>NZ_CP198970.1:0-4800000 GCF_052367875.1 Pseudomonas sp. A6 | reverse complement strand
GCCCGGACGTGCGCCAGCTGCTGAAGCGGCGCATCGCCGAAGTCACCCAGGGGGTGGCGGCGGTACATGGCATCGAAGCGCAACTGGACTATGAGGAGCTGGTGCCGGTGCTGGTCAACACCCCGGCCGAAACGCGACTGCTGCGCCAGGTGGCGAGCGAGCTGGTGGGCCCGCAGCGGTTGCTGTCCGAGCCGCCGGCGGGTTTTCTCGGCAGTGAGGACTTCGCCTGGATGCTCGAACGCCGGCCGGGCTGCTACATCGCCCTGGGCAACGGCCAGAGCGGGCCGAGCGGCTGCATGGTGCACAACCCCGGCTACGACTTCAACGACGCGGCCATCCCCTTCGGCGCCAGCCTCTGGGTGCGCCTGGTCGAGACCTACCTGGCCGCCTGATGGCCAATGGAGCAACGATGCGCAACGCACGCCGTACCCTGGTGCTGATCCTGCTGATGCTGGTGATGGTCATCAGCGTGATGGACAAGACCATCTTCGCCTTCGCCGGGGCGCAGATCATCGACGAGTTGAAGCTGACGCCGAGCGAGTTCGGCTTCATCGGCAGCGCCTTCTTCTTCCTTTACTCGGTCTCCGGGGTGCTGGTGGGCTTCCTCGCCAACCGCTTCCCGACCCGCTGGATCCTCTTCGGCATGTCGCTGGTGTGGATGCTGGCGCAGCTGCTGGTCAGCTTCAGCAGCGGCTTCGCCGCGCTGGTGGCCAGCCGCCTGCTGCTGGGCGCCGGCACCGGGCCGGGCACGGCGGTGACCCAGCACGCGGTGTTCAAATGGTTCGGCCCGCGCGAGCGGGTGCTGCCTTCGTCGCTGATCCAGGTGTCGATCATGCTCGGCGCGGTGCTCGGCGCGCTGACCCTGCCGCTGGCCATCCAGCACCTGGGCTGGCGCATGGCCTACCTGGCGCTGGCGCTTATCGGCCTGCTGTGGATGCTCGCCTGGCTGGCCTTCGGCCGCGAGGGCAGCCACGCCGAAGCGAGCGGCGAAGAAAGCGGCCAGCACCTGTCGTACCGGCGCCTGCTGCTCAACCGCACCTTCCTCTGGATCACCCTGCTGGGCTTCCTCGGCTACCTGCCCAACGCGCTGGTCTACAGCTGGGTGCCGGTGTACCTGCAGAAGGGCCTGGGCATGACGCCGCTGCAATCGGGCTACACGGTGATGGCGGCGACCCTCGGCGTGATCGTGTTCAACCTCGGCGTTTCGGCCTGGTCGCAGCGCCTGCTCAAGCGCGGCGTGCCGCTGCAGACCGCGCTGGTGCGCCTGCCGGTGGTCTGCGCGATCCTCGCCGGCGCGGCCTTCGTCGCCCTCGGCGGCTTCCACGGCAACCTGCCGGCGGTGATCGGCCTGTACCTAGCCGGCTGCGTGCTGATCAACCTGTTGCCGACCTTCTGCAACACCATAGTGGCGCACATAGCGCCGCCGGCGCAGCGCGGCTCCATGCTGGCCATCCACATCGGCGGCCTGACCAGCGCGGGCATGCTCGCGCCCTGGCTGATCGGCCAGTTGGTGGAGCACAAGGGCGGCAGCATCGCCCAGGGCTTCGAGCTGGGCCTGGGCCTGATCGGCGCCGCGGTGATCCTCTGCGCGCTGCTCGGCCTGCGCCTGATCGCCCCCGAGCGCACCCGCCAGGCGCTGCACGGCAGCGCCGCCACGGACCTGCCCGCCACGGCATGAGCCGCGGCGGCCGCCCATGAGCCGGCCGCCGGCCCCCTGATCCCATCCCCTTTGCGTCTTCCGGGCGCGGGCCCGGCGGCCCGCGTCCCGGCTGCGCTCATCCTGGAGTGACGATGAACCCGTCCGCCTGCTTCTCCCAGAGCTACGCCGAGGCGCGTGGCAAGTTCCTCGCGGCCTGTGCCGCCGCCGGCCTGGCCGTCGAATCCCATGACCACCCGCTACCCGGGCGCGACGGCGAGCCGCTGGCCCTCGACGTGGCCCGCGACGGCCCGGAGGACGCCAGCCGATTGCTGATCATCAGCAGCGGCTGTCACGGCGTCGAAGGCTTCTGCGGTTCCGCCGTGCAGACCGCGATGCTGCGCGACCCGCATTGGCGGACCCGCGTGCACGAAAGCGGCTGTGCCGTGCTCTACCTCCACGCGGTCAACCCCTACGGCTTCTCCTGGTGGCGGCGCTGGACCCACGAGAACGTCGACCTCAACCGCAACTTCCTGGACTTTTCCGCGCCCCTGCCGGAGAACCCGGCCTACGCCCGTCTCGATCCGCTGCTGGTGCCACGCCGCTGGCCGTCGCGGCTGAGTCGTGCGCGCTTGCTGCTGCAGGTCCTGCGCCATGGCCGCCGGCACCTGCAGCAGGCCGTTTCCTGCGGCCAGAGCAGCCATCCGCATGGGCTCTTCTACGTCGGCGCCGAGCCCACCTGGAGCAACGGCAAGGTGCGCCAGGTGCTGCGCCAACAGGGCCGGCGCTGCCGCGAACTGGGCTGGATCGACCTGCATACCGGCCTCGGCCCCCGCGGGCACGGCGAGCGCATCCACTCCGGCGAAAACACCGCGGCGTCGCTGGCCCGCTCCCGCGCCTGGTGGGGCGAGTCGGTGCGTTCGGCGGAGGAGGGCAACAGTGTGTCGGTGAGGCTCAACGGCAAGATGGTGCATGCCGCGCTGCAGGAATGCCCCCAGGCACGGCTGACCTCCATGACCCTGGAGTTCGGCACCCTGCCGGGATTGCAGGTGCTGGACGCGCTGCGCGCCGACCAGTGGCTGGCCCGCTCGCCGCAGGTGCCGGCGCACAAGGCCGGGCGCATCAAGCAGCAGTTGCGTGATGCCTTCTACGTGGACGCTGAGGACTGGAAACGCCAGGTGCTGGAGCAGGCCTGCGAAGCGGCCTGGCTGGCGCTCCGGGGCCTGTGCGAGGCGTAGCTTCGAAGGGGCCGGTTTGGCGATCGCTCAGGAATCGTTGTGGTTGCGGCGTTCCATGAAGAATCGCCACTCCTTCTGGATGGTTTCGTAAGGCACATAGACGCTGAGCTTCCTGTCGTTCTGCCGGGCGCCCATTCTCGGGGTTTGAACTTCAGCGCCGGGCGGGCCTGCTCCTGGGATCGGAAAGCCAACAGCAGGTCTTCTCCGGAGCGTTCGGCAACCAGCGCATCGCTCAGGGAAGCATGCTGGGGCTCCTGCAATAGGTACAGGTTGCCAGGCTTGCTCATCAGGACTTGTTCAGGCGCGGCCTGGCTTGCATCCAGGGTATATGCCTGTATGAGGGAGTCTTCGGTCACGACCGAGAAATTTATTTTGCTATCGATCAGATTTTTCATTTAGGTACGGATAGTCAGATAGTTACAGGGTCAACCATCTTCCCGCATCCTGCAGCAGGCGCGAACCCACAAGCGTCTCGAAAAGTGCCAATGCCCGCGGGGCGGGCGACATGAGTCTTCGGGGTCGCTTTCGGCGCTTGAGAAACAGTTCTCCGGTGGATTTCCGAAGGAGAAATTCAGCGCTGATCTGTTTAGAAGAAGTTGCGTCGTCTTGCGCTGAGAAGAGTAGGGCGCGGCCTTCGGGGCAGGTATCTGACGAGTTCTAAAATGGTCTGGATCGGCGCCTTACTTTTCGTCAATTCGATATGCCGGGATCGCGCAGCCTGCGGGATGGCCGCCTCGGAAAAGGCCGTTCCATGCGCCTCCGCTGGCGGTGATATCGGGATCGGCTTGATGGCCGCCGCTACTGGGTCGATGCACTTCCTGCGCGCTTTCTGAAGTCAATGTCCGCTGATAGGCCTGGAAGATAATCCGTGTTCTTCCAGTCAGGGCTGTTGGGGGCCGGGTTCAAGATGATCGCGGTATGTAGTGGCAAGGAGGGTTGGCCGCTACTTCTGTCCGCAGCCTGGGGTGGTCGTACTTGGCGGAATCGTGGAGCGAAGAATTCAGACGGCGTCGCATGGTGTTGCCGGAGTTCACCTGGATACCATCCTGGCTGCCCGGAACCGGTTCGGGACCTGCCGATAGCATTTGCTTGGCTTGAAACAAGTTGAATAGCGCCGGTCTTGCCTCGTGGATATTTCGAGAAAAAGACTCCAGGAAATGGAACTTCGCCCCTGTCGTGGATGAAAGATTCACACTCGTTCATCTGGTGTGGGTCTTCGGCTGTTGCTTGAACCTGTGCCCTGTATTTATTGAAAGGATCGCGTGAATGAAATTGAGAAACACCTTAGGCGTCGTTGTGGGTGCCATGGTCGCCTTGTCTGCCATGGATGGCTTCGCCCAAGGCCGGAATTCGGTCGAGGTCGAGGCTTTCGGCAAGCGCTACTTCACCGACAGCAATCGCAACATGCAGAACGGCGACCTGTACGGCGGCTCCCTCGGCTACTTCCTGACCGACGACGTCGAGTTGGCGCTGTCCTACGGTGAATACCACGACCTCCGCGGCACCTCCTCGAGCGGCAATGCCAAGGTGCGTGGCAGCCTGGCCTCGCTGGACGCCATCTACCACTTCGGCGCTCCCGGCGCGGGCCTGCGCCCGTACCTCTCCGCCGGCATCGGCCACCAGAGCCTGACCGACGTCAACAGCGGAGACGGACGCCGCCGCAACCTGACCATGGCCAACATCGGCGCCGGCCTGAAGTACTACTTCACCGAGAACTTCTATGCCAGGGCCGGCCTCGACGGCCAGTACGGCATGGAAAGGCGTGAAAGCGGCCACCAGGGCGAGTGGATGGCCGGCGTCGGCGTCGGCCTGAACTTCGGCGGCGGTTCCAAGCCGGCCCCGGCGACCGAGCCGGTCGCCGACGTCTGCTCCGACGAGGACCACGACGGCGTCTGCGACAACGTCGACAAGTGCCCGAACACCCCGGCCAACGTCACCGTCGACGCCAGCGGCTGCCCGGTCGTGGCCGAGGCCGTGCGCGTCCAGCTGGACGTCAAGTTCGACTTCGACAAGTCCAGGGTCAAGCAGAACAGCTACGTGGACATCAAGAACCTGGCCGACTTCATGAAGCAGTACCCGTCCACCTCCACCACCGTTGAAGGCCACACCGACTCCGTCGGCACCGACGCCTACAACCAGAGGCTGTCCGAGCGTCGTGCCAACGCCGTTCGTGACGTGCTGGTCAACGAGTACGGCGTGGAAGGCGGCCGCGTGAGCGCCGTGGGTTATGGTGAGAGCCGTCCGGTCGCTGACAATGGCACCGCCGAAGGCCGCGCCGTCAACCGTCGCGTGGAAGCCGAAGTGGAAGCCGAAGTGGAAGCCCAGGCCAAGCAGTGATCGGCCTGAGCTGACGAGTCAGCCCGATCTAGGCTGCAATGCCGTTCACTCAAGCGGAGCAGCCTTTCCACTCACTGGATCGGGACCTTCACCGTCCAGGGCCTCGATGGCCCTGGACGGTGATCCAGCAGCAAACCCCCGATACCAGCCCTCAACGCAGGCAAACGCCTTTCCATCGGCCAAACGCATCCCGCCACGCCGGCTGGGGCTCGGTTGGGCCTCCGCAGAAGATCGGCAACCCAGGCCTGCGCCCTCGGCTCCACGGGCGGTCCCGGCGCTATTCCGTTGGTTTCACTGCGTCTACGCCCGCACCTGGGCGGTGATATTCCCGATGGCGCCGATTCCGTCAGCCGCTGAAATTGCGCGCGGTGACGTAGGCACGCTTCCAGTAGGGGAAGGCGAGGGAGTCGATGCGGATCTTCTTGCCCGTGCTGGGGGCGTGAATGAAGCGGTTGTCGCCGATGTAGAGGCCGACGTGGCTGACTCTATCGCTGCCGTTGTGGCTGAAGAACACGGCGTCGCCAGGCTGTAGTTCGTGGCGGGCGATAGTCGCGTCGCGCCGCGCAACCATCGACCGGGTGGTGCGTGGCAGGCGCTGGTCGGCGACGCTGCGATACAGGTAGACCAGCAGGCCGCTGCAATCGAACCCGGTTTCCTCCGATTCGCCGCCCCAGCGGTAGCGCTGGCCGACGAGCTGGTGCGCGCGGGCGACGATGAGCTGGCGCGTGTCCGGATTGACGGCGCCGGGCTGGCCCGTCGGTGCCTGCTGGGCCGATGCGGGCGCGTAGCGGCGCCACTGCGGGATACCGAGGTCATCGGCGTGGGCGAGGGGAACGATCAGCACGAGAAGTAAAAGAGCGATAAACCAATGAAGAGCACGCATTTCGGAACACTACGGGGTGAAGGTTGAGTCGTGGCGCAATCCTTCTGCTGGCAAGCCTGCACCAGGCCCTGGTCCACGCGGATGAGGGAGGCATGGGTGATGCAGGGCTGGCCGCTACTTCCCTGGTAGCTGCTGGGGCTCTCCAGTATTCGTGCCGGCCAGGGCAGGCCGTGGCGGCGGGGCAGGCGCGGGATCGGTGAAGGGACGCTGGCAGAAAGCACGGAGCCCCCGGGCGTGGGTTATTCCTGGCGATGCGGTTAGGATTTCGTGTATCGGCCTTGGAACTTTCGCCGGCGCGGCGGTCTGAGGTGTCAATCTGCCATTGATCAGCCAGGGAGGCTGTATGAAGGGTGTTCTCGTTGCTGTTCCGCTGCTGTTCTGCGCCGCCTGGGCGCAGGCGGATACGATCTACAAATGCGTCGATGCGCAGGGCAAGGTGACTTTCACCAAGCAGGCCTGCCCCAACGGCGGCAACGCCGGCGTCGAGCTGAACGTGGAGAACCGCCGGCCCAGTGGCGGCGGCGAGGGGGCGGTGATGGCGCAGCCGGCGCTTCAGGCGCCGGCTGCGGATTACGCTCCGGCGGGGGCCTATCCGGCGCAGCAGCCGGCGGCCCCGGCGCCGGCCGGCGGCACGCGGGTGACCGTGGTGGGCGGCTCGGAGGAGCGGCCGGGCTGCTCCACCGGGCTTTCCGAGCGCGACCTGCGGACCGCCATGGTGCGCAAGGAAATCGTCCCGGGCATGAGCCGCAAGGAAATCGAGAGCATGTTCGGCACCCCGAGCAAGCAGGCCAGCGCCCACGGCGCCGGCAGCAGCACCTACTGGAACGACAAGTACCTGAACTTCTTCAGCATCAACTACGACGCCAATGGCTGCGTGGTGAACAGCTACCAGTCCGGCGCCAGCAACTGAGCCCCATCCCGCGCGGCCCCCAGGCCGCGCGCTTTCAGTCCGCGGCGGCGTCGGCCGGCGCCCGGGCCTTCAGCCACAGGCCGAACTCCTTCACCACCTCCACCACCTTGCGCAGGCGTTCGCCATCCTCGCTCAGGCGGTATTCCACCTTCACCGGCACTTGCGGGTAGACCGTGCGCGTCACCAGGCCGGCGTCCTCCAGGGCGCGCAGGTCGAGGGTCAGCATGCGCTGGGAGATGTTCGGCATGTCGCGGCGCAGTTCGTTGAAGCGCTTGGGGCCGTCCAGCAGATAGGACACCAGCAGCAGGCGCCAGCGCCCGCCCAGCAGGTGCATGGCTTCTTCCACCGAACAACCGGAGACGTTCTTCTTCATGGCCGGCTCCTCATGGCGGGCGCAAAGTATATTTTTTGTACCTATACACCATTTTTCTCCCTTCTTTAAAAGATATACCGCTCTGCGGATACTCCTGCGCACCATCGACGCAAGGAGTTCTCCATGAAGCTGTACTACGCCCCCGGCGCCTGTTCCCTGGCCTCCCACATCACCCTGCGCGAGCTGGGCCTGCCCTTCGAACTGGTGCGGGTGGACAACCGCAGCAAGCGCACCGCCGACGGCGCCGACTACCTCGCCATCAACTCCAAGGGCTATGTCGCCGCCCTGCAACTGGACGACGGCCAGGTACTCACCGAGGGGCCGGCCATCCTCCAGTACCTGGCCGACCTGCGCCCCGAGGCGGGGCTGGCGCCGGCGCCGGGCGGCCTGGCGCGGGCGCGGCTGCAGGAGTGGCTGAACTTCATCGGCAGCGAGATCCATGCCGGCATGAACCCGCTGTTCGACGGCGAGCTGCCGGAGGCGCTGAAGACGCGCTTCCGCAATCAGGTCGGCAAGCGCCTGGCACAGACGGCGCCGGTCCTGGAGCGCTCCAGTCACCTGCTGGGCGAAGGCTTCAGCGTGGCCGATGCTTACCTGTTCACCGTCCTGGGCTGGACGCAGCGCCTGGGCATCGAGCTGGCGCGCTGGCCGGCGCTGGCGCGCTTCGTCGAGCGGGTAGGGGAGCGTGACAGCGTGCGTGCTGCACTTCAGGCCGAATCGCAACAGTGCACCGCCTCGCAATGACGGCCACACTACCGACTAAGGGACGATAGCCGCGGCCGGCAAATGGTCGCCTAATGGTCCTGACAACAATAATTCAGGGCCTGCGCCAACCCGGGTGTTCCACGGGGCGGGCGATGGCTGGAGAGGTGCCCTCATGGACCCGACGCGTTCGCGTATCTTCCTCGTTCTTTCCCTGCAGACCACCGGCCTTCTCGCGCTGTTCATCGCCCAGTCGCTGGGCGGTTGGCCGCTGTCGCTGTGCCTGCTGCTCGGTTTCGCGCTGCTCTGGCTGCCGTGGTTCGTCGGCCAGCGGCGCAGCCTGCCCGGCGTATCCGCCGCCGCGCCGGAGCTGGCCGCGCTGACCCGCGACCTGTCGCACAGCACCAGCCACAACGCGCTGTCCGCCGCCGGCGTGTCCTACTCGGTGCAGCGCCTGGTGGAGCGCCTGGAGTCGCAACTGGCGGCGGCCGAGCAGATCGTCGGCAGCGCCGAGGTGATGATTCATACCGAGCGCGCCACCTCTTCCCTGGCGCGCCAGGCCATGGACGCCGCCACCCAGGCCCGCGCCGGCAGCGATGTCGGGCGCAGCGAGCTGCAGCAGGCCATCGCCCGCATGCACCAGCTCAGCGGCCGCGCCGGTGAAAGCCGCGCGCTGATCGAGGCGCTGAGCCAGCGCAGCGAGGACATCCAGCGCGTCACCCAGGTGATCCAGTCGATCGCCAGCCAGACCAACCTGCTGGCCCTCAACGCCGCCATCGAGGCGGCCCGCGCCGGCGAGCACGGCCGCGGCTTCGCGGTGGTCGCCGACGAGGTGCGCGGGCTGGCTGCGCGTACCGCCGAGGCCACCGAGGAGGTGGGGCAGATGGTCGAGGACATCCAGCAGCGCACCGCCCAGGTCGCCGAGCAGATCCTCCAGTTGGCCGCCGACCTCGACGAAGGCGTGGCCCAGGTGGAGCGCACCGGCGGGCAGCTGGAAGGCATCGCCGGGCTGGCCGCTGGCGTCGAGCGGCAGATCACCGAGATCGCCGAAGGCGCGGAGATCAACCGCCACCAACTGGACAACCTGTTCGCCGCGGTGGAGCGCATGCGCGCCGACATCCGCGTCAGCGACGAGCAGACCCACCGCCTGGCCGACGCCGCTGTGCACCTGGAGGCCCAGGCCGAGGCCATCAGCGAGCGCCTGGCCGAAGTGGGCCTGGACGATTACCACCAGCGCGTCTACGACCTGGCCCGCGAAGGTGCATCGAGCATAGGCGCGCGCTTCGCCGCCGACCTGGAGGACGGGCGGATTTCCGCCGAGGACCTGTTCGACCGCCACTACCAGCCGATCCCGGGCACCGAGCCGCAGAAGTACAGCACGCGCTTCGACCGCTACACCGACGAGGTGCTGCCGAAGATCCAGGAAGACCTGCTGCAGCGCCACGAGGGCCTGGTGTTCGCCATCGCCTGCACCGCCGAGGGCTACGTGCCGACGCACAACCGCGCCTTCGCACAGGCACCGACCGGCGACCCCGAGGTGGACCGCCTGAAGAGCCGCAGCAAGCGCCTGTTCGACGACCGCACCGGGATCCGCTGCGGCAGCCACCAGCAGGCGCTGCTGTTGCAGACCTACTGCCGTGACACCGGCGAGCAGATGCACGACCTGTCGGTGCCGATCTTCGTCAACGGCCGCCATTGGGGCGGCCTGCGCCTGGGCTACCGGCCCGAGAGCATGCCGCTGAGCGAGACGCCGGCGCTGCGCAGCCCGGGCCGGCGTGAGGCCGCCTCGGCCAGGTGAGAGCCGGGGGAAGCAAAAAAGGCCGTGCATCCGAGGATGTGCGGCCTTTTCGTTTGAGTCAGGGCGGAGCGGATCTCATCCGCGAATCGCGCCGGGATGTCCGGCTATCGCGGACAGAGTCCGCTCCTACGGCGTCCAGGGCGCATGGCTTTTCGTAGGAGCGCGCAGGGGAATGGCGTGGGCAGCGTAGGCGCCCTACGTGTAGGAGCGGACTCCGTCCGCGATCGCTCCCCGGCCGCGCGAGACCCGCCGCGACGTCAGAACCGCTTCGTCGCCCGCGCCACCACGGTCGCCGTGCAGATGTCCTTGAAGCCCTGCCAGTTGAAGCATTCGCTCTGCGACAGGTCGGTGTCGATGTAGCTCAGCGACCAGTCGATGCCGGCGAACTCCCTGTCCAGCCTCGCCTCCCATTCGTGATAGGTGCTGCGCGTGCCGCCGTCGCCGGCGAGGTACAGCGGGTCCTTGGCGTCGTTGCGGCCATAGCGCAGCTTGGCCTGGAACCCGGCCGGCAGCTCGAAGCCGTAGCCAACGTAGCTGTAGAGCTGGCTCTGGTCCTTGCCGACGTAGGTGGTGATGTCCTTGGAGTAATAGCTGGCCAGCTCGAAGCCGTAGGCGTTGAGGACGGCGTAGACCTCGCTCTGGTTGAACTGGCCTTCCTTCGGGTAGCGGTACTGGATGTAGCCCAGGTCCAGGCTCACCGCGTCGGTGGCCTGCCAGTACCAGCCGGCGTAGTAGTCCAGCTCCTGGCGCGTCTTCAGGCCGTAGCCGAAGTCGACGTTGGAGCTCCACACGCCCAGGTACAGGCCGCTGCTGTGCTGCAGGGTGGCGGCGGCCTGGATGGCCGGGTCGTTCTGCGTCTGCGAGATGCCGCGGGTGCGGTAGTCGCTGGCCAGGGTGGCCTCCAGCTGGACCGAGAGGTCCTCGGTCAGCTCCAGCGCATGGCTGCTGGTGAAAGGCGCGCAGGCGAGCGCCGCGCCGAGGACGAGTGCTTTGTACTTCATGGACTTACCCTTTGTTGTGCTTGTGTGGGCAGGAAAAAAGCCCGCGCAGCCCCCTCCCGCCGGCGAGCCGGGAAGCGAAAGGGAAGGGGCGGCGGGAAGGGCCGGGCTTCAGCCCGGCATTGGAGCGAACGGCGTCAGAGCGCTTCCTGGCCGTCGGCGCGGTAGACCTCGCGGCCGCCGAACAGGGTGTGCAGCACCTTGGCCTCGCCCAGTTCGGCGTCGGGGACGCTGAACAGGTCGCGGTCGAGCACCACCAGGTCGGCCTGCTTGCCGGGGGCCAGGCTGCCGATCTTCTCGCCCAGGCCGATGGCCTTCGCGGCATTGGCGGTGTACGCGTAGAACATGGCCTGGCGGTCGATGCGCTGCTCGGGGTTGAGCACGCCCTTCGGGCCCTGGCGCGTCACCGCCTGGTACATCGCCTTCAGCGGGTCGGGGGTGGACACCGGCCAGTCGCTGGCTCCGGCGATGGTGGCGCCGGCGTCCAGCAGCGATTTGGCCGGGTACATGTAGCGGAAGGCGTCGTCGGCGATGTAGGGCTTGACCAGGTCGAGGGTGTAGTCCTCGGCGGTGGCCCAGTCCAGCTGCATCGAGGCGATCACGCCTAGTTGCCTGAAGCGCGGGAAGTCCGCCGGGTTGACCAGTTGCAGGTGGGTGATGGAGTGGGTGACGCCGCTTTGCCGGTCCTTGCGCGCCTGGGCGATGCCGTTGAGCGATTCGCGCACCGCGCGGTCGCCGATGGCGTGGATGTGCACCAGCCAGCCGCGGGCGTCGGCGGCGCTGACCAGCTCGCCGAAGTGCCGCGGATCGAGCAGCAGCTCGCCGGGCTTGTGCAGGTTGTTGTAGTTCTCCAGCAGCGCGGCGGACTGCGCCGGATATTCCAGCACGCCGTCGGCGAACACCTTGATGCCCGGCAGGCTGAGGTTGGGGATGCCCTGGAACTGCTGGCGCACCTTGTCGATCACCGCCAGGTCCGCCGGGCGGCTCTTCGGGTTGACCACCAGCAGCGCGGCGACGTGGGCGCTGAGCCGGCCCTGTTGCGCCAGGTCGCGGTACACCGGCAACACGCCGACGGTGCGTTCCGTGGGCTTGATGTCGAACAGCGCCTGGCCTGGGCTGCCGTTGGCCGCCGGGTCCATCCAGGCGGTGATGCCCAGGCTATTGTTGTACCGCACGGCGGCCAGGCCGGCGCGGTCGAGGGTCTGCTGGTCGGCGGCGGGCATGGCTGCGGCGACGCGGTCGAAGCCGGAGTCGACGACGAAGCCGCTGGGGGTGAAGTCCGGCGCGTGGCCGATGTTCTGCTGCTCGGTGGCCGGCAGCGAGCGCACCAGCGCCGCGTCCAGCTTGGCGCGGCGCAGCATGGCGGCGTTGGCCCAGGCGGTGTGGTGGTCGCTGCCGATGAGCACGATGGGCACCTGGGCCCATTCGCCGGCATTGAAAATCTTTGCCAGCCCCTCGGCCTGGGACCAGTAGCTGGAGTGCATGCCGTTCAGCACCAGGATGTCGCCGACCCGGGCCTTGCCGTTGTCGCGGGCCTCGCGCAAACGCTGCGCCAGTTCGTCGAGGCCGACCTGCTCGTCCTCCATGCTCGCGGCGATCAGCTCCAGGCCGCCGAAGATGGCGTGCGAGTGGCTGTCGATGAAGCCGGGCATCAGCAGCTTGCCGCCCAGGTCCACCTGGCGGCTGTGGGCGTCGGCGAGGGCGCGCACTTCCTGGTCGCTGCCGACCTTCAGCACCTTGTCGCCGGCGATGGCCAGCGCCTGCTGCAGCGGCTGCCCGGGCTCGGCGGTGAAGACCTTGGCGTTGTACAGGATCAGGTCGGCGGTTTGTGCGTGGGCTTCCAAAGTGCCCAGTGCGATTGCGACAGCGAGTGCGCCCTTGATGAGCCTTCGCATGCTTCCCCCTTGCTTGGTGGTTGATTTTTATTGGTCTGGGCAAGAGGCTAATGGCCCGGGGCTATTTCCCGAAAGCCAGTCGCTGGCACAAGACTTGTGAAAATCTGGAAAGAATATGGACAGGTTCAGCAGCCTCGCTCTCTTCGTCGCCTGCGCCGAGACCGGTAGTTTCAGCCGCGCCGCCGAGCAACTGGGCAAGACGCCCTCGGCGGTGACCAAGGCCATCGGCCAGCTGGAGGCCAGCCTCGGCGCGCGCCTGTTCGAGCGCACCACCCGCAGCATGGCCCTGACCGAGGCCGGGCAGCTGTACCTGGACAGCGCCCGCGAGGTGTTGGCGCGCATGCACGAGACCGCCGAGGAGATCGGCCAGCTGCAGCACAGCCTGCGCGGCAGCCTGCGGATCACCGCGCCGCTGGCCTTCGGCGCGGCCTTCCTCAATGACGTCTGCGCCGACTTCCTCATCCAGCACCCGCAACTGCGCCTGCAGGTGGACCTCAGCGACAGCTACGTCGACCTGCTCGACGGCCGCTACGACCTGGCCCTGCGCCTGGGCCACAGCAACCTGCCGGGGCTGATCGTGCGGCCGCTGGTGGCGAACCGCCTGGTGCTCTGCGCCAGCCCCGAGTACCTGGCGCGCCGCGGCGAGCCGCTGCACCCGCTGGAACTGGCCGAGCACGACCGCCTGACCTACTGGCACCCGGCGCTGGACACCCGCTGGTGGCTGGAGCGCGACGGCGAGCGCTTCTCCATCCTGCGCGAGGGGCGCCTGACCAGCGACAACCACGAACTGCTGCTGGCCGCCTGCCTCAAGGGCAGGGGCCTGATGCCCTGCCCGCTGTGGAGCGTCCAGCCCTACCTGCGCGACGGGCGCCTGTGCAGCGTGCTGGAGGACTACCACTTCGACCCCGACGCCTTCGGCCAGCGCATCCTCGCCGTCTATCCCAGCCACAGGCGCGCCACGCGCAAGATCCTCGCCTTCATCGAGCACCTGGAAGAGGCCCTGCGCCAACTGGGCATCGAGGCCTAGCGCCCGCGGAAACGCCCCGGCGGCACGCCCTTCCAGCGCTTGAAGGCGTGGATGAAGTTGGACACCTCGCCATAGCCCAGGCGCTCGGCGATCTCTTCCAGGCGGATGGCGCCGGTGCCCAGCAGTTCCTCGGCCAGGGCCTGGCGCACCTCGTCGAGCAGGGCGCGGTAGCTGCTGCCCTCGTCCTGCAGGCGGCGGCGCAGGGTGCGCGAGGTCATGTGCAGTTCCGCCGCCACCTGCTCCATGTCCGGCAGGCGCCCGGGCGTGCGCAGCAGGCGGTCGCGGATGCGCCCGGCCAGGCCGCCCAGTTCCTGGCGGCGGGCCAGCAGTGCGCGGCACTCTTCCTCGCAGTGCCGCGCCACCTGCGGGTTGGCGCCGGGCAGCGGCAGGTCGAGGGCGGTGCTGGCGAAGACGATGCGGTTGGCGGGCTGGCCGAACGCCGGTTCCACGCCCAGTTCGGCCAGGTACAGGCTGCCGTCGGCAGGTCGGGGGCGGCGGAATTCGGCGCGCAGGATCGGCAGCGGGCGCCCGGTGAGGTCGCGCTGGATGCGCAGCACGCCGCCCAGGTCGCGCTCGCAGGCGAAGGCGCGGACGTCCTCCGGCACGTCGCTGTCGTCCAGCAGCAGGTGGGCCTCGGCGCCGTCCTCCAGCAATTCCAGGCGGGTGAACACGTAGGTCAGCCCCAGGTAGCGCAGGCCGAGGAGGGCGGCGCTGCGGAAGGTCGGGCTGCTGAGCAGGGCGAAACCCCAGATGCCGTAGGTGTTCAGGTGGTAGCGCAGGCCGGCCTGCAGGCCGCTGCCGGCGGGCAGCCGTTGCGCCAGGTTGTGCAGCACCTGCAGTTCGCAGGCGGCGTCGATCTCGCGGGCCGGGTCGGCTAGCACTGCCAGGTCCAGGCCGCTGCCGTGCAGGCAGTCCTCCAGCGCCAGGCCATGGTCGAGGCCGAACTGGGTGAGCAGTTGCACGCTCAGGGCACTGCGACGGCTGGGCCGGGGCTGGTCGGGCATCGCGGGCTCCGTCTTGTCCGGAAATCACAATTTAATGTCCGACTATGCCATAAACCGGCGCCGCCGGCGGCACTAGCCTATGCTCATCCGCCAGCGCGGCGGATGACGGCAGGCCCCGCGCGGCCGCCGTCCAGCCAAACCGGGAGCACAACAATGCACAATACTTCCCGTGATCCGGCACCCTTGCGCGTGCTGATCATCGGCGCCGGCTTCGGCGGCCTGGGCCTGGCCGTCCGCTTGCAACAGGCCGGCATCCACGACTACCTGATCCTCGAAAAGGCTGCCGACGTCGGCGGCGTGTGGCGCGAGAACAGCTACCCCGGCGCCGCCTGCGACGTGCCTTCGCACCTGTATTCCTTCTCCTTCGAGCCCAAGGCCGACTGGAGCCGCAAGTTCGCCCCGCAGGCCGAAATCCTCGACTACCTGCGCCACTGCGCCGACAAGTACGGCCTGCGCGAGCGCATCCGCTTCGGCTGCGAGGCGGTGGATGCCAGCTTCGACGAGGCCGCCGGGGAATGGCAGGTGCGCTGCGCCGACGGCCAGACGCTGCGCGCCCGCGCCCTGGTCTGCGCCACCGGCCAGCTGAGCCGGCCGCTGTACCCGCGCATCGCCGGGCTCGACGGCTTCAAGGGTGTGGCCTTCCACTCGGCGCGCTGGGACCACCGCGCCGACCTGCGCGGCAAGCGCGTGGCGGTGATCGGCACCGGCGCCAGCGCCATCCAGTTCGTCCCGCGCATCGCCCCGCAGGTGGCCGAGCTGCTGCTGTTCCAGCGCAGCGCGCCCTACGTGATCGCCAAGCCGGACCGCCCCTACGCCGCCTGGGAACGCCGCCTGAAGGCGCGCCTGCCCTGGCTGCAGCGCCTGGACCGTGGCCTCAAGTACCTGCAGCACGAGGCGCGGGTACTGGCCTTTTCCACCTTCCCGCCGCTGATGAAGTTCATGCAGCTGAGCTTCCGCCTGAACCTGCGCCGCGGCATCGCCGACGCGCAGCTGCGCCGGCGGCTGATCCCGGACTACCCGCTGGGCTGCAAGCGCATCCTTATCAGCAACGACTACTACCCGGCGCTGGCGCGGGACAACGTGCGGGTGATCGACAGCGGCATCGAGCGGGTGACCGGGGACGCCGTCGTCACCCGCGACGGCCAGCGCCACCCGGTGGACGCCATCGTCTTCGGCACCGGCTTCGCCGCCACCGAGTTCCTCGCCCCGTTGCGCGTCCAGGGCCTGGGCGGGCGCTGGCTGGAACAGGCCTGGGCCGAGGGCGCCGAGGCCTACAAGGGCATCAGCGTCGCCGGCTTCCCCAACCTGTTCATCCTCTACGGGCCGAACACCAACCTGGGGCACAACTCCATCGTCTACATGCTGGAGAGCCAGTTCCCCTACGTGCTGGCCTGCCTGCGCCACCTGGACCGCCAGGGCCTGCGCTACCTGGACGTGAAGCCCGAGGTGCAGCGCGCCTACAACCAGGCCCTGCAGCACGGCCTGCAGCACACCGTGTGGGAGAGCGGCTGCGACAGCTGGTACAAGACCGCCGCCGGCCGCAACACCAACAACTGGCCGGGCTTCACCTTCCGCTACCGCCAACAGACCCGCCAGCCGGAGTTCGCCGACTATGAATGCGCCCGTTGAGTTCGCACCGCCCGTTTCCGCCTCGCAACGCCTGCTGGCCGGCCTGCTGCGCGGCACCCTGCGCCTGCTGTTCCGCGGGCTGATGCGCCCGTCGATCCCGGTGTCGATGCAGCGCCGGGTGCTGAGCGCGCTTACTGCCGCCACCCTGACCCCACGCGGCGTGCAGCGCGGTGCGGAAGTCATCGCCGGGGTGCCCTGCGAATGGCAGCGCGCGGGCCGGGGCGAAGGCCGCACGCTGCTCTACCTGCACGGCGGGGCCTACCTGGCGGGCTCGCCGGCCACGCACCGGGCGATCACCGCCAACCTGGCGCGCCTGGGCCGCCTCGATGTGTGCGCGGCGGACTACCGCCTGGCCCCGGAACACCGCTTCCCGGCGCCGCTGGAAGATGCCCTGGCGGTGTACCAGGCGCTGCTGGCGCGCGGCCAGGACCCGGCGCGGCTGGCCGTGGCCGGGGATTCGGCCGGCGGCCACCTGACCCTGCAACTGGCCGTGGCGCTGAAGGAACGCGGCCTGCCGTTGCCCGGCGCGCTGGTGGTGTTCTCGCCGGTCACCGACGTCAGCTGCAGCCAGTGGCACCAGCCAAAGGCCGGCGACCCGCTGATCAGCCGCGCCTGGGTGGAAAGCGCTATCGCGATGTTCTGCCCGCCCGGCGTGGCGCGCGACTCGGCGCAGCTGTCGCCGCTGTTCGCCGACCTGGCCGGGCTGCCGCCGTTGCTGATCCAGGTCGGCGAGGACGAAGTGCTGCGCAACGACAGCCTGCGCCTGGCCGGCGCGGCGCGTAAGCGGGGAGTGGACGTCACCCTGCAGCGCTACCGCGACTGCTGGCACGTGTTCCAGGCCCACGCCGGGGTGCTGCGCATCGCCGACCAGGCCCTGGGCGAGGTGGCGGGCTTCCTCGGCCGGTACCTCGGGGGAGGGCGCTGATGCACAGCATCCTGATCACCGGCGCGGCCTCCGGCATAGGCGCGGCCAGCGCGCGGCTGTTCCATGCCCGCGGCTGGCGCGTCGGCCTGCTGGACCTGAACGTCGAGGCATTGGCCGGGCTCGCCGCCGAACTGGGCGGCGCCTGGCAGCGGGCGCTGGACGTGACCGACGCGGCGGCGGTGCGCGAGGCGCTGGCGGACTTCGTCGGCGCCGGCGACGGCTGCCTGCGCCTGCTGTTCAACTGCGCCGGCATCCTGCGTTTCGGCCGCTTCGAGGAAATCCCCGCGCAGGACCACGCCCGCCTGCTGGCGATCAACGTGCAGGGCCTGCTCAACTGCTGCCATGCCGCCTTCGAGCACCTCAAGGCCACGCCCGGCGCCCAGGTGCTGAACATGGGCTCGGCGTCGGGGCTGTACGGGGTGCCGGAGATGGCCACCTACTCGGCCTCGAAGTTCGCCGTGCGCGGCTTCACCGAGGCGCTGGAACTGGAGTGGCGGCGCCATGGCATCCGCGTCGCCGACCTGATGCCGCCCTTCGTGCGCACGCCCATGGTCACCAGCCAGGGCTACGAGCCGCCGGTGCTGCGCCGCCTGGGCCTGCACCTGCGGGCCGAGGACATCGCCGCGGCGGCCTGGCGCCAGGCCCACCGCAGCGGGGTGCACCGGCCCATCGGCGCGCTGTTCCGGGCGATGTACTGGTCCGGCCAGCTGTCGCCGCCGGCGCTCAACCGCTGGGTGATGGGCTGGCTCAGCCGCGAGTGACGGAAAGGGGCTTGCACCCATGGGGTGCAGCCCGGATGCTGTAGGGCTGGTCCGCGGCCGTAGGAAGTCGGCCGCCTTTCCCTTCGCCCGCCGCAAGGAAGCCGCCATGCCTTTCGCCTATTTCTGCCTGGCCCTGTCGATGCTGCTGGTCGGCGGCAACATCGCCATCGGCAAGCTGGTGCTGGAAGAGCTGCCCGTCTACCTGTTCGCCCTGCTGCGCTTCCTCATCGCCAGCCTGGTGCTGCTGCCCGGGCTGGCCCTGCCGCGGGTGCGCGCGGGGCTGGATGGCGGCGCCTGCCGCGGGCTGTTCCTGCAGGCCTTCTTCGGCTGCTTCCTGTTCAGCATTTGCATGCTGCATGGCGTGCAACTGACCTCGGCGACCAGCGCCGGCATCATCACCAGCGCCACGCCCAGCGTTATCGCCCTGCTGGCCTGGCTGTGGCTGCGCGAGCGCCTGGAGCCGCGCGGCCTGCTGGCCATCGCCCTGGCGGTGCTGGGCATCGCCGCGCTGAACCTGCTGGAGCGCCCGGCGGGCGGCCAGAGCGGCGTGCCGGGCAATGCCCTGGTGCTGGGCGCCGTGCTCGCCGAGGCGCTGTTCGCCATCTACTCGCGGCGCCTGTCGCTGCACCTGCACCCCTGGACCATGGCCCTGGGCGTCAACCTCGCCGGGCTGCTGCTGTTCCTGCCCCTGGCGCTGCCCGAGGCGCGGGCGCTGGACTGGCGCGCGGTGCCGACGGCGACCTGGGGCTGGACGCTGTTCTACGCCCTGAGCGCCAGCGTGCTGTCGTTCCTGCTGTGGTACCGCGGCATCTCCCGGGTGCCGGCCAGCACCGCCGGGTTGTTCACCGGGCTGATGCCGGTGGGCTCGGCGCTGGTCGGCGTGAGCCTGCTGGGCGAGCGTTTCGGCGCCAGCCACGCCCTGGGCATGGCCCTGGTGCTGGCGGCCCTGCTGCTGGCGACGCGCCCCGCGGCGCTGCCGCCCGTCGCCGCCGAACGTACCGACTGACCGGTAGGGCGGCATTCGGCCTGCATAGACGCTACGCTGAAACTGTTGGTCGCCGGCAGACGGGCCTTCCTGCCTGCCAGTTCAAGACCTTTGGCGACCAATTGGGGGACGTTGAAGCATTTTTGGCGTTTCCTGTGGCACAGCGAAGTGCCCGCCGCGGGTTCGGCTGCAAGCCGGGCCCGCATCGGCTGGGAAACTAGGTGAAACCCTGAACGTCTCGAAAGGAGGTGCGTACCATGGAAAAGCCCCTCTCGGAGGATATCAGTGTCAATGTGCTGCGCCGGATGAAGGAAGGGGGCTTCGATTTCGCCCGCATTCATCCCATCGACTTCTTCGCCATCTTTCCCGATGAACAGAACGCCCGCCAGGCCGCCCGGCAATTCCGCGGCGAATCCCTGAGGGCCCAGGTCGAAGCCCGTTCCGACGGTGGCTGGAACCTGCAGATCAGCAAGGTGATGTTCGCCACCCACGCGGCGATCGGCGCATTCGAACACGACCTGGAGGAAGTCGTGGCGCCGCTCGGAGGTGTGCTCGACGGCTGGGGGGTTACCCAGGAAGTGAGCAGCCTGCGTCCCTGATCCAACACGTTCGTCTCGCCGCCAGGCCGCGTCGGCCGGTGGCTTCCCACTCCCATGAACCCAATGCGCCCGCGCCGCCGGAAGGCGGTGCGGGCCTGCCCGCGGGCGCGCTGGGGGTTATGGTCGCGCGCCTTTTGCGGCAGACTGCCGCGCGGAGGTAAGCATGACCGATATCCTGATCCTGACCCACGCCGACTTCTGCCCGCCGGGCCACCTGGCCCGCGTGCTCGACCGCGCCGGCCTGGGCTTCGAGGTGCGCCGCGCCGACCACGGCGAGCTGGACGGCTACGACCTGGAGCGCCCGAAGGCCGTGGCCATCATGGGCGGCCCCATGAGCGTGAACGACGACCTGCCCTGGCTGCGCACCGAGGTGGCGGCGCTGCGCCGTTTCATCGAGCGCCGGGTGCCGCTGATCGGCCACTGCCTGGGCGGCCAGTTGCTGGCCAAGGCCCTCGGCGCGTCGATCCGCCAGCAGGGCTACACCGAGATGGGCTGGCAGCCGATGCGCCGCCTGGAGTCCGCGAGTCCGTGGCTGGCGCACCTGCCCGAGGAATTCCCGATCTACCAGTGGCACGGCGATGCCTTCGAGCTGCCCGAGGGCGCCGAGCACCTGCTGTCCAGCCCCTGGTGCGCCAACCAGGGCTTCTCCTGGGGCGGCTTCGTCCTCGGCCTGCAGGGCCACCCGGAGATGACCGAGGAGCTGGTCAGCGGCTGGATCAACGGCTGGCCGCAGTACCTGGACCCCAGCCAGCCGAGCCAGGAAAGCGCCGAGGTGATGCTCGCCGACCTGCCGCGCAAGGTGGCTGAACTGAACCGCGTGGCCGAGGGCTTCTACGCCCATTGGCTGAAGCTGGCCGGCCTGGCGTGAGCGGGCGGGGCGCACGGCCGTGCGCCCCGGGGTTTGCTGTAATCCGGTGGTTTACAACTGTGTATACTGCGGCTCCAGGCTTCTTCCAGGACAGGACCGCGCATGACGGAAAACAGCTTCGCCTTCCGCCTCAAGGAATTGCTCGAGCTCAACAAGCTGACCCTGCAGGCCGTGGCCACCGCGCTGGGCATCTCGCGCACCGCGGTGCACAAGTGGACGCGCGGCGGCGAGATCGACTACGACAACCTGCGCAAGCTGGCCGCCTTCCTCAAGGTCAACTGGATCTGGCTGCGCTACGGCGAGGAGGCGGTGCGCGACCTGCAGGCGCTGGAGCCCATCGAACTGCCGATGACCGACGTGCGCCGCCGCTACACCGCCGAGATCATGGAGAGCGAGGCGCGCATGAAGCTGGCCCAGGAGAGCGCGCGCATCGTCACCTGGGAGTGGAACCTGATCAGCGACGAGGTGACCTACTCGCCCAACGTGGAGGAGGTCTACGGCTGGCCGGTGAGTCATAACCAGGACTTCTGGCCGCACCTGCCGGCCGAGGACGTGGCCGCCATGCGCGCCATGTACGACCAGGCCATCGCCGAAGGCAGCGGCTGCGAGTGCGACTTCCGCATCTACCGCCCGGACGGCGAGCTGCGCTGGATCGCCTCCCGCGCCCGGGTGGTCAAGGACAGCGCCGGGCGCTCGGTGAAGATAGTCGGCATCAGCATGGACAACACCGCGCGCATGGCCGCCGAGGAAGAGCTGCGCAACAGCGAGGAGCGCTTCCGCGCCATCTTCGAGCTGACCTGGGGCGCGCTGGCCTACATCGGCCTGGACGGCACCTGGCAGCGCGTCAACGGCAGCCTCTGCGAGTTGCTCGGCTACAGCGCCGAGGAACTCTACGGCATGACCTTCCAGCAACTCACCCACCCCGACGACCTGGAGCGCAACCTGCAGCTGTTGCGCAGCATGCTGGCCGGCGAGATCGACCGCTACGTGGTGGAAAAGCGCTGCCGGCGCAAGGACGGCCGCTACGTCTGGGTGCGCGCCCGCACCTCGCTGCAGCGCCGCCGCCAGGACGGCCTGCCGGAGCACCTGATCAGCGTCTACGAAGACATAGGCCCGGCCCGCGCCGAACGCGAACGCCTGCAGGCACGCATCGCCGAACTGGAGGCGCAGCTGGCCGGGTAGGCGCGGGCCCTGCCCGCGATTTCGCGCGCAGGGCGCGCTCCTACAGGGGAATGGCGTGGGTGGGGCGTCTGTCTATTGGGTTCCCGCGTTCGCGGGAATGACGGGATTGAGATTCGTGTTTTCCGACGTCATTCCCGCGAACGCGGGAAGCCAGAAAACAACGTAGGAGCGGATCCCATCCGCGAATTGCGCCGATACCGCCGGCTATCGCGGACAAGGTCCGCTCCTACGGTTCCAGGATGTACGGCTTTTCGTAGGAGCGAGCTTGCTCGCGAACGGACTCCGCTGCGGGGCTCATTCGCGAGCAAGCTCGCTCCTACGAAGAGCGCCCCGGCGCGGCCTGCAAGTCAGTTGCGCACGCAGGGGAATGGTGTGGGGTGGGGTAGGGCGTATAACCGTTCGCGGTTATACGCCGTCGTCCTGTAGGAGCGGATTCATCCGCGATTGCGCCGGCAGGGCCGGCGCTCAAGGCTCGGCGAAGGGCAGCGGCGCCTCCGTCTCGCGCTGCACGGCGAAGGCGTTGAGGGTCATGGCCACCAGCGCGTAGTAGCCGAAGATCCCCACCAGTTCCACCATCCCGGCCTCGCCGAACGCCTCCACGCCCTCGTCATAGAGCGCCTGCTCGATCCGCTTAGTGGCATAGAGACTCCACCCCAGGCGATACACCAGGCGTTCATCGTCCCGCTCGAAAGACGGTTCCCCACCACGCCGCAGCGCTTCGATCACGCCCTCGGCCAGCCCCGCCTGGCGCGCGATGGGCTCGTGGATCTGCCATTCCGCCTGGGACTGCCACCAGGTCGCGGTAAGCAGGATCGCCAATTCGCTCAGGCGCAGTTCCAGGCGCGTGCCGTAGCGGCAGAAGGCGCCCAGCTTCTGCGCGCTGTCGGCCAGCTGCGGGCTGTGCACCCAGGCCAGGAAGGGGCCGTCGAGGTTGCCGCGCGGGCCGCTGAGGATGTCGCTCAGCACACGGCGCTGCTCGTCGTCCATGTTCTCGTCGGTGAGCGGGGTGAGGCGCGAGGTGATCTTCATGGGCTTTCCTCAGAGGCTGCCGATGGCCTGGTCGATGGCGCGCTGCAGCTTGTCCACCAGTTCGTCCAGCTGCGCCTCTTCGAGGATGAAGGGCGGCGCCAGGAGAATGTGGTCGCCGCGGCGGCCGTCCAGGGTGCCGCCCATGGGATAGCACAGCAGGCCTTCCTGCATGGCTGCCTTCTTGATCCGCGCGTGCAGCTTCGCCTCGGCGGGGAAGGGCGCCTTGCCGTCGCGCTTGGCCACCAGTTCCAGGCCCTGGAACAGCCCGCGGCCGCGGATGTCGCCGATATGCGGGTTGGCACCGAAGGCCTGTTGCAGTCGCTGCTGCAGGTCGAGGCCGAGGCTGCGCACGCGGGCCAACAGGCCGCGTTCCTCGATGGTCTTCTGCACCGCCAGGGCCGCGGCGCAGGCGGTGGCGTGGCCGATGTAGGTGTGGCCGTGCTGGAAGAAGCCCGAGCCCTGGGCGATGGCATTGTGGATGCGCTCGCTCACCAGGGTGGCGCCGATCGGCTGGTAGCCGGCGCCCAGGCCCTTGGCGATGGTGATCAGGTCGGCGCTGATGCCTTCCTGCTCGGCGGCGAACAGGCTGCCGGTGCGGCCCATGCCGCACATCACCTCGTCGAGGATCAGCAGCACCCCGTGGCGGTCGCAGATTTCCCGCACGCGCTTGAAGTAGCCGGGCACCGCGGGCACCGCGCCGAGGGTAGCGCCCACCACCGGCTCGGCGACGAAGGCCATGACCTTGTCCGCGCCCAGGCGGAGGATTTCCGCTTCCAGCTCCCGGGCCAGGCGTTCGCCATAGGCTTCGGGCGTCTCGCCGGCGGCCTGGTCGCGGTAGGCGTAGCAGGGGCTGACGTGGCTGACGTCGATCAGCAGCGGCTGGAACTGCTGGCGCCGCCAGGCGTTGCCGCCGGTGGCCAGGGCGCCGAGGGTGTTGCCGTGGTAGCTCTGGCGGCGGGCGATCAGGTGCGTGCGTTGCGGCTGGCCGATCTCCACGAAGTACTGGCGGGCCAGCTTGAGCGCCGCCTCCACCGCTTCGGAGCCGCCGCTGACGAAGTACACCGAGCGCATGCCCGCCGGCGCGCGGGCGACCAGGAAGTCCGCCAGCTGTTCCATGGGCTCGGTGGTGAAGAAGGAGCTGTGCGCATAGGCCAGGGTGCCGACCTGCCGGCGCACCGCCTCGATCACCGCCGGGTCGCTGTGGCCCAGGCAGGACACCGCCGCGCCGCCGCTGGCGTCCAGGTAGCGGCGGCCTTCGCTGTCGACCAGGTAGGCGCCGTCGCCGCGGACGGCCGTGGGGTAGGGCTGGGTGAGGCTGCGGTGCAGGACGTGGCTCATGGTGACCTCCGGGGTGATTGCGCAAATATTAATTGCATTTTTTATCTTGGCAATCTTTTGTTGCGTGCCCATTGCGCGGCCAGGACAGCTCATGATCGGCTGAAAGTGGCGAAACAGAGAAGCCCCAGGCGAAATTCCGCCTGGCTCTCGTCCGCAAAGCCCCGGCAAGGAGTGAGAAAAATACTTGCAATCGAATTTATTGCATGTTTATTTTGCGAAAAAGCACTCTGTGCATGCAGCCCCTTCCGTGGGTTAGCCGCTCAAAACAATAAAGTCCGGGCCCCGGCCCGTTGCGATCGAACTGCCGCTAATGCGCGCCCCGCCCAGGCGGGGCGCATCCACCGACCTGCAAGAGGAAGACCTGCATGAAAAAGCTGCTTCAAGCCTCCTTCGCCGCGCTGTCCCTGTTCGCCGCCGCCAGCTCCATGGCCGCCGACAAGGAACTGCTGATCGCCACCGACACCGCCTTCGTGCCCTTCGAGTTCAAGCAGGGCGACAAGTACGTCGGCTTCGACATCGACCTGTGGGCGGCCATCGCCAAGGAGATGGGCGTCACCTACCAGCTCAAGCCGATGGACTTCAACGGCATCATCCCCGCGCTGCAGACGCGCAACGTCGACGCCGCGCTGGCCGGCATCACCATCAAGGAAGACCGCAAGCAGGTCATCGACTTCTCCGACGGCTACTACGACAGCGGCTTCCTGCTGATGGTCAAGGCCGACAACGACAGCATCAAGGGCGAGGCCGACATCGCCGGCAAGAGCCTGGCGGTGAAGAGCGGCACCTCGGCGGCGGACTACGCCAAGGCCAACCTCAAGGCCGCCGACCTGCGCCAGTTCCCCAACGTCGACAACGCCTACCTGGAGCTGCGCACCGGCCGCGTCGACGCCGCCATGCACGACACGCCGAACGTCCTCTACTACATCAAGACCGCCGGCGACGGCCAGGTGAAGGCCGTCGGCGAGCAGATGATGGCGCAGCAGTACGGCATCGGCTTCCCCAAGGGCAGCGAGCTGCGCGAGCCGGTCAACGCCGCGCTGAAGAAGCTGCGCGAAGACGGCACCTACGCGCAGATCTACCGCAAGTGGTTCGGCACCGATCCCAAGTGAGCCGGAGGTAGAACCCCATGCATTTCCAATGGTCCGCCATCTGGGACGCGCTGCCGGTGCTGCTCGAGGGCGCCCGGCTGACCCTGTGGATTTCCATCCTGGGCCTTGCCGGCGGCGCCGTGATCGGCCTGCTGGCCGGTGTCGGCCGCGCCTACGGCGGCTTCTTCTCCAGCCGCCTGGCGCTGGTGTTCGTCGAGCTGATCCGCGGCACGCCGATCATGGTCCAGGTGATGTTCATCTACTTCGCCCTGCCGCTGATGGTCCCGGTGCGCATCGACCCGTTCAGCGCGGCGGTGGTCACCATCATGATCAACTCCGGCGCCTACATCGCCGAGATCACCCGCGGCGCGCTGCTCTCGGTGAACCGCGGGTTCCGCGAGGCCGGGCTGGCCCTGGGGCTGTCCGGGCGCGACACCCTGCGCTACGTGATCGCCCCGCTGGCCTTCCGGCGGATGATCCCGGCGCTGGGTAACCAGTGGATCGTCAGCATCAAGGACACCTCGCTGTTCATCGTCATCGGCGTGGCTGAGCTGACCCGCCAGGGCCAGGAGGTGATCGCCGGCAACTTCCGGGCGATGGAGATCTGGTCGGCGGTGGCGGTGATCTACCTGGTCATCACCCTGGTATTGAGTTACGTGCTGCGGCGCATGGAGTCGAGGCTGAAGATCCTATGATCGAGTTCAAGCGGGTTTCCAAGCATTTCGGCCAGACCGAGGTGCTCCACGACATCAACCTGAAGATCGGTTCCGGCGAGGTGGTGGTGATCATCGGCCCCTCCGGCTCGGGCAAGTCCACGCTGCTGCGCTGCATCAACAAGCTGGAGGTGATCACCGGCGGCGAGCTGTTCGTCGACGGCATGGAGGTCAACGATCCCAAGGTGGACGAGCGCCTGATCCGCCAGGAAGCGGGTATGGTGTTCCAGCAGTTCCACCTGTTCCCGCAGATGACCGCGCTGGAGAACGTGGCCTTCGGCCCGATCCGCGTGCGCGGGGCGAAGAAGGCCGAGGCTGAGGCGCTGGCCCGCGAGCTGCTGGCCAAGGTCGGCCTGTCCGAGCGCGCCGGGCACTATCCGTCGGAGCTCTCCGGCGGCCAGCAGCAGCGCGTGGCCATCGCCCGCGCCCTGGCGGTGAAGCCCAAGCTGATGCTGTTCGACGAGCCGACCTCGGCGCTGGACCCGGAGCTGCGCCACGAGGTGCTGCAGGTGATGAAGGACCTGGCGGAGGAGGGCATGACCATGGTCATCGTCACCCACGAGATCGACTTCGCGCGCAAGGTCGCCTCGCGGCTGATCTTCATCGACAAGGGCCGCATCGCCGAGGACGGCGAGCCCGCCAGCCTGATCGGCAACCCCACCAGCCCGCGCCTGCGGGAGTTCCTGCAGCATGTCGCCTGAAGGTCGCCCCATGAGCCTGAGCCCCCTGAACCTTTCCGGCAGCGCCTACGAAATCGGCCTGGGCCTGGGCCGCTTCGGCCGCGACGCGGTGCACCAGCGCCTGCGCCCGCTGCCGCTGTGGCACAGCCTGGCGGCGCGGGCCGGCTCGGCCGCGGCGCAGCGCATGCAGGCGCAGGTCCAGGCGCAGTTCCCGCGCATCTGGGACGAACTGCGCGGCCTGGCCGACGGCCTGGAACTGCCGCTGGAGGAAGTCTTCCTGTGGAACTGCCGTGGCGATTTCGTCCAGGACGCCAGCGTCGACGGTTGCACCACGGTGTTCGGCCCCGCCGAAGGCGGCTGGCTGATCGCTCACAACGAGGATGGCCTGCCTTCGCTCGACGGCTTCTGCGGCCTGCTCCACGCGCAACCCGAGCAGGGCCTGGGCTTCACCAGCTTCGTCTACCCCGGTTCGATCCCCGGCCACACCTTCGCGGTGAACGAACGCGGGTTGGTCAGCACGGTCAACAACATCCGCCCGCGCGCCATCCCGGCGGGCCTGCCGCGCCAGGTGCTGGCCCGGGCGGTGCTGGATGCCGGGAGCCTGGCGCAGGCCGTCGCCGTGCTGTCCACGGCGGGGCGCGCCGGCGCCTTCCACCATGCCCTGGGGCAGGTGGGGGCGAGCCAGCTGTTCAGCGTCGAGGCCTGTTCCTCTGGCGTGGCGGTGCGGGAAATCCAGCATCCGGCGGGGCATTCCAATCACCTGCTGGATGCTGGCCTGGACGCCGCCGGCCAGCGCATCACCGGCAGTTCCGGCAGCCGCCAGCAGCGCGTCGATGCCTTGCTGGCCGGGGCGCCCGCGCTGCTGGACGAGGAGCGGGCGCTGGCCATCCTGCGCGACACGGCGGACGCCGAGTTGCCGGTGTACCGCCGCGCGGCGGACGACCCGGACGAGGAGAACACCCTGGCCACGGCCGTGTTCCGCATCGGGGCGAACTCGGTAGAATGGCGCGTCCACTGCCAGCCCGATACCCGCGAGGTCGAGGCCCGGGGCAGTGTCCGCCCCGATCCCGAACCTGGACCCGCACGATGAGCCAAGCGCCCGCCGCCCTGCCCGACAACCTGGGAGCCCTCAAGCAACTGCTGGAGGACATCGAGCGCGGCGAGGCGGGCATCTCCCTGGGCGCCAGCTCGCGCCGCGTGCTGACGGCGCTGATCGAGGCGCCGCAGCGCACCGCGGTGTCGTCCATCAGCGAGCTGGCCGAGCAGCTGGGGGTCAACGCCTCGACCCTCTCGCGCCTGGCCCAGCGCCTGGGCTACGGCGGCTTCAGCAAGTTCCAGGACGTGTTCCGCCGCGAGCTGACCGAGGGCAAGAGCTTCTACAGCGACCAGGCCTCGCGCCTGCTGCTGACCCCCGCCGACAGCACCCTGTCGCGCCTGACGCGCCTGGGCCGGCAGGAAAGCGCCAACATCGCCAGCCTGATCGAGCAGGTGGAGCCGGAAGCGTTCGCCCGCGTGGTGGAGCTGCTGGCCGGCGCGCGCCGCGTGCGCATCCACGGCATGCGCCAGTTCACCTCGCTGGCGCTGTTCATGTCCTACGGCCTGGGCATGCTGCGCCCCGACGTGGCGGCGCTGGACTCCAACCGCCAGGGCGTGGCCGATGCCCTGGCGCAACTGGATGCCGGCGACGTGCTGGTGGTCGCCAGTTGCTTCCCCTATACGCCGAGCGTGCTGGCCACCGCCGAAGTGGCGGCGCGCCACGGCATCGAGGTGGTGGCCCTGACCGATTCTTCGAGTTCGCCGTTGGCGCGGGTGGCGGCGCACAGCTTCTACGTGCCCAACCACAGCCTGTTCTACAGCAACAGCATGTGCGCCTTCATGCTCCTGGCCCAGGGGCTGCTCAGCGAGGTGGCCGGACGGCTGGGCGAGAGCGCGCTGGCCTCGCTCAAGCATCGCGAAGCGCTGATCAGCGAGTTGAACGCCTCGCTCTGAGCCTGCTCAGGCTACCTGCACGCTGGCTTTGCGCGGATGTTCTCGGGCCAGGTACTCGGCCAGGCGCAGCTTCTGCGCGGCATCGAGGAACAGCCCGAGCTTGCTGCGGCGCCAGAGGATGTCCTCGGCGCCTTCGGCCCATTCCTCGCGGCACAGGTAGTCCACCTCGCGGGCGTAGAGCCCGGCGCCCAGGTGTTCGCCCAGCTCGGTTTCGCCCTTCACCCCGTCGAGCAGGCGCCAGCTGCGCGTGCCGTAGCTGGTGGCCCAGCGCCGCGCCAGACCGGCCGGCAGCCAGGGATGCCTGGCCAGCAGTTCGACGGCCAGGTCCTCGGGGCTGCTCATGTTTTCGCCGCCGGGCAGCGGGGCATCGGCGGTCCAGGCCGGGCCCAGGCGCGGGAAGGTCGGCGCCAGCTCGGCCAGGGCGGCCTCGGCCAGCTTGCGGTAGGTGGTCAGCTTGCCGCCGAACACCGACAGCAGCGGCGCCTCGCCTGGCGCGCCCTGCAGCGCCAGGGTGTAGTCGCGGGTGACGGCGGACGGCTCGTCGGACTCGTCGTCGCACAGCGGGCGCACCCCGGAGAAGCTCCATAGGATGTCTTCACGATGCAACTGGCGCTTGAAGTGGGCGTTGACCACCGCCAGCAGGTAGCCGGTTTCCTCGTCGCTGATCTGCACCTTCGCCGGGTCGCCCAGGTATTCGCGGTCGGTGGTGCCGATCAGGGTGAAGCGCCCCAGGTAGGGGATGACGAAGACGATGCGGCGGTCCTCATTCTGCAGGATGTACGCCTGCTCGCCCTCGTACAGCCGCGGCACCACCAGGTGGCTGCCCTGGATCAGGCGGATGCCGTAGGGCGGCCGCTGGCGCAGGTCGTCGCGGAGGAACTGCGCCACCCAGGGCCCGGCGGCGTTGACCAGGGCGCGGGCGCGGATGGAATAGAGGCTGCCGTCGTCGCGCTCCAGGTGCAGGTGCCACAGGCCCTTGCTGCGCCGCGCGCTGACGCAGCGGGTGCGCGGGTGCACGTGGGCGCCGCGCTCGCGGGCGGCCATGGCGTTGAGCACCACCAGGCGGGCGTCGTCGACGGAACAGTCGGCATACTCGAAGCCGCGGCGCAGATGTTCCTGCAGCGGGCTGTCGGCGCCGAAGCGCAGGCTACGGGAGGCGGGCAGCTTCTCGCGCCGGCCCAGGTGGTCGTAGAAGAACAGCCCGGCGCGGATCATCCAGGCCGGGCGCAGGTGCGGCTGGTGCGGCAGCACGAAACGCAGCGGGTGGACGATGTGCGGCGCCTTGGCCAGCAGCACCTCGCGCTCGGCCAGGGCCTCGCGCACCAGGCGGAATTCGCCGTGTTCCAGGTAGCGCAGGCCGCCGTGGACCAGCTTGCTGCTGGCCGAGGAGGTATGGCTGGCCAGGTCGTGCTGTTCGCAAAGGAAGGTGAGCAGGCCGCGCCCGGCGGCGTCCGCCGCGATGCCCGCGCCATTGATGCCGCCGCCGACCACCGCCAGGTCGTAGACCTCAGCCAGGGGAGCGGAGCGCTTGTGGGAATGGCTCATGGGGCGTCCTCTTGGCTGGAAATGAACATAAATGCGTTCGAATTCGAAAATAGGATAGGCGAGCGAGCGCCGGATGGCCAGGCTGAAGCCCAGCCATTCGGCTGATTTACCGGGAATTTTCGGATTCGAACGTAAAGCGCGTCAGACCAGCTCCAGCTGTACCTTGTGCTGGGCCAGCAGGCGCGCCACGGCGGGCGGCGGCGCGGCGTCGGTGAACAGGCGGTCGACCAGGCCGATCGGCCCCAGGCGCACTAGGGCGTTGCGCCCGAACTTGCTGGAGTCGGCGGCGAGGAACACCTGCCGGGCGTTGTCGATGATGGCGCGGGAGACGCGCACTTCCTGGTAGTCGAAGTCCAGCAGGCTGCCGTCCTCGTCGATGCCGCTGATGCCCACCAGGGCGAAGTCGGCGCGGAACTGCTCGATGAAGTCCACCGCCGCCTGGCCGACCACGCCGCCGTCGCTGCGCACGGTGCCGCCGGCCACCAGCACTTCGAAGTCGTCCTTGGCGCTGAGGGTGGCGGCGACGTGCAGGTTGTTGGTGATGATCTTCAGGTGGCGATGCCCGAGCAGGGCGCGGGCGATGGCCTCGGTGGTGGTGCCGATGTTGATGAACAGCGAGGCGTCGTCGGGAATCTGCGCCGCCACCGCCTCGGCGATGCGCTGCTTCTCGTCGCGCATCTGGTCGGCGCGGGTGTTGTAGGCGGTGTTCTCGATGCTCGAATCCCAGGCCGCGCCGCCATGGTAGCGGCGCAGCAGGCTGCGCTCGGCGAGCTGGTTGATGTCGCGGCGGATGGTCTGCGGGGTGACGGCGAACTGCTGGGCCAGCTCCTCGATGCTCAGGTAGCCGCGTTCGCGGACCAGGTCGAGGATGTCTTGCTGTCGGGGGGGCAGGTTCATCTGCGCTCTCGTGGGGCGGGGCGGAGGGTCAAGGATGCCGGAGTGGGGCGGGGCTGTCATGTGGGGGTGTTTTAGGCGCCGTCCTCGCACCCCGTCATTCCCGCTTTTCGTAGGAGCGAGCTTGCTCGCGAATGGGGTTTGCCGGGGGCTGCGGTGTTGGGGGTAAGAGCGCCCTCTCCCCAACCCTCTCCCTGAAGGGAGAGGGGGCTGTCCTGAGTGGACGGAAAATCTGGAGTCATCCTGATACTCCTAACCCATCCTCGTCATTCCCGCGAACGCGGGAACCCAATGACTGCGGGGTTCGCGAGCAAGCTCGCTCCTACGAAAAGCAAAAGCAAAAGCGCGTTTGCTCTGGGACTTCCAGAGAAACAGCCGAGCGCACCGGAACGCCCCTTCAGAAGGCCGAGCGAAACCGGCGCTCAGGAGGTCATGCGACATGGATGTCGCGAGAGCCCCGCGGGCTACAGGGACGTACCCTCGGGGCGGGCCTCCGTGGCGGGGGAATTCGTGAGGGTAGCCCGGCTTTATCGGGCCCGTATGTTGGGGCAAGCCTTTTTGGTTCCTTTTGTGGCGTTTGACAAAAGGGACTCGCCCGAGGGGGCGAAACAAGAAGGCCAGGCAGACTCGGAGCGGCGCAGAAACACCCAAGCTGAGGCAACTGGGTTATTCCCCTTCGGGCCAGCGCAAGCGCTGTTCGCGATGGAGCCGCGTCCCGCGTTCGCGGGAATGACGGGGTGAGGTTAGGGTTGGAAGGATGGCGCCTGACCGACGCATCGCTCAGGACAGCCCCCTCTCCCTTCAGGGAGAGGGCTGGGGAGAGGGCGCTCTTCAACACCCAACACCCACACCACCAACAACCTCCCCCAACCCCCCGCCTTTCGCCCGTGCGACCTATTCTTATAGCCAACAGCCGACCCTATTCCCCTGCGGAATGTAAGCCCATACGCTGCAGGGGATCGACGGAAAGCCTCCGTCAGCATTCGGGGCTCACAATGTATAAAGATCTGAAATTCCCCATCCTCATCGTCCACCGCGACATCAAGGCCGACACCGTCGCCGGCGACCGCGTCCGCGGCATCGCCCGCGAGCTGGAGCTGGACGGCTTCAGCATCCTTTCCACCGCCAGTGCCACCGAGGGGCGCATCGTCGCCTCCACCCACCATGGCCTGGCCTGCATCCTGGTCGCCGCCGAGGGGGCGGGGGAGAACCAGCGCCTGTTGCAGGACGTGGTCGAGCTGATCCGCGTGGCGCGGGTGCGGGCGCCGCAGCTGCCGATCTTCGCCCTCGGCGAGCAGATGACCATCGAGAACGCGCCGGCCGAGTCCATGGCCGACCTGCACCAGCTGCGCGGCATCCTCTACCTGTTCGAAGACACCGTGCCCTTCCTCGCCCGCCAGGTCTCGCGGGCCGCGCGCAAGTATCTGGAGGGCCTGCTGCCGCCGTTCTTCCGCGCCCTGGTGGAGCACACCGCGCAGTCCAACTATTCCTGGCACACGCCTGGCCACGGCGGCGGCGTGGCCTACCGCAAGAGCCCGGTGGGGCAGGCTTTCCACCAGTTCTTCGGGGAGAACACCCTGCGCTCGGACCTGTCCGTTTCGGTGCCCGAGCTGGGCTCGCTGCTCGACCACACCGGCCCGCTGGCCGAGGCCGAGGCCCGCGCGGCGCGCAACTTCGGTGCCGACCACACCTTCTTCGTGATCAACGGCACCTCCACGGCGAACAAGATCGTCTGGCACTCCATGGTCAGCCGCGACGACCTGGTGCTGGTGGACCGCAACTGCCACAAGTCGGTGCTGCACTCGATCATCATGACCGGCGCCATCCCGCTGTACCTGTGCCCGGAGCGCAACGAGCTGGGCATCATCGGGCCCATTCCGCTGTCCGAGTTCAGCCGCGAGTCGATCGCCGCGAAGATCGCCGCCAACCCCCTGGCTCGCGGCCGCGAGCCGAAGGTGCGGCTGGCGGTGGTGACCAATTCCACCTACGACGGCCTGTGCTACAACGCCGAGCTGATCAAGCAGGCCCTGGACGGCAGCGTCGAGGTGCTGCACTTCGACGAGGCCTGGTACGCCTACGCCGCCTTCCACGAGTTCTACGACCGCCGCTACGGCATGGCCACCAGCCGCGGCGAGGACGGCCCGCTGGTGTTCACCACGCATTCCACGCACAAGATGCTGGCGGCCTTCAGCCAGGCCTCGATGATCCACGTGCAGGACGGCGGCAAGCGGCGCCTGGACCGCGCGCGCTTCAACGAAGCCTTCATGATGCACATCTCCACTTCGCCGCAGTACGGCATCATCGCCTCGCTGGACGTGGCCTCGGCGATGATGGAAGGGCCGGCCGGGCGTTCGCTGATCCAGGAGACCTTCGACGAGGCCCTGAGCTTCCGCCGCGCCCTGGCCAACGTGCAGCAGAACCTGGCGGCCGGCGACTGGTGGTTCTGCGTGTGGCAGCCGCCGGGCGTGGAGGGCACCGACGAGGTGCGCACCCGCGACTGGCTGCTGGAGCCCGACGCCGAGTGGCACGGCTTCGGCGAGGTGGAAGACGACTACGTGCTGCTCGACCCGATCAAGGTCACCCTGGCCACCCCGGGCCTGAACGCCGCCGGGCGTCTTGAAGAACACGGCATTCCCGCCGCGGTGGTCGGCCGCTTCCTCTGGGAGCGCGGCCTGGTGGTGGAGAAGACCGGCCTGTACTCCTTCCTGGTGCTGTTCTCCATGGGCGTGACCAAGGGCAAGTGGAGCACCCTGGTCACCGAGCTGCTGGAGTTCAAGCGCAGCTACGACGGCAACACGCCGCTGTCCGAGGCGCTGCCCAGCGTGCTCCAGGCCGCCCCGGCGCGCTACGCCGGCATGGGCCTGCGCGACCTCTGCGAGCAGTTGCACGCCTGCTACCGCGAGCACGCCACGGCCAAGGCCATGCGCCGCATGTACACCATCCTGCCGGAACTGGCGCTGCGCCCGGCCGACGCCTACACCCAGCTGGTGCGCGGCGAGGTCGAGGCGGTGCCCATCGAGCGCCTCGAAGGGCGCATCGCCGCGGTCATGCTGGTGCCTTACCCGCCGGGCATCCCGCTGATCATGCCGGGCGAGCGCTTCACCGAGGCGACGCGCTCGATCCTCGACTACCTGGCCTTCGCCCGGACCTTCGAACACGACTTCCCCGGTTTCGATTCCGATGTGCATGGCCTGCAGGCGCAGGACGTGGACGGCCGGCGCTGCTATACAGTTGAGTGCATCGTGGAAAATGCCGACAGCTGATTCCGTCGTCCAGGGCGACGGGACCTAAGGAGCGAGGATGAGCGGGGGAGAGGCTGCCAAGAAAGGCAGCATGGGGTTCTGGAGCTGTACCGCGCTGGTGATCGGCAACATGGTCGGCTCGGGCGTCTTCCTGCTGCCCTCCAGCCTCGCCGCCTATGGCGGGCTCAGCCTGTTCGGCTGGCTGGTCTCCAGCACCGGCGCGGTGCTGCTGGCCTTCACCTTCGCCCGCCTGGCGCGGCTCAACCCCGGCGCCGGCGGGCCCTACGCCTACACCCGCGAGGGCTTCGGCAGCTTCGCCGGCTACCTGTGCGCCTGGACCTACTGGAAGGCCGCATGGATCGGCAACGCCGCCATCGCCGTGACCCTGGTGGGCTACCTGCGGGTGTTCATCCCGGCGCTGGCCGACCCGCTGCTGATGGTGGCCACCGCCATCGGCGCCATCTGGCTGTGCACCTTCATCAACCTGCGCGGCATCGCCACCTTCGCTGTGGTGCAGAACCTGCTCACCGCGCTCAAGCTGATCCCGCTGCTGCTGGTCGGGGTGCTCGGCTGGCTGCACTTCAACCCCGACTACCTGGCCATTCCGCCGCGCGAGCAGTTGCCGAACATGGGCTATGCCCAGGCCATCGCCACCACCGCGGCGCTGACGCTCTGGTCGTTCATCGGCCTGGAATCGGCGACGGTGCCGGCCGACGACGTGCGCGACCCCAAGCGCACCATCCCGCGCGCCACGCTGTTCGGCACCCTGGCCGCGGCCGGCGTGTATGTGTTGTCGATCACCTCGGTGCAGGGCCTGATGCCGCCGGAGGTGCTGGCCAAGTCGACCTCGCCCTTCGCCGACGCCGCGCGCGTGCTGATGGGCGACTGGGGCTACTACCTGGTGGCCGCCGGCGCGGTGATCGCCTGCCTCGGCGCGCTCAACGGCTGGGTGCTGCTGCAGGGGCAGATCCCGGTGGCGCCGGCGCGCGACGGGCTGTTCCCCGAATCCCTCGGCAAGCTCAACAAGCACGGCGCACCGGCCAACGGCCTGTGGGCCTCGGGGCTGCTGGTGACGGTGCTGGTGCTGATCGACGGCCAGGGCAACCTGGTGGACGTGTTCAACGTCATCATCCTGCTCGGCACCATGACCGGCGTGGTGCCCTACGCCTTCTGCACCGCGGCGCTGCTGCAGCTGCTGGCGGTGCGCACCAGCGAGTTCTCGCCGCGCTCGCGGCCGCAGCTGATCGCCGTCGGCTCGCTGGGCTTCCTCTACTCGCTGTGGGCCCTCTACGGTACCGGCGAGCAGGCCATCTTCTGGGGCTTCCTGGTGTTCATGGCGGGTATCCCGATGTACACCTGGCGGCAATGGCGCAACCGCCAGCAGGGCCTGCCGGTGGCGGAAATCGACTAGCGCCCGTTCGCAGCTGGAGCGTGCCCTGCATCACATAGGCCGGCATCGACTTTTGCCCTTGCCTTGTTATAGTGGCACGCCATCACTACAAGAACTGCCGCGCACAGCAGAGCAGGGCATTCCCGAGGGTTTCCCCCGTGACCGAGTACAAAGCATTTCGCGTCGAACTGGCCGACAAGATCGCGCATGTGATCATCAATCGCCCGGAAAAAGTCAACGCGATGAACGCCGATTTCTGGCGCGAGATCGTCGATATCTTTCGTTGGGCCGATGAAACGGATGAAGTCCGCGTGGTGGTGATTTCCGGTGCCGGCAAGCATTTCTCCGCCGGCATCGACCTGATGCTGCTGGCCCAGGCCGGCAGCCAGTTGGGCAAGGACGTCGGCCGCAACGCCCGCGCCCTGCGCCGCAAGATTCTCGAGCTGCAGGCCTCGTTCAACGCCATCGACGCCTGCAGCAAGCCGGTGCTCGCCGCCGTGCAGGGCTATTGCCTGGGCGGCGCCATCGACCTGATCTCGGCCTGTGACATGCGCTACTGCAGCGAGGACGCGCAGTTCTCCATCAAGGAAATCGACATGGGCATGGCCGCCGACGTCGGCACCCTGCAGCGCCTGCCGCGGCTGATCGGCGACGGCATCATGCGCGAGCTGGCCTACACCGGACGCATGGTCGACGCCGCCGAGGCGGTGCGCATCGGCCTGGTCAACCGCAGCTACGCCGACAGCGCGGCGCTGCTCGACGGCGTGTTCGAACTGGCGCGGCAGATCGCCGGCAAGTCGCCGATCGCCATCCGCGGCACCAAGGAGATGATCCGCTACGCCCGCGACCACAGCGTCGAGGACGGCCTGGAATACATCGCCACCTGGAACGCCGCCATGCTGCAATCGGCCGACCTGCAGAAGGCCATGGCCGCCCACATGAGCAAGCAGCAGCCGGAGTTCGCCGACTGATGCCCCATTACTCCCTCGCGCAGGAGGCGCGTTAGCCCGATGGTCACTGGAGCCACCTCCCTCAGTCTGGTGCGCGATGAACTCTTCGCCACCATGGAGCAGGCCGAGCAGAACCTCGAGCAATTCATCGCCGAGCGCCAGAACGGCAGCCTGCTGCAACACGCGGTCGAATGCCTGGCGCAGATCCGCGGTACCCTCAACCTGATCGAACTGGCCGGCGCCGAGCTGCTGGCCCAGGAAGCCCTGCAGCTGGCCACCGACATCCCCACCGGCGTCGGCGAGGAGCGCGACGGCCAGCTGGCCGCCCTGGGCAATGCCCTGTATGTGCTGCGCCGCTACCTGGAGAACCTGGAGGCCAACCGCCAGGAAATCCCCGAGCTGCTGCTGCCGGCGATCAACGACGTGCGCCTGGCCGCCGGCCAGCCGGTGCTGCCGGAGAGCTTCTTCTTCAGCGCGCGCCTGGACCTGCCGCGCCCGGCTGCGCCCCGCGCGGTGCCCACGGTGGCCGACCGCGCCCAGGAAGTCCGCCGCCTGCGGCACATGTACCAGGTCGGCCTGCTCGCCCTGGTGCGCGAACAGGACCATTACTCCGGCCTCAAGCTGATGGGGCGCGCCCTGGCGCGCCTCGACGCGCTGCTCGGCTACGGCCAGCGCAGCCGCCTGTGCTGGATAGGCGCGGGCGCCCTGGAAGCCCTGGTGGATGCGCAGATGCTGCCGCGCAAGGCGCGCAAGCAGCTGTTCTCGCGCCTGGACCGCGAACTCAAGCAACTGCTGGCCAACGCCAGCTACGAGGCGCCGCGCCAGCTGCTCAAGGAGCTGCTCTACCTCACCGCCCTGGCCGACACCCGCGGCCCGCGGGCCAGCGAGCTGCGCGAGGTGTTCGGCCTGGCGCCGCTGCCGTTCACCGACCACCTGCTGGAAGACGAGTCGCAGCGCCTGTCCGGTCCCGGCCAGGCGGTGATGCGCTCGTTGTCGGCGGCCATTCGCGAGGAACTCACCACGGTCAAGGACCAGCTCGACCTGATCGAGCGCGGCGTGTCCCCGGCCGATGCCCTGGGCACCCTGCACACCCAACTGGGCAAGTTGGCCAAGACCCTCGGCATGGTCGGCCTGAACTCCGCGGCCAACGTGCTGCAGGGCCAGGTTTCGGTGGTGTCCGGCTGGGTGGCCAGGGGCGCGGTGGAATCGCCGGTGGCGCTGAACGCCCTGGCCGACGCGCTGCTCTACGTGGAAAGCCTGGTCGGCAGCCTGGAGCGCGGCGAGCGCCTGGCCGCCCCCGCCATCATCGACCTCGAGCCCACCGCCGAGTCCTTCGCCGTGCACCAGCTGGCCGAGGCGCGCATCGTGGTCATCGACGAAGCCCAGGGCGGCCTGGCCCTGGCCAAGCGGGCGATCACCGCCTACCTGGAATCCAACGGCGACAAGCTGCACCTGGCCAACGTCCCCGGCAGCCTGCAGGCCGTGCGCGGCGGGCTCTGGTTCCTCGGCCAGGAACGCGCCGCCCGGCTGGTCGGGGCTTGCGCCGACTACATCCAGCGGCAGATGATTGAAACCACGCAGATGCCGTCCGAGCAGATGCTGGAAACCCTGGCCGATGCCCTGACCGGCCTCGAATACTACCTGGAGGGCGGCGCCGTGCTGCGTCCCGAAGGCCAGCCCGACGTGCTGGACGTGGCCAGCGAGAGCGTGCGCGCCCTCGGCCTGGAGGTGGCTGCCTGATGCGTACCGGACGTTGGGAGTCCGCCTGGCTCGACCCGGCGGAGAAAGGTGGCTGGGCCCTGGCCCACTATCGCCAGCAATTCCTCGGCGATGCCAATGGCGTGCTCTTCCCCCGTGACTGGCTCAAGCGCCAGGACCTGCCGGTGCTCTCCGAGCAGGGCGTCGGCCACTTCGATGGCGACGCCGTGTACCTGCTGGAGCTGGAGTCTCCCGCCAGCGTCGAGGGCTGCAGCTGGATAGGCCTGCGCCACGTCATGCTCGAAGCCGAGGAAGACCAGTTCGCCATGCTCGGCTTCGCCAGCCAGGTCGGCACCTGGGCCCGCGAGAACCGTTTCTGCGGCGGCTGCGGCCAGCCGATGCGCGCCGTGCCGCGCGAACGCGCCATGCGCTGCGACGCCTGTGACATCCAGCGCTACCCGCTGCTGTCGCCGAGCATGATCGTCCTGGTCACCCGCGGCGACGAACTGCTGCTGGCGCGCTCGCCGCGCTTCGTGCCGGGCATGTACAGCACCCTGGCCGGCTTCGTCGAGCCGGGCGAGTCGGTGGAGCACTGCGTGGCCCGCGAGGTGAAGGAAGAAGTGGGGCTGCAGGTCGGCAACATCCGCTACCTGGGCAGCCAGAACTGGCCGTTCCCGCATTCGCTGATGCTCGGCTTCCACGCCGAGTACATCAGCGGCGAGATCGTCTGCCAGCCGGACGAGATCGAGGACGCCCAGTGGTTCCCCTACGACTCGCTGCCGCGCCTGCCAGCCGGGCGTTCCATCGCCCGCTACCTGATCGAGAGCTGGCTGGCGCGCCGCGCCGGACGGCCCGATCCCATCCTGCCGGGCGGCGGCTACTGACGCCCGGCGTTTTCCCCGCGCTTCAAGCCGCGCTGAACCAGTGCTGCCAGACCAGGCGCGCGGTCAGCGCCAGCACCACCAGGATGAACACCGGGCGGATGAACCTGGCGCCGCCGCCGATGGCGGTGCGCGCACCCAGGTAGGCGCCGACCATCAGCGCGCTGCCCATGCACAGCCCGAGCAACCAGACCACCTGGCCGGAAGCGACGAACACCGCCAGCGCCACAATGTTGCTGACGAAGTTCATGGTGCGCGCCACGCCGCTGGCGCGGACCAGGTCCAGGGGGTACATCAGCAGGCTGCTGACGGTCCAGAAGGCGCCGGTGCCGGGGCCGGCCACACCGTCGTAGAAGCCCAGGCCCAGGCCTTGCGGCCACTGGCGCTTGCGCCCGACCGGGGCGTCGGCGTCCAGCGGCGCCTTGGGTGTGCCGCCGAAGAGCATGTAGATCCCGCAGGAGAACACCACCACCGGCAACATGCGGTTCAGCCATTCCGCCGGCAGCAGGTGCGCGGCCCAGGCGCCGACGGCCGCGCCTATGGCGGTGGCCAGCAGGCCGTTGCGCCACTTCGCCGGGTGGAACAGCTTGCGCTTGTAGAAGGTGTAGCTGGCGGTGGCCGAGCCGAAGGTGGAACTCAGCTTGTTGGTGCCCAGCGCCAGGTGCGGCGGCACGCCGGCGGTGAGCAGGGCGGGGATGGTCAGCAGGCCGCCGCCGCCGGCGATGGCGTCGATGAAGCCGGCGAGGAAGGCCACGACGGCGAGGATCAGCAGGGTGAGCGGGTCGATGGCCAGCTCGAAGGGGAGGGTGAAGGGCATGAAAAGTACGACCTGGGTTCAAGGCTGCGACGCCACGGCTGGCCGTCGCGTCGAGGGGTGCGCATAATGCCGGCAATTCTACCCGCAAGGAACTGATTCAATGCAGTACGACGGCCTGGCCTGGACGTTCGCGCTGATCGCCCTGCTGGCGCTGCTGGTCGCCGCACGCATCCTCTTCGACCGCCACTGGTTCCTCGGCTGGCTGCGTGGCTGCGCCGGCCTGGCCTTCGTCGCCGCCGCGCTGGCGCTGGGCCTGGCGGCCTGGGACCTGCGCAGCTACGACGCGCTGCCCGCCGAGCGGCCGCTGGCGACCCTGAGCTTCCAGCGCCTGGCGCCGCAGCGCTACGAGGTGAAAATCCTCGAAGGCGACCGCGAACGCCGCGTCGAGCTGGGCGGCGACCTCTGGCAACTGGACGTGCGCATCATGCAGTGGCGTGGTTTGGCCGCACTGATAGGCCTGGACCCCGGCTACCGCCTGCAGGGCCTGGCCGGCCGCTACCTGGCCATCGAGCAGCAACAGGCTCAGGCCCGGCAGCAGGTGCTGGCGCAAAGCCCCTACGGCTTCGACCTGTGGCGCTGGCTGCGCGACGGCCAGCACGACCTGCTGACCTTCCGGCCGCTGGCGGCGCGGGTGAACTTCCTGCCCATGGCGGACCAGGCGGTCTACAGCGTCCGCCTGGGCCCTGCGGGCCTGGAGGCGGAACCGGTCAATGCCGCGGCGCAGCAGGCGCTGCGGGAGTGGCGGTAGGCGGGCCGCACCGAGGTGCCTTTCGTTGCGAAACTGATGGGTATCGCTTCGCTCAACGCCATCCTACGCGTTCAGAATGATGTCGGATTTGCCGCCCGCTCCGAACGGCCCCCTCTCCCGCTTGCGGGAGAGGGTTGGGGAGAGGGTGCTCTTCTGGGGATTCTCAACCTCTGCCCCGACCTCACCCCCCCCGTCATTCCCGCGAACGCGGGAACCCAGAGACGTCTTGTTTGGGTGTAGCGCGCCGCTCCGAGTCTGCGGAGATTTTTTGTTTCGCCCCCTCGGGCGAGTCCCTTTTGTCAAACGGTGGAAGGCCACCCCCGCAAAAAGGAACCAAAAAGGCTTGCCCCGCATACGGGCCCGATGGAGCCGGGCTACCCTCACGAACTCCCCCGCCACGGAGGCCCGCCCCGAGGGTACGTCCCTGTAGCCCGCGGGGCTCTCGCGACATCCATGTCGCATGACCTCCTGAGCGCGGGTTTCGCTCGGCCTTCTGAAGGGGCGTTTCGGTGCGCACGGATGTTTCTCTGGACATTCGTAGGGCGGATAACACCTACGGCGTTATCCGCCGAATCGCGGGCAGGGCCCGCTCCTACAGGTCGCCGGGAGGCACGGTATTCCTCCTCCCGTAGGAGCGGACCTTGTCCGCGATAGCCGGACGTCCCGGCGCGATTCGCGGATAAGATCCGCTCCTACGCCGCCCACCCGCGCCATTCCCCTGTAGGTGCGCGCCCTGCCCGCGATTTCGCGGGCAGGGCCCGCTCCTACAAATTGCCGGGAGGCACGGTATTCCTCCTCCCGTAGGAGCGGACCTTGTCCGCGATAGCCGGAACCACCGGCGCGATTCGCGGATAAGATCCGCTCCTACGCCGCCCCACCCACGACATTCCCTTGTAGGAGCGCGCCCTGCGCGCGAAATCGCGGGCAGGGCGCGCTCCTACAGGTCGCCGGGAGGCACGGTATTCCTTCCCTCGTAGGAGCGGATCTTGTCCGCGATGGCCGGACACCCCGGCGCGATTCGCGGATAAGATCCGCTCCTACGCCGCCCACCCGCGCCATTCCCCTGTAGGAGCGCCCTGCGCGCGATTTCGCGGGCAGGGCCCGCTCCTACAAATTGCCGGGAGGCACGGCATTCCTCCCCCGTAGGAGCGGACCTTGTCCGCGATAGCCGGACGTCCCGGCGCGATTCGCGGATAAGATCCGCTCCTACGCTGCCCCACCCACGACATTCCCTTGTAGGAGCGCGCCCTGCGCGCGAAATCGCGGGCAGGGCCCGCTCCTACAGGTCGCCGGGAGGCACGGTATTCCTCCTCCCGGAGCGGACCTTGTCCGCGATAGCCGGACGTCCCGGCGCGATTCGCGGATGAGATCCGCTCCTACGCTGCCCCACCCGCGCCATTCCCTTGTAGGAGGCGTGCATCAACGGATCGCCCAACGAAAAAGGGAGCCCGAAGGCTCCCTTTTTCATTGCGCTTATGCGATCAGGCGAGGAACCCGCCGTCGACGTTCAGCGCCACGCCGGTAGTGTAGCTGGAGGCGCTGCTGGCCAGGTACAGCACGGCGCCGGCCATTTCGCTCGGGTCGGCCACGCGCTTGAGCGGGATGCGCTGCAGGGCGGCGTTGCGGATGCTGTCGTTCTTCACCAGGGCCGAGGCGAACTTGGTGTCGGTCAGGCCCGGCAGCAGGGCGTTGCAGCGGATGCCGAACTGCGCGCATTCCTTGGCGAAGACCTTGGTCATGCTGATCACCGCAGCCTTGGTCACCGAGTAGATGCCCTGGAACTCGCCGGGGCTGACGCCGTTGATCGAGGCGACGTTGATGATGCTGCCGCCGCCGTTCTCCTTCATCAGCTTGCCGCCTTCGATGGACATGAAGTAGTAGCCACGGATGTTCACGTCGACGGTCTTCTGGAAGGCCGACAGGTCGGTGTCCAGCACGTTGCAGAACTGCGGGTTGGTGGCGGCGTTGTTGACCAGGATGTCCAGGCGGCCGAACTGCTCGCGGATCTGCGCGAAGACACTCTGGATCTGCTCCATCTCGCCGATGTGGCAGGCGATGGCGGTGGCCTTGCCGCCGGAGGCATTGATGGCGTCGGCCACTTCCTGGCAGCCCTCGATCTTGCGGCTGGAGACGATCACGTGGGCGCCTTGCTGGGCCAGCAGCTTGGCGATGGCCTCGCCGATGCCGCGGCTGGCGCCGGAAACGAAGGCGATCTTGCCGTCGAGGTCGAACAGGTTGGTCTTGGACATGGGGTTCCCCTTGTTGTGATCGTCGTTACAGGCGCGATTTGCCGATGACCTGCAGGCTCATCTGCTCCAGCAGCTTGTTCATGTGGATGAACTGGGCGAAGCGCTTGTCCTGGGTCTGGCCGTGGAAGTAGCGGTAGTAGATCTGCTGCACGATGCCGGCCAGGCGGAACAGGCCGTAGGTGTAGTAGAAGTCGAGGTTGTCGATGCGCGGCAGGCCGGCGCGTTCGGCGTAGTAGTCGGCGAATTCCCGGCGCGTCAGCATGCCCGGCAGGTGGCTCGGCTGGCGGCGCATGAGCTGCACCGGCGCCGGGTCGTCGGCTTCGATCCAGTAGGCGAGGGTGTTGCCCAGGTCCATCAGCGGATCGCCGATGGTGGTCAGCTCCCAGTCCAGCACGCCGATGATGCGCATCGGGTCCTTGGGGTCGAGGATGACGTTGTCGAAGCGGTAGTCGTTGTGCACGATGCCCGGCTTGGGGTGGTCGGCCGGCATCTTCTCGCGCAGCCAGGCCTTGACCGGTTCCCAGCTCGGCGCGTCGGGAGTCAGGGCCTTCTCGTAGCGGTCGATCCAGCCTTCGATCTGGCGCTGCACGTAGCCTTCGGGCTTGCCCAGGTCGCCCAGGCCGCAGGCCTGGTAGTCGACGTTGTGCAGTTCCACGAAGCGGTCGATGAAGTTCTTGCACAGGGTGTTGGCCTGCTGCGCGTCGAGCTTGAGCTCCGGCGGCAGGTCGGCGCGCAGGATGATGCCGTTGACGCGCTCCATCACGTAGAACTCGGCGCCGATCACCGACTCGTCGGTGCAGTGCACGTAGGCCTTCGGGCAGTACGGGAAGCCGGCGTTGAGCTGGTTGAGGATGCGGTACTCGCGGCCCATGTCGTGGGCCGACTTGGCCTTGCGGCCGAACGGCGGGCGGCGCAGCACCAGCTCGTGGCTGGGGTATTCCAGCAGGTAGGTCAGGTTCGAGGCGCCGCCAGGGAACTGGCTGATCTTCGGCTCGCCCTGCAGGCCGGGAATGTGGGCCTTCAGGTAGGGATCGATGACCGCGGCGTCGAGCTCTTCGCCTTGGCGGATGCGGGTGGACTGGTCAGTCAGCGACATGCTTATCCCTTTCTTGTAGTCGGTAGCTGCCGGGGCAGCGGCGCCCGGGATCCATCATGCAGGGCAATAATGGTGTCCCGAGATAATTGGCTAATCTAATGCTCGCTTCCTACCCCCACAAGCGCCGCAGGGCGTTATTGGCGAGCGTGTTGGGCCCTGATCAGGCTGCCTGATACGCCTTTGCCAGAGCGGCGCGGGCGAAAAAAAACCGGAGCCGCGGGGCCCCGGTTTCTCGTGCCGGCAGGCAGCGCTCCAGGTCAGACCGGGAACAGCTCGCCCAGCTTCATGGCCAGCATCATGTCGCCTTCGGCGCGCAGCTTGCCGGCCATGAAGGCCTGCATGCCGTCGGTTTCGCCGCTGGTGATGCCCTTGAGGGTCTCGCTGTCCATGATCAGGGTGACGTTGGGGTTCGGCGCATCGCCCTGCACGACTTCGCAGGTGCCATCCTTGACCACCAGGTAGTGGTTGTCGCCGTCCTCGATGTTGAACTGGAAGACCAGGTCCAGGCCGGCGGCGGCGCCAGCGTTGAATTTGCTCTTCATGGTGGAGACGATGTCAGCAACGCTCATGGTTCTATCCCTTTTCTAGGTTTTCTCGCGCGCCCGGGGGCGCAATGGGCCGGGCTCATCTGTAGGTAATGAGCTCCGGCGCCCTCAACAGTTCCAGGTGCACGTGACTGTTGAAGGAAGCCAGGGACACTTCGTCGCCGCGGAACTTCAGGCGGCTGAGCGAAGTGTTGACGATCTGCCAGTTCAGCTCGAAGGCCTTGATCGCCGGCATGCCGACGATCTGCTGGAGCACGGCGGTGATGGTCCCGCCGGAGGTGAACACGGCGATGTTGTCCTTGCCGCTGGCCTGGCGCAGCAGGCGCTGCAGGCCGTCGTGCACGGTGTCGAGGAATTCCTGCCAGCTGACCAGGCCGTCCTTGTGGTGCTCGCCGGAAACCCAGCGGGCGATCACGTAGGAGAACAGGCGCTGGAACTCGCCGCGGTGCTGCGCGGCGTTGCGCAGGATGTGCAGGGCCTGGGGCTCGTGCTGCAGCAGGTCGTCGAGGTGGGCGCGGATCACCGCGTCGGCCTCGAACTCGTTGAAGGCGGCGTCGATCTCCAGTTCCGGCACCTGCAGCCCGGCTTCGCGCATGCGTCCCAGGGCTTCGCTGGCGGTGTGGCGCTGGCGCTGCAGGTCGCCGGCCAGGCAGCGGTCCAGGCGCAGGCCCAGGCCCGCCAGGTGTTCGCCCAGGACCTGGGCCTGGCGCACGCCGGTCGTCGAGAGCACGTCGTAGTCGTCGGCGCCGAACGAAGCCTGGCCATGTCGAATCAGATAGATGCTGCCCACGCACGGACCTCGGCAGGGGGAAAGTTCCGGCGAGGGTATGAGGAAGGCCCAGGGCTGTCAACGAAAAAACATACGCTTGTTTGAATGCTATTCCCAACGCTGATGAAGGCGTTCGCCAGCGCTGGCTGCGGCCCGGCGGGCTGGGTATGCTTGCGGGATTCCCCGGCCCGGTCGGCGGGCGGGGCACAGGTCGATAGGGGGAAGTGTGGAGTTTCTTCTGGATTACGCGGGTTTCCTGGCCAGGACCTTCACCGTGCTGGTGGCGGTGCTGGTGGTGCTGGTGGTGGTCGCCGCCCTGCGCGGCCGCGGGCGGCGCAGCTCGGGCCATCTGGAAGTGCGCAAGCTCAACGACTTCTACAAGGAGCTGCGTGAGCGCCTGCAGGGCAGCGTGCTCGACAAGGACAAGCTCAAGGCCCTGCGCAAGTCCGAGCACAAGGCCGCCAAGCAGGCGAAGAAGGCCGGCGCGCAGAAGAGCCGCGTCTACGTGCTGGACTTCGATGGCGACATCAAGGCCTCGGCCACCGAGCACCTGCGCAACGAGATCACCGCGCTGCTCAGCCTGGCCACGCCCAAGGACGAAGTGGTGCTGCGCCTGGAGAGCGGCGGCGGCATGGTCCACAGCTACGGCCTGGCCGCCTCGCAGCTGGCGCGCATCCGCCAGGCCGGCGTGCCGCTGACCGTGTGCGTCGACAAGATCGCCGCCAGCGGCGGCTACATGATGGCCTGTATCGGCGAGCGCATCCTGTCCGCGCCCTTCGCCATCCTCGGTTCCATCGGCGTGGTGGCGCAGCTGCCCAACGTGCACCGCCTGCTGAAGAAGCACGACATCGACTTCGAGGTGCTCACCGCCGGCGAGTACAAGCGCACCCTGACGGTGTTCGGCGAGAACACCGACAAGGGCCGCGAGAAGTTCCAGGAGGACCTGGAGTCCACCCACGAGCTGTTCAAGGGCTTCGTCGCCCACTACCGGCCCAAGCTCGCCATCGAGGAAATCGCTACCGGCGAGGTCTGGCTGGGCCAGGCGGCGCTGGGGCGCAAGCTGGTGGACGAGCTGAAGACCAGCGACGAGTACCTGGCCGAACGCGCCCGCGAGGCGGACGTCTACCACTTGCAGTACGTGCAGAAGAAGAGCGTCCAGGAGCGCCTGGGCGTGGGCGCCAGCACGGTGATCGACCGCGTGCTGCTGAGCTGGTGGGAGCGCCTGGGGCGCAGCCGTTACTGGCAATGATTCCGGCGCGGGCGCAGGGGCGCCCGCGCGGCAGGCTTTGCAGAAGGAGAGCGTGATGAGTGCATTCAAGGCCCTCTGGGTTACCGAGTCCCCGCATGGCATCTACGAGCAGCAGGTGGTCGAGCGCGACACCAGCCAGCTGCCGGCCGGCGAGGTGCTGATCCGGGTGCGGTATTCGTCGCTGAACTACAAGGATGCGTTGTCGGCCAGCGGCAACCGGGGCGTGACCCGCAAGTACCCGCACACCCCCGGCATCGACGCCGCCGGGGTGGTGGAGGAGTCCTCGATGGGCGAATTCGTCGCCGGCGACGAGGTGATAGTCACCGGCTACGACCTGGGGATGAACACCCCGGGCGGCTTCGGCCAGTACGTCCGCGTGCCGGCCGCCTGGGTGATCAAGCGCCCGCAGGGCCTGAGCCTGCGCGAGGCGATGATCCTCGGCACCGCCGGCCTGACCGCGGCGCTGTGCGTCGACAAGCTGGAGCAGGCCGGGGTGACCCCGGCCTCCGGCCCGGTGCTGGTCACCGGCGCCAGCGGCGGCGTCGGCAGCATCGCGGTGATGCTGCTGGCCCAGCTGGGCTACAGCGTGGCGGCCTCCACCGGCAAGCTGGAGCAGGCCGAGTTCCTCAACGGCCTGGGCGCGCGGCAGATCATCGACCGCGCCACCGTCGCCGACGGCGTCGACAAGCCGCTGCTCAAGGAGCAGTGGGCCGGCGCGGTGGACACGGTCGGCGGCGACATCCTGTTCAACGTGGTCAAGTCGCTGCAGTACGGCGGCAGCGTGGCCTGCTGCGGGCTGACCGCCGGCGCCGCGTTCAAGGCCACGGTGCTGCCGTTCATCCTGCGCGGGGTGAACCTGCTGGGCGTGGACTCGGTGGAGCTGCCGCTGGTGGTCAAGGCGTCCATGTGGGACAAGCTCTCGCTGCAGTGGAAGCTGCCGCGCCTGGAGGAGCTGGTGCGCGAAATCCGCCTCGACGACCTGTCCACCGCCATCCACCAGATCCTCGCCGGCAAGCTGGTCGGCCGGCTGCTGGTGAACCTCGACTGATGCCCGCGCCGGGGCCGGGCGCTCAGCCCAGCTCCGGCAGCAGGTAACCCTCCCACAGCGTGTCGGCGAACTGCTCGCGGAAGAACCCGAAGTGGCCGATGCGTTTCACGCCCAGCTGTTCCGGAGCGATGCGCCGGCTCACCTTGGGCGCGCTGCGGTAGAAGCCGAGCAGGGCTTCGGTGCTGCGCTGGGACATCATCTCGTCGTCGGTGAAGGACAGCGAAACGATGGGCGTGTGCACCGCCGAATAGCGGATGCGCATCTGCTCCCCTTCGCCCAGGGCGTACTGCGGGTGCAGGCACCAGCGCCGCCATTGCTCGATCACCCCGCGCGGCAGGTCGCCGACGATGCCCAGGCGGCGGCCCGGGAAGTAGCCCAGCAGCGGCGTGACGGTCGGCGCGATGAAGTGCCAGAGCAGCCAGGCGCGGCCGCGCAGGCCGGCGGTGTTGTCGCGCCAGTAGCCGCTGCCGCTGGCGATGCTGAAGGCCCGGGTGATGCGCCCGCGGCCGTCGACGAAGGGCAGGATCTGCCCGCCCAGGCTGTGCCCGATCCAGTACAGCGGCTTGTCCTGCGCGGCCTCGGCCACCGCCGCGAGCACGGCGCTGCAATCGTGGCGGCCCCAGTCGACGACGTTGGCCTTCACCTCGCGTAAGGGGCCGCTGCGCGACTGGCCCATGCCCTGGTAATCGAAGGTCACGACCAGATAGCCGCGCTCGGCCAGCCAGTTGGCGAAGGCGCCGTAGAAACGCTGCTCGACGCCCATGGCCGGGACGATCAGGGCGGCGCCGAGCATCTCGCCCGGCGGCCGGTACCAGTGGCTGGCCAGGCGCTGGCCCTGGCCGTTGTCGATCTCGCGGGGCTGCGGGGTGGTCATGCTGCATGCTCCTGGGGCTGGCCGGTCAGGCTGCGTGGATTCGGGTTGAAGGATGGCGGCGCGTCAGGGCAGTATACGAAGGCTAGAAATTAATTCTAGAAAAAAATTCTAGAAACGATCCGCACAAGGAACCCCATGGGCCGAGCTTCCCGCAAAGACGACATCCTCCAGGCCGCGCTGGCCTGCTTCAGCGAATCCGGGGTGGACGCCACCACCATCGAGATGATCCGCGACCGCTCCGGCGCCAGCATCGGCAGCCTGTACCACCACTTCGGCAACCGCGAGCGGATCATCGGCGCGCTCTACCTGGAAGGCATCGGCCAGTACGCGGCCCTGCTCGACGCCGGGCTGCGCGAGGGCATGGGCGCCGAGGCCACGGTCAAGCTGTTCGTCACCTGCTACATCGACTGGGTGGTGGCGCACCCGGACTGGGCCCGCTTCATCCTGCACAACCGCGGCCGGGTGGAGGCGGGGGAGATGGGCGAACAACTGCGCGAAGCCAACCGCCAGCAGGGCCGGCGCATCGCCGAGCTGCTGGCGGTGTACCGCCAGGCCGGCGCCTTCCGGGAAATGCCCTTCGAGCTGTTCAACTCGGTGGTGATAGGCCCCACCCACGATTACGTGCGCAATTGGCTGGCCGGGCGGACGCGGGTGGAGCTGGCGGATTGCCGGGATTTGTTGGCGGAGATCGCCTGGGGGAGTGTGAGGGCGTAGGGCGCATAGCCGTTCGTGGTTGTGCGCCGTTGGCCGTGCCACCGGGGTGGCCGGTGAGTCCAATCGCGGACAAAGTCCGCTCCTTGCGCCGAGGTGCTCTCCGTAGGATGGGTTGAGCTTGCGATACCCATGCTGCCGTGGTGATGGGTATCGCTTCGCTCAACGCCATCCTACGAAAAGCCGTGCTTCCTGGAACCGTAGGAGCGGACTCTGTCCGCGATTCGGCGGATAACGCCGACGGTCGGGGATCAAGAGCGCCCTCACCCCAGCCCTCTCCCGCAAGCGGGAGAGGGGGCCATTCGTGCCACCGGAGTGTCCGGCGGGGGCGTTGAGTCCAATCGCGGACAAAGTCCGCTCCTACGCCCGTGCTTCCCTGTAACCGTAGGAGCGGACTCTGTCCGCGATTCGGACTTCCAGAGAAACCTCCGAGCGCACCGGAACGTCCCTTCAGAAGGCCGAGCGAAACCGGCGCTCAGGAGGTCATGCGACATGGATGTCGCGAGAGCCCCGATGGGCTACAGGGACGTACGCTCGGGGGGGACGCCTAGTTCGGGCCTCCGTGGCGGGGGAGTTCGTGAGGGTAGCCCGGCTTTATCGGGCCCGTATGTTGGGGCAAGCCTTTTTGGTTCCTTTTTGCGGGGGTGGCCTTCCACCGTTTGACAAAAGGGACTCGCCCGAGGGGGCGAAACAAGAAACATCCGAACACTCGGTGCGGCGCGCTACACCAAGCCCCCAAGTCTCTGGATTCCCGCGTTCGCGGGAATGACGATGGGGAGATGGGAGCGCGGGATAAAGGTTCGCGAGCAAGCTCGCTCCTACGAGAAGCAGGATCCCGACCCAACGAAAAAGCCCCGCCGAGGCGGGGCTTTTCAGGTCAGGCCAACTGCCGCCGCCGGAACAGCGGCTGCGGCTGGGTCACCGAGGTCTGGTAGACCTCGCTGAAATCATCCAGGCTGGCCAGCGCGTCATGCGGATCGCGGTCCGCACGAATGGCGTAGGCGTCGAAACCGCAGCTCTGCATGTAGAACAGCTGGTCGCGCAGCACGTCGCCGATGGCGCGCACCTCGCCCTTGTAGCCGTAGCGCTCGCGCAGCAGGCGCGCGGTGCTGAAGCCGCGGCCGTCGGTGAAGGCCGGGAAGTTCACCGCGATCACCTGGAACCTGTCCAGGTCCCCGGCAATGGCTTCGGGCTCCTCGTCGGAGTCCAGCCACACGCCCAGGCCGCCGTCGCGGCCGCGCAGGGCCGGGCCGTGTTCCAGCCACAGGGCCAGCGGGATGATCACGTCGTCGCTGTTGGGCACGCTCTCCAGGGTGGCGTCCTTGGGCAGCAGGTGCCAGCGGTCGTCGACCACTTCGCGGTGCTTAATGATTCGCTGCATATACGCGCTCCTTGAAGGGGTCGATGCCGATGCGGCGGTAGGTATCGAGGAAGCGTTCCTCTTCGGTGCGCCGTTCGACGTAGACCTTGATCAGCTTCTCGATCACGTCGGCCATCTGGTCCTGGGCGAAGGACGGGCCGAGGATCTGCGCCAGGCTGGCTTCGCGGCCGGCGCTGCCGCCGAGGGACACCTGGTAGAACTCCTCGCCCTTCTTGTCCACCCCGAGGATGCCGATGTGGCCCACGTGGTGGTGGCCGCAGGCATTCATGCAGCCGGAGATGTTGAGGTCGATGTCGCCGATGTCGAACAGGTAGTCGAGGTCGTCGAAGCGGCGCTGGATGGCTTCGGCCACCGGGATCGACTTGGCGTTGGCCAGGGAGCAGAAGTCGCCGCCCGGGCAGCAGATGATGTCGGTCAGCAGGCCCACGTTGGGGCTGGCGAAGCCCAGCTCGCGCAGTTCGCCCCAGAGGGTGAACAGCTGCGCCTGCTCGACGTCGGCGAGGATGATGTTCTGGTTATGGCTGTTGCGCACCTCGCCGAAGCTGTAGCGGTCGGCCAGCTCGGCGATGGCGTCCAGTTGCTTGTCGGTCACGTCGCCCGGGGCGGTGCCGGTGGGCTTGAGCGACAGGGTCACGGCGACGTAGCCGGGCTTCTTGTGGGCGAAGGTGTTGCGCTCGCGCCAGCGGGCGAAGCCGGGGTGCTCGGCGTCCAGGGTGGCGAGGGCGGCGTCCTGGTCTTCCAGGGCCTTGTAGGCCGGGTCGACGAAGAACGCGGCAACGCGCTGCACTTCCGCGTCGGTCAGGGTGCTGGGGCCGTCCTTGAGGTGCGCCCATTCGGCGTTGACCTTCTCGGCGAAGACTTCCGGGGTCAGCGCCTTGACCAGGATCTTGATGCGCGCCTTGAACTTGTTGTCGCGGCGGCCGTAGCGGTTGTACACGCGCAGGATGGCGTCCAGGTACGACAGCAGGTGCCGCCAGGGCAGGAATTCGTTGATGAAGCTGCCGACGATCGGGGTACGGCCCAGGCCGCCGCCGACCAGCACGCGGAAGCCCAGCTCGCCGGCCTCGTTCTTCACCGCTTCCAGGCCGATGTCGTGTACCTCGATGGCGGCGCGGTCGCTCGCGGCGCCGTTGACGGCGATCTTGAACTTGCGCGGCAGGTGGGCGAATTCGGGGTGGAAGGTCGACCACTGGCGGATGATCTCGCACCAGGGGCGCGGGTCCACCAGCTCGTCGCGGGCGATGCCGGCGAACTGGTCGGTGGTGGTGTTGCGGATGCAGTTGCCGCTGGTCTGGATCGCGTGCATCTGCACGGTGGCCAGTTCGGCGAGGATGTTCGGTACATCCTCCAGCGCCGGCCAGTTGAACTGCACGTTCTGCCGGGTGCTGATGTGGGCGTAGCCCTTGTCGTAGTCGCGGGCGATCTGCGCCAGCTTGCGCAACTGCCGGGAGGCGAGCAGGCCGTAGGGTACGGCGATACGCAGCATCGGCGCATAGCGCTGGATGTACAGGCCGTTCTGCAGACGCAGCGGGCGGAATTCCTCGCCGGTCAGTTCGCCCGCCAGGTAGCGGCGGGTCTGATCGCGGAACTGCTTGACGCGATCCTCTACGATCCTCTGATCGTATTCGTCGTATACGTACATGAAAAATCCTGCTGTCAGGCTATAGCGCTCGGGCGTACTACGCTTCCGAGCGCGCACGGCAACGCGCTCCACGCGGAGTGGCGGGCAAGATACCAGTTAGGGAATATGCGTAAAAGTGAAGTTTGAGTATATGGCGAGAACTTTCTGATATAAGCGCGGCATCCGTGGGAACCTTCTCCACCCACCGGCGCCGCGCCAGGGCTTGCGGCGCCTGGCCGCAGGCCCTCGCGGCAGGTCTTCAGCCTTCGCGGCCGTGGGCCTGGGCGCCCAGCTGAGCGGCATCGACGCGGACGAAAATGGAGTCGCCGATGGCGGTCAGCACGTCGCCGGCATAGACCTCGCAGATGATCCGGCTCTTGCGCCCCAGCTCGCCTTCCACGTGTGCGCGCAGGGTCAGTGGCACGCCCATCGGGGTGGGCTTGATGAACTTGATGCCGAGGTTGCCGGTGACGCAGTCCAGGCGCGGCAGGCTGCCCGGCTCGCGGCCTTCGGCGCGGTAGTGGTAGGCCATGGCCGTCCAGTTCGAGTGGCAGTCCACCAGCATGGCGATCAGGCCGCCGTAGACCAGTTCCGGCCAGCCGGTGTACTTGGCCTCGGGCAGGTGCTTGGCCATCACGTGGATGCCGTCCTCGTGCCAGTAGCTCTTGATGTGCAGGCCGTGGGGGTTGCTGCCGCCGCAGCCGTAGCAGATGCCTTCGGGCGCGGCGCGGTCTTGCAGGGAAAGATTGTCCATGGGGAGCCTTGTTCTTGTCGCGGAAACGGCCCCAGCCTAGCCGGTTTCGCCGCCCTCATGAAGGGCCGCGCCTTGTCGCTGCCCGTGCCCTGGTCTTAACTGCTGGTGGGTCCACCGAAAACAGCAATAACAAATGGGGGAAACATGAGCGAAGAATCCCGTAACGAGAATCGCGACAGCGTGATCGACGCCCGCGCGGCCTTGATCCTCATCCTGCTGGTGGTGGCTACGGCGATATTCTGGGTGAGCCATCAATAATTTCGCTCCACCGGTCAGGGGTGGGCGAACACAATGAAGGCAAATGGCTATACTTCGCCGGCTTCCGGTCGGTGGGGTGTGGGTTCTTGAGTCTTCTGTGCAGGTCCTGGTTGCTGGTCGTCGGTCTGTCGCTGTCGTTGGGCTGCCAGGCGGCGTCGGTGGTGTTCCTCAACCCGGGGCGGTCCAACGAGCCCTATTGGCTCAGCTATAGCCGCTTCATGCAGGCCGCCGCCGGCGACCTGGGCATGCCGCTGCGCGTGCTCTACGCCGAGCGCGACCCGCAACGCTCCCTGCAGCAGGCGCGCGAGCTTTTGCGCGACGGCCAGCTGCCCGACTACCTGGTGTTCACCAACGAGGGCTACATCGGCCCGGAACTGCTGCGCCTGTTCGCCGATACCCCGGTGCGCCTGTTCGCCGTGAACAACATGCTGACCACCGACCAGCAGCGCATCGTCGGCGGCAGCCGCGAGCGCTACCGCAACTGGATCGGCAGCCTGGTGGCCAACGAGGAGGAGGCGGGCTACCTGATGGCCCACCGCCTGCTCAAGGCCGGCGCGGCGGCGGGGCAGGGACTGGACCTGCTGGCCTTCTCCGGGCTGGCCCAGGCGCCGGTGGCGCAGCTGCGCGAGCAGGGCATGCGCCGGGCCCTGGCCGACTTCCCGCGGGCCCGTCTGCTGCAGGTGGTCTATGGCGGCTGGGACCGCCAGCGCGCCTATGAACAGGCGCAGCAACTGCTGCGCCGTTACCCGCAGGTGCGGCTGGTGTGGTCGGCCAACGACGAGATGGCCTTCGGCGCGATGAAGGCGGCCCGCGAGGCGGGGCGCGTGCCGGGCCGCGACATATTGTTCAGCGGCCTGAACAATTCCTCGGAGATGCTCGGCGCGGTGGTCGACGGCCGCATCAGCGTGGCCATGAGCGGCCACTTCACCCTCGGCGGCTGGGCCATGGTGCTGCTGCACGACTACGACGCCGGCGTGGACTTCGCCGCCCATGGCGGCAAGGACCGCCAGTTGCCGGTGTTCATCCTGCTGGACAAGCGCCGCGCGCAGAAGCTGCGCGCCAACCTGGAGCGCCCCGGCTACGGCCTGGACTTCCGCGACTTCAGCCTGGCCCTGCACCCGAAGCAGAAGGCCTACCGCTTCTCCCTGCAGCCGCTGCTGGACTAGACGCCGGCCAAGTGCAGCACCAGGCGCACCAGGGCATAGAGCAACAGGACGAAGACCAGGGTGAAGCCCACGCCGAGAACGATGAAGTGGCTGGGCTTGCCGTGGGTGAAGTCGCGGGCACGGTTCTTCCCGCTCTGCACGCCGAAGGCGGCGGCCAGCACGCTTTGCAGCATCTGCCAGAAGCTCGGCGGGCGGTTCTGCGGATCGTCGTTCATGAAAGCCTCCTTTGCTGTGGGACAAGCATAGCCGGCCTCAGAGTTCTATCTGCGTCCACTGGCGCTTCTGCCACATCACCGCGAAGATTGCCGAGGCCAGGCCGCGCTGGATGATCTGCATGCTCCAGATCGCCAGCAGGCCGCCGCCCAGCACCGGGCCGACCAGGTAGGCCAGGGGCAGGAAGAACAGCCACTGGTTGCCCAGGCTGACGGCCATCACCGTGCGCGTGGCGCCGGCGCCGAGCAGCGCCTGGGTCAGCACCAGGGCGGTGGCGTCGATGACCATGCCCAGGCCGGTGAACATCAGCGGCACGCGGCCCAGCTCGATCAGCGCCGGGTCGCTGACGAACAGCCGCAGGATCGCCTCGGGGAACATCCAGAACGGCGTGCCCAGCAGCGCCAGGCCGCAGGCGGCGACCTTGACCACGTCCCAGCCCCAGCGGTGGGCGCTGTCGAAGTCGCGCTCGCCCATGCACTGGCTGACCAGGGTGGTGGCGGCCATGCCCAGGCCGATGCCGGGCAGGATCAGGAACAGCGCCAGGTTGATCAGCACGTGGGCCACCGCCAACTCGCGGGTGCCGACCTGGGCGATGATCCAGAACAGCAGGGTGATGCCGGCGGCGAAGAAGAACTGCTGCAGCGAGTTGGGCAGCGACAGGCGCAGCATCACGCGGATTTCCCGCTCGCTCGGGCGGCGCGCGAGGAAGCCGTGCCGGCGGGCGTCGCGCCAGGTGATCCAGGCGTAGATCGCCGAGCCCAGGTACAGCGCCAGGGTGGTGCCCAGGCCGCTGCCCACCGCGCCCATGCGCGGCAGGCCGAAGAGGCCGTGGATCAGGCTGTAGCTGATGGCGGCGTTGGCCAGGTGCATGACCACCAGGGTGCGCATGTAGGTGCCCGAGCGCCGGGTGCCGTTCCAGTAGCCGCGGAAGGAGAAGTTCAGGCCCACGGCCAGCACCGAGAGCGTGCGCCACTCGAAGTAGGGCACGCCGATGGCCAGCACCTCGGGGTCGGGCGACAGCAGGCTGACGATGGGTCTGGCGAACAGCAGGCAGGCCAGGCTGATCGGCAGGGCCAGGCCCAGGGCCACCAGCAGCCCGCAGTTCAGCGGCGCGGCCAGGTCGCCGTCGCGCCCTTGGCCGCGGCGCCGCGCCACCAACGCCTGGACGCCGGCGCCCAGGCCCATGACCAGGGAAATGGCGACGAAGTTGGCGTAGCTGCCGATGCCCACACCGGCCAGGGACTTTTCCCCGAGGTGGCCGACCATGGCGGCATCCACCAGGTTGAGCAGGCTCTGGCTGAGCATGCCGCCGATGATCGGCAGCCCCAGGCAGAGGATATTGCGAAGGCGCTCGCGCTCTAGCATGGCGTCCCCGAACTGCAGGTGATCCGGCGATTGTTGGTCGAGGGCGGCGGCGTGCCGGTGACCGCGCCCCTCACGGCAAAGCCTAGCGTAACGGGCGCGGCGTTGCCCGTGCGGTCGTCGGTTGCGGTGATTTGCAGGAGCGGGCCCTGCCCGCGAAATCGCGCGCAGGGCGCGCTCCTACAGGAGATCGGCGTGGGTGGGGTAGCGTAGGAGCGGATCTCATCCGCGATCCGCGCCGATATATCCGGCTATCGCGGACAAGGTCCGCTCCTATGGGGAGGCGCCATGCCTTACGGCGAACTGTAGGAGCGGGCCCTGCCCGCGATTTCGCGCGCAGGGCGCGCTCCTACATGGAATGGCGCGGGTGGGGTGGCGTAGGAGCGGATCTCATCCGCGAATCGCGCCGGGATGTCCGGCTATCGCGGACAAGGTCCGCTCCTACGGGGAAACGCCATGCCTCACGGTGGATTGTAGGAGCGGGCCCTGCCCGCGAATCGCGTGCAGGGGAATGGCGTGGGTGGGGCAGCGTAGGAGCGGACTCCGTTTGCGATTCCGTCAGTCGAGCAACCCGTGCCAGCAGTCGCTCAGCTCGCCGAGCTCGGAGGAGGTGCACCAGGCCTGGCTCTGCAGCCACTGGCGGACGGTTTCGCGGTCGGCTTCGTCGAGGCTGCCGACGGCGTTCAGGCACAGGTAGCCGGTGAACTCGCCGTCCTCGGTGGCGCCGCCGACGAACAGCCAGCCCTGGGATTCGACGAAGGCGATCCACTGGTCGAGCACTTCGTCCAGGTCGCCGCTGTAGTTCACTTCCAGGCTGAAGCCCAGTTCCTTGAACTCGGCCAGGCGCAGTTTCTTGCGCAGGCGGCGCTTGCGCGGTTTTTCCATCTGTTCGGGGGTGAGGTATTTCATCTTTCGCTCCTGGAAGGCGGATCAGGCGTCGTAGCCCAGGTTCGGCGACAGCCAGCGTTCGCTGACCGCCACGTCCTGGCCCTTGCGGGCGCTGTAGGCGTCGATCTGGTCCTTGTCGACCTTGCCCACGGCGAAGTACTGCGCCTGCGGATGCGCGAAGTACCAGCCGCTGACCGCGGCCGCCGGGAACATGGCGTAGTGTTCGGTGAGGGTGACGCCGGACAGGCCCTTGGGGTCCAGCAGCTGGAACAGGGTGCCCTTCTCGGTGTGGTCCGGGCAGGCCGGGTAGCCGGGGGCCGGGCGGATGCCGACGTACTGCTCGCGGATCAGCGCGTCGTTGTCCAGGTGTTCTTCGGGCTGGTAGCCCCAGTATTCCTTGCGCACGCGCTCGTGCAGCCATTCGGCGCAGGCCTCGGCGAGGCGGTCGGCCAGGGCCTTGACCATGATCGCGTTGTAGTCGTCGCCCTGGGCCTCGTAGGCCTTGGCCACTTCCTCGGCGCCGATGCCGGCGGTGGTGATGAAGCCGCCGACGTAGTCCTTGATGCCGCTGTCCCTGGGCGCGACGAAGTCGGCCAGGCTGAAGTTCGGCTTGCCGTCGGGCTTGATGGTCTGCTGGCGCAGGTGGTGCAGGGTGGCCAGCTTGTGGCCGTCCTCGGCGTACACCTCCAGGTCGTCGTGGTTGACCTGGTTGGCCGGCCAGAAGCCGAACACGGCGCGGGCCTTGATCAGCTTGCCGTCGATCAGCTTGCGCAGGATGTCCTGGGCGTCGTTGAACAGGCTGGTGGCGGCTTCGCCGACCACTTCGTCGCTGAGGATGCGCGGGTACTTGCCGGCCAGGTTCCAGGAGACGAAGAAGGGCGTCCAGTCGATGTACTCGGCCAGCACGTTCAGGTCGATGTCCTCCAGCACCTTCACGCCGGTGAAGGAGGGCACCGGCGGCTGGTAGCCGGCCCAGTCGAACTGCGGCTTGGCGGCGATGGCCGCCGCGTAGCTCAGGCGCTCGGTGCGGGCGCTGCGGTTGGCGGTGCGCTCGCGGACCTCGGCGTACTCCTCGCGCAGCTTGCGCGCGTAGTCGGGCTTCATTTCCTTCGACAGCAGGGTGGTGGCCACGCCCACCGCGCGCGAGGCGTCGGTGACGTAGACCACCGCGTCGTTGTTGTACTGCGGGTCGATCTTCACCGCGGTGTGCGCCTTGGAGGTGGTGGCGCCGCCGATCATCAGCGGCAGGCTGAAGTTCTGCCGCTGCATTTCCTTGGCGACGTGGACCATCTCGTCCAGCGACGGCGTGATCAGCCCGGACAGGCCGATGATGTCGCACTTCTCGGCGATGGCGGTCTGCAGGATCTTCTCCGCCGGCACCATCACGCCGAGGTCGACGATGTCGTAGCCGTTGCAGCCCAGCACCACGCCGACGATGTTCTTGCCGATGTCGTGCACGTCGCCCTTCACCGTGGCCATGAGGATCTTGCCCTTGGCCTCGGGCTTGTCGCCTTTCTCCGCCTCGATGAAGGGGATCAGGTGGGCCACCGCCTGCTTCATCACCCGGGCGGATTTCACCACCTGCGGGAGGAACATCTTGCCCGAGCCGAACAGGTCGCCGACCACGTTCATGCCGCTCATCAGCGGGCCCTCGATGACCTCGATGGGCCGCGCGCACTGCTGCCGGCACTCCTCGGTGTCTTCGACGATGAAGGCGGTGATGCCCTTGACCAGCGCATGTTCCAGGCGCTTGTCCACCGGCAGCGCGCGCCATTCCTCGTCCTCGACTTCCTTGGTGGCGCCGTCGCCCTTGTACTTGTCGGCGATCGCCAGCAGGGCCTCGGTGCCTTCCGGGGTGCGGTTGAGGATCACGTCCTCCACCGCGTCGCGCAGCTCCTTCGGGATCTCGTCGTAGATCTCCAGCTGGCCGGCGTTGACGATGCCCATGGTCAGGCCGTTCTTGATGGCGTAGTAGAGGAACACCGAGTGGATCGCCTCGCGCACCGGGTTGTTGCCGCGGAACGAGAAGGACACGTTGGACACCCCGCCCGAGCTCAGCGCGTAGGGCAGGTTGTCGCGGATGTAGGCGCAGGCGTTGATGAAGTCGACCGCGTAGTTGTTGTGTTCCTCGATGCCGGTGGCCACCGCGAAGATGTTGGCGTCGAAGATGATGTCTTCCGGCGGGAAGCCCACTTCGTTGACCAGGATGTCGTAGGAGCGCTGGCAGATTTCTTCCTTGCGCGCCTGGGTGTCGGCCTGGCCGGCCTCGTCGAAGGCCATCACCACCACCGCCGCGCCGTAGCGCTTGCACAGGCGGGCGTGGTGCTTGAACTGCTCGACGCCTTCCTTCATGGAGATGGAGTTGACGATGCCCTTGCCCTGGATGCACTTCAGGCCCGCCTCGATCACCTCCCACTTGGAGGAGTCGATCATGATCGGCACGCGGGAGATGTCCGGCTCGCCGGCGATGAGGTTGAGGAACTTCACCATCGCCGCCTTGGAGTCGAGCATGCCCTCGTCCATGTTGATGTCGATCACCTGGGCGCCGGCTTCCACCTGCTGCAGGGCGACTTCCAGGGCCTCGGTGTAGTTCTCCTCGCGGATCAGCCGGGCGAACTTGGCGGAACCAGTGATGTTGGTGCGCTCGCCGACGTTCACGAACAGCGAGCTGCGGTCGATGGTGAACGGCTCAAGACCCGACAGGCGGCAGGCCCTGGGGATTTCCGGGATGGCGCGCGGCGGGTACTTGGCCACCGCCTCGGCGATCGCCTGGATGTGCGCCGGGGTGGTGCCGCAGCAGCCGCCGATGATGTTGAGGAAGCCGCTGGCGGCGAACTCCTCGACCACCTCGGCCATTTCCGCCGGGGTCTCGTCGTATTCGCCGAAGGCGTTCGGCAGGCCGGCGTTGGGGTGCGCGGAGACGTGGGTCCCGGCCTTGTTCGCCAGCTCCTCCAGGTAGGGGCGCAGGTCCTTGGCGCCGAGGGCGCAGTTCAGGCCCACGGAAATTGGCCTGGCGTGACGCACCGAGTTCCAGAAGGCCTCGGTGGTCTGCCCCGACAGGGTGCGGCCGGAGGCGTCGGTGATGGTGCCGGAGATCATGATCGGCAGCTCGAAGCCGAGCTCGTCATAGACGCCCTGCACGGCGAAGATCGCCGCCTTGGCGTTGAGGGTGTCGAAGATGGTCTCGATCAGGATCAGGTCGGCGCCGCCCTCGATCAGGCCGCGGGTGGCCTCGGTGTAGTTCTCCACCAGCTCGTCGAAGGTGACGTTGCGGTAGCCCGGGTCGTTGACGTCCGGGGAGATCGAACAGGTGCGGCTGGTCGGGCCCAGCACGCCGGCGACGAAGCGCGGCCGGTCGGGTGTCTCGGCGGTCTTGGCGTCGGCCACTTCGCGGGCCAGGCGCGCGCCTTCGACGTTCAGTTCGTAGACCAGTTCTTCCATGCCGTAGTCGGCCTGGGACACCTGGGTGGCGTTGAAGGTGTTGGTCTCGAGGATGTCGGCGCCGGCGTCCAGGTAGGCTTTCTCGATGGCCTGGATGACGTCCGGGCGGCTGAGCAGCAGCAGGTCGTTGTTGCCCTTCACGTCGCTCGGCCAGTCGGCGAAGCGCTCGCCGCGGTAGTCCTCTTCCTGCAGCTTGTAGCTCTGGATCATGGTGCCCATGCCGCCGTCGAGGATCAGGATGCGCTCCTTCAGGGCTTTCTGCAGGGCTTGCTGGCGGGCGGCACGATCGGACATGGGAACTACCTGGAAACGGCTGTGGCAAAGGGTCGCTGATGATAGCAAACCTGCAGGGGATTTGAGCTGACCGGGCTTTTACATGAGCGCAGTTCATGTTGTACCGGCCATCGGTTGGCCGCAAAAGCCCGCGGAGCCGCTAGAATCCGCCTATTCACGAGGTAGGGAGTTACCGATGTCCTTGCGCGCATCCTTCGCGTTGACCATTGCGTTCATGCTGCTTTCAGCCGTTGCCCAGGCAGCCGGCATTTCCTACAGCAAGGACATACAGCCGATCTTCACCGACAAGTGCGTGGCCTGCCACGCCTGCTACGACTCGCCGTGCCAGCTCAACCTGAGCGCCGCCGAGGGCGCCCAGCGCGGCGCCAACAAGCTGCCGGTGTACGACGGCACCCGCACCAAGGCCCAGGAAACCACGCGCCTGTTCCTCGATGCCCACGGCGCCGACGCCTGGCGGCGCAAGGACTTCTGGTCGGTGCTGGACGCCCGCGGCGGCCAGGCGGCGCTGATGCAGCGCATGCTCGACCTCGGCCAGGCCCACCCGCTGGTGCCCAACGCGAAGATCCCCGAGGGCCTGGACCTGTCGATCAACCGCAGCAACCAGTGCCCGACGCCGGACAGCATCGACGAGTTCGTGCAGAAGAACCCGCGCAGCGGCATGCCCTTCGCCGTCACCGGCCTCAGCGCCCAGCAGTACGCCACCCTGAAGCAATGGCTGGCCGAGGGCGCGCCGGTGGACGAGCAGGCCTGGCAGCCCAGCGCCGGCGAGGCGCGGCAGATCGCCGAATGGGAGCGCTTCCTGAACCAGCCCGGCGCCCGCGAAAGCCTGGTTTCGCGCTGGCTCTACGAGCACCTGTTCCTCGCCCACCTGTACTTCGAAGATCAGGGCGCGCCGGGGCACTTCTTCCAGCTGGTGCGCTCGCGCACGCCCAGCGGCCAGCCCATCGACCCCATCGCCACGCGGCGGCCCAACGACGACCCCGGCGCGGCCTTCTACTACCGCCTGTGGCCGATCCAGGGCGTGATCGTGCACAAGACGCACATCACCTACCCGCTGAGCCCCGCGAAGCTGGCGCATACCCGCGAGCTGTTCTTCGCCGACACCTGGGCGGCCGATAAGGTGCCCGGCTACGGCCTGCAGCACCGCGCCAACCCCTTCGAGACCTTCGCCGCCATCCCGGCCCGGGCGCGCTACCAGTTCATGCTGGACAACGCCGAGTACTTCGTCCGCACCTTCATCCGCGGCCCGGTGTGCCGCGGGCAGATCGCCACCGACGTGATCCGTGACAACTTCTGGGCGATCTTCCAGGACCCGGCCCACGACCTCTACGTCACCGACCCGGCGTACCGGGCCAAGGCCACGCCGCTGCTGGGCCTGCCCGGGCAGATCGACGACATGGGCCAGATGCTCCAGCAATGGACCAGCTACCGCGACAAGCGCAACGAATACGAGGCGTTGCGCCTGGACGCCTACGAAGAGGCTCCGGCGCCGACCTGGGCGGACATCTGGCACGGCAACGACAACGCGCTGCTGTCGATCTTCCGCCAGTACGACAGCGCCTCGGTGCGCAAGGGCCTGATCGGCGGCGTCCCGCAGACGCTGTGGTGGATGGACTACCCGCTGCTGGAGCGCACCTACTACCAGTTGGTGGTCAACTTCGACGTCTACGGCAACGTCTCGCACCAGGCGCAGACGCGCCTGTACTTCGACCTGATCCGCAATGGCGCCGAGCAGAACTTCCTGCGCCTGATGCCGGTGGCCGCGCGCAAGCACCTGCTCGACGACTGGTACCAGAACAGCGGCCGGCTGAAGATGTGGCTGGACTACCAGAACCTCGACAACGACGCGCCGACCGGCCTGGACCTGCCGGAGAAGGGCGCCAAGAATGCCTTCGCCGTGCAGTTGCTCAGCCGCTACGCCAGCCTCGATGCGCGGCCCGACCCGATCAACCTGTGCCAGGACGGTGGCTGCTACCGGCGCAGCGTCCCGCGCCCGCTGCAGGACGCCGAGCAGGCCTTCAGCCGCCTGGTCAGCCGCCCGGCGGCGGGGCTGAAGGTGATCGAGCAGTTCCCCGAGGCGACCATCCTGCGCGTCGAACTGCCCGGCGGAAAACGCGAGATCTACACGGCGCTGCGCAACCGCGCCCACAGCAACGTCGCCTTCATGCTCGGCGAGTCGCTGCGCTACCAGCCGGGGCTCGACACCCTGACCATCTACCCGGGCGTGCTCTCCAGCTACCCGAACTTCATGTTCGACCTCAAGGCGGAGGAGGCCGGCGACTTCGTCTCGGCCCTGGAGCGCGTGCAGAGCCAGGAAGACTTCGACAAGGTGGTGGAGCGCTGGGGCATCCGCCGCAGCCACCCGCAGTTCTGGCGCTACTTCCACGACCTCGACGCCTACCTGCGCGAGACCGAGCCGGTGGAGGCGGGCATCCTCGACATGAACCGCTACGAGAACCTCTGACGGCTGACACTGTAGGAGCGAGCTTGCTCGCGAACCCAAGCCCGCAGCGGGGCTGTTCGCGAGCAAGCTCGCTCCTACAGTGGGGTCATCCGGCCAACTGCGAATTATTCCTACTAAATTGGTAGGGCTTTATCCGGGGCGGGCGAATGGCGTAAACTGCCTCCACGTTTGCGAGGAGTTGCCATGAGCGCCATCACCATTACCGAAGCTGCCCAGGATTACCTGGCCGAACTGCTGGTCAAGCAGGACACCCCCGGGATCGGCATTCGCATCTTCATCACCCAGCCGGGCACCCAGTACGCGGAAACCTGCATCGCCTACTGCAAGCCGGGCGAGCAGAAGCCGGAAGACACCCCGATCGGCCTGAAGGACTTCACCGCCTGGGTCGACGGCATCAGCGAGCCCTTCCTGGAAGACGCCGTCGTCGACTACGCCACCGATCGCATGGGCGGCCAGCTGACCATCAAGGCGCCGAACGCCAAGGTGCCGATGGTCAACGAGGACAGCCCGATCACCGAACGCATCAACTACTACCTGCAGACCGAGATCAACCCCGGCCTGGCCAGCCATGGCGGCCAGGTGAGCCTGGTCGACGTGGTCGAGGACAACATCGCCGTGCTGCGCTTCGGCGGCGGCTGCCAGGGCTGCGGCATGGTCGACATGACCCTCAAGGACGGCGTCGAGAAGACCCTGATCGAACGCATCCCGGAACTGAAGGGCGTGCGCGACGTCACCGACCACAGCAACAAGGAAAACGCCTACTACTGAGTGGCGGGTGTTTCGACAAAAAAGCCGCCCTGAGGGGCGGCTTTTTTGTGCGTGTGGCAGTGTTGCACGCGGTTGCGGTGATGGGTATCGCTTCGCTCAACCCATCCTACAAAAGTCCCCGCGGCCGTGCTCTTCGTAGGAGCGAGGGGGACGCCTAGTTCTTGCTCGCGACCCGCATGGCACCGTGTTTGTTCGCGAGCAAGCTCGCTCCTACGAGAAGCCGTGCTCGCCTGTACGTACCCGCGAATCGCGCGCAGGGCGCGCTCCTACAATGGGAATGGCGCGGGTGGGGCAGCGTAGGAGCGGATCTCATCCGCGAATCGCGCCGGGATGGCCGGCTATCGCGGACAAGGTCCGCTCCTACGGGGGAGGAATACCGTGGCTCCCGGCGACCTGTAGGAGCGGGCCCTGCCCGCGATTCGCGCGCAGGGCGCGCTCCTACATGGAATGGCGCGGGTGGGGCAGCGTAGGGGCGGATCTCATCCGCGAATCGCGCCGGGATGGCCGGCTATCGCGGACAAGGTCCGCTCCTACGGGGGGAGGAATACCGTGGCTCAGGCGCTGGCCGGCTGGCGTCGGCGCGCCGGCCAGAGCAGCGCCAGGGCGAACGCCAGCACCGGCCACACCAGCAGGTTCACCGCGCTCCAGCCCAGGCTGGTGATGAGCGCGCCGGAGCTGAACGACATCAGCGCCGCCATCAGGCTGTTGCCTTGCTCCATCAGCCCCTGCGCCTGGCCGCGCTCGTCCGCGCCGTGGCCTTCGCCGAGCAGGGTGGTGCCGGCCACCAGCAGCAGGTTCCAGCCCATGCCCAGCAGCAGCGAGCTGGCCAGGAAGTGGCCGTGGTCCAGGCCGGCCAGGGCCACGGCTGCGCTGGCCGCCAGCAGGGCGATGCCGAGCAGGGCCACGCGGCGGCTGCCCAGGCGGTCCACCAGCGGGCCGGCGACGAAGGCCGGGAGGAACATGCCGAGGATGTGCCACTGGATCACGCTCGCCGAGCTTTCCAGGGACAGCCCGCAGAACTGCATGGCCAGCGGCGTGGCGTTCATGATCAGGATCATCAGGCCGTGGCCGGCGGCGGTGCAGGCCATGGCCGCGCGTACCAGTGGCCGGCCCAGCAGGGCGCGCATGGCCGCCAGGCCTCCATGGGGTGGGCGAGGCGCGGCGCCTTCGCGTAGGCGCGCCATCAGCAGCAGGCCGACGAGCGCCAGCGCGGCGATGGCCAGGTAGGCGCCGACGAAGGGCGTGGGCAGCGCCTCGCGGGCCCACAGCGCCAGGCTCGGGGCGAGCAGGGCGGCCAGCACTCCGCCGCCGATCACGTAGGCGCTGGCGCGGCCCTTCTCGGCCTCGCCCACCGCCTCCAGGGCGGCGAAGCGGTAGTACATCGCCGAGGCCTGGTAGCCACCGATGGGCAGTGCGCCCAGGCACAGCAGCCAGAACGAGCCCAGTTGCACGCCCAGGGCGCAGGTCAGCCCGCCGAGCACGCCGCCGGTGGCGCCGAGCATCAGCCCGGGGCGGCGGCCGTGGCGCTGCATGAACAGCGACAGCGGCTGCACCGCCAGCAGGTTGCCCAGCACCAGCAGGGCCAGGGGCAGGGTGGCCAGGCCGTTGAGCGGCGCCAGTTGCGCGCCGATCAGCGAGGTCAGGGTGATGCCGATCAGCGAGCACGACCAGTACAGCGCCTGGCCGAGGAACAGCAGGCGCAGCGCGCCGTTGCGCAGTAGCAGCATGTCCGCGCCCTCAGTTCCGGCAGCCGCCGGGCTTGAGCACCCGTTGCGTCGAGGCCGGGTGGCGCAGCAGCGCCTCGCTCGGCCGCCGTGGCCGTTGCAGCAGCTCGCCGCCGCAGTTCGGGCACTCGCCGCCGAGCACGCCTTCGGCGCAGTCGCGGCAGAAGGTGCATTCGAAGGTGCAGGTGCGCGCGTCCGTGCTATCGGCGGGCAGGTCGCGGTCGCAACATTCGCAGTTGGGGCGCAGTTCGAGCATGGCGAGGTCCTTCTGGCTGGGGATCAGGCGTCGGTGAGCTGGCCGAAGCGTTCGGCATATTCCTGGGGACTCACCGCCAGGTGCTTGTGGAAAGTGCGCCGCAGGTTCTCCGGGTGGCCGAAGCCGCACAGCCGCGCCACGGTGGCGATCGACGCCCGGGCGTCCTGCAGCAGGGCGCGGGCGGCTTCCAGGCGGACCTTCTCGACATAGCGGCCGGGCGCTACGCCCAGTTCGGCGATGAACACCCGCGACAGGGTGCGTGGGCTCATGCAGGCCTGCTCGGCCAGGGCTTCCAGCGACAGGTCGGCGCCGAGGTTGGCCGGGATCCACTCCAGCAGCGCGGCCAGGCGCGGCGCGCGCACCAGCTCGGGCGTCAGCCAGGCGCTGAACTGCGCCTGGCCGCCGGGCCGCCTGAGGAACATCACCAGGCGCCGGGCCACGGCCAGGGCCAGCGGGCGGCCCAGGTCGGCCTCCACCAGCGCCAGGGCCAGGTCGATGCCGGCGGTGACCCCGGCGGAGGTGAACACGTGGTCGTCGCCGTCGCGGCGGCTGGGGTCGTAGGTGTGCAGGCGGTCGCCCTGCACGTGGACTGCGGGGTGGCACTCGCGCAGGGTGTCGACGTCGGCCCAGTGGGTGGTGGCGCTGCGCCCGTCGAGTACCCCGGCGGCGGCCAGCAGCAGGGCGCCGGAGCACACCGAGCCGAGGCGCCGCACCTGGCCTTCGGCGGCGCTTAGCCATGCCAGCAGCGCGGGGTTGGCGCACTGCGCCTCCACGCCCAGGCCGCCGGGTACCAGCAGGGTGTCGAGGCTGGCTGCGTCGGTATTGGCCCAGGCGGCGTCGGCGCAGATGCGCAGGCCGGCGGAGGTGGCCACGGGGCCTTCGTTTTCGCCCAGCACCAGCAGTTCGTAGGGCGCCGGCAGGCCCTGGCGTTGGCGCTCGACGTTGGCCGAGGCGAACACCTGCAGCGGGCCGGTGACGTCCAGGCTCATGACGTCGGGGTAGATCAGGCTGGCGATGCGGCGGGTGGCGGGCATGGCGGGCGGCTCTCAGGGTTTACCGGGAGTGTGCGCCGGGTGGGGAGTGGCGGCAATGACATGGGCCCCACGGATCTTGCCAATTACTCGGTGGTTTTTTGTAGGAGCGAGCTTGCTCGCGAACAGCGTTTCCTGGGATGCAGGTGTCTTGGATTGACTCCGCTCCCTCACCCCAGCCCTCTCCCAGAGGGAGAGGGGGCTGTTTGGAGCGAGCTGGAAGTTCGGCATTCTCCTGGCAGTCCCATCAGCCAGCTGCAGCCACAGGATCACGCCGAACCCACAACCTGCAGAGGACAGCCCCCTCTCCCTTCAGGGAGAGGGGGCTGTTTGGAGCGAGCTGGAAGTTCGGCATTCTCCTGACAGTCCCATCAGCCAACAGCAGCCACAGGATCACGCCGAACCCACGACCTGCAGAAGACAGCCCCCTCTCCCTTCAGGGAGAGGGGGCCGTTTGGAGCGAGCTGGAAGTTCGGCATTCTCCTGGCAGTCCCATCAGCCAACAGCAGCCACAGGATCACGCCGAACCCACGACCTGCAGAGGACAGCCCCCTCTCCCTTCAGGGAGAGGGTTGGGGAGAGGGGACGGAGTTCAGCCGGGCTCCGAAATAACCGGGAAACTCTGTTCGCGAGCAAGCTCGCTCCTACAACAGCCCCCGCTCCCGAAAATGCCCCACCGGAAATAAAAAACGCCGTTTCCCTCCCCGAGGAAAACGGCGCTTTTCAGCTCCGGGCCACAAGGCCTGGGCTTCACTCCGGCATATGCCATTCCTGCAGGTCATAGCCTTCGCGGTTCAGCTCCTCGCGGGCCTGGGTCAGCAGGTCGGCCAGGCGGGCCGGGTCGGAGTATTCGGTGCAGGGGATGCGCGTCAGGCCCAGCAGGCGGGTGCCGGTGCGGTCGAGCACGGACAGGTCGAGGCTGCCGTCGCCGCCGGACTGGTCGATCCAAGTGACGCAGTGGAAGGGTTGGAAGGCTCGTCCGGTGATCAGCAGAGCCTCGTTGAAACGAAGGGTCGCGTTCATGGTGGTTACACTCTCTGCGCAGGTCATCCATTGCTCTGTTAAGGGGACGGCGCTTCACTGATCCGTCCGATCTGTACAGCCCATTGACACCGCGAGCCGCGCAAAAAGTCACAACGCCTGTCGCTTTTGTGCACAAGGTTGTCGCATTGGAAGCGGGGAAATTGCCGGCAATCTTCCGGGAAATCGCGGGTAAATGGCTCTGCCACGCGGCTTTCATCGAACTTGCGGGGTGCGCCGTTGCGTCGCAGGGCGCGCGTGCCCCCGGTTCGGCTTTTCCACGGCCAATTCGTGACAGCCGGGGCAGGGCGCCGCAAGATAGGGGCTTTGCATCCGCTTTTGCCTGAGGAGGTTTCATGGAGATTCGCTGCGACTTCGACAGCGGCAACATCCAGGTGCTGGATGCCAGCGACCCGCAGGACGTGCGCCTGGCCCTGCGCCCGGACCTGAACAGCCCGCATTTCCAGTGGTTCCACTTCTGCGCCGACGGCATGACCCCGGGCCAGCGCTACACCTTCAACCTGACCAACGCCGGGCACTCCAGCTACACCGGCGGCTGGCCGGGCTACCGCGCGCTGGCCTCCTACGACCAGCGCGACTGGTTCCGTGTGGACAGCAGCTACGACGGCCAATCCCTGCGCTTCAGCCTCGACGCCGAGCAGCCCCGGGCCTGGTTCGCCTACTTCGAGCCCTACAGCCGCGAGCGCCATGCCGCGCTGGTGCGCCAGGCCATCGAGCAGGCCGGCGCCGAGCTGGTGGCCACCGGGCGCAGTATCGAGGGCCGCGACATCCCGCTGCTGCGCATCCGCCGCAACCCGCAGGCCACGCGCAAGCTGTGGCTGATCGCCCAGCAGCATCCCGGCGAGCATATGGCCGAATGGTTCATGGAAGGCCTGATCGAGCGCCTGCAGCAGAAGGATGCGGAACTCGACTATCTGCTGCAGCACGCCGAGCTGTACCTGGTGCCGAACATGAACCCCGACGGCGCCTTCCGCGGCCACCTGCGCACCAACGCCGCCGGCACCGATCTCAACCGCGCCTGGGCCTCGCCCAGCGCCGAGACCAGCCCGGAAGTGCTGTTCGTCCAGGCGCACATGCGCCAGCAGGGCGTCGACCTGTTCCTCGACATTCACGGCGACGAGGAAATCCCCTACGTGTTCGCCGCCGGCTGCGAGGGCAACCCCGGCTACAGCGAGCGCCAGGCCTACCTCGAAGCGGAGTTCCGCAAGCGCCTGGAGGAGCGCGGCGAGTTCCAGAGCCTGCATGGCTACCCGCGCAGCGCGCCGGGCAAGGCCAACATGACGCTGGCCTGCAACCACGTCGGCGAAACCTACCAGTGCCTGGCGCTGACCCTGGAGATGCCGTTCAAGGACCACGACCTGGCCCCGGACGCCCGCGCCGGCTGGAGCGGCGCGCGCGCCAAGCGCCTGGCCGGCGCCGTGCTCTCGACCCTGTCGAGCCTGGTGGAAGAACTGCGCTGACTGGAATCTTCGCCGCCGCGTGCCAGTCTAAAGCAGTGAGGAACTTGCATGCGGAGGTGTCCATGTACAGGACGCGCAAGCTGTTGACCCCCCAGGAGATCGAGGACCTGCAGGAACGCATGGAGGCCATGGAGGAACTGGACTTCCGCGAACGCCGCGAAGTCCGCAAGAACCGCGCAGGCGAGCATCGCCCGCGCCTGGCCGCGACGCCGGCCTGACCGGCGCGCCCCGCACCCTGCCGCCGCTTCCTGCGTGGCCGGGTGCGCGCAAGGCGCCTGCCCTGGCAGCCCTGGCCGGGCCGAGTGGCAAAGGGAGGGCGGACACCCGCGCTGCCATTAAGTTGCCAGTACTCGGATTATTAATCTCGCTGTCATAAAGCGTACATATTCACGGCATTAAATCATCACGTCTTCTAACCAACCGGGGACTTCCCGGACTTCCTCCCATATTGAGGTATTGACGTGATGCTGCTCAGCAAAACCCGCTTGTCCGTCCTGCTGGCTTCCATGGCCCTGACCGGCCTGGCCCATGCCACTGATGTCACCGGCGCCGGCTCCAGCTTCGTTTACCCGGTGCTGTCGAAGTGGTCCCAGGAATACAGCAAGTCTTCCAGCAATCGCATCAACTACCAGTCCATCGGCTCCGGCGGCGGCATCGCCCAGATCAAGGCCGCCACCGTCGACTTCGGCGCCTCCGACGCCCCGCTGTCGGCCGACGACCTCAAGGCCACCGGCCTGGGCCAGTTCCCCAGCGTGATCGGCGGCATCGTGCCGGTGGTCAACCTGGACGGCGTCGAGCCGGGCAAGCTGCACCTGGACGGTGAAGTCCTGGCCAAGATCTTCCTCGGCAGCATCACCGACTGGAACGACCCGGCCATCGCCGCGCTGAACCCCGAGCTGAAACTGCCGGCCACCAAGATCACCGTGGTCCGCCGTTCCGACGGTTCGGGCACCTCCTACAACTTCACCAACTACCTGTCCAAGGTCAGCCCGGAGTGGAAGGACAAGATCGGCTTCGGCACCACCGTACCCTGGCCGGTCGGCATGGGCGGCAAGGGCAACGAAGGCGTCTCCGCCTACGTCAAGCAGATCAAGAACTCCATCGGCTACGTCGAGTACGCCTACGCCCTGCAGAACAAGATGTCCTACGCCTCGCTGAAGAACGCCGCCGGCAAGTTCGTGCAGCCCAACACCAAGAGCTTCCAGGCTGCCGCCGACACCGCCGACTGGGCCAACGCCAAGGACTTCAACCTGCTGATGACCAACGCCCCGGGCGACACCGCGTGGCCGATCACCGCCACCACCTGGATCATCATGTACAAGCAACCGAAGAACGCGGAACAGGCCCAGGCCGCCTTCCACTTCTTCAAGTGGTCCCTGGAGAACGGCCAGCAGCAGGCCGCCGCCCTGGACTACGTGGCGCTGCCGGATTCCCTGGTCAAGCGCATCGAAGGCTACTGGAAGTCGGACTTCGCCCGCTGATCGGGTGAATGACCAGGACCGCCGCCCGGAAGCCCCGTGCGGCGGTTCGCTTGCTTGGATGAACCGATGTCTACCGAATCCTCACCGTCCCTCGCCATGCCCAACCTGAAGGCCGCCGAAGCCGAAGACCGCGCCCAGCGCGACCAGCGCCACGACCGCTGGTTCCGCAACGCCATGTTCGGCTCCGCCATCCTGGTCCTGCTGTTGCTCGCCGGCGTCGCCGGCTCCACCCTGTGGGGCGGCAGCCTGGCCTTCTCGCACTTCGGCCTGGACTTCCTCACCAGCACCGAATGGGATGCGGTGAACAACAAATTCGGCGCCCTGGTACCGATCTACGGGACCCTGGTCACCTCCTTCCTGGCGCTGCTGATCGCCGTACCGGTCAGCTTCGGCATCGCCATCTTCCTCACCGAGCTGGCGCCGCCGTGGCTGCGCATGCCGGTGGCCGCGGCCGTCGAGCTGCTGGCCGGCATCCCCTCGATCATCTACGGCATGTGGGGCCTGTTCGTCTTCGGCCCGTTCATGGCCCAGCACATCGCCCCCTGGCTGAACGACTACCTGGGCGCGCTGCCGCTGATCGGCGGCCTGTTCCAGGGCCCGCCGTTGGGCATCGGCATGCTCAGCGCCGGCATCGTCCTGGCGATCATGATCATCCCCTTCATCACCTCGGTGATGAACGAAGTGTTCAACAGCGTACCGACCACCCTGAAGGAATCGGCCTACGCCCTGGGCAACACCACCTGGGAAGTGGTCTGGGACATCGTCCTGCCGTACACCCGCTCGGCGGTGGTCGGCGGCATCTTCCTCGGCCTCGGCCGCGCCCTGGGCGAGACCATGGCGGTGACCTTCGTGCTGGGCAACTCGCAGCACTTCTCCGCCTCGCTGCTGATGCCCAGCAGCTCCATCGCCTCGGTGATCGCCAACGAGTTCAACGAGGCCTACACCGACCTGCACCGCTCCTCGCTGATCGCCCTGGGCTTCCTGCTCTTCGTGGTCACCTTCATCGTTCTCGCCGCCGCTCGCCTGATGCTGCTGCGCCTGGCCCAGAAGGAGGGCAAGTGACATGGCCGGCAACGAAAGCCTGTACCGCACCCGCGCGTTCAAGAACCGCGCCGCCATGGTGCTCAGCTGCGGCGCCACCCTGTTCGGCCTGATGTGGCTGGCGTGGATCCTGCTGACCACCATCAGCCACGGCATCGAGGCGCTGAACCTCAACCTGTTCACCAAGATGACGCCGCCGCCGGGGGCCGAGGGCGGCCTGGCCAACGCCTTCTACGGCAGCGTGCTGATGAGCGCGCTGGCGCTGCTGATCGGCACCCCCATCGGCCTGATGGCCGGCATCTGGCTGGCCGAATACGCCCGCCACACCCGCATGGGCACCGTGGTGCGCTTCATCAACGACATCCTGCTGTCGGCGCCGTCCATCGTCCTGGGCCTGTTCGTCTACACCAGCGTGATCCTGCCGCTGAACTACCTCACCGACCACCGCGTGGGCTTCTCCGCCATCGCCGGCGCCCTGGCCCTGGCCCTGCTGGTGATCCCGGTGGTGGTGCGGACCACCGACGAAATGCTCCAGCTGCAGCCGACCACCATGCGCGAAGCCGCGCTGGCCCTGGGCGTGCCGCAATGGAAGCTGACCCTGCAGATCGTCCTGCGCGCCGCCCGCGCCGGGGTGATCACCGGCATCCTCCTGGCCCTGGCGCGCATCACCGGCGAAACCGCGCCGCTGCTGTTCACCGCCTTCGGCAACCAGTTCTGGAGCAGCGACCTGCTCAAACCCATGGCCAGCGTGCCCGTCGTGGTCTTCCAGTACGCCATGAGCCCCTTCAGCGACTGGAACGCTCTGGCCTGGGCCGGCGCCCTGGTGCTGACCCTCTTCGTACTGCTGCTCAGCCTCACCTCCCGTCTCATCCTTCTGCGCAATAGGGCATCCTGATGACTGCCATGACCACCGCCATCGCCGCCGAACGCACCAAGATCCGCGTTCGCGACCTGGAGTTCTTCTACGGCGAGCACCGTTCGCTCAAGTCCATCAACATGGACATCCCGGAGAAGTGCATCACCGCCATCATCGGCCCGTCCGGCTGCGGCAAGTCGACCCTGCTGCGCATCTTCAACCGCATCTACTCCCTGTACCCGAAGCAGGAAGCGCGCGGCGAGGTGCTGCTCAACGGCGAGAACATCCTCGCCCCCGGCTACTCCATGAACCGCCTGCGCAGCCAGGTGGGCATGGTGTTCCAGAAGCCGGTGCCGTTCCCGATGACCATCTACGAGAACATCGCCTACGCGGTGCGCCACCACGAGAAGGTCAACCGCCGCGAGATGGACGACCGCGTCGAGCAGGCCCTGCGCGGCGCGGCCCTGTGGGACGAAGTGAAAGACAAGCTGAACGCCAGCGCCCAGGGCCTCTCCGGCGGCCAGCAGCAGCGCCTGTGCATCGCCCGCACCATCGCCCTCAAGCCCCAGGTGCTGCTGCTCGACGAACCGACCTCGGCGCTGGACCCGATCTCCACCGGGCGCATCGAGCAGCTGATCACCGAGCTCAAGCAGGAGTTCACCGTGGTCATCGTCACCCACAACATGCAGCAGGCGGCGCGTTGCTCGGACTACACCGCCTTCATGTTCCTCGGCGACCTGATCGAGTTCGGCGACACCGACACCCTGTTCACCAAGCCGGCCAAGGAGCAGACCGAGGACTACATCACCGGTCGCTTCGGCTGATCGCCCCGGCGTTCACCCGACGCCCGCCACGGTGCAAGCCGTGGTGGGCGTTTTTCGTTATGGATTCCGGCAACCCCTTGCCACCCACGGCAGACGCTTGCCGACGGCAGGCTCTTCGTAGGAGCGAGCTTGCTCGCGAACCGCACGGCAACGTCGCAACCGGGAAAGCCCGTTCGCGAGCAAGCTCGCTCCTACAGGGGAGGGCGGCGCCGTCATGACCGCCGGCTGGCATCCTGGCGTGTTTCTTGCCCGATATAGGCTCCCCCCTTCGGCACGGGAGACCTGCCCATGAACATCATCGACGGCCTGAGCGGCATCAGCCTGGCGACCAAGCTGGTGCGCGGCGTGGTCGCCGGCGCCAGCGAGTTCGCCAGCTACCTGGCCAACGCCAGCAGCGCGAGCGCGACGACGAGCGGTACGAGCGAGGCGCCCTCCGGCGCGGTAGCATCCTCCGGCGGCGCCGCGCAGAGTGGCGGCGGCCCCCTGGACGAATTCCTCGCCTACATGAAGCTCAGCCCCGGCGAAAAACTGCGGCACAGCGTCATGCAGGACATGGACATCACCCAGGAACAGCTCGACGCCATGCCCGCCGAGGACCGCGAGCGCATCGAGAACGAAATAGCCCAGCGCATCAGGGAAAAGATCACGCAGCAGGCCGACTCCGGCAGCCAGCCGGTCGCACCCACTGCCACTCCGGTGGCCCTGAAGCAGATGTATGGCGTCGAACGAACCCAGCCCAGCCTCGATCTCCTCGGCTGACCCCGCCCCGGCCGGCCCTCGCGCCGGCCTCAAGCCTTGTATCGGAACCGATACGGGACGCTACCCGATGCTGGCTGCATCGCTGAACTCCCTTGCCTAGACTGCGGTCTTCCGCAGTGAACCCACGTTTGTGCACATGTCTTCCATGCAATCCCACAGCAGACTCATCAGCCACGTTCCCCGGCACCTGATCCAGCAGGCCGTGGCGAAGAAGGTCGGGCGCGGCTGGCGCGCCGATTTCAACGTTGCGGTGTGGCTGCACCTAGCCACCGCCGGCGACGCCCAGGTGACACTGAAAGTCAGCTACCAGGACGGCGAGACCGTCCGCGAGCAACTGATCGACCGCGGCCGCGTCGGCTTCAACCAGCGCATCCTGCTGTGCGGCATCGCGCGCCTGGAATACAACCAGGCCATCGAATCCATGAGCCTGTCGCTGCTGTGCGAGGAACCCATCCAGACGCTGATGGTGGACGAGTTGTTCGTCCAGGCGGTGGAATTGCAGCGCGACGGCGAGCGCAGCCGCAAGCGGCGCTGAAGATTCATCCCAAGGAGTGATACGCCAGGGCCGGCCGATGCGCTGAAATGATCCTGCCCGTCAACTTCCACCGGATGGCCCATGAGCTTCGACCCTTCGCACCTGCAGTCCTACACCGAATACCGTGGCATCGAGATTCCCTTTCTCGACCACCTGAAGTTCCGCTACCAGCCGGCCGGCGCCGGCGAGCACGACGGCCACCTGGTGCTGCGCGTGGAGCGCGAACACCTCAACGGCTGGCGCAACGCCCACGGCGGCGTGCTCATGAGCCTGCTCGACGTGGCCATGGCCCTGGCCTGCAGCCATGCCGACGAGGAAGGCCGAGGCTGCGTGACCGTCGAAATGAAGACCAGCTTCCTGCGCCCCGGCGGCGACGTCGGCGAAGTGCTCGAAGCCTTCGGCCAGGTCCGCCACCGCACCCGCTCCATCGCCTTCTGCGAGGCCGAAGTCCGCAACGCCGCGGGCGAAACCGTGGCCACCGCCAGCGGCACCTTCAAGTACCAGAACAAACAGCGCCCGGTGATCGACGCCTGAGCCTGCCCCCCCGGAATGACTGTAGGAGCGGGCCCTGCCCGCGATTCGCGCGCAGGGCGCACTCCTACGGGGATCACCTTGATCGACGCAGCGTAGGAGCGGACCTTGTCCGCGATAGCCGGACGCTCCGGCGCGATTCGCGGATGAGATCCGCTCCTACAACGTGCACCCCGTAGGAGCGGACTCCGTCCGCGATTCCCTCCCATGGCACCCTGCCATCCCCAACCGCTCTGGCCCGCAGGTTTTCGTGAGGCGAAAGGCGCTTTTGTCATGATTCTGTCATCAGTCGTAACTACATTTTTCTGTCATGAAAATGTCACGCCTGAGTGACGGAGCCAGTGACGGCCCATACCGACCTTGCGAGTGCTGACCCCATGCTGCTCAACGACAAGACCCTGCCCCAGCGCATCCGCCAGGAGGCGCTCGACGACCGCGACGAGGAACTCGAACTCGACTGGCAGGAGCTCTACGACCTCGACGGCCTGCGCGCCGACACCCTGGAGAACTTCGAACAGCACCTGCTGCGCCAGCGCTACTTCGGCGAACTGTTCCGCCTGCAGGGCGAACTGGTGAAACTGCAGAACTGGGTGGTCAAGACCGGACACAAGCTGGTGGTGCTCTTCGAAGGCCGCGACGCGGCGGGCAAGGGCGGGGTGATCAAGCGCATCACCCAGCGCCTCAACCCCCGCGTATGCCGTGTCGCGGCGCTGCCGGCGCCGAACGACCGCGAGCGCACCCAGTGGTACTTCCAGCGCTACGTCTCGCACCTGCCGGCGGCGGGGGAGATCGTGCTGTTCGACCGCAGCTGGTACAACCGCGCCGGTGTCGAGCGGGTGATGGGTTTCTGCAACGACGAGCAGTACGAGGAATTCTTCCGCAGCGTGCCGGAGTTCGAACGCATGCTGGCGCGCTCGGGCATCCAGGTGATCAAGTACTGGTTCTCGATCACCGACGAAGAGCAGCACCTACGCTTCCTCAGCCGCATCCACGACCCGCTCAAGCAGTGGAAGCTCAGCCCCATGGACCTGGAATCGCGGCGGCGCTGGGAGGCCTACACCAAGGCCAAGGAAACCATGCTCGAACGCACCCACATCGCCGAGGCGCCCTGGTGGGTGGTGCAGGCCGACGACAAACGGCGCGCGCGGCTGAACTGCATCCACCACCTGCTGGGCCAGGTGCCTTACGAAGAAGTGGCGCAGAAACCCATCGAACTGCCGGCGCGCCAGCGCCACGCCGACTACGTGCGAATCCCCACGCCGGCGGAAATGCTGGTGCCGGAGCAATATTGAGCCCAGGCCTGGCGTAGGGCGGATAACGTTCCACGTTATCCGCCGTTTGACCTCGCTCGCCGGCGACTCGGTGTCGAGCTTGGAGCGGGTCACGCATTCCCCCGGCTCGACCGAGGCAGGGTCGATGAGAAAGGTGAGGCGGCGTATAACCGCGAACGGTTATACGCCCTACGCCAGGCTCGACCTTTGCGTAGGGCGGATAACGTTCGACGTTATCCGCCGTTTGACCTCGGCCACCGGCCCACTCGGTGTCGAGCCCGACCTCGGCCACCGGCCCACTCGCTGCTGAACCTGGCATTCCACCCCGACCAGCGGCCCACCCCCCAGGCGACGACCCGCGCCTTCCCGTAATAAAAGTGTGGCTATGCTTGGGCCCATGGACATCCGGATCGAACAGACCGATGGTGATCCGCCCGCATGGAAGGTCTTCCTGGGGACGTTCTTCATCGTATGCGCCAATGAAGACGAAGCCTCAGCCTGCGCCGAAGCCGCGCGCCGCTACGTCAGCGCCAACCCCGCCATCCACTGCGACCCGCCCAGCCCGCCGGCGGCCATGGCGCCCCTGCGCGCCGGCTGCCGCCCACCCAGCGGCACCGAGCTGGAGGCCTGGGAACTGCGCTGGCCGGAGCGCTACCTGGGCACCTGAGCGGCATGCCCTGCCCGAATCCCGGCTTGCCGGAGACGAGCCGATTTCCGACAGTGCTGCACCGCCCTCGCCGTAGCTGATTTCCGCAATTGCGCCGAGCGTTGTGGGACTTGACCCCAGGGGTTCGCCGCGTGAGCCGGCGGTCAAGTTCTGCGCGGCGCGCCACCCCTAAGATCGCCCCCACGCGCCGGACCAGGCCTTGCCGTGCACCGGTCGCACCCACGACAAGAACAACCAATGGGGGACCACCACCATGCAGATTCGAAGCGGCGGCTGGACGGCCCGGCAGCGCTGGCGCATCCAGATCTTCGCCATCACCTGGCTGGCCTACGCCGCCTTCTACTTCACCCGCAAGGCCTTCTCCGTGGCCAAGCTCGGCATCGGCGAAGACCCCGGCTTCGTCCTCGACAAGGCGGCCATGGCCGACCTGGACGCCCTCTACCTCGCCGCCTACGCCGTGGGCCAGTTCGTCTGGGGCAGCTTCGCCGACCGCTTCGGCCCACGCGTGGTGGTGGGTGGCGGGCTGTTCGTCTCGGCCCTGGCGGCGCTGGCCATGGGCACCTTCGCCACCGTGCCGATCTTCGCCACCTGCATGGTCGTCCAGGGCCTGGCGCAGTCCACCGGCTGGTCGGGGCTGTGCAAGAACATGGGCGGCTTCTTCTCCACCGCAGAGCGCGGCCGCGCCATGGGCTACTGGAGCACCTGCTACGCCTTCGGCGGCCTGGTGGCCACGCCCTTCGTCGGCTGGTGCGCCTACCAGCTCAGCAATGACTGGCAGGTGGCCTTCACTGCCTCCGCCGGCGTGGTGCTGGCCGTGGGCTGCCTGTTCCTGCTGCTGCAACGCAACCGCCCGGAAGACGTCGGCCTGCCGCCAGCGGACGACGAACAGGAAGCGCAGGCGCAAGCCACCACCGGCCTGTGGGACGCGCTGCGCCAGGTGCTGCGCAACCGCACCGTGCTGGTCCTGGGGCTGGCCTACTTCCTGCTCAAGCCGGCGCGCTACGCCATCCTGTTCTGGGGCCCGGTGATCATCTACGAGCGCATGCCGGAAATCGGCAAGGTCGCCGCCGCCGTCGTCCCCACCGCCTTCGAGGTCGCCGGCCTGCTCGGGCCCATCCTCATCGGCCTGGCCTCGGACCGGCTGTTCGGCGCCCGGCGCATGCCCGCCTGCGTGCTCAGCCTGCTGGCGCTGGCGGCGTGCCTGGCGCTGTTCACCCCGGTGCTGCTCAGCGGCAACCTGTACCTGGTGGTGGGGCTGCTGTTCCTCATGGGCGTCACCCTCTACGGTCCCGACTCGATGATCAGCGGCGCCGCCGCCATCGACTTCGGCACCCGCCAGGCCGCCGGCACCGCCACCGGCTTCGTCAACGGCTGCGGTTCGGTGGGGGCGATCCTCGGCGGCCTGCTGCCCGGCTACTTCGATACCTTCTCTGTATTCATCCTCTTCACCGGCGCCGCGCTGACCGCCTGCCTGCTGCTGGTGCCGTTCTGGCACAGCCTCCCGCAGGGGAGGGCAGGCGCCGCACCCGCCACCGCCCTGCAAGCCCGCTGAGCCACCACCGGGCCGCCCGCGGCCCGGCCGCATTCCCGACTAAACAAGGAGAACGCCCATGGCCCTCGCACTCTTCGACCTGGACGACACCCTCATCGACGGCGACTGCGCCAGCCTGTGGAGCCGGCACATGGCCGACCTGGGCTGGGTGGAAGGCGACGCCTTCGTCCGCCACGAACGGGCACTCATGGCCCTGTACGCCGAAGGCCGGCTGGCGATGGAAGACTACATGGCCTTCACCCTGGCCCCCCTGGCGGGGCGCACCCCCGAGGCCGTCGCCGCAGCGGTCGAACCCTTCGTCACGGAAGTCATAGGCCCCTGCATCCGCTTCGACGCCATGGGCTGCCTGAACCAGCACCGCGAAGCCGGCGGCCGCCTGCTGATCATCTCCGCCTCGGCGCACTTCCTGGTCGCCAGCATCGCCGCCCGCCTGGGCGTGACCGAAGTCCTGGCCATCGACCTGGAACAACACCAGGGCACCTACAGCGGCCGCACCCAGGGCACCCTGACCTACCGCGAAGGCAAGGTCACCCGCCTGCAAGCCTGGCTGCAGGAACAGGACGAAAGCCTGGCCGGCGCCCACTTCTACTCCGACTCCCGCAACGACCTGCCGCTGCTATCCCTGGTGCAAAACCCCCGAGCAGTAAACCCCGACCCAGCCCTGCGCTACCACGCCGAAACAGCCGGCTGGCCGATCCTCGACTGGCGCTGAAATCACTTAAAGGCGGCTCTAGCGTTGCAGGCCGATGCCGCCCCTCCCGCTCACACCAAACGGCCCCCTCTCCCTTCAGGGAGAGGGCTGGGGAGAGGGAACGGAGTAACCCCTAAACACCGCAATCACCGGCAAACACCACCCACAAGCAAGCCCCTACAACCCAGCACGTCACACCGTACCCCTTGTAGGAGCGCGCCCTGCGCGCGAATCGCGGGCAGGGCCCGCTCCTACAGGTCGGCACCGACCCTCCCCGCCACGCCGAACGACTCCCTCTCCCTTCAGGGAGAGGGCTGGGGAGAGGGAACGGAGTAATCCCCAAACGCTGCAATTACCGGGAAACGCAAGCCCCTACAACCCAGCACGTCACACCGCGCCCCTTGTAGGAGCGCGCCCTGCGCGCGAATCGCGGGCAAGACCCGCTAACGTTGCAGGCAACCACAGCTTCTCGTAGGAGCGAGCTTGCTCGCGAACAAACGTGGTACCATGCGGTTCGCGAGCAAGCTCGCTCCTACGAAAACCCCCTACCTCAACCGCCGAGCCTACTCCCGCCAACCCGCCCGCACCTCGGCAGACCCCCGCACCACCCGCGGCAACTCCGCCATGTTCACCCACAATTGCCCCTGCCAATCCAGCACTCGCACACCCTGCCGCCCCCAACTCAGGCACAACTGCCGCGGCCCGACCTCGCCGCCCCGACAACGCACCTCCGGCACCACCTGCGTACTGATCCACCGCCGCTATTTTTCCCTGCAATCTCCCCGGCTCATTCGCCGCCTACGTAATTTTCAGCTTCCGCCATCAGCAATTGCTAAGAAATGAAGCTCTATATACCGATGAGGTCCGAACTGCATGAGGAGTGGCTCCCGCTACTTCACACCACTGAGCTTGAGCAGGCCCACAAGTAGAAACAACCATGCTGAACCCGCGAGCAGAAGGCTGCCTGAAATGAGCATGAGTCGCCTGATATCAGGTGGGAAATTACGTAGGTCCTCGGGACTCAGATGGCCACGACGAATATTGATTCTTGTCAGTAGGAACATGAAACCCGCTGTGCTGGCGACCTGCATGCAGCGCGAGCGGAAACTGGAGCCCGCCCATATTCGGTTGTAATTATTGACGCCAGGACTATTGGGAAACGCAGTGAGGATTCGCTCATAGTGGCGGTGCGTTGTATAGGCCAGGACCGCTGCACCGGACAGCAAGATCACGAAGGGTGAAAGAAGACAAGCAATTTGCACATCCAAGGGCCAGGATTCAAACCACATGCCGAAATTCATGGCTGGCTCCTTTCATATATTTTCCCTGCAATCTCCCACGACCATTCGCCGCCTTTGCCTCCCAGCGTAACTTGTAGTTCCGCCATCAGAAATTTCTAAGTGGTGAAGCTTTACGTACCGATGAGGCCCGAACTGTATGGGGGCTGTTAGTTCACACCACTTAGCTTCAGTAGGGCGAGCATTAGGCCCAGCCAAGCCATTCCCGCGATAACCATCCAGGTTGAAATCAGTAGGCGGCGCCTGAGTGCGGGCGGGAAGTTGCGCATGTCCTCCCTATCAAGAAGGCCTCGGCGAATACTCCTGCCGGGAAGCAGAAGGGCACCGCCGATGGAGCTGACCAGATGGCAGCGAGAGATAAGGTCTTGGCTACCCAAGATGAGACTTGTTCGTTTGGGGAGCTCGCTATTTGAAAGCGCTACCAGTATGCCCTTGAAGTCGCGGCTGCAAGCAATGTAGATGCCAAGAGCCATACCGGACAGGCTAACTAGGAATGGGCTGAGCATGAATGAAAATGCCCACCATGAATTCCAGAATTCGTTCATATTGTTGTTTGTAATATGTAAATTTGATTTGTGATTTCTGCAAAGCTCATCCTTCGGCCTGAAAGGATTTCAGAGCTTCAGGATGGATGGAGGGATGGTTAGCTAAATAATAGTGATCCCGTGATTATCCATGTCAGACTTATGCCAAGTAGCCAAGACGATAGAAGTGCTCTGAACTTAATATTTTGGGGGGCGTTTAGTAGTTCTTCGTGCTCAAGCTCTCCGCGGCTCAGGTAGTACCGGGACATGAGTATTGCCCCGCATATTGTATTTAGCTGCATGTAGCGAGAGAGAAAGCCAGAGCCTTTCCAGATTATAGTCTGTCTTTTCACGTAGATGCTTTTTGGAAATACTGAGAGCAATATTTCAAGATCGTGTCTGACCATGAAGAGAGTGATTAATTTTCCTGCTACCCCTATAGCGAAGGGCGTTAAGAAAAATGTTATCTGTAATAAGAATGGCCAATCGTCAAACCAGCTTTCAAAGCTCACTTCTTACGGACTCCCTCATGGATTTTCTCTCCAGTAGTTGCACCAAATTTCTTACCGACCGAGCTTGCCGAAAAACGGGGGCACTCCAACTACGAAGAAATACTCGCTGTGCAGATGCCTTAGTCCTCGAACGCGCCTTGGTGCAGGAGTTCGAGATTGCGTAGGGGGGCGGTGATCTGGTATAGACACTATGTCTAGCACATCTTTTGTCTGAGACATAAAAAGTGTATTCGAACCTGTTGTATTATTTCGCTCCAGTGAGCTTGAGCAAGCCAACAGCTAGAAGCAACCAGATTGAGGCAATGATGCAGAGCCACCAGCCAATCTTAAGCAGGAGTGAAATGCTTGGTGGTAATCGCTTGAGGTCTTCTATATCTAGCTCATTTCGGCGAATGAAGAATCCTGGCCAAGTCACGAGGCCTGAGATCCTGGTAATCTGGAAATACCGAAGTTTAAAGTTGGTTCTGACAGAGAATCTGGCACTATTTTGAACGAAGAGGCTGTTGGGGAAGGCCAAAATTACCCTATCGAAATGGCGATACGAAAGGTATGCGAATATCGCCATTCCAGCCATACCGATGAGAAAAGGGGAAAGAATAAATATAAATGCCCACCAACTGTTCCAGAATTCGGTCATGGCATCGTTTGCTCATGTATATAATCGCACATCAGTTCTCCTCCTTTAGTTGCTGGTTTCTGATACAGTGATGCTGGGTAAATTGGTTAAAAAGCTTTTTGGTGGATAGTGAAACTATTTGGCGTCGCTAAGCTCTATTAGAGCAATCATGATGCTCATCCAGATCATGCTAAATATTACCAGCCAAGTAGATATCATTAGTCTGTACCAGAGTTTCTTGGGGAAATCTTCAATATCTTTCGAGTCCAGCACTCCTCTGCGTTCATTCCAGCGAGCGAAAAGAAAAGCTCCTCCTATGGAGCTGACTAAGAAACAACGAGACATGAAATCCTTGTCGCCTAGAGTATTTCTTACCATTTGAGGCCACTTGCTATTTTTGAGCGCTGAAATCATGTCATGGAAGTGGGAGGTGCAGGCGATATGTATTCCAATTCCGATGCCAATAAGGCCGATAATGAAAGGCGATAACAGAAAGGCAATTTGTAGGTCCAGTGGCCAACTTTCATACCAGAATTTGAATTTGCTCAATTCTTAGCTCTCTCATAGACTTTCTCTCCGACGAGTAGTCCGGCTTTCTCTCCGCCTTTGCTACCTAGGTAGCTTCCTACGCCAACCAACATCAAGCTACATACCATTCCACCAGCTCCCCCGCTCGCTAATCCGATACCTATGCAGAGACTTGAGGCTGCACCGCTACCTGCCCAAGCACCAAGCGACCCTCCCGCCATGCTTCCAACGAAACTCCCCGTTTCAGTAAATCGCACTCTTTCGCAAGCCTCGGTCACCCCAGTCCGACACACCTCCTGCACTTTCAGTGCAGACGCAGTAGCCCCAAAGCCAATGCCGATATAGCCGCCGTACTTCAGATATCGCGCCGCCTTGTCCACCTCTTCGATATGTGTGGCATAGCATGAGGGCATCATTTAAGGAGACCAAGTTCATCGGGCATCGCTCAGTCGGATGAGGCCAATACCGACAAGCAACCAAAGGGATCCAATGATGCAGAGCCACCAGGCAATCCATATCAGACGTCTAACGGAGCAAGGAAACCTCCTAATCTCCTCGGCATTCAGTTCTCCACGTCGTATCGCTCCCCTCGGCCATAACACGAAGCTGGATATGGTGATGACTTGTAGATATCGAGCCTGGGAACTGGGTCCCGCCCAGAATCTGGCGGTATTTCTCACGCCTGCACTATTCGGGAAGGCGGTGATAATGGTTTCGTAATGACGATAGGTGATATAGCCAATTAGCGTTACTCCCGCAGCACAGATGATGAAAGGGGTAGTCCAAACGCAATCTGAAGGCTTAACGGCGTTAGTCACCTTCGCACCTCGTAAATTTTTTCTCCTATCCAACCACCAAAACGTTCTCCTCCGACACCTCCCAGATAACCTCCTGCTCCAATCGGAGCCAATCCGCAAACACACTATCGAAGCCGGCGCTACGATGAATAGCTGAGCTTGAGTATTAAAACACTTAATACTCCCCAGAGAACCCCGGTAATCATGAGGCCAGCAGAAATACTCATGATAAGCCTTATGGAGTAGGGGAAGTTACGTATTTCTTCAGGATCGAGGTCTCCGCGTCTAATATGGATGGTTGGCCAGAGAATGATGCCGCTAACCATGGATGTTTGAATGAGGCGCGCTGGAATACTATGGCCCATCCATGTTGCCATGTGGTTTCGAATAATTGGACTGTTGGGGAAGGCTCTAGTGATTGTTTCACGGTGGCGGAATGTAACGTAGATATGAGCCGCCATGCCTAGAATTCCAATAGCATAAGGAGCCGTCATGAAGAAAAAGGCCCATTCTGAACTCCAGAATTTACTCATCTCCTGCTTTGCTCATATATATGCTCCCCAATCCATTCACCCCCTGTCTCACCACTCTTTCCTCCTATATAGCTTCCTATTCCGATCAGTACTAGGCTGCATGCCACTGCACCGGCTCCCCCCGAAGGAACTCCAAGTGCTGCACAAATATATGGCGTGACCATACCTGTCGCTCCTGCGCTGAGTCCGCCAAGCGCGAGGGCTCCAGTAAAGCTCGCTGTCTCGGTAAATCGCACTCTCTCGCAAGCCTCGGTTTCTCCAGCCCGACACACCTCCTGGACCTTCAACGCAGACGCAGTAGCCCCAAAGCCAATGCCGATATAGCCGCCGTACTTCAGATATCGCGCCGCCTTGGCCACCTCCTCGATATGCGTGGCATAGCCGGGAATCTGCCCCGGCGCGCCAGAGCGGCTCCAGTGGTAGACCAGGCTGCGGGTGGAAATGCCCAGGTCGCGGCGCAGCAGGGGGTGGTGGCCGAGGTTGAGTTGCTTGTTCATGAAGGTGGCCTTGAGCTGGGAGTCCAGGTGGGTGAGCAGCTGGCGGCGGCTGACGAAGAAGTTATGGCTGCGCAGGTGGCCGTGGGTGGCGAATTCGGTCTGGTGCAGGTATTCGATGTCGCGCAGGGTTTCGCCGATCTGGCGCAGGCCCTTGTCCAGTACGTCCTTGGTCAGCCCCAGCGAGGTGCCGGCGCCGCCGAGGATGTTGGCGATCTCGGCCTGGTGCCTGACCATGAAATCCGCTTCCTCCTCGCTCAGCGGTTCCAGGGCCGTGCGTACCTGGGCGGCGGCGGCCATCAGCTCGGCTTCTTCGCGCAGGCAGGCGGTGGGGTTGAGCAGGTCGCCGATCACGAAGATTTCCCCGGCCTTGAAACCCTGGGCATGGGTGGGGTTGAGCGCCTTGAGGCGGCTGATGAGGTAGGAATGGGCCTTTTCGGGGAAGAGGTGCGCCAGCAACTGCTCGAAACTCATGCTGCGCTGCATGATATGGAAGCCGGGCTCCAGCTTGGCCGGGCGCTTGAACAGGCCGGGTGATGGCCGATCAACCTCGGGTACGCGTTCGGGCTTGGGCTCCCAGGCCACGAAGGAGGCGCCGCCGTTGTCCTGGCGGCGCCTGGGTAGTTCGGTGAAGCGGCTCCAGCCCTTGTCCGGTGCCCAACTGCGGTCGGTATGCCAGTTGCTGGAAGGCTTCCAGTCGGGCTCAGGGGCCCAACTGCGATCGAAGGGGTAGGCGGCTGCTCGGAAATCATCCGCGCTCATGCTTACTGTCCTGCTTGGCCGGGGTGAAGCGGGCCAAGCTAGACAAGCGATCGAGCGTTGAATGTCGGACGGATTCCTAGGGCCGGACTAGGTGGTTGTGAGAATTTTCCGTTCAGGCAGCATATATGGCGTCGGTAGCATTCAGGCTGGTGTGAGCACTAGCCCGCAATGGGCATCGCGCTCTGTATAGGCCTTACCGCAACCGCCGAGCCCATTCCTGCCAACCCGCCCGCGTCTCGGCAGAGCCCCGCACCACCCGCGGCAACTCCGCCATGTTCACCCACAACTGCCCCTGCCAATCCAGCACCCGCACACCCTGCCGCCCCCAACTCAGGCACAACTGCCGCGGCCCGCCATCGCCGCCCTGACAACGCACCTCCGGCACCACCTGCGTACTGATCCAGCGCCGCAACCCACCCAGATCGGCATGGGCGAAATGGAACAACAACGCATAAGCACCGGACTCGCTGACCAGCAGCCGCTCCAGGCTGCCGCCATCGTCCAGGCGCAGCCACTGCGTGCACAACTGGTCATCCTCCAGGCGCCTGGCCAGCCGTTCGCAACTGGCATGGCCGATCAACCGGCGCAGATCGTCCAGCACGAACCAGACCTGGTCGTCGAGCAACAGGGCGCGGAGGGTGCGGTGCTTGTGGAAGAAGTAGAGCGGGGTGGGGAGGGTGGATTCGTCCATGGTTCAAGTCACTTCTTGCATACGAGCGAACCACCAGCGGACGGTATTGGATCAGCAGCCTACTCACCAATACGCCGCGTTCTGGTGGAGGCTCCAATGATTGAGCCACCGATACAGATCGGCGATATGTCTCTGAGTGTTTCGGGCTGCTAATCCCGGCCTCTTAAATATTCTGAGGCCGGATTAGATTAATGATGTTTTAAATTTTAGTCAAGATCTCTCAATGTAGATGAGGCTTTCAGAGGGGATGCATTCCGAAAATACTTCAGAAAGTATTCTTGGTGTTATATCGGCTATCTTGGGGTTCTGTATCTCAATGTGGTTCCAAAGATAAATAATGTTGTCTAGTGTTAGCGGAATTCTGGGAGATATTTTATTTAGGCTTTTGAATATTTTTGGCCTATTTATTCGATACATATCTTTTGCCAAGAGGATGTCATTATCAAAGATATGGCATATTTCAGGCGATATCTCGGGGCTTATACGCATTTTTACAGCTGTATGGAGCATGGCTGCCCATTGCCGGTTTTTGTAATGGCGATGTGCGAGGTCATCGAAAATCTTACGCATGCTCCATTCGGCTGTTTCAAGAGTGGCGACGACTCCATTCAATCCTCTACTAAGATCATCATGGTCCTGCCAGTCCTCCTTTCGCTTGTAGCGTAAGTCATGCTCAACCTCATGCCAACCCTCAGAAAGAATTGTTCTTATTTGTACTTCAAAGGTGGTATCGATAGGTAAGTTCTGAATGCTATTTCTCATGTCGCGCAAATGGGATTCTGGAACTTTAAATATCAAATTATACCTTGTTACTGAGAATACGCTATTTTCTGGTTTGTCAATTGTAGACGAGATTGCGTCGAGTTCGTATTTTGATTTTAAGGTATTTTGAACAATGTCTATATCTTCAGGAAAATAAAGCACGACTCGTAGCCCAACGGAGTCTTGGATTAGCTTTCCTGTTTTCTCGTACTTTCCTGGTGATGAGTTAATTTTTCTGGTTAGGGATGGCAGACTTTTCCCTCTTCCAAAAACCCTGCAAAGTAGGCCGATAGACTCAAGATAATTTTCTAGGTCCTTTCTTATCGCTTCGGAAATGCGATTGAATCCTATGAATCCATTCATTCCCCATCTCCGATAATTTCATCTATTTTGTAAAGCATTTCTAAGTTTAATGTAATTAGGCCGGATTTGCTCTTTTCTAGTAAGATACCGGACTTTATAAGTCTCTCGGCAGCATCGTATAAGGTCTCTGAGGAGAATCCGTCTACTGGCCGGCACAGAGCCTTCAATGGGCGGTAAATTGGTCTGGATGGGCGCTGTGTTAGGGGTTCACCTATTGGCCAGAGCTTTCTGATTACTGCTAGGTCGGCATCTTGGCTGCTGTATTGTATTTCATCTATGAAAGTTTCGTTTTGAGAATGAGAGAGAGCTTGTCTTATGTCAGGGTCGCTTGTTCCACCTAGTACATATATCGGGCCGAGAGGGTTCTCTCCAGCAATATTGCAGTCATAGAATTTACAATTTAAGAATGTGACGTTTGAAAGAGAGTCTCGCTTTATCGTGCATTTTTTAAAGTGGCACTCATTGAATTGAAAATTATAGATTAAGTTCTCTCCAATAATTAGGCCTTCTAGAGTGAGAGATTCAGCGGATTCGTCTGCTAGAGATTCTGGTAACTTGCTAATTAGCTCTGCGGATATTTCTATCTGCGAGCTGGTATCTAAATAGGGGAGTGAGTCTTGCAGGCTGCTGTATAGGGATAGTTTCGAGTAATCGCCTCTTGGAGCATATGACCTTACAGCTGGATCAATAAATCGCATATCATCGTCAAGCCAGTCTGGTGTTTCTAGAATATTTGCTGCTACATAGTGGCCAAGGGCAAATTCGTTGATGAAGCTTATTTTGTCAGGAGACTGTGCATTTCGATCTAATAGTGCGTGGCTGGCAAGTTTGTTTGCTATTTCTTCTCGGCTGGGTTTTTCTGCTGCAGGATATTGAACTCTGGTTTCGTCAATTATTTTTGATTGATTGGTGAGTATTAGGTTTACTATGTAGTCGCGCTTTTCTGCTGTATATTTGAAATCCATCATGTCCTTGGCGACGGACTGTAGTACCTGTCCTTGGAGTTCTGCGCTCATTCGAAGATCTTGACGTTCTCGTTCGCGCTCAAGCATATAGCTGAAATAGCTTTCAACTATGCGCTCTGGGGTGTTTGATGTTTCAATGAAGTCGCTGTCTTCGATGCATCTTAGGTAGGATAGCAATACCGGATTTGCCATTGACTCGATCTTTAGTCCAGTCCCCGCTAGGATTTCGAGTCGCTCCTGTTTTAGCCAGTCGTTGACTCTGGGTTCTTGGATTCTTATTCGGATTACCTTGAATGATTCTGCATGCCTTTCTAACCATTGATGGAATTCGTCTCCATCAAAAAGCACAGTTCTACGAGTGGTTATTATAACTTTTGCATTGCCTGTCAGATATTCGCTGACAGTTTCAAGCATGGGTTCTGAGTTTTCAAAGGCGCCTGTTTGTTCATTTTTTCTAAGAAGTTCATCAAAGCCATCTAAAATGGCTGCAATTCTCCCATTTTTTATCTCTGTATTGACAAGAGATGAGCTTAGTAGAGGAAAAGTTCTATCTATTTCGTCGAGGAGGATGTGTTTGAAGATTCGAGCTTGGCGGTTCCTGGACAGTTCTGCATAGAGGGGCAAGTATCTCTGATGCTGTGCAAGCAGTTTGACGATCTCCAATGCAGTGCAGGTCTTGCCAAAGCCAGCGGCCGCTTCGATTAAGAATAGTATTGGTCCGGGCTCTGACATCCTAGACGTTACTTCTTCAGGTACGTTCTTCGTCCCAGCCTTTCCATTTATCTGGTAGGGGGCATGGATATAAGTGTATTCGGCCTTTGGGCCGTAAGGTTGGATTATATCGTCCGCGAATCTTCTATAGTCATCTAGCAGGCGTTCACGAGTTATCTCAGCTGAAAAAAAACCTTGGAATAAGGTTTCTTCAGCTTCTTCTGGGGCAACTGGCTCCCTTACGGTACATGCAAATCCTGCTCTAGAGAACTCTGAAAAGACTGCTGTGGTGTCTGCATTGTGGCTTAGTTTTAATATCTCGGCGTTGTCAAAGTAGCCAGTTTTCAGTGTGAAAACTAGGAAGTTGTCTCTTGACTGGTCTCTTGCAAGATTGAATCCGTATCTTCTGTAGGTTTGTATAAGCTTTGATTTGCTTGCTGCATCCATGGTGCTTCTCTTACATAGAAATAGGAGGTAATGAGTTAGGTTGGATCGTTATGCTTTATCCACCCTAAGAGTCATGTTTTGACTATTCGCCGCCCACGCCATTGCGTTCATGCCGATAAACACTCACCGCCTCATAAACCGCTTTGCGCAACCGGTTGATCCCACCAATCGGCCGATGCTCCGGCAGGGCGTGCCAGGGGTTGAAGGAGAGGTTGTCGCACATCAGGTTCTGGTTGCGGCTGTCGAAGTCCTGCGGGGGGATGCTGACCAGGGCGACGGTCTGGAAGGGGGAGTCCTTTTCTTTCCATTCCACGCTGGTGTCTTCGATGGGCATGTATTTGTTGGCGTCCTGTTTTTGCACTTGTAGGGCGAAGCAGGCTGGGACGCGGTCTATCGAGAGCTGCTGGTAGAGCGCGGTGCGCAGGAAGTTCGGCAGTTTTTCGTTGAGCTTGGGCAACTGGTAGTTGGGGCAGGCGCCCGGGGCGGGGACGGTGCGGAACTTGATGTTGTTCTGTTCGCCGAGCTTGTACGGGGCTATGCCGAAGTAGCTGGCCTGCAGCGGGCTGGCCGGGGCTGGGGCGAGGGTTTGCAGGGCGATCAGCAGGTGGCGGATTTCCCAGGTATTGGGCTTCCAGCTGGGGAAGAAGGCGAGGATCTTCTGGCCGTTGGCCTGGGCGTTGAAGTTCTGCCGGTATTCGGCCACGTCGCGGACGAAGAACACCGGGTGGTTGAACATGACGAAGTCCTGCTCGCCGTCGTGGCCCTTGCCGGGCATCAGTTTGGCGCCGGGCACGTCGAGCAGCTTGATGGCCATGCCGCGGGCGTCGTTGGCGCTGTCCTGCTGCGGGTAGGCGTTGCCGTTGGAGAAGCGCACCCAGGCGTTCCACACCTTGCCCGGCTGGGCGAACACGCCCTGGCGCAGGTCGGCGGGCAGGTTGGGGTTGACGGTGACTTCGGCCTTCACGCAGCCGTGGGCCTTGGCGTGGGCGTCGCGCAGCACGCGGGTGTTGTCGCGGTGCTGTTCGACGATGCGGATGGCGTCTTCGATGATGGCCTGGGTCTGCTGGGCTTCGTTCGCGGGAATCTGTTCCTGGGTCGAGACCGGGCCGCTGAACTTGATGCTGTAGTACACCCAGCCGATGCCCAGGCCGACGAGGCCGAGCAGGGCCAGGCAGAGGATGGGCAGCGCCACCCATTTGCCGAGGAGGTTCCAGATCCGGGTGAGCAGTGCGCGCATGGGGGCGGTCCTTTGCGGGGGCTTTCTTGGTTTTCTTCTGTGGGCTTCGTGTGTGCGGGGAGTTTTGCCCTCTCCCCAACCCTCTCCCTGAAGGGAGAGGGGGCTGTCCGGCGCGAGGCGGGGCTACTCCGTTAGCTGGTCAGCTCCGCTCGGGCATCACTCGCATTTCGGGCCTGGGGTCCAGGGTGGGGTGGGTTCGTCGGTCAGGCGGCTTTCGTAGGCCGGGTTGCCCAGCACCTTCAGGTATTCCACCAGCGCCCAGCGTTCGTCCGGGCTCAGGGCGCGGCCGATGGCGCCGTCCTTGCGGCAGCCGTCGCGGAATTCGTGGCCGCGGTTGCTGTTGCCGGTGACGCCGGTCTTGTACAGGAAGCCGCCGGGGAAGCGTTCGGTGCGGTAGCCGACGAATTTCGGGTCGAAGTCGAAGGTGCCGACGTAGAACTGGGTGTCGCGCTCGGCCACCGGCGAGAGCAGCTGGAACAGGTTGGGCACCGAACCGTTGTGTAGGAACGGCGGGGTGGCCCAGATGCCGTCCAGCGGGCGGGCCTTGTAGGCGGCCAGTTCGCGCACGCCGATCTCCAGGCCGTAGCCGTTCATGCGCTTCTGCTCCTCGGGGCCGATGTTGGCGTCCTTGTAGGCGCGCTGTTCGACGTAGGCGGTGATGTAGGCCAGGCCCTTGGCGGCGGAGAGCTTGGACAGGTCCAGCGGTTGGCTGGGCGGTGGCATCAGCACCACGTTGAGCTTGTTCAGCTCGTCGAGCTGCCATTTCAGCGGGGTGAGGTCGTAGGTGTGGTTGGCGATGTTGTCCGCGGTGGTCGGGTCGGTACCGATCACCGTGGTGGGGATCATGCTCATCTTCCATTCCGGGTCGCGCGCGGGGGCCAGGCGCTGGTCCGGTTCCACCACGTGGGGGCCGTGGCAGCGCTGGCAGTTCTCGCGGAACAGCGCACGGCCCTGGGAGGCGCGCTTGAGGTCGATGGCGCCGAACACCTGCTCCGGCCAGGCCGGCGGCTTGAGGGTCTTGAGGCCTTCTTCCAGGGAGTGCAGGTCTTGCACCCGCACGCTGGAGGCGTAGCGCGCGTCGCCCAGCACCGGCTGGCCGTCGGCGTCGAGCAGGCCGAGGGTGGCGCCCACGCCCAGGGCTTCGCCTATGTTGCGGGCCATGGGCTGCATGGCCGAGCCGTTCCACTGCACCCAGTCGAATTTCCAGATGTCCCACAGCTGCGGGTAGTTCACCGGGGCGTTGGCCACGCGGTAGTTGTCGGCGCTGATGTGGTCGCCGAACACGCCGTTGGCGATACGCCCGAAGGCGTCGGCGCGGCCGGGGCCTTCCTCGGTGGGGTAGAGGCGCCGGCGGGTGTCGTTCCAGGCGGTGCCCAGCAGGGTGCCGAGCACGTCCTTGAAGCCGGCGCGCAGTTCGGCCTTGGCATCCTTGTCGGGGTTCTTGCCCAGCACGTCCTCGGCGAAGCGGTCGAACTTCCAGGGGTTGATGTAGGTGAACAGCATGCTCATGCCCAGCGCCTGGCCGAAGGCGCCGCCGCGCACGGTGGGCACGGTGGAGGCGATGGAGTGCATGGCCGCGCCGCCGTCGATGCGCACGGCCTGGCCGTTGTAGCGCAGCTCGCCGGTGTGGCAGGCGGAGCAGGTGATGTCGAGGTATTGCGGGCTGTTCTCGCCGTTGCGATGGCGGGCGAAGCCCACCGGCAGGTTGCCGGGGTTGTTCGGGTCGAGCTTGCGCTCCTTCGCCGGCTTGAGCTGCTCGGGGTCGATGAGGAAGCCGTAGCGGGCGAGGTTGGCCGGGTCGGCGAATTTCTCGCTGGAGAAGGGCTGGCGCAGGTGGATGAACCAGTCGTAGAGCAGGCCCTTCACCTGGGTGCCCTGGGGCGTGTAGTAGTAGTGCTCGCGGGCCTGCGGGTCCCATTGCGGGAGGAGGTTGAGCTTGTCGGGCGCGGTGTACTGCGGCACGTTGGGGTGGGCGACGTACCACAGCAGCACGCCCCCCACGAGCAGGAGCAATAGGACGATAGCGAGTATGATCCGTCCGATTATGCGCATCGCAACTTCCTTGTTTCTTGAGGCCCGGGGCCATCGTTATGCCAATACCGGCACCGGTTGGCAAGGTGATGCCGCACACAAGCCAGGGTTTTTGCCTGCCACCATGCCACCCCGCAGCAGGCACAGGCCAGGTCCGTTCGCGGTTTATCCGCTGTTTTGCAAGGGACATCACTGTCGGTGATGTCGAAAGGTGTGTCTTGAGTTCCGACCATTCCCTCGACGACGAATCGGTGGCCACGCGGGTGCTGCGGCACTTCCGCGTGGCCCTGGACGAGCGCGGCTACAGCGCCGACGGCTCGCAGCTGGCCGCCATCGAGCACCTGGCCGACTGGCTGGACGGCTTCCTCGGTGGCCGCCGCTCCTGGCTGCGCAAGCCGCCCGCGGGCGTGTACCTGTGGGGCAGCGTGGGGCGCGGCAAGAGCTTCGTGATGGACTGCTTCTATGCCGCGGCACCGCTGCAGGCCAAGCGCCGCGTGCATTTCCACGCCTTCCTGCAGGAGCTGCAGCAACGCATGATGGCCTTCGCCGGCCAGGCTGACCCGCTGGCGCGGGCGGCCCGCGACATCGCCGCGCAGACGCGGCTGCTGTGCTTCGACGAGTTCCACGTGCACGACATCGGCGACGCCATGCTGCTCGGGCGCATGCTCAAGGTGTTGGTGGAGGAGGGCGTGGGCATGGTCTGCACCTCCAACTACGAGCCCGACGGCCTGTGCCCCAACCCGCTGTACCGCGAGCGCTTCCGCCCAGCCATCGAGCTGCTCGAGAAGCGCTTCGACGTGGTGCCGCTGGACGGCGGCGAGGACTACCGCCTGCGCGCCACGCCCCTGGAGAACTGGGGCAGCTACCTGTGGCCGGCGCGCGCCGACGATCTGGCGCTGATCGGCAAGCGCCTGGGCCTGGACGAGCAGGCGCAGTTCGACCAGGTGCTGGACGTCAACCACCACCCGCTGCGCATCCACGCCCTGGAGGAGGGCCGCGCCTGGCTCGACTTCAGCGAGCTGTTCGAACGCCCGCGCTCGGCGGCCGACTACCTGTGGCTGATCGAGCACTTCCCGCGCATGGCGGTCAGCGGCCTGGGCCCGCTGGGCGACTACCCGCCAGACGTGAGCATGCGCTTTCTCAACTTCATCGACATCGCCTACGACCGCCAGCTGCGCCTGCAGCTGTTCGCCAGCGTGTCGCTGGAGCGCCTGGCCGAAGGTGGGACCGCCATCGACTTCGGGCGGACCTTGAGCCGGTTGCGGCAGTTGAAGTTGGAGCCGTTGTAGGGGAATCGGGCCCAGCTCCGGAGGGGCGGGTGTGCCTGGTGTATCGGCGTACAACCGCGAACGGTTGTACGCCCTACGCACAGGTCGGCCATGGCGTAGGGCGGATAACCGTTCGCGGTTATCCGCCGCCTGACCGTGACCTACCCTGAAGATTTCGTTCAGTCGTAGTAGGTGACTGTCTCTTTCAGGGCATCTGCGAAGCTATATATCTCATCAAGGGAAGAGATCGGGTGCCTGGTCTCGTTTTTTTCTTTGTCGAAAATACCTATGTATTTCTGGCTTCTATTGAAGTGCAATCTGCAGATAGGCTTTCTGTTGTTGTCATCAAGTAGAACACCAAAGTAACTCTGGGTGTCTCGATGGATTATTCGCTTCGCATCGACACTAGTTCTAACGATTGCTTTTACAATATGAAACCCTTCCAACTCTTCGAGAGTTGTCGTCACACGATTCTCTTCAGCTTCTTTGGATGTGTTCGACGAGGTCTCTTGGATGGAAGTATCTATGGAGGAAGGTTGTATTGCGCCACTCATTGCTGATTTTAGGCGGTCATTCACCTGATCATTCAGGAACTGTGCGGTGGCTTTTCTGGTAAGTTCGCTGAACTGCTCTCTGACCTTCTGCGTTATTATTCCATCGTATATACGGCTAGCGAAGAAGCGTACGAAGTCGTCGTCAGGTCGATTGAATTGCGATGCGATTTCTTTTTTTATCTGATTCAGATATTTCAGTTCGCCTGCCGCGCTAATGATGGAGTCAACATCGAAGGCAGATTTCGTCAGTTTTTGAAGCTCAGGGATACTGTATTCATCGATATCCAGAAGGTCTAATTCAAGGAACGGTTTTTCGTCCATTTTGTTAGGCGCTTCCAAGTCGGTAAAGAATTTATAGACTTGGCCGTTGGTTAGAATTGAGATTCTGGCATTGGTAACATGGAAATATCGGAATAGCTGTCCGGCATGATTGATGTTTAGCGGCTCCCCAATCTTTTTGGACTCAATCAGAATCTGGATTTCACCATCCTTGAGAATCGCATAGTCAATTTTTTCGCCTTTCTTTGTTCCTATGTCACAGACATATTCGGGGATAACCTCCGTGGGGTCGAATACGTCATAACCTAGAACAGAATGGATAAAGGGCATCACAAAGGCTGTTTTTGTTGCTTCTTCCGTTTGGATGGAAGAGGCCTGTTGCCTTACCTTTGCTGCCAATGCGCTAAGTTTCTCGAAGAATTCCATGCCACTCTCCTTGATGAGCTGGAAGTCTGGAATTTCTACATAGGTAGAATGCTCTGGCAATTTCTTGCGTACAGGGCTGCCGTTGATTAAAGGCAATAGGCCATGATTTTGGCAAGCAGGCACGGTCGAGTTTTCTCCGATGACGAGCCGGGGTCGCCAAGCATTCGTACCTTTGGAAGAGGGGACTTTGGGCGATTATCGATCACCGGTATTTGCGATTATCGCCCGACGCTTCGATAATCGGCCGAATCCGCCGCCAACAGGACCTCGCCATGACCGACGAACATTCCGCCAGCCAGGCCACCCTGGCCCCGCCCATCGTCGCTTCGCCGGCCAAGCGCATCGAGGCCTTCACCGGCGACCCCAACTTCATGACCTCGCTGGCCCGTGGCCTGGCGGTGATCCATGCGTTCCAGGAGCGCAAGCGCCACCTGACCATCGCCCAGGTCAGCCACCGCACCGAGATTCCCCGCGCCGCCGTGCGCCGTTGCCTGCACACGCTGATGAAGCTGGGCTACGTGACCACCGACGGGCGCACCTATTCGTTGCTGCCCAAGGTGCTGACCCTCGGCCATGCCTACCTGTCCTCGACGCCGCTGGCGGTCACCGCGCAGCCGCTGCTGGACCGCGTCAGCGAGCAGCTGCGCGAGGCCTGCTCCATGGCCACCCTGGAGGGCGACGAGATTCTCTACATCGCCCGCTCGGCCACGCCGCAGCGGCTGATCTCGGTGGACCTCAGCGTGGGCAGCCGTCTGCCGGCCTACTGCACGTCCATGGGCCGCATCCTCCTGGCCGGGCTCGACGACCAGGCCCTGGAGGACTATCTGGCCCACGCCGACCTGCAGGTGAAGACCAGCCGCACTGTGTGCACCCCGGAGGGCCTGCGCGCGAGCATCGCCGAGATCCGCCGGCAGGGCTGGGTGATCATCGACCAGGAACTGGAGATGGGCCTGCGCTCGGTGGCGGTGCCGCTGAAGGATTCCGCCGGCCAGGTGCTGGCGGCGCTGAACGTCGGCACCCACGTCGGCCGGGTGTCGCGCCAGGAGCTGGAGACGCGCTTCCTGCCGGTGCTGCTGGAGGCCAGCCGGGAGCTGAGCACGCGGCTGTTCCACTGAGCACCAGGGTTGTGGTCGATAACCGCCCGCAATGGCGATTATCGAATTGAAGCTCTGACAGGCAATTCGTACTGTGGGCCGTCCGCCCGCAAGGGCATCGAATAACAACAATGAGTGACGGCCGCCGGTCCATGCCCCGGTGGCGCTCTCATTCCTGTCCGCCTGCAGGAATCGCCGCATGACCCGTTCCGCCACCCTGCCGTCCACCGGCACCCTGGACGTCCAGTCCTTCATCAATGCCCAGCCGCTGTCGGCGTACCAGTACCGCATCGTCCTGCTGTGCTTCCTCATCGTCTTCCTCGACGGCCTCGACACCGCTGCCATGGGCTTCATCGCCCCGGCGCTGACCCAGGACTGGGGCATCGACCGCGCCAGCCTCGGCCCGGTGATGAGCGCCGCGCTGATCGGCATGGTCTTCGGCGCCCTGGGCTCCGGCCCGCTGGCCGACCGCTTCGGGCGCAAGGTCGTGCTGGTGGCGGCGGTGTTCCTGTTCGGCCTGTTCAGCGTGCTCTGCGCCTTCAGCGCCAACCTTGACCAACTGCTGGTGCTGCGCCTGCTCACCGGCGTCGGCCTGGGCGCGGCCATGCCCAACGCCACCACGCTGCTCGCCGAGTACACCCCCGAGCGCCTCAAGTCGCTGCTGGTCACCAGCATGTTCTGCGGCTTCAACCTGGGCATGGCCGGCGGCGGCTTCATCTCCGCCAAGCTGATCCCGGCCTTCGGCTGGCACAGCCTGCTGCTGCTCGGCGGCGTGCTGCCGCTGGCGCTGGCCCTGGTGTTGCTGCTGTGGCTGCCGGAGTCGGCGCGTTTCCTGGTGGTGCGCAACCGCGGCGATGCACGCGTGCGCAAGGCACTGGCACCGATAGCCCCGGCCGAGGTGGCCATGGCCGGCGGCTTCAGCGTGCCGGAGCAGGGCAGCGCGCCCAGCGGCAACGTGCTCAAGGTGGTGTTCGCCGGCCGCTACAGCGCCGGCACCCTGTTGCTGTGGCTGACCTACTTCATGGGCCTGGTGATCGTCTACCTGCTCACCAGCTGGCTGCCCACCCTGATGCGCGACAGCGGCGCCAGCCTGGAGCAGGCGGCCTTCATCGGCGCGCTGTTCCAGCTTGGCGGGGTGCTCAGCTCGGTGGCGGTGGGCTGGGCCATGGACCGTTTCAACCCGCACAAGGTGATTGGCATCTTCTACTGCCTGGCCGGTGTCTTCGCCTACTGCGTGGGGCAGAGCCTGGGCACCCTAGGCCTGCTGGCGGGCCTGGTGCTGGCTGCGGGCATGTGTGTGAACGGTGCGCAGTCGGCCATGCCTTCGCTGGCGGCGCGCTTCTATCCGACCCAGGGGCGTGCCACCGGGGTGTCTTGGATGCTTGGCATTGGACGCTTCGGTGCCATCCTCGGGGCCTGGATCGGGGCTACCCTGCTGGGGTTGGGGTGGAACTTCGAGCAGGTGCTCACTGCCCTGGTGGTGCCGGCGGCGATTGCCAGTGTGGCGGTGGTGATCAAGGGGGTGGTTAGTCACGCTGATGCGACTTGAGGCCGGGGGGACTGTAGGAGCGAGCTTGCTCGCGAATGGCATTTCCCGGCTGCATTGGTGTTTCGGGGGGAACTCCGCTCCCTCTCCCCAACCCTCGGCTGCGCGCCCCGCCCTGAAGGGAGAGGGGGCTGTCCTGAGCGACGCGTCGGTCAGGCGCCATCCTCCCACCCCTAACCTCACCTCGTCATTCCCGCGAACGCGGGAACCCAGCTGCCTTCTTGCTCGGTGTACCGCGCCGCTCCGAGTGTTCGGATGTCTCTCGTTTCGCCCCCTCGGGCGAGTCCCTTTTGTCAAACGCCACAAAAGGACCCAAAAAGGCTTGCCCCAACATACGGGCCCGACAGAGTCGGGCTACCCTCACGAATTCCCCCGCCACGGAGGCCCGCCCCGAGGGTACGTCCCTGTAGCCCACGGGGCTCTCGCGACATCCATGTCGCATGACCTCCTGAGCGGGGGTTTCGTTCGGCCTTCTGAAGGGCGTTTCGGAGTGCGCGGAGGTTTCTCTGGAAGTCCAAAAGCAAGAGCGAACGCGCTTTTGCTTTTGCTCTTCGTAGGAGCGAGCTTGCTCGCGAACCCCGCAGTCACTGGATTATTCCCCTTCGGGCCAGCGCAAGCGCTGTTCGCGATGGAGCCGCGTCCCGCGTTCGCGGGAATGACGAGGGGGAGATGGGAGTATCAGGATGACTCTGAGTTTTCCCCTCACTCAGGACAGCCCCCTCTCCCGCTTGCGGGAGAGGGCTGGGGTGAGGGTGCTCTTGAACCCAACACCTACGTCACCGGTAACCATTGTTCGCGAGCAAGCTCGCTCCTACGAAGAGCCATCCTCTTCCGCCCCCAAAGATGACACCAGACGAGCGGTCTCCCCCCACCTGCGAGCGGTAGCGAATGTATCGCCGATGAAAAATTAAGGACACATGCCGCCGCTAACGCCGGCACGACAATAGGCCCATCGCATCCCGGCCTTCGGCCGGGGTTTCACGCAACTGTCGTTCGAGCGGTTCGGGCCATGAGCTTTTTCATTCACCCGCGCAGACCTGCGCCCAGGGAGGGGGCCGGTGGTCAGCGCGCTTTCACCCTGATCGAGTTGATGGTGGTCGTCGCCCTGGTGGCGATCTTCGCCAGCATCGCCGTGCCGGCCTTCGGTTCGCTGATCGAGTCCAGCCGGGTGAAGTCTTCCGCCTCGGCGCTCTATCGCCTGCTCCAGGCCGCCCGCGCCGATGCCGTGAGCACGCGCACCGCCACCAGCCTGTGCCAGAACGGCAGCGCCTACGAGTGGCTGCTGGTGCGCGCCGGCAGTTGCGCCTCGCTCGATTCCAGCCTGGTGTCGCAGCGCCTCAGTCTGCCCACCAGCATCGGCGTCAGCAGCAGCGTCAGCGCACTGACCTTCCATGCCGACGGCAGCGCCGCGGTGGCCAGCCTGAGCCTCAGCGGCAGCAAGAGCGGCAGCAGCTACAGCATCAAGGTCGCCGCTTCGGGTTACATGAGCTTTGGCTCGGGGAGCAGCCAATGACGCGCCGTGGCCTGGCCGGCTTCAGCCTGATCGAAGTGCTGGTGGCGCTGCTGGTGATCTGCGTCGGCGTGCTGGGCATGCTCGCCATGCAGGGCAGGGCGATCGCCTATTCCCAGGACATGGCGGTGCGAGGCACGGCGGCAGCCCTGGCCGACGAGCTGATGGAGACCATCCGCACCGACCTCTATTCCGCCCAGGACGCCGGCACGCCGCTGACGCCGCCGGCCAGCTCCGACTACTACAAGGCCACCGGCAGCGCCTTCCCGGCGGCGCCGAGCAGTTGCGCCTCGCTGGCTGCGCTGAGCGCTGCGCAGCGCCTGGGTTGCTGGGCGCAGCGGGTGCAGCAGGCGCTGCCCGATGCCGCCAGCCTGATGAGCAGCGACTTCCACATCTGCCGCAGCAACGGCGCCAGCACCTGCAGCGGCACTGGCTCGGCCATCGAGATCCAGCTCGCTTGGCGGGTGAAGTCCGGCGAGTGCCTGGAGGCCAGCCCCGGCAGCGACCCGACCATCTGCCACTACGTGCTGCGCGAGGAACCCTGAATGCCCGCCCATTCCCGCCGCCAGGCTGGCCTCTCGCTGGTCGAGCTGATGGTGGCCATGACCCTCGGCCTGTTCCTGATACTGGGCGTCACCCAGATGTACCTCGATGGCAGCACCCGCACCCGCTACTTCGCCGGCCAGTCCGAGAACCTCGACAACGCCCGCTACCTGCAGCAGGTGCTGGACGCGCGCCTGTCCCGGGCCGGCTACCGGCGCCAGCCGTCGGCGCGCATGAGCACCGCCTTTCCGGCGCAGAGCACGAACGGCTGCAGCTTCGCCGCCGGCCAGGCGCTGGTGCGGGTGGACGCCAACACCCTGTGCCTGCGCTACCAGCCGCGCGACGCCGCCGACACCGATTGCACCGGCGCCTCCCTGGCGAGCGTGCCGGGGCTGACCACGCCCTACGCGACCTTCAGCCCGGGCAACGACGTGGTGGAGAAGATCGGCCTGGCCAGCGGCCAGCTCAGCTGCAACGGCAGCGTGCTGGCCGACAACGTGGCGGCGGTGCACTTCGACTACGGCGTGGACACCGGCACCGACGAGAACGCCCGCCAGGTCGCCAAGTATGTCGCCAGCCCGGGCAGCGCGCAGACCGTGCGCAGCCTGCGCTACACGCTGCTGCTGGCCAGCAGCGGGAGCAACCTGACCGGCGGCATGAGCACCACCACCTGCGCCAACTGGACGACCCTGAGCGGCGGCAGCGCCTGCACCGACGGCGACGGCACCCTGCGGCGCATCGTCAGCGGCAGCAGCATGTTGAGGAACCTGATGCCATGACTATTTCTGTGCATGGGCGGCAACACGGCGCCGTGCTGTTCGTCGCCCTGGTGATGCTGCTGGTGCTGACCCTGCTGGCGGTCGGCGGCATGCGCGAGATGCAGCTGGAAGGGCGGATGACCGGCAACCGCCTGGAACTGCAACGGCTGACCAGCGCCGCCGAGTCGGCCCTGCGCGAAGGCGAGGGCAGGGTGAGCGAGAGCAGCCGCGCGCTGGAGGCCTGCTCGTCGTCCAGCCCCTGCTACACCGGCCTGGCCAGCAGCTATGCCGCGGACTTCTCCGGCGCCACGGCCTACACCGGGCTGGACGGCGCCACCAGCCTGCCGCGCAACGCGCGCTGGTACCTGCGCTACATCGGCAACAGCTGCAAGGGCGGCTCCGGCGGCAGCGCCAACGCCTACCTGTCCAAGGGCCAGTCCGGTTGCACCTACTACTACGAAGTCAACGCCCAGGCCTACAAGGACAGCGCCAGCGCCACCGGCTGCGCCGCCAATACCCTGTGCCTGCGCTCCAGCACCGCGCTGGTGATCCCATGAGGCCCGCAAGGAGGCTCCCCGCCATGAAACCGCTGCGCATGCTGGCGCTGTTCCTGCTGTCCTGCCTGCTGTGCGCCGGAGCCCGGGCCTCGGTGCTGGCGCAGACGCCGCTGTTCGTCAGCAACATCGCGCCGCCGATGAACATGCTGGTGGTCGGCCGCGACCAGAAGCTCTATTTCCCGGCCTACAACGACGCCTCGGACATCGACGGCGACGGCCAGTTGGACATCTACTACAAGCCGAGCATCGACTACACCGGCTATTTCGACTCGTACAAGTGCTACAGCTACGACAGCAGCAACAACGTCTTCGTCCCGAAGAGCGTCACCAGCACCAAGAAATGCAGCAGCCAGTGGAGCGGCGACTTCCTCAACTACCTGACCATGTCGCGCCTGGACGTGCTGCGCAAGGTGCTCTACGGCGGCTACCGCTCCACCGACAGCGCCACCGCCACGGTGCTGGAGCGCGCCTTCATCCCCAACGACGCGCACAGTTGGGGCAAGGAATACAAGAGCGTCGCCCGCGACGGCTACAACATCGCCGACTACGCGCCGCTGAGCGTCCCGGACAGCAGCAAGTACATCCTCTTCGCCAACACCTCGCGGCCGGCCAGCGGCACGTCCACGCTGACCGGCTACAGCAGCAGCGCCGTGCCCAAGCTGCGGGTGATCAGCAATACCAGCTACCGCATCTGGAACTGGGTTTCGCGGGAGGACCCGCAGGCCACCAACACCATTTCCTCCAGCACCAGCGTCACCCCCAGCCCGGACATGACCGTGCGCGTGCAGGCCTGCGTCAGCGGCCTGCTGGAAAGCAACTGCGTGCAGTACGGCAGCGTCTACAAGCCCACCGGGGTGCTGCATGACTACGGCGCCTCGAACAAGATGTACTTCGGCCTGATGACCGGCACCTATACCAACAACCTGCGTGGCGGCGTGCTGCGCAAGGCGCCGGCCAGCTTCGGCGATGAATACACCGCCAGCACCGGGCGCTTCCTCACCGATTCCACCAGCGGCACCGGCTGCCTGAACTCGCGCTGCTACGTGAACAACAGCGGCATCGTCGCCAACCTCGACCGCCTGGTGTACTACCAGCGCTGCAGCAGCGGCACCCTGCTCAACCCGCTGACCAACGGCAGCTGCCCGGACTGGGGCAACCCGCTGGGCGAGATGGCCTACGAGGCCCTGCGCTACTACGCCGGCAAGGCGCTCAACGGCAACTATGCCTCGGGCAGCATCGACACCGCGCTCGGGTTGTCCAGCGTATCCACCTGGAGCAACCCCTACTCGACCTATCCGTCGTGCACACGGCCGTTCATGACGCTGATGAGCGACATCAACCCCAGCTACGACTCGGACGTGCCCGGCAGCACCCTGGGCAGCGACGTGAAGCCCACCGACGACATCGGCTTCGACTTCGCCACCCTGGGCGCCACCCTGTGGAGCAAGGAGGTGGGCGCCAGCGCCAAGGTCAACATCGGCGAATCCTCCGGCACCACCAACGACTCGGCGCCCACCGCCAAGTCCGCCAGCAGCTTCGCCAGCATCCGCGGCCTGGCCGAGGAGCCGACGCGCCAGGGCAGCTACAGCACCGCCGCGGTGAGCTACTTCGGCAGCCAGACGGTGCTGACCACTGCCGGCTCGAACAAGGTGCAGAGCTTCTCCATCGCGCTGTCCTCGACCTTGCCCAACATCAAGATCACCACCAGCAAGGGCAGCCTCAAGCTGGTGCCCTTCAGCATGGACGTGACCCAGGGCGTGGTCAGCCAGATCACCGGCTTCTACATCGACACCCTGACCAAGGACAGCAGCGGCAACATCAGCACCATCACCTTCCGCGTGGTCTACGACGACTCGGCCCAGGGCAGCGACTACGACATGGACGCCATCGTGCTCTACACGGTGACGGCCAACAGCGACGGCACCGTGTCGGTCACCTCCAAGACCGAATATTCGGTGGCCTCCTACGAGTCGCACATGGGCTACACCATGTCCGGCACCACCAAGGACGGCGTCTACCTGGAGGTCACCGGCGGCGGCAGCGGGACCACGCGCTACAAGCTCGACACCCCGGACGGCAAGTACCCCGGCGACTGCTCGGCGACCAACGCCAACTGCAGCTACCTGCCGGGCCTGGCGAACAACAGCGCGAGCATCAGCGGGCGCTCCGACTCGCACACCCGCACCTTCACGCCATCCACCTCCACCGCCGTCACCACCCTGCAGGACCCGCTGTGGTACGCCGCCAAGTACGGCAAGAGCGACCTCAGCACCTGGGATACCGACGGCGACGGCACCCCGGACAACTACTTCCTGGTGAGCAACCCGAGCAAGCTGGCCAGCCAGCTGAAGTCGGCCTTCGACGACATTCTCCAGCTCAACACCTCGGTCACCGCGGTGGCGGTGGACTCGCAGTCGCTGGACGACGGCGACTACGTCTATAGCACCAACTTCAGTTCCAGCGACTGGACCGGCGACCTGATCAAGAAGCAGAAGGTCAAGAGCACCTCCAGCAGCGGCGCCACCAGCACGACCACCACCACCCTGTGGAAGGCCTCGGCGCAGTTGCCCAGCAGCCGCAACATCTACTTCGCCAAGAACGGCAGCCTGACCTCGTTCACCTGGGCCAACCTCAGCAGCGCCCAGCAGACCACGCTCAACCGCACCGCCGCCGGCGTGGTCGACAGCAAGGGCTCGACCCGCGTGGACTTCCTGCGCGGCAGCAACACCAGCTTCCGCAGCCGTTCCTCGCTGCTCGGCGACATCGTCAACTCCTCGCCGGTGCTGGTCAGCGGCGCCGACTACATTACCGCGCGGGCCGACGCCCTGGAAGGCAGCACCAGCTACGCCACCTACGCCAGCGAGCAGGCCGCCAAGCCGTCGGCGGTCTACGTCGGCGCCAACGACGGCATGTTGCATGCCTTCAACGCCAGCACCGGAGCCGAGCTGTTCGCCTTCATCCCCAGCGCGGTGATCGCCAACCTGAACATCCTCACCGCCAGCGACTACGGCCAGGACGAAGGCACCGAGCACCGCTACTTCGTCGATGGCACTCCGGTGGTGGCCGACGTCTACTACGGCTCGGCCTGGCACAAGGTGCTGCTCGGCAGCCTCGGCGCCGGCGGCCGCGAGGTGTTCGCCCTGGACATCACCGACCCGGCATCGCCGAGCCTGCTCTGGGAGTTCACCAGCGACAACGACTCCAGCCTCGGCTACACCGCCGCCAAGCCCAGCATCGCCCGCCTGCACGACGGCAAGTGGGTGGCCCTGGTGCCCAACGGCTACGAGAGCGGCAGCAACAGCGCCTCGCTGCTGATCATCGACATCCAGAGCGGCACCCTGCTGAAGAAGATCACCGCCACCCCCAGCCTGACCACCACCGACACTGGCGCGATCGACAGCCTGGCCAACGGCCTGTCGCGGCTCTACGTGGCCGACGTGAACAGCGACGGCATCGCCGACTACGCTTATGCCGGCGACCTGCTGGGCGACCTCTGGCGCTTCGACCTGATCGACACCAGCGCCAGCAGCCCGCTCACCGCCAGCGCCGCCGACGCCAAGTTCGCCGTGGCCTTCGGCGGCAATCCGCTATACGTGGCGCGCAACGCCAGCAACGTGCGCCAGCCGATCACCGCGGCGCCGAGCCTGGTCGAGCACCCCAGCGGCACCGGCTACATCGTCGCCTTCGGCACCGGCCGCTACCTGACCACCTCGGACAAGACCTCCACCGCCACCCAGAGCGTCTACGGCATCTGGGACCGCAAGACCGCCGGCGAAGCCACCAGCGCCTCGCTGACCGCGGCCAGGACGCGCAGCGACCTGCAACAGCAGACGCTGACCGCCGGCACCACCGACGGCACCACCACCTACACCCTGAGCGAGAGCGACGTCACCTGGTACGACAGCAGCGGCAACACCGCCGACGCCAACGTCGCCACCTGGGGCTGGTACTTCGACTTCCCGCGCACTGGCGAGCGGCTGATCTACGACATGACGCTGTACGGCTCCAGCCTGATCTTCGCCAGCTCCACGCCGCAGACCGGCACCTGCGCCGCGGGGTTGTCCGGCACCGTCTACGCGGTGGACCCGGAGAGCGGCGGCAAGACCGACTACAACGTCTTCGACCTGAACAGCGACGGCACCTACGAGTCGATATCCGGCTTCGTCACCGACGGCGGCGACATCACCCTGTCCGGCGGCTACACCTGGGGCAACTCCGAAAATACCCTCGACGGCGTGGCCACCAACACCGGCACGGTCAGCGGCCGGCGCAGCTGGCAGGTGCTGCCGAGCGATTCCAACTGAAAGGGCCAGCGATGAAACCTGCACAGCGAAGCCGCGGCTTCACCCTGATAGAAATGATGATCGTCGTGGTCATCCTGGCGATACTCGCGGCCATCGCGCTGCCCAGCTACCAGAAGTACGTGCTGCGCAGCCACCGCGCCGAAGGCCAGGCGCTGCTCAGCGAGGCCGCGGCGCGGCAGGAGCGCTACTTCGCGCAGAACAACAGCTACGCCAGCAGCGCCGCGGCGCTGAACATGACCAGCTACGTCGCCAGCCTGCAGTACTACGGCCTGGCCATCTCCAACGTCAGCGCCTCGACCTACACCCTGACCGCCACGGCCACCGGCAGCCAGGCCAGGGACAGCGAATGCCTGACGCTCACCCTCGACCAGGCCGGCACCCGCGGCGCCACCGGCACCGGCACGGCCAGCAGCTGCTGGCAATGAGCCGGGGCGAAAGCGTGCGATAAGCGAACACTGCGCCACAGGTCGAATTGCGCCGCCCGCCTTCCGGCCTTTAGGGTGGCCGGACGCTACGCGGGCCAGCCGTCCCCGATCCGGGGTGGCCCGCACGACCGTCCATCTCTGCCGGGCCCCGCCATCCCGGCCCCGGCATAGACTGGACGGGCACGAGCCGCGACGAAGAGCGCGGACGACAACAACAAGAGTGAGTGCCTGTATGGAGAACCTGCTGAGCGAGCGCAGCCGGGTATTCGAGCGAGCCGACCCCTACGCGGTGTCCGGCTACGTCAACCAGCACGTCGGCAACCACGCCCTGCGCATGCCCGCCCACGGCCGCCCCGAGGCCAGCCTCAACCACCGCAAGTTCGCCAGCCTCGACCTCTGCCGCATCCGCTACGGCGCCGCCGTGCGCGTCACCTCGCCGGCGCTGGAGACCATCTACCACCTGCAGGTGCTGCTGCACGGCCACTGCCTGTGGCGCGGCCAGGGCCGGGAACACTACCTGGAGCCCGGCGAGCTGCTGCTGATCAACCCGGACGATCCGGTCGACCTGACCTACTCGGACGACTGCGAGAAATTCATCATCAAGATCCCCACCGCGGTGCTCGAAGGCATCTGCGCCGAACAGCGCTGGGCCCACCCGCGCCAGGGCCCGCGCTTCACCGAGAGCCGCTACCGCCTGGGCGAGCTGGAAGGCTTCGTCAACCTGCTGGGCATGGTCTGCATGGAAGCCGAATCCAGCGAGCGCCTGCCGCGCATCGAGGAGCACTACCAGCAGATCGTCGCCAGCAAGCTGCTGACCCTGCTGCAGACCAACGTCAGCCGCGAATGCCTGGCCGCGCCCATGGCCTGCTTCGAGCGCATCGACGACTACATAGGGCGCAACCTGCGGCAGGACATCGACATCGAGGAACTGGCCCGCCAGGCGAAGATGAGCCTGCGTTCGCTCTACGCCCTGTTCGAACGCCACGCCAGCGCCACCCCGCGCCAGTACATCCGCCAACGCAAGCTCGAACGCATCCGCGCCTGCCTCGCCGACCCCAGCTGTAACGTGCGCAGCGTCACCGAGCTGGCGCTGGACTACGGCTTCCTGCACCTGGGGCGCTTCTCCGAAAGCTACCGCCAGCAGTTCGGCGAACTGCCGTCGGAAACCCTCAAACGCCGCGGCTGAGCCCGAGCGGCTCCTCGCTCTTCGCTCTTCGTAGGAGCGAGCTTGCTCGCGAACGGAGTTTGCCGGGGGCGTAGGTGCTGGGTTCAAGAGCGCCCTCTCCCCAACCCTCGGCTGCGCGCCCCGCCCTGAAGGGAGAGGGGGCTGTCCTGAGTGAAGGGAGAATCCTGAGTCATCCTGGAACCTCTAACTCAACCCCGTCATTCCCGCGAACGCGGGAATCCAGTGACGGGCGGTTCGCGAGCAAGCTCGCTCCTACGAAAAGCAAAAGCAAAAGCGCGTTTGCTCTGGGACTTCCAGGGAAATATCCGCGCACTCCGAAACGCCCCTTCAGAAGGCCGAACGAAACCCGCGCTCAGGAGGTCATGCGACATGGATGTCGCGAGAGCCCCGCGGGCTACAGGGACGTACCCTCGGGGCGGGCCTCCGTGGCGGGGGAATTCGCGAGGGTAGCCCGGCTTCATCGGGCCCGTATGTTGGGGCAAGCCTTTTTGGTTCCTTTTGTGGCGTTTGACAAAAGGGACTCGCCCGAGGGGGCGAAACAAGAAACATCCGAGCACGCCGAAGCGGCGCAAACACACCCAAACAAGACGTCTCTGGGTTCCCGCGTTCGCGGGAATGACGAAGGTGGGGGTGAGGTGCGAGGGCAGGATCAAGCCCCCCATAAGCCCCCCGAAACACCCCGCAACCCCCCCCTGCAAAAACCGGATAACGCTCTGCACAAAGCGGATATTCCCCCCGCCCACCCAGCCCTAACCTGAGCCTGCCTGAACAATAACAACGGAGGCCCCGGCCATGACCCTGGGTATCGACTACTTGCGTTCCCTGCTTGAAGAAGACCCCGCCAAGGGCGTCTACCGCTGCAAGCGCGAAATGTTCACCGACCCGCGCCTGTTCGAACTGGAGATGAAGCACATCTTCGAAGGCAACTGGGTCTACCTCGCCCACGAAAGCCAGATTCCCGAGAAGAACGACTTCCTGACCACCCTGATCGGTCGCCAGTCGATCTTCATCGCGCGCAACAAGGATGGCGTGCTCAACGCCTTCCTCAATGCCTGCAGCCACAAGGGCGCCATGCTCTGCCGGCATAAGTCGGGCAACCGCTCCAGCTACACCTGCCCGTTCCACGGCTGGACCTTCAACAACTCCGGCAAGCTGCTCAAGGTCAAGGACCCGGCCGAGGCCGGCTACCCGTCGAGCTTCAACTGCGAAGGCTCCCACGATCTGACCAAGGTCGCCCGCTTCGAGTCCTACCGCGGCTTCCTCTTCGGCAGCCTCAACCCCGACGTGCGCCCGCTGGTGGAGCACCTGGGCGAGTCGGCGAAGATCATCGACATGATCGTCGACCAGTCCCCCGAAGGCCTGGAAGTGCTGCGCGGTTCCTCCACCTACATCTACGAAGGCAACTGGAAGCTCACCGCCGAGAACGGCGCCGACGGCTACCACGTCAGCTCCGTGCACTGGAACTACGCCGCCACCCAGAACCAGCGCAAGCAGCGCGAGGCCGGCGAGGAAGTGAAGACCATGAGCGCCGGCGGCTGGGCCAAGCACGGCGGCGGCTTCTACTCCTTCGAGCATGGCCACATGCTGCTCTGGACGCGCTGGGCCAACCCCGAGGACCGCCCGGCCTTCGAGCGCCGCGAGCAGCTCGCCGCCGACTTCGGCCAGGCCCGCGCCGACTGGATGATCCAGAACTCGCGCAACCTCTGCCTGTACCCCAACGTCTACCTGATGGACCAGTTCAGCTCGCAGATCCGCATCGCCCGGCCGATCGACGTCAACCGCACCGAAATCACCATCTACTGCATCGCGCCGAAAGGCGAGAGCCTGGAGGCCCGCGCCCAGCGCATCCGCCAGTACGAGGACTTCTTCAACGTCAGCGGCATGGCCACCCCGGACGACCTGGAGGAGTTCCGCTCCTGCCAGCAGGCCTACCAGGGCAGCGCCGACGGCTGGAACGACATGTCCCGCGGGGCCGCGCACTGGATCGACGGCGCCGACGCCGCCGCGCAGGAAATCGACCTGCACCCGCAGCTGTCCGGCGTGCGCACCGAGGACGAAGGCCTGTTCGTGCTGCAGCACAAGTACTGGCTGCAAGCGATGAGCGAAGCCCTGGTCGCCGAAGAAGCCAAGCGCATTCCGCTCGAGGAGGCCGTGTGATGAGCCGCTACGAAACCGTCCGCGACTTCCTCTACCGCGAAGCCCGCTACCTCGACGACAAGGACTGGGACGCCTGGCTGGAGCTGTACGCCAGCGACGCCAGCTTCTGGATGCCGGCCTGGGACGACCGCGACGAGCTGACCCAGGACCCGCAGCGGGAAATCTCGCTGATCTGGTACGGCAACCGCGGCGGCCTGGAAGACCGCGTGTTCCGCATCAAGACCGAACGCTCCAGCGCGACCATGCCGGACACCCGCACCTCGCACAACATCGGCAACATCGAGGTGCTGGGCGAGGAAGACGGCATCTGCCAGGTGCGCTTCAACTGGCACACCCTGAGCTTCCGCTACAAGACCACCGACAGCTACTTCGGCACCAGCTTCTACACCCTCGACCTGCGCGGCGAGAACCCGCTGATCAAGGCGAAGAAGGTGGTCCTGAAGAACGACTACGTCCGCCAGGTCATCGACATCTACCACATCTGAGGTGGCCGCCATGAGCTATTCGATCGCACTGAACTTCGAAGACGGCGTCACCCGCTTCATCGACGCCAACCCCGACGAAACCGTCGCCGACGCGGCCTACCGCCAGGGCGTGAACATCCCGCTGGACTGCCGCGACGGCGCCTGCGGCACCTGCAAGTGCTTCGCCGAAGCCGGCCGCTACGACCTGGGCCAGGACTACATCGAGGACGCGCTGAGCGAGGAAGAAGCCGAGCAGGGCTACGTGCTGACCTGCCAGATGCGCGCCGAAAGCGACTGCGTGGTGCGCGTGCCGGCGGCCTCGGACGTCTGCAAGACCCAGCAGGCCAGCTACCAGGCGGCCATCAGCGAGGTGCGCCAGCTGTCCGAGAGCACCATCGCGCTGTCGGTCAAGGGCGAGTCGCTGAGCAAGCTGGCCTTCCTGCCGGGGCAGTACGTCAACCTGCAGGTGCCGGGCAGCGGCCAGAGCCGTGCCTACTCCTTCAGCTCGCTGCAGAAGGGCGGCGAGGTCAGCTTCCTGATCCGCAACGTGCCCGGCGGGCTGATGAGCAGCTTCCTCACCAGCCTGGCCAAGGCCGGCGACAGCCTGGAGCTGGCCGGCCCGCTGGGCAGCTTCTACTTGCGCGACATCAGGCGCCCCTTGCTGCTGCTGGCCGGCGGCACGGGCTTGGCGCCCTTCACCGCGATGCTGGAGAAGATCGCCGAGCAGGGCAGCGAGCACCCGCTGCACCTGATCTACGGGGTGACCAACGACTTCGACCTGGTGGAACTGGACAAGCTCGAAGCCTTCGCCGCGCGCATCCCCAACTTCAGCTTCAGCGCCTGTGTGGCCAACCCCGAGAGCAGCTACCCGCACAAGGGCTACGTCACCCAGCACATCACGCCTGCGCACCTCAACGAAGGCGAGGTGGACATCTACCTGTGCGGCCCGCCGCCGATGGTCGAGGCGGTGAGCGCGTACATCCGCGAGCAGGGGATCACGCCGGCGAATTTCTACTACGAGAAGTTTGCGGCTAGTGCGGCGTAAGCGCACTTCGTAGGAGCGAGCTTGCTCGCGAACAAGCCCCGCTGCGGAATCCATTCGCGAGCAAGCTCGCTCCTACAGCACCCCTTGAGCCCGTGAGGTAGCCATGAACAGATTCCCCCACAAAGTCGCCCTGGTCACCGGCGCCGCCCAGGGCATCGGCCGCCGCGTCGCCGAGCGCCTGGCGCAAGAGGGCGCCCGCCTGGTCGCCGTGGACCGCTCCGAGCTGGTCCACGAACTGCAGGACGAACTCGGCCGGCACGCCGAAGTGCTGACCCTCACCGCCGACCTGGAGCAATTCGCCGAAGCCCAGCGTGTGGTCAACGAAGCCGTGCAGCGCTTCGGCCGCCTGGACATCCTGGTCAACAACGTCGGCGGCACCATCTGGGCCAAGCCCTTCGAGCACTACGCCGAGCATGAGATCGAAGCCGAAGTGCGCCGCTCGCTGTTCCCCACCCTGTGGTGCTGCCGCGCCGCCCTGGTGCCGATGCTGGAGCAGGGCGCCGGCGCCATCGTCAACGTCTCCTCCATCGCCACCCGCGGCGTCAACCGCGTGCCCTACGGCGCGGCCAAGGGCGGGGTGAACGCGCTGACCGCCTGCCTGGCCTTCGAGGCCGCCGAGCGCGGCGTGCGCGTCAACGCCACCGCGCCGGGCGGCACCGAGGCGCCGCCGCGGCGCATCCCGCGCAACGCCGCCGAGCAGAGCCCGCAGGAGAAGGTCTGGTACCAGCAGATCGTCGACCAGACCGTGAACAGCAGCCTGATGAAGCGCTACGGCAGCATCGACGAACAGGTCGGCGCCATCCTCTTCCTGGCCTCCGACGAAGCCTCCTACATCACCGGCGTGACCCTGCCGGTAGGCGGTGGCGACCTGGGTTGAACCACGCACATTCGTAGGATGGGTTGAGCCGAAGGCGATACCCATCGCCCGGCATTGATGGGTATCGCTGCGCTCAACGCCATCCTACGTAAAGACGGACCGCCCACGACGCGGTCCCCAACGGCTTCTCGCACAACAACAAAAAAGAGAGTGATGCCATGCGGAAAATCGACGTACACGAGGTCATCGACAACGCGCGCTTCGGCCGCTTCCACTGGATGGTCATGGCCTGGTGCGCCTTGCTGCTGATCTTCGACGGCTACGACCTGTTCATCTACGGCGTGGTGCTGCCGGTGCTGATGAAGGAGTGGGGGCTGACCCCGCTGCAGGCCGGCGCCCTGGGCAGCTATGCGCTGTTCGGTATGATGGCCGGCGCGCTGTTCTTCGGCCCGCTGGCCGACAAGGTCGGGCGCAAGAAGGGCATCGCCATCTGCTTCGTGCTCTTCTCCGGCTTCACCGTGGTCAACGGCTTCGCCAGCAACCCCACGCAGTTCGGCATTTGCCGCTTCATGGCCGGCCTCGGTATCGGCGGGCTGATGCCCAACGTGGTGGCGCTGATGAACGAATATGCGCCGAGGAAGCTGCGCAGCACCCTGGTGGCGGTGATGTTCAGCGGCTACTCGCTGGGTGGCATGCTCTCCGCCGGCGTGGGCATCTACATGCTGCCGCGCTTCGGCTGGGAGGCGATGTTCTTCGCCGCGCTGCTGCCGCTGCTGATGCTGCCGCTGATCCTCTGGCAGCTGCCGGAGTCGGTGGGCTTCCTGCTACGCCAGGGGCGTACCGAACAGGCCCGCGCCATCCTCCGCCGCATTTCCCCGGAAACCACCCTGGAGGAGGCCGCCGATCTGCACCTGGGCGAGAGCAAGCCGCAGGGCGCGCCGGTGCTTGAGCTGTTCCGCGAGGGCCGCGCGCTGCGCACCCTGATGCTCTGGGTGGCGTTCTTCTGCTGCCTGCTGATGGTCTACGCGCTCAGTTCCTGGCTGCCGAAACTGATGGCCAACGCCGGCTACAGCCTGGGTTCGAGCCTGTCGTTCCTGCTGGCGCTGAACTTCGGCGGCATGTTCGGGGCCATCTTCGGCGGCTGGCTGGGCGACCGCTTCAACCTGCCCAAGGTGGTGGCGCTGTTCTTCGTCACCGCCGCCGTTTCCATCACCCTGCTGGGCTTCAATACGCCGATGCCGGTGCTCTACCTGCTGATCGGCATCGCCGGGGCCACCACCATCGGCACGCAGATCCTGCTCTACGCCACTGCCGCGCAGTTCTATGGCCTGGCCATCCGCTCCACGGGCCTGGGCTGGGCCTCGGGCATCGGCCGCAACGGCGCCATCGTCGGCCCGCTGCTGGGCGGCTCGCTGCTGGCCATCGAGCTGCCGCTGCACCTGAACTTCATGGCCTTCGCCATCCCTGGCGCGCTGGCGGCCCTGGCCATGTACCTGGTCAGCCGCAGCGAGCGGGTGGTCGCGCCCCTGGCCGAAGCCCAGGCCTGAACCGACAACGGAAGGGCGGGGCCGGCCACTCCGGCGCCCGCCGCAGGCTTCCGCGCTGACGGGAGCCAAGGAGGGAACACTATGCAACGCAGAGATTTCATGACCGGTGCCGCGGCCTTGTCCGCCGGCTTGCTGCTCGGCAGGAACGCGCTGGCCGCCAGCGTGAAGCAAGGGCAGGCAGCGCTCGCGCTGCCGGATGCGCCGCTGTGGCAGTGGCAGGCCAGTGAGCTGGCCGCCGGCATCGCCAGCGGCGCCATCAGCAGCCGGGAGGCGGTGGAAAGCTGCCTCGGGCGCATCGCCGAGGCCAACCCCGGGCTCAAAGCCGTGGTCCACGAGATGCGCGACGAGGCCCTGCGCGCGGCGCAGCGCGCCGACCAGCGGCGGGGTAGCGACGCGCTGCCGCCGCTGCACGGGGTGCCGGTCACCGTCAAGATCAACCAGAACGTCGCCGGCCAGCCCAACACCAACGGGATTCTGGCGCGCCGCGACAACATCGCCGCCGACAACAGCCCGGTGGTGCAGAACCTGCTGGACAACGGCGCGGTCATCATCGGCCTGACCAGCACGCCGGAGTTCTCCTTCCGCTGGTACACCGAAAGCCCGCTGTACGGCCGCACGCTGAACCCCTGGCGCGCCGACATCACCCCAGGCGGCTCCAGCGGCGGCGCGGCTTCGGCCGTGGCCGCGGGCATGTGCCCGATCGCCCACGGCAACGACATCGCCGGCTCCATCCGCTACCCGGCCTATGCCTGCGGCGTGGTCGGCCTGCGCCCCAGCGTCGGACGCATTCCCACCGGGCTCGGCCTGGGCTTCGCCGGGCAGCAGATATCCACCCAGGGCCCGCTGGCGCGCAGCGTGGCCGATGCGCGCCTGGCGTTCCTGGCGATGGCCAGCAGCGGCGGCGCCGACCCCAACTGGGTGAGCCCCGTGGCGGCGCCCGAGGCGCGCGAGAAGCGGGTGATCGGCCTGGTCAACGAACTGCCCGGCATCCCCCTCGACGCTTCGGTGCGGGACAACCTGGCGGCGGTGGCGAAGATGCTCGAGGACGCCGGCTACCGCGTCGAGCCGGTGAGCCTGCCGGACCACGAGCTGGCCACCCAGACCTGGCTGCGCATCGTCATGACCGAGATCCGCCTGCAGCTGCTGCCGGTCATGCGGCGCGAGGGCAGCGAGGCGCTGCAGGCGGCCGTGCAGGGCATGCTGGAGGTGACGCCGGAGACCGGCCTGGACGAATACGTCGTGGCGCTGGCCACCCGCAACAACCTGCGGGTGAAGTGGCGCGCGCTGTTCCAGCGCTACGACGCGCTGATTGCCCCGGTGTCCGCCAGCGCGCCGCTGCCCTGGGGCCTGGATGCCCAGGGCGGCGCGGCCATGGCGCGGATCATGCGCCAGCAGGCGATCCTGATGAGCGTCGCGCTCAGCGGCCTGCCGGCGCTCAGCGTACCCAGCGGCCTGCAGGGCGAGCGCCTGCCGGCCGGCGTGCAGGTCATCGCCGACCACTACCGCGAGGACCGCTGCTTCCAGGTGGCCGCCGTGATCGAGGCGGCGGCGCGGATGCCGCGCGCCTATCCGACCGGGCCCGCCTGAGCGCCCATGCCAGACGACAACAACAATGAAGAGGCATGACCCGATGCACATAAGCGAAACCCGGGCCCGGCGCTTCGCCGGCCCCCTGGCGCTGCTGGCGCCCTTCACCGCCGAACTGGCCCTGGCCGACGAGCGCCGCTTGCTCGAAGACAGCTCGCTGGTGCTGAACACCCGCCACTGGTACTCCCATGAAATCGCCCGCAAGGACAGCTACTTCCGGGTGCCCGACGACGAGGGCGGGCGCCCGGTGCGCGACCGCGTGGCCTGGCTGCAGGGCCTGAAGCTCGACTACCGGTCCGGTTACAGCCAGGGCGAGCTGGGCCTGGGCATGGACTTCTCGCTGTACGGCGCGGTGGCCCTGGAACGCAGCCGCGAAGCGGTGGCCGGCGGCAGCACCCGCCTGCTGGTGGAGCGCGACGGCGAGGTGGTGGACCAGTGGGGCAAGGTGGGCATCGCCGCGCTCAAGCTGAAAGCCGGCGCAACCGAGGCGAAGCTCGGTCGCCAGCAGGTTCGCACGCCGGTGATGAGCTACGCCGACACCCGCACTCTGCCGGCCTCCTTCGATGGCTTCTCGCTGCAAAGCTATGACCTGCCTGGGCTGACCTTCAAGGCCGGGCACTTCCAGCGCGCCACGCCGCGCACCGGCGCCGGCAGCCAGGACCTGAGCCTGACTTTCACCACGCGCCTGGTGGAAAGCGACTGGATCGCCTATGCCGGCGGCGACTACCGCCTCGGCGAGCGGGGCCGGGCCAGCCTCTACCTGTCGCGCTTCGACGACGTCTGGGACCGCACCTACGCCGGCTGGGCGCAGCGCTACCGCCTGGGCGAGCTGGACCTGGGCCTGCGCCTGGACTTCTACGACACCCGCTCCAGCGGCCGCGAGAACGCCGGGCGCATCAGCCAGCGGGCCTACGGCGCGAGCGTCGCGCCGGGCTACGCCAACCACACGTTGAAGCTGGCCTTCCAGCAGATCAATGGCGACGAGTACTTCGACTTCCCCGCCGAGTCCAACGCCTTCGACCTGCCCAACGCCATGCTCTCGTACTACAACGGGCCCAACGAGCGCTCCTTCCAGGTCAGCTACGGCACCGACTGGACGCCCTACGGCCTGCCGGGGTTCAAGAGCCTGCTGTGGTACGTGAAGGGCTGGGGCATCGACGGCAGCGGCTATAACGGCGGCCCCCGCGCGGCCTACAACTCGGTGCTGGGGCAGAAGGGCGAGAGCCACTACGAGGTCGGCGGCCTGCTCAGCTACGCCGTGCAGTCCGGGCCGCTGCGCGGCGTCGGCCTGTCGACCGGCTACATCTGGCACCGCGCCAGCGCGGGGCAGATCGAGGGCAACCTGGAGGAGTTCCGCCTGATCATCGACGCGCCCCTGAGGCTGCTCTGAGTGGCCCGCTCAGCGGTTGACCTGCTCGATCAGCGCCAGGCAACGCTGCACCATGGCGCTGACGTCGCCGGCGCGGCGGCTGAGGACGATCGGCGACACCGCCTCGGGCTCCAGCACGGCGACGTAGCCGATGTCCGGGCGGTGCTGCTGCTGCACCGAGGCCGGCACCAGGGCCACGCCCAGGCCGGCGGCGACCAGGCCGATGGCGGTCTGCAGCTCGTTGGCCCACTGCGCCACGCGGATGCCCAGGCCGTGGTTGGCGAACAGCGCCAGCACGTGGTCGGCATAGCTCGGCCGCGGGTTGGCCGGGTACAGCACGAAGGGCTCGCGGGACAGGCGCTGCAGGCTCACCGGCGCGCCCAGCAGCGGGTGCCCGGTGGGCAGCACCGCCACCAGCGGGTCCTCGCGCAGCACCTGCTGGTGGATGGCCGGGTCGTCGAAACGCATGCGCCCGAAGCCGATGTCGATGCGCCCGCTCTTCAGCGCCTCGACCTGCTGCAGGGTGGTCATTTCCTGCAGGCCCAGCTCCAGCTCGGCGTCGCCGCGCAGCTCGCGGATCAGCTCCGGCAGCACCGCGTAGAGCGTCGAAGGCGCGAAGCCGATGCCCAGCCACTGGCGCTGGCCCAGGCCGATACGGCGGGTGTTGTCGCAGATGTTCTGCAGCTGTTCCAGCAGGGTGCCGCTCTGCTCGTAGAAGAAGCGCCCGGCCTCGGTCAGGCGCAGCGGCCGGCCGCGTTCCAGCAGCTCGACGCCGAGCAGCTCTTCCAGCTGCTGGATCTGCCGGCTCAGCGGCGGCTGGGCGATGTGCAGGCGCTCGGCGGCGCGGGTGAAGTTGAGGGTTTCGGCGACCGCCTGGAAGTACCGCAGGTGTCGAAGCTCCATGATACCTCCAGGGTATGGAACGAGAGGGCAATGATATTGGACTGCTCGCCACCGCTGGCGCAATCCTTCGGTGTGCAACAAAAGACCTGGAAGGTATCGGCCGCACCAGACGGCCGGGCCTCGACAAGCAGCCTAGCGTGATATGGAACCCGAGATGACCCAAGCCCTGATCGAACGCCTCGAAGCGATCATCGTCGACCTGCCGACCATCCGCCCGCACAAGCTGGCGATGCACACCATGCAGCAGCAGACCCTGGTGATCCTGCGCCTGCGCTGCAGCGACGGCATCGAAGGCCTCGGCGAGGCCACCACCATCGGTGGCCTGGCCTACGGCAACGAAAGCCCGGAAAGCATCAAGGCCAACCTGGAGGCGCACTTCGCGCCGCTGCTGATCGGCCAGGACGCCTGCAACATCAACGCCGCCATGCAGCGCCTGGACAAGGCCATCAAGGGCAACACCTTCGCCCGCTCGGCGGTGGAAACCGCGCTGCTCGACGCCCAGGGCAAGCGCCTGGGCCTGGCCGTCAGCGAACTGCTCGGCGGCCGCGTGCGCGACGGCCTGGAAGTGGCCTGGACGCTGGCCAGCGGCGACACCGCCCGCGACATCGAGGAAGCCGAGCGCATGCTCGACCTGCGCCGCCACCGCATCTTCAAGCTGAAGATCGGCGCCAACCCGCTGGAGCAGGACCTCAAGCACGTGGTGGCGATCAAGCGCGCCCTGGGCGAGCGCGCCAGCGTGCGCGTGGACGTCAACCAGTACTGGGACGAATCCCAGGCCATCCGCGGCTGCCAGGTGCTCGGCGAGAACGGCATCGACCTCGTCGAGCAGCCCATCTCGCGGATCAACCGCGCCGGCCAGGTGCGCCTGAACCTACGCAGCCCGGCGCCGATCATGGCCGACGAATCCATCGAGAGTGTCGAAGACGCCTTCAGCCTGGCCGCCGACGGCGCCGCCAGCATCTTCGCCCTGAAGATCGCCAAGAACGGCGGCCCGCGCGCCGTGCTGCGCACCGCGCAGATCGCCGAGGCGGCCGGCATCGCCCTGTACGGCGGGACCATGCTCGAAGGCGCCATCGGCACCCTGGCCTCGGCCCATGCCTTCCTCACCCTCAAGCAGCTGACCTGGCACACCGAACTGTTCGGCCCGCTGCTGCTGACCGAGGAGATCGTCAGCGAGCCGCCGGTGTACCGCGACTTCCAACTGCTGGTGCCCAACGCCCCGGGCCTCGGCCTGAGCCTGGACGAGGAGCGCCTCAAGCGCTTCCGCCGCCCCTGAATTAGAGAGAGGAGAAGCCCCATGCTGTTCCACGTGAAGATGACGGTGAAACTGCCCGTCGACATGGACCCGGCCCGCGCCGCCCAGCTCAAGGCCGACGAGAAGGAACTGGCCCAGCGCCTGCAGCGCGAGGGCAAGTGGCGCCACCTGTGGCGCATCGCCGGGCACTACGCCAACTACAGCGTCTTCGACGTCGCCAGCGTCGAGGCACTGCACGACACCCTGATGCAACTGCCGCTGTTCCCCTACATGGACATCGAGGTCGACGGACTCTGCCGCCATCCGTCCTCCATCCATGCCGATGACCGCTGAGCCCTGAACCCCAACGACGAAACCCTTGTATAAGAACAAGACGAGGTGAACACCATGACCGTGAAGATTTCCCAGACTGCCGAGATCCAGAAGTTCTTCGAAGAAGCCGCCGGCTACGGCAACGACAACGGCAGCCCGCGCCTGAAGCAGATCGTCCTGCGCGTGCTGCAGGACACCGCGAAACTCATCGAGGACCTGGAAGTCACCGACGACGAATTCTGGACCGCCGTGGACTACCTGAACCGCTTGGGCGGCCGCGGCGAAGCCGGCCTGCTGGTGGCCGGCCTGGGCATCGAGCACTTCATCGACCTGCTCAACGACGCCAAGGACGCGCAGATCGGCAAGACCGGCGGCACCCCGCGCACCATCGAAGGCCCGCTGTACGTGGCCGGCGCGCCCATCGTCGAGGGCGAGGCGCGCATGGACGACGGCAGCGAGGATGGCGTGGCCACCGTGATGTTCCTCGAAGGCCAGGTGCTGGACCTGGACGGCAAGCCCGTCGCCGGTGCCACCGTCGACCTGTGGCATGCCAACACCAAGGGCAACTACTCCTACTTCGACCAGAGCCAGTCCGAGTACAACCTGCGCCGCCGCATCATTACCGACGCCGAGGGCCGCTACCGCGCCCGCAGCATCGTCCCCAGCGGCTACGGCTGCGACCCGCAGGGCCCGACCCAGGAATGCCTGGACCAGCTCGGCCGCCACGGCCAGCGCCCGGCGCACATCCACTTCTTCATCTCGGCGCCCGGCTACCGCCACCTGACCACCCAGATCAACCTGTCGGGCGACCAGTACCTGTGGGACGACTTCGCCTACGCCACCCGCGATGGCCTGGTCGGCGAAGTGAAGTTCGCCGAGAACGTCCGCGGCATCGACGGCCGCGTGGCCGAGCTGGAATTCAGCTTCCAGCTGCAGAAGGCCGCCAGCGCCGAAGACGAACAGCGCAGCCACCGCCCGCGCGCGCTGCAGGTGCAGGGCGCCTGAGGCGCTGTTCTCTGGGTTCCCGCGTGCGCGGGAATGACGGGTTGAGAACTGTGTTTCCCGACGTCATTCCCGCGAACGCGGGAACCCAGAAAACGGTGTAGGAGCGAGCTTGCTCGCGAACCCAGCCTCGCAGCGGGGGTTGGTTCGCGAGCAAGCTCGCTCCTACACGGTTACCCCAAGCATCGTCCCGAGCCGGCTTGCCGGCACGGCGAAGCCTTGCGTGCAGAACAAGAAAAAGTGAGGCGCCATGAAAGACCTCATCCGCGACTTCTCGCTGTCCGCCCTGGTGGCCGGGTTGATCGCCACACTGATTTCCTACGCCGGCCCCCTGGTGATCATCTTCCAGGCGGCCAAGAGCGCCGGCCTGCCCGACGCCGCGGTGTCGTCCTGGGTGTGGGCGATCTCCATCGGCAGCGGCGTGCTCGGTATCCTCCTCAGCCTGCGCTACAAGGTGCCGCTGGTGATCGCCTGGTCGGCGCCCGGCTCGGCGCTGCTGGTGGCGCTGCTGCCGGGCATCAGCCTGAACGAGGCGGTGGGCGCCTACCTGGTGTCGAGCCTGATCATCTTCCTGGTGGGCATCTCCGGCGCCTTCGACCGTGTGGTCGGCAAGCTGCCGCCGGCCATTTCGGCGGCCATGCTCGCCGGCATCCTGTTCAGCTTCGGCACCCAGCTGTTCGTCTCGCTGCAGGCCAAGCCGGCGCTGGTCCTGGCCATGTTCGTCGCCTACCTGCTGGGCAAGCGCCTGGCGCCGCGCTACGCGGTGGCCCTGGTGCTGCTGGTGGGCTGCGCCATGGCCATCGGCGGCGGCGAGCTGAACGCCTCGGCGCTGGTGATCGGCCTGGCCACGCCGCAATGGATCGCCCCTGAGTTCAGCCTGCACGCGCTGCTCAACATCGCCCTGCCGCTGGTGGTGGTGGCGCTCACCGGGCAGTTCGTGCCGGGCATCGCCGTGCTGCGCAACGACGGCTACCAGACCCCGGCGCGCCCGCTGATCGCCAGCAGCGCCCTGGGCACCCTGCTGCTGGCGCCCTTCGGCTGCCACGGCCTGAACCTCGCCGCCATCACCGCGGCCATCTGCACCGGCCGCGAGGCCCACGAGGATCCGGCGCGGCGCTACGTCGCCGGGGTGGTGGGCGGCGTCGCCTACCTGCTGCTGGGGCTGTTCGGCGCGACCCTGGTGTCGCTGTTCAGCGCCTTCCCTCGCGAGCTGATCGCCGCGCTGGCCGGCCTTGCGCTGTTCGGCGCCATCGGCGGAGCCCTGGCCGGCGCCATGGGCGTGCCCGAGGACCGTGAGGCGGCGCTGATCACCTTCCTGGTCACCGCTTCGGGCATGTCCTTCCTCGGCCTGTCGGCGGCCTTCTGGGGCCTGATCTTCGGCCTGGCCGCGCACCTGCTGCTGGTGCGCCGCCGCACTCCTCAACGCGAGGCGCGCGCCGTGCGCGCCTGACCATCGGGCAACGGCAAGCGGGCGCCCGGCCGGGGCGTCCGCCCAAGGCAACACGGCAGCGGAAGCAGGGCAGGGCGGCTGATCGAAGCGGACAGCCCCGGGCCCCCGTCGCCGATACATGACTCCCCGCCCTGCGCCAAGCCGCGGCCCTCCGGTCGCTCGGCAGGGGATCGCACAACCATAAGAACAAGAGAAAACCATGAGCAATCGCGTATGCGTGACCGCCGTCGCGCTGGGCATCGGCGTGGCCGCCGCCCAGCCGGCGGCCGCGGCCGAAGGGCTGATCGAAGGTGCCAGCGCCACCCTGCAGGCACGCAACTACTACTTCAGCCGCGACTTCTCCGACATCGTCGGGCCCAACCGGCAGTCCAAGGCGGAGGAGTGGGCCCAGGGCTTCATCCTCGACTTCCGTTCCGGCTACACCCCGGGGCCCATCGGCTTCGGCCTGGACGCCATCGGCGTATTGGGCCTGAAGCTGGACAGCAGCCCCGACCGCACCAACAGCGGCCTGCTGCCGGTGGGCGGCGACGGCCGCGCGCCGGACGACTACAGCCGCCTGGGCGTGGCCGGCAAGATGAAGTTCTCGAAGACCGAGCTGAAAATCGGCGAGCTGCAGCCCAACCTGCCGGTGCTGGTGTTCAGCGACATCCGCCTGCTGCCGCCCAGCTACCAGGGCACCTCGCTGACCTCCAGCGAAATCCCCGGGCTGACCCTGCAGGCCGGGCACCTCACCTCCACACACCTGCGCAACGAGGGCGGCGACGAGAAGATGCTCGCCATGCTCAGCTACCAGCCGCAGCGCCAGGCCGAGAGCGATGCCTTCAACTATGCCGGCGGCGACTACGACTTCAACGCCAAGCGCACCCGCGTCAGCGCCTGGTACGGCCAGCTGGAAGACATCTACAAGCAGCGCTTCCTCGGCCTCAAGCACGCCCAGCCGCTGGGCGACTGGGTGCTGGGCGCCAACCTCGGCTACTTCGACGCCAGCGAGGATGGCAAGCACCTGCTCGGCGACATCGACAACCGCGCCTTCTACTCGCTGTTCTCGGCCAGGCATGGCGGGCACACCTTCTACCTCGGCTACCAGGGCATGTTCGGCGACAGCGCCTTCCCCCGCGTGTTCGCCAACGTCTCGCCGCTGGGCAACGAGGTGCCGACCTACGAGTTCGCCTCCACCGACGAGCGCTCCTGGCAAGCGCGCTACGACTACGACTTTGTCGCCCTCGGCGTGCCCGGCCTGACCACCACCGTGCGCTACATCAGCGGCAACAACGTCGACACCGGTCAGGGCTTCGAGGGCAAGGACCGCGAGCGCGACCTGGACATCGGCTACACCGTGCAGAGCGGCCCGGTGGCCGGGCTCAACGTGCGCGTGCGCAACGTCATGGCGCGCTCCAACTACCGCAGCGACATCGACGAGAACCGCCTGATCCTCAGCTACACCTGGAAGCTGTTCTGAGCCCATCCGGGGCCGCTCGGCCCCCTGTCCGCCCCGGCTACCGGGGCGGATGGAGGAGGGCGCCCGAGGGTATTTCCGGTATTCCTGTAAGGGATACCTGAGAGCGCTTTTTTGATTATCCGCTTATAGGCGGCCTCCCTAGACTCGGCGAAAAACAAGCCTATGCAGGAGGTCGCCGTGTCCCATTCCTTGCTCCGCCACTACATCGCCGGAGCTTTCGTAGCCAGCAGCCGCACCTTCGACAACGTCTCCCCGGTGGATGGCCGCGTCCTCGGCCAGGTCTGCGAGGCCGGCGAGGTGGAAGTCGATGCCGCGGTCAGCGCCGCCGCGCAGGCGCAGAACGGCCCCTGGGTCAGCTACAGCGCCGCCCAGCGCGCCGAGCTGCTGGAACGCATCGCCGACGGCATCGAGCGGCGCTTCGAAGACTTCGTCGCCGCCGAGGTGGCCGACACCGGTCGCCCCGTACACCAGGCCCGCAGCCTCGACGTGGCCCGTGGCGTGCAGAACTTCCGCACCTTCGCCGACCTGGTGCGCCAGGGCGGCAGCGAATTCTTCGAGATGCGCACCGGCGACGGCAGCGACGTGTTCAGCTACACGGTGCGCAAGCCCCATGGCGTGGTGGCGATCATCTCGCCGTGGAACCTGCCGCTGCTGCTGCTCACCTGGAAGGTCGCGCCGGCCCTGGCCTGCGGCAACTCGGTGGTGGTCAAGCCCTCGGAAGACACGCCCTCCAGCGCCACCCTGCTGGCCGAGGTGATGCACGAGGTGGGCGTGCCCGCCGGGGCCTTCAACCTGGTCCACGGCTTCGGGCCGAACTCCGCCGGCGAGTTCCTCACCCGCCACCCGGAAGTCGATGCCATCACCTTCACCGGCGAGTCGCGCACCGGCTCGACCATCATGCGCGCCGCCGCCGAAGGCGTGCGCGAAGTCTCCTTCGAGCTGGGCGGCAAGAACGCCGCGGTGGTCTTCGCCGACTGCGACTTCGACGCCGCCGTGGCCGGGGTGCTGCGTTCCAGCTTCACCAACTCCGGGCAGGTCTGCCTGTGCTCCGAGCGCGTCTACGTCGAGCGGCCGATCTACGAACGCTTCGTCGCCGCGCTCAAGGCAGGCGCCGAGCAGCTGAAGATCGGCTACCCCGACGAAGACGGCGTGAACATGGGCTCGCTGATCTCCCACAAGCACCGCGACAAGGTGCTGGGTTACTTCCAGCTGGCCCGCGAGGAGGGCGCCACGGTGGTCAGCGGCGGCGGCGTGCCGAAGTTCGGCGATGCGCGCGACAACGGCGCCTTCGTCCAGCCGACCATCTGGACCGGCCTCGCCGACGACGCCCGCTGCATGCGCGAGGAAGTCTTCGGCCCGGTCTGCCACATCGCGCCCTTCGACAGCGACGAGGAAGTGCTGCGCCGCGTCAACGACTCCGCCTATGGCCTGGCCGCCTCGCTGTGGACCCGCGACCTGGGCCGCGCGCACCGCGTCTCGCGACGCATCCACGTGGGCATGGTGTGGGTCAACACCTGGTTCCTGCGCGACCTGCGCACCCCCTTCGGCGGCGCCCGGCTGTCCGGCCTGGGCCGCGAGGGCGGCCGCCACTCGCTGGATTTCTATTCCGAACTCACCACCATCTGCGTCAACCCCTGAGGCCAGGAGAAGCCCATGCATCCAGCCATAGCCGAAGCCGCCGCGCGCCTGCGCCAGGCCCGTGAACAGGGCCAGCCGTGCGCGCCGGTGCGCGACCTCGTCCAGCAGGCCGCCAACGAACAGGGGGCCGCCGCCCTCGACCTGGCCTACGCCGTACAGCAATGCAACAACGTCGCCGACATCGCCGCCGGCTGGCGCCCGGTGGGCCACAAGATCGGCCTGACCTCCCGCGCCGTGCAGCGCCAGCTGGGCGTCGAGCAGCCGGACTTCGGCCGCCTGTTCGCCCAGATGGCCCGCGGCGACGGCCAGCCCATCGCCTGGGGCGACTGCCAGCAGCCCAAGGTGGAGGCGGAAATCGCCCTGGTGCTGGAACACGACCTGTGCCACGAGCGCCACACCCTGGCCGACATCATCCGCGCCACCGCCTTCGCCCTGCCGGCCATCGAGGTCGTCGGCAGCCGCGTCGCCAACTGGGACATCAGCCTGCTCGACACCGTGGCCGACAACGCCTCCTCCGGACTCTTCGTCCTCGGCAGCCGTCCGGTGCGCCTGGACCGGCTGGACCTGGTGAACTGCGGCATGAGCCTGAGCCTGCGCGGCGAGCCGGTATCCGTCGGCGCCGGCGCCGCCTGCCTGGACAACCCGCTGAACGCCGCGCTCTGGCTGGCCGACACCATGGCCCGCCTGGGCGAGCCGCTGCGCGCCGGCGACGTGGTGCTCACCGGCGCCCTGGGGCCGATGGTGGCGGTGCGCCCAGGCGATGTATTCAGCGCCGAAATCCAGGGGTTGGGGCGCGTCAGCGCCTCCTTCGTGCAGAGCTAAAAAGCCGAAAAAAGCGCTGGAGGCTGGAGGGCTGGACGAAAGAGCGCCGACCTCCACCGTGGCAGGGACTGCTTGTCGTTCAGCCTCCAGCCTTCAGCGCTCTTAATCGAGCTCTTTGCTCTTGATCGAACGCTTTCCGAGGAATGCCATGAGCAACAAACGCAAAGTCGCCATCATCGGTTCCGGCAATATCGGCACCGATTTGATGATCAAAGTCCTGCGCAATGCGCAGCATCTGGAAATGGCCGCCATGGTCGGCATCGACCCGGCCTCCGACGGCCTGGCCCGCGCCGCCCGCCTGGGCCTGGCCACCACCCACGAGGGTGTCGAAGGGCTGGTGAAACTGCCGGTTTTCGCCGACATCGACTTCGTCTTCGATGCCACTTCCGCCAGCGCCCACGTGAAGAACGACGCCTTCCTGCTTGGCGTGAAGCCCGGGCTGCGGATGATCGACCTGACCCCGGCAGCGATCGGTCCGTATTGCGTGCCGGTGGTCAACCTGGAGCAGCACCTCACGGCCAGCAACGTGAACATGGTGACCTGCGGCGGGCAGGCGACCATTCCGATGGTGGCGGCGGTCTCCCGTGTGGCCAAAGTCCACTACGCGGAAATCATTGCCTCCATCGCTTCGAAGTCGGCGGGTCCCGGTACTCGCGCCAATATCGACGAGTTCACCGAGACCACCTCGAAAGCCATCGAAGTGATCGGCGGCGCGGCGAAGGGCAAGGCGATCATCATCATGAACCCGGCCGAGCCGCCGCTGATCATGCGTGACACGGTGTACGTGCTCAGCGAGTCGGTCGATCAAGCCAAGGTCGAGGCCTCCATCGAGGAGATGGCTGCTGCGGTTCAGGCCTATGTGCCGGGCTACCGCCTGAAGCAGAAGGTGCAGTTCGACGAAGTCCGTGACCTGAACATTCCCGGCCGTGGCCGTTTCTCCGGGCTGAAGACTTCCGTGTTCCTCGAAGTCGAAGGTGCCGCCCACTACCTGCCGGCCTACGCCGGCAACCTCGACATCATGACCTCCGCCGCGCTGGCCACCGCCGAGCGCATGGCGCAGGCAATGGGGGCTTCGGTATGAGCCAGAAACTCTATATCTCCGACGTGACGCTGCGTGACGGTATGCACGCGATCCGCCATCAGTATTCGCTGGAGGATGTGCGTGCGATTGCTGCCGCACTCGACCTCGCCAAGGTGGACTCCATCGAAGTCGCTCACGGCGATGGCCTGCAAGGTTCGTCCTTCAACTACGGTTTCGGCGCCCACACCGATCTGGAGTGGATCGAAGCGGCGGCCGATGTGGTGAAGCACGCCAAGATCGCCACGCTGCTGCTGCCGGGTATCGGCACTATCCACGACCTGAAGAATGCCTACAACGCCGGCGCCCGCGTGGTCCGCGTGGCCACCCATTGCACCGAAGCCGATGTGTCCAAGCAGCACATCGAATATGCCCGCGAACTCGGCATGGACACCGTGGGCTTCCTGATGATGAGCCACATGCAAACCCCTGAAGGTTTAGCCCAACAGGCCAAGCTGATGGAGAGCTACGGAGCTACCTGCATCTACGTCGTCGATTCCGGTGGTGCGATGAACATGGATGACATCCGCGCGCACTTCCGTGCCGTGAAGGCTGTCCTGAAGCCCGAAACCGAAACCGGCATCCACGCCCACCACAACCTCAGCCTCGGTGTAGCGAACTCCATCGCCGCGGTGGAGGAGGGCTGCAACCGCATCGATGCCAGCCTGGCGGGTATGGGCGCGGGAGCGGGCAACGCGCCGTTGGAGGTCTTCATCGCCGCCGCCGACAAGCTCGGTTGGCACCACGGCACCGACCTCTATGCGCTGATGGACGCCGCCGACGATCTGGTGCGCCCACTGCAGGACCGCCCGGTGCGCGTCGACCGCGAAACCCTCGCGCTCGGTTACGCCGGCGTTTATTCGAGCTTCCTGCGCCACGCCGAGGTGGCCTCGGCCAAGTACGGCATCAAGGCGGTGGACATCCTCGTCGAGCTGGGCAAGCGGCGCATGGTCGGTGGCCAGGAAGACATGATCGTCGACGTGGCCCTGGACCTCCTCAAAGCACCGACCTAGCCCTGTAGGAGCGAGCTTGCTCGCGAACCAACCCCCGCTGTGAGGCCAGGTTCGCGAGCAAGCTCGCTCCTACGAAGAGCACCGCGGCGCAGTTGCTGGCGCAGGAGAAACACCCTCGTAGGATGGGTTGAGCGAAGCGATACCCATCGCCATGCCCGATGGGTTTCGCAGGCTCAACCCATCCTACGAAAGCATCGACCTAGCCCTGTAGGAGCGAGCTTGCTCGCGAACCAACCCCGCTGCGAGACCGGGTTCGCTCGATCCTACGAAAAGCCTGAATTGCAGGAGCACCACACATGAGCACCGACATCCCCCGCATCGCCCAGGCCCTCGACCAGGCCGCGCGGCATGCCGAACCCCTGGCGCAGTTCAGCGCCAGCACGCCCTTCAGCCTGGATGACGCCTACCGCATCCAGCGCGCCTCCATGCAGCGTCGCTACGACGACGGCGAGCGCGGCATCGGCGTCAAGCTCGGCTTCACCAGCCGCGCCAAGATGGTCCAGATGGGCGTCGACAGCCTGATCTGGGGCTGGCTCACCGACGCCATGCTGGAAGAGGACGGCGGCCTGGTCGACCTGGGCCGCTACATCCACCCGCGCGTCGAGCCGGAAGTCTGCTTCCTCACCCGCCGCGCCATCGACCGCCCGCTGACGCTGCTGGAAGCCGCCGACTACATCGAGGCCGTGGCCCCGGCGCTGGAGATCATCGACTCGCGCTACCAGGCCTTCAAGTTCAGCCTCGAAGACGTGGTGGCGGACAACTGCTCCTCCGCCGGCCTCACCGTCGGCCCCTGGTCGCGGGACTTCGGCGCCCTGGCCAATGCCGGCGTGGTGCTGCGCCTGGATGGCCGCGTGGTCCAGGCCGGTTCCAGCGCCGCCATCCTCGGCAACCCGCTGCGCAGCCTGGTGCAGGCCTCGCGCCTGCTGCACCAGGCGCAGATCGAACTGCCCGCCGGCAGCCTGGTGATGGCCGGCGCCGCCACCGCCGCCGAGGCGCTGCGCCCTGACATGCACGTCAGCGTCGAAGTCCAGGGCCTGGGACAGAGCAGCTTCAGCGTCCGCAACCCTCAAGGAGCAGCAGCATGAGCGACAACAAATCCACCGTGGTCGCCGGCAAGGCCACCCCGCGCGGGCGCTTCCCGCACATCAAGCGCGCCGGCGACTTTCTCTTCGTCTCCGGCACCAGCTCGCGGCGCCCGGACAACAGCTTCGTCGGCGTCGAGGTGGACGCCATGGGCACCACCAACCTCGACATCCGCGCCCAGACCCGCGCGGTGATCGAGAACATCCGCGACATCCTCGCCAGCGAGGGCGCGCGGCTGTCGGACGTGGTCGAGATCAGCAGCTTCCTCGTCGATATGAACGACTTCGGCGGCTACAACCAGGTCTACGCCCAGTACTTCGACGAGAACGGCCCGACCCGCACCACCGTGGCCGTGCACCAACTACCGCACCCGCACCTGCGCATCGAGATCAAGGCGGTGGCCTACGCCCCCCGCACCCATTGAACCGCTGGGAGACAACAACAATGGACAAGCACCACTTCAGCGCCCCCTTCAATTTCAACCGCTGGCTCGACGAGCACGCCCACCTGCTCAAGCCGCCGGTGAACAACCAGCAGATCTGGCAGGGCAGCGACTACATGGTCACCGTGGTCGGTGGCCCCAACCAGCGCACCGACTTCCACGACGACCCGGTGGAAGAGTTCTTCTACCAGTTCAAGGGCAACGCCTACCTGAACATCTGGGACCGCGGCCGCTACGAGCGGGTGGACCTCAAGGAAGGCGACATCTACCTGATGGCCCCGCACGTCATCCATTCGCCGCAACGCCCCGAGCCCGGCAGCCTGTGCCTGGTCATCGAGCACCGCCGCCCGGCGGGCCAGCACGACGCCCTGCAGTGGTCCTGTGCGCGCTGCGGCTGCCTGATCAAGCGCTACGAGATGCAGTTGCAAAGCATCGTCGCCGACCTGCCGCCGGTGTACGAGCAGTTCTACGCCACCTCCGACGAGGAACGCCGCTGCCACGAATGCGGCGAGATCCATCCCGGCCGCGACTGGCAGGCCTGGCACCAGACACTCAACGAGTTCCACTCCGTATGAAGATCGACATCCACTCGCACTTCTTCCCGCGCATCACCCAGGCCGAGGCCGCGCGCCTGCACCCGCAGCGCGCGCCCTGGCTGCACACCGAGGGCCGGCGCGGGCAGATCATGCTCGGCGACAAGCCCTTCCGCCCGGTGCACGACGTGCTCTGGGACCCGGTGCGACGCATCGAACACCTGGACGAGCAGGGCCTGGACGCCCAGGTGATGTGCGCCACCCCGGTGATGTTCGGCTACGACCAGCCCATCGAACGCGCCTTGCCCTGGGCGCAGCTGATGAACGACCGCGCCCTGGAGATGACCGCCGCTGCCCCGGAGCGCCTCAAGGTGCTGGCCCAGGTGCCGCTGCAGGACATCGACGCCGCCTGCCGCGAAGCCAGCCGGGCCATGGCCTGCGGCCACGTCGGCGTGCAGATCGGCAACCACGTCGGCGAGCGTGACCTGGACGATTCCGGCCTGGAGATCTTCCTGCGCCACTGCGCCAACGAAGGCATCCCGCTGCTGGTGCACCCCTGGGACATGATGGGCCGCGAGCGCATGAAGAAGTGGATGCTGCCCTGGCTGGTGGCCATGCCGGCGGAAACCCAGCTGGGCATCCTCTCGCTGATCCTCTCCGGCGCCTTCGAGCGCCTGCCCGAGTCGCTGCGCATCTGCTTCGCCCACGGCGGCGGCGGCTTCGCCTTCCTGCTCGGGCGGGTGGACAACGCCTGGCGCCACCGCGACATCGTCCGCGAGGACTGCCCGCAGCTGCCGTCCAGCTACGTCAAGCGCTTCTTCGTCGACTCGGCGGTATTCGACCCCGGCGCGCTGCGCCTGCTGGTGGACGTGATGGGCGCCGACCGCGTGATGCTCGGCTCCGACTCGCCCTTCCCACTGGGCGAACAGAGCATCGGCGCCGGCGTGCTGGAACACCCGCAGCTCAGCGAGCAGGACAAGGCTCGCATTTGCGCCAGCAACGCCCAGGCCTTCTTCGGCCTTTGAAAGGGAGCGCGGCGGCGGCTTCCGACCCGGCGGCCGCGAGCCGGGCGGCGCGGCGAGCGTAGCGGCACTCAGCGGATCGAAGCCGCCGACTATGCGGATAGACCGGCAGGGAGCGGCGGCCGCTAATGGCTGGGCGTGCCGGGCCGGTACCGGCCAAGCGACCAATAACAACAATAGAAGGTAGAACACGATGAAAGCTCTGCGCATCCTGGGCGCCGTCGGCGCCGCCTTGCTGGCGCTGCATGGCGCCCCCGCCTCCGCAGCGGCGGAAGACAGCATCAAGGTGACCCTGCTGGGCACCGGGACCCCGATCCTCAACGTCAACCGCTTCGGCATGAGCACCCTGGTCGAGGCCGGCCCGCACAAGCTGCTGTTCGACGCCGGGCGCGGCGCGGCCATCCGCCTGCACCAGCTGCAGGTGCCGCTGCGCGATATCGAGGCGGTGTTCATCACGCATCTGCACTCCGATCACCTCACCGGCCTGCCGGACCTGTACGCCACCGCACCGCTGCCCACCGACGACGGCCGGCGCACCCAGGCCCTGCCGGTCTATGGGCCCAAGGGCATCGACAGCGTGGCGCGGGGCATCGAGCAGATGTTCAGCGAGAACAACCGCATCCGCGGCAAGGAGACCAACGCGCAGGCCGCGCGCATCGCCGACCAGGCCATACCGGCGGAAGGCGGCGTGGTCTTCGACAAGGAGGGCGTGAAGGTCACCGCGTTCCTGGTGGACCACGGCTACGTGAAGCCGGCGTACGGCTATCGCATCGACTACGCGGGGCGGTCGGTGGTGCTCTCCGGCGACACCACCTATGCCCCCAACCTGGTCCGCCAGGCCAAGGGCGTGGACCTGCTGGTGCACTCCCTGTCGATCGCCAGCCATCAGCTGGAAAAGGCCTACCCCGACTACGTGAAGCACTTCTACGACTACCTGGCCAACCCGGAGACGGTGGCGAAAGTGCTCAGCGAGACGCGTCCGCGCGATGCGGTGTTCTCCCACATCTCGCTGTACAGCCGCGGCGACATCGGCCGCGCTTCCGAAGAGGACATCCGTGCGCGCGTGGCCCAGGGCTACGACGGTTCCTTCGTCATCGGCCAGGACCTGATGGCCTTCGAACTGACGCCCAAGGGCGTAGTGCGCGAGCCCTACGACGCCGCGCTGCGCCAGCGCGAACCGGTGAACTGACGACTCCGCTACCGACTCATTCCTGCCGCCGGGCTGCCGGTGGCAGGGGACGCTTTGCCTACAACAACGAGAAGAGTGCAAGCAGCATGAGCAATCAACCCAAACTGTCCCTGGCGGTGCTCGCCTCCGGCACCCTGGCGGCGCTGCCCCAGGTCGAGGCCGGCGAGGGCCTGGTCGAGGGCGCCAGCGCCACCCTGCAGGCGCGCAACTACTACTTCAGCCGCGACTATTCGGACATCGTCGGCGCCAGCCGGCAATCGAAGGCGGAGGAGTGGGCCCAGGGCTTCATCCTCGACTTCCGTTCCGGCTACACGCCGGGCCCCGTGGGCTTCGGCGTGGACGCCATCGGCCTGCTCGGACTGAAGCTGGACAGCAGCCCGGACCGGGCCAACACCGGCCTGCTGCCGGTGGACGGCGACGGCCGCGCGCCGGACGACTACAGCCGCCTGGGCGTGGCGCTGAAGGCGAAGGTCTCGCACAGCGAACTCAAGCTCGGCGAACTGCAGCCCAACCTGCCGGTGCTGCCGGCCAGCGACAACCGCCTGCTGCCGCCGACCTACCAGGGCGCCATGCTGGCCTCCGCGGATATTCCCGGCCTGGCCCTGCAGGCGGGGCGGCTGAAGTCCTACAGCATGCGCAACGAGGCCGGCACCAGCGACCTGCAGGCGATGGTCGGCGCGACGCCCTACCGCCAGGTGGAAAGCGACGCCTTCAACTTCGCCGGTGGCGACTATGACTTCAACGCCAAGCGCACCCGCGCCAGCCTGTGGTACGGCCAGTTGGAAGACATCTACCGCCAGGGCTTTCTCGGCCTCAAGCACAGCCAGAGCGTCGGCGACTGGGTGCTGGGCGGCAACCTCGGCTACTACGACGCCAACGAGGACGGCAAGCGCCTGCTCGGCAACCTGGACAACCGCGCCTTCTACGCGCTGCTCTCGGCCAAGCGCGGCGGGCACACCTTCTACGTCGGCTACCAGGGCATGTTCGGCGACGACGGCTTCCCGCGGGTATTCCCCAACGTCGCGCCGCTGGGCAACGAGGTGCCCACTTTCATGTTCGCCTCGGCCGACGAGCGCTCCTGGCAAGTGCGCCACGACTACGACTTCGCCGCCCTCGGCATCCCCGGCCTGAGCACCACGCTGCGCTACCTGCGCGGCAGCAACGTCGACACCGGCAGGGGCTTCGAGGGCCGCGACCGCGAGCGCGACCTGGAGCTGGCCTACACGCTGCAGGGCGGCCCGCTGGCCGGGCTGAACGTCCGCCTGCGCAACGCCGTGGCCCGCTCCAACTACCTCACCGACGTCGACGAGAACCGCCTGATCCTCAGTTACACCTGGAAGCTCTTCTGAGCCGGCCCACCCCCTAGCAACGAGAAGAACGCCATGAACAGACAAACCCTGCGCGTCAGCGACGTGATCGACAACAGTCCGCTGTCCGCCCTGCAGATCCGCGTGTTGCTGCTGTGCTTCCTGGTGGTGGTGCTCGACGGCTTCGACACCGCCGCCATCGGCTATATCGCCCCCGAGTTGATCCGCGACTGGGGCATCACCCGCGGCCAGTTGGCCCCGGCCTTCGCCGCCGGGCTGTTCGGCATGCTGGTGGGCAGCGTCGGCTTCGGCCCGGTGGCCGACCGCAAGGGCCGCAAGTTCGTCCTGCTGCTCAGCCTGGGCATAGTCGCCCTGGGCACCCTGGCCTGCGCCCTGGCGCCGAACATCGAGGTGCTCACCGCGCTGCGCTTCTTCACCGGCCTGGGCCTGGGCGGCGTGCTGCCCAACGCCATTACCCTGAGCTCGGAATACTCGCCGGCGCGGCGGCGCATGCTGCTGGTGACCCTGAGCTATTCCGGCTTCACCCTGGGCCTGGCCCTGGGCGGCTGGGTGGCCGGCCTGCTGCTGCCGCTGGTGGGCTGGAAGGGCCTGCTGCTGTGCGGCGGCCTGGCGCCGCTGGTGCTGTTGCCGGCGCTGGTCCTGGCGCTGCCGGAATCCACCTGCTTCATGGCCGGCAGCCCGGCGCACGCCCAGCGGCTGCGGGCGATCCTCGGGCGCATCAGCGGGCGCCAGGACCTGGACGAAGCGACCCTGGTCGGCGACGTCGCCGCCGCGCAACAGCGCTCGCCCGCCTCGACGCTGTTCGCCGAGGGCCGGGCGCTGCGCACCCTGATGCTGTGGCTGACCTTCTTCTGCTGCCTGTTCGTCTTCTACCTGCTGACCAGCTGGCTGCCGACCATCCTCCGCGGCAGCGGCTACGGCACCCAGGAGACCTCGCACATCGCCGCGATGATCCCCTTCGGCGGGGTGATCGGCGGCATCGTCATGGCCCTGCTGATGGATCGCTTCGGCGCCCAGCGCCTGCTGCCGCCGCTGTGCCTGTGCGCCGCCGTGGCCCTGGCGCTGACCGGCACCCAGCTGGGCAACGGCCTGGCGCTGCTGCTGATGGTCTTCGCCGTGGGCTTCACCCTCACCGGCGCGCTGAACAACCTGAGCATCCTCGCCGCCACCCTGTACCCGACCCACGCCCGCGCCACCGGCGTGAGCTGGGCGCTGAGCGCCGGGCGCGCCGGCTCGATCATCGGTTCGCTGCTCGGCGCCTGGCTGTTCGAGGCCGCCGGTGGCCTGCAGGTGTTCTTCATCTGGCTCGCCGCGCCGGCGCTGCTGGCCAGCCTGGCGCTGTTCGTCATGGTCCTGCGCCGTGCACCGGGCGCCGCGCGGGGTGAACTCGCCTGAGGCGCCCGCGGCTGGCCGACAACGACAGGAAGGAGGGCCTCATCTCCATGCATACCTTGCTCAAGTGGCTGGCCGCTGCGCTGCTGGCCAGCGCATTACCCTTCGCCCAGGCCGCCGACGGCGGCCAGCGGCCCAACGTGCTGCTGATCGTCGCCGACGACCTGGGCTTCTCCGACATAGGTGCGCTGGGTGGCGAGATCGCCACCCCCAACCTCGACCGCCTGGCCCGCCAGGGCATGACCTTCCTCGACTTCCACGCCACGCCCAGTTGCTCCACCACGCGCTCGGCGCTGCTCTCGGGCAACGACCCGCACCTGGTCGGCGTCGGCATGATGGCCGAATGGCGCGGCCGCCTGCCACCTGCGCAGCGCGAGCGTCTGCGCCCCGGCTACGAGGGCGTGCTGGCGGCCAAGGTGCCGACCCTCGCCGAGCTGCTGGGCGATGCCGGCTACCACACCTACATCGCCGGCAAGTGGCACCTGGGCAAGCAGCCGGAACTGCAGCCGCAGAAGCGGGGCTTCGAGGAGTCCTACGTGTTGCTGGAAGGCGGCGCGGCCAACTTCAAGCAGGCCAACATGGCGCTGCTGCCCAACTACAGCACCACCTACCTGCACGACGGACAGCCCATCGAGTTGCCGGACGACTTCTACTCCAGCACCTGGTACACCGACCGCCTGATCGAGATGATCGACCGCCGCGCCGGCGACGGCCGGCCGTTCTTCGCCTTTGCCGCCTATACCGCGCCGCACTGGCCGCTGCAGGCGCCGGACGCCTACCTGGCGAAGTACCGCGGACGCTACGACGCCGGCTACCAGGCCATCGCCGAGCAGCGCCTGGCGCGTCAGCGCGAACTGGGGCTGATCCCCGAGGGCTATCCCTCGCAGGCGCAACTGGAAGGCGTGCCGGCCTGGTTCACGCTGAGCGACGAACAGCAGCGCCAGTCGGCGCGCACCATGGAGGTCTATGCGGCCATGGTCGAGGCCTTCGACGCCGAGGTCGGCCGCCTGCTCGACCACCTGCGCCGCAGCGGGCAACTGGACAACACCCTGGTGCTGTTCATGTCCGACAACGGCCCGGAAGGGCGCGACAGCATGGACGCCAGGTGGGTGGCGGAGCACTTCGACAACCGCCAGGAAAACTACGGCCGGCGCGACTCCTTCCTGCTGCAGGGCAGCGCCTGGGCGCAGGTCAGCTCGTTGCCGGGGCGGCGCTACAAGATGACCACCTACCAGGGTGGCTACCGGGTGCCGCTGTTCGCCTACATGCCCCAGCGCATCGCCGCCGGGCGCAACACGCAGCTGGCGCGGGTGCACGACCTGCTGCCGACGCTGCTGGAGCTGGCCGGCGCCGAGCAGCCCGGGCCGCGCTACCGGGGCCGCGAGGTCATCCCGCCGCAGGGCCTGTCCATGCTGCCGCTGCTGTTCGGCCGAGGCGCGCGCGTGCATGCCGCCGACGAGCCGCTGGGCTGGGAGCTCAATGGCAACGCCGCCCTGCGCAAGGGCTCGCTGAAGCTGCTCTACGACGTCGAGGACGCCCAGGCGCGCTGGCGCCTCTACGACCTCGCCAGCGACCCGGGCGAGCGCCACGACCTGGCCGCGCAGCGGCCCCAGGCGCTGGCCGAGCTGCTGCGCGACTGGCGCGCCTATGCCCAGCGCAACAACCTGCGCCTGGACGCGCAGGGCAGGCCGTTGGTGCCGCAGTTGCTGGAAGCCGCCAGCAGCCGATGAATCCCTTTGCAGGCCCGGCCATTACGGCCGGGCCATTTCCGAGATGAGAACCGTCCATGCCGATGCTCGCCCGCATCCCGAAGAAAACCACTCCGTTCACTCCCAGGCCGGGCCTGCCGGCGCTCACCCGGGCTGGCGATGGCACGGCCTGCCTGTCGATGCGTGGTACTTTCCGTTTCTGAGCCGGATGTCGGGGTAGTCGATGAAGTCGAGTGTGGTATCGGTCGCGCGCAAGCTGAAGTTCTACCAACTGGTGGTGCTCGACCAGGTGGTGCAGAGCGGTTCGTTGCTGCGCGCGGCGCAGGTGCTGAACCTGACCCAGCCGGCGGTGACCAAGGTCATCCACGAGTTGGAGTCGTACTTCGATGCGCCGCTGCTCGAACGCAGCAACCGCGGGGTGAAGGTCACCGAACTGGGCGAGCTGGTGCTGCGCCGGGCGCGCTCGATGCTCGCCGAGCTGCGGGCCCTGAGCGACGAGGTGGAGGCCTTCCGCGACGGCACTTCCGGGCACGTGGTGGTGGGCACCCTGATCTCCGCCTCCACCTCGCTGTTGCCGCGCGCCCTGCGCCTGCTCAAGAGCCGTGCGCCGCGGGTGCTGGTGTCGGTGCGCATCGGCCAGTTCGACCAGCTGTTCCCGGCCCTCATCGGCGGCGAGGTGGACCTGGTGGTGGGCCGCGTGCCGGACGACTGGCAGGCCCGCGGCGAGGCGCGGGCGCTGGGCGTGGACGTGCTCTACGACGAGCGCCTGTGCATCGTCGGCGGCCATGGCCACCCGCTGCATGCCGGCGGCGCAGTGGGCCTGGCCGAGCTGCACGCCTACCCCTGGGTGCTGCCGCCGCCCGGCTCGCTGCTGCGGCAGACGGTGGACCACCTGTTCGCCCTAGCCGGCCTGGCGCTGCCGGGCAACGTGATCGAGTCGCTATCGGTGCTCACCAACGTCGCCCTGATGCAGGACCAGCAGACCGTCGGCCTGCTGCCCCTGGAAACCGCCCGGCAATTGGCCGATGGCGGCGGCGTCCGCGCCTTCGAGCTGGACATCGCGCTGCGCTTCGGCGACATCGGCTGCTTCCACCCCAGCGGCCGCGAACTGGGCCCGGCGGCGCGGCTGTTCCGCGAATGCCTGCGCGCCGCCAGCGAGGAACTGGGCGAGGAGGGGTGAAGCCACCGCCGCTTTTCGTAGGATGGGTTGAGCTTGCGAAACCCATGGGGCCGTGGTGATGGGTATCGCTTCGCTCAACGCCATCCTACGATGGCGTTTTTCCTGCACCTTTTATTGGGTTCCCGCGTTCGCGGGACGCGGCTCCATCGCGAACAGCGCTTGCGCTGGCCCGCAGGGGGATAACCCAGAAAACAAGGAGCGGACCTTGTCCGCGATAGCCGGAGGTCCAGGCGCGGTTCGCGGATGAGATCCGCTCCTACGCTGCCCCAACCACGCCATTCCCCTGTAGGAGCGCGCCCTGCGCGCGAATCGCGGGCAGGGCCCGCTCCTACCAAGCGATACAGAGCCGCGGTGTTCCGGGCCAACGGCGGATAACCGCGAACGGTTATTCGCCCTACGCCCAGCCCAGCCGCAGCGTTCACGGGTTCAATTGTTGCTCTGGGTGAATTTCTCCAGGTACAGCCGGCCGTTCTCCAGGCCCTGCGCCTGCAACCATTCCTTCACCGACTCGACCATCGGCGGCGGGCCGCACAGGTACATGTCGAAGGGCGCATCGCGCAGGGCCGCGGCGTCGAAGTGCTCGGTGACGTAGCCGCGCCTGCCGTCCCAGCCGGCGTCATCGCTGATCACCGGAGTGAAGGCGAAGCCCGGGATGCGCTCGGCGTAGGCTGCGATGCGCTCCAGCTCGCAGAGGTCCGCCGCCTGGCGCACGCCGTAGTACAGGTGCACCGGCTGGCCGCAGCCGCCGGCCTCGGCCAGTTCGTCGAGCATGCCGAGGAAGGCCGACAGCCCGGTGCCGCCGGCCACCAGCAGCAGCGGGCGTTCGACGTGGCGCAGGTAGAAGGCGCCCAGCGGTGCCTCGAAGCGGATTTCGTCGCCCGGCTGGCAGCGCTCGCGGATGTAGTCGCTCATGGCGCCGTCGGGCAGCAGGCGGATGAGGAACTGCAGCTGGTTCTGCGCATTGGGCCGGTTGGCGAAGGAGTAGGAGCGCACCGCGTCCGTGCCCGGCACGCGCAGGCGCGCGTACTGGCCGGGCAGGTAGTCCAGCGCCGGGCCTTCGACCTGCAGGCGCAGTATGGCGGTGCTCGCCGAGACCTGCTCGACGCCGCTGACCACGCCGCGGTGGCTGGCCGGGCCGGCGGCGCTGCACAGGCTGGAGTCGAAGTCGAAGTAGAACGCGGCGTCGGACTGCACGCGGGTCTGGCAACTGAGGATCTTGCGCTGGGCCAGGTCCTCGGCGGAGAGGGTTTCCTCGTCGGCGTAGTCCATCGCGTAGCTGCCGGATTCGCAGCGGCCCATGCAGGTGCCGCAGACGCCCTCGCGGCAGTCCAAGGGAATCTTGATGCCGTTGCGCAGCGCCGCGTCGAGCAGGATTTCGTTGCCTTGCACGGGGAAGAACAGTGTCTTGCCGTCGGCGAAGCTGAAGGCGACCTTGTGGTTCATCGGGCCATCCTCACAGGTGGTAGAAGTCGAGCACCGAGTCGATGCGGTCGTTGAGCAGCAGCACATGCTTGCGGGCGATCAGCCAGCTCTCGCCATGGGGACGCAGGCGGTAGGTGGCATGGCCGAAGAACTGCCCGAGGCTCTCCAGGCGGTAGAACAGCGTGTGCCAGTTGGCGCGCACTTCCAGCTCGCCGCCGTCCAGTTCGCGGATGCGCACGTTGTCGATGCCGTGCAGGGTGCGCGGCATGGGGATGGTCGAGGCGGCCTTGCCGGTGCGGATGCGGAACACCCGGTCCTCCAGGCCGGCGCGGCTGGGGTAGTAGATCAGCGACATGCCGCGCTTCGGGTCGGTGGTGTAGACGTGCTCGGAATCCCACTGCGGGACGTGGAACTCGCTGTCCTCGCTGAACATGTCGAGGTAGGCGTCCCAGTCCTGGGCGTCGCAGGCCTCGGCGTTGCGGTAGAGGAACTGTTCCACCCGGTATTGCAGTTGCGCGTTCATGCCTGCACCTCCTTGGGCTGCAGGGCCTTGCGTTCCAGGCCGGCGAGGAGGAAGCGCTGCCAGTGCTGGTGCTGGTTGACGTAGAGGCCTTCGTGGGTGATCTCGGTGCCGGTGAGCACCGGGGCGATGCCCAGCGTCTGGCTGTTCGGCGTCGGGCCCTCGACCCATCTGCCGTGGCCGCGGGAGATGTCGCTCCAGCGCTCCAGGCGGCCCTGGAAGCCGCGCTGCTGCTCGCGGAATTCCACCAGGTCGTCCGGGGTGCCCATGCCGGAGACGTTGAAGAAGTCCTCGAACTGGCGGATGCGGTTCTCGCGGTCCTGGTCGGACTCGCCCTTGACGCCGATGCACTGGCTGATGACTTCGGTCCGGTTCCAGGCGATGGGGCGGACGATGCGCAGCTGCGAGCTGATCTGGTCCATGAAGAACAGGCTGGGGTAGATGTTCAGGTTGCGCAGGCGGTGCATCATCCACTCGGCCCTGGCCTGGCCGTGTTCCTCGACCAGGCGCGGCATCACGCTGGCGTAGCCGGGGCGCACGGCGGGGTTGGGCATGTCGCTGAACAACACGCTGTGGCCGTTGCGGAAGCTGAACCAGCCGTCGTCGGTCTGCGCATCGCCGGCGCCGAGCTTGCTGTAGTCCAGGGTGCCGCTGGCGGTGCCGTTCTCGACGTTGACCTGTTGGCGGTGCTGCACGGTGGCCACGTAGTTGTAGTGCACGGTGCTGACGTGATAACCGTCCAGGCCGTTCTCGTTCTGCAGCTTCCAGTTGCCCTCGAAGGTGTAGGCGGAGCGGCCCGGCAGCACTTCCAACTCGCCGGTGGGGGACTGCGCGACCATCATGTCGAAGAACACTTTCGCGTCGCCGAGGAAGTCTTCCAGGCTGTCGCTGGCGCTCACGTCCAGGCTGATGAAGACGAAGCCTTTGTAGCTCTGGATGCGCGCCTTCTTCAGGCCGCGGCTGGCCTTGTCGAAGTCCGCCGGGTATTCGCCCGGCGCCTTGACCTTCACCAGGCGCCCGTCGCTCTTGTAGCACCAGGCGTGGAACGGGCAGGTGAAGGTGGACTGGTTGCCCTTGCACACCCGGGTGAGGGTGGCGCCGCGGTGCTGGCAGGCGTTGACCATGGCGTGTAGCTCGCCGTTGCCGTCGCGGCTGACGATCATCGGCTGGCGCCCGGCGCGCAGGGTAATGAAGTCGTTGGGCTTGGCGATCTCGCTCTCGTGGCAGGCGTAGATCCACTGCTTCTCGAAGATCAGCTCCATCTCCAGGTCGAACAGTTCCGGCTCGGTGAACATGTCCCGGGCGATGCGGTATACCCCTTCGGCGGGGCGGAAATCCAGGCAGCCACGGATGTAGTCCTGCCACTGCGCAAGGCTCTTGCTTGGTGCGTTCATTGTTGTTGTCCCATCGGGCGGATCGGTGGCGCCATTTCACGGCCGGCGCGCCATGGCGGTCTATCCGCCCAGTGGGGGAAGGCGATCCGCAAAATTGGCGGCGGGGTAACACCGCGGTGCAGGGGCTGGGTAGAAGCTGCCCAGCCGCAGTGCGCCGGGCGGCGGCGGAGAGGGCGGGTGGGGCGCCGGCAGGGTGCGAATGGTCCGGAAAGTGGTCGAACACTATCCGCATACTGGGGCTTTGCCGACGACCCGTGGCCCGGGGGTACGCGTCTTGCTGCACACTGGGCGCAAGCGCCGTCAGAGCCGCCCCGAACAAGCCGTGAGTGCCCAGCGATGAATCCGAAGAACCCCGGTCACTTCCGTGACATCCACGCCGATCGCCTCGACCTTGCCGCCGCCCGCAACTGGATGTCGGCCATCTGCGGGCCCCACCGCCTGCACGCCGGCCACCCCGAGGCGGTGCGCTTCCAGCACAGCGGCAGCGTGCTCAAGGGCATGTCCACCACCCTGGGCTGCATCGAGTACGGCACCGAGGTGACCATCGGTATCGTCGAGACCGAGCGCTTCAACAGCTACAGCCTGAGCCTGCCGCTGGTGGGCGAGCAGGAGTTGAGCGTGGCCGGGCGCTACCTGCAGTCGAACCCGCAGCGCGGGGTGATCGTCTCGCCCAACCAGAGCCAGGAACTGAACATCACCGGCGACTGCCGCAAGCTGCAGGTGGTGATACCGCTGCTGGCCATGCGCCGGACCCTGGAGGAAATGCTCCAGCGCCCGGCCGAGCAGCCCCTGGTGTTCGAGCCGGAGATGGACGCCCGGGACGGCGCGGCGGCCGCCTGGTGGCGCATGGTCCGCCACCTGAACGAGGAGATGGCGCTGAGCGAGCTGTTCGGCCAGGCCTTCTTCAGCCGCGACCTGGAGCGCGCGCTGCTCAAGGGGCTGATCCTCGCCCAGCCGAACAACTACAGCGAGGCGCTGCGCCGCTGCCTGGCCGAGAAGGTGCCGCACTACCTGCTTCGCGCCCGCGAGCACATCCATGCCCATGCTCGTGAGGCATTGTGCCTGGACGACTTGGAAGAGGCTGCCGGGGTGTCGCGGTTCAAGCTGTTCGAGGGGTTTCGCAGGTACTTTGGCAGTGCGCCCATGACCTATCTGAAGCACTACCGGCTGCATGGGGTGCGCGAGGACATTCTTGCGGGTGGGGCGCGTAGCATCTCGGAGATCGCGATGGGGTGGGGGTTTGCTCACCTGGGGCGTTTTGCGGGGGACTATCGCAAGCTGTTCGGGGAGACGCCCAGTGCTACGCAGCAGCGGTTGCAGAGGCTTGGTGGGAGAGGGGGAGTGTAGGAGCGAGCTTGCTCGCGAATGGCGCTTACCGGTTGCTCCGGTGCCAGGGGTAACTCCGCTCCCTCTCCCCAGCCCTCTCCCTTCAGGGAGAGGGTTAGGGAGAGGGCGCTCTTCGGCATTACGCCACTGCTTTCGCAAGCCACCCAATAAAAAACCGGCCCCAAAGGCCGGTTTCTTCACCACACCACCCGAACTCAGCGATATTCGCAGAGGTAAGCAGTCTCCACCGCGACCTTCAGTTGGAACTTGCTGTTCCCCGGCACGGTGAACTGGCTGCCGGCGGCGAAGGTTTCCCACTCGTCGCTGCCCGGCAGCTTGACGGTCAGGGCGCCGGCGACCACGTGCATGATCTCCAACTGGCTGGTGCCGAATTCGTACTCGCCGGGGGCCATGACGCCGATGGTGGCCGGGCCCTCGGTCATGCCGAAGGCGATGGATTTGACGGTGCCGTCGAAGTACTCGTTGACCTTGAACATGGGGCTGCTCCTGCAACAGGGGGTAGGGAGGGCGAAAAAAGGAGCGCCAGTATGCCCAAGGCGATGGGCAGCGTCACTACGCGGCCGTCACAGCGCCAGCGGCAGCAGCCGGGCGGTGTTGCGCGCGTCTTCCAGGGCGCGGTGCTGCTGGCCCTGGAAATGCAGTCCGGCCAGTTGCAGCGCGGTGTTCAGGCCCACCGGGCGCTTGAGCTGGCGGGCCTGGGCGAAGCGCTGCTTGAGGTTCAGGTGCGGCACCTGGCTCAGATGGCTGTCGATGTGCTGCTGGCGCCATTCCAGTTCCAGCTGGCGGCGGTCGTAGTCGCCCCAGCTGGCCCAGCCGGCCAGGCGCGGGCTGTGCTGCGCGAGCCAGCGCTCGAACTGCGGCCAGACCTCGGTGAGCGGTGCGGCGCCGTCGACGTCGGCCTGGCTGATGTGGGTGAGTTCGCGGCAGAAGCTGGTCAGCAGCGGGCGGCGCTGCGGCCGCACGAAGCGCTGGAAGTGGTCCAGCTCGCGGCCGTCGGCGGCGGCCACGAGGCTCGCGCCGATCTCGATGATCTCCATTTCCTCGACCGGCCAGCCGCCTTCCTCGGTGGTGGCTTCCAGGTCGATCACCAGCCAGTGGGGCATAGGGCCTGCTCGTGCGCTGAAGTGGGACGGTCCGGACCGCGTGCGCGGCGCCTGGCATGCAGTATGGAAGGCCTTTCGGGGCTCGGCAAACCGCTGCTAGGCTAGCCCGATCGACAACAGGGGAACCGAGCCATGGCGAAAGTCGCGTTCATCGGCCTGGGCGTCATGGGCTATCCCATGGCCGGGCATCTGCAGGCCAAGGGGCATGAGGTCTGCGTCTACAACCGTACCCCGGCGCGCGCCGCGCAGTGGGTCGCCGAGCACGGCGGCAGCTCCGCGCCCACGCCGCGCGAGGCCGCGGCGCAGGCGGAATTCGTGATGTGCTGCGTGGGCAACGACGACGACCTGCGCAGCGTGGTGCTGGGGCCGGACGGCGCCCTCGCCGGGATGCAGCCGGGGAGCGTCTTCGTCGACCACACCACGGCTTCGGCGGCGGTGGCCCGGGAGCTGGCGGTGCAGGCCGCCGAGCGCGAGCTGGGCTTCCTCGACGCGCCGGTGTCCGGCGGCCAGGCCGGCGCCGAGAACGGCGTGCTGACGGTGATGGTGGGCGGCGAGGAGGTCTTCTACCGGCGCGCCGAGCCGCTGATCGCCGCCTATGCGCGGATGGTCCGGCTGATGGGCCACAGCGGCGCCGGGCAACTGACCAAGATGGTCAACCAGATCTGCATCGGCGGCCTGCTCCAGGGCCTGTCCGAGGCCCTGCATTTCGCCCAGTGCGCGGGGCTGGACGGCGAGGCCGCCATCGAGGTCATCAGCAAGGGCGCGGCGCAGTCCTGGCAGATGGAGAATCGCCACAAGAGCATGCTGGAAGGGCGCTTCGACTTCGGCTTCGCCGTGGACTGGATGCGCAAGGACTTCGGCATCGTGCTCGACGAGGCGCGGCACAACGGCGCGCAATTGCCGGTGACGGCGCTGGTCGACCAGTTCTATGCCGAGGTGCAGGCCGCCGGCGGCGGGCGTTGGGATACTTCCAGCCTGATCACCCGGCTGAAGCCGCGCGGGTGAGTCAGCTGCGGAAGATGAAGTAGACCGCGCCCAGCAGGCACAGGCCCGCCCACAGGTAGTCCAGCTTCAGCGGCTGCTGCATGAAGAACACGCTGAAGGGCACGAACACCGCCAGGGTGATGACCTCCTGCATGATCTTCAGCTGGCCCACCGACAGCGCGGTATAGCCGATGCGGTTGGCCGGCACCTGCAGCAGGTACTCGAACAGCGCGATGCCCCAGCTGACCAGGGCGGCGATGATCCAGGGCTTGGTGTTCAGCGTCTTCAGGTGGCCGTACCAGGCGAAGGTCATGAACAGGTTGGAGAACGCCAGGAGGGTGGCGGTTTGGGCCCAGACCGGCATGGGGAGCTCTCGGAGGTGAGGAGGGCGCCAGCCTAAATCGCCGCGCTCGCGCCGCCAAGAGGGGCAGGCGATGCAAGGCCCTTGGCGGCGGGCGCCGCTGGGCTTATCCTCCGCGCCGCGCACCGGCCCTGCGGTGCGCGATCTTCCTCCGTGCCTTTTTATGAGCCCAGCAACGATGCAATGCCGTGCCGGCTGTGGCGCCTGCTGCGTGGCGCCGTCGATTTCCTCGCCCATCCCCGGCATGCCCGGCGGCAAGCCCGCGGGCGTGCGCTGCGTGCAACTGGACGAGCGCAACCTCTGCCGCCTGTTCGGCCGGCCCGAGCGTCCGGCGGTGTGCGCGGCCTTCGACGCCGACGCCGAGGCTTGCGGCAGCAGCAACGAGGAGGCGCTGCGCATCCTCGCCGAATGGGAACGGATCACCGCCGCCTGAGTGACTTGGAAGTCACGTTTTCAGGGGCCATACTGGCGCCCATCCTGACTGCCGAACCGCTCAGGATCGCGGATTTGCAACGGGTACGGCCCTCCGCCGGCCCGGCCAGACCAACAATAACCAGAGGAAGATGACGATGCGTGGCATCCTGCGTATGACCCTGTTGAGCGCCGCCCTGCTGGGCGCCTCCGGCGCCGCCATGGCCGAGGACTGGCAACTGGCCAAGGACCAGGACGGCGTCAAGGTCTACCTGAGCAGCGTCCCGGGCTCGAAGTACAAGGCCTATCGCGGCGTGGTCGACATCAAGGCCGACGTGGCCAGCATCAACGCCCTGCAGGAAGACGTGAAGGGCTCCTGCAAGTGGATCCACGCCTGCGCCGAGATGCGCCTGCTCAAGAGCGAGGGCGACAATTCCTGGACCTACTCGAAGATCGACATGCCCTGGCCTGTGACCGGCCGCGACGTGGTGATCCACGTGACCACCGAGAAGACCGCCGACGGCGGCCTCATCCGCCACCTGCAGGCCGAGCCGACCTACATCCCGGAAGAGAAGGGCGAGATCCGGGTGCCCAAGCTGGTCGGCGAATGGAAGCTGGTGCCCAAGGGCGCGGGCGTCACCGAAGTGACCTACCAGGTGCAGACCGAGCCGGGCGGCAGCATTCCGTCGTGGCTGGCCAACAGCTTCGTGGTGGATGCGCCGATGAATACCCTGAAGGGGTTGCGGGCGGCGGCGGAGAAGCGCTGAGGCTTGGTGTTATGGAAAAGGCCGCCTGGGGGCGGCCTTTTTTGTGTTTGCGGGCTGTCCTGAGCTGCCGGCGAACGGGATGCCCAGCGTGGCCGGTGAATCCAATCGCGGACAAAGTCCGCTCCTACGCCAGTGCTTCCCTGAACCGTAGGAGCGGACTCTGTCCGCGATTCGGCGGATAACGCCATAGGCGTTATGCGCCCTACGCAGAAACCTCCGCATGCACCGGAACGCCTCAGGGGCGTGAGGATCGGAGCGCGGGATAAAAGTTCGCAAGCAAGCTCGCTCCTACAAGTACTAGGGCACGCGAGCAGATAACAAAAAAGGCTGCCGAAGCAGCCTTTTCCGTATCCCGGCGAAACTTACTTGCGAGCGCCGAGGTCGACGAAATCGCGCTGGGTGTAGCCGGTGTACAGCTGGCGCGGGCGGCCGATCTTGTACGGGCCGGAGAGCATTTCCTGCCAGTGCGAGATCCAGCCCACGGTACGCGCCAGGGCGAAGATCACGGTGAACATGCTGGTCGGGATGCCGATGGCCTTGAGGATGATGCCCGAGTAGAAGTCCACGTTCGGGTAGAGGTTGCGCTCCACGAAGTAGGGGTCGTGGCGGGCGATCTCTTCCAGCTTCATGGCCAGTTCCAGCTGCGGATCGTTGATGCCCAGCTCGCTGAGCACCTCGTCGCAGGTCTGCTTCATGACCTTGGCGCGCGGGTCGAAGTTCTTGTACACGCGGTGGCCGAAGCCCATCAGCTTGAACGGATCGTTCTTGTCCTTGGCCTTGGCCACGAACTTGTCGATGTTCGAAACGTCACCGATCTCGTCCAGCATGCGCAGTACCGCTTCGTTCGCACCACCGTGGGCCGGGCCCCAGAGGGCGGCGATGCCGGAGGCGATGCAGGCGAACGGGTTGGCGCCGGAGGAGCCGGCCAGGCGCACGGTCGAGGTCGAGGCGTTCTGCTCGTGGTCGGCGTGCAGGATGAAGATGCGATCCATGGCCTTGGCCAGCACGGGGCTGATCGGCTTGGTCTCGCAGGGGGTGTTGAACATCATGTGCAGGAAGTTTTCTGCGTAGCTCAGGTCGTTGCGCGGATACATCATCGGCTGACCCATGGAGTACTTGTACACCATGGCGGCGATGGTCGGCATCTTGGCGACCAGGCGATGCGCGGAAATCTCGCGATGCTTGGGATTATTGATGTCCAGGGAGTCGTGGTAGAAGGCGGAGAGGGCGCCGATCACGCCGCACATGATGGCCATCGGGTGGGCATCGCGGCGGAAGCCGTTGAAGAAGGTCTTCAGCTGCTCGTGAACCATGGTGTGGTTCTTGATGGTGCCGACGAACTGTTCCTTCTGCTCGGCGGTGGGCAGTTCGCCCTTGAGCAGCAGGTAGCAGGTTTCCAGGTAGTCGGATTTCTCGGCCAGTTGCTCGATCGGATAGCCGCGGTGCAGCAGCACGCCCTTGTCGCCGTCGATATAGGTGATCTTCGACTCGCAGGAGGCGGTGGACATGAAGCCAGGATCGAACGTGAAGTGGCCCGTGGAGGTCAGACCCCGCACATCCACTACATCGGGGCCCAGCGTGCCGGAGAGGACGGGCAGTTCGACGGGGGCTGCGCCCTCGATGATCAACTGCGCTTTCTTGTCAGCCATGATTAGGCCTCCTATTAATGCTTGAAATCATCTGTACGACCCCCCACGCAGGGCCCGCACCACTATAGAGAGATAAATCCGATTGTCAATTTGCAAGAACCGCTACCGGACAGCCCCTCCAACTGCCTGTTTTGGCGAAAAAAATCGCCTATTTACGCCTTTTATGGGGGTGCGGCAATAAGTCCTTAGGCGAAGGCGATTCCGTTGTCATTAGGAGCCTAACTGTCTATACTCGGCGACCAGCCGCTGGGGCCCTCCAGGCCTCGCTCCACAGGCGGTTGTCACTCCCGAAGGTGATGGGTACCTGACAAGTGCACCTCCCGACAACTAGCCCTGCAATTCGAAGGGCTCTCAGTGTGAAAAAAGCCGTGAATAGCAAACGACCTGTAAACCTAGACCTAAGGACCATCAAACTCCCTGTCACTGCTTACACGTCCATTCTCCACCGCATCTCTGGCGTCATCCTGTTCGTGGGCATTGCCGTGCTGCTGTTCGCGCTCGACAAGTCCCTGGCATCGGAAGACAGCTTCGAGCAGGTGAAGGCGTGTCTGGCCCATCCGTTGGCCAAGCTTGTGATCTGGGGCCTGCTCTCCGCGCTGCTTTACCACCTGGTAGCCGGCATTCGTCACCTCGTCATGGACGCAGGTATCGGCGAGACGCTGGAAGGTGGCAAGCGTGGTTCGAAAATCGTCATCGCCATTGCCGTGGTGCTGATCGTTCTGGCGGGGGTCTGGGTATGGTAACTAACGTCACTAACTTCTCGCGTTCCGGCCTCTACGACTGGATGGCCCAACGCGTTTCTGCGGTCGTTCTCGCGGCTTACGTGCTTTTCCTGCTGGGTTACCTGATCGCACACCCGAACATCTCCTACGAGGAGTGGCATGGTCTGTTCTCCCACAGCCTGATGAAGATCTTCAGTCTTCTCACGCTGGTTGCCCTGAGCGTGCACGCCTGGGTCGGCATGTGGACCATCACCACCGACTACCTGACTCCGATGGCGCTAGGCAAAGCCGCGACCGTCGTGCGTTTCCTCGTCCAGGCGGTATGCGGCATGGCCATGTTCGCATTCTTCGTCTGGGGTGTGCAGATTCTCTGGGGTAACTGATCCATGGCAAGCATTCGCACTCTCTCCTTCGACGCCATCATCGTTGGTGGCGGCGGCGCCGGCATGCGTGCCGCGCTGCAACTGGCCCAGGGCGGTCACAAGACCGCCGTGGTGACCAAGGTCTTCCCGACCCGTTCGCACACCGTTTCCGCCCAGGGCGGCATCACCTGCGCCATCGCTTCGGCCGACCCGAACGACGACTGGCGCTGGCACATGTACGACACCGTCAAGGGCTCCGACTACATCGGTGACCAGGACGCCATCGAATACATGTGCTCCGTCGGCCCGGAAGCCGTGTTCGAGCTGGAACACATGGGCCTGCCGTTCTCCCGTACCGAGCAGGGCCGCATCTACCAGCGTCCGTTCGGCGGCCAGTCCAAGGACTTCGGCAAGGGTGGCCAGGCCGCCCGTACCTGCGCCGCGGCCGACCGTACCGGTCACGCCCTGCTGCACACCCTGTACCAGGCTAACCTGAAGAACGGCACTTCCTTCCTCAATGAGTGGTACGCCGTCGACCTGGTGAAGAACCAGGACGGCCACGTGGTCGGCATCATCGCCATCGACATCGAGACCGGCGACACCATCTATATCCGCTCCAAGGCCGTGGTCCTGGCCACTGGCGGTGCAGGCCGCATCTACGCCTCCACCACCAACGCCCTGATCAACACCGGCGACGGCGTGGGCATGGCCCTGCGCGCCGGCGTACCGGTGCAGGACATCGAGATGTGGCAGTTCCACCCGACCGGCATCGCCGGCGCCGGTGTACTGGTCACCGAAGGCTGCCGTGGTGAAGGCGGCTACCTGATCAACGCCCATGGCGAGCGCTTCATGGAGCGTTACGCTCCGAACGCCAAGGACCTGGCCGGCCGCGACGTGGTCGCCCGTTCCATGGTCAAGGAAGTGATCGCCGGCAACGGCGTGGGCCCGAACAAGGACCACGTACTGCTGAAGCTCGACCACCTCGGCGAGGAAGTCCTGCACAGCCGCCTGCCCGGCATCTGCGAACTGTCCAAGACCTTCGCCCACGTCGACCCGGTGGTCGCGCCCATCCCGGTCATCCCGACCTGCCACTACATGATGGGCGGCGTCGCCACCAACATCCATGGCCAGGCCCTGACCATGGACGCCAACGGCAACGACACCATCATCGAAGGCCTGTTCGCGGTCGGCGAAGTCGCTTGCGTATCGGTACACGGCGCCAACCGCCTGGGCGGCAACTCGCTGCTCGACCTGGTGGTCTTCGGCCGCGCTACCGGCCTGCACCTGGAAAAGGCCCTGAAAGAGGGCATCGAGCACCGCGGCGCCTCCGAGTCCGACCTGGAAGCCTCCTTCAAGCGCCTGAACGGCGTGAACGAGCGCACCAGCGGCGAAGAAGTCGCCCCGCTCAAGCGCGAACTGCAGCAGTGCATGCAGAACTACTTCGGTGTATTCCGTACCGGCGAATACATGCAGAAGGGTATCGCTCAACTGGCTGACCTGCGCGAGCGTATCGCCACCGTCAAGATCAACGACAAGAGCCAGGCTTTCAACACGGCGCGCATCGAAGCGCTGGAACTGCAGAACCTCCTCGAGGTGGCCGAAGCCACCGCCATCGCGGCCGAAAACCGCAAAGAGTCCCGCGGCGCCCATGCCCGCGAAGACTTCGAGGAGCGCGACGACGAGAACTGGCTGTGCCACACCCTGTACTTCCCGGGTGAGAAACGCGTTGCCAAGCGTGCCGTCAACTTCGCGCCGAAGACCGTTCCGGCATTCGAACCCAAGGTTCGTACTTACTAAGGGTGCCCGTCATGTTGAAAGTAAGTGTTTACCGCTACAACCCGGAGAAGGACTCTGCACCCTACATGCAGGACTTCGACGTCGATACCCAGGGCAAGGACGTGATGGTCCTGGACGTGCTGGCGCTGATCAAGGAACAGGACGAGGGCTTCTCCTACCGTCGTTCCTGCCGTGAAGGCGTTTGCGGCTCCGACGGCATGAACATCAATGGCAAGAACGGCCTGGCCTGCATCACTCCGCTGTCGGCCGCCGGCCTGAAGGGCGGCAAGCTGGTGCTGCGTCCGCTGCCGGGCCTGCCGGTGATCCGTGACCTGGTCGTCGATATGCGCATCTTCTATAAGCAGTACGAGAGCGTTAAGCCGTATCTGCAGAACAAGTATGCCGCGCCGGCGATCGAACGCCTGCAAACCCCCGAAGAGCGCGAAAAGCTGGACGGTCTGTACGAGTGCATCCTGTGCGCCTGCTGCTCGACCTCCTGCCCGTCGTTCTGGTGGAACCCGGACAAGTTCCTCGGCCCCGCCGCGCTGCTGCAAGCCTATCGCTTCCTGGCCGACAGCCGCGACACGGAAACCCAGTCGCGCCTGGCGAGCCTGGACGATCCGTTCAGCGTGTTCCGTTGCCGTGGAATCATGAACTGCGTGAATGTCTGCCCGAAAGGCCTGAACCCGACCAAGGCCATCGGTCACATTCGCAACATGCTGCTGCAGAGCGGGACCTGATCCCACTCGCCGTCGCGTGCGAAAAGAGCAATACCCGTGCCGCCGGAACATTGTCCGGCGGTACGGTTGCAACGGGCCCCAGCCCACAAAGCCGGGGTTCTGACTCTGAAAACGTATATATGACCAGCAGGGGCATCCGGGCTGGTACCCGGACTATCTGCGGGAACCTTTGTGGCTACCAGTCGCTGCACAGGGCTGGGTCTCCCGAGAGTTCCATCAGGTGGAGTCCCCTTACCGAGGGTGACCAAGCATGCACGAAAGCGTAATGCAGCGGATGTGGAACAGTGCCCATCTATCCGGTGGGAACGCTGCCTACGTCGAAGAGCTCTACGAGCTCTACCTGCACGACCCGAACGCTGTGCCAGAAGAGTGGCGCACGTACTTCCAGAAGCTCCCTGCCGACGGCAATCCCGCCCCCGACGTCTCGCATTCCTCCATCCGTGATCATTTCGTGCTCCTGGCCAAGAACCAGCGCCGCGCCGCGCCCGTTTCCGCCGGCAGCGTAAGCACCGAGCACGAGAAGAAGCAGGTCGAAGTCCTGCGCCTGATCCTGGCGTACCGGCTGCGTGGGCATCAGGCCGCGAAGCTCGATCCGCTGGGCCTCTGGGTGCGTACCGCGCCTTCGGACCTGTCGCTGGATCACTACGGCCTGACCGCCGCCGACCTCGACACCACCTTCCGCACCGGTGAGCTCTACATCGGCAAGGAAGAGGCGACCCTGCGCGAAATCATCGACGCCCTGAAGCAGACCTACTGCAGCACCATCGGCGCCGAGTTCATGCACATCGTCGATTCCGAGCAGCGTCACTGGTTCGCCCAGCGCCTGGAAGGCGTGCGCGGTCGTCCGGCGTACTCCACCGAGGCGCGCGCCCACCTGCTGGAGCGCCTGACCGCGGCCGAGGGCCTGGAGAAGTACCTGGGCACCAAGTACCCGGGCACCAAGCGTTTCGGTCTGGAAGGCGGCGAGAGCCTGATCCCGATGGTCGACGAGATCATCCAGCGCTCCGGCTCCTACGGCGTCAAGGAAGTGGTCATCGGCATGGCCCACCGTGGCCGTCTGAACGTCCTGGTCAACACCCTCGGCAAGAACCCGCGCGACCTGTTCGACGAGTTCGAGGGCAAGAAGCTGGTCGAGCTGGGTTCCGGTGACGTGAAGTACCACCAGGGCTTCTCCTCCAACGTCATGACCCCGGGCGGCGAAGTCCACCTGGCGCTGGCGTTCAACCCCTCGCACCTGGAGATCGTCTCCCCGGTGGTCGAGGGCTCGGTACGCGCCCGCCAGGACCGTCGCAAGGACGGCAGCGGCGACAAGGTCGTGCCGATTTCCATCCACGGCGATGCCGCCTTCGCGGGGCAGGGCGTGGTCATGGAAACCTTCCAGATGTCCCAGACCCGTGCCTACAAGACCGGCGGCACCATCCACATCGTGATCAACAACCAGGTCGGCTTCACCACCAGCCGCCAGGACGACGCGCGCTCCACCGAGTACGCGACCGACGTTGCCAAGATGATCCAGGCGCCGATCTTCCACGTGAACGGCGACGATCCGGAAGCGGTGCTGTTCGTCACCCAGCTGGCCGTCGACTACCGCATGCAGTTCAAGCGTGACGTGGTCATCGACCTGGTCTGCTACCGCCGCCGCGGCCACAACGAGGCCGACGAGCCGAGCGGCACCCAGCCGCTGATGTACCAGCAGATCGCCAAGCAGCGCACCACCCGCGACCTGTATGCCGACGAGCTGATCGCCGCCGGCGTGCAGACCGCCGAGCAGGCCCAGGAGAAGGTCGACGAATACCGCGACGCCCTGGACAACGGCCTGCACGTGGTGAAGAGCCTGGTCAAGGAGCCGAACAAGGAGCTCTTCGTCGACTGGCGTCCGTACGTCGGCCATGCCTGGACCGCGCGTCACGACACCCGCTTCGACCTGAAGACCCTGCAGGAGCTGTCCAACAAGCTGCTGGAGACTCCGGACGGCTTCGTCATGCAGCGCCAGGTGCAGAAGATCTACGAAGACCGCGCCAAGATGTCGGCCGGCGGCATGCCGATCAACTGGGGCTTCGCCGAGAACCTGGCCTACGCCACCCTGCTGTTCGAAGGCCACCCGGTGCGCATGACCGGTCAGGACGTCGGCCGCGGCACCTTCTCGCACCGCCACGCGGCGCTGCACAACCAGAAGGACGACTCGGTCTACATCCCCCTGGCCCACCTGTTCGACGGCCAGCCGCGCGTCAGCCTGTACGACTCCTTCCTCTCGGAAGAAGCGGTACTGGCCTTCGAATACGGCTACGCCACCACCATGCCGAACGCGTTGGTGGTCTGGGAAGCCCAGTTCGGTGACTTCGCCAACGGTGCGCAAGTGGTGGTCGACCAGTTCATCACCAGCGGCGAGACCAAGTGGCAGCGCCTGTGCGGTCTGACCATGCTGCTGCCGCACGGCTACGAAGGCCAGGGCCCGGAGCACTCCTCCGCGCGCCTTGAGCGTTACCTGCAACTGTGCGCCGAGCAGAACATCCAGGTCTGCGTGCCGACCACCCCGGCTCAGGTCTACCACATGCTGCGCCGCCAGGTGATCCGTCCGCTGCGCAAGCCGCTGATCGTCATGACGCCGAAGTCGCTGCTGCGCCACAAGCTGGCCATCTCGACCCTGGAAGACCTGGCCAACGGCTCGTTCCAGACCGTCATCAACGAGATCGACAGCCTGGATCCGAAGAAGGTCGACCGCATCGTCCTGTGCAGCGGCAAGGTGTACTACGACCTGCTGGAGAAGCGCCGCGCCGAAGGCCGCGAGAACATCGCGATCGTCCGCCTGGAACAGCTCTACCCGTTCCCGGAAGACGACCTGGCCGAGGTCCTGTCGCAGTACAAGAACCTCAAGCACATCGTCTGGTGCCAGGAAGAGCCGATGAACCAGGGTGCCTGGTACTGCTCGCAGCACCACATGCGCCGTGTCATCGCCGCGCACAAGAAGGGCCTCAACCTGGAATACGCCGGCCGCGACGGCTCGGCCGCCCCGGCTTGCGGCTACGCTTCGATGCACGCCGAGCAGCAGGAAAAACTGCTGCAAGACGCCTTCACTGTTTAACGCCAACGCGCAGTAGATACCGAATTTAAGGAAACACACAGAATGGCTATCGAAATCAAAGCCCCAACCTTCCCGGAATCGGTCGCCGACGGCACCGTCGCCACCTGGCACAAGAAGGTCGGTGAAGCCGTCAAGCGTGACGAACTGATCGTCGACATCGAGACCGACAAGGTGGTCATCGAGGTGCTGGCCGAGGCCGACGGCGTACTGGCCGAGATCGTCAAGAACGAAGGCGACACCGTCCTCTCCAACGAACTGCTCGGCAAGCTGAGCGAAGGCGGCGCCGCTGCCGCCGCTCCGGCCCCGGCCGCCGCAGCTCCGGCTGCTGCCCCGGCTGCCGCTGCCGCTCCGGCCGCCGCCGGTGAAGACGCCATCCTCTCGCCGGCCGCGCGCAAGCTGGCCGAAGAGAACGGCATCGATCCGAACAGCATCGCCGGCACCGGCAAGGGCGGTCGCGTGACCAAGGAAGACGTGGTCGCCGCCGTCGAGGCCAAGAAGAACGCCCCGGCTGCCGCTCCGGCCGCCGCCAAGCCGGCCGCTCCGGCCGCCGAGGCCCCGGTGTTCGCCGCCGGCGACCGCGTCGAGAAGCGCGTGCCGATGACCCGCCTGCGCGCCAAGGTCGCCGAGCGCCTGGTCGAAGCCCAGTCCTCCATGGCCATGCTGACTACCTTCAACGAAGTCAACATGAAGCCGATCATGGACCTGCGCAACAAGTACAAGGACCTGTTCGAGAAGAAGCACAACGGCGTGCGCCTGGGCTTCATGTCCTTCTTCGTCAAGGCCGCCACCGAAGCCCTGAAGCGCTTCCCCGGCGTCAACGCCTCGATCGACGGCAACGACATCGTCTACCACGGCTACCAGGACATCGGTGTCGCTGTGTCCAGCGACCGCGGCCTGGTGGTACCGGTACTGCGTAACGCCGAGTTCATGAGCCTGGCCGAGATCGAGAACGGCATCGCCACCTTCGGCAAGAAGGCCAAAGACGGCAAGCTGTCCATCGAAGACATGACCGGTGGTACTTTCACCATTTCCAACGGTGGCGTATTTGGATCCCTGCTGTCGACTCCGATCGTCAACCCGCCGCAGACCGCCATCCTCGGCATGCACAAGATCCAGGAACGCCCGATGGCCGTTAACGGCCAGGTGGTGATCCTGCCGATGATGTACCTGGCGCTGTCCTACGACCACCGCATGATCGACGGCAAGGAAGCGGTGAGCTTCCTGGTCGCCATGAAGGACCTGCTGGAAGATCCGGCTCGTCTGCTGCTGGACGTCTGATTCGTCATTTCACCTGACGGCCCCGTACTACACGACGGCCCCGCGAGGGGCCGTCCGCTTCACCGGAATAAGGATTGAGATATGAGCCAGAAATTCGACGTGGTTGTGATTGGTGCCGGCCCCGGCGGCTACGTGGCTGCCATCCGTGCCGCCCAGCTCGGCCTGAAGACCGCCTGCATCGAGAAGTACATCGGCAAGGAGGGCAAGGTCGCCCTCGGCGGTACCTGCCTGAACGTAGGCTGCATTCCGTCCAAGGCGCTGCTGGACAGCTCCTACAAGTACCACGAGGCCAAGGAGGCTTTCGCCGTCCACGGTATCGAAGCCAAGGGCGTCACCATCGACGTACCGGCCATGGTCGCGCGCAAGGCCAACATCGTTAAGAACCTGACCGGCGGCATCGCCACCCTGTTCAAGGCCAACGGCGTCACCTCCTTCGAAGGCCACGGCAAGGTGCTGGCCAACAAGCAGGTCGAAATCACCGGTCTGGACGGCAAGGTGCAGGTCCTGGAAGCCGAGAACATCATCATCGCCTCCGGTTCCAAGCCGGTCGAGATTCCGCCGGCCCCGCTGACCGACGACATCATCGTCGACTCCACCGGCGCCCTGGAATTCCAGGCCGTGCCGAAGAAGCTGGGCGTGATCGGCGCCGGCGTCATCGGCCTGGAGCTGGGTTCGGTCTGGGCCCGCCTGGGTGCCGAAGTCACTGTCCTGGAAGCCCTGGACAAGTTCCTCCCGGCCGCCGACGAGCAGATCGCCAAGGAAGCCCTGAAGGTCCTGACCAAGCAAGGCCTGAATATCCGCCTGGGCGCCCGCGTCACCGGCACCGAAGTGAAGAAGAAGCAGGTCACCGTGACCTTCACCGACGCCAACGGCGAGCAGAAGGAAACCTTCGACAAGCTGATCGTGGCCGTGGGCCGTCGCCCGGTGACCACCGACCTGCTGGCCGCCGACAGCGGCGTGACCCTCGACGAGCGTGGCTTCATCTACGTCGACGACCAGTGCAAGACCAGCGTTCCGGGTGTGTTCGCCATCGGTGACGTGGTCCGCGGCGCCATGCTGGCGCACAAGGCCTCGGAAGAGGGCGTGATGGTCGCCGAGCGCATCGCCGGCCACAAGGCGCAGATGAACTACGACCTGATCCCGTCGGTCATCTACACCCACCCGGAAATCGCCTGGGTCGGCAAGACCGAGCAGCAGCTCAAGGGCGAAGGCGTCGAAGTCAACGTCGGCACCTTCCCGTTCGCCGCCAGCGGCCGCGCCATGGCTGCCAACGACACCACCGGCCTGGTCAAGGTCATCGCCGATGCCAAGACCGACCGCGTCCTGGGCGTCCACGTGATCGGCCCGAGCGCTGCCGAGCTGGTCCAGCAGGGCGCGATCGCCATGGAATTCGGCACCAGCGCCGAAGACCTGGGCATGATGGTCTTCTCCCACCCGACTCTGTCCGAAGCGCTGCACGAAGCGGCCCTGGCGGTGAATGGCCACGCCATCCACATCGCCAACCGCAAGAAGCGCTGAGGCGGTAGGACCACGGCGGGGCAGGGCGGCAGTCATTCGCGAGGGACTGTCGTGACCACCCCGCCGGATTCCCGCGCCGCGGCGCGGGAATCACAGGTGGTGCGGCGCCACGAGCGCTGCGCCGAATGCGCAATACCCAAGACGAAAAAACGGTAGACAAGCATGAATCTCCACGAGTATCAGGGTAAGCAGCTGTTCGCTGAGTACGGCCTGCCCGTATCCAAGGGCTTCGCCGTCGACACACCCGAAGAGGCCGCAGAAGCCTGTGAGAAAATCGGTGGCACCGAGTGGGTCGTGAAAGCCCAGGTGCACGCCGGTGGCCGCGGTAAAGCGGGCGGTGTGAAGCTGGTCAAGAGCAAGGAGGACGCCAAGGCGTTCGCCGCCAACTGGCTGGGCAAGCGTCTGGTGACCTACCAGACTGACGCCAATGGCCAGCCGGTCAGCAAGATCCTGGTGGAATCCTGCACCGACATCGACAAGGAGCTGTACCTCGGCGCCGTCGTCGACCGTTCCAGCCGCCGTATCGTCTTCATGGCCTCCACCGAAGGTGGCGTGGACATCGAGAAGGTCGCCCACGACACTCCCGAGAAGATCCTCAAGGCCACCATCGACCCGCTGGTCGGCGCCCAGCCGTTCCAGGGCCGCGAGCTGGCCTTCCAGCTGGGCCTGAAGGGCGACCAGATCAAGCAGTTCGTGCACATCTTCGTCGGCCTGGCCAAGCTGTTCCAGGATTACGACCTGGCCCTGCTCGAAGTCAACCCGCTGGTGATCAAGAAAGACGGCAACCTGCACTGCCTGGACGCCAAGATCAACATCGACTCCAACGCCCTGTACCGTCAGCCCAAGCTGCGCGCCATGCACGACCCGTCCCAGGACGACGCCCGTGAAGCCCATGCGCAGAAGTGGGAGCTGAACTACGTCGCGCTGGAAGGCAACATCGGCTGCATGGTCAACGGCGCAGGCCTGGCCATGGGCACCATGGACATCGTCAACCTGCACGGCGGCAAGCCGGCCAACTTCCTCGACGTTGGCGGCGGCGCGACCAAAGAGCGCGTGACCGAAGCGTTCAAGATCATCCTCTCCGACAGCAACGTCGCTGCCGTACTGGTGAATATCTTCGGCGGCATCGTCCGCTGCGACATGATCGCCGAAGGCATCATCGGTGCCGTTAAAGAAGTCGGCGTGAAGGTTCCGGTTGTCGTCCGTCTGGAAGGCAACAACGCCGAACTCGGCGCCAAGGTACTGGCCGAAAGCGGTCTGAACATCATCGCGGCGACCAGCCTGACCGACGCTGCCCAGCAAGTCGTCAAGGCCGCGGAGGGTAAGTAATGAGCATCCTGATCAACAAAGACACCAAGGTCATCTGCCAGGGCTTCACCGGCTCGCAGGGCACCTTCCACAGCGAACAGGCCATCGCCTACGGCACCAAGATGGTCGGCGGCGTGACCCCCGGCAAGGGCGGCACCACCCACCTGGGCCTGCCGGTGTTCGACACCGTCAAGCAAGCCGTTGAAGCCACCGGCGCCGAAGCCTCGGTGATCTACGTTCCGGCTCCGTTCTGCAAGGACTCGATCCTGGAAGCCGCCTTCGGTGGCATCAAGCTGATCGTCTGCATCACCGAAGGCATCCCGACCCTCGACATGCTGGACGCCAAGGTCAAGTGCGACGAGCTGGGCGTACGCCTGATCGGCCCGAACTGCCCGGGCGTGATCACCCCCGGCGAGTGCAAGATCGGCATCATGCCGGGTCACATCCACCTGCCGGGCAAAGTGGGCATCGTGTCGCGTTCCGGCACCCTGACCTACGAAGCCGTGAAGCAGACCACCGACGCCGGCTTCGGCCAGTCCACCTGCGTGGGCATCGGTGGCGACCCGATCCCGGGCTCCAACTTCATCGACATCCTGAAGCTGTTCCAGGAAGACCCGAAAACCGAAGCCATCGTCATGATCGGCGAGATCGGTGGTTCGGCTGAAGAAGAAGCCGCTGCCTACATCAAGGCCAACGTGACCAAGCCGGTGGTGTCCTACATCGCTGGCGTCACCGCGCCGCCCGGCAAGCGCATGGGCCATGCCGGCGCCATCATCTCCGGTGGCAAGGGCACCGCGGACGAGAAGTTCGCCGCCCTGCAGGACGCCGGTGTGAAAACCGTGCGTTCCCTGGCCGACATCGGCAAGGCCCTGGCCGAGCTGACCGGTTGGGCGACCAAGTAAGCGCTTCGCTTACCTGACCGTCCGTCGCGAGAGGCCACCTTCGGGTGGCCTCTTGTTTTGGTGAGACGTCCTCAGAAGTGTCGTTCAGGCGACACGCCCTTTCATCCCGTGGACGAGCTGACATACGTCAGTACAGTTCATCGGGATAGATCGTTAGGCTAGCAACTATCCCCAGCGCTGCGTTCCCCACAAGGGAAGGCGTGCTAACCGCCAACTCCTACCCGGAGCGGCGGCTATTCCGGACCGTCATGGATGGCGGGACAACCAGAATGCAGGAGCAAACGGGCCACGAGCCCATGGAAAACCTCTGCTATCGGACTTCCAAGAACAATCTCCCGTGCAGGTATGAACGCAGGCATCTCCGATGCGGCTGCGCCGTGCCCGTTCGGCTTTTGTGCCTTGGGAGGCCACGAAACCCGTTTCAGCACTGTGGTATTCCCCTAAATGAACGTCTTGAAAGGCCAGGACATCCTGGCGCTCGGCTTTATGACCTTCGCCCTGTTCGTCGGGGCCGGCAACATCATCTTCCCGCCCATCGTCGGCCTGCACTCCGGCCCGCACGTATGGATGGCGGCCCTCGGCTTCCTGATCACCGCGGTCGGCCTGCCGGTCATCACCGTGGTCGCCCTGGCCAAGGTCGGCGGCGCCATGGACACCCTGAGCCACCCCATCGGGCGCGTCGCCGGCGGCCTGCTGGCGGCGGTCTGCTACCTCTCCGTGGGCCCGCTGTTCGCCACCCCGCGCACCGCCACCGTGTCCTTCGAAGTCGGCCTGGCGCCGCTCACCGGCGACGGCCCGCTGCCGCTGTTCCTCTACAGCCTGGTGTACTTCGCCATCGTCCTGCTGATCTCGCTGTACCCCGGCAAGCTGCTGGACACCGTGGGCCGCTTCCTCGCCCCGCTGAAGATCATCGCCCTGGCCGCGCTGGGCATCGCCGCCTTCATGCTGCCGGCCGGGACCATCGGCCAGGCCGAGCCGAGCTACGAGCACGCGGCCTTCTCCCAGGGCTTCATCAACGGCTACCTGACCATGGACACCCTGGGCGCCCTGGTCTTCGGCATCGTCATCGTCAACGCCATCCGCTCCCGCGGCGTGCAGTCGCCGCGCCTGATCACCCGCTACGCGGTGATCGCCGGCCTGATCGCCGGGGTAGGGCTGGCGCTGGTGTACATCAGCCTGTTCCGCCTGGGCTCGGGCAGCCACGACATCGCCGCCGGCGCAACCAACGGCGCGGCCGTGCTGCACGCCTATGTGCAGCACACCTTCGGCTCCCTGGGCAGCGGCTTCCTCGCCGTGCTCATCGCCCTGGCCTGCCTGGTCACCGCCGTGGGCCTGACCTGCGCCTGCGCCGAGTACTTCTGCCGCATCCTGCCGCTGTCCTACCGCAGCCTGGTGGTGATCCTGGCCGGCTTCTCGCTGCTGGTGTCCAACCTCGGCCTGACCAAGCTGATCCAGTTCTCGGTGCCGGTGCTGACCGCCATCTACCCGCCGTGCATCGTGCTGGTGGCGCTGAGCTTCTGCGCCGGCCTGTGGAAGTCGCAGACGCGCATAGTCGCCCCGGTGATGACGGTGTCGCTGGTGTTCGGCATGATCGACGCGCTCAAGGGCGCCGGCTTCGCCCTACCGGAATGGCTGGCCCACCTGCCGCTGTCCGAGCAGGGCCTGGCCTGGCTGATTCCGTCGGTGGCCATGCTCGCCGTGATGGTGGTGATCGACCGCCTGCTCGGCGAACCGAGCGAAGCCGTGGCCTGACCGGGCCCGCCACAATGAGAAAGGCCGCCCACGAGGCGGCCTTTTTCGTTGCGCAACTGCCTTGCCGACGCGCCGAGGTGCTTTTCGTAGGATGGGTTGAACCTGCGATACCCATCGGGCCATGGTGATGGCTATCGCTTCGCTCAACGCCATCCTACGGGACGTCGTGTAGGAGCGTAGGGCGTATAACCGTTCGCGGTTATCCGCCGTTGGCCGTGCCACCGGGGCGTTCGGCGTGACCGGTAAACCCAATCGCGGACGGAGTCCGCTCCTACGTCCGTGTTTCTCTGTAACCGTAGGAGCAGACTCTGTCCGCCCTACGGGTCCTCACATTGTCGAGGAGGGGACCGTCATATGTACTCCACCGAGAACTCCAGCTTCGCCGTGACGCGGCCGCTTACGGTGCCCGTGGTCCCGGCGCGGTAGTAATGGGCGTGGTAGTCGAAGGTCATGACCGAGTCGGCTATCTGCGGGGAGTTGTTTTCGTTGGTCATCAGGTCGATGGTGGCGTAGGTGCCGTTGCGCAGCTGGATTTCGATGTCCGAGTTGCCGTCGCCGCTCTGGTTCCGGAGGTTGCCGGTCGCGGGGTTCACCCCGGTGGAGGCGAACTTGGGGCGGACCCAGGCCGGCGCGCCGCTTTCACCGCAGCCGGTGAGGGTGATGGTGAACGGCGTGTCGCCGGCGAGATCCCCGGCGTTCTGCAGCTTTTCCCAGCCGACCGGCTTCAAGGTCACGGCGCCATGTTCGCCCTGGCCGTTGACGGCTACGGCGCAGGTAGAGGGGGTGATGTATCCGTCGAAGCTTACCGAGCCTGCGGCGGCTTGGGCGTTGCTGGCCAGAAGGGTTCCGGACAGGGCGAAGGCAAAGGCGATTGTTTTCATTTTGGTCCAACTACAAGTGAGGGAGGTCGGGTTTGTGCGCTTGCTCACGACTCACTGGGCGATCTGCACAGATGCGCCGGGAATGCCGTGATGGCCGCCGCGATTCTAGGGCAGGGCTTTTGAGGGAAAGGCTCGTTTGCTTGTAGGAATTGCCTTCGGTTTGGCGTAGTCAAGTGTCCCGATGGGGGAGGTGACGCAGCTTCGTGTCTTCCCGCCGACATCCGGCGTCTATCTGCCGCGTTCTCCCTCAATCACCCGATCAACAGGCCCGGCCCGCCGACAGGGCCCGCCAAGGAAGCCCATGACCGACGTCGTCGATCTCTTCGATATCCAGTACCTGTGGAACCTGCTGGCCATGCTCTGGTTCGCCTTCTGCTGGGTCGGCTATGCCCGCTACGCCAGCCACAGGGCCCGCGACACCGCGTGCCTGGCCAGCGTGCTGCACCTGTACCGCAAGGACTGGATGCGCCGCCTGCTGCTGCGCGACAACCGCGTGGCCGATGCCAGCGTGATCGGCAACCTGGAGCGCAACGCCTCGTTCTTCGCTTCCAGCACCCTGATCATCCTGGCCGGCATCCTCACCCTGCTGGGCTCGGCCGAGCGCACCGTGTCGGTGCTGGCCGACCTGCCTTTCGTGGCCTCGCCGACCCGCGGGCTGTCGGAGCTGAAGCTGCTGTGCCTGGCGGTGGTGTTCGTGTATGCCTTCTTCACCTTCAGCTGGTGCATGCGCCAGTACAACTTCGCCGCCGTGCTGGTGGGCTCGGCGCCGATGATCGGCGAGCGCCACGTCGGCGAGCAGGAGCGCAATGCCTTCGCCGAGCGCGCCGCGCGGGTGGTGTCCATGGCCGCGCACCAGTTCAACCAGGGCCTGCGTTCCTACTACTTCGGCCTGGCCATGCTGGCCTGGTTCATCAACCCGTGGATCTTCATGCTGGTCACCGCCGGGGTGGTCGGGGTGCTGTACCAGCGCGAATTCCATTCCGACGTGCTCAAGGTGATGGTGTTCACCCCCACGCCCCACGGGGAGCCGGCGAAAGAGCCGGAGTGAAGAAACGACAAGGCCCGCGAATGCGGGCCTTGTGCGTTGTACGGGGAGCGGGCGGTTACTTCTGCTCCTCGTTGGACGGAGCCGGCGCGGTGTCCGGAGCCGGGGTGGTCGGCGCCGGAGCGGCTTCGTTGGCCGGCGGAGTGGTCGGCGCCGGGGTCGCCGGCTGCTCGGTGCTCGGCGCGGCCGGCGGGGCCTTGGGCTCTTCTTTCTTGTCGCAGCCGGCCAGCGTCAGGCCTGCAACCAGCATCAGAGCGAAGGGAAGGGTTTTTTTCATCGTGGAGCCTCCATGTGCGGCGTTCCTGGTGTTAGCCCTTTGAGCTGAGACCTTCCTCAGAAGTTCAACGCAAGTTTGCGCCGGCACTACGATTATTCACTGCAGCGCCCTTTGGCGGCGGAGTATGATGCGCCTTCGAGCATCCCGGGGCCCCGATCCGCATGAGTGAAATGTCCATTCTAGAGCGCGCGCAACGCTTCCTCGCCGTCCTGCGCCATTGCCAGGTGCTGGGCATCGCGGCCCATGCCGCGGACGAAAAGGGTTTGACCCTGCGCCTGCCTTATAGCGAAGCGATCGTTGGCAACCCGGAAACCGGCGTGATCCACGGCGGCGCCATCACCACCCTGATGGACACCACCTGCGGCATCTCGACGCTCTGCGTGCTGCCGCAGTTCGAAATCTGCCCGACCCTCGACCTGCGCATCGACTACATGCACCCGGCCGAGCCGCACAAGGACATCTTCGGTTTCGCCGAGTGCTACCGCGTGACGCCCACCGTCATCTTCACCCGCGGCATCGCCTACCAGGACGACCCCGAGCAGCCCATCGCCCACGTGGTCGGCACCTTCATGCGCCTGGGCAAGGGCGCCACCGGCGCGCCGGCGGGCGCCAAGGGGGAGGGCGCATGAGCACGCCGAACATCGAGAACCTGCTGCGCCAGATGCACCAGGACAACGATTTCAGCCCGCTGCTGGACATGATCCCCTACGCCCGGCTGATCGGCATCCGCTGCCTGCGCCTGGGCGAGGAGGTGATCTTCCACCTGCCGGCCAGCCGCGACAACATCGGCAACCCGACGCTGCCGGCGCTGCACGGCGGGGTGATCGCCGGCTTCATGGAACACGCGGCCATGCTGCACCTGCTGATGCTCATGGGCGTGCCGCACCTGCCGAAGATCATCGACTTCTCCGTCGACTACCTGCGCGCCGGGCACTTCCGCGACACCTACGCCCAGTGCCAGGTGTGGCGCCAGGGCCGGCGCGTGGCCAACGTCGCCATCACCGCCTGGCAGAGCACTCGCGCCGAGCCGATCGCCACCGCGCGGGCGCATTTCAAGGTCGACGGCGCCTGAGGCCGGGGGCTCGATGGACACGCTGCTGATCCTCGGCGGGCTGTTGCTGATCCTGGCCGGCTACGCCTGGCTGGTCATGCTGGCGTTCGCGCGCGGCCCGCTGTGGGGCCTGGCCTGCCTGCTGCCGCCGCTGGCGCCGGTGTTCCTGGCGCGGCACTGGGGCTTCGCGCGCAAGGCGCTGTTCCTCGGCGCTCTGGGCTGCATTCCCCTGGTCGTCGGCCTGGCCATGCTCGCCAGCCGCGACAGCGCGCGGCTTGAGGCCATCCTCAGCCTGCAATGGTTGCGCAGCGAGCCGGCGGCGGCGCCGGAGCTGGACATCGCCCTGCGCGGCGAACTCGACGGCCAGGCCTTCGCGCCGCAGCAGGCGGAGCTGATCGACGGCGTGCTCAGCCTGCGCGAGGGCCAGGACTTCTATGCCCACCGCGAGGTGCGCATCCGCCTGGCCGCCCAGCCGCACGGGCCGCTGCGCCTGGACGTGCTGCCGGACGACCGCGGGCCGCGGCCCGTGGTGGAGGTCAGCTGGCTGGCGCCGGGCGCCGACCTGCCCGAGGCCGTGCGCCTGGAGCGCGGCTACAGCCTGCACCTGGACCTGCAGCCCGAGGCGCCCAACCGCCTGCGCGGCGACTTCCACCTGGTGCTGCCGACGGAATACCGCACCACCCTCAGCGGCCGCATTGAGCTGTACACCGACCGCCTGCGCTACCGCGACGGCCAGGTGGACACCCGTTTCGACTCCGCCGACACCCTGGCCTACGTCCTGCGCGACTACCTGCAGCGGCGCTTCCCGGGCCGCCAGCTGGAATTGCCCGAGACGCGCCTGGAGCCCCTGGGCCCGATCATGCAGGTGCCGCTGGACTTCCGCCTGGACGGCGAAGCGCAGCACCTGGACCTGGAGCTCAAGCGCAGCGCCAGCCGTGGCTGGGCGGTGCGCGGCGACCGCTACCCGAAGCTGGCGCCGCGCGCCGAGGCCAGCGCCCCGGTGGCCGAACCCGGGCCCGCCGCGCCGCAGCCCGGCAGCGCGACGCGGCCGCTGAGCCTGGAGCGCCTGCAGGCCGAGCCGCAGCGCTACGTCAACCGCGGCATGCGCGTGACCACCGAACGCGGGCGCGTGGCCGAAGGCGTGTTCACCGGCCTGGACCCGAACGGCCGGGTGGTCATCCGCCACCTGCTCACCGGCGCCGGCCAGGCCAGCTACAGCCTGCGGCCTGCGGAGATCAGCGCCATCGAACTCCTGCCGCAGTGACGTTCGTCGCGGCAAACCCTTGAAAAGCTTCAGGAAGCCCCCATCTCGCTGACATCCGCCGCCCGCTGCGGCTTTTGTCATCCTCGGAGCGAGAACCTATGAGCGTGGAGACGCAGAAAGAGACCCTGGGCTTTCAGACCGAAGTGAAGCAGCTGCTTCACCTGATGATCCATTCCCTGTATTCGAACAAGGAAATCTTCCTCCGCGAACTGATTTCCAACGCCTCCGACGCGGCCGACAAGCTGCGTTTCGAGGCCCTGGCCAAGCCCGAGCTGCTCGAAGGCGGCGCCGAGCTGAAGATCCGCGTCAGCTTCGACAAGGACGCCAGGACCGTCACCCTCGAAGACAACGGCATCGGCATGAGCCGCGAGGAAGTGATCGCGCACCTGGGCACCATCGCCAAGTCCGGCACCGCCGACTTCCTGAAGAACCTCTCGGGCGACCAGAAGAAGGATTCGCACCTCATCGGCCAGTTCGGCGTGGGCTTCTACAGCGCCTTCATCGTCGCCGACAAGGTCGACGTCTTCACCCGCCGCGCCGGCGCCCCGGCCAGCGAGGGCGTGCACTGGTCGTCGAAGGGCGAGGGCGAGTTCGAAGTCGCCACCGTCGACAAGCCCGAGCGCGGCACCCGCATCGTCCTGCACCTGAAGGACGGCGAAGACGAGTTCGCCGATGGCTGGCGCCTGCGCAACGTCATCAAGAAATACTCCGACCACATCGCCCTGCCCATCGAGCTGCCGAAAGAACAGCACGGTGAAGACGCGCCGGCGGAAACCGAGTGGGAAGTGGTCAACCGCGCCAGCGCCCTGTGGACCCGTCCGCGCACCGAGATCAAGGACGAGGAATACCAGGAGTTCTACAAGCACATCGCGCATGACTTCGAGAACCCGCTGAGCTGGAGCCACAACAAGGTCGAAGGCAAGCTGGAATACACCTCGCTGCTCTACGTGCCCGGGCGCGCGCCCTTCGACCTGTACCACCGCGAGGCCCCGCGCGGCCTGAAGCTGTACGTGCAGCGCGTGTTCATCATGGACCAGGCCGAGCAGTTCCTGCCGCTGTACCTGCGCTTCATCAAGGGCGTGGTGGACTCCAACGACCTGTCGCTGAACGTCTCCCGCGAGATCCTCCAGTCCGGCCCGGTGATCGACTCGATGAAGTCGGCGCTGACCAAGCGCGTGCTGGACATGCTGGAGAAACTGGCGAGCAGCGACGCCGAGGCCTACAAGGGCTTCTGGAAGAACTTCGGCCAGGTCCTCAAGGAAGGCCCGGCGGAAGACTTCGCCAACAAGGAGAAGATCGCGGGCCTGCTGCGCTTCGCCTCCACCAACGACGACTCCGGCGAGCAGAGCGTGTCCCTGGCCGACTACATCGGCCGCATGAAGGAAGGCCAGGACAAGATCTACTACCTCACCGGCGAGAGCTACGCGCAGGTGAAGAACAGCCCGCACCTGGAAGTCTTCCGCAAGAAAGGCATCGAAGTGCTGCTGCTCACCGACCGCATCGACGAGTGGCTGATGAGCTACCTGCCGAGCTTCGACGGCAAGGACTTCGTCGACGTCGCCCGCGGCGACCTGGACCTGGGCAAGCTGGACTCCGAGGAGGACAAGAAGGCCCAGGAGGAAGTGGCCAAGGCGAAGGAAGGCCTGGTCGAGCGCCTGAAGGCCGCCCTCGGCGAGGAAGTCGCCGAAGTGCGCGTGTCGCACCGCCTGACCGACTCGCCGGCGATCCTCGCCATCGGCGAGGCCGACCTCGGCCTGCAGATGCGCCAGATTCTCGAAGCCAGCGGGCAGAAGGTGCCGGAGTCGAAGCCGATCTTCGAGTTCAACCCGGCCCACCCGCTGATCGAGAAGCTCGACGCGGAGCCGGACGAGGACCGCTTCGGCGAACTGGCGCACATCCTCTTCGACCAGGCCGCCCTGGCCGCCGGCGACAGCCTCAAGGACCCGGCCGCCTACGTGCGTCGCCTGAACAAGCTGCTGGTGGAACTTTCCGCCTGAGCCGGTAACCTCACACAAAGCCCGCCTTAAGCGGGCTTTGTGCTTTTCCTACTCCCACTGAAGGAAGTCACCCCATGAGCCAGATCAGCGTCCAACCCGTCGCTTATGAAGTCGACGGCGTGTCCTTCGAAGGTCAACTGGTCTTCGACGCCTCCAGCACCGTGCAGCGCCCCGGCCTGCTGATGGCGCCGAACTGGATGGGCGTCAGCCAGGGCGCTCTGGACATCGCCCGCCAGGTCGCCGGCCACGGCTACGTGGTGCTGGTGGCCGACCTCTACGGCAAGGACGTGCGCCCCGACGGCCCGGAGCAGGCCGGCGCCGCCATGATGCCGCTGAAGAACGACCGCGCCTCGCTGCGCCGCCGCATGCAGGCGGCCTTCAAGGCGCTCCAGGCCCAGGCCGGCAAGGCACCGATCGATGGTGCCAAGCTGGCCGCGTTCGGCTTCTGCTTCGGTGGCTGCTGCGCCCTGGACCTGGCCCGCGACGGTGCGCCGCTGGCCGCGGCGGTGTCCTTCCATGGCACCCTGGATTCGCCCAACCCGGCGGATGCGAAGAACATCAAGGGTTCGGTGCTGGTCCTCGACGGCGCTATCGACCCGCTGGTGCCGCGCGAGCAACTGCTTGATTTCGCCAAGGAAATGAACGACGCGGGCGTGGACTGGGCGTTGACCAGCTATGGTGGCGCCGCGCATTCCTTCACCGATCCGCAGGCCCAGATTCCGGGCAAGATGCAATACGACGCCAAGGTGGCCCGCCGGGCGTTCCAGGCGATGTACGATTTGCTGGATGAGAAGTTCGGCGAGTAGGGCGGTTTCGTTCGGCCATGCAAAAGTCCGGCACACCGGGGGCGTCCGGTGCGGCCGCTGAATCCAATCGCGGACAAAGTCCGCTCCTACGCCCGTGCTTCCCTGGAACCGTAGGAGCGGACTCCGTCCGCGATTCGGCGGATAACGCCGTAGGCGTTATGCGCCCTACGCAGAAACACCTATTCGTGGCGCCGGGGCGTCCGGTGTGGCCGGTGAATCCAATCGCGGACAAGGTCCGCTCCTGCGCCCGTGCTTCCCTGGAACTGTAGGAGCAACTGTCTGCGCCGAGGCGTTCTTCGTAAGATGGGTTGAGCTTGTGTTCTGCCGGGACACATAGGTAACGCCTGTCGGGACACATGGGTAACGGTTTCCCATGGTCACTCCGGCTGCCTGAGGTCGACCTGCCGGACCGTTTTGTTGATGAAAATGATGTCGAGTACGCCATCCTCCTTGGCGGGGCGGATGGCGACTCGCTCACCCGCCAGACCTTCGCTGACGAATACCATTCGGCCATCGAGGCGAATCTGGCCCTTGGTATGTACCGTCAGCACCCGCTCTCCGGGCTCGTACTCCACTTCCAGCAACTTTTCCGGGTATGGCCTGGGGCTGCTCCGGTAACGCGTCAAGGGCGGCTTCTGGCCCAGCGCCTGATGCGGACGTTGCTGATTGTACTGTTCCAGCCAGCGGTCCATACCCGCCTGGCATTGCTCCAGGGTGCGGAAGTGCGCGTCGTGCAGCAGCTCGCGCTTGAGCGTCTGATGGAAGCGTTCGAGCTTGCCTTGGGTCTGCGGATGGTGAGGCCGGCTGTGTCCGACCTTGATGCCCAAGCGCATCAACCAGACTTCCAGAGCCGAGAGGCCGCCGCGACGGGTTGAGCCCCAGGGTGGGCCGTTGTCGCTGGTAATGCGCCGGGGCAGGCCATAGCGCCGGAATACCCTGATCAGTTGTTGGCGGACCGTTTCACGCCGCTCGTCAGCACAGGCCGCCAGGCACAGGGCAAAGCGTGAGTGGTCATCGAGCAGCGTCAATGGATGGCAATGCTGGCGCTGGCCGAACAGCGCAAAGTGCCCCTTGAAGTCCATCTGCCAGAGGTCGTTTGGCGCCTCGTGCTCGAAGCGCGATGTCGCGGCAGGGCCGGCGTCGGCCCCATAACGCAACGGCCGGCCATGCCGGCGCAGAATCGCATCGAGCGTGCTGTGATGCGGACGTGCAGACTCGTCACCCGACATCAGGCTGCGCAGTTTGCGGCCGCCCCAGGCGGGATAGGCCTCATGCAAGGCCAGGACAGCGTGCTCCAGGTCCTCGCTGCTACGGCGGGGGCAACTCAAGGGACGCCGGGACTTATCCAGCAATCCCGGTTCGCCTTGCTCTTGGTAGCGTCGAAGCCACTTGTAGGCTGTTTTCGGACTGATCTCGAAGCGCCGGCACAGCTCCCGCACGTTGGCATCAGGCTGTTCTGCCAGGAGAACGAACTCATATCGACTGGACACAGGTGTGCACTCCTTCCACGGCATCGCTCGATCTCCCGATACGGCAATTCCGTGATCCTAAATGCGTTACCTATGTCTCCCGACACCTGTTACCCATGTCTCCCGGCAGAACACTTGCGAAACCCATGCGGTTGCGCTGATGGGTATCGCTTCGCTCAACCCATCCTACGGGCTTTCCTGGAACTGTAGGAGCGGACTCCGTCCGCGATTGCCCCCTCACCTTGCCCCAGCCTCATCCGCCCGATACCCCCGCGCACCGAACCAGCAGATATACAGGTAGCACACCAGCGGAATGGCAAAGGAATGCAGCAGGCCGATATGGTCGGCGAAGAAGCCCTGCACCAGCGGCACCAGGGCGCCGCCGACGATGGCCATGCACAGCAGGCCCGAGCCCTTGCTGGTCAGGTTGCCCAGGCCTTCCAGGGCCAGGGAGAAGATGGTCGGGAACATGATCGAGTTGAACAGGCCGATGAGGATCAGCGCCCACATCGCCACGTGGCCGCCCACGCCGATGGCCACCGCCAGCAGCACGGCGTTGGTCACCGCGTTGAAGGCCAGGATGCGGTTGGGGCGGATGCTGCGCATCAGCACGCTGCCGATGAAGCGGCCGATCATGGCGCCGCCCCAGTACAGCGAGAGGAACTTGCTGGCCTGTTCGCCGGGTAGGCCGGCGATGTCCGGCTGACCCATCAGGCTGACCAGGTAACTGCCGATGGCCACCTCGGCGCCGACATAGCAGAAGATGCCGACCACCCCGTACACCAGGTGCCGGTGGGCGAGCAGCGACTGCCGGCCGGCGGCCGCGCCGTCGCTGGGTTCGCCGTGGCTGATGCGCGGCAGGCGGAACAGGCCGATCAGCACGGCGATGGCGAACAGCAGGGCGGCCAGCACCAGGTAGGGCATCTTCACCGAGTCGGCCTCGGCGGCGGCGCTGCCCAGTTCGCTGGCCGCGCCCGCGCCAATGGCCAGGATGGTCACCGAGCCCACCAGCGGGCCGACGGTGGTGCCCAGGGAGTTGAAGGCCTGAGTCATGTTCAGCCGGCTGGCCGCCGACTGCGGGCTGCCGAGCACGTTGACGTAGGGGTTGGCCGCCACCTGCAGCAGGGTGATGCCCGAGGCCAGGATGAACAGCGCGGCGAGGAACGCCGGGTAGGATTGCGCGCCGGCCGCAGGCAGGAACAACAGGCATCCGACTCCAGCGGTGACCAGGCCGACGATGATTCCGCGCTTGTAGCCCAGGCGCTCCACCAGCCGCCCGGCCGGGAAGGACATGACGAAGTAGGCGGTGAAGAAGCTGAACTGCACCAGCGACGCCTGCACGTAGTTGAGGGTGAACACCGCCTTCAGGTGCGGCACCAGGATGTCGTTCAGCGAGGTGATCAGGCCCCACATGAAGAACAGCACGGTGAGCACCGTGAGTGCGCCGGCGTGACGATTCTGCTCTGGCATGGCAGCTCCAGGACGTGGAAGGAAAGGGGAGGGCCGCGCCTCAGCGCGGCAGCTCGATGCGCTCGCGCTCGCCGGGGACCGTCGGCCAGTCGCCGGCGGCCCAGCGCCGGCGGGCCTCGTCGATCAGCGCGGGGTCGCTGGCGACGAAGTTCCAGTTCATCCGCCGCGCACCGTCCAGCGGCTCGCCGCCGATCAGCACCGCGCGGCAGTCGGCGCAGGCGCTCAGCACCGGGCTTGCGCCCTCGGGCAGGACCAGCAGCTGGCGCAGCGGCGCGGGATCGTCGTCGAGCAGGGCCTCGCCTTCCAACAGATAGAACGCCCTTTGCGGATGTTCAGGCGGCAGCGTCAGGGTGCTGCCGGCAACCATCTCGATGTCGGCATACAAGGTCGGCGACAGCACCGGCACCGGCGAGACCAGGCAGAAGCCGTTGCCGGCGATCAGGCGGATGCGCACGCCCAGGCTCTCGCTCTGCGGCAGGCTGGCCAGCGGGTGGTGGCTGTAGCTGGGCTCGCGGCCTTCCTCGGCTTGCGGCAGGGCCAGCCAGACCTGCAGGCCGTGCAGGCGCGAACCGCTTTCGCGCAGCGCCCGCGGCGTTCGCTCGACGTGGGCGACGCCGCGCCCGGCGGTCATCCAGCTGACGTCGCCGGGCAGCACCAACTGGTCCGAACCCAGGCTGTCCTTGTGCTGCACCTGGCCCTCGAACAGGTAGGTGAGGGTGGACAGGCCGATGTGCGGGTGCTGGTTGATGTTCATGCCCTGGCCCGGCGCGAAGTCGGTGGCCAGCATGTGGTCGAAGAACACGAAGGGGCCGATGCTGCGGAATTGCGCGGAAGGCAGGGCGCGCAGGATCGGCATGCCCTCGACCTCGTCGGCGTGGGGGCGGATGGCGAAGGGGGCGGCAGTCATGGCGAGGCTTCCGGAAGGCTATGGCCAATAGGATAGCCGCTCGCCGCCGCAGCGCTGAGCCCGGGCGCGGGCCGCCTCGTTTCCTTCGCCGGCTGCCTGCCGCCGCCGGGCCGACGGTCAGATTTGTGAGTCGCAGTGGCGCGACCTGTCATTGCGGAGCCTTCGCTGCCTGAAGTCCAATCCGTCTGGATCGCGCTTTCGTGCGATGGGCGTTCATGCTTTCGGGTTGGCAAGTGGGGAAACAGTTTGTTACCTTGCTTGCACTATCGTGCCAGATTCCGCGTGCAGGGGATTCGCCAGAGGAGCCAGCCGGCGCCGGCAAGCGCCATCCGAGGAGTTGTACTGCTGGGCCGCCAGACCGGCCAGCAGCCGAGAAACGAATAAGAACAGCGCCGGACGCAATGCCCGGGGCGATAAATCTTGGCCGTCATGGAGGTAATGCTTCGATGAACCGTCGTACGTGCATCGAAAGGGGTTGGGGCAACCCGTCGTTCTGGGCGCCCAGGCGCGCCGGCGCGCTCATGGGGCTGCTGCCGTTGCTGGTGGCGGGCAGTGTCCAGGCCGTCGAGTTCAGCTTCGCCGACAACCAGGTCACCGGCTCGCTGGACAGTACCCTGTCGTACGGCGCCATGTGGCGCGTGCAGGGCCGTGGCACCGAGAACATAGACGACATCAACACCGACGACGGCAACCGCAACTTCGACAAGGGCCTGGTCTCCCAGGTGTTCAAGCTCACCTCGGACCTCTCGGCCAAGTACCAGAACTACGGCCTGTTCATGCGTGGCACCGCCTACTACGACACGCAGATCATGGACAAGCGCAACGACTACCTGAGCACCACCGACGGCGTCGAGCGCCCCAGCCAGTCCTACCCCGACGACGACCGCTTCACCCAGGACACCCGCCACATCGCCGGACGCAAGGCCGAGCTGCTCGACGCCTACCTCTCCGGCGACTGGGACGTCGCCGAGCACCCGGTCACCGGCCGCGTTGGCCGCCAGGTGCTGAACTGGGGCGAGAGCACCTTCTACCGCGGCGGCATCAACACCATCAACCCGGTGGACGCCTCGCGTTTCCACCTGCCGGGCTCGGAGCTCAAGGAAGTGCTGGTGCCGGTGGAGGCGCTGAGCTTCAACCTGGGGCTGACCGACAACCTGTCGATGGAAAGCTACTACCAGTGGAAGTGGAAGGAGACGCGCCTGGACCCGGTGGGCACCTATTTCGCCGACACCGACCTGTTCGCCGACGGCGGCGACGTCGCCTACACCACCGAAGACAGCCCGGAGTTCAAGCAGCTGCTGGCCGGCTACCCGCTGGTGGCCGGGCTCGGCCTGCTGGGCAACGGCCCGGCCGGCCCGAACGCCTACCTCAACCCCAACACCGGCACCTTCAAGGTGGCCAGCATCGGCAAGGACCTCGACGCCCGCGACAGCGGCCAGTACGGCGTGGCCTTCCGCTACATCGCCGAGCAGCTCAACTCCACCGAGTTCGGCCTGTACTTCGTCAACTACCACGCCAAGGAACCCCAGGTGGCGGTGGACCTGCGCAGCTATCAGGGCGCCGACATCGCCGCCCTCAACGGCGTGCTCGGCCCGCTGGGCCTGGGCGAGGCGGTGCCCGGCCTGGCCACCCTGGACCTGGCCAGCAACGCCCAGGCGCGCCGCGACTACGTCGAAGACATCCGCATGTACGGCTTCAGCTTCAACACCACCCTGGGCGACGCCTCGGTGGCCGGCGAGCTGGCCTACCGGCCGAACATGCCGATCAGCATCGCGGCCACCAACGACCTGCTCGGCGACCTGCTGACCCAGGGCGTGCTCGGCCTGACCAACCTCTACGACGCCAACACCCCGGCCGACCAGGCCTGCGCGGCGGTGTCCGGCAAGCAGCTGTGCCGCGGCTCGCTGTTCCAGAACTACGAGCGCGCCGAGACCTACAACGCCTCGCTGACCGGCATCTACAACTTCGGCCCGCACATGACCTTCGACTCGGTGGTGGGCGTGGCCGAGCTGGCCGGCGAGTTCATCCGCGGCAGCAGCCTGGAGTACACCGCCTGGGACGGCAGCAAGCGCCGCTTCGTCGGCGCCCAGGACAAGTCCTATGTCGGCGGCTCCGACGACGGCGACCAGATCAGCCGCGACAGCTACGGCTACACCCTGCTGCTCAGCGGCACCTGGAACGACGTGTTCGCCGGCGTGAAGCTCAGCCCCTACGTGGTCTACCAGGACGACTTCAAGGGCAACTCCGACCGCACCGGCAACTTCATCGAAGGGCGCAAGGCCTACACCCTCGGCGCCGACGCCACCTACCTGAACACCTTCCAGGTGGGCATGCAGTACACCAACTACTACGGCGCCGGGGTGAACAACTCCATGCGTGACCGGGACAACGTCTCGATCAGCGCCAAGTACTCGTTCTGATCAGCCAGGTGATGGAGACTCGCATGATCGCCAAGAAACCCATGATCGCGCTGCTGGCCCTGGCGGCCCTGGTGGCGACCGACGCCCGCGCGGCGGTGAGCGCCGACCAGGCCGCACAGCTCAAGAGCAGCCTGACGCCGCTGGGCGCCGAGAAGGCCGGCAACGCCGCCGGCAGCATCCCCGCCTGGAGCGGCGGCCTGACCCAGGCGCCGGCCGGCTACAAGGGCCCGGGCAGCCACCACGTCGACCCCTTCGCCGGCGACAAGCCGCAGTTCACCATTACCAAGGCCAACCTGGAGCAGTACAAGGCGAACCTGACGCCCGGCCAGATCGCCCTGTTCAACACTTACCCGGACAGCTTCCAGATGCCGGTCTACCAGACCCGCCGCAGCGGCGCGGCGCCGCAGTGGGTGTACGACAACACCTTCCGCAACGCCACCAGCGGCAAGCTGGTGGAAGGCGGCAACGGCTTCGCCGACGCCTACGGCGGCATTCCCTTCCCGATCCCGCAGAGCGGCCTGGAAGCGTTGTGGAACCACATCGCCCGCTACCGCGGCAGCTACATCGAACGGCGCTCGGCGCAGACCGGCGTGCAGCGCAACGGCGCCTACTCGCTGGTCACCAGCCAGGACGCCGCGCTGTTCCGCTTCTACGATCCGAAAGGCAGCTTCGAGCAGCTGGGCAACACCCTGTTCTACTACATGACCTTCACCACCGCCCCGGCGCGCCTGGCGGGCGAGGGCGCGCTGGTGCAGGAGACCCTCGACCAGGTCAAGGAACCGCGCCAGGCCTGGGGCTACAGCCCCGGCCAGCGCCGCGTGCGGCGCGCGCCGACGCTGGCCTACGACACCCCGATCGAGGACTCCGACGGCCTGCGCACCGCCGACGACACCGACATGTATAACGGCGCGCCGGACCGCTACAACTGGACCCTGGTGGGCAAGAAGGAAATCTACATCCCCTACAACAACTACCTGGTCACCAGCCCCGAGGTGAAATACAAGGACCTGCTCACCCCCGGCCACATCAACCCGAAATACACCCGCTACGAACTGCACCGGGTGTGGGTGGTGGAAGGCAAGCTCAAGCCCGGCGCGCGGCACATCTACAGCAAGCGCACCCTGTACCTGGACGAGGACAGCTGGGGCGCGGCGGTGGTCGACCAGTACGATGGCCGTGGCGAGCTGTGGCGGGTATCGATGGCCTACCTGAAGAACTTCTACGAACAGCCCATGGTCTGGACCGCGCTGGACACCTTCCACGACCTGCAGTCGCGGCGCTACAGCGTGCAGTGGCTGGACAACGAGGAGCCGGGCACCGCCGACTTCAGCAAGGCGGCGCCGGACGTGGCGGAGTTCAGCCCGGCGGCTTTGCGGCGGAAGGCTTCGCGCTGAGGAGGGTGCGAACGGCGTTTCCCGGTGGCTTTGGCGCGTTGGGTTGACGCCGCTCCCTCTCCCTAACCCTCTCCCTGAAGGGAGAGGGGATCGTTCGGAGTGCGCTGGTGTTTCTGTGTTAGCCGGCTTGTACCGAGGGCCCGGCTAACACCAAATCCTTTCTCGGCACGGACAAGCTCCCTCTCCCTTCAGGGAGAGGGCTGGGGAGAGGGTGCTCTCGCATCGCACAGAAGCCCCGGCAAACGTAGGGCGAATAACCGTTCGCGGTTATCCGCCGCCTGACCGTGGCCCCACAACGCTCCGGGTTCGGCCAGGAAGCACCGCCCGGCCTCACTCCGACACCAACCACGAAGCCAGCCACGAGACAGCTGTAACGGCGTACAACCGCGAACTGTTGTACGCCCTACGACTCCCACCCCCCACCCAGCGCCTTGTACAGCAGCGCCAGGTTCACCCCCACCGCCTCGCTACTGCGCACCTGGCGCTCCTCACTGGCCAGCAACTCACGCTGCGCACTCAGCACATTGAGGAAATCCACGGCCCCCGCCTTGTACTGCTCGCGGGCATTGGCCAAGGCCGTGCGGCCGTGCTCCACCGCTTCATCCAGGGCCGCCAGCTCGCGCTGGTCGGCGGCGTAGTCGTTCAGCGCATCGTCCACCTCGCGCCAGGCATTGAGCACCGTGCGCCGGTAGGCGATGGCCGCTTCCTTCTGCTGCGCCTCGCGCAGGGCCAGGGTGCCCTTCAGCCGGCCGCCTTCGAAGATCGGCAGGTGCAGGCTGGGGCCGATGCCGAAGGTGCGGCTGTTCCAGTCACCGAAGTTGGCCAGTTGCAGGGCCTGGAAGCCGAAGTCGCCGTTGAGGCTGATGCGCGGGTAGAAGTCCGCCTGGGCCACGCCGATGCTGGCGGTGGCCGCGTGCAGCAGGGCCTCGGCCTGGCGGATGTCCGGGCGGCGCCGGGCCAGTTCCGCCGGCAGGCCCACCGGCACCGCCTGGGGCGCGCGCGGGATGGGCGCGGTCTGGGCCAGCTCGGCGGTCAGCGCGCCGGGTTGTTCGCCGAGGAGGAAGGCCAGGGCGTTGAGCAGGCGCGCCTGGCGTTTCTGGCTGCCGGGCAGTTGCGACTCGATCACCGCCACCTGGGCCTTGGCCTCGGCGACGTCCAGTTCGGTGGCCACGCCCTCGGCGCGGCGCAGCTGGGTCAGCTGCAGGCTGTGCCGGGCGATGTCCAGATTGCCGCGCAGGATCGCCTCGCGGCCCTGTTCGCCGCGCAGTTGCACATAGTCGCGGGCGCTTTCGGCCAGCACCGCCACCAGCACGTCATGGCGGCTCGCCTCGCTGGCCTGCACCTGCGCGTCGGCGGCCTCCAGCTCGCGGCGCACGCGGCCCCACAGGTCCAGCTCCCAGCTCAGGGTGAAGCCGGCGTCGAGCTGGTTGAAGTTGTGCCGGCCAGCCTCGCCGGACGGATCGGACAGGCCCACCTCGCTGTTGCGCTGGCGCGCATAGCCGGCGTTGCCATCCACCTGCGGCACGGCGTCGGCGCCCAGCGCCCGGCGGATCGCCCGGCTCTGCTCCAGGCGCGCGGCGGCGGCTTGCAGGTCGAGGTTGCCGGCGGCCACGCGGGCCTGCAGGCGGTCCAGCTGCGGGTCGTTGAACAGCTTCCACCACTGGCTTTCCACGGCGCCGCCGGCGGGGCGGCTGGCGACGTCGTCGCCCTTGGCGTTCCAGGAGGCCGGCGCCTGGGCGTCGGGTTGGCGGAAGTCCGGGCCGAGGCTGCAGGCGCCCAGGGCCAGGCAGGCGAGCAGGAGCGGGGTGTGTTTCATTGCGCGGCCACCCGTTGTTCGCCGGCGGAGGCGGTGTCTATGCTGGCCACCACCGACATGCCCACGCGCAGGCGGGCCAGCAGCGCCTGGTTCGGCTCCAGGACGATCTTCACCGGGATGCGCTGTACCACCTTGGTGAAGTTGCCGGTGGCGTTGTCCGGGGCGATGGGCGCGAAGCTCAGGCCGGTGGCCGGGGCGATGCTGTCGACGTGGCCGCGCAGCACCTGGCCGGGGAAGGTGTCGACGCGCACTTCGACCGCCTGGCCGGGATGCACTTCGGTGAGCTGGGTTTCCTGGAAGTTGCCGACCACGTAGGCCTGCTGCAGCGGCACCACCGCCAGCAGCGGGCTGCCCGGGGTGACGTAGGCACCGACGCGCACGCCGCGGCGGCCGACCATGCCGTCGAAGGGCGCGCGGATCTCGCAGTAGGACAGGTTCAGCTGCGCCTGCTGCAACTGCGCCTCGTCGCGCTGCACCGCGCTCTGCGCCTCGGCCTGCTGGGCCAGCAGCACGTCCAGCTGCTTGCGCGCGGCCAGGTTGGCGGCGCGCGCCTTGTCCAGCGCGGCCTGGGCGTTGTCCAGGCGCGAGCGCGCCTGCTGGGCGTTCTGCAGGGTGCCGGCGCCCTGGCTGGCGAGGTGCTGGTAGCGCTGCAGCTCCTGCTGGGCGAAGCGCTGGGTGGCCTGGTCGGCCGCGACCTGGGCGGCGCTCTGGGCGATCACCGCGTGCTGGCGCTCCAGGTCGGCGCCGACGTGGCGCAGGCGCGCCCGCGCCGAGAGCAGCTCGGCCCCGGCGGCGGCCAGCGCGGTCTGGTAGTCCCGTGGGTCGATGCGCGCCAGCACCTGGCCGGCCTTCACCGACTGGTTGTCTTCCACCAGTACGCTGTCGACGATGCCGGCGACCTTGGGCGCCACCAGGGTGAAATCGGCGCGCACGTAGGCGTCGTCGGTGCTCTGTTCGCGCTCCGGGCCGAGCAGGCGCAGCAGCAGCCAGGCCAGGGCGGCGAGCAGCAGCAGCGCGGCCATTGTCAGGCTCGCGCGGCGGGAAGTGAGGAATGTCTTGGACATGATGGCTTTCCGGATTTCAGTGAGCGGGGGCGACCGGGCGCGGCGGGTAGACCCGCAGCGGCATGACGGCGATCAGCGGGAGCAGGGCGGCGGCCAGCCAGGCCATGCACCAGAGGGTGTCGGCGGCGGCCAGCACCGAGGCCTGGCCGTGGACCTGCCCGGCCAGGCACGGCAGGCTGCCGTCGAGCTGGTCCAGGCGTAGCGCCAGGGCCTGGGGCGCGGCGCCCAGGTGGTCGACCAGGCGGTTGGAGTGGTAGTGCTCGCGCCAGGTCATGAGGATGCCCACCACGCTGCTGCCGACCACCGCGGCGAAGGCCCGCACACTGTTGAACCAGGCCGAGGCGAAGGGCCCTTCGACGGGCGCCACCACGCTGGTGGAGGACATCAGCAGCGGCACCACGGCCATCGGCTGGCCGATGATCTGCAGGCTGAGCAGCAGGTAGAAGTTGTCCCGCGTCCAGTCGCCGGTCAGTTGGCTCATGCCGTAGGCGGAGAGGCCGCACAGGGCGATGCCGATGGCCAGCACCCAGCGGCAGTCGACGCGCGGGATATTGCACAGAGCGGCCACCAGCGGCAGCGTCAGCAGTTGCGGCAGGGCCACCAGCAGGGCCATGGGCGCGCTCTGCAGCGGGCGGTAGCCGTGGGCGGCGGCCAGGTACGAGGCCGGCACGCCGGCGCAGGCGCCGAGCACCACCAGCACGCCGGCCAGGGTCAGCAGCGAGTGGCTGAGGTTGCGCCGCTTGAGGATGTCCAGGCGGAAGAACGGCAGCGGGTGCGTCCATTCGTTGAGGAAGAAGGCCGCCAGCAGCGCCGCGCCGCCTACCACCAGCAGGGTGGCCAGGTCGGACTCGAACCAGTCCAGGCGCTCGCCCTGCAGCAGGCCCAGCACCAGCATGAGGATGCCTGGCAGCCCGAGGGCCACGCCGAGCCAGTCGAACTGGCGGAAACGCTCCAGGCGCAGCGGGTCCTGGGGAATGCCCCAGGCCACTGCGGCCATGGCCAGCGCGCACAAGGGAATGACCTGCCAGAACACCCACTGCCAGCCGACGTACTCGGTCCACAGCGCCGCCAGGGGCATGCCCAGGTTGGGCGCGAAGGTGGCGGTCAGGGCGTAGGCGCCCAGGCCGTAGAGCTTGATGCCCGGCGGCAGGAAGCGCAGCGCCACGGTCATCAGCATCGGCGGCATGCAGCCGCCGGCCAGGCCTTGCAGGGCGCGCAGCAGGTACAGCGTGTGCACGTTGGGGGCGAAGGGGCAGAGCAGCGCCAGCAGGGCGAAGGCAGCGATGGCGGCGAGGGTGAAGCGGCGCAGCGAGAAGGTTACCGAGAACCAGGGCGCGAAGGCCATGCCGGCGACCTGGAAGGCGGCGTACAGGGCCAGCAGCCAGGTGCCTTCGTCATGGCCGATGGCCAGCGCGCCGCGCACGTCGTTCATCGCAAGGTCGGTGACCTTGTCGTTGAGCCCGGCGCTGAGCGAGGCGAGCAGCACGCCGAGCATGCCCACCAGGATGCGTGGGCCGAAGGGCTGGGCGACAGGTTTGGCCGGCTGCGCGGCGGCCGGGGTGGCGAGCGGGGTGAGCGCGGCGGTCATGGCCGGGCCTCGTGGCGGAGGCCGGCCATCGCGCTATGGTCGGGGCAAGGCATGGCGTCGGGACTCTAGGGGTTTTGAGCAGAGTCTAGGGAGCGCCAATCAGTGTGAAAATTGAAATGATTAGAACTAATCAGTGCGTATTGTGCACTGGTTGGGGATCAGCTCAGCAACCCCGAACTCTCGCGCAGCTCGATGCATACCCGCTTCACCGTCTGCCGCAGCCAGCTGTGCGCCGGGTCGTTGTCGAAGCGCGGGTGCCAGGCCTGGATGATCACCACGGATTTCAGCGGCAGCGGGATGTCGAACTGGCGCAGGGACAGCCCGAGGCGGTCGAGGCGCCACAGCGAGTGCTCGGCGATCGGCAGCAGCAGGTCGGATTCCAGCAGGGCGAAGATCGAGGAATGGAAGGTCGGCGCGATCAGCCGGATGTTGCGCTTGAGGCCCAGGTTCGCCAGTTCCTCGTCGATCGGCCCGAGGGGCCGGCCGCGGCGCGAGACGCTGATCTGCGGATAGGCGGCGAAGCGTTCCGGGGTGATCTCGCCGTCGAAGATCGGATGGTCGCGGCGGGCCAGGCCGACGAAGTTGGTGGTGAACAGCGTCTGGGTGCGGATTTCCGGCTCCAGGCTGGAGGTGGCGCCGATGTACAGGTCGATGCGGTTCTGCCGCAGGGCCTCGTCGTCGAAATCGGCCTCGGGGGCCATGCGCAGGCTGCAGTGCGGCGCCTCGTCGCGCATCACCGCCAGCATGCGCGAGGCGAAGCCGCCCACCAGCACGTTGTTGGAGCGCAGCACGAAGCAGCGTTCCAGGCGGTCCATCTGCAGGTTTTCCTTGGCGTTGAACAGGCGCATGGCGTGTTCCACCAGCTCGCTGACCTCCTCGCGCAACTGCAGCGCCCGCGGCGTGGGCACCAGGTTGCGCCCGGCGCGGACCATGATGGGGTCGCCCACCGCCTCGCGGATGCGCCCCAGGGTGCGGCTCATGGCCGGCGGGCTCAGGTGCAGGCGGCGCGCGGCGCCGACCACGCTGCCTTCTTCCAGCAGCACGTTGAGGGCGACCAGCAGGTTGAGGTCGGGCAGGGCCATGGTGCCTCCGGGAACGTTGGTTCGCAGGGATGCTCGGCGATACGTGCGTGTGGTGCAACTCTGGCGTGCAGCCAGGGTGCCTTTACGCATTCCGCGCGAGCCCGAAGAATGATCGGTGTTCACCGTTTTATTAAGGAAGCCCCATGTTCGAACGCATCCTGGTCGCCATCGACGGCACCCCGCAGGCCCAGCGCCTCATCGCCACCGCCGCGCAGCTGGCAGAGGCCGGCACGCCGCGCCTGGAGGTAGTCTGCGTGGTCGACCGCGCCTTCGCCCTGCCGCAGCCGGACGTGCTCGATTACCCGCCGGCCGAGCACGAGCAGCATGAGGCCCAGGCCCTGCTGGACGCCGCGCTGGCGCAACTGCCGGCGGGCCGCGCCACGGGGCGGATACTGGCCGGCGACCCGGCGCGGGCGATCCTGCGCGAGGCCGAGCGCCAGGGCTGCGACCTGATCGTCATCGGCCACCGCCACCTGGGGCGCATCGAGCGGCTGCTGGATCCCTCGGTGGGGCAGCGGGTGATCGAGCGGGCGCCTTGCCCGGTGTTGGTGGAGGTGCGGGGGTAGCGCGGGGCTGCTTTTGTAGGAGCGGACTCCGTCCGCGATGGACCGGGTGCAGGCGCGGATCGCGGATGAATCCGCTCCTACGCCCTCCGGCAAACACAAGACCCGTAGGATGGCGTTGAGCGAAGCGATACCCATCGCCACGGCCGCATGGGTTTCGCCAAGGCTCAACCCATCCTACGAAAAGCCATGCTCGCGAATGGAGTTTCCCTTGGGCTTTGCTGTGAGGACTCTCTCGCATCGCACGAAGCCCTCGGCCAGCGTAGGGCGAATAACCGTTCGCGGTTATCCGCCGCCTGGCCTTTCTCATCGCTGAATGCGTGGCTGGGCCGGGGGCTTCGTGCTCGAGTGGGACCAAGGCCAAACGGCGGATAACGCCGTAGGCGTTATGCGCCCTACGGTTCGACCCCGTCCCCCCGGGAAATGAAAAGCGGCCACCCCGGCCGGCGGTCCTGAGCAAGGGCCCGGCCGGCGTGACCGTAAGCGTCAGCCGCGCTGGTGCACCGAGCGGCCGTGGGCGAAGGTTTCGCGGACCGTGCGGTCGTCGCCGAGGATGATCAGGGCGAAGAGTCTTTCCTCCAGGCTCTTCGCCTGCCGCAGGCGGTAGTCCAGCAGCGGGGTGGCCTTGTAGTCCAGCACCACGAAGTCCGCCTCGTTGCCCTGGGCGAAGCTGCCCACCTTGTCCTGCAGCTCCAGCGCGCGGGCGCCGCCGAGGGTGGCCAGGTACAGCGACTTGAACGGGTCGAGCTTGATGCCCTGCAGCTGCATCACCTTGTAGGCCTCGTTCAGCGACTGCAGCTGGGAAAAGCTGGTGCCGGCGCCGACGTCGGTGCCCAGGCCGACCTTGACCTTGTGCTTCTCCAGCTTGGCCAGGTCGAACAGGCCGCTGCCGAGGAACAGGTTCGAGGTGGGGCAGAAGGCCACCGCCGAGCCGGTCTCGGCCAGGCGCTGGCATTCGCCGTCGCACAGGTGCACGCCGTGGGCGAACACCGAGCGCGCGCCGAGCAGGCCGTGGTGGTCGTAGACGTCCAGGTAGCCGCTGCGCTCGGGGAACAGTTCCTTGACCCACTCGATTTCCTTGCGGTTCTCCGACAGGTGGGTGTGCAGGTACACGTCCGGGTGCTCCTTGAGCAGGCGGCCGGCGGCGTCCAGCTGTTCGGGGGTACTTGTGGGAGCGAAGCGCGGGGTCACCGCGTAGAGCAGGCGGCCCTTGCCGTGCCAGCGCTCGATCAGCGCCTTGCTGTCGCGGTAGCTGCTTTCGGCGGTGTCGGTCAGGTAGTCCGGGGCGTTGCGGTCCATCATCACCTTGCCGGCGATCAGCCGCAGGTCGAGCTTCTCGGCAGCATTGAACAGCGCGTCCACCGATTGCGGGTGCACGCTGCCGAATACCAAGGCGGTGGTGGTGCCGTTGCGCAGCAGTTCCTTGAGGAAGATGCCGGCGACGTCGGCGGCGTGGGCTGGGTCGGCGAACTGCTTCTCGGTGGGGAAGGTGTAGGTGTTCAGCCAATCCAGCAGCTGTTCGCCGTAGGAGGCGATCATGCCGGTCTGCGGGTAGTGGATGTGGGTGTCGATGAAGCCGGGGGTGATCAGCGCGTCGCGGTATTCCACCACTTCCACGCCGCCCAGTTGCGGCAGCAGCTCGGCGGCGTGGCCGAGGCGGGCGACCTTGCCGTCTTCCACCAGCAGGATGCCGTCTTCGAAGTACTGGTAGGACTTGTCGACGCCCACTTCGGCGGGGTCGGCGACGCTGTGCAGGATGCTGGCGCGGTAGGCTTTGCTGGTCATGTCGTTCTCTCGATCCTGGGAACGATGGGTATCGCTTCGCTCAACCCATCCTACGAATGTCTGTTGGTTGCCTCAGGTACCGCTCTCGGCGGTACGGGCCCGGCGGCTGCTGGGCAGGAGCTTGGCCACCGAGTGTTCGCCGCTGGCCTTTTCCTGGCCGAAGGCGGCGTTGTAGGTGGCTATCACTTCGCCGGCGATGGACACGGCGATCTCCACCGGCAGCTTGCCCTTCACCTCGGCGATGCCCATGGGGCAGCGCATGCGTTGCACGGTCTCGCTGGCGAAGCCGCGGTCGCGCAGGCGGTGTTCGAACTTGGCGCGCTTGGTGTCCGAGCCGATCAGGCCGAAGTAGCCGAAGTCGTCGCGCTTGAGTATCGCCGCGGTCAGCTCCAGGTCCAGGGCGTGGTTGTGGGTCATGACGATGTAGTAGCCGCCCGCCGGCATATTCTCGACCTCGTCGAGCACTTCGTCATTCAGCACTTTCTCGACGCCGGCCGGGATGCTTTCCGGGAACTCGGCCTCCCGCGAGTCGATCCAGCGCACCTTGCACGGCAGGCTGGCCAGCAGCGGCACCAGCGCGCGGCCGACGTGGCCGGCGCCGAACACCGCGATGTGCGCCTGGGGCTGGCCCATCGGCTCGAACAGCAGCACGGTGGCGCCGCCGCAGCACTGGCCGAGGCTGGCGCCCAGGCTGAAACGCTCCAGGCGCGGCTGCTGGCTGCGCTGTTCGAGCATCTCGCGGGCGATCTGCAGGGCCTTGAACTCCAGGTGGCCGCCGCCGATGGTATCGAACAGCCTGTCGGCGCTGACCACCATCTTCGAGCCGGCGTTGCGCGGCGTGGAGCCGAGCTCCTCGATGATGGTCACCAGCACGGCGGCTTCGCCGCGTTGCTGCAGGTCGGCGAGGGCGCTGATCCAGTTCATGACGTCTACCTCGGTAGATGGCTCTTCGTAGGAGCGAGCTTGCTCGCGAAGGGTGGTTGGGTTGTTCGCGAGCAAGCTCGCTCCTACAGGGTTACGCTGGTTCGGCTTGGGTTTGGGTGGTCTCGGCCTGCGCAGCCTTCAGCCTGCGCATCTGCTCCACCCCCCAGAGCACCCGCTCCGGCGTCGCCGGTGCGTCGATCTGCGGCTGCACGCGGTAGTCAGCCAGGCTCGCCACGGCGTCCTTGATGGCGCAGAACACCGAGATGCCGAGCATGAACGGCGGCTCGCCCACGGCCTTGGAGTGGAACACCGTCTGCTCCGGGTTCTTGCGGTTCTCCACCAGCTTCACCCGCAGGTCCATTGGCATGTCGGCGATGGCCGGAATCTTGTAGCTGGCCGGGCCGTTGGTCATCAGCTTGCCCTTGGCGTTCCACACCAGCTCTTCCATGGTCAGCCAGCCCATGCCCTGGACGAAGCCGCCCTCCACCTGGCCGATGTCGATGGCCGGGTTCAGCGAGTCGCCGACGTCGTGGAGGATGTCGGTGCGCAGCATGCGGTACTCGCCGGTGAGGGTGTCCACCAGCACTTCCGAGCAGGCGGCGCCGAAGGCGAAGTAGTAGAACGGCCGGCCGGCGGCCTTGTCGCGGTCGTAGTAGATCTTCGGCGTGCGGTAGAAGCCGGTGGAGGACAGCGACACCTGGCCGAAGTAGGCCTGCTGGATCAGCTCCTCGAAGGGCAGGATGAGGTCGCGCACGCGCACCTGGTTGTTGCGGAACTCGACGTCTTCCTCGGTGACCTTCCAGTGCCGCGCGGCGAACTCCACCAGGCGCTGCTTGATGGTCTCGGCGGCGTTCTGCGCGGCCTTGCCGTTCAGGTCGGCGCCGCTCGATGCCGCGGTCGGCGAGGTGTTGGGCACCTTGTCGGTGTTGGTCGCGGTGATCTGCACGCGGTCGATGTCGACCTGGAAGACTTCCGCCACCACCTGCGCCACCTTGGTGTTCAGGCCCTGGCCCATCTCGGTGCCGCCGTGGTTCAGGTGGATGCTGCCGTCGGTGTAGATGTGGATCAGCGCGCCGGCCTGGTTGAGGAAGGTGGCGGTGAAGCTGATGCCGAACTTCACCGGGGTCAGCGCCAGGCCCTTCTTGAGGATCGGGCTGGCGGCGTTGAACGCGCGGATTTCGGCGCGGCGCTTGGCGTACTCGGCGCTGGCCTCCAGCTCGGCGGTCATCTCCGCGATGAGGTTGTGCTCGACCTGCTGGTGGTAGTGGGTGACGTTGCGCTCGTCCTTGCCGTAGTAGTTGCGCTTGCGCACTTCCAACGGGTCCTTGCCCAGGTGGCGCGCCACCGCGTCCATCACTTCCTCGATGGCGACCATCCCCTGCGGGCCGCCGAAGCCGCGGTAGGCGGTGTTCGACGCGGTGTTGGTCTTGCAGCGGTGGCCGTTGATGGTGGCGTTGCCGAGGAAATAGGCGTTGTCGGAGTGGAACATGGCGCGGTCGACGATGGAGCCGGAGAGGTCTGGCGAGTAGCCGCAGTTGCCGGCCAGGTCCATGTGGATGCCGTGCAGCAGGCCGTCGTCGTCGAAGCCCACGTCGTACTCGACGTAGAAGGGGTGGCGCTTGCCGGTCATCTGCATGTCTTCGACGCGCGGCAGGCGCATCTTCGCCGGGCGCCCGGTCAGGCGCGCGATCACCGCGCACAGGCAGGCGGGCGCGGCGGCCTGGGTTTCCTTGCCGCCGAAGCCGCCGCCCATGCGGCGCATGTCGATCACCACCTTGTTGAAGGAGATGCCCAGCACCTCGGCCACCAGCTTCTGCACCTCGGTGGGGTTCTGCGTGGAGGTGTAGACGATGACGCCGCCGTCCTCGCTGGGCATCACCGAGGAAATCTGCGTCTCCAGGTAGAAGTGCTCCTGGCCGCCGATGTGCAGGGTGCCCTGGATGCGGTGCGGCGCGCTGGCCAGCTGGGTGGCGGAATCGCCGATGCGGTGCTGGTGGCTGTCCAGCACGAAGTGCTTCTTGCGCAGCGCCTCGACCACGTCGAGCACCGGCTCCAGGTCCTCGTACTCGATGATCGCCGCCATGGCCGCCTTGCGTGCGGTCTCCAGGCTGTCGGCGGCCACCGCGATGACCATCTGGCCCAGGTACTCGACCTTGCCGTCGGCCAGCAGCGGGTCGCCGGCCACCACCGGGCCGATGTCCAGCTGGCCGGGCACGTCGTCCTTGGTGATGGCGATGGCCACCCCGGGGAAGGCGTAGCAGGGGCTGACGTCCAGCCTGGTGATGCGCGCATGGGCGCGGTCGCTCATGCGGGCGTAGACGTGCAGTTGGTTGGGGAATTCCAGGCGGTCGTCGATGTACACCGCCTCGCCGCTGACGTGCTTGGGCGCGCTTTCGTGCTTGACGCTGCGGCCCACGCCGGTGGTCAGGTCGGCGCGGAACAGCGCCTGGAGTTCTTCCTGGGTCTTGTGATGCTTATGCATATGCGGTCACCCGAGTCACGGCCTGGGGCGCTTCCAGTTCGAGGAAGCATTTGCGCAGCAGGTTCTGCGCGGTGAGCAGGCGGTATTCCTTGCTGGCGCGGAAGTCCGAGAGCGGGGCGAAGTCCTCGCCCAGGGCGATTGCCGCGCGTTCGAAGGTGGCGGCGTTGAACGGCTGGCCGAGCAGCGCCGCCTCGCAGGCGCGGGCGCGTTTGGGGATCGCCGCCATGCCGCCGAAGCCGCTGCGCACGGCGCTGATGCGGCAGTCCTCGACGGTGATGCTGAAGGCCGCGCAGACCGCCGAGATGTCGTCGTCCAGGCGCTTGGACACCTTGTAGGCGCGGAACGCCTGGTTGGCCTGCGGGCGCGGGATGATGACCTTCTCGATGAACTCGCCTTCCTGGCGCGCGGTGACCTTGTAGTCGATGAAGTATTCGTCGATCGGCAGTTCGCGGCTCTCGCCGCCCTTGCGCAGCACGATGCGCGCGCCCAGGGCGATCAGCAGCGGCGGCGAGTCGCCGATGGGCGAGGCGTTGCCGATGTTGCCGCCGAGGGTGCCCTGGTTGCGGATCTGCAGCGAGGCGAAGCGGTGCAGCAGCTCGCCGAAGTCCGGGTAGTCGTGGGCCAGGGCCGCGTAGCAGTCGGTCAGCGGCGCGGCGGCGCCCAGCTCGATGCGGTCGGCGAGGACTTCGACGCGTTTCATCTCCTCGACATGACCGACGTAGATCATCACCGGCAGCTCGCGGTGGAACTGGGTGACTTCCAGGGCCAGGTCGGTGCCGCCGGCCAGCAGGCGCGCCTGCGGGTTGGCGCTGTAGAGGTCGGCCAGGTCGGCGATGGTCAGCGGCAGCAGGCAGCGCTTGTCGCCGCTGTTCAGCTCGGCGGTTTCGTGCGGGGCGATGGCCTTGAGCTGGGCGATGGTCTGCTGCTGGGCGGCGTCGAACTGGTCCGGGCGCTTCTGGCAGCAGGACTGCTCGGCGGCGTCGAGGATCGGCCGGTAGCCGGTGCAGCGGCACAGGTTGCCGGCCAGTGCCTCGTAGGCCTCGGCCTTGCGTTGCTCCGCGGTTTCGCCGGCGCTGTTCTTCTGCAGGGCGAACAGCGACATGACGAAGCCGGGGGTGCAGAAGCCGCACTGCGAGCCGTGGCAGTCCACCATGGCCTGCTGCACGCCGTGCAGTTCGCCGCGGTGCTTGAGGTCGTCGACCACGATCAGCTGCTTGCCGTGCAGGGCGGAAACGAAGGTCAGGCAGGAATTGAGGGTGCGGTAGCGGATGCGCTCGGCGCCCTCGGCGCCGACCAGCTCGCCCACCACCACGGTGCAGGCGCCGCAGTCACCGGAGGCGCAGCCCTCCTTGGTGCCGGTCTTGCCCAGGTGCTGGCGCAGGTAGTTGAGCACGGTGAGATTCGGGTCGAGGCGGTCTTCGACACGCAGCTCGCGGTTGAGCAGGAACCTGATCAAGGCATGCCTCCAGGCTTTCTTGTTGTTGGGCGGGGCGCGATGGAGGTGAATCTAGGAAAAGCTGACTTTTAAGTCAACAAAAATTCTGATCTTTCGGTCAGCTATTTCCGGCAGAGCGCTTTTTCGTAGGAGCGAGCTTGCTCGCGAACGGGGCCGCTTCGCAGCTGGGATGGTTCGCGAGCAAGCTCGCTCCTACAGTTATGGCGATGGGTATCGCTGCGCTCAACCCATCCTACGGCGGCGTTTCTCTTGTATGTCTATTGGGTTCCCGCGTTCGCGGGAATGACGGGGTGAGAATCGTGTTTTCCAACGTCATTCCCGCGAACGCGGGAACCCAGAAAACAGCGAGCAAAAAAAACGGCAGCCGGGGGTGTGCCGGCTGCCGCAAAGGCGTGGAGCCCGTTGGAATCAGGCGCGCTGGGTATCGCTCAGCTGGTATTCCTCGCCGGCGTAGTAGGCGCGTACGCGGGGGTTCATCACCGCGCGCCACAGCGGTGGGAACAGCGCCAGGACGATCATTCCGGCGTAGCCGTTGGGCAACTGCGGGCTGTCGTCGTAGTGGCGCAGCACCTGGTAGCGGCGCTTGGCGTAGGCGTGGTGGTCGGAGTGGCGCTGCAGGTGGAAGAGGAACAGGTTGGTCAGCAGGAAGTTGCTGTTCCACGAATGCTCGTGGGAGGTGCGCTCGTAGCGGCCGTCGTCCAGGCGCCGGCGGTGCAGGCCGTAGTGCTCGACGTAGTTGACGATCTCCAGCAGGGTGAAGGCCATGGCCGCCTGGCCGAGGAAATACATCGCGCCGAGCCAGCCGAACGCCAGGCTGAAACCGAGCAGGAAGAGCGCGCTGATGACGTACCACCAGATCAGCTCGTTGCGCCAGTGCAGCGCCGGCAGGCCCTTGCGCTTCAGGCGCTGGGCCTCCAGGCGCCAGGCGTTGAGGAAGTTGTGCTTGTAGGCGTGGGGCAGGAAGGCGTACAGGCTCTGGTCGTAGCGCGAGGAGGAGGCGTCTTCCGGGGTGGAAACGTGCACGTGGTGGCCGCGCACATGCTCCACCTTGAACCCGGCGTAGCACACCGCCGCCAGCAGCAGGCCGCCGGCGCGCTGCTCCAGCTGCGGGTCCTTGTGGATCAGCTCGTGGGACACGGTGATGCCGATGGCGCCCATCACCGTGCCCACCGAAAGTATCCAGCCCAGCTTGCCCACCCAGTTCCACGCCTCGTAGTGGGTGATCACCCAGCCGCCGTAGACCAGCATGCCCAGCAGCAGCGGCACGGTCATCAGGCTGAGGAAGCGGTAGTAGCCTTCGCGCTCCAGTGCTGGCACTTCACTGGCCTCGTCGGGGTTGGCCGGGTCGCGGCCGACGATGGCGTCGAGCACGGGGATGACCAGGAACACCACGGCGATGACGAACCAGGCCCAGGCGTTGGGGTGGTCGCTGCCGTAGGACCACCAGTAGCTCAGCGGGATGCCGAACACCGGCACCAGCCAGATCCAGTAGCCGGCCTTCTTCAGGCGCAGCATCCAGGCAGGGGAAAGGAAGGCGAACATGGCGCGATTCTCGTTGTAGGATTGTCAGACAATCCTGCGCCCAATCCTTTCTTCGTACGCACCAACCTTCGTTCAGTCGAGCCCCTTGACCGGGGCGTTGCCGGGTAACACCCTGTGTTACACTTCGCGGCCGCAAGCCCCATTCCATCAGCCCTCCAGCGATAAGGACACCCATGACGTTCAAGGCCCCGGACAGCCTGGCTGAGCAGATTGCCCACCACCTCGCCGAACGCATCATCCGGGGCGAGCTCAAGGAACGCGAACGCATCCAGGAGCAGAAGGTCACCCAGGCCCTGAACGTCAGCCGCGGCTCGGTGCGCGAGGCGCTGCTGATCCTCGAACGCCGCCACCTGGTGGTGATACTGCCGCGCCGCGGGGCGCAGGTCTCGGAGCTGTCCGCCAGCCACGTGGAAAGCCTCTACGGCCTGGTCATGGAGCTGTACATCATGCTCGCCAGCGCGGTGGCGCGGACCTGGCGCGAGGAGGGCGACCTGCAGCCGTTCCTGGCCATCCAGCAGCGCCTGATGGAAAGCCTGCAGCGCGGCGACATCGACGCCTTCGTCGAGTCCAGCTTCGACATCATGCGCGCGGCCTTCCCCTTCGCCGCCAACCCCTACCTGCAGGAGACGGTGGAGAACCTGCTGCCGGCCATCAGCCGCACCTACCACCTGGCCCTGGAACGGCGCAAAAGCGAGATGAGCCAGTTCCTCGACAGCTTCGCCCGCCTGCTGCAGGCGGTGATCGACCGCGACGAGGCGGTCATCCGCGAGGTGCTTCTGGACTACGGCCGCCACAACAGCCAGCTGGTGCTGGCTGCCCTGGCCGAACGCTGAGGAGAGCGGCATGCGCCTCAAATGCATCAAGCTGGCGGGCTTCAAGTCCTTCGTCGACCCCACCACCGTCAGCTTCCCGAGCAACATGGCCGCCGTGGTCGGCCCCAACGGCTGCGGCAAGTCCAACATCATCGACGCCGTGCGCTGGGTGATGGGCGAGAGTTCGGCGAAGAACCTCCGCGGCGAGTCGATGACCGACGTCATCTTCAACGGCTCGAACACGCGCAAGCCGGTGACCCAGGCGTCCATCGAGCTGATCTTCGACAACACCGACGGCACCCTGGTGGGCGAATACGCCGCCTACGCCGAGATTTCCATCCGCCGCCGCGTCACCCGCGACGGCCAGAACACTTACTTCCTCAACGGCACCAAGTGCCGGCGCCGCGACATCACCGACATCTTCCTCGGCACCGGCCTGGGCCCGCGCAGCTACTCGATCATCGAGCAGGGCATGATCTCCAAGCTGATCGAGGCCAAGCCGGAGGACCTGCGCAACTTCATCGAGGAAGCCGCCGGCATCTCCAAGTACAAGGAGCGCCGCCGCGAGACCGAGAACCGCATCCGCCGCACCCAGGAGAACCTGGCGCGCCTGACCGACCTGCGCGAGGAGCTGGAGCGCCAGCTCGAACGCCTGCACCGCCAGGCCCAGTCGGCGGAGAAGTACCAGGAATACAAGGCCGAGGAACGCCAGCTCAAGGCCCAGCTGGGCGCCCTGAAATGGCGCGAGCTGAACGAGCAGGTGGGCCAGAAGGAACGGGTGATCGGTGACCAGGAAGTGGCCTTCGAGGCCCTGGTGGCCGAGCAGCGCAGCGCCGACGCCAGCATCGAGCGCCTGCGTGATGGCCACCACGAGCTGTCCGAACGCTTCAACCAGGTCCAGGGCCGCTTCTACTCGGTGGGCGGCGACATCGCCCGCGTCGAGCAGAGCATCCAGCACGGCCAGCAGCGCATGCGCCAGTTGCAGGACGACCTGCGCGAGGCCGAGCGCACCCGCCAGGAAACCGAATCGCACCTGGGCCACGACCGCACCCTGCTGGCGACCCTGGCCGAGGAACTGGAAATGCTCGCGCCCGAGCAGGAAACCAGCGCCGCCGCCGCCGAGGAAGCCAGCGCCCTGCTGGAAGAATCCGAGACCGGCATGCACGACTGGCAGCAGCGCTGGGACGCCTTCAACCAGCGCAGCGCCGAGCCGCGCCGCGAGGCCGAGGTGCAGCAGTCGAGCATCCAGCACCTGGAGCACAGCCTGGAACGTCAGGGCGAGCGTGAACGCCGCCTGAGCGAAGAGCGCGCGCAGCTGGCCGCCGACCCGGAAGGCGCGGCCATCCTCGAATTGAGCGAACAGCTGGCCGCCGTCGAGTTGCAGCTGGAAGAATTGCAGGCTGAGGAACTGGAGCTGGTCGAGCGCCTGGAGCAGGTGCGCCAGGGCCTGCAGGACGGCAACGCCGCCCAGCACCAGGCCCAGGGCGAACTGCAGCGCCTGAATGGCCGCATCGCCTCCCTGGAAGCCCTGCAGCAGGCCGCCCTGGACCCGGGCGCCGGCGCCGCCGACTGGCTGCGCGAGCAGGGCCTGGAGCAGCGCCCGCGCCTGGCCGAGGGCCTGCGCGTGGAGCCGGGCTGGGAGCTGGCGGTGGAAACCGTGCTCGGCGCCGACCTGCACGCCGTGCTGCTGGACGATTTCGCCGGGCTGCCCTATGCCGGCCTGGAAAAGGGCGAGCTGCGCCTGCTCGACCTGCCGCGCGGCGGTGCCAGTGCCGCCGGCAGCCTGCTGGACATGGTCAGCGCCGACCACGACCTGTCGCCCTGGCTGGCCGGGGTGCGCCCGGTGGAAAGCCTGGAGCAGGCCCTGGAACTACGCGCCTCGCTGGGCGCCGGACAGAGCCTGGTCAGCCGCGACGGCTACTGGGTCGGCAAGCATTTCCTGCGGGTGCGCCGCGGCGATTCCGCCGAGTCCGGCGTGCTGGCCCGCGGCCAGGAGCTGGAACGGCTGTACGTCGAACGCGAAGAACTGGAAGAACGCCTGGCTGCCCTGGAAGAACAGCTGGAAGCCCAGCGCCAGGCCCAGCGCCAGGCCGAGGACGGCCGCGAGCAACTGCGCCGGCGCATCCAGGAGGAAGGCCGCCGCCACGGTGAGCTGAAGGCCGCGCTCTCGGCCCAGCAGGCCAAGGTCGAACAGCTGACCCTGCGCCGCCGCCGCCTCGACGAGGAACTGGCCGAACTGGCCGAGCAGCGCGCCATCGAACACGAACAGCTGGGCGAGGCGCGCCTGCACCTGCAGGTGGCGCTGGACGCCATGGCCGAGGACACCGGCCGCCGCGAGGCGCTGCTGGCCGAGCGCGACGAACTGCGCGAACGCCTCGACCGCATCCGCCAGGAAGCCCGCCAGCACAAGGACCAAGCCCACCAACTGGCGGTGCGCGTCGGCTCGCTCAAGGCCCAGCACGAATCCACCCGCCAGGCCCTGGAGCGCCTCGACGTGCAGGCCGTGCGCCTGGTCGAGCGCTGCGAGCAGCTCAGCCTCAACCTGGAGGAGGGCGCCGCGCCCCTGGAAGAACTGCGCATGCGCCTGGAAGAGCTGCTGGAGCGGCGCATGGGCGTGGAAGAGGAACTCAAGACCGCGCGCCTCACCCTGGAAGACGCCGACCGCCAGCTGCGCGACGCCGAGAAGCGCCGCACCCAGGCCGAGCAGCAGTCGCAGCTGCTGCGCGGCCAGCTGGAACAGCAGCGCATGGAGTGGCAGGCCCTGACCGTTCGTCGCAAGGCGCTGCAGGAGCAGCTCGGCGAAGACGGCTACGACCTGCACACGGTGCTCGGCACCTTGCCCCACGACGCCGCCGAGAAGGTCTGGGAAACCCGCCTGGAGGAACTGGCCGGGCGCATCCAGCGCCTGGGCGCGATCAACCTCGCGGCCATCGACGAATACCAGCAGCAATCCCAGCGCAAGCGCTACCTGGACGAGCAGAACGACGACCTGGTGGAAGCCCTGGACACCCTGGAAAACGTCATCCGCAAGATCGACAAGGAAACCCGCAACCGCTTCAAGGAAACCTTCGACCAGATCAATGCTGGCCTTCAGGCATTGTTCCCCAAGGTGTTCGGCGGCGGTCACGCCTACCTGGAACTTACCGGCGAAGATCTACTCGATACAGGGGTGGCGATCATGGCGCGCCCGCCGGGCAAGAAGAACAGCACCATCCACCTGCTGTCCGGCGGCGAGAAGGCGCTGACCGCGCTGGCCCTGGTGTTCGCCATCTTCCAGCTCAACCCGGCGCCGTTCTGCATGCTCGACGAGGTCGACGCGCCGCTGGACGACGCCAACGTCGGGCGTTATGCCCGCCTGGTAAAGGAAATGTCCGAGAAAGTGCAATTCATCTATATCACCCACAACAAGATCGCCATGGAAATGGCCGACCAGTTGATGGGCGTGACCATGCACGAACCGGGATGTTCGCGCCTGGTGGCGGTCGACGTGGAAGAAGCCGTGGCACTGGCGGAAGCCTGATGAAGTGCCTCCTGGACAAATTTCGTACAGTATTCGCCAGCGCCGGGCGCTGACTTGTGCTGTACTGGGGGATATGCCTAACCCCTTGATTCGATTGAGGTAAGCCTGATCTTGGGCGGGCTTGGGAAAAGTTGCGATTATTGCTGCGGACAACAGCCGCAGACGGTGTAAAAGTTGTGTCGGGCATGCTAGCTTAATGCCCACTTTGTTACGCGCGAACATACAACTCGAGGTTCGCGTTTTTACCGGGATAGGACATCCCTTTTTCATCATCATTTTTATCAGGGGCACTGGGATTAGATGGATATCGGTCTGCGCGAATGGCTGATCGTCATTGGGCTTATCGTGATCGCCGGCATTCTGTTCGATGGCTGGCGGCGCATGCGGGGCGGAAAGGGCAAGCTGAAGTTCAAGCTGGACCGCCACTTCGCCAACCAACTGGACGACGATGACGACGGCGGCAGCGCCGAGGTGCTGGGCCCCTCGCGGGTGGTCGAGCACCACGAACCTTCGCTGGACGAGCACGACCTGCCCAAGGTCAGCGCCAAGGACGCGGCCCGCGGCAAGCGCCGTGGCGAGCCGCGCCAGGGCGACCTGGCCCTGGACGACCCGGCGCCGAACCTGCTCGGCCCGCTGGACGAAGAAGACTTCCCCGATCCCCTGGCCGAGGCGCCCAAGGAAAAATCCCGGGGCAAGGAACGCAAGAGGGACAGGGAAAAGGACAAGGAGCGCCCGGCGCCCGCCGCCGCCCCGGCTCCGGCTCCGGTGGAAGAAGTGCTGATCATCAACGTGATCTGCCGCGACGAGGGTGGCTTCAAGGGCCCGGCGCTGCTGCAGAACATCCTCGAGAGCGGCCTGCGCTTCGGCGACATGGACATCTTCCACCGCCACGAAAGCATGGCCGGCAACGGCGAAGTGCTGTTCTCCATGGCCAACGCGGTCAAGCCGGGCACCTTCGACCTGGACAACATCGACCAGTTCAGCACCCGCGCGGTGAGCTTCTTCCTCGGCCTGCCGGGCCCGCGCCATCCGAAGCAGGCCTTCGACGTGATGGTCGCCGCCGCCCGCAAGCTGGCCCACGAACTCAACGGCGAGCTGAAGGACGAGCAGCGCAGCGTGATGACCGCGCAGACCATCGAGCACTACCGCCAGCGCATCATCGAGTTCGAACGCCGCGCGCTGACGCAGAAAAGATAAGCTGGAAGCCTAAAGCTCGAAGCCGGAAGCGACCCCTGTCCTTCCGGCTTTGCTTTTTGGCTTTCAGCTTCTAGCTTCCAGCTTCCAGCCTTTCGCTTATGGCTTCTTCTATGACCACCCAGACCGCCGCCCAACGCATCGCCCAGCTCCGCAGCGAGCTGGACGCGCACAACTACCGCTACTACGTGCTCGACGAGCCCAGCGTGCCGGACGCCGAGTACGACCGCCTGTTCCGCGAACTGAAGGAACTGGAGGCCGAGCACCCCGACCTGGTCACCCCCGAATCGCCGACCCAGCGCGTGGGTGGGGCCGCCGCCTCGGCCTTCGGCGAAATCCGCCACGAAATCCCCATGCTCAGCCTGGGCAACGCCTTCGAGGAACAGGACCTGCTGGACTTCGACCGCCGCGTGCGCGAAGGCCTGGCCGACCTGCTGCCGGGCGGCGACCTGCTCGGCGGCGGCGCCGAGGTGGACTACAGCTGCGAGCCCAAGCTCGACGGCCTGGCGGTCAGCCTGCTGTACGAGAACGGCCGGCTGACCCGCGGCGCCACCCGCGGCGACGGCAGCACCGGCGAGGACATCAGCGCCAACGTGCGCACCGTGCGCAACATCCCCCTGCGCCTGCATGGCGAGGGCTGGCCGGCGGTGCTGGAAGTGCGCGGCGAGGTGTTCATGTCCAAGGCCGGCTTCGAGGCGCTCAACGCCCGGCAGATGGAAGCCGGCGCCAAGACCTTCGCCAACCCGCGCAACGCCGCGGCCGGCAGCCTGCGCCAGCTCGACCCGAAGATCACCGCCAGCCGCCCGCTGGAGCTGTGCGCCTACGGCTTCGGCCGCGTCGAGGGCGGCAGCCTGCCGGATACCCAGATCGGCATCCTCGAAGCCTTCAAGGCCTGGGGCATCCCGGTCAGCCGCGAGCTGAAGCTGGCCCGCGGGGTGAAGGGCTGCCAGGACTACTACGCCGACATCGGCGAGCGCCGCGACAGCCTGGCCTACGAGATCGACGGTGTGGTGTTCAAGGTCAACCGCATCGACTTTCAGCGCGAGCTGGGCTTCCGCGCCCGCGAGCCGCGCTGGGCCATCGCCCACAAGTTCCCGGCCCGCGAGGAACTCACCGAACTGCTCGACGTGGAATTCCAGGTCGGCCGCACCGGCGCCGTGACCCCGGTGGCGCGCCTGAAGCCGGTGCAGGTGGCCGGCGTCACCGTGTCCAACGCCACCCTGCACAACATGGACGAAGTGGCGCGCCTGGGCCTGATGATCGGCGACACCGTGATCATCCGCCGCGCCGGCGACGTGATCCCGCAGGTGATGCAGGTGGTCGTCGAACGCCGCCCGGCCGACGCGCGCCCGGTGCACATTCCCGAGACCTGCCCGGTGTGCGGCTCGCAGGTCGAGCGCACGCAACTGGTCAAGCGCGCCAAGGGCCGCGAGTCGGTCAGCGAGGGCGCCATCTACCGCTGCGTCGGCCGCCTGTTCTGCCAGGCGCAGCTCAAGCAGTCGATCATCCACTTCGTCTCGCGCCGGGCCATGGACATCGACGGCCTCGGCGACAAGATCGTCGAGCAGCTGGTGGACAAGGGCCTGGTCAAGTCGCCGGCCGACCTCTACCGCCTGACCTACGAGCAGGTGATCGAGCTGGAAGGTTTCGCCGAGGTGTCCAGCAACAATCTGATCAACGCCATCGCCGACAGCCGCCGGCCGAGCCTGGCGCGCTTCGTCTACGCCTTGGGCATCCCCGACGTCGGCGAGGAGACCGCCAAGCTGCTGGCCCGCGCCCTGGGCTCGCTGGAGCGCATCCAGAAGGCCCTGCCGGAGGTGCTGACCTACCTGCCGGACGTCGGTGCCGAGGTGGCCTACGAAATCCACAACTTCTTCGCCGACGAGCACAACCGCAAGGTGATCGCCGAACTGCTCGACGCCGAGCACGGCGTGCAGCTACAGGAGGAGGGCGAGGTGGCTGCCGAGTTCGCCGCCTGCGCCACCCTGGCCGGCTTCATCGACAAGCTCAACATCCCTTTCATCGCCGCCACCGGCGCGGAAAAGCTGGCCAGCCGCTTCGGTTCGCTGGAAGGCATCATCCACGCCGACTGGCTCGACCTGCGCCAGGTCGAACGCCTGCCCGAGCGCGCGGCCAAGAGCCTGCGCGAGTTCTTCGACGACGCCGGCAATGCCAAGCGCACCCGTGAGATCGAGGAGCAACTGCGCGAGTTCGGCATGCACTGGGCGAGCGAGAAGAAGCAGGCCGAGGGCCTGCCGCTGGCCGGGCAGACCTGGGTGCTCACCGGCACCCTGGAGGCCATGAGCCGCGACGTCGCCAAGGAGAAACTGGAAAGCCTGGGCGCCAAGGTCGCCGGCTCGGTGTCGGCCAAGACCCATTGCGTGGTGGCCGGCCCCGGCGCCGGCTCCAAGCTGGCCAAGGCCCAGGAACTCGGCGTCGACGTCATGGACGAAGAAGGGCTGCTGAAGCTGCTGGCCGACCATGGCCTGAACGCCTGAACCCATTCCCAAGACCATTCGGAGAAGCAACACATGGCAATGACCAAGGAACAACTGGTACGCGACATCGCCGAGTCCCTCGACCTGACCCAGGCCTCGGTGCGTGGCGTGTTCGAGCAACTGGCGCAGATCGTCCAGGACAGCCTGGAGAACGACGGCGAGCTGACCCTGCCGGGCATCGGCAAGCTCAAGGTCAGCGAGCGCGCCGCGCGCACCGGGCGCAACCCGCAGACCGGCAAGAGCATCGAGATCGCAGCGAAGAAAGTGGTGCGCTTCGTCCCGGCCAAGGCCCTGGCCGACAGCCTCAACTGACCGGGGGCGGCGATGGACAAGGCTAGAAAGCAGCGGCTCGCGGGGCTGATCGCCCTGGTCCTGCTGTTCGCCCTCTACGTGGCCTGGACCGAGCGTCCGCAGATCCAGCTGCACTACGACGCCAACGCCAGCGCGCCGGCGAGCTACAGCTTCAAGGAGAACGGCGAGGAAACCCTTTCCGGGGAAATCCAGCCGGGCGCCGTGCTGAACTTCCCGCTGCGCCTGCTGCGCGGCGGCGACTACCGCGTGGCCTTCACCTTCCACCGCGGGCAGGAGAAGTACGCCAGCTTCAGCAGCCGGCCCGGCTTCGAGAAGAGCGACCTCTACCTGGGGCCGAACCTGGAGGTCTCCACCCAGCCGATTCCCGGCGGCATGATCCGCGCCGAATGAGGCTATCCCCCACGCCGCCGGGCGAGTGGGGGAGGGGAAACTCAGAGGTAGGTGATGTTCAGCATCAGCGGCCGCGCGCCGCTGCGGCCGTCCAGGTTGCGCAGCACCAGGTTCATGCCGCCGTCCTGCGCTTCGTTCTCGACGCCGAGGTCGACCTTGCGGCCGTCCAGGTCGGTCACCGCCAGTTGGCGGGCCGCTTCCTGTCCGGACGGTTCGCTGAACGACAGGCGCGAGGTCTCGCCGCAGCCGGCCAGGTCCAGGCGTGCCTGTTGCGTGCTGGCCTGGCTGGTGAAGTCGATGATCTTGCACGGCGGCGAGTAGACGTGCCCGCTGAAGCTGATGGTGCCGCCATTGGCGAAGGCAGTGGAAGAGAGAGACAGGCCCAGGGCCAGAACAGCGAAAGCAGACTTGATCATCGGAATTCTCCCAAAGCGTTGAGGGCTGAAGCGCCGAGGGGGAGTCCTTCCCCTCCACCTCACCAGTGCCATGGCAGTGTGCCACCATGCCGCAGGGCAAAGTGATATCAAAATGCTATTTATGTGTATGCCATCGCGGAATTCACCGGTAAGTGCTTGAAGTGCTTGTAACTTGCGCTGGGCTCGGTACAATGTCGCCGCCCGCCACCTAGGCGGGTTTCGTTATGGTGGCCCTGTCGGTCCCCCCGCAACGATCAGCCGTGAACCCGGTCAGGCCCGGAAGGGAGCAGCCGCAGCGGTGACATCGTGTGCCGGGGTGTGGCTGGCGGGGCCACCTCCATTTTCGGGGGGTGCTTTTCCTAGCCACAATTCCCCGTGTACGCCTTCCACCTCCCCCCTTTTTGCCTTCGGGCTCGTCTGATTTTTCCCTACGGCATAGCCGACCTCTCTGTTCCTGTCGAACGAACCAGCAGCCGCACGTCGCCCTTGGCCCGCATTGTTTTCCGTCATCCATTGGCACTTGGGTGCCATGTCGGATTTTTCTTATATTGATTAAACAGGCGCTTTTAAGGTGCCGTTTTTCAGGCTCTTCCATTAGATTAGGCAGCCGAGAAAGTTGGCTGTTGTATCGAGTTATCGTCGTTTGTGAGGTTGCCTTGAAAAAGATCAAGATCGTTCTGGCGGATGATCACGCAGTCGTATTGATGGGAGTCCGTGGGATTCTGGAACGTCATCCGCAATATCAAGTGGCATGTGAGGTGCGAACTTCTGGTGAGCTGGTCGAGGCATTGCGACGGGAACATTTCGATATCGCGATCATCGACTTCAGCATGCCTGGGGACGAAGTCTACGGGGACGGTGTGCGCTTCATCGGCTACCTGGTGCGTAACTTCCCCGAGGTGAGGTTCCTGGTCTTCACCATGCTGTCCAACCGCCTGGTGCTGGACCGCCTGTGCGAGCTCGGGGTGCAGGGCGTGGTGCGCAAGGACGCGGGTATGGCCCAGTTGCTGTCGGCCCTGGACGCCCTGTGCAAGGGCCGCCGGGTGCTCAACCCCTGCACCGGCGACGGCGGCGACCTGCACAGCCGCCTGACCTCGCTCTCGGTCAAGGAATACGAGGTGTTGCGACTGTTCGTCTCAGGCTTGCGCGTGTGTGAAATCGCGCGCCTGCTGCGGCGCAGCGACAAGACCATCAGCGCGCAGAAGGCATCGGCCAAGCGCCGTCTCGGCGTGAGCACGGACCAGGAATTGCTGGCCTGCTGCCTCGAGAAGCATTTCTTCGACTGATAGCCAACGAGCTTCGACCACCTGGAAAAAGCGGGCCCATGCGGCCCGCTTTTTTATTTCCGTTTTTCATCCGTGGCGGTGATTTGGCAGTTCGGTTTTCAGAATGGGTTAAGAATTTTCCGATGGTGTATCGGAATTTATCGGCTTGGGTTGATTCGGGAAAATCCTAATTATTGCCGGTGATTAATTTTTAATGCTTGCCCACCACTGAAAAGGAATTCCCGAGTTTTCTATTGGATGGCCCGGGCTGGATATTACATGGCACTGGGACAATTCCTTTTCGAGTCATCCCGTGTTCACGAAATTGAAGAAACAGCCTTATCAGGCGGGAGCTCACATGGCCGCGATTCAACTGATTGCGAAAAGTTCGGGGCAGGTTACCGATGTCAGCGGCAAGAACCTGTTGTCGCTGGCGCACCCCTGCGTGGTGAAGATCGCGGCCGCGCCCGACAGCATCCAGTCCATCGGCCGAAATGGCGACAGCCTGGTGATCCGTTTGAAGAACGGCGAAGTCATCAATATTGACAATTTCTTCCAGGCCGTGAACGGCGTGCGCCACGACCTGGTGCTGGAGGCCCCCGGCGGCGAACTGTGGCTGGCGGACCAGAATGAGCCCTGGGTGACCACCGAACTGGACTCCATCGAGCAACTGCTGGCGGAACGCAGCGACGACACGTACGCCGTCTTCGGCGTGCTGCCGCTTGCCGGCCTCGGCGCCCTGGGTGTCGGCGGCTTGGCCGCAGCGGCGGGGGGCGGTGGTGGCGGCGGTGGCGGTGGCTCGGACGGCGGCACCGCTACCACCGTCGCCGATGAGAGCGGCAACTGGGCATTCCCGGAAAATACGCTGGAAAACGGCGAGAGCGGCAGCATCACCGAGCCCCCGGGTAATGTCGGCCCGCCGATCGTGACCGGGCCGACCGATGTAATTGCGCCGGAGCCGCCGGTCGTGACTGAGAACAACGGCAATGGTCTGAGCGGCACCGGCGAGCCGGAAGGCATCGTCACCGTGGAACTGCCGGATGGCAGCACCGTGACCACCGTCGTCGATGAAAACGGTAATTGGGAGTTCCCGGAAAACCCGCTGGAGAACGGCGAGAGCGGCAGCATCACCATCACCGACCCGTCGGGCAACGTCAGCCCGCCGACTGTGACCGAACCGGCCGACGTGATCGCTCCGGAACCGCCGGTCATCACCGACAACAACGGCAGTGGTCTGAGCGGCACCGGCGAGCCGGAAGGTATCGTCACCGTGGAGCTGCCGGACGGCAGCACCGTGACCACCGTCGTCGATGAAAACGGCAATTGGGAGTTCCCGGAAAACCCGCTGGAGAACGGCGAGTCCGGCAACATCACCATCACCGACCCCTCGGGCAACGTCAGCCCGCCGACCGTCACCGAACCGGCCGACGTGATCGCCCCGGAGCCGCCAGTCATCACCGACAACAACGGCAGTGGTCTGAGCGGCACCGGCGAGCCGGAAGGCATCGTCACCGTCGAGCTGCCGGATGGCAGCACCGTGACCACCGTCGTCGACGAAAACGGTAATTGGGAGTTCCCGGAAAACCCGCTGGAAAACGGCGAGTCCGGCAGCATCACCGTCACCGATCCCTCGGGCAACGTCAGCCCGCCGACTACTACCGAACCGGCCGACGTGATCGCCCCGGAGCCGCCGGTCATCACCGACAACAATGGCGATGGTCTGAGCGGCACTGGCGAGCCGGAAGGCATCGTCACCGTCGAGCTGCCGGATGGCAGCACCGTGACCACCGTCGTCGACGAAAACGGTAATTGGGAGTTCCCGGAAAACCCGCTGGAGAACGGCGAGTCTGGCAACATCACCATCACCGATCCCTCAGGCAACGTCAGCCCGCCGACTACTACCGAACCGGCCGACGTCATTGCACCGGAACCGCCGGTCATCACCGACAACAATGGCGATGGCCTGAGCGGCACTGGCGAGCCGGAAGGCATCGTCACTGTCGAGCTGCCGGATGGCAGCACCGTGACCACCGTCGTCGACGAAAACGGCAATTGGGAGTTCCCGGAAAACCCGATGGAAAACGGCGAGTCCGGCAGCATCACCATCACCGACCCCTCGGGCAACGTCAGCCCGCCAACCATCACCGAGCCCGCGGATACCGCCGCCCCCGATATCTCCCAGGCCGAGGCGGGCCTCAGCCTGATCGACGATGTCGGCGCCATCACCGGGCCTATCGCCCAGGGTGGCCATACCGACGACGACCAACCCGAGTTCAAGGGCCAACTGGTCGGCGGCGATGCCGTGCTGGTGAACATCTACGACAACGGCGAACTGATCGGCAGCAGCCTGGTCGCCGCCGACGGCAGCTGGAGCTTCATTCCCACCCAGCCTTTGACCGATGGCGAGCACAACCTGCAGGCCAGCGCGATGGATGCCGCCGGCAATGTCAGTGCGATGCTGCCGGCCGACGGCTGGCGCTTCACCGTCGATACCCTCGCGCCCGTCGAGTTGCCGGAGGAGGGCGGCTCGCTGAGCCTGCTCGACGACGTCGGCAGCGTCACCGGCGAGATCGTCCGCGGTGGCGTGACCGATGATGCCAGGCCGACTTTCGGTGGCAGCGGCGCACCGGCCGACATCGTCAGCGTGAACGTCTACGACAACGGCGTGCTGATCGGCAGCGCCAGCGTCAGCGATGGCCAGTGGAGCTTCGAGCCGGCGCTGCCGCTGCTGGCCGGCGAGCACAACTTCCAGGCCGCGCTGGTGGATGCCGCCGGCAACGAAGGGCCGAAGAGCGCCGACTGGCCCTTCAGCCTCAAGCTGACGCCGCCGGCGGCGCCCTCCATCGAGCACGTCATCGACGACCAGGCGCCGATCACCAGCGGTCACCTGCAGCCGGGCGCGCAGACCGACGACCGCAGCCCGACCGTCAAGGGCACCGCCGAGGCGGGCACCGTGGTGCACCTGTACGTCAATGGCAGCGAGGTCGGCAGCGTTGCCACCGACGCCGAGGGCAACTGGTCGATCGACCTGGACGACCTCGGCGCCGACGGCCTCAAGTCCATAACCGCCAAGGCCGTGGACGCGGCCGGGCAGTGGAGCCCGGCCACCGGCGGCTTCGACATCCTCCTCGACACCAGCGCGCCGGCCACCCCGGACGCGCCTAGCGCCCTGGACAACGTCGGCGCTGTCACTGGCCCCATCAGCGGCGGCGTGACCGACGACAGCACCCCGACCTTCGGCGGCAGCGCCGAGCCGGGCGCCACCGTCACCATCAAGGATCGCGACAACGTGCTGGGCACCGCCATCGTCGACGGCGACGGCAACTGGAGCTTCACCCCGGCCGAGGCGCTGGGGGAGGGCGAGCACAGCATCAGCACAGTGGTCACCGATGCCGCCGGCAACGCCAGCGAGCCCAGCGATGCGCTGGTGCTGGTGGTCGACACCCGGCCGCTGCAGGTCAGCGTGGCCAAGGCGCTGGACGATGCCGGCAGCCTGACCGCCGAGCTGGGCAATGGCGCGGTGACCGACGACCGCACGCCGACCCTGGTGGGCAGCGCCACCGCCGGCGCCCTGGTCACCGTCATGGACGGCGCCAGCGTGCTCGGCTCGGTCGTGGCCGATGCCGCCGGCGCCTGGAGCCTGGAACTGCCGGCGCAGGCCGATGGCAGCTACCTCTACAGCGTCACCGCCAGCAACGGCGCCAACAGCGCCAGCACCCGCTTCGAACTGATCATCGACGGCAGCGCGCCGGAGAAACCCGGCGCGATCCTCGCCAGTGACAACCAGGGCGACGTCACCGGCCCCATCGACAACGGCGTGACCGATGACAGCACCCCGACCTTCAGCGGCAACGCCGAGCCGGGCAGCGTCATCACCATCAAGGATGGCGACGAGGTGCTGGGCACCGCCACGGTCGATGGCGACGGCAACTGGAGCTTCACCCCGGCGCAACCGCTCACCGACGGCGAGCACGCCATCAACGTGAGCGCCAGCGACGCGGCCGGCAACGTCAGCGAGCCGAGCGACGTGCTGACGATCGTGGTCGACACCAGCGACGTGGTGGTCAGCATCGAGGTTGCCATCGACGACGTGGGCGAGACCCAGAGCCTGAGCAACGCCGCGCTGACCAACGACACCACCCCGACCCTGGTCGGCAAGACCCTCGCCGACGCGCTGGTGATTATCTCCGAAGGCGGCGTCGAGATCGGCAGCGTCAGCGCCGATGCCGAGGGCAACTGGAGCTTCCAGCTGCCGGAGCAGGCCGATGGCGAACACAGCTACAGCGCCAGCGTCTCCAATGGCGCCAACAGCGGCAGCGCCGAATTCAGCCTGACCATCGACGGCAGTGCGCCGGCGAGCGCGGAATTGGTGCTGGCCACTGACGACCAGGGCCTGGTCCGCGGCCCGATCGCTGCCGGCGGCGTCACCGACGATGCCCTGCCGGTGTTCTCCGGCAAGACCGAGGCCGGGGCCATCGTCACTCTCTTCGATGGCGCCGAGGTGCTGGGCAGCGTCACCGCCGACGCCAATGGCGACTGGAGTTTCACCCCGGCCCAGCCGCTGGCCGATGGCGAGCACAGCATCCGCGCGCAGGTCGCCGATGCCGCCGGCAACGCCAGCGAGCCTGGCCCCGCACTGGCGTTCAGCGTCGACACCGCGCCGGTCAGTGTCAGCGTGATCAAGGCCAGCGACAACGTCGGCGCCAAGCAGGGCGACCTGGCCGACAAGGCGCTCACCGACGACAACCGCCCGAGCCTGGCCGGCACCGCCAGCGCCGGCGCCATCGTCAGCATCCTCGACGGCTCGACGCTGCTCGGCTCGGTGCTCGCCGACGCTGCTGGCCAGTGGAGCCTGGAGTTGCCGGAGCAGGCCGATGGCAGCCACGTCTACGACATCCTGGCCCGCGCCGCCAACGGCAACGAGGCCAGCACCCGCTTCGAACTGACCATCGACACCCAGGCCCCGGACGCCCCGGCGCTGGTCGTGGTGACCGACAACGTCGGCACGCAGCAGGGCGCCCTGGAGGTGGGCGCCGCCAGCGACGACAGCGCCGTGGTGATCAGCGGTAGCGGCGCCAACCCCGGCGACCTCATCACCATCCACGACAACGGCAGCCCGATCGGCAGCGCCATCGTCGACGCCGACGGCAACTGGAGCTACAAGCCGGAAACCCCGCTGGCCGAAGGCGAGCACGCGATCAGCGCCTCGGCCACCGACGCCGCCGGCAACGAAAGCGCGCAGGGCCCGGCGCTGAGCTTCGTGGTCGACACCACCGCGCCGGGCGCGATCACCGACCTGGAATTGCTTGACGACGTGGAAGGCGGCGCCTTCGGCAGCATCGCCCTGGGCGAGCCGAGCAACGACGCCACGCCGACCTACAGTGGCCATGTCGAGGGCGATGCCGTGCTGGTGCGCATCTACGACAACGGCGAGCTGATCGGCTCGGCGAGCGTGGACGAAGCCGGCAACTGGAGCTTCGAGCCGCAGACGCCGCTGGCCGATGGCGCGCACAGCTTCCAGGCCGAGGCGCTGGACGCCGCCGGCAACCTCGGCCCGCGCAGCGAGGCCTGGGATTTCGTGGTCGACACTGCGCTGCCCGAGACGCCGCGCATCACCCGTGTGCAGGATGACTTCGGGTCGCAGCAGGGCGACCTCGACAAGGGCGCCAGCACCGACGACGTCAGCCTGAACCTCAGCGGCACCGGCAGCGCCGGCGCCACCCTGTTCCTCTACGTGCGTCTGAGCGATGACCCGCAGGCGCCCAGCGAACTGCTGGGCTCCACCGTCATCGACGCCAATGGTGAGTGGAGCCTGGCCATCGACGACCTCGCCCAGTTCGGTGGCGACGGCATGAAATACTTCTGGGCCAGCTCGCAAAGCCCCTCGGGGCAGATGAGCGAGGCGCCCAGCGAGGACTTCCCGGTCGAGTTGCACACCGCGTTGCCGGAGGCGCCGCAACTGCTGGCGCTGGAGACCGAGGCCTTCACCAGCCAGGTCTGCGGCAACCTCACCAGCGACGCCACGCCGAGCATTTCCGGCAGTGGCGCGCCGGGCTCGCTGGTGCTGGTCTACGACAACGGCGAGGCGCTCGGCTCGGCGCTGGTGGACGAGGCCGGCAACTGGAGCTTCACTCCGCCAACACCGCTGGCCGACGGCCCGCACGCGCTCACCGCGACCCTCACCGACGCGGTGGGCAACGTCACCGAGCCCAGCGCGCCCTGGCTGTTCGTGATCGACACCCTGGCGCCGAACGTCGGCCTGGACATCAACACCGCCGAGCAACTGGCCGGGCAGACCGAGCCGGGGGCGATCGTCACGGTGATCGACAAGGCCGGCGAGGCGCACAGCGTCACCGCCGACCAGAACGGCCGCTGGAGCCTGCAGCCCAACCCGCTGGGCCTGGGCGAGGACGGCAGCATTTCGGTGGCGGACGCGGCGGGCAACCAATCGCAGCCCATCGTCATCCAGGGCGACGTGCTGGCCAGCTACGACCTCACGCGCTACACCAGCCAGGTCAACACCACCGAGGCCGGCCCGCAGGCCAACCCCAGCGTCACCACCCTGGCCGACGGCAGGATAGTGGTGGTCTGGCAGGGCGGCGACACCGGCAGCAACAATGCCGAGGTGTTCATGCAACTGTTCGCGGCCGATGGCGTGACGCGCATCGGCAGCGAGCAGCAGGTCAACCAGCGCAGCAGCTACAACCAGGACAGCCCGCAGGTGGTGGCCCTGGCCGACGGCGGCTACCTGGTGGTCTGGGAGTCCTGGCTGGCCGGCCCGGACACCAGCAACGACGGCATCATGGCGCGCCGCTACGGCGCCGATGGCAGCCCGCTGACCGACGAATTCGCCGTCAACCAGCTGACCGCCGGCGGCCAGCTGTCGGTTTCCGTGGTGGCGCACCCGGGCGGCGGCTACACCATCTCCTGGATCAGCGATCCCGATGGCGGTTCCACCGACAGGATCGTCCAGCGCAGCTTCGATGCCGACGACCAGCCGCTCGGCGGTGACGTGGTGGTGGGCAGCGGCACCGGCTATGGCGCCGAGGGCGCGCCGGCCATGGCGGCGTTCGTCGATGCCGCGCACCAGGGCATGTACGTCACCGTATGGAGCGGCCGCAACGGCCCGGGCGACAGCTCCGGCACCGGCGTCATCGGCCAGCTCCACGCGGCCGACGGCACCCCGCTGGGCGGCAACTTCCAGGTCAACGCCGGCACCGGCAACAACCAGGATTACCCGGACGTGATCACCCTCAAGGACGGCAGCTTCGTGGTGATCTGGGAGGGCAACCCGCCGGGCAGCACCGGCTTCGACGTCTACATGGCGCACTACAGCGTCGACCCGGCCACCGGCGCCGTGCAGCAGATCGGCCCGGGCGATGTGCGCGTCAACACCGGCATCGCCGGCGACCAGTACAAGCCCACCGCAGTGGCGCTGGGCGACGGCGGCTACCTGGTCATCTGGGGTTCGGCTGGCGGCGACGGCAGCGGCTCGGCGATCTTCGCCCAGCGCTACGACGCCCAGGGCCACAAGCTGGGCCGCGAGTTCCTGGTCAACCCGACCACCGAGGGCAACCAGGGCTGGGCCGGCGACAACGTCGACATGAAGAACCTGCTGGACGCCACCCTGATGGCCGACGGCAGCGTCTACGTGACCTGGCAGAGCGACAAGGCCGACAACAGCAGCTGGGGCATCGAGGCCACGGTGATCGACATCGACGCCGGCTACTACTCCGAATTCCGCGTCAACGGCACCCTCGGCGGCGCCCAGGACCATTCGGCCACCGCGAGCCTGCCCAATGGCGGCTTCGTGGTGGTCTGGGAGTCGGCCTCGGGCGATGGTTCCAACGACTGCGTCATGGCCCAGCTGTTCGACGCCACCGGCATGCCGCTGGGCGGCGAGTTCGTGGTCAACACCAGCATCGGCGACTTCCAGGGCAAGCCGGCGGTAGCGGTGCTGGCCGACGGCAGCTTCGTGGTCAGCTGGACCAGCTACGCCGGCGGCAGCGACGCGATCATGCAGCAGAAGTTCGGCTACACCTACGACCTCGACGGCAACATCAGCGGCGCGCAGCCCCAGGGCGGCGAGTCCAGGGTCAACGTCAACGATGCCGACAGCCAGCGCTATTCCAGCATCACCGCGCTGGAAGACGGCGGCTACATGCTCAGCTGGAAGTCCTGGGAGGGCGGCGGCTGGCGCATCTACGCCCGCCAGTACGACGCCGACGGCTCGCCGGCCAGCGGCGACCTGCTGGTCAGCGCCACCCACTACACCAGCGACATCATCGGCGCCTCCATCAGCACCCTGGCCGATGGCCGCGTGGTGTTCACCTACGCGCGCAACCTCGGCGGCGGCGACGCCTACTTCCGTGTCTACGATCCGAACACCCAGAGCTTCGGGCCCGAGATCGTCGCCAACCAGACCACCGCCAACAGCCAGGCCTCGCCCAGCGTGTCGGGGCTGGCCAACGGCAACTTCATCGTCACCTGGGATTCCAACGACCACAGCGGCCCGGACCAGTACGGCTATGGCATCTGGGGGCGGATCTTCGATGCCGCCGGCGTGCCGGTGGGCAACGAGTTCCTGCTCAGCACCAGCACCCTGGGCGACCAGGCCATGCCGGTGGTGGTGCCGCGCGCCGACGGCAGCTTCGTCGTGGTCTACCAGTCGGCCACCGACGCGGCGCCGGGCGCCGGTACCTGGGGCATCTACGCCCAGTACTTCGACGCCGCCGGCAACAAGGTCGGCCAGGAGCTGCACATCAACCAACTGGTGAGCGGCGACCAGACTCAGGTCGACGCCACCTTCCTCGACAGCGGCAAGCTGTTCGTCAGCTGGACCGACAATGGCGTCGGCGATGGCAACGGCAGCGCTATCAAGGGCAGCCTGGTGGACCTCGACGAAACCCTCGGGCTGATTCCGCCGCCGCCGCTGGGCGAGGGCGCCACCGGCCTCGACTACGTGCCGGCCAGCCCGCCGCAGATCAGCGTGCTCAGCGTCGGCCTGGACACCAACAGCGCCGAGCGCCTGGGCGGGCGCACCGAGCCGGGGGCGACCGTCAGCGTGGTCGACGCCGAGGGTGTCACCCACACGGTGGTCGCCGACGAGTACGGCCGCTGGGACTTCTACCCCAACCCGCTGGCCCAGGGCGAGCAGGGCAGCCTGTCGGCCCATGACGGGGCCGGCCACCAGGCGCCGGCGGTGGCCATCCAGGGCGCGGCCCTGGCCGACTACCAGCTGGACCGCCACACCGTGGAAGTGAACAGCACCGAGGCCGGCCCGCAGACCAACCCGAGCGCGGCGACCCTGGCCGATGGCCGGATCATCGTGGTCTGGCAGAGCGGCACCGGCACCGACGTGTTCATGCAGCTGTTCGAGGCCGACGGGGTGACCCGCGTCGGCAGCGAACAGCAGGTCAACCAGCGCAACAGCGGCGACCAGGACGGCCCGCAGGTGGTGGCCCTGGCCGATGGCGGCTACCTGGTGGTCTGGGAGTCCTACCAGGCGGGCCCGGACTACAGCGGCGACGGCATCATGGCGCGCCGCTATGGCGCCGACGGCACGCCGCTGACCGACGAATTCCTGGTCAACGTGGCTACCCCGGGCGACCAGCGCCACCCCAGCGCCGTGGCGCACCCGGACGGTGGCTACACCATCAACTGGACGAGCAACCCCGACTCCGGCTCCACCGACCTGGTGGTGCAGCGCACCTTCGATGCCGACAACCAGCCACTCACCGGCGAGGTGCTGGTGGGCAGCGGGCAGGCCTATGGCGCCGAGGGCGCTCCGGCCATGGCGGTGTTCGGCGATGCCGCGCACCAGGGCATGTACGTGACCGTGTGGACCGGCCGCAACGGCCCGGGCGATGCCTCCGGCACCGGCGTCATCGGCCAGCTCTACGCGGCCGACGGCACCGCGCTGGGCGGCAACTTCCAGGTCAACACCGGCGCCGGCAACGACCAGAACAACCCGGACGTGATCGTCCTCAAGGACGGCAGCTTCGTGGTGGTCTGGGAAGGCAACCCGCCGGGCAGCAGCGGCTTCGACGTCTACATGGCGCACTACAGCGTCGACCCGGCCACCGGCGCCGTGCAGCAGATCGGCATGGGCGATGTGCGCGTCAACACCGGCATCGCCGGCGACCAGTACAAGCCCACCGCGGTGGCGCTGGACGACGGCGGCTACCTGGTCATCTGGGGGGCGGCCGGCGGCGACGGCAGCGGTTCGGCGGTCTTCGCCCAGCGCTACGACGCCCAGGGCAACAAGCTGGGCCGCGAGTTCCTGGTCAACCCGACCACCGATGGCAACCAGGCTTCGAACGAGGCCGGCTCGAACGTGCTGGATGCCACCCTGATGGCCGACGGCAACGTCTACGTGACCTGGCAGAGCGACAAGTCCGACAGCAGCGGCTGGGGCATCGAGGGCACGGTGATCGACATCGACGCCGGCTATTTCTCCGAGTTCCGCGTCAACGGCACCCTGGGCGGCGCCCAGGACCATTCGGCCACCGCGAGCCTGCCCAACGGCGGCTTCATCGTCGTCTGGGAATCGGCCACGGGCGATGATTCCAACGACTGCATCATGGCCCAGCTGTTCGATGCCGCCGGCATGCCGGTGGGCGGCGAGTTCGTGGTCAACGCCACGACCGGCGACTTCCAGGGCAAGCCGGCGGTGGCGGTGCTGGCCGACGGCAGCTTCGTGGTCAACTGGACCAGCTACGCCGGCGGCAACGATGCGATCATGCAGCAGAAGTTCGGCTACACCTACGACCTCGATGGCAACATCAGCGGCGCGCAGCCCCAGGGCGGCGAGTCCATGGTCAACGTCAACGACGTCGGCCAGCAGCGCTTCTCCAGCATCACTGCGCTGGAGGACGGCGGCTACATCGTCAGCTGGAGCGCCAACACCAGCGGCACCAGTGGCAAGTGGCAGATATTCATGCGCCAGTACGCCGCCGATGGCTCGCCGGTGGGCGGCGACCGGCTGGTGGGTGACGCCACCTACCACACCACGGCGGGGCCGGACGCGGCGTCCCTGGCGACCCTGCTGGACGGCACCGTGGTGATCGCCTACAACCGCGACATCGGCGGCGCAGCGGGGGTGGAATCCTTCTTCCGCCTCTACGACCCGGCGACCGGGCTGCTGGGCGAGGAAATCCGCGCCAACCAGACCTCGGCCAACAAGCAGTCCTCGCCGGCGGTGTCGAGGCTGGCCAACGGCAACTTCATCGTCACCTGGGATTCCAACGACCACAGCGGCCCGGACCAGTCCGGCACCAGCACCTGGGGGCGCATCTTCGACGCCACCGGCGCGGCGCTGGGCAGCGAGTTCCTGGTGTCCAACAGCACCACCGGCGACCAGTCCGAACCCATGGTGGTGGCCCGCGAGGGTGGCGGCTTCGTGGTGGTCTACGTGTCGCGCAGCGAGGCGGCGCCGGGCTCCGGCAGCTATGGCGTGTACGCCCAGTTCTTCGACGATGCCGGGCGCAAGGTCGGCCAGGAGCTGCACATCAACCAGCTGGTGAGCGGCGACCAGATGCAGGTCGACGCCACCTTCCTCGACAGCGGCAAGCTGTTCGTCAGCTGGACCGACAATGGCGTCGGCGATGGCAACGGCAGCGCCATCAAGGGCCGCTTGGTGGATCTGGACGAGACCCTCGGGCTGGCCCCGGCGGTGGCCGAGGGCGGCGCCACCCACGTCGACTACCTGCCGGTCTCCGACGCCGTGGGCACTGCCGCCGACGACATGCTCGACGCCCGCGGCTACACCACCGCTAGCGGCGGCGAAGGCAACGACGTCATCCTCATCGACGGCACCGGCTTCGCCCACATCGACGGCGGCGCCGGCTACGACATCCTGGTCTGGGCCTCACGCAATACGCTGGACCTGGGCCAGGTCGCCGACAAGCTGGAGGGCATCGAGGCCATCCGCCTGAGCGAAGGGCTGAGCCAGTCGCTGACGTTGAGCCTGGCCGACCTGCTGAAGGTCACCGAGCCCGACGGCGAGGCCCGGCACAGCCTGAGGATCACCGGCGACAGCGGCCAGAACGGCGTGGTCGACAGCGTCGACATCGACCTCGCGGACTGGGTGCGGCAGGCGCAGCAGGTCACCGAGGGCGCCGTCACCTACGACGTCTACACCTCGAAGAGCGCGTCCTATGCGCACCTGCTGATCCAGGAGGGCCTGTACGTGGTCTGAGCGTCCTGGCGCCGGGGGCGGCTGCTCCCGGCGCACTGGCTTCCTCCTGCGGCGCGAACCTCGTTCGCGCCGTTTTTCATTGCGGCCGGCGCGCCGGCCCGAGTCCGAAAAGCAGCGGGCGGCTTGAGGGATTTCCTAAAAGCCCGCTCCGGGCGGCGAAGTTCCTACGGCTTTAGGGAGTTTCCTAACCCATGCGCCGGCCCGCTGCTCTAGTCTGCCCGCGGTTCGTGGCGAGTACCCATGGCGCATGGGCGATGTCACTTCACTCACTTCGGGGAGAAATTACCAGATGGACGCAATTGAACTGATCGCGAAAAGCTCGGGGCAGGTGACCCCCGTGACCGGCAATGGCCCCCTGAGCCTGTCGCGGCCCGGCGTGGTGAAGATCGCCGCGGCGCCGGAGGACGTCCAATCCCTCAGCCGCAACGGCGACCACCTGCTGGTGCGCCTGAAGACCGGCAAGGTCATCACCGTCGAGAACTTCTTCCAGGGCTTCGATGGCGTACACAACGACCTGGTGCTGCAGGCGCCGGACGGCCAACTGTGGCAGGCCGGCTACGAAGAGCCCTGGGATGGCATGGAACTGACCCGCCTGGACTCCGTCGATGAACTGCTGGCATTGCAGTCGGACGACCACAACGTCGCCTTCGGCCTGCTGGTGCCGGCGGCGGGGCTGGGCACCATCGGCGTGGGCAACATGCTCACCCAGCGCGACGGCGGTGGTGGCGGCAGCCCGCGTTCGGCGGGGCCGCTGCCGGAAGCCGGGGGGCCAGGCGCGCCGCAGATCCTGTTCAACAACCAGCAGGGCCTGACCGGCACCGCCGAGCCCGGCAGCCTGATCACCCTGATCCGCCCGGACGGCACCACCGAAACCACCACGGCCAGCCCCGACGGCACCTGGAGCTTCCTGCCCAACCCGCTGGAGGACGGCCAGTCCGGCAGCGTCACCGCGTCCAACGAAAGTGGCATCAGCCCGGCGGTGGACACCGGCCCGGCGGACCTGACGCCGCCGAAGGATCCGGTCGTCAGCGAGAACAACGCCAATGGCCTGTCCGGCACCGGCGAGGCGGGTGACACCATCATCCTCACCAAGCCCGATGGCAGCACCGTCACCACCCAGGTGGACGGGAATGGTAACTGGAGCTTCCCGGAGAACCCGCTGGGCAATGGCGAGTCGGGCTCGCTGGTGGAAGTGGACCCGGCCGGCAACCACAGCGGCAGTGTCGATACTGGCCTGGCTGACCTCGAAGTGCCGGAATCGCCGGTGGTCACCGAGAACAACGGCAACGGCCTGGGCGGCACCGGTGAGCCGGAAGGCATCGTCACCGTCGAGCTGCCTGACGGCAGCACCGTGACCGCCATTGTCGATGAGAACGGCAACTGGAAATTCCCGGAAAACCCGCTGGAGAACGGTGAGACCGGCAGCGTCACCATCACCGACCCTGCGGGCAACGTCAGCCCGCCGACTGTCACCGAGCCGGCCGACACCGTCGCGCCGGAACCGCCGATGGTCACCGAGAACAACGGCAACGGCCTGGGCGGCACCGGCGAGCCGGAGGGCATCGTCACCGTCGAGCTGCCCGATGGCAGCACTGTCACCACCGTGGTGGACGAGAACGGCAACTGGGTGCTTCCTGAAAATCCGCTGGAGAATGGCGAGACCGGCAGCGTCACCATCACCGACCCTGCGGGCAACGTCAGCCCGCCGACCATCACCGATCCGGCCGACCTGCTGCCGCCCGTGCTGCCCGAAGGGCTCGACTGGCTGCAACTGATCGACGACGTCGGCGAGGTGACGGGCGAGGTCGCCAAGGGCGGCGTGACCGACGACACGCGTCCCGAAGTGGTCGGCGACTGCGGCGCCGACAGCGATGCCGTACTGGCCTTCATCTACTTCGACGGCACGCTGCTGGGCAGTGCCACCGTCACCGCGGGCAAATGGAGCTTCCCCCTGGAAAGCGACCTCGCGGCGGGCGCCCATCAGTTCCAGGTGGAACTGCAGGACGCCGCCGGCAACCGTAGCGCCAAGAGCGAGCCTTGGGACTTCATCCTGGAGCTTCCCGATGCACCCGAGGCGCCGAGCATCGACTGGGTCCAGGACGACCAGGAGCCGCTGGTGGTCGAACTGCAAGCCGGGGACAGCACCAATGACCGCAGCCCCACCGTCGGTGGCAGCGGCGTGCCGGGCAGCCTGCTGACCCTGTACGTCGACGACCAGGCCGTGGGTAGCGTGACCGTGGGCGAGGATGGCAAGTGGGAAATCGCCATCGCCGACCTGGGCAAGGAGGACGGAACCAAGCGCTTCACTGCCGAGCAGTCCGTGGACGGGCAGACCAGCCCGAAGAGCGAGGCGTGGGAGATAGTGCTGGATACCCTGGCGCCGGCCCGGCCGGTCATCGAGCGGGTCTTCGACAACCTCGGGGAGCAGCAGAACGTCGAACCCAATGGTGTGACCGACGACTTCTGGCCGGAGATCAGCGGCCGGGTCGAGGGTGGCGATGCGACGTACGTGAAGCTCTTCGACAAGGGCATACCGATCGGAACCGCCACGGTCAACGCGGACGGCACCTGGTCCTTCACCCCCGTCTCGTCGCTGGGCATAGGCCAGCACAGCCTGCAGGTCATCGCGGTGGACGCGGCGGGCAACGAGAGCCCGTTGAGCGACGCCTGGTCCTATGAAACCTACGTGCCGCCGCCGATAGAGCCGAGCATCATCGGCGTCCTGGACGACTACGGCGCCGAACAGGGTGCCCTGCAGAAGGAAGACTTCACCGACGACAGCACTCCGGTGGTGCGGGGCACAGGGCGCCCGGGGGATGTCATGGAGCTCTACCTGCAACTGGAGGGCGGCGAGCTGAATCTGGAAACCGCCTACCTGCTGGGCTCGGCCGTGATCGACGCAAAGGGCCACTGGCAGATCGAGTCCGACGACCTGGCCCAGTACGGCGGCTATGGCATGAAGTTCCTCTATGCCTCTTCCCATAACGAGGGTGGCGACCGCCTGGCACCTACCGGGGCATACCCCATCTACCTGGAGGATCCCGCCGCGCCGGAGCAGTTGCGTTCGTTGTCATCGGCGCTGGACGAACCGCGGGAGCCGGGCGTGGCAGAGGGCGAGGGTGCCGGGCTGATCCAGCAGGTGCTCGGCCTGGCCGTGGGCACGGGGGCCGCGCTGCCGGCCGACCCCGAGCCTGACCTGGCCGGGTTGCTGACCGATATCCGGCTGCCGCGACAGTTCCAGTTGGAGGCTGATGGGCCCCGGGACATCACCGAGCCCACCGGCGAGGTCTTCGCGCTGCTGTCGTCGGGCGAGCGCCTCGACCTGCTCGGCCTGCAGCACAGCCAGCAACTGGTGCTCTGACAGCCGGCTCCCGCCGTCCGCGGCGGGGTTCGTCACGAAGGGCGCGAACCTTGGGTTCGCGCCCTTTTTTGTTCGCGGCGGGCGCTTTCCGGGCCTTGTGAGGGGCTTGCCCTTCGCTTGCGCTGGCCCGAAGGGGAATAACCCAGAGACTTTTGGGTTGGGGGGTTGGTGTAGCGCGCCGCTCCGAGTGCGTTGATGTTTCTTGTTTCGCCCCCTCGGGCGAGTCCCTTTTGTCAAACGCCACAAAAGGAACCAAAAAGGCTTGCCCCGACATACGGGCCCGACAGAGTCGGGCTACCCTCACGAACTCCCCCGCCACGGAGGCCCGCCCCGAGGGTACGTCCCTGTAGCCCGCGGGGCTCTCGCGACATCCATGTCGCATGACCTCCTGAGCGCCGGTTTCGCTCGGCCTTCTGAAGGGGCGTTTCGGAGTGCGCGGATGTTTCTCTGGAAGTCCAAAAGCAAGAGCAAACGCGCTTTTGCTTTTGCTCTTCGTAGGAGCGAGCTTGCTCGCGAACCCCGCAGTCACTGGATTCCCGCTTTCGCGGGAATGACGAGGGTGGGTGAGGAGTATCAGGATGACTCAGGATTCTCTCCTCGCTCAGGACAGCCCCCTCTCCCGCTTGCGGGAGAGGGCTGGGGAGAGGGCGCTCTTTGCAGAGCCCCAACCTCTGGCGCAACCCCGTCGGAAATCCGTAGGGCGCATAACGCCTACGGCGTTATCCGCCGAATCGCGGACAGAGTCCGCTCCTACGGTTCCAGGGAAGCACGGGCGTAGGAGCGGACTCCGTCCGCGATTGGATTCACCGGCCACGCCGGACGCTCCGGTGGCACGAACAGCCCCCTCTCCTTCCGGGAGAGGGCTGGGGTGAGGGCAACGGACTCCGCCGCTACTCCATCGCCAAACCTGCACTCCGCCCCCCAACACTCCCCGCAAACGGGGCAGGGTACCGCCACCCCGTGCTTCCACCCACCCCTCAGACATCCACCTGAATGCCCCGGCCTTTGAGGGATTCCTGAAGGGAGGTCGCTGGCGATTTGCCTAGGATCGCCGGTGGGGCATCGCCGGCGCCGCCGGCGCTCATTGCCCGCTGATTTCAGCCTCCCGCACACCGGGTGGCGATGACTGCCAATTGACGATTTGAAGGAGTCTCGGCGCATGACCGACAAGAACTGGAACGACGATCAGGACCGGCCGCAGGCCAGCCTGCCCTTTGCGCAGGACGCATCCGCCGGACAGGATGCGCCCGCGCCGCGTGCGGACAAGCCCCAATTCCTCATCGAGGACGATATCGGCACGCTCAAGGGTGTGGTCGAGTCGGGCGGATATACCAACGACAAGACGCCGACCTTCAAGGGCTCCGGCCTTACGGTGGGCCAGGAAGTGTTCATCCGCGTCGTTCTCGAATCCGGTGAGGTGCAGGAACTGGGCAGCGTCGTGGTGCGCAAGAACGGCACCTGGGCCCTGGACATCGACATGCCGTTCCAGGATGGCGTGGTCGATTTCTACATCACCGTCGACGGCGTCGACTCCGATCTCTACCGGGTGACTTTCGATAGCCAGGCGCCGGAGCCGGTCGAGCTGGAAGAGCCCCTGCAAGTGCTGGCCGGCGAGCGCCCGTTGGCGATGGACGGTGGCCAGGTACAGGCCAACGCGCAGCCGAGCTTCGTGGGCAAGTTCGCCGGCCAGGCCAGCGAGGCGGACATGCATTCCGTGCTGCTGGAAATTCACTATGGCAAGCAGGTCGCCACTGTCACGGCCGAGATCGGCAGTGATGGCACCTGGCGCTGCGACTGGCCAGAGGGCCTGGCGGAGCAGGAGGGGGACTATACGCTCAAGTTCTTCATGATCGATGCCGCCGGTAACGTGTACACCGAGAGGGGGCAGTACAAGTCCTTCCAGCAACTGGAACTGACGCTCGACCTGACCCCGCCCGGTGACGATGCCGTGGTGAGCTTCACCCTGCACGACGACTTCGGCCCGGTCACCGGGGCCATCGCCGCCGGCGGCAAGACCGACGACACCACCCCGAGGCTCGAGGGCCAGGTGGCGAACGCTGCCGCCAACGGCGTCAAGTGGGTGGAAATCCTCCTCGACGGCAACGTCCTGGCGCGGGTGCTGGTGGATGAGCAGGGCAACTGGGAGTACACCCCGGACGCACTGGCTTCCGGCGCGCATCGCTTCGAAGTCTTCCCGCTGGACGCCGCCGAGAACTATGGCAAGAGTGCCTCCATCGACTTCGAAGTGGCCGGGCCGGATGTGCCGCCCTTGTCGCTGCCGGTCATCGAGGAAATCCGTGACGACCAGGGTTCGGTCAGCGGCCTGCTGAACGATGGCGACGTCACCGACGACACCAGCCTGTCGCTCAAGGGCCACGCCGAGGCCGGCAACCTGGTGCTGCTGTACGTCGACGGCGAACTGGCCGCCAGCGTGGTGGCCGAGCAGGACGGCAGCTGGAGCGTCGAACTGCCGCTGGCCGGCGATGGCGAGCATGTCATCATCGCCAAGGCCCAGGACGACTTCGGTCGCCACAGCGACGAAACCGCCCCGGTGTCCATCACCCTCGACACCATCGCGCCGGAACAGCCGGGCATGGTGGATGCCCAGGACAACACCGGCGCCATCACCGGCCCCATCGAGCCGGGCAGCGTGACCGACGAAACCCAGCCGACCCTCAGTGGTTCGGGTGAGCCGGGCGACACCGTGAGCATCCTCGACAATGGCGAGGTGATCGGCACGGTCGTGGTCGATGAAAACGGCCAATGGGAATTCACCCCGGAACAGCCGCTGGAAGAGGGCGACCACAGCCTCAGCGTGGTGATCACCGACCCGGCCGGCAACGCCAGCGAGCCCAGCGAGTCGCTGGACTTCAGCGTCGACAGCAGCGTACCGGCCATGGTCATCGACCATCTCGAACTGCAGGATGACTTCGGTCCGGTAGTCGGCGCCATCGCCAACGGCAGCTCCACCGACGACGCCACCCCGACCGTGGTGGGCCATGTCGAAGGCGAAGCCGCCTGGGTGGAAATCTACGATGGCGAAACCCTGCTGGGCACCGCCCTGGTGGACGGCGACGGCAACTGGAGCTTCCAGGCGCCGGAACTGGAGAGCGGCGAGCACAGCATTTCCGCCCGTCCGGTGAGCGCCATCGGCCAGGAAGGCGAGACCAGCGACAGCATCGGCTTCACCCTGGTGGGTGACGAGACGCCGCTGCCGCAACTGCCGGTCATCGATGAAATCCTCGACGACCAGGGCACATTCACCGGCCTGCTGAACGATGGTGACCTCACCGACGACGCCAGCCTGTCGCTCAAGGGCAGCGCCGAAGCCGGCAAGCTCGTGCTGCTGTACGTGAACGGCGAACTGGCCGCCAGCGTGGTGGCAGAGCAGGACGGCAGCTGGAGCGTCGAACTGCCGCTGGTCGGCGATGGCGAACAGGTCATCACCGCCAAGGCCCAGGACGATGCCGGCCGCCACAGCGACGAAACCACTCCGGTATCCATCACCCTCGACGCCACCGCGCCGGACAAGCCGGAACAGGTGGGCGCCGACGACAACGAAGGCGTGGTGCAGGGCCCGATCACCCAGCATGGCGCCACCAACGACAACACCCCGGAATTCAGCGGCCAGGCCGAGCCGGGCTCCACGGTCATCATCAGCGACAACGGCATGCCCCTGGGCAGCGTGGTGGCCGATGCCCAGGGCGACTGGAGCTACACTCCCGAGCCGCCGCTGGCCGACGGTTCGCACAGCATCACCGTGCAGGCCCAGGACGCCGCCGGCAACCTCAGCGAGCCCAGCGACGCCCTGGAATTCAGCGTCTGGAGCGAGGCGCCGCAGGTGAGCATCGACCACGCCCTGGACGACGTCGAGCCGGGCCTGGAGAACGTGGCCAACGGCGGCGTCACCAATGACCTGCAGCCGACCCTGGTGGGCACCGCCACCGCCGGCGCGCTGGTGGTCCTTTCCGAGGCCGGGCTGGTGCTCGGCAGCGCGGTCGCCGACGCCGAGGGCAACTGGAGCATCACCCTGGACCGTAACCAGTCCGAAGGCTCGCACACCTACACCGCGGAAGTCCGTTGCGCCACCGGCGAGTTCGCCCAGGCCGACTTCGTCCTGGTGATCGACAACAATGCCCCGGACCGCCCGATCCTCGACGCCGTGCTGGACAACGCCGGCCTGGTCCAGGGCGCGCTGGCCAGCGGCGACACCACCGACGACGCCACCCCGACCCTGCAAGGCGGCGAGGCCGAGCCCAACGGCCTGGTCAAGGTCTACGACAACGGCACCCTGGTCGGCAGCACCCTCGCCGACGAGAACGGCGACTGGAGCCTGGAGCTGCCGGAGCTGGCCGATGGCGCCCATAGCCTGACCGTTACCTCCAGCGATGCCGCGGGCAATGAGAGCAAGCCGACCCGTCCGTTCGAACTGACCGTGGACACCGCGGTGGCCGACCTGGTCATCGACAGCATCGAACTGGTGGACGACTTCGGCGAGGTCCAGGGCCTTATCGCCGACGGCGGCAAGACCGACGACACCACGCCGCTGCTGCAGGGCCACGTCGAAGGGACGAATGCCGCCTACGTGGAAATCTACGACGGCGAAACCCTGCTGGGCACCGCCGCGGTGGACGCCCAGGGCAACTGGAGCTTCCAGGCGCCGGAGCTGGAAAGCGGCGAATACGCCTTCAGCGCCGTACCGGTGGACAGTCTCGGCAAGACCGGCGAAGCCAGCGAAACCATCCGCTTCGAAGTGGTGGGCCCGGAGGTCGCCCTGCCGAACGCACCGGCCATCAGCGAAATCCGCGATGACCAGGGCTCGGTCAGCGGCCTGCTGAACGATGGCGACGTCACCGACGACACCAGCCTGACCGTCAACGGCAGCGCCGATGCTGGCAACCTGGTGCTGCTGTATGTGAACGGCGAACTGGTCGCCAGCACCACTGCCGACGAGCAGGGCAACTGGACCGCCGAACTGCCGCTGGCTGGCGATGGCGAACAGGTCATCACCGCCAAGGCGCAGGATGAAGCTGGCCGCCACAGCGACGAGACTGCACCGGTCTCCGTCATCCTCGACACCACCGCGCCGGAACAGCCGGGCATGGTGACCGCCGAGGACAACACCGGTGCCATCACTGGCCCGATCGAGCCGGGCAGCGTGACCGACGAAACCCAGCCGACCCTCAGTGGTTCGGGTGAGCCGGGCGACACCGTCAGCATCCTCGACAACGGTGAAGTGATCGGCACGGTCGTGATCGACGAGAACGGCCAGTGGGCGTTCACGCCTGAGCAGCCGCTGGAAGAGGGCGACCACAGCATCAGCGTGGTGGTCACTGACCCAGCCGGTAACGCCAGCGAGCCGAGCGAGTCCCTGGACTTCAGCGTCGACACCAGCGTGGCCCCGATGGTCATCGATCGCATCGAACTGCAGGACGACTTCGGTCCGGTCGTAGGCGCCATCGCCAACGGTAGTTCCACCGACGACGCCACCCCGACCGTGGTTGGCCATGTCGAAGGCGAAGCGGCCTGGGTGGAAATCTACGACGGTGAAACCCTGCTGGGTACCGCCTTGGTGGACGCCGAAGGCAACTGGAGCTTCCAGGCGCCGGAACTGGAGAGCGGCGAGCACAGCATTTCCGCCCGTCCGGTGAGCGCCATCGGCCAAGTGGGCGAAGTCAGCGACAGCATCGCCTTCGCCCTGGTGGGTGAGGAAACCGATCTGCCGCAGCCGCCGGTCATCGACGAAATCCGCGATGACGTGGGTTCGATCACCGGCCTGTTGAACGACGGCGACGTCACCGACGACACCAGCCTGTCGCTCAAGGGCACCGCCGAGGCCGGCAACCTCGTGCTGCTGTATGTGAACGGTGAACTGGCCGCCAGCGTGGTGGCCGACGAGCAGGGCAACTGGACTGCCGAACTGCCGCTGGCTGGCGATGGCGAACAGGTCATCACCGCCAAGGCGCAGGACGCCGCCGGTCGCCACAGCGAAGAGACCGCTGCGGTCTCCGTCACCCTCGACACCACCGCGCCGGAACAGCCGGGCATGGTGATCGCCGAGGACAGCACCGGCCCCGTCACCGGTCCCATCGAGCCGGGCAGCGTGACCGACGAAACCCAGCCGACCCTCAGCGGTTCGGGCGAGCCGGGCGATACCGTGAGCATCCTCGATAATGGCGAGGAGATCGGCACCGCCACCGTCGACGAGAACGGCAACTGGACGTTCACCCCGGAACAGCCGCTGGAGGACGGCGACCACAGCATCAGCGTGGTCATCACCGATGCGGCCGGCAACGTTGGCGAGCCCAGCGAGGCCCTGGACTTCGTGGTGGATTCCACGCCTGCGTTCGTCACCATCGACATGGCCCTCGACCAGGTCGAGAGCATCACTGGCGAGGTGGCCAACGGCGGCGTCACCAATGACCGGCAGCCGACCCTGGTGGGCACCGCCACCCCGGGCGCGCTGGTGATCATCTCCGAGGCCGGGTTCGTTCTCGGCAGTGTGGTCGCCGATACCGAAGGCAACTGGAGCCTGCGCCTGTCGGTGGGCCAGTCCGACGACGAGCACCACTACACCGCCGAGGTGCAGAGCGCCACCGGCGCCACCGCCCAGGCCGAGTTCAGCCTGGTGATCGACACCAAGGCCCCGGACCGCCCGATCCTCGACGCCGTGCTGGACAACGCCGGCCTGCTCCAGGGATCGTTGGCCAGCGGTGACACCACCGACGACGCCACCCCGACCCTGCAGGGCAGCGAGGCCGAGCCCAACGGCCTGGTCAAGGTCTATGACAATGACGTCCTGGTCGGCAGCACCCTCGCCGACGAGAACGGCGACTGGAGCCTGGAACTGCCGGAACTGGCCGATGGCGCCCATAGCCTGACCGTTACTTCCAGCGATGCCGCGGGCAACGAAAGCAAACCGACCCGTCCGTTCGAACTGACCGTGGACACCGCGGTAGCCAACCTGGTCATCGACAGCATCGAGCTGGTGGATGACTTCGGTCCGCTCACCGGCCTGATCGCCGATGGCGACAAGACCGACGACACCACGCCGCTGCTGCAGGGCCATGTCGAAGGCGAGGCGAAGTACGTGGAGGTCTACGACGGCGAAACCCTGCTGGGCACCGCCGCGGTGGACGCCCAGGGCAACTGGAGCTTCCAGGCGCCGGAGCTGGAAAGCGGCGAGCACGTCTTCAGCGCCGTGCCGGTGGATGCCCTCGGCAAGACCGGCGAAGCCAGCGAAAGCATCCGCTTCGAAGTGGTGGGCCCGGAGGTCGCACAGCCGGAAGCACCGGTCATCAGCGAAATCCTCGATGACCAGGGTTCGGTCAGCGGTCTGCTGAACGATGGCGACGTCACCGACGACACCAGCCTGACCGTCAACGGCAGTGCTGCCGCGGGTGATCTGGTGCTGCTGTACGTCGACGGCGAACTGGCCGCCAGCGTGGTGGCCGACGAGCAGGGCAACTGGACGGCCGAACTGCCGCTGGCCGGCGATGGCGAACACGCCATTACCGCCAAGGCGCAGGATACAGCCGGCCGTCACAGCGACGAGACCACCCCGGTCTCCGTCATCCTCGACACCACCGCGCCGGAACAGCCGGGCATGGTGACCGCCGAGGACAACACCGGTGCCATCACTGGACCGATCGAGCCGGGCAGCGTGACCGACGAAACCCAGCCGACCCTCAGTGGTTCGGGCGAGCCGGGCGACACCGTGAGCGTCCTCGACAACGGTGAAGTAATCGGCACGGTCGTGATCGACGAGAACGGCCAGTGGGAGTTCACGCCTGAGCAGCCGCTGGAGGAGGGCGACCACAGCATCAGCGTGGTGATCACCGATCCTGCCGGCAACGCCAGCGAGCCGAGCGAGTTCCTGGACTTCAGCGTCGACAGCAGCGTGGCACCGATGCTCATCGATCGCATCGAGCTGATCGACGACGTCGATCCCGTCACCGGCGCCATCGTCAACGGCGATTCCACCGACGACGCCGCGCCGCTCGTACAGGGCCATGTCGAAGGCGAAGCCGCCTGGGTGGAAATCTACGATGGCGAAACCCTGCTGGGCACCGCCCTGGTGGACGGCGACGGCAACTGGAGCTTCCAGGCGCCGGAACTGGAGAGCGGCGAGCACAGCATCTCCGCCCGCCCGGTGAACGCCATTGGCCAAGTGGGCGAAGCCAGCGAAAGCATCGGCTTCACCGTGGTGGGCGAGGAAACCCCGCTGCCGCAGCCGCCGGTCATCGACGAAATCCGCGACGACCTGGGCTCGGTCACCGGCCTGCTGAACGATGGCGATGTCACCGACGACACCAGCCTGACCGTCAACGGCAGCGCCGATGCCGGCAACCTCGTACTGCTGTACGTGAACGGTGAACTGGTCGCCAGCACCACCGCCGATGAACAGGGCAACTGGAGCGCCGAGCTGCCGCTGGCCGGCGATGGCGAACACGCCATTACCGCCAAGGCGCAGGATGCAGCCGGCCGTCACAGCGACGAGACCACCCCGGTCTCCGTCATCCTCGACACCACCGCGCCGGAACAGCCGGGCATGGTGACCGCCGAGGACAACACCGGTGCCATCACTGGCCCGATCGAGCCGGGCAGCGTGACCGACGAAACCCAGCCGACCCTCAGTGGTTCGGGTGAGCCGGGCGACACCGTCAGCATCCTCGACAACGGTGAAGTGATCGGCACGGCCGTGATCGACGAAAACGGCCAGTGGGAGTTCACTCCCGAGCAGCCGCTGGAGGAGGGCGACCACAGCCTCAGCGTGGTGGTCACCGATCCGGCCGGCAATGCCAGCGAGCCGAGCGAGTCCCTGGACTTCAGCGTCGATAGCAGCGTGCCGGCCATGGTCATCGACCGTATCGAACTGCTCGACGACTTCGGTCCGGTCGTAGGCGCCATCGCCAACGGCAGCTCCACCGACGACGCCACCCCGCTCGTGCAGGGCCATGTCGAAGGCGAGGCGACGTACGTGGAGGTGTACGACGGCGAAACCCTGCTGGGCACCGCCGCGGTGGACGCCGAAGGCAACTGGAGCTTCCAGGCGCCGGAACTGGCTTCCGGCGAACACGCGATCTCGGTCCGTCCGGTGAACGCCATCGGCCAGATCGGCGAGGCCAGCGACAGCATCGCCTTCACCCTGGTGGGTGAGGAAACCGATCTGCCGCAGCCGCCGGTCATCGATGAAATCCGCGACGACCTGGGCTCGGTCACCGGTCTGCTGAACGATGGCGATGTCACCGACGACACCAGCCTGTCGCTCAAGGGCACCGCCGATGCCGGCAACCTCGTGCTGCTGTATGTCGGCGGGGTACTGGCCGCCAGCGCGGTCGCCGACGAAAACGGCAACTGGAGCGCCGAACTGCCGCTGGCCGGCGATGGCGAACAGGTCATCACCGCCAAGGCGCAGGATGCAGCCGGCCGTCACAGCGACGAGACCACCCCGGTTTCCGTCATCCTCGACACCACCGCGCCGGAACAACCGGGCATGGTGACCGCCGAGGACAACACCGGCGCCATCACCGGGCCGATCGAGCCGGGCAGCGTGACCGACGAAACCCAGCCGACCCTCAGCGGTTCGGGTGAGCCGGGCGACACCGTGAGCATCCTCGACAACGGTGAAGTGATCGGTACGGTCGTGATCGACGAGAACGGCAACTGGGAGTTCACCCCGGAACAGCCGCTGGAAGAGGGCGACCACAGCCTCAGCGTGGTGGTCACCGATCCGGCCGGCAACGCCAGCGAGCCCAGCGAGTCGCTGGACTTCACGGTGCAGGCCCAGGTGCCGACCCTCAGTCTCGACTCGGTGTACGACGATGTCGAAGGCATTCTCGGCGAGATCGCCCAGGGCGGGCTGACCAACGACGCCCAGCCGATGCTCTCCGGCACGGCCGGCAACGGCGCGGTGCGGGTGCTCATCCATGACGGCCAGACGCTGCTGGGCAGCGCGCTGGTCGATGGCGACGGCAACTGGCAGTTCGAGCTGCCGGAACTGGCCGACGGCGAGTACAACCTGAGCCTGGTGGCCGAAACCGCCAGCGGCACGCCGAGCGAAAGCCTCGAGTGGAGCTTCACCGTCGACACCCAGGCACCGGAGGCCGTCACGGCTCTGGACCTGGTCGACGACGAGCCGCTGATCACCGGCACCATCGAGCAGAGCGGCCTGACCAACGACGCCACGCCGACCTTCAGCGGCCAGGCCATCGGCGCCAAGTGGGTGAACATCTACGACGGCAGCCTGCTGATCGCCAGCGTCTCGGTGGACGCCGAGGGCAACTGGAGCTTCACGCCGGAAGAGGCGCTTTACGAAGGCGCGCATCGCTTCAGCGCCGCCGCCGTGGACGAGGCCGGCAACGAAGGCGAGCGCAGCGTCGGCTGGAACTTCACCGTGGATGTCACCGCGCCGGGCCGTGTCACCAACCTGGGGCTGTACGACATGATCGGACCGAACCCCGAGACGGACTGGGGCGATGTGCCGAAGGGCGGGAAGACCGACGACCCCTGGCCGAACTTCTATGGCCAGGTCGACACCTTCGGCGTGAAGTACGTGTACGTCTACGACGATGGCAAGTTCCTCGGCTCGGCCACGGTCAACCAGACCACCCTGGAGTGGGCGTTCGAACCGCGCCTGCCACTGCAGTCGGGCAAGCACAGCCTGCAGGCCTGCGCAGTGGACGAAGCCGGCAACATGGGCCCGCTCAGCGAGCCCTGGGACTTCACCATCGCCCTGCCGATCGCTGCCGACCCGTCGATCATCAACGTGCGCGACGACGTCGCTGGCGTCTACCTGCAGAAGGAGGACTTCACCGAGGACGTGACTCTGACGGTCAAGGGTTCCTCGCCGCTGGGCACCACCGTGACGCTCTATGCCAACGGCGTAGCGGTGGGCTCGCAGACGGTGGATGAGGATGGTTACTGGTACATCACCACCAGCGACCTGAGCCTCCTGGCCAACCCCGATGGTTCCGTGAGCCTGGTGGCCGCGGCCGAAGGGCTGGCGCCCACCGGTCCGTTCACCATCTTCCTCGAGGACAGCGTGCTGCAACCGCAGGTGCTGGCCGAGCCCCTGGGGGGCGAGGAAGCGCTGATGGCCGGGCTGTTCGCGGCGCTGGAACTGCACCAGGAGCCGGTCGCGCAAGCGCAGCCGCTGTCGTTGCAGGGCCTGCTGCAGGCACCGGCCGGGGCGCAGGCTCCGGGCGTGGCGGCAACCCCGCCGGCAGCCGAGGCGCCAGTGCCCGACAGCGTGCTGGTGAAACAGGACCTGCTGGCGCTGCAACAGCAGCAGCTGGTCTGACCGACCCGGCCCGTCCCGGCGCTTCGGCGCCGGGCGGACCGGTTTTCAGGCGGCATGGGCGCAAGCCCGTGCCGTTTTTTTTCGCCTGAAAAACGCCTTGTCGGATGGGGGAGGGCGAAGCGATATCCGTCGCCATGTCCGGCCGGTGGAATAGCGAGCGGAGGTTCGGTGATGGAGCATCGGCGAAGGCCGTTGCCCTCACCCCAATCCTCTCCCGGAGGGAGGGGGGGCTGTTCGTGCCACCGGAGCGTCCGGCGTGGCCGGTGAATCCAATCGCGGACGGAGTCCGCTCCTACGCCCGTGCTTCCCTGGAACCGTAGGAGCGGACTCTGTCCGCGATTCGGCGCATAACGCCGTAGGCGTTATGCGCCCTACGGATTTCCCGAGAGCTTTAGGTGCTGGGTTCAAGAGCGCCCTCTCCCCAGCCCTCTCCCGCAAGCGGGAGAGGGGGCCGTTCGGAGTGGGCGGGGAGTTCGGAGTCATCCTGCTACTCCGAACCCCACCCCGTCATTCCCGCGAACGCGGGAATCCAGTGACGGGCGGTTCGCGAGCAAGCTCGCTCCTACGAAGAGCAAAAGCAGCCCTGCTCTGGCTTTTGCTTTTGGACTTCCAGAGAAACATCCGCGCGCACCGGAGTGCCCCTTCAGAAGGCCGAGCGAAACCCGCGCTCAGGAGGTCATGCGACATGGATGTCGCGAGAGCCCCGCGGGCTACAGGGACGTACCCTCGGGGCGGGCCTCCGTGGCGGGGGAATTCGTGAGGGTAGCCCGGCTTTATCGGGCCCGTATGCGGGGCAAGCCTTTTTGGTTCCTTTTGTGGCGTTTGACAAAAGGGACTCGCCCGAGGGGCGAAATAAGACGGTCGGGCAAACTCGGAGCGGCGCAGAAACGTCCAAGCCGAGGCAGTTAGGTTTCCGCGTTCGCGGGAATGACGGGGATTGAGGTCGGGACAAAGGTTGAGGCTCTGCAAAAGAGCACCCTCTCCCCAGCCCTCTCCCGCAAGCGGGAGAGGGGGCTGTTCGGAGCGGGCGGTGAATTCGAAGTCATCCTGAGACTCCCAGCCCCCTCGTCATTCCCGCGAGCGCGGGACGCGCCACGACCATGCGCCCCTGGAACCATAGGGCGCATAACCGTTCGCGGCTATACGCCGCCGGCCAGAACACCGCTCCCCATGGGGGCGCCGAGGCTCCCCCCATCCCGCCATGAACGCCCCGCCCCCTCCGCGAACAACCTTTTCCGCCCCCCACCGACAGCCGCCGACCAATGCCGCCGGACTTTAGGGAGCGCCTTAGATACACGGCAGCGGTGGCCTTTTAGCATCCTCCCTCGCCTGCCGGACGCCCGCACAGACGGGGCCAAGCGGCAGGCCTGCCAAACGAACGGCGGCGGGCCCGGCCCGCCGCCGTTCGACACTAGACTCAGGAGTACCACATGACTGTCAGCAAGAACCTGTCCCGCGAGGCGGCCGCTGCCGTGTTCGCCCAGAACGACCCGCTCGAAGTGCCCGTAGCGCCGCCCGCCCCGCACATCAGCTACGTGCTCGACGATGCCGGTACGCCGGCCTACCAAGGTATCGTCCAGCTCAACGGCTACACCGACGACACCACGCCGACGCTGATCGGCAACGGCGCGGCCGCCGGCGACCTGATCAAGGTCTATCACGGCGACCGGGTGATCGGCAGCACCATCGTCCAGGGCAACGGCTCCTGGCGCTTCACCCCCTCCGAGGAACTGCGCGAGGAGGGCGTGCAGGTGCTGCGCGCCACCGCTACCGACAGCAGCAACGGTCTGGAAAGCGACTTCAGCCCGCCCTTCAGCTTCATCCTCGACCTCACCCCGCCCAGCGCCCAGGCCACCATCCAGAACGTTTCCGAAGCCCTGCCCGAGCAACCGCTGGTCACCGCGGACTCCACGCCCATGCTGTTCGGCAGCCTGAGCACCGCCCTGGCCGCCAACGAGAAGCTGCAGATCAGCCTGGACACCGGCGCCACCTGGCAGGACGTCGCTTCCGTCAGCGGCGCCTACTGGCAATACCAGGACGTGCGCGAGCTGCAGAACGGCAACTACACCTACCTGCTGCGCACCATCGACGCCGCCGGCAACCAGGGCGCCATGACCGCCCAGCAGATCACCATCAGCCGCGAGGTGACCCCGCAGCCGGTGGAAGGCATCAAGGTCAGCATCATCGGCATCACCCCGGACACCGGCGTGGAAGGCGACTACATCACCAGCGCCTCGAAGATCACCCTGCTGGGCACCCTCAGCGAGGAACTGCCGGCCGGCGCCAAGCTGCAGGTCAGCGTCGATGGCGGCAACAGCTGGAAGACCGTGCAGGCCTTCGGCACCGACTGGATCTACATCGACCCCAGCGTGCACAACCTCGGCACCCAGGTGCGCTACGAAATGCGCGTGCTGGACGCCCAGGGCAACCCGGTGGCCAGCAGCTACGCGGCCCAGGACGTGGTCTTCGACGCCGGTAACCCGCTGCCGGACATGTACTCCAGCATCGAGCTGGGCACCGACACCGCGGTGGAGATCGCCGGCCAGTACAGCAACGCGCAGAGCGCGCAGAACAACGACTTCATCACCCGTGACAACAGCGTCACCCTGTCCGGCAAGCTCAGCGCCGCGCTGCAGATCGGCCAGCACCTGCAACTGTCCCTGGACGGCGGCAAGACCTGGGAGACGCTGATGTCCAACGGCGGCCAGCTGTGGAGCTACACCAGCGAACCGCTGTCGGCCAGCCAGCAGCTGGGCGTGAAACTGCGGGTGGCCGACAACGCCGGCAACAGCGTCGAGCTGGGCGAGCGCACCCTGGTCGTCGACATCGACTCGCCGGTGCCCTTCGCCTTCGCCCCGCAGTTCGGTACGCAGACCCTCAGCGGCGAGCGCGCCTACTACTCCAGCGCCCAGTACGGCCTGGCCGAAGCTGGCGCCACCGTAGCCCTGGTGCAGGACGTCAACCGCGACGGCCGCTACCAGGAAGGCCTGGACAAGATCGTCGGCTACGCCGTGGCCGGCAACGACGGCCGCTGGAGCTTCGACGCCATCCTGCCCGAAGGCCAGCAGCAACTGGGCTTCGTCACCTGGGACGTGGCCGGCAACAACTCCGGCTTCGGCCCGCAGGTGCTGACCGACGCCCACCGCCCGGTCAACGAGGCCGGCTTCAGCGTCCATGACACCGGCTGGGGCGGCACGGTCGCCTCGGTGCGCGGCTCCAACACCGCAGCCATGGCCATGAGCGCCGACGGCACCTGGTCGTTCTTCCAGAGCACCGGCTACGCCCTGAGCTCTACCGCCTATAAGAACGCCGGCCACGTGTACAGCGGCCTGGACCGCGAAAACTATCGCGCCAGCTACCTGGCCGAACCCTACGACGTCACCCACGACGGCGACGGCCACATGCTCAGCAACGCCACCTTCGCCGACTACAACCGCGACGGCCTGATGGACGTGCTGGCCATGACCAGCGGCGCCTCCTGGACCCTGCCGATCTGGACCGCCAAGGCCGACGGCACCTACAGCGCCGGTTCGCTGCAGAAGTCGAAGAACAACAACGTCGGCGGCATCATCGCCTGGGACGCCCAGGGCGACGGCTACACCGACTTCATCTACGTCGACAACCAGCAGGGCTCCTTCGGCCGCATCGACAACAAGGACGGCGTGCTCAAGTCCAGCCACAGCAACAAGGCCTGGTGGGGTTCGGAGATCAGCGGCGTCGACATCGACAACAACGGCAGCGTCGACCTCGCCGGCCACGGCGACTACTACGGCTACACCGCCCTGACCGTGCTGCAGAACAAGGGCAACGGCGATTTCGAGTCGTCGCGCAACTTCGCCAACGTGTTCCGTGACGACCGCACGCTGGATGCCAAGCAGGTCAGCAACAACTCGGTGGCCATGACCTGGGCCGACTTCGACGGCGACGGCGACCTGGACCTGTTCCTGGCCCGCGGCACCCGCAGCTCCACCGGCTACAACGGCAACTCCGACGACAGCCGCATCATTCTCAACCTGGGCAACGACGCCAACGGCAAGTGGCTGGGGATGGACAACGACAACCCGCTGTTCTTCAACGACGCCCTCGGCCAGGACCAGAAGGGCAACCTGGTGCACTTCGACGGCGGCCCGTCCTTCGCCGTGGACTGGAACCATGACGGCAAGATGGACGTCCTCGAGGCGCCGCGGCAGAACACCTCCTGGTCCGGCACCAATGCCGCCATGACGCCGGTGCTGTTCATCAACCAGGGCAATGGCGACTGGATGAACAGCGGCCAGCTGCTGGGCAACGAGGCCTACGACAACGTCACCGGCGCGGTGGCGGTGGACTATGACTTCGATGGCGCCATCGACCTGCTGCTGTACCGCACCTCCGGCAAGGAGCATGTGGGCCTGGATACCGCTTCGGCGCCCACGGTGCTGATCCGCAACGAGAACCACGTGGTGGAAGGCACCAGCCTGATCCTGCGCATCCTCGACAAGAACGGCATGAACAGCTACTTCGGCAACACCGTGCAGCTGTTCGACGCGGCGGGCCGCCTGGTCGCCAGCCAGATCCTCAACCCGCAGTCCGGCGTGACCAACGACAGCTCCGGCCTGGTGTACTTCTACGGCCTGGACGCGAACCAGACCTACAGCGCCAAGCTGCTGGCCGAGCCCGCCATCGGCAACGGCAACATGGTCCCGGCCCGCTTCGAAGAGGACCTGGGCCTGGTCAACCCGACCTGGGGCAACCTGGTCACCGGCGCCGCCGAGCACGCCTACGTGCTGACCGCCGGCAAGCCGACCGTGAGCTTCGACAGCCAGGGCGCGGGCACTGTGGGCACCGGCTACAACGACAGCTTCATGGCCACCGAAGGCAACGACGTCATCAATGGCGGCGGCGGTTGGAACCTGCTGGCCGACGGCAGCAAGGTCTGGAGCGCCACCCAGGGCCTGGACGAGGTGGACTACCAGTTCGCCAAGCAGGGCGTGCAGGTCAACCTGCAGAGCGGCCAGTCGCTGGGCATGGGCAATGACACCCTGATCGGCATCGAGGCCGTGAAGGGCAGCTGGTACGCCGACGCCTTCATGGACAACGCCGCCAGCAACCGCTTCGAAGGCCGTGGTGGCGACGACATCTATTACCTCTTCGGCGGTGGCAACGACACCCTGGCCTATCGTCCGGTCGATGCCTGGGACGTTTCCGCCGATGGCAGCAACGGCCATGACATGGTGTTCGGCTTCGGCCTGGGCAACGTGCTGAACAACAGCAACGCCGACATCATCGACCTGCGCGGGATGCTCGGCTACGGCGGCCCGGTCAGCCTGGTCCGGGATGACGGCGTGCTGCAGCTGGATGCCTCGTCCCAGGGGCTGCTGGACTACCTGTCGAGCCGCGTCGAGGGCAACAACACCATCATCAGCGTCGACCGCGACGGCATCGGCCAACAGGTCGGTTCCACCGACCTGATCACCCTGATGGGCGTGCGTACCGACCTGCTGAACCTGATCCAGAACCACCAGATCATGGTCTGAGGCCCTGAACCGCCCCGGCGCTTGCGCCGGGGCACCGATCCGTTTTTCAGCGGCGCCGAATTTTCTCCCCCTTGGTGGCGCCGCTTTTTTCTTCCCGGGCGCGAGCAGGCTCGTGACCCCGCATCGGCCCGGCGGCCTTTCTTCGAAGTTCAGAAAAATCTGGCTGATGTAGGTCGTTTTGCTTCCCCAGATTCGGACATCCCCGGTGTTTCCGCCCGTGCTCCGCCGGTAGAAAGACCCATCGCCGAACGACAACCCAAAGGCTCCTGACCTTGAGTACCGAGACACCCCTGTTCCGCACCGAGGCCCTGCAAGGGCAGGGCGCCCACTGGCTGGGCCCGATCATCCTCATACGCCCACTGTCCTTCAGCGTGCTGACCACCCTGGCCACCCTGTTCGCCCTGCTGGTGGCGGGCTTCTTCATCTGGGGCAGCTACACCAAGCGCAGCACCGTGGTCGGGCAACTGCTGCCGGTCAACGGCCAGGCCAAGGTGCACGCGCCGCAGATGGGCGTGATCGTCGAGAAATCCGTCCGCGAAGGGCAGAAGGTCGAACGCGGCCAGACCCTCCTGCGCCTGTCCAGCGAACGCTACAGCGGCCAGGACCAGGCGGTGCAGGCCGGCATCAGCCATCAGCTGGAGGCCAGCCGCGTGTCCCTGGAACAGCAGCTGGAGAAGCTGCAGCGGCTGCAGGCCGACGAGCGCCGCAGCCTGCAGGCCAAGGTCGTCAGCCTGCGTGAGGAACTGACGACCCAGGCCGCCCAGCTGCAGAGCCAGCGCAAGCTGCTGGCCATCGCCAGCGACGCCGAGGGCCGTTACCGCGGGCTGATGGAGAAGGGCTACATCTCCATGGACCAGTTCCAGCAGCGCCAGGCCGAGTTGCTCGGCCAGCGCCAGACCCTGCAGCGCCTGGAGCGCGAGCGCACGGCGCTGCAACAGCAATTGCGCGAACAACAGGCCACCCTCGACGGGCTCGACGCGCGCCACGCCAACCAGCGCGCCGAGCTGCAACGCCAGCTCAACGGCGTGCGCCAGCAACTGGGCGAGAGCGAAGCCAAGCGCACCCTGCGCATCGTCGCGCCGGAAGCGGGCATCGCCACCGCCGTGCTGGCCGAGGTCGGCCAACTGGTCGACCCCTCGCGGCCGCTGCTGAGCATCGTCCCCGAGAACGCCGAACTGCTCGCCGAACTCTATGCGCCGAGCCGCGCGGTGGGCTTCATCAAGGTCGGCGATACGGCGCGGATCCGCTACCAGGCCTACCCCTACCAGAAATTCGGCCAGCACAACGGCAAGGTGCTGTCCATCTCGCGCACCTCGCTGCCGTACAACGAGCTGGCGGCCATGGCCGGCAGCGTGCCGGGCGTCGGCCAGAGCGGCGAGCAGTACTACCGCATCCGCGTGCGACTGGACGAACAGCAGGTGCGCGCCTACGGCCAGCCGCGCCCGCTGCAGAGCGGCATGCTGCTGGAGGCCGACCTGCTGCAGGAAACCCGCAAACTCTACGAATGGGTCCTCGAACCCCTCTACAGCCTGTCCGGCAAACTCTGAGGTATCGCGCCGTATGGCTATCTTCGACTCCCTCGCGCTGCGCTTCGGCCGGCGCCTGCCCAGCATCCAGCAGACCGAGGCCGCCGAGTGCGGCATCGCCTGCCTGGCCATGGTCGCCGCCTACCACGGCAGCCACCACGACCTGCGCGAAATGCGCCAGCGCTTCAACGTCTCGCTCAAGGGCATCACCCTCAAGCAACTGATCGAGGCGGCGCAGCAGATGGGCATGGCCACGCGCCCGCTGAAGCTGGGCCTGGCCGACCTGCCCAAGCTGCGCACCCCGTGCATCCTGCACTGGGACTTCAAGCACTTCGTCGTGCTCAAGTCGGTGAGCCGCCGCGGCGCGGTGATCCACGATCCGGCCCATGGCATCCGCAAGGTGGGCGTGGAGACGCTGTCGCGTTCCTTCACCGGCGTGGCCCTGGAGCTGTGGCCCGATGCCGCCTTCGAGAAGAAGGAGGCCAAGCCGAACCTGCGCCTGCTCGGCATGCTCGGCAAGGTCAGCGGCCTGTACCGCTCCCTGGGCCAGGTGCTGCTGCTGTCGCTGGCCCTGGAGGTGTTCGCCCTGGTCAGCCCGTTCTTCATGCAGTGGACCATCGACAACGTCATCCCCAGCAACGACCGCGACCTGCTGACCACGCTGCTGATCGGCTTCGGCCTGATGATGCTGATGCAGCAGATCATCGGCGCCGTGCGCCAATGGGTGGGCATGCACATGGGCACGCTGCTCAACGTGCAGTGGCGGGCCAACGTCTTCACCCACCTGCTCAACCTGCCCACGCAGTATTTCGAGAAGCGCCACCTGGGCGACATCGTCTCGCGCTTCGGCGCCGTCGACAGCATCCAGTCCACCCTGACCTCGGCCTTCCTGGTGGCGGTGCTCGACGGCCTGATGACCATCGCCACCCTGGGCATGATGCTGGTCTACAGCCCGCTGCTGGCCAGCATCGCCATCGTCTGCATGGTGCTCTACGCCCTGGTGCGCTGGGTCTCGTACCAGCCGCTGCGCAACGCCACCGAGGAAGAGATCATCCATGGCGCGCGGCAGCAGACGCACTTCCTCGAAACCATGCGTGGCGTGCGCCCGCTGAAACTGTTCCAGCGCCAGACCGAGCGCCGCGCCACCTGGCTGAGCCTGCTGGTGGAGCAGGTCAACGCCGGCCTGCGCACGCAGAAGCTGGGGCTGCTCTACGGCCAGGTCAACGGCCTGCTGTTCGGCATCGAGAACCTGCTGGTGATCTACCTGGGCGCGAACATGGTGATGGACGGGCATTTCACCGTGGGCGCGCTCATGGCCTTCCAGTCCTACAAGGGCCAGTTCGACAGCCGCGTGGGCAGCCTGATCGACAAGTTCTTCGAGCTGCGCATGCTGCAGCTGCAGGGCGAGCGCCTGGCCGACATCGTCCTCGAGGCGCCGGAGCAGGGCGGCAGCGGCATCGACCCCGAACTGCTGCGCCAGCGCGAGTTCGGCATCGAGCTGCGCGGCCTGCGCTACCGCTACTCGGAACACGAGCCCTACGTGCTCGACGGCATCGACCTGGACATCCGCGCCGGCGAGTCGGTGGCCATCGTCGGGCCCTCCGGCTGCGGCAAGAGCACCCTGGTCAACATCATGCTCGGTATCCTGCCGCCATCCGACGGGGCGATCCGCGTGGCCGGCATGGAACTGTCGCAGATCGGCCTCGACGGCCTGCGCAGCGTGGTCGGCACGGTGCTGCAGGACGACAGCCTGTTCGCCGGCTCGCTGGCGGAGAACATCGCCTTCTTCGACCCGGCGATGGACATGGAGTGGGTCATGGAGTGCGCGCGCCTGGCGGCCATCCACGACGAGATCATGATCGCGCCCATGGGCTACAACACCCTGGTCGGCGACATGGGCACGGTGCTCTCCGGCGGCCAGAAGCAGCGCATCCTGCTGGCCCGGGCGCTGTACAAGCGGCCGCAGATCCTGTTCCTCGACGAGGCCACCAGCCACCTCGACGTGGACTGCGAACGCCGCGTCAACGAGGCTATCCGCTCGCTGAACATCACCCGGGTGATGGTCGCCCACCGTCCCGAGACCATCGCCACGGCCGACCGCGTGGTGGTCATCACCGGCGGCAAGGTGGTGGGCGAGCGGGCCGTCGACCCCGGGCTGCTGGAGGGCGAACCGGCATGAAGCGCATCCTCCCGTTCGCCCTGGCGCTGGCCGCGGGCCCCGCGGCCCTGGCCGGGCCGGACGTCTTCCGCACCGAGCGCACGCTGCCCCAGGCGCCGGTCAGCGAGGCGCGGCACGGCGGCGTGCCCTGCCTGTTCAACGGCGTCCAGGCGGAACTGGCGCTGGACGAGGCCATCGAGCGCATGCTCTGCCAGGACCCGCAGACCCGCCAGGCCTGGGCCGAGGCCAAGGCCCAGGCGGCGCAGATGGGCGTCGCCTGGTCGGCGTACCTGCCGCGCCTGGGCGCCAGCGTCGGCGCCAGCGACGGCCGCAGCCGCACCGACTACCTGGACTTCGACGGCGTCGAGACCTCGACCCGCCAGAAGAGCCTCGATGCCCGCCTGGACCTGAGCTGGGTGCTGTTCGACTTCGGCAAGCGCCGCGCCGCGTTGCGCAGCGCCCGGCACCTGCTGGTGGCGGCCAACGCCAGCCACGACGCGATACTGCAGAACGCCTTCGTCAACGCCGCCCAGGTCTACTACGACGCCCTGGCCGCCCAGGACGCCCTGGCCGCGGCGCAGCAGGTCAAGGACATGGCCGAGGAGAACTTCCAGGCCGCCGACGCCAAGTACCGGGCCGGCGCGGCGGCGCTTTCCGACCGCCTGCAGGCGCAGACCGCCGCGTCCCAGTCCGAGCTGCGCCTGGTGCGCGCCCGCGGCAACCTGGACAACGCCCTGGGCACGCTGGCGTTGCGCATGGGGCTGGCACCGGACAGCGCGCTGAAGCTGTCCAGCGAGTTGACGCCGATGCCCGATACCGGCTTCGTCGGCGCCATCGACCGGCTGCTGGCCCAGGCGCGCAACCACCACCCCGAACTGATCGCCGCCCAGGCGCGGCTGGACGCGGCCCAGGAAAAGGTCCGCGAGGCGCGCGCCGAAGGCCGGCCGACGCTGGCCCTGACCGGCAGCCTCAGCCATGCGCGCAACGACCTGCCGCTGTCGCTGAACGGCGACACCCGGCAGCGCGATTCGAGCCTGGGCCTGCAACTGAACATCCCGCTGTTCGAGGGCTTCGAACGCAACTACCGGGTGCGCGGCGCGCGGGCCCAGGTCGAGGCCAGCCGCGCGGCCCTGGCCGGTACCGAGCAGCAGGTATCGCTGCTGGTGTGGGGCAGCTACCAGCGGCTGATGGTCGATACCCGCAGCCTGAAGAGCACCGACGCCCTGGTCGAACAATCGCACCAGGCCCTGGAGGTGACCCGCGGGCGCTACCGCTCCGGGGTTGGCAGCATGATCGAACTGCTCAACGCCCTGAGCGCCTACGCCGATGCCCAGGAGCAGCATATCCGCGCCCTGGCCGACTGGCAGAACGCCCGCCTGCAACTGGCGGCGGGATTGGGCCGCCTGGGGTTCTGGGCGCTTCAGTGAGGCGCGGCGGCAAGTAGCGGATATTTCCGGCCGGTAAATCAAAGCCGCTTCGGTTCGTACCGAAGCGGCTTTTTGCCGTTCGGACGCAGTGAATTATTTATATGTGCGATGCGCGAATTATCTTTCGGACAATTATGCCGCCTGACATTCATAAGAGGGTCTTGTATGAAACTTCCAACTCCGCTGGTTGTATTTTTATGGCCTTTTGCCAGGAAATCTGAATGGCGATTTAGTTCGCCGATTTAAGGTTGTCATGGGTATTTCCATACAGAACAATCACCTGGTCGCGCCACATAAGTGGTAGCGCAGCAAGAAAGCCAACATAAGCACTCAATGTGCAAGGAGTATGAAAATGCAAGAGTTGAACATGCAAGAAGTAGAAATGGTCGCCGGTGCCGGCATCTTCGAAGATGTCTTCGGTCGTATTGGCGCCGCCATCATGCTGATTCCGCTGTCCCTCAGCACCGGCGTGGCGAAGGGCGTGGTAACCGGTGGTTCGGTGGGCGGCATTCTGGGCGTCGGCGTCGCCAGCGGTGCCTTCGGTGGCGTCATCGGTGGCGTTCTCGGCGTTATCCATGCCGTTACCTATGGCCTGGTGAATGGCTGGGGCATGTCGCTGGAAACCTTCAACGCCAACGCCGAAGGTTGGTGGAGCATGAACGTTCCGGCCCCGCAGGTCGGCCAAGGCGGCGGTCTGCTCGGCGGCCTGGTGGGCGGCGGCGGTTCCTCTACCGGCCCGCGTTGATCCGGCATCGAGCCGAATGAATGCCACCGCCTGGCTGGGTGGCATTCCCATCTGTTCGGTGGAACAGGGAGCCTGCCGGTATCCGGCAGGCTCCGCTATGCGCTAGATGATGGAGGCATGATGAAAGAACTCGATGGGCAGGAGCTGGAAATGGTCGCCGGCGGAGCCTCCTCCGGTTTCCTCGACAGCATAGGCGGTGCGCTCTTCGGCACCTTGAGCGGTGCGCTGGGGGGCATCACCCAGGGGCTCTCCAGCCTGCTGGGCGGCAACCCGATCGGCGCTATCCTCAACGTCACCGTGGGCACGATCTTCGGTGCCATCTCCGGGTTGTTCACCGGCTTGGCACAAGGGACTTCCTCGCAACTTCAGTCCTTGGGAAATCTCTGGAGCAATCCGTTTTCCGGCAATACTTCCGGCTCTGGAAACGAGCCGCGCTGATATTGTTATTACGGCGCCTTTTCGAAGAAAGCCACTGCCTTGGCAGTGGCTTTTTTTATTGCCGGAAGATGGCCTGTTTTGTTTTCTTTAAATATATCAATCGGAATTTTCTTATTTTTTACGATAAGAGATTTCCTACAAGTCAGGATGGGTTTATCCACTGTCTGGTTATTCGTGTCGCGTAATAGCCTATTGCCCGATCCTTTTGTGGTCCGAGGCTTTTTCAGGATATTCCCGAAGAATGTCCACGACCTGACTCGTAGCATTGCGGCTCGATTTTTCAGGGTGGTTCAGATGTTTCTCAACAAATTGCATTGGGGTGCGCTGGCCTGGCTGGCATTCACCCCGCTGGTGGTCTTCGGCGCGGAGCCGGAGGGCAAGGGCGGCAAGCGCCTGCTCTGCCAGCCCGAATGCGGGTGGCAGGATGCCCCGCGGAAGAAACTGGACCTGTCGGTCGACCACCTGACCCGCGACTGGCAGCCGTCGGACGCCGGGGCGGGGCAGGGCGGCGCCCTGGACCTGTGGCACGCGGTCAGCCTGGCGGTGCAGACCTACCCGTCGATCCGCGATGCCGCGGCCCAGCTCGGCCAGCAGCGCGAGGCCATCAACGTGGCCAGGGCCGGCTACCTGCCGACCATCCAGACCGGCCTGAACACCGGCAAGCAGGGCGCCTATGGCAGCGGCCAGAACCTGTCGCTGTCCGCCTCGCAGATGGTCTACGACTTCGGCAAGGTGGCCAACTCGGTCAAGGGCGCCGAAGCCGGCGTGCAGGTGCAGCGCTTCCAGTTGATGAGCGAGGTGGACGAGGTCGCCCGGCAGTCGGCCCAGGCGCTGATCGAAGTCGCCCGCTACCGCGCCCTGCGCGACAGCGCGCGAACCCTGGTGGACGGCCTGCAGCGCCTGCGCCAGCTGGCCCGGCAGCGCGCCAGCGAAGGCGCCAGCACCCAGGCCGACCTGATCCAGGCGCAGTCGCGGGTGGAGGCGGCCGAGGCCTCGCTGCTGGCCGTCGAGACGCAGCTGCGCCAGCAGAAGAGCAAGCTGCGCACCATGATCGGCCGCGAAGTGAGCGAGGCCGCCGTGGACGTGCCCGCCGAGCGCCTGCAACAGGCCGTGCGGCTGATCGAGCCGAACCCGCGGATGCCGGTCGGCGTGCGCATGGCGGTGGCCGAGCGCGAGGAGGCCGAGGCCCAGCTGTCCCTGGCGCGCTCCAACACGCGGCCGACCTTCACCGTCGACGGCGGCGTCAACAAGTACTTCGGCAATGCCGGCGACATGGCCGGCGAGCGCGTCTACACCCTGACCCTCGGCGTCAAGCACGACCTCTTCGCCGGCGGCGCGCCCTCGGCGCGGGTGCGCGGCGCCGGCCAGGCGCTGCGGGCGGCCGAGGAGCGCCTGCACACCCGGCAGCTGGAGGCCCGCGACCAGTGGGTCGCCCTGCAGGAACAGATGGGCGGCCTCGACGAGCGCCTGCGCGTGCTCGCCGACCGCCAGAAAAGCATCGTCGACACCCAGCGCCTGTACCGCGAGCAGTACCTCTCGCTGGGCACCCGCACGCTGCTCGACCTGCTCAACGCCGAGCAGGAGATCTACCAGGCGCAGAGCGATTCGGTGAACGCCCGCCACGACCTGTGGAGCGCCCAGGTGGCCTTCATCAACGCCACCGGGCGGATGCACGACGTCTTCCAACTCGAGAGTGATTCCCTATGACCGCGCAAGCGCAACGCCCGGAGGCCGTCAGCAGCCCCTGGCTGGAAGCCATGCTGATGGTGGCCCGGCATTACCGCCTGGACGTTTCCGAAGAGCGCGTCCGCGTCGGCCAGCAATGGCGCCAGGGCCAGGACCTGGACGGGCAGCTGCAGCACATGGCCCGCGACATGGGCCTGACGCTGCGCGCCGAAGCCCTGGACAAGGGCGTGCTCGACCCCTGGCGCCTGCCGGTGCTGGCGCAGTTCTCCGGCGGCCAGGTCGGCATCATCGAAAGCATCGACGGCCAGGGCCGCGTCGGCGTGCGCCTGAGCGGCGAGCAGGGCGTGCTGCAGGCCCTGCCGGCAGAGGAAGTGGTCGAGCGGGTGGAGCGCGTCTACTGCCTGCGCCCCGAAGTCGCGGTGGCCGACGTGCGCGTCGACGACTACATCAAGCCCTACCAGCCCAACTGGTTCTGGAGCCTGGTGCTGCGCGACTGGCGGCGCTACGGCGACGTCATGCTCGCCTCGCTGGTGGCCAACGTCCTGGCCCTGGCCTCCATGCTGTTCTCCATGCAGGTCTACGACCGCGTGGTGCCGGCGCAGTCCGAGCCGACCCTCTGGGTGCTGTTCGGCGGGGTGCTGCTGGCGGTGCTCATCGGCTTCGGCATGCGTCTGGCGCGCACCCACATCTCCGACCTGATCGGCAAGCGCGCCGACCTGCGCATTTCCGACCGCGTCTTCGGCCACGCCCTGCGCCTGCGCAACGAGGCCATGTCCAAGTCCACCGGCTCGTTCATCTCGCAGATCCGCGAGATGGAGCAGGTGCGCGAACTGATCACCTCGACCACCCTGGGCGCGCTGGCCGACCTGCCGTTCTTCTTCCTGTTCCTGGTGGTGCTCTGGTCGGTGGGCGGGGTCATGGCCCTGGTGCCGCTGGCGGTGCTGCCGCTGCTGCTGATCCCCGGCCTGCTGGCGCAGAAGCCGCTGGCGCGGCTGTCCAAGGAAGGCATGCGCGAGTCGGCGATCCGCAACGCCATCCTGGTGGAGGCGGTGCAGGGCATCGAGGACGTCAAGCAGCTGCGCGCCGAGCAGCGCTTCCAGAACCAGTGGAACCACCTCAACGAGGTCTCGGCCACCGTCAGCATGCGCCAGCGCTTCATCTCCGGCGCGCTCATGGCCTGGACCCAGGAAGTGCAGACGCTGGTCTACGTGCTGGTGGTGCTGGTCGGCTGCTTCCAGGTGATGAGCGGCGACATGACCACCGGCGCGCTGATCGGCATGTCCATCCTGTCCTCGCGGATGATCGCGCCGCTGGCGCAGATCTCCGGGATCATGTCGCGCTGGCAGCAGGCCAAGGTCGCCCGCGAGGGCCTGGAGGAACTGATGCAGCGCCCGGTGGAAAGCGCCGAGGGCGGCAAGCGCCTGCACCGCCCGGTGCTGCACGGCGACTACCAGCTCGAAGGCGTGCGCTTCCGCTACGGCCAGGACGACAAGCGCGCGGCCATCGAAGTGGGCCAGCTGCGCATCGCCGCCGGCGAGAAGGTGGCCATCCTCGGCCGCAACGGCGCCGGCAAGTCCAGCCTGCTGCAGCTGCTGGCCGGCATGTACCGGCCGCAGGAGGGCAGCCTGCTGCTCGACTCGTTGCGCCTGGAGCTGATCGACCCCTACGACGTGCGCCGCGACGTGGCCTTCCTCAGCCAGCAGGCCAACCTGTTCTTCGGCACCCTGCGCGACAACCTGACCATGGGCCGGCCCAACGCCAGCGACGAGGAGCTGCTCGAGGCCCTGCGCCTGAGCTGTGCCCTGGGCCTGGTGCAGGCGCTGCCCGACGGCCTGGAGCACATGGTCCAGGAGGGTGGCCGCGGCCTCTCCGGCGGCCAGCGCCAGAGCCTGCTGCTGGCCCGCACGCTGCTGCGCCAGCCGCGCGTGCTGCTGCTCGACGAGCCCACCGCCTGGCTCGACGAAGTCGGCGAGCAGGGCCTGATCCGCCACCTGGAGCCGTGGCTGGCCTCGCGCACCCTGGTGGTGGCGACGCACCGCCCGGCGGTGCTCAAGTGGGTCGAGCGGATCATCGTGGTCGACAACGGCCGCGTCGTCCTCGACGACACCAAGCAGGCGGTGCTGGCCAAGCTCGCCGGCGGGCCGGCGGCCAAGCCCGGCGAGAAGGCCCCGGCCGTCGCCTGAGCCGCCACTGAATTCGCAGAGGACGCGGGCCCTGGCCCGCGTCGGGAGTGACCATGCAAGCCAATTCGATTCAAGCGCCCGGGGCCGCGCCCCTGGCCCCCTATTTCCAGGCGAAGGAGCGCGCGCCGCGCGCCGCCTGGCTGGTCTGGAGCGTGCTCGGCGGCATGCTGCTGCTGTTCGCCTGGGCCTACCTGTTCGAGCTCGACGAAGTCTCCACCGGTACCGGCAAGGTGATCCCCAGCTCCCGCGAGCAGGTGGTGCAGTCCCTGGAGGGCGGCATCCTCGCCGAGCTGCGGGTGAAGGAGGGTGACCGCGTCGACGCGGGGCAGGTGCTCGCCCAGCTCGACCGCACCAAGACCGAATCCTCGGTGGGCGAGAGCGCCTCGCGCCTGCGCGCCGCCCTGGCCATGGCCGCGCGCCTTCGGGCGGAAGTGGACGGCGGCAAGCTGGTGTTCCCGGCTGAAGTGCTGGAGGAGCCGGACCTGGTGAAGTCCGAGACCGCCCTGTACCAGTCGCGGCGCGACAGCCTGCAGAAGAGCCTCAAGGGCATCAACGAGGCCCTGGCGCTGGTCAACAAGGAACTCAAGCTGACCACGCGCCTGGCCGAGATCGGCGCGGCGAGCAACGTCGAGGTGCTGCGCCTGAAGCGCCAGGCCAACGAGCTGGAGCTCAAGGCCACCGAGACGCGCAACCAGTACTACGTCAAGGCCCGCGAGGAGCTGGCCAAGGCCAATGGCGAGGTGGAGGCGCAGCAGTCGGTGACCCGCGGGCGCGCCGACTCGCTGACGCGCCTGACCGTGCTCTCGCCGGTGCGCGGCATCGTCAAGGACATCGAAGTGAACACCGTCGGCGGCGTCATCCCGCCCAACGGTCGCTTCATGGTCATAGTGCCGGTGGAGGACCAGTTGCTGGTGGAGGCGCGCATCTCCCCGCGCGACGTGGCCTTCATCCACCCCGGGCAGCGCGCCACGGTGAAGATCAGCGCCTACGACTACGCCATCTACGGCGGCCTGGAGGGCAAGGTGACGCACATCTCGCCGGACACCATCCAGGACGAGGTGCGCCGCGACCAGTACTACTACCGGGTGTTCGTGCGCACCGAGACCGACTCGCTGCAGAACAAGGAAGGCAGGAGCTTCCCGATCTTCCCCGGCATGGTCGCCACGGTGGACGTGCACACCGGCAGCAAGACCGTCTGGGACTACCTGACCAAGCCGCTCAACCGCGCCCGCGAAGCGCTGCGCGAACGCTGAGGAGGGCAACCATGGCCAAGCAACGTACGCCCAGCTACCGCGAGCGCCGCGAGGTCGAGGCCGCCGGCCGGCGCGCCAGCGCCCTCTACGCCCAGGGCCGGCATGAGCAGGCCCTGCAACTGTGCCTGCAGACCGCCCGGCGCTGGCCGCAGCTGGCGGTGGCCTGGACCGACGCGGCGGTGAACTGCATCAAGCTGGAGCGCTGGCAGGAGGCCATCGAGCATGCCGGCCGCGCCCTGGCCGCCGGCGGCGACAGCCTGGCGCTGTTCGACGCCCTGTCCCACGCCCATTGCGCCCTGCGCCAGTGGGACCAGGTGCGCCGCCACGGCCTGCACGCGCTGAGCCTGCGCGAGCGCCAGTTCGGCGTCGAACCGCCGATCGCCCATGCCCTGCCGGCATTGCCGCCACCGCCCAGCGCCGCCACCTGCGAGCGCAACGTCATCGCCTTCTCGCTGTTCGGCGCCAGCGCCAAGTACTGCGAGACGGCGGTGCTCAACGTGCTGGAGCAGCCGCGCATCTACCCGCACTGGACCTGCCGCTTCTATATCGACGACAGCGTGCCCGAGGCCATCGTCCGCCGCCTGCTCGACAACGGCGGCGAGGTGGTGCGCGTGGACGAGGCCACGTGCCAGTGGCCGGGGCCCATGTGGCGCTTCCTCGCCCTGGACGATGCCCAGGCCCAGCGCATCCTGTTCCGCGACGCCGACTCGGTGATCAGCGAGCGCGAGGCCGAGGCGGTGGCCCAATGGCTGGCCAGCGACAGGCACTTCCACGCCCTGCGCGACAACGGCACCCATACCGAACTGCTGCTGGCCGGGCTCTGGGGCGTCGTCGGCGGGGCACTGCCGCCGCTGGCGCAGCTGGCCCGGCTGTTCTTCGCCGAGCCGCTGGCCTCGCGGCATTTCGCCGACCAGCACTTCCTGCGCCGCTACGTCTGGCCCTACGCGCGGCGCAGCCTGCTGCAGCACGACTCGATGTTCGGCTTCCTCGATGCCGCCGGCTTCCCCGGCGGGCCTATGCCGGACGACTTCCACGTCGGCTACGCCGAAGGCTCGCCACGCTTCGAACTGCCCTGCACCCTGGCCGAGGGCAGCCGGGTGCGCTGGACCCTGTACCGCCGCGAAGGGGAGGGCGAACAGGCGGTCTGCGACTACGCCGCCACGGTGAACGCAGGCGCGGTGCACGGCCACATCCCGGCACGCTACGCCGAGTGGATCCGCCGCGGCGAAGCCCGCATAGCGGTGGCCCCGGAAGCGTAGGGCGTACAACCGTTCGCGGTTGTACGCCGCTTCACCTCCCTCATCGCCAACGCCATGGCCGACCCTGGCGCTCCCTACAAGGATGCTCAGGCTCGCCCTCGAGCAGGGTTCGGCCAAGGCCAAACGGCGGATAACGCGGAGCGTTATTCGCCCTACGCCAGGCCCGACCATGACGTGTGGCGCACAACCGTCAGCGATAGTGATCGAGAATGCGCTCGATTTCCCCGGAGGCCTTGAGCTCGGCCAGGGCGTCGAGCACCGCCTGGGTCGGCAGTTGCGGATCGTCCAGGACCATGCAGCCCAGTTCGGCCTGGTCGAGCTTGGCTGCGGGGTAGAGGCGGTGCTCGGCCGGCCGCTGGAGGTTGAACCAGTTCAGCGCCACCTCGCTGGACACCGCATAGTCGTAGCGCCCGGCTTCGAGCTTCTTCAGCACCAGCTCCTGGTTGCGTGCATCGTCGCGGTGCAGGCGCCCGCTGGCGAACGACAGCTGCAGGTAGGGGTAGGCGTAGCCGAGGACGGTGCCGACGCTTTGCCCGGCCAGCGTGGCGACGTCCACCGGGGCCCGCTCCCGGGCCACCAGCAGATCGCGCTGGGTCATCAGCGGCACGCTCCAGCGGTAGTCGCGGAACTCCTCGCTGAGCCAGGCCGGGGCGATGTAGCAGCGCACGTCGATGCTGTGGCTGTGCAGGGCCTGTTCCACCCGGGCCCGCGGCAGGATATGGAAGGACGGGGCCATGCCGACCTTGTCCGCGGTGCGGGTGAACAGCTCGAAGAGGATACCGCCGGTCAGTTGGCCGTCCTCGACCTGCGCCAGCGGCATGGCCCAGCCCTCGATCACCGAGAAACTCAGCTGCCGGGGATCGGCCTGGGCCAGGCCGGCGACCAGCAGGAGGGCGGGGAGGAGTGCGCGCATTCGGGCTCCGGACGTGCGGAAGCAGGACACAATGCCTGTTTCGGAGGGTTCTTGCCAAGCCTGGCCCGGCATCGGGTGCAATTTCCGGTCCTCTTCGCTAGGATTAGCCCACTTCCGCCTACCAGCCGCGATGGATTTCAATGAGTTATCAGGTTCTTGCCCGCAAATGGCGTCCGCGTTCGTTCCGCGAAATGGTCGGCCAGACCCACGTCCTCAAGGCCCTGATCAACGCGCTCGACAACCAGCGCCTGCACCACGCCTACCTGTTCACCGGGACCCGCGGCGTGGGCAAGACCACCATCGCGCGCATCCTGGCCAAGTGCCTGAACTGCGAGACCGGCGTCAGCTCCACCCCCTGCGGCCAGTGCTCGGTGTGCCGGGAGATCGATGAGGGCCGCTTCGTCGACCTCATCGAAGTGGACGCCGCCAGCCGCACCAAGGTCGAGGACACCCGCGAACTGCTGGACAACGTGCAGTACGCGCCGAGCCGCGGGCGCTACAAGGTCTACCTGATCGACGAAGTGCACATGCTCTCCTCGCACTCGTTCAACGCCCTGCTCAAGACCCTCGAAGAGCCGCCGCCCCACGTCAAGTTCCTGCTGGCCACCACCGACCCGCAGAAGCTGCCGGTGACCATCCTCTCGCGCTGCCTGCAGTTCAGCCTGAAGAACATGCCGCCGGAACGCGTGGTGGAGCACCTGAGCCACGTGCTCGGCGCCGAGAACGTGCCCTTCGAGGAAGACGCCCTGTGGCTGCTCGGCCGCGCCGCCGACGGCTCCATGCGCGACGCCATGAGCCTGACCGACCAGGCCATCGCCTTCGGCGAGGGCAAGGTGCTGGCCGCCGACGTGCGCGCCATGCTCGGCACCCTCGACCACGGCCAGGTCTACGGCGTGCTCCACGCGCTGCTCGAAGGCGACGCCCGGGCCCTGCTGGACGCCGTGCGCCACCTGGCCGAACAGGGCCCGGACTGGGGCGGGGTGCTGGCCGAAATCCTCAACGTGCTGCACCGCGTGGCCATCGCCCAGGTGCTGCCGGACGCCGTCGACAACGGCCAGGGCGACCGCGACAAGGTGCTGGCCCTGGCCCGGGCGCTGCCCGGCGAGGACGTGCAGTTCTATTACCAGATGGGCCTGATCGGCCGCCGCGACCTGCCCCTGGCGCCGGACCCGCGCAGCGGCTTCGAGATGGTGCTGCTGCGCATGCTGGCCTTCCGCCCGGCCGATGGCGGGGCGCCACCGAGGTCACCGCTAAAGGACCTGGGGATCAGCACGGCCACGGCTGATTCCAACCGCAACCCAGTGGCCGGCGCCGCCGTTGCGGCGCCGGCAGCCGCTGCCAGCGTGGCGAGCGTGCCGGTGGTGTCCACCGTGCCCGCCGCCGTTGCCCAGCCGGCACCCGCGCCGCAGCCTGTGGCGGCTCCGGCTCCGGCTCCGGCTCCGGCTCCGGCTCCGGCTCCGGTGGCAGAGGTTGCGCCCGAACCTGCGCCGGCGCCTGTCGTCGAGGCCGCGCCGGCACCCGTCGAGCCCGCCCCGCAGGTCGCGCCCGTCGAGGTGCCCGTAGTCGAAGCGCAAGCCGCCGTGGCTGAACCGGCGCCCGTCGTCGACCTGCCCTGGGAAGAACCCGCCGCGCCGGCCGCCGCCGTGCAGCCGCCGGTCGAGCCCGAACCTGCGCCGGCGCCCGAGCCCATTGCGGCGCCCGAACCGGCGCCTATCGCCATGGCCGACAGCGAGGACGACGACCGCGACGAAGAGCCGCCGCCGGCCGAGGACTACTATGAAGTCGACATGGATTCGCTCAGCTACCTGGAAGGCGGCGACGAGTCGCAGGCCAGCGCCCAACCCGAGCCCGAACCGGAACCGGCGGCCCTGCCGGCCACGGGCCTCGCCGCCGAGTGGCTGGACCTGTTCCCACGCCTGGGCCTGGGTGGCCTGACCGCGAGCATCGGCGCCAACTGCACCCTGGTCGCGGTGGAGGGCGACACCTGGCACCTGCACCTGGACCCGGGGCAGAGCGCGTTGTACAACGCCACCCAGCAGCGCCGCCTGAACGACGCGCTGAGCCAGTACCACGGGCGCACCCTGACGCTGGAAGTGACCATCCACAAGCCCGAGCAGGAAACCCCCGCCCAGGCCGCGGCGCGCAAGCGTGCCGAGCGCCAGCGCGAGGCCGAGCGCTCCATTGAGGCGGACCCGTACGTGCTGCAGATGCGCCAGCAGTTCGGCGCGGTGGTCCGCACCGGTACCATCGAACCCCTGGCGGCGAAGGCCTGAAGGCCGGCGCCCAACCAACCCTGAACGACAAAAGGTGATCGAGATGATGAAAGGTGGCATGGCCGGCCTGATGAAGCAGGCCCAGCAGATGCAGGAAAAGATGCAGAAGATGCAGGAAGAGCTGGCCAACGCCGAAGTCACCGGCCAGTCCGGCGCCGGCCTGGTGAGCGTGGTGATGACCGGCCGGCACGACGTCAAGCGCGTCAGCCTGGACGATAGCCTGATGCAGGAAGACAAGGAAATCCTCGAAGACCTGATTGCCGCCGCGGTGAACGACGCCGTGCGCAAGATCGAGCAGAACAACCAGGAGAAGATGGCGGGCATGACCGCCGGCATGCAGCTGCCCCCCGGCTTCAAGATGCCCTTCTAAGGTGAAGGTGCCGCCCAGCGGGCACCCATGACTGCGTTGCGAGCGATGCCGGACATGCTCATTTACTGAAGTAAACTCCGCTGTCCGACACCGCTCGCGCCTTGTCCTGAGTACCCTCTGGTCGCCCCGGAACTCCTCCAGCCCCGTAGGATGGGTGGAGCGAAGCGATACCCATCACCACGACCGCATGGGTTTCGTAAACTCGACCCATCCTACGAAAGGCACTTCGGCGCAGCCGGCAAGATAGTTGTGCCTACGACGTTCATCCCTTCCTGAATCCCGAGACCGGTTCCCCCATGAGCTTCAGCCCGCTGATCCGCCAACTCATCGACGCCCTGCGCATTCTCCCCGGGGTGGGGCAGAAGAGCGCCCAGCGCATGGCGCTGCAGTTGCTGGAGCGTGATCGCACGGGCGGCCTGCGCCTGGCCCAGGCGCTGACCCAGGCCATGGAAGGGGTAGGGCACTGCAAGCAGTGCCGCACGCTGAGCGAGGAGGAGCTGTGCCCGCAGTGCGCCGACCCGCGCCGCGACGACTCGCTGCTGTGCGTGGTGGAAGGCCCGCTGGACGTGTTCGCGGTGGAGCAGACCGGCTACCGCGGACGCTTCTTCGTGCTCAAGGGCCACCTCTCGCCGCTGGACGGCCTGGGCCCGGAGGCCATCGGCATTCCCGAGCTGGAAGCGCGGATCAAGGCCGGCAGCTTCGCCGAGATCATCCTCGCCACTAACCCCACGGTGGAAGGCGAGGCCACCGCCCACTACATCGCCCAACTGCTGGCCGGCAGCGGCCTGGTGCTCAGCCGCATCGCCCACGGCGTGCCCCTGGGCGGCGAGCTGGAGCTGGTGGACGGCGGCACCCTGGCCCACGCCCTGGCCGGGCGCCGGCCGATCGTCTAGTCCAGAGGCATCGGGCCGAAACGGCCCAGGCGATGGCGCAAGTCTCGCCTTGAAAACCAAGCAAGCGCTCGGTAAGTTTTCAGGCAACCCGCCTGGAGGCCCGCCATGTCCGCATTCACCGAATACTTCGACGACAGCCACCGCCTGGTCCGCGACTCGGTGCGGCGCTTCGTCGAGCGGGAAATCCTCCCGCACATCGCCGATTGGGAAGAAGCCGAGGAGTTCCCCCGCGAGCTCTACCGCAAGGCCGGCGAGGCCGGCATCCTCGGCATCGGCTACCCCGAAGCCTACGGCGGCAGCCACGAGGGCGACCTGTTCGCCAAGCTGGCGGCCAGCGAGGAACTGATGCGCAGCGGCTCCGGCGGCCTGGTGGCCGGCCTGGGTTCGCTGGACATCGGCCTGCCGCCGCTGCTCAAGTGGGGCCGCGCGGAACTGCGCGAACGCATCGTGCCGCAGGTGCTGGCCGGCGAGAAGATCATGGCCCTGGCGGTCACCGAGCCCTCCGGCGGCTCCGACGTGGCCAGCCTGAAGACCCGCGCCGCGCGCGACGGCGACCATTACCGCGTGACCGGCAGCAAAACCTTCATCACCAGCGGCGTGCGCGCCGACTACTACACGGTGGCGGTGCGCACCGGCGGCGAAGGCTACGGCGGCGTCAGCCTGCTGCTGGTGGAGAAGGGCACGCCCGGCTTCACGGTGGGCCGCAAGCTGAAGAAGATGGGCTGGTGGGCCTCGGACACCGCCGAGCTGTTCTTCGACGACTGCAAGGTGCCGGCGGAAAACCTGATCGGCATGGAGAACATGGGCTTCGCCTGCATCATGGCGAACTTCCAGAGCGAGCGCCTGGCCCTGGCCACCATGGCCAACATGACCGCCCAACTGGCCCTGGAGGAAGCCCTGAAATGGAGCGCCGAGCGCGAAGCCTTCGGCAAGCCCATCGGCAAGTTCCAGGTGCTCAAGCACCGCCTGGCGGAGATGGCCACCCAGGTCGAGGTCTCCCGCGAGTTCACCTACCGCCAGGCGGCGAAGATGGCTGCCGGGAAGAGCGTGGTGAAGGAAATCTCCATGGCCAAGAACTTCGCCACCGATGTCGCGGATCGGGTGGTCTATGACGCGGTGCAACTGCTGGGTGGCATGGGGTATATGCGCGAGAGCCTGGTGGAGCGGTTGTATCGCGATAACCGCATTCTCTCCATCGGTGGGGGGACGCGGGAGATCATGAACGAGATCATCGCCAAGCAGATGGGGCTCTAAGGGGGCGGGCTGTTTGTAGGAGCGAGCTTGCTCGCGAACCCATGGAGTTACCTGGCTGCGCTGGTGTGTGGTTCAACCACGCCCCTCTCCCCAACCCTCTCCCTGAAGGGAGAGGGGACCGTTGGGCAGAGTTCGGTGTTCTGGAGTCAGCCGGTAACTCCAACGGTTTCCGGCTGAAACCATTCCTTCTCTCGGCACGGACTAGCCCCCTCTCCCTTCAGGGAGAGGGTTGGGGAGAGGGAGCGGAGTCAACCTCAAACACCGCAGCCGCCGGGAAACGCCATTGTTCGCGAGCAAGCTCGCTCCTACGAAGAGTGAAGAGTGAAGAGCGAAGAGCAATGTACCCCGTAGGATGGCGTTGAGCGAAGCGATACCCATCAAGAAAAAAGCCCGCTCCAAGAAGCAGGCTTCTCCTTTCACCACCCCCTACTTGGCCTCATACCCCTCCGGCCGCGCCTTGCCCTTGGGCGCAAAACGCGCCGCCAAACGCATGCTGACGGTAACCACCTTCTGATACCACACCGGCAACACCCGCAGCATCACATCGATGGCATGTGCATCCGCGCCAATGAGAATGCGCCGCGCGTCGCGCTCCACGCCGCGGATGATCACCTGGGCAGCCTTGTCCGGGGTTGTACGCAGCAACTGGTCGTTGAACTGCTGGCGCGCGGCGTTGGCGTTCTGCCCGGTGACCTTGGCCAGGCTGTCGTTCATCCGCGCGGTCCGGGCGATGTTGGTCTTGATCCCGCCGGGGTGCACGCAGCTGGCCGAGACCGCGCCGCCTTCCATGTCCAGCTCCTGGCGCAGCGATTCGGTGAAGCCGCGTACGGCGAACTTGGTGGCGTTGTAGGCGCTCATGCCCGGCTGCGAGAACAGCCCGAACACGCTGGAGACGTTGACGACGTGCCCTTCGCCGCTGGCCTTGATGTGCGGCAGGAAGGCCTTGGTGCCGTACACCACGCCCCAGAAGTTGATGTTGGTGATCCACTCGTACTCTTCGTACTCGCTGCCTTCCACGGTGCCGGCGTGGGCCACCCCGGCGTTGTTGAAGACCAGGTTGACCTTGCCGTGCTCGGCCACCACCTTGTCGGCCCAGGCGTGGACCTGCTCGCGCTCGGCGACGTTGACCACCTCGGTGGAGATGCGCACGCCGTAGGAGGCCAGGGCCTGGCGGGTTTCCTCAAGGCCGGCGGCGTTGACGTCGGCCAGCGCCAGGTGGCAGCCGCGCGAGGCCAGCTCGCGGGCCAGGGCGCGGCCGATGCCGGAACCGGCGCCGGTGATGGCGGCGACTTTGTTCTCGAAGGACTTCATGCCGGGACCTCCTCGGCGCGGGGTTGCTGGGTGACTGCGGTTTCCTCGAACGGCCTGGCCTTCAGATGATAGGCGGCGGCGTCGAAACTGCGGGTGAGCAGGCGGAAGCGCCAGGTGAAGCCCGGCCACAGGGTGCAGTTACGCCCGCTCACCGGGTGCAGGTACCAGCTCTTGCAGCCGCCGGTGTTCCACACGCTATGGTTGAGCCCGCGCTGCAGCTTGAGGTTCCAGCGCTGCTGCTCGTCTTCCTTGACCTCCAGGCTGAGCAGCTCGCGGCGCTGCATCAGCTTCAGCGCGCCGAGCACGTAGGCGATCTGCGACTCGATCATGTAGACCATGGAGTTGTGGCCCAGGCCGGTGTTCGGGCCCATCAGGAAGAACAGGTTGGGGAAGCCGCGGGTGACGGTGCCCTTGTAGGCTTCCGGGCCCTGCGGCCAGGTGTCCAGCAGGTCCACGCCGCCGCGGCCGAACACGGTGCCGCGGGGAATGGGGTCGTTGGCGGTGAAGCCGGTGCCGAAGATGATCGCGTCCACCTCGCGCTCCTGGCCGTCGGCGGTGACGATGCTGTGCTCGCGGACCTCGCGGATGCCGTCGGTGATCACCGAACTGTTCGGCGCGGCCAGCGCCGGGTAGTAGTTCGGCGACATCAGGATGCGCTTGCAGCCGATGGTGTAGTCCGGGGTCAGCTTGCGGCGCAGTTCCGGGTCCTTGACCTGCTGGTGGATGTAGCGCACCGCCAGCTTGCCGATCATCTTCATCGCCCAGGGCGCGAAGGTGAAGCCCAGCACGCGGCCTTCGAGCATGCTGTAGAGCGCGCCGCGCCAGAGCTTCTGCACCAGCGGGAAGTGCTTGAAGCGCGCGCGCTCCTTGTCGCTGATGGCGCGGTCGGGCTTGGGCAGGATCCACGGCGCGGTGCGCTGGTAGAGGTCCAGCCTGGCCACCAGCGGCTGGATTTCCGGAACGAACTGGATGGCCGAGGCGCCGGTGCCGATCACCGCCACGCGCTTGCCCTTCAGGTCGTAGTCGTGGTCCCAGTGCTGCGAGTGGAAGGCGTGGCCCTTGAAGCTGTCCAGGCCCTTGAGGTCGGGGGGCGAGGGGATCGACAGGGCGCCCATGCCGGAGACCACCGCCTGGGCGGTGTAGTGGTTGCCGGCGGCGTCGTGCAGGTGCCAGAGGTCGCGCGCCTCGTCCCATTCCAGGCGCTGGATCTCGGTGTTCAGCAGGGTGCGGCCTTCCAGGCGGTACTTCTTCCAGCAGTTCTCCAGGTAGCCGCGGATTTCCGGCTGGCGGGCGAACATGCGCGTCCATTCCGGGTTCGGCTCGAAGGAGAAGGAGTAGACGTGGGACTGCACGTCGCAGGCGCAGCCGGGGTAGTTGTTGACCCGCCAGGTGCCGCCGACGCCGGCGTCCTTCTCGAACAGCAGGAAGTCGTCCTCGCCCTGCTGGCTGAGGCGGATGGCCATGCCCAGGCCGGAGAAACCGGTGCCGATGATGGCCACCTTGCAGTGTCTGACCGCGGCAGTCTTAGGTTGAGTTCCCATTTACCTGGCTCCTGTTATGCTTGTGTGCAGGCGTATACAACTGTCTACGTGCTGCCAATGTAGACATCTGTATACTTCGCGGGCAACCAATCTTTAGGGTGGGCGAGGTGGGGCAAGGATGAGTCTGGAACCGGACGCGGTAACACAACGCCAGGATGCACCGGGCAAGCGCCTGCTGATGGAGGCGGCGCTGCGCCTGGCCTCCAGCCGGCGCAGCCTGAGCAGCATCGGCCTGCGCGAACTGGCCCGCGAGGCCGGGCTGAACCCCAACACCTTCTACCGCCACTTCGCCGACGTCGATGACCTGGGCCTGGCGATCATCCGCGACATCGCCACCCAGCTGCGCCAGCCGCTGCGCGAACTGCGCCGCGAGGCGGCCGGGCGCGCGCCGGCGGCGGGCGGCGCGGCGGCCACCCCGCTGGGCCTGGACTTCGCCCGCGGCCAGCGGGTGTGCGAGGAGACGGTGCGGCTGTTCTTCGACTTCGTCGAACGCCACCCCGAGGCCTTCATCATCGGCGTGCGCGAACTGCACGGCCCCTCGGCGGTGCTGCGCGAGGCGCTGGGCCAGGTGATGGACGACTTCGGCGCCGACATGGCCGAGGACATCGCCCTGTTCCGCCTGCTGCCGGAGGTGCCGGCGCAGGAGGTGGCGCAGCTGTCGCGGCTGATCAGCCGGCAGCTGTTCCAGCTGTCGCTGGATTACCTGGAATTGCCGGAAGGGCAACGGGGCGAGGTCTGCGCGCTGGCGGAGCGGCAGGTGTTGCTGCTGTTCACCGGGGCGGCGGTGTTGCAGGCGTTGGGGGTGTAGAGCCGCCCGCGCCGAGCTGCTCTTCGTAGGAGCGAGCTTGCTCGCGAACAGATTCCGCTGCGGGGTTTGTTCGCGAGCAAGCTCGCTCCTACGAGAAGCCGGGCTGCACCTGTAGGAGCGCGCCCTGCGCGCGATTCGCGGGCAGGGCCCGCTCCTACAGGTGAAGGGGCGGCTCAACCAGCGAAGTCGAGTTTGTCCTTCCAGTACTTCTCCAGCGTCTTGGTGTCGTGGTCGAAGGGATGGAAGCCGGGGCGGAAGTAGTCCAGCCAGGGCAGCACGAGCTGGGTGAAGTAGCCGTTGCGCAGGCCGAACAGGGTGACCAGGCCGTGCTTCCAGCTGCGCCAGTTGAACAGCTGGCGGTCGCGGCGCAGCAGGTGGATCTGGAAGCCACCGATCACGCCGAGGAAGATCACCGTGGTCAGCAGCATCACCGCGGTGCGGGTGAAGTAGCCGCCGTAGACCTGCTGGTAGACGTCGTAGGCCACCGCCTTGTGCTCGTTCTCCTCGATGGCGTGCCACATCCACAGCTTGTACATCTTCGGCGAACGCATCTGCGTGCTCAGGTCCTCGCGGCGCAGCAGGCGCTCGGCCATGGTCGCGGTGAAGTGCTCCAGGGCGCAGGTGATGGCCAGGTCCTGCTTCTTGGTGGTGACCTTGCTGATCGCGCCGAGCAGGTGCTTGATGCGCAGCTCCAGGCGTTCCAGGTCGATGCCGTGTTCCTCGGCGTATTCGTTGTAGGCCGCGTGTTCCTTGGAGTGCATGGCTTCCTGGCCGATGAAGGCGGACACGTCCTTCTGCAGCTGCGGGTCCTGGATGCGGTCGCGCACGGCGCGCACGCTGTCGACGAAGAACTTCTCGCCATAGGGGAACAGCGAGGACAGGTTGTTCATGAAGTGCGACATGAAGGGTTGATCGTCCCACCAGTACTTCGGCGTCTCGGTGAAGCTGAAATCCATGCGCCGGACGGGGAAGTGGGCGCGGAGCGGTTCGGTCTGGACGTTCATGGGCGACTCCTTGTTGTTGTTCGACGAGCCCCGGCGGCGGCATGGACAGGCAGTGGCGCCGGCGGGGCGGAGGGCCTGACACGGTGAATGTGTCATTGGTTGATGTAATTGTTGGAAGGATTGTCGGACAAGGGAGAGGTCCGATCCGGCCATGGCCCGGTGAAATGCGGCCAAGCGAGGGCCGGCCCGACCTTGGATAGGGGGAAAGGGGGGCAGGGGCGGGAGAGGTGTTACCGGGGGCGTAGGGCGGATAACCGTTCGCGGTTATCCGCCGCCTCACCGTGGCCGGTTCTCGCGCGGCGGGGTTCCGGAAACCCTGGCCGATTACGAAATCGGCACTACCGGGCCTATGGTGCGTGGGGCGACGGCGTACAACCGCGAACGGTTGTACGCCCTACAATGCGCGTTTGGGGGGGGCGGCGGGCGTCGAGGTTGCCGGCGGCTCCAGGGGCTTCAGGACTGCTGCGCTTCCCGCGCCTCGCGGGCGGTGACCTGCTGGCACAGCTCGATCAGTTGCTCGCGCATCCAGCGGTTGGCTGGGTCCTGGTCGGTGCTCTCGTGCCAGTACAGGTGGGTTTCCAGCTTGGGCACGTCGCTCACCGGCAGGTCCACGTAGTGCAGGCTGTGGTGGCGGGCGAAGCGCTCGGGCACCGTCACCGCCATGTCGGTCTGCTGCACCACGTTGGAGGCCATCAGGTAGTGCTGCGAGCGCAGGGCGATCTTGCGCTGCAGGCCCATCTTGCCCAGGGACAGGTCGATGTAGCCCAGGCCGCTGCGGCGGCTGGAGATCTGGATGTGCGTCAGCGACAGGTACTCCTCCAGGCTCAGCTTCGGCTTGGCCAGCGGGTGGCCGTGGCGCATGGCGCAGACGTAGCGGTCTTCCATCAGCTTGACGTGGCGCACCTGCGGGTCGGTGTTCAGCGGCGCGTCCACGGCGAAGTCCAGGCGCCCGGCGGCCAGTTCCTTGGTGGTCTCGCGGCGCTTGGAGAGGAAGCTCTCGATGTGCACGTTGGGCGCCTGGCGGCGCAGGCGCTGGAACAGCGGCGGCAGGATGATGGCCTCGGTGAGGTCGGTCATGCTGATGCGGTAGGTCTTGCTCGCCTGCTGCGGGGTGAAGGTGCGGCTTTCCTGCACCGACACGCGCAGCAGCTGCAGGGCGTTGCGCACCGGGCCGATGATGTTCTGCGCCATGGGCGTGGGCACCATACCCTGGGCGGTGCGCACGAACAGCGGGTCGTTGAAGGTTTCGCGCAGGCGGGCGAGGGCGTTGGACACCGCGGGCTGGGTGATGCCGACGATCTGCCCGGCGCGGGTGAGGTTGGCTTCGGTGTAGATGGCATCGAAGACGATGAACAGATTCAGGTCGACCTTGTTCAGGTTCATCCCGTGGCTCCGCTTGTCATTGTTGTGGCCGGATCATACCCGGGATGGCGGACCATCATGCGGGTTATGAATGTTCATTGATTCGGATAATAGGCTAGGTAAATCGTGCTGCCTGTTCTAGCATCTTCCTCGACACAAGACAAACCCCTGCCAGAAGGTAGCCCCCATGGATTTCGCCTATTCCGCCAAGGTCCAGGATCTGCGTGAACGCGTCACCGCGTTCATGGAAGCCTATGTCTATCCCGCCGAGAGCGTCTTCGAGCAACAGGTAGCCGAAGGCGACCGCTGGCAGCCGACCCAGGTCATGGAGGACCTCAAGGCCCGCGCCAAGGCCGAGGGCCTGTGGAACCTGTTCCTGCCCGAGTCCGAATACGGCGCCGGCCTGACCAACATGGAATACGCCCCGCTGGCGGAGATCATGGGCCGCTCGCTGATCGGCGCCGAGCCGTTCAACTGCTCGGCCCCGGATACCGGCAACATGGAAACCCTCGTCCGCTACGGCAGCGAGGAACAGAAGCGCACCTGGCTGGAGCCGCTGCTGCGCGGCGAAATCCGTTCCGCCTTCGCCATGACCGAGCCGGGCGTGGCTTCCTCCGACGCCACCAACATGCAGGCCAACGCCGTGCGCGACGGTGACGAGTGGGTCATCAACGGCCGCAAGTGGTGGACCTCCGGCGCCTGCGACCCGCGCTGCAAGGTGATGATCTTCATGGGCCTGACCAACCCGGACGCGCCGCGCCACCAGCAGCACTCGATGATCCTGGTGCCCAGCGACGCCCCCGGGGTGAAGATCCTCCGCCCGCTGCCGGTGTTCGGCTACGACGACGCGCCCCACGGCCACGCCGAGGTGCTCTTCGAGAACGTCCGCGTGCCCTACGAGAACGTGCTGCTGGGCGAAGGCCGTGGCTTCGAGATTGCCCAGGGCCGCCTCGGCCCGGGCCGCATCCACCACTGCATGCGCTCCATCGGTATGGCCGAGCGCGCCCTGGAACTGATGTGCAAGCGCGCCACCAGCCGCACCGCCTTCGGCAAGCCGCTGGCGCGCCTTGGCGGCAACATCGACCACATCGCCAACTCGCGCATCGAGATCAACCAGGCCCGCCTGCTGACCCTCAACGCCGCGTACATGATGGACACCGTGGGCAACAAGATCGCCCAGAGCGAGATCGCCCAGATCAAGGTGGTGGCGCCCAACGTCGCCCTGCAGGTGATCGACCGCGCCATCCAGATCCACGGCGGCGCCGGCGTCTCCAACGACTTCCCGCTGGCCTACTGGTACTCCATGCAGCGCACCCTGCGCCTGGCCGACGGCCCGGACGAAGTGCACCGCATGGCCATCGGCAAGTACGAGATCGGCAAGTACATGGGCAAGTGAGTGCCGGTTGGTAGCTGAGGCCCCATGTGGGTCACGGGAACGCCGTTTCTCCGAAGGGGAAGCGGCGTTTTTGTGTGTGGACCTCGTTCGGGCGGTTTTTTGTAGGAGCGAGCTTGCTCGCGAACGGGGTTTCCCGGTGGCGTAGGTGCTGGGCTTGAGAGCGCCCTCACCCCAGCCCTCTCCCGGAGGGAGAGGGGGCCGTTCGGAGTGGGCGGTGAATCCGGCGTCATCCTGAAACGTAGGGCGTATAACCGTTCGCGGTTATACGCCGCAGCCTAACGGGGTTTCCCCGGTGGTGTAGGTGCTGGGGGTTGAGAGCGCCCTCACCCCAGCCCTCTCCCGGAGGGAGAGGGGGCCGTTCGGAGTGGGCGGTGAATCCAGAGTCATCCTGAAACGTAGGGCGTATAACCGTTCGCGGTTATACGCCGCAGCCTAACGGGGTTTCCCCGGTGGCTTAGGTGCTGGGGTTGAGAGCGCCCTCTCCCCAACCCTCTCCCTGAAGGGAGAGGGGGCTGTCCTGAGTGGCTTGGAGGTCAGGCACCATCCTTCCCCCTCGTCATTCCCGCGAACGCGGGAATTCAGTGACTGCCCGGTTCGCGAGCAAGCTCGCTCCTACAGAATCACCCCGCCACCTGCCTTGCCTTCAGCCAGGCCGCGAAACCTTCGGCCGGTAGCGGCGGGGACAGCAGGTAGCCCTGGGCCACCGTGTAGCCCTGGGCTTCGAGGATGCGCAGTTGCTCGGGGTTCTCGATGCCCTCGGCGACCACCGTCATGCCCAGGCTCCGGCCGATGTTCAGCACGGCGTCGCTGAGGGTGCGGCTGGTGCTGTTGCTCTCCAGGTCGCGGACGAAGCTGCGGTCCAGCTTCAGTTCCTGCACCGGCAGGCGGTTCAGCCGGGCCAGGCTGGAGTAGCCGGTGCCGAAGTCGTCCAGGGACAGGCGGATGCCCAGTTCGTGCAACTGGTCGAGCACGCCCAGGGTGTCGCTGTCGGCTTCCATCAGCGCGCTTTCGGTGATTTCCAGGGTCAGGTCGGTGCCGTGCAGGCCGTGCTCTTCCAATGTACGCAGCACCGCGACGGGCAGTTGCGGGTCCTGGAAGTCGCCGGCGGACAGGTTGACCGATATCTCCGGCACCTGCAGGCCCGCGTGGCGCCACTCGGCCAGTTGCCGGCAGGCTTCGCGCAGCACCCAGCGGCCCAGTTCGATGCTCAGCCCGCATTCCTCGGAGAGGGGGATGAAGCGCTCCGGGGAGATGTTGCCCAGCTGCGGGTGGTGCCAGCGGGCCAGGACCTCGGCGCCGCGCAGGCGGCCCGCGCGGATGTCCACCAGCGGCTGGTAGTTCAGGTGCAGGCGCTGCCTGGCGAGGGCTTCGCGCAGGGCGCTCTCCAGCGCCACGCGTTCCTGCGCCAGGCGCTCCAGTTCCTCGCTGAAGAACACCTGGCCGCCGCGGCCCTTGCCTTTACCCTTGGCCTGGTTCATCGCCATCGCCGCATGGCGCAGCAGGCTCTGGAAGTCCTCGCCATCCTCCGGGAACAGGCTGATGCCGATGCTCGCCGACGGGTTGTGGGGCGCGCCGGCGACGCGCCAGGGCGCGTCGAGGGCGGCCTTCAGGCGGGAGAGGTGGACGCCGGCCGCCGCGCGGTCGCAGCCCGGCAGCAGGACGACGAATTCGTCGTTGGTCTGGCGCCCGACGTGGTCCTCGTCGCGGCAGGCCTGGCGCAGGCGCCGGGCGATGGTGCGCAGCAGCTCGTCGCCGGAGGGGCGGCCGAAGGAATCGTTGATCTGGCGGAAGCGGTCCAGGCCGATGTATAGCACCGCCAGGCCCTGCCGGCGCGCGGCGGCGCCGGCCAGTTCGGCGCTGGCCAGGTTCTGCAGCAGGTGGCGGTTGGGCAGGCCGGTGAGGTCGTCGTAGTAGGCGAGCTGGTGGATGCGCGTGCGCGCCTGGTCGCGCTCCAGCACCAGCGCGCAGAGGTGCGTGCAGATGTCCAGCAGGCATTGTTGCGTCGCGCAGGGCGCCTGTTCCCCCCGGCCGTAGCAGACGAAGCTGCCGATCAGCTGGCCGGCGCTGGAGCGGATCGGCGTGATGCTGCAGCTGCGCAGCTCCGGCGGCAGCAGGTGGCGGTAGGCGGACCACAGCGGATGGCGCTCGACCTCGCCGGCCCAGGCGCCCTCGCTGCCCGGGCCGTCGCCCAGGGGCAGGCCGTCCAGGGCCTGCAGGTAGGCGGGCGGCAGGCTCGGCCCGGCCAGCGGGTGCAGGCGGCCTGCGTTCACCCGCAGGACCGAGGCGCTGGTCCGCGGCAGCAGCCGTTCGATCTCCAGGCAGGCAGCTTCCATCAGGTGTTCCGGCGGCTCGTCGCGGGCCATGCCTTCGAGCAGGCGGTCCAGCAGCACCTCGTGGATTTTCGACTGGGTGATCTCGGTGAGCGCCAGCAGCTGCAGGTCGGGCTCGCCGGTGGCGCGGTTCAGCCCGGTGCTGGCGATGCCGCACCAGATGCGCCGGCCGTCATGGCAGCGCACCAGGGCTTCCACGCGGCCGTTGGCCGCCGGCTGCGCGTCCACCAGTTCGTCGAACGGGCGGCCCACCAGGCTTTCCGGGGCATGGCCGAGCAGCCGGCCGAAGGCGCGGTTGCAGTACAGCAGGCGCTGCCCGTCGTCGTTGATGCAAAGAGCGGTCTCGGCATGCTCCAGGGCTTCGGAGAGCATCCGGGGGAGGTCGGGAATACTGCGGATCGGCATGCTTGCACTCCGGCCTGGTGGTCGAGGAACGGGGCTAGAGCTTGAAGCGCAGCACCATGTCGTTGAGCTCCACCGCCAGGCGCGACAGCTCGTGGCTGGCGGCGCTGGTCTGCTGGGCGCCGGCCGCGGCGCGGGTGGACAGGTCGCGGATGTTCAGCAGGTTGTGGTCCACCTCGCGGGCCACCTGGGCCTGTTCCTCCGCGGCGCTGGCGATGACCAGGTTGCGCTCGCTGATCTGGCCGATGGTCTCGAACACCTGCTCCAGGGTCTGCCCCGAGGCGCGGGTGCGTTCCAGCGTCGCCCGCGAGCGCTGGGCGCTTTCGTTCATGGATTCGACGGCGCGCCCGGTGCCCTGCTGGATTTCCTCGATCATCTGCTCGATTTCCTGGGTCGAGTCCTGGGTGCGGTGCGCCAGGGTGCGCACCTCGTCGGCGACCACCGCGAAGCCGCGCCCGGCTTCCCCGGCGCGCGCCGCCTCGATGGCGGCGTTGAGGGCGAGCAGGTTGGTCTGCTCGGAGACCGCGCGGATCACGTCGAGCACCTTGCCGATGCCGTTGGCCTGGGCCTCCAGCGTCTGCACGTGCTGGGCCACGGCCTGGATGCCGTCGGCCATGGCGCCGATCTCCTCCAGGGTGGTGCGCACCTGGTTGCGGCTCTGCTGGGCGAGCTGGTTGGAGGCCTGGGAGGTTTCCGAGGTGGCGCTGGCGTTGCGCGCCACTTCTTCGGCCGCGCTGGTCATCTCGGTGACGGCGGTGGCCGCCTGTTCCAGCTCGCGGTGTTGCTGGCTCAGGCCCTGGTTGCCGTCCTCGGTCACCGCGCTGAGCTCCTCGGCGGCCGCGGCCAGGCGGCTGGCCGAGGCGGAGATGCCGCTGAGCATGCCGCGCTGGCCGTCCTGCATGTGGCCGAGGGCGCCGAGCAACTGGCCGATCTCGTTGTCCGCGCCGGCCGCGATGCCTTGGCGCAGGTCGCCCAGCGCCAGCCGGTCGCAATGCTCGCCGGCCTCGCGCAGCGGGGCGAGCACGCAACGGGCGATGAACCACCAGCAGGCGCCGAGCAGCAGCACCGCCAGGCTGGCCAGGGCGATGGCTTCCACGCGCGCCATGGCGTAGCGCTGGTGGGCGTCGAGCATCACCGCCTGGGCGTGCGCCTCGATCCGGCTTTCGAAGGCCAGCAGCGCCTGGTCGAGGCGGTCGTTGGCCTCGCGCGCCTTGAGGTTGCTCTGGATGTAGCCGCTCTCCGAGCCGGCGCGCAGCACCTGCATCTGCTCCACCAGCACCGCGTTGTAGTCGTTGAAGGCCGCCTGCAGCGCCTTGCCCTGGGCCTGCCAGTCCGCCTCCTCGCCATTGGACTGGCTGAAGCGGGCGAAGCTCTCGCCGGCCTCGCGGAACAGTTCCTCGCTGCGCTGCACGCTGACGCGGGCCTTGTCGGCATCGCCGGCGCGCGCTTCGAGGAAGGCGCCGGCCATGGCGATGCGCGCGCGCAGCAGGCGTGCGTAGGCTTTCTGCAACTGGTTGTTGCGCTCCACCGCCACGCGGTTCAGCGACTGGATCTGCTGGTCGCTGCTGCGGGCGCTGTTCCAGCCGGTGAAGATCGAAAGCAGGAGGGCGGCGGCCAGGGCGGCCAGGACGATGAGCATTCCCGTGCGTATTTTCAGCTTGGACAACATTGCGGACTTCCTTTCGTGGCAAACCACCATCGGACCGGCTGCGCCATGGGGGCGAAGTGATGGCAATCAGCCCTATCCTGTTCTCCCGTGAAAAGGAAAGTCAATTAGTCAATGATCTATTAAGAAACATTTGTAGACGTCATGCGTCCTTCAGCCGCACGCAAGCTCCCCTGAAAATGGCTTGAGGCGTTATATCGGATGATGTATGAGGTCAATTCGCATGAAAGGTCGGAACGTGGTCCATGAAGTCGGCGCAGCCATCGCCAACCGCCGCAGGGCCAAGGGGCTGACGCAGGCACAGATAGCAGAGGGGATAGGGGTGGAGAAGGAAACCATCAGCCGCATGGAGAACGGCGTGATATCGCCGACGTTGCAGCGCCTGGGGCAGATCGCGGAAATCCTCGAATGCCCGCTGAGCGACCTCTTCCGCAAGGACTCGATCGACGTCGCCGAGCAGGCCGAGGCCATCGGCGACCTGCTTCAGGAGCTGGCGGAAAGCGAGCGGGTGCTGGTGGTGAACCTGATCGGCGAGATCGTCAAGGTGCTCAAGGGTCGGCGCAGCCACTAGCGCCGCTGCGAGCGCCCCGCCGGCGGCGGGCGGGGGCTCAGGTGCGTTCGTTGGGTTCGTCTTCGCCGCGCTGCTGCCACCACTGGCGGCGCACATGCAACTGGGCGGCGAAGGCGCGGGCCAGGGATTCCTGGGAAAAGCGCAGGCCGCGGCGGCCCAGGCGCACCAGCCACCAGGGCCGGCCCTGGACTTCAATGGCCTCGATCTTCACCTCGTCCTGCATGCAGGGTCTCCCGGCTGACGATTTCCAGCTCCTGCTCGCCTGCCTTGCGCGTCTTGAGCAGTGACAGCAGTATGCCACCAGCGAGCAGGCCGAAGGTTACCCCAAGCGAGAGCACGGCGGGAACCTTGCCGATGAAGCCGTGGGCGAAGATCTTCGCGCCGATGAACACCAGCACCAGGGCCAGGGCGTACTTCAGGTAGACGAAGCGGTGGATCATCGCCGCCAGCGAGAAGTACAGGGCGCGCAGGCCGAGGATGGCGAAGATGTTCGAGGTGTAGACGATGAACGGGTCCTTGGTGATGGCGAAGATCGCCGGCACGCTGTCCACCGCGAACACCACGTCGGCCAGCTCGATCAGGATCAGCGCCAGGAACAGCGGGGTGGCGAAGCGCACCAGCTTGCCCGAGGCGTCCGGCTTGCGCACGAAGAAGTGGTGCTCGTGGAGCTGCTCGGTGACGCGGATGTGCTTGCGCAAAAAGCGCAGCACCGGGTTGTTGGCCAGGTCGGGTTCTTCCTCGTGCCTGACCAGCAGCATCTTCACGCCGCTGAACAGCAGGAAGGCGCCGAACACGTACATGATCCACTCGAACTCGCTGACCAGCGCCGCGCCCAGGCCGATCATGATGGCGCGCATGACGATGGCGCCGAGGATGCCCCAGAACAGCACCTGGTGCTGGTAGCGGCGGGGGATGCCGAAGAAGCCGAAGATCATCGCCATGACGAACACGTTGTCCATCGACAGCGACTGCTCCACCAGGAAGCCGGTGTAGTACTCCATGGCGCTGGTGGCGCCGAACTCGTACCAGACGAAACCGCCGAAGGCCAGGCCGCAGCTGAAGTAGCCGGCCGAGAGCAGCAGGCTCTCGCGCACGCCGATCTCGTGGTGGTCGCGCTGCAGCACGCCCAGGTCGAGGAACAGGAGGAGGATGACGATGGCCAGGAACAGAAGCCAGAACCAGGCGGCGGTGCCGAGGAAGGGGGTGTTGAGGAAATCCAATAGGGGTGCCATGCGGGCCCTCTCTTGCTGTCGTTGTCGAAAGTGACTCCGACATGGCGGTCAGCGACCGTCAGAGGGGCCCGGCGTCACGGCGGGAAAAATAGCAGAGCAGGGTCGCGAGGCAAGCGGGGGAAAGTAACAAGTTCCTACGACCTATTCACTCCTACAGTAACAGCCTAGACCAGGGGCGAGCGCCTTGGGCTGTCCTGGATCAGTACACCCAGACCTCCACGCGGCGGTTCTTCACCCGGCCTTCCTGGTCGTCGTTGGCCGCCACCGGCAGGGCCGCGCCCATGCCCTCGATGCCGTGGAAGACCACGCCTTCCCTGGCCAGTTCGCGGCGCACCGCCATGGCCCGCAGCTTGGACAGCAGTTGGGCGCGGGTCGGGTCCTGGCGGGCGTCGCCGAAGCCGACCAGCACCGCCTTGCCGTCGAGCTTGTCGTGCTGGCGCAGGTAGGCCAGCAGGCGCTCGACGTCGCGCTGGGCCTTGTTGTCCAGGGTGGCGCTGCCCTCGTGGAAGCGGAAGTTCAGCGACAGCCGCCGGGCCTCGCGGGCCAGGGCCTTGTACTGCTCGGGCATGCCCTCGGCGGGCTGCACGCGCATGGCCTGCACGCGCTGGCCGACGAAGCCGCTGCCGCTGACCAGGGCCTGGCCGCGGTCACCCTGGGCGAACTGCACCAGGGCCTGGGCCCAGGGGTTGCGCTCGTTGGGCTTGATGTACAGGTACAGGCGGCGCGACAGCGGGTAGTCCTCGGTGGCGATGCTGCCGGGGGAGGGCAGCATCGCCCGCGACTCGCCGTCGGCGATGGCCAGGGCGCGCGCCTTGAGCACCGAGGCCAGGCCGACGAAGCCGATGCCCTGCGGGTCCGCGGCGACCTGGGCCGACAGCGCGTCGCTGGATTCGAAGCGCTGGGCGGAGGCGGCCAGGGCCTTGCCCTGGCTGGCCAGCACCAGTTCCTTGAAGGTATCGAAGGTGCCGGAGTTGTCGTCGCGGGCGTACAGGTGGATGGCGCCGCCGCGGCCGCCGAGATCTTCCCAGGTCTTCACCTCGCCGGCGAAGACCTGGGCCAGCTGGGCGGTGGTCAGCTCGCGCAGCGGGTTGTCCGGGTGCACGACGATGGCCAGGCCGTCGATGCCGATCACCTGTTCGGCCTTGGCGCCGCGCAGGTTGCCCGAGGCGGAAAGGGCCGCGGCCTCGGCGTCCTTGATCGGCCGCGAGGCGGCGGCGATCTCGGCGCTGCCGTCCTTCAGCGCGGCGAAGCCGGTGCTGCTGCCGTGGGCGGCGATCTCCACCACGACGTCGCGGCCCTGGGCGTCGCGGGCGCGGACCCGCGTTTCGTTCTGCGCCTGGCCGGGCTCGGCGAGGATGGCCTTGTAGCCCTGTTCCAGCAGCAGCCCCTTCACCAGTTCCGGCAGCAGGTGCGCGCCTATGGTGTTGGAGCCCTGGATGCGCAGCACCGGCTGGCCCTCCGGGGCGGCGGGCAGGGCGGCGAAGGCGTGCCAGGGCAGGGCGTAGCAGACGAAGGCGATGATCAGCCAGGCGAGGGTGACGGGCCAGGCGTCCTTGTCGTGGCGCGTGAAGTGCGGCATCGGTGATTCCAGGGCGGTTGCGGACGAGGCCGGGAGCATAGGCGGGCAAGGTTTCAGTGCGGTGACGCCGGGCCTTGCGGGCGCGCCGGGTGGGCGCCGCCGCTTTGGCTATAGTCATTCAGCAGCGGTCCGTCCGGGCTGCCGAGCCATTCCCGCAAGGAGCGCCATGTCCCCAGTACGCGGCCTCATCCTCTGCTCTGCCCTGCTGCTGGGCGCGGCGCCGGCCCTGGCCGTCGACCAGCCGCCGTTGCAACCGCTGACCCTCTCCGGCTACAGCGCGCACATGCCCAATAGCTGGCTGAGCCCCGCCGAGCGTGACTGGCTGGCGCAGCGCGGCCCGCTGCGCGTCGGCGTGGCGCAGGTCGACCGGCCGCCGCTGCAGATCGTCGGCGGCGGCCGCCTGGAGGGCGTCAGCGCCGACTACCTGGGGCTGCTGGCCGGCGGTTACCAGCGCGTCTACGCCTACCCCTCGCGGGAGGCGGCGCTCGAGGCGCTGCGCAAGGGCGAGATCGACATGGTCTGTGGCGGCACCGCCAGCGAGGCCGAGGCCCGCGGCCTGCTGCTCAGCCGCGCCTACCTGCAGGACCAGCCGGTGCTGGTCAGCGACGATGCCCGCCCGTTCGACGCCAGCCGCCCCGGCACCACCCTTGCGCTGGTGGCTGACTACCTGCGCCTGGCCCAGGTGCAGGCGGCCTATCCCAACAGCCGCGTCCTGCTCTTCGCCTCGCCGCTGCGGGCCCTGGAGGCGCTGAGCCTGGGCAACGTCGACGGCATGCTCGGCGATGCGCTGTCGGTGCACTACCTGATCAACATGAACTACCTGTTCAACCTGCGCATCGACAACTTCGCGCCGCTGGAGAGCGCCGGTTTCGGCTTCCTCATGCGGCCCGGCGAGGAGCGCCTGCTCGGCCTGGTGGACCGCGGCCTGGCGCGCATCGACGTGCAGCGCAACGAGGAGATCCTGCGCCGCTGGAGCGCCGGCGAGCGCCTGCGCCTGGGCGGCCAGCGGGTGGTGCTGACGCCGCGGGAAAACCGCTGGCTGGCCGAGCACCCGCGGGTGCCGGTGGTGGTCAACCGCCACAGCGGCTCGCTGGCCCAGGCCGACGCCGACGGGCGCGTCAGCGGCATCGCCCGCGATTACCTGGACCTGCTGGGCCAGCGCTCCGGCCTGCGCTTCGCCTATGCCGCGGTGGACGACTACGCCGACGTGTTCCGTGAGCTGCACGCCGGGCGCGCCTGGCTGACGCCGGTGGTGCCGCCGAGCAACGAGGGCCTGGCGCTGCTGCCGCCCTACCTGCGGGCCACCATGCTCCTGGTGATGCGCAAGGACGCGGCGGCCGTCCACGACCTCCACGACCTGGCCGGCAAGCGCGTGTCCATCGCCATCGACCCCTACCTCAACCGCGCGCTCATCGAGCGCTACCCGGACACCCGCCTGGAGTCGGCGGACAACCAGCGCCTGGCCCTGCGCGAGGTGGCCGAGCAGCGCAGCGCGGCGGCCGTCAGCACCCTGTTCAGCGCCCGCGCGCTGATCGCCGGCGAGTTCAAGGACAGCCTCAAGGTCGCCGGCATACTCGAAGACCTGAGCACCCCCTTCAGCATCGGCGTGCGCCCGGACCAGCCGGAGCTCTACTCCATCCTGGAGAAGGCCCAGCTGTCGGTGGACCCGGAGGAGGTGGCCGAGTTGGTGCGGCGCTGGGAACCGCGCCTGGCCTCCGGCGGCGGCGACTTCTGGGCCGAGCACCGCCAGGCGATCCTCAGCGGCGCCGCGCTGGCCGGCGCGCTGGTGCTACTGTCGCTGGTCTGGGGCTTCTACCTCAACCGCCAGGTGCTGCGCACGCGGCGCGCCGAGCGGCGCCTGGGCGCCCAGGTGGGGCTGCTCAACGAATTGATCGAGGCGCTGCCCAACCCGGTCTACCGCCTCGACCGCGAGGGCCACCTGGACCTCTGCAACCAGGCCATGCTGCGCATGTTCGATGCGCGCCTGGAGGACTGCCTGGGCAAGGCCATCGGCGAGCTGGGCTGGTTCCCCGAGGAGGAGGCCGAGCGCCTGATGCAGGTGCACCGCCAGCAGGTGACCGACGGCGAGATGCCGGCGCCGGGCGACTACGTGCTGCGCCTGCGCGACGGCGATCACTATGTCTACCACTGGGCGGTGGCCCAGCACGATGGCGACGGCGTGGTGCAGGGCGTGATCGGTGGCTGGGTCGACCTGACCGAGCGCCAGCAACTGATCAACCAGCTGGAGCGCGAGCGGCAGCGCGCGGACCAGGCCAGCGCCGCCAAGAGCCAGTTCCTCTCGACCATGAGCCACGAGATCCGCACGCCGATGAACGCTATCGTCGGCCTGCAGGAACTGGTGCTGGAAAAGGCCCGCGGCGGCGTGCTCGACCGCGAGGCCCTGGAGGTGGCGCAGGACGCCGCGCGGGCCCTGCTGATGCTGATCGGCAACGTGCTGGACCTGGCACGCATCGAATCCGGGCGCATCGACTCCACGCCGCAGCCGGCGCTGCTGCGCCGCGAGATCGAAGGCGCGGTGGCGCTGTTCGCCGGCCTGGCCACGCAGAAGGGCCTGGGCCTGGACCTGGAAACCGAGGGCGAGCTGGACCACTGGGTGCTGCTGGATGCGCTGCGCTTCAAGCAGGTGCTGTTCAACCTGCTGAACAACGCGGTGAAGTTCACCGAGCGCGGCGGCGTGCGCGTGCGGGCCAGCGCCCAGCGCCAGGGCGAGCGCCTGGAACTGCTGGTGGAGGTGATCGACAGCGGCATCGGCATTTCCGCCGAGGACCAGGCCCGGCTGTTCCAGCCCTTCGTCCAGGTGGAGCAGGGCGCCAGCCGCCAGGGCACCGGCCTTGGGCTGCACATCAGCCAGCGCCTGGTGCAGCTGATGGGCGGCGCCTTCGGCCTGCGCAGCGAGCCCGGCCAAGGTTCCTGCTTCAGCGTGCGCCTGCCGCTGGCGCTCACCGAGGCGCCGCCGGACGCCACGCAACCGGGCGCCAGCGCCAGCGCCACGGGCACGCTGCGGGTGCTGGCGGTGGACGACCACCCGGCCAACCGCATGGTGTTCCACCAGCAACTGGCGCACCTGGGCCACAGCGCCACCCTGGCGGCTGGCGGCGAGGAGGGCTGGCAGGCCTGGCTGGCCGGCGACTTCGATGCGGTCATCAGCGATTGCCGGATGCCCGGCGTCGACGGCTACGAGCTGAGCCGGCGCATCCGCGCCCACGAGCGGGAGCAAGGGCGGCGGCGCTGCCGGGTGATCGGCGCCACGGCCAACGCCCAGGAGGAAGAAGTGCAGCGCTGCCGCGACGCCGGCATGGACCAGGTGCTGTTCAAGCCGCTGACCCTCGACATGCTGGCCCAGGCGCTGGCCGGCGCGCAGCGCATGGCGCCGGCCGGGCTGGCCGAGCCGGCCGCCGAGGCGACCTTCGACCTGCGCGGCCTGTTCGGCCCGCAGCCGCTGGAGAGCGAGGCGGCGCGGGAGTTCGTGCGGACCCTGGCGCAGGCCAATGCCGGCGACATCGAGCAGCTGCACCAGGCCCGCAGCCGTGGCGACCGCAAGGCGCTGGGCGACCTGGCGCACCGCCTGGCCGGCGCTGCGGCGATCATCGGCGCCGCCGAGGCGGAAGGGCATTGCCGCGCCCTGCAGAGAATCTGCGAAGGCGACGGCGAGGGGTTGGAAGCGCGCCTGGGCCAGGCCGACGCGGCGCTAGCCGGACTGCAGCGCGCGCTGGCCGACTGGCTGGCGCGCGCCGCTGGCTGATCAGCTCAGCTTGAGCCAGATGGGCGCGTGGTCGGAGGGTTTTTCCATGCCGCGGATCTGGTAGTCGATGCCGGCGTCGGCCAGGCGCGGGCGCAGCGCCTCGGAGGCGAGGATGACGTCGATGCGCAGGCCGCGCTTGGGCTCGTCCTCGAAACCGCGGCTGCGGTAGTCGAACCAGCTGAAGCGGTCGTCCACCTGCGGGTGCAACTGGCGGAAGCTGTCCACCAGGCCCCAGGCCTTGAGCTTGCCCAGCCACTCGCGCTCCTCGGGGAGGAAGCTGCACTTGCCGGTGCGCAGCCAGCGCTTGCGGTTCTCCTCGCCGATGCCGATGTCGCAGTCTTCCGGCGAGATGTTGATGTCGCCCATGATCACCAGGCGCTGCTCGGGCTTGAACTGGCTTTCCAGCAACTGCTGCAGGTCGGCGTAGAAGCGCTCCTTGGCCGGGAACTTCACCGGGTGCTCGCGGCTCTCGCCCTGGGGGAAGTAGCCGTTCATCACGGTGATCGGCTGGCCGTCGGCATCGGCGAAGGTGCCCCAGATGAAGCGGCGCTGGGCGTCTTCGCCGTCGTTGGGGAAGCCGTAGCGGATTTCCAGCGGCGCCTGGCGCGAGAGCAGGGCCACGCCGTAGTGGCCCTTCTGGCCGTGGAAGTGCACCTGGTAGCCCAGGGCCTCGATCTCTTCGCGGGGGAACTGGTCGTCGGCGACCTTGGTTTCCTGCAGGCCGATGACGTCGGGCTGGTGCGTCTCGACGATCGCCTTGAGTTGGGCGGGGCGGGCACGCAAGCCATTGATATTGAAAGAGACGATTTTCATCCGCAGCGTCCTGGGCAAAGTGACGATGCTAGCCGCTGGCGCCGGCAGCGGCAAATGCCGCGACGGCCCGGCTGCGTTCGCTGGCGGTGCGGGCGCGGCGCTGCTAGGGTTCGGCTCTGGGCCCAAACACGATAACAAGAGGTGTCCGCATGCCTGAGACGCTCGCCGAAGTCCGCCTGCTGGGCGATTCCTACGCCCGGGAGATCCGCTCGCTGCTCTACCACGCCTACCGCCACGAGCCGACCTTCGCCTACCTGTTCGAAAGCGACCGCCCCGGCTTCGACCAGCGGGTGCGCGCCACCGTGCGCGAGCTGACCAACCGGCACCTGTCCGAAGACCTGCCGGTGCTCGGCCTGGTGATCGACGAGCGCCTGGTGGCGGTGGCGCTGATCGCCCCGCCGCAACGCCGCCTGGACATCACCGACAGCTGGGCCTGGCGCATGCGCATGCTGCTCACCACCGGCTTCCGCTGCACGCGGCGCTACCTGGCCTACCACGAGGCCGTGCTCGGCTGCCTGCCGCCGGGGCCCTACCACGTGCTGCCGCTGCTGGGCGTGCACCCGGAATTCCAGGGCCGCCACCTCGGCGAACAGCTGCTCGACGCCCTGCATGCCTGGTGTGTCGACGACGTGGATTCCCAGGGCCTGGTGCTGGACACCGGCAACGCCCGCTACCTGGATTTCTACCGCCGCCACGGCTACGAGGAGGTAGGCGAAGTGGCGCTGGGGCCGCTGCGCGAACACGTGCTGTTCCACCCCAATCCGCAGCCGGAAGCGCGCCTGGCCCGCGAGGGCTGATAGCCCCTCGCCATCGCGCAAAGCCGCGGCCCAGGGGCCGCGGCGCTGGATTGTCACGGCCATCGTGCTAGCATCTCGCGCCATGAGACTCCAAGGAACGATTCGGCTAGCGCTGATGGGCCTGCTGTGCTGGATCGGCGCGGCAGTGGCAGCGGAAAGCCAGCTCGACGTACGTATCGACCCCGCCAACTCTGCGCTCAAGGCCAATATCGAGGCCTATGTGGGCAGCGTGGAAGGGCGCGACGAAACCGCCCTGCGACGCCTGCGTCGCACGGTCCAGCAGCAGGCCGTGCAGGCCGCCCAGGCGCTGGGCTACTACCAGGCGCGCATCCGCGCGCGGGTGCGTGGCGACGCCAAGAACCCGCGCCTGCGCATCGACGTCTCGCCCGGCGAGCCGGTGAAGCTGCGCACGGTCGACATCCGCATCGAGGGGCCGGCGGCTAAGCTGAAGAGCTTCCGAGTGCCCGGCGGCGATACTTTGAAGCCCGGCGCGCAGCTCAACCACGGCACCTACGAGGACGCCAAGCGGCTGATCCAGAACCAGGCCTCGCGCTTCGGCTTCTTCCGCGGCCAGTTCACCCGCCAGCAACTGCGCGTCGACCCCGAGGCCGGGGTGGCCGACATCGAGCTGGTCTACGCCAGCGGCCCGCGCTTCGCCCTCGGCGCGGTCAGCTTCAGCGGCGACTACCCCTTCGACGAGGAACTGCTGCGGCGCATGGTGCCCTTCCGGCAGGGCGAGGCCTACGACTCCGAACTCATCGCCGACCTCAACCAGGCCCTGCAGTCCAGCGGCTACTTCGACGGCGTTCGCGTCGACGCCTCGCCGCTGCAGGCCAAGGGCGCGAGCATCCCGGTGGCGGTCCACCTCACCGCGCGCAAGCCGCGCTCGCTCGGCGTCGGCCTGGGCTTCTCCACCGACGTGGGGCCGCGCGCCAAGTTCAGCTGGACGCGCCACTGGGTCAACCCCCAGGGCCACAGCCTGGGCACCGAGGCCGAAGTCTCCGGGCCGCGGCAGAACGTCGGCGCCTGGTACGAGGTGCCGCTGGACCCGCCGCTGACCGACAAGCTGCGCTTCACCACCGGCTACCAGAACGAAGACCTGGTGGACACCGAGAGCAAGCAGTTCACCCTCGGCGGCGAATGGCTGCGCAAGCTGCCCAGCGGCTGGCAGCGCTCGTTCTCCCTGGGCTGGCTGCACGAGGAATACCTGTTGGGCGACGACTCGGGCAACAGCAGCTTCCTCATGCCCGGCTTCGGCTATTCCATCCTGCACGCCGACAACAAGGTCGACCCCCACCAGGGCTACCGCCTGCAACTGGAGACCAAGGTGGCCAAGGAGGGCCTGCTGGCCGACGCCGACCTGGCCCACGTCAGCGCCATGGCCAAGGGCCTGACCACCTTCGCCGGCGGCCACCGCCTGCTCGGCCGCGCCCAGGTCGGCTTCATCGCCACCAACGACTATTCGAGCATCCCGCCGTCGCTGCGCTTCTTCGCCGGCGGCGACCAGAGCGTGCGCGGCTACGACTACCAGACGCTGTCGCCGAAGAACTCCCAGGGCGACCGCATCGGCGGGCGCTACATGGTCGCCGGCAGCGTCGAATACCAGTACCCGCTGGCCGAAAAATGGCGCCTGGCGACCTTCATCGACCAGGGCAACTCCTTCAACTCGCTGGACTTCCCCTCGATCAAGACCGGCGTCGGCTTCGGCATCCGCTGGGTGTCGCCGGTGGGGCCGCTGCGCCTGGACCTGGCCGATGGCCTGGACGAGGGCGGTGGCTGGCGCATCCACTTCTCCATGGGGCCCGAGCTGTGAAGCGCCTGCTGAAATACCTGGTGGCCGCGCTGCTCGGCCTGATCCTGCTGCTGGCCGTGGCGCTGGCCGCCATCCTCGGCAGCGAGGCCGGCAGCCGCTGGGCCCTGGGCCTGGTGCCGGGCCTGCAGGTGCAGGGCTATGCCGGCCGGCTGGGCGGCGCCTGGCAGGCCGAGCGCCTGGCCTGGAGCGACGGCGCCACCGAGCTGGAGGTCGAGCGGCCGCAGTTCGCCTGGTCGCCCGCCTGCCTGCTGCAAGGCGCGCTGTGCATCGACCGCCTGATCGTCGAGCGCGTGCAGCTGCGCCTGGCGCCGGGGCCAGCGGAACCCAGCGAGGGGCCGATCCAGCTGCCGGCGTTGAAACTGCCGCTGGCTGTGCGCCTGGGCGAGGTGCGCCTGGGCAGCTTCCTGCTCGATGGCAACGAACAGGTCAGCAACGTCCAGGCCAGCGCCCACTGGGAAGCCGACGGCCTGCACATCGACGTGCTCAAGGCCGCCCGCGGTGACTTGGCCGTAGACCTGAGCGGCCTGCTCACCCCGCAGGGCAACTGGCCGTTGCAGGCCCAGGGCAGCCTGCGCCTGCCGGCGCCCGGCGAGCAGCCCTGGGCATTGAAGCTGCAGGCCAAGGGCGAACTGCTCGGCCACCTGCTGCTGGAAGCCGACAGCAGCGGCTACCTGCAAGGCCACCTGAGCGGCGACCTGCAACCCTTGGCGGAGAACCTGCCGGCCAGCGCGAAGATCAGCGCCGACGGCTTCCGCGGCGCGGCCGACCTGCCTGACACCCTGGTGCTGAACAAGGTGCAGCTGCAAGCGGCGGGCGACCTGGCCGCCGGCTACCGCATCAATGGTTCGGCCGTGCTGCCGGGGGAGGGCGGCGACGTCGCCCTGGCCTTGCAGGGGCGTGTCGACGCCAAGGGTGCGGACATCGCCGCGCTGAACCTCATCGCCGCGCCGGAACAGCGCCTGGGCCTGAGCGGCCGCCTCGACTGGCAGGACGGCTTCGCCGCCGACGCCAAGCTGGACTGGCTGGACTTCCCCTGGCTGCGCCTGTACCCCATGGAGCCGCCGCCGGTCTCCATGCACCGCCTGCAAGCCGACCTGCAATACCGCGACGAGGCCTACCTGGGCAACTTCGCCGCCGAACTCAGCGGCCCGGCCGGCGCCTTCCAGCTCAGCAGCCCGGTGTCCGGCAACCTCGCCGAGGTGCACCTGCCGTCGCTGCAACTGGTCGCCGGGCAGGGCAAGGCCGAGGGCAGCCTGGGCCTGAAGTTCGCCGACACCCTGGCCTGGGATGCGCAACTGAAGCTGAGCGACTTCGACCCGGCCTACTGGGTCGCCGAACTGCCGGGCAAGCTCGGCGGGCCGCTGAGCAGCCAGGGCAGTTTCAAGAACGGTGTGCTCGCCGTGCAGGCCAACCTCGACCTGCAAGGGCGCCTGCGCGGCCAGCCGGCGGTCTTCAAGACCATCGCCAACGGCGAGGGCCAGAACTGGAAGGTCGACGGCCTGGAACTGCGCCTGGGCGACAACCGCATCAGTGGCCAGGCCAGCCTCGACCAGCGCCTGGCCGGGCGCCTGGACATCGCCCTGGCGCGCCTGGGCCAGCTCTGGCCGCAATTGCAGGGCCAGCTGAACGGCCGCCTCGACCTGGCCGGCAGTCTCAATGCGCCCCAGGGCGAGCTGAGCCTCAAGGGCCAGCGCCTGGCCTTCCAGGACAACGGCGTGCGCAGCCTCGACCTCAGCGCCCGCCTCGACGCCGCCCAGCGCGGCCGCCTGGAGCTGCTGGCCGACGGCGTGCGCGCCGGCGACACGCGCCTGGGCCAGTTCAAGGCCAGCGGCCAGGGCGACCTGCAACGCCAGCAGCTCGACCTGTCCCTGCAAGGTCGCCCGCTGGTGCTGGCGCTGGGCTTCGACGGCAGCTGGAACGGCCGCGACTGGCGCGGCCGCCTGGCCAAGGGCGAAATCCACAGCGGCGGCCAGGACTGGCGCCTGCAACAGCCGGCGCGCCTGGAGCGCCTGGCCGACGGCCGCCTGAACCTGGGCGCGCACTGCTGGGCCTCCGGCCCGGCCAGCCTCTGCGGCGGCGAGCAGCGCCTGCTGCCGGAGCCGCAGCTGCGCTGGCAACTGCGCGACTTCCCGCTGGACAGCCTGGCGCGCTGGCTGCCCGAGGACTTCGCCTGGCAGGGCAAGCTCAACGGCGACGTCAAGCTCGACCTGCCGGCCCGCGGCCCCAACGGCAACATCCTGCTGGACGCCGGCGCCGGCACCCTGCGCCTGAAAGAGCAGGACCAGTGGCTCGACTTCCCCTACCAGAGCCTGCGCCTGGAAAGCCGCCTGACGCCCACCCGCATCGACAGCAGCCTGCAGTTCCACGGCAACAAGCTCGGCACCCTGGAGGCCCAGGCGGTGCTCGACCCGCGGCCGAAGAACAAGCCGCTGAGCGGCAGCTTCACCCTCGCCGGGCTGGACCTGGCGGTGGCGCGGCCCTTCGTGCCCATGGTCGAGACGCTCAAGGGCCGCCTGGACGGCAACGGGCGCATTTCCGGCGGCCTCATGCAGCCGCGCCTGGACGGTGAACTGCGGCTCTCCGGCGGCGAGCTGTCCGGCGGCGACCTGCCGACGCGCCTGGCCAACCTGCAGGTGCTGGCGCGCATCGCCGGCGAGCGCGTCGACCTCAGCGGCACCTGGAGCGGCGGCGACAAGGGCAACGGCAGCCTGGGCGGCTACCTGGCCTGGAGCCAGGGCCTGGACATGGACCTGGCGGTGCGCGGCACGGACCTGCCGGTGAGCGTCGAGCCCTACGCCAACCTCGAAGTCACCCCGGACCTGGCGCTGCGCATGGCCGACCAGAAGCTCAGCGTTTCCGGCAAGGTGCAGGTGCCGCGCGGGGCCATCGTCATCCGCCAGCTGCCGCCCTCGACGGTGAAGCTCTCCGACGACACCCTGATCGTCGGCGCGCCGCCCAGGGAGCAGGGCGGCCCCCACCTGGCCATGGACGTGGACGTGCTTGTCGGCCAGGACAAGCTGACCTTCAGCGGCTTCGGCCTGAGCGCCGAGCTGGCCGGCCAGGTGCACATCGGCGACGACATGGACACCCGCGGCGAGCTGAGCCTGAACAAGGGCCGCTACCGGGCCTACGGGCAGAAACTCAGCATCCGCCGCGCGCGCCTGCTGTTCGCCGGCCCCATCGACCAGCCGTACCTGGACATCGAGGCGATCCGCAAGGTCGACGACGTGATCGCCGGCCTGCGCCTGACCGGCAATGCCGAGCAGCCGCGCAGCGAAGTGTTCTCGGAACCGGCGATGAGCCAGGAGCAGGCGCTGTCCTACCTGGTCATGGGCCGCCCGCTGTCCACCGGCGAGGACAGCAACATGCTCGGCGAGGCCGCCCTGGCCCTGGGCCTGGCCGGCAGCGCGCCGATCACCGGCGAGGTGGCCAAGCAGCTGGGCATCAAGGACTTCGAACTGGGCACCGAAGGCACCGGTACCAGCACCAGCGTGGTCGCCAGCGGCCAGCTCTCCGAGCGCCTGAGCCTGCGCTACGGCGTGGGCGTGTTCGAACCGGCCAACACCATCGCCCTGCGCTACCTGCTGAGCAAGAAGGTCTACCTGGAGGCCGCCAGCGGTTTGGCCAGCTCGCTGGATATTTTCTACAAGCGCGACTTTTAAAGAGCCTGTAGAGCCTGTTCACGATCTCGCGAGCTAGAGCAGAACAAGGCGAAAGCAGGCGAGGGGGCGCAGTTTAGTCCGCTAAATGAGCATCACTCGCCTGCTTTCAACGCAGTTATGCCGACGCGCAGCAGATCGTGAGCAGGCTCTCCCGTCTTCATGGCGTCTTAAGGAACCCCTTGCAGACTCCCGCTGCCGCTGGTCAGGGCGGCAGTGATCGGGGAGTCGTCATGCGTTTCGAACAGATCAGGACCCACCTGCTGGAGTTCCTCAACAAGGGCCTGCCCGCCCGGCAGCTGCGCCGGCTGGTGCTGCTCGACCTGCTGCGCGGCTCGGCGGCCGGGCGCCAGGCGCCGGCGCAACTGGCCCAGGGCATGCTGGAATGGTCGGTGCTGGAGCCGCAGGCGCTGTTCGAGCGCCTGGGCAGCCGCCGCGAGGGCCTGAGCGAGGCCGAGGCCGCCGAGCGCCGCGACAGCGTCGGGCTCAACGAGGTCGACCAGGAGCGCCCGATGCCCTGGTGGCGGCACCTGTGGCTGTGCTACTGCAACCCCTTCAACCTGCTGCTCAGCGTGCTGGCGCTGGTCTCCATGTTCACCGGCGACAGCGCGGCGGCGGTGGTGATCGGCGCCATGGTGGGCATTTCCACGCTGCTGCGCTTCGTCCAGGAGAAACGCTCCAACGACGCCGCCGAGCAGCTCAAGGCCATGGTCAGCAACACCGCCACCGTGTTCCGCTACCCCGAGGGCGGGCAGGGCGCGGCGCAGCGCCTGGAGGTGCCGATCCGCCAGCTGGTGCCCGGCGAGGTGCTGTGGCTGTCGGCCGGCGACATGGTGCCGGCGGACGTTCGCCTGTTCAGCGCCAAGGACCTGTTCGTCAGCCAGGCGGCGCTCACCGGCGAGTCGCTGCCGGTGGAGAAGTTCGCCCAGGTCCGCGACGCCCGCCAGGGCAACCCGCTGGAGCGCGACAGCCTGTGCTTCATGGGCACCACCGTGGTCAGCGGCTCGGCCCGCGCGGTGGTAGTCGGCACCGGCGCGCAGACCTACTTCGGCTCCCTGGCCGAACGGGTGATCGCCAGCGACCACACGCCCACCGCCTTCCAGGCCGGGGTCAACAAGGTCAGCTGGCTGCTGATCCGCTTCATGCTGGTGATGGCGCCCATCGTCCTGCTGCTCAACGGCTTCACCAAGGGCGATTGGCTGCAGGCGGCGCTGTTCGCGCTGTCCATCGCCGTGGGCCTGACCCCGGAAATGCTGCCGATGATCGTCACCTCGACCCTGGCCAAGGGCGCGGTGGCGCTGAGCCGGCGCAAGGTCATCGTCAAGCGCCTGGACGCCATCCAGAACTTCGGTGCCATGGACATCCTCTGCACCGACAAGACCGGCACCCTGACCCAGGACCGCATCGTCCTGGAACGCCACACCGACGCCTTCGGCGAGGTGGAGGACCGGGTGCTGCAGCTGGCCTTCCTCAACAGCCACTACCAGACCGGGCTGAAGAACCTGCTGGACGTGGCCGTGCTCGAGCACGTGGAACTGCGCCAGGCGCTGCGGGTGGATAGCCGCTACCGCAAGGTCGACGAAATCCCCTTCGACTTCGCCCGCCGGCGCATGTCGGTGGTGGTCAGCGAACGCGACGATCACCACCTGCTGATCTGCAAGGGCGCCCTGGAGGAAGTGCTGGCGGTGTGCGCCTCGGTGCGCGAGCAGGAGCGTGTCGAACCGCTGACCGGCGAACGCCTGGCGTGCATCCGCGCGGTGGCCGAGGCGCTCAACCAGGACGGCCTGCGGGTGGTCGCGGTGGCCACCCGCGAACTGCCGACCAACCGCGACACCTACGGCCTGGCCGACGAGCAGGGGCTGTGCCTGGACGGCTACATCGCCTTCCTCGACCCGCCCAAGGAAACCACCGCCCCGGCCCTGCGCACCCTGGCCGCCAACGGCGTGGCGGTGAAGGTGCTGACCGGCGACAACGAGCGGGTGACGCTGAAGGTCTGCCGCGACGTCGGCCTGCAGGTCGACGGCGTGCTGCTGGGCCCGCAGCTGGACGATATCGACGACGCCGAGCTGGGCGAACTGGCCGAGCGCACCACGCTGTTCGCCAAGCTGACGCCGACGCACAAGGAACGCCTGGTCCGCGTGCTGCGCGAGCGCGGCCACGTGGTGGGCTTCCTCGGCGACGGCATCAACGACGCCCCGGCGCTGCGCAGCGCGGACATCGGCATCTCGGTGGACTCGGCGGTGGACATCGCCAAGGAAGCGGCCGACCTGATCCTCCTGGAAAAGAGCCTGATGGTGCTGGAGGAGGGCGTGGTGGAAGGGCGGCGCACCTTCGCCAACATGCTCAAATACATCCGCATGACCGCCAGCTCCAACTTCGGCAACGTGTTCAGCGTGCTGGTGGCCAGCGCCTTCATCCCGTTCCTGCCGATGCTGCCGATGCAGCTGCTGGTGCAGAACCTGCTGTACGACATCTCGCAGATCGCCATCCCCTTCGACGGCGTGGACGCCGAACAGCTGAGCCGCCCGCAGCAATGGAACCCCGACGGCCTGGGGCGCTTCATGGTGTTCTTCGGGCCGCTGAGTTCGATCTTCGACATCACCACCTTCCTGGTGCTGTGGCACGTATTCGGCGCCAACGCCCCGGCCCACCAGACGCTGTTCCAGTCCGGCTGGTTCGTCGAGGGGCTGCTCTCGCAGCTGCTGGTGGTGCACATGATCCGCACCCGGCGCATCCCCTTCCTGCAGAGCCGCGCCTCCTGGCCGCTGCTGGCGATGACCGCGGGCATCGGCGCGCTGGCGATCTTCCTGCCCATGGGACCGCTGGCGCGCTACTTCCACATGCAGCCGCTGCCGCCGGGCTACTGGCCGTGGCTGGTGGCGATCCTGCTGGGCTACATGGGGCTGACCCAGGCGGTGAAGGGGTGGTTCGCGCGGCGGTATGGGTGGTCGTAGGGCTTGAGAGAATCGCGGACGGAGTCCGCTCCTACGGTGCCAGGAAGCACGGCTTTTCGTAGGATGGCGTTGAGCGAAGCGATACCCATCACCACGGCAGCATGGGTATCGCAAGTGTTCTGCCGGGAGACATGGGTAACAGGTGTCGGGAGACATAGGTAACGCATTTAGGATCACGGAATTGCCGTATCGGGAGATCGAGCGATGCCGTGGAAGGAGTGCACACCTGTGTCCAGTCGATATGAGTTCGTTCTCCTGGCAGAACAGCCTGATGCCAACGTGCGGGAGCTGTGCCGGCGCTTCGAGATCAGTCCGAAAACAGCCTACAAGTGGCTTCGACGCTACCAAGAGCAAGGCGAACCGGGATTGCTGGATAAGTCCCGGCGTCCCTTGAGTTGCCCCCGCCGTAGCAGCGAGGACCTGGAGCACGCTGTCCTGGCCTTGCATGAGGCCTATCCCGCCTGGGGCGGCCGCAAACTGCGCAGCCTGATGTCGGGTGACGAGTCTGCACGTCCGCATCACAGCACGCTCGATGCGATTCTGCGCCGGCATGGCCGGCCGTTGCGTTATGGGGCCGACGCCGGCCCTGCCGCGACATCGCGCTTCGAGCACGAGGCGCCAAACGACCTCTGGCAGATGGACTTCAAGGGGCACTTTGCGCTGTTCGGCCAGCGCCAGCATTGCCATCCATTGACGCTGCTCGATGACCACTCACGCTTTGCCCTGTGCCTGGCGGCCTGTGCTGACGAGCGGCGTGAAACGGTCCGCCAACAACTGATCAGGGTATTCCGGCGCTATGGCCTGCCCCGGCGCATTACCAGCGACAACGGCCCACCCTGGGGCTCAACCCGTCGCGGCGGCCTCTCGGCTCTGGAAGTCTGGTTGATGCGCTTGGGCATCAAGGTCGGACACAGCCGGCCTCACCATCCGCAGACCCAAGGCAAGCTCGAACGCTTCCATCAGACGCTCAAGCGCGAGCTGCTGCACGACGCGCACTTCCGCACCCTGGAGCAATGCCAGGCGGGTATGGACCGCTGGCTGGAACAGTACAATCAGCAACGTCCGCATCAGGCGCTGGGCCAGAAGCCGCCCTTGACGCGTTACCGGAGCAGCCCCAGGCCATACCCGGAAAAGTTGCTGGAAGTGGAGTACGAGCCCGGAGAGCGGGTGCTGACGGTACATACCAAGGGCCAGATTCGCCTCGATGGCCGAATGGTATTCGTCAGCGAAGGTCTGGCGGGTGAGCGAGTCGCCATCCGCCCCGCCAAGGAGGATGGCGTACTCGACATCATTTTCATCAACAAAACGGTCCGGCAGGTCGACCTCAGGCAGCCGGAGTGACCATGGGAAACCGTTACCCATGTGTCCCGACAGGCGTTACCTATGTGTCCCGGCAGAACACAAGCTCAACCCATCCTACGAAGAGCACCTCGGCGCAAGACAGTTGCTCCTACAGGAAGCACGGGCGTAGGAGCGGACCTTGTCCGCGATGGCCGGATGTTCCGGCGCGGTTCGTGGATGAGATCCGCTCCTACGCTGCCCCACCCGCGCCATTCCCATGTAGGAGCGCGCCCTGCGCGCGATTCGCGGGCAGAGCCCGCTCCTACAGTTCCAGGAAAGCCCCGTAGGATGGGCTGAGCGAAGCGATACCCATCACCACACTAAGCCACATCAAGCCCCTCCGACAGAACACCCTTCGCGAGCAAGCTCGCTCCTACAAACCACACCACCCCCCGCGACAAACCTCAGCGCAACATCGCCTGCACTTGCTCAGGCTCCAGCGCCTCGTCGAAGAAGCGCTGTGCATCACCAATCAGGTGGCGATGAATGGCCACCCGGTCCACCCCTTCGGCGTCCTTGCACAGGCCCGGGGTGGCGGCGGTTTCCTCTTCGTTGCAGGGGGCCATGAAGACGAAGTGGCCGGCGCCCAGCAGCACGTGGAAGTCGGCGCTGCGCGGCAGCTTGCGGGCCAGGGCGGCGGCGTTGCGCGTCCAGTCCAGCACCTTGTCGGCGTCGCCGCTGTAGATCAGCACCGGGACGTTCACGTCGGCCAGTTCGCGGCTGCCGAACATCAGCCCCAGCGGCGCCAGCAGCATCACCGCGCCCACCCGCGGGTCGGCCATGGGCGCCAGGTCGTTGCGGTCGGCCAGCAGTTCGCCGCCGGCGCTGCAGGCGTCGCGGTCGTCCGGGCGTTGCGTGCAGTAGCGGCGCAGGCGCTCCAGGCGTGGCTGGGCGCCGGCTAGGATCAGCGCCGTCTCGCCGCCGGCGGAGTAGCCGATCACGCCGATGCGCCGGGGATCGAGCAGCGGCGCCAGGCGCTCGTCGGCCAGGGCGGCGCTGATGGCTTCGGAAACCTGCAGCGGGCGGCCGTAGAGGTTGCTCAGGGCGCCCAGGCGGCTCTGGTCGTGGAGGTTGTCGCCGGGGTGCAGCAGGGTGACCACCACGAAGCCGCGCCGGGCCAGGGCCAGCACCAGGTCGCGCAGGGCCAGCGGAGTGCCGCCGTTGCCGTGGGAGATGACCAGCAGCGGATGGCGCCCGGCCACCGCCGGGGCTTCCTCGGCCAGCGGCAGGGTGAACAGGCCGAGGGTGGTGGGGGCGGTTGGCGCCCGCGTCGGGTAGAAGGCGATGGCGCGCATCGGCTGGTGGTCCAGCGGGTCGTCGAGGGTCAGGCGATGGAAGCCGACGTTCAGCGTTTCGGCGCCGGCCGCCAGTGAGAAGATCAGTAGCACAACGCAACAGACGAATCGCCCCAACATGGTGCTCTCCACCCCCAACGCAGCCTCTGGAACGGGCGTTGCCGGGCGCCTGGGCGCGGCCGGCCGCCGCGGTGCGGACATCCTTGCAGGGTACGCGCCAATTTCGCAGGCGTGCGGGGCGGCGGATCGACGGTGGGGAAGGGCGTTGCGGGAAGGGAGGGGAAGGGGATGCCGGCGCGGCATCCCCTGCGGGTGGCATCAGACGATCACGCCCTGGCTGCGCAGGTAGTCGTCGTAGCTGCCGCTGAAGTCGGTCACGCCGTTCTCCGACAGCTCGATGATGCGGGTGGCCAGGGAGGACACGAACTCGCGGTCGTGGCTGACGAAGATCAGCGTGCCCGGGTAGTTCTCCAGGGCCAGGTTGAGCGCCTCGATGGACTCCATGTCCAGGTGGTTGGTCGGCTCGTCCATCAGCAGCACGTTGGGCTTCTTCAGGATCAGCTTGCCGAACAGCATGCGCCCCTGCTCGCCACCGGAGATCACCTTCACCGACTTCTTGATGTCGTCGTTGGAGAACAGCATGCGCCCGAGGGTGCCGCGCACCAGTTGCTCGCCGCCCTGGGTCCACTGGGCCATCCAGTCGAACAGGTTGTAGTCGTCCTCGAAGTCCTCGGCGTGGTCCTGGGCGAAGTAGCCGACGTCGGCGCTGTCGGTCCACTTCACTTCGCCGGCCTGCGGCGGCATCTCGCCGACCAGGGTGCGCAGCAGGGTGGTCTTGCCGATGCCGTTGGGGCCGATGATGGCGATGCGCTCGCCGGCTTCCACCTGCAGGCTCAGGTTCTTGAACAGGGGCACGCCGTCGAAGCCCTGGCTGACTTTCTCGAGGGTCACCGCCTGGCGGTGCAGCTTCTTGAACTGCTCGAAGCGGATGAACGGGCTGACGCGGCTGGACGGCTTGACCTCTTCCAGCTGGATCTTGTCGATCTGGCGCGCGCGGCTGGTGGCCTGCTTGGCCTTGGAGGCGTTGGCCGAGAAGCGGCTGACGAAGGTCTGCAGCTCGGCGATCTGCGCTTTCTTCTTGGCGTTGTCCGACAGCAGGCGCTCGCGGGCCTGTTCGGCGGCGGTCATGTACTCGTCGTAGTTGCCCGGGAACAGGCGCAGCTCGCCGTAGTCCAGGTCGGCCATATGGGTGCAGACGCTGTTCAGGAAGTGACGATCGTGGGAAATGATGATCATGGTGCTGTTGCGCGCCGTGATGACGTTTTCCAGCCAGCGGATGGTGTTGATGTCCAGGTGGTTGGTCGGCTCGTCGAGCAGCAGCAGGTCCGGGTCGGAGAACAGTGCCTGAGCCAGCAGCACGCGCAGCTTCCAGCCCGGGGCCACGGCGCTCATCGGGCCGAAGTGCTGGTCCAGGGGAATGCCTAGGCCCAGCAGCAGTTCGCCGGCGCGGGATTCGGCGGTGTAGCCGTCGAACTCGGCGAACTGCACTTCCAGCTCGGCCACGGCCATGCCGTCGTCCTCGCTCATTTCCGGCAGCGAGTAGATGCGGTCGCGCTCGGCCTTGACCTTCCACAGCTCCTCGTGGCCCATGATCACGGTGTCGATCACCGAGAAGTCCTCGTAGGCGAACTGGTCCTGGCGCAGCTTGCCCAGGCGCACGCCGTTTTCCAGCATGACCTGGCCGGAGGAGGGCTCCAGCTCGCCGCCGAGGATTTTCATGAAGGTGGACTTGCCGCAACCGTTGGCGCCGATCAGGCCGTAGCGGTTGCCGTTGCCGAACTTGACGGAAACGTTCTCGAACAGCGGCTTGGCGCCGAACTGCATGGTGATGTTCGCTGTGGAAATCAAAGTTTTACCTATCAATGACTGGCGAGCCGCTGGGCCGGTCTGGCAGCGGGCCGATACCGATTCGATACCAATGTTGGCTTTCCGGGCCCGTTGACATGGGCGCCGGGGGAATCCAGCGGACGTGCGCGAAGGGCAGCATCTGGACGCGATGTCCAGGCTTTTGCGCTTGAAGGGCGGGGGACATGCCGGACAGGCCGCGGATTATCTCATAGGTGGGCCTGTCCTTGCATGGCGGGTCGCTTTGCGATGGTGGCCAGTCGTCAGCCGGGTGTCTGCTGCTCGAAGGCAGCCTCGGCCTCCAGGCTCTGCCGGTCGCGCCCCACGGTGGCGACGGCGAGCGCCTTGCCGTCGCGCCAGTAGGTCACCCGGCAGTCGTGGGCGGCGGGGTCGCCGTCGACGTCGATGCGGTCCCAGCGCTCGGCGTGGCCGACGTAGTTGATGCCGACGTCGTACTGCTGCGTCCAGAAGAACGGCACGGCGGTGAAGCGCTGCTGGTGGCCGAGGATGTTGCGCGCCGCGGTCATGCCCTGGCGCTCGGCGACCGCCCAGTGCTCCACGCGGATGGCGTCGCCGCTGCGGGCGTCCGGCCAGCGGGCGATGTCGCCCACGGCGTAGACGTCCGCGGCGCTGGTGCGCAGCCAGGCGTCCACCAGCACGCCCTTGTCCAGCTTCAGGCCGGCGTCGCGGGCCAGCTCCAGCTCGGGGCGGGCGCCGATGCCGATCACCACCAGGTCCGCCGGCAGCGTGCCGCCAGTGGACAGCCTGACCTGCTGCGCCTCGATCGCCGTGACCCCGGCACCGAAATGGAAGCCCACGCCATGGGCCTCGTGCAGGGCCCGGAGCATGTCGCCCAGGGCTTCGCCGAAGACGTTCTCCATGGGCCGCGCGCCGGGCGCCACTATCTGCACGTCCAGGCCGCGGCTGCGCAGCGAGGCGGCCACTTCCAGGCCGATGAAGCCGGCGCCCACCACCACGCAGCGGCGGGCCGTGGCGCAGCGGGCGATCAGCTCGTCGCAGTCGGCGAGGCTGCGCAGCACGCGGACGTGGGGCAGGTCGGCGCCGGGCACGTCCAGGCGCGCCGGCGCCGAGCCGGTGGCCAGCACCAGGGCGCCGTAGTCCAGCTCTTCGCCGTTGGCCAGGGTCAGCTTCTTGTGCGCCGTGTCGATGTGGCTGACGCGGGTGTTGCAGCGCAGCTCGATGCGCTGACTGGTATAGAAGTCCGCCGAACGCAGCGGTAGCCAGGCGGGGTCGGCGCTGCCGGCCAGGTAGTCCTTGGACAGGTTGGGCCGGTCGTAGGGCGCGGCGGGGTCGGCGCTGAGCAGGGTGATGGGCCCGTCGTAGCCCTCGTGGCGCAGGCCGAGGGCCGCCGCGTTGCCGGCGGCGCCGCCACCGATGATCACCACCGAGGCCGGTGCCTGAGCACCGGCCGGCAGGTCCGCCGGGGCAGCGGGCAGGGGCGCGCCGACGTAGGCCTTGCCGTCGCGGCAGTCCACCTGCCAGCGCGGCAGGTCGTCCAGCGCCGGCGGGGCGAGCAGGCGCCCGTCGTGCAGGCGGAAGCAGGCGTGGTGCCAGGGGCAGCGCAGGGTGTCGCCGTCGACCAGGCCCTCGGCCAGGGGCGCGCCGTAGTGCGGGCAGGTGGCGCCTATGGCGTACAGCTGCCCGGCCTGGCGCACCAGCAGCGCCGCTTCGCCGCCGACGTGGCCGGCGAGCGGGCTGCCTTCGACGACGTCCGCCAGGGGCACGCCCTGGGCGAAGTCGGGGCCGGGCGGGGACGATGGATGGTCGCTCATAGCTCTCTCCTCGTCTTTTCCTGAAGGTCACCGCTTCAGGATAGCCCCCCGCGCCCGGGCGGGCGCCTACGCTCGTCGAGGCGCGATCAGGCCGCGTGCTCCTTGCCTTGCCCCGCGCGCACGTCGAAGGCGCCGCCGGTGACCACGCCCTCCACCGTCACCCGGCCCTTGCCCGGCAGCAGCGGGAACACCAGTTCGGCGAAGCGGTAGGCCTCTTCCAGGTGCGGGTAGCCGGACAGCACGAAGCTGTCCACGCCCAGCGCCGCATATTCCAGCAGGCGCGCCGCCACCGTCTGCGCATCGCCCACCAGCGCGGTGCCGGCGCCGCCGCGCACCAGGCCGACGCCGGCCCACAGGTTGGGCGCGACTTCCAGGCGCTTGCGGTCGCCGCCGTGCAGCGCGGCCATGCGCCGCTGGCCTTCGGAATCCATCTTCGCGTAGTTGGCCTGGGCCGCGGCGATGGTGGCGTCGTCCAGGTGGCTGATCAGTTCCTCGGCGGCGGCCCAGGCCTTCTCGTTGGTCTCGCGGACGATCACGTGCAGGCGCACGCCGAAGCGCACCGTGCGGCCATGGCGGGCGGCGCGCTGGCGCACGTCGGCGATCTTCTCGGCCACCGCCGCCGGCGGCTCGCCCCAGGTCAGGTAGGCGTCCACGTGCTTGGCCGCCAGCTCGTGGGCGGCGGGCGAGGAGCCGCCAAAGTACAGCGGCGGGTAGGGCTTCTGCACGGGCGGGAAGAAGTTCTGCGCGCCGCGCACCTGCAGGTGCTTGCCGTCGTGGTCGACGGTTTCGCCGCCGAGCAGGCGCCGCCAGATGCCGAGGAACTCGTCGGAGGCCTCATAGCGTTCGTCGTGGGAATAGAAGACGCCGTCGGCGGCCAGCTCGGTGGCGTCGCCGCCGGGCACCACGTTGAGCAGCAGGCGGCCGCCGCTGGCCTGGTCGAGGGTGGCCGCCTGGCGCGCCGAGGCGGTGGGGTTGCCCAGGGAGGTGCGCAGCGCCACCAGCAGCTTGATGCGCCGCGTCACCGGCACCAGGCTGGCGGCGGTCACCCAGGGGTCGAGGCAGCTGGCGCCGGTGGGGATCAGCAGTCCGTCGTAGCCGAGCTGATCGGCGGCCACGGCGATCTGCCGCATGTATTCGTTGGTCGCCGGGCGGCCGCTGTCGGAATGGCCCAGGTAGCGGGTGTCGCCGGAAGTGGGCAAGAACCAGAAGATGTCCAGACTCATGATGTGTCCTCGTTGCCATCGTCGAAAGGGGCAGGGCCCCGTGGGTGCACGCGTGGCGGGGAGTCTTTTTCGAATGGAGGGGACCGGCGGGTGCCGGCCGGGGTGCTGCCTGCGGAGCAAGTGCTGTGCCAGAGGGGCTTTGCGCGGCGGATGGCGCCTTGTGGCGCTGCCCGCCGTATCCGCGGGTGTCGGCTGGCGGGCAGTTTGTTGATTCGCTGTTGCTGGCTGAACAGTTCCGGCGGTGCCCTAGGCCTCGTTGCCCAGGGGCGAGAGCAGCGTGGCGCGTTCGCGCAGCCAGCCGAGCGCATCACGGAACAGCGGGTGCCACTGTGGCCCCGGCGTCGCGTCCAGGGCATGCCAGAAGAAGGCGAAGTCCAGGCCGCCATCGTCGTCGCAATGGTGCGTCCAGGCGTCGGGCAACTCGCGTGGGCTGTGGCAGAGGTGAAAGGCCCAGTCCTGCCCGGCGTGCTCGGAGAACCAGGTGCCCAGGTCGGCGCCCAGCCGCGCGTCGAGGATGCCGGCTTCCTCGGCCAGCTCGCGCAGCGCCGCGGCACCCGATGCCTCGCCGGGCTCGATGCTGCCCTTGACCAGTTGCAGGCCGGCCAAGGGATGGCGGAAGGCGAGTACCTCCAGCCGTTCGCGCTGGCGGACCAGAACCGGGCAGGCCTTGTTGGCGGCCGCAGGGACTACCCATACCTGCGCGTAGCCTTCGTCCGCACGGGGCGCCTCGAAGTGCTCGTGCACCGCGCGGATCGAGATCTCGGGCACCTGGTGATCCGCGCGCCGCCGGCGGTTGCGCGCCAGCGCCACGCTCAGCGGCGTGTCGAGCCATACCGCTACCACCGGCACGCCGTGGCGCCGGGCGATGTCCAGCAGCGGCTGGCGATGGCGGGCGCCGGGCAGCGCGGCATCGAAGAAGCAGGCCCGTTCGCCCAGCGTGGCGGCCTGGCGTTCGATCCAGGCGGTCTTGCCGGCGCCCTGCAGGCCGATCACCAGGTACAGCGTGGTGCCCGGCACCTCCGTGGCCAGCGTCCGCTCCAGCTCGGCATGGGCCTGCGCCCAGGCGGCGGCGTTGCGTTCGGCGGTGTAGACCCGGCCCGTCGGGGTTTCCAGGTAATGGTCGGGATTGATGTGGCGGGGCATCGGCAGTCGTCCTTGAGGAAGGGCTTAGATTGTTTATTCACTACGGTTATTTGCTAAGCACTCAAGTGCATATCCATGTTTCTGTTTTCCCTGCCACTTGATCCGCGGCATCTGCCATGACGTCGAATCCGTCATCACCACGCCGAAAGGCTCCGCGGCACCGGGCTTTTCGTCGTGGCGGGCGAAGCGAACCGGCGCTGGGCCGCCAGCTTGTCCGGCTCGCCGGCCTCCCTAGAATCGGCCCCATCAGCAGTTACCCATTCCGTCCAGTTCAGGGAGTTCCACCATGATGAATGCAATGCAGATGCCGATGAATGCCAACCCGATGATGCCCATGATGGGCATGCCGATGATGATGGCGACTATGCAGTGCGAAATGCAGGACGACGGCATGATGTGCAAGATGATGCCGGCCATGGGCATGGACGCGGCCATGTTCCGCAACAATGCGGAAATGATGGCGATGATGATGAACTGCGGCATGCCGATGATGATGCACTGCGGCAACATGTCGATGATGTGCATGTCCCAGACCGGCATGGCGATGATGCCGATGATGGGCATGATGAACATGATGCCGATGATGATGGGCATGCCCATGCCGTCGATGAAGTGCATGATGGAGTGCTCCATGCAGGGCGACGCCATGATGTGCAAGATGATGCCGATGCAGGGCATGAACATGGAGATGTTCAAGAACTGCTGCATGCTGATGAACAAGATGATGGAATGCGGCATGCCGATGATGATGAGCTGCAACGGCATGCCGATGATGTGCTGCACCTGCTGACCGCGGCGCGCTGAACGAGAAAGGCCCGGTGGGGAAACCCGCCGGGCCTTTTGCTTTGTGCCGCCGCTTCAGTCCAGGCGTTCGGCGTAGGTGCTCACCAGGTAGGCCACGGCCTCGCTGTCGGCCGGGTTGCGGTAGCTGTGCGGCTGGTCGGCGTAGAACAGGATGGAGTCGCCGGTGCCGAGCAGGAAGCGTTCTTCGTTCACCGCGATTTCCAGCACACCCTGGGCCACCACCAGGTTCTCCTGGGTGCCGGGGGCGTGGCCGGCGGAGTGCTCGATGGCCAGGCCGGCCAGACGCAGTTCGTAGAATTCCACCTGGCGCGAGACGTCGAAGGGGAACAGCGCGCGGCTGACGAAGGCGCCGTCGCCGCTGACCAGGCGCTTGCTCTCGCGCGCCGGCAGCAGGGCCACGCCGTCGAAGGCGCGGTCGTCGAGGAAGGCCGCCACCGAGACCTTCAGGCCCCGGGCGATCTTGCACAGCACCTTGATCGAGGGAACGCTGCGCCCGGATTCGATCTGCGCCAGCATCGCCCGGCTCACCCCGGACAATCGGGCCAGGCCGTCCAGGGACAGGTTGCGCTTGCCGCGCAGGCGCAGCAGGTTGTGGGCCACGCGCTGGCCGATGGGGTCGTCGGCCGCCGCCGGGGCGGTTTCGAGGCCCGCCTCGGTGGCATCGGTGGAAAGCGGCAGGCCCACGTTCAGGCCTCGCGGATGCCGTTGTCGCGCTGCTGCTGCACCCACTGGGCGGCGCCGAAGCCGGCGCGGCTCGCGTACATCGCCCACATCAGCTCGGCCATGCGCCGCGCCTGGCGGCGCGTGCGGTAGCGGGCGAGGTCGATGACGTTGTCGGTGCGGTCCATGGCGACTCCTCAGGGAACTGCGGTGAAGGATGGGGCTAGCCTAGCCGGGCTCTTCTTAGAACAAGAAATACTTAATTATTCTTTATTAATTTATTTTTGATCTATGTCGGCAGGTCTTGTGGCCAGGCGGTGAGTCACTCCAGCCAATGGCCAAAATCAAGCGGCCGCACGGGTGCGTTCGGCGCCAGGCAGTCCTAGCATGAACGGATCCCTGTTCGTCGACGCCAGGAGCCACCCATGAGCCTTCGCCCCTTCCACCTCGCCATCCCCGTCCACGACCTGCCCGCCGCCCGCCGTTTCTACGGCGAGGTGTTCGGCCTGGAGGAGGGCCGCTCCAGCGACCAGTGGGTGGACTTCGACTTCTATGGCCACCAGTTGGTGATCCACGAGCACCCGCGCACCACGTCCCAGGAAAATGCCCACTGCAACCCGGTGGACGGCCACGACGTGCCGGTGCCGCACTTCGGCATCGTGCTGGACTGGGAGCAGTGGGAAGCGCTGGCCGAGCGCCTGCGCTCGTTCGACGTGCGCTTCGTGATCGAGCCCTACGTGCGCTTCAAGGGCCAGGTGGGCGAGCAGGCGACCATGTTCCTCCTCGACCCCTGCGGCAACGCCCTGGAGTTCAAGGCGTTCAAGGACATCGGCCAGCTGTTCGCCAGGTAGCTCAGGGCAGCAGGCGCATCACGCCGCCGGGCATGCAGGGCACGCCGGCGCTCAGCCGCGCGTTGAGCTGGGCCAGTTGCTGCGACTGCTCGTGGACCCGCAGCATCAGGTGCGCGCCGGCGAGGCTGGCGGCGAAGACGAAGGCGATCAGTAGCGGAGCGACTTTCACCATGGCAGTGGACCTCATGCGGCGGTTGCTGTCCGGGGTTACGCTAACCGCCGCGCGGGCCCGGCAAATCGTCCGCTCGGACTAGCCCAGGGTGGCCACGCTGCGCAGGATCAGGCGCACCAGCATGGTCTGCCGCGTCACCCCGGTCTTGGAGAAGGTCGAGCGCAGGTGCGCGCGCGCCGTGTTGCGGCTGATGCCCAGTTCCTCCGAGGCTTCGTCGAGGGTCAGGCCGTTGGCCAGCAGCATGGCCAGCTGGGCCTCGGCGGGGGTCAGGTCGAACAGCGCCTTGACGATCTCCTGCGGCGCGCGGGATTCCTGCTCCGGGTCGCTGACGAAGATCACCACCGAGGGGCAGTGCTTGCCCTCGTTCCATTCGCTCAGCGGCACCGAGCGCACGATGATGCCCAGGTCGGCGCGGCCGGAGGGGCGCTGCACGCGCATCGCCTCCACCACCGAGGGCTGCGCGCCCTTCTGCGACTGCAGGGCCTGCTTCACCAGGCGGCGGAACTCCTGGCAGTCGCGCGGGGTGCCGACCTGCAGGCTGTCGCCGCTGATCTTCAGGCCGTCCTTCTCGCGCAGCAGGTGTTCGGCCACCTGGTTGGTCTGCAGGATCTTGCCGCTCTCGTCGAGGATGATGGTGCCCACGGCGAACTGGTCCACCGCGCCGGCGTAGAGGTTGCGCTCGGTCTCGATGCGGTTGATCTGCGTGTGCAGCGCCACCGAGCGCTCCAGGTGCGGCACGAAGTGCGCCAGCAGGGCCTTGTCGGCGTGGCTGAAGCCCGGCGATTCGATGCCGCGGCTGACGCGGATGCGGCACAGGGCGCCGTCGGCGGTGCGGATGTCGGCGCCGAGGATGTGGAACACCCCCACCGGTTCGAGGAAGTTGCGGTAGAACTCCGAGTTCAGCCACTCGTCGCGCTGCACGAACTCATCCAGGATCACCACCTGGCCGCTGGGCAGGTCGACGAAGGGGTCGAGGTTGAAATAGTACTGGTTGTACGAGGCCACCACTTCGGCCGAGCTGCCGTTGGTGTTGACCATCAGGCCTTCGTTCTGGTCGCTGGGCGGACGCAGGATGAAGGTGACGTACTTGGCTTCGAAGAACTGGTTGAGCTCGTTGAGGAAGGACTGCCACGGCGTGGCTTCCAGGGGCCCCTGGTAGAGATTGCCGAGCATCCCGCTGAACTGCTCGAGGGTGAGCGACTGTGCCATCGATTGAACCGTTTCTTATTGTTGTTCTGGAAAGCGCCGCTGAGAGTACGCGGCGCTTTCCGCAAAAGGCAATCCGTCCCCGCAAGGCTGGGGACGGGCGGTTCAGGCCGGCTCGGCCTGGCGCGCGCGGACGATGAAGTCCTTGCGGTCGGCGAGGCCGGCCGGCAGCTCGGCGACGTCGGTGTAGAACTGCTCGTACCACTTGCGCAGCTGGTACACCGGGCCGTCGCCGTCGCACAGCAGCGGGTTGTCGACGCGGGTCTTGCTGTGCCAGATGGCCACGTCCTCGTAGAAGGCCAGGCGCGCCTGCTCGACGTAGGCCTGGGCCATGGCGCGGTTCTGTTCGTCGGAAAGCCCCGGGAGCTTCTTCACCAGCACGCCGTAGCGCAGGGTGAAGCTGTTCTGGTCGATGGGCACGTGGCAGTTGAGCAGGATCGACTCGATCAACTGGCCGTCCATGGCGCCGGTCATCTCGGTGATCTGGTAGGCCGGGCCGTAGTAGGTGGCCACGGTGCGCAGCTCGCTGTCGCCGGACAGGCGCGCGCTGCGGCCGCGCATCACCTGCACCGCCAGGTGGCCTTCGAAGTGGTTGCTGAACTCGTCGATGGGCGCCTTGTGCACGCTGTCGAAATGCGCCATGTCCGAGACGTTGTCCACCAGCTCGCGGCAGTTCGTCTCGATCTTCAGCTCGGCCATCTCCCATTCGGCCCAGGCGTCGTCGTAGCAGGCGTCGATGCGCGGGATGGCCTGCTCGGCGATGGGCGGGTTGCCTTCGGGGTCGTTCCAGACGAACAGCAGGCGGTTCTGCTCCAGCACCGGCCAGGACTTGATCTTCGCCCGCGGCGGGATGCGCTTGGCGTAGGGGATGTCGTTGCACACGCCGTCGGCGCCCCAGCGCCATTCGTGGAACGGGCAGCGCAGGCCGTTGCCTTCCACGCAGCCTTCGCTGAGGTCGGCGCCCATGTGCGGGCAGTAGCCGTCGAGGATGTGCACCTCGCCGTCCTCGCCCTGGAAGGCCACCAGGCGGGTGCCGAAGACATCCAGGCGGTGCGCCTTGCCGTCGCGGTACTGGCTGGCCAGGCCCAGGCAGTGCCAGCCGCGGGCGTAGCGATCCTGCAGGGGCCGGGCTTCGATTCGGTGCAGCGTACTCATTGTTGTTCTCCCATCAGGTTGCCGCAGGCAGAAGGTGGGTGGCGGCAGAGGCCTCCTGCGGATTCTGCAAGCCAGAGCGGCTGCGGCATCGTCTGAACGGACGAGGAGGGCGCCCTAGTCCGGGTGGACGATGTCCCGCGCTGCCCGCCCGGCGATAACAGCGCCAGCCGAACCGACAACAACGACAAACGGAGCAGCGATGAGCGAGCGACAAGGCCAGGTGGCCGTGATCACCGGCGCCGCCAGCGGCATCGGCCGCGGCCTGGCGCAACACGCGGCGGGGCAGGGCATGCGCCTGGCCCTGGCCGACCGCGACGCGGCGGGCCTGCAGGCCCTGGCCGGGCAGCTGCGCGAGCAGGGCTGCGAGGTGCTGGCGCAGGTCACCGACGTGGCCCGCGAGGCCGACCTGCAAGCGCTGCGCGAGCAGACGCTGGCGCGCTTCGGCGGCATCGACCTGCTGTTCAACAACGCCGGGGTGATGCAGACCGGCGCCAGCTGGGAACTCAGCGAGGCGCAGTGGCGGCGCATGCTCGACATCAACCTGCTGGGCGTGATCAACGGCCTGCGTGCCTTCGTGCCGGGGCTGCTGGCCCAGGGCCGCCCGGCCCACATCGTCAACACCGCGTCCCTGGCCGGCCTGCTGGCCAGCCCCTTCCTGGCCGCCTACACGGTGACCAAGCAGGCCCTGGTGGCGCTCTCCGAAGTGCTGCACCACGAGCTGGCCGCCCTGGGCGCGCCGGTGGGCGTCTCGGTGCTCTGCCCGGGGCCGGTGGCCAGCCGCATCATGGCCTCCGACCAGGCCGGCGGCATGGCCGGCGCGGCACTGGGCGAACAGCTGGAGCGCAGCATCCGCCAGGGCATGCCGGCGGACGAACTGGCCGCCCTGGTGTTCCGGGCCATCGACGAGAAGCGCTTCTGGATACTGCCGCACCCGGACTTCAAGCCGGCGCTGCAGGCGCGCACGCAAAGCATTGTCGAGGAGACCAACCCGGTCTTCCTGCTGGCCGACGTATAAGGAGCGAACATGGCCCTCGATCCGCACATGCAGGTCCTTCTGGACCAATTAGCCGGGGCCTTCGCCCTGGACTTCGAACGGCTCGACGCCGCCACTTACCGCGGCTTCGCCGACCAGGGCCTGGGCTCTGCGCCGCTGGCCCTGGAAGAGGTGCGCGAGCTGCGCCTGGCCGGTGAGCTGCCGGCGCGCCTGTACCGGCCCAGCGCCGCCGACGGCCTGGCGCTGCTGGTGTTCTTCCACGGCGGCGGCTTCGTCGCCGGCAACCTCGACACCCACGACGACCTGTGCCGCCGCCTGGCCCTGGCCACGGGCGCGGCGGTGGCCTCGGTGGGCTACCGGCTGGCGCCGGAAGCGCCGTTCCCGGCGGCGCCGGAGGATTGCTACCAGGCCACCTGCGAGCTGGTGGCGCGCGCCGCCGAATTGGGCGTGGACGCCGAGCGCCTGGCCCTGGCCGGCGACAGCGCCGGCGGCAACCTGGCCATCGCCGCCGCGCGCCTGCTGCGCCAGCGCGGCGGGCCGCGGCCGCGGGCGCTGTGCCTGTTCTACCCGGTGACCGACCAGGCATGCGCCAGCGCTTCTTATGGCGAATTCGCCAAGGGCCACTTTCTCGAAGCGCAGATGATGCACTGGTTCTGGCGCCAGTACCTGGGCCAGTGGCCGGCGCCGCTGGATTCCCTGGCCTCGCCGTTGCACGCCGACGACCTCGGCGGGCTGCCGCCGACGCTGCTGCTGAGCGCTTCCCATGACCCTCTCCGCGACGAGGGCGAGGCCTTCGCCGAACGTGCCCGCGCCGCCGGCGCCGACGTGCGCCTGGTGCGCGCCGAGGGCATGCTGCACGGCTTCGCCAGCTTCGCGCCCTATGCGCCACGCGCCGAGGGCTACCTGAACCAAGCCGCGGCCTGGCTGCGCGACGCCCTGGCCTGAGGAGGCGAACATGGCCCTGGACAGCCCCCTGCACCTGATCGAGGCGCTGCGCCGTGGCCAGCCGGTGGTGCTGGTCGACGGCGAGGACGACGAGGGCGACGGCATGCTGCTGCAGGCCGCCGAATTCATCGACGACGCCGCGCTGAACTTCTTCGCCCGCGAGGCCCGCGGGCTGATCTGCCTGGCCCTGACCGACGAGCGCTGCCGCGCCCTCGGCCTGAGCCCGATGACAGCCGGCCCGCGTGGCGAGGGGCTGGGCTTCATGGTCTCCATCGAGGCGGCGCGGGGCATCAGCACCGGCATCTCCGCCGCCGACCGGGCGCGTACCGTGCAGGTGGCGGTGGACCCGGCCAGCGGCCCGGCCGACCTGGTCAGCCCCGGCCACGTCTTCCCGCTGCGCGCGCTGCCCGGCGGGGTGATGAGCCGCGCCGGCCACGCCGAGGCGGCCTGCGACCTGGCGCGCCTGGCCGGGCTGCAGCCGGCGGCGCTGCTGGCCGGCATCCTCGACGAGGACGGCGAGAATGCCCGCGGCGAAAACCTGCGCGCCTTTGCCCTGCGCCACGGCCTGCCGGTGGGCGGCATCGCCGAGCTGATCCACCACCGCATCCTCCACGAGGGCACCATCGCCCGCAGCGCCGAGTACCGCATCGACACCCGCCACGGCCCGTTCCGCGTGTGCGCCTACCACGACGCCTTCAAGGACGTGCTGCACCTGGCCCTGGTGCGTGGCGAGGTCGACCCGGCGCAGCCGGTGCTGGTGCGCGTGCAGGCGGTGGAGACGCTGCGCGACCTGCTTGCCGGCGAGCCGCCGCGCGGGCCGCAGCAATGGAACCTGGACCGCTCCCTGGCGCGCATCGCCGCCGAGGGGCGCGGGGTGCTGGTGCTGCTGGCGCAGCAGGAAAGCGCCGCCGCCATCCTCGACCAGCTGGCCCAGGGGCCGCGCCTGCAGCCGCCGCGCTTCCCTCAGCGCACCCTCGGCGTCGGCGCGCAGATCCTCCGCGACCTGGGCGTGCGCAGGATGCGCCTGATGAGTTTCCCGGTGGCCTACAAGGCGGTGTCCGGCTTCGAGCTGGAAGTCGCCGAGTTCGTCCCCTTCACCGCCCAGGAGGCTTGAGATGACCCCGCAAGACGCGCTGGACAAGGTGCTGAGCCCCACCCGCCTGGCCGGGCTAGGCCTGCGCAACCGGGTGATCAAGACCGCCACCTTCGAAGGCATGTGCCCCGGCGGGGTGCCCGGCGCCGAGCTGGCCGCGCACCACGCGCGCATGGCCCGCGGCGGCGTCGGGCTGACCACCGTGGCCTACTGCGGCGTTTCGCCGGACGGTCTGACCTTCCCCGACCAGATGTGGATGCACGAAGGCATCTTCACCCAGCTGCGCCAACTGGCCGACGCGGTACACCGCGAGGGCGGGGCGCTGTCGGCGCAGCTGGCGCACTGCGGCTTCTTCAGCCGCACCCGGCCGCTGAACATCCCGCGCCCGCGCGGGCCCAGCGCCTGCATCAACCAGTACGGGCTGTTCAGCGGGGTGCCCTTCGCCGGCTCCATGGGCAGCGCCGACATCCGCAAGACACTCGACGAATACCGCGCCGCCGCGGCCTTCGTGAAGCGCGCCGGGTTCGACGCCATCGAAATCCACATGGGCCACGGCTACCTGCTCAGCCAGTTCATCTCGCCGGCCACCAACCGCCGCAGCGACGCCTACGGCGGCAGCCTGGACAACCGCCTGCGCCTGCCCCTGGAAGTGCTGGCGGCGGTGCGCGAGGCGGTGGGCGAGGGCTTCCCGATCCTGGCCAAGCTCAACCTCAGCGACGGTTTCGCCGGCGGCCTGGAGATCGACGAGTCGTGCCGTGCCGCGCAGCGCCTGGCCGAGCATGGCCTGGACGCGCTGGTGATGAGCGGCGGCTTCACCAGCCGCTCGCCGATGTACCTGTTCCGCGGCGAAAGCCCGCTGCAGCGGATGATCCCGCTGGAGCGCAACCCGCTGCAGCGCACCGCCATGAAGTGGTTCGGCGGGCGCCTGTTCGCCAGCTCGCCCTACGCCGAGATGTACTTCCTCGACCAGGCCCGGCGGGTGCGCCAGGCCACCGACATGCCGCTGGTGTACCTGGGCGGGGTGAGCACCCGCGACAGCCTGCAGCGGGCCATGCAGGAAGGCTTCGACTTCGTCGCCCTGGGCCGCGCCCTGCTGCGCGACCCGGACCTGGTGCGCAACGTCCGCGAGCGCGGCGAGGGCTACGCGAACGGCTGCAACCACTGCAACCAGTGCGTGGCCAGCATGGCCCTGCCCGGCGGCATCCGCTGCGTGCTGAACCAGCCGGACAGCTTCGCCGCCCACGCCTGAATCCCCAGCACAAGGAGTTGCCGATGAACCTCGGCCACGGCCGGCGCCTGTTGCCCGGCCTGACCCTGCTCGCCGCCCTCGGCGCGGCCCAGACGAGCGCCGCCGACGGCTGGGCGCTGCTCGGCGAACAGCGCCTGGCGCTGCGCCAGAGCTTCCAGTACACCACTGTCGGCGGCCTGTCCGGCATCGACTACGACAGCCGTTCGCAGCGCTTCCTGGCGATCAGCGACGACACTTCCGAGCACGGCCCGGCGCGGGCCTATTGGCTGGATGTGGGGCCGAAGGCGGTGAAGCTGGAGGACGTGATCCTCTGGCGCCAGGCCGACGGCTCCTTCTACCCGAGCAAGACCCGCCACGCCGGCGGCGCGCCGGGCGAGGTGCCGGATTTCGAGTCGCTGCGCATCGACCCGCGCGACGGCAGCCTCTGGTACACCAGCGAAGGCAACCCCGGTGAAGGCGTGCCGCCCAGCCTGCGCCAGGCCACCCGCGACGGCAGCCTGCTGCGGGTGCTGGCGTTGCCGGCGATGTTCGCGGCCAACGGCGTGCGCGACAACCTCTCGTTCGAGGGCCTGAGCTTCGCCGCCGACGGCGCCAGCCTGTGGCTGGCCATGGAGGGCCCGCTGTACCAGGACGGCGAACCGCCGACGCGCAAGAGCGGCGCCTACGCCCGCTTCACCCAGCTCGACCGCGAGGGCAGGGCGCTGCGCCAGGTGGCCTACCCGCTCGACCCATTGCCGGCGGACAGCAGCCACCCGCGCGACCTGGACAGCGTGTCGGAAATCCTCGCGCTGGACGACGGCCATCTGCTGGTGCTGGAGCGGGTGGTGCTGATCCGCGGCGGCGGGCGCATGGAATCGCGGGTGCGCCTGTACCAGCTGGACCTGGACGGCGCGAGCGACGTACTGAACATCTCGCGCCTGGCCGGCGCGGACTTCCGCCCGGGGCGCAAGCACTTGCTGCTGGACTTCGCCGACCTGCGCCTGCCGCGCCTGGACCTGCTCGAGGGCATGGCCTGGGGGCCGCGCACGGCGGACGGGCGGCGCAGCCTGGTGCTGGTGTCCGACGACAACTTCGACCAGTTCCACCAGGGGCAGGTGACGCAGGTGCTTTGGGTGGGGACGCCGTTGCGTTGAGGTTTGGGCTTGCTCGCGAATGGGAGTCACCTGTGGCAGTGGTGTTCCGGGGCGATTCCGCTCCCTCTCCCTAACCCTCTCCCTGAAGGGAGAGGGGACCGTTCGGAGTGCGTGGTTATTCCGCAGTTAGCCGGAAAGCGCGAAGTACCCGGCGTAGGCCATTCTTCCCGCCGGCACGGACAAGCTCCCTCTCCCTTCAGGGAGAGGGCTGGGGAGAGGGTTACGGACTTCGATTCCGCTCCGGCGCAAGGCTTGGCACCCAAGGACCAGAGGCCCCCTTGCATCCTCCCAGATTCGGCCAAGGCGTTGCCGGCGGGGCAGGTGTAGCGGCGTATAACCGCGAACGGTTATACGCCCTACGCCAGGCTTGACCTTTGCGTAGGGCGGATAACGTTCCACGTTATCCGCCGTTTGACCTTGGCCATAGGACGGAGCGCGGGGTTGCGCCCGCCCCTCACCCTAACCCTCTCCCGGAGGGAGAGGGGACCGTTCGGCGTGCGTGGGTACTCCACAGTTAGCCGGCAAGCGCGAAGTATCCGGCGTAGGCCATGCTCCCCGCCGGCACGACCAAGCTCCCTCTCCTTTCAGGGAGAGGGCTGGGGTGAGGGTGCGGACTCATACCGAAACACCATGCCCCAGACGAGCACCTAAAAAACACCACTTTCAGGGCTTCACCCCCTCCAGCAACCCCTCCGCCCGGCGCTCCCCGTCGCCGCTGCCATTCAGGTCCGTCCCCACCACGCTCAGCACCGCGTAGCCCTGGGTCAGCAGGAAGGCATCCTCCTTGCGCTGGCGTTCGTTCGGCTCGCTCGGCCGCGCCAGGTTCACCCTTGCGCCGTCCTTGTCGCCCTGCACGGCGAAGACGATCGGCGACCAGTCGCTGACCGGCGCGTAGACCAGCCCGCGGACCTCGGCGGCCTGGCGCGCCGGGTAGTTGAGGTTCAGCCCCTGGCCCGCCGGCAGGCCCAGCAGGTTCAGCTTGCAGGCGGCCTTGTCCTTGCCGCTGCTGCAGCGCTCCCGGGCGGCGCGGCCGCTGGCCAGGGCGCGGTCGAGCACGCGCACGGCGAGCCGGGCGCTGTCGGCCTGGGCGTCGAGGGTGCGTTGCAGGGCGGCCTTCTGGTCGCGCTGCATCAGCGGCAGGTCGATGGCGGTGGACACGGCCAGGGCCGGCACGCCGCGGCGCATGGCCCAGAGCGCGGCGTTGAGGGTGCCGGACAGCTGGATCAGCGGGCCGGCGTTGTCGCCGAAGTTGCTACCGGAGACCACCAGGTCCGGCGGGTTGTCCTTGAGCAGCAGGTCGAGGCCGACGTTCACCGCGTCCACCGGGGTGCCGATGGCCATGTTCTTGCCCGCCGGCAGCGCGTAGCCGGCCGGGGCGCCGACGCAGTACTGGCGGTCGGCCAGGCGCTGGATGGCCAGGGCCTGGCCGGGCAGCACCACGCTGGCCGCGCCTATGCCGCTGTTGTCGGTGTCCGGCGCGACCAGGGTGACCTGGTGGCCGGCGGCGCTCAGCGCCTGGTAGACCGCGGCGATGCCCGGCGCGCGGCAGCCGTCGTCGTTGGTCAGGAGGATGTTCAGCGCGCTGGCGTTGCCGGCCAGGCCCAGGCCGGCGAGGGCGATGGCGGTGCGCAGGAGTGGTCGCATGGGATTTTCCTCGTACAAAGGACCTTCTGCAAAAGACGAAGCCCGCGCGGTTGTCCGCGCGGGCTTCGGGGTGGCCTTACTGGCCGAGCTTACGCATGTTGGCGGCGGTGAAGTAGTTGTCGTCGTACTTGGCGGTGTTCAGTTGCGGCGGCTGTTGCTCGTTGGCCATGCGGTCGGCCAGGTAGGAGCCGGCGATCAGGTCGTGGAACAGCGCGACCCGCGCCTGGTTGACCTGGATGTCGTAGGCGTAGACCGAAGTCTGCATGTTGGTGCGCCACAGCTGGCCGCGGTTGTCGTAGTTGTCGGCCAGGGCGGCAGACCAGCTGTCCTCGTCGAGGTACAGCGTGCGCTTGCCGTAGATGTGCCGTGCGCCGGGCTTGAGGGTCGCTTCCACCACCCACACGCGGTGCAGCTCGTAGCGCATGTAGTCCGGGTTGATGTGGTTGGGCGTGAGCAGCTGCGAGTACTTCACGCTCGGGTCGTCGAGCTTGTAGTTGTTGTACGGGATGTAGATTTCCTTCTTGCCGACCAGCTTCCACTCGTAGCGGTCCGGGGCGCCGTTGAACAGGCGGTCCTCGTCGATGGTGCGGAAGCCGCCGGCGCCGGTCGGGGTGTCGTAGCCGACGGTGGGCGCGCGGCGCACCCGGCGCGTGCCGGGCAGGTACTGCCAGCTCTGCCGCGGGCTGGCCACCGGGTCGAAGAACTCGTTGCCGCCGATGATCTCGCCCTTGGAACGCACCGGCTTCAAGGTGGTGATCATGAAGTGGCTCATGATGCCGCCGTCATAGTTCTGCAGCGAGCCCTTGGGGTCGCACCAGGGTGCGAGGATCTGGTAGTGCACGGTCTGCAGCGCCTGGTTGCCGTTGGAGTAGATCACCGCCTGGTCGTACACCGCCTCCTCGCTGTTGGCGCGGGCCTGCAGGGCGTGGTTCCACATCAGCTCGTAGCCGTTCTGGGGAATGGGGAAGGGCGAAGCGCCGAAGGCGTTGCGCACGGCGTTGCCGCCTTCCACCAGCTCGGCGCTGGTGGCGTTGGCCTTGATGTTGGCCTCGACCTTCTCGTTCATGCGGAAGTCGCGGTGCGAGGGGTAGACGGGCATGCGGAAGGTCGCCGGGTAGCGCTTGAACAGCGCGCGCTCGCCATCGGTGAGGCGGCTGGCGTACTGCTCCATGTTCTGCGCGGTGATGACGAACAGCGGCTTCTCGTCGGCATAGGGATCGGCGTAGCGGTCGCCCGGGGTGTAGTTCACCTGTGGCGGTGCGCCGCGCCACTTGCCGCTCCAGGCGGGGATGCTGCCGTCGGCGTTGCCGGCTTTCTCGGCGCCCATGGGCGTCAGGTCCTGGCCGAGGCGCGCGGCCTCTTCAGGGCTGACCTTGGCCTGCGCCTGGCCGCCCAGGCAGGCGAGCCCGGCGGACAGCAGCAGGGGTAGCAGATAGGGTTTGTGGTTCATGGTCTGGCTCCTCCGGCTGGGTCAGAAGCTGTATTTCGCGGTGAGCGAAAGGTTGTCGCGGTCCGCCAGCGTGGTTTCGCTCGGGTTGCCGAGGAACATGTTGTAGCGGGCTTCGAGGGTGAAGTTGTTCAGGTAGCGCCAGGTGGTGCCGACGGCGAAGCGGTCGTCGCCTTCGCCCATGCCGAAGCTGCCGGGCATGGACGAGTTGCCGTTGACCGCCTGGCTGAAGACGATCGGCACGCTCAGGTCCCAGCCGTTGAACACGTTGTTGTAGTCCAGCGACACGCTGAGGGTGTAGCCCCAGGCGGAGCGGTCGTAGTAGAGCTTGTCGGTGTTGGGCGTGGTGATCGGCACGATGCCGCCGGCGGTGGGCACGAAGACGTTGAAGCTGGGCGTCTTGTCGTTGTCCATCACGCGGTTGTAGCCGACCTCGCCGGTGAGGGTGGTGTTGTCGGCGAAGGGCAGGGTGCCGTAGGAGTGGATGAATGACACCAGCGCCTGGGCCACCTTGGCGCGCACCGGTTGCGGCGTCAGGCCGGTGTCGACCAGCACCGGCTGGCCGTCGCGGTAGCTGATCTCGCCGCTGACGTTGGTGTCGCCGAGCATGCTGGAGAAGCTGGCGCCGTACAGGTGGATGTCGTCGTAGAAGCGCGCGCGGTAGGCGCCGGTGTTCCAGTCGGTGAGGAAGTCCAGCTGCGGGCTGTGGTCGCTGAAGCGCAGGTAGTACAGGCCGAACTCGGTGTTGTTCAGCTGCTCCACCGTGTAGGTCAGGGCCGCGCCGTACTGGCCGCCGTTGCCGGGGGTGTCGTCGCCCAGGCGGCGCTGCTGGCCGGTGGAGTCGTTGAAGCCGCCCTCGTCGATGTAGTCGGTGGTGGAGAAGAAGTGCCCGACCGGGGTCAGCTCGTTGCGCTTCCACTGGTACTGGTAGTACAGCTGCAGGCCGAGGTCGTCGGTCAGGCCGTACTGGGCGAACACCTGGCCCACCGGCAGGAACAGCTCCTTGATCTCGATGCCCGGGGTGTTGGCCTTGGTGGCGTCCACCGGGCTCATCGCCCCGGAGATGCCGAAGCCGTTGAACAGGCTCTCGCCCCAGGCCACCACCTGGTTGCCCACCCGCGCGTTGAGGGTGTGGCCGCTCAGGTTCCAGGTGCCGTAGGCGTAGGTGTCGAGCAGGCGCAGGTCGTCGCCGGCCTGGTCGCGGGTGTCGCCGGAGAACTCGTCGGGCTTGGAGCAGCGGCCGCCGGCGAAGCAGTTTGAGGTGCCGGTGTCGTTGTCGTTGCCGCGGTGGTAGACGTCGTCGTAGAAGCCGGTGGCGCGGACGAACAGGCCGTAGTCGTCGCGGAAGCGGAAGTCGGCCTCGGTGAGGAAGCTGGCGCGGTTGTTGATGAGGCTGCCGCGGTCGAAGGCGTTGTCGCCGTCGTCGCCGTTGGCGATGGCCGGGTTGGCGCCGCCGTTGGACAGCGCGTGGGCACGCTTCTCGGTACGCCAGGCCAGGCTGTAGCTGACGGTGGTGTCCCAGTTGACCTTGAGGTCATCGTTGAGCTGGTACGACAGCGCCTGCGCCTGGCCGGCCAGGAACAGGCCGGTGGCGCTGATCGCGAGGGCAAGGGGCAACGGCTGGAAGGCGTTTCTTATTCTTGTCATCTCGTCCTCTGCTCGGGCAGGCACGTCCGGCCAGGCCCGGGAACTGTGTTGGCGGGAGGGTGGCGGGGCTGACTATGTGGTCACCCGGCCGCGCCAACATCGTCCGAAGGGACTAAGCCGGCGGGACGTGGGCGGGCCGCTCTGGCGCTAGTCCCATCGGACGATGACCGGCCCCGCGGGCTGCGCGAAGAATCGGCGCTCGAGCGTGGGCGTGGCCCACGCCAGCTCCCGGAGAAAAGCGCATGAACGCAAGGGCGAGCGGCCAGCGGAGCCGCGAGTGGGACCATGAATGCGACGTCCTGGTGGTGGGCAGCGGCGCCGGCGGCATGACCGCCGCGCTGCGTGCCCGCGACCTGGGCCTGGACGTGCTACTGGTGGAAAAGAGCGACCGCTACGGCGGCACTTCGGCGGTGTCCGGCGGCGGTATCTGGATACCCTGCAACCACCGCATCGCCGCCCTCGGCGGCCAGGATTCGGCGCAGGAAGCGGTGCGCTACATCCGCACGGTCAGCCAGAACGCAGTGGACGACGGCCGCGTCGAGGCCTACGTCGAGCACGGCCGGCGCATGGTCGAATACCTGGAGGCCAACAGCCGGGTGCGCTTCGAGGCGCAGCCGGAATACGCCGACTACTACCCCGAGGTGGCCGGCGGCAAGCCGGGCTTCCGCTCCATGGACCCGCTGCCGTTCGACGCCCGCGAGCTGGGCGACGAATTCGCCCGCCTGCGCGCGCCCTCGCCGGGCACCCTGATGATGGGGCGCATCGGCATGACCATGAAGGAAGCGCGGGTGCTGCTGTGCCGCGGCCCCGGCTGGGTCGGCCTGACCCTGCGCATCCTCTGGCGCTACTGGCGCGACCTGGGCGGGCGCCTGCGTTCGCCGCGCGACCGTTTCCTCACCCTGGGCAACGCCCTTGTCGCCGCGCTGCGCCGTTCGCTGCTCGACCGCCGGGTGCCGCTGTGGCTGGACACCTCGCTGCAGGCGCTGGTGGAGGAGGGCGGCCGGGTAGTCGGCGCCGAGCTGCAGCGCGAGGGCCGCACCTTGCGCATCCACGCAAGGCAAGGCGTGGTGATCGCCGCCGGCGGCTTCGAGCGCAACCAGGCGATGCGCAGCCAGTACCACCCACAACCGTCGCAGGCGCAATGGAGCGCCACCCCGCCATACAACAGCGGCGATGGCATCCGCGCCGGCCAGGTGCTGGGCGCGGCCACCGCGCTGATGGGGCACAGCTGGTGGGCGCCGACCACCTGCGTCGAGGGCGAGGAGAAGCAGCGCGCGCTGTTCGTCGAACGCACCCTGCCGGGCTGCGTGCTGGTGGACTCCGCCGGCCAGCGCTTCGTCAACGAGGCCGCGCCCTATACCGACATCGTCTACGCCATGTATGCCCATGACAGCGAGGCTGCGCGCAGCGTGCCCTGCTGGATGGTGTTCGACGCCGAGTTCCGCCGCAAATACCCCTGCGGCGCGCTGCTGCCCGGCTACGCGCAGCCCGACAGCCGAGTGCCGAAGCACCTGCGCAGTTACTACCACAAGGCCGACAGCATCGAGCAACTGGCCGCGCTGATCGGCGTGGACGGTGCGGGCCTTGCGCGCACCCTGGAGCGTTTCAACCGCTACGCGGTGCTGGGCCAGGACCCGGACTTCCACAAGGGCGAGTCGCTGTTCGACCGCTACTACGGCGACCCCCACGTGCTGCCCAACCCCTGCCTGGCGCCGCTGCTCAAGGCGCCGTTCTATGCGGTGAAGGTCGACGCCGGCGACATCGGCACCAAGGGCGGCCTGCTCACCGACGTGCACGCCCGCGTGCTGCGCGAGGACGGCAGCGCCATCGACGGCCTCTACGCCATCGGCAACTCCGCCGCCTCGGTGATGGGCGCGACCTACCCCGGCGCCGGCTCCACCCTCGGCCCGGCGATGACCTTCGGCTTCCTCGCCGCCGAGCACATCCAGCAGCGGGCCGGGCAGGCCCGCGCCAGCAAGAAGGAGGCACAGCACAATGCCTGATCAGACTCCCCGCATCGCCCTGGTCACCGGCGCCAGCCGTGGCGTCGGCAAGGGCATCGCCGAGGCCCTCGGCGCCGCCGGCATGACCGTCTACGTCAGCGGTCGCTCGCTGCAGTCCGGCGGCGCCACCCTGCGCGGCCAGGTGATGCACGGCAGCATCCACGAGACCGCCGAAGCCATCGACGCGGCCGGCGGCAAGGGCATCGCCGTGCAGTGCGACCACGCCGACGATGCCCAGGTGCGCGCGCTGTTCCAGCGCATCGAGGCCGAGCAGGGGCACCTGGACCTGCTGGTGAACAACGTGGCCTTCATCCACGAGCAACTGATCGACCCGGGCCCGTTCTGGGAGAAGCCGCTGGACCTGGTGGACATCCTCGACGTCGGCCTGCGTTCGGCCTACGTCGCCAGCTACCACGCCGCGCCGCTGCTGCTGAAGGCGCCCGGGGCGCTGGTGGCCTTCGTCTCCTCGTTCGGCGCCGGCTGCTACATGCACGGCCCGGCCTACGGCGCGCAGAAGGCCGGGGTGGACAAGCTGGCGGCGGACATGGCCATCGACTTCGAGCACAGCCGGGTGGCGACGGTCTCCCTGTGGCTGGGCCCGCAACTGACCGAGCGCACCGCCATCGCCGGCCAGGCCCGCGCCGAGCAGTACGAGGCCTTCCTGGCGATGGCCGAGACGCCGCAGTTCAATGGGCGGATCATCCAGGCGTTGCTGGATGATCCTGAGCTGATGAAGCTGTCCGGGCAGACGCTGGTCAGTGCAGAGCTGGCGTTGCGTTATGGCATCTGTGAGGCCGATGGTCGCCAGCCGCCGTCGTGGCGTGAGCAGCTGGGGGCGCCGCGGGTGCAGCATCCGGCCAGGGTGGTTTGAAGGGGATTGGGGGCGAATGGGGTTACCCGGTGGCTGCTGTGTTTTGGCTTGACTCCGTTCCCTCTCCCCAACCCTCTCCCTGAAGGGAGAGGGGGCTGTCCTGAGTGGTCAGGAGGACAGGCACCATCCTGATACCTCGTCATTCCCGCGAACGCGGGAACCGTAGGGCGTATAACCGTTCGCGGTTATACGCCGTTACACCCATCTCACCGGCTACGCCATGGTCGAGCCTGGGAGAATGCCGGGTCACGCCAAGCCCGGAATCGAGTGGGCCGGCAGCCAAGGTCAAACGGCGTACAACCGCGAACGGTTGTACGCCCTACGATTCCTGCAACAACGGCTCCAGCAGCGCTTGCATGCTGCGCCAGTGCGAGCCTTCCCAGAACACCCGCTGGCATTGGTCGCAGGCCAGGAAGCGGCTATGCCGCTCGGCCACTTTCGCCGGCACCTTCGGCCGCGCCTGCTCGGCCGGCAGCTCGCGCAGGGGATGGTTACAGCGCAGGCACAGGCTGAACGGCCGCGCGCTGCGCGCCAGGTCCAGCCGTTCGAAGAGTTCGCCCAGTTGCTCCCTCGGCTTGCGCGCGTGCAGGTAGCAGCCACGGCTGATGATCCGCCGCTTGAGTAGTTCGCGGTCGCGGGTGAGCACGATGCGGCCCTGGTGCGCGCCTATCTCGGCGATTTCGCCGTCGTCGAAGGCGTTGTGGTAGAGGGTGTCGAAGCCGCTCATGCGCAGCAGCGCCGCCAGGCCGCCCAGGTGTGCGTCGGCGACGAAGCGCAGCACCCGCAGCGGCCGGGCGCGCACGCGCAGCAACGGGCTGATGTCCAGGCGCTCGAACACCGGGTACACCGCCACGCGGTCGCCGTCGAGCAGGGTGCGCTCGAAGCCCACCGACTCGCCGTTGAGCAGCACCAGCTCGACCTCGGTGTGCGGCACGCCCAGGGCCTCGATCATGTGCTTGACCGTGGCCGCCGGCGGGCAGGCGCAAGCGAACTCGCGCCGGCGGCGGTCGGCGGGGAGGAAGTCGTTTAGCTCTTCGTAGAAGCGGAAGGTGGCGTGGGTCATGCCGGAGAGTATGGCAGGCCGCCGGAAGAAGGACGGGCCTCATGGAGGCCCGTCGAAGGGGAACGATGCCCTTGGCGGTCAGCCGGCCTGCTGCTTGTTGCGGAAGTAGGGGATGACCTTCTCGCCGATGTTCTTCAGCGTTTCCAGCTGCGCCCACTGCGGCACCGTGCCCATCTGGCAGATGAACAGGATCTCGTCGGCGCCGGCGTCGATCAGCCGCTGCACGTAGCCGATGCAGTCGTTGACCGTGCCGTAGGCGTGGTTGGGGTTCATCATCGCCATGCTCGGGTCGGAGAAGTCCACGGTCACTTCCTCGGAGGCGAAGCGCGAGCGGATCACCGCCTGGCCGTTGCCGTCGACGAAGGTGTCGTCCTGCCACTTGGCCGGGTCCGGGCGCTCGCCGCCGGCGTACCAGTAGGCCAGCGATTCCATGAAATAGCGCTGGCCGCGGATGCCGATGGCGCGGGCCTGCTCGTTGTCGTCCAGGACGATGGCCGGGCACAGCGCGGCGATGTGGCGGTTGGGGCGGAAGCCGACCTGGTTCTTCGCCTCACGGGTGTCCCAGGCCTCGTGGTACACGGCGACCTTCTTGGCGATCTCCTCCGGGCCGCCGAAGCCCAGCACCAGCGCGCCCATGCCGCGGCCGCCGGCGTTCTTCAGCGACTCGGTGTTGGTGCAGGCCAGGTACATCGGCGGGTGCGGGTCCTGGTAGGGCTTGGGGTGGATCGGCCGCTTGGGGATCTTCACGAAGTCGCCGTTATGCTCGATCTCGTCCTGCACGAACATCTTCGGGATCAGGTACATGGCCTCGTCGATCTGCGGCTGCAGGGTGGCCAGGTCGTAGCCGAAGGTGCCGGCCTCCTGCTGGGTGCCGCCCTTGCCCACGCCGAAGTGCACGCGGCCGTGGGACAGCAGGTCGAGGGTAGCGATGCGCTCGGCGACCTTCACCGGGTGGTTCATCGCCGGCGGCAGGCAGACCACGCCGTGGCCGATGCCGATGCGCTCGGTCTTGCCGGCGACGAAGGCCAGCGTGGTCTCCGGGGCGGACATGTGCGAGTAGTTGGTCAGCGCGGTGTGCTCCACGCACCAGAAGGTGTCGAAGCCCAGCTTGTCGGCCAGCACGGCCTGTTCGACGGTCTCGTCGAAGATGCGGCGGTCGCCTTCGCGGGTGCTGTCCAGCGTCTGCGCTTCGTAGATCAGAGAGAATTTCATGGGGTTCGTCCCTTGTCAGTGTGGCGGGCCGACGGGCTCTGCCTGAAGGCCATGGTCGGGGTTCGCCGGCGCCGCGGAATCGCCCGAACGGACTACGCCGAAACGCCGGAATCGGGGACAACGTAGGATGGGTTGAGCGAAGCGATACCCATCGCCGGGGCAGCGGGCTCAACCGATCCTACGAAGCCGTTTCGTCAGAGGAAGAAGTCCGTGGAGTCCGCGCCCATGCTCACGCCGCCGAGGTTCCAGGCGTACTTCGCCGGGCTGTTGGCGACGTGCGCGCGGCCGGTGTGGATGTCGCGGAAGGCGCGGTTGATCGGGTGCTCGCGGAAGATCGTCGAGGCGCCGCTGTTGAACATCAGCGCGCCGGCCGCGCGGGCGCACTTGTCCGCCACCAGGGCCGAGTCGTAGCGCATCTTCACCCGCTCGGGCATGCTCAGGCCCTGGCCGTCGCGGGCGCGCTGCATCATGGTTTCGAAGTTGCGCAGCAGCACGGTGCGGCATTCGTCGACGCAGACCATGGCATCGGCCAGGGCCTGCTGGGCGCCGGGGTCCTGGCCCATCTTGCGGCCGTCGTTGACGCCGACGCGGGCGCGGTTGTGCTCGATGAAGCAGTCCACCGCGCCCTGCAGCGCGCCGATGGCCGAGGACGACACCGCGCGCACGAAGATCTGCCCGAACGGCAGGCGGAACAGTGGTGCCGTGTTCACCGCGTTGCCCGGGCTGTTCTGCATGAAGCCGTCGAGGGCGCGGTGGGTGCGGTGCTCGGGGACGAAGGCGTCTTCCACCAGCACGTCGTGGGAGCCGGTGGCCTCCAGGCCCATCACGTTCCAGTTGTCCAGCACCTGGTAGTCGCTGCGTGGCACCAGGAAGGTGCGGTAGTCCGGCGCGCCGCCCGGCTCGCTCGGCGGTACCAGGGCGCCGAGGAAGGCCCACTGGCAATGCTGGCTGCCGCTGGAGAAGCCCCAGCGCCCGGACAGGCGGAAGCCGCCCTGCACCGGGGTGACCTTGCCCACCGGCATGTAGGAGGAAGAGATCAGCACGCTGGAGTCGGCGCCCCACACGTCCTGCGCGGCGCGGTCGTCGAACAGCGCCAGCTGCCAGTTGTGGATGGCCACCACGCCCAGCACCCAGGCCGAGGACATGCAGCCCTCGGCGAGGGTCATCTGCACCTCGAAGAAGTCCTTCGGCTCCAGTTCGTAGCCTTCCCAGCGCGCCGGCTGGAGGATGCGGAAGAAGCCGGCGTCGTGGAAGTCGCGCAGCGTCTCCTCGGGCAGGCGGCCCTGGCGGGCGGCGTCGGCGGCGCGTTCGCGCAGCACCGGCACCAGTTCGCGGGCGCGCTGGCGCAGGCGCTGGCGGATCAGTTCCTGGTCGAGCATCTTGTTGTTCTCCTGTGATCGCCCCGCGCGGGGGCTGTGCTCGGTCCCCGGCGCTCGGCGGCAGGGGCCTTCGCGGGCATTTGGCAACGCCCGCGCGGCGCCCGCATCCCACAAACGGACCATATGCCGCGGCGCCGGGCCGCCTAGTCCCCTCGGACGATGTTGGGCCACCGGGGCGGCCACAGAATCCATCGCACAACAACGCCTACAGCGAGGCCCCGTGCGATGAACCAGGACGAACTCAAAGCCGACATGCTCCAGGCCATGCGCCGCCTGGCCAAGTCGGTGACCATCATCACCACCCGCGATGGCCGCGAGCGTTTCGCCATGTCCGCCACCGCGGTGGATTCGCTGTCCACCGAGCCGCCGTCGCTGCTGATCTGCGTGAACAAGACCGCCTCGCTGCACCGCGTGCTGGAGGCCGGCGCCGACTTCTGCGTGAACATCCTCGGCCAGGAGCAGGAGCACCTGTCGCACCTGTGCAGCGGCCCGGTGAAGGGCGAGGGGCGCTTCGCCAGCGGCGACTGGCGCGCCGCCGAATGCGGCGTGCCCTACCTGGCCGACGCCCAGGCCAGCGTGATCTGCGAGCAGGACGGGCGCTTCGCCTACGGCACCCACACGGTGTTCATCGGGCGTATCCGCGAGATCCGCCACAGCCCGCGGATCACCCCGCTGATCTACGTGAACGGCACCTACACCACCGCCGTCGCCGTGCAGGCGCCGAGCGTGGCGGCGGCGGGCTGACCGGCATGGCCGCCACCCAGCCGATCGCCCCGCTGCGCCTGGCCGAGGGCGCGCCGCCGCAGTGGCACGCCGAGACCGACCTGCTGGTGGTCGGCTTCGGCGGCGCCGGCGCCTGCGCCGCCCTGGAAGCGCGCGAGCGCGGCCTGCAGGTGCTGGCCCTGGACCGCTTCACCGGCGGCGGCGCCACGGCCCGCAGCGGCGGGGTGGTCTATGCCGGCGGCGGTACGCCGCAGCAGCGGCAGGCCGGCTATGCCGACGACGCTCAAGCCATGTTCAGCTACCTGCGCGAGGAGGTCGGCGACGCGGTGCAGGCCGAGACCCTGCGCGACTTCTGCCAGCGCAGCGTCGAGCAGCTGGCCTGGCTGGAGCGCCAGGGCGCGCGCTACGAGGCCAGCGTGCCGCCGCAGAAGACCTCCTACCCCAGCGACCGCTACTACCTCTATTACTCCGGCAACGAAGCCGTGCCGGCCTATGCCAGCCTGGCCAAGCCGGCGCCGCGCGGCCATCGCACCAAGGGCCGTGGCATGTCCGGCGCCGCGCTGTTCGGCGCCTTGCGCGCGGCGGCGCGGGCCAAGGGCGTAGAGCTTTACAGCCAATGCGAAGTGCGCCGCTTGGTGCAGGATGCCAGCGGCGCGGTGGTCGGCGTCGAGGCCTGGCGCCTGCCGCCGGGCAGCGCCGCGGCGCGCCGCCATGCCTGGCTGGGGCGCCTGGCCACGGCCATCCACCCCTACGCGCCGCCGCTGGCCGAGCGCCTGACTGCCGCGCTGCGGCGTATCGAGCAGCGCCACGCTCAGCCGATCCTGCTGCGCGCGCGCAAGGGCGTGTTGCTCAGCGCCGGCGGCTTCATCTTCAACCGCGCGATGCTCGCCGAGCACGCGCCGCGCTACCTGGCCGGGCTGCCCCTGGGCACGCCGGGCTGCGACGGCAGCGGCATCCGCCTGGGCCTGGGCGTCGGCGCGGCCGCGCAGCACCTGGACAAGGTCAGCGCCTGGCGCTTCATCAACCCGCCGCTGGCCTGGGCCCGCGGGGTGATCGTCAACGCCGAGGGCGAGCGTTACTGCAATGAGGAGGTGTACGGCGCCAAGCTCGGCCACGCCATGGTGGAAGAGCAGGGCGGCCGCGCCATCCTGGTGCTGGACCGCAACCTGCTGCACGAGTCCGTGCGCCAGGTCGGGCCGGGCAAGGTGTGGTCGTTCCAGCGCCTGCCGGTACTGCTCAACCTGCTGTTCAACCGCCGCCGTGGCGATACCCCGGAACAGCTGGCCCAGGCCCTGGGCATGCCGCCGGCGAACCTGCGCCGGACCCTGGAGGAATACGGCCGGGCGGCGCGCGGCGAGCACACCGACGCCTTCGGCAAGTCGCCGGCGATGCTCGCCGACCTCGACGACGGGCCCTGGTACGCGCTGGACCTGTCCTTCGACAGCAAGCTGTATCCCTGCCCGGCCATCACCCTCGGCGGGCTGCGCGTGTGCGAGCGCAGCGGCCGCGTGCTGGACGCCGCCGGGCAGCCCATCGCCGGGCTCTACAGCGCCGGGCGCAATGCCGTGGGCATCGCTTCCAACCTCTACGTGTCGGGCCTGTCCATCGCCGACTGCGTGTATTCCGGCCGCCGCGCCGCCGCCCACGCGGCAGCGCAGGCGCACGCCGCCACCCCCGAAACCGCCTGAAGGAAAACAAGCATGAACCGAGTACAAGGCAAGGTCTGCATCGTCACCGGCGCGGCCAGCGGCATCGGCCGCGAGGACGCCCTGCTGCTGGCCGCGGAGGGCGCCCGCGTGGTGCTCAGCGACCTCAACGAGGAAGCCGGCCGCGCCCTGGCCGCCGAGATCGGCGAGCAGGCGCTGTTCATCCGCCACGACATCGCCAGCGAAAGCGACTGGCAGCACGTGGTGAAGACCACCCTGGAGCGCTTCGGCCGCCTCGACGTGCTGGTCAACAATGCCGCCATCCTGGCCATGGCCAGCATCGAGGACACCAGCCTGGAGCTGTGGCGCAAGGTGCAGACCATCAATGGCGAGGGCTACTTCCTCGGCTGCAAGTACGCCATCGCGGCGATGAAGGAGAGCGGCGGCGGCTCCATCGTCAACATGTCCTCGGTGGCGGCCCTGGGCGGCATGCCGGCCTTCTGCGCCTACTCCGCGTCCAAGGGCGCGGTGGCGGCCATGACCCGCTCCATCGCCCTGCACTGCAAGCAGCAGGGCTACCGCATCCGCTGCAACAGCGTGCACCCGGACGGCGTCAACACCCCCATGACCCAGGCCCTGGCCGGCGGCCAGCCGATCCCGCAGGAAGTGCTCGACGCCGACCCCATGAACCGCATGTGCGCCCCGCGGGACATCGCCAGCGTGGTGCTGTTCCTCGCCTCGGACGAGTCGCGCTTCATCAACGGCGCCGAGATCCGCGTGGACAACGCCCAGCTGATCAGCGGCATCTGAACGGAGCATGGCGATGGGCAGTGCGCAGACCCTGGCGCCGCAGGCGCCGACCGCCGGCGGCAGTTTCCGCCTGGCGGTCGCCGAGGTGATCGAGGAAACCGCCGACGCGCGCTCGCTGGTGCTGCGCGTGCCGGCGGAGCTGGCCGGGCGTTTCCACTACCGCGCCGGGCAGTTCCTCGGCTTCCGCGTGCTGGTCGACGGCAAGCGCCTGAGCCGCTGCTATTCCATGTCCAGCACCCCGGGCCTGGACGACGCGCTGCGGGTCACCGTCAAGCGCGTCGCCGGCGGCCGGGTGTCGAACTGGATGAACGACAGCGTGCGCGCCGGCGACGAACTGGAAGTGCTGCCGCCGGCCGGGCACTTCCACCTGGGCAGCGACGAGCGTGACCTGCTGCTGTTCGGCGGCGGCTCGGGCATCACCCCGGTGTTCTCCATCCTGCGCGAGGCGCTGGCTAGCCGCGCCTGCCGCATCCGCCTGGTATATGCCAACCGCGACGCGGCCTCGGTGATCTTCCGCGAGGCCCTGCGCGAACTGGTGCGCGAATACGGCGAGCGGCTGCAGGTGATCCACGTGCTGGATGAGTTGCAGGGCTTTCTCGCCGCCAGCGACGTGCGCCACCTGCTGCGCGGCTGGGAACACGCCGAATGCTTCATCTGCGGGCCGGGGCCATTCATGGACACGGTGGAAGGCACCTTGCTGCAGGCCGGCGTCGAGCCGGGGCGCATCCACGTCGAGCGCTTCGTCTCGCCGCCGGATGCGGACGAGCAGGCGGCCGTCGAACTGCCCGATGGCGGTGTTGCCGTGGAAAGCCTGGTGGTGGCCCTGGACGGCGCCGAGCACCAGGTGCCCTGCGCGCCGGGCGAGACGCTGCTGGAAAGTTGCCGCAAGGCCGGGCTGGCGCCGCCGGCTTCCTGCGAGGAAGGCTACTGCGGCGCCTGCATGTGCAAGGTGGAGCAGGGCGAGGTGCTGCTGCCGCGCAACGACGTGCTCAGCGCCGCCGAGCTGGCCGAGGGCTGGACCCTCGCCTGCCAGGGCCGCGCCGGCAGCCGCGAGGTGCGGGTGCGCTTCCCGGATTGAAGAGGTCGTTCTCGAGTGTGGGGCTGTGCCGCCCCGTTGCAGCCCGGCTTCGGCCGGGCTCTTTTTTCAGGGCGCCGGCGGGTTGAGCCGGGTGTCCAGGGCGAAGGCCTCCTGGCTGACCAGCTCGTAGGCGCCCTTGGCCAGGGCCGGGCTGAGCAGCAGGTTCCAGCCGTGCGGCACCACCGCCGAGGGGATGAGGATGAACGGGTGGGCGGCGAGCAGTTCGTTGCCGAACACCTGCTGGCCGTGGCTGGGGATGCCGGGCACCAGCCAGTTGCGGTTCGGCAGGCTGCCCGGCTCCACGCGCAGCACCCGGGCGGGGTCGAGGATGCGTGCGCAGGTCAGCACGTGGGGCACCCGGTCCAGCGCGGGGAAGCCCTTGTGCACCGCTACCTCGAGAATGGCCGTGGCGGCGTCCGCGCTGGCGTACACGGCGCGCACGCCCTTGGAGTTCCAGCGCCCGCCGGCCAGTTCGGCGCCGATGCCGCTGTCCCAGCCGTCGGCATGTTCGCGCCGGTCCAGGCGCCAGAGGTACAGCTCGCCGGTCCCTGGCAGTGGCTGCATCAGTAGACCCCGTAGTCCAGGCGGGTGAGGAAGTCGTCCACCAGTTCGAAGCCGACCTGGGTGGTCAGCAGGTCGACCGGCGCATGGCCTTCCAGGCCCAGGGCCGGGGCCATCAGCCAGTCCACCGCGGCGCGGCGCGAGCCTAGCACTTCCTCGGCGCGGCTGAGCACCTTGGCCAGGCGCCAGGCGCTGCTGCTCTGCTCGGCGGACAGCGGCTCGGGGTGCTTGAGGCGGCGCTGCAGGGTGCGCTCGGACATGCCGATGAGCTTGATGAAGGCCTGCCGGTCCAGCTCCATGGATTCGGCGAAGGCGATCACCACGTCCGACGGCAGGCCGCGCTCGATCATCTCGTGCACCTCGAACACGCTGCTGGCGTGCGGCCCCTTGTCACCGTAGAGCAGGCGCAGCGGCTGGTCCGGGTCCTGGGGGAGGCGATAGCGGTTGTCGTTGCCGAGGCTCATGGCGCGGGCACTCCTGGTTTTTGCCATATGGCGGAAAGTTACCGCCATGTGGCGAAAATAGCCAGCGCCCTTCGCCGAACGGTCGCCGCCCCTTGCGTGCCGGCTAGTCCCATCGGACGATCTCCGGCCGCCGGGGCCCCGCTAGACTCCGGCGCACGGCAAACCGACAACAACAAGCAGAGGTGTGCGAATGAATCGACTGCAAGGCAAGGTCGCGGTGGTCACCGGCGCGGCATCGGGAATCGGACTGGCCTGCGCCCGCTGCTTCGCCGAAGAGGGCGCGCAGGTGGTGGGGCTGGACGTGGGCCAGGCGCCGGCGGAGTTCCCCGGGCTGTTCATGGCCCTGGACGTGCGCGACGAAGCCAACGTGCAGCAGGTGATGGGCGAGGTCGTCGCGCGCCACGGCCGCCTCGACGTGCTGGTCAACGCCGCCGGCGTGGCCAGCCAGGGCAGCGTCACCAGCTCGCCCACCAGCGAATGGCAGCGGGTGCTGGACATCAACCTCACCGGCAGCATGCTCACCAGCAAGCACGCCCTGCCGCAGATGGTCGCCCAGCGCGGCGGCTCGATCATCAACATCGGCTCGATCTTCGGCCTGCAGGGCTGCGACGGCAACACCGCCTACAACGTGGCCAAGGGCGGCATCAACCAGCTGACGCGCTCCATGGCCATCGACTACGGCCACGCCAACGTGCGCGTCAACGGCCTCTGCCCGGGACTGATCGAGACGCCGATGACGCAGATGGTCCGCGAGCAGGAGGCCTTCCACGCCTTCTTCGCCTCGCAGCACATGCTGTGCCGCGCCGGGCAGCCGGAGGAGGTGGCCAAGGTCGCGCTGTTCCTGGCCTCGGACGACGCCTCTTTCGTCAGCGGGCAGATGATCGCCGTCGACGGCGGCTTCTCCGCCGGCCGCCGCTTCGCCCCGCCGCAGGCCTGAGCCTGCCGCCAGCGGGCCGGCGGCGCGCCGGCCCTTTTCCGCTTTCGCTCGCGAGTTACCCGCCATGACCCCTGTGCTCTGCGCCCCGACCATTCCCCAGCTGTTGGCCGCCGCGGCGGCGGCCCATGGCGACCAGCCGGCCATCGAGGACGGCGCCACCCACCTGAGCTACCGCCAGCTCGACGGCCTGCGCCGCCGCGCCGCGCGGGCGCTGCTGGCGCTGGGCGTCGGCCATGGCGAGCGGGTGGCATTGTGGGCGCCGAACCTCTGGGAATGGATAGTCGCGGCCACCGCGCTGCAGAGCGTGGGCGCCGTGCTGGTGCCGCTGAACACCCGCATGAAGGGCGCCGAGGCCGGCCTGGTGCTGCGCGAAAGCGGCGCCAGCGCGCTGTTCGTCATCGGCGAATTCCTCGGCACCGACTACCCGGCGCAGCTCGCCGGCGAAGCGCTGCCGGCGCTGCGTCACCGGGTGATACTGCGCGGCGAGCGCGACGGCTGCCTGGGCTGGGAGGCCTTCCTGGCCCTGGCCGGGCAGGTGAGCGAGGCGCAGCTGGAGGAGCGCGAGGCGACGCTGACCGCCGAGGACCTGTGCGACCTGCTGTTCACCTCCGGCACCACCGGCAAGCCCAAGGGCGTGATGACCGCCCACGGCCAGAACCTGCGCCTGGTGCGCGACTGGAGCGAGATGGTCGGCCTGCGCCAGGGCGACCGCTACCTGATCGTCAACCCGTTCTTCCACAGCTTCGGCTACAAGGCCGGCTGGCTGGCGGCGCTGATGCGCGGCTGCTGCATCCTGCCGCAGCCGGTGTTCGACGTGCCGCTGTTGTTGCAGCGCATCGAGCGCGAGCGCGTCACCGTGCTGCCCGGTCCGCCGACTCTCTATCAATCGCTGCTGGCCCATCCGCAGCGCGGCGAGCATGACCTGGGCTCCCTGCGCGTGGCCGTCACCGGCGCCGCCTCGGTGCCGGTGGAAATGGTCCGGCGCATGCGCAGCGAGCTGGGCTTCCAGACCATAGTCACCGCCTACGGCCTCACCGAGACCTGCGGCTTCGTCACCATCTGCCGCCCCGGCGACGACGCAGAAACCATCGCCACCACCAGCGGCCGCGCCTTCCCCGAGGTGGAAGTGCGCTGCGTGGATGCCCTCGGCCAATCGGTGCCGGCGGGGCAGCCGGGCGAGGTGGTGGTGCGCGGCTACAACCTGATGCGCGGCTACTTCAACAACCCCGAGGCTACCGCCGAGGCGATAGACGCCGAGGGCTGGCTGCACACGGGCGACGTCGGCGTGCTCGACGAGCGCGGCTACCTGCGCATCACCGACCGCCTCAAGGACATGTTCATCAACGGCGGCTTCAACGTGTACCCGGCGGAGATCGAGCAGGCCATCCTGGCCTACCCGGGCGTGGCCCAGGCGGCGGTGGTCGGCATCCCCGACGAGCGCCTGGGCGAGGTGGCCATGGCCTTCCTGCTGCCGGCCCCGGGCCAGGCGATAGACCTCGACGCCTTCCTCGCCTGGTGCCGCGAGCGCATGGCCAACTACAAGGCGCCCCGCCGCGCGATGGTGCTGGACGCGCTGCCGCTGAATGCCGCAGGGAAGGTGACCAAGGCGGCGTTGCGGGAGATGGCGTTGGGGTAGGTCATTCCCATGTAGGAGCGCGCCCTGCGCGCGAATCGCGGGCAGGGCCCGCTCCTACGGTGGTGCTTCCCTGTAGAAGCAACGTCTTGCCGGCTGCGCCGGGGCGCTTTTCGTAGGATGGGTTGAGCCTTGGCGAAACCCATGCGGTCGTGGTGATGGGTATCGCTTCGCTCAACGCCATCCTACGAAAAGCCGTGCTCCCTGGAACCGTAGGAGACTCTGTCCGCGATTCTCGGCTGCTGGCTGGAATATCGGTGCCAGGTCTGAGAGCCCCCTCTCCCCAGCCCTCGGCTGCGCGCCCCGCCCTGAAGGGTGAGGGCGCTCCAAAGCCCAACCCCAAAGCCCCAGGCACACACCATTCGCGAGCAAGCTCGCTCCTACGAAAAACAAAGGCCCGCTCCCCGGGCAGGGGAGCGGGCCTCGGCATCCCACCAAACCTACCCCCTCAGCAACACGTCCACTATCCGCTCCGCCGCCGCTTCCGCCGACTCGACCCGCGTATCGACATGGATATCCGGCGCCTCCGGCGCCTCGTAGGGCGAGTCGATACCCGTGAAGTTCTTCAGCTCCCCGCGCCGGGCCTTCTGGTACAGCCCCTTGGGATCGCGCTGCTCCGCCAGGCTCAGCGGCGCATCGACGAAGATCTCCAGGAAGTTGCCTTCGCCGGCCAGCGCCCGGGCCATGTCGCGTTCGGCGCGGAACGGCGAGATGAACGAGACCAGGGTGATCAGCCCGGCATCGAGCATCAGTTTCGCCACCTCCGCCACCCGGCGGATGTTCTCCACCCGGTCGGCCTCGGTGAAGCCCAGGTCGCGGTTCAGGCCGTGGCGCACGTTGTCGCCGTCGAGCAGGTAGGTGTGCCTGCCCAGGGCGTGCAGCCGGCGTTCCACCAGGTTGGCGATGGTCGACTTGCCGGCCCCGGACAGCCCGGTGAACCACAGCACCCGAGGCGCCTGGCCCTTCAGTGCGGAATGCGCGTCACGGTTCACGTCGATGGCCTGCCAGTGCACGTTCTGCGCGCGGCGCAGGGCGAAGTGCAGCATGCCGGCGCCCACCGTGCGGTTGCTCAGCCGGTCGATGACGATGAAGCCGCCGGTGTCGCGGTTGTCGGCGTAGGCATCGAAGGCGATGGGGCGGTCCAGGTCGAGATTGCACACGCCGATCTCGTTCAGCTCCAGGGTGCGCGCGGCCAGGTGCTCCAGGCTGTTCACGTCGACCCGGTGCTTGAGGGCGGTGCAGCTCATGCCCAGGGTGCGGGTGCCGATCTTCATCAGGTAGGGGCGGCCCGGCAGCAGGGCGTCCTCGTCCATCCACACCAGGGTGGCCTCGAACTGGTCGGCCACCTCCGGCGGGGCGTCGGCCAGGGCGATGAGGTCGCCGCGGCTGATGTCGATCTCGTCTTCCAGGGTGAGGGTCACCGCCTGGCCGCAGACCGCCTCTTGCTGCTCGCCGGCGGCGCCGAGGATGCCGCTGACCACGCTGGTCTTGCCCGAGGGCAGGGCGCGGATGCGCTCGCCGACGCGGATGCTGCCGGCGGCGATGTTGCCGCTGTAGCCGCGGAAGTCCAGGTTCGGCCGGTTCACCCACTGCACCGGCAGGCGGAAGGCTGCGCTGCTCTGCCGCGACTCCTCCAGGGGCACGCTTTCCAGGTGCTGCAGCAGGCTCGGGCCCTGGTACCAGGGCGTGTTCGGGCTGGGTTCGAGCATGTTGTCGCCGCACAGCGCCGAGAGCGGGATGCACTGGATGTCGTCCAGGCCGATCTGCGCGGCGAAGGCGCGGTAGTCGCGCTCGATGCGCTCGAACACTTCCTGGGAGTAGCCCATCAGGTCCAGCTTGTTCACCGCCAGCACCACCTTGCGGATGCCCAGCAGCGACACCAGGTAGCTGTGCCGGCGCGTCTGCACCAGCAGGCCCTGGCGGGCGTCGACCAGGATCACCGCGAGGTCGGCGGTGGAGGCGCCGGTGACCATGTTGCGGGTGTACTGCTCGTGGCCGGGGGTGTCGGCGACGATGAACTTGCGCTTGTCGGTGGCGAAGAAGCGGTAGGCCACGTCAATGGTGATGCCCTGTTCGCGCTCGGCGGCCAGGCCGTCCACCAGCAGGGCGAAGTCCAGTGCCTCGCCCTGGGTGCCGAGCTTCTTCGAGTCGGCCTCCAACTGGCCGAGCTGGTCCTCGAACAGCACCTTGGATTCGTAGAGCAGGCGGCCGATCAGCGTGCTCTTGCCGTCGTCGACGCTGCCGCAGGTGATGAAGCGCAGCAGCTGCTTGTGCTGCTGTTGTTCCAGGTAGGGGCGCAGGTCGTCGCCCAGGGCCGCGGGAATGGCGTTCATCAGAAGTACCCCTCTTGTTTCTTCTTCTCCATGGAGCCGGCCGAGTCGCTGTCGATCAGCCGGCCCTGGCGTTCGGAGGTGCGGCTGACGAGCATCTCGCGGATGATCGCCGGCAGGTCGTCGGCGTCGCTGTCGATGGCGCCGGTCAGCGGGTAGCAGCCCAGGGTGCGGAAGCGCACCTTGCGCAGCTCCGGGGTTTCCCCGGCGCGCAGCGGCAGGCGCGGGTCGTCGACCATGATCAGGGTGCCGTCGCGGCGCACCACCGGGCGCTCGGCGGCGAAGTACAGCGGCACGATGGGGATCTGTTCCAGGTAGATGTATTGCCAGATGTCCAGCTCGGTCCAGTTCGACAGCGGGAACACCCGCAGGCTCTCGCCCTTGCGCTTGCGCGTGTTGTACAGGCGCCAGAGTTCCGGGCGCTGCTGCTTGGGGTCCCAGCGGTGCTGCTCGGAGCGGATCGAGAACACCCGCTCCTTGGCCCGCGACTTCTCCTCGTCGCGCCGCGCGCCGCCGAAGGCCGCGTCGAAGCCGTACTGGTCCAGCGCCTGCTTCAGGCCCTGGGTCTTCCACACGTCGGTGTGCAGCGCCGAGCCGTGGTCGAACGGGTTGATGCCGCGCGCCAGGCCTTCCGGGTTCACGTGCACCAGCAGCTCCAGGCCCAGGCGCCGCGCGGTCGCATCGCGGAAGGCGATCATCTCGCGGAACTTCCAGGTGGTGTCCACGTGCAGCAGGGGGAAGGGCGGCTTGCCGGGGGCGAAGGCCTTCATCGCCAGGCGCAGCATCACCGCGCTGTCCTTGCCGATGGAGTAGAGCATCACCGGGTTTTCGCACTCGGCCACCACTTCGCGGATGATCTGGATGCTTTCCGCTTCCAGCCATTGCAGATGAGTCAACATCGGTTACCTCCTCGTGTTCGGCCGGACTTCTCTCCGGCATGGCGCCACGGTAGGTAATGCGCCGTCGCGGCTTCTTCGTCCGAGCAGACGAAAAAACCGCGACGGCCCGTTTCAGCCCTCCGCCCCGTGCAACGCCTCGGCGTGGGTCTTCAGCGCCAGGGCCACGGCGTCGAAGCCCTGCTTGACCCAGGCGCCGTGGTTGGCCATGACCGCATCGGCGGTGGCGCCGAGGAACTGGTCGGTGGTGTGGTAGCGGCAGCTCTGCGGGCCGGTCTTCTCGATGAGCTGCTCGCGGCGCGCGGCGTCCGGGTTGCCGGCGCTGGCGTGCATCTCCCAGGCCAGCAGGCGCGGCGGCTCGAAACTGGCGAGCTGCTCGACCACGTGCAGCAGCTCGCCGGGGCGGGAAGGATCGGGCAGGAACAGGTTCACCGGCTCGCCCAGGCGCAGGCTCGACTCGACCTTGACGGTGTAGGGGTTCCACTGCGGGTAGCGGGGCAGGTCGACCAGCACCGACCAGACCAGTTCGGCCGGCGCTGCGATGTCCACGGTCAGCGAGCGGACCAGGTTCTTCTGCGTACTCATGGGTGTGCTCCAGGTGCGTGCGCCGCACCGCGCGGCGCGCTCGCCCCGATGCTCGGCGCATTCGCCGGCGCGCTCCTCGTCCGAGCGGACGAAGAATCCGCCGCCGGCTCCTCCCTAAGGTCTGCCCAGGCCCACTGGAGGAGACCGACATGCCCACCGACCCCATCGAGCAGGAGGTTGTCAGCGGCGAAAGCTGGACGCGCTTCTGCGAGCAACTGCGCCGCAGCGGCGAGCAGATACTGCGCGCCGAGGCCCCGGCCGACGCGCAGACCCGCGCCGAAGGCTTCCGCTACCTGACGCGCCTGCTGCGCATCGCCCTGGAAATGCACCTGGAGTTCGCCGACGCCGACTTCCCCGGCTTCATCACCCCGTCCCACGAGACCGCCAAGATCGGCGCCGACAACCCCGACAACCTGTACCGCTACGCCCGCCTCAACGGCACGCAGCGCTACCGCGTCAGCGGCACCCGCGGCAGCGTCGCCTACCTCAGCTTCGGCACCCAGAAGGGCGGCTACGAGACCGACGGCAGGATGATCCAGACCGGCTTCATCGACGCCGGGCAACTGCAGCTGGACGCCGACGGTCGCTTCGAGCTGATCCTTTCCCAGCAGCCGCCGGCCAGCGGCAACTGGCTGCGCCTGGAGCCGGAAAGCAATGCGCTGATCGTCCGCCAGACCTTCCTCGACCGCGCCAGCGAGCAGCCGGCTCAGCTGCGCATCGAGCGCCTGGACGCCGGCAGCGCACCGCAGCCGCTGGACCCGCAGCGCCTGCAGCAGGGCCTGCAGCGCGCCGCCGGCTTCGTCGAGAACACCGCGCGGCTGTTCGCCGACTGGGCCCAGGGCTACCAGGCCCACGCCAACCGGCTGCCGCCGGCGGACCAGGCGCTGTGCCAGGCGGTGGGCGGCGACCCGAACATCTTCTACTACCACTCGTACTGGGCGCTGGCCGAGGACGAGGCGCTGCTGATCGAGGTGGAACAGGTTCCCGAGTGCGACTTCTGGAACCTGCAGATCAACAACTACTGGATGGAGTCGCTGGACTACCGCTACCACCGCATCTGCCTGAACAAGCACTCGGCGCAGCTGGACGCCAACGGCGGCGTGCGCCTGGTGCTCAGCGCCCGCGACCCGGGCCTGCCCAACTGGCTGGAAACCGCCGGCCACCCCCACGGCACCCTCTGCCTGCGCTGGGTCGGCGCGCAGCGCCCGGTGCACCCGGGCACCCGCGTGGTCAAGCTCACCGACCTGAAGGAACTGGCGCCATGAACGACTTCTCCGCCCATTGCCTGCTGGCCGAAGCCAGCGCCCGCGCCGGCGGCCTCGACGACTTCGGCCCCGGCGACTACCGCGAGGCCCTGGACGTGCTGGCCACGGCCCTGCGCGACGAGGCCCGGCTTTCCGAGCAGGGCCGCGTGCTGCTGCGCGAGAAGCTGCTGGCGCAACTGGTCAACCGCCTGGTGCTGGAGGACTACTGCAAGCGCCATCCGGAAATCCTCGAACAGCCCATCGACGACCCGCTGGTGATCGTCGGCCTGCCGCGCACCGGCACCACGCTGCTGCAGCGCACCCTGGCGGTGGACGCGCAGTTCAGCAAGGCGCAGTGGTGGGAAACCCGCTACCCGGCGCCGCTGCCCGGCGAGGCCGTGGAGCGGCCGACGCAGCGCATCGAGCGGGCCCGCGCGGAAGTGGCGGGGATGGTCGAGTTCCTCCCGCAACTGCTGGCCATCCACCCGCTGGACGCCGAGCAGCCCGACGAGGAATTCATGCTCATGGAGCACTCCTTCCTCTGCGCCATGGACTCCTACGTCAACGTGCCGGGCTACACCGCCTGGCTCGACCGCCAGGACCAGGCCCAGGTCTACCGCTACCTCAAGCGCAGCCTGCAGTTCCTGCAATGGCAGCAGGCCCGCCGCGGCATCGCCCCCGGCCGCCGCTGGCTGCTGAAGAGCCCGCAGCACCTGCACACCCTGGAACTGCTGTTCGAAGTGTTCCCGCGCGCCCAGGTGGTGCTCACCCACCGCGAGCCGGGCAAGACCATCCCGTCGCTGGCCAGCTTCATCCATACGCTCTGGCAGCTGTACAGCGACGCGGCCGACCCGCGCGCCGTCGGCGAGCAGTGGAACAGCCGCATGGCGCGGGCCCTGCGCCACACCCTGGCGGTGCGCGAGGGCATGCCGGCGGGGCGCTTCCTCGACGTGCGCTTCGAGGACACCCTCGGCGATCCGCTCGCCGTGGTCGAGCGCATCTACCGCTTCGCCGGCCTCGAGCTCACCCCGGCCACCCGCTCGGCCATGGCCCGCTGGCTGGCGGAGAACGGCCGCGAGAAGCGCGCCAGCCACCAGTACGACGCCCAGCGCTTCGGCCTCGACGACGAGCGCCTGCGCCGCGACTACGCCGAATACCGCGCGCGCCACCTTGGCGCCTGAATCCGCCCCCACAAAAGCTCACAGGAGAAAAGACATGCTGCTCAAGGACAAGGTCGTGATGGTCTCGGGCATCGGCCCGGGGCTGGGCATCAAGCTGGCCCTGGAGGCCGCCCGCGAAGGCGCCCGCGCCCTGGCCATAGGCGCGCGCAGCGAGGCGCGGCTGGCCGAGGCGCAAGAACGCATCCAGGCCTTGGCGCCGGACTGCCAGGTGCTGCGCCTGGCCACCGACATCACCGACGCCGAGGCCTGCAAGGCCTTCGCCCAGGCCACGCTGGCGCGCTTCGGGCGCATCGACGCACTGATCAACAGCGCCTTCTCCCACGGCGGCTTCCAGGCCGTGGAGGAGGGCGACAACGCGCCGCTGCGCGAAGCCCTGGAGGTCAACCTGCTCGGCTCGCTGAACATGACCCGCGCGGTGCTGCCGCCGATGCAGGCGCAGCGCGCCGGGGCCATCGTCATGATCAACACCCTGGGCGTGCGCAAGCCCTACCAGGGCGGCGCCGCCTATTCCGCCTCCAAGGGCGCGCTGGCGGCGAGCGTGCGCTACCTCGCCAGCGAACAGGCGGTGCACGGCCTGCGCGTCAACGCCCTGGCCTGCGGCTGGATGTGGGGCGAGCCGGTGCAGGCGGTAGTGCGCCAGACGGCGGCCGCGCGTGGCGTGAGCGAGGAGCAGGTGCGCGCCGAATTCAGCGCCGGCATCCCCGGCGGGCGTATGCGCAGCGACGAGGAATGCGCCCGTGCCGCGCTGTTCCTGGCCTCGGACTACGCCAGCGCGATCAACGGCGCGCAGCTCGACGCCAATGGCGGCGAGCTGATGGCCTGAGGGCGCCGGCATGCTCGAACATTGCGCCTTCAATGGCGACGCCGACGGCCTCTGCGCCCTGCAGCAACTGCGCCTGGCCGGCGAGCTGGGCGCGGCGCCGCGCCTGGTCAGCGGGGTGAAGCGCGACATCGCCCTGCTGCAGCGGGTGCAGGCCGGCCCCGGCGAGCGCGTCACCGTGCTGGACATTTCTCACTCGCAGAACCACGAGCCCGCCCTGCGCCTGCTGCAGGCCGGCGCCCGCGTGCGCTACTTCGACCATCACCACGCCGGCGAGCTGCCCGCGCACCCGGCCTTCGAGTCCTTCATCGATACCGCCGCCGACGTCTGCACCAGCATCCTGGTCGACCGCCACTTGCAGGGCCGCCACCACCGCTGGGCGGTGGCCGCAGCCTTCGGCGACGGCCTGGCCGGCCCGGCGCGGGCCCTGGCGCAGCGCCACGGCCTGGCGGCGGAGGAGGTGGCGGCACTGGAGGAACTGGGCCTGCTGCTCAACTACAACGCCTACGGCGAAAGCCTGGCCGACCTGCACTTCGAGCCCCTGGCCCTGGCCGAGGAACTGCGGCCCTACGCCGAGCCGCTGGACTTCGTGCGCCACAGCGCGAGCTTCGCCACCCTGCGCGCCGGCTACGCCGCCGACATGGCCCTGGCGCAAGGCCAGCGCCCCTGGCGCGAAGGCCCGGGCGCATTGCTCTACCGCCTGCCGGGCGAGGCCTGGGCGCGGCGGGTGAGCGGGGTGCTGGCCAACCAGCTGGCCAGCCGCGCGCCGGGCCATGCCATCGGCCTGCTCAGCGCCAAGGCCGGCGGCGGCTGGCTGTTCAGCCTGCGCGTGCCGGCCGCCGCCGAACTGCCGGCCGACGCCTTCTGCCGCGCGTTCCCCACCGGCGGCGGACGGGCCCGCGCAGCCGGCATCAACCACCTCGACGACGAACACCTGGAACACCTCGCCAACCAGTTGCTGGAGCGATACCCCACGGCACCGTAGGGCGTACAACCGTTCGCGGTTGTACGCCGCCACACCATGACCCACCGCCCGCTCCGGGGCTGGATTAGAAGCGCCCCGGAGCCACGGCCAAGCGGCGTATAACGCGGAGCGTTATACGCCCTACAGGAGTCCCAGCGACGCCAACCACCTGCCGGAGCCATACCCGTGGCACCGTAGGGCGTACAACCGTTCGCGGTTGTACGCCGCCACACCACGACCCACCGTCCGCTCCGGGGCTGGACTCGAAGCGCCCTGGAGCCACGGCCAAGCGGCGTATAACGCGGAGCGTTATACGCCCTACAGGAGTCCCCAGCGACGCCAACCACCTGCCGGAGCGATACCCATGGCACCGTAGGGCGTACAACCGTTCGCGGTTGTACGCCGCCACACCACGACCCACCGTCCGCTCCGGGGCCGGATTCGAAGCGCCCCGGAGCCACGGCCAAGCGGCGTATAACGCGGAGCGTTATACGCCCTACAGGCGCCTGTCCCTGCAGGCAATCTCCGATCGGCTGGAAATCCGGCACCCGCGACGACAGTTGCATTCGGCTATCGCTATGTAGAACTCTATACGCCGAAATCCCGAGGACTCCGCAGAGACTGCCCGAATGAATACCGCCGTGTACGCCAAGGAAGCCGTGGGCGCGAACTATGCGCCGGAACTGATGAAATACGCCCAGGCCCGCACCTGGGAGGCCGTGGACGCCATCGCCGCGGCCATCCGCCCGGGGATGAGCGAGTCCGAGGCCACCGCCATCGGCAAGCAGGTGCTGGCCGAGCTGGGCATGCAGCGCATCTGGCACCCGCTGCTGATCCGCTTCGGCGCCAACACCCTGAAGACCTTCAAGCAGCGCTCCGACGGCGACCCGCTGCTGGGCGCGAACGACATCTTCTTCATCGACATGGGCGTGGTCTGGCGCGGCCACGAAGGCGATGCCGGGGCTACCTTCGTGGTCGGCGACGACGCCGAGATGGCGGCCTGCGCGGCGGCGGCCAAGGAGCTGTTCCAGCGCGTCGAGGCGCACTGGCGCGACACCCGCTGCAGCGGCGTGGCGCTGTACGACTTCGCCCATGCCCAGGCCGAGGCGCTGGGCTGGAAGCTCAACCTGGACATCAAGGGCCACCGCGTCAGCGACTTCCCCCACGCCATCTACCGCGCCGGCGACCTGGGCGACTACGCCGAGCACCCCAACGGCGGGTTGTGGATCCTGGAAATCCAGATCGCCCACCCGCACAAGCCCTACGGGGCCTTCTACGAAGACCTGCTGGCCTGACATAAGGCGGGGGCCCTCGGCGGCAACCGCCGGGGGCGTTTGAAGGCGCGCCCGGAGTTGTCTTTCACATATGGAAATCCGTATATTCGACTTTCCATATGTTCTGGTGCCCCCGATGATCGCGCCCCCCGAAGTCTTCAAGTGCCTGGCCGACGAGACCCGCGCCCGCGCCACCCTGCTGATCGCCGAGCAGGGCGAGCTGTGCGTCTGCGAGCTGATGTGCGCGCTGGGCGACAGCCAGCCCAAGGTCAGCCGCCACCTGGCGCAGCTGCGCGCTGCCGGGCTGCTGCTCGACCGCCGCCAGGGGCAGTGGGTGTACTACCGCCTCAACCCGGCGCTGCCCGCCTGGGTCCACGAGGTGCTGCGCGTCACCCTGCAGGCCAACGCCGACTGGCTGAAGGAAAGCGCCGCCCGCCTGCGCGACATGGATGGCCGCCCCGTGCGCGCCAGCTGCTGCTGAACCCCTCCCGGAACCCGCCTCGATGCTGCTCGCCGCTGCCGTCTTCCTGTTCACCCTCGTCCTCGTCATCTGGCAGCCCAGGGGGCTGGGCGTCGGCTGGAGCGCCAGCGCCGGCGCGCTGGTCGCCCTGGCCCTGGGCGTGGTGTCGCTGCACGACATCCCCACCGTCTGGGCCATCGTCTGGAACGCCACCGCCACCTTCATCGCGGTCATCGTCATCAGCCTGCTGCTGGACGAGGCCGGCTTCTTCGCCTGGGCGGCGCTGCACGTGGCGCGCTGGGCGGGCGGCAGCGGTCGGCGCCTGTTCGCCTTCTGCGTGCTGCTGGGCGCCGCCGTTTCCGCGCTGTTCGCCAACGACGGGGCGGCGCTGATCCTCACCCCCATCGTCATCTCCATGCTGCTGGCGCTGCGCTTCTCGCCGGCGGCGACCCTGGCCTTCGTCATGGCCGCCGGCTTCATCGCCGACACCGCCAGCCTGCCGCTGGTGGTGTCGAACCTGGTGAACATCGTTTCCGCCGACTATTTCGGCCTGGGCTTCGCCGAGTACGCCGCGGTGATGGTGCCGGTGAACCTGGCCAGCGTCGCCGCGACGCTGCTGGCGCTGTACCTGTTCTTCCGCCGCGACCTGCCGCAGCGCTATGCCGTGGACCAACTGCCGGCGCCGCGGGAGGCGATCCGCGACCCGGCCACCTTCGCGGTCGGTGCCTGGATGCTGCTGGCGCTGCTGCTCGGGCTGTTCGCCCTGGAGCCGCTGGGCATCCCGGTCAGCGCGGTGGCGGCGCTGTGCGCGGCGGTGCTCTTCGCCGTCGCCGCCCGCGGCCATGTGATCTCCACCCGGCGGGTGCTGCGCGAGGCGCCCTGGCAGGTGGTGGTGTTCTCCCTGGGCATGTACCTGGTGGTCTACGGCCTGAAGAACGCCGGCCTCACCGACTTCCTCACCCGCCTGCTGGACGGCCTGGCGGGGCAGGGCGTGTGGGCCACGGCCCTGGGCGCCGGCCTGCTGTCGGCGGCGCTGTCGTCGCTGATGAACAACATGCCCAGCGTGCTGGTGGGCGCATTGGCGATCCAGGCCAGCGCCGCCGAGGGCGTGGTCCGCGAGGCGATGATCTACGCCAACGTCATCGGCTGCGACCTGGGGCCGAAGATCACCCCCATCGGCAGCCTGGCCACGCTGCTCTGGCTGCACGTGCTGGCGCGCAAGGGCATCCGCATCACCTGGGGCTACTACTTCAGGGTCGGCATCCTGCTGACCCTGCCGGTCCTGCTCGTCACCCTCTCGGCCCTGGCGCTGCGCCTGAGCCTCTGACGTCCGCCACGAAGCGGAGGAGTTCTGCATGCGAGTCCTGTTCATGTGCACGGCCAACAGCTGCCGCAGCATCCTTTCCGAAGCGCTGTTCAACCACCTGGCCCCGGAAGGCTTCGAGGCGGTGAGCGCCGGCAGTTTTCCCGGCGGACAGGTGCTGCCGCGCAGCCTGGCGACGCTGGAGCGTGCCGGCATCGCCACCGAAGGCCTGAGCAGCAAGGGCAACGACGCCTTCGCGGACAACCCACCGGACATCGTCATCACCGTCTGCGACAAGGCCGCGGGCGAAGCCTGCCCGCTGTACTTCGGCCCGGCGCTGAAAGCCCACTGGGGCCTGGAGGACCCTTCCACGGCGCAGGGCGACGAAGCGCAGCTGGACGACGCCTTCCGCGCCACCCTGGCGCACATCGAGCGACGCTGCCGGGCCTTCTTCGCCTTGCCCTTCGCCAGCCTGGAGCGCGACGGGCTGCAGCGCGAGCTGGCGCGGATCGGCGACCTCTGACTGGCGGTGCGGCGGGCGCGGGACGTGGACGAGGTGCGCCTGATCGCCGGCTACGACCTGTCGATCTTCTGAACCGCCCGTTCAGGCCAGCGAGGCGACGCTGTTGAGCAGCGTCTTGACCAGCTCCGCCTGGCGCGTCACGCCGGTCTTGGCGAACACCCCGCGCAGGTGCGCGCGCACCGTGTTGCGCGATACGCCCAGGGCGTCGGCGGTTTCGTCGAGGGTCAGGCCGTCCATCATCTGCATGGCCACTTCGGTTTCGCTGCGGGTCAGCTGGAACAGGCTGCGCAGCAGGGTGCGCGAGGCCTGGGGCGAGTCGGCGGGGTTGCGGATGAACACCGCCACCGCCGGCTGGCGGGCGTCGCCGCGGCTTTCGTGGTGCAGGGCGATGGGCCGCAGCAGCAAGTTCAGCGGCATGCCGCCGCTGGGTCGGGTGAGGGCCAGGACTTCCACCTCGTCGTCGCGCTCGCGGCGCTGCAGCACGGTCTGGATGGCGCTCTGCAGGTTGCGGTTGTCCTGGCGGGCGAAGGCCTGCAGGCGCTCCTGCCGGCATTCCAGGCCGTCGCGGCTGTCCAGCAGGCTCTGGGCGGCGCCGTTGCAGCGTAGCAGGCGGCCGTGGGTGTCGAGGATGGCGGTGCCCACCAGCAGGCGGTCGATGGTCAGGGCGTAGAGGCGCCGTTCGGATTCCAGCTGGTCCACCGTGGAGTGCAGGTCCACCGCCTGCTGCAGGTGCGGCAGCAGCAGTTCTACCAGGGCCAGGTCGGCCTCGCTGAAATCCTCGCCGGCGTGGTCGCGGCAGGCGAACAGCGCGCAGTGCATGCCGCCGGCGCTGAGCATCCGCGCCACCAGCACGTAGCGCAGGTCCAGCGGCGCCAGGTAGTGGCGGTAGAAGTCGTGGCCCAGCCACTGCGGCGTGCCCAGCACCCGGTCGGCGCTGGCGACCTGCCCGGCGGGCCAGTCGAGGAAGGGGCAGATGGCGTAGTAGTGCTCGCTGTAGGAGGGCTCGCCGGGCAGGTGCGGGCCGTGCGCGGAGGCGTTGACGATCAGCCCTGGGCGCTGGTGGTCGGGGTTGCGCAGCACCAGGGTGACGAAGCTGGCACTGCAGCGCTGGCGCAGGGCTTCCAGCAGGCTGGCCCAGGGCGTGCTTTCCAGGGGGCCGCGGTAGACCAGGTCGAGCAGTTCGCTCAGTGCGGCGGCGCTGATGCCGGCGCGGGCGAACGGATCCCGGGCCGGGGAGGTGGCTGCGTTCATGGGCGCCTCGGGGCTGCTCGTTGTTGTTTGCGGGCGAGCATGGACGCGCCGCCGGGGCATCGAATCGTCCGTTCGGCCTAGATGGCCAGGGGCCTACGCGGTGTGTCCGGCGCTGCGCCGGACGGGCGCGCGCAGGCCCCGCCGGGCGCCGCTTTCGCGCTAGTCCCATCGGACGATGTTGGGCCTGCCCGGCGCTGTTTGAATCCCCATCACCAGTGGCCCCTGCGGCGGGCCCGCGACAACGATGAGGAGAGCACCCATGGATATCCGAGGACTGGGCTACGTGACCGTCCTGGCCAGCGACCTGGAGCGCTGGCGCAGCTACGCCGGCCAGGTGCTGGGCATGATGGTGGACGACGCCGCCCCCGAGGACGCGCTGTACCTGAAGATGGACGAGCGCCGCTACCGCGTGCTGGTGCTGCGCGACGAGCGTGACGGCTACGGCGCCAGCGGCTGGGAGGTGGCCGGCAAGGCCGCCTTCGAGCAGGCCATCGCCGAGCTGCAGCGCACCGACGTGGAGGTCGAGCGCGGCAGCGCCGCCGACTGCGCGCTGCGCAAGGTGCAGGAAGTCGCCCTGTTCCGCGACCCCGACGGCAACCGCCACGAGCTGTTCTGGGGCCCCTGCCAGGACTTCAGGCCCTTCGTCTCGCCGGTGGGCGTCAGCGGCTTCGTCACCGGCGCCATGGGCATGGGCCACGTGGTGCTGCCGGCGCCGGCCTTCGAGCGCTGCCGCGACTTCTACGAGCAGGTGCTGGGCTTCGGCCTGTCCGACCTGATGAAGGTGCGCTTCACCCCCGACCCGCAGGAGCCGGAGAAGCGCATCCACTTCATGCACTGCAACAACGCCCGCCACCATTCCCTGGCGATCTTCGAATGCCCGATCCCCAGCGGCTGCGTGCACCTGATGCTGGAAACCGCCGCGCTCGACGACGTCGGCCGCGCGCTGGACCGCATGCACGCCCAGGGCGTGCAGCTGTCGGCCACCCTCGGCAAGCACACCAACGACCAGATGGTGTCCTTCTACATGCGCAGCCCCGGCGGCTTCGACATCGAGTACGGCCACGGCGGGCTGGAGGTGGACTGGCAGGCGCACACCCCCTTCGAAAGCACCGTGGTCAGCCATTGGGGCCACGATTTCAGCGTCGGCCGGCAGTAAGGAGCGCAGCATGGACAAACGCATGACGGCCACCGAGGTGGTCGCCCAGCTGCGCGACGGCATGACGATCGGCATCGGCGGCTGGGGCCCGCGGCGCAAGCCCATGGCCCTGGTCCGCGAGATTCTCCGCTCAGGCCTCAAGGACCTCACCATCGTCGCCTACGGCGGCGCCGACGTCGGCATGCTCTGCGCCGCTGGCAAGGTCAGGAAGCTGGTGTTCGCCTTCGTCTCGCTGGATTTCATCCCGCTCGAGCCGTACTTCCGCAAGGCGCGCCAGGCCGGCGAGCTGGAGGTGATGGAGATCGACGAAGGCATGCTGCTGCTGGGCCTGCGCGCCGCGGCCATGCACGTGCCCTTCATCCCCACCGCGGTGGGCCTGGGCACCGACGTGCTGACGCACAACCCGCAGATCAAACTGGTGGCCTCGCCCTACGCCGACGGCCGCGACTGGGTCGCCATGCCGGCGCTGAAGCTGGACGCCGCGCTGCTCCACGTCGACCGCGCCGACGCCCGCGGCGTCTGCCAGATCGAGGGGCCGGACCACTACATGGACGACCTCTTCGCCCGCGCCGCCGCCAACACCTACGCGAGCTGCGACGAGCTGGTCGAGCCCGAATACTTCCACGCCAACCCGCAGGCCGCGCGCCAGGTGTTCTGGGAGCGCAACCTCACCCGCGGCGTGGCGCACATCCCCGGCGGCGCCCACCCCAGCGCCTGCGCGCCGCTGTACGGCTTCGACGTGGCGCACCTGCAGCGCTACAACGCCTCGGCCCAGGAGGAGGGCGGCTGGCAGCGCTACTACGACGAATTCATCCGCGACGGCGAGGCGGCCTACCTGGACAAGGTCGGCGGGCTCGACGCGCTCCGCAAGCTGCCCCTGCCGGTGTTCTGACGAGGCCGAACCATGACTGACGCAAACGCTTCCTACAGCCTCGCCGAACTGCTGATCAGCGCCGCCAGCGAGTGCTGGCGCGACGACGGCGAGGTGCTCGCCAGCGGCATCGGGGTGATCCCCCGGCTGGCCGCTTCCCTGGCCATGCAGAGCTGCAACCGCGACCTGCTGATGACCGACTCCGAGGCCTTCATGGTCGGCGAGCCGGTGCCGCTGGGCGCGCGCAACGGCTATGTGCCCAAGTTCGACAGCTGGATGGGCTTCTCGCGCATCTTCGACAACGTCTGGGGCGGGCGCCGCCACGCGCTGGTGGGGCCGACCCAGGTCGACCGCTTCGGCCAGGCGAACATCTCCTGCATCGGCGACTACGCCCGGCCCAAGGCGCAGATGCTCGGGGTGCGCGGCTTCCCCGGCAACTCCATCAGCCACGCCAACTCCTTCTTCGTGCCGGCGCACAGCCGCCGGGTGTTCGTCGAGGGCGAGGTCGACATGGTCGCCTCGGTGGGCTACAACCCGGCGCGCCTGGCCCGTGGCTGGACGCTGGACGACATCGACATCCGCCTGGTCGTCACCGACCTCTGCGTGCTCGACTTCCAGGGCCCGCAGCGGCAGATGCGCGTGCGCTCGCTGCACCCCGGCGTGGAGCTGGCCCAGGTGCTGGACAACACCGGCTTCGACCTGGCGCTGCCGGCACGGATTCCGACCACCGCAGCGCCCACGGCGCAGCAGCTGGAACTCATCCGCCGCCTCGACCCGCACAACCTGCGCGCCCGCCAGCTCAAGGACGACCCGCCGGGCGACCGCCGCGCCGCAGGAGCACGGCCATGAACGAGGAAGTCGTGCTCTACGAGGTGCAGGGCCCGCTGGCCCTGGTCACCATGAATCGCCCCGAGTACCACAACGCGCAGAACTCGCGCATGACCTACGCGCTGGACGCGGCCTTCCGCCGCGCCTGCGACGACGACGCGGTCAAGGTCATCGTCCTGCGCGGGGCCGGCAAGCACTTCTCCGCCGGCCACGACATCGGCACCCCGGGGCGCGACGTCGACCAGAGCTTCGAGCGCGCCAGCCTGTGGTACGACCACGTCAACAAGCCCGGCGGCGAGTTCCTCTACGCCCGCGAGCAGGAGGTGTACCTGGGCATGTGCCGGCGCTGGCGCGAGATGCCCAAGCCGACCGTGGCCATGGTGCAGGGCGCGTGCATCGCCGGCGGGCTGATGCTGGCCTGGGTGTGCGACCTGATCGTCGCCAGCGACGATGCCTACTTCCGCGACCCGGTGGTGCGCATGGGCATCCCCGGGGTGGAGTACTTCGCCCACGTGCATGAACTGAACCCGCGCATCGCCAAGGAATTCCTCTTCCTCGGCGAGCGCATGCCGGCCGAGCGCGCCTGGCAGTTGGGCATGGTCAACAAGGTGGTGCCGCGCGACGTGCTGCCGGACGTGACCCTCGACATGGCCCGGCGCATCGCCGAAATGCCGCGCCTGGGCCTGCAGCTGGCCAAGCAGGCGGTGAACAACGCCGAGGACCTGATGGGCAAGCGCGCCACCATGGACATGGTGTTCGGCCTGCACCACTTCGCCCACGCCCACAACGAGCTGGTCTCCGGCGACCGCCTGGGCGGCTACGACGCCCGCGCCATGGCCAGCTCCCAGCGCGAGCCGGCGGAGGGCGGCCGATGAGCGCGGACCTGAGCACCCGCGTCAGCCGCCTGCTCGGCTGCCGCTACCCGATCATCCAGACCGCCATGGGCTGGGTGGCCGACCCGCGCCTGGTGGCGGCCACCGGCAACGCCGGCGGCTTCGGCTTCCTCGCCGGGGCGACCATCGAGCCGCAGCGCATGGAGGCGGCGATTCTCGAAACCAAGGCGCTGAGCGCACAGCCGTTCGGCGTCAACTTCCACATGTACCAGCCCAACGCCGGCGAGATCGTCGAGCTGGTGCTGCGCCACGGCGTGCGCGCGGTCAGCTACAGCCGCTCGCCGGGGCCGAAGCTGATCGCCCGGCTGAAGGAGGCCGGGGTGGTCTGCATGCCCACCGTGGGCGCCCTCAAGCACGCGCGGAAGGCCGTGGAGCTGGGCGCCGACATCGTCACCGTACAGGGCGGGGAGGGCGGAGGGCACACCGGCTCGGTGCCGACCTCGCTGCTGCTGGCCCAGGTGCGCGAGGCCGTGCAGGTGCCGGTGGTGGCCGCCGGCGGCTTCCACGACGGCGCCGGCCTGGTGGCTGCGCTGGCCCTGGGCGCCGAGGGCGTGGCCATGGGCACGCGCTTTCTGATGAGCCGCGAGAGCCCGGTGCCCGAGGCCACCCTGGCGCGCTACCTGGGCGTGAAGGACCCGGCGGCGGTGATCGTCAGCCGCGCCCTCGACGGCCTGCCGCAGCGGATGATCCGCAACGAACTGCTCAATGCCCTGGAGGCCGCCGGCCCGCTGCGCCGCCTGCGCCTGGCGCTGCACTGCGCGCTGGCCTACCGGCGCCTGTCCGGCATCGGCTGGGGGCAGATGCTCCAGGCCCTGCGCGAGCGCGGCGAGCTGAGCCTGAGCCAGGCGCTGCTGGCGGCCAACGCGCCCATGGTGATCCAGAAGGCCATGGTCGACGGCCAGCCGCAGGACGGCGTGCTGCCGGCCGGGCAGGTCGCCGCGTTGCTCGCCGCCCGCCCGCCGTGCGCCGAGATCATCCAGACCATCGTCGCCCAGGCCGGGGCGCGGCTCGCCGAGCTGGCCCGCCGGGTAGACCCGCAACTGTCCCAGGAGAACCGCCATGCCACCGTTTCGCGTTGACATCCACGAGCACATCGCCGAGCTGGTGTTCGACCGCCCGCCGGTGAACGCCTTCGACTGCGCCGGCTGGGCGGCCATCGCCGAGGCGCTGGAACGCCTGGGCCGCGACGACGCGGTGCGGGTCATCGTCATCCGCGCCGAGGGCCGCGGCTTCTGCGCCGGCGTCGACATCAAGGAACTGGCCGCCGACGGCAACCTGATCGTGGCGGTGAACAAGGGCAACTACGACAGCTTCAAGGCCGTGCACCGCAATCCCAAGCCGGTGATCGCCGCCGTGCACGGCTTCGTCCTCGGCGGCGGCATCGGCCTGTGCGGCGCGGCGGACATCGTCGTCGCCAGCGAATGCGCCAGCTTCGGCGTGCCCGAGGTGGACCGCGGCGCCATGGGCGGCGGCGCCCACCTGCAGCGCCTGTTCCCGGTGCAGAAGGTGCGCCACATGTACTTCACCGGCGAGCCCATCGACGCCTACGAGGCCTACCGCCTGGGTGCGGTGGAGCGCGTGGTGCCGCGCGAGAAACTGCGCGAGGCGGCGCTGGAGGTGGCGCGCAGGATCGCCGCCAAGAGCCCGCGGATGATCGCCCTGGCCAAGGAAGCGCTGACCGGCATCGAGGACGGCAACCTCGAAGACAAGTACCGCTGGGAGCAGGGCTTCACCCTCGAGGCCTACCGCTCGCTGGACTCCCAGGAAGCGCGCGACTCCTTCGTGGAAAAGCGCGAAGCGCAATTCAACTGACCGCAGGCGACAGCCCATGGACCTGAACTACAACAACGAACAACAGGCCTTCCGCGAAGAGGTCCGCAGCTGGCTCGCGGCCAACGTGCCGAAGCGCCCCTTGCCCTCCTACGACACCGAGGAAGGCTTCCGCCTGCACCGCGAATGGGAGGCACGCCTGCACGACGGCCACTGGGGCATGGTCACCTGGCCGGAGGCTTATGGCGGGCGCGGCTGCGACCTGATCCAGTGGCTGATCTTCGAGGAGGAGTACTACCGCGCCGGCGCGCCCGGGCGGGTCAACCAGAACGGTATCTTCCTGCTCGGCCCGACGCTGATGGAGTTCGGCAGCGAGGCGCAGAAGGCCCGCTTCCTGCCGCGCATGGCGCGCGGCGAGGACGTCTGGGCCCAGGGCTGGTCGGAACCGGGCGCCGGCTCCGACATGGCGGCCATCCGCTCGCGCGCCGAGCGCGACGGCGAGCACTTCGTCATCAACGGCCAGAAGACCTGGTCCACCCGCGCGGTCTGGGCCGACTGGCTGTTCGGCCTGTTCCGCACCGACCCGGCCTCCAGCCGCCACCACGGCCTGACCTTCATCCTGGTGCCGCTGGACAGCCCCGGCATCACCATCCGCCCCATCGCCCAGCTCGACGGCCTGCCGGGCTTCGCCGAAATCTTCTTCGACGACGTGCGGGTGCCGGTGGAGAACGTGCTGGGCGGCGAAGGCCAGGGCTGGCACGTGGCGATGTCCACCGCCGGCTTCGAGCGCGGGTTGATGCTGCGCTCGCCGGCGCGCTTCCAGGAAACCGCGCGGCGCCTGCTGCAGCTGTACCTGGACAACCGCGAGGCGGCCGACCGCGACCCGGCCATCGGCGAGGCGGTGATGCGCGCCTGGCTCGACGCCGAGGCCTACACCCTGAGCACCTACATGACCGCCTCGCGCCTACAGCAGGGCGGGCGCATCGGCGCGGAGTCCTCGACCAACAAGATCTTCTGGTCGGAGCTGGACCAGCGCATGCACGACACCGCCCTGAGCATCCTCGGCGCCCGCGCCGAACTGCTGCCCGGCGCGCCCGCCGCGGGCGAGGTGGGGCGCTGGCTGGACGGCTTCCTGTTCTCCCTGGCCGGGCCGATCTACGCCGGCACCAACGAAATCCAGCGCAACATCATCGCCGAACGCATGCTCGGCATGCCGCGCGCCTGAGGAGCATGGCCATGGACTTCACCTTCAACGACGACCAGCTGCGCTTCCACGACAGCGTGCGCGCCTTCCTCACCAACCAGGTGCCCCCCGAGCGCCAGCGCGAGCTGTGGGCCGGCGACAGCGGGCGCAGCGACGAACTCTGGGCGCAACTGGCCGAGCTGGGCCTGACCGCCCTCAACCTGCCCGAGGCCTACGGCGGCCTGGGCCTGGACGAAACCGACTGGGTCCTGCCGGCCCAGGAATGCGGCTACGCGGCGTTGGCCGAACCGCTGCTGGACACCGTGCTGGTCGGCGCGCCGCTGCTGGCCGCCCTGGGCGACGAGCACGAGGCGCTCAAGGCCGACTGGCTGGGGCGCATCGCCGAAGGCCGCGCGCGCCTGGCGGTGGGGCACCCGGACAACCTGCTGGTGGCCGATGCCCACGTCGCCGACCTGCTGATCCTCGGCAGCCATGATGAAGTGCACGCCGTGCCGCGCGAGGCCGTGCAGCTCACCGGCAACGCGGTGCTGGACCCGGCGCGGCGCCTGTTCGCCGTGGCCTGGACGCCATCCGCCGCCACCTGCGTCGCCCGTGGCGAGCAGGCCCGCGCCCTGTGGAGCGCGGCCTTCGAGCGCGGCGCCCTGGCCTGCGCCGCGCAGCAGCTGGGCCTGGCGCGGCGCATGGTCGACCTGGCGGTGGACTACAGCTTCGAGCGCAAGCAGTTCGGCAAGCCGATCGGCAGCTTCCAGGCGGTCAAGCACCTGATGGCCAACGTCGCGGTGCTCATCGAATTCGCCAAGGGTCCGCTGTACCGCGCCGCGCAGTCCCTCGCCGAGGGCCACCGGCTGGCCGCGCTGCACGTGTCCCAGGCGCGCCTGGCCTGTGCCGAGGCCTCGCAGCTGGCGGCGAAGAACGCCATCCAGGTGCACGGCGCCATGGGTTACACCTGGGAGGTCGACCTGCAGCTGTACATGAAGCGCGCCTGGGCCCTGGACAAGGTCTGGGGCGACCGCAGCCTGCACAAGGCGCGGCTGTGCCAGGCGCTGTTCGCCGGTGCTGTCCAGGCCGGCGCCGGCCACACCTTCGGCCGCTGAGGAGAGCGAAATGGCAGAAGCCTACATAGTCGACGCCCTGCGCACGCCCACCGGCAAGCGCAAGGGCGGCCTGGCGCACATCCATGCCGCCGACCTGGGCGCCCACGTGCTGCGCGAACTGGTGCAGCGCAACGGCATCCCCGACGCGGACTACGACGACGTCATCTTCGGCTGCGTCGACACCATCGGCCCGCTGGCCGGCGACATCGCCCGCACCTGCTGGCTGGCCGCCGGCCTCGACCAGGGCGTGCCCGGCACCACCGTGGACCGCCAGTGCGGCTCCTCGCAGCAGGCCGTGCACTTCGCCGCCCAGGCGGTGATGAGCGGCACCCAGGACGTGGTGGTGGCCGGCGGCGTGCAGACCATGACGCAGATTCCGATTTCCTCGGCCATGACCGCTGCCGAGCCGCTGGGCTTCGGCGACCCCTTCAGCGGCTCCGAGGGCTGGGTGAAGCGCTACGGCGCCACGCCGCCGAGCCAGTTCCGCTCGGCGCAGATGATCGCCGAGAAGTGGGGCCTTGGGCGCGAAGCGCTGGAAGCCTACGCGCTGGAGTCGCACCAGCGCGCGCTGCGCGCCATCGAGGCAGGCCGCTTTGCCCGCGAGATAGTCCCGCTGGCCGGTGTGCAGCATGACGAGACGCCGCGCCATACCAGCCTGGCGAAGATGGCCGAGCTGGAAAGCCTGTTCGGCTGCGATCGCGTCACCGCCGGCGTGTCGAGCCAGACCTGCGACGCCGCCAGCGCGCTGCTGATCGTCTCCGAACGCGCCCTTAGGCGCTACGGCCTGACGCCACGCGCGCGCATCCACCATCTCAGCGTGCGCGCGGATGACCCCGTGTGGATGCTCACCGCGCCCATCCCGGCCACCGAATACGCGCTGAAGAAGGCCGGCATGCGCCTGGACGACATCGACCGGGTGGAGATCAACGAGGCCTTCGCCTCGGTGGTCCTGGCCTGGCTGCGCGAGACCGGCTACCCCCACGAGCGCACCAACGTCAACGGCGGCGCCATCGCCCTCGGCCACCCTCTGGGCGCCACCGGCGCCAGGCTGATGACCACGCTGCTCCACGAACTGGAACGCAGCGGCGGCCGCTACGGCCTGCAGACCATGTGCGAAGGCGGCGGCCAGGCCAACGTGACCATTATCGAACGGCTGTAGCGGTTCACTGGGTTCCCGCGTTCGCGGGAATGACGCCCGGATATTGGTTCCCCCGTCATTCCCGCGAACGCGGGAACCCAGAGACTTACCGCATTGATTCCAGGAGTACACCCCATGCCCCTCTGCAAATCCCGCACCGTCATCATCACCGGCGCCGGAGGCGGCCTCGGCCGCGCCTACGCCCTGGCCCTGGCCGCCGAAGGCGCCAACGTCGTGGTCAACGACATCAACCGCGAAGCCGTCGCCGGCGTGGTGGCGCTGATCCGCGACCAGGGCGGCAACGCCATCGGCGACTGCCACGACATCACCGACTACGCCGAGGCCGGCGAGATCGTCCAGGCCGCCATCGCCGCCTTCGGCGACCTGCACGCGGTGGTGAACAACGCCGGCATCTGCCGCGACCGCATGTTCGCCAGCCTCACCGAGGCCGACTGGGACGCGGTGATGAACGTGCACCTCAAAGGCCACTTCTGCATCGCCAGCCACGCCGTGCGCCACTGGCGCGAGCAGGTCAAGGCCGACGCCAAGGTCCAGGCCCGCCTGATCAACACCAGCTCCGGCGCCGGCTTGCAGGGCAGCATCGGCCAGTCCAACTACTCGGCGGCCAAGGGCGGCATCGCTGCCCTGACCCTGGTGCAGGCGGCGGAGCTGGCGCGCTACGGCATCACCGCCAACGCCCTGGCCCCGGCGGCGCGCACCGGCATGACCGAGCAGGTGTTCGCCGAGGTGATGAAAAAGCCCGAAGCGGGCTTCGACCACTTCGCCCCGGAAAACGTCGCGCCGCTGGTGGCCTGGCTGGTCAGCGAAGCCTCGCAGCACGTCACCGGCAGGCTGTTCGAAGTGGAAGGCGGCAAGCTCTCCATCGCCGACGGCTGGCGCCGCGGCCCGGAACGCGACAAGGGCGCGCGCTGGCTGCCGGAAGAAATCGGCGAGGCGGTCGACGCCCTCATCGACCGCGCCACCCCGCCCCAGAAGGTCTACGGCGCCTGACTCCGGCGCCGCTGCCGCTTTTCGTAGGAGCGAGCTTGCTCGCGAACAGCCCCGCTGCGAGGCCGGTTCGCGAGCAAGCTCGCTCCTACAGGTACCGTTGTTCCCTGGCTTTTCCTGCCCACGTCCATTCGGACGATTCCCCTCGCACCGACTCCCGCCAGACTGCGGCCATCCGAACCGACAGGGCCGCTTCCCATGGAATTCGCCTTCACCGACGAGCAGCAGATGATCCGCGACAGCGCGGAGAGCTTCCTCGCCGATGCTTCACCCTCCAGCGCCGTGCGCGCGGCCATGGCCGCCGGCGGGCATGACCTGGCGCTCTGGCAGCGCGTTCGCGACGAACTCGGCTGGCAGGCCCTGCTGGTGCCCGAGGCCCATGGCGGCCTGGGGCTGGGCTTCGTCGAGCTGGCCATCGTCCAGGAACAACTGGGCCGGCGCCTGGCGCCGCTGCCGTTCTTCGCCTGCGCCCTGGCCGTGTGCGCCTTGCGCGTGCTCGGCAATGATGCGCAACAGGCACGCTGGCTGCCCGGCTTGGCCGAAGGCAGCCTGGGCGCCACCCTGGCCCTGGGCGCCGAAGGCGCGCCCGCGGCCGGTGCCGTGCAGGTGCAGGCGCGTGCCGAAGGCGACGGCTTCGTCCTCGACGGCCGCCTGCGCCCGGTGCTCGACGGCCACAGCGCCGACCTGCTGCTGATTCCCGCACGCCGACCGGGCAGCCAGGGCGAGGAGGGCGTCAGCCTGTTCGCCGTGCCCGCCGCCAGCGCCGGCCTGCAACGCCGCGCCTTGCCGACCCTGGACCAGACCCGCCAACTGGCGGAAATCGAACTGAGCGGCCTGTACCTGCCCGCCGACGCCCTGCTGGGCGAGGCCGGCGGCGCCTGGCCGCGGCTGGACAAGGTCCTGCAACTGGCCGCCGTGGCCCTGGCCGCCGAGCAGGTCGGCGGCGCTCAGCAGGCCCTCGATCTCACCGTCGCCTACACCCAGGAGCGCCGCCAGTTCGGCCGCCCGGTGGGCGGCTTCCAGGCGCTCAAGCACCGCATGGCGGACATGATGCTGCAGGTGGAATGCGCCCGCTCGGCGCTCTACTACGCCGCCTGCGTGGCCCAGGCCGTGCTGGAGGAGGACGATCCGGCGCTGGCCGCCGAACTGCCGCTGGCCGCCGCAGTGGCCAAGTCCCACGCCTCGGAAGCCTTCTTCCACTGCGCCGCCGAATCCATCCAGCTGCACGGCGGCGTCGGCTTCACCTGGGAGTACGACCCGCACCTGTATTTCAAGCGCGCCCGCGCCGGCGAGGGCCTGTTCGGCAGCCCGGCCTGGCACCGCGAGCGCATCGCCGCGGCCATCCTGGAGGAACGCCCATGAAGATCGGATTCGATGCCGCCGACGAAGCCTTCCGCGCCGAAGTGGCCGCCTGGCTGGCGGACAACCTGCGCGGCGAATTCGAGCCGCTGCGCTTTCGCGGCGGGCCCGGCGACGAACACTCGTTCCCCGAGGAGCGCAAGGCCTGGGAACGCAAGCTTGCCGAGGGCGGCTGGACCTGCGTCGGCTGGGCGAAGGAGCACGGCGGGCGCGGCCTGTCGATCAATCGGCAGGTGATCTTCCACGAGGAATACGCCCGCGCCGGCGGCCCCGGGCGCATGGGCCACATCGGCGAAGGCCTGGCCGGACCGACCATCGCCGCCTTCGGCAGCGACGAACAGAAGCGCCGCCTGCTGCCGGGCATCGTCAGCGGCCGCGAGTTCTGGTGCCAGGGCTATTCCGAACCGGGCGCCGGCTCCGACCTGGCGGCGGTGAAGACCCGCGCCACCTTCGACGCCGCACGCAACGTCTGGAAGATCAACGGGCAGAAGGTCTGGACCTCCCTGGCCCACGAATCCGACTGGTGCTTCGTCATCGCCCGCTGCGAGCCGGGCAGCGTCGGCCACCAGGGCCTGGCCTTCCTGCTGGTGCCCATGCGCCAGGCGGGCATCACGGTGAGGCCCATCGAGCAGCTGACCGGCACCTCGGAGTTCAACGAGGTGTTCTTCGACGACGCCGAGACCGCCGCCGACAACCTGCTCGGCGCGCCGGGCGACGGCTGGAAGATCGCCATGGCGCTGCTGGGCTTCGAGCGCGGGGTTTCCACCCTCGGCCAGCAGATGCAGTTCCAGAATGAACTGGACGAGGTCATCCGCGTCGCCCGCGCCAACGGCGCCGCCCGCGACCCGCTGCTGCGCCAGCGCCTGGCCGAGGCCTGGGGCGGGCTCAAGGTGCTGCGCTACAACTCGCTGCGCATGCTCTCCGGCGCCCAGGACGGCAGCCTGCGCCGCGAGGCGCTGATCTACAAGCTGTGCTGGGCCGACTGGCACGCGCGCCTGGGCAAGCTGGCCATGGACGCGCTCGGCGCCGAGGCGGAAATCCTCGACGGCGCGCCCTACGCGCTGAACCGCCTGCAGGGCCTGTTCCTGTTCAGTCGCTCGGACACGATCTACGGCGGCAGCAACGAGATCCAGCGCAACCTCATCGCCGAGCGCGCCCTCGGCCTGCCCCGCGAACCCAAGACGCCCCGCCAGGAGTGACAACGATGCTCAAACCCGAATACGTATCCGGCCGTGGCCTGCTGCGCGGCAAGTCGGTGCTGATCACCGCCGCCGCCGGCGCCGGCATCGGCTTCTCCGCCGCCCTGCGCGCCGCCGAGGAAGGCTGCCGGGCGCTGATGGTCAGTGACATCCACGAAGGCCGCCTGGCCGAGGCGGTGCAGCGCATCCGCCAGGCCTGCGGGCTGCAGGCGGTCCACGGGCAGGTCTGCAACGTCACCGACGAGGCCCAGGTGCGCGCCCTGGTGGCCGCCGCCGAAGAGCGCCTGGGCGGCGTCGACGTGCTGATCAACAACGCCGGCCTCGGCGGTTCCCGCACGCTGGTGGAGATGACCGATGAAGAGTGGAATCGCGTGCTCGACGTGACCCTCACCGGCACCATGCGCATGACCCGCGCCATGCTCCCGCACATGATGGAACGCCGCGCCGGGGTGATCGTGAACAACGCCTCGGTGCTCGGCTGGCGCGCGCAGAAGGAGCAGAGCCACTACGCCGCCGCCAAGGCCGGAGTGATGGCGCTGACCCGCTGCGCCGCGCTGGAGGCGGCGGAACACGGCATCCGCATCAACGCGGTTAGCCCGAGCATCGCCCTGCACGACTTCCTGCGCAAATCCGCGCCCCAGGAACTGCTGGACAAGCTGGCCTCCACCGAGGCCTTCGGCCGCGCCGCGGAAGTCTGGGAGATCGCCAACGTGATGATGTTCCTGGCCAGCGACTACAGCTCCTACATGACCGGCGAAGTGCTCTCGGTCTCCAGCCAGAGGGCCTGACGTGCCACGCGTCTTCGAACACCCCGAACAATTGCTGGCCTGCGTCGGCGAAACCCTGGGCGAGAGCGAGTGGCTGCGCGTCGAACAGTCGCGCATCGACCGGTTCGCCGAGGCCACCGGCGACCACCAGTGGATCCACGTCGACCCCGTGCGCGCGGCGAGCGGCCCCTACGGCGCCTGCATCGCCCACGGCTACCTGACGCTGGCGCTGGTCAACCTGTTCCTGCCGCAGATAGTCGAGGTGCGCGGCATCGCCATGGGCGTCAACTATGGCTGCGACCGCGTGCGCTTCCCCAACGTGGTGAAGGCCGGCGCGCGGGTCCGCGGCCGCGCCGAGCTGGTCGCCGCCGAGGCGGTGAAGGGCGCGGTGCAGGCGACCATCCGCGTCAGCGTCGAGATCGACGGCGAAGACCGCCCCGGCTGCGTGGTGGACACCATCAGCCGCTACTACCCCGCGTAAGGGGCTCTTCGTAGGAGCGAGCTTGCTCGCGAACCCCGGCCCCGCAGCGGCAACGGTTCGCGAGCAAGCTCGCTCCTACAACAACCCGAGGAATCGCACATGAGAGAAGCCGTCATCGTCTCCACCGCCCGCACCGCCATCGGCAAGGCCTTCCGCGGCGCCTTCAACGACACCGAGGCGCCCCTCATGGGCGGCGCGGTGGTGGCCGAGGCGGTGCGCCGCGCCGGCGTCGAGCCGGGCGAGGTGGAGGATGTGATCATCGGCGCCGCCGCCCAGCAGGGCACCCAGGCCTACAACCTCGGGCGCCTGTGTGCCATCGCCGGTGGCCTGCCGTCGAGCGTGGCCGGCATGGCCGTGGAGCGCCAGTGCGCGTCGGGGCTGATGAGCATCGCCCTGGCGGCGAAATCCATCGCCTGCAACGAGCTGGACATCGCCGTGGCCGGCGGCCTGGAGTCCATCTCGCTGGTGCAGAACAAGCACAAGAACGCCTACCGCAACCAATCCCGCGCGGTGCTGGAGCGCGACCCGGCGGCCTACATCCCGATGATCGAGACCGCCGAGATAGTCGCGGCGCGCTACGGCATCAGCCGCGAGGCCCAGGACGCCTACGCCCTGCGCAGCCAGCAGCGCACCGCCGCCGCCCAGCGCGACGGTCTGTTCGCCGACGAGATACTGCCGCTGCAGGTGCAGCGCCTGGTGGTCGACAAGGCAACCGGCGAAAGCCGCCACGAATCGGTGCTGATCGAGCGCGACGAATGCAACCGCGCCGACACCAGCCTGCAGAGCCTGGCGGCCCTGGAGCCGGTGTGGCAGGGCGGCCAGTGGAGCGGGGAGGGGCGCTTCGTCACCGCCGGCAACGCTTCGCAGCTGTCCGACGGCGCTTCGGTGTCGCTGCTGATGGAAGCCCGCGAGGCCGAGCGCCGCGGCCTGCGCCCATTGGGCATCTACCGCGGCCTGGCGGTGGCCGGCTGCAATGCCGACGAGATGGGCATCGGCCCGGTGTTCGCCGTGCCCAAGCTACTCAAGCGCCACGGGCTGAAGGTGGACGACATCGGCCTGTGGGAACTCAACGAGGCCTTCGCCTGCCAGGTGCTGTTCTGCCAGGACAAGCTGGGCATTCCCGACGAGCGCCTGAACGTCAACGGCGGCGCCATCGCCATTGGCCACCCGTTCGGCATGTCCGGCGCGCGCATGGTCGGCCACGCGCTGATCGAGGGCCGCCGACGCGGCGTGCGCTACGTGGTGGTGACCATGTGCATCGGCGGCGGCATGGGCGCCGCGGCGCTGTTCGAGGTGGCCTGATGGACGCGCAGCTGATCCGCCGGCGCATGGCGCGCTACGTGGAACTGGTGGACGCCGGCGACATCGACGGCATCCTCGCGCTGTACGCCGACGACGCGGTGGTGGAGGACCCGGTGGGGTCGCCGCCGCTGCAGGGCCTGCAGGCCATCGCCCGCTTCTACCGCGAGGGCCTGGGCCGCGCCGAGGCCAGCGCCCAGCTCACCGGGCCGGTGCGCGTCACCGGCAACGGCTGCGGCGCCATGCCGTTCCGCGTCGATCTGAACTGGAACGGCGAGCCGTGCAGCATCCATGTGATCGACGTGATGGAATTCGACGCCCAGGGCCGCATCCGTTCGATGAAGGCCTACTGGGGCGAGATGAACCTGGAGCGGAGGCCGGAATGAGCCTGGAGCAACGCGTCGCGCGCCTGGAGGCGCTGGAGGCCATCCGCCTGTTGAAGCACCGCTACCTCAACGCCTGCGACCTGAAGGACGTGGACGCCATCCGCGCCTGCTTCGCCAGCGGTGCGGTGCTGATCGACTACGGCCCGCTGGGCACCTTCCATGGTCGTGAGCCGTTCCTGGCGCTGTACCGCGAACTGGCCTGCGTGCCGCGGGTGATCGACCTGCACCATGCGGCCAATCCGGAAATCGAGCTGGAAGATGAAGACAACGCCTGCGCGCGCTGGGCGCTGCACTATCAGAACTGCGACGGCGAGACCGGCGCTACGCGGCAGTTGGGTGGGTTCTATCAGGACCGCTACCGGCGCATCGATGGTCAATGGCTGATTGTGGAAACCGTCTTCCGCGCCCACTTCGAAGTCGCCCGGAATGGTTCTTCGTAGGAGCGAGCTTGCTCGCGAACCTAGCAGTCTCTGGGTTATTCCCCTTCGGGCCAGCGCAAGCGCTGTTCGCGATGGAGCCGCGTCCCGCGTTCGCGGGAATGACGGGGGGAGGAGTTTCAGGCTGACTCAGGATTCTCCCTTCACTCCAAACGCCCCCTCTCCCTTCAGGGAGAGGGCTGGGGAGAGGGCGCTCTTAACCCTAGCACCTACGCCACCAGGAAACTCCGTTCGCGAGCAAGCTCGCTCCTACAGTCACGATGGCATCGGTGCCCCAGCCAACGGCGTATAACCGCGAACGGTTATACGCCCTACGCTCCCGCGCAGGAACGACGGGGGAGTGAGGAGTATCAGGATGACTCCAAACTTCCCCCTCGCGCCGGACAGCTCCCTCTCCCTCCGGGAGAGGGCTGGGGTGAGGGGGCGGGGTCAACCCGAAACACAGCTGCCGCCGGTAAGCACCGTTCGCGAGCAAGCTCGCTCCTACGAGGAGCCGTGCTCGCCCGTGCGGTTGTGGTGATGGGTTTCGCTGTCGCTCAGCCCTGGGGCAGCAGCACCCGGGCCGAGGGGTAGAGGCTGGCGGCTACCTTTTGCAGTTCCGCCGGGCAGACCAGTTCGCTGATCCACGCCAGGCGGCGTACCGGGCCGGGTTTGTCCAGGCGTTGCAGTTCGGCGGATTCGAGCATGGCCTTCATGCGCCAGGCGAGGGCGAACAGCTCCTCGATGAAGGGCGGCGCCACCGTGCCCTGGTGTTCCACCGACAGGCCGCTGGGCGCGTGGCGGATGGCCAGGTGGTAGTGGCTGGCGCCGTTGCGCCCGCCGCTGCCGGCGAGGGTGGCGGTGAAGTGCGCGCCGAGGATGCGCGCCAGTTGCCGCTGCACGTCGTGCAGCAGTTGCTGCGGCACTTCTTCCAGCAGCGCGGTGGGGTCGGTCTGGCCCATGGTCGTCCCGGGTTCTGAGTGGCAGGGCGGCGGCCGGGGCGGCCGCCGGAACAGGTGCCGCCAGCATAGGGAAGGCGACTGTGAACTTGGGTTAAGCCGGGGTAAAGGCGGGTAATTGCGCGCCTCAGAAGGTCTGCCCGAGGGAGAACTGGAACACTTCGGTCTCGGCGCCGTCGGGCTTCTTCAGCGGCGTCGCCAGGCTGAAGCTCAGCGGGCCCAGCGGGCTGTACCAGGTCAGGCCGACGCCCACAGACATGGCCATCTGGTCGAGGCTGACGTTGCCGCAGCCCTGGGTGGTGGACAGGTAGCACTTGTCGGCGAAGACGCTGCCGGCATCCCAGAACAGCGTGCTGCGCAGCTGGCTCTGGTCCTTGACGAAGGGCAGCGGGAACAGGTACTCGACGCCGCCGGCGATGAGGATGTTGCCGCCGAACACCTCGGCGTCGCGGTCGGAGTAGTAGGCCTGGCCGGCGCTGGAGTAGTTGCCGGTGGCCGGGGTGCTGCGCGGGCCCAGGGTGCCGTCCTTGAAGCCGCGCACCGAGCCCAGGCCGCCGGCGGTGTAGTTCTCGTAGAAGGGCAGGCCGTCGGTGGAGCCGTAGCCGTTGCCGTAGCCCAGGCTGGTGTGCAGGCGCAGCGAAGTGCGGTCGGTGACCGGGACGAAGCGCTGGGCGCTGTAGTCGAGCTTGTAGAACGACAGGTCGCTGCCGGGCACCGTAGCCATCAGCGTCAGGCTCTGGGAATGCCCGCGGGTGGCCAGCACGCCCTTGTTCAGGGTGGATTCGGACCAGCCGATGGAGGCCTTGAGGTTGTTGAAGCTCTTGCCCTCGCGCTCGATGAAGTCGTAGATCTCGTCGGCGCTGTAGGTGCCGGGGCTGACGGCGTCGTGCTGCAGGGTCAGGCCGTAGGTCAGGCGCGAGGTCTCGCTGATCGGGTAGCCGATGCTGACGCCGGCGCCGAAGCTGTCGAGGGAGTAGTATGACACCTCGTCATCGTCGTCGTAGTACTTGCTGTAGTCGGTGCTGCTGTAGAACAGGTTGTAGCCCAGGCTCACGCCGTCGGTGGTGAAGTAGGGGTTGGTGAAGCCGAAGTTGTACTTGGTCTGGTACTCCGAGCGGGTCAGGCCGATGCTGGTGTAGTTGCCGGTGCCGAGGAAGTTGCTCTGGCTGATGGAGCCGCCGAGGATCAGCCCGGCGCTCTGGGAGAAGCCGACGCTGGCGCTGAGCGAGCCGGAGGCCTGCTCCTCGACGCTGTAGTTGACGTCCACCTGGTCGTCGGTGCCCGGAACGGCCGGGGTCTCGACGTTGACCGTCTTGAAGTAGCCCAGGCGCTCCAGGCGCTGCTTGGACTGGTCGATCAGGTAGGTGCTGGCCCAGCCGCCTTCCATCTGGCGCATCTCGCGGCGCAGCACCGGGTCTTCGGTCTTGGTGTTGCCGCGGAAGTTGATGCGGTTGACGTAGGCGCGCTTGCCCGGGTCGACCCCGTAGGTGATGGACACGGTCTTGTCGTCGTCATGGGCTTCCGGCACGCCGTTGACGTTGGCGAAGGTGTAGCCCTCGTTACCCAGGCGGCGGGTGATCAGGTCGGAGGTGGAGGTCATCACCTTGCGCGAGAACACCTGGCCCGGCTCGACCAGCATCAGCTTCCTGATTTCCTCTTCCGGCACCTTGAGGTCGCCGGTCAGCTTCACTTCGCGGACCTTGTACTTCTCACCCTCGTTGATGTTGACGGTGATGTAGACGTGCTTCTTGTCCGGCGTGATGGACACCTGGGTGGAAGCGATGTCCATGTGGATGTAGCCGCGGTCCAGGTAGTAGGAGCGCAGGCGTTCCAGGTCGCCGGAGAGCTTCTCGCGGGAATACTTGTCGTCGTTCTTGAAGAACGACAGCCAGTTGCTTTCCTTCAGCTCGAACAGGCCGGTCAGGTCCTCGTCGGAGAACACGGTGTTGCCGACCACGTTGACGTGGGCGATGGCCGCCACCGTGCCTTCGTTGACAGTGATCTTCAGCGCCACGCGGTTGCGCGGCTGCGGGGTCACCTGGGTCTCGATGGTGGCCGAGTAGCGGCCCTGGGCCACGTACTGGCGCTGCAGCTCGTTGCGCACGCCTTCGAGGGTGGCGCGCTGGAAGATCTCGCCTTCGGCCAGGCCCGATTGCTTGAGGCCCTTCATCAGGTCCTCGGTGCTGATGGCCTTGTTGCCTTCGATCTCGATGCCGGAGATGGACGGGCGCTCGACCACGTCGATGACCAGCACGTTGCCGTCGCGGCCGAGGTGGATGTCCTGGAAGAAACCGGTACGGAACAGCGAGCGCGAGGCTTCCACCAGGGCGTGGTCGTCGGCCTGGTCGCCGACGTTCAGCGGCAGGGCGGCGAACACGCTGCCGGCGGAGACGCGCTGCAGGCCGTTGACGCGGATGTCGGCGATCTTGAAGCCTGCGGCGTGGGCCAGGGCGGCGTTGAACAGCAGGATCGGGAACAGCAGGCGGGTAGGGCGCATCGTGACTTCCAGACAGGCGGTGGCAGGGGGCGCGGACGGTTCGCACGGCGATCGTCCGGGCGCTGCCGCCCGGCCCGGGTTGGCGGCCGATGAGGATAAGAGCGGGCTGTGTTCGGCGCGGTTAACCCAGGGTAAAGATGTGTAAAGTTTGCCCATGCGGCGGTGACAGGGCGCCCCCGCGGAAGGGATCATTGCGCCCTCCAGGCCTTGAACCGCGTGCCCTGCATGATTCCCGTACTGCTGGTCGACGACGACCGCGAACTCACCGAGATGCTCAGCCAGTACCTGGCCCGCGAGGGTTTCCAGGCCACCGCGGTGGGCACTGGCGAGGAGGCCGAGGCCGAGGCCCTGGGCGGCGCCTACGCCCTGGTGGTGCTGGACGTGATGCTGCCGGGCCTGTCCGGCATCGAGGTGCTGCGGCGCATTCGCGTGCGCAGCCAGGTGCCGGTCCTGCTGCTGACCGCGCGGGGCGACAACATCGACCGCATTGCCGGCCTGGAACTGGGCGCCGACGACTACGTGCCCAAGCCCAGTTCGCCCGGCGAGCTGGTCGCGCGGCTACGCGCCATCCTGCGCCGGGTGCAGCCCCAGGTGCCGCTCGGCAGCGCGCCGGAGGCCGTCGGCAGCGGCGCCCTGGCGCTCTGGCCCGGCAAGCGCCAGGCGTTGTGGCACGGCCAGCCGCTGGAGCTGACCGGCACCGAGTTCAGCCTGCTGGAGGTGCTGGTGCGCCGGGCCGGGCAACTGGTCAGCAAGCAGGACCTGTCGCTGGACGCCCTGGGCCGCCCGCTGACCCGCTACGACCGGCGCATCGACGTGCACGTCAGCAGCATCCGCCAGAAGCTCGGCCCGCGCGCCGACGGCAGCAGCTGGATCCAGAGCGTGCGTGGCATGGGCTACCTGCTGATCGTCGAATGAAGCGCGGGCGGCTGTTCTGGAAGCTGTTCCTGGCCTTCTGGCTGGCCAACAGCCTGACCTTCCTGGTGGGCGCCGGCGCCTTCATGTTCGACGAGCTGCGCGGCGACACCCCGGCGCTGCGCTCGCTGCTGGCCACCGAGGTGCGCCTGCTGCAGCGCTTCGGCGAAGCGGCGGGGCGCCAGCTGCTGGAGGTGTCGCCGCAGCAGCCGGACGTCCAGGTCGGCCTCTACGACGCCCAGGGCGCTCTATTGGCCGGGCGCGCCGTGGCCCAGGTGCGCTTCGAGCAGGCGGTCACCAGCCAGGACGGCCATCGCCTGCTACTGCGCGCCTCGGCCGCCACCACCCTCGACCAGGCGCCGCCGCCGCGCAGCCTGGGCCCATTGTTCACCGGCATGCTGATGAGCGCGCTCTTCGCCCTGCTGCTCAGCCAGTACCTGGCGCGGCCGCTGGCCTGGTTGCGCCAGGCCATGGGCCAGGTCGCCCAGGGCCGCTTCGAGGTGCGCGTCAAGCCGCGCCTGGGGCGCCGTCGCGACGAGATCGTCGACCTGGCCGAGGACTGCGACCGCATGGCCGGGCAGCTCAAGGCGCTGGTGGAGGCGCAGCAGCACCTGCTGCACGACATCTCCCACGAGCTGCGGTCGCCGCTGACGCGGATGAGCGCCGCCATCGGCCTGCTGCGGCAGGCGCCGGGGCAGCCCGGCATGCTGGAGCGCATCGAGCGCGAGTCGCGGCGCATGGACGAGCTGATCGAGCAACTGCTCACCCTGGCGCGGGCCCAGTCGCGCCAGGACAGTGGCGAATACCGCCTGCTGGACGTCGTCGAGCTGCTGGCGCAGATCGTCGAGGACGCCCGCTTCGAGGCGGCGGGCAAGGGCTGCCAGGTGCGCCTTGTAGCCGAGCAGCCGTTCCTCGGCCGCGCCCACGAGGAGCTGCTCTACCGGGCCTTCGAGAACGTCATCCGCAACGCCGTGCGCTACACCGCGGCGGGCACCGCGGTGCGCGTGGGCGCGAGCCTGGTGGAGGGCGGCGAACGCCTGGTGGTGTGCATCAGCGACCACGGCCCGGGCGTCGACGAGAGCCGCCTGGGGCGCATCTTCGAACCCTTCGAGCGCGGCCCCGACGCCGGCCCCGACGGCTTCGGCCTGGGCCTGGCCATCGCCAGCCGCGCGGTGCAACTGCACCACGGGCGGATCAGCGCCGAGCCCGCCGAGGGCGGCGGGCTGTTGGTGCGCATCGAGTTGCCGCGCCTGTTTTAAGAGAGCTACTCACGATCTCGCGAGCTAGAGCAGAACAAGGCAGAAACAGGCGAGGAAGCGGAGTCCAGGCCGCTGAATGAGCATTCCTCGCCTGTTTCTAACGCAGTTATGCCGACGCGCAGCAGATCGTTAGCCCTGCCAGCCGCCGCCCAGGACTTTATAGAGGGTGACACGGTTGACCTGCTCGGCCAGCTCCAGGCTGATCAGCGTCTGCTGCGCGGAATACAGCGAGCGCTGTGCGTCCAGCACTTCCAGGAAGCTGTCCGAACCCTGCTTGTACAGCGCCAGCGACAGGTCGTAGCTCTTGTCGGTGGCCGCCGTCAGTTCGCGCTGGGCGTCCAGGCGCTCGTTGATGTGGCTGCGCACGGAAAGGGCGTCGGCCACTTCGCTGAAGGCGGTCTGCAGGGCCTTCTCGTAGTTGGCCACGTCGATGTCGCGGGTGATCTTCGCGGCGTCCAGGCCGGCCTGGTTGCTGCCGGCGTCGAAGATCGGCAGGCTGATCGAGGGGGCGAAGCTCCAGGCGCGGCTGCCGGACTTGAACAGCCCGGACAGCTCGCCGCTGGCGCTGCCGCCGCTGGCGGTCAGGCTCACGCTGGGGAAGAAGGCCGCGCGTGCCGCGCCTATGTCGGCGTTGGCCGCCTTGAGCGTGTGCTCGGCGGCGAGCACGTCGGGGCGGCGTTGCAGCAGGCTCGACGGCAGGCCCGCCGGCACCGTCACCAGCAGCGCGGCGTCCAGGCCGGTGTCGCCCGGCAGCAGGCTGTCGGCCAGGCGTTCGCCCACCAGCAGTTCCAGGGCGTTGCGGTCCTGCTCGACCTGGCTGGCGTAGCTGGCCACCTCGGCGCGCGCCGATTCCACCGTGCTGCGCGCCTGCGCCAGGCTCAGCCCGGACTCGCCGCCCAGGCCGTGACTGCGCTGCACCAGCTCGTAGGTCTTCTGCTGGCTGGCGTGGGTGTCGCTGGCCAGCTTGAGCAACTGCTGGTCGGCGGCCAGGGTCATCCAGGCGCTGGCCACCTCGGCCACCAGGCTGATCTGCGTGCTGCGGCGGGTCTGCTCCAGGGCCAGGTAGTCCTCCAGGGCGGCGTCCTTGAGGTTGCGCAGGCGGCCGAACAGGTCCAGCTCGTAGCTGCTTACGCCCAGGCCGACGCTGTACTGGCTGCTGACCGCCGTGGTGCCGTCGGAGAGGGCGCGCTGGCGGGTGCCCTCGGCGCTGGCCGAGACCGCCGGGAACAGCTCGGCGCGCTGGATGCGGTACTGCGCGCGCTGGTACTCGACGTTCAGCGCCGCCACCCGCAGGTCGCGGTTGTTGGCCAGGGCGCGGGCCACGGTGTCGCGCAGGCGGGCGTCGACGAAGAACTCGCGCCAGTCGACGTCGGCCTGGCTGGCGCCGGCCGGCGCGGCGCCGGGCCATTGCGCCGCCACCGGCGCGGCGGGGCGCTGGTAGTCCGGCGCCAGGTTGACGCAGCCGCCCAGCAGCAGGGCCAGCAGCAAGGGAAGAGGGGAGGTGCGCATCAGGCGTCTCCTTCGACGGTGGCTGGGGCACGGCGCGCAACCAGGCGCTGCACCAGCACGTAGAACAGGGGAATGAAGAACAGGCCCAGCAGGGTCGCCGCGAGCATGCCGCCGAGCACGCCGGTGCCGATCGCCTGGCGCCCGCCGGCGCCGGCGCCCTGGCTCAGCGCCAGGGGCAGCACGCCGAGCATGAAGGCCAGCGAGGTCATCAGCACCGGGCGCAGGCGGATGCGCACCGCTTCCAGGGTCGCGGCGAGCAGGTCCTGGCCGCGGTCGTAGCCTTCCTTGGCGAACTCGACGATGAGGATGGCGTTCTTCGCCGCCAGCCCCACGGTGGTCAGCAGCCCGACCTGGAAGTAGACGTCGTTGGACAGCCCGCGCAGGCCGGTCAGGGCCAGGGCGCCGAGGATGCCCAGGGGCACCACCAGCATCACCGCGAAGGGCACCGACCAGCTCTCGTAGAGCGCCGCCAGGCAAAGGAACACGAAGAGGATGGAAATGGCGTAGAGCAGCGGCGCCTGGTTGCCGGCCAGGCGTTCCTGGTAGGACTGCCCGGTCCAGGCGTAGCCGATGCCCTCGGGCAGCTGCGCCATGATCGCCTGCACCGCGGCCATGGCGTCGCCGGAGCTGACGCCGGCGGCCGGCTCGCCGACGATCTCGTAGGCGCCGAAGCCGTTGTAGCGCTCCAGCAGCGGCGAGGCGGTGCTCCAGCCGGTGCTGACGAAGGTGGCCAGCGGCACCATGGCATCCTGGTCGTTGCGCACGTACCAGTCGCCGATGTCCTCGGCCTGCATGCGCTTGTCGGCGTCGCCCTGCAGGTAGACCTTCTTCACCCGCCCGGCGTCGAGGAAGTCGTTCACGTAGCTGCCGCCCAGGGCCACGCTCAGGGTGTCGTTGATGTCGCTGGCGGCCACGCCCAGCGCGCCGGCCTTGCGGTCGTCGATGTGCAGGTCCAGCTGCGGGGTGTCTTCCAGGCCCTGGGCGCGCACGTTGGCCAGGCGCGGGTCCTGGCGGGCCAGTTCGATGAAGCGGTTGCGCGCCGCCAGCAGCTCGGCGTGGCCGAGGCCGGCGAGGTCCTGCAGCTCGACGTCGAAGCCGGAGCTTTCGCCCAGGCCCTGGATGGCCGGCGGGGCGATGACGAAGACGTCGGCATCGATGATCCCGGCCAGCGCCCGGTTGGCCCGCCGCGCCACCGCCGCCGCGCTGTGCGCCTCGCCCTGGCGCTGGCTCCAGTCCTTGAGCTTGATGAAGCCGCGGCCGCTGTTCTGCGCGTTGCCGCCGTTGCCCAGGCCGCGCACGGTGAGCACCGAGTCCACCTCCGGCTGCTGCAGCAGGTAGTCCGTCACCTGGCGGGTGACCGCCTGCAGGCGCTCGTCGGTGCCGCCCACCGGCAGGGTCATCTGCATCATCAGCATGCCCTGGTCCTCCTCGGGGAGGAACGCGGTGGGCAGCTTGTGGAACATCAGCCCGACGCCGGCCAGTACCAGCGCGTAGACCGCCAGCGCGTGCACGGGCCGCGCCAGCAGGTTGCCGACGCCGCGCTGGTAGCGCCGCGAGCCGGCCTCGAAGTTGCGGTTGAACCAGCCGAAGAAGCCGTGCCGCGGCTGGCCGTGGCCAGGCTTGAGCAGGGTGGCGCACAGCGCCGGGGTGAGGGTCATGGCCACCAGCACCGACAGCGTCATGGCGGCGACCATGGTCACCGAGAACTGCCGGTAGATCACCCCGGTGGAGCCGCCGAAGAAGGCCATGGGCACGAACACCGCCGAGAGCACCACGGCGATGCCCACCAGCGCGCCGCTGATCTCGCCCATCGACTCGCGCGTGGCCTCCCGTGGCGACAGGCCGCGCTCGGCGATGATCCGCTCGACGTTCTCCACCACCACGATGGCGTCGTCCACCAGCAGGCCGATGGCCAGGACCATGGCGAACATGGTCAGGGTGTTGATCGAGTAGCCCATCAGCGCCAGCACGCCGAAGGTGCCCAGCAGCACCACCGGCACGGCGATCGCCGGGATCAGCGTGGCGCGCAGGTTCTGCAGGAACAGGTACATGATCAGCACCACCAGGGCGATGGCCTCGAACAGCGTCTTGACCACCTCCTCGATGGAAATCTTCACGAAGGGCGCGGTGTTGTAGGCCACCTCGGCGCGCAGCTGCAGCCGGCTGGGGAAGAACTGCTGCAGCTCGGCCACCTTGGCCTGCACCGCCTCGGCCACGTCCAGGGCGTTGGCGCCGGTGGCCAGGCTGATGGCCAGGCCGCCGGAGGGGCGCCCGCCGTGCTCGGCGACCACGTCGTAGCTCTCGCTGCCCAGCTCCACCCGCGCCACGTCGCCGAGGCTCACCACGGCGCCGTTGCTGGCGTACTTGAGCACCACCTCGCGGAACTGCGCCGCGGTCTTGAGCTTGCTGCGCGCGTTGATGCTGGCGTTGAGCTGCTGCCCCGGGCGCGCCGGTAGGGCGCCGAGCTGGCCGGCGGAGGTGTCGACGTTCTGCGCCTGCAGGGCGCTGCTGATGTCCGAGGGCATCAACGAGTATTGCTTGAGCTTGTCCGGGTCCAGCCAGATGCGCATGGCGTAGCTGGAACCCAGGGTGGTCACCTCGCCGACGCCGCTGACGCGGCTGACCTGGTCGTACAGGGTGCTGGCGATGAAGTCGCTGATGTCGGTGGCGCCGACCTCGGGGTTGTCCGAGACCAGCGAGAGGATGATCAGGAAGTCGCTGGAGGAATTGCGGATCTCGATGCCCTGCTGTTGCACCTCGTCGGGCAGCCGCGCCTTGGCCTGCTCCAGCTTGGTCTGCACCTGCATCTGCGCGGTGTTGATGTCGGTGCCGGCGTCGAAGGTCAGGGTGATGCTGGCGCTGCCCGCCGAACTGCTGCTGGAGGACATGTAGGTGAGGCCGTCCAGGCCGGTCATCTGCTGCTCGATGACCTGGGTCACCGAGTCTTCCATGGTCTTGGCCGAGGCGCCGGTGTAGGTGGCGCTGAGGCGGATCTGCGGCGGCGCGATGCTGGGGTACTGGGCCAGCGGCAGCTGGAAGATGGCCAGGGTGCCGCCGAGCATCACCAGGATGGCGAGCACCCAGGCGAAGATGGGCCGGTCGATGAAGAAGCGTGCCATGGCGGGTCCTCAGTCGCGCGCGTCGTTCTGCGCGGTCAGCTGCGCGTCCAGGGTCTTGACCTGCTGGCCGACGCGGACCTTCTGCGCGCCCTGGACGATCAGCTGGTCGCCGTCCGCCAGGCCCTTGTCGACCCACCAGCGGTTGCCCACCGCGCGGGCCAGGCTCAGCTGGCGCTGCTCGACCTTGCCGTCGACCACCACCAGGGCGCTGGCCTGGCCGCGCTCGTCGCGGGCCACGCCCTGTTGCGGCACCAGGATGGCGTCCGGCTGCACGCCCTCCTGCAGCGTCGCCTTCAGGTACATGCCCGGCAGCAGCAGGCCCTCGGGGTTGGGCACCAGGGCGCGTAGGGTCACGCTGCCGGTGCTCTCGTCGACGCTCACGCCGTTGAAGGTCAGGGTGCCCTCGTGGGCGTAGGCGCTGCCGTCCTCCAGCTGCAGGCTGATGCGCGTGGCGTCCTGCGCCTCGGCGGGGGCGAGCTTGCCCTCGGCCAGCTCGCGCTTGAGGCGCAGCAGGGTGGTGCTGGGCTGGGTGAAGTCGACGTAGATCGGGTCCAGCTGCTGCACCGTGGTCAGGGCGGTGGTCTGCTCGGCGGTGACCAGCGCGCCGGCGGTGACCGAGGAGGTGGCCGTGCGCCCGGAGATCGGCGCGTCGATCCGCGTGTAGCCCAGGTTGATGCGCGCCGTCTTCAACGCGGCCTGGGCCGACTGCAGGCTGGCGCGGGCCTCCAGCAGCGCGGCCTGGGCGCTCTCGTTGTCCTCCGCGCTGATGGCGTCGATCTTCACCAGCTGGGCGTCGCGCCGGGCCTTGAGCTCGGCCGCCTTCAGGGTGGCGCGGGCGGAAGTGACGCTGGCCTCGGCCTGGGCCAGGGCGGCCTCGTAGGGCTGTGCGTCGATCTGGTACAGCGCCTGGCCGGCCTTCACCGTCTGGCCTTCCTCGAACAGCCGCCGCTGGATGATGCCGCCGACCTGCGGGCGGATCTCCGCCACCAGGTGCGCGCTGGCGCGGCCGGGGAGGGTGAGGCTGAGCGCCTGGGGCGCGCTGCGCACCTGGTAGATGCCGACCTCCTGCAGGTCGGCTTGCGGCGCGGCCGCCTCGTCGTCGAGGCAGCCGCCCAGGGCGAGCAGGCCGGCGCCCAGCAACAGGGCGCGGGCCAGCGAAGAAAGCGGGGGGGCGAGGGGGGACATCCGGGACTCCGATCCAGGTTGGATTCAGCGTCAAGGGTGCTCGGCGAATGTGCAGGCAATGTGCAGAAATCTGGGAGATTGCCCGCCGCGCCTTGAAGGGCCGCGGGGGCCGCGCTTCAATGGCGGCATCCCGACAGAGCCCGGCGGTGCCATGAAAATCAGCCTCTCCAGCAAATTCTTCCTGGCCATGCTGGCGGTCTGCGCCTTCGCCGTGCTGGGCATGGTCTTCGCCGCCTACCTGAGCCTCAGGTACGGCTTCCTCGGCTACCTCAACCAGCAGGCCGAGGAGCGCATGGAACTCATCGTCCCGCGCGCCGAGCGGGCCTTCGCCACCCACGGCAGCTGGGACTTCATCCGCCGCGACCACGAACAGTGGTTCGACATGCTGCGCCCCGACGCGGCGACCCAGGACCGCGACTTCGACCCCAGCCTGCTGACCGTCTCCGACCTCACCGGCGCCTTCGTCCGCTTCGCCCTGCTGGACGAGGCGCAGCGCCTGATCATCGGCTACAAGGCGCCGCCGCGGGAGATGGTCCTGCGGCCGATTCGCCACCAGGGCCAGGTGGTCGGCTGGATGGCCCTGGCGCCGCTGCAGTCGGTGACCAGCGTCGGCGACCGGCGCTTCCAGCTCAACCAGCTGCGTTCCAGCCTGCTCATCGGCCTGGCCTGCCTGCTGGCCACGGCGGTGATCGCCTGGTGGCTCACCCGCAGCCTGCTGCGGCCGATCCGCCAGGTGGCCGGGGCCACCCATCGCCTGGCCGCCGGCGACTACGCCATCCAGCTGCCGGTGCGCTCGGCCGACGAGGCCGGCCAGCTGGCCGCCGACTTCAACCGCATGGCCGCCACCCTGGCCAGCAACGAGCGCCTGCGCCGCGACTTCATGGCCGACATCTCCCACGAACTGCGCACCCCGCTGGCGGTGATGCGCGCCGAGCTGGAAGCCATGGAAGACGGCATCCGCCCGCTGGACGGCACCGCCCTGCGCTCGCTGCAGGCCGAGGTGGGGGCCCTGGCCAAGCTGGTGGACGACCTCTTCGACCTGTCCCTGGCCGAGGTCGGCGGGCCCACCTACCGCCGCGAGAGCATCGACCTGCGGGTGCTGCTGCCGGTGGTGGCCGACGCCTTCCGCGCCGGCTTCGCCGAACGCGGCCTGGCCCTGGACGTGGAGCTGCCCGACGAGCCGCTGTGGGTGCTGGGCGACGAGTCGCGCCTGGGCCAACTGCTGCACAACCTGCTGGAGAACAGCCGGCGCTACACCGACCCCGGCGGCCGCACCGTGCTGCGCGCGCTGCGCGAGGGCGAACGGGTGCTGGTACAGTGCGAGGATTCCGCGCCGGGCGTGGATGCGGCGGCGCTGGAGCGCCTGTTCGAGCGCTTCTACCGCGCCGAGCGCTCGCGCAACCGCGCCAGCGGCGGCACCGGCCTGGGCCTGGCGATCTGCCGCGGCATCGCCGAGGTGCACGGCGGCCGCCTGAGCGCCCGGGCATCGAGCATGGGAGGGTTGCTGATGACGCTGGAACTGCCGCCGGCCGGAGACGCGCCATGAGCCAGGGCGACATCCTGCTGGCGGAAGACGAGCCCAAGCTGGCCGCGCTGGTGGGCGACTACCTGCGCGTCGCCGGCTACCAGGTGGAACACCTCGCCGACGGCAACGCGGTGATCCCGGCGCTGCGCGGCAAGGCCTACGACCTGCTGCTGCTCGACCTGATGCTGCCCGGCCGCGACGGCCTGGACATCTGCCGCGAGCTGCGCGGCTTCAGCCGCATGCCGCTGATCATGATGACCGCGCGGGTCGAGGAGATCGACCGCCTGCTGGGCCTGGAACTGGGCGCCGACGACTACATCTGCAAACCCTTCTCCCCCCGCGAGCTGGTGGCGCGGGTCAAGGCCGTGCTGCGCCGCAGCGGCGCCCAGGCGCCGAGCCTGGGCCTGGAACTGGACCCGCGGGCCTTCCAGGCGCGCTACCTGGGCGTGGCGCTGGACCTCACCCCGGTGGAATTCCGCATGCTCGCCGCCCTGGCCGCGCGCCCTGGTCAGGTGCTGTCCCGCGACCAGCTGATGAACCACATCTACCAGGACCACCGCGTGGTCGCCGACCGCACCGTCGACAGCCACGTGAAGAACCTGCGGCGCAAACTGGCGGCGGTGGCCCCGGGGCACGACCCGATCCGCTCGGTGTACGGCGTGGGCTACAGCCTGGAGGCCGGGTAGGGCGGCGTTTCTCCCGCGCCTCGGGCACACAACCATGCCCCCGCAGGAGCGCGCCCTGCGCACGAATCGCGGACGGAGTCCGCTCCTACGCGGTTTTCTGGGTTATTCCCCTTCGGGCCAGCGCTTGCGCTGGCCCGAAGGGGAATAACCCAATAGACCGCTGCATCACCCATGGCGCACCAATGTAGGAGCGCGCCCTGCGCGCGAATCGCGGGCAGGGCCCGCTCCTACGGAGAGCCCCACGGCGTGGCCGGCAAGGCAGCCCCGTAGGATGGGTTGAGCGAAGCGATACCCATCGCCGCCATCGCATGGGTTTCGCCAAGGCTCAACCCATCCTACGAAAAGCACCCTGACGCAGTTGGCAAGACAGTTGCTCCTACTTGAACGTGGGTTCGAAAGTGGGTCCAGCGTAGGAGCGGATTCCGTCCGCGATAACCGCGGTTTCCGGCGCACAACCATGCCCCTGTAGGAGCGCGCCCTGCGCGCGAATCGCGGGCAGGGCCCGCTCCTACAGGTGGGCTCGGAGGCGGACGCATCGTAGGAGCGAGCTTGCTCGCGAACAGACTCCGCTGCGGGGCTCATTCGCGAGCAAGAACCAGGCGTCCCCCTCGATCCTACGAAAAGCGCCCGGTTCGGGCGTTACAACAGATCCAGCGGATAACTCACGATCAACCGGTTCTCGTCGAAGCTGTTGGTCCTTCCCCAGTCGCGGCGCATCGTCGAGTTGCGCCACTTCAGGTTCAGCGTCTTCAGCGGCCCGGACTGCACGGTGTAGGCCAGCTCGCTCTCGCGGCCCCATTCGCTGCCGTCATCGGTGCTGGCGTTGTGCACGTTGCTGCCGTGGATGTAGCGGTTCATCAGCGTCAGGCCAGGCACGCCGAGGCCGGCGAAGTCGTAGTCGTAGCGCAACTGCCAGGAACGCTCCTTGGCGTTCTCGTAGCTGGAGTTGTAGCTGTCGTTGGCCAGGGTGCCGCCGCTGGCGCCGTTGACGCGGAACCACTCGTCGTCGCCCATGACCTTCTGCAGGCCCAGGTAGAAGGTGCCGGCGCCGTACTTGGCGGAGAACAGCCCGGAGGCGGTGCGGTTGTCCAGGTCGCCGGCGCGGGCGCTGCCGTCTTCCTTGCCCCAGAAGTAGCCGAGGTTGGCACCCAGCACCCAGTCGCCCACCGGCTGGAAGTGCTGCACCTGCAGGTATTGCTGCTGGTAGATGTCCTTCAGCTCGGCGTTCCACAGGCCGACCAGGGTGCGCTCGCCGTTGAAGCGGTATTCGCCGCCGACGAAGTTGAAGCGGTCGGACTTGAACGCCGTGCGGTTGAACAGGCTCATGTCCTCCATGCTGGCGTCGTTGCGCGGGCTGTTCTGGCGGAACTGGCCGCCGTAGAGGGTCAGCCCGGCGAGTTCCTTCGAGGTCACCTGCGCGCCCTGGAAGGTCTGCGTCAGCGAACGGCCGTCGTCGGAACGCAGGATCGGCAGTGCCGGCGCCCATTCGCCGACCTTCAGCTCGGTCTTCGATACCCGCGCCTTGCCGGCCACCGCCAGGCGGCCGAAGTCGTCGGCCGGGCGGCCGTCGTCGTGCACCGGCAGCAGTTGGGTGCCGGCGGTGCCTTTGCCGCCATCGAGCTTGACGCTGTACAGGCCGAGCACGTCCAGGCCGAAGCCCACGGTGCCCTGGGTGAAGCCGGACTTGAAGTCGAGGATGAAGTTCTGCGTCCACTCCTCGGCCTTGCCCTGGGCGGTGTCGCCCAGGTAGTTGCGGTTCATGTAGAAGTTGCGCAGCGTCAGGCTCGACTTGGCGTCTTCGAGGAAGCCGTCGGCGAAGGCGGGCAGGGTGGTACCGGCCAGGGCCAGGGCGGCGGGCAGGTAGCGGGGAAAACGACGGATGCAGGGATAGCCCATGACGATCTCTCTGGAGTCATTGTTGTGGGAGAGGCTTGTGCGGCGCGGCGGGGCGCCGGGAAACGCGGCGCTAGGCGGCTGGGTGGCCCGGCGTTCGCGGATCGAGAGAGGGGCGTGTGCTGTGCGGCATGGCTCTGGACCTTCTTGTAATTGTTCGAGGGTATTCGCGTCCGAGGGCAGCAGGCGCTGCCGGGTGTTTCGGTACGGCTCGATAGTGGAAGGGCGGCGGGCGACGGACAATCGGCGAAAACGCTTCTTGTGCGAATAGCGAACATTAATTAACTGGTTCGAACATTTAGAGAAGCTATCCGATCCAGCCCGGCGGTTCCCCGGCCCGGTCTATCTCATTAGAATCCGCCGATCCTCGTAGTGGACGACGCCCATGGCCGGTAGCCAGATCGAACGCGCCTTCAGCCTTCTCGAAAGCCTCACCAGCGAACCCCGCGGCCTGCCGATGCAGACCCTCGCCGAGCGCCTGGAGATACCCAAGAGCGCCACCCACCGCATGCTCGCCGAGCTGATCCGCCTGGGCTACGTGCGGCAGAACCCGGAGAACGCCCGCTACCAGCTGTCCACCAAGCTGGTGGCGCTGGGCTTCCGCTACCTGTCCTGCAGCGGCGCCGACATCGTCCAGCCGATCCTCGACCGCCTGGCCCAGGACAGCGGCGAGCTGGTGCGCCTGGGGGTGATCGACGGTAGCCGCCAGACCTGGATCGCCAAGTCCCAGGGCGCCCGCTCGGGGCTGCGCTACGACCCGGACATGGGCCGCGACGCGCCGCTGTTCTACACCGCCTCCGGGCACGCCTGGCTGGCCAGCCTGGACGACACCCAGGCCCTGGAGCTGGTGCGCCGGCAGGGCGTGGGCGACCCCGCCAACTTCGGTCCGCGCGCCCCGCGCAGCGAGGACGAACTGCTCGGCTACCTGCGCCGTGCCCGCGAGCGTGGCTACGCCTGGGTCGAAGAAACCTCGGCACTCGGCACCTCGGCCCTGGCCGCCGTAGTGCACTGCCCGGTGGACCGCCGGGCGATCGGCGTGCTGAGCATCGCCGGGCCCAGCGCGCGCCTGCCGGAAGCGCGCCTGCACGAACTGGCGCCGCTGCTGCTGGCCGCCAGCGCCGAGCTGTCCGCCGCCAGCCAGGCTTCCGACCTCTTCGCCTGATTCCCCTGCTTGCCGGCCTTCCTCCCGCGGAGGAGGGCCGCTTGCGCCTGCCCGGGTGCAATGGCGGTCGATAATCGCCCGCTGCTTGTCGCATTGCGCTTGAGTAAAAATGGAACCGAGTTCTAAATTTGCTCATGCCATTCCATGGAGCCCCGTGCAGCGAGGCTCCAGCACAACAAGCAGAAGAGGAATCCCGCGTGACCGCTCCCTTGCGCATTGCCCTGATCGGCGCCGGCATCATGGGCCGCCAGCACCACCAGCACCTGCTCCAGGTTCCCGCCCTGCAACTCTGCGCGGTGGCTGACCCGGGCCCCGGCGCGGCTGGGTTCGCCGCCGAGTGCGGGGTGCCGTACTACGCCGATCACCGGCGCATGCTGGAAGAGGCGCAGCCGCAGGCGGCGATCATCGCCAACCCCAACAACCTGCACGTGGCCACTGCTCTGGACTGCCTGGCCGCCGGCGTGCCGGTGCTGCTGGAGAAGCCGGTGGGCGTGCACCTGGACGAAGTGCGCGAGCTGGTGGAGGCGAGCCGGGGCAGCGGCGTGCCGGTGCTGGTCGGCCATCACCGCCGGCACAACCCGCTGATCGGCAAGGCGCGGGAAATCCTGGCCGCGGGCGCCCTGGGCCGTCTGGTCAACGTCACCGCGCTGTGGCAGCTGCAGAAGCCCGACAGCTACTTCGAGGTGCCCTGGCGACGCGAGCCGGGCGCCGGCTTCCTGCTCACCAACCTGATCCACGACCTCGACCTGCTGCGCTACCTGTGCGGCGAGGTGGCACAGGTGCAGGCCTTCACCGGCAACGCGGTGCGCGGCCTGGTCAACGAAGACAGCGCGGCCATCCTCCTGCAGTTCGAGAGCGGCGCCCTTGGCAGCCTGACCGGCTCCGACGGCGTGGCCGCGCCCTGGAGCTGGGAGCTGGATTCTGGCGAGAGCCCCATCTACCCACGCCAGGTCGATCAGCCTTGCTACCTGCTGGCTGGCACCGAGGGCGCGCTGAGCATCCCGCAACTGCAGCGCTGGCACTACGCGCAGCCGGGCGCCGGCTGGCACCAGCCGTTGCTGCGCAGCAGCGAGCCCTTCACCTCGGGTGAGGCGCTGCGCCGGCAACTGGAGCATTTCGTGCGCGTGGTGCGCGGTGAGGAGCTGCCGTTGACCGACGCGGTGGACGGCGGCCGCACCCTGGCGCTGATCGAGGCCATCCGCGAGGCCGCCGCCAGCGGCCGGGCGTGTGCGCCGGCGCGGGTTGGGTGAGTGAGCCCGTTTCTACGTTGTTTTCTGGGTTCCCGCGTTCGCGGGAATGACGAGTGTGGGGAACCATACTTGCCGACGTCATTCCCGCGAACGCGGGAACCCAATAGACAATTGCTCCTACAGGTTGACGCCGAGCTTCCCGCCCATGCCGGACAGCCCCCTCTCCCTTCAGGGAGAGGGTTGGGGAGAGGGTGCTCTTGAACCTGACACCAGGGCCGCAAACACCGTTCGCGAGCAAGCTCGCTCCTACGAAAAGGAAAGCGCCTCGGCGCGGCCTGCAAGCCACGCGATTCGCGCCCAGGGGGCGCTCCTACAATTCACCTGTGAACCGGATACCGATCCCATGACCGACCGAATCTTCTCCCTCGCCGCCCTGACCGTCCTCGAACTGTCGCCGCCGGACATGGTCGAGGTCGCCGCCCGCGCCGGCTACAGCCACGTCGGCCTGCGCCTGGTGCCGGCCACCGCCGAGGAGCACCACTTCCCGCTGGTGGCCGATGCCGAGCTGCGCCGGCAGACCCAGGCGCGCCTGCGCGACACCGGCATCCGCGTGCTGGACCTGGAAATCCTGCGCCTGAAGCCGGAGACCCGCGTGGCCGACTTCGAGCCCATCCTCGCCGTCGGCGCCGAGTTCGGCGGCACGGAGCTGCTGGTGGCCGGCAACGACGCGGACGAGGCGCGCATGACCGAACGCTTCGCCGAGCTGTGCGAATTGGCCGAGGGCTACGGCATCCACCCGCACCTGGAGTTCATGCCCTGGACCGACGCCCCCGACCTGGCCACGGCCTGGCGCGTGGTGCGCAACGCCGGGCGCGACAACGGCTGCGTGCTGGTCGACGCCTTCCACTTCGACCGTTCCGGCTCCTCGCTGCAGGACCTGGCGCAGCTGCCGGCCTCGCGCATGCGCTATGCCCAGTTGTGCGACGTGGCCGGCCCGCGCCCGGACGACATGCAGGAAATCCTCCGCCAGGCGCGCAACGAGCGGCGCTTCCCCGGCGATGGCGACTGCGACCTGGCGGGCCTGTTGCGGACCTTGCCGGCGAGCGTGCCACTGAGCCTGGAGATCCCCACCCGGCAGCTGCTGGAGCAGGGCGTCAGCGCCCTGGAGCGGGCCAGCCTGGCGCTGGACAAGGCACGCACGGTGCTCGCCCGGCTCTGATGCCGGCAACTGCGCCATTCCCATCCACCCGTTCGCCCGGCACACTGCCGGGCGCCTTGCTTTGTAAACCACGGGAAACCCGATGACCGCCGCCTCCGCGTTGTCCGGCAGCAGCCAGCCCCTGAAGGGCATCCTTCTGGTGGTGCTGGCCACCTCGCTGTTCTCCACCCACGACGCCCTGTCCAAGTACCTCTCCGGTTTCTACCCGATCCTGCTGGTAGTCTGGGCCCGTTACGTGGTGCACACGCTGCTGATGGCCGGCATCTTCCTGCCGCAGTCGGGCCTGCGCGTGCTGCGTACCCGCCGGCCGGGGCTGCAGACTTTGCGCGCGCTGTGCCTGCTGGGCACCAGCCTGCTGTTCACCACCGGCCTGCAGTACATCCCCCTGGCCGAGGCCACGGCAGTCAACTTCCTCGCCCCGCTGATGGTCACCGCGCTGTCGGTGCCGCTGCTGCACGAGAAGGTCAGCGCCGGGCAATGGGCCGCGGTGAGCCTGGGCTTCGCCGGGGTGCTGGCGATCGTCCATCCCGGCGGTGAGTTGTTCACCCCGGCGGTGTTGCTGCCGCTGGGTTCGGCGCTGTGCTTCTGCTTCTACCAGCTGCTGACGCGCAAGCTGGCGGCGGTGGACAGCCCGACCACCAGCAACTTCTTCGCCGGCCTGCTGAACACCGCGCTGACCACGGCGATGGTGCCCTTCGTCTGGCACACCCCGAGCCTCGGCCATGCGCTGCTGATGCTCGCCCTGGGCACCTGCGGCATGTCCGCCCACCTGTTCCTCACCCAGGCCTTCCGCCACGCCGCGCCGGCGCTGTTGGCGCCCTTCGGCTACTGCCAGATCGTCTTCGCCGGGTTGATCGGCTGGCTGGTCTTCAGCCATGTGCCGAGCGCCAGTGCCCTGGTGGGGATTGCAGTGATCTGCCTGAGCGGGTTGGCGGCGGCCTGGATGCAGCGTCGGGGGTGAGGGGGCCGTGTAGGAGCGAGCTTGCTCGCGAAGGGAGTTTTCCGGTGGCGTCGGTGCTGGGTTCAAGAGCCCCTCACCCCAACCCTCTCCCAGAGGGAGAGGGGGCTGTCCTGAGCCGCCGGGAAGTCTGGAGTCATCCTGATATTCCTGGAGCGTAGGGTGCATAACCGTTCGCGGTTATCCGCCTCCGTCCGTGCCACCGATGCGTCCGGCGGGGCCGGTGAATCCAATCGCGGACGGAGTCCGCTCCTACGTCCGTGCTTCCTGGAACCGTAGGAGCGGACTCTGTCCGCGATTTTCCGCTGCGGGGCGTCGGACCTGGGCTCTCGCGATGTAGGCAGCTTCCGTTTCTTCTCCAGGGTGATAGCCAGGTGTGCAGCAGCGCACCCCGGGCAGGCGCCTGGCGGCCGTACTTTCTTCCCCTCGCACAGACGCCGGCGAGGGGGATTCCATTCCCGAAGCAGCATTCGCCTCGTCTGAGACCTATTGGTAAAAGGTAACGAGGAGGTTACCATGGTGGCCATAGAGGTGCTCGAGTATGTCCGGGAAGACAGGTCCTGCCCTTATCAGGAGTGGTTCGACGCCCTGCATTTCCAGGCGGCGGCCAAGGTTGCCACCGCCAAGGTGCGCATGGCGGTGGGCAACACCTCCAACATCAAATGGTTCGATGGCATCGGCGAATACCGCATCGACTGGGGCCCGGGCTACCGGATCTACCTGGCGAGGGACGGCGAGGCGCTCATCGTGCTGTTCGGTGGTGGCAGCAAGAACAGCCAGGCGGCGGATATCCGCAAGGCGAAGGCGCTGCATGCCGAGTACAAGCAACGCAAGAAGGCCCGGTTCGGGCCGCAGATGAGAGGGTGATTCCAATGGTACTGACCAGGGATTTCAAACAGACCGTCGTCGCGCGGGTGCAGCGCGAACCGGCATTCGCCACCGCGCTGCTCGACGAGGCGGCCTCGCTGTTCCTCAACGGCGAGCCGGACGCCGCGCGCCTGATCCTCCGCGATCTGGTCAACGCCACCCTGGGCTTCGAGCGCCTGGCGCTGGAGACGGAACGGCCGAGCAAAAGCCTGCACCGCATGCTGTCGGCCTCGGGTAATCCGGGCATGGACAACCTGGCGGCGATCTTCGATGCCCTGCGCCGTACCCTGGGGGTGGAAATCCAGGTGCGGGCGGTGCATGTCGCCTGATGCCGCCCCAAGAAAAAAGGCCCCTCACGGGGCCTTTTTTCATGCTCGGGCATTACCTGCTCAGTGGCTCGCCACCCGCAGGCTGTTCTGCCGCGCGCTGTCGTAGGTGGCCTTTTCCAGCGGCTTGGCGTCAGGCTTTCCCAGGTCTTCCATCGGCAGGCGGTGGGTTTCCGGGGCCAGGTAGGCGGCGAAGGCGCACAGGCAGGTGATGAGGAAGGCCAGGCTGCCGATCAGCATCGGGACGTTGTCCGAGCCGGGCGGGGCGACGGCGGCGAACAGCGCCGGCAGCATGGCGGTGAGCATGGTGCCGATGTTCTGCGCGATGGCCATGGCCGAGACGCGGTAGCGGGTCTGGAACAGCTCCGGGTAGAAGGACGGGAACACCGCGTTGTAGCCCTGGTACACCAGGCCCCACATCAGCAGCGACATGACGAAGGCCAGCGGCACGTTCTGGATGCTGATGGCGTACAGGTAGCCGAAGGCGAGCAGGCCCGAGCCCAGGGCGCCGACGATCATCGTCGGACGGCGGCCGATGCGGTCGGAGAGATTGCCGACGAAGGGAATGGCCAGCACCGCGACTATGTTGCCCACCACCGGGATCCACAGGTACACGCTCTTGTCGAAGCCTATGCCGTAGGCCGGCTGCACCGCATAGGCCGCGCCGAAGATGGTCGCCACCACCGGGATCACGTTCATCAGCGACATGACCATCACCAGCAGCATCTGCTTCCAGCTGTTGCGGAAGGCCTCGGATATCGGCGACCTGGCCACCTGCTGCTTGGCTTCCTCGTTGACGAAGGCCGGGGTCTCGTGGACTTCGCGGCGGATGATCAGGCCGGCGATCAGCACCACGGCGCTGAGCAGGAAGGGAATCCGCCAGCCCCAGGCGTTGAAGGCGTCGTTGGGCATGAAGTAGGCCAGCGGCAGGAACACCGCGGCGGCCATCACCTGGCCGGCCTGCACGCCCTGCAGGGTGTAGCTGGCGAAGTAGCCGCGGCGGCCGAAGGGCGCGTGCTCGAGGATCATCGAACTGGCCCCGGAGATTTCCCCGGCCACGGCGAAGCCCTGCACCAGGCGCAGCACCACCAGCAGCGCCGGGGCGAGGAAGCCGACGTCGTGGTAGGTCGGCAGCAGGCCCACGGCCATGGTCGACAGGCCCATCATGAACATGCACAGCAGCAGCACGTTCTTGCGCCCGCGGGTATCACCCCAGTGGCCGAGGAAGAAGGCGCCGATCGGGCGGGCCAGGTAGCCCACGCCGTAGGTCGCCAGCGACGCGACGATGGCCATCTTCGGGTCGGAGGAGGGGAAGAACAGCTGCGGGAAGATCAGCGCAGCGGCCTGGGCGTAGATGAAGAAGTCGTAGTACTCGAGAGCCGAGCCGATCCAGCCACTGGCGGTGGCTTTCTTGGCTTGGGAGCTGGAGGAAGTCGCCATCGTTGTCTCCGGTTCTTGTTGTTGTCGGTGCCTGCCCGGGCGCCGCGCCCTTCAGGGGCGTGTGCGCTGATCGAACAGGGGCACTGAGGTCGTCGCTAAGGCCCCTGGCCGGGGCCCGTGTCGGAAATGCGCCGGGCGGCGCGGCTCAGGGCTGGGGGCGAGCCGGCGTTCGTGTTGGGCTGGAGACGGCGGCGGTGAGGAGGCGTGCAGTCAACATGGGCAGGGACTCTTGTTGAAATTGTTATAGGGCAAGGCGTCTCGCGGGCCAGGGGAGGCATGGCCCTGGTGTGTCGCGGTGAATCCATGGTCAGCCACTGGACGAAAAACCGTCAATTCGCTGATCGGCCTTTTGTTCGCTGATCGAACACAAAACTAACTGGTTCGTACAATTTGCCTTGCCGCTGGAAAATACCCTGCGAATAATCCAATGACCAGCCGTGCGTCCTACGGCTGGCGATATTTCCGAAGGTCGCCGACAGCCGGCGGCCAGGCCATGGCTCGCAGAAGCCAGCAGCACAGGAGCCCCAGCATGCAGCGCTCGATCGCCACCGTCTCCCTGAGCGGTACCCTGCCCGAGAAACTCGAAGCCATCGCCGCCGCCGGCTTCGATGGCGTGGAGATCTTCGAAAACGACCTCCTGTACTACGACGGCAGCCCGCGCGACGTGCGCCAGATGTGCGCCGACCTGAATCTCGCGATCACCCTGTTCCAGCCGTTCCGCGATTTCGAGGGCTGCCGCCGCGAGCGCCTGGCGCGCAACCTGGAGCGCGCCGAGCGCAAGTTCGACCTGATGCAGGAACTGGGCACCGACCTGGTGCTGGTGTGCAGCAACACCGTCGCCGATTCCCTGGGCGAGCGCGACATTCTCGTCGACGACCTGCGCGAGCTGGCCGAGCGCGCCGGCAAGCGCGGCCTGCGCATCGGCTACGAGGCCCTGGCCTGGGGCCGCCACGTCAACACCTGGCAGCAGGTCTGGGACCTGGTGAAAGCCGCCGACCACCCGGCCCTGGGCGTGCTGCTGGACAGCTTCCACACCCTGTCGATCAAGGGCGACCCCAGCGGCATCGCCGACATCCCCGGCGAGAAGATCTTCTTCGTGCAGATGGCCGACGCGCCCGTGCTGGCCATGGACGTGCTGGAATGGAGCCGGCACTTCCGCTGCTTCCCCGGCCAGGGCGAGTTCGACCTGGCGGGCTTCCTCGCGCCCATCCTGCGCAGCGGCTACAAGGGCCCGCTGTCGCTGGAAATCTTCAACGACGGCTTCCGCGCCGCGCCGACCCGCTCCAACGCCGCCGACGGCCTGCGCTCGCTGCTCTACCTGGAGGAGAAGACGCGCCGCCTGCTGGAGCAGGACGCCGCGCCCGCCGGCGACCCCGGCATTCTCTTCGCGCCGCCGCCGGCCAGCCGCTACGACGGCGTGGAATTCCTCGAGTTCGCCGTGGACGAAAACCTGGGCGCGCGCCTGGGCAACTGGCTGGAGAAGCTCGGCTTCGCCCGCGCCGGCGAACACCGCTCCAAGGCGGTGAGCCTGCTGCGCCAGGGCGACATCAACATCGTGCTCAACGCCGAGCCGTACTCCTTCGCCCACAACTTCTTCGAGGCCCACGGCCCCTCGCTGTGCGCCACTGCCCTGCGGGTGCGCGACGGCGCCCAGGCCCTGGAACGCGCCCAGGCCTTCCGTGGCCAGCCGTTCCGCGGCCTGGTCGGCCCCAACGAGCGCGAGGTGCCCGCGGTACGCGCCCCCGATGGCAGCCTGATCTACCTGGTGGAGCCGGGCGCGCCGGGGCAGACCATCTACGACAGCGACTTCCGCCTCGACGCCCAGGCCCGCGCCAGCGGCAACCTGCAGCGCATCGACCACATGGCCATGGCCCTGCCGGCCGACAGCCTGGACAGCTGGGTGCTGTTCTACAAGGCGCTGTTCGACTTCGAGGCCGACGACGAGGTGGTCCTGCCCGACCCCTACGGCCTGGTGAAAAGCCGCGCCATCCGCAGCCGCTGCGGCAGCCTGCGCCTGCCGCTGAACATCTCGGAGAACCGCAACACCGCCATTTCCCACGCGCTGTCCAGCTACCGCGGCTCGGGCGTGCACCACATCGCCTTCGCCTGCGAGGACATCTTCGCCGAGGTCACCCGCGCCAAGGAGGCCGGGGTGCCGCTGCTGGACATCCCGCTGAACTACTACGACGACCTGGCGGCGCGCTTCGACTTCGACGACGAGTTCCTCAGCGAACTGGCCTACTTCAACGTGCTCTACGACCGCGACGCCCAGGGCGGCGAGCTGTTCCACGTCTACACCGAGCCGTTCGAGGGACGCTTCTTCTTCGAAATCCTCCAGCGCAGGAACGGCTATGCCGGTTACGGCGCGGCCAACGTCGCCGTGCGCCTGGCGGCCATGGCCCAGGCGCGCAGCGGCGCCGCGCGCAAGCCCAAGCTGTAGTGCCCGGGGGCGGCGCGGCAAGCCCCGCGCCGCTTCCCTTGGCGGGGTGGCGAGGCCCATAATCGGCGCTCTCCGTGAGGCTGCGAGCCAACCATGCCGAATGTCGTCGAACCCCTGGACCCCGCCGAAGTGCGTGGCAAGGGCCGCAAGAACAACCCCGAGAAAACCCGCGAGGGCATCCTCCAGGCGGCCATCGCCGAGTTCGTCCAGCAGGGCCTGTCCGGCGCCCGGGTGGACGCCATCGCCGAGCGCACGCACACCTCCAAGCGGATGATCTACTACTACTTCGGCAGCAAGGAGCAGCTCTACGTCGAAGTGCTGGAGAAGCTCTACGGCGACATCCGCCACACCGAGGACAAGCTGCACCTGGCGGAACTGGAGCCGCTGGAGGCGATCCGCCGCACCGTCGAGTTCGCCTTCGACCACCACGACCGCAACGTCGACTTCGTGCGCATCGTTTCCATCGAGAACATCCACCACGGCGAGTATGTGAAGAAGTCCACGGCGATCCGCTCGATGAGCAACAACATGCTGCTGTCGCTGGCCGAAATCCTCCGTCGCGGCGCCGAGCAGGGCCTGTTCCGCGAGGGCATCGACCCGCTGGACCTGCACCTGTTCATCAGCTCGTTCTGCTTCTACCGCGTGTCCAACCGCAACACCTTCGGCGAAATCTTCCAGATCGACCTGGCCGACGAGCAGGTCAAGCAACGCCACAAGCAGATGATCTGCGAGGCGGTGCAGCGCTACATCCAACGCTGAGCCCGGCCAGCTCCAGGCCGGCGAGGTAGCCGAAAGTCATGCCCGGCCCCAGGGTGATGCCGCCGCTGGGGTAGTGGCCGGCCATCACGCTGGCCATGTCGTTGCCCACCGCGTACAGCCCCTCGATGGCCGCGCCGCTGCCGTCCAGCACCCGCGCGCGGGCGTCGGTGCGCAGGCCGGCGAAGGTGCCGAGGCTGCCGGGCAGCAGCTTCACCGCATAGAACGGACCTTTTTCCAGGGGCCGCAGCGATGGGTTGGGGCGCTGCCGCGCCTCGCCCTGGGCCTTGTTGTAGGCCGAGCGGCCGCGCTGGAAATCCGGGTCCTCGCCCAGCGTTGCGTGTTCGTTGAAACGTTTTACCGTCGCCTGTAGCTGCTCGGCGTCGATGCCGCAGCGCGCCGCCAGTTGCTCCAGGCTGCAGGCCTTGACCAGATAGCCGCGGCGTTCGTAGGGCAGGTCCGGGAAGGGGAAGGGCTTCACCCAGCCGATGCCATAGCGCCGCCGCGCCCGGGCGTCGGCGATCAGCCAGGCCTCGTGGGGTTTGCCCGGCGGCGTGGCGGCGAACAGGGCGCTCATGAAATCGTGGTAGCAGTCGGCCTCGTTGGCGAAGCGCCGGCCGTCGCGGCGCACGCAGAGGAAGCCGGGCTTGGCCCGTTCGATCAGGTGCGGGAAGTGGCCGACGCTGCCATCGCGGCGCGGCACCAGCGATACCGGCACCCAGGCGCCGGCGTGGGCCAGGTCGTCGCGGACCTGTGCGCCTACCGACTCGCCCAGGCGCAGGCCGTCGCCGCTGTTCTGCGGCGGCGCGGCGGAGCGGTGCTGCCAGCCGTCCGGGGCGTGGGGCATGAGTCGGGCGATGCGTTCGCGGTCATGGGGGAAGCCGCCACAGGCCAGCACCACGCCGCGACGGGCGCGGAATTCCAGGGTGTCGCTACGCGCACCGGTCACCTTGCCACCTTCGCGGAGCAGTTCGTGGATCGGCGTTTGCGTCAGCAACTGCACCTTCAGGTCCAGTGCGCTGCGCAGCAGCCGCGCCACCAGGGCGTTGCCGTTGACCAACTGCGTGCCGCGCCCGTAACGCAGGCGCCCGTACCAGTGCTGGGCGATGCGCTTGAGCGCGTAGAGCGCGGCTTTCGGCGAGCGCGTGGCGTCGAGGAAGTTGGCCAGGTCGGCGCCGCCGGCGATGCCCATGCCGGCCAGGCTGACGATGTCCAGCGGCTCGCGCAGGTGGCGCAGCCAGGGGCCGAGTTCGCGGCCGTCGTAGGGCTGGGCGCACAGCGAGCGGCCGCCGGGGGCGGAGCCCTCGCCATCGCGCATGTCCGGCATGCGCGTGCCGCTGAAGAACTGCACGGCGCTGTGACGCTGGAAGAACTCGACCATCTCCGGGCCGTGGCGGAGGAAGGCGGCCTGGCGCTCGTCCAGTTGCTCGGCATGGACCTGCGCCTTGAGGTAGCGCTCCGGCGCATCGTCCGTCTCGACGTGGCCCTCGGCGAGGGCCAGCGGGTTGCGCGGGATCCACAGCCAGCCGCCGGACCAGGCGCTGGTGCCGCCGAGTTGCGCGGCCTTTTCCGCGACGACCACGCGCAGGCCGTGGTGCGCGGCGCTGACCGCGGCGGCCAGGCCGGCGGCGCCGGAGCCGATCACCAGGACGTCGCAGTCGAGGGTTTGCAAGGTGGGCATGGGTTTTCTCTTGTCGTTATCGGGGCGCGCGGAAGGGCTCCGCGCGCCGGGGCCATCACTGCAGCGGGGAGAAGCCGGTGGGCTTCATCAGCCGCGATTCCAGCTTGAGCACCGCACCCAGCTCCCGGTTCAGCTTGCCGAACTCGGCCCAGCGCGGGTCGGCGGCCATGCTGGCGCGGCGCTGCATGCGCTCGTCCAGGCTCTCGTAGGCCCACAGGTGCACCACCTGGCTGCATTCGCCGAACTCGGTGGTGAAGAAGCCCACCAGCCTGCCCAGGTGCTCGGTCTGCACCTCGTAGGCGTGGCTGCGGTACAGGGCCAGCCAGTCGGCGAGTTTCAGCGGGTCGATGCTGTAGGTGCGCAGTTCGTAGTACATCGTCAGTGCTCCAGGGTTGCTTGTTGCGAGGCCGGCGCGGCGAGGCGCGCGGCTATGTGGTTGGCCGCCAGCCAGGCGAAGGTCAGGCCGGGGCCGAGGGTGATGCCGGGGCCGGGATAGGTGCCGTCCATCAGCGAGTTCATGTCGTTGCCGGCGGCGTAGAGGCCGGGGATCGGCTGGCCGTCGCGGCCGAGCACGCGGGCCTGGCCGTCGGTGACCAGGCCGCGGGCCGAGCCGAGGTCGCCGGTGTGCAGGCGGATGGCGTAATAGGGCGCCTTCTCCAGCGGCGCCAGGCAGGGGTTGGGGCGGTGGTCCGGGTCGCCCATGTAGCGGTTGTAGCTGTTGCCGCCCTTGGCGAAGTCCGCGTCGACGCCGTTGCGCGCGTTGGCGTTGAAGCGCTCCAGCGTCTGACGCAGGCCCTCGGCGTCGATGCCGAGGGCACGGGCCAGGGCGTTCGGCGAATCGGCCTGGTACAGGTAGCCGGCTTGCACCAGCGCGCTGTTGTCGACCGGCTTCGGTCGCGCCAGGCCCAGGCCGTAGCGGTTCATGGCGCTGGCGTCGCAGATCAGCCAGCACTCGGTGTTGCCGCTGGCGAACATGCTCTGCACGAAGTGGTGGTAGGAGTTGGACTCGTTGACGAAGCGTCGGCCGGCGCGGTTCACCGCGATCACCCCGGGCTTGGCGCGGTCGGTGACCAGGTGCGGGAAGCGCTCGCGGCCGCCGTCGGCGTGGCGCAGCTCGGAGACCGGCGCCCAGAAGAAGTTCGCCGCCAGGCCCTCGCCGGCGGCGGCACCAATGGCCTCGCCCAGGCGCAGGGCGGCGCCGTCGTTGCATTCCGGCGACATGCTCAGGTGCTCGCCGTCGCTCGCCGGGCGGAAGCGCTCGGCCAGCTTGCCGGCAGCGAAGCCGCCCATAGCGCAGACTACGCCGCCGTGCACGCGGATGCGCTCGATGCGGCCTTCGTGCAGCACCTGGGCGCCGATCACCGCGCCGTTCTCGACCAGCAACTGCTGCGCCTCGCTGTTCAGCCACAGTTCCACGCCCTTGGCGAAGGCCGTGGTGGCCAGGCGCGCGATCAGGGCGTTGCCGGTGGTCAGGCGCGTGCCGCGGTGGTGGCTGAGGCGGTCGACGCCGTAGCGGGCCAGCAGCTTCAGGCAGTGCCACAACGACTTCGGCGAACGGCGGAAGCTGAGGAAATGCTGGATGTCCACGCGGTTCACCATCATGCCGCCGAACAGCAGCATGCCCGGCGGCGGCATGCGCAGGTCGCGGAAGCGCTCGCCGAGGTGGCGGCCGTCGTACTCGACCATCTCCAGGGCGCGGCCGAATTCGGTGCCGCCTTCCTCGTCGGGGTAGTAGTCCGGGGAGTGCGGGCGCAGGGCGTAGCGCAGCTCGGTGTTGGCCTCCAGCCAGCGCAGCGCCTGGTGGCCGTTGCGGATGAAGCTGTCCACCAGCTCGGGCTTGTAGCCCGGGCCGATGGTGCGCTGCAGGTAGGTGCGCATGGCTTCTTCGGAATCCTGCGCACCGGCGGCGCGGGCCTGGTCGGTGCCGTAGACCCACACCGCGCCGCCGGAGATGGCCGAGGTGCCGCCGAAGCTCGCCGCCTTCTCCAGCATCAGCACGCGCAGGCCCTGGCAGGCGGCAGTGGCTGCGGCGGCGAAACCGGCGGCGCCGCTGCCCAGCACCAGCAGGTCGCACTCGCGGCTCCAGGCCGGGGCGTTGAGGCTGGTCATGGCTGAATCTCCAGCGGCGTGACGCCCATGAAGGCGCCCAGGTTGCCCAGCTGCGCGAAGGCCATCTCGGCGCCGGTCTGGATGCGGCAGCCGGCCTCGCGGGCGCGCTCCAGCAGCGGGGTGATCTCCGGCTTGGTGACCACGTCGGCCACCAGGGTGTGCGCCTGCAGGCCGTCGAGCAACATGCCCGGCAGTGGCAGCTCGCCGGTGCCGCCCATGCCCACCGGCGAGGCGTTGACCAGCAGGTCGAGGCCGGCCAGGTCGTCGCAGCCCACGCCGATGCGCACCTGGGGGAAGAGGGTGCCCAGGCGCTCGACCAGGGCGGCAGCGCGCACCTGGTCGAGGTCGCACAGGCGCAGCTCGCCGATGCCGGCTTCGCACAGCGCATAGGCGATGGCGCTGCCGACGCCGCCGGAGCCGATCACCAGCGCGCGCTTGCCGGCCGGCTGCAAGCCGTGGCGCCGGGCGGCGTTGAGGAAGCCGGCGCCGTCGACGTTGTCGCCCAGCAGGCGGCCGTCGGCCTCGCGGCGGATCACGTTGACCGAGCCCAGCGCCTCGGCGCGGGCGCTCAGGCCGTCCAGGCGCGGCGCCAGGGCCTGCTTGTAGGGCACGGTGACCACGCAGCCGCGCAGGTTGTGCCAGCCGCGCAGGGTGGCGACGAAGGCATCGAGGGCGTCGGCGCCCAGGTCGATGGCGATCATCGCCAGGTCGTGGCCGTTGTGGGCGAACCAGGTGTTGAAGTTCTCCGGCGACTTCACCTGCGCGATGGGTGTGCCGACGATGGCGACCAGTTCGGTGGAACCGCGAATCATGCTGACCTCCAGGGGTTCTTGGCGTTGTTCTGCTGGCCAGGGTGCGGCGGCGGGCTTTTGCGCTCAATGCGATTGACGGCGCTTTAGTGCGGTATTCGCAGTGATAATGCGATAATCGCAATATTCGGCCGAATTGCCCGGAGCCCGTGCCTTGGAAACCCCCAGCATCCACCCCCGCGACCTGATCGCCGGCCTGCAGAAAGGCCTGGCGCTGATGCAACTGTTCAGCGCCGAGCGCCCGCGCCTGAGCGTGCCCGAGGCGGCGCGGCTGTCCGGCCTCACTCCCAGCGCCGCGCGGCGCTTCCTGCTGACCCTGGTGCACGAAGGCTTTGCCGAGACCGACAGCCGCCACTACTGGCTGACGCCCAAGGCGCTGCGCATCGGCCAGGCCTACGTGGACTCGGCGCAGCTGCCGCGCATGCTGCGGCCCATCGTCGAGCAGGTGGCGCGGCAGACCCAGGAGCACGTCTCGGTGGGCACCCGCGACGGCGACGAGATCGTCCACGTGGTGCGCAGCCGCTACAGCCACATCGCCTCGCTGTCGATCCGCCCCGGCTCGCGGGTGCCCATGTACTGCACCGCCAGCGGCCGCCTGTGGCTGGCGGCGCTGGGTGCGTCGGAACTGGCGGCCTATTTCGAACGCAACCCGCCACGGGCGCTGACGCCCTACACGCTGACGGACATGGACGCCTTGCACGCCGAGATCGCCAAGGTCGCCCGGCAGGGCTACTGCGTGGTGGACCAGGAATACGAGATCGGCATGCGCGTGATCGGCGTGCCGCTGCTGGACCGCAGCGGGCGCATGCGCGCGAGCCTGGCTATCACCACCCACGCCTCGCGCCTGGGCCTGGACGAGATGCGCCTGCGCTACCTGCCGGCGCTGTACGAGGCCCAGGCGCTGCTGCGCCCGGTGGTGGACTGAGCGTGCGCTGATCGCCCGTAGGGCCTGGCGCAGACGCGTCGACGCGGCATAATCGGCGGCTCCGTGTGCCGACGAGTTGCGTGATGACCCTCGAATTCCTCCTGGTGGCGATCCCCGCCGTGCTGCTCACCGGCGTCTCCAAGGGCGGCTTCGGCGGCGCCCTGGGCGGCATCGCCGTGCCGCTGATGGCCCTGGCCATGCCGCCGACCCAGGCCGCCGCGCTGATGCTGCCGATCCTCTGCATGGCCGATTTCACCGGCCTGCGGCGCTTCTACGGCAAGTGGGATGTGCGCAACCTGAAGATCATGCTGCCCGGCGCGCTGCTGGGCGTGGCGGCGGGCGCGCTGAGTTTCGGCCTGCTCAGCGAGCGCTTCATCGCCCTGCTGATCGGCGGCATCGCCATCGCCTTCGTGCTGCTCAACACCCTGGTGGCCCGCGCCGCGGCCCAGCCGAAGCCGGCGGCGGTGGGCAAGGGCGTGGTGCTCTCGGGCATCGCCGGCTTCACCAGCTTCGTCGCCCACGCCGGCGGCCCGCCGGTGATGATGTACCTGCTGCCGCAGCAACTGGAGAAGGTGCGCTATATCGCCACGGTGAACTGCTTCTTCCTGCTGACCAACGCCATCAAGCTGGTGCCCTACGCGCTGCTCGGCCAGTTCACCTGGAGCAACCTGGGGACCAGCCTGCTGCTGGCGCCCATCGTGGTGCTGGGTGTGTGGCTGGGGATCTGGTTGCAGGACAAGGTCAACCATGTGTGGTTCTACCGCATTGCGCGGCTGGGGTTGCTGGCGACCGGGGTGCAGTTGGTTTGGGAGAATTGGCGCTAGGGGCTTTTCGTAGGAGCGAGCTTGCTCGCGAACAATGGCGTCAGGTTTGACTCTGGAACTGGGTTGGCGTCCGTAACCCTCTCCCCAGCCCTCTCCCTGAAGGGAGAGGGGGCTAGTCCGTGCCGAGAGAAGGCCTGGTTTCAACCGGCAATCTCCGTACTAGCCGGCTAACGCCGAAACACCAACGCACACCGAACGGTCCCCTCTCCCTTCAGGGAGAGGGTTAGGGAGAGGGCGCTCTTCAACGCAAACACCACAGGCCCAGGGAGCGTAGGGCGAATAACGCTCCGCGTTATCCGCCGCCTGACCGTGGTCGAGCACCCGCTGGTTGTAGAACAGGGCTCCGCTTTGGTGGCCGATGAGGCGTCCAGCAGAACCTCGCAGCTGGGCAGGGGGCCAGGTGTATCGGCGTATAACCGCGAACGGTTATACGCCCTACGCTCAATCCAGGCTGCGGAAGTGGGCTTGCATCCGCTGCGCATCAGCCGGCCGGCCGCTGAACAGCTCGAAGGCCTTCACCGCCTGGAATACCGCCATGGTGCCGCCGTCCAGCGTGCGGCAGCCGAGGCTGCGGGCGTGGCGCAGCAGTTCGGTTTCCAGAGGGAAGTAGATGATCTCCGCCACCCACAGCTCGGCGCGCAGCAGCTCCACCGGCAGCGGCGTGCCGGGCAGCTTGGCCATGCCCACCGGGGTGGTGTTGACCAGGCCGTCGGCCACCGCCATGGCGGCCGGCAGGTCGGTGCAGAGCAGCGCCCGGCCATGGCCGAAATGCTGGTTGAGGTTGTTCACCAGGGCCTCGGCGCGGGCCGGGTCCACTTCGTAGACGCTCAGTTGCTCCACGCCTTCGCTGAGCAGCGCGTGGGCCACCGCCGCGCCCGCGCCGCCGGCGCCCAGTTGCACCACGCGGTTGCGCTTCACGTCGGCCAGGCCGCGGCGGAAGCCTTCGGCGAAGCCCAGGCAGTCGGTGTTGTGGCCGACGCGCTTGCCGTCCTTCAGCACCACGGTGTTCACCGCGCCTATGCCGCGCGCTTCCTCGGAGAGTTCGTCCAGCAGCGGGATGATCGCCTGCTTGCACGGGAAGGTGATGTTCAGCCCGGTGAAGCCCAGGCGCTGGGCGCCGTCGAGCAGTTCGGGCAAGGCGTCGAGGTTCAGCTTCAGCTGGTCCAGGTCGATCAGCCGGTACAGGTAGCGCAGGCCTTGGGCGTCGCCTTCGTGCTCGTGCAGGGCGGGGGTGCGCGAGGCCTGGATGCCGGCGCCGATCAGGCCGGCGAGGATGGAGGTCTTCTGGCTCATGGCATCAGCCCCGCAGCAGGTGGGCGAAGTGGTCGAGGGCCAGGCGGTAGCCGTTGCTGCCGAAGCCGGCCAGCACGCCCACGGCGATGCCCGAGACGAAGGAGTGGTGACGGAACTCCTCGCGCTTGTGCACGTTGGACAGGTGCACCTCGATCACCGGCAGCTCCACCGCCGCCAGGGCGTCGCGGATGGCCACCGAGGTGTGCGTCCAGGCCGCCGGGTTGATCACGATGCCGGCGCAACGGCCGCGCGCTTCGTGGATCCAGTCGATCAGCTGGCCCTCGTGGTTGGTCTGCTTGAACGCCACCGGCAGGCCCAGTTCGTCGGCGCGCGCCTGGCACAGCGCTTCGACGTCGGCCAACGTCTCGTGGCCGTAGGTGGCCGGTTCGCGGGTGCCGAGCAGGTTCAGGTTGGGGCCGTTGAGGATCAGGATCGGGAGGGGCATGCGGGTGTCTCTTGTAGGTCTTGTCGCCGCTGGAGTGCGGCCATCAGAAAATGTACTAAATGGTTACTTTCGTCAATTGGCTCGCCGGGCTCTAGGCGAAATCGCTGCAAGCCAGGCGTGGCAAGGCCCGGCGCGGTTTCTGGCCGGGCCGGGCGGAAGGAGGGAAATGCGGAAGTGTGCGATCAGCGGACGGTCAGTCCCACTTCGGGGCGAATTCCGGGCTGACCAGGCGGACGTTCTTCGGCAGGGCGGCGATCTGCGCGCGGTCCTCGTCGTCCAGGCGCAGGTCGAGGGCGGCGAGGTTGGAGCGCTGGTTGGCCAGGCTGGCGGCCTTGGGGATGGCGGCCACGCCATCCTGCTCCAGCAGCCAGGCCAGGGCCACCTGGCTGGGCAGCACGCCGTGGCGCTGGGCGATGGCCTGGATCGCCGGCTCCTCCAGCATGCGCCCGCGGCCCAGCGGGGTGTAGGCGGTGAGGGTCATGTCGTGGGCGCGGGCGTAGTCCAGCAGCGGCTGCTGGTTCAGCATCAGGTGGTATTCGACCTGGATGGCCGCCAGCGGCGCGCCCAGGGTTTCCACGGTCTCGCGCAGCAGCGCCAGGGGGAAGTTGGCCACGCCGATGGCGCGCGCCTTGCCGCTGTCGCGGGCGGCCACCAGGGCCTCGACGCTGCGCTTGAGGCCGTCGCCGACCAGGCTGCCGTTCTGGCCCGGCCAGTGGATCATGAACAGGTCCAGGTAGTCGCTGCGCAGCGCGCGCAGGCTGTCGTCCAGGGACTGGGCGAGGTCGGCCGGGGCCAGGCGGTCCCACCAGACCTTGCTGGTGACGTGGACGTCCTCGCGGGGCACCGGGCTGTCGGCCAGCGCCTGGCCCACGGCGTCCTCGTTGTGGTAGCCGGCGGCGGTATCGATGTGCCGGTAGCCCAGTTCCAGGGCCTGGCGCACGGCGGCGCTGCACTCGGCGCCGGTCAGCGGCCAGGTGCCCAGGCCGAGCTTGGGCATGTTCAGGCCGTGGCGGTTGCGGATGCGTGCTTGCATGGGGTGGCTCCTGTTTGGGGTTCGTAGTCGTGGGCGCCGGCGGCGTGGCGGCCGGCGACGTAGCCGAAGGTCAGCGCCGGGCCGAGGTTGATGCCGCCGGAGGGATAGTGGCCGCCGAACACGCTGGCCATGTCGGTGCCGGCGGCGTACAGGCCGGGGATCGGCTGGCCGGCGCCGCCGAGCACGCGGGCCTGGCCGTCGGTCTTCAGCCCGGCGAAGGTGCCGAAGCAGCCCGGCTGCACTTTGACCGCATAGAACGGGCCGTGCTCGATGGGCGCGACGCAGGGGTTGGGGCCGGGGTTGGCCGCATCGCCCTGCTTGCGGTTGAAGGCGGTGCTGCCGCGGCCGAAGGCCGGGTCCTCGCCGTTGCGGGCGTAGCGGTTGAAGTCGGCGACGGTCTGCGCCAGGCCCTGCGGGTCGATGCCGCAGACCTGCGCCAGTTGCTCGATGCTGGCGCCGCGCTTGAGGTAGCCGCTGCGCAGGTGCGCGCCGATGGGCAGCGGTGCCGGGCGCACGTAGCCCAGGCCGTAGCGGCGCAGGAAGCGCTGGTCGCAGACCAGCCAGGAACAGGGTTCCTGGTCCTCGGGCAGGGCGGCGAGCATCGCGCTGACGTAGTCGTAGTAGCCGTGGGCCTCGTTGACGAAGCGCCTGCCGTTGGCCAGCACGCCGATGATGCCGGGCTTGCCGCGCTCGATGATGTGCGGGAAGTGGCCGACGCTGCCGTCGCGGTGCGCCACCTTCGACACCGGGGCCCAGGCCACGGGGGAGCGCAGGTTCGTCTCGACGCTGCCGCCGGCGGCTTCGCCCAGGCGCAGGCCGTCGCCGGAGCAGGACGTCGGCGGCAGGGCGAGGTTGGCGTGGCCACTGGCGTCGCGGGGGAACAACTGGCGGCGGCGCTCGGGGTCGTTGGGGAAGCCGCCGGCGGCGAGGACCACGGCCTTGGCGCGGATTTCCAGTTCGCCGCGCGGTGTCTGCACCACGGCTCCGCGTACGGCTCCATCCTCCAGCAGCAGGCGCTGCGCCGGGCAGGATTCCATCAGGCGCACGCCCAGGTCTTGCGCCGACTTGGCCAGGCGCGCCACCAGCGCCACGCCGTTGACCAGGTGCACCGCGCGGCCGTAGCGGGCCAGGTGGTAGAAGTGGGCGAGCACGCGCTTGGCCACGTGGACGAACGCGCGTGGCGAGCGGGTCATGTTGAGGAAGGCGGCCAGGTCGGCGCCGGCCATGATCGGCATGCCGAGGAAGGATGTCTCGCGCATCGTCCTGCGCAGGCGCGGCAGCAGGTCGCCCACCTCTCGGGCATCGTAGGGCGCGGCTATCACCTGGTGGCCGCCGCTGGCGGCGCCGGGGGTGTCGCCATGCATGTCGGGGATGCCGTTGCCGTCGGCGAACTGCAGGCGGGTGTGCTGCTCGAAGAAGGCCACCATGTGCGGCGCGGCTTCGAGGAAGGCGTCCACCCGCGCGGCGTCGTAGTAGTCGCCCAGTTCGTTGCGCAGGTAGGTGCGCGGCTGCTCGATGTCTTCCTCTATGCCGGCGCGGCGCGCCAGCGGGTTGCGCGGCACCCAGGCCCAGCCGCCGGACCAGGCGGTGGCGCCGCCGAACACCGCGTCTTTCTCCACCAGGATGACCTTCTGGCCGTGCCAGGCGGCAGTGACGGCGGCGGCCAGGCCGGCGGCGCCGGAGCCGATCACCAGCAGGTCGCAGTCGGTGGGCGGCAGGTTCGGGGCAGGGGACATGGGCAGGGGACTCCGCGGGGATTGTTTTTGGAACTTGGTTCCATAATCTGGTTTGGGGCGGAGAGAAGGCAAGCTGCCGGGCACAACTACTGGTCGATAATCGGTCGGAGGGTGGACGTAGGATGGGTTGAGCGAAGCGATACCCATCATTCATCGGGGCGCTGGGCTGATTATTTCCATGCAAGGCATGGTGGTGGGCTGGGCCTCGCCCCTCTCCCTAACCCTCTCCCTGAAGGGAGAGGGGACCGTTCGGAGTGCTCGGGTATTTCGGAGTTAGCCGGATATTACGGCGTCCGGCTGAAGCCATGCTTTCAGCCGGCACGGACAAGCCCCCTCTCCCTTCAGGGAGAGGGCTGGGGAGAGGGGTACGGACGCCAACCCAGCTCCAGAGTCAAACCTGACGCCATTGTTCGCGAGCAAGCTCGCTCCTACAGATATTTCCGGCATTCCCTGAAAATTGGGAAAGCTCACGCGTGAGCCTGCGATACTTCGCCTTGTTGCGCCTGAGTGGGGCTCGCTAGGGTTCGTCCGTCACGGCGATTGTCGTGATCGGGTGTGGAAACCCGGACCAACTATGCAGGCGCGGTAGCGCCATAGCTGTTCAGCTGGCGCTTTTTTGTGCCCGCTGTACGTCGTTCTATGGCGGGCCGTGCAAGGCGGGCTTCGGCCCGGCCGGGTCCTGCATAGCCGGTATTTCCACCCTTGCACGGCCTGCCACCCCAACTGTGGAAAGTTTGGGTGGTGGCTTCCGAACCTATCTATGCAGGAGTGATGGATATGCACCGCCCAGCTTTTACCCGCGCGCACCACCCGACTGAAAAACTCTTCACCACCCACATCCCCGCCGCTGACGGCCAGCCGGCGCTGGAGCTGTTCTGGCTGCAGGACTGCCAGGCCGCCATCGATGCCGGGCAGCGACGCGCCGAGCGCTGGTTGATGGAAAAGGAGCCGGCCAGCCTCTGGGCGGTCCTGCTGGTTGGCCGCGAAGGGCAGGTTCCGGAGGGGCAACGCACGGCGTACGAGGTGGCTTTCCTGGCGCGCTTGCAGCAGCGTTTGTTGGCGCAGGAGGCGGGCAGCTAGCGGCGTGGGCGTCGATGGGTTTCGCAGGCTCAACCCATCCTACGGGTGCCAGGTGTGTGCGACGTAGGATGGGTTGAGCGCAGCGATACCCATCGGCGGGTATCGCAGGGGGCTCAGATATGCAGCGCGTGCCCCAGGGCGCGCAGGGCGGTTTCCTGTACCGCTTCGCCGAGGGTCGGGTGGGCGTGGATGGTGCCGGCTATGTCTTCCAGGCGTGCGCCCATCTCGATGGACTGGACGAAGGCCGTGGAGAGTTCCGATACCGCCTTGCCCACTGCCTGCCAGCCGAGGATGAGGTGGTTGTCGGCGCGGGCCACCACGCGGACGAAGCCGTCGTGGGCCTCCAGGGTCATGGCGCGGCCGTTGGCGGCGAAGGGGAAGTTCGCCGTCAGCACTTCGTGGCCGCTGGCGCGGGCCTGGTCCGGGGTGAGGCCGACCACCACCACTTCCGGGTCGGTGAAGCACACCGCCGGGATCGCTGCGGGGGTGAAGGCGCGGCGCTTGCCGGCGATCAGTTCGGCGACCATCTCGCCCTGGGCCATGGCGCGGTGCGCCAGCATAGGTTCGCCGGCGATGTCGCCGATGGCCCAGACGTTGCGCATCGAGGTACGGCACTGCTCGTCGATCTTCACCGCGCGGCCGTCCAGGTCCAGGTGCAGGCTCTCCAGGTTCCAGCCTTCGGTGTTGGGTCGGCGGCCGACGGCGACCAGCACCTGGTCGGTCTCGATCACCCGTTGCTGGCCCTGGCCGTCGCGCAGGCGCAGGCCCTTGCCGTCGGGCTCCAGGCCGACCACGCTGTGGCCCAGGTAGAGTTCCACGCCGAGCTTGCGCAGGGCCGCCGTCACCGGCTTGGTCAGTTCTTCGTCGTAGCTCGGCAGGATGTGCGGCTGGGCTTCCACCACAGTTACTTCCACCCCCAGCTTGCGGTAGGCGGTGCCCAGTTCCAGGCCGATGTAGCCGCCGCCGATCACCGCCAGGCGCTTGGGCAGGGCCTTGGGCGCCAGGGCTTCGGTGGAGGAGATGACCTTGCCGCCGAGCGGCAGGAAGGGCAGTTCCACCGAGCGCGAACCGGCCGCCAGCAGCAGGTGCTCGGTGTGGATGCGCTGGGTGCCGCCGTCGGCCAGGGCGACTTCGACGGTCTTGCCGTCGACGACCTGCGCCCAGCCGTGCACCACGCCCACGCCGTGCTTTTTCAGCAGCGCGGCGACGCCGGTGGTCAGGCGGTCGACGATGCCGTCCTTCCATTCCACGGTGCGCTGGATGTCGATGTTCGGCGCCTGCACGCTGATGCCCAGCGCCGATTTGCCTGCGAACTCGCGGGCCTTGAGGTATTCCTCGGCGGCGTGGATCAGCGCCTTGGAGGGGATGCAGCCGATGTTCAGGCAGGTGCCGCCCAGGGCCGCGCCTTCCACCAGCAGGGTGCGGATGCCCAACTGCCCGGCGCGGATGGCGGCGACGTAGCCGCCGGGGCCGCCGCCGATGATCAGCAGGGTGGTTTCCAGTGTCTGGTTCTGCTTCACGGCGGTCACTCCAGGAACAGGGTGGCGGGGTGTTCGAGCAGGGCGCGCACGGCCTGGATGAAGGCCGCCGCGTCCATGCCGTCGACCACCCGGTGATCGAAGGACGAGGACAGGTTCATCATCTTGCGCACCACGATCTGGCCGTTGACCACCATGGGCCGCTCGACCATGCGGTTGACGCCGACGATGGCCACTTCCGGATGGTTGATCACCGGCGTGCTGACGATGCCGCCCAGCGCGCCCAGGCTGCTGAGGGTGATGGTCGAGCCGGAGAGTTCCTCGCGGCTGGCCTTGCCGTGGCGCGCGGCCTCGGCCAGGCGCGCCACTTCCGCGGCGTTGCCCCAGAGGTCGCGGGATTCGGCGTTGCGCAGCACCGGCACCATCAGGCCGCTGTCGCTCTGGGTGGCCACGCCCAGGTGCACCGCGCCGTAGCGGGTGATGACCTCGGCTTCGTCGTCATAGCGGGCGTTGAGCTGCGGGAACTCGCGCAGGGCCACCACCATCGCGCGGGCGATGAAGGGCAGCAGGGTGAGCTTGCCGCGGCTGGCGCCGTACTTGGCGTTGAGGTGCTGGCGCAGGTCCTCCAGGTCGGTGACGTCGATTTCCTCGACGTAGCTGAAGTGCGGGATGCGCCGCTTGGCCTCGGCCATCTTCTGGGCGATCTTGCGGCGCAGGCCGATGACCTGGATCTGCTGCTCGTCGTGGCGCGCGGCGTAGCCGGAGGCGACCACCGCGCCGCCGTGGGCCAGGTACTGGTCGAGGTCGTCGTGGAGGATGCGCCCGGCGGGGCCGGAGCCCTGCACGAACTGCAGTTCCACGCCCAGGTCGCGGGCGCGTTGGCGCACCGCCGGGGAGGCCAGCGGCTTCTCGCCGGGGGCGCGGCGCGGGGCCGGCGCGGCGGCTGCCGGGCGAGGCGCAGGGGCCGGTTTCGCTTCGGCGCGCGGGGCTTCCCTGAGCGGCTGGGGTTTCGCTTCGGCTTCTGCGGCGGGCGCGCTTTCATGGGCTTTGGCCGCGGCTTCGCGGTGGTTGCCGGCACCTTCCACTTCCAGGCGCACCAGTTCGCCGCCCACGGCCATCACCTGGCCGGGCTCGCCGCCCAGGGCGAGAATCCTGCCGGAAACCGGCGAGGGAATTTCCACGGTGGCCTTGTCGGTCATCACTTCGGCCAGCACCTGGTCCTCATGGACCTCGTCGCCGACCTTGATGTGCCATTCCACCAGTTCCACTTCGGCGATGCCTTCCCCGATGTCCGGCATCTTGATCACGTGAATGCCCATTCAGACCTCCATGGCACGCTTGAAGGCGGCGCCGACGCGGGCCGGGCCGGGGAAGTAGTCCCATTCCTGGGCGTGCGGATAGGGGGTGTCCCAGCCGGTCACGCGGGCGATGGGGGCTTCCAGGTGGTGGAAGCAGTTTTCCTGCACCAGCGACATCAGCTCGGCGCCGTAGCCGCAGGTGCGGGTGGCCTCGTGGACGATGACGCAGCGGCCGGTCTTCTTCACCGACTCGACTATGGTGTCCAGGTCCAGCGGCCAGAGGCTGCGCAGGTCGATGATCTCGGCGTCGATGCCGGTTTCCTCGGCTGCGGTCTGCGCCACGTAGACGGTGGTGCCGTAGGTGAGCACGGTCAGCTCGCTGCCCGGGCGGGCGATGGCCGCCTTGTCCAGCGGCACCCGGTAGTAGCCTTCGGGCACCTGGCTCTGCGGGTGCTTGGACCAGGGCGTCACCGGGCGATCGTGGTGGCCGTCGAAGGGGCCGTTGTACAGGCGCTTGGGTTCGAGGAAGATCACCGGGTCGTCGTTCTCGATGCAGGCGATCAGCAGGCCCTTGGCGTCGTAGGGGTTGGACGGCATCACCGTGCGCAGGCCGCAGACCTGGGTGAACATCGCCTCCGGGCTCTGGCTGTGCGTCTGCCCGCCGTAGATGCCGCCGCCGCAGGGCATGCGCACCACCATGGGCACGACGAAGTCGCCCACCGAGCGGTAGCGGATGCGCGCCGCCTCGGACACCAACTGGTCGGTGGCCGGGTAGACGTAGTCGGCGAACTGGATTTCCACCACCGGGCGCAGGCCGTAGGCGCACATGCCCACCGCGGCGCCGACGATGCCGCTCTCGGAGATGGGCGCGTCGAACACCCGCGAGGTGCCGTACTTCTTCTGCAGGCCTTCGGTGCAGCGGAACACGCCGCCGAAGTAGCCCACGTCCTGGCCGAACACCACCACGTCGTCGTCGCGTTCGAGCATCACGTCCATCGCCGAGCGCAGCGCCTGGATCATGCTCATGCTGGTGAGCGCCTGGGCGTTCTCGTGTTGCGGATTCATGGCGTTCATACCCCGAGCTCCTGGCGCTGCCGGCGCAGGTGTTCCGGCAGGTCCTTGTAGACGTCGTCGAACAGGCTGGCGGCGCTGAAGACGTGGCCGTCCACCAGCGAGCCGTGGCGTTCGGCCTCTTTCTGCGCGGCCATCACTTCGGCTTCCAGTTCCTTGTGCAGCGCCTCGTGCTGTTCCTCGCTCCAGATGCCCAGGGCCAGCAGGTGCTGCTTCAGGCGGGCGATGGGGTCGCCGAGGGGGAAGCTGGTCCAGTCGTCGGCCGGGCGGTACTTGGACGGATCGTCCGAGGTGGAGTGCGGGCCGGCGCGGTAGGTGACCCACTCGATCAGGCTCGGCCCAAAGCCGCGGCGGGCGCGTTCGGCGGCCCACTGCGAGGCGGCGTACACGGCGAGGAAGTCGTTGCCGTCCACCCGCAGCGAGGCGATGCCGCAACCCACGCCGCGGTTGGCGAAGGTGGTGCCTTCACCGCCGGCGATGGCCTGGAAGGTGGAGATCGCCCACTGGTTGTTGACCACGTTGAGGATCACCGGCGCGCGGTAGACGTGGGCGAAGGTCAGCGCGGTGTGGAAGTCCGACTCGGCGGTGGCGCCGTCGCCGATCCAGGCCGAGGCGATCCTGGTATCGCCCTTGATCGCCGAGGCCATGCCCCAGCCCACCGCCTGGATGAACTGGGTGGCGAGGTTGCCGGAGATGGAGAAGAAGCCCTTCTCGCGGCTGGAGTACATGATCGGCAGCTGGCGGCCCTTGAGCGGGTCCTGCTCGTTGGAGAGCAACTGGCAGATCATGTCTTTCAGCGGGTAGTCGCGGGTGATCAGGATGCCCTGCTGGCGATAGGTGGGGAAGCACATGTCGCCGTCGCGCAGGGCCATGGTGTGGGCGGTGGCGATGGCTTCCTCGCCCAGGCACTGCATGTAGAAGGACATTTTCTTCTGGCGCTGCGCGGTGAGCATGCGGGCGTCGAAGATGCGCGTCTTGAGCATCAGGCGCAGGCCGCGCAGCAGTTGTTCGTGGCTGAGCTGCGGGTCCCAGGGGCCGAGGGCGTTGCCCTGGTCGTCGAGCACGCGCACGAGGCTGTAAGCGAGGTCGGCGGTCTGCGCCGGCTCGACGTCGACGTCGGGCTTGCGCACTTCCCCGGCGGGGGACAGGTGCAGGTAGGAGAAGTCGGTCTTGCAGCCCGGGCGCCCGGTGGGTTCGGGGACGTGCAGGCGGAGGGGAGCGTAGTCGGTCATGGTGGGTCTCCAGTTGTGATCGGGGGTGGGGATCAGCAGACGGAAGACGCCGGACCGGGCGGGTGCGACTGGCCTGGTTGGGCGACGGTGCGGGTGCCGCGCGCGGTAGCGCGGCAGGTGCTGACATCACTCATGGTGAGGTCCTCGTTCGTTGTTCTTGTGATTTCAGTATAGGTGTGACCGGCTGGTTTTTTGCTCCAATTTGACTAGCTTTGGACAGAAGATTTAGTGTCTTTGAACTACAAAAACCCTCTTCCGTAGAAGTGAGCGCCATGGCCGACATCGACCGCACCGACCTCAAGATCCTCCGCGCCCTGGCCGACGACGGCCGCCTGAGCTGGCGCGACCTGGCGCAGAAGATCGGCCTGTCGCTGACGCCGACGCTGCGCCGGGTGCGGCGCCTGGAGGAAGAGCGGTACATTCAGGGCTATTTCGCCCAGCTCGACGAGGAGCGCCTGTCCGGGGCCATGAGCGTGTTCGTTTCGGTCACTCTGGAAAAACAGACCGGTGATTACCTGGCGCGGTTCGAGGAAAGCATCGTCCAGGCGCCGCAGGTGATGAGTTGCTTCCAGATGACCGGCGATGCGGACTACATGCTGCGCGTGGTGGTCAAGGACCTGGCGGCCTACCAGGCCTTCCTCACCACCACCCTGACGCAGATTCCCGGGGTGGCCGGGATCAAGTCGGCGTTCGCCTTGAAGTCGGTGCTCAAGCGCTCGGCACCGCCGATTTGAGGATGTAGGAGCGAGCTTGCTCGCGAATGGGCCTCCGCAGCGGAGTCTGTTCGCGAGCAAGCTCGCTCCTACGAAAAGCCGTGCTTGCCTGTAGGAGCGGATTTATCCGCGATTGCGCCGGCAGGGCCGGCGCATATGCCATCGCGGACGGAGTCCGCTCCTACGCGTCATGCCCGTCTTCGAGACAGCCTGTGCGGTCGTGGTGATGGGTATCGCTTCGCTCAACCCATCCTACGGGAAAGCGCCGTGCTTCCCGGCAACCTGTAGGAGCGGGCCCTGCCCGCGATTCGCGCGCAGGGCGCGCTCCTACATGCTCCTCACTGCTCGTCGAGGGCGAAGGCGGTGAGGCTGTAGGTGGGGATGCCGGCGTCGGCCAGCTTGGCCGAGCCGCCGAGTTCCGGCAGGTCGATGATGGCGGCGGCTTCCAGGACCTTGGCGCCCATGCGCCGTACCAGTTGCGCGGCGGCCAGCAGGGTGCCGCCGGTGGCGATCAGGTCGTCGAAGATCAGCACGCTGTCGCCTTCGCACAGGCTGTCGGCGTGCACTTCCAGCAGGGCTTCGCCGTACTCGGTCTGGTAGGCCTGGGCCAGCACGTCGGCGGGCAGCTTGCCCTGCTTGCGGAACAGCACCAGCGGCTTGTTCAGTTCGTAGGCGATGATCGAGCCGATCAGGAAGCCGCGCGCGTCCATGGCGCCGATGTGGCTGAAATCCGCTTCGACGTAGCGCTGGATGAAGCTGTCGGCGACGAAGCGCAGCGCGCGCGGCGACTGGAACAGCGGGGTGATGTCACGGAACACCACGCCGGCCTTGGGGAAGTCGGGGACCGCGCGGATCACGGATTTCAGGTCGAGCTGGTTGAGGATCATGCTGGCAAGGTACCTGGTGACTGCTTTGCGAAGCCCCAAAGTATAACGGGCCCGCCACAAGGCGAGCCCGTTTTGCGCGATGACCGGAAGGTCGCGCCTTCAGCTTTCCATCTGGCCGCCGGCCAGGGCGCACAGCTCGATGGAGTCGAGGATGCGCACTTCCTTGCCTTCGGCGGCGATCAGGCCGTTCTGCTGGAAGCGGGTGAACACCCGCGACACGGTTTCCACCGCCAGGCCCAGGTAGTTGCCGATCTCGTTGCGCGACATCGCCAGGCGGAACTGCTGGGCGGAGAAGCCGCGGGCGCGGAAGCGCGCCGAGAGGTTGACCAGGAAGGTGGCGATGCGCTCGTCGGCGGTCTTCTTCGACAGCAGCATCATCATCTGCTGGTCGTCGCGGATTTCCCGGCTCATCACCCGCATCAGCTGGCGGCGCAGCTGCGGCAGTTGCTCGGACAGCTCGTCCAGGCGCTCGAAGGGAATCTCGCAGACCGAGGTGGTCTCCAGGGCCTGGGCCGACACCGGGTAGGCCTCGGTGTCCATGCCGGACAGGCCGACCAGCTCGCTGGGCAGATGGAAGCCGGTGATCTGCTCTTCACCGCCGTCGGTGATGCTGAAGGTCTTCAGCGCGCCGGAACGCACCGCGAACACGGAACCGAAGGCGTCGCCCTGGCGGAACAGGAACTCGCCCTTCTTCAGTGGCCGGCCGCGCTTGACGATTTCGTCGAGGGCGTCCATGTCGTCGTTGTTCAGCGACAGGGGCAGGCACAGCGGCGCCAGGCTGCAATCCTTGCAATGCGCTTGCGGCAGGGCGCGCACCTTGATGGTTTCGGCCATGGTTGATCCTTGGGTGGAAAGGCACAAGAAACGCAAGGGTAACGCACCCAAGGGTTCGGCTGCCAGCTTGCCGGATGGATTTCAGAACATTCCGGCGTTTATTCCGAAACCTTATGTAAAAAAGTCCAGATTCGTACTTAATCTCTAAGCAGATTCCTTCAGATAACCCGCGAGAACCGCTGCAGGTTCTGGTGCGGCAGGTAATGGTCGAAGAGCATGCACAGGCTGCGCACCAGCAGCCGGCCGGCGGCGGTGACGTCGATGCCGCGCGGGCTCAGCTCGATCAGGCCGTCCTTGGCGAAGCGCTCCAGCTCGTCCCAGATGTCGGCGAAGTAGCCGTGGAATTCGATGTTGAAGCGTTCCTCGATGCTTTCGAAGTCCAGCTGGAAGTGGCAGATCAGCTGCTGGATCACCGCGCGGCGCACGCGGTCGTCGGCGTTGCAGTAGAGGCCGCGGCGGGTGGCCAACTGGCCGTTGTCCAGGCTGTTCTGGTAGTCGTTGATGTCGGCGCTGTTCTGGCAGTAGAGGTCGCCGATCTGGCTGATCGCCGAGACGCCCAGGCCCACCAGGTCGCAATGGCCGTGGGTGGTGTAGCCCTGGAAGTTGCGTTGCAGGGTGCCGTCTTCCTGGGCGCTGGCCAGTTCGTCGTCGGGCAGGGCGAAGTGGTCCATGCCGATGTAGCGGTAGCCGGCGGCGCTCAGTTGCTCGATGGTGCGCTGGAGCATTTCCAGTTTCTGCGCGGGGGAGGGCAGGTCCTGGACGTTGATGCGCCGCTGCGGCATGAAGCGCTCGGGCAGGTGCGCGTAGTTGAACACCGAGAGGCGGTTGGGCTGCAGGCCGATGACCTGCTCGACGGTGCGGGCGAAGCTGTCGGGGTTCTGCTTGGGCAGGCCGTAGATCAGGTCGATGTTGATCGAGCGGTACTGCAGGGTGCGCGCCGCGTCCATGATGGCGCGGGTCTCGTCGAAGCTCTGCAGGCGGTTCACCGCCTGCTGCACTTCCAGGTCGAAGTCCTGCACGCCGACGCTGACGCGGTTGAAGCCCAGCTCGCGGAGCAGGCCCATGGTCGACCAGTCGGCCTCGCGCGGGTCGATCTCGATGCCGTAGTCGCCGGAGTCGTCCTCCATCAGGTTCAGGTTGGCGCGCAGCTGGCCCATGAGTTCGCGCAGCTGGCCGGGGCTGAGGAAGGTGGGGGTGCCGCCGCCGAAGTGCAGCTGTTCCACGCACTGGTCCTTGCCCAGGTGGCGGCTGACGATCTCGATTTCGTGGATCAGCCGGGCGAGGTAGGGCGCGCTGCGCCCGCGGTCCTTGGTGATGACCTTGTTGCAGGCGCAGTAGTAGCAGATGTTGGCGCAGAACGGGATGTGCACGTAGAGCGACAGCGGCCGATCGGCCTTCTGGCTGTTGCGCAGGGCATGCAGCATGTCGAAGGGGCCCACGCCTTCGTGGAACTGCACGGCGGTGGGATAGGAGGTATAGCGCGGGCCGGACAGATCGTAGCGACGGATCAGATCTGTGTCCCAGCGGATATTGTCGAGCATGCCGCAGTCCCCGAATCAGGCGAGCTTTTCGGCGCAGTCTAGGGAGACTGTGGGAAAAGCCTCTTGACCTGCATCAAGCGGTCGCAGGGGGTACCTCGTTGGAGGGGCTTGCTTGTGAGCAGTGGTGTTGGGGTTGGCTTTGGAGTTGGGGTGGAGTCCGTGACCCTCTCCCCAGCCCTCGGCTGCGCGCCCCGCCCTGAAGGGAGAGGGGGCCTGTCCGTGCCGAGAAAGGTGATGGTTTCCGCCGGTAGCCACTGCACTAGCCGGCTAACGCCATAACATCAAACCCTGCCCAACGGTCCCCTCTCCCTTCAGGGAGAGGGTTAGGGAGAGGGCGCTCTTCGGGCGAGGCACCAAGGTGAAGCCTGTTCGCGAGCAAGCTCGCTCCTACGAAAAGCGCGGGGGATCAGTGCATCGCGTGGCCCATCAGCCACGCCTGGTGCGGCCCGGGCAGGGTCCACAGGCCGAAGAGGATCACCAGCAGGCCGCCGGCCATGCGCACGCTGCGCTTGCGCAGCAGCGCCGTGATGCGTTCGGCGGCCAGCCCGGTGGCCAGCAGCACCGGCCAGGTGCCCAGGCCGAAGGCCAGCATCAGCAGCGCGCTTTCCAGCGCCGAGCCCTGGCTGCTGGTCCACAGCAGGGTGCTGTAGACCAGACCGCAGGGCAGCCAGCCCCAGAGCGCGCCGAGCAGCAGCGCGCGCGGCACGCTGGCCACCGGCAGCAGGCGGCTGGCGAAGGGCTGGATGTATTTCCACAGGCCCCGGCCGAGGGCCTCGATGCGCGTCAGGCCGCTCCACCAGCCGGCCAGGTACAGGCCCATGGCGATCAGCAGCAGGCCGGCGACCACGCGCAGCGCCGAGGCGAAGGGGGTGCTGGCGATGGCCCAGCCGGCCAGGCCCAGCAGCAGGCCGGCGGCGGCGTAGCTGAGGATGCGCCCGAGGTTGTAGGCCAGCAGCAGCTGCAGGCGGCGCCCGCGCTGTTCCGCTGGAATGGCCAGGGTCAGCGCGCCCATCAGGCCGCCGCACATGCCCAGGCAGTGGCCGCCGCCGAGCAGGCCGAGGATCAGCGCGGACGCCAGCATGGGCGCCAGCTCAAGCATCGCGCGAGTCCTTGTCCCGGGCTTCGGCCTGGGCGTCCCTGGTGCCTTCGGCCTCGTCGATGCCGGCCTGGTGCTTGGGGTCCTCGTCGTCGAACAGGATGCTGTGGGCCGGGCCGTCCATGTCGTCGTACTGGCCGCTGTTCACCGCCCAGAAAAAGATCCAGACGGCGATGGCGACGATGATCAGCGCCACCGGGATCATTACGTAGAGAGCGGGCATATCGACTCCGTTGAAAAGGCCTGCGCGCCTTCAGTGGGCGGCGAGCGGGATGGCCAGCGGCGCGGCTTCGGGGGCCGCCGGCAGGGCGCGCACGCGGGTCAGGCGCAGGGCGTTGAGCACCACGGTCAGCGAGCTGACCGACATGCCGATGGCCGCCCAGGCGGGGGTGATCCAGCCGAGGGCGGCGAAGGGCAGCATCAGGCCATTGTACAACCCCGCCCAGACCAGGTTCTCGACGATCACCCGGCGGGTGCGGCGGGCCAGGACGAAGGCCTGCACCAGGCTGTCCAGGCGGTTGGACAGCAGCACCGCGTCGGCGCTGGTCTTGGCCAGGTCGGTGGCGCTGCCCATGGCCACGCTGATGTCGGCGGCGGCCAGCACCGGCACGTCGTTGACGCCGTCGCCGAGCATCAGCACGTGGCGGCCTTCGCCGTGCAACTGCTTGAGGATCGCCAGCTTGTCGTCCGGGCGCAGGCCGCCGTGGACTTCGTCGATGCCCAGTTCGGCGGCCACGCTCTGCACCATCGGCGAGCTGTCGCCGGACAGCAGCAGGGTGCGCCAGCCGCGCTCGCGGCAGGCCTGCAGCAGGGCCGGGGCGTCGTCGCGCAGGCGGTCGTCGAGCACCAGCCAGGCCAGTGGGCCGCGCGCATCGCCCAGCAGCAGCCACTGGCCGTGCTCATTGGGCATGGCCGGCGCGGGCTGGCCGCTCAGGGCGCAGACGAAGGCGGCCTGGCCGATGCGCAGGCGCTGGCCGTCGACCACGCCTTCCAGGCCCAGGCCGGGGTGGCTTTCCACGGCCTCGGCGGGTTGCGGGGCGCGGCCGAAGGCGCGGGCGATGGGGTGTTCGGAACGGTTTTCCAGGGCCGCGGCCAGGGCCAGGCAGCGTTCGCCGCCGAGTTCGCCTAGGGGCTGCACGGCGCGCAGGGTCAGGCGGCCTTCGGTCAGGGTGCCGGTCTTGTCGAAGATCACCGTGTCGATGCGCTTCAGGCCTTCCAGCACGTGGCCGCGGGTGAGCAGCAGGCCGAGCTTGTGCAGGCTGCCGGTGGCCGCGGTGAGGGCGGTGGGCGTGGCCAGGGAGAGGGCGCAGGGGCAGGTGGCGACCAGCATCGACAGGACCACCCAGAAGGCCCGCGAGGCGTCGTGCTGCCACCAGAACAGGCCGACTACCGCGGCCAGCGCCAGCAGCACCAGCAGGAACCATTGCGCGGCGCTGTCGGCGAGCTGCGCCAGGCGCGGCTTGTCGGCCTGGGCGCGCTCCAGCAGGCGGACGATGGCCGACAGCCGGCTGTCGTCGCCCAGGGCCTGTACCTGCAGGGTCAGCGGACCTTCGACGTTGAGGGTGCCGCCGGTGACGCTGTCGCCGGCCTGGCGCGGCTGCGGCAGGTATTCGCCGGTGAGCAGGGATTCGTCGACGCTGGACTGGCCGGCGAGGATCAGGCCATCGGCCGGCAGCACCGCGCCCGGCGGCACCAGCACGCGGTCGCCGATGCGCAGTTCGCTGAGCAGGATGCGCTGGCTGTTGCCGGCTTCGTCCAGGCGCAGGCAGGAGGCCGGCAGTAGGTTGACCAGTTGTGCGGTGGCCGCCGCCGTGCGCTCGCGGGCGCGGCGCTCCAGGTAGCGGCCGGCGAGCAGGAACAGGGCGAACATGCCCACCGCGTCGAAGTACAGGTCGCCCTTGCCGGTGATGGCGGTCCAGATGCCGGCCAGGTAGGCGCCGCCGATGGCCAGGGACACCGAGACGTCCATGGTCAGGTGGCGCGTGCGCAGGTCGCGCAGGGCGCCGCGGAAGAACGGCTGGCAGGAGTAGAAGACGATCGGCGTGGTGAGGAACATCGCCACCCAGCGCAGGATTTCGTGCATCTCGGCGCTGAGGTCGATGTTGAATTCCGGCCAGGTGGCCATGGTCGCCATCATCGCCTGGAACCACAGCATGCCGGCCACGCCCAGCTGGCGCAGGGAACGGCGGTTCTCTTCGGCGAGCTGCTCGGCGGCCTTGTCCGGCTGGTAGGGGTGGGCGGCGTAGCCGATCCGGCGCAGCTCGGCGAGCAGGCCACTGAGCGGCAGCTGGCCGTCGGCCCAGCGCACGTGCAGGCGGTGGTTGGACAGGTTGAGCCCGGCCTCGGCCACCGCCGGCAGCCGGCGCAGGTGTTTTTCGATCAGCCAGCCGCAGGCGGCGCAGCTGATGCCTTCGAGGATCAGGGTGGTCTCGGCCAGTTCGCCCTGGTGCTGGACGAAGGGCTGCTGCACGTCGGGGCGGTCGAGCAGGGCCAGTTCGTCGCCCAGTTGCGCCGGCAGCGCCTCGGGGTTGGCGGCCGTCTCGGTGCGGTGCCGGTAATAGCCTTCCAGGCCGCCGGCGACTATGGCCTCGGCCACGGCCTGGCAGCCGGGGCAGCAGAATTCGCGGGTCTCGCCGAGGACCCGGGCGGTGAAGCGGCTGCCGGACGGGACCGGCAGTGCGCAGTGGTAGCAGGGCAGGGGGGCGCTCATGGGCGCTGGACTTCATCCCCCTTGAGGGGTTCGTCGCCGAGGAGGATCTCGCCGTCGGCGATGAGCTTCTCTTCTTCGAACAGGCGCCAGGCCTTGCCGTCCTGCTCGCCGAGCAGTTCGACGAAGCGGCGCCCTTCGACGGCGCTGTCCAGGCGGCCGGTGTAGCGGCCCGGTTCGTTGGCCGGCAGCAGGGCGACGTGGCGGTCCTGGGATTCCAGGGTGGGGGAGATCAGGTTGAGGGTCAGCTGCGCCGGCTGGCTATCGCCCTTCAGGCGCACCTCGACCTCGCCGGTGAGCTTGTCCAGGCGCACCTGGGCCTGCATGTGCAGTTGCTGGGCCAGGTGCTCGCGGTCCAGCGAGCGGTTGATGCCCTTGCCGGCCTCGTAGTAGTTGTCGTTGACCAGGGTGTCCTGGTTCTCCACGGCGATGCGCACCATCGTCAGGCTGAGGAACACCGATGTGGCGAGCATGCCGATGAGGATCCAGGGCCAGAGGTGCTTGTACCAGGGTTGTTGGGCGGGCGCCGACTGCATGGGTTTTCTCTCTCGTGGTCCGCGGGGCGGAAGCGGCCTGCCCGAGGGGTGGGCGGCGCGCCTGGGTGGGGCGGATTCTACGTGCTCCGCGTGCCGCTGGCATCCCGCCGCGGGGGCGGGATGCGTTGCGGTTCAGCCGGGGTTCAGCGTACGACCGGGCCGATGAAGCGGCTGTCGGCTTCCTTGCTGATGGACGGCTCGTCCACCGACTGGATGGTGAAGGTGATCTTGTTGGTGCTGGACGGTAGCTTGTCCGGGTCCACTGCCAGTTCCACCGGCATGGCGAGGATGTCGCCGGCGGCCACCTGGACTTCCTTGCGGCCTTCCAGAGTCAGGCCTTCCAGGCCCTTGGCGCCGAGCACGTAGGTGTGGTCGCGCTGGTCCTTGTTCATGATCTTCAGGCTGTAGACGTTCTCGATCCGGCCTTCGGCGTTCTCGCGGTAGAGCACGCGGTCCTTGCTGACGTCGAAGCCCACCAGCGGGCGGATCACGATGGCGGTGGCCAGCAGGCTCATCATCACGCACAGGGCGATGGCGTAGCCGATCAGGCGCGGGCGCACCAGGTGCGTCTTCTGCCCGGACAGGTTGTGCTCGGTGGTGTAGCTGATCAGCCCGCGCGGGTAGCCCATCTTGTCCATGATGCTGTCGCAGGCGTCGATGCACGCGGCGCAGCCGATGCATTCGATCTGCAGGCCGTCGCGGATGTCGATGCCGGTGGGGCAGACCTGTACGCACATGGTGCAGTCGATGCAGTCGCCCAGGCCCTGGGCCTTGTAGTCCAGGGTCTTCTTGCGCGGGCCGCGCTTCTCGCCGCGGCGCGGGTCGTAGGAGACGATCAGGGTGTCCTTGTCGAACATCACGCTCTGGAAGCGCGCGTAGGGGCACATGTAGATGCACACCTGCTCGCGCAGCCAGCCGGCGTTGCCGTAGGTGGCCAGGGTGAAGAAGCCGACCCAGAAGTAGGCCCAGCCGTCGGCCTCGCCGGTGACCAGGTCCATCAGCAGTTCGCGGATGGGGGCGAAGTAGCCGACGAAGGTCAGGCCGGTGACCAGGCCGATCAGCAGCCACAGCGTGTGCTTGGCGGTCTTGCGCAGCAGCTTGTTGCCGCTCATCGGCGCCCTGTCCAGCTTCATGCGCTGGTTGCGGTCGCCTTCGGTGACCTTCTCGCACCACATGAAGATCCAGGTCCACACGCTCTGCGGGCAGGTGTAGCCGCACCAGACGCGGCCGGCGAACACCGTGATGAAGAACAGCCCGAAGGCGCTGATGATCAGCAACCCGGAGAGGAGGATGAAGTCCTGCGGCCAGAAGGTGGCGCCGAAGATGTAGAACTTGCGCTCGGGCAGGTCCCACCACACCGCCTGCCGACCGTTCCAGGTCAGCCACACGGTGCCGAAGTAGAGAAGGAACAGGAAAGCGCCGCCGACACGGCGCAGGTTGCGGAAGAACCCGGTGAAGGCCCGGGTGTAGATCTTCTCGCGGGAGGCATATAAGTCGACGTTCTCTCCACCCTTCTTCGCGGGCGGTGTGACGTCTTGCACGGGAATCTGTTTGCTCATCAGTGCGTACCACGGCAGTGGGAGGGCGCCCTGTCGATACATGCCGAAAGGGTCAGGATATGGCTGCACGCCTAAACATGATACGACTTGGCCCGGTGTGCAACGGTGCGACCGTTGGTCGCGTCAGAATATTCGGAAGATTTTTCGTCCCCCGAAATAGAGCGGCGCCGGTAGGAACCGGCGCCGCTGGGTGTTGCGAGGGGAGGGCGGAAGCGCTTATTCGCTCTTCTGCGCATCACCCTGGGACAGGCTGTACACGTAGGCGGCCAGCAGGTGCACCTGGTCGCCGCCGAGGCGTTCCAACTGAGCCGGCATCTGGCCCTGGCGGCCGTAGCGGATGGTCTGCTGCAGCTGGGAGAAGCTCGAGCCGTAGATGAAGGCGGCCGGGTGCGTCAGGTTGGGCGCGCCCATGGCGGCGGTGCCCTTGCCTTCCGGACCGTGGCAGGCGACGCAGGTGGTGGCGAAGATCTTGCCGCCGTTGGCGACCTGCTCGTCGGTCACGCCTTCGGGCAGCTTGCGGCCGTCCAGCTTGCTGGTGACGAAGGCGGCCACGTCATGCACGCCCTGGTCGCCCAGGACTTCGCCCCAGGCCGGCATGGCGGCGTGACGGCCACCCTTGATGGTGGTCTCGATGTCCGCGGTGGCACCGCCCCAGCGCCAGTCCTGGTCGGTCAGGTTGGGGAAGCCGTAGGCGCCCTTGGCGTCGGAGCCGTGGCAGACCGAGCAGTTGGAGGCGAACAGGCGGCCGCCCATCTTCAGCGCCAGCGGGTCCTTGGCCACATCTTCGATGGGCATGGCGGCGAATTTGGCGAAGATCGGCCCATATTTCTCGTCGGCCTTGGCCATTTCCTTCTCCCACTGGTGCACGCCGGTCCAACCCGGCTGGCCATTGGCGAAGGGCTTGCCGTCGCTGACTTCCTGGTAGCCCGGCAGCAGACCCTTCCAGTTGCCCAGGCCCGGGTACAGGACCAGGTAGCCGAGGGCGAAGATGAAGGTGGCGACGAACAGCATGAACCACCACTTCGGCAGCGGGTTGTCGTACTCCTCGATGCCGTCGAAGGAGTGGCCGACGGTTTCGTCGGTGGCTTCGCTGCGCTGGCCGCGGCGGGTGGCGAACAGCAGCCAGGCCAGGGCGAAGATGGTGCCCAGGGTAAGTACGGTGACGTACAGACTCCAGAAGGTTGTCATTCTTTGTTGCTCCTAGAAGCTTGTTCTTTCTCGACGTGCTTCATGGCTGCCGGGTCGTCCGCGAAGGGCAGCAGGGCGTCGTCGTCGAAGCGCTGCTTGCGCTTGCCGCTGTAGGCCCAGAGCAGTACGCCGATGAAGGCGACCATCACTACGACGGTGCCGAGGCCGCGAATCGTCCCGATATCCATCTGCTGTCACCGTTTGCTCTTGATGATCGTGCCCAGGCCCTGCAGGTAGGCCACCAGGGCGTCCATCTCGGTCTTGCCCTTGACGGCATCGCGAGCGCCGGCGATGTCTTCGTCGGTGTAGGGCACGCCGAGGGTGCGCATGGCCTGCAGCTTGCCTTCGATGTCCTTGCCGTCGAGCTTGTTCTCGACCAGCCAGGGGTAGGCCGGCATCTTCGATTCCGGCACCACGTTGCGCGGGTTGTATAGGTGCGCGCGGTGCCAGTCGTCGGAGTAGCGGCCGCCGACGCGGGCCAGGTCCGGACCGGTACGCTTGGAGCCCCACAGGAAGGGGTGGTCCCAGACGCTCTCGCCGGCGACGGAGTAGTGGCCGTAGCGCTCGGTCTCGGCGCGGAACGGGCGGATCATCTGCGAGTGGCAGCCGACGCAGCCTTCGCGGATATAGATGTCACGGCCCTCGAGCTCCAGCGCGGTGCGCGGCTTCATGCCTTCCACCGGCTTGTTGGTCACGTCCTGGAAGAACAGCGGGACGATCTGCGTCAGGCCGCCGATGCTCACGGCTATGACCATGAAGAAGGCCAGCAGGCCGATGTTCTTCTCGACTGCTTCGTGCTTCATCAATGAGCTCCTACGGCGGGAATGCGGGCAGCGGCATCGACTTCAGCAGCGTTGTAGCCACGCACGGTACGGAAGGTGTTGTAGGCCATCAGCAGCATGCCGAAGGCGAAGAAGAAGCCGCCCAGCGCACGGACCATGAAGCCCGGGTGGCTGGCCTGCAGCGCTTCCACGAAGGAGTAGGTGAGGGTGCCGTCGGTGTTCACCGCGCGCCACATCAGGCCCTGGGTGATGCCGTTGACCCACATCGAGGCGATGTAGAGCACGGTGCCGATGGTGGCGAGCCAGAAGTGCGCGTTGATCAGGCCGGTGCTGTGCATCTGCTCGCGGCCGAACACTTTCGGGATCATGTGGTACAGCGAGCCGATGGAGATCATCGCCACCCAGCCGAGGGCGCCGGCGTGCACGTGGCCGATGGTCCAGTCGGTGTAGTGGGACAGCGAGTTCACCGTCTTGATGGCCATCATCGGGCCTTCGAAGGTGGACATGCCGTAGAAGGCGAGGGACACCACCAGGAAGCGCAGGATCGGGTCGGTGCGCAGCTTATGCCAGGCGCCGGAGAGGGTCATCATGCCGTTGATCATGCCGCCCCAGCTCGGGGCCAGGAGGATCAGCGACATCACCATGCCCAGGGACTGCGCCCAGTCCGGCAGCGCGGTGTAGTGCAGGTGGTGCGGACCGGCCCAGATGTACAGGGTGATCAGCGCCCAGAAGTGGACGATGGACAGGCGGTAGGAGTAGACCGGGCGCTCGGCCTGCTTGGGCACGAAGTAGTACATCATGCCGAGGAAGCCGGTGGTCAGGAAGAAGCCCACGGCGTTGTGGCCGTACCACCACTGGACCATGGCGTCGGTGGCGCCGGCATAGATGGAGTAGGACTTGAACCAGCCGACCGGGATCTCCAGGTTGTTGACGATGTGCAGCATCGCGGTCACCAGGATGAAGCCGCCGTAGAACCAGTTGCCCACGTAGATGTGCTTGGTCTGGCGCTTGACGATGGTGCCGAAGAACACCACGGCGTAGGTGACCCAGACGATGGCGATCAGGATGTCGATCGGCCATTCCAGCTCGGCGTACTCCTTGGAGGAGGTGTAGCCCAGCGGCAGGGTGATGCCGGCCAGCACGATCACTGCCTGCCAGCCCCAGAAGGTGAAGGCGGCGAGGCTATCGGAGATCAGGCGGGTCTGGCAGGTGCGTTGCACCACGTAGTAGGAGGTTGCGAACAGAGCACAGCCGCCGAAGGCGAAGATCACCAGGTTGGTGTGCAACGGGCGAAGTCGCCCGAAACTCGTCCACGGCAGGCCGAAGTTCAACTCGGGCCATACCAACTGTGAGGCGATGAAAACCCCCATCCCCATTCCTAGTATCCCCCAGACCACCGTCATGATGGCGAACTGGCGGATTACCTTATAGTTATAAGCAGTCGGACTGATTGCTGTGCTCATTCTAAGGTTCCACGGTTTTTTTGCTATTTAGGGACAAAAAACGGCGGCAAGTATGTAGAAAGCCAGTAGGCAATGCAACGCGCCGGAATAAGCCCCGGAGCCGCTGCGCATGCTGCTTTGAAGGCATTTCTGCCAATGTTTTTCTGGCTTTCTATCGGCGTGGAAACCCTGACAAGCGTAGGGATTCCCCCAATTACTGCCGACTCACGGATGGAATGAGCTTAGTCTTGATCTAGAGCAGTGTGAAGGAATGGCGCGCGCGAGGTGCGACACTTGGTCGCGTAACTGCGCGGAAGTTGCTCGCGCCCGGGCGGGCGCGAGCGGAGGGTGGATCAGTTGGCGTTTTCCGGACGGGAAATGTTGTAGATGTAGGCGGCCAGGACGTGGACCTTGTCCTTGCCCAGGTAGGCTTCCTGCGCCGGCATCTGGCCCTGGCGGCCATGGCGGATGGTCTGCTGCAGCTGGGCGAAGCCCGAGCCGTAGATGAACGCACCCGGATGGGTCAGGTCCGGCGCGCCCAGGGCGGCGGTGCCCTTGCCTTCCGGGCCGTGGCAGGCGACGCAGGTGGTGGCGAAGAGTTTCTCGCCATTGGCCACCTGGGCATCGGTCACGCCTTCGGGCAGCTTGCGGCCGTCCAGCTTGGTGGTGACGAACGCGGCCACGTCATGCACGCCCTGGTCGCCCAGCACCTCGCCCCAGGCCGGCATCACCGCGTGGCGGCCGCCGAGGATGGTGGTCTGGATGGTTTGCGCGTCGCCGCCCCAGCGCCAGTCCTGGTCGGTCAGGTTGGGGAAGCCCATGGCGCCCTTGGCGTCGGAGCCGTGGCAGATCGAGCAGTAGGTGGCGAACAGGCGTTCGCCGGTCTTCATGGCCTGCGCGTCCTTGGCCACGTCTTCGACGGACATGGCCGAGTACTTGGCGAAGATCGGCGCGTATTTCTCGTCGGCCAGGGCCTGCTCGCGTTCCAGCTGCTTGACCTGGGTCCAGCCGCCGTCGTAGCCGGGCAGCACGCCTTTCCAGTTGCCCAGGCCCGGGTACAGGGCCAGGTAGCCGACGGCGAAGACGATGGTGCCCACGAACAGCAGGAACCACCAGCGCGGCAGCGGGTTGTCGTATTCCTCGATACCGTCGAAGGAGTGCCCCATGGTCTGGTCGGTGGCGCCCTTGGTCTCGCCGCTGCGGGTGGCGAAGACCAGCCATAGCAGGGCGATCAGCGATCCGACGGTCAGTACGGTGATGTACAGACTCCAGAAGGTAGTCATGCTTTGTTGCTCCCAGAAGCTTGTTCATGCTCGGCGTGGCGCAGAGCCTGCGGATCGTCGGCGAAGGGCAGCAGGGCGTCGGCGTCGAAGCGTTGCTTGCGCTTGCCGCTGTAGGCCCAGAGGGTGACGCCGATGAAGGCGAGCATCACCACGACGGTGCCGAGGCCGCGGATGGTTCCGATGTCCATGGCCATCACCGCTTGTTCTTGATCGCTGTGCCCAGGCCTTGCAGGTAGGCCACCACGGCGTCCATCTCGGTCTTGCCCTGGACGCTCTCGCGGGCGCCGGCGATGTCCTCGTCGGTGTAGGGCACGCCGAGGGTGCGCATGGCCTTGAGCTTGCCTTCGATGTCCTTGCCGTCGAGCTTGTTCTCGACCAGCCAGGGGTAGGCCGGCATCTTCGACTCCGGCACCACGTTGCGCGGGTTGTACAGGTGCGCGCGGTGCCAGTCGTCGGAGTAGCGGCCGCCGACGCGGGCCAGGTCCGGACCGGTACGCTTGGAGCCCCACAGGAAGGGGTGGTCCCAGACGCTCTCGCCGGCCACGGAGTAGTGGCCGTAACGCTCGGTCTCGGCGCGGAACGGACGGATCATCTGCGAGTGGCAGCCGACGCAGCCCTCGCGGATGTAGATGTCGCGGCCTTCCAGCTGCAGGGCGGTGTAGGGCTTCATGCCTTCCACCGGGGTGTTGGTGACGTCCTGGAAGAACAGCGGGACGATCTGCGTCAGGCCGCCGATGCTCACGGCCACGGCCATGCACAGGGCCAGCAGGCCGACGTTCTTCTCGAGTACTTCGTGTTTCATCAGTGGGCTCCTGCGACGGCGGGAATCTGGGCGGCCGCTTCAGCTTCCTCGGCTTTGGAGGAGGCGATGGTGCGCCAGGTGTTGTAGGCCATGATCAGCATGCCGCTGAGGAACACGGCGCCGCCGATCATGCGCACCACGTAGCCCGGGTGGCCGGCGGCGAGCGCTTCGACGAAGGAGTAGGTGAGGGTGCCGTCGGCGTTGACCGCACGCCACATCAGGCCCTGGGTGATGCCGTTGACCCACATCGAGGCGATGTAGAGCACGGTGCCGATGGTGGCCAGCCAGAAGTGCGTGTTGATCAGGCCCACGCTGTGCATCTGCTCGCGGCCGAACACTTTCGGGATCATGTGGTACAGCGAGCCGATGGAGACCATGGCGACCCAGCCGAGGGCGCCGGCATGCACGTGGCCGATGGTCCAGTCGGTGTAGTGGGAGAGGGCGTTGACGGTCTTGATGGCCATCATCGGGCCTTCGAAGGTGGACATGCCGTAGAAGGCCAGGGACACCACCAGGAAGCGCAGGATGGGGTCGCTGCGTAGCTTATGCCAGGCCCCGGAGAGGGTCATCATGCCGTTGATCATGCCGCCCCAGGAGGGCGCCAGGAGGATCAGCGACATCACCATGCCGAGGGACTGCGCCCAGTCCGGCAGGGCGGTGTAGTGCAGGTGGTGCGGGCCGGCCCAGATGTACACGGCGATCAGTGCCCAGAAGTGCACGATCGACAGGCGATAGGAGTACACCGGACGCTCGGCCTGCTTGGGCACGAAGTAGTACATCATCCCCAGGAAGCCGGCGGTGAGGAAGAAGCCCACGGCGTTGTGGCCGTACCACCACTGGACCATGGCGTCGGTGGCGCCGGAGTAGATGGAGTACGACTTCATGAAGCTGACCGGCAGCTCCAGGTTGTTGACCACGTGCAGCAGCGCCACGGTCAGGATGAAGCCGCCGAAGAACCAGTTGCCCACATAGATGTGCTTGGTCTTGCGCTTCACCAGGGTGCCGAAGAACACCACGGCGTAGGCGACCCAGACGATGGTGATGAGGATGTCGATCGGCCATTCCAGCTCGGCGTACTCCTTGGAGGAGGTGTAGCCCAGCGGCAGGCTGATGGCGGCCAGCAGGATCACCAGCTGCCAGCCCCAGAAGGTGAAGGAGGCCAGGGTGTCGGAGAACAGGCGTACCTGGCAGGTACGCTGCACCGCGTAGTAGCTGGTGGCGAACAGGGCGCAGCCACCGAAGGCGAAGATCACGGCATTGGTGTGCAGCGGGCGCAGGCGTCCGAAGCTCGTCCACGGCAAGCCGAGGTTGAGTTCCGGCCACACCAGCTGGGCGGCGATGACGACGCCGACCAGCATGCCGACGATTCCCCAGATCACCGTCATCACGGCGAACTGGCGGACCACCTTGTAGTTATAAGCGGTCTGATTGGTTGTGCTCATGGTATATGGGCTTCCATCCACGGTTATGGGCTAGCCCATCCCGGCGGGTTCCTTACGGCGAACGCCGCCCCTCCCCCAGGGACAGGTACTAATTACGCAACTAGCGGAGCGAAGAATGGATAAACCCCGGAAACCGAATATTGATTTTGATCAATCGCCCTCGGCGGCCGGCCCGGCGGGGGAGTGTGGCGCTTTGTCGCTGCTGTGGAACCGGCCGGTCGGCACGGTGTCGGCAACCCTCGTCCTGGCCCATGGCGCCGGCGCACCCATGGACAGCCCGTTCATGGACGAAATAGCCCGGAGCCTGGCCGCCCGGGGCGTGGCTGTGGCGCGTTTCGAGTTCCCCTACATGGCCGCCCGCCGCGAGGACGGCCGCCGGCGCCCGCCGAACCCGCAGAAGCAGCTGCTGGAGTGCTGGCGCCAGGTGTTCGAGCAGGTGCGTGGGCAGGTGCAGGGCACGCTGGCCATCGGCGGCAAGTCCATGGGCGGGCGCATGGCCAGCCTGCTGGCCGACGAACTGGGCGCCGACGCCCTGGTGTGCCTGGGCTACCCCTTCTACGCCGTAGGCAAGCCGGAGAAGCCGCGGGTGGCCCACCTGGCCGAACTGCGCACGCCGACGCTGATCGTCCAGGGCGAACGCGACGCCCTGGGCGACCGGGCGCATGTGGCGGGATACGTGCTGTCGCCGGCGATCCGCGTCGAGTGGCTGGCGGCGGCGGACCATGACCTGAAGCCGCTGAAGGCGTCAGGTCTGACTCATGAGCAGCATCTGGAGAGCGCGGCGGAGGTGGTGGCGGGGTTTCTGGAGGGGCTTTCGTAGGGGCGAGCTTGCTTGCGAATGGCGTTCTGCCGGTGGTTTCGGTACCCGGCTTGACCGCGCGCCCTCTCCCTAACCCTCTCCCTGAAGGGAGAGGGGACCGTTGGGCAGATGCTGATGTTTCGGCGTTAGCCGGCTAGCACAGAAATTACCGGCTGAAACCATTCCTCCTCTTGGCACGGACAAGCCCCCTCTCCCTTCAGGGAGAGGGCTGGGGAGAGGGTTACGGACTTCAGCGTAGCTCCGAAGCTGAACCAGGCGACGCTCTGTTCGCGAGCAAGCTCGCTCCTTCCATGGAGCGTAGGGCGAATAACCGTTCGCGGTTATCCGCCGCCTGACCTTGGCATCCAAACACTGCGGACTTGAACCCGAAGCACCTGCTTGAGGGCGCTCCGCTCCCGGCCACGGAGCCGGATAGATGAGGGGTGTATCGGCGTACAACCGCGAACGGTTGTACGCCCTACGCCAACACTCAGCGGTTGAACCGCTCCACCAGCGAATACTGGCTCTGCGCCGTCCCCGTCAGCTCCTCGCTCAGCAGCGCGGTGCGCTGGGCCTCGTCGGAGGTCTGGTCGGCCAGTTGAGCGATGGTGGCGATGTTGCGGTTGATCTCCTCGGCCACCGCGCTCTGTTCCTCGGCCGCCGCGGCGATCTGGTTGGCCATGTCGGCGATGTTGGCTACCGAGTCGCTGATGCCCGACAGCGCCTGGTCGGCCAGCAGCACCCGCTCCACGCCTTCGTCGGCCTGGCGGCGGCCGACTTCCATGGCGCTCACCGCGCCCTCGGCGGTTTGCTGCAGCTTGGCGATCAGGCCGTGGATCTGCTCGGTGGATTCGGCGGTGCGCTGGGCCAGCGAGCGCACCTCGTCGGCCACCACGGCGAAGCCGCGGCCCATCTCGCCGGCGCGGGCCGCTTCGATGGCGGCGTTGAGCGCCAGCAGGTTGGTCTGGTCGGCGATGCCCTTGATCACGTCGACCACGCCGCCGATCTCGTTGCTGTCCTGGGCCAGTTGGCTCACCGCCAGGCCCGTCTCGCCCACCGAGGCGGACAGGCGCTGGATGGCCTCGCGGGTCTCGCTGGCCACGCTGCGGCCGCGGCGCGTCAGCTCGTTGGCCTGGCGCGTGGCGTCGGCGGTGCGCTGCACGTTGTTCGCCACTTCCTGGGTGGTGGCGGCCATCTGGTTGACCGCGGTGGCCACCTGCTCGGTCTCCACGCGCTGGCGTTCCAGGCCGGAGGAGCTGTGGTGGGCCAGGGTATCGGCCTGGCGGGCCTGGGCGGTGAGCTGCTCGGCGGTGTCCTGCAGGCGCGTCAGGCAGGTCTTCAGGCGCGCTTCCTGGCTGAGGATGGACATTTCCAGGCGCGCCTGGGCGCCGCGGCTGTCGGTGTACATCTGGGCGATCAGCGGGTCCGAGGTAGTCTGCTCGGCCAGGCGCAGCAGGCGCTTGAGGCCGCGCTGCTGCCAGCCCAGGCCGGCCAGGCCGAGGGGGACGGCGAGCAGGGCGGCGAGGGCGAAGCCCCAGTGCGAGTCGAGCCAGACGCCGATGAGGAAGGCCACCTGGCTGATCAGGATGAACGGCAGCCAGTCCAGCAGCACCGGCAGCCACAGGTCGCGGCGCGGGATCGCCGGCTTGCCGGTGTTGATCCGCTGGTACAGGGCCTGGGCGCGCTCCACCTGCTCGGCGGTGGGGCGCACGCGCACCGACTCGTAGCCGACGATCTCGTCGCGCTCGAAGATGGGCGTGACGTAGGCGCTGACCCAGTAGTGGTCGCCGTTCTTGCAGCGGTTCTTGACGATGCCCATCCACGGCTTGCCGTTCTTCAGCGTGGCCCACATGTGGGCGAACACCGCGGGCGGCACGTCCGGATGGCGCACCAGGTTGTGCGGCGAGCCCACCAGCTCGTCCCGCGCGAAGCCGCTGATGTCGATGAAGGCATCGTTGGCATAGGTGATCACGCCACGGCTGTTGGTGGTGGAGATCAGGCGTTGTTCCGCCGGGTAGGTGCGTTCACGCTGGGTGATGGGCTGGTTGTTGCGCATTCAGGGCAAGGTCCACGAAGAAGGCAATGTGACGGTTTTGTTATCGGCCGGAATCAACGGAAGTTGAAGCCTTGTTCGATATTTGGCGTGGGAATATTGGCAGTGGACGATATCAAAATGCTACTTGTCACATAGTCGTAAGAGATTTTCCTATGAGCTCATAGGTTTTGTCCGTCGGACCTGGCCCGAATGAAAGGCGCGGGCACGGCTTCTCGTAGGAGCGAGCTTGCTCGCGAACAGACTCCTCTGCGGGGCTCATTCGCGAGCAAGCTCGCTCCTACAAGGGGAGTATGGTGCGAAAGGGGAAACCGTAGGAGCGGGCCCTGCCCGCGAATCGCGCGCAGGGCGCGCTCCTACAAACACCGCGCTCCGTAGGATGGGTTGAGCGAAGCGATACCCATCACTGCAACCGCATGGGTTTCGCAAGCTCAACCCATCCTGCGAAAGCGTCCTCGCGCAGCCCTCAGATCAAGCTGCGCAGCACGTAGTGCAGGATCCCCCCGGCCTTGAAGTACTCCACCTCGTTGAGGGTGTCGATGCGGCACAGCACCTCGAAGCTGTCCTGCTTGCCGTCCTCGCGGGTGACTTCCACCTTCAGCGTCATGTGCGGCTTCAGCTCGCCGTCCAGGCCGCGGATGTTCAGCACTTCCTTGCCGGTGAGGTTCAGCGCCTTGCGCTCCTGGCCGCCGGTGAACTGCAGCGGCAGCACGCCCATGCCCACCAGGTTGGAGCGGTGGATGCGCTCGAAGCTCTCGGCGATCACCGCCTTCACCCCCAGCAGGTTGGTGCCCTTGGCTGCCCAGTCGCGGGACGAGCCGGTGCCGTACTCCTTGCCGGCGATGATCAGCAGCGGCGTGCCCTCGGCCTGGTAGCGCATGGCCGCGTCGTAGATCGCCAGCTTCTCGCCGCTGGGCACGTGCAGGGTGTTGCCGCCTTCCTCGCCGCCGAGCATCTCGTTCTTGATGCGGATGTTGGCGAAGGTGCCGCGCATCATCACCTCGTGGTTGCCGCGCCGCGAGCCGTAGGAGTTGAAGTCGGCGTAGGCCACGCCGTGCTCGCTGAGGTAGCGCCCGGCGGGGCTGTCCTTCTTGATGTTGCCGGCGGGGGAGATGTGGTCGGTGGTCACCGAGTCGCCCAGCACCGCCAGCACCCGGGCCTTCTCGATGTCGGCCACCTTCGGCGGGGCGTCGGCGATGTGCTCGAAGAACGGCGGGTGCTGGATGTAGGTGGAGTCGGCCTGCCAGGTGTAGGTCTGCGCCTGCGGCACCTGGATGGCGCGCCACTTCTCGTCGCCCTGGAACACCTCGGCGTATTCCTTGTGGAACATGGCGGTGTCGACCTTCTGGATCGCCTCGGCGATTTCCCGCTGGCTCGGCCAGATGTCCTTCAGGTACACCGGCTGGCCGTCCTTGCCGGTGCCCAGGGCGTCCTTCGTCAGGTCCAGGCGCACGCTGCCGGCCAGGGCGTAGGCCACCACCAGGGGCGGCGAGGCCAGCCAGTTGGTCTTCACCAGCGGGTGCACGCGGCCTTCGAAGTTGCGGTTGCCGGAGAGCACCGAGGCCACCGTCAGGTCGGCCTGCTGGATGGCCTTCTCGATGGGCTCCAGCAGTGGCCCGGAGTTGCCGATGCAGGTGGTGCAGCCGTAGCCCACCAGGTCGAAGCCCAGCTCGTCCAGGTACTTCGTCAGGCCGGCGGCCTTGAAGTAGTCGGTGACCACCTTGGAGCCGGGGGCCAGCGAACTCTTCACCCAGGGCTTGCGCTGCAGGCCCTTCTCCAGCGCCTTCTTCGCCAGCAGCCCGGCGGCCATCATCACGCTGGGGTTGGAGGTGTTGGTGCAGGAGGTGATGGCGGCGATGACCACCGCGCCGTCCTGCAGGTGGTAGCTCTTGCCTTCGTGCTGGTACTCGACGCCCTGGCTCTCGGCGCTGCCCACCGCGGCGCCGCCACCGCCTTCATTGAGCAGGCGTGAGACCTCCGGGCTGCGCGCGGCCTTGGGCTGCAGCGCGAGGAAGTCGGCGAAGGCCTTGCCCACCTGGCCCAGCGGCACGCGGTCCTGCGGGCGCTTGGGCCCGGCCAGGCTGGCCTCGACGTCGCCCATGTCCAGCTGCAGGGCGTCGGTGAACACCGGCTCGTGGCCCTTTTCGCGCCATAGGCCCTGGGCCTTGCAGTAGGCCTCCACCAGCTTGACCGTCTCTTCCGGGCGGCCGGACAGGCGCAGGTAGCCCAGGGTGATCTCGTCCACCGGGAAGAAGCCGCAGGTGGCGCCGTATTCCGGGGCCATGTTGGCGATGGTGGCGCGGTCGGCCAGGGGCAGGTCGGCCAGGCCGTCGCCGTAGAACTCGACGAATTTCCCCACCACGCCCTTCTGCCGCAGCATCTGGGTGACGGTGAGCACCAGGTCGGTGGCGGTGATGCCCTCCTTGAGCTTGCCGGTGAGCTTGAAGCCGATCACCTCGGGAATCAGCATCGACACCGGCTGGCCGAGCATGGCCGCCTCGGCCTCGATGCCGCCGACGCCCCAGCCGAGCACGCCCAGGCCGTTGATCATGGTGGTGTGCGAGTCGGTGCCGACCAGTGTGTCGGGGAAGGCGTAGGTGCGGCCGTCCTCGTCCCTGGTCCACACGGTGCGGCCCAGGTATTCCAGGTTGACCTGGTGGCAGATGCCGGTGCCCGGCGGCACCACGCGGAAGTTGTCGAAGGCGTTCTGGCCCCAGCGCAGGAAGGCGTAGCGTTCGCCGTTGCGCTGCATCTCGATCTCGACGTTCTCGGCGAAGGCGGCCTGGCTGGCGTAGCGGTCGACCATCACCGAGTGGTCGATGACCAGGTCCACCGGCGACAGCGGGTTGATCTTCTGCGGATCGCCCCCAGCCTTGGCCACGGCGTCGCGCATGGCGGCCAGGTCGACCACCGCCGGCACCCCGGTGAAGTCCTGCATCAGCACCCGCGCCGGGCGGTACTGGATCTCGCGGTCGGAACGGCGCTCCTTCAGCCAGCCGGCCAGGGCCCGCAGGTCGTCGGCGTTGACCGTATGGTTGTCCTCCCAGCGCAGGAGGTTTTCCAGAAGCACCTTGAGCGACTTCGGCAGCTTGTCCAGGTCGCCGAGCTGCTTCGCGGCTTCCGGAAGGCTGTAATAGTGGTAGGTCTTGCCGCCCACCTCCAGGGTGCGAAGGCTGTTCAGGCTGTCCACTGCGGGCATGACGTTCTCCTCAGGCTGGATTCTGCCGGTGATCGACGGCACCGCTGCGATACTGGCGGAAAGTCCGGGCGGACTTCCCGGCTTGGCGCAAAAGGAATGCGGATTGGCAGTCATCTTCTGCATATCGGGCGGCATCCTGGCGATTTCCGGCAAGCGCTCCCCGGGGCACGGCAAGCCCTGGATCGCGACTTCGGAACTCTCAAACTAGACCGCTGCGCGCGGTCCTGCCATGGGTTCTGGACCTTTTGCCGCAGTCGGGGGTTCCCCTGGCGTGCGGCGAATCCGGGTGAAAGCCGGGCGCGCAGCGACTATAGTGCGCGGCCAAGGAGACACCCCGATGAACACCCTGCTACTGCATTGCCGCCCGGGCTTCGAGAACGAGGTCTGCGCGGAGATTTCCGACCTGGCCGCCGGCCTCGACGTGGCCGGCTACGCCCGCGCCAAGCCGGCCACCGCCTATGCCGAGTTCGTCTGCCAGGACGCCGACGGCGCCGACCGGCTGATGCGCCACCTGCGCTTCGCCGAGCTGATCTTCCCGCGCCAGTGGGCCCGCGGCACCGGCTTCGTGCAACTGCCCGAGCAGGACCGCATCGGCGCGCTGCTGGAGGAGCTGGGCCCGTACCCGCTGTGCGGCAGCCTGTGGCTGGAAGTCTTCGACAGCAACGAAGGCAAGGAACTGTCGACTTTCTGCCGCAAGTTCGAGAAGCCCCTGCGCGCCGCCCTGGTCAAGGCCGGCAAGCTGCGCGAGGACCCGAGCCTGCCGCGCCTGCTGCTGACCTTTCGCTCCGGCCGCGAAGTCTTCGTCGGCCTCGCCGAGCCGCGCAACAGCGCCATGTGGCCGATGGGCATCCCGCGCCTGCGGTTCCCCCGCGAGGCGCCCAGCCGCTCCACCCTCAAGCTGGAAGAGGCCTGGCACCACTTCATCCCGCGCGGCGAGTGGGACAAGCGCCTGGCTCCGAACATGCTCGCCGTCGACCTGGGCGCGGCACCCGGCGGCTGGACCTGGCAGCTGGTCAACCGCGAGATGCGGGTGATCGCCGTGGACAACGGGCCCATGGCCGAGAACCTGATCTACTCCGGCCTGGTGGACCACCAGCGCGCCGACGGCTATGTGTTCCGCCCGCGGCAGATGGTCGACTGGATGGTCTGCGACATCGTCGAGAAGCCGGCGCGCACCGGCTGGCTGATCGACACCTGGATCGGCGAGGGCCTGTGCCGCGAGGCGGTGGTCAACCTCAAGCTGCCGATGAAGCAGCGCTACGCCGAGGTGCGCAAGATCCTCGAACGCCTGCGCGAGAGTTTCCGCGAGCGCGGCCTGCGCGTGGCCATCGGCTGCAAGCAGCTGTACCACGACCGCGAGGAAGTCACGGTGCACCTGCGACGCCTGTAGGCGCCTGCGACCCGCGACCTTCGGCGACTTGCCGTTGCGCCGCGCAGCGACCATGCTGTGCGGCGCACCCCCTCCCGGAGCCGCTCGTGAAGCGAAAGTTGCCCTCGCTGCTGGGCAGTTACAGCCGCATGTTGTTGCCACGCCGCGGCCTGGGCCGCGGCGAGCGCCTGCCGAACCTGGCCATGGACAGCCGCAGCCTGCGCTTCGACGCCCGCCACCTGCGCGCCTACCGCCAGCACTTCGGCCTGGACCCGGCGCTGGGCGTGCCGCTGCTCTACCCGCAGGTGATCAGCCTGCCGCTGCACCTGCGCCTGCTCAGCCGCTCGCGCATGCCGCTGTCGATCCTCGGGCTGATCCACCTGCGCAGCCACATCCAGCGCTACCGCATGCTCGACGAGCACGCCCAGCTGCAGCTGGACTGCCGCATCCTCACCAGCCGGCGCAGCCCGCTGGGGCTGGAGGTGGACGTGGCGACCGAGGTCTGGCACCACGACATGCTCTACTGGCAGTCGATCACCACCTACCTGCGCCGCGGCGACTTCCTCGACGACCACGCCGAGCCCGACGCGCTGCCCGAGCGCGCCCAGTGGCACACCCTCGACGTGCCCGCGCACCCCGGCGTGCAGTGGCGCGTGCCGAAGATCGCCGGCTGGCGCTACGCCGGCCTGAGCGGCGACTTCAACCCGCTGCACCTGTCGCGCCTGATGGCCTCGCGCTACGGCTTCGGCAAACCCTTCGCCCACGGTATGTGGAGCCTGGCGCGCAGCCTCACCGGCCGGCGCCTGGCCGAGCAGGTGCGCCTGGACGTGCACTTCAAGGCGCCGCTGCCGCTGGGCAGCCAGGTGCGCCAGAGCCACCGCCGCCTGGGCCACAAGGAACAGTGGGCGCTGCTGCCGGTGGACGGCGGCGACGAGCCGATGCTGCTGGCCCAGCTGGACGAGGCGCCCGCCGGGCCGCTGCGCTGATTCAGTGGCCGGCCGCCAGGCGCGGCTGCAGCGGCAGCAGGGCGGGCAGCTGCACTTCGCCCTGCAGGTCCACCGCGGCGAACTTCCAGGAACTGTTGAACAGGTACTGGCCGCTGAAACCGCTGACCAGCAGGCCGATCTCGTCCCCCGCCGCCAGGCTGGCGCTGACCGCGTTGAGCCGCGTGGCGCCCTGGTTGAGCAGCGGCTTGACCTGCTCGTCCAGCACCCGCGTGCGGCCGTCCGCGCCACGGATCGCCAGCGAGGCGAACAGCAGCGCCTGGTCGCCCGGGCCGAGCGGCCGGGCCAGGCGAATCTCCGCGCTGCCGAGCAGGGCGCTGGGCTCGGCGACCTGCTGCAGCGGGATGAAGGTGCGGGGCTGCAAGAGGCCGCTGCTGACCGGGCGCACCGGCGTTGGCGGCAGGGCCACGACGGGGCCGGGTGCGGGCAGCTCGTCCAGCGCCAGGCCCTGGTCCAGGTCGAGACTGACGCACAGCGACGGCACGCTGTCGGCGGCGCCGGGGCGTTGGCGCAGCTTCTCCTCGTACCAGGCGAGGATGCCCTGGTAGAGGTCGATGGCGCGCCCGCCGCAGTGGATCACCGGTTCGTTGTTGAACGGCGGCAGGCCGCTCCAGGCCTGCAGCGGCGGTGGCAGGATGTGCCCGCCCTGCATGCCCAGCAGGCGCACGTCGGCGCTGCCCTGGCGCAGGCACTGGCGGATCTGCAGGCCCTGGTCGAGGGGGAACAGGGTATCGCGCAGGCCCTGGATCAGCAGGGCGTCGGCGTGGGGCCGGCGGCCCTCGGCGCAGTAGCGCGCCAGGCTGTGGGCGGCCAGTTCGGCGCGCACCGGTTCGGCCATGCGCCCGCTGGCGCTGTGCAGGTAGTCGGCCTGGGCGAACTTGCCCAGGTCGTAGCCGGTGGCGATGCCCAGGCCCAGCAGCACGCCGCCCCAGCCCATCTTCAACTGGCCGCCCGGGGCCAGGGCGTCGCTCAGGTCGTACCAGGTGGCGATGGGCACTATGGCGTCGATGCGCGGGTCCTCGCTGGCCGCCAGCAGCTGCACGGCGCCGCCGTAGCTCTCGCCGAGCATGCCCACGCGCGGGTCGCCCGGGCCGTCCATGCGCAGCCGCGGCAGGTGCGCGGCGGCCCAGTCGATCACCGCGCTGGCGTCGCTCACCTCGAAGCGCGGGTCCATCATCTCGATGCGCCCGTCGCTGCCGCCCCAGCCGCGCTGGTCGTAGCTGAGCACCCAGTAGCCGGCCTTCCAGGCCTTGAGCGCGGCGCGGCCGGACATCATGTTCTTGCCGTAGAAACCCTCCGGCCCGGTCACCCGCCAGCCGCCCCAGCCGTGGGTGTGGACGATCAGCGGCGCCGTCTCGCCGGCCTTGAGCGCTGGCTGGAACACGGTGGCGGACAGCCGCGTGCCGTCGCGGGCGCTGATCACCGCGTCGTACCAGGTGGCGGGCAGGTCCTGGCCGGCGCTGGCGGAATAGTCGGGGAGGTTGTCGCGGGCGGCGCAGCCGGCGAGCAGCAAGGCGAGGCAGAGCAGGGCGGGCAGGCGCATGGGCGGGGACATCCGCTGTCGGGGAAGGCGCCGAGCTTAGCCCAGCGGGCCAGGCCACGGGCCCGACGAAAGATTGGCCCGCCGCCGTTCGCCCGCCAGGCGTGACCCTGCCCGCGCTTTGGGCGACAATGCGCCATTCGTTTTGCGGAGCCTTTCCATGTCCCAACCTGTCGACGCCATTCTCGACGCCACCGGCCTGAACTGCCCCGAACCGGTCATGATGCTGCACAACAAGGTGCGCGACCTGCCGGCCGGCGGCCTGCTCAAGGTCATCGCCACCGACCCCTCCACCCGCCGCGACATCCCCAAGTTCTGCATCTTCCTCGGCCACGAACTGGTGGAGCAGCAGGAAGAGGCGGGCACCTACCTGTACTGGATCCGCAAGAAGCTCGATTGAGCTGTCATCGCCGACTATGTTTCCTGGGCGTAGGGCGGATAACGCTCCGCGTTATCCGCCGTTTGGCCTTGGCCACACTCCGCTCGTTGCCGGGCACGGAGCCGCCCTCGAAGCCGCGCCGGGTTCAGCCATGGGGTGGCCGGCAAGGCAGGTGTAACGGCGGATAACCGCGAACGGTTATCCGCCCTACGTCGGCCACCACGAAACACCTCGTGCGCTTGACCTTTCCATGGCGAAAACGAATGCTGCCCATTCTCCATCATTGGAAGTGGACATGCCCGCCATGAAAGCCCTGGACATCGAGGCTGTGCAGGCCTTCGTGCTGGTCGCCGAGCTGAAGAGCTTCACCCGCGCCGCCGAGGCCCTGGCCAGCACCCAGTCGGCGGTGAGCCTGAAGATCAAGCGCCTGGAAGACCACCTCGGCCGCCGCCTGCTGGAGCGCACGCCGCGGTTGGTGCGCCTGTCCGCCGACGGCGGGGTGTTCCTGGAGGCGGCCCGCGGCCTGGTGGCGGCGCACCGCCAGGCGCTGGGCGCGTTCGCCGGCGGCCAGCCCAGGCGGTTGGTGGTCGGCATCAGCCACCACATCGTCGGCGCCGAACTGCCGGGCCTGCTGCGCCAGCTCACCCGCGCCGAGCCGGGCCTGCTGCTGGAACTGCGGGTGGACAGCTCGCGGGAAACCCTGGAGCGCTTCGACCGTGGCGAACTGGATGTGGCCCTGGTGCTGCAACAGGGCCCGCCGCGTCAGGATGCGGAGGTGGTGCTGCAGGAACCCTTCGCCTGGATGGGCGCCGCCGACTTCCAGCCGTTGCCCGGCCAACCGCTGCCCCTGGCCACCCAGGCCGAGCCTTGCAGCGTGCGGCGCATGGCGGTGGACGCCCTGGACCAGGCCGGGGTGGCCTGGCGCGAGGTGTTCGTCGGTGGTGGGTTGATGACCATTGGCGCGGCAGTCAGCGCCGGGATAGCCGTGGCGGCCCTGGGCCGCCGGGTGGCGCCGGCGGGCTGCGAGGACGTGGGGGCGCGGCTGGGGCTGCCGGCGTTGCCGGGGCGGGATGTGCTGCTGTTCTCCCACCCGCGGGATGCGCAGGCGCGGGGGATGTTGCGGACGTTGGTGGCGGCGGTGCGGAGTACGGTGGGGTGAGGGAATGGTTACCTGGGGGGCTTTTCGTAGGAGCGAGCTTGCTCGCGAATGGAGTTTCCCGGCAACTGCGGTGTTTTGGATTGACTCCGTTCCCTCTCCCTAACCCTCTCCCTGAAGGGAGAGGGGACCGTTCGGCGTGTGCTGGTATTTCCGCGTCAGCCGGCTTGCACTGAGTGGCCGGCTGACACCAAATCTTTTCTCGGCACGGACAAGCCCCCTCTCCCTTTAGGGAGAGGGCTGGGGAGAGGGTGCTCTTGGTCTGGCGCCGAAGCCCCAGGAAGCCTCGTTCGCGAGCAAGCTCGCTCCTACGAAAAGCCCCACCCTCACCCCACCAGCACCCGTGCCACCCGCGCCACGCCCCAGGCCATGCCCAGCACCATGAAGGCGCCGAAGGCCAGCCCTGCCAGCTGTGCCGCCAGTTCCCGTTTCTGCCTGTCGTTCATGGCAGTCGCTCCAGCCCTGGCCGTGCCAGGTACAGGATTTCGTAGCCGACGCTGTCCGCACGCAGCTCCAGCGCCCCGGCGCTCACGCTGAAGCGCAGCAGCTTCCAGCGTTGCAGGTCGGCCACTACCCAGACCGCCAGCACATCCTCCCGGCCCAGCAGCGCCTCGCCGGCGGCCAGGGCGCCGTCGCGCAGGGCGGCGGCGCCTCTATCTGGCAAGGGTAGTTCTTCGCGGTACAGCGCGCGGGCCGGGCGATCGAAGGCCGGGCCGCGGCGGGCGTCCAGGGGCAGCCAGGTTTCCACCGCCGGCCGGCCGAAGGCGTCGATCACCCCCTGGAAGGCTTCGCCGGCCAGGAAGGCTGCGGCGGCGGCCGGTTCGTGCCAGAGGTAGACCGAGGCGTAGAGATTGCCTTCGGCGCCGTGGCGGCCCTTTTCCTGGAGGACGAAGGCCTTGCACGCCAGGCCCGGCCAGGCGTCCCACTGCGGGCCCTTGGCGGCGGCGCGTTGGCGGATGGCGTCGAGATCGTGCTCCGCCGGCAGGCGGTGGCTGTATTGCATGGCGAACATGGCGGGCTCCTTTATCAGCGTGGGCTGGAAGGAGTCTGCTCGGTCTGAGTCATGCGAAACAGATATGAATGGTTGTTTCAGTGATTAGATCTAGAAATCATTGAAACCCAGCTCGCCCTGGGCCTGTTCCGGCTTCGGCCGTGCCGGGCGCTGGCGGGCCGGCGGCACGGGCGTCTTGCGTGGCGCGCTGTTTTCCGCCTCCGGCTCCGGCGGCGGCAGGGCCAGGCGGCAGCTGCGCACCGTCCACCAGCGCGGCAGCAGCTGGCGCACTTCGCTGCGGCCGAAGCGGTCGTCGATCAGCCAGACCACGCCTTCGTCCTGCTGGGTGCGGATCACCCGGCCGGCCGCCTGCACCACCTTCTGCAGGCCAGGGTAGAGGTAGGTGTAGTCGTAGCCGTCTCCGAACTGGGCGTGCATGCGCTGGCGGATTTCCTCGTTCACCGTGTTCACCTGGGGCAGCCCCAGGGTGGCGACGAAGGCGCCGATCAGGCGGTCGCCGGGCAGGTCGATGCCCTCGCCGAAGGCGCCGCCGAGCACCGCGAAGCCGATGCCGCGGCCACCGTTGCGGAACTGTTCGAGGAAGCCCTCGCGCGCGGTCTCGTCCATGTTGCGCGCCTGCACCCAGACCGGCACGCCCGGCTCGTCGCGGACGAAGCGTTCGCGCACCTGCTCCAGGTAGGCGTAGCTGCTGAAGAAGGCCAGGTAGTTGCCCGGCCGTTCACGGTACTGGCGCGCCATCAGCTCGCAGATCGGCCGCACCGACTGGGCGCGGTGCTGGTAGCGGGTGGACAGGTTGCGCACCACCTGCACTTCCAGCTGCTCGGCGCGGAACGGCGACTCCACGTCGATCCAGGCGGTGTCCTCGGGCAGGCCCAGCAGGTCGCGGTAGTAGTGCGCCGGCGTCAGGGTGGCGGAGAACAGCGTGCAGCTGTGCGCCTCCTCGAAGCGCGGGGCGAGGAAGGGCGCGGGGATGACGTTGCGCAGGCACAGGGTGGAATAGACCCGGCCGCTTTCGGTCTGGCGGCGGGTGATGTCGAACAGCGAGTGCTCGCCGAAGGCCTCGGCCAGGCGGCAGAAGGCCATGGCGTCGAGGTAGAAGCTCAGCAGCTCCAGGCTGTTGCCGTCGGGCTGTTCGCTGAGGTGGTCGGTGATGGCGGTCACCGCCTTCTGCAGCGCGAGGATGAACAGCTCCGGGGCCAGCGGGTAGACCTGGTATTCCAGCTCCTGGTCGCGGTGCAGCTGGTTCCAGTGGCGGCCGACGCGCTCCAGCGCGCCCTTGAGCTTGGCCGGGGCGACGCGACGCAGGTCCTGGAAGTCGGCCTGGTCCAGCTCGCCGGTGTACATCTTGCGCCCTCGCTCCACCAGGTTGTGGGCCTCGTCCACCAGCAGCGCCACCTTCCACTCGTTGAGCGCGGTGAGGGCGTAGAGCAGGGCGCTCATGTCGAAGTAGTAGTTGTAGTCGCACACCACCACGTCGGCCCAGCGGCTCAGTTCCTGGCTCAGGTAGTAGGGGCAGATGCCGTGCTCGCGGGCCACTTCGCGGACCCGCGCCTGGTCCAGCCAGGCGCCGTCCAGGGCGGCCAGGCGCGCGGCCGGCAGGCGGTCGTAGAAGCCCTTGGCCAGCGGGCAGGAGTCGCCGTGGCAGGCCTTGTCCGGGTGTTCGCAGGCCTTGTCGCGGGCCACGTGCTCCAGCACCCGCAGCGGCAGCTCGGGCTCGTCCTGGCGCAGGCTGGCCAGGGCTTCCAGGGCCAGGCGCCGGCCGGGGGTCTTGGCGCTGAGGAAGAACAGCCGGTCCAGGCCCTGGCCGGGCATGGCCTTGAGCTGCGGGAACAGGGTGCCGAGGGTCTTGCCGATGCCGGTGGTGGCCTGGGCCATCAGGTGGCGGCCGTCGCGGGCGGCGCGGTACACCGCCTCGGCGAGCTGGCGCTGGCCGTGGCGGAACTGCGGCCAGGGGAAGCGCAGGCTTTCCAGGGCGCCATCGCGGGCCGCGCGGTGGGCCATTTCGCGTTCGGCCCAGACCACGAAGCGCTGGCAGTGCTCCTCGAAGAAGGCGTGCAGTTCGTCGGCGCTGAAGCTTTCCTGGAACACCGTTTCCTTCTGCGTCATGACGTTGAAGTAGACGACCGCCAGGTCGATCTGCTCCAGGTCCTGCAGGGCGCAGAGCAGCCAGCCGTAGACCTTGGCCTGGGCCCAGTGCAGCTGGCGGTGGTTGTCGGGGATGCGCGAGATGTCGCCGCGGTGCGTCTTGATCTCTTCCAGGCAGTTGCGCGCCGGGTCGTAGCCGTCGGCGCGGCCGCGCACCAGCAGGTTGCGGTAGGCGCCGGCCAGCGGCAGCTCGGCGAGGTAGCCGGGGCCGCGGCGGCCGACCACGGTGGCGTGGCCGGCCATGCCTTCCTGGGCCGTGGGCGAGGGAGTGAAGCGCAGGTCGAGGTCGCCGACCTTGGCGGTGAATTCGCAGAGGGCGCGCACCGCGACCTGGTAGTTCATTCCGCCGGCTCCCCGGCCCAGGTCACGTAGCAGACCTCCACCGGCATGCCGTGCTCGGCGCAGAAGGCCAGCCAGCGCTTCTGGTTGTCCTGCAGGCGGTCGCCGGGGCCCTTCACCTCGATCATCCGGTAGCCGCGCTCGACGGGGTAGAACTGGATCAGGTCGGGCATGCCGGCGCGGTTGGCCTGCAGGTCTTCCAGCAGGCGGCCGAACCAGGCCTTCAGGTGCGCCGCCGGCAGGCAGGCCAGGGCCTGTTCCAGCAGGCTTTCGTCCAGCAGCTCCCAGAACACGAAGGGCGATTGCAGGCCCTGCTTCTGGCGGTGGATGCGGCGCATCTCGTCGGCGTAGGCGTCGCTGTCCAGCAGTGCCAGGCGTGCTTCGAACAGCTCGGCGCGGCGGGCGCGGAACCGGCTGTCGTAGAGGTCCGCGGGGCCGGCGTGGAAGGGGTGGAAGAAGGCGCCGGGCAGCGGGGCGAAGACGGCCTCCCAGCAGAGCAGGCCGAACAGGCCGAGGACCAGGGTGTTCTCCACGTAGTGCACCGGCGCTTCGGGGCGGGCCAGGTGCAGCTGCACGCACTGCTCGACGCTCAGGCCGGGCTGCGGCTCCAGTTCCAGGTCGATGCGTGGCGGCGGCGCGGCCTTGGCCTTCGCCGGCTGGGCGTGGCCGAGCTGGCGGCGCAGGCGCACCAGGGCGCGCTCGATCAGCTGCGCCTCGGCGGCGTCCTGGGGCCGGGCCGCGGCTTGCAGGGCCAGGTCGTAGGCTTCGGCGTGGCGTTCCAGGCGCTCCAGCACGCGCACCTGACGTTGGCGGGCGGCGACGTGTTCGCTGGCGGCATAGACCTGCAAGGCGCCTTCCCAGTCGGCTTCGCGCTCCAGTTGCTGGCCGACGTGGAACAGCACGCGCCCGCGGCGGCGCTGCAGCTGGGCGGTGTCGCAGTCGACGCTGGCGATCAGCGGCAGCAGTTCCTGGGCCGCGGCGCCCAGGTCGAAGGCTTCGCGGCAGCGCTGCAGGAACAGGTGCGCGTCGATCTCCTCGCGGCTGGCGAAGCCGCGTGACTCGCGGGTCAGCGGCACCGTCTCGTAGCGCAGGATGCCCAGGTCGGTGAGGACGAATTCGGTCCAGTCCTGGTACAGGTTGCCGAAGAACATCAGGCGCAGGCGCTCCACCTGGGGCGCGATGGCCAGGCTGTAGACCGCCTCGTCCAGCTGCGGGCACCAGGCGGCGAAGGTGCGCGGTGCGGGTTCGGCCTCGGCCAGTTCGGCCAGCAGCTCCGGCTTGCGCAGCTGGCGGCTGGACAGGCGGGCGCCGAAGCAGTCGAGGATTTCGTCCTTGCGCAGCAGGCCGAAGAGTTCTTCCAGGCCCAGCGCGGCGGCGCCGTCCAGCCAGCCGGCCTCCAGCAGCGGCGCGGCGGCCCGGCGCGGGCAGCCGATCTCGGCGTAGTCCAGCTTGCTGGCGCGAAAGTGCGGGCCCTTGCGCATGATCAGCCGCACCAGCAGGGCGCGGGCTTCCAGCGGCATGGCCTGGAAGTCGCGGAGGAAGGCGCGCTCGGCGGTGTCGAAGAGGTCGTCGTAGCGTTCTTCCAGCCAGGCGAGGGCGCGGTGGAAGTTGGCCAGGTAGTAGAAGCGCGGGTCGGTCTGGAAGGGCATGGGCGAGGGCAGGGGCTGTATCTTTATACAGATATCAGGTGGGATGGGGATTGGCAATCGGTGGGGGATGGGCGGGGGGATTTGTTGGTGGGGGGGTGGGCTTTTGGGCTTCTGGGCTTTTCGTAGGAGCGAGCTTGCTCGCGAATGGCGTCTCCCTGTCGCTACATCGCCTGGGGTTGACTCCGCTCCCTCTCCCTAACCCTCTCCCTGAAGGGAGAGGGGACTGGGTCGGCGCACTCGACAAGGTCGAAGTCAGCCGGAGGTTCCGGCTGAATCCATATCCCACCATCGGCACGGACGGCCCCTCTCCCTTCAGGGAGAGGGCTGGGGAGAGGGTTACGGACTTCGACTCCACTCCGGAGCCAGGCTTGGCACCGCTGTTCGCGAGCAAGCTCGCTCCTACAGTTTCAACGCACACCTTAAGGTTTCCCGCGCCCCGGTCGCCCTGCATTTCAAATCCCCCGCACGACGAGGTCGGGTATGCGCCAGCACAACCGTATCGTATTCCGCTCCATGTTCCGCATCCGCGTGCTCGACGCCGGCGGCGAGCTGCTCGGCTATGTCGCCGACCTTTCCGAAAGCGGCCTGAAGATCCGCTGCGATGTGCTGCTGGCGCCGGACAGCCAACTGGAGCTGCGCCTGCGCATGCGTGACCGCGAGGAGCGCATGCGCGAGGCGCAGGTGAAGGTGCGTTGCGTGTGGTCGGGGGAGAACGCCCAGACCGGCCAGTACGAGGCCGGCCTTGCGCTGGAGCAGCCTTCGGTTTCCTTCAACGAGCTGATGACCGAGCTGCGCGCCGGGCGCCGCAGCCCGACGCCCAACTGATCAGCCGAGGGTGCCGAGGACGTTCACCGCCACCCGCTCGGGTATCTCGTTCTGCGACAGCACGTGCAGCCCGGGGCTGAAGACCCTTGCATAACGCGCCAGCAGCGGGCGCAGCTGCGGCATCACGGTGAGGATCGGCGGGTGGCCTTCCTTGCGCAGCTTCTCCTTCACCACCGGCATGGTGTTCTGCAACTGGTTGAGCAGGTTCGGTTCCACCGGGATGTTGTCCAGGCTCACCGGGCCGGCCTGCTGGGCGATGGCCAGGGCGCTGAGCAGGGTGTTCTCCAGGTTGTTGTCGAGGATGAACACCGACAGCTCGCCGCGCTCCCCGGCGATGCCCGAGACGATGCTGCGGCGCAGCGCGTAGCGCACGTCGGAGGCCAGCAGCACCGGGTCCTTGGTGGTTTCGGCGGCTTCCACCAGGGTGGTGGCGATGCTCACCAGGTCGCGCAGCGGCACCTGTTCCTGCAGCAGCTGGCGGTACACCCGGTGCTGCAGGCTGAAGCTCAGCTGCGCGCGCAGGTGCTCGGCGAGCTTCGGCGCCTGGGCCGCCAGGCGCTGCATCAGGTGCTCGACGTCGTCGTGCTTGAAGATGTCCGGCAGGTGCTCGCGGATCACCTTGTTCAGGTGGGTGGCGATGACGCTGGCGCAGTCGATCACCTGGTAGCCGAGGTTGAGCGCGCGCGGCTTGTCCTCCGGGCGGATCCACACCACCGGCATCAGGTAGGCCGGGTCGTGGCCGAGGATGCCGTCGACCTCGCCGTAGGTTTCCGCCGAGGGAATGGCCATCAGGCGGTCGGCGTGCAGCTCGGCGCCGTCGATGCGCTCGCCGCTGATGTGGATGGCGTACTGCGAGGCCTTCAGCCGCAGGCTGTCGCGGATGTGGATTTCCGGCAGCAGGAAGCCCAGGCTCTCCGACAGCGTCTGGCGCACCCCGCGCACGCGCTGCACCAGGGGTGCGCCGCCGGCCTCGTTGACCAGTCCGACCAGCTTGTAGCCCAGGGAGATGGACAGCCGCTCCACCAGCGGGATGTCTTCCCAGCCCAGCTGCTGGGCGCGTTCCTGGTCCATGGCCTTGCCGATGGCCTCGACCTGCTCCAGGCTCTGCGCCTCGCCCGGCGGCTCGGCCAGGGACACGCGCCAGGCGACGAAGGCGATCAGCGCGGCGAAGCTGAGGAACGCCAGGTGCGGCATGCCGGGGACTATCGCCAGCACCGTGACGATGCCCGCCACCGTGTACAGCAGCGAGGGCGAGGCGAGCATCTGCCGGCGCACCAGCGCGGTGATCTCCGCCGACTCGTTGACCCGCGTGATGATGATCGCCGCCGCGGTGGACAGCAGCAGCGCCGGGATCTGCGCCGCCAGGCCGTCGCCGATGGTCAGCAGGGCGTACTGGCGGAAGGCGTCGGCGCCGGCCATGGCGTAGACGAACACGCCGATGGCCACGCCGCCGAACAGGTTGATCAGCAGGATCAGGATGCCGGCGATGGCGTCGCCGCGGACGAACTTGCTGGCGCCGTCCATGGCCCCGTAGAAGTCGGCTTCCTTGGACACCTCGGCGCGGCGCTTCTTGGCCTCGGCCTGGTCGATCAGGCCGGCGTTGAGGTCGGCGTCGATGGACATCTGCTTGCCCGGCAGGGCGTCCAGGGTGAAGCGCGCGGTGACCTCGGAGATGCGCTCACCGCCCTTGGTGATGACCATGAAGTTGATGATGGTGAGGATCACGAAGACGATCAGGCCGACGATGAAGTTGCCGCCGATGACCACGTGGCCGAAGGCCTCGATCACCTTGCCGGCGGCCGCCGAGCCGGTGTGCCCGTCGAGCAGCACCACCCGCGAGGAGGCCACGTTCAGCGACAGCCGCAGCAGGGTGGTGACCAGCACCACCGTGGGCAGCAGCGAGAAGTCCAGCGGGCTGCGCGAGGACACGCTGACCATCAGCACCAGCAGGGCGATGCCGATGTTGAAGGTGAAGAGCACGTCCAGCAGCAGCGGCGGCAGCGGCAGGATGATCATCGCGAGGATGGAGAGGATGACCAGCGGGATGCCGATCCGCCCGCTGCGCAGTGTCGGCAGGAGCTGCTCGAGGAAGTTCATGGTTGGCCTCTGCTTGCCAGGCTGTCGGGGATGGGGAGGTTCTTGGCCAGTTCCGGCTTGCGCTGTCTTCGCCCCTGGCGGTAGGCGCGCAGCTGCAGGATGTAGGTGAGGACGTGGGCCACGGCGGTGTACAGCCCGGCCGGAATCTGCTGGTTGACCTGGGTGCTGAAGTAGATGGCGCGGGTCAGCGGCGGCACCTCCAGTACTTCAAGATTGTGCCTGGCGGCCATCTGGCGGATGTACAGGGCCATGTCGTCCATGCCGCGGGCCAGCACGTAGGGCGCCTGGGCCTTCTGCGGGTCGTACTTGAGCGCCACGGCGAAGTGCGTCGGGTTGGTCAGCACCACGTCGGCCTTGGGCAGCACGCGGTTGATCTGGCGCTGCAGCAGCTGGCGCTGCACCTGGCGGATGCGCGCCTTCACTTCCGGGCGGCCTTCCTGGGTCTTGTGCTCCTCGCGGCGCTCCTGCTTGGTCATGCGCATGCGCTTGCGGAACAGGAAGCGCTGCAGCGGGATGTCCAGCAGGGCGAAGAACACGAACACCGCCAGCAGGCCGATCAGGGTGTCGAACAGCAGGCCCAGGGCGCCGCCGATGGCGCTGCGGATGTCGCTGCGCTGCAGGGCGATGAGCTGCGGCAGGGCGTCCAGCAGCAGGTACCAGGCCACGCCCAGCAGCACCGCCATCTTCAGCAGCGACTTGAGCAGCTCGGTGAGGTTCTGCAGCGAGAACATCCGCGCCAGGCCCGTGATGGGGTTGAGCTTGCTGGCCTTGAACGCCAGGTTGGCCGAGGCGAATATCCAGCCGCCGGGGACCATGCCGAAGGCCACCACCAGCAGCGGGGTGAGCAGCAGCGGCAGCAGCAGCTGGACCATCAGCCAGATGTGCTGGCCGAGGATCAGCGCCAGGTCGTCCAGGCCCACCTCGCTGCGGTTCAGGTCCAGGTAGGCGAAGCGGAAGCTGTCGGCCAGGCCGTCGAAGAAGCGCCCGACGCAGGCCTTGAGCACCAGCAGGGTGCAGAGCAGCGCCACGGTGCCGGCCAGGTCCTTGGAGCGCGGCACCTGGCCCTTCTGCCGGCTCTGGCGCAGCTTGTGCTCGCTGGCCTCTTCGGTCTTTTCCTGGGAGCCGCCCTGTTCAGCCATGGCCGGTGCCTCGCAGCAGCTGGCCGAGGTTGTCGAGCAGCGCGCGGGTCAGCTGCAGGTAGGTTTCGGGCAGGCCCGGCAGGGTCAGGCGGATGCACGCAAGGCCGGTGAGGATGGCCATGGGGAAGCCCAGGGAGAACAGGTTCATCGCCGCCGAGATGCGGTTGAGCAGGCCGAAGCAGAACTGCACGAGGAACATGCAGAAGGCCAGCGGCAGGCTGATCAGCGTGGCCGCGGAGAACACCCAGGCCAGGGCGTAGGCCAGGGTGGCGAAGCCGGCGTAGGCCAGGCCGCCGCCCACCGGCCAGTAGTGGAAGCTCTGGTAGAGCACGCTGACCACCAGCAGGTGGCCGTCGCTGGCGAGGAACAGCAGGGCCAGCAGCAGGAAGTACAGCTGGCCGACCACCGAAGACGAGGACACGCCGTTCACCGGGTCGTTGTAGCGCGCCATGGCCATGCCCATCTGGGTGGAGACCACCTCGCCGACCAGGCTGAAGATCACGAACACCAGCTGCAGCGCAAGGCCCAGCACGGCGCCCACGGCGATCTGCTCCAGCGCCGCCAGCAGGCCTTCGGCCGACAGCGCCTCGATGGCCGGCGGGCGGGGCAGGGCGCCGGCCAGCGCGAGGGTCAGGCCGATGGCCAGGAGGATGCGCACCTGGCGCGGCAGCGAGCGGTGGTTGAGCAGCGGCGCCATGGCGAGCATGGCCATGATCCGGCAGAACGGCCACCAGTAGCGCTGCAGTTCCTGCAGGTACTGGCTGGCCTGCAGCAGCGACTCGTTGGCGTGCATGGCTAGCCGACCAGGTGCCCGGCCTGCTTGAAGGTCTCGATGAACAGGTCGCTGAGGGTGCGCAGTATCCAGTGCCCGGCGAACACCAGCATGCCCAGGGTGATCAGCAGCCGCGGGAGGAAGCTGAGCATCTGCTCGTTGATCTGCGTGGCGGCCTGGAAGATGCTCACCAGCAGGCCGCCGAGCAGGCTCGGCAGGACCAGCACGCAGACCACGATGGCGGTGATATGCACGGCGTTGGCGATGATCTCGACGGCGTATTCCGGGGTGAGCATGGCGGCCTCAGAACGGCTGGATGCTGGAGGTGAGGGTGCCCATCAGCAGCGCCCAGCCGTCGACCAGGACGAACACCATGAGCTTGAACGGCAGCGAGATCATCATCGGCGAGAGCATCATCATGCCCATGGCCATGAGCACGCTGGCCACCACCAGGTCGATGACCAGGAAGGGCACGAAGATCATGAAGCCGAGCTGGAAGGCGGTCTTCAGCTCGCTGAGCACGTAGGCCGGCAGCAGCAGGGAGAAGTCCAGGTCGGCCTTGTCCGCCGGCATCTTCTCCCCGGCCAGGGCCAGCAGGGTGTCCAGCGAGGTCTTGCCGGTCTGCGCGAGCATGAAGCGGCTGAGGCTGGCCTTGGCCTTGCCCAGGCCTTCTTCCAGGGTGATGGCGTCGGCCTGGAAGGGCTCGTAGGCCTCGGTGTACACCTCCTTCCACACCGGGCGCATGACCAGCAGCGTCATGCACAGGGCGATGCCCACCAGCACGTTGTTCGGCGGGCTCTGCTGCAGGCCCATGGCCTGGCGCAGGATGGCCAGCACGATGATGAAGCGGGTGAAGCTGGTCATCATCAGCAGCATGGCCGGCAGCAGCCCGAGCAGCGTCATCACCACCAGGATCTGCAGCTTCACGCTCAGTTCCTGGCCGTGGCCGGTGTCGTTCAGGCTCAGCAGGGAAATCTCGCCGCCGGCGGCCAGCACCACGCCGGGCAGCATGCCGGCCAGCGCCAGGCCCAGGGCCAGGGCCAGCCAGTGCCGCGCGCGCTTCATCGGGCCAGGTCGTCCAGGCCGGCGCCGCACAGTTCCAGCACGCGCAGGCCGTAGTTGCCGTTCATCACCACCACCTCGGCCTTGGCGAACAGCGCGCCGTTGACCTTCAGGTCCAGCGGCTCGCCGGCCAGCTTGTCGAGGACGATGACGCTGGAGGCGTCGACTTCCATCAGCTCCTTCAGGGAAATCTCGGTGGAGGCCACCTCCAGGGTGAGGTTCACCGGGATCTTGCCGAAGAAGCTCAGGTCCTGGCGCGGCGCGGCCAGCGCCTCGGGGCTGGCCGCCGGCGCCTCGTCCAGGGCCAGGCCGGCGTCGTTGAGGAGGTTGTCCAGTTCGCTGTCGGTGACTTGGCTCATGGGCTTTTCACGCTCTCGAGGGAGGTCAGGAAGAGGCCGCCGTCTTCTTCGAAGAGGGTGCCGCGGAAGAGTTTCTGCTGGTTCACCTGCACCTCGCAGCGCTCCAGCAGGCGCACCGGCAGGATGTCCCCGGGGCGCAGCTGCAGGGCCTGGGCCAGCGGCATCTGCAGCGCGGCGATGACGCAGTCCAGGCGCACCGGCAGGTGCAATAGATGCTGCGCCGGGCTGCCGCCCAGGCGCGCCGGCGGCGGGCCGGCCAGGCGGCTGGTGAGCGCGTCGGCCAGCTCGGCGTCCAGGTAGATGAACAGCGAGGCCTGGCTGCCGGTGATGTGGCTGAGGAAGTGGAACTCGGCCACGTACTCCCAGCTCGCCAGCTCGTAGTCGTTGTCGTGGGGCGTCAGCTCGCCGAAGGTGTCGCCCAGCAGCAGCGAGCGGGCGAACAGCTGGGTCACGTCCACCCCCAGTCGTTTGCGCATGCGCTGCTCGGAGGTGCTGATCGGCGGGGTGTCGTGGCTGGGCAGCGAGGTGCCGCCGTAGTAGCACTCCAGGGCTTCGGTCAGCAGCGGGCGGTCGATGGCGAAACCGACCTTGCCGGAAGGGCAGCGGAAGATGCATTCGGCTGGCCGCGGCGCACTTTCCTGGACCTCGACTTTCTGCAGTTCCAGGTTGATGCGGTAACTACGCAGGAAATAATCGCTGATGATGCGCGGATGCTTGTGGGCGATCTCGCGAATATATTGCGGAACCTTGTGGTAATGCCGGCCCAACTTGTGCGGCTGCAGGCGCACGAGTCTTTCCGAGGGCACGCCGTGGTGGACTTTGGATTGGCCAGTCATGGGTTGGGTCGACTTCCGGAAGTGGGGCTGCGCAGGTGTTCGCCGGTGCGTGGCCGGGGGCTGCGCGGGGCGAACCTTGGGTGCTTGCCGCGGGCACCGGTTCGGCGCGCGGCAGAGCCTGCGGATGGGGCGGAAGTCTAGGCGGGCGGGCCCTGGCGGTTAAATCAATAGATATCAAATGAGGTTTTTGATCGTCATTCCCGGGCGCCTGAGCGGATTTGACGAAAACTGACTCGGTGGTCGCCGTGTGCGCTGGTTAACGTTGCGCCTGTGACGAGGTTCTGCTGGAAAAGTTCCCTCGCACAGTTGAAGGGCGACAGGAAAAACTCATTCCTTAAGGTCCCCTTCGTAATAAAAGGGAAGGTGTTCGGTAATTCCTTCCTATAGCGGCCGGAAGTTCATCCGGCCACTGCCTGCCGGCAAATGAAAGTTCATCGCCGCCATGGCTTCGATGGAATAACCGAGCGCCGTCCCGAGGGCGGTCCAGACGCAGGAAAGTTGCATTGAAACAGTTCAGTCAATTGGCCAGTTGCAATGAAGAAGCCAGCCTGGCGGAGCAACAGGTGGTGATCGTCGGCGGCGCCGGCGAGATCGGCCTGGACCTGCTCAACGACGGCCTGGCGCGCCTGGGCCGGAACGTGCTGCGGGTGAAGAACGCGGCCGGGCTGGACGCCATCGACCTGGCGGCCTGCGGCCCGGTCTTCGTCTTCGCCGAGCGCCGCCCGCAGCGCAGTTTCCCGCAGATCGGCGAACTGCTGCAGCGCGTGCCGCAGCTGAGCCTGGTGCCGGTGGTGGAATACGCCGACCAGGAAATGGCCGCCCAGCTGCTGGAAATGGGCTGCATCGACTACCTGCTGGCGCCCTTCAGCGAGAGCCAGCTGGCCGCGCTGCTGCACCGCCAGGAACAGGCGGCGGTGGCCGGCGAAGGCTTCGTCTCGCAGTCGCGCGCCGGGCGCCGCCTGCTGGCGCTGGCCCAGCGCGTGGCGCAGACCCGCGCGCCGATCCTGATCACTGGCGAGACCGGCACCGGCAAGGAGCTGATGGCGCGCTACATCCACCGCTTCTCCGCCGAGCCGCAGGCGCCCTTCGTGGCGGTGAACTGCGCCGCCATCCCCGAGCAGATGCTCGAATCCATTCTCTTCGGCCACGAGCGCGGCGCCTTCACCGGCGCGGTCAGCGCCCAGCCGGGCAAGTTCGAGCAGGCCAACGGCGGCACCCTGCTGCTGGACGAGATCGGCGAACTGCCCCTGGGCCTGCAGGCCAAGCTCCTGCGCGTGCTGCAGGAGCAGCGCGTGGAGCGCCTGGGCGGGCAGCGCGAAATCCGCCTGAACGTGCGCGTCATCGCCGCCACCAACCGCGACCTGCAGGAAGAAGTCAGCGCCGGGCGCTTCCGCGCCGACCTGATGTTCCGCCTCGACGTGCTGCCGCTGCACATCAGCCCGCTGCGCGAACGCAAGGACGACATCCTGCCCCTGGCGCAGCGCTTCATCCAGCAGTACGCGCCCCAGGAACGCCACGCCGAGCTGCTCACCGAAGCGGCCCGGCAGGCCCTGCTGGCCCACGACTGGCCGGGCAACGTGCGCGAGCTGGAGAACGTCATCCAGCGCGCCCTGGTGCTGCGCGCCGGGCTGTTCATCCAGCCGCGCGACCTGGGGCTCGCGCCGCCCACCGAGCAGCTGGCCAGCGTGGCCGCGGCGGCGCCGCTGCCGGGCGAGGGCGGCAAGGCGGCCCTGCGCGCCAGCGGCAAGTGGGCCGAGTACCAGCACGTGATCGACACCATCCGCCGCTTCGGCGGGCACAAGACCAAGGCCGCGGAAAGCCTCGGCATGACGCCGCGGGCCCTGCGCTACCGCCTCAACGCCATGCGCGAGCAGGGCGTGAACCTGTCCTTCTGAAACGAGAGTCGCCATGAACCCCATCGAGCAGGCCCGCAGCGAGATGCTCGGGCAGATGCAGCAATTGCGCGCGCTGTCGGCGGCGCCCATCCGCCCGGCCAGCGAGGCCCCCGGCGCCGAGCCGGGCTTCGGCAACGCCTTCGAGGACGCCCTGCGCGCCGTCGACGCCCAGCAGCACCAGGCCAGCGAAGCCATGGCCGCGGTGGACGCCGGGCGCAGCGACGACCTCGCCGGCGCCATGGTCCAGGGCCAGCAGGCCAGCGTGTCGTTCAGCGCCCTGCTGCAGGTGCGCAACAAGCTCACCACCGCCTTCGACCAAGTCATGAACATGCCGCTGTGACGGCGCACAAGGGCTGAACCGTGCTGCAGAAGATCAAAGACCGCCTGCCCCTGGACAAGCTGCGCCTGGACCCGCGCCTGAGCCTGCTGGGCCTGGCCGGCGGCGCCGCGCTGCTGGCCCTGGGCAGCACCTGGTACCTGTGGCGCGACCAGGGCGCCTTCCACCCGCTGTACGGCGCCGGCGAAGCCTACCCGGCGGCCGAGGTGATGCAGGTGCTGGACGCCGACAGCATCGCCTACCGCCTGCACCCGCAGAGCGGCCAGGTGCTGGTGCGCGACGACCAACTGGCGCGGGCGCGCATGCTGCTGGCGGCCAAGGGCGTGAAGGTCGCGGTGCCGGCCGGCTACGAACTGTTCGACAAGGACGAGCCGCTGGGCACCAGCCAGTTCGTCCAGGACGTGCGCCTGAAGCGCAGCCTGGAAGGCGAGCTGGCGCGCACCGTGATGGCCATGGAAGGGGTGCAGCAGGCCCGCGTGCACCTGGCCATCGACCAGCAGAGCTCCTTCGTGGTCAGCCAGCGCGAGCCGGCCAAGGCCTCGGTGATGCTGCAGCTGGCCCCGGGCTTCCGGCCCAAGCCGGAGCAGGTGGCGGCGGTGGTCAACCTGGTGGCCAACAGCGTGCCGCAGCTGCAGCCGGAGAACGTCAGCGTGGTCGACCAGCACGGCGTGCTGCTCTCCCGCGGGCTCGCCGCCTGGGGCGGGGCGCAGCAGAACGGCCAGCTGGTGGACGACTTCCAGCAGAAGGCGGTGGCCAACGTCGAGCAGGTGCTGGCGCCCATCGTCGGGCCGGGCAACTACCGCGTCAGCGTGGCCGCCGACATCGACTTCAGCCAGAAGGAAGAGACGCTGCAGAGCTACGGCGACACGCCGCGCCTGCGCCGCGAGACCCTGCGCGACGACAGCACCCTGGACGAACTGGCCCTGGGCGTGCCCGGCTCGCTGAGCAACCGCGCGCCGGTCAAGCCGCCGGAGCCGCAGCAGGGCCAGGGCAACGCCCAGGCCGGCGCCGCCCAGGCCAGCAACACCCAGGACAAGGCGGCCACCTCGCAGCGCAAGGAATCCAACCGCCAGCTCGACTACGACCAGAACATCACCCACGTCAAGCACGCGCCCTTCAACCTGCGCCAGCAGAGCGTGGCGGTGATGATCAACGCCGCCGCGGCCCCCGAGGGCGGCTGGAGCGAGGAAACCCGCAAGCAGCTGGAGCTGGCGGTGAAGAACGCCGTGGGCTTCAACGCCGCGCGCGGCGACAGCCTGTCGCTCTCGGTGCTGCCCTTCGTCGCCGCCGCGCCGCTGGACGAACCTGTGCGCTGGTGGGACGACGCCCAGCTGCAGGGCTGGGTGCGCCTGGGCGTGTTCGGCCTGGTCAGCCTGTTGTTGCTGCTGCTGGTGGTGCGCCCCGCGGTGCGCAGCCTGACCCAGCGCAAGCCGACGCCGGCCGCGGGCGAGGAGGGCACGGGCACGCTGCTGGCCAACGAGCACGGCGAACGCCTGCTGGCGCGGGTCGGCGACGCGCCGCGCGCCCTGGGCGTGTTCAGCGAACTCAACCCGCTCTCGGAAATCCGCCTGCCAGCGCCGGGCTCGGGCCTGGAACACCAGATCGAGCACCTGCAGATGCTCGCCAAGAACGATCCCGAGCGGGTCTCCGAAGTGATCAAGCAATGGATAGGGCGCAATGAGCGAGACCTCAACCCCGTCGGCTGACGAAGCGCGCGTGCCGGTGCGCCGGCGCGCCATGAGCTCCATGGAGCAGGCGGCGATCCTCATGCTGAGCATGGGCGACGAGACCTCGGCCGGGGTGCTGCGGCACTTCTCCCGCGAGGAGATCATCAGCATCAGCCAGGCCATGGCGCGGCTGAACAACGTCAAGCTGCCCATGGTGTCGGACGTGATCGGCCGCTTTTTCGAGGACTACAAGGAGCAGAGCAGCATCAAGGGCGCCTCCCGCGGCTACCTCGCCGGCATGCTCGGCAAGGCCCTGGGCAGCGACATCACCCGCAGCCTGCTGGACAGCATCTACGGCGAGGAAATCCGCGCCCGCATGGCCCGCCTGGAATGGCTGGACCCCAAGCAGTTCGCCGCCCTCATCGCCAACGAGCACGCGCAGATGCAGGCGGTGTTCCTCGCCTTCCTGCCGCCGTCGATGGCCAGCCAGGTGCTCGAATGCCTGCCGGCCGAGCGCCAGGACGAGCTGCTGTACCGCATCGCCAACCTCAGCGAGGTCAGCGGCGAGGTCATCGCCGAGCTGGAGCAACTGATCGACCGCAGCCTGGCGGTGCTCTCCACCCAGGGCTCGCAGGTGCGCGGCATCAAGCAGGCGGCGGACATCATGAACCGCTTCAAGGGCGACCGGAACCAGATGTTCGAGCTGCTGCGCAGCCATGATTCCGGCCTGGTGGAGCGTATCGAGGAAGAGATGTACGACTTCTTCATCCTCTCCCGGCAGAGCCAGGACACCCTGCAGGCGCTGCTCGAAGCCATTCCCCTGGAAGAGTGGGTGGTGGCGCTCAAGGGCGCGGAGCCGGCGCTGGTCAAGGCCATCCAGGGCGCCATGCCCAAGCGCCAGGCGCAACAGATGGACGCCATCAAGCGCCGCCAGGGCCCGGTGCCGCTGAGCCGCGTCGAGCAGGTGCGCCGCGACATCATGGCGATGGTCCGCGAGCTGGCCGCCGAAGGCGAGATCCAGCTGCAGCTGTTCCGCGAACAGACGGTGGAGTGAGGCGCCCATGACGGTCAAGGTGATCCGCGGCGGCGCCCGCGACTGGCGGCCGTACCGCTTCCCGCCGCGCTGCAGCGGGGCGTTGCAGGAACAATGGCAGGGCGGCGACCCGGCCGAGCTGCAGAAGGCGGTGGCCGACGGCTACCAGCAGGGCAGCGACAAGGGCTACCGCGAAGGCCTGGAGCAGGGCCGCGAGGCCGGCCATGAAGAAGGCTTGCGCCTGGGCCGCCAGGAAGGCCTGCGCCAGGGGCGCGAGGAAGGCCGCGAAGAGGGCCGCCGCGTCTTCGAGACCGCCGCCCAGCCGCTGGACCGGCTGTGCGAGGAATTCCGCCGCTTCGCCGAGGCCTTCGAGGCGCAGCGCCGCGAGCAACTGCTGGAACTGGTGCAGAAGGTGGCGCGGCAGGTCATCCGCTGCGAGCTGACGCTGCACCCCACGCAACTGCTGAGCCTGGCCGACGAGGCCCTGGCGGCCATGCCGGAACAGCCGGACAGCGTGCAGCTGCTGCTCAACCCCGAGGAATGCGCGCGCATCCGCGAGCTGGCGCCGGAACGCGCCGCCGCCTGGCGCCTGGTGCCCGACGAGCGCCTGGCCCTGGGCGAATGCCGCCTGCTCACCGCCGAGGAAGAAACCGACATCGGCTGCCAGCAACGCCTGGACAGTTGCATGCAGGTGCTCGGCGAACACCTGCTGGGCGACGACTGACGATGGCCCTGGGCGAAAGCTTCAGCCTCGACGTCGACCAGGCCCTGCGCTCGCTGGACTCGGTGCAGCTGGCCAAGGTCAGCGGGCGCCTGGTGCGCGTCTCCGGGCTGCTGCTGGAAAGCCTCGGCTGCCGCCGCGCCACCGGCCAGCGCTGCCTGGTGGAACAGGCCGACGGCAGCCTGCTGGACGCCCAGGTGGTCGGCTTCAACCGCGACACCACCTACCTGATGCCGTTCAAGAAGCCGGTGGGCCTGGCCGCCGGCTCGCGGGTGTTCCCGGCCGAGGAACAGGCCGCGCTGCGCATCGACGAATCCTGGCTGGGGCGGGTGGTCAACGGCCTCGGCGAACCCCTGGACGAACGCGGCCGCCTGGGCGGGCGCGACGCGCTCTCGGCGCAGCTGCCGACGGTCAACCCGCTCAAGCGCCGCCCGGTGACCGAGGCGCTGGACGTCGGCGTGCGCGCCATCAACGCCCTGCTGACCCTCGGCAAGGGCCAGCGCGTCGGCCTGTTCGCCGGCAGCGGGGTGGGCAAGAGCGTGCTGCTGGGCATGATCACCCGGCAGACCAAGGCCGAAGTGGTGGTGGTCGGGCTGATCGGCGAGCGCGGCCGCGAGGTGCAGGAGTTCATCCAGCACTCCCTTGGCGAGGAGGGCCGACGCAAGGCCGTGGTGGTGGTGGCGCCGGCCAACGAGTCGCCGCTGATGCGCCTGAAGGCCACCGAGCTGTGCCACAGCATCGCCGCCTACTTCCGCGACCAGGGCCGCGACGTGCTGCTGCTGGTGGATTCGCTGACGCGCTACGCCATGGCCCAGCGCGAGATCGCCCTGGCCCTGGGCGAGCCGCCGGCCACCAAGGGCTACCCGCCGTCGGTGTTCGGCATGCTCCCCGAACTGGTGGAAAGCGCCGGCAACGGCGTGGCCGGCAGCGGCAGCCTGAGCGCGCTGTACACGGTGCTGGCCGAGGGCGACGACCAGCAGGACCCGATCGCCGACAGCGCCCGCGCCATCCTCGACGGCCACATCGTGCTGTCGCGCCGGCTGGCCGACGTCGGCCACTACCCGGCGATCGACATCGGCGCCTCGGTCAGCCGCTGCATGGCCCAGGTCGGCGAGCCGGCGCACCTGCGCGCGGCGCGGCAGTTCAAGGAACTGCATGGCAGCTACGAGAAAATCCGCGAACTCATTCCCCTGGGCGGCTACACCGCCGGCCTGGACGCCCGCACTGACCGCGCCGTGCAACTGGCCCCGGCGCTGGAGCGCTTCCTGCGCCAGGAAGTCAACGAAGGCGCCGACCTGGCCGCCAGCCTCGAACACCTGCAACAGGCCCTGCGGCTATGAAGGAACAGATCGACACCCTGCGCCGCCTGGCCAGCGTGCGGAGCAACCGCGTGCGCGAGATGCTCGGCCGGGTGAACTACCAGCGCGGCCTGTGCCAGCGCTACCGCAACAACATCACCGGCCTGACGCGCCTGTGCGGCTTCGTGGTGCCCACCAGCACCGAGCTGCAGCGCGGCAACCAGCAGCAGTACAAGGCCACGCTGTTCAGGATGCTGGCCCTGCAGAAGCGCGAGCTGGAAGTGGCCGAGCAGACGCTGGAGCGCATCCAGGGCGAGCTGCTGCAGGCCATGCGCGGCGAGAAGGTGCTGGAGCAGGTCATCGAATCGCGCCTGGAGCAATGGCAGACGCAACTGGCGCGCCAGGAGCAGAAGATCCAGGACGGCCTGGCGGCGCAGAGCTGGTGGCGGAGCCAGGGCGCATGAGGCAGCATTTAAGTTCTTCGCCGAGCCGGTCGCCTGTCGGTCGGTAGACCCCCTTTTTTCTGGACGCGAACATGGAAATCACCCGGCAACTCAAGCCCGTCATCGGCGCCCCCGCGCAGAGCGCCGCACCCCAGCGCAGCCAGCGCGAGGAAGCGGCCCGCCCCGCCGCCCAGGCGCCGGCCGGCAGCGGCGCGCTGCCGCTGGAGCAGGTCCAGGAAGCCCTGGGCGCGCTGCCGGAAGTGGACCTGGACAAGGTCGCCGCGATCCGCGACGCCCTGGCCCGCGGCGAAGTCTCCCTCGACCCCGGGGCGCTGTCGCGCAGCATGCTCGACTTCCACGGCGGCGGTGCATGAGCGAAAGACGCGCCCGCCTGCTGCAACTGATCGAGGCCGACATCCGCCTCGACCGCGCGGACTACCTGTACCTGCGCAGCGCGCTGCTGGACCTGCACGACCAACTGCTGGCCCGCGACAGCGAGGCCATCGCCCGCAGCAACACCCGCATCGGCGAACTGGTGGAAGCCGTGCGCCAACGCGCCGACCGCCGCGCCAAGGTGCTCCAGGCCTTCGGCCTGGACATCGGCCGCGCCGGCATGCAGCGCCTGCTCGAACACTTCCCCGGCGCCGGCCGCCAGCCCCTGCAGCGCGACTGGCAGGCATTGGCTGAGCAGGTGGAAGAGTGCCGCCTGCTCAACGAACGCAACGGCCGCCTGCTGGCGATGCACAACGAGATCATCGGCCAACTGCTGGCGGGGCAGGGTGGGCACGGGGTGTATTCGCCGGAGTATTGAGGCTTGCCTTTCGCGGCGCCTTCGGGCGCCGTTTTTTTGCCTGGGCTTTGGCTTTTCGTAGGAGCGAGCTTGCTCGCGAAGGGTGTTGCCCGGTGGCTCCAGTGTTGGGCCCAAGAGCGCCCTCTCCCCAACCCTCTCCCGCAAGCGGGAGAGGGGGCTGTCCGCTGCGCGCTGTGGGTTCGGCGTAATCCTGTGATTGCAGCTGAAGTGGCTCGAGGTATCAGGAGTGGGCCGGGCTTCCAACTTGCTCCGAACGGCCCCCTCTCCCAGAGGGAGAGGGGGCCGTCCTGAGTTGCCGGAGAGTCCGGAGTCATCCTGATCCAATCGTGGACAGAGTCCGCTTACGTTGCGGGTGGGCACGGCTTCTCGTAGGAGCGAGCTTGCTCGCGAAGGGTGTTGCCCGGTGGCTTCAGTGTTGGGCCCAAGAGCGCCCTCACCCCAACCCTCTCCCGCAAGCGGGAGAGGGGGCTGTCCTGAGCGGTTTGTAGGTCTGGCACCGTCCTTTCACCTCGTCATTCCCGCGAACGCGGGACGCGGCTCCATCGCGAACAGCGCTTGCGCTGGCTCGAAGGGGAATAACCCAGTGACTGCAAGGTTCGCGAGCAAACTGCAGTCACAGGATCACGCCGAACCTGCAGCGCGCAGAGGACAGCCCCCTCTCCCTTCAGGGAGAGGGTTGGGGAGAGGGCGCTCTGAAGCCACCGGACAACACCCTTCGCGAGCAAGCTCGCTCCTACGAGAAGCCATGCTCGCCTGCAACGCGGACTCTCGATCATCCGTCGTTGAAAACGGTTTTTACCTGGCCACCAGGGAGGCACCGCGCCTGGTTTTCCCCCAGCGCTTGCCTACGGCAAGGTGGCTGACCAGCACCCCGACAGCCGTATCACTGACGGTCGGACAGGTCGGACTCGGCCCAGTCGATCGCCGAAACCGGTACGGCCACGGCGCGCCCGGAGGCATAGAGCGCACAGAACATCGACGAGCACTCGATGATCCTGAAGTCTCCGCTTCGGCCTTTCGGGTCGCTCAGCTCGACCCTCGGGGCATTGACGAAGCCGGCCTTCAGGTCCTCCGCCGCGACCTTCTTGCCAATGGCGTAGAAAGGGGAGATGGAAAGCGACAGCAGCAGGGCGATCATGAACATCAGCGCGAATACGCTGTAGCTGACGGTGAATAGCCAGAACAGGTAGAGACCGGCCTCCTTGACGTACTCCGAGAGCAGCCGGTTCTGCCTTGACGCGCTGCGGCGGCTGTCCAGCCTCTTGCCCAGCCGGGTCAGCATCACACTCATCGGCGCCATGATGAGCACGATCACAAGAGCCATGCCCAGGACCAGGCCGTAGTGCTGCTCCAGCAGCCCGAGGACCCCTTTCAGGCCGGCGAGCATTGCATGGAACCAGCCGATGACTGCGCTTATCAGCGTCGAGGCGGTGTCCTGGGGAAACATCGAGGGCTCGAGCTTGAAATAGCCCAGGTAGGCATCGTGATAGGCCTTGCCGTTGAGGTACAGGATCGGCAGGCTCGCCGCGGTGACGAGGGGGCCCAGCAAGGACAGCATCCTGGCGGACGGCTTCGGTTTCTGTGCCTGTTCCCGGGCTTCGTTCTTTTCCATGGCGGTCAATTCGTGACTCCTTGTATCGTGGGGATTCAATGGGGGGAGCGGAGGTAGCAGCCGCCACCTTCCTCGGCAGCGATGCGCAGGCAGAGCCCGTCCACGCGCAGGGCGCGGTCGCGGAACAGTTCACCCAGGCCGATGACCGCCTTGGGCTTCAGCACCACCTTGCCACCGACGCGCCGCCAGGTGCCCTTGGCGTATCCATCGGCGGCGCCATAGGCGACATTGCCTTCGAAACTGCCGTCTGCGCGCAGCCGCAGCAGCGAGCCCATTTCCATCACGCCTTGCAGCGTATACAGGCCGGCGAGCGCTTGTGTTTCCCGGTCGGGCTTGTCCGTAGTGCACGCGGATAGGAGAGGGAGCGCCAGGGCGAATAGCAGTGACTTTTTCATGATTCCTTTTCCGTGGAGTTGTGGCTTCACCATGAGCCGTAGGGGATGCCGTAGTCCTGGATGTACTTGCGGGCAGCTTCGGTAGGGGCTCGGTAGTACTCCCCATCGGAAAGCCCTTCATTAGGGCCGCGCTTGTCGATCTTGGCCTGGAAGCGCCCGATCTCCTTGAATGCCAGGCAGGGGCCGCCAAGCCAGACTTTGGCGATGCCGCCAGGAGCCATGCCGATGGAAATTATCTTGGCGAAGTCGGGCTCCACTTTTCGGGTCGCTACGCAGTAGGCTTGCTGCGGTTTGACCATTTCATAGCGAACCCATTGCGGGATATTGATGCGTACGTTGTAGGTTTGGGGCTCTACTAGCGACTGCCAGCGAACGAAGATGATTTCCGGCAGGTCGACGTTGCCGATGGGTTTCATTTTTCCACCCCCGTTGTGCCAGCCTTCCGGTTTGCTGGTATAGCTGACTACGCCTGCATGTACGCGCTCAAATGCTAGTCCTCGCTGATCCACCACATCCACGCTTTCTACCCAGACCTCCATGAAGCGGGGTGCAGCTATGGCAATGTACCAGGCATCGTAGGGCAGTTTGGGGCGGCCTTGAGAAGGCGTGCATCCGGTAAGGAGTAGGGCGAGAAAACAGAAGAAGAACTTCTTCATGCGGGATTCCCTTCACCATGATCCATAGGGAATGCCATGTTCTTGGATGTACTTGCGAGCGGCTTCGGTAGGTGGCCGGTAGTACTCTCCATCGGAAAGCCCTTCATTAGGGCCGCGCTTATCAATCTTGGCCTGGAAGCGACCGATTTCCTTGAATGACAGGCAGGGCCCGCCGACCCATACTTTGGCGATGCCTCCTGGCGCCATGCCGATAGAGATCGTCTTGCGGTAGAGGTTGTCGATCCACTTGCCGTCCCACTGGCAGAAGGCTCGTTGTGGTTTAACCATCTCATTGCGAACCCATTGCGGGATATTGATGCGCACGTTGTAGGTCTGGGGTTCTACCAGCGACTGCCAGCGAACGAAGATGATTTCCGGTAGGTCGACGTTACCGATAGGTTTTGTTTTCCCTCCGCCGTTGTGCCAGCCTTCCGGTTTGCTGGTATAGCTGACTACGCCTGCGTGTATGCGCTCAAATGCCAACCCGCGCTGATCCACCACATCCACACTTTCCACCCAGATTTCCATATAGCGGGGTGCAGCTATGGCAATGTTCCAGGCGTCGTATGGGAGCTTGGGGCGGCCATGGCCATTTGTACAACTGCTCAGTGTTAGGATGAGCAGGCTTATCCAGAGAGGCTTCATTCCGGGTAGCCCTCCTGAGGTTTGTTATTGAATATCAGACGTCTATTGGGTGCCGGTTTGCTCAGTAGCAATCCAGAACTGGGTGTCCAGTGAGCAGAAAGGTGGATGAAGCGGCTCCAAAGCAGTTGGTTCTCTTCCGGGGCTAAGGTATTCGTTCCGCCCAGGGCATAGGCCAGAATCTTCTCCGAGATGGGCTGTAGATCCGTTGGTAGTTTGAAATGGGGAGTCTTCTCGCTGATTTCGTCGAAAGGTACCTGGTGGTGAGTTGCCAACTTATGCATTACCCGCAAGGCCACCTTGGATAGGTCGCCGTACACCTTGCGCTGAATTGCCAGAGCGACCATTACCTTTTCGGTCTGGCTATATCTGTCGTTCGGTGATTCCGGAAGTTTCCAGCAAATAGGGGTTACTTGTCCGCTGGTGGAAATTCGCTCTGTCTCCCATTTGTAGGCTTCCGCCTCCAGGCGTTGCCAGGCCGAAGTCCGCTCCAGGGGGCGATTGGGTGTCAGCACTAAGACCTGTGGCTTGCTCAGCAGCAGCTTTTCATCCATCTGCGGGAGGTAGCCGCCGCCGATATCGGAATGCGCGCCAGGCAGTTCGATTTCCTGGTGATGGGGCGCCACGCTGTTCAGGGCGAAGTTCCAGCGGCGTTCGTCGCGGGCGCTGAGTTGCAGCACCTTGCGGGCGCAGCTTGGTGGCAGGTAGAGGTTGACGCCCGGATTGAGATGGTTGGCGGGGCTGAAGTCGCCACGCCAGGGCGCGACTATGGCGGCGACGGTATCGAACAGACCGATGAAGTTGATCTGTACATCGGTTTCCCAGTTGAGGCTGTCGGGCAGACCGAGTTGCCCGGGTTTCAATGTTTCTGCCAGAACCCCGCCTTGGGGCTTGAGTATCTCATTGGCAAAGTGTCGTGCCGCCGCTGCACCTCGGCTGAAACCAAAGATATCGAACTCCAACTGGCTAATTTTGACGGTCGGATTCGTATCTCGGAAAGTTCGTAGCTGCTCTATTATTTTGGTCGGACTTTGCTCGACACGGCTTATCACTCCAGCCTCACCCTCGCCGCTGGCCTGACTGAACACCGAATCATCACCCTCGCTCGTGGTACCGATGCCTTCCAGGTAGACCGGTATGTAGCCAATGAATGCATTGGCTGCGAGTCGCTCGGCTGTGTTGTCTGCATACAGATCCGCTAGCAACGCCACATTGCTCGGCGCATTGCCATAGCTGTTATTGGGCGTGGTGCTGAATACGCCCGCCTCGTTCATGTCCTTGAAGCCATATCGGGCGCAGTGCTGGGCGACGCTTTGCAGGGTTTCGTCGCTGTAGAGTTCGCGGTCGTCGCGGCGGCATTGGGCGGTCAGCGCGGCGTTCGCCTGGTTGTTGCCGGTGCCATCGAAGAACACGCCGATCCGCAGGGTGATGCCGGTTTCCTCCTTGGCTTCCTCCAGTTCCTCTTCTTCCTCCTCTTCCTGGAGTTCCGCCTCTTCCAATGCCTGGGCCTGGGCGGATGGCTGGGCGCGGGCCAGCAGTTGGCCTGCCAATGCGCTGGCCGCTGCGGCAGGTAGCCAGGGGCCGCGAAGACGCAGGCCCGAACCGCTGCCCGGCGAGCCGCCGGCGTTGATCTTCGCCAGCGGGCCGAACACGGTGACGCCGCTGGAGTCGAGCTTGATGAAGCTGCCGCCGGCCTTGAGGGTCAGTTCCTGGCCGGCCTCGATCACCAGTTTCTGCCCGGCCTTGAGGTGGATTTCCCGGCCGGCGCGGGTCAGCTGGGCATTGCCCAGGCGGATGTGCTGGTTGTTGGCCACCGCCAGGTGGTCGTCGAGCTTGGCCTCCGCCTTGCGGTCGAGGTGGATGGTCTGGTGCTCCTCGGCCTTGAACTCGCTGTAGGCGTTGGCTTCCACGGTGTCGTGGCGCTCGTGGCCGACGCGGATCTTCTGGTCGTGCTCGATATTTTCGTCCCAGTCGCGCTGGGCATGGATGAAGATCTGTTCCTGGCCCTTGCGGTCCTCGATGCGCAGTTCGTTGTAGCCGCTGCCGCCGGGCGAGCTGTTGCTCTTGAATACTGAGCGGGTTTTATGGGCCGGCAGCTCGTAGGGCGGCAGGTGCTCGGCGTGGTACAGGCAACCGCTGACCAGCGGCTGGTCCGGGTCGCCTTCGAGGAAGTCCACCAGCACTTCCATGCCGACGCGCGGGATGGCCACGGCGCCCAGGGCGTTGCCGGCCCAGCCGCTGGCCACGCGCAGCCAGCAACTGGTCTTGTCGTCGGCCTGGCCCTCGCGGTCCCAGTGGAACTGCACCTTGACCCGCCCGTACTTGTCGCAGTGGATTTCCTCGCCCGCCGGGCCGGTCACCACGGCGGTCTGGGTACCCAGCACCCGCGGCTTGGGGTGGGCCAGCGGTGGGCGGTAGTGCACGTCCCAGGGGGTGGCGAGGAAGCGGTTGCGGTAGCCCTGGTGGAAGTCTTCCTGGCTGTCGGCGGTGTCGCTGGTGATGGACTCTTCCAGCACCTGCGGCTGCCTGCCTTCGTGCAGCACCTCGGTGAGCAGCCAGAGGTCGTTCCATTCGCCGCGCGGGTGCTCGGACATTTCCAGGAAGTGGCCGCTGCACAGGTTCGGCTGGTCGCTGCGGCCCTCGGCCTGGCGATAGTCGGCGCGGTGCCTTTCCAGGCTGCGCTGGCTCAGCAGCTTGCCGCGCTCGCGGTCGGTGAAACGACCGGGGTAGTCGTAGTCTTCCAGGTCCGGCTGGTCCTGCTCCTGCTGCGGCCGGTAGGCCGCTTCCATGCGCAGGCGCGGCTTCTGGAAGTCGTAGTCGCGGCGGGTCACGCGGCTGGTGCGGCCTTCCAGGCGCAGGACGAAGCCCTTGATCACCGGCTCGTCGGCCACCAGGCCGGTATCGGCGATGTAGGGTGTGGGCTGGCCCAGGCGCGGGAAGGCGGTCTGGTCGTCGCCGAACACCAGCAGGTGCCCGTCGGGGCTGTGCTCGAAGTGGTAGTGGAGGCCTTCCTCTTCGCACAGGCGCTGGACGAAGTGCAGGTCGCTCTCGTCGTACTGGGTGCAGTAGTCGCGCGGCGGGTAGACGGTGGGGCCGAGCTGGAAGCGGTAGGCGTCGGCGAGGATGCCGTGCTCCTCCAGCACCCGGGCGATGATCTGCGGCACCGTCAGCTGCTGGAAGATGCGCTGGTTGCTGCGCAGCGCGAGGTAGGCCAGCTGCGGCGCCAGGACCACCCGGTAGCGGGTCAGGCGCTGGCCGGCGTCGCCTTGCCCAGCCTGCTGGATCAGCCCGTGGACGCCCGGCCCGGCGGGGCTGAAGGCGAGGAACGCGGGCTTGTGCAGCAGTGTTTCCAGGTCGAGGCCGGGGCGTTCGCTGACCAGTTCCAGCTCGAAGCGGTAGGGCTGGCTGATGGCTTCGCGGCCGTGGAAGCGCAGGACCTGGAAGTCGTGCTCCAGGCCGTCGAGGGTCAGGCTGAAGTGGGTCTGGTTGGCCGGGTTGAACATGCTCGGGCTCCCTGGTGCGGAGCCCGTCATTAAGGGGACGAAGCCGGGAGCTGGATGTCGGCCGTTTCCGAGAGTGTTGGCGGACGCAGGTGAAGGCATCTGCAGATGCCAAGCCGTTGCCGGTCAGCCCGGCCCGCGTATCGGTGGGCTTAACCCATGCCTGTATCCGGTCGCCTTGGAGGAAGAGCACCTCCCGCAGCGCCAGGCGGAAACGACATTTCCGGCCCGGCTTCCGGTTCCTCCGTGCGGAAGCGTCCTTTCACCTCGCCTTTGCCCGCAATGCCCGGAATACGGGCCTTCCAGGCGTTGGCACCGATATTGCTCCCAGGCTCGCAAAGGGGTACCCGACCATGGCAACCATAGATTCCGATTACGTCCAGCAGATGGCGACCCAGCTGGCCCAGTACGACATCCAGGCGTCGCAGACGCGGCTGAACCGCAACAAGACCAGCTACAACAGCGAGCTGTCCGCGGTCACCCAGCTGAAGTCGGCGTTGAGCACCTTTTCCTCGGCGGTGAGTGGGCTCAAGAGCAGTTCCAGCAGCACCAGCAACATGCTGGTCAATAGCGCCACCTTCAGCGCCGAGGGCTATGCCACCGCCAGCGTCGGCTCCACCGCGGTTTCCGGCAGCTACCAGTTCTTCGTCAAGCAGCTGGCGGCCAAGGACCAGGTGGCCCTGCAGGGCCTGAGCGACGGCGACCTGGGCAGCGGCGAGCTGACCATCGGCCAGGGCAGCGACAGCTTCAAGATCGACATGAGCGGCATCACCAGTCTCAGCGCCCTGGCCTCGGCCATCAACGGCGCCTCCGACAACACCGGCGTCAAGGCCACCCTGGTGCGCAGCGACGGCGCGGTGAACCTGGTGCTGACCAGCGACGAGAGCGGCGAGGACCAGGCCATCAGCCTGTCCAGCAGCAATGCCGCGATGCAGGGCTCCATCGATGCCCGCAAGCAGCTTTCCAGCGCCCAGGACGCCATCGTCTACCTGGGCGGGCAGGGCGGCATCGAGCTGCGCAACGCCAGCAACACCTTCGACAAGGCCATCGACGGTGTGAGCCTGACCTTCACCAAGGTCAGCGACCCGGCCGAGGCGCCGCTGAGCCTCGACATCGGCCGCGACAAGGACGCCACCACCAAGAAGCTGCAGGGCTTCCTGGATGCCTACAACACCCTGATGAGCAGCATCGGCACGCTGACCGCCAGCGGCAGCGGCAGCACAACCCGCGGCGCGCTGGCCGGGGACTCGGCGGTGCAGGCGATCAAGTCGGCGGTCAACGGCCTGATCCGCACCAGCTTCGGCGGCGTCAACCTGATCGGCTACGGCGTCAGCGCCGACAGCAGCGGCAAGCTGACCCTCGACAGCAGCAAGCTGGAGAAGGCCCTGGCGCAGAACGCCGACGGCTTCGAGCAGTTGTTCAGCGACAAGGGCAACCTGATCGACAGCCTGAGCAGCGCGCTCAAGACCTACACCAGCTCCACCAGCGGCCTGCTGACTTCGCGGGTGAACAGCCTGAACGACAAGCTGGCCGACATCGACGACCAGTTCGACGACCTGCAGACGCGCTACAACAACTCGTACGCGCGCTACCTCAAGCAGTACACCAACCTCATGCAAGTCATGAATTCCATGGACCAGACCTCCAGCATGTTCACATGACCTATTCGATGAACGAAGGCTACGACAGCTACCGCACCACGGACCTGGAGGCGCGCGCCGCCGCGGCGTCGCCCTACGAACTGGTGCTGGTGCTGTTCGACGGCCTGCTCGACGAACTGGCCCGCGCCCGCGGGCATATCGAGGCCAAGCGCTTCCAGCACAAGGGCCGCTCCCTGGACAAGTGCATGAACATCCTCAACGGCCTGTCCAGCGCCCTCGACTACGAGGCTGGCGGGCAGGTGGTGCAGGACCTGGCGCGGCTCTACGACTACTGCATCTACCGCCTCTCGGACGTCAGCGTGAACCTGTCCCTGGAGGGCCTGGACGAGGTGGCCGGCCTGCTCGGCACCCTGCGCGAAGGCTGGTCCGGTGTCCATGCCGCCCGTGGCTGACCCGCGCGTGCACGCGCTGCGCAGCCTCCACGCGCGCCTGGGCGAGGTGCTGGCGCGCGGCGAGTGGGCGAACCTGGGCGAGGTCGACGGCGCCATCCGCGCGCTGCTCGAACGCCTGGCCGCCGGCCCCGCGCTGGACGCCGCCGGCATGGAGGCCAAGCGCCGTTTGCAGCAGCTGCACGAGCAGGCGCGGCGCGCCTGCGCGCAGGAGGTGGAGCGCCTGCGCCAGTTGCTGGCGAGCCACCTGGAGTATGCCGAAGGGCGCTCCGCCTACATGCAGATAGACCGCCTGCTGGCCGGGAGATGACAGTGTTGCAGCTGAACAGCCGCCTGGCCGCGGACGCCGCGCCGGGCAAGGACGCGCCCTTGCCGGCCGTGCCCGCCATGGGCGCCGGGCAGATGGCCGAAGGTGTTGCCGCCAGGGGTGGCTCGGAGGCGGCGGGCGAGGTGCTGCCGGCCTTCGCCGCGCAACTGGCCAAGGGCGCGGAAGCGGCCGAGGCGCCGGCGGAAACGCCATCGACCCCCGCCGACCCGGCCGTATCGCAGGACGCACAACCGCAGCCCGACCCGAGCCTGGGCGCCTTGCCGGGCGCCGAACAGTGGCTGGCCAGCATGCTCGGCCAGCGTGAGGTGACGCTGCAGGCTCGCGATGCCGGCGATGCCGCGAGCGCGCCGATATCCCGTGGCTTGCCCGCCAACCTGCCGCTGCCGCAACTGCCCCAGGGCATGGTCGAGGCCGTGCCGACGCCGGCCCAGGGCCAGCCGCTGCCGAGCCTGGCGCTGCCGGCCAAGGCCGATGAAGCGCCGCAGACGAAGACCGAAACCGCCAGCGACGAACTGCTGCGCAGCCAGCTCGACAAGCTCGCCGGCCAGGCGCAGCCGAGCGCTGCGCCGGTGCAGGCGAACGCCCCGGCCGTGGCGAGCGATGCCCAGTCGCTGCCGGCCAGCCACGTGCCCGAGCGCCAGCTGAACCTGCAGGCGCCGGCCGAGCGCTGGGGCGAGCAGTTGCTCAACGCCCTGCGCGACAACGTCGAACTGCAATTGCGGCACAACCAGCAGAGCGCCGCCATCCGCCTGGACCCGCCGGAGCTGGGGCGCCTGGAAATCTACCTGAGCCGGGACAACGCCGGCCTGACGGTGCAGATCCACGCCGCCCAGGGCGACGTCGCGCGCCTGCTGCAGCAGGGCGCCGAACGCCTGCGCCAGGACATCGCCGGGGCCAGCCAGCAGCCGGTGGAGGTGCAGGTCTCCGACGGCCGCGCCGGCCAGCAGCAGGCGCAACAGCAACAGGCCCAGCAGGGACGTCCGGCGCCCTGGCTGGACGACGCGCCGACCCGCGCGGCAGTTCTGGAACCCGAAGCGGCGCTGGACGACGCACGCCGCCCGGGCGACGTGCTGGTCACCGTCTAGCGCCGGGCAATCAATGCAAACCGAGGATCGGGAAACCGTCATGACGATGCGCCGCATCATGTTGTTGTTCACTGTTCTGAATCTGCTGATCGCCGGCGGCGGCGTGGCCGGCACCTGGTACCTGGCGCGCCCGCTGCTGGCCGCCCAGGCCAAGGCCGGCGAGGCGGCCGGCGCCGGGCAGGACGCGGCGCAGGAAGAGGAAGCGCCGGGCGAATACGAGTTCTTCCCGGTCAACAAGATCATCGTCAGCCTGCCGGGCAGCGATAGCCGCGAGCACTATTTCGTGCTCGACCTGGTGCTGCAGGCCGAGCTGGGCACCGAGCAGAAGAAGCTGCAGCAGATCGACCCCGTGGTGCGCAACTCGGCGGTGGCGCACCTGTCCGCGCTGACCTACGAGCAACTGCGCGGCAAGAGCATCCCGGCGCTGCAGGGCGAGCTGGAGCAGGTGCTGCTGGCCGACTTCGCCACGCGCAAGGTGGCCGCGCCCTTCCAGCACGTGCTGGTCAGCAAGCTGATCGTGCAATAGGGGCCCGCCCATGAACGCCCACTGCGCCCTCGACTACCGCAACCCCGCCGAGGCGGGCCACCCGGCCTTCGCCCCGGGCGCCGAGCAGCAATGGCTGATGCGCTACCTGCCGCTGGTGCGGCGGGTGGTCAGCCAGCTGTCGCTGCAGGCCAACCAGGTGCTGGACCGCGAGGACATGGAGCAGATCGGCCTGATGGGCCTGCTGGAAAGCCTGCGCCGCTACGGCACGCCCGACGAGCAGTTCGCCGGCTTCGCCGTGCTGCGCATCCGCGGCGCCATCCTCGACGAACTGCGCCGCCAGGACTGGCGCCCGCGCCAGGTGCGGCTGCAGGCGCACAAGGTGCGCGACGGCATCCGCGAGCTGGCCCGGCGCCTGGGACGGGTGCCCACGGACAAGGAAATCCTCGCCCACACCGGGCTCGACGAGCGCGCCTACCAGGACTACCTGCAGGCCGAGGCCTGCGAGGCCATCGAGAGCCTCGACGCGCTGCTCGGCGAGGGCCTGGAGAACCTGGTGGACGGCGAGTCGGCGCTGGAGGCGCGGGTGCTGCGCGAGCGCATGCTGGCCCAGGCCCTGGCGCAGCTCAGCGAGCGCGAGCGCCTGGTGCTGACGCTGTACTACCAGCACGAGCTGAGCCTGAAGGAAATCGCCCTGGTGCTCGACGTGAGCGACGCCCGGGTCTGTCAACTGAGCAAGCAGGCGCTGAACAAGGCCTGCCGCTACCTGAGCGAGAGAAGCTGAATCATGCAGAAAGTCATAGGCGCGCTGATCATCGTCGCCTGCGTCCTGGGCGGCTACGCCATGGCCCACGGCGACATGCGCGTGCTCTGGCAGCCGGCGGAGGTGGTCATCATCCTCGGTGCCGGCCTGGGCAGCCTGGTGGTGGCCAACCCGCGCGAAGTGCTGCTGGAGATGCTCTCCCAGGTCAAGGGCGTGTTCGTCTACAAGCGCCGCGGCGAGGAGTTCCAGCGCCAGTTGCTGATGCTGCTCTACCAGCTGCTGGAGATGGTCGAGGTGGGCGGCCTGAAGGTGCTCGACGAGCACATCGAGGAGCCCGAGCAGAGCGAGCTGTTCGCCCGCTACCCGCTGATCCTCCAGGAAAGGAACCTGATGGCCTTCATCGCCGACAACTTCCGCCTGATGGCCATGGGCAAGATCAGCGCCCACGAGCTGGAAGGCTTCCTCGAACAGGAGCTGGACGCCATGGAGCACGCCCTGCTGCAGCCGTCGAAGTCGCTGCACAAGGTCGGCGAGGCCATGCCCGGCTTCGGCATCCTGGCGGCGATCATGGGCATCATCATCACCATGGGCAGCATCGGCGGCACCATCGGCGAGGTGGGCGCCCACGTGGCCGCGGCGCTGGTGGGCACCTTCCTCGGCATCTTCTTCTGCTACTGCCTGCTCGACCCGCTGTCCAACGCCATGGCCCAGCGGGTGAAGACCGAGCTGTCGGCCCTGGAATGCGTACGCACCACCCTGGTCGCCCACGTCGCCGGCAAGCCCACGCTGCTGGCGGTGGACGCCGGGCGCAAGCTGATCGAGCAGGACGTCAAGCCGGCCTTCCGCCAGCTCGAGACCTGGGTCAACCAGTACGAGGATGAAAGGGAAGCGGCATGAGGAAGCGTGGCGAGCAGCCCCACGAAGTCATCATCAAGCGGCGCAGCAAGAAGGGCCACGCCGAGGAGCACAGCTCCGCCTGGAAGGTGGCCTTCGCCGACTTCACCCTGGCGATGATGGCGCTGTTCATGGTGCTGTGGATCGTGCAGCCGCGCAGCGTGGTGCAGAATCCGGCGGTGGGCGACCTGCAGAGCAACCCGCTGGTGGACGGCGGCGCCGGGGTGTTCGACGGCTCCAGCCGCACGCCGGTGGAACTGGACGGCCTGCCCATGCCGGTGCAGCCGCAGAACCCGCCGCGCACGCCCGAGGGCACCCGCGCCAGCGTCGACGGCACCCGGCCGGGCGAGGGCAGCGAGCCGCGCCACTACGATTCCAGCGTCGACCTGCAGGAACTGGCGGCGCTGATCCGCGCGGTGTCCGCGCAGACCGACGCGCTGGCCAACATCGAGGTCAAGGTGGTGCCCCAGGGTTTGCGCGTGCTGATCAAGGACGACCCCAAGCGCTTCATGTTCCCCCGCGGCAGCGCCATCCTCGATCCGCATTTCCGCACGCTGCTGGCGGCCCTGGGCGGCGTGCTGGCGAAGGTCGACAACCGCCTGATCCTCAGCGGCCACACCGATGCCGTGCCCTACCGCGGGGCCAACGGCTACAACAACTGGAACCTCTCCGGCGACCGCGCCCTGCAGGCGCGCAACGTGCTGGTGGACGCCGGCCTGCCGGCGAACAACGTGCTCCAGGTGACCGCCCAGGCCGACGGTATGCCGCTGCTGCCGGAAGACCCGCAGAACGGCGCCAACCGCCGCATCGAACTGCTGCTGCTGACCGACAGCGCCGAGCAGCTGTACCGCCAGTTGTTCAGCGATGAACAGGCGCGTGTGCAGGTTGGTTCCGAGGGGGCGAAGTTCAGTGGTGGGCAGGGCGGGCAGGGGGCCTCTGCGGCCAAGCCTTGATGGTTCTTTAGAGCCTGTTCACGATCTCGCGAGCTAGAGCAGAACAAGGCGAAAACAGGCGAGGGAGCGCAGTTTAGTCCGCTAAATGAGCATCACTCGCCTGTTTTTAACGCAGTTATGCCGACGCGCAGCAGATCGTGGATAGGTTCTCAAGGTTCGCCGGCGAAGCGCTCGGCACAGTAAAGCTGGCGGGTTTCCTCGGCTAACAGGCAGTCGCCGTGGGGCTGCAGGTTGAGCACGCTGTCGTTGTCGCTGCCGTAGAGCAGGTTGAACAGCAGCTCGTTGTCCAGCTGCGCGGCCTGCTGCAGTTCGGCCAGCTCGCTCTTTTCCACGCGCAGGCGCAGGTGGTCGAGGAAGCCCGACTCGACGCTACCGGAGGTCTTCTGCACGGTGTCGCCCTGGCGCGTCACCGCGTAGAAGCGACCATCGCGCAGCAGCAGGCTGTGCTCCAGGCGCAGGACGCGGCCGTCGGCGAGGATCAACTGGCCGCTGCTGCGGTAGCGGCCGTCGAACTCGCTGGCGGAGCGGTAGTTGAGCCAGGTGGCGGTCATTCCGCTGAACAGGCCCAGGCTCAGCATTGCGCTGCCGGCGAGCAGGTGCAGACGCTTCATGGCAGGCAGCTCCGCAGTTGCTCGTCGCCCAGGCGGGCGAGCTGGTCCTGGTGGATCAGCAGCAGGCGGGTGGAGGCCTGGGCGCTGCTGCAGGCCACTTCGTAGAAGCCGGCATGGCGCGACAGGGTGAAGCGCGCGGGCTGCTCGCTCAGCGCGGCCAGGCGCGCGCTCAGGGCGCCGGTGCGTTCGCGCAGCTGGGCCAGGCCCTGGGCGCGCGCATCGAAATAGGTGAAATGCTTGTTGCCGATGTCCAGGTCCGCGCGCAGGTCCTGGGTTCGCTGCAGGGCATAGTGCAGCGTGGCGGCCAGGGCCAGCCCGGCCAGCAGCAGCGGCGCCGCCACGGCCAGCTGCTCGGGCCTGCGCCAACGGCGGGCCGGACGCAGCGGCGGGGTGGCGGGCATGGCGGCCGGGGCTGGTTCCTGATCGGGGAGGGGCGCGTCCTCGGCTTCGACCGGTGCGCGCACGGCGAAGCGCGGGTTGAGCATGTAGCCGCGGCGCGGCAGGGTCTGGATGATCTCGCGGCGCTTCTCGTCGCCGAGTATCTGCCGCAGCGTGTAGATCTGCTGGTTGAGGCTGCCCTGGCCGACCACCCGGTCGCTCCAGGCGTGGGCCAGCAATTCGTCGCGCGCCACCACCTCGCCGGGTTCGCGCAGCAGGCGTTCGAGCAGGCGGCTGCCGGAGAAGCCCAGCTCGACCTTTTCCTCGAAGCCCTCGCGCTGCAGCACCAACTGGTACAGCTCGGGCTGGAAGTGGGCGAGGCAACCGTCGGCCAGGCCGGTACGGATGAGGCGGGCGGGAAGGGGGCGGGCGTCGGCGACGGGCGTGATCTGAATCATGTCCATGAAGCGTCTGGCGGCCTGTCCCTGTACGAATTCGTATCGGTTCTGATGAAGAGGGACGACATTCTGGCGTCAATAAAATGTAGAGACAAGTCCCATTTCTATACCTTTCTTGCTTGACAGATTGCTAATTCCACTCGCGTCGCCGGATTCCCCGGCCCCAACGGCAAACGCCCCGAACGGGTCGGGGCGTTTGCTTCCGGTCAACTGCGCGGGGCGGATCAGCCCAGCAGGGACATGACCATGCCCGGCATCTGGCCGGCCTGCTTGAGCATGGAGATGCCGGACTGCATCAGCATGCTGTTCTTGGTCATGGCGGCCGATTCGGAGGCGAAGTCGGCGTCCATGATGGTGCCCTTGGCCACGTCGGTGTTGTCCTTCATGTTGGCCAGGTTGTTGGCGGTGTGGTTCAGGCGGTTGATGTTGGCGCCGAACTGGGCGCGCAGGGTGCCGATGCTGTCCAGGGCGGTGCTCAGCTTGTCGATCATGCCGTTGGCGTTGGCCGCGCTCAGTTCGCTGCCGCTGGCGGCGGTGGCTGCGCCGCTGGCGGCGTAGACCGAGGAGATGTCGCTGAGCTTGGTGGCGACGTCGGTCAGGTTGGTGGAAGCGTCGACCGCCAGGGTCTCGGCGCTGCTGGCGCCGATCTGGAAGCTGATGGAGGCGGAGAACTTGCCGTTGCTGCCGTTGACTTCGGTGCCGTCGCTGAACAGCTTGTCGCCGGCGTAGCTGGTGTTCTTCATGATGTTGGCCAGCTCTTTGCCCAGCTCGTCGTACTCGGACTGCATGGAGTCCTGGTCCTTGGAGCTGTTGGTGCCGTTGGAGGACTGGGTGGCCAGGTCCTTCATGCGCTGGACGATGTCGGTCATCTCGCTGAAGGCGCCTTCGGCGGTCTGCAGCAGGGACACGGAGTCGTTGACGTTGCGGGTGGCCACGGCCATGCCGCGGGACTGGGCGTCCAGGCGGGTGGCGATCTGCAGGCCGGCGGCGTCGTCGGCGGCGCTGTTCACGCGGTAACCGGTGCCCAGGCGCTGCTGGTTGGTGGCCAGCTTGGCGTTGGTCTTGTTCAGGTTGGTCTGGGTGGTCAGGGCGGAATAGTTGGTATGGATCGACAGAGCCATGGAATGAATCCTCGGATTGGGCTTGTGTAAAGCCGGCTTTGATCGCCTGCTGAAGGGGTAGGGCGACCGGGGTGGAAAAGGGCTTAAGGGCCGATTCGAGAAATTCTTGCGGGAAGGCATCGCGGACAGAGTCCGCTCCTACAGCCCCAGGGAAGCACGGCTTTTCGTAGGAGCGAGCTTGCTCGCGAATGAGCCCTGCAGCGGAGCCTGTTCGCGAGCAAGCTCGCTCCTACGAAGAGCACCTCGGCGCGATCGACAAGGCAACTGCTCCAGCCGCGCCAGGGATGCACGGACGTAGGAGCGGACCTTGTCCGCGATAGCCGGCGGTTCCGGCGCGATTCGCGGATAAGATCCGCTCCTACGCTGCTCCACCCGCGCCATTCCCCCTGTAGGAGCGCGCCCTGCGCGCGAATCGCGGGCAGGGCCAGCACCTCGGCGCGATCGACAAGGCAACTGCTCCAGCAGCGCCGGGGACGCACGGACGTAGGAGCGGACCTTGTCCGCGATAGCCGGGGGTATCGGCGCGATTCGCGGATGAGATCCGCTCCTACGCTGCCCCACCCGCGTCATTCCCCTGTAGGAGCGCGCCTTGCGCGCGAGTCGCGGGCAGGGCCCGCTCCTACGGGCTCTTTCATTCGAACGTGCTGCTGACCACCCCCGCCTCGACCACCCGCGCCTGGATCACCTTCTCGCTGCTCAGGTTGCGCACCTTGATCACTTCGCCCTGCTGCCCGTTGGCCAGGGCCTGGCCCGGGGTGCTGGCCTGGATGCCGTCGCGGCTGGCGTTGATGCGGACCTGCTGGCCGCGCTTGACCAGTTGCGCGCCGCTGAGCACCTGCGGGGTGAGCAACTGGCCGGCGCGCAGGCGGCGGCGGGCGCCCTGGCCGATGACCTGTTCGGGGCGGGTGAAGAAGCCGTGGTGGGCGCGGGCGATGTTCTGCGCTTGCAGCTTCAGGTCGCCGGCGCCCAGGACCTGGCCGCGGTCGATGATGGCGGCGGTCACCAGCACCGGCAGGAAGGCGTCGGCCTGGCTGCTGACCGTCACCGCCCAGCCGGCGCCGTCCGCACAGCGGACTTCGTAGCGCTGGCGGGCCAGGGCCGAAGGTTCGTCGCTGCGCCTTTGCAGTTGCAGCGGCTGGCTGCAGGGCACTGGTGGCAGGCTGCCGAGCAATTCGTGGCTGAACTGGCTGCGCAGGCCCTGCCAGCCGTTGCGCCGGGCTTCTTCGCGCAGTTGCGCGTCCAGTTGCGCGCTCACCGCCTGTTCGACCTGCGCGCGGGCTTCGCCGGCGGCCTCGCACGTGGGGCCGGCCAGGCTGGCGGCGAGGACCAGGAAGAGGGCGGAAAGGCTTTTTCCGCCCCGGCCCGCCAGGCGACGCGAAAGCGGAAGCCGGGGGGCGGCCGGGGGCTGGCGGTGTGGGCTGGAGGTCAGTGAAATCAAGGCTTCGCTCGCTGTTCTCAAGTTAGGCACGGTTCCTGCTGAAGGGGACGCCAGCAAGAGTCAGGCCGGAGACAGCCACCGATGAGCATACGGGTAGAAGAATCCCTCGCCGTGCACGTGCGTGCGCTGCAGGTGCGCACCCAGCGCAGCGAGATCCTCGCCGCCAACCTGGCGAACCAGGACACCCCGGGCTTCCTCGCCCGCGATATCGATTTCGCCGGCGAGATGCGCCGCCTCGACCCGCAGGCCGAGGACGCCGGCCTGGCCTTCGCCGACGACAGCGCGCAGCTGAAGTACCGCATCCCCAACCAGCCGTCGGAAGACGGCAACAGCGTCGAGCAGGGCGTGGAGCAGTCGGAGTTCGCCCGCAACGCCATGGGCTTCCAGACCAGCCTGACCTTCCTCGGCATGAAGTTCCGCGGCCTCAAGCAGGCCATCGAAGGACGTTGAGCATGGCACTGGATTCCATCTACCGCATCGCCGGTTCCGCGATGACCGCGCAGACCGTGCGCCTGAACACCGTGGCCAGCAACCTGGCCAACGCCGATTCCGCCGCCTCCAGCGCCGATGCCGCGTACAAGGCGCGCAAGCCGATGTTCGCCGCCGTTTACGGCAACGACGAACTGGTGCGCGACGCCGGCATGGGCGGCGCCCGCGTGCAGGTGCTGGACGTGGTGACCTCCGGCACCGCGCCGCAACGCCGCTACGAGCCGAACAACCCGCTGGCCAACCGCGACGGCTACGTCTACTACCCGGACGTCAACGAGATCGAGGAAATGACCGACATGATGTCGGCCACCCGCAGCTTCGAGACCAGCGTCGACGTCCTCAACCGCGTACGCAGCATGCAGCAGGGCCTGCTGAAGCTGGGAGAACAGTCATGACCAGCAGCGTCAACGGCACCAACTCCACCAACGGCAGCGGCACCGGCGGCGACAGCGTCGGCGTCAACCTGACCGACGTGTCGCAGCTGCAGAACAACTTCATCACCCTGATGGTCGCGCAGATCCAGTACCAGGACCCGACCGACCCGGTGGACAGCACCCAGTTCGTCAACCAGTACTCGCAGCTGTCCCAGGTGCAGAGCCTGGAGAACCTCAACACCATCCAGAAAAACAGCCTGGTGCTCGCCGACAACCTGCAGAACCTCACCGCCGCCGGTCTGGTGGGGCAGAAGGTGATGGTCTCGGTGGACAGCCTGCAGCTGGACGACGCCGTGGTCGACGGCCAGGTGCAGCTGGAGCACGCCTCCACCAGCACCACCCTGAAGCTGACCAGCGCCGCCACCGGCGAGGTCACCAAGCTCGCCCTCGGCCCGCAGGAGGCCGGCAGCGTGGCCTTCAGCGTCGACCCGCAGAAGCTCGGCCTGGCGCCGGGCAAGTACAGCGTCGAGGTCGAGACCAGCAGCGGCGAGAAGCCCAAGGTCGAGGTCGGCGGCAAGGTCAGCCACGTGCGCGTCAGCGAAAGCGGCCCGGTACTGGAAGTCGAGGGCGCCGGTTCCGTGCCCTTCTACAACATCGTCGAATTCGGCAGCGCGGCTGCCTGATCCCGCCCAGGAGAACCCCGATGAGCTTCAATATTTCCCTGACCGGGCTGAACGCCGTCAGCGAGCAGCTGGACACCGTCAGCAACAACATCGCCAACGTCGGCACCGTCGGCTTCAAGTCCTCGCGCACCGAGTTCGGCAGCGTCTACGCCGACAGCCAGGCGATGGGCGTGGAAGTGCTGGGCAGCACCCAGAGCATCAGCCTCGGCGGCAGCCTCACCAACACCAGCCGCAACCTCGACCTGGCCATCTCCGGCGCCGGCTTCTTCATGGTCAAGAGCGCCACCGGCGAGACCCAGTACACCCGCGCCGGGGTGTTCAACACCGACAACGCCAACTACATGGTCAACGCCTCCGGCCAGCGCCTGCAGGGCTACTCGGTGGACGCCGCCGGCAACCTGCAGGCCGGCGTGCTCGGCGACCTGCAGGTGAAGACCGCCAGCCTGCCGGCCAAGGCCACCGACAGCCTGGACTTCGTCGCCAACCTCGACGCCGACGGCGAAGTGCCGGCCCTGGCCTTCGACCCGGCCGACGCCTCCACCTACAACTCCACCTACACCACCAAGGTCTACGACTCCCAGGGCAAGGAACACACCCTGACGCAGTACTTCGTGAAGACCGCCGACAACGCCTGGACCAGCCACTACTACGCCGACGGCAACGCCGTGGGCACCCAGGCGCTGAGCTTCGACAGCGCCGGCATGCTGACCTCGCCCAGCGCGCCCTTCACCCTCAACGTCGGCGGCCTGGCCGGCGGCGTGAACGCTCTGGCGATCAACGTCGACTACACCGGCACCACCCAGTACGGCTCCGACTTCGCCGTCACCACCAACAAGGCCTCCGGCTATGCCTCCGGCGACAAGACCGGCTTGACCGTCGACGAGGACGGCATGGTCTACGTCAACTACAGCAACGGCCAGCGCCTGCTGCAGGGCCAGGTGGTGCTGGCCAGCTTCGTCAACCCCGAGGGCCTGCGCGCGGTCAGCGGCACCGCCTGGACCGAGACCTCGGCCTCCGGCGGCCCGTTGGTGGGCGCCCCCGGCGGCGGCCAGTTCGGCGACCTGGTGGCCGGCGCGCTGGAAGGCTCCAACGTCGACCTCACTGCGCAACTGGTGAGCCTGATGGAGGGCCAGCGCAACTACCAGGCCAACACCAAGGTGCTGACCACCGACAAGGAACTCACCCAAGCGCTGTTCGGCGCCGTCTGAGGCTGACCCATGGACCGCCTGGCCTATACCGCGATGAGCGCCGCCAGCCGCACCCTGCAGTCGCTGCAGGTGCGCGCCAACAACCTGGCCAATGCCAACACCCCGGGCTTCCGCGCCGACATGGAGCGCGTCAGCGCCGTGGACGTGAGCGGCTACGGCTACGACAGCCGGCACCTGGCGCGCCTGGAGAACAACGGCGTCGACATGGCGCCCGGCACCCTCACGGTGACCGGCCGCGACCTCGACTTCGCCATCCGCGGCCAGGGCCTGATCGCCCTGCAGGACGGCGAGGGCGAGGCCTACACCCGCCACGGCAGCATGCTCGTCGACAGCGAAGGGCGGCTGACCATCAACGGCCGCCAGGTGCTGGGGGAGGGCGGCCCGATCGTCCTGCCCGAGTACGACAGCGTGAACATCGGCGAGGACGGCACCGTCTCGGTGATGCCGCGCGGCGACTACCTGATGACCGAGGTGGACCGCATCAAGCTGGTCGACGCCCCGGCTGCCGAGCTGCAGAAGAACGCCGCCGGCCTGCTGGTGCGCAAGGACGGCCAGCCGGCCGAGGCTGCCGACAACGTGCGCCTGGTCAGCGGCTACCTGGAGGCGAGCAACGTGTCGTCGATCGACCAGCTCACCGCGACCATGAGCCTGAACCGCATGTTCGAGACCCAGGTGAAGATGATGAAGGCCGCCGAGGACATGGCGTCCGCCGGCGACCGCCTGCTGCGCGACTGACGCGCCCCGTACAACCCGGCCGCGCCGCGCGCGGCCCGCGAAGGAGATACCGCATGAGTTCGGCACTGTGGGTGAGCAAGACCGGCCTGGCCGCGCAGGACACCGCGCTGTCGGCGGTGGCCAACAACCTGGCCAACGTCAACACCACCGGCTTCAAGAGCGACCGGGTGGTCTTCGAGGACCTGTTCTATTCCATCGACCGCCAGCCCGGCGCCCAGGCCGACCAGGTCAACACCGTGCCCTCGGGCATCCAGCTGGGCAGTGGCGTGCGCGTGGCCGGCACGCAGAAGGTGTTCACCGAAGGCAGCATGCAGACCACCGGCCAGCCGATGGACCTGGCCGTGGTCGGCCGCGGCTTCTTCCAGGTGGAAGCGCCCAACGGCGACACCCTGTACACCGAGAACGGCCAGCTGCAGCTCAATTCCGACGGCGTGGTGGTCAACGCCCAGGGGCTGCCGCTGATCCCCAACATCGAGGTGCCGGCCGGCAGCAGCAGCTTCACCGTGGGCAGCGACGGCACCGTCACCGCGATCATGGCCGGCGAGACGCAGCCGACCCAGCTGGGCCAGATCACCCTGGTCAACTTCACCAACCCGGCAGGCCTGGAGGCTCTGGGCGGCAACCTCTACCGCGAGACCGTGGCCAGCGGCCAGCCGGTGGAAGGCGTGCCCGGCGAGGACGGCCTGGGCACCCTCAAGCAGGGCGTGCTGGAAGGCTCCAACGTGCAGGTGGTGGAGGCCATGGTCAACATGATCGCCATCCAGCGCGCCTACGAGGCCAACGCCAAGGTGCTGGACGCCGCCTCCGGCATGCAGCAGTTCCTCAACCAGACCGTATGACCGCCATGAGCCGCCTGCCGACGCTGCTCGCCCTGCTGCTATTGGGCGGCTGCGCGAGCTTCAACGAGATGCTCCCGGACGAGGACTCCAGCGCCTACCAGCCGCCGACCCTCGACTACAGCCTGCCGCCCACCACCGGCGGCGGGCTGTACCGCCCCGGCTACTACGGCGGCCTGGTGCAGGACCAGCGCGCCCTGCGCGTGGGCGACGTGCTCACCGTGGTACTGGAGGAGCAGACGCAGTCGAGCAAGAGCGCCGGCACCAGCTTCGACAAGAGTTCCAGCCTGGGCATCGGCATCCCCACCATCCTCGGCCACAGCTACGACCGCCTGGAAAGCTCGGCGGACAGCTCGCGGGACTTCAAGGGCGACGCCAAGAGCGAGCAGCAGAACTCCCTGCGCGGCGCCATCGCGGTGACCGTGCACCAGGTGCTGCCCAACGGCACCCTGGTGGTCCGCGGCGAGAAGAACCTGCGCCTGAACCAGGGCTCGGAATTCATCCGCCTCACCGGCCTGGTGCGGGTGGAGGACATCAACCGCAACAACCAGGTGTCCTCGCAGAACGTCGCCAACGCCAACATCTCCTACGCCGGGCGCGGCGTGCTCAACGACAGCAACTCGGCCGGCTGGCTGACGCGCTTCTTCACCCACCCCCTGTTCCCGCTGTGAGGCGCTGCCGGCCATGCGAGCCATCCTGAAGTACCTGCTGCCGCTGACGCTGTTCTGCTGGCCCCTGGCGAGTCGCGCCGTGCCGCTGCTGGAACTGGTGGACGTGGAAGGCATCCGCGGCAACCAGCTGATCGGCTACGGCCTGGTGGTCGGCCTCGACGGCACCGGCGACAAGACCCAGGTGAAGTTCACCAGCCAGTCGGTGGTGAACATGATCAAGCAGTTCGGCGTCAACCTGCCGGCCAACATCGACCCCAAGCTGAAGAACGTCGCCGCGGTGAGCATCACCGCCGAAGTGCCGCCCTCGTACAGCCCCGGGCAGACGGTGGACGTCACCGTGTCCTCGCTGGGCGACGCCAAGAGCCTGCGCGGCGGCCAGCTGCTGCTCACGCCGCTGCGCGGCATCGACGGCGAAACCTATGCCCTGGCCCAGGGCGCGGTGGCCGTGGGCGGCCTCAACGCCAGCGGCCAGAGCGGCTCCAGCGTCACCATCAACACCGCCAACGGCGGGCGCATCCCCAACGGCGCGACCGTCGAGCGGATGATCCCCAGCGACTTCGCCAGCCGCCCGGACATCATGCTCAACCTGCGCCAGCCCAGCTTCCAGACCGCCGCGCACATCGTCACCGCGCTGGACAACCTGCTCGGCGCCGGCAGCGCCCAGGCCCTGGACGGCACCAAGGTCAGCGTGCGCGCGCCGGTCTCGGCCAACCAGCGCACCAGCTTCATGGCCCTGCTCGAAGGCGTGGAGGTGCAGGAAGGCCGCGAACGGCCCAAGGTGGTGTTCAACAGCCGCACCGGCACCGTGGTCATCGGCCAGGGCGTGCGGGTGAAGGCCGCCGCGGTGTCCCACGGCAGCCTCACCGTGACCATCAGCGAGAACCCCCAGGTCAGCCAGCCGGCGCCGTTCTCCGGCGGCCGCACCACGGTCACGCCGCAGTCCGACGTCAACGTCGCCCAGGACAAGAAACCGATGTTCCGCTGGCCCGAGGGCGCCAGCCTGCAAGGCATCATCGACACCGTGAACAGCCTCGGCGCCACCCCGGACGACGTCATGAGCATTCTCCAGGCGCTGGAGAAGGCCGGCGCGCTGAACGCCGAACTCATCATCATCTAGGGTGCGCGCATGAGCATCGTTTCACTCCCCACCGCGCTGAACGCCGCGCGCGGCCAGGACGGCAACCCCCAGGCGCGCCTGGAGGCGGCCGCCGAGCAGTTCGAGGCGCTGTTCCTGCAGCAGATCCTCAAGCAGATGCGCAAGGCCGGCGACGTGCTCTCGGCCGGCGGCATCGGCCGCAGCCGCGACCTGGACACCATGCACGACTTCTACGACGGCGTGCTCGCCGACAGCCTGGCCGAGCGCAAGCAGACCGGCATCGCCGCGCTGCTGGTGCGCCAGCTTTCCGGCCACGACTCCGACAGCCGCGGCGAGGCGCTGGCCGGCGGCGACCAACTGGGCCTGCCGCGCAGCCTGCAGCAGGCCGTGGCGGCCGACTGGCAGCGCGGCGTGCAGGCCGCCGGGCGGCTCTGGCAACGCGGCAGCGCGGCCTTCGGCGAACTGGTGGACAGCCTGATCGACCACGAATCCGCCGGCGACGTCGCCGCCGTCTCGCCCAAGGGCGCCCGCGGCCTGATGCAGCTGATGCCCGACACCGCGCGGGAAATGGCCGCCAAGCTGGGCCTGGAGTTCGACCCGCAGCGCCTGACCCAGGATGGCGCCTACAACCGCCAGCTCGGCAGCGCCTACCTCGACGAGATGCTGCAGCGCTACGACGGCCACCGCGCCCTGGCCCTGGCCGCCTACAACGCCGGCCCCGGCCGGGTGGACGAGTGGCTGAAGAGCAACGGCGACCCGCGCCGCGGCGAAATCAGCGGCGAGGCCTGGATCGAGCGCATCCCCTTCGAGGAAACCCGCCGCTACACCCGCGGCATCCTCGACGACCTGGATCGCCGCGGCCAGGCTGCGGCGCCGGCGCCGCTTAAGCCGGCGGCCGAACCGGTCGCCTATCAACAGCAGGGCAGGCAACACCAGGCACTCTCCGCCGCCTTCGCCCAACCGATCCGCCTTCAGCCCAAAGGGAAGCAGTCGTGAGCAATTTGACGCAGATCGCCTACAGCGGCGTGCGCGCCTCGGAGATCGGCCTGTCGATCACCGGGCAGAACACCTCCAACGTCAACACCCCGGGGTTCAGCCGCCTGTCGGTGCTCACCAGCTCCCTCGGCGGGCAGGGCTCGCTCAGCCCCGGCGGCGGGGTGAAGGTGACCGGCATCCGGCGCATGTCCGACGACTTCCTCAACCAGCAGCTGTGGCGCGCCACCACCGCGCAGAACTACTACAGCAACGCCCAGCAGTACCTGGGCGCGCTGGAGGACCTGATGTCCAGCGACGGCGCCAGCATCAGCGTCGGCCTCGACAACTTCTTCGCCGCCCTCAGCGAGGCCAGCGCCACCCCGGACTCCACCGCCCTGCGCCAGCAGATCATCGCCGAGACCGGCAACCTGGCGCAGCGCTTCAACACCCTCTCCGGCAACCTCGACACCCAGCTCAAGTCCCTGCAGGAACAGCGCGGCACCATGGTCGGCGAGATCAACGGCCTGACCGGCAACATCGCCCTGCTGAACAAGAAGATCGTCGCCGCGCAGTCCGCCGCCGCCGACCCCTCGGCCCTGCAGGACCAGCGCGACGCGCTGATCACCCAGCTCAGCCAGTACAGCAGCATCCGTACCAGCGCCGCCGCCGACGGCTCGGTCTCGGTGTCCCTGGCCAACGGCCAGCCGCTGGTGGCCGGCGCCTCCGCCGCGCAGCTGAAGGTCAGCCTGACCAGCAGCGGCGAGCAGGACGTCAGCCTGGCCTTCGCCGGCACCCAGTTCGCCATCCACCAGCAGGACCTGGGCGGCGCCATGGGCGCGCTGTACGACACCGAATACCAGACCCTGCGGCCGAACCTCGACAGCCTGGCGCAGATGGCCACCCAGGTCGCCGACCTGGTCAACTCCACCCTGGCCGGCGGCTACGACCTCAACGGCAACCCCGGCCAGGCGCTGCTGCAGGCCAACCCCGGCAGCACCGCCAAGCTGCTCAGCCTCACCGGCCTGCAGCCCACCGAGCTGGCGCTGTCCGACAGCGCCGGGGAGAAGGGCAACAACGGCAACCTGCTGAAGCTGATCGACCTGAAGAGCCAGGTCATCAGCGTCGACGGCAACCAGGTGACGCTCAACGACGCCTACGCCGGGCTGATCGGCCGGGTGGCCAGCGACAGCCGGCAGAACCAGGCCGACCTGGACACCGCCAAGACCGTGACGCAGCAGGCTCAGAACCAGCGCGACAGCGTCAGCGCGGTGAACCTGGACGAGGAGGCGGTCAACCTGATGACCTACCAGCAGGCCTACCAGGCCAACATGAAGGTCATCAGCACCGCCAAGGACCTGTTCGACAGCATGCTCGCGGCCTTCTGAACGCCGTAGCCCGCCACCCGACGAGACGCCCCATGCGCATCACCAATTCGCAGAGCACCGCCATCCTCCTGGACTCGATGAGCCGCAACACCGAGAAGATGTCGCAGCTGATGCAGCAGATGTCCAGCAGCAACCGCATCCAGCACCCCTCGGACGACCCCATCGCCGCGGTGCGCATCCTGCGCATCCAGCGCTCGGAGGCCAGCCTGGCCCAGTACGGCAGCAACATCGCGGGGGTTTCCGGCAACCTGTCGATCCAGGAAACCAACCTGCAGTCCACCTCCGACACCCTGCTGGACATCCGCGACCTGCTGCTCTGGGCGGCCAACGGCTCCAACGCCAACGAGCAGCTCGGCGCCATGGCCGGCGAGCTGTCGAACCTGGAGAAGACCCTGGTCAGCTACCTCAACGTCAAGGACGAGGAGGGCCGCTACCTGTTCTCCGGCACCCTCACCGACCAGCCGGCGGTGACCTACGACGAGGCCAGCGGCACCTACAGCGCCACCGGCAACGACAAGACGCGCCAGGCGGTGGTGGCCAACGGCGTGATGGTCGACGAGAACGTCGCCATCCGCCCGCTGTTCGGCAACGGCATGGACCTGCTCAACGGCCTCCACGCCCTGGTGGCCAAGCTGCAGGACCCGGCCCTGGACAGCAGCGACCCGGCCATCCACCAGAACATCGCGGCCACCCTCGACCTGCTGGACGACAGCCACGGCAAGCTGCTGTCGGCCATCACCGACCTGGGTGGGCGGCAGAACACCCTGACCCTGCTGGACAACAGCAACCAGGACATCTCCCTGGTCAACCAGAAGGTCGAGGGCGACCTCTCGGCGCTGGACTACGCCAAGGCCAGCATCGACCTGGGCAACTACAAGCTGGCCCTGCAGGCGACGCAGAAGACCTACCTGACGGTCAACGGCCTGTCGCTGTTCAGCCTGCTCTGAGGACCCTGGCGCGATGAAGGTCGAGAACCCATTCCCGGCGGTCGCCGCCATCGACGGCCAGCCGCGCCAGGCGCCGCCGGCGGTGGGCGAACGCACCCTGCGCCAGCGCAAGCCGGCGCGCAGCGCGGCCAGCGCCGGCGAGCGCAGCGTGGGCAAGGCCGCCGGTTTCAGCATCCAGCTCAACCAGCAGCTCAGCGCCATGCAGAGCGCCGAGGGCTACCTGGGCGAGCTGGCCGACCGCCTCAACCAGCTCAAGCTCAGTCTGGGCCGCGAACTGGGCAGCGGCCAGGGCGGCAACCGCAAGCAGCTGGAGCAGCCGCTGCAACAGGCCGCCGAGCTGCTGGCGCAACGCCGCGAACGCAGCGCCGGCGGGCTGGACGCCAACCTCGACCTGCACCTGCACGAAGCGGCGCGCACCCGCTTCGCCATCGACGGCCTGGCCACCCTCGACGAAGCCCGCGCAGGCGGCCGCGAGACCCTGCTGTTCCACACCGGCCGCGCCCAGGGCGAACCCGGCGTGGTGGTGCTGGACGACGCCATGAGCGACCAGCAGCTGCTGCGCAGCTTCAACGTCGGCCTGGCGTCCAGCGGCATCCGCGCGGAACTCGACGCCGACGGCAGGCTGAGCTTCTCCATGGCCGAGGCCGACTGGCGCAAGCAGGGCGGCCAGCTCAACGTGCAGGGGGAGGGCAAGCGCTTCGCCAAGGACCGCGCCAGCCCCGCCCGCACCCGCGAGCAGCGCCTGCTGGACCTGCCGCAGAGCCTGGCCGGCAGCGACCAGCGCGAACTGCGGCAGATGCTCGACCAGGTGATAGACGCGCTGGACCGCATCGGCACCCTGCGCGACCAGCTGCGCCAGCGCCAGGGCGAGATCCGCGAGTTCTTGGCCCGCCAGGCCGACCGCGACGAGCAGCAATGGGCGCAGGACTACGCGGCGTCGGTATTCAACCTGGTGCGCGACAGCGGCTCCAGTTACGCGGCGGTGACCCAGACCGTGGTGGCCCAGGCCAACCTGAGCCGTTTCGCGGTGGTCAGCCTGCTTTCTTGAGCCGGGCTTGTTAAGCTGCGCCGAACCCTGGGGCCGATCGACGGTCCCAGTTCGCAGACGACGGACAGGAAGGCTCCGTTCGTACCCTTGACAATGACGGTTAGGTCGATCCGCATGGTTTACGTACAACGCGATGGGCAAGGAAATCTGTTGAGAGTGGAAAGCCAGCCCTTCGAAGGCATGAACGGCACGCTGGCCTACCAGAGCGACGAGCTTCGGCAGTGGCTGGATGCGCGCACCGAGGTGCGCAGCCGGCTGGACCTGCTGCGCCAGTCCGACCTGGAAGTGATCCGCGTGCTGGAAGACGTGGTCAACGTGCTGGTCGAGCGCGGGGTGATCCGCTACACCGACCTGCCCGAAGCGGCCCGGCGCAAACTCGACGAACGCGCCGTGGCGCGCGCCGAACTGGAAGGCCTGGCGGACCACCCCGGCGACGACGACTGAGAGACTGCCGCACCGAGGCGCTTTTCGTAGGATGGGTTGAGCTTGCGATACCCATCGGGCCACGGTGATGGGTATCGCTGCGCTCAACGCCATCCTGCGAGAGGCCGTGCCCGTCCGTAGGGTAGGAGCGGACCTTGTCCGCGATAGCCGGAGGTATCGGCGCGATTCGCGGATAAGATCCGCTACGCTGCGCCACCCGCACCATTCCCCTGTAGGAGCGCGCCCTGCGTGCGAATCGCGGGCAGGGCCCGCTCCTACAGGTCAGGCACGGTAGTCCTCCCCCGGTAGGAGCGGACCTTGTCCGCGATAGCCGGAGGTATCGGCGCGATTCGCGGATGAGATCCGCTCCTACGCTGCGCCACCCGCACCATTCCCCTGTAGGAGCGCGCCCTGCGCGCGAATCGCGGGCAGGGCCCGCTCCTACAGGTTGCCGGGAGGCGAACCCATCCCCCGGGGGTTGAAAGTCGGCATCGGGGCGCAGGGCGGCTGGCCGCTCACCTAGACTGGCGGCATCGCCCCGCGGAGCCCGCCCATGACCCCACTCGCCGAGCGCATCGCCGCCCTGGACTGGCCAGCGCTGGCCGCGCGCCTGGACGCCGGCGGCCACGCCCTGGTCCCCGGGCTGCTCGACCCGCGTCAATGCCAATGGCTGCGCGCCCTCTACACCCGCGACGAATCCTTCCGCAGCCGGGTGGTCATGGCCCGCCACGGCTTCGGCCTGGGCGAGTACCGCTACTTCGCCTATCCCTTGCCGGCGCCGCTGCAGACGCTGCGCGAGGCCTTCTATCCGTCCCTGGCGAACATCGCCAACGCCTGGCAACGCCGCCTGGGCCTGGCGCCGGAATACCCGCCGCAGCACGCCGAATTCCTCGAACGCTGCCACGCCGCCGGCCAGCTACGCCCCACGCCGCTGCTGTTGCGCTATGGCGAGGGCGACTACAACTGCCTGCACCAGGACCTGTACGGCGAACTGGCCTTCCCGCTGCAGGTCGCCATCCTGCTGTCGCAGCCGGGCGAGGAATTCGGCGGCGGCGAGTTCGTCCTCACCGAACAGCGCCCGCGCATGCAGTCGCGGGTGGAAGTGGTGCCGTTGTGCCAGGGTGATGCCGTGGTGTTCGCTGTCTCGCAGCGGCCGGTGCGGGGGGCGCGTGGGGATTATCGGGTGAGCATGCGTCATGGGGTCAGCCGGTTGTTGTGGGGGGAGCGGTTTACATTGGGTGTCATCTTTCACGATGCGCTTTGAGGGGTGCGGACCCGCAGCAAACACCCAAACCCCCACCTGGGCCCTCCAAAAAAAAGCCCCAGCCTGGCGCCAGGGCCGGGCCGCCATCCGCGGCCCAAGGTCAGAGGCTCCTGTTTTCAGTGACGCCCGAGGAAATCCATCAGCAGCGCATTCACCGCTTCCGCCGCCTCCATCTGCAGCATGTGCGCCTGCTCCGGCAGCACGTGGACTTCGGCGCTCAGGCCCTGGGCGTGGCTGGCCGGGATGATGGCGTCGGCCTCGCCCCAGATCACCAGCGCCGGGTGCTCGCCGGCTTCCAGCACGCCGCGCAGGTCCACCTGCTGGCGGCCGTCGGCGAACAGCTTGCCGGCCAGCTGGCGCAACGCCGCGTCCACGCCTTCCAGGCGCTTGTACTTGAGCATGTCCTCCAGCATCTGCCGGTTCACCAGCGCGGCGTCGGAGAACAACTGCACCAACTGCGGCTTGAGGGCGTTGCGGTTGCCGGCCTCGACGAAGCCCTGCAGGTAGGCCCCGTTGATCTCCGCGCCCAGCCCCGCACTGGCCAGCAGGCTCAGCGAACGCACCCGCCGCGGCGCCAGGCGCGCGGTGTTGAGCGCCACGGCGCCGCCCATGGAATGCCCGGCCAGGTGCGCCAGATCAATGTCCAGGTGGTCGAGCAGGGCCAGCACCGCGCCGCTCAGCTCGTCCAGGTCGCCGCGCTGCAGGGCCTTGCCCGACTCGCCGTGGCCCGGCAGGTCGAGGGCGATCACCCGGCGCCCGGCGGCGAGCGCCTCGTGGTTGAACAGCCAGTTGTTCAGGTCGCCGCCGAAGCCGTGGATCAGCAGCAGCGGCACGTCGCCTTCGCCGCGCTCGAAGTAGCGCAGCACGCGGCCGTCCAGCTCGACCTTCTGCGGCGCCGGGCCGCTGTCGGCCTCGCCGTCGCCGCCGGGGACGAACTCGGCCTGGAAGCGCTCGACCACTTCGTCGATCTCCGCCTCGCTGGCCTCGCCCTCGACCACCACGCCGAGCAGCGCGCCCACCGGCAGCGTCTCGTCCTCGCGCGCCACCTGGCGCCGCAGCACGCCGGAGAAGGGCGCCTCGACACTGCTGCTGATCTTGTCGGTCTCCACGTCCAGCACCGCGTCGCCTTTCTCGATGGCGTCGCCGTCCTGCTTGAGCCAGGCGTCGATGCGGCCCTCGGTCATCGACAGGCCCCACTTGGGCATGGTCAGGGTATGGATACGGCTCATGCCACCTTCCTCCCTTGCACCAGCTCCAGCACCGTGGCCTCGATTTTCGCCGCACTGGGGATGTACAGGTCTTCCAGGGCGTCGGAGAAGGGCACCGGCGTATGCGGAGCGGTGACCTGGCGGATCGGCCCCTTGAGCGCGTCGAAGGCCTGCTCGGCGACCAATGCGGCAATGTCGGTGGCCAGCGAGCAACGCGGGTTGGCTTCGTCGATCACCACCAGGCGCCCGGTCTTCTCTACGCTTTCGAGGATGCTGTCGCTATCCAGCGGGCTGGTGGTGCGCAGGTCCAGCACCTCGCAGGACACGCCCTGGCGCGCCAGGCTGGCGGCGGCATCCATGGCCAGGTGGACCATGCGCCCGTAGGTCACCAGGGTCACGTCGTCGCCGTCGCGCAGGAAGTTGGCCTCGCCGAAGGGCACGGTGTACAGCTCCTCCGGCACCTCGCCCTGCATCGAGTAGAGCAGCTTGTGCTCGCAGAAGATCACCGGGTCGTTGTCGCGGATGGCCTGGATCAGCAGGCCCTTGGCGTCGTACGGCGAGGACGGGCAGGCCACCTTCAGCCCGGGGATGTGCGTCCACAGCGCGGTGAGCATCTGCGAGTGCTGGGCGGCGGCGCGCAGGCCGGCGCCGACCATGGTGCGGATCACCAGCGGGGTCACCGCCTTGCCGCCGAACATGTAGCGGAACTTGGCGGCCTGGTTGAGGATCTGGTCCAGGCAGCAGCCGGCAAAGTCGACGAACATCAGCTCGCACACCGGGCGCAGGCCGCGGGTTGCGGCGCCCACCGCGGCGCCGACGTAGCCGATCTCCGACAGCGGGGTGTCCAGCACGCGGCCGGGGAACTGGTGGTACAGGCCCTTGGTGACGCCGAGCACGCCGCCCCAGGCGTCGTCCTCGCCCGGTGCGCCGGCGCCGCCGGCATTGTCCTCGCCCATGATGAACACGCTCTGGTCGCGGCGCATTTCCTGGGCCAGGGCTTCGTTGATGGCCTGCTGGTAGCTGATCTTTCTGGCCATGATGGCTCTCCTCTTGTTGTTCTGTGGGCGGCTCAGGGATAGGCGACGTACACGTCGCTCAGCAGGTCGGCGGGCGAGGGCTTGGGATCGGCCTTGGCGCGCACCACGGCTTCCTCGATGCCGGCCTCGACTTCCGCGTCTATGGCGTCCAGGGCGCTGGCCTGCAGCAGGCCGGCGCGGGTGGTGCGCTCGCGGAACTGCATCAGGCAGTCGCGTGTCTCGCGGTAGTGCTTGACCTCGTCGGGCGCGCGGTAGGTCTGGGCGTCGCCTTCGAAGTGGCCGTAGTAGCGCGTCAGCTTCACCTCGATCAGCGACGGGCCCTCGCCGGCGCGGGCGCGTTCCACGGCGGCGCCGGCGGCCTCGTGCACGGCGAAGAAGTCGAAGCCGTCCACCGTCACCCCGGGCATGCCGAAGCCGGCGGCGCGGTCGGCGATGTGGTCGCAGGCCACCGACCAGTTCGAGGCGGTGGCCTCGGCGTAGCCGTTGTTCTCGGCGACGAAGATGCACGGCAGGTTCCACACCGAGGCCAGGTTCATGGCCTCGAACACCGTGCCTTCGTTGGAGCCGCCATCGCCGAAGAAGGCCACCGCCACCGCGCGGTTGCCCTTGAGCTTGGCGGCCAGCGCCGCGCCCGCCGCCAGGGGCGCGCCGGCGCCGACGATGCCGTTGGCGCCGAGCATGCCCTTGGACAGGTCGGCGATGTGCATCGAGCCGCCCTTGCCCTGGCAGACGCCGGTCTTCTTGCCGTAGATCTCGGCCATCATCCCGTACACGTCCACGCCCTTGGCGATGCAGTGGCCGTGGCCGCGGTGGGTGGAGGCGATGCAGTCCTCGTCGTCCAGGTGCGCCATGACCCCGGCGGCGGAGGCCTCCTCGCCGGCGTACAGGTGCACGAAGCCGGGAATCTCGCCGGTGGCGAACTCCAGGTGCAGGCGTTCCTCGAAGGCGCGGATGGTGCGCATCACGCGGTAGGCATGCAGCAGTTGCTCAGTCGATAGCGTGGACATCTTGTTGTTCTCCAGGGTGGTTCACGGGCTTGCCAGGAACGGCCAGCAGGCGATGGCAGGCGGCGAAGGCCAAGGCGGCCTCGACGTCGATGCTCAGCGGGCCGTCGAGTTCGAGGGTGATGCTGGGGCGCTCGGCGGCGGCGAATTCGATCTCGCGTTCGCCGTCCAGGGCCAGGGTGCCGGCGACCAGCAGCGGCAGGCGCGGCACGCCGGGCTCCAGGCTGCCGCTGGCGACGATGCCGCAGGCCTGCAGCAAGCCGGGGGCCAGCGGCGCCAGCAGCGCTTCGCCGGCCTGCGGGCCCAGGCGCAGCCAGCTGCCGCGCGGGCAGCGCCGCGACACCGGGTTCCACAGCCCGCACAGCGACGACAGGCCGATGGCGTGGGGCTCGGCGAAGGCGGCGTAGATTTCCGCCAGGTCCTCGGCGCGGCTGATGGCGCGGGCGCCGGTGAAGGTCAACGGCGAAACGGCGACTTCCACCAGGGCGATCTCGTCGATGCGCCGCGCAGGCAACCGCACCCGCAGGCGCTTGTTGCGGCGCAGGGCGACCTCCGCCGGGATGCGCCCGCTGGCGTAGAGCCCGCCGGCCAGCCCGGCGCCGGTGGCCTCGCGCAGTTCCGGGAAGGCGTTGTTGGTGCCGGTGGACAGGCATAGCAGGGGGATGTCGCCAACCTCCGCGGCCACCGCCTTGTGCGTGCCGTCGCCGCCGAGCACCGCGACCAGGGCGACGCCGCGCTCGGCCAGCATCCGCGCGGCCCGGCGGGTGTCCTCCACGCTCTGGCGCAGCGGCAGGTCGAGGAACTCCAGGCGCGGCCAGCGGCTGTCGCGGGCGTGGCGGCCGGCGCTGGCCTTGAGCACGGTGGCGGCGATGCCGGTCATGTCCGGCGGCATCAGCACTTCGTCGATGCCGGTGGCGCCGAAGGCCCCCAGCAGGCGCTGCACCACCGAGGCCTTGTCGGTGCTGGAATAGAGCCCGGCGTTGGCGGTCAGGCGGCGCAGGTCGCGGCCCGAGGCCGGGTTGGCGATGATGCCCACGCGCAGGGGCAGGGCCGCGCTCACAGCGAGAAGCCGCCGTCGACGGCGATGGCCTGGCCGGTGACGTGGGGCGCGCAGGCCAGGTACACGGCGAGCTGGCCCATGTCTTCCACGGTCTGCGCCTCGCCCTGGGGCAGCAGGCTGGCCTGGTGGCGTTCCCAGGACTGCGCCTCGCTCTCGCCCGGCTGCGCCCAGCGCCCGGACAGGCCCTGCTCGCCGCGCCACATGCCGGTGCCGACGATGCCCGGGCACAGCGCGTTGACGGTGATGCCGTCGCGCGCCACTTCCTTGGCCAGGGCGTTGCTGAAGCCGACCACGGCGAACTTCGAGGCGCTGTAGTGGGCCAGGTCCGGGAAGCCGACCTTGCCGGCGATGGAGGCCACGTTGATGATCCGCCCGCAGCGCTGCGCGCGCATCAGCGCCAGTTCCGCCTGGCAGCAGAGGAACACGCCGCGGGCGTTGACGTTCATCACCCGGTCCCAGTCCTCGACGCTCAGCTCGGCGACCTTGTGGATGCTGATGATCCCGGCGTTGTTCACCGCCACGTCGAGGCGCCCGCGCTGGCGTTCGATCTCGCCGAGCAGGGCGCGCACGCTGTGCGGCTCGCCGACGTCCACCGTCAGCGCCAGGGCCTGGCCGCCGAGGGCGCGGACCTGGGCGGCGCCTTCCTCGGCCTGGGCCGCATCGAGGTCGGCGATCACCAGCTCGGCGCCGGCCAGCGCCAGGCTGCGGGCGATGCCCAGGCCGATGCCGCGGCCGCCGCCGGTGACCAGGGCGACCTTGCCGGCCAGGGAGAATTGCGAAGGGGCAGTAATGGACATGACGCACCTCTGGTTGTTGTTGTGGGGTGCGGGACGGCGTCCCGGTGTCGCCAGGACTGGAGCAAGGGCGGTGCCAGGAGGTGGCCTGGAGGGCGGGAATGGCCGTCGTAGAGCGCGTCGTTCAGCGTTGCCGGAACACCCCGGCGGGCTCCGGCTGAGACGCGCCATGTCAGCCTGCACGACGTCGCGGCGAGACGCTGAGACGCAGCGTCTCACCCCGGCGCCGGCCGTCCGCGGCGCTTGTCCCGCAGCCGGGGCGGGGCTTAAATGACCGGCACAAGAACAACGATACGAGCCGCGGAGGCCCCATGCTGCCTGCCTACTCGAAAGCCCACGTGGACTGCGTCAGCCGCGTGCTGCGCCACGCCGGGCGCCTGCCCGAGCCGCCGGTGCCGAACCTGATCCTCGACTCCTGGCGGCGCTCGATGGAGCAGCACCACCTCGACCCGGGTTCGCTGCAGGGCCCGCGCATCCTCAGCCAGAGCGTGCTCAGGGAGTGCCGCGAGCGCGCCGAGAGCTTCCTGCGCATCGCCGGCGAGGAAGTCTCGCGCCTGCACGGCCAGGTGCGCGACGCCGACTACTGCGTGCTGCTCACCGACGCCCAGGGCCGCACCATCGACTACCGGGTGGAGTCGGCCATCCGCGGCGACTGCCGGCGCGCCGGGCTGTACCTGGGCACCTGCTGGTCGGAAGGCGAGGAGGGCACCTGCGGGGTGGCCGCGGTGCTGACCAACGGCGTGCCGGTGACGGTGCACAAGCGCGACCACTTCCGCGCCGCCTTCATCGGCCTGACCTGCTCGGCGGCGCCGGTGTTCGACCCCTGGGGCGAACTGCTCGGGGTGCTCGACGTCTCCGCCGTGGAATCCCCGGACGACCGCCGCAGCCAGCACCTGATCCGGCAGATGACGGTGCAGAGCGCGCGGCAGATCGAAAACGCCTTCTTCATGCACAGCACCCGCGGCCAGTGGGTGCTGCGCGCGCACGCGGCGCCGGGCTACGTCGACAGCCAGCCGGACTACCTGTTCGCCTGGGACGCCGACGGCCACCTGCAGGCGCTGAACCCGGCGGCGCGGCGCTACCTGCAGACGCGCTACGGGCAACTGCCGCAGCACATCGGCGAAGTCTTCGACCTCGACCTGCTGCGCGCCGCCGCCGACGAAAGCCCGCGCCACGTGGCCGAGCACGGCCTGCACGTGCGCCTGAGCGCGCCGAAGCGCGCGGTCAGCGTGGCCATGCCGGCCAGCGACCCCGCCGGGCTCGACCCGCGGGTGGCGGAAAGCCTGCGCCTGGCGGTGCGGGTGAAGGACCGCAACCTGCCGGTGCTGGTCCACGGCGAGACCGGCGCCGGCAAGGAAGTCTTCGCCCGCCAGCTGCACGAGGCCAGCGCGCGGCGCGACAAGCCCTTCGTCGCGTTGAACTGCGCGGCCATTCCCGAAAGCCTGATCGAGAGCGAACTGTTCGGCTACGTCGCCGGCGCTTTCACCGGCGCCGAGCGCAAGGGCATGCGCGGCCTGCTGCAGCAGGCCGATGGCGGCACCCTGTTCCTCGACGAGATCGGCGACATGCCCCTGGCCCTGCAGACGCGCCTGCTGCGGGTGCTGGCCGAGGGCGAGGTGGCGCCGCTGGGCGCGGCGCGGCGGCAGGCGGTGGACATCCAGGTGATCTGCGCCAGCCACCGCGACCTGGCGGCCCTGGTGGCCGCCGGCGAATTCCGCGAGGACCTGTACTTCCGCCTCAGCGGCGCGCGCTTCGAACTGCCGCCGCTGCGCGAGCGCAGCGACAAGCTGGCGCTGATCAACCGCCTCCTCGACGAGGAAGCCACGCGCTGCGGGCTACGCCTGGGCCTGGGCGACGCGGCGCTGGAACGCCTGCTGGGCTACCGCTGGCCGGGCAATGTGCGCCAGCTGCGCCACGTGCTGCGCTACGCCTGCGCCATCTGCCCCGGCGAAAGCATCCGCCTGGAAGACCTGCCCGAGGAACTGCGCGGCGCGGCCGCCCAACCGTTGCACGAGTCCCCGGCCAGCCCGGAACGCCAGGCCCTGCTCGACGCCCTGGTGCGACACCGCTGGCAGCCGGGGCCCGCGGCCCAGGCCCTGGGCATCTCGCGGGCAACGCTGTACCGGCGGGTGAAGCAGCACGGCATCGAGATGCCGCGGGCGAAACGCGAACCCGCCTGCTCTTCGCACGGCGGAAACCATGGCCCGGCTGGCTCCCCGTAGGATGGATTGAGCGAAGCGATACCCATCGCCGCGACTTGCTCGCGAACCGCCCCAACCCCGGTGCAGCCGGATAATCCGTTCGCGAGCAAGCTCGCTCCTACGGGAAGCCTGCGCCTTATACCCTGCCCAGCCTGATGGTCAGCGGCCAGCTCACCTGGCGCGTTTCCACCCCGCCCCAGGCCGCCTGCAACTGCCCGCGCAGCACCTCGACCGGGTCCTGGCCGGTGGCCTGGCGGTAGCTGGCCACCGCCGACCAGCTGTACAGGTAGTCGACCAGGCGCTGGAAACTCCACTGCGCCTCCAGGGCGAAGGGTGGCGTCTCCACGCGCTCGAAGGGGAAGGGGATGGTTTCGTAGCCGGTCTCCACATGCTTGCGCTCCGGCGCCCAGTAGGGGCCGACCAGGTCGTGGTAGAGGTGGCGGATCAGCGCGTCCAGGCGCTCGTCGATGTTCAGCAGGTTGTAGGAGACCACCGCCAGCAGCGCGCCGGGGCGCGACACGCGGCGCACCTCGGCATAGAAGCGCTCGACGTCGAACCAGTGCAGGGCCTGGGCCACCAGGGTGAGGTCGACGCTGGCCGGCTGCAGCGAGGTGCTTTCCGCCGGTTCGCAGCGGTAGTCGACGTTGGCCTCGCGGGGGGCCTGTTCCAGCTGCTTGGCGTTGATGTCGGTGGCCACCACCTGCTGGAAGTGCCGGGCCAGGTCGAGGCTGGCCTGGCCGGAGCCGCAGCCGCAATCCCAGGCCCGGTCGGTGGAGGGCGCCACCTGCGCCAGCCAGGCGAAGAACGCCGGATCGTAGGTCGGGCGACCGGCGCGGTAGGCGTCGGCCTGCTGGCTGAACAGCTGGCGGGTGTCGGTCATGGGAGAGCTCCGGGGGCGGCGGGCGGGGGACTATCTTGCCGGTGGGTGTGGGAGGGGCTCAAGGGGCGGAGTCAGCCCGATGCTCCGGCACAACCGGGAAACTCCGTTCGCGAGCAAGCTCGCTCCTACAGGTGCAGGAGACATGCTGTCGTAGGATGGGTTGAGCGAAGCGATACCCATCACCATGGTCCGATGGGTTTCGCAAGCTCAACCCATCCTACGAAAAGCGCTTCGGCGCAGCGGGCATAAAAAAGCCCCGCGATCAGCAGCGTGCGTCGCGGGGCCAAGTGGCCGGAGAGTGGCCAGGGAGGAACCTGTCAGGCCCGGGGTTGCCAGCCGCCGCCGAGGGCCTTGTAGATGGCGACTATGCCGCGGTACACGTCGACCTCGGCCAGGGCCTGGGCGTCTTCGGCGGCCAGTTGTTCGCGCTCGGCGTCCAGCAGGTCGAGGAAGTCCAGGGTGCCTTCGCGGTATTGCACGCCGGCCAGTTCGGCGGCCTTGCGGCTGGCCTCGGACTGGCGCACCAGCACCAGCATGCGCTGCTGGCGCTTGCCATAGTCGCTGAAGGCGTTGGAGGACTCTTCCAGGGCCAGCAGCACCTGCTGCTCGTAGCTGGCGAGCGCGGCGTCGGCGTCGGCCCTGGAGGCGCGCAGGCGGGCGCGCACGCTGCCCAGGTCGAAGGCGGCCCAGCTGATGGTCGGCGATACGCCCCAGGCGCGGGCGGCGCCTGAGCCTATCTGCGAGCCGCGCCCGGCGGTGTAGCCGAGGAAGCCGCCGAGGCTCACCCGCGGGAACAGGTCGGCGGTGGCCACGCCGACATCCGCCGTGGCTGCGGCCAGCCGGCGTTCGGCGGCGGCGACGTCGGCGCGGCGGCGCAGCAGGTCGCCCGGGTCGCCGATCGGCAGGGCCTTGGCGATGGCCGGCAGTTGCTTGGGCGAGAGGTCCACCGTCATCTGGTCCGGGCGCTGGCCGAGGAGGGTGGCGATGCGGTTGCGCTGGCGCACTTCCTCGGCCTGCAGTTGCGGCAGGGTGGCTTCGGTGGCGGCCAGGCGCGCTTCGGCGCGCTGCACGTCCAGTTCGTTGCCCACGCCGTTGTCGCGTAGCTGGATGGTCAGGCCGCGGGATTCGCGCTGGTTCTTCAGGTTGTCGCGGGCGATACCTTCCCTCAACTGCGCGCCGCGCAGTTGCCCGTAGGCGTCGGCCAGCTCGGCGACCAGGCTGACCTGCAATTGCTGCAGGTCGGCCTGGGCGGCCTGGCTCTGGGCGTCGGCCGATTCCAGTTCGCGGCGCACGCGGCCGAACAGGTCGACTTCCCAGATCATGTCCAGGCCCAGGTCGTAGCGCTCCTGGTTGACGCGGTCCTCGGTCTGCCCAGGCACCTGGCCCTTGCCGATTTCCGAAGAGACGCGGCTGGTCACGGTGGGGAAGCGGTCGTTGGAGACGTCGTCGCGGATCGCCCGCGAGGCCAGCACGCGGTCGTAGGCCACGCGCAGCTCGCGGTTTTCCTGCAGGGCCTGGTCGACCAGCTGGCTCAGCAGCGGGTCGTCGAACTGTTTCCACCAGGCGTCCTCGAAACGGCTGCGGTCGAAGACCGCTGCGCCGGTTTCGAGCTTGGCCGGCGCGGTGTCCGGCTGCTTGTAGTCGGGGCCGACCATGCAGGCGCTGAGGCTCAGGGCCAGCAGCGCCGGGGCGAAGTGTTTCAGGTTCATGCGTGGCTGGCCTCGTGGGTCAGGCGGGCTTGTTTCTTCGCTTCGCGGGCTTCCATGAAGCGGCGGATGAGGACGTAGAACACCGGTGTCAGCAGCAGGCCGAAGAAGGTCACCCCGAGCATCCCGGAGAACACCGCGACGCCCATGGCATGGCGCATCTCGGCGCCGGCGCCGGTGGACAGCACCAGCGGCACCACGCCCATGATGAAGGCGATGGAGGTCATCAGGATCGGCCGCAGGCGCAGGCGGCAGGCCTCCAGCACGGCGGCGACGCGGTCCATGCCTTCTTCCTGCTTGTCCTTGGCGAACTCGACGATGAGGATGGCGTTCTTGCACGCCAGGCCCACCAGCACGATCAGGCCGATCTGGGTGAAGATGTTGTTGTCGCCGCCAGCGACTATCACCCCGCCGATGGCCGACAGCAGGGTCATCGGCACGATCAGGATCACCGCCAGCGGCAGGCCCCAGCTCTCGTACAGCGCGGCCAGCACCAGGAAGGCCAGGAGCACGCAGAGCGGGAAGACGAAGGCCGCGGTGTTGCCGGCGAGGATCTGCTGGTAGGTCAGGTCGGTCCACTCGTAGGTCATGCCGTTGGGCAGTTCCTGCTTGAGCAGTTTCTCCATCGCCGCCTCGGCCTGGCCGGAGCTGTAGCCGGGCGCCGCGGCGCCGTTGATCTCGGCGGTGATGAAGCCGTTGTAGTGCATCACCCGGTCGGGGCCAGAGGTGTCGCTGATCTTGATGAAGGTGGCCAGGGGGACCATTTCACCCAGGTTGTTGCGCACCTTCAGCTGGCCGATCTGTTCCGGGTCCAGGCGGAAGTTCTGGTCGGCCTGGACGTTGACCTGGTAGGTGCGGCCGAAGCGGTTGAAGTCGTTGGCGTACAGCGAGCCCAGGTACACCTGCAGGGTGTCGAAGATGTCGCTGATGGCCACGCCGTGGGTCTTGGCTTTCTCGCGGTCGATGGCGGCGTCCACCTGCGGCACGTTCACCTGGTAGCTGGTGAACACCGACATGGGGTTCAGTTCGGGCAGCGCGCGGGCCTTGGCGAGGATGTTCTGGGTCTGCGTGTAGAGCTCCTCGTAGCCCAGGCTGCCGCGGTCCTCGACCTGCACGCGGAAGCCGCCGATGGTCCCCAGCCCCTGTACCGGCGGCGGCGGGAAGATGGCGATGTAGGCGTCCTGGATGTCGGCGAACTGCTTGTTCAGCTCGGCGGCGATCTCGCCGGCGGACATGCCCGGGCCCTTGCGCTGGTCGAAGTCCTTCAGCGGGGTGAAGACGATGCCGCTGTTGGGGCTGTTGGTGAAGCCGTTGATCGACAGGCCCGGGAAGGACACGGTGTGCTCGATGCCCGGGTGCTTGCCGGCGATTTCCGACATGCGCTTGATCACCGCCTCGGTGCGGTCGAGGGTGGCCGCGTCGGGCAACTGGGCGAAGGCCACCAGGTACTGCTTGTCCTGCTGCGGCACGAAGCCGGTCGGGGTGCTGGAGAAGCCCAGATAGGTGAGGGCGATCAATCCGGCATAGATGAACAGGGCGATGGAACTGCCGCGCAGCACGCGGGTGACGGTGCCGACGTAGCCATGGCTGGCGCGGTCGAAGAAGCGGTTGAACGGGCGGAACAGCCAGCTGCCCAGCAGCTTGTCGAGGATCAGCGAGAAGCGGTCCTTCGGCTCGTGGTGGCCCTTGAGCAGCACGGCGGCCAGGGCCGGCGACAGGGTCAGCGAGTTGAACGCCGAGATCACCGTGGAGATCGCGATGGTCAGCGCGAACTGCCGGTAGAACTGCCCGGTGAGGCCGGAGATGAACGCGGTCGGCACGAACACGGCGCACAGCACCAGGGCGGTGGCGATGATCGGCCCGGTCACTTCCTTCATGGCGCGCTTGGTGGCCTCGATGGGCGTCAACCCGAGGCCGATGTTCCGCTCGACGTTCTCCACCACCACGATGGCGTCGTCCACCACGATGCCGATGGCCAGCACCAGGCCGAACAGCGACAGCGCGTTGAGCGAGAAGCCGAAGGCGTGCATCACCGCGAAGGTGCCGATCAGCGACACCGGCACGGCGGCCAGCGGGATGATCGAGGCACGCCAGGTCTGCAGGAACAGCACCACCACCAGCACCACCAGGATCAGCGCTTCGAACAGGGTGTGCACCACCGCTTCGATGGAGCCACGGACGAAGATGGTCGGGTCATAGACGATGGAGTAGTCCACGCCCTGGGGGAACTCCTTCTTCAGCTCGGCCATCTTCGCGCGCACCTCGTTGGAGATGGCGATGGCGTTGGAGCCGGGGCGCTGGAAGATCGGGATGGCCACCGCCGGCTGGTTGTCCAGCAGCGAGCGCAGGGCGTACTGGCTGGAGCCCAGCTCGATGCGGGCGATGTCCTTCAGGCGGGTGATCTCGCCGTCCGGGCCGCTGCGGATGATGATGTTCTCGAACTCCTCCTCGCTGACCAGGCGGCCCTGGGTGTTGATCGACAGCTGGAAGCTGGTGGCGCTGGGCGCGGGCGGCGCGCCGAGGGCGCCGGCGGCGACCTGGCGGTTCTGCTCGCGGATGGCGTTGACCACGTCGGTGGCGGTGAGGTTGCGCGAGGCCACCTTGTTCGGGTCGAGCCACACGCGCAGCGAGTAGTCGCCCATGCCGAACAACTGCACGTCGCCCACGCCGTCCAGGCGCGCCAGCTCGTCCTTGATGTTGAGGATGGCGTAGTTGGACAGGTAGAGCATGTCGTAGCGGTTGTCCGGCGAGGTCAGGTGCACGACCATGGTCAGGTCGGGCGAGGCCTTGTCGACGGTGATGCCGATGTGGGTGACCTCCTCGGGCAGCTTCGGCTCGGTGCGCGTCACGCGGTTCTGCACCTGCACCTGGGCGTTGTCCAGGTCGGTGCCCAGGGCGAAGGTGATGGTCAGCGTCATCTTGCCGTCGGCGGTGGACTGCGAGGACATGTAGAGCATGTTCTCGACGCCGGTGATGGCCTGCTCCAGGGGAGCTGCGACGGTCTCGCCGATCACCTTGGGGTTGGCGCCGGGGAAGGTGGCGCGCACCACCACGGTGGGCGGCACCACTTCGGGGTATTCGCTGATCGGCAACTGGAACAGCGAGATGGCCCCGCCGATCAGGATGATCAGCGAGAGCACGGCGGCGAAGATCGGCCGCTGCACGAAGAATTGCGAGAAGTTCATGGTTCGTTCCTGGCGCGCGGGGCGCTAAACCCTGGGCAAAAGGTCACCCGCGGCCCTGGGTGGGGCCAGGGCCGGGTACTGCGTTGTCGATGTGCCCCGCTCAGGGGCGGGTCGTCGTCAGATGCGGCTGGGCTTGCCCGGCGACTGCTCGGCGACCTTCGGCGGCTCGCTGTCTTCCACCGCCTGGCGCGAGCGGGCGAGGGCGGCGAGGGTGTCCGGGCTGGCCATGGGCACGCCCTGGGCATCCACCTCGGCGCCGGGGCGCACGCGCTGCAGGCCGTTGACCACGATGCGGTCGCCCTTGGCCAGGCCGCTGCGGACGATGCGCAGGCCTTCCAGCTTCGGCCCCAGTTCGATGGCGCGGTAGGCCACCTTCCTGTCGGCGCCGACCACCAGCACGAACTTCTTGCCAAGGTCCGTGCCGACCGCTTCGTCCTTGATCAGCGCGGCGTCGTAGGTGCCGGAGCCGACCAGCTTGATGCGCGCGTAGAGGCCGGGGGTGTACAGGCCGTCCTTGTTGTCGAACACCGCGCGGCCGCGGATGGTGCCGGTCTTGGGGTTGACCTGGTTGTCGAGGAAGTCCAGGCGGCCCAGGTGCGGGAAGCCGTCCTCGCCGGTCAGGCCGAGGTACACCGGGGTACTGCCGCGGGCGTCCGGGCCGCCGGCGCGGGCCATGGCCACGTACTTCAGGTAGACGCGCTCGTCGGCGTCGAAGTAGGCGTAGACCTTGTCGGTGGAGACCAGGGTGGTGAGCAGGCTCTGCCCGGTGTTAACCAGGTTGCCGGCGGTGACTTCGGCGCGCGAGACGCGGCCGTCGATGGGCGCGGTGATCTGGGTGAACGACAGGTTCAGGCGCGCGTTGTCCAGTTCGGCCTGGGTCGCCGCGACCTGGGCGCGGGCCTCGGTGGCGGCGGCGCTGCGGGCGTCGGCCAGCTCGGCGGAGATGGCGTTGGTGGCGCGCAGGCGGTCGCCGCGGGCGGCTTCGTTGGCGGTGCGCGTCTGGTTGGCGCGGGCCTGCGCCAGCTGGGCCTCAAGGCGGTGGACCTCGGCCTGGAACGGGCGCGGGTCGATCTGGAACAGCAGGTCGCCCTTCTTCACCAGGGCGCCTTCGCGGAAGGTCACCTTGTCGATGTAGCCGGAGACGCGCGGGCGCAGCTCGACGGATTCGGGCGCCTCCAGGCGGCCGGTGAACTCGTCCCACTCGTTGACCGGCTGCTCGATGACCTCGGCGACGCTGACCTTGGGCGCGGGCATGTTCTGCGCGGCTTCCTGGGGCTTGCCGCAGGCGCTGAGCACCAGGACGGCGGCCAGTGCCAGGGGGATACGCAAGGGTTTGAGTGAACGCTCCATGGGGAAGACTCCGGCATTTTTTCTGTAATGGGCGGAGTCTGCGTTCCAGGCGTCTAAGTCGCTAATCGAACGGGAGCATTCTTATTATCACGGCCAGTGATAAACCCTGTTGCATTATCCGTATCAATCGATGGGGGATTTTCTGCTACCGGGCGGTGGTGGGTCTTGTGGCGGGCCGTTTGCGTACATGGATTCAGGGAGCTTCCAGGTTTCGCTTCACGCCGAACGGTCCCCTCTCCCGCTTGCGGGGGAGGGTTAGGGAGGGGGAGCGGAGTGCAGGGTTGGCAGGGGAGTGTCGGCGAAGTCCGCAACCCTCACCCCAGCCCTCTCCCAGAGGGAGAGGGGGCCGTTCGGCACGGGCGGCGAAGCCGGAGTCATCCTGATATGCCTGGGGCGTCATGCGCCCTGCGGTGCAGGAGAAACACCGTCGTAGGATGGGTTGAGCGAAGCGATACCCATCGCCATGACCGAGCAATAGCGGCGCGGGATCAGGCCTTGGCCAGGCGCGCCTTGGCTACGCGGGAGCCGTTTTCCTTGCCGAGCACCTGGCAGATGCGCTGGCCGGCGGCGATCAGGGCGTCGAGGTCGATGCCGGTGTGGATGCCCAGGCCGTTTAGCAGGTAGAGCACGTCCTCGGTGGCCACGTTGCCGGTGGCGCCCTTGGCGTAGGGGCAGCCGCCGAGGCCGGCGACCGAGCTGTCGAACACCGCGATGCCTTCCAGCAGGCTGGCGTAGATGTTCGCCAGGGCCTGGCCGTAGGTGTCGTGGAAGTGCCCGGCCAGGCGTTCGCGCGGCACGCGGGCGCCGACCGTTTCGAACATGGCGCGGGTGGCGCCGGCGGTGCCGACGCCGATGGTGTCGCCCAGGGAGACTTCATAGCAGCCCATGGCGTCCAGCTCGGCGGCCACGGCGGCGACCTGCTGCACGTCCACCTCGCCCTGGTAGGGGCAGCCGAGCACGCAGGACACGTAGCCGCGCACGCGGATGCCGTGCTCGCGGGCGGCGTCCATCACTGGCCCGAAGCGTTCCAGGCTCTCCTTGATCGAGCAGTTGATGTTCTTCTGCGAGAAGGCCTCGGAGGCGGCGGCGAACACCGCGACTTCCTTCACCCCGGCCTCCAGCGCAGCTTCGAAGCCCTTGAGGTTGGGCGCCAGGGCGGCGTAGGTGACGCCGGGTTTCTGCTGGATGCCGGCGAAGACTTCGGCGGAGCCGGCCATCTGCGGCACCCACTTGGGCGAGACGAAGCTGCCGACCTCGACGTAGGAAAGGCCGGCGGCGCTCAGGTCGTCCACCAGGCGCACCTTGTCGGCGACGCTGATGGGCTGTTTCTCGTTCTGCAGGCCGTCGCGCGGGCCGACTTCGACCAGGCGGACGTGTTGGGGCAGGGGCATGGGGTTGTCCTCTTGAGGTTCAGGCGAAGGGCAGTTGCTCTTGTAGGAGCGAGCTTGCTCGCGAACCCGCTTCGCACCGGACGTTCATGGTGCAATGCGTTCGCGAGCAAGCTCGCTCCTACGAAGAGCCGGGCGGGGGCTTTATGCCGGGGCTTCTTCCAACTCCACCAGCGCCGTACCCTCGGCCACCAGTTCGCCTTCGCTGCAATACAGCGATTTCACCACGCCGGCGTGCGGCGCGCGAATGCTGTGTTCCATCTTCATGGCTTCCAGCACCACCAGGGCGGCGCCGGCTTCCACCGCCTGGCCGGGCTGGACCAGGATGCGCACGATGCTGCCGTTCATCGGCGCGCCCAGGCCGCCGTGGTGGGCGTGGGCGGCCTCGGCTTCGGCGATGGCGTCGTAGCGGCGCACCTGCACCAACTCGCCCTGCCACTCCAGATACAGGCTGTCGCCCTGGCGCAGGGCCAGGTGGCGGCGGCGCAGGCCGTCGAGGTCCACTTCCAGCCATTCGCCCTTGAGCGTCGCGCCGCGCACGCCATTGGCATGGCGCAGGCGCACCACCTGGGATTCGCCCTTGGCCAGCAGGTGCAGGTCGGTTTCCCCCGGCAGGCCGCTGCGCCAGCCGTCGCGGGCGCTCCATGGGGAGTGGGCGTCGTCGTTGCGCACGCGCTCGGCTTCGCTTTGCGCCCAGGCCTCGCCGGCCAGTTGCCAGAACTGCGCCGGCAGTTCGCCGGGCGCCGGCAGCAGCTGTTCCTGGTGGCGGGCGATGAAGCCGGTGTCCAGTTCGGCGGCGGCGAAGGCCGGGTGGGCCAGCACGCGGCGCAGGAACGCCAGGTTGGTCTTGAAGCCGCCCACGGCGGTTTCGCTCAGCATCGACAGCAGGCGCTGGCGGGCTTCCTCGCGGTTCTCGCCCCAGGCGATCAGCTTGGCCAGCATGGGGTCGTAGAACGGCGAGATGTCGTCGCCCTCGCGGATGCCGCTGTCCACCCGGCGGCCGGGGCCGGCCGGCGGTTCGCGGTACAGCGCCAGGTGGCCGCTGGCGGGCAGGAAGCCGCCTTCCGGGTCCTCGGCGTAGAGGCGCACTTCGATGGCGTGACCGTTCAGCGGCACCTGCTCCTGGCTGATCGGCAGCGGTTCGCCACGGGCCACGCGGATCTGCCAGGCCACCAGGTCGAGGCCGGTGATGGCCTCGGTGACCGGGTGTTCCACCTGCAGGCGGGTGTTCATTTCCATGAAGAAGAACTGGCCGCTGGCTTCGTCGTAGAGGAACTCCACGGTGCCGGCGCCGACGTAGCCGATGGCCTGGGCGGCGCGCACGGCGGCCTCGCCCATGCCGCGGCGCAGTTCCACCGAGAGGCCGGGGGCGGGAGCTTCCTCGACCACCTTCTGGTGGCGGCGCTGGATCGAGCAGTCGCGCTCGTTGAGGTACAGGCAGTTGCCGTGCTTGTCGGCGAACACCTGGATTTCCACGTGGCGCGGCTTGGTCAGGTATTTCTCCACCAGCATGCGCGAGTCGCCGAAGCCGGACTGGGCCTCGCGCTGGGCGGATTCCAGGGCCTCGGCCAGCTCGCTTTCGCGTTCCACCACCTTCATGCCCTTGCCGCCACCGCCGGCGGCGGCCTTGAGCAGCACCGGGTAGCCGATGCGCGCGGCTTCGCGCTGGAAGGTCGGGTAGTCCTGGGCCTCGCCGTGGTAGCCGGGTACCAGGGGCACGCCGGCATCTTCCATCAGCGCCTTGGCCGCGGACTTGCTGCCCATGGCGTCGATGGCGCTGGCCGGCGGGCCGAGGAACACCAGCCCGGCCTCTTCGCAGGCGCGGGCGAAGCCGGCGTTCTCCGAGAGGAAGCCGTAGCCGGGGTGGATGGCCTGGGCGCCGGCGGCCTTGGCCGCGGCCAGCACGGCGTCGGCGCGCAGGTAGGATTCGGCCGGCTTGGCGCCGCCCAGGTCGATGGCGATGTCCGCCTCTTCGACGTGGCGGGCGTGGCGGTCGGTGGCGCTGTGCACGGCGACGGTGGTCAGGCCCAGGGCCTTGGCGGTGCGCATCACCCGGCAGGCGATCTCGCCGCGGTTGGCCACCAGTAGGGTCGTGATGGTCATGGGCGGGGCTCCTGGTGCGAATGGGCGGATGGGGTGACGATGGGTTTCGCTGCGCTCAACGCCATCCTACGGGTGCGATGATTCATCAGTTGCCTCCCTGCCAGGCCGGCTTGCGCTTCTCGAGGAAGGCGTGCAGGCCCTCTTGCCCTTCGGGGCTGATGCGGATGCGGGCGATGGCGGCCTCGGTGTAGCGGCGCAGGTTGGGGCTCAATTCTCCGCTGCCGATCTCCTGGAACAGCGCCTTGCAAGCCATTAGGGCGCAAGGGGAATTGCACAGCAGGTTGGCGACCCAGGCCTCGACCTTCTCCTCCAGTTCCTCGGCGCCGTAGCACTCGTCCAGCAGGCCCAGCTCGCGGGCGCGGGCACCGTCGAAGCGCTCGGCGGTGAGGGCGTAGCGGGTGGCCGCGCGCTGGCCGATGGCCTTGGTCACGAAGGGCCCGATGGTCGCCGGGATCAGCCCGATGCGTACTTCCGACAGGCAGAACTGCGCCTGCTCGCTGCCCAGGGCCATGTCGCAGCAGGCCACCAGGCCCACGCCGCCGCCGAAGGCCGCGCCCTGGACCACGGCCAGGGTCGGCTTCTTCAGCAGGTGCAGGTTGTTCAGCAGCTCGGCCAGTTGCTGGGCGTCGGCGAGGTTGCCCTGGTAGTTGAGCTGCACCGCCTCCTGCATCCAGGCCAGGTCGGCGCCGCCGCAGAAATGCCTGCCGCGACCGCGCAGCACCAGCAGGCGCACTTCGGCGTCGTCGGCCACCTGGTCCAGCGCCCGGATCAGCTCGGCGATGGTCTGGGCGTTGAAGGCGTTGTTCTTGTCCGGGCGGTTGAGCCATAGGGTGGCTACGCCGCGGTTGTCTTTCTCGAGTTGGATGTTTTCGTAAGTAGGCATGGTCGTTTCCTGGCTGGAAGCCGAAAGCTGGAAGTTGGAAGCGAAAGCCGCGCGACTTCCAGCTTCCGGCTTCAAGCTTCCAGCTTTCTTACATCCTGAATACGCCGAAGCGAGTCGCTTCGATAGGCGCGTTGAGCGAGGCGGACAAGGCCAGGGCAAGCACCTCGCGGGTCTGCGCCGGGTCGATCACGCCGTCGTCCCACAGCCGCGCGCTGGAGTAGTAGGGGTGCCCCTGGCGCTCGTACTGGGCGAGGATCGGCGCCTTGATCTTCGCCTCATCCTCGGCGCTCAGCGTATTGCCGGCGCGCTCGGCCTGCTCGCGCTTGACCTGGGCCAGCACGCCCGCGGCCTGCTCGCCGCCCATCACGCCGATCCGCGCGTTGGGCCACATCCACAGGAAGCGCGGGTCGTAGGCGCGGCCGCACATGCCGTAGTTGCCGGCGCCGAAGCTGCCGCCGATGATCACGGTGAACTTCGGCACCTGAGCGCAGGCCACCGCGGTGACCAGCTTGGCGCCGTGCTTGGCGATGCCGCCGGCCTCGTACTTCTGGCCGACCATGAAGCCGGTGATGTTCTGCAGGAACAGCAGCGGGATGCCGCGCTGGCAAGCCAGTTCGATGAAGTGCGCGCCTTTCTGCGCGGCCTCGGCGAAGAGGATGCCGTTGTTCGCCAGGATGGCGATGGGGTAGCCGTGCAGGTGGGCGAAGCCGCACACCAGGGTGGTACCGAACAGCGCCTTGAACTCGTCGAATTCGCTGCCGTCGACCAGGCGGGCGATGATCTCGCGCACGTCGAACGGCTGCTTGCTGTCCACCGGAATGACGCCGTACAGCTCCTCGGCCGGGTACAGCGGCGCGCGCGGGGCCAGCGTGTTGAGCTTGCCGCGCTTGGTCCAGTTGAGGTTGGCGATGCAGCGGCGGGCGATGGCCAGGGCGTGCTCGTCGTCCTCGGCATAGTGGTCGGCCACGCCGGAAGTCTTGCAGTGCACGTCGGCGCCGCCCAGGTCCTCGGCGCTGACCACCTCGCCGGTGGCGGCCTTCACCAGCGGCGGGCCGGCGAGGAAGATGGTGGCCTGCTCGCGGACCATGATGGTCTCATCGCTCATCGCCGGCACGTAGGCGCCGCCGGCGGTGCACGAGCCCATCACCACGGCGATCTGCGGGATGCCCTGGGCGCTCATGTTGGCCTGGTTGAAGAAGATCCGCCCGAAGTGCTCGCGGTCGGGGAACACCTCGTCCTGGCGCGGCAGGTTGGCGCCGCCGGAGTCCACCAGGTAGATGCACGGCAGGCGGTTCTGCTGGGCGATGGCCTGGGCGCGCAGGTGCTTCTTCACGGTCAGCGGGTAGTAGCTGCCGCCTTTCACCGTGGCGTCGTTGCCGACGATCATGCATTCCACGCCTTCCACGCGGCCGATGCCGGCGACCACGCCGGCGGCGGCCACGTCCTCGCCGTACACCTCATGGGCGGCCAGGGCGGAGACTTCGAGGAACGGCGAGCCGGCGTCGAGCAGGCGGTTGATGCGCTCGCGCACCAGCAGCTTGCCGCGCGCGCTGTGCTTGGCCTGGGCGGCGGCGCCGCCGCCTTCGTGGACGCGGCCGAGCAGGGCGCGCAGGTCCTGGACGCTCTCCAGCATGGTCGCGGCGTTGGCGGCGTATTCCGGAGAGCGGGTGTTGAGTTGGGTGCCGAGGATGGTCATGGCGTCTCCACGAGCTGGGATGGACCTGTAGGAGCGAGCTTGCTCGCGAACGACCTCCGCTGCGGGGCTTGTTCGCGAGCAAGCTCGCTCCTACAAAGGCAATGGCGTCAGCGTTCAGCGGGTCTCGTTGAACAGCTCGCGGCCGATCAGCATGCGGCGGATCTCGCTGGTGCCGGCGCCGATCTCGTAGAGCTTGGCGTCGCGCAGCAGGCGGCCGGTGGGGAACTCGTTGATGTAGCCGTTGCCGCCGAGGATCTGGATGGCGTCCAGGGCCATCTGCGTCGCGCGCTCGGCGGTGTAGAGGATCACCCCGGCGGCGTCCTTGCGGGTGGTCTCGCCACGGTCGCAGGCCTGGGCCACCGCGTACAGGTAGGCGCGGCTGGCGTTGAGCTGGGTGTACATGTCGGCGACCTTGCCCTGGATCAGCTGGAATTCGCCGATGCTCTGGCCGAACTGCTTGCGGTCGTGGATGTAGGGGACGATCACGTCCATGCAGGCCTGCATGATGCCGATCGGGCCACCAGCCAGCACCACGCGCTCGTAGTCCAGGCCGCTCATCAGCACCTTGACGCCGCCGTTGACCGCGCCCAGCACGTTCTCTTCCGGCACTTCCACGTCATCGAAGAACAGCTCGCAGGTGTTCGAGCCGCGCATGCCCAGCTTGTCGAACTTGCTGCCGCGGCTGAAGCCCTTCCAGTCGCGCTCGACGATGAATGCGGTGATGCCGTGCGCGCCCTTCTCCGGCTCGGTCTTGGCGTAGATCACGTAGGTGTTGGCGTCCGGGCCGTTGGTGATCCAGGTCTTGCTGCCGTTGAGCACGAAGCGGTCGCCGCGCTTGTCGGCGCGCAGCTTCATGGAGACCACGTCGGAACCGGCGTTGGGCTCGCTCATGGCCAGGGCGCCGACGTGCTCGCCGCTGATCAGCTTGGGCAGGTACTTGGCCTTCTGCTCGGCATTGCCGTTGCGCTTGATCTGGTTGACGCACAGGTTGGAGTGCGCGCCGTAGGACAGGCCGACCGAGGCCGAGCCGCGGCTGATTTCCTCGATGGCGATGACGTGGGCCAGGTAGCCCATGTTGGCGCCGCCGTATTCCTCCGCGACGGTGATGCCGAGCAGGCCCATGTCGCCGAACTTCTTCCACATGTCCATGGGGAACAGGTTGTCGGCGTCGATCTGCGCGGCGCGCGGAGCCAGTTCGCTGGCGACGAAGCCCTGCACCTGCTCGCGGAGCATGTCGATGGTTTCGCCGAGGCCGAAGTTGAGGGACGGGTAGCTCATGGTTGCACCTGCTTTCTTGTACTTGGATAAGGGTAGGGCGCGCTCAGGCGCGCTGTTTCTTCTCGGTCTCGGCCAGGGCCGCCAGGCAGCGCTCCTCGGCCGTGTCCAGTTCCAGCTTCATCTGCTCGATGTCGAGCAGCTGCTGCTCCAGCTGCGCGCGGCGCGCGGCGATCTTGCCCATGAAGGTATCGAGCTGCTTGCGGTTGCCGCTGCTGGGGTCGTAGAGGTCGATCAGCTCCTTGCACTCGGCCAGCGAGAAGCCGATGCGCTTGCCGCGCAGGATCAGCTTCAGCGCCACCAGGTCCTTGGGGCTGTAGATGCGTTCCTGGCCGCGGCGCTCGGGGCTGAGCATGCCTTGCTCCTCGTAGAAGCGGATGGCGCGGGTGGTGACGTCCAGTTCGCGGGCCAGGTCGGAAATGCTGTAGGTGGTCGGCATCGGGCTTGCTCGTTCGTTTACCTTTACGTTAACGTAAACCTGCGTCGAGGGGCTGTCAATCACTTCGCCGCCGACCGGCTGGCCCGCTAATTGCGTGCGTTGCCGGGCAACCGGGAGTCCTCTTTACTGAAGGGGAGGACGGGTGTAGACAGTCCCTGACCAGCCTGACGTCCCGCGCGGCAACGCACCGCGCGGGCAAGCGGAGCCGAGATCGACATGACAAGAACAATAAGCAGCGACCTGCTGCGCGAGGCCCACCGGGCCCGCGAACGCCTGCAGCGCGAGGGCGAGCTACCCGCCGGCGTGCTGCGCGAGGAAATCGACGCCTCCTGGCGGCGCAGCCTGGGCCACGGCCTGGACTGCGGCAGCGGCAACGACCAGGAGCTGGACAACCGCGCCGGCATCGAGCTGCTGCTGGAGAACAACCGCCTGCTGCTCGACGCCGCCACTCCCGAACTGGACTTCCTGCGCCAGCGCCAGGGCCACGACGCCCTGGTGATCCTGGCCAACGCCGACGCCACCATCGTCTCGGTGGCCGGCGCCCACGAGCGCCTGCGCCGCATCGGCCTGGAAGACATCACCCCGGGCGCCTGCTGGAGCGAGGCCGCGCGCGGCACCAACGCCCTGGGCACCGCCCTGGTGGAAGGCCGCGCCACCCAGATCGACTGCGGCGAGCACTACCTGGAGCGGCTCAGCCGCTTCTCCTGCACCTCCGTGCCCATCAACTGCCCCCGGGGCAATCTGCTCGGGGTGCTCGACCTGACCCGCGAAGGCCCCCTGGCCGGCCCGGTGGAAAGCCTCAGCCTGCTCAACCGCGCGGCGGTGCAGATCGAGGAACGGCTGTTCGCCGCCAGTTTCCCGGGGCAGGTAGTGCTGTCCTTCCACAGCCGCCGCCAGTACCTGGATTCGCCCTGGCAGGGCCTGCTGGCGCTGAGCCTGGAGGGCCGCATCCTGGCCCTCAGCACGCCGGCCTGCCAGTTGCTCGGCGCGCCGCGCGAAACGCTGGTCGGGCGCCGCTGCGAAGACCTGCTGGGCGCCAGGGGCGAGCAACTGCTCGCGCGCCTGCAATCCGGCGCCCTGGGCAGCCTGCAGACGGCCAAGGGCGAGTTCTTCTACAAGGTGCTGCAGGCGCCGCTGCGCGCCAGCGCGGTGTCGGTGCCGGCGCGCCAGCTGCAGCGCCCGGCCCCGGTCGCGCCGGACCTGGAAGCCCTGGCCGGTGGCAACCCGCGCTACGCCCGCGCTTTGCGCATGGCCCGCCAGGGCCTGCTGAACGAACTGCCGGTGCTGCTGCTGGGCGAGACCGGCAGCGGCAAGGAAGTGGTGGCGCGCGCCCTGCACCAGAGCAGTGCGCGCTCCGGCAAGCCGTTCATCGCGGTGAACTGCGCGGCCATCCCCGAAGGGCTGATCGAATCCGAACTGTTCGGCTACCGCGAGGGCGCCTTCACCGGCTCGCGCCGCGGCGGCATGGTCGGCCGCCTGCAGCAGGCCCACGGCGGCACCCTGTTCCTCGACGAGATCGGCGACATGCCCCTGGCCCTGCAGGCCCGCCTGCTGCGCGTGCTGCAGGAGCGCAAGGTGGCGCCGCTGGGCGCGGGTGAGGAGCAGGACATCGACGTAGCGCTGATCTGCGCCACCCACCGCGACCTCAAGCGCCAGGTGGAGGAGAAGCAGTTCCGCGAAGACCTCTACTACCGCGTCAACGGCATCAGCGTGCGCCTGCCGGCCCTGCGCGAGCGCGACGACCTCGGCCAACTGGCCCAGGGCCTGCTGGCCAAGCTGGGCGCGCCCGAGGTGCGGTTGGACGACGAACTCTTCGCGCTGCTGGCCGACTACCACTGGCCGGGCAACATCCGCCAGCTGGAAATGGTGCTGCGCACCGCCCTGGCCATGCGCGAGCAGGGCGAAAACACCCTGGGCCTGGAGCACCTGCCGGACAGCACCCTGGAAGAACTCGCCGCCGGCGAGCGGCAGCCCTGCGGGCGCATCCGCGAGACCGAGATGGAGCTGATCCGCCAGGCCCTGGACCGCCACCAGGGCAACGTCTCGGCGGCCGCCGACGCCCTGGGCATCAGCCGCGCCACCCTGTACCGCAAGCTCAAGCAACTGAAGGGCGGCTGATGTTCTTCACCCGCCTGATCGACAGCGACGACCCCAAGGCCCTCAAGGAAGCGCTGCACTGGCTGTACGGCTTCGTCCGCCCGCAGCGCCTGGCCATCCTCGGCCTGCTCGGCCTGGCCCTGTGCGCCTCGCTGCTGGCCCTGGCGCAACCCTGGCTGACCAAGCTGCTGATCGACGACGGCCTGCTGGCCCGCGACTTCCCCCTGCTGGCGCTGCTGGCCGGGGTGATGATCGTGGTCGGGCTGGTCGGCACCGTGCTGTCGGGGCTCAACCGCTACCTGCACACGCGGCTCTCCGGGCGCATCCTGTTCGCCCTGCGCGATGCGCTGTACCGCCACCTGCAAAGCCTGTCGCCGACCTTCTTCGCTCGCCGCCGCATCGGCGACCTGATGTCGCGGCTGGACGGCGACGTGGCCGAAATCCAGCGCTTCGCCGTGGACTCGCTGTTCTCCGCGGTGTCCGCCGTGATCGGCCTGGTCGGCTCGCTGGCATTGCTGCTGACGCTCAGTTGGCAACTGTCGCTGCTGGTCGCCGTGCTGATCCCGCTGGACGTGCTCTGGCTGCGCTGGATGCGCAAGAAGGTCGAACGCGAGGCGCGCCAGCTGCGCGAACGTTCGGCCGACCTGTCGTCGTTCTTCGTCGAGACCCTGCCGGCGATGAAGTTCATCCAGTCCGCCGGCCAGCAGGGCCGCGAGGCGCAACGCCTGGAGGGCCTGGGCCAGGGCTACCTGGGCCAGCTGCTGCGCTTGCAGCTGACCGAATTCTTCACCCAGGCGCTGCCGGGGACGCTGATGTCGCTGTCGCGCGCCTGCGCCTTTCTGGTCGGCGGCTACTGGGTGGTGCAGGGCACCTGGCAGCTGGGCTCGCTGATCGCCTTCTCCACCTACCTGGGCATGGCCATCGGCCCGGTGCAGAGCCTGCTGGGCCTGTACGTGGCGCTGCAACGCATGACCGTCAGCCTGGGCCGGGTGATGGAGCTGCGCGGCGAGGAGCCGGGCGTGGCGTCGCCGGCGCAGCCCAGGCCGATGCCGAGCATCGGCGAACTGCGCCTGGAAGGCGTGAGCTTCAACCACACCGGCCGCAGCCAACCCTTGCTGGACCAGGTGGACGCCTGCATCCCGGCCGGGCGCAAGGTGGCCCTGAGCGGGCCCTCGGGCGTCGGCAAGAGCACCCTTACCGACCTGCTGCAACGCTTCTACGACCCCGACCAGGGCCGCATCCTGCTGGACGGCGTGGACCTGCGCGAGCTGGACCTGTTCGAGCTGCGCCGGCGCATCGCCGTGGTCAGCCAGGAGCTGGTGCTGTTCCGCGGAAGCCTGGCGGACAACCTGTCGTACAGCGCGCCCCACGTCAGCCGTGAAGAAATCGAAAGGGTGGCGACGCTGGCGCAGCTGGACGGCCTGATCGCCAGCCTGCCCGAAGGCCTCGACAGCCCCCTGGGCGAGCGTGGCCAGCAATTGTCCGGCGGGCAGAAGCAGCGCATCGCCATCGCCCGCGCGCTGCTGCAGGACCCGCTGGTGCTGATCCTCGACGAAGCCACCTCGCAGGTGGACGAAAGCACCGAGCGCGAGGTGATAGCCGCCATCGACCGGCTGTTCGCCGGGCGCACGCGCATCCTCGTCAGCCACCGCCCCTCGACATTGGCCGAGGCCGACCTGCACCTGGAGCTGCAGGACGGCCGGTTGAGCGTGCGCGAGGTGCCGTTGGTGGCCGTGGGAGGACAGAGTGGCTGAGGTGCGGGTGGGAGTAGTCGACAGCGGCCATGCCGTGGAGCAGGCGGGTTGCGTGGTGGCCGGGCAGCGTTTCTGTCTGGCTGATGATGGAGTGGACCGATTGCCACTGGCGGCCGATGTTTTGGGTCATGGCTCGGCGGTGATCCAGGCGGTGCTTTCCCGGGCGCCGCAAGCGTGTTTCAGCGTGGCCCAGGTGTTCGACGGTCGCGGTGTGACCAGCCCGTTGCAGATCGCGGCCGCGTTGCAATGGCTGGGCGGGCAGGGTGCGCGCGTGGTCAACCTGAGTCTGGGTGTGCGCCAGGATCGGCCGATCCTCCGCGAGGCCGTCGCCGAACTGGTGGAGGCGGGCGTTCTGGTCTGCGCGTCGAGCCCGGCGCGGGGTGAGCCGGTGTTTCCGGCGGCCTATCCGGGGGTGGTGCGGGTGACCGGGGATGCGCGTTGTGGCGAGGGGGAGTGGTCGTGGCTGGGGAGTGCGCAGGCGGATTTCGGGGCGGCTGTGCGGGTTGCGGGGCAGGCGGGGGCGAGTTTGGGGTGTGCGGCTTTTTGTGGGCATCTGGTTGCTTTGCTGGGGGAGCGGCCGGGGGTGTCGAATTCGGAGTTGTTGGCGTTGATGCGGGAGGGGGCTGCTTACAAGGGGATCGAGCGGAAGGTGAGTTTATGAGTGGGGTTGGGGTTCCTTTCCCTCTCCCCAGCCCTCTCCCTGAAGGGAGAGGGGGCCGTTCGGTGTGGCTGGAAGTTCCGAGTCTTCCTGATATTCCGCGACTGCCGGCTGCATACCTAACTTCGCCACCGCTCCGTACAGTCCAGAGGGTTAGGGAGAGGGGGCGGACGCATCATCGGCACCATGTTTTCCCTCACCCTAGCCCTCTCCCAGAGGGAGAGGGGACCGTTCGGCGTTGCCGGATAGTACGGTTTCTTCCTGGCGTCACAGGAAGAGCGCCATGCCTTGCCACTGCTGAGGACAGCTCCCTCTCCCCCCGGGAGAGGGCTGTTCGGCGTTGCCGGGTAGTGCGGTTTCTTCCAGGCGTCACAGGAAGAACGCCATGCCTTGCTACCGCTGAGGACGGCCCCCTCTCCCCCCGGGAGAGGGCTGTTCGGCGTTGCCGGAGAGTGCGGTTTCTTCCCGGCATCACAGGAAGAACGCCATGCCTTGCCACCACTGAGGACGGCTCCCTCTCCCTCTGGGAGAGGGCTGGGGTGAGGGGGCGGGCCTATCATCGGCACCACAGGCCCAGGCCCGCGATAGGGTTCAAATCTCCATGCCCCCAATCCTGATCCTCGGCGCCGGCCCCGCCGGAGCAGCCACGGCCATCGGCCTCCACCGCCTCGGCCATCCCGTCACCGTCATCAGCGAATGGCGCCGCTTCGCCGCCGTCGAAGGCGTCTCCCAACGCGTCCTCGACGGCCTGCGTCACGCCGGCCTCGATCATGCCCTGGCCTGCACCGCGCCGCCTTCGCAACGCCGGGTGAACTGGAACGGCAGCGAAAGCGTGCAGAACGTCGAATTCATCCTCGACCGCCCGCTGTTCGACCAGGGCCTGCGCCAGGACCTGCACGACGCCGGTATCCAGGTGCTGGAAGACCGCGTGCTCGGCGTGGAATCCGACGCCACGGGCCACCACGTGCGCCTGGAAAGCGGCCAGCACCTGCACACTCCCTTCCTCGTCGAAGCCCGCGGTCGCCAGGCGCCGCTGAACCAGAAGGCCGGCAAGGCCCGTCGCGGCCCGGAAACCCTCAGCCTGCTCAGCCGCTGGCAGGGTGCGCGGGGGCCGGTGGCCAGCGCGGTGCAGAGCCTGGTCGATGGCTGGGCGTGGATGGCGCGGCTGGCCGACGGGCGCTGCTACTGGCAGTTGACCCTGGACGTGGCCAGCAGCGCGCTGCCGCCCAAGGAGCAACTACTCGACTACTGCCGCGAACGGCGCCAGCGCTCCGCACTCAGCCAGGCATTCTTCGGCGGCCACCCCGAACAGGACCTGGAACTGCACGCCCGCAGCAGCACGCCGATCCTCTGCCTGGAGGCCTGCGGCGAGAACTGGATTCGCGTGGGCGATGCGGCCATGGCGGTGGACCCGCTGTCCGGCAACGGCATCTTCCAGTCGCTGTCCTCGGCGTTGCAGGCGCCTGCCGTCATCAACACGCTGTTGCGCGCCCCGCAGCGCGCCGAGTTGGCCAAGCGCTTCCACCAGCGCCGGGTGGAGCAGCTGTTCCTGCGCTTCGCCCGCGTCGGTCGCGACTTCTATGCCGAAGAAAAACAATGGGCTGACCAACCCTTTTGGCAGGCCCGCCGCGCCTGGCCGGACGAGGTGCCCAGCCACGCCCCGGCGGACTTCGACGCCTTGCGTATCGAACGCGCCCCGGTGCTGCGCGACGGCCTGGTGGACGAGGCCGAGGTGGTGGTCAGCCCCGACCAGCCCCTGGGCATCTGGCACCTGCAGGGCCTGGAGCTGGCGCCCTGGTTGCGGCGCCTGCGCAGCGAGCCGCAGGCGCAGGTGCTGGCCGCGCTGCCGGAGCAGCAGCGGCGCATCTTCCAGGGCTGGCTGCTGAGCCAGGGCTATCGCCCGCGCTGATCAGGCCTTGAACTGCTGCACCAGGCGGTGCTGCTGCTCGGCGCTGTGGTTCAGCTGCTGGCTCAGGTGCGCCGAGCGCTCGGCCTGGTCCGACAGGGCCTGGGTCACGTCGCGGATGGCGCCGATGTTGCGGCCGATCTCCTCGGCCACGCTGCTCTGCTCCTCGGCGGCGCTGGCGATCTGCAGGTTCATGTCGCTGATCAGGTTCACCGCGCCGGTGATGCGTTGCAGCGCGTCTATCGCCTGGCGCGCCTGCTGCACGTTGTCCTGGGCCTGGCGGTAGCTGCTGTGCATGGCGTCGGCCACCGACAGGCTGCGTGCCTGCAGGTTCTCGATCACCCCGCGAATCTCCTCCACCGAATCCTGGGTGCGCCTGGCCAGGCCGCGCACCTCGTCGGCGACCACGGCGAAGCCGCGCCCGGATTCGCCGGCCCGCGCCGCCTCGATGGCGGCGTTGAGCGCCAGCAGGTTGGTCTGTGCGGCGATGCTCTGGATCACTTCCAGGATCGCGCCGATCTGCTCGTTGCTGCTGGCCAGGTTCTGCAGCTCGCCCATGGCCTGGTTCATGTCGCCGGCCAGGGCGTCGATGCCGGCGCTGGTGGCCTCGATGGTGGCGTAGCCCTGCTGGCTGGCGCGCTCGGCCTCGCTGGCGGCCTGGGCGGCGCTGGCCGCGCTCTGCGCCGAGGCGTTGGCGGTGGCGGACATCTCCTGCAGCGCGGTGGCGACCATGTCGATCTCGCGGAACTGCTGCTGGATGCCGTCGCTGGTCTGGCGGGCGATGGCGGCGGTCTGGTCGGCGCCGGCGCGGGCTTCGCCACTGGCGGTCTGCACCGCGGCGATGCTCGGCTGCAGCTTGTCGAGGAAGCGGTTGAAGGCCAGGGCCAGGCGGCCCAGTTCGTCGTGGCGCGGGTAGTCCAGGCGGCGGGTGAGGTCGCCTTCGCCGTCGGCGATGTCCTCCAGCATGCGCGCAAGGCCGAGGATCGGCCGGCTGATGCCGCGGGCGGTGAGGGTGATGATGCCCAGGCCCAGTAGCGCCACCAGCGCGCCCAGGCCGATTTCCAGCCAGGTGCTGCGCGCGCGCAGGCCCTCCAGGGTGTGCTTCAGCGACTGCGCCGGGGCCAGCAGCACCTGCCGGGGCACGCTGAGCAGGATGCCCCAGGGCTTGGCGCCGGCCAGCGGCGCCAGGCTGGCGAGCACGCTGACGTCGTCGCCCTGGTCGTAGGTCAGCGAGCGGCCCTGGGCCATGTCGCCCAGCACCTGGGGCAGCGCCGCGTCCTTGAACGGCTGGCCGAGGCCGGCGGCGTTGGCGCTGTCGCTGGCCAGCAGGCCGTTGGGGCTGAGGATGCGGATGCGCCCCTGGCCGTCGAACAGCTGGCGGCTGCCCTCGACGCTGCTCTGCTGCAGCGCCGCGAGGTCGATGTCGAAGCCCACGGCGGCGACGAACTTGCCGTCTTCCAGCAGCGGCAGGGTGATGCTGGTGACCAGCCGGCGCTGCCCGGAGGCGTCGTCGAAGTAGGGGTCGAGCACGCAGGGCTTCAGGCTGTCCCGCGAGCAGGTGAAGAAGGCGTTGTACGGCTGGCCGCTGGGGCCGGGGGTGGTGTCGGCCAGCACCTGCTCGGTGCCGACCACGTTCTGCTGCTGGCCGCCGCTGCGCAGCAGGTACAGGGTGAAGCGGCCGTTCTCGTTGCTGCCCAGCTCGTCGCGGCCCTTGACGCGGGCGTCGGCGCCGTCCAGGGCGTCGACGCCGAAGACCACGAACAGCCCCAGCAGCTCCGGGTGCGCGGCCAGGGTGCCGCCCATCTCGGCGACCACCTTGCGCCGCAGCGCCTCGGCGTCGAGGTTGCCCAGGCGCTGCTGCTCGCGCAGCGCCTGCAGGGTGCGCGACAGGCCCTCGCCGAGCAGCAGCTTGTCCTGCAGCTGGCGTTGCAGTTGCAGGGCCTGCACCTGGCCCTGGGTCTGCAGGCTGGCGTGGGCGGCCCCGGCGAACAGCTTGCCGCTGTCCTCGGCGATCACCTGGCTGTCCTGGCGCGCCTGGTACAGCGACAGGCCGATCAGGGTGGCGGCGATGCCCAGCAGGCACAGGCCGGCGAGCCAGGTGATGCGGCCCTGGAGGGTGGAGTGGATGCTGCGCATGGGAGGCCTCCCTGGAAACCGCGAAACCCGCCGGCGCGCCACCGCCGGGATGGGGGCCGGCGGTGGCGCGGAGGCGGGTTCGTGGCTTGTGGCTTAGAAGGTGCTGGTGAAGATCAGCTGGGTGTAGAGGTTGTCGTCGTTGCCGCCGATCTGGGTGCCGCCTTGCTCGGCGCTCTTCTTCGGCTTGTACACGCCGACCAGCGGGGTGATGGTCAGGTGCGGGCTGACGGTCCAGTCGGCGTACAGGTCGATCTCGTGGCCGCCGAGGTTGCCCAGGTCCTTGTCGATGGTGTCGAAGCGGAACCACTGCAGGCCGACGTCGAAGGTCTCCGTCGGCTGGATCCTGGCGCCGACGTTGTGGACGCGGGTGTTGCTGTTGAAGGGGCCGGAGTAGTTGCCCGCCACCTCGCCCTGGAACCAGGTGCCGAAGCCGCGGCTGAAGCCGTAGAACAGCGGGTCGAAGCCTTCGGAGAAGCGGCTGAAGCGGTAGCTGACGTAGGGCTTCCAGGCGGCGTCGGCGAAGGTCCAGCCGGCCTCCAGGTACCAGGCGTTCTCGTCGTCGGCGTGGCGCTTGTCCTGCCAGGCGTACTCGCCGGAGAGGAACAGGTTCTCCACGCCGGCGTTGCCCTGGCCGCGCAGGCTGTAGGTCTTCATGTCCTTGCGGTCGAGCTGGGCGGGGGAGGCGTACTGCTCGTCGATGTCGGTGACGTCGATGTAGGTCAGGCCCAGGGTGCCGGCGTCACTGACGTGCTCCAGGGTGCCGACGTACAGCTCGGGCTTGGCCTGGGCCGGGTTGTCGGACTTCAGGCGCATGATGTCGCCGCGCCAACCCTGCTTGCCGCCGATGCGCAGCACCGCGGTCTCGTCGAAGCTGCGGCGGCCGGCCAGGTAGTAGGCGCCGCCGCGGTCGAACATGCCGTCGGCCAGGCCATTGCCGAAGTTGAGGGCGTCGCCGTTGATCAGGAAGCCGTCGCCGACCACGATGTTCTGGCGGCCGAAGGAGAAGTCGATGCCGTCCTCGCCCAGCACCGGGAACAGCGTGCCCGAGCGCCAGCCCAGGTAGGCGTCCTCGATCTTGGTGGTGCGCTCGGAGCCGTCGGTGAAGCCGGCGGCGTCGCCGTCGCCCCAGGTCGCCGAGCTGAGCAGGGCGAAGGCGCCATACACACTGCCGGCGCCGCCCAGGCGCTGGTCGCCGCTCAGGCCGTACTTGATGAAGCCTTCCTGCCAATAGGACGAGCCCTTGTCCTTGGTGCCGCTCTGCGCGTAATTCTCCTGGCTGTGCAGCAGCGCGTAGACTGCGGTGAGGTCGGCGTTGAGGTGGGTATCGTCGGTGGAATACAGCGAGTAGGCGCTGGCTTGGCCGCTGCCCGCGATCAGCAGGGCGAGCAGCGTCGGGCGCAGGACGGTGGATCGGGTCATGGCGTGCATCCGTATCGTTATTGTTGGCAGGGGACGAAACTCCCTGGGATGCTAAGGCCATGGGCGCTGCTGGCCTTGTGCCTGTCTGCCAAGTGCTTGGATGTGCTTGCCAGATGTCTGCGGGATCGCGGACGGAGCCCGCTTCGGGTGCAAGGGAAACACCCGTAGGATGGGTTGAGCGAAGCGATACCCATCGCCGATGGCCGCATGGGTTTCGCAAGCTCAACCCATCCTGCGAAAAGCATCTCGGCGCAGGTGGCGGGATGCAGGGCGGGTGCCTCACGGAAACCTGTAGGAGCAGGCCCTGCCTGCGATTCGCGCGCAGGGCGCGCCCCTACATGGGAATGGCGTGAGTGGCGCAGCGTAGGAGCGGATCTCATCCGCGAGCTGCGCCGGAATTCCCGGCTATCGCGGACAAGGTCCGCTCCTACCATACGGGCGGCACCCTGGTGCCTGGAGGTGAACCAGGCCGGCGGCGCTGTCCGGGGCGCCGACAATCCCCCGGACAACGCCGCCGGCTTGGCTGCTCAGTGCCCGGCCGGCTTGGCGGCGGCGCGCCCGGCGAGCATGCGGCCGAGCAGGGCGAGGAGGGTGATGGCGATCAGCAGCACCGAGATGGCCGCCACCGCCGGGTCGATGTTGTCGCGCAGGCCGGACCAGATCTGCCGCGGCAGGGTGTTGACCTCGGTGCTGGTGACGAACAGCGTCACCGCGATCTCTTCCCAGGAGAGTGCGAAGCACAGCAGTGCGGTGCTGGCCACGCCCAGCTTGAGGTTCGGCAGCACCACCAGGAAGGTGGTCTGCGCCAGGCTGGCGCCGAGGTTGCGCGCGGCCAGTTCGATGCGCCGGTCCAGTTGGCTCAGGGCCACCAGCATGGTCACCACGCCGTAGGGCACCACCATCACGATGTGGGCGATGGTCAGGCCGAACAGGGTGTCGTAGCCCAGGCCGGGGGCGAACTTGCTCACCGTGGTTTCCATGAAGTACAGCACCATCGCCGAGATCATCGGCGGGATGGCCATGGGCAGCAGCACCAGGCCGATCAGCAGCGCCGCCCAGCGCGAGCGCAGGTACCAGATGCCCAGGGCGAAGCTCACCGCCAGGGCGGTGGCGACCACGCAGGCGGCGCTGGCCACCACCAGGCTCTGGCCCACCGCCGAGAGCCACTCGGGGCTGTCCAGCAGGGCCTTGTAGTGGCGCAGCGACCAGTTGCCGTCGGGCATGGAGAGGAAACGCTTGCCGGTGAAGGACACCGGGATCACCGCCAGCAGCGGGAACAGCATGAAGATCATCGCCATGGCGGCGAGCAGGCGGCTCGGCGCGCGGCTTTCGTGTGCGTTCATTCGGCTTTCCTCATCCCACCAGCTTGTCGACGCGGGTCATGCGCAGCAGCGCCCAGATCAGCCCCGCCACCAGCGCCAGCAGCACCACCGAGAGCGCCGCGCCCAGGCCCCAGTTGCTGGTCTGGAACATCTGCAGGTAGACGTACTCGGCCACCATCACCGTCTGCCCGCCGCCGAGGATCGCCGGGGTGATGAAGAAGCCCAGGCAGAACACGAAGACGATGATGAAGGCGCCGAGGATGCCGGGCACCGTCTGTGGCACGAAGATGCTCCAGAAGGTGCGCAGCTGCCCGGCGCCCAGGCCGCGGGCGGCCAGCAGCACGCGCGGGTCGAGGCGGCGCATGGTGGAGACCAGCGGGAACAGCGCGAAGGGCACCATGAAGTGGACCATGCCGATCACCACCCCCAGCTCGTTGCGCGTCAGCTGCAGCGGCTCGCTGGTGATGCCCAGCGCCTGCAGCCAGCCGTTGAGCAGGCCGTTGCTGCGCAGGGCGATCAGCCAGCCGAAGGCGCGCACCAGCACCGACAGCCAGAAGGGGATGAATACGCAGATTTCCACCATGCGCTGCCAGAACGGCGGGCTGTACACCCAGCAGTAGGCCATCAGGTAGGCGATCAGCAGCGACACCACGCTCACCGTGGTGCACAGGCGGAAGGTGCGCCAGAGCACGTCGTGGATCGCCGGGTCGCTGGCGATGCGCTGGTATTGCTCGATGCCCGGGGTGGGCAGGCTGAAGCTCCAGCCCACCACCCCGGCGAAGGGCAGCACGTAGAACAGCAGCAGCACCAGCGGCAGCGGCGCCAGCAGCAGGGCCAGCTTCAGCCGCGAGGGATTCTCCGCCATGGGCTCACCTCACTTGGAAACGTGGGTCAGGTATTGCTCCAGGGCCACCGCGTAGTGGTCGGTGTACCACTCGTGGCTGAGCATGATCTGCCTGGGCAGGTTGTCCGGGTCGGTGCAGTTCAGGTGCTTGCGGTCGGCCGGGATGAGCGCGGCGGCGGCCGGGTTGGCCGGGCCGTTGCCGAACATCTTGAACAGTTCCACCTGGGACTGCGGGTCCTGGGCGTAGGCGATGAAGCGCATGGCCGCGTCCTTGCCCGCCGGGTTGCCCTTGAGCACGCCCCAGTTGCTGCAGCCCAGCAGGGCGTTGTCGAAGGTCCACTTGATGCGGCCCTCGCTGTCCTCGGTGATGACCTGGGCGCGGGTGTTCCAGATGGCGCCCATGCTCACCTCGCCCTCGATCAGCAGTTGCTGGGTCTCGGCGCCCGAGCCCCAGAAGGCCAGGATGTGCGGCTTGAGCTCGTCGATCTTCTTCAGCGCGCGCGGCACGTCCAGCGGGTAGAGCTGGTCCGCCGGCACGCCATCGGCCAGCAGCGCGGCCTCCAGCATGCCGTTCATCCACTTGTACAGGGTGCGCTTGCCGGGGAAGGCCTGCACGTCCCAGAAGTCCTTCCAGGTCTCCGGCGCCTTGTCGCCGAAGCGCTCGCTGTCGTAGGCGATCACGTAGCTGAGCATGTAGTCGGCGATGCCGTATTCGTAGGCGAAGCCCGGCAGCACCTTGTCCTTGGAGACGATGCCGTAGTCGATCGGCTCCACCAGGTTTTCCTTGCCCAGGTTCTGCAGGATGGAGCTTTCCGCGTCGACCACGTCCCAGCTCACCCGGCCGCTGCTCATCTGGGTGCGGATGGCGCCCTCGGTGGGGCCGCTGCCGTCGATCTTCACCGGGATGCCGGTGCTCTTGGAAAAGCCCTCGGTCCAGGCCTTGCCGAATGCCTTGATGGCGTCGCCGCCCCAGTTCACCACCACCAGCGGCTTGTCGCCGGCGGCGAAGCTGACGCCGCTGCGCAGGGCCAGGGGCAGGGCGGCCAGCAGGCCCATGCCCTTGAGGAAGGTGCGGCGGTCGATCTGCCCGCGGCGGGCCTTTTCCATGAGGACTTCGATGCAGTCTTGCTGATGCGGGTTGAACATGAATGCAGCTCCCAGGCGGGGATGGCGAAAAGGGGGAGGGCGCGCGGGCGCCCCGGGAATCAGGCGAGCAGCAGGCTCTTCTCGATCGGCCAGCTCAGCCACACGCGGGCGCCCTGGTCCAGGCGCGCGGCCTGGTGCTCGGCGTGCACCGCCAGGCTCATGGGCAGCGCGCCCTCGGCGGCGGTGGCCAGGCCCAGCTCGGTGCTGGCGCCCTGGTAGGTCTTGGCGGTCAGCACCGCCTGCACCACGTTGTGGCCTTCCACCTGCGGCGGCGCGCTGTGCAACTGCATGTGCTCGGGGCGCACCGCCAGCAGCGGCGCGGCGGCCTCCAGGGCGGCGGAGGGTTCGGCGTGCAGCTGGGCGTCGCCGAAACGCCCGCAGGCGAGGGCGCCGGCGCGGCCCACCTGGCTCAGCGGGAACAGGTTCATCTTGCCGAGGAACTCGGCGACGAAGCGGTTGGCGGGCTGGTTGTAGATGGCCTGCGGGGTGTCGATCTGCGCCACCTGGCCGCGGTTGAAGATGGCGATGCGGGTGGACAGCGCCAGCGCCTCGTTCTGGTCGTGGGTGACGAACACGAAGGTGGTGCCGACCTGGCGGTGGATGCGCTGCAGTTCCTGCTGCAGTTGCTCGCGCAGGTTCTTGTCCAGCGCCGAGAGGGGTTCGTCGAGCAGCAGCAGGTCCGGCTCGAAGACCAGCGCGCGGGCGATGGCCACGCGCTGCTGCTGGCCGCCGGACAGCTCGCCGGGGCGCTTGCCGCGGTGCTCGCCCAGGCCTACCACTTCGAGCATGTGGCGCACCCGGCGGTTGCGTTCCTCGGCTTTCACGCCGCGGATCTTCAGCGGGAAGGCGACGTTGTCGTCGATGCTCATGTGCGGGAACAGCGCGTAGCCCTGGAACACCATGCCGAAGTTGCGCTTCTCCGCCGGGCGCCGGGTGATGTCCTGGCCGAGGGCTTCGAGGCGCCCGCTGGACGGGTCCTGGAAGCCGGCAAGGATCATCAGGAAGGTGGTCTTGCCGGAGCCTGAGGGGCCGAGGAGGGTGAGGAACTCGCCCTGCTGGATATCGATGGACACATCGCTCAGGGCGCGGAAATCGCCGTAGCGCTTGCCGATGTCGATGGCACGAAGTTGGGGCTGTCGCTCCACTGCATTCACCTCGTCTTATTCTTGTTCTGTGGCGCGGCGACCCAGCGGTCAGCCGTCCTTTTGCGCAGTATTGTCAAATCCTCCTGCGCTTCAATCGCGTTTTTTCGCCGTCATTGTTCAAATTCCTTCACCAATCACCCCGCCGCGGCTGCCCTTGCGGAACTGCTCGGACAGCCGCAGCTCGGCCTTCATCCAGGCCTTGAAGGCCTGCACGTCGGGGCGTTCGCTCTTGGCCGCGTCGGTGACGAAGTAGTAGCGGTTGGGCGGCTCGATGGAGACGTTGAACAGCCGCACCAACTGCCCCTTGGCCATGGCGTCGCCGCTGACCAGGGCGTCGCCCATGGCCACGCCTTGCCCGGCGATGGCCGCGGACTGCACCAGGTGCGCGTCGGAGAAGACGATGCCGTTGCGCACGTTGAGGTCGCGTACCCCGGCGGCGGCCGCCCACAGCAGCCAGTCGGAGTGGTCGACCATGTGCAGCAGCGGCAGGTTGGCCAGGTCCTCCGGCGAGTCCAGCCCGCCGGCGGCGTTGAGCAGCGAGGGGCTGCACACCGGGAAGGTGTCCAGGGTGGCGATCAGTTCCACGTGCAGGTCCGGCCAGTCGCCCACGCCGTAGGCGATGAACAGGTCGACGTCGCGGTTGCTGACGTCGTCGGGAATCCGCGGCGCCACCAGGTTCAGTTCGACCTGCGGGTGGGCGCGCTGGAACTTGCCGATCTGGTGGCACAGCCAGTAGGTGGCGAAGCCCGGGGTGCAGCTCACGCACAGGCGCCCGGCGATCTCCTGGGCGTCGGTGAAGCGCCGCGCCTCGTTGAGGATGCCCAGGGCGCGCTGGGTTTCGCGGGCGAAGTACTCGCCGCGGTAGGTCAGCACGATGCCGCGCCCGGATTTCTCGATCAGCGCGGTGCCCAGGCATTCCTCCAGGCTACGCAACTGGTGGCTCACGGCGCTGCGGGTAAGGCTCAGCTCGCTGGCGGCGGCGGACAGGCTGCCCAGGCGGGCGACGGCGTCGAGCACGCGCAGGGCGGTCATCGAAGGGAAGCGCATGGGCTCACTCCTGGTGGGGGCGGGCGCGCCGCTGGCGGAAGCCTTCCGGGGTGGTCCCGGCGTGGCGCAGGAAGGCGCGGTGGAAGCTGGTGACGTGTTCGTAGCCGAGCAGGAAGGCGATCTCCTGCAGGCTCATGCGGCTGGCCAGCAGGTAGCGCTCGGCCAGGGCCATGCGCACCTCGTAGACCACGCCCTTGAAGGTCAGCCCGTGGGCGCGCAGGCGCCGCTGCAGGGTGTGCGGCGGCAGGCGGAAGTGCGCGGCGGCCTGCTCCAGGTCCGGCAGCGGCACCCGGGCGTTCTGCAGCAGGTAGAAGCGCAGGTCGTCGGGCAGCGCCTCGCCGCTCTCGAAGCTGGCCAGGGTGGCCGCGCCCTGGGCCTGGCACAGGCGCAGCACCGAGGGGTTGGAGGTGGAGAAGGGGCGGTCGTGGAATTCCCGCGGGATGCGCAGCTCGGCGCGGCTGGCGGCGAACTCGCTGCGGCCGGGGAACAGCTCGGCGTAGAGCGCGGCATGGGGCGGCGCGGCGAACGGCAGGCGCACCTGCATGCCGGCGCATTCGGCCAACTCCGGCAGGCGCTGGCACAGCCAGCGCCAGGTGCTGCTGAACCATTCTTCCAGCAGCGCCTGGGTTTCCATGGGGCTATAGGGCGGCGCCTGCAGGGCCAGCACCAGGTGCTCGCCGTGTTCCTCGCGGGTGACGTGGATGGGGTGCGGCAGCAGGCTGGAGGGCTGGCCCAGGGAGATGTCCCAGGAGCGCCGCAGGTTGGCCGCGCTGATCAGCGCGTAGCCGATCACCCCCAGGTCGAACAGGTTGTAGCGCTGGCCCAGGCGCAGGAAGAAGTCGCTGGCGCCGAGCAGCCCGGCGGCCTGGCGCAGCAGGCGGTAGTAGCGGGCGAAGGTCATGTTGGCGGCGGCCTCGGCGGCGGGCACGCCGAGCCCGGCGAGCAGCGGCGCGAGCGGCGGCAGCCGGGGCCGGGCCTGCCATTCCTCGAGGAAGCGCTGGTACAGCTGGCGCGCGGCGTAGTCGATGTCGGACTGTTGGTCGGGCATGTTCGTGCTTGTTATCTGTGGCTAGCGAGTTGTCATCTTATGCTAGTCAAAGGCTTCTGGCAGCTCCCTATACTCGGCGCAAAACAACAAGGGGAGCACCGACATGACGGCGCCCGATACATTCCGTTCGTCCCATTCGCCTGCCAACCGCCACGCCGACCTGCTGCTGCGCAACGGCCGCTTCTACACCCTCGACCCGGCGCAGCCCTGGGCCGAGGCCGTGGCCATCCGCGATGGCCGCTTCCTCGCCGTCGGCCGCGCCGAGGATCTGGCGCATCTGGTCGGCCCGCAGACCCGCCAGCACGACCTCGGCGGCGCCTTCTGCATGCCCGGCCTGCACGACATGCACACCCACCCGGACCTGGCCCTGGCCCCGCGCTACGCCGACGACCTGGACGTGGGCATCGAGGACCCGAGCCCCGAGCAACTGGCCGCGGCCATCCGCGCCTACGCCGACAGCCACCCGGGCGAGAGCTGGGTCTACGGCCAGTACTGGGTGCGCTACACCTTCCGCGAGGCCGGGCTGAAGCCGGGCCGCGAGTGGCTCGACAGCGTCATGCCGGACCGCCCGGTAGCGCTGCTCGACCGCATGTGGGGGACCATGATGGTCAACTCCCGCGCCCTCGAACTGGCCGGCATCGACGCCGCCACGCCCGACCCGCGCAACGGCTACCTGGAGCGCGACGAACTGACCGGCGAGCCCAACGGCCTGCTGATCGACGGCGCCTACGCGCTGATCCACGCCGCCATGCCGCCCACCCCCATCGAGGTGCTGCGCCGCGCCTACCGCGACGGCGTGCACTTCCAGAGCGCCCGCGGCGTCACCGCCAGCAAGTACGTGCACGTCTGCGAACGCCGCCTGCAGGCGCTCAAGGAACTGGACGACGCCGGCCAGCTGACCCTGCGCGTGGAAGCGGCCATCAGCTGGCAGGACGACATCTTCCCGGTGCGCCGGCGCTGGGAACTGCTCAGCGGCGAGCGCCACTACTACCGCAGCGCGCGGCTGTCGGCCAACGCCGTGAAGTTCCACTTCGACGGCACCGTGGAGCCGCGCTCGTCGTTCCTCATCAGCCCCTGGCCGGGCGAGGACAGCTGGCGCGGCAAGCTCAACCTGACCCCCGAGCACATCACCGACATGGTGGTGGACATGGACCGCCGCGGCATCCGCGTGATCGCCCACTGCACCGGCGACGGCGCCTCCGACGTGTTCCTCGACGCGGTGGCCGAGGCGCGCCGGCGCAACGGTTTCAGCGGCATCCGCCACCAGTGCGCGCACAGCACCATCCTGCACCCGGGCAACCTCAGGCGCTTCCGCGAGCTGGAGGTGATAGCCGAATTCTCCCCGGCGGCCTGGTACCCCACGCCCTTCGCCAGCGGCGCGCGCTCCGGCTACGGCGCCGAGCGCCTGAAGCGCATCTACGACTACAAGGGCGTGCTCGCCGCCGGCGGCATCGCGGTGATGGGCACCGACTGGCCGGTGGCCTCCATCGACCCCTGGCTGGCCCTGGAAACCATGATCACCCGGCAGAACCCCTGGAACGACGACCCGGCCTGCTTCGGCGAGCCCATCGGCCTGGAGCAGGCGCTGCAGGTGGTGACCCTGAACGGCGCCCACGCCATGGGCCTGGAGCACCTGACCGGCAGCATCGAGGCCGGCAAGTCGGCGGACTTCATCGTGCTGGACCGCGACCTCTTCGCCCAGCCGCCGCGCGGCTACATCCACCGTACCCAGGTCGAGCAGACCTTCGTCGAGGGCCGCCCGGTCTACGACCGCCAGGGCGTGTTCAGCGGCCCGCTGCAGGCGGTGTGGCAGGGCGAAGTACCGCAGATCATGAGGGCCGACCGATGAGCATCCCGGTGACCGTGGTCGCCGGCTTCCTCGGCGCCGGCAAGACCACCCTGCTGCGCCGCCTGGTGCAGCAGTGCGCCGGGCAGCGCCTGGCGCTGATCGTCAACGACTTCGGCGAGCTGAACGTGGACGCCGAGATGATCGCCGAGCAGAGCGACGCGGTGTACGCCCTGCAGAACGGCTGCCTGTGCTGCACCATGCAGGACGACCTGCTGGCCCAGCTCGGCCGCCTGGCCGCGATGCAGCCGGCGGTGGAGCGCATCGTCATCGAATGCAGCGGCGTGGCCGACCCGCAGCCGATCATCCAGGCCCTGGGCTACCCGCAGCTGCGCAGGCACATGCACCTGGACGCGCTCATCACCCTGGTGGACGCCGCCCGCAGCCAGCCGCTGGAAGGCGAGTACGCGCAACTGGAAAGGCGCCAGGCGGCCGCGGCCGACCTGCTGCTGCTGAACAAGGCCGACATAGCGACGCCGGAGCAACTGCAGGCCCTGCGCCAGCGCTTCGGCGAGCCGCGGCGGATGCTGCAGACGGTGCAGGCGGAAATACCCGATGAGCTGCTCTACGGCGAACGCCCGGAGCGCGCGCTGCGCCTGGCGCCGCTGGGTGTCGATCACAGCCGGCTGTTCGACAGCTGGACCTGGCGCCACGCCGGCCAGTTCGACCCCCGGCGCCTGCGCGCCTGGCTCGACCAGTTGCCGGAAGGCCTGTTCCGCCTCAAGGGCCGGGTGCAGGTCAGCGGCCGCGAACAGCCGCTGTGGCTGCAATACGTCGGCGGCCGCAGCCAGTTCCTGGCGGCGCAGGCGCAGGAGGGCGACAACTGCCTGGTATTCATCGCCAGCGCCGATGCCGGGCTGCGCGAGCGTCTGGAGGCCAGCCTGGAACAGTGCCTGGCCGCCTGACGCGAGAAGCCGTGTTCCCCGGCAACCTGTAGGAGCGGGCCCTGCCCGCGATATCGCGCGCAGGGCGCGCTCCTACAGGGGAATGGCATGGGTGGGGCAGCGTAGGAGCGGATCCCACCCGCGAATCGCGCCGGGACCTTGGGCTATCGCGGACAAGGTCCGCTTACGTTTCCAGGAAGCACGGCTCTTCGCAGGATGGTGTTGAGCGAAGCGATACCCATCAGCGCAACTGGCCGCCTGAAGCAGGGCTCGCTCCTACGAAAAGCCGTGTTCCCCGGCAACCTGTAGGAGCGGGCCCTGCCCGCGATATCGCGCGCAGGGCGCGCTCCTACATGGGAATGGCGTGGGTGGGGCGGCGTAGGAGCGGATCCCATCCGCGAATCGCGCCGATATGTCCGGCCATCGCGGACAAGGTCCGCTTACGTTTCCAGGAAGCACGGCTCTTCGCAGGATGGTGTTGAGCGAAGCGATACCCATCAGCGCAACTGGCCGCCTGAAGCAGGGCTCTTCGTAGGAGCGAGCCGTGTTCCCCGGCAACCTGTAGGAGCGGGCCCTGCCCGCGATATCGCGCGCAGGGCGCGCTCCTACATGGAAATGGCGTGGGTGGGGCAGCGTAGGAGCGGATCCCATCCGCGAAGCGCGCCGATATGCCCGGCCATCGCGGACAAGGTCCGCTCCATGAGCCACGAAGCTCAGCGGAATTTCTCCAGCAGCTGGTAGTACCACATCCCCGCCGCCAGCATCGGGTTGCCGAACACGTCGCCCAGGGGCACTTTCACGTGCTTGCACTGGGCGAAGGTGTCGAATTGCTCCAGGTCGCCGCTCATGGCCGTGGCCATGATCTCGCCCATGATGTGGGTGGTGGCCACGCCGTGGCCGGAGTAGCCCTGGCAGTACCAGACGTTGTCCGAGAGCTTGCCCAGCTGCGGGATGCGATTCATCACGATGCCCATGGCGCAGCTCCACTGGAATTCGATCTCCACGCCCTTGAGCGCCGGGAAGGTGCGTTCGATGCACGGGCGCAGTTCGCCGGCGATGTCCCGCGAGTCGCGCCCGGAGTAGTTGGCGCCGCCGCCGAACAGCAGGCGGCCGTCGGCGGTCAGGCGGTAGTAGTCGAGCACGAAGCGGCAGTCGTAGACGGCCAGGTCCTGCGGGTTGATGCGCTTGGCCAGCTCGCCCAGCGGCTTGGTGGTGACGATGCCGCCCATGGCCGGGAAGATCATGCTCTTGAGCTGCTTGCGTTCCAGCTTGTGGTAGACGTCGCCGGCCAGCAGCACCTGGGCGGCGTTGATCCGCCCCCGCGTGGTGACCACCGCCGGGCGCGGGCCGTGGACGATGTCCAGCACCTCGGAGTGCTCGAAGATCAGCCCGCCCAGGCTCTCCAGCGCTTTCGCCTCGCCGATGCACAGGTTGAGCGGGTGCAGGTGCATGTTGCGCATATTCTTGATGGCGCCGCAGTACAGGTCGCTTTCCAGGTGCTGGCGCACGCCGGCGGCGTCGAGCAGGCTGACCTCGGCGCCCATGCCGCGGCGCACGGCTTCTTCGTAGGAGGCTTCCAGCTCGGCCATGTGCGACGGCTTCATGGCCGCGTGCAGGTGGCCGAACTTGAGGTCGCAGGCGATGCCGTATTTCGCCACGCGGCTCTTGATGATCTCGTGGCCGCGCCAGCGCAGGTGCCAGATGAAGTCGTCGACGTCGTTGCCCAGCCACTGCTGCATCTGCTTGCGCATGGCCGAATCGCCGGACAGGCTGCCGGTGACCTGGCCGCCGTTGCGCCCGCTGGCGCCCCAGCCGACCTTGTTGGTCTCGACGATGGCCACCTTGTAGCCGCGCTCGGCCAGCTCCACGGCGGTGGTCACGCCGGTGAAGCCGCCGCCGATGATGGCGATGTCGACGTTCACTTCGCCTTGCAGGGTGGGGTAGTCGGTTTCCGTGTTGAGGCTGGCGGAATAATAGGAAGGGGCGCGCTCGGGGGCGGCTTTGGCGGGTTTCAGTGCGGCGTTCATTTTTTGTGTTTTTCCTGTTGTCTGGTTTCCCTCTCCCTAGCCCTCTCCCTGAAGGGCGAGGGGACTGTTCGGAGCGAGGGTTTGAATTCGTTGTCAGCCAGTTGCGCCGTTGTTCAGCGCTACGCCGGACTGCCCCCTCTCCCGCTTGCGGGAGAGGGGCTCTTAAGCCTCAAGCCTGATGCAGATACCACCGCCAATCCTGCTCCCCCACCTCACCCATGAACTGCCGGTACTCCGCCTGCTTCACCTTCAGGTACACGCCCAGGAACTCCCGCCCCAGCGCATCCCGCGCCCAGCTCGACCGCTCCAGCGCGCGCAGCGAGGTGAGCCAGTCGGTGGGCAGCAGTTCCCTGGCCTGGGCGTAGCCGTTGCCCTCGACGGGCGCGCCCGGGTCGATGTCTTTGCGGATGCCGCGATGGATGCCGGCGAGGATCGCAGCCGCCGCCAGGTAAGGATTGGCATCGGCCCCGCAGATGCGGTGCTCGATGTGCCGGGTGTGCGCCGGCCCGCCCGGCACGCGCAGGCTGACGGTGCGGTTGTCGCAGCCCCAGGTCGGCGCCAGCGGCGCGTAGCTGTTGGCCTGGAAGCGCCGATAGGAGTTGGCGTTGGGGCAGAACAGCAGCAGCGAGTCGAGCAGGCTGGCGAGCATGCCGCCCACCGCCTGGCGCAGCAGGGGCGTGCCGGCCGGTTCTGCGCTGGCGAACAGGTTCGCCCCGGCGGCATCGGCCAGCGACACGTGCATGTGCATGCCGGTGCCGGCCAGGTCGTCGAACGGCTTGGCCATGAAGCAGGCCTGCATCCCGTGCTTGTGCGCCACGCCCTTGACCAGGCGCTTGTAGCGCACGGCCTGGTCCATGGCGGTGAGGGCGTCGCCGTGCTCCAGGGTGATCTCCACCTGGCCCGGGGCGTATTCGGAGATGGCGGTGCGCGCCGGGATGCCCTGGGCCTTGCAGGCGGCATAGAGGTCGGCGAGGAAGGGCTCGATCTGCTCCAGCTCGCGCAGGCCGTAGACCTGGGTGGAGCGCGGCCGGCCGCCGTCGGCGTCCAGCGCCGGTTGCGGGCGGCCGTTGGCGTCGCGCTTGGCGTCCAGCAGGTAGAACTCCAGCTCGCAGGCCATCACCGGGTGGTAGCCGGCGGCCTTCAACTCGTCGATCACCTTGACCAGCACGTGGCGTGGGTCGGCGATGTCAGCCGGCTTGCCTTCGACCGGGTGCATGCTGACCTGCACGGCGGCGCTGGGAATCTGCCGCCAGGGCAGGCGCACCAGGCTGCCGGCCAGTGGGTAGGCGCGGCAGTCGATGTCGCCGACCTCCCACACCAGCCCGGAATCCTCCACGTCGTCGCCGTGCAGGGTCAGGCCGAGAATGGTGCTCGGCAAGGGCCGGCCGGACTCGTAGACCGCCAGCAGTTCCTCGCGGTGCAGCAGCTTGCCGCGGGGCACGCCGTTGGCGTCGAGGATGAACAGCTCGACCATCTCGATGTCGGGATTGGCGGCCAGGAAGGCCTGGGCCTCTTGCACGGGGGCGAATTTCATCGTTGTTCTCGCATAGCGCCAATGGGCGCGCTGATGGCCTGCGCGGCCGGGCTGCGGCGGGGCAGGCGATGCAATGGCTACGCCAGCTCGCGCAGCGTCGGGCGCCTGCGTTCAGCGTAGTTCCAGCAAAGGGGTGGGCGGGGCGCCCGTCAGCGTGCGGCGCTATCCGGTGGACGCGCGTGGCGGCAGTGCCAGAGCGCCCAGAAGGCCAGCTCCAGCGGCAGCGAGAGGGGTTGCAGGCGCAGCCAGCGGCAGCGTTCGCGCGGCAGGCGCAGGGGCTCTGCCTGGGAGGCGGAGGCGCTGGTGGCGGCGAAGTGCTGTTGCAGAAGGTGCATGGGTGGCTGCGTGGGGGACGATGCCCGGAGACTCGCACAGGCGATGGGTGCTTTAAATGTGAATCTAGTGGAACTCAGTTGAGCGAAATCGAAACTGATTGCCGCCCGGTCGATCCGCGCCACCGGCGCCGGCCCTGCCGCCTAAACTGAGCGAAACCCGTCACGCCGCGCAGCCCATGGCCCATATCGTCTTCGCCCCGTCCATCCAGCGCCACGTCGAAGTGCCCGAGCAGGACCTGCCCGGCGCCACCCTCGGCGGCCTGCTGGAGGGCGTGTTCGCCCGGCATCCGCGCCTGCGCGGCTACCTGCTGGACGACCAGGGCGGCCTGCGCCGGCACGTCACCGTGTTCATCGACGGCCTGCGCCTGCGCGACCGCCAGGGCCTGGGCGACGTGGTGGCGGACGACAGCGAGGTGTACGTGGTGCAGGCGCTGTCCGGCGGCTGAAACCCGGAGGAGGGCAGATGGAAGACCGATTGCTGGTGGCCACGCGCAAGGGCCTGTTCAGCTTCCTGCAGGATCGCGGCACCTGGCACGAGGCGGGCCAGGACTTCCTCGGCGAGCCGGTGAACATGCTGCTGGCCGACCCCCGCGACGACACCCTCTACGCCGCCCTGGACCTCGGCCACTTCGGCTGCAAGCTGTGGCGCAAGCCCTGCGGCGGCGACTGGCAGGAATGCGCGGTGCCGGTCTACCCGCCGCAGCCGGACCCGCTGCCCACGCCGGCCGAAGGCGAGGCCCCGCAGGCGCCCTGGAGCCTGCAGCTGATCTGGTGCCTGGAGACCGGCGGCACCGACCAGGCCGGCACCCTCTGGGCCGGGACCATCCCCGGCGGCCTGTTCCGCAGCGACGACCATGGCGACAGCTGGACGCTCAACCGCCCGCTGTGGGACCGCCCCGAACGCGCCCGCTGGTTCGGCGGCGGCTACGACTGGCCGGGCATCCATTCCGTCAGCGTCGACCCGCGCGACAGCCGCCACCTCACCGTCGGGGTGTCCTGCGGCGGCGTCTGGCAGAGCCACGACGAAGGCGCCAGCTGGCGCAACACCACCGCCGGCATGTACGCCGACTACATGCCGCCGGACCTGCGCGAGGAGGGCGCCATCCAGGACCCGCATCGCCTGGTGCACTGCCCGGCGCGGCCGGACCGGCTGTGGGTGCAGCACCACAACGGCATCTTCGTTTCCAGCGATGGCGGCGCCAACTGGCGCGACGTGCCGGCGCAACCGTCCAGCTTCGGCTTCGCCGTGGCCGTGCACCCCACGCGGCCGGACACCGCCTGGTTCGTCCCGGCGACGAAGGACATCTGCCGCATCCCGGTGGCCGGGCGATTCTTGGTCAACCGCACGGAGGATGGCGGCCAGAGCTTCCAGGCCCTGGACCACGGCCTGCCCCAGGGCCCGTGCTACGACCTGGTGTACCGCCACGGCCTGGCCGTGGACGACGACGGCGAGCGCCTGGCCATGGGCTCGACCACCGGCGGCCTGTGGTTGTCGGAGGACGGCGGCGAGCGCTGGGAATGCCTGTCCGCGCACCTGCCGCCGATCTACTGCGTGCGCTTCGGCTAGGGCTGCCCGTCGCGCTCGTCCTGCTTCTGGTAATGCGCCAGGATCATCCGCGCCGGGATCAGCGCCGCCAGGCCCAAGGCGCCGCACAGGGTGATGATGCTGGTGCCGGTGGGGTCTTCCAGGCTGTCGCCCAGGGCCGCCAAGCCGATGGTCAGCAGGATCATCACCAGGCCGAACCATTGCGCCATCTGCGCCCAGCGCAACAGCATGGCGCGGCGCGCCTCGTGCAGGTGGAAATCCGGGTGGCTGTGGTGCCGCATGCTCGTGTCCTCCTCGTGTTCTCGCACCAGCCTACGCCGCTGGCGGCGTCGGCGGCGGCGGCCGGCCGAGCGGTAGGCCGTCACATCGCCGCGGCGATGAACTCCCGCAGCCACTGGTGCGCCGGGTCGCGGTGCGTGCGCTCGTGCCAGAGCATCGACATCTCGTAGCCCGGCACCTCCAGCGGCGCCTCCACCATGCGCAGGCCGCTGTCCGGGCGCACCAGGCGCTGCGGCAGCATGGCCACCAGATCGGTGCTGGCCAGCACCGGGGCGACGAACTGGAAGTGCGGCACCGACAGCACCACCCGGCGCTCGCGGCCCAGCCCGGCCAGGGCCTTGTCGGTGGGGCCGTGGAAGCCGCCGCCGTCCGGCGAAACGATCACCTGCTCCAGCTGGCAAAACTGCGCCAGGCTCGGCCGGCGCTTGAGCCGCGGGTGGCCGGCGCGGCCGACCAGCACGTAGCGTTCCTGGAACAGCGGGCGCCGGCGCAGCCCTTCGGGGGCGTCCTCGGTGATGTGGAACACCAGGTCGGCGTCGCCCTGTTCCAGCTGCCGGACGATCAGCGCCGGCTGCAGCGGCAACAGCGCCAGGCGCGTGCCCGGCGCCGCCTCGCGCAGGCCGGGCAGGGCCGGCAGCACCACGGTGGCCTCGCTGTAGTCGGAAGCCACCAGGCGCCAGGTGTTGCGTGCGCTGCGCGGGTCGAACGGTTCGCTCGGCGCCACCGCCCGCTGCAGCGCCGCCAGGGCCTGGCGCAGGGGCTCGCGCAGCGCCTCGGCGCGGGTGGTGGGGCGCATGCCGCGGGGGCCGGGCAGCAGCAGCGGGTCGTCGAACAGCTCGCGCAGCTTGGCCAGCTGCACGCTCACCGAGGGTTGGGAAAAGTGCAGGCGCTCGGCGGCGCGGGTTACGTTGTGCTCGGCCAGCAGCACGTCGAGGGTCACCAGCAGGTTCAGGTCCAGGGTGCGCAGATTGGTCATGACTATACCTGGTGTAATGGATATTCATTTCCACTATACCTTGCGCAACGCCATGCTGCGGCCATCCACCCACTGGAGGCCGTCATGAACATCCTCATCGTCTACGCCCACCCCGAACCCCGCTCGCTCAACGGTTCGCTCAAGGACTTCGCCGTGGCCCGCCTGCAGGCTGCCGGCCACCAGGTGCAGGTCTCGGACCTGTACGCCATGGGCTGGAAGGCCCCGCTGGATGCAGCCGACAGCCTCGACGGCGCCGCAGCCGAGCGCTTCGACCCCTCCGAGGACTCCCGCCGCGCCTACGCCAGCGGCCGGCAGAGCGCCGACATCGCCGCCGAGCAGGACAAGCTGCGTTGGGCCGATGCGCTGATCCTGCAGTTCCCGCTGTGGTGGTTCTCCATGCCGGCCATCCTCAAGGGCTGGGTCGAGCGCGTGTACGCCTATGGTTTCGCCTACGGCGTGGGCGAGCACTCCGACGCGCGCTGGGGCGACCGCTACGGCGAGGGCAGCCTGGCCGGCAAGCGCGCCATGCTGGTGGTCACCACCGGCGGCTGGGAATCGCACTACAGCGCCCGCGGCATCAACGGGCCGATCGATGACCTGCTGTTCCCCATCCATCATGGCGTTCTCTACTACCCGGGCTTCGAGGTGCTGCCGGCGTTCCTGGTGTATCGCACTGGGCGGATGGATGAGGCTCGCTACGCCGCGATCGAGCAGGCTTATGGCGAGCGCCTGGATAGCCTGTTCAGCGCCGCGCCCATTCCGTTTCGCCGGCAGAATGCTGGGGACTACGAGATACCTTCGCTGACCTTGCGCGAGGATATTGCGCCGCAGTTGACTGGCTTTGCTGCGCATCTGGGGTGAGAGCTTTGGCGGGGTCGATGTACCGCTTTTCGTAGGAGCGAGCTTGCTCGCGAACGGCGTGAACCGGCCACTTCTCTGCGTGGGCTTGACCACGGTCCCCTCTCCCCAGCCCTCTCCCTGAAGGGAGAGGGGGCAGTCCGTGCCTGCTGAAACTCAAGGTGCACGCCGGCCACGCTGGAGCTGCCGGCGAGCATCGAGATTACAGCCCATGCCCAACGGTCCCCTCTCCCTTCAGGGAGAGGGTTAGGGAGAGGGCGCTCTCAAATCCAGCACTTGCATTCCCGGTGAACTCTGTTCGCGAGCAAGCTCGCTCCTACGAAAAGCAACTCACACCCCCGCAATTCACTTCAACCGAACCTTGCACGCATCCCACCTGTCAGAGGTCCGTATCGGAAAACATACAAAGGATCACGGACCCCATGTTGAAGCGTTGGCGCAACAGTCACTGGAAGCACTGGCTGGAAGGCTACGACATCGAATTCCGCAGCGGCGTCAGCCGCCTGGGGCGCGGCAAGCGCCTGTTGGTCGAGGCGCCGGGCAGCATCGGCGAGGCGGAGTTCAAGATCTACCGGGACGAGATGCACATCGGCGCTTTTTCCACCATCCGCACCACCAGTTTCCACCGCATTTCGCACATCGGCCGCTTCAGCTCCACCGGCCAGCACTGCCGCATCGGCCTGGCCGCCCGGGCGCACCCGATGGACTGGCTGAGCACCAGCTCGGTGCAGTACGAGCCGGGCGTGTTCGACCGCTACGACACGCCGCGCCAGCGCTACGAGGACACCGACGCCGACACCTGGATCGGCAACGACGCCTTCATCGGCGAGGGCGCAGTGGTGATGAGCGGGGTGAAGATCCACGACGGCGCCGTGGTGGCCGCCATGTCGGTGGTGACGCGCGACGTGCCGCCCTACGCCATAGTCGCTGGCTCGCCGGCTAAGGTGGTGCGCTACCGCTTCCCGCCGGACATCTGCGAGCGCCTGCAGGCCAGCCGCTGGTGGGACCTGGCGCCGGCGCAGATCGCCGCGTTGCCGTTGCAGCGCATCGAAGAGGCGTTGGAGCGTGTGGAGGCCTTGCGGGCCAGCGGCGAGGCGCGGCCGCCGATCTATCCGAACATCGAAATCCGCCGCCAGGGCTGCCGCCTGCTGTCCGAGGGGCCGGCCAGCTCGTGAAGCGCGGGGCGGCACTGTTGCGCCGCCCCGCACGCAAGCGCCCAGGGGCGCTCAGCTCCGGCTCTGGGCCAGTCGGTAGAGTTGCCGCGCTTCCGCCGCCATCGGCAGCAGGGCCGAGACCAGGCGGGCCTGGCCTTGTACCAGCGGCATTTCGTCGGGGCAGTCCGCCAGCAGGCAGAGCAGGTCTTCCAGGGCTATCAGGCGACGCTCGGCGGCCTCGTACAGATGCTCGGCGGGGGCGCTGGCGTCGACGAACAGCACGTCGTCGTGGGGTTGCGAGAGGGTGGTGACGGGTTGCAGGTCAGACATGGCGCGCCTCCGAGGTGTGGAGGGCGAAGTGCGGAGAGTGCATGTTCCATTGCTCCTGAGTGGGACCAAGAGCCGCCTCCCCAAAAAGGGAGGCGGACCGTACGGGGGTAGGATCACCGGGTATGAGGAAAACGGCAGGCCGAAGCCTCCCCGCACGGTCCGCCACGGAACGCGAATACAGACGGCGATGGATCACTTGTACTCGCGACATAACGCACCACTCCTCGTACCAACGGGATCCTACCCCCGACCACAACAAGGTTGCGGCAGGGCGGAATCTATCCAGCGCCCTCGTAGGACCTCAAGGCGATTTCAGCGTGGGAATTTTCACGAAGGGTAGCGGCGCGGAACCGGCCGAATCGCTATGCTCGACGCCATGAACGGCCAGCTCCCCCTCCGCCAACCCTGCCCACCGGGCGCCTGCGATTGCGGGCGCGAGGCGCTGCTGGCCGAGCCCCATGGCGACATCCGCATCCTCCTGCTCACCCGCCAGGAAGAACAGCGCCTGGTGCAGCGCCTGGAACAGCTCAAGGACCTGGCCGACCTGCAGCACATGCAGCAGCGCATGTACGAACAGCTCGGCCTGCGCCTGAGCATTGCTCCCGGCTTCAACGAGGTGCGCAGCATGCGCGGCCTGGACATCCGCATCGCCGCGCAGCCCGGCCTGTGCCGCAAGACTCGCCAGGCCATCCCCGCGGCCATCCGCCGGGGCCTGGAACGCACCCCGGAAATCGCCTGGCGCCTGCTCGACTCCTTCGACCTGCTCGGCGGCAGCCACTAGGGGCGTGCATTTTCCCAAGGCTTTGCTAATGTCGTTAGGCAGGAGATGGCATTCCTCCTCTAACCGCCCCCCGGCTGATGATGCCTACGCATAACCCTTCATGGGCGGCGTAGGCATTGTTCTGCTGTCCATGGTCTGCCCGTGGATAGCGAACATGCCCAACCCATCCCGTTCCGCCGCTTTTCCTCTTTCGCACCGCGCCGTCCCCCGGCTTCAGCGGAGCCGCCGCCATGACTGAGATCTGGGCCCAGGCCGCCCTGTGGCTGGGGCTGGCGCTGCTGGCGACGCTGGTGTCGATCTTCCTGCGCATCGCCACGGCATTGTCGGAAATCGTCGTGGGGACCATCGCCCAGCTGATCATCGGCGCGCTGCTGGGCATGGCGGTGCTGCAGGGCGACGCCAGCTGGATCAAGTTCCTCTCCGGCGCCGGGGCCATCCTGCTGACCTTCCTGGCCGGCGCCGAGCTGGACCCGAAGGTGTTCCGCGCGCACTGGAAGCAGGCCACGGTCATCGGCCTGGTGGGCTTCGTGGTGCCCTTCCTCGGCTGCGCGGCGCTGGCGTACTGGGGCCTGGGCTGGAGCGCGCAGGCCAGCTGGCTGGCCGGCATCGCCATGTCCACCACCTCGGTGGCGGTGGTCTACGCGGTGATGCTGGAGCTGGGGCTGAACACCAGCGAGTACGGCAAGATCGTGCTGGCCGCCTGCTTCGTCAACGACCTGGCCACGGTGATCGCCCTGGGGCTGATCTTCGCCCCCTTCACCCTGAAGACCGCCGGTTTCGCCGGGGCCCTGGTCCTGGCCGCGCTGCTGCTGCCGTGGCTCACCCCGCGCTTCTTCCGCCGCTTCGGCGGCCGCCCTTCGGAGCTGGAGGCCAAGTTCCTCATGCTCTGCCTGTTCGGCCTGGGCGCGGCGGCGACCTGGGCCGGCAGCGAGGCGGTGCTGCCGGCCTACCTGATCGGCATGGTGCTGGCCGGCACCGTGGGCAAGGACCACGCGCTGATCCGCCGCCTGCGCACCCTGACCTTCGGCCTGCTGACGCCGTTCTACTTCATCCGCGCCGGTTCGCTGGTGTCGCTGCCGGCCCTGGCCGCCGCGCCCGCGGCCTTCGTGCTGCTGTTGCTGGTGAAGATGCTCACCAAGCTGGTGGGCGTGTACCCCACCTGCCTGGTCTACGGCTCGCCGCGCCGGGAGGGGGCCTACACCACGCTGCTGATGTCCACCGGGCTGACCTTCGGCACCATCTCGGCGCTGTTCGGCCTGGCCCACGGGCTGATCGACCAGGGCCAGTATTCGGCGCTGGTGGCCGCGGTGATCGGCAGCGCCGTGGTGCCGACGCTGATCGCCAACGCCTTCTTCCTGCCCCGGCACCTGCTGCCCAAGGGCGACCCGCAGGAGGAGGGCGCCGCCCCGCCGGCGGAGCCCGCGCGCCACGACGACTTGCGCCCGCAGACGCGGCGCAGAGGAGGTGAAGCATGATCAAGCGCATCCTGGTGGCCTACGACGCCTCCACCGCGGCGGAGCTGGCCCTGAACTTCGCCAACGAGCTGGCCGAGCGCTTCGGCGCCGGCCTGCACATCCTCTCGGTGGCGCAGCCGCCGGAGTTCGGCGACGAGGTGGAGACCGAGGCGGTGATCGAGCGCTCCCGCGCGCATTTCCACCATGCCTTCAAGCTGCTGGGCTACAGCCGCCTGCCGGTCGAGGAACGGCCGACCACCCACGTCTCGGTGGGCCGCCCGGCCGAGCAGATCGTGCGCTACGCCGAGGAGCACCACATCGACCACATCGTCATCGGCCACCGCGGCCACTCGGGCTTCGAGCGCTGGCTGCTGGGCTCGGTGGCGCGCCAGGTGATCGACCATGCGCCCTGCGCGGTCACGGTCATCCGCGGCTGAGCGGCCAGGGGAGGAAGCGACATGCTGCAGATCGACATTCCCGGGCTGGGGAGCTTGCAGTTGAAACACATGATCTGTGACTACAACGGCACCCTGGCGGTGGATGGCCGGCTGATCGACGGGGTGGCCGAGCGCCTGCAGGCGCTGGGCCGCAAGCTGGCGCTGCACGTGGTCACCGGCGACACCTTCGGCAGCGCCGAGGCGGAGCTGGCGGCGCTGGACGTCAACCTGCTGGTGCTGTCGGAGAAGGACCAGGCCATTTCCAAGGAGGACTACCTGCGCACCCTGGGCCTGCACGGCGTGGTGGCCATCGGCAACGGCAGCAACGACCGCTACATGCTGCAGCAGTCGGCCCTGGGCATCGCGGTGATCGGCCCGGAGGGCGCGTCCTCGGTGGCCATCGGCTCGGCGGACCTGGTGGCGCTGGACATCCTCTCGGCCCTGGATATGCTGACCCACCCGCAGCGCATCATCGCCAGCCTGCGCTGCTGAACCTTCGAAGGAGCAGGAAGATGACCAGGATCATTCTGACCCGCCACGGCCACGTGGACTGGATCGCCCCGGAACGCTTCCGCGGCCGCGCCGAACTGCCGCTGTCGGCCCTGGGCCGGCGCCAGGCCGAGGCGGTGGCCCGGCGCATAGCCGAAAGCTGGCAGCCGGTGGCGATCTACACCAGCCCGCTGTCGCGCTGCATCGACACCGGTGCCGCCATCGCCCAGGCCACCGGCGCCCCGGCCCAGGCGCTGGAAGGCCTGGCGGACACCGACTATGGCCAGTGGCAGGGCTTGACTCACGACGAAGTCCGCGCACGCTGGCCGGAAGAACACCGCACCTGGCTGGAGGCGCCGGACCTGGCGGCCATCCCCGATGGCGAGAGCCTGGCTGATGTGCTGGCCCGGGGTACCCGTGTATTGCGTGAGGTGTTGCGGCGTCACGGTGGGCAGACATTGGTGTTGGTGGGGCATGACAGTATCAATCGGGTTCTGCTGCTGCAGGCGCTGGGGTTGCCGTTGGCGCGGTATTGGCGGTTGAAGCAGGAGCCTTGCTGCCTTAACGAGATCGCCGTCGAGGATGACGTGTTTACGTTGTATCGGATCAATGAGACCTATCACCTGGCTGGGGTGACGGCTGAGGGGTGAGGCTGTTTTCAACGACGGATGATCGCGGACGGAGTCCGCTCCTACGGTTCCAGGAAACATGGCTTTTCGTAGGAGCGAGCTTGCTCGCGAACGGTGCTCGCCGGTGGCGTAGGTGCCGGGTTTAAGAGCCCCTCTCCCCAACCCTCTCCCTGAAGGGAGAGGGGGCTAGACCGTGCCGAGAGAAGGTATGGTTTCAACCAGAAAGCACGGTGCCAGCCGGCTGACTCCAGAACATCAGACCCTGCCCAACGGTCCCCTCTCCCTTCAGGGAGAGGGTTAGGGAGAGGGAAAGGCGTCCAGCCAAAACACCGCAGCCACCGGTGAGCACCGTTCGCGAGCAAGCTCGCTCCTACGAAGAGCACCTCGGCGGCTCCAGGGAACCTCGGGCGTAGGAGCGGACTCCGTCCGCGATTGGATTCGTCGGCCACGCCGGACACCCCGGTGGCACAGCCAACGGCGGAGCACGAAGTCTCCGCTCGCTCCAAACGGCCCCCTCTCCCTCCGGGAGAGGGCTGGGGTGAGGGGGCGGAGCCAACCCAATGCACCATTTCCCGCAACGAAGGCTCAAACCGCCACCAGCCGCACCTCCGTCATCTGCCGCAAGCGACTGAGAGTGCGCTCGAAATCCAGGGTGGTATCACCACTGGCCAGGCCCTCCAGCGGCACCGTGGCGTAGAGCTGCAGTTTCAGGCGCCTGTCGTAGGCGATGTCGATGAAGTTCAGGAAGCGCCTGGCGACGTCGTCGGGGTAGTTCTGCAGCGATTCCAGGCCGCTCACCGCCAGGTACGGGAAGCGTTCGATCAGCCATAGGTAGTCGGCCGCCGAGTGCGGGCGTTCGAACAGTTCGTCGAAGTCGAGCCAGGCGTGGTCGTCGTCATGGGCGCGCACGCGCAGCGGGTGGTGGTTGACCTGCAGCACTTCGTCGAAGCAGGCCTGCGGGCCCAGCCCGAAGCGCTCGCGCAGCGGCGCGGGGGCGTCGGCCGTAGCGGGCCACAGGTAGCTGCCCCAGGCGTCCAGTGGCGTCAGCCGGCGCCGGTAGTCCTCGCCCTTGTCCAGCGCCAGGACCTCGAAGCGCTGTTCGATCAGCTCGACCACCGGGCGGAAGCGCTCGCCGTACAGCGGGTCCGCGCACAGCCCGGACGGCGGGTAGTTGGAGGTGCACACCAGGCCGACGCCCTGGTCCACCAGCTGTTGCAGCGTCGGCCCCAGCAGCATGGCGTCGCCGATGTCGTGCACGTGGAATTCGTCGAAGCACAGCAGGCGGGTTTCCTCGGCGATGCGCCGGGCGGTCTTCGCCAGCGGGTCGGGTTGGCCGGCGAAGGCCTGCAGGCGCGCCTGCACTTCATCCAGGAAGGCGTGGAAGTGCACGCGGCGCTTGGCTTGCAGAGGGGCCGCGGCGAAGAAGGCGTCCATCACGAAGCTCTTGCCGCGGCCCACGTCGCCCCACAGGTAGACACCGGCGGTCGGCTTGCGGAACCAGCCATGGCGGCCCTGGAGGAAGCCTTCCAGCCAGTTGGCCAGGTGCTCGATGGCGTATTGCTGCTGAGGGTCGGCGCGGTAGCCGCGCTCCTCCAGGGCCACCCGGAAATGCCGGAGGATGCGTTCGGCGATCGATTCCGGGGCGGCCAGACGGTCGGCGGCGCTCATGCTTCACCTCTGCGCGAGTGGCGCGGGGGCGCGAGGCGCCCCGGCCGTTCAGTGGACGAAGGCCTTGCGCCCGGCATAGTGGGCGGTGCCACCGAGCATTTCCTCGATGCGCAGCAACTGGTTGTACTTCTCCACCCGCTCGCCGCGGCAGGGCGCGCCGGCCTTCAGGTGGCCGGTGCCGAAGGCCACGGTGAGGTCGGCGATGAAGCTGTCGACGGTCTCGCCGCTGCGGTGCGAGACCATCGCGCCCCAGCCGTTGTTGTGGGCCAGCAGCACGGTGGTGCGGGTTTCGCTGAGGGTGCCGATCTGATTGGGCTTGATCAGCACGGCGTTGGCGGTGTGTTCGAGGATGCCGCGGCGGATGCGTTCGGCGCTGGTCACGAAGAGGTCGTCGCCGACCAGTTCGATGCGCTGGCCGAGCGCCGCGGTCAGGCGCTTCCAGCCCTCCCAGTCGTCTTCCGCCAGGCCGTCTTCCAGCACCACTATGGGGTAGCGCTGCACCCAGTCGGCGTACAGCCCGATCATCTCGTCGGCGTCCAGCAGGCGGCCTTCGCTGTGCAGGCGGTAGAAGCCGTTCTCGTAGAGGGCGCTGGGCGCCGGGTCGATGGCCAGCTGGACCTGCTCGCCGGGGCGGTAGCCGGCGGCCTCGATGGCTTTCATCAGCAGGTCCAGAGCCTCGGCGTTGTATTTCAGCGGCGGGGCGAAGCCGCCTTCGTCGCCCACCGAGGTGGAGAAACCCCTGGCCTCCAGCAGGGTGCGCAGGTGCCGGTAGATTTCCGCGCCCCAGCGCAGCGCCTCGCGGAAGCTGCCGGCGCCGGAGGGGACGATCATGAATTCCTGGAAGTCGGTGCCTTGCCAGTGGGCGTGCACGCCGCCGTTGAGCACGTTGAACATGGGCACCGGCATGCGCGTGGCCTGCTCGCCGCCGAGGTAGCGGAACAGCGGCATGCCGCTGGCGGCCGCCGCCGCGCGGGCCACCGCCAGGCTGACGCCGAGGATGGCGTTGCTGCCCAGGCGCGCTTTGTTCGGCGTGCCGTCGCACTGCAGCATCGCCAGGTCCACCGCCGTCTGCTCGCTGGCGTCGTGGCCGCGCAGCAACGGGGCGATCTCGCTACGGATGTTGTGCACCGCGCGCAGCACACCCTTGCCCGCGTAGCGCGCGGGGTCGCAGTCGCGCAGTTCCACCGCCTCGTGCTTGCCGGTGGAGGCGCCCGAAGGCACCGAGGCGCGCCCCTGGGAACCGTCTTCCAGAGTCACGTCCACTTCCACCGTCGGGTTGCCCCTTGAGTCGAGGATTTCCCGGGCGTCTATCTGCTTGATGAATACGGCCATGCCGCTCTCCTTCAGTCGTTCGAATGCTTACGCGGGGTGTTCACAGCTGCGGGCGCAGGTAGCCGCCGGCCACGCCGCGCCTGGACAGCACCCATTGCCAGAGCTGGATGTCGCGGGCGCGGAAGGCGCCGGCGCAGGACAGCAGGTAGTAGCGCCACATGCGCCGGAAGCGCTCGCCCAGCGCCGAGAAGCGCGGCCAGGCGGCTTCGAAGTTGGCGTGCCAGGCCATCAGCGTGCGGTCGTAGTAGGCGCCGAAGTTGTGCAGGTCCTCGACCACGAAGAGGCCGTCCGCGGCGTCGCCGACCTGGCCGATGGAGGGCAGGTCGCCGTTGGGGAAGATATAGCGGTCGATCCATGGGTCGGGCCGGGCGCGGCGTTCGTTCTTGCCGATGCTGTGCAGCAGGAACAGGCCGTCGTCGGCCAGGCAGCGCTGGGCCACCTGCATGAATGCGCGGTGGTTCTTGTGCCCGACGTGCTCGAACATGCCGACGCTGGCGATGCGGTCGAACTTGCCGGTCAGGGTGCGGTAGTCCTGCAGGCGGAACTCCACGGGCAGGTCGCGGTAGCGGTCGCTGGCCCAGTTCGCCTGCTCCTGGGAGACGGTCACGCCCACGCATTCCACGCCATGGTGCTGGGCGGCATAGGCCATCAGGCTGCCCCAGCCGCAGCCGATGTCCAGCAGGCGCATGCCCGGCTCCAGCCGCAGCTTGCGGCAGATCACTTCCAGCTTGGCTTCCTGGGCCTGCTCCAGGGTGGTGGCCGTTTCCCAGTAGCCGCAGCTGTAGGTCATGCGCGGGTCGAGCATGGCCTGGTAGAGCGCGTTGCTCAGGTCGTAGTGGCGCCGGCCCACCTGCCAGGCGCGCCTGGTGTTCTGCAGGTTGAGCAGGCGGTAGCGCAGGGCGTGGGCGAGCAGGCGCCAGGGCTGCACTTCGCGGTCGAGCCGGGCGCGCAGCAGGCGGTGGAAGAATTCGTCGAGGTGCTGCGCGTCCCAGTCGCCGTCCATGTAGCTTTCGCCCAGGCCCAGGCTGCCCTGGCCCAGCGCGCGCTCGAATACGCGCGGGCGCAGCACCTGCATGTCCCAGGGGCGCTGGCCGTTGATCTGGATGCCGGCCTTGTGCAGCAGGCCGGCGGCGAGCCGCTGCAGCTCCGGGTCCGGGCCGGCTGGCGACGACGGCCAGGGCGCATCATCGTGCAGGGGAGTGCCCACTTTGCTACCTCCAGGTGCTGAGGCCAGCTCGTGCCTATGGCGAAGCGAGGCTGGCGGGAAGGACGACCTGAACGAAGTGGGGCGGCGGATACGAAAAATGCCTACCGCTCCCGCCTTCGCGAGTTCGGTAGGCATCATCAGCTGACGGCGTCAGCGGTTAATGGAGAATGCCATCTCCTGTGGAAACTCTATCACCGGCTCCCGGGCTTGCAAGAAACCCGGGGCCTTCGGGGCGTCAGTCCTCCAGCAGCGCCTTGTTGCGCACGGCGCCCTTATCCGCACTGGTAGCCAGCAACGCATAAGCCTTCAGCGCCGTACTGACGCGACGGGCACGCGGCTGCGCCGGCTTCCAGCCCTTCTTGTCCTGCTCGATGCGGCGGGCGGTGAGTTCTTCATCGCTGACCAGCAGGTTGATGCTGCGGTTGGGGATGTCGATCAGCACCTTGTCGCCGTCCTGCACCAGGCCGATGGCGCCGCCCGCGGCGGCTTCCGGCGAGGCGTGGCCGATGGACAGGCCCGAGGTGCCGCCGGAGAAGCGGCCGTCGGTGAGCAGGGCGCATTGCTTGCCCAGGCCCTTGGACTTCAGGTAGCTGGTGGGGTAGAGCATTTCCTGCATGCCCGGGCCGCCTTTCGGGCCTTCGTAGCGGATGATCACGATGTCGCCCGGCTTCACTTGGTCGGCGAGGATGCCTTTCACCGCGGCGTCCTGGCTTTCGAAGATTTTCGCCGTGCCCTCGAAGACGTAGAGGGATTCGTCGACGCCGGCGGTCTTCACCACGCAGCCATCCAGCGCGATGTTGCCGTACAGCATGGCCAGGCCGCCTTCTTGCGAATAAGCGTGCTCGACGCTGCGGATGCAGCCTTCGGCGCGGTCGTCGTCCAGGCTCGGCCAGCGGGTGTTCTGGCTGAACGCGGTCTGTGTGGGGATGCCGGCGGGGCCCGCCTTGAAGAAGGTGTGGACGGCTTCGTCGCGGGTCTGGGTGATGTCCCACTGGGCGATGGCGTCGGCCATGCTCGGACTGTGCACGGTCGGCACGTCGGTGTGCAGCAGGCCGCCGCGGGCCAGCTCGCCGAGGATGGAGAAGATGCCGCCGGCGCGGTGCACGTCTTCCAGGTGGTACTTCTGGATGTTCGGCGCCACCTTGCACAGTTGCGGCACCTTGCGCGACAGGCGGTCGATGTCGCGCAGGTCGAACGGCACCTCGCCCTCCTGGGCGGCGGCCAGCAGGTGCAGGATGGTGTTGGTCGAGCCGCCCATGGCGATGTCCAGGCTCATGGCGTTCTCGAAGGCGAGTACGTTGGCGATGCTGCGCGGCAAGACCGAGGCGTCGCCTTCGCCGTAATAGCGCTGGCACAACTCCACGGCCAGGCGCCCGGCGCGCAGGAACAACTGTTCGCGGTCGGCATGGGTGGCCAGGGTGGTGCCGTTGCCCGGCAGGGCCAGGCCCAGGGCTTCCACCAGGCAGTTCATCGAGTTGGCGGTGAACATGCCGGAGCAGGAGCCGCAGGTGGGGCAGGCGCTGCGTTCGTATTCGGCGACCTTCTCGTCGGAGCAGGAATCGTCCGCCGCGACCACCATGGCGTCGACCAGGTCCAGGCCGTGGCTGGCCAGCTTGGTCTTGCCGGCTTCCATCGGGCCGCCGGAGACGAACACCACCGGGATGTTCAGGCGCAGGGCGGCCATCAGCATGCCGGGGGTGATCTTGTCGCAGTTGGAGATGCAGACGATGGCGTCGGCGCAATGGGCGTTGACCATGTATTCCACGGAGTCGGCGATGATCTCGCGGCTCGGTAGGGAATAGAGCATGCCGTCGTGGCCCATGGCGATGCCGTCGTCCACGGCGATGGTGTTGAATTCCTTGGCCACGCCGCCGTGCTTCTCGATCTCGCGGGCGACCAGCTGGCCCAGGTCCTTCAGGTGCACGTGGCCGGGCACGAACTGGGTGAAGGAGTTGGCGATGGCGATGATCGGCTTCTTGAAGTCTTCGTCCTTCATCCCGGTGGCGCGCCAGAGGGCGCGGGCGCCGGCCATGTTGCGGCCGTGGGTGGAGGTTTTCGAGCGGTAGTCTGGCATGGGTGTTCCTATCGGCTGATCAGGGCTTTTTCTTGTCTTGTGGGGTTCAGGCGGGCGGGGTGCCTGTTCGATGCGCCGACTCGTAGGCCGCCACCGACTTGCGGATTTCCTCGCGGGCGTCGTCCAGGCTGCCCCAGCGCTCCATGCGCACCCATTTGCCGGGCTCGAGGGTCTTGTAGTTCTCGAAGAAGTGCTGGATCTGCTTGAGCAACAGGTCGCTCAGGTCGCTGCACTGGCGCAGGTTGGCGTACAGGGTGCTGAGCTTGTCGTGGGGCACGGCGATGATCTTGGCGTCCGGCCCGGCTTCGTCGGTCATGTACATCACGCCGAGCGGGCGGCAGCGCAATACCGTACCGGGCGCGACCGGGCAGGGGGCGACGACCAGGATGTCCAGCGGGTCGCCGTCCTCGCTCAGAGTGGATGGAATGAAGCCGTAGTTGGCCGGGTAGAACATCGGCGTGCTGAGGAAGCGGTCGACGAACAGCTGGCCGCTGGCCTTGTCCAGCTCGTACTTGATCGGCGCATGGTTGGCCGGGATTTCGATCACGGCGTAGAGATCGTCCGGGATGCCCAGGCCGGCGGGGAGGTCGGTGAAGCTCATGTCGCGGGTCTCCGTAAACGTCAGGTGGCAGGGGTGTCGCGGTCGGCCTTGCGCTTGCCCACGGTGCCCATTTCCACGGGGGTCTTCACGTAGAACAGGGCGAGGTCCTCGGCCTCCAGGCGTTCGAACAGGCGCTCGCACTCGTCCTCGGTGACGGCCAGGCAGATTTCCACCGGCTGGTCGGCCAGTTCGAAGAAGTGGTAGGAGTGCACCCGCCCGGCGTGGCCGAAGCCTTCCGCGCCGACGACCAGGGTGGCGCCCTTGAGCTTCATGCCCCGGGCCAGGTCGACCATCCAGTCGGTGATCAGCTTGCCGCCGTGGCGGCGGCTCTGTTGGGTGAAGAATGTCACCAGGTAGCCTTTCATGATTGCGTCTCCGTCAGCGTGCGCCCAGCAATGTGTAGGTTAGAACGCCCGCGGCCGTTGCCAGCAGCGAACCTACGACGTGCACCGCGATTTCTCCCAGCGCCCAGGCCACGCGGCCGGTCTGCAGCAGCGAGAAGGTTTCCGCGGAAAAGGTCGAGAAGGTGGTCAGGCCGCCGCAGAAGCCGGTGATCAGCAGCAGGCGCCATTCCGGGCTGAGGCTCGGGTTGGCGGCGAAGAAGGCCACGGCCAGGCCGACGACGTAGCCGCCGATCATGTTGGCGGCCCAGGTGCCCGGCGGGATGGTGGGGAACAGGGCGTTGAGCTGCAGGCCGAGGAACCAGCGCAGCAGGCAGCCGATGGAGCCGCCGAGGACGATCACCAGGATGGATTTCAACATGCCGGCGAGCCCCCATGGAAAGAGGGTACGGGCGATGCGGGGGAGGGGAGTGGGTGGGGTGTCGCGGTCACGGTCCGGTCCTTTTGCAAAAGGACAGGACGCACACCTACGCACCCTGTCCAGGGTTCACGTAGGCATCATCAGCACGGGGGCGGTTAAAGGAGGAATGCCATCTCCTGCGGCGAAAGCTAGCACTTTTGCCGCGCCGGGGGAAAGCCCCCCGGCACGCCTTGCAGGCATGGGCCGATCAGGTTCTTCTAAGCTGCAACGGGTGACGCCCGGCGGGTATTCCGCTGGACCCAGGAGCCGCTTGCCTGCGCAGGGCCCGCGCTCCGCCAACGAGGAGACATGATGGAGCCATCGCAGCAGCGGGCCCCGGAGACGGCCGGCAAGACAGGCCGCGCCGCCTGGCTCAACGCCACGGTCGTGGGGGCGGGGGTGACCAGCGCCCTGGGCGATTTCTGCTACGAGACCACCACCGTGATCCTGCCGGGGTTCCTGGCGGTGCTCGGGGTGCCCGCCGCCGCGCTGGGCACCATCGAGGGCATCGCCGATGCCCTGGCCGCCTACACCAAGATGTTCTCCGGCTACATCGCCGACAAGCTGGGGCATCGCAAGCTGCTGGTGGTGGTCGGCTACGGGCTTACGCCGGTCGGCCAGGTGCTGCTGGCCCTGGCGCTGGGCTGGCCGCTGATCCTCCTCGGGCGGCTGGTGTCCTGGTTCGGCAAGGGGCTGCGCGGGCCATTGCGCGATGCCATCGTGGTCCAGGCGGTGACCGCCGAGACCCGCGGCCGGGCCTTCGGCTTCCACCGCGCGATGGATACCCTGGGCGCCGTGGCCGGGCCCCTGCTGGGCGTCGCGCTGCTCGGCTGGGCCCAGCAGCTGCACTGGGACGATGACAGCGGGCCGTTCCGCCTGGTGCTGTGGCTGAGCGTGATTCCCGGAGTGCTCGCCGTGCTGGCGTTCCTGACCCTGGTGCGCGACCCGCAGCATTCGCCGAACCCGCAATTGAAACTGCTGCAGACGCTGAAGGGCCTGCCCCTGCGCTTCAAGCGCTACCTGGGGGCGGTCGCGGTGTTCGGCGTCGGCGACTTCAGCCACAGCCTGCTCATCCTCGCCGCCACGCAGCTGCTGGCCGGCAGCCTGGGCCTGGTCCAGGCGGCGCAGGTGGCTGGCCTGCTGTACGTCTGGCGCAACCTGGTGCAGGTGCTGACGTCCTATCCCGTCGGCGCGCTGGCCGACCGCCTGGGCTCCCTGCCGGTGCTGGTGGCCGGCTATGCCCTTGGCGTCCTCACGGCGCTGCTGGCGGCCCTGGCCTTCTGGCTACGGGTGGACAGCCTGCCGCTGCTGGTGCTGCTGTTCACCGTCGCCGGGCTCTACGTCTCGGTGCAGGAGGCCCTGGAGTCCACCGTGACCGCCGACATGGTGGAGCCGCAGACATTGGCCCTGAGCTATGGCGCGCTCGGCACGGTGAACGGCACCGCTAAGTTCATTTCCAGCGCCACCGTCGGGCTGCTCTGGAGCGCCGTCTCGCCGGTGCTCGCATTCGTCTGCGCCGCCGTGCTGATGGCCGCGGGCAGCGCCGCGCTGGCCCGGCTGCCGGCCCGCGCCGGCTAGCCGTTACGGCCTCAGGCCGGCTCGCCGAAGACCTGCGCATACAGGTCGGTGCCGAAGGCGGTGGCCAGCGGCTCGCCCTCGACGATGCGGAAGGTCCGCCCGCCGTCGTCCCGGCGTTCGGCGCGCAGGAACAGGCTGCCTTCGGGCGGCTCGCGGTAGAGGCTTTCGGCGAAGTCGTGGAGGTGGGTGACGAAGAAGGTCTTCACCCCGGCCTCGGCCAGGGCGCGCACGACCTGGCGGGCGATTTCCGAGCCCTCGCGCTCGTTGGTGGCGGCGAAGGATTCGTTGCACAGCAGGATGGAGCGCGGGCTGAGGTGGTCGACGATGTCGCTCATGCGCGCCAGTTCCTCGTCCAGCTTGCCGCGCCTCATGCTGGCGTCTTCCTCGCGCTTGTAGTGGGTGTACAGGCCGTCGCAGAGGTTGGCGCGCAGGCGCCGGGCCGGGACGAACAGGCCACACTGCAGCATCATCTGGGCCAGGCCGATGCTGCGCAGGAAGGTGGACTTGCCGCCCTGGTTGGCGCCGGTGATGACGAACAGCCGGCGGCCGTCGCCGGCCAGGTCGTTGCCCACCACCTGGCGCCGCATGTTCAGCGCCAGGCAGATGTCGTAGAGGCCTTCGAAGGCCTGCTGGTACTGCCCGGCGGGGGCGACCTCGGGGAAGCCGATTTCGCAGCGCAGCTCGCTCAGGCGCTCGCGCAGGTTCAGGCAGCCGATGTAGAACGCCAGCTCCGTGCGCAGCATCTCGAAGAAGCTGGTGATGTGCTCGGCCGCCTGGGCGAGGGCGTTGGCGACTTCGTTGGCGCCCCTGTCCTGCAGCTCCGCCAGCGCCGTGGCGCCGGTTTCGTCGCGCTCGGCGATCTCGTAGACGTAGCTCTCCGGTTTCTTCTGCACCAGGCGCTGCAGCCAGTTGCCCCGGGGTTTGGGGTAGCGCCGCAGGCAGTAGTCCACGCCGCGGTTCAGCGGGCCCAGGCGGGCGCTGACGAGGAAGCCCTTGCGCAGCTTGAGCTGCTCGAAATGCGCATTGAGTTCGGCGAAATACTGGTCGCTGATTTCCTCGCGGATCAGCCCGAACAGCTTGCCGAAGCCGTCCGAGGCGAAGCGCCCGGCCTGCTCGTCGGCCATCCGCCGCAGGCGCCGGAGCAGGTCGATCTGCAGGTGCAGCAGCTTCAGCGAGCGGTGCATGATGCTGCTGGGGTACTTGGTCATGAAGCTCAGGTAGACGTTTTTCTCCAGCCCCAGCACATCCAGGGCGAGCTGGTACAGGTCGCGCACCAGCGCCTGGTTGGCCAGGCAGTCGCGCAGCACCGCCTGGCGATGGCCGACCACCTCCTGGGTGCTGTCGAAGGCGGTCAGCAGGGCGCAGCGGGCGACCTGGCGGAGGAACTTGTCGTCGCCGGCCATGGCGTCGAACAGGCTGTCCAGGGCCAGGTCCTGGACCAGGTCGTCGGCGTGCAGCGGCGGTTGCCTGTCCAGGTCGAAGTCGGCCTGCGGGTGCATGAGATGGGCTTTCATGGCTGGATGCGCTCCTTCACGCTGGCGTAGGTGAGGCGGTGCTTGCGGGCGATGGAGAGGGCGTAGGACAGCCGGTCCGGCGGCTTGCGCAGGACCTTGAAGGTGCGCCGGGACGGGTCGTCCGGGTCGACGCAGCTCATCATGCTGACGATGGTCTCGCCCATCTGCGTCAGCTCGTGGATGAAGGTGACGCACACGCAGAGGGCGTCCAGTTCGATGATCCGCCCGAGGATCTTCTGACCGAGGAAGGCGGCGTCGGCGGCGGTGGTCGAGGAGAAGATTTCGTTGATCAGCACCAGGCTGCGCTCGCTGGCGCCTTCGAGTATGCCGCGGGCGCGGAGCAGGTCGTCCTGCAGCTTGCCGCGCAGGTCGCCGGGGCGCTCCTGTTTTTCGAACAGGGTGAACAGGCGGTCGAAGAGGAACAGCTCGGCGGACCCGGCCGGCACCCGGCAACCGATGCAGGCCAGGTAGTGCAGCTGGCCGAACAGGCGGGCGAAGGTGGTCTTGCCGCCCTGGTTGGGGCCGGAGACCACCAGGATGCGTTCCCGTCCGGCAAGCTCGAAGTCGTTGCACACCACCTCCAGCTTGTTGCTGTTGCGCACCAGGCGGCTGGCCAGGGCAAGGTCGAAGGCGTTGCGGGCGAACACGGCCTTGCTGTCGGTGCGCACGCCGGGGAAGCAGAAGCTCATGCCGGCCTCCACCAGCGGCTGGATGTAGGCCAGGTACGCCAGGTAGAACTGCACCTCGCGGTCGAAGGTTTGCACGGTGTCGTCGAGGAAGCCGGCATGCCTGTCGCAGAATTCCGCCTGCTCGGCGAAGACCTCCGGGTAGAGCTGCGCCACCATGTCCAGCACCGCCGCCTCGACGTGGTTCATGCCCGGCCATTCGTTGAACTTGGCGTGGTAGTCGCGCACGTCGCCCTGGCGGAACTTGGCGAAGGTCCTGTCGATGGCCGTGCCGATGTCCTCGGTCGGCTCGTAGCGCTGGACGCGGACCTGGTTGCCGCTGATCAGCATCGAGTAGGTGACGGCGCCGAGCCCGTCGAGCAGGTGGCGGGTGTCGCCGGCCAGGCCGGCGAAGCGTTCCGAGGCCAGGTAGCGCCCCAGGTACGCCAGCAAGCCGCGCAGGCCGCGCGACTCGAAGGGGCGGGCGGCCAGGGCCTGGGCCAGCTGGCTGAGGGTGGCGCAATAGACGCGCACCGCCTCGACGAAGCTGCGCTGCTGCTGGCGCGGGTAGTAGAGCTTCTCTTCCGGCACCAGGTGGCGGCGCACGGCGCGCATGCCGGCGGCGAAGGCCTGGATGTCGGCGAGCAGGCCGGAGTCGAGCAGGTCGTGCATCACCTCCTGGCGGTAGACGATGGCGTCGAGGTCGTCCAGGTGGGTGTAGAAGAACGGCTCCAGGTCGTACTCGTGGCGGTCGGCGGTGATGGCGTCGACCACCTGGTCGAGGTTCAGGTCCTTGAAGCAGGGCGGCGGCGCGCCGGCCAGGGGAGGGCGCCGGGCGCCGGGGAAGAGGATGCTGTGGAAGTCGCCGGCTTGTGTGTCCGCGACGCGCGGATCGAGCGCGGCGGTGCCGGAAAGCGGCTGCATGGCTGATGACATGATCCATTCCTCCGGGGGCGGATGTCGTCCGGGGTCATGCAGGCATCATCAGCACGGGGGCGGTTAAAGGAGGAATGCCATCTCCTGGGTTTCAACCCTAGCAGAATCCCGTTGCGTCCGCCGGTGCTTGACGACAGACTTCATCCCTGATTTATTGAAACCGGTTTCATAACCCTTCCAGCAGAAGCGCATACAAAAGGATCGAAAGGGTGAACGACATGCTGCCGCCTGCCCGCGGGCGGGTCACCATCAGCGAGGTGGCCCGTGCTGCCGGCGTCTCCAAGGCCACGGTCTCGCGCTACATCGGCGGCGACCGGCAACTGCTCGCCGACGCCACCGCCCAGCGCATCGAGGCGGTGATCGAGCAGCTCGGCTACCGCCCCAACCGCATGGCCAGCGGCCTCAAGCGCGGCCGCACGCGGCTGGTGGGCATGCTCCTGGCGGACATCCGCAACCCTTACTCCATCGCCGTGATGCACGGCGTGGAGACCGCCTGCCGCCAGCACGGCTACAGCCTGGTGGTGTGCAACACCGACCGCGACGACGAGCAGGAGCGCCTGCACCTGGAGGCGCTGCAGTCGTACAACGTCGAAGGCCTGATCGTGAACACCCTCGGCCACCACGCCGGCGAGCTGGCCAGCCTGGCCCGCGAGCTGCCCATGGTGCTGGTGGACCGCCAGCTGGAAGAGCTGCGCTCCGACCTGGTGGGGCTGGACAACGCCGATGCCGTGGAGCAGGCCCTGGACCACCTGCAGGCCCGCGGCTACCGCGACATCCTGGCGGTCAGCGAGCCGCTGGACGGCACCAGCTCGCGGCAGGAGCGGGTGGCCGCCTTCCAGGCCTCCATCGCCCGCCGGCCCGGCCTGCGCGGCCAGGTGCTGGAAACCGGCGGCGACCTGCGCGGGCAGCTGGCCGCCTTCCTCGCCGGCGCCGGGCACGGCCCGCAGGCGCTGTTCACCTGCAACGGCGTGGCCACCCTGTGCGCCACCCGCACCCTGCACGAGATGGGCGTGCGCCTGTTCGACGAGGTCGGCCTGCTGGCCCTCGACGAACTGGACTGGTACCCCCTGGTCGGCGGCGGCATCACCGCCCTGGCCCAACCCACCGAACGCATCGGCCAGGCGGCCTTCCAGTGCCTGCTGGAACGCCTGCAGGGCGCCACGCTGCCGGCGCGGCGCCTGGACCTGCGCGCCGAACTCATCGTCAGAGGCTCCACCCCAGCACGCGGCTGAAACCGGGGCGGCCCGGCGCCGCTCTGGTTTTCGGCTAGAAATGAAACCGGTTTCATCCGGCTGAACGAGAAGGACAAGAACAATGCACGCGAACCCCGTATCCATCAGCCTGTCCAGTTTCGGCGCCGATGCCGTGCGCCAGCGGGGCCAGGCCGCCTACCTGGCGCTGCTGGCCGAGGCCGGCGCGAGCCGCGTCGAATGGCGCGAAGAACTCTTCGACGCGCTGCCCGATGCCGCCACCCTGGCTGCGGCCAGCGCCGCCCAGGGCCTGGAAAGCCTGTACTCGGCGCCGCTGGAGCTGTGGCGCGCCGACGCCAGCCTGGAGCCGGCGGTGGCCGAACGCCTGCGCCTGGCAGGGGAGGCCGGCGCCGTGGCGCTGAAGGTTTCCCTCGGCCACTACCGCGACGAATGCGACCTGGAGGCCCTGCGCCCCTTGCTGGCGCAGGGGCCGGCGCTGCTGGTGGAGAACGACCAGACCGCCCAGGGCGGCCGCGTCGAGCCGCTGCTGCGCTGCTTCCGCCGCGCCGCCGAGCTGGGCCTGCCGCTGGCCATGACCTTCGACATCGGCAACTGGCACTGGCAGGGCGAGTCGCCGCAGCAGGCCGCGCGCCTGCTCGGGCCCTGGGTGCGCTACGTGCATTGCAAGGCGGTGCGCCGCCGCGAGGACGGGCGCCTGGTGGCCGTAGCGCCGCAGCCCGCCGACCTCGACGAGTGGGAGGCGCTGCTGGCGCGCTTCGCCCCCGGCGTGCCGCGCGCCATCGAATACCCGCTGGCCGGCGACGATCTGGCCAGCCTGACCCGCGAGCAGGTCGCGCAACTGGCGCAGCTGGGCCGCGCCGCGGAGGTGCGCCATGGCTGAACACGACGTGCTCTGCTTCGGCGAGACCATGGCCATGTTCGTCGCCGAGCAGTGCGGCGACCTGGCCGAGGTGGAAGGCTTCGGCAAGCGCATCGCCGGCGCCGACAGCAACGTGGCCATCGGCCTGGCGCGCCTGGGCCTGCGGGTGAACTGGCTGAGCCGGGTGGGCGACGACTGCCTGGGCCGCTTCGTGCTGGCCAGCCTGCGCCGCGAGGGCCTGGACTGCGACGGCGTGGAAGTGGACGCGCAGCACCCCACCGGCTTCCAGCTCAAGGCCCGCTGCGACGACGGCAGCGACCCGCGGGTGGAATACTTCCGCCGCAATTCGGCGGCCAGCCGCATGTCGCCGACGCTGCTGCGTCCGGGCCTGCTGCGCGCCCGCCATCTGCACGCCACGGGCATAGTGCCGGCGCTTTCGGCGAGCTGCCGCGAGCTGTCCCATCAACTGCTGGACGCCATGCGCGCCGCCGGCCGCAGCGTCTCCTTCGACCCCAACCTGCGCCCCTCGCTGTGGCCGGACCGCGCCACCATGGTGCGCGAGATCAACGCCCTGGCGTCCAAGGCCCACTGGGTGCTGCCGGGCCTGGAGGAGGGCCGCCTGCTGACCGGCCGCCAGTCGCCCGAGGCCATCGCCGGCTTCTACCTTGAACAGGGCGTGGAGTGCGTGGCCATCAAGCTCGGCGCCGAGGGCGCCTACTTCCGCGATGCCGACGGCCGCGAAGGCGTGGTGCCGGCGCAGCCGGTGGCGCGGGTGGTGGACACCGTGGGCGCCGGCGACGCCTTCGCCGTGGGCGTGATCAGCGCCCTGCTGGAAGGCTGCGACCTGCGCCACGCGGTGGCCCGCGGCAACTGGTGCGGCAGCCGCGCGGTGCAGTCGCGTGGCGACATGGAAGGCCTGCCCCTGCGCCACGAACTCGAAGCCCACGACGCCCGCCTGCGCGCCTGACCCGGACCCTAAGATCGCCGGCCCGGCCGGCACCTGTTGCGACAAGAACAACAAGCTCAGGAGAAATGCCATGCAGATCGACCGACTCGCCCCACGCCGCTGGTGGCACATCATGCCCATCGTCTTCATTACCTACAGCCTGGCCTACCTGGACCGCGCCAACTACGGCTTCGCCGCCGCCTCCGGCATGGCCGGGGACCTGAACATCACCCCGGCGCTGTCCTCGCTGCTGGGCGCGCTGTTCTTCCTGGGCTACTTCTTCTTCCAGGTGCCCGGCGCCATCTACGCCGAGAAGCGCAGCGTGAAGAAGCTGATCTTCGCCAGCCTGATCCTCTGGGGCGGCCTGGCCACGCTCACCGGCATGGTCCGCGACGTCTACCTGCTGGTGGGCATCCGCTTCCTGCTGGGCGTGGTGGAGGCGGCGGTGATGCCGGCCATGCTGATCTACCTCTGCCACTGGTTCACCCGCGCCGAGCGCTCGCGGGCCAACACCTTCCTGATCCTCGGCAACCCGGTGACCATCCTCTGGATGTCGGTGCTCTCCGGCTACCTGGTGAGCCAGTTCGACTGGCGCTGGATGTTCATCATCGAGGGCCTGCCGGCGGTGCTCTGGGCCTTCATCTGGTGGCGCCTGGTGGATGACCGCCCGGCCCAGGCCAAGTGGCTGGACGAGGCCGAGAAGGCCGCGCTGCAGCGGGCCCTGGCCGCCGAGCAGCAGGGCATCAAGCCGGTGAAGAACTACCGCGAGGCGTTCCGCTCGCCCAAGGTGATCATCCTCTGCCTGCAGTACTTCTGCTGGAGCATCGGCGTGTACGGCTTCGTGCTCTGGCTGCCGTCGATCCTCAAGCAGGCCTCGGGCCTGGACATCGTCAGCGCCGGCTGGCTGTCGGCGCTGCCGTACCTGGTGGCGGTGCTGGCGATGCTCGGGGTGTCCTGGGCCTCGGACCGCCTGCAGAAGCGCAAGCGCTTCGTCTGGCCGCCGCTGCTGGTCGCGGCCCTGGCCTTCTACGGCTCCTACGCCCTGGGCAGCCAGCACTTCTGGGCCTCCTACGCGCTGCTGGTGATCGCCGGCGCCTGCATGTACGCGCCCTACGGGCCGTTCTTCGCCATCGTCCCGGAAGTGCTGCCGAGCAACGTCGCCGGCGGCGCCATGGCGCTGATCAACAGCATGGGCGCGCTGGGCTCGTTCTCCGGTTCCTGGCTGGTGGGCTACCTCAACGGCGCCACCGGCGGGCCCGGCGCCTCCTACCTGTTCATGTGCGGCGCGCTGCTGGCGGCCGTCGCCCTGACCGCCATCCTCAACCCCTCGCAGAAAGCCGAGCGCCTTCGTCCGGCGTTGGGCCACTAGGAAGATTCGACCATGAAGAAACGCATCGTCCTCTACAAGCGCCTGTCCGACGCGCTGATGCAGCGCCTGCAGGCTCATGCCGAGGTGACCCTGATCGAGGACCCGGCCGCCGACGGCCTGGCCCGCCTGCGCGCGGCGCTGCCCGGCGCCCAGGGCCTGCTGGGCGCCAGCCTGCGCCTGGACGCCGGGCTGCTGGACCTGGCGCCGCAGCTGGAGGTGGTCTCCAGCGTCTCGGTGGGCGTGGACAACTACGACATCGCCGAGCTGGAGCGCCGCGGCGTGCTGCTCACCAACACCCCCGACGTGCTCACCGAGACCACCGCCGACACCGGCTTCGCCCTGCTGCTGGCCAGCGCCCGGCGGGTGGCCGAGCTGGACCGCTGGATCCGCGCCGGGCACTGGCAGGCCGGCATCGGCCCGGCGCAGTTCGGCTGCGACGTGCACGGCAAGAGCCTCGGCATCGTCGGCATGGGCCGCATCGGCGAGGCCCTGGCGCGCCGCGCCCAGGCCGGCTTCGGCATGCAGGTGCTGTACAGCGCGCGGCGGCCGCGGCCGGAAGTGGAGGCCCGCTACGGCGCGCGCCATCTGCCGCTGGATGCGCTGCTTGGCGAGGCCGACTTCGTCTGCCTGTGCGTGCCGCTGAGTGCCGAAACGGAAGGGCTGATCGGCGAGCGCGAACTGGCGCTGATGAAGCCTTCGGCCATCCTGGTGAACATCTCCCGCGGCCGCGTAGTGGACGAAGAGGCGCTGCTGCGGGCCCTGCGCGAGCGGCGCATCCGCGGCGCCGGCCTGGACGTCTTCGTGCGCGAGCCGCTGCCGGCGGATTCGCCGCTGCTGCAGCTGGACAACCTGCTGGCGACGCCGCACATCGGCTCGGCCACCGAGGAAACCCGCGAGGCCATGGCCCGCTGCGCGGTGGACAACCTGCTGGCGGCACTGGCCGGCGAGCGCCCGGCGAACCTGGTCAACCCCGGCGCCTGGGCGCGTCGATCCGGTTGAACCGCCGCCTTTTCACCCGGTCCGACCCGTGACCGACCCTCTGCCTGCAAGGACCTGCCCATCATGATCAAACCCGCCGCCCTGACCCTGCTGCTGTGCGCCGGCACCGGCCTGTTCGCCGGGCCGGCCAGCGCCGCCCAGCAATACGACCTGCTGGTCGGCACCTACACCGGCGCCGGCAGCCAGGGCATCTACCGTTACCGTTTCGACAGCGCCAGCGGCCACATCCAGGCCGAGGCGCTGCAGGTGGTGCCCAGCGAAAACCCCTCCTGGCTGACGCTCAATCCCGACCAGACGCGCCTCTACGCCGTCAACGAGAACGGCCCCGGCGCGAGCGACCCGCTCGGCAAGGTCAGCGCCTTCGCCATCGACCCGGCCAGCCACCAGCTGAGCCTGCTGAACCAGGTGCAAAGCCGCGGCGACGAGCCCACCCATTCCAGCCTGGCGGCCGGGGGAGGGCACCTGTTCGTGGCCAACTACGCGGTGCACCCGGACCCGGGCGGCAACCTGGCGGTGCTCGGCATCGACGAGCAGGGCCAACTGACCGGCGTGGTGCAGCAGGAGCGCCACGGCGCCTCCCGCGTCAACCCCGAGCGCCAGGCCAGCAGCCACGTGCATTCGGTGGTTTCCGGGGTGGACGGGCGCTACGTCTACGTGCAGGACCTGGGTGCGGACAAGGTCTTCATCTACCGCTACGAGGCGGCCAACCGCGAACACCCGCTGAGCCTGGCGCAACCGGCGGCGGTGGACCTGCCGCCGGGCAGCGGCCCGCGCCACCTGCTGTTCAGCCGCGATGGCCGTTATGCCTATCTGACCCTGGAGATGGCCGGGCAGATCGCCGTGTTCGAGGTGCGCGACGGCCAGCTGAAGCGCACGCAACTGGTGGACATGGCCGCCGGCCAGGACACTGCGCACAAGGCTGCCGCTGCCGTGCATCTGTCGCCGGACGGGCGCTTCCTCTACGCCAGCAACCGTGGCAAGGCCAGCGAGCTGCTGGTGTATGTGGTGGATCCGGCCAGTGGCCAGTTGAAAGAATTGCAGCGGCGCTCGGTGGAGGGCGTCGAGCCGCGCGAGTTCAGCCTGGATCCCAGTGGCCGTTTCCTGTTGGTGGCGAACCAGAAGAGCAACCAGGTCGTGGTCATGCGCCGCGATCCGGACAGCGGCAAGTTGGGGGAGACGGTGCAGAGGTTCGACATCGATTCGCCTTCTGATCTGAAGTTCCTGCGGTGAGGTTGGGGTGATGAAGAGCACCCTCACCCCAGCGAAAAGCAAAAGCAAAAGCGCGCTTGCTCTTGGACTTCCAGGGAAATATCCGCGCGCACCGGAACGCCCCTTCAGAAGGCCGAACGAAACCCGCGCTCAGGAGGTCATGCGACATGGATGTCGCGAGAGCCCCGCGGGCTACAGGGACGTACCCTCGGGGCGGGCCTCCGTGGCGGGGGAGTTCGTGAGGGTAGCCCGACTCTGTCGGGCCCGTATGCGGGGCAAGCCTTTTTGGTTCCTTTTGTGGCGTTTGACAAAAGGGACTCGCCCGAGGGGGCGAAACGAGAAATCTCCGCAGACTCGGAGCGGCGCAAACACACCCAAACAAGAAGTCTCTGGGTTCCCGCGTTCGCGGGAATGACGGGGGTGAAGCGGGGGTGAAGATCGGAGTAGAGGCCCAGACCCCGTAAACGAATCCATGACCACCAGACCGATGACCCCAGCGCGCTTTCGATAGCCACCTATGCTTACCGACACGAACAACAGCCCCGCGCGCCCGGCACCACCGGCCGCAAAAGGGGCGAGAAGACCTACACGACCTGATTGACCTGTTGGAAAAAGGAGAGACCCAGCCATGTCCAACGACGACCCGTCCGCCGCGCAACCGGCGCGGCGCGACTTCCTGCGCAAGTCCCTGGCGCTGATCCCGGTGGCCACCCTGGCCGGCACCGGCGTGGGCAGCGTGGTGCTTGGTGGCCCTAGCACGCCCGCGGCCGACCCGCAGCCCGCCGCCGAGCCGCAGCAGGGCGGCGCGCGCGCCTACCAGCCGACTTTCTTCACCGCCCAGGAATGGGCCTTCGTCCAGGCCGCCGTGGCCGTGCTCATCCCCACCGACGCGCTGGGCCCGGGGGCCGCGGACGCCGGCGTGCCGGAATTCATCGACCGCCAGCTGAACACCCGCTACGGCAGCGGCGGGCTCTGGTACATGCAGGGGCCCTTCCACCCGGATGCCGCGCCGGAGCTGGGCTACCAGCTCAAGCTCAGCCCGCAGGAAATCTACCGCCTGGGCATCCAGGAGACCGATGCCTGGTGCAAGGCCAAGTGGAACAAGCCCTTCGCCGAGCTGGACGCGGCGCAGCAACAGCAGGCGCTGGAAGCCCTGGACGGCGGCAAGGCCGAATTCCAGGCGGTGCCGGCGGCGACCTTCTTCGCCATGCTCTGGCTGAACACCCGCGAGGGCTTCTTCAGCGACCCGCTGCACGGCGGCAACCAGGGCCTGGCCGGCTGGAAGCTGATCGGCTTCCCCGGCGCCCGCGCCGACTTCATGGACTGGGTGGAGCGCGACGAGCGCTATCCCTTCCCGCCGGTTTCCATCAGTGGCGAGCGAGGTTGAGGCAATGGCCCAGGTATTGAAGAAAGTCGATGCGGTCATCGTCGGGTTCGGCTGGACCGGCGCCATCATGGCCAAGGAACTGACCGAGGCGGGGTTGCAGGTGGTGGCCCTGGAACGCGGCCCGGCCCGCGACACCTACCCCGACGGCGTCTACCCGCAAACCATGGACGAGCTGACCTACAACTCGCGCAAGAAGCTGTTCATGGACATCTCCCGCGAGACCGTGACCCTGCGCCACGGCCTCGACGACCTGGCCGTGCCCTACCGCCAGTTCGGCGCCTTCCTGCCCGGCACCGGCACCGGCGGGGCGGGGCTGCACTGGTCGGGCGTGCATTTCCGCGTCGACCCGGTGGAACTGCGCCTGCGCAGCCACTACGAGGAACGCTACGGCAAGGCTTTCATCCCCGAGGGCATGATCATCCAGGACTTCGGCGTCAGCTACGACGAGCTGGAGCCGTACTTCGACTTCGCCGAGAAGGTCTTCGGCACCTCCGGCACGGCCTGGTCGATCAAGGGCCAGGTGGTGGGCCGCGACAAGGGCGGCAACCCCTTCGCCGCCGACCGTTCCAGCGACTTCCCGCTGCCGGCGCAGAAGAACACCGTGTCCGCGCAACTGTTCGAGAAGGCCGCCCGCGAGGTCGGCTACCACCCCTACAACCTGCCCTCGGCCAACACCTCCGGGCCCTACACCAACCCCTACGGCGCGCAGATGGGGCCGTGCAACTTCTGCGGCTTCTGCAGCGGCTACGCCTGCTACATGTACTCCAAGGCCTCGCCCAACGTGAACATCCTGCCGGCGCTGCGCCAGGTGCCAAACTTCGAACTGCGCAACAACGCCCACGTGCTGCGGGTGAACCTCAACGCCGAGAAGGACCTGGCCACCGGCGTCACCTACGTCGACGCCCAGGGCCGCGAAGTGGAGCAGCCGGCGGACCTGGTGATCCTCGGCGCCTTCCAGTTCAACAACGTGCGCCTGATGCTGCTCTCGGGCATCGGCAAGCCCTACGACCCGGTGAGGAACGAGGGCGTGGTGGGGCGTAACTTCGCCTTCCAGAACATCTCCACGGTGAGCGCCTTCTTCGACAAGGCCAGCCACCACACCAACCCCTTCATCGGCGCCGGCGGCAACGGCGTGGCGGTGGACGACTTCAACGCCGACAACTTCGACCACGGCCCCCACGGCTTCGTCGGCGGCTCGCCGTTCTGGCTCAACCAGGCCGGCACCAAGCCCATCGCCGGGGCCAAGGTGCCGCCGGGCACGCCCAAGTGGGGCAGCGCCTGGAAGGCCGCGCTGGCCGACAGCTACCGGCACATGCTGGCGATGGACACCCATGGCGCGCACCAGTCCTACCGCGACAACTACCTGGACCTCGACCCGGTGTACAAGGACGCCTACGGCCAGCCGCTGCTGCGCATGACCTTCGACTGGAAGGACAACGACGTGAAGATGAACCGCTTCATGGTCGCGCAGATGCGCAAGATCGCCGATGCCATGGGCGCCAAGGTGGTCACCGCGCCGATGAAGGAATTCGGCCAGCACTTCGACGCCACCGTGTACCAGACCACCCACCTCAACGGCGGGGCGATCATGGGCACCGACCCCAAGACCAGCGCCTTGAACCGCTACCTGCAGGTGTGGGACGTGCACAACGTGTTCGTCCCCGGCGCTTCGGCCTTCCCCCAGGGCCTGGGCTACAACCCCACCGGGCTGGTGGCGGCGCTGACCTACTGGTCGGCGCGGGCCATCCGCGAGGTTTACCTGAAGCACCCGGGCCCGCTGGTGCAGGCATAGGAGGCCGGAACATGAAGACATTCCTCAGCGCCGCCCTGGCCATGGCCGCCAGCACCGCGCTATACGCCGCCGATGCGACCGACCCGGCGCAGGTGAAGCAGGGCGAATACCTGGCCCGCGCCGGCGACTGCGTGGCCTGCCACACTGCCAAGGGCGGCGAGCCCTTCGCCGGCGGCCTGCCGATGGCCACGCCCATCGGCACCATCTACTCGACCAACATCACCCCGGACAAGACCGGCATCGGCAACTACAGCTACGAGGACTTCGAGCGCGCCGTGCGCCAGGGCATCGGCAAGGGCGGCAGCACCCTGTACCCGGCCATGCCGTACCCGTCCTATGCCCGCGTCCGCGACGAGGACATGCGCGCGCTCTACGCCTACTTCATGCACGGCGTGGCGCCGGTGGTGCAGGAGAACAAGGACAGCGACATCCCCTGGCCGCTGAGCATGCGCTGGCCGCTGGCGATCTGGCGCGGGTTGTTCGCCCCCGAGGTGAAGCCCTTCGCCGCCGCCGGCCAGGACCCGACCCTGGCCCGCGGCGCCTACCTGGTGGAAGGCCTGGGGCACTGCGGCGCCTGCCATACGCCACGGGCGCTGACCATGCAGGAGAAGGCCCTGGCCGCCGCCGACGGCCCGGCCTACCTGTCCGGCAGCGCGCCGCTGGAAGGCTGGATCGCCAAGAACCTGCGCGGCGACCACAAGGACGGCCTGGGCAACTGGAGCGAGGCGGAGATCGTCGCCTTCCTCAAGACCGGGCGCAGCGAGCGCAGCGCGGTATTCGGCGGCATGAGCGACGTGGTCGAGCACAGCATGCAGTACATGACCGAGGCCGACCTGACCGCCATCGCCCGCTACCTGAAGTCCCTGCCGCCGGTGAACCCCGACGACAAGCCGTTCCGGGAAGACCGCCAGGTCGCCGGGGCGCTGTGGAAGGGCGACGACGGCAAGACCGGCGCCGCGCTCTACGTCGACAACTGCGCCGCCTGCCACCGCACCGACGGCAAGGGCTACGCCCGGGTGTTCCCGGCGCTGGCCGGCAACCCGGTGCTGCAGAGCGCGGACGCCACCTCGCTGATCCACATCGTGCTCGACGGCAGCACCCTGCCGGCCACGGCGACGGCGCCTTCCACCTTCAGCATGCCCGGCTTCGCCTGGCGCCTGTCGGACCAGCAGGTGGCCGAGGTGGTCAACTTCATCCGCAGCAGCTGGGGCAACCAGGCCGAGCCGGTGGATGCCGGGCAGGTGAAGGCCTTGCGCAGCCAGCCCAGGCCGGAGCTGAAGGCGGCGACGTTGATCGGTGATACCACGGGGGCGAAGGAGGCGCCGTAGGGGGGGCGCCGCCGCCGGCGGGTCCAATCGCGGACAAGGTCCGCTCCTACGGTTCCAGGAAGCACGGCCGTAGGAGCGGACCTTGTCCGCGATAGCCGACGGCAAACACCACACCCCGTAGGATGGGTTGAGCGAAGCGATACCCATCACCGAGACCGCATGGGTTTCGCAAGCTCAACCCATCCTACGAAAAGCACCCCGGCGCAGTGGGCAAGACAGTTGCTCCTGCGCCGTGCGTCCCAGGGAGCGTAGGAGCGGACTTCGTCCGCGATGGGGTTACCCGGTGGCATCGGTGCCTCGGCTTGCTTCCTCCCCCTGTCATGAAATGCGAAACCGCTGTCGCCCCAGGTGAAGCAGCCGCGGGGCCCCGTGCCTAGAGTCCGCTCCATGGGCAACTGCCCGGCAGAACAACGCAGACTGGAGAATCCGGCATGGCCAAGGCCGTTCGCTTTTATGAGACAGGGGGACCCGAGGTGCTTCGCTTCGAGGACGTGGAGGTCGGCGACCCCGGCCCCGGACAGGTGCGCATCCGCCACGTGGCGGTGGGCCTGAACTACGCGGACACCTACTTCCGCAACGGCACCTACCCGGTGCCGCTGCCCTCGGGCATGGGCGTGGAGGCCGCCGGCGTGGTGGTGGCGGTGGGCGAGGGGGTGGCCAACGTGGCGCCCGGCGACCGCGTCACCTACACCGGCTTCGTCAACACCCTCGGCGCCTACGCCACCGAGCGCCTGGTGCCGGCCGCGCCGCTGATCCGCCTGCCGGAGAACATCGCCTTCGAGACCGCCGCGGCCATGACCATGCGCGGCCTCACCTCGGCCTACCTGCTGCGCCGCATCCACTACTTCGAACCGGGCGACAGCGTGCTGCTGCACGCGGCGGCCGGCGGCGTCGGCCTCATCGTCGGGCAGTGGGCCCGGCTGCTGGGGCTGAACGTGATCGGCACCGTGTCCAGCGCGGCCAAGGCCGAGGTCGCCTACGCCCACGGTTGCGCCCACGTCATCAACTACGCCGAGGAAGACGTCGCCGGCCGCGTGCGCGAGCTGACCGACGGCCGCGGCGTCGACGTGGTCTTCGACAGCGTCGGCAAGGACACCTTCATGGCCTCGCTGGACTCGCTCAAGCGCCGCGGCCTGATGGTCTGCGTCGGCACCGCCTCCGGGCCGACCCCGGCCTTCGACCCGGTGCTGCTGGCGATGAAGGGCTCGCTGTTCCTCACCCGCCCGGCGCTGGCCGACTACATCGCCGACCCGGCGGAGAAGCAGGCGCTGCTGGACGAGCTGTTCGGCCACGTCGGCAACGGCGACATCCGCATCGAGATCAACCAGCACTACGCGCTGGAGGACGCCGTGCAGGCGCACCGCGACCTGGAAGCGCGCAAGACCACCGGTTCATCCATCTTCGTCATCTGAGGGCCTGGCCATGCACGTGGAACGACTGACCTGCAGCATCGGCGCCGAGCTGTCCGGGGTGAACCTCGGCGACGCCGCGCGCGACGCCGAGCTGTTCGCCGAGATCCGCCGCCTGCTGCTCGAACACAAGGTGCTGTTCCTGCGCGACCAGGACATCAGCCGCGCCGAGCACGTGGCCTTCGCCCGCCGCTTCGGCGAGCTGGAGGACCACCCGGTGGCCGGCAGCGACCCGGAACACCCGGGCCTGGTGCGCATTTACAAGAACCCCAACCAGCCCAACGACCGCTACGAGAACGCCTGGCACACCGACGCCACCTGGCGCGAGGTCCCGCCCATGGGCTGCGTGCTGCGCTGCGTGGAGTGCCCGCCGGTGGGCGGCGACACCATGTGGGCGAACATGGCCCTGGCCTACGCCAACCTGCCGGCGGGGATCAAGGAGAAGATCGTCAACCTGCGCGCGCGCCACAGCATCGAGGCGAGCTTCGGCGCGGCCATGCCGATCGACAAGCGCCTGGCGCTCAAGGCGCAGTACCCCGACGCCGAGCACCCGGTGGTGCGCACCCACCCCGAGACCGGCGAGCGGGTGCTGTTCGTCAATGCCTTCACCACTCACTTCAGCAACTACCACACCGCGCAGAACGTGCGCTTCGGCCAGGACGCCAACCCCGGCGCCGGCGACCTGCTGCGCTACCTGGTGAGCCAGGCCTACATCCCCGAGTACCAGGTGCGCTGGCGCTGGAAGAAGAACAGCGTGGCGATCTGGGACAACCGCAGCACCCAGCACTACGCGGTGATGGACTACCCGCCCTGCGTGCGCCGCATGGAGCGCGCCGGGATCATCGGCGACAAGCCGTACTGAGCCGGGCCGCGCGCCCGACGTCGATCCGACAAGAACAATCCGAGGAGACCGACATGCAATTTTTCGACGATTCCCTGCACCCGGAAAACCAGGAGAAGGTGGTCATCACCGTGGCCCCCTACGGCCCGGAATGGATGCCCGAGGACTTCCCCGAAGACATCCCGGTGAGCATGGACGAGCAGGTACAGAAGGCCGTGGACTGCTACGAGGCCGGCGCCACCGTGCTCCACCTGCACGTGCGCGAGCTGGACGGCAAGGGCTCCAAGCGCCTGTCCAAGTTCAACGAACTGATCGCCGGCGTGCGCGAGGCGGTGCCGGAGATGATCATCCAGGTCGGCGGCTCCATCTCCTTCGCCCCCGAGGACGAAGGCGAGGCGGCCAAGTGGCTGTCCGACGACACCCGGCACATGCTCGCCGAGCTGACGCCCAGGCCGGACCAGGTCACGGTGGCGATCAACACCACCCAGATGAACATCATGGAGCTGCTCTACCCGGAATACCTGGAGGGCACCTCCCTGGCCAACCCGGCGTACCAGGCGGCCTACAGCGAGATGACCGTGCCCGCCGGCCCGGCCTGGGTCGAGGAGCACCTGAAGCGCCTGCAGGCCTCCGGCATCCAGCCGCACTTCCAGCTCACCGGCATGCACGCCCTGGAGACCCTCGAGCGCCTGGTGCGCAAGGGCGTCTACCGCGGCCCGCTGAACCTGACCTGGATCGGCATCGGCGGCGGCTTCGACGGTCCCAACCCGTTCAACTTCATGAACTTCGTGCACCGCGCGCCGGACGGCGCCTGCATCACCGCCGAGTCGCTGCTGAAGAACGTGCTGCCGTTCAACATGATCGCCATGGCCATGGGCCTGCACCCGCGCTGCGGCATCGAGGACACCATCATCGACCAGCATGGCAAGCGCATGGGTTCGGTGGCGCAGATCCAGCAGTGCGTGCGCGTCGCCCACGAGCTGGGCCGCGAGGTCGCCGACGGCCGCGAGGCGCGGGACATCTACCGCATCGGCGTGCAGTACGACAGCGTCGAGCAGACCCTGCGCATGAACGGCATGGCGCCGAACCGCGTGCCGGGCCAGAAGGGCGTGCCGCAACGCGCCTGAGCAGAGCAAGCAGCGGCGGCTGGGGTTCGTGCCCCGGCCGGCCGCACCCAGAACAAGAAGAATCCATAACGCCGGCAGAGGTACCCGCATGGCCATCCACTCCGTCGCCCTGGGCGACATTCCCGCCGCCGAGCCCAGCGTGCCGCGCCGCTACGCCTGGGTGGTGTTCGCCCTGACCTTCGGCCTGCTGATCTCCGACTACATGTCGCGCCAGGTGCTCAACGCGGTGTTCCCGCTGCTCAAGGTCGAGTGGGCGCTGAGCGACGCCCAGCTGGGCCTGCTCAGCGGCATAGTGGCGGTGATGGTCGGCGTGCTGACCTTCCCGCTGTCGCTGCTGGCCGACCGCTGGGGCCGGGTGCGCAGCCTGGTGCTGATGGCCATGCTGTGGAGCCTGGCCACCCTCGGCTGCGCCCTGGCCGGGAACTTCCCGCAGATGTTCGCCGCGCGCTTCCTGGTGGGCGTGGGCGAGGCGGCCTACGGCAGCGTCGGCATCGCCGTGGTGATCTCGGTGTTCCCGGCGCACCTGCGCGCCACCCTGACCGGCGCCTTCATGGCCGGCGGCATGTTCGGCTCGGTGCTGGGCATGGGCCTGGGCGGCGTGCTGGCCGCGCACCTGGGCTGGCGCTGGGCGTTCGCCGGCATGGCGCTGTTCGGCCTGCTGCTGGCCCTGGCCTACCCGCTGCTGGTCAGCGACCGGCGCATCGGCCACGTGCGCGTCACCTCCGCCAGCCGCGGCGGGCATTCGCTGAAGAGCCTGTTCGCCAGCCGCTCGGTGGTCAGCGCCTACGTCGGCAGCGGCCTGCAGCTGTTCGTCGGCGCGGCGGTGATGGTCTGGCTGCCCAGCTATCTGAACCGCTACTACCACATGGGCACCGACCGCGCCGGTATGGTCTCGGGCGTGGTGGTGCTGGTCGGCGGCGCCGGCATGGTGCTCTGCGGCATCCTCTGCGACCGCCTGGGGCGCGCCGCGCCGCAGCGCAAGATCGTCCTGGCCATCGCCTTCTGCGTGATCAGCTGCCTGCTGCTGTCGGTCGCTTTCCGCTTGCCGCCGGGCGCCGCGCAGCTGAGCCTGATCGCCCTGGCCATGCTGGTCGCCACCGGCACCTCCGGGCCGGCCGGGGCGATGGTCGCCAACCTGACCCACGCCGCCGTGCACGGCACCGCCTTCGCCACCCTGACGCTGGTCAACAACCTCCTGGGCCTGGCCCCGGGCCCGCTGCTCACCGGCGTGCTGGCCGACCACCTGGGGCTGGACCGGGCCTTCCAGCTGGTGCCGCTGATCAGCGTCGCCGCGGCCCTGGTGTTCTGCTACGCGCACCGCCACTACCCGGCCGACATCCAGCGCCTGCGCGGCGGGGAGGGCGCGGCATGCTGAGCCTGCAACTGGAGATGACCTTCGACTTCATCTGTCCCTGGTGCCTGATCGGCAAGCGCAATCTGGAGACGGCGCTGCGCCTGCTCGCCCAGCAGCGCCCGGACGTCCGCGTGCAGGTGGCCTGGCTGGGCCTGCAGCTGCTGCCGCAGGTGCCGCTGCAGGGCGAGCCCTTCGCCGAGTTCTACCTGCGCCGCCTGGGCGGCAAGCGCGCGGTGCGCGCACGCCAGGCCGAGGTGCGCAAGGCGGCGGAGAAGGCCGGGGTGAACATCGAGCTGGAACGCATCCGCACCATGCCCAACACCACCTATGCGCACCGGGTGTTCCAGCGCGCGGCCCAGGTCGGCACGCCGGCGCAGCTGGAGTGCCTGCTGGAGCAACTGTTCCGCGCGCACTTCGTGCTGGGCGACGACATTGGCCAGATAGATTCGCTGCGGCGCGTGCTGCGCGCCTGCGGCTACCAGACCGGCGACTTCGAGCAGGCGCTGACGGAGGGAGCACGCTATTTCATCGGCCGCCGGGTGGGGCTGGCCGATGCAAGCGTACCGCTGTTCCTGCTCGAAGGCCGGCCCTTCGCCCTCGGCGCGCAGTCGCCGGAGCAACTGCTGGCGGCCCTGGCGCGCGCCGTGGAGCGCAAGCGCCAGGCGGAGGCGGCGGCATGAGCCGGCTGGTCGTGCCCCGCGAGAAGCTGCCGGGGGAGGGCGGGCGGCGCCTGTTCTTCCTCGCCGGGCACAGCGTGCTGCTGTTCAACGTCGAGGGGCAGTACTTCGCCATCGACGACGGATGCCCCCACGCCGGCGCCTCGCTGTTCTCCGGCAAGCTGCAGGGCCGCTGGCTGCAATGCCCGGCCCACGGCCTGCGCTTCGACCTGGCCAGCGGCTGCGCCGCCGGGGCGGCCGGGTTGGGCGTGCGCTGCCATGCCATCGAATGGGACGGCGACACCTGCATCGTCGTGATTTCCGATTCCGCGCCCGAGGAGCTTCCCGCATGAGCGCCACCGCCATCGCTGCGCTGGGTTCGCGCAGCCGAACCCTGCTGCCCGGCCTGCTGGTCAGCGCCATGGTCGCCGCCGCGGCCACCTTCCTTTCCGAGCACTACGGCGCGCCGGTGATGCTCTTCGCCCTGCTGCTGGGGCTGGCGCTGAACTTCCTCTCCGCCGACGGCACCTGCAAGGCCGGCATCGAATTCACCGCCCGCGAGGTGCTGCGCCTGGGCGTGGCGCTGCTGGGCATCCGCATCACCCTCGGGCAGATCGCCGCATTGGGCTGGCAGCCGGTGGCGATGGTGGTGGTGCTGGTGGCGGTGACCATCCTGGTGTCCATAGCCGCGGCCCGCGCCATGGGCTTCAACAGCCTGTTCGGCCTGCTCTCCGGCGGCGCCACGGCGATCTGCGGGGCCTCGGCGGCGCTCGCCCTGGCGGCGGCCCTGCCGGCCCACGAGAAGAAGGAGAAGGCCACTCTGTTCACCGTGCTCGGCGTCTCGGCGCTGTCGACCCTGGCGATGATCCTCTACCCGATGATCGCCCACGCCCTGGGCCTGGGCCCGCAGCAGGCCGGGATGTTCCTCGGCGGCACCATCCACGACGTGGCCCAGGTGGTGGGCGCCGGCTACAGCATGTCCCACGAGACCGGCGACGTGGCCACGGTGGTCAAGCTGATGCGCGTGGCCATGCTGCTGCCGGTGATCCTCTGCGCGGCCATGATCACCCGCGCCCGCGGCGTGGCGCCGGGCAGCAAGCGCCCGCCGCTGCTGCCCTGGTTCGCCGTGGGCTTCGTGGCGCTGGCGGCGCTGAACAGCACCGGCCTGGTGCCCGCGGCGCTGCAGCAGGCCGGCGGCAAGCTGTCGCAATGGTGCCTGGTGATCGCCATCGCCGCGCTGGGCATGAAGACCCAGCTGCGCGAACTGGCCACGGTGGGGCTGCGGCCGATCCTGCTGATGGTCGGCGAAACCGTCTTCCTCGCCGCGCTGGTCCTCGCGATGCTGCACTGGGGGTTGTGACGCCGCGCTGCTCTTCGTAGGAGCGAGCTTGCTCGCGAACGGGGTAACCGGCGGCTCCGTCGCCATGCCAACCTCCGCCCCTCTCCCTAACCCTCGGCTGCGCGCCCCGCCCTGAAGGGAGAGGGGACCGTTGGGCAGGGGCGGGTGTTGTGGTGTTAGCCGGCTGCCTCGGTGATTTCCGGCTGGAACCAATTCTTCTCTCGGCACGGACAGCCCCCTCTCCCGCTTGCGGGAGAGGGTTGGGGTGAGGGTGCTCTTGATCTCCCCTCAACTCTCCCTCCGCCCCTGCTGCCGCCGCCAGGCCGCCGGGGCCATGCCGAACTGCTGGGTGAACCAGCGGGTGAAGGAGCTGGGCATGGAGTAGCCGAGCAGGTCGGCGATGCGCCCCAGGCTGTAGCGCGGGTTCTCCAGGTAGCGCAGCACCAGTTCGCGGCGCACTTCGTTGATCAGTTCGGAGAAGGTCACCTGGTTGTCTTCCAGGCGGCGCTGCAGGGTGCGCACGTTCAGGCCCTGGGACTGGGCGATCTGCTCGATGGTGGCGCGGCCCACCGGCAGCAGCAGGTAGATGGCCTTGCGCACCTCGTTGAGGGTGCTGGCCTCGGTGGCGCCGGGCAGCGAGTCGACGAAGCTGCGGGCGTGGCGGACCATGGCCGGGTCGGCCAGGGGGTTGGGCGCGTCCAGCGCGCTGGCCGGGCAGACGATGCCGTTGAACTCGCTGCCGAACTCGATCTTGCAGGAGAACAGCCGGCGGTGCGCCTGCAGGTCGGCCGGGGCGTCGTGGGTGAAGTTCACGCTCAGCGGCCGCCAGTGCGGGCCGAGCAGGGCGCCGCAGAGGCGGTAGAGCACCCCCACCGCCAGCTCCATGCCCTGGCGCATGGGCATCGGCGGGGCGGTGATCAGCTCCTCGCGCAGGATCACCGTGCGGCCTTCCTCGTCGACGTACAGCGCCAGGGATTCGTTGATCAGGTGGCGGTAGCGGACGATGGTGTCCAGCGCCTCGCGCAGCGTTGCCTGGTGCGTGAGCAGCAGGCTGATCACGCCGAAATCCGCCAGTTGCCGCGACTCGGCCATGCGCAGGCCGAAGGTCTCGCAGCCGCTGGCGCGCGCCGACTCCTCCAGCAGGCGGATGGCCGCGGCGGTGGGGATGCGCTGTTCGGGGTGTTCGAGCATGGCCTGGCTCAGGCCGACCTGGCTGAGCTGCTGCTGGGGGTTCAGGCCCAGGTGGCGGGCCACTTCCAGGTAGTTGGTCAGGGCCGCGATGCGAACCATGGGGGTCATATCGATCGCCTTCTTGTTCTTCTTCTGCCGTGGGTGTGTCACGCAATGGCAAGGGGACGGGGCGCGGGCCCTGCGCCCGGCTTGCCCGGCGGCGACAGATTCTATCGGCAGCCCGGCCCGGGCGTGCAGCAAAGATTAGCCCAGGCTGGCGCCGACGACCCCGGCGCCCGGCTCTCGGCCGCGGCTTTCCCAGCATTGGCGCGGCTTGCGGCGCAGCGGCCGGGGAGGGCGCTGTCATCAATTGCGAAGTGCCTGACGCCCTATGCAAAGCAGCGCCGGCGGCACGCCTCTACTGTCTGCTCCAACAAGTTCGAAACCGCCGCGAGGTAACCCGGTGAGCCCTGACAACGACACCACCGTCCTCATCGTCCCCGGCCTGCGCGACCACGTGCCCGGGCACTGGCAGACGCTGCTCCAGGCGCGCCTGCCCAAGGCCCGCTCGGTGCCGCCGCTGACCGAGGACAAGCTCAGCCTCGACGCCCGCGTGGAGGCCATCCAGCGCGAGGTCGAGCAGATCGACGGGCCGCTGATCCTGGTCGCCCACAGCGCCGGGGTGCTGATGGTGGCGCACTGGGCCGCGCGCTACGACCGGCCGGTCAAGGGCGCGCTGCTGGCCACCCCGCCGGACCTCGACGCCACCTGGCCCGAGGGCTACCCGACGGCGCAGAGCCTGGCCGAGAACGGCTGGACCCCGCTGCCGCGCCAGCGCCTGCCGTTCCCCAGCCTGGTGGCGGCCAGCGAGAACGACCACCTGGCCAGCCTCGCCGCCGTGCAGCGCCTGGCCCGCGACTGGGGTGGAACGCTGGTCGAGCTGGGCTGCGTCGGCCACCTCAACCCGGCCTCCGGCTTCGGCGACTGGCCACGGGCCGATGCGCTGATCCGCCTGCTGGATCGCTGAAACCTGCCTTTACCCGGCGCTGGCCATACAGGCCGGCGGCGGCCCGCGCTCGCCGCGGACAAGGGCCTCGGGACGGGCCCGCAGAGCGTCCCGACCACAAGAAGAAACGGAGCCAACCCATGCACGACACGAACCACCCCGCACGGCCGCTGCGCCGCTGCCTGCTCGCCACCGCGGTCCTCGCAGCCATCGCCGGACCGCAGGCCCAGGCCTTCGAGCTGGACACCGGCAACCCCGACCTGTCGATACGCTTCGACAACACCGTCAAGCTCAGCTACGGGCAGCGCGTCGAGGGGCAGAACGGCAAGATCGCCAACACCGCCAACGTCAACGACGGCGACCGCAACTTCGGCGTCGGCAGCGCGGTGACGCAGCGCATCGACCTGCTCAGCGAACTGGACTTCGTCTACCGCGACAGCATGGGCTTCCGCCTCAGCGGCGCCGGCTGGTACGACCACGCCTACGACCACGTCGGCGGCAGCAATCCCTTCCCCGGCCAGCGCGCCAACGCCGGCCACCTGGTCAACGGCGGCGGCAGGGTGCTCGCCCCGGCCGGCGCGCAGCCAGCCACCAGCGGCCTGGACGGCTTCGCCGACCGCTACTACAACGGCCCCTCGGGCGAGCTGCTGGACGCCTTCGTTTTCGCCAGCCACGAGGTCGGCGACGGCATGCAGCTCAGCGGCAAGCTCGGCCGCCACACCCTGTACTGGGGCGAGACGCTGTTCAGCGCCGCCAACGGCATCAACTACGGCCAGTCGGCCCTGGACCTGGGCAAGCTGTACAACGTGCCCGGCACCGAGGCCAAGGAGCTGTTCATGCCGCGCAACCAGCTGTCCATGTCGCTCACGGTCAACCCGGAGCTGACCCTGGCGGCGCAGTACTTCCTCGAGTTCGAGAACTCGCGCTTCCCCGAAGGCGGCACCTACATGGGCCCCTACGACATGCTCAACGACGGCGGCAAGGTCTTCTGGCTGCCGATCCCGGCCTCGGCGGCCTACTACGGCGCGCCGCGCGGCCACGACGCCACGCCGAGCAACACCGGCGACTTCGGCCTGATGGCCAAGTGGAGCCCGGAATGGCTCGACGGCACCCTGGGCTTCTACTACCGCAAGACCTCCGACACCCTGCCGGCGGTGCTGGTGGAGGCGCCCAACCTGCAGCGGCCCGGCCTGGCCGGCCTGCCGGGGATGAACTACTTCACCGCCTACGCCGACGACATCGACATCTACGGCATCAGCCTGTCGAAGAACGTCGGCCCGGTCAGCGTCGGCCTGGACGTCAACTACCGCGAGAACATGCCGCTGGCGAGCAACTTCACCACCATCAACCCGACGCTCTACGCCGCCGCACAGCGCGGCCTGATCAACGGCGCCAACCTGATCGGCGAGCGGCCCTCCGACGGCGACACCGGCCTGGCCCGCGGCAAGACCTTCCACGTGGTGCTCAACGGCCTGGTGACCTTCGGCGCCACCCCGCTGTGGGACGCCTCCAGCCTGGCGCTGGAAGGCACCCTCACGCACCTGGTGAAGGTCACCGAGGGCGAGCAGACCTTCAAGGGCGACTCCAGCTACCGCGGCGTGGACAAGGTCACCCCCAACGCCTACGCCATGTCCGCCAGCTTCACCCCCACCTGGTACCAGGCCTTCCCCGGCGTCGACCTGTCCATGCCCATGGCCTACAACGTCGGCCTGCACGGCAACTCGGCGGTGCAGCTGGGCGGCAACGAGGACGCCGGCAGCTACTCGGTGGGCGTGGCCGCGGACTTCCACCAGAAGTACCGCTTCGACCTCAAGTACGTCGACGCCTTCGGCCCCTTCGACACCTGCCAGAGCGGCCGCGACAACAACACCCCCGGCGCCAACGGCCTGTACCAGTGCATTCCCGGGCAGATCACTTCCCAGGCCGGCCTTGCGCCGCTGCTGAAGGATCGCGGCATGGTCACCGCCTCGTTCAAGGCGACCTTCTGAATTCACGCACGGCTCCGCGAGCGGAGCAGGAGAACCACCCCATGAACTTCAAGCCTTCCCTGTTGGCCGCCGCGCTCGGCCTGGCCCTGAGCGGCGCGGCGCTGGCCGCGGTGTCCCCCCAGGAGGCCGCCCAGCTGGGCGGTAGCCTGACCCTGGTCGGCGCCGAGAAGGGCGCCAGCGCCGACGGCGCGATTCCCGCCTACAGCGGCGGCCTGAGCCAGGCCCCGGCCGGCTTCAAGGCCGGCGACAGCATGCGCCCGGACCCCTACGCCGGCGAGAAGCCGCTGCTGGTGATCGACGGCAGGAACGCCGAGCAGTACAAGGCCCAGCTCAGCGCCACCACCTACGAGCTGGCCAAGCGCTACCCGAGCTTCCGCGTCGACGTCTACCCGACCCACCGCAGCGCCGCCTTGCCCCAGGCGGTGCTCGACAACAGCAAGAAGAACGCCGTGGCCACCCAGGCCCTGGAAGGCGGCATGGCCATCGACAACGCGCTGCCGGGCGTGCCCTTTCCGATCCCGAAGAGCGGCGCCGAGGCCATGTGGAACTTCCTGCTGCGCTACCAGGGGGTGAACATCAAGGCCAAGTACGACTCCTGGAACGTCGATTCCTCCGGCAGCGCCAACCTCGCCACCACCGGCCAGGCCTTCATCAACTACCCGATCTACGAAGACCTGGCGCAGCCGGTGAAGGGCACCGAGGTCTACTACCAGATGAAGCTCTACTACACCGGCCCCGCGCGCCGCGCCGGCGAGGCGATGATGCTCAAGGACGCCGCCAACCCGCTGCAGCAGCCGCGCCGCGCCTGGCAGTACCTGCCCGGCCAGCGCCGGGTGAAGCTGGCGCCGAACCTGGCCTACGACACGCCCAACCCGGGCATGGCCGGCGCCGGCACCTACGACGACGTGTTCGTCTTCAACGGCGCCCTGGACCGCTACGACTGGAAGCTGCTCGGCAAGCAGGAAATGATCGTGCCCTACAACACCTACCGGCTGACCTACGCCAGCGACATCAAGCCGGTGGTCACCCCCAACCACCTGGCGCCGGACTACGTGCGCTGGGAGAAGCATCGCGTGTGGGTGGTGGAAGGCACGCTGAAGTCGGACGCGCGGCACATCTACGCCAAGCGCCGCTTCTACCTCGACGAGGACAGCTGGGTGGCCCTGGCCTCCGACGAATACGACGCGCGCGGCCAGCTGTACCGCGGCTCCTTCGCCTTCCTCAGCCAGAGCTACGACAAGCAGATCCCGGACGCCACGCCGTTCATGATCTACGACCTCACCGCCGGCAGCTACAACATCAACGGCGTGGTCGGGCCCTACGGCGGCATCAACTACATCGAACCGCTGGCCAAGACCCAGTGGTCGCCCGAGGCCCTGGCCGGCAACGGCATCCGCTGAGCCGACGGGCCCGGTAGCGGCGGCCCGCGCGGGCCGCCGCCTCCCTTTCGTGAGGTAGCCGTATGCGATTCCCCTTCAAACCCGGCCTGGCCTGCGCCGCACTGGGCCTGGCGCTGCTGGCCGGCAGCGCTTGCGCCGACGGCTTCGTCGACGTGCTGGACCTGCCGGCGCAGCGCAGCGAACTGGCCCTGGGCGGCCCGCTGGCGGCCATCACCCGTGCCGGGCAGCGCCTGGTGGTGGTGGGCCAGCGCGGGCACATCCTGTATTCCGACGACAACGGCCTGGCCTGGCAGCAGGCGCAGGTGCCGGTCAGCTCCGACCTCACCGCGGTGCGCTTCCCCACGCCCGAACAGGGCTGGGCGGTGGGCCACGACGGCGTGGTGCTGCACAGCGCCGACGGCGGCGTCACCTGGGTGCGCCAGCTCGACGGCCGGCGCATCGGCCAACTGATGCTGGACTTCTACGCGGTCAACCCACAGCCGGACAACGCTCCGCTGCTGGAGCAGGCCCGGCGCATGCAGGAGGAGGGCGCCGACAAGCCGTTCCTCGACCTCTGGTTCAGGGACGCCCGCGAGGGCTTCGTGGTCGGCGCCTTCGACCTGATCCTGCACACCGCCGACGGCGGCCTCAGCTGGACGCCGTGGAACCACCGCATCGACAACCCGCAGGCGCTGCACCTGACCGCCATCGCGGCGGTGGGCGAGGACCTGTTCATCGTCGGCGAGCAGGGCCTGCTGCTGAAGCTGGACCGCCAGCGCCAGCGCTTCGTCGCGCTGGACTCGCCGTACCCGGGCACCTTCTTCGGCATCCTCGGCAAGCCCGGCCTGCTGTTCGCCTACGGCCTGCGCGGCCATGCGGTGCGCAGCGTCGACGGCGGCGCGCACTGGGCCCTGGTGAGCACCGGCCTGCCGGTGAGCCTGACGGCCGCCAGCTTCGCCGCCGACGGCCGCCTGTACCTGTTCAGCCAGTCCGGGCAGGGCCTGGTCAGCGGCGACGACGGCGCCAGCTTCGCGCCCCTGGCGCTGGCCCAGCGCACCCCGGTCAGCGCCGCCCTGGCCGGCAGCGACAGCCTGCTGCTGGTGGGCAGCCGCGGCCTGCAGCGCAACGAGCTGCCGGCCGCCCGATAAGAACGAGATAAAAGAGACAGCCTCATCATGGTCGACCTCAAGCAAGGGCAACTGCCCGTCATCCACGACCTGCGGGATTTCGACGCGCACAGCGGCAGCCTGCTGGAGCGCCTGGTGTTCAACCACCGGCTCCTCTTCGTCAGCCTGATCGCCCTGGTCACGCTGCTGCTCGGCTGGATGGCGGTGACGCGCCTGGAGATCAAACCCAGCTTCGAGAAGATGATCCCGCAGAGCCATCCGTACATCCGCAACTACCTGGACAACCGCGGCGCGCTGCGCGGGCTGGGCAATTCCGTGCGGGTGGTGGTGGAAAGCGCCCACGGCGACATCTTCGAGCCCGCCTACCTGGAGACGCTCAAGCAGATCAACGACCAGCTGTTCCTCAGCCCCGGCGTCGACCGCGCCTGGATGAAGTCACTGTGGTCGCCGGCGGTGCGCTGGACCGAAGTCACCGAGGAGGGCTTCCAGGGCGGCCCGGTCATGCCCGACGGCTATGCCGGCGACGCGGCGGGCATCGCCGGGCTGCGGCAGAACATCGCCCGCGCCGGCATCGTCGGCAGCCTGGTGGCCAACGACTTCCGTTCGAGCATGCTGGTGGTGCCGCTGCTGGAGCATGACTCGGCCACCGGCAAGGGCATCGACTACCGGCAGTTCTCCCACGAGCTGGAGGCGCTGCGCCTGAAGTACGAGTACCAGGGTGACCAGCGCGCCTTCGACGCCGGCGAGCCGGGCAAGGGCGCCGTGCGCATCCACGTGATCGGCTTCGCCAAGCTGGTGGGCGACCTGATCGACGGGCTGCTGCGAGTGATGCTGTTCTTCGCCCTGGCGGTGGCTTCGGCCTTCGCCATCATCCTGCTCTACACCCGCTGCCTGCGCAGCAGCCTGCTGGTGATCTTCTGCTCGCTGCTGGCGGTGGTCTGGCAACTGGGGCTGATCGCCTGGCTGGGCTACGCCCTGGACCCGTACTCGATCCTGGTGCCGTTCCTGATCTTCGCCATCGGCGTGTCCCACGCCACGCAGAAGATGAACGGCATCATGCAGGACATCGGCCGCGGCACCCACCGCCTGGTGGCGGCGCGCAACACCTTCCGCCGCCTGTTCCTCGCCGGCGTCAGCGCGCTGCTGTGCGACGCCGTGGGCTTCGGCGTGCTCATGCTGATCGACATCCCGGTGATCAAGGCGCTGGCGATCACCGCGAGCATCGGCGTGGCGGTGCTGGTCTTCACCTCGCTGCTGATGATGCCGGTGGCGCTGTCGTTCATCGGCGTCAGCCCGCGCGCCGCCGCCCGCGCCCTGCGCGAGGAACGGCAGGAGGCCCGCGAACAGGGCCTGGGCCGGCTGTGGAGCCTGCTCGACCATTTCACCGAACGCCGCTGGGCCAGCATCGCCCTGGCCTGCGCCGCGCTGATCGGCGCCGGCAGTTTCGCGGTCAGCCAGCACCTGCAGATCGGCGACCTCGACGCCGGCGCGCCCGAACTGCGCGCCGACTCGCGCTACAACCGCGACAACGCCTACATCACCAGCCACTACGCGCTGTCCAGCGACCTGTTCGCGGTGATGGTGAAGACCCCCGCCGAAGGCTGCCTGAACTACCGCACGCTGATCCTCGCCGACCGCCTGGGCTGGGCCTTGCAGCAGCACCCCGGGGTGCAGGCGACGGTGTCGCTGGCCGACGCGGTGCGGCAGATCACCGCCGGCACCTACGAGGGCAACCCCAAGTTCGCCAGCCTGCAGCGCAACCAGGACGTGCTCAACTACGCGGCCCAGCAGGCCTCGGTGAACACCCCGGAGCTGTTCAACACCGAGTGCTCGGTGATGCCGGTGATCGCCTTCCTGAGGGACCACAAGGCGAAGACCCTGGAAGAGGTGACGGCGATAGCCGAAGACTTCGCCAAGGCCAACGGCACGCCGGAGCGCCAGTTCCTCCTCGCCGCCGGCAGCGCCGGCATCGAGGCGGCGACCAACAGCGTGGTGCGCCAGGCCAACCACAGCATGCTGCTGTACATCTACGCGGCGGTCAGCCTGTTCTGCCTGATCACCTTCCGCAGCTGGCGCGCGACCCTGGTGGCCATGCTGCCGCTGGTGCTGACCTCCATGCTCTGCGAGGCGCTGATGGTGTTCCTCGGCATCGGCGTGAAGGTGGCGACGCTGCCGGTGATCGCCCTGGGCGTGGGCATAGGCGTGGACTACGCGCTGTACCTGCTCAGCGTGCAGCTGCAACTGCAGCGCGCCGGCTTCCCGCTGGCGCTGGCCTACCGCCAGGCGGTGATCTTCACCGGCAAGGTGGTGGCGCTGGTGGGCGTGACCCTGGCCGCCGGCGTGGTGACCTGGGCCTGGTCGCCGATCAAGTTCCAGGCCGACATGGGCATCCTGCTGACCTTCATGTTCCTCTGGAACATGCTCGGCGCGCTGCTGCTGATCCCGGCGCTGTCGCACTTCCTGCTGAACGGGCGGCGGTTGTGAGATGGGCGAAGTTCCCGAGTCCAGGCGTACCAGGATGACTCCGGCTGCGTCGAAGCGCTTTTCGCAGGATGGGTTGAGCTTGCGAAACCCATCGGACCCTGGCGATGGGTATCGCTTCGCTCAACACCATCCTACGGGCTGGTGATGGGGTGTGAGGATGGTGCCCGACTTCGACGCCGCTCAGGACAGCCCCCTCTCCCTCTGGGAGAGGGCTGGGGTGAGGGTGCTCTTCCGCCACCACCCCAACCTCAGTAACGAGGCAGGGACTGCACCCGCGGATCGATCTGCTGGCGGGGAATCTGTTGCCGGGTGTCGCGATCGATGCTGCTGCGCGGCTGCCCGGGATCGCAGCTCTGGCTGCTGCAACCGGCGCCGGCCAGGGCGAGCAGGGTGGTGAGCAAGGCAATGATGGTGCGTCCCATGGCGGCTCCTCCTTCGCGGGGTGGTTCATTCAGCAAACACGGGAATCCCGGTGGCCGCGAGGGCGGGCGACGAGCGGAGGCGGGCGATGCGACGAACTACAGAGGCAAGGGCGCGCCCGGCGTTCCGCCAGAAGGCCCGCTCCAGACGCCCTGGCAAGCCCCCGCGCAACGGCCGGGGCCCGCCGGCAAACCGCCAGGGATCGACCATACTCAGCCAGGACGTTCCACGCACGGGAAAGGCGCCGTCCGCACGGCGCCAGGGCAGCGCAGGGAGGGCCTCATGGCCAAATCCAGGAAAGACAGGAAACAGGCGAAGGACGACACCACGCAGCGGCTCGACCGCAAGACCTACGAAGCCGAACTGAGGAAGCTGCACGTCGAACTGGTGAAGCTCCAGGAATGGGTGGTGGCCAAGGGCCTGAAGGTCTGCGTGGTCTTCGAGGGCCGCGACGGCGCCGGCAAGGGCGGCACCATCAAGGCCATCACCGAGCGCGTCAGCCCGCGGGTGTTCCGCGTGGTGGCGCTGCCGGCGCCCACCGAGCGGGAGAAGACGCAGATCTACGCCCAGCGCTACCTCACGCACCTGCCCTCGGCCGGCGAAGTGGTGATCTTCGACCGCAGCTGGTACAACCGCGCCGGCGTCGAGCGGGTCATGGGCTTCTGCACCGAGGACCAGGCGCGCAAGTTCCTCGCCGTGACGCCGCTGTTCGAGAAGATGATGGTCGAGTCCGGGATCATCCTGCTCAAGTACTGGCTGGAAGTCAGCGCCGAGGAGCAGACGCGCCGCCTGCAGGATCGCATCAACGACGGCCGCAAGCTGTGGAAGCTGTCGCCCATGGACCTGAAGTCCTACAGCCGCTGGGACGACTACACCCGCGCCCGCGACGAAATGTTCGCCGCCTCGGACTCCTCCTGGGCCCCCTGGTTCATGGCGCGCTCCGAGGACAAGCGGCGCGCGCGGCTGAACATCATCAGCCACCTGCTGGAGCAGATCCCCTACAAGGACATCACCCGCAAGGAGGTCGTCGAGCTGCCCAAGCGCGGGCGGATCGGCAAGTACAAGGCCGCTGCCTATCCGTTCCGAATGGTAGGAGAACGTTTCTGAGCCCCGACCCGCCTGCGGCGCACCGGAGCGCGAGCAGGCGGCGCGATCTACCACCCATCCCCCCATCACGGCGCCCGGTGAACTCATTGCGCCGTTGCGCTGTCTGTCTGCTGTCGGCCCCCCGGGCGGCGGGCCCGGGCCCGCGCCAGCCGGGTGATTGCGCCGCGCCGATAGCAAGATCGTAGCCGCCCCGGAGCATCTGCCTGGCCGGCTTTTTACCGCGCCCGCTCGCCGGGGTTCGTTTATCGCCATGTGAAGATTGCCCATGTCCCTATCCCGTCATTTCCCCGCCTCCGTATCCCTTCCCACCCGCGCCCTGGGGGCCTGCCTGCTGGGTGGCCTGCTGGCGGCCGGCGCCGCGGCGCAGGCCGAGGAGGGCGCCGGCAATGCGCGCTGGGTGAGCGACAGCCTGACGACCTACGTGCGCAGCGGCCCCACCGACGGCTACCGCATCGTCGGCACCCTGACCTCGGGGCAGAAGGTCGAGCTGCTGAACACCCAGGGCGACTACAGCCAGGTGCGCGGCGAGAGCGGCAACAGCGTATGGATTCCCAACCGCGACCTGCAGGACAAGCCCGGCCAGGCCGAGCGCCTGCCGCAGCTGGAACAGAAGGTGAGCGAGCTGAGCGCTGAACTGGCGGGCATCAACGACAGCTGGAAGAGCCGCGTGCAGGGCATGCAGGAAACCCTGGACTCGCGCAAGAAACTCATCGACGAACTGCAGGCGGCCCGCGCCGGCCTCGACGACGAACTCACCAAGGCCCGCTCCGAACTGCGCGCGGCGCAGGCGCAGCTGGGCGACGAGAACAAGCAGGTGCTGATGCGCTACATGGCCTACGGCGGCAGCATCGCCGGCGCCGGGCTGCTGGTCGGGCTGATCCTGCCCACCCTGCTGCGGGTCCGGCGCAAGCGCAACGATCAGTGGATCTGAGGTGCTTGTCGCGGTGGGATTAGTGGTGCCTTGGTTCAGCGAAGGCGCCCAGTCCAGACTCCGCACCCTCACCCCAGCCCTCTCCCGGTGTATGGACCGGAGACATGGTGAACAGGTGTTCGGAGACATGGCGAACACATCATGCTGAGGCATCGAAACGCATGAGGAGCGTGAGATGCCCTGGCAGGAGGTGTCCAAAATGCAGGTACGCGAGGAATTCGTTGCCTTGGCCAGCACGCCGGGTGCCAACCTCCGCCAGCTTTGCCGGCGCTTCGGAATCAGTCCGAATACCGGTTACAAATGGCTGAAGCGAGGTCAGGCGGGCGAGGGGCTGGAGGATCGCTCACGACGTCCAAAGCGCTCTCCGGGCCGTTCGCCGGAAGATCTCGAAGCGCACGTCGTGGCTCTGCGCCAGGAGCATCCGAGCTGGGGCGCACGCAAGTTGCGGCAGCTCTTGCTCAATCAGGGGGTGGATGCTCCAGCGGTAAGCACTGTGCATGCGATCCTGCTCCGCCATGGCTGCATTCAACCGGAGGCTGGCGAGCGCTGCCAGCCGTGGCAACGCTTCGAACATGTTGCCCCGAACGATCTGTGGCAGATGGACTTCAAGGGGCACTTTCCCCTCGCCAAAGGGCGTTGCTATCCCCTGACGATCCTTGATGACCACTCCCGCTATGCCCTATGCCTACAGGGTTGTAGCGATGAGCGACGGGAAACCGTGCAGGCCCACCTCATCGCGACCTTCAGGCGCTATGGGCTACCGCGGCGTATGACCATGGACAATGGCAGCCCCTGGGGTGATACCGAAGCCCATTACACGGCCCTGGAGGTCTGGTTGATGCGCCAGGGTATCCGGACCAGCCACTCCAGCCCTTACCACCCGCAAACCCAAGGCAAGGACGAGCGCTTCCACCGCACGCTCAAGGTCGAATTGCTGCAAGGACGAGTTTTTGATGACTTGATCCACGCCCAGGCGGCGTTTGATCGTTGGCGCGGGCTTTACAATCAGCAGCGTCCGCACCAGGCACTGGACATGCAGGTTCCGCAACAGCGTTATCAACCGAGCCCGCTTGAATATCAGGAGCATCCACCCGCTCCGCAGTACGATGAGCTGGACCTGGTGCGCAAGGTCCAGGGCAAAGGTGAAATTTACTGTCAGGGGCGGCCGTACCAGGTAGGCAAGGCATTCATCGGTGAGTCGGTCGCGATACGGCCGACTACCGAAGAGGGACAGTACAACGTGTACTGGAGCACGCACCGTATTGCCAGGATCGACCTGCGCGAGCAGCTATGCATCGCTGGCAAACGGCTTCCCTAATCTGTTCACCTTGTCTCCGAACAGGTGTCTACCATGTCTCCGGTCCATACACCCGGAGGGAGAGGGGGCCGTTCGGCGTGGGCGGCGAGTTCGGAGCCATCCTGAGCGCGTAGGGCGTATAACCGTTCGCGGTTATACGCCGTTGGCCGTGCCACCGGGGTGTCCGGCGTGGCCGGTGAATCCAATCGCGGACAAAGTCCGCTCCTACGCCCACGCTCCCCTGTAACCGTAGGAGCGGACTCCGTCCGCGATTCGGCGGATAACGCCGTACGGATTTCCAGAGAAACATCCGCAGTCCTGCGGGCTACAGGGACGTACGCTCGTGGGGGACGCCTAGTTCGGGCCTCCGTAGCGGGGGAATTCGCGAGGGTAGCCCGACTCTGTCGGGCCCGTATTCGGGGCAAGCCTTTTTGGTTCCTTTTTGCGGGGGTGGCCTTCCACCAAGCCAAGGCAACTGGTTTTCCGCGTTCGCGAGAATGACGAGATTAAGACCGTCGTAGAGGACGGAGCTTGGAGAGAGGGTGAACCCTGAGTCATTGGACCAGGCCCAGTAAAGTGAAACGACCCACCGTCGTCTAGGCTATCTCCAAGCCCTGCCGGCCTCCCGCCGGCACGCGTGGCCGACCCTGCGCAGGTGTTTTCCACGGGCCGCGGCCAGCAACCCGAGGAGGTGCTTCCGTGAAAAACGCCGTCGCTTTCATCGGCAGGTGCGTGCTGGCAGGCCTGCTGGTCATCCTGCCGATCTACCTGGCCCTGCTGCTCCTGCTCAAGGGCATCGCCTCGGCCGGCCAACTGGTCCGGCCCTTCACCCAGCTGCTGCCGGAGAGCCTGCCGGCCCAGCAGATATTGTCCGCGCTGCTCGTGCTGGTGATCTGCTTCGCCATTGGCCTCGCCGTGCGCACCCGCCTGGGAAGGCTGGCCCGTGGCCGGCTGGAGCGCTCGGTGTTCGAAAGGATTCCGGGCTACGAACTGCTGCGCAGCCTGACCCTGCAGGTGGCCGGCGAGAAGAACGACGGCATCTGGAAGCCGGCCCTGGTGGAAATCGAAGAGGCCCTGGTACCCGGCTTCATCATCGAGGCCTTCGAGGACGGCCGCTACACCGTGTTCGTGCCCTCGGTGCCGACGCCCTTCGCCGGCGCCGTGTACGTGCTGGATGCGCATCGCGTGCACCCGGTCGACGTGCCCTTCACCGAGGCGGTGAAGGTCATCACCAAATGGGGCTCCGGCGCCCGCGGCCTGGTGCAGGCCATGGAGGCGGCCCGTGGCCGGGAGCCGCCGCCCGGCGGCGGTTCCGCCTGACCGGCCGCCCGTCTCAGCGCCGGAAGTCGTCGGGCCCGTGGCGTTCGGGCACTTGCTCGTGGGCCTCGCCCCAGGTCCGGTTGACCTTGACCCCACGCTGCACGGCGGGGCGCTTGCCGATTTCGTCCGTCCAGCGGCGCACGTGGGTGTAGGTCTCGACGTCGAGGAACTCGGCGGCGGCATAGACCTGGTTGTTCATCAGCGCGCCGTACCAGGGCCAGATCGCCATGTCGGCGATGCTGTATTCGCTGCCGGCGACGTAGCGGTTGCTCGCCAGTTGCCGGTCGAGCACGTCCAGCTGGCGCTTGACCTCCATGGCGTAACGGTTGATGGGGTACTCGAACTTTTCCGGCGCGTAGGCGTAGAAGTGGCCGAAGCCGCCACCCAGGAAGGGGGCGCTGCCGACCTGCCAGAACAGCCAGTTCAGGGTTTCGGTGCGCCCGGCGATGTCGCCGGGGATGAAACGCCCGAACTTCTCGGCCAGGTAGAGCAGGATCGAGCCGGACTCGAAGACGCGCAGCGCGGGCTCCAGACCGGTATCCAGCAGGGCGGGGATCTTGGAGTTCGGGTTGACCTCGACGAAGCCGCTGCCGAACTGCTCGCCCTGGCTGATGCTGATGGGCCAGGCATCGTATTGCGCGCCCTCCAGGCCCAGTTCCAGCAGCTCTTCGAGCAGGATGGTCACCTTGACGCCATTGGGCGTGGCCAGCGAATACAGCTGCAGCGGATGCTTGCCGCGCGGCAGGGGCTTGTCGTGGGTGGCCCCGGCGACCGGACGGTTGATGCCGGCGAAGGCGCCGCCATTGTCCTTGTCCCAGGTCCAGACGCGCGGTGGGGTGTAGGTTTCGTTCGGCATGTCGATCCTCGCCTTGGACGGAGTTTGTCGGTCGCCACGCGCTCGGTTCTGTCGTGGCCGCTAAAGCCCTTCAGAAAACCCTGTCAGCCGCCTGATGTCCAGCCTCTCGTTGTAACGGGCGGGGCGGCCTCCGGCAACCTGGTCGGCGACCAGGGCCAGCCGTTAGCGGATATAGCTGCCGCCGTTCAGGTCCAGCGTCGCGCCGCTCAGGGACGGCAGCGAGGGCCGCAGGGCGAAGGCCACCAGTTCGGCCACTTCGTCCGGCTCGGCCATTTCGCCGATGGGGATTTCGGCGACCGCCGCGGCCTTGCCGTGCCTGGCGATGAAGTCTTCGGCCATGTCGGTGCGCACCCAGCCGGGGGCGATGGCCACCGCCGCCACGCCGTCCTGGCCGAAGCTGCGGGCGATGGATTTGGTGAGGTTGATCAGCGCCGCCTTGGTCGCGCCGTAGGGCATGGCGTCGGCGGCATAGCCACGTTGCCCGGCGCGGCTGGCGAGGTTGACGATGCGCCCGCCGCCGAGGGCGCGGAAATGGCGCAGGGCTTCCTTGCACAGCGTGGCGGCGGAGAAGAAGTTGACCTGGAATTCCCGTTGCCAGGCTGCCGTCCAGGCCGCTTCGTCGGCATCGATGGAGATTTCCGTGCGGATGCCGGCGTTGTTGACCAGGCCGTGCACCCGCCCGGCCAGGGCCTGGGCCTCGCGCCACAGCTGGAAGGGCCCCTGCGCGTCCGACAGGTCGGCCTGGACCAGCCAGCCCTCGCCGCCGACAGCGGCGAGCAGCGCCTCGGCGCCGGCCCGGTCGCGGCCGAAATGGATGATCGGCCGGGCGCCTTCCTGCGCCAGGCGGCGGACGATGGCCGCGCCGATCTGGCCGGAGCCGCCGGTGACCAGAATGTTTTGCCCGCACAGCGGTTTCGCGGAAGACATCCCTTGCTCCTGTGTCGGTTGAAGTTCAGGCCAGGCTCATTTTCGCCGTCAGGTTCTGCTGCATGTATTCCAGGAAGCGGCGCTGGAACAGCATGGTGTGCTCGTGGGCGGCCTTTTCGGCGGCTTCCGCGTCGCGGGCGGCGATGGCTTCGATGATTTCCTCGTGGTCGCGGCCCAGGCGGGCGGTGCCGGCCGAGCTGACGATGTAGTCGAAGTGCAGGTGCAGCAGGCGCTGGCCTTCGCCCAGCAGGCGTTCGTAGTAGCTGACGAAGTAGGGGTTGCGCCCGGCCTCGGCGATGGCCATGTGGAAGGCCTTGTTCAGCTCGGACATCGCCTGGAAGTCGCCGGATTCCACCGCCGCCATGTAGGCCGCGTCGGCCTTGCGGATCGCCTGCAGGTCCTCGTCGCTGCGCTGGAGCGCGGCCAGGCGGGTGACCGCCCGCTGGATGAGGTCCAGCGCGGCCACGTAGTTGGGGAACTCCTCGATCTCGAAGGGGGTGACCAGGGTGGTGCGGTTGGGCAGGATGGTGACCAGGCCTTCGCTGGTCAGCCGGGCCAGGGCATCGCGCACCGGCGAGCGCGACAGGCCGAACTGCGCCGCCAGGGAGACCTCGTCCAGCTGCACGCCGGGCTTGAGCTTGAGGGTGAGGATCTGCTTGCGCAGCTCCTCGTAGATATAGCGCCCGCCATGGCGGCGCCCGGGGCTTTCCACTTCTTCTTCTTTGGCCATCATCAGGTCTCGGTGTGCGCGGGCTGTGTCATACAGACCAGCCCGCCATCTTAGCGTGGCCGCGTTCAGCGCGGAAACGCCGGGCCCCAGGTGTCGCTGAGCATGAAGCCCGCGGCCAGCGGGTCGTCCGGGTCGACGCCGATCTGCTGGATGCCGTACAGCCAGGCGCGGCCTTCCACCCGCGGCAGCACCGCCGGCTTGCCGGCCACGTCCGTGGTGCCGAGCAGTTCCACCTGGAACTCGCCGCCGATGGTGGAGCGCGACACCAGGCGCTCGCCGGGCCGCACCAGGCCGCGCGCGCTCAGCGTGGCGAGGTTGGCCGAGCTGCCGGTGCCGCAGGGCGAGCGGTCGACGCGCCCCGGCGGCAGGGTGGTGCAGGTCTGGTAGGTGCGCGCGTCCAGGCGGTTGCGGAACATCACGTAGGCCACCTCGTCGATCTGCGGGTACAGCGGGTGCCGCACGCGCACCTGCTGGTTGATCAGGCCGCGCAGCTTCACGCCGGCATCGGCCAGCTCGCGGGCGTTCTCCGGGGCGATGGCGAGGCCAACCTGCTCGACGTCGATCAGCGCGTAGTACACGCCGCCGAAGGCGATGTCGGCCTTCAGCGGGCCGAACTCGCCGCCGTCGATCGGCACGTCCAGTTGCTCGACGAAGGCCGGCACCATGTCCAGCGACACGCCCAGGCAGCGCCCGTCGGCGCAGCGCGCGCGGGCGGTGACCAGGCCGGCGGGGGTGTCCAGCACCACGGTGGTTTCCGGCTCCTGCATCGGCAGCATGCCCAGCTCCAGCAGCGCGGTGACCACGCAGATGCAGTTGCTGCCCGACATCGGGTGGGCCTTGTCCGCCTGCAGCACGATGAAGGCGGCGTCGGCTTCCGGGCGCGTCGGCGGCAGCAGCAGGTTCACCGACATCTGCAGGCAGCCGCGCGGCTCCATGACCACCAGGCGGCGCAGGCTGTCGTCGACCTCGTTGATGTAGTTCATCTTGTCCAGCAGGGTCTCGCCGGGGATGCCCAGCACCCCGCCGGTGATGACCTTGCCGATCTCGCCTTCGCAGTGCACGTCGGCCAGTTGCAGCGTCTTCTTCCAGCGCATCAGTCGCACCTCACTTGATGTACCAGCCCCAGGGCTGCTCGCTGTCGTAGCGGGTGATCTGCTTGGTTTCCAGGTAGTTGTTCAGGCCCCATTCGCCCAGCTCGCGGCCGATGCCGCTGTGCTTGTAGCCGCCCCAGGGCGCCTCGCTGAAGGTCGGTTGCGAGCAGTTGATCCACACGATGCCGGCACGGAACCGCCGGGCGACGCGCTCGCAGCGCGGCAGGTCGCGGGACATCACCGCGGCGCCCAGGCCGAAGCGCGAAGCGTTGGCCGAGCGCACGGCTTCGTCCTCGCTGTCGAACGGGCGCACGCAGACCACCGGGCCGAAGATTTCCTCGTTCCAGATCCAGGCGTCTTCGGGCACGTCGGCGAACACCGTCGGCTGCACGTAATAACCCTTGTCCAGGCCGGCCGGGCGTTCGCCGCCGCAGACCAGCCGCGCGCCTTCTTCCTGGCCGCGGGCGATGGCCTGCAGCACCTTGTCGTACTGCGCCTTGTTGACCAGCGGGCCGAGCAGCACGCCTTCGCGCAGGCCGTTGCCGATGGTGATCTTCCGCGCCTCTTCGGCCAGGCGCGCCAGCAGCGGTTCGTACAGCGCCCGCTGCACCAGCACGCGGGAGGTGGCCGAGCAGACTTCGCCCTGGTTCCAGAAGATGCCGAAGAGGATCCACTCCACGGCGGCCTCGATGTCGCTGTCGGCGAAGATCACGAAGGGCGACTTGCCGCCCAGCTCCAGGCTGATGTTTTTGATGTCGCGGGCGGCGGCCTGCATGATCCGGCTGCCGGTGGGCACGCTGCCGGTGAAGGCCAGCTTGTCCACGCCCGGGTGCTCGGCCAGCGGCGCGCCGGCGTCGGCGCCCAGGCCGGTCACCACGTTGAGCACGCCCGCCGGCAGGCCGGCTTCATGGGCGATCTGGGCCAGGTGCAGGGCGGTCAGCGGCGTCAATTCCGAGGGCTTGAGCACCATGGCGCAGCCGGCGGCCAGGGCCGGGGCGACCTTCCAGGCGGCCATCAGCATGGGGAAGTTCCAGGGGATGATGGCGCCGGCCACGCCCACCGGCTCCTTGCGCGCCACCGAGCTGAAGCGCTCGTCGGCCAGGGCGATTTCCTGCTCCTGGCCGGCGTCGAGCTTTTCCGCCAGCCCGGCGTAGAAGTCGAAGCAGCCGGCGGTGTCGCCGATGTCCCACAGCGCCTCGGGCAGCGGCTTGCCGTTGTCGCGCACTTCCAGTTCGGCCAGTTCCTGCTGGCGGCCGCGGATGCCTTCGGCGATACGCCGCAGCACGGCGGCGCGCCCGGCCCCGCTCATGCGCGGCCAGGGGCCTTCGTCGAAGGCCCGGCGGGCGGCGCGCACCGCGGCGTCCACGTCCTCGGCGGTGGCGGCGGCCACCCGGGCGAGGAGGGTTTCGTCGCTGGGGTCGAAGGTGTCGAAGCTGCCGCCCTGGGCGGGGGCGAGCCATTGGCCGTCGATGTAGAGCTGCTGGTAGTTCATGCGGTTCCTCCGATGAAGGCGAAGCGGCGAGCGCTGAAGGGGCTGAGGTTCTGGGCCGGGCGGCGGCCGGCGGCGAGGTCGGCGACCAGGCGGCCGGTGGTGGCGCCCAGGGTGAGGCCGAGCTGGCCGTGGCCGAAGGCCATGAGTACGTTGCCCAGGCGCGGCGAGCGGTCGATCACCGGCTTGGTGTCGGGCAGGAAGGGGCGGTAGCCGACGCCGAACTCGACCTTGGCGGTGTCGAGCTGCGGCAGCACGCGGCGGGCCTTTTCCAGGATGATCTCGGCGCGCCGGAAGTTGGGTTCGGCGTTGGGGCCGGCGAACTCGATGGTGCCGCCGATCTGCAGGCCGCGGGTCATGGGGGCGAAGCAGAAGCCGCCGTCGGCGTAGATCACCGAATGGCGGATGTCCACGCCCGGGGTGGGCAGCACCGCCTGGTAGCCGGCGATGCCGGCCAGCGGGATGCTCACCCCGAGCTGCTCGAAGAACTGCCGCGAGCCGGTGCCGGCGGCCACCACCACCAGTTGGGCGGGGTAGCGGCTGCCGTCGGCCAGGGTGACGCCGGCGGCGCGCTCGGCGCTTTCGTCGATGTGCTTCACCCGCTCGCGCACGCGGATGCCGCCCTGGGCGACGAAGCTTTCGGTGAGGGCGGCGATGAAGCCTTCGGTGTCGTTCACCGCGCGCCAGTCGGGGAACAGCAGGCCGTGCTGGAACTTGCCGGCCAGGGCCGGTTCGAGGTCGCCGATGGCGGCGCCGTCGAGTTCCTCGGACTGGAAGCCCAGCGACTTGCGCAGCTCCAGGTGCGGGCGCTCGTGGACCAGGGCGGCGGGCGAGTCGAACACCTCGATGATCGGCCGCTGGCCGAGCAGGCTCTTGTCCGCGCAGGCGTCGAGCAGCGGCGCGTAGTCCTCGTAGACGTGGTGGGTGAGGCGCGCCATGTCGCGGGCGATCTCGGCGATCTTCGAATGCCGCGCGCAGGCGACGAAGCGCAGGAACCACGGCAGGATGCCCGGCAGCGCGCTGGGGCGCAGGGCCAGCGGGCCCCGCTGGTCGAGCAGCCAGCCGGGCACCTTCATCAGGATGCCCGGCTTGGACAGCGGGATGACCTCGCTCACCGCCATCTGCCCGCAGCTCCATTTCGCCGTGCTGTCGCCCGGCGCGGCCGGGTCCACCAGGGTCACGCGGTAGCCTTCGCGCTGCAGGTACAGGGCGCAGCAGACACCGACGATGCCGCCACCGACGACGATGGCGTTTTGCGAAGCGGCTTGCGGATCGTTCATTTCACGGTCTCTTCCGGGCTGCGGTGGTCGGTGAAGTCTTCCAGGCTGAAACCCTGCCAGTAGGGCTGGGCCCTGTCGACGTAATGTTCGGCGCGGCCGGTGATGCAGGCCCGGCCCTCGATGCTCGGGCGCACCGCCGGCGTGCCGTCGGCCAGGGCCAGGACTTCCTCGACGCGGCCGTCGAAGCGGCTGCCGATCAGGCTTTCATGGCGGAACACGGCGTCGCGCGCCAGCAGGCCGCGGGCATGGCGCTGGGCCACCCGGGCCGAGGTGCCGGTGCCGCAGGGCGAGCGGTCGATCAGGCTGTCGCCGGCAATCACTACGCTGCGCCCATCGGCGTCGGCTGCCAAGGGGCGGCCGGCCCACATGCAGTGCTTCACGCCGCGGATGCTGGCGTCCTCGGGGTGCGCCACGGCGAACTCGCGGTTCACCAGCGCCTGCACTTCGCGCCCCCAGGCCAGCAATTGCTGCGGGGTGAAGTGCTCGCAGCCGGGGTAGTTCGGCTGCGGCTCGATGATCGGGTAGAAGTTGCCGCCGTAGGCGATGTCCAGGCGCAGCTCGCCGAGGGCCGGCAGCCGGATGCTCAGGTCGCGGTGCAGGAGGAAGCTCGGCACGTTGGTGAAGCGCACGCCGCCGACCTTGCCGTCCTGCATGCGGTATTGCGCGCTGACGCGCCCGGCGGGGACGTCGACGATCACCGTGCCCGGCGTCTTCGGCCGGACCAGGCCGGATTCAAGGGCGAAGGTGATCGAGCCGAGGGTGGCGTGGCCGCACATGGGCAGGCAGCCGGAGGTCTCGATGAACAGCAGCGCGAGGTCGGCGTCCTCGCTCACGGGCGGGTAGAGCAGGGTGCCCGACATGTGCGCGTGGCCGCGCGGTTCGAGCATCAGCGCCCGGCGGATCCAGTCGTGCTCGGCCAGGAAGTGCTGGCGCCTTTCGCTCATGCTGGCGCCGTGCAGCTCGGGGGCGCCGTCGATGACCATGCGCACGGGCATGCCTTCGGTATGGCCTTCGATGCAGGTGAAACTCTGTCGGCTCATGGGGTGCGTCCTCCAGGGGACGCCGCTGCCGGGGCGGGCAGCGGCGTCCATGCGCTCAGCGCTGGGAAGCCTCGAATACCTTGCGGAATTCGGCCTTTTCTTCGTCGGTCAGCGGCAGCAGCGGGGCGCGCGCGTTGCCGGCGCTGAAGCCGGCCAGCTCGCAGCCGTACTTCACCTTCTGCACGAACTTGCCGCTTTCCAGGCTGGCCATCACCGGGAACAGGCTGCGCATCACGTCCTGGGCGCCGGCCAGGTCGCCGGAGGCGAACTTGCGGTAGAAGTCGGTCACCTGGTCGGGGAAGCAGTTGGCCGGGCCGCAGATCCAGCTGCTGGCGCCCCAGAGGAAGAAGTCCAGGGCCTGGTCGTCGGAGCCGCAGGACAGCTGCACCTTGTCCTTGTAGCTGGTGCCGATCTCGATGGCGCGCAGCAGGTTGCCGCTGCTTTCCTTGATGGCGATGACCCGCGGGTGCTCGGCCAGCGCCTGGACCACGCCCATGCCGACCTCGACGTTGGTGCGCACCGGGTAGTTGTAGAGCACCAGGTTGATTTCCGGGAAGGTCTCCAGGATGGTCCGGTAGTGCGCCAGCAGTTCTTCCTGGGACGGCAGCGCGTAGTAGGGCGGGGCGATCAGCAGGTTGGTGTAGCCGGCTTCCACGGTCTGCTTGACCTGCTCCAGCACCTCGCGGGTGCAGGAGCCGTTGGCGCCGGCGATCAGGGTGCCGCGCTCGCCGACCACTTCCTTGACCGTGGCCAGGACCTGGCGGCGCTCCTCGTTGGTGAGCGCGTAGTACTCGCCGGTCGAGCCCAGCGGGACGAAGCCGCTGACACCGGCCTTGAGCTGGTATTCGAGGATCGAGGCCAGGGTGTCGTGGTCGACCGCGCCGGACTTGTCGAAGGGCGTGACGAGGGCGGGCAGGATGCCAGTGAGTTGCATGGTGGATCTCCGCATCGGTGGTGGGGGGTTAGTAGGCGTAGCGCCTGAGCATCCGGGCTTCGATCACGCCGACCAGGCGGGTCAGCGGGAAAGCCACGAGGAAGTAGATGACCGCGACGGCGGAGAGGAACTCGACCGGCCGCGCGGTGCTGTTGGAGATGTTCTGGCCGACGAACATCAGGTCGGCGACGCCGACGGAGGAGATCAGCGCGCTCTCCTTGAACAGGCTGACGACGTTCGACAGCAGCGGCGGCACCGCGCGCAGCAGCGCCTGCGGGAACACCACGTAGAGCACCTTCACCCGCGGCGTCAGGCCCAGCGCGGTGCAGGCGTCGTGCTGCTCGCCGGCGATGGACTTGAGCGCGCCGCGGAAGGTCTCGCTGGTGATGGCCGCCATGTACAGCGTCAGCGAGATCACCACCGAGACGTAGGGCGGGATGTCCAGGCCGAACACCACCGGGAAGCAGAAGAACACCCAGAACAGCTGGATCAGCAGCGGCGTGCCGCGGAAGAACTCGACGAACAGCGTCACCGGCAGCTTCAGCAGGCGGCTGCGCACGTTGCGCAGCAGGGCCAGGACGAAGCCGGCCAGGCTGCCGATGAGGGCGCAGCCGAGGGTGAAGGCGAGGGTCAGGGCCAGGCCCTTGAGCAGCACCTGCCAGTAGGAGAAGACGACGGAAAAATCGAGGCTCATGGCGGTTTCCTCAGCGCTGCGTCGCCAGGTCCTGGCGCCGCTCCAGGTACTGCACCAGCTGGCCGATGGGCAGCGACAGGGCGAAGTAGACGAGGGCGATCAGGGTGTAGGTTTCCAGGGGGCGGTAGGCCTCGGTGGCCAGGCTCTTGCCGACGTACATCAGGTCGGACACCGCGACTATCGCCACCAGGGCGCTCTGCTGCAGGCTGCCGATGCCGTTGGTCATCAGCACCGGCACCGCGCTGCGCAGGGCCTGTGGCAGCACAACGTAGAGCGTGCGCTGCCAGGGCTTCAGGCCCAGGGCGACGCAGGCGTCCAGGTGCTCGCGCGGCACCGCCTGCACGCCGGCGCGGTAGGCCTCGGCGTTGAACGCGGTGAGGTTCAGGCCCAGGGCCAGGAAGCCCATGGCGATGGGGTCGATGAACACGTTGAAGAGCATCGGCACGCAGTAGAAGAACCAGACGATCTGCAGCAGCGCCGGGGTGCAGCGGAAGAACTCGATGAACAGCTGCGCCGGCCAGCGGACGAAGAACCAGCGGCTGAGGGTCATCAGGCATAGGCCGAAGCCGCAGACCAGGCCGATCAGGTTCGACACCAGGGCCAGCTCCAGGGTGACCTTCAGGCCGCCGAGCAGCGCCGGCAGGCTGCCGCTCAAGAAATGGAAGTCGAATTGGTAATTCATGGCGCCGCCCTCAATCCAGGTGCACGACCTTTTCCAGGAACTCGCGGGTGCGGGCTTCCCTGGGTTGGCTGAAGATCTGCTCGGGCGGGCCCTGCTCGACCACCTTGCCGTTGGCGCAGAACACCACGCGGGTGGCGATGTGGCGGGCGAAGTGCATGTCGTGGGTGACGATGATCATCGCCATCTTCTGCTCGGCCAGTTGCAGCATCACGTTCTGCACCTCGATGACCATCTCCGGGTCCAGCGCCGAGGTGACTTCGTCGAACAGCATCAGCTTGGGTTCGAGCATCAGCGCGCGGGCGATGGCCACGCGCTGCTTCTGGCCGCCGGAGAGCTGGCTGGGGTAGGCGTGCAGCTTGCTCTCCAGGCCCAGGCGGGCGAGGTAGGCGCGGGCCTTCTCCGTGGCCGCGGCCCGGGACAGGCCATGGACCTTGCACGGGGCGAGAATCAGGTTGCCCAGCACCGACAGGTGCGGGAACAGCGTGTAGTGCTGGAAGACCATGCCGATCTGCGTGCGCAGCGCCTCGTTCAGCGGCTTGCCGCGGCGCTGGCCGCCGCTGATGTAGGGCTGGCCCTGGAAGGCGATGCTGCCGCCCTGGATGCCCTCCAGGCCCATCAGCACCCGCAGCAGCGAGCTCTTGCCGCTGCCGGACGGGCCGATGATGACCAGGCGGTCGTCGGCGCGCATGTCCAGGTCCATGTCGTCCATCACCACCAGCTGTTCGCCGTAGGCCTTGCACACGCCTCGGAGCTGGATGAAGTCGCCGCCGGCGGTGGAATCCGGGGCGAACGGAGCCTGTGGCTGGGCAGCCACCAAACGCGGGGTATTCATGAGCGGTGTTCTCCGCGGGGGCCGCCGTTGCGCGGCCCCCGGTGTCGGCAGGAGTTACTTGGCGGCGGTCTTGGCGTTGACTTCGGCGGAGGCCTTGTCGACCAGGCGGTCGATCTCGCCGGTCTCGCGGCGCTGGGTCACGTAGATGTTCAGCACCTGCAGGTCCGCCGCGGAGATGTCGCGGCGCATGCCGAAGGCCACGCCCTGCTTGGCCAGGGCCGGCTTGGGCAGGACTTCCCTGGCCCAGTCGTTGGCCATGGCGAACAGGTGGTTGGTGTCGCTGGCGTCGACCAGCACGTCGGCGCGCCGCGACATCAGCGCCAGGCGCGTTTCGTCCATGCCCGGCAGGCGCATGACGGTGCCCTGCTTGAGCACAGAGGAAATCGCCTTGTCCTGGGCGGTGCCGGACATCACCGCGAAGGTCACGCCGGGCTTGTCGTAGTCGGCGATGGCGTTGCCGGCGCCGCTGAACTTGGGGTTCTCCTTGTTCACCACCAGCGACACCTGGTAGTCGGTGGCCGGCGCCGAGAAGGCTACCGCCAGGGCGCGCTCGGGCGTCTGGTTGAGGGCCATGGCCAGGTCCCACTTGCCGCTCTGCAGGCCGGCGACGAGGTTGTCCCAGTTGGTGTCGACGAACTCCACCTTGACCTTCAGCACCTTCTCGCCGAAGTCGCGGCACAGGTCGACGAAGTAGCCGCTGTACTGGCCGCTGCTGGCGTCACGCATCACATAGGGCGCGGCGACCGCCGCGCCGCAGCGCAATACGCCGGCCTTCTGCACGCCCTGCCACATGGACGTATCGGCGGCCTGGGACGGGGTCTGGGTGAGCAGCGCGCCGACGGCGGCCGCGCAGGCGAGGGCCTTGCGGATGGAGCGGGGGAACATACGAGCCATTTTGACCTCTCCGTAAATTTGTTTTTGTAGGCAGAAGGCAAACAACTTTCATCGCTGTGTGGTGTGTTGTACGCTTTGATGTGTGCAGCGATGTATTCAGCGTATGGGCGATGGGCAAAACCTGTCAACAGAGGTCGCGGGCTTTTTCTTCAGCGAATGACCGACCGGTCGGCTGCGTCGGCCGGGCACAGGGCGCAATGGTCGGTCGCGTCAGGCCGCCAAGCGGCCGCCGACGCGCGCCGGAGACGGGCTGGGGCGCTGGGGAAAGGGATTGAAGGGGGAGGGCTTGCGTGAGGTTTTTGAAACCTGAAGGTGAGAAAAAGCGTACTCAACCAATCTATCGGGGCGAGGTGAGCGGCACGGGGCGGCTGGGCCGCCGCCCCGGCTGGCCTAGAGCACCAGCTCGGCGGAAATGTCCGCCGCGGTCTCCCGCAACAGGCCCAGGTAGCGGCCTTCCGCGCTGGGCGTGGCCAGCACCGCCTCCGGGCCGGACAGGTTGATGGCGGCCACCACCTGGCCGCTGCGGTCGCGGATGGCGGTGGCGATGGCGGTGGAGTAGTCCGAGCGGTGCAGCACCCAGCCGCGTTCGCGGTCCTCGGCGATGGTGTGTTGCAGTTCCAGCAGGGTGCGCGGCGCCGGCGGCGGGTAGTCGTCCAGGCGCACCTGCTGGTAGAGCTGGGCCAGGCCGTCCTCGTCCAGGGCGGTGAGCAGCACCCGGCCCAGGGCGGTGACGTGGCAGGGCAGGCGGGTGCCCACCGGGATGTTCACCGTCAGCCGCTGCGGGGCGAAGGCGCGGTAGATGTACAGGCTGTCGGTCTGCTCGCGGATGCTCAGGTGGCACGACAGCGAGGTGCTGTCGCGCAGGGCGTTGAGGTGCGGCAGGGCGATTTCCACGATGTCGCGGCTGCTCAGGTAGGCGAAGCCGTCGGAGATCACCCGCGCGCCCAGTTCGTACTGGTTGCGCTCCAGGCGGTTCAGGTAGCCCATGTCCTGCAGCGTCTGGACGATGCGGTAGAGCGCCGAGGGGCTCACCCCCAGGCGCTCGGCCATCTCGTTCATGCCCAGGCTGCGTTGGCGGGCGTTGAACAGCCCGAGCAGGTTCAGGCCGCGTTCCAGGGCCGGCACGCGGTAGTCGCTTTCACTCATGGGGCCTCCACGGCGGCGCCCGTCGCGGGGCGCCGCCGGCCGGTCAGTCGAGCAGGGCGTCGATGCCCACCGGGCGGCCGTCGAACTCGGCCATGGCGTCGAGCAGCGCTTCCCAGAAGTACTGTACCGAGGCGCGGTCGCAGAGGATCTGCAGGTTGGGCAGGTCGTCGTCGCTGGCGTTGATGACGATGACGTTGAGCCGCGCCGCCGAGGTCTGCGCCACCGCGCCGGGGCCGAAGGCCGCCGGGCGCAGGTCGACGCCGCAGAGCTTGGCCATCACCTGCGCGTAGTGCTCGCCGCTCAGTTGCAGCCAGGCGTGGCTGTCCTGGCGCGGCAGCAGGTAGTTGGCGCTGTCGTCCAGCTGCCAGGCGGCCTCTTCGGCGGCGACGCGCGCGCCGCCGTCGTGGAGGCTGCCCAGCAGCAGGTACTCGGTCTGCGACAGGCGCGCCACCAGGCCGCCGTCGGCCTGGCGCAGGGCGCGGTTGGGCGCCTCGGGCAGGGCGTAGCCGCGGGCTTGCAGGTAGGCGGCGGCGTCGGCCCCGCGCAAACCGGCGCGGGGCAGGTTGCTCAGGTCGATCAGCGCGCAGCTGCGCAACTGCGCGTGCTCTTCCTGCTCGCCGTAGCGCGCGACTATGGCGGCGCGGCCCAGGGCGGCCAGGCGCGCGCCGCGGTGCAGCGGGTACAGCGGGCTGCGTTCGATGAAGTCTTCGGCTTTCAGGCTGGACATGGCTCAGAGCTCCTGGCGCAGGTTCTGCGGGTCGTAGAAGGGCAGTTGGACGACGGTGGCGCGCACCATCGCGCCGCCCTCCACGCGGATCGGGATCTGCATCCCCGGGGTGGCCTGGTGGGCGCCGGCGTAGGCCAGGCCGACGATCTGGCCGAGGCTCTGCGAGTACTCGCAGGAGGTGACGTTGCCGCTGATGTCGGCGCCGTCGAGCACCAGGTGGCCCTCCAGCGGCTGGGCGCTGCCCTGGGGCAGGACGAAGCCCACCAGCTTGCGCTTGAGCGGCTGCGCCTCGAGGATTTCGATCGAGCGCTTGCCGACGAAGAACGGCTTCTTGCGGCCGATCGCCCACTGCATGTCGATCTCCGCCGGGTGGGTCATGCCGTCGGTGTCCTGGCCGATGATCACGTGGCCCTTCTCCAGGCGCAGCAGGCGCTGGGTCTCCACGCCGAAGGGGCGGATGCCGTGCTCGGCGCCGGCTTCCATCAGCGCGTCCCACAGGCGCTCGGCGAAGCGCGCCGGCACGTGCACCTCGTAGCCCAGCTCGCCGACGAAGCCCACCCGCAGGATGCGCGCCGGGATGCCGGCGACCTTGCCGCTGCGCACGCCCAGGTAGGGGAAGGCCGCGGCGGACAGGTCGACGTCGTCGCAGAGCTTGGCCAGCACCTGGCGCGACAGCGGGCCGGCCAGGTTCACCGCGGCCAGCGCGGCGGTGACGTTGGCGATGTCCACGTTGAGGCGCCACTGCGCATTCCACTTGAGCATCTGCTGGTAGATGCGGTCGACGCCGCTGGTGGTGGCGGTGACGTAGAAGTGCCGCTCGCCCAGGCGCGCGCACACGCCGTCGTCGATCACCACGCCGTGCTCGTTGGTCATCAGCGCGTAGCGGGTGCGGCCGACCGCCAGCCTGGCGAAGCCGAAGGTGTACAGGCGCTCCAGCAGCTCGGCGGCGTCGGGGCCGCGCACGTCCAGGCCGCCGAGGGTCGAGACGTCGATCAGGCCGACCTGCTCGCGCACGTGGCGGGCTTCTTCCTGCATGCAGCGCTCGCGGTCCTCGGCCTTGCCGTAGAACGCCGGGCGCTGCCAGATGCCGGCGGGCATCATCTTCGCCCCGGCCTCGACATGGCGGCGGTGCATGGGCGTCTGCCGGTAGGGGTCGAAGGCGCGGCCGGCGACGTGGGCGAGCTTCTCCGCCTCGAACGGTGGGCGCGCGGTGGTCACCCCGGTTTCGCCGATGCCGCGGCCGGTGGCCTGGGCCACCAGGCGCGCGGTGGGCAGAGCCGAGTGGCGGCCCTGGGACGGGCCCATGCCGACCGTGGAGAAGCGCTTGACCAGCTGCACGTCGCGGTAGCCGCTGCGGGTGGCGTTGACGATGTCGCGCACCTGCAGGTCCTCGTCGAAGTCGACGAAGTCCTTGCCCTTGGGGTGGGGGAAGATCGGCCAGGGGAAGTTCACCTGCGCCTCGCCGGCGAAGGCGGCCGGCGCCGGCGCGTCCAGGCCCAGCGTGGCGAGGGCCGCGGCGGCGCCACGGGCGCCGTCGGCGAGCACGTTGCCCAGGGCGTGGCGGCCGTTCACCGAGCCGGCGATGTCCAGCCCGGCGGGCAGGCCGCTGATGGCGAACTCGGCGCGCTCCACCTCGTAGGCCAGCTTGCCGCCGGCCTGGCACAACAGCTGGTAGACCGGCATGTAGCCGGCGGACATGCACAGCAGGTCGCAGGCCAACTGTGTGCCTTGCGCGGCGACCTCGCCCTGGCCGGCGATGCGGCGGATGTCGACGCCGCTGACGTGGCGCATGCCGGCCTCGTGCAGGGCCTCGTAGACGGTGCTGCCGACGTGCAGCGGGATGTGCCGGCGCTGCAGCTCGGCGGCCAGCTCGGCGTCGGCCGGCGCGGTGCGCATGTCCACCACCGCGGCCACCTCCACGCCCTGTTCCTGCAGGTCTAGGGCGGCCAGGTAGCCGTCGTCGTTGCCGGTCAGGACCACGGCGCGCTTGCCCGGCTTCACCGCGTAGAGCTTCATCAGCCGCTGCGCGGCGCTGGTCAGCAGCACGCCGGGCAGGTCGTTGTTGCGGAACACCACCGGCTGGTCGAAGGAGCCGGCGGCCACCAGGCAGCGGGTGGCGCGCACCTTGTACATGCGCTTGTGCTGGATGACCGGCAGGTAGTTGTCGGTGAACCAGGCGTTGCAGGTGGCCTGGGTCAGCACCTGGATGTTCGGGTGGCCCTCGACGGCGCCCACCAGCTCGGCGCGCAGCGCGGCGGCGCGGCGGCCGGCGATGTCGAAGCGGGCGTAGTTCAGCGAGCCGCCGAGCACCGGCTGCTGCTCCACCAGCAGCACCCTGGCCCCGGCGTTGGCGGCGTCCAGCGCGGCGCGCAGGCCGGCGGGGCCGGCGCCGATCACCGCCAGGTCGACGAACAGGTAGGCCTTGTCGTAGTACTGCGGCTTGAAGTTCAGGTCGAGCACGCCGAGGCCGGCTTTCTTGCGGATCAGCGGTTCCCACACCTTCCACATGCCCTTGGGCTTGTAGAACGAGCGGTAGTAGAAGCCCACCGGCATGAAGCGCGAGAACTTGCCCAGGTAGGCGTCGCGGTCGTTGTCGAGGCTGCCGGAGAAGTTCTGGCCTTCCACCGCCAGGCCTTCGCGGGCGGGGTGCATGTCGGCCAGCACGTTGGGCTCGTCGGGCAACTGCACCAGGGCGTTGGCGTCCTGCCCGGCGAGGGTCAGCGGGCCGCGCGGGCGGTGGTACTTGAACGAGCGCGAGAGCAGCCAGCGGCCGTTGCCGAGCAGGGCGCTGGCGATGCTGTCGCCCTCGTAGCCCTGGTAGTCGCGGCCGTCGAAGGAGAAGCGCAGCGGCCGCGTGCGGTCGATCAGCAGGCCCATGGGGGCGGGCAGGCGGGTGAGGGCGCTCATTGGGCGGTCTCCTGCGGGGCGAAGTCGATGCGGCGGTCGAAGATTTCCTTCGGGTCGAAGGTGCGGATCACCTGGTCGGTGACGGTGTGGCGCTCGGCCAGGAACCAGTAGCTGGAGGCGTTGTGCAGCCACCACTCGAGCACCACGCCGGCGGCGTTGTCGCTGTTGAACACGTAGTCGGCCCACTCGGCGTCGGAGCAGCCGGCCGGGTCGGGCATGCGCTTGAATTCGCCGCCGTAGGTGAACTCACTGATGTTGCGGGGCCCGTTGAGCGGGCAGGTCATGATCTTCATCTGCGCATCCTCAGTGGCTGGCCGCGGTGGCGCCCATTTCGTTGACCTGCTGGAAGCGGCTGAAGCGCTCCAGGGCGAAGGGCGCGATCAGCTCCGGCACCTGGCCGCCGCTGGCCACAAGCTCGGCCATGGTCTTGCCGCAGATGGGCGTGGCCTTGAAGCCCCAGGTGCCCCAGCCGGCGTCGAGGTAGTAGTTCTCGACCGGCGACAGGCCCATGATCGGGCTGTAGTCGGGGGTCATGTCGGTGATCCCGGCCCACTGGCGCATCAGCTTGGCGTTGGCCATGAAGGGGAACATCTCGATGGCGTGGGCCAGCAGGCTTTCCTTCAGGTCCAGGGTCGAGCGGGTGTTGTACAGCGGGTAGGGGTCGGAGCCGCCGCCGAAGACGATCTCGCCGCGGCTGGTCTGCTGCACGTAGCAGTGCAGCGCCGAGGAGCTCACCAGCGGGTCGAGGAACGGCTTGAACGGCTGGGTGACCATGGCCTGCAGCGGGTAAGTGTGGATGGGCGCGCGGATGCCGGCCTTGGCCATCAGCAGCGAGCTGGCCCCGGCGATGGCCTGGACCACGCAGCCGCACTGCACGGTGCCGCGGTTGGTCTTCACCGCCTCGATGCGGCCGTTGCGCACCACCAGGTCCTGCACTTCTGTGAGTTGGTGGATTTCCACGCCGCGCTTGGCCGCCTGCTTGGCGTAGCCCCAGGCCACGGCGTCGTGGCGCGCGGTGGCGCCGTCGATGTGCCAGAGCCCGGCGATCACCGGCAGGTGCCCGGGGTCGAGGTTGAGCGTGGGCACCAGCTCGCGGATCTGCTGGCGGTCGAGCATCTCGGTGCGCCCGCCGAAGTGCTTGTTCACCTCGGCGCGCTGGCGGAAGGCACGCACCGTGGCGTCGGTGTGGGCCAGGGTCAGCTGGCCGCGCTCGGAGTACATGATGTTGAAGTCGAACTCGTTGGACAGGCCCTGGAACATCCGCACCGATTCGGCGTAGAACTTCACGCCCTCGCTGGTGAGGTAGTTGGAGCGGATCACCGCGGTGTTGCGCGCGGTGTTGCCGCCGCCCAGGTAGGCCTTCTCCAGCACCGCGACGTTGGTCACGCCGTGGTACTTGGCCAGGTAGTAGGCGGTAGCCAGGCCGTGGCCGCCGCCGCCGATGATCACCACGTCGTAGCGCGGCTTCAGCTCGCAGGGCGGCGGCAGGTCGACTTCCACCGGGTAGTCGGCGCTCAGGCCGTATTTCAGGAGGGCGAAAGGCATGCTGCTTACTCCGCGGTGGCGCCGGCGCGTTGCAGGCGCGCGGCGGCCAGGGTGTTCTTCATCAGGTAGGCGATGGTCATCGGCCCGACGCCGCCGGGCACCGGGGTGATGGCCGCGGCCTGGGACAGGGCGCTGGCGAAGTCGACGTCGCCGACCAGCTTGCTGCGGCCGTCCTCGTCGATGCGGTTGATGCCCACGTCTATCACCACCGCGCCGGGCTTCAGCCAGCTGGCGTCGACCAGGCGCGGCTTGCCGACGGCGGCGACCACGATGTCGGCCTGGCGGCACAGCTCGCGCAGGTTGGCGCTGCGCGAGTGCACCACGGTCACCGTGCAGTGGGCCTTGAGCAGCAGCGCGGCCATCGGCTTGCCGACGATATTGGAGCGGCCGATGACCACCGCGTGCTTGCCGGCTAGGTCGCCGCAGGTGTCGTGCAGCAGGCGCATGCAGCCGGCCGGGGTGCAGGGCGTGAGCACGTCGCGGCCCTGGCTGAGGCCGCCGACGTTCTCGCTGTGGAAGCCGTCGACGTCCTTCAGCGGGTCGATGGCCTGGAGCACGCGGTTCTCGTCTATGTGCTTGGGCAGCGGCAGTTGCACGAGGATGCCGTTCACCGCCGGGTCTTCGTTCAATTCGCCGATGAGCTGGAGCAGGGCGGCCTCGCCGGTGTCCGCCGGCAGCTTGTGCTCCAGCGAGCGGATGCCGACTTCCTCGGCGCGCAGCACCTTGTTGCGCACGTAGACCTGGCTGGCCGGGTCGCTGCCCACCAGCACCACGGCGAGGCCCGGCTGGATGCCGTGCTCGCGCAGGGCCAGGACTTCCTCGCGGACCTCGGCGAGCACCCGCGCCGAGGTGGCCTTGCCGTCGATGAGTTTGACGCTGGGAATGGCATTCATTTGAAGATCACCGTGCGGTCGTGGTTGAGGAAGACGCGATGTTCCAGGTGGTACTTCACCGCGCGGGACAGCGCGATGGTCTCGGTGTCGCGGCCGATGGCCACCAGGTCGTCGGGGGCGTAGGCGTGGTCCACGCGCTGCACTTCCTGCTCGATGATCGGGCCCTCGTCGAGGTCGCTGGTGACGTAGTGCGCGGTGGCGCCGATCAGCTTCACGCCACGTTCGTAGGCCTGGTGGTAGGGCTTGGCACCCTTGAAGCCGGGCAGGAACGAGTGGTGGATATTGATGGCCTTGCCGGAGAGCTGTTTGCAGAGGTCGTCGGAGAGGATCTGCATGTAGCGGGCGAGGACCACCAGTTCGGTGCCGGTCTCGGCGACTATCTTCAGCAGCTCGGCTTCCTGCTGGGCCTTGGTGTCTTTCGTGACCGGCAGGTAGATGAAGCGGATGCCTTCTCGCTCGGCCATGGGGCGCAGGTCGAGGTGGTTGGAGACGATGGCGGTGATCTGCATCTCCAGCTCGCCCTTGGCATGGCGGTAGAGCAGGTCGGCCAGGCAATGGTCGAACTTGCTGACCATCAGCAGCACGCGCATCGGCTTGGCGCTGCTGTGCAGGCTCCAGTCCATGTCGAAGCGGCTGGCCACGTCGGCGAAACCGGACTCGATGTTGCCGATGTCGCCCTCCAGGCCCTCGTTGAAGCGGAACACGGCGCGCATGAAGAAGCGGCCGCTGCCTTCGTCGTCGAACTGCGCCATCTCGCTGATGTAGCAACCCTGCTCGGCCAGGTAGGTGGTCACCGCCGCGACTATCCCGGACACCGCCGGGCAACTGATGCGGATGATGAAGTGGCTGGGGGCGTGGTGCATGTCGGGTCCTCGTGATGTGTGGAGGCAGCTCGGCGCGCAAGGGCGGAAGTTTCACCGGCGGGGACGGCTTTTGCCGGTGAAGGGATTTTTACTGTTGGGAATATAAATTTCCTTTCGCGCTTTTATAGGCGAAGCGAATCCGTGGGTCCATACCCTGGGGAAAATTTTTATCCTGGCAGGAAAGTTTTCGGCCGAGCGGTCGGGAAGGGCTTTTTGTAGGAGCGAGCTTGCTCGCGAACAAGCGCGGTGCTATGCGGTTCGCGAGCAAGCTCGCTCCTACAGGGGGACGGTGCAGGCATTGACATCGGCGGATAACCGCGAACGGTTATGCGCCCTACGTGGGAATCACGCTTCACCTTGGACTGTAGGAGAGGGCCTTGCCCGCGAATTCGCGCGCAGGGCGCGCTCCTACATGGGAATGGCGAGGGTGGGGCAGCGTAGGAGCGGATCTCATCCGCGAATCGCGCCGGATCGTCCGGCTATCGCGGACAAGGTCCGCTCCTACGTTGCAGGTGGGCACGGCTTTTCGTAGGAGCGAGCTTGCTCGCGAACAAACGCGGTGCCATGCGGTTCGCGAGCAAGCTCGCTCCTACAGGGGGACGGTGCAGGCATTGACATCGGCGGATAACCGCGAACGGTTATGCGCCCTACGTGGGAGTTACGCCTCACCTCGGACTGTAGGAGCGGGCCCTGCCCGCGAATCGCGCGCAGGGCGCGCTCCTACATGGGAATGGAGCGGTGGGGCAGCGTAGGAGCGGATCTCATCCGCGAATCGCGCCGGAATCTCCGGCTATCGCGGACAAGGTCCGCTCCTACGTTGCAGGTGGGCACGGCTTTTCGTAGGAGCGAGCTTGCTCGCGAACAAGCGCGGTGCCATGCGGTTCGCGAGCAAGCTCGCTCCTACAAGGGGATGGTGCAGGCATTGACATCGGCGGATAACCGCGAACGGTTATGCGCCCTACGCGGGAATCACGCCTCACCTTGGACCGTAGGAGCGGGCCCTGCCCGCGATTTCGCGCGCAGGGCGCGCTCCTACATGGGAATGGAGCGGTGGGGCAGCGTAGGAGCGGATCTCATCCGCGAACCGCGCCGGTGATTCCGGCTATCGCGGACAAGGTCCGCTCCTACGTTGCAGGTGGGCACGGCTTTTCGTAGGAGCGAGCTTGCTCGCGAACAAACGCGATGCCATGCGGTTCGCGAGCAAGCTCGCTCCTACAGGGGGACGGTGCAGGCGTTGACATCGGCGGATAACCGCGAACGGTTATGCGCCCTACGCGGGAATCACGCTTCACCTCGGACTGTAGGAGCGGGCCCTGCCCGCGATTTCGCGCGCAGGGCGCGCTCCTACATGGGAATGGAGCGGTAGGGCAGCGTAGGAGCGGATCTCATCCGCGAACCGCGCCGGTGATTCCGGCTATCGCGGACAAGGTCCGCTCCTACGTTGCAGGTGGGCATGGCTTTTCGTAGGAGCGAGCTTGCTCGCGAACAAACGCGGTGCCATGCGGTTCGCGAGCAAGCTCGCTCCTACAGGGGAATACTGTGCCTGGTCTCCCGGCCGCTCAATCGTTGCCGTAGTTCATGATCGACAACAGCCGTATCGGCACCTGCACCAGCTTCTCCGGGCCGTGGGGCGTTTCGCCGTCGAAGGTCAGGCTGTCGCCGGCCTGCATGGGGTAGAGCTGGTTGCCGTGGCGGTACACCAGCTCGCCCTCCAGCAGGTGGAGGAACTCGGTGCCGGGGTGGGAGAAGGTCGGGAACTCCTCGCTGGCGTCGTCCATGCTGACCATGTAGGCCTCGAAGTTCTTCTTCGGCCCGCGGGTGTGGTTGAGCAACTGGTAGGTGTGACCCTTCTCGGTGCCGCGGCGCACCACTTCCAGGCCGTCGCCGGCCTTCACCAGCAGGGCGTTGCCGTCGGGCTGGTCGTATTGGCTGAAGAGTTTCGACATCGGCATGCCGAGCACGTCGCACAGGCGGCTCAGGGTGTCGAGGCTGGTGGAGACCTGGGCGTTCTCGATCTTGCTCAGCATGCCCTGGCTGATCCCCGCGATGCGCGCCACGTCCGCCAGCTTGAGCTCCTGCGCCTGGCGCTGGCGCTTGATCTGCATGCCCAGGTACTGCTCCAGGCGGAGGCGCGGTTGGGTCTCGGTCGACATTCAGGGTTCCTGCACGGTTTAGGTTCAAGAATATTTATTTCGCACTGAGAAAGTGCGGAGGGGCGGCTGCGGCTTGGCAACTTTCCCACAGTGAAAGCAAGTTTCCCATATATACAGAAGAAAAGCCGCCGTGGCTGCCTCCCATCACGGCGCTCCGGACTTGGCACTGGCATTGCATTCCTAATGGGAAAGTAAGTTTCCTGAGCGGAATTCGAGGGGCGAAAGCCCCGGCGCAAACCGCCCCAGGCACCGACAACGCCTTGCCCATTCAACCGGAGAGCTCCCCCATGTTGCCAAGCGAAACCCAGCGCACCATCGACCAGCACGGCATCAAGTACGTGCTGGCCCAGTTCGTCGACATCCACGGCGCGGCGAAGACCAAGTCGGTGCCGGTGTCCGGCCTCAAGGCGGTGGCCGAGGAGGGCGCCGGGTTCGCCGGGTTCGCCATCTGCGGCATGGGCATGGAGCCCCACGGCCCGGACTTCATGGCCCGCGGCGACCTCTCCACGCTGATCCCGGTGCCCTGGCAGCCGGGCTACGGCCGCGTCGTGTGCATCGGCCACGTCGACGGCAAGCCGCACCCCTACGACAGCCGCTTCGTGCTGCAGCAGCAGGTGCAGCGCCTGGCCGACAAGGGCTGGGTGCTGAACACCGGGCTGGAGCCGGAATTCAGCCTGTTCCGCCGCGACGCCCAGGGCAAGTTGCAACTGGTGGACGCCTCGGACAACCTCGACAAGCCCTGCTACGACTACAAGGGCCTGTCGCGCTCCCGCGAGTTCCTCGAACGCCTGACCGAGGCCCTGCAGCCGGTGGGCTTCGACATCTACCAGATCGACCACGAGGACGCCAACGGCCAGTTCGAGATCAACTACACCTACAGCGACGCCATGGAATCGGCCGACCGCTTCACCTTCTTCCGCATGGCCGCCGGCGAGATCGCCAACGACCTGGGCATGATCTGCTCGTTCATGCCCAAGCCCGATCCCAAGCGCGCCGGCAACGGCATGCACTTCCATCTGTCGATCGCCAGCGCCAGCAACAAGAACCTCTTCCACGACCCGTCCGACCCCAGCGGCGTGGGCCTGTCGAAGCTGGCCTACCACTTCGCCGCCGGCCTGCTGGCCCATGGACCTGCGCTGTGCGCCTTCGCCGCGCCCACGGTCAACTCCTACAAGCGCCTGGTGGTGGGCCGCTCGCTGTCCGGCGCCACCTGGGCCCCGGCGTTCATCGCCTATGGCGCCAACAACCGTTCGGCGATGGTGCGCATCCCCTACGGGCGCCTGGAGTTCCGCCTGCCCGACGCCGGCTGCAACCCCTACCTGGTCACCGCCGCCATCATCGCCGCCGGCCTGGACGGCATCGACCGCCAGTTGGAGCCGGGCGAGATGTGCAACGAGAACCTCTACAACCTCAGCCTGGAGGAGATCGCCGCGCGCGGCATCAAGACCCTGCCGCAGTCGCTGAAGGAAGCCACCGACGCCCTGGAGGCCGACCCGCTGTTCCGCGAGGTGCTGGGCGCCGAGATCGTCGACGAGTTCATCAAGCTCAAGCGCATGGAGTGGGTGGAATACAGCCGCCACGTCTCCGACTGGGAGATCCAGCGCTACACCGAATTCTTCTGACCGCCGCGCCCGCCGGGCGCACCCCATTTACCCCTCTGGGCGACCGTGACGACCAAGCGGCGGTCGCCTGCTGCCTCGAAGGAGACGAACCATGTGCGGAATCGTAGGCCTCTACCTGAAGAAGCCCGAACTGGAGAGCCAGCTCGGCAAGCTCTTCGAACCCATGCTGCAAGCCATGACCGACCGCGGCCCGGACAGCGCCGGCTTCGCCATCTACGGTGACGAAGTGGCCGACGGCTGGGTCAAGCTGACCTTGCAGGCCAGCGACGCCGGCTACCCCTGGGCCGAGCTGATGGGCGCGCTGGAAGCCCGCCTGGGCTGCTCGCTGGACTGGTTCCAGAACGCCAGCGCCGCGGTGCTGAAAATCCACTGCGACGAAGCCGCGGTGCGCCAGGCCCTGGCCGAGCTGGCCCCGGCGGTGCGCATCATGAGCGCCGGGCAGAGCATCGAAATCCTCAAGGGCATGGGCCTGCCGCAGGAAATCTCGCAGCGCTTCGGCCTGGCCGGGATGAAGGGCAGCCACATCATCGGCCACACCCGCATGGCCACCGAGAGCGCGGTGACCATGGAGGGCAGCCACCCGTTCTCCACCGGCGCCGACCTGTGCCTGGTGCACAACGGCTCGCTGTCCAACCACTTCCGCCTGCGCCAGGAACTCAAGCGCCAGGGCATCGCCTTCGAGACCGACAACGACAGCGAAGTAGCCGCCGGCTACCTGACCTGGCGCCTGCGCCAGGGCGACAGCCTGGCCCAGGCCCTGGACGGCGCGCTGAACGACCTGGACGGCTTCTTCACCTTCGCCATCGGCACCCGCAACGGCTTCGCCGTGATCCGCGACCCCATCGCCTGCAAGCCGGCGGTGCTGGCCGAGACCGACGACTACGTGGCCATGGCCTCGGAGTACCAGGCCCTGGCCAGCCTGCCGGGCATCGACAAGGCGCGCGTCTGGGAGCCGGAGCCGGCCACCCTCTACGTCTGGGAGCGCGAAAGCGCCTGACCCGCACCGAGCAGAACATTGGAGACCCTTGCATGAAGACCATCGACCTTTCCAGCGCCTCGGTGCGCGAACTCAACCAGGCCCTGCACGGCGAGGTGCAGGATCGCGAATGGCTGGTGACCCACCCCGACGGCAAGCACAACCTGGCCGTGGGCATCGACCAGGCGGTGTCCGTGGATATCCAGGGCCACGCCGGCTACTACTGCGCGGGCATGAACCAGAAGGCCAGCGTCACCGTGCACGGCAACGTCGGCGTGGGCGTGGCGGAGAACATGATGTCCGGCAGCGTGCGGGTGAAGGGCAGCGCCTCCCAGGCCGCCGGCGCCACCGCCCACGGCGGGCTGCTGGTGATCGAGGGCGACGCCGGGGCGCGCTGCGGCATCTCCATGAAGGGCGTGGACATCGTGGTCGGCGGCAGCATCGGCCACATGAGCTGCTTCATGGGCCAGGCCGGGCGCCTGGTGGTCTGCGGCGACGCCGGCGACGCCCTGGGCGACTCGCTCTACGAGGTGCGCATCTACGTCAAGGGCGAGGTCAAGTCCCTGGGCTCGGACTGCATCGAGAAGGAAATGCGCGCCGAGCACCTGGCGGAGCTGAAGGAGCTGCTCAACCGCGCCGGCTTCGACGAGGACCCGGCCGCCTTCAGGCGCTACGGCTCGGCCCGCCAGTTGTACAACTTCAAAGTCGACAACGCTTCGGCCTACTGATCGCGCCGCGAGGAGACCCCCATGAGCGAGAAACACACCCCGGTGCTGCGCGAGTCCGCCACCTTCGACCGCCTGACCATCCAGGAAATCCAGCGCGCCGCCGAGACCGGCATCTACGACATCCGCGGCGGCGGCACCAAGCGCAAGCTGCCGCACTTCGACGACCTGCTGCTGCTCGGCGCCAGTGTCTCGCGCTACCCGCTGGAAGGCTACCGCGAGAAGTGCGGCACCGACGTAGTGCTGGGCACCCGCTTCGCCAAGAAGCCGATCCACCTGAAGATTCCGGTGACCATCGCCGGCATGAGCTTCGGCGCGCTCTCGGCCAACGCCAAGGAGGCCCTGGGCCGCGGCGCCAGCATCGCCGGCACCAGCACCACCACCGGCGACGGCGGCATGACCCCGGAGGAGCGCGGCCAGTCCCGGCACCTGGTGTACCAGTACCTGCCTTCGCGCTACGGCATGAACCCCGACGACCTGCGCAAGGCCGACGCCATCGAGATCGTCCTGGGGCAGGGCGCCAAGCCCGGCGGCGGCGGCATGCTGCTGGGCATGAAGGTCACCGAGCGGGTGGCCGGCATGCGCACCCTGCCGATCGGCGTCGACCAGCGCAGCGCCTGCCGCCACCCGGACTGGACCGGCCCGGACGACCTGGCGATCAAGATCGCCGAGCTGCGCGAGATCACCGACTGGGAGAAGCCCATCTACGTGAAGATCGGCGCCAGCCGCCCGTACTACGACGTCAAGCTGGCGGTGAAGGCCGGCGCCGACGTCATCGTCCTCGACGGCATGCAGGGCGGCACCGCGGCCACCCAGGAAGTGTTCATCGAGCACGTCGGCATCCCCATCCTGCCGGCCATCCCGCAGGCGGTGCAGGCGTTGCAGGAGATGGGCATGCACCGCCAGGTGCAACTGATCGTCTCCGGCGGCATCCGCAACGGCGCCGACGTGGCCAAGGCCATGGCCCTGGGCGCCGACGCGGTGGCCATCGGCACCGCCGCGCTGGTGGCCCTGGGCGACAACCACCCGCGCCTGGACGAGGAACTGAAGAAGATCGGCTCGGCCGCCGGCTACTACGACGACTGGCAGAACGGCCGCGACCCGGCCGGCATCACTACCCAGGACCCGGAGCTGGCCAAGCGCCTGGACCCGGTGGAAGCCGGCCGCCGCCTGGCCAACTACCTGCGGGTGCTGGTGCTGGAGGCGCAGACCATGGCCCGCGCCTGCGGCAAGTCGCACCTGCACAACCTCGACCCGGAAGACCTGGTGGCCCTGACCGTGGAAGCCGCGGCCATGGCCCGCGTGCCCCTGGCCGGCACCAGCTGGGTGCCGGGGCAGGTGCAGTACTGAGTCACGGCGGGTAGTCCCCGAAGGCCGGCGAGCGATCGCCGGCCTTTTTGTTTTTCCGGCAGGGCATCGCGGACGGAGTCCGCTCCGGTTACAGGGAAGCACGGGCGTAGGAGCGGACTCCGTCCGCGATTGGATTTACCGGCCATGCCGGACACCCCGGCGGCACGGCTTCTCGTAGGAGCGAGCTTGCTCGCGAACAGACTCCGCAGCGGGGTTCATTCGCGAGCAAGCTCGCTCCTACGAAGAGCCGCGCGGAGGCGCTTTCGTAGGATGGGTTGAGCTTGCGAAACCCATCCTACGAGAAGCTCTTCGCGGGCCTGCCATATTGCTTGGCAGGAAATTCAAATTCGCACCAAGAAAATGCGCAGCCCACCGGCCGCAACCCTGGCCCGCTCACCATCCCTCCGGAACAAAGCCTTTCCATTCAATCACCTAGGAGAAATTACCGGCCTCCGACGAGCCTTGGCAGGCCAATTGCTATGCCTCTAGGGAAATAAAGTTGCCCTACAGGAAGGCACTGGCTACGGCCCGGCCACCTGCCCAGGGCGCTCGAAACGCCGGCCCGTGCCCCGACCGCGGGCCGGCCCCGTCCCCGTCGGTTGGAGGCAACAGGCAATGATCCGGTTTTCACACGTGAGCCGCAGTATGTTGGGCCTTTCCCTGCTGTTCGGCAGCGTCGCCGCCCTGGCGGACGAGGCGCCGCCGGCGATCAACAGCGGCGACACCGCCTTCGTCGCGCTCTGCTCGCTGGTGGTGCTGCTGATGACCCTGCCGGGCCTGGCGCTGTTCTATGGCGGCATGGCGCGGACCAAGAACGTGCTGTCGATCCTCATGCAGGTGTTCTGCACCGCCTCGCTGATGTCGGTGCTGTTCGCCGTGTACGGCTACAGCCTGACCTTCACCGACGGCGGCGCGCTGCAGTCGGTGGTCGGCGGCCTGGACAAGCTGTTCATGGTCGGCATCACCAAGGACTCGGTGGTCGGCACCATCCCCGAGTACCTGTACTTCCTGTTCATGCTGCTGTTCGCCGCCATCACCCCGGCGATCATCGTCGGCGCCTTCGCCGAGCGCATGAAGTTCGCCGCGGTCATGGTGTTCATGGCGGTGTGGCTGACCATCAACTACATCCCCATGGCGCACATGGCCTGGGGCGGCGGCTGGGTGTTCGACCTGGGCGTGCAGGACTTCGCCGGCGGCAACGTGGTGCACCTCAACGTCGGCATCGCCGCGCTGGTGGGCGCCTGGCTGCTGGGCCGGCGCCGCGGCTTCGGCACCGCCACCCTGGCGCCGCACAACATGACCATGACCCTCACCGGCGGTTCGCTGCTGTGGGTGGGCTGGCTGGGCTTCTGCGGCGGCTGCGCGCTGGCCGCCAGCGGTTTCGCCATGCTGGTGATGGTCAACACCATGCTCGCCAGCTGCGCCGGCGCCCTGGCCTGGATGCTCGTCGAATGGCAGCACAAGGGTAGGCCGAGCCTGTTCGGCGCGGTGTCCGGCGCCATCGCCGGGCTGGTGGCGATCACCCCGGCGTGCGGCTACGTCGGCCCCATGGGCGCCATCCTGCTCGGCCTGATCGCCGGCCCGGTGTGCGTCTGGTCGGTGGACAAGCTCAAGCCGATGATCGGCCTGGACGACGCCTTCGACGTGTTCGGCGTGCACGGCGTGGCCGGCATCCTCGGCGGCCTGCTGACCCCGGTGTTCGCCCTCACTGCCATCGGCGGCCAGGGCTTCCCCGAAGGCCGCGGGCTGTTCGACCAGTTGCTGGTCAATGGCGGCGCCATTCTCTTCAGCATCTGCTTCTCCGGCGTCACCAGCCTGGTCGCCTTCAAGGTGGCCGCGGCGCTGTGCGGCGGGCTGCGCGTGGACGAGGAAGCCGAGGTGGACGGGCTGGACCTCTCCGCCCACGGCGAAGTCGGCTACAAGTACTCCAACTGAGGATGGCCGTCATGAAACTCATCACCGCGATCATCAAACCCTTCCGCCTGGACGACGTGCGCCTGGCGCTGACCGAGGCCGGCGTGCACGGCGTGACCGCCACCGAGGTCAAGGGCTACGGCCGGCAGAAGGGCCATTCGGAGGTGTACCGGGGCGCCGAGTACGTCGTGGAACTGCTGCCCAAGGTGAAGCTGGAGGTGGTGGTCGGCGACGCCCTGTGCCAGGCCGCCGTCGACGCCATCCTCAAGGCGGCGCGCACCGGCAAGATCGGCGACGGCAAGGTGTTCGTCCAGGACCTGGAGAGCATCGTGCGCATCCGCACCGGCGAGCTGGGCGAAGACGCCGTCTGAGCCCCTTGCAAGCACCCAGCGCCGACGCTTTTGCGTCGGCGTTGTTTTTGGCAAAGGAGAAACGACCGATGGCCTGGTTGAACGGCTGGGGCTACCTGGTCCTGGCGGGGCTCTGCGAAGTGCTGTACGCCTCGATCATCCCCCGCACCGAGGGCTTCACCCGGCTGGGGCCGAGCCTCTACTGCGGGGTGTTCCTGGCGCTGAGCATCTACCTGCTGAGCCTGGCGGTGCGGGAGCTGCCGCTGGGGTTGGCGTATGCGGTGTGGGTGGGAATTGGCACGTTGGGTACGGTGGCCTATGGCAGCCTGTTTCTCGGGGAGCCGCTGGGGGCGTTGAAGGCGTTGTGCCTGGTGATGATCGTGGGGGGGATCGTCGGGTTGAAGCTGGTGGGGGGAGGGGTGGTGGTGTAGGGGGCATCGTGGGTGTTATCCCGTTCGTGCCATTGCCATGTAGGAGCGCGCCCTGCGCGCGAAATCGCGGGCAGGGCCCGCTCCTACAAGAGCAAGGTGTGGGGGCGATCCGTAGGAGCGGATCTTATCCGCGAATCGCGCTGGAACCCCCGGTTATCGCGGACAAGGTCCGCTCCTTGTATGTCGACGACCCGCCATAACGGCGGGTAGTCTCCGGCTGATCACCGGAAGGAAGACCAGGAAGACGTGTCCGCTCCTAGGCTACGAGCCTGCACTGTAGATAGTCTCCTGCCTTCCCAATCCACTCGTGAGTCCGAACGGTATCTGGAGCCCCACCCCGGTGGTAGCTCGTATAGGCAAGGTTGGATGGAGTGGAGTGCTGATGATGTAAAGCTGTAAGAGGTAGCAGGAGTTATGGCCATCGTAGTTGGCGTGGATATCGCCAAGAAAACTTTCGACATTGCGGTTCTGCAGAGCAATGGCAAATACCGCACCAAAGGCAATCTGAGCAACGATCAGTCGGGCTTCAGCGTCTTTGACCAGTGGCTGCAAAAACATGCCGAGCCAGGGGCGTGGGTGGTGATGGAAGCCACCAACATCTATCACGAAGCTCTGGGCGATTATCTGTTGGCCCGGGGATATCGTGTCTGCGTGATGAATCCGGCACGTATCGCCAGCTATGCGCAAAGCCAGTTGCAACGGGTCAAGACCGACAAGGTCGACGCCAAGTTGATCGCCCTCTACGGCGCTCGGCATGCCGAGGATCTCCAGCTCTGGCAGCCGGACCCGGTGAGCGTGCGGCAACTCCGTGCGCTGGTACGGCGCTACGAAGAGCTCAAGGAGCTGTTCCAGATGGAAATCAACCGCCTGGAAACCGCCAAGAGCGACGTGGTGAAAGAGTCGATCCTGTCGGTCTCGGCCCATCTGGAACAGCAGATTGAACAGACGCTGGAAGCGATTCGCCAACATATCGACAACGATCCTGACTTGCGGGGCAAGCGCGATCTGCTGACGAGTATCGAGGGTATCAGCGACAAAACTGCAGCCCTGTTGCTGGCCGAACTTGGATCAATCAGCCGCTTCGAGAGTGCCCGGGCGGTCGTGGCTTTTGCAGGGCTCAATCCGAGGCTCAGGGAATCCGGTCAACACAAGGGCCAGGTGAGGATTTCAAAGATCGGCTCACGCCTCTTGCGGGCAGGCCTGTTCATGCCAGCCATCTGTGCCATGAGCCATAACCAGGCGATACGGGCACTGCGTTTACGGCTCGAGGAGAAAGGCAAAGCGGGTAAACAGATCATCTGTGCCGCCATGCGCAAGCTGCTGCAGATCGCCTATGGCGTCCTCAAGTCGGGCCAGCCATACAATGTGGAACTGGCCCTTGCTCGAGGCTAGGTGACACGGTATCTACAGGGGGGATGGAGGTGCTGGGGTTGAGAGCGCCCTCTCCCTAACCCTCTCCCTGAAGGGAGAGGGGACTGCCCTCTGCCGTCTGGAACATCAGAGCACTCCTGTCATTTTCGGCTGAAGCCATACTTGCAGCGCACGCCGAACGGCCCCCTCTCCCTTCAGGGAGAGGGCTGGGGAGAGGGGACGGCGTTCATCTCAAGCACAGCTGCTACCGGCGAGTACCGTTCGCGAGCAAGCTCGCTCCTACGAAAAGCGCGTCCTGCTGGTTCAGTGCTGCTGCAGCATCGCCTGGATCTGCTGCACCGACTCCTGGGTGCGCCGTGCCAGGTTGCGTACCTCGTCGGCCACCACGGCGAAGCCGCGGCCCTGTTCGCCGGCGCGGGCGGCTTCTATGGCGGCGTTCAGGGCTAGCAGGTTGGTCTGCTCGGCTATGCCGCGAATCACGCCGGCGACCTGGGCGATCTGCCCGTAGGTGGTCTGGATGTTCGCCTGCTCGCGCTCGTGCAGGGCGGCGGCGGCTTTTTCGTCGCTGATCTCGCGCACCGCGCCGGTCACGTACAGCAGGCGGCCGCGGTTGTCGCGCAGGCAGCGGCCGCGTTCGCGGAACCAGACTTCGCCGCGGCTCTTGTGGCGCATGCGGTATTCCACCGCGTAGGAGCCGTCGCCGTTGCTGTCGGCCATGGCGGCGTTGAAGGTCTGCATGACCGTCTTCAGGTCGTCCGGGTTGACCACGCCGAAGTAGCTGTCCCAGCCGTCGGGGAATTCCTCGCGCCGGTAGCCGACCAGCTCGCGGAACTGCTCGGACCAGCGGATCAGGTTGTGCGGGTGGTCCGGGTCGCCGTTGACCACGTTCATCGCCCAGCAGCCCTCGGTGAGGGTGCGCTGGGTCAGTTCCCAGACCTGGCGCTCCTCCTGCCATTGCCGGCGTTCGGTCTCCAGCTCGCCGAGCTGGCGCTGCTGTTGTTCCAGCTCGTCGCGCAGTTGCTGGTTCTGCTGCTCGGCCTGGGCCAGGCGCCGTGTCAGTTCGGCGTATTCCCCGGCGCTGCAGGGCGCTGGCGGCTGCCGTTCGGCGTGCTGGCGGAAGCTCAGCAGCTCCTGCCAGCCACGCTGCAGGCGTTCCAGGCTGGCGCGCAGGCGCGGCTCGCAGTGCCGCGGCGGCGCCGTGTCCGGTTCGCTGGAAAGCTGGTCGAGCCACTGGCCGAGCTCCTCGGCCAGGTTGCGGGATGCCTTGCTGAACCACATCGGCCGTTCCTCCTTGGTCTGCGAGCGACGCGTTGCCTACACACTGCAAAAGCCACTCCAGAAAGCGCCTCAGGCGCGCACGCGGCTCTTCTGCGGGTCGTAGGCCACGGTGCCGGCGGCCACCTGCGCGCGGATGCGCTTCTGCTGGCCGTCGAGCTTGCCGACCTCCACCGCCGTGCCCGGCTCGCAGTAGCCCACGTCCAGGCGGCACAGGGCGATGTTCCTGCCCAGCAGCGGCGAGCGGGTGGCGCTGGTGACGACGCCGACCTGGGCGCGGCCGACGTGCACGCAGTCGCCGTGCGCGGCCGGCTCGTTGCCTTCCAGTTCCAGCCCCACCAGGCGGCGTTGCGGGTTGGCGCTGCGCCTTAGCAGGGCATCCTTGCCGATGAAGTCGGCCTGCTTGCTCTTCAGCGGCACGCAGAAGCCGATGCCGGCCTCGAAGGGGTCGGTCTGGTCGTCGAACTCGTAGCCGGCGAACACCAGCCCGGCCTCGATGCGCAGCATGTCCAGCGCGTGCAGGCCCAGGGGCACCAGGCCCAGGGGTTCGCCCAGCTGCCACAGGCGCTGCCACACGGCCATGGCGTCGCTCGGGTGGCACCACAGCTCGTAGCCCAGCTCGCCGGTGTAGCCGGTGCGCGAGACCATCAGCGGCGCGCCGTTGTAGTCGTCGAGGCGGCCAGTGAGGAAGCGGAACCAGCCCAGGTCCTCCAGCTGCGGCTGGGTGCCCGGCGTCCAGACCATGCCCTTGAGCAGTTCGCGGGCCAGCGGGCCCTGCACGGCGATGTTGTGGATCTGCTCGGAGGCGCTCTTGACCCACACCTTCATGCCCAGCTTCTGCGCCTGTTCGCGCAGCCAGTCGCCGGCGTAGTCCTCGCCGCCGATCCAGCGGAAGGCGTCCGGCCCCAGGCGCAGCAGGGTGCCGTCGTCGAGCATGCCGCCGTGTTCGTAGCACATGGCCGAGTACACCACCTGGCCGACCGCCAGCTTGCGCACGTCGCGGGTCAGGCAGTAGTCCAGCAGGGCCTCGGCGTCCGGGCCCAGCACCTCGAACTTGCGCAGGGCGGAGAGGTCCATCACCGCCACTTTCTCGCGGCAGCCGTGGTATTCCTCGATGGCGCCGTAGCCGTCGAAATGCGTCGGCGTCCAGAAGCCGCGGTAGTCGACGAACTGCCGGGTGAGGGCGGCGGTGCCGGGGTGGAAGCCGCTTTCGCGGGTCAGTTGCGGGTCGGCGTCGGGCGTCTTGCGGTTGGCCATGGCGATACTGAAACGCTCCTTTTCGCTGTACACGCGGACGTGGATGTCGGTGGGCTGCCAGCCGTTGGCCGGGTCGATGTCGTCGGGGCAGGAGCTGCTGGCGCAGACCAGGTCGGTGAGGGCGCGCAGCAGCACGTAGTCGCCGGGGCGCGACCAGGGTTCGTCGAGGGTCAGCTGCTGGTGCGCGTCGACCCCGGTGTTGAAGAAGAAGTTGATCGCCGGCCAGCCGGCGCGGCCGCGCACGCCATGGCTGGCGAGGGCGCGGCTGAGGTTGTCGCTGCAGTTGGCGTGGCCGAAGTAGCCCTGGGCCTCGTAGTAGCGCGCGGTGCAGGCCAGGGCGAAGGTGTCGTGGCGGCCTACGGTGTCGCGCACCACTTCCAGCATCGGCTGCAGGTCGCGGTCGTAGAAGCGGCTGTACAGGCCCGGGCCGGGGTAGGCGTTGCCGTTGAGGGTGCGGGTGACGGTGGGGTCGAGGTCGATCTCGCAGCCTGCCTCCAGGCCGCGGCGGTCGAAGGCGACGAAGTCCGAGCACTGGCGGCCGGCGACGTCGAGCACCTGGATGTACTGCCCGGCGGCGACCGTGTAGGCGTTGGCCGTGCCGGGGCGGATAGTGAATTCGTCCAGCACCTCGCCCAGCGGCGCCGGCAGCGGCGGGGCGAGCAGCTGGCGCGGGTTGGCGCGGTGCACCAGCAGGCGCAGCTCGCTGGCCCGCGCCTGGCTGTCTACCGGCGTGGGGCCGCCGGGCGCGGCGACTATCACCAGCAGCGCCGCGCCGGCGTCGAGAGTGCGGCTGAAGCCGGCCGGCGTGCCGCCTTCCCACAGCCGCGCGGCGCTCGGCAGGTGGCGGCAGTCGATGCCGCGCCGGGCCAGGCCGGCGCTGACGTGGGCGGCCTCGCGGCTGCCGTCGTGCAGCAGGTGGTGGATGAAGTCGGCGCAGGGGCTGGGGGCCAGGCCGAGGTCGGCCAGGGCCGGGCGGCCATCGGCGGCGAAGGCCAGCAGCTCGGCGCCCTGGTCGCCTTCCAGGTCGATGGCCTGCAGCCGGTCGCCGGCTTCCAGGGCCAGCACGGTCAGGCCGCCGGGGGCGACGCGGTGGCGCTCCAGCGCCGGGGCGCGGGCGAACAGGGCCGGCTCGAAGGGCCGGCTCGTCACGGGCAGGTTCATTCTCGTGCTCCACGCAAGGCGGGGCGGCGGGGCCGCCCCGGGAGAAGGCTCAGAGGGCTTTCCTGAGCCGGTCCACCGGCTGGTCGGCCAGGTAGGCCTCCAGCGAATCGTCCAGGGCCTGCAGCCAGGGCGTGTGGTGCGGCGTGGCGAGGGTGCCGGTGATTAGCGAGCGGTGGCACTTGTCGCGGTAGCCCATGATGTTTTCGTACTTGTCCTGCTTCCATTGCAGGAAGGTGTTGTTCACCTCGGCGATGTCGAAGCTGGGGTAGTCGGTGGCCTCGATCAGCTGGCGGATGTACTCGCCCTGGAACTCGAACATCTGCCGGGCGTTCTCCAGGGTTTCCTCCTCCTGGCGCCAGGCCAGGTCCTCGGCGCGCATCAGCGCCGGGCTCGGCAGGGCGATGCGCCCGAGGATCACGTCGCGGGCGTACCAGGCCTGGGCGTCGAACATGTTGAAGCTGTACCACTGGTCCTGCATGCCGAGGTAGACCAGCCGCGGGTTCTGCTCCCAGAACACGCCCTTGTAGAGGTTCAGCGGCCACAGGCGGTTGTCGGTCTTCAGCCGCAGTTCCTCGGGCAGGAAGGGGAAGTGGTGCTTGTAGCCGGTGCACAGGATGATGGCGTCGACGCGCTTGCTGCTGCCGTCGGCGAAGAAGGCGGTGCTGCCCTTGACCTGGGTGAGCAGCGGTTTCTCTTCCCAGTTCTCCGGCCACTTGTAGCCCATGGGCGCGCTGCGGTAGCAGCTGGTGATGCTGCGCGCGCCGTACTTGAAGCACTGCGAGCCGATGTCCTCGGCCGAGTAGCTGCCGCCGACGATGAGCACGTCCTTGCCCTGGAATTCCAGGGCGTCGCGGAAGTCGTGGGCGTGCAGCACGCGCCCGGCGAAGCTCTCGAAGCCGTCGAAGTAGGGCACGTTGGGCGTGGAGAAGTGGCCGCTGGCGACCACCACGTAGTCGAAGGTCTCGCTGTAGGTGCGGTCGTCGTCGTAGCTGTGGGCGGTGACCTCGAAGGTGCCGCCGGCCTCGTCCCAGGTGACGTTGCGCACCGTGGTGTTGAAGCGGATGTAGGGGCGCACGCCGGCCTTGACCACGCGGCCCTTGATGTAGTCCCAGAGCACCTCGCGCGGCGGGTAGGAGCCCATGGGCCGGCCGAAGTGCTCGTCGAAGCTGTAGTCGGCGAACTCCAGGCATTCCTTCGGCCCGTTGGACCAGAGGTAGCGGTACATGCTGCCGTGCACCGGCTCGCCGTGCTCGTCCAGGCCGGTGCGCCAGGTGTAGTTCCACATGCCGCCCCAGTCGGCCTGCTTCTCGAAGCAGACCAGTTCGGGGATGTCGGCGCCCTTGTCGCGAGCCGACTGGAAGGCCCGCAGCTGGGCCAGGCCGCTGGGGCCGGCGCCGATGATGGCGACTCTTTGCTTCATGTCCGGTGCTCCACGTTCGTAGTTGTCAGGAGAAGATCACGGTCTTGTCGCGGTTGATGAACACGCGGTGTTGCAGGTGGTACTTGAGCGCCCGCGACAGGGCCACGGTCTCGGTGTCGCGGCCGATGGCGACCAGCGCCTCGGGGCTGTAGGCGTGGTCCACGCGCTGCACTTCCTGCTCGATGATCGGGCCCTCGTCGAGGTCGCTGGTGACGTAGTGCGCGGTGGCGCCGATCAGCTTCACGCCACGCTCGTAGGCCTGGTGGTAGGGCTTGGCGCCCTTGAAGCCGGGGAGGAACGAGTGGTGGATGTTGATGGCCTTGCCGGAGAGCTGTTTGCAGAGGTCGTCGGAGAGGATCTGCATGTAGCGGGCGAGCACCACCAGTTCGGTGCCGGTCTCGGCGACTATCTTCAGCAGCTCGGCTTCCTGCTGGGCCTTGGTGTCTTTCGTGACCGGCAGGTAGATGAAGCGAATGCCTTCGCGCTCGGCCATGGGGCGCAGGTCGAGGTGGTTGGAGACGATGGCGGTGATCTGCATCTCCAGCTCACCCTTGGCGTGGCGGTACAGCAGGTCCGCCAGGCAATGGTCGAACTTGCTGACCATCAGCAGCACGCGCATCGGCTGCTGGCCGTCGAACAGCTGCCAGTGCATGTCGAAGGGCACGGCGACGTCCTCGAAGCCGTCGCGCAGGGCCTGGATGTCGCCCTTGGCGTCGGCGTCGAAGCGGAACACGGCGCGCATGAAGAAGCGCCCGGTGATCTCGTCGTCGAACTGCGACAGCTCGCTGATGTAGCACTGCCGCCCGGCCAGGTAGGTGCTGACGGCGGCGACTATCCCGGAGCGCGCCGGGCAGTCGATGGTGAGGATGTAGTGGGTGTCCATGTTCGGTCTCGCAGCGGGGTGGAAGGCCGCCCGGCGCGCCGGGCGGGCAGGGCTCAGCCCTTGGCGGTGCGCTTCTTCTTCTCGGGGTCGTCGAAGGGCAGGGTGTGGGCGATGGCGCTGGTCTGCAGGCTGCCGCGCACCTGCAGCGGCACGCCCTGTTCGGCGCAGTCGGTGCTCAGCCGGGCGATGGCCATGGAACGGCCGGTCAGCCGCGAGTACATGGCGCAGGTGATCAGCCCCACTTCCTGCCCGGCATGCCACAGGGTGTCGCCGGCCTGGGCGGCCTGCTCGCCGTCGAGCAGCACGCCGAAGATGCGGAAGCGCTCCTGGCCCTTGAGCCGGTAGTGCTCGCCGGCGCCGCGGAAGTCCTGCTTGCCGGGCGACACGGTGAAGTCCAGGCCCAGCTCCCAGAGGCTGTCGCCGGCCTTCTCGTCGGCGAAGGGGTACATCTGCGAGTTGTCGTAGGGGTAGAACAGCAGGTAGCTCTCCACCCGCAGCCAGTCCAGGGCGGTGAAGGCGCAGGGGATGATGCCCAGGTCCTCGCCCTGTTCGAGGATGCCGTCCCAGATGGCCGGGGCGTCGGCGGCCTTGCAGAAGATCTCGTAGCCGCGCTCGCCGGTGTAGCCGGTGCGCGAGATCATCACCGGATGCCCGAACAGCTTGCCCTGCAGGTGGTGGAAGTAGGGCAGCTCGCGGATGCCCGGCACGTGCCTGGCGAGGAAGTCCACCGCCAGCGGGCCCTGCAGCGACAGGTCGTGCAGGTCGTCGTCGAACAGCACCGCCACCTGCCGGCCCTGGGCCGAGCGAATGAGCATCTCGTGGCCGACGCCGGCGCCGTGCACCACCATGAAGGCGTTGGGGCCGGTGCGGTAGACGATGCAGTCGTCGGCGAACTTGCCGTCCTCGTCGAGCATGCAGGCGTACACCGACTTGCCCGGGTAGAGCTTGGAGATGTCGCGGGTGGTGGCCCAGTCCAGCAGGCTCTCGGCGTGGGGGCCGACGTAGTGCACCTTCTTCAGCCCGGACACGTCCATCAGCCCTGCGCGGGTGCGGATCGCCTCGTGGTGGTCGGCGAGGTCGCTGGCGTAGGTCCAGGCGGTGCCCATGCCGTTCCAGTCCTCGAGTTTGGAGCCAAGCGCCAGGTGGCGTTCACGCAGGGCGCTGATGCGCCAGGAATTGGCCATGGGGTAATCCTCTTGTAGTGGGTGGCGGTTCTTCAGGCTTGCGGATCGAACGGCCGCAGCCAGTCGAGCAGGGCGCCGCGGTAGCGGCTCAGGCCCTTGTAGTCGGCGATGGGCTCGGGCAGGTCGCGCAGCACGCGGTACAGGCGCCGGGCCCAGTGCGGCTGGGTGGCCAGCTCGTTCATGCTGATCAGGTAGGTGCGGATGCTGAACATCAGCGCGTAGCTGCGCGGCAGGCGCGCCATCACCTGCAGCTCCACGCGCAGGTGCACCAGCTCACCGGCGTTCTGCGCGGTGACTGTGCCGCGGTCGGCGCCCCACTCGTGGTAGGTCTCCGGCGAGGTGTCCAGGCGCGGGTTGATGGTCATGGTCCAGTTCAGCCGGCGCATCGGCTGGCCCACCTGCAGGTTCAGCAGGTACTTCAGGGCGCGGTCGAACACGCCCATCTGGTGCGCCATGGGCACCGGCGAGTGCCATTGCTTGAAGCTCATGCCGGCGTCGAAGGCCAGCGACCAGTCGGCCGGGCCGGTGACCATGCCGGCGTCCATGAACAGGTCGCCGTCGCGCTGGTCGAGCAGGGCGAAGTCGCCCTGCACCTGGCGGGTGATGTATTCCAGCGGCTCGCAGGGCAGGCTGCTGGCGTCGCCGTAGGTGAAGCGCTGGTGGATGCCCAGCACCAGGTTGCGCCACTCCCACTGCGCGCCCTCGCGGTGCAGTTGGAAGTACTGCGGGTAGTCGCTGGAAAGGCGCTCCATCAGCAGCGCCAGGGCGTCCCAGGCGGCCGGCTGCATGTGCGGCATCACCAGGCAGCGCGTCGGGTCGCGCTGCAGCACCAGGGCGCGCTCGGCCACCTCGGAGCGGTAGTGCTCGTCGATGTCGAACAGGTGCTCGAACACCGAACCCGGCTCGCGCGGCACGGCCGGCTCGATGTTCACCGAGTACTGGTACTGGTCTTCCGGGAAGGGGAACGGGAAGCGGCGGATGGCCTCCGCGCTGTTGGCGAAGCTGAAGGCCTCGCGGTAGCGCTCCACCGGCTTGAGGGTCGTGGGCATCGTAGTTCTCCTAGAGGTCGAGCAGGATCGGGCCGCAGCCGCGGGATACGCAGGGCATCAGGCTGCCGGCGCGTTCGCCGGCGTCGAGGACGTGGTCGCGGTGCTCCACCTCGCCCTTGAGGTAGCGTGTCTGGCACTGCCCGCAGACCCCGCCGCGGCACAGGCTGGGCACTTCCACGCCGGCGCCTTCCAGGGCTTCGAGCAGGCTCTGCTCGGCGCCCACTTCCAGCTGGCGGCCGCTGCGCGCCAGCTCCACGCGGAACGGCTGGCCCGGTTCGGGCGCGGCGAAGGCTTCCCAGTGCACCCGCGAGTCGCTCCAGCCCAGCGCCGCGGCCTGCTCGCGCAGGGCCAGCAGCAGGCGCTGCGGGCCGCAGGCGTAGACGTGGCTGCCCAGCGGGCGGTGGCGCAGCAACTGGTTGAGGTCCAGCGCGCGCTGGGCGCCGTCGTATTCGTGCAGGCGCTCGCCGAGCAGGTCGCGCAGTTCGCCCAGGTAGGCGTCGCTGATCCCGCTGCGGTAGGCGTAATGCAGTTCGAACTCCGCGCCGCGGCGCAGCAGCTCGCGGCAGTGGGCGAGGAAGGGCGTGATGCCGATGCCGCCGGCCACCAGGATGTGCCGGCGCGCCTCGCCGTGCAGGGAGAACAGGTTGGCCGGGGCGCCGACGCGCAGCTGGTCGCCGACCTGCAGTTGCTCGTGCAGGTAGCGCGAGCCGCCGCGGGACTTTTCCTGGCGGCGCACGGCGATGCGGTAGTGGCTGGCGTCGGCCGGGTCGCCGAGCAGCGAGTAGGCGTTGCGCAGGCCGTTGGGCAGGCACAGCTGCACGTGGCTGCCGGCGGAGAAGCCGGGCAGCGCGCCGTCCACGGCCTCGAAGGTGAATTCGCGGATCACCGGGGTGAGGGCGCGCACGGCGCTTACCCGGACGTCGAAGAAGGCGCTCATGGGCGGGCCTCCGCATAGGGTTGGTCGGCGTCGGCGCACACGCCCAGGTAGGCGCCCAGGCGCTGGGAGAAATGCCGCCGCACTTCCAGGCGCACGCCGCACTGGCGGCAGTCGTGGTGGTCGGCGGCGCCGGCGCTCTGCAAGGTGCCGCAGTGCACGCAGTACAGCGTGCGGGCGGCCCCGCCCTGGCGCAGCAGGTGGATTTCGTCGGGGCGCAGGCCGGCCTGGCGGGCCAGGGCATGCAGCGGCCAGAGGAAGGCCTCGTCGCCCCACAGCAGCAGCTGCAGGCCGACGCTGGCGTTGGCCAGGCGTTCCTGCAGGGCGCGCTGGGCGTTCTGCGCGTCGGTGGCCAGCAGTTCCAGTTCGCCGGCGGCCAGCCCGAGGCGGGCGGCCAGGGCGCGGGCCTGGTCGGCGTCGGCCTGTTGCATCACCAGCAGCGCCTGGCCGCCGGCCAGGCGCGGCGGGGCGTCGTAGCGGGGCAGGCTGGGCAGCGGCGGGGCGCTGGCGCAGAGAGCGGTATCGGTCATGGCTTCCTCGCTGGGTGGGTCGCCGCCGTGCCCGATCCTGAGGCGCGGGGCCTTGTGTTGGTGCGCATCCGGGCGCTGGCGGCGGCGAACTTTCGTGTTTCGCGTTGGGGAAAATATTTTCCTGTTGCGAATAACCGCTCAATCCGCAGGAGGTGATATCTCCAAAGGGGTAAGGGCCACGGGGAGGCCCCGCCGAGGGCATGAAAGTTGCTGCCGCTAGCGCAATTGCGAACGAGGGCTGGGCATGGGCGCACGGCGTGCGGGGTGGCTGGATCGCTGGCGGCAACGATGGCTCGCAGGGGCCGTCGCGGCCGCGCCACGGCGCGCCGAGGCCGAACTGCTGCGCGGGTTGCTGGAGGAGCCGGGCAGCTGGGCGCCGCTGGCGCGCCTGCTCGCCGACCTGGCGGCGGCCCATCCCGCCGCGGCGCCCTGCCTGCTGCTGGACGAGCCCGGCCTGGCGGAGCCGCTGCGGCGCCCGGCGGCCTTCTGCGCCGAGCCCGACTGCCCATTGCGCGACCTGCCGGCCTTGCGCGCCGGCCCGTGCCGGCCCTGCCGGGCGCGTGGCGAGCCGCGCCAGCTGTGGCCGCTGGAGCAGGGCGGCCATGCCGCGCTGGCGCTGCAGGACGCCACTGGCCGCCAGCACCGGGCGCTGCTGGCCTGGCTGCCGCTGCTGGCCGCCAGCGCCCACGGCATCGCCCGCCAGCGCGCGCGGCTGCGCCTGGAGCGCCACGGCCAGGACACCCTGCTGGCCCGCGAACTGCACGACTCGGTGGCCCAGCAGCTGGGCTTCCTGGCCTTCCAGGCGAACCGCCTGCAGGGCCAGTTGCAGCGCCCGCAGCAGGCCGCGCCGCTGCTGGAGGAACTGCGCCACGGCCTGCAGGCGGTGCAGCGCCAGGTCCGCGAGCTGATCGGCAATGCCCGGCTGAGCCTGGACGGGCGCAGCCTGCGCCAGTCGCTGCTGGATTCGGTGGAGGAATTCGGCCGGCGCAGCACCATCGTCTTCGAACTGGACAACCGCCTGCCCGACGGCCTGCTCGACGACGAGCAGGCCCTGCAGGTGTTGCAGATCGTCCGCGAGGCGCTGGCCAACATCGTCCGCCACTCCCACGCGCGCACCGCGCGCATCGACCTGCGCCTGGCCCGGGGCGAGCTGCGGGTGACGGTCGAGGACGACGGCGTCGGCCTGCAGGCCTGCGGCGAGACCGGCCACTTCGGCCTGTCGATCATGCGCGAGCGGGCCCTGGCCATCGGCGCCGGCCTGAGCGTGAAGACCATCCCGCCACGGGGCACGCGGGTCGCGTTGCGGCTGCCCGGCGTGGCCCTCAACCCGGAGGAGAAAGCCGATGCACAGCGCCACCTTGCTGCTGATCGATGACCACCCGCTGTTCCGCCGCGGCCTGGCCGAGCTGCTCAGCGAAAGCGGCGAGTTCACCGTGGTCGGCCAGGCCTCCAGCGGCCGCGAGGGCATCAGCCTGGCCTGCCAGCTGAGCCCGGAGCTGATCCTGCTGGACCTGCACATGCCCGGCCTGGGGGGCCTGCAGGTGCTCGACGAGCTGCGCCAGCTGGAGCTGGACAGCCAGGTGATAGTGCTCACTGCCTCGGCCGACCGCGCCGAGCTGGCCGCCGCCCTGCGCCTGGGCGCCGAGGGCTACCTGCTCAAGGACACCGAGCCCGAGGCGCTGCTGGACTACGTGCGCGGTTGCGGCCGTGGCTCGGTGCAGCTGGACGGCAGCCTGGTGGCGCTGCTCGCCGAGCCCGGTCCCGCCGCGCCGCCGGACGAGCTCACCGCCCGCGAGGGCCAGACCCTGGCGCTGATCGCCCAGGGCCTGAGCAACAAGCGCATCGCCCGCGAGCTGGGCATCAGCGACGGCACCGTGAAAATCTACGTGAAGAACCTGCTGCGCAAGTTCCACCTGGGCTCGCGCCTGGAACTGGCCGCCTGGGTCCACCGCGGCGGCGGCCCGCACTGAGGAGGACGGCACATGGCAACCCCCTTCGCCGATGGCCGCGACGACGGCGACCGCTACCCGGTGGCGCTGCTGCGCCTGGACGGCCGCGGCCGCATCCGCCGGGCCAACCGCGCCTGGCGCCTGTTGATGGGCGACAGCGGCCTGGGCGAGGAACTGGCCGCCTGCCTGCACCAGGAGGACCTGCCCGGCTGGCGCGCGGTGCTGCGCCAGGCCCGGCAGGGCGACGGCGCGCGGCAGTGCCTGCGCTTCATCGATGCCCACGGGCGCCTGCGCTGGTTCGACGTGCAGCTCGACGGCGACGCCGAGACGCTCTACCTGTCGCTCAGCGACGCCACCAGCCAGCGCCGCCAGGACGCCCGCCTGGAGGCCAGCCGGCGCGGCGCCGCCAGCCTGCTCGACGGCCTGCCCGGGCTGATCTACCGCGGGCGCAACAACCGCCAGTGGACCATGGAATTCGTCAGCGCCGGCTGCCTGCAGCTCACCGGCTACCCGGCGCACTACCTCACCGACACCTACGAACACAGCTACAGCACGCTGATCCTCGAGGAATACGCCGAATACGTTTGGGCCGGCGTGCAGCAGGCCCTGCTGCGCCGCGAGCCCTACGAGCTGACCTACCGCATCCGCTGCGCCGACGGGCGGATCAAGAACGTCTGGGAGAAGGGCGTGGGCATCTATGCCGACACTGGCGAGGTGCTCGGCATCGAGGGGGCCATCTTCGAGGTGGGAGCACCGCCGCCGACGTGACGATTTCGCCTGCCGCGGGCCCGTACCTGGTCGATACTCAAGCGGTCATGCCGGCGGCCGCCGGCGCGCGAGAGGACGAATGCGATGAGCGAAGACAAGCCTGTGGCGGCGGACGACGCCAGCGCCCTGATCAGCGCGCGGATCGCCGAGCTGGGCGACTGGCGCGGCGAGATGCTGGCGCGGGTGCGGGCGCTGGTGCGCGAGGCCGAGCCGGAGGTGGTCGAGCAGTGGAAGTGGCGGGGCGTGCCGGTGTGGTCGCGGGGCGGCATCCTCTGCACCGGCGAGACCTACAAGCAGGTGGTGAAGTTGACCTTCGCCAGGGGCGCGACGCTGGAGGACCCGGCGGGGTTGTTCAATGCCAGCCTCGAAGGTACGACGCGGCGGGCCATCGATATCCATGAGGGCGACGCGCTGGACGAGGCGGCGTTTCGCGCGCTGATCCGCGCGGCCGTGGCGGCGAACCTGGCGAGGCGCCGCGGCTAGCGGCGCGTCAGTGAGTCTTGAGGCCGGCGGCGGCCATGGCCAGGCGGATCGCCTCGGCGGCCAGCAGCACGCTGCCGACGCCGCCCAGCCACAGGGTGAGCAGCCACAGCAGTTGCTTGCGCAGGGGCTGGCTCGGCTGCTGCGGCGCGGGGTTCGGGATAGGGCTCATGTGGGCTCCGTGGCTGGGTTTCAGTGGCTCATTCGGCCGGGCTTTCGCCGGCGAGGATGGTGCGCGCCTCGGCGAAGCATTTCTCCGCCAGGGCCGAGCGCGGCTCGGTGCGCCGCTGCAGCAGGCCGATGGGGCTGTGGATGCTGGCGCCGGCGATGGGGGTGATGCGCAGGTGCTCGCTGAGGGTTTCCAGGCCGCAGTTCAGCGGCATGATGGCGCAGCACATGCCTTCGCCGATGGCCTGGATCAGTTGGAAGGTGGAGTCGCTCTCCAGCACCGGCAGCGGGTCCATGCCGCGGCTGCGGAAGCTCAGGTCGACGGACTGGCGGTAGTGCATGCCCTTGCTCAGCAGCCCCAGGGGCAGGTCGTTGAGCTTGTCCCACTTGAGCTCGCCGTCCTCGAACTGGAAGTGCCGCACGTCGTGCAGCAGGCCCATGGTGGTGGTGGCCAGTTCCAGCACTTCGAAGTAGGTGGTGTTGACCTGGTCGAGGTAGCAGATGCCCAGGTCCAGCTGGTTGCGGCTGAGGCCGTCGATGATCTGCTCCGAGCTCATCGACGATAGCTGGAACTGCAGCTCCGGGTAGCGCTGGGACAGCGGCTTGAGCACCTGCATCGGGTTGAAGCTGGACAGCGGCACCAGGCCCAGGCGCAGGCTGCCCACCAGTTGCCCGCGGCAGCTGGCGGCCTCGGCCTGCAGGCCGTCGTAGGCGGCCAGCAGGGTGCGGGCCCAGGCCAGGATGCGCTCGCCGGCCTCGGTGAAGCCCTCGAAGCGCTGGCCGCGGGTCACCAGCACCAGGTCCAGCTCGTCTTCGAGATTGCGCAGGCGCATGGACAGCGTGGGCTGGGTGATGTGGCAGAGCGCGGCAGCCTGCCCGAAGTGGCGGGTCTGGTCCAGGGCGATGAGGAACTTGAGCTGCTTGATGTCCATGGGAGCTGCCTGTCGGGTAGTGGGGGCCAAGGCCTGGCCGGCGTCATTTATCAGTATGTAGCCGAACGTGCGGCGCGGCGCCGTCGGTCTTGTCGTGGGAACGCGGATGAGCGGCACGTTACCGGGCGCGGCGGGCGGCGTCCAATCGTTGCTGCCGACCGCCCGATAGGCCGGCCTTATCGCGCCGCGAAAGGTCGCCGGCGCCGATAGAGGGCGTCGATCACCCGGTCTGCCATATCGATTGGACGGGGTAGGGGTTTGTCTCTAGCGTGGCTGCGAGTTCAATTTCGCGGAGACAAGGGCGTGAGCGTCAAACCCAATGCGGAATTCGTTCCGCTGAATATTGCCGTGCTGACCGTCAGCGATACCCGGACCTTCGACAACGACACGTCCGGCGAACTGCTGGCCGGCCGCAGCGTGGAGATCGGCCACCGCCTGGCGGCCCGCGTGCTGCTCAAGGACGACCTCTACAAGATCCGCGCCCAGGTCGCCGCCTGGATCGCCGACGACGACGTCCAGGTGGTGCTGGTGACCGGCGGCACCGGCTTCACCGCCCGCGACAGCACCCCCGAGGCGGTCGCCTGCCTGCTGGACAAGCAGGTCGAGGGCTTCGGCGAGCTGTTCCGCGCCCTGTCGATCCTCGACATCGGCACCTCCACCGTGCAGACCCGCGCCCTGGCCGGCCTGGCCAACGGCACCCTGGTGTGCTGCCTGCCGGGCTCCACCAATGCTTGCCGCACCGCCTGGGAAGGCATCCTCGCCGAACAGCTCGACGCCCGCCACCGCCCCTGCAACTTCGTCGCCCACCTCAAGCCCGGCCAGCGCTGCGAATCGCGGCAGTGAGCCCTCGTCGCCCGGCGCACTCTGCGCCGGGCGCCGCCGTCTTCAGCTGAGGATGCAGTCCACCGGCTCCAGCGGCCGCGGCAGCGCGCGCTCGCCGAGGGCGCCGAGGATGTCGCGCTCGATGACGCGGACCACGGCGTCCAGGGGCAGGTCGTTCTCGTCGCGGCCGAAGGGGTCTTCCAGCTCGTTGCCGATGGCGTCCAGGCCGAAGAAGGTGTAGCTGACGATGGTGGTGAACAGCGGCGCCATCCAGCCCAGCGGCTCGGCCATGGCGAAGGGCAGCAGGATGCAGAAGATGTAGATGGTGCGGTGCAGCAGCAGGGTGTAGGGGAAGGGCAGCGGCGTGCTCTTGATCCGCTCGCACACCGCCTGCGCCTCGCTGAGCCCGACCAGGCGCTGCTCCAGGGTGACGTAGCGCCACTCGCCCAGGGCGTTGCGCCGGGCCTGCGCCGAGCAGGCCGCGCCGATCTGCTGGAGGATGCCGTCGCTGACGTTGTGCAGCGCCACCGGCGCATCGGCCGCCAGCCAGGGCCGCGCCGCCTGCAGTTCGTCCTCGTTGCGCAGCCGCGCGTTGAGCGCGTGGGCATAGCCGCAGAGCGCCCGCAGCAGGCGTTCGCGCAGGGCGGCGTCGGTGATGGCGACGCTTTCGCGGATGAACGAGCGCATCTCGACGACCACCTGGCCCCAGGCCTTGCGGCCCTCCCACCAGCGATCGTAGCAGGCGTTGTTGCGGAAGCTCATGAAGATCGACAGCGACAGCCCCAGCAGGGTGAAGGGCGTGGCGCTGACCCGCGCGAAGAGTGCCGGATGGCGGCTTTCGACCAGCACGATCAGCGAGGCCAGCAGGGTGACCAGCAGGCTGCGCCAGGCGATGCGTTTGGCGATGGAGCCCTTGAGCGTGAACAGCACGCTGAACACGTTGGGCTGGGGGTGAACGATCATGGTGCTTCCGTGGACAGGGGGCGGTCGGCCGCCGGGTTCATGCAGCGTCGCCGGCCGCGCGGCGGTGGCGTTCGCCTTCGCGCCCGGGCATGGCCGGTCGAGGGCTTGCGGCGTATTCGGAGGAACTGTCTTCACAGCCTTGCGCCGAGGCTAGAGAGACGCCCCGGGAGCGTCAAATCGCTTTTGGTTACCAGCCGATAAGTGTGCTCTATCGGCCTCTTGCGACCAGGCTCCGGGCGCTTTGCCACGGGCTTTTCAGGACGATGGCCGACAGGGGTGGCGTGGTCGGAAGTTCCGCGGATGACGGCGTTCTTTCAATTGCAGCGGGCCCTGGAAAGTTCGCCTGGAATAACGTTTAGCGAACTATCCCGGCGGGACTTTCCCGGCCCGGGAACTGGCAGCGGCGGCTAGTCGCCGGCCAGGCACACGCGGTCGCGGCCCTGTTGCTTGGCCTGGTAGAGCAGGCGGTCGCAGCGGTCGAGCAGCTCGCCCGCTTCGGCGGCGCCGTCGGACAGCCCGCCGCCCAGGCTGATGGTCAGGTGGCAGAGGCGGTCGGGGCGCTTCAGGTGCTCGATGTCCAGTTCCGCCACGCGCTCGCGCAGGCGCTCGGCGACCTGGCGCAGCTCCGTCGGGCTGGCCACCTGGAGGAGGATGACGAACTCCTCGCCGCCGTAGCGGAACACCTGGGCCTGGCCGCTGCGCAGGGTATCGGCCATGCAGGTCGCCACCTCGCACAGGCAGCGGTCGCCGGCGGGGTGGCCGTAGTGGTCGTTGTAGGGCTTGAAGTAGTCGATGTCGGCCAGCAGCAGGGCGAAGGGCCGGCCGTGGCTGCGCATCTGCCGCCAGTTCTGCTCCAGGTGCAGGTCGAAGGCGCGGCGGTTGCCCACGCCGGTCAGCGCGTCGGTGGCGGCCAGGGTCTGCAGGCGCTGGTTCAGCGCGGCCAGCTCGGCGCGCTGGCGCTGGCCCTCCAGGTCGGCGAGGAAGGCCCGGCGCACGCCGTTGATGTTGGTCCAGCTGATGAACAGGCTGAACACCAGCACCGGCAGGTAGACCAGGGTGAACACCAGCAGCGCCTTGGGCTCGCCGGCATGGATCAGCGCCACGTTGCCGAGGATCACCGCCGAGATCGCCAGGGAGCAGGCCAGGATGCCGGCGAAGGAATAGCGCACGCCGAGGTTGCCGAGGACGATGAACACCACCGAGGCGTAGAGGAAGGTGGGCACCTCCGGCGAGGCGCTGCGCTTGAGCAGTTCGAACCAGGCGATGGCCGAGACGATGTCGTGCAGCGGCATCAGCAGGTCCATCAGCAGCACGCTGCGGCTGTGGCGGAACACCAGGTAGATGTTCAGCAGGCCGACCAGGCTGAGCAGCCCGCGCAGCACCAGCGACTGCATCGCCATGTCCGGGATCAGCACGGCATCGGCGAAGACGTAGGCGTCGTAGGCCGCCATGGCGATGAAGTTGATCGCCAGCAGGAAGCCGCGGTAGTGCTGCAGCACGTAGGCGCGCAGGGCCGGCTGCAGGTGCGCGGGGATGTGCCGCTCGCTGCTGGCCGTGGGGTGCTCGGGTAAGCTCATGACGCCTGCCTGTGGCCGGTCCATCGGGGTGTCGCGCGCCGGTCCACGCCCGACACGCTACTGCTGGATTGTGTCGGCAGGATGTAGGCCGGCTTGAACGGGCGTGGGCGCCGGCCGCCGTGTGGCTCACAGCTCATCGAGCATCTCCCGGCCCAGTTGCAGCGCGCCCTTGAAGTCCAGGGCCTGGACCAGCTCGTTGAAGCGCAGGAAATGCCGCGGCCAGGCGTGCTGGTGGCGGGCCAGCGCGTCCAGGCGGTCGAGGGCGTCGAGGTTGCCCGACTCCAGCAGGGCGAGGATTTCCCCCACCCGCTCGCGCACCTGCGGGCGGCTGAGCTGCGTGGCCGTGCCCGGGGCCAGGCTGGGCGGTTCGGCGAACAGCGCCTGCAGCTCGGCCAGTGTCACCGCCAGCAATTGCCGCAGCTCGTCCACCGGCAGCGTGGCGAGGGCATCGGCCTGCGCCTCGGCCGGGGTGCGCAGCAGCTCGGCTTCCAGGGCCGCGCAGCGTGCAGCCAGGGCACGGGCGCCCATGGTGCCGGCGCTGCCCTTGAGGGTGTGCAGCAGGCCGGCGCTGGCGCTCACGTCGCCGCTGCCGCGCAGGCTGTCGAGGCGCCCCAGCAGCTTGTCCATCTCCGGCTCGAAGCTGCGCAGCACGCGGTGGATCAGCTTCTCGTCGCCGCCGAAGCGGCCCAGCACGCTGTCGCGGCTCTCGACGATGGCGTCCTCCTCCGGCAATTGCGGCGGCGCTTCGCGGGCGCGCTGCGGCGCCTCCAGGTGGGCCAGCAGGCGGTCGACCATGTGTTCCTTGTCGATCGGCTTGGCGATGTGGTCGTTCATCCCCGCCAGCAGGCAGGCCTCGCGGTCGGCCTGGGCGGCGTTGGCGGTCATGGCGAGGATCGGCAGGGCGGCGAAGCGGCCGTCGGCGCGGATCCGCCGGGTGGCCTCCAGGCCGTCGATGTCCGGCATTTGCACGTCCATCAGCACGGCGTCCAGGGGCACGCCGCCGTGGCACACCTGCTCGACGCCCTCCAGGCCGCCCTCGGCCAGCAGCACCTCGGCGCCCTCGCTGGCCAGCAGTTCGGCGGCCACCTGGCGGTTCAGCGCGTTGTCCTCCACCACCAGCAGGCGCCGCCCGGCCAGGCGCCGGGGGCCGGCGGCGGGCGTCGCGGCCGGCTCGGAGGGTTCGCCGGCCAGGGCCTGCTGCACGCTGTCGGCCAGTTGCCGCGGGGTGACCGGTTTGGTCAGGAAGTCGATGAAGGGCGGGGTGTCGCCGTCGCGCACGTCGGCCAGCACCTCGCGGCCGTAGGCGGTGATCATGATGATGGTCGGCGGCGTGTGCGCCCCGGCCTCGCGCTGGATCAGGCGCGCGGCGCGCAGGCCGTCGAGGTCGGGCATGCGCCAGTCCATCAGCACCACGTCGTAGCTCAGGCCCTGGCCCGTGGCCTCGCGGTAGCGCGCCACCGCCTGCATGCCGCCGCTGACCTGGTCGGCCTGCCAGCCCAGGGACTCGCAGGTGCGCAGCAGCAGTTCGGCGGCGCTGGGGTTGTCGTCCACCACCAGCAGCCGCAGCGGCCGGTCGATGACGGCGCAGCCGGCCTTCAGCGGTCGTTCGCCGACCACCGCCAGGTCCAGGTCGAACCAGAAGCGGCTGCCGAAGCCCAGTTGGCTTTCCACCTGCAGGCGGCCGCCCATCAGCTCCACCAGGCGCTTGCAGATGAACAGGCCCAGGCCGGTGCCGCCGAAGCGCCGGGTGGTGGAGGCCTCGGCCTGGGTGAAGCTGTCGAAGATGCTCTGCAGCTGCGCCGGGCCGATGCCGATGCCGCTGTCGCGCACGCCGATGCGCAGGCGCAGGCGGTCGCCCTCGCGGCCCAGCTGTTTGACGCTGACCACCACCTGGCCGTGGTCGGTGAACTTGATGGCGTTGCCGGCCAGGTTGATGAGGATCTGCTGCAGGCGCAGGGCATCGCCCAGCAGGCTGCCGGGCAGGTTGGGGTCGATGTCGAAGAGCATCTCGACGTCCTTGCTGCCGAGGTTGCCGGAGAGCACCACGGCCAGGTCGCGCATCAGCGTCTCCAGCTCGAAGGGGTGCTCCTCCAGCAGCAGCTTGCCGGCCTCGATCTTGGAGTAGTCGAGGATGTCGTTGAGCAGGCCGAGCAGGGCGGTGGCGGCGGAATGGGCCTTGTCGACGTAGTCGCGCTGGCGCGGGTTCAGCTCGGTCTGGCGGGCCAGGAAGAGCATGCCCAGCACGGCGTTCATCGGCGTGCGGATCTCGTGGCTCATGTTGGCCAGGAAGCTGGACTTGGCCGCGTTGGCGGCGTCGGCCTGCTCCTTGGCCTGGCGCAGCGAGGCCTGCATCTCGCGTTCGCGGGTGATGTCCAGGTTGATGCCGGTGACGCGCAGCGGCGTGCCGTCGGCGTCGCGCTCGACGCGGGCGGCGGCCTGGATGTAGCGCACCTGGCCGTCGGGGCGGACGATGCGGAAGGTCGGCTCGTAGTTGCCCTGGCCCTGCACCGCGGCGTTCAGGCTGGCGAGGGTGGCCGGGGCGTCCTCCGGGTGCAGGCGCTCGCGCCAGTGGCCGATGTTCAGGCCGTTGCCGTTGAGTTCCGGCGGCTGCTGGTAGAGCTCGAACATGCGCTCGTTCCAGTGCAGGGTGTCGTCGGCCGGGCGCCACCACCAGATGCCCAGGCCGGCCGCTTCGGCCGCCAGGGCGAGCTGGTCGTGGGCCAGGCGCAGGCGGTCCTCGGCGGCCTTGCGCTCGGTGATGTCGACGGCGATGCCGAGGTAGCCGCTGACCTGGCCGGCCTCGTCGCGCATGGCGGTGACCACCAGGCTCATCGGCACGCGGCTGCCGTCCTTGCGCAGGTAGGTCCATTCGCGGGTCTCGGCGCCTTCGTCCTCGGCCTTCTGCACCAGGGCGCGGAAGCCCGGCACCGGGCGGCCGTATTCCTCGCTCAGCTGGACAGCGCGGGCGGCCACTTCGTCCTCCGGGTGCAGGCGCTGCGGGGTGGCCTGGCCGACCAGTTCCTCGGCGCGGTAGCCCAGCAGGCGCTCGGCGCCGCGGTTGAAGATGCGGATGATGCCGCCGGCGTCGGTGGCGATGATCGACACTTCCGAGGCCGAATGCAGCACGCCGGTCAGCAGGCGGTTGGCCGTGGCGAGTTCGGCGGTGCGCTCGGCCACCTGGCGCTCCAGGCCGCTGTTGAGTTCGTGGATGCGCGCCTCGGCGGCCTTCTGCGCGGAGATGTCGCGCACCGTGGTCGAGGTGCCCACCACTTCGCCATGGGGGCCGAGGATGGGCGAGGCGCTCAGCGACACGTCGATCAGCCGGCCGTCCTTGTGCCGGCGCTGGGTGTCGAAGGGCGGCAGGCGCTCGCCCTGGGCCACGCGGCGGAGCAGCGGTTCCTCTTCGACCACCCGCTCGGCGGGCACCAGCAGGCCGTTGGCCTGGCGCCCGAGAACTTCCTCGGCGGCGTAGCCGAGCAGCTTCTGCGCGCCGGCGTTCCAGCTGGTGATCTCGCCCTGCAGGTTCTTGCCGGCGATGGCGTCGGCGGAGGATTCGACGATCGCCGCCAGCCGCGCCTGCTGCTCCAGCACCTGGGCGCGGCGCTGGCGGCTGACCGCGGTGGCCGCGAGCAGGGCGGCCAGCAGCAGGCTGCCCAGGCAGCCGGCGCCGAACACCAGGGGCGGGGAGAGCGGGTGCAGGCGCTGGACGAACGCCGGGTGGGCGCTGAAGTCGACCTGCCAGCGGCGGCCGAACACGTCGCGCTGCAGGCTCTGCGGGTACAGCCGCGGCGCCTTGGCGTCGTCGGCGCTGCTGTAGAAGGTGTCGCCGGGCACCCCGTCGGTCACGTCGGCGAGCTGGAAGTGCACGCTGGCGTCGTCCAGGTGCAGGTCGTCGAGCACGTCGCGCATCAGCAGCGGCGCGTAGCTCAGGCCGATGGCCTGGGCCTGGCGCTGCTCGATGCTGCCCGGGGTGACGCCGCCGCGGTAGATGGGCAGCAGCATGAGGAAGGACTGCTGGGTCGCGCCCGAGGCCTGCACCAGGGTGATGGGCGCGGAGAGCCGCGGCAGCCCGGTGCGCAGCGCCGCCTGGGTGGCCTGCTGGCGGCGCGGCTCGGAGACCACGTCGAGGCCGATGGCGGCCAGGTTGGGCTGCTCCGGCTCGACGTACTGGATGACGTAGCGCTCGCCCGGGTTGGGCGTCACTTCGTGCACGGCGAAGTCCGGCCGGCTCTCGGCGCGGGCGCTGCGCAGGAAGTCCTCGAGCGCCTCGGCCGGCACCCGGCGGATGAAGCCGAAGCCGCGGGCGCCGGGGAATTCCGTGGCGATGTCGCGGGTCTGGGCGTAGCGGTGGAAGACCTCGCGGCTGATGCGTTCCCCGCCGGCGGTCAGCACCGCCCCGCGGGCGCCGCGCAGGCCGTACTGGTATAGCTCGATGCGCGCCAGCACGGTGTCGGCCAGGCGGTTGGCCTCCTGGGCCACGGCAGCGCGCGCCTGCTGCTCGTTGCCGCGCTGCACCAGCGCGGCGCCCAGCGCCGAGCAGATCACGCCCAGGGCCAGGACGGCCCAGGACCAGCGGTTGAACCTGAGGTTGCCCGGTGTCGTCTTCACCCGATCCTTCCCGTTGCGGTGGTGCCCGTGGCACGGAGGGTCATGCTTGCAGGCCGTCGGCCAGCAGGCGGCTCATGTCGTCGCGGGGCACCGGGCGGCAGTAGAGGTAGCCCTGCATCACCGGGCAACCCAGCGCAGCCAGCGCGCTCTCCTGGTTCGGGCATTCCACCCCTTCGGCCACCAGTTCCAGGCCCAGGGCCTGGGCGAGCTTGATGATGGCCTCGATGATCGCCGCGTCGCTGCGGTCCTGGAGCATGTCGCGGACGAAGCTCTGGTCGATCTTCAGTACGTCCACCGGGAAGCGCTTGAGGTAGGCCAGGCTGGAGTAGCCGGTGCCGAAGTCGTCGATGGCGATGCGCACTCCCAGCTCGCGCAGCGCCGCCAGGGTCTGGCGCGAGGCGTAGCGGTCGCTGGCCAGCACGCCCTCGGTGATCTCCAGTTCCAGGTTGCCCGGCTGCATGCGCGTCTGGGCGAGGATTTCGGCCACCTGGTCGACGAAGCTCTCGTTGCGGAACTGCACCGCCGAGATGTTCACGCTGACCGTCAGCGCGTGGCCGGCGTCGTTCCAGGCGCGGGCGTCCTGGCAGGCGCGCAGGAGGATCTGCTGGCCGATGGGCACGATCAGCCCGGTTTCCTCGGCCAGCGGGATGAACTCCGCCGGCGGCACCAGGCGGCCTTCGCCGTCGCGCCAGCGGATCAGCGCCTCGACGCCGACGATGGCGCGCGTGGCGGCATGCACCTTGGCCTGGTAGAAGACCTCGAACACGCCCATCTCCAGGGCCAGGCGCATGTGCCGTTCGAGCAGGTGGCGCTCGCGCATGCGCGCCTCGATGTCCGCCGAGAAGAAGCTGTAGCCGTTGCGCCCGGCGGCCTTGGCCTGGTACATGGCGGCGTCGGCGTGGCGGTAGAGGTCCTCGGCGCCGTCGCTGTCGTCGGGGTAGAGGCTGATGCCGATGCTGGCGGTGAGGTGGTAGCTGGTGCCGCGGATGACGTAGGGCTCGCCCAGGGCCGCCTGCACCCGCGCGGCGAAGTCGCCGATGGCCTCCAGGCTGTGCACCTCCGGCAGCAGCACGGCGAACTCGTCGCCGCCCGGCCGGCACACGGTGTCCATGGCCCGGCACTGGCGGCTGAGGCGCAGGGCGGTCTCCTGCAGGATGGCGTCGCCCAGGGAGTGGCCCTCGGCGTCGTTGACCGCCTTGAAGTTGTCCAGGTCCAGCAGCAACAGGCCGACGCGCTGCTGGTTGCGCCGCGCGCCCTCGATGGCCTGGGCCATGCGGTCGCCGAGCAGGGTGCGGTTGGGCAGGTTGGTCAGCGGGTCCTGGTTGGCGAGGATCTTCGCCATGTGTCGCAGGCGCGCGTGGGTGCGGATGCGCGCGCGGGCCACCGGCAGGTTCATCGGCTTGGTGATGAAGTCCACGCCGCCCATCTGCAGGGCGCGCAGCTCGTGGGCCACCTGGTCGTAGGCGGTGACGAAGATCACCGCGGCGTCGTTGAGCTTGGCGTCGGCCATCAGCGCCTGGCACACCTCGAAACCGTCCATGCCGGGCATCTCGATGTCCAGCAGGACCACGTCCGGGCGGATGCGCCGGGCCAGCTCGAGGGCCTGGCGGCCGTCCGAGGCGAAGTGCGTCACGCCCAGCCCCCTGGCCGCCTCGCCCAGCAGCTGTATGTCGCTGACCTGGTCGTCGACGATCAGGATGACCGAGTCGAAGTTACGCGGATCTTCCGGCATTCCCTTGCTCCAGCGGAAAACTTCTGTAGGAGGATTCTGACATGAGGCTAGCCTAGATCATGAGGGTCTACCCCTGCATGATGTCAAACTGACATGTTTTGTCGGGAATGCCGTGCGGCCGGCGACGATGAGCTGTGGCTGCCAGCCGATGGGCAGCCATGACGTCATAACGCCATTATGGATAGACTCGGGGCAATGTCCGACTTTCCTGGCGGCATCCCTGGATGCCTGAGCGAGCAGTGTGCAGATGCAGTCCGTGAGTACTGGGTGCGCGATGGAGAGTGTGGGCGAGCGACATCATGCCGGGCTGTTGCGCCTGGCGCTGGGGCACCTGGCCCTGGACGCGGCGGCGCTGACCTGCGATGACGGCGGCGCCTGGCGGCTATGCGCCTGCCTGGGGCTGAGTGCCGACGAGAGAACCTGGCTCGAGCGCCTGGGCGGGCCCTTCGAGGCCGGCGTGGCGGCGCTGGCCGCGCGCTGGGTGTTCCAGCGCATCTGCCCGGTGCGCTCGGCCGACGGCCAACTGCTGGGGCAGCTCTGGCTGCTGGGCGAACGCCCGCGCGAACTGGACGCCCGCCAGGGCGAGGTCCTCGCCGAATATGCCGGCATGGCCGCCGCGCTGCTGGAACTGGAGCGCGGCGCCGAGCGCACCCGTATCACCGAGCGGCGCCTGGCGCTGGCGGTGGAGGGCAGCGGCACGGGCATCTGGGACCGCCACGTGCCCAGCGGCGTCATCCATTACTCCTCCGGCTGGAAGGCCCTGTTGGGCTACACCGAGGACGAGATCGGCGAGCGCATCGAGGAAAGCTACGCCCGCGTGCACCCGGACGACCTGGCCTACGTCAGGGCGACCATGGAGGCGCACTTCGCCGGGCAGACCGCGGCCTACGAGGTGGAGCACCGCATCCGCCGCAAGGACGGCAGCTACATGTGGGTGTGCAGCCGCGGCAAGGTGGTCGAGCGCGACGAACAGGGGCGGGCGCTGCGCATGCTCGGCACCACCACCGACATCACCGCCCAGCGCGTGCTGGCCGAGAAGCTGCGGCAGAACCTCGAACTGCTCACCGACCTGACCAACGAGATTCCCGGCATGGTCTTCCAGTACCGCCGCCTGCCCGACGGCTCGGCGCGCTTCCCCTACGTCAGCGCCGGCAGCCGGGAAATCTACGGCATGGCCCCGGAGGAACTGGCCGACGGCCCCACCGAACGCATCCGCGCGGTCATCCACGACGAGGACATGCCGCGTTACCTGGCTGCGCTGGAGGCCTCGGCGCGGACCCTGGTGCCCTGGGAGCTGGAGTACCGCGTGCAACTGCCGGAGCAGGGCGTGCGCTGGCGCCAGGGCCACGCCCACCCGCGCCGCCAGGCCGACGGCAGCGTGCTCTGGCACGGCTTCATCACCGACATCACCGAGCGCAAGCGCATCGAGGCCGAGCTGCAGGTGCTGGCCACCACCGACTTCCTCACCCAGTTGCCCAACCGGCGCTGCTTCATGCACCAGCTGCAGGCCGAACTGGGCCGCGTGCAGCGCGGCGGCGAGCGCAGCGCCGCGGTACTGATGTGCGACCTGGACCACTTCAAGGCGATCAACGACCGCTGGGGCCACGCGGTGGGCGACCTGGCCCTGCGCCACTTCGCCGACGTCCTCGCCGGCCTGGTGCGGCGCAGCGACTGCGTCGGGCGCATGGGCGGCGAGGAGTTCGCCGTGCTGCTCAGCGACGCCAGCCGCGACAACGCCGTGGCCTTCGCCCAGCGCCTGCAGGAGCACCTGGCGCAGACCCCGCTGGTGCACGCCGGCGAGCGCATCCCGCTGACGCTGAGCATCGGCGTCGCCGACATGCTCGCCGGCGACGCCACGGCCGAGGCGGTGCTGTCGCGCAGCGACCTGGCGCTGTACCGCGCCAAGCAGGCCGGGCGCAACCGCATCGAGTACCTCTGAACGGGCCGGATGGCCTGCCTTGGGCTATGGTGCAGGGAGCACCGCCCAAGGGAGGCCACCGTGAACCCGCAAGTCGAAGTGCAGGTCGCCGGCCCGGACGAGGAGCCGCTGCTGGCGGCCATGCTGCCGGGCTACCTGCGCGAGCTCGGCGTCGAGTCGGACCTGTACCCGTACCTGGCGCTGTACTGGCTGGAGCCCGGGCGCCGGCCCTACCTGATCCGCGTCGGCGGCCAGGTGGCCGGCTTCGCCCTGGTGCGCGCCCTGGAGCGGCCGGGGCTGCACGAACTGGCCGAGTTCTACGTCGGCCAGGCGTTCCGCCGCCAGGGCGTGGGTCGCGCCGCGGCCTGGGCGTTGTTCGAAGGGCAGCCCGGCGACTGGCAGCTCAACGTGCTGACCGGCAACTGCGACGCCCTGGCGTTCTGGCTGCGGGTGGTGCCGCGCGGCACCGTGCCGCTGCCGGTGGACGATCCCGAGGCCTGGCCGCACCTGCGCTTTCGCTTTCACGTCGGCTGACCCTTGCCAGGCGCCGCCGCGCCGGGCAGATTGGCGCCCGCATTCATTCCCCGAGCCCTGGAGTCCTTCATGCCGCATTTCACTGCCACCGTCACCGTCAGCGCCGAGTACCGGGGGCGCGAAACCGAGGCCGTGGACAACCCGGCCATCGCCGTCGAGCTGCGTACCCTGGAGCCGGGGGTGATGGAGCTGCTGTTCCAGGGTCAGCTGGATGCGCCGGAGGAGCCGACCCACGTTTGCGTGAGTCTGGACAATGGCCTCAACTACTACGGGCCGATTACTGGCGGCAGTGCGGATGAGAAAGGTGGGCGGATCAGCTTCGAATGCGACATGGTCGAGCCCGAACTGCTGGTCTGATCGCCCGGCCCCTGTAGGAGCGAGCTTGCTCGCGAATGGAGTGTGCCGGGGGCTGTGGTGTTGGGCTTAAGAGAACCCTCTCCCTGAAGGGAGAGGGGGCTGTCCTGAGCGGCTTGTCGGTCAGGCGCCATCCTCCCAACCCCGTCATTCCCGCGAACGCGGGAACCCAGTGACTTCTTGTTTGGGTGTGTTTGCGCCGCTTCGGCGTGCTCGGATGTCTCTTGTTTCGCCCCCTCGGGCGAGTCCCTTTTGTCAAACGCCACAAAAGGAACCAAAAAGGCTTGCCCCGCATACGGGCCCGACAGAGTCGGGCTACCCTCGCGAATTCCCCCGCCACGGAGGCCCGCCCCGAGGGTACGTCCCTGTAGCCCGCGGGGCTCTCGCGACATCCATGTCGCATGACCTCCTGAGCGCGGGTTTCGCTCGGCCTTCTGAAGGGGCGTTTCGGTGCGCTCGGATATTCCTCTGGAAGTCCAAAAGCCAGAGCAAGGGCAGACGTGCTCTTCGTAGGAGCGAGCTTGCTCGCGAACCCCGCAGCCACTGGGTTCCCGCGTTCGCGGGAATGACGGGGGTGGGATTAGGCATTTCAGGATGACTCCAAACTCCCCATCCACTCCGAACGGCCCCCTCTCCCTTCAGGGAGAGGGCTGGGGAGAGGGTGCTCTTAACCCCAGGTACGTAGAGCCCCGGTGCCCCCGCCAACGACAGATAACCGCAAACGCTCTTCCCCGACGCCGACCCACACCACGGCCACCCCCGACGAACGGCCGAAAAACCACCATGCGCACCGAATAACGCCCCACCCTGGGGTGTTCACTCCTGGCCACCCCCGCCGTCGCCAGGAGATTCCGCCATGACCCCGCGCCCCGCCGTCCACCTCCCGTCGCTGCTGTTGCTGGCCTGCCTGGGCGCCGTGCTTTCCGGCGGCCCGCTGCGGGCCGACGGTGGTGGCGACGATGACGAGCGCTCCAAGGCCGCGCCCGACTGCCCGGCCGGGCAGGTTCGCGAGCGCGCCGAGCAGCGCTGCGTCGAGCAGAGCAGCGCCAGCCTGGGCGACGCCGACCGCACCGCCTACGCCTACCGCCTGGCCAAGGCCGGGCGCTACCAGGAGGCCCTGGCGCTGCTGGACAGCCTGCGCCAGCCGCACACCGCCGAGGCCCTCAACTACCGCGGCTACGCCACGCGCAAGCTGGGTCGCGTGGATGAAGGCATCGGCTACTATCTGCAATCAGTACGCCTCGATCCGAAGTACGCCAAGGTGCGCGAGTACCTGGGCGAAGCCTACGTGACCCAGGGGCGCCTGGACCTGGCCCGCGAGCAGTTGCGCAGCATCCAGGGGCTCTGCGGCACGGGCTGCGAGGAATACCGTGACCTGGCGCAGGCGATAGCCGCGTCCGCGACCCTATGAACGAGCGCAGCCAGACGCTGTGGCCGCCGGCATGGGAGCACCCGCGGACCCCGGCCGTGGTGCCCGAGCGTCATCCACCCGGCCCGCCGTCGCGGCGGCCGCGCAGCCCAGCGGAGGCGACCATCGCACAACCTGCGGATATTCGCGCCGAGATCGGCCAGTACCTGGCGCGCCTGTGGCGCTATGCCATGGTCCTGGCGCACCAGCCCCACGTCGCCGACGACCTGGTGCAGGCCACCTGCGTGAGGGCGCTGGAACGCGCCGCCCAGTTCAGCGCCGGCAGCCGCCTGGACCGCTGGCTGTTCGCCATTTTGCGCTCCATCTGGCTCAACGAAGTGCGCGCGCGGCGGGTGCGCAGCGGCCACGGGGTGGTGGACGCGGAAAGCGAACTGGTGTTCGACGGCGAGCGCCAGGCCCAGGCCGAGGTGCTCGCCAGTCAGGTGCTGCGGCGCGTGGCGGCGCTGCCGGAGGCACAGCGCGAGACGCTGTTCCTGGCCTATGTCGAGGGCCTCAGCTACCGCGAGGTGGCGGACATCCTCGGGGTGCCGGTGGGCACGGTGATGAGCCGCCTGGCGGCGGCCCGCTTGAAACTGGCCGAAGCCGCGGCGCCGGACGACGCGGAAGCGGCCAGGGGAGGACGGCGATGAACGAACATGGCACAGGCCCGCGGGTTTCCGACGAGACCCTGGTCGCCTTCATCGACGGCGAACTGGACGCCGCGCAGGCCCGCGAAGTGGAGGCGCGGATCGCCGCCGACGCCGAGTTGGCCCAGCGTTTCGACACCCTCTGCTGCGGCGGCCAGGGCCTGGGCGAGGCCTTCGACGCGCTGCTCGACCAAGCCCCGCTGCAGCGCCTGGGCGCCGGCCTGGCCAGCCTGCCCCTGGCGCAACCGCGGGCCCCGCGCCGGCGTGCCCTGGCGCTGGCCGCGGCGGCCTGCCTGGTGCTGGGCATGGCCCTGGACCGCCTGCTGCTTGGCGGCCTGCCGCTGCACCACGAAGAGGACTTCAACTGGCGCCAGCGGGTGGCCGACTACATGTCGCTGTACACCGTGCAGACCCTCGACCACCTGCCGGGCGATGTGGCCATCCACCAGGCCCAGCTGGCCACGGTGGGCGAGCGCCTGGGCTTGGCCCTGCCGGCACCGGACCTGGCCCTGGAAGGCGCCCAGCTGCGCCGCGCGCAGATCCTCGAATACGACGGCATCCCCATCGCCCAGCTCACCTACCTGGACGAGCGCTACGGCCCCATGGCGCTGTGCATCACCCGCAGCGACGGCCGCGCCGCCGCGCCGCAGCAGGAGCGCCGCGAGGGCATGAACCTGGTGTACTGGCAGGACGCCGGCCACGCCTACCTGCTGATCGGCCACAACCCGCCGCAGGACCTGCAGTCCATGGCCGCCGGCCTGCGCCAGCGCCTGGGAGGCGGGGGTGGGGTGTGAAGGCCTGGCTGGCGGGGTTGCTGCTGGCCACCGCCGCGTCGTTGCAGGCGGCGCCCCAGGAACACTGGCGCCTGGCCCGTGACGAGGATGGCATCCGCGTCTACCTGACCGCGGTGCCCGGCTCGCGCTACCAGAGCTACCGCGGCGTGGCCGACATGCGCGCCGACGTGGCCACCCTGGCCGACCTGCAGGAGAACCTGCGGGTGGCCTGCAAGTGGCTGTACGCCTGCGCCGAACTGCGCCTGCTGAAGGCCAGCGGCGACGACGTGTGGCTGTACATGAGCACCCAACTGCCCTGGCCGGTGCAGCCGCGCGACATGGTGCTGCTGGTGACCACCCGGCGCACTGCCGATGGTGGCCTGCTGCGGGATATCCGCGCGTTGCCGGACTACCTGCCGGTGGTGCCGGGGCAGATTCGCGTGCGTGAGTTGAGCGGTATCTGGAGTCTGGCGCCGTTGGGGGATGGGCGTACAAGGGTGACTTACCAGATGCGTGCGGAGCCTGGCGGGAGTGTGCCGTCCTGGTTGGCGGATAGCTTTGTTGTCGATGCGCCGTTGGATACCCTGAGGACCCTCCGGGCGGTGGCGGAACGGCAGGCGCCGCGGCGGCCGTAGTTTTTAGCTTTGGCTTTTCGTAGGAGCGAGCTTGCTCGCGAATGGGGAGCTGTTCGTGCCACCGGAGCATCCGGCGTGGCCAGTGAGTCCAATCGCGGACGGAGTCCGCTCCTACGCCCGTGCTTCCCGCAACTGTCTACCGGCTGCGCCGAGGTGCTTTTCGTAGGATGGGTTGAGCTTGCGATACCCATGCTGCCGGGGTGATGGGTATCGCTCCGCTCAACGCCATCCTACGAAAAGCCGTGCTTCCTGGAACCGTAGGAGCGGACTCTATCCGCCCTACGATGAAACATCCGATCAGGATGACCCCGAACTCCCCATTCACTCCGAACGGCTCCCTCTCCCTCCGGGAGAGGGCTGGGGTGAGGGGGCTCTGCACGAACGCAAAAAAAGACCGGCCCTAGGGCCGGTCGAGGGTGACACCGGAGTAGGAGAGATCAACCGCGCTTGAGCACCAACGTCAGGATGTCGTAGCTGGCCACCAGCTCGCCATTCTGGTTGGTGACTTCCACGTCCCAGGCCACCACGCCTTGCGGCTCGCCCTTGGGGCTCTTCTTGCCTTGGTCGATCTTGCGCTTGCAGGTCAGGCGGGCCTGGATGGTGTCGCCGATGCCCACCGGGTTGATGAAACGCAGGGTGTCCAGGCCGTAGTTGGCCAGCACCGGGCCGACGCCGGGGGAGACGAACAGGCCGGCGGCCGCCGAGAGCACGAAGTAGCCGTGGGCGATGCGCTTGCCGAACTGCGAATCCTTCGCCGCCAGCTCGTCGAAGTGCATGTAGAAGTGGTCGCCCGACAGGCAGCCGAAGTTGACCAGGTCGGCCTCGGTGACGGTGCGCCGGTGGGTCAGCAGGGATTCGCCGATCTTCAGCTCGTCGAAGTAGCGGCGGAACGGGTGCACGTCGGTCTCGTAGACCTGGGCGCCGCGCACGTATTCGCCGGTGACCGCCATCAGCATGGTCGGCGAGCCCTGTACCGCGGTGCGCTGCAGGTAGTGCTTCACCGCGCGCACGCCGCCCAGCTCCTCGCCGCCGCCGGCGCGGCCCGGGCCGCCGTGCTTGAGCACCGGCAGCGGCGAGCCGTGGCCGGTGGATTCGGCCGCCGATTCGCGGTCGAGGATGTGCAGGCGGCCGTGCAGCGCGCCCATCACCGGGACCACCTTGGCCGCGACCTGCGGATCACGGGTAATCAGGCTGGCCACCAGGCTGCCCTTGCCGCGCGCAGCCAAGGCGATGGCTTCGTCGAGGTCGTCGTAGCCCATCAGGGTGCTGACCGGGCCGAAGGCCTCGATGTCGTGGGCGCCGCCTTCGGCGTGCGGGTCGCGGCTGCGCAGCAGAGTCGGGGCGAAGAAGGCGCCTTCGCTCACGCCTTCGCCGCGCGGGGCGAAGCCATCCTTCGCGCCGAAGAGCAGGTCGCTGGATTTCAGCAGCGCTTCCACGCGCTCGGCCACGTCGGCCTGCTGGGCGTGGGAGGCGAGGGCGCCCATCTTCACGCCTTCCACCGACGGGTCGCCGACCACGACTTTGGCCAGGCGCTCGCGCAGGCGTTCGGCCACGGCGTCGATGTGTTTGGCGGGAACGATGGCGCGGCGGATGGCGGTGCATTTCTGTCCGGCCTTGGCGGTCATCTCGCGGGCCACTTCCTTGACGAAGAGGTCGAATTCCTCGTCGTCCGGGGTGACGTCCGGGGCCAGGATGGCGCAGTTCAGCGAGTCGGCCTCGGCGTTGAAGGGCACCGAGTTGCGGATCAGGTTGGGGTTCACCCGCAGCTTGGCCGCGGTGTCGGCGGAGCCGGTGAAGGTGACGATGTCCTGGCCCTGCAGGCGGTCGAGCAGGTCGCCGGTGCCGCCGATGATCAGCTGCAGGCTGCCGGCCGGCAGCAGGCCGGATTCGTGCATCAGGCGCACGGCCGCTTCGGTCACGTAGCTGGTGGCGGTGGCCGGCTTGACGATGCAGGGCATGCCCGCCAGGAAGCTGGGCGCGAACTTTTCCAGCATGCCCCAGATCGGGAAGTTGAAGGCGTTGATGTGCACGGCGATGCCGCCGCGCGGCACCAGGATGTGGCTGCCGGCGAACTTGCCGGTCTTGCCCAGGGGCATGGCCGGGCCTTCGTGGACCACGTTGCCCGAGGGCAGCTCGCGGCCGCCGACGCCGGCGTAGGCGAACAGGGTGCCGGCGCCACCCTCGATGTCGATCCAGCTGTCGGCGCGGGTGGCGCCGGTGTGGCGGGAAATCTCGTAGAGCTGTTCCTTGCGCTCGGTCAGGTACAGGGCCAGGGCCTTGAGGCGCTGGGCGCGCTGCTGGAAGTCCATGGCCATGAGTTCGGCCAGGCCGCTCTGGCGGGCGTGGGCCACGGCTTCGGCGAAGTCCGGGGCCTCTTCGTGGGTGCGCGCCACGAGTTGGCCGTTGAGGGCGCTACGCAGCGCCTGGGCGCCATGCTGGCCGATCCAGCGGCCGCCGATGAAACTCTGCAGGGTGGGCTCTTGGGCCATCACTCTATCCTCCAAAAGGTACGCAAGGGTTCCGGCCGCGGCCGGTGACCGCCGTAGCCGGGTGGGCTGCGGCGGCGCGTTGGAACGGTGGCGGGGAAAGGCCGCCGGGTCAGGGACGCCAGGGGCCTTTTGGGCCCGGGGCGGTGAAACCTGGCTCTTTGTAGGAGCGGGCCCTGCCCGCGATTCGCGCGCAGGGCGCGCTCCTACATGGAGACCGCGTAGGATGGGTGGAGCGACGCGATACCCATCACCGTGGCCGCATGGGTTTCGCAAGCTCAACCCATCCTACGAAGAGCGGGTCAGAGCTGGTCGAAGTCGAGGACCACCTTGTCGCTCAGCGGGAAGGCCTGGCAGCTGAGCACGTAGCCGGCCGCCACTTCGTAGTCTTCCAGGGCGAAGTTGCTGTCCATCTCCACTTCGCCTTCGATCACCTTGCACTTGCAGGTCGAGCACACGCCGGCCTTGCAGGAGTAGGGCAGCTCGGCGCCCTGGGCGTTGCCGGCGTCGAGCACGCTGACGCTGTTGCGCGCCAGCTCGAAGGAGAGTTCGCGGCCGTCGCTGATCACCGTGACCTGGCTCTTGCCGCTGTCGGTCGCGGCGGCGGCCTGTCGGGCTTCGCGCTTGCTCTCGCTGCCGGCGGCGGCGAACAGTTCGAAGTGGATGCGCTCGGCCGGCATGCCGTTGGCCTTGAGCTGGTCGCGCACGGTCTCGGTCATCGCCTGCGGGCCGCAGATGAAGGCGGCGTCGAGGTTCTTCACGTCCAGCCAGCGGCTGAACAGCTGGCCGCACTTGTCGGCGTCGATGCGGCCGTTGTAGAGGTCCACGTCCTGCTGTTCGCGGCTGAACACGAAGATCAGGTTGAGGCGCTGCAGGTAGCGGTTCTTCAGGTCTTCCAGCTGCTCGCGGAACATCGCGGCGTTGCTGGAGCGGTTGCCGTAGAGCACGGTGACGCGGCTGTGCGGCTCGCTTTCCAGGGTGGTCTTGACGATCGACAGGATAGGCGTGATGCCGCTGCCGGCGGCCACCGCCAGGTAGTTGCCGTGGCGCGCGGCATCCAGCTGCACGTTGAAGTGGCCGGCCGGCGGCATCACTTCCAGGCTGGCGCCGGCCTTCAGCGCCTCGTTGGCGTAGGCCGAGAAGCGCCCGCCGGGCACGCGCTTGATGGCCACGCGCAGCTCGCCGTCGTTGACGCCGCTGCAGATGGAGTAGGAGCGGCGCACTTCCTCGCCGTCCAGCTGGGCGCGCACCACCAGGTGCTGGCCCTGCTCGAAGCGGAAGCTGTCCTGCAGGTCCTGGGGGACGTCGAAGGCGATGGACACGGCGTCGCGGGTCTCCGGGCGCACTTCGCGGATCTTCAGGCTGTGGAATTTGCTCATTGTTCTTCTCCGGCGGCGGCGCCGCTCAGATGCACTTGAAATAGTCGAAGGGTTCGCGGCAATCGACGCAGCGGTACAGCGCCTTGCAGGCCGTGGAGCCGAACTGGCTGAGCTGCTCGGTGTGCAGGCTGCCGCACTGCGGGCAGCGCACTTCCGGCGTCTCGCCGAGCAGGCTGCGCTTGCTGGTGCTGCCGGCCGGCGGGGCGATGCCGTATTCGCGCAGCGCCTGGCGGCCGGCGTCGCTGATCCAGTCGGTGGTCCAGGCCGGGTCTAGGCGGCGTTCCAGTTGCGGCGCGGCGAAGCCGGCGTGTTCCAGGGCGTGCTGGATGTCCTGCTCGATGACCTCGGTGGCCGGGCAGCCGGAGTAGGTGGGGGTGACCACCACATGCAGGTGCCCGCCGTGCCAGTCCAGGCCGCGGACGATGCCCAGGTCGACCACGCTGACCACCGGCACCTCCGGGTCCATCACCTGGCCCAGCACGTTCCAGGCGCGGCTGAGATCGTCGGCGGAGCCTGCGCGCGCGCCGCGGTCGCTGGCGATCAGTTCACCAGGTCGCATCGGGGTAGGCCCGCTGGAGGAACTGCATCTCGGCCAGGAGGATGCCCAGGTGTTCGGTGTGCAGGCCGCGGCGGCCGCTGAGGTAGAAGTTCACCGCGGGCTCGGGCAGCGGCAGGGTGGCGCTGGCGAAGATGTCGGCGACCTTGGCGCGCCAGGCGGCGGCCAGCTCTTCCGGGTTGGGCGCCACGCCTTCGGCGAACAGACGCTGCTCGATGTCATCGGCGTTGCACAGTTCGACGGTGAAGCGCCACACCTGCGGGATGGCCGCCATCATGCGCGCGTGGCTTTCCTCGGTGCCGTCGCCCAGGCGCTCGATCCACTCGCCGGAGCGGCGCAGATGGTAGGTGACTTCCTTCAGGCCCTTGGCGGCGATGGCGGCGATGCGCGCGTCGCTGGAATCGCTGAGGGCGCGCAGCACGTGGAAGTGCCAGGCGTCGTAGAGGAACTGCTTGGCCATGGTCACGGCGAAGTCGCCGTTGGGCTGCTCGACCAGCAGCAGGTTGCGGAAGGCGCGCTCGTCGCGGCGGAACGCCAGGTGGTCGGCGTCGCGGCCGTCGTCCAGCAGCTCCGCTGCGTACTCGTACCAGTTGCGCGCCTGGCCGACCAGGTCGAGGCCGACGTTCATCAGCGCCAGCTCTTCTTCCAGGGCCGGGGCGCGGCCGCACCATTCGCACAGGCGCTGGCCCTGGATCAGGGCGCTGTCGGCGAGGCGCAGCAGGTATTCGATCTTGTCGTTATGCGGGTTCATGCACGCGATCTCACATGTGGCCGACTTCGGGCGGCAGCTCGTAGAAGCTGGCGTGGCGGTAGACCTTGTCCTGCGCCGGGTCGAACAGCGGGTCCTTCTCGTCGGGCGAGGAGGCGGTGATCAGCGCCGAGGGCACCACCCACAGGCTCACTCCTTCGTTGCGGCGGGTGTAGAGCTCGCGGGCGTTCTCGATGGCCATCGCGGCATCGGCGGCATGCACGCTGCCGACATGCTTGTGGTTCAGGCCGTGCTTGCTGCGCACGAAGACTTCGAAAAGGGTCCATTCAGCCATGGCGGTTATCTCCTCGCGGCTCAGGCGGCGTCGCGTTTGCGTTGTTGTTTTTTACGGGCATGGGCGACCGCGGCTTCGCGGACCCAGGCGCCGCTCTCGATGGCGTTGCGGCGGGTGGCGACGCGCTCGGCGTTGCACGGGCCGTTGCCCTTGAGCACTTCGTAGAATTCTTCCCACTGGATGTCGCCGAAGTCGTAGTGGCCGCGTTCCTCGTTCCACTTCAGGTGCGGGTCGGGGGCGGTGCAGCCGAGCAGTTCCAGTTGCGGCACGGTCTGGTCGACGAAGCGCTGGCGCAGCTCGTCGTTGCTCTGCCGCTTGATCTTCCAGGCCATGGACTGGGCGCTGTTGGGCGAGTGCTCGTCGCTGGGGCCGAACATCATCAGCGCCGGCCACCAGAGGCGGTTGATGGCGTCCTGGACCATGTCCTTCTGCGCCTGGGTGCCGTGGCGCATCATGGTCAGGAGGATTTCGTAGCCCTGGCGCTGGTGGAAGCTCTCTTCCTTGCAGATGCGGATCATCGCGCGCGAATAGGGGCCGTAGGAGGTGCGCTGCAGCACCACCTGGTTGACGATGGCGGCGCCGTCCACCAGCCAGCCCACCGCGCCCATGTCGGCCCAGTTCAGCGTCGGGTAGTTGAAGATGCTGGAGTACTTGGCGCGGCCGGAATGCAGCTTGGCGACTTCCTCGTCGCGGTCGGCGCCGAGGGTTTCCATGGCGCTGTACAGGTACAGGCCGTGGCCGGCTTCGTCCTGGATCTTCGCCATCAGCTGCAGCTTGCGCTTGAGCGTCGGCGCGCGGGTCACCCAGTTGCCCTCCGGCAGCATGCCGACGATTTCCGAGTGGGCATGCTGGGAAATCTGCCGGATCAGGGTCTGGCGGTAGGCGTCGGGCATCCAGTTCTTCGCCTCGATCTTGATCTCGGCGTCGATCTTCTCCTGGAAGGCACGCTCCTCGGGGGACATGTCCTCGAGCGACTTGACGCGCTTGACGCCAGTCTCGACCAGTTGTGCATACATGCTGTGTCTCCAGCCTTTGTTCTGTTGTGGGGAGGCCTTGGCCATGGCGCTATTTTTAAATGATACAGAAAGCAATGTCTAACACTAAATAGTGTGTCGTATATATTTTTTGTATCGCTTTGGGGGTAGGCGCGGGTGGGGCGTTGGGCGCCAGTGGAAGGCTTGTGGCGTCTGGTTGCGGGAGTTTGCGGCTATCTGGCGGTGAACGTGATGTAAAGGAGGGTGTGGACCAGGGCGGATGATCGCGGCTCCGGCGCGATACCGGAGTGACGAATGGAGGGGTTAAAGCGATACGTAAAATTCAATTCAGGTTGGAAGGTGTGTCTCCGATGGCGCCCGCCGGGGCGGGCGCCGGTATCGGTTCAGGCGTCGACGATCACCTGGAAGCCGCCGAAGATCATGCGCTGGCCGTCGAAGGGCATGGACTGGAAGTTGTCCTTCAGGCGTGGGTCCTCCATGACCTTTTTCATCCCGGCGTCGCGTACCTCGCGGGACGGCCAGGTGATCCAGGAGAACACCACGGTCTCGTCCTCCTTGCGTTTCACGGCCATGGGGAAGGAGGTCACCTTGCCTTCGGGGACGTCGTCGCCCCAGCACTCGACCACGCTGAGCGCGCCGTACTCCTTGAAGACTACCGCCGCCTTGCGGGCCAGCTCGGTGTAGGCCTCGCGGTTGGCGGTGGGGACGGGGACGATGAAGCCGTCGATGTAGTTCATGGTGGGGCTCCCTTTGCTGTTTTGGGGGGGGGAGTGGGTCTCCCGTGGGGTCGATTGCTAGTCGTTCAGGGTGGGGGAGGATCGACAGGGGTGAGGCGGAAGGTGATGGGCGGTCGGGGAATGGGCTGGATGTTTTTGGTGTGGGGGTGAGTTGGGTTCCCCCAGCCCTCTCCCTGAAGGGAGAGGGGGCTTGTCCGTGCCGAGAAAGGTGATGGTTTCCGCCGGCAGCCACTGCGCTAGCCGGCTAACGCCATAACACCAAACCCTGCCCAACGGTCCCCTCTCCCTTCAGGGAGAGGGTTAGGGAGAGGGAGCGGAGGTCCGCTTGACGATGAAGCCAAGCCTTACCTTTCAATGCCGACTAGCCACAGCCGCCCCAATCCCCGTCATCGACCGGATGAACTGCCCCAGGTACCGCCCACGCTCCGCCTCCGCCCGCGCCGAGCGGTCGCTCACCGAGAACCCCCAGGCCGCCAGGAAGGCCGCGCTCATGGAGAACAGCGCCGGGTTGCTGTAGGGGAACACCGCTTCGGCGTTGCCCAGCACCGCCACCCACACCGGCGGGCCGAGCACCAGCAGGGCGATGGCCGTGAGCAGCCCGGCCAGGCTGCCGGCCACCGCGCCGCGGGTGGTCAGGCCGCGCCAGAACATCGAGAGGAACAGCACCGGGAAGTTCACCGAGGCGGCGATGGCCAGCACCAGGCCGGAGAGGAAGGCGATGTTCTGCGACTCGAAGAGCACGCCGAGGATCACCGCCAGTACGCCGATGCCCAGGGTGGCCAGGCGCGACACGCGCATTTCCTCGGCCTCGCTGGCCTGGCCCTTGCGCAGCACGCAGGCGTAGAGGTCGTGGGATACCGCCGAGGCCGCCGACAGCGCCAGGCCCGCCACCACCGCGAGGATGGTGGCGAAGGTCACCGCGCAGATGAAGCCGAGGAACAGGTTGCCGCCCACCGCCTGGGCCAGGTGCACGGCGACCATGTTGCCGCCGCCAATCAGCGCGCCTTCGGCGGTGCGGAAGGCCGGGTCGTTGCCGACCATGACGATGGCGCCGAAGCCCACGGCGATCAGCAGCAGGTAGAAGTAGCCGATGAAGCCGGTGGCGTAGAACACGCTCTTGCGCGCCTCGCGGGCGTCGCTGACGGTGAAGAAGCGCATCAGGATGTGCGGCAGGCCGGCGGTGCCGAACATCATGCCCAGGGCCAGGGAGATGGCGTCCACCGGGTTCGCCAGCAGGCCGCCCGGCGCCATGATCGCCACGCCCTTGGCGTGTACTTTGGTGGCCGCGGCGAACATCGCCTCGCTGCTGAAGCCGAAGTGGCGCAGCACCATGAAGGCCATGAAGCTGGTGCCCGAGAGCAGCAGCACGGCCTTGATGATCTGCACCCAGGTGGTGGCCAGCATGCCGCCGAAGGTCACGTAGCAGACCATCAGCGCGCCCACCACCAGCACCGCCTGCAGGTAGCTCAGGCCGAACAGCAGTTCGATCAGCTTGCCGGCGCCGACCATCTGCGCCACCAGGTACAGCAGCGCCACGATCAGCGTGCCGAGGGCCGCGGTGATGCGGATCGGCGCCTGCTCCAGGCGGTAGGAGACCACGTCGGCGAAGGTGTACTTGCCCAGGTTGCGCAGACGCTCGGCGATCAGGAACAGGATGATCGGCCAGCCGGCGAGCACGCCCAGGGCGTAGAGCAGGCCGTCGTAGCCGCTGGCGAACATCATCGCCGAGATGCCCAGGAAGGACGCCGCGGAGATCATGTCGCCGGCGATCGCCAGGCCGTTCTGCATGCCGGTGAGGCCGCCGCCGGCGGTGTAGAAGTCCGCCGCCGAGCGGGTGCGCAGCGCGGCCCAGCGGGTGATGGCCAGGGTGGAGAGGACGAAGGCCAGGAACAGGCCGATGGCGTGCCAGTTCAGCGGGCGTTCGGCGCCGGCGGCCAGGGCCGGCTCGGACAGCGCCAGGCCGGCGAGCAGGAACAGGGCCTTCATGCCTGGGCCTCCTGCTTGAGCCGGTCGTTCAGCGGGTCCAGCACCTTGTTGGTCTGGTGCACGTAGAGGCCGGTGAGCAGCACCGAGAGCAGGATCAGGCCGACGCCGGCGAGCATGCCGACGCTGGTCACCCCGCCGGCGAGCGGGCGGCCCAGCAGGCCGGGGGCGAAGGCCACCAGCAGCACGAAGCCGTAGTAGGCCAGCAGCAGGGTGGCGGTGAGGGACCAGGTGAGGCGTTGCTTGCGGCGGACGAGAAGGAGGAAGTCCGGGTGTTCCCGGAGGCGTTCCAGGGGCAGGGTCATGGCGCGCTCTCTGTTGTTGTGAGGTTGTCGAGGCGGTTTGTTTGATACGTAAATGTATTTTTAGTTTGTAATTGAGTATCGGAATTGATTGTCACCCAGGAGGCACAGGCCGGGGAGGGGGATGCAGGCGAAAGTCGTGTCGGGATGTTGCCGGGAGAGGGCTTTTCGTAGGAGCGAGCTTGCTCGCGAACCGCCCAGCGCAAGAGCGTTCGCGAGCAAGCTCGCTCCTACAGGGTGTGGGGTCGCGTGCCAACGAGAAACTCCCCGTCGCAACCCATCCTACGAAAAGCAACTCGGCGCAATCGCCTGCGGGGGAAATGAAAAACCCCGCTTTGGCGGGGTTTTCGTGGCGCGGGGCGATCAGCCCTGGTTGCGCTTGTCGAACACGTGGCAGGCCTTGCCTTCGGAGCGCTTGAGGCTGTGGAACGGCTGGATCAGGATGCGCGCGCTGATGCCGATGTGCGTCTTGACCTGCTTGCTCAGCTCGTTGGCCACCTGCTTCTGCTGCTCGGCATCCAGGTGCTGCAGTTCGTGCTTGAGTTCGACGTGCACGTCCATGCTGTCCATGTTGCCGTTGCGATACAGGTGGATTTCGTAGACTTCGGCCAGCTGTTTCACTTTCAGCACCTGCTCCTCGATCTGCGTGGGGAACACGTTCACCCCGCGGATGATCAGCATGTCGTCGCTGCGCCCGGTGATCTTGTCGATGCGCCGCATCGGCCGCGCGGTGCCCGGCAGCAGGCGGGTCAGGTCACGGGTGCGGTAGCGGATCATCGGCAGCGCTTCCTTGGACAGCGAGGTGAACACCAGCTCGCCGTATTCGCCGTCGGGCAGCACCGCGCCGGTGGCCGGGTCGATGATCTCCGGGTAGAAGTGGTCTTCCCAGACGGTCGGGCCGTCCTTGGTCTCGGCGCACTCCATGGCCACGCCCGGGCCCATGATCTCGGACAGCCCGTAGATGTCCAGGGCGGTGATGCCCAGGCGCTCTTCCACGGCGCGGCGCAGTTCGGCGGTCCACGGCTCGGCGCCGAAGATGCCCAGGCGCAGCTTGAGGCTGTGCGGGTCGATGCCCTGGCGCTCGATCTCGTCGGCCAGGTTGAGCATGTAGGACGGGGTGACCATGATGATGTCCGGCTGGAAGTCGCGAATCAGCTGGACCTGCTTCTCGGTCTGGCCGCCGGACATCGGGATCACCGTGCAGCCCAGGCGCTCGGCGCCGTAGTGGGCGCCCAGGCCGCCGGTGAACAGGCCGTAGCCGTAGGACACGTGGACCTTGTCGCCCTTGCGCCCGCCGGCGGCGCGGATCGAGCGCGCCACCACGTTGGCCCAGGTGTCGATGTCGTTCTGCGTGTAGCCGACCACCGTGGGCTTGCCGGTGGTGCCGCTGGAGGCGTGCAGGCGCACGATCTCGCTCTGCGGCACGGCGAACATGCCGTAGGGGTAGTTGTCGCGCAGGTCGTTCTTGCCGGTGAAGGGGAACTTCGCCAGGTCGTCGAGGGATTTCAGGTCGTCCGGGTGCACGCCGGCTTCGGCGAAGCGCTGGCGGTACAGCGGGACGTTGTCGTAGGCGTGCTTGAGGCTCCAGCGCAGACGGTCCAGCTGGTGCTGGCGCAGTTCATCGAGGCTGGCGGTCTCCAGCGGGTCGAGCAGGGCACGTTCGGCATCATGGTACATATTCATGGGTTCACTCGATTTGTTCTTGTACGCCAGCCCGCGTGCGGGCTGCGAGTGTCATGGGGGGAGGATACGCCCTCCGCGGAATCCGGTCTTTGCGCTTCTGGCCAGGGTCTTTGGCGTCCCTGCCAGAGTTACTGCGGCAGGCGCTCGATGACCATGGCGATGCCCTGGCCGACGCCGATGCACATGGTGCACAGGGCGTAGCGGCCGCCGCGCTCTTCCAGCTCGTGCAGCGCGGTGGTGACCAGGCGCGCGCCGCTCATGCCCAGCGGATGGCCCAGGGCGATGGCGCCGCCGTTGGGGTTGACCCGTTCGTCGTCGTCGGCCAGGCCCAGCTCGCGCAGCACGGCCAGGCCCTGGGCGGCGAAGGCTTCGTTGAGTTCGATCACGTCCATGTCGTTGAGGCTCAGGCCGGTCAGCTCCAGCACCTTGCGCGTCGCCGGCACCGGGCCGATGCCCATGATCCGCGGCTCGACGCCGGCCACCGCCATGCCGACCACCCGGCCGCGGGCCTTCAGGCCGTGGCGCTGGGCCGCTTGCGGGCTGGCCAGCAGCAGCGCGCAGGCGCCGTCGTTGACCCCCGAGGCGTTGCCGGCGGTGACGCTGCCGCCCTCGCGGAACGGCGTGCCGAGCCTGGCCAGCTGTTCCAGGGTGGTGTCGCCGCGCGGGTGCTCGTCATGCTCGACGACCTTGGCCGGGCCTTTGCGCTGGGGAATTTCCACCGGGACGATTTCCTTCGCCAGACGGCCGCGGGCCTGGGCGGCGGCGGCCTTGTGCTGGCTGCGCAGGGCGAAGGCGTCCTGGTCGGCCCGGGAGATGTCGAACTGTTCGGCGACGTTCTCCGCGGTTTCCGGCATGGAGTCGATGCCGAACTGCGCCTTCATCAGCTTGTTCACGAAGCGCCAGCCGATGGTGGTGTCGAAGATTTCCGCGCTGCGGCCGAAGGCCTGCTCGGACTTGCCCATCACGAAGGGCGCGCGGGACATGGATTCGACGCCGCCGGCGAGCATCAGCCCGGCCTCGCCGCAGCGCAGGGCGCGGGCGGCGTTGCCGATGGCGTCCAGGCCCGAGCCGCACAGGCGGTTGATGGTGGTGCCCGGCACTTCCTGGGGCAGGCCGGCCAGCAGCGAGGCCATGTGCGCGACGTTGCGGTTGTCCTCGCCGGCCTGGTTGGCGCAGCCGAGGATGACGTCGTCGATGGCGTTCCAGTCCAGCTGCGGGTGGCGCTGCACCAGGGCCTTGAGCGGGATGGCGGCGAGGTCGTCGGCGCGCACGCCGCTGAGGGCGCCGGCGTAGCGGCCGATCGGCGTGCGCACGGCGTCGATGATCAGGGCGTCGCTGAGGGTGGCGTTGGTCATTCGGGGGTCTCCTGCGTCAGCACGGTGCCGCGCACTTTGTAGGATTTGCCGTGGAACAGGGCGATCAGCTGTCCGTGCTGGTTTTCGATGCGTACGTCGTAGTTGCCGGTGCGGCCGCTGCGGCTCTGCTCGCTGGCCGTGGCGGTCAGTTCGTCGCCCAGACGCGCCGGGGCCACGTAGTCGATGCTGCAGCCGATGGCCACGGTGGCCTCGTCATAGCTGTTGCAGGCGAAGGCGAAGGCCGAGTCGGCCAGGGCGAAGAGGAAGCCGCCGTGGCAGGTGCCGTGGCCCTGGATCATGTCCTCGCGCACCGGCATGCTCACCTGCGCGCTGCCGGGGCCGGCGTCGAGCAGGGCGATGCCCAGGCGCTGGGTGGCCAGGTCGCGGCTGAACATGGCGTCGGCGCAGGCGCGGGCCAGTTGTTCGGGGGTGCGCTCAGTCATGCAGGCGGCTCCCTTCGGCGTGCTTGCGGCGCAGCAGCAGGGACGGGCGGTAGCGCTCCTCGCCGTAGCTGCGTTGCAGGTTGTCTAGGGTGTTCAGCACGTAGCCGACGCCGATGGCCTCGGCCCAGGCCAGCGGGCCGCGCGGGTAGTTCACCCCGGCGCGCATGGCCAGGTCGATGTCGGCGGCCGAGCCTACGCCTTGCAGCACGGCGTCTGCCGCTTCGTTGGCGAGCATCGCCACGGTGCGCAGCACGGCCAGGCCGGGCAGGTCGGCCAGGGCGGTGACCTTCAGGCCGGCGCGGCGCAGCAGGGCCACGGCCTGGTCGCGGGCTTCGGCGCTGGTGTCGGCGGACCAGCTGATGGCGATGCGCGAGGCCTTGGCGTAGTCCAGCGCCAGGTCGAACAGCACCAGGTTGCGCAGGCCGTCGTCCTTGCCGCGCTGGCTGGCCAGGCGGCCGTCGGACAGCGCCAGCACCGCGTCGCCGACGCGCAGCAGGCCGCCGCCGGCGCGTTCGACCACCTGCACGCCGGCGTCCTTCAGGCGTTGCACCAGCGGCTGGGCGACGCCCAGGTCGCCTTCGACCACGCAGGTGTCGACTTCGGCGGCGCTGCTCAGCTCGGCGGCCTGCGGGCGCTCGGCGCCTTCGGCGTAGTCATAGAAGCCGCGGCCGCTCTTGCGGCCCAGGCGGCCGGCGTCCACCAGCTCCTTCTGGATCAGCGAGGGCTGGAAGCGGAAGTCGCCGTAGTTGGCGTCGAACACCGAGCAGGTCACCGCGTAGTTGACGTCGTGGCCGATCAGGTCGGTCAGCTCGAAGGCGCCCATGCGGAAGCCGCCGGCGTCGCGCAGCAGGGCGTCGAGGCTGGCGCAGTCGGCGGCGCCTTCCTGCAGCAGGCGCAGGCTTTCGGCGTAGAACGGGCGGGCCACGCGGTTGACGATGAAGCCGGGGGTAGAGCGGGTGTACACCGGCTGCTTGCCCCAGTTCTTCGCGGTGGCGTGCAGGGCCTTGGCCAGTTCCGGGCAGGTCGCAAGGCCCGAGACGATCTCCACCAGGGCCATCAGCGGCGCCGGGTTGAAGAAGTGCATGCCGATCACCCGCTCGGGGTGCTGCAGGCCGGCGGCGAGGCTGGTGATGGACAGCGAGGAGGTGTTGCTGGCGAGGATGCAGTCGGCCGCGCACAGCGCTTCCAGCTGGTTCAGCAGGCCACGCTTGACCTCCAGGTTCTCGACGATGGCCTCGATCACCAGGCGCGCATCGGCCAGGGCCTCGATGGCTTCCACCGGTTGCAGGCGCGCGACTATGGCGCTGCGCTGCTCGGCGTCGAGCTTGCCTTTCTCGACCAGGCGGCCGAGCTGGCGGTCGATGCCGTCGATGGCCTGGGCGGCGGCGCCGGGGTGGTTGTCGTAGAGCTTCACCGGGTGGCCGGCCTGGGCCGCCACCTGGGCGATGCCGGCGCCCATGGCGCCGGCGCCGATCACCGCGACCTGGGCATTGATATCCAGTGCGTGCATGTCAGCGGCCCTTGAAGCTGGGGGTGCGTTTTTCCATGAAGGCGCCGACGCCTTCGCGGTAGTCCTCGCTGCGCCCGGCCAGGCGCTGCAGGTCGCGCTCCAGCTCCAGCTGCTCGTCGAAACTGTTGTTCAGGCTGGCGTTGAGGCTGCGCTTGATCAGCGCCAGGCCGTAGGTCGGCTGGGTGGCCAGGTGGCGGGCCAGTTTCAGGGCTTCCTCGCGCAGGTTGGCGTCGTCCACCACCTGGTAGATCAGGCCCCATTGCTCGGCCTGTTCGGCGGACAGGCGGTTGCCCAGCAGGGCCAGGGCCTTGGCGCGGGCCAGGCCGACCAGCCGCGGCAGCGTCCAGGTGCCGCCGGAATCGGGGATCAGGCCGATCTTGCAGAAGGCCTGGATGAAGCTGGCCGAGCGCGCTGCCAGGACCAGGTCGCAGGCCAGCGGGATGTTCGCCCCGGCGCCGGCGGCCACGCCGTTGACCGCGCAGATGACCGGCAGCGGCAGGTCGCGCAGGGCGCGGATCAGCGGGTTGTAGAACTTCTCGATGGACTCGCCCAGATCGGGCATCTCGGCGCCCGGGGCGACGTTGCGGTCGGACAGGTCCTGGCCTGCGCAGAAGCCGCGGCCTTCGCCGGTCAGCAGCAGCACGCGGGCCTCTTCGCTCTGGCGCACCTGCTTGAGCGCTTCGCGCACCTCGCCGTGCATCCTGGCGTTGAAGCTGTTCAGCTGCTCCGGGCGGTTCAGGCTGAGGAGGGCGACGCCGTCCTCGATGGAAAACAGGATGTGCTCGAAGGTCATGGGCGGGCTCGCTCCATCAATCGGTATAGAAGGAAGAAAGGGGCTTCAGCGGCCGAGGAAGCGCGCCGGGCGCTTTTCCTGGAAGGCGCGGATGCCTTCCTCGCGGTCGGCGGTGCCGGCCAGCAGGGTGAAGGCGTGGCGCTCGAAGCGCAGGCCACTGGCCAGGTCGGTGTCCTGGGCCTTGAGCAGCGCTTCCTTGGCCATGCGCACGGCCAGCGGCGCCTTGCGCGCGATGACGCGGGCGACCTGCAGGGCGCGCTCGACGGTGAACTCGGGTTGGGTGACTTCGCTGACCAGGCCGGCGCGCAGGGCGTGGCGGGCGTCTATGGCTTCGCCGGTGAGGACCATCTGCATGGCCAGGGACTTGCCCACCGCGCGCAGCAGGCGCTGGGTGCCGCCGGCGCCGGGGATGATGCCGAGGTTGATTTCCGGCTGGCCGAAGCGGGCGTCCTCGCCGGCGATGAGGATGTCGGCGTGCATCGCCAGTTCGCAGCCGCCGCCCAGGGCGAAGCCGTTGACCGCGGCGATCAGCGGCTTGGCGAAGGCGGTGATGCGCTGCCAGTGGGCCACGCGCGGGTCGTTGAGGATGCCGACCAGGTCGCGCTCGGCCATCTCCTTGATGTCGGCGCCGGCGGCGAAGGCCTTGCGGCTGCCGGTGATGACCACCACGCGGGTCTCGGCGTCGCGCTCGGCGGCGTCCAGTTCCGCGGCCAGTTCGCCCAGCAGTTCGGTGTTCAGGGCGTTGAGCGCCTCGGGGCGCTGCAGGGTGATCAGGCGGACGCCGTCCTCGGGCGCCTGCACGGCGAGGGTACGAGGCATGTAAAGCTCCTCAGGCTGCACGCACGGCTTGAGGCCGGCTCATTGGAATTGTTATGCGGGCCCGTCGCGCCTCTGTGGGTGCGGACGGTCCCTGGCTGGCATCCAGTATATGCCTTAAGTGATACAAAACAACAATAACAAAATTGATTTATGTGTCTCGTATGTCGAGAGGATTGCCAGGTTCGGGCTTCCGCAAGGGGCTGCGAAGCCCGTTGGACAAGGGCTGATAGCTATGGGACTTGCGGCTTGGCAGACGTGCCGGTGGTCGCTCGGGAAAGCGATACAGCATCGGGTGCATTGACGATCGGATTTGTTGTGATACAAGATTTTCCAAACAACGAATCGCGACGGGTCGCTTTCCCGTCCCGTCCCGCCTTGCCGGCGCCCCTGGCGCCGCCGTGCACAAGGAGCCACCCTGATGCCGTCCGTCGCCTGCGCGCTGGAACCCTTCGCCGAAGCTGGATGCCCGTTCAGGGTGCAGCGCCACCTCGATCTGCCCGAAGAGGAGGCCTGAGATGCCCTGCTACAGCCTCGAAGGTCTGACCCCGGTGGTCGATTCGACCGCCTACGTGCACCCCACGGCGGTGCTGATCGGCGACGTCATCGTCGGCCCCGGTTGCTACGTGGGGCCGCTGGCGGCGCTGCGCGGCGACTTCGGGCGGATCATCCTGGAGGAGGGCGCCAACCTGCAGGACACCTGCGTCATGCACGGCTTCCCGGACAGCGACACGGTGGTCGAGCGCAACGGCCACATTGGCCATGGCGCGGTGCTGCACGGCTGCCGCATCGGCGCCGACGCCCTGGTGGGGATGAACGCGGTGGTGATGGACAAGGCGCACATCGGCGAGCGCTGCATCGTCGCCGCCACCGCCTTCGTCAAGGCCGGCTTCGAATGCCCGCCGCAGAGCCTGGTAATGGGCTCGCCGGCCACGGTCAAGCGCGAGCTGAGCGAGCAGGAAATCGCCTGGAAGCAGCGCGGCACCGCCGAATACCAGCAATTGAGCAAGCGTTGCCTGGCCAGCCTGGTGGAATGCCGGCCGCTGGCCGCGGTGGAGGCCGACCGCCCGCGCCTGGGCGATTCCGGGTTCCGCCCGAAGGGGCAGGGCGCATGAGCCTCATTGGGGTTCGCTCCAATGGCCAGGCGGCCCGGCGGGCAGGTATAGTCGGCGCTTTATCCGCGCCCGACCGAGCCATGAGCAGTCTCGCCCCGCTGAACCAACTGATCGCCCGCTTCCAGGAACAGACGCCGATCCGCGCCAGTTCGCTGATCATCACCCTCTATGGCGACGCCATCGAACCCCATGGCGGCACCGTCTGGCTGGGCAGCCTGATCGGCCTGCTGGAGCCCATGGGGATCAACGAGCGGCTGATCCGCACTTCGATCTTCCGTCTGACCAAGGAAGGCTGGCTGACCGCCGAGAAGGTCGGCCGGCGCAGCTACTACAGCCTCACCGGCACCGGCCGGCGGCGTTTCGAGAAGGCCTTCAAGCGCGTGTACAGCCCCGGCCTGCCGGCCTGGGACGGCGCCTGGACGCTGGTGCTGCTGTCGCAACTGGCGGCGGACAAGCGCAAGCAGGTGCGCGAGGAGTTGGAGTGGCAGGGCTTCGGCGCCATCGCCCCGAGCGTGCTGGCCTGCCCGCGCTGCGACCGCGCCGACCTCACCGCGACCCTGCTGGACCTGGACGCGCTGGACGACAGCATCGTCTTCGAGACCCACGCCCAGGAGGTGCTCGCCTCCAAGGCCATGCGCCTGCAGGTGCGCGAGAGCTGGAAGATCGACGAACTGGGCCAGCACTACAGCGAGTTCATCCGCCTGTTCCGCCCGTTGTGGCAGGCGCTGCGCGAGCAGGGCGAGCCGGATGCCCAGGACTGTTTCCTGGCGCGCACCCTGTTGATCCACGAATATCGCAAATTGCTACTGCGCGACCCGCAACTGCCGGACGAACTGCTCCCCGGCGACTGGGAAGGGCGCGCGGCGCGGCAGCTGTGCCGCAACCTCTACCGCCTGGTGTACGCCAGGGCCGAGGTGTGGCTGAACAGCGCCCTGGAGACCGCCGACGGCCCCTTGCCGGATGCCGGCGAGAGCTTCTTCCGGCGGTTCGGGGGGCTGAACTGAGCCGGTTGGCTCGAAACATGCTTCACAAGCGCCGGACCGAGGCGGCGCTGCGGGACCACCGGCCGGACGGCCGGACCATGACGGGCGCCTGCCTGAGCGTCCGCTGATAAAAACAATGCGTGCATGAGGCTTTAGGTCATGAACCCTTCATCGATTTCCAGGGATGAGGCTTTCGAAGCGTGGTTGGGCCAGGTCAACCAGGCGTGCGGGCGTTTCGACGCGCGCACCCTGGGGCCGTCCTTCCACGGGAAGCTGCGGGAGTACCAGGGCGGTGCCATCAAGCTCAGCGTGGTCGACATGTCCCAGGTGCACCTGTACCGCACCAGCAAGGAGGTCAGCGCCAGCGGCAACGGCCACTTCTACGCGGTGTTCCAGCTCGACGGGCGCTCGCGCCTGGAGCAGGACGGCAGCCGCGTGCAACTGGCGCGCGGCGACATCACCCTGGTGGACGCCAACCGCCCCTGCGACATGACCTATGAGGAAGACTCGCGGCAGCTGTCGCTGATCCTCCCGCGCCAGGTGCTGGAGCGCGGCCTGCGCTTTTCCGGCATCGACTGCGCGCGGCGCATCCCGGCCAGCTCGCCGGTGGCGGTGCTGGCCAACACCCTGATCCTCGAAACCACCCGCCAGAACGGCCTGGGCATGCAGGAAAGCGAGGCCACCCTCGACGCCCTGGTCAGCCTGCTGCGCCCGGCGCTGGCCGGCGCGGAAGCCGAGGGCGACAGCCATGAAAGGCTGTTCCGCAAGGCGGTGGCCTTCATCGACGAGCACATCGGCGCGGAGGAACTCTGCCCGGAACTGATCGCCCGCGAAGTGGGGGTATCGGTGCGCGGCCTGTACCGCATGTTCGCCAAGAAGGGCCTGGTGGTGGCGCAGTACATCAAGAACCGCCGCCTGGACTTCTGCGCCGAATCCCTGCGCAACGCGGCGGGCGAGCAGAAACTGTCGGCGCTGGGGTATGCCTGGGGGTTCTCGGATTCCAGCTACTTCTCCACGGCGTTCAAGTCGCGCTTCGGGGTTTCGCCGGGGGAGTATCGGAAGCGGTATGTGCATTGAGAGCGGCTGCAGGCTGTAGGCTGCAGGTAAGAGCGTGAAGAGCCCCTCTCCCCAGCCCTCTCCCGCAAGCGGGAGAGGGGGCTGTTCGTGCCGAGAGGGGGCCTGGTTCCAGACGGCAATCCCTGTGCTAACCGGCTAACTCCAGAACATCCAACCCTGCCCAACGGTCCCCTCTCCCTTCAGGGAGAGGGTGCTCTTGGGGCCGGCACCATAGCCTCCCAGCCCCGTAGGATGGGTTGAGCGAAGCGATACCCATCGCCCCCACCGCATGGGTTTCGCAAACGAAAAGCCACGAAAGCCCCTCGGCGCAGCCGGCGAGAGGGTTGACCCCACCGCTCTTGCTTGCAGCTTCCAGCTTCCAGCCTCCAGCGGCTCTTCTGGCACCCCCACCAACACGACTGGCACACAGAAAAACACCCACCCTCGCGTCCCTGGCGACAATCGTCCTCGACCGGCACCTGCCTTGTGCCCGGCCGACAAGAATCGATCGAGAGTGCCCCCTGCATGCTTTTCACCGTGAAATCCCGAATCAAGACCGGCCTCTGCGGCCTGCTGCTGGCCGTGGCCGCTGTCCAGTCCGGGCTGGCCCTGGCCGATGACCTGGCCGCCAAGGGCCAGGCCGTTTTCGAGCGCGACTGCTCCGTTTGCCACACCGCCAATGCCGGCGGCGCCAACATCATGGGGCCGAACCTGCATGGGGTGATCGGCCGCAACGCCGGCTCCCTGGCCGGTTTCAGCTATTCCCAGGCGATGAAGGACAAGGGCGCGGCCTGGAGCCGCGAGAGCCTCGAAGCCTTCGTTACCCAGCCCCAGGCCGCCGTGCCGGGCACCTACATGCCCTACCAGGGCCTGGCCGACGCCGACGAGCGCAAGGCCCTGAGCCTGTGGCTCAGCCAGCAGCACTGACCTTTCCCGGCCGCTCCCGGCGAGCGGTTCCCTGCCTGGCCCGCGGGCCGCAAGAACAGGAGTCACCATGAGCATCACCGCAACCCTGCCGCAGGTCGCCGAGTTCCTCCAGCGCCGCCACGGCTGCTTCATCGACGGCGCCTGGGTGGCCTACGACGGCCCCACCAGCGACGTGCTCAACCCGGCCAGCGGAGAAACCATCGCGCAGATCGCCGACATCGATACCGAGATGCTCGACCGCGCCGTGAAATCCGCCCACGCCGCCTTCAAGTCGCGCGTCTGGTCCGACCTGCGCCCGGCCGACCGCGAGCGCATCCTGCTGCGCTTCGCCGACCTGGTGGAGCAGCACGCCGAGGAACTGGCCCAGTTGGAAACCCTCAGCCAGGGCAAGTCGATCAACCTGACGCGCATGCTCGACGTCGGCGCCACCGTCGAGTTCATGCGCTACATGGCCGGCTGGGCGACCAAGATCGAGGGCCAGTCCCTGGACGTGTCCATCCCGCTGCCGCCGGGCACCAAGTTCACCGCCTTCACTCGCCGCGAGCCGGTGGGCGTGGTCGCCGGCATCGTGCCCTGGAACTTCCCGCTGATGATCGCCGTGTGGAAGCTGATGCCGGCCCTGGCCACCGGCAACACCGTGGTCATCAAGCCCGCCTCGGAAACCCCGCTGACCGCCCTGCGCCTGGCCGAGCTGGCCTTCGAGGCGGGCGTGCCGGCCGGGGTGTTCAACCTGGTTACCGGCGACGGCGCGCGCATCGGCGGCGGCCTGGCTTCGCACAAGCTGATCAGCAAGGTCTCCTTCACTGGCTCCACCGCGGTGGGCCGCAGCGTCGGCATCGCCGCCATGCAGAACATGACGCGCTTCGCCCTGGAACTGGGCGGCAAGAACCCGATGATCATCCTGGCCGACGCCGATATCGACAAGGCCGTGCAGGGCGCGCTGCTGGGTGGCCTGCTCAACAGCGGCCAGGTCTGCGCCGCGGCCTCGCGCTTCTACGTGCACGAGTCGCGCTATGCTGAGTTCGTCGACAAGCTCGGCGCGGTGGTCGCCGGCATGAGCATCGGCCAGGGCATGGACGATACTGCGCAGATCACCCCGCTGGTGTCGCGCAAGCAGCAGGCCTCGGTGCTCAAGCACATCGAGACCGCCCGCCGCGAAGGCGCCCGGGTGGTCTGCGGCGGTGAGCCGATGGACTGCGACGGCTTCTTCGTGCGCCCGACCGTGCTGGCCGACGTCACCCAGGACATGGCCGTGGCCCACAATGAAGTCTTCGGCCCGGTGCTGGCGGTGCTTTCCTTCAAGGAAGAGGACCAGGCCATCGAGATGGCCAACGACAGCGAGTACGGCCTGGGCGCCAGCCTGTGGACCAACGACCTGACCCGCGCCATGAACCTGGTGCCGCGCATCGAATCCGGCACCGTATGGGTCAACGCCCACGTGCTGCTGGACCCGAGCATGCCCTTCGGCGGCGTCAAGCAGTCCGGCATGGGCCGCGAGTTCGGCCGCGCGGTGGTCGAGGCCTACACCGAGATCAAGTCGGTGTGCATCGCCCACTGAGGGCGCCTTGCGTAGCGTGCCGCGCGGCGGCACGCTACGCCGCTTTCCCGGATGGCGGCAGAGGAGGCTGATCGCATGTTCGCCCTGACCCTGCGCGTGGCGCTGGCCTGCCTGCTGCCGTTCGCCGCCATCTTCCTGCTCGACGCCATGCCCGGCGTGCACCCGGCCTGGGACTTCGCCAACGTCGCCGGCTTCGTCGCCGGGGCGCTGTTCCTGCTGCTGTTCGCCTACACCGGCAAGCCCATGGCCCGGCCGCGGCACGACGGCAAGTTCTTCATGGTGCTGCACCGCGACCTGTCGTTCGTCGCCGCCGTGCTGCTGGTCGTCCACGTGGCGGTGCTGCTGGTGGATGAGCCGCTGGTGCTCGACGAACTGCTGCCCGGCGCGCCCTGGCACATGCTCGCCGCCGATGGCGCGACGCTGCTCCTGCTGCTGATCCTGCCGCTGAGCCTGACCGCCGTGCGCCGGCGCATCTGGCCCAGACATGCAGACTTCCGCCGCTGGCATTATGGCTGGAGCGCCGCCATCGTCGCCCTGGCCGCCGTACACATGATCGGCGCCGGCTACTACAGCGGCGCCACCTGGAAGGCCGTGCTCTGGGGCGCGCTCAGCGTCGCCGCGCTGGCCTGGCCGCGGCTGCCGCGGCCCACGCCGCACTATGCCGAGGGCGGGCGCCGGCGGCATAGCGCCTACCTGGCCAGCCGCCTGAGCCTGGGCGTGCTCTGCGCCGGCCTGGCCCTGGCCGGGCTCTATGCGCTGCTCGGCAGCGTCGACCTGCCGCTGCTATGAAGCGCTGGTACCTGCTGTTGGCCATCCCGCTGCTGGCGGCCTTCGTCCTCGGCGCGCGGCACGGCCACGACCAGCTGGTGCGCCAGCACCCGCTGCTGCCGATGAACTTCGACCACACCAACCACGGCAGCATCAACTGTGTCACCTGCCACCACGACTTCGTCGACCGCTCCACCTCGGCCTCGCCCAGCGGCAGCCGCACCTGCGTGCTCTGCCACAAGGAGTCGCCGCAGCTGGCGGTGACCATCGAGCACGACTTCCACCAGTTCTGCGAAAGCTGCCACCTCAAGCGCCTGCAATCCTTCCAGCAGGCCGGCCCGGTGCGTTCCTGCAAGGGCTGCCACACGCCGCCCGCGATGGCGGGCGCGCCTTAGTTGAGGATCAGCAGGCGCGGGTATTCGCGCAGGTGCGAGGAGGTGATCTGGGCGAGGGAGCGCATGGCGCCCAGCGGGTCGTCCAGGCGGTAGTTGGCGGTGATGCTGACGTCTTCCAGGCGCTCGTCGGCGTTGACGATCCAGCCCGGGTAGTAGCGCCGCAGTTCGGCCAGCACCTGGCTCAGCGGGCAGTTCTCGAACACCAGGCGGCCTTGCACCCAGGCCAGCAGGCGCTGGCTCTCGCCGTTGTGGCGGCGCTCGCCGAAGCCGCCGGGGCCGACGCGGATGCTGTCGCCGGCGCCGAGGCTGACGCGGGTGTCGTCGCCGGCGCTGCGCAGGTCCACCTCGCCGTGCTGCACGCTGACTTCCGCCTCGTTGCCCAGGTAGCGCACGGCGAAGGCGGTGCCGCGCACGCTCACCTGCACCGGGCCGGCCTCCACCTCGAAGGGGCGGCTGCGGTCGTGGGCCACGTCGAAGTAGGCTTCGCCGCGGAACAGCCGGGCGCTGCGGCGCTGCTCGTCGAGGTGGCTGGACAGGGCGGTGTCGGTGTTCAGCAGGATGCGCGAGCCGTCGGCCAGCTGCAGGCTCTGGCGCTGACCCACGGCGGTGTAGTGGTCGGCGCGGATGTGCGTCAGCAGGTCGCCCTGCAGCGCCACGCCGAGGGCCAGCAGCAGCCCCGCGGCGGCGGCGAAGGAACGCCAGCGCCGGCGCTTGCCCTGGCTGGCGCGGTGCTGCGCCTGGGCCTCCAGGCCGGTGGCGGCCAGGCCGAGCAGCGGCGAGTCCCACAGGCTGCTGGCGTGCCGGAAGGCGCTGGCGTTGGCCGGGTGCGCGGCCAGCCAGGCGTCGAAGCGCGCGCGGGTGGCGGCGTCGGCGTCTTCCAGCTGGATCAGCCAGTCCAGCGCTTGGGCCAGGTGCGGGTCCGGGGCGGTCACGCGGCGTTCCTCGAATCGGGGGCGCACATTGTGGGCCAGCCGCGGGCCGATGGGTAGCCCGTCATGCCGGCGGTTCCAGGCGCCCGAGCACGCCGATGCAGATGGCCATGATGAGCTTCAGCTCCTTCTGCACCGTGCTGGGCGATACCCCCAGCTGCTCGGCGATTTCCGCGTAGCCGCAGCCGTGCAGCCGGCTGAGGATGAAGATGCGCTGCTGGCGCGGGGTGAGGCGTTCCAGGGCCGAGCCCAGGCGCTCCAGCAACTGCTCGGCGTGCAGGCCGTCCTCGGCCGAGCTCTGGCTGGAGGGCACCGCCTGGAGCACCTCCTGGGGCACGTCGTCGAGCAGGGTGCGCGATTGCATGCGCAGGTGGCGCAGGTGGTCCAGGGCGAGGTTGCGGCCGGTCTGGAAGAGGAACGGCTCCAGGTGCTCCACCGGGCGCTCGCGCAGGGTGCGGGCCACGCGCAGGTAGGTTTCCTGGACCAGTTCTTCGGCGATGCTGGGGTTCTTCACCATTCTCGCCAGGGTGCGCAGCAGCGGGGTGCGTTGGGCGAGGAACACGGTGTCGAGGTGGGAAAGGCTCACGCGACGTCCATGCAAGTCATTTTCTGATGAGAATCATTATCGTTCGTCGGGCGTGGTCGGCACAAGCCGGGGCGCCGAGAAAAAAAAGCGAGGCCCGCAAGCGCGCCTCGCTCGTCCCTCAGCCGGCTTGTGAGGGAAAAGGGGGAGGGGCTCAGGCCTTGTCGGCCTTGCCGGCGGCCGCGGCGAACTTCGCCAGGCGCACGTCCAGGCGCCGCGGGCGGCGGCCGTGGTCCTCGGCCTGCTCCTTGCGGCGGATGGCGTTGCGCACCATCAGCGAGCCCAGGTAGCGCACCGGCTCCGGCGGGAAGTGGCCGAGCGGCCCCTGGGCCAGCGGCGAGCGCGTCCACTCGTCGTCCAGGCCCTGCACCAGCGAGGCGAGGAGCTGCCCGCCCATGTGGCAGGGGCCGACGCCGCTGCCGGAGTAGCCGAAGCCGTAGAAGATGTTGCCGCCGGCGCCGAGCCGGCCGAAGAACGGCAGGCCGGTCACCGAGCGGTCGGAGGGGCCGTTCCAGCTCGCGGCGATGGGCACCTCGGCGAAGGTCGGGAAGAACTCGCCGAGGCTGCGCCGCAGCAGGTCGAGGTAGGGCGAGGGCTGGTCGAACACCGGCAGCATGCGCCCGCCGTAGGCGAAGGTGTTGCCGCCCTTGCCGAGCATGAGCCGGCCGTCCGGGGTGTTGTGGTAGTAGTGCACGAAGATGCGCGAGTCGAGCACGGTCACCCCCGAGGTCAGGCCGATCTGCCGCAGCAGGTCCGGGCGCGGCTCGGTGATGATCATGTCGCTAGAGACGATCGCCACCGTGCGCTCGAACTGCGGGAAGGCCCGCGCCATCCAGGCGTTGATCGCCAGCACCACGCGGTCCGCCGCCACCTGGCCATTGGGCGTGTGCACGCGGGCCGGGTGGCCTTTCTCCAGGCCGGTCATCGGCGTGCCCTCGTACAGCCGCACGCCCAGCTGCAGCGCCACCCGGCGCAGGCCGCGCACCAGCTTGCCCGGCTGCACGCTGGCGGCGGCGGGGGAGAACCAGCCTTCCAGGTGCTTGTCCGAGCCGGCCATGCGCCGCACGTCCTCCAGCGGGCGCTTGGCGAAGGAGTTGATGCCGTGCTTCTCCAGTGCGGCGATCACCCCGTCGGTGGCGCCGACCTGGGCGGCATTGGTCGCGGTGTACAGGGTGCCGTCCAGGCGGTAGTCGGCATCCATCCCGTACTTCTCGCAGAACTCGCCGATGGCGTGGATGCTGCGCTCGGAGGCCTTCACCAGGCGGATCGCCTCGGCCAGGCCGAACAGCCGCTCCAGGGTGAAGAACTTCGCCGACCAGGACAGCGCGCAGCCGCCGTTGCGCCCGCTGGCGCCGGCGCCGCAGATGTCGGCTTCGACTATCACCACGTCCAGCCCGGGCTTCTGTTCCTTGAGCTGGATGGCGGTCCACAGGCCGGTGTAGCCGCCGCCGACGATGCACACGTCGGCGCGGGTGTCCTGTTGCAGCGGGGCGGCCCTGTCGCTGTCGTGCTGCAGGGCCTGGGCGAGCCAGAAGGGGCGCATGGGGGTTCTCCGTGATCGGGGCGCGGGGTAGGGGCGTTCGGTATGCGGTTTATCGGGCGGGATGGGCACGTCCCTGTGCCCCGGGAATCAGGAGCGCGCCGGGCGCACCTTCAGGGGGCGGTTCGGCGTGGCCGGTGCGCGCTTGCGCGCGCCTTCGGGCAGGCTGTTCCAGTGCGGCACCAGGATGGCGGCGGCGATCAACGCGGTGACGGTGAAGCCGATGAACACGCTGTAGGTGTCGAAGTAGCCGGGCAGCAGGCCGCCAAGGATGGCGCCCACCGAGCCGCAGCCGTTGACGAAGCCGGCGGCGGTGCCCGCGGCCTTGCCGGTGCCGAAGTCGATGGCGGCGGCGCCACTGATCATCGAGTCCGGGCCGTAGAGGGTCAGGCCCATCATGAACAGCAGGGCGAACACCAGCATCGCGCTGCCGGTCTGCATGGCCGGGACGAACAGCGCCAGGCACGCGGTCAGGCCGATCAGGCTGATGACGCAGGCGGGCATGCGCCGGGCGCCGAACAGCTTGTCCGAGGCCAGGCCGATGAGGATGGGGCCGAGCAGCCCGGCGATCTCGAAGGAGGTCGGCAGCACCGCGGCGCCCACCTTGCCCAGGGCCGGCATGCGTTCGTAGACGATCACCGGGCCCCACAGCAGGATGGCGTAGCGCGCCGGCTTGAGCAGGAAGTAGGCCAGGCCGAGGGTCATCACGGTGCGGTTGCGCAGCACGGCGCCGAGGGTTTCCCAGAAGCCGGGGTTCTTGCCCCGCTCATGGAAGCCGGCGTAGTGCACGGCCTGCGGCTCGTCCGCCTCGATCGGCGGCAGGCCGACGTCCTGCGGGCGGTTGCGCTGCAGCAGCAGGAACAGCAGGGCGACGCCGCCGACCACCGCGGCGCAGGAATAGAAGGCCGCGTGCCAGGTGCCGAACACGCTGTAGGCCCACCAGCCGGCGAAGGGCGAGGCGACCAGGCCGCCGAAGGCGTAGCAGGTGCTCCACAGGCCGAGGATGCGGCCGCGCTCGTGGGCGGCGAAGAAGCTGCCCATGTTCTTGCACAGCCCGGACCAGCCGGTGGACTGCGCCAGGCCCTGGATGACCATGCAACTGGCGAAGATCGGCACGGTGGCGAAGGTACCCATGACCAGGGCGGCGAGGGTGGAGATCAGCAGGCCGCCGAACACCACGATGCGCGGGCCGAAGCGGTCGGCGAAGACACCCCAGGTGAACTGGCCCACGGCGTAGGCGGCCAGGTAGATGGCGTCCATGTCGGCCATCATGGCCTTGTCCAGTTCGAAACTCGTGTCCTCGGCGATGCCGAGCTTGGCCACGGAGAAGGCCTTGCGGGTGAAGTAGAAGGCGGCGTACGCGAGCCAGGTGATCGCGAAGATCTGCACGCGCCAGCGCTGCATGGAACCTTTGCCCGCGTGGGCTGCGGTGCCGGTGGGGTTGCTCATCTGATCTGACCTCGTTGTTGTTGGAGTGCCGGCAGTCAGGGAAAAACTTGTTGTTGTTATATGAGCGGGCCGTACCTTTCCGGAGGTGACGGGTCAGGGCGGATGCGGGTGAGGTTGCCGTGGGCCGGGGCCCTTGGTGAAACGCATGGAAACAAGTTCGGATAAATAAATAAAATCGATTTATCAAATTTTAAAAATAAGTCTGACTTGTAAGTCACGGCGCCGGGTGACTACAGTGGCGACCTTCCCGATCCCTACGGAGCCAGGCCCATGCAGGTTTCCCACGCGCAACTGAAGGCCTTCCACGCCGTGGCGCTGACCGGCAGCTTCACCCGCGCCGCCGAGCGCCTGTTCCTCACCCAGCCGGCGGTTTCCGACCAAGTGCGCAAGCTGGAGGAGCGCTACGGCGTGCTGCTGTTCCACCGTAACAAGCGCTCGGTGCGCCTGACCGACCTGGGCGAGCGCCTGCTGGCGGTGACCCAGCGGCTGTTCGTCATCGAGGCCGAGGCCCACGAGCTGCTGGCGGCCTCCAGCGCGCTGCAGACCGGCAACCTGACCCTGGCGGTGGACGCCGCGGTGCACCTGCTGCCGCAGGTGGCGCGCTTCTGCCAGCGCTACCCGGGCATCCACGTGCGCATCGAGAGCGGCAACACCGACGAATCGCTGCAGTCGCTGTTCAACTACCGGGCCGACCTGGCGCTGCTGGGCCGCACGGTGGAGGACGAGCGGTTGCTGTCGGTGACCCTGCGCAGCGACCCCATAGTCGCCTTCGTCGCCAGCGGCCACCCCTGGGCCGGGCGCGAATCGATCCGCCTGGCGGACCTGGACGACGCGCCGCTGGTGTTGCGCGAGCAGGGCTCGGTGACGCGCCAGACGCTGGAAGAGGAAATGCACCGCGCCGGCCTGCGCATCCGCCCGGCCATCGAGGTGGAAGGCCGCGAGGCCGCGCGCGAGGCGGTGGTGGCGGGCATCGGCCTGGGCGTGGTGTCGGCTGCCGAGTTCGGCGCCGACAGCCGGGTGCATGCTTTGCCGATAGTCGATTGTGAAAGGCGGATGAGCGAGACGTTGGTGTGCCTGCGCGAGCAGAGTTCGCGGCGGATAGTGTCGACCTTTCTCGATGTGGTGCGCGAGGATTTGGGGGAGGGGGCTGGCTAGTCCGGCGTCGCCTGGGGGCAATCGCGGACGGAGTCCGCTCCTACACCTTCCGGCAACACCCCGTAGGATGGGTTGAGCGGAGCGATACCCATCACCGCAACCGCATGGGTTTCGCAAGCTCAACCCATCCTACGGTGCCGTGCCTATGCGGGATGTGTAGGAGCGGACTCCGTCCGCGATTGTCCGTCGTAGGCAACGGCAGGTCAGGCCCCGCCATCCTCCGCCAGCTCCAGGAACGCACTCACCACCCGCAACCCGCGGCGCCGCTCCAGGCAGCCGAGGGAATGCCGGTTCACCAACGCCTCGCCGACCAGCGGCACGGCGCGCACCCGCGGGTCGCGGCTGACCTCCAGCGAGGAGACGATGCCGATGCCCAGTTCCGCCGCCACCGCCTCCGTGACCGCCTCGCGGCTGCTCAGCTCCATCAGCACCCGTGGCTGTATCGGCAGGGCGCCGCAGGCGCGGTCGAAGGTGCGGCGGGTGATGGAGTCCGGCTCGCGCAGCACCATGATCTGCTGGTCCAGCTCTGCCAACGGGATGCCCTCGCTGCGCCCGCACCAGGCGTGTTCCGCCGGCAGCAGCGCGCACAGGTGAGATTCCACCAAATCGCGCAGGTACAGCCCCGGCCGCTCGTCCACCTCGGTCACCACGGCCACGTCCACGTGCTCGCTGAGCAGCGCGTTCAGCGTCTCCTGGGCGTTGCCCAGGCGCAGGTTGACGGTGATGCCCGGGTAGCGCGCGCGCAGGCGGGCGAGCAGGGGCATGACCAGGTGCGGGCCGTCGGCCGCCACCTCGATGCGCCCGCTGAGCAGCTTGCGGTTGGCGTCCAGCAGCGTCTCGGCCTCTTCCTCCAGGGCGAACAGCGTGCGGCTGATGGCCGCCAGGCGGCGGCCTTCCTCGGTCAGCTCCACGGCGCGGGCGGTGCGCCGGAACAGGTTGACCTGGTAGTGCTCTTCCAGCGCCTTGACGTGCCCGGTCACCGCCGGCTGGCTGATGAACAGGCGCTCGGCGGCGCGGGTGAAGCTGCCTTCGCGGGCCACGGCGTCGAAGGCGCGGAGCTGGAACAGGTTCATGGGGTATAGGTCCGACTTATGCCTGGGATCATGACAAACAATTTGAGCGATAACTCGTCGCTTGGCAACGTATGTCCAGGCCCGCTCGACGGGCCGCGACAAGAACCTCACCCCGCACAGGTTTTCCCCTGATAGAGGAACCGAGCATGAGCACTGCCGAGCGCGCGCCCATCCTGTTGACCCCCGGCCCCCTGACCACCTCCCCGCGGACCCGCCGCGCCATGCTGGTCGACTGGGGCTCCTGGGACAACGATTTCAACGCCCTGACCGCCGATGTCTGTTCCCGCCTGCTGGCCATCATCCATGGCGAAGGCAGCCACACCTGCGTGCCGCTGCAGGGCAGCGGCACCTTCTCCGTCGAGGCCGCGGTGGGCACCCTGGTGCCGCGCGACGGCAAGGTGCTGGTGCTGATCAACGGCGCCTACGGCAAGCGCCTGGCGAAGATCTGCCAGGTGATCGGCCGGCAGTTCAGCACCTTCGAGACCGAAGAGGACGTGCCCACCACCGCCGAGGACGTCGACCGCCTGCTCGCCGCCGACCCGGCCGTGACCCACGTGGCGCTGATCCACTGCGAGACCAGCACCGGCATCCTCAACCCGCTGGAAGCCATCGCCAAGGTCGTCGAGGCCCACGGCAAGCGCCTGATCATCGACGCCATGAGCTCCTTTGGCGCCCTCGACATCGACGCCCGCAAGGTGCCCTTCGACGCGCTGATCGCCGCTTCCGGCAAGTGCCTGGAAGGCGTGCCCGGCATGGGCTTCGTCTTCGCCCGCAACGAGTCGCTGGCGGCCAGCGCCGGCAACTGCCACTCCCTGGCCATGGACCTGCAGGACCAGCAGGCCTACATGGCCAAGACCGGCCAGTGGCGCTTCACCCCGCCCACCCACGTGGTCGCCGCACTGCACGAGGCGCTGAGCCAGTACGAGGAGGAGGGCGGCCTGGCGGCCCGTCACAATCGTTACGCAGACAACTGCCAGACTCTGCTGGGCGAGATGGCCAAACTCGGATTCCGCAGCTTCCTCCCAGCCGCGATCCAGGCGCCGATCATCGTCACTTTCCACGCCCCGCGCGATGCCCGCTACAGCTTCACCGAGTTCTACAACCGGGTGCGCGAGAAGGGCTACATCCTCTACCCGGGCAAGCTGACCCAGGTGGAAACCTTCCGCGTCGGCTGCATCGGCCAGGTCGATGCCCAGGGCATGCGCGAAGCGGTGGCGGCCATCGCCCAGACGCTGCGCGAGATGGAAGTCTTCGAGATCTGAACCCCTTTCCCGGCGCAGGCCCGGCCTGCGCCCGACAACAGGATGGAAGCGATGAACTACGAACAACCCAAGCAACTGCAAGCCGTGGTACTGGACTGGGCCGGCACCGTGGTCGACTTCGGCTCCTTCGCGCCGACGCAGATCTTCGTCGAGGCCTTCGCCGAGTTCGGCGTGCAGGTCAGCCTGGCAGAAGCCCGCGGCCCCATGGGCATGGGCAAGTGGGACCACATCCGAACCCTCTGCGACATCCCGGCCATCGCCGAGCGCTACAAGGCCAAGTTCGGCCGCACGCCGACGGATGATGACGTCACCGCCATCTACGAGCGCTTCATGCCGTTGCAGATCGAGAAGATCGCCGAGCACTCGGCGCTGATCCCCGGCGCCCTCGACGCCATCGCCGAGCTGCGCAAGGGCGGCCTGAAGATCGGCTCCTGCTCCGGTTACCCGGCGGTGGTGATGGAGAAAGTGGTCAAGCTGGCCGCCAGCAACGGCTACGTCGCCGACCACGTGGTGGCCACCGACGAAGTGCCCAACGGCCGCCCGCACCCGGCCCAGGCCCTGGCCAACGTGATCGCCCTGGGCATCGACGACGTGGCCGCCTGCGTGAAGGTCGACGACACCTGGCCGGGCATCCTCGAAGGCCGCCGCGCCGGCATGTGGACCGTGGCGCTGACCTGCTCGGGCAACGCCCTGGGTCTGACCTACGAGCAGTACAAGGCGCTGCCGCAGGACAAGCTGGAACAGGAGCGCCGGCGGATCGGGCAGATGTTCGAAGGTTCGCGCCCGCATTACCTGATCGACACCATTGCGGAGCTGCCGGCGGTGGTGGCTGATATCAATGCCCGCCTGGCGCGGGGGGAGATGCCGCAGAGCTACTGAGGTTTTCCGGTACGAGAGAAAGGCCCGCTTCGGCGGGTCTTTTTCGTTGCTGGGTGGGGGCTTTTCGTAGGAGCGAGCTTGCTCGCGAACAGAGCTTGCTGGGGATTGCAGGTGCTGGGTTTGAGAGCGCCCTCTCCCTAACCCTCTCCCTGAAGGGAGAGGGGACCGTTCGGAGCGGTTGGGTTTTCCAGAGTCAGCCGGCAACTCCAGAGTTGCCGGCTGACATCAAATCCTCTCTCGGCACGGACTAGCCCCCTCTCCCTTCAGGGAGAGGGTTGGGGAGAGGGTTGCGGAGCCAACCCAATACGCCATAGCCGCCAGTGAGCGCCGTTCGCGAGCAAGCTCGCTCCTACGAAAAGCCCCCTCAATTCACCACATTCCGCACAAAACGCAGCAACCCATCCCCCAGGTTCCGATAGGAAAACCGCTGGTTGCTCTTGAACACATGGAACCCCCCGCAAGCCACCTCCCAACGCTGGTCGCCGATCTCCAGCGTCAGCTGACCCTCGATGACGTAAACCATGTCATACCACCCCTCGGCATCGGGCTCTGCGTCATAGCTGTCCCCCGGCGCCAGGGCCCAGTGCCACAGCTCGGCCTGGCCCCGGGCCGGGGTGCTGGCCAGCAGGGTGCCGCGGCTTTCCGCCTGGCGGCCGGCCCAGGCCACCACGTCGACGCGCGAGAGGTCGCCGGCCTGCGGGGCGCGCACCAGGTCGGCGAAGGTCACCGAGAGGGCCGCGGCGATGCGGTCGAGGGTAGCCAGGCTGACGTTGGTGTCGCCGCCTTCGATGCCGACCAGCATGCGCCGGCTGACGCCGCTGGCCTTGGCCAGGGCGTCCTGGCTCAGGCCCGCGGCGCGGCGCAAGGTCTTGACGTTGTCGGCGACGTGGACGAGCACGCTGGGGCGTTCGTTGGGGGTGGGCAATATATTGCTCATTCGACCGATTTTGCGCATTATGTTGCGCATAAGCATACGCCAGGTCCCTGGCTGCATTTCAACCTTTTCGGTCTGCCTCCATGCCGCGTTCCCGTTTCGCCACGCTGTTCTTCCCGGTCGCCGTGCTGCTCGTCTCCATGGCCTCGATCCAGGGCGGGGCGGCCCTGGCCAAGAGCCTGTTCCCGGTGCTCGGCGCCCAGGGCGTGACGGCCATGCGCCTGCTGTTCGCGGCGATCATCCTGCTCGCCGTGCTGCGCCCCTGGCGCAAGCCCATCGCGCGCAGTTCCTGGGGGCCGCTGCTGGCCTACGGCATCACCCTGGGCGGCATGAACCTGATGTTCTACATGGCCCTGCGCACGATTCCGCTGGGCGTCGGCGTGGCCCTGGAGTTCACCGGGCCGCTGGCGGTGGCGCTGTATTTCTCGCGCAAGCCCATCGACTTCCTGTGGATCGCCATCGCCGTGTGCGGCCTCTGGCTGCTGCTGCCCATCGGCGAGCTGGGCCATGGCGTCGACCTGCTGGGCGCCGCGCTGGCCCTGGGCGCGGGCGCCTGCTGGGCGATGTACATCCTGTTCGGCCAGCGCGCCGGCAACGACCACGGCACCCAGACGGCGGCCATGGGCGTGACCATCGCGGCGATATGCATCTTCCCCGTGGGCCTGGTGCATTCCGGCGCCGCGCTGTTCGACCTGCAGCTGATCCCGGCGCTGCTGGGCGTGGCGGTGCTCTCCAGCGCCTTGCCCTACACCCTGGAGATGATCGCCCTGACACGCCTGCCGGCGCGCACCTTCGGCACCCTGATGAGCATCGAGCCGGCTTTCGCCGCGCTGTCCGGCCTGGTGTTCCTCGGCGAGCAGCTGACCGTGCTGCAGTGGCTGGCCATCGCCGCGATCATGCTCGCCTCGGTGGGCACCACCCTGACCAGCCAGCCGAAGCAGCCCGCCGCGAGCGTGGTGGCGGCGGACTGATCAGCCGCCGAGGGTGGTCGCCAGCCGTTCCTGGATGAAGTCCAGGAAGCACTGGATGCGCAGGGCCAGCTGCGAGTTGCGGTAGTACACCGCGTTGATCGGCTGGCGTGTCTCGCGCACCAGTTCCGGCAGCACCTTGACCAGGCGCCCGGCGGCGATGTCGTGGCAGGTCATGAAACCCGCCAGGCAGACGATGCCCTGGCCGGCCAGGGCCAGCTGGCGCAGCGTCTCGCCGCTGGAGGCGGAAAGGTCGGGGGTGATCGCCAGGCTTTCCCCGCCGGCATGGGGCAGTGGCCAGACGTTCAGGCTTTCCGGCTGGGTGAAGCCGAGCAGGCTGTGCCGGGCCAGGTCTTCCACGCTCTGCGGCGCGCCGTGCTTTTCCAGGTAGGCCGGGCTGGCCAGCAGGTTCAGCCGGCTGCTGCCCAGGGGCCGGGCGTGCAGCGTCGAATCGCTGAGGGTGCCGATGCGGATGGCGACGTCGGTGCTCTGTTCCAGCAGGTCGATGTTCAGGTCGTTGGTGTTCAGTTGCAGCTCGATGTCCGGGTACTGCGCGCGGAAGGCGTCGATGTGCGGCACCACGGCATGCAGCATGAAGGGCGAGGCGGCATTGATCCGCAGGCGCCCGGCCGGCCGTTGTTGGCGCAGCGCCAGGCGTTCTTCCAGCTCGTCCATCTGCGCCAGGATGTGTCGCGCGCTATCGAGGAAGAACTGGCCTTCCTCGGTGAGCTTCATGCGCCGCGTGGTGCGGTTGAGCAGGGTGGTGCCGAGCTTGTCCTCCAGGCGCGCCAGGGTGCGGCTGACGGCCGAGGCGGTGAGGCCCAGCTGCTCGGCGGCGGCGGTGATGGAGCCGCTGTCGATGACGGTGGTGAAGGTGCGGAGTTCGTCGGATTGGACTTTCATTGGGGGCCCTGGAGGCAGCTTTTCGTAGGAGCGAGCTTGCTCGCGAATGGTACTTCCCGGTGGGCGTGGTGCATTGGGTTGACTCCGCTCCCTCTCCCCAGCCCTCTCCCTGAAGGGAGAGGGGGCTTGTCCGTGCCGAGAGAAGTGATGGTTTCAGTTGGGAACCTTCGGTGTTGCCGGCTAACGCCAGAACATCCAGCTCTGCCCAACGGTCCCCTCTCCCTTCAGGGAGAGGGTTAGGGAGAGGGCGCTCTCAAATCCAGCACCTGCATTCCCGGTGAACTCTGTTCGCGAGCAAGCTCGCTCCTACAAGTAAAGCCGCCACTCAAAACGTCCCCGGATAAGCCCCACCATCCAGCAACAGATTCTGCCCGGTGAGATACCCCGCATGGGCACTGCAAACAAAGGCACAGAACGCCCCGAACTCCTCCGGCGTACCGAAGCGCCCGGCAGGAATCGCCTGCAGCCACTGCTCGACCTTGCCCTGGTCGTCGCCCAGGCCCTTGCGCAGGCGGTCGGTGTCGAAGGAGCCGGGCAGCAGCGCGTTGAGCGTGACGTTGCGCGAGGCCAGGCGGCTCTGGCGGGCCAGGCCGGCGACGAAACCGGTGAGGCCGCTGCGCGCGCCGTTGGACAGGCCGAGGATGTCGATCGGCGCCTTCACCGCCGAGGAGGTGATGTTCACCACCCGGCCGAAGCCGCGCTCGGCCATGCCGTCCACCGTGGCCTTGATCAGCTCGATGGGGGTGAGCATGTTCAGCTCCAGGGCGCTCAGCCATTGCTCGCGGCCCCAGTTGCGGAAGTCGCCGGGTGGCGGGCCGCCGGCGTTGTTGATCAGGATGTCCACCTGCGGGCAGGCCGCCAGCAGGGCCGCGCGGACCTCCGCCTGGCCCACGTCGCCGGGCACGCAGCGCACCTCGATGCCCGGCGCATGCTGGCGCAGTTCCGCGGCGGTGGCTTCCAGCGCCTCGGCGCCGCGGGCGTTGATCACCAGGTTCACGCCTTCGCCGGCCAGCGCCTTGGCGCAGCCCTTGCCCAGGCCCTTGCTGGCGGCGCAGACCAGCGCCCAGCGTCCGGCTATTCCAAGATCCATGGCGTTCTCCTGTTCATGGCGAAAGTGGCGGCCACGACATTTACCCATGCCGTGGCCGCAGCGCAAGCCGGCTTCAGTCCCAGGCCGGGGCCAGGCTGGCCGGGCTGGTGATGCGCTCGTTGCGCTCCAGGGCGGCGATGGCGGCCATGTCCGCCTCGCTCAGGCGCAGCTCGCGGGCGGCGAGGTTGCTCGCCAGGTTGGCGCGCTTGGTGGAGGAGGGGATCACCGCGTAGCCCAGCTGCATGGCCCAGGCCAGCACCACCTGCGCCGGGGTTGTACCGTGGCGCTGGGCGATCCCGCCGATCACCGCGTCGCCCAGCACCTTGCCGTAGCCCAGCGTCATGTAGGAGGTGATGCGGATGCCGTGGCGCTCGGCGAACCCGGCGACCTTGCGGTTCTGCAGGTAGGGGTGCAGCTCCACCTGGTTGGTGGCGATCTCGCCGGCGCCGACCACGTCGATGGCCTGCTGCATCAGCGCCAGGGTGAAGTTGGACACGCCGATCTCGCGGGCCAGGCCACGCGCCTTGGCCTCGGCCAGGGCCGCCATGTATTCGGCGACCGGCACCGCGCCGCCCGGCGAGGGCCAGTGGATCAGGCAGAGGTCGACGTAGTCGGTCTTCAGCTTGTCCAGGCTCTCTTCCAGGCTGGGGATCAGCCGGTCGCGGGAGAGGTTCTCGGTCCACACCTTGGTGGTCAGGTACAGCTCGCCGCGCGGCACGCCGCTGGCCGCCACGGCCTGGCCGACCTCGGCCTCGTTGCCGTAGATCTGCGCGGTGTCGATGGCGCGGTAGCCCAGCTCCAGGGCGGTGGATACCGAGTCGATGACCACCTGGTCCTTGAGGCGGAAGGTGCCGAGGCCGAGGGCGGGAATGCTCATGGGAATCTCCTGTGGGGGATGGGTTGCACTGGAGCTTAGTATCCGGGGATGCACTGCTGAGAAAAACGCAGGTAGCGGCAAAGGATATTTGCCGTGAAGTCACGAATTGCAGGAGCGGGCCCTGCCCGCGATTTCGCGCGCAGGGCGCGCTCCTACAGGGGAATCGCGCCGGTGATTGCGGCTATCGCACGGTTTTTCGTAGGAGCGAGCTTGCTCGCGAACCGCATGGCACCGCGTTTGTTCGCGAGCAAGCTCGCTCCTACGAAGAGCGCGCAAAAGAAAAGCCCCGCCAAGGCGGGGCTTTTCATGCAGCGCGAGGCTCAGTTGCCGGCGGCGGCAGCGGTGGCCTGCTCGGTCAGCGTCTCGGTGTGGTCGCCGTGGTTCTTGCTGAACTGCGGGGCCAGGGAGCCGATGATCATGCCGAAGGCGCTGCAGATCAGGCCCACCAGTTGCGGCGGCCAGAAGTCGCCTTCCTGGTGGCCCATCTCCAGCGAGATCCAGCCGATCAGCCCGCAGGCGATGGCGGTCAGGGCGCCCTGGGTGGTAGCGCGCTTCCAGAACAGGCCGAAGAACAGCGGCACCACGGCGGCGACCAGGGTCACCTTGTACGCGTTGCCGACCATCTCGTAGATGCTGGCGTTGGAGTAGAAGGCGAACAGGCAGGTGGCGATGGTCATGGCCAGCACGCTGGCGCGCATCAGCTTCAGCGCCTGGTGGTCGTTCAGGTGCGGCAGCATGGGCTTGAGGATGTTCTCGGTGAGGGTCACCGACGGGGCCAGCAGGGCGCCGGAGGCCGAGGACATGATCGCCGAGAGCAGGGCGCCGAAGAACATGATCTGGGCGAACATCGGGGTGCGCTCCATGATCAGGTGCGGCAGGATCTGCTGGGCGTCCTCGTTCAGCCAGTGCTTGACCATCTGCGGGTCGATCATCGACGCGGCGTAGGTCAGGAAGATCGGCAGCATGCAGAACACCAGGTAGCAGGCGGCGCCGGTCATGGTGGCGCGCGAGGCGATCTTCTCGGTCTTGGCCGACATCACCCGGGCGTACACGTCCTGCTGCGGGATGGAGCCGAACATCATGGTCACCGCCGCGCCGAGGAAGGCGACTATGTCCTTGGCCGAGGTGCCCTGCAGGAAGTGGAACTTGCCTTCGGCCGCGGCGTGGCTTATCACCACCTGCGGGCCGCCGGCCATGTCGCCGATCAGCCAGACCAGGTAGCACAGGCCGCAGACGATGATGATCATCTGCAGGAAGTCGGTCAGGGCCACGGACCACATGCCGCCGAACAGGGTGTGCAGCAGCACGATCACGGTGCCGATGAGCATGCCCTGGGTGGTGGTGATGGCGCCGTCGGAAAGCACGCTGAAGCACACGCCGAGCGCGGTCAGCTGGGCGGCTACCCAGCCCATGTAGGAGATGATGATCACCAGGCTGGTGAAGATTTCCACGTGCTGGCCGAAGCGCTTGCGGAAGAAGTCACCGATGGTCATCAGGTTCAGGCGGTACAGCGGGCGGGCGAAGACCAGGCCCACCAGCATCAGGCAGCCGAAGGAGCCGAAGGGGTCTTCGATGATCCCGGCGAAGCCTTCCTGGAGGAAGGTGGCGGGAATGCCCAGAACGGCCTCGGAGCCGAACCAGGTGGCGAACACCATGGTCACGACCAGGGGGAAGGACATGCTGCGGCCGGCCGCTGCGTAGTCCGAGGAGTTGTGCACGCGGGTCGCGGCGTAGAAGCCGACGATGACCGTAATCAGCAGGTAGATCCCGACAAACCAGATCAGCATTTGTTCGTTCTTTCCATTGGCTGGCCAGGTGCGCTTGGCGGGTAGGGGAGGCGCAGACTGGCGGTTTTTGTTTTTGGACTTGGCGGCCCCGGCGAATGCCGGGCCCGGTCGGCAGGAGGGACTACCGGCCGGAACGCAACGGGCGAGCAGTCTGCCAAAGACGTAAAATATGTCAAACAATTACAGAGCGATTGAATGAAAAAAATGACAGGCGAGCAGGCTTGATTCGTCCAACTGTTTGATTTAGTGCGGTTGAACTGCGCCAGTAGTCAGAAATATTTGACAGTAGGTGTTCGATAAGAACAACGCATGTGCCGCTCCGGGATGACCTGCAAGGCGTTTCGTGACCGCTGCGTCCGCGCCGGCCGGGCAAGGGCAGGGGGCTGGAACGGGCGCCGCGCATTGACGCGGAGCCGCCGCCAGCCAGTAGAATCGCGCCTTTTCGCCCAAGGACGCCCCATGAGCCTCTACCAGCCCGGCATTCTCGCCACCCCGGTTCCCGCCCAGGCCCGCCACCTGTTCTTCGACCTGCAGGCCGCGGAACACCTGCCGGCCGCCCTCGACCGCCTGCTGCAGCTGGCCGACGGCGAGAGCGCGGTGGTCGGCTTCGGCGAATCGCTGGTGCGCGTGCTGGGCCGCCAGGTCGAGGGGCTGCGCGAGTTCCCGGCGCTGTCCGGCGCCGGCGTCGACAACCCGTCCACCCAGCACGCCCTGTGGGTGTGGCTGCGCGGCGAGGACCGTGGCGACCTGCTGCTGCGCACCCATGCGCTGGAGCGCGAGCTGGCGCCGGCGTTGATGCTGGTGGAGCAGGTCGAGGCCTTCCGCCACGGCGCCGGCCTGGACCTGACCGGCTACGAGGACGGCACCGAGAACCCGCAGGATGAAGACGCCGTGGATGCGGCGGTCGTCGCCGGCGTCGGCGCCGGCCTGGACGGCGGCAGCTTCGCCGCCATCCAGCAGTGGCGCCACCAGCTGCGGGCCTTCGCCGCGCTGCCCCAGGCCGAGCAGGACGACATCATCGGCCGGCGCAAGCGCGACAACGAGGAACTGGACGAGGCGCCCGAGTCCGCCCACGTCAAGCGCACCGCCCAGGAGAGCTTCGAGCCCGAGGCCTTCGTGGTGCGCCGCTCGATGCCCTGGACCGCGGGCGCCGAGGCCGGCCTGATGTTCCTGGCCTTCGGCTGCAGCCTGGACGCCTTCGAGGCGCAGCTGCGGCGCATGAGCGGCCTGGACGACGGCATCGTCGACGCCCTGTACCGTTTCAGCCGCCCGCTGACCGGCGGCTACTACTGGTGCCCGCCGCGCCGCGACGGCCTGCTCGACCTGGGCGCGCTGCTCGGCTGACGCGGGGCGGGCGCTCTCAGCGGCTGAGGTGGATGCGCATCTGCGTATAGCCGTTGACGAAGCGCCCGGTGCTGCCGAAGGCCGCATAGCGGAAGGCCCGGTGCATGGCGGTGAGGCCGCTGCAATGCAGGTTGCGCAGCTTGCGGTAGGCGGTCTGGTAGTGGTGAAGGAAGTTCTGCACGAAGGACGTCTCCCTGTTCGCGGTTGGGCGATCCCTGCATCGAGCGGTATCGACAGTATGGTTGGGCCTGGGAAATCTGCCGCTTTCCTGGCCTGTCGCTGACAGACCGCTGAAGATCGCCACCGTTCCCGAGCGGGCCGAAATGAAATGGTCCATGTCTGTCAGGCAATGCCCACGCTTGACGGCCGCCCCCGGCTTCGCCTAAGTTGGCCGGCATGACCCGCACAACCCTGAACTTCGGCCGAATCATTATTACCGCCATTACGCAATTGGCGGGTTAGCCGACGTCCACCGAACCCGCCCTGGAGGCGGGTTTTTTCTGACTGTCTCCCGGGCCCCGTGAAAAAGCCCAGCAGGAGACAGGCCCAATGAGCCCCCACCGCGTCACCCAGGCCATCGAACAGGCGGATCGGCTGATCAACGCCCGGCAGTTCGAGCCCCTCATGGATTTCCACACCGACGACGCCTGCGGCGCCGACCTGCTCGACAAGCTGCCGGCCGGCGGCCGAACCCGGGAGGCGCGCGTATGAGCCAGGACGCTCTGCTCAAGGAATACGTGCGCAAGATCCTCGCCGCGCCGGTCTACGACGTGGCCATCGAAACCCCGCTGCAACCGGCCCGCCAGCTCTCCGAGCGCCTGGGCTGCCAGGTGCTGCTCAAGCGCGAGGACCTGCAGCCGGTGTTCTCCTTCAAGCTGCGCGGCGCCTACAACAAGCTGGCGCAGTTGAGCACGGCAGAGCGCTCGCGCGGGGTGATCGCTGCCTCCGCCGGCAACCACGCCCAGGGCCTGGCGCTGGCGGCGAAGGAACTGGGCGTGAGCGCGACCATCGTCATGCCGCGCACCACGCCGGAGCTGAAGGTGCAGGGCGTGCTCTCCCGCGGCGGCAAGGTGCTGCTGCACGGCGACGCCTTCCCCGAGGCCCTGGCCCACGCCCTGCAACTGGCCGAGGCCCACGGCTACACCTTCGTGCCGCCCTACGACGACCCGGACGTGATCGCAGGGCAAGGCACCGTGGCCATGGAAATCCTCCGCCAGCACCCCGGGCGCCTGGACGCCATCTTCGTGCCGGTGGGCGGCGGCAGCCTGGTCGCCGGCATCGCCGCCTACGTGAAATACCTGCGCCCGGAAGTGAAGGTCATCGGCGTCGAGCCGGACGATTCCAACTGCCTGCAGGCCGCCCTGGCCGCCGGCGAGCGCGTGGTGCTGCCACAGGTGGGCCTGTTCGCCGACGGCGTGGCGGTGGCGCAGATAGGCGCGCACAATTTCGAGGTGTGCCGCCATTACGTGGACGAGGTGATCACCGTCAGCAGCGACGAAATCTGCGCGGCGATCAAGGACATCTACGACGACACCCGCTCCATCACCGAGCCCGCCGGGGCCCTGGCCGTGGCCGGGATCAAGAAGTACGTCGAGCGCGACGACGCGGCGGGGCAGACCCTGGTGGCCATCGATTCGGGCGCCAACATCAACTTCGACCGCCTGCGCCACGTCGCCGAGCGCGCCGAACTGGGCGAGAAGCGCGAGGCCATCCTGGCGGTGACCATCCCCGAGCGCCCGGGCAGCTTCAAGGCCTTCTGCGAGGCAGTAGGCAAGCGCCAGATCACCGAGTTCAACTACCGCTACGACCGCAGCGAGGAAGCGCAGATCTTCGTCGGCATCCAGACCCACCCGCAGAACGACCCGCGCCCGGCGCTGGTGGAGCAACTGCGCGAGCGGGGCTTCCCGGTGCTGGACCTGACCGACAACGAGGCCGCCAAGCTGCACATCCGCCACATGGTCGGCGGCCGCGCGCCGCAGGTGGAGCAGGAGCGGCTGTTCCGCTTCGAATTCCCCGAGCGGCCGGGGGCGCTGTTCAACTTCCTCGAACGTCTCGGCGGGCGCTGGAACATCAGCCTGTTCCACTACCGCAACCACGGCGCCGCCGACGGCCGTGTGCTGGCCGGCCTGCAGGTGCCCGAGCACGAGCGCGGCGAACTGGGCGCGGTGCTCGACGCCATCGGCTACCGCTACTGGGACGAGAGCGAGAACCCGGCGTACCGGCTGTTCATCGGCTAGGGCAGGGCAGTGGACTGGCGAACTTCGCCGCGATTGGCTATTGGGCCCGCCCCGGGGCCGGCGTAGCTTGGGGCAACAGCCCTTCAACCCGCTGGGCCCCTGGCCCGAGGAGCCGTCCGATGTCCCTTCGCAATCTGCTGTTCGCCGGCCTGGTGCTGGCGCTGCCCGCACTGGCCCACGGGGCCGAGCACGAGAAGATCGCCACCCTGCAGGAACACGCGCTGCCCGACGCCCCCGGCAAGAAGGGCCTGCTGATCGAGGTCAGCTACAAGCCCGGCGAGGCGTCGGCGCCCCACGTTCATGCCGGTGCGGTGTTCGCCTACGTGCTGGAAGGCGCGGTGGTGTCGCAGTTGCAGGGCCAGGCGCCGGTGACCTACAAGGCCGGCCAGTCCTGGTACGAGGCGGCCAACACGCCGCACCTGGTCTCGCGCAACGCCAGCGCGACGCAGCCGGCCAAGCTGCTGGTGTGGATGCTGCTGGACGAAAAGGCCCCGGTGCTGACGCCGCTGAAGCAGTGAGATTGCCGCCGCCGGCCATTTCTGCTGGGATGCCCCGATCGACCGACAACGAGGGAGCCCGCAATGGCCAGCTACCAGGAACTCTTCGCCATCGGCGAAGGCTTCGACGCCTTCGTCGCCCGCGGCCTGCCGGCGGAAATCGCCGCGGTGCGCGCGGTGCAGCAAAGGCTCGAAGAGCCGGGCCTGATCAGCGCCGCCACCCGCGAACGCCTGGCCGCGGTGCAAGGCCGCTACCACCTGCTGGTGGCCGGCGAGATGTGGTGCCCGGACTGCCAGCTCAACATCACCGCCCTGGACTGGCTGTGCCGCCAGCAGCCGCGCATCGGCCTGGCGGTGATCTCCAAGGGGCGTGCCGAGGATGAACTGCAGGAGCGCCTGGGGTTGGAGCGCGTGGCCATTCCGCTGGTGGTAGTGCTGGATGCCGGGTTCGAGGTGGTCGGGCGCTTCATCGAACGGCCGCAGGTGGTGGTGGCGGGGTGGGACGGGGTGAAGCCGGCGTATCGGGCGGGGGATTATCTGGAGAGTACGGTGCTCGATCTGGTGGCGGTGTTTGAGGGGGTGGAGGGGAGGGTGTTTGCTGGTGGGTGAGGTGTTTGGGGTTGATGCCGTTCCCTCTCCCCAGCCCTCGGCTGCGCGCCCCGCCCTGAAGGGAGAGGGGGCCAGTCCGTGCCGAGAGAAGGCCTGGTTTCAGCCGGTACCCGCCGGGTGGTGCCGGCTAACTCCAAAACGCCCGCATCTGCCCAACGGTCCCCTCTCCCTTCAGGGAGAGGGTTAGGGAGAGGGAGCGGCCTCGACCCCCGCACCAGAACCTCCGGTAAGCCCCCTCCGTACCCTATGCATCCGACCAGATCAGCCAAGTGATCCAGGCGATTAAGGGCGACAGCAGCACCAATGCTCCGACCAGCGCCACCAGGCCGTCCCAGTAGCTGCTCTTGCCCTGGAAGCGACCGAAGGTGAGGCCCTTGAGGACGAAGAAGCCGACCTTGTAACAGACGACCTCAGACAGCATGTTGAAAAGCTCTTCCATGCCTCGTTTCCTCCCTGGAGTAGTCTGGCTCCGCTTACCCCACCAACCGCTTCTTCAGATAAAACCGCTGATGCCCCGGCGGGCAATCCTCCAGCACACCCATCAGCTCGAACCCCTGCTTCCGATAGAACCCCGGCGCCTGGAAGCTGTAGGTATAAAGAAACACCCCCACACACCCACGACGCCGCGCTTCCTCCTCAACCAGCACCAGCAACTGCGCACCCAGCCCGGCACCGCGTTGCCGTGCGTCCAGCCACAGATAGTCCACGTACAACCAGCCCATCCCCGAATGTCCGAACAGCCCGCCCACCACCTGCCCCTCGGCGTCACGGGCATACAACTCGAAGTCCTCATAGCCATAGGTCGTGCCCATCCGCTCGATGTTATAGGCGCGCAGGCCTTCCTCCACGACGGCCCGGGCCTGGGGATCGGCGCCGGGGGTGAACTGGTAGCGGGCTTGCGACATGGCGCCTCCTGGGCGTGGGAAAGCGCCTAGTCTAGAGGGTAAGCGGGGCCTGTGTCCGGTGCCCCGCGCTGGCACCGGCGCGCGCTTTGGTGAAGAATGCGCGCCCGCGCCAGACACCGAGCACCCCATGACCGCCACCCGCGAGCACCGCCCATGAGCACCACCACCGTCGAGCTGCTGCGGACCGGCCCCGAGCACAGCGAGCTGATCCGCAACCTCTACCAGTTCTATGCCTACGAGTCCTCGGACTGGGAGCAGGAAGACGTCGAGGCCGACGGCCGCTTCTACATCCACGAGGAACACCTGGCGCGCTACTGGCAGGCGCCGCAGTGGAGCGCCGAGCTGGTGCTGGTCGACGGCTTCATCGCCGGCTTCGTGCTCATCGAACGCAGCGAGCTGCCGGGCATCGATGCCCTGGAGCTGGCCGACCTGTTCATCCTGAAGAAGTACCGCCGCCAGGGCATCGGCCGCGCTGTGGCGACCCAGGTGCTGACGCGCGGGGAGGGCGCCTGGCTGGTGCACTTCTACCGCCAGGACGAAACGGCCCGGGCCTTCTGGCAGGCGGTGCTGGCCGAACTGCCGCGGCCGGCGCGGGCCATCGAGCCGGGCGACGACGAGCAACTGCTGAGCTACCTGGTGACGCCGGCCATCCACTGAGCCGCTGTGCGCGCGGGTCATAGGTCTGTCATTTGCGATCATTGAGCCGCGCCGGGGCCGGTCTTATGGTTCCTCTGACCACAGCGTCCGGCGCTGCCGGATGGCCCTGCATTACAAGAACGACGAGACAGAGGAACCGATGATGAGCGAATTGCAACTGCAACCCCGGGCTGCCGCCTCCCTCCAGCACTGGCACCGCATGATCGCGCAGCGCGACTTCGGCGCCCTGCCCGAACTGCTGGCCGAGGACGTGGTGTTCCGCTCGCCCATGGCGCACACGCCCTACCCGGGCGCGAAGGTGGCGGCGACCATCCTCAACACCGTGCTGCAGGTCTTTGCCGACTTCACCTACCACCGCGAGCTGGCCAGCGCCGACGGCCTGAGCGTGGTGCTGGAGTTCAGCGCCAAGGTCAACGGCCGCGACCTCAAGGGCATCGACATGATCCGCTTCGACGAGCAGGGCCGCATCGTCGAGTTCGAAGTCATGGTGCGCCCCATGAGCGGCCTGCAGGCCCTGGGCGAGGAAATGGGCCGGCGCGTGGGCGCCTACCTGGCGACGGCCAAGGCCTGACCGGAAACCCCATCGGCCCGGCATACGCGCCGGGCCGAACCCCGGGTGCGGCGGCGCCCTGTGCTAGGCTGAGGCGGTTGTCCTTCCAGCCGAGTGAACAAGGATGCTCGCTGCACTCAAGCGTTACCCGCGGTCGGTGAACCTGCTGTTCTGCGCCACCTTCGTCCTGACCCTGGGGCGAGCCATCAGCCTGCCGTTCCTGGTCGTCTACCTGTCCTCGGCCTTCGCCCTGCCGATCGCCCGCATCGGCGCCATCGTCGGCGGCGCGCTGATCGCCGGCTCCGTGCTGAGCCTATACGGCGGCTACCTGACCGACCGCCTGTCCAGCCGCGGACTGATCCTGGGATACACGGCGTGCTTCATCGCCGGCTTCGTCGGCATGTGCCTCACCGCCAACCTCTGGCTGTTCTTCGGCTTCCTGGTGGCCTTCAACTTCGCCTATTCGGCGGTGGACGTGGTGGTGAAGGCGAGCTTCGGCCGCCTGCTGCCGGCGCAGGAGCAGGGCCGCGCCTTCTCCATCCGCTACACCTTCATCAACATCGGCTATGCCGTCGGCCCCTTCCTCGGCGCCGGGCTGGCCCACTGGGCGCCGAAGCTGCCGTTCGTGGTCTCCGCACTGCTCGGCGCCGGCTTCCTGCTGCTGTACCTGGGCTACGGCGAGCGCAGCCAGCGCCCGGCCCCAGCGGGGCAGGCGCCGGTGTCCTTCCTGGCCCTGGGCCGCGTGCTGCTGGATGACCGGCGCCTGGTCTGCTTCACCCTCGGTGGGGTGCTCAGCGCGGTGGTGTTCGGCCAGTTCACCGCCTACCTCTCGCAGTACCTGGTCACCACCCGCAGCGCCGAGGTGGCCTACCAGGTCATCAGCACCGTGGTGGCGGTCAACGCCTTGGTGGTGATCGCCCTGCAGTACCCGCTGGGCCGGCGCATCGACGAAAACCGCCTGGAAACCTGGCTGCTGGCCGGGCTGGCGCTGTTCCTGGCCGGGGTGGTCGGCTTCGCGCTGTCCACCAGCGTGCTGCACTGGGTGTTGGCGATGGCGGTGTTCACCCTGGGCGAGATCATCGTGTTCCCCGCCGAATACATGTTCATCGACCGCATCGCCCCGCCGCAGCTGCGCGGCATGTACTACGGCGCGCAGAACCTCTCCAACCTCGGCGGCGCCCTGGGGCCGGTGCTCTGCGGCTGGGTGCTGGCGAGCCTGCCGGCGCACTGGATGTTCGTGATGCTGGGCGCCTTCGTCGTCGCCGGCGGGGTGTTCTACCGCCTGGGCGCGGCGCTGCCGGCCGCCCGGCAGGCCTGAATGCCGGAACCGCCGCCTTCCGGGCCCGCCGGCACGGGTTGCCGCTTGCACCACCTTCGCCGCCATTGATAGCCTTCGCGGCCTAAGAAGAACACAGGCCCCGGGTATGGTGATCAGGGTTGTCGAAGCGCAGGAAGTCGATCAGCAGCGGATAGCCATTCCGGGTTGGGAGCAGCAGTACACGCAGATGTCCGCCGGGCGTTTCGCCGGGCGCATCCTGCATGCCGAGGTCGAGGGCATCGAGCTCTACGAGGAGCAGATGAACCTGCGCGTGGAGCAGGAGTTCCACGCGCCGCCCGGCGCGCTGGTGTTCAGCTTCGACATGTCGGAGAACACCCTCTATCTGCTCGATGGCGAGACGCGCAACGCCTGGGTCACGCCGGAGAACTACCGCGAGGTGGCGGTGGTGATCAAGCAGGCGGGGCAGTGGGGCCAGGCGCTGGACGACTTCACCGACCTGGTGCTGACGCCCCTGCGCTCCGACGGCTGCCGCTCGCTGGCGGCTTCGCTGAGCGACCTGCTCGTCGGCGCAGGCGCCGGGCGGTACCCGGTGGAGGCCCCCGGCGTGGCGCAGGCCATCGTCGCCAATTGCTTCTCCCTGCTCTGCGAGGCGCCGGCCGGCGACGAGCAGCGTTCGCGCTCCATCGTCCAGGCCAAGCGCGTGGTGCAGCGGGTCAAGGACGTGGTGAACGATTGCCCCGAGGAAAACTTCGCCATGGCCGAGCTGGCCGCGAAGGCGGGCGTCTCGCCGCGCACCCTGCAGCAATCCTTCCTGCGTTACGCCGGCATGCCGCCCATCGCCTGGCTGCGCAACCGCCGCCTGAACGCCGCCCGCCGCGACCTGCTGGGCGCCGCCGAGTCGGGCATGACCGTCGCCGAGGTGGCGATGAAGTGGTCGTTCTGGCACCTGGGACGCTTCTCCCAGTCTTACCACGCGCTGTTTGGTGAGTATCCCAAGGCTACTGTCAGGCAGGGTGCTCGGCCTTAGTGCCGTTCACCCCGGGCATCGGCGTTTCGGCCAGCGGCGGATAACCGCGAACGGTTATGCGCCCTACGGTGTGGGAAAGGCGGGGTGCGAGGATGGCGTCGGACTACCAGCGCACTCAGGACAGCCCCCTCTCCCTTCAGGGAGAGGGTTGGGGAGAGGGGCTCTTGTGCCCAGCACCTACGCCACCGGGAAACACCGTTCGCGAGCAAGCTCGCTCCTACGAAAAGCTCTTCGCGCCACGCAAAGAAATGATGGGTATCGCTTCGCTCAACCCATCCTACGGGTGTTGTGTTTGCCGGAGGGTGTACGGCTTCTCGTAGGAGCGAGCTTGCTCGCGAATGAGCCCCGCAGCGGAGTCTGTTCGCGAGCAAGCTCGCTCCTACGAAGAGCATTTCGGCGCGGCCTCAGCCCAGCTTCTCGCGTATCCGGTACCAGGCCATGCCCAGCGCCAGCAGCGGCGAGCGCAGCAGCTTGCCGCCGGGGAAGGTCAGGTGCGGCACCGCGCTGAACAGGTCCAGGCCCTGGCTGTGGCCGCTGTGGATGGCCTCCGCCAGCAGCTTCGCCGACCAGTGCGTGACGTTCAGCCCGTGGCCGGAGTAGCCCTGGGCGAAGAACACGTTCGGGTACGCCTTGAGCCGCCCCACCTGGGGGAAGCGGTTGGCGGTGATGCCGATCATGCCGCCCCACTGGTAGTCCAGCCTTACGTCCGCCAGTTGCGGGAACACCTTGAGCACCTTCGGCCGCATGTAGGCGCCGATGTCCTTCGGGTCGCGCCCGGAATAGTGGCAGGCGCCGCCGAACAGCAGGCGTCGGTCGGCCGTCAGGCGGTAGTAGTCCAGCCCCACCTTCTGGTCGCACAGCGCCATGTTCTGCGGGATCAGCTGCGCCGCCAGCGCCTCGGGCAGCGGCTCGCTGGCCACCACGTAGCTGCCGGCGGGCAGCACCTTGCCGGTCAGGCGCGGTTCCAGTTCTTCCAGGTGCGCGTTGCAGCCGAGCACCAGGTTGGCGGCCAGCACCCGGCCCCGCGCGCAGTGCACCACCACCTGGCGGCCGTGCTCGATGCGCAGGGCGGGGCTGCGCTCGAACACCCTGGCGCCCAGGGCGGCCGCCGCGCGGGCCTCGGCGCGCACCAGGTCGAGCGGGTGCAGGTGCCCGGAGCCCATGTCCACCAGGCCGCCGGCGTACTGGTCGCTGGCCACCACCTCGCGGATGCGCTCCGGCGCCACCAGACGCGTTTCGTGCGGGTAGCCCTGGGTGCTCAGCTGGGCGTGCTCCTCCACCAGGCCGGCATACTGCGCCGGGGTGTTGGCCAGCTCGCAGAAGCCCCAGCGCAGGTCGCATTCGATGGCCAGGTCGCGGATGCGCTGCGCCACCAGCTCCACCGACTCGCTGCCGGCCCGCTCCAGGTAGCGCACGCCTTCCTCGCCGACGTACTTGGCGAAGCCGCTGACGTCGTGGCCGATGCCGCGGATCAGCTGGCCGCCGTTGCGCCCGCTGGCGCCCCAGCCGATGCAGCGGGCCTCCAGCAGCACCACGCCGAGGCCGCGCTGGGCCAGCTCCAGCGCGGTGTTGACGCCGGTGAGCCCGCCGCCGACGACGCAGACGTCCGCGCGAACCTCGCCCTCCAGCGCAGGGTAGGGCTGTTTGTCCCGGGCGCTGGCGGCGTAGTAGGACGCGACCTGCTCGTCGGTGTGGCTCATGGCTCGCTCTCGCTTCATTGGTTGAACTTGATCTTGCTCCAGCTGCGGGTCATCAGGCGCATGATCTTGGGCGGCGGCGCCTTGGCGATGTACAGCTTGTCCAGTACCTGCTGGCTCGGGTAGACCTCGGGGTCGTTCTGCATCTGGGCGGGCAGCAGCGCCTTGGCGTCGGCGTTGGCGCTGGGGTAGCCGACGTACTCGCTGATGCCGGCGATCACCTGCGGATCGAGAACGTAGTTGATGAAGGCCAGGGCCTGCTCGGGGTGCGTCGCGTCCGAGGGAATGGCCATCAGGTCGAACCACAGGTTCGCGCCTTCCTTGGGAATGGCGTAGGCGATCTCGATGCCGTTCTTCGCCTCCCGGGCCCGCGCGGCGGCCTGGAACACATCGCCGGAGTAGCCGAAGGCCACGCAGATGTTGCCGTTGGCCAGGTCCGAGATGTACTTCGAGGAATGGAAGTAGGTGACGTAGGGGCGCACCGCCGCCAGCTTGGCCTCGGCCTTCGGGTAGTCCGCCGGGTTGGTGCTGTTGGGGTCCAGGCCCAGGTAGTTGAGCACCGAGGGGATCATCTCGTCGGGCGAGTCCATGAAGGCCACCCCGCAGGCGCTGAGCTTCTTGATGTTCTCCGGCTCGAACAGCACCGCCCAGGAATCGATGCGGTCGACGCCCAGCACCTGCTTGACCTTCGCCACGTTGTAGCCGATGCCGTTGGTGCCCCACAGGTAGGGCACCGAGTGCTTGTTGCCCGGGTCGTTCTGCTCCAGCAGCTTGAGCAGCCGCGGGTCCAGGTGCTTCCAGTTCGGCAGCTTGCTGCGGTCCAGCTCCAGGAACACCCCGGCCTGCACCTGGCGGGTGAGGAAGTGGTTGGAGGGCACCACCACGTCGTAGCCGGAGCGGCCGGCCAGCAGCTTGCCTTCCAGGGTTTCGTTGGAATCGAAGACGTCGTAGACCGGCTTGATGCCGGTGGCCTTCTGGAAGCCGCCGAGGGTGTCCGGGGCGATGTAGTCGGTCCAGTTGTACACGCTGACGGTCGGTTCGGCGTGGGCGCCCGCGGCCAGCGTGGCCAGGGCGAAGGGCGCAAGGTAGCGCAGCAGTCTCATGACGACTCCTGAATTGTTGTTGTGGTTGAGGCAAAAAGGGCGGATCAGACGCTCAGCAGCAGGAACTCGCGCTCCCAGGAACTGATCACCCGCTTGTAGTTCTCGTGCTCGGTGCGCTTCACCGCGACGTAGCCCTGCACGAACTTGCGGCCCAGGTATTCGCCGAGCACCTCGCAGTCTTCCATCTGCGCCAGGGCGTCCTCGATGGTGATCGGCAGGCGCAGGTTGCGGCGCTCGTAGGCGCGGCCCTGCACCGGCGCGCTGGGGTTCAGCCGCTCGATCATGCCCAGGTAGCCGCACAGCAGGCTGGCGGCCAGCGCCAGGTAGGGGTTGGCGTCGGCGCCGGGCAGGCGGTTCTCCACGCGCATGGCCGCGGGCGGGGCGGCCGGCACGCGCAGGCCCACGGTGCGGTTCTCTTCGCCCCACTCGACGTTCACCGGCGCGGAAGTGTCCGGCAGGAAGCGGCGGAAGGAGTTCACGTTCGGCGCGAACATCGGCAGCACCTTGGGGATGTACTTCTGCAGGCCGCCGATGAAGTGCAGGAACAGCTCGCTCATGGAGCCGTCCTCGTTGGCGAAGACGTTTTTGCCGGTGGCGATGTCCAGCACGCTCTGGTGGATGTGCATGGCGCTGCCGGGCTCGTCGGTGATCGGCTTGGCCATGAAGGTGGCGCTCACGTCGTGCTTGAGCGCGGCCTCGCGCATGGTGCGCTTGAACACGGTGATCTGGTCGGCCAGGCTCAGCGCGTCGCCGTGGCGGAAGTTGATCTCCATCTGCGCCGGGCCGTCCTCGTGGATCAGCGTGTCCAGGTCCAGGCCCTGCAGTTCGCACCAGTCGTAGACGTCCTCGAACAGCGGGTCGAACTCGTTGGCGGCGTCGATGGAGAAGCTCTGCCGGCCGCTCTCGGCGCGGCCCGAGCGGCCCACCGGGGCTTCCAGGGGAAAGTCCGGGTCGCTGCTGCGCTTGGTCAGGTAGAACTCCATCTCCGGCGCCACCACCGGGCTCCAGCCCTTGTCGGCGTACAGCTTGAGCACGCGCTTGAGCACGTTGCGCGGCGACAGCTCGATGGGGTTGCCGTACTTGTCGAAGGTGTCGTGGATGACCATCGCGGTCGGCTCCAGCGCCCAGGGCACCAGGAAGATGGCGTCCGGGTCGGGCTTGCAGACCATGTCGATGTCGGCTTCGTCCAGCAGCTCGTAATAGACGTCGTCATCGACGAAATCGCCGGTGACGGTCTGCAGCAGCACACTTTCCGGGAGCCGCATGCCCCCTTCGCCGAGGAACTTGTTGGTGGGGGAAATCTTGCCGCGGGCGATGCCGGTCAGGTCGCTGACCACGCATTCGACTTCGGTGATTTTCTGTTGCTTCAGCCGTTGCTCCAGTTGCTCGGCGGGGGTGCTCATACAAGCCTCGGATGGTTCATGGGTTCTGGGTGGGGGCGCCGGCAGCGTGGCGCTGCCTGGCCGCGGGGCTAGTTTCGTCCGCCGGGCGGGGGCGTTCTATCCACTTTCCGCACGCTTGAGGCCGCGGGGGGCGCAGGGCGGGGACTTGTGGCGATTCTTCGGGCGGAATCAGGGGAAGTTTCCGTCGCGGCAACTGCCTTGAGCCCTTACAAGGCGCATCCGTAGATTCCGTCTGCCACGGTTCGCCCGTGGTGGGGCGTAGGAACCCCGGAATATCGCAAGACGTGCGGTAGCGCCATTGCCGCAGGGCAGACGTGTATCCAAGGCCCTGCGGTTCCATGGCGGACCGTGCGAGGAGGCTTCGGCCTGCCGGTTGTCTTGTGACGGTATTCCTACCCTGGCACGGTCCGCCTCTCCCTTCCAGGAGGCGGCTCCCTTATCCCATAGAGGAGCAAGATGGAACATGCACTGCCTTGTCGTTCAGTCCAAGCAACACCCCCGCAGCACCCTCCAGGAGGTCCGTCATGGCTGACCTCGTTCCCCTTATCCCCCTAAGCCCGGCCACCGAGCCCCACGACGACGTGCTGTACGTCAACCCCAACGCCCCCGCCGACCACCTCCACGAAGCCGCCGTCCGCCGCCTGAGCGCGCTGGAAGACCTGCTGCACATGCTGGAGGACAGCGCCGACGAAATGCCCCTGACCCACCTCCAGGCCCGCATGGCTGCCGCGCTTGCGCCGCTGGCGGCGGAAGCGCGGCAGCTGTACGAGCTGGCGCAGGTCAAGCGAGGGTAATGCCCCGGCCCCGGGCGCGCCGGGGCCATGACGGGGCGGCGCTGGCGGCGTACCGTTCGACCGCCGGCAGCGTCGTCCTCCCCGTGATTTGATCGTGGTCAAACTTCCGTTCGCCCCGCGGCGTACAAGTGACCCGGCGGTTCCTTCCCACGCCGGCGCCACGCCAGGAGGTTTCCATGCCCACCACCCAGCCTTCACAGCCCACCACCGAAGCCCCCGACGAGCATTGGGTCGAGGCCCTGCCCGACGGCAGCCATGTTCTGATCCGGCCGTTGCGCGCGGAAGACCGCCAGCGCGAGGCGGACTTCATCGCCCGGCTGTCGCCGGAGGCGCGGCATTTCCGCTTCCTGTGCAGCATGCGCGAGGTCAGCCCGGCGCTGCTCGACCAGTTGATGACGGTGGACTTCCACGACAGCGCCGCCTACATCGCCCTGGTGCACCAGGACGGCGAGCTGGTGGAAGTGGGCGTCAGCCGCTACGCCCGCGGCGCCGACGCCGGCCATTGCGAGTGCGCGGTGACGGTGGCCGATGACTGGCGGCACCGCGGCCTGGGGGTGGCCCTCATGCGCCACCTGATCGAAACCGCCCGGCGCAACGGCATGACGCAGATGTATTCGATCGATTCGGCGGCCAACGCGCCGATGCACGAGCTGGTGCGCTTCCTCGGCTTCAGCAGCCACCAGGACCCCGAAGACCCCACGCAGACCATCCATACCCTGCAGCTGCAACCGGCGACCTGAAGCGGGGGAGGCAGCCATGCACATCCAACTGCTGTGCACCGGCGACGGGCGCTGCTACGTCCAGCTCGACCAGTTCCGCGTGCCTTTCCGCAACGCGGAGCAGGCCAACGCCTACCTTGAGCGCCTGCAGCAGCGCATCGCCGCGCCCCACGTGCTGGCCGAGGCGCAGCGCCGCGACGCCGAGAAGCGCCAGGCCCAGCGCCGCGCGGGCTGAGCCTTCCACGGGCCGCGGTCACGGCCGGCGCGCCGTGGGCCCTCCTGGCCGCCCACAAGGGGCGGCCGCTCACCGGCCGTTCAGGGGCGTATCGCCAGGATGCTGGAGTGCACCCGGTACAGCGCCTGCTCGGTGGTGCTGCCGACGATCTTCGCCAGCCCGGCGTGGTAGAGGGTGCCCATGACCACCACATCCATCCGGTAGTCGTCGACGAATTCGGCGATGACGCGGTTGGCCGCGCCCTTGATAAGGTGCAGGCACTTCTGCTCGATGCCGAAGCGCTCGCCCAGGCGCTGCATGCGCTCGGTGGCGCGGCCGCTCATCTGCTCCTGGATTTCGCTGGTCCAGGCCACCGGCCCCACGGCATAGGCGAGGAAGCTGCTGCTCAGGTCGTAGGCCTGCAGCAGGTGTAGCTCGGCGTCGCATTGCAGCGCGAGCTGCTGGGCCGATTCGACGATGCGTTCGTTCAGTTCGTCGACGCGGGTGTCGTCCTGGGACAGGTCCAGCGCCGCCACCACCTTGCGCGGCAGGGGATGCTCCGCGTGGCTCACCAGGTGCAGCGGCACCGCGCACTGGCGCAGCAGTTGCCAGTCCAGCGGCGTCATCAGCGCCCGGCTCACGGCCGTTTCGTAGTGGACGTCCTTGATCAGCAGGTCGAAGCCGCGTTCGCGCACCCGGCGCAGGACTTCCTGCAGCGGGTCGTCGCTCCACACCGCCTCGGCGCTGGCCTCGATGCCGCGCCCGCGCAGCAGCTCCACCTGGTCGTCGAGCCAGGCCTGGTGCCGCTCCTGGATGGTGTTGCGGGCGCGTTGCTGCAGGTCGTAGTCGAGGGTGTTCAGGGCTGGCGCCAGGCTGTCGATCATCAGCATGTGCAGGCTGGCGCCGGCGGAGCCGGCCAGGGCCTGGGCGCGGGCCATGGCGGCGGAATAGTGCTGGTGGGTGTCGCAGATCAGGAGCAGGCGCGAGTAGGCGTTCATGGCGGTCTCCGCAGCGGCGCCCGCGCCACGGGCGGCGCGGGCTGGGTGGCTGTGAGCCTGGGCCGGGGCGCGTGCGGGCACTTTGATGCGCATCAAGAACGCTGGTGGAGAGGGGGCGGCAGGCGGTCGAAGCGGACCACCGGTCCTTCGGCCGGGGGCGGCGACTGCAGGCGCTCGTTGCGCAGCCAGATGCTCGCCGCCGGCACCCCGCTGCGCAGGCACGCCTGGGCCGCGCTGCGGCCGAGAAAATCCGGGGTGGCGCAGAACACCACGTCGGGCAACCGCTCCAGCAGCTGCCGGTGCAGGCGTTCCAGCAGGCAGGCGCCGTGGACCCTTTCGTCGAGCAGGCCCAGCGAGTGCAGCCAGCGCCGGCATTCCTCGGGCAGGCCCGCCAGGCTGGCGGCATCGGCGATCAGGTCCAGGCGCAGCGTGGGCATCCAGCAGGCCAGTTCGTCGATCGCCGCCGCCACCGACAGCAGGCCGTTGCCGCTGGCCACCACCAGCAGCCGGCCGGCGCGCAGCGGCAGGGGCCAGCCGACGCCCAAGGGGCCGCGGTAGTCCAGCCAGCCGTCCGTGGCCGCGAACCGGCCGGGGTGGCTGGCGCTGACGATGAACGGCCCGTGGTGCTCCGGCAGGCTGATGTAGCTGCACGGCTGCAGGGCCCCGCCATGCACGCCCAGCAGGCAATACTGGCCGGGTATGACGGCGCTGCCCGCGTCGTCCTCCAGCAGCAGGCGCAGGCATTGCCCGGTGCCCGGCAGGCAAAGCACTTCCAGTAGCCGTACCCGTTCCATTGCGCGCCCCCTTGGCGAGGTCGACCAGACGCGTCGTTTCGGGTCAGGCTAGGCGCCGCGGGCCGGGCCGCCTTGACCGCCATCAAGTTCTGCGCCGCGGGGGCCGAAGCCGGCGTTTTGACCGGGATCAAGGACAGCCGCCATGGCCGTCGCAGAATCGATTCGCCCCATTTCCGAGGCGGTTCATCCAGCGGAGGAATTCCCCATGTCCGACCCCGCGAAGCAAGTCCCCGTCACGCCGTCCCCCAGCCAACCGGCCAAGGCGCCAACCCCCGGCGCCAGCCCCTTCGATACGCTGCGACGGCAGATCGACAGCCTGTTCGACGACTTCGGCCGCACGCCGCTGCGCCTGCCCTTCGGCCACAGCGCCTTCGACGTGGAGCCGTTCTGGCGGCGCGAGCCGTTCAGCCGCGGCCTGCCCGCGGTGGACGTCAGCGAGCAGGCCGAGGAGTACCGCATCAGCGCCGAGCTGCCCGGCATGGATGAGAAGGACATCGAAGTGAAGCTGGCCAACGGCAACCTGGTCATCAAGGGCGAGAAGAAGGAAGAGAAGGACGAGAAGCGCAAGGAGTACCACCTGTCGGAACGCCACTACGGCAGCTTCGAGCGGGTGTTCCGGCTGCCCAAGGAAGTGGACGCGGAGAAGGTCCACGCGCAGTTCTCCAAGGGCGTGCTGCAGGTGCATTTGCCCAAGCGCGCCGAGGCGGTGCACCCGGAGAAGGTCATCCCGGTGAAGAACGGCGATTGATGCGGGGGGCGCGCCTGGCGGCAGGCGTGCCCCTTCGTCGAATGGGGCGGCGCGGCCAAGCGCAGCGGCTATAGTGGGAAAATCCCCTTATTGCCGGAGGCGCCGCCATGTCCGACGCTTACCGCTCCCCGCCGCGCCCGCAGGTCAACTGCCAGGCGTGTTCGTTGAGCCGCCTGTGCCTGCCGGCGAGCCTCAGCGACGGCGAGGTCGAAGAGCTGGACCGCATCGTCCGGCGCAGCCGCCCCCTGCAGAAGGGTGAGTACCTGTTCCGCGCCGACGAGCCGATGCAGCACGTGTTCGCCGTGCGCTCCGGGGCGCTGAAGAGCTACCTGCTCGACGCCAACGGCGGCGAACAGGTGACCGGCTTCGTGCTGCCGGGCGAGATGCTGGGGCTGGACGCCATCGGCTCGCCGCGCTTCCCGGGCTATGCGGTGGCGCTGGAGGTTTCCATGGTGTGCAGCATCGGCCTGGAACAGCTGGAGGACCTGTCCGGGCGCATCCCCGGCCTGCGCCACCAACTGCTGCACATCCTCAGCCAGGGCATCCAGGGCGAGTACGCGCACATCCGTTGCAGCCGCGAGCGCGCCGAACAGCGCCTGGCCGGCTTCCTCCTCGGCCTGTCGGCCCGCTACCAGCAGCGCGGCCTGTCGCAGGACCGCTTCACCCTGCCGATGAGTCGCGGCGACATCGGCAACTACCTGGACCTCACCATGGAGACGGTCAGCCGGCTGTTCACCCGTTTCGTGCAGACCGGCCTGATCGACTGCCACGGGCGCGAGGTGCGCCTGCTCGACCGCCAGGGCCTGTGCCGGATGAGCGGCCTGGAAGCGCAGCCGGAGCGCGCGGCGGGCCGCCCGTAGCCGGCGGCCCGGGCCGTTCATCCGCTGGCCGCGGCGCGGGCGCCGGGCGCGGCGCCAATCTGATCGAGATCAAAGTCGGGCCGTGGCGTCGCGCCCATCGTGCAAGGCGAGCGAATGTCCGCTTGCCCGCACAGGAGACGAGCCATGGCCATCGGCGAATACTGCAACCGCGACGTCGTCATCGCGGCGCCTACCGTATCCATCCTGACCGCCGCCCGGTTGATGAGCGAATACCACGTCGGCGACCTGGTGCTCGCCGAGCAGGTGGAGCGCGAGCGCTACCGGCCCGTGGGCATCATCACCGACCGCGACATCGTGCTGGAGGTGGTCGCCAACAACGAGCCGGAGCCGGGCAGCATCCAGGCCGGCGACATCCAGCTGCGCAACCTGGTCACCGCCCAGGAAAGCGACGATGTGTTCGACGTCATCACCCGCATGCGCCAGGCCGGCATCCGGCGGATGCCGGTGGTCGACGAGCAGGGGCTGCTGGTGGGCATCGTCTCGGCGGACGACCTGCTCGGCGTGCTGGCCGACAACCTGCGCGACCTCTCGCGGCTGGTGGGCTTCCAGAACCTGCGCGAAGAGGGCGAGCGTGAAGCCGACTACTAGGCGAGGTGGCTGCCATGCATGACGTGACGCTTCCCTTCGTCGACCGCGCCGCTGCCGGCAAGGCCCTGGCGCGGTTGCTGCCGGCCTACCGGGGCCGCCCCGGGGCGATCGTGCTGGCCCTGCCGCGCGGCGGCGTGCCGGTCGGCTATGAGGTGGCCAGCGAACTGGGCGTGGAGCTGGACCTGATGATCGTGCGCAAGCTCGGCGTGCCCTGGTACCCGGAGCTGGCCATGGGCGCCATCGCCAGCGGCGGCGTGCGGGTGCTGAATGACGACGTGCTGCGGATGCATGGCGTCGACGCGCACGCCCTGGAGACGGTGGAGCGCAGGGAAAGCGCCGAGCTGCACCGGCGCGAGCGCGCCTACCGTGGGGAGCGGCCCGTGCCGACGCTGGCTGGCCGCCAGGTGCTACTGGTCGACGACGGCCTGGCCACCGGCGCCACCATGCTGGCCGCCGTGCGCGCGGTACGCCAGCAGGCGCCGGCGGCCATCGTCGTCGCCGTGCCGGTGGCGCCGGCGGAGGTGCTGGAAGAGCTGCGTAACGAGGTCGACGAGGTGGTCTGCCCGTTCACCCCGGAGCCGTTCAGCGCCATCGGCCGCTGGTACCTGGACTTCTCCCAGACTTCCGACGCCGAGGTGGTGGAACTGCTGCAACGGGCCTGGCGGCGGGAGGCGGGCGAAGCCTAGCCTCAGGTGCAGCGCCGGCCGTGGCGCAGCACGTCGATGCGCAGCTCCGGCTCGTAGGGCGGCACGTTGCATTCGACGATGTCGTCCGGCGCCACCTGCAGGCGCAACCCCACCACGTCGGCGTGCACCGGTTGGCGGCTCACGCAGCGGTCCACCAGCACGCCGGCCAGCACGTGCCGCGCCCCGAGCTGGGCCAGGTAGGCGCAGGCGCGCAGCAGCGAATGGCCTTCGTAGAGCACGTCGTCCACCACCAGCAGCGTGGTGCGGCTGAGGTCCATGCCGGCCAGTTGCGGGTTCTCCGTCAGTTCCGTCTCGGGGTGCAGCAGGCTCAGGTCGTCGGCGTAGCGCTTCACCTTCAGGGCGTGGACGGGCAGGGGCGGGTGGCCGCATTGCACCAGGTGTTCCTGCAGCCGGTGCGCCAGGGGTTCGCCACGCCGGACTATGCCGACCAGCGCGCTTTCGCCCGGGGGCAGCAGCGGGGCGGCCTTTTGCGCCATGGCCTGGAGCACGGCATCCAACTCCCGGGCGTCGTACAGGGTCAGGCGTTGCGGAGCGTTCGGGGTCGCCATGGTGGGCCTCCAGGCCGTTGCCGGGCATGGCTTTCACCATCGCGCGTCGGGCGAGGGGCGAATTTGATCCAACGCAAATCCGGCGCAGGCCAGGGGGCTGAAACTCGTCCGTAGTTACCCCATCGAGCCCGATGCGGGCCCCTGCCTTCCGGCGCGCTGGCGGCGTGGCCGGATACCCACGAGGTGCGCTATGAGCCAGCCACGCAAGCTCCTGTTCCTGACCCACCCCGAGCAGCACGATTCCCCCGGCCTGCAGCGCGCGCTCGCCCTGGCATCGGCCTGCAATGCGGCCTTGCACGTGCTCGTCTACGTGGGGCCCTTCGCGACCTTCCTGCTGGACCGCAAGGTCATGGAACAGGCGCGCGAAAGCCTGGTGCAGGCGCAGCGCAAGGCCTGGGAAGGCGAATGCGCGGCCCTGCGCGGGCGGGGGCTGGAGGTCACGGCCTCGGTAGTGGCGGCGGACAACCTGCGCGAGGAGATGCTCCAGGACATCCGCGAACTGCAGCCGGACATGGTGATCAAGGACGTGCGGCACGAACCGGCGCTCAAGCGTTCCTTCGTCACCCCGCTGGACTGGCACCTGCTGCGGGAGTGCCCGGCGCCCCTGCTGCTGGTCAACGACATCCGCCAGCCGATGCCGCGCAAGATAGTCGCGGCGGTGGACCCGTCCGACCCGCAGACCCAGCTCAGCGGCATCAACGACAGGATCATCGCGGCCGCCAACGGCCTGGCCCTGCAATGCGACGCGGAGCTGCACCTGCTGTTCGTCTACGACTGCATGCCGGCCTACATGGCCAATGGCGGCGAGGGCGGCGTGGCCTGGGTCGACCTGGTCGAGGAGATGCGCGGCGCGCTGCACAAGCCCTTCGTCGCCCTGGCGGACAAGTACGGCGTGCCCGAAGAGCGCCGCCACTTCCTGATGGGCACGGCGGTGCGCGGCATCGCGAACTTCGTCCAGCAGAACGCCATCGACGTGACCGTGATGGGCCGCATCCACCGCAGGGCCGTGGACAGGCTGATCGGCAGCACCACCGAGCACCTGATCGAGCATGTGCAGGGCAGCGTGCTGGCGCTGCAGCCGGGCGAGCAGGGCGCCTAGCGCAGCAGCTCGGCCACCCGCAGCGCCGTGGCTTTCGCCGATTGCGGGTTCTGGCCGGTCACCAGGCGGCCATCCACCACCACCTTGGGCACGAACGGCAGCAGGGCCTTTTCGTAGCGCGCGCCGCGCCGCTTCATTTGCTCTTCGGCGTTGTAGGGCATCTTCTTCGCCACGCCGGCGAGGATTTCCTCGCGCCAGGAGAAGCCGGTGAGCCTGCGCCCCGCCACCAGCAGGCTGCCGTCCGACAGCGTTGTGTTCAGCAGGCCGCAGTAGCCGTGGCAGACCGACGCGACTATGCCCCCGCGTTCGTAGATGTCGCGGGTGAGGCGCTGCAGGCCGGCGTCGTCCGGGAAGTCCCACATCACCGCGTGCCCGCCGGTGAAGTAGATGGCATCGAAGTCCGCCGGGTCGATGTCCTCGGGCTTGGCGGTGTTGGCGAGCAGCGCCCGGTGGGCGTCGTCGGCCAGCCAGGCCTTGGCCGAGGCATCCCGGTTCGGCCATTTGAGCGAGCGCGGCTCCAGCGGCGTGACGCCGCCCTTGGGGCTGACGATCCGCTGCACGTAGCCCTTGGCGGCGAACAGGTCGTAGGCGTGGGTTAGCTCCGACAGCCACAGGCCGGTGGGGTCGGCTGGGTCGGCATAGTGCGCGACGTTGCTGACGACGTGGAGAATGCGCTTGCTCATTTGCCCTTCCTTCCCGGTGGTTGACCTTGCCGGCCTGCATCAGCGGCGTGGGGGAACTCTAAGCTTGAATATAACTTTAAGGTCAAGGGGCCTGGGGATGGGAGATGAAGGGGCTGATCTGGCCACCAGCGCCAGGGCAGGGTAAAAGAGCGGGTTCATTGCCGCAGGATGCCATGCCTTGAAACGCGCAAGCCCATTGCTGATCGCCACGCTACTGGCCGCCGCCGGCCAGGCGGGGGCCATGGACGGAAAAGGCAACTCGTCCGATCACTTCACCGTCGCCACCAGCCTGGGCAGCGCGGCGCTCAGCGAGTCCACCAGCCAGCCGCTGCGGACCTACCAGGCTGCTCGCGACGATGCCCTGGCGTACATCGCCTCCGATGGGCGCATCCATGGCGCGCAGCTGGAACAGGCGCTGCGCTTCTACCGGGAGGCGCATCCGCGCTCCGGCCTGAGCGACATGCAGCTGGCCCTGGCCATCGCCAGCCCGGGCTGAGCCCTGCTCGCCGGGGCGCGGGGCCGGCGAGGTCCGCATTGTGGAAATGCACGGCATTGAAATAAAATGAGACGCTTTCTCATTTTCACTCTTTTGGCGTTCCCGCCAAGGATGCCCGCGCATGTTTTCCGCTTCGTCCCACGCTTCGCCGGCCGTCGCGCTGGAGCGCCTGTATGGCGACCACCACGGCTGGCTGTTCGGCTGGCTGCGCCAGCGCCTGGGCAATGCCCCGGACGCGGCGGACATCGCCCATGACACCTACCTGCGCATCCTCAGCTCCGGGCGCACGCCGCCGCTGGCCGATTCGCGGCGCTACCTGGTGCAGGTGGCCAAGGGCCTGGTCATCGACCTGTGGCGCCGCCAGGACGTGGAACGGGCCTACCGCGAGGCCATCGCGCACCTGCCCGAGGCGCAGGTGCCGGCGCCGGAAACCCACTGGCTGATCGTCGAGTCGCTGCTGCGCATCGACGCGATGCTCGACGGCCTGCCGCGCCAGACGCGCGAGGTGTTCCTGCTGGCGCAGTTCCACGAACTCACCCTGCAGCAGATCGCCGAGCGCACCGGCATGGCGATGATCACCGTGCGCCGGCACATCCACAAGGCGCTGGTGGCCTGCATGACGGCCTGCGAGCCATGAGCCGCGGGGAGGCCCGCGCCGCGCCGGCGGCCAGGCTGCTGGAGGAGGCCGCCGAGTGGGTCATGACGCTGCGCTTCGACGCCCCCGGCGAGGCGCAGTGGCAGGCCTTCGAGCGCTGGCGCGGGCAGAGCGATGCGCACCGCGAGGCCTGGGCGCGCGCCGAGCGGGTATTCGGCACCTTCGATGCGGTGCCCACGGAGCTGGGCCGCCAGGCGCTGCATGGCCTGGAAGGGCTCAAGGGCCTGAGCCGCCGCCGCGCGCTGCGCCTGCTGAGCGCGCTGCTGATGGCCGCGTCGGCGGGCTGGCTGGTGGCGCGCAGCGCCCCCTGGGACAGCTGGATGGCCGATGCCAGCACCGCCACCGGAGAGCGCAAGGCGCTGACGCTGGCCGATGGCAGCCGGGTGGTGCTCAACACCGTGTCGGCGCTGGATGTCCACTTCGACTCTACGGCGCGCCGCCTGCGCCTGCGCACCGGCGAGGTGCTGGTGACCACCCATGCCGACCCGCTGGCGCCGCGGCGGCCGTTCCTGGTCGCTGCGCAGCAGGGCGTGGTCGAGGCGCTGGGCACGCGCTTCAGCGTGCGCCAGCTGGGCGAGCAGTGCCAGGTGGCGGTGTTCGAGCACCAGGTGGAGATCCGCCCGCACGCTGGTGCGGCAATGCGCCTTTCCGCCGGCCAGCAGGCCTGGTTCGATGCCCGCGGCGTGCTGCGCAGCGCGCCGGTGGACGACAGCGCCGCGCTCTGGGAGCAGGGCATGCTGGTGGCCCGCGACCAGCCGCTGGCGGAGGTGCTGGCGGAGCTGGCGCGCTATCGCCACGGCCTGCTGCGCTGCGACCCCGAGGTGGCCGGGCTGCGCGTTTCCGGCGCGCTGTCGGTGGCGGACACGGACCAGGCGCTGAACGCCCTGGAACTGACGCTGCCGGTGCGGGTGTCGCGCCTGAGCCGCTACTGGGTGACGGTTTCGGCCCGCTAGCGAAAAAAATTTCGCGCCCCCTGAGCACTTTTTCCATCTCGTCCGGGATAGAGGGTGAACACGCCTCATGGGGAGGGGTGGGCAGCCCGCGCGAGGCGCGGCTTGAAGGATGGCAAAGCGCATGGCTTCGAAGCACCGACGGCATTCCGACACTCGTCGATTCACCCACCTGGCCCTGGCGGCGGCGATCCATGGCGTGACCCTGGGCTGCGCCGGGCTGGCCCTGGCCCCGTCCGTGACCATGGCCGCCGAGGCCGCGCGCGACTACGCCATCGGCGCCGGCGCCCTGAGCGACGTGCTGGCCCGCTTCGCCGCCAGTGCCGGCGTGCAGCTGGTGTTCGACCCGGCCAGGCTCGCCGGGCGCAACAGCCCGGGCCTGAAGGGCCGCTACACGGTCGAGCAGGGCTTCCAGCAACTGCTGCGCGGCAGCGGCCTGCAACTGATGCAGCGCGGCGCGGGCATCTACGCCCTGCAGGACGCCGGCGCCGCGCTGCAGATGCCGGCCGAAACCGTGGTCGGCAAAGGCGGCGATACCCTGGCCATGTCCGCGACCGTGATCCAGGCGAACGCTGGCGCCGCCGGTACCCCGACCGGCTACCAGCAACTGAGCGACAGCAGTACCACGCGCCTGGGCCTGACGCCGCGGGAAACGCCCCAGGGCGTCACCACGCTGTCGCGCCAGCAGCTGGACGACTTCAACATGAACAGCGTGAAGGACGCGCTGCGCAGCGCGCCCTCGGTGACGGTGGAGCAGTACGAGACCGACCGCACCAACTTCACCTCGCGCGGCTTCGACATCAACAACTTCGAGTACGACGGCATCGGCTCGCCGTTCAGCGCCGGCCTGCTCAGCGGCGACCTGGACCTGGCCGAGTACGAGCAGGTGGACATCCTGCACGGCGCCAATGGCCTGATGAGCGGCACCGGCAACCCCTCGGCCACCGTCAACTTCATCCGCAAGCGCCCGACCTACACGCCGCAGGCGCAGGTGAAGCTGTCGGTGGGCTCCTGGGGCACCCGCCGCATCGACCTCGACGCCTCCGGCCCGCTGACCGACTCGGGCAACGTGCGCGGCCGCTTCATCTACGCCAACGAGACCGGCAATTCCTACCTGGACCGCTACTCTCACGAGAAGAACGTGCTCAGCGGCATGCTGGCCTTCGACCTCACCGAGGCAGACACCCTGACGGTCGGCTTCTCCGACAACAAGAGCAACTCCAACGGCAGCAGCTGGGGCGCGCTGCCGCTGACCGACCAGGCCGGCAACCTGATCCACTACAGCCGCCGCGGCGCCAACATCGGCCAGGACTGGACCTACTGGGACGTGCACACCCAGCGCGCCTTCGTCGAGCTGGCCCACGACTTCGGCGGCGGCTGGAAGGGCAAGCTCAACGTCACCGGCGTGGACCAGAGCCAGCAGGCCGACATGTACTACCTGATGGCCAACGACGCCGACACGCCCTGGCTGGCCGACCCCAGCCACAGCCATTCCGGCGAGAAGCAGCTGCTGGGCGAGGCCCAGCTGAGCGGCCCGTTCAGCCTCGGCGGGCGCCAGCACGACCTGACCCTGGGCGTGGACTACGGCCGCTCGCAGCACAGCGACCGCGGCTACTACAACAACGAAGACGAGTTCATGGACGCCGACCTGGGCCAGACCCTCAGCGGCGCGGTGCCCAGGCCGAGCCTGACCTACACCAACGACACCATCGAGATGGCGCGCTTCACCGACCGGCAGAAGAGCGTCTACGCCGGCACGCGCCTGAACCTCACCGACCAGCTGCACTGGATCCTCGGCGCGCGCATGCTCAGCGTCGACAGCGACGGCACCGACTACGGCAGCGCCCGCGACGTGCGCATCCACGGCGAGGTGACGCCCTACACCGGCGTGGTCTACGACCTCGACGAGCAGTATTCGCTGTACGCCAGCTACACCAAGATCTTCAACCCGCAGTACGTGATGGACGCCCAGGGCAAGGTGCTCGACCCGCTGGAGGGCAAGAGCTACGAGGCCGGCATCAAGGGCAGCCTGCTCGACGATCAGTTGAGCGTGTCGGCCGCGCTGTTCAAGACCGACCAGCGCAACGTCGCCGAAGCCACCGACCAGAGCCTGCCCGGCGGCGAGACCATCTACAACGGCGAGGACTTCAAGAGCCGCGGCGCGGAGCTGGAGGCCAGCGGCCAACTGGCTCCCGGGCTGCAACTGCAGGGCGGCTACACCTACGTGCATATCGAGGACCCGGACGGCCACAAGGCGCGCCAGTACGTGCCCACCCACAGCCTGCGCAGCAGCCTGACCTACCAGTTGCCTGGCCTGCCCCAGGCCAAGGTCGGCACCCGGGTGAGCTGGCAGAGTGCGATTCAGCTCGATGATGACAGCCGTGTGCGGCAGAACGCTTATGCGCTGGTGGATTTGATGGGGAGCTATGACATCGACAAGCACTGGAGTGCGTCGTTGAACCTGAACAACCTGACCAATCGCAAGTATCTGATGAGTTTGTATAGCGGTGGGTCTGGTTTCTATGGGCCGTCGCGCAATGTGACGGCTTCGGTGAGTTACAACTTCTGAGGTTGGGGTTTTGTGGGGGAGGGGCTGCCCGTGCCACCGGGATGTCCGGCGTGGCCGGTGAATCCAATCGCGGACAAAGTCCGCTCCTACGCCCGTGTTTCCCTGGAACCGTGGGAGCAACTGTCTTGCCGACTGCACCGAGGCGCTTTTCGTAGGATGGGTTGAGCCTTGGCGAAACCCATGCGGCCAGGCGATGGGTGTCATATTTGCCGGTGATGTAGGAGCGGACTCTGTCCGCGATTCGGCGGATAACCGCGAGCGGTTATTCGCCCTACGAACCTCCCGGCTGACGCCGTGTTATCCACCCACGCCGAACGGCCACCTCTCCCTCCGGGAGAGGGCTGGGGTGAGGGGCTCTTGAACCCAGCCCCTACGTCACCAGCAAACTCCACACTTCTCTGCTGTATCCCAATGTATCCAACCCGCCCCTCCACAAGGCATGCATACAAACCCAACCCCCCTCCGATACGCCACCGATACATGGCGCGGGCCAAATGGCCACACCCGGACGCGACACCCGGCGGGCTTCGAAAGCCAGCCCCTCGCTCATCCCGGTCCGACCAAGCCCCTTGAGCCGCGCACCAAGCGCCCAGCATCGGAGAACCACCCATGTCCCGTAACCCGATCCAGACCAAGACCCGCATCGGCCTGCTCGCCATCGCCCTGGTGGGCGGCGCCAACCTGGCCACCTCGGCCTTCGCCGTCGAGGCGCTGCCCCAGGGCTACCAGCTCGCCGCCGCCGACAAGGCCGGGGAGGGCAAGTGTGGCGAAGGCAAGTGCGGCGCCAGCAAGGCCAAGGCGACCCAGGCCGAAGGCAAGTGCGGGGAGGGCAAGTGCGGCGACGCCTCCTTCACTCGCACCGACAGCGACCACGACGGCAAGGTCTCGCGCGACGAGTTCCTGGCCGTGGCCAGGGACCGCGCCGGCGACTTCGACAGGATCGACGCCGACCACGACGGCGTCATCTCCGAGGCCGAGGCCTACCAGCACCTGAAGAGCGTCTTCGAGGCCAACGGCAAGCCGATGCCGGCCGGGCTGTTCGCCAGGTTCCAGGGCGACCGCCACTAAGCCGGACGCGCCACCCAGCCCTCTCTGCCGGGAGGGCATTTCTCCCCCGCGGAGCCTTGCCATGAATGCCCATTCCCTACCGCGCGGGGCCGGCCTCGGTCTGCGTCGCGCGCTGCTGCCCGAGCTGCTGGCGATGCCCGACGCAGCCGTGGACTTCCTCGAATGCGCGCCGGACAACTGGATCGGCGTCGGCGGTGTTTACGGCGACGGCCTGGCGCAATTGGCCGAACGCTTCCCGTTGGCCTGCCACGGCCTGTCGCTGTCCCTCGGCGGCCCCGGGCCGCTGGACCTGGAGTTGCTGCGGCGCACCCGGCAGTTTCTCGACCGCCACCGCGTCGGCCTGTTCAGCGAACACCTGAGCTACTGCTCCGACGACGGCCAGCTCTACGACCTGCTGCCGCTGCCCTTCACCGACGAGGCGGTGCGCCACGTCGCCGCGCGCATCCGCCAGGCCCAGGACGTGCTGGGGCGGCGTATCGCGGTGGAGAACATTTCCTACTACGCCGCGCCCTACCAGGCGTTGAGCGAGATCGATTTCCTGCGGGCCGTGCTGGCGGAAGCCGACTGCGACCTGCTGCTGGACGTCAACAACCTGGTGGTCAACGCCTGCAACCACGGCTACGACGCCGCTGCTTTCCTCGCCCGGGTACCCGCCGAGCGGGTGGCCTGCATCCACGTGGCGGGGCACTACGACGAGGCGCCGGATCTGAAGGTCGACACCCACGGCGCCAGCGTGCAACAGCCGGTGTGGAGCCTGCTGGCGCAGGCCTATGCCCACTGCGGCCTGGTGCCGACGCTGCTGGAGCGTGACTTCAACTTCCCGCCGCTGGCCGAGCTGCTGGCGGAGGTGGACTGCATCCGCTCCCTGCAGCAGGCCGCCGCCCCGCGGGAGGTGCGCCATGGCTGACACCCTGCGCGAGCAGCAGCTGCAACTGGCCCGGCACATCCGCGACCCGCAGCGCAACGCGCCGCCGCCGGGCATCGAGGCGCGGCGCCTGGCGGTGTACCGCCAGCTGTTCCTGGGCAACGTGCAGGCGCTGCTGGCCGGCAGCTTCCCGGTGCTGCGCGCCAGCCTGGCCGAGGCCCACTGGCAGGCGCTGACGGAAGCCTTCTATGCCGATTACCGCTGCCAGACGCCGCTGTTCACCGAGCTGGCCGGCGAGTTCGTCGCCTTCCTCGAACAGGACGGGATAGACGCGCCGGCCTGGGCCACCGAGCTGGCGCACTACGAGTGGGTGGAGACCGCCCTGTTGCTCAGCGACAGCCGGGAGCCGGCCCACGATCCCCAGGGCGACCTGCTGCACGGCGTGCCGCTGCTGTCGTCCCTGGCCTGGCCGCTGGCCTACGCCTGGCCGGTGAGCGAGCTGGGCCCCGGCCACCTGCCCGAGCAACCGCCGGAGCAGCCGACCCTGCTGCTGGCCCACCGCGGCGACGACCAGCAGATGCATTTTGCCCGCCTGGCGCCGCTGGCCCATGCGCTGCTGGAGTCCGTGCGCGACCGCCAACTGAGCGGCCGCGAGCACCTGCAGATGCTGGCCGAGGCCATCGGCGCCGACCCCGAACCCATCCTGCAGCAGGGCCTGGCCCTGCTGCGGGACCTTCACGCACGAGGCGTGGTGCTCGGCACGCGCAACCTGTGTGCCATCCACCGCCGACAGCATTCCCCAGCCCCCAAGGAGACACCCTGATGACCGACATCCTGGACAGCATCCTCTACACCGCCCACACCCGCACCACCGGCGGCCGCGACGGCCGCGGCAGCTCCAGCGACGGCGAACTGGACGTGCGCCTGAGCCCACCCGGCTCCGGCCGCCCCGGCAGCAACCCCGAGCAGCTGTTCGGCGTGGGCTGGTCCGCCTGCTTCATCGGCGCCCTGCGCCGCGCCGGGCAGAAACTGGACATCCGCCTGCCGGCCGACGTGGCGGTGGCCGCCGACGTGACCCTGGGCACCACCGACAACGGCAGCGGCTTCGCCCTGGCGGCCAGGCTGACGGTGGAATTGCCGGGGCTGGCTGCCGGGGACAAGGCGAAGCTGGTGGAGACGGCGCACCGGATCTGCCCGTATTCCCGGGCTACCCGGGGGAATATCGAGGTGACTTTCGAGGTTCCGTGATGGGGTGAGGTGATGATTGGAAAGCCCGCGTGCCTGGTCAGGTGTGCGGGCTTTTTCGTTTGGGCTCGTTTTTTGTGGGGGCGGAGGGGGGCGCTACCGGTGAAGAAGAGCCCCTCTCCCCAGCCCTCTCCCTGAAGGGAGAGGGAGCTGTCCCGTGCGCTTTGGAAGCTCGGCGCTGTCCTTTTAGTTCGTACGGCGGATAACCGCGAACGGTTATGCGCCCTACTTGCTGTCAGCTGTCTAGCAGGCTGCTCCGAAATGCTCTTCGTAGGAGCGAGCTTGCTCGCGAAGCGCCAGTCACTGGGTTCCCGCGTTCGCGGGAATGACAGGGATGGTGAGGCGTATCAGGATGACTCCGAACCCTCCGGCCACCCAGGACAGCCCCCTCTCCCTTTGGGAGAGGGCTGGGGTGAGGGTGCTCTTAAACCCAGCACCAACAGCTAGTCACTGGGTTCCCGCGTTCGCGGGAATGACGGGGATGGTGAGGAGTATCAGGATGACTCCGAATCTTCCGGCCACTCAGGACCGCCCCCTCTCCCTTCAGGGAGAGGGTTGGGGAGAGGGCATTCTTAAACCCAGCACCAACGACACCAGGAAAAAAAGAACCCGCCACACGGCGGGTTCGTCAGTTCTGTGCGGCAGCCTACGCAAACCGCCGCCCCAACCACGCATCCAGGCTCAACCGCCCGGCCCCCTTGAGCAGCAGCGGCACCAGCGCCACCAGGTAGATCAACGGCAGCTTGTAGTTGCCATAGCCGTTATCGCTGATCGAATACCCCATGGCCAGTTCGCCCAGGCTGGACCAGTGCGCCGGCCAGTGCACGGCAGCGATGGCCACCAGTGTCAGCACCATCAGCACCGCCGAGGCGAAGCGGGTGCCCAGGCCCAGCAGCAGGAGCGCCGGGGCTATCAGTTCGGCCCACAGGGAGATTTGCCAGTCCAGGCTCACCGGCAGGCGGTCGAAGGGGAAGGGGAAGGCGTCGTGGATTTGTGCGAACCAGTTTTCGCCGTTCCACTTCTCCAGGCCGGATTCGAGGAATTCCCAGGCCAGGAACAGCCGCAGGGGGATATCGGCGCCCCAGGCGCCGAGGCGGTCGAGGGGGCGCAGGGTGGTGGCGAGGGTGCTTTGCATGGCGATGTTTCCTTGGGCTGGGGAGTCGGCTGGTGGAGCCATGCTGGCAAGGCGGCTTGTCCCGGATGTGTCCCGCCGGGGGCCGCCTTGTATCGGCTTGTACGGTCGCTCAGGCCGGGAGCGGCAATTCCAGTTGCGCGCACAGGCCGCCGCCGTCGCGGTTGGCCAGGGTCAGGCGGCCGCCCAGGGCCTGGCTCAGTTGGTGGGCGATGGCCAGGCCCAGGCCGGTGCCGCCGGTGCTGCGGTTGCGCGAGCTTTCCACGCGGTAGAAGGGTTTGAGGACTTCTTCCAGTTCTTCCTCGGCGATACCCGGGCCGCGGTCGAGTACGCGGATGCACAGCTTGCCGTCTTCGCGGCCCACCTCCAGTTGCGCGGCGCCGGAGAATTTCACGGCGTTGTCCAGCAGGTTGCCCAGCACCCGGCGCAGGGCGTGGGGGCGGGTTTCCAGGGGTACGCCGGCGCGGCCTTGCAGGCTGACCTGCTGGCCGGCGTCCTGGTAGTCGAGCACCAGGCTGTCGAGGAAGGCGTCGAGGTCGACGCGGCGTTGTGCCTCGCTGGCGCCGTCCATGCTGCGGGCGTAGGCCACGCCTTCGCGGACCAGGTGCTGCATTTCTTCCAGGTCGCTCCACAGGCGTTCGCTTTCCGGCGATGGGTCCATCTGTTCGACGCGCAGTTTCATGCGCGTGATGGGCGTCTGCAGGTCGTGGGAGATGGCCGCGAGCAGCTGCATGCGTTCTTTCAGGTAGTCGCCGATGCGGCCTTGCAGGGCGTTGAAGGCGCGGGCGGCGTAGGCCACTTCGTTGGGGCCGTTCTCGTCCAGCGGCGCGGCCGGGGTGTCCGGGTCGAGGTGGTCGACGGCCTGGGCCAGGCGCGTCAGCGGGCGGATCGCGGTGCGCACCGCCAGCCAGGTGCAGACCAGCAGCACGGCCAGCTGCAGCACCAGCACCACCGGCAGCCAGCGCGCCACCGCCGCCACTCCGCGGGGAGTGACGTCTATGCTCAGCGGCCTGCCGTCGGCCAGGCGCAGGTGCGCCTGGAAGTGCGCGTCCGGGCCGGGGAGGGTTTCGAAGCGCAGGGCGTAGCGCGAGCCGATGGCGCTCTCGATGCTGGTCGCGGCCATGGGCGCCTGGGCCATGTCCATGGCCTGGCCGGGTTCGCCTTCGTCCAGACGGTAGCGGTAGTTGGGCCGGTCGACCATGGGCAGCCATTGCTCGCGCTCGTTCGCCGGCAGGCGGTCGAGCAGGGCCACGGCGGTGCTCACGTCGCTTTCCAGGTTGCCGAGCATCATGCTCCGAGCGCTGACGTAGCGTTCGTAGAACTGCGAGCTGAAGGACAGGCCGTAGGCCAGCACCAGCCCGGTGAGGAAGATCAGCGCCAGGCGCGCTGCCAGGGTGCGGGGCATGGCGGTCACTCGGCGGGTTCGATGAGCTGCACCGGCAGCGAGAAGACGTAGCCTTCGTTGCGCACCGTCTTGATGCAGTCCGGCTCGCGGGCGTCGTCGCGCAGGCGCTGGCGCAGGCGGCTGACCAGCAGGTCGATAGAGCGGTCGAAGACGTCCGCCTCGCGGCCCTGGGTCAGGTTCAGCAGTTGCTCGCGGCTGAGCACCCGCTGCGGATGGTCGAGGAACACCCGCAGCAGGCGGTACTCGGCGCCGCTCAGGGCGACCAGGGTGCCCTCGGCGTCCAGCAGGTGGCGCGCGCTGGTGTCCAGGCGCCAGGGGCCGAAGCCGATCAGCCGGCTGCTCTCGGTGATCGACAGGTTCGGCGGCAGCATGCGCGTGCGGCGCAGCACGGCGTTGATCCGCGCCAGCAGCTCGCGGGCGGAGAAGGGCTTGGTCAGGTAGTCGTCGGCGCCCATTTCCAGGCCGATGATGCGGTCGGTCTCGTCGTTGCGCGCGGTGAGCATCAGCACCGGGGTGGCCTTGTGCTTGCCCACGCGCAGCTCGCGGCACAGCTTCAGGCCGTCGTCGCCGGGCATCATGATGTCCAGCACTATCAGGTCCACCGCGTTGCCGTCGAGGAAGGCGCGCATCTGCCGGCCGTCCGCGGCCAGGCTGACGCGCAGGCCGCTCTTCTTCAGGTAGTTGCCGACCAGCTCGCGGATCTCGCGGTCGTCGTCGACGATCAGGACGTGATCGACGTGTTCCATGGTGGTTCCCCAATCGGTTCGTTCGTTGGGGCAAGTGTATAGAGCAAGGCGGCGCATTCCCGCCAGGGTTTGTATACCAGTGTATCTATTCGCCGCGCCGATACCTGGGGCGGCATTCGCAGGCCGTGGCGGACACAGGCGGGATACCCGCGGCGGGTGAAATGGGCACCAAGCGGAAGGCACACGGCCTCCGCGTCACGAACCCACACCCGAGGACACCGCCATGAAAACCCTGACCCTTGCCGCCGCCCTGTTTGCCTTCGCCGCGCCCCTGGCCAGCTTCGCCGCCAGCGCCCCCGCGCCGGTGGAGCAATACCACTACGGCCAGCACCTGGACGTGAAGAAGGTCCTGGCCCTGCATGAAGACCCCGGCAGCTGCCAGGTGGTGCAGGCGCGCATGGACTACCTGGACTCCAACGGCCAGCCCCATAGCCTGGCCTACCAGAAGTTCTCCAGCGACTGCAACGAAGGCGGTTGATGCACGCCGCCCCGGCCAGGGATGGCCCTGCCGCTCCAGCCCCCTTCAAAAGGAGATTCCCATGCTGATCGTCGCCTTTCTCGGCGGGGTGCTGACCCTGCTCAGCCCCTGCATCCTTCCCGTATTGCCGTTGTTGCTGCAGCGCGCTGGTGGCCCGGTTTGGTCGCCGCTGCTGACCCTGGCGGGCCTGGCCAGCGGCTTCGCCGTGCTGGCCAGCCTGGCGGCGGTGTCCAGCGCCTGGGTGGTGGAGGCCAGCGAGGTCGGCCGCTACCTGGCCCTGGGGCTGCTCGGGCTTTCCGCCCTGGCCTTGCTGTCGCCACGCTTCGGCACCTGGATTTCGCGGCCCTGGGCCTGGCTCGGCGACCGCCTGCACGGCCAGGCACGTGGCCTGCCGCCAGCGCTTTCCGCCTGGCTGCTGGGCTTCGCCGCCGGCCTGCTGTGGGCGCCCTGCGCAGGGCCCATTCTCGGGCTGATCCTCTCCGGGGCCATGCTCCAGGGGCCCAATGCGTCCACCAGCCTGCTGCTGTTCGCCTATGGGCTGGGCAGCGCCGTCGCCCTGGGCGCCGCGCTGTTCCTCGGTCGTGGCTTGTACCAGCGCCTGCGCCCGTCGCTGGGTGCGCTGGAATGGCTACGGCGTGGGGCAGGGGCCTTGGCCCTGCTGGCGGTGGTGGTCATCGGTAGCGGCGCCAGCGCGCAACTGCTGGGCTCCGGCGCCTCGCGCACCCTGGCCGGCCTGGAGCACAAGGTGCTGGATGGCGTGCCCAAGCTGCTCGACAAACTGATGCCCAGTGCCAGCGCCGCCGACCTGGCCGACCTGGGCGCCATGCCCAGCCTGGATGGCGCCGTGCAGTGGCTCAACAGCGCACCGCTGACCAGCGAAGAGCTGCGCGGCAAGGTGGTGCTGGTGGATTTCTGGACCTATGACTGCATCAACTGCCAGCACACGCTGCCGTACGTCAACCAGTGGGCGAAGCGGTATGCCGACCAGGGCCTGGTGGTGATCGGCGTGCACACCCCGGAGTATCCCTACGAGCGCATCCCGGCGAACGTGGCGAAGGCCGTGGCGCGCAACGACATCCACTACCCGGTGGCGCTGGACAACCAGTACCGCATCTGGAACGCCTTCGCCAATCAGTACTGGCCGGCGCATTACTTCATCGACGCCAAGGGCCACGTGCGCTACCAGCACGTGGGCGAGGGCGACTACCAGGGGCAGGAGGCGATCATCCGCCAGTTGCTCCAGGAGCGCGAACAGCCGGCGGGCTGAACAGCGGCGGGGCGGTCATGGGGCCGCCCCGCGCTGTCGTGTCGGCGCCTCAGTGCGGCGCGCGGCGGATGGTCTTGAGCAGGTCTTCCGGGCTGATCTGGCCGACCACCTGGCTGACCGCGCTGCCCGGCTGCGGCAGGTCGAGGATGTGGCCCTTCATCTTGCCGATCACGTGCATCTCACAGGGCTTGCAGTCGAACTTCAGCGTCAGCACCTCGTCGCCGTGCACCAGTTGCATGGGCGCGACCTTGGTGCGCACGCCGGTGACGCCCTTGGCCTGCTTCGGGCACAGGTTGAAGGAGAAGCGCAGGCAGTGCTTGGTGATCATCACCGGCACCTCGCCGGCTTCCTCGTGGGCCTCGTAGGCCGCATCGATCAGCTGCACGCCGTGGCGGTGGTAGAACTCGCGGGCCTTGTGGTTGTACACGTTGGCCAGGAACGACAGGTGCGCCTCAGGGTACACCGGCGGCGGGTTCGTCTCGGCCTTGCGGCTGCCGCGCGGGTGGGCGGCGACGCGGGCGGCGGTGAGCGCCTCGATGGCCTCGCGGCGCAGGGCCTTGAGCTGCGAGTTGGGGATGAAGAATGCCTGCGGCGCGTCCAGCTCGACGCGCTCGGCGTGGTACTGGGTGGTGCCCAGCTGGCCGAGCAGGTCGTGCAGTTGCTCCAGGGCCTGCTCCGGCTTGTTGGCCGCGCCGAAGGGGCCGTCCAGGGCGACGCTGACGCTCACGCCTTCCTCGCTGGTGGCGCTCAGCTCCAGGCGTTCCTCGCGCAGGCGGGCCTGCCAGTCCAGGCCGACGCGGCGCTCGGCGGAGGTCTTGAGCAGGGCCTGCTGCCAGTTGTGGTCGAGGTTGCGCGACAGCGGGTGGTTGGGGCGCAGGCGGTACAGGCCCTCGGGCATTTCGTTGGGCTCGACGCGGTAGCGGTAGCGTTTCTCGCCGTCTTCCTCGAATTCGCCTTTGGGCTCGGCGATGTTGGCGCGGAAGCCCACCACCTCGCGCTTGACCAGCACGTTGAGGCCGTCGCCGTTGGACAGCGGCTGCTCGGTGGCGACGATCAGGTCGCGCTTGCCGACCTTTTCCACCACGCCCACCGGCAGGCCGGTGAAGGTCGGCGAGTCGAAGGCACCGATGTCCACCTTGCGCTCGTTGACGAAGTAGTCGGTGCTACCGCGGTGGAAGGTCTTGTCCGGGTCGGGCAGGAAGAAGTGCTCGGTGCGGCCGCTGGAGGCGCGGGCCAGGTCCGGGCGCTCGGCGAGGATGCCGTCCAGGCGCTGGCGGTAGTAGGCGGTGATGTTCTTCACGTAGCCCATATCCTTGTAGCGCCCTTCGATCTTGAACGAGCGCACGCCGGCGTCGACCAGGGCGCTGAGGTTGGCGCTCTGGTTGTTGTCCTTCATCGACAGCAGGTGTTTCTCGAAGGCCACCACGCGGCCCTGGTCGTCCTTCAGGGTGTAGGGCAGGCGGCAGGCCTGGGAGCAGTCGCCGCGGTTGGCGCTGCGCCCGGTCTGCGCGTGGGAGATGTTGCACTGGCCGGAGAAGGCCACGCAGAGCGCGCCGTGGATGAAGAACTCGATGGCCGCGTCGGTTTCGTCGGCGATGGCGCGGATTTCCTTCAGGTTCAGCTCGCGGGCCAGCACCAGTTGGGAGAAGCCGGCCTGATCGAGGAACCTGGCCCGGCCCAGGGTGCGGATGTCGGTCTGGGTGCTGGCGTGCAGTTCGATCGGCGGGATGTCCAGGTCGAGCACGCCCAGGTCCTGCACGATCAGCGCGTCGACGCCGGCGTCGTAGAGCTGGTGAATCAGCGCGCGGGCCGGCTCCAGCTCGTCGTCGTGGAGGATGGTGTTGATGGTGACGAAGATGCGTGCGTGGTAGCGGTGGGCGAATTCCACCAGCCGGGCGATGTCGCCCACCTCGTTGCAGGCGTTGTGCCGGGCGCCGAAGCTCGGGCCGCCGATGTACACGGCATCGGCTCCATGCAGGATGGCCTCGCGGGCGATGCTCACATCGCGGGCAGGGCTGAGCAGTTCCAGATGGTTCTTGGGCAGGGACATGGTTTCTTCTTCATCAGGCGTGACACGGCAAGGCGCGCATTGTAGCGGCGAAACGCCCGCCGGGCACCCGTGCGCTGCCCGGTGGTGGCGCCGCCCGGCAGGGCGCCGGACGGCGAAGGGGCCCGGTCAGGCCTTGGCGGCCAGCGCGGTGACTTCCACGCGCATGCCTTCCACGGCCAGGGCGGCCACGCCGACGGCGGCGCGCACCGGCCAGGGTTTGGCGAAGAAGCGCTGGTAGACCTCGTTGAAGGCGGCGCGGTCGGCCATGTCGGTGAGGTAGATGGTCAGGTGCAGGACGCGCTCCATGGAGCTGCCGGCGCGCTCCAGGGCGGTTTTCAGCGCGCGCAGGGTGCACTCGCTCTGCTCGACGATGCCGCCCAGCTCCAGGCTGCCGTCCTCGCGGGTGGGTATTTGGGTGGAGACCAGCAGGCCGCCGAAGCCGGCGACGTCGGAGGAGATCGACTGCGGGTCGGCGTCGGGGAGGAAGCTGAGGTCGTTGTTAGCCATGGGGCCTCTTTCTGCGGGTGGGACGAGGGGCGGCAGCTTACCCGCCGGGGCCGATGGCGTCATCCGCGCGGGTCCGCACATCGGGCAACGCCGGTACCGGGGCGTAGGGCGCATAACGCCTACGGCGTTATCTGCCGTTTGGCCTTGATTCCCGGCGGCTCCGGGGTTGACCTGGGCGTTGACTGTGGCCGCGGTGTATCGGCGGATAACCGCGAACGGTTATGCGCCCTACGTCCAGGCGCTCAGCGGTAGAACGCCGAAGGCGCCACGCCGAACTGCCGGCGGAAGGCCGCGGCGAAGGCGCTCTGGCTGTCGTAGCCGTGCTGCAGCGCCACTTCCAGCACCGGCAGGCCCTGGGCCAGGGCCTCCAGGGAGAGCAGCAGGCGCGCCTGCTGGCGCCAGCGGCCGAAGGTGATGCCGGTGCTGCGCTGGAAGCGGCGGTGGAAGGTCTTCGGGCTCATTGCCAACTGTTCGGCCCAGTGCTCGGCGCTGCTGCCTTGCGCCGGGTTTTCCGCCAGGGCGCGGCAGACCCGGGCGATGCGTTCGTCGTCCGGCCAGGGCAGGTGGAAGGGCAGCACCGGCAGGCTGCGCAGTTCGTCGAGCAGGAAGCGCATCAGGCGGCCGTCGCGGCTGTCGCTTGCGTAGCGCCCGGGAACCTGGGTGGCAGCCTGGATGAGTTCGCGCAGCAGCGGCGATACGTCGATCACGCAGTCGCCGACCGGCAGGCCGTCGATGGCGTCGGGGTTGACGAACAGGCTGCGCACCCGCGTCACGCCGCGCATGCGCAGCGAGTGTTCGACGCCCGCCTGCAGCCAGACGCCGCGGGTCGGCGGCGTCACCCAGCGCCCGGCCGGGGTCTCCACCACCAGCACGCCTTCGATGGCGTAGATCAGCTGTGCGCGCGGGTGACTGTGGGGCGGCACCACATGGCCGCTGGGGTAGTCGATGGCGACGCCGGTGACCGGCATCTCCAGGGATTCGTAGGGCAGGCTGGCGTGGTCGACCATGGGGCGCGTCCGTTGCGGGGGAAGGGCGAGCTTAGCGCAGGATGACCCTTTTGCGACAACGATGGACCCTTTGGCGCGAGTTGGACGGCTGCGCCCGGCCTATGCTGGGCCCGAACACCCGTTCGAGGCCAGACCATGCACGCGAACCCGCAAGCCAAGTACCGCCCATTCCCCACCATCGACCTGCCCAACCGCCGCTGGCCGTCGCAGACCATCGCCCAGGCCCCGGTGTGGCTGTCCACCGACCTGCGCGACGGCAACCAGGCGCTGTTCGAACCCATGAACCGCGAGCGCAAGCTGCGCCTGTTCGCCGAGCTGGTGCGGCTGGGCTTCAAGGAGATCGAGGTGGGCTTCCCGGCCGCCTCGCGCACCGACTTCGAGATCATCCGCCAGTTGATCGACGAGGGCGGCATCCCCGACGACGTCACGCCCATGGTGATGACCCAACTGCGCGAGGACCTGATCGACGAGACCGTGCGTGCCGTGGCGGGCGCGCGTCGAGTGATCGTGCACCTGTACAACGCCATCGCCCCGGTGTGGCGGCGCGTGGTGTTCGGCCTGTCGGTGGACGAGGTAGAGCAACTGGTGGTGCGCCACGTGCAGCTGTTGAAGGAGAAGGTGGCGGCGCACCCGCAGACCGAATGGGTGCTGCAGTACTCGCCGGAGACCTTCTGCATGGCCGAGCTGGAGGTGTCGCTGCGCATGTGCAACGCCGCCATCTGCACCTGGGATGCCGGCCCTGGACGGCCGATCATCATCAACCTGCCGACCACCGTGGAAGTGGCCACGCCCAACGTCTTCGCCGACCAGATCGAGTGGATGCACCAGCGCCTGGAACGCCGCGAGCACGTGGTGCTGTCGGTGCACCCGCACAACGACCGCGGCACCGGCGTGGCCTGCGCCGAGCAAGCGCTGCTGGCCGGCGCGCAGCGGGTGGAGGGCTGCCTGTTCGGCAACGGCGAGCGCAGCGGCAACCTCGACCTGGTGACCCTGGCGCTGAACCTCTACACCCAGGGCATCCACCCGGGCCTGGACTTTTCCGACATCGCCGGCGTGGCGCGGGTGGCCGAGGCCTGCACGGGGCTGCCGATCCACCCACGGCATCCCTACGTCGGCGACCTGGTGTTCACCGCCTTCTCCGGTTCGCACCAGGACGCCATCGCCAAGGGCTTCGCCGCCCAGGCCGCGGACGGTTTCTGGGAAGTGCCCTATCTGCCGATCGACCCCCGGGACCTGGGGCGCACCTACGACAGCATCGTGCGGGTCAACAGCCAGTCGGGCAAGGGCGGCATCGCCTACCTGCTGCAGCGCGACCACGGCGTGGTGATGCCGAGGCGGATGCAGGTGGAATTCAGCGCCATCGTGCAGCGCCAGGCCGACAGCAGCGAGACCGAGCTGAGCAGCGAGGCGCTGTGGCAACTGTTCGCCCAGACCTACCTGGCCCCGGCGCGACCCGGCGGCGCCCTGGTCTACGTCGGCCACCGGCTGTTCGAGGCCGAGGGTGGGCAGGGCATAGTGCTGGAGGTGGAACTGGCCGACGGCCGCCGCCGGCAACTACAAGGTGTGGGCAACGGCCCGATCGACGCCAGCGTGGCGGCCCTGGGCCTGCCGATCCGCATCGACGGCTACGAGGAACGCAGCCTCGGCAGCGGCGCCGACGCCCAGGCCCTGGCGCTGGTGGAAGTGGCCTGGCCGGGCGAGGCGGGCACGCGCTTCGGTGCCGGTTGCCATGCCAACATCGTCAGCGCGTCGATTCAGGCTGTGCTTTGTGCGGTGTCGCGCTTTGCTGGGGGACGTGTAGCGCCTGGTGGCTTTTTGTAGGAGCGAGGGGGACGCCTAGTTCTTGCTCGCGAACGGACGGTACTGGTGACTTCGGCGTGTTCGGCTGACTCCGCTCCCTCTCCCTAACCCTCTCCCTGAAGGGAGAGGGGACCGTTGGGCAGATGCTGATAGTTCGGCGTTAGCCGGCTAGCACAGTGATTACCGGCTGAAACCATTCCTTCTCTCGGCACGGATAAGCCCCCTCTCCCTGAAGGGAGAGGGGGCCGTTGGGCAGAGGTTGATGTTCTGGAGTCAGCCGGCTAGCACAGTGATTACCAGCTGAAACCATTCCTTCTCTCGGCACGGACAAGCCCCCTCTCCCTTCAGGGAGAGGGCTGGGGAGAGGGCGCTCTTGCACCCAACACCGTAGCCACCGGTAAATCCCATTCGCGAGCAAGCTCGCTCCTACGAAGAGCGCCCCGGAGCGGCCTACGAAAGCCCGCTGCCCACTAAAGCGGAAAAGGCCGCAACCGCCCCCGCGGGCCATCCACCGCAAGGGCACCCAGCACCAACCGACTCACGCTTTCAGCCACCGCCCGGTAGTCCGCCTCCGCCGGCCGTGTCTTGCCGGTGATCAGCGACGCCTGCCAGCCGAAGTGGGTGTGCGCCTGGGTGGCCGACCAGAGGAACAGCAGCAGGTGCTGCGGGTCGGCCGTGGCGATCAGGCCGCGTTCCATCCAGCTGCGCAGGCAGGCGAGGTTGTCCTGGGCGGCCTGGCGCAGGCGTTCGCCGCAGGGGGCCGGCAGTTGCCGAGCGCCCAGCAGCATTTCGCCGAGCACGGCTTTGTAGGTGTGCGGGTGCTCGTGGGCCACGCGCATCCGCGCCTCGATGTAGGCGGGCAGCGCCTGCTCCGGGGGCAGTTCGGCGCGCAGCAGGGCGGCGGCTTGCAGCAGCGGTTCGACCAGGGTTTCCAGCACCCGCGCGTAGAGGTTCCGCTTGTTCTGGAAGTAGTAGTAGACGTTGGCCTTGGGCAGCCCGACGCGGGCGGCGATGTCTTCGGTGCGCGCGGCCTGGAAGCCCTTGGCGGCGAATTCCTGGCTGGCGGCCTTGAGGATCAGGCGCAGGTTGCGCTCGCGGATGCCCAGGGCTTCGCTGTCATCGACGGCCGCCTTGCGGCGGTTGGCGGGGGTACGGGCAGGGCGGGTGGCCTGGTCGCTCATGGGGTATCCGGGGACTGCTATCGCTATTTACAAAAGTATATAGCGCTAGGCGAGGCCTTGTCCCCTGGACCTTCCGCCGCCTCAGGGCAGGGTGTACAGGCGCAGCAGCATGCGTTGCTGCTCCGAGGGGCGGCCGAAGTAGCGGCTGTACAGCGCCTCGCCGCCGGGGCCGCGCAGGGTTTCGCTGATGGCGCGGTCCACCAGCAGGCGGAAAGCGTCGTCGTCGCGGGGCAGGGCCAGGGCGACGCGGGCCACTTCGAACAGGTGCTCGGAGACCTGCAGGCGGTCGCCTTCGGCCGAACGGGCCTGGTAGTTGAGCAGCGACAGTCGCTCGCCGAAGAAGGCGTCCACCTGGCGGTGCAGGACGCGCTCGACGCCTTCCTGGTAGCTGCCGACTTCCTCCAGGCGCGACTGCAGGCCCAGGGCGCGGGCCTGCTGCTGCGCCCATTGCACGTTGGTGCTGCCGCGCAGCACGGCGAAGCTGCGCTTGTTCAGCCCCTGGTTGATGGTCGCCCGCCAGGTCGGGGTGCGTTCGCGCGGGGCGCCGCTGAGCGCGGCCAGCAGGGTGGGGTCGGCGTCGCGGCGGAGGATCACCCCGAGGCCGGCGGTGAACACCGGCAGCGAGAAGCTGACGCTCTCGCGGCGCTGCAGGGTTTCCACCAGCGGGCTGCAGAACAGGTCGACCTGGCCGCCGTGCACGGCTTCCAGGGCCTGCTCCAGGGGCAGCGGCCGGTAGCGCACCTGCAGCTCGCCCAGGCCCGGCTGGCTGCGTAGGCGGGCGACCAGCGCCTGGCACAGGTCGATGGCGTAGCCGCTGGCCGTGCGCTCGTCGCCCTCGGAGAAGGGCGCGTTGTCGGCCAGAAAGCCCAGCGTCAGAGTATGGCTGGCCTGGATGCGCGCCAGGGTGTCGGCCTGGGCGGCAGGCACCAGCAACAGCAGCACGAGCAGAGGAGCGAGCAGGCGGTTCATGGCGACTCCGGCGGCGCGGCGAGGCGCTCGTAGGCCTTGACGAAGCGCTTGGCGATGAAGCCGAACAGCAGGTAGCCGACCACCATCACCAGGGCCGCGCCGAACACCGCTTCCAGCCCCGAGGCGTAGAGCGCGTAGAAGCAGTAGCAGGCGGCGACCAGCATCACGGCGGTGTTGCGGCGCACCAGGTCCATGCCGACGCCGGCCTTGTAGAGGATCACCACCAGCCCGGTCAGCGAGGTGATGTAGGGGATGATGTTGGTGACCGCCGCCAGGCTCACCAGCTTGTTGAACTGCGCGGTGGCGTTGGGCGAGATGGTCGAGAGGGCGATCAGGCTCTGCAGCACCGCGCAGGTGACCAGCCCGGCCAGGGGCGCGCCGGCGTTGGTGACGCGGGTGAACAGCTGCGGGAACAGGCCCTGGGCGGCGGTGACCTTGGCCGTCTCGGCCAGGGTGAACTGCCAGCCCAGCAGCGAACCGACGCAGGCCATCACCGCCAGGGCCATGACCAGGTTGCCCACGCCGTCGTTGAACAGGCGCGCATAGGCCAGGGCGAAGGGCGCGCTGGAGTTGGCCAGCTCCGGGTTCGGCACCAGGCCCTGGATCACGGTGGTGGACAGCACGTACACCACCGCCGCGCCCAGGGTGCCCAGCAGGCAGGCCAGCGGCACGTTGCGCTTGGGGTTGTCCACCGCGTCGGAGTTCTGCGCCGCCGACTCCATGCCGAGGAAGGCCCAGAGCGTGAGTGGGATGCTGTCGGTGATCGCCTGGCTGACCGGCAGGTCGTTTGGGTTCCAGGCGGCGGCGAAGACCTCCGGGCGGAACCAGAACCAGCCGAAGAAGCCCAGCCCGGCCACCGGGATGATCACCCCCCAGACGGTGACCGAGCCCAGCCGCCCGGTGATCCGCGGGCCGCCGAAGTTGGCCAGGGTGGTCAGCCAGATCAGCCCCAGGGTCCCGAGGAGCAGGGGCACCGAGCCGCTGCCCAGCCAGGGGAAGAAGGGCGTCAGGTAGCCCACCGCGGAAAGGCTGATGGCGACGTTGCTGATCACCAGGGACAGGAAATACAGGTACGAGCAGAGGAAGAACGCCGACTTGCCATGGGCCTCCTCGCTGTAGGCGGACATGCCGCCGGAGCGCGGGCAGTAGATGCCGCATTGGGCGAAGCAATAGGCGATGGCCATGGAACCCACGGCGGTGAACACCCACGACAGCAGCGAGACCGCGCCCAGCTGGGCCATGCTGGAGGGCAGCATGATGATCCCCGAGCCCATCATGTTGACCATCACCAGGGTGGTCAGCCCGGTGAGGCCCATCTTCCTGGTCGCGGCCATGCAGGCCTCCTGGGGCGGTGAGCGAAGCGGCGGAATGCTCAAAGAATAGGCATGGCCTGGCGGGGCGGCCATCGAGTGGCGGGGTGTTTTTCAGGAATGGGATTGGGGTGGCATTTGCGGGGGAGTGGAGTACAGGGTTGGCAGCGGAGTGGCGGTGAAGTCCGTTGCCCTCACCCCAGCCCTCTCCCGGAGGGAGAGGGGGCCGTTCGGAGCGGGCGGAAAGTTCGGAGTCATCCTGTGAGCGCGTAGGGCGTATAACCGTTCGCGGTTATACGCCGTTGGCCGGCGCGCCGATGCCTGACGATTCTGGCCCCGTAGGAGCGGACTCCGTCCGCGATTGGTTTGACTAGACGGATGAGGGGGCAGGGAGCTTCGTGAATGCGCTTCACGCCGAACGGTCCCCTCTCCCGCTTGCGGGGGAGGGTTAGGGAGGGGGAGCGGAGTCAGGGTTGGCAGAGGTGTGTGGGTGGAGTCCGTAACCCTCTTCCCAGCCCTCGGCTGCGCGCCCCGCCCTGAAGGGAGAGGGGGCTGTTTGGAGTGGGTGGGGAGTTCGGAGTCATCCTGATACTCCTAACCCCAACCCCGTCATTCCCGCGAACGCGGGAACCCAGTGGCTTGGGGGCTTGGTGTAGCGCGCCGCTCCGAGTCTGCGGAGATTTTTTGTTTCGCCCCCTCGGGCGAGTCCCTTTTGTCAAACGGTGGAAGGCCACCCCCGCAAAAAGGAACCAAAAAGGCTTGCCCCGACATACGGGCCCGATGAAGCCGGGCTACCCTCACGAATTCCCCCGCCACGGAGGCCCGCCCCGAGGGTACGTCCCTGTAGCCCATCGGGGCTCTCGCGACATCCATGTCGCATGACCTCCTGAGCGCCGGTTTCGCTCGGCCTTCTGAAGGGGCGTTTCGGAGTGCGCGGAGGTTTCTCTGGAAGTCCCAAGAGCGGACGCGCTTTTGCTTTTCGTAGGAGCGAGCTTGCTCGCGAACCCGCCAGTCACTGGATTCCCGCGTTCGCGGGAATGACGGGGGAGGAGGATCGGCGCGTGAGATAAAGGCTCGCAATCAAACAAAACATGCCCCAGAAAAAACGCCGTTCCCCTCAACAGGAAACGGCGCTCTTCCAGACCCAGGCACTATCCATCCATCACCAGTGCCGATACCCACGGTAGTAACCATGGGGCGGCCCATAATAACGCGGCCCATAGTACGCCGGCCCATAATAGACCGGCCGGTAATAGCGCACCGGCGGCGCCACCACCACGGCCACCGGAGGCGGCGGCGGAGCGTAGTACACCGGGGCCGGCGGATAGTAGGCCGCCGGCGGCGGGGCAGGCTGCACGTAGACCGGGGCAGGCGGCGCAGAGGCGCCGGCGACGACAGCGCCACCCACGACGGCGCCGACCACCGCGCCGATGGCCGCCGCATCGGTATTGCTGTTGGCCGATGCCTGCCCGGCCAGGGCGAAGGACGCGCACAACACCAGGGCGAGTTGCGGGATCCGGCGAATCATCTGTCTTACCTCCTGAAATTCCCGGCCTGGGGGCCGGATACTTCTAAGACATTCTGTTCCCGCAAAGTGTAACCGGCGCTGTGTAAATCCTGTGTAAAGGGCGCCGTACGGTCGTTCCGGGGCTGCTTCGATGCAGCCGGCAACACAAAAACCGGGCCGGCTGCGGCGCGGCTTGTTATGGTTGCGGTTTTCCCTCAAGCCAAGGAGGCTTTATGCCCTTGAATCGAGCCCTGCCGGCCATGCTGTTCGGCGCCATCCTGCTGGCCGGTTGCAGCAGCGCCGACAAGCCCGCCGAATCCCCGGCCGCCGCCGCGCCCGAAACCGGCCGCTGCAATGCCGGGGCGGTGCAGTCGCTGGTCGGCAAGCCGCTGTCCCAGGCGCTGGTGGAGCAGGCCCGGCGCGACTCCGGCGCGCAGAGCGCACGCGCGCTGCACCCCCATGATGCGGTGACCCTGGAATACAACTCGCAGCGCCTGAACATCAATGTCGACGACAGCGAAATAGTGCGCGGGCTCAACTGCGGTTGAGGCGGCGAAACCGCGCCCGGCGTGCAATGCCCGGGCGCGGGGTGACGGGAGCCCGGCGAGGGCTCCCGCACCCTGGGTACCCGGTCAGCGGTTGGCCGGTTTGCGGATGATGCGCAGCGCCTGGGTGGTGTGGCTCACGCAGGACTCGTAGTCGCCGGCGGCGCGGGCCTTCTCGGCCTGGTCGATATGCTCCTGCACCACGTTGACCTTCACGCCGGTGGCGTTCTTGCTGGCCGTGGCGATGAAGTCCTTCAACTGCGTCAGGTTGGCGTCGCAGAGCTTGCTGTCGGCCATGGCTGCCAGCGGCAGGGCAAGGGTGGCGGCGAGGACGAGGGCGATCTTCTTCATGGGGCTGTCTCCTGGATGGGTTCACCATGAACCTGGGGCGCAGGGCCTTGGCAGGGCGAGCCTGCGGGTCCGTGGATGGCGCTTCACCCGATGCCGATCGGGGCGGTCAGGAATACCTGACGCCTGTTTCGACCTTGCCTTCTGCCGGACGTGTCATTTTTTTCGCGTTACAGCGCGGAAAACCGCCGGTCCAGCTGCCGCGCGCGGAACTGCTCGAGAACGAAGTCGACGAAGGCGCGGGTCTTCGCCGGCAGCAGCTTGTGGGCGGTGTAGTAGAGGCTGGTGATGCCGGCGTCCACGTACCAGTCCGGCAATACCCGCAGCAGACGGCCATCGTCCAGGTAGGGCACGGCGTGCTGCATGCTCACCAGGGTGATGCCCAGCCCTTGCAGGGCGGCGTGGCAGGCCGCCTCCGGGTCGCTCATGTACATGCGCTCGCCCAGTTCGATGGGCGCCTGGCCCTTGCCGCCACGGTGGCTCAGGCCCCAGGGGCGCACGCGGCCGGTCTGCGGCGAGCGGATACGGATGCCGTCGTGCTGCGCCAGGTCCTCCGGCGTGCGGATCGGCGGGCGGGCGTCGAGGTAGGCGGGGCTGGCCAGCAGCACCAGGTGCGCCGGCGACAGGCGCCGCGCCACCACCCCCGGCGGCAGCTCGAAACCCCCGCCGATGGCGGCGTCGAAGCCCTCGGCGATGAGGTCCACCTGGCGGTTGTCGAAGTGCCAGTCCGGGCGGATCGCCGGGTAGCGGCCGAGGAACTCGCCCAGCAGCGGCAGGATGTAGTCGCGGCCGAACACCAGGCCCATGCTCACCTTCAGGGTGCCGCTGGGCTGGCCGTCGGCGCCGGCCAGGTTGGCCAGGGCGTTGCGGATGCTGCCCAGGCCGGGCGCCACCTCGGCCAGGAAGCGCTCGCCGGCCTCGGTCAGGCTCAGGCTGCGGGTGCTGCGCTGGAACAGGCGCACGCCCAGGCCGGCCTCCAGGCGGGCGACGTTCTTGCCCACCGCCGCCGGCGTCAGGCCCAGGCGCCTGGCCGCCGCGGCGAAGCTGCCGGCCTCGGCGCTGCGGACGAAGCATTCGATGCTGTTGAGGGTTTCCATGGCCAGGCTCGCATAAACCAATCGGATCGACTGAATATAGCGATTACCGGCTACCGGGTAGAGAATGGCAGGAGGAGACTGTGCCTGTCGCTTCACTTCCCACCCTTTCCCGGAGCACCGACATGAGCACCAGCACCCCCAACACCTCCCTCGCCGGCAAGGTCGCCTTCGTCCAGGGCGGCTCGCGCGGCATAGGCGCGGCCATCGTCCAGCGCCTGGCCCGTGACGGCGCCGCCGTGGCCTTCACCTACGTCAGCTCGGCGCAGAAGGCCGAAGACCTGGCCGCCACCGTGCAGGCCGCCGGCGGCCGCGCCCTGGCCATCCAGGCCGACAGCGCCGACGCCGACTCGCTCACGGCCGCCATCGAACGCGCCGCCGCGCACTTCGGCCGCCTCGACATCCTGGTGAACAACGCCGGCGTGCTGGCCGTGGCGCCGCTGGACGAGTTCACCCTGGAGGACTTCGACCGCACCCTGGCGGTCAACGTGCGCAGCGTGTTCGTCGCCACCCAGGCCGCGGCCCGGCACATGGGCGAGGGCGGCCGCATCATCACCATCGGCAGCACCAACGCCGAGCGCATGCCCTTCGCCGGCGGCGGCGTCTACGCCATGAGCAAGGCCGCGGTGACCGGCCTGACCCGCGGCTTCGCCCGCGACCTGGGCCCGCGCGGCATCACCGTGAACAACGTGCAGCCCGGCCCGGTGGACACCGACATGAACCCCGACAGCGGCGAGTTCGCCGAGTCGCTGAAAGGCCTGATGGCCCTGGAGCGCTACGGCCGCGCCGAGGAAATCGCCTCCTTCGTGGCCTACCTGGCAGGCCCGGAAGCGGCCTACATCACCGGCGCCAACCTGCTGATCGACGGCGGCTTCGCGGCTTGAGACCTTTCATGGAGGCGCGTGGCGGCAGGGGATGCCGCCACGCGCCTTACCCATCATCCCGCCAAAGCCAGAGGGCATGACTCGCATTGAGAAGCGCAATCCCAGGGGCTGGCATGGATATAAGGTATTTATCGGAATTCTAATAAAAGGCTAATATCCGATGAACTCCGTCAACTGGACGCGGAAGGCGGTCAAGCAGTTGCTCAGGTTGGACGGGCGCCACCAGGCACAGATTCGCGATGCCGTTGGCGAGTTGAGCCGGATGCCTGATTGCCGGCATGTGAAGGCGCTGAACAATCACACTTACGGTTACCGGCTTCGCGTCGGCAACTACCGGGTACTGTTCGATTGGGACGGTGAAATCAGGATCGTTGCGGTGCAAGAGGTGAAGAAGCGCGATGAGCGAACCTACTAAGGTGCAGATCATCAATGACACGGACGGTAAGCCGGCCTTCGTGGTGATCCCCTATGCCGACTATGTGGCGCAGCATCGCCTGGATGAGAACCTGATTCCCCATGACGTGGTCAGCCGCATGGTGGACGGCGCCAGCGCCATCCGGGCCTGGCGCGAGCACCTGGGGCTGACGCAGCTGGAGGTGGCCGAACGCCTGGGCGTGACGCAGTCCGCCTATGCGCAGCAGGAGGCGTCGACGCGGCCGAGGAAAGCCACCCGGGCGCGCATTGCCAGTGCGCTCGGCATAGCGCCGGCGCAATTGGAGCTGTAGTTTCCCGGCACCCGCACCGAGCGCCCGAAGGCTCACCGCGCCGGCACCCGGTCGCGGCTCTGGATGTTCCAGTGCGCGGCGCTGCCGGCCAGTTGTGCGGAGAGCTGTTCCACCTGCTCGTACAGGCGCAGGGTCAGCCAGTAGAAGCCCTGCACCTCGAAGGAGCCGGCCAGGCTCTGCGGGCGCGGCGGCAGGTGGCCGCTGCCCTGGCATTCCTGCACCAGGCGCGAGGTGCGGCTGAACTTCAGGGCGTGGGCCGATTGCAGCAGCAGGCGGCCGATGGCCTGGCGCATGGACTCCAGGTCGGCGGGCGGCGGGGCGATGTCGCCGGCCTGGGCGGCGAACTGGCGCGAGGCCAGCAGCGATTCCAGGGTGCCCATGATGGCCCGGTGGGCGCGCTGGATCAGTTCCAGTTCGCGCAGCGGCATGCCGGTTTCCCGCGCCACCGGCGCCAGGTGCGCGCGGGAGGCCACCAGGCGCTGGTCCAGCTCCTCCAACTGGCTGGCAAAGTGCTCGGCGCGCAGGTCGGCATTGCTGCTCAGCTGGCCGAACAGGCGGGCGCAGGCGCGCAGGTTGTCCGACAGCAGGTAGCGCCAGACGTAGACCGCGCGCAGCGGGTAGATCTGCGCGAAGACCAGCGCCAGGGCCACGCCGATCAGCACGTTGAGCATGCGCCAGAGGCCCTCGGTCATGCTGTTGTCGCCATGCCCGGCCACCGTGCACATGGTGATGCCCGCCAGCAGCGCCACGTAGCCGGGGCGGCGGATGGCGTAGAAGGCGGCGACGGCGCCGGCCAGCGACATCAGCAGGTAGACCAGCGCGTTGGAGCCGCTGAGGTTGTGCACCAGGATGATCGCCAGGCCCACGGCGGCGCCCAGCAGGGTGCCCAGGATACGGTCGCGGGACTTGCCGCGGATGGTGCCCTGGTGCACCAGCCCGCCCATCACCACCAGCACCGTGACCGAGGCCCAGAGGCCGTGGGGGATGTCGATGCCGGTGGTCAGCAGGATGGAGGCCAGCAGCGCCAGGCCGACGCGCACGCAGTGGATCCAGGCAGCGTAGCGGTAGCGCGTGTAGGGGTTGGCCAGGCGGCGCCAGGGCAGGGCCAGGGATTGCAGGATGTTCGCCAAGGGGGCTCCTCGTGGAGTGAATCCGCTCAGCTTAGGTGCTGTGGCCGACGAGCGGCAAACCCGGCGGCGCCCCGCAACCGAAATGCATCTGGTTGAAGGTGCCGGCGCTTGGCTAGAATCTGCGCTTTTGCGCGCGCCACGGGCCGCGCTCCAGAGATTCGACATGCTGACAGGCCGCTACGACCTCGCGCTGGTGCTGATTTCCCTCTTCGTCGCCGTTCTGGCCTCCTACACAGCCCTCGATCTCGCCGGGCGCATCGCCAGGGCCCGGGGCGCCAGTGCCTGGCTGTGGATCGGCGGCGGTGCCGTGGCCATGGGCATCGGCGTGTGGTCGATGCACTTCATCGGCATGCTCGCCTTCAGCCTGCCCATCCCGCTGGGCTATGACCTGAGCCTGACGCTGCTGTCGCTGGCCCTGGCGGTGCTCAGCTCCGGCTTCGCCCTGGCCCTGGTCGGCCAGCGGCAGCTGCCCACCTGGCAATTGCTGGCCGGCGCCCTGGTGATGGGCTGCGGCATCGCCGGCATGCACTACCTGGGCATGTACGCCATGCTCATGCAGCCGGGCATCGACTACGACCCGCTGCTGTTCGGCCTGTCCCTGGTGGTCGCCGGCGTCGCCTCGGGCGCGGCGTTGTGGATCGCCTTCCGCCTGCGCCGCAATACGCCTTATGTGCGCCTGGTGCGCGGCGGCGCGGCGCTGTTGATGGGCCTGGCCATCGTCGGCATGCACTACACCGGCATGGCCGCCGCGCGCTTCCCCCTGGGCAGCTTCTGCGGCGCCGCGCCGTCCGGGCTGGACAACGGCTGGCTGGCGCTGCTGGTGATCCTCGTGACCCTGGCCATCCTCGCCATCGCGCTGCTCACCTCGGTGCTCGACGCCCGCCTGGAGGCGCGCACCGCGCAGCTCACCGACTCCCTGGCGCAGGCCAACCAGGAACTCACCCAACTGGCCCTGCACGACAACCTGACGCGCCTGCCTAACCGCCTGCTGCTGGAGGACCGCATCGGCCAACTGATCGCCAAGGTGCAGCGCCACGGCGGCTGTTTCGCACTGATGTTCCTCGATCTGGACGGCTTCAAGCCGGTCAACGACGCCTTCGGCCACCACATCGGCGACCAGCTGCTGCAGGCTGTGGCCCGGCGCCTGCGCGAGAGCCTGCGCGGCGAGGACACCCTGGCGCGCATCGGCGGCGACGAGTTCGTCCTGCTGGTCGAGCTGAAGGCGCCGGAGGACGCCGCGGGCCTGGCCGGGCAGCAGATCGGCCTGCTGGCAGAGGCGTTCCACGTCAACGATCAGGAGCTGCGCATCTCCGGCAGCATCGGCATCGCCCTCTACCCGGGCAATGGCGCCACCCAGCAGGAACTGCTGATGAACGCCGACGCCGCCATGTATCACGCCAAGGGCAGCGGCAAGAACGCCTACAGCTTCTTCGAGCAGTCGATGAACACCAACGCGCGCAACCACCTGCAGATGCTCCAGGACCTGCGCGCGGCCCTGGAGCTGCGCCAGTTCGTGCTGCACTACCAGCCCAAGTTCGACGCCGCCAGCCAGCGTCTGGTCGGCGCCGAGGCGCTGCTGCGCTGGCAGCACCCGCAGCGCGGCCTGCTGATGCCCGACGCCTTCATCGCCCTGGCCGAACGCACCGGGCTGATCATCCCCATCGGCGAGTGGGTGCTGGACGAGGCCTGTCGGCAGATGCGCCAGTGGTACGCGCAGGGCTACACCGACTGGCGCGTGGCGGTGAACCTCTCGGCGCTGCAGTTCTGCCATGCCGCGCTGGTGGAGAACGTCGCCGCGACCCTGCGCCGGCATTCGCTGCCGGCCAATTGCCTGACCCTGGAGATCACCGAGACCACCGCCATGCGCGATGCCGACAACAGCCTGGCGATCCTCCGCCAACTGGCCGACATGGGCGTGGACCTGTCCATCGACGACTTCGGCACCGGCTATTCCAGCCTGCTCTACCTCAAGCGCCTGCCGGCCAACGAGCTGAAGATCGACCGCGGTTTCGTCCGCGACCTGGAGCAGGACAGCGACGATGCGGCGATCGTCTCGGCCATAGTCGCGCTGGGCCAGGCGCTGGACCTGCGCATCGTCGCCGAGGGCGTGGAGACGCCGCGCCAGCAGGACTTCCTCACCCGCCTGGGCTGCGACTCGCTGCAGGGCTACCTGCTCGGCCAGCCGTGCCCGGCCGAGCAGTTCCTGGGCCGGCTCACCCAGCCGGTGTGAGGCTGAGCTGCGCGCACAGCTCGCGCAGTTGCTCGCACAGGCTGCGGCCGGCGCTGGGCAGGTCGGCGCGGGCGTAGAGCGCCAGTTCCAGGCCGGTGATTTCCGCGAAGCCCTCGGCGGCGGCGAGCACGCGGTGCGCTGGCGACCGGCAGCGCTGTGGTAGCAGGCTGACGCCCAGGCCCGCCGCCACCGCCGCCGACAGGCTGGCCAGGGCGGCGCTGCCGTAGGCGATGCGCCAGCGCCGGCCCTGGGCCTCCAGGGCGTGGATCATCTCCTGGCGGTACAGCGCGCCGAGCGGGAAGGCCACCAGTGGCAGCGGCTCGCGGGCGGCCGCCGGGTTGGCGGCGCTGTCCAGCCAGCACAGCGGCTCGGGCCAGCGCGCCAGGCAGTCGCTGTCGGCGCCCCATTGCTTGACCAGGGCCAGGTCCAGTTCGCCGTTGCGGTACTGGCGCAGCAGCTCGTGGCTGAGCCCGCTGGAGACTTCCAGGCGCAGGCGCGGGCGCTGCGCGGCGAAGGCCGCCAGCAGCGGCATCATGCGCTCACCGGCGAAGTCCTCGGGCATGCCCAGGCGCAGTACGCCCTCGCTGTGTTCCTCGCCGAGGGCGGCGCGGGCCTCCTCGCCGAGCTGGAGGATGCGCCGGGCGTAGCCCAGCAGGCGTTCGCCGGCCTCGGTGGGCAGCACCTGGCGGCGGCCGCGTTCCAGCAGGCGGCAGCCGAGCTGTTCCTCCAGGCGCAGGATCTGCTGGCTGACGGTGGACTGAGTGAGGTGCAGCCACTCGCCGGCGCGGGTGAAGTTGCCGGCGTCCACCACCATGACGAAGCTGCGCAGCAGGGTCGGGTCTAGCATTTGGAAATCCACTGGAAGTCATTTTTCCATTTAATTTCACCATGGAAGGTCATGCCGGGATAATCCCTTTCGACGAAAGGGGCGCCACACGGGCCCCGCTGAGGAGGATTCCCCATGCAACACCTGGCATTCATGCGCGAAGCCCTGGCCCTGGCGCGGGCCAACGTCGAGGCCGGCGGCCGTCCGTTCGGCGCCGTGCTGGTGCGCGACGGCGAGGTGCTCGCCCGAGCCGCCAACGGCATCCACCTGGACCACGACCCCACCGCCCACGCCGAGCTGCTGGCCATGCGCGAGGCCGGCCGCGCCCTGGGCAGCCCGCGCCTGGACGGCTGCGTGATCTACGCCAGCGGCCACCCGTGCCCGATGTGCCTGGCGGCCATGCACCTGAGCGGCGTCAGCGCCGCCTACTACGCCTATTCCAACGCCGACGGCGAGCCCTACGGGCTGTCCACCGCGGCGGTGTACGCGCAGATGGCGCAGCCGGTGGAGTGGCAGTCGCTGCCGCTGCAGGCGCTGCGCCCGGAAGACGAGGAGGGGCTCTACGGCTTTTGGCGGGAGCACCAGGCGTGAGCGGCGACAAGGCGCGGGTCGGCTGGATCGGCCTGCTGGTCATAGTCGCGCTGGGCATCAACCTGCGGCCGATCCTCACTTCCATCGGCCCCTTGCTCGCGGAAATCCGCCAGGCCACCGGCCTGGGCTTCCAGGGCGCGTCGCTGCTGACCGTGCTGCCGGTGCTGTGCATGGGCCTGTTCGCCCTGGCGCTGCCCTGGGTGGGCCCGCGCCTGGGCGAGAGCCGCGGCATGCTCGCCGGGCTGCTGGCCATCGCCGTGGCCTGCGCCTGGCGCCTGCTGCTGGACAGCGGCCTGGCGCTGATCGCCAGCGCGGTGCTGGCCGGCACCGGCGTGGCGATCATCCAGGCCCTGGTGCCGGGGGTGGTCAAGCGCTGGTTCCCGCAGCGGGTGCCGGCGGCCATGGGCCTGTACTCGGCCTCGCTGATGGCCGGCGGCGGCACCGCCGCGGTACTGGCGCCGGTGCTGGCCGGTGGCTCCGGGCACTGGCAACTGGGCCTGGGCGCCTGGGTGGCGCTGGCGGTGCTGGGCTTGGCGCTGTGGGCCCTGGTGCGCCCGCGCGAGGCGGCGGTGCCCAGCGTGGCGCGGCGTGGCGAACACTTCTTCGGCAGCCGCCGGGCCTGGCTGCTGGCGCTGTACTTCGGGCTGATCAACGGCGGCTACACCAGCATGGTGGCCTGGCTGCCGATGTTCTACCGGCAACTGGGCTGGAGCGCCCAGGGCAGCGGCCAACTGATCGGCCTGATGACCCTCTTCCAAGTGCTCGGCGCACTGAGCATGCCGGCCCTGAGCCGCGGCTCGGCGGACCGCCGGCCCTGGCTGTGCCTGTGCCTGCTGATCCAGCTCGGTGGCTTCGCCGGCCTGCTGCTGTCGCCCCTGGGGCTGCCGGCGGCCTGGGTGGCGCTGATCGGCTACGGCCTGGGCGCCTGCTTCGCGCTGAGCCTGACGCTGACCCTCGACCACCTGGCCGAACCCGGCCCGGCGGGCAGCCTGGCGGCCTTCGTGCAGGGCATCGGCTTCATCATCACCGGGATCATTCCCTACGTCACCGGCTGGCTGCGCGACGCCACCGGCAGCTTCCAGGCCTCCTGGACGCTGCTGGCATTGTCGGTGCTGCTGATGCTGGGGGTGACCCTGCGCTTCGCCCCGGCCGGCTATGCCCGGGCGATGCACGGCTGGCGCGGCGCTCAGACCGCCGAGGTGGCGAGGTAGATGCGGTAGGTGATGATCGACAGCATGCTCAGCACGCCGACCCACATCAGCAGCACGCCCGCGCCCCGCTCACGGATGGTGAAGCCGATGCCGAGCATGAACATGCCGAAGATGATGACTGCGAGGGTGACGCCGAAGGAATCCATGGGTGGGTCTTATCCATTGTGTCGTTGGAACAAGTCTAGGCCAGCTGCGGCTCGAAAGGGGTTGATCCGGGGCAAATCCGGCGTCATGGCACGTGGTCTTCCTGTGTAGGAGCGGGCCCTGCCCGCGATTCGCGCGCAGGGCGCGCTCCTACAGATGGGCATACCCCAGGCGCAAGGGTCTTGCCGACCGCGCCGAGGCGCTTCTCGTAGGATGGGTTGAGTTTGCGAAACCCATGCGGTTGCGGTGATGGGTATCGCTTCGCTCAACCCATCCTACGGGTTACGTTGCAGGCGAGCATGGCTTCTCGTAGGAGCGAGCTTGCTCGCGAACGGGGTTTACCGGTGGCTACGGTGTTGGGTGCAAGAGCGCCCTCTCCCCAGCCCTCGGCTGCGCGCCCCGCCCTGAAGGGAGAGGGTTAGGGAGAGGGAGCGGAGTCAGCCGAACACGCCGAAGTCACCGGTACCGTCCGTTCGCGAGCAAGCTCGCTCCTACGAAGAGCAGGTCGGCGCACGGTCGTTTCTACAGGCGGAAGCGCTGCACCAGGCCGCTGAGGTCCACGGCCAGGCGCGACAGTTCGTGGCTGGCGCTGCTGGTCTGCTGCGAGCCGGCGGCGCTCTGGTTGGACAGGTCGCGGATGTTGCCCAGGTTGGTCTCGATGTCGCGGGCCATGGCGGCCTGGTGTTCCACCGACTCGGCGATGCGCCGGTTGCGCTCGTCGATGCTGCGCGCGGCCTCGATGATCTGCGCCAGGGCGCGGTCGGCGGCGCTGGCCTGGCCCTGGGTGTGCTCGGCCTGCTCTGCGCTTTGCTGCAGCGCTTCGACCGTGCGCCCGGTGCCTTGCTGGATGGCGCCGATCAGCTGTTCGATCTCGCGGGTGGAGTCGCCGGTGCGCTTGGCCAGCGCGCGCACTTCGTCGGCCACCACCGAGAAGCCGCGCCCGGCCTCGCCGGCGCGGGCCGCCTCGATGGCGGCGTTGAGCGCCAGCAGGTTGGTCTGCTCGGCGACGTTGCGGATCACGTCCAGCACCTTGCTGATGTTCAGCGTCTGCTCGGCCAGGCCCTGGGCCTGCTGCGCCGCGTGGCGCACGCCTTCGCCCAGCTCGCGCAGCGAACCCAGGGTGGTGGCCAGCTGCTGCTGGCCGTCCAGGGCCTCGTCGTTGGAGCGCCGGGCCACCGCGGCGGTGCTCTGCGCGTGCTCGGCGACGTCGCCCACCGCCGCGCTCATCTGGCTCATGGCGCGGCTGACGTTGTCGATCTCGCCGTGCTGCTGGTGCAGGCCGCGGCTGCCTTCGTCCATCACCATGCTCATCTGCTCGCTGGAGGTGGCCAGCTGTTCGGCGGCCTCGCCGATCTGGCGGATGGTGCCCTGCAGGTTGTCGCGCATGCGCCCCAGGCGCTCCAGCAGCTGTGCCGCCTCGTCGCGGCCGCGGCTGTGCACGCCTTGGCTGAGGTCACCGCCGGCGATACGCTCGGCCACCTGCAGCGCCTCGGCCAGCGGCCGCACCAGGCTGCGCGTCAGGCGCCAGGCCAGCAGCAGGGTGACCAGCAGGGCGCCGCCCAGGGCCGCCCAGACGATGCGCAGGGCCTGGGCGTAGGCGCTGGCGGCCGCGCTGGTGGCGCTGTCCGCGGCCTGGCGGTTGAGCTCGCGCAGCAGCTGCACCTGGGTGTCGATGGCTTCGCCCTGCTGGTCGATGTTGGCGATGAGCAGGGTACGCGCCTCGTCCAGCTTCTGCTGCTCCAGCAGTTGCTGTTCGTCGCGGATGGTCTGGATGAACTGGCCGAAGGCCTGGTGCAGCGCCTCGATGGCGCCGCGCTCGGTGTCGTCGCTGATCAGCGCCTGGTAGTCGCGGAATTCCTGTTCGATGTCCAGGGCCAGCTGCTCGATGATCACCTTGTTGCCGCTGCGCACCATGGGATCGGGGTTGGCCACCTGCTGCATGGAGCGCACGCGCAGCTGGGCGAGGTTGAGGGCGATGCTGTCGGCCAGGGCGATGCTCGGCAGCTGGTCGCCGTCGATGGCCTCGCCCTGGGCGCGGATGGCCGCCATCTGGTACAGGCAATAGGCGCCGACGCCTCCCAGCAGCACCGCGCTGAAGAGGAAGCAGAGCAGGGTACGCTGGCCGATGCGCAGGCGCCGCAGGGGCTCCCAGCGGGCGAATCGGCCGAGGAGGGCTTGGAGTGTCTTCATCACGGGCTACCACGGACTGCTGTGATGCTCTGGCGAGCGGGTTTCGGACGCGCAGAGCATATGAAAACCATGTGACAGTCTTGTGTAATGGCCAAGGGATATCACTGCCTTCGGTCGGGCAGTGCCTTGATTTGCCTGGGGAATTTCGCTGTCAGGCGGGCGTCGGATGGCGCCGGGCCGGGTGCACCAGGTAGGCGGCGAGGCTGTCGTCCAGCTCGCCGTCGCGCAGCCAGCGCAGGGCGATGGGCCAGAGGCTGTCCTGGAAGCGGCTGTGGAAGAAGGCGAAGTGGCCGATGCTGGCGAAGCCCATGGCCCGGGGCGGCAGGCGCAGGTGCAGGCAGCGGCTGTTGCGGTAGTAGTCGAGCAGGCGCTGGATGGCCGGGCCGGTGCCGAATTCGTCGTCGGTGACGCTCAGGGCCAGGGTGTCGCCGCGCAGCCCGGCGAAGCCTTCGGCCAGGCGCCTGCGTTCCTCCGCCGGCATGGCCCGCGGGCCGCGCCGGTAGGCGTCCTCGAAGCGCGGGGCGCGGTGCGTCCAGTCGCGCACCACGCCGTGGGGCGTGTCTTCCATCCAGCCCAGGCGCTTGGCCGGGAAGTAGCCGAACAGGCCGCTGAGCACCGGCATCGCCAGGTGCCACTTGAGCAGCATGCGCAGGCGCCGCTGGGGGGCGTAGTCGCGCCAGTGGGCGAACTGCGCGCCCATGCTGAACACGCGCTGGATGAGGTGGTTGGAAGGGGCCAGGCCGACGAGGAAGCCGCCGACGCTGTGCGCCACCACCTGGATGGGTTGCTGCGGGGCGTTGGCAAGGGCCCATTGCAGGGCGCCTTCGAAGTCCAGGCGGCCCCAGTCCAGCCAACTGGCGGAGAAGCCGCGCAGCGAGGCCGGGCGCGAGCCGCCGATGCCGCGGTAGTCGTAGCAGAGCACGTCGAAGCCCTGGCCGTGCAGGTAGTCGGCGAAGCGTGCGTAGTAATCGCTGCGCACCGAGGTGGCCGGGTTGACGATCACCAGCGGCCGCGGCTGCGCCGCCGCTTCGGCATGGCGCCAGAGGCGGCCCTGGAGCGGGTAGCCGTCGGTGGCGTCGAAGGTCAGTGGCTGGCCCATGGCGTTCTCTTTTCCCGTTGCGCAACAGGCACTCTAGCGCCGGGCGACGGGGCGCCACCAGTACAGTTGCGGGAAAAAAGACCGCCGCACCCATCCGGGTGCGACCGGGGTTGGGGCGGCGGAGGCTGCAGATCGGCAGAGGGGAGGTTGGCCCCGCTGATCCGGTTGGCAGTGTGCGCTGGGGCGGGGTTGGGGGGGTAGGTTCAGGTGGAGTGGGAAAAAGCGGAGCAGAGGGGGCGGGGCTCTTCGTAGGAGCGAGCTTGCTCGCGAACAAACCCCGTAGCGAGGCCCATTCGCGAGCAAGCTCGCTCCTACGAGAGGCCGTGCCTGGCTGTGCCGTGGGGGTAACGGTTTATTGGGTTCCCGCGTTCGCGGGAATGACGGGGTAAGAATGGTGTTTTCCGACGTCATTCCCGCGAACGCGGGAACCCAGAAACAACGGAGCGGACTTTGTCCGCGATGGAGTTTGTCGGTGGCTGCGGTGTTGGGTTTAAGAGCGCCCTCTCCCTGAAGGGAGAGGGGACCGTTCGGTGTGCGTTGGTGTTTCGGCGTTAGCCGGCTGGCACAGAGATTACTGGCTGAAACCATTCCTTCTCTCGGCACGGTCTAGCTCCCTCTCCCTTCAGGGAGAGGGGACCGTTGGGCAGGATTGGGTGTTCTGGAGTTAGCCGGCAACGCCGGAGGTCTCCAGCTGAAACCATTGCTTCTCTCGGCACGGTCTAGCTCCCTCTCCCTTCAGGGAGAGGGGACCGTTGGGCAGGGTTGAGTGTTCTGGAGTTAGCCGGCAACGCCGGAGGTTTCCAGCTGAAACCATTGCTTCTCTCGGCACGGTCTAGCCCCCTCTCCCTTCAGGGAGAGGGCTGGGGAGAGGGTGCGGACTAACCCCAGTGCGCCGATCCTCCAGGAAAAACACCCACCAAGACCCCCCATCAAGCCAACAACCCACTCGCCTTGGCCCGCGCCACCGCCTGGGTGCGTCTTTCCACTTCCAGCTTGATGTTGATGCGCCGGGCGTGAGTCTTCACCGTGTGCAACGAGATCTCCAACTGCTCGGCGATTTCCTGGTTGGAGCAGCCCTGGGCGATCAGTTCCAGCACTTCCAGTTCGCGCTGGCTGAGCATTTCCGTCGGCGCCGGGGCGGTGGTCGCTGTGGGCTGGGCCTGGGGGGCCGTGGGCAGTTGCGCCAGCAGTTGCCGCGACCAGCTGGCGTCCTTGCGCTGCAGCCTTGCCAGGGGGCGCAGCAGGGACAGCCGGCGGCAGTCCTGCAGGGCTTCGCGCAGGTGTTCCTCGGCGGCGGCCGGGTCCAGGCCGTGCAGGGCTTCGGCCAGGCGCAGCTGGCTTTCGCAGGCCAGGCTGCGCAGGCCCAGGCGCTGGCAATCGCGCTGCAGGGCCAGCAGCTCCTGGCTGGCGCGGGTGGTTTCGCCCAGCTCGCCATGGGCCTGGGCCAGCAGCAGGCGCACGCGGTACTGCAGGTCGTAGAAGCCGGTGGGCGCCAGCAGTGGGTTGAGGCGCAGCTCGGCGAGCACGCCGAACAGCTCGTCGCGTGCCTTGGCCGGTTCGCCGCTGGCCAGCCACAGGCGGGCGCGGGCCAGGCGCAGCACTTCGCGGTAGCGGATCTCGGGGATGCACAGGCGCTGCATGCGCCGCTCGGCGGCCAGCAGCAGCTGGTGGGCGCGCTCCACCTCGCCGCGCTCGCAGGTCAGGCTGATCAGCGCGTGGTAGGCATAGAGCAGGTAGGCGTCCTGGCATTCCTCGGCCTCGCGCAGGCCCTGCTGGAGCGCGGCTTCGGCGGCGACGTCCTCGCCGCGCAGGGTCAGCAGTTCGCCGCGCAGCACGTGCAGGCGGGCGCTCATGGGGCCGCCGTGGGTGCCCTTGCGCAGCTCGGCGAGCATCTGCTCGGCGTAGTCCAGGGCGTGGTGGTGCTCGCCGGAAAGGGCCAGCAGGTGGATGTGTTCGACGCTGAGCAGGGCCTCGAAGCACAGGCTGGCGTGCCGCCGCGACAGGCGCAGGCCGGCCTGGCAGTGCTGACGCGCGATGATCAGGTCGCCCTCGACCATGGCCTGCTGGGCCAGGGCCTGGTGGCAGAGGATGTGCTGGCCCCAGTAGTGCTCCTCCAGGTGCTGCAGGGCGTCGCTGCAGTTGCGCCGCGCATCGGGCAGGGCGAACTGGCGTTGCAGCACGCCGAGGATGGCCTGGTAGTGCGCCAGACTGAGCCGCTGGCGGTGGGCGTCCGGCCGCGGCAGGAAGCGCTCCAGCGCCTGCAGGCAGTCCATGGCCTCGTCCAGGCGGGCGCAGATGATCAGCGCCCAGGTCTCCAGGAGGATCAGCTTGGGGCTGGACTGCAGCAGGCCGGCGGGCAGTTCGTCGCGCCAGCGCAGCAGCTGCACGGCGCTGTGTTCGACCATCATCTGGTCGCTGTTGGCGTCCTGCAGCAGCGCCACGGCGCGCTCGATGGAGCCGGCGGCCAGGGCCAGCTGGGTGGCCTGGCGCAGGTCGCCGTGCTCGGCGAACCACTGGCTGGCTTCGAGCAGGGCGTCGGTGGGCGGCGCGTCGTCCTGTTCCTGGCGCAGCAGCTCGGCGAGCGGCGGCCAGACGGCGAACCAGCCCGCGTTCTCGTCCAGGCGCCGGAGCAGTTGCAACTGGCCGAGCTGGGCGAAGGCCGCCTCGCCGACCGAACCCAGGTGCCGGCACAGGCCGGCCTTGAAGCGGGGCAGGTGGCTGAGTACGCGCAAGGCGCCGCGCAGCTGCGCCGGCAGCGGGGCGAGCACTTCGCGGCGCAGGTAGTCCTGCAGCAGGCCGCCGCCGGCCTCGGGCCAGCGCATGCGGCCCTGCAGGGCGAGCAGGCCGAGCAGCGCCGGCCAGCCGGCGCTGTAGCACAGCAGGTCGACGCTGTCGCCGTCGCTCGCTTCGGCCTGCTGCTTGCGCAGCAGGTGCTCCAGTTCGTCGTGGTCCAGGGCCAGGTCGCTGGCATCGAGTTCCAGCAGTTCGCCCTGCAGCAGCAGGCGCGGCAGGTTCCAGTCCGGGCGGCGGCGCGAGCCGATCCACCAGCGGATGTCGATGGCGCTGGTCTCCAGCAGGCGGGCCACGCAGGCGTCCAGCCGCGCATCGCTCTGCCGCGGGTAGTCGTCGAGCACGATCCACAGTGGCTGCGCGCTGCCCTCCAGCAGGCGCTGCAGGTCTTCCTGCCAGTTCCGCGCGCTGGGGTCCAGGTCCAGCACTATGGCCAGGCGGCTGAGGAAGTCGCCCTCCTGCAGCGGCCGGCCGCGCAGGTCCAGCCAGGCGACGCGGCCGCGCGGGCCGGCCTGGCGCGCGCATTCGTTGAGCAGCACGCTCTTGCCGAAGCCGGCGGGGGCGTGCAGCAGGTTCACCCGCTGGCGCCCGCCGAGCAGGCGCTGCAGCAGGCGCGGCCGCGCGACGTGGCGGGCCGGCAGCAGCGGCAGCGCGCCGCTGAGGGCGCGTGGGGCAGGGCGGCTGGCGATGGCGTGGAGGTTGGGGTGCGAATTCATCTGCGGAACTCCTGGCCCCGGGGCTGCCGGGGCGCTGATGCGGATGTGCTGCCGGCTCAGCCGCGCAGCGGCGGCAGGCGCGAGGCCCAGGGGCGGGCGCGTTCGAGCTCGGCGGCGAGACGGAAGAGGGTGCCTTCGTCGCCCAGGCGCGCGGCGAACTGCACGCCGATGGGCGTGCTGCCGGCGGTCCAGTGCAGCGGCACGCTCATGGCCGGCTGGCCGGTGGCGTTGTACACGGAGGTGAAGGCGGCGAAGGGGCCTGAACGGGCGAAGAAGGCTTCCAGGGTTTCGCCTTCGCGGAAGGCCAGTTCGCCGATGGCGCTCGGCGGGCAGGCCATGGTCGGGCTGAGGATCAGGTCGTAGTGCTCGTGGAAGGCGGCGATCTCCCGCGTCATGCGTTGCAGGGTGCGCTGGGCCAGCACGTAGTCGGTGGCGCTGACCTGGCCGGCCAGGCCGACCACCGCGCGGGTCAGCGGCTCGATGTCGTGCTCGCCGGCCTGGCGGCCCACCTGTTGTTCCAGGCTGCGCAGGTGCAGCGCCGCGGACACCACGAAGAGCCGGGCGAAGGCCTGGCCGACGGCGGGCATGTCGCTCACCGTCGGCGCCTCGTCGTTGACCTCGTGGCCCAGGCCGCGGCAGAGCAGGGCGGCCGATTCCAGCGCGGCGAGGCAGTCGGGGTGCACCGCGACGCCGGTGAGCGGCGTGCGCAGCAGGCCGATGCGCAGGCGGCGGTGCGGTGCGTCGACTTCCTGCAGGTAGGGGCGGGCCTTGGACGGGGCCACGTAGGGCGCGCCGTAGTCCGGCGCCGAGGTGGCGTCGAGCAGGGCGGCGCTGTCGCGTACCGAGATCGAGCAGCAGTGCTCGGCGGGCAGGCCGCCGGTGCCTTCGCCGATCTTGGGGCCGACCGGGTTGCGCCCGCGGCTGGGCTTGAGGCCGAACACCCCGCAGGCCGAGGCGGGAATGCGGATGGAGCCGCCGATGTCGCTGGCGTGGGCCATGGGCACCAGGCGCGCGGCCACCGCCGCGGCGGCCCCGCCGCTGGAGCCGCCGGCGGAGAGGCCGAGGTTCCAGGGGTTGAGGCAGGGGCCGAAGGCCGCCGGCTCGGTGGTGGGGGTGATGCCGAATTCCGGGGTGTTGCTGCGCCCGACGGTGATCAGCCCCGCGCCGCGGTAGCGGCGCACCAGCTCGGTGTCGTGATCGGCGCGGTTGCCCAGGCCCAGGCGGCTGCCGTAGGACAGCGGCTGGCCGCTCTCGGCGCCGCCGGCCAGGTCCTTGAGCAGGAAGGGCACGCCACGGAAGGGACCGCCGGGCAGCGGGCCGCGGGCGCGCTCGCGGGCCAGTTCGAACTGGCGCCAGATCACCGAGTTGAGCGCCGGGTCGTGTGCTTCGATGCGGGCGATGGCGGCGTCCACCAGCTCCAGCGGGGTGACTTCGCCGCGGTAGACCAGTTGGGCCTGGGCGGTGGCGTCGAGCAGGTGCAGCGAATCGTTCATGCGGGGGCTCCTGTGCGGGCGGCCAGGCCGTCGAGCGCCTGGTGGGCGGCATCCAGCGCCTGTTCGACGATGCGTTCCTTCCAGTGGTCGGTGTCGACGTAGAAGGCGTCGCGCAGGCGGCGCTTGATGGCTTCGCGGGTGCCGGCGTCGGCCTCGGGGTGGCGGCTCAGCCACTGGTCGCCGCGCAGCGCCATCAGCACCTCTTCCGAGGGCACCGTGCCGTATTCCAGGCCGATGCCGGTGTATTCGGCCTGCGGGCAGGCCTGGTAGGCCAGGTGCCACATGTTGCCGGCCAGTTCGGCGGAGACGCAGTCGTCCCCGTACAGCGAGGTCACCTGCTCGCCCCACCAGGCGCGGGCCCGGGCCAGGCCCGCGGAGTCGCCGGGGCGGGCGTGGGCGATGCGCTCGCCATGGCCGCAGGGGCCGAGCGCGGTGTGCAGGTCGATCCAGCCCAGGCGTGCGCAGCGGCTGGCGTGTTCACGCAGTATTGCGCGCAGGGTGAGGTTGCTCCAGGTCGGCGCGGCGCCGCCGTAGAACAGGCCTTCGGGGTGGCTGTACTGGCCGCCGCTGATGGCCCGTTGGATGGCCCGCGGGCCATGCTCGGCGAGGTAGGCATAGAGCACCGCGTCGGCTTCGGGCGCTGGCCAGGTGTCCGGCACCAGGGCCTGGGCCAGGGCGTCGTAGCCGGGGTTGGCGGGCAGCGCCGGGGTGGCGTCGAAGTCCTGGAAGTTGCGGTTCAGGTCGACGTTCTCGTGGGTCCAGCGGTGCCACCAGGAGAAGCCCCAGGGGTTGAGGCCGTGGACGTACAGCACGGCGACGCCCGCGGCCGCGGCCCGGCGGTGGAATTCGGCATCGGCGAGCAGGGCGTTCTGCACGCCGGAGCCGCAGAAGCCCTCGACCCCATGGCAGGCGCTGCTGACGATGAGCAGCGCCTCGGCGTCGGCGGCGCCGAAGCGCGCCACGTCGGTGGCCAGCGGCTCGCCGTCGCGCCCCGGCAGGGGGTGGGCGTGGCTGTGCACGTCGAGCCCGGCGGCGCGGGTGGCGGCGAGGAACAGCCCGCGGGCCTGGGCGTAGCTCTGGGCGAAGCAGGCGGGTGCGTGGATTGGCGATGACATGTCTATTCCTCGGGACCGGTTCAGGCCGGCTGCTGCGGCGCCGCCAGGGCCTTGCGCATGCCCAGGGCCATGGCCACGGCGGCGATCACGAACAGCGCGCAGAGCAGGTAGATGGCGTCGTCCAGGCTGCCGGTGCGGGTCTTGATGGCGCCGACCACGGCCGGGCTGATGCCGGCGACGCTGGCCAGGGTGTTGACCAGGGCGATGCCGACGGCGGCGCGTTCGCGCGCCAGGTAGCGGGTGACCATGGCCCAGAACACCGGGGTGGCCGCCACCAGGGCCGAGCCGCCGGTGGTGATGGCGACCAGCGTCCAGGCCAGGCTGCCGTTGCCGATGGCCCAGGCCAGCAGCAGGAAGCCGGCGGCGGCGGCGACGAAGGCCCAGGCCCAGTGCAGGCGCTGTTCGTCGCGGCGGTCGGAACGGCGGCCGTACCAGAACATGGCGAACAGCGCGAAGACGTTGGGGATGACCGCGTAGAGGCCGACCAGCTGCAGGTCGGCCACGCCCAGTTCGCGGATGATGGTCGGCGTCCAGAAGGCCAGGAAGTAGCCGGCGCAGCCGGAGACGAAGGCGCCGAAGGCCAGCAGGTAGACGCGTGGGTCGCGCAGCGCCGCGGCCAGTGCGCCCTTGCCATGGCCGCCGCCGTCGACGTCGGCGCCGGTGGTGCCCTGCACGCCCTGGCGCACCAGTTCGCGCTCGTCCGGGGTCAGCCACTTGGCGTCCTGCGGGCCGTTGGGCAGCAGCCACAGCACCAGCAGGCCGAGCAGCACCGTGGGCATGCCCTCGATGAAGAACATCCACTGCCAGCCTTCCCAGCCATGGGCGCCGTGCAGGTTCTTCAGGATCCAGCCCGACACCGGGCTGGTGATGAAGGCCGCGGCCACCTGGGCCATGCAGAAGAACGCCAGCACCCGGGCGCGGCGCTGCGGCGGGTACCAGAAGGTGAGGTAGAGGACGATGCCGGGGAAGAAGCCGGCCTCGAACACCCCGAGCAGGAAGCGCACGACGTAGAACTGGGTGGGTGTGGTGACCAGCAGGGTGGCGCTGGAGGCCAGGCCCCAGAGCAGCATGATGCGCATGATGGTCAGGCGCGCGCCGATGCGCTGCAGGAGCATGTTGCTGGGCACTTCGAAGAGCACGTAGCCGACGAAGAACATGGCCGCGCCGAGGCCGTAGACGGCGTCGCTGAAGCCCAGCGAGCTCTTCATCTGCAACTGGGCGAAGCCGATGTTGGCGCGGTCGATGAAGTTCAGCAGGTAGCAGATGAACAGGAAGGGAATGAGGCGGCGGGTGATCTTGCCGTAGACGGCTTCGGCGTCGCCCTGGGGCGCCAGGGCGGCCTGTGCCGCGGCGGGGGCGCTGATGACTGTGGACATGCGAGGCTCCGGGGTGGGGTCTACCGCGGGTTACCGGCCGCCGCCACGGGGCCCTTGTGGGGCCGCCGCGCGGCGGGCCGGCGCCGGGATCACTGGACCTGTGTGGCTTCGGCCGCTGCCGGCTGCGGCGCGGGGCTGGGCTGTTGCGCCGCGGCGCCGTTCACCTTGCGTCGCGGCGGGGCCGCCGGCCGGGCCTTGGGCAGCGCCTTGGCGGGGTTCCTGGCCTTGGCTGCCGGCTTGTCCGCAGCCTCGCCCTGCTTGCTGGCGACGGCCTTGGCGGCGGCGCTGTGCTTCTGGCTGGCCGGCTTGTCGCCGCCCTTGCCCTGCACCGCCGCGGCAACCTTGTTGCGCGCCAGTTCGAGCAGGCGGCGGTGTTCGGCCAGCAGGTGGTCGCCCAGGTCGTTGAGGTCCGGCAGGGCCCGGCGGCAGGCGATCAGGCCGTAGTCCAGGCGGTCGTGGTAGCTGGTCACGGTGACGTTCAGCGCCATGCCGTGGGAGGGGATGGACACCGGGTAGTAGCACAGCACCTTGGCCCCGGCGAAGTACAGCTGGGCGGGGATGCCGGTGACGTTGGAGATCACCAGGTTGGCCGGCGGCGGCATCCAGTTGGCCAGGCGCGAGCGGCCGTACATGGCGGCCATGCCGGAGAGCAGCCAGGGCGCGGCGAAGATCGGGAAGTCCATGGGGATGGCCGAGCGGAACTTGTTCATCGCCGCCTTGCGCTGCGTCGAGGAGGCGTTGATGCGCTGCAGGCGCTGCAGCGGGTCGGCCTCGTCGGTGGCCAGGTCGACCACCAGCATGCTCACCTGGTTATTGGCGGTGTCGTCGCCGGGGGCGCGCAGGCTCACCGGCGCGGCGGCGGTCAGGGGTTTCTCCGGCAGCTCGCCGCTGGCCTTGAGGTAGCGGCGCAGGGCGCCGGAGACAGTGGCCATGACCACGTCGTTGAAGCTCACGTCCAACTGGCGCGCCATGTCCTTGATCTCGGCCAGGGGCACGGTGCGCCCGGCGAAGCTGCGCTGGTTGGTGATGGCCACGTTCAGCGGGGTGCGCGGGGCCAGCAGCTTGCGCGGGTCGAGGCTGCGCCAGTTGCGCAGGTTGCCGTCGCCGATCACCGGCAGCAGGCTGCGCCCGGCGCGGAGCATGTCCGGCAGCATCTTCGCCAGCTTGACGTACTGGCGCCCGGCGTTGCCGATGGCCGCCCCGGCCAGTTCGGCGACGCCGAGCTGGTACTGGTTGCGCCGCAGCTTGGGCGGCGCCGGCGGGACGACGCGGCCGCTGGGCACGTCGTCGAACAACGCGCGGACCAGCTCGATGCCGGCCTGGCCGTCGACGTTGGCGTGGTGGACCTTGGCGTACAGCGCCACTTCGCCGCTGCGCAGGCCGTCGATGATGGTGACTTCCCACAGCGGCCGGCTGCGGTCGAGCAGGCTGGCGTGGCTGCGCGCCACGGCCTGCTGCAGCTGGCGGTTGCTGCCGGGCTTGGACAGGGTGATGTGGCGGATGTGGTGCTCCAGGTCCAGCTGCTCGTCTTCCACCCACACCGGGTCGGACAGGTCGAAGGGCATGAACGCCAGCTTGCGGGTGAAGACCGTGGCCAGGTGCAGGCGCCCGGTCAGGTACTGCTTGACCTCCTCGAAGAAGTCGCCGTCATGGCCCTCGGGGAGTTGCAGCACATGCAGCGAACCGATGTGCGTGGGCATCTCGGCCGATTCCATGTGCAGGAATATGGCGTCCATCCCGCTCAAATGTTTCATCGCATCACCAACCTTCGTTCTTGTTGTTGCAGGGAAAGTACTCGCAAGGCCCATTGCCGCCGGGCCGGTGTGCCCCTCAGCGCCGGGGGGCGCGGAAGGGGTAGAGCGCGCGCTTCAGACCGCGCGGCCGGAACTTCTGCCACTGGTCCTGCGCTTGCGCCAGGCGGTCGCCGATGGCGTACCAGACCAGCGGGTGTACGCCCAGGCCGATGTGGCTGGCGCAGTTGACTTCGATGTTGTCGGTCAGGCGCCCCTGGCGCTCGACGCTGCCGCCCCAGCCGACGATGCCGTCGGCGCGGCTGTAGATGGAGGTGGTGGGCACCGGCGGCGCCTCTTCGCCACGCTCCTCGCTCTCGCGATTGAAGCTGCGCACCAGGCGGTACAGCTCCCAGGCGTTGGTGCTGGTCTGCGGCGGGCCGTACAGCGGGCTGCCGAGGGTGATCACCTGGCGCACGCTGGCGGGCATGGCGCGGGCCATCTCGCGGGCGAAGATGCCGCCCAGGCTCCAGCCGATCAGGCTGACCTTGCGCCCGGACGTCTCGTGCAGTTCCTGCAGTTGCGCCAGCAGGCGCTCCACCACGCCGCGGCTCGGGCCGCGGTTGAGGCCCTGGCCCCAGCCGTGGGTGTCGTAGCCGCGGTTGTCGAGGAAGCGCCGCAGGGGCAGGGTGGTGCAGTCGTGGGCCATCAGCCCGGGCAGTACCAGCACGCTGTGGCCGTCGCCGCGCGGCACGTTGAGCAGCAGCCAGGGCATGGCCGCCGGGATCGAGGCCCATTCCAGCAGGGCACGCGACTCCAGCGCCCAGAGCATGGGCGAGGGGCGGCGCTCCACCGGGTGCCGGCGGAAGGGGGCGGTGAGGGACTCGTAGAAAGCGGCGGGCATGATGGCGGTTTCCTTGTACGGGGGTACTACGGGTTCAGTTACCGGCGCTCGCTTGAGCGGCGGCGATTTCGTCCTTGAGCAGCTTCTTGGACAGTTTGCCCACGGCGGTCTTGGGCAGGTCGGCGCGGATTTCCAGGGCCTGCACCATCTCGTGCTTGCCCAGGCGGTCCTTGAGGAAGTCCTTGAGCGCGTCGAGGTCGAAGGCCGCATGGCCGGGGCGCAGCTTGACGTAGGCCTTGGGCGACTGGCCGCGGTAGGCGTCGGGAATGCCCAGGACCATGACTTCCTCCACCGCCGGGTGGGCGTAGATGGCTTCCTCGATCACCCGCGGGTAGACGTTGAAACCGCCGCACAGGAGCATGTCCTTGGTGCGGTCGACGATGTAGATGTAGCCGTCCGCGTCCATGTAGCCGACGTCGCCGGTGCGGAAGTAGCCGTCGTGGGTGAAGGACTCGGCGCTGGCCTGGGGGTTGTTCCAGTAGCCGCGCATGATGTTCGGCCCGCGGATGGCCAGCTCGCCGTTCTGCCCCGGCGACACCTTGCGCCCGGCGTCCTCCAGGTCGAGGAAGCAGATGTCCACGCCGATGTGCGGCACGCCGCAGGAGCCTGCCTGGGGCCGCTCGGCGGGGGTGAAGGTGCCGCCGGTGCAGGTCTCGGTCATGCCCCAGCCCTCGGTGATCTGGCAACCGGTCAGGGCCTTGAACTGCTGCATCAGCTCCACCGGCAGCGGGGCGCCGCCGGAGGCGCAGATCTTCAGGCAGCGCAGGTCGTACTCGCTGACCTGCGGGTGGCTGAGCAGGGCGGTGAACATGGTCGGCACGCCGGGGAAGCAGCTCACCCGGTTGTCGTGGATGTCGCGCAATACGGCGCCGGCGTCGAAGCGCGTGTGCAGGCGCATTTCGGCGCCCGCGGCCACCGGGAACAGCAGGCAGCCGACCATGGCGTAGACGTGGAACAGCGGCAGCACCACCAGGATGCTCTCGCGGCCCTCGTGCAGGCGCTGGTCGTTGTCGACGTTGATCATCGCCACCTGGGCCGCGGCGGCGCCGAGGTTGGCATGAGTCAGCATGGCGCCCTTGGGCAGGCCGGTGGTGCCGCCGGTGTACTGCAGCACGGCCAGGGCCTCATCCAGCGGCGGCAGGGCGTGGGGCTGCCAGTCGCCTTCGTTGTCCAGCAGCTGTTCGAAGGGCAGGCACTGCTCGCTGTAGTGCACCTGGGCGAGCTGGCCTTCCTGCTGCAGGCGGGCGCGGATCTCCCGCGGCTGCGCGCCGAACTCGCCCAGCGAGCCGACCACCAGGGTGTGCAGGCGGGTGCTGTCGAGCAGGCGGGCCATCAGCGGGTAGAGGCTGTTGAGGTCGAGGGTGACGAGGATGTCGGTGCGGCTGTCCTCGATCTTGTGCGCGAGCACCTCGCCGGCGTCCAGCGGCGAGTAGTTCACCACGGTGCCGCCGGCGCGCAGGATGGCGAAGAAGCTGATGACGTACTGCGGCACGTTGGGCAGGTACAGGCCGACGTGGACGCCGGGGCCGACGCCCAGGTCCTGCAGGCCCTTGGCGGCGCGGTCGATCAGCGAGGCGAGTTCGCGGTAGTCGATGTTGCGGCCCATGAAGTCGATGGCCGGGCGGTCGGGCCAGCGGCGCACCGAGTCATCGAGCATGTCCAGCACGCTGAGGCCGGAGAGGTCGGTGTTCCAGCGCACGCCGGCAGGGTATGAGCGAGTCCAGGGGGTTTGCACTTGCTGGTGTCTCCTTATTGTTTGCAAGCATGGTGAGGCTGCGGCGCTTGTATGAACTGTCCGGAATTTGCGGCTTGGAGAAAGTGCCGGTGGTGGGGGTTGGCGTTCGTGCCAAAGGCTGATGGATGGGGGCTGGAGGGGCTCTGGGGCGGGGGTTCTGGCGTGATCAGCGGCGTGGAGGGTGGGGGATTCATGGGGGTTATGGGGTGGTTGTGGTGGTTCAATTTCCTCGGACACCTCGATAGGTGGAAAATCCACTGAATAGAGGAGTCATTCATGAGCCGTAAACGCAGAGCATTCGATGCCAGCTTCAAGCTGCAAGTCGTCCAGATGATCAAAGACCAGGGCCTGAGCATTACGCAGGTCTGTCGAGACATGGACCTGGGAGAGACGGCAGTTCGCCGCTGGGTTCAGCAATACGAAGCCGAGCTGTCGGGGCAGGCGGGAGTGGGTAAGCCGTTGACACCCGAGCAGCAGCGGATTCGTCAGTTGGAGGCCGAGAATCGCCAGTTGAAGCAGGACAACGACCTGCTAAAAAAGGCCTCGGCCTTCTTCGCCCGCGAACTGAAGTGATTCACCGATTGATCGCGCAGCAGCAGAAGAAGGCCGGAATTGCGCGGTTGTGCCGGCTGCTGGGTGTCAGTCGGTCGGGCTACTACGCCGCGCAGCGCCGCCCCTTGCGCCCAGCCTTGCACTGCCCGGTAGCCACCTCCTTGAAGGCCCTGTTCATGAGCTGCGGGCGTACCTATGGGAGCCGTCGCCTGCAAGCCGCGCTCAATGGCGAGGGCATGCATGTGGGGCGCTACCGAGTCCGCCGGCTGATGCGCGAGCACCGGCTTCGGCCAGTCTGGAAGCGCAAGTTCGTGCACACGACCAACAGCAAGCATGACCTGCCGATAGCCTCCAATATCCTGGCCCGCCAGTTCGATCCTCCGGCCGTAAACCAGGCCTGGGTGGCGGATATCACCTACATCCGTACCCGCCGTGGCTGGCTGTACCTGGCTGCGGTGATGGACCTGTATTCGCGCAAGATCGTCGGCTGGGCGATGGCGCCGAACATGCTGGCGGAACTGGTCTGTTCGGCGCTACAGATGGCGATTGCTCAGCGGCAGCCAGCGCCAGGCCTGGTCGTGCACTCGGATCGTGGTAGCCAGTACGCCAGCGAGGTTTATCGCGCGCTGCTCAAGCGGCATGGCCTGGTCTTGAGCATGAGCCGCAAGGGAAATTGCTGGGACAACGCGGTCATGGAACGCTTCTTCCTGAACCTGAAAATGGAGCGGGTCTGGCAACGTGACTACGCCAACCATGCTGAGGCTATGACCGACATTGCCGACTACATCGTCGGCTTCTACAACAACGTGCGCCTGCACTCCAGCCTAGGCTATCTGCCACCCACCCGCTACGAGCGCAGGCCACCCAGACAACCTATCGAAGTGTCCGAAATTATTTGACCACCACAGGTTGGTGTGGGGGGATAAGCAGTTGTGGTTTGGGGTTGCTGTGTTCCCTGTTTGCGATGTGCTCCTGCAGGTTGGCGGGGGGCCTGTAGGAGCGAGCTTGCTCGCGAATGGGGTTTGCCGGGGGCGTAGGTGCTGGGGTTAAGAGCGCCCTCTCCCCAACCCTCTCCCGCAAGCGGGAGAGGGGGCTGTTCGGAGTGGGGGGAGAATCCTGAGTCATCCTGATACGCCTCACCTCACCCCGTCATTCCCGCGAATGCGGGACGCGGCTCCATCGCGAACAGCGCTTGCGCTGGCCCGAAGGGGAATAACCCAGTGACGGGTGGTTTGGTTCGCGAGCAAGCTCGCTCCTACGAAAAGCAAAAGCAAAAGCGCGTTTGCTCTTGGATTTCCAGAGGAATAGCCGAGCGCACCGGAACGCCCCTTCAGAAGGCCGAACGAAGCCCCCGCTCAGGAGGTCATGCGACATGGATGTCGCGAGAGCCCCGCGGGCTACAGGGACGTACCCTCGGGGCGGGCCTCCGTGGCGGGGGAATTCGTGAGGGTAGCCCGACTCCGTCGGGCCCGTATGCGGGGCAAGCCTTTTTGGTTCCTTTTGTGGCGTTTGACAAAAGGGACTCGCCCGAGGGGGCGAAACAAGACGGTCGGGCAGACTCGGAGCGGCGCGCTACACCGAGCAAGAAGGCAACTGGGTTCCCGCGTTCGCGGGAATGACGGGGTGGGGTTAGGGGTGTGAGGATGGCGCCTGACCGACGCGTCGCTCAGGACAGCCCCCTCTCCCTTCAGGGAGAGGGTTGGGGAGAGGGAGCGGAGTCACCCTAAAACATCAATGCATCCGGGAAACACCATTCGCGAGCAAGCTCGCTCCTACAGGAAAGACACCATGCCTCCCTGGACTGTAGATACCGTGTCACCTAGCCTCGAGCAAGGGCCAGTTCCACATTGTATGGCTGGCCCGACTTGAGGACGCCATAGGCGATCTGCAGCAGCTTGCGCATGGCAGCACAGATGATCTGTTTACCCGCTTTGCCTTTCTCCTCGAGCCGTAAACGCAGTGCCCGTATCGCCTGGTTATGGCTCATGGCACAGATGGCTGGCATGAACAGGCCTGCCCGCAAGAGGCGTGAGCCGATCTTTGAGATCCTCACCTGGCCCTTGTGTTGGCCGGATTCCCTGAGCCTCGGATTGAGTCCTGCAAAAGCCACGACCGCCCGGGCACTCTCGAAGCGGCTGATTGATCCAAGTTCGGCCAGCAACAGGGCTGCAGTTTTGTCGCTGATACCCTCGATACTCGTCAGCAGATCGCGCTTGCCCCGCAAGTCAGGATCGTTGTCGATATGTTGGCGAATCGCTTCCAGCGTCTGTTCAATCTGCTGTTCCAGATGGGCCGAGACCGACAGGATCGACTCTTTCACCACGTCGCTCTTGGCGGTTTCCAGGCGGTTGATTTCCATCTGGAACAGCTCCTTGAGCTCTTCGTAGCGCCGTACCAGCGCACGGAGTTGCCGCACGCTCACCGGGTCCGGCTGCCAGAGCTGGAGATCCTCGGCATGCCGAGCGCCGTAGAGGGCGATCAACTTGGCGTCGACCTTGTCGGTCTTGACCCGTTGCAACTGGCTTTGCGCATAGCTGGCGATACGTGCCGGATTCATCACGCAGACACGATATCCCCGGGCCAACAGATAATCGCCCAGAGCTTCGTGATAGATGTTGGTGGCTTCCATCACCACCCACGCCCCTGGCTCGGCATGTTTTTGCAGCCACTGGTCAAAGACGCTGAAGCCCGACTGATCGTTGCTCAGATTGCCTTTGGTGCGGTATTTGCCATTGCTCTGCAGAACCGCAATGTCGAAAGTTTTCTTGGCGATATCCACGCCAACTACGATGGCCATAACTCCTGCTACCTCTTACAGCTTTACATCATCAGCACTCCACTCCATCCAACCTTGCCTATACGAGCTACCACCGGGGTGGGGCTCCAGATACCGTTCGGACTCACGAGTGGATTGGGAAGGCAGGAGACTATCTACAGTGCAGGCTCGTAGCCTAGGAGCGGACACGTCTTCCTGGTCTTCCTTCCGGTGATCAGCCGGAGACTACCCGCCGTTATGGCGGGTCGTCGACATACAAGGAGCGGACCTTGTCCGCGATTAACTCAGGTCTCGAAATAGAAACTCTGGAACCGCTCCGCCAGTTGCACGGTGAGTTGCGCCGCCTGCATATGGTTGGGATGGGGCCCATAGTCCTGGGCCGCCTTGAGCGACTCGAAACTGACGATCATGGCGAAGTCGAAGCTGTCGTCCGAGCCGACGCTGCCCAGGTTGGCCCGGGGGCCGAAGCGGACTTCGCTGACGCCGGGGATCTGCCGCAGGCTTTCGCAGGCGGCGGTCAGTTGGGCGATGTGTTCCAGGTTGCCCGGCTCTTTCAGCCAGGACACGACTACGCAATGCACGCTCATGGGCAGCACTCCTCTGTTGTTTGCGGGTTGATGCAGTTGCGCAGCGGCGCGCCCTGCAGGGCGTCGAGCAGGTTGTCGAAGGCCTCGAGGGTCATGCGCTTGTGCGTCTCGCGGGTGGAGGCGCCGTTGTGCGGCGACAGCACCAGGTTGGGCAGGCCGAGCAGCGCCGGGTTCACCGCCGGCTCGCCTTCGGTGACGTCCAGCCCGGCCGCCGCCAGCCGGCCTTCGCGCAGGGCCGTGGCCAGGGCGGTTTCATCCACCAGGCCGCCGCGGGCGGTGTTGATCAGGATGGCCTCGGGCTTCATCCGTGCCAGCTGCGGCGCGCCGATGATGTGGTGGGTGGCGGCGCTGTAGGGCAGTTGCAGGATGAGCGCGTCGCTCTGCTCCAGCAGGCTGTCGAAGTCCAGGTAGCGCACGCCGAGCCGGACTTCTTCCTCCACCGGCAGGCGCCGCCGGTTGCAGTAGGTGACGTCCATGTCGAAGCCGCGGGCGCGCTTGGCCACTTCCATGCCGATGCTGCCCAGGCCGAGGATGCCCAGCTGCTTGTGGTGCACGTCCTGGCCGAACAGCGGCGAGGAGTCGGCGCGCCAGCCGCCGCCGCGGACGAAGGCGTCGGCCTCGACGATGCGCCGGGCCGCGGCCAGCAGCAGGCCGAAGGCGAGGTCGGCGGTGGCCGCGGCGACCGCCTTGGGGGTGTTGCAGACGCGGATGCCGCGGGCCGTGCAGGCGGCCACGTCGATGTGGTCGAAGCCGGCGCTGACGGTGCTTAGCACCTTCAGGCGCGGGCAGCGCTCCAGCAGGGCGGCGTCGATGCGGTCGGCGGGCAGCACCAGGGCGTAGTCGGCCCCGCTCAGCAGCTCGCCCAGGTCATCCGGGAGGCCGCGTTCGGGCATGCGGAGCTCGGCCCGTTCGCGCAGGCTTCCCAACAGCGCATCGGGTACCTGGCGCGACAGGGCGATGCAGGGAATGCTGTTCATCGCTGGCTCCTCAGTCGCGATAGCTGGTGTCGATGCGGTTGAGCTTGCGCAGCAGCGCCGGCCAGACGAAGTCGCCGCCCTGGCCGCCGGTCTGCTTGTCGACCACCTCGGCCACGCCGTCGATGATCTGCGGATCGACCTGCACCAGCTGGCCGCCGGCCTGGGCCGCCAGCTGGATCTGGCAGGTGGTCTCGAAGGTGTACATGTTGAGGAAGGCGTCGGCGACGCTGCGGCCGACGGTGAGCAGGCCGTGGTTGCGCAGCATGAAGAACAGCTTGTTGCCCAGGTCCGCCTGCAGGCGCGGCTTCTCGTCGTCGCGCAGGGCCACGCCCTCGTAGTCGTGGTAGGCCAGCGAGGAGAGCACGAAGGTGGACTGCTGGCTGATCGGCAGCACGCCGCATTCCTGGGCGCTGACCGCGACGCCGGCGCGGGTGTGGGTGTGCAGCACGCACTGGATGTCGTGGCGCGCGGCATGGATGGCGCTATGGATGACGAAGCCGGCGCGGTTGGCGTCGTAGGGGCTGTCGATCACCTTGTTGCCGTCCTGGTCGATCTTCACCAGGTTGGAGGCGGTGATCTCGTCGAACAGCAGCCCGTAGGGGTTGATCAGGAAGTGATGCTCGGGGCCGGGGACGCGGGCGCTGATGTGGGTGAAGACCAGGTCGGTCCAGCCGAACAGGGCGACCAGCCGGTAGCACGCGGCGAGGTTGACGCGCAGTTGCCATTCTTCGTCGCTCACCTGGTCGCGGACATGGGGGAGGGCGAGTTCGTGGGCCATGGGGCATTCCTTCTTGTAGGTGTTGTGGTGGAGCGCCCGAGGCTAAGGCGTGGCGGGGGCCGGCGACTGTCCTGAATTTGACGTCCGTCACGCCGGCGCCCGCTCCGCCGTCGCGGCCGTTTGGGGGAGGCCGCCGATGCGCCTTGTGCTGGTTCGCCCGTCGGCCGAATAATGGCGGCAACGTCCCGGATTCCATGGAGCCTTCAGGCGTGACCTTCCCCTCGATGTTGTCGGAGTCGCACCTCGCCGTGCTGCTGGCCAGCCCCTGGTTCGGCGGCCTGCCGGAGCAGGTTCGCGACGACATGCTGGCCCGCGCCGGCGTGCGCGCGCTGAACACCGGCCAGCAGCTGTTCCGCTGCGGCGAGCCGCCGGATGGCCTGTACATCGTGCTGCAGGGCATCATCCGCCTGAGCAACACCACCCGCGATGGCCAGGAGGCGGTGCTGAACTTCTACGAGCCGGGCACCTGGCTGGGCGAGGTGTCGATGCTCGACCACAGCAACCGCCTGCACGACGCCCATGCCCACGTGCCCTCCCAGGTGCTGCATATCAGCCCGCTGGCGCTGGGCGAGCTGTGCGATCGGCACCCGGCGCTGGTGCGCATGCTGCTGGACCTGGAGGTGTCGCGCCTGCGCGCCATGCTGGTGGCCTTCTCCGCGTTTTCCACGCAGTCGCTGGAGCAGCGCCTGGCCGGGCGCCTGCTGGGGCTGAGCGAATCCTTCGGGGCGAAGGAGGCCGAAGGGGTGAGCCTGGACCTGCGGCTGTCCCAGGAGTCCATGGCGCAGCTCATCGGCGCCACCCGCCAGCGCGTCAACCAGGTGCTCAAGCAGTGGGAGCAGCAGGGCCTGATCCGCCAGCGCTACGGCCAGCTCCTGCTGCTGCGCCCGGACGCCCTGCAGACGCTGGCCCAGGAGCGGCCGGACCGCTAGCCCAGCGAACCTAGGTGCCCGCCGCCGGCTGGCCCGCGGCCTGCAGTTCGGCGCGCCGGTCGTGGGCGCGCTCGATCAGGTAGGCGCGGATCTGCTCCACCTGCTCCGGCGCCAGCCGCCCGGCGAACGGCGGCATGCCCCGGCCGGCCCGCGCGCCGGCGACGATGCTCTGGAAGTCCTCGTGCGTCTGCGCCGTCATGTAGCGCAGGTCGGGGATCACGTTCGCGCTGAAGGCGCCCAGGCCGTGGCACACCCCGCAGTGCTGGCGGAACAGCTGGTCGCCGGCCGCCACCGTGGCCGCGTCGGCGCTCAGCGGCGGCGGCTCGGGCAGTACGATGGCGCGCCGCCGGACCGCGGGCATGGGCGCGCTGCCGCCGAGCCTGAAGGTGAACACCCGGGCGTCGGGCACGCCGCGGGTGCGCTCGGACAGGGCGCCGAAGGTGATCGGGTAGGCGCCGCCCCAGCCGCTGCTGAAGGTCACGTACTGCTCGCCGTCCACGCTGTAGGTGATGGGCGCGGCCACCACACCGCTGCTCACCTCGCGCTGCCACAGCAGCTTGCCACTGTCGGCCGCGTAGGCCAGCAGGCGGCCATCGTGGGTGCCCTGGAACACCAGGTTGCCGGCGGTGGCCAAGGTGCCGCCGTTGGCGATCTGCGCGTAGGGCACCGACCAGAGCTCTTTCTGCCGCACGGGGTCCCAGGCCTGCAGCTTGCCGGTATAGATCTGCGCGAATTCGTCGATGCTCTTGCTGTCCCGGGGCATCGGCGGGATTTCCATCCCGGTGTTCCACTGGCCCTTGGCGGGCGTATCCAGCTTCGCCTTCGGCTGGTGGATGTCGGCCGTCGATTGCGTGGGGATGTAGACCAGGCCGGTCTTCGGGCTGTAGCTCATCGGGTGCCAGTTGTGCCCGCCCTGGGAGCCGGGGAACACCAGCCTGGCCTCTCCCTTGCTCCAGTAGTCGGCCGCCTCCGGGTCGATGAGCGGCCGGCCGCTGTCCAGGTCCACGCCCTTGGCCCAGTTGACCTTGGGGGCGTACTGGGCGGCCGAGAGCAGCTTGCCCGTCGCCGCGTCCAGCACGTAGAAGAAGCCGTTCTTCGGCGCCTGCATCACCACCTTGCGCGGCTTGCCGTCGATGGCCAGGGTGGCGACGATGATGTGCTGCGTGGCGGTGTAGTCCCAGGCGTCGCCCGGCGTGGTCTGGTAGTGCCAGACGTACTGCCCGGTGTCGGGGCGGACCGCGACGATGGAGGAGAGGAACAGGTTGTCGCCCTTGCCCTGCGAGCGCTGGCCGTAGTTCCAGAAGGCGCCGTTGCCGACGCCGAGGTAGAGCAGGTCGAGTTCGGCGTCGTAGGCCATCGAGTCCCACACGGTGCCACCGCCGCCCTGTTTCCAGTACTGGTCGCCGAACCAGGTCTTGCGGATCATGCCGATGGTGTCGCTCTCGTCGCCCTTTGCCGGATCGCCCGGCACGGTGAAGAAGCGCCAGGCCTGCTTGCCGGTCTCGGCGTCGTAGGCGGTGACGTAGCCGCGCACGCCGAACTCGCTGCCGCCGTTGCCGATCACCACCTTGCCCTTGATGATGCGCGGGGCGCCGGTGATGGTGTAGTTGCGCGCGTGGTCGAGCACGGTGTCCACCGACCACAGGCGCTGCCCGCTGTGCGCGTCCAGCGCCTCCAGCCGGCCGTCGTACACGCCCACGTAGACCTTGCCGTTCCACACCGCCACGCCGCGGTTGGCCGCGTCGCAGCAGCCCGAGCCCTGGATGCCGCGGTAGACCCCGGGGTCGTACTTCCACAGCAGTTCGCCGGTGCGCGCGTCCAGCGCGTGGACGATGCTGTAGGCGCTGGTGGTGTACATCACGCCGTCCACCACCAGGGGCGTGGCCTCGACCACGCGGTCCAGCCCGAAGCCATAGTTCCAGGCCAGGCCGAGCTGCCCCACGTTCCCCTCGTTGACCTGCTCCAGCGGCGAATAGCGTTGTTCGCCGTAGGTGCGGCCGGTGCTCATCCAGTTGCCGGGCTCGCTGTCGGCGGCATTCAGGCGCTGGGCGTCGACCGCCGCCGGGCCGCCGGCCCAGGCCAGCGGAGCCGCGAGCAGCAGCGCCGCCCCGGTATTCCAAGGTGCTTTCATGGTTCGTTCCCTCATGGCGCCGCCAGCGGCGGCTCGTTTCGGGCGAGGCTCGGTGTGCAGGACGGTGCCCCGGCGGCAGGCCGCCGCCGGGGCCGGCCGTCAGGCGTGACGCGCAGTGCCGGTCACGGTTCGAGCCCCAGCGCAGCCGCCACCTGCGGGTAGGCCACCGTGTCGATCAGCTGGCGCGTGGCGGCGCCGTAGGGTGGCGTGATCAGCTCGAAGCTGCCGCCGGCGCGGCGCTCGTAGAAACCGCGCGGGTTGGAGAACTCGCGGAAGCCTTCCTCGCCGTGGTGCCGGCCCATGCCGCTGGCGCCCACCCCGCCGAAGCCCATGGCGGCCAGCGCGCCCTGCATCACGGCGATGTTGAAGCACACGCCGCCCGAGCGGGTGCGCGTGGCGATCGCCTGGCGCAGCGCCGGGTCGTCGCTGAAGAGGTAGATGCCCAGCGGCGTGTCGCCCTGGTTGATGCGCGTGACGAGGTCGTCGGTGTCCTTGTAGGTCTGGATCGGCAGGATCGGGCCGAAGATTTCCTCGCGCACCACCTGGGCGTCGTCGCGCGGGTTGACCACGATGTGGAAGGGCATGTCGCGGGCGCCGGCATCCATCTCGCGGCCGATGCGGATCACCTGCTCGCTCTTGCCCTGGGCGTCCTCCAGCAGGCGTTGCAGGCGCTCGACGTGGCGCTGGTTGATGATGCCGCTGGCGCTGCTGGCGCCGTTGTCGTGGCCGAAGCTGTGCTGCATCACTTCGCTCAGGGCCTTCACGAAGTCCTGCAGGCCGTCCTCGGGCACCAGCAGGTGGTCGACGGTGATGCACAGCTGGCCGCGCTTGATGGCCTTGATGCCGGCGATGGCCGCCAGCGTCTGCGCGTCGCCGAGCTTGTCGCGGCCGACGATGGTGGGGTTGCGCCCGCCCAGTTCGAGGGTGACCGGCACCAGGTTCTCGGCGCAGCGCTTCATGATCTCGCGGCCCACCGCCGTGCCGCCGGTGAACAGCAGGTGGTCCCAGGGCAGCGTGGCGCAGTGCCGGGCCAGCTCCAGGTCGCCGTTGACCACCGCGACCTCGTCCTCGGCGAAGTAGGCCGCGAACATTTCCTGCAGCAGGGCGCCGCTGTGGGGCGTCAGGTCCGAGGGCTTGAGGATCACCCGGTTGCCGGCGCCGAGCATGTCGATGAGCGGGCCGACGCCGACGTCGAAGGGGAAGTTCCACGCCGCCATGTTGCACACCACGCCCTTGGGGCTGTACTGCACGTAGGCCCGCGACTCGCCCTGGGTGGCCGGGTCGACCGGCTTGGCGATGGGCTTCATCCACTGCTGGACGTGGGCGCAGTCGAAGCGCACGCGCTCGACCATCGGCAGGATTTCGGTGAGGTCCGCCGCCGCGCCCGGATGGCTGCCGAAGTCTGCCGCCAGCGCTTCGTGGATCCTGGCGCGGTAGCTGTACATCATCGGCACGATGCGCGACATGCGCTCGATGCGCGTCTCGGCGCTGGGGAACATGTCCTGGGCGAAAGCCGCCTTCTGCAACGCGAACAGGCGCTCCAGGCGCTGGATGGGGGTTTGCGTGGTCATGAAAGGTCTCCGGTGGGTAGCCGCGCGTCCCGTCCCGGATGGAGCGGGCCGTGCGGGAGGGCGCTGGCCCCCGGCCAGGGGCACGGGGGCAGCAAGATGCTCGGGCCGACGGCGTCGATGTCGGTGTGGCCGCAGAAGGCCATGCTCAGGCTCAGTTCGTTGTGGATGATCTCCAGCGCGCGGCTCACGCCGGCCTCGCCGAGGGCCCCCAGGCCGTAGACGAAGGCGCGCCCCAGCAGGCAGCCGCGCGCGCCCAGGGCGCGGGCGCGGAGCACGTCCTGGCCGCTGCGGATGCCGCCGTCCATCCAGACTTCGGTCTGCGCGCCGACCGCCTCGACTATCGGCGGCAGCGCGCGGATGCTCGACTGGGTGCCGTCGAGCTGGCGCCCGCCGTGGTTGCTGACCACGATGGCGTCGGCGCCGCGGGCCACGGCGTTGCGCGCGTCGTCCACGTCCTGGATGCCCTTGAGCAGCAGCGGGCCGTCCCACCAGCGGCGGATTTCGGCGACGTCGGCCCAGTTCAGCGACGGGTCCAGCTCGCCGCCGCGCCAGCGCGCCATGTCGGCCATGCTGTCGATGCCGGGCGCGTGGCCGACCACGTTGCCGAACGCCCGTCGCGGCGTGCCGGCCATGCCCAGCGCCCAGCGCGGGTGCCTGGCCACGTCGAGCAACTGGCGCAGGTTCATGCGCGAGGGGTCGGTCAGGCCGTTCTTCAGGTCCTTGTGGCGCTGGCCCACCAGCGACAGGTCGAGGGTCAGCACCAGCGCCGTGCAGCCGGCCGCCCTGGCGCGCTCGACCAGGCGCCGGGCGAAGGCGCGGTCGCGCATCACGTAGAGCTGGAACCAGAAGCCGGGGCCGGCGTGCTCGGCCACGTCCTCGATGGAGCAGATGCTCATGGTGGACAGCGTGAAGGGCACGCCGAAGCTCCGCGCCGCGCGCGCCGCGAGGATTTCGCCGTCGGCATGCTGCATGCCCAGCGCGCCCACCGGGGCGAGCGCCAGCGGCATGGAGGCGCGCTGGCCGAGCAGGGTGGTGGCGGTGCTGCGCCGGTCGATGTCGATGGCCACGCGCTGGCGCAGCAGCAACTGCTGCAGGTCGGCCTGGTTGGCGCGGTAGGTGCTCTCGGTCCAGGAGCCCGAGTCGGCGTAGTCGTAGAACATCCGCGGCACGCGGCGCTGGGCCAGGGCACGCAGGTCCTCGATGCAGGTGATGCAGGTCATGGCGCGCCGCCGTCGAGCAGCTTGCCCGGGTTGAGGATGCCGGCGGGGTCCAGCGCGCGCTTGATCGCGCCCATCAGCGCGCGTTCCTGCGGGCTGCGGGTGATCGACAGCCAGGGCTTCTTCTCCAGCCCGATGCCGTGCTCGGCCGACACCGAACCGCCGCGCGCGCGCAGTTCCGCGTAGACCAGCGCCTCGATGCGCGGCTTGAACCGTTCGAGGTCGGCGTGGGGCAGGGTGACGACCACGTGCAGGTTGCCGTCGCCCAGGTGGCCGAACACGTAGAGCCAGTGCGCCTTGGCTTCCGCGAGCAACAGTCGCTGCACCTGGCGCACGTAGCCGTCCATCTCGGCGATCGGCAGGGAGATGTCGAAGCCCAGCGGCATGCCGTGCCGCATCACCTGTTCCACGTCGTCGCGCAGGGCCCAGAAGGCCTGCGCGTCGGCGTCGGAGCGGGCGAGCACCGCGTCGCTCAGCAGCCCTTGCTCCAGGGCCGCTTCGAGCGCGGCCTCGAAGCGCTGGCCGTCGGCTTCGCGCTGGCTGCCCTGGGCCTCGACCAGCACGTAGAAGGGGTGCTCCTGGCCCAGCGGCGGCAGGCTCCTGGCCGGCGGCGTGGTCACCAGGCGGTAGAAGGACTGCCACATCACCTCGAAGGACGACAGCGAGCCGCCCAGCGCGCGGTCCATGTGGCGCAGCAGCCCGGCCACGGCATCGAAGCCCGGCGCCGCCAGCAGCGCGGTGTGGCTGGCCAGCGGCTTCTCGCGCAGGCGCAGCACCAGGCGGGTGATCACCCCCAGGGTGCCTTCGCTGCCGATGAACAGCTGCTTGAGGTCGTAGCCGGTGTTGTTCTTGATCAGCGGACGCAGGGACGACACCACGGTGCCGTCGGCCAGCACGGCCTCAAGCCCCAGCACCATGTCGCGGGTCATGCCGTAGCGCAGCACGCGGGTGCCGCCGGCGTTGGTGGCGGCGGTGCCGCCCAGGGTGGCGCTGCCGCGCGCGCCCAGGTCCAGCGGGTAGACCAGGCCCTGGGCCTCCACGGCTTCCTGCAGGGCCTGCAGGGTGACGCCGGCCTGCACGGTGGCGGTGCGCTGTTGCGGGTCGATGGCCTCGATGGCGCGCATGCGCTCCAGCGACAGGATGATCTCGCCGGGCCCGGCATCGGCGCCGCGCACCAGGCCGGTCAGGCCGCCCTGGGGTACTACCGGCAACTGCCGTTGGTGGCACCAGCGCAGCACGGCGGCGACTTCCCCGGTGCTGGCCGGGCGCACCAGCGCCCGCGCCCGCAGATGGTCGGCGCGGAAGGCGCCGGCCGAACGGCTGGCGAGGTCGGCCGCGCAGAGCACGCCGTTGTCGCCGACGATGGCGCGCAGCGCCTCGACTATGGGGTCCATATGCGATCGTCTCCTAGCGGGGAGCGGCGGGCGCTCGGGCGGTGTCGTGCAGCGAGGCCTTGAGCTGCGCGCGTTCCTTTTCCACCTGCTCGACATGGCGCTGGCGCACGTGGCCATAGCCGCGGATCTTCTCCGGCAGCGAGGCCAGGGCGACGGCGGTGTCGAGGTTGCCGGCGTCGAGGCTGGCGATCAGGCCGTCGACCTCGCGCTCGTACTCGGCCAGCAGGCGCAATGCGAGCCGGCGTTCGGCGCTGTTGCGGAAGGGGTCGAGGAGGGTGCCGCGCAGGCCCTTGCAGTGCTTGAGCAGGCCGAAGGCCTTGAGCAGCCAGGGCCCGACTTCCTGCTTGTACGGCTTGCCGTGCTGGTCCAGGCCGCCGAAGGGCCAGGCGCCGACGTTGAAGTGGACCTTGTAGTCGCCCTCGAACACGGCATCGAGTTCTTGCCTGAAGGTGGCGGAAGCGTAGAGGCGGGCAACCTCGAACGCGTCCTTGATCGCCAGCAGCTTGAAGTAGTAGCGCGCCACCGCCGTGCTGAAGCGCTCACCCAGGTTCAGCCCGCGCTCGGCCGCCATGGCGCGGTCCACCAGGGCCTTGTAGCGCCGGGCATAGGCCTTGTCCTGGTACTCGGCCAGGTAGGCCATGGAGCGCTGGATGATGGCGTCGAGGGACATGTCGAGGCGTGGCGCGGGCACGACCGGCTTGCCGGCGCAGGCGGCCTGTTCCACCGCCTGCAGATCGACCGCCGCGCGGCGGCCCCAGAGGAAGCTCGCCTTGTTGAAATCGACCTGCACGGCGTTGAGTTCCAGCGCGCGCATGATGGCCGCGTGGGACAGCGGCACGCTGCCCAGCTGCCAGGCCGCGCCGAGCATGAACATGTTGGCGGCGATGCTGTCGCCCATCAGCTGCGCGGCGATGCGCAGGCCCTCCATGGCCAGCAGCTGGCCGTCGCCGCAGCGCTGGCGGATGCGTTCGACCAGCGCGCCGGCATCCATCTTCCAGTCGGGGTTGCGCGCGAAGTCGCTGGTGGGCACCAGGTCGCTCGCCACTATCACCCGGGTGCGGCCGGGGCGCACGCGCGTCAGCGCCTCGTCGCCAGCGGTCACCACCAGATCGCAGCCCACTATGGTGTCGGCTTCGGCCGTGGCTATGCGCGTGGCATGCAGGCGCTGCGCATCGGCGGCGATGCGCACGTGGGACATCACGGCGCCGTATTTCTGCGCAAGGCCCGTGACGTCCAGCACCGAGACCGCCAGCCCCTCGATGTGCGCGGCCATGCCGAGCACCTGGCCGATGGTGACCACGCCGGTGCCGCCGACGCCGGTGATCAGCAGCGAGAACTCGCCGGCGAGCGCCGGCAGCGCCGGTTCCGCGATGGCCGGAAAGTCCGCCGCGCCCACGCCCGCGGTGCGCGTCTTGCGCAGCTTGCCGCCGTGCACGGTGACGAAGCTCGGGCAGAAGCCCTCGACGCAGGAGTAGTCCTTGTTGCACGAGCTCTGGTTGATCTTGCGCTTGCGCCCGAAGGGGGTTTCCAGCGGTTCGATGGACAGGCAGTTGGAGGCCCTGGAGCAGTCGCCGCAGCCCTCGCAGACGGCCGCGTTGATGAAGCTGCGCTTGGCCGGATCGGCCCACTTGCCGCGCTTGCGCAGGCGCCGGCGCTCGGTGGCGCAGGGTTGGTCGTAGACGATCACCGACACCCCTTCGATCTCGCGGCAGCGCAGCATCACCGCATCCAGCTCGGCGCGGTGCAGCAGCGGCACGCCGGCCGGCAGGCTGCCGGCGGGGTGCTTGGCCAGGTCGTCGGTCAGCACGAAGATGTGCCGGACGCCCTCGGCCATCAGCTCGCTGACCACCTGCGGCACCGTCAGCTCGCCGTCGATGGGCTGGCCGCCGGTCATGGAGACGAAGCCGTTGAACAGCACCTTGTAGGTCATGTTGGCCTTGGCCGCGATGGCCTGGCGGATGGCCAGGAAGCCGGAATGGAAGTAGGTGCCGTCGCCGATGTTGACGAATACGTGCTTCTCCCCGGTGAAGCGGTGCTGGCCCAGCCAGTGCATGCCTTCGCCGCCCATCTGGGTGAACATCGGCGGCGTCTTGATCGGGTCGTGCAGCACGGCCATGGCGTGGCAGCCGATGCCGACCATGGCCCGCGAGCCGTCGGGCACCTGGGTCGAGCGGTTGTGCGGGCAGCCCGAGCAGAAACCGGGGTTGCGGTTGGGCGAGGCCGGGTCGGGCAGTTTGTTGGTGGCCGGCGGCAGGGCCATGGCGGGCAGCTCGGGGTGCAGCTTGCGCAGTTGCCCGTGGATGGCGTGCATGATCTGCGTCGGCGACAGCTCGCCCCAGCCCTGCAGCACCGCCTCGCCATGCTCGGGCGCGAAGGCCTGGGCCGCCGCGTACTTGCCGGCCACCCGCGGGTGGTTGGGCAGCGCCAGGTCGTAGAGGATGCCCTTGACCTGGTCTTCGAGGATGCCGCGCTTTTCCTCGACCACCAGGATGGCGTCCAGCCCGTCGGCGAATTCGCCGACGAACTGCGGGTCCAGCGGCCAGATCAGCCCGGCCTTGCCGATGCGCAGGCCCAGCTCGCGCTGGCGCGTCTCGTCCAGGCCCATCCCGGCCAGGGCCTGCAGCACGTCCTGGTACGACTTGCCGGCCGACAGCACGCCGAGCCGGGCGCCGGGCACTTCCTGCAGCAGATGGTTGAGCCGGTTGGCGCGGGCATAGGCCACGGCCGCCGGCAGCCGGTGGTTGACCAGGCGTTCCTCGCCCATCAGCGGGATATCGAAGGTGCGGATGTTCAGGCCCTGCGGGCCGAGGTGCGGGGCAACCTGCAATTCGGGCAGGACGATGCGCGGCGAGTCGGGGCCGACGCGCACCGAGCCGCCGCCCTCGACCACGTCGTTGTGCACCTTGAAGCCCACGGCGCAGCCGCTGAAGCGGCTCATGGCGAAGCCGTGCAGGCCCAGGTCGAGCAGTTCCTGGGTGTTCGACGGGTAGAGGATCGGCAGGCCGGCGGCGATGAAGATCGGGTCGGAGAAGTTGATGACCGAGGAGGACTTGACGCCGTGGTCGTCGCCGGCGATGGCCAGCACGCCACCGTGCCTGTGGGTGCCGGCGCTGCCCAGGTGGCGCATGGCGTCGGCGCTGCGGTCGGTGCCCGGGCCCTTGCCGTACCAGATGCCGAACACGCCGTCCACGTTGGCGCCGGGCAGCAGGCCTGCGTACTGCGAGCCCCACACCGCGGTGAGCGCTAGGTCCTCGTTGACCCCCGGCATGAAGTGGATGTTGTTGGCCTCCAGGCGCGCCTGCTGGGCCCACAGCTCCATGTCGTAGCGGCCCAGCGGCGAGCCGCGGTAGCCGGAGATGAAGCCGCCGGTGTCCAGGCCCGCGGCCTGGTCGCGCCAGCGCTGCTGCAACGGCAGGCGCGACAGGGCCTGGGTGCCGGTGAGGTAGATCCAGCCGTCGCGGATTTCGAACTTGTCGTCGAGGCTGACGCCCTGGTGAGGCAGAGGGGCATTCATCACGGTGTCTCCTGCTTATTCTTGTTCTGGCGCCTTGTGCGCGGTACAAGCGGCGGGGCGGGCAGGGCGTGCCCGCCGGGCGGCTCGTGGCGCCACGACGATCGTTGGAAAAATAGTGCGGCGCGATACCGCGGGAGACTGTTAGGTATTTGCAATGCGAGGACGCTGTAGGAGTACTCATGACTACCCCTTCCGAGGTATCGGCAAGCCACCTGCGGACGCTGCTGGGCAACCCCTCGTTCGCCCTGCTGCCGGCGGAGGTGCGCGACGATGTCCTTGCCCACGGCCGGCAACGCCGGCTGGCGGCCGGGCAGCGGTTGTTCCGCCGCGGCGACAGGGCCGATGGGCTGTACATAGTGCTGGAGGGCTCGCTGCGCCTGAGCGGCACTTCCCGGGACGGCCTGGAGGCGGTGCTGAACTTCTACGAGCCGGGCTGCTGGGTCGGCCTGGTGTCGCTGCTCGATGGCCTGCCGCGCATCCACGATGCCCAGGCGGCCATGCCGTCCCTGGTGCTGCAGCTCACCCCGGCGGACGTCGAAGGCCTGATCGGCCGCCATCCCGCCTTCTCGCGCTTCCTGCTGCACCTGCAGAGTTCGCTGCTGCGCGCGCTGCTGGTGGGTTTCGAGGCCTTTTCCACCCAGACGCTGGAGCAGCGCCTGGCCAGCCGCCTGCTGGCGCTGGCCGCGGCCTTCGGCTCGGCCAACGCCGGGGGCGGGCTGGCCATCGAGCTGCGCCTGTCCCAGGAAACCCTGGCGCTGCTATTGGGCAGCACCCGCCAGCGGGTCAGCCAGTTGCTGAAGCAGTGGGGCCAGGACGGCATGATCGCGCAGAAGTACGGCAGCGTCGTGCTGCTCGACCAGGGCCGGCTGGAGGAACTGGCCCGGGTGTGAGGCTTCAGTCTTCCTGGCATTCCTGCCAGCGCTTGCGCGCGCGCAGGTAGGCGGCGGTGTCGGCGTAGCCGAGGCGGGTGGCGATGCGTTCGCGGTCCAGGCCCTGCAGCTCCAGGTACTGCTCCAGCTCCGTGCGCACCGCGGCCAGCACCTGACGGTAGCCCAGGTCCTGCTCCAGCAGGCGCCGGCGCAGGGTGCGCGGGGTCATGTGCAGCGCCGCCGCGGCGCTCTCCAGGCTGGGCGCGGCGCCGCTTTCCAGCTCGCCGCGGATGTGCTGCGCCACCCGCGCGGCGGCCCCGCTGAACTGCTGCAGGCGCGCCAGGCGCTGTTCCAGGCCGCTGACGATCAGCTCCACCAGCACCGGGTGGTGGCCGCGCATCGGCTCTTCCAGCAGGCTCCTGTCGAAGACCAGGCGGCTGCGTTCGCAGCCGAACTGCAGGTTCGGGCCGAACAATTCCCGGTACTCGGCGTGGTAGGGCGGCCGCGAATAGGCGAACTCGGCGCGCAGCGGCAGCACTGAGTGCACGCAGCCTTCGCGCAGCTGCGTCATGGTCATCACCAGGGCATGTTCGCTGTAGTGCCGACGCAGCCGCTCCGAGGCCTCTATCTGCACCTCCAGTGCCACTTCGCCAGCGGCTTCGACGACGCGCAGGCGATCGAGGTCCGAGCCCAGGCGGGCGAAGCGCTGCCAGTGCTGCAGGGCCTCGCCGACGTTGGCGCAGCACAGGGTGAGGGGCACCAGCACGAAGCGCTCCCTGGGCAGGAAGTGGCTGAACAGGTGCAGGCCGATGGCCGGGTCGATGCGCGCCGCGCGTTGCCACAGGCGTTCCAGCTGCGTCCGGTCGAATTCCTCGGCTTCGCTGTGCTCGCTGAGAAAGCGCGCCAGCACCCGGCCCATGGCGCCGCGGTGCCGCGGCTGGACCGGCGTGGCCACTTTGGTTCGGTTTTTGTCCCTTTCTGGCATGTTCGCCAGCGTCCTCTTGCCGTTTCATGTGGCCGTTCGAGCGTGCTGTCCCGCCTTGCCTGTTGGCGGCCAGCCACGCCCCGCCGTTGATGATAAACCGAGAATAAGAAACATGACCCGCAAATACCTGCCACGCCGCGCCGCGACCCTGGCCGCGCGCCTGCTGTTTCTCGTTCTGCCCGTGCTGGGCGGCGCCGCCCAGGCGGCGGACAAGCCCAACATCGTGGTGATCTTCGGCGACGACGTCGGCATGTGGAACCTCAGCGCCTACAGCCATGGCGCCATGGGCTACCGCACGCCGAACATCGACAGCATCGCCAAGGGCGGCGCCATCTTCAGCGACCACTACGCGCAGCCCAGCTGCACCGCCGGGCGCGCCGCCTTCATCACCGGCCAGCTGCCGATCCGCTCGGGCATGACCACCGTCAGCCAGCCGGGCGGGCCGCTGGGCCTCAAGCCGCAGACCGTGACCCTGGCCGAGGTGCTCAAGACCCAGGGCTACACCAGCGGCCAGTTCGGCAAGAACCACCTGGGCGACCGCAACGAGCACCTGCCGACGGTGCACGGCTTCGACGAGTTCTTCGGCAACCTCTACCACCTCAACACCGAGGAAGAGCCGGAGGACGTCGACTACCCGAGCGACCCCGGCTTCAAGAAGCGCTACGGCCCGCGCGGCGTGCTGCACTGCTACGCCACCGACAGCGAGACGTCCGGCGAGGACCCGCGCTTCGGCAAATGGGGCAGGCAGCGCTGCGAGGACACCGGCGCGCTGACGCGCAAGCGCATGGAAACCGTCGACCAGGAACTGATCCAGGCCTCGTTCAAGTTCATGGACAAGGCCGTGGCGCAGAAGAAGCCGTTCTTCGCCTGGATCAACACCACGCGCATGCACGTCTTCACCCACACGCCGAACCAGTACCTGGAGCGCTGCAAGCAGTTCACCAGCGGCGAGGACGAACACTGCGCCGGCATGCTGCAGCATGACGAGGACGTCGGCACGGTGCTGAAGAAGCTCGACGACCTGGGCATCACCGACAACACCATCGTCATCTACTCCACCGACAACGGCCCGGAGCACGAGACCTACCCGTTCGGCGGCACCAGCCCGTACCGCAGCACCAAGATGACCACCTGGGAAGGCGGCGTGCGCGTGCCGATGATGGTGCGCTGGCCGGGGCACATCCCGGCGGGCGAGGAGCTCAACGGCATCCAGTCCCACGAGGACCTGTTCACCACCCTGGCGGCCGCCGCCGGCATGCCCGACGTGCGCGAGCGCCTGGCCAAGGGCGACGACCTGGGCACCGGCGTGGTGAAGAAGAACTATATCGACGGCCTCGACAACCTGGCCTATTGGGAAGGCAAGACCGACCAGTCGGCGCGCCACGAGATCTTCTACTACGCCGAGAGCCGCCTGCAGGCCGTGCGCCTGGACCAGTGGAAGGCGCACTTCTATACCCGCGACGGCTACTACGGCAGCACCACCACGCTGGAGATGCCCTGGCTGTTCAACATCCGCCAGGACCCCTTCGAGAGCTACGACCAGGCGCCCGGCCCGCGCGCCAACCTGCTGCAGAAGAAGACCTACCTGTTCAACCGCATGACCGACGCCATAGTCGCGCACCTGAAGACCTTCAGGGACTTCCCGCCGGCGCAGAAGGGCGTGTCGCTGAGCTTCGACCAGCTCAAGGAACAGATCACCAAACAGGCCGAGAAATGATTCCCCGGCGGCCGCCCGACGGCCGCCAGGTTTACCCCCGCGCGCCCGTCGCGCGCAGAACAACAAGACCGGAGTTTTACCCCCGATGAGCCAGCTCAGCCCCGCCGCCATGCAAGTCTTCGCCGCCATGCAGAACGCCCCCGTGGTGTCCCGCGACCACGCCCGCGAGGCGATCCTGCTGCTGGAGGACGACCTGCCCTGGGTCGCCCTGCCCGACGGTTCCACCATCCAGCTGCTGCACGTGGACCTGAACCAGAACCTGTGGATCAACCGCACCCGCATGAAGCCGGGCTTCGGCGTCGACACCCACTACCACACCGGCCCGGTGTTCGCCGTCACCCTGCAGGGCGAGTGGTTCTACCGCGAATACCCGGACAAGGTGAACAAGGCCGGTTCCTACCTCTACGAGCCGGCGCATTCGCTGCACACCCTGTGCGTGGCCGAGGACGCCACGGAGATCGCCGACGTCTGGTTCGCCATCTTCGGCAGCAACGTCGACATCGACGAGAAGGGCGACGTCATCCGCATCCTCGACGCCAAGACCGCGCTGGCCGTCTACCGCGCGCTGTGCGCGGCCGAAGGCAAGAGCTGCGACAAGCTGATCGTGCTCGGTGAGTGAGATGAGCCGCTTGCAGAGCGCATTCGTCACCGGCGCCGGCGGCTTCATCGGCCGTCACCTGGTGCGCCAGTTGCTGGCCGAGCAGGTGGCCGTGGTCGCCCTGATGATGCCCGGCGAAGCCGTGCCGGCGGAGTGGGGCGATAACGTCCGGGTGGTGGTCGGCGACGTGCGCCGGCTGCTCGAACTGCGCGAGCGGATCGGCCCGGTGGACGCCATCTTCCACCTGGCCGCGGTGGTCAGCGACTGGGGCAGCACCCAGTCCCACGTGGAAGTGACCGTCAAGGGCACCGAGCAGGCCATCGAACTGGCCCTGGGCTGGGGCGCGCACTTCGTGGTGACCACCAGCGTCTGCGCCTTCGCCAGCGCCCTGGCCAAGGGCCGGCTGAGCGAGGACAGCCCGGTCGGCGTGCCGTCGTCGGCCTACGAGTTCTGCAAGCAGGAACAGGAGCGCGTCACCCGCGAGGGCGTGGCGCGCGGGCTCAAGGGCACCATCGTGCGGCCGGCCAACGTCTTCGGCGTGGGCAGCATGCCCTGGGTGAACTCGCTGGTGCAGGTGCTGCGCGAAGGCGCGCCCTGCCTGCTGGGTTCCGGCGACTGGGATGCCGGGCTGGTGCACGTGAACAACCTGGTGGCGCTGCTGATCGCTGCCGCGCGCTCGGCGTTCGTGCATGGCGAGGTGTTCATCGCCGCCGACGGCTTCGGCGTGACCTGGAAGACCTACCTGGAGGCCCTGGCCCAGGCCGCGCAGACGCCGCCGCCGAAAAGCCTGCCGAACTGGCTGGCGCGCTTCATGGCCAGCGCCCTGGAGTGGTGGGGGCACCTGCGCAAGCAGACGCAGCGCCCGCACCTGACGCGGCAGACCTTCCGCCTGATGGGCGGGCCCAACGAGTTCGCCATCGACAAGGCCCGGCGCCTGCTCGACTACCGGCCGCCGGTGAGCTTCGAGGCGGCCATGGCGGAGCTGGCCGAGCATTTCCGTACACAACGCCAGGCGTCGGCAGGCGCCGCAAGTGCAACAGCAGGACTGGGGAGCCAGGCATGAGTCAGTGGATCCACGGCGCGCCGCGCGTCGCCTTCATTTCCGGCGCCGGCAGCGGCATCGGCCTGCAGGTCGCCAAGGCCCTGGTGGGCGAGGGCGCCAGCGTGGCGCTGTTCGACCTGCGGGTGGACGAGGGCGTGCTCGCCGAGCTGCGCGCCCTGTGCCGGCAGCCGCAGCAGAAGGTCGAGGCCTTCATCGTCGACATCACCAAGGCCGCCGAGGTGGACGCGGCGGTGGACGCCGCCGCCACCAAAATGGGCGCGCCGGACTTCGCCTTCAATTCCGCCGGCATCCTGCGCACCGCGCTGTTCACCGAGCTGCCGGCGGAAACCTTCGAGCTGGTGGTGCGCATCAACCTGATCGGCAGCCGCAACTTCGCCGCCGGCGCGCTGCGCTACATGCAGCGGGGCAGCCACCTGGTGCTGGTGGCCTCGCTGTCGGGAATCATGGGCGGCTACACCCAGGCCGCCTACTGCGCCTCCAAGTTCGGCGTGGTGGGCCTGGCCGAGGTCCTGCGCCTGGAGCAGAAGCCGCGCGGCATCGACGTCTCCGTGGTGTGCCCCGGCGAGATCGCCACGCCGCTGCTGACCTACGAGCGCCAGCACGGCAGCAAGGTCACCGAGGCGCTCAACGCCACCGCCGGGGTGCTGACGGTGGAGGAAGCCGTGGCCGGCATCCTCGCCGGGCTGCGCAAGCGCGAATTCATGATCACCCCGGGCCTGCGCGCCCGGCTGTTGCGGGGCATGGCGCGCAAGACCAGCTCGCTGCTGCGCTGGCTCACCGACCAGACCCTCGCCAAGGCGCTGCAGGCCGAGCGCCGCTGAGCCGCGCCGGCCGCGGCTGGGGCCGTGGCCGGCGACCCGTCCGTCATTTCCAGGGGAGCCACCCATGTCGCGTAGAACTCTGATGATGCCGCTGTTGCTGGCCCTGGCCCTGCAGGGCCAGGCGGCCGAGTCCGTCACCACGGAACCGGTGGGCGGGCAACCCGCCGCGGGGGAAAAGCCCTCGGTGAGCGACTTCGACTACCAGGTGAAGTACCAGCGCGCCTTCGAGGCGGTGCTCTGGTCGCTGCCCAGGGTGCAGACCCAGGGCGGGCGGGAGGCCACCCTCGGCGGGCTCGGCATCAAGGACAACGACATAGTCGCCATGTCCGGCACGGCCACGCCCAAGTTCGAGACCTGGACCGCCAACAGCTCCACGCCCTACGTCTTCGCCTATTCCGACCTCAAGCGCGAGCCGGTGGTGCTGGAGGTGCCGCCGGCCGGCCCGGACGGCAGCCTCTACGGCCAGGTGGTGGACGCCTGGCAGCGGACCATCGCCGACATCGGCCCCTCCGGCATCGACGCCGGCCGCGGCGACAAGCTGCTGCTCACCGGCCCGGACTTCAAGGGCACGGTGCCGGCCGGCTACCGCCAGGTGGTGTCGCCGACGCGGCGGATCGTCTTCGCCTTCCGCTCGGTGCGCGCGCCGGGCAAGAGCGCGGCGGACGCCTACGCCTATGCCAAGCGCTTGAAGATGTACTACCTGTCGCAGGCGGCCAAGCCGCCGCAGCAGCGTTTCGCCGACCCCGTGAAACAGCGCTATTCGTCCCTGCTGCCGCAGGACGAGCGCTACTTCCAGCTGCTCCACGACACCGTCACCTACGAGCCGGTGCAGCCCGAGGACAAGCACATGCTCGGCCTGCTGGCCTCGCTGGGCATCGAGCAGGGCAAGCCCTACCAGCCGGACGAGAAGACCCGCCGGGCCATGCGCCAGGCCGTGGTGGACGTCTGGTACTACCTGCAGCAGCGCTTCGACCAGCTGCCCCGGGACTATTACTACTGGGCCGACCGCCAGTACGTGCCGCTGCTGCTGCCGGACGCCAACCGCGGCTTCGGCTTCGACTACCCCGGGCGCCTCGACGTGGACGGCCGCGCCCTGGCGTTCTTCTGGTGCACCCTGGTGCCGCGGCAGGTGCCCGAGCGGCCGGCGGCCTACTACCTGATGGCCATGGCCGACAGCCAGGGCCGCCCGCTGGAGGCGGGCGCCAGCTACAGGCTGGTGGTGCCGGCCGACATGCCGGTGAAGCAGTTCTGGTCGCTGACCGTCTACGACCGCGCCACCATGGCCTTCATCTACACCCGGCAGAACCGCACCACGCTGGACTCCTACGGCCTGGACAAGATGAAGAAGAACGCCGACGGCAGCGTCACCCTCTACGTCGGCCCGCAGGCGCCCAAGGGCCTGGAGTCCAACTGGATTCCCACCGGCGGCAAGCGGCCGTTGCCGGCCCTGCGCTTCTACGGCGGCACCGACGCGCTGTTCGACAAGCAGTTCAAGATGCCCGACTTCGAGCGACTCGACGAACCGGCCGCCGCGGCCGCGCCCAGCGCCACGCCCATCGGCCTGGCGATGGGCAGCCACCTGCTGCCATGACGGATGCCTGGCATGCGCTGTAAATCCACCCTGCTGGCCGGCTGCCTGCTGTTCGGCGCCGGCCAGGGCTGGGCGGTGGAGAACGGCGCCGGCTTCTACCTGCTCGGTTCCCGCGGCCCCATGGCCGGGGTGCTGCCGCCGCCGGGGCTGTACCTGCAGAACGACCTCTACCGCTACGACGGCAGCGCCGGGGCGAGCCGGGACTTCCCCCTCAACGGCAAGGTGGTGGCCGGCATCCAGGTCGAAACCTGGCTGGCGATGCCGACGCTGCTCTGGTCCACGCCCGCGCAACTGCTCGGCGGCAACCTGGGGCTGTCCTGGAGCCAGCCCCTGGGCGGGCCCGGCCTCGACGTCGATGCCGAGCTGACCGGGCCCCAGGGCGGGCGCTTCGCCAGCGACGTGCACGCCTCCAACTACACCTACGGCGACCCGGTGCTGGCGGCCTTCCTCGGCTGGCACCGCGGCAACTTCCACTGGCAGGGCGGGCTGGCGCTGAACGTGCCGGCCGGCGACTACGACGACCAGGCCCTGGCCAACATCGCCTTCCACCACTGGGGCGCCGACCCCTTCGCCGCGCTGACCTGGTTCGACCCGGCCATCGGCCTGGACCTGTCCGTCGCCGCCGGTGTCACCATCAACGCCGCCAACCCCGCCACCGACTACCGCAGCGGCAACGAGGCGCACCTGGAGTGGGCCGCCGAGCAGCACTTCGGCCCGCGCTTCTCCGCCGGCCTGGTCGGCTACCACTACCGCCAGCTGACCGGCGACGGCGGCCGCGGCGCCAGCCTCGGGCCCTTCCGGGGGCGCGCCCGGGCCCTGGGCGCGACCCTGGCCTGGAACTTCCCCGGCGCGCGGCCCTGGTCGCTGCGCCTGAAGGCCTACAAGGAGCAGGGCGCCTACAACCGCCTGGAGGGCCACGCGGCCTACCTGACGCTTTCCGTGCCCCTGTCTTCGTTCTGACGCGCAGACGGGGGCCGCACCAGTTCCAACCCAGAGCAAGGAGTTCATGATGAAAGCCACACGCACGATGCTGTCCGCGCTGAGCGTGGCCGTCGCCCTGGTCGCCGGCCACTGCCTGGCCGCGCCGAGCTATGCCGATCCGCAGGTCAGCCTGGTGATGACGCCGCAGAAGGTCGCCCAGGCCCAGGAGATCGACGCCTACAACCTGGGGGTGATGGCCTACACCTGGGGCTACCCGCTGGTGCGCCTGGAGCGGATCCTGCGCGAGTACATCGATGTGCCGGCGAACAAGCCGCCGACCAGCTACCGCGGGCCGCTGAACCAGATCGGCTGGGCCACGGCGCTGTCCACCCCGGCGGACAAGGACATGCCCACCGCCAACAACGACACCCTGTACATGAGCGCGGTGGTCAAGCTGGACGAGCCCTACGTGCTGAGCGTGCCGGACACCGCCGACCGCTACTACGTGATCAACGTCTTCGACATGTACCACGACCTGGAGCACTACATCGGCCGTCGCGCCACCGGCACCCAGGCCGGGCGCTTCGCCCTGGTGCCGCCGCTCTGGAAGGGCACCCTGCCCGAAGGCGTCAAGGCGCTGCCGGTGAGCACCGACAAGGTCTGGCTGTGGGGCCGCGTGCACATCCGCCAGGGCGAGGACCTGGCGCCGGTGCTGGCGCTGCAGAAACAGTTCGACCTGCGCCCGCTGAGCCAGCTGGGCAAGGCCGGCTACGTGCCGGCGAAGCAAAGCCTGCCGGCGCTGCCGTCGATCGATGGCGACGAACTGGGCTTCTTCACCCACCTGGGCTACGCCATGCAGCACAACCGCATGAAGACCGTGGACCAGGCGCTGGTGGGGCAACTGGCGCGCATCGGCCTCACCCCCGAGCACGGCTTCGACCGCAGCAAGCTGACCGCCGAGCAACTGCGCGGGCTCAAGCGCGCCCTGGCCGACGGCCCGCTGGTGGCCGGCAAGGCCACCATGACCTCCACCGTGCTGCGCAATGGCTGGAACGTGGCCCTGGTCAAGGAGTTCGGCTACGACTACCCGGGCCGCTCGGTCATGGCCGGCGCCTACCTGGGCGGCAACCTGGCGGAGGAGGCGGTCTACCCGATCCGCTTCACCGACGAGCAGGGCAAGCCGCTCAACGGCGAGAACCCGTACCGCCTGACCTTCGCCAAGGCGCCGCCGGTGGGGGCGTTCTGGTCGCTGACGATCTACAACGCCGGCGACAAGATGCTGGTGGACAACCCCATCGGCCGCTACAAGGTCGGCTCGGACACCCCGGGCCTGCAGGTCGCCGCGGACGGCTCGATCAGCATTCCAATCCAGCACGCCCAGCCGGCCGGTGCAGGCAAGGCCAACTGGCTGCCGGCGCCCAAGGGCGACTTCTACCTGCTGCTGCGCCTGTACCAGCCGGCCGCCAGCATCCTCGATGGCAGCTACGCGCTGCCGCAGGTGACCCGCGCCCGCTAGCGGCGCGGCGGATCGCGGACGGAGTCCGCTCCTACAGAGAGGAATGCCGTGCTTCACGGCGACCTGTGTAGGAGCGGGCCCTGCCCGCGATTTCGCGCGCAGGGCGCGCTCCTACATGGGAATGGCGCGGGTGGGGCGGCGTAGGAGCGGATCTCATCCGCGAATCGCGCCGGATCGTCCGGCTATCGCGGACAAGGTCCGCTCCTACGGGGGGAGGAATGCCGGGCTTCACGGCGACCTGTAGGCGCGGGCCCTGCCCGTGATATCGCGCGCAGGGCGCGTTCCTACATGGGAATGGCGCGGGTGGGGCGGCGTAGGTGCGACTGTCCTGCGCCCCGCACCGAGATGCGGCGGATAACCGCGAACGGTTATACGCCCTACGAACTCGCCGGCTGACGCTGAACTATCCGACCACTCCGAACGGCCCCCTCTCCCGCTTGCGGGAGAGGGCTGGGGAGAGGGTGTTCTTCCACGAGTCTTTTCGTAGGAGCGAGCTTGCTCGCGAACAAACTCCGCTGCGGGGCTCGTTCGCGAGCAAGCTCGCTCCTACAGGGAGGAATGCCGGGCTTCACGGCGACCTGTGTAGGAGCGGGCCCTGCCCGCGATTTCGCGCGCAGGGCGCGCTCCTACATGGGAATGGCGTGGGTGGGGCGGCGTAGGTGCGACTGTCCTGCACCCCGCGCCGAGATGCGGCGTATAACCGCGAACGGTTATACGCCCTACGAACTCGGCGGCTGACGCTGAACCACCTGACCGCTCCGAACGGCCCCCTCTCCCGCTTGCGGGAGAGGGCTGGGGAGAGGGCGCTCTTCCGCGAGTCTTTTCGTAGGAGCGAGCTTGCTCGCGAACAAACTCCGCTGCGGGGCTCGTTCGCGAGCAAGCTCGCTCCTACAGGGGTTATGGTGTGGGTGGGGTTGCGTAGGAGCGGATCTCATCCGCGAACCGCGCTGATACGTCCGGTCATCGCGGACAAGGTCCGCTCCGAAGAGCACTGGAGGCGCCATGGTTCGGGCGGCCCGGACCGCAAAAAAAATGGCGACCCGAAGGTCGCCCAAAACCACAGGTGCTGCTGCTCAGCGAACCCCGTCGCTGCGCAGGGCAGCCGGGGTGAATTTGGCGGCGGAGGAGGGTTCGCCGAAGCGGATCCAGCTCTTCTCCTGGTTCATCATGCCGCTGACCGCGTAACGGCCGGAGATCAGGTCATACAGGGACTCCAGGGCGTACCAGGGCACCTGCTGCTTGTAGTCCTGGGTCAGCATGGCCTCGCCCACGCGCCACAGCTGGCCGCGGCCGTCGTACTGGTCGGACAGGGCGATGCTCCAGGAGTCCTCGTCGACGTAGAAGCGGCGCTTGGCGTAGATGTGCCGCTCGCCCTGCTTCAGGTTGGCTTCCACCACCCAGACGCGGTGCAGCTCGTAGCGCGCCAGGTCCTGGTTGATGTGGCCGGCCTTGAGGATCTCGTCGTACTTGTGCTTGGGCGAGGCCAGCTCGTAGTTGTTGTAGGGAATGTAGATTTCCTTCTTGCCCACCAGCTTCCAGTCGTAGCGGTTGGGCGCGCCGTTGTACATGTCCAGGCCGTCGGAGGTGCGCAGGCCGTCCACTTCGGTGGTCGGGCTGTCGTAGGCCACCTGCGGGGCGCGGCGCACGCGGCGCTGGCCGGCGTTATATTGCCAGGCCATGCGCGGTTCCTTCACCTGGTCCAGGGAGTCGTGCACCAGCAGCACGTTGCCGGCCAGGCGTGCCGGCTCGGTCACCCGCGACTTGTAGTAGTACAGGAGGTTCTCCGCGTCCTTGGCGTCCAGGTCGGCCATGCCCTTGGGCACCGCCAGGTCTTCCTCGTAGCGGATGGCGGTGAAGCTGCCGCTGGTCTGCGGCGCGGCGGTGACCGAGGCGCGCAGGATGTTCACTCCGCGGAAGCGGGTGATGTGGTTCCACACCACTTCCAGTCCGTCCTTGGGAATCGGGAAGGCCACCCAGCGGCTGTCGGCGAAGCCCTGCAGGCCGTTGCCGCCCTCCACCAGGCTGGTCTTCAGCGCGCTGGTCCTGGCCGCTTGGTTGATGAAGTCGGGGACCACGGTGCTGCGGTGGGTCGGGTAGACGTTCATCTTGTAGTCGGGGTAGCGCTTGAACATCGCCAGCTGGCCTTCGGACAGCTTGGCCTTGTACTGCTCGACGTTCTGCGCAGTGATGGTGAACAGCGGCTTCTCGCTGGCGAAGGGGTTGCCGGGGAAGCCCTTGGCGTCCACCTCGGCGGCGTTCTGCGCCAGGCCGCCGGTCCAGGCCGGGATGCTGCCGTCGGCGTTGCCGGCCTTCTCCGCGCCCAGCGGGGTGAGGCTGGCGCCCAGCTTGGCGGCCTCCTCCGGGGATACCGCGGCCAGCACGCTGCCGGCCAGCAGGGACAGGGTGAATGCGCCGATCACTCGTAGTGCTTTGTTCATCGTTGAGTCCTCGCGGATCAGAAGTTCACGCCGACGCTGAACGCGAGGAAGTCGCGATCGATCAGGGTGTTGTAGTCGCCGCCGAAGAAGTTGGTGTACGACAGGCTGGCGGTGTAGGTGTTGCGGTAGTCGGCATCCAGGCCGAGGCTGATGGCCTTGGCGCCTTCGTTGAAGGTCGGGCCGTAGCCTTCCACGTCGTGGGACCAGGCGATGTTCGGCTTCAGGTTGATGCCGGCGATGGCGTTGCCGTAGTCGAGGATGCCGCGGGCGCGGTAGCCCCAGGAGGTGTTGGTGTAGAAGCCGTGAGTGTTGCCCGGCGCCCACTGGCCGTACTCGGGGGAGCGGCCGTAGCGCATGGCGCTGGTGGGTTCCAGGTCGCTCAGGTGGGTCAGGCCCAGTTCGCCCACCAGGGTCAGGCGGTCGGCGCCCATCACCTGTTCGAAGAAGTGGGTGAAGGTGGTTTGCACCTGGGTCATCGGCTTGCGTTCGTAGCCGTGGTTGTCGCCGCCGGGCACGTTGGGCATGTTCGGCGAGCTGGTCGCCGCGATCGGGTTGAGCACCGCCAGGGTGACGTCCGGCGTGCTGATCTGCAGCGGCATGTTCGGCCGGTAGCTGATCTCGCCGTTCCAGGCGGTGCCGGTGGGCAGGCTGGTGGCGAAGCTCAGGCCGTAGAGGCGGATGTCCTCGGGGTACTCGATGAAGTAGTTGCTGTTGCCCAGCACGGTGCTCAGGGCCATGCCCTGGACCAGCGAGGAACAGCCCGGGCGGCCACCGCAGGCGGCGCCGGTGGCGGCCAGGATGCGCCCCAGCGAGGCGAGGGTGGCGCCGTTGGCGGTCTGGCTGCTGTAGTAGGGGTTGCGGCTGTGGTAGTTCATGGCGTAGGCGCCGTATTCGACGTCGTCGGTCATCCAGCGCAGGGCCAAGCCCCACTGGCCGCTGTCGCCCGGCTCGCGGTCGCCGCTGCGCGGCAGGATCACCCCTTCGTCGTTGGCGATGAAGCCCTGGCCGGCGGCCGCGGCAATGGGTTCGAACTGCGCCATCAGCGCGCCGAAGCCGGGGGCTGCGTTGTTGGCGTTGTTCAGGTTGCAGCCGTGGGGGACCACGTCGGTGCCGAAGAAGGTGCCGCAGTTGTCCAGTACCGTCTTCTCCCACTTCAGCTGGTAGAAGCCCTCGACGGACAGGCTGTCGGTCACGCTCTGCGACAGGTAGAACATGTTCACCGGCAGCAGCGCTTCCTTGATCTCGGCGCCGGGGCGGCGGATGGCGGAGACGTCGATGGGGTTGATGCTGTTGATGCTGTTGGGAATGAAGGTGCTCTCGCCCCAGCTCACCACCTGCTTGCCCAGGCGCACGCTGCCCGGCAGGTTCTGGATGTCGTAGTTGTGGTAGACGAAGGCGTCGAGCAGCTGCGCGCCGGAGGAGCGGGCGCCCTTGTCGCGGCCGTCGTCGTCGATGTCCTTGAACGGCCGGCTCTCGTCCTTGAGTTCGAAGTCGTACCAGTACTTGCCGCGGACGAACAGGCCGGTGTCGCCGTACTTCAGCTCCAGGTCGTGGATGCCCTTGAACAGCTTGGAGAAGGTCTCGCCCTTCTCGAAGTTCAGGCGGCCGTCGTCGGTGGTGTGGGTGGCGGTGTTGCCGCCGTTGTTGTAGCCGATGAAGTCCTGGTGGGGGCTCTGGGTACTCCAGCTGGCGCCGATGGACAGGGAGGAATCGAACTGCCCCTCGATCTCGCCGATGTTGAAGTTGACAGCCTTGGCGGGGGCGGCCACGCCCAGGGCGACGGCCAGCGCGAGCAGCTGCGGTTGGAAGAATCCAGGTCTTGTTATTGTTCTCATGAAACGCTCCAGTGCAGGGGGTGGAAGACTGCAGGCACAAGCTATGTGGAGCGCCGGGGGCGGATAAGCGCGCGAAAGTACGAGTGGCGTGTCGGAAGAAGGTATGAGTCGTGCTGTGGCGCGGGTTTCAGCGGGGTTCAGCAATGCGATGAATGGTCCTTCATTCACTGGTTCGGTGGGGCGTGGGAATCGTCTGAAGGAATTCCCCGTGGCAACGCGCGCACCGGGCCAGGGCCCGGTGCGTTCGCAGGTCAGAAGGGCGCCCGCGGGCGCTCGGATCAGATGAGGTAGCCGCCGTCCACCGCCAGGCTGATGCCGGTGGTGTAGCTGGAGGCGTCGCTGGCCAGGTAGAGCACGGCGCCGGCCATTTCCTCGGGGTTGGCCACGCGCTTGAGCGGCACCCGCTGCAGGATGCCGTCGAGCACCGCCTGGTTCTGCACCAGGGCGGCGGCGAACTTGGTGTCGGTGGGCCCCGGCAGCAGCGCGTTGCAGCGGATGCCGAAGGGCGCGCATTCCTTGGCGAAGACCTTGGTCATGCTGATCACCGCGGCCTTGGTCACCGAGTAGATGCCCTGCAGCTCGCCGGGGCTGATGCCGTTCACCGAGGCGACGTTGATGATGCTGCCGCCGCCTTGCGCCTGCATCAGCTTGCCGGCTTCCACCGACATGTAGAAGTAGCCGCGGATGTTGACGTCCACGGTCTTCTGGAAGGCGGCGACGTCGGTGTCCAGCACGTTGCCGTACTGCGGGTTGGTGGCGGCGTTGTTGACCAGGATGTCGAGGCGCCCGAAGCGTTCGCGGATCCAGGCGAAGGTGGCCTGGATCTGCTCCGGCTCGCCGATGTGGCAGGCCACGGCGCTGGCCTTGCCGCCGGCGGCCTGGATGGCTTCGGCCACCGCCTGGCAGCCCTCCAGCCGGCGGCTGGATACGATGACCTGGGCGCCCTGGCGGGCCAGCAGGTGGGCGATGGCTTCGCCGATGCCGCGGCTGGCGCCGGAAACGAAGGCGACCTTGCCGCTGAGGTCGAAGGGGGCGGGTGTGGACATGGGCTGCTCCGGGAACGGTTGCGAAAGGGGCCGGCCACCGCCCCCGGTCGGATCAGGAGGCGCGTCTAAGGGCGGGGCCGGCCAGGCGAGGATAGGCAGCGGGGCGGTGGGGCGATATCGCTCGGAAGTGCGATCAGGATGATGAATGGGGATGATGGGGCCGGCATGTGGCGTGCCGGCCCCGGCTGGCGCCTCAGGCCTGCTCGCGGGCCGGCAGCATGGCGCGCAGCACGCCGTCGCGGCGCACGTGGTGGTGCCAGATGGCCGCGGCGGCGTGGCCGAGGATGAGGGCGAAGAGCAGGTACTGGGCAGTGACGTGGAAGGCCTTGGCCGCCTCGCGGGCGGCATCGGACAGCGGCAGCGGCGGGATTTCCACGAGCCAGAACAGGTTCACCGGGCGCTTGCCGAACAGCAGGCCGGTGAGCGGCATGAGGATCAGCAGCGCATAGAGCAGGGCATGGCCGGCCTTGGCGGCCAGCAGCGTGAGGCGCTCGTCGGCCGGCAGCAGCTGCGGCGCGCCATGGCGGGCGCGGACCAGCAGGCGTGTGACGGTCAGCGCCAGGACGGTCAGGCCCAGGGATTTGTGCAGGATGAACACCCCGCCGACGCCGCCGAGCAGGCCGGCGAACAGGTCTTTGCCGTAGGGCAGGGCGATGATGGTCAGCACCAGGAGGGCGCTGAGCCAGTGGAGGGTGATCTGGGTGGGGGTGTAGCGGGCTTGGGTCACGGGGGTTCCTCTTTGCGGACGCTGACCTTGCCTAGGGGGCTTGGGTCGGGTCGTTTTTCGTGGGAGCGAGGGAGGGTAACTGAAGGGGGTGGGTGTTATGGGGGGGAAGGCGTTGCAATTTGTTGTGAGGGGATTGGTTGTGAGTGGAGTTTCCTGGGGAGCGTGGGTGTTTGGGGGAACTCCGTTCCCTCTCCCCAATCCTCGGTTGTGCGCCCCGCCCTGAAGGGAGAGGGGGCTGTCCCGAGCGACGTGTCGGTCAGGCACCATCCTCACACCCCTAACCTCACCCCCGTCATTCCCGCGAACGCGGGAATCCAGAGACTTTTGGGTTGGGGGTTTGGTGTAGCGCGCCGCTCCGAGTGCGTTGATGTTTCTTGTTTCGCCCCCTCGGGCGAGTCCCTTTTGTCAAACGGTGGAAGGCCACCCCCGCAAAAAGGAACCAAAAAGGCTTGCCCCGACATACGGGCCCGATAAAGCCGGGCTACCCTCACGAATTCCCCCGCCACGGAGGCCCGCCCCGAGGGTACGTCCCTGTAGCCCGCGGGGCTCTCGCGACATCCATGTCGCATGACCTCCTGAGCGCCGGTTTCGCTCGGCCTTCTGAAGGGGCGTTTCGGTGCGCTCGGACGTTTCTCTGGAAATCCCAAGAGCGAACGCGCTTTTGCTTTTCGTAGGAGCGAGCTTGCTCGCGAACCCCACAGCCACTGGGTTCCCGCGTTCGCGGGAATGACGAGGTGGAGTTAGGCGTTTCAGGATGACTCAGGATTTTCCCTTCGCTCAGGACAGCCCCCTCTCCCGCTTGCGGGAGAGGGTTGGGGAGAGGGCGCTCTTACCCCCAGCACCTACGCCACCGGGAAATACTGTTCGCGAGCAAGCTCGCTCCTACGAAATGCGAAATGCGAAATGCGAAAAGCGAAAAGCGAAAAGCGAAAAGCGAAAAGCGAAAAGCGAAAAGCGAAAAGCGAAAAGCGAAGAGCAGCGCTAGAACCCGCTCTCCCGCATGAACACCGCCGCCAGGTGCATCAACCCGTCCGCCAGCAAGCTGCGGCGCTGGCCTTCGATCTGCAGGTGGCCGCGGGTTTCGTGGAGGTTCGGTGGGGCTTCGTCCAGTTGCACCAGCACGTGGAACAGCGGGCTGCTGGGCACCAGTTGGTCGCCGTGGGGTTGCACCGCCAGCGGGCCGCCGTGGCGGGAGGCCAGGGCCGGTTGGCCCAGCTGGCCTATGCGCGTGGTGCCTATCTGCAGGACCTTGCCGGTGATGGCCCGGGGCACGCCCTCGGGGTAGAAGCGCACCGCGCTGCCTTCGCCCAGGCGCTGGATTTCGTCGGGGCCGACGTAGGCGTCTACCTGCCAGCTGCGTGGGTCGATGAGTACGCCCAGGGGCTCGCGGGTGCCTATCCACTGGCCGCTGCGCCAGTCCGGGTTCAGGTCCAGCCACTGGCCGGCGAAGGGCGCCTGCAGGTTCAGCCGGGCGATTTCCGAGCGGGCGGCGCGGGCTTCCTGGAATTGCACGCCGTAGCGCTGGCGGGTGGCGGCTTCCTCGGCCAGGCCGGTGGGGTCGGCCAGCAGGCCGGCCAGGCGGGCGCGGTAGCCTTGCATGCTGGCTTCGTTGCCGGCCAGGCGGATGGTGATGTCCGGCTGGTCGAGCACCACCAGGGTCTGCCCGGCCTGCACCGGGCCGGCCTTGCGCACTTGCTGCAACAGCGCCGGGAAGGGCGCGTAGAGGCGCACCTGGTGCTCGGCGCGGGCCAGGCCCACGGCGTGGATCTGGCTGCGCCAGGGCACCGCGACCAGCAGCAGGGCGGCCGCCAGCAGGAGGAGGAACAGGTGGCGGCGGCCGCGGCGCACTTCGCCGCGGTGTTGCCACCAGTGTTTCAGTTCGCGCCAGATCGGCTGCACGATGAACCAGGAGATTTCCACGGCAAAGAGAAAGATCCCGAGCAGTTTGAAGAAGAACAGGTAGACGGTCACCGCGATGCCGAGGAACAGCACCAGGCGGTACACCCAGGTGATCATGGCGAAGGCCACCAGCAGGCGCCGCTGGCGCGCCGGGAAGGCTTCCGGCCAGGCTTCGTCGAGCCCCAGCAGGTTGCGCCGCAGGGTGACCTTGGCCAGGGCCGTGGCGCGTTCGTGCAGGTTGGGGAAGTCGAGCAGGTCGGAGAGGATGAAGTAGCCGTCGAAGCGCATGAAGGGGCTGGCGTTCAGCGCCAGGGACAGCGCCCAGCTGGTGGTGGCCAGGTAGAGCAGGGCGTTGCGCAGCGGGCCCGGGTCGCTCAGCGCCCAGCCCAGGGTGGCCAGCCCGGCCAGGCCCAGCTCGGTGAGGATGCCGGCGCTGGCGATGGCCAGGCGTTGTTTCGAGTTGCGCAGCTTCCAGCTCTCGCCGGTGTCGGTGTAGAGCATCGGCCACATCACCACGAAGGCGATGCCCATGTGCGCCACCTTCAGCCCCAGGCGCGTGGCCACCAGGGCGTGGCCCATTTCGTGGAGGGTCTTGGCCACCACCAGGGCCAGAGCGAAGCTGAGCAGGCCCTCGGTGGAGAAGGACTCCACCACGTCGTGGCGGAAGGTGTCCCACTGGTGCGCCACCAGGACGATGCCGAGCAGCCCCAGGCCCACCACCAGCACGCCCATGAAGGGGTGGAACAGCCAGCCCAGGGCGCCGGCCAGGCGCCGCAGGTGGCGTTGCGGGTGCAGCAGCGGGATGCGGAAAAACAGGTAGTGGTGCAGCCACCATTTCCAGGTCAGGAACTGGTTGCCCTCGCTGGCCTCGCGCAGGCGTTCCAGGGCCTGGGCGCCGGGGCGCACCAGCTGGTGGCGTTCGAGGAAGGCGCGGAAGCCCAGCACCTGCTCGACGTCGGGCTTGAGCGCGGTCTGCTCGGCGATGTCTTCGGCGATGCGCCGCGGCGTCTGCTCCCAGCGCAGCAGGCATTCGAATTCCAGCCAGCCGATGCGGAAGAAGCGGTTGGTGACGTTGTCGTGGATCACCCAGGCCGGTTCGCCGTCGGCATTGCTGCCGGCCTCGGCGATGTCGAGGTCGTCGCGCAGCGGCGGCGTGGGCAGGTCTTCGGCGGCGGCGTCCATCACCAGCCGGTCCAGGCGCGGGCGGCGGCCAGCGGCCGGCGCAGCAGGTAGTAGCCCAGCGGCACGCGCTCGCCATAGAGCTTGGCGGTGCCGTGCAGGCCCAGGCGGGCGTGGGCCGGGGCGCCCTCGACGCTGGCCAGCAGGCGGTAGGAGGCCACGCCGTCGTCGCCGGGGCGCGCCTCGTAGCTGGTTTCGAGGATTTCCCCGTGCAGCGGCGAGAGCGGGTAGGCGGTGAGGAACAGGGTGACCGGCGCGCCGCTGTCCAGGGCGATGGCATCGGCCACCGGCAGTTGGATGCGCATGCCCGGCTGGCGGGGATCGGCGACCTGGAGGATGCGCTCGCCGGTGACCACCGGCTTGCCCAGCCAGTCGTTGGGGTCGCTGTACACCGCCACCCCGGCGCGCGGCGAGAGCACCGTGGTGCGCGCCAGCTGCGCCTGCACCGCGGCCAGTTCGGCGCGGCGTTGCCGCGCGGTGCCGTTGAGCACCGCCAGCTCGCCCTTGCTCTGCGGGTTGTCGAAGGCGCGCTGGCTGGCGGCCAGCAACTCGGCGTCGGCCACCGCGACTTCCTTGGCCAGCACTTCGGCGCGGCTGCGCAGGGTGGTTTCGTCGAGGGCGAACAGCGGGGTGCCGACCTCGACGCTCTGGTTCGGCCGCACCAGCATGCGGGCGATCACCCCGTCGATCGGCGAGCTGATCACCTGGGCGTTGCGCGACACCACTTCGGCCGGGGCCAGCGCGGTCTGCCGCACCGGCACCAGCAGCATCACCGCCAGCACCGCCACGCCGAGCAGCAGCTGGCGCCGGCTGGGGCGCCAGAAGCGCAGCGAGCGCGGCTTGCCGAAGGCCGCCCAGCAGTGCGCCCAGGTCTGGAACACGCCCAGCAGCAGGTTCTCCACCGAGGGCGCCGGGGCTTCGTCGAGGAGGAACACCAGCAGCCCCAGGCGCTGGCCGTGGCGGTCATGCAGGGGGATGACCCAGAGCCCGCTGGGCCACCACTCGGCCCAGCCTTCGGCGATGTCCTCGGGCACTTCCAGGGATTCGCGGGGCAGCCAGCGCGGCGCGGCGTCCGTCACCTGGCCGCTCAGCCAGCGCCCGGCGCGGCGCAGCCAGACCAGGTAGGGCGAGTCCTCGGTGGGCCGTGCCAGGCCGGAGATGCACAGCAGCTCCAGCTGCTGGCCGTGCTGGGCCAGCACCAGCGCCTGGTGGAAGCGCAGCAGCGCGTAGAGGTCGTTGGCCATGGAGAAGGCCAGGGCGTTCAGCGACTCCGCGGCCAGGGCGCGGTCGCGCAGGTTGGCCAGGCTCAGCAGCAGCTGGGGTGGCGGAAACATCTCGCTCATGGCTGCCTACTCTTGCGCGTCGGGGAAGCGCGCGGTACCGCTCATGCCCGCGATCAGTTCAGGATAGGCCGCATCCAGGCGCGCCTCCAGCTCGACGGTCTGGGCTACGGCGTCGACCCGCGCGTTGATGGCGCTGACCTTGGCCGGATAGCGCTTGCCGGTCTCGTGGATCTCCACTTCCACCGGCATGCCGGGCTTGAGCTGCGGCAGCAGGGTGGAGGGCACGTTCAGGCGTACCTTGAGCGCGCCGTCGCTGACCAGGTCGAACAGCGGCGCGCCGGCCTGCACGGTCTGGTACGGCTTGACGTAGACCTTGGCCACGCGCCCGGCGAAGGGCGCCTGCACCTGGCAGTAGCCGGCCTGGGCGCGGGCCAGGGTGAGGGCGCCCTCGGCCTTGCTCACCTCGGTGGTGGCCATGGCCACTTCCAGTTCGCCGGCGGCGTCGAGCTTCTGCAGGTTGCGCTTGGCCGCCAGGTTCTGCCGGGCCATGCCCAGCTCGGCGGCGGCGACCTTGGCGCGGGCCTGCACTTCGACGCATTGCAGCTGGGCCAGCAGGGCGTCCTTGCCGACCTTCTGGCCGAGGCTGGCCTTGAGTTCGTCGAGGGTGCCGTTCATCTGGCTGGACAGGGTGGTTTCCAGGTCCGACACCAGCAGCACGCGGATGGCGTTGGGTTCGTCGCCGGCGGCAGGCGGCGGGAGGGCGGGATCGCCGTCGGCGGCGAACGCCGACGGCAGCAGGGCGAGGAACAACAGCGGCAGGAACGACAGGCAAGGCTTACGGCTGTGCGGCATTGGCGCTTCCTTCGTGGCTGCTGGAGGGGGCGTTGCTGGAGAGGTTGCTGCCAGAGAGGTTGCTGCTGGGCAGGCTCACGCTGCTGGCGGTGAGCAGGTTGCTGCCGCTCTCCTGTTCGAGGGTGCGCTGGATTTCCCGGGCCAGGGTCTTCACATCGTGGTTCTCCACCTTGTCCGGCAGCACGGCGAAGCCCACCGAGTTGTACAGCCGGCCCCAGGCGGCCTGGGCGTCGGAGTAGGCGGCCTCGCGCTGGTAGCGCGAGAGCAGGTAGCGGCCCTCGGCGCGGATCAGTTCCAGCTCGGTGCCCAGGGCGGCGCTGCGGGCCTTCTGCGCGTAGTCCAGCAGGCTCTTGTCGACGCGCAGGCTGTCGTCGGCGAATTCCACTTCCTGGCGCGCCAGCTGGTAGCGCAGCAGGCCGACGCGGACCTGGGTGAGGATGGCCATGGACAGCGCGGTGCGGCGCATGTCGTCGGTCTTGGCCTGGGTTTGCTGGGCGGTGTTCAGCGCCGGGTACTGCAGCAGGCGCAGCAGGTTGATGGAGACCTGCACGCCGGTCTCGTTCCAGTGGTTGTTGTACAGGTACTTGTTGGAGTCGTACTGGTAGCCGTAGTTGACGCTGACGTTGGGCCACAACTGGGCCTTGGCGATCTTCAGGTCGTTCTCGTCGACGCGCTTGCGGTACCACTCCTCCATGATTTCCGGGCGGTGCTGCAGCGACAGCTGCTCCAGCTTCTCGACGTTGCTGGTGACCAGCGGCAGCGGCGGCTCGCTGGTGTCGGCCAGGAGCATCTTCGAGTTCGGCGGCAGCGACATCAGCGCGGCCAGCTCGGCGCGGGCGAACTCCAGGTCCTGGCGGCGCACGGTGAGCATGTACACCGAGTCGAGCAGGGCGCGCTGGTAGGCGAGGATGTCCTGGCGCGGCAGCAGGCCCTGGTTCTCGGCCTCGCGGGCGGCGGTGAGGGCGCGGTGGGTGCGCATCAAGAGGTTGTCCACCTCCGGCAGCAGGCGCTGGGCGCCCAGGGCCCGCCAGTAGGCGTTGCGCACGTCCTGCATGACGTTCTGCGCCACGCGCTCGCGGCGCTCCTCGGCCATGTGGATCTGGTCGGCCTTCTGCTGGGTGCGGTAGTAGGCCACGCCGAAGTCCAGCAGGCTCCAGGACAGGCCCAGGCTGTCGATGTCGCGGTAGCGCTCCTCGGAGGTGGACGGACGCAGGGACACCTGGCGGTCCTGGATGCCGATGGAGGTGCCGCCGGAGTCGTTGTTGCGCCCGGCGTAGCCGGCCGAGGCCACCAGGCGCGGCAGCATCTCGTGGGCTGTGACGTCGCGCAGGTCGGCGGCCAGGGCGCTTTCCAGCAGCTTCAGGCGGTAGTCGAGGTTGTATTTCAGGGCCCGCGCCGCGGCCTCGTAGAAGGTGATGGGCGCGTTCACCGGCTCCTGCTCGCGGTACATGCGCGCCTGGTCGTCGATGACGCGCTGGCGCATCTGCTGTTCGTCGTAGGGTTTGGACTCCATCAGCGAGGAGCAGGCGCCAAGCACGGTGCTGACGGCGATGATGGCACTCAAGGCCTTGAGGCGTTGTCCCGGCATAAGCGTTCCTTGTTGTTCCATGCGTGTTCTTTTCTGTCGATCCCGATTCAATTCGCGCTCCCCCTGCGTTGCGCGGCATCGCGGAGCTGTTGGCGGAAGCCGCGGGCGGTCTGCGCGGGCTTCTCGGCGGCCGGCACCAGGTCGCTGGCGCGCGGCGCCCAGAGCGAGGGTTCGCTGAGCAGGCCATCGGCGCTGAGGTTGGCGCGGCCGTGGCGGCCGTCGATCCAGGCCCTTTCCCGTTCGCTGGCCTCGCGGCTCTCGGCCACCGCCTGGGCCACGTACTGGCCGGGCACCAGGCCCAGGCCCGCGCCGATCGAGTCCGCCTCGACCTCGGGGGTGAGGAACAGGTCTGCGCGGTTGCCGTCCACGTGCCACATGGATTGCATGAGGCGCTGCTCGATGCTCTCGACTTCCGGCAGCACGAAGATCGCCGGCTCCAGGCCCAGGCCGGGGGCATTGCGCTGGCCGTCGCCGGGGCGCTGGCCGAAGTAGGGGCCGGCCGGCGGCTGGATGTAGGGCGAGGCGATCTCCAGGGTGATGGTCAGCTCGGCCTGGTCGGTGGCGCCGGCGAGGTCGGCGACGGTGTAGGTGAAGACGTCCTGCAGCACCCGGCCCAGGCCGGCGGCGGCGAGCACCTCGGGGTTGGTCTGGTCGATGCTGTAGGTGTAGCTGCCGTCGGCGTTGAGGGTGAGGAAGCCGTAGCGCCCGGCCAGCACCTGGCCGACGCTGCCGGCCGCGCCGCTGGCGTTTTCCGCGCCGACGCGCACACCGACCACGGTCAGGCGGTCGCCGCCGTCGACGTCGCTGTCGTTGGGCAGCACGTTGCCGCTGGCCTGGGGCGCGACCACCTGGTCGCTGGCGGTGTTGCTGTCGTTGCGCGCCACCGGGTTGTCGTCGGCGCCCTGGATGGTCACGGTCAGGCGCGCATCGGAGGTGGCGCCGGCGGTGTCGCGCATGCGGTAGGTGAAGACTTCGCGCAGGGTCTCGCCGGCGGTGCGCAGGGCCTGCACCACCGGGTCCGCGTTGTTCACCTCGTAGCGATAGCTGCCGTCGGCGTTGATCACCAGGGTGCCGTAGCGGCCCTGCAGCACGCTGCCGGCCGCGGCCACGGCGCCGGTCTCGCTGCTCACCCGGAGCACCTGGCGCGTCTCGCCGTTGGCCAGGCTGTCGACGTCGGTGTCGTTGTCCAGCACGTTGCCGGTGGGGTTCACGCCCGGGGTGGCGTTGTTCACCCCGCCGGCCTCCACGGCGATGGCGGCGTCGTCGTGGGCGATGGGGGTGTCGTTGGCGCCGTGGATGACGATGACCAGCTGGGTGCTGCTGGTGAAGAACCAGGTGTCCGCGATGGTGTAGGTGAACACGTCGGTCAGCGTCTGGCCCGCGGTGCGCAGAGCCTGCACCTCGGGGTTGGCGTTGTCCACGCGGTAGCTCCAGCTGCCGTCGGCGTTGAGCGTCAGGGTGCCGTAGCGGCCCTGCAGCGGCGTGCCGACCACGCCGTCGGGCGGGGTGCTGGTGTCGGTGCCGGTGCGGATTTCGGTGACGGTCAGCGGGTTGTTTTCCAGGTCGGTGTCGTTGTCCAGCACGTTGCCGCCGGGGTCGACGCCCGGCACGTTGTTGTTCAGGCCGCCGGCCTCGGTGGCGTCGGCGCCGTCGGGGTTGGCCACGGGCGGCGAGTTGAGGCCGAACACCACGATGTGCAGCTGGGCCAGGTCCACCAGGCCGCCGCCGTCGCGGACTTCGTAGGTGAAGTAGTCGCTGAGGGTTTCCAGCAGGCCCAGCTGCTGGACGATGGGGTTGCCGTTGTCGACGTGGTAGGTGTAGGTGCCGTCGGCGCCGATGATCAGTTGCCCGTAGAGGCCGTCGATGATGGTGCCGTTGGCATTGCTGGTGCCTGGGCTCACCGCCACCAGGGTGCCGCCGGCGCTTTCCTGGCCGCTGCGGATGCCGCTGACGTTCTTGCTGTCGCCGGCGTCGACGTCGGTGTCGTTGTCCAGCACGTTGCCGCTGGGGTCGAAGCCGTCGCTGATGTCCGGTTTCGCCGCCAGGGCCAGGTCCAGGTCGTCGTTGGCCACCGGGGTGTCGTAGGCGCCGCGGATGGTCAGGGTGAGCTGGGCGATGTCGCTGGCGCCGGCGGTGTCGTGCATGCGGTAGCTGAAGGTCTCGACCAGCGTCTCGCCGGCCTTCAGCGCCTGCACCCGGGCATCCTGGTTGTTCAGCACGTAGCTGAAGGCGCCGTTGGCGCCGATGGTCAGCGTGCCGTACTGGCCGCTGATCACCTGGCTGCCGCTGACAGTGGTGAAGGTGCCGCCGGCGGCCTCGGTGCCGGTGCGGATGCCGTCGACCGTCTTGCTGTCGCCGGCGTCCACGTCGGTATCGTTGGTCAGTACGTTGCCGCTGGGGTTCACGCCCGGGGTGCCGTTGTTCACCCCGCCGGCCTCGACGGCCTCGGTGCCGTCGTCGACCGCCAGCGGGTTGTCGTTGCGGCCCTGGATGGTGATGGTCAGGGTGGCGGTGGTGGTGGCGCCGGCCAGGTCGCGCAGGGTGTAGGTGAAGGTTTCCTGCAGGGTGTCGCCGGCGGTGCGCAGGGCCTGCACCAGCGGGTTGGCGTTGTCCAGCACGTAGCTGAAGCTGCCGTCGGCGTTCAGCGTCAGGGTGCCGTAGGTGGCGGTGAAGGCGCTGCCCACGCTGCCGATGCTGGAACCCTGGCGGAAGCCGGCCACGCTGAGCACGTCGCCGGCGTCCACGTCGCTGTCGTTGCCGAGCACGTTGCCGGTGGGGTTGCTGCCGGACGTGCCGTTGTTCAGGCCGCCGGCCTCGATGGCGGTGGCGCTGTCGTTCTGCGCCACCGGGGTGTCGTTGGCGCCGCTGATGGTGATGCTGAGGGTAGCCTGGTCGGTGGCCAGGGCGGTGTCGATCACCGTGTAGGTGAAGGTGTCGACTAGTTGGTCGGCGCTGCTGCGCAGGGCCTGCACCCGCGGGTCGCTGTTGTCCAGGCGGTAGCGGTAGCTGCCGTCGGCGTTGAGCGTCAGCCAGCCGTACTGGCCGCGCAGTTCCACGCTGAGGCTGCCGGCGCTGCCGCTGCCGCCCTCGGCGCCGGTGCGCACGGCGCTGACGGTGGTGGTCTCGCCGTTGCCGGGGGAGTCGACGTCGCTGTCGTTGACCAGCACGTTGCCGGTGGGGTCGACGCCCGGCTGGTTGTTGTTGATGCCGCCGGCTTCCACCGCGGCGGCGCTGTCGTCGAGGGCCACCGGATTGTCGTTCTGGCCGTGGATGACGATCAGCAGGAAGGACGGGTCGGAGAAGCCGTCCCTGCCGTCGGTGAGGGTGTAGGTGAAGCCTTCGAACAGGCGGTCGGTGTCCAGCCGCAGCGCCTCGACGTCCGGGTTGGCGTTGTCCAGCGCATAGCTGTAGGTGCCGTCGACGTTGATGGTCAGGGTGCCGTAGGTGCCGACGATGACCGTGGGACCGCTATCAGACAGCGGCGTGCCGTTGACCGTGTCCACGGTGATCGGGTCGCCGTCCGGGTCGAAGGCCAGGGTGGTGATGTCGCCGTTGGGGTCGCTGCCCGGGCTTGCGTTGTTCACCCCGCCTTTTTCCACGGCGGTGGCCACCACCACCTGGGCCACCGGCGGGTCGTTCACCCCGCGGATGGTGATGACCAGCTGGGCGCGGTCGGTGAGGCCCTCGGTGTCGGTGATCTCGTAGGTGTAGATGACCTGGATGGTCTGCCCGGCGGCCAGGCCCTGGATGGTCGCGTTGTCGCTGTTGACGTCGAAGGTGAAGGAGCCGTCGGCGCCGATGGTCAGGGCGCCGAAGGAGTCCGGGTCGGTGACCTGCGCGCCGTTCTGCTCGGCGTAGGTGGCCTGGATCACGGTGCCGTTGCTGCCGGAGGTGCTGCCGGCGGCCACTGCGGTCATGCCGGGGGCGGACAGTTCGGTGGCCGAGCTGATGCCGGTCACGTGCAGGTTGCTGCTGGGCCGGTCGATGCGGTCGACGTCGGTGTCCACGCCGTTGCCGCCGGGCTGGGTGATCGGCCCCGGACGGCTGGGGAAGAGGATGACGTTGCCGCTGGGGTTGCTTTCCAGCGAGGGGTCGTTGGTGGCGGCGGCCTGGGCCACGGCCTGGTCGTCGCTGGCCACCGGGTTGTCGTGGGCGCCCTCGATGGTGATGCGCAGCTCGGCCAGGTCGTTCAGGCCGCCGGCGTCGGTGACGCGGTAGGTGAAGTATTCGAACAGTCGGTCGCCGACCACCAGGCGCTGCACCGCGGTGTTGTCGTTGTTGACCACGTAGGTGTAGCTGCCGTCGGCGTTGATGGTCAGGGTGCCGTAGGTGCCGGTGATGACCGTCGGGGTGCCGTCGACGACGTTGGTGATGCCGCCGGAGGCCGATTCGCGCAGGTTGCGGATGCCGGTGACGGTCCTGGTCTCGCCGTTCTGGTCGACGTCGGTGTCGTTGTCCAGCACGTTGCCGCTGGGATCCACCCCCGGGGTGCCGTTGTTCACTCCGCCGGCTTCCACCGCGGTGGCTTCGTCGTTGACGCCCACCGGGGAGTCGTTGGCGCCGTGGATGGTGATGGTGAGGGTCGCAGTGCTGGTGGCGCCGGCCAGGTCGGTGATGGTGTAGGTGAAGACTTCCGTCAGGGTGTTGCCGTTGAGCCGCAGGGCCTGCACGGTGGGGTTGTCGTTGTCGACGATGTAGGTGAAGCCGCCGGTGCTGGAGATGACCAGCCCGCCATAGGCCCCCTCGACGATGCGGAAGCTGTTCGGCGGCACCCCGGCCTCGGCTTGGCCCTGCAGCCCGGCGCTGAGCACCCGCAGGACATCGTTGTTGGTGGCGACGTCGACGTCGGTGTCGTTGCTCAGCACGTTGCCGCTGGGGTTGGTGCCGGGATTCTCGTTGTTGGTGCCGCCGGCCTCGACGGCGCTGGCCGTGTCGGGGTTGGCGATGGGCGCGTCGTTGACCGGGTCGATGATGATCTGCACCTGGTCGGTGTCGCTCAGGGCGTCCTGCGGGTTCTGCCCGGGGATGCCGTCGTTGTTCGCGTCGCCGAAGTTGCCCTGGTCGTTGGTGAGCATGGTCAGGGTTTCGCGGTCGCGGAAGGTGTTGAAGTCCTGGTTGCCCTTGTAATAGACCTGCGACAGCAGGATGTTCAGCTGCTGCAGGGTGCCGGTGAGCACCAGGCTGCCGCTGGCGCCGCCGGGCGGCGTATCGTTCGGCCCCGGCGCGGTGGCGCTCTGCCAGAGCACGCCGTGCTGCACGCTGAGGGTGATGCTCAGGATGCCGTTGCCGGCGTCGGAGTCGGCCACGGCCAGCCCGGTCAGGTGCAGCACCGTGTCTTCCTGGCCGTGCTGGCCGGCGATGGTGTTGATCGGCGCCTCGTTGATGTGCACGTAGCCGGCGTCGGCGGTGCCGCTGGCGCCTTCGCCCAGGGCGATGCTGACGTTGCCCAGGCCGCTGGCGCTGGTGCCGGTGTCGGTGTCGATGCGCACGTGGAAGCGGTTGCTGGCGCTGAGCTGGACGCTCTGCGGCACCACGATCAGGTAGTTGCCGGCCGGCAGCAGGGCGAACTCGTAGTGGCCGCTGGCGTCGGTGAGGGTGCTGAACACGCGGTCGTCGCCGTTGCCGAAGATGCCGTCGGCGCCGGCCCAGGTCAGTTGCACGGTCAGCCCGGCGAAGCCGGTGCCGTCGGGCGTGGTGCTGTTGTCCGCCGACGGGGTGTCGTCCCACAGGGTGCCTTGCACCAGGCCCAGGCCGGCTCCTTCGCTGAGCACGTAGTTGTTCAGCCCGGCCGTGCCGTCCTGGCCGGTGCGCTCGCCGTCGCCGCTGCCGGCGGCGCCGGGCAGCGAGCCGCCCCAGCCGCCGGTCTCGAAGCTGGTCGGCAGGCTGGTCCAGGTCAGCACCGCCGCGCTGGACGCATCGTCCGCGACCACGGTGTTGGGCACGGTGACGGTGTAGATCACCTGCACCTTGTCGCCCACCGCCAGGCGCTCGAAGTCGACGGAGATGGCGCCGTTGGCGCTGACGCTGACGCCCGCCGGCAGGTTCGCCAGGTCCAGCGCCGCGCCGTTGATCAGGATGCTCTGCACCTGGTAGTTGCTGCCGTTGGGGAACTGGTCCTGCAGGTGCACGTTGTAGGCCGGTATCTCGCCGTTCTGGGTGAAGCTCACCGATACCGTGGTAGCGGTGGTGCCTACGCCCGGCTGGATGTCGATGACCTGCTTGTCCAGGCCGCTGAAGCCGGGCTCCACCACGCGTTCGAAGATGATCTCGCTGGTGCCGCGGTCGACGTCCTGGCCCGGCAGGCCCACGTGCTCGAAGGCCTGCACGCCGAGGGCGGCGCTGCTCTGGTTGCTGGCCACGTTGGTGACGCGCACGTTGAACTCCAGCACCACGCCTTCGATGTCGTTGTCGTTGATTTCGGTGTTGGTCAGGTTGCCCAGGTTGAAGGTCACCGTCTGGGTGCCGTCGGGGTTGGTGACGATGCTCAGGTTGCCGGGGTTGCCGTCGAACACGCCGCTGGGCACCACGCCGCTGAGGTCGGCGTTGATCGCCTGGGCCACGGCGCTGTTCTGGTTGCCCTGCATCCAGACGCTGCCGCTGCTGACCAGGCTGCGGTCGCTGGACAGGCCGTCGAGGTTGCTCGACACCAGGGCGATGAGGATGTTGTTCAGGTCGGCGGGAATCAGCTCCAGCCCGGCGGCCAGCTCGATGCGGATCTGGTAGTCGGGGTTGTCGCCGGCGGGCACCAGCACCACCACGCGGTAGCGGATCACTTCGCCCACCACGACGTTCTCGCTGAGCCCGGAGGTGTCCGTGGCGCCGCTGCCGTTGGTGGCCGGCGGGGTGTCCTGCACGCCGCCGACGCGGGAGATGCGGATGCCGTTGCTGACCGGGAAGGGCAGGATGGAGTCGAGCCGGTAGTCGTTCAGGCTGCCGCCGTCGAGCACGCCGTCGGCGCCGCTGCGCTCGCCGGCGTTGGCGCCGTCGAGGCTGGTCCACTGCACCTGGGCGACGTTGTTGAACACCGCCTGGCCGGCGGCGCTGGCGTTCACCGTGCCGCGCAGGTGCAGGACGATGCTGCCGCCCTTGGCGATGTCGATGTTGGCGCCGCTGGCGGTGACCAGTTGGCCGCCCTGGATGACGAAGTCGACGCCGCCGTTGTTGGTGGCGCCGGAGTAGATGACGCCGGTGATGGTCACGCCGTCCAGCTCGCTGGGCAGGGTGTCCAGCAGGCTGATGTCGAAGGCGGCGTAATCGTTGGCGCCGTTGCCGTTGCGCAGGGTGATGGTGAAGTCCACCACGTCGCCTTCCTCGAAGCCGACGAAGTCGGGGACGGTGTCGACGGTCTGGGTGATCTGCAGGGTGGGTTCGCGCACCGTGATGGTCGGCGCGCCGCCGCTGAGGTTGACCTGGCGGTCCAGCGGCGTGGCGCCGTTGGGCGTGTCGCCGTCGGGGTCCTGGTAGTGCAGGTTGGCGCTGTTCTGCAGCGACTTGTTGGCCTGGTTGCCGATGACGTTGCTGACCACCAGTTGCACGCGGATGACGAAGGTGTTGTTGCCGGTGTTGTTGTCCGCGCTGGTGGCGAAGGCGCTGAAGCTGAAGCGCGCGTCGACGCCGTCGGCGCCCAGGGTGCCGCCGACGCCGGCGACGCCGCTGATCACCACGTTGCCGGCGAAGTCCTGGGCCAGGCTGCCGCCGCTGCCGGCGGCGGTGAGGATCAGTTGGTAGCCCTGGCCGCCGTTGAAGCTGGTGTCCAGGCGCATGCCCGGCGGGATCAGGTCGTCGATGCTGAGGTTGCCGGTGCTGCCTTCGGGCAGGCGCACGACTATGTCGTAGAGCATGCTCTCGCCGACCACCAGGTTGCTGCCGGTGGTGTGGGCGGCGCTGGAGTCGCCGTCGTCCAGGCTGCCGCCGGCGAAGACCTTGCTGATCACCGGGGCGGCGACCTGCTGGTTGGCCAGTTCGGTGAGGTCGGCGCCGGGGAGGAAGTCGCTGCCGCCCTCGACGCTGGCGTAGTGGGACAGGCTCGCGGTGCTCTGCAGGGTGCGGCTGGCGGCCACCGCGGTGTTGACGGTGACGTCGTAGGTGATGACGACGATGTTCTGCCCGCTGTTGTCGGCGGCGGTGCCGGAGCGCCCCGGCAGCAGCGAGGCCACGGCGCCGGCGTCGAGGAAGGTGATGGTGTTGCCGGAGACGCTGTAGTCCACGTTCAGCTGCAGCAGGGTGCCGTCGCCGCGGTAGATCTGCAGGTTGGCCGCGGCCAGGCTGCCGCCGACGAAGGCCAGGTCCGGCGGCAGGGTGATGCTGGTGACCACGTCGAAGGCGCCGCCGCCGCCGCTGTTCTCGATGGCGGTGGCCAGGCGCAGGGTGTCGCCGGCGTCGATGCCGCTGACGTCGCCATCGATCGCCGCAAGGTCGGTGACGTTGCCGCTGAAGGGCTTGCCGCCGGTGCCCGGCGCGGTCCAGGTGCCGCTGGTGCCGGTGACCGTGCCGTTGCTGCTGGAGACCACGCCGTGCTTGATGTCCAGCACCGGCTCGGCGATGGACACCACTTCCTCGACGTCCGAGGAGATCAGCGGCGTCTGGTCGATGGTGGTGGTCTGGCTGGACTGCGCGAGCACGTCCAGGGAACGCTGGTCGGCGAAGGGCTGGTCGCCGACGCGCAGGGTGAAGGTGACGACGATGCGCCCGCCGGCGGTCTGGCTGATCTCGTAGTCGCCGAAGTCGAACACGATCGAGTTGCCGGGGCCGACGGACACCGTGACCGCCCGCGTCGGGTCGCTGTCGCCGGCGCCGAAGTTCCACTGGTTGACGCCGTTGCCCTGGACCAGGTTGCCCAGGGCGCTGACGTCCAGCAGCGGCAGCGGCAGGTAGGCGGTGAGCTTGAAGTTCTCGTAGTCGCCGGTGAGCAGGTCGTAGGACAGCTGGAAGGTCACCAGGTCGCCCGGGCGCAGTTCGCCGGAAGCCGGCGGGGTGCCGCCGTTGACCTGGACGATGTCGATATCCACCTGGCTGGTGGCGATGCTGCTGCTGGTGCTGGAGCCGTCGCTCTGGATGCCGCCGAGGTTGATCACGTCTTCGAGTACGGTGGCGGTGACGGTGGCGTCGTTGCCGAAGCTGTCGCCTTCGTTGATCTCGCTCTGCGGGTAGCTGGAGGTGTAGGCCTGGTCGATGAAGGCGTTGTAGCTGATCACCGCGGTGGTGGCGGCGGTCTGCACATTGTCGAAGGCCAGGTCGCCGAACAGCGCGCCGAGCAGTTCCGAGGCCTGGCGCAGCGACTCGCCGATGTCGATGACGATGCTGGTGGTGCCGTCGGCGTTGGCGGTGGCGGTGTAGAGCAGGTTGATGGTGCCGCTGGCGCCGTTCTGGCTGAGCGTCATGGTCAGCGGGCCGGTCAGCGTCTGGCCGTCGGCGAGGGTGTCGGTGATGGTGAACTGGCCTTCCTGGAGGATGTTCTCGCCGAAGGCGAAGTAGTCCGACAGGGCCACGTTGAGCACGTAGCGCAGGGTGTCGCCCGGGCTCAGGCCGGCGGTGCCGACGTCGGTCTGCAGCACCGCCTGCTTGTACAGGGTGATGGACTTGGCGACGAACTCGCCGCCGGTGCCGTCGCCGGTGGCGCTGAAGTCCACGTCGGTTTCCGGCGGCGTCAGGTCGCGCGGGTCCAGCGGCGTCCACTGGCCGGTGGCGCTGGGGGCGCCGAAGTCGATGTTGACCGCGTTGCCGGTGGCGGGGTCGAGCACGGCATTGCCGTCGGCGCCCACCTCGGGCACGTAGAAGGTCACGGTGGAGGTGGCCGGCGCGCTCAGGGTCGCGTAGGTGATGCTGTAGGCAGTGATGAAGATATTGTCGTTGGCGATGGCCGCGGCTATCGCCGTCGGGTCGGTCAGCACGCTGCCGTCGCGCAGGGTGATGGAGGTCAGGGTGCCGCCGGCGCCGGGGGTGATGGCGGTGACCTGGACGTCGCCCGGCACGTTCTGGGTGACCACCACGTTGTGCAGGGTCTGGCCGCTGGCCGGGGTGACGGTGACCGTCTGGTTGTGGGTGAAGTTGGGGCCGGTGGCGGTCTCGCCCTCGGTCATGTCGAGGTTCTGGGTGAGGTCGACGAGGGTCGGGTGGATCACCAGCGGGTGCAGCGTGGCTTCCACCAGGCTGGGGTCGACCGTGGGGTTGTTCAGCGAGTCGTTGCCGTACTCGAAGCCGCCGCGGGCGCCGATGGTCAGGTCCGGGTTGCCGCCGGTGAGGCTGGTGTCGGCCAGGTTGCTCAGGCTCGCGGTGATCTGCAGGGAGATGGTCGGCTGGTCCTGGGACACGCTGGCGTAGGGCACCTGCAGCACCACCATCTGGTCGCCCGGGCGCATGCCGACGCTGGCGGCGGTGATCACCAGCGGGTTGCCGTCGGGGCCCTTGGCCAGCGGGTGGGTGGCGTTGCCGTTGGCGTCGAAGGTGATGACGTAGCTCTTCACCGTCTGGCCCAGGTAGGTGGCGCTGACGAAGCTGATGCCGTCGTCGCCGTCCTTGCCGGTGGCCGGCAGGAACAGGTCGACGTAGGGCGCGTAGCCGACCTGACTGGAGGCGTTGTTCAGGTCGACGGTGAAGGTGAACTGGCCGCCGATCAGCACGTCGCTGTCGGGCATGCTGATGCTCACCGTCGGCGCGGCGTCGGCCAGCAGGCCCTGGAAATGGTCGAGGGTGCTGGCGGACAGGGCGATGCTCTTGTCGAGGTCGCCGTGGCGCACCTCCAGGTTCCAGTCGCCGCCGGCGGCGCTGGCGCCCGTGGCGTTGCTGGAGGCGCCGACGTCGGCGCCGGTCCATTGCGCCAGGCGGTCGACCAGGGCCTGGCCGGCGCTGCCGGCGCCCACGGCGCAACCGTAGAGCTGGATGTCGGCGCCGGCGTCGAGTTCGCCGCGCCAGTTGTTCAGGGTGCTGCCGAACTGGTCGAGGTTGGCCGCGGTGAAGGTCTGGTTGCCCAGGGTGAACTGGCCGGAGGCGCCGTGGGAGAAGATCTGGATCGAGTCGACCTTGCCCAGCTGCGCCAGCGCCGCGCTGATCGCCGCCAGGGCGTCCTGGCCGGCATCCACCACCAGGGTGGTGACGTTGGCGGCGAGGTTGGCGGTCAACTGCTCGCGGTTCTCCACGCGGCTGTCCAGCACCACCAGGGTGCGCGGCTGGCCCGGGGCCTTGGCCGCGGCGGCGTCCGGGGTGCTGGGGGTGTGGCTGGCGTCGGCCTGGTCGGCGTGGTCGGTGGCGTGGTGCTGCTGGTCGGCGGCGGAGGCGGCGGCGCCGTCGAAGAGGATTCTGGGTTCCAGTGCCAAGGCCTGGCTGCGGGGGCGGAATGCAGCGATCGGACGGCTTGGTTTCGACATTTCCATACGAATACCCACATCAGAAATCAGCGATCGAAAAACAACGCCCGGACTTCTAACGCGAGCTTTCTCTGGCCATTAGCCTAGCCAGGAATCGTGAATTTGCTCAGTTTTGTTACATCAATTTCTTAAGGAAGTTTCTGAGGTATATGCACCGTACGAATTAATGCTCCCGGCAGTATTTCATGACCCAATGGTCATGATTCCTCAGACGCTCTAGAACGCCTTTTCCTGCTGTGCAGCCGCGCTCTGGAAACAGCCATGGCCCGGATGTATTCATTTTGTGACAACCGGCTTCGAAGACGAAAACAACGCTGGGCGGGCAGGCGGGAAAACCCGCTGTGATGCCTTGGTGATTTCATATTGCCATTGCCTTTTCCAGCGCCAGCCCGCACCATGCGGCGCCGGCCCCCGTGGGGCGCCGGATGGTCCGCTGGCAGGAAGTGACGATGTTGTCGAACGGGCGAATGGGGGGCCCGCGGCGGAGGTTGCCGTGGCTGGCCGCCGTGGTCGTGACCGCTACCTTTGCATGGTTCCCCGGGTGGCTGGAGGCGGACTGGGATTTCACCCTGATCGCCCGCCGCGCCGAGGCGCTGTATGGCCCGCTGGGGGCAGGGCGCGCGCGCATCGAGGCCTGGCAGCGGGTGCTGGCCGACGAGGCGGGCGCCGACGAGCAGGAGCAGCTGCGGGCGGTCAACGACTTCTTCAATCGCCAGCTGCGTTTCACCGACGACCTCGGCCTGTGGCACCAGGTGGACTACTGGGCCACGCCGGTGGAGGCCCTGCTCAAGGGGGCCGGCGATTGCGAGGACTTCGCCATCGCCAAGTACGTCAGCCTGCGCCACCTCGGGGTGCCGGCGCAGAAATTGCGCATCACCTACGTCAAGGCGCTGCGCCTGAACCAGGCGCACATGGTGCTGACCTACTACCCGCGGCCCGAAGCGGTGCCGCTGGTGCTGGACAACCTGATCGGCAGCATCCTGCCGGCCTCGCAGCGCGACGACCTGCAGCCGGTGTACGCCTTCAACGGCGAAGGGCTGTGGCTGGCCGACGGCGGCGGAGGCAAGCAGGTGGGCGACAGCAAGCGGCTGTCGCGCTGGCAGGACCTGTTGCGGAAAATGGAGGCCGAGGGGTTCCCCTCGCGCGAGTAGCGGAGTCGAGATGTCCCTGTTCAAACAACTCCTGATCGCCATCTGCCTGTTCCTGGTGGTGGCCTTCGGCGGCAGCTTCATGGTCGGCCTGGAAAGCTCCCGCGAGCAGTACGTCAACCAGTTGCGCTCCCACGCCCAGGACGCCGCGACGGCGCTGGGGCTGTCGCTCACCCCGAACATCGACGACCCGGCGATGGTCGAGCTGATGGTCAGCTCGATCTTCGACAGCGGCTACTTCGAGCGCATCCGCGTGGTCGACCTGGCCACCGGCAAGGTGCTGGTGGAGCGCCAGGGCGTACCGGACGCGGTGGCCTCGGGCGCGCCGCAGTGGTTCGTTTCGCTGATCGGCCTGCCGTCCGCCGGCGGCGACGCCGTGGTCAGCCGCGGCTGGACCCAGGCGGCGCGGGTGGAGGTGGTGAGCCACCCGATGTTCGCCATCGCCAGGCTCTGGCAGAGCGCCCTGGGCAGCCTCGGCTGGCTGCTGCTGTGCGGGGTGGCCAGCGCGCTGCTCGGCGCCTGGCTGCTGCGCCGCCAGCTGCGCCCGCTGGACTACATGGTGGCGCAATCCCACGCTATCGCCCGCCGCGAATTCCTCAGCCTGCCGGAGCTGCCGCGCACCCCGGAGCTGCGCCGCGTGGTGCAGGCGATGAACCAGATGGTGGAGAAGCTCAAGGCACTGTTCCAGGAACAGGCCGAACGCAGCGAGCGGCTGCGCGACGAGGCCTACCAGGACAGCCTGACCGGGCTGGGCAACCGGCGCTTCTTCGACCTGCAGCTGCAGGCGCGGCTGAGCGCCGAGGAGCAGGTCAGCAGCGGCTACCTGCTGTTGCTGCGGGTGCTCGACCTCGCCGGCCTCAACCTGCGCCTCGGCGCCCAGCACACCGACGCCTTGCTCAAGGCGGTAGCCGAACAACTGCAGCGCGCCAGCCAGGGCCTGGGCGCCGGGCGCACCCTGGCGCGCACCCGCGGCGGCGAGTTCGCCCTGCTGGCCCCCGGGCTGCTGGAGGAAGAAGCCGAGCAACTGGCCACGCGCCTGGAAGGCATGCTCGCCAGCCTGGCCAGCACCGGCGCCAGCGACCAGCCGCGGGTAGCGGCCTTCGGCCTGGTGCCGTTCCACCCCGGCGAGGCGCCGGCCAGCCTGATGCTGCGCGCCGACGAGGCACTGGCCCAGGCCGAGCGCCAGCAGCACAGTGCCTGGGCACGGCTGGACAGCGAGGCGGCGCCGGTGGCCGACGCGCGCCACAGCTGGCACCAACTGCTGGAGCGGGCGCTGCGCGAGAAGCGCTTCGAGTTGTACTTCCAGCCGGTGGTGGCCTGCGAGGACACGGAGCTGGTGCTGCACCACAAGGTGCTCTCGCGCCTGCCGGACGGGCAAGGCGGCAGCCTCGCGGCGGGCCGCTTCCTGCCCTGGCTGGAGCGCTTCGGCTGGTCGGCGCAGCTGGACCTGCTGATGCTCGACCTGACACTGGCGCACCTGGCCGGCCACGACCAGGTGCTGGCGCTGAACCTCTCGGGCGCGCTGCTGCGCGACGAACGCGCCCTGGCCCGGGCCTTCGAACGCCTGCGCCAGCACCCGCAGTACGGCGGCCGCCTAGTGCTGGAACTGGAAGAAGACCAGTTGCCCGACCAGGCGGCGTTGGAGGCACTGACTCGCCGCCTGCGCGAGCTGGGCTACGGCCTGGCGCTGCAGCACTTCGGCGGGCGCTTCAGCATGATCGGCAACCTGGCGCGCCTGGGCCTGGCCTACCTGAAGATCGACGGCAGCCACATCCGCGCCATCGACGTGGAGAACGACAAGCGCCTGTTCATCGAGGCCATGCAGCACGCGGCGCACAGCATCGACCTGCCGCTGATCGCCGAACGCGTCGAGACCGAAGCGGAATTCCGCGTGCTGCGCGGGATGGGCATCGAAGGGGCGCAGGGGCAACTGTTCGGCGCGCCACGGCCGTGGGGGCGGGGTTAGCGACGAGCGGGCCCAGCCCGCGATTCGCGCGCAGGGCGCGCTCCTACAGTCGGGTGTTCGTGTCACCGGGGTGTCCGGCGTGGCCGGTGAGTCCAATCGCGGACAAAGTCCGCTCCTACGCCCGCGCTTCCTGGAGCCGTAGGAGCAACTGTCTTGTGCCGAGGTGCTCTTCGTAGGATGGGTTGAGCTTGCGAAACCCATGCGGTTGCGCTGATGGGTATCGCTTCGCTCAACGCCATCCTACGAAAAGTCGTGCTTCCTGGAACCTACGCAGAAATATCCGCACGCATCGGAACGTTTCTTCAGAAGACCGAGCGAAACCCGCTCAGGAGACCAGGCGACATGAAGGTCACTGGGTCATTCCCCTTCGGGCCGGCGCAAGCGCTGTTCGCGATGTCAGATCAACCCCCCATCCTCCTCCTCGTCGATCAACCGATGCAGACCACCCAGCGCCTCACGCGCCTGGGTGCGGCTGAGCAGCTTGGAGCGCGCCGCCTCGGGCAGGTCAGTGATGCGGATCACGCCCTTGGCCATCAACACCGAGATCAGGTCCTCCAGCACCCGGATCATCTCCAGGTCGCTGCGTTGCAGCTGGCGCAGGCTGTATTCGGCCTCGCGCCAGGCGTGCACTTCCTCGTCGTCGTCGGCCAGGCTGCCGCTCATGCCGGCGAAGGCGGCGCTTTCGACGCGTATCAGCCGGCCTTCGGCGTCACGCTGGATGTAAGGCATCGCCTTGTCTCCATCAGGTGTTCGGGATATCTGGCGGCACCCCGTAGGGCGCCGCCAGGCGGGCTCAGTGGTGCTCGGTCTTCACCAGCGGGTCGGCGCCGGCCACCAGCGACTTGACGATGTCCGCCGAGGTCGCGCCGTAGGTCTTGAGGTCGACGCCGGTGAGCTTGATGGTCACGTCGGTCGAACTGTTCACCTGGCCGGTGGTGCTGATCTGCAGGGTCGAGGTCGCGGTGTCCACCTTCAGGTAGCTGAGGATGTCGTTGTGCGCGGCATCCGGCAGCAGGTCCACCAGGTCGATGCGGTCGCCGTCGCCGGGCTTGAAGTCGGTGATGGTGTCGTTGCCGGTGTCGCCTGCGCGCCAGATGAAGGTGTCGGCGCCATCGCCGCCGGTCAGGGTGTCGTTGCCCTTGCCGCCGATCAGCAGGTCGTTGCCTTTGCCTCCGTCGAGGGTGTCGTTGCCCAGGCCGCCGTACAGGGTGTCGTTGCCGGTACCGCCATTGAGGATGCTGTTGCCCGCGCCACCGTAGAGGATGTCGTGGCCGTCGCCGCCGTTGAGGGTGTCGGTGCTGCCATAGCCGTGCATCAGGTCGTTGCCGGTGGTGCCGGAGAACGAGTTGGTGGTGGTCGAGGCCACCGTGATGCTCAGCGTTTGCGTGGCGCTGGCCGTGCTGCCGTCGGACTCGGTGGCGATGGCGGTGACGCCCAGGGTCAGGGTGCCGTTGTAGCCGCTGGCCGGCAGCAGTTGCAGGTCGTGCAGCTGCGCCTGGGTGAAGCTCCAGCTGCCGTCGGCGTTGTGGGTGCCGCTGGTGAAGGTGGCGTCGTTGGGCACGCCGGTGATCTTCACCGAGAGGCTTTCCGAGCCGTCGGTATCGCTCAGGGCCGCGTTGATGCCGACGTTGATCGGCGCACCGTAGGTCTTGCCGCCCAGGGTGAAGGTCGGCGCGCCCAGGCTCAGGCTGGAGTCCTTGTCGGCGTCGCCGCCGTTGAGCACCAGCCAGTCGAAGTGGTAGTTGCCGCTGCTGCTGGCGGTGTAGCTCTGTACGCCACTGCCGTTGACGCTGGCGCCACGCTGCTCGGAGGAGGTCACCTGGATCAGCGTGCGGGTGCCGTCGGGACCGGTGACCACCAGCGCGACTATGTCGTTGAAGCCATTGCTGATCTCGCTGCTGGAGTTTTCGCCGTTGGTGAAGTTCCAGGCGAAGTTGACCTGGGTGCCGGCCTTGAGCGTGTAGTCCGAGCTGGTCAGCGAGCCGTCGACGACGTTGACGTTAGCGTTATGGGTGAGGGCGCCGCTCGGCGGGTTGATGCCGTCCAGGGCTCCGGAACTCAGGCCGGTCTCGGTTTCCAGGTTGGCCTGGGTGATTCCCTGGGTGGTGCTGATGCTGGTGGCGCCGGGGTTGAGCGCGAAGATGCTGCCGCTGTTGAGCAGCGGCACGTCAGCCACCGGCGTGACGCTGACCGCCACCGTGGAGCTGGCGGTGCCGCCGTGGCCATCGCTGATGGTGTAGGTGATGCTGTCGCTGCCGCTGAAGTTGGCCTTGGGCGTATAGGTCAGGGTGCCGTCGGCATTGACCGTCACGCTGCCGTTGCTGGCGGAGGCGCTGGTGACGCTCAGGCTGTCGCCGTCGACGTCGCTGTCGTTGGCCAGCACGTTGAGGGTGACGGGCTTGTCTTCCTGGGTCGAGGCGCTGTCGGGCTTGGCCTCCGGCGCATCGTTCACCGCATTGATGCCAACGGTCACGGTGGCGGTGGAGGTGCCGCCGTGGCCGTCGCTGACGGTGTAGGTGAAGCTGCCGGTGCCGTTGACGTCCTTGGCCGGGGTGAAGACGACGTTGCCGTTCTCCAGTTTCACCGTGCCGTTGACCGCGCCCTGCACGCTGAGGATGGACAGGCTGTCGCCGTCGACGTCGCTATCGTTGCCCAGCAGGGTATTGGCGGCGATGGTCAGGGCGGTGTCTTCGTTGGTCACCAGTTCGGCCAGGGGGTGGCTCAGGCTGCTGCCGCCGAGCACGCTGTAGCTGCCGCCGACGGGGGCCAGCTCGACTTTCAGCTGGGCGTTGCCGCCCTGGTCCCAGTAGAGGATCTCGATCTGGTGGTTGCCGCCCTGGGCGATGTTGAAGCTATCCGAGACGCGGGCCGTCGGGCTCTGGTTGGCGTCGTACTTGAACACTTCCACGCCGTCGATGCGGATGCTGAAGCCGTCGTCCGCCGTCACCCTGAACGTGTAGTTGCCGGCGGCGAGGTTGACCAGCCCGGTGAGCTGGACGATGGCGTCGGAGGTATTGGCCGGGTCGGTGTTGAGCGAGGCGGCGTCGCTGCCGAGGAACTTCTGCAGCTGCTTGTCGCCGCCCAGGTCGGTGCTCACGCCATTGCCGTAGTTGAGCGCAGTGGCAGTGAAGGTGGCGCTGGGCGCGGTCTTGGCGATGAACGCGCTGATCATGCTCAGGCTGGTCAGGTTGTTGCCGTCGGTGCCCTCGCGGTAGCCCCAGTAGTTGCCCTGCAGGCCGCCGACCAGGTAGTGGTCGTTGACCGCCACAGGGTCGTCGTTGACCGGGGTGACGTTGACGGTGAGCTTGTTCGGCGTGCTGTCGAAGGCGCCGTTGCTGTCCTTCACCGAGAAGGTGAAGCTGGCGTAGTTGTTGCCATTGGCGTTGGCCGCCGGGGTGAAGGCCAGCTTGCCCAGGTCGGCCGCGGCGATCACCTGGCCCTGGGTGACGGCGACGCCGTCGAAGGTCAGGCTGCCGGCGCCGGGCAGGCTGTCGATGCGCACCGCGCTGAGGGCGTCGTTGTGGTCGACGTCGTTGAAGCCGAAGTCGATGGCGCTGAAGCTGCGGCTGCTGTCTTCATCCAGGGTGATGGTGCCGTCGCTGCCGGTGGGCGCGTCGTTGGCGCCGGTCACGGTGATGGTCACGGTGGCCGGGGCGCTGGTGGCGCCTTCACTGTCCTTGGCGGTGTAGGTGAAGCTGACCTGGCGGCTTTCGCCCGGGGCCAGGCTGTCGAAGTCGCTGCCCGGGTTGAATACGTAGCTGCCGTTGGCGTTGAAGGTCAGGATACCGTTGCCGGCGCCCAGGCCGCTGACAAGGGCATAGCCATTGGGGTTGACCGGGCTGTCGATGTCGCTGGCAGCCGGCACCTGGTCGCTGAGCACGCTGTTTTCGCCGGTGGTCTTGCTGTCGTTGGCGGCCACGGGGGCATCGTTGACCGGGGTGACGCTGAGGCTGACGGTGGACTCGGCGGTGCCGTTGTGGCCGTCGTCGATGGTGACGACGAAGCTGTCCGGGCCGTTGTAGTTGGGGTTCGGGGTGTAAGTGTAGTGACCGGTTGCGGCGTCCAGCACCAGGGTGCCGTGCTTCGGTTCGTCGCCCGACTTCAGGGTGTAGGTGAGGGCATCGCCATCGACATCGCTGGCCACGACCTGGCCGGAAACCGCGGTGTCCTCGGCGGTGGTCTTGCTGTCGTCGGAGGTCACCGGGACATCGTTCACTGCCGTGACGGTGAGGGTGACGGTGGACTCGGCGGTGCCGTTGTGGCCGTCGCTGACCACCACGGTGAAGCTGTCGTCGCCGTTGTAGTTCGGGTTCGGCGTATAGGTGTAGTGGCCAGTTGCGGCGTCCAGCACCAGGGTGCCGTTTGCCGGTCCGCTACTCGGCTTCAGGGTGTAAGTGAGGACATCGCCATCGACATCGCTGGCGACGACCTGGCCGGAAACCGGAGTGTCTTCCAGTGTGGTCTTGTTGGCGTTCTCGGCCACCGGCAGGTCGTTCACCGAGTTCACGGTGATGTCCAGCGTCGAGCTGGCGCCGGTGTTGGTGGTGTAGGTGATCTGCGGCACGGCGCCGTGGTAGTTGGCGTCCGGGGTGAAGCTGTAGCTGCCGTCCGCCTTGATCACGATGCTGCCGACGCCGACGATGGTGGTGCCTGTGCCGGCGGCGATGTTGCCGCTGAAGCCGGCGACGCTGTAGCTGCTTACGCTCAGCGTGTTGTCCACGTCGCTGTCGTTGTCCAGCACGTTGCCGGTCACGCTGCCGTCGTCCTCGTCCATGCTCGCGACGTTCGGGAGCAGCACCGAGGGATCGTCCACCGGGGTGACGTCCAGGGTGAAGGTGTGCGAAGCGCTGTCGAAGGCGCCGGCGCTGTCCTGCACGCTGAAGCCGAAGCTGGCGTAGGGGGCGCCACTGTCGTTGGCGTCGGGGGTGAATGTCAGCTTGCCGAGGTCGGCGGCGGCGATCACCTGGCCCGGGACGACGGCGACGCCGTCGAAGGTCAGGCTGCCGGCGCCCGGCAGGCTGTCGATGCGCACGGCCTGCAGGTGCTGGCCGGCATCGGCGTCGTTGAAGGCGAAGTCGGCGGCGCTGAAGCTGTGGCTGCTGTCCTCGTCCAGGCTGGCGCTGCCATCGGCGCCCTGCGGCGGGGTGTTGCCGCCCACCTGCACGGTCAGGCTGCTGCTGGCGCTGGCGCCATGGCTGTCGCTGATCTCGTAGTGGATCACCACGCTGCCGCTTAGGTTCTCGGCGGGCACGAAGTTCAGGGTGCCGTCGGGGTTGATGCTGACGCTGCCCTGGCTGGAGTCGGCGAGCACGGCCTTGGTGACGCTGAGCGTATCGCCGTCGACGTCGCTGTCGTTGCCGAGCACGTCGATGCTCGGCAACGCCACGTTGATCGGCGTCAGCGCCTGGTCGGCGTTGGCCACCGGCGCATCGTTGGTGCCGGTGATGGTCAGGGTCAGGGTGCTGCTGCCGGTGGCGCCGTGTTCATCGGTCACCGTGAAGCCGATCTGCAGCACTTTCACCTGGTTCGCGGCCAGGCTGTCGTAGGCCGCGTCCTTGGCATCGAAGACCCAGCTGCCGTCGCTGTGCAGGGTGAAGCCGGCCGGCGCGGCGCCGTCGACGGAGTAGCTCAGCTGGGCGCCATGGTCGACGTCGCTGGCCTGCAACTGGCCGGTGATTTCGCTGACCGGCTTGAGCTGGTCGACCAGGGCCTGGTTGTTCGCACCGTTGTTGGTGAGGGTCCAGCCCGAGCTGCCTTGTACCGCCTGGCCGACCGAGCCGACGACGCTGGCTTGCGGCGGCAGGTTGCTCAGCACCAGGGTGGAGTCGATGGAGCTGTCGCCGCTGTCCGCCACGCCGATCACCAGGGTGTAGGTGCCCGGCTGGTCGAAGGTGTGGCTGAAGGTCTGCGGGCCCGAGGTGCCGTAGTCGCCCACCGCGGCGACGCTGCTCAGCAGGGTGACGACCTGGCCGTTGACCTGCACGAAGGCGAAGTCGTTGTAGGGTGCGTAGTCCTGGGTGGTGAAGGTCCAGTTGAAGCTGATGGCTTCGCCCGGCTGGGTGGTGGTGATGGTCAGCGTCAGCGCCGAACCATCGGTGGCGCCGGCGACGACGCCCGGCTGCAGGCTGCCGCCCTCCACGGCGCTGGCGCTGGCGGCCTGGGCCACCGGTGCATCGTTGCTGCCGACGATGTTGACGGTGACGCTGGACTGCGTGCCGTCGGCGCTCTGCACGGTGAAGGTGTCGGTCAGGGTTTCGTTCAGCTTGAGCTCGTTGTAGGCCGAATCGGCGGTGTAGCTCCAGGTGCCGTCGGCAGCCAGGCTAAAGTGGCCGTACTGGCCGGCGACGTTGGTTTGCTCGACGAAGGTGGCCGGGCTGTCGACGTCGGTGACGGTCAGTTGGCCGCCGGTGCTGATCGGGGCGTTGGTCTCGTTGATGCTGACCTGGGCGCCGGTGATGACGGCGGCGTCGTTGGTGCCGTCGATGGTCACGCTGACGCTGGAGGTGGTGCCGTCGGCGCTCGTCACGGTGAAGGTGTCGGTCAGCGATTGGCCGACGCTCAGCTGGTTGTAGGCCGAATCGGCGGTGTAGCTCCAGGTGCCGTCGGCAGCCAGGCTGAAGTGGCCGTACTGGCCGGCGACGTTGGTTTGCTCGATGAAGGTGGCCGGGCTGTCGACGTCGGTGACGGTCAGTTGGCCGCCGGTGCTGATCGGGGCGTTGGTCTCGTTGACGCTGACCTGGGCGCCGGTGATGACGGCGGCGTCGTTGGTGCCGTCGATGGTCACGCTGACGCTGGAGGTGGTGCCGTCGGCGCTGGTGACGGTGAAGGTATCGGTCAGCGATTGGCCGACGCTCAGCTCGTTGTAGGCGGAATCGGCGGTATAGCTCCAAGTGCCGTCGGCAGCCAGAGTGAAGTGGCCGTACTGGCCGGCGACGTTGGTCTGCTCGATGAAGGTGGCAGGGCTGTCGACGTCGGTGATGGTCAGTTGGCCGCCGGTGCTGATCGGGGCGTTGGTCTCGTTGATGCTGACCTGGGCGCCGGTGATGACGGCGGCGTCGTTGGTGCCGGTAACCGTGATGGTGATGGTTTGCGGATCGCTCAGCGCACCGCTGTCATCCTTGGCCTGATAGGTGAAGGTGACGTCACGGCTGACACCAACTGGCAGACTGTCGAAGTCCTGGCCCGGATCGAAGGTATAGCTGCCATCTCCGTGGAAGGTGAGCGTGCCATTGCCGGTACCGACATCGGTAGTCAGCTGGTAGCTGGCAATGGTGCCATCGACATCGCTGGCTGCCGGGACTTGGCCGTCGAGGATGGTGTTCTCTTCGGTCGCCGCACTGCCGGCCTGAGCGACCGGTGCGTCGTTGGTGCCGGTAACGGTAATGGTGATGGTTTGCGGGGCGCTCAGCGCGCCGCTGTCATCCTTGGCCTGGTAGGTGAAGGTGACGTCGCGGCTGACACCGGCCGGCAGGCCGTCGAAATCCTGGCCCGGATCGAAGGTGTAGCTGCCATTGGGGTTGAAGGTCAGCGTGCCGTTGCCGGTGCCGACATCGGTTGTCAGTTGGTAGCCGGCGATGGTGCCGTCTACATCGCTCGCGGCCGGGACCTGGCTGTTGAGTACGGTGTTTTCACCGGTAGTCGCGCTACCGGCTTGAGCTACCGGTGCGTCGTTGGTGCCGGTAATGGTCAGCGTCAGGGTGCTGGAGCTGGTGGCGCCCTGATCGTCGGTGACGATCACCGGGATGCTGATGACCTGGGTTTCGTCATTGGCCAGGTGCTGGTAGGCCGAGTCCTTGCCATCGAAGGTCCAGCTGCCATCGGATTGCAGGGTGAAACCTGCGGGCGCATTGCCGTCGATGCTGAAGGTCAGGACCGCGCCGTCATCGGCGTCGGTGGCCGTCAGTTGGCCGGTGCTTACCTGGTCTTCGTCGGCTGCGGCGCTGGCAGCTTGGGCGACAGGGGCATCGTTGGTGCCGGTAACGGTGATGGTCAGGGTGCTGCCGCTGGTCGCGCCCTGGTCATCGGTGACGACCACCGGAATGCTGATGACCTGGGTTTGTCCCTCAGCCAGGTGCTGGTAGGCGGGATTGCTGGCGTCGAAGGTCCATTTGCCGTCCTGATCCAGGGTGAAGCCGGCGGGAAGCGGGCTGTCCGAGCCGAACTGCAGCTGGGCGCCCTGGTCGGCATCGGTGGCCTGCAACTGGCCGTTGATCTGGCTGTCCTCGTTGACCGCCGCAGTGGCCGCCTGAGCTACCGGCGCGTCATTGGTGCCGGTGACGGTAATGGTGATGGCCTGCGGGGCGCTCAGCGCGCCGCTGTCGTCCTTGGCCTGGTAGGTGAAGGTGACGTCGCGGCTGACACCGGCCGGCAGGCTGTCGAAGTCGTGGCCTGGATCGAAGCTATAGCCGCCATTGGAGTTGAAGGTCAGCGTGCCGTTGCCGGTGCCGACATCGGTGGCCAGCTGGTAGCCGGTAATGGTGCCGTCGACATCGCTGGCGGCCGGGACTTGGCCATTGAGAACGGTGTTCTCTTCAGTCGCAGCGCTGCCAGCCTGGGCGACCGGCGCGTCGTTGGTGCCGGTGACCGTGATGGTGATGGTCTGCGGGGCGCTCAGCGCGCCGCTGTCGTCCTTGGCCTGGTAGGTGAAGGTGACGTCGCGGCTGACACCGGCCGGCAGGCTGTCGAAGTCGTGGCCTGGATCGAAGCTATAGCCGCCATTGGAGTTGAAGGTCAGCGTGCCGTTGCCGGTGCCGACATCGGTAGTCAGCTGGTAACCGGCAATGGTGCCGTCGACATCGCTGGCGGCCGGGACTTGGCCGTTGAGAATGGTGTTCTCTTCGGTCGTAGCGCTGCCAGCCTGGGCCACCGGCGCATCGTTGGTACCCGTGACCGTGATGGTGATGGTCTGCGGATCGCTTAGCGCGCCGCTGTCATCCTTGGCCTGGTAGGTGAAGGTGACGTCGCGGCTGACACCGGCCGGCAGGCTGTCGAAGTCGTGACCCGGATCGAAGGTATAGCTGCCATTGGGGTTGAAGGTCAGCGTGCCATTGCCGGTACCGACATCAGTGGCCAACTGGTAGCCGGCGATGGTGCCGTCGACGTCGCTGGCGGCCGGGACTTGGCCGTTAAGAACGGTGTTCTCTTCGGTCGTAGCGCTGCCGGCCTGGGCAATCGGTGCGTCGTTGGTGCCGGTGACGGTAATAGTCAGAGTGCTGCCACTGGTAGCGCCCTGGTCATCGGTGACGACTACCGGGATGCTGATGACCTGCGTCTGACCGGCCGCCAGGTGTTGGTAGGCGGCATTGCTGGCATCGAAGGTCCATTTGCCATCCTGATCCAGGGTGAAGCCGGCGGGGAGGGGGCTGTCGGAGCCGAACTGCAGCTGGGCGCCTTGGTCCGCATCGGTGGCCTGCAACTGGCCATTGATCTGGCTGTCTTCGTTGACCGCGGCACTGGCGGCCTGGGCCACTGGCGCGTCGTTGGTGCCGGTGACGGTAATAGTCAGAGTGCTGCCACTGGTAGCGCCCTGGTCATCGGTGACGACCACCGGAGTGCTGATGACCTGGGTTTCGCCCTCGGCCAGGTGCTGGTAGGCAGCGTTGCTGGCGTCGAAGGTCCATTTGCCGTCCTGATCCAGCGTGAAGCCAGCGGGCAAGGGGCTGTCCGAGCTGAACTGCAGTTGGGCGCCTTGGTCTGCATCGGTGGCCAGCAACTGGCCATTGATCTGGCTGTCCTCGTTGACGGCGGCATTGGCGGCCTGGGCCACCGGCGCATCGTTGGTGCCGGTCACGGTGATAGTGATGGTCTGCGGATCGCTCAGTGCGCCGCTGTCGTCCTTGGCCTGGTAGGTGAAGGTAACGTCGCGGCTGACACCAGCCGGCAGGCTGTCGAAGTCGTGGCCCGGATCGAAGCTATAGCCGCCATTGGGATTGAAGGTCAGCGTGCCGTTGCCGGTGCCGACACCATTGGCCAACTGGTAACCGGCAATGGTGCCGTCGACATCGCTGGCCGCCGGGACCTGGCCGTTGAGGATGGTGTTCTCTTCGGTTGTAGCGCTGCCAGCCTGAGCGACCGGTGCGTCGTTGGTGCCGGTCACTGTGATGGTGATGGTCTGCGGATCGCTCAGCGCACCGCTGTCATCCTTGGCCTGATAGGTGAAGGTGATGTCACGACTGAAACCTGCCGGCAGACTGTCGAAGTCCTGACCCGGATCGAAGCTATAGCTGCCATTGGGATTGAAGGTCAGCGTGCCGTTGCCGGCGCCGACATCGGTAGTCAGCTGGTAGCCGGTAATGGTGCCGTCGACATCGCTGGCGGCTGGGACTTGGCCATTGAGGATGGTGTTCTCTTCGGTCGTAGCGCTGCCAGCCTGGGCGACCGGTGCGTCGTTGGTGCCGGTAATGGTCAGCGTCAGGGAGCTGGAGTTGGTGGCGCCATGCTCGTCGGTGACGATCACCGGAATGCTGATGACCTGCGTCTTACCATCGGCTAAGTGTTGGTACGCCGAGTCCTTGCCATCGAAGGTCCAGCTGCCGTCGGTTTTCAGAGTGAATCCGGCGGGTGCATTGCCGTCGATGCTGAAGGTCAGAACGGCCCCGTCGTCGGCGTCAGTAGCTACCAGTTGCCCGGTGCTTACTTGGTCTTCGTCGACCGCAGCGTTGGCAGCCTGAGCAACAGGAATGTCGTTGGTACCAGTCACGGTGATGGTCAGGGTGCTGCTACTGGTAGCACCTTGGTCATCGGTGACGACTACCGGAACGCTGATGACCTGGGTTTCACCATCGGCCAGGTGCTGGTAGGCCGGGTCCTTGCCGTCGAAAGTCCAGCTGCCATCGGTTTTCAGGGTAAGGCCGGCGGGCGTATTACCGTTGATGCTGAAGGTCAGGACGGCTCCATCGTCGGCGTCGGTAGCTACCAGTTGCCCGGTGCTCACCTGGTCTTCGTCGACCGCAGCGCTGGCAGTTTGGGCGACAGGGGCATCGTTGGTGCCAGTGACGGTAATGGTCAGGGTGCTGCCGCTGGTAGCGCCTTGGTCATCGGTGACAACCACCGGAATGCTGATGGTCTGGGTTTGTCCCGCCGCCAGGTGTTGGTAGGCGGCATTGCTGGCATTGAAGGTCCACTTGCCGTCCTGATCCAGGGTGAAGCCGGCGGGGAGGGGGCTGTCCGAGCCGAATTGCAACTGGGCGCCCTGGTCGGCATCGGTGGCCTGCAACTGGCCGTTGATCTGGCTGTCCTCGTTGACTGCGGCAGTGGCGGCTTGGGCCACCGGCGCGTCGTTGGTGCCCGTGACCGTAATGGTGATGGTTTGCGGGGCACTCAGTGCGCCGCTGTCATCCCGGGCCTGGTAGGTGAAGGCGACGTCACGGCTGCTACCGACGGCCAGGCTATCGAAGTCCTGGCCCGGATCGAAGCGATAGCTGCCATCGCTGTTGAAGGTCAGCGTGCCGTTACCAGTGCCGACACCACTGGCCAACTGGTAGCCGGCGATGGTGCCGTCGACATCGCTCGCAGCCGGAACCTGGCCATTCAGCACATCGTTCTCGGCGGTAGTCGCGTTGCCAGCCAGGGCCACCGGTGCGTCGTTGGTGCCGGTAATGGTCAGCGTCAGAGTGCTGGTGTTGGTGGCTCCCTGGTCGTCGGTGACGATCACCGGGATGCTGATGACTTGGGTCTCGCCATCCGCCAGATGTTGGTAGGCCGGGTCCTTGCCGTCGAAGGTCCAGCTGCCATCGGTTTTCAGGGTGAACCCGGCCGGGGCATTGCCATCGATGCTGAAGGTCAGGACCGCGCCGTCATCGGCGTCAGTGGCCACCAGTTGCCCGGTACTCACCTGGTCTTCGTCGGCCGCCGCGCTGGCAGCCTGAGCGACGGGGATGTCATTGGTGCCGGTTACCGTGATGGTCAGGGTACTGCCGCTGGTAGCCCCCTGGTCATCGGTGACGACCACCGGGATGCTGATGACCTGTGTCTGACCGGCCGCCAGGTGCTGGTAGGCGGCATCGCTGGCGTCGAAGCTCCACTTGCCGTCCTGATCCAGGGTGAAGCCGGCGGGTAGGGGGCTGTCCGAGCCGAATTGCAGTTGGGCTCCCTGGTCCGCATCGCTAGCCTGCAGTTGGCCGCTGATCTGGCTGTCCTCGTTGACAGCCGCAGTGGCGGCCTGAGCGACCGGCGCGTCATTGCTGCCCGTGACGGTAATGGTGATGGTCTGCGGATCGCTCAGTGCGCCACTGTCATCCTTGGCCTGGTAGGTGAAGGTGACGTCACGGCTGACACCAGCCGGCAGGCTGTCGAAATCCTGGCCCGGATCGAAGCGATAGCTACCGTCGCTGTTGAAGGTGAGCGTGCCATTGCCAGTGCCGACATCGCTGGCCAACTGGTAGCCGGCGATGCTGCCGTCGACATCGCTCGCAGCCGGAACCTGGCCATTCAGCACATCGTTCTCGGCGGTAGTCGCGCTGCCCGCCTGGGCTACGGGTGCATCATTGGTGCCGGTCACCGTGATGCTCAGGGTGCTGGAGCTGGTGGCGCCATGCTCGTCGGTGACGAGTACCGGCACGCTGATGACCTGGGTTTCGCCATCGGCCAGGTGCTGGTAGGCCGGATCCTTGCCGTCGAATACCCAGCTGCCGTCGGTCTTCAGGGTGAAGCCGGCCGGGGCATTGCCGTCGATGCTGAAGGTCAGGACAGCACCGTCGTCGGCGTCGGTGGCCGTCAGTTGCCCGGTGCTCACCTGATCTTCGTCGGCCGCTGCGCTGGATGCCTGCGCTATCGGCGCATCATTGGTGCCGGTGACGGTGATGGTCAGGGTATTGCCGGCGACTGCGCCCTGGTCGTCGGTAACCAGGTAGGGAATGCTGATGACCTGCGTCTGGCCTTCGGCAAGGTGCTGATAGGCAGCATTGCTGGCGTCGAAGCTCCACTTGCCGTCCTGGCCCAGGGTAAAGCCGGCGGGCAGAGGATTGTCGGAACCGAACTGCAGTTGCGCCCCTTGGTCGGCGTCGCTGGCCTGCAGCTGGCCACTGATCTGGCTGTCTTCATTGACCGTGGCACTGGCAGCTTGGGCGACCGGCGCATCGTTGCTGCCGGTCACGGTAATGGTGATGGTCTGCGGATCGCTCAGCGCACCGCTGTCATCCTTGGCCTGGTAGGTGAAGGTGACATCGCGACTGGCACCAGCCGGCAGGCTGTCGAAATCCTGGCCCGGGTCGAAGCGGTAGCTGCCATCGCTGTTGAAGGTCAGTGTGCCGTTTCCAGTGCCGACGTCGCTGGTCAGTTGATAGCTGGCGATGCTGCCGTCGACATCACTGGCCGCCGGGACCTGGCCGTTGAGGATGGTGTTCTCTTCGGTCGTAGCGCTGCCTGCCTGAGCGACCGGTGCGTCGTTGGTGCCGGTCACTGTGATGGTGATGGTCTGCGGATCGCTCAGGGCGCCGCTGTCATCCTTGGCCTGGTAGGTGAAGGTGACATCGCGACTGACACCAGCCGGCAGACTGTCGAAGTCTTGGCCCGGATCGAAGCGATAGCTACCGTCGCTGTTGAAGGTGAGCGTGCCATTACCAGTGCCGACATCGTTGGTCAGCTGGTAGCCGACGATGCTTCCGTCGACATCGCTGGCCGCCGGCACCTGGCCATTCAGGACGCCGTTCTCGCCAGTAGTTGCGCTGTCCGCCTGGGCCACCGGTGCGTCGTTGGTACCAGTGATGGTCAGAGTCAGAGTGCTGGTGGTATTGGCTCCCTGGTCGTCAGTGACGATTACCGGAATGCTGATGACCTGGGTTTCGCCATTGGCCAGATGCTGGTACGCCGGGTCCTTGCCGTCGAACGTCCAGCTGCCGTCGGCTTTCAGGGTGAAGCCGGCCGGCGCATTGCCGTCGATGCTGAAGGTCAGGACCGCGCCGTCGTCGGCGTCGGTGGCCGTCAGTTGCCCGGTGCTCACCTGGTCTTCGTCGGCCGCGGCGCTGGATGCCTGTGCTATCGGCGCATCGTTGGTACCGGTGACGGTAATGGTCAGGGTACTGCCGCTGGTAGCGCCCTGGTCATCGGTAACGACTACCGGAAAGCTGATGATCTGCGTCTGACCGGCAGCCAGGTGCTGGTAGGCCGCGTCACTGGCATCGAAGCTCCACTTGCCATCCTGGCCCAGGGTGAAGCCGGCGGGCAGAGGGTTGTCGGAACCGAACTGCAGCTGCGCCCCTTGGTCGGCATCGCTGGCCTGCAGTTGGCCACTGATCTGGCTGTCTTCGTCGACTGCGGCAGTGGCGGCTTGGGCTACCGGCGCATCATTGGTGCCGGTCACTGTGATGGTGATGGTCTGCGGATCGCTCAGTGCGCCGCTGTCGTCCTTGGCCTGGTAGGTGAAGGTGATGTCGCGGCTGACACCAGACGGCAGACTGTCGAAATCCTGGCCCGGATCGAAGCTATAGCTGCCATCGGGGTTGAAGGTCAGCGTGCCGTTGCCAGTGCCGACACCACTGGCCAATTGGTAACCGGCGATGCTGCCGTCGACATCGCTCGCAGCCGGCACCTGGCCATTCAGCACATCGTTCTCGGCGGTAGTCGCGCTGCCCGCCTGGGCAACCGGCGCGTCATTGGTGCCGGTGACGGTAATGGTCAGGGTGCTGGAGCTGCTGGCGCCCTGGTCGTCGGTCACCACTACCGGAATGCTGATGACCTGGGTCTGGCCTTCGCCCAGGTGCTGGTAGGCCGGGTCCTTGCCGTCGAAGCTCCAGCTGCCGTCAGGCTGCAGGGTGAAACCGGCGGGTGCATTGCCGTCGACGCTGAAGGTCAGGCTGCTGCCGGTGTCGGGGTCGCTGGCGGCGATCTGGCCGGTGAGCTGCCCGTCCTCGGTGGCCTGGGCCTGGGCGTTGCTGGCTTGCGGCGTGTCGTTGGCGCCCTGGATGTCGATGTTGATCACCCGGGTGTCGCTGGCCCCGGACGGGTCGCGGACGGTGACGGTAAAGCTGTCCTGCGGGTGCTGGCCGGCCGGCAGGGCGTTCACCGCGGCGGCGTCGACCACGTAGACGTAGCTGCCGTCGGGGTTGACCGTGAGCTGGCCGAAGGCGCCCTTGGCGCTGCCGCTCCAGGTCAACTGGTCGCCGTCGACGTCGCTGGCCTGCAGCTGGCCCTTGATGTCGGCGAAGCTGTCGTTGGCCGCGGTGTCGACCAGGGTGGCGCCGTAGCTGCCGCTGGCCACCGGGGCGTCGTTGACTGCGCTCACGCCGATGTCGACGGTCAGGCTGCTGGACGCGCCGCGGTTGTCGGTGACCGTCACCACGAAGCTGTCGGCGCCGTTGTAGTCGGGGTTGGGCAGGTACTGCCAGGTGCCGTCGGCATTGACGATCAGGCTGCCGTTGGCCGGGCCCCGGGCGAGGGAGTAGGTGAGGCTGTCGCCGTTCGGGTCGCGGGCCTGGAAGGCGCCTTGCAGCAGGGTGTCCTCGGCGGTGCTCAGCTGCAGGCCGGCGAGGGCGTTGCCCTGGTCGTCGATGAAGCTGGGCGCGAGATTCGGCACCTGCTCCTGCTGGCGTTCGTCGCCGCCCTGGCCGGCAGCGCCCGGGCCGCTGGTGGTGTAGCCGATGCTCGGGTCGACGTGGCCGCCGGTTTCCTCCAGCAGCACGAAGCTGTGGCCGCCCCCGGCCGGGCCGCTGCCACCGGCGCTGGCACTCGGGCCGGCCGCGGTGGGGGCGAGGGTCTGGGTCGGGTCGGCGCCGGCGGCGATGGCTTTCTGCAGTTCCTCGGCGCTGGCCGTGACGGCGGGCTGGGCCGGCGCATGGGGTGCCAGTTCGCTGGCGCTCAGCTGGCTGTCGCGGCCCAGGTCGAGCACGCGGCCGTCAGGCAATTGCAGGGCCACCGCGCCGGCGTCGCCGGTCTGCACCAGGTCGCCGAGGAACAGGCGGTCGCCCTCGACCAGCACCCTGCGCTGCCCCTCGGCGGATACCGCCAGCACTTGCCCGATGACGCTTTTCACCACTGCGACGACGCTGCTCATTGCACTTCTCCCCTGAGGCTGCTGCTGGCGTGCCGGCCGGGTCGCGGCCCTGATGGCGGCGCGCCAGGTGGCATTCCCTTGTCTGCTGAAGCTGGAAAACCGGCGTCAATTAATTGGCTTAATGAGTTTTCGCGATTAGGTTTATGCCAATCTATTGACCATTTTCGAGGCATCCTAAACAATTGGCAAAACGATGTCACTGTGATGTCAAAGGGCCCCGCGAAAAAATTTTCCACGGGATTCCGGGCACCAGCGACCTCCTCACGTGCAGCGCATTCGCCGGTCCTTCGATGCCACCCCTGGGTACACGAATCGCTGTCCATATCCCTGCGATAAGGATGTTCAAACCATGCGTTTGCGTTTCGTGCCCCTGTTGCCCCTTGCGCTCTACTGCGCGGCCCCGGCCCATGCCACCACCCTGAACGAAGCCATGCAGCGCGCCATGGACGTGCACCCGGAAATCCAGGCCGGGGTGAACAGCCGCCTGGCCGCCGACCAACAACTGCGCGCCGCCCAGGGCGGCTACCTGCCTTCGGTCGACCTCACCGCCGGCTATGGCCGCGAGGGCGCCGACAACCCCACCACCCGCGGCGAGGGCGACCACTGGCGGACCATGAACCGCGGCGAGTCGGCGCTGAGCCTGCGGCAGATGGTGTTCGACGGCTTCGCCACCTCCAGCGAGGTGGGCCGCCAGAAGGCCACGGTGAATTCCCGCGCCTATGCGCTGCTGGGCACCGCCGAGCGCACCGGGCTGGAAGTGGCGCAGGTCTACACCGACGTGCTGCGCCGCCAGGAGATGGTCCGCCTGGCCGAGGAGAACCTGAAGAGCCACCAGCGCATCTACGACCAGATCAGCCTGCGCAGCGCCCGCGGCGTCGGCCGCCTGGCCGACCAGGACCAGGCCGAGGCGCGCCTGGCCCAGGCGCGCAACAACCTGCTCACCGAGCAGACCAACCTGGCCGATGCGCGCACCAACTACCTGAGCGTGGTCGGCGCCGAGCCGCTGGAGCTGAGTGAGCCGGCCGGCCTGCCGGGCCTGCTGCCGCAGGACCTGCAGGACGCGCGCCGGCAGTTGCTGGAGAACAGCCCGATCCTGCGTTCGGCCGAGTCCGACGTGGCCGCCGCCGAGAAGCAGTACGAAGCGGCCAAGGCGCCGTTCTACCCGCGCTTCGACGCCGAGCTGTCGCGCAATGCCGACAACAACCTCTCCGGCGACCCGGGCCACAACAACGATTGGCAGGCCATGCTGCGCATGCGCTACAACCTGTTCGCCGGCGGCAGCAACAAGGCCGAGCTGCAGTCCAAGTCGTACCTGGCCAACCAGGCCCTGGACGTGCGCAACAACGCCCTGCGCCAGCTCAACGAGGAACTCGGCCTGGCCTGGAACGCCCTGGCCAACGCCCGCGATCAGCTGCCCATTGCTCGCCAGTACGTGGACTACAGCAGCCGCGTGCGCGAGGCCTACCAGAAGCAGTTCAGCATCGGCGAACGCACCCTGCTGGACCTGCTGGACAGCGAGAACGAACTGTTCAACGCCTCGCGCCGTCTGGTCGACCTGCGCTACACCGAGCTGTTCACCCAGTACCGGGTGAAGGCCACCCTGGGCGAGCTGCTCAAGAGTCAGGGCGTGGTCGCGCCCCTGGCCAGCGTGGCCAGCGAAGACGTCAAACCCCAGGTGCAGCTGCCCGGCCTCAACTGAGCCGGCCGCGCGCCCAACCCCCGGAGTAGCCCCGCGTGGATCAGGAAACCAGCCAAGTCCCCTTGAGTCGTGATCCGCGCGTCCTGCTGGACGACCCGCTGCTGGACAGCCTGCTGAGCCTCTGCGCGCTGCATCGCAAGCCGGCCAGCCGGGCGATGCTCACCAGTGGCCTGCCGCTGCCCGGGCAGCGCCTGTCCGCCGAGCTGCTGCCGCGCGCGGCGGCCCGCGCCGGCTTGCAGGGGCGCCTGCTGCGGCGGCCGCTGGAGCGGATCCCGGCCATCGCGCTGCCGGCCATGCTGCTGCTGCGCGACGGCCGCTGCGCCGTGCTGCTGGGCTGGGAGGCCGGCGGCGAGGCGCGCCTGCTGCTCAGCGAAAGCGACGGCGGCGAAGTGCGGGTGGCCCGCGAGCTGCTGGCCGAGGACTACGCCGGCCAGGCCTTCTTCGCCCAGCCGCAGCACCAGCATGACCTGCAGCACGGCGAGATGATCCCCCGCGCGCGGCGCTGGTTCCGCGACACGCTGCTGCGCTCGCGCTGGCTGTACGTCGATGCGGTGGCGGCGAGTCTGCTGATCAACCTCATCGCCCTGGCCGCGCCGCTGTTCGTGATGAACGTCTACGACCGCGTGGTGCCCAACCAGGCCGCCGCCACCCTGTGGGTGCTGGCCGTCGGCATCAGCGGCGCCTACCTGTTCGACCTGCTGCTCAAGACCTTGCGTGGCCTGTGCCTGGACCTGGCCGGCAAGAAGACCGACCTGATCATCAGCGCGACGCTCTTCGAGCGCATCGTCGGCATGGACCTGAAGCAGCGCCCGGCGCGGGTCGGCAGCTTCGCCCAGAACATCCACGAGTTCCAGACGCTGCGCGACTTCCTCGCCTCGCTGACGCTGACCAGCCTGATCGACCTGCCGTTCACCCTGCTGATCCTGCTGGTGATCGGCATCATCGGCGGGCCGCTGGTGTTCGTCCCGCTGCTGGCTTTCCCGCTGGCCGCCGGCATCGGCTGGCTGCTGCAGAAGCCGCTGGTGGAAACCATGAACCGCACCATGGCCCTGGCCGCCGAGCGCCAGTCGAGCCTGATCGAGACCCTCGCCGGGCTCGACGCGGTCAAGGTCAACAACGCCGAGAGCGAGCGCCAGTACTTGTGGGAGCAGACCATCGGCACCCTCGGCCGCCTGGAGCTGCGCGTCAAGCTGCTGTCCAGCCTGGCGATGAACCTGACGCTGCTGATCCAGGCCCTGGCCGGGGTGGTGATGATCATCGGCGGCGTCTACCTGATCATCGCCGGCGACCTCAGCATGGGCGGCCTGATCGCCTGCTACATGCTCAACGGCCGCGCCCTCGGCCCGCTGACCCAGCTCTCCGGGCTGATCCAGCGCTACCAGCAGGCGCGCCTGACCATGCACAGCACCGACCAGATGATGGCCCTGGAGCAGGAGCGCAGCAGCAGCGAGCGCCCGCTGAGCCGCCAGCAACTGCAGGGCGGCATCGAGCTGCGCCAGCTGAACTTCGCCTACCCGAACCAGCAGGTCGAGGCGCTGCACGACGTCAACCTGGTGATCCGCCCCGGCGAGAAGGTCGGCATCATCGGCCGCAGCGGCTCGGGCAAGAGCTCCCTGGCCAAGCTGATCGTCGGCCTGCACCGCGCCGACGAAGGCAGCCTGCTGGTGGACGGCGTCGACACGCGGCAGCTGGACGTCAGCGACCTGCGTCACAACATCGGCTACCTGCCCCAGGACATCAACCTGTTCAGCGGCAGCCTGCGCGACAACCTGGTGGCCGGCGCGCGCTACGTCGACGACGAGACGGCGCTGCGCGCCGCCGAACTGGCCGGGGTGCACGAGTTCGCCCGGCTGCACCCGCAGGGCTACGAACTGCAGGTGGGCGAGCGCGGCCTGAACCTCTCCGGCGGCCAGCGGCAGAACGTCGCCCTGGCCCGCGCGCTGCTGCTGGACCCGCCGATCCTGCTGCTCGACGAGCCGACCAGCTCCATGGACAACGCCGGCGAAGAACTCCTGAAGCAGCGCCTGCAGCCGCTCATCGCCGACAAGACGCTGCTGCTGGTCACCCACCGCGCCTCCATGCTCAGCCTGGTGGAGCGCCTGGTGATCGTCGACCGCGGGCGGATCATCGCCGACGGGCCGAAGGACGTGGTGTTGGACGCATTGAAGAAGGGGCAGATCAGTGTCGCTTAATCCGTTCGGCCTCTTCGGCCAGTCCATCCGCGGCTATTTCCGCGGCAGCGAAGACCTTTCCGGGCAGCCGCTGCCGGAAGTCAGCAAGGCCCTGGTGGAGGACGCCCCGCGGGTGGTGCGCCTGACCATCTGGGCGCTGGTCGGCTTCGCCCTGTTCCTCGGCCTGTGGGCGCATTTCGCCGAGATCGACGAGGTGACCCGCGGCGAAGGCAAGGCGATTCCCTCGTCCAAGGTGCAGAAGATCCAGAACCTGGAAGGCGGCATCGTCTCGCAGATATTCGTCCACGAAGGCCAGGTGGTGCAGGCCGGCGAATCGCTGATGCGCCTGGACCCGACGCGCTTCCAGTCCAACGTCGGCGAGACCGAGGCCGACCGCCTGGCCATGTTCCTGCGCGTTGAGCGCCTTTCCGCCGAGGTGGGGGACCGCGAGCTGCGCATCCCCGACGACGTCCGCGCCAAGGTCCCGGGCCAGGCCGGCAGCGAGGAGGCGCTGTTCCAGAGCCGTCAGCAGCAGCTCAAGGACGAGGTCGCCGGCCTGGAGCAGCAACTGGTGCAGAAGCAGCAGGAGCTGCGCGAGTTCGCCTCCAAGCAGGCGCAGTACCGCAACAGCCTGGAGCTGCTGCGCCAGGAGATCGCCATGTCCGCGCCGCTGGTGGGGCAGGGCGCCATGTCCCAGGTGGAGCTGCTGCGCCTCAAGCGCGCCGAGGTGGAGAACCGCGGCCAGCTGGACGCCACCAGCCTGGCCATCCCCCGCGCCGAGGCGGCGATCAAGGAAGTCGAGCGCAAGGTCGCCGAGACCCGCGCGCGCTTCCGCAGCGACGCGCTCAAGGAACTCAACGAGGCGCGCACCGACCTGAGCAAGGCCGAGGCCACCGGCAGGGCCCTGGAGGACAGGGTCAACCGCACCCTGGTCACCTCGCCGGTGCGCGGCATCGTCAAGCAGCTGCTGGTGAACACCATCGGCGGGGTGATCCAGCCGGGCAGCGACCTGGTGGAAATCGTCCCGCTGGACGACACCCTGCTGGTGGAAGCGCGCATCCGCCCGCAGGACATCGCCTTCCTGCATCCCGGACAGAAGGCCATGGTCAAGTTCACCGCCTACGACTACACCATCTACGGCGGCCTGCCGGCGGAACTGGAGCAGATAGGCGCCGACACCGTCACCGACGAAGACGGCAACAGCTTCTACCTGATCAAGCTGCGCACCCGCAAAAGCCACCTGGGCAGCGACGAGAAACCGCTGCTGATCATCCCCGGGATGGTCGCCAGCGTGGACATCATGACGGGCAAGAAGAGCATCCTCAGCTACCTGCTCAAGCCCATCCTGCGGGCGCGGGCGGAGGCTTTGCGGGAGCGTTGAGGCGTACCGCTGGCGACGCTGGCATTTTCGTAGGAGCGAGCTTGCTCGCGAACGGAGTTCCCCGGTGGCTGTGGTGTATCGGGTTGACTCCATTCCCTCTCCCCAACCCTCTCCCTGAAGGGAGAGGGGGCTGTCCGGAGTGGGTGGGGAATTCGGAGTCATCCTGAAACTCCTCACTCCCCTCGTCATTCCCGCGAACGCGGGAACCCCGTGACTGTGCAGGGCTCGTGCGGAAGTTTTGCAGGAGCGCCAAGGGCACTTGTAGGAGCGAGCTTGCTCGCGAACTGTGTTTCCCGGCGGCTGCGGTGCTTTCGGTGGACTCCGCACCCTCTCCCCAACCCTCTCCCTGAAGGGAGAGGGGGCTGTTCGGAGTGGGTGGGGAATTCGGAGTCATCCTGAAACTCCTCACTCCCCCCGTCATTCCCGCGAACGCGGGAACCCAGTGACTGTGCAGGGCTCGTGCAGAGGTTCTGCGGGAGCGCCAAGGGCTCTTGTAGGAGCGAGCTTGCTCGCGAACTGTGTTTCCCGGCGGCTGCGGTGCTTTCGGTGGACTCCGTACCCTCTCCCCAACCCTCTCCCTGAAGGGAGAGGGGGCTAGTCCCTGGTTTTAGCCAGCAGTCACGGTACTAGCCGTCTGACTCTAGAACTTCAGCGTCTGCCCAACGGTCCCCTCTCCCTTCAGGGAGAGGCCTAGGGAGAGGGCGCTCTTCATGCTCTTCGAATTCCTCCCGCCCCTCAACCCCCACATGACCTCAAACCGGCTCCTGGCAAACATCCACCCAATCGGCCTCGACCAGGCTCGCCAGGCGTTCCGGGGCGATGCGCACGGCGCTGTGCAGGGCTCCGGCCGCCGGCAGCACCTCATCGAAGGCGCGCAGCGACACATCGCAGTACACCGGCAGCGGGCTGGCCAGGCCGAAGGGGCAGACGCCGCCCACCGGGTGGCCGGTGAGTTCCACCACTTCCTCGGCGCCGAGCATCTTCGCCTTGCCGCCCAGGGCTTCCTTGAGCTTGCGGTTGTCCAGGCGGGCGTCGCCGCGGGCGACCACCAGCACGGTGCGCTCGCCCACCCGCAGCGACAGCGTCTTGGCGATGCGCCCCGGCTCCACGCCGTGGGCCTCGGCGGCCAGGGCGACGGTGGCGGTGCTGGTGTCCAGTTCGATGATGGCGATGTCGGGGGCCTTCTCGGCGAAGAAGGCGCGGACCGATTCCAGGCTCATGCTGGGGCTCCTTGCTCGGGGTTTCTCGGGAACCGGCCAATCTAGGGCCTCGGGCGGCGGGCGTCCAGCCTGGCGGGTGCGTTCGTCGCGCCGGCTTGCCCGGTCGCCGGGCCTGTCTATCGTTCTTCCTGTTTGCCGCCATCGCCGCCCGGGCGGTGCCGACGAACGGTCTGCGCTGTTGTCGATCGCGCCCCGCGCGCATCGACTACCAGGCAGAGCGGGGCAGTGGGCCCACTCGACTTCACGAGAAGAGGAGAACCACCATGCGCTTCATGGCGATAGTCAAGGCCACCGCGGATTCGGAGGCCGGCGTCATGCCCTCGGAAGAGCTGCTGACGGCCATGGGCAAGTTCAACGAGGAACTGGTCGCCGCCGGGGTGATGCTCGCCGGCGAAGGCCTGCAGCCCAGTTCGAAGGGCGCCCGGGTGCGTTTCGATGGCGCCTCGCGCACGGTCGTCGACGGTCCCTTCGCCGAGACCCGCGAGCTGATCGCCGGCTTCTGGCTGCTGCAGTGCGATTCGCTGCAGGAATGCATCGACTGGATCAAGCGCTGCCCCAGCCCCTTCGACGGCCCGTCGGAGATCGAGATCCGCCAGGTCTTCGAAGCCGAGGACTTCGGCGCCGAATTCACCGAGGAACTGCGCGAACAGGAAGAACGCCTGCGCGCCCGCATCGCCGGCAAGGACTGAGCCGGCAGGAGACTCCAGATGAAAATCCAGGCCTACCTGATCTTCGACGGCAACTGCGAGCAAGCCTTCACCCGCTACGCCGAGGTGCTCGGCGGCAAGCTGCCGATGCTCATGCGCTTCAAGGACGCCCCGGACATGGGGCAGACTCCACCCGACGCCGCCGACCGCGTGATGCACGTGCGCCTGGAGGTTGGCGACCAGGTGCTGATGGGTTCGGACAACTGCCCGCCGATGCCCTACGAGGGCACCAAGGGCGTGTCCGTCTCCCTGCAGGTGGACAGCAAGGCCGAGGCCCGGCGCATCTACGAGGCCCTGAGCGAAGGCGGCCAGGTCACCATGGAACTGCAGCAGACCTTCTGGGCCGCCGCCTTCGCCATGTTCACCGACCGCTTCGGGGTGCCCTGGATGGTCAACTGCGAGCAGGACCGCTGAGCGCTGCCCAAGGCGGGCCCAGCGGATGGCGCGGCCTCAGGGCTTGCCGGCCGCCTGGGCCTGCTGCTTCAGGCGTTCGGCGATCTTCTGGTCCACGTCCTGCTGCACCTGGTCGATGCTGAAGCTGGCCGGGCGCTGGCTCGGCGGCCACTCGACGAAGCTCTGCAGGAACTGCGCGGCGCGCAGGGTGCCGAAGGCGATCAGGTGGCCGTTGTCCACCAGCCATTTGTTGTACTGGTTGGACACCACGTCGGCGCTCTCGTACGGGTCCATGCGCAGGTTGTACAGCTTGGGCACCCGCAGGCAGACGAAGGGCTCGCTCCACACCTCGAAGCCGCCGGGCTTGCGCTGCTCGCAGAACACCAGCTTCCAGTCGCCGAAGCGCGTGGCCACCAGCAGGCCGTCGTCGTTGAAGTAGTAGAAGTCGTCGCGCGCGCCCTTGGGCGCCTTGCCGGTGAGGTAGGCGAGCTGGTCGTAGCCGTCCAGGTGCACCTTGAAGCTCGGCCCGCCGCTCAGCGGCGCCCAGCCCTTGAGCAGCTTCTGCTTCACCTCGGGCACGCCGGCGGCGGCGAGCAGGGTGGGGAACCAGCCCAGCCCGGAGAACATCTCGTTGGACACCTGCCCGGCCTGGATGTGGCCCGGCCAGCGGACCATCGCCGGCACGCGGAAGGCGCCCTCGTAGTTGGAGTTCTTCTCGTTGCGGAACGGGCTGGTGGCGGCGTCCGGCCAAGTGTAGCGGTTCGGGCCGTTGTCGGTGGTGTAGACGACGATGGTGTTGTCGCTGATCTTCAGGTCGTCCAGCGCCTTGAGCAGCTTGCCCACGTCGCCGTCGTGCTCGAGCATGCCGTCGGCGTAAATGTTGTCGGGCATGCCGCTCTGGCCCTTCATCGAGTCGCGCACGTAGGTGTTGGCGTGCATGCGCGTGGTGTTCATCCAGACGAAGAACGGCTTGTCGGCCTTGGCCTGCTTGTCGATGAAGTTGATCGCCGCCTGGGTGGTCTCGTCATCGATGGTTTGCATGCGCTTCTTGTTCAGCGCGCCGGTGTCCTCGATGCGGCCGTCGGCATAGGAGTGGATCACCCCGCGCGGCATGAAGTGCTTGGCCAGCGGGTCGTTCGGGTCCTTCGGCCAGGTGGGCGACTCGGGGGCCTCCTCGACGTTGAGGTGGTAGAGGTTGCCGAAGAACTCGTCGAAGCCGTGGTTGGTCGGCAGGTATTCGTCGCGGTCGCCCAGGTGGTTCTTGCCGAACTGCCCGGTGGCGTAGCCGGCGGCCTTGAGCGCCTGGGCGATGGTGATGTCGCGCGCCTGCAGGCCCACCGGCGAGCCGGGGATGCCGACCTTGGTCAGGCCGGTGCGCAGCGGCGACTGCCCGGTGATGAAGCTGGCGCGGCCGGCGGTGCAGCTGTTCTCCGCGTAGTAGTCGGTGAACAGCATGCCTTCGTGGGCGATGCGGTCGATGTTCGGCGTCTTGTAGCCGAGCAGGCCCATGGAATAGGCGCTGATGTTCGACTGGCCGATGTCGTCGCCGAAGATCACCAGGATGTTCGGTTTCTCCGCCGCGCCGGCGACCAGGGTGGTGGCGGCCAAGGCGGCGGCCAGGGCGAGGCGGGGCAACCAACTGCGTGTGCGCTGCATGGCGCGGCTCTCCGTAAGGCTTGGGGTACGGGCCCGGCATGGGGCTGGGAGAGGGCATTGATAGCGGCGGGCAGGGCGGGCGCCTATCGCACCGAAGCACGACATTCATCAGCGTGATGGTATGACTGTGCGCTGTAGGGAATGCGGGTTGGCGGGCATGACAGGAGGATGTGGGGCTGACAGAAATGTTCGATAATCGTACCGATAGTCGATAATCGCATTGTTTGGCCCCCGGCCCCGGCGCTACTGTCTTGCCCATCGGCATCCACGGATGCCCTGGACCCCAAGACGAGACCGACAATGGCTGAACTCCTGACCCTGCGCGAAGCGGTCGAGCGTTTCGTGAACGACGGCGATACCGTCGCCCTCGAAGGCTTCACCCACCTGATCCCCACCGCCGCTTCCCACGAACTCATCCGCCAGGGCAAGAAAGACCTGCACCTGGTGCGCATGACTCCCGACCTGGTCTACGACCTGCTGATCGGCGCCGGCTGCGCCCGCAAACTGACCTTCTCCTGGGGCGGCAACCCCGGCGTGGGTTCGCTGCACCGCCTGCGCGACGCGGTGGAGAAGGGCTGGCCGCAGCCGCTGGAGATCGACGAGCACAGCCACGCCGACCTGGCCAACTCCTACGTGGCCGGCGCCTCCGGCCTGCCGTTCGCGGTGCTGCGCGCCTACGCCGGCTCCGACCTGCCGAAGGTCAACCCGAACATCAAGTTCATCAACTGCCCGTTCACCGGTGAGCAGCTGGCCGCCGTGCCCTCGGTGCGCCCGGACGTCACCGTGATCCACGCGCAGAAGGCCGACCGCAAGGGCAACGTGCTGCTGTGGGGCATCCTCGGCGTGCAGAAGGAAGCCGCCCTGGCCGCCAAGCGCTGCATCGTCACCGTGGAAGAGATCGTCGACGACCTCAACGCGCCGATGAACGCCTGCGTGCTGCCGACCTGGGCGCTGTCCGCCGTCTGCCACGTGCCCGGCGGCGCGCACCCGTCCTACGCCCACGGCTACTACGAGCGCGACAACCGCTTCTACCAGGCCTGGGACCCGATCGCCCGCGACCGCGAGACCTTCACCGCCTGGATCGACACCTACATCCGTGGCACTAAGGATTTCGCCGAGTTCCAGAAGAAAATCGCGGAGGGCAAATGATGAGCGCCTACAGCACCAATGAAATGATGACCGTGGCCGCCGCCCGCCGCCTGAAGAACGGCGCGGTCTGCTTCGTCGGCATCGGCCTGCCGTCCAAGGCCGCCAACCTGGCGCGCCTGACTTCCTCGCCGGACGTGGTCCTGATCTACGAATCCGGCCCCATCGGCGCCAAGCCCAGCGTGCTGCCGCTGTCCATCGGCGACGGCGAGCTGGCCGAAACCGCCGACACCGTGGTGCCCACCGGCGAAATCTTCCGCTACTGGCTGCAGGGCGGGCGTATCGACGTCGGCTTCCTCGGCGCCGCCCAGGTCGACCGCTTCGGCAACATCAACACCACCGTCATCGGCGACTACGACAAGCCGAAGGTGCGCCTGCCCGGCGCCGGCGGCGCCCCGGAGATCGCCGGTTCCGCCAAGGAAGTGCTGATCATCCTCAAGCAGTCGCACCGCACCTTCGTCGACAAGCTGGCCTTCATCACCTCGGTCGGCTTTGGCGAGGGCGGCGACCACCGCCAGCAGCTCGGCCTGCCCGGCAAGGGCCCGGTGGCGATCATCACCGACCTGTGCATCATGGAGCCGGAAGCCGGCAGCAACGAATTCATCGTCACCGCGCTGCACCCGGGCGTGAGCCGCGAGCAGGTGATCGAGAACACCGGCTGGGCCATCCGCTTCGCCGAGCAGGTCGTCGAGACCGTGGCGCCCACCGAGGTCGAGCTGGAAGCCCTGCGCGCCCTGGAAGCCCGCACCGCGGCCGCCCACGGCCAGCAAGGGGGTGAGGAATGAGCCGCGAGGTCTACATCTGCGACGCCGTGCGCACGCCCATCGGCCGCTTCGGCGGCGCGCTCTCGGCGGTGCGCGCCGACGACCTGGCGGCCACCCCGATCAAGGCCCTGGTCGAGCGCAACCCGCAGGTCGACTGGGCGCAGCTGGACGAGGTCTACCTCGGCTGCGCCAACCAGGCCGGCGAGGACAACCGCAACGTCGCGCGCATGGCGCTGCTGCTGGCCGGCCTGCCGGAGAGCATCCCCGGCGTGACCCTCAACCGCCTCTGCGCCTCGGGCATGGACGCGGTGGGCACGGCCTTCCGCGCCATCGCCAGCGGCGAGATCGAACTGGCCATCGCCGGCGGCGTGGAATCCATGTCCCGCGCGCCCTACGTGATGGGCAAGGCCGACAGCGCCTTCGGCCGCGGCCAGAAGATCGAGGACACCACCATCGGCTGGCGCTTCATCAACCCGCTGATGAAGGCCCAGTACGGCGTCGACGCCATGCCGCAGACCGCCGACAACGTCGCCGACGACTACCAGGTCAGCCGCGCCGACCAGGACGCCTTCGCCCTGCGCAGCCAGCAACTGGCCGGGCGCGCCCAGGCCGCCGGCTACTTCGCCGAGGAAATCGTCCCGGTGGTGATCAAGGGCCGCAAGGGCGAGACCGTCGTCGATACCGACGAGCACCCGCGTCCGGACACCACCGCCGAAGCCCTGGCCAAGCTCAAGCCGGTCAACGGCCCGGACAAGACCGTCACCGCCGGCAACGCCTCGGGCGTCAACGACGGCTCGGTGGCGCTGATCCTGGCTTCCGCCGAGGCGGTGAAGAAGCATGGCCTCAAGCCCCGCGCCAAGGTGCTGGGCATGGCCAGCGCCGGCGTCGCCCCGCGGGTCATGGGCATCGGCCCGGTGCCGGCGGTGCGCAAGCTGCTGGAGCGCCTGAACCTGGCGGTGAGCGACTTCGACGTCATCGAACTGAACGAGGCCTTCGCCGCCCAGGGCCTGGCGGTCACCCGCGAGCTGGGCATCGCCGACGACGACGCGCGGGTCAACCCCAACGGCGGCGCCATCGCCCTCGGCCACCCGCTGGGCGCCAGCGGCGCACGTCTGGTCCTGACTGCCGTGCACCAGTTGGAGAAAAGCGGCGGCAAGCGCGGCCTGTGCACCATGTGCGTGGGCGTGGGGCAGGGTGTGGCGCTGGCGGTTGAGCGCGTCTGAGGCTGTCCATTGGTTTCCCGCGTTCGCGGGAATGACGGGTCGAGAGTCGTGTTTTCCGACGTCATTCCCGCGAACGCGGGAACCCAGCGACTGAAACTGCAATAATCCCGGCGCCCGCATTCCAGCGGGCGCCGCCATGAACGAACGGGAGTCCCCGATGCCTACCGTCAAGCTCGCCGACGGCGAACTGAACTACCTCCTCGAAGGCCCGGCCGGCGCGCCGGTGCTGGTGCTGTCCAACTCCCTGGGCACCGACCTGCACATGTGGGACGCGCAGATCCCGGCCTTCACCCAACACTTCCAGGTGCTGCGCTACGACACCCGCGGCCACGGCGCCTCGCTGGTCAGCGCAGGCCCCTACAGCATCGAACAGCTCGGTGGCGACGTGCTGGCCCTGCTGGACGCGCTGAACATCGCCAAGGCCAGCTTCTGCGGCCTGTCCATGGGCGGCCTGATCGGCCAGTGGCTGGCGATCAACGCCCCCGAGCGCATCGAGCGCCTGGTGCTGTGCAACACCGCCGCGAAGATCGGCACTCCGGAAGTCTGGAATCCGCGCATCGACACCGTGCTCTCCGGCGGCGCCCAGGCCATGCGCGACCTGCGCGATGCTTCCATCTCGCGCTGGTTCACCGCCGACTTCGCCGAGGCCCAGCCGGGCAAGGTCGAGCCCATAGTAGCCATGCTGGCGCAGACCTCGCCGGAAGGCTACGCGGCCAACTGCGCCGCGGTGCGCGACGCCGACTTCCGCGAACAGCTGGGCGCCATCCGCGCGCCGACCCTGGTCGTCTGCGGCAGCGGCGACCCGGTGACCACCACCGAGCACGGCCGCTTCATGCAGGAACGCATCCAGGGCGCCGAGCTGGTGGAATTCCACGCCGCGCACCTGTCCAACGTCCAGGCCGGCGACGCCTTCAGCGACAAGGTGCTGGCCTTCCTCCGCGCTTGATGTTCCGGCGGCGCAACTGTCTTGCCGACTGCGCCGAGGTGTTTTTCGTAGGATGGGTTGAGCTTGCGATACCCATCGGACCCTGGTGATGGGTATCGCTTCGCTCAACCCATCCTACGGGGTGCCAGCCGCGGTGGTTCTATGTAGGAGCGCGCCCTGCGCGCGATTCGCGGGCAGGGCCCGCTCCTACAGGTTGACGCCGAGTTTTCCGTTCGCGCCGAACGGCCCCCTCTCCCTCTGGGAGAGGGCTGGGGTGAGGGAACGGAATCACCCCGAACCTCAGCGGCCCCGGCCAACACCGTCGATTGCTCGCCTCAGGATTTCAACGCCTCCAGCTCCCGATACAACTCCAGCGCCTGCGGGTTGGCCAGGGCGTCGGTGTTCTTCACCGGCCTGCCGTGCACCACGTTGCGTACCGCCAGCTCGACTATCTTGCCGCTGAGGGTGCGGGGGATGTCGGCCACCGCGATGATCTTCGCTGGCACGTGGCGCGGGGTGGTGTTGGCGCGGATGGTCCGGCGGATTTTCTCCTGTAGCGCCTCGTCCAGCTGCACGCCTTCGCGCAGGCGCACGAACAGCACCACGCGCACGTCGCCTTGCCAGTCCTGGCCGATGGCGATGGATTCCAGCACCTCGTCGACCTTTTCCACCTGGCGGTAGATTTCCGCCGTGCCGATGCGCACGCCGCCGGGGTTGAGCACGGCGTCGGAGCGGCCGTGGATCACCAGGCCGCCGTGGGCGGTTTCTTCGGCATAGTCGCCGTGGGCCCAGATGCCGGGGAAGGTGGCGAAGTAGGCGTCGTGGAATTTCTCGCCCTGCGGATCGTTCCAGAAGCCCACCGGGATTGATGGGAAATGCCGGGTGCAGACCAGCTCGCCCTTGCCGCTGCGCAGGCGCCTGCCGTCGTCGTCCCAGACTTCCACCGCCATGCCCAGGCCCTTGCATTGCAGCTCGCCGCGCCACACCGGCGCCGTGGGATTGCCCAAGGCGAAGCAGGAGACGATGTCGGTGCCGCCGGAGATGGACGACAGGCACAGGTCGGCCTTGATGTCGCGGTACACGTAGTCGAAGCTCTCGTGGGCCAGCGGCGAGCCGGTGGAGAGCAGCGTTTGCAGGCTGTCCAGGCTATGCGTCTGCGCTGGCTTCACGCCGGCTTTTTCCAGCGCTGCGATGTACTTGGCGCTGGTGCCGAAGACCTTGATGGCCTCGGCGTCGACCAGGTCCATCAGCCGCTCCGGGCCGGGGTGGAAGGGCGAGCCGTCGTAGAGCACCAGGCTGGCGCCCACCGCCAGGCCCGAGACCAGCCAGTTCCACATCATCCAGCCGCAGGTGGTGTAGTAGAACAGCACGTCGCCGGAGTGCAGGTCGGTGTGCAGCGCGTGTTCCTTGAGGTGCTGCAGCAGCACGCCGCCGGTGGAATGGACGATGCACTTGGGCACGCCGGTGGTGCCGCTGGAGTAGAGGATGTACAGCGGATGGGCGAAGGGCACCGGAGTGAATTCGGGTTCGCCGCCGCTCTGGTAGAAGTCGTTCCACAGGGTGATTCGCGCAACGGATTTGCAATCCGTCGCACGGATCTCCGGGCGCGCATAAGGCACCAGCACCAGCTCTTGCAGAGAGGGTAACTGCGCCAGTATCTCGTTGAGCTTGTCGGTCAGGTCCAGCACCTTGCCGGCGTAGCGGTAGCCGGCGCAGGCGATCAGCACCTTGGGCTCGATCTGGCCGAAGCGGTCGATCACCCCCTGGGTGCCGAAGTCCGGCGAGCAGCTCGACCAGGTGGCGCCCAGGCTGGTGGCGGCGAGCATGCCCACCAGCGTCTGCCAGGTGTTGGGCATGAAGGCCGCCACGCGGTCGCCCACGCCCACCCCGGCAGCGCGCAGGCTGCGTTGCAGGCCGGCGACCTGGGCGGCCAGCTCGGCATGGCTGAGGCTTTCGCGGCTGCCGTCTTCGCCGATGGCCACCACCGCCGTGGCCTCGTCACGGTGGCGCAGCAGGTGCTCGGCGAAGTTCAGGGTGGCGCCGGGGAACCAGCGCGCGTCGGGCATCCGCGGGCCTTCCTCCAGCACCGTGCGCGGCGGGCTGTGGAAGCGCACGTCGAAGCTGTCGACGATGGCCTGCCAGAAGGCCTCGCGGTGCTCGATGCTCCAGGCATGCAGGGCGGGGTAGTCGGCCAGTTCCAGGCCGTGGCGCTGGTTGACCTGGCGGCGGAAGGCATCCATCCGGCTGGCGGTGATGCGTTCGGCGGAAGGGGTCCACAAGGGCTTCATAGCGGCGTCCGTCCATCCACTGCTTGTCCTGTCAGTGTGGCACGGGATGGCGACGCCTTCCGCCCAGCGATGAACCTGCGATGGCCCCCGCCGGCTGGCGGCGGGGGCGGGCGCTCACTGGGCGACCCAGCCACCGTCCATGTTCCAGGCGGCGCCGCGCACCTGGGCGGCGGCCTCGCTGCAGAGGAACAGCGCCAGCTCGCCCAGTTGTTCGGGGGTGACGAACTCCAGCGACGGCTGCTTTTCCGCCAGCAGGTCGTGGCGCGCCTGCTCTGGGCTGGCGCCCTCGGCTATGCGCGCGTCTATCTGCTTCTGCACCAGCGGCGTCAGCACCCAGCCGGGGCAGATGGCGTTGCAGGTGATGGGGGTGGTGGCGGTTTCCAGGGCGATGCTCTTGGTCAGGCCGATCACCCCGTGCTTGGCGGCGACGTAGGCGCTCTTGCCGGCGGAGGCCACCAGGCCGTGGGTGGAGGCGACGTTGACGATGCGCCCCCAGTTGCGCCGGCGCATGCCCGGCAGCGCCAGGCGGGTGCTGTGGAACACCGCGGAGAGGTTGATGGCGATGATCGCGTTCCAGCGTTCCACCGGGAAGTCTTCCACGGCGTCCACGTGCTGGATGCCGGCGTTGTTGACCAGGATGTCCAGCGCGCCGAACTCGCGCTCGACGTAGGCGATCATCTCGGCGATCTGCGCCGGCTCGGCCATGTCCGCCGGGTGGTGGCCGATCCGCGTGCCGTGGCGGCCCAGCTCGGTCAGGGCGCCCTCGACATCGCCGAAGCCGTTGATCACCACCTGGGCGCCGGCCGCGGCCAGGCTGTGGGCGATGCCCAGGCCGATGCCGCTGGTGGCGCCGGTGACCAGCGCGATCTTGCCTTTGAGGTTCATGGTCGTTTCTCCTGCCTGTGGCGGCCCTCAGCGGGCCACCGGGTGGTACGCGGCATCAAACGATGCCGGTTGCGTAGAAGGTAGCGATCACCACGAAGACCGCCAGGGTCTTGATCAGGGTGATGGCGAAGATGTCCTTGTAGGCCTCGCGGTGGGTCAGCCCGGTGACCGCCAGCAGGGTGATGACCGCGCCGTTGTGCGGCAGCGTGTCCATCCCGCCGCTGGCCATGGCGGCGACGCGGTGCAGCACCTCCAGGGGGATGTTGGCGGCGTGGGCGGCGGCGATGAACTGTTCGGACATGGCCGCCAGGGCGATGCTCATGCCGCCGGAGGCCGAGCCGGTGATGCCGGCCAGGGTGGTGACGGTGATGGCCTCGTTGACCAGCGGGTTGGGGATGCTCTTGAGCGCATCGGCCAGCACCAGGAAGCCCGGCAGCGAGGCGATGACCGCGCCGAAACCGTATTCCGAGGCGGTGTTCATGGCCGCCAGCAGGGCGCCGGACACCGCGGTCTTGCTGCCCTCGGCGAGGCGGCTGCGGATCGCCCGGTAGCTGCTGACCAGCACCAGCAGGATGCCCAGCAGCAGCGCCGCCTGCACCGCCCAGATGCCGGTGAGCTTGCTCACGTCGCTGGCCACCGGCGCGGCCATGCCGGCCAGCTGCAGGCTGTGGGTCTTGCCGTAGAGCTGCGGAATCCAGTGGGTGAACAGCAGGTTGGCCACGCCCACCAGCACCAGCGGCGACAGCGCCAGCAGCGGGTGGGGCAGGGCGATGTCGCTGGCGGTTTCCGGCTCGTTGCGCAGCTCGCGGCCGTAGCCCTCGCCGGCGGCGCGGGCGCGCCCGGCCTGGCGGCGCAGGAACAGCATGCCGACGAAGAACACGAACAGGCTGCCGATCAGCCCCAGCCAGGGCGCGGCCCAGCCGTTGGTGCCGAAGAAGGCGGTGGGGATGATGTTCTGGATCTGCGGGGTGCCGGGCAGGGCGTCCATGGTGAAGCTGAAGGCGCCCAGGGCGATGGTCGCCGGGATCAGCCGCTTGGGGATGTCGCTCTGGCGGAACATCTCGGCGGCGAAGGGATACACCGCGAACACCACCACGAACAGCGACACGCCGCCGTAGGTGAGCAGGGCGCACACCAGCACTATCACCAGCATGGCCTGGCGGGTGCCGAGCAGGCGGATGGCCGCCGCGACTATGGAGCGCGAGAAGCCCGACAGCTCGATGAGCTTGCCGAACACGGCGCCGAGCAGGAACACCGGGAAGTACAGTTTGACGAAGCCGACCATCTTCTCCATGAACACGCCGGTGAAGGCCGGCGCCACCGCCGACGGGTCGGTGAGGAACACGGCGAGCAGCGCCGCGATGGGGGCGAAGAGGATGACGCTGTAGCCGCGGTAGGCGGCCAGCATCAGCAGGACGAGGGCGGCGAGGGCGATGACCACGCTCATGGGCAGTTCTCCTGGAGCCGCGCGGCGCCGTGGCCGCGCGTGATTATTGTGATGGTGGCGCGAATGCCGGCGGTTACCAGAGCGGCAGCACGTAGCTGAGGATCAGCCGGTTCTCGTCCAGGTCGTTGCCGAAGTGGCTGGAACGCACGCTAGCGTTGCGCCATTTGACGCCGAAGTTCTTCAGCGGGCCGCTCTGCACCACGTAGCCGATGTCCGTGTTGCGCTCCCACTCCTTGCCCTCCGGCTTGCCGGCGCCCAGCTCGATGTCGTCGCCGGACAGGTAGCGCGTCATGAAGGTCAGGCCGGGCACGCCCAGGGCGGCGAAGTCGTAGTCGTAGCGTAGCTGCCAGGACTTTTCGTCGCGGTTGGCGAAGTCGCCGATCTGCACGAAGTTGACCAGGAAGGCGTCGGTGCCGCCGATGTAGGCGAAGCCGGTGTCGCCGTTCATGACCTGGTAGCCGGCGCCGAAGGCATGGCCGCCGAGGCTGTAGGTGAGCATGGCGCCGAAGGCGCGGTTGTCGACGTTGCTGTGGCCGTCGTCCTTGGAGCGGGCGAAGCGCAGGTCGGTCTTCAGCGATTGGCCGTCGGCGATGGGCAGCACGTGCAGCAGGTTGACGATGTGCTGGTCGTACAGGCCGTCGAGCTTGGCGTAGTTGTAGCCGGTGGTCAGCTGCGGCGTCCACTTGTAGCTCAGGCCGGCGAAGTCGAAGCGGTCGCTGTCGGCGCTGGCGACGATGCCGCGGGCGTTGCCGGTGGTGAGCGTCATGTCCTCGCTGTCGGCGGAATCGCGCTGGCTGACCTGGCGCAGGCGGCCGGCGTCGAAGGTCAGGCCGGCGAACTCCGTGGAGTTCAGGTGCGCGCCCTGGAAGGTCTGCGGCAGCAGGCGCGAGTCGTTGGCCAGCACGCTGGGCAGCTTGGGCAGCAGGGTGCCGACCTTGAGCACGCTGTGGGAGGCGCGCAGCTTGGCGGTCAGGCCCAGTTCGCTGTAGTCGTCCTGGGCGCCGTGGACCTTCTCGCGGTCGCGCGGCAGCAGGCCGGAGCCGGCGCGGTCGGGGCTGGAGTCGAGCTTCACTCCGAGCAGGCCGATGGCGTCGACGCCCACGCCGATGGTCCCCTCGGTGAAGCCGGATTCGTAGCGCAGCAGGAAGCCCTGCGCCCATTCCTCCTGTTTCGACTGGGGCGCGGCGTCCTGGCGGAAGTCACGGTTGAAGTAGAAGTTGCGCAGTTCGAGGCTGGCCTTGCTGTCGGCGAGGAAATCGGCCTGGACGGGGAGCGCGATGCCGAGGGTGGAGCCCAGGGTGGCGAGGGCGACGGCATGGTTGAGCGGGGTTCTGCTCATGTTTGCTAGTACTCCTGGCACGGCGCGGCGGCGAACCGGGGCGGGCCGTGGGCCCCGTGGGTAACGTTCGTGCGCGGACGGCGTTGGTTGTTGTTATGTCGGCGTGCGGCGGATGGCCGCCCGGGCCGGATAGCGAGAACCGTGCCAGATGTTTAACTAGCTGATTTTAAAGTGATTTATTTGGATTTGCGGAAAGCGTGCGCCGGGCTTTGTCTCCATTCGTGGACAAAGGCGATTGCCATGTGCCTGAAGGCACCTGGAATTCGGTTTGTCTCTAAACGTAGAAAAGTCTCTGTTTCAGGACGAAAGGCCGAGGGCGGCCATCTTCTTGTACAGCGTCGAGCGGCCCAGCCCCAGGCGCCGTGCGGCCGCCTCGACGTTGCCGGCCTGTTCGGCCAGCACGTTGCCGATCAGCTCGCGTTCGAAGGCCTCGCGCGCGGCGTAGAAGTCCTGGCCCTCGGCCAGGCTGGCGCGGTTGCCCTCCGTTTGCGCCGGCGGCGCCTGCAGCGGGCCGAGGGCGGCGTGCAGGGCCTGGGCGTCCAGTTGCGCCCGGTCGTTGAGCAGCACGGTGCGCTCCAGCAGGTTGCGCAGCTCGCGCACGTTGCCCGGCCAGGCGTGGCGGCGCAGTAGGGCGAGGGCGTCGGCGTCCAGTTCGTAGAGGGCGTGGTTGTCCTCGCGCAGGTCGTCGAGGATCGCCTCGCACAGCGCCGGCAGGTCCTCCAGGCGCGCGCGCAGCGGCGGGATCCCGATGGGCACCACGTTGATGCGGTAGTACAGGTCGGCGCGGAAGCGGCCCTCGCGCACGGCCTTGTCCAGGTCGATGGAGGTGGCCGCGATCAGCCGCACGTCGCTGCGCAGCACCTCGTTGGAGCCCACCGGCTCGAATTCCTTCTCCTGCAGCACGCGCAGCAGCTTGCTCTGCAACGGCAGGGGCATGTCGCCGATCTCGTCGAGGAACAGGGTGCCGCCCTGGGCGATCTGCAGCTTGCCCGGGCGGCCCTTGCGGTCGGCGCCGGTGAAGGCGCCCGGCGCGGTGCCGAAGAACTCCGCCTCCAGCAGGGTTTCCGGAATGGCCGCGGCGTTGATGCTGACGAAGGCCTTGCCGGCCCGCGCCGAGGCGCTGTGGATGGCGTGGGCGAGCAGCTCCTTGCCGGTGCCGGTCTCGCCCAGCAGCAGCACCGGCGCCTCGCTGGTGGCGGCGCGGCGGGCGCGGCGCTTGACCTCCAGGCTGGCGCTGCCGTTGCCGATGAAGTGCGCCAGGCTGTACTTGGCCTGGCGCGCCTGCAGCAGCGAGCGGGTGGAGGCCAGCTCCTGGCGCATGCGCTGGTAGCGGCTGAGCAGCGGCGACAGCGAGCGCAGCTCGTCGAACAGGGCGAAGCCGATGGCGCCGATGACCTGCCCGGCGTCGTCGCGGATCGGCATGCGCATCACCACCAGCGGGTCGCGCGGCATGTCGAGGATGTCCAGCAGCATCGGCCGGCCGCTGCGCACCACTTCGCGCATCAGGCTGCCGGGGATCACGCTCTCCACCGGCCGGCCGACGGCCTGCTCGGCCTCGTCCAGGCCGAAGCGCTGGGCATAGCGCTGGTTGATCCAGACGATATTGGCGTCGCGGTCGACGATCACGGTGCCCTCGCTGAACTGCTCGAAGATCTCGAACAGCGAACGGATCGCCAACTGGCGGACGCTCTGGTAGTCCGTGAGGGGGGAGTTGTCGTGCATGGGCGGCCTGGTGCTTGGGGGCTTTGAGCGGGCACTGTACCGGGATGTGGGGGGTGGGTCAGTAGGGAAGGGCGGAGTATGGGTTGGGCGCTGGTGTGACGGGGGAGCCCGCAACCCTCTCCCCAGCCCTCTCCCTGAAGGGAGAGGGGGCTAGTCCGTGCCGAGAGAAGGCCAGGTTTCAGCCGGCAGTCTCTGTGCTAGCCGGCTAACGCCGAAATACCAACGCACGCCGAACGGTCCCCTCTCCCTTCAGGGAGAGGGTTAGGGAGAGGGCGCTCTCAACCCCAGCCCCAGCACAATCGGGAAACCCCGTTCGCGAGCAAGCTCGCTCCTACACCAAGCCAGTCCGTGCCTGCACTCTTCAGTGATTGCCGACTGACTCATGAGCATCCAAGCACACCGAACAGTCCCCTCTCCCTTCAGGGAGAGGGCGCTCTCAACCCCGAACACCCAAGCCCCCGGGAAACACCATCACTCCGCCGCCTGCATCCCCTGCGTCTGCTTCGCCTGCTTGTAACGCAGCGCCACCGCCGGCACCGGCGAGGCCTTGCCGGTTTCCACCCAGCGGCGGATGCGCGCGGCGTCGGCCACGTGGGTGCGCTTGCCGAAGGCGTCGAGCAGGGCCAGGGCCACCGGGCGGCCGTTCATCACCGTGACCATCACCAGGCAGTGCCCGGCCTGGTTGGTGAAGCCGGTCTTGGTCAGGCGGATGTCCCACTTGCCGGCGCGCACCAGCGGGTTGGTGTTGAAGAAGCTCAGCGCGTAGTTCGGGTGGCTGAAGCGCGCGTCCTTGGTCGGCGTGGTGCTCAGCTCGCGGATCAGCGGGTACTGGTAGGCGGCCTTGACCAGGCGGATCAGGTCATGGGCGGTGGAGGTGTTGTCGATCGACAGGCCGGTGGGTTCCACGTAGTGGGTGTGCAGCATGCCCAGGGACTTCGCCTTGGCGTTCATCGCCTTGACGAAGGCCACGCTGCCGCCCGGGTAGTGGTGGGCCAGGCTGGCGGCGGCGCGGTTTTCCGAGGACATCAGCGCCAGCAGCAGCATCTGCCGGCGGTCGATGCGGCTGCCCAGGTGCACGCGGGAGAACACGCCCTTCATCTCGGCGGTCTCGGAGATGTCCACGTCGATCTGCTCGTCCAGCGGCAGCTTGGCGTCGAGCACCACCATGGCGGTCATCAGCTTGGTCACCGAGGCGATCGGGCGGACCACCTCGGGGTTGCTGGAATACACCACCTTGTCGGAGTTCAGGTCCACCACCAGGGCGCTGCCGGAGGCCAGGACCAGTTGGCCGGGGGTGACTTCCGCCTTGCTGGCGGCGAGGGAGGGCAGGGCGAAGGCAAGGGTACAGGTGAAGAAAAGGCCCAGGATCGAACGACGAGTGTTCATGGATGTGATTCGCACAAGTGGAAGGGTCTACATCCATGTAGGCAATTTCCCAGAATTCTAATCCATGACCGGGGCCCGTGCATCAGCCCGGCAGCGGCCTGGAGGAAAGAATTTCAAGGGCTTGCAGGCACAAGTGCGTGTATCACTTTGAAAGCGCAACGGCGGGAATGAGAAAGTGTCTCGCCAAGTGTTGCGAAATGCGAATCCCGGGCCTGGGTGTCGGCTGTCGGATTATTCCAAGTGTCTGATTCTCAAGGTGTTGTACTTCTGTGGCATGAAGCTTGACTGGCTAAGCTGTAGAGAACGAGGCGGATCGCGGGGTTGCGTTTACCTTTACGTTAACGTAAAGATGCTCCGCGAGCCGCCGACCGGCCGGTCATGCCCATGCCTGTGGGCCCGGTCGTGAGCCCAGTCCCAGAACAAGCACAACAAGGGAACGCCATGAACCACCCGAGCTATACCCGTGGCCGCCAGGACAAGCCGCTGCTGGCCATGACCATAGGCGCTGCCTTCGACGACACCGCCAGCCGTTTCGCCGACCGCGAGGCGCTGGTGGTGCGGCACCAGAACCTGCGCTACACCTGGGCCCAGCTGGCCGAGGCGGTGGACGCCACGGCCCGCGCCTTCCTCGCCCTGGGCCTGCGCCAGGGCGACCGCCTGGGCATCTGGGCGCCGAACTGCGCGCAGTGGTGCATCACCCAGTTCGCCAGCGCCAAGATCGGCGCGGTGCTGGTCAACATCAACCCGGCCTACCGCGCCAACGAGCTGGAGTACGCGCTGAAGCAGTCCGGCTGCCGCTGGCTGGTGTGCGCCGACGCCTTCAAAACCTCCGACTACCACGGCATGCTCGCCGAGCTGCTGCCGGAGCTGCGCGACTGCCGCCCGGGCGAGCTGAACAGCGCGCGCCTGCCGGAGCTGAGCGGGGTGGTCAGCCTGGCCGCCCAGGTCCCGGCCGGGTTCCTCCGCTGGGACCAGTTGGAGGGCATAGGCGCCTCGGTATCCGCCGAGGAACTGGCGCAGCGCCAGGCCCTGCTGCAATTCGACGAGCCGATCAACATCCAGTACACCTCCGGCACCACCGGCTTCCCCAAGGGCGCCACCCTAAGCCACTACAACATCCTCAACAACGGCTACATGGTCGGCGAGAGCATCGGCCTCACCGAGCACGACCGCCTGGTGATCCCGGTGCCGCTGTACCACTGCTTCGGCATGGTGATGGGCAACCTCGGCTGCATGACCCACGGCGCCGCCATGATCTACCCGGCGCCCAGCTTCGAGCCGGAGGCGACCCTGGCCGCCGTGGCCGAGGAGCGCGCCACCGCGCTCTACGGCGTGCCCACCATGTTCATCGCCGAGCTGGACCACCCGCGCCGCGCCGAATTCGACCTGTCCAGCCTGCGCACCGGGATCATGGCTGGCGCCACCTGCCCGATCGAGGTGATGCGGCGGGTCATCAGCGAGATGCACATGGCGCAGGTGCAGATCGCCTACGGCATGACCGAGACCAGCCCGGTGTCGCTGCAGACCGGCCCGGACGACGAGCTGGAAATCCGCGTGACCACCGTCGGCCGCACCCAGCCGCAGCTGGAGAGCAAGATCATCGACGGCGACGGCCGCATCGTCCCGCGCGGCACCATCGGCGAGCTGTGCACCCGCGGCTACAGCGTGATGCTCGGCTACTGGAACAACCCCCAGGCCACGGCCGAGGCCATCAGCCCGGCGCGCTGGATGCTCACCGGCGACCTGGCGCTGATGGACGAGGCGGGCAACGTGCGCATCGTCGGGCGCAGCAAGGACATGATCATCCGCGGCGGCGAGAACATCTATCCGCGCGAGATCGAGGAATTCCTCTACACCCACCACGCCGTGGCCGACGCCCAGGTGATCGGCATCCCCGACGCCAAGTACGGCGAGGAGCTGGTGGCCTGGGTCAAGTTCCACCCCGGCCACAGCGTCGAGGAGGAAGAGCTGCGGGCCTTCTGCAAGGCGCGCATCGCCCACTTCAAGGTGCCCCGGCACTTCCGCTTCTGCGACGAGTTCCCGATGACGGTGACCGGCAAGATCCAGAAGTTCCGCATGCGCGAGATCAGCATCGAGGAACTGCGTGGCTGACGGACGCGAGGCGCCATGCCGGTAGAGAAGGGCACCATCTCCATCCGCCTGGTCAACGAGGCCCTGGCCGAACCCGTTCGCCAGGGCCTCGACGCGTCCGCGCTGCTGGCCGCGGCGGGCATCGCCGGCGAACTCGTCGGCAAGCCCTACGCGCGGGTGCCGATCCAGGCCTATTCGCGGCTCTGGCTGCGTTTGGCGAAGGCGCTGGACGACGAATTCTTCGCCATGAACCGGCGGCGAATGAAGTCCGGCAGCTTCAACTTCATGGCCCGCACGGCGATCCACGAAGCGACCCTGGAGGCTGCACTGGAGCGTGCCCTGGCCTTCCTAGGCCTAGTCTTCGACGGCCTGCAGCCACGCCTGGTGAGCCAGGACGGGGTGGCCGCCATCCAGCTCGACGAGGGCGCGGCGCCGGCGCAACGGGCCTTCTGCTACTTCACCCTGTACCTGATGGTCCACGGCCTGGCCTGCTGGCTGGTGGGCCGGCGCATCCCGATCCTCGCCATCGACCTGCGCAGCCCGCAGCCGGACTACATCGAGGACTACCGGGTGATGTTCAGCGACAACCTGCGCTTCGCCCGTCGGCAGACGCGCCTGCTGTTCAACGCCGAAGCCCTGGCCCTGCCGGTGCGCCGCGACGAGCGCGAGCTGCGGCGCTTCCTGGTCGGCGCCCCGGCCAACATCCTGGTGCGCTACCGCGACCCGCAGAGCCTGGCGGCGCGCATCAAGGCCTACCTGCGCAGCCAGCGCTGCGAGCGCTGGCCGGACCTGGAGGCGCTGGGCAGCCACTTCTACATGGCGTCCTCGACGCTGCGCCGCAAGCTCGCCGCCGAGGGCCAGTCGTACCAGGCGCTGAAGGACCAGCTGCGCCGCGACCTGGCCATCGCCCGCCTGGACGCCGGCGAAGGCAACTTCGCCGAACTGGCCGAGGAACTCGGCTTCGCCGACACCAGCGCCTTCTACAAGGCCTTCCGCAAGTGGACCGGCTCCACACCCGGCCAGTACCGCGCGCTGATGCAGCAGGAAAACGACTGGCCCGACGCCTCCAGAAATCCCCCGCCAGGCCGATAGCCTGGGGCACTCCCACGTTCCAAGGACCTCCGCCCATGTTCCTGACGCGCCTTTCGATCCAGTGGAAGATCACCCTGCTGGCCGGCCTCTGCCTGCTGTGCACCGTGGCCTTGCTGGTGGGCAGCTCGCTGCTGCGCATGAACCACAACCTGCAACTGGTGAAGACGGCCAACGCGCAGATGCTCGAAGACGCGGCCCAGGCGCGCATGCAGGCGCGGGCCGAGCAGCAGGCGGAGACCATCCAGCGCTTCTTCACCGATGTCTACCACTTCGGCGACCAGTTCAGCCGCCAGGTCGCCCAGCTGCGCGCCCAGAGCGCGCGGCACGGCGTCGATGCGCAGGTGCTGCGCGAGGACCTGGTGAAGCTGGTTCACGATGGCCTGAAGTCCAACCCGACGCTGCTCAGCCTCTACGTGGTGTTCGAGCCCGAGGCCCTCGACGGCCAGGACGCCCGCTTCGCCGGCCAGGAGGCCCTGGGCAGCAACGAGAAGGGCCGCTTCGGCGCCTACTGGGCGCAGAAGGCCAGCGGCGACAGCAGCCTGGCGGTGACCGAGGCGATGATCGCCGACACCACCGCGATGCTCGACGGCACCCCGTTCAACACCTGGTACCAGTGCCCGAAGCAGAACCTGCGGCCCTGCGTGCTCAACCCGTACTTCGACGACGCCTCCGGCCAGCGCGTGCTGATGACCACCCTGGTGTTCCCACTGATGGAGAACGGCAAGCTGCTGGCCGTGGTCGGCGCCGACATCAGCCTGAGCCGCCTGCAGCAACTGGCCCTGGACGGTGACCGCGCGCTCTACGACGGCCAGGGCGCCATCCGCATCCTCAGCCCGGCCGGGCTGCTGGCCGGCGACAGCCAGGACGCCAACCAGCTCGGCCAGCCGCTGGCCAAGTCGGTGGCCAACGCCGCCGAACTGCTCGCCGTGCAGGCCGCCGGCGCGCCCAGGGCGCTGATGGGCGAGGACAAGCTGCAGGTGGTCGAGCCGCTGCAGGCCATCCCCGATTCGAAGAACTGGGGCGTGCTGCTGGAAGTGCCGCGCCCGGTGCTGCTGGAGCCGTCGCTGAAGCTGCAGGGCGAGCTGGATGCGCGCAACCTCAGCGGCGCGCTCTGGGAAACCGCCTTCGGCGTCGGCCTGGCGCTGGTGGTGCTGGTCCTGCTGTGGCTGACCGCGCGCGGCGTAACGCGCCCCATCCTCGGCGTGGCCGGCATGCTGCGCGACATCGCCAGCGGCGAGGGCGACCTGACCCAGCGCCTGAAGTACCAGGGCCAGGACGAACTCGGCGAGCTGGCCGGCTGGTTCAACCGCTTCCTCGACAAGCTGCAGCCGATCATCCGCGACGTGAAAGCCTCGGTGCAGGACGCCCGCGCCACCGCCGACCAGTCCGCCGCGCTGTCGACCCAGACCAGCGCCGGCATGCAGCAGCAGTTCCGCGAGATCGAGCAGGTGGCCACCGCCTCCCAGGAAATGAGCGCCACCGCCCACGACGTGGCCAACAGCGCGGCCATGGCCGCCGACGCCGCCCGCGGGGCCGACGGCGCCACCCGCGACGGCCTGGCGGTGATCGACCAGACCACCCGCGCCATCGACGAACTAGCCCGCGACATGAGCCAGGCGATGACCCAGGTCGAAGGCCTGGCCGCCAGCAGCGAGCAGATCGGCTCGGTGCTGGAGGTGATCCGCGCCATCGCCGAGCAGACCAACCTGCTGGCGCTCAATGCCGCCATCGAGGCAGCCCGTGCCGGCGAGGCCGGCCGTGGCTTCGCGGTGGTGGCCGACGAAGTGCGCAACCTGGCCAAGCGCACCCAGGACTCGGTGGAAGAAATCCGCCAGGTGATCGAAGGCCTGCAGAACGGCACCCGCGAGGTGGTCCATGCCATGCACAGCAGCCACCAGCAGGCCCAGGGCAGCGTCAGTCAGGTCGAGCAGGCAGTGGCCGCGCTGCAGCGCATCGGCGAGGCGGTGGGGGTGATCAACGACATGAACCTGCAGATCGCCAGCGCCGCCGAGGAACAGAGCGCGGTAGCCGAAGAGATCAACCGCAACGTGGCGGGCATCCGCGACGTGACCGAATCGCTGTCCGGCCAGGCCCAGGAGTCGGCGCAGATCAGCCAATCGCTGAATGACCTGGCGAATCACCAGCAGGGGTTGATGGGGCAGTTCCGCGTGTGACCGTGGAAGGCGCCTCCCTGTAGATACCGTGTCACCTAGCCTCGAGCAAGGGCCAGTTCCACATTGTATGGCTGGCCCGACTTGAGGACGCCATAGGCGATCTGCAGCAGCTTGCGCATGGCAGCACAGATGATCTGTTTACCCGCTTTGCCTTTCTCCTCGAGCCGTAAACGCAGTGCCCGTATCGCCTGGTTATGGCTCATGGCACAGATGGCTGGCATGAACAGGCCTGCCCGCAAGAGGCGTGAGCCGATCTTTGAGATCCTCACCTGGCCCTTGTGTTGGCCGGATTCCCTGAGCCTCGGATTGAGTCCTGCAAAAGCCACGACCGCCCGGGCACTCTCGAAGCGGCTGATTGATCCAAGTTCGGCCAGCAACAGGGCTGCAGTTTTGTCGCTGATACCCTCGATACTCGTCAGCAGATCGCGCTTGCCCCGCAAGTCAGGATCGTTGTCGATATGTTGGCGAATCGCTTCCAGCGTCTGTTCAATCTGCTGTTCCAGATGGGCCGAGACCGACAGGATCGACTCTTTCACCACGTCGCTCTTGGCGGTTTCCAGGCGGTTGATTTCCATCTGGAACAGCTCCTTGAGCTCTTCGTAGCGCCGTACCAGCGCACGGAGTTGCCGCACGCTCACCGGGTCCGGCTGCCAGAGCTGGAGATCCTCGGCATGCCGAGCGCCGTAGAGGGCGATCAACTTGGCGTCGACCTTGTCGGTCTTGACCCGTTGCAACTGGCTTTGCGCATAGCTGGCGATACGTGCCGGATTCATCACGCAGACACGATATCCCCGGGCCAACAGATAATCGCCCAGAGCTTCGTGATAGATGTTGGTGGCTTCCATCACCACCCACGCCCCTGGCTCGGCATGTTTTTGCAGCCACTGGTCAAAGACGCTGAAGCCCGACTGATCGTTGCTCAGATTGCCTTTGGTGCGGTATTTGCCATTGCTCTGCAGAACCGCAATGTCGAAAGTTTTCTTGGCGATATCCACGCCAACTACGATGGCCATAACTCCTGCTACCTCTTACAGCTTTACATCATCAGCACTCCACTCCATCCAACCTTGCCTATACGAGCTACCACCGGGGTGGGGCTCCAGATACCGTTCGGACTCACGAGTGGATTGGGAAGGCAGGAGACTATCTACAGTGCAGGCTCGTAGCCTAGGAGCGGACACGTCTTCCTGGTCTTCCTTCCGGTGATCAGCCGGAGACTACCCGCCGTTATGGCGGGTCGTCGACATACAAGGAGCGAGCTTGCTCGCGAACAGGATTTCCCGGCGGCTGAGGCGTTGGATGCAAGAGCGCCCTCTCCCCAACCCTCTCCCTGAAGGGAGAGGGGGCTGTCCTGAGCGGCGTCAGACTCAGGCGCAGTCCTCACACCTCGTCATTCCCGCGAACGCGGGAACCCAGCGACGTAGGGCGCATAACCGTTCGCGGTTATGCGCCGTTGCCCTCCGGCACACACAACCCCCGTAGGATGGCGTTGAGCGAAGCGATACCCATCATCACCACCCCATGGGTTTCGCAAACTCAACCCATCCTACGAAAGCACCTCTGCGTCAGCCCTTGCTCACGCTGGCGGCGGTCTGCCCGAAGAGGATCTTCTTGCCTTCCTCGGTCACCGACGGCCGCGAGGCGAACGGCTGGCCCTTCTCGTAGGCGCGCACGGTCGCCGGCCGGGCGGCTATGCCTTCGAACCAGCGCTTGAGGTGGGGGAAATCGTCCAGGTCCTGCTGCTGGCGCTGCCACGGCACCACCCAGGGGTAGCTGGCCATGTCGGCGATGCTGTAGTGCTCGCCGGCGAGATAGGGCACTTTCGCCAGGCGCTTGTCCATCACGCCGTACAGGCGGTTGGTCTCGTTGACGTAGCGCTGCATGGCGTAGGGCAGCTTTTCCGGCGCGTATTGCACGAAGTGGTGGTTCTGCCCGGCCATCGGGCCCAGGCCGCCGACCTGCCAGAACAGCCATTCCAGCACCGTCTTGCGCCCGCGCACGTCGCTGGGCATGAAGTTGCCGGTCTTCTCCGCGAGGTAGACGAGGATGGCGCCGGACTCGAACACGCTGATCGGCTCGCCGCCGTCCGCCGGGGCGGTGTCGATGATGGCAGGCATGCGGTTGTTCGGCGAGAAGGCGAGGAATTCCGGCTTGAACTGGTCGCCGGCGCTGATATCGACGGGGTGGATGCGGTAGTCGAGCCCCGCCTCTTCGAGGAACAGGGTGATCTTGTGGCCGTTGGGGGTGGGCCAGTAGTACAGCTCGATCATGGGACCTCCTGAAATGGCGACGCCCCGGCACCGTGCCGGGGCGTGCAACGCCCGCGCCCAGGAGAGCGGCGCGGGCTAAAAGCCAAGACTATAGCTTTACTTGCGGTCGATCCAGACGGTCTGCGGGTTGAGGAACTCGCGCAGGCCGAAGTGCGACAGCTCGCGGCCGAAACCGCTCTTCTTCACGCCGCCGATCGGCACGCGCGGATCGGAGGCGGAGAAGCCGTTGATGAACACGCCGCCGCTGACCAGGCGCCGCGCCATGTGCTGGGCCTTGGCCTTGTCGGCGCTCCAGATGGCGCCGGACAGGCCGAACTCGCTGTCGTTGGCCAGTTCCAGGGCGTGCTCGGCGTCGCGCGCGACTATGACCGAAGCCACCGGGCCGAAGATTTCCTTGGCGAAGGCGGTGTTGCCCGGCTTAACGTCGGCCAGCACGGTCGGCGCGTAGTAGTTGCCTTCGCCTTCCAGCTTGTGGCCGCCCAGCAGCAGGCTGGCGCCGTCGGCGATGGCCTGTTGCACCTGGCCGTGCAGCTCGTCGCGCAGGTCGAAGCGGGCCATCGGGCCGACGAAGGTGTCGTCCGCCAGCGGATCGCCGATCTTCAGCGCCTTGACCGCGGCCAGCAGTTTTTCGGTGAAGGCCGGGGCGATGGACTCTTCGACGATCATGCGCTTGGCGGCGATGCACACCTGGCCGCAGTTGCCGAAGCGGCTGGCCACGGCGGCTTTCACGGCGGCGTCCAGGTCGGCGTCGGCCAGCACGATGAAGGCGTCGGAACCGCCCAGCTCCAGCACGCACTTCTTCAGCGCGGCGCCGGCCTGGGATGCGATGGCCGCGCCCGCGCCCACGCTGCCGGTCACGGCGATGGAAGCGATGCGCTCATCGGCGATGGCCTTGGAGACCAGCGGTGGCTCCACGTTCAGCACGTCGAACACGCCCTCGGGCAGGCCGGCCTGGAGCCAGGCATCGCGCAACTGGTAGGCGCAGCCCATGACGTTCGGCGCGTGCTTGAGCACGTAGGTGTTGCCGCCGAGGATGATGCTCACCGCGCCGCGCATGACCTGCCAGGTGGGGAAGTTCCACGGCATCACGGCCAGCACCGGGCCCAGCGGCAGGTAGGAGATGTACGCGCCTTCGATGCTGGTCTTCTCGTCTTCCAGCATGGCCGGGCCGTGCTCGGCGTACCAGTCGCAGAGGTTGGCGCACTTGTTGATCTCGCCGCGCGCCTGGGTGACCGGCATGCCCATTTCCCGGGCTTCCATGCGGGCCATGGGCTCGACGCTGGCGCGCAGCACCTCGGCCATCCTGCGCAGCACGGCGACGCGTTCGGCCACCGGGGTTTCGCGCCACTGGCGGAAGGCGGCGTCGGTGCGGGCCAGGGTGCTTTCCAGCTGGGCGGCGTCTTCGAAGGGGTAGCGGGCCAGTTCCTGGCCGGTGGCGGGGCTGCGCGAGATGGCAGCGGGGATGGCGGCGATCTGGTTCATGGAAGGTCCTTGCACGGCAGTGGGGCTGGCCGCCGTCGGTCGGCGGCGTCGGTTGTCCGGCCGGCGTCACTGGCGCCGGCATGGGGAAGAAAGTAAGGTGGCGCTTCATTCATGACAAATGAATAATTCAGAAAGAATCATTCTCCAGGAGAGAAACGTGGACCTGACCCAGCTGGAGTTCTTCCGCGCCGTCGCCCAGGACGGCAGCATCACCGCCGCCGCGGGCCGTCTGCACCGCGTGCCGTCGAACCTGACCACGCGCATCAAGCAGCTGGAAAGCGAGCTGGGCGCCGAGCTGTTCATCCGCGAGAAGTCGCGCCTGCGCCTGTCGCCCACCGGGCGCAGCTTCCTCGACTACGCCGAGCGCATCCTCGACCTGGTGGAGGAGGCGCGCCAGGTGGCCAGCGGCGCCGAGCCCCACGGCAGCTTCTCCCTGGGTTCGATGGAAAGCACCGCGGCGGTGCGCATCCCCGAACTGCTGGCGCGCTACCACCAGCGCTTCCCCAAGGTGCAGCTGGACCTGTCCACCGGCCCGTCGGGCGAGATGATCGACGGCGTGCTCTCCGGGCGCTTCATCGCCGCCTTCGCCGATGGCCCGGCCAACCACCCGCAGTTGGACGGCCGCCCGGTGTTCCAGGAGGAGCTGGTGCTGATGAGCGCCCAGGGCCACCCGCCGGTGCGCGACGCCCGCGACGTGGCGGGGGAGACGGTGTTCGCCTTCCGCGACACCTGCTCCTACCGCAAGCGCCTGGAGGGCTGGTTCGCCGAGCAGCGCGTGGTGCCGGGCAAGATCATGGAGATGGAGTCCTACCACGGCATGCTGGCCTGCATCGCCGCCGGCGGCGGGGTGGCGATCATCCCCAAGGCGATGTTCGACAGCCTGGCCGGCGGGCGCAACGTGACCATCCACCACCTGGCCCCCAGCCATGCCGAAGCCACTACCTGGCTGTTCTGGCGCCGCGGCACCGACACCCCGGCATTGCGCGCCTTCATCGGCCTGCTGGAACCGGAAAGGCGCGAGGCGGCGTAGGGCGTACAACCGTTCGCGGTTGTACGCCGATACACCAAGGCCTGTCCCGGGCGACGTGGCTGGGTCCGGAGCGCTCTGCGGCGGGGCTTCGTTGCGGGGTTTGGCGTGAGCTTGGGGTGAGGTCAAGCGGCGTATAACCGCGAACGGTTATACGCCCTACGGTGCTGTTCATTGGGTTATTCCCCTTCGGGCCAGCGCAAGCGCTGTTCGCGATGGAGCCGCGTCCCGCGTTCGCGGGAATGACGGGGTGTGAGGACTGCGCCCGAGTCTGACGCCGCTCCGGACAGCCCCCTCTCCCGCTTGCGGGAGAGGGCTGGGGAGAGGGCGCTCTTGCATCCAACACCGCAGCCGCCGGGAAATCCTGTTCGCGAGCAAGCTCGCTCCTACAGGTATGGCGACCCCTGCTAAATGAAAACGACCCCTACCGGGGCCGTTTCCATCATCAATGCGCCGCAGCCTTCACCGTCCTTGGCGGCGCGTGCTCTGCATGCTCGTTCTCCTCGTCGATCACCGGCACCTCGTTGCCGTCCTTGTCGTGCAGCTTGCCGTTGAGGAAGTAGTCGCCCTCGTTCAGCGCGGCGATGTCGCGGTAGCGCAGGGTGCGCTCCTCGGCGGCGACGAACACCGACTGCTGGTCCGAGTTGCCGGTCTTGAAGTGGTTGAACAGCAGGTTCAGGGCAATGGCCATGATGGCCGAGGAGCTGATGCCGGAGTGGAAGATGGTTTCCACCCAGCCCGGGAAGTTGTGGTAGAAGTTCGGCGCCGCGATCGGCAGCATGCCGAAGCCCAGGGCGGTGGCGACTATCACCAGGTTCATGTTGTTGTGGTAGTCCACCTTCGACAGGGTGCGGATGCCGCTGGCCGCCACGGTGCCGAACAGCACCAGGCCGGCGCCGCCGAGCACCGCCGGGGGCACCGCGGCCACCACCCGGCCGACCACCGGCAGCAGGCCGAGGGTCACCAGGATCAGCCCGCCGGTGGCCACCACGTAGCGGCTCTTCACGCCGGTCACGGCCACCAGGCCGACGTTCTGGGCGAAGGCGCTCTGGGTGAAGGAACCGAAGATCGGCGCCAGGATGCTCGACAGCATGTCGGCGCGCAGGCCGTTGCCCAGGCGCTTGGAGTCCACCTTGGTGCCGATGATCTCGCCCACGGCGAGGATGTCCGCCGAGGTTTCCACCAGGGTCACCAGGATCACGATGCACATGGAGATGATCGCCGCCAGGTGGAAGGTCGGCATGCCGAAGTGGAAGATTTCCGGCATGGCCAGCATCGGGCCTTCGGTGACCTTGGAGAAGTCGGTCATGCCCAGGGCGTAGGCGATGCCGGTGCCGATCACCATGGCCAGCAGGATCGACAGGCGCGAGATGGCGGCGCTGCCCAGCTTGCTCAGCAATAGCACGATGACCAGGGTCACCGCGGCCAGGCCGATGTTCGCCGTGCTGCCGAATTCCGCCGCCTTGGGGTTGCCGCCCATGGCCCAGCGCGCGGCCACCGGCATCAGCGTCAGGCCGATGGTGGTGATGACCACGCCGGTGACCAGCGGCGGGAAGAACTTGGTGATGCGCGAGAACACCGGAGTGATCAGCAGGCCGATGGCTGAGGCCGCCATCACTGCCCCCAGCACCGCGGGGATGCCGCCACCTTCGTAGCCGGTGGTGAGGATGGCGAGCATGGTCGCCACCCCGGCGAAGGACACGCCCTGCACCAGCGGCAGCTGGCTGCCGAAGAAGGGCAGGCCGAGGGTCTGCAGCAGCGTGGCAAGGCCGCCGGCGAACAGCGACGCGGCGATCAGGGTGCCGATCTCGGCGGGCGACAGGCCGGCGGCCTGGCCGAGGATCAGCGGCACGGCGACGATGCCGCCATACATGGTCAGAACGTGTTGCAGGCCGTACGCCAGGTTGGCGCCGACACCGAGGTTCTCGTCTTCCGGGCGGGAGCTGGAGGACGCTACAGCTGAACGGTCATTCATGGCTGGAGGACTCGCTTGTTTTTGTTGTGCCGAGCACTGTAAACACGGTTGTTCCTGTTTGGCTACTACCTTGTATACAAAATCTTTTTCGACACTCTGAACTATCTGATTCGAAAGAGAAAATAATCTTCCGAGAAATGCGCAAGCGACCGCCTGCACGCTGTCCGGAGCGAAGCAAGAACCTGGCCAGGTCGTCAGGATTTTTGGATACAGGGGTGTCGCTGGTCGGCACGGCCCGCGTGGCGCGAGGGCCCGACCATCGCGGCGGCCATGGAGCGAGGTGGCCAGAGGGAAGAAGTGCACGGAAGTCGGGCGCCGCGGCCTCAATATGGTGCCGCCTACGCCCGGCTTCACGGAATGCGGGCGCGCAAATGAAAAACGCCGCGACGGGGAACCGTTCGCGGCGTTTTCGCAGGGGCGGGGAGGAGCTTCAGATCATGAAGCGCAGGATGTCCGCCCGGTTCATCTCGGTGCGACCTTCCTCGTACCAGCGCGGGATGACGTCCTTCAGGCCTTCCTTGGTGTCGTCCAGGTTGAACGGCGCCGGGTAGCGCTTCTTGCGGTAGGAATAGATGTAGTAGGTGCCGTCGCGGTAGAGGATGCGGTCGAAGGTGTAGAAGCCGATGTGCGAGCCGTTGCAGCGCGCGGTCAGCACCACGTCGCCTTCCTCGTAGGGCAGGGCGCCCTCGGCGCATTCGTAGGTGAAGAACTCGCGCACGTCGTCCCAGTCCACGCCGCTGCTGGCGCGCAGGAAGCCCTCGGCGGTGGTCTCGGAGTCCTCGGAGTGGTCGCTGTACCAGATGAACAGCGGAATGCTCTGGTTGGACTCCTCGCCCAGCCAGCTCTCGCCGTCCAGGTACTGCGCGGTGCGCGCCAGGCCCGCCTGCATGCGGCGGTGGTTCCAGCGGTAGGTTTCCAGGGCCTCGTCGAAGGCCTCGTTGTCGGCGCTGGGCAGCACGCCCTCGGTGGCCTTGAGTTGTTCGACGCGGGCCAGGTGCTGCTGGTAGAGCGCGGCGTCCTGGATGACCACGGCGTTGTCGCGGGTCAGGCTGACGCCGATCTCGGTGAAGTTGGCGCTGCCGAGGATGACGATGTCCGGCTCGATCAGGTAGAGCTTCCAGTGGATGCTCTGCTGGTAGCGGAAGTCGACGGACAGCGCCAGGTCGTCGCCGCTCTCGCCGATGCAGTACTCGATGAAGTCCGGCGAGGTGAAGGAGTTGATGGTCCCGACCACTATGTCCAGACGGTTGCCGTTGGCGCGCAGGCTTTCCACCAGGGGTTCGGTGCCGGCGGCGAAGGCGGTGACGACCGTGATCTTCTTGTCGCGCTGTTGGCCGAGGTAGCCCGCGAGGTCGTTCTGATTATCGAGGATCTGCATAGGTTCTCCAGCAGCATGGGTTCCGCAAAATGTAGGCATTGTCGCACGCCGTTGGGGAGGTTTCACGCTTGGTGCGTAAAGGCTTGCGGTAGAGCAGGGGGCTGGTTTTTTTGTAGGAGCGAGCTTGCTCGCGAACGGAGTTTGCCGGTTGCGCTGGTGCAGGGGTTGAGAGCGCCCTCTCCCTAACCCTCTCCCTGAAGGGAGAGGGGACCGTTCGGCGCAGTCTGGTTTTCCCGAGTCAGCCGGCAAGCACGGCGGTTTCCAGCTGAAACCATTCCTCATCTCGGCACGGACTGGCCCCCTCTCCCTTCAGGGTGTATGGACCGGAGACATGGTGAACAGGTGTTCGGAGACATGGCGAACACATCATGCTGAGGCATCGAAACGCATGAGGAGCGTGAGATGCCCTGGCAGGAGGTGTCCAAAATGCAGGTACGCGAGGAATTCGTTGCCTTGGCCAGCACGCCGGGTGCCAACCTCCGCCAGCTTTGCCGGCGCTTCGGAATCAGTCCGAATACCGGTTACAAATGGCTGAAGCGAGGTCAGGCGGGCGAGGGGCTGGAGGATCGCTCACGACGTCCAAAGCGCTCTCCGGGCCGTTCGCCGGAAGATCTCGAAGCGCACGTCGTGGCTCTGCGCCAGGAGCATCCGAGCTGGGGCGCACGCAAGTTGCGGCAGCTCTTGCTCAATCAGGGGGTGGATGCTCCAGCGGTAAGCACTGTGCATGCGATCCTGCTCCGCCATGGCTGCATTCAACCGGAGGCTGGCGAGCGCTGCCAGCCGTGGCAACGCTTCGAACATGTTGCCCCGAACGATCTGTGGCAGATGGACTTCAAGGGGCACTTTCCCCTCGCCAAAGGGCGTTGCTATCCCCTGACGATCCTTGATGACCACTCCCGCTATGCCCTATGCCTACAGGGTTGTAGCGATGAGCGACGGGAAACCGTGCAGGCCCACCTCATCGCGACCTTCAGGCGCTATGGGCTACCGCGGCGTATGACCATGGACAATGGCAGCCCCTGGGGTGATACCGAAGCCCATTACACGGCCCTGGAGGTCTGGTTGATGCGCCAGGGTATCCGGACCAGCCACTCCAGCCCTTACCACCCGCAAACCCAAGGCAAGGACGAGCGCTTCCACCGCACGCTCAAGGTCGAATTGCTGCAAGGACGAGTTTTTGATGACTTGATCCACGCCCAGGCGGCGTTTGATCGTTGGCGCGGGCTTTACAATCAGCAGCGTCCGCACCAGGCACTGGACATGCAGGTTCCGCAACAGCGTTATCAACCGAGCCCGCTTGAATATCAGGAGCATCCACCCGCTCCGCAGTACGATGAGCTGGACCTGGTGCGCAAGGTCCAGGGCAAAGGTGAAATTTACTGTCAGGGGCGGCCGTACCAGGTAGGCAAGGCATTCATCGGTGAGTCGGTCGCGATACGGCCGACTACCGAAGAGGGACAGTACAACGTGTACTGGAGCACGCACCGTATTGCCAGGATCGACCTGCGCGAGCAGCTATGCATCGCTGGCAAACGGCTTCCCTAATCTGTTCACCTTGTCTCCGAACAGGTGTCTACCATGTCTCCGGTCCATACACAGGGAGAGGGCTGGGGAGAGGGTTCGGAGTCAACCGGAAACACCATGGCCGCCGGCGAATACCGTTCGCGAGCAAGCTCGCTCCTACGAAAAGCCAACCCAAAAAAAGCCCGCCATACGGCGGGCCGAAGCGGAACCAAAGGAGTCTTTCAGTTGCCCATGCCATCCTCGATGGCGATGCCCTGCTTGCGCATCTCGGCGATCAGCTGGGCGCGGGTTCCCGGCAGGTTGAGCATGGTTTCGTGGCGAATCCCCGCTACTTCCTCCGCGCTGTACGGCTGGTAGCTGGCCGGCATGCTGTTGCCGGCCATGCCGTCCTTGCGCAGCAGCCAGTTGAGCATGTCCGCCAGTTGCGCATCGTTGAGCGCCGACATCGACATGCCCGGCACCCGCACCAGGAACTGGCGGCCACCCTCGACCTTGAGGAAGTTGCCGACGAAGCCGAGCATCCTCGGCACGTCGTTGGCCTTGGAGCCGGCGCCGTTGGACAGGTGGCAGCCCGCGCACTGCAGTTGGTAGTTGGTGGCGTTGCTGTAGCCGGCCTCGGCGATCGGCGTCTGCGGCGCCTCGTTGCCCGGCGCGTGTTTCTGGTGCGGGTCGGGGATGCTGCGGGCCTGGGCCGCCGAGGCGGCCAGCAGGCACAGCAGCGCGAGGGTCGGCAGCGAGTGCTTCATCTGCCTTATACCGCGACGCCGCGGATGACCGAGACGGTGCAGTGGTAGATGTGCGACTTGGCCGCCAGGCACCAGTTCACGTCGTTGTTGTTGAACGGACGGTAGGCCGGCTCCTCGCTGTCGTTGCGGGTGCAGGCGCACTGGTTGCAGCTGTGCTTACCGCAGCAGTCGTTATAGGAAATGATGTAGTTCTTGCCGTCGGCCGGGTTGTGGCAGGTGCCGACCCAGGCCACCTGCGACACCTCGGTGCCCGGCGGGCAGCTGGACACGCTGCCGCCGCAGCAGGAGCAGAGGAAGCCGTCGATGGAGCAGTAGCGCCAGTAGTCGCAGCTGTTGGGGTCGCCCGGGTCGCCGGCCATCGGCTTGTCGGCGGCCAGGGCCTTGCCGGTGCGGTCGATGGGCAGCAGCACCGGCAGGGCGGCGCCGGCCACCAGCAACGAACCCATGCGCGAGAGCAGCTTGCGCCGCGAGGTGGTGTCGGCGATGCGACGGGAGGAGCGCTCGAAGAGCTGGTCGAGGAATTTCATCGGTTATCCCTTTTTATTGTTCAGTGGGCGCTGTGCGAGTGCGCGTGGCCGGGCTCGTGGCTGTGAACCTGAGGCTGCTGGGCCTGCAGGTACTGCTGCAGGGTGGCGCTGCCCAGGTGCTCGGCCTCGAACAGGCTGTCCAGGTGCTCGCGGGAGTTGACCAGGCCCTTGGCGCGCAGGACGCCGTTCTGGTCGATCAGCGCCGCGTAGGGCAGCTTGCCGATCTGGTAGGTCATGCCCACTTCCGGGCCGACCACGTAGGTGGCGCCTTCGAGCTTGTGCTCGGCGATCAGCGCCTGCTGCGCGGCCGGCTCGCCGTCGCTGACGAAGACCACGTCCAGGCGCTGCGCCTGTTCCTTGGCGATGGACTTGATCGCCGGCAGCAGCGACTTGCAGATCGGGCAGGTGGGCGAGAGGAAGAACAGCAGCTGGGCCTTCTCGCCGGCGTAGCCGAAGTTCACCGGGCGGCCGTGGCGGTCGGCGGCGGTGACCTGCGGGGCCGGCTCATTCACGGCGACGCCCTTGTCGACCATCAGCGCGCCGGCCGGGGCGATGCGCCCGTGCAGCACGCCGATCTGGCGCACCAGGCCCATGACGACGAATGCCAGTGCCAGCAGCAGGCACCAGAGCAGGATGTTGGAAACGATCATGGCTTCCATGGTTCACCTTCCAATGAGTTTGAGCAGACGGGGGCCGTTGGCCAGCAGGCCGTCGGCGGAGACGTAGAGGAGCAGGGCGACGGCGCTGGCGGCCAGCGTCACGAAGCCGTCGAACAGGCCCAGCTCGCGGGCCTGCGGCTGCAGGCTGGCGAGCAGGGCCAGGGCGATGAGCACGGCGTTGCGCGCCAGCAGCACCGGGCGTAGCGGCTGGGCCTGGTCGGGCCCGGCGCAGCCGCAGTCGATGTCGCGGCGGCCGCGCCACAGGTTGACGCCGATGGCCGCGGCGTACAGCGCCAGCAGCAGGGCGGCGGCCAGGGCCGCCAGCGAACGGCTGGCCGGCACCAGCAGGGCGAAGGCGACGGCGCCTTCTACCAGCGGCAACACGCGGGCGGCCGGCTTGAGCAGGGCCTGCGGCAGCAGCTGGTAGTCCTCCAGCTGCCGCGCGAAGCGCCCCGGCGCGCGCCACTTGTGGCTGGCGGCGCTGGCCAGGATCACCGCCACCGAGACGGCGCCGGCGATCACGTAGATGGGATCGGCTTGCATGGTCGTGCCTCTGTCAGTGGGTCAGGACCTGGGTGGCGGTCTTGGCGATCTTTTCCACGGTGCCGGTGTGCTTGCCGGCCTTCAGGTCGAAGATCTCCAGGCCGCCTTCGACGTTGGCGCCGTACAGCAGCGGGGCGTCGTCGCTGGTGGCGGTCATGCTCCAGACCGGGGCCGGGGCGCTGAGGGTGCCGATCTTCTTCTGCGTCTTCAGATCGTAGACCCAGATGTCGGTGCTCGGGTCTTCCCACTTCATCGGCTCGTGCTGGTCGTGCATCAGCACGTACAGGCGGTTCAGCTTCGGCGCCAGGGCCAGTTCCTGCCAGCCGCCGGGGGCCCAGCCGGCCTTGCGTTCGGCGTCGGTGACCAGCGACCAGGTCGGCAGCACCTTGGGCTGCGGGCCTGCGAAATCGATGGCGTGGATGACGCCCTCGGTGGTGGTGAAGTAGTAGGTCTCGCCATCGTTGATGGCGCGCTCCACCAGCTTCTCTTTGTTCGGGTCGAAGAACGGCGTGCGGCTGCGGGCGGTTTCCTTGCCGTCTTCGCCGAGGGTCACCAGCTGCACGCTGCCGTCGCCGCACAGCGAGGCGAAGGCGCGCTTGCCCACCGGGTAGTTGAGCACGCAGCCGGGGATGGCGATCTCGGCGGTCACCGCCTTGGCCTGGGTGTCGACCACGGTCACCGAGGTGGACGGGGTGAAGTTGTAGACGTAGGCGAAGCGGTCGTCGCCGCTGACCGCCAGGCCGTAGCGCTGGGTCAGGGATTCGGAACGCTTGCTGGGGATCACCACTTCCCAGGACGGCGACAGGGTGGAGGTGTCCCAGGCGGTCAGCACGTCGGTGCGGGTGCCGCGGGTGCCGCGCGAGTAGTACAGGTCGGCGGTGTACAGGGTGCGCTGGTCGTGGCTGAGGGTCGAGGGCGCGGCGAAGCCGGTGCTGACCATGCCGAGCATCTTCTTCTGCGCCGGGTCCACCACGGTCACGCGGCCGGTCACGAAGCTGTCGAACTCCACGTCGACGACGTAGGCGCGGTGCGGGTCCGGCGGGAACGGCAGGGTCGTCTGGCCGACGGTCTCCGGCGGCAGGTCGGCGAATGCGCCGCCGACGGCGGCCAGCGAGACGCCTAGCGCCAGCGTGGTACGAGCAAGGATCCTGGTTATTCGCATGGGGGGTGGCTCCCTCGATTTTATTGGATGGTCGGACCGCGGACCGGTGTGGACAGAAGACTGCAGCCCTAGTCTGCCCGGCGTTGCCCGGTGCTGCCTTGTTCTGCGTGCCAAGCCCTTGTCTGTCCCTGACAGGGCTTGTGCCGGCGTGCCAGGGCAAGCATCGGCGGGATTCGCGCGGCGCGCCCTACCGTTGGTCGGCGGGCTTCACGCAGGGCAGGGCGATGCAGAACATGGCGCCGTGGGGCTCGACGTTCTGCGCCCAGATGTCGCCGCGGTGGCGCGAGACGATGTTGCGGCACAGCGCAAGGCCGATGCCGTTGCCGCTGACCTTGGAACTGAAGAAGCCGTCGAACAGCCGCTCACGCGCGCCGGCGTCGATGCCGCGGCCGCGGTCCTCGACGCAGAGCAGGGCGCTGTCGCCCTCGCGGCGGGTGTGGATGCGCAGCCGGCGGCGCTCGGCGGGCAGCTCGGCCATCTCCTCGATGGCGTTGAAGGCCAGGTTGAGGATCACCTGGCCGATCAGCACCTTCTCGCAGCTCACCGGCAGCGCCTCGGCGCAGGGCGCCAGCTCCAGGCGCACGCCGGCCGGCTGGCCCTTGAGGTCGATGAAGTAGCGGGCGTCGGCCAGCAGCTCGTTGAGGTCGACGCACTGCTCGGCCTGCTCCAGGCGCACCACGTACTCGCGCACGCTCTTGATGATCTCAGAGGCGTGCTCGATCTGCCGCACCGCGCTGTCCAGGCCCCAGGCCACGTTCGGCTCGACCTCGCCCTGCTGGCCGAGGCGGATCACCGAGCCCTCGATGAAGTTGCGCGTGGCCGCCAGCGGCTGGCTCAGCTCGTGGGCGATGGCCACGGCCATCTCGCCCATGGCGTTGTAGCGCGCCAGGTATTCCAGCTTCTGCTCGCTCTGCCGGCGGGCCTCCTCGGCGTGCACCTGCTCGCTGACGTCACGGAACAGCAGCAGGTGGCCCTTGAGGTCGTCCTCGATCTCGATGTAGCGGCAGGTGGCGTGGTGCCAGCGCCAGTCGCCGTCGCAACGGCGCAGGTGGTAGCCGACGCTGTAGGGCTCACGGCTGGGCGGCGTGCGCGAGAGGTGCTGGAGCAGGCGCTGGCGGGATTTCTCGTCGCAGGCGTCGAGGAAGTTGCGCCCCAGGTGACGGCGGTCCGCGGCGCCCAGCAGGGCCAGGGCGGAATCGCTGATGAAGCGGATGTCGCCGTCGGGGCCGAGCACCGCCACGCCTTCGGCCAGGTCCTGCATGAAGGCCTTCAGCCGGCTTTCGGTGCGCTTCAGCTCGCGCTTGACCTTGTCTTCCTTGGAAATGTCGCGGAACTGCACCATCAGCACGTCGCGCTCGGCCAGGTGGACCAGGGTGGCGGTCGCCTCGGAAAGGATGTCCACGCCCTGCTTGGAGCGGTAGCACCACTCGATGGCGCGCTGCCCGGTGCGCGCCGCGCCCTCCAGCCAGCGCAGGCCGATGGAACGGCGGTACTTGGGCGCCGGGTTGGTCATGTCCGGGGCCTTCAGCGGCACCAGTTCCTCCAGGCTGAAGCCCAGGGCCTGCAGCGCGGCGCTGTTGGCCCAGAGGATCTCCTTGGTCTGCGCGTCGTGCAGCAGGATGCACAGCGGCATGGCCTCGATGAGCGCGTGGAAGTCGGTTTCGGCAGGCTGGAACATGGCGGGCAACTCTTGGCGATGCGCGTTCCCGGACGCGGGGCACGGCTTTTATAGCGCGCAGCCTAGCGCGTCGGCGCTAGGAAACAACCCGGCGGGCACTAGGGGATTCCTTTAGCGCGCGGGCGGCACGCCCCAATAGAGGCCCGCTCGGCACGCTCCCTACACTGGGCCCCATCGACGGCCGCCGGCTCCCACCGGACGGCCGGCCCACAAGAACACAGGGAGACGCCCATGCCGCGTTCAGCCGCCGCCGCCACAGATTCGCCCCTCGCCAGCCGTGCCAGCCTGTTCGAGCAGGTGCTCGACGAGGTCCGCCAGCGCCGCGACGAGTTCGATGCCCGCTCCCACGTGCCGCGCGACATGATCGAGCGCTTCATCGAAGCCGGCATCTACCGCTCCGCCACCCCGCGCTGCTTCGGCGGCGACGCGCTGCCGCCGGCCGAGTTCCTGCGCCTGATCGAGCGCATCGCCGAGGCCGACGGCTCCGCCGGCTGGGTGGCCAGCTTCGGCAGCGCCAGCACCTACCTCACCGCGCTGCCGCGCGAGACCCTGGCCGAGCTGTACGCCGACGGCCCGGACCTGGTGTTCGCCGGCGGCCTGTTCCCGATCCAGCCGGCCGAGCAGGTGGAAGGCGGCTGGCGCGTCAGCGGCACCTGGAAGTTCGCCAGCGGCTGCAAGGGCGCCGACGTGCTCGGCGTCGGCATCGGCCTCGGCGGCCCCGGCGGCAAGCCGCGCACCGCGCTGCTGCGGGCCCGCGACGTGGAAATCGTCGAGAACTGGGAGGTGGTCGGCCTGAAGGGCACCGGCAGCCACGATCTGCGCCTGGACAAGGCCTTCGTGCCCGACGCCTGGACCTTCATCCGCGGCGGCCAGAGCAGCATCGACGAGCCGCTGTACCGCTACCCGACCATCGCCTACGCCGCCCAGGTGCTGGCGGTGGTCAACCTCGGCCTGGCCCGCGCCGCCCTCGACGAGATCGCCCGCATGGCCTCCGGCAGCGGCGTGACCGGCGCGCCCAGACTGGCCGACCGCGCCTACGTGCGCATCGAGCTGGGCAAGGCCGAGGCGCAGCTGCACGCCGCGCGCGGCTTCTTCTACGACGCCACCGGGCAGGTCTGGGAATCGATCCTCGCCGGCAATGCCGTGACGCCCGAGCAGGTCAGCCTGCTGCGCCTGTCCGCCGTGCACGTGTCCCGCGCCGGCGCCGAGGTGGTGCAGCGCGCCTACGCCCTGGCCGGCACCACCGCCATCTACCTGCGCCACCCGCTGCAGCGCTACCTGCGCGACGCCATGGTGGTGACCCAGCACGCCTTCCTCAGCGACGGCATGTACGACGGCGCAGGCTCCGTGCTGCTCGATGTGCCGCCGTTCCCCGGCTACCTCTGATCGACCACAAGGACAAGAAACCATGACCCGACCCACCGCCGAACCCATGCGCGTGCTGTTCTGCATCGGCATCACGCAGAACTTCTTCGACCTGCCCACCGGCGAAGGCATCAGCGTCTGGAAGGGCTTCAGCCAGATGCTGGGCGAACTGGGCGCGCTGCCCGGCATGAACGTGCTCGGCGTGCTCGACGACGACCGCCTGATGGTCGGCGCCTCCAACACCGCGCCCTGGACCGTCTACATCATGGCCGACGTCGACTGCCACCAGACCGTGGTCGACGCCTGCAACCTGTTCCGCACCGTGCAGGTCGGCCAGTACAGCCTGTGGAAGTACGCCCGGATCGAGGCCCGCGTCGGCCGCCCGCTGAGCATCCCCGAAGCGGCGCGGAGCTGAGCCATGGGCCAGGCCCTGGAGCAGTTGCAAGCACGCCTGGCGCGCCTTGAAGGCGAGGCTGCGGTGCGCCGTTTGATGGCGCGCTACATGGACCTCTGCGACGTCCCGCGCGACAGCCTGGCGCTGCAAGCCGAGCTGGCCGGTCTGTTCGCCGAGGACGCCGTCTGGGAAGGCCTGGGCGCCCGCGCCGGGCAGAGCTTCGGCCGCCATGAAGGGCGTGCGGCGGTGGCGGCGTTCGTCGCCGGCTACCTGCCGCCGGCCGAGCACTTCGCGCTCAACCTGCACTTCCTCGGCAGCGAGTCGATCGAGGTCGGGGAGGGCGGCGACACCGCGCGCGGCCAGTGGCTGATGCAGCAACTGTCGACCTATGTCGACGGCCGCAGCGAGCTGTTCGGCACCCGCCTGAACCTGGACTTCCGCCGCGTCGGCGAGGCCTGGCAGATCACCCATTTCCGTACCCGGCGGCTGCTGGCCATGCCGCTGGGCGCACTCGCGGAGGGCGAGGCATGAGCATCTTCGTCAGTGAATTCGAGCTGGGCGGCGCCGGCAAGCGCGTCGCCGTCAAGGACACCATCGACATCGCCGGCCATCCGACGCGCTGCGGCAGCCGCGCATTGGCCGACAGCGCGCCCGCGCAACACCACGCCGAAGTGGTGCAGCGGGTGCTGGACGCCGGCTGGCGCATCGTCGGCAAGACCAACCTGCACGAGCTGGCCTTCGGCGTCACCGGCATCAACGACTGGAGCGGCACGCCGCGCAATCCGCAGGCGCCGGAGCGCGTGCCCGGCGGCTCGTCCAGCGGCTCTGCCGCGGCGGTCGGCGCGGGCCTGGCCGATATCGCCCTGGGCACCGACACCGGCGGCTCGGTGCGGGTGCCGGCGGCCTGCTGCGGCGTGGCCGGGCTCAAGCCGAGCTTCGGCCGCGTCAGCCGCGCGGGCGTACACCCGGAACACAGCAGCCTGGATTGCGTCGGGCCGTTCGCCGCGAACATGGCCGACCTCGTCGCCGCCATGCAGGTGCTCTGCCCCGGCTTCGGCGCCGTGAACCTGCCCGGCGCCAACGCCCGCGTGGCCTTCCTCGAAGTGCCCGCCGACCCGCACATCCAGGCCTGCCTGGGCGCCGCCGCCGACCGCGCCGGCTGGCGCCGGGCGAGCCTCTACCTGGGCGAGTTCGAGGCGGCCTTCGAGGCCGGCCTCGTCGTCATCAACCACGAGAACTGGGCGGCGCTGGGGCAATTCACCGGCAAGGGCCTGCTGGGCGCCGACGTCGAGCAGCGCCTGCTCGCCGCCGGGCGCACCAGCGCCGCGCAGCTGGCCGAGGCCGAAGGCGTGCGCGCGAGCTTCACCCGCGCCATCGACTCCGCCCTGGACGATTACGAAATCCTGCTGCTGCCGACCCTGGCCAGCCTGCCGCCGCTGCTCAGCGATGCGCGCAGCGGCAAGAGCGTGGCGGCGCTGACCTCCCTGGTCCGCCCCTTCAACCTCAGCGGCCACCCGGCGCTGAGCGTGCCGGTGGAGCTGGAGCACGGCGGCCTCAAGGTCGGCCTGCAGATCGTCGGCCGCAAGGGCGACGACGAACGCGTCTGCGCCTTCGGCGCGCAGCTGGAACAGGCATTGGCCGCCGAGCGGCCGACGAACAAGAAAATGGCATGAGGAGACACCCATGAGCGCCCCTGAATACCGGCTGATCGCCAAGACGGGCAGCCCCGAGCAACTGGTCCAATCCGACCGCGTCGACGTATCGCTGTACCACGACCCGGCGCTGTTCGAGGCCGAGCTGGAGAAAATCTTCTACCGCACCTGGGTGTGGGTCGCCCACGACAGCGAAGTGCGCAACCCCGGCGACTTCAAGACCACGATGATCGGCCGCCGCCCGGTCATCGTGGTGCGCGACAAGAAGGGCCAGGTCAACGTCCTGGAAAACCGCTGCCGCCACCGCGGCGCCACCGTCTGCGAAAAGCACAAGGGCAACGCCACCGGCTTCACCTGCCCGTACCACAGCTGGTCCTACGGGCTGGACGGCAAGCTGCGCGCGCTGCCGTACCCGGACGGCTACGAGGACATCCTCGACAAGGCCGAGCTGCCGCTGACCAGCCTGCGGGTGGAAAGCTACGCCGGCATGATCTTCGCCAGCTACGACGCCGACATCGAGCCGCTGGAGGACTTCCTCGGCGGGGCGAAGCACTGGATGGACCTGTTCATGAAGCAGGGCGCCGGCTTCCCGATCAAGGTCCAGGGCGAACACAAGTTCACCTTCAAGGGCAACTGGAAGATCCAGCTGGAGAACACCACCGACGGCTACCACTTCCCCATCGTGCACAAGTCGTGGATGTCCTCGGTGGACGACGAGACCAGCGAGATGCTCTCGTTCATGACCGACCCGCAGGCGGTGACCCACGCCCTGGGCAACGGCCACAGCGTGATGGTGATGGTCCCCGAGCACGTCGACCTCGACCACGACGATGGCACCGAGCAGCTGCAGGAGCGCTTCGCCCACGTCACCGAGGAACTGTCGAAGACCATGGAGCCTGCACAGGTACGGCGCATCGTCCGCTCGCTGCACGGCGCCGGCTTCAACCTCAACCTGTTCCCCAACGTGGCCATGTCCATGTCGTTCTTCCGCGTGCTGCGCCCGGTCTCGGTCACCGAGACGGAAATCCGCCACGTCGCCTTGGGGATGGACGGCGGCCCGGAGATCGCCAACCGCGAGCGCCTGCGCATCCACGAGCACTTCCAGGGCCCGTTCGGCTTCGGCAGCCCGGACGACGCCGAGGCCTGGGACCGCGTGCAGCGCGGCTCCTACGCCGGCCCCGAGGCGCCGATCCTGGTCAACCGCGGGCTGAACCGCGAAGTCGTGGCCGAGAACGGCGACAAGGTTTCCCACGCCACTGACGAAGGTGGCATGCGCGAAGCCTACCAAATGTGGAAGAGGATGATGAGCCAATGAGCAACGACACCCTGAACGGCTTCTCCGGCCCGCTGGCCAAGGCCATCGAATTCATCTGGCGCGAGGCCGAGCTGCTCGACCGCAAGGACTACGCGCAGTGGAGCGGATTGTGGAGCGAGGAGGGCATCTACGTGGTACCCATCGACGCCGAGGGCGACGACTTCGCTGCCAGCCTCAACTACGCCTTCGACGACGCGCGCATGCGCGCCCTGCGCATCGAGCGCCTGAGCGCCGGTTTCTCGCCCTCGGCGGTGGATTCGGCGAAGACCGTGCGCACGGTGTCGCGCTTCCGCCTGGTGGAGGCCGCCGGCGATCTCGTCGAAGTGCATTCGGCGCAGATCCTCTACGCCTATAAGCGCGGCGTGCACACGCCCTTCGTCGCCGACCTGGAGCACCGCATCCGCTTCGCCGCCGAAGGCCCGCGCCTGGAGCGCAAGGTGGTGCGCCTGATCAACGCCCAGGACGCCCTGGGCGCCATCGGCTTCCTGCTCTGAGGATGCAGCCATGACCCGTACCGCACTCGTCACCGGGGCCTCGCGCGGCCTCGGCGAATGCATCGCCCGGCGCCTGCACGGCGCCGGCTACCGCGTGGCCCTGGCCGACGTGCGCCTGGGCGACGCCCAGCGCCTGGCCGATGAACTCGACCCCAGCGGCGCCAGCGTGCTGGCGGTGGAACTGGACGTGCGCGAGAAGGCCGACTTCGAACGCGCCCGCGACTTGTTGCAGGCCAAGTGGGGCGGCTGCGACATCCTGGTGAACAACGCCGGGGTGTCCAGGGTCGCCGCGCTGATGGATATCACCCCGGAGGAGTTCGACGCCTCGCTGGCGGTGAACCTGCGCGGCACCTTCGTCGCCTGCCAGGTGTTCGGCGCGCACTTTGCCGCGCGCGGCTTCGGCCGCATCGTCAACATCGCCTCGCTGGCCGGGCAGAACGGCGGCACCGCCACCGGCGGCCACTACGCCGCGGCCAAGGGCGGCGTGGCGACGCTGACCAAGGTCTTCGCCCGCGAGCTGGCGCCGGCCGGCGTCACCGTCAACAGCATCTCCCCGGGCCCGCTGGACCTGCCGGTGGTGCGCGAGACGGTGGCCCCGGAGCGCCTGGAGCAGATCCTCAAGACCATCCCGGTGGGCCGCCTGGGCGATCCGGACTACGTCGCCGACAGTGTGCTGCTGCTGGTCGCCGACAACGCCAGTTCGGTGACCGGCGCCTGCTGGGACATCAACGGCGGCCTGTTCATGCGCTGAGGTTTACGCAGGACTCCCAGTACACACCGTACAACCCCCTCTCCCTTCAGGGCAGGCCGCGTAGGCGAGGGCCGGGGAGAGGGTGCCGAGCCCATCAATACACCACGCCTTGCAGGTAACAACAATGATGAAGGTAAGAATCGAAAGGATCGTCGACGAAGCCCTGGACATCCGTTCCTTCCGCCTCGTACGCAGCGACGGCCAGCCGTTCGACGCCTACGAGCCGGGCGCCCACGTCGACGTCACCGGCCCCACCGGGGTGACCCGCCAGTACTCCCTGTGCAGCCCGCCGGAAGACCGCGCCGCCTACCTGGTGGCGGTGAAGAAGGAAGCCGCCTCCCGCGGTGGCTCCGCGGCCCTGCACGAGCAGGTCGAAGAGGGCATGGAGCTGGAAATGGGCGCCCCGCGCAACCTGTTCCGCCTGGCCGCGGAAGCCCGCGAGCACGTGATGTTCGCCGCCGGCATCGGCGTGACGCCGCTGCTGAGCATGGCCTACAAGCTCAACGCCCGGGGCGAGCCCTACGTGCTGCACTATTTCGCCCGCTCGCCGGAGCACGCGGCCTTCGTCGAACTGCTGTCCAGCCCGGTGTTCACCGGCAAGGTGGAATTCCACTACGGCGTGGAGCCGGCCGACCTCGAAGCCGAGCTGGCCGCCAGCCTGGCACGCGCCCCGGCAGCGGCCCACGTCTACACCTGCGGCCCGGCGCCGTTCATGAACAAGGTGGTGGACGTCGCCAAGCGCAGCCGCAGCGAAGACGCCATCCACCTGGAACACTTCCAGGCCGACCCGGCTGCCAACGCCGCCCCGGCTGGCGGCTTCGAGGTGGAGCTGGCCAGCAGCGGAGTGGTGCTGCAAGTGCCGGCCGACGCCAGCCTGGTAGACGTGCTCCAGGCCCACGGCTGCGACATCGACACCGAATGCCGCGAAGGCATCTGCGGCACCTGCATCGTGGAAGTGCTGGAAGGCGAGCCGGAGCATCGGGACAACTGCCTGTCGAGCAAGGAGAAGGCTTCGAACAGGCAGATTTGCGCCTGCGTTTCGCGGGCCAGGTCGGCGCGGTTGGTGCTCGACCTCTGACACCTGCTCTTCTCTTCGTAGGAGCGAGCTTGCTCGCGAACGGTGCTTCAACCGGGCCTATGGTGTTTGTCCCGCAGAGCGCCCTCTCCCTAACCCTCTCCCTGAAGGGAGAGGGGACCGTTGGGCAGGGTTTGAAGTTATGGCGTTAGCCGGCTAGCGCAGAGATTTCCGCCGGAAACCATCATCTTTCTCGGCACGGACAAGCCCCCTCTCCCTGAAGGGAGAGGGGGCTGTTCGGTGTGCTTGGATGTTCTGGAGTCAGCCGGCTAGCGCGGTGGCTTCCGGCGGAAACCATCATCTTTCTCGGCACGGACTAGCCCCCTCTCCCTTCAGGGAGAGGGCTGGGGAGAGGGGCGGAGTCAACCCAAAGCACCAATGCCGCCGGCAGCCTCCCGTTCGCGAGCAAGCTCGCTCCTACAGGAAAAGCCCCGAAGCCCCCTACGGCACCCCCAGATCCAAAACCTCCCGCACCAATAGCGCAATACTGGAAACCCCCATCTTCTCCTTGATCTTGGTGCGGTGCACATCCACCGTCTTCACGCTGATGTTCAGCTCGCGGGCGATCACCTTGCTGGCCTTACCGTCGATCACCATGCCCAGCACCTCGCGCTCGCGCCCGGTGAGCAGGTCCAGGCGCTGCTGCAGCTGGCGCTTCTGCTCGGCGCCGGCGTGCACCTGCACCGCGGCTTTCAGCGCGGCCTGGATGCGCTCCAGCATCTGCTGCGGGTTGTAGGGCTTCTCGACGAAATCCAGCGCGCCGTTCTTCATCGCCTGCACCGACATGGGAATGTCGCCGTGGGCCGAGACGAAGATGATCGGCAGCGCCGCGCCGCGCTCGTTGAGCATGGCCTGCAGCTGGAAGCCGCTGGTTTCCGGCATGCGCACGTCGAGCACGAGGCAGGCGGGGCTGCCGGGGTCGTAGTGGGCGAGGAATTCCTCGGCGCCGGCGAAGCACTGCGCCTGGATGCTGACCGACTCCAGGAGCCAGGCCAGCGAGGTGCGCAGGTCCTTGTCGTCGTCGACGATGTAAACAACGGGTTTGCGGGTATCCATCAGGGCACTGCCACGGTTCTTCTTATTAGGTCTGGCTCGCAGTCTTCGCTGCGGCACGCACGGGCGGGCGCGCAGGCGCCCAGGGGCCAGCATACCCAGGCGGCGCCGGGCTGGCGATAAAGAAACCCCCTAGTCGACTAAAGGCCAGCCACCGCCGCCATGGGATTCGCCTGGATACCGCGCCTGGCCGCGGCGCCGTAGATTGGCAAGCATCGACAACCGGCCACAAGGGCGTGCCATGAACAACCTGAGCCAGACCCAGATCGACTTCCGCAACGCCATGGCGCGGCTGCCCGCCGCGGTGAACATCATCACCAGCGACGGCCCCGGCGGGCGCTGCGGCATCACCGCCAGCGCGGTCTGCTCGGTCACCGACTCGCCGCCCACGGTGCTGGTGTGCATCAACCGCGGCAGCGCCAGCCACGAACCCTTCCGCGCCAACGGCCACCTGTGCATCAACGTGCTGCGTGGCGAGCAGGAGGAACTGGCCCGGCACTTCGCCGGCATGACACAGGTGCCGATGGCGGAGCGCTTCGCCTCGGCCCTGTGGGAAGAGGGCTGCGCCGGCGTGCCGGTGCTGCGCGACGCCCTGGTCACCCTGGAAGGGCGCATCAGCGAGTGCAAGGAAGTCGGCTCGCACTCGGTGCTGTTCGTCGAGCTGGAGCGCGCCGCGGTGCGCGAGCAGGGCGACAGCCTGGTGTACTTCAACCGCCTGTTCCACCGCCTGGACGGCGTGTCGGCGGCGGCCTGAAGGGCGGGGCAGGGGGCTTTCATCACTGCGCGGCATGATGACTATCGACGCCGACGCGTGGTCATGCGCCAGGCATGTGGTTAGAGTCCGGCTCAAAGCCACGCCCGCGCATCTGCCGCGCGGGCCCTGACCGGAGCCTCCATGAAGTCCCTGTCCGAAACCGCCTTTTCCATGCTCGACCTGGTGCCCATCCGCGACCAGGGCACCGTCAGCGAAGCGCTGAACAATGCCGTCGAGGTGGCTCGTCACGTCGAGCGCCTCGGCTTCACCCGCTACTGGCTGGCCGAGCACCACAACATGGACGGCATCGCCAGCTCGGCGACCGCCGTGCTGATCGGTCACATCGCCGGCAAGACCGCGCGCATCCGCGTCGGCTCCGGCGGGGTGATGCTGCCCAACCACCCGCCGCTGGTGATCGCCGAGCAGTTCGGCACCCTCGCCAGCCTCTACCCGGGGCGCATCGACCTGGGCCTGGGCCGCGCTCCCGGCGCCGACCAGGCGACCATGCGCGCCCTGCGCCGCGACCGCATGCTCGGCGACGGCGAAGACTTCCCCGAGCAGGTCGCCGAGCTGGAAATGCTCCTCGGCCCGCGCCGCCCGCAGCAGAGCCTGCTGGCCATCCCCGGCGAGGGCACGCGGGTGCCGATCTGGCTGCTCGGTTCCAGCCTGTTCAGCGCCCGCCTGGCGGCCGAGAAGGGCCTGCCCTACGCCTTCGCCTCGCACTTCGCGCCGCGCTACCTGCACGACGCGTTGCGCATCTACCGGCAGAACTTCAAGCCCTCGGCCATCCTCGAACAGCCCTACGCGATGATCGGCGTGCCGCTGATCGCCGCGCCCACCGACGAAGAGGCCGAGTACCTGGCGACCACCGCGTTCCAGCGCGTGCTGGCGCTGATCCGCGGCGAAAGCCTGAAGCAGAAGCCGCCGGTGGAGCGCATGGCCGGCCTGTGGCTGCCCCACGAGCAGGAGGCGGTGGGCAACTTCTTCGGCCTGGCGGTGATCGGCGGCCCGGAGAAGGTGCGCAGCCGCCTGGAGATCCTTGTCGAGCAGACTGGGGCGGATGAGATCATCTTCACTAGTGATATCTACGACCATGACCTGCGCTTGCGTTCGTTGGAGATCGTTGCTGGGTTGCGTTGATTCCAACGGCGCTTTGGTGTTTGCCGGTAACTTTGGCGCTGAGGGAATTCCTTTCCCTCACCCCAGCCCTCTCCCAGAGGGAGAGGGGGCCGTCCGTGCCGTTGGTGAGAATGGTGTTCGCCGGCAGCGCCAGAGTGGCCGGCAGACATAGAACTTCCAGCTTGCGCCGAACTGGCTCCCTCTCCCTCCGGGAGAGGGCTGGGGTGAGGGGGCGGAGCCAACCCCAGGCACCGCCACCCCCGGCCACTCCCCATCCCCCCGCTGTCCAATCCGCTCATCCACATAAGTCCCTTTCGACATTGCCGCAGCAACCGCCCGGCGCGAACATCCCGCTACTCCCTACAAGAACAAGCCAGGAGTTCCGCGATGCGCCCCTATGCCGCCGCCGCTGCCGAATTCGATTACGCGGCCACCGCCCGAGACACCCTCACCGGCAGCCTCGACGCCCTCAACGCCTGCGTCGAATGCTGCGACCGCCATGCCCCGTCCGGGCGCGTCGCCCTGTACTGGGAAGGCCGCAACGGCGAACGCGCCGAGTACAGCTTCGCCCAGCTGCAGGCCCTGTCCGCGCAGTTCGCCAACCTGCTGCATGGCCTGGGCGTGCGCCCCGGCGATCGCGTCTCCGGCATGCTGCCGCGCACCCCGGAACTGCTGGTCACCATCCTCGGCACCTGGCGCCTCGGCGCGGTCTACCAGCCGCTGTTCACCGCCTTCGGGCCCAAGGCCATCGAGCACCGCCTGGGCATCGCCGGCAGCCGCGTGCTGGTCACCGACGCCGGCAACCGCGCCAAGCTCGACGAAGTGCCCAACGCCCCGCAGATCATCACCGTCAGCGGCGGCCAGGCGATCCCGACCGGCGACCTCGACTTCTGGAGTGCCCTGGAAGGCCGCTCCGAGCAATTCGAACCGGTCCTGCGCACGGGCGAAGACCCCTTCCTGCTGATGTTCACCTCCGGCACCACCGGCCTGGCCAAGCCGCTGGCCGTGCCGCTCAAGGCCATCCTGGCGTTCACCGGCTACCTGCGCGACGCCGTGGACCTGCGCCCCGAGGACCGCTTCTGGAACCTGGCCGACCCGGGCTGGGCCTACGGCCTTTACTACGCCGTCACCGGCCCGCTGGCCCTGGGCCACGCCACCACCTTCTACGAAGGCGCCTTCACGGTGGAGAGCACCTGCCGGATCATCCGCCAGTACGGCATCACCAACCTGGCCGGCTCGCCCACCGCCTACCGCATGCTCAAGGCCTCGGCCGCCGAGGTGGAGCGTGAGCTCAAGGGCCGCCTGCGCGCGGTGAGCAGCGCTGGCGAGGCGCTGACCCCGGAGGTGATCCGCTGGTTCGCCGAGGGCCTGGGGGCGACCATCCACGACCACTACGGGCAGACCGAGCTGGGCATGGTCCTGGCCAACCACCATGGGCTGCAGCACCCGGTGCACCTGGGCTCGGCCGGCTACTCCATCCCCGGCCACCGCGTGGTGGTGCTGGGCGAGAACGGCGAGGAACTGCCCGCCGGCCAGCCCGGCATCCTGGCCATGGACCGCAAGCGCTCGCCGCTGATGTGGTTCGCCGGCTACCAGGGCATGGAAACCAGGGCCTTCGTCGGCGACTACTATCTCAGTGGCGATACCGTGGAGCTGAACGCCGACGGCAGCATCAGCTTCGTCGGCCGCTCCGACGACCTCATCACCACCTCCGGCTACCGCGTCGGCCCGTTCGACGTGGAAAGCGCGCTGATCGAGCACCCGGCGGTGATGGAAGCCGCGGTGATCGGCAAGCCCGACCCGGAGCGCACCGAACTGGTCAAGGCCTACGTGGTGCTCTGCCCGCAGCACCAGCCCAGCCCGGAGCTGGCCGAGGAGCTGCAGCAGTACGTGCGCAAGCGCCTGTCGGCCCACAGCTACCCGCGGGAAGTGGAGTTCATCGCCGAACTGCCGAAGACCCCCAGCGGCAAGATCCAGCGCTTCCTCCTGCGCAACCAGGAGATAGCCCGGCAACAAGAGGCGGCCGAACGCGCGGCCGCGCAGCACTGATTCGGAGAGATTCCATGCAGATTCAGGACAAGGTATTCCTCATCACCGGCGGCGGCTCCGGGCTCGGCGCGGCCACCGCGAAAACCCTGGTGGAGGCCGGCGCCCGCGTGCTGCTGGCTGACGTCAACGCCGAGGCCGGCGCCGCCCGCGTGGCCGAGCTGGGCGAGGGCAGGGCGCGCTTCGTGCGCACCGACGTGACCAGCGAGGCCGACGGCCGCGCCGCCGTGGAAGCCGCGCTGGAAAGCTTCGGCGCGCTGCACGGGCTGGCCAACTGCGCCGGCGTGGCGCCGGCCGAAAAAGTCCTAGGGCGCAATGGCCCGCACGGCCTGGACAGCTTCGCCCGGGCCATCAACATCAACCTGGTGGGCAGCTTCAACATGCTGCGCCTGGCCGCCGAGGCCATGGCCCGCAACGAGCCGGACGCCGGCGGCGAGCGCGGCGTCATCGTCAACACCGCCTCGGTGGCGGCCTTCGACGGGCAGATCGGCCAGGCCGCGTATTCGGCGTCCAAGGCCGGGGTGGTCGGCATGACCCTGCCCATCGCCCGCGAACTGGCGCGCCACGGCATCCGCGTGATGACCATCGCCCCCGGCATCTTCGAAACGCCGATGATGGCCGGCATGCCCCAGGAAGTCCGCGACTCCCTCGGCGCCAGCGTGCCCTTCCCGCCGCGCCTGGGCCGCCCCGACGAATTCGCCGCGCTGGTCCGCCACATCGTCGAGAACAGCATGCTCAACGGCGAGGTGATCCGCCTCGACGGCGCCATCCGCATGGCCGCCAAGTGACAGGAGTAACGAAAATGAACGATCCCGTAGTCATCGTCAGCGCCGTCCGCACGCCCATGGGCGGCTTCCTCGGCGACTTCAAGGACACCAGCGCCGCCACCCTCGGCGCCGCCGCCGTGCGCGCCGCCATCGAGCGCGCGCAGCTGGGCGCCGACCAGATCGACGAAGCCATCCTCGGCTGCGTGCTTTCCGCCGGCCAGGGCCAGGCTCCGGCGCGCCAGGCGGTGCTCGGCGCCGGGCTGGACCGCGGCACGCCCTGCACCACCATCAACAAGATGTGCGGCTCGGGCATGAAGGCCGTGATGCAGGGCCACGACGCGCTGCTGGCCGGCAGCGCCGGCGTGGTGCTGGCCGGCGGCATGGAGAGCATGTCCAACGCGCCTTACCTGCTGGAGCGCGCTCGCACGGGCTACCGCATGGGCCACGGCAAGGTGCTCGACCACATGTTCCTCGACGGCCTCGAAGACGCCTACGACAGGGGCCGGCTGATGGGCACCTTCGCCGAGGACTGCGCGCAGGGCTACGGCTTCACCCGCCAGCAGCAGGACGACTACGCCATCGCCTCGCTGACCCGCGCCCAGCAGGCCATGCGCGACGGCCGCTTCGCCGCCGAGATCGTCCCGGTGACGGTCAAGGCCGGCAAGGAAACCCGCGAGGTCAGCCAGGACGAGCAGCCGCCGAAGGCCAGGCTGGACAAGATTCCGACGCTGAAACCGGCGTTCCGCGAGGGCGGCACCGTCACCGCGGCCAACTCCAGCTCCATCTCCGACGGCGCCGCCGCGCTGGTGCTGATGCGCCTGTCCGAGGCCGAGAAACGCGGCCTGGAGCCCCTGGCGGCGATCCGCGCACACTCGTCCTACGCCGCCGCGCCGAACCTGTTCCCCACCGCGCCGGTGGGCGCCATCCAGCGCCTGCTGCAGCGCAGCGGCTGGGGCCTGGGCGAGGTGGACCTGTTCGAGGTCAACGAAGCCTTCGCCGTGGTGGCCATGGCCGCCATGCGCGAGCTGGACATCCCCCACGCCAAGCTCAACGTCCACGGCGGCGCCTGCGCCCTGGGCCACCCGATCGGCGCCTCGGCGGCGCGCATCCTGGTGACCCTGCTCTCGGCGCTGCAGCAGTACGACCTGAAGCGCGGCATCGCCTCGGTGTGCATCGGCGGCGGCGAAGCCACGGCCATCGCCGTCGAGCGCCTGTAAGGAGCGAAGCATGATTCCCAGCGAAGAAGACCTGCAGATCCGTGATGTCGCCCGCCAGTTCGCCCAGGAGCGGCTGAAACCCTTCGCCGCCGAGTGGGACCGCGAGCACCGCTTCCCGGCCGAGGCGCTGAAGGAAATGGCCGACCTCGGCTTCCTCGGCATGCTGGTGGCCGAGGAGTGGGGCGGCGCGCAGACCGGGCACCTGGCCTACGCCATGGCCCTGGAGGAAATCGCCGCAGGCGACGGCGCCTGCTCCACCATCATGAGCGTGCACAACTCGGTGGGCTGCATGCCCATCGCCAAGTTCGGCACGGACGAGCAGAAGCGCCAGTTCCTGGTGCCCCTGGCCCGCGGCGAGATGATCGGCGCCTTCGCCCTCACCGAGCCCCAGGCCGGCTCCGACGCCAGCTTCCTGAAGACCCGCGCACGCCGCGACGGCGACCACTACGTGCTGAACGGCAGCAAGCAGTTCATCACTTCCGGCAGCCACGCCGGACTGGTGATCGTCTTCGCCGTCACCGACGCGGCGGCCGGCAAGAAGGGCATCAGCGCCTTCATCGTGCCCACCGACACCCCCGGCTACCGCGTGGTGCGGGTGGAAGACAAGCTCGGCCAGCACGCCTCGGACACCTGCCAGATCGCCTTCGATGACCTGCGCATCCCGGCCAGCTACCGGCTGGGCGAGGAGGGCCAGGGCTACGCCATCGCCCTGGCCAACCTGGAGGGCGGGCGTATCGGCATCGCCTCCCAGGCGGTGGGCATGGCCCGCGCCGCCTTCGAATACGCCCGCGACTACGCCCACGAGCGCGAGACCTTCGGCAAGCCGATCATCCAGCACCAGGCGGTGGCCTTCCGCCTCAGCGACATGGCCACCGAGATAGCCGTGGCCCGGCAGATGGTCCACCACGCGGCGAGCCTGCGTGAGGCGGGCCTGCCGTGTCTGACGGAAGCCTCCATGGCCAAGCTGTTCGCCTCGGAGATGGCCGAGCGGGTGTGCTCGGCGGCGATTCAGACGCTGGGGGGGTATGGTTACCTGCAGGATTACCCGGTGGAGCGTATCTATCGGGATGTGCGGGTGTGCCAGATCTATGAGGGCACCAGCGATGTGCAGCGGTTGGTGATTGCGCGGAGCCTGTAAAGAGCGCCCTCTCCCTAACCCTCTCCCTGAAGGGAGAGGGGACCGTTCGGTGTGCTTGGATGTTCTGGAGTCAGCCGGCAGCACCGAAGGTTTCCGACTGAAACCATCACCTTTCTCTGCACGGATAAGCCCCCTCTCCCTTCAGGGAGAGGGCTGGGGAGAGGGGACGGAGCCAGGCCCAGGCACCTGCGTTGCCGACGAACTCCATTCGCGAGCAAGCTCGCTCCTACGAACCCTCGACACCTCGAACCCTACCCATCCCCCCGAAACCGCCCCCGATACTCCGTCGGCGTCACCCCCAGCCTCTGCACGAACACCAGCCGCATCCGCGCCGCGCTGCCGAAGCCGCAGCGCCAGGCCACCACCTTCAGCGGCAGCCCGCTGCCTTCCAGCAACCCCCGCGCCGCGTCCAGCCGGGCGCGCTGGACGAACTCCGCCGGGGTGATGCCCGCCTCGCGGACGAACACCCGGGCGAAGGTGCGTTCGCTCATGGTCGTCACCGCCGCCAGTTCCGTCACCGACAGCGCGTCGGTGAGATGGGCCTGCACGTGGCGCTGTACCCGGGCGATGGGCGAATCGCCATCCGCTGGCGCCTGTAGATAGGGGCTGAACTGCGATTGCCCACCCTGGCGCTGGGCCACCACCAGCAGGCGCTTGGCCACGCTCAGCGCCACCGCCGGGCCGTGGTCCTCGGCCAGCAGCGCCAGGGCCAGGTCGATGCCGGCGGTCACGCCGGCGGAGGTCACCAGCGCGCCGTCGCGCACGTGGATGCTGTCGGGCTCCACCCTTGCCTGCGGAAACAGCTGCGCCAGGCGCGCGGCGTCGCCCCAGTGGGTGGTGACGCGCTTGCCGTCCAGCAAGCCGGCATGGCCGAGGAGGAAGGCGCCGGTGCAGATCGAGCCGTAGCGCGGCGTCTCGGCGCAGGCCCGACGCAGCCAGGCGAGGAGGGCGGTGGAAGGTGTCTCGGCGGGCAATTGCGGGCCGCCGGGCACCAGCAGGATGTCGAAGCCACCGACGGCGCCGTCCAGCTCGTGCTGCGCGCCCAGCAACTGGCCGTTGGAGGCGGGGATGGGGAAGCCGCGTTCGGCCAGCGTCAGCACCTGGTAGCCGCTGCCCGGCGCGACGAAGGCATTGGCTTCGGCGAAGACGTCCAGCGGGCCGGCGATGTCCAGCGCCTGCACGCCGGGGAACAGCAGCATGGCCACGCGTTTCATGGCGGATTCCTGGCGACGAATGGGCTTGCCATTGTGACGCCCTGATCGAGTGGCAGCAAAGTGGGAAATGAATTGAATCCTGCCAGTGCGGACGCTTTTTACCGCGAGTGAAAGGCCGGTCAATCCATTCAGCTGGGTTGGCAAGCCCTTATTGTTACGTGTTGCGCAGTAATCCCTTGTCGTATTGCCTCTGTGTCCGGAACGGCCGTTCAACTAAATTTGTATACACGGCAAGGCCAAATGGCCAGCACGCCGGAAATCGGAGAATCCCACCATGAAACGCACCCTGTTCAGCCTGTTCGCCATCCCCCTGATGGGCGCCGCCCTGGCCGCCAATGCCGCCGATGCCGCGCCCGTGGTCTACCACTACGGCATGCAGCTCGACGTGGCCAAGGTGATCAGCATCGAGCAAGCCAACGACCGTTGCGAAGTCGCCCCGGCGAAAATGACCTACGCCGACTCCAAGGGCCAGGTCCACGTGCTCGAATACCTGCGCCAGACCGAGATGTGCAGCGACATCTGACCCTCCCAGCGCAACGGGCGGCGTTCTTCCGCCGCCCGCGCCGCGCGACTCTGCCTCACTCTGCTCGACCTTCCTCGCAACCTTCCTTCTGCAACCGCGGCCAGTCGGCTATCTGCAAGAGCACGTCGCTCAGCGCCTGGGCGGCGCTGGAGAGCTTGTGCTCGGCCAGGCTGAACAGGCCCACGCGGCGTTCCACCGTGGGTTCGTAGAGGTCCACGCAGCGCGCGCCCAACTCCTCCATCTGCTTCACGCACAGGCGCGGCACCGCGCTCACTCCCAGCCCCTGGGCGACCATGCGCCCGACGGTGACCAACTGGTGGCTCTCGAAGGCCACCGCCAGCTTGCCGTGGCTGGCCGCCACGCTGTCTTCCAGCAGCAGACGCACCGCCGAGGGCCGCTGCAGGGTGATGAAGGGCTGCTGCAGCAGCTGCGCCCAGGTCAGCCGGCGCTGCCCGGCCAGGGGCGAGCCGGCCGGCAGCACGGCGACGAAGCGGTCGCTGTAGAAGGCCTGGAAGCTCAGGCCGTCGAGGCTGTCCGGCTCGAAGGCGATGCCCAGCTCGACGCGGCGGTTGCGCACCATCTCCAGCACCTGTTCGTTGATCACGTCGTGCACCGCCACGTTCACCTTCGGGTGGCGCTGGCGGAAGGCCATGAGCGCGCCCGGCAGCAGGTTGCCGGCGAAGGAGGGCATGGCGGCGATGGAGACCTTGCCCAGCTGCAGGGTGAAGTGCTGGCGCAGCAGCTCCTCGGCGTTGTCCCAGTCGGCCAGCAGGCGCCGGGCGATGGGCAGCAGGGTCTCGCCCTCGGGGGTGAGGGCTACGCTGCGGGTGGTGCGCACCAGCAACTGCCCGCCGAGGGATTCCTCCAGGTTCTTGATCGCCAGGCTCAGGGCCGGCTGCGACAGGTGCAGGCGCTCGCCGGCCTGGGCGAAGCTCAGGCTCTGCGCCACGGCGAGGAAGGCGCGCAGTTGCTTGACGGTCATTGATAAGTAAAGCCGAATAATCGATTGGAAAAACAAACTTAACAAATCAGTCCCCAGCGGTGAAGCTGCAGACGCTCTCCGACCGGCCGGTCGGAAACCCAAACTACAAGAGAGGCAGCAGCAGATGGCAGGACTCGACAAGCGGGTTGGCAGTTACGCGGAGGCCCTGGCCGGGCTCACCGACGGCATGACGGTACTGGCGGGCGGCTTCGGCCTGTGCGGCATCCCCGAGAACCTCATCGCCGAGATCCGCCGCCTGGGCGTGAAGGGCCTGACGGTGGTGTCGAACAACTGCGGCGTCGACGGCTTCGGCCTCGGCGTGCTGCTGGAGGACCGGCAGATCCGCAAGATGATCGCCTCCTACGTCGGCGAGAACGAACTGTTCGAGCGCCAGCTGCTGTCCGGCGAACTGGAAGTGGAACTCACCCCGCAAGGCACCCTGGCCGAGAAACTGCGCGCCGGCGGCGCCGGCATCCCGGCCTTCTTCACCGCCACCGGCTACGGCACTCCGGTCGCCGAGGGCAAGGAAGTGCGCGAGTTCAACGGCCGCCCGCACATCATGGAACAGGCCATCACCGGCGACTTCGCCATCGTCAAGGGCTGGAAGGCCGACCACTACGGCAACGTCATCTACCGCCACACCGCGCAGAACTTCAACCCGGTGGTGGCCACCGCGGGGCGCATCACCGTGGTCGAGGTGGAAGAGATCGTCGAGCCGGGCGAGCTGGACCCCACCCAGATCCACACCCCCGGCATCTACGTCGACCGCATCATCCAGGGGACCTTCGAGAAGCGCATCGAAAAGCGCACCGTGCGTTCCTGAGCCCACCGGACAAGAGAGACAAGAAGATGGCACTGACCCGCGAACAGATGGCCCAGCGCGTGGCGCGCGAACTGCAGGACGGCTACTACGTGAACCTCGGCATCGGCATCCCGACCCTGGTGGCCAACTACGTGCCCGAGGGCATGGAAGTGATGCTGCAATCGGAGAACGGCCTGCTCGGCATGGGCGCCTTCCCCACCGAGGAAACCCTCGACGCCGACATGATCAACGCCGGCAAGCAGACCGTGACCGCCGTGAAGGGCGCGTCGATCTTCTCCTCCGCCGAATCCTTCGCGATGATCCGCGGCGGCCACGTCGACCTCACCGTGCTCGGCGCCTTCGAGGTGGACGTGCAGGGCAACATCGCCTCCTGGATGATCCCCGGCAAGCTGGTGAAAGGCATGGGCGGCGCGATGGACCTGGTGGCCGGCGCCGACAACATCATCGTCACCATGACCCACGCCTCCAAGGACGGCGAGTCCAAGCTGCTCGACCGCTGCAGCCTGCCGCTGACCGGCGCCGGCTGCATCCGCAAGGTGCTCACCGACCTGGCCTACCTGGAGATCATCGACGGCGCCTTCGTCCTGCGCGAGACCGCGCCGGGGGTGAGCGTCGCCGAGATCGCCGAGAAGACCGCCGGGCGGCTGATCGTGCCGGATGACGTGAAGGAAATGACCTTCTGACACCCCCTGTAGGAGCGGGCCCTGCCCGCGATCGCGCGCAGGAGTAGCACCCGTAGGATGGCGTTGAGCGAAGCGATACCCATCACCCCGACAGCATGGGTTTCGCAAGCTCAACCCATCCTACGAAAAGCACCTCGGCGCAGCCGGCAAGGCAGTTGCTCCAACGAACAGCCGCTTGGGAGAAAGACATGCAAGACGTAGTGATAGTCGCCGCCACCCGCACCGCCATCGGCGCCTTCCAGGGCAGCCTGGCGAACATCCCCGCCCACGAGCTGGGCGCCATCGTCATCCGCGAGCTGCTGCAGCGCAGCGGCGTGAAACCCGAGCAGGTGGACGAGGTGATCCTCGGCCAGGTGCTCACTGCCGGCTCCGGGCAGAACCCCGCGCGCCAGGCCGCCATCGCCGCCGGGCTGCCCCATGCGGTGCCGGCGCTGACGCTGAACAAGGTCTGCGGCTCGGGCCTCAAGGCCCTGCACCTGGCCGCCCAGGCCATCCGCTGCGGCGACGCCGAGGTGGTGATCGCCGGCGGCCAGGAGAACATGAGCCTGTCGCCCTACGTGCTGCCCAAGGCCCGCACCGGCCTGCGCATGGGCCATGCGCAACTGGTCGACAGCATGATCGTCGACGGTCTGTGGGACGCCTTCAACGACTACCACATGGGCATCACCGCCGAGAACCTGGTGGACAAGTACGGCATCACCCGCGAGGCGCAGGACGCCTTCGCCGCCGCCTCGCAGCAGAAGGCCGTGGCCGCCATCGAGGCCGGGCGCTTCCGTGACGAGATCGTCCCGGTGAGCATCCCGCAGCGCAAGGGCGAGGCACTGAGCTTCGACACCGACGAGCAGCCGCGCGCCGGCACCACCGCCGAGTCCCTGGCCAAGCTCAAGCCGGCGTTCAGGAAGGACGGCAGCGTCACCGCCGGCAACGCCTCCAGCCTCAACGACGGCGCCGCCGCCGTGCTGCTGATGAGCGCCGCCAAGGCCAAGGCACTGGGCCTGCCGGTTCTGGCCCGCATCGCCGCCTACGCCAGCGCCGGCGTCGACCCGGCGATCATGGGCATCGGCCCGGTATCCGCCACCCGCCGCTGCCTGGACAAGGCCGGCTGGCAACTGGCCGAGCTGGACCTGGTCGAGGCCAACGAAGCCTTCGCCGCGCAGTCCCTGGCGGTGGGCAAGGAACTGGGCTGGGACGCCGCCAAGGTCAACGTCAACGGCGGCGCCATCGCCCTGGGCCACCCCATCGGCGCCTCCGGCTGCCGCGTGCTGGTCAGCCTGCTGCATGAAATGCTCCGCCGCGATGCGAAGAAGGGACTTGCCACCCTGTGCATCGGCGGTGGCCAGGGCGTGGCCCTGGCCCTGGTCCGCGACTGATCGAGCCCTGCGTGCCCGTGTGACGGACGCCCCGGACGAACTCCGGGGCGTTCGGCGTTACAAAGAAAAATAACTCCAAGAAATCGAGGTAGGAAAAATGAACGCGAAACTGCAACTGCAGGAAAGCCGTTCCGCGCGCTTCGCCATGGCCTGCTCGGCCTGGGCCGAGCGCTGGTTCCCGGACTCCTGGGTGTTCGCCACCCTGGCGGTGCTGATCGTGGCCGTGGCCACCCTGGCCATGGGCGCGTCCCCCGGCGACACCGCCAAGGCCTTCGGCGACGGCTTCTGGAGCCTGATCCCCTTCACCATGCAGATGGCCTTCGTGGTCATCGGCGGCTACGTGGTGGCCAGCTCCGGCCCGGCCTCGCGGCTGATCGCGCTGCTGGCGCGGGTGCCGAAGAACGGCCGCTCGGCGGTGGCCTGGGTGGCCGTGGTGTCGATGCTCGCCTCGCTGCTCAACTGGGGCCTGAGCCTGGTCTTCGGCGGCCTGCTGGTGCGCGCCCTGGCCCGCCGCACGGACCTGAAGATGGACTACCGCGCCGCCGGCGCCGCGGCCTACCTGGGCCTGGGCGCGGTCTGGGCGCTGGGCCTGTCGTCCTCCGCCGCGCAGTTGCAGGCCAACCCCGGCAGCCTGCCGCCGTCGATCCTCGCCATCACCGGGGTGATCCCCTTCACCGAGACCATCTTCCTCTGGCAGTCCGGCCTGATGCTGCTGGCCCTGGTGGTGGTGTCGGTGGTGATCGCCTACATGACCGCGCCGGGCGAATCCAGCGCCCGCGACGCCGATGCCTGTGGCGTGGACGTCAGCTTCACCCCGCCGCACATGAGCAAGCCCAGCCGCCCCGGCGAGTGGCTGGAGCACAGCCCGCTGCTGATCCTGCTGCTGGTGGCCCTGGCCGCCGGCTGGCTGTTCCACGAGTTCGCCACCAAGCCGGCGATCCTCGCCATCTCCGGGCTGAATACCTACAACCTGCTGTTCCTGATGGTCGGCGCGCTGCTGCACTGGCGCCCGCGCAACTTCCTCGACGCCGTGGCCCGCGCGGTGCCGACCACCACCGGGGTGCTGATCCAGTTCCCGCTGTACGGCTCCATCGCCGCCATCATGACCACCGTGAAAGGCACCGACGGCGCCACCGTGGCGCACCACATCTCCACCTTCTTCGTGCAGATCGCCTCCCACGACACCTACGCGTTGCTGATGGGCGTGTATTCCGCGGTGCTGGGCTTCTTCATCCCCTCCGGCGGCGGCAAGTGGATCATCGAGGCGCCCTACGTGATGCAGGTGGCGACCGAGCTGAAGTACCACCTGGGCTGGGCGGTGCAGATCTACAACGCCGCCGAGGCGCTGCCGAACCTGATCAACCCCTTCTACATGCTGCCGCTGCTCGGCGTGCTGGGCCTGAAGGCCCGCGACCTGATCGGCTTCTCCTTCGTCCAGCTGCTGGTCCACGTGCCCCTGGTGCTGTTCCTGCTCTGGGCCCTGGGCACCACCCTGCAGTACCTGCCGCCGGTCATGCCGTAACCACGCAGACGGCTGCCAACGGCAGAAGCCCGGGCACCGCGAGGTGCCCGGGTTTTTTCATGGGCGGCCCGCCGGAGGTTCCGGCAATCGCAAAGATGGCTTCTCGTAGGAGCGAGCTTGCTCGCGAACAGACTCCGCTGCGGGGCTCATTCGCGAGCAAGCTCGCTCCTACGAAGAGCGCCCCGGCGCGGCCTGTAAGACAGTAGCGTAGGGCGTATAACCGTTCGCGGTTATACGCCGTTGGCCCGGAACACCGTTGCGACGGCCAGCCCGTAGGATGGGTGGAGCGAAGCGATACCCATCGCCATGGCCGGAGGCAAAGCCCGGTTCGACCATGGCGTTGGGGAATGACACAGGTGTAGCGGCGGAGAACCGTGAACGGTTACGCCACCACCACCCGTTGCGGGTCGGCGGCTTCGCGGGCGGCCTTGCGGCTGGGTTGGGGCGGGTAGATCCACTGGGTGTTGATCTGCCGCTTGAGGGCCTTGGCCTCGGCGCCCTGCAGCTTGACCTGGCGTTCCCAGCCCTCGGTGTAGACCGCGCCCCAGGGGCCCAGGTCGAGGCAGGTGACGTAGACCGGCTGGGCGTAGGCCTGGGTGGGCAGGCCGAGGAGGTCGGCGGCGACGTTGTAGCCGGCGCTGCGGCCCATGTTCATCGCGTGCTGGCAGGACATCAGCGCGTGGTTGCCCGCATCGTCCACCTGCGCCAGGGCCACGTCGCCGGCGGCGAATACCGCGTCCACGCCCTTCACCCGCAGGTCGCGCGTCACGTGCAGGCGGCCGAGGGCGTCGCGTTCGCCGGGCACCTGGGCGGTCAGCGGGCTGGCCTGCATGCCGGCGGTCCAGATCACTGTCTTGGCTTCTATGCGCTCGCCGGTGGTGGTGCTCAGACCGTCGGCGTCGATGGCGTTGACCGCGGCGCCGAGGAAGCGCACCACGCCCAGTTCGTCCAGGGCCTGCTCGATCTGCGGGCGCGGGCCGGGGCCCAGGTCGGGGCCGATGACGTGGCTGCGCTCGACTATCACCACCCGCACCTCGGCATCTTCGCCCAGCACGCGGCGTACCCGCGCGGGCAGCTCGCAGGCGATCTCGATGCCGGTGAAGCCGCCGCCGGCCACCACCACCGTGTTGCGCGCGTCGCTCGGCGGCAGGTCGGCCAGGCGCGCCAGGTGCACGTCCAGGGCGCTGGCTTCGTCGGTCTGGTCGATGCTGAAGGCGTGCTCGGCCAGGCCGGGGATGGCCGGGCGGAACAGGCGGCTGCCGGCGGTCAGCACCAGGCGGTCGTAGGCGAGGCTGAAGCGTTCGCCGCGCTCGTTCACGGCTTCGACGCTGCGCTCGCCGGTATGGATGCGCTCGACGCTGCCCTGCACGTAGCGCACCCCGGCGGCTTCGAACAGCGGCAGCAGCGGCGTGGTCATGGCGTGCGGGGCGGCCTCGTGCAGGCGCGGGCGCAGGTGCAGCAGCGGCTCGGGGGCGACCAGCGCGACTTCGACGTCGCCGCGGCCGTGCTGGTCGAGGACGCGGGCGGCGCCCAGCGCGGCCCACATGCCGGCGAAACCGGAACCGATGACGAGGATGCGTTGTTGCATGGCGTGACTCCTGGGAAGGGAAAATTCGTGAAGGGGATACTAGGCGTTCGGCGGGCGGGGAATAACGGACAATCCTGGCGAAAACCGGCAGTCCAATCCTCCGAGTGCTTGGACGTGGCTGCCGGTAGCGCCTAGGCTGCTTTGGGTCCACTCAGCACATCGTCGCCCAGCCCTTGTTCGTGTAACCCCGCAGCGGAATCCGTTCGCGAGCAAGCTCGCTCCTACGAAAATCGAAAACCGAAAACAACCGAGAGCAGTGCCATGAATTTCAATCTGCAAGACAAGCTCGCCCTGGTCAGCGGTTCCACCAAGGGCATCGGTTTCGCCATCGTTCAGGGCCTGGCGCGCGAGGGCGCGCGGGTGGTCCTCAACGGCCGCAGCCAGGCTTCGGTGGACGCCGCCCTGGCCAAGCTGCGCGAGCAGCAGCCCGATGCCCGCGTCGAGGGTTTCGCCGGCGACCTGTCGCAGCCTTCGGCCATCGCCGAACTGGTGGGCCGCTACCCGCAGGTGGACGTGCTGGTGAACAACCTGGGTATCTTCGATCCCAAGCCCTTCGCGGAGATTCCCGACGAGGACTGGGAGCGCTTCCTGCAGGTCAACCTGCTGTCCGGCGTGCGCCTCAGCCGCGCCTATCTGCCGGGCATGAAGCAGCGCAACTGGGGGCGGGTGGTGTTCATCAGCAGCGAGAGCGGCGTGCAGATTCCGGTGGAGATGATCCACTACGGCGTCACCAAGACCGCCCAGCTCGGCCTGTCCCGCGGGCTGGCGGAGGACTGCGCGGGCACCGGGGTGACGGTCAACGCGGTGCTGCCGGGGCCGACGCATTCCGAGGGCGTCGACGAGTTCGTCGGCAAGCTCTCCGGCGGCCAGCCGTTCGCCGAGTTCGAGGCGGAGTTCTTCCGCAGCGCGCGGCCCAGCTCGCTGCTCAAGCGCTTCACCACGCCGGAGGAGGTGGCCAACCTGGTGGTGTACGTCTGCTCCGAGGCGTCCTCGGCCACCAATGGCGCGGCCCTGCGCGCCGACGGCGGGGTGGTCCGTTCGGCCTTCTGAGGTGCGCGGCTTCAGGCGATCTGCCGGAGCAGGTCGCGCAGCTTGTCCAGGGCCGGGTCGATATCCAGCTTCTCGATGGCGCCGAAGCCCATCAGCAGCCCCTGGCGCACCGGCTCGCGGTCGTAGAAGCCGTCCAGCGGATAGATGCCGACTTCCAGCTTGCGCGCCAGCTCCACCAGCAGCGGCAGCTTCACCGGCACCTTGAACAGCAGCGCCAGGTGGAAGCCGGCGTTGGACGGCACCGCCTGCAGCCAGGGCGAGAGGTCGCCCTCGACGCGCGCCAGGATGCGTTCGCGGCGCGTGGCGTAGATGCCGTGGCAGCGGCGGATGTGCTTGAGCAGGCAGCCGTCGGCGATGAACTTGGCCAGCGCCCACTGCGCCAGGGTCGAGCTGTGCCAGTCGTTCAGCTGCCGCGCGCGCAGCAGGGCCGGGCGCAGGCCCGGCGGCACCACCAGGTAGCCCAGGCGCAACTCCGGCAGCAGCGTCTTGGAGAAGGTCCCGACGTAGGCCACCAGGCCCAGGCGGTCGAGGCTGTGCAGCGTCTCGTGGGGGCGGCCTTCGTAGCGGAATTCGCTGTCGTAGTCGTCTTCGACGATCACCGCGCCCAGCTCCGCGGCCCGCGCCAGCAGGGCCTGGCGGCGCGCCTCGCTCATCGGCATGCCGAGGGGGAACTGGTGCGCCGGGGTGCAGTAGATCAGTTGGGTGCCGTCGGGGATGCGCTCCACGCACAGACCCTCGGCGTCCACCGGCACGCTGACGATTTCCGCGCCCTGCATGGCGAACTGCAGGCGCGCCGGCGGGTAGCCGGGGTCTTCCATGGCCACCCGGGTGCCGGGGCGCACCAGCACCCGCGCCAGCAGGTCGAGGGCCTGTTGCGCGCCGTTGCAGACGATGACGTCCTCGTCGCGGCACTGCACGCCGCGGCTGTAGGCGATGTGCCGGGCAATGGCGTCGCGCAGGCTGGGCAGGCCCTCGGGCTGCGCGTAGACCGCCCGCGGGCCCTGCATCTGGCGCAGGGCGAAGTGCACGCAGCGGCGCCAGTCCTCGTGGGGGAAGGTGGCGAGGCTGCTGGCGCCGCCGAGGAAGTCGGCGCGCAGGGTGACGCCGGCGTGGGGGTGGACGATGCGCGTCTGCAGCGCCTCCCAGGTGTCGATGGCCTCCTGGGCGGCGTAGCGGATGGCCTGCGGGCGCTGCTCGTGGCGCGGCACCCGGGCGTTGACGAAGGTGCCGCTGCCGACGCGGCCGACCAGCACGCCCTCGTAGGTGAGCTGGGCGTAGATGTCCGACACCGTCTTGCGCGACAGGCCCAACTGCTCGGCCAGCAGGCGACTGGGCGGCAGCCGCGCGCCGGCGGCCAGGCGCCCGCTGTCGATGGCCTCGCGCAGCTGCGCGTAGAGTTGCCCGCCAAGGTCCTTCTGGCCCTGGATGACGATGTGCAACTCCATGAATGCCTCTCCGCGCTCGCTGTGTATTGGCGGAAGATTAGCCAGCGGCCGGGCCGGGCGCGAAGTTGCGTAGCGGTTTTTCGTAGGATTGGCCACCCTGGCGCGATGGCGCGCCCGGCAGAATGGCCTTCATCTACCTTCGAGGAACTTCGCCATGGAACCACGCCTGGACTACTACACGGCCTCGCCGGAAGCGCTCAAGGCGATCCTGGCGCTGGAGGCGGCGACCTTCGACCTGTCCATCGAGAAGCCGCTGCTGGAGCTGGTCAAGGTGCGCGTCTCGCAGGTCAACAACTGCGCGTTCTGCGCCGACATGCATGCGCTGGAGGCGCGGCGCAGCGGCGAGTCCGAGCGGCGCCTGTACGCCGTGGCGGTATGGCGCGACTCGCCCTTCTTCAGCGACCGCGAGCGGGCCGCGCTGGCCTGGTGCGAGGCGGTCACGCTGCTGTCGCAGTCCAACGTGCCCGACGAGGTCTACCAGCAGTTGCGCAGCCAGTTCGACGAGCGCGAGGCGGTGGACCTGACCGTGGCCATTTCCGCCATCAACTGCTGGAACCGCCTGGCGGTGAGCTTCCGCCAGCTGCCGGCGCTCTAGCGCCGCCGCGGTTGCCGCGGCAGGCTGCCGGGCAGGGCGTAGTAGCGGGCCCGCGCGGCCGGGCTGGCGCGCCAGCGGCGTTCGGCGGCGAGGTCGTCGGCCCAGCGGTCCAGGTCTTTTTCGGCGGGGTGCGGGAAGAGTCGGCGCAGCAGTCGGGCGAACATGGCGGTCACCTTTGTAACTCTTTAAGTGTGTTTATACGGTTACTCAAGATTGTATTCTGCGCTCGCCTTGTAACCTGTCAATAACTGTTTAAAGAGTTACTGCGCCATTCGTCCGGGCAGGCGCAGCCCGGCATCCGGGATAGGCCTTGGCGGGGAAGGGGAAAAGTCGGCTGCGGCGGGCGCCGCAGCCGGGACGGGGCTCAGTCGAGGATGGTCAGGGTGACGTCGATGTTGCCGCGGGTGGCGTTGGAGTACGGGCAGACGATGTGCGCGCGGTCCACCAGGGTCTGCGCCTGGTCGCGCGGCAGACCGGGCAGGGAGATGCGCAGCTCCACCTCGATGGCGAAGCCGGTGGGCACCGGGCCGATGCCGACCACGCCCTCGATGGACGGGTCCTTGGGAATCGCCAGCTTGTCGCGGGCGGCGACGAACTTCATGGCGCCGAGGAAGCACGCCGAGTAGCCGGCGGCGAACAGTTGCTCCGGGTTGGTGCCGCGGGCGCCGTTGCCGCCCAGTTCCTTGGGCGTGGTCAGCTCCACGTCGAGCACGCCGTCGGAGGAAATGGCGCGTCCCTCGCGGCCACCGGTGGCTTCGGCGTAGGCGCGGTACAGCACGTTGTCGATGGACATGGCAGGGCTCCTGATCAGGGAAGGGGACTGAACAGTCTTGGCCAGGCTGGCGCGGCTCGCCAGTCGCCCGATGCTGTAACTTGAAAACGCCTGGACGAGGGTTACCATGGGCTCGACACCCACGACCCCGGAGCGAGCATGCGCGAAACCACCCCCCAGCCGCCCTACATCCTCGCCGACCACCCGGTGCTGGACTTGCTCAACAGCCTGAGCCGCGCCGATGCCGCGGCCCTGTCGGTCTCCGATGCCTGGCACAGCGACGCCGACGTGCTGCACTGGCTGCGCCTGCTGGGCTTGCCGGCGGAAGGCGCGGATTTCGCCGAGGGCGAGCTGCTGGCCGCCGCCATCGAATTGCGCGAGACCCTGCGCGAGCTGGTGAGCAAGCGCAAGCGCGGCGAGGCGGCCGACCCGGCGCGCTTCAACGCCTTCCTGCGCAAGGTCGCGAGCTACCCGCAGCTGGATTGGGATGGGCAGGGCGCGCATCTGCGCCACCAGGCCGTCAAGCCCGGCGCCGAATGGCTGCTGGCGCCGCTGGCGGAGCAGGGCGCGCAGTTGCTCGCCGAGGGGGATTTCGATCTGGTCCGCGTGTGCGAACACCCGGACTGCACCCTGTGGTTCTACGACCGCACCAAGTCGCACCGCCGGCGCTGGTGCAGCATGGCCCTGTGCGGCAACCGCCACAAGGTCGCCGAACACCGCAAGCGCCAGCGCCAGGGCGACGCCTGAGGCTCAGCGCGGGCAGCTTGCGGCGGCCCGCGCCGGCTGCCAGGTGCCGGCCGCTCCCAGCAGCAGGGCGGCGCCGGCCGCCAGCAGCGCCGGGCTGAAGCTGCCGTCCAGGTGATAGAGCGCGCTGGAGGCCAGCGGCCCGACGATCTGCCCCACGCCGTACACCGCGGTCATGGCCGCCAGCATGTTGAAGCGCACTTTCGCCGCCGCCAGGCGCGCGGCGGGCAGGGCGATGGTCGGCGTGCCCATGAAGGTCCCGCCCACCAGCAGGGCGCTGGCCAGGTAGGCCGGGGCGCTGTGCTGCAGCACCGGCAGGATCACGCCCAGCGCCTGCACCAGCAGGTTCGCCGCCAGCGCCCGGCGCGTGCCCAGGCGCCCGTGCAGCCAGTGCCAGAAGAAGCACGACGGCGCCGCCGCCAGGCCGAATACCGCCCAGGCCTGCAGCGGCGACAGCGCGCCGCCGCGCATCAGCAGCGGCAGGTAGGTGGCGGTGATGATGTAGCCGAAGCCGGCCAGGCCGTAGATCAGCAGCAGGCTCGCCGGCGCCATGGGCACGGCGGGCGCTGCGTGCGTCGCCGTCTTGGCGGGTGCGGGCGCGGGACGGCCCAGCGCCGGCCAGGCCAGCAGGGCGAGAACGCTCCCGGCGCCGGCCAGCAGCAGCCAGATCGCCGGGCTGCCCAGGCCCGCGCCATGGCCGCCGGCGATCAGCTCGGCGGAAATCAGGATGCCCAGGCCCACCCCGGAAAACATCAGCGGCGCGCCGCCGTGGCGTTGCATCACGTGCAGCAGCCACCCCGAGGCGCCCACCAGCGCCACCGCGCTGAGCACCCCGGCCAGCAGGCGCACGCCGATGGCGAACCCGGCCGACGCCGGCACGGCCATGGCCGCCAGCCCCAGCAGGGTGCCCACCAGGGCCACCCGGCACAGGCTCGCTGCCAGGCGTTCCGGGCAGCGCGCCAGGGCCAGCGCACCGAGCAGGTAGCCGGCGTAGTTGGCCGAGGCGGCCAGCGAACCGCCGTTCACGCTGAGCACGCCTTCGCCGACCATCAGCGGGTAGAGCCCGGTGAAGGCGAAACGGCCGAAGCCCATGCCGATGGCCAGGATGAGGGCGGCGCTCAGCGCCAGGGCGAGTTCCCTGCGCTGGTTCACGCGGCGGCCCCCAGGGTTTCGCGGAAGCGTTCGAAGGCGCCGGTGGCGTAGCCTTCGCGCCAGACCAGGAGGATGTCCACGCTCATGATCGGCAGCAACTGCAGCGCCGGCGGCTCGCGCTGCAGGTCGAGCAGCGAGCGCGGCAGGATGCCCACGCAGGCGCCGGCGGCGACGCAGGCCAGGATGCCGTGGTAGGAGCCCACTTCCTGCACCTGCACGCGCGGGCCCTCGGCGTTCAGCCAGTCCTCGGCGATCTGCCGGTAGGTGCAGCCGCGGGCGAAGCCGGCCAGGGTGCGCACCTGCACGTCGCCCGGCCCGCGCACTGGCGGGTGGTTGCCGGGCAGGGCCAGCAGCAGTTCCTCGCGGAACACCGCCTGGCCCAGCAGGCCGCGCTCCAGGGCCGCCTCGAAGCCGGGCTCGGCGCGCAGCGCATCCGGATGGGCCACCAGTGCGCAATCCAGGCGCCGCGACAGCACGCCGTCCACCAGCGCCTGGCTGGTGCCGGTGCTGACTTCCAGCTGCACCTGCGGGCAGGCGCGGTGGTAGGCCGCCAGCGGGCCGGGCAGGCGGCTGGCGGCGGTGCTCTCCATGCTGCCCAGGCGCAGGCTGCCGCTGGCCTCGTGGGGGTGCAGCGACTGCCGCGCCTCGGCGGCCAGGGCCAGGAGCTTCTCGGCGTAGGCGAGGAACTCGCGGCCCTGGTCGGTCAGCGCCATGCGCTTGCCGTCGCGCAGGAACAGCGCCACGCCCAGGTCTTCCTCCAACTGGCGGATGCGCGTGGTGACGTTCGACTGCACCCGCTGCAGGCGCGCGGCGGCGCGGGTCACGCTCTGCTCCTCGGCGACGCAGCGGAAGATTTCCAGGCTGGACAGGTCCATCGATGATCTCTGTTGGAGAATGTGTTGCGTAGAATATTCTCTGTATGAGATTTTAAGTCAACCATCGATCAGCCCAAGAGATCATCGCCATGTCCCTCCGCCAACTGCTCGGCATCGAACACCCCATCATCCAGGCGCCCATGGTCGGGGTCTCCACCCCGGCGCTGGCCGCCGCCGTGTCCGAGGCCGGCGCCCTGGGCTCCATCGGCCTGGGCGCGAGCAGCCCGGCTCAGGCCCGCGAGCTGATCGCCCAGGTTCGCGCGCTGACGGCGAGGCCGGTGAACTTCAACCTGTTCTGCCACCGCCCGGGGCAGGCCGAAGCCGCCCGCGAGGCCGCCTGGGTGGAACACCTGCGGCCGCTGTTCGAGGAACTGGGCGGCGAGCCGCCGGCGGCGCTGCGGGAGATCTACCGCAGCTTCGTCGATGATCCGCAGATGCTGGAGGTGCTGCTGGAAGAGCGCCCGGCGGTGGTCAGCTTCCACTTCGGCCTGCCCGCGCGGGGCTGGATCGACCGGCTGAAGGCCGCCGGCATCGTCCTGCTCGGCTGCGCCACCAACCTGGCGGAGGCCCGCGCGGTTGAGGCCGCCGGGCTGCACGCGGTGGTCGCCCAGGGCTACGAGGCGGGTGGGCACCGCGGCATCTTCGAGCGTGATCACGATGAGCGCATCGGCACCCTGGCCCTGGTCGGCAGCCTGGCGCCGGCGCTGAAGGTGCCGGTGATCGCCGCCGGCGGCATCATGGACGGCCGCGGCATCCGCGCCGCCTTCGCCCTGGGCGCGCAGGCGGTGCAGATGGGCACGGCCTTCGTCGCCTGCCCGGAGTCCTCGGCCAACGCCGCCTACCGCGCGGCGCTGCGCAGCGAGCGGGCCTGGCACACCGAAGTGACCGCGGCCATCTCCGGGCGCCCGGCGCGCGGCCTGCCCAACCGCCTGTTCAGCGACCTGCAGCGCGCCGACGCCCCGGCGCTGCCGGACTACCCCATGGTCTACGACGCCACCAAGGCCCTGGTCGCCGCGGCCAAGGGCAACCCCGACTTCGCCGTGCAATGGGCCGGCCAGGGCGCGCCCCTGGCTCGCGAGCTGCCGGCGGCGGAGCTGGTAGCCAAGTTGGTGTCGGAGGCCAACCTGTAGGAGCGAGCTTGCTCGCGAACCAGCCCCGCTGCGGAATCTGTTCGCGAGCAAGCTCGCTCCTACGAAGAGCACCCCGCGCAAGATAGTTGCCCCTACTCCGAACCCTCGTGTAGGAGCGCGCCCTGCGCGCGAAATCGCGGGCAGGGCCCGCTCCTACAGGTTTCCGGGAGGCACCTGTAGGAGCGGATTCATCCGCGATAGGCCTCAGTCGGCAGCCAGACCCGCCGCCGGCCGAGGCCGCCAACGTTCGGCAAGAAGCACCCCGGCGAGGGTCAGCGCGCCGCCGTATAGGTGGTGCACGCCCAGGCGCTCGTCCAGCAGCACGGCGGCGATGGCCGCGGTGACCAGCGGCAGCAGGTTGAAGAACAGCGCCATGCGGTTCGGGCCCATCTCCTGCACCCCGCGCATCCACGCCAGGGGCGCGGCGATGGAGGCCAAGAGGCCCGCATAGGCCACCAGCGGCAGGTTGCCGGCGTCCAGGCCGTGGTGCGGTGAGAGCAGGTACATCGGCAGCATCGCCAGCACCGCCACCAGCACCTGCAGGTACAGCAGCTGCAGCCCCGGCAGGCGGATCTGCCATTTCTTCAGCAGCACGCCGTAGAGGCCGTAGGCGAGGGTGGCCACGAGCATCATGCCGTCGCCCAGGCCGATGCCCTGGTGCAGCAGGCTGGCCAGGTCGCCGTGGGCGATCACCAGCAGCACGCCCAGCAGCGACAGCAGCGAGCCGAGCACGCCGCCGGCGTTGAGCCGCTGGCCGAGCAGGGCGCTGGCCAGGCCCAGGGACATCAGCGGCATCAGCGCGAGGATGATGCCCATGTTGGTGGCGCTGGTCAGGGACGCGGCGTAGTAGGCCAGGCTCTGGTACACGGCCATGCCCAGCAGGCCGAGCACCACGATCTTCGGCAGCAGCGGGGCGATCTGCGCGCGCCGGGCCAGCAGCGGGCGCAGCACCAAGGGGCTGAGCAGCACGGCCACCGCCAGCCAGCGGAAGAAGCCGATCTCGGCCGGGGCGATGCGGCCCACGGCGAGCTTGTTGACCACGGTGTTGCCGCCCCAGACGAGCACGGCGAAGAGCGGGAAGAAATAGGTCATTGCAGCGGACATCTGTGAAGGACGGGCGCCATTGTCCCGCCGTCCGGAATGGCGCTTATACTTCATTCCGGACAACTCGCCACGCCATCCGGACATGCCCACGAAGAAATACATCCCCCTGCCGCTGCCGGACCATGCGGCCCTGCCGGCGCCGCTGTACTTCCGCTACGACGAGTTCGGCGCCGACACCCATTCGGCGCCCCACAGCCACCCCTGGGGCCAGCTCAACTATGCCTCCCACGGGGTGATGCAGCTGGACGTCGGCGGCCAGCGCTTCCTCTCGCCGCCGCAGTACGCGGTGTGGGTGCCGCCGGGCGTGGAGCACGGCTGCTACAACCGCGAGGCCATCGTCTACCGCTCGCTGTACGTCAGCGCCGAGTTGTCCCGCCAGCTGCCGGCGGCGCCCTGCACGCTGCAGATCGGCGACATCCTCAAGGCCATCCTCTCGGACTTCGCCGCGCGCGGGGTGAACATCCCCGAGAGCGCGGCCGACAAGCGCCTGGCCCAGGTGGTGCTGGACCAGCTGCAAGCCTCGCCGCGCCACGAGGACTACCTGCCGTTCGCCCAGAGTGCGCTGCTGGGCGAACTGCTCGCCGCGCTGCAGGCCGAGCCCGGCGACAACCGTTCCCTCGCCGACTGGGCCAGGCAGGTGCACAGCACCGAGCGCACCCTGGCGCGCATGTGCCAGCGCGAGCTGGGCATGAGCTTCGGCGAATGGCGCCAGCGCCTGCGCTTCCTCGCCGCCATCGAGGCGCTGGAAGCCGGGCGCGGGGTGCAGGAAATCGCCTTCGACCTGGGCTACAGCAGCGCCTCGGCCTTCATCGCCATGTTCCGCCGCCAGGCCGGCACCACGCCGGAGCAGTACCGCCTGGCGAGCCGGGGTTGAGAGCAGGGCCTGCCTTCTCTTGTAGGAGCGAGCTTGCTCGCGAACGAAGTCCGCAGCGGGGCCCGTTCGCGAGCAAGCTCGCTCCTACAAAAGCCGGGGGTGATGGGTATCGCTTCGCTCAACGCCATCCTACGGGGTGTTCCGTGACGCCACAGGATTCCCCTTGTAGGAGCGGGCCCTGCCCGCGAATCGCGCGCAGGGCGCGCTCCTACAGGTGGCAATGGGCGGTTCAGCGCGCCGCGGTCACCGGTTGCGCGCCCGGCACCGCGGCCTGTACGGCCTTTTCCTCGCGCGGGGTGCCTTCCGGTACCCAGCTGTAGTCCACCGGCAGGGCGCGGTATACCCAGTTGCTCACGGCGTCGCCCAGCGGCGCCTTGCCGAAGTAGGGGCTGACGTATTCCCAGACGATCTCGCCGCCCGGGGTGACCTGGAAGAAGCGGCCGTTCTGTCCCTCGTCGATCAGGGTGTTGCCGTTGGGCAGGCGCCGGGCGCTGCTGATGAACGAGCTGAAGAAGGCCCAGCCCGGCTGCTTCGAGCTTTCCGCGGTGTACTGCCAGACGATCTGCTTCTTCTGCGGATCGATCTCCAGCACCCGCGAGCCGGAGATCACCCCGCGCTGCACCGAGGGGTAGCCGGCGTCGCCCTGGTTGTCGAACACCAGCAGGTTGCCGGCGCCGGGAAGGCCCTCGGGGATGATGTGCGCGTCGTGCTGGCCGCTGATCTGGTCCACCGGGCGCGGCAGCTTCTGCGCGTTGCGCGGGTCGATCGGCGGCAGGTTCGGGCCCAGGCGCCAGACCACCTTGCCGCTGGCCTTGTCGATGATGGCGATGAAGTTGGCGTTGCGCGAATCGAACAGCAGGTTGTCCGGGGCGAAGCGCTGGTCGCCGGCGGCGTGCCAGCGGTTCGCGCCCAGCGGCGCCAGGTTGTTGATGTGCAGGTAGTCCGGGTTCTTGGTCGCGTGCACCAGCTTGAGCTGCTCGGCGCCGAAGCCGAACTCGTGCAGGTGCTCGGAGGCGGTCCAGCGCCAGGCCACCTGGCCCTGCGGAGTGACCTCGTAGATCACGTCGTCGATCACTTCCGGCACCTGGAAGCCCTTCACCGCATGCACGCGGTTGGCCAGCACCAGGGTGTTGCCGTTGGCCAGCCGGCGCAGGTCGTGGTGCTGGCGGGCGGCGCCGCCGGGGGCCTGGTCGCCCCATTGCCAGACGGTCTTGCCGGCCCAGTCCAGCTCGCCCACGGCCTGGTTGCGCAGGCCGTTGCCGGCGGAGGACAGCTTACCCGGCTCGGCCAGGTCGGCGGTCTGCAGCAGCACGTGGCCGCGCTCGCCATTGGCGAGTTTCGGGTCGAGGATGGCCGAGGGGAAGCCGGGGCGGTCCCAGCCCTTGACCTCGTTGCCGTTCATGTCGATCAGGTGCGTCCTGTTGTCGGCGCCGCTGAAGATCACGTACTGGTTGAAGGCCTTCTGCGGGTCGTAGCGCGTCACCCCGGTGGGGTAGACGCTGGGCGCGGCGCTGACGGCGGCGGCCAGCAGCGGGGCGGAGAAGGCGAGCAGGGCGGTGGCGCGGGCATGCTTCATGGCAGTGGTCCTCGGGTCAGAAGTCGTAGCGGGCGGTCACGCCCAGGGTGCGCGGGGTGCCCAGCACGCCGGCGTAGCCGCCGTTGGCCGAGTTCCACAGGCTGGTGTAGTAGGTCTTGTCGAAGGCGTTCTTCAGCCACAGCGACAGGTCCCAGCGGCCGTCGCCGTAGTCGCCGCGCAGGCCCAGGGCGGTGTTGACGATGGCGTAGCTGGGGATCTGCCCGTAGTCGGAGTCGTCGATGGTGCCCACCGCCTTGGAGCGGAAGGCGTAGCTGGCGGTGACGTAGGGCTCCAGGTTGTCTTCCAGGCGCCACTTGTATTCGCCGTTGGCGTTGAAGATGTACTTGGAGGCGCCCACCACCTGGTGCCCGCTGAGGTCGCAGGAGGCCGGCGCGCCGCTCTGGAAGGAGACTTCCGGCGGGCAGGGCGCGTTCTTGTACGACAGGTAGCGCACGTCGTTGTACGAGCCGTTGAGGTTCAGCGTCAGCCCGCGGACGGGCAGGGCGGTGGCCTCGAACTCCACCCCGCGCGAGCGCACGTCGCCGGCGTTGGTCAGGTACTGGGTGCGGGTGGCCTCGTCGTAGGCGTTGGCCTGGTAGCCGTGGACCACGGTGGCGAACAGGTTGGCGTTGAGGATCAGGCGGTGGTCGAACAGCGTGCTCTTGATCCCCAGTTCGGCGTCGTTGGCCCGCTCGCTGCCCACCAGCAGGGAATCGGCGCCGGCGGTGGGGGCGCTGGCCACGGTCAGGTTCACCCCGCCGGACTTCTCGCCGTGGGACAGCGAGGCGTAGCCCATCAGGTTGTCGTTGAAGTGGTAGTTCAGGCTGAGCAGGCCCGAGGGCGAGAAGCTGTACACCGAGAGGTCGCCGGAGTCGTAGGCGCCGGCCCGGCCGTTGCGCGCGGCCAGGGCCGCGCCGCTGACGGCGGCCCCGCCGACGGGCGCGTCGCGGCTGACCCAGGCGGATTTCTCCTCGTAGGTGCCGCGCAGGCCGGCGGTGAAGTCGAGCCTGTCGGTGAGGTGCCAGGTGCCCTGGGCGAACAGCGCGTAGCTGTCGGTGTCGATGTGGCCGTCGCCCAGGCTGGTGACGTTGGCCAGCGCGCCCGTGGCGGTGCCGTTCCAGATGTCCGCCTGGGGGCCATAGAGGTTGAAGGAGTGGTTGTCCAGGTCCTGGCCGAAGTAGTAGGCGCCCAGCACGTAGTCGAAGAAGCCGCCGGTGGGCGAGGCCAGGCGCAGCTCCTGCGACCACTGCTTGTCGCGCACCGAGACGCCGGCGTTGTAGGACGCCGCCACGTTCAGGCCGTCGTCGTTGCGCGGGGTGAAGTCCCACCAGCGGTAGGAACTGATGGAGGTCAGCGAGAAGTCGTTGGCCAGCTTCCAGTTGGCCTCCAGCGAAGTGCCGCCCTGGAACACGGTGACGCGCTGGGCGGCGTCGAAGTTGACCTTGCGGTCGTCGCCGTACACCAGCGTGGCGCCGGCGGCGCGGGCGCGCTGCTCGTAGCGGTTGACGCCGTTGATGGTCGGCCCGGTGCTGAACAGGGTGAGGATGCCGTTGCTGGAGTTCTCCTCGTTGTAGTCGCCGATCCAGCGCAGGCTGAAGTCCTCGTCGGGCTTGTACAGCAGCTGGCCGCGGAAGCCCTGGCGGGCGCCGCCGTTGAGGGTGTTGCCGTCGAAGACGTTCTTCACGTAGCCGTCGTCGCGGGTGCGGTAGGCCGAGAAGCGCCCGGCCAGCGCGTCGGTGAGCGGCCCGGAGACCGTGGCCTTGCCCTGGAAGTAGCCGTCCTCGCCGCCGGACACCTCGACGCTGCGCTCGGGGGTGAAGCTGGGTAGGCGGGTGGAGATGTTGATCACCCCGGCGGTGGTGTTCTTGCCGAACAGCGTGCCCTGGGGCCCGCGCAGCACTTCCAGCTGCTCGATGTCCAGCAGGTCGAAGGAGGCCATGCCGGGGCGGCCCAGGTAGACGTTGTCCAGGTACAGCCCGACGCTGCCTTCCAGGCCGTCGCTGGCCGGGTTGTTGCCCAGGCCGCGGATGGACACGCTGGACTGCCGCGCGTGGACGTAGGCGACGTTGGTGCTGGGCACCAGCTGCTGCAGGTCCTGCACGCGGTAGATGCGCTGGCTTTCCAGTGTCTCGCCGCCGAGCACGCTCATGGCGGTGGGCACGTCCTGGGAGTTCTCCTCGCGGCGCCGCGAGGTCACGGTGACGGTGCCCAGGGTGCTGGCCTCGCCCCGGGCCTGGGCGGCGGCCTCCTGCGGGGTGGCTTCCTCGGCGTGCAGGGCGCCCATGGCCAGGCCGCCGGTGGCCAGCAGGATGGACAGCGGCAACAGCCGGCGGCGGAAACGGGGCGCGGAATCTCGGTGGTGCATGGAAAGGTCCTGGAGAAGAGGTCGTGTCGCGCAGGACCGGTTGGCCTGCAATCTTTTTATTCCGTATCGATCTTTATTTATGTATTTCGATTTATTTACGGAATAAGAGATTGCCTTTATAAGAAGGCCGTCCACCTTCGGACAATTGCATTTGCCCAATATTTTTTATGTAGAAAATGCATATAGACCTTCGCCAGCTCCGCCACTTCATCGCCCTTGCCGAGCACCGCAGCTTCGTCGCCGCGGCCGACGCCGTGTGCCTGTCGCAATCGGCCTTCAGCCGCAGCATCCAGGCCCTGGAGCACAGCGCCGGCTGCCGCCTGGTGGACCGCGCGAGCAAGGAACTCAACCCCACCAAGCAGGGCCTGATCGTCCTGGAGCACGCGCGCCGGCTGGTCAGCGGCGCGCACAAGCTGGCCAACGAGATCGCCCTGTTCAACGGCCTGGAGGCGGGCGAACTGCGCTTCGGCGCGGGCCCCGCGCCGGCGGCCTGGCTGGTGCCGCGGGCCATCGCCGCGTTCAACGGGCGCTACCCCAAGGCGCGGGTGGCCTTCCAGGTGGAGCACTGGCAGGTGCTGGGCAAGCGCCTGCAGGCCGAGGATTTCGAATTCTTCGTCGCCGACACCCGCCATTTCGAGGCCAACCCCGAGTACCGCACCCTGCGCCTGAAGCCGCGCAAGTGGCACTTCTGCTGCCGCCCCGGCCACCCGCTGGCCGGCCAGGGGCAGGTGAGCGCGGCGCAGCTGCTGAGCTACCCCATCGCCACCAACCTCAGCCCGCCGAACATCCGCAAGGTGCTGGTGGACCTCAGCGGCCGCCCCGACTTCCGCCCGGACATCGAATGCGAGAACGGCCACGGCCTGAACGCCGTGGTGCTGGCCTCCAACGCCATCGGCATCGCCAGCGGCCCGGGGCAGGGCGCCGGCGAGCCGCTGGTGGCGCTGACGGTGGCGGAGCTGCCGGAGGACCTGGAGGAGCTGCATACCCGCTACGGCATCGTGCACCGCGCGGGGTACAGCCTGTCGCCGCTGGCGGAGGCGATGATCGGGGAGTTGCGGCGGATCGATGAGGAGACGGTTTAGGGGGGCTTTCTTCTTTTCGTAGGAGCGAGCTTGCTCGCGAAGGGCGCCTCCCTTTGGCTACGGTGTTTCGGGGTTACTCCGCCCCCTCTCCCCAGCCCTCTCCCTGAAGGGAGAGGGGGTTTGTCCGTGCCGAGATAAGGAATGGTTCCAGCCGGAAACCGCCGTGCTTGCCGGCTAACTCAGGAAAACCAAACCGCGCCGAACGGTCCCCTCTCCCTTCAGGGAGAGGGCTAGGGAGAGGGCGCTCTCAACCCCAGTACCCACAACTCCCGGTGAACTCCATTCGCGAGCAAGCCCGCCCCTACCCCACCCCATGCATTCCACGCATGCAAATCTTGCTGCAAATGCGTTTGCCAGAACGCCCCCGCGCCCCGCGAAATGACCGCTCCATCCGTCATCCCCGAACGCCCCATGAGCCAGCCCCAGCCCATCCGCAACGTCCTCTACATCATGTGCGACCAGCTGCGTCGCGATTACCTGTCCTGCTACGGCCACCCGCACCTGCACACGCCGAACATCGACCGCCTGGCCGCCGAGGGCGTGCGTTTCGCCCGGGCCTATACCCAGGGCACCATCTGCGGGCCGTCGCGCATGTCCTCGTACACCGGGCGCTACGTCAGCAGCCACCAGGTGAGCTGGAACGCCGTGCCGCTGCCGCTGGAGGAGCTGACCCTCGGCGACTACCTGCGCCCGGCCGGCATCCGCACCGTGCTGGTGGGCAAGACCCACGCCACCGCCAACCTCGAAGGCATGCAGGCGCTCGGGGTGGACCCGCAAAGCGAGCGCGGCCAGCAGCTGGCCGAGGCCGGCTTCGAGCCCTATGACCGCAACGACGGCATCTACCCCGACGGCGAGCCGTTCGCCGACAAGCGCGAAAGCGCGCCCTACACCCATTACCTGCGCGGCCTCGGCTATACCGGCGACAACCCCTGGCACGACTGGGCCAACGCCGCCGAAGGCGCCAACGGCGAGGTGCTCAGCGGCTGGCAGATGCGCAACGCCGGGCTGCCCACGCGCCTGCCGGAGCCGCACAGCGAAACGGTCTACGCCACCAGCCGCGCCATCGACTTCATGCGCGAGCAGGGCGACGAGCCCTGGTGCCTGCACCTGTCGTACATCAAGCCGCACTGGCCCTATATCGCGCCCGCCCCGTACCACGCGCTGTACGGCCCCGGGCAGGTGCTGCCGGCCCTGCGCGCGGCGCCGGGGGAGGAGAGCGAACACCCGGTGTACAAGGCCTTCCAGCAGCACCAGGAGAGCCTGAACTTCTCCCGCGAGGAGGTGCGCAACACCGTGATCCCCACCTACATGGGGCTCATCAGGCAGATCGACGACCAGCTCGGCCGGCTGTTCGAGCACATGCAGTCCAGCGGCCGCTGGGACGACACCCTGATCGTCTTCACCAGCGACCATGGCGACTACCTGGGCGACCACGGCCTGGGCGAGAAGGAGTTCCTGCTGGAACCGGCGGTGGGCGTGCCGCTGCTGATCCGCGACCCGCGCGCGGCGGCCGACGCCAGCCGCGGCACGGTGGAGCAGGCCCTGGTGCAATCCATCGACGTGCTGCCGACCCTGCTCGACGCCTTCGCGGTACCGCTGGCGGCGCACCGCGTCGAGGGCCGCTCGCTGCAGCCGCTGCTGCATGGGCAAAGGCCGGCGGACTGGCGCGACTACGCCATCGCCGAATACGACTACGCCTTCCAGGCCCCGGCCCGCGAGCGCCTGGGCCGGCCCATCGACGCCTGCCGCATGTACATGGTGCGCAGCGAGCGCTGGAAGTACCTGGCCTACGACGGCTTCCGCCCGCAGCTGTTCGACCTGCAGGCGGACCCGGGCGAGCTACGCGACCTGGGCGCCGAGCCGGCCTACGCGGACGTGCGCGAGCAGCACCAGCGCTACCTGTTCGACTGGCTGCGCGGCCTGAAGCGGCGCACCACCATCAGCAACGAGGAGATCGACCTGCGCGGCCAGGCCTTCCGCTATGGCGAGCCGGAAGGCGGCAAGCTGGTGCGCATCGGCGAGTGGTAGCGGCTCAACCCAGTTCGCGCAGGTAGCTCCAGGGATAGATGCCGCGCTCGTGGCCGTCGTCGAACACCAGCTGCACGCCGTAGCCCTGGGGGTTCACGGCGCGCAGCCCGACCTCGGCGCCGACCACCGTGATGTGCCCCTGCAGGCGCGCCGCGCGGCACTGCGAGCAGGGGCAGGCGCCGCGCAGGCGGGCGAAGGCGATGCGCTGCACTTCGCCTTCGCCCCAGTCGATGCGCAACTCACGCTCGCCGCCGCAGCGGTGCAGGGCGTGGGGCGCGTTCACGCCGGCGCGCCCAGTTGGGTGAGGGCGATGCGCACGGCCTTGCGCACTTCCGGGTCGCCGTCGGCCTGGGCTGCCTGGAGCGCGGGCAGGGCGCGGATGTCGCCCAGCTCGCCCAGGGCCAGGGCGGCTTCCTTGCGCAGGTTGCTGATGGCGTGGCCGAGCAGGCCCTGCAAGGCTTCGCGGGCAGCCTGGTAGCGCAGGTTGCCGAGGGCCCGCGCGGCGCGCAGGCGCACCTGCCAGAAGTCGTCTTCCAGCGCTTGCAGCAACGCCTCGCCGGCCTCCTGCAGGCCCAGCTTGCCGAGGGTGCCGGCGGCTTCCTCGCGGACCTTCCAGGCCTTGTCGCGCAATGCCGCGCCCAGCGCCGGCAGCACGCTGGCGTCGCTGGCCAGGCCGAGGGCGCCGGCGGCGGCGCGGCGCACTTCGCTGTCGGCATCGTCGCTGGCCAGGGCGGCCAGGCGCGGCAGGGCCTCGATGCGCTTGAGCCAGCCGAGGATGCCCACCGCCTCGCGGCGCACACCGGCGTCGGCGTCGTCCAGGGCGGCCAGGGCCGGGGTCACGCTTTCTTCCAGGCGCAGTTCGCGCAGGGCGCGCAATGCGCTGCGGCGCACGAAGGTGTCGGCGTGCGCCGCCCAGGGCAGCAGCAAGCGTCCGGCTTCGGCGGTCTTCAGTTCGCTGAGGCTTTGCGCGGCGGCTTCGCGCACCGTTTCGTCGCTGTCGGCCAGGGCCTGGCACAGGGTCTGGACCACTTCGGGTTCCTCCCAGGCTTCCAGCAGGCGCGCGGCCTCGGCCCGCACGGCGGCGGCCGGATCAATGGTCAGCGCCCGGGCCAGCCAGGGCAGGGCCTCGGGCTCCTCCAGGTCGGCCAGTTCGATCAGGGCGATGCGGCGCACGCCGGGGTCGGCGTGCTGCAGGCGCGGTTGCAGGTCGAGGATGTCGGGGTTGTCTGTGCTGAGTTCGGTCATATGGCGAATCGCGGTCGGTTGTGTTCGTCGTTCGGCAGGCCCAGGGGCGTCAGGCGCGGCAGTTGGCGGCCGTCTTCGTGACGCAGCAGTTCCAGGCAGTGGCGTTTGAGGCGGGTGAAGCCGGCGCTGGTCAGCAGCTCGGCATGGCGCGGGCGGGGGAAGTCCAGGCGGATTTCCTCGAGGATGCGTCCCGGCCGCGGGCTCATCACCAGGATGCGGTCGGCGAGGAACAGCGCCTCGTCGATGTCATGGGTGATGAACAGCACGCTGGTGCGCAGGCGCGTCCAGATGTCCAGCAGCAGCTCCTGCATCATCATCCGCGTCTGCGCGTCGAGGGCGCCGAAGGGTTCGTCCATCAGCAGCAGGCGCGGCTGGTTGATCAGCACCCGGGCGATCTCCACGCGCTGCTGCATGCCGCCGGAAAGCTGCGACGGCCAGCGGTTGGCGAAGCCTTGCAGGCCCACCAGCTGGAGCATTTCCTCGGCCCGGGCGTGGCGTTCGGCGCGCGGCACGCCGCGCATCTTCAGGCCGAAGGCGACGTTGTCGCGCACCCGCCGCCAGGGCAGCAGGGTGTGCTGCTGGAACACCATGCCGCGCTGCGGCGAGGGGCCGCCCACCGGCTGGCCGTCCACTTCCAGGCGCCCGCCGCTGGGGCGCAGGTGCCCGGCCAGGGCGCCGAGCAGGGTGGACTTGCCGCAGCCGGAGGGGCCGAGCACGCAGACGAATTCCCCCGGCTCGATGGCGAAGCTCAGCGAGTGCACCGCTTCGAAGGCGTCGCGGCCGCTGCCCAGGTGGATCGACAGGCCCTCGACGCGCACGTGCCCGGCGGGCAATTGTTCGGGCAGGCTCATGGCTTGCCTCCGGCCTGGCGCTGCCAGGGCGTGGCCAGGGCGCCGAGCTGGCGCACCAGCAGGCTGCTGGCCATGCCGAGCACGCCGATGAGCAGCATGCCGACGACGATGTCGGGGTAGTTCTGCAAGGTGTAGGACTCCCAGGTGTAGTAGCCGATGCCCCATTGCCCGGAGATCATCTCGGCGGTCACCAGGCAGAACCACGAGGTGCCCATGCCGATGGCAAGGCCGGTGACGATGCTCGGCAGGGCGCCGGGCAGCACCACCTCGCGCAGCAGCGCCAGGCGGTTGGCGCCGAGGCTGCGGGCCGAGGCGAGCAGGCGCGGGTCCACCGCCTCGACGCCATGGATGGTGTTGAGCAGGATGGGGAACAGCGCGCCGGTGAAGGTGATGAAGATCATCGACAGCTCGGCGCTGGGGAACATCAGGATAGCCAGCGGGATCCAGGCCACCGCCGGGATCGGCCGCAGCACTTCCAGCGGCGGCAGCAGGCCGTCGCGGGCCCAGCGGCCGCGGCCGATGGCCAGGCCCAGGAGCACGCCGGCGACGGCGGCCAGCAGGTAGCCGGCGAGCACCCGCGCCAGGCTTGCGCCCAGGTGCCGGCCGAGCTTGCTGGACTGTGCCAGTTGCACGGCGGCGTCCAGCACCTCGCCGGGGCCGGGGACGTTGGCGAAGGTGACCAGGCCGAGGTTCAGGTGCCGGGCGCTGGCCAGCTGCCAGAGCGCCAGGCAGGCCAGCAGCGAGGCCAGGCGCAGGCTCCAGCGGGACAGGGTTGTGAGGTTCATTTTCGTGGCTCCGCAAGGGCCCGGCGCGCAGGGCGCCGGGCGTGGACGTCAGCGGCTGGCGACGGCCTGCTGGCTGGCACCGGCGAAGTCGCGCACTTCGCCGCCGTTGCTCTGCGCGTAGCGCTCGGCCTGCTCCTTGAGCAGGAAGGCGTCCAGCGCGCCGTCCTTGCCCTGGACGAACCAGGCCTGGCTGGCCAGCAGCTTGATGCCGCTGTCGCTGGCCTGGGCGTAGACGGCGCGGATGTCCTTGCCCTGCTGCTTCAGCTTGGCCGTTTCGCCCAGGGCTTCCCGCGCCGAGGCGTAGCTGCGCACCTTGGGTTCGCCGCGCACCCAGACCTGCGCCACGTGGCGCGGGTCGGCGATGGCCTTGCCGGTCAGCGCGTCCGTGGCCGTTAGCGGCTGCTGGGCATAGTTTTTCAATGCGGCGTCGTAGTCGGCGCCGGCGGCCTTGAAGGCGGCGCGGATGTAGCGGTCGTCGACGAACTGCTCGACGTTCAGCCCGCGGTCGGCCTTCTTCAGCAGCTTCAGGGTGTCGATGGCGGTGGTGACGGCCTGGCGGTACTCCGGCTTCCAGGTCAGGTCGCGGGTCTGCAGGCCGAGCGGGCCGTGGAACAGGTAGTTCACCTCGGCGGGGATGCCGGCGACCTTCTCGATCAACTCGCTGTACTTCTCCGGTTCCGCGGCCAGCAGCTGGTTGGCCTCGTAGGTGGCGCGCAGGTAGGCCTCGACGATCTCCGGGTACTTCTGCGCGTAGTCCGCCTCCACCAGGGCGCCGTGGAAGGTCGGCGCCTTGGCCTGCGAGCCGTCGTAGATCTTGCGGGCGATGCCGCGGCTCTCGAACAGCTCGGCGAAGGGCACGAAGTCGGCGTGGGCGGCGATCTTGTTGGCCTGCAGCGCGGAGCCAGCGACCTCCGGCGGCTGCGCGATGATGGTGACGTCCTTGTCCGGGTCCCAGCCCTGGGCGGCGATGGCGCGCAGCAGCAGGCCGTGGGCGGTGGAGGCGAAGGGCACGGAGATGGTCTGGCCCTTCAGCTCGGCCAGTGACTGCACCTTGGAAGAGGCCGGCACCACGATACCGTTGCCGCTGCCCTCGATGCTGCCGGAGAGCACGCTGATGAACAGGCTGCGCTTGCCGGCGGCTTCATGGGCCACGCCGTTGAGCGAGCCGGGGAAGTCGGCCATGGCGCCGAAGTCCAGCTTGCCGGCGACCATCTCGTTGGTCAGCGGCGCGCCGCTGGTGAAGTTCTTCCACTGGATGTCGTACTGCGCGCCCTGGTACTTGCCGTCGTGGGGCAGGTACTTGGGCAGCAGGTTCAGCTCGCGGACCAGCAGACCGCCGGCGGCGCAGTTGATGGTGGTGTCCTGGGTGCCGATGGCGACGCGGAGGGTCTCCGAGTGGGCGGAAAGGCTGGCGATGGCCAGCGCGAGGCCGGCCAGGGTGGTGCGCAAGGTCATGGGTGTTCCCCTCGAATCATGAGTGTTGGAATCGTCTCCGCCGCCGGTGTGCGGTGGGAAACGAGGGGGCGTTGCATCAGGCGTCCGGTGGCGTGTCCGGTGGCTTTTCGTAGGAGCGAGCTTGCTCGCGAATCGCGGGCAGGGCCCGTTCCTACAGGAAGCTGTCGTAGTCAAGGCACTGGGCTCCCGCGTTCGCGGGAGTGACGGGATGAAATTCGGTGTGTTGATCGTCATCCCCGCGAACGCGGGGAACCAGCGACTTCAGCGGTTCAACGCAGCAGGTAGGGAATCTCCACCTTCACCGCGCCGGTCGGGCAGTCCTTCTCGCAGGGCATGCAGTACCAGCATTCGTCGAAGGCCATGTAGGCCTTCTGGGTGGCCGGGTTGATCGCCAGCAGGTCCATCGGGCAGACCTCGACGCAGACGGTGCAGCCCTTGTCGGCGATGCACTTGTCCTCGTCCACGGTGACCGGGGCGCTGGAGCGGAAGAAGATTTCCTGGGGTTGGTGGGGCATGGCACGGTTCCTCGTGGTTCGGTTCCGCCCGCTTTCATGGCGGCGGGCTCGGTGTTTCTGTCGGGATATGGCGCTCGGCTCACCACCCTCTCCCCAGCCCTCGGCTGCGCGCCCCGCCCTGAAGGGAGAGGGGGCCGTTCGGAGGTGCCTGGTAACTTGGCGTCATCCGGAAAGCTGTGGGTTCCCGCTGCACGGACAGCTCCCTCTCCCGCTTGCGGGAGAGGGCGGGGGGAGAGGGGCTCCTAGGGCTCCTAGGCCGCCTCGTTCTTCACCCGCAACCGCTCATAGGCCTTCTGCTCCTCGTCATCCAGGGCGATCAGGTACGGCTCCACCGGCTTCTTGAAACTGGTCATCTCGCCGTTCCCGTCCTTCTTCAGATGCGCATGGCAGAACCACTCGGCATCGTTGCGCTGCGGATAGTCCACGCGGTGGTGGTACAGGCCCCAGCGGCTCTCGGTGCGGAACAGCGAGGCGCGGGCGGCCATCTCGGCGCAGTCGCGGATCACGCTGACTTCCATGGCGCGCATCAGCTCGTGGGGGTTGTTCGCCTTCAGCTGCTCCAGGTCGCGGCCGATCTCGGCGAAGCGCTGCAGGCCGATCTCCATCTTTTTGGTCACCTTCGGCGGCTGCAGGTAGTCGTTGACCATGCGCCGCAGCTTGTACTCCACCTGGGCCGGAGGCAGGCCGTGCTCGCGCTTGAGCGGGGCGAAGACGCGTTCACGCTCGCGCTCCACCTGGGCGCGGTCGACTTCGCTGAAGTCGCGCTCGGCCACGTACCGCGCGGCGTTCTGCCCGGCGAACCAGCCGTAGGTGAAGGCGCCGAGCATGTAGTTGTGCGGCACCGCGGCCATGTCGCCGGCGGCGTACAGGCCCTTGACGCTGGTCTCGGCCTTTTCGTTGACCCACACCCCCGAGGCCGAATGGCCGGAGCAGAAGCCGATCTCGGAGATGTGCATCTCGACCATCTGGCTGCGGTAGTCGGTGCCGCGGTTGGCGTGGAACTGGCCGCGGCTGGGGCGCTCGTTGCCGTGGAGGATTTCCTCGATGGTCTGGATGGTCTCCTCGGCCAGGTGGTCCAGCTTGAGGAACACCGGGCCGTTGCCGCCTTCCAGCTCCTGGTGGAACTCCCACATCATCTGCCCGCTCCAGTAGTCGCACTCGATGAAGCGCTCGCCCTTGGAGTTGGCGGTGTAGCCGCCCAGTGGCCCGGTGACGTAGGCGCAGGCCGGGCCGTTGTAGTCCTTGATCAGCGGGTTGATCTGGAAGCATTCCAGGTTCGAAAGCTCCGCACCGGCGTGGTAGGCCATGGCGTAGCCGTCGCCGGCGTTGGTCGGGTTCTCGTAGGTGCCCATCAGGTAGCCGGAGGCGGGCAAGCCCAGGCGCCCGGCGGCGCCGCAGGCGAGGATCACCGCCTTGGCGCGGATCACCTGGAACTGCGCGGTGCGGCAGTCGAAGCCGAGCACGCCGTTGACCGCGCCCTCGGCGTCGGTGAGCAGCCGGGTGGCCACCAGGCGATTGGTGATCTCCACCCGCGCGCGCTTGAGCTGGCGGTAGAGCACCTTCTTGATGTCGTGGCCCTCGGGCATCGGCAGCACGTAGGCGCCCATGTGGTGGACCTTCTTCACCGCGTAGTCGCCCACCTCGTCCTTCTCGAACTTCACGCCCCAGCGGTCGAGCTGCTCGATGGTCTCGAAACTGTGGGTGGCGTAGGCGTAGACGGCAGCCTGGTTGACGATGCCGTCGTTGGCCACGGTGATTTCCTTGGTGTACTGCTCGGGCGTGGCGTGGCCGGGGATGACGGCGTTGTTCAGGCCGTCCATGCCCATGCTGATGGCGCCGCTGCGCTTGACGTTGGCCTTGTCCAGCAGCAGCACGCGCAGCTCGCGGTTGGCTTCCTTGGCCTTGATCGCCGCCATGGGGCCGGCGGTGCCGCCGCCGATGACGACGATGTCGTAGGCGCTTTGCTTGTCTTCGGGGAGGTCGCTGTGGCTCATGCTCGGGGGCCCTTGTGACGGTCGATGCGCAGGCGGTACTGGAAGGCGTCGCCGCGGTAGTAGAGGTGTTCGTAGTCCAGCGGCTGGCCGTCGGCGCCGTGGGTGAGGCGTTCGATGCGCATCACCGGCGAGCCTTCCTCCACCTCCAGGGCGGCGGCCAGCTCGGCGTCGGCGAGGATGGCGTCGATGGCCAGGTCGGCATGCCCCAGGGGCAGGCCGCAGTCGTTCTCGAGGATCAGGAAGATGTCGCGGCTCACCAGGTCGGCCTTCTCCAGCCGGCGGCCGACGGCCTCGGGCAGGTAGGTGACCTCCAGCGACACCAGCTCGCGGTTGACCAGGCGCGCGCGCTTGATCTGCGCCACGCTGTCGCCCTCGGCCACCCGCAGGCGCGCGGCCACCTGGGCGTCGGCCGGCACGAAGCGGAAGCTGCGCAGGCGGTTGATCACCTCGTAACCGCGCTCGCCCATGGACTCGGCCAGGCCCTGCAGGGTGCTGACGTTCTGGAACGCCTTGGGCCGGGCGACGAAGGTGCCCTTGCCGTGGATCTTGAAGATCAGGCCTTCCTTCTGCAGGTCGCCCAGAGCCTGGCGCACGGTGATGCGGCTGACGCCATGGGCCTTGCCCAGCTCGGCCTCGGAGGGCATGCGGCTGAGCGGCGGGTAGCTGCCGTCGAGGATGCGCGTGCGCAGCAGCTCCTTGAGCTGGCTGTACAGCGGGACGGGGGAGAGGGGGAGCAGTTCGGTCATGGCTATGACTTGTTATGACGAGTTGTGGGGCGACTATAGGGGAATAAGAATCCGGGTGGGAAAGACCGGATTTGCATATGGATATGCGCGGGGCATGGGGGCGCTCCCAGCATACCGGCGGGCACGGCTTCTCGTAGGAGCGAGCTTGCTCGCGAACGGATTTCGCAGCGGGGCTTGTTCGCGAGCAAGCTCGCTCCTACGAAGAGCAGCGCCCCGGCGCAGCCGGCAAGACAGTTGCTCCTACGGCTTCAGGGAAGCACGGTCGTAGGATGGGTATCGCTTCGCTCAACCCATCCTACGGGGCTCAACCGTTGGCCGGAACACCGGTGTCCCAGAACTGTAGGAGCGAGCTTGCTCGCGAACGGATTTCGCAGCGGGGTTCATTCGCGAGCAAGCTCGCTCCTACAAAAAGCGCCTCGGCGCAGGAGAGTAGGGCGTCTTGGCGCCATGCCCCACTATTCGTCCAACGAATGGAAATGACGTCGTCACACCCGTACTGCTAGCGTCCCGACAAAACCCCGGAGATTCCCCATGCCCTCCATCGAGCGACGCCTGCTGCCGGTCAACGGCATCCACCTGTGCGTACACATCGCCGGCCCCGCCGATGGCCGCCCGGTCTGGCTGCTGCACGGTTTCCCCGAATGCTGGCACTCCTGGCGCGCGCAGATTCCGGCGCTGGTGCAGGCCGGCTACCGCGTGCACGTGCCGGAGATGCGCGGCTACGGCCGCAGCGACGCGCCCGAGCCCATCGAGGCCTACGACCTGCAGAGCCTGTGCGGCGACGTTCTCGGCGCCATGGACGCCCTCGGCCAGGGCCGCGCGGCGGTGCTCGGGCACGACTGGGGCGCCCTGGTGGCCTGGCACCTGGCGCTGCTGGCCCCGGAGCGGGTGGCGGCCCTGGCCACGCTGTCGGTGCCCTATGCCGGGCGGCCCAAGCGGCCGGCCACGGAGATCCTCCGCGAGGTCTTCGCCGGGCGCTTCAACTACATCCTCTACTTCCAGCAGCCCGGCGTGGCCGAGGCCGAACTGGACGCCGACATCGAGCGCAGCCTGCGCCTGTTCTTCCGCGATGCCGGCGACAACGACCCCTTCCTCCAGGACAAGCCCGCTGACGCCCGTCTGTTCGAAGGCCAGCCCACGCCCCGGCAACTGCCGGCCTGGTGCAGCGAGGCGGACCTGGCCTACTACATCGAGACCTTCGCCGGCCGCGGCTTCCGCGGGGCGCTCAACTGGTACCGCAACTTCGAGCGCAACTGGCGCTTCAGCGAGCCCCTGGCCGGCCGCCAGGTCGGCCAGCCGACGCTGTTCCTGGTGGGCGACCGCGACCCGGTGGCGAGCCTGGAGGCCTATACCCTCAAGCGCATGCCCGAGGTGGTGGCGGACCTCGAACAGCACCGCCTGGAAGGCTGCGGCCACTGGGTCCAGAACGAGCGCCCGGCCGAGGTCAACGCCTTGCTGCTGGACTTCCTGGCGCGCCGCTACCCGGCCTGAACGGTGTCGGCGGCGGGCTCCGGCCACAGCGCCACCAGCACCAGCAGGGCGCCGACCAACAGGTACGGCAGGCGCGGCTCGACGCCATAGAGCAGGCTGCCGGCCAGCGGCCCGAGCACCACGCCCAGGCCCTGGGCTGCGCCCATGGAGCCGGCGGTGGAGCCTTGCTCGTCGGCGTTCACCGCGTTGGCCGCCAGCGCCGAGAAGGCCGGGAACACCCAGCCCATGCCCGCCGCGGCGACGAAGAAGGCCAGCCACAACTGCCAGGCCTGCAGCGCCAGGCTGGTGCCGGCGAAGCCGATGCCGGCCACCAGCGCGCCAACGCGGATCAGCCGCTGCGGCGCCCAGTCCAGGCGGCGCACCAGCAACTGGGCGAGGATCAGCGCCACGCCCACGGTAGTCAGCGCCACCCCGGCGGCCTGGGCCGCCGCGCCCGGCGCCAGGCCCAGGCGGTCGAGGGCGAAGAAGCCCACGGTGATCTGCGCCACCGCCACGCAGAACATGGCGACGAAGGCCACCAGCATCGGCCGGCGCAGGCGCGCATCGCCCAGGCGGATGCTCTGCGCGACGCGCTGCAGGTGGTGCTCCTGGCGCTGCAGGCGGGTGAGCAGCGCCAGGAACCCCAGCAGCGGCAGCACGCTCATGGCGTACAGCGGCAGGCTCAGGCTGTGCCGGGCGAGCAGGGCGGCGATGGCCGGGCCGAGCACCATGCCCACGGCATTGGCAGCGCCCAGGCTGGCCAGGGCGGCGGCGCGCTGGCGCGGCGGGTAGTTGTCGGCGATCAGCGCCTGCCCGGCGGCCGGCAGCGCGGCGTAGAAGGCGCCCACCGCGCCGCGGCCGAGCAGCAGGCCGAGGAACGACAGCGCGGCGATAGGCTGCAAGCGCAGCGCGGTATCGACGAAGACCGCCAACAGCACGTAGGACAAGGTCACCCCGGCGCTGCCCAGCAGCAGGATGCGCCGTCGCCCCAGGCGGTCGCTGGCATTGCCCCAGGGCCGTGCCAGCAGCAGCCAGAGCACGCCGGACACGGTGACCGCCGCGCCGGCCTGCCAGGCCTGCAGGCCGAGCAGCCGGGCGATGGGCCCGACCAGCGAGACGAAGGCCATCATCGCCATGGTCCCGGCCATGGTGGAGAACAGCAGCGGGCGCAGGTCGAAACGGGCGTCGGCGGTACCGGGCTGCGCGGCTTCGGTGGAATCGGACACAGCGGGCTCCTTGGGGTGAGGGAAGGCGCAAGGCTAGCACGGCGATGAGAATTGTTCTCGTTTGTTGGGCCTGTCAGCGCCCCTGGCCGCCGTCGCGGCTGCGCCGGTACGCCCCCGGCTGCTGCCCGGTGCTCTTGTGGAAGGCGCGGGTGAAGGCCGCCACCGACTGGTAGCCGACCGCCGCGGCCACCTCGGCCACGCTCTGGTCGGCCTTGAGCAGGCGGCAGGCCTGGCCCATGCGCAAGGCCAGCAGCACCTGGCCGGGGGACTGCCCGCAGGTTTCGTTGAAGCGCTTGAAGAAGGCCGAGCGCGACAGCCCGGCGCAGGCCGCCATGTCCTCCAGCGTCCAGGGCAGTTGCGGTTGCTCGATCATCCTTTCCAGCAGGCCGGCGAACTGCGGCTGCCGGGCCAGCGCCACCAGGCCGCCGAGGCCGGGGTTGTCCAGCACCTGCTGGCGCAGCACGTAGAGGAACAGCAGGTGGCTCAGGCGCTCCAGCAACTGCTGCGAGGGCGCCGGCTGGCGCGCGCATTCCTCCAGGATGAGTTCGAACAGGCTGCGCGCGGCGCGTTGCGAGGGTTCCTCGGCGCGCAGCACCAGATAGGCGGGCAGCGCCTCGATGATCAGCGCCGAGAGCCCGGAGTGGAAGTGGAAGAAGCCGCAGACCAGGCCGACGCCGTCCTCGGCCTGCAGCTCCAGGGCGGTCATGGCCTGGCGCGGCTGGCAGGCGGCAGCCTCGGCGCTGGCGGCGTCGGACAGCCGGTAGGGCAGGTCGCGCAGCAGGAACACGGCGTCGCCGCCCTCCAGGCGCACCGGCGCCTCGCCCTCCAGGTGCAGCCAGCAATGGCCCTGCACCACCAGGTGGAAGCTGGCCCGGGCCAGGCCCTGGGTGGAGGCGTGCCAGCCGCCGCAGTAGCGGCCCACGTGGAACAGGCTGGCGTCCAGCTCCAGGCTGTCTAATAACCAATCGACAAGGGGGCTCGACGAAATCATCTAATGAAAAGACTCAGGAGCAAGTGATAGCGACTTTAGAATATTGAACGGTTTTCTTATTACCAACAGACTTTTTCGACACCTACCGCACACGGAGTCGAACCCATGTCCCGCCTGCCCATCCAGACCCTCGACAGCGCCCCGGAAGCGGCAAAGCCGTTCCTGCAGAACGCGCTGAAGAACTCCGGCTTCATTCCCAACCTGCTCGGCGTGCTGGCCAACGCCCCGGCCGCGCTGGAGACCTACGTCACCGTCTCCGGCCTCAACGGCAAGGCCGAGCTGGGCCTGGCCGAGCGCGAGGTGGTCCAGCTGATCGCCGCCACCACCCACGGCTGCGACTTCTGCGTGGCCGGGCACACCGCGGTGGCGGCCAACAAGGCCAAGCTCCCTGAGGAAGTGATAGCCGCCCTGCGCGAACAACGCGAACTGCCGGAGCCGCGCCTGGAAGCCCTGGCCGCCTTCGCCCGCGAGGCCATCGCCAGCCGCGGCGCGGTCAGCGACGCGGGGCTCGCGGCCTTCCGCGCCGCCGGCTTCAGCGACGGCAATGCCCTGGAAGTGCTGCTGGGCATCAGCCTGGCGACCCTCTGCAACTTCGCCAACGTGCTGGCGCAAACGCCGCTCAACCCCGAGCTGGGCAAGTACCGCTGGGAAAAGGCCTGAGTTGCGCATGACCGGGTGGCTGCCCCGCGGCTGCCCGCCAAAAGGAGAGCGACCATGCTCGATCCGACCCTGAGCCACTGGCTCGACGCCCAGGCCGAGGCCCTCGACCTCGGCCATGCCGACCCGCAGTCGGTGCTGCCGCAACTGGCCAGCGCCGGGCTGTTCGGCATCGGCGTGCCCGAGGCGCGCGGCGGCGCCGGCGGCAGCCTGCTCGACGCGGTGGAGGCCATCGCCGCGGTGGCCGGCCATTCGCTGACCGCCGCCTTCGTCTTCTGGGGCCAGCGCGCCTTCATCGAATACCTGCTGCAGAGCCCCAACCAGGCGCTGGGCGAGCGCCTGCTCGGCGAGCTGCTGGACGGCCGCCTGGCCGGCGCCACCGGGTTGTCCAACGCCATGAAGTTCCTCTCCGGCATCGAGAGCCTGCAGGTGCGGGCCACCCCGGCCGGCGACGGCTGGACCCTGGACGGCCGCCTGCCCTGGGTGACCAACCTGCGCAAGGGCCACTTCGTGGTGGCCGCGGCCATCGAGCGCGAGGGCGCGGCGCCGCTGGTGGCGGCCATTCCTTCGGCCAGCGCCGGCCTGGAACGCTCCGACGACCTGCAACTGCTCGGCCTGCAGTCGAGCAACACCGCCGCCCTGGACTTCGACGGCGTGGCGCTGCCCCGCGAGTGGTTGCTGCACGACGACGCCCGGCGCTACCTGCCGCAGGTGCGCCCGGCCTTCCTCGGCCTGCAGTGCGCCATGACCATCGGCCTCGCGCGCCGGGCCCTGGAAGCGGTGCGCGAGCACCTGGGCGGCAGCCGCTCGGTGCTGCGCGAGGAAGAGGAACGCCTGCGCGGCGAACTGGACGGCCTGGTCGAGCGCCTGCGCGCGGGGCTTTCCAGCGGCGAGTTCAGCGCCGAACCGGCGCGGCTGTTCCGCATCCGCATCGGCCTGGCCGAAGGCGCCGCCGCGGCGGTGCAGCTGGAGCTGCAGGCCAGCGGCGGCAAGGCCTACCTCAGCCGGCACGGCGCGGCCTTCGCCCGGCGCTGGCGCGAGTCGGCCTTCGTGCCCATCGTCACGCCCAGCCTGGTGCAACTGCGCGCCGAGCTGCAGCGCCAGGAGGCGCGGGCATGAGCGAGGTGCTGCTGCAGGCCGCCGGCGTCGCCCTGGGCTACCCCGAGGGCAAGGGCTGGCGCAGCGTGCTGGAAGGCTTCGAACTGAGCCTGGCGCCGGGGGAGGTGGTGTCCATCCTCGGCCCCAGCGGCGTCGGCAAGTCCAGCCTGCTGCGCGTGCTGGCCGGGTTGCAGAAGCCGGCGGCGGGCAGCGTGCGCCTGCTCGGCGAGGCCATCGACGGCCCGCACCCGCGCGTCGCCGTGGCCTTCCAGGACCCGAGCCTGCTGCCCTGGCTGAGCCTGGAGAAGAACGTCGCATTCGGCCTGGACTTCGCCCGCCAGCCGAAGCTGGACAAGGCCACGCTGCACCAGCGCGTCGACCAGGCGATCGCCGCGGTCGGCCTGCAACAGGCGCGCGGCTACCTGCCGGCGCAGCTTTCCGGCGGCATGGCCCAGCGCGCCGCGCTGGCCCGCTGCCTGGCGCGCCAGCCGCAGGTGCTGCTGCTGGACGAACCCTTCGGCGCGCTGGACGAAGTGACCCGCGCCGACATGCAGCAACTGCTGCTGCAGGTGATCCACGAACGGCGCACCGCCGCCGTGCTCATCACCCACGACATCGACGAGGCCCTGCTGCTCTCCGAACGCATCCTGCTACTGGGCGACACCCCGGCGCGGACGTTGGGCGAATGGCGCATCGACCTGCCGCAACCCCGCGCGGAGCTGGTCGAGGAACTGGGCGCGCTGCGGGTCGAGATCCTCAAAACCCTACGGCGGGCGAGCCGATCCCACGCGAATTCCCACCCTGCGCCGGAGGCTGCCCATGTGCCTGGACGATCCCACTCATTCTCGACGTGACATTCTCAAACTCGGCGCGCTGCTCACCGCAGCCGGCGCGCTGCCGCTGCTGACCAGCCTGCGCGCTCGCGCCGCCAGCGAGCCGGACGCCCCGGTGCGCATCGGCTACCTGCCGATCACCGACGCCACGCCGCTGCTGGTGGCCCACGCCAACGGCCTGTTCGAGGCCGAGGGCATCAAGGCCGAGCGCCCAGTGCTGCTGCGCAGCTGGGCGCAGGTGATCGAGGCGTTCATTTCCGGGCAGGTCAACGTCATCCACCTGCTGTCGCCGATGACCGTCTGGGCCCGCTACGGCAGCAAGGTGCCGGCCAAGGTGGTGGCCTGGAACCACGTCGGCGGCTCCGGCCTGACCGTGGCGCCGGACGTGACCGAGGTGAAGCAGCTGGGCGGGCGCACCCTGGCCATCCCGTTCTGGTACTCGATCCACAACGTGGTGCTGCAGCAGTTGCTGCGCGACAACGGCCTGGCGGCGGTGAGCAAGCCGGCCGACGCGGCACTGGCTGCCAACGAGGTCAACCTGGTGGTGCTGCCGCCCTCGGACATGCCGCCGGCCCTGGCCAGCGGGCGCATCGCCGGCTACATAGTCGCCGAGCCGTTCAACGCCCTGGCGGAGAACCTCAAGGTCGGGCGCATCCAGCGCTTCACCGGCGACGTCTGGCGCAACCACGCCTGCTGCGTGGTGTTCATGCACGAGCACGACCTGAACGGCCGCCCGGAGTGGTCGCAGAAGGTGGTCAACGCCATCGTCAAGGCCCAGCTGTGGACCCGCGACAACCGCGCCGAGGCGGCGAAGCTGCTGTCCAAGGACGGCGCCAACCGCTACACCCCGCACGCGCCGGAAGTGCTCGGCAGGGTGCTGGCACCGGCGCCCGGCGAGCGCGAGAAGTACCTGGCCGACGGCGCCATCCGCCATGCCGACTGGCACGAGGAGCGCATCGACTTCCAGCCGTACCCGTTCCCCAGCTACACCGAGGAACTGGTCAGGCGCCTGAAGGACACCCTGATCCAGGGCGACAAGGGCTTCCTCGCCGCGCTGGACCCGGCGCACACCGCGCAGGACCTGGTGGACGACCGCTTCGTGCGCAACGCCCTGGCCCAGGTCGGCGGCCTCGGCGCCTTCGGCCTGCCCGAGGGCTTCGCGCGCAGCGAGGAGATCACCACGTGACGGCGCCGGCACTCTCCGGCCGTCGCCACTGGCTGCTGGGCCTGGCTGGGCTGCTGGCGCTGCTCGGCCTGTGGTGGAGCAGCGTGCGCCTGTTCGGCGGCGACGGCCTGGGGCAGCTGTTCTCGCCCCAGGCCACCCTGGCCAGCCTGGGCGAGCTGCTGGGCCGCGCGGAGCTGTACCAGCACGTGCTGGTGAGCCTCAGGCGCGTGCTGCTCGGCCTGCTCCTGGCGCTGGCGGTGGGCGTGCCCCTGGGCCTGCTGGTGGGCGCCTCGCGCAATTTGGAGGCGGCCACCACGCCGGCCTTCCAGTTCCTGCGGATGATCTCGCCGCTGTCGTGGATGCCCATCGCGGTGATGCTGATGGGCGTGGGCGACCAGCCGATCTACTTCCTGCTGGCCTTCGCCGCGGTCTGGCCGATCCTGCTCAACACCGCCGCCGGCGTGCGCCAGCTCGACCCGCGCTGGCTGCAGCTCTCCCGCAGCCTCAGCGCCACGCCCTGGGAGACGCTGCGCAAGGTGATCCTGCCCGGCGTGCTCGGCCACGTGCTGACCGGCGTGCGCCTGGCCATCGGTATCCTCTGGATCGTCCTGGTGCCCTGCGAGATGCTCGGCGTCAGCGCCGGGCTGGGCTACTACATCCTCGACACCCGCGACCGCCTGGCCTACTCGGAACTGATGGCCATGGTCCTGCTGATCGGCGCCCTGGGCTTCGCCCTCGACGCCCTGGCGCGCAGCCTGTACCGCCGGCGGGCGGGCTAGGCCATGCATTTTCCCGGCACTGCGTCTATATACAGGCAATGAGCCGGCGCCATCGTGCCGGGCAGCCGAGGAGGGTGGGCCATGCGCATTCTGGTGGTCGGGGCGGGTTCCACGGGTGGGTTCTTCGGCGCGAGCCTGGCCCGGGCCGGGCGCGACGTGACCTTCCTGGTGCGCGCCGGGCGGGCGCACCAGTTGCAGCAGGAAGGCCTGCAGGTGCTCAGCCCCCACGGCGATTTCGTGCTGACGCCGCAACTGGTCGGCGCCGGGCACCTGGACGGGCCCTACGACCTCATCCTGCTGACGGTGAAGGCCTACGCCCTGGAGGCGGCGCTGCGCGACATCGCCCCGGCGGTGGGGCCGGGCACGATGATCCTGCCGGTGCTCAACGGCATGCACCAGGTCGACGCCATCGTCGATCACTTCGGCCGCGGGCCGCTGCTGGGCGGCGTGTGCAAGATCGCCAGCACCCTGGACGAGCGCGGCCGCATCGTCCAGTACGGCACCCTCAACGAACTCTCCTACGGCGAAATGGACGGCGCCCGCAGCGAGCGCATCCTGCGCCTGGACGCGCTGCTGCAGGACGCCGGCTTCGACGCCCGGCTGAGCCCCGACATCCACCGCGAGATGTGGGAGAAGTGGGTGCTGCTGGCCGCCCTGGGCGGCATCACCTGCCTGATGCGCGGCAACGTCGGCTCGGTGGCCGCCGCGCCCCAGGGCGAGGCCTTCGTCAACCGCTTGCTGGACGAGGTGGTGGCGGTGGTCCGCGCGGTGGGCCTGGAGCCGCGCGAAGCCTTCCTCGCCGAGGCGCGCCGGCAGCTGACCCTGCACGGCTCGCCGCAGACCTCGTCGATGTACCGCGACCTGGTCGGCGGCCGCCCGGTGGAAGCCGAGCAGATCATCGGCGACCTGCTCGGCCGCGGCCAGGCGGCCGGGTTGGACCTGCCGCTGCTGCAGGCGGCCTTCGTGCACCTGGCGGTGTACGAGCAGGGGATGGGCTGATTGCGTAGTCGGGCGGCGATTTCCTGCACTTGGACTGGCCGGGAAGCTAAGTGCGTCTTCCCCGGACTTCAGGCTCCATCCCGGGCTATAGGCGCTCTTCCAGGGTGTTGGCCGCGCTCAGAGCGGGTTCGTTGGCCAGCAACTTGGCGCGCCAGACCGGTATCTCGCTGTCCTCGACATCCAGGCGCTTGAGCCACTGATCGGCGGACCAGCCGATCAGGCGTAGTTCGCCGTCGTGCGAACCGCCGTGCAGCGAACCCACGGTTTCGTAGCGGATACCTTTGAGCAGGTGATTGAGCAGCACGTAGGCGGCCGGCTTCGGGTCGTCGCCGTCGCCCCCTGACGGATAGGCACCAGCCTGGATTACCACGCCAGCACCGTAGTCGTAGAAGGCGAAATGGCTGGACGGCAGTCGGTCGCGCAGGGTATCCAGCCCGCCAACCAAGTTCAGTCGCTGCTGATCGAGCACGGTCAGCCAACTGACGGTCTTGATCTTAGGATGTTTGAACTCAGGGATATTGGCCAATAGGCCGGCGGTCCCCACATCCAATCCCGGCATGCGCGCAGCCATAAATGCCTCGGTGGGCTCGTTATCATCCCGGCTGGTCGGCGACAGGTTGTAGGCATGCCCGGCATAACCTTGCTCGGGAGCCAATCGACGTGCGAAGTCTAGAAATAGGCGGAGGAAACTCAGTGGGTTCTGTTCTTGAAAGAGTAAGGGAACAGAAAAGTCTAGTGTCCCAACTGAGTCACCCATGTTGGCTTGCCAGGCCCGCGGGCCATAAATATCGAAGAACCAGGGGCTAGCGTCATTAGGTTTTGCCCCGTTGGTGTAGCAAAAGCTGAGTAGGTCATCCTCATCCATGCTGGCCAGCATTTCACGCAATGACTTTGCATCACCGTAGGCCGTCAGTGGCTTTCCTTGCGGAGGCTCTTCACGCCATAGCCAAGTCAAGTGTGGCTCGGCGCAGCGCCTGAACTCGTCGAAACACTGACACAGCGCTTCGCGTACCAGAGGGGTATGGGCCTCCTTGAAGTAGAGCGTGCCGCGCAGGCAGAGCACGGCGCCGATATAGTCCTCGGGGCCGCCTTTCATCAGCAGATTGCCGGGCACCGGCGGCGGCTCTACGTACTTTGCCTGCATGCTCTCACCTTGCCTTGCAAGGCACTCAAGCAGTTGATCCGCCAAACGCTGCCGCTCGTTCATAGACGCTCCGGCAAGGTGTTGGCCGCGCTCAGAGCGGGTTCGTTGGCCAGCAACTTGGCACGCCAGGCGGGTATCTCGCTGTCCTCGACATCCAGGCGCTTGAGCCATTGATCGGCGGACCAGCCGACCAGGCGCAACTCGCCATCATGGGAGCCGCCGTGCAGCGAACCCACGGTTTCGTAGCGGATGCCTTTGATCAGGTGATTGAGCAGCACGTAGGTGGCGGGTTTTGGGTCTTCGGCATCACCGCCGAGATAGGGGTAGGCACCGGCCTGGATCACTACGCCGCCATCGTAGTCGTAGAAAGCGAAATGACTGGGTGGTAATCGCGAACGCAAAGCCTCCAGGCCTCCGGCCAGGTCCAGGCGCTGCTGATCGAGCAAGGTCAGCCAACTGACGGTCTTGATCTTGACGTGTTTGAACTTCGGGCGGTTAGCCAGCAAACCAGCCGTTCCCACATCCAAACCTGGCATACGCGCAGCCATAAAGGCTTCGGTCGGCTCGTTGTCGTCCCGGCTCGTTACCGAAAGGTTGAAGGCATGTCCTGCATAGCCCTGCTCCGGAATCAGTCGACGTGCGAAGTCGAGGAACAGGCGTAGGAAGTTCAGAGGGTTCTGCTCCTGGTACAGCAGTGGTACGGAAAACTCCAACACACTCAGGTCATCTCCTATTCTTGCCTCCCAAGCTGATCTTCCAAAAATCTTGAAAAGCCAAGAGCTAGCATCGTTAGGTTGCTTACCGCTGATGTAGTAGAAGCTCAGTGGATAGTCCTCATCCATACCCGCCAGCATCACACGCAATGGCTTTGCATCACTGTACGCAGTCAGCGGCTTGCCCTCTGGCGGTTCCTCGCGCCAGAGCCAGGTGAGATGGGGCTCGGCCAAACGCTTGAACTCGTCAAAGCACTGACACAGCGCCTCGCGCACCAAAGGGGTATGGGCCTCCTTGAAGTAGAGCGTGCCCCGCAGGCAGAGCACGGCGCCGATATAATCCTCGGGGCCACCCTTCATTAGCAGGTTGCCGGGCACCTCCAGCAGATGCGGCTGCTTGGCCAATTCATCAGCCAGGTTGAATTCTGGTTCCATAAGATGTTTCTCCGAATCAGTAGGCTGGAATCATTGGTCGAGGAGAGCGGCCGCGGGTCAGGATAAGCATCACGCCACTGGCGATAGCTGCGGCCCACCCCAGTTGCTCCACCGGAACCTTGGACTGCTGATTTTCCTGGCCACAGTCGCAGTCAGTGGACTTCATCTCAACGACCTTGCGCTCATCTCCAGCGATCTTCTCGTAGGCAAGTACCTGGGTTTCGTTGTGCGGATCCGGTGGAAACTTCATCTCGACCACCTGCTTGATATTGTCCTGGGACGGCGGCTTGGTCGGGTCTTGGACGATCACCACGTCAGGCCGACGAATCATGCCTCGGCCTGGCTTGAACGGCGGATGCTCCGGGTCTTCGTCCCAGTATTTACTGATCCAGCCGGGAATCCAGCCATGCGGACTGTTGCCGGTCTGACTGTCGAGAATCGGCTGCGGCGGGTTCTTGGTCATGTCGTAACTGACCTCGGGCTTGTACGGGCTACGGCCTTGCAGGATTTCGTCCAACTCGCCCAGGCGCTGGGCCACGCAGGCCTGCTTGAGGTTCTTGCCATCCTGGCTGACGTTGGGCGTGCTGCTGCAATAGCAGATCGCCGAGCACAATACCTTCTTGTCCTGCGGGGCGAGTTTGGGTTCCAGGATGTTCAGCGGATTGTTCTGGCCTTCCGGGCTCATGCCGCCCTGGGCGAGGCTGGGCTGATCGCTCATGCTTCGCCCCCTGGCAGCAGGTCGATGTAGATGTTTTCCGCCGTCTCGTGCCTGACCCATGACGTCATGCCTTCGGCATCCGTGGTGTCGATGGCGGACCAGCCGGCGCTGGACCAGAGCTTGACCCTGCGGCCGGCGACGGGCTTGCCCGTTTCCTGGTCGATCAGCTGAAAGCGCCCGGAGTACGGCGCGGTGCTGCCAGGGAACGGCGCCACGGGAGTAACCGGCGCGGGGGTGAACGTATCGCCGATGATGACGGTGCCCGAGCCTCCGATGATGACGTTGCCGTGCGCACCCAGGCTGCCCAGTGTGGCGGCGGGCTGGCCATTGATGAACACGCTCGATGAAACGCCGGAGACGATCGGGCTGCCGCAGGCGGTGACATCGCCTTGTCGCGCCGCGGACAGGCCGTCGAAGATAACGTCAGGCGAGCCGCTGACGATGGGGTTGGTGCCGTGGCCTGGTAGTGGACAGGCCGTTGGATCGGTGACGCGGGCTGCGGGTTTCCCACTCATGTGCGATTCCTTGCAATAGCCAGAGATGGAGGGTGAAACGCTGTCGGCTAGTCGGGCTTTACAGCCTGGTAGTCCGGCTGAAGCAGGCCGGGGATGCCGTTATCGTCGGCGTATTCGCGAATCTGCCCGGAGCTTTGCAAGCTGCTGACGATGGTGTCGCCGTTGTCGGTGGCGCTACCCACGATGGCCATCGGTTGGCCGTTGTGAGAGAGCGCCGCACCGGCACCGGAGACGATCCTGCTTTCGCTGTTGTCCGGATAGCGCACCAGGTCGCCCACGCAGGCAATCGGGTAGCCATGGATTTTCACGCTGGTGCTGGCCGTAGCGACTTCACCGCCCAAACGGGTACGGGCTCCCAGCGTGGCAAGGTCATAGGTGGCCTTCACGGGCCGTGCGGCGAGCTTCGCCATGGACTCGGAAACCAGGCGTTGTGCTTCCTCTACGGTGTAATTCACGACACATCCTTCCTGTGGGGCGAGCGCACTTTCGTGCGCAAATATAGGGAGTGCGAAAGTAACAAAGCTAAAGTGCGCAACTTCTTGCGCGCTTCCCCTCTAGCTCGCATGGATAGGATGCAAGAGAAATTTGTAACCCTTTATTCATGCCTCGCCAGCGTGAGCGGATCGCACTTTTGAGCGTCCTGGCAACCTTCCCGCACCAGAAAAGGGGTTAGCCGTTCTTACAGGAGCAGCCTGTTCGCGAACCCGCCCCTCCGATAGTTCACGAATCTCTGAACTGATTATTTGCCCGCCGCTATTTTTCCCCCGCCCCCTACCTGCGACAACTGCACCGACGCCAGGCCAGCCCTGGCGCCGGCGCAGCGGAGCCCCCACAACATCCGCGCGCCGCGCTGTTCCTTACTGCCCAAGCACGCCCGGCCCCAGGCCAGGCGCACAACAACAATCGGCGGGCACCAGCCCGTCAATGCTGCCGGTCTGTCAGAGGAATACCACCGTGTCCATGCTTGCGCGCTTTTCCCGCTTCCCCGCTTCGCCGCCACTCCCTGGACCGGCAACCGTCTCCATACCCCTGAATTCCGTCCTGTCGCGCTAAGACGCGGCTCGCCTTTCGCCGTGCCCGACGGCGCGGCTCATCCTGCCCGGAGTTCGTCCATGCGACTCGATATCTTCCGCACCCTGTGGGGCTACGCCCATGGTTGGCCGCAGGCCATCGCCGAACTGCGCGAGGCCGGTTTCGACGGCCTGGAGGCGCGCCTGCCGCTCGACCCCGCCGTGCGCGCCGACTACGCGCGGCTGCTGGCGGAGGAGGGCGTGCCCTACATCTGCACCCTGTTCACCGCCCACGACGTGCTGCCCGACCAGGCGGCCACGCCGCAGGTCCACCTCGACGACCTGCAGCGCAAGCTGGGCCTGGCCGCGGAGCTGGCGCCGCGTTTCGTCAACGTGCTCGGCGGCAACGACCGCTGGCCGCTGGCGGCGCAGGTGGACTTCTTCGGCCGCGCCCTGGAACTGGCCGCCGGCCAGGCGCTGACCTGCTGCTTCGAAATCCACCGGGCCCGCTCGCTGTACAGCCCCTGGGTGACCCTGGAGCTGATCCGCCAGGTGCCCGGGCTGCGCTTCACCAGCGACATCAGCCACTGGGTGGTGGTCTGCGAGCGCCTGCTGGACGACGCGGCCGATGACCTCGGCCCCTTCGTCGAGCGCGTGCACCACATCCAGGCACGCGTCGGCTACGACCAGGGCCCGCAGGTGCCGCACCCGGGCGCGCCGGAATACGCCGCCGCGCTGGCCTTCCACCAGCGCCACTGGGAAGCCGTGTGGCGCGCCCAGCAGGCGCGCGGCCTGCAGGTGACCACCCTGACCCCGGAGTTCGGCCCGGACGGCTATTTGCATCGGCTTCCCTTCACCGGGGCGCCGATCGCCGACCTGTGGGACCTCAACCGCTGGATGGCCACGGAAGAACGCCGCCATTTCCAGACCTTCCTCGAATCCTGAGCCGGAGCACGACCCATGCAGGAGCATGCAAGCAAGGCCTTCCAATCCATCCCCGTCGTCGACATCGCCGGGCTGTTCAGCGCCAGGCTGGAGGACCGCCGGGCGGTGGCCGCCGAACTGGGCAAGGCGGCCCGCGAGGTGGGCTTCCTGTACATCCGCAACCACGGCCTGGACCCGGAGCTCATCGAGGGCCTGCAGGCCGCCGCGCGGGACTACTTCGCCCAGCCGCTGGAAGCCAAGATGCGCCACTACATCGGCGCCTCGGAAAGCCACAAGGGCTTCGTCCCGGAAGGCGAGGAGGTCTATTCCAAGGGCAAGCCGGACCACAAGGAAGCCTTCGACGTCGGTTTCGAAGTGCCTGCCGACGACCCGCTGGTGCTGGCCGGCACGCCGCTACTGGGGCCCAACCGCTGGCCCGAGGTGCCCGGCTTCCAGGCGCGGGTCAGCGCCTACTACCAGGCGGTGTTCGCCCTCGGCCGCAAGCTGTTCGACGGCTTCGCCCTGGCCCTGGGCCTGGAGGAGGGCTACTTCGACCCGCTGGTGAGCCGCCCGCCGTCCAAGCTGCGGCTGATCCACTACCCGTTCGACGGGCAGGCCCAGGACGCCCCGGGCATAGGCGCGCACACCGACTACGAGTGCTTCACCATCCTCCACGCCACCGAGCCGGGCCTGGAAGTGATGAACGAGGACGGCCAGTGGATCGACGCGCCGCCGGTGCCGGGCGCTTTCGTGGTGAACATCGGCGACATGCTGGAGGTGATGAGCAACGGCGCCTTCGTCGCCACCGCCCATCGCGTGCGCACGGTGCGCGAGGAGCGCTACTCCTTCCCGCTGTTCTACGCCTGCGACTACCACACGCAGATCCGCCCGCTGCCGCAGTTCGACGACGGCGGCCAGGGCTACGAAACCATCGCCATCGGCGAGCACATGTGGAGCCAGGCATTGCAGACCTACAGCTACCTGCGCCGCAAGGTGGCCGACGGCGAGCTGAAACTGCCGGAGCGGGCGCGCAAGCCGTCCAGCTTCGGCCACCTGAAAAAGCAGACGCAGCCTTCCTGAACTGCGCATTCCCACTCGACCCTGGAGCAATCACGATGAAAACCACCCGCACCCTCCTGGCCGCCGGCGCGCTCGGCGCGGCCCTGCTGGGCACCGTGCACGGTGCCTGCGCCGCCGTCACCGCCACGCCCGGCCAACTGAAGATCGGCATGGAAATCACCTACCCGCCGTTCGAGTCCTACGACGGCGACAAGGTGGTGGGTTCCGACCCCGAGCTGGCCGCGGCCCTGGCCCGGCACATGGACCTGGAGCCCAGCTACCTGAACACCAAGTTCTCCGGGCTGATCCTCGGGCTCAACGCCGGGCACTTCGACGCGGTGATCTCCGGCATGTACATCACCCCCGAGCGCACCGCCCAGGCCATGGCCATCCCCTACGCGCAGACCGGCGCGGCGATCATGGTGCCGGCCGGCAGCGAGCTGAAGCCGGAGAAGCCCGAGGACCTCTGCGGCCTGAAGGTCGGCCTGGAGCAGGGCACTACCTGGGTGGCCAAGTTCGCCGAGCTGTCGAAGAGCTACTGCGAACCCAACGGCAAGGGCGCCATCACGGTGAGCGAATACCCGTCCGCCCCGGAAGTGACCCAGGCCCTGCTGTCCCGGCACGTGCAGGCCCAGGTGGAGATTTCCGGCGCCGCGCACATGATCGCCGAGCGCTCCAAGGGCCGCGTGGTGGTCACTTCCAAGGAGCTGATCTACAAGCAGACCCTGGGCATGTACGTGAAGAAGGGCAACCAGGCGCTGTACGACGCGCTCAAGGTCGCCTTCCAGAAGACCAGGGACAGCGGCGAGTTCGCCGCCATCCTGCAGAAGTACGCCCTGGAAGAAGCCGCGGCCGAGTAATCCGTTTCAACGCAAGATGAGAGACGGGCCCGGCGCCGGGCCCGTCCGCCGAGGTGCCCATGCAGTTCGACTGGTCCTATTTCTTTTCCCTGTTCTCCCTCCCGGATTTCTGGAAGGCCTGCGTCACGGTGGTCGAGCTGAGCGCCCTGGCCTGGCTGATCGGCATGCTCCTGGGCTTTCTCCTGGCCAGCGCCAAGCTCGCCGAATCGCGCTGGCTGCGGGTGCCGGCGGGGCTGTACATCTGGTTCTTCCGCAGCGTGCCGCTGCTGGTGCTGGTGGTGTTCGTCTACAACCTGCCGCAACTGTTCCCCAGCACTGGGGCGCTGCTGTCCAACCCGTTCATTTCCGGGCTGCTGGCCCTGGTACTGACCGAGGCCGCGTACATGGCCGAGATCCACCGCGGCGGCCTGCTTTCGGTGAGCAAGGGGCAGAAAGAGGCCGGTCGCGCGCTGGCCGTCGGCGCCCTCGGCATCCAGCGCCTGATCGTGATTCCCCAGGCCTTCCGCATCGCCCTGCCGACGCTGATCAACGAATACGTCACGGTGGTCAAGCTGACCTCGCTGGTCTCGGTGATCTCCCTCACCGAGCTGCTGATGGTCGGGCAGAAGCTCTACGCGCAGAACTTCCTGGTGATGGAAACCCTCTCGGCGGTGGCCATCTACTACGTGCTGATCGTCACCCTGTTCGGCTGGCTGCTGCAGTACCTGGAGCACCGCCTGGACCTCAACGCGCGCAAGCCGGAAACCCTGGGCGAGGCCGCCGTCGGGCGACTGCGCGCCAGCCTGGCGCAGCCGGCCGCCGCGCGCCGCGAGGCACCCGCGCCGGGCATGCCGCCGGCGCTGCACCTGCGCGACATCCGCAAGAGCTACGGTGCCCACCCGGTGCTCAAGGGCGTGTTCCTCCAGGTGGCCAGCGGCGAGGTGGTGTCGATCATCGGCCCCTCGGGCTCCGGCAAGACCTCGCTGATCCGCACGGTCAACGGCCTGGAAGGCATCGACGGCGGCGAGGTCGTGCTGTTCGGCGAGTCCTACATCAAGGCCGGCCAGCCGGACCCGGCGCGCCTGCGCCGCGGCGTGCGGCACATCGGCATGGTGTTCCAGGGCTTCAACCTGTTCCCGCACCGGACCATCCTCGACAACGTCACCCTGGCGCCGCGCTTCCATGGCCTGGACGGCCCCGAGGTCTGCGAGCAGCGGGCCCTGGCGCTGCTCGACAAGGTCGGCCTGCTGGCCCACGCGCACAAGTACCCGCACCAGCTCTCCGGCGGCCAGCAGCAGCGCGTGGCCATCGCCCGCGCGCTGGCCATGGAGCCGGACATCATGCTGTTCGACGAACCCACCTCGGCGCTCGACCCGGAGCTGGTGGGCGACGTGCTCAACGTCATCCGCGACCTGGCGAAGGAGGGCATGACCATGGTCATCGTCACCCACGAGATGGACTTCGCCCTGTCGATCTCCGACCGCGTGGTGTTCATGGAGCACGGCCAGGTGCAGGTGGACGCGGCGCCCGCGGCCATCCGCAACGGCGAATGCGGCGAGCGGGTGATGCGCTTCATCGGCCTGGAGCGCTCGTCGAGCCCGGCCCAGGGCCAGGCCCAGGCGACCGCGGCGGGCTGAGCCGGGCACTTCCCCCTCGGCAGGCGGGCGCGCATCGGGTAAGGTGCGCGCTCGCCTTGTCGTCCGGGAGGGACCATGTCGTCAGACCCCGCGCAGCCGCGCCTGCGCCGCGCCGATAACGATTCCCGCCGCGCCGCCCAGGTCCTCGGCCTGTGCCTGCCCGGCGACGTGGTGCTCTACCTGCTGCTGCCGATGTACGCCGCCGACTTCGGCGTCAGCCTGGCCCAGGCGGGCATCCTGCTGGCGGCCAACCGCCTGGTGCGCATTGTCGGCTACGGCTGGGTGGTGCGCTTCTACGCCCGCCACGGCGACCGCGCCACCTGCAGCCTGGCGGCCTGCGCCTCGGCGTTGTGCGCGCTGGGCTATGCGACGCTCTCCGGCGTCGCCGCGTTGCTGGTGCTGCGCCTGATGTGGGGCCTGAGCTACGCCAGCTTCAACCTCAGCACCCAGACCCTGGCCACCGCCGAGGCCCAGGGCGCCGCGCGCCGCGCCGGGCGTTCGCGGGCGACCATCTCCATCGGGCCGATGCTGGCGTTGCCGCTGGCGGCGGTGATGGCCCAGGCCTGGGGGCCGCGCAGCGTGTTCTTCGTGCTCTTCGCCAGCGCATTGCTGGGCCTGTGGCGGGCGCGCTCGCTACCGGCCCAGGGGCACGACCTGCATACCCCGAGCGGGCGCCGCCTGCGCCTGCCGGACAGCATCGCCACCTGGTCCTTCATCGAGGGCGTGACCCTCGACGGCCTGTTCATCTTCGGCCTGTCGCTGTACGCGGAAAGCCACCTGGGCGGCACCGGCGTGCTGGTGGCGGGCATCCTGATGGCGGTGCGCTACCTCAGCGAGATGCTCTTCAGCCCCTTCGGCGGCCGCCTGGCCGACCACTTCGGCGCGCTGCGCATGCTGGTGACGCTGTCCCTGGCGACCTCGGCGGCGCTGCTGATCTTCGGCAGCCACTGGCTGTTCGCCGGCGCCTTCCTGGTCCTGCTGCTGCGCGCCCTGCAACTGCCGCTGGTGATGACCCTGGTGGCCCAGCGCAACCCGCAGAACCGCATCCAGGCCCTGGCCGGCAACGCCATCTGGCGCGACATAGGCGCAGGCCTGGGGCCGATGCTGGCCGGCGTGCTGCTGCCCGTGGTGCCGGCCTTCTGGGCCTACGCCGGCGCCGCGGCGGTGCTGGCGCTCAGCGCCCTGGGCTGTGCCTGGCGGCGTTGATCGTGTGGGTTCGATCGCGGACGGAGTCCGCTTCTGCGCATGCCTCACGACAACTGTAGGAGCGCGCCCTGCGCGCGATTCGCGGGCAGGGCCCGCTCCTACAGGGAATGGTGCGGGCGGGGCGGCGTAGGAGCGGATCTCATCCGCGAATCGCACCGGAATCTCCGGCTATCGCGGACAGAGTCTCCTACGATCATGCTTCCCTGGAACCGTAGGAGCGGACTCCGTCCGCGATGCTCTAAGGGCTGGCCTCGATATTGACCGTGGCGGTCATGCCGGCGCTGAGGTGGATGTCCTTCGGTACTTCCAGCAGCTCGATGCGCACCGGGATGCGCTGGGCCAGGCGCACCCAGTTGAAGGTCGGCTCGACGTTGGCCAGCAGCTGGGTGTCGGGCAGGGCGTTGCGGTCGGTGATGCCGCTGCTGATGCTCTGCACCCGGCCTTTCAGCATGCGTTCGCCGCTCATCAGCGTCACCCGCGCGCGCTGGCCGACGTGGATGCCGGGCAGCTTGGTCTCCTCGAAGTAGGCGGTGACGTAGAACGAGCCCTGGTCCACCAGGGCCATGGCGGCCTGGCCGGTCTGCGCGTAGTTGCCCTGGGCCAGGCGCAGGTTGGTCACCTGGCCGTCGCGCGGGGCGCGCACCTCGCTGCGCTGCAGGTTGATCTCGGCCAGGTGCGCCGCGGCCAGGGCTTCCTGGTACTGGCTGTTGGCAATGTTGGCGTTGAGCTGCGCGGTCTCGCGGTCCTCGGCGCTGATCGCCGCGCTGGTCAGGCGCTTGCGGCGGTTGGCCTCGCTCTGCCGCAGCAGGTATTCCTGCTTGCGCGTCTCGGCCAGGGCGCGGGCCTGGTCGAGGTTGGCCTGGTAGCGGTCGCGGTCGATGCGCATCAACAGGTCGCCGGCCTTGACCTTCTGGTTGTCGACGATGGGCAGCTCGGTGACCCAGCCGGACACGTCCGGGGCAATCACCACCACGTCGGCGCGCACCCGGGCGTCCCGCGTCCAGGGCGAGAGCATGTAGTAGCGCCACAGCCAGAGCCCCGCCAGCACGGCGGCGGCGACCACCAGCAGGGTGGTCAGCACTCGCAGGAAGCCTCGCACGCAACGCTCCTCTTTATCCGTTGACGACGCCGGCGCACCAGGTGACGGCGGCCAGCAGCAGGGTGAACAGCGCGCAGTCGAACAGCGCCTCGTGCCAGATCCAGCGCCCCGCTGGCGTGGCCTGCAACAGCTTGCGCAGCACGATGGTCAGGGCCAGGGCGAGCAGCGCGTAGAGGAACATCGGGCTGATGTAGACGCCGCCCAGGGGCAGCTCAACCAGGTCCATGCTCGTCCTCCAGGTGGCACCAGGTGCGCCAGGTGTTGCTCAGATGGCGCAGCGCGGCGCGGGCCAGGCGGTTGTTCTCGGCCAGGTGGCTGGGGTCGCTGCGCAAGGCGGCGTCCAGTTCGGCGCAGAGTTCTTCAAGGCGCGCCTCGCGCCCCGGGGCCGGGCCGGCCTGGAAGAGGTCGCCCAGGCTGCCGAGGAAGGCCTGCCGGCGCTTGCGCAGCACGCCGCGGGCGCCGGCCAGGCAGTGGCGCAGGTGCAGCAGTTCGCTGCCCATGTCCAGCGCCAGCAGGCCGTCGAGCCAGCGCCGCTGCATGGCCTGGGGCAGCAGCGCGTAGTGCCGCGCCAGGCGGATCAGGCGGTCGGCCATGCGCCCGCCGAACCAGCTTTCCGCCTGCTCCAGCGGGTAGCGGGTGAGGCGTCCCAGGTCCAGCGCCATGGCCTGGCCCAGACGGCGGATCACCCAGTCCGGCGGCAGCGCCAGCAGGCGGAACACCATGGCGGCGAAGCCCACGCCGATGACCGTGGCCTGGCCCGAGTTGAGCAGGCTGGCGAAGTCGTAGTGCATGTCGTTGCGCGGCGCGATGAAGGTGATGAACTGGATGGCGAAGGTGGTGGCGGTGCCGATCAGCGCCGGCGGCCCGGCCATGCCCAGGGCGGCGAAGAACAGCGGCACGCCCAGGGCCATGCACAGCAGGGGGAAGCCGTTCCACTGCGGCAGCAGCCACTGGTCCACCACTATGGCGGCCAGCAGCGCGTAGAGGATGCCGCGCAGGAAGCTCATGCTCAGCTCCACGGCGTTGTCGCGGTTGGCGAACAGGCTGCAGAGGATGCCGGCCATGAGCATGCCGCCCACCGCCGCCGGCCAGGCGCTGGCCAGCCAGAAGGCGGCGATGCCCAGCAGCGCCAGGGCGCTGCGCAGGCCATAGAACAGCGCCATCAGCCAGTCGCGGTGCCAGGACAGGCCGCTGCTGGCGGCGCCGCTGAACTCGCCGCTGGCCACCCCGGCGGCGGCCGTTTCGGCGGCTTCGACCTTGATCAGCAGCACCGCGCAGCGCGCCAGGCAATAGCGCAGGTCGTTGTCCAGGGCCTCGTCGGCGCTGGCCTGCAGCAGGCGGTCGCGCAACGCCTGCAACTGTTCGGGGGTGTGGCGCGGCAGCAGCGCCAGCAGCTCGTCGAGCCAGGGTTGCAGTTGCGCTTGCGCTTCGGGCGATAGCACCTGCCGCTGGCGCGACGCCCCGCGGGCGGTGCGCAGCAGGCTCAGCACGTCGCGTGACAGGGTGCGCAAGGCCAGGGCACGGCGCTGGCCCTGGTGGCCTTCGAACCAGGCATGGTCGCGCTGGGCGTCGGCGGCGACGATCCGGCCGAGCAATTGGAGGATGCCTTCCGGCTCGCGCGCCTGGCCGCGCAGCGCGTTGGCCGCCGCCTGCAGAGCGGCGTCGAGGGTTTCGCGGGCGACCCGCGCGAGGTTTTCCTCGACCCGCTGCGGCCACAGGGTGGCGCTGACCACCGAGGCGCAGACGATGCCCAGGCAGATTTCCGTGCAGCGCGCCACGGCCTGGTCGAACACCTGCAGCGGCACGTTGATCGCCGGCAGGGCGATGATCGCCACCGTGTAGCCGGACAGCACGAAGGCGTAGGAAACGTGGTTGCGCAGCAGGGTCGAGGCGGCGGTGCACAGGCCCATCCATAGCGCGACCACCAGCAGGAACAGCCAGGGCGTCTGGGCGAACAGGGCCATGATGAGCACCGCCATGCTGGTCCCGACCAAAGTGCCGAGCAGGCGGAACAGGCCCTTGGCGACGACCATCCCGGACAGCGGCTGGGACACGATGAACACCGTCATCAGCGCCCATTGCGGCTGTTCCAGGTCCAGGCGGAAGGACAACCAGAGGGCGATGCCGCCGGCCAGCAGTGTCTTGCCGGCGAAGCGCAGGGCAGGGCCGCTGGGGGCGATGAAGGCGGTCAGGGCAGGGCTGGCTAACACGGCGTCGACAGGCTCCGGCTGAGGCTTGCGGCCCGCTCAGGTGGCGCGCACGGATGACGGTGGGGCCTCGTTATCGGGAAGCATAGTCGATGGGGGCGGTTCGCTCGGTGCATGGGGGTTCAGGGGGCGGGTTCGGCAGTGGTGTGTTGGTGGAGTCCGTTGCCCTCACCCCAGCCCTCTCCCGGAGGGAGAGGGGGCCGTTTGGAGCGGGGGGTGAGTTCGGAGTTGTCCTGCTACTCCTCACTACCCCCGCCATTCCCGCGAACGCGGGGCGCGGCTCCATCACCAACAGCGCTTGCGCTGGCCCGAAGGGAAATAACCCAGTGCTTTGCACGTGGGTTCAGGGAGTTTGGTGATTGCGCTTCACGCTGAACGGTTCCCTCTCCCGCTTGCAGGGGAGGGTTAGGGTGGGGGAGCGGAGTAGAGGTTTGGCAGTGGTGTGTCGGCGGAGTCCGTTGCCCTCACCCCAGCCCTCTCCCGGAGGGAGAGGGAGCCGTTCGGAGTGGCTGGCGAGGACGGAGTTGTCCTGGGGCGCCTGTGCGCCCTGCGGGGCACCATTCCCATGTAGGAGCGCGCCCTGCGCGCGATTCGCAGGCCGCACCGGGGGGGCTCTTCGTAGGAGCGAGCTTGCTCGCGAACAAACGCGCTGCCATGCGGTTCGCGAGCAAGCTCGCTCCTACGAAAAGCGTTGATAGCCGGCAGCGCGGATCACAGCAGCAGCGTTCGGATGTCCCCCAGCAATTCGCCCAGGCGTTTGGTGAAGCGCGCCGCCGCGGCGCCGTTGATCACGCGGTGGTCGTAGGACAGCGACAGCGGCAGCATCAGGCGCGGCTGGAAGGCCTTGCCGTCCCACACCGGCTGCAGGGTGGCCTTGCTCACGCCCAGGATCGCCACTTCCGGCGCATTGACGATCGGCGTGAAGCCGGTGCCGCCGATGTGGCCGAGGCTGGAGATGGTGAAGCAGGCGCCCTGCATGGCGTCGGCCGAGAGCTTCTTGGTGCGGGCCTTCTCCGCCAGTTCGGCGGCTTCGGCGGCCAGCTGCAGCAGGCTCTTCTGGTCGACGTCGCGGATCACCGGCACCAGCAGGCCGTCCGGGGTGTCCACGGCGAAGCCGAGGTGCACGTACTTCTTGCGGATCAGCGCCTTGCCGCTGGGGGCCAGGGAGCTGTTGAAGTCCGGCAGTTCCCTGAGCAGGTGCGCGCAGGCCTTGAGCAGGATCGGCAGGATGGTCAGCTTGGTGCCGGCCTTTTCCGCCGCTGCCTTCTGCGCCACGCGGAAGGCTTCCACCTCGGTGATGTCGGCCGACTCGAACTGGGTCACGTGGGGCACGTTCAGCCAACTGCGGTGCAGGTTGGCGGCGCCGACCTGCATCAGGCGGGTCATGGCCACTTCTTCCACTTCGCCGAACTTGCTGAAGTCGACTTCCGGGATCGGCGGGATGCCCGCGCCTGCCGCCACCGCGCCTTTCGGCCGTTGCAGCTGCTGCTTGACGAAGAGCTGCACGTCTTCCTTGAGGATGCGGCCTTTCGGACCGGTGGCCTGCACTTCGGCCAGCTCGACGCCGAACTCGCGGGCCAGCATGCGCACGGCCGGGCCGGCATGGACCTTGGTACCGTCGCGGCTGGGCGCGCCCACCGGCGGTGGCGCCTCAGCCTTCGCCGGCGCGGCGGCGGGCTTGGCTTCCGCCGCAGGTGCTTCCGTCGCTGCCGGTGTCGAGGGTGCTGGCGCCGGAGCCGCATCGCCCTCAGCCTCCAGTTCGAGGATTTCATCGCCTTCCTTCAGGGTGTCGCCGAGCTTCACCTTGAGGGCCTTGACCACGCCAGCGGCGGGCGAGGGGATTTCCATGCTGGCCTTGTCGGATTCCAGGGTCAGCAGGCTCTGGTCGGCCTCGATACGCTCGCCCACCTTGACCATCAGCTCGATGATCTCGCCCTGGCCGTTGCCGATGTCCGGCACGCGCACCGTCTGCACGCCGCCACCGCCGCTTGCCCGGGGCGCCGGCTCGGGCGCTGCGGCCGGCGCTGCCTTGGGTTCCTCGGCGGCAGGGGCGGGGGCCTCGGCCTGGGTTTCGGCGGCGCCTCCCTCGGCCTCCAGTTCGAGGATTTCGTCGCCTTCCTTCAGGGTGTCGCCCACCTTGACCTTGATGCTTTTCACCACCCCGGCCTTGGGCGCGGGGATTTCCATGCTGGCCTTGTCGGATTCGAGGGTCAGCAGGCTCTGCTCGGCCTCGACCTTGTCGCCGACCTTGACCAGCAACTCGATGACTTCACCCTGGCCGTTGCCGATGTCGGGTACGCGGATCAGCTCACTCACGATGCTTCTCCTCAGCAGTCCAGGGGGTTGCGCTTGTTCGGGTCGAGGCCGAGCTTGACGATGGTCTCGGCGACCACCTTGGGCTCGATGTCGCCGCGGTCGGCCAGGGACTCCAGCGCGGCCAGGACGATCCAGCGGCGGTCCACCTCGAAGAAGTCGCGCAGCTTGCGACGGCTGTCGCTGCGGCCGAAGCCGTCGGTGCCCAGCACCTTGTATTCCTTGCCCGGCACCCACTGGCGGATCTGCTCGGCGTACAGCTTCATGTAGTCGGTGGAGGCGATGACCGGGCCCTTGCGGCCTTCCAGGCATTGCTCGACGTAGCTCAACCTGGGCTTCTGCTCCGGGTGCAGGCGGTTCCAGCGCTCGGTGGCCAGGCCGTCGCGGCGCAGCTCGTTGAAGCTGGGCACCGACCAGACGTCGGCGCCGATGCCGAAGTCCTCGCGCAAAATCTTCGCCGCGGCTTCCACCTCGCGCAGGATGGTGCCCGAGCCCAGCAGTTGCACATGGTGAGCGGCGTCCTTCCTGTCCTCCTCCAGCAGGTACATGCCGCGGATGATGCCTTCCTCCGCGCCGGCGGGCATCGCCGGGTGCGGGTAGTTCTCGTTCATCACGGTGATGTAGTAGAAGATGTTTTCCTGCTCCTGCAGCATGCGCCGCGCGCCATCGTGGATGATCACCGCCAGCTCGTAGGCGTAGGTCGGGTCGTAGGTGCGGATGTTCGGGATCACCCCGGCGAGCACGTGGCTCTGCCCGTCCTCGTGCTGCAGGCCTTCGCCGTTCAGGGTGGTGCGCCCGGCCGTGCCGCCGAGCAGGAAGCCGCGGACCATGGCGTCGCCGGCGGCCCAGGCCAGGTCGCCGATGCGCTGGAAGCCGAACATCGAATAGAAGATGTAGAACGGCAGCATCGGCTGGCGGTAGTTGCTGTAGGCGTTGCCGGCGGCGATGAACGAGGACATGGCGCCGGCCTCGGTGATGCCTTCCTCGAGTATCTGGCCCTTCTTGTCCTCGCGGTAGAACATCAGCTGTTCCTTGTCGACCGGCTCGTACAGCTGGCCCACCGAGGAGTAGATGCCGAGCTGGCGGAACATGCCCTCCATGCCGAAGGTGCGTGCCTCGTCGGGGATGATGGGGACGATGCGCGAGCCCATCTCCTTGTCCTTGATCAGCTGCGAGATGATCCGCACGAAGGCCATGGTGGTGGAGATTTCGCGGTCGCCGGTGCTGTCGAGCAGGGCCTTGAGGGTGTCCAGCGGCGGCACCGGCACGCTGAAGGCGTTACCCGGACGGTGCGGCACCGAACCGCCGAGCGTGGCGCGGCGTTCGGACAGGTACTTGGCCTCGGCGCTGCCGGGTTCGGGCCGGTAGAAGGGCACTTTCTCAAGGTCGGCATCCTTGACCGGGATGTCGAAGCGGTCGCGGAAGGCGCGCAGGCTGGCCACGTCTATCTCGTGGATGTTGTGGGCGATGTTCTTCGCCTCGCCGGTGCCGGTGCCGTAGCCCTTGATGGTCTTGGCCAGGATCACGCTCGGCTGGCCCTTGTGGTTCACCGCCGCGTGGTAGGCCGCGTAGACCTTGTAGGGGTCGTGGCCGCCGCGATTGAGGTTCCAGATTTCCTCGTCGGAGAGGTCCTTGACCATCTCCAGCAGCTCCGGGCGGGCGCCGAAGAAGTGTTCGCGCACGTAGGCGCCATCCTTGGCCTTGTAGTTCTGGTAGTCGCCATCCACGGCCTCGTCCATGCGCGCCTGCAGCAGGCCGGCGGTGTCCTTGGCGAACAGCGGGTCCCAGAAGCGGCCCCAGATGACCTTGATGACGTTCCAGCTGGCGCCGCGGAACACGCCTTCCAGTTCCTGGATGATCTTGCCGTTGCCGCGCACCGGGCCGTCGAGGCGCTGCAGGTTGCAGTTGACCACGAAGATCAGGTTGTCCAGCTTCTCGCGCCCGGCCAGGGAGATGGCGCCGAGGGACTCGGGCTCGTCGGTCTCGCCGTCGCCGAGGAAACACCACACGCGCTGCTGGCCCGCAGGGATGAAGCCGCGGCTTTCCAGGTACTTCATGAAGCGCGCCTGGTAGATCGCCTGGATCGGCCCCAGGCCCATGGACACCGTGGGGAATTGCCAGAAGTCCGGCATCAGCCAGGGGTGCGGGTAGGACGACAGGCCGTGGCCGTCCACCTCCTGGCGGAAGTTCTCCAGCTGTTCCTCGCTCAGGCGCCCCTCGATGAAGGCGCGGGCGTAGATGCCGGGGGAGGCGTGGCCCTGGAAGTAGATGAGGTCGCCGCCGTGTTCCTCGGTGGGGGCGCGGAAGAAGTAGTTGAAGCCGATGTCGTAGAGCGTCGCCGAGGAGGCGAAGGTGGAGATGTGCCCACCCAGGGACGGGTCCTTGTGGTTGGCGCGCATCACCATGGCCAGGGCGTTCCAGCGCACCAGCGAGCGGATGCGCCGTTCCATGAACAGGTCGCCGGGCATGCGTGCTTCGTGGGTCACCGGGATGGTGTTGCGGTACGGGGTGGTGATGGCGTAGGGCAACTGGGTGCCGGTGCGGCTGGCCAGCTCGCCCATGCGCGTCATCAGGTAGTGGGCGCGCTCTTCGCCTTCGCGGTCGAGCACCGACTCCAGGGCGTCCAGCCACTCCTGGGTTTCAACGGGATCGATATCGTGCATTGCGGAATACCTTGCCGGTTGCGATAGGTCCACGCTTGTTCAGCGCCCCGGGCAATCCCCCGGCCGAAGGGGCCGGAAAGCCGCTGGACCAATCGCCGGCAGGGCCGACGTCCCGGCTTGCGGGAGGCTGCTGGTCGCTGCGAAAGAAACCCGGGTGGTCGCTATAGCCTAGCTGGCAAGACGCGGGGCGCCACCGGCAATAAGTCGCAGAAGGCCCTTCAGGACGCGCCCGGCGCTTCGTCGCGCAGCGCCAGGCTCAGCTCCTGCAGGCGCTGTTGCAGGGCCTGCAGTTGCCGGGACTGTTCACGGCCGTGCTGTTCCAGGCGCGCCAGTTCCTCGCCCTGGGCCAGGTTGCGCTGCTCCAGCACCGAGCGGGCGCCTTCGGCCTGGGCCCGCTCCTGGCGCAGGGCTTCCATCGCCAGGGCGTGGCGGGCCAGTTGTTGCTGCTGTTCCTGCTGCTGGTCGCGCAGCAGGCGCGCCTCGGTGAGCAGGCGCTCGTTGTCGCGGTTCAGCCGCGTCAGCTCGTCCTGGCGCGCGGCCAGGTGCTGCTGGGACTGGCGCAGTTCTTCCGTCAGCTGCTGCAACTGGGCCTGGTGCTGGCGTTGCTCCTGTTCCTGCTGTTCCTTCGTGGCCTGGCGCTGCTGCTCCAAGGCGAAGCGGGCGTGGTTGTGCTTTTCCTCCAGCGAGGCGATCTGCGCGTCACGCTCGCGCAGGCGGGTTTCCAGGTCGCCGGCGGCCTGGCGCAGGCGCGCGCTGGTCAGCTCGCCCTGATGCTTCTGCTGGCGCGTCTGTTCCAACTGCTCGCGGGTTTCCCGCAGTTGCGCCTCCAGCGCCTGGTTCTGCGCCTGTAGCTGTTCGATGCGCGCCTGGGCGCCGCGGACCTGCTGCTGGTAGTCCAGGCGCTCGCGGGACAGCCGGGCGCGGTCCTCGGCCACCGAGTCGCGGGCTTCCTGTTGCAGGCGCTCGGCCAGCTGCGCCACCAGGTTGCCCAACTCTTCGCTGAAGGCGAGGGGATGCCCGGCCGTGCCGCCGGCCTCGGCTTCCAGCTCCTTCAGGTAGCGATGGATGGTGGTCTTGGAGCCGGTGTTGCCCAGCTCGACGCGCAGGGCATCGATGCTCGGGTTTTCCCCGCGGGCCAGTATGGCCATGCGTGCTTTCTGTACCAGTGCCTTGTTGATTCCGCCCCGTGCCATGGCTGTTTCGCTCGTTTCGTACCGTACTATGTAGCATGTAATTACATACTAAAAATGCACAATGCGAAAGCGCCCAATGCGCCGCCCGTGAGGGCGGCGCGCAGGGGGAGGGATTCGAAGGTCGATGAGTAGCGTGGGCGGGCGTGGCGTCGGTTCAGCGCCGGCGGCTCACCAGGCAGACGGCGGCCAGCGCCCCGCAGGTGGCGGCGAGGATGAGCGCGACCTGCCAGGGATGCTCGCTGGCATAGTCGCCGCCGCGGCGCAGCGCGCGCCGGCCCTGGTAGGCCAAGCGGTCGCCGATGGCCTGGCAGTCGTCGGTCAGGTGGCGCAGGCGTGCCTTGAACGCGGGGATGTCCTTGGCGGCCAGCTCGCGGCCGCCATCGAGCAGCTCCGTCAGCTCGTCGACCAGGCTCTGCAGTTCGGCCACGCTGTCGTGCCGGCGGGAGGGAAACCATCGATGCGGGGTCATGGGGTTCTCCTGTGTCTTCATGGGCCTGCTCCGGACCTTGTTGCACTGCCCGGAGCCATCGTCCCCTGTAGGTGTAGCCGGTTTCGCCCGATGGCGGCCGGCGCTCGACGAGGATTCGGCGATACGCCACTCAGCCGTCGCCATGGGCCTCGGCCAGCTGGCGGGCCATCTGCAGGTGCAGGCGCAGCACCGCCAGGTTGTTCTGGGCGAATTGCCGAACGTCCTCGTCCTCGGTCTGTTGCGCCGCTTCGCTGAACAGCTGCAGCGCCTCTTCCTGGGCGCGGACCTGGCTGCTGGCGAAGGCCGCGTCGAAGTCGTCCTGGCGCGCCTCCAGGTCCTTCAGCCTGGCGCGGCTGGCCTCGTCGGGCCCTTTCGCCAACTGCAGCTGGCGGCTTTCGGCCAGGGTCTTGAGCTGGACCTGGGCCTTGGTGTTGTCGTCGATGAGATGGACGGCGAAGGTCTTCACGTCTGCCGAGCGGCTCTTGCTCAGCGCCATCTTGGCCGCGTCTATGGTGGCCAGGCCGGTGGCGGAGGCCCGGCTGACGAAATCCTGCACCCCGGTATCGGCCGCCAGCAGCGGTGCGGATACCAGCAGGGCGCCCCAGAGCAGGGCGCCGCGGAGGATGCCAGTGCCTTTCATGTTCGATGCTCCTTCCTCGTTGCGTTGTGTCTACTGGGTTGACGGGCGCAGGCGCCCCGGGGTTCCGGAGGCTTGGCGGGGAAATGCCGCGGGAAGTCGCCGGGCGGAGATTGCAAGTGGAAAACAGGAAGCATTACCATTTGCTCATTCTTCGCGTTTATTCCTCCCATGCCCGCCAAACCCCCGCGCAAGCCTGGCCTCTTCGAACACTACGAGGAGCTCATCGGAGCCTGGACCCGCCGCCTGCGCAATCGGCACGAGGCGGAGGACCTGGCCCACGACACCTACCTGCGCCTGCTGGAAGCCCCGCAGGCCACGGTGGCGCAGCCGCGCGCCTACCTGCACCGCACGGCGCGCAACCTGGCCATCGACGCCTTCCGCCGCGAACAGGCGCACCCGCCGGTGGGCATCGAGCACCTGGACGAGCACGAAGCGCCCGACGGCGACCCGGAGACCACCATGCACGCGGTACAGCTGGCCAGTTCCATCGAACGCGCCCTGGCCGAACTGCCGGCCAATTGCCGCAAGGTATTCGTCTGGCAGAAGCTGGAGGGGCTGTCCCAGGCGGAAATCGCCGAGCGCCTGGGGCTGAGCAAGAACATGGTGGAAAAATATATGATCCGTACCCTGCGCCACCTCAGGGACCGCCTGGGCGACACACCGTGATGAAGGACCAGCCAGTGAAACCGACCCCAAGCACCTCGCCGGGGAACGCCCCATGGCGTTGACAGAACAACCGCGCGACGCCGCCGCCCGCTGGTTCGCGCGGGTGCAGGACGGCGCCCTGGACGCCGCTGAGCAGGCCGCCTTCGACAGCTGGCTGGCGACGCCGGAACACCGCGACGAATTCGAGCAGCTGCAGCGTCTGTGGGGCGCCGCCGACCTGATCCCGGCGCAGCGCCTGCGCGAACTGGCCGCCGACGAGCCGGTCGCCTTGCGTCCGCAAAAGACCCGGCGGCGCTGGCCGGCGTTCGCCGCGGCGGCCTGCGTGGCCGGGCTGGCCACCGGCGTCGTGCTGTTCAGCGGCTGGGGCCGCGACTACAGCGCCGAGTTCCACACCGCCCTGGGCGAGCGCCGCCAGGTGGAGCTGCCCGACGGCAGCCAGCTGGAACTCAACGGCAATACCCGCCTGCAGGTACGCTTCCACGACCAGCGCCGCGACGTGACCCTGGAACGCGGCGAGGCCATGTTCAGCGTCGCCCATGCCGCCGACAGGCCTTTCGTGGTCGACGCCGGCCTGGGCGCGGTGACCGTCACCGGCACGCGCTTCGACGTGCGCCGTGACGCCGACGAAGTGCGGGTAGCGGTGGAGGAGGGCAAGGTGCGGGTTGCCGGACGTGAGGCGGCCAGCGCCGAGCAATTGCTGACCGCGGGCCTGGGCACGCACATCGACGCTCAGGGGCGGGTGGCGCCGGCCGCCGCCACCAACGTCGCCGCGCAGACCGCCTGGCGCGACGGGCGCCTGGTGTTCAATGGCGCGAGCCTGGCCGAAGTGGCCCGCGAGGTTTCCCGCTACCGCGCCCAGCCGCTGCGCGTCGGCAGCCCGGAAGTGGCGAAGATGCGCCTGACCAGCGTGTTCCGCGTGGACGACACCAACGCCTTGCTGATGGCGCTGCCGCACCTGCTGCCGGTCAAGGTGCAGACCTTGGCCGACGGCTCAAGCGAAATAATTCTCCGTTAGATTCAGGTTTTCATCGCCCTGTTTCGTCTTCCCCGGCAAAGGCTCGCAAGGCCCGTTTCCTGCGCGCCGCCATTGGGACCTCAAGGAACAGGAACATCGTGACCAACCCTTCGCTCCGCCGCTCCAACCGCACCGCCCGCCACCTGCTGCCCGTGGCCCTGAGCCTGGCCATCGCCGCCGCCATCGGCCAGGCCCAGGCCGCCCAGGTGGACATCCGCCCGATGCCGCTGAACGACGCGCTCAAGCAACTGGGCCAGCAGACCTCGCTGCAACTGTTCTTCACCCCCGACCTGGTGGAAGGCAAGCAGGCCCCGGCGGTCAGCGGCGAGCTGACCCCGGAACAGGCCCTGGAACGCCTGCTGCAGGGCAGCGGCCTGGACTACGAAGTGGTCGGCAACGGCATCGTCCTGCGCAAGCGTGCGGCCGGCGCCGATGAGCCGCTGCAGATGGAGTCCTCCGAGGTGAAGGTGGTCGGCGACTGGCTGGCCGACGCCCAGGAGCGCGACGTGCAGAACCACCCCGGCGCGCGCACCGTGGTGCGCCGCGAGGCCATGCAGGAGAAGGGCGTGGTCAGCGTGCGCGAGGCGCTGCGCGGCATTCCCGGCGTGCAGGTGCAGGACAACAATGGCACCGGCGGCAGCGACGTCTCCCTCAACGTCGGCGTGCGTGGCCTGACCTCGCGCCTGTCGCCGCGCTCGACCATCCTCATCGACGGCGTGCCGGCCGCCGTGGCGCCCTACGGCCAGCCGCAGCTGTCGATGTTCCCCGGCGTGGCCGGCAGCTACGACAGCATCGACGTGGTCCGCGGCGCCGGCTCCGTGCGCTACGGCCCGCAGAACGTCGGCGGGGTGATCAACTTCGTCACCCGCGCCATCCCCGAGAAGTTCTCCGGCGAAGTGGGCACCACCGTCGAGCACGCCGGCCACGGCGGCTGGAAGCAGATGCAGAACGCCTTCATCGGCGGCACCGCGGACAACGGCATCGGCATGGCCCTGCTGTATTCCGGGGTGAAGGGCGACGGCTACCGCGACAGCAACAACCACAACGACATCGACGACGTCACCCTGAAGACCCACTGGGCGCCCACCGACGCCGACGATTTCGCCCTGAACCTGCACTACTACGACGGCACCGCCGACATGCCCGGCGGCCTGACCCAGGCCCAGTACGACCACGACCCGTACCAGTCGGTGCGCGACTACGACAACTTCCGCGGCCGCCGCAGCGACGGCTCGTTCAAGTGGACGCGCAAGATCGACGACCTGACCCAGCTGGAAGTGCTGACCTACTACAGCGACAGCTTCCGCGGCAGCGACATCGCCAACCGCGACCTCAAGACCCTGGCGTCCTACCCGCGCGACTACCACACCTTCGGCTTCGAGCCGCGCGTCTCGCGAATCTTCTTCGTCGGCCCGACCACCCAGGAGGCGAGCATCGGCTACCGCTACCTGAAGGAAGACATGGAAGAGCGCGCCTCCCAGGTGGCCCTGGTGAACAACGTGCCGACGCCGCAACCCGGCGCCGACGGCCACATCTACCAGGACCGCACCGGCGGCACCGAGGCCAACTCGCTGTACATCGACGACAAGATCGACGTCGGCAACTGGACGGTCACCCCCGGCATCCGCTTCGAGCGCATCTCCACCGACTGGCAGGACCGCCCGGTGCTGGATAACAAGGGCAAGCCGGTGCAGGCGAAGAACCGCAGCAAGGACTACAACGAGCCGCTGCCGGCGCTGAGCGTGATGTACCACGTCTCCGACGCCTGGAAGCTGTTCGCCAACTACGAGACCTCCTTCGGCAGCCTGCAGTACTTCCAGCTCGGCCAGGGCGGCCGCGGCGACCAGACCGCCGACGGCCTGGAGCCGGAGAAGGCGCGCACCTACGAGATCGGCACGCGCTACGACGATGGCGCCTTCGGCGGCGAGGTGACGCTGTTCTACATCGACTTCGACGACGAGCTGCAGTACATCAGCAACGACGTGGGCTGGACCAACCTGGGCGCCACCAAACACCAGGGCATCGAGACCTCCGCGCACTACGACCTGGCCGCGCTGGACCCGCGCCTGGAAGGCCTGACCGCCTACGGCACCCTGACCTACACCCGCGCCACCTACGAAGGCGAGATCCCCGGCTTCAAGGGCCGCGACCTGCCGTTCTACTCGCGCCAGGTGGCCACCCTGGGCCTGCGCTACGTGCGCGACCGCTGGACCTACAACGTCGACGCCTTCGCCCAGTCGCAGCAACGCGCGCCCGGCCCGAGCACCAACGCCGACGGCAGCTTCACCCACAACTACATCACCGAGCCGACCGCCGACGGCCAGTACGGCGACATCCCCGGCTACGCCCTGTGGAACGCCCGGGTGGGCTACGACTTCGGCCCGCAACTGTCCAACCTCAAGCTCGGCGCAGGGGTGAAGAACCTTTTCGACAAGGAGAGCTTCACCCGCTCCAGCGACAACAACGCCGGCATCTACGTCGGCCAGCCGCGGACGTTCTTCGTGCAGGCTAGTGTGGGGTTCTGACGGAGCCTGATCTGGGATGGGCGTCGGGGCGCCAGGATGACGCCCAACCTCCCGGCTGCTCCGGACAGCCCCCTCTCCCTTCAGGGAGAGGGCTGGGGAGAGGGAACGGAGCTTGATCCGAGGCATGGTGTATCTCCGGACGCCGTGTTTCCCCCTCCCTAATCCTCCCCCGCAAGCGGGAGAGGGGACCGTCCGGTGTGAACAGGAAGTCCTGAGTCAGCCGTATAGGTCTGCACCGCGCTTGCGCTCCGTAGGATGGGTTGCTGTCCTTGGCTCCGGTGCTCGGGCCAACGGCGTATAACCGCGAACGGTTATACGCCCTACGTTCGCGGAAATGGCGGAGGTCCGTAGGATGGGTTGAGTTTGCGAAACCCATGCGGTCATGGCGATGGGTATCGCTCAGCTCAACCCATCCTACGCCGGGGTTCCGGCTAGCACGGCTTTTCGTAGGAGCGAGCTTGCTCGCGAATGAACCCCCGCTGCGGAGTCTGTTCGCGAGCAAGCTCGCTCCTACGAAGAGCACCCTCGGCACGGCATGCAAGACAGTTGCTCCTACACGCTGAACCGTCGGATCGCCTCCAGCACCGTATCGCGATCACCACGCAAGGGCTGCCTGCCCAGGTATTCGACGAACCGCGGATCATCCAGCAGGGCCAGGAAACGCTTGCCATTTTCGGTCAGGCGTTCGCCGTCGCTGGGAGTGCCGACCTCGTTGCCGTGGTACAGACCCTCCAGCAGCCCCAGGCGGCGCAGCAGGTCGGTGAGGATCAGGGCATTGGCGATGATCACGTCGGCGTCCGGCGTTTCCGCGCCCAGGCGGCGGTGCAGTTCGGCGTGGTAGTGGCGGGCGATGGCCTCCACCGGGAAGGGGCCGCCATCGGCGCGAAGGGCGCCGTCGAGCAGGCGCCGGGTCAGTTCCAGGTCGATCATGGCTTGGCCTCCGTCACTGCGCGCGGTCTCCTCGCATGGATCTTTCAATGGTTCCGCGGCTCCCTGGAATGGCGGGCCGGCCCTGCTCGTAGTAAAGCAGGCGCCTGGGTGGCCGTCAGCGCAGGTGCCGGCGGCGCCGGGCTGCGGTAGGCTGGCGAACCGTCATCGCCCGAAGAACCCCCGCCATGCCGACGCCACCCGTGGAGTACCGCCTGACGACCCGCGACGCCGTGCTGGTGCGCCCCAGCCTGGCGCTCTGCGAGCCCTTGCGCCGGGCGCTGCAGGACAGCTACGCGGAGCACGCGCCCTTCCTCGACTGGGTGACCCCGCAGGTGAGCGCCGAGCAGGTGCTGCGCTCGCTCAAGGGCGCCATCGCCAACTACGCCGCGCCATTGGCGGAGAAGCGCCTGTTCCTGCTGTCCGCCGACCGCGCCGAGGTGATCGGCTGCATCGGCCTGCAGCCGCGGGGCAGGGGCGACAGCTACGTGATCGGCTACTGGGCCAGTTCGCGCTTCGCCGGCCAGGGCTACCTGAGCGCGGCGCTGCGCGAAGTCTGCGGGCAGTTGCCGCGGGCCCGGCTGTACCTCACCACCTCCTCGGCCAACCCGCGCAGCCAGCGCCTGGCCGAGGCCGCCGGCTTCCGCCTGGTGCGCACCCTGCGCGGGGTGCGCAACGATGCCTGGCACGGCACCCAGGACACCCTCATCTACCGCCGCGAGCCGCCGGCCTGACGCACGCAGGCGGCGAACAGCGGGTCCTGCAGGTAAGCGACGTTCAGGCGCATCCAGGGGTTGGCCTGGCCGCGGTCGGTGCTGAAGATCGCGCCCGGCGCCAGCGCCAGGCCCTGGGGCAGCGCATCGCGGGTGAAGGCCTCGGCGTCGTCGATGTGCGGGAAGCGCGCCCACAGGTACAGGCTCTGCTGCGGGCGGCACAGCACTTCGGCGCCCAGCGCGTCCAGCACCGCCAGCCCGGCGTGGGTGGCGGCGGCGACCTGGGCCTGCAGGCGGGTGAGGTGGCGCAGGAAGTAGCCTTCGCCCAGCGCCACGTCCACCGTGCGCTCGCACAGTTCCGAGCAACTGGTGTGCAGCAGCATCTTCAGGTCCGCCAGTTCCTCGATGCGCTCGCGGCTGCCGGCGATGAAGCCGACCCGCAGCGAGGCCGAGATCGACTTGGAGAAGCTGCCGACGTAGAGCGTGCGGCGTAGCTGGTCGAGGGTGGCGACCTTGATCGCCGAGCTGGGCTTGAAGTCGGCCATGGCGTCGTCCTCGACCAGCAGCAGGTCGTGTTCGTCGGCCAGTTTCAGCAACTGGTGCGCCTTCACCGGCGAGATGTCCGAGCCGGTGGGGTTGTGCCCCACCGACTGCAGGAAGAACAGCTTCGGCCGTTCGCGGCGCAGCAGTTGCTCCAGCGCCTGCAGGTCCGGCCCGTCGGCCAGGCGCGGCACGCTGAGCATGCGCGCGCCCTGCAGTTGCAGCTTGCCGAACAGCGGGTAGTAGCCGGGGTTCTCCACCAGCACTGCGTCGCCGGGGGCGACGAAGCGCCGGACGATCAGGTCCAGCGCATGGTTGGCGCCGTGGGTGGTGAGGATCTGCCGCGGGTTGCCGTCGATGGCGTAGCCGGCCAGGCGGCGCACCAGGCTCTGGCGCAGGGCCAGGTTGCCCAGGCGGTTGCCGTAGCGGAACAGTGAATTGGCGTCGGTGCGCAGCACCTGGCGGGTGAAGCGGTCCAGGCGCATGTCCTGCAGCCAGGCCACCGGCGGGAAGCCTTCGCCCAGCGGCGCCCGGGCCGGCTCGCGGACGAACTGCTGGCGCATCATCCAGATGGTGTCCAGGGCGCGGGTGTAGGGCAGGGGTTCCTCGGCCTCGCTGTTGCTCGGGGCACTGGCGCGGACGAAGAAGCCCTTGCCGTGGCGCGCTTCCACCAGGCCCTGGGCAGCCAGCAGTTCGTAGGCGGTGATCACGGTGTTCTTCGAATGGCCTTGCAGGCGCATGTATTCGCGCAGCGAGGGCAGGCGGTCGCCGCGCTGCAGCGCGCCTTCGCGGATCTGCCGGGCGAGGGACTGGGCGACCTGTTCGGCGAGGGTCTGGCGGGGCACGGCGGTCTCCGGGCTGTCATGGGTACAGTGTGGGTACTGTTGGGGCGAACTGTACCTTCAACAGCGGGACCAGTCATAGCACCTTGGGGCCTCGGGCGGCCCGTCGCCGCCCGCATCCCACAAGAGCGACGCACAAGAATGACAATGGACGCCCCGATGCTCATCGATTCCCGCCTTCCCGAATTCCGCAACCTGTCGCCGCGCCAGCGCCTCGACCACCTCGAGGCCCTGCTGCAACTGCCCGAACTGCAGCACCTGGGCACACCCGGCGCACTGCCGCTGGAGGTGGCCAACGGCATGATCGAGAACGTGCTCGGCACCTTCGAGCTGCCCTACGCGGTGGCCAGCAACTTCGTGGTCAACGGCCGCGAGCTGCTGGTGCCGATGGTGGTGGAGGAGCCATCGATCGTCGCCGCCGCTTCCTACATGGCCAAGCTGGCCCGCGCCGGCGGCGGCTTCCAGACTTCTAGCAGCGCGCCGCTGATGCGCGCCCAGGTCCAGCTGGTGGGCCTGGGCGACCCGTTCAACGCGCGCCTGGCGCTGCTGCGGCACAAGGACGAGATCGTCGAGCTGGCCAACCGCAAGGACCAGCTGCTCAACAGCCTGGGTGGCGGCTGCCGCGACCTGGAAGTGCACTGCTTCGCCGAGAGCCCGCGCGGGCCGATGCTGGTGGCGCACCTGATCGTCGACGTGCGCGACGCCATGGGCGCCAACACGGTGAACGCCATGGCCGAGGCCGTGGCCCCGCTGATGGAACGCATCACCGGCGGCCAGGCGCGCCTGCGCATCCTCTCCAACCTCGCCGACCTGCGCCTGGCCCGGGCCCAGGTCCGTATCGCCCCACAACAGTTGCAGTCGCCGGACTACAGCGGCGAAGCGGTGATCGAGGGCATCCTCGACGCCTACTGCTTCGCCGCCGTCGACCCCTACCGCGCGGCCACACACAACAAGGGCATCATGAACGGTATCGACCCCCTGATCGTCGCCACCGGCAACGACTGGCGCGCCGTGGAGGCGGGCGCCCACGCCTACGCCTGCCGCAGCGGCCACTACGGCTCGCTGAGCACCTGGGAGAAGGACGCCGAAGGACACCTGGTGGGCAGCATCGAGATGCCCATGCCGGTGGGCCTGGTCGGCGGCGCCACCCGTACCCATCCGCTGGCCCAGCTGTCGCTGCGCATCCTCGCCGTGCGCAGCGCCCAGGAACTGGCCGAAATCGCCGTGGCCGTGGGCCTGGCGCAGAACCTCGGGGCCTTGCGCGCCCTGGCCTGCGAAGGCATCCAGCGCGGCCACATGGCGCTGCACGCGCGCAACATCGCCCTGGTGGCCGGCGCCCGCGGCGAGGAAGTGGACTGGCTGGCGCGGCGCCTGGTGGAAGCCGGCGACGTGCGCGCCGACCGCGCCGTGGAACTGCTGCGCGAAAGGCGCGGCGCATGAGCGGCTTCGTCAGGATCGTCGAGGTCGGCCCGCGCGACGGCCTGCAGAACGAGCCACAGGTGCTGCCGGTGGAGGCGCGCATCGATCTGGTCCGGCAACTGGCGGACGCCGGGCTGCGGCACATCGAGGCCGGCGCCTTCGTCTCGCCGCGCTGGGTGCCGCAGATGGCCGGCAGCGACGAGGTGCTGCGGCGCCTCGGGCACCGGCCCGGGGTGCGCTTCAGCGCCCTGGTGCCCAACCTGGTGGGCCTGGAGGCAGCGCTGGCGGCCGGCTGCGAGGAGGTGGCGGTGTTCGCCGCCGCCTCCGAGGCCTTCTCCCAGCGCAACATCAACTGCTCCATCGACGACAGCCTGAGCCGCTTCGAGCCGGTGCTGGCCCTGGCCCGCGAGCGGGGCGTGCGGGTGCGCGGCTACGTGTCCTGCGTGCTCGACTGCCCCTACAGTGGCCCGGTGGCGCCGCAGCAGGCCGGCGAGGTGGCCGAGCGCCTGCATGCCCTGGGCTGCTACGAGATCAGCCTGGGCGACACCCTTGGCAAGGGCACCCCGGACGCCACCGCGCGGCTGCTGGAGCATTGCGCCCAGCGCCTGCCGCTGACGGCGCTCGCCGGGCACTTCCACGACACCTTCGGCATGGCCCTGGCCAACCTGCTCGCGGCGCTGCAGGCCGGGGTGCGCACCTTCGACAGCTCGCTTGCCGGCCTCGGCGGCTGCCCTTATTCGCCGGGGGCCGGCGGCAACGTTGCCACCGAGGACGTGCTGCACCTGCTGCACGGCATGGGCTACGCCACCGGTATCGACCTGCCGGCCGTGGCCCGCCTGGGCACCCTCATCAGCCGCCGCCTGGGCCGGCCCAACGCCTCGCGCGCCGGCCGCGCCCTGGTGGCCGCCGAGCGGCAGCCGCGAACTTGCGCGACCGCACCATAACAACAAGAGCCCGGCAGGGCAGGAGCCACACCATGAACATCCACGAAACGGCGCCGCTGCCAGCGCCGAACCCCCAATCCGACTCCCGGCTCTACGAGGTCTGGGGCGACACCGTCGACAGCCGTCACCTGGCCGGCGCCATCGCCATAGGCGCGCTGGTCAGCCTGGGCGCCTTCCTGCTCGCCGAGCGGCTGTTCCTCGGCGTCGTCGAATCGGCGCAGATGGCCCGCGCCTACGCCATGCTGGTGGGCATCCTCGGCTGCCTGGCCGGCGGGGCGATCAGCGCCGTGCTGTTCAAGCCCAAGCGCCGGGTGGTCGAGCACGTGGCCGACGCCGCCTGGCGCGAGCGCGCCCTGCGCGAGCTGGAGGCCGAGTACGGCGGCCTCGGCGAGCTGGGCGACCTGCCGCCGGAAGTGCTGGCGGAACTGAAGGAAGTCCAGCTGTACGAGCTGTTCGCCCAGGCGAGCGCGCCCCGGGAGAAGCCCGCGCCCGCCGTGGCGCCGGCAACGGGAGGGGCGGCCTGATGGAGCTTTTCATCGAGCAGTTGCCCATCGCCCTGCTGATGGCCGTGACCGGGGCGCTGCTGTTCGCCGCCATCGGCCTGGTCTCCGGCAGCGACGAAACCACCACCCTGGCGCCGCTGACCCTGCTGGTGGTGCTGCTGGGCGTGGCGCCGGCCGGGGTGTTCGCCTTCTTCCTCGCCGGCGCGGTGGCCAAGCACATGACCCACGCGGTGCCCACGGCGCTGCTGGGCATTCCCGGCGACACCATGGCCACGCCGCTGATGCGCGAGGCGAACTTCCTGCGCAACCTCGGCGTGCCGCACATCGCCCTGCGCAAGATGATCTCCGGCGCGGTGCTGGCGGCGTTCATCGCCGTGCCCCTGGCGGTGCTCTTCGCGGTGCTGCTGGCGCCCTTCGGCGCGGCCATCAAGCAGGCGGCGCCCTGGGTGTTCCTCTGCGCGGCCCTGGCCATCGCCTGGTTCTCCGCCGGGCGCTGGGCCGCGCTGCTGGCCCTGGGGCCCTTCGTGCTGCTGATCGTGGCGCTGCAGACGCTGACCGCCCAGCACGGGGTGAAGCTGGCGGTCAGCTACTTCCTCGGCATCGCCGTGGGGCCGCTGATCGTCTCGCTGTTCGCCCTGCTGGCGCCCGCCGAGCGCCAGCGCATGCGCCGCAGCGAACCGCGCACCTTCGCCCTGGCGCCGGACGTGAAGGGCTGGGACGGCTACTTCCCCAACCCGCTGAAAGTGCTCGACCGCCGCCAGACCGGCTGGACCCTCGGTACCGCCGCGCTGTCCAGCGCCACCTTCGTGTTCAGCCCGGTGGCCATGACGGTGATCCTCGGCGAGGTCGTCGGTTCGCGCATCCGCCACGCCTACCACCGCCTGACCTCGGTGCTGGCCGTGCGCAACGGGGTGACCGAATCCACCTACATCGCCGAGGCGATGATCCCGCTGATCGCCTTCGGCCTGCCGCTCAGCCCGGTGGCCGCGGGCCCGGCGGCGCCGCTGTTCAACGCGCCGCCGCGCTTCCACGTGGACGCCGCCAGCGGCCAGGTGCACAACCTGCACAGCCTGATGGGCCCCTGGGAGTTCCTCGTGGTCGGACTGCTGGCGGTGCTGGTGGCAGCGCTCGTCGCCTATCCCTTCGCGATGAACTTCGCCCACCGCGCCGCCGCGTTCGTCTCGCGGCGCGTGAGCCATGAGGCGGTGATCGCCACCTTCGTCGGCCTGATCCTGGTGGTCGGCCTGTGGGAGGGCGGGCTGCTGGGCCTGCTGGTGATCCTCAGCATGGGCCTGGTCGGCGGCCTGCTCGGGCGCTTCCTCGGCTTCAACATCGGCGTGCAGTTCATGGGCTTCTACACCGCCGTCCTCAGCGTGCCGGCGCTGCTCGCGCTGGCCGGCTGACGCCCCTGGTCGGCCCGCCGCCCGCGCCGGGGCGGCGGCGCTAGACTGGAGCAAACGGGGAGCGGGAGGCTCCCCCTGCAGCCGGCCGCGCCGGCGCCACGGGGCAGTGGGGCGGCGCCGCTTCCCGGAGGTGAGCCATGAGCATGTCCAGTCGCTTGCAGAATTGCCTGTCGCAGCACCGCAGCCGCTACGACCTGTTGCCCCACGCCACGTCCATGACCACCCGCGAGGCCGCCCGCCGCGCCGGCGTGCCGCCGCAGCAGATGGCCAAGCCGGTGATCCTCGACGACTTCCAGGGCCACTGGCTGATGGCCGTGGTGCCGGCCAGCCGCCAGGTCGACCTGCACAAGGTGCACAAGCTCACCCGGCGCAACTGGCGCCTGGCCCGCGAGGGTGACTTCTCCGCGCGCTTCGAGGACTGCGCGCCCGGCGCCATCCCGGCGGTGGGCAGCCTGTTCGGCCTGGAAACCCTGATCGATGAATCCCTGGGCGAGCAGGCGGACATCTACTTCGAGGCCGGCGACCACAACGCCGTGGTGCACATGAGCGGCCGCCAGTACCTGGAGCTGATGCCCGAGGCGCGGCAAGGGCGCTTCTGCGAATAACCGGGCCTCGAACTTTTCCGGTCCCGCGCGGGCGGCGGGCGGCGGGCGGCAGGGCGCCGGCGATGCACTATCGTTATCGCTTGCGCCCACCCGCGCGTGCCCGAGACCGACCATGACCGCTCGCCGCCTGCTGCTCTGCTGCCTGATGCTGCTCCCCCTGGTCACCAGCCTGCCGACGCCAGCCGCCGAGGCGCCGCCGCAACCGCCCAGCGGCGAGAGCCTGAAGTGGCCGCGCGACTACCCCCTGGGCGAGCAGCACCTGCAGGTGTTCCAGCCGCAGATCGAGAGCTGGGACGGCACCCGCCTGGGCGGCCGCGCCGCCATCGCCCTGGGCACCGCCAAGGGCGCGCCGACCTATGGCGTGGCGCAGTTCTCCGCCGCCGCGGACATCGACAAGAGCAGCGGCCTGGTGCAGTTGACCGACCTGCGCATCGACAAGGTCGAGGTGCCCACCGCGCCGGACAGCGCCGAGAAGGTCCGCCAGGCCCTGACCCAGCGCCTGCCGAAGCAGCTGACCATGTCCCTGGACGAGCTGCAGGCCAGCTACGCCGTGGCCCTGCAACTGGACAAGCTGCGCCGGGTGGCGGTGAAGAACGACGCGCCGCGCATCCTCTTCGCCGACAGCCCCAGCGTGCTGGTGCGCATCGATGGCGAACCGCAGTGGCGCACCGTGGAAGGCAGCGACTTCCAGCGCGTGCTCAACAGCCGCGCGCTGATCCTGCGCGACGGACAGAACAACTGCTACCTGCAGGCCGCCGGCTACTGGTACCTGGCCCAGGGCCTGGAGGGCACCTGGCGGGTGCTCAGCCAGCCGCCGAAGGCGCTGCTGGACGCGGCCCGGCTGGCGGCCAAGGTCAACCTGCCGGACCCGCTGCTGCCCAAGGACGGCAAGAAGGCCGCCAAGGCCCCGGCCATCGTCCTGGCGACCCAGCCCAGCGAACTGATCATCAGCGACGGCGCGGCGCAGATGAGCCCGGTGGACGGCGTCGCGCTGCTGACCCTGAGCAACGCCGACCACGCGGTGTTCGTCGATCCCGCCAGCAACACCTGGTACGTGCTGGTCTCCGGGCGCTGGTTCAGCGCGCCGGGCGACAAGGGCCCCTGGACCTACGTGGAGGGCAAGGACCTGCCGGCGGACTTCGCGAAAATCTCGCCGAAGGACCCCAAGGCCAACGTGCTGGTCTCGGTGCCCGGCACGCCCCAGGCCAAAGAGGCGGCCATTGCCGCCAACATCCCGCAGACCGCCAGCGTCTCGCGCAGCAGGACCAGCCTCAAGGTCGCCTATGACGGCGCGCCGCGCTTCTCGCCCATCGAAGGCACCGCGCTGCAGTACGCGGTGAACACCCCGACGCCGGTGATCGAGGTCGGCCCCGACCAGTTCTATGCGGTGAGCAATGGCGTGTGGTTCGTCGCCACCGGCGCCGCCGGGCCCTGGAAGGTGGCCACCGAGGTGCCGGCGGCGATCTACGCGATCCCGCCCAGCTCGCCGCTGTACTACGTCACCTACGTGCACATCTACTCGGTGACGCCGCAGAGCGTGGTGGTCGGCTACACCCCCGGCTACCTGGGCGTGGTGGTCAACGACGCCGGCACCGTGGTCTACGGCACCGGCTACAGCTACCCGGCCTACGTCAGCGAGACCGTCTACTACGGCTACCCGCCCACCTACGGCTACGGCGCCAGCTTCGCCCTGGGCACCCTGGAGGGCTTCGCCTTCGGTTTCGCCGTGGGCGCCATCTGGGGCTCGGAATACCCCTGCTGGGGGCCGTACTGGGGGCCCTGGCCGAGCCATGGCTGGAACTACGTGAACGTCAACCAGGCCAACTTCTACGGACGCTGGGGGCAGGGCAGCGTGACCCACGCCAACGGCTGGAACGCCTGGACCGGCACCCAATGGCAGGGCAGCACCGCGCGCGGCTACGACGCGCTCACCGGGGCGCACTTCCAGGGCAGCCGCGGCGCCGCCTTCAACCCCTACTCGCAGAACTTCGCCGCGGGCCGCCAGGGCTCCTTCGCCAACCCCGCCACCGGCATCTCCGGCGCCGGGCGCAGCGCCGTGGTGGGCAACCGCGACAGCGGCGACTACGCCGCCGGGCGCCAGGTCGCCGGGCACAACGCCCAGACCGGGCGCACGGTGATCGCCGAGAAGGGCGTCAGCGGCAACGTCTACGACGGCAGCCGCAGCACCGACAGCCGCGGCCTGGCCTACAACCGGCGCACCGGCAGCGGCGTGGCCTGGAACAACGGCGACGTCTACGCCGGGCACGACGGCAACATCTACCAGCGCACCGACGACGGCTGGCAGAAACACACCGACAACGGCTGGCAGCCGGTGCAGGGCGGCAACGGCGAGCTGCGCGGCCAACTGGAGCAGCAGCGCCAGTCGCGGGTGGTCGGCCAGCAGCGCTTCGGGCAGACGCAGCGGCAGTGGGGCGGCGGCCACTTCGGCGGCGGGCGCCTGCGCCGCTAGGTAGCGGTCTCAGGCCATGTCGCTGTGGGCGAAGCCCTGGCCGAGGAAGTCCAGCAAGCCGCGCACCGACGGCAGCAGGCCGCGCCGGGAAGGGTAGACGGCATGCACGATGCCGGTGCGCGGCGCCCAGTCCGGCAGCAGGTTGAGCAGGCTGCCGCCGGCCAGTTGCTCGCGCACCACCACCGAGGGCAGGTGCACGGCGCCCACGCCGGCCACCGCCGCCTGGCGCAGCGCCATCAGGTCGTCGGTGATCAGCCGCGGCTGGTAGCGGGCCTGGGCGCGTACCCCCTCGGGGCCGTCCAGCTGCCATTGGTACTCGCGCTGCGGCGAGCCCCAGTGCAGCGTCGGCAGCGCCGCTACCTCGGTGGGCGAGGGGCGCTCGCCCAGGCGCTGGCGCAGGGCCGGCGCGCCCACCACCATCTGCCGGCTCTCGCCCAGCACCTTCATCACCAGTTCGCTGCCTTCCAGCGGCGGGAAGCGTACGCGCAAGGCGATGTCGAAGCCTTCCTGGATCAGGTCCACCTGGCGGTTGGTGGCCTCCACCTGCAGCTCCACCAGCGGGTAGCGCAGCATGAACTCGGCCAGCATCGGGCCGACCCAGAAGTTCAGCAGCGCCGTGGGGCAGCTCAGCCGCACCCGGCCCTGGGGCTCGGCGCGGTGGCGCTCGATGACCTCGGCGGCGCCCTCGGCCTCCACCAGCATGGCCAGGCAGTGGCGGTGGTAGTCCTGGCCGATCTCGGTCACCGAGAAGTGCCGGGTGGAGCGCTGGATCAGGCGCACGCCCAGGCGTTCCTCCAGGGCGGCGATGCGCCGGCTGAGCTTCGACTTGGGCTCGCCCAGGGCGCGCCCGGCCGGGGCGAAGCCACCGTGCTCGACCACCTGGGCGAAGTAGTAGAGGTCGTTGAGGTCTTCCACGGCGCTGTTCTCCAAATGGAACGCTGAAGGTGATTTTCGCAGTCTACCGGCTATAGCGTTGCAGTTCTAAGGTGGCTCCAGACTCTCAGGAGGCACCCCATGAAAGACATCCTCGGCATCTACAGCGCCCCGCGCCCGCACTGGGTCGGCGACGGTTTCCCGGTCCGCACCCTGTTCTCCTACGACCGCCTGGGCGACCAGCTCAGCCCCTTCCTGCTGCTCGACCACGCCGGGCCGCAGGACTTCCCCGGCGACGGCGCGCGCCGCGGCGTCGGCCAGCACCCGCACCGCGGCTTCGAGACCGTCACCCTGGTCTACCTGGGCGAGCTGGAGCACCGCGACTCCAGCGGCGCCGGCGGACGCATCGGCCCCGGCGACGTGCAATGGATGACCGCCGGCGCCGGCATCCTCCACGAGGAGTACCACGCTCCGGCCTTCAGTCGCAGCGGCGGCACCCTGCACATGGTGCAACTGTGGGTGAACCTGCCGGCCCGCGACAAGCTCGCCGCGCCGGCCTACCAGACCCTGCTGGACGCCAGCATCCCCCGCGCCGAGCTGCCCGGCGGCGCCGGCCAGCTGCGGGTGATCGCCGGCGACTACCGCGGCCACCGCGGCCCGGCCCACAGCTTCAGCCCGCTGGATGTCTGGGACCTGCGCCTGAACGCCGGCAAGGCCTTCGAGCTGCGCGTCGAGCCGGGCCGCAACACGGCGCTGGTGCTGCTGCGCGGCAGCCTGCGGCTGAACGGCGGGCAACGGGCGGAGGAGGGCCAACTGGTGTTGTTCGAACGGCAAGGCGATGCCATCCACATCGAGACCGAAAGCGACGCCCTGGCGCTGCTGCTGTCCGGCGAGCCGCTGGACGAACCCATCGTCGGCTACGGCCCCTTCGTCATGAACAGCCGCGAGCAGATCGAGCAGGCCCTCGACGACTTCCGCCGCGGGCGTTTCGGACAGATGGCCGGCTGAGCGTCACGTGCCGGACTCGGCCAGCGCCTAGTCTGGTTGGATGCCCGCGCCGGAGCGCACGGGCCGTTCGGGCAGGACGCCCACTTGCGAGGAAACGAAAATGAGCCGATTCGACAACGTCGCCAACTTCAACGGCCAGCGCCCGGTGATCGACCCCGACGACACCGCCATGCTGCTGATCGACCACCAGAGCGGGCTGTTCCAGACGGTCAAGGACATGCCCATGACCGAACTGCGCGCCAACGCCATCACCCTGGCGAAGATCGCCAGCCTGGCGAAGATCCCGCTGATCACCACCGCCTCGGTGCCCCAGGGCCCCAACGGCCCGCTGATCCCCGAGATCCACGAGGCCGCGCCGCATGCGCAGTACGTGGCGCGCAAGGGCGAGATCAACGCCTGGGACAACCCCGACTTCGTCGCCGCGGTTCAGCAGACCGGCAAGAAGACCCTGGTCATCGCCGGCACCATCACCAGCGTGTGCATGGCCTTCCCGGCGATCGCCGCGGTCAACGCCGGCTACCGGGTGTTCGCGGTGATCGACGCCTCCGGCACCTACTCCAAGGCCGCCCAGGAAATCACCCTGGCCCGTGTGGTGCAGGCCGGCGTGGTGCCCATGGACACCGCCGCGGTGTGCTCGGAGATCCAGCGCACCTGGAACCGCCCCGATGCCGCCGACTGGGCCGAGGCCTACAGCCACATCTTCCCGCACTACCGCCTGCTGATCGAAAGCTACACCAAGGCCCAGGCGGTGGTGAGCAACCACGAAGCGCTGGATTCGCAGCGCTGACGACACCCCTTGCCCGGCGCAGGCCGGGCGTTCCCCCAGCAAGAGGAAAGCGCAATGAGCAAGCCCTATGTTCGCCTCGACAAGACCCAGGCCGCCGTGCTGCTGGTCGACCACCAGGCCGGACTGCTGTCCCTGGTGCGCGACATCGAACCGGACAAGTTCAAGAACAACGTGTTGGCCCTGGCGGACCTGGCCAAGTACTTCAAGCTGCCGACCATCCTCACCACCAGCTTCGAGAGCGGCCCCAACGGCCCGCTGGTGCCGGAGCTGAAGGAACGCTTCCCCGACGCCCCGTACATCGCCCGCCCGGGCAACATCAACGCCTGGGACAACGAGGACTTCGTCAAGGCGGTGAAGGCCACCGGCAAGAAGCAGCTGATCATCGCCGGCGTGGTCACCGAAGTGTGCGTGGCCTTCCCGGCGCTATCGGCCCTGGAGGAGGGCTTCGACGTCTTCGTGGTGGCCGACGCCTCCGGCACCTTCAACGAAGTCACCCGCGACGCCGCCTGGCGCCGCATGGAAGCCGCCGGCGCGCAACTGATGACTTGGTTCGGCGTGGCCTGCGAACTGCACCGCGACTGGCGCAACGACATCGAGGGCCTGGCGGCGTTGTTCTCCAGCCATATCCCGGACTACCGCAACCTGATCACCAGCTACAGCACGTTGACTGCTGGGAAGTGAGTCTGGGGCGTATCGGTGTAGAGGTGCGCGTGGACCAACAGACCGCCGACCGGGGACGCCCGGTTGGCGGTTTTTTTGGTCAAGACTTGGGGAGTGCTGCTTTTCGTAGGAGCGAGCTTGCTCGCGAACCCGCCAGTCTCTGGGTTCCCGCGTTCGCGGGAATGACGGGGTGGAAGGATGGTGCCGAACTTCCAGGCCGCTCAGGACAGCCCTCTCTCCCTTCAGGGAGAGGGCTGGGGAGAGGGCGCTCTTGAACCCAGCACCGCAGCCCCCGGCAAACCCCATTCACAAACAACACTACCCCCCATCCCCCACTCGCCGCAGCAACTCCACCAACGTCCGCGCACACCCCGGCAGCGCCTCGCGCTCCCGCACCAACACACTACGCTCACGCACCACCCAGGGTTCATCCAGCTGCAGGATGCTCAACCCCATGCTGCGCTGGTGTCGGCGCGCGGCGGTTTCCGGGAGCACGCCGATGCCCACCCCGGCCTCGATCATCCGGCAGGCCGCCTCGAAGCTGGCCACCTGGATGCGCAGGTTGAGGGTGCCGCCCAGGCGCTCCACCTGTTCGCGCAGGAAGCTCTGCAGGGTGCTGCCCTCGTGCAGGCCGACGTGGAAATAGCCGAGGGTGTCGGCCAGGGTAGGGCGGCCCAGGCGTTCCAGGGCATGGCCCGGCGGCACCACCAGCACCAGGTGGTCGGTGCTGAAATGGAGGATCTCCAGGCCCTCGGCGCGCACCGGGCCGGCGACTATGCCCAGGTCCGCCGAGCCGTCGAGGATGGCGCGGACGATGTCGCGGTTCAGGCGCTCCTGCAGGTCCACGGTGACGGCGGGGCGCTCGGCGAGGAAGCTGGCCAGCACCTCCGGGAGGAACTCGGTGACCGCCGTGGTGTTGGCGAAGATGCGGATGTGCCCGGCCTGGTCGCCGCCCTGTTCGCCGAAGTCGTCCTTGAGCCGCTCCACCTGGCGCAGGATCAGGCGCGCGTGCTGCAGCAGGCGCTGGCCGCTGGGGGTCAGCTCCACGCCACGGTTGTCGCGGTACAGCAGGCGGCTGTCGAGCTGGCTTTCCAGGGCCTTGATGCGGGCGCTGGCGGCGGCCGCCGAGAGGTGCGCGCGGCGGGCGCCCTGGGTCAGGCTGGGGGATTCGGCGATGTGCACGAAGAGGCGCAGGTCGGCCAGGTCGAAGTGCATGATGAGGGCGTCCGGGTGGCGTTCGGTTTCGGTTAACGCCGGATTATGAAAATGCGGATTCTCGGAACGCAAGCCCCTCGGCATCCTGTTCGGAAACTTCCACGGAAGAGAAACCATGAGTGAAATGTCCTACGCAGCCTGGATAGGCCGCACCCAGGAAAGCCAGGAAGAACTGAGCACGTTGCTGGTCAGCCGCCTGGCCGCCACCCTCGGCGAGCCGGCCCCCGCCGCCGGCGACGCGCTGCCGCCGCTGTGGCATTGGGCGTTCTTCCAGGACGCCGTGCCCGAGGCCGGCCTGGGCGCCGACGGCCACCCCGCGCGCGGCGGCTTCCTGCCGCCGGCGGATGGGCGCAACCGCATGTGGGCCGGCGGCCGCCTGGAGTTTCACGAGCCGCTGCGCGTCGGCCGCGAAGCCAGCCGGGTGACCACCATCCTCAAGGTCGAGGAAAAGCGCGGGCGCACCGGCGCGCTGCTGTTCGTCACCCTGCGCCACGACTACCTGCAGGACGGCCGCCTGGCCCTGCGCGAGGAGCAGGACATCGTCTACCGCGAACCCAGCCCGCCCAAGCTCGGCGGCACCGAGGCGCTGCCCGAAGGCGCCTGGCGCGAGGCGGTCGAGCCCAGCCCGGTGCTGCTGTTCCGCTATTCCGCAGTGACCTTCAATGGCCACCGCATCCATTACGACTGGCCCTACGTCACCGGCGCCGAAGGCTACCCCGGCCTGGTGGTGCACGGCCCGCTGATCGCCACCCTGAACCTGCGCGCCTTCTGCCGCGCCAACCCCCAGGCGCGCCTGCGCCGCTTCGCCTACCGCGGCCTGCGCCCGCTGATCAGCCCCGAGCCGTTCGAGCTGGGCGGCCGCCCCAGCGGTCCCGGCAAGGCCGAGGTCTGGGCCGGCAACGCAGCCGGCATCGCCCAGCGCGGCGAAGTGGAATTCGACTGAACCCCCATCGAGGAACCCCCATGAGCAGCACCCCGGAAGAACTGCAGGCCATCCGCGAAGGCGTGCGCGCCCTGTGCGCGGAATTCCCCAGCGCCTACTGGCGCGAGATCGACGAATGCAAGGGCTTCCCCGAAGCCTTCGTCAAGGCCATGACCGAGGCCGGCTGGCTGTCGGCGATGATCCCGGAAGAGTACGGCGGCTCCGGCCTGGGCCTGGCCGAGGCCTCGGTGATCCTCGAGGAAGTGAACCACTGCGGCGGCAACTCCGGGACCATCCACGGGCAGATGTACAACATGTTCACCCTGCTGCGGAATGGCAGCGAGGAGCAGAAGCGCTACTACCTGCCGAAGCTGGCCAGCGGCGAACTGCGCTTGCAGTCCATGGGCGTCACCGAGCCGACCACCGGCACCGACACCACCAAGATCAAGACCACCGCCGTGCGCCAGGGCGACAAGTACGTGGTCAACGGGCAGAAGGTGTGGATCTCCCGCGTCCAGCACTCCGACCTGATGATCCTGCTGGCGCGCACCACGCCGCTGGCCGAGGTGAAGAAGAAGGCCGACGGCATGTCGATCTTCCTGGTCGACCTGCGCGAGGCCATCGGCAACGGCCTGACCGTGCAGCCGATCGCCAACATGGTCAACCACGAGACCAACGAGCTGTTCTTCGACAACCTGGAAATCCCCGCCAGCAGCCTGATCGGCGAGGAGGGCAAGGGCTTCCGCTACATCCTCGACGGGCTCAACGCCGAGCGCACGCTGATCGCCGCCGAGTGCATCGGCGATGGCCGCTGGTTCATCGAGAAGGCCAGCCAGTACGCCCGCGACCGCGTGGTGTTCGGCCGGCCCATCGGGCAGAACCAGGGCGTGCAGTTCCCCATCGCCGAGGCGCACATCGAGGTGGAAGCGGCCGACCTGATGCGCTGGAAGGCCTGCGCGGAATACGACGCCGGGCGCAACGCCGGGGCCGCGGCGAACATGGCCAAGTACCTGGCGGCCAAGGCCAGCTGGGAGGCGGCCAACGCCTGCCTGCAGACCCACGGCGGCTTCGGCTTCGCCAACGAATACGACGTCGAGCGCAAGTTCCGCGAGACGCGCCTGTACCAGGTGGCGCCGATCTCCACCAACCTGATCCTGTCCTACGTGGCCGAGCACCTGCTCGAACTGCCGCGTTCCTTCTGACCTGCGAGCCCAAGGACGACAAGCGATGAACAATACCCACGCCCTGGCCGAATTCCTCGCCGGCCTGCGCTACGAAGACCTGCCGGCCGCAGTGGTCGCGCGCACCGAAGACCTGTTCCTCGACTGGCTGGGCTCGGCCCTGGCCAGCCAGGGCCGCCATCCGATCCCGCTGTTCCAGCGCTATGCACAGCGCATGGGCCCCGTGGACGGACGCAGCCGCGTGCTGGTCGACGGTTCATCGACTTCGGCGTACTTCGCCGCGCTGGTCAATGGCGCCAGCTCGCACCTGGTGGAACAGGACGACCTGCACAACAGCTCGGTGCTGCACCCGGCCACGGTGGTATTCCCGGCAGCCCTGGCCGCCGCCCAGGACCTGGGCAAGTCCGGCCGCGAACTGATCCTCGCGGCGGTCGCCGGCTACGAGGCGGGCATCCGCATCGGCGAATTCCTCGGCCGCTCGCACTACCGCATCTTCCACACCACCGCCACGGTCGGCACCCTGGCCGCCGCCGTAGCCGTTGGCAAGCTGCTGGGCCTGGACGCCCGCCAGTTGGTGAACTGCCTGGGCAGCGCCGGGACCCAGGCCGCCGGGCTCTGGGAATTCCTCCGCGATGCCGCCGACTCCAAGCAGCTGCACACCGCCAAGGCCGCCGCCGATGGCCTGCTCGCCGCCTACCTGACCGCCGATGGCCTCAGCGGCGCGCAGAACATCCTCGAAGGCGAGCAGGGCATGGCCGCCGGCATGTCCAGCGACGCCGACCCGCGCCGGCTGGTGGACGGCCTGGGCAGCCGCTGGGCGCTGGTCGAGACTTCGTTCAAGTTCCACGCCTCCTGCCGCCACACCCATCCCGCGGCCGACGCCCTGCTGGCGCTGATGCAGCGCGAGGGGCTGCAGGCCGAGGACATCGGGCGCGTCACCACCCGCGTGCACCAGGGCGCCATCGACGTGCTCGGCCGTGTGGTGGTGCCGCAGACGGTGCACCAGGCGAAGTTCTCCATGGGCACGGTGCTGGGCCTGATCGCCGTGCACGGCAAGGCCGGGCTGGTGGAGTTCGAGCAGTTCGCCCTGCAGGACCCGCGCGTGGCGGCCTTCCGCGACAAGGTGGGCATGCAGCTGGATGCCGAAGTGGACTGCGCCTACCCGCAGCGCTGGCTGGGCCGCGTCGAGGTGCTCACCAGCGATGGCCGCCAGTTGCACGGCGCCATCGACGAGCCCAAGGGCGACCCGGGCAACAGCCTCAGCCGCGCCGAGCTGGAAGACAAGTTCCGCCGCCTGCTGGCCTTCGCCGGCGCCCGCGGCGAAGCCGAGGCCAGCCGGCTGATCGACGCCAGTTGGCGCCTGCACGACCTGCCGAGCCTGGAAGCCTTTGCCTGAGTAGCCCACGGCCCGGGCGGGCGGCCTCCGGAACCCGGGGGTTCACAGAGCGCGGGGCGCCGCCCGCCCGGACCGTGGATACACACCGACAGCGCCGCGCCGTCCATGGCGGCGGCGCACGAGACACCTGGAGCGCCCATGAACCCGCGTCCCCTCGACGGCATCACCGTCATCAGCCTGGAACACGCCATCGCCGCGCCGTTCTGCACCCGTCAGCTGGCCGACCTCGGCGCCCGCGTCATCAAGGTCGAGCGCCCCGGCGTCGGCGACTTCGCCCGCGGCTATGACGAGCGCGTGCGCGGCATGGCCTCGCACTTCGTCTGGACCAACCGCTCCAAGCAAAGCCTGGCCCTGGACCTCAAGCAGGGCGGGGCCCACGCCGTGCTGGAGCAACTGCTGGAACAGGCCGACGTACTGGTGCAGAACCTCGCGCCCGGCGCCGCCGCGCGCCTGGGGCTGTCGTTCGAGGCGCTGCACGAACGCTTCCCGCGCCTGATCGTCTGCGACATCTCCGGCTATGGCGAAGGCGGCCCCTACGAGCAGAAGAAGGCCTACGACCTGCTGATCCAGAGCGAGAGCGGCTTCCTCTCGGTCACCGGCGGCCCCGGCCCGGACGAAATGGCCAAGGCCGGCTGCTCCATCGCCGACATCTCCGCCGGCATGTACGCCTACAGCGGCATCCTCTCGGCGCTGCTGCTGCGCGGGCGCACGGGGGAGGGCAGCCGGGTGGAGGTCTCCATGCTCGAGGGCATGGCCGAGTGGATGGGCTTCCCCATGTACTACGCCTTCGAAGGCCAGGCGCAACCGCCGCGCGCCGGCGCGGCCCACGCCACCATCTACCCCTATGGACCATTCCCCGCTGGCGACGGCAAGAACGTGATGCTCGGCGTGCAGAACGAGCGCGAGTGGAAGCTGTTCTGCGAAGTGGTGCTGCAGCGCCCGGAACTGGCGGCGGACCCGCGCTTCACCGCCACCAGCCTGCGGGTGGCCAACCGCGACGCCCTGCGCGCATTGATAATCGAGGCCTTTGCCGGGTTGAGCGCGGCGGAAGTGGTGGCGCGCCTGGAGCAGGCGCAGATCGCCAACGCCCACGTCAACGACATGCAGGGCCTGTGGAACCACCCGCAACTGCAGGCCCGCGACGCCTGGCGCGAGATCGACAGCCCGGTGGGCCGCCTGCCGGCGCTGCTGCCGCCGGCCCGCAGCAATGCCTATGCGCCGCGCATGGACGCGGTGCCGGGTCTCGGTGAACATACCGACGGCCTGCTCGCCGAGCTGGGCTACAGCGCCGCCGACATCCAGCGCCTGCACGAGCAGGGCGCGGTGTGAGCCGAACCTGACCAAGGACCCCGCATGACTCCGATCGTCCGTTCCGCCCTGTTCGTCCCCGGCAGCCGCCCGGAGCGCTTCGCCAAGGCCCTGGCCAGCGGCGCCGACGCCGTGATCGTCGACCTGGAAGACGCCGTCGAGCCCGCGCTCAAGGCCCGCGCCCGCGACGACCTGGCGGCCTTCCTCGAAGCCAACCCGCAGGCCCGCGTGCGGGTGCGGGTGAACGCCGCCGGGCACCCCGAGCATGCCGCGGACCTGGAACTGTGCCGACGCCAGCCCGGAGTGGCGGGCATCCTCTTGCCCAAGGTCGAATGCGCCGACGACCTGCGCGAAGCGGCGGCCTGCGGCAAGCCGATCTGGCCGTTGATCGAGAGCGCCCGCGGCTTGCTGGCAGTGACGGAGATCGCCGCCTGCGCCGGCGTCGAGCGCCTGACCTTCGGCGGCCTCGATCTGGCCCTGGACATCGGCATGAGCAGCGGCACAGCCGCGGCCGCCAGCGTCTACGACCAGGTGCGCCTGAGCCTGCTGCTGCATTCGCGGGTCAACGGCCTGCAGGCGCCGCTGGACACCGTCTACCCGGCCTTCGACGACGCCGAAGGCTTCGCCGCGACCCTCCGCCATGGCCGCGACCTGGGCCTGGTGGGCGCGCTGTGCATCCACCCGAAGCAGGTCGCCGTGCTCCATGCCGCGCTGGCCCCCAGCGCCGAGGAACTGGCCTGGGCGCGCCGGGTGCTGGCTGCGGCCGAAAGCGGCGCAGCGGCCTTCCAGGTGGACGGCCAGATGGTCGACGCCCCGGTCCTGGCCCGCGCCCGCCGGCTGCTGGCCAATGCAGGCGAGTCGTAGGGCGCATAACCGTTCGCGGTTATCCGCCGTTGGCCGGAACACTGGCGTTGCCGAGGGCCATCGCGGACGAAGTCCGCTCCTACGTCCGTGCTTCCCTGGAACCGTAGGAGCGGACTCCGTCCGCGATTGGCGGATAACGCCATAGGCGTTAGGCAAACACGAAATACTTGCGCACCGTCTCCACCACTTCCCAGGTGCCTTTCAGCCCCGGCTCGATGACGAACACGTCGCCGGCCTTCAGGTGCACCGGCTGCTCGCCTTCGGGGGTGATGATGCAGTAGCCGTCGAGGAAGTGGCAGTACTCCCACTTCTCGTAGTTCACCTCGAACTTGCCGGGGGTGCAGATCCAGGTGCCCATGATCTTGCTGCCGTCCGCCGAGGTGTAGGCGTTGAGGTTGACGGTGTGCGGGTCGCCGCCGATGCGCTTCCACTTGGTGGCATCCAGCACGGGGGTGGGGCAGGTTTCGCGCAGTACGGTGATGAAGTCGGACATGACAGTTCCAGGTCGGTGGGATGTGGCCCGTCACCATAGGGGCAACGGCCACGCCGGAGTTGCCTGGATTCGACGCCGATGTGCCTGGAAGCGCTGCGCGGTAGCGGCCAACGTCAGTTGCGCAATGGCTCCAACCCGCAATGAGCCCAGATAACGGCAGCGAGTGTGGCCATCGACAAAACGGCATGCCAGACGCCTACCCGAAGGGTCGAATCGGGTTTGATCGCCTGGATCATGGGCAACAACTCATCGGGTACGCCGATCTTCGATGCGTAGTCCTTGACGCACCTTGCTGCGATCAGGAGTTCCTCCTGGGATTCCACTACCAAGCGCCAGTTCAATATGGCGAAGACTGCGAAAGCCGCTGCGAGAGGTAACAGCAACTGGCCGTTTTCGAATCTATCGCGGGACCAGGCGAAAGCTGCGGTAGCCGAGGCTACCAACTGGAAGTAGCCCCAGAACTTATGGTTCTTGTCCAAGGTTGCGCGATAGTGCGACAAAGCATCGGGCAGTGTGAATGACATCTTTGCTCCCCCTGTGGCGTTGCTTCCTGCGCTGCCCAAGCCCGCATAGGCTTCCCGCAGCATCAAAGCTCTCCACAGACATATTCGCTTGCCTTGCGGGTTTTTCCAGCTGCTGTCGTTGCGGAGAACACCTGTGGGACGGATTTCGCAGCGCATCGTCGATCGAGGTTCCGCCTCGATAAGTCGGCCATATGTTTTCGATATCGCGAATTCTCCATGCAAATACCGACCGGCCGAAGTTTGAAACCTGGCCATTCCTTGCCTAAACCTAAAGTCGAGCCAGGCTGTTCCAGCCGTGCTGGACAGCGAAGGGGTAGGGCACGCCAACCACGTCAAACGACCAAGGAACGACATCCATGACAAGCAAACTGCTCGGCAAGAGTGCGATCTTCGCGGTTCTCGGCGCCGCCAGCCTGTTCGCCCAGGCGGACCAGGCCGGGGGCAATGGCTGCGGTTGGGGCAACATGCTGTTCGAAGGGCAGCGCGGGTTGTTCCCGCACCTGCTGGCCACTACCACCAACGGGACTTCGGGCAACGCCACCTTCGGCCTGACTTCCGGCACCAACGGCTGCAACTCCGATGCGCGGCTGGGGTATGGCGGTCGTTCGATCTTTGCCATGAACGGCATGCTCGACAACATTGCCGAGGATATGGCCAAGGGGCATGGGGATGCGTTGGATGCCTATGCCACCCTGCTGGGGGTGCAGGCTCAGGATCGTGCGCATTTCGCGCAGGTTACTCAGCGGCACTTTGGGGAGATTTTTGCCAGTAAGGATGCGACTGGGGAGCAGGTTTATGCCAATACTCTGGCGGTGATGCAGCGTGATCCGACGCTGGCGCGCTATGCCAAGCAGCCTGCCTGAGGTTCGCGTAACGAGGCTGTTCACTTAAGAGAGAATGCCGTTTCTCTTCATGGGGGAAACGGCATTTTCATGTGGGGTGGGCTAGGGCTTCGTTTGCGGCTCTTGGGCCTGCGCTCCGACCTCAACCCCGTCATTCCCGCGAACGCGGGAACCCAGAGACTTGGGGGCTTGGTGTACCGCGCCGCTCCGAGTGCTCGGATGTCTCTTGTTTCGCCCCCTCGGGCGAGTCCCTTTTGTCAAACGGTGGAAGGCCACCCCCGCAAAAAGGAACCAAAAAGGCTTGCCCCGACATACGGGCCCGATGGAGCCGGGCTACCCTCACGAATTCCCCCGCCACGGAGGCCCGCCCCGAGGGTACGTCCCTGTAGCCCGCGGGGCTCTCGCGACATCCATGTCGCATGACCTCCTGAGCGGGGGCTTCGTTCGGCCTTCTGAAGGGGCGTTCCGGAGTGCGCGGAGGTTTCTCTGGAAATCCGAATCGCGGACAGAGTCCGCTCCTACGGTTCCAGGAAGCACAGCTTTTCGTAGGATGGCGTTGAGCGAAGCGATACCCATCGCCGTGACCGCATGGGTTTCGCAAGCTCAACCCATCCTACGAAGAGCGGCACAAGACAGTTGCTCCTACGGTTACAGGGAAGCACGGGCGTAGGAGCGGACTTTGTCCGCGATTGGACTCACCGGCCACGCCGGACACCCCGGTGGCACGAATGGCCCCCTCTCCCGCTTGCGGGAGAGGGCTGGGGAGAGGGCGCTCTTTGCAGAGCCCCAACCTCTGGCGCAACCCCGTCGGAAATCCGTAGGGCGCATAACGCCTACGGCGTTATCCGCCGAATCGCGGACAGAGTCCGCTCCTACGGTTCCAGGGAGGCACAGGCGTAGGAGCGGACTCCGTCCGCGATTGGACTCACCGCCCCTCAGGACGGATGTGGCTGCGCCACGCCAACCGGCCGCTCATCCGCCACCATGACGCGGTTGCGGCCGGCCTGTTTGGCCTGGTAGAGCAGGGCGTCGGCAGTCGCTAGCACCGCGCCGACGTCCGTCCGCCCCTCGCTGCTGAAGGCCACGCCCAGCGACAGTGTCACCCGGCCCACCTGCGGGAAGTCCGTGCGTTCCGTCGTCAGGCGGATGCGCTCGGCGACTTCCGCCGCCACGCCGAGCGAGGTGCCCGGCAGCAGCAGGATGAACTCCTCGCCGCCGGCACGGCACGGCAGGTCGGCGCTGCGCGAGTTGCACCGCAGCACCTCGGCAAAGGCCTGCAGCACCTGGTCGCCGGCGGCATGGCCGAAGGTGTCGTTGACCTGCTTGAAGTGGTCGATGTCCATGCTGATGACCGCGAAGGGCTCGCCGCGCGCCACCCAGCTCGCCAGGGTGGCCTCCAGCGCCCGGCGGTTCGCCAGGCCGGTCAGCGGGTCGCTCTGGGCCTGGCGGTTGAGCTGGCCGATGCGCTCCTGGGTCATCTGCCCGCCGATGATCAGCGCCCGGCGGATGCGCCAGGCCTCGAAGTACCAAGCGCGCACCCCCTCGATGCGCTCGGTGTTGTCCAGCTGCGCCGCGTAGTCGGCCAGCCGGCGCAGGGGATGGCTGATCCGCGCGGCTATCCACCACAGCAGCGGGAAGCCGAGCAGGATCATCGGCACGATCCCCGCCAGCACCTGCAGCATCAGCGCGCGCACGGCGCCGAGGGTGACGCTCAGCGGCTGCTGCGAGACCACGCCCCAGCCGCTGTCCGATACCGCCGCGTAGCCCGCGAGCATCTCCAGGCCCTCGTGATTGGTAACCTGCATGGCGCCGCTTTCGCCGCGCAGCGCGGCGTCCACCGCGGCGTTGACGCCGATCGTCTGGCCGATGCGTTCGCGCTCGGGGTGGTAGAGCAACTGGCGTTGTTCGTCCACCAGGTAGACAAAGGAGGTGTCCTCCTGGAAGTGCCGGCTGACGATGTGGTTCAGCGAATTGGCGCGGTTCAGGTAGATGGTCCCGCCGACCAGGCCGAGGTAGTCGCCGCGAGCGTTCCAGACCGGGTGGGAGACGAACACCACCCGTTCGCCGGATTGCGAATGGAAGGCCGGGCTGATCATCGCCTGGCGCATTTCCAGGGGGCGCTTGGAGAGGATCTTGCGGCCATTGGCGCTGAGCCATTGGGGAATGGCGCTGAGGATCCGCCCGGTCGCGTCGACGATGACCACGGTGTTGAAGCTGCCGTCCTGGCGGACCAGGCGTTCCACCTCGGCGCCTCGGACCGCCGCATCGGCGAAGTCGCGCCCGAGGACGGCCGCGCTGTAGGCCAGGCGGTCCAGGGACGAGGCGAGGCTCTGGTTGATGCTCAGCGCAACCTTGGCCGCATAGGCCCGGTTGTGCTCCAGCGCACTGAGGACCAGCGTCTCCCGCTGGATCCGGTAGGTGGCGAACAGGTCGTTGGCCAGGGTCGCGATGGCCGCCAGCGAGGCGAACAGAAGGATCAAGGTGCGCAGGTTGAGCCTGGGCATGGGCCCCAAGGACATGGTGGATTCCGTCGATACTGTGGAGATCGCCTCGCCATCCACCCGGCCGGACATGCCTGGCGCGAGTGCGCGTTCGAGGGACTCGACGCCATGGCTGGATGCGGGTGGATTGCGGACGTTAGGGCGCCATTATGGACAAGGCCGGGCGCCGCGCCGGGGGTATTGGCGGAGATTCAGGGGCGGGGGTGGTAAAGCGGGAAGATTCCGTCGGGAGTATGGGACGCGCCAGGGACGGCGGCCCCTTGCCCCGGCGATGCACGGCATCCGGCACCGGGGCGCAAGGGGCTTCAGGCGCGGCGGGCGGGCTGTTCGTCCTTGGCCACGCTGGCGCAGCAATGCAGCAGGGCATCGCGGATCATGAAATTGACCAGAGTCGGGGAAACCCCCAGCTCGCGGGCGATCTCCTTCTGCTGCACGCCGTGCAGGCGGTACATCTCGAAGGCGTAGCGGGTGCGCTCGGGCAGCTGGCTCAGGGCTTCGTCGATCTGCTCGAGGGTGTCGAAGTTGATGTGCAGGGTTTCCGGCGTGCCGCCGTAGGCCGCCTCGGCCTCCATCAGTTCCTGGGGCGCGCCGGTGTGGCGCTGCTCCAGCGCCTGCTTGCGGTAGTGGTCGATGGCCAGGTTGCGCACCACCTGGAACAGGTAGCTCATCTGCGCCTTCAGCGGAATGGAGGCGCCGGAGGCGTTCTGCAGGCGGAAGAAGGTGTCCTGCACCACGTCCTCGGCATGGGAACGGCAACCGAGGAAGCACGAGGCGAACTTGACCAGGATGGAGCGATTCTCGATGAAGGTCGCGACCAACGGCGAGGCATAACGGGAGGTGGGCAGTTCATCCAGCATGAGAATCACCTAGCGGCAGTGTGGGTGGGCAATTCGCTAGTCAGGTACGCATCCAGCGAGCCGAGCCGGAAAGTATTTGAAATGAGAATCATTGTCAACAATTGTAAATGAATGTTCTTCCAGGCCGGAAAGCCCCATGCAGACTGGCTTTGTGCCATCTGCGCGAGCTCGCCGGCCTAGCTGAGAACACTAATTATTTCGAATGATCGTCCGTACACCTCTGAGAGAACCGGCTGAAGGCCCAAGTGGGACTTTTCCGGTCGATGACCAGTCGCGGTGCACTCAGCAGGAAACACACAATGGACGCGTTCGAACATCCCATCTCCATGGCCCAGGCTCTGCGCGAGCGCGCCGGCGCCCAACCCGACCGGCTGGCCCTGCGCTTCCTGGCCGAAGACGGCGCCGGCGACGTGGTGCTCAGTTACGCCGAGCTGGACCGCCGCGCCCGCTGCATCGCCGCCGCGCTGCAGGCCCGGGCGGGGCAGGGCGAGCGCGCGGTGCTGCTGTTCCCCAGCGGCCCGGACTACGTCGCCGCCTTCTTCGGCTGCCTGTACGCCGGCATCGTCGCGGTGCCCGCCTACCCGCCGGAGTCGGCGCGCCGCCACCACCAGGAGCGCCTGCTGTCGATCATCGACGACTGCGCGCCGCGCCTGGTGCTGACCCAGGCCGAACTGCGCGGGGCGCTGCTGGAAGGCTGCCCGGCGCTGTCCGGCGCCGCCGCGCCGCAACTGCTGTGCGTCGACGAACTGGACCTGGCCGGCGCCGAGGCCTGGGTGGAGACTGAGGTCCGCCCCGAGCACATCGCCTTCCTGCAGTACACCTCCGGCTCCACCGCGCTGCCCAAGGGCGTGCAGGTCAGCCACGGCAACCTGGTGGCCAACGAGCGGCTGATCCGCGGCGGCTTCGGCATCGGCGCCGACGACGTGATCGTCAGCTGGCTGCCGCTGTACCACGACATGGGCCTGATCGGCGGCCTGCTGCAGCCGGTCTACAGCGGCGTGCCCTGCGTGCTGATGTCGCCGCGCTACTTCCTCGAACGCCCGTTGCGCTGGCTGGAAGCCATCAGCCAGCACGGCGGCACCGTCAGCGGCGGGCCGGACTTCGCCTATCGCCTGTGCACCGAGCGCGTCAGCGAATCGGCCCTGGCCGGCCTGGACCTGAGCCGCTGGCGCGTGGCCTTCTCCGGCTCCGAACCGATCCGCCAGGACAGCCTGGATAATTTCGCCGCCAAGTTCGCCGCCAGCCGCTTCGAGGCCTCCAGCTTCTTCGCCTGCTACGGCCTGGCCGAGGCCACCCTGTTCGTCAGCGGCGGCCAGCGCGGCCAGGGCATCGCCGCCCTGGGCGTGGACGAGGCGGCCCTGGCGCAGAACCGCATCGAAGCGGGCAGCGACAGCGTGCTCATGTGTTGCGGTCGCAGCCAGCCCGAGCATGCGGTAATGATCGTCGACGCCACCGATGGCGCCGTCCTGGGCGAGAACCAGGTGGGCGAGGTCTGGGCCGCCGGGCCGAGCATCGCCCACGGCTACTGGCACAACCCCGAGGCCACGGCCAAGGCCTTCGTCGAACGCGACGGCCGCACCTGGCTGCGCACCGGCGACCTGGGCTGCCTGCGCGACGGCGAGCTGTACGTCACCGGGCGCCTGAAGGACATGCTCATCATCCGCGGCCACAATCTCTACCCGCAGGACATCGAACGTGCCGTGGAAACCGAGGTGGACGCGGTGCGCAAGGGCCGCGTGGCCGCCTTCGCCGTGCAGGTCGATGGCGAGGAGGGCATCGGCATCGCCGCCGAGGTCGGCCGCGCGCTGCAGAAGCGCATCCCGGCCGACGCCCTGATCGACGCGATCCGCCAGGCGGTGGCCGAGGCCTGCCAGGAAGCACCGAAGGTGGTGGCGCTGCTCAACCCCGGCGCGCTGCCGCGCACCTCCAGCGGCAAGCTGCAACGCTCGGCCTGCCGCACGCGCCTGGCCGACGGCAGCCTGGACGCCTACGCCGTCTACCCCGGCCAGGCATCCCGGGCCGAAGCCGCGCCGGAGCAAGGCGCCGATGCCTTGCAGGCGCGCATCGCCGAACTCTGGCGCGAGCACCTGGGCGTCGAGCGCGTAGGCGCGGACGACAACTTCTTCCTGCTCGGCGGCAACTCCATCGCCGCCGCCCAGGTCATGGCCGCGTTGCGCGAGGCTTTGGGCGTCAACCTGAACCTGCGCCTGCTGTTCGAAGCGCCGAGCCTGGCCACCTTCAGCGCCGCCGTGGCCGCTCGCCTGGCCAATGGCGCCGCGGCGGAAGCGCCCATGGCCCAGCTGCCGCGCGGCGGCGACCTGCCGCAATCCGCGGCCCAGCGCCGCCTGTGGCTGAACTGGCAGATCGAACCCCGCGGCTGCGCCTACAACATCCCCGGCGGCCTGCTGCTGCGCGGCGAACTGGACGAAGACGCGGTCTACGGCAGCTTCGCCCGCCTGGTGCAGCGCCACGAATCGCTGCGCACGCGCTTCCTCGAACGCGACGGCCAGGCGCTGCAGCGCATCGAGCCGCGCGGCGAATTCCACTGGCAGGTGCTGCAACTGGACGCCAGCGAAGCCGAACAACGCCGCGAGGCCGAGGCCCGCGAGCCGTTCGACCTGGAGAAGGGCCCGCTGCTGCGGGTGAGCCTGGTGCGCCTGGACGACGACCTGCACCAGCTGTGGGTGACCCTGCACCACATCGTGGCCGACGGCTGGTCGCTGAACCTGCTGCTGGACGAATTCGCCCGCCTGTACGCCGAAGCGCAGGGCGGCCAGGCCGCCGAACTGGCGCCGCTGCCGGTCGGCTATGCCGAGTTCGCCAGCTGGCAGCGCCAGTGGCTGGAGGCGGGCGAGGGCGCCCGCCAACTGGCCTACTGGCGCGAACAGCTGGGCGAGGAAGCCCCGGTACTGGAACTGCCCACCGACCACCCGCGCGGCAACGCCGCCTCGCCGGCGGCGCGCCTGAGCCTGCGCCTGGACGACAAGCTCGGCCAGGCCCTGCGCGAAGCGGCCCAGGCCAACCAGGCCAGCGTCTTCATGTGGCTGCTGGCGGCCTTCCAGGCCCTGCTGCACCGCCACAGCGGGCAGGCCGACATCCGCGTCGGCGTGCCCAGCGCCAACCGCCAGCGCCAGGAAGTCCAGGGGCTGGTGGGCTTCTTCATCAACACCCTGGTGCTGCGCGCCACGCCTGCCCCGCGGCAGGCCTTCGGGCAACTGCTGGCCCAGGTGCGCGAAGCCACCCTGGGCGCCCAGGAACACCAGGACCTGCCCTTCGACAGCCTGCTGGAAGCCCTGCCGGGCCACGGCGGCCAGCCGTTCCAGGTGCTGTTCAACCACCAGCAGCGCGACCTTTCCGCCCTGCGCCGGCTGCCCGGCCTGCTGGCCGAGGAACTCCCTTGGCACAGCCGCGAGGCCAAGTTCGACCTGCAATTGCAGACCGAGGAAGACGCCCGCGGCCGTCTGCGCCTGAACTTCGACTACGCCGCCGAGCTGTTCGACGTGGCCAGCATCCAGCGCCTGGCCGACCAGTACGTGGCGCTGCTGCGCCAGGTGGTGGCACAACCGCAGCTGTGCCTGGGCGACATCGCCCTGGCGACGGACGCGGAACTGGCGCGCCTGGAACAGTGGGGCAGCGCGCCCTGCGAGCCGGCACGCGCCTGGCTGCCGGAGCAGTTGGAGCGTGCGCAGGCGGAATATGCCGAACGCGTGGCGCTGCAATGGGACGGCGGCGAACTCAGCCATGCCGAGCTGCACGCCCAGGCCAACCGCCTGGCCCACTACTTGCGCGACAAGGGCGTGGGCCCCGACGTGCCGGTGGCCATCTGCGCCGAACGCTCGCCGCAGCTGCTGGTGGGCCTGCTGGCCATCCTCAAGGCCGGCGGCGCCTACGTGCCGCTGGACGCGGACTACCCCGCCGAGCGCCTGGCCTACATGCTCGACGATTGCGGCGCCAGCCTGCTGCTGACCCAGTCCCACCTGCTGGAACGCCTGCCGAGCCTGGAAGGCGTCGCCACCCTGTGCTTCGACGGCCTCAAGCTGGACGGCTGGCCGAGCAGCGCGCCGGGCCTGCACCTGCACGGCGCCAACCTGGCCTACGTCATCTACACCTCCGGCTCCACCGGCCAGCCCAAGGGCGTAGGCAACACCCACGCCGCCCTGGCCGAACGCCTGCAATGGATGCAGGCCACCTACGCGCTGCAGGCCGACGACGTGCTGATGCAGAAGGCCCCGGTGAGCTTCGACGTCTCGGTGTGGGAATGCTTCTGGCCGCTGCTGGCGGGCTGCCGCCTGGTGCTGGCCGGCCCCGGCGAACACCGCGACCCGGCGCGCATCGCCCAACTGGTGCGGCAGTTCGGCGTGACCACGCTGCACTTCGTGCCGCCGTTGCTGCAACTGTTCATCGACGAGCCGGGCGTGGAGGAGTGCACCAGCCTGCGCCGCCTGTTCTCCGGCGGCGAGGCGCTGCCGGCGCAGCTGCGCGACCGCGTGCTGCAACGCCTGCCCGGCATGGCCCTGCACAACCGCTACGGCCCGACTGAAACCGCGATCAACGTCACCCACTGGCACTGTTCGCTGGAGGATGGCGCACGCTCGCCCATCGGCCGGCCGCTGGGCAACGTCATCTGCCGCGTCCTCGACAGCGAACTCAATCCGCTGCCGCCGGGCGCCGCCGGCGAGCTGTGCATCGGCGGCATCGGTCTGGCCCGCGGCTACCAGGGCCGCCCGGGGCTGAGCGCCGAACGCTTCGTCGCCGACCCGCTGGGCGCGCCCGGCGCACGGCTGTATCGCACCGGCGACCGCGCGCGCTGGAGCGAGCAGGGCGTGCTGGAATACCTCGGCCGCCAGGACGGCCAGGTGAAGCTGCGCGGCTTCCGCATCGAGCTGGACGAAATCCGCGCGCGCCTGCTGGCCCAGCCCGGCGTGGCCCAGGCCGTGGTGCTGATCCGCCAGGCCGGCAACCTCGGCAGCCAACTGCTGGGCTACTACACCGCGACCGCCGATGCCCCGGCCGAGGCCGAACACGGCCAGGCCCTGCGCACCGCGTTGCAGGCAGCGTTGCCGGAATACATGGTCCCGGCGCAACTCATGCGCCTGGCCAGCATGCCCCTGGGCCCCAGCGGCAAGCTGAACCTCAAGGCCCTGCCCGAACCGAGCGGGCAGCAGCGCGAGCACGTCGCTCCGCGCGACGAAGTGGAGCAGCGCCTGGCCGCCATCTGGAGCGAAGTGCTGGGCCTGCCGCAAGTGGGCCTGGACGACGACTTCTTCGAGCTGGGCGGGCACTCGCTGCTGGCCACCCGGATCGTCTCCCGCGCGCGCCAGGCCTTCGCCATCGAACTGCCGCTGCGCGAGCTGTTCGACGCCAGCCGCCTGGGCGCCTTCGCCGAGCGGGTACGCCAGCTGCGCGCCGCCGGCAGCCGCGACAGCCAGGGCGCGATCCGCCCGGTGGACCGCAGCCAGCGCGTGCCGCTGTCCTACTCGCAGCAGCGCATGTGGTTCCTCTGGCAACTGGAGCCGGACAGCCCGGCCTACAACGTCGGCGGCATGGCGCGGCTGCGCGGCGCGCTGGATGTGGACTGCTTCGAGCGCGCCCTGCAGGCCCTGGTGCAGCGCCACGAGACCCTGCGCACCCGCTTCCCCAGCGTCGACGGCGTGCCGCATCAGCAGGTGCAGGCGGACAGCGGCCTGCGCATGCAGCGCCTGGACTTCTCCCACCTCGACACCGACGCCCGCCAGCAGGCCCTGCAGCAACTGGCCGACGACGAGGCGCACAAGCCCTTCGACCTCGAGCAGGGCCCGCTGCTGCGGGTGTACATGGTCCGCCTGGCCGAGGACGAGCACTACCTGGTGGTGACCCTCCACCACATCGTCACCGAAGGCTGGGCCATGGACATCTTCGCCCGCGAGCTGAGCGCGCTCTACGAGGCCTTCCTGGCTGGCGGCGAATCGCCCCTGGCGCCGCTGCCGGTGCAATACCTGGACTACAGCGTGTGGCAGCGCGACTGGCTGGAAGCCGGCGAACGCCAGCGCCAGCTGGACTACTGGACCGCCCAGCTGGGCGACGAGCATCCGGTGCTGGAACTGCCCGGCGACCGCCTGCGGCCGCCGGTGCAGAGCCACCGCGGCGACCTCTACCGCTTCGACCTGGCGCCACAGCTGGCTGAGCGGGTGCGCCGCTTCAACGCCGGCAACGGTCTGACCCAGTTCATGACCATGACCGCCGCTCTGGCCGTGCTGCTGTACCGCTACAGCGGCCAGCAGGACCTGCGCATCGGCGCGCCGGTGGCCAACCGCATCCGCCCGGAGAGCGAAGGGCTGATCGGCGCCTTCCTCAACACCCAGGTGCTGCGCTGCCGCCTCGACGGGCAGATGAGCGTGGCCGGGCTGCTGGAGCAGGTGCGGCAGACGGTGATCGACGGCCAGTCGCACCAGGACCTGCCCTTCGACCACCTGGTGGAAGCCCTGCAGCCGCCGCGCAGCGCCGCCTACAACCCGCTGTTCCAGGTGATGTGCAACGTCCAGCGCTGGGAGTTCCAGCAGACCCGCCAACTGGCCGGGATGACCGTGGAGTACTGCGTCAACGACGCCCGCGCCACCAAGTTCGACCTCAACCTGGAAGTCACCGACCTCGACCAGCGCCTGGGCTGCTGCCTGACCTACAGCCGCGACCTCTTCGACGAGCCGCGCATCGCCCGCATGGCGCGCCACTGGCAGAACCTGCTGGCGGCGATGATCGCCGACCCGCAACAGCGCCTGGGCGAGCTGCCAATGCTGGATGCCGGCGAGCAGGACGCGCTGCTGACCTGCAGCGGGCCGCAACTGAGCGACACCCTGCACGGCCTGTTCGCCGCCCAGGCCGCGGCCACGCCGCAGGCCCCGGCGCTGACCTTCGCCGGCCAGAGCCTGAGCTACGCCGAACTGGACGCCCGCGCCAACCGCCTGGCGCGCCTGCTGCGCGAACGCGGCGTGGGCCCGGAAGTGCGCGTCGGCCTGGCCCTGGAACGCTCGCTGGAAATGGTCGTCGGCCTGCTGGCGATCCTCAAGGCCGGCGGCGCCTACGTGCCGCTGGACCCGGAATACCCGCTGGAGCGCCTGCACTACATGATCGAGGACAGCGGCGTGCGCCTGCTGCTCGGCCAGCCGGCGCTATTCGAGGCCCTGGGCGCGCTGCCCGAAGGCGTCGGCCGCTGCTGCCCGGTGGAGGAGGGCGCGGCCCTGGCGGCGCTGGACGACGGCCCGCTGCCGGCCTTCGCCCAGCCGCAGCACCTGGCCTACCTGATCTACACCTCCGGCTCCACCGGCAAGCCCAAGGGCGTGGCGGTGTGCCACGGCGAGATCGCCATGCACTGCCGCGCGGTGATCGAGCGCTTCGGCATGCGCGCCGACGACTGCGAGCTGCACTTCTATTCCATCAACTTTGACGCCGCCAGCGAGCGCCTGCTGACGCCGCTGCTGTGCGGCGCCCACGTGGTGCTGCGGGCCCAGGGCCAATGGGGCGCCGAGGACATCTGCCAGCTGATCGCCGAGCACCGGGTGAGCATCCTCGGCTTCACCCCCAGCTACGGCAGCCAACTGGCCCAGTGGCTGCAGACCCAGGGCCGGCAGCTGCCGGTGCGTCTGTGCATCACCGGCGGCGAGGCGCTGACCGCCGAGCACCTGCAACGCATCCGCCAGGCCTTCGCGCCGCGCTACTTCTTCAACGCCTACGGCCCCACCGAGACGGTGGTCATGCCCCTGGCGGCCCTGGCCCCGGAGCAGGTGGAAGCCGGCGCCGGCGTGCCCATCGGCAGCCTGGTGGGCGAGCGCAGCGCCTGCCTCCTTGACGCTGACCTGGCCCTGGTGCCCCAGGGCGCCGGCGGCGAGCTGTACGTCGGCGGCGCCGGCCTGGCCCGCGGTTACCACGAACGCCCGGCGCTGACCGCCGAACGCTTCGTGCCCGACCCCTTCGGCGCGCCCGGCGGGCGCCTGTACCGCACCGGCGACCGCGTGCGCCAGCGCGCCGACGGCCAGGTGGAATACCTCGGGCGCATCGACCAGCAGGTGAAGATCCGCGGCTTCCGCATCGAGCTGGGCGAGATCGAGGCGCGCCTGCAGGAACACCCGCAGGTGCGCGAGGCCGCCGTGCTGGCCATCGACGGGCCGAGCGGCAAGCAACTGGTGGGCTACGTGGGCTGCGCAGAGGCGGGCGCCGACGAGGCGGCCCAGGCCGACCTGCGCGAGGCGCTCAAGGTGCACCTCAAGCAGCAACTGCCGGACTACATGGTGCCGGCGCACCTGGTGCTGCTGGAGGGCCTGCCGCTGACCGCCAACGGCAAGCTCGACCGCCGCGCGCTGCCGGCGCCGGATGCCAGCCTCGGCCAGCGCGCCTACGAGGCCCCGCGCAGCGAGCTGGAACGCCAGCTGGCGGCGGTCTGGGGCGAGGTGCTGAACGTCGCCCAGGTCGGCCTGGACGACAACTTCTTCGAACTGGGCGGCGACTCCATCCTCTCCATCCAGGTGGTCAGCCGCGCCCGCCAGCAGGGCATCCAGTTCAGCCCGCGCGACCTGTTCCAGCACCAGAGCGTGCGCAGCCTGGCCGGCGTTGCCCGCAGCGCCGGCGCCAGCCTCGCCGAGCAGGGCGAAGTGCAGGGCGAGAGCGCGCTGACGCCGATCCAGCAGTGGTTCTTCGAACTGCCCCTGGAGAACCGCGCGCACTGGAACCAGTCGCTGCTGCTGGAGCCGCGCCAGGCGCTGGACGCCGAGCTGCTGCGCCAGGCCCTGCTGCAACTGATCAAGCACCACGACGCCCTGCGCCTGACGTTCCGCCAGGAGGACGGCCGCTGGCACGCCGAACACCGGGCCGCGGACGATGGCGCCTGGCTGCTCTGGCAGGCGCAGGTGGCGAGCTTCGACGACTGCGCCGAAGTGTTCGAGCGCGCCCAGCGCAGCCTGGCCCTGGACGGCCCGCTGCTGCGCGCGGTGCTGGTGGACGGCCCCGGCGCCCAGCGCCTGCTGCTGGCGATCCACCACCTGGTGGTGGACGGCGTGTCCTGGCGCGTGCTGCTGGAAGACCTGCAGCAGGCCTACCGCCAACTCGCCGCCGGCGAGGCCGTGCAACTGCCGGCCAAGACCAGTGCCTTCCGCGACTGGACCGCGCGCCTGCAGGCCTACGCCGGCAGCGAGCCGCTGCGCGAGGAACTGCACTGGTGGCGCGGCCAGCTGGACGGCGCCCCCGGCGCCTGGTTCTGCGACAACCCGCAAGGCCGCAACGACGAGGCCCTGGCCCGCAGCCTGAGCCTGCGCCTGGACCGCGAGCACACCCGCCAGCTGCTGCAACAGGCGCCGGCGGCCTACCGCACCCAGGTCAACGACCTGCTGCTGACTGCCCTGGCCCGCGTGCTCTGCCGCGTCAGCGGCGAGGCCTCGGTGCTGGTGCAGCTGGAAGGCCACGGCCGCGAGGCGCTGTTCGACGACATCGACCTCAGCCGCACGGTCGGCTGGTTCACCAGCGCCTTCCCGCTGCGCCTGGCGCCCGCCGGTGAACCGGGCGAGGCGGGGTTGGCGGCGTCGATCAAGGCGATCAAGGAACAGCTGCGCGCCGTGCCGCACAAGGGCCTGGGCCACGGCGTGCTGCGCCACCTGGGCGACGAGGCCGGGCGCCGCGCCCTGGCCGCGCTGCCGCAGCCGCGCATCACCTTCAACTACCTGGGCCAGTTCGACCAGAGCTTCACCGACGACGCCCTGTTCCACCCGCTGGACGAGCCCACCGGGGCCATCCACGACGCCGCCGCGCCGCTGCCCAACGAGCTGAGCGTGGACGGCCAGGTCTACGGCGGCGAACTGGTGCTGCGCTGGACCTACAGCGCCGAGCGCTACGAAGAGCAGACCATCGCCGAGCTGGCCAACGCTTACCGCGACGAACTGCAGGCGCTGATCGCCCACTGCCTGGACGACAAGGCCGGCGGCCTGACGCCTTCCGACTTCCCCCTGGCGCGCCTGAGCCAGGCGCAGCTGGACGCCCTGGCGGTGCCGGCGGCGCAGATCGACGACGTCTACCCGCTGACGCCCATGCAGGAAGGCCTGCTGCTGCACACCCTGCTGGAGCCGGGCACCGGCATCTACTACATGCAGGACCGCTACCGCATCGACAGCGAGCTGGACCGCGAACGCTTCGCCGCCGCCTGGCAGGCCGTGGTGGCGCGCCACGAGGCGCTGCGCGCGTCCTTCTCGTGGAACGCCGGCGAGGCCATGCTGCAGGTGATCCACAAGCCCGGCCGGCTGCGCATCGAGTTCCTAGACTGGAGCGAACTGCCTGCCGACGGCCACGAGGAACGCCTGCAGGCCCTGCACAAACAGGAGCGCGAGGCGGGTTTCGACCTGCTTGAGGAGCCGCCCTTCCACCTGCGCCTGATCCGCCTGGGCGCGGCGCGCTACTGGTTCATGATGAGCAACCACCACATCCTCATCGACGCCTGGTGCCGCGGCCTGCTGATGAGCGACTTCTTCGAGATCTACGCCGCCCTGGGCGAGGGCTGCGCGCCGCAACTGCCGGCCGCGCCGCGCTACCGCGACTACATCGCCTGGCTGCAGCGCCAGGACCTGGAGCATTCGCGCCGCTGGTGGCAGCAGAACCTGAACGGCTTCGAGCGCGCGACCTACATCCCCAGCGACCGGCCGATCCTCCACGAGCGCGCCGGGGAAAGCGGCGGGATGATCGTCGGCGACCGCTACACCCGCCTGGACGCCTCCGACGGCGCGCGCCTGCGTGAACTGGCGCAGCGCTACCAGCTCACCGTCAACACCTTCGCCCAGGCGGCCTGGGCCCTGGTGCTGCGGCGCTACAGCGGCGAGCGCGACCTGCTGTTCGGCGTCACCGTGGCCGGGCGCCCGGTGGGCCTGCCGCAGATGCAGCGCACCGTGGGGCTGTTCATCAACAGCATCCCGCTGCGCGTGCAGTTGCCGGCGCCCGGCGCGCGGCAGACGGTGCGCGACTGGCTGACCGGGCTGTTCGAACGCAACCTGGAACTGCGCGAGCACGAGCACCTGCCGCTGGTGAGCATCCAGGAAGCCAGCGAACTGCCCAAGGGCCAGCCGCTGTTCGACAGCCTCTTCGTGTTCGAGAACGCCCCGGTGGAAGTGGCGGTGCTGGACCGCGCGCAGAGCCTGAAGGCCAGCTCCGATTCCGGGCGCACCCACACCAACTTCCCGCTCACCGTGGTCTGCTACCCCGGCGACGACCTGGGCCTGCACCTGTCCTACGACCAACGCTACTTCGAGGCGCCGACCATCGAGCGCCTGCTCGGCGAGTTCAAGCGCCTGCTGCTGGCCCTGGCCGACGGCTTCCATGGCGACGTGGCCGAGTTGCCGCTGCTGGGGGCCGAGGAACGGCGCTTCCTGCTGGAAGACTGCAACCGCAGCGAGCACGCCTACCCGCTGGAGCAGGGCTACGTGCGCCTGTTCGAAACGCGGGTGGCCGCGCACCCGCAGCGCATCGCCGCCAGCTGCCTGGACCAGCAGTGGAGCTACGCCGAGCTGAACCGCCGCGCCAACCGCCTGGGCCACGCGCTGCTGGCCGCCGGCGTCGGCTTCGACCAGCCGGTGGCCCTGCTCGGCGAACGCGGCCTGGACCTGCTGGGCATGATCGTCGGCAGCTTCAAGGCCGGCGCCGGCTACCTGCCGCTGGACCCGGCGCACCCGACGCAGCGCCTGACGCGCATCCTCGAACTCAGCCGCACGCCGGTGCTGGTGTGCAGCGCCGCCTGCCACGAACAGGCCCTGGCGCTGCTCGCCGAGCTGGGCTGCGGCGGCCGCCCGCGTTTGCTGGTGTGGGACGAGGTGCAGCACGGCGCGGCCGCCGAGCACGACCCGCAGCGCTACAGCGGGCCGCGCAACCTGGCCTACGTGATCTACACCTCCGGCTCCACCGGCCTGCCCAAGGGCGTGATGGTGGAACAGGCCGGCATGCTCAACAACCAGCTGAGCAAGGTGCCGTACCTGCAGCTGGGCGAGGGCGACGTGATCGCCCAGACCGCCTCGCAGAGCTTCGACATCTCGGTCTGGCAGTTCCTCGCCGCGCCGCTGTTCGGCGGCCGCGTGGCCATAGTGCCGAACGCCATCGCCCAGGACCCGCAGGCCCTGCTGGAACACGCGGTGGAGCAGGGCGTGAGCGTGCTGGAAAGCGTGCCCTCGCTGATCCAGGGCATGCTGGCCGAGGAACACAAGGCATTGCCCGGCCTGCGCTGGATGCTGCCCACCGGCGAGGCCATGCCGCCGGAACTGGCGCGGCACTGGCTGCAACGCTACCCGCAGGTGGGCCTGGTCAACGCCTACGGCCCGGCGGAGTGCTCGGACGACGTGGCCTTCTTCCGCGTCGACGCGGCCTCCACCGAGGCCACCTACCTGCCCATCGGCAGCCCCACCGACAACAACCAGCTGTACCTGCTGGATGCCGAAGGCGACTTCGAGCTGGTACCGCTGGGCGCGGTGGGCGAGCTGTGCGTGGCCGGCACCGGCGTCGGCCGCGGCTACGTCGGCGACCCGCTGCGCACGGCCCAGGCCTTCGTCCCGCATCCCTTCGGGGCGCCGGGCGAGCGCCTGTACCGCACCGGCGACCTGGCGCGGCGCCGCGCCGACGGTGTGCTGGAGTACGTCGGGCGCGTCGACCACCAGGTGAAGATCCGCGGCTTCCGCATCGAGCTGGGCGAGATCGAGGCGCGCCTGCACGAGCTGCCGGAGGTGCGCGAGGCCGCCGTGGCGGTGCAGGAAAGCGCCACCGGCAAGTACCTGGTCGGCTACCTGGTGCCCGCTGCGACGGTAGTAGAGGAGGGCGCCTGGCTCGAACAGGTGCGCCAGCACCTGCGCGCCGACCTGCCGGACTACATGGTGCCGCTGCACTGGCAGGTGCTGGCGCGCATGCCGCTCAACGCCAACGGCAAGCTCGACCGCAAGGCCCTGCCGGCGCTGGACATCGGCCAGGCCCTGGCGCACGCCTACCAGGCGCCGCGCACGGAGCTGGAGGCCACCCTGGCGCAGATCTGGGCCGAGGTGCTCAAGGTCGAGCGCGTCGGCGTGCTGGACAACTTCTTCGAACTGGGCGGGCACTCGCTGCTGGCCACGCAGATCGCCTCGCGGGTGCAGAAGGCCCTGCAACGCAACGTGCCGCTGCGGGCCATGTTCGAGTGCAGCACGGTGGAGGAACTGGCCGGCTACATCGAGGCCCAGGCCGCCAGCGCCATCGACGAGCGCAAGGCGGCGCGCCTGGACGACCTGATGTCGCAGCTGGAAATGCTCTAGCCCGGCACTTCCCGCGGGGCCGCCGAGGCCCCGCGGGGGGATCGCGAAACACCCGCAGCCCACGCGCGGTTCGCCGCGCGCAGGCCGCCCCGCGCCCGCGGAAAGGGCGCCGGGGCAGGGCGCGGCCGGCAGTAAATCCCGAGCGCCGCGCTGCGTTATCCACTACAGCCGCTCCGCCATCGCGGGGCACCCGTCAACCGTGGCACACCACCACGTCTCGAGGTTGAAGACATGCAAGTCGCTACCAGCGTCATCGATGACCAGCCTGCCCATGCCGAACCGGCCGCGGGCGAAACTCTCTACGAATTCACCGAGTCGCCGCTGCTGGCGCGCCAGCGCCACCAGGAATCCAACGCGCGCAGCTACCCGCGGCGCATCCCCCTGGCGCTGAAGAAGGCCCGCGGGCTGTACGTCGAGGACGTCGAGGGCCGCCGCTTCATCGACTGCCTGGCCGGCGCCGGCACCCTGGCCCTGGGCCACAACCACCCGGTGGTGATCGAGGCGATCCAGCAGGTGCTGGCCGACGAACTGCCGCTGCACACCCTGGACCTGACCACTCCGGTGAAGGACGCCTTCGTCCAGGACCTGTTCGGCCTGCTGCCGGCGCAACTGGCGCGCGAGGCGAAGATCCAGTTCTGCGGGCCCACCGGCGCCGACGCCGCGGAAGCCGCGCTCAAGCTGGTGCGCACCGCCACCGGGCGCAGCACCGTGCTGTCGTTCCAGGGCGGCTACCACGGCATGACCCAGGGCGCCCTGGGGCTGATGGGCAACCTGGGGCCGAAGAAGGCCCTGGGCGCGGTGCTGGGCAACGGCGTGCAGTTCCTGCCGTACCCCTACGACTACCGCTGCCCCTTCGGCCTCGGCGGCGAGGCCGGGGTGCGCGCCAACCTGCACTACCTGGAGAGCGTGCTGAACGACCCGGAAAGCGGCGTGCCGCTGCCGGCGGCGGTGGTGGTGGAAGTGGTGCAGGGCGAGGGCGGCGTGGTGCCCGCCGACCTGCAGTGGCTGCGCGGCCTGCGACGCATCACCGAGAAGGCCGGGGTGGCGCTGGTGATCGACGAGATCCAGACCGGCTTCGGCCGCACCGGGCGCATGTTCGCCTTCGAGCACGCCGGCATCGTCCCCGACGTGGTGCTGCTGTCCAAGGCCATCGGCGGCAGCCTGCCGCTGGCGGTGGTGGTCTACCGCGACTGGCTGGACACCTGGCAGCCCGGCGCCCACGCCGGCACCTTCCGCGGCAACCAGATGGCCATGGCCGCCGGCTCCGCGGTGATGCGCTACCTGAAGGAGCACGATGTGCCCGGCCATGCCGCGGCCATGGGCGAGCGCCTGGCCGAGCACCTGCGCATCCTCCAGCGCAGCTACCCGCAGCTGGGCGACATCCGCGGCCGCGGGCTGATGCTCGGGGTGGAAGTGGTCGACGCCGAAGGTGCCGCCGACAGCCTCGGCCACCCGCCGGCCAACCCCGCGCTGGCCTCGCGCATCCAGCGCGAATGCTTGCGCCGCGGGCTGATCCTCGAACTGGGCGGCCGCCACGGTGCGGTGGTGCGCTTCCTGCCGCCGCTGATCATCAGCGCCGAACAGATCGACGAAGTGGCCCGCCGCTTCGCCCGCGCGCTGGCTGCGGCGGTGCCTGCCGGCAAATTGTAGGAGCGGGCCCTGCCCGCGAAATCGCGCGCAGGGCGCGCTCCTACAGGTAGAGCTGGAGGTGGGCATGCTGTAGGAGCGGATCTCATCCGCGAACCGAGCCGGAACCTCCGGCTTTCGCGGACAAGGTCCGCTCCATACCGGTGCGCACGGCTCGCTCCTACGAAGACGAAGAGCTTCACCACCTAATTTTCCCTCTACCCACTTCGTTAACCCATAGCGGCCACCCTCGGGGCGGCCGGCCCATCCAGTTGAGGAAAGCGCAATGACTTCTGTATTCGACCGCGAAGACATCCCATTCGAAGTGGTGGTGAACCACGAGGAGCAATACTCCATCTGGCCGCAGTACAAGGAAATCCCCGCCGGCTGGCGCGCCGTGGGCAAGAGCGGGCTGAAGAAGGACTGCCTGGCCTACATCGAGCAGGTCTGGACCGACATGCGCCCGCTGAGCCTGCGCCAGCACATGGACAAGGCGGCCAACTGAATGGCCGTGAGGTTGTTCTGCCTGCCTTATTCGGGGGCCAGTGCCATGACCTACAGCCGCTGGCGGCGCAAACTGCCAGCCTGGCTGGCGTTGCGCCCAGTGGAGTTGCCCGGGCGCGGCATGCGTATGGCCGAGCCGCTGCAGATCGACCTCGGCCGCCTGGCCCGGCAACTGGCACGTGAGCTTCACGCGGAGGTGCGTCAGGAACCCTACGCGCTGTTCGGCCACAGCCTGGGCGCGCTACTGGCCTGCGAGATCGCCTATGCCCTGCGCGAGTTGGGTTGTCCGACACCGCTGGGGTTGTTCGCTTCGGGTACCGCGGCGCCGTCGCGGCGCGCGGAGTACGACCGCGGTTTCGCCGAGCCGAAGAGTGACGCCGAGCTGATCGCCGAGTTGCGTGACCTGCAGGGCACCCCGGAAGAGGTGCTGGCCAACCAGGAACTGATGAGCCTGACGCTACCGATCCTGCGCGCTGACTTCCTGCTCTGCGGCAGCTACCGCTACCAGCGCCGTGCGCCTCTGGCCTGCCCGCTGCGGGCGCTCGCCGGACGTGCCGACAAGGCCAGCCAGGAGCAGTTGCTGGCCTGGGGCGAGGAAACCCGCGCGGGCTTCGAGCTGCAGTGGTTCGACGGTGGGCACTTCTTCCTCCACGAGCGTGAGACCGAAGTACTTGCTCACCTGGAGACCCAGTTGCACGAACTGCGCGCCGGCAACGGCGGCGTGCTGCTGCAGGCCAGCGCCGCGGCGATCGGCTGAAACCCGCGCCGGCCCTTGACGACGCCGTTGCTCCGGAGAAGGAGCAACGGCGTTTTTCCTTGTGTCACGCCCTTCGCAGGAACCAGGAGCATGCCCGGTTCCTGCTCATGGACAGAATGCGCTACGGGCTGGCTCGCGAACAGACGGGCCGCCGTGGGCGTGGCTCAGCCGTTGGCCGCTGCCAGCGCCTCGACGATCCGCCCGAGGTCTTCCGCCACCGCCTGCACCGGGTCGGCCGCGTCGCTGTCGATCACCAGCAGCCGCGCGCCGCTGGCGCCGATGGCCTCGACCAGGGGCTTGGGTGGTTCGCGGTGGTGTACCACCAAGGCGACGTCCTGGGCCTTGAGTTCCTCGACGAAGGCCTGGATGCGCGCCTCGTCCCAGGCGTCGTCGGCCGGCAGCGGCAGTTCCAGCGGGTCGAGGTTGAGGCCGTCGAGCAGGTAGCCCAGGCGTTCGGAGAGGCTGACCACAGTGAGGTTCGGCAGCTGCGCCAGCCGTGCTTCCTGGCGCGCGCTGGCGTCCAGCAGTTGGCGTTTGAGCGCAGCCAGGTTGGCCTGGATGCGCGGCCGCACGGCCGGCGCCAGGCGCTCCAGGTCGGCGCCGAGCACGTCGGCCATGCGCCCGAGGTTGGTCGGGTTGAGCCAGGGGTAAGCGTGGATGTCGCTGCCCGGGCGCAGGGCGACGCCCGGCAGGGCGCCGTCCAGCGGGCGCGCGGCATCGATCTCGACAATGCGGATGTTGCTGCGCCGGGCCAGCGGGTAGAGCGGGTCCTCTGTCCATAGCGAGCGCAGGTCGATCACCGCGTCGGCCTGTCCGGCCGCCCTGGCCAGCGCCGCCGCGCCACGGCCACCGAAATAGGCGGCCTGGCGGCTGGCGGGGAGGTTCTCCGGGGCGATGAGCTGCAGGCGTACCTCGGTGCCGGCCAGCAGGCGCTCGGCCAGCGAGTAGGTCACCGGCAGGCTGGCCAGCACACTGGGCGGTGCCGCCTCGGCAGCCAGGGCGGCCGGCAGCGGGGCACCGGCGAGTGCCAGGAGGAGGACGAGGGCATGCGGTCTGAACGTCATGGAGTGGGTTCCTTTCATCCGAGGTTGCCCTTGAGCTGCGGCAGGCAGCCACGGGCGACGGCGGCGAGAGTGAAGGCCAGGCCGGCGACCAGGATGATCGCCGCGCCCGAGGGGATCGGCAGGTCGAGGGCGATGGGCAGCAGGATGCCGCTCAGGGTACTGAGGCTGGCGATCAGCACCGACAGCCAGAAGAAGCCGCGCAGCGACTGGCTGACCAGGCGCGCCGCGGCTGCCGGGATCACCAGCAGGGCGCCCACCAGGATCGCCCCGATGACCTTCACCGCGGCCACGGTGACCAGCGTCACCAGGGCCACGAACAGGTAGTCCAGGCGTTTCACCGCCACCCCGCGTACCGCCGCCAACTGCGGGTTGAAGCTGGCCAGCATGATGCGGTTGTACAGCGGCAGGGCCAGGCTTGGCACCAGCACGGCGACCACCGCGAGCACCGCGAGGTCGTGGGCGTTGACCGTCAGCACCGAGCCGAACAGTACGTTCTCCAGGATATGCACGTTGATCTTCCCGGCCAGCACCAGCAGCAGGCTGGCGCCCAGTGCCAGGGACACCGAGAGGAACACCCCGATCAGGGTGTCCGGGGCCAGCCCGGTGCGATTGCGCAGGTAGTTGAGCAGCACGCCGAATAGCAGGCAGTAGCCGAACAGGCTGCCGTAGGGGCCGGTGTAGGGCTCGCCGAGGAGGATGCCGATGGCCACCCCGGTGAGCGCGGCGTGGCCCACCGCTTCGGAGAAGAAGGCGAAGCGCTTGACCACCACCAGGGTGCCCAGGCCGCCAAGCACCGGGCCGATCAGCGCGCCGGCGAGCAGGGCATTGATGACGAAACCGTAGGCCAGGACCTGCGGCAAGTGGCCGGCCGCCGCCCAGGCCTGGATGGCTTGGCGCAAGGCCTCATAGGTGTCGTTCATCGGCTTGCCTCCGGCTTGCGCGGCAGGGTGGAGAACAGCGTGAGCAGGCGTTCCGGGGTCAGGCTGGTGGCCGCCGGGCCGTCGAACAGCAGTTGACGGTTGAGCCCGCTGACGCGGTCGGCCAGGCGTGCCACGGCCTGCAGGTCGTGTTCGATCCACAGCACCGTCACTCCGGCGCGGCGCCAGTCCTGCAGCAGGCGTTCGAAGACCTGGATGCCGCCCTCGTCGAGCGCCGACATCGGTTCGTCCAGCACCAGCAGTTGCGGCGGTGGAACCAGGCCCTGGGCCAGCAGCACGCGCTGGCGCTCGCCGCCGGACAGGGCGCCCATGCGCCGGCCGCGCTTGGCCAGCATGCCGACCCGCTCCAGCGCCGCGTCGATCGCCGGGCGCCGGTTGCGCGACAGGCCGAGGAATGCCGGGCGGCGCTGGCACAGCGCGGCCATGAAGTCGTCCACGGTCAGCGGCAGGCCACGCTCGAACTCCAGCGCCTGCGGCACGTAGCCGACGCAGCCGGGGACGCCGGGCCATTCCAGGCTCAGCTCGCCGCGGTGCGGCATCTGCCCCAGCAGGCTCTTGACGAGCGAGCTCTTGCCACCGCCGTTGGGGCCGACCAGGGCGTGCACGCTGCCGGCCGCCACCTCCAGGCGTACCTCGTCGAGGATGCGGCTGCCGCCCAGCTCCAGGCTGACCCCGGCGAACAGCACCCGTGGCCCGGGCGGCGGGCCCAGTGCCTCGACGGCGGTCATGCGCCGGACTCCTGGATGGCGCGGACCACGGTGTCGAGGTTGCGCGCCATTTCCTGCTCGTACTTGTCGGCGCTGTATTCGCCATAGGAGATGTGCGACAGCGAGTAGAGCTTCACCCCGGACTCGCGCTGGATGGTGTCGACGTAGGTGGAGGGGAAGTCGATCTCCGAGAAGATCACCTTCACGTCCAGTTCTCTGAGTTGGTCGATGGTCTTCTTCAACTGGCTCGGGCTGGGCTCGATGCCGTGGGCTGGCTCCACCACCGCGGTGACCTCCAGGCCGAACTCGCGCAGCAGGTAGTCGTAGGCGCCGTGGATGGTGGCCACGCGGAAGTCCGCCGCCGGCGCCTGGCTCAGCCGGCCCAGGGCCGCGGCACGCAGGGCACGCAGGCGCTGGCCGTAGGCGCGGGCATTGCGCGTGTAGGTGGTGGCGTTGGCCGGGTCGAGCTTGCCCAGTTCGCGGGCGATGGTGTTGACCTGGGTGATGGAGGCGCTGATGGACAGGAAGGTGTGCGGGTTGACCACCTTGCCGGCGCCGCGAGCGGCGGTGCCGGTGGCGGCCAGCAGTGGCACCCGGGCGTTGGCCTCGATGAGCGGGATGGCGGGCTTCTCGCTGGCCTGGATCATGCGCTCGGCGAAATCGTCGTGGCCCACGCCGTTGAGCACCACCACGTCCAGCGTACCGATGCGCTTGATGTCCTCGGCGCGCGGCTCGTAGGCGTGCGGATTGAAGCCGGCCGGGATCAGTGGCACCACCTCGGCCTTGTCGCCGACGATGTTGCTCACGTAGCTGTAGTAGGGATGCAGGGTGATACCGATGCGCAGGCGCTTGGCCGGCTCGGCATGGCCGACCGGCAGCGCCAGGAGCAGCGCCGCGGCCAGCAGTGCGCGGGCGGGGAGGGCGGCGGCCAGGCCGCGCAGAACACGGGAGAAGCGCATGGAAGGGAACCTTCTGTGGAGTCGCTGTGGGTCAATGGCGGTGTTGGCGGGTCACCCCGGCGTCGAACTGGCTGATTACCTGCCGCCAGCCGTCGGCGACCAGCGCCTCGGCGTTCGCCGGTGCCTGCTCTGGCGCTGGCTGCGCGCGGCTAAGCCAGACTTCGGGCTCGCCCTGCGCCGGCAGCAGCAGGAGGAAGGAGCCGATCCCCCCTGCCTGGGCGCTGCGTCCCAGGTAGCGCAGCCCGGCGGCATCGTCGGCCAGACCCCAGGCGTGGCCGCCACGGCTGGCCGCGGCAGCGTCCCGGGTGAACGGCGGGAAGCCCTCGGCGGCCAGTTCGGCGGGGCTTGGCGCGGCGCCCGCTTCGGCCAGGCGGGCCTGGATTTCTTCGGCGGCCACCTGCAGGTCGGCGTAGATACCCTGTTCGGCGGCATTCAGGTCACGCCGCGCGTCCAGCTGGTGCGCGACGGGCGCGGTGGTCGCGTGGCGTTCCTGGCGCAGGGCGATGGCGGTGGCGGCAAGCAGAACGATCAGCAGCGCGCCGAGCAGCACGTAGAGGGTTTCATGGCCGGCACCGGCCGGGCGAACGATCTGTACGCTCATGGCGTTGGAATGTCGGCGTGGTCGATTTCCACCACGTGCCCGGGGCCGGCGTCGAACAGCACGTAGAACTCGCCCTCGGGGCGCTCGAAGGTGAGGGTGGAGTCTTCGCCGAGCTTGCCCGGCACCAGGATGCGCTCGTCGTAGCCGATCACGTCGAGAGTCACCCCCGGGGCGCCGCTGCCGTCGGAAAAACCGCCCTTGCAGCGGATCTTGCCGGCGTCCACGCCTTCGCATTCGCAGACGGGGTTGTGCGCTTGGGCGGTACCGGCCAGTCCAAGCAGTAGGGCCGCCAGTGCCAGACGGCGCAGGCGAGTGGAAGCGGCGATCATGGTTTTCCTCGTTGTTTCAGCCAGGCCAGGGTGGCCGGAGAGGCGACGGAGAGCGGCACGGCGGCCTGGTGCACCGAGCCGTCCCAGCCCTCCAGGGTGATCCACAGTTCGGCATCGCTGCCGGTGCGCGGCGGGATCGGCAGCGAGGCGCCCATTCGGTAGGGCGAGCCGAAGAAGATTGCGCCGGCAGTGCGCAGGCTGCGTGGCTTGCCTACGCGCAGGTAGGCCGCGCGCACCTGGGGAATGCATGCGGCGCAGAGCGCTGCGTTGAACTCCTTGAGGTAGCCGGCCGGGCCCTCGTTGTGCGGGGCGGCATCGTGCAGCTCGGCCAGGCGCAGGCTCCAGGGGCCGACCTGGAACTCGCCGAACTCGCGCTCGCCGAGGCCGCTGGTGCCGCGGAACAGCGCCACGTCGGCGAAGTAGCGCGGCATGAAGGCCAGCGGCACCAGCACCAGCAGCACGTTGAGATGGAAGCGCCAACGCAGCCACAGGCTCCGCAGCGGCGAGGCGACCGGCAATGTGGCGGGTTTGTTCATGGCCGGCCCTCCAGCGCCTGGTCCATCGGCGCCGGCCCGGGCGGGCGCGGTGCCCGGCGCTGGCGCTTGACCAGCGCGGCGGTGGCCTGGGCGGTGCGCTTGCTCCAGATCAGCAGGCCGCTGAGCACCATCAGGCTGAGGATCAGGCCGAACACGAACCACACCAGCTTCAGCCAGATGCCGCCGAAGTCGCCGGTGTGCAGCGGGCGCATCGACTCGGTGACGAACTCCAGCGCGCTGCGGTCGCTGAGCAGGTGGGTGGACTCGATGCGCCCGGTGTAGGGGTTGACTGCCACCGTCTGGTACATCAGCGGGTACCAGCCGCGGCCCTCGACGTAGATCGGGCTGTAGGCGTTGGATGGCAGGGCCACGTCGCTGGCCTGAAGGCTCGGTACGCTTCGCTGGGCGATGCGCACCGCCTCGTCGAGGCTAAGCGGCGGGGCGGTTTCGCCCTGCGGCACGTCGGCTCGGGCGATTACCGGCGGCACTCCCTGGGTGGACAGGGTGACGTGGTTGTCGGCCAGCAGCGCCTGGATCAGGAACCAGGTGCCGGTGATGGAAATGACCGCGATGAACCAGATCGACCAGATGCCACCCAGCCGGTGCAGGTCGCCCCAGAAGATCCGCGCGCCCTGATTCAGGCGCAGGCGCGGGTTGAGGAAGCCGCGCCAGAAGCGCTTGTAGACCACCAGCCCGGTGACCAGCGAGGCGAGCATCGGCAGGCCCAGCACCGAGACCAGGTACCAGCCCCAGCTGTAGCCGTGGTTGAACGGCACCAGCCACCAGCCGTGCAGGGCGCGAGTGAACTGGCGGAAGTCAAAGTTCGTGCTTTGCCCCTGGATCGTCCCGCTGTAGGGGTTGACGTACAGGCTGGCGCGCGAGCCGTCGGGGAAGCTGACCCGGGCGGTGAGGGCGAAATGGTTCTCCTGCGGGAAGTTCAGCGTCTCCACGCGGATCTCCGGCTGCTGCCGGGCGATCGCCGCCAGTAACTGGTCGAAGCTGAGTTCCTGGGCGTCGGCGCTGGGCATGCTGGCGCGCACCTCCGGCTTGGCCAGCCAGACGAGTTCCTGGCTGACCACCGCCAGGGTGCCGGTCAGGCACACCAGCAGGACGAAGAACCAGATGGGCAGGGCCAACCAGCTGTGGACGAGGAACCAGAGTCTTGAACGGGACTTCTTTGCCATGGGGGTTCTGCAGGCTTTCGCTGGGGCTCATGGGCGGCATCGGTGGCTGCGCGCAATGCTCGTTATTCGGGTGAAACGAGGTGCTGCGCGGGGAATTTAGGGGTAGATGCAAAAAAACTTTTGTCTTGCATAAGTCGCTGATAGTTCGGGGAAATCCCACTGGTCGCAAGACCCGCTCCTGCCTCTCTCGCAGGGTAATTTTCCCCGTACCTGGTCCGTTCCCCCTTGAGTCCACTCGAGCCCAAGGCGCTCGCTGCCCACGTGCACGGAAGAGAACCGATGAACGCAGACCACTCCCTGAAACTCGCCCGCCGCTTTATCGAGCTGCCCCCGGAAAAACGTCGGATGTTCCTCGACAGCCTGGGCGCCGAGGGAGTCGACTTCTCGCTGTTCCCGATTCCGGCCGGGGTGGAGAGCGCCGAGCGCAAGCGGCCTTCCTACGCCCAGCAGCGCATGTGGCTGCTCTGGCAGCTGGACCCGCACAGCGGCGCCTACAACCTGCCCGGCGCCGTGCGCCTGCAAGGGGCGCTGGACCGCCAGGCCCTGGAGCGCGCCTTCGCCAGCCTGGTGGAGCGCCACGAGACCCTGCGCAGCGTCTTCGTCGCGGATGCGGACGGCACCCCGTTGCTGGCGCCCATGCCCGGCGAGCTGCAGGTGGCCTACGAGGACTTCGGCGCCCTGGCCGCGGATGAACGGGAAGCGCGCGTGCGCGAGGAAGCCCAGCGCGAGTCGCTGCAGAGCTTCGACCTGGGCCGCGGCCCGCTGCTGCGGGTGCGCCTGATCCGCCTGGGCGAGCAGGAACACGTGCTGTTGCTGACGCTGCACCACATCGTCTCCGACGGCTGGTCGATGAACCTGCTGATCGAGGAATTCGGCCGCCTCTACAGCGCCTATGCCGAGGGCCGCGAGGCGCAGCTGTCGGCGCTGCCGGTGCAGTACGCCGACTACGCCCTTTGGCAGCGCAGCTGGCTGGAGGCCGGTGAGCAGGAACGCCAGCTGGACTACTGGCGCAAGCAGCTTGGCGAGCATCACCCGGTGCTGGAGCTGCCGGCCGACCACCCGCGCCCGGCCCAGGCCAGCTACCGCGGCGCCCGCTACGAATTCGCCGTAGAACCTGCACTGGCCGAAGCCCTGCGCGCCGCCGCGCGGCAGCAGGGGCTGACGCTGTTCATGCTGCTGCTGGGCGGCTTCGACGTGCTGCTGCAACGCTACAGCGGCGAGGGCGACCTGCGCGTCGGCGCGCCCATCGCCAACCGCAACCGCGCCGAGGTGGAAGGGCTGATCGGCCTGTTCGTCAACACCCAGGTGCTGCGCGCGGTATTCGACGCGCAGACGCCGGTGCAGGGCCTGCTGGCCCAGGTGCGCGACAGCGTGCTGGGCGCCCAGGCCCACCAGGACCTGCCGTTCGAACGCCTGCTGGAGGCCTTCCAGGTGGAGCGCAGCCTCAGCCACAGCCCGCTGTTCCAGGTGATGTACAACCATCAGCCGCAGGTGGCCGACATCGAGGCCCTGGACGACGTGGCCGGCCTGCGCCTGAGCCGCCTGGACTGGCAGAGCCGCACCACCCAGTTCGACCTTTCCCTGGACACCTACGAAAAGGGCGGCCGCCTGTACGCCGCGCTGACCTACGCCACCGACCTGCTCGAGCCGGCGACCATCGAGCGCATGGCGCGGCACTGGCAGAACCTGCTGCGAGCGATGATCGACGACCCGCAGCGCGCGGTCGGCGAGCTGCCGATGCTGGATGTCGGCGAGCGCGAACTGATCCTGCAGCAGTGGAACGCCACGGCCACGGAGTACCCGCTGCAACGCGGCGTGCACCAGCTGTTCGAGGAACAGGCCGAGCGCTACCCGGATGCACCGGCGCTGGCCTTCGGCGAGCAACGCCTGAGCTATGCGGAACTGAACCGCCGGGCCAACCAGCTTGCCCACTTGTTGAAAGCGCATGGCGTCGGCCCGGACAGCCTGGTGGGCATCGCGGTGGAGCGCTCCATCGAGATGGTCGTCGGCCTGATGGCCATCCTCAAGGCTGGCGGCGCCTACGTGCCGCTGGACCCGGAATACCCCGCCGAGCGCCTGGCCTACATGCTGGAAGACAGCGGCGTGAAGCTGCTGCTGAGCCAGTCGCACCTCGATCTGCCGCTGGCCGAGGGCGTGCAGCGTATCGATCTGGATCAGGACGGCGATTGGCTGGAAGGCTACAGCGACGCCAACCCCGCTGTGACCCTGGACGGCGAGAACCTCGCCTACGTGATCTACACCTCCGGCTCCACTGGCAAGCCCAAGGGCGCGGGCAACCGCCATCGCGCACTGACCAACCGGCTGTGCTGGATGCAGGAAGCCTATGGCCTCAACGCCGGCGACACGGTATTGCAGAAGACGCCCTTCAGCTTCGACGTCTCGGTCTGGGAGTTCTTCTGGCCGCTGATGACTGGCGCTCGCCTGGTGGTCGCAGCACCGGGCGATCACCGCGATCCGGCGAAGCTGGTGGAGCTGATCAACCGCGAAGGTGTCACCACGCTGCACTTCGTGCCTTCGATGCTGCAGGCCTTCCTGCAGGACGCCGCAGTCACCAGTTGCTCCAGCCTGAAACGCATCATCTGCAGCGGCGAGGCGCTGCCGGTGGATGCCCAGCAACAGGTCTTCGCCAAGCTGCCGCAAGCCGGCCTGTACAACCTCTACGGCCCCACCGAAGCCGCCATCGACGTCACCCACTGGACCTGTGTGGAGGAGGGCAAGGACGCCGTCCCGATCGGCCAGCCCATCGCCAACCTGGGCTGCCATATCCTCGACGGCAATCTGGAACCCGTACCGGTAGGCGTGCTGGGCGAGCTGTATCTGGCCGGTGAAGGCCTGGCCCGCGGCTACCACCAGCGCCCGGCGCTGACCGCCGAACGCTTCGTCGCCAGCCCCTTCGCGGCTGGCGAGCGCATGTACCGCACCGGCGACCTGGCCCGCTACCGCGTCGACGGCGTGATCGAGTACGCCGGCCGCATCGACCACCAGGTGAAGCTGCGCGGCCTGCGCATCGAACTGGGCGAGATCGAGGCGCGCCTGCTGGAACACGAATCGGTGCGCGAAGCGGCGGTGCTGGCCGTGGACGGCAAGCAACTGGTCGGCTACGTCGTGCTCGATGCCGAGCAGGACGACTGGCGCGAAACCCTGGCCGCGCACCTGGCCAGCAGCCTGCCGGAATACATGGTCCCGGCGCAGTGGCTTGTTCTGGAACAGATGCCCCTGAGCCCCAACGGCAAGCTCGACCGCAAGGCCCTGCCCAAGCCCGACGCGACCGTGGCCCAGACCGACTACGTGGCACCGCGCAACGAGGTGGAGCAGCGCCTGGCGGCCATCTGGCAGGACCTGCTGGGCATTCCCCAGGTCGGCCTGGACGACAACTTCTTCGCCCTGGGCGGCGATTCCATCATCGCCATCCAGGTGGTCAGCCGGGCGCGCCAGGCGGGGCTGCAGCTGAGCCCGCGCGACCTGTTCCAGCACCAGAGCGTGCGCGGCCTGGCCCAGGTGGCCCAGCCCCTCGCCGCCGCGGTGGAGCAAGGCCCCGCCCGGGGCGAGGCGGCCCTGGCTCCGGTGCAGCATTGGTTCTTCGAGCAAGCCATCCCCGAGCGCCAGCACTGGAACCAGTCGCTGCTGCTGCAGGCCCGCCAGCCGCTGGACGGCGAGCGCCTGGAGCGCGCGCTGCTGCGCCTGCTGGCGCACCACGACGCCCTGCGCCTGCGCTTCCGCCAGGAAGACGGTGTATGGCGCCAAGCCTATGCCGAACAGGCCGAAAGCCCGCTGTGGCGCCGCCAGGCCGCTTCACCCGAGGCGCTGGCCGCGCTCTGCGAAGAAGCCCAGCGCAGCCTGGACCTGCAACAGGGCCCGCTGCTGCGCGCGCTGCTGGTGGACCTGGCCGACGGCAGCCAGCGCCTGCTGCTGGCGATCCACCACCTGGTGGTGGACGGCGTGTCCTGGCGCATCCTGCTGGAGGACCTGCAGCACCTGTACGCACAGCCGGACGCCGAGCTGCCGCCGCGCAGCAGCGCCTACCAGGCCTGGACCCGCCAGTTGCAGGAACAGGCCCGACAACGCCAAGGCGAGCTGGCCTACTGGCAGGCGCAACTGGCCGACGCCCCGCGCACCCTGCCATGCGACAACCCGCAAGGCGCGCTGGAAAAGCGCCACGAATGCAAGCTCGCCCTGACCCTCGATACCGAGCGCACCCGTCAGCTGCTGCAGGAAGCCCCGGCGGCCTACCGCACCCAGGTCAACGACCTGCTGCTGACCGCCCTGGCCCGGGTGATCTGCCGCTGGAGCGGCGAGGCCAGCGTGCTGGTGCAACTGGAAGGCCACGGCCGCGAGGACCTGGGCGGCGGGCTGGACCTGAGCCGCAGCGTCGGCTGGTTCACCAGCCTGTTCCCGCTGCGCCTGGCCCCGGCCGCCGACCTCGGCGCCTCGATCAAGGCGGTCAAGGAACAGCTGCGCGGCGTGCCGGACAAGGGCGTCGGCTACGGCCTGCTGCGCTACCTGGGCGGCGCCGAAAGCGCCCAGGCCCTGGCGGCGTTGCCGCAGCCGCGCATCACCTTCAACTACCTGGGCCAGTTCGACCGCCAGTTCGACGAAAGCGCGCTGTTGGTGCCGGCCGCGGAAAGCGCCGGCCAGGCCCAGGACCCGCGCGCGCCGCTGGCCAACTGGCTGAGCATCGAAGGCCAGGTCTACGGCGGCGAGCTGAACCTGAGCTGGGCGTTCAGCCAGGAGATGTTCGCAGAGGCCAGCGTGCAGCGCCTGGTGGACGACTACGCGCGCGAACTGCAAGCGCTCATCGACCACTGCCGCGACCCGCGCCACGCCGGGGCGACGCCCTCGGACTTCCCCCTGGCCGGGCTGGACCAGGCGCAACTGGACGCGCTGCCGCTGGCACTCGGCGAAATCGACGACCTCTATCCACTATCGCCGATGCAGCAGGGCATGCTGTTCCACAGCCTCTACGAGCAGGACAGCGAGCAGTACGTCAACCAATTGCGCCTGGACATCGAGGCGCTGGATCCGCAGCGCTTCCGCCAGGCCTGGCAGGCTACCCTGGATGCCCACGACATCCTGCGTACCGGTTTCCTCAGCGAGGGCGACCTGGCGCAGCCGCTGCAGGCGGTGCTGCGCCACGTCGAACTGCCGTTCGAGACACTGGACTGGCGCGGCCGCGCCGATTGCGCCGTGGTCCTCGACCGGCTCGCCGAGCAGGAACGCCAGCGCGGTTTCGACCTGCGCCAGCCGCCGCTGATGCGCCTGCAACTGGTGCGTTGCGACGAGCAGCGCTACCACCTCGTGCACACCTACCACCACATCCTGCTGGACGGCTGGAGCAATGCGCAGCTGCTCGGCGAAGTGCTGGAGCGCTACGCCGGGCGTGCCCCGGGCGGCAGCCCCGGGCGCTTCCGCGACTACATCGGCTGGCTGCAGGCGCAGGACAAGGCCGCCAGCGAGGCTTTCTGGAAAGGCCAGTTGGCCGAGCTGCAGGAGCCGACCCGCCTGGCCCAGGCCGCGGCGCCGCAGCCGCGCGCCGGCGAGGCCGGCATGCGCAGCCTGCAATGGACCCTGGAGCCGGCGCATACCGAGCGCCTGAAACGCTTCGCCGTGGGTCACCAGGTGACTCTCAACAGCCTGCTGCAGGCAGCCTGGGCGCTGCTGCTGCAGCGCTACAGCGGCCAGGACTGCGTGGCCTTCGGCGCCACGGTCGCCGGCCGCCCGGCGCAGCTGCCGGGCATCGAGCGGCAGATCGGGCTGTTCATCAACACCCTGCCGGTGGTCGGCAGTCCGGCGCCGCAGCTGACGGTGGCGGCCTGGCTGCGGGCGGTACAGGCGCAGAACCTGGCGCTGCGCGAGCAGGAACACACGCCGCTGGTGGACATCCAGCGCTGGGCCGGCCTGGGCGGCGAGGCGCTGTTCGACAGCCTGCTGGTGTTCGAGAACTATCCGGTGGCCGAGGTGCTGGCGCGCGGCGCCGGCGAGGGCCCGCGTTTCGGCGCCCTGGCCAGCCACGAGCAGACCAACTACCCGCTGACCGTTGCCCTGGGCCTGGGCGCCGGCCTCAGCCTGCACTACAGCTACGACAGCGCGCTGTTCAGCGAGGAGGGCGTGACGCGCCTGCACCGCCACTGGCTGAACCTGATCGAGGCGTTCATCGCCGACCCGCAGCAGCCGCTGGGGTGCATCGGCCTGCTCGATGCCGACGAGCAGCGGCAGCTCCGTGCGCTCTGGGACCGGACCGGCGCCGGCTACCCGCGCCAGCGCCTGGTGCACCAGCTGGTGGCCGACCAGGCGCGGCGCACGCCGCAGGCCACCGCGCTGCTGTTCGGCGACAGCAGCCTCAGCTTTGCTGAGCTGGACCGTCGCGCCAACCGCCTGGCCCACTCGCTGATCGCCCGTGGCGTCGGCCCCGAGGCGCGGGTGGCCATCGCCCTGCCACGCAGCCTGGAAAGTGTGGTGGCCTTCCTCGGCGTGCTCAAGGCCGGCGGAGCCTACGTGCCGCTGGACATCGAGTATCCCCGCGAACGCCTGCTGTACATGATGCAGGACAGCCGCGCGCAGCTGCTGCTCAGCGACAGCCGCCTGCTGCCGCGCCTGCCGCTACCCGAAGGGCTGACCAGCCTGGCCCTGGACCGCGACCTCGACTGGCACGCCGGCCCCGACCACGAACCGCAGACGGACCTGGCCGGCGGCAACCTGGCCTATGTCATCTACACCTCCGGTTCCACCGGCCTGCCCAAGGGCGTGGCGGTGGAGCACGGGCCGCTGGCCGCGCACATCCTGGCCAACGGCGAGCGCTACGAAATGACCCCGGACGACTGCGAGATGCACTTCATGTCGTTCGCCTTCGACGGCGCCCACGAGGGTTGGATGCACCCGCTGGTGTACGGCGCGCGGGTGCTGGTGCGCGAGGACGAGCTGTGGCTGCCGGAACAGGCCTACGAGAAGCTGCGCCACTACGGGGTAACGGTGGCCGTGTTCCCGCCGGTGTACATGCAGCAACTGGCCGAGCACGCCGAGCGCGTCGGCAATCCGCCGCCGGTGCGCATCTACTGCTGCGGCGGAGACGCGGTGGCCCAGACCAGCTACGACCTGGCCTGGCGTGCGCTGCAACCGAAGTACCTGTTCAACGGCTACGGTCCGACCGAGACGGTGGTCACCCCGCTGCTCTGGAAAGCGCGCCGCGGCGACCCCTGTGGCGCCGCCTACATGCCCATCGGCGAGCTGATCGGCAATCGTTGCGGCTACATCCTCGACCCGCAGCTCAACCCGCTGCCTATCGGCGTGGCGGGCGAGCTGTACCTGGGCGGCGAGGCCGTGGCCCGCGGCTACCTGGAGCGCCCGGCGCTGACCGCCGAGCGTTTCGTCCCGGACCCCTTCGGCGCCCCCGGCAGCCGCCTGTACCGCAGTGGCGACCTGACCCGTGGCCGCGCCGACGGCTTGGTCGACTACCTCGGCCGGGTCGATCACCAGGTGAAGATCCGAGGCTTCCGCATCGAGCTGGGCGAGATCGAGGCACGCCTGCGCGAGCTGCCGGCGGTGCGCGAGGCGGTGGTGGTGGCCCAGAGTGGCGGCAGCGGCATGCAGTTGGTCGGCTACGTGGTGCCGCAGGATGCCGCCCTGGCGGCGCCGGGCAATGCCCAGGCGGCCTGCCGTACGGCGCTGCGAGAGGCCCTGCGGGAGCGGCTGCCGGAATACATGCTGCCGGCGCACCTGCTTTTCCTCGAGCGCATGCCGCTGACGCCCAACGGCAAGCTCGACCGCAAGGGCTTGCCAGTGCCCGTCGCGCAGGAGCAACAGGGCGCCTACGTGGCCCCGCGCAACGAACTGGAAAAACGCCTGGCGGCGATCTGGGCCGATGTCCTGGGGTTGCCGCAGGTGGGCGTGGACGACAACTTCTTCGAGATCGGCGGCGACTCGATCGTCTCCCTGCAACTGGTCAGCCGCGCGCGCCAGGCCGGCATCCACTTCACCCCCAAGGCGCTGTTCCAGGCGCAGAGCATCGCCGAGCTGGCACCGCTGGCCAGCCTCGGTGGCGCCGTCGGCATCGACCAGGGGCCGGTGCGCGGTGCCACGCCGCTGCTGCCGGTGCAGCGGGCGTTCTTCGCCGAGGCCATCCCTGAGCGCCACTGGTGGAACCAGTCGGTGCTGCTGAAGGTGCGTGAGCGCCTCGATGCCGGAGCGCTGGAACGCGCTCTGCAGGCCGTGGTGGAGCACCATGACGCGCTGCGTCTGAACTTCCGCGAGGAACAGGGCAACTGGCGCGCCGAGCACCAGGCCGAGGTGGCCCAGGGGCTGCTGCGCCAGGTCGAGATGGCCGGCGACGAGGTGTTGCGCCGGCACGCCGAGGCCGCCCAGCGCAGCCTGGACCTGGTCCAGGGGCCGTTGCTGCGTGCGCTGCTGGCCACTCAGGCGGACGGCAGCCAGCGCCTGCTGCTGGTGATCCACCACCTGGTGGTGGATGGGGTGTCCTGGCGCGTGCTCTTCGAGGACCTGCAAGGCGCCTACCGTCAGGCCGAGGCCGGGCAGGCCATCGTCCTGCCAGCCAAGACCAGCGCCTTCAAGCACTGGGCCGAACGCCTGCAGGCCCATGCCGCCAGCGGCGCGTTGGAGGCCGAGCGCGGCTACTGGCTGGAACAGCTGCGTGGCCTTGACCTCGCCTTGCCCGTCGCCAACCCCGAGGGCGATCAGACCAACCGTCATGCCCGTTCGGTACACACCGAGCTGGATGCCGAGGCCACCCGCCGTCTGTTGCAGGAAGCGCCGGCGGCCTACCGCACCCAGGTCAACGACCTGCTGCTGACCGCGCTGGCGCGGGTGATCTGCCGCTGGACCGGGCAGCCCGAAACCGCCGTGCTGCTCGAAGGCCACGGCCGCGAGACACTGTTCGACGACATCGACCTGAGCCGCACGGTCGGTTGGTTCACCAGCGTCTTCCCGCTGCGCCTGAGCCCGGCGGGTGAGCCGGGCGAAGCGCTCAAGCGCGTCAAGGAACAACTGCGCGCGGTGCCGAACAAGGGGCTCGGCTTCGGCCTGCTGCGCCATCGCGAGGGCGAGATCGAGCTGGCCGGGCTGGCGCAGCCGCGCATCACCTTCAACTACCTGGGCCAGTTCGACGCCAGCTTTGCCGCCGCCCAGGACGCGCTCTTCGTGCCCAGCGGCGAGGCCGCCGGCGCCGACCAGAGCCCCGACGCGCCCATGGCCAACTGGCTGGCGCTCAACGGCCGGGTCTATGGCGGGCAGTTGCGCATCGACTGGAGCTTCAGCGGCGAGCGCTTCGCCGAGGCCGACATCCAGGCCCTGGCCGACGCCTACGCCGAGGAACTGCGCGTGCTGCTGGCGCACTGCTGCGCGGCGCCGGGGCAGGGCGCCACGCCCTCTGACTTCCCCCTGGCACACCTGCGGCAGGAGCAGCTGGATCACCTGCCGTTGGCCCTCGGCGAAATCGACGACCTCTACCCGCTGTCGCCGATGCAGCAGGGCATGCTGTTCCACAGCCTGTACCGGCAGGACGCCGGCGACTACATCAACCAGCTGCGCCTGGACGTGGAGGGCCTGGACCCGCAGCGCTTCCACCAGGCCTGGCAGGCCGTGCTGGACGCCCACGACAGCCTGCGCACCGGCTTCCTCTGGCAGGGCAGCGAGGTGCCGCTGCAATTTGTCCGCCGCCATGTCGAGATGCCCTGCAGCCTGGTCGACTGGCGCGGTCGCGCGGACCTCACCGAGGCCCTCGACGGCTTGGCCGCCGCCGAGCGCGAGCAGGGCTTCGACCTCGGTCGCGCCCCACTGCTGCGCCTGGCGTTGGTGCGCAGCGGCGAACATGCCTGGCACCTGATCTACACCAATCACCACATCCTCATGGACGGCTGGAGCAACGCGCACCTGCTCGGCGAGGTGCTGCAGCGCTACCACGGCGCCGAGCCGCGGCGCCCGGCGGGACGCTACCGTGACTACATCGCCTGGCTGCAGGCGCGTGACGCGCAGCGCGATGAAGCCTTCTGGCGCGAACAGCTACGTCCGCTGGAGGAGCCCACCCGACTGGCCCGCGCCCTGGTTGCCGGCGAGCTGGGTGGCAGCGGCCACGCCGAGTTCCGCTGCGAGCTGGATGCCGAGCGGACCCGCGACCTGGCCGAGTTCGCCCGGGCCCAGAAAGTCACTCTCAACACCCTGGTGCAGGCCGCCTGGCTGCTCCTGTTACAGCGTTGCAGCGGCCAGGCCACGGTGGCCTTCGGCGCCACCGTGGCGGGTCGACCGGCAGACTTGCGCGGTGTCGAGGAACAGGTCGGGCTGTTCATCAACACCCTGCCGGTGATCGCCAGCCCGCGCGCCGAGCAGCCCCTCGGGCAGTGGCTGCAGCAGGTGCAGGAGCAGAACCTGGCCTTGCGCGAGCACGAGCACACGCCACTGTACGACATTCAGCGCTGGGCCGGGCAGGGCGGCGAGGCGCTGTTCGACAACATCCTGGTGTTCGAGAACTATCCGGTGGCCGCCGTGCTCCAGGAACAGGCCAGCGAAGGCCTGACCTTCGGCGCCATGGCCAGCCACGAGCAGACCAACTACCCGTTGAGCCTGGGCGTCAACGCTGGCAGCACCCTGGAGCTGCAGTACGGCTACGACCGTGCGCACTTCACCGCGGCCGCCATCGAGCGCCTGGACCGTCAACTGACGCACCTGCTGGCGCAGATGCCGGCGCTTGGCGCGCAGGCCGCGCTGGGCGAGTTCGAACTCATCGAGGGCGAACAACGCCAGCGCCTGCTGCGCGACTGGGCGTACAACCCCGGGCGCTACGCCGACGAGCGCGACGTCGAACTGCGCTTCGCCGAGCAGGCCGCGTGCCAGCCGACGGCCTGCGCGCTGCTGTTCGATGGCCGCGAACTCAGCTATGGCGAGCTGAACGCCCGCGCCAACCGCCTGGCGCACCGCCTCATCGAGGCTGGTGTCGGCCCCGACGTGCTGGTGGGCGTTGCCATGGAGCGTGGCCTGGAGCTGGTGGTGGCATTGCTGGCGGTGCTCAAGGCCGGCGGCGCCTACGTGCCGCTGGACCCGGACTATCCGGCCGAGCGCCTGGGCTACATGATCCAGGACAGCGGCCTGCGCCTGCTGCTGGGCCAGGCCGAGTTGCTGGCCGGCCTGGCGCTGCCGGCGTCGCTGGCGTGCCTGGCGCTGGACGACGAGGCCACCTGGACCGCCCACCCGGCCCATGACCCGGCGCCGCGCGCGCAGCCGGCCAACCTCGCCTACGTGATGTTCACCTCCGGCTCCAGCGGTCGGCCCAAGGGCGTGGCCATCAGCCGCCAGGCCCTGGCCCGCCACGTCGAAGTGGCGGCGGACTTCTACGGCATCGACCGCGAGGACCGCATGCTGCAGTTCTCCAGCTTCAGCTTCGACGCCTTCGTCGAGCAGCTCTACCCGCCACTGGCCCGGGGCGCCTCGGTGGTGCTGCGTGACGCACAGGTGTGGGACAGCGAGACGCTGTATCGGCAGATCCTCGACCTGGGCATCACCACCTTGTACCTCACTGCGGCGTACTGGGGCATGCTCGCCCGCGACTTCGCCGCGCGCGGCCCTCGCGACTATGGGCGCCTGCGCCAGGTCCACAGCGGCGGCGAGGCCATGCCGCCGGAAGGCCTGGCGGCCTGGCGCGCAGCCGGGCTGCAGCACGTGCGCCTGCTCAACACCTACGGCCCCACCGAGGCCACGGTCACGGTCACCAGTCTGGACTGCGCCGCCTACCTGAACGGCGCCGCCGCGCTGCCGGCCAGTCTGCCGATCGGCCGCACCCTGCCCGGGCGCGCCCTGTACGTGCTCGACGGCGCCGGCCAGCCGGTGGCCGAAGGCGTGGTGGGCGAACTGGCGGTGGGCGGCGAACTGCTCGCCCGCGGCTACCACGGCCGCCCGGGGCTGACCGCCGAGCGCTTCGTGCCCGATCCGTTCGGCGCTCCCGGCCGGCGCCTGTACCGCACCGGCGACCTGGCGCGCTGGAGCGCCGACGGCGTGCTGGAGTACCTCGGCCGCGCCGACCAACAGGTGAAGATCCGCGGCTACCGCATCGAGCCGGGTGAGATCGAGGCCTGCCTGGGCGAACACCCGGCCCTGGCCCGGGCCCTGGTACTGGCGCTACCCGCAGCCGGCGGCCTGCAGCTGGTGGCCTACGCGGTGCCGCGCGCGTGGCCCGGCGACACCGAGGACCTGCGCACCCGCCTGGCCGCGCACCTGCGCGAGCGCCTGCCGGAATACATGCTGCCGGCGCACCTGCTGTTGCTGGAGCGGCTGCCGCTGGCGCCCAGCGGCAAGGTCGAGCGCAAGGCCCTGCCGTTGCCCGATGCCAGTACCCGCCAAGAAGACTACGTGGCTCCGCAGGGCGAGCTGGAGAACCAGGTCGCGGCCATCTGGTGCGAGGTCCTGGGGCTCGAGCGCGTGGGCCGCGACGACCACTTCTTCGAACTGGGCGGCCATTCGCTGCTGGCGGTCGGCGTGGTCTCGCGCCTGCAGCTGGAGCTGGGGCTGAAGCTCACCCCGCAATTGCTGTTCCAGTTCCCCACCCTGGCCGTCTTCGTCGAGCAGCTGCAAGGTGCCGGCGAACAGGTCGACACATCGAAACTGAACAAGCTGGAAGCCCTGCTTGACGAAATGGAGGAAGCTTGATGGATATGAATGTCGCCCTGAGGATCGCCAGGCGCTTCATCACCCTGCCGCTCGACAAGCGCAAGGCCTACCTGCAGAAGATGCTGGAAGAGGGCGTCTCGCCGGCGAACCTGCCGATTCCCGAGGTGGCCTCGGCGTTCGACAGCCTGCCGCTGTCCTACGCCCAGGAACGCCAGTGGTTCCTCTGGCAGATGGAGCCGGACAGCCCGGCCTACAACATCCCCTCGGCGCTACGCCTGCGCGGCGAGCTGGACCTTGAGGCGCTGCGCGCCGCGCTGGCCGGCGTGGTGAGCCGGCACCAGGCATTGCGCACGCTGTTCGTCGAGGATGAGGAGCAGGACCACGCACGCCAGCTGATCCTCGCCGAGTCGTCGGTGGACCTGCCGGTGAGCGAGGCGGGCGTGGGCGACGTGGCCATGGCCATTGCCGCTTTCGTCGAGAACGAGACGCGTCAGCCCTTCGATTTGCGTAAGGGCCCACTGCTGCGTGCACGTCTGTTGCGCCTGGCGGCGGATGATCACGTGCTGACACTGACCCTGCACCACGCGGCGGCCGATGGCTGGTCCATGGGCGTGCTGGTGGAAGAGCTCATCGCCCTCTACGCTGCCCACCGCCAGGGCGGTACGGCGAACCTGGCGGACCTGCCGATCCAATATGCCGACTACGCCATCTGGCAGCGTCACTGGCTGGAAGCCGGCGAGCGCGAGCGCCAGCTGGCTTACTGGCAGGCCCGGCTGGGCGGCGTGCAACCGGTGCTGGAACTGCCCTGCGACCGACCGCGCCCGCCGCGCCAGAGCTACCGTGGCGCGCGTAGCGCAGTGCAGCTGCCGGCCGAACTGAGCGAGGCGCTCAAGGCTTTGGCGCGGCGCGAGGACGTCACTCTGTTCATGCTCCTGCTGGCATCGTTCCAGGCCCTGCTGCAGCGCTACAGCGGCCAGCGCGACATCCGTGTCGGGGTCCCGGTGGCCAACCGCAACCGGGTGGAGACCGAACGGCTGATCGGCTTCTTCGTCAACACCCAGGTGCTGCGCGCCGAGGTGGATCCGCAACGCAGCTTCCGCGAGCTGTTGCAGCAGGTGCGGCGCGTGGCGGTGGAGGCCCAGGCCCACCAGGACCTGCCTTTCGAGCAACTGGTGGAGGCGCTGCAGCCGGAGCGCAGCCTCGGCCACAGCCCGCTGTTCCAGGTGATGTACAACCACCAGGGCGTCGCCGGCCATGGCGCGCGCCTGGCCGATCTGCCGGGGCTGGTGGTGGAGCAGTTGTCGTGGGAGGCGCCCGGCGCGCCCTTCGACCTGAGCCTGGAAACCTACGAGACGGCGCAGGGCATCCGCGCCGAGTTCACCTACGCCCTGGACCTGTTCGACGCCGCCAGCGTCGAGCGCCTGGGCCGCCACTGGAGCAACCTGCTGCAGGCGCTGGTGCGCGACCCGCAGCAGCGCCTGGGCGAACTGCCGATGCTCGATGCGGACGAGCGCCAGGCCCTGCTGCTCCAGTGCAACCCGGCGCCGGTCGGGTTCCCCGCCGAGTTGGGCGTGCACCAGCTGTTCGAGCGCCAGGCCGCGCTGACTCCCCACGAGCCGGCGCTGCTGTTCGGCGAGGCACGCCTGAGCTACGCGGAACTCAATGCCCGGGCCAACCGCCTGGCGCACCTTCTGCGCGAGCGTGGCGTGGGCGCCGAGCAATTGGTGGGCATCGCCCTGGAGCGCGGCGTAGCCATGGTGGTGAGCCTGCTGGCGGTGCTCAAGGCCGGCGGCGCCTACGTGCCACTGGACCCGCGCTACCCCGCCGATCGCCTGCGCTATATGGTGCAGGACAGCGGCCTGGCATTGCTGCTGACGCAGCAGCAGGTACTTGAACAGCTCGCCCTCGAGCAGCCTTGCGCGGCCCTGCTGCTGGACGACCTGGACGCGCTGCTGCAGGATCGCGCCGATGGCGACCTGGCGCCAGTGGCCGGGGCACAGAACCTCGCCTACGTGATCTATACCTCCGGCTCCACCGGCAAGCCCAAGGGCGTGATGGTACGGCATGCCGCGCTGGCCAACTTCGTCGCCAGCATGGCCCGCCAACCCGGCGTGGCGGCGGGCGACCGGCTGCTGTCGCTGACCACCTTCTCCTTCGACATCTTCGGCCTGGAACTCTACGTGCCGCTGGCCCGGGGTGCCTGCGTGGTGCTGGCCGCCAGCGACGCCGCGCAGGACCCCGAAGCACTGCTCGACCTGGTGCAGAGCCACGCCGTGAACGTGATGCAGGCCACCCCGGCGACCTGGCGCATGCTGCTGGACAGCGAGCGTGCGCCGCTGCTGCACGGCTGCCGCCTGCTCTGCGGCGGCGAAGCGCTGCCCGAGGAGCTGGCGCAACGCCTGTTGCAACAGGCGCCAGAGTTGTGGAACCTCTACGGCCCCACCGAGACCACCATCTGGTCGGCGCAGTACCGTGTGCCGGCCCAGGGCCGCCCGTACCTGGGGGCACCCATCGACAATACCGGCCTGTACATCCTCGATGAGTTTCTGGAACCTTGCGCGCCAGGCGTCGCCGGCGAACTGCTGATCGGCGGTGAGGGGCTGGCGCGCGGCTATCTCCAGCGCCCGGCGCTCACCGCCGAACGCTTCGTGGCCAGCCCCTTCGGGCTGGGCGAACGCCTGTACCGCACCGGTGACCTGGCGCGCTACCGCGCCGACGGAGTGATCGAGTACCTGGGTCGCATCGACCACCAGGTGAAGATCCGCGGCTTCCGCATCGAGCTGGGCGAGATCGAGGCGCACCTGTTGCAACAGGACGCCGTGCACGCCGCTGTGGTGGTGGCCCAGCCCGGCCCCGGCGGCGCTCAACTGGTGGCCTATCTGGTGCCGGCGGCCGGACACAAGGCCGATGCCCTGCCGGCGCTGCGCGAGCAGCTCAGGCAAGCCCTGCTGGCCGGCCTGCCGGACTACATGGTGCCGGCGCAGTGGGTGTTCCTGGCCGAACTGCCGCTGACCCCCAACGGCAAGGTCGACCGCAAGGCCCTGCCGCAACCCGAGGCGGTTCTGGCGCAGGCTGCCTTCAGCGCCCCGCTGGGCGAGCTGGAGGAGACCCTGGCGGCGATCTGGAGCGAACTGCTGGGCGTGCAGCGCATCGGCCGTGAAGACCACTTCTTCGACCTCGGCGGGCACTCCCTGCTGGTGGCCCAGGTGGCCTCACGGGTGCGCCGCCGCCTGGGCGTCCAGGCGCCGCTGCGGCTGCTGTTCGAACAGCCGACCCTGGCCGGCTTCGCTGCCGCCCTGGGCGGGCTGGCGCCGCAGGCCGAAGCGCGCATCCCGCTGCGCAGCGGCGAAGCTGCACCGCTGTCGTTCGCCCAGGAGCGCCAGTGGTTCCTCTGGCAGCTGGAGCCGGACAACCCGGCCTACAACATCCCCCTGGCGCTGCGCCTGCGCGGCGAGCTGGACGTGGCGGCGCTGCAGGCGGCGCTGGACGACCTGCTGCTGCGCCACGAAAGCCTGCGCAGCACCTTCGATGAGGTCGGCGGCGAGCCGCGCCAACTGATCCACCCACGGCTGGCGCTGGCCATCGAGCAGCGCAAGCTGGCGCCGGGCACGGACGAGGCGGCGCTGCGCGCCCTGGTCGAAGCGGAGGCGCACCGGCCCTTCGACCTGCGCAACGGCCCCTTGCTGCGTGTCCTGCTGCTGGAAAGCCAGGCCGAGGACCGGGTGCTGGTCCTCACCCTGCAACACATAGTCGCCGACGGCTGGTCGCTGCAGGTGCTGGTCGAGGAGTTGCTGCAGGCCTATGCCGCGCGCAGCGCCGGGCAGGCGCCGAGGTTCGCCGAGCTGCCGATCCAGTATGCCGACTACGCCGCCTGGCAGCGCCAGTGGCTGGCCGCCGGCGAGGGCGAGCGCCAGTTGACCTACTGGCGCGAGCGCCTGGGCGGCGAGCAGCCGCTGCTGGAGCTGCCCGGCGACCGCCCGCGGCCGAGCCAGCGCAGCCAGCGTGGCAGACGCTTGCGCATCGCCCTGCCGGCCGGGCTGGAACAGGCCCTTGGGCAATTGGCGCAGGCCGAGGGCAGCACCTTGTTCATGCTCCTGCTGGCCTCGTTCCAGGCCCTGCTGCACCGCTACAGCGGCCAGGCGGACATCCGCGTCGGCGTGCCCATCGCCAACCGCAACCGCCTGGAGACCGAAGGGCTGATCGGCTTCTTCGTCAACACCCAGGTACTGCGCGCCGAAGTCGACCCGCAAACAAGCTTCCGCAGCCTTCTGGGGCAGGTGCGGCAGGCTGTGGTCGAGGCCCAGGGCCATCAGGACCTGCCCTTCGAGCAACTGGTGGACGCCTTGCAGCCGGAGCGCAGCCTTGGCCATGCGCCGCTGTTCCAGGTGCTGTACAACCACCAGCGCGAGCACCACAGCGGCGCGCGCAGCGTGGGACCGGCCGGGCTGCGCATCGAGGACATGGTCTGGGAGGTGCGGACCGCCAAGTTCGACCTGACCTTGGACACCTGCGAGACCGCCCAGGGCCTGAGCGCCGAGCTGACCTACGCCTGCGACCTGTTCGATGCCGCCAGCGCCGAGCGCATCGGCGCGCACTGGGTCAACCTGCTGCAGGCCATGGTGGCACACCCGGAGGCGCGCATCGGCGAGCTGGAACTGCTCGACGCGGCCGAGCGTGACGCCGTGCTGCGGGCCTGGAACCCGGACCTGCGCAGTTTCCCGGTGGAGGAATGCCTGCATCAGGGCATCGCCCGCCAGGCCGCGTTGCGCCCGCAGGCGGTGGCGGTGACCTTGCAGGACCAGGCCCTGAGCTATGGCGAGCTTAACGCCCGGGCCAACCGCCTGGCGCATCGGCTGATCGAGGCCGGCGTGGGCCCGGACGTGCTGGTGGGGCTGGCCGTGGAGCGCAGCCTGGAGATGGTCGTCGGCCTGCTGGCGATCCTCAAGGCCGGCGGCGCCTACGTGCCGTTGGACCCGCGCTATCCGCAGGACCGCCTGGCCTACATGATCGAGGACAGCGCCATCGGCCTGCTGCTGACCCAGGCCGAGGTGCAGGGGCAACTGCCCGCGGCGCCCGGTGTGCAGACCCTGCTGCTGGAGGGCGGCGCCGACTGGCTGGCGGGCTACCCGGAAAGCGACCCGGCCAATCGCGCCACGGTCGATAACCTGGCCTACGTGATCTACACCTCCGGCTCCACCGGCAAGCCGAAGGGCACCTTGCTGCCGCACCGCAATGTGCTGCGTCTGTTCGAAGCCACCAACCACTGGTTCGGCTTCGGCGAGGACGATGCCTGGACGCTGTTCCACTCCTATGCCTTCGACTTCTCGGTGTGGGAAATCTTTGGCGCGCTGCTGTACGGCGGCAAGCTGGTCATCGTGCCGCACGAAATCAGTCGCTCGCCGGAGGACTTCCTGGCGCTGCTGTGCCGTGAGCGCGTCACCGTGCTGAACCAGACGCCTTCGGCGTTCAAGCAGCTGCAACAGGTGGCGTGCGACCCGGCGCGGGAGATCGATCTGGCGCTGCGCCATGTGGTGTTCGGCGGCGAGGCGCTGGAAGTCACTGCGCTGCGTCCCTGGTTCGAACGCTTCGGCGACCAGGCGCCGCGCCTGATCAACATGTACGGCATCACCGAGACCACGGTGCACGTCACCTACCGGCCGATCACCCTGGCCGATCTGGAGGGCGGTGCCGCCAGCCCCATCGGCGAGCCCATCCCGGACCTGTCGTGGTACCTGCTGGATGCCCAGCTGGAGCCGGTGGCGCCGGGCTGCATCGGCGAACTCTACGTCGGTGGCGCCGGCCTGGCGCGGGGCTACCTGAATCGTGCGGACCTGAGCAGTACGCGCTTCGTGGCCGACCCGTTCTCCGGCGAGGGCGGGCGCCTGTACCGCACCGGCGACCTGGCGCGTTTCCGTCGCGATGGGGTGATCGAGTACATCGGCCGCATCGATCACCAGGTGAAGATTCGTGGTTTCCGCATCGAGCTGGGCGAGATCGAGGCGCGCCTGCTGGAGCAACCGCAGGTGCGCGAGGTGGCAGTACTGCCCCACGAAGGGCCGGGCGGTACGCAACTGGTGGCCTACATAGTCCCCAGTCGAGAATGCGAAGGCTTGCGCGACGAACTGCGCGCGGCGCTCAAGGCGGTCCTGCCGGAACACATGGTGCCGACGCACCTGCTGTTCCTCGGTAGCCTGCCGCTGACCGCCAACGGCAAGCTGGACCGCCGCGCGCTGCCGGCGCCGGACGCCAGCCAGGCGCAGCAGGCCTACGTGGCCCCGCGTAGCGAACTGGAAAAACGCCTGGCGGCGATCTGGGCGCAAGTGCTGAAGCTGGAGCGCGTGGGCCTGGAAGACAACTTCTTCGAACTGGGCGGCGACTCCATCATCTCCATCCAGGTGGTCAGTCGCGCACGCCAGGCCGGCATCCACCTCAGTCCCAAGGACCTGTTCCTGCACCAGACCGTCGGTGGCCTTGCCAGCGTGGCGGTGCAAGGCGCGGCGCAGGCCATCGAGCAGGGGCCGGTGCGCGGCGCCACGCCGCTGCTGCCGATCCAGCAGCAGTTCTTCGCCGAAGCCATCCCGCAGCGCCAGCACTGGAACCAGTCGGTGCTGCTGCGCGCGCTGCAACCCCTGCGGGCCGACGCGCTGGCCCAGGCGCTGCGCGCAGTGCTGCAACACCATGACGCGCTGCGCCTGAGCTTCCACGAAGAGCAGGGCAACTGGCGCGCCGAGCACCAGGGGCTGGAGGCGGCCGACGGCGAACTGCTGTGGCAGGCTCGTGCGGCGGACGCCGACGCGCTGCTGGCCCTGGCTGAGGCCGCGCAACGCAGCCTGGACCTGGCCCAGGGGCCGTTGCTGCGTGCGCTGCTGGTCGAGCTGGACGATGGCAGCCAGCGCCTGCTGCTGGCGATCCATCACCTGGTGGTGGATGGGGTGTCCTGGCGCGTGCTCTTCGAGGACCTGCAAGGCGCCTACCGCCAGGCCGAGGCCGGGCAGGCCATCGTCCTGCCAGCCAAGACCAGCGCCTTCAAGCACTGGGCCGAACGCCTGCAGGCCCATGCCGCCAGCGGCGTGTTGGAGGCCGAGCGTGGTTACTGGCTGGAACAGCTGCGTGGCCTTGACCTCGCCCTGCCCGGCGCCAACCCCGAGGGCGCGCAGAGTCTGCAACACGCACGCTCGGTACGCACCCGACTGGACGCAGAGGCTACCCGCCGCCTGTTGCAGGAAGCGCCGGCGGCCTACCGCACCCAGGTCAACGACCTGCTGCTGACCGCGCTGGCGCGGGTGATCTGCCGCTGGACCGGGCAGCCCGAAACCGCCGTGCTGCTCGAAGGCCACGGCCGCGAGGCACTGTTCGACGACATCGACCTGAGCCGCACGGTCGGCTGGTTCACCAGCGTCTTCCCGCTGCGCCTGAGCCCGGCGGGTAAGCCGGGCGAAGCGCTCAAGCGCATCAAGGAACAACTGCGCGCGGTGCCGAACAAGGGCCTTGGGTTCGGTGTGCTGCGCTACCTGAGCAAGGAAGCGGACCGCGCGGCGCTGGCCGCGCTGCCGCAGCCGAACATCACCTTCAACTATCTGGGCCAGTTCGACGGCAGCTTCGCCACCGAACAGGACGCGTTCTTCGTGCCCAGTGGTGAATCGCCCGGCGCCGAGCGCGACCCACGGGCGCCGATGGGCGCCGGGCTGACCCTCAACGGCCAGGTCTATGCCGGCGCCCTGGTCATCGACTGGAGCTTCAGCGGCGAGTGCTTCGTCGAGGCCGACATCCAGGCCCTGGCCAACGCCTACGCCGACGAACTGCAGGCGCTGGTGGCGCACTGCTGCTCGGCTCAGGGGCAAGGAGTGACGCCCTCGGACTTCCCCCTGGCCGGGCTCGCCCAGGCCGAACTGGACAGCCTGCCGCTGGCGCCGGGGCAGATCGAAGACCTCTACCCGTTGTCGCCGATGCAGCAGGGCATGCTGTTCCACAGCCTGTACCAGCAGGACAGCGGCGACTACCTCAACCAGCTGCGCCTGGACGTGGAGGGCCTGGACCCCGAGCGCTTCCGCCAGGCCTGGCAGGCGGCGCTGGACAGCCACGCCATCCTGCGCACCGGCTTCCTGTGGCACCAGGCGCAGCCACTGCAGGTGGTGCGCAAGCGCGTCGAATTGCCGTTCAGCCTGCTCGACTGGCGCGGCCGCGCTGACCTGGGCAAGGCCCTCGACGCCCTGGCCGGGGGCGAGGCACGGCTGGGCTTCGACCTGGCCGAGGCACCGCTGTTGCGCCTGCTGGCGGTGCGCACGGGTGAACGTCGCTACCACCTGATCTACACCAACCACCACATCCTCATGGACGGCTGGAGTAACTCGCAACTGCTCGGCGAGGTACTGCAACGCTACCGTGGCCTGGAGGTCGCGCGCGGCAGTGGGCGCTACCGCGACTACATCGCCTGGCTGCAGGAGCAGGACGCAGCGCGCAGCGAAGCCTTCTGGAAGCCGCAACTGGCGGCCCTGGAGGAGCCGACCCGGCTGGCCGCGGTGCTGGCCCCGGAAGTGGCGGCGCAGCCGGGCTACGCCGACCACGCGCTGGAACTGGACGAGCGCTGGACGCAACGCCTGAACACCTTCGCCCGAGAGCAGAAGGTCACCCTCAACACCCTGGTGCAGGCCGCCTGGCTGCTGCTGCTGCAGCGCTATACCGGGCAGGCCACGGTGGCCTTCGGCGCCACCGTGTCCGGGCGCCCGGCCCAGCTGCGCGGCATCGAGCAGCAGATCGGCCTGTTCATCAACACCCTGCCGGTGATCGCCAGCCCGCGCGCCGAGCAGAGCCTGGCGCAATGGCTGCAGCAGGTGCAGGCGCTCAACCTGGAGCTGCGCGAGCAACAGCACACGCCGCTGTACGACATCCAGCGCTGGGCCGGGCAGGGTGGCGAGGCGCTGTTCGACAACATCCTGGTGTTCGAGAACTATCCGGTAGCCGAGGCGCTGAACGAAGAGGCGCCGGCCGACCTGCGCGTCGAGGCATTGAGCAACCACGAGCAGACACACTACCCGCTGACCGTGCTGGTCAACCAGGGCGAGCGCCTGGAGCTGCGGTGCAGCTATGCGCGTGCGGCGTTCGACGAGCGCGCCGTCGCCACCATCGCCGGGCATTGGCTGCAGCTGTTACAGGCCATGGTGGAGGCGCCGCAGCGTTGTCTGGGCGAGCTACCGATGCTGGCCGAGGCCGAGCGTGACGCCGTACTGCGGGCCTGGAACCCGGATCTGCGCGGTTTCCCGGTGGAGGAATGCCTGCACCAGGGCATCGCCCGCCAGGCCGCGTTGCGCCCGCAGGCGGTGGCGGTAACCTTGCAGGGCCGGGCCCTGAGCTATGGCGAGCTTAACGCCCGGGCCAACCGCCTGGCGCATCGGCTGATCGAGGCCGGCGTGGGCCCGGACGTGCTGGTGGGGCTGGCCGTGGAACGCAGCCTGGAGATGGTCGTCGGCCTGCTGGCGATCCTCAAGGCCGGCGGCGCCTACGTGCCGCTGGACCCGCGCTATCCGCAGGACCGCCTGGCCTACATGATCGAGGACAGCGCCATCGGCCTGCTGCTGACCCAGGCCGAGGTGCAGGGGCAACTGCCCGCGGCGCCCGGTGTGCAGACCCTGCTGCTGGAGGGCGGCGCCGACTGGCTGGCGGGCTACCCGGAAAGCGACCCGGCCAATCGCGCCACGGTCGATAACCTGGCCTACGTGATCTACACCTCCGGCTCCACCGGCAAGCCGAAGGGCACCTTGCTGCCGCACCGCAATGTGCTGCGTCTGTTCGAAGCCACCAACCACTGGTTCGGCTTCGGCGAGGACGATGCCTGGACGCTGTTCCACTCCTATGCCTTCGACTTCTCGGTGTGGGAAATCTTTGGCGCGCTGCTGTACGGCGGCAAGCTGGTCATCGTGCCGCACGAAATCAGTCGCTCGCCGGAGGACTTCCTGGCGCTGCTGTGCCGTGAGCGCGTCACCGTGCTGAACCAGACGCCTTCGGCGTTCAAGCAGCTGCAACAGGTGGCGTGCGACCCGGCGCGGGAGATCGATCTGGCGCTGCGCCATGTGGTGTTCGGCGGCGAGGCGCTGGAAGTCACTGCGCTGCGTCCCTGGTTCGAACGCTTCGGCGACCAGGCGCCGCGCCTGATCAACATGTACGGCATCACCGAGACCACGGTGCACGTCACCTACCGGCCGATCACCCTGGCCGATCTGGAGGGCGGTGCCGCCAGCCCCATCGGCGAGCCCATCCCGGACCTGTCGTGGTACCTGCTGGATGCCCAGCTGGAGCCGGTGGCGCCGGGCTGCATCGGCGAACTCTACGTCGGTGGCGCCGGCCTGGCGCGGGGCTACCTGAACCGTGCGGACCTGAGCAGTACGCGCTTCGTGGCCGACCCGTTCTCCGGCGAGGGTGGGCGCCTGTACCGCACCGGCGACCTGGCGCGTTTCCGTCGCGATGGGGTGATCGAGTACATCGGCCGCATCGATCACCAGGTGAAGATTCGTGGTTTCCGCATCGAGCTGGGCGAGATCGAGGCGCGCCTGCTGGAGCAACCGCAGGTGCGCGAGGTGGCAGTACTGCCCCACGAAGGGCCGGGCGGTACGCAACTGGTGGCCTACATAGTGCCGAAGGAGGAGGGGGACGACCTGCGCGAGCAACTGCGCGGCGCCCTCAAGGCCAAGCTGCCGGAACACATGGTGCCGACGCACCTGCTGTTCCTCGGTAGCCTGCCGCTGACCGCCAACGGCAAGCTGGACCGCCGCGCGTTGCCGGCGCCGGACGCCAGCCAGGCGCAGCAGGCCTACGTGGCCCCGCGCAGCGAGTTGGAACTGGCCCTGGCGGCCATCTGGCAGGAGGTGCTGCAACTGCAGCAGGTGGGCCTGGAGGACAACTTCTTCGAACTGGGCGGCCACTCGCTGCTGGCCACGCAGGTACTGTCGCGCCTGCGCCAGCTGCTGGACGCCCCGCTGGGCCTGCGCGACCTGTTCGAGCATCCGTGCCTGGGCGACCTGGCTGCGCACATTGCTGGCCTGGCTGGCCAGGGGGCCGCCACGGCGGTGCCGCAGCTGCGCAGCCACGGCGCCAAGACTCGCGCGCCGCTGTCGCTGGTACAGCGCCGCCTGTGGATCACCGAGCAGCTCTCCGGTGGCAGCTCCGCCTACGGCATGCCCATGGCCCTGCGCCTGCGCGGACCGCTGGCGGTGGAGCACCTGCGGCGCAGCTTCGAACTGGTCGCCCAACGCCATGAGGTGTTGCGCACCGCCTACAGCCAGGACGAGGAGGGCAACCCGCTGGCGCTGATCGCCGCGCGGGCGAGCCTGGACATTCCCTTGGAGGACCTGTCGGCGCTGGCCCCGGCCGAACGCGATGTGCGGGTGAACGAGGCCTTCCGCGCACTTTCGACCACGCCCATCGACCTCGAGCAGGCGCCGCTGGTGCGCGCCCGGTTGCTGCGCCTGGGGGCCGACGAGCACGTGCTGCTGCACTCGATGCACCACATCATCTCCGACGGCTGGTCCCTCGGCGTGCTGATCAACGACCTGGTGCAGAGTTACTCGCGCCTTCAACGCGGCGAGAGCGGCGAACTGCCGGCGCTGCCACTGCAGTACTCCGACTTCTCCCTGTGGCAGGAGCAACTGCAGGCCGCCGGCATTCTCGAACAGCAGGCCGGCTACTGGCGCGAGCGTCTGGCCGGCTACAGCGGGCAGTTGCCGCTGCCGCTGGACAGACCGCGGGCGCCCAGCGCCTCGCAGGCCGGCGGCCAGCTCGGCTTCGAGCTGCCGGCCGCGCTGGTCGCGCGCCTGCGCGAGGTCGCCCAGCGCCATGGAGTGACCCTCTACAGCCTGTTGTTGGGCTCGTTCCAGCTGTTCCTGCACCGTCTCTGCGGCAGTGACGACGTGGTGGTCGGCGTGGATGTGGCCGGGCGCGGGCATACCGACCTGGAGGCGCTGATCGGCTTCTTCGTCAACGTACTGCCGCTGCGTTCGCGGCTGCGCGACGAACTGCCGCTGGGCAGCTATCTGCGGCAGATCCAGCAGGACCTGCTGGCGGCGCTGGAGCACCAGGACCTGCCCTTCGACATGATCGTCGAGAGTGTCGCGGTGCCGCGTTTCAAAGGCATGAACCCGCTGCTGCAGGTGCTTTTCGTGATGAACAACCTGCCGGCGCGACGGGCCGCCATCGACGGCTTGGAAGTGGAAGCGCTGGCGGCGGTGGAGGTCCACTCCAAATTTGACATGGCCTTGTTCGTTGAAGAGGAACAGGGGCGTTTGCAGGGTAACTGGCAATTCGCCTCCGAACTGTTCCAGCGCGACAGCATCCAGCGTTTCCTCGGCGCCTGGACCGCGCTGCTGGAACAGTTCGCCACCGATCAGGACAGGAAGCTGGGAGCTATCAGCATGCCAATCGACGTTCCATCCACGGGCGTTTCCACGCCCACCGCAAAGGGGCCCAAAGCCGACAAGCTGGGCAAGTTCCTCAAGCGCGCCGGCACCGCGTCGGCCGGTGGCGTCGTGCAGCCGGCCGGCATGCGCGAGACGCCGCTGGTGCCCGGTCAGCGCTTCCCGCTGCTGATGGAGCCGAGCGACAGCCAGCTCGACCTCATCGAGTGGACGCGGCACAACCGCCCGCTGCTGGAGCAGAAGCTGGCCGAGCACGCTGGCATCCTCTTCCGCGGCTTCCGTCTGGACGGCATCCAGGGTTTCGAGGCCTTCGCCGAGGCAGTGCAGCCGGGGCTCTACGGGCAGTATGGCGACCTGCCGAAGAAAGAGGGCGGGCGCAACACCTATCGCTCCACGCCCTACCCGGAGCGCAAGATGATCCTCTTCCACAACGAAAGCTCGCACCAGGACCGCTGGCCGCGCAAGCAACTGTTCTACTGCGAGCAGCCCTCGCTGAAGGGCGGCGCCACCCCGGTGGTGGACTGCCGGCTGATGTACCAGCGCCTGCCACAGGAACTGCGCCAGCGCTTCGAGGCCAAGGGGCTGCTCTACGTGCGCACCTTCGCCGACAAGCTCGACGTGCCCTGGCAGCACTTCTTCAAGACCGAGGACCGCGCCGAGGTAGAGCGCCGCTGCCGCGAGTCGGGCATCCAGTGGCAATGGCTGGGGGCCGACGAGCTGCAGATCCGCACTCCCGGCCCGGCGATCATCCGCCACCCGGTCACCGGAGAGGCGAGCTTCTTCAACCAGGTGCAGCTGCACCACATCCACTGCCTGGACCCGGACGTGCGCGAGGACCTGCTGGCCATGTATGGGCTGGAGCGCATGCCGCGCAACGTCTATTACGGCGACGGCACACCGATCGAGGACGCGGTGATGGAACTGCTCGGCGAGCTCTACGAGGCCTGCGCGGTGCGCTTCGACTGGCAGAAGGGCGACGTGATTCTGCTCGACAACATGCTGGCCGCCCACGCCCGCGATCCCTACGAGGGGCCGCGCAAGATAGTCGTCGCCATGGGCGACATGTACGAGCAGAAGGACCTGCGCGAGCGCACCGTCGCCGCGTCGGCCGCCGACACCCTGGAGGCCCAAGCATGAGCGCCGCTGAACTGATCGACGACATCGGCCTGGCGCTGACCCCGGAGCAGCAGGCCCTGGCCGCCGCCCTGCCGGAGCAGCCCAGCTGGGAGCAGGCCAGCCTGCGTCTGGCGCTGGAGATCCGCGGTACGCTGGACCCGCAGCGCCTGCGCGGCGCCCTGGCGCGCCTGGCCGAGCGCCAGCAGGCGCTGGCCGCCGTCCTGTGCCGGGTGCCGGGCTACCACGGCTGGCGCCAGCGCTTCCCGGCAAGCGTCGCGCCGCTCCTGACCGAGGTGGACGCGGCGCAGGGCGAGAGCGCACGCGCCGTCTGGTTGGCGCGCCGCTTCAGCCTGGACGCGTTGCCGGCGGCCGATGCGTTGCTACTGCAGCGTGGCGCCGAGGACTGGCGCCTGGAGCTGGGCGTGTCGCGCCTGCTGCTGGACGCGGCCAGCCTTGCCGCGCTGCCGGCGCAGCTGGCTGCGCTCTACGCCGGCGAGGATGCCGAGGCGGATGAGGAAGAGGTCGGACCGTTCAGCCAGTACCTGGCCTGGCGCGCCGAGGTGGTCCTCGACGAGGATGCCGCCGAGGCCCGCGCCTACTGGACCACGCACCTGCAGGGCGGTGCCGAGGCGCAGGCCGGCAGCCGCCTGCCGTACCGGTGTGGCCAGGCCGGTGCGCCCGCGGCGCTGCGCAAGGCCCTGTCCGAGGCGCTGCGCCAGGCATTGGGCGCCAGTGGCCAGGAGCCGGAGATGCTGCTGCAGGCCGTCTGGTGGGCGCTGCTGGCACGCATCGCCGGTACCCCGCGACTGCTGGTCGGGGTGCGGCATGACGCGCGCCACGACTACGACTACTTCGCCGGCGCCGCCGGGGTGTTCGAGCGCACCCTGCCGCTGCAACTGACCGCGCAGCCGCAGGCCGGCGCCGCCAGCCTGGCAGCGCAGCTGGCCGAGCAACTGGAGGCGCACCGCGCCTGGCAGGAATACTGGGCGCCGGATGCGCTGGCTGGCCCGGCCCTGGGCTTCGCCAGCCGCCGTCGCGCCGCGCCGGCCAGTGGCGGCGGCCTGGATTGGCAGGCGCACGAGGAAGACGCCGCGGGAGATGGCTTCGAACTGCTGCTGCAGTTGCAGCTGGACGCCAACGGCGTGCCCGAGGTCCTGATCCTGCGCAGCGACACCGGGCACTATACGGCCGACGCTCTGCTGGCCTTGCAGGAACAGTACCTGGTGCTGCTGCAGGGCGCGTTGGCTGAGCCCACCGCACCCCTGGCCAGCCTGCCGCTGCTGGAAGAGGCGCAGGCCCGCCGCCTGCACGCCATCAACCCGCCGGCCACCCCTGCTGGCGCCGAGCTGCTGCCGCAGCGGTTCGCCCACTGGCTGCAGCAGACGCCCGAGGCCCTTGCCGTCAGCGATGCCAGCCAGTCACTGAGTTATGCGCAACTGGCCGCGCTGGTCGAACACCTGGCCGCCGGTCTGCAGCGTCTGGGCGTGGCCCCCGGCGCCACGCTGGCGTTGGCCCTGCCGCGTTCGGTGGCGCTGCTTGGCGGCATCCTCGCGGCCTGGCGCCTGGGTGCCGCCTACCTGCCGCTCGACCCGCAGTGGCCGCCGGCCCGCCAACTGCAATTGATCCGCCAGACCGGCGCCAGCGTAGTGCTGGGCGCGGAGCCGCTGGTGGCGGATGGTCTGCACGTCTGCACGGTGGAGGAACTGCTGGCGGCGCCGGCCGCGGCAGCGCCGCCGGCCCACGAGGTGGCGGCGAACGACGTCGCCTATGTGCTGTTCACCTCCGGTTCCACCGGCACGCCCAAGGGGGTAGTGATAGAGCACGGGCAACTGCTCAACTACGTGGCCGGCGCCTCCGAGGTACTGGGCTTGGAGCGCTGCGCCAGCTTCGCGCTGAGCTCCTCGGTGGCGGCCGATCTGGGCAACACCACGCTGTATGGTGCGCTCTACAACGGTGCCGCTCTGCACGTGGCGGACGAGGCGACCATGGGCGACGCGCGGCGCTTCGCCGCCTTCCTCGCCGAGCGTCGCATCGACTGCCTGAAGATCGTGCCCTCGCACCTGGCCGCGCTGCTCGACGACCAGCCGCTGGCGATGCCGACGACCCTGGTGCTGGGCGGCGAGCCCTGCGCCCCGGCGCTGCTGCGGCGGTTGCGCGCCGAGGCGCCGGCTAGCCGCCTGTTCAACCACTACGGCCCGAGCGAGGCCTGCGTAGGGGTGATGGTGCACCCGCTGCACGGCGACGAGGAGGTCGCGCCGCTGAGCCGGGTGCTGCCCAACAACCGTGTCTACGTGCTCGACGAACAGCTGCGCCTGGCACCGGTCGGCGTGCTGGGCGAGGTCTACCTGGGTGGCGCGCAGCTGTGTCGTGGCTACCTGGGCGGGGAGGGCGCGGCGGCGTTCGTCGAGGACCCCTTCCACCCCGGCCAGCGCCTGTACCGCACCGGCGACCTGGCGCGCTACCGTCCGGACCTCGCTGTGCAGCTACAGGGCCGGCGCGACCAGCAGGTGAAGATTCGCGGCTTCCGCGTCGACCTGACGGAGATCGAAAGCGAGCTGCTGCGCCTGCCAGCGGTCGCCGAGGCAGTGGTGCTGCCCGGTGCCGATGGCGAGGAGGGGACCTCGGCGTTCGTGGTGCTGCGGGACGCCGCCGACGACGCCACGGTGCTACGGCAACAGCTGGCCGAGCGACTGCCGGCGGCTATGGTGCCCCGCCAGGTGCGCTCCCTGACGCAGCTGCCGCGTCTGCCCAACGGCAAGCTCGACCGCCAGGCCCTGCAGCGCCTGTGCGCCAGCGAAACGGAAGAGTACGTGGCGCCCGCCGATCCCCTCGAGCAATGGCTGGCCGCACGGATGGCCGCCTTGCTGGGCCGGGAGCGGCTGGGCGTGCAACAGGACTTCTTCGCGATGGGCGGCCACTCGCTGCTGGTGATCAAGCTGGTGGCGGGGATACGCAATGCTCTGAAGTGCGAGATCCAGCCGGCGGACCTGTTCGAGCACCCCAGCGTCGCCGGTCTCGCCCAGCGGCTGCGCGACCGCGAGGCAACGCCGGGCCAGTTGCTCAGGCTGGCCCGCGCCAGGTTGCAGCTGGACGCCATGAGCCCCGAGGAGAAGGCCCGCCTGCAGGAGCGCGCGCGCGCCGGGCAGGCGCCCGCCTGACAGCCGACCAGGCGCCTGCGCGCTGGCGTAGGCGCCGTTCCCTCTCACCACGCGGGCAGGGCATTCGCATCGGTACCGAGTCAGCTACCCCATGAGCCGACACCAACGCCGTTTCCCCGTGTGGGAAGCGGCGTTTTTCCTTGTCCGATCGCTATCGATCCGTCGTCTTTGCCAGACACATGGCGCAAATGATGGCTATTCGCCTTATTTTTGGCTTCAGGGGTAAATCCGCCGAGCGTGGCTACGTTCTATCGGCGAGCACTTGCCGGCGCCCTCCCAGGGCGCGGGCGGCACGTCCTGCCGTGTCCGGGGGATCCGCTTGCACAGGCACGCGGGGTGGTCACGGATCAAAGGGGGGCGAAGGTGCGACCTACCTTCGGCTACAACGACAAGCAGAGAATGCAAATGCCAGCAGTCAATCAATTGAAACCCTTGTTCAGGGCCCTGATCACCGCCAGGGCCGTCGGTGCCCGCGGGCACGTCGCAGGCCTAGGTATGGCCTGCCTGGTACCGCTGTCGGCGCAGGTGTGGGCCGCCGACATCAACTTCGACATCTCCGCGCAGCCACTGCGCCAGGCACTGCAGCAGTTCGGCGAGCAGAGCAACACCCAGGTGATCTACAACGCCGTCGACCTGGAAGGCCTGCGCAGCGGCACGGTCAAGGGCCGTATGAGCGTCGACGAGGCACTGTCGCGGCTGCTGGGGGGGCACAGCAGCATCAGCTACCACTTCCAGGGCGACATGCTGATCCTCACCCGCCCCGGCGCCGACAGACTGGACCTGGGCGCCACCACCATCCGTTCCAGTACGCTCAACGCCACCACCGAGGGCAGCAACTCCTATACCTCTGGCGCGGTGTCCCTGGGCAAGGGCGTGCAGCGCCTGAAGGACATCCCGCAGTCGGTGACGGTGGTGACCCGCAAGCAGATGGATGACCAGAACACCGAAACCATCTCCGACCTGGTCAACCGCACCCCCGGCCTGACCGCCACCAAGTCGCCCGGCTCGGGCCTGTTCATCTTTTCCCGCGGCTTCAGCATCGACACCATCCAGTACGATGGCGTGCCTATCCCGCGCAACACCTATTCCCTGGGCAGCTACCTGACCGAGGACCTGAGTTTCTACGACCGCGCCGAAGTGCTGCGCGGCCCGGCGGCGTTGCTGCAGGGCGGCGACAGCCCGGGCGGGGCGCTGAACCTCGTGCGCAAGCGCGGCCAGCAGAAGGCCACCGTCAGCCTGACCGGCAAGGCCGGCTCCTGGGACCGCTACGGCATGCAGCTGGACGCCGGCGGTCCGCTGAACGAGAGCGGCACCCTGCGTGGCCGTACCGTGGTCAGCTACAACGACAGCGACTCGTTCATCGACTATGTGCGCGGCTGGAACCAGACCGTTTACGGCGCCGTCGACTACGATTTCACCCCGGACTTCACCGTCGGGGTGGGTGTGGCCAACCAGAAGGGCCATTCGCGTCCGCCGATGCTCGGCCTGCCGCGCTACGCCGATGGTGGGAACCCCGACTGGTCGCGCTCCACCTACGTCGGCGCCGATTGGAACCGTTCGGACAACGACCAGACCAGCGTCTTCCTCGACGCCACCTACCGGCTCAACGACGACTGGCGCATCAAGGGTTCCAGCGTGTACATGAGCGAGCACAACGGCGCTACCTACCAGGCGCTGTGGGACGCGCTGCCCACCGATGGCTCCACCGACAACACCTACATCGACTGGAGCACCGACTTCACTACTCACAGCAAGGGCGTGGATCTGTATCTGGACGGCCAGTTCACCGGCTTGGGCTTCGAGCAGACCTTTCTTCTGGGCGCCAACTACTCGCGGATCAAGACCGATGACCGCTGGGCACGTGCCCCCACTTTCGGCGCCGACTCCTCCAACGTCGACCACCACCGGCCGATGCCGGACATCTATGACCTCGCCAGCCGCGGCTTGGGCCGTCTGACTGACTACGACGTGGAGCAGAAGGGCTTCTATAGCCGCTGGTCGATCAACCTGACCGACCCGCTGAAGCTGATCCTTGGCGCACGCACCAGCTGGTACGACTACACCTACGGCGCCGAAACCTTCGCCCACACCGGGCGCAGCGAATCCACCACCACCAGCACCGGCAAGGTCTCGCCCTATGCCGGCCTGGTCTACGAGCTGGACCCGCAGTGGTCGGTCTACGCCAGCTACACCGACGTGTTCCAGCCGCAGACCAGTCGCACCGCCTCCGGCTCCATCGTTGAGCCGATCACCGGTACCAACTATGAGCTGGGCCTGAAAGGCGAACTGCTCGATGGCGCGGTCAACACTTCGGTGGCGCTGTTCCGCTACGATCAGGAAAATCGCGCGGTGCTCGACCTCAGCGGACCGATGGACTGTGACGGTTGGTACTGCTCCAAGCCCTCGGGCAAGGTGCGCAGCCAGGGCCTGGAAGCGCAGATCAGCGGCGAGGTGCTGACCGGACTGCAGCTGATGGCCGGCTACGTCTACAACACCACCAAGTACCTCAAGGACAACGACTACAAGGACAAGGTGTTCAGTACCTGGACGCCCAAGCACCAGCTCAAGCTGTGGGGCGACTACACCCTGCCGGGTGACTGGAACCGCGTGTCCCTGGGCCTGGGCACCACCGCGGTCAGCGGCACCACCTCGTACGACCACAAGTTCGACCTGCCCGGCTACGCCATCTGGGATGCGCGGGTTGCGTACAAGCTGAGCGACGAGATCACGGTGGCAGCGAACATGAACAACCTGTTCGACAAGAAATACTACGTGCCCGCGTACAACACCATCGACTACAACAACTACTACGGCGACCCGCGCAACGTGATGTTCAGCGTGAAATACACGCCGGAACTCTGAGCCGCACCGCCAACCCGCCCTTCCCCGGGCAAGCCCCCGCAGAGACCGGATGATGCCGGCCCTCGCGGGGGCTTTTTCATGGGCGCTGGCAGCACCGCCCCGAAAGCCTCGCTCATCCAGCTCAGCAGGCGCGGGCTTGCTCGCGAGGCTGCCTCCTGGTGGCTGCTTGGTCCGGAAACCTTTCGGGAGAGGGCATGGAGGCCGCTGTAACCGCGAGGCTCGGGGAGGCTCTCTTGACCTGTGAAGCCCGCGGCCATCCGTCCCTGCCACCTTGCCCGCCCGGCAGGGACGAGTGGTTCGCGAAGCGGATTGCCCCGCGTCGGACTCCAGCCCCTTTCCTGTGGCGGGAGAGGAGGGGGCTGGGCGTCAACCGCGCACGAGCTGCAGGGTAATCACCCTCGCCGCGCAAGGCAGGTGTTATTGGCGGAGCAGCGCCTCGCGCACCGACTCCACCAGCTCGGCGTGGAACACCATGCTGGCATGGGGCAGCGGTGAGTGGACCGACAGGGCCAGGCGGCCCTCGTGGTTGCAGCCTCCGATCAGGCCCTCGAGGAAGGATATCTCCTGCGCCGACTTGTGGTCGGTGGACCACCAGCAACTGGGCCGGACCGCCAGGCGCGGCAGGTGGAAGTCCTCGAAGCTGGCCACCAACTGGTCGTGGATGTCGTAGGCGTTGGAGGCCATGATCTCTTCCTTGATGCCCTCCAGGGCCGCTGCCAGGTCGTCCTCCCCGGTGCCGCTGGTTAGCCCGGCGGCCCATTGGTGGAAGGCCTTCATCTCGGCCGCGGGGTGCTCGCGGAGGAATTGCCGGGTGCGCTCGGCCAGGTGCGGGTAGAGCAGGCCGAAGAACTCCGCGGCGCGCTCCAGTTCGCTCTGTTGGCCGGGGCGGATCTCGCCGTCGTCGCCGGGGTTGCGCCGCACCAGGTCGCGCGGGTAGTCGCGGGCGTGGACGCTGCCGTCGATCAGACCGAGGAAGGCCACCTGCTCGCCCTGGGCTTCCAGGCGCGCGGCGATGTCCATGGCGATGGGCCCGCCGAGGGACCAGCCGAGCAGGTGATAGGGCCCCTGCGGCTGCGCTTCGCGGATCCGCCGGCAATAGTCTTCGACCATCTCCGCCCAGCCCTGGCGCTGGCCGTCGCTGCCGGCGTAGCCCTGGTACATCAGACCGTGCACCCGCACCTCGTCCTTAAGACGCCGGGCCAGCGGCTGGTAGCAGAACACCACGCCGCCGCTGGGGTGCAGGCAGAACAACTGAGGCGCCGAGGCCGGCGCGGCGTTCAGCGACACCAGGCACTGGCCCTTGCCGGCCTCGCGGTTGGCGATGAAAGCGCACAGCTGCGCCACGCTGGGGTTGGCCAGCAGCTCGGCCAGCGCCACCTTGATCGACAACTGGCGCTTGAGGCTGGCCAGCAGTTGCAGGGCGAGGATGGAGTGGCCGCCCAGCTCGAAGAAGTTGTCTTCCACGCTGATGCGCTCCAGCCCAAGTGTCTGCGCCCAAAGGCCGGCAACCTCGCGCTCGAGGGTCGAGCGCGGCACTACTTGGCTGCGTTCCAGCTCGTCGTTGCCGGGCGCCGGCAGGGCCTTGCGGTCGATCTTGCCGTTGGGCGAGAGAGGGAAACGTTCCAGCACGCAGAGAAAAGCCGGCTGCATGTACGCCGGCAGGCGCTCGCGCAGGTGTTCGCGCAGCTGCGCCTTGAGCGTGTCGGCGTCGTGCTCCGGCTCGGCCACCACGTAGGCGGCCAGTTGCGCGCCGCTGGCTGCCTGGTTGGCGACCACCAGTGCCGCGCGCAGGCGCGGGTCCTCCTGCAGGCAGGCCTCGATCTCGCCCAGCTCGACGCGGAAGCCACGGATCTTCACCTGGTGGTCGATACGTCCGACGTACTCGAGCACGCCGCAGGTGTCCTGGGAGGCCAGGTCGCCGCTGCGGTACATGCGCCCACCGTGCTTGGAGAAGGGGTCGGGGAGGAAGCGTTCGGCGGTCAGCGCCGGGCGCTTGCAGTAACCGCGCGCCAGCAGGTCGCCGGCGATCATCAGCTCACCCACCACGCCCGGCGCGGCGGCCTGGCCGGCGTTGTCCAGCACGTACAGCGCGCGCGCCGGCAGGGCGCGGCCGATGGGAATGCGCGGCGCCTCGCCGCCGGCCAGCTCGGTGCAGTCGAACAGGGTGGCGCTGACGGTGGCCTCGGTTGGGCCATAGGTGTTGAGCAGGGTAACGTGGCCCAGGCCGGCCTTGCGCCAGGCCTGTAGCGACTCGGCCGGCATCGCCTCTCCGCCGACGTTGACCCGGCGCAGGCGCCCGTAGTCACGCGGGCCGCCGCTGGCGAAGTCGTTGACCAGCAGGTTCCAGTAGGCGGTGGTGAGATCGACGATGCTGATGCGCTTGTCCAGCAGTTCGGCGTGGAAGCGCTCGCTGTCCCACAGTTCGTTGCCGCGCAGCACCACGCAGGCGCCGCAGGTGAGCGCCGGGTAGAGCTGCTCGACGAAGGCATCGAAGTTGAAGGTGGCGAACTGCAGCACGCGATCCTCGGCGGTCACGTCGAGGAACTCGCGGGCCACCTGGGCGTGCCGCGCCAGCGATTGCTGGTCGATGGCCACGCCCTTGGGCCGGCCGGTGGAGCCGGAGGTGAACATCAGGTAGGCGAGGTTGGCCGGTAGCACCCGGCACGGCGGGTCGTGCTCGGCGAGGGCGTCGGAGAGTTCCTCGTCCACCAGCACCACCGCCAGCGTCTCCGGCAGCGGCAAGCGCGGTAGCAGGTGGCGTTGGCTGAGGATGAGCTTCAGGTCGCTGTCCTCAATCATCCAGCCCAGGCGTTCGGCGGGGTATTCCGGGTCCAGCGGTACGTAGGCGCCGCCAGCCTTGAGCACCGCCAGCAGGCCGACGATCATTTCCGCCGAGCGCTCCACGGCGATGCCCACCGTCACCTCGGGGCCGACCCCGCAGGTTATCAGGCGGTGCGCCAGGCGGTTGGCCTGACGGTTCAGCTCGGCGTAGTCGAGCCGCTGCGTGCCGCAGATCAGCGCCGGAGCGTTCGGCGTGCGCCGCGCCTGGCGTTCGAACAGGCGCTGCACGCAGTCGTCATAGGGGTGCTGATCCTGGTTGCGCGCCGCGGCTAGCAGGGTGCGCTGCCAGTTCGCCGCGGACAGGAAGTGCAGTTCGCCGCAAGGCGCCAGCGGCCGTTCGGCAATGCTCTGCAGCAGGTTGCCCCAGTGCTCGGCCAGGCGCTCGATGCGTCCGGCGCAGAATAGTTCGCGGCGGTATTCGAACACAGCTTCCAGGCCGTCGTCGGCGTAGTCGACGTCCAGCGACAGGTCGAACTTGGCCTCGTCGGCACTGGTGCCCAGCAGCTCCACCTCCAGTTCGCCCAGGTACAGGTGGTCGCGCCCGGGGCGCGCCACGTGCCAGTCGAACAGCACCGGGTGGGCGTTGACCAGTTTCAGCTGGCGGTCGTCGAGGGCCAGTTCCAGCGGGCATTCCGCGTGCTCCAGGCAGGCCATGGACTCCGCGCGCAGGCGCTGCAGGAAGTCGCGCACCGGCATACATGGATCGACGCGCGCGCGGTACACCTGGGTGCTGACGAAGTAGCCGACCAGTTCCTGCAGCTCCTCGCGGCCACGGGTGGCGCCGGGCACGCCGATGCAGAAGTCTTGCTGGCCACAGTGCCGTGACAGCAGCAGTTGCCAGGCGCCGAGGGCGAGCACGAAGGGCGGCAGGCCCTGTTCCTGGCAGAAGCGCCTGAACCCCTGCAGCTGCGCCGCCGACAGGCGCAGGGCGACGCGGCCGGCGGCGGCGCGGGCGCGGGCACGGGGGAAATCGGTGGGCAGGTCGAGGTTGCTCTCCAGGCCCTGCAGATAGGCGCGCCAGTACTCCTGGCTGGCGCGGCAGGTGGGGCTGGCCGGGTAGTCCTGGCGCTGCCAGGCGGCGTAGTCGGCGTACTGAATCTCCGGCCGGCGTAGCGCCTGCGGCTGCCCGGCGCTGGCCTGGGTATAGGCCTGGATCAGGTCAGCGACGATGATCTCGTTGGACCAGCCGTCGGAGAGGATGTGATGCATGTTCAGCAACAGCACGTGCTCGGTCGCGTCCAGGCGCAGCAGACGGCTACGGATCGGAGGCGCCGCGGCCAGGTCAAAGGGAGTGTTGGCGTCCTTGCCGATGCGCTCGGCGAGCGCGCCCGCGCGCCAGTCGGCCGGCAGCGCGGTGAGGTCCTCCAGCGGCAGCGCCAGGCGGAACTCGGGGCACAGGCACTGGACCGGCTCGCCGTCTTCCTCGCTGTAGCGGCTGCGCAGCACGTCGTGACGTTGCAGCAGGGCGTTCAGCGCGCGCTCCAGTGCCTCGCGGTCGAGCGGGCCGCGCAGGCGCAGGGCCCGCGGCAGGTTGTAGGCCGGGCTGTCCGGGTCGAGTTGCTGTTGCATCCAGATACGCCGTTGGGCGAAGGTCAGCGGCGCCTGGGCAAGGCCACGGCGGGCGATGCGCTGCGTGTCGTCGGCGTCCTCGTGCAGCAGCAGGGCCAGCAGGTCGTCGTCGAGGTCGAGGGTGTCGTTCATCGGGGGCTCGCTATCGCAGGCAGGTCATTCGGTGGTCGCGGCGACGCGCTGGCTGGCCACGCGGCCATATTCCATGCGCACCAACTGGTCGGCGACATCGAAGTAACGGTCGTCGTGAGAGATGACAATGATGGTCTTGCCCAGCGCCTTCAGTTCCGGCAACAGCTCGGTGTAGAAGATTCGGCGGAACATCGGGTCCTGGTCCGCGGCCCATTCGTCGAACACCAGCACCGGGCGTTCCTCCAGCCAGGCGTTGAGCAGAGCCAGGCGCTTGCGTTGGCCGGTGGACAGGTCGGTGGTGCTGAAAGCGCCGTCGCGGATGCTCACCTTGTGTGCGATCTCCAGGCGCTCCAGGTAGCGCCCGGCGGCCTGCGCAGCCTGGGGGTCGGCCTGCAGCAGCTCGTCGAACAGGTAGTAGTCGGCGAAGATGGTGCTGAACAGCTGGCGGTAGTCATCGCGCTCGTGCGCCTCCACCGACCGGCCGTTGAGCACGATCTCGCCGTGCTGCGGCGCGTACAGGCCCAGCAGTAGCTTGATCAGGGTGGTCTTGCCGCCGCCGTTCTCGCCGACGATGAAGACGATGTCGCCCTCGCGAATCGACAGGTTCACCGGGCCCAGGGCGAACGGTGGCTGGCTGTCCACCGGCGGGAAGCCGTAGTACACGTCACGCAGCTCCAGGCTGTGTACCGCCTGCGGGCGCTGTTCGGCGTCGTTGAGCAGCAGGTGCGGCTCGGGCGAGGAGAACTGCTCGGCCAGGTCAGCGATGCGACGGAAGGCGATGTTCGCCCGGCTGATTACCGGCAGCGTGGCCACCAGGTACTCCAGCGGCCCCTTCATGTACAGCAGCACCAGCACGAAGCCGCTGAGCACCCCTGGTTCGGCCAGCGGCCAGAGGCTCTGCACGGCGAGCACCAGGCCGATAACCACGAAGAACAGCGTCGAGCCCAGCGCCTTGGCGACCACGAAGGTATTGATGGCGCGGATGTGGGTGTTGCAGATGTGGTCGGCGGTGTGCTCGATGCGCTGGCGGAACATGCGCTGGCGGCGCAGGCGGTGGATGCGCAGTTCCTTGGCGCCGCCGACGATGGCGTTATAGTGCCGCTGCAGTTCGTCCTCGGCATTGCGCGCGGTCTCGAAGCCTTCGATGCCGCGGGTCCGGGCCACGTACTGGATGGCCGTGCCCAGTGCGGTGGCCAGCACCGTCAGGGCGAACATCGGCAGCGACAGCCAGGCCAGGTAGCCCAGGCAGCCAAGGGTGACGGTGAAGGCGATCGCCAGCGGGGCGAAGCAGAAGGCGAAGTTGCTGGCCGTGTCGACGTCATGGGTGAGGATCGGGATCAGGCGGTGGCTGCGGAACCGCTCGATCTGCTCGATGGGCGCCAGCAGCACCTTCTCGCCGAGGGTCTTGCGCAGGCTGGCGATGACGTGCTGGCCGACATAGTTGGTGCCGATGTCCGAGGCGATGGAACTGCCCAGGGCCAGCAGGCACAGCGCGGCGAAGCCGGCCAGCATTCCCTGGCTGAGCCCGTCGCTGGCGTGCAGGGCATCGTTGATCAGCGCCAGCAGCAGGGTGATGGCCAGGCCGCCGAGCATGCCCAGGACGATGGCGGCGGTCATGAGGACGCGGAAGGGCCGCAGGCGGACGAGTAGTTCACGCAGGGCGCCGGGCTTGGGCTGGGTCATAGGGGTTCCCATTTCCTCGCTGTTTCGGTGGGACGGCGGTTCAGATTTCGCGGGCGACGCGGAAACCGATCCAGTCGCCGCGTACGTCCTTGTAGGCATTGTTGCGGTTGCCCGAGCGGGAGAAGATCGGCGCCTCGCCCCAGTCGTTGCCGCGGATCTGCACCAGCTTGCAGTCGCTGTCGATCCAGGCGCTGCCGTCGCTGGGGGCGCCGTCGTAGTTGTCGTGCCAGCAGTCGGCGACCCATTCGTAGACGTTGCCGTGCATGTCGTACACGCCGAAGGCGTTGGGCGGGAAGCTGCCCGCCGGCGAGGTGAAGTTGTAGCCGTCCGAGGCGCCGTAGGTGTTGGCGTGCTTGGCGATGCTGTAGTCCTTGCCTTCGTCGAAGGGGAACGGGAAGGGCCCGGCGCTGCCGGCGCGGGCGGCATATTCGCGTTCGGCTTCGCTGATCATCCGGTAATGCTGGCCGGTCTTCTTCGACAGCCAGGCCGCGTAGCGCTTCACGTCCTCGTAGTCGACGCACACCGCCGGCTGGCGCGGGCCCTGCTGGTAGCGCGGCTTGCCGGCGATGCATTCGCGGCCGGGGCGGGTGTCGCCGTTGGCCAGGCGCACGCCTGTGGCCTTCAGGTAGGCGTCCAGCTCGGCGGCGGTGACCTGGTAGCGGCTGATGGCGAAGGGCCGGGCGAAGGTCACGGTGTGCAGCGGGCCTTCGTCCGGCTGGCGGCCCACCTCGTCGTCCGGGGTGCCCATGGTGAAGCTGCCGGCGGGCAGCACCACCATCTCGGGGCAGTCCTTGCAGTCCTTGAACACGGCGCCCGGCTTGTGCGCCTCGGCGGCGAAAGCGGTGGGGGCGGCCAGGAGCAGGGTGGCCAGGGCCAGGGGCGGTAATGCGTGCATGGCGGTTCTCGTGAAGTGGGGAAGCGGGTCAGGCGAGCTGCGGGGCGAGGATGGCCATCACCCGGTCGATCTGCGCCTCGTCGTTGAGCAGGCTGGGCGCCAGGCGTACCACCGGGCCGACGTCGCGGTCCACGGCGTCGCTGATCACCTTGTGCGCCATCAGGTGCCGGGCCACGGCGTCGCAGTCGCGGCCGTCGACGCGGAAGAAGGTGAAGCCGGAGGAGAGTTCCGGACTGGTCGGCGTGACCAGGCGCACTTTCGTGTGCTCGGCCAGGCGCTGCTTGAGGTAGCCGTTGAGCTGGTGGATGCGCGCCTGGACGTCGGCCTTGCCCAGCTGCAGGTGCAGCTCGAAGGCCTTGCCCAATGCCAGGCGGTGTTCGAAGGCGTGGTAGCCGCCGGGGGTCATCAGGGTGCCGAAGTTGTCGGCGCGGGTGAAGGTGGGGATGCTCGGCACCAGGTGCTCCTGCAACTGCTCCTCGCGGGCGATGATGACGCCGGTGCCGCGCGGGCCGAACAGCCACTTGTGGGTGCCGGCGATGAAGTAGTCGCAGCCGAAGTCGGCGAAGTTCGCGTCCTCCACGCCGAAGCCGTGCACGCCGTCGACCACGTAGATGATCCGCTCGGCGGCGTCGCGGTTGCGGTTGGCCTCGGCCACCAGTTGGCCGATCTGCCGCACCGGCAGCTTCACGCCGCTGCCCGACTGCACCCAGGTCATGCCCAGCACCCGGGTTTCGGGGCGGATGTTGCGGCGGATATTGGCGAGGATTTCGTCGGCCGAGGCCCGGTGCGGGTCCTTGAACAGGGGAATCTTGCGCACCTGGGTGCCCATGCGCTGCTGGCGGTATTCCAGGGTGGTGTAGGTGGAATAGTGCTCGTGGCTGGAGGTGAGGATTTCCTTGCCCGGCGCCACCAGCAGGCCGCCGTAGATGGCGGCGAGGCCGTCGGTGGTGCTGCCGGTGAGGGCCACCTGCGCCGGGTTGACGCCGAAGTAGCGGCCGGCCCAGGCGCGCGTCTCGTCCTCGTATTTCCAGACCTCTTCGCGGTCCCAGTCCACCGCCTCGCCGGGGTTGGCGTTGAAGCGCGCGCGCAGCGCATCTATGGCCTGCTGCACCGGGCGCGGGTGCGAGGTCAGCAGGAAGTTGGCGAAGTGCAGGTAGTCCGGGGCAAGGTCGAATTGCCGGCGCAGGGCCTGCCACTTGTCCGCGCCGGCCGGCGCGGCGGCGGCCAGGGCCAGGTCGGAGGTCTGCAGCAGCGGCAGGCTGGCGGCGAGCAACCCGGCCTGCTTGAGGAAGGTACGGCGATCGTTCATGGAATGTCCTTGGCGCGGTTCAACGGGTGGCGACGGGCGGCTTGGCGCGCTTCTGCACCTCGCCCCATGCGCGCAGGAAGTTGCCGCCCCAGAGCTTGGCGATGTCGGCATCGGAGTAGCCGCGGGTGATCAGCTCGGCGGTGACGTTGCGGATTTCGCTCTCGTCCTTCCAGCCGTCCAGGCCGCCGCCGTCGTTGAAGTCGGAGCTGATGCCGACGTGGTCGATGCCGACCTTCTTCACCGTGTAGTCGATGGCGTTGACGAAGTCCGCCAGGCCGGCCTTGGGTTCTTCTTCGAGGATGCCGTAGAGGCTGCTGGCGTATTCGCCGAACTTCTTCTCCGGCCAGATGGCGATCACCGGGTCGCCGGGCATCAGGGCGAAATCCAGGCCGGCCAGCGGCGGCAGGTCGAAGCGCGCGCGCAGGGCGTCGAGCTTCTCCAGGGTGGGCTTGCTCAGCGGGCGCAGATAGGCCGGGAAGCCGACCACCTGGATGACCCCGCCGCTGTCCTTGATCAGTTGCATCTCGTGGTCGCTGAGGTTGCGGCGGATGTCCACCAGGGCGCGCGGCGCCGAATGCGAGGCGACGATGGGCGCGCGGCTGAGGGCGGCGACCTGCTCCAGGGCCTTGGTCGACATCTGCGAGACGTCGATGATCACCCCCAGGTCGTTGAGCCGTTGCACCGCCTGCTTGCCCAGGGGCGAGAGGCCGCCGAGGGCGTCGGCGGAATCGTTGAAGAAGGGCAGCGGGCGGGAGGAGTCGGACCAGCTGTTGTTGCCCACGTAGTTGAAGCCGAACATGCGCATGCCGCGGGCCGCCCACAGGTCCAGCTGGGACAGGTCGTCGCCCAGCGGGTAGGCGTTGAGCATGCTCATGACGATGGCGAACTTGCCTTCCATGGCCAGGCGGCGGAAGTCCTCCGGCGTGTAGGCGATGCCCACCCGCTCGGGGAAGTCGCGGACCATGCCGGTGAGAATCCTGTAGCGGATCTCCTGCTGGTGCCGCGCCTCGTCGACGAAGCCCGGCGTGGGCTTGTGCGGGGCGTCGGGGCCGCTCCACATCTCCGGCCAGCCGAAGATCGCCAGGGCCGCGCCGGACAGGCGGCCGCGCCCGGCCTTGACCAGGTCCAGCTGCGAGGGGCCGTCGCGGTCGGCCTCGTGGCCTTCGGTGCCGAAGTCCAGGGGTATGGTCACCCGGCTGTCGAGGGACAGGATGCGCTCGTGCAGCGCCTCGGCGTGGGCCATCACCTCGTGTGGGTAGGGTTGGGCGCGGACCAGCAGCAGCCAGGCCGCGGCGCCCGCCACGAGGGCCAGTACGAGCAGGGGCAGGGTGAGCCAGAGGATCTTTTTCGTGCGGGTGCTAGTCATTGCCGTCCCAGTCAGCGTTGGAGTCGGATGGCAGCCCGGGGCAGGGCATCGCCTGTGGGGGAGGACGAGGCGTGCGGGCGGAAATTTAGCGCCGGCGCACCGCTAAATTTGCCGCCGGGCCGACCGTTCTAGCCTCGGTACAGCCTGCTTGGCGACGGACACAGGACGGACGATGACGGTTTCTCGACGCGGTTTCATGGCGGCCCTGGCAGTGACGGGGGCGGCGGCGTTGCCGACGGCGGCTTACTTCGGCTACCGCGAACTGCAACGCCGCGAGCTGGACGCGCGGGAGCCGGAGACGCCCGGCGAAGCCAGCCTGGAAACCAGCGCCGGCGCCGAGCTGCGCCTGGCCGACCGCCTGCGCGGCATCTGGGATCTGCGCCTGCTTGACCCTGGGCTCGGCCTGCCGGGCCTGCCCGCCGAAGGCCTGCAACTGGTCCTCGACTGCGGCCCCCGCGGGCGCGGGCTGATCGGCTGGCTGGATACCCCGGAGCGCCTGCGCGGCACGGAACCGCCGCGCTACCGGGTGCTCGGCGACCTGGTCGGCGCCAGCTCGGCGAACATCCGCTGGCGCCTGCTGGGCGAAGGCAACACGCCCAGTCACGAATGCAGCGCCGTGTTCGACGAGGTGTGGGACAACTTCGCGAATGCCGGCGACGGCACCCTCAGCGGCCGCCTGCAGCGCCTGGACCGCGACCTGGCCCTGCCGCAGCAGGACTGCCGCTTCGTCGCCAGGAAGCAGCCCTTTCCCCTGGCCCGCGAGCGCCTGCCGCTCAACGAGGCGCTGCTGGCCTGGCTGGTGTCGCCGCAGCACCGCCTGTTCCACCAGCTCTGGCACGCCTCGCGGGACAAGTGGCACCACCTCGACGAGGCCCAGCGCAACGCCCTGCGCGGCGTGGGCTGGCAACCCGGGCCGCTGGACGCCGAGCGCGACGCGCGCGGCCGGCACAAGGACCGCAACGCCTCGGGCATCGATTTCCTCTTCATGCACCGCCGCATGCTGGCCAAGGCCCGCTCGCTGCAGGACCTGCCGTCCTGGCAGCGCCTGCCGCCGCCGGCGGTGCCGCTGGAATACGACCGCGCCGGCTTCATCCGCTACTTCGAGAACGCCGACGGCTGCTCGGTGCCGCCGGCCTGGGTGGCGGTGGACGATGACGAATACAGCCAGTGGCTGCACGGCCTGAAGAGCGCCGATGCCTACCACGGCAACTTCCAGGTCTGGGAATCGCAGTACCAGGACCCGGCCTACCTGGCGAAGCTCACCCTGGGCCAGTTCGGCTCGGAGCTGGAGCTGGGCATGCACGACTGGCTGCACATGCGCTGGGCCAGCGTGACGCGCGACCCGTCCAACGGCGCGCCGCTGATGACCGACCGCAACTACGCCGACTTCGCGCCGCGCTGGTTCCTGCGCGAGAACGACTTCCTCGGCGACCCCTTCTCCTCCCATGTGAACCCGGTGTTCTGGTGCTTCCACGGCTGGATCGACGACCGCATCGAGGACTGGTTCCGCGCCCACGAGCGCTTCCACCCGGGCGAGGTGCGCCGCGCCGAGGTGCTGGGCATGCCCTGGTTCGCCCGCGGCCGCTGGGTGGAGATCGACGACCCCTGGCTGGGCCCGTCCACCCACGGCTGCGGCCTCTCCGACCTGCAGGCGAGCAGCAGCGACGTGGCCCTGGACGTGGAGACCATGAAACTGGCGCTGCGCGTCATCCTCACCGAGGACGACGAGCGCAAGGGCTGGCTCAAGCGCGCGCCGCGGCGGCCGTGGTACGCGCGCAACCTGAAGCTGGCGGAGCGCTGAGCGGGGCGGAAAGCGCTGGCGCGCCAGGGTGGCGCGTTTCAGACATCCAACCCCGCTCTCGCTCCAGATCGATCAATCGGGTAGTGGGGCCGTCGGTGCGCAGCCGCTCGCGGACCCGTTCGGGCCATTGGCGGCGATGTCGTAGGTGAACTTCTGGATGGCGAACATGGGAGCAAGAAGAATGCTGCCCACTATGCCTGCAACATCGTTGCACCCAAGATAGTTACGGCCTTTGTTGGCCTTGTAGCTTTCGACGAGCAGTGCCCAAAAGGCGCCTATGGGCTGACGAGTCCGTACTTATCAAATCTCGTATCAACGCATCACTATCATTACCGCTGAGCCAATGCTGTACTCGCCAATATCAAGAAACACCTCGTTCTTGCGCCAGATGGTATTGAGCACATCTTTTGGAGGCTGCCCGGTGGGAATGGCCGGTGGCGCCAGGTAGTCCTCGCGGGAGAACAGGCCCTTCTTCTGGCTGCCGGCAGGGGGAAGCTTCATATCGCAATCTCTCGCGCCAGTTCTGCCTCACGTTGGTGAATGGCTTCGTCCCACTCGGGGGAACGCTTGGCCCATTGTTCGGGCGGTAGGGGTTTGGACCATTCGACGATATTGGGATCAGTCAGGTCGGGAGGGGGTGAGAGTTTCTTTCGCTCGATCAGGTCGATCAGCAAGGTGTTGAACACGATCAACCCGCAGAAGCCTTCCCATAGCAACGCCCGCAGCCAGCCCTTGGTTTTCCCCGCTTCGATAACATCATCGATATAGCTGGCCAGGATTCCTTTCTTCCTGTTCAGGCGCCAAAGGTTGTCGGGGACAGCTTCCGGCCCGACTTCCATATAACTGCGCATGCATTCCCACAGGCGCATCGCCGTAGTACCGCCACCACAACTGAACCCCATGCTGCAGTCCCGTTCGCCTTCCTTCGCATTCGGGGCCGGGGTCTTGAACCCCACCACCAGCATGCCTTGGGTCGTCTTGCCATGGCGGCCCACCGAGTCCATGGCAATGGCCTGTGCCACCACGGTTTCCCAAGGCACTATCCAGTAACTGCCGTCTTTTTGCGGTACGCAGACTTCGCGGCGTTGGCGGTTGAAGCGGGTGGGAAGTGATACAGGCTTGGCCAGACTGTAGAGGAGCATCAACAGAGGAATACCAATAACGAAAGAGAACAATATGCTGAACATCGAGAAGAGTTCGCCGTTATCTCGTACATTGATGAGTAACCAGATGGCTATTAGTAGCTGCGGCCATAGCATTATTACAAACGAGCCAATGCTGTACTGGCCGATATCGAGAAATACCTCGTTCTTGCGCCAGATGGTATTAAGCACATCCCTTGGGGGCTGGCCGGTGGGAATGGCCGGTGGCGCCAGGTAGTCCTCGCGGGAGAACAGGCCCTTCTTCTGGCTGCCGGCGGGGGGAAGCGTCATGTCGCAACCTCTCCCGCCAACTCAGCCTCACGTTGGCGAATGGCTTCGTCCCACTCAGGGGAACGCTTGGCCCATTGTTCGGGTGGCAGGGGGTTGGACCATTCGACTATGGCGGGGGCGGTCAGGTCGGGAGGGGGGATCAGCTTTCGCTCCTGTAGATAAAAACCTAGCGGAGCGCCTAGAAAGAAGGTGAAGAAAACGTCCTTGAGCGCGGACTTGACGTTTCCCCTCAATAGGGAACGAATGGCATCGCCCATGATGCTCAAGAACCAACCCAGCAGACTTCTACCGGTTTTCTCTCCTTCGAAATGGCATTTAGGCACCGCCTCGGGACCGATCTCCATATAACTGCGAATACACTCCCACAGGCACATCGCCGTAGTACCGCCACCACAACTGAATCCCATACTGCAATCCCGTTCGCCTTCCTTCGCATTCGGGTCCGGGTTCTTGAAGCCCACCACCAGCATGCCTTGGGTGGTCTTGCCATGGCGTCCCACCGAGTCCATGGCAATGGCCTGCGCCACCACGCTTTCCCAGGACACTATCCAGTAACTACCGTCTTTCTGTGGTACGCAGACTTCGCGGCGTTGGCGGTTAAAACGGGTGGGAGGAGGAGGTGATTGAATCAATGCATAAAGCAATATGAGAATAGGAAAAGCAACAAAGCAGAAGAAACCAAACCAATAGAGCACTTGTATTTCCTGTGACTCATCCAGAGATGGCATGTCGTTGATCAGGAAAAATAACAATATTAAAGGCCAAACTATCATCACAAACGAACCAATGCTGTACTGGCCGATATCGAGAAACACCTCGTTCTTGCGCCAGATGGTATTAAGTACATCCCTTGGGGGCTGCCCGGTGGGAATGGCCGGTGGCGCCAGGTAGTCCTCGCGGGAGAGGAAGCCCTTCTTCTGGCTGCCGGCGGGGGGAAGCGTCATCGAGACTCCTTGGGATGCAGGTGGTTCTCGCCGGTCAGGCGGTAGGTTTGTGCACGATCCAGTTCCGGGGTGGGTTCGCTGGGGCGTAGGACAATCGGTGCAATTTCCGCCGTCAGGACATAGGCCACGCCCTGTCTTCCGCCGATGGTCGTGATGCCGGCCAGATCCACCAGTGGGTTGCGGTAGCGCAGGCGTAGCGAGAGACGCACCTGGGCCTGGCGGAAGGTGCCGCTCAGGCGCAGGCCCTGGCCTTGATCCGACGGTATCCAGGTGCATTGGCTGCGCTCCAGCCAGAGATCGCCAATATCCAGGCTCGGTAGGTCGTTGCTGCGGAGCATGCGGAAGTGGTCGGGTACGGGACTGCCGATCAGGCCCAGGTCCAGTTCGACACTGGACGGTTCGGCACCCGGCAGGTCGATGGTCAGGCGCTGGATGGCTTCCAGGCTGACGGTGTCGCCCAGGGAGCCGGGCACCCGCTGGGACTTGCTGTCCACGCTGACGCGTGGCTGGTAAAGCAGTATCAGCAACTGGTCGAACTCCCGTTGCTGCTGCTCAGCGGGAATGGGATCGGTATTGCCGGCGCGAGCCTTGGACCAGCAACAGTTGGCCAGATACTGCTGCAGTGGTGTGGATTGCCGCCACCAGGCGTACAGGTACACACCTCCCAATGCGAGCAGCAGCAGATTGATCGGCCCCATGCCCAGGCGGATGCTGGCCTCCGCCAGTTGGGCGCAGGCGTCTGCGCCGAGGGGGATTTCGCTGTACAGGAGCCAGGCATCGTGGCGCTTGTCCAGGGCGAAGCCGGCCTGGCTGCCGTGCAGCAGGACGCTCTCGTCGGCCGTCAGCGGCTGCGCCTGCAGCAACCCGTCGGCGGCCACGGCATAGCGTTGCAGCGGCCCCTGCGCATGCCAGAGGTAGAGGAAGCCACCGCGCAGGCGGCGCAGGGCCATGGGGTGGCTGCTGGCACGCACGGCCGGTTGCAGGCTGGCGTGGCGGGCGGGGTGCTCGGCCAGGGCGTAGCGCGCCGGGACGACGTACAGCTCGTTCTGGCGCGCTGGACAACTGGCTATCGGGTTGCGGGCGTCGTCATGGCTCATGCCGTGCAGGCGGTTGGGGTTGCTGATCATGAAGCGCTCCTTGCTTGCAGGACGATGGCGTAGGCGAGGTCCGCGGCAGCCTCCAGGCGCCGGGATGGCGTTTGGCTGGACGTCGTGTCGAGCAGTGCGGCTATCTCCGGGTAGTCCTGCAGCGCTTGCTCGCCCAGCAGACCGAAGAGGTTGGCATAGCGGGCAATGTCGACTTCGCTATATAGGCCTCTGGCGTGGGCCTGCTCGGCCAACCCGCGCAAATGGGCGCAGCGCGCCGACCTGTCGCAGTCCGCGGCGTAGTGCGGGAAGGCCTGCCGCAGGTGCGCATCCAGTTGTTCCACGACACGTTGCCAGCGCACTTCGCCCAGGCGTTCCAGTTCTTCGTCGTCAAGTCGGTACGGGCCGTCCTGTCGAGCCGGCACAGGCCCCGCGGGGCGACGGTGACATAGCCAGGAGCGGGTTTCGCCATCGAAGGCGAGGATGGTTTCGAATGGGCCGAACAGGCAGGCATCGCCATTGGCCACGGCCCGCCCCAGCAGCGCATTGGCTACCGCCGGATCGGCCAGGCGCAGGAGCATTTCCTCGCCCTGGGGATGGCGTACGTTGAGCAGCCAGCGCAGATGGGCGAGCCGTTCATGCCAGGGGGCCAGGCCGAACAGCAGGTAGCCCCAATCCCCCTGGCCCTGAGCCAGAAAGGCGTCGAGCAACGCATCGTCCGGCCCGTTCAGCTGGACGAGGCAGGGGGAGATATCGACCAGCTCGTCCCATCGCGTCTGGGCGTAGAGGAGCTGGAAGGTCGTGGTCCCGCTCCATTGCCGCAGCCATTGGGGGAGCTCTGCGAGGCTGGCGCCATCCAGCAGCAGGCTGGCCCCTTCGGCCCATGGCAGGCCGACTGGCAGCGGCGGCAGGTAGCGAACCTCGGCGTTCATGCTTGCGCTCCCGCTGCCTGGGCGCAGATGGCGCACACCGGCAACTTGCGCAGCAGGGCCTGGCGCTGCGCGGCGATCAGCAAGGCTCCGGGCTTGTCCTGGTCCGCCTGTTGCAACGGCCCGGGCAGCAGGGGCGCGGCCGGCGTGCCGACACCGGGACTGCCGCCGCTGTTGAGCATCACCTCGGCACCGCTGAGGGTGACGCCGCCGGGGTCGAGCTTGACGAAGCTGCCGCCGGCCTTGAGCGTCAGTTCCTGGCCCGCGTCGATCGCCACCTTCTCGCCGGCGTAGTAGTGGATTTCGTTGCCGGCCTCGATGAACTGGCCACTGCCGAGCTTCACGTGCTGATCATTGCCCACCGAGAGGTGGTCGTCGGCGCGCACCTCGACCTTGCGGTCGCCATGGGTGGTGCGGTGCTCCTCGGCCTTGAACTCGCTGTAGGCGTTGGCTTCCACGGTTTCGTGGCGTTCGTGGCCGACGCGGATCTTCTGGTCGCGCTCGATGTTCTCGTCCCAGTCGCGCTGGGCATGCAGGTAGATCTGTTCCTGGCCCTTGCGGTCCTCGATGCGCAGCTCGTTGTAGCCACCGCCGCCGGGGCTGGAGAGTGTCTTGAACAGGCTGCGGGTCTTGTTCGCCGGCAGCTCGTAGGCCGGCAGGTGCTCGGCGTGGTACAGGCAGCCGCTGATCAGCGGCTGGTCCGGATCACCCTCGAGGAAGGTCACCAGCACTTCCATGCCGATGCGCGGGATGGCGATGGCGCCGTACTGCTTGCCAGCCCAACTGGAGGCCACGCGCAGCCAGCAACTGGTCTTGTCGTCGGCCGCACCGATGCGGTCCCAGTGGAACTGCACCTTGACCCTGCCGTAGCGGTCACAATGGATTTCCTCGCCCTTCGGCCCCGTCACCACGGCGGTCTGGCTGCCCAGCACGCGCGGCTTGGGATGCGCCAGCGGCGGGCGGTAGGGCACGTCCCAGGGCGTGGCGAGGAAACGGTTGCGGTAGCCCTGGTGGAAGTCGTCCTTGCCGTCGCGGGCGTCTCTGGTGACCGACTCTTCCAGCACCTGCGGCTGCTTGCCTTCGTGCAACACTTCGGTGAGCAACCAGAGGTCGTTCCACTCGCCGCGCGGGTGCTCGCGCAGGGGCAGGAAATGGCCGCTGCGCAGGCTCGGCTGATCGCTGCGGCCCTCGGCCTGGCGGTAGTCGGCGCGGTGCCTTTCCAGGCTGCGTTGGCTCAGCAGCTTGCCGCGTTCGCGGTCGGTGAAGCGGCCGGGGTAATCGTAGTCTTCGAGGTCCGGGCGACTGTCGCTGCGCGCCGTGCTTTCCAGTTGCAGCCTGGGCTTCTCGAAGTCGTAGTCGCGGCGGCTGACGCGGGCGGTACGGGTATCCAGACGCTGACCGAAGCGCTTGATCACCGGCAGGTCGGCGACCAGGCCGGAGTCCTGCTGGTAGGCCACCGGCGCCAGCTTGGGGAAAGCCGTCTGGTCGTCGCCGAACACCAGCAGGTGCCCGTCGGGGCCGTGCTCGAAGTGGTAGTGGAGGCCTTCCTCTTCGCACAGGCGCTGGACGAAGTGCAGGTCACTCTCATCGTACTGGGTGCAGTAGTCGCGCGGCGGGTAGACGGTGGGGCCGAGCTGGAAGCGCTGGGCGTCGGCGAGGATGCCGTGCTCCTCCAGCACCCGGGCGATGATCTGCGGCACCGTCAGCTGCTGGAAAATGCGCTGGTTATGTCGATGCGCGAGGTAGGCCAAACGTGGCACCAGGCTCACTTGGTAGCGGGTCAGGCGCTTGCTGGATTCGCCCTGGGCCACCCGGTGCAACTGGCCATGGATGCCGTGGCCCTGCCCCAGGTCCAGGTAGGCGCCCTTGTGCAGCAGGCTTTCCAGGTCCAGGTCGGGACGTTCGCTGACCAGCTCGATATCGAAGCGGTAGGGTTGGTTCAGGGCTTCGCGGCCGTGGAATTCGAGGACTTGCAGGTCGCTGTCGAGGCCGTCGATATTCAGGCTGAAATGGGGCTGGTTGGCGGGGGAGAACATGGCTGGCTTCCTTTCCAAGGGAAGCCGCTATCACAGCAGGTCCGCACTAGGCAGGCCTGTAGGGGGTATCCGTCAACGGAGGATGAATCGGCTGAAGAAGGCAGGAGTGCCAGTGCCTGGGTGTGAAGAGCGCGGCGTCAGGGTCGCCGGGCGAGGCTGCCGCTCTCTTCCCAGCCGCCCCCCAGGGCCTTGAACAACCCCACCGCCGCCTGCAGGCGCGCCAGGCGCAGCTGCACCGCGGCGTCCTGCGCCTGGTAGAGGGTGCGCTGGGTGTCCAGCACCGTGAGCAGGGTTTCCGCGCCGGCCTGGTAGCGGCTGTCGGAGAGTTCGAAGGCGCGCTGCGCCTGTTCCAGTTCCTGCTGCTGCCAGTGCAGCTGGCGGTCGATGCCGTCGATGCCGTTCAGCGAGCGCTCGGTGTCGGCGAAGGCGCCGAGGATGGCCTTGCGGTAGTTCTCCAGCAGCTCGCGTTGCAGCGCCAGGCGGCGGTCGCGCTCGGCGCCCAGGCGGCCGTGGTTGAAGATGGGCGCGAGCAGGTTGGCGCCCAGGTCGTAGTAGGAGGTGCGCAGCAGGTCGGAGGCGTGGTTGGCGCCGGAGGACAGGTTGGCCGTCAGCGTCAGGCTGGGCAGCATCGCGGCGCGGGCCACCTGCACGTCGGCCTGGGCCGCCGCCAGTTGCGCTTCGGCGCGGGCGATGTCCGGGCGGCGGGTGAGCAGTTCGCTGGGCAGGCCGGCGCCGATCCGTGGCCAGTGCACGCTGTCGAACGGCTGGCCGCCCAGTTTCAGGGCCGGCAGCGGTTCGCCGATCAGGGTGGCCAGGGTGACCTGGGCATCTCGTTCCTGTTGCAGCAGCAGCGGCAACTGGCGCTGCTGGGCGGCCACCAGGCCGCTCTGCTGGGCCACCTCCAGCTCGGTGGCGGAGCCGGCCTCGCGGCGGCTGCGCACCAGGCCCAGGACTTGCTCGGCGTTCTCCAGGTTGAGCCGGGCGATGCGCTGCTGTTCGCGCAGCGCGAGCACCTGCAGGTAGGCGTCGGCGACCCCTGCCACCAATGTCAGTTCCACGGTGGCGCGGTCGTACTCGCTAGCCTTGAGGCTTTGCAGCGCGCTGCGGTAGGCGGCACGGCGGCCGCCCCAGAAGTCCACTTCGTAGCTGGCGCTGAGGCCGGCGCTGAAGGTGTCCACCGCTTCGTCGTCCTCGCTGGCGTCGATGCCGCTGTAGCCGGTGCCGTGCAGCAGCTTCTCGCGGGTGACGCCCAGTTGCGCGTTGACTTCCGGCAGCAGCGGTGCGCCGGCGATCACCGCGCTGGCGCGGGCCTGGTCGACGCGGGCGATGGCCGCGGCCAGGTCCTGGCTGTTGTCCAGGGCGCGCTGGATCAGGCCGTCCAGCTCGCCGGCGCCGAAGCGCGTCCACCAGCGCTGCAGCTCGCCGCGGCGGGTGTCGCCGGCGCCGTACTGCCAGGCGGGCGGGGTGGCGATGCCGCTGTCGAGGGGTTGCGGGGCGCCGGCGCAGGCGCCCAGCAGCAGGCAGGCGGGCAGTAGGCTCAGGGCTTTCATTCGGGGGTCCGTCATTGGCTGGCCAGGGCGGCCACCGGGTCGAGGCGGGCGGCCTTGCGCGCCGGCATGAAGCCGAACACCAGGCCGGTGGCCAGGGCGCAGGCGAAGGCGCCGAGGATGGCTGCTGGGGAGAACGCCACCGCCACCTTGCCCAGCAGCAACGCGCCGCCGATGCCCAGGGCGATGCCGACGCCGGCCAGGCCGCCGACCACCGAGAGCAGCGTGGCCTCGGTGAGGAACTGGCGCAGGATATCGCTCTGCCGCGCGCCGGTGGCCATGCGGATGCCGATCTCGCGGGTGCGTTCGCGCACGGTCATCAGCATCACGTTCATCACCCCGATGCCGCCCACCAGCAGGGAGATGGCGGCGATGGAGCCGAGCATCAGCGACAGGGTGTTCTGGGTGTGCGCCTCGGCCTGGATCAGCGCGGCGTTGTTGGTCAGCTCATAGTCGCGCTGGCCGCGGTGCAGGCGCTGCATCAGGCGGTCGATGGCCTTTTCCGTCTCGTGCACGCGGCGCGCGTCGGCGGCGGCGATGATCACGTATTCCGGGTTGCGCGTGCCGAACAGGCGGATGCTGGCGGCGGAGTAGGGCACGGCGATGCGGTTGTCGGCGTCCTGGTCGCCGGAGCTGGAGCCCTTGGCCTGCAGCACGCCGACCACCTGGAAGGGCACGTTCTCGATGAGGATGTAGCGGCCGATCGGGCTGGCGGCGCCGAACAGCTTCTCGCGCACCTTGGCGCCGATCACCGCGACCGTGGCGGCGTTGGCTTCGTCGCGTTCGGTGAAGTAGCTGCCCTCGCTCACCGGCCAGTTGAGGATGGCCGGGAAGTCGGTGTTGTTGCCGCCGACGTAGGCGTGGTAGTCGAGGCTGCCGTGGCGCACCACCAGTTCGCCGCCGTTCACCGGCATGGCCATCTTCACCTGGGGCAGGGTGGCGATGGCCGCGACGTCGTCCAGGCTGACGACGCCCATGGGCGTGCGCGGGTTGGGCGAGTAGCCGCTGAGGTAGATGATGTTGGAGCCGAAGGCGCCCATCTGCGCCATCACCTGGCGCTTGCTGCCTTCGCCGACGGCGAGCATCACCACCACCGAGGCCACGCCGATGACGATGCCCAGCAGGGTGAGGGCGGTGCGGAAGCGGTTCAGCCACATCACCCGCCAGGCCGCGCGGATGGCTTCCAGCAGTTCGGCGCGCCAGGCCCCGGCGGGCTCGGCGCTGCCTTGCTGCAGGCGCTCGCGCAGCTCCTCGGCGCGCAGGCCGGGGGTGGCCGGTTGCGACGGCGCGCCATTGGCGCTGTCGCTGACGATCTCGCCGTCGAGCACCTCGATGACGCGCTTGGCGCGGGCGGCGACGTCGCGGTCGTGGGTGATCAGGATCACTACGTGGCCCAGGGCGGCCAGCTCGTCGAGCAGCGCCATGACCTCGGCGCCGCTGTGGCTGTCGAGGGCGCCGGTGGGTTCGTCGGCGAGGATGATGTGGCCGCCGTTCATCAGGGCGCGGGCGATGGACACGCGCTGCTGCTGGCCGCCGGAAAGCTGCTGCGGGCGGTTGCCGGTGCGCTCGCCCAGGCCCAGGCGCTCCAGCAGCTGGCGGGCGCGGCCGTGGCGCTGCAGGGCCGGGGTACCGGCGTAGATGGCCGGCATCTCGACGTTTTCCTGGGCCGAGGCCGAGGGGATCAGGTGGTAGCCCTGGAACACGAAGCCGAAGGCCTCGCGGCGCAGCCAGGCCTGCTCGTCGCTGTCCAGCTCGGCGACGTCGCGCCCGGCGAACAGGTAGCGGCCGCTGCTGGGGCGGTCGAGGCAGCCGAGGATGTTCATCAGCGTCGACTTGCCGGAGCCGGAGGCGCCGACGATGGCGACGAACTCGCCGGGGTGGATGCTCAGGGAGATGCCACGCAGCACCTCGACCTCGGGGCTGCCGTTGCCGCCGTAGCGCTTGCGTACGTCGCGCAGTTCGATCAGCGGGATGTCCTGGAGGGGTTCGCTCATTCAGCCCTCGCCATTGTCCGGGGCGGCCATCAGCAGGCGCTCGCCTTCCTGCAGGCCGGACAGCACCTGGACGTGCAGGCGGTCGCTGATGCCGGTCTCGACCTTGCGGCTCTCCGGCTTGCCGTTGCGCCCCACCACCCAGACGTGGCGGCCGCCCTGGCCGTCTTCATGCAACGCGGCCACGGGCGCGGTGAGGGTACCCTGGGCGGTGGCGGCGACGAAGAACACCTGGGCGGTCATTTCCGCCATCAACTGGTGGTCGCTGTTGTCCACGTCCACCAGCACCGTGTACAGCACCACCCGGCCGCTGCCGCTGGAACCGCTGCCGGAGCCGCTGCCGGTGCTTTCCTGGTTGTTCGGGTCCAGCGGCTTGGGCGGCACCGGGAGGATCTGCCGCACCGTGCCGTTCCAGCGCCGCTGCTCGCCGGCGAGGGTGGTGAAGTAGGCCGGCATGCCCGGCTTGACGCGGCCGATGTCGGCCTCGGAGACCTGGGCCCAGACGGTCATCGGCGAGAGTTTGGCGATGCGCAGGATCAGCGGCGTCTGCTGCTGGGCGTTGAGCGTCTGGCCCTCGCGGGCGTCCACCGCCACCACGGTGCCGGACATGGGCGCGTAGATGCGCGTGTAGCCCAGCTCGGCCTCGTCGCTGCGCAGGGTAGCCTTGGCCTGGTGGATCTGCGCCTGGTACATGTCTATCCGCGCCTGGGTCGCCTGCACCTGCGCGTAGGCGGTCTGCACGTCTTCCTCGCGGGTGGCGCTGGCGGCGGCCAGGCGCTGCTGGCGCTGGTATTGCTGGCGCGCCAGCAGGTGCTGGGCGCGCTGCTCGGCCAGCTGCGCCTTGAGCACTTCGATGGAGTAGCGGCCGGCGTCGACCCGCGCCTGTTGGGTGGAGGGGTCTATCTCCACCAGCAACTGGCCTTCCTTGACCTCGTCGCCGGGTTCCACGTGCAGTTTGAGTATCTGCCCCGACGCCTGGGCGCCGACGTCCACGTAGCGCCGTGGCTGCAGGGTGCCGAGGGCGGTGACGCTGCTTTCGATGTCACCACGGGCGACCGGGGCGGTGATCAGGTCATCGCCGCCGAAAGGGTGGGTCTGCCAGGCTGCGACGGCGAGCAGGGAGGTGAGAAGGGCTGCGATCAGCAGCGTGCGACCAGTACGACGGGGGCGTTTCATTCGGGGTTCCGGCCAGGGCTTGGAAGGCATGCCGCCGCGGGATCGCGGCCAGGCATGCGCTTTCGGGAAGACGGATGATGCCCAAGGAAATTTAGCGCCGACAGGGCTCGCGGAGCTTTATTCGCGCGCTGTTACAACTGCGCGTAGCGGCTGCTGATGCGGATGCTGCCGTTGTCCAGGCGCTGTAGCTCGACCGGCAGCACCCGGGGCAGGGCATTGACCAGTTCCTGCAGGTTGCGCGTGCGGTAGGTGCCGCCGATGCGCAGGTTGGCCACCGTCTGGTCGGCCAGCACCAGCGGGGCGTCCAGATAGCGGTTGATCAGCGGCAGGGCGGCGCCCAGCGACAGGTCGTCGAGCACCAGGCGGCCGTCGCGCCAGGCCAGGACCTGGGCGGGGTCGGCGCTGGCCACCAGGGGCTGGAGCATGCCGGCGCGGTAGCTGGCCTGCATGCCGGGGGTCAGGCTGCTGTCGTTGCCGTCCTTCTCGCTGCGCACCCGCACCGAGCCTTCGGTGACGGTCACGGTGACCTGGTCCTGGTACTTCCACACGTCGAAGCGCGTGCCGGTAACGGTGATGCTGCCCTTGGCGGCGCGCACCACGAAGGGGTGGCTGGCGTCGTGGCTGACGTGGAAATAGGCCTCGCCGTGGTCCAGCACCACTCGGCGCACGTCGCGGAAATTGGCATAGGACAGGCGGGTATTGAGGTTCAGCTCGACCTCGCTGCCGTCGGGCAGCACCACTTTGCGCAGGGTAGCGTCGGCCTGGTAGCGGTGGTAGCTGTCCGGCACCCAGCCCTGCAGCCAGCCCAGGTAGCCGGCGGCCGGCAGTACCAGCAGGGCGAGGGCGGCGGCGCGCAGTTGCTTGCGCCAGGAACGCCGGCGGCGCCCGGCCTGCGCGGGCGGGCGCGGCAGCGGCGGACGGCGGCCGGTAGTGCGCGGGGTGGGGCGGGCTTCCAGCAGGTGCGCGCTGAGCTTCCAGATCTTTTCCACTTCGGCGTACTTGGCGGCATGCCGGGGATCGCTTTCCAGCCATTGCTGGAACTCCGCTCGCTCGGCGTCGCTGCAGTCCGGCTCGTGCAGACGCATGCACCAGTGCGCGGCGGCTTGCGCCACGGGATCGCTCGAAGGGGAAGGGGGGGTAGTCATGAAGGGGCCGGTTGAACCTTGCCGCGCCTGGATCCGGCGCCGCCATGGCGGAGGGATGATGGGCGCAATTATAGGAGAGCTCGCATCCTACGGAAAGCCGCGGCCGGGCGCCAGCCACCCCGATCCAGCCTTGCCCGGGCGCATACGGCGGGCGCCGGTAAAGTTTCCCGGGCGCGCTTCGTTCCCTGAATGCCGGCGTTCTGGGCGGAGCATTCATGCCGCCGAAGGCCGCGACTTCCCGTCGTCCTGCGCCATCCGCGGCGCGCTCGTACAGAGATGAATCGATGCAAAAGCGCACCCTCGTGGCCGGCCTCGCCGGCGCCTTGCTCGGCCTGCTGCCCCAGGCCCACGCCGACAGCGCCCGCCCGGCCGCCCTGGCCGCCGACATCCGCTGGACCGCCTACGGCGTACCGCACATCCGCGCCACCGACGAAGGCGGCCTGGGCTTCGGCGTCGGCTACGCCTACGCCCGCGACAACGCCTGCCTGCTGGCCGACGAGATCGTCACCGCCCGCGGCGAGCGCTCGCGCTATTTCGGCGCCGAGGGCGAATCCTCGGCGCAGGTCGGCAACCTCGCCTCGGACGTCTTCTTCACCTGGCTCAACCGTCCGGAATCGGTGGAGGCCTTCCGCAAGGCCCAGTCCGCGGAAGTGACGCAACTGCTGGAAGGCTACGCGGCGGGCTTCAACCGCTTCCTGCGGGAGGCCAGCACCGACACCACCAGTTGCCTGGGCCAGCCCTGGCTGAAGCCGATCGACAGCAGCGACCTGGTGCGCCTGACCCGTCGCCTGCTGGTGGAGGGCGGCGTCGGCCAGTTCGCCCAGGCCGTGGTGGCCGCGGCGCCGCCGGGCGCTGCCAGTGCAGCCCTGACCGGCGCGGAGGGCTTCCGCCTGGCCGAGCAGCGCCGCGAGCGCTTCCGCCTGGAACGCGGCAGCAACGCCATCGCCGTCGGCTCGGAGCGCTCGGCCAGCGGCCACGCCCTGTTGCTGGCCAACCCGCATTTCCCCTGGCAGGGCGCCATGCGCTTCTACCAGCTGCACCTGAGCATCCCCGGCAAGCTGGACGTCATGGGCGCGGCGCTGCCCGGGCTGCCGATGGTGAACATCGGCTTCAACCGGCACCTGGCCTGGACGCACACGGTGGACACCTCCAGCCACTTCACCCTCTACCGCCTGGAACTGGACCCGCAGAACCCGCTGCACTACCGCCTGGACGGACGCTGGCAGCCGCTGGAGAAGCTCGTGGTGAAGGTCCAGGTGCGCGGCGCCGACGGCCAGTTGCAGACGGTCGAGCACAACGTCTACGAGTCGGTCTACGGCCCGGTGCTGGTCTGGCCCGGCAAGCTCGACTGGAGCGCCGGCGAAGCCTATGCCCTGCGTGACGCCAACCTGGGCAACACGCGGGTGCTGCAGCAGTGGTACTCGATCAACCAGGCGCGCGACGTGGCGGACCTGCGCCAGCGCGTGGAATCCCTGCAGGGCATCCCCTGGGTCAATACCCTGGCCGCCGACGAGCACGGCGACGTGCTCTACCTGAACCAGTCCGTGGTGCCCAACCTGACCCCGGGGCAGCTGCAGGCCTGCGCCATTCCCGCTCTGATGGCCGAGGGCCTGCCGGCGCTGCAGGGCAACCTCGGCCGCTGCGGCTGGAGCCGCGACCCCGGCGCGGCGCAGCCCGGCATCCAGCCGGCCACGCAGTTGCCGGCGCTGGTGCGCCGCGACTTCGTGCAGAACTCCAACGACAGCGCCTGGATGACCAACCCGGCGGCGCCGCTGGAAGGCTTCTCGCCGCTGGCCAGCCGCCAGGACCAGCCGCTGGGCCTGCGCGCCCGCTTCGCGCTGCAGGCCCTGCTGGGCAAGGGCGCTATCGATGAACCGCTGCTGCAGCGGCTGGTCACCGGCAACCACGTCTACGCCGCCGACCTGGTGCTGCCCGACCTGCTGCAACTGTGCCGCCAAGCGCAGGACGCCGCGCTATCGTCCGCTTGTGGCAGCCTCGCCAAATGGGACCGCAGCGCCAACCTCGACGCCGGCCCGGGCTTCGTCTACTTCCAGCGCTTCATGACCCACTTCGACGGTCTGGAGGGCGCCTGGAAGGTGCCCTTCGACCCCGTGCGCCCGCTACAGACGCCCAGCGGCATCGCCCTGGACAAGCCGCAGGTGGCGAAACAGGTGCGCGAGGCACTGCTGGCCGCGACGAAAGAGGTGCATGAACTGGGGCTCGACCAGCGCCAACGCTGGGGCGAAGTGCAGGTCAGCAGCACAGCCAAGCCGCCGATCCCGATCCCCGGCGGCGACGGCCACCTGGGCATCTACAACGCCATGCAGAGCGTGCCCCACGGCGACCATCTGGAGGTGGTGAGCGGCAGCAGCTACATCCAGCTGGTCAGCTTCACCGCCGAGGGCCCGCAGGCCAAGGGGTTGCTGGCGTTCTCCCAGGCCAGCGAGCCGCGCTCGCCGCACCACGCCGACCAGACCCGGCTGTTCTCGCGCCAGGCCTGGTCGCCACTGCCCTTCACCGAGGCGCAGATCGACGCGGACCCCACACTCCGGGTGGTGCGCCTGGCGCAATGAAAGGAGGCGGACTCCCATGATTTCCAACGAGTTTCAGGCACCTGCGGAACGGATTCGACCATGCAAGAGGAGGGCGGCGCACCCTGACCACTGGCTGCGCCCGGCCCAGGGGGACAAGGAGAAGCCAATGACCCAATCCAGAGCCAGCGAGCCCGCGCGGCGGATTCTGGCCCATGCCGGCCTGCGCACCAGCCTGCCGCGGCTGGTGGTGTTGAGCGCCTTTCACGAGCAGGACGCCTACACGGTGGAAGAGCTCTACCAGCGCCTGCGCGAACCGACCAACTCCATCACCCAGGCCTGCGTGCAGAGCACCCTGCGCAGCCTGGGGCGCAGCGGCGTGCTGGTGCGCGATGCGCAGCGCCGCTACCGCCTGGCGCCCTCGTTCTCGTTCTCGTTCTCGATGGCGCTGGACGAAGAGGGCGAGGCGCGCCGTCTGCAGTGATGCGTCGCTAGAGATTCCTACAGAAAACGCTAATAGGACGCATTCTAAATTTCCGCAAAGCGGTCTCGTCTTTCAGAAACAAGGCGCCGATGCGGCGTCCCCATGGGCCGGCGGACCGCCACCGCGCCTCCTGGCAAACGGGCTAAGGATATTGGCAGCATGAACCAGATGATCACCCCCACCTACGACGTTCTCGGCATCGGTTTCGGGCCTTCCAACCTGGCGCTGGCGATCGCGCTGCAGGAGCAGGCGCAACGCGAGGGCCTCGACTACCATGCGCTGTTCCTCGACAAGCAGGGCGACTACCGCTGGCACGGCAACACCCTGGTGGCGCAGAGCGAACTGCAGATCTCCTTCCTCAAGGACCTGGTGAGCCTGCGCAACCCCACCAGCCCCTACAGCTTCGTCAACTACCTGCACAGCCAGGGGCGCCTGGCGGACTTCATCAACCTCGGCACCTTCTACCCGTGCCGCATGGAGTTCAACGACTACCTGCGCTGGGTCGCCCGGCACTTCGCCGAGCAGGCCCGCTACGGCGAGGAGGTGCAGCACGTGGAGCCGGTCGCCGGCGCCCACGGCATCGACCTGCTCAAGGTGGTCTCGCGTGACGCCGAAGGCCACGAGAACTACCGCCTGGCACGCTCCATCGTCCTCAGCACCGGCGGCACGCCGCGCATCCCGCAAGCCTTCGCCAGCCTGCGCGGCGATGCGCGGGTGTTCCACCATGCGCGCTACCTGGAGCGCATGGCCGAGCAGCCCTGCGTGCGCCACGAGCCGATGCGCATCGCCGTGGTCGGCGGCGGGCAGAGCGCCGCCGAGGCCTTCATCGACCTCAACGACAGCTACCCCTCGGTACAGGTCGACATGATCCTGCGCGCCGCCGTGCTCAAGCCGGCTGACGATAGCCCCTTCGTCAACGAAATCTTCGCGCCCGACTACACCGACCTGGTGTTCCAGGAGCCGGAAAGCGAGCGCGAGAAGCTGATCGCCGAATATCACAACACCAACTACTCGGTGGTGGACCTCGACCTGATCGAGCGCATCTACGCCATCTTCTACCGCCAGAAGGTCTCCGGGCAGGCCCGCCACGGCTTCCTCTGCCGCCGCCACGTCGAAGGCGTGCGCGCCGACGCCGCCGGCGTGCACCTGAGCCTGCGCGACAGCGCCACCGGCGAGGTGGAACAGAAGCAGTACGACGCGGTGATACTGGCCACCGGCTACGAGCGCAACTCGCACCGCGAACTGCTGGCGCCGCTGCAGGCGCACCTGGGCGACTTCCGCGTCGACCGCGACTACCGCCTGCAGACCGACGCGCAACTGCGCGCGCCCATCTACTTGCAGGGCTTCAGCCAGGCCAGCCACGGCCTCAGCGACACCCTGCTGTCGGTCCTGCCGGCCCGCGCCGAGGAGATTTCCACGTCGCTGTTCCGGCACCTGCAGGCGCAGCCGGCAGCTCGCACAGTCGCCGCCGAGACCGCCTGAGCCCATGGGCCCGTTGCCGCCCCCATCGGGGCGGCGCCTCCAAGCGAGAGTATCCGCATGTCCAGTCCGCTTCCCGAATCCATCCTGCCACTACCCGACGGCCGCCAATTGAGTGCCGAGACGCAGGGGCGACGCCTGACGCTGTCCCTCGATGGCGCGGGGCTGCTTGCCCTGGAAAGCGATGGCCATACCTGGCAGCTGCTGTCCGAGGTGTCACCCTTCGCGCTCTGGGCCTTCGCCTACTGGTGCTTCGCCCATGACGAACAGCGCCAGGTAATCCTCCTGCAAGGCGCCGGCTGCCCGGCGCAGGCCTACGCCGAAGGGCTGCTCAGCCGCACCGGCGACGGCCTGGCGCAAGTGGAGCGCAGCGCCTTCTGGCAACTGCCGCAGCCCTGGTTGCGCCAGCCCCTTGAGGTGGCGTTCCCCCAGGTGTTCCGCATGGACGCCGGCAAGCGCCACCCGCTGCGCCCGCCCAAGCCTGAAGGCGAGGTCTACCGGCGCTTCGATGCCCGCCTGGGAAGCTGGATATCCCTGCGCACCCTGGATATCGACGCCGACCTGGAACGCTTCAACCGCTGGCAGAATCACCCGCGCGTGCTGGAGTTCTGGCAGGAGGGCGGCAGCCTCGCGCAGCACCGGGCCTACCTGGAAAAGCTCGCGCTCGCCCCTCACGCGCTGACGCTGATCGGCTGCTTCGACGACCAGCCCTTCGCTTATTTCGAGGCCTACTGGGCCAAGGAAGACCGCATCGCACCGTTCTACGCAGCGGACGACTATGACCGCGGCATCCACATGCTGGTGGGCGAAGACAGCCAGCGCGGCCCGCACAAGGTACAGAGCTGGCTGGATGCCCTGGTCCACTACCTGCTGCTGGACGAACCGCGCACCCAGCGCATCGTTGCCGAGCCCCGCGCGGACAACGCGCGCATGATCGGCCACATGCAGCGCCTGGGCTTCTGGCGGGAAAAGGAATTCGACTTCCCGCACAAGCGCGCGGCGCTGATGGTGCAGAGCCGGGAAAGCTTCTTCGAGCGCTGCGCGCTGCGCTGACCGCCTCAGCCCCGGGGGCGCTCCAGGCGGGGCCTGCTTTTCTACGGGGCTACGGGTTTACGACGGTGTTGAGGCAGAGGTTAAAGAGCGCCCTCTCCCCAGCCCTCTCCCCAGCCCTCTCCCGCAAGCGGGAGAGGGGACCATTCGTGCCACCGGGGTGTCCGGCGGGGGCGTTGAATCCAATCGCGGACAAAGTCCGCTCCTACGCCCTCCGGCAAACATCAGACCTGTAGGATGGCGTTGAGCGAAGCGATACCCATCACCACGACCGCATGGGTTTCGCCAAGGCTCAACCCATCCGTTGAGGCGCGCCTTGGCGCAGCCGGCAAGACAGTTGCTCCTACGCCCGTGCTTCCTGGAACCGTAGGAGCGGACTCTGTCCGCGATTCGGCGGATAACGCCGTAGGCGTTATGCGCCCTACGGATTTCCAGAGAAACATCCGAGCACTCGGAGCGGCGCGCTACACCAAGCCCCCAACCCCACCCCACATGAAAATGCCGTTCCCCTCATAAAGAGAAACGGCATTCTTCCTTGACTGAACAGCGTCCAGGGCTTTGTCGTTCGCCGCTCAGAACTTGTAGTTCAAGGTGGCCAGGACGTTGCGGGGGGCGCCCCAGATGCCCTGGCCGTACCAGTTCACCGCGGTCTGGTACTTCTCGTCGAACAGGTTGTTGACGTTCAGCTGCGCCGAGATTTGCGGGGTGATGTCGTAGCGGGCCATCAGGTTGGCGACCAGGTAGTCGGACTGCTCCTGGCGCTGGCCCTGGGGACCCACGCCGTCGTAGTAGATGCGGCTCTGCCAGTTGGCGCCGCCGCCCACCGTCAGCTGCTTCCATTGCCCCGGCAGGCGGTAGGTGGTGAACAGGCGTGCCATGGTGCGCGGCAGCTGGGTGTTCACGTCATTGTCGTCGGAGTCCTTGGCGCTGTAGTGGGTGGCGAAGAAGAAGGCGTTCCAGTTCTCGGTGAGGGCGCCGGACAGTTCGAACTCCACGCCCTTGGAGGTGGCGCCGTCGGTGGCGTAGTAGGCCGGGCTGTCGGGGTTGCCGGGCACGGAGTAGCCGACGTCCTGCTGGCCGAGGTTGTCCTGGACGATCCGGAAGGCGGCCAGGGAGGCGTTCAGCCTGCCGTCGAGGAATTCGCCCTTGATGCCGGCCTCGTAGGCGTCGCCGGTGACCGGGTCGAGCCAGGCGCCGTTGCGGTCGCGGTAGTCCTGGAAGTTGAAGATGCTGGTGTAGCTGGCGTACAGCGAGTAGTTCTGGTTCAGGTCGTAGACCAGGCCGGCGTAGGGGATGAACTTGTGGTCGCTGTAGTCGTATTCGCCCGAGGAGGCCCAACCGGCGCCTTCGCGGTCGTACTGGGTGAAGCGGCCGCCGAGGATCAGCTTCAGCGGGTCGGCCAGGGACAGGCGCAGGGCGGCGTAGCCGGCCTTCTGCTTGGTGTGGTTGCGCTCGGAGAGCTCGCGGTTCTCGTAGTCCCACTCCGGTTCCGCCACGTGGCCGAAGTCGTACACGCTGACCGGGGATTGCCAGGGCGTCTTGTTGCCGATCCAGTCGAACGAGTACTTGTGGTCGAAGTAGGTGGCGCCGACCACGGCCTCGTGGGTGCGGCCGAACAGTTCGAACGGGCCGGACAGGCGCAGGTCGGTGCTCTGCTGCTTGCGCTCGCCGGGGAAGCGCGACTGCGAGGGTTCGGCGTCGATCAGGCCGGTCTCCGGGTCGGGAAAGCCCCAGTTGAAGATCCGCGCGTTGTCCACCTCGTTGCGGTTGTGCATGACGCGGAACTGCGCCAGCCAGTCGTTATCGAAGCGGTGCTCGAGGTTGGCGAAGAAGTTCTTGACCTCGACTTCCTCGGTGTTCCACTTCGGCGCGATGCTGAACGAGCGGCTGTAGTGGGTCTTCGAGCCGTCGCTGTTCCACAGCGGCACGCCGCCGTAGGTCAGGCCGTCGGCGTCGGACTTCTGGTAGCTGGCGCCCAGGCTCAGGGTGGTGGCGTCGGTCAGGTCCACGTCGACCACGCCGTAGATCACGTGGCCCTCGCGGGAATAGCGGTCGAAGAAGTTCTTCTTGTCCTGGTAGGCGCCCACCAGGCGGCCGCGCACGTTGCCGGTGGGCGTCAGCGGGCCGGACAGGTCCAGGGTGCTGCGGTAGTTGTCCCAGGAGCCGGCGCTGACCTGCGCCTCGCCGCGGAATTCCTTGCTGTCGGCGCGCTTGCGCACCAGGTTGACCGAGGCCGAGGGTTCGCCGGCGCCGGTGAGCAGGCCGGTGGCGCCGCGGACGATCTCGATGCGGTCGTAGATGATGGCGTCCAGCTCGGACTCGCCCGCGGCGTAGTTGCTCTTGTAGTAGCTGGAAATTCCGTCGTACTGCAGGTCGTTGATGAAGAAGCCGCGCGAGGCGAAGACGGTGCGCTCGCTGTCCAGCTGCGGCGCGGAGATGCCCGGCGCGTTGGCCAGCACGTCGCCGAGGGTGGTCATGTTCTGGTCGTCCATCCGCTGGCGGGTGATGACGCTCACCGACTGCGGTGTCTCGCGCGTCGACAGCGGCAGGCCGGTGGCGGAGGCGGTGGCGCCGGTGGTGTAGGAGCCGGTGCCTTCGGTGGTGGTGCCCAGGGGGCTGGAGATGACCTGGGTAACGCCCAGGTTTACCGGCTCTTCCGAGACCGGCTTCATGGTGTAGCGGCCGTCGCTGTCCTGCTCGGCCTGCAGGCCGGAGCCATCGAGGAGCCGTTGCAGGGCTTGCTGCACGCTGTAGCGGCCGTCCAGGCCGTGGCTCACGCGGCCGTCGGTCAGCGCCGGGTCGAAGGAGATCAGGACCTTGGCTTCGGTGGCGAAGCGCGTCAGCACTGCGCCCAGGTCGCCTTTGCCGATGTGGTATTCGCGCACGTCGGCGCCATCGGGTTCGGCCTGGGCGGGGACGCCCAGGCCCAGTACGGCGGAAAACAGCAGCGCCTGGGCCAGCGCCAGGGGGAGGGGACGTGGGGCGAAGGGTGCTCTCATGGTGGTGTCGTGCTCTTCCAGGTTGGCAGTGGGGCGTTTGCCCTCTGCTTGATGAGTCGAAGGAGCACGGGGAAACCTATCAGCGGCCCGCAGAAATTTTCAGCGAGGCACGACCTTGACCCAATAGCGGGTGCGCTGGACGACCCGCACCGGCAGGCTGGAGGCCACCGCCCGCAGGGCCTTGTCGGTGTCGTCCAGGGAGAAGGTGCCGCTGATCCTGAGCCCCGCCACGGCGGGGTCGCAGTGCAGCCAGCCGCTGCGATAGCGAGCCAGCTCGGCCAGGAACTCATCCAGCCGCTGCCGGTTGGCGACCAGCAGCCCGGTGCTCCAGGCATCCTGGCCCGGAGAAACGGGGAAAGGCCTGCCGGCAGCATCGGCGCTGAGCGAGCACTGCTGGCCGGCCTCGAGCAACAGCGGCTGCCCGTGGGCCGGCGTGAGGCGGACACGGTGCTCGAAGACCGCGACCTGGGCGCTGTCGTCCTGCAGGCGCACGGCGAAGCGGGTGCCCAGCGCCTGCACCGTTCCTTGCGGCACCTGGACGAGGAAGGGGCGGTTCAGGCTATCGGGGGCCGTGGTCACCAGCAGCTCGCCGCGACGCAGGATCAACTGGCGCTGGTGGGCGTCATAGGCGACATCCACCGCGCTGTCGCTGTTGAGCTGTACGCGGGTGCCGTCAGGCAAGGTAGTGCCGAACCGCTCGCCCAGCGGGCTACGCAGGTCCGCATCCCATCCCGCCGTCCTGGTGTAGCGAAGGCCGCCATAGCCCAGCGCCGTGCTGCCCGCGACGAGCACGAAGCCCTTGAGCAGCGTGCGTCGGTTCAGGCGTCCGTTCCGCTCGGCCTGGAGCAGGGCCCGGGGCGCGAGCGAAGCGGGCAGGCGGCCGAACTGGCCAAGCGTCAGCTCCACCTGGCGCCAGGCCCAGGCGTTCTCGCCGCGCTCTTCCAGCCAGCGCTGCCAGGCATTGCGGTCGTGCTCGGTGGCGTGTTCGCTCTGCAGCAGGCTGTGCCAGGTGGCGGCCTGCTCCAGCGCTTCGCGCTGCTGTCGGTCGAGGCGGTCCAGGAGGCTCAGGGCAGGGCTCCCAGGCGGAAGAGCATGCAGTGATGGGTGGCCTTGGCGATGTAGCGGGTGATGGTGACCTCGCTGAGGCCCTCGGCTTCGGCGATCTTCCGGTAGGTCATGCCCTCGAGTTGGGAAAGCAGGAAAGCGCGCCGTACCTTCGGGCCCAGCCCGGCCAGCATACGGTCCAGCTCGCAGAGCGTTTCGAGCAGGATGGCCCGGTCCTCTTCGCTGATTTCCAGCGCCTCGGGCTGGCCGGCCAGCTCCGCGAGCCAGGCGCGCTCCAGGCGGTCGCGCCGGTAGTGGTCGATCATCAGCCTACGCGCGATGGTGGCCAGGTAGCCCCGGGGCTCGCGTACCTCCTGCAGGCGATCCGGGGCGTCCTGGGCGGTCAGGATGCGGATGAACACATCCTGCACCAGGTCCCGGGCAAGCTCGGTGCAATTGACCCGCGGCCGCAACCAGCCGAGCAGCCAGCGGTGATTGTCTTGATAGAGGTGACTCACCAATTCCCTGGTACGCGATGCCGACATGGATAGTCCGGGTCATGAAATTGAGACTTATTACCATCTTATGATTTTCGCCAGGCCTCCGGCAAGGCTGGCACGGAAGAGAGGATGCCTGTTTGGCAGGCTTGTTTTGCGTGTGGCAGCCAGGTTATAAATGATAACTATTGCCATTTGACAATCCCTCCCTGCGCTCCTCCAGCAAACACGAGGCCACCAATGTCCGTCGCCGAGCTTCCCGGGCAGCAGGGGTTGCATTTGCTGTACAGCGATCACCACGGCTGGCTCAAGGGCTGGCTGCACAAGCGCCTTGGCAATGCAGCCGATGCAGCGGACATGGCCCATGACGTGTTCTTGCGTCTGCTGCTCAAGCCTGCCTCGCGTGGCTTCTCCAGCCCGGTGGATGCGCGTGCCTACCTGCGCACGATGGCCCGCGGGATGTGCATCGACCTGTGGCGCCGGCGCGAGGTGGAACAGGCCTGGCTGGACACGCTGGCGGCCCAGCCGGAGCCTTTCGAGCCGTCGCCCGAGTTCCGCCTGCTGGTGATCGAGACGATCCTGGAGGTCGGCGCCGTGCTCGCGCGCCTTTCCGACAAGGCCCGGCAGGCATTCGTGATGGCGCAGATACATGGCCTGCCTACGCGGGAGATCGCCGCCAGCCTCGCGGTATCCGAGCGCATGGTCCAGAAGTACCTGGCGCAGGCCATGCTGCAACTGGCCCTGGTCGATGCCGGCCTGGCTCACTGACGCATGGACAGTAGGCCCGCAATGACGCTGCGCGACGACGAGGTCAAGGCCGATTTCGCCAGCCTGGAAGCTGCGGCGCAGTGGTACGCGACGCTCTATGCCGAGGGCTCCACGGGGGCCGAGCGGAGTGCTTGGGAGCAGTGGCTCGCGCAATGCCCGGAGCACCGCCAGGCCTGGCGACATATCGAGGCCGTCAGTGCCCGTTTCGTTCCCCTGCGTGGCGATGGTGTGCGCGAAGCGGCCGCCGCGGCGGTGGGCGCCGCAACCAGCAAGGATCTGGAACGGCGCCTGGTGCTGCGCGGCCTGGCCGCGCTCGCCGGAGTGGGGCTGTGCGCCTGGCTGGGGTGGCGTTATTCGCCGCTGCCGGGGCTGGTCACGGCCTGTCGTTCGGACTTCAGCACCGGTATCGGCGAGCGGCGCGACCTGAAGCTGGCCGACGGCACGCGAGTCTGGTTGAACACCAGGAGCGCGCTGGACGTCGCCTACGACACCAGCCAACGCCTGCTGACCCTGGCGATGGGCGAAATACTCATCGATACCGCGAAGGACGACTTGCGACGGCCCTTCTTCGTCCGTACCGATTTCGGCAGCATGCAGGCACTGGGGACGCGCTTCAACGTCCGCCAGACGTCGACCCATACGCTGCTGGCGGTATTCGAGGGCAGCGTCAGGATCCGCAATGCGGCGGGCGAGACGCAACTGGTCGCGGCCGGCCAGCAGCGCCAGTTCACGGCCACGGCCATCACCCCGACTATGCCTGCCGAGCCCATGCGGGAGGCCTGGACGCGGGGTGTCGTCCTGGCCGACAACATTCCGCTGGGCGTGCTGGTGGAGGAGCTGGGACGCTACCGACAAGGTCATCTTGGCGTGGCGCCGGAGGTGGCCGAGCTGAAGGTCGTGGGACGTTTCCCCATCGACGATCCCGATCATGCCCTGGCCATGCTCGAACGCAATCTGCCCGTGCGGGTACGCCATACCTTGCCCTGGTGGACGAGCATCGAGCCGCGTTGAGCGGCGAGCGGCAGAAGCCTCGCGAATATTTTTCATCGCGACGGTTCGTTTTTCAGCGCCTCGTTCGATTCCGTAGATGACAGAGGAGCATTCGGGAGCATGAGCGCCCCGAGCGCGCCCGGCAGACGAGCCCGCCCAGGCGGCCGCTGCCAGGGCTCCGGCGCCTGCCGTAGCGGCGCTGGCCCTCGCCTTGCCAACCGTCATTCCAGGGAAATCGTCCTATGTTCTGCCCATCGTTCCGGTCGCGCGCCGTTTCCACCGGCCGCCCCCGCCTGCTCCTGCACTTCGCGCGTCGTCCCCTTTCGCTGGCAGTGCGCTGCGCGCTGTTGGGCGCCGTCACCGTGGCGGCCATGGGGGCGAGCGTCTCCACGCGGGCCGAGGCCGCCGTCAGCGCCGGGCGGACCGTGGCGAAGCGTTTCGACATCGCGGCCGGGCCGTTGTCGGCGGCGCTCAACCAACTGGCGGATCAGGCCGATGTGCTGCTGAGTGTTCCCGGCGCGGTGACGACGGGCAAGAGCAGCGCCGGTTTGCATGGAACCTACAGGCTGGACGAAGCATTCGACCTGTTGCTGTCCGGTACGGGGCTGCAGGCGGTGGAGCAGGGCGACGGCAGCTACACGCTGCAGGCCATTCCCACCACCGGCGCGGCGGAGTTGGAGTTGTCGCCGATGACGGTGGTCGGTAGCGAGCCCGACGCGATCGCGCAGAGGGTCAATCCCGCCACCACGGTTGGCTCGAAGACGCCGCTGAGCCAGCGCGAGATACCGCAGTCGGTCAGCGTGGTCGGCCAGCAACAGATCCAGCAGCAGAAAATGAAGAACCTCGACGACGCCATGCGCCAGAGCCCCGGGGTGACCGTCAGCCTGGCCAACCCGATGGCCACCGACTACTACGCGCGCGGCTTCCCGATCGGCACCTTCCAGCTCGACGGCGTGCCCACGGCGATCCCCGCCGGCGGCGCGGCGACCATCGCCGATAGCCTGGCCATGTACGAGCAGGTCGAGGTGCTGCGCGGGCCGGCCGGGCTGTTCAACGGCTTCGGTGGCGATGGCGGGGTGGTGAACCTGGTGCGCAAGCAGGCGCCGGCGCAGTTCCAGGGTTCGGCGGAAGTGCTGGCCGGCAGCCGCAGCACCCACCGCGAGCAACTGGACGTGGGCGGGCCGTTGAACGACGAAGGCAGCCTGCGCGGGCGCTTCGTCGGGCTGACCGGCTATGGCCATCAGATGCAGGATGGCACCTGGCAGCGCGACCAGCAGTTCTACGGCACCCTGGAGGTCGATCCCGATCCGGACACCACCCTGCGCACCGGCATCAGCCATAGCGAAACCACCGCCAAGCCCATGTACGGCCTGCCCGGATACTCGGACGGGCGCTTGCTCGACGTATCTCGCTCCACATATCTGGGCGCCAGCTGGAACGCCCTGAGCAACCGTCGCAGCAACGCCTTCGCCGAGGTCGAACGGCAGCTGGCCAACGACTGGAAGGCCAAGCTCACCTACAACTACCTCACCATCGACACCCACTTCCTCAATGGCATTCCCGGCGGCCCGCTGGAGCCGGGCACCAACATCGGCAACCCCTACAGCTACAACTACCAGAGCGAGGATCGCCAGCAGGCCGTGGACACCTACGCCAGCGGGCCGTTCTCGCTGTTCGGCCGCGAGCACCAGCTGACCTTCGGCGCCAACTACCTGCACGAGAACACCCACAACACCCAGCGCTTCATCAACACCGAGACCAGCGGCCTGGACGACTGGGGCGACTACTTCGAGGACGTGTTCAGCAGCAACCCGCTCTACTCGAAGGACTTTGACGGCGGCCGGCACAACGAGAACTGGACGCTGATCGAGCAGTACGGGGTCTACGGCAACGTGCGCCTGAGCCTGGCCGATCTGCTCACCCTGGTCGCCGGTGGACGGATGACCTGGTGGCACGCGCGCATCACGCCCGCCGACGCCTACGACAACTACTTCGACACGCCGCCCTCCAATACGCACGTCAACGGCAAGTTCTCGCCCATCGTCGGGCTGGTCTATGCGCTCGACGACACCTATTCGGCCTATGCCAGCTACACCTCGATCTTCAAGCCGCAGAGCGGCTTCTACACCGAGGCCGGCAGCCTGATCGAACCCGTCGAGGGCAAGCAGTACGAGCTGGGCATCAAGGGCGAATACCTCGGCGGCCGGGCCAACGCCTCGGCGGCGCTGTTCCAGATCGACGAGAGCAACCGCGCCCTGTCCGACCCGCGCTTCCCCGGCTACTACCTGGCCCAGGGCAAGGCGCGCAGCCAGGGCCTGGAACTGCAGGTCAGCGGCATGCTGCTGCCGGGCTGGACGCTCTCCGCCGGCTACACCTACGACGATGTCAAGTCGCTGGACGACAGCACCAATGCCGGCGCGCCGTTCAGCATGGTGGCCCCCAGGCACCTGTTCAAGCTGGCCTCCGACTACCAGTTGCCCGGCGCCTGGCGCCAATGGAGCATCGGCGGCGCGGCCTATGCCACCAGCTCCACCGGCTGGAAGGACAGCAGCGGCGAGTGGAACGGCGGCGGCTATGCGACCCTGGATGCCCACGTGGCCTACCAGTTCCTGCCCGACTGGAGCGTCGGCCTGTACGGCAGCAACATCCTGGACCGCAAGTACTACCAGTCGATCGCCGGCGCCGCCGGCAACTACTACGGCGAGCCGCGCACCCTGCTGGCCTCGCTGCGCACCACCTTCTAACCCGCTGCAAGCCCGCCCCGGTGCCGCCGCGCCGGGGCGGGCGGCCAGCCTGCCGGTGCCTGGCAACCGGCATACCCTGGCGCGGCCCACGGGCCGCGCTTCGCTGCCACGAGGTCGTCGATGCTCCCCCGCCGCAACCCTTTCCTCCGCTTCCTGCCCTTCCTGGTTCCGCTGGCGCTGCTGCTCGGGCTGCTCTGGTGGACGCTGCTGCGCACGGTGCAGACCGTCGACAGCGTGCCCGTCGGCTACGGCGACATCGAAGCCAGCGTGAGCGCCGTGGGCACCCTGCAGCCGCAGAGCTACGTGGACGTGGGCGTCCAGGCCTCGGGCGCGATCCGGCGCATCGCGGTGCACCCCGGCAGCGTGGTGCGCAAGGGCGAGCTGCTGGTGGAGATCGACCCGTCGCTGCAGCAGGCCAAGGTCGATGCCGACCGCGCCGCGCTCGACAGCCTGCGCGCGCAGCTGGCCGCGGCGCAGGCGCAGCGCGACCTGGCCCAGCAGGACGCGCAACGGCAGCAGCAGATGCACGTCCATGGCGCTACCCGCCTGGAGGACCTGCAGTCCGCCGAGGCCGGCCTGCGCGTGGCGGTGGCGCGGATCGCCGACCTCACGGCGCAGGTCGTCGGGGCCCAGTCCACCTTGACGGGCGACCTGGCGCAGCTGGGCTACACCCGTATCTACGCGCCGATGGCCGGCACCGTCGTCACCCTCGATGCGCGCGAGGGCCAGACCCTCAACGCCACCTACCAGACGCCCAACCTGCTACGCATAGCCGACCTGTCGCAGATGACGGTGTGGACCGAGGTGTCCGAGGCCGACATCGGCCGCATCCACCCCGGCATGCCGGTGTACTTCACCACCCTGGGCAGCCAGACCGAGAGCGGCGTGCGGCGCTGGAGCGGCCGGGTGCGCCAGGTCCTGCCGGCGCCGCCGAACCCGCCGGGGCAGGCGCGCGAGCAGGGCGGCGCCCAGGCCACGACGGCGCCGCCGGCGGGCAAGGTGGTGCTCTACACCGTGCTGTTCGACGTGGACAACGCCGATGGCGCGCTGATGCCGCAGATGAGCGCCCAGGTGTTCTTCGTGCAGGCCAGCGCCAGCCATGTGCTGCTGGCGCCCCTGGCGGCGCTGAAGGCCGGCGCCGGCAAGGCGGATGCCTACACTGCGCAGGTCCAGGCCGGCGGCGGCATCGAAACGCGCCAGGTGCGCATCGGCGTGCGCGACCGCCTGCATGCCGAGGTGCTCTCCGGGCTGGCGGCCGGCGAACGGCTGGTCACCGCGATCCACCGGCAGCACGCCGGCGCCGGGAGGTTCCGGTGGTAGCGCCGCTGATCGAACTGCGCGACATCCGCAAGACCTACGGCGGTGGCGACAGCCCGGCGCTGGAGGTGCTGCACGGCATCGACCTGTCGATCGGCGCCGGCGAGTTCGTCGCCATCATGGGCGCCTCCGGCTCGGGCAAGTCCACGCTGATGCACATCCTCGGCTGCCTGGACCGGCCCAGCGCGGGCAGCTACCGCTTCGCCGGGCAGGACATCGGCGCCTTCGACGCCGACCAACTGGCCTGGCTGCGCCGCGAGGCGTTCGGCTTCGTGTTCCAGGGCTACTACCTGATCCGCACGCTGGATGCCCTGCGCAACGTCGAGATGCCCGCCGTCTATGCCGGCGTGCCCGCGGCCAAGCGCGACGGCCGTGCCCGCCAGCTGCTCGAACGCCTGGGCCTGGGCGAGCGGCTGGGCAACCGTCCCCACCAGCTCTCCGGCGGCCAGCAGCAGCGGGTGTCGATCGCCCGCGCGCTGATGAACGGCGGGCGCATCATCCTCGCCGACGAGCCGACCGGCGCCCTGGACAGCAAGAGCGGCGCCGAGGTGATGGCGCTGCTGGCGGAACTGGCGGACGCCGGCCACACGATCATCCTCATCACCCACGACCGCGACGTGGCGGCGAAGGCGCGGCGCGTGGTGGAGATCCACGACGGGCGCATCGTCAGCGATTCCGCCGGCGTTGCGGTGGAGCAGGGCGGGGCCGGGCATGACTTCATGGCGGCGATGGCCGAGGGCGTGGCGCGCGCGGCCTCGCCGTGGACCGATGCGCGCGAGGCCATCCGCAGCGCCTGGCGGGTGATGTGGCTCAACCGCTTCCGCACCCTGCTGACGCTGCTCGGCATCGTCATCGGCGTGGCCTCGGTGATCGTGATGCTGGCCGTGGGCGCCGGCACCCAGGAACAGGTCATCGCGCGGATGGCGATCTTCGGCACCAACCGCCTCTACGTGGTGCCCGGCGGCGACAGCGCGCGCGGCCCCGGCGGCACGCTGAGCGAAGCCGACGCGGCGCTGCTGCGGCAGGTGCCCAACGTCAGCGTGGCGATGCCCTTCGTCCAGGGCCAGGTTACGCTGCGCGCCGGCAACGTCGATACGCTCGGCCCGCTGTGGGCGGTGACGCCGGATGCGCAACGGGTGCTCAACTGGAAGCCGGCCCGCGGACAGTTCTTCACCTGGGAAGACGAGCGCACCCTCGCGCCGGTGCTGCTGCTGGGCAAGAAGGTGCGCGAGCGCCTGTTCGGCGACGTCGATCCGCTGGGGCGCTACGTGCTGGTCGACAACGTGCCGTTCCAAGTCATCGGCGAACTGGAGGAAAAGGGCGCGCTGTCGGGGGATGCCGACGACGACGACGTGGTCATGGCGCCGTTTTCCACCGGTAGCCGCCGTGTGCTCGGCCGCCTCGACCTGTCGTGGATTTCGGTATTGATCGATGACCTGGAGCAGTCCATGGCCACCGCCCGGCAGATCACCGCGACCTTGGCGGACGCCCACCACGTGCAGGATTTCCACGTCTACGACCGCGCGGCCTCGGTCAAGGCGCAGCAGGACACCCAGCAGACGCTGACCCTGCTGCTCGGGCTGATCGCCGCGGTATCCCTGGTGGTGGGGGGCATCGGGGTGATGAACATCATGCTGATGACGGTCCGCGAGCGCACGCGCGAGATCGGCATCCGCCTGGCGACCGGGGCCCGCCAGCGCGACATCCTGCGCCAGTTCCTCAGCGAGGCCATGCTGGTGTCGCTGGTCGGCGGCGTGGCGGGCACGGTGATCGGCCTGGGCCTGGGCGCGGCGCTGATCCTCTGGGAGGTGCCGATCATCTTCTCGCTGCGGGGCATACTCGCCGCCTTCCTCTGCGCCCTGGGCACCGGGCTGCTGTTCGGCTTCATGCCGGCCCGGCAGGCGGCGCGGCTCGATCCGGTGGTGGCGCTGGCGAGCGAATGAGGGCTCCGGGGCGCTCGATGAGAGCGGGCCCAGGTGCTCCCCGCAAGGCGGCATGGGCGGCCTTTTGCGGACATCTCTAGGGGAGCCGCGGCGGGAGGTTCCCGGCACCGCGAAGCCCTCGCTTGCCGCCCTGGCGGGCCAGCCACAGGTAGACGCCGCTGCCGAGCACGACGATGGCGACGATGTCGAATGCCGCCCAGATGAGCTTCAGCGGCAGGCCGCCGTAGTTGCCGAAGTGCAGGGGGCGCGAGAGTTCCAGCGCGACTATGTACCAGCGCGGCTCGGCGACGGCGCTGAGCTTGCCGCTGCGCGCCTCGACCAGCACCGGCTGGAGAATCTCCGAGGTCAGCGGCGTGCGCCCGCGCATGAACACCGCATAGTGCTGCGGGCTGCTGAAGAAGGTGCCGGGCATGGCCAGGAATTCCGGCTGGCTGCCCGGCAGCGCCTGTGCGGCGACACCTAGCGCCATGCCGGGCGGGACGGGGTCGGCGACGCGCGGCTGGCCCCGGTATGGCGCCACCAGTTGCGCCAGTTGATCGCTCTGCCAGTGCTGAAACAGCGGAATGGCCAGGGTATTGAGCACGCCGGTCAACCCCACCACCAGCAACCAGACCAGGCTGACGATGCCCAGCAGGTTATGCCAGCCCAGCCAGCGTAGGCGCGCATTCCTGTGGCGATGCATTTCGGCGAAGCCCAGGCGACGCATGAAGGGCGCGTAGACCACGCAGCCGCTGACCAGCGACACCGCCAGCAGCAAGCCCATGAAGCCGAGCAGCAGGCTGCCCGGCAAGCCGGCGAGCAGGTCGGTGTGCAGATCGAGAATGAACTCCAGTAGCGCATTGTCATCGTGCAGTTGCGCACCGCTGTAGGCATCCAGGGTGAAGATGCGGCTGTTGCCACGCGGTGTGTCGAGGGCCTGGTCGAAATTCAGCTTGATCCGTTCTGGCACCCGGTGATCCCAGATCAGGTAGCGCAGCACCAGGCCGGGCGCCCGGGCCTGGCCGAGGGCGACCAGTCGCTCCAGGGGCAGAGGTTCCGCCCCGGGCGACTGGTCGATTGCTGGTTGCAACGCATGCTCGATCTCTTCTTGGAAAACCAGCGGTAGCCCGGTCAGGCACAGCAACAGCAGGAACAGGGTGCAGACCAGGCTGGACCAACGATGCAACCATAGCCAGTGTTTCAGCGACATGCGCGCGGGCTCACCAGCTGTATTTCACGCTGGCCAGCACGCTGCGCCGGCCGCCCCAGAAGCACTTGGTGGCGGTAGCGCAGGCCGAGACGTACTCCTTGTCCGCCAGGTTGTTCACCGTGGTTTCCACCTGCCAGCCGGCCAGGCTCGGGTCCAGTGCTGCCAGGTCGTAGTGCGCGCCAACGTCCAGCAGGGTGTAGGCGGGCACCTTGAGGGTGTTCAGCGCGTCGGCGTAGCTGGTGCCGATGTAGCGCACCCCGGCGTTGACACCGAAGCGATCCAGTGCGCCGCCGTGGAAGCTGTAGTCGGCCCACAGCGAGGCCATGTGTTGCGGGATGTAGGTGATGCGCTTGCCTTCGTTGCCGTCGTTGCTGTGGGTGACCTCGTTGTCCAGGTAGGTGTAGGCACCGATCAGGCTGAGCGACCGGGTCGGCTCCAGATGCCCTTCCAATTCCACGCCACGCGAGCGCGCCTCACCGGTCTGGGTGCTGAAGTTGGGGTGATCGGCATCGGAGGTGAGCACGTTCTGCTGGGTCAACTGGTACACCGCCAGGGTGACGAAGCCGTTCTGCTTCGGCGGCTGGTACTTCACGCCGGCCTCGTACTGCTCGCCCTTGCTCGGCTGGAAGGCGCCGCCCTGGTAATCGGTGCCGGCGGTGGGCTGGAACGAGCGCGAATAGCTGACGTAGGGAGCCAGGCCACTGTCGAACTGGTAGACCAGGCCGCTGCGCCAGGTGAAGGCACGGTCGCCCTGGTGGGTGGACTGGTCGTTGCGACGGTCGTCGGTATCGGTGGAGGCCACGTCCTCGCGGCCGCCCAGCAGCAGCGACCAATTGCCCAGGTGCATCTGGTCCTGCAGGTAGAGCCCGGTCTGCTCCTGGACCTGGCGTGTGCGCAGGGTTTCCGCCGGCTTGCCGATGCCCTGGTGGTAGTCGGGGGCCGTCACGCTCAGCGATGGGGCGCTGGCCAGGCCCTGCTGTTCGCGGGAACTCAGGTGCTGGTAATCGACGCCGAGCAGGGCCGTGTGACGCAGCGCGCCGGTGGCGAAGTCGGCCTGCAGCTGGTTGTCCAGGGTGTAGGCGTCGAGCTGGTCCTCGTCGAACATGGCGCGGCGGGTGAGCAACTGCTGGGCCGTGTTCACCCCGGCGGTGAAGACGCTGCGGTAGTCGGTGTCCATGTGCATGTAGCGGAAGTTCTGGCGCACGCTCCAGACCTCGTCGAAACGATGCTCGAAGAGGTAGCCGAGGGACTGCTGGGTACGGCGGAAGCGATCGAAGTCGGCGTCGCCATCGAAGAAGTGCGTGGACAACCGGCCGCTGGCCAGCGGCTTGACCGTGCCCTGGTAGGGCAGGAAACCGTAGTAGCCGCCGTCCGGATCATCCTGGTAGAGCGCCTGCAAGGTCAGGCGGGTGTCTTCGTCGGGCTGCCAGGTCAGCGACGGCGCCAGGGCCAGGCGTTCCTCGCGGGAATGGTCGACCTGGCTGTCGGCGGTGCGCTTGAGCGCAATGACGCGGTAGGCCAGGCGGCCCTCGTCGTCCAGCGCGCCGGTGCTGTCCAGGCCCAGTTGGTAGCGGTCATGGCTACCCACCTGGAGTTCCACCTCGTGGGCGGCCTCGGTGCTTGGGCGCTTGCTCACCAGGTTGACCATGCCGCCCGGAGTGGCCTGGCCGTACAGCACCGACGAGGGACCGCGCAGCACCTCGACGCGCTCCAGCAAGTAGGGGTCGACCTGCGGGACCGCGTAGTTGCTACCCAGCAGGCGCATGCCGTCGAGGTAGCCGTAGTCGTAGTTCACGCCGCCGCCGAAGCCGCGGTAGAGGATGGTGTCGTAGCGGCTGCCACCGGTTCCGCGGTATTCGGGGAGTACGCCGGGCACGTAGCGCAGGGCCTGGCGGACGCTCTGCACGTTCTGCCGGTCCAGTTGCTGGCGACCGACGACCGAGATCGATTGCGGGGTGTCCAGCAGGGCAGCATCGGTCTTGGTTCCGGTGGCGCTGCGCTTGGCGCTATAGCCCTGCACCGGGCCCCAGGCCGATTCGCGCTGGGCGGTTACGGTGGCGTCAGGCAAGGCCAGGGCCTGGTCGTCGCCACGGCGCAGGAGGAACCCGCCGCCAGGTTGAGCCTGGGCTACCAGACCGCTGCCGGCCAGCAACCGGGCCAGCGCCTGGGTAGCGTCGAAGCGGCCGTGCAGGCCCGGGCTGGCGAGGCCATCGAGCTGGTGTGCGGCGAAAGCGATGTTGACGCCCGACTCGTGGGCGAAGCGGGTCATTACGTTGTCCAGCGAGCCCGCGGGAATGTCGTAGGCGCGCACGCTTTCACTCGACAGCGGGGCGGCCTGGAGCCCGGCCAGGGGCGCTGCGGCCATGGCCAGGTGCAGCGCAAAACGGAGGGAACGGGCGCCACGTGCCACGCTGGCTGGCGGGCAGAAGGCTGGCAGACTGCGGAAGGCGTTCATGCAACGGCTCTCGGCAAGGAGTGGATGTCACTGTCTCTACCGAAGCAGATCGCCAATCCCCTCAAAAAAATTTCAAGAACCTCGCAAGGGCGCTCAAGCCGGGCTGATGTTGACCCAGAAACGCGTGCGGTAGCTGAGCTGCAAGCCGTGGGTGCGGGCCAGGAAACGCAGCGTCTGGTCGGTGTCGGCGAGCTGGTAGTTGCCGCTGATGCGCAACTCGGCGATCCGTGGGTCACAGGCCAGGCGGCCGACCCGGTAGCGCCCCAGCTCGTCGAGGAACTCGACCAGCCGCATGTCGCGTGCTGCCAGGATGCCCTCGGCCCAGGCGCCTTCGGCGAAGGGCCTGGCCGGCGCCGGCTCGGCCCGTGTCGCGCGTAGCCACCAGTCCTGCCCCGTTTGCGCCTGGCGCGGCGGCGCCCCGTTCGCCGGCAACAGGCTGAGCTCGCCATGGCCGACGCTGACCCACGCGCAGTCCGGGTACAGGCGCACGCAGAACCGCGAATCCATCGCCTGCAGCAGGCCGAAGGGCGTCTCCACGCGGAACGGCCGCCGCGGGCTGGAGGTATCGGTAGCGGTACTGACCAGCAGTTCGCCACGGCGCAGTATCACGCGCCGTTCGGTGGCACTGAAGCGCGTGCTGATGGCGGTGTCGGTGTTGAGCACCAGGCGGGAGCCATCGGCCAACTCGATGTGGCGCACCTCGCCGGTGGCGGTGCTGTACTCGGCCAGCAGTCGTTGCCAGGGTGCCTCGCGATAGGCCAGCCAGGCCGGCGCCGCGCTGGCGCCCAGCAGCATCAGCAACTTGAGCGCCTGGCGTCGGTTCAGGCTGGTGGCGGGCAGCTTCTCCAGCACCTGCCGGGTGAGTTGCGGGGAGACCCGCCGGAAATCCTCGCCCAGCGACTGCACGCGTTGCCAGGCCAAGGCATGCTCGGTGTTGCTGGCATGCCATGCCTGAAAAGCCGAGAGGGTTTCCTCGCTGGGTTCGCCGAACTGAAGCTTCACCGCCCAGCCGATAGCGTCGTCGATGGTCCGGTTGGACAGGGGAGCGGGCGCGCTCATTGCCTCACTCCTCGAAATGCAGGGCGTAGCAGGCGCGCAGGGCGGTAGCCAGGTAGCGCTCGACGGTGGCCAGGGATACCTCCAGGCGCTGGGCGATCTGCGGACAGGTCAGGCCCTCCAGTTGGGCCCAGATGAAGGCCTGGCGAACCTTGGGCTTGAGCCGGTCGAGCAGGCGGTCGATGCGTATCAGGCTTTCCAGCATGAGCAGGTGGGTTTCCGGCGACGGCGCTTCCGCTTCCGGTAACTGTGCGACCACTTCCAACCAGGCCTGCTCCAGCTGTTGCCGGCGCCAGTGGTCGATGACCAGCCCGCGAGCGATGGTGGTGAGGTAGGCGCGTGGCTGGTCGAGGTAAACCGCTGCGCCACGGGCACGCGCCAGCAGGACTCTGAGAAAGGTGTCCTGGGCCAGGTCGGCGGCGCGCTGGGAACAGCCGGTCTTGCCCCGCAGCCAACCCTGGAGCCAGCCATGATGCTCGGTGTAAAGCTTGTGCAGATCGCACTCCGCAAGCTGGGAACGGCCAAGACTGGACACTGGGGCACCATGTGCAATTGATAATCGATCTTATTATATTTTTCTGATGGCATCTCGCAATAGCCATGAGGGCGGTGGCCTCGGGAGTTCCTCAGGCGAGATGAGTGAGCCTGGGTGGGGCAGGGTTTGGTCAGAGTTCAGTCAGGCATGGCGCGCGGATCCCTTGGGGACGTTGAGGCTGACCAGGCTGATCAGGCCCTGGTTGCACCGGAGTATTAGCGGGTGTTCAACGGTAAGAGTGGTGCGCCCGCGCTTGAAAGTTCGGGGAGTGCTTTTCCTGGATATCAGCGCTTGATTTTCAGCCCCTTCACCGAATGCGCGCGCTGTTCGTCCAGCGAGTTGTAGTAGGTGTTCTGCGTGGTGCTCAGGCTGTTGTGGCGCAGGTCGGCCTGCAGGTCCTTCATGTCGCGCAGCGGCGCGTCGAAGGTGGCCGAGGTGTGGCGCAGCCAGTGCAGCGAGACCGAGCGCAGCTGGTCCACTTCGTCGTCGCTCCAGCCTTCGGCCGCCATGCGTTGCAGCGCGCGGTCGAACAGCGCCTGCAGGAGCAGCCGCACATGGCGGTCGGATAACCCGGCGCGGCCCTTGAGGGTGCCGATCAGCGGCGTCCGTTCCTGGGGCGAGGGCAGGGGAGGCAGGCCCAGGTGGCGGCGGTAGCGGGCCAGGTAGCCGTGCACGTAGTCGTCGCGCACGCTGATGCGCGCGGCCTTGTTGCCCTTGCCGACCACGTGGAACCACCAGTTGCCGGTGGTATCGCGGCGGAAGTCGCCCATGCTCGGCGTCCAGTTGTCGCGGCCGATCAGGTCGGAGATGCGCAGGTACATGGCGAACAACGTGGCCACGATGAACAGCGTGCGCTCGTGGCTGGCGTCCTCGGCGGCCATCAGTTCGGCCGTCTCGATGACGTAGCTCCATTGCAGTTGCGTCAGCGAACGCGAGGCCACGTTCAGGGTGTTGCGCTGCTTGTAGACGGACTTCTGCTTCACCGCGCGGAACGGGTTCACCTCGGTCAGCCCCTCGTCCATGGCGTGCTGGAAGAAGCTGCCGCACACGGCGAACACCTGCGCCACCGAGCCCTGAGACATGCGGTACGGCCGCGAGGGCAGGGGGCTCATGGCTTCCGTGGCGAGCTTGCGCTCGCGCTTGGCCAGGGTGCTGCTGAAGGGGCGCCAGGCGGGGTTCAGCACATGGCTGTCGGACTCCAGCTGCTTGCGGCCGCCAACACGCACGAAGCGCGACTTGACGACCGGGCCGACCCATTCGGCAGGCGGGTTGAGGCAGAACTCCATGAAGGCCTCGGCATCGCGCCGGCGCAGGTCGAGCAGCGGCTTGCCGGCCACCAGCAGGGCCCACAGCAGCAGGCGCTCGACGTGGGTGCGATAGGAGGTATAGGTGGCCTCATTGCCGCCATAGGACTTGAGGAAGCCCCGCACGGCGAAGTAGCCCTCGATGGCCCGCAGGTCTTCAGCGAACGCCTGCAGGTAGTCGCGCACCGCGGGCAGTTCTTCGCTCAGCTGCATGAAATTCAGTTCATGGAAACGCGCGAAGGTCTCGAACAGCGGCTGTGGCGATTGCGGCATCGTGAAGGCTGGAAATGGAAAAACGGCGGTCGCGCCGGGGTGCCGTGCAATATCCAGGTCTGGCTGTTATCGGATATTGCTTGCGCGCTAAGGAGTTGGCCCGGCAGGGCGAGAAGCGACAAGCCGAAGGCTCGGCAAGACGCATTCTAGACAGCTTAGGCCGCAAAGGTCGAGGGCTGCCGATGGATTTCTCGCAAGCGTCGTTCCGTCGTCCATGGACGTTTCAGATTGACTGGCGCAAGGCACGCGAGCGCATCTGAGCCGATTGGCTCAAGGCCTGGAGAATTGGTGCCAGGTCCAGCCTTGGGCCTGGGGCCGAATCGATGAATGCGCCGGCTCAAAAGCTGGTGCCGCATGGATCGCTGCAGGTGCAGTCCGGCGCATGAGCGTCGTACGTTGCACGAATAGCTGCTGCGTTTACGTGAAAAGCGTGACGAGGATTGGCCGCGAGGTTCGCAGATTTCACGTAGCGTCGCGTTGGTGTTGGTGTTGGCAGCGTCGAATGGGTTGCCTGCGAATCCGTTTGGGGAAACGTGGAATGATCGAGCGCCGAGTCTGCGGTGAACCGACAACCGAGAGATCGAGCTTCAGATCGGCGGACTGGGAATACGAAGTCGGTTCGTAACCGGGAGCGAGGCCAGGTGCGGACATGAATGCCGATCGAGCGGAGCTGCCACGGCAGATCGACGGATCGACTCGGGGAAGATGCCGAAGCGGGCAAACGAGCGGTTTTCCCTGGTGAATTCTGCAAGGGCCATCTGCAGCTGCGCTTACCCATGACTTCGCATAATGTATATTATGTTAAATTAGATATCTGCCCATGAATCCCTGAGCCAACCCTGGCTTGCTTGCGACTGCTCGAATTTGAAACTATTTGGCTCGGATCTCGCCTCCTCGCTCTCTGGTAGCTAAAGAAGTTTCGAACGCTTCCCTGAGCTCAATTTCCTGCAACTGAGTGCGGAGCTTCCCGCCGTTCATCTCAGGAGCCTCAAATAAGTGGAATTCCATTCCTTAAAGGTGGAATGCCCGTTGCAGTCGGGGTTGCGGCCATTAGCTCACTCGCGAGCCGGCCGAACTCGCAGGCATACAGATGATCGCTGCCGTCCATAAACCTGTGTCTGCCTTTCGCGTACTGTCCGGGACGACCTTCGAAGCTAAAACCCCCTACCCGCTGCCTGGGAATTTGAACGGCAAGAACGGCTTGGCGAAGTGGCGCAGCAAGAAGGTGTACCAGCCCAAGACCTCCAGGTTGTGGCGATCACCGGCCTGAGAGCCGAGGCGATAGCCAGAGTTAGGTGGTACCGATATTCACACCAGTCATCTCCGCACATCCCTCCCTCGAATAGCTGGAAGCATGACCTTGACCTTAAAGCCAGCTTCAATCTTAGGGTGCGCATAAAAGCCCTGCTGTAAAAACCATCGCTGAACAGTGCCGACGTACGAAAGGCTGCGACAGATGGGCTTCGCGCCGGACGTCCCGGCATACGTGACGGCCCAGGGCCAGGCAGTTGGCAGATTGATCTTCATTCACAGTTCAAGGAAACATCATGCAAACCGTTCTAGGAGCAACCGGCCAGATCGCCATGGAGTTGGCCCGAGAACTGCGCCGTACCTACACGGACGACATAAGGCTCGTCAGCCGTAAGCCCCTCAAAATCAACGACTCCGACGCTCTGGTGGCGGCCGATCTGCTTGATGCCGATCAGGCAGCCAAGGCGGTCAAGGGCAGCAGCATCGTCTACTTCACGGCTGGTCTACCGCCGGATACCCAACTGTGGGAAACGCAGTTCCCGGTGATGCTGCGCAACTCGCTCGATGCAACGCGCACGGCCAAGGCCAAGTTCGTCTATTTCGACAACACCTACATGTATCCGCAGGATGACCGCGTGCTGACCGAGAGCGCTCCGTTCGAGCCCGTCGGCCGCAAGGGCCGGGTGCGCGCGCAGATGGCATCCATGGTGCTGCAGGAGATGCAGCGAGGGGACATCCCGGTGGTGATTGGCCGTGCCCCTGAGTTCTATGGGCCCGGCAAGACGCAGAGCATCACCAACACCCTGGTCATCGACAACATCAGGGCCGGCAAGACGCCCCGCGTGCCCGTGCGGGACGATACCAAACGCACGCTCATCTGGTCCCCGGATGCAAGCCGGGCGCTGGCCGCCCTGGGGAACGCATCGGACACGTTCGGGCAGACCTGGCACCTGCCCTGCGACGACGACCGCCTCACCTACAAGCAATTCGTCGCCCTGGCGTCCGAGATCTTTGGCCGGGAGCCTGCCTACAAGGTTCTCGGCAAATGGACACTGACGGCCGTTGGCCTGATATCCAAGCAGGTCCGTGAATTGCGGGAGCTGCTGCCGCGGTACGAGCACGACAACCTGTTCGACTCCTCTAAGTACAAGCAGCGTTTCCCCGATTTCAAGGTCACGACTTATCGCCAGGGGCTCACTCGGATCCTGGCCGACTCTGGCCGCAGCTAAGCCAGGAAAGACCGCCATGACTGTAGCCTCCTGCGCGATGTGCTCCATGTCTATAGGGGAAAGGTGCTTACTATCCTCCCCCTTTTCTCCATGAGGGAATCAAATGAACACCGACGCCAAGAACGTCGTTATAACCGGTGCCAGTTCTGGACTTGGGGCTGGTATGGCCAGGGGGTTCGCAGCGCGTGGCTACAACCTGGCGCTGTGCGCGAGACGAGTCGATCGGCTTGAGGATCTACGGCGAGAATTGATCGCACGCTACGATGTCAGGATTGAATTGCGTGCTCTGGACGTGAACAACCATGCCGATGTCTTTCAAGTCTTCCGAGAGTTTCAACAACTCTTCGGGCACATCGATCGCATCGTCGTGAATGCGGGAGTCGGTGAGGGGCGTCGCATTGGAACGGGGCACTTCGACATCAACCGGCGGACTGCCGAAACCAACTTCATTGCGGCACTGGCTCAATGCGAGGCGGCTGTAGAAATCTTTCGCCAACAGAACTTCGGCCACCTGGTCACTATATCCTCCATGAGCGCAGTGCGGGGGCTTCCCAAGCATCTGACCACCTATGCCGCGAGCAAGGCCGCCCTCGCCCACCTGACCGAAGGCATCCGCGCAGAGCTGCTTTCGACACCCATCCGCGTCAGCACGATCTTCCCTGGCTACATTCGCACCGAGCTCAATGCGGGCGCAAAGCGGCTCCCCTTCGAGGTCGACGAAGAAACTGGATGTCGAGCCTTGGTGGCCGCTATCGAGCGAAAGCCCGCAACAGCCTATGTTCCTGCATGGCCATGGGCATTTCTTGGGGCTTTCATACGGTTTCTTCCCCTGCGCTGGATAGTGAAGCTCAATTGATTCGAGCGACGTAACGGAACTTGAACGCGCTAATCAATCCGCAGGGGACCTGACTCCGGCAGTTGGCTCACCAGGTCGGCACCGACCAGCTTCGCCGGCGTGTAAGCGCCGCCGGCGGGTTGGTGCGTCATCAGGTATTCGACCACCGTCAGCGAACCGGTGATGGTCAGGCTGTAGCCGTTCGCAGTGCGGATGCGCGCAGTTTTCCTTTCACCCCGTGCATTGATGGCCTCGCCCCAGACGAAGGTGGGCTGCAGTGCGCGTTTTTCCTCGCTGGGGCCCTTCACCGTCCTGGCGATGCGCGCCTTGATCAGCCTTTGCACCCAGCCTATTCCCAGCAACGGCCGGATATAGTTGGCGCGCCTGGCGCTGGCGATCATGCGCTGTGAGCCGGGAATGAACACTTCGATATTGGGGATGCCGGTGGTGTGGTAGGCGGTGGATACGTCGCCCCAGGGAATTGTCATCGCCTCCTTCTCGCCGTCGCCGAAATCGATCCGGCGCACCTTGTAGGCCAGCGGCACGCTGACTATCCGGCCGTCGCGGCGCACCTTGCCACCCTGCGCCAGGCCTTCGACCGAGGTCTTGGCAGTGCCGGGCGAGAAGCCCGAGCGCGAATCGAACCCCAGCGCCAGATGCGTGGCGTCGGGCAGCGCCGCCTTCAGCGCAGCGGCAACGCAGTCCGTCGGGATGACGTCGAAGCCCACGCCGGGGCAAAGCACCACACCGGCTTGCTGCGCACGGCCATTCAACGACTGCGCCAGCTCGAACACGGCGATCTCGCCGGTAATATCCAGGTAGTGCGCGCCAGCGCGCAAACAGGCTTCCATCATGGGCGCGGCGGTGGCCGAGAACGGGCCCGCACAGTTCAGCACCAGCGAGTGCCCCTGGATCTGCCCGGCCAGCGCTGAGGCATCGTCAAGCCCGAACGCACGGGCCTGCAGACCAAGCTCGCGTGCCAGCGCCTCGACACGTTCCCGGCTCCGGCCGGCCAGCACCGGCTTGAGCCCTCGCCGAGCGGCCTCGCGGGCAATCAGCTCCCCGGTGTACCCATTCGCACCGTAGATCATCCAGCGCATCGCTGCAGGCATACTGTTTTGCGCACTCATGACATCGTTCCTGATTCGTTAATGTTCCAGAGCCTAAATGACCTGCCCATGGGACAGGGGCAACTCGACGAGCACCGTCATCGAGGGCCGGGATTGGCGCCTGCAACACCGTAACCTTGAAGTAAACTTCAATGTCAAGCCAGGCCCCTCCCATACCCCACCCACCCACTCGGAGGATTGGATAGCGCCCGGACAGGCTTGACCTTCAATCGAGGTTGAAGGTGAACATGCTTGCGCGCTGTTGAAAGCGAGCATTGAAGGAATTGAGGATGAGGCTGAAGACTATTTTTTCCGTTGCTGTGGCGGCTCTGGCCGGAATGTTTGTTTCATTGAGCAATGCGGAGCCAACCCCGGCTGGCGCAGTGACAGACAATCGACAAATCCTCGTGATCGTTACCAATCACTCCCGCTATCCGTCCAGGGCCGACACAACGGGACTTTGGCTGACCGAGCTGACGCATTTCACCGATGTCGTCGAAGCCGCGGGCTACTCCACCGTGTTTGCCAGCCCCGAAGGCGGCAAGACTCCGCTGGACGAACGCAGCATGGGGTGGCTGTACATGGATGAGTCGGCCCGGCAGCACATGAAGTCGCCGGCATTTCGCTTGCGCCTCGCCAACACGGTACCGGTCGCCAATGTCGACCCGAACCAGTTCAGTGCCATTTATTTCACGGGCGGCCATGGTGTCATGTGGGACTTCCCGGACAATCCGGACCTTCAGCGCGCCGCCGAAAAAATCTATGCCCGGGGAGGCGTCGTTTCAGCGGTCTGCCACGGTGTGGCCGGGTTGGTGGGTGTAAAGGACGACAAGGGAAACATTCTGATCAAGGACAGGACCGTCACCGGCTTCTCCAATCGCGAAGAGCTACTGTCGGGAATGAGGAGCCAGGTGCCGTTCTTCCTCGAAGACCGGCTCGTCGCTCAGGGCGCTCGGTATCAGAAAGCCTGGCTGCCTTTCACGCCCTACGTGGTAACGGACGGCAGGCTGGTTACCGGCCAGAATCCTCAGTCTGCAGAGGCAGTGGCAAAAGCGGTGGTCACCCTTCTCGCCAGCCGGCAGATGAAACACTGATGCAAGTCCGCTGCGCTCTGGATCGGTAGGTCCAGAGCGCAGCGCAACTATGCGAGCAGCGGAGCTTGGGTGCCACCCTCCCCCAGAACGGACACCAAGAACTCAGCCTGGATGTCCAGGTTCCTGCTCAGGTGCGGCTCCAGATAGGGTTCGAAATGGTTGCTGTCGAGGGTGACGACCGTCACATCCGGGTTGCCGGCATTTCGTACCGACTGCTCATCGAATGGCGCGATCGTATCGCGGCTGCCGCCAATGACCAGGGTGCGGGAGGCTATCCGGCGCATCGAGTCGATTGGACGATATCCCAGCATGGTCAGGACAGAGCGTGCGGCGATGTAGTTCGGTGCGCCCGGGCCATACAGCTCGGCACTCGCCGCCTTGGCGCCGGCGGCTCCATCTCGCGTCATGGTAGCGAAGCCACCTTCATCGGCCACGATGGGTATGTACAGTGGATTCCCTCCCCTGAAGACATCCCGCACCGCGTGCAACAGGATGCGAATTCGTGAGCGCAATGGGGTACGGCGGGACGCTGCCTTGCCATCGAGCATGGGCACTTGAGCAATGATTCCTTTCAGCTCGGGATGTCGCTCCCCTACGGTGAAAGCGATGCCTGCACCCAGGGATGACCCCCACAGGAAGATCGAGTCGCAAGCCACTTCTGGCTGAAGGGACAGGTGCTGAAGAGCGGCTTCTGCATCCGCGATGCGGTCGGGTACCGAAATCACATGCCGCGGCTCCCCCGAGCTTTCCCCCCAGCAGCGGAAATCAAAGGTCATCACGGCACACCCCAATTGCAGGAATCGGTCTCGGAACGGTGGTAGGAAAGAAGTCTGCACGCCACCCCAGCCATACATCAGCAGGATGGCAGGAACCTTGTTGGAACGACTGGCGCCGTCAGGGAGATAGACCGTTGCAGCGCAGCGCTCTCCCTGGCTGATGAAGCTGCTTTTTCTCATGCTCATGGAGTGAGGACCTTGGAGGGGGGGATTGCGGGACCGCCAACATCACACCGGGCAGGACTCCCCTGCCCTGCTCCAGCGCCAGTTGCTACCAGGCGCCACGACACAGGCGACAGCCAAGACCTGGTCGACCTGCAAGTGATATCTGCGGCATTCATCCGCCGCTTTAGTCGAAAACCTTCAGCGCGGTTGGCAGGTTCAGTACGATCTGCGCGTCCTTGACCACATCCAGGCGCAGCACCTTGGTAGCTCCCAACCCATCGAGCAGTTGGCTCAGCGGACCGCCGTTGCGCACCAGATTCACCTCCTTAGGCAGCAGGCGCTGGGCGAAGGACAGGGTGTTGGTCTGCACCTGCGTCTGATGCCACTGGCCGTCGACCAGGTGCACCATGGTCGTGGTTCCCATGCGCGACTGTGGCTGAACGTTCTGTAGAACTGGAAGAGGCGCGTTCAGGGACAGGTCCGGCAGCCCCTTGGGCCCTGCTATGCGGGCGGTCACATCAGTGCCGATGTTCATCTCGATATCTGCACGCCACTTGGGCAGTTGGTAACCGTGCACGCCGCGCACCCTGGCAATCTCGGTGGTCACGGGCAATGCCAGTACATGCGCGACGAAGCTGCGTCGCCGAATGGAATCGAGCAGCTCCAGGGCATGGGGCTTCCGGCTACCGGGCCGGCGAATGACGATGGCGACGGATACTTCGTCGTAGGGATCGTTATCGCAAACCGAGTACGAGAAGAAGGTCAGCGCCACCAGGCCGTAGCCGGGCAACGCGCGGAGCGGCTCCAGCGGCATCGGCAGGGTCGCCTTCAGCCGGTCGATGGGCGCGAGAAAAAGCAGCTGGATGCTGCTTGAGCGGTAATAGAAATTCGGGGCCCACGTCGGCCCGACCCTGGAGGCGACCAGCTGCTTAGGGATTCTACGGAAGAAATCGATGTTGCCGGCTGCCGGGTCGCGCGCGACCTCGTCGAGGTTCGGGTTCATTCGGTAGCGGTCGTAGTAGCCACCGGCAAGTACCTCGACCTTCTGCGATCCGAATTCGACTTCAGTGAAGCGCCTGCTCATGTTCATTGACCTTCCTCGATGATTGCCTTGGCAGATGGTTCGGGTGCCGGGCCACACAGGCCTGCCGCAATCACTCTAAGGTTCAACCAAGCTTCAAGGTCAAGGGAGCCTGGCCTTATTGCCTGCATTCACACGGCTTATCGAGCCCGCGCGCCGGAGCCGTTGAACGCCTTTCCCCCGCCCACCTGAAGGCACGCGAGGGGTAAACATGAATACATTCCTGGGTTCCAGCGCGCGCTTTATGCGCCCAAACCGCTGAGCAGCCTGATCGGCAAGGAAGGACTGGTCGGCCCGACAAGCCGTTTCGATGGAAGCCAGGCAGCATGCCCGGCTTTTCCGGGGCCGGGGCTCATTCGACGGAAGCGCTACGGCCCTTGGTCTGTTTGCGGGGCCGCATTGTCACACTGCCCTCTTGGCGCAGACGCTCCAGCACCCGCTGGGTATTGTCTGCGCACTGCATCCCTTCCGGCTTGCTCTCGATGCCCTCGATGGCCACCAGCAGCTGTGCCTTGTTCTGCTCCAGGCGCTTCTGCAGCACCTCGATCTCGCCCACCTTGCGCCTGAGGCCCTCCAGCAGCTCGCCATGCTGCCAGCCACTGGCGTTCAGCGGAAGCAAGGGGCGGATCTCCTCCAGCGAGAAGCCCGCGCTCTGGGCACCGGTGATGATCTCCAGGATCACCAGCGTCTCCGGCGCGTAGTCGCGGTAGCCATTGGCCTTGCGCTCCACCGAGTTGATCAGGCCACTGGCCTCGTAGAAGCGAATGCGCGAAGGCGCCAGCCCACTGAGCTTCGCCAGCTCTCCAATTCTCATGCAGCACCCTCGAAAAAAGCGTTGACCTTAAAGCTTACTTTAAACCTACAGTGATTGGACGGCCAAGCGATGGGGCGTTCACGCGGTGTCGCATCGTTGGTCGCCGAACTCCACCTCACACAGGAGATGCGAACATGGGATACGTCACCACGAAGGACGGGGTTGAAATCTTCTACAAAGACTGGGGCCCGCGGGACGCCCAGGTAATCCACTTCCACCATGGTTGGCCGCTGAGCGCCGACGACTGGGATGCCCAGATGCTCTTCTTCCTGGCCAACGGCTTCCGCGTCGTCGCCCACGACCGCCGCGGGCACGGGCGTTCGAGCCAGGTGTGGGACGGCCACGACATGGATCACTACGCCGACGACGTGGCCGCGGTCGTCGATCACCTCGGCACCCGGGGCGCGGTTCACGTCGGCCACTCCACCGGCGGCGGCGAAGTCGTCCACTACATCGCCCGCCATGGCGAGGACCGTGTTTCCAAGGCCGCCATCATCAGCGCCGTCCCGCCGCTGATGGTGAAGACCGACAGCAATCCTGGCGGCCTGCCCAAGCAGGTATTCGACGACCTGCAGGCCCAGCTCGCGGCCAACCGCGCGCAGTTCTACTACGACGTGCCCGCAGGCCCCTTCTACGGCTACAACCGCCCAGGCGCGAAGCCCTCGGAAGGCATCATCTGGAACTGGTGGCGCCAGGGCATGATGGGCTGCGCCAAGGCCCACTACGACGGCATAGTCGCGTTCTCGCAGACGGACTTCACCGAGGACCTGAAGAAAATCACCATCCCGGTCCTGGTGATGCATGGCGACGACGACCAGATCGTCCCCTATGAGGACTCTGGCCTGCTCTCGGCGAAGCTGCTCCGGAACGGCACGCTGAAGACCTACTCCGGCTTCCCCCACGGGATGCCGACCACCCAGGCCGATACGATCAACGCCGACCTGCTTGCCTTCATACGCGGCTGACAAGCCCGGGAGCCAGGTGCACATATCCTGGCTCCCCTTCTTTCCTGGCCGATCAGACCAGCGTCAGCTCCGCCCCCTCCCAACGACCCGTGGTCAGATCAGCCATTCCCACGCTGCGTCAATGCTTATACCGAGGTTCGCAATATGAACGCGCCCAACATTCCTTCCCATATGACAGCCATTGAGATCAGCCGCCCGGGAGGGCCGGATGTTCTGGTCCCGGTCCAGCGGCCCACTCCTCGTCCGAGTGAAAGGGAAGTGCTGATCAAGGTGCATGCCGCCGGCGTGAATGGGCCTGACGTCCTCCAGCGCAAAGGTCTCTATGATCCGCCTCCTGGCGCCTCGGATATTCCCGGGCTCGAGATATCCGGCGAAATCGTGGCGCTGGGCGCCGAGGTAAGAAATTTCGCCATCGGTGACAAGGTGATGGCCCTGGTTCCCGGTGGCGGCTACGCCCAGTACGCCGTTGCAGACGAGCGCACCACTCTCCATCTGCCCGAAGGCTTGAGTCTGGAAGAAGCGGCGGCCTTGCCGGAAACCTTCATGACCGTCTGGACCAACCTGTTCCAGAGAGGGCAGTTCAAGGCCGGGGAATCGGTGCTGATCCATGGCGGCGCTTCCGGAATCGGCACAACGGCCACCATGCTGGCCAGAGCTTTCGGTGCCTCGCAGATCTTCACCACGGTGAAGAACGAGGAACAGCAGGCCGCCAGCCGGTCTCTGGGCTCGGATCACCCCATCGACTACACCCGGCAGGATTTCGTGGAAGAGGTCATGCGCGAGACCGGGGGACGAGGCGTCGACGTGGTGGTCGACATCATCGGCGGGGACTACGTCGATCGAAACTTCCAGGCAGCGGCCATGAACGGCCGCATCGTTCAGATCGGGCTGATCAAAGGGCCCGCGGCCACCGTCAATTACTTCCAGATGCTGGTGAAACGCCTGACACATATCGGCTCGACCCTGCGCTCCCGAACCCACGATGAGAAAAAGGCGATCATCGATGAGCTCGAGAGCCAGGTCTGGCCCCATGTACGCAAGGGGGAAGTCAAACCCCTGCTTTGCAAGACCTTCGGCCTCACGCAGGCTCGTGCGGCGCATGAAATGATGGACGCCAGTCAGCACATCGGGAAGATCATCCTGACCGTCGAGGCCTGACGATCGCGGTCGGCTCGTTCCCCGTCATGATCCAGGCTCGCCTCCCTGCCACAGCTATTGCTGGCAGGGAGGCCTGCCTTAGAGCGCAGAGCAGGAATGGCCACCGTCGACAACGATTTCCGCGCCGGTCATGCTCCGGCCGGCCTCCGAAGCCAGTAGCAGAAGCGCCCCGTCCAGATCCTCGTAGGTACAGAACTGCCCGGAGGGAATGCGCTTTCTCAGGCGTTCGCCTGCATCGCTGGCAAGAAAGTCCTGGTTCAGTTCGGTCACCACATAGCCCGGGGCTATCGCGTTGATCCGGATGCGGTGACGGGCAAGCTCCAGGGCCATGGAGCGCGTCAGGTGACTCAGACCGGCCTTGGCCGCGCAGTATGGCCCGACCCCGCCGCCTACACGCGAGGCGAGAATCGAGGTGATGTTGATCAGGCTGCCGCCACGCCCCGCAGCCACCATCCTGCGTGCCGTCTCCTGCGCAACGACCCAGGCGCCCTTGAGATTGGTATCCAGTACCGCATCCCAGTCACTGTCCTCGTAGTCGAGGACACGCTTCGTGTTACTGACGCCGGCGTTGTTGACGACGATATCGAGCCCTGCCAGGTCCCATTGGATGCTGTCCAGGCACGCATTGACCGATTCGCGCGAGGTGACGTCGAGCTCATACGCCGTTGCCTCCAGTCCCTGCTCGCGCAACTCGAGAACAAACGCGTCAAGGCGATCGAGTCGCCGCGCGGCGACTGCCACGTGTGCGCCAGCCACCGCCAGGGTTCGAGCGAAGTGCCTGCCGAGCCCGCTGGAAGCCCCCGTCACCAGGGCGCGTTTGCCGCTGAGGTTGAACAGTTGGTTCATCGCCCGCCTCCGCTCACCCTATCCAGAATCTTGCGAGCCAGGCTCATGCGGTGAACTTCGTTCGGGCCGTCATAGATCCTGAAGGCTCGCGCGTCACGGAAGATCCGGTCGACGATGGCCTCGCTAGTGACGCCCTGCCCGCCCAGCACCTGGACGCTACGGTCGATGACCCGCCAGATTCCCTCCGAGCTGATGACCTTGGCCATGCTGGATTCAACGTTGCCCCGCTCCCCCTGGTCCAGCACCCAGGCGCAATGCCAGATGGCCAGGCGCGTGGTCAGCAGGTCCATTTCGTTGTCGGCGAGCATGAACCCAACCCCCTGGTGCTCGCCAAGTTTCTTGCCGAAAGACTCCCTTCGGCTGGCGTAGCGGCAAGCAACCTCATGGGCGCGGCGAGCTTGCCCCAGCCATCGCATGCAATGAGTCAGCCGGGCAGGCGCCAAGCGAACCTGGGCATAGCGAAACCCCTTGCCTACTTCACCCAGCACATCGCTGGCAGGGACTCGCAGATTCTCGAAGCGTAAGACGGCATGGCCACCGGTGAAACAGCTATCCAGCGAATCCATCATCCGCTCGAGAATGAACCCCGGGCGGTTGGTATCGGTGAGGAACATGGTCGCGTGACCCTCCTCGGTACGCGCCATGATGATGGCGAAGCCTGCACCATCGGCGCCGGTGATCAGCCACTTGTGGCCGTTGATGATGAAATCGTCGCCGTCGCGAACCGCGGTGGTGGTCAGCATCGATGGATCCGAACCTGCGCCAGGCGAGGGTTCGGTCATGGCGAAACAGGAACGGATGTGGCCCTGCGCGAGCGGACGCAGCCAACGGTCTTTTTGCGCCGGCGTTGCGACCACCTCCATCAGGTGGATGTTGCCTTCGTCGGGGGCATGGATATTCATTGCAGTGGGACCGAGCGGCGAGTAGCCAGCCTCTTCGAACACAACCGCCTTGGCGACGTGCGACAAGCCCTGGCCGCCCATCTCGGCAGAGGCATGCGGGGTCAGCAACCCCCATGCACGTGCCCTCTCGACCAACGCTTGCCGCAGCTCATCCGAGGGGCCGTGGGAGCTCTGGCGAGGATCGTTCTCCATGGGAATGACTTCTTCTGCGATAAAGTCGCGCACACGTTTCTGCAGGGATTGGAGCTCTTCGGGAAGGGAGAAATTCATGGATGGTTCCTGTCATCGGGAAGATCAGGCCGTCAGGCTTTCCGGCTGGATAGCCCTGAAGAGGTTTTCCAGAACGGTGTCGTGGATCCCTGCCTTGTGAGGGCTATAGGGGGTGTAGTTGAGCGTACGGATGACGGCGCCGAGCAATTGGCCGTCCCGGGTATCGATGTCCAGCACGTTCAGGCACGCGGGGTCCTGTTCGAACGCAGCGATCGCGCCGAGCCCCAGGCCGGTGGCCCAGCTCAGGATCACGCGGTTGACGGCGTCGTGGCTGACGATCAGGACGCTCTGCCATGACGGGTCCTGGATGAGACTCTGGAAAAGGCCGAGGATGCGTGACTGGAATTCGTCCCAGCGCTCTCCGCCGAGAAAGCGGGCATTCACGGCACCGGCATTCCGATAAGCGCCCAGCACCTGCTCGGGCAGCGACTCGCGCTCCAGTTCGCGCAGGCGACCGGCACGTATTTCGCGTAGTTCGGGCAGAGACTCGAAGGGTACGCCATGGCCCGGCAATATCAGCTCGAGCGTCTGCCTCGCACGGGGGTAATCGGAGCACAGGGCCCTGTCAACGCGAGCATCCTGCAGCACCTGGCCGAGCGCCCATGCCTGCTGCGCCCCTTTCTGCGAGAGCGGAACATTGCGCGGGTCCAGGGGTTTGCCTTGCTCATCGAAATACTCGACATGCCCGTGGCGGACCAGGTAGCAACGGCGTCGACGCACACCGGCGAAGGCTTCAGCGGCCATGGTTCAGGACCTTGGGGTTGCTGACACTCAGCCGGGCCTCGGTGATCGCGGTCAGCGCTTGCTGCAAGCTCGCCTGCCCGGCTCCCGGCCGGTCGAAGTCTCCCTGGCGGATCAGCTTCACGAGTGCGCCCAAGGCCCGCTCGTGAGGCAGATGGGGAATGCCCTGTGGTTCCAGCACATGATCCAGCGCGTGGCTCTCCAGGTCGGCGACCTGTTCTCCAAACTCCAGCTCTCGGACGGCGATCGCCAGCGCATTGGCAACCATCCTGCATTGGTAATGCAGTTCGCTCGGCAGCGAGGGAAGCAACGCTTCCAGTACGGTGCCACGGGCGGCTACCAGTAGATCCACTGCATTCGGGGCAATCATGGCCGGGCTCCTGTGAGAGAAAGGATCTCGTATTCCAGTTCCGGGATCAGCCGCCCGGTCAGGGCCAGCTCCAGCGAGCGCTGCTGTCCGGTGAGATGCCGCTGCGCCTGTTGCAGCGCGATCAAGGCCCAGCGGACATGGGCCATCAGCTGCCAGAACCGGAGTTCTTCCAGCGTCGGACGCAAGCCCGAAACACTCGAATACCCTTCGAGAAAATCGTCCAGTTGCCCGATGCCGCCGGCCTCCCGGTCCGGCCGGGCGAAACGCCAGCAGCGCGCGGTGAACCAGCCCAGGTCCTCACGGGGGTCGCCCCAGCCCGCGAACTCCCAGTCCAGCACGCCGACCAGGCGCCCCTGGTCCACCATGTAGTTGCCAGTGCGGTAATCGCGATGAATCAGCCTTGGCGCAAGCGCGTCCGGCCGGTTCAGCTCGCACCAGCGCAAACCCCATTCGATGACGGGGTGGGCAATGGGCAACTCATCGAGGTATTGGCGGTAGAGATCGATATCGCGCTGAATCGGATCGATGGCGGCCGCATGCAGGAAATCGAGTTCAGCATGGTCGGGCTTCACTTCATGGAGCAACGCAAGGTTGGCACCAAGCTCCCGGCAAAGGTCTCTCCGCGCCGGTTCGAGGGCCTTGTCCGTCGTGAGCCGGAAGCCGCTGGCGGTCCCCTCCAGGGCCGCCATGAGAAAGAAGTCGCGCCCCAATATCCCGGGGTCACGGCATAGCCAAAGCGGGTCCGGTACCGTGACGCCGGCCTGGTGTACCGCCTGCAATACGGCGAACTCCTGGGCTCGCCCCATGCTGACGGCAACCGTTGACGGCGCATCCGTACGCAACACCCAGCGCTTCTCGATCGGTTCCCCATGCACCAGGACGCTGGCGCTCAGTAACCAGTTTTCCTGGATGGCACCGCCGGAGAGCCGTTCGCAGGATTCGATTTCGACATGCTCGTAGGCAAACTGGCAGGCCAGGCGGGCTGCCAAGGGCGCCAGAGCCGAGGGGACATCGATTCGGGGAAGATCGGAGTTGGGGGCTGAAGGGCTATGCATGGATAAAGCTTGCTCTGGTTTGTGACGTGCAAGAGGCAGAGCAAGAGCCGTTCCAGCTGCAGAAAATCTATATTTTCCTATTAAAAATCAGATGCTTATGAATTCGCGCGATTGATAAGGAGTCTTCCCTGCTGGATTGTTCGTTGCAATTCTGAAACCTTGATTGCAGGTTGGAAAATGAATTGCACGAGACTCCCCATGGCCACAGAGCAGCATTACCTACCCCGCATCGTCGCCCTCATCAACCATCTCCGCACTCCCCATGGCCCCAACAGCATGTCCCGCATCGTCGAGAAGGTCGTGCCCCTCTACAGCCAGCGGGCCCACGTGGAGATCGTCGAAACGACCATCGATGAGCTGCGCCAGATCGGCAAGGCCCTGGAAGGCCGGCAGGATGTCGACATCATCATCTGTTCGGGCGCAACCGCAGATTACCTCCGGCGACATATCTCCACCGCGATCCTGTCGATTCGCATGGGCGAATACGATCTGATCCGGGCGCTGGACATCGCCAAGGCGCGGGCGACGAAAGTCGGCATCGTCAGCTTCCAGCGGGGCCACCCGGAAATCGACGCCATGGCCTCGCTGTTCACCGTCGACGTGCGCCAGGCCACCTACACCAACCTGAATGAAGTCCAGGAACAGATTCGCCGGCTGGTCGATGAGGGTTATCGGGTGATCGTCGGCTCCTCGACCGCTGTCGAAATCGCAGAGGCGGCCGGCGCCCAGGGCGTCCTGGCATTGAACGAAGACGCCGTGAAGAGAGCGCTCGATGAGGCCCTGGCGATCTGCCGCAGCAGGTCCCAGGCCCTCATCCAGCAACAGTGGCTGAACGCCGTGCTGCGAAACCTCAACGACGGCGTGATCGCCGTGGATGCCAAGGGTATCGTCCAGTCACTGAATCCCCGGATGGCACAGATGCTCGGCGTCACCATCGAATGGGCGCAGGAACGCCCATTCGCCGAAGTCATGCCCGACCTGGACATCAGCCTTGCCATCGGCCAGGGCGAAAGCGACGAAAGCCGGATCATTCGCGCCGGTGGGCGGGTGCTGGCAGCCAACGTCACGCCGATCATCGAACATGGCAAAGCGAATGGCGTGGTGGTCTCCTGCCAGGAAACGAACACGATCCAGCGCGCGGACCGGAGAATCCGCAGCCAGGCCCGCCCCCGGCAATTCACCGCTCGATATCGCTTTGATCAGCTACTCGGCCAGGCGCCGGGGTTTCGCACGGTGCTGGAACTGGCTCGGCGCTACGCCGGTACGGACTCCACCGTGCTGATCACCGGCGAAAGCGGGACCGGAAAGGAGTTGCTCGCACAAAGCCTGCACAATGCGAGCCCCCGACAACCGGGGCCCTTCGTGGCGATCAACTGCGCAGCCTTTCCGGAGACGCTATTGGAAAGCGAACTGTTCGGCTACGAAGAGGGCGCGTTCACCGGCTCTCGCAAGGGCGGGAAGTCCGGCCTGATCGAGGCCGCGCACACTGGGACCCTGTTCCTGGATGAAATCGGCGATATGCCGGTGACCCTGCAAACCCGCTTGTTGCGTGTGCTGCAGGAACGAGAGGTCCTGCGTCTCGGCGCCTCGGAGCCCACGCCCGTGGATATCCGCATCGTAGCCGCGACCCATTGCGACCTGCGGGCCCGGGTGGCCGATGGCCGCTTTCGCGAAGACCTCTATTACCGGCTGAACATTCTTCGCCTCGCCGTCCCTCCTCTCAGGGAGCGCCCGGAAGACATCCAACTGCTGGCCGGCTCGATCCTGCGCAAGCTTTCGCTCGCGCCGGAACACATTCTTGCCGGGCAAGCGGTTCTGGATGAACTGATGCCATACCTTCAGGCTTACCGTTGGCCCGGCAACATTCGCGAACTGGAAAACCTGGTGGAGCGCGCGGCACTTTCCGCCCAGGCGATGGGCGCCAGCAGCGTCGCATTGTCCACCTTGTTCCCCGAGTTGCTCGAAGACAGCCTGTGCCCCTCCTCCCCGCCATCCGCCGACGCTCCGCAGTTGGACCTGCGGAGCGTCGGCAAGGCCAGCGAAATCGCCCACGCGCGCAAGGTGCTCGAAGCATGCAACGGGGACATGGACGAGGCCGCCCGGCAACTTGGCATCAGCCGGACCACGCTCTGGCGCCGCCTCCGCACTTGAGCCGTGGCAATGCAGAAATGAAACCTCGCGGCGGCGAGTTCATTACAGAATTGAAATCGACGCGGAGCCAAGCGGCCCGACTCAAGTCGTAGCCTGATCGGGAATGCGTTTTATCCAATTGAAATGAAATGAGTTTCTGCCGCCGGGAAGGATCCGGACAGGCAATGGCACACCCCTTGCTCAACCCTCTGCCAAAGGCTGCGAGTCGCCCCTCGATGCCTGCGGATAGCCAAACAAGAAAAAGGCGGAGGTTGCCTGTGCAAGGTTTGATGATGAACTTCAACCTCGGTATTGCCGCAATCATGCGGCATGCCCTCCAGGTTGCAGCGGATACCGAGATCGTTTCCCTGTTCGCCGATGGCCGTGTGCATCGCTACCGCTATGCGCAAGCCTTCGCGCGAGCCGCGCGGCTGGCGAATGCGCTCGACGATCTGGCCTGCCCGCCCAATGCGAGGGTAGGCACCCTGGCCTGGAACGATCATCGTCATTTCGAACTGCACTACGCGGTTCCCTGTTCCGGACGCGTCTGCCACACCATCAACCCCAAGCTCTTCCCCGAGCAGATCCGGTTCATCATCCGCCATGCGCAAGACGACCTGCTGTTCATCGACCCGCAGTTCATCCCCCTTGTCGAAGGGCTTCGCGATGAGCTTCCATCGGTGCGGCATTTCATCGCCCTTTGTGGCGAAGACGAATTGCCGGCCAGCACCCTTCCCAACCTCCTGAGCTACGAACGCCTGCTGTCCCGGGCGAGCGAGGCCTGCGACTGGCCGGAGATCGACGAACGCCAGGCCAGCGGCCTCTGCTACACCTCCGGCACGACCGGCGATCCCAAGGGGGTGTTGACCAGCCACCGCAGCGCCGTCCTGCACAGCATGTCGCAGAACATGGCGGACAAGGTGGGACTGCGCGCCGTGGACGTGGTGATGCCGATGGTTCCCATGTTCCATGTCAACGCCTGGGGCATGCCCTACACCTCGGTGATGGCCGGAGCCAAGCTGGTATTGCCGGGCCCCAACGTGGGCGACGCGGCGAAGATGATCCGCTTGATCAACGAGGAAGGCGTCACCTTCTCGCTGGCCGTTCCGACGATCTGGGCGAACATCAGCCAGCAGCTGGCCACTGGAGGTGGTGCGATACCGACCTTGAGAAGGGCCGTTACCGGTGGCGCCGCCTGCCCCCTTTCCCTGCTCGAGGCCATGGCCCGCCATGATGTCGTTCTGGAGAATGGCTGGGGCATGACGGAGCTCAACCCGCTGGGTAGCTACAACCGCCACCAGCCCTGGTACGAGGAGCTCGACCCCGATGCCCGCGGCGAGCAATCGCTCAAGTCGGGGCGCCCGCTGTTTGGCGTGGAGATGCGTATCGTCGATGACGCCGGGCAGGTTCTTCCTCACGATGGACTGACCTCGGGCGTGCTGCAGGTGCGCGGTCCCTGGGTACGCAGTGGCTATTTCGGCCAGGACGGCTCGGACGACTGGTTCGATACTGGCGACATGGCCACCCTCGATCCGCGTGGATACATGCAGATAACCGATCGCATCAAGGACGTCATCAAGTCCGGCGGCGAATGGATCTGCTCCGTGGAAATCGAGAATGCCGTGATGGCGCACCCCCTGGTGGCCGAAGCCGCGGTGATCGGGGTACCGCACCCGCGCTGGAGCGAGCGTCCCCTCCTGGTGGTGGTGCCGCGCTGCCGCGAAACGGCGCCCAGCCACCAGGAGCTGATCGGCTTCCTGGACGGCAAGGTGCCCAAGTGGTGGATCCCCGATGCCAGCGAGCTGCTGGACGCGTTGCCGCTTACCGCCACCGGCAAGATCAGCAAGAAAACCTTGCGCGAGCGCTACACCGACTACAGCTGGCGCTGAACTCCCCTCCTGATAACGGCCCGTCCATACGGGCCGATGGATCGCCCTACAACAAAAACAAGTGGAGGCTCCATGACCATCCCCCCCAAAAGCCATACCGATCATTACCGGCGAATTCGCCAGGATCCGAAGTTCATCGCCCTTAGCCGTGCGCGTGGCCGTACCAGTTGGTGGCTGACGATCGTGGTGCTGAGCGGCTACTTCCTCTTCATGGGCGTTGCCGCAAGCGATCCCCAACTCCTTCATCGTCCTCTCTACCCTTCCAGCCACATCAGCCTTGGCATTCCCCTGGGCGCCTTGCTGATCGTTGCCGGATGGTCGCTGACAGGCTGGTACGTGCATCGAGCCAACAACCACTACGACCGCCTCAACCAAAGCATCATCCAGGAGAGCCAGGAATGAAACGAATCTGCGCAGCCTGCCTGATCGCCCTGCCGCTCTTCGCCCACGCCAGCGAGGCCGGCCGTCAGGAGCCCAACCTGAACGCCATTGCGATGTTCGTGCTATTCGTGGGCATCACCCTGCTGATCACCTGGTGGGCGGCGCGGCGCACCCGGTCCGCGCATGACTTCTACACGGCCGGAGGTGGCATCACCGGTCTGCAGAACGGGCTGGCCATCGCCGGCGACTACATGTCGGCCTCCACCTTGCTGGGCATCTCCAGCATGGTGTTCGCCAAAGGCTACGATGGCATGATCTACGTCACCGGCTTCTTCGTCGGCTGGCCGGTGCTGACCTTCCTGATGGCCGAGCGCCTGCGCAACCTGGGCCGCTACACCTTCGCCGACATCGTCTCCTATCGGCTCGACCAGCGCAGGATCCGCATACTGGCGGCCTGCGGCTCGCTGACGGTGGTGAGCTGCTACCTGCTGCTGCAGATGGTCGGCGCCGGGCAACTGATCAAGCTTCTATTCGGCCTGGACTATAACGTCGCCGTGGTAGTGGTCGGTGTGCTGATGCTGGTTTACGTGGTGTTCGGCGGAATGCTGGCCACGACCTGGGTCCAGATCACCAAGGCCGTTCTTTTGCTCGCCGGTGGCACCACGCTCATGCTGCTGGCCCTGGAGCGGTTCGATTTCAGCCTGGAAACCCTGGCCCGGCGCGCGGTGGAAAGCCATGCCAATGGCTGGAGCATCATGGGGCCGGGCAGCATGCTGGCCAACCCGGTCAATGTGGCCTCCATGGCCATAGGCCTGGTGTTCGGCCTGGCTGGCCTGCCCCACATCATGATGCGCTTCTTCACCGTGCCCAATGCGCGGGAAGCCCGTAAATCGGTGCTCTACGCATCCGGCTTCATCGGCTTCTTCTTCCTGGTGGTCTGCGTGCTCGGCTACTCCTCCATCGTCATCGTCGGCACCGACCCGCAGTACTTCGTCGATGGCAAGCTGGGTGGAGCCTTGCTTGGGGGCGGCAATATGGTCGCCATGCACCTCGCCAAGGCCGTTGGCGGGAATCTGTTCCTCGGCTTCATCTCGGCGGTGGCCTTCGCCACCATACTGGCCGTCGTTGCCGGCCTCACCCTGGCGGGCGCCTCGACCATCTCCCACGACCTCTACGGCATGGTCTACAAGCGCGGCCAGGCCAGCGAAGCGCAAGAGATGCGCATTTCCCGCTTCGCCGTGCTCGGGCTCGGGGTGCTGGCTATCGCGCTGGGCATGCTCTTCGAGCAGGTGAACATCGCCTTCCTGGTGGGGTTGACCTTCGGCATCGCCGCATCGGCCAACTTCCCGGTGCTGATAATGGCCATGTACTGGAAGGGGCTGACCACCCGCGGCGCCATCTGGGGTGGGCTGAGCGGGCTGATCGCGGCGCTCGTGCTGGTCGTTCTTTCCCCCACCGTATGGGTGACAGTGCTTGGCCATGCCAAGGCCCTGTTCCCCTATGACCACCCGGCGTTGTTCGCCATGCCCCTGGCCTTCGGCATGATAGTGCTGGTCTCGAAGCTCGACCGCAGCGCACGTGCCCATAGGGATCGAGAGGGTTTCGAGGATCAACGGGTTCGCGCCGAAACGGGCCTGGGTATCGCCACAGCGCTCAGCCACTGAGCCCCTGACCGGGGAGCGAAAAGTCGTCCGGCGTGGAGGGGAACCGGTCGCCCTCCACGCCCGGGCGACCGCGCGCCCCGAGCATCATCAGATGCCGTCGCGCGCCAGATCCATCGCGAAGTAGGTCAGGATCAGATCGGCCCCTGCGCGCTTGATGGCGCCGATGCTTTCACGCATCACGCGTCCTTCGTCGATTGCGCCGGCCAGGCCAGCGAACTTGATCATCGCGTACTCGCCACTGACCTGGTAGGCCGCCAGGGGCAGGCGCGATGCGGCGCGGATGTCGGCAATCACATCGAGGTAAGCGCCGGCCGGCTTGACCATCAGCGCGTCCGCCCCTTCCTGCTCGTCCAGCAGAGACTCGCGCACCGCCTCCCGACGGTTCATCGGGTTCATCTGGTAGCCCTTGCGATCGCCCTTGAGCGCGGTGCCACCGGCCTCGCGGAATGGGCCATAGAGCGAGGAAGCGAACTTGGTCGAGTAGGCCATGATCGCCGTGTCGTGGAAGCCCGCGGCATCCAGGGCGTTGCGGATGGCCTGGACCTGCCCGTCCATTGCAGCGGACGGAGCGATGAAGTCGGCACCGGCAGCCGCGGCGACCACAGCCTGCTTGCCCAGGTTGGCCAGCGTGGCGTCGTTGTCCACCCCGTGCTCATGCAGCACGCCACAGTGGCCGTGGCTGGTGTATTCGCAGAAGCAGGTGTCGGACATGACCAGCATTTCCGGCGCGATGTCCTTGCAGATGCGCGCCATGCGCGCCACCAGGCCGCTCTCGTTCCAGGTGTCGGAGCCAGTCTCGTCGAGGTGGTGCGAGACGCCGAAGGTCATCACCGAGCGGATGCCGGCGCGGGCGTAACGCTCGATCTCGCGGGCGAGCAGTTTCTCGGGGATACGATTGACCCCCGGCATGCTGGCGATGGGCACGAAGTCGTCGATGCCCTCCTCGACGAAGATCGGCAGGATGAGGTCATCGAGACGGAATTCGGTTTCCTGGAAGAGTGTGCGCAGGGATTCGTTTCGGCGCAGGCGGCGCGGACGGATGATGGGGAACGCGGGCATGAATACTCCGAAGGGTTTTTCCTAGCCAAAACCTTAAGTCGAGAACGCGTCGCGAGAAAAGGGACCATGACGAGAAACACCTTTGCAGGCTGGGTAATGGCCCCAGGCACCGGCGGCCTGAGGTTTGGCTACCCAATCTGTTCCAGGGTGGGCCCAGCACCCTTTCAGCCTTTGACGGCCGCCCTTTTCCATCGAGGGCTAACGCAACGATTGCCTCCGTGGCGGCAGAGTCCATAGCGTACTGGTGAGTTGAACGGGTGAGTTTCATTCGCTTCAGTTGGTAAATCCAAATGCCTGCAACTCGCCTTCCAGGCGAGCGATAAGCGCCTGGCTATCCCAATGCGGCTCTTTAAAAAGGCAGGCCGCAATCAGCATCGGTTTCATTGGCGTCCCCTGCTCTACTTAACCGCCCTCCTCCTCTCCTGTTTCCTGTGTTCCTGGCTGTACTAGCGCCACGCAGGGCATGGAGGATCTGCAGCGCTCCCGGCTCGGCGAGCCCTCGTCATTCAACGACGCAGCTACCGAGCAACCTGCGGACGCTGCCCAGTACCTGCCCGCTGGCAGCAGGCTTGAGCAGCGCGGCGTCGAACGCCAGTCCGGCGGGCACCCAGCGTGGCCGCAGGGGCGGCGCCGCCGAGTACAGCAGGACAGGCAGTTCCGGGTAGTGCTCGCGGACCTGGCAGAGCAAGGCCCAGCCATCCATCGGCGCCATCATCTGGTCGGTGATCAGCAGGTCCACCGTGGATGTCTGCAGCAATGCCAGCGCTTGCCCGCCGTCGGCGGCGGTCAGCACGTCGAAGCCGTAGCCGGCCAGCAGGTCGTACAACCCCTCGCGGTTCTGCTGGATGTCGTCGACGACCAGGACGCAACGGCCATCGCCGTCGATGTCTACGGTGCCGGTATCGCTCACCACGCTTTCGACCTCATCTTCCGTCGCGCAGGCCATCCTCAGCACGAATCCCAAGGCGGCCCCCCGCTCCCGCTGCGCATCGACGTTCAGCTCGCTGCCCATCTGTTGCAGCAGCTGGCAGACGATCGAAAGCCCGAGCCCGGAGCCGTCGTAGGCCGCGGCATTGCTGCCGCGCTGGAACGGCTGCAGCAGTTTTTCCCGCTCGTCCGCGCGGATGCCGATCCCGCTGTCCCTGACACTGAAGCGGAGAGTGACGCCGCTCTCGTCGGCGTCCAGGCGTTCCACGGCGAATTCAATGAGGCCGTCGCGGGTGAATTTGCCGGCGTTGGCCAGGAGGTTGATCAGTACCTGGCGCAGGCGGCGGAAGTCGGCCTGGACCAGGGGCGGCAGGTCGGAGGCGAATTCGCAGGCGAAGCGGTTGTCCTGGCGCAGGGCGAGGAAGCGCCCTTCGTCCTCGATTTCCCGCAGGAAGCCGTAGAGGTAGCCGGGCGCCAGGACCAGCTCCAGTTGCTGCAGGTCGCTGCGGGAAAATTCCAGCAACTCGTCGATCATCTCCAGCTGGCGGCGGGCGTTGCGCTCGATGCGCTGGGGCAGGTCCGTCCGGCCCTCGCGCTCCAGGGCCCGCGAGTAGTCGATGATGCTCGACAGTGGCGTGCGCAGGTCGTGGCTGATGCGCGCCAGCAGCATGCTGCGGGCCCGTAGTGATTCGCGCAACTGCTCGGTGCGCCGGGCGACCGAGCCTTCCAGCCGCTCGTGCTCCGCCCGGCGCTGCTCCTCGAGATCCGCCAGGGCCCGGCGCTCGCGCCAGCGACTGCGGCTGAACTCCATCACCAGGGTGCAGACCAGCAACAGCACGCCGGGCAAGGTGGAGGTCAGGCCCAGCTGGTCCTCACCGTACTGCCAGCCCACGTTCTTCACGTCCATGAAGTGCCGGAGGGTGCCCTGGAACACGAACAGCGCCGTCAGCCCGAGCCCCAGCCAGCTGGGGCGCCGGCCGTACAGCCAGGTCGCCCCCAGTGTCAGCGGGATCAGCAGGTAGTTGAGCCCGCGCAGTTCGCTGAACACGACCCGGGTGTAGCGGTAGTCGCCGAATGCCCCCCAGAGCAGCAGCCCTCCGATCAACAGGGTGTACAGGTTCAGCAGGGCCTTCATCCACCCCGGCAGGACCTGCACGCCGAACAGGACGCGCATGTAGCCCAGGAACAACGAGAAGGCGAGGCAGGAGAGCACGCTGATCAACTGCTCCTTCAACGGCATCCACTGCGGGACATAGAACAGGTAGCCGTTGACCACGCAGCACACCAGGCCATAGGCCATGATCGCCAGGGCGTTCATGATCAGCAGTTGCGAGCGGCGGATCAGGCCGATGACGAAGCCGAAGGGGACGATGATCAGGGTGATGCCCAGGGACACGCCATCGAGCAGGTTCGACCATTCGAGGGCGCGCTGCTGCTGGAACTCGTCCCACAGGGCCGGCTTGATCATCAACGCGCTGCTGCTCTGTACCCGCATCAGCAATTGGGTCGGCTCGCCCCCGGCAAGGGCCAGCGGAAACAGCGGCTGCCGCGCGGCGACCCGCCACTGCGACAGCGGGTAGTCGCTGCCGGCGTGCATTTCGCTCCACTGCCCGGCGCGCCCGACGAACACCTGCACCTTGTCCAGGCGCGGCTCGCCGACCTTCAGCCAGCGCAGGCAAGCGCTGTCCGGCTGCAGGGTGAAGCGCAGCCAGATCGCCGCGGTGCTGAACTCCAGGGGGAAGCGGTTCCCCTCGATCCGCTGGAAGCGCTCGTCCGGGAGGTTCGTGACCGCCTCCGCGCCCAGGCTGTGCGTCGGATCGAGCAGGAACTGCGCACCGGGAAGCAATTGCAGCGATGAAACCTGGCAGGGATCGGGCAGCCCGGACGCCCAGGCCATCCGGTTGCCACAGAGCGCCAGGAGCAGAAACAACAGCAGCAGAGGCATGCCGAAGGAGCCGGCGCGCCAGGATGCCGGTCGCCGCCCGCGGCTGCGAAGAAAAGCCAGTTGCTTGTTTACCACGCGCTGCACGCCTACATGAGCGGGTTACCGGGGGCGCATACGATAGCCCAAATCCGCTGGCGAGACCGTCCCGCCCGGCGCAACCTGTGGTTGCGCCGGATGGGAACGGGAAGACCCCTCGATGGCCGGCAGCGAGTGGTCTCCAGGTCGTCACCGGCCCGGGAGGCCGGCGACGGAGGTCAGCGAGAGACCAGTTGGATGCCGCTCGCCGAACCTCGCCAGGCCGAGCCCGCTACCCGCTCGATGACTACCGCCCGCACGCCCGGCACCGTCACCCCGAGGCGCTGCTTGGCCAGCGCCAGGCCGAAGCTGGCCAGGTCCTCGTCCGAGTCATCGTCGTCCAGGCCGCGCACTGCCACGCGCAAGGTGCCGTCCTTGACCAGCGCCACCTTGAGCGGAAGCAGTTCGCCATTGGCACGAGCCACCGCGCCGCTGGCCCACTGGCCAGTCTCCTGCCCCAGGTCAGGCGCCTGCTGCCGTGCCGCGCTGACGGGCTCCAGGGTGATGCTGTTGCCCAGGTCGGTGGCCCGGAACAGTCCCTTGCCGGACGGCTCGCTGCCAACATCCACGCGGAACAACGCCAGGGTGTTGACCTGCGCCAATTCTGCCGGCGCGTCGTCCAGCATCAGGCTCTGGCGACCGCCGCCGCTGAGCACCGCGTCCTGCAGCAGCAGTTCGCTGCCGACAGGGATGTCGGCTGGCGCCGCGGCCTGCCGGGAAGCGTCGCTGAACAGCTGGGTGCTGGCCTGCGGCAGCGAGTCGGTCGGCGCCGTCACCTGCACGCGCTGGGACTGCTGCTCCACGGCCACCGCCGTGGCGTTCGCGCCCTTGGGTTCGTTGATCAGGCCCACCGGGTTGTACAGCGACGCCTCGATGCTCCCGGTGCCCTGCAGTTGCGCCGGATCGATCCGGTAGTTGCCGGCGTCGCCGCCCGCCAGAAGCAGGTCGACGGCGCTGACCGCCTTGCCCTGCCCCGCCGACGGCGTGGCATAGAGCCCGTTGGCCGTGGCGCGGACATCGTCCCCGGCGACCACGCCGCTCAGCTCGACGCCCTGTACCGGAGCCCGGGTGCTGCCGTCGTAGGTCTTGTCGCCGACCAGCAGGGTGCCGCCCAGGGTCTTCCGGGCGATATCGGCCGTGCCAACCGTGGCGCCGGTGTCGAAGCTGTAGTTGCCCGCCTCGGCGCCGGCCAGGCTGATGCCGCTGCCGCTCACCGACTTGTCGTTGCCGGCGTTCTTGTCGACGAAGCTGCCGGTGCTGCCGATGCCAACCACCCTGCCCTCGTCGCCGGCCACCACGCCCACCAGGCCGACGTTGGTCAGTTGCGCGTTGGTATTGCCGTCATACACCTTGTCGGCCACGTCGGCCGTGCCGGTCAGCACCTTGCGGGTGATGTCGGCGGTGCCGATCCGGGCGGTGGTGTCGAAGCTGTAGTTGCCTGCTTCGGCGCCGGACAGGGCAACGCCACTGCCGCTCACCGACTTGTCGCTGCCAGCGTTCTTGTCGGCGAAGCTGCCGGCGCCGCTACCGGCCACCTTGCCTTCGTCACCGGCGACCACGCCGACCAGGCCGATATTGCCCAGTTGCGCGTTGGTGGTGCCGTCGTACACCTTGTCGGCCACATCGGCAGTGCCGGTCAGTACCTTGCGAGAGATGTCGGCGGCGCCGATCTGGGCCGTGGTGTCGAAGCTGTAGTTACCCGCTTCGGAGCCGGACAGGGCGATGCCACTGCCACTCACCGCCTTGTCGTTGCCGGCGTTCCTGTCGGCGAAGCTGCCGGTGGAGCCGGTCCCCACCACTGCGCCCTCGTCGCCCGCGACCACGCCTACCAGGTTCACGTTGCTCAGTTGGGCATTGGTGTTGCCGTCATAGACCTTGTCGGTCACGTCGGCAGTAGCGGTCAGCACCTTGCGGTTGATGTCGGCGGTGCCAATCTGGGCGGCGGTGTCGAAGCTGTAGTTATTGGCTTCGGCACCGGTCAGGCCGATACCGCTGCCGCTCACCGACTTGTCGTTGCCGGCATTCTTGTCAGCGAAGCTGCCGGTCACGCCCGTGCTCACTACTTGGCCTTCATCGCCGGCGACCACACCGACCAGATTGACGTTGCTCAGCTGGGCGTCGGTGCTGCCGTCATAGACCTTGTCGGCCACATCAGCCGTCGCGGTCAGCGCCTTGCGGGTGATATCGGCCGTGCCAATCTGGGCGGTGGTGTCGAAGCTGTAGTTGCCCGCCTCGTCGCCGGACAGGGCAACGCCACTGCCGCTCACCGACTTGTCGCTGCCGGCATTCTTGTCGGCGAAGCTGCCGCTGCCGCTACCGGCCACCTTGTCTTCGTCACCAGCAACCACGCCGACCAGGCCGATATTGCTCAGTTGGGCGTTGGTATTGCCGTCGTACACCTTGTCGGCCACGTCGGCAGTCGCGGTCAGTACCTTGCGGTCGATGTCGGCGGTGCCGATCTGGGCGGCGGTGTCGAAGCTGTAGTTGCCCGCCTCGGCGCCGGTCAGGCCGATACCGCTACCGCTCACCGACTTGTCGGTGCCGGCGTTCTTGTCGGCGAAACTGCCGGTCACGCCGGTGCTCGCTACCTGGCCTTCATCGCCAGCCACCACACCCACCAGGTTGACGTTGCTCAGCTGGGTGTTGGTGTTGCCGTCGTACACCTTGTCGGCCACGTCGGCCGTCGCGGTCAGCACCTTGCGGGTGATGTCGGCGGTGCCGATCCGGGCGCCGGTATCGAAGCTGTAGTTGCTGGCTTCATCGCCGGACAGGGCGACATTGCTGCCGCTCACCGACTTGTCGTTGCCAGCGTTCCTGTCGACGAAGCTGCCGCTGCCATTACCGGCCACCTTGCCTTCGTCACCGGCCACCACGCCGACCAGGGCGATATCGCTCAGCTGGGCGTCGGTATTGCCGTCGTACACCTTGTCGGCCACGTTGGCGGTTGCGGTCAGCATCTTGCGAGTGATATCGGCCGTGCCGATCTGCGCTGCGGTGTCGAAGCTGTAGTTGCCCGCCTCGGTGCCGGAGAGGCCGATGCCGCTGCCAGTGACCGACTTGTCGGCACCAGCGTTCTTGTCGGCGAAGCTGCCGGTCACGCCCGTGCTCACCACTTCGCCCTCGTCGCCCGCGATCACGCCCACCAGATTCACATTGCTCAGCTGGGCGTCGGTGCTACCGTCGTAGACCTTGTCGGCTACATCGGCGGTGGCCGTCAGCACTTTGCGGGTGATGTCGGCGGTGCCGACCTGGGCCGCAGTATCGAAGCTGTAGTTATTGGCTTCGGCGCCAGTCAGGCCGATGCCGCTGCCGCTCACCGACTTGTCGCTGCCGGCGTTCTTGTCGGCGAAGCTACCGATAGCCCCCGTGCTCGCTACCTGGCCTTCATCACCTGCGACCACACCCACCAGGCTCACATTGTTCAGCTGGGCATTGGCGTTGCCATCGTACACCTTGTCAGCCACATCGGCCGTCGCAGTCAGAACCTTGCGAGTGATATCGGCCGTGCCGATCGCGGCGCTGGTGTCGAAGCTGTAGTTGTTGGCTTCGGCGCCGGTCAGGCCGATACCGCTGCCGCTTACCGACTTGTCGTTGCCGGCATTCTTGTCGACGAAGCTACCGATGGCACCGGTGCTCACCACCTCGCCTTCGTCACCCGCCACCACACCGACCAGACTCACATTGCTCAGTTGAGCACTGGTGTTGCCGTCATACACTTTGTCCGCCACGTCAGCGGTGGCGGTCAGCGCCTTGCGGGCAATGTCGGCCGTGCCGATCTGCGCGGTCCCATCGAAGCTATAGTTGCCCGCCTCGCTACCGGACAGGATGACGCCGCTGCCGCTCACCGCCTTGTCGCTGCCAGCGTTCTTGTCGACGAAGCTGCCGCTGCCGCTACCGGCCACCTCGCCTTCGTCGCCCGCCACCACACCCACCAGATTCACATTGCTCAGCTGGGCGTTGGTATTGCCGTCGTAGACTTTGTCGGCCACGTCGGCCGTCGCGGTCAGTACCTTGCGGGTGATGTCAGCGGTGCCGATCTGGGCTGCGGTATCGAAGCTGTAGTTGCCCGCCTCGGCGCCGCTCAGCCCGACGCCGCTACCGTTCACCGACTTGTCGCTACCGGCGTTCTTGTCGGAGAAGGTGCCAGTAACGCCGGTGCTCACCACCTGGCCTTCGTCGCCAGCCACCACGCCCACCAGATTCACGTTGCTCAGCTGGGCATTGGTGTTGCCGTCATACACTTTGTCGGCCACATCGGCAGTCGCGGTCAGCACCTTGCGGGCGATGTCGGCGGTACCGATCTGGGCCGCGGTGTCGAAGCTGTAGTTGCCCGCCTCGGCGCCGGACAGGCCGATGCCGCTGCCAGTGACCGACTTGTCGCTACCGGCGTTCTTGTCAGCGAAGCTACCGGTGGAGCCCGTGCTCGCTACCTGGCCCTCGTCGCCAGCCACCACACCCACCAGGTTCAGGTTGCTCAGTTGGGCGTTGGTGTTGCCGTCGTAGACCTTGTCGGCCACGTCGGCGGTGGCGGTCAGGACCTTCTTGTCGACCACGCCGACGTCGCCGCTCACCGAGCCGGACGACAGCTGGTAGCCGTAGACCGCCACGCTCTTGCCGCCGTTGAGCGTCTGGTTGCTCGCCGTGCCCAGGGCCACGCCGTCCACCGTGACGGTCTTGCCGCTGCCGGCGTTCTTGTCGTCGTAGCGGGCCGAGCCCCAGCCGCTGACGATCAGTTGGATGTCGTCGCCGTCGATGGCGCCGTTGGTGGCCCCCGGCGCGGCCGGGTCGGTGTTCACGTCGAAGTTGGCCATCGACAGGTTGGTGGTGCCGGCCGCCGCACTGTCGTTGCCGTCGTAGGTCTTCTCCACCGTGCCCACCAGTTTTACGTCCACGGTCGGCGCCACGCTGTACAGGTGGCCGTTGCCGCTGCTCTGCGCCACCACCAGCGAAGGGTCGCCGTAGTTGGCGTTGTACTGCTTGAAGTCCACGTCCAGGCCGCCGCGCAGGTCGTCGCGCGGGTCGCTGGAATAGGTCAGCCAGCGGCCGTTGCTGTTGCTGGTCAGCAGCGCGTTGGCGCCGGTGTTGTTGATGAAGTTGCGCGCCGCAGCGGCGACCACCGCGTCGCCGCTGCCATGGGCGGAAATGCTCCCGCCGCCGTTGATCTGCACGTCGCCCACGCCGGCGCTGACGATGGCGTGGCCGGTGCTGGAGGTATTCTCCAGGGCGCCGTTGACCACCAGGTTGCCGTTGAGCAGGGTCAGGTTGTTGTTGGCGTCGAAGCTGAAGCCGCTGCTGTTCACCGTGGTGGTGCCGGTACCGTCGGCGCGGCCGATGGTCAGGTTCCTGATGCCGGTCAGCTGGGTGAAGGTGGTGGCCGAGGCGATGCCGTCGGTGCCGTCGAGGGCGATGTCGGTGCCGATGTCCCAGGGCTCCAGGACGATGCTCGCGGTGTTGATGTTCTGCAGGGTGGCCTGGCTGAAGTCGATATTCTCCGCGCGCAGGGTCAGGGCCTTGTCGCCGGTCTGCAGGTTCACGTTGCTGGTGAAGTTGATGTCGCCGTCGGTGTAGATCGAGGCGCCGCCGAGCATGGTCAGCGGCGTGCTGAAGTTGACGTCGCCGCTCAGGCTGAGCTTGCCGGCCAGGCGCTTCTCGCCGGTGGAGCCGCCCATCCCCAGGCTGCCCATGGCGTCGCCGAAGTAGAGGCGGCCGGCGCCCAGGGTGATGTCGCTGTTGAGCGTGGCGATGCTTTCGGCATAGTTGGTGGTGCCGAAGGACAGGTAGAGGTTGCCGCCGTTGGTGCTGATCGGCGTATTGATGGTCAGCGCGCCCTTGCCGCCCGTGTCGGAGTCGCTGGACAGGCGCACGTAGCCGCCGTTGGTGGTCAGCGCGCCGGCGATGGTCAGGCCGTCGGCGCCCAGCAGGGTGATGGAGCCCGCCCCCGGCGTGCCGCTGCCGGCGGAGTTGACGTTGTGGACCGGCAGCGCGCTCACCGCGGGGTTGTCGCCGGCGCCATGGGCGATCAGGTTGGCGACGTTGCTGATGCTGCCGGTGCCGGTGCCGCCGGACTGGAAGTACAGGCTGCCGGTGCCGAACACCTCGATGGTGTTGTTGGGGTTGGCGAAGGTGATGGAACTGTTGCTGTTGCTGCTGTTGCCCGCCTCCACACGCAGACTGACGTTGTCCTGCATGCTGATGGTGCCGTCGCCGCCGTTCTGGGTGAGGTCGCCGAAGGTGATGGCGCCGGTGGCGGTCATCAGTACGTTGGCGCCCTGGGCCTCCAGGGTCTGTTCGTAGACCGTGACGTTGCCGCTGCCGCTGCTCCAGTTGCCGCTGCTGCCGCTGCCACCGGAGACGGTGATGTTGGTCGGGTCCAGCAGCAGGTCGCCGGTGCGGCCCTTGGCCGCGCGTGCATCGGCCACGCCGGCGTAGCTCAGGGTCTGCTTGCCCGAGACTTCCGCCTTGCCACCGTCACCGCCCTGCGCGCCGCCCCGAACCGAGATGCTCCCGGCGAAGCTGTTGTCGCCGTCGGACCAGGCCACCACCTGGCCGCCGTCGCCCTGCACGGTGGCGTCGGCGCGCAGCTCCGCGCCACTGGCCACGCTCACCTGCTGCGCATTGCGCACGCTGGCGTCCTGCCCCTGCCAGCCGCCGCCAACCTTGATGTCACCACCGCCGCTGCTGCCGCTGGCGTCCAGCCGGGCGCCCTGGGCCAGCTCGACGCGGTTGCCGGTGACCACCAGCGAACCGCCCGCGCCCTGGCTGGAGGACGCGTCCAGGGTTCCCGCCACCTGGGTCAGGCCGCTGTCGCCATCGCCGTCGAGGAGGATGCGGCCGTTGCGCGCCACCAGGCCATGGGCCTCGATCACCCCGGAGTTGTTGACCACGCTGCTGATCGCCGCGTCCGCCGAGCGGGCGCTGAGCACCACCGAGCCGCCGTCGGCGCTGATGCGCCCGTCGTTGCGCACCAGGGCGTCGAGCACGCCGCGGTCGACATTGACGCTCACCAGCCCGTCGCCGGTGAAATCCAGGCTGACCTGCTCGCCTGCGGCCAGCACGCTGCTGCCCGAGGGCGTCTCGATGCTGCCGCTGTTGCGCACCTGCGGGCCGATCAGGGCGACCACGCCGCCATCGGCGGTCTTGATGCTCCCCTGGTTGACCACCGCGCCCGCGCCGCTGCCGCCGCCGAGGCGGGTCTTGCCGGCCATGAAGTCGGCGTCGCTGATGTTCAGCGACGATGCCACCAGGCCTCCGACATTCACCTGGGCACCCTGGCCGATCACCACGCCGTTGGGGTTGAGCAGCCAGACCTGGCCGTTGGCGTCGAGCTTGCCGAGGATCTGGCTGGCGTTGCCGCCGCCGACCACCCGGTTGAGCGCGACGCTGTCGCGGCCGGGCTGCTGGAACTGCACGCGGGCATCGGCGCCGACGTCGAAGCTGTTCCAGTTGGTCACCAGGCGGTTGCTGTTCTGCTGGATGGTCATCTGTGCGCCGGACTGGCTGATGCTGCCGGCGCCGGCGACTATGCTGCCGCCCGTGGGAAGGTCGGCGGCCTGGGCCATGCCACCGCCGAGCAGGCCGAGGGCGGCAAGGATACCGACCACCCCGCCGCGCTTGCCGCGGGCGGTGGAGTTTTCGGCAACGGCGACATAGGCCTGGGCGGTGTCGCTCCAGACCAGACGGTATACATGGTTCAACGAAGCGCTCATGGCGTGCTCCTACTTTGTCTCTTCGATACCCGGTGGGGCGATGATCAGAACGCCAGCGAGGCCTGGATCCAGCCGCGCCAGTCGCTGGCGCGGCCGTCGGCGTCCTGGCCGGAAAGGCTGCGCCCGGGGTTGTCGCCCAGGGTGCGGGCCACGGCGGCGTGCAGGCTCCATTGGCCGACCCAGAGGTTGGCGCCAAGGCCCAGGGCATTCAGGTCGTAGCGGTTGCGCCCGGTGGCGGTGACGGTGGAGCCCGGCCAGGTGTCCTGGTGCAGCCAGACCCGCCCGCTGTCGAAGAAGCCGAGGCCCTCCAGCTTGGCGTTCGGCAGGCCGATGGGGAGGTTGCGGCGCAGCTCCAGGGTGCCCAGCCAGCCCTCGTCGCCGGCCGCCTCGCCGACCGGGTAGGCGCGCACGCCGGCGGGGCCGCCGAGCAGGAACTTCTCCGCCGAGTCGAGGTTCTGGTCCGACCATTGCGCCGACATCCCGGCGTACAGGTTCCAGTCGCTGCCCGCGCCCAGGCTCTGCAGGCGCGACAGGCGCAGGTCGAGTTTCTCGAAGTGGCCGTCGCTCCTGGCGCTGCGGCTGTCGGCGAACGCGTCGTCGCGGTTGCCCGAGAGGTCCAGCTTGCCGAGGGTGAGCGCCACGCCGGCATCGCTGACGCCGCCGCCGGCGAAGCTATCGAAGCGGTTGCCGTTCAGGGCGAAGGTGAAGTTGTCCAGGCTGCGGTCGCGCAGGTTGGCGCCCAGGGCCCGGTCCTTGAGGTTCTTGTGCTCGTAGGTGCCGGAGAGGTAGAGGTTCTGCAGGCGCGAACGCAGCAGCGGGTAGCTCAGGCCGATGGAGCCGGTGCTGGCCGTGCCGCGCAGGTCCAGCACGCGGTACTTGTCCTGGTCGACGTCGTAGCGCAGGTACGAGGTCCCCAGTTGCAGGCGCAGGCCGGAGGCGTTCAGCGGCAGGCTGTACCCGGCGCCGAAGATGTCGCTGCCGGTGGTCTTGCTGACGCCCAGGTTCAGTTGGTCGCCGATCGCCAGCGGGTCATTGAGGCTGAGCTGGGCATTGGCCCGGGCGATGCCGGTGCTGCGGTTGCCATAGTTGTCGAGCGACACCGCGCCACTGACCAGCGGGCCCTGCCTGGCGTCGATCAGCAGGCGGCTGCTGCCCGGCTCCGCGCCGCGCTCCAGCGCGGCGTGGGCGCTGATGCCCGGCTGGTCATTGATCAGCAGCAGCGCGCGCTCGAGGTCTTCAGCCTGCAGCACCTTGCCCTCGGGCAGCGCCGCGCCGGCCATGTCGGCCAGGCGTCGCGGGCTGCTGCGGGTGTTGCCGCCGACCTGGATGCGCGCGGCGCCGGACTCCAGGCGCCCCTTGATCAGGGCGATCTCCAGGTTGCCCTCGGTCAGGTCCTGGCGCGGCAGATAGGCCCTGGCCAGCACATAGCCGCGGCCACGCAGGTAGCGCGTGAGGCTGTCCACCAGTTGCTGCAGGCCGGCGTGGTCGAGGGTCTTGCCGAGCATCGGCTGCAGCAGCTGTTGCAGGTTTTCCGCGCTGGCCAGGTCGGTGTCACCGCTGAAGCGGATCGCATTCAGGCGCACGCGCAGGCCGGCATCACCGGGGCGCCTGGTTTCCACCGGCAGTTCGAGCCCCGCCGGCGGCTGGGTGGACTGCGGTCGCGGGGGTTGGGTGCGTTGCTGCTCGTTGAGCAACTGGCCGGCGCTGGGCAGGCTCTCGGCCAACGCTTGGGGGACGGTCAGCGTGCCGGCCAGGGCGATGGCCATGGGCAGCAGGGCGCGGCCGAAGCGCTCGGAAGCCGCATGCAGGAAATGCGTCAAGGGACAGACTCCAGGGGGTTCTAATTAGCATCCGTTGCAGCAGCGGGTCTGACGGATATTTGGCCCCTGAAGTATTCCCACTCTCCAAACGACGGATTTTTGCCAGGCAGGACGGAAATTTTGCGGCGAAGGACAATGATGGCTTTTTTATGGCGCAGCCGGAGGCCGCCGCCAGCGGCTAGCGGCCGGAGCCGGCCAAGGCCTGCTGGCGGAATTCGCTGGGGGTCACGCCCTGCTGCTCGCGGAACGCCGTGGTGAAGTTGCAGGCGCTGCTGAAACCCACCAGGTCGGCGATGTCCTGCACGCTCATGCGGCTGCCGGCCAGCAGTTCCTGCGCCTTGCGCAGGCGCGCCTGGCGCACGTGGGCGAAGACCGTGCAGCCCAGGTGCCGGCGAAAGATCGCCGACAGGCGCTTCTCATGGGTGCCCACGCTCCTGGCGATCTCCGCCAGCCCCGGCAGTTGCGCCAGGTTCTCGTCGATGTAGCGCAGCACCGCACGTAGAAGAATCTCGTCCCCCGAGGCCGGCGAACCTTCTTCGCTGGACGGCGCTGCCCGCCGAGTGAGTTGCAGATGCAAACGCACCCGCGCGAGCACCTCCTCCGCCTCGAACGGCTTGAGCACGTAGTCCACCCCGCCCAGGCTGAAGCCCTCCAGGCGTTCCTCCAGATCGTTCGCGGAGGTCAGGAAGATCACCGGGATGTCCCGCGTCGCCGGCGCCTCGCGGAGCAGCCGGCACACCGAGAAGCCGCTCATCTTCGGCATGCGCACGTCCAGCAGCACCAGGTCCGGCTGCAACGCCAGGGCCCGCTGGTAGCCCTGCTGGGCCTCGGTCACCACGGAGATGCGCCAGGGCTGCGCATGCAGCAGGTGCAGCAAGGGACGGATCTCCTCGGGGGAGTCGTCGATCAGCAGGATGTGTGGCCTATCGGTAGTGACTGGTTTGCGTCCAAGCATGGTACCGCCGCGTCCCCTAGTGCATCTCGTTCGTATCCTCGACCGGGCGCCGCGGCAAAGGCATCCGCCGCCCGGGCAAAGACTCATGGTTGATAACGCGCCCTAAAATATCGCAATACCATGAGGGAAAGGTATGAAGGAAGGTTCCATCGGCCGCAACCTGACGTTGCAGGATGACAGCGACTGGCCTGGGTTGCTCCTGGAGTTGCATTGGTTCGCCCGCCTGGTGGAGGCGCGCGGTTTCAGCGCTGCAGCACGTGTATCGGGCCTCTCCGAGTCCTCCATGAGTCGGCGTCTCCAGCAACTGGAGCGGCGCATGGGCGTTCAGCTGGTCCAGCGCAGCAACCGTGTATTCGCCCTGACGAGCATTGGCGAAGGGGTCTACAGGCACGCCCGGGAGATGCTGGCCGCGGCCGAAGCGGCGACCCATAGCGCTCAGGCGGCATTGAAAAGCGCGAGCGGCTTCGTGCGCCTGGCCGCGCCGGGCATCCTGCAAGGCTGGCTCGTGCGCTTGCTGGCGAAGTTCCTGGCGCAGCAACCACGCATCCACGTCGGCCTGTTCGACCTGGGGCCGGAACACGACCCCATCGCCCAGATGACCGATATCAGCCTCAGCCTGGCAGTCCCTCCCCACGACAGTACGATGCTGGCAGCGCGCAACCTGGCCACCCTGCGCACCCACTATATGGCCGCGCCGGCCATGGCCGGGAACATCGGCCATGGGCAGGCAGCAACCGTTTCCGGCCTGCCGCTGCTTTGCGATGCAGCCTCGGGAACGAGCAAAGGATCGACATTCAGCACCGATAGCCTGCTGGCCCTTCGGGAAGCTGCAATCGCAGGCCTGGGGGTCGTCTGCCTGCCAGCGATAGCCTGCAGCGAAGAACTTCGAGCCGGCTCCCTGCGGATCATCCAGACCGCGGAGGCGCCCCCGGAAATGACGTTACTCGCCATAACGCCTCCGACCAAGGCGATCACCCAAGCCAGCCGCGTCCTGATGAACGAGATTCAGGATGCCGCACGATCCTCATACGCGGTTGAATACTGAGCCCCGCCAACGCCCCTGGATGAAGACGGCATCAACCCTCCCCGCCAATGATCAGCCGGCAAGCCCCCTCACCCAACGCCGATAGCGCCAGGTGCGAACCTGCGTATCCAGCTGCTGCTCCAGCAGCGCCAGCGCCGGCGCGACATTCGGGTTGGCCAGCTTGCCGAGGCTCAGGCGGCGCAACTGGTGCTTCACCATCGCCATGTAGCCGATCGACGCCAGCACCTTGTTCTTCCAGGTGATGGGCCTGAGCATGGGCGCGCTTGCCTGCCCCGCCCGCCAGTCCCTGGGCAGGTTGGGGTCGATGGCCAGCGCGGTGCCCATGCCGACCATGTCGATGCCGCTGTCCAGGACCTGCTCCGCCACCGGCAGCCGGCGCACGCCGCCGGTGACCATGACCGGCATCTTTGCAACGGACGAGATGTCCTTGGCGAACTCCAGGAAGTAGGCTTCCCGGGCCAGGGTGCGGCCGTCGCGGGCCTGGCCGTGCATCGCCGGCGCTTCGTAGCTGCCGCCGGACAGCTCGATCAGGTCCACGCCCAGCGGGTTGAGCAGCGCGACGACCTGCTTCGCATCGTCCGTGCTGAACCCGCCGCGCTGGAAGTCGGCCGAGTTGAGCTTCACCGACACGGCGAACCCGGGGCCCACCGCCGCGCGGACTTCCCTGACCACGTCGAGCAGCAGCCGGGCGCGGTTCTCCAGCGCCCCGCCCCACTGGTCCGTGCGCTTGTTGGTGATCGGCGAGAGGAACTGGCTGATCAGGTAGCCGTGCGCGGCATGGATCTGCACGCCGGTGAAGCCGAAGCGCTCGGCGAGCACGGCCGTCCTGACGAAGCGCGCCTTGACGTCAGCGATGTCCGCCTCGGTCATCGCCCGCGGCGGGATGAACTGCTTGGAGAAGTTGCCCAGGTCCATGGGCACTTCCGAGGGCGCGATGGTGTCCTGCTTCAGGGCCGCGGGCATCTGCCGGCCTGGATGGTTGATCTGCATCCACACCTGCCCGCCGTGGGAGCGGGCGGCTTGCGCCCAGGCCCGGAAGCGCTCGCCGAAGCGCTCGGACTCCAGCACCACCCCGCCCGGCCCGGTCATGGCGCGGTGATCGATCATGACGTTGCCGGTGATCATCAGGCCGACCTCGCCTTCGGCCCAGATGCGATAGAGGCGGATCAGTACATCCGAGGGCGCATGGTCTTTGTCCGCCATGTTTTCTTCCATGGCGGCTTTGGCGAGACGGTTGGGAATGACGGCCCCATTGGGCAGGGTCAACGCAGTGAACGCGGTCATCACAGGCTCCAGGATTGGCGACTGCCGCACCGTAACCTTTAAGTCAACTTTAATGTCAAGGGTGTTTTCGCGTGTCGCGCCAACCACTCGAAACCCGGGATTGCAGGGGCTTGACCTTGAAGTTCAGTTAAAGGTTAGGGTTCGCCGGCAAGCTGCTGGCCAGCGTGCCGCAAGCCCCACGCCTAACCCTGGAGAGAGTGAACAGTGAAACTCGGAAGTGTTGCCGCGATAGCCGGACTTTTCGTCAATGCCCTTGCAGCCTCCGCATGGGCCGAGGTTCCAGCGACCGAAAGCACGATGATCGACATCGCCGGCCATGAAGTGCCTGTGGTGAAAGGCGGGTTGTACGACCGCTACCGTTCGAACCCGCCCCTCTCGGTGATCGCCGCCGAGGCGCCGGACGTCGACCTGAGCTGGTTCAAGGGGCTGACCAAGACGAAGGTGGACATAGGCTTCGAATCCTACTCGCCGAACTTCTACTACAAGAACAGCCGGGTCACCGCCGTCTACACGGCGGACATCGACAAGCTCAGGGAGCTGATACCCGCCAAGGTCCTGGAAAAGGTGCAGCCCCTGCAGGTCTGGCCGGGGCGCGGCCTGGTGGCATTCACCGCCTACTCCTATCACTACTGCGACAACGACAGCTACAACGAAGTCGCCCTTTCCATCATCACCAACAAGCCTGGCAGCTCGAACCTCGGCCCCCTCACGCTGGTTGGCCAGTCGCTGTCCAAGGATTATTGGGGGTACGTGCTCAAGCTCCCGGTGAACACCGAGCTCGCGAGGGTTCGCGGCGTGGTTGGCTACAACCTGCCGAAGTGGCTGACCGGCATCGACGTCACGGAGGATGCGCACAAGGTGACCTACGACATCGTCGATAGCCGGACGGGCAAGGTGGATGTGGTGTTCCAGGCGGCCAAGCTTGCCAAGCTTTCGCAGAAGGACGAGCTGGTGACCAGCAGCTTCACCAATACCGACCAGAAAGGTGAGCTGACCTATGGCTACGCGGTGTCGCGCCAACTCAGCCATGCCTCCAGCAGCGACGGGGACTCGGCGCGGCTGATCCTCGGCGAGGGGGAGCTTTCCAGCTACATCAAGTCGCTGAAGCTCGGAAAGATGCTGAAGTACGAGTACGTCCCGCAATTCCAGAGCGCGCTCTATGCGCCCAAGCCGCTGGGTTCGCTTATCGGCAAGGACTGACGGATAGGTGGATGGGCCGTGGGCCGGTGCGCCGATGCCATCATGACTGTAGGAGCGAGCTTGCTCGCGAACGGGGTTTACCGGGGGCTGAGGTGTTGGGGGTAAGAGCGCCCTCTCCCCAACCCTCTCCCGCAAGCGGGAGAGGGGGCTGTCCTGAGCGATGCGTCGGTCAGGCGCCATCCTTCCACGCCTAACCTCACCCCGTCATTCCCGCGAACGCGGGACGCGGCTCCATCGCGAACAGCGCTTGCGCTGGCCCGAAGGGGAATAACCCAGTGACTTTTTTGGGTTGGGGCTCGGTGTACCGCGCCGCTCCGAGTGCTCGGAGGTTTCTTGTTTCGCCCCCTCGGGCGAGTCCCTTTTGTCAAACGCCACAAAAGGAACCAAAAAGGCTTGCCCCGACATACGGGCCCGATGGAGCCGGGCTACCCTCGCGAATTCCCCCGCCACGGAGGCCCGCCCCGAGGGTACGTCCCTGTAGCCCGCGGGGCTCTCGCGACATCCATGTCGCATGACCTCCTGAGCGCGGGTTTCGTTCGGCCTTCTGAAGGGGCGTTCCGGTGCGCTCGGGTGTTTCTCTGGAAATCCAAGAGCAAACGCGCTTTTGCTCTTCGTAGGAGCGAGCTTGCTCGCGAACCCAACCACCCGTCACTGGGTTCCCGCGTTCGCGGAAATGACGGGGTGAGGTTAGGGAGAGGAGGATGGCACCTGCCCGACACACCACTCAGGACACCCCCTCCCCTCCAGGAAAAAACCCAAGGCTCACTCGACAGAAGCACTACCAGCCTTGGCCTGCCTACGATCCGGCATTGCACACTACCCTCTTGTCGCAGCCGCTCCAGCACCCGCGGGGTGTTGTCTGCGCACTGCATTCCTTCCGGCTTGCTCTCGATGCCCTCGATGGCCACCAGCAACTGCGCCTTGTTCTGCTCCAGGCGCTTCTGCAGCACCTCGATCTCACCCACCTTGCGCCTGAGGCCCTCCAACAAGCCGATACGATCAACGCCGACCTGCTCGCCTTCATCCGCAGCTGACGAGCCCGGGAGCCAGGCGTTCAGCGCCTTGCCCCCCTCCACTCCCTCCCCCTGCTCCGCCAAAGAGAGCCCACAGGCACTCCGTACGATCGAAAAAGAAAACCGTATTCCGTGACATGGAAAGTACGGATGACCCCACGTACCTTTGTATCCGCAAATCGCCTCGTCGCTCCCAAGGGGAGCGACGATGGCCATCGGTAACACGTATATGGGAGAAAGGTTCATGAGCCATGCAAAGAAGGTCTGGTTGATCACTGGCGCCTCGTCGGGTTTCGGCAAGTCGCTGGCCGAGGCCGTCATCGCCAACGGTGACTGCGTAGCCATCACCGCCCGCCGCCTGGAGCGCCTGCAAGCCATCGCGCAAGGCCATGAAGACCGCGTGCTGCCCCTGGCCGTGGACGTGACCGACGCCGCCGCCCGCGACAAGGCCGTGGCCGACACCCTGGCGCGCTTCGGCCGCATCGACGTGCTGGCCAACGTGGCCGGGCGCGGCGTGGCCGGGGCCTGCGAGGAATTCAGCCTGGAACAGCTGCGCGAGCAGATGGAGCTGAACTTCTTCGCCGCCGCCGAAATGAGTCGCGCCGTGCTGCCGCAGATGCGCAAGCAGGGCTCGGGCAACATCCTCACGGTGAGCAGCATCGCCGGCCTGGTGGCCATGAATGCCGCCGGCCCCTACTGCGCCGCCAAGTTCGCCATCGAGGGCTGGACCGAAGCGTTGGCCATCGAGGCCAAGCCGCTGGGCATCCACGTCACCCTGGTCGAGCCGGGCGCGTTCCGCACCGAGTTCGCCGGCGACGTGAACATGCGTCCGCTGCAGCGCATCGATGTCTACCGGCCGATGGTCGAGCCGTTCGAGACCTACCTCGAAACCTCCGCCGGCAAGCAGATGGGCGATCCGGCCAAGGCCGCCCGGCGCATGCTGGAAGTGGTGGCCAGCGACGCGCCGCCGGTGCGCCTGATGCTGGGCCGGGACGCCTACTCGATCTGGGACGCCACCCTCGCCAAGCGCCAGGAAGACCTGAACAGCTGGCGCGAACGTGGTGAAGACACCGCCTTCGACGACGCCGAAGTCGTGGAAATCCGGCTGTGATGCGCAGCCGGGCGCCAGGCGCATCGACAGAGGAAAACAGCGTGCAAGACCAACAGACGCCCCTGAACTCCGGCTTCGGCTTCCACAGCAGCGCCGCCGAGGTGCTGACCGGCATCGACGCCTTCGCCTGAATCCCATCCCTCAAGGAGAAACACTCATGAAAATCTGGTTCATCACCGGCGCCTCCTCCGGCCTTGGCAAGGCACTGGCCGAGGCCGTGCTGGCCAAGGGCGACAGCGCCGTCATCACCGCGCGCCGCCTGGAGCCGCTGGCGGAAATCGCCGCCGGCCACGGCGAGCGCGCCCTGGCGCTGCAACTGGACGTGACCGACGCCAATGCCCGCGCCGCCGCGCTGAAGGCCGCCAACGACAGGTTCGGCCGCATCGACGTGCTGGCCAACATCGCCGGCGCGGGCGCCTACGGCGCGCTGGAGGAATTCACCAGCGAGCAGCTGCGCGCCAACCTGGAGCTGAACTTCTTCGCCGCCGCCGAGCTGTCCCGCGAGGTGCTGCCGCAGATGCGCGCGCGCAAATCCGGGCACATCCTCAACCTGACCAGCATCGCCGGCCTGGTGGCCTTTCCCGGCAACGGCCTGTACAACGCCTCGAAGTTCGCCCTGGAAGGCTTCACCGAAGCCCTGCACCACGAGGTCAAGCCCTTCGGCGTGCGCGTCACGCTGGTCGAACCGGGTGCCTTCCGCACCGGCTTCGCCGGCGCCGCGGCGATGAAGGCCGCCGCCAGGATCGCCGACTACGCGCCCCTGGATGCGGGCCTGGACGAATACTTCGCCGGGCAGGACGGCCAGCAGATGGGCGACCCGGCCAAGGGCATGCAGGTGGTCATCGACATGGTGGAAAGCGATACCGCCCCGGTGCGCCTGATGCTGGGCGAAGACGCCTACCAGCTGTGGGAAAGCGCCGTCGCCTCGCGGAACCGCGACCTGGCCCAGTGGCGCGCGCGTGGCGAAGACACCGCCATTCCAGGCGCCGCGAAGAATCCGGTGCAGGCGCTCTAACTCCAGCCCCCGAGCGGTAGGCGGCCTGTCGCCAACCTCGGTTCCCTCCCCTCCGGAAGGTCGCTGGCCGCTCAACAAGGAGCGGCCAGCGACCTTTCTGAGATCAGCAACGACCTACAGCGAAGCAGCAGCCTTCTCGATCGACCGCGCCACCGCTTCGGGATGCGAGACCATCACCACGTGGGAAGCGCCGGAGACCACCTCGACGTCCTTGGCGTGGGCCCGCTGGGCCATGAAGGCCAGAGCCTGCGGGGGGATGTTGCGGTCCTGGTCGCCGTAGACGAACCACGAGGGGATGCGCTGCCAGGCAGCGGCGCCGGCCTTCTCGTTCAGCGCGGCCTCGGTGACCGGGCGCTGGGCGGCCGCCATCAACGCGGCCTCCGGGGCCGGCACGTCGGCGGCGAACTGGGCGTGGAACTTGTCCTGCTGGATGTACAGGTCCTTGCCGCCGGCGAGCGTCACCGGCGGCGCCAGGGTCGGGCCGAGGGTGCTGCCGGGGAACTTGCCGGCCAGGTCGGCGGCGCTCTCCCCGGCCGCGGGGGCGAAGGCGGCGACGTAGACCAGCGCCTTGACGTTGCCGGCGTCGCTGGCCGCGGCGCTGATGACGTTGCCGCCGTAGGAGTGCCCGACCAGCACCACCGGCGTCTTCAGGCTGGCGAGGATGTTGGCCACGTAGGCGCCGTCGCTGGCGACGCCGCGCAGCGGGTTGGCGGCGGCCACCACGGTGTAGCCGTCGTGTTCGAGGATGCGCGTCACGCCGTTCCAGCTGGAGGCGTCGGCGAAGGCGCCGTGGACCAGCACCACGGTGGGTTTCGCGGCGGCGGACGCGCCGGCGGCCATGAGCAGGCCGGCGGCGCAGGCCAGGGCACCGAGGGTTGTTTTCATCGGAAATTCTCCTTGCAGGGGAATGAGACCGGGGCGCACGGCCCCGGCCGGTGGTGGGGAATCGGCGCTAAGGCGCGTAGCGGGTGAACACCAGGTCGTGGTTCTTCACCCGCGCCTGGTGGCAGGCGTAGCAGGTCTGGTGCTGCGCCTCGTCGGCCGGCTTGCCGTCGATGAAGCGGGCGAAGCCCCAGCCGCCGGTGGCCGCGTACTTCTTCGAGTCCTTGACCATAAACTGCACGGTGGTGGCCGCGCCGGGGATCGAGGCCGGCTCGAATTCCGGCGACTGCACGTGCTTCCAGGCCAGCTTGGCGAGTACGCTGCCGTCGGGGAACGGCAGCTTGCCCGCTCGGTAGGCCCGCATGGCGATGTCGTTGCCGAGCACCGCGCGCAACTCGTTCAGCGGCGCCGCTTCCTGCGCCGGGGCGACCAGCTGCCAGTTGCGGTAACCCTCGGGCATGCGCACGCCGTAGATCGGCGAGGCGTCCGCGGCGGGCGCCGGGTCGGCGCTGGCGCCGCTGGCCAGGGCAAGCGCCAGGAGCGTCGCGGCGAGTGCGGGGAGTCTGGGTGTCATGGCTGCGCTCCGCTCACAGGTGGTCGGCGTCGACCACCGCCTGGACGAAGGCCTGGGGCGCCTCCTGCGGCAGGTTGTGGCCGATGCCGCCCTTGATCAGGCGGTACTCGTACTTGCCGCTGAAGCGCTTGGCGTAGGCCTCGGCCGGCGGGTGCGGCGCGCCGTTGGCGTCGCCTTCGAGGGTGATGGTCGGCACGCCGATCGTGGGGAAGGCCGCCAGGCGCTTCTCCAGTTCCGCGTAGCGCGCCTCGCCCTCGGCCAGGCCCAGGCGCCAGCGGTAGTTGTGGATGGCGATGGGGCCCTGGTCGGGGTTGTCCAGCGCCGCCGCGCTGCGCTCGAAGGTGGCGTCGTCGAAGTTCCACTTGGGCGAGGCCAGCTGCCAGATCAGCCTGGCGAACTCGTGGCGGTACTTGTCGTAGCCTTCGCGGCCGCGCTCGGTGGCGAAGTAGAACTGGTACCACCACTGCAGTTCGGCGCTGGGCGGCAGCGGCGCCTTGCCCGCCGCCTGGCTGCCGATCAGGTAGCCGCTCACCGAGACCAGCGCCTTCACCCGCTCCGGCCACAGCGCCGCGACTATGTCGGCCGAGCGCGCGCCCCAGTCGTAGCCGGCGAGCACCGCGCGCTTGATCTTCAGCGCATCCATGAAGTCGACGACGTCCACCGCCAGGGCCGCCGGTTCGCCGTTGCGCAGCGTCTTGGCGGAAAGGAAGCGGGTGTCGCCATAGCCGCGGGCATAGGGGATGAGCACGTGGTAGCCCTTGGCTGCAAGCTGCGGCGCCACTTCGCTGTAGCTATGGATGTCGTAGGGCCAGCCGTGCAGCAGGATGACCGCCGGGCCGTCGGCCGGGCCGGCTTCGGCGTAGGCCACCTTCAGCAGCCCGGCGTCCACGTGGCGCAGCGCGCCGAAGGCGTCGTCCGCGGCCTGCGCCAGGGGGATGGCGAGGTTCGCCAGGGCGAATGCGAGCACCGGGGCGCCCAGGGCTTTGTAGTTGAACGGGTTCATCAGGGTTCTCCCTTGCTGTGTGCCGGGAATCGGCGGGACTTCGGTCTAGCGCTCGGCCAGCGAGGCGCGCTGCGGGCGGAAGGCCTCGCGCAGCTCCTCGCTGAACAGCTGCGGTTGCTCCCAGGCGGCGAAGTGGCCGCCCTTGTCCACCGCGTGGAAGTAGTCCAGCGAGGGATAGGCGCGCTGCGCCCAGCTCTTCGGCGCGCGGTAGATTTCGCCGGGGAACACGCTGATGGCCACCGGCACCTTGATCTGCGCGGTCTTCTGCGCGGCGGCGCTGAAATTGTTGTTGTTGTTTTCCCAGTAGAAGCGCGAAGACGAGGCGCCGGTGTTGGTCAGCCAGTAGAGGGAGATGTCGTCGAGCATCTCGTCGCGGCTGAGCACGCGCTCCGGCTCGCCGCCGCTGTCGGTCCAGGCGGCGAACTTCTCGTACATCCACGCGGCCATGCCGGCCGGCGAGTCGGCCAGGGAATAGCCGATGGTCTGCGGCCGCGTCACCATCATCGCGCCGTAGGCGGCGTTGCGCCCGAAGAAGGTACTCAGCGCCTGGTAGGCGGCGCGCTCGTCGCCGGACAGGCCGTCGGGCGCCGGGTCGCCGCTGTCGATCGGCTTGACCAGTTCGGCCGGGATGGTCGCCGGCATGTTCAGGTGGATGCCCAGCAGCCCGGGCGGCGCCAGGCGGCCCAGGGCATCGGAGATCACCGAGCCGTGGTCGCCGCCCTGGGACACGTACTGCTGGTAGCCCAGGCGCTTCATCAGCACGTCCCAGGCCCGCGCCACCCGGTCGGGGTTCCAGCCCAGCTCGGTCGGCTTGCCGGAGAAGCCGTGCCCGGGGATCGCCGGGATCACCACGTCGAAGGCGTCCTCGGCCTTGCCGCCGTAGGCCGTGGGGTCGGTCAGCGGGCCGATGGTCTTGAGGAACTCCAGCGGCGAGCCGGGCCAGCCGTGGGTGAGGATCAGCGGCATGGCGTGGGGCTGGCGGGAGCGCACGTGGATGAACTGGATGTCCACGCCGTCGATGCGGGTGACGAACTGCGGCAGGGCGTTGAGCTTCGCCTCGGCCTTGCGCCAGTCGTAGCCGTTGCCCCAGTAGTCGACCAGGGCTTTCAGCCTGGCCAGTTGCACGCCCTGGGAGGCGTCGGCGACGGTTTCCTTGTCCGGCCAGCGGGTGGCGGCGATGCGCCGGCGCAGGTCGTCCAGTTGCGCCTGGGGCACCTCGATGCGGTACGGCCGCACGCTGTCGTCCTCGCTCGCCGTGGCGTTGGCGGACGCGACCAGGGCCAGCGGCGCCAGGTGCGCGTGGCTGCCGCCGAGCAGGAACAGGCCGACGGCGCCGGCCAGGAGCGAACGGGTGAACAGGTGCTGAGTCTTCCGTGGGTGCGATGCTGCGAGCATGGTCGATCTCCTTGAGTGGGGGCCGGGGCGTGGACGCAATCGTTCGCCCTCGGCGAAGCGCGAACCTGGCCACTGTCGGTCGCGCCCGCCCCGCTTCGGAGGCGCTGCGCAACCCGTGGCATCGATCAGAACAAAGGGCGGCGGGCCTGGGGATTGCACGAAGGTGTCGGTCGATACCTTCGTATCGTTCGCCCGCCGGCGCCGGGGCGCTGCGGCCACGCCGGCCTGGCGTGGCCGCAGCGGGCTCGCTCAGGCGAGCGAGAGCGCGACGTCGATGTTGCCGCGGGTGGCCTTCGAGTAGGGGCAGGTCTGGTGGGCCGTCTCGATCAGGTCCAGGGCGGCGTCCCGTTCCAGCCCCGGCAGGCTGACCTGCAGGCGCGCCCGCAGGAAGTAGCCTTCCTCGCCCTGGCACAGCTCCACCTCGGCGTCGATGGCCAGGTTCGCCGGCAGGGCGATCTTCTTCCGCCGCGCGGCGAGGCCCAGCGCGCCTTCGAAGCAGGCCGACCAGCCGGCGGCGAACAGCTGCTCCGGGTTGGTGCCGGTGCCTGGCGTGCCGGGCAGCGAATGGCGGATGTCCAGGCGCCCGTCGTCGCTGCGCGAGGTGCCGCCGTCGCGGGCCCCGGTGGTGTGGACCCTGGCGGTGTAGAGAACGGTTTCGGTGGTCATGGCTGCCTCCTGGCATGTGCTCGTGCATACCGGGTTCGGTATGTGCCGCCGATCAGAGCAGAGGCCGGCTGCCGGGGACGATTGCACGAAGGTATCGAGCGCCCCCGCGCAGCCCCCTGCCCCGTCAACGACGGCGCTTTCGCCCAGCCGACACCAAGGTATGATGGGCAGCTCCGCCAAGGTGGCGCATGCTCGCGAAACGGCTACCGCCGAGAGAGGATCGGTATGCACAACGAACCCGGCCCTGTCGTCGACAGGCTGCCCGGCCTGGCCTGGACCGCCGCTGCCGACGGCCGGGTCGACTCCGTCAACCGCCCCTGGTGCGCGTACACCGGCCACCCCGCCGACGCGGCGCTGGGCGATGGCTGGCAGTCGGTGGTGCACCCCGACGACCTGCCGGCGCTGCTCGAACGCTGGGCCGCCATCCTGCGCTCCGGCCAGGCGCAGGACATGCAGGCGCGCCTGCGGCGTTTCGACGGCGCCTACCGACGCTTCCTGCTGCGCGTCGAGCGCCTCGACGCCGCCGCCGGCACCTGGTGCGGCCTGGCCATCGACATCGAGGACCTCGGCCCGGGCCCGGCGACCACCAGCACCCCGGCCCTGGATGCGCTCATCGACAGCATCCCCGGCTTCGTCTGGCGCACCGCGCCCGACGGCAGCGTCGAATTCCTCAACCAGCGCTGGTTCGACTACACCGGCATGACACCCGACGAGGCCCGCGGCACCGGCTGGATGAACGCCGTGCACCCGAGCGACGCGCCGGCGTTGGGCGCGTACTGGCAGGGCCTGCTGGCCGCGGGGCTGGCGGGCGAGTTCGAAGCCCGCCTGCGGCGCTTCGACGGCAGCTACCGCTGGTTCCTGATCCACGCCGTGCCGCAGCGCGACGAGGCCGGCCGCGTGCTCAAGTGGTACGGCGGCAACACCGACATCGACGCACGCAAACGCGCCGAGCTGCTGCTGGCCGGCGAGAAACGCCTGCACAGCCTGATGGCCGGCGGCGCCGCCCTGCCCCTGGTGCTCGAAGCACTGTGCCAGTTGGTGGAAGCCAGCCTCGACGACTGCCTGTGCGGCATCACCCTGGTCGCGCCCCGGCGCAGCCGCCGCGCCGTGCAGGCACCGGGCGAGCTGCGCCTGCAACCCGGCGCCGGCCCCGGGCTGCCGCCGGGCCTCATGGCCAGCGATGGCCAGGCGGTGGACGCCGGCAGCAGCCCTGAATCCCTGGTCGTCCTCTCTGGCGAAACCGTGGTGGTGGCCGACCTGTCCGCCGAAACGCGCTGGCCCGCCTGGTGCGCCACGGCCCTGGCCCACGGCCTGCGGGCGAGCTGGGCGACGCCGGTGATCGCCACCGGCGGCGAAGTGAGCGGCGTCCTCTCGCTGTTCCTGCGCAACCCCTGGCAGCCCGACGAGGCGCAGCGCAACCGCATCGCGCAGTTCAGCCAGTTGGCCAGCATCGCCATCGAGCGCGCCCGCGGCGAGGCCGCGCTGAAGCAGAGCGAGGCCTTCCTCGCCAAGGCCCAGCGCATCAGCCTGACCGGCACCTTCTCCTGGCACGTGGACAACGACGAGATCGCCTGGTCCGACGAGATCTACCGCCTGCTCGACCTGGACCCGGGCCTGACGCCGAGCTTCGAGCTGGTCTATTCGCGGGTCCACCCCGACGACCTCTCGCGCCTCGACGAGGTGTTCCAGCGCCAGCGCCACGCCGCCCGCGACTTCGAGCACGAACACCGGCTGCTGCTGCCCGGCGGCGTGATCCGCCACGTGCACATCGTGGCCCAGGCGATGCGCGACGCCGACGGCGCCCTGGAATACATCGCCGCCGTGCAGGACGTCACCCAGCGGCGCCTCGCCGACGAGGCCCTCGGCAGGGTCCGCGCCGAACTCGCGCACGTGGCCCGGGTCGCCAGCCTGGGGGCGCTCACCGCGTCCATCGCCCATGAAGTCAACCAGCCGCTGGCCGGCATCATCACCAACGCCAACACCTGCCTGCGCATGCTCGGCGCCACCCCGCCCAACGTCGACGGCGCCCGCGAGACCGCGCGGCGCACCATCCGCGACGGCAACCGCGCGGCCGACGTGATCAAGCGCCTGCGCGCGCTGTTCGCCAAGGACGGGGTGGCCAGCGAGCCGGTGGACCTCAACGCGGCGGCCCGGGAAGTGCTTGCCATGCTGCAGAACGAACTGCAGCGCAACGGCGTGGCCGTGCTGCCGCAGTTCAACGAGCAGCTGCCGCCCGTGCCCGGCGACCGCGTGCAACTGCAGCAGGTAATCCTCAACCTGATCATCAACGCCATGGACGCCCTGGCCGAGGTGCACGGCCGCCCGCGGCAGCTGCGCATCAGCAGCGGCTACGACCTGGACTCCAGCGTGTTCCTGGCGGTGCGCGACAACGGCAACGGCTTCCCCCCGCAGGACGCCCACCGGCTGTTCGACGCCTTCTACACCACCAAGCGCGCCGGCATGGGTATCGGCCTGCTGGTCAGCCGCTCCATCATCGAGCACCATGCCGGGCGGATCTGGGCCACGGCCCACGACGGCCCCGGCGCGACCTTCATCTTTTCCATCCCGCTGCCGGCCGCCGACGCCGACGACGACCACGCCAGGGGGAATGCCCGATGACCACGCCTTTGCTCGTGTCGCTGGTGGATGACGACGAGTCCGTGCGCGAATCGCTGCCGGACCTGCTGCGCGAGTTCGGCTTCGCCGTGCAGGCCTTCGCCTCGGCGCCGGCCTTCCTCGACTCGGACTGCCTCGCGCAGACGCGCTGCCTGATCCTCGACGTGGCCATGCCGGAGATGTCCGGGCCGGAGCTGCAGAAGGAACTGGCCCGGCGCGGCTGGCGCATCCCCATCATCTTCATCACCGCCCATGGCGACGCGGCCACCCGCCCGCGCCTGATCGCCCAGGGCGCCGTGGATTGCCTGCTGAAACCCTTCAGCGAGGCGGAACTGCTCAAGGCGCTCAGCGCCGCGCTACCGGTCGGCTGACGCCGCAGGCCACCAGGAGAACCAGGCATGTTGAACGCTGTCCCTGCCCCCCAGGGGGGAACCCGGCCACAGGCCGACGCCACGCCGCTGGTCTACGTGGTCGACGACGACGTCTCGGTGCGCGAGTCGCTGGAACTGCTGATCCGCTTCGCCGGCTGGCAACCGGTGTTGTTCGATTCCGCCCGGGCCTTCCTCGACCAGCCCGCGGCCCTGGTGCCCAGCTGCCTGGTGCTGGACGTCAACCTGCCCGACCTCAATGGGCTGGACCTGCAGCGCAGCGTGGCCGGCGAGCGCCCGGCCATGCCGATCATCTTCATCACCGGCTACGGCGACGTGCCGCTGACAGTGCGCGCCATGAAGGCCGGGGCGGTGGAATTCCTCACCAAGCCCTTCGACGACGACACCCTGCTGCGCGCCATCGCCGAGGCCCTGGCGCACAGCCGCGTGGCCCTGCAGCAGCAGGAAAGGCTGCGCACCCTGCGCGCCGCCTACGCCAGCCTCACGCCGCGCGAACGGGACGTGCTGCGCAGGGTCGTTGCCGGGCGCCTGAACAAGCAGGTGGCCGCCGACCTGGGCATCAGCGAGATCACCGTCAAGGCCCATCGCGGCCGGGCCATGCGCAAGATGAAGGCGCGCTCGCTGCCGGACCTGGTGAAGATGGCGGCGCTGCTGGAGATCGCCCCCGACGGCGAGCGCTGAGGCGCCCTCGCCGCCCGGGCTCAGGCCGGGACCGACAGCGGCCGCCGGCAGCCCAGCCAGACCAGCAAGGCCGCCAGCAACTGGCTGCTGGCGAAGAAGCCGAACAGTTCTTGCGTGCTCCACTGGGCGTCGAGCAGCACCCCCGCGATAGCCGGTGACAGGATCGCCCCCAGGCGCCCGGTCGCCAGCACCAGGCCCACGCCGCTGGTGCGAATCGCGGTAAAGAAGGCCTGGGGCGCGAGGATGAAAAGCGCCGCGATGGCGCCATTGAGCGACAGCCCCGCGCCGAAGCCAGCGGGAATGGCCAGCAGCGAGACGCGGCTGGCCGGCACCAGCAGCGTCATCACCACGGCATTGAGCAGCAGAAGGCCCAACAATAGTTGGCGGCCCCCCGCCCGATTCGCCGCCAGCCCCACCAGCAAGGCGCCGAGCATGCCGCCGAGGCCCAGCAACAGCCCGCCCGTGGAGCCCTGTTTTTCGGAAAAGCCGTTGTGCAGCATCAACGTCGGCGTCCAGCTCATCACGAAGTAATAGCCGAACATCAGCAGCAATAGCGCCAGGGCCAGTGAAGCGGTCAGTTGCCACTGGCCAGATGCGAATAGCTGCCGGAATTCCACGCCTCGCGATAGCCGCAACTGGGCATTCTGTTGCCGGTCGAGCGCCAGGAACTCCGGCGACTCACGCAGCCAGAGTGCACCAGCCGCCACGGCCGCGAGCGTGGCCACGCCGCCGGCTAGAAACACGTAGCGCCAACCAAGCCACTCGTTGAACAGGTGCGCCAGCAGGCCGCCCAGGCTCACGCCCAGCGCGAAGGCGAGGGATTGCAGGGCGATGGCCAGGCTTCGCCGATGCGCTCCGGTGTATTCATGGGCCAGCACATTGGCGCCCACCAGCACCGCGCCGGTGCCGACGTCGGTCAGCATGCGCAGAAGCATCAGCACCTGGTGGTTCGGGCTGCAGAACGACAGCAACATGCTGACGCCGCTGAGCGAAAGGCCCGCCAGCAGCAAGGGCCGGCGCCCATAGCGGTCCGCCCGGGGGCTGATGAACGAGCCGCAGGCCATGCCCACCAGGCTCGCGCTGAGCAGCATGCCGAGCTGGGTCGCACTCAGCCCCCACTCCGCCGAAACGCTGCCGCCGGTGAACGCCATGGCCATCGCATCCAGGCCGTCGATCACGTTGAAGAGCATGCACAGACCGACGACGCCCCACGGGGACGGGGCCATTGCAGCCTTGTTGTTCATAGCCTTGGGCACGCAGCCTGTTTCCTTCTGACGCACTGTTCGAAGCGGTGCTCCACGCAGCCATACCCTTGCGTGCATACCAAGGTATCGACCGACACCATCGTGCAATCGCCGAGGTGGCATCCGGGTGCTTTGATCGACCTGCGCAAGCGGCGCCGAATGCTGGGCCGGAAGCATATTACGTCCCGGCCGCTACAGACAGGACCCCGCGCCTCGAACCCCACCCCACCGGGTTCCGCCAGGAACCTTTCCAAGGAGAGCCCCCAGATGTTCCTGCATCTATCGACCTGGGCCGAGATCGGCCAGTTTCTCGAACGCAGCCGCACCATCGTCATCCCCATCGGCTCCAACGAACAGCACGGCCCCACCGGCCTGCTGGGCACCGACTGGATGTGCCCGGAGATCATCGCCGGCGAGGCGCAGAAGCTGGCGGACATCCTCATCGCCCCGACCTTCAACATCGGTATGGCCCAGCATCACCTGGGCTTCCCCGGCACCATCTCGCTGCGGCCCTCGACCTTCATGGCCGCCATCGGTGACTGGGTGCGCTCGCTGGCCGGCCACGGCTTCGAGAAAATCTTCTTTCTCAACGGCCACGGCGGCAACATCGCCTCGATCGAAGCGGCCTTCTCGGAACTCTATGCCGAAGCGAGTTTCGCCCGGCGCCGCGCCGGCTTCGCCCTGAAGCTGTGCAACTGGTGGGACCTGGAAGGCGTCGATGCCCTGGCGCGGGAGCAGTTCCCCACGGGCCACGGCATCCACGCCACGCCCACCGAGATCGCCGTGACCCAGTGGGCCTATCCGGACTTCATCAAGTCCGCCGAGTATTCGCCACGGATCGCCAACTGGGGCCCCATCCGCGAAGCGCTCGATTTCCGCGCGCGTCACCCGGATGGCCGCATGGGTTCGGACCCGGCGCAAGCCTCCATCGAAAAGGGCCGGCAACTGGTGGCCCTGGCCGCCCAGGGCCTGGTGCAGGAGGTCCAGGCCTTCGGCGACGAGGCGATACCGGGCTAGAAACCCTTCGGGCTGGCCGCGCGCCCATGGACGGGCGCGCGGCCTTTTTACTACGCCCGGCCCAGCCGTTCGATGGCGCTTGCCACGCCCGCTCCGTACGCCGGGTCCGCCTTGCTGCAGTTATCGATATGCCGCTGTTTGGTCTGCGTCGAGGCGCCCTGGATCGAACGCGCGGTATTGTCGAACAGCGCCTGTTGCTGCTCGAAGGTCATCAGGCGGAACAGCGCGCCGGGCTGGGAGAAATAGTCCTGGTCTTCGCGATGGTCCCAGTGGCCCGCGCTGCCTTGCGGCGCCAGCGGCGGTTCGCTGAAGTCCGGCTGCTCCTGCCATTGCCCGTAGCTGTTGGGCTCGTAGCCCAGGGTGCTGCCGGCGTTGCCGTCGGTGCGCATCTGCCCGTCCCGGTGATAACTGTGGAACGGGCATTTCGGCGCGTTCACCGGAATCTGGTGATGGTTGACGCCCAGGCGGTAGCGCTGCGCATCGCCATAGGAGAACAGCCGCGCCTGCAGCATCTTGTCCGGCGAGAAGCTGATGCCGGGCACCACGTTGGCCGGGCTGAAGGCCGCCTGCTCCACCTCGGCGAAGTAGTTCGCGGGGTTGCGGTTGAGTTCGAGAACGCCGACTTCGATCAGCGGGTAATCGCCGTGCGGCCAGACCTTGGTCAGGTCGAAGGGATTGATCGGGCAGGTCGCCGCGTCCGCCTCCGGCATGATCTGCACGTAGAGCGTCCAGCGCGGGAAGCGGCCTTCCTCGATGCTGCCATACAGGTCGCGCTGGGCGCTTTCGCGGTCCCGGCCGACCAGGGCTTCGGCCTGCTGGTCGGTGAGGTTCTCGATGCCCTGCTGGGTCTTCCAGGTGAACTTCACCCAGGAGCGCTCGTTCTGCCGGCTTATGAAGCTGAAGGTGTGGCTGCCGAAGCCGTGCATGTGCCGGTACGAGCGGGGCAGCCCGCGGTCGCTCATGACGATGGTGACCTGGTGCAGGGCCTCGGGCAGCAGGGTCCAGAAGTCCCAGTTGTTTTCGGCGCTGCGCAGATGGGTGCGCGGGTCGCGCTTGACCGCATGATTGAGGTCGGGGAACTTCAACGGATCGCGCAGGAAGAATACCGGCGTGTTATTGCCCACCAGGTCCCAGTTGCCCTGTTCGGTATAGAACTTTATGGCGAACCCGCGAATGTCACGCTCGGCATCGGCGGCGCCGCGTTCCCCGGCCACGGTGGAAAAGCGCACGAAAACCTCGGTGCTCTTGCCGATCTCGGAAAACAGCCGGGCCTTGGTATAGCGGGTTATGTCGTGGGTGACGGTGAAGGTTCCATGGGCGCCCGAGCCCTTGGCGTGCATGCGCCGCTCGGGAATCACCTCGCGATCGAAGTGCGCGAGCTTTTCCAGCAGCCAGACGTCCTGCAGCAGCACCGGGCCCCTGGGGCCTGCGGTCTGCGAATTGTTGTTATCGACCACCGGCGCACCAGCGGCTGTCGTGAGCTTTTTCATGGTTTTGTCCTGGATGATTGGCGCAATGAACAAACAATGGGAAACGCCAACCCATCAAACCAAGTTATGCAACCGCCAACCATGATACGAAGGTGTCGCCCGGTAATAGGAAAGTTGTTCGAAGCCGTCCAGTGCCGGATAAAAAAGAATAAACAGGCGGGATATGAATACAGTGGCCAGTTAAGGTAAACAGTTCTGTTTCGTTATATACGGCGCACTCTTCTGCAACGTGCAGAAGAGTGTGCCCTACCCGCCTCAGCCCAGCCGCTGGCGCAACTGCGCCAATTGGCGCATGTCCAGGCTGTCGAAGCCTTCGCTGAGCGCGCAGGCATCGAGCAACTGCGCCGCCTCCGCGTTGCGCCCCTGCTCCATGCGCAGCTGCGCGCGGTCCAGGCCCGCGCGCAGCTCCCAGGCCCGCGCGCCTTGCTGGCGCGCCAGGGCCAGCGACTCGTCGAGCACGGCATCGACCGCCGTGGCGCCCTCGCCCAGCGCCTTGAGCACCTGGGCCTGCAAGCGCAGCAGTTCCGGCAGGGCGAAGGCATCGCCGCTGCGCCGGCAGTGCTGGACGCTGCGCTGGATCACCGCCAGGGCCCGCGCGTATTGCCCATCGAGGATCAGGCCTTCGGCCAGGGAAATCTCGAAGGAGGTGGTCAGCAGCTCGTAGCGCATGCCCTGCAGCCGCGACAGGCTTTCCTCCAGCAGCAGCACCGCGTCGCCGGGCTGCTCGCGGCGGATGGCGATGGCCCCGCGCAGGCCCAGCGAGGCCGCCACGTACGGGGCGAAGGCATTGGCGTGGGCGATCTGGCTGAAGGCCAGCAGGCTCGCCTCGGCCTGCGCCAGGTCGCCGTTCCAGATGTGGATGCACAGCGTCCACACCAGGGCGATGCAGTAGGTGGCCGGGTGCTTCAGCTCCGCGGCTTCCGCCTCCACTTGCGTGGCGAGGCGCCGCGCCTGGTCCGGGAAGCCCAGCAGCCACAGCGTGCGCGCCAGCGCCAGGCCGGTGCGGTTGTGGTGGTCGAAGCCGTAGTGCAGGGTCCGGCTGCGCTCGGAGGGCAGGCTGTTGCGCAGCGAGCGCTCCAGTTCCTGGCGCGCCAGGCGCTGGTCGCCCAGCAGGTGGTGGGAAATCCCCGCCAGCGAGGCGGCGACGGCGATGGCTTCCGGCTCACCCAGGCTGTCGCCGATCGCCAGCGCGCGCTCGGCCCAGGCCAGCGACGAGGCGAAGTCGCCGATGCGCTCGTAGAAGATCTGCAGGCGGCCCAGCAGGCGCAGCTGCGCCCAGCGGTCGTCCAGCGCCACGGCGATGTCCAGGGCCCGCAGCAAGGCGGTTTCCGCCGCGCCGCTGTTGCCGCGGGTGAACATCAGCACCAGGCCCAGCGCGGCCTGCAGCTCCATCTCCGTGGGCGTGCCGTGGTAGCCCAGCTCCAGCAGCTCGGTGGCGCGGGCACACCAGGTGCGGCATTCCACCTGCAGCGAGAAGTGCAGGAACAGCGGCGCGCTGGCCGCCGCCAGGGGCAGCGCCAGGCCGGGGTCGCCCTGGGGGCCGAAGCTCCATTCCAGGGCGCTGCGAATGTTGCCGAGCTGGCTGGCCAGGCGCGCGCAGCCGTCGAAGATGTCTTCCGGCGAGCTGCCCAGGCCCTCCAGCAGCTTCAGGTAGAAAAGCGCATGGCGGAAGCCGAGGCTGTGCATCTCGGCCGCGCCGTGGGCCGGCAGCTTGTCGCGCACGTAGGCGCGGGTCATTTCCAGCAGGCGGTAGGTTACCGTCGTTTCGCTGCGGTCGACCGTCACCAGCCCCTTGGCGGCGAGTTCGTCCAGGGTGGCGGCGGCTTCCAGCTCGTCGATCCGGGCATCGGCGACGATCTGCGAGGCCGCCTGCAGCGAGAACGGCCCGACGAACACCGCCAAGCGGTCGAACACCAGGCGCTGCGGGGCGCTGAGCAGGTCGTAGCTCCAGTCGAGCATCGCCCGCAGCGTCTGGTGGCGCGGCTGCGCGGTGCGCCAGCCGGCCCAGCCGAGCGAGAAACGTTCCCCCAGCAGGGCGTGGGTGGCCTTGACCCCGTGGCTGGCGGCGCGCATCGCCGCCAACTCGATCGGCAGTGCCATGCCGTCCAGGCGCCGGCACATGTCGGCGACCAACTGGGCATCGCCCTCCTCCAGCGCCAGCGAAGCGTTGCCGGCCTTCGCCCGTTCGACGAACAGCCGCACCGCCGGGAATGCCAGCAGTTGCTCCAGGCTCAATCCCTCGCTGTCGGCCGGAAAGCCCAGCGGCCCCAGCCAGTGCACCTGCTCGTCGCGCACCCGCAGCGGCTCGCGGCTGGTGGCCAGCAGCGCGACGCCGGGCGCGGCCTCGCCGATGCGCTCGGCGACGGCGGACACCGCATCCACCAGGTGCTCGCAGTTGTCGATGATCAGCAGCAGCCGCTGCCCGCGCAGGTGGGCGAGCAGCACGAACAGCGGGTCCTCGACCTGCACGGGAATGCCCAGCGAGGCGGCCAGCGCGGAAGGCACCAGCGCCGCATCCTCGACCTGCGCCAGGTCGACGAAGCGCACCGGCTCCAGGCGCTCGCCGGCGGCGCGGTGGCCCACCTCGACGGCGAGGCTGGTCTTGCCGACGCCGCCGGTGCCGACGATGGTGAACAGCCGCGGCTGCGCCAGGCGCTCCAGCACCAGGGCCACGTCGGCCTCGCGGCCGAACAGCCTGGCCCGCGGCGGCAGGCCGCCCACGCTTTCGCCGAGCGGCGCCACGGGCGCGGCCGAAGGCGCTGCGTCCAGGGCCGGGCGCCGGTTCACCGGGGCGACGAAGGCGTAGCCGACGCCGACCTGGGTGGCGATGTAGCGCGCGCCCTGCTCGCCGTCGCCGAGCGCGCGGCGCAGGCTGTTCATGTGAAAGCGCAGGCTGCCCTCTTCCACCACCACGTCGGGCCAGACGCGCTTGATCAGCTCGCGCTTGGACAACACCTGGCCCGGCTTCTCCAGCAGGGCGATGAGCAGGTCGAGGGCGCGGCCGCCGATCTCCACCGGCTCGCCATCGCGGCTGAGCAGGCGCTTGCCGGGCGTGACGCGGAAGGGGCCGAACTCGAGGGACGGTTCGAAGGGTTCGTGCAATGCGTCCGTTGCGGACTCCACGGGAAGTTCTCTCGGGTTCGAAAATCCTACGAGGATAGGCGTTTTGCACGGGCGATCAAGCACATCCTGTGGCGGCCGTGTGGACGCCGCCACAGGCGTCTACTGCAGGCTCAGCAGCAGCGGAATGTTGCCGCGGGTGGCCTTGGAGAAGGGGCAGCTCTGCCGGGCGGCGTCCAGCAGGCAGCGGGCCAGCTCCGGCTCGACGCCGGGCAGCGAGATGGCCAGGTGCGCCCGCAGGAAGAAACCGTGCTCGCCGTGCACCAGGTCCACGTCCGCCTCCACCGTGGCATCGGGGGGAAACGGGACTTTCCGGGCGTTGGCGGCATGCCGCAGCGCACCGATGAAGCTGGCCGACCAGCCGACGGCCAGGAGCTGCTCCGGGTTGGTGCCCTGCCCCGGCGCCCCCGGCGGCGAAAAGCGCAGGTCCAGGCGGCCATCGTCGCTGCGCGCGATGCCGTCGCGGCCACCGAGGGTGCGGGTGTGCGCGGTGTAGAGAACCTTCTCGATCGACTGCATCGGTACTTCCTGACGAACGATGACCGGCGGGCCCGGCGACTCAGAGCACCCGCGCGCACTTGCGGCTGGTGCGGGGAAGGCGCTGCCCGGGGCCGGCCTTCGGCAGCACCGCCTGCGCCGCCGCGCGCCGCTGGTATTCGCCCAGCTCCTGCCGGGCGATATCCAGCAGCCAGGCGCGGAAAGGGCCGGCGGGGTCATAGCTGGCGCGCCGTGAATCCACGGCCTTGAGAGTCGCGCGCAGGACCTCGCCGAGGTCCTCCAGGCGCACCCGGCCAGCCTGTACCTGCCCTTCGAAGAACGCCACGAGCAGCGGAACCAACGCCTTGAGCAGGCGCGGCGACGCCTCGCCGCCGCCCTGCTGCGCCTGGGCCAGCAATGCACCGAATTCCGCATTGCTGCAGCGCCCTGCCAGGCTCATGCAGCCGATACCTTCAGTCATTCGCCCAACCTCCCTTTCCCAAGCAGCCCTGCATTGACTGTCCTGCGCGTTGGCGCGAGGACAGGGACTGCTCATGAGGATGGGGCAGGAGTGCCAAGGCTGCCCGTTATATGCTGTTAGCGTCTGTTAGGCGGGTACTTCGCATTACGTAATGTTGTTCACTTAAGAAAGAATGCCGTTTCTCTTCATGAGGGAAGCGGCATTTTCATGTGGGGTGGGGGGCTAGGGCTTCGTTTACGGCTCTTGGTCCTGCGCTCCGACCTCAACCCCGTCATTCCCGCGAACGCGGGAACCCAGAGACTTGGGGGCTTGGTGTACCGCGCCGCTCCGAGTGCTCGGATGTCTCTCGTTTCGCCCCCTCGGGCGAGTCCCTTTTGTCAAACGCCACAAAAGGAACCAAAAAGGCTTGCCCCAACATACGGGCCCGATGGAGCCGGGCTACCCTCGCGAACTCCCCCGCCACGGAGGCCCGCCCCGAGGGTACGTCCCTGTAGCCCACGGGGCTCTCGCGACATCCATGTCGCATGACCTCCTGAGCGCCGGTTTCGCTCGGCCTTCTGAAGGGGCGTTTCGGAGTGCGCGGAGGTTTCTCTGGAAGTCCAAAAGCAAAAGCGGACGCGCTTTTGCTTTTCGTAGGAGCGAGCTTGCTCGCGAACCCCGCAGTCACTGGATTCCCGCGTTCGCGGGAATGACGAGGGGGGGGTAAGGAGTATTAGGATGACTCTGGACTTCCCGGCCACTCCGAACAGCCCCCTCTCCCTTCAGGGAGAGGGCTGGGGAGAGGGCGCTCTTACCCCCAACACCTACGCCCCCGGCAAACCCCATTCGCGAGCAAGCTCGCTCCTACAGTTCCATGAAGGGCATCGGCGCGCCGGCCAACGGCGTATAACCGCGGACGGTTATACGCCCTACGTGCTCACAGGATGACTCCAAACTCCCCACCCACTCCAAACGGCCCCCTCTCCCTCCGGGAGAGGGCTGGGGTGAGGGAGCGGAGCCAGGCTGAAGCACCTTTGCTGAACCACCGCATATGCATTACATCGTTTTATTGCGGCTACATTTAATACAGATGCCGGAACCAAGTATCCGGGCTCCATCGATTCTCATCCTTCATATCCACAAAGATGCCCCGCAGATGCTCTTCGGCGAATCTTCCGAATCATCGGTCTCGAATAAATACAACCACCCCATCAATAATCCGCATGTTCTCCGAGCGGCAGAAAGACTCCGGTTTTTATTTCACCGGCGGTCTTCGAAGCATTGGCGTGCGAAAGGAACATGAACTTTACTGAATGATCTTCCTCGCTGTCGCAGGCCAATAGTCGTCGACCGGGAAGTTTGGCCGTCCGCATTCGCGCGGGCGCACGATATGAGGAGATTCCGTTCATGGCCAAGGTGCTGTGTGTCCTCTACCCCGATCCACTGGCCGGCTACCCTCCCCGCTATGCGCGCAGCGACATTCCGCACATCGATGCCTACGCCGATGGGCAGACGGCCCCCTCGCCCCAGCCGCCGCTCGGTTTCACGCCCGGCGAGCTGGTGGGCTGCGTTTCCGGCGAGCTTGGCCTGCGCGCCTACCTGGAACAGGCGGGACACGAGCTGCTGGTGACCAGCGACAAGGACGGCCCGGACTCCGAGTTCGAGCGTTGGCTGCCCGAGGCCGAGGTGGTGATTTCCCAGCCGTTCTGGCCCGCCTACCTGACCGCCGAGCGGATCGCCAAGGCGCCCAGGCTGAAGCTCGCGGTCACCGCCGGCATAGGTTCCGACCACGTGGACCTGGCCGCTGCAGCGGCGGCCCGCATCACCGTCGCCGAGGTCACCGGTTCGAACTGCATCAGCGTCGCCGAGCACGTGGTGATGATGGTGCTGGCCCTGGTGCGCAATTACCTGCCCGCCCACGAGATCGCCCGCAACGGCGGCTGGAACATCGCCGACTGCGTGGCGCGCAGCTACGACATCGAGGGCCTGCATTTCGGCGCCATAGGCGCGGGGCGCATCGGCCTGGCCGTGCTGCGCCGGCTCAAGCCCTTCGACCTGCACCTGCACTACACCCAGCGCCACCGGCTGGCCCCGGCCATCGAGGCGGAACTGGGGCTGACCTACCACGCGGACGTCGCCTCGCTGGTGGCGGCGGTCGACATCGTCAACCTGCAGGTGCCGCTCTACCCGTCCACCGAGGGGCTGCTGGACGATGCCATGCTCGCCCGGATGAAGCGCGGCTCCTACCTGATCAATTGCGCGCGCGGCAAGCTGGTGGAGCGCGACGCCGTGGTGCGCGCGCTGGAATCCGGGCAGCTCGCCGGCTATGCCGGCGACGTCTGGTTCCCGCAACCCGCGCCGGCGGACCACCCCTGGCGCAGCATGCCGTTCAACGGCATGACGCCGCACATGTCCGGCACCTCGCTTTCGGCCCAGGCCCGCTATGCCGCGGGCACCCTGGAGATTCTCCAGAGCCATTTCGCCGGCAAGCCGATCCGCGAGGAGTACCTGATCGTCGACGGTGGCGCGCTCGCCGGCACCGGCGCCCGGTCCTACCAGTTGAAATGAGCCTGCAAGAGGAGCACCGCGTGTCCACAGCCGTTCCCCAGTCGGTCACCGCCCCGCTGAGCCGGGCCGCCATCTTCCTGGTGCTGACGATCAACCCCGGCCAGGCCGGCGAAACCGCCGTGCGCGCGTTGTGCGCCGACATGCCCGGCCTGTTGCGGGCCATCGGGTTCCGCGCCCCGCAGGGGCTGCTGTCCTGCGTCATGGGCTTCGGCTCGGCGGCCTGGGACCGTCTCTTCGGCCAGCCCAGGCCGCGGGAGCTGCACCCCTTCCGCGAAATCCAGGGCGCGCACCACGCCGTGTCCACCCCGGGCGACCTGCTGTTCCACATCCGCGCCGAGCGCATGGACCTGTGCTTCGAGCTGGAAACGCAGATCATGGCCCGCCTCGGCGACGCCGTGGCCACCGCCGACGAGGTGCAGGGCTTCAGCTACTTCGATGCCCGCGACCTGCTGGGCTTCGTCGACGGCACGGAGAACCCGGCGGGCCAGGCCGCGCTGGACGCCACCCTGATCGCCGGCGAGGACGAGAACTTCGTCGCCGGCAGCTACGTCATCGTGCAGAAGTACCTGCACGACCTGGCCCAGTGGAACGCGCTGCCGGTGGCCGAGCAGGAACGGATCATCGGCCGGCACAAGCTCTCCGACATAGAGCTGGACGACGCCGTCAAGCCGAGCAATGCGCACAACGCCCTGACCACGATCATCGAAGACGGCGAACAACTGGAAATCCTGCGCGACAACATGCCCTTCGGCGATATCGCCAAGGGCGAGTTCGGCACCTATTTCATCGGCTACGCCCGTTCGCCGCGGCGCATCGAACGGATGCTCGAGAACATGTTCATCGGCCTGCCCCCGGGCAACTACGACCGCCTGCTGGACTTCAGCCGCGCGGTGACCGGCAGCCTGTTCTTCGTGCCTCCGGCCAGTTTTCTCGAACAGGTAACCCCGCAGGCCAGCGCGCCCGCCCTCCCCCCGCAGGACGGCGGAACCCCGGACGGCCCCCGCGATGGCTCCCTCGGCATTGGCTCACTAAAGGAATCAGGCAATGAATAACCTGCACCGTGAACTCGCCCCCATCTCCGACAAGGCCTGGGCCCAGATCGACGAAGAGGCCACGCGCACCCTCAAGCGCCACCTCGCGGCCCGCCGCGTGGTCGACGTGCCGCCGCCGGGCGGCCTCGGCCTGTCCGCGGTGGGCACCGGCCACCTGCATGCGCTGCAGGCCCCGGCGGAGGGTATCCAGGCCGCCCAGCGCGATGCCCGGGCGATCGTCGAGCTGCGCGTGCCCTTCGAGCTGAGCCGCCAGGCGATCGACGACGTGGAGCGCGGCTCGGACGATTCGGACTGGGACCCGCTGAAGGACGCCGCCCGCAAGCTGGCCTTCGCCGAGGACCGCGCGGTGTTCGACGGCTACGCCGCGGCCGGCATCCAGGGCATCCGCCAGGCCAGCAGCAACGCCGGCGTGGTGCTGCCGGCCAACGTGCGCGGCTACTCCGGCGCCGTGGCGCAGGCGCTGAGCCAGCTGCGCCTGGCCGGCGTCAACGGGCCCTATGCGCTGGTGCTGGGAGCGGACGCCTACACCGCGGCGAGTGGCGGCAGCGACGAGGGTTACCCGGTCTTCCACCACATGGAGCAGCAGGTGGACGGCGGCATCATCTGGGCCCCGGCGCTGGAAGGTGGCTTCGTGCTCAGCATGCGCGGCGGGGATTTCGAGCTGGACATCGGCCAGGACATCTCCATCGGCTATACGAGCCACAGCGCGACCAGCGTGGAGCTGTACTTCCTGGAGACCTTCACCTTCCGGGTGCTCACCAGCGAGGCCAGCGTGGTGTTGACGCCGGGGAAAAAAGGATAATCGCCCACGCCGGACACCTCGGTGGCACGGACGGCGGCGTATAACCGCGAACGGTTATGCGCCCTACACATGTTCCCACCGAACCCACCTGTAGGAGCGGGCCCTGCCCGCGATTTCGCGCGCAGGGCGCGCTCCTGCATGGAGTAGCGTAGGTATGGGGCTGCGTGGCCCGCTCTTCGTAGGATGGGTTGAGCGAAGCGATACCCATCAATGCGAGCTAGCTGAGAATCCAGGACTCCACGACCTCCTCGCCATAGACGTCCTTCCAGCCCAGCAGCGTCTTGTGGTCGCGGTTGTTGGTCCGCACCGTCTCGCCGGTGTGCGGGTTGCGGTAGACCTTGCGGGCGCGGATCTTCTGGTATTTCGCGCCCTTGGCCTGGTCGCCGTTGGCGATCCAGTCGGCATCGGTCTCGAGGATTTCGATGACGTCCTCCAGGGTTTTGTCGTACTCGCCCATCAGCTCGCGGAGCGATTCCACGAACGCCTGGTTGTCGAGCTCGGCGTCGTTTTCCTGGGCGGCGTCGTCACGGACTGAATCTTTATCGTCTTTCATCGCAAGGCTCCGTTATCGGTATCTGTACGGGCCGGCACGGGCGGCCCGCTGGAATTCGGAAAAAAGCGTCCCCGCGCCGGGGGCGGCCGCGCTCGGGCGCGGCCACCGCCAGCTGTCGTGTGGCTCGTGGGGAGTTAGTGGTAGGCGTCTGCGGCGGTGACCTTGCCGCGGAACACGTGGTAGCTCCAGAAGGTGTACATGAGGATGATCGGGATGATGAACAGCGCGCCGATCAGGGCGAACAACTGGCTGGACGGCGGCGAGGCGGCCTGCCAGAGGTCGATGGCCGGCGGGACGATCTTCGGCCAGATGCTCACCGCCAGGGCGAGGTAGCCGAGGAACATCAGGGCCAGCACGCTGATGAACGGCAGGTGCGAATGGCGCTTGCGCAGGTTCGACTGGACCAGGCACATCGACGCCACCGCCAGCGCGGCGATCACCGCGAAGAGCACCCAGTGGCGCCCGGAGAACCACAGCTGGGCGATGTTCGGGTGCAGCCAGGCGGTCCAGGCGCAGATCACCACGATCACCGCCGCCAGCAGGTAGGTCAGCGGCCGGCTGTAGTGGCGCATGCGCGACTCCAGCATGCCCTCGGTCTTCACCAGCAGCCAGGTGCTGCCCAGCAGCGCGTAGGCCACCACCAGGCCCAGGCCGCAGAACAGCGGGAACGGCGACAGCCAGTCCAGCGGGCCGCCGGCGAACTGCCGGTCCACCACCGGGATGCCGTCGATGTAGGTGCCGATGGCCACGCCCTGGAAGAAGGTCGCCAGGAAGGAGCCGGCGATGAACGCCTTGTCCCAGATGTGGCGCTTCTGCGGCTTGGCCTTGAAGCGGAACTCGAAGGCCACGCCACGGAAGATCAGCCCGGCCAGCACCAGCACCAGCGGCAGGTACAGCGCCTCCAGGATCACCGAATAGGCCAGCGGGAAGGCGCCGTAGAGCGCGGCGGCGCCCAGCACGGCCCAGGTTTCGTTGCCGTCCCAGACCGGGGCGACGGTGTTCATCATCACGTCGCGTTCACTGGAGTCGGACACCAGCGGGAAGAGAATCCCCAGCCCCAGGTCGAAGCCGTCCATGATCACGTACATCATCAGCCCGAAGGCGATGATCACGCCCCAGATGACCGACAGGTCGATACCTTGAATACCCATGTTGCAACCTCCTCAGCCGGCAACCGACATAGGTCTGCGGATGCTGGAAGGCCCGGCGGGCTCGCTGTCCAGCGGATCGATCAGGTGCTGCTGGCCAGGCCCCTTGCGCACCAGGCGCATCATGTAGCCCAGGCCGACGGTGAACACCGAGAAGTAGATGACCACGAACAGCGCCAGGGTCAGGCTCATCTGCGCGACGTTGTGGTTGGAGACCGCCTGGCTGGTGCGCAGCATCCCGTAGACCACCCAGGGCTGGCGGCCCATCTCGGTGGTGAACCAGCCGGCCAGCAGCGCGATCAGCCCGGAGGGACCCATCACCAGCACCAGGCCCAGGAAGGCGCGGTTGCGGTACAGCGCGCCACCGCGGCGCAGCACCAGGGCGGCCAGGGCGCAGAGGATCATCAGCATCCCCAGCCCGGCCATCAGGCGGAAGCTCCAGAACACCACGGTGGAGTTGGGCCGGTCCTGCGGGGCGAAGCTCTTCAGCGCCGGGATCTGCTTGTCCAGGCTGTGGGTCAGGATCAGGCTGCCCAGGTACGGCACTTCCAGGCTGTAGCGGGTCCGCTCGGCCTGCATGTCCGGGATGCCGAAGAGGATCAGCGGCGTCGGCTCGCCCGGCTTGTTCTCCCAGTGTCCCTCGATGGCGGCGATCTTCGCCGGCTGGTGCTCCAGGGTGTTCAGGCCGTGGGCGTCGCCCACCAGCACCTGCAGCGGCGCCACGCCCAGGACCATCCACATGGCCATCGACAGCATGGTCCGCGTGGCCGGGTTGTCGCGCCCGCGCAGCAGGTGCCAGGCGGCCGAGGCGCCGACGAAGAAGGCGGTGGACAGGTAGGCGGCCAGCGCCATGTGCACCAGGCGGTAGGGGAAGGACGGGTTGAAGACGATCTTCAGCCAGTCCAGCGGCACCACGCGCCCATCGACGATGCCGATGCCCTGGGGCGTCTGCATCCAGCTGTTGGACGAGAGGATCCAGAACATCGAGATCATGGTGCCGATGGCCACCATCACCGTGGCGAAGAAGTGCAGGCGGCGCCCCACCCGGTCCCAGCCGAAGAGCATCACGCCGAGGAAGCCGGCTTCCAGGAAGAACGCCGTCAGCACCTCGTAGGTCAGCAGCGGCCCGGTGATGCTGCCGGCGTAGTCGGAGAAGCGCGCCCAGTTGGTGCCGAACTCGTAGGCCATGACTAGGCCGGAGACCACGCCCATGCCGAAGTTCACCGCGAATATCTTCGACCAGAACTTGTAGAGGTCCTTGTAGACCGCGTTGCCGGACTTCAGCCAGAGCCCTTCGAGCACGGCCAGGAAGCTGGCCAGGCCGATGGTGATGGCCGGGAAGATGATGTGGAAAGAGACCGTGAACGCGAACTGAATCCGCGCCAGGTCCAACGCCTGTAGGTTCAACATGGCGAAACCCTTATTGATCGCTCATTCATGAAATTCCGGCAGCCGTCCTCCGGCTGCCGCACGGGAGTCCGCCTCAGGCGACAGTCGAATGGATCCGATTGTCTTCCCGGGCCTTCTCCAGCCTGATCGCGATGAACTTGGAAGTTGGCGTGAAGGTGCGCTCGCCATAGCTTTCCAGCGGCACCAGCGGGTTGGTTTCCGGGTAGTAGGCCGCGGCCTGCCCGGCCGGCAGGTCGTAGGCCACCAGCTGGAAGCCGTGGACGCGGCGCTCGATGCCGTCTTCCCAGAGCGACACCAGGTCGACCTTCTCGCCCGGCTCGAAGCCCAGGCGGCGGATGTCCCGCTCGTTGGCGAAGACCACCTCGCGCAGGCCGAACACCCCGCGGTAGCGGTCGTCCAGGCCGTACAGGGTGGTGTTGTACTGGTCGTGGGAACGCAGCGTCTGGAGGATCAGGTCGGGCCGCTCGCCGCGGGCCAGCACCGCCTGGTTGACCAGCTCCAGCGGCAGTTCGCTGGGGGTGAAGCCGGCCTTGCCGCTGGCGGTCTTCCAGACCCGCTCGGCCGCGTCGTTGCCCAGGTGGAAGCCGCCGGGGTGCTGCAGCCGCGCGTTGAAGTCGGCGAAGCCGGGGATGACGTCGGCGATCAGGTCGCGGATGTGCCCGTAGTCGGCGATGGCCCAGTCCCAGTCGATCGGGCGGTTGCCCAGGGTGGCCTTGGCGATGCCGGCGATGATCGCCGGTTCCGAGCGCAGGTGCGGCGAGCGCGGCTTCAGCTGGCCGTGGGAGATGTGCACCATGCTGAAGGTGTCTTCCACGGTGACGCCCTGGGGCCCTTCGGCCTGCATGTCGACCTCGGTGCGGCCCAGGCACGGCAGGATCAGCGCATCGCGGCCGGTGACCAGGTGCGAGCGGTTGAGCTTGGTGGCGATGTGCACGGTCAGCTCGCAGTTGCGCAGCGCGGCGTGGGTGCGCGGGGTGTCCGGGGTGGCCTGGGCGAAGTTGCCGCCCAGGGCCAGGAACACCTTGGCGCGCCTGGCTTCCATGGCCTGGATGGCCAGCACGGCGTTGTCGCCGTGGCCACGCGGCGCCTTGAACCTGAAGCGTTTCTCCAGGGCATTCAGCAGCCAGGTCGGCGGCTTCTCGTCGATGCCCATGGTGCGGTCGCCCTGCACGTTGCTGTGGCCGCGCACCGGCGACAGGCCGGCGCCGGGCTTGCCGACGTTGCCGCGCAGCAGTTGCAGGTTGACCACCTCCTGGATGGTCGGCACCGAGTGGCGGTGCTGCGTCAGGCCCATGGCCCAGCACATGATCACGCGCTCGGCGCGGCGGTACATGCGCGCCGCCAGCTCGATCTCGGCCAGGCTCAGGCCGGACTGGCCGACGATGTGCTCCCAGGGGGTGGCGTCCACCGCCGCCAGGTAGTCGTCCAGGCCGCTGGTGTGCTCGCGGATGAAGGCGTGGTCGAACACCGGCGGCTCGCCGTTGGCCTGAGCCTCGCGCTCCCACTGCAGGAGGAACTTGGCCATGCCGCGGAACATCGCCATGTCGCCGCCCAGGGCCGGGCGGAAGTAGGCGGTGTTGGTCGGCTCCGAGCCGTTGCTGAGCATCTCGAAGGGGTGCTGCGGGTGCTGGAAACGCTCCAGGCCGCGTTCCTTCAGCGGGTTGATGCAGATCACCTGGGCGCCGCGGTGCACGGCCTCGCGCAGCGGTTCGAGCATGCGCGGGTGGTTGGTGCCGGGGTTCTGGCCGATGACGAAGATGGCGTCGGCCTTCTCCAGGTCGTCGAAGACCACGGTGCCCTTGCCCACCCCGAGGGTTTCCGCCATGCCCAGGCCGCTGGCCTCGTGGCACATGTTCGAGCAGTCGGGGAAGTTGTTGGTGCCGAAGGCGCGGACGAACAGCTGGTAGAGGAAGGCCGCCTCGTTGCTGGCCCGGCCGGAGGTGTAGAACTCCGCCTCGTCCGGCGACTTCAGCGCCTTCAGGTGCCGGGCGATCAGGGCGAAGGCCTCGTCCCAGGTGGTTTCCACGTAGTGGTCGGTGGCCGCGTCATAGCGCATGGGATGGGTCAGGCGGCCCTGGTATTCGAGCCAGTAGTCGCTCTGCCCGGCCAGCGCGCTGACGCTGTACTTGGCGAAGAAGTCGGGGTCGACGGAGCGCCCGGTGGATTCCCAGTTGACCGCCTTGGCGCCGTTCTCGCAGAACTTCACCAGGCCGTTCTCGGGCGACTCGCCCCAGGCGCAGCCGGGGCAGTCGAAGCCGCTGTTCTGGTTGGTCTTGAGCATCGCCCGCAGGTTCTTGACCGCGTTCTCGCTGCCCAGCCAGCTCTTGGTCACGCTCTTGAGCGCGCCCCAGCCGGCGGCCGGTCCGGTGTAGCTCCTTATATGTTCGTCTTGGCTCATTCAGGCATTCCTCGATTACACGCAGAGAATGAAAGTTCTCAGGCAGAAAAAGGCGACGCTAAGAGCACGCCAATATCGGAACGCTGAGCGAGCAACTTCCTTGCGCGAAACTTGCTGTTCGCAACACCGGGTGAGTTGTGTTCAGGTCCAAGTTCCAGGGCCTTTTTTTCGAACAATCGGCCTGAAAGCTGGAAAGACATTGGTTCGCCTTGTGACATCAGGCTATTGAGAAGCGGAGATTGCGTCCAATCGAAATAAATTAAACCCTGATCAGAACCGTCTATCAGCCCTGGAATGCCCGCAGTAGAAGGGCGGAATGGACAATTAAGGCGCTTGATAGACCACTCTTATCAACCGGTAATCAAAAGCAATTTGACGCCCCTGGGCGAACTGACTAGCCTCACCTCGAAGATCGCCAGAGCATTAATAAAAAGATGCCAACGCCTGCGTGCAAAGAGCAATGAACGATCACTTCGAGAGGCAACTCGGAATTGAATGACAATACTGGCGAACTCATCGACGGTTTCAATCGGAAGATCGATTACCTGCGCATGTCGGTGACCGACCGCTGCGACTTCCGCTGCGTGTACTGCATGGCCGAGAACATGCAGTTCCTGCCGCGCCAGCGCATCCTCACCCTCGACGAGCTGTACCGCGTGGCGGAGCGCTTCGTCGCCCTGGGCACGCGCAAGATCCGCCTCACCGGCGGCGAGCCCCTGGTGCGCCAGGGCATCGTCGAGCTGTGCGCGCGCATCGCCGCCCTGCCCGGCCTGCGCGAGCTGTGCATGACCAGCAACGGCTCGCAGCTCCAGCGCCTGGCGCAGCCGCTGCACGACGCCGGCCTGGCGCGGCTGAACATCAGTCTCGACAGCCTGGATGCGCAGCGCTTCAAGGCGCTCACCCGCACCGGCGACCTGCAGCAGGTGATCGCCGGCATCGACGCCGCGCGCCGCGCCGGTTTCCGCCACACCAAGCTCAACTGCGTGGTGCTCAAGGGCCGCAACGACCACGAGGTGGTCGACCTGGTGCGCTTCGCCATCGACCGCCAACTGGACATCTCCTTCATCGAGGAAATGCCCCTGGGCGTGATCAGCGAGCACCAGCGCGGCGAGTCCTACTGTTCCAGCGACGAGGTGCGCCAGCGCATCGGCGAGCGGTTCACCCTCATCGAATCCGCCGAATCCACCCAGGGCCCGTCGCGCTACTGCCGCCTGGCCGAGGCGCCGGAAATCCGCATCGGTTTCATCTCACCGCACAGCCACAACTTCTGCGGCAGCTGCAACCGCGTGCGCCTGACCGTCGAGGGCCGCCTGCTGCTGTGCCTGGGCAACGAGCATTCGGCCGACCTCAAGCAGGTGCTGCGCGCCCACCCCGGCGACGCCGAGCGGCTGGACAAGGCGATCCGCCAGGCCATGCGGCTCAAGCCCCAGCGCCACCATTTCGAGGTCGGCGGCGAAGTGCAGATCCTGCGCTTCATGAACATGACCGGCGGCTAGCCGCCCACCTGGAATCGCCATGATCGTCCAACCGCAACCCGACATGCTGCGCGTGCTGTTCACGCTCAAGGGCTCCATCGCCAAGCGCATCGCCTTCCGCAGCCTGATGGTCACCATCCTGGCGGCGCTGATCGTGCTGGTGGAGGAACACCACCCGGCGTTCTTCGCGCGGGTCAACGCCACGCCCTTCACCCTGCTGGGCCTGTCGCTGTCGATCTTCATGAGCTTCCGCAACAACGCCTGCTACGACCGCTGGTGGGAAGGCCGCAAGACCTGGGGCAAGGTGATCATCGACATGCGCTCGTTCATCCGCGAGAGCGTCGCCATCACCGACGCCGCCCTGCGCGAACGCCTGCTGCGCGCGCTCTGCGGCTACGCCCACGCGCTCAACGCGCGGCTGCGCAACGAGGACGAGCTGAAGGCCGCCCGCCCCTGGCTCGCCAGCGACACGCCGATCGCCGCGCACAACGTCACCGACGGCATCCTCCAGCACATCGGCAGCGTCTGCTCGCAGCTGGCCGAAGAAAAACGCATCAGCGAATGGCGCTACGTGACGCTGGAGCAGCGCCTGGCCGCCTTCACCGATGCCCAGGGCGTGTGCGAGCGGATCAAGGCGACGCCCATCCCCTTCCCCTACACCCTGCTGCTGCACCGCACCATCTACATCTTCTGCATCCTGCTGCCCTTCGCCATGGCCGAGCCGCTGGGCTGGATGGCGCCCATCTTCACCACCATCGTCAGCTACACCTTCTTCGGCCTGGACGCCATCAGCAACGAGCTGGAAGACCCCTTCGGCCGCGAAGAGAACGACCTGCCCACCGACGCCATGGTCCGCGTCATCGAGCGCGACATCCTCGGCGCCCTGGGCTGCAAGGACCTGCCGCCGCCCCTGCAGCCGGTGGACTACGTCCTCAGCTGAGCGCCGAGGCTGGCTCGGTACGCCGAGGGCGGCATGCCCTCCCAGCGCTTGAAGGCGCGGCGGAAGTTGGCCAGGTCGGTGTAGCCCAGGGTGTAGGCGATTTCCTCGATGCTCAGGTGGCCGGCCTTCAGGTGCTCGATGGCCAGGGTGCGGCGCACGTCCTCGAGGATCAGCTTGAATGACGTCCCCTCCGCCAGCAGGTGGCGGTGCAGGGTGCGCGGCGTCATGTGGAACAGGCGCGCGGTGACCTTCAGGCTGGGGAAGCCGTTGTGCTTCTCCAGCATGGCGCGCCGCACCCGGGCGCCCATGGAGGCGGTTTCGCCCAGCCGCTCCAGCTCCCGCCGGCATATGGCTTCGGCCTCGCGGAAGGCCGCGGGGTCGGCCAGCTTCAGCGGCTGGTCGATCACCGCCAGGTCCAGGCTGAAGCCGGCCCAGGGCTGCCCGTAGGCCACCGGGCAGCGGAACAGCTCCTCGGCCAGCGCGGCGTAGGGCTGCTCCGCGAACGGCAGCCTGACCTGGAGCAGCGGGCAACTGCCGAGGGTCATCGCCGCGAAGATGTTGCTGACCGCCAGCATCACTGCCTCCAGCACCGTGCGCTCGATGTCGCCCAGGGCATAGCCGGGCTGGAAGCGCACCTGTACCTGCCCTGCCCGCTCATCGCATTCGTAGCTCAGGCTGAACAGCGTGGTGCGCAGCGCCAGGTAGCGCTGCAGCAACTCCAGGGCCTGGCGCAGGGTGCCGCTCTGCATCGCCGCATAACCGAGGATGCCGTGGGTGTTGACCACCAGGCGCTCGCCGATCAGCAGCCCCAGCGCCGGTTCCGCCGTCAGCGCGATGGCGTCGCGCAGCAGTTGCTGGAACTGCGGGAAACCGAGCTGGAAGCCCGGCTCGTCGAGCTGGCGCTCGTCCAGGCCGCTGCGGGCGAACCAGGCCTGCGCGTCCTTCTGCATGGCCCGCAGCTGCTCGGCGATCTGTCGCAGGTAGGGCATTGGCAATACGAAGTCCGACAAGGGCTCGACCTCACAGGGTTCCGGGGGGCGCGAAGATGTCAACAAATGACCCCTGGAATGTCAATCGGGAACCTCTCCGCCGCCCGCCGCCGTCCCTAGCATTGAAGCGTCCCGACCCACAACGATTAGAACGGAGGACGCATGTTTGCCTTCCTGAACAGAAACCGTGCGGCAAACGCCTCGATCAACGGCGCCAGCATCCGTGTCGAGCCCGGCGAGACCCTGCTGCAAGCCGCCTTGCGCAGCGGCATCGACTTCCCCCACAGCTGCCGCGTCGGCGGTTGCGCCAGTTGCAAGTGCCGGCTGCTGCAGGGCAAGGTCAGGGAACTGACCGAGACCGGCTACATCCTCAGCGCCGAGGAACTCGACCAGGGCTACATCCTGGCCTGCCAGAGCGTGCCGCGCGGCGACGTGAGCATCGAGGTCGACAGCGCGCAGCAGGAGGCCCGCCAGGTCCGCGGCAAGGTAGTGGCGCAGGAGCGCCTCACCCACGACATCACCCGCCTGACCCTCCAGCTCGAAACGGGCCTGCCCTACCAGGCCGGGCAGTACGCCGAGCTCAGCCTCGACTGCCTGCCCAATCACGCCCGGAGCTTCTCCTTCGCCTCGCCTCCGCGGGCCGATGCCAAGGTCAGCTTCTTCATCCGCAAGGTGCCCGGCGGCCGGCTCACCACGCTGGTCGATAGCCACTCGCTGGTCGGCCAGGGCGCGAGCCTCAAGGGCCCGCTGGGCCAGTTCCACCTGCGCCCGGCCGACGCCCCGCTGCTGCTGGTGGCCGGCGGCAGCGGCCTGGCCCCGCTGCTGGCCATCCTCCAGGACGCGCTGGCCGGCAACGTGCGGCGCCCGGTCACCCTGCTGTTCGGCGCCCGGCAGGAGCACGACCTCTACGCCCTGGAGGAAATCCAGGCGCTCGCCCGGCAGTGGCCCGGGGCCTTTCACTTCGTCCCGGTGCTTTCCGAAGCGGACCGCCACGCCGCCTGGGAGGGCGCGCGGGGCCTGGTCAGCGAACAGATACCGGTGCTGCTGCAGGCCGGCAGCCACGCCTACCTGTGCGGGCCGCCGGGGATGATCGACAGCGCCAGCGCCCTGCTGCAACGGCATGGCGTGGCCCGCGAAAACATCCATGCCGACCGCTTCACGCTGCAACAGGCTCCCCATGCCGCCGCGGAAAGCGCAGCCACGCAACCCGCAAGCCTGTAACCCGAAGCCCAATAACAAGAGAGACAGATGCCCATGAACGCGCTGCACTACCTCAAGTACTTCCTGTTCCACGCCGTCGGCCTGTGCTCGGCCGCCGCCCTGCTCGCCGGCGGCCCCTGGATCGCCTACGGCCTGGCCGCCGTGCTGACGCTCTACGTGGTCGGCGACCTGGTCTGCGGCGACGACACCAGCACGCCCGAGTTCCATCACCCGGGCATCCTCACCTTCCAGCTGTGGCTGGCCCTGCCGCTGCTGTGCTTCATCGTCTTCGCGGCGCTCTGGGGCGTCAGCGACGGCGACTTCCTCGGCTTCGGCGCCGCCCTGGGCCAGGCGACGGGCTACGACCTGATCGTCGCCCGGGACGCCACCAACCTTGGCCAGCACATCTGCGCCTGGGTCCTCACCGGCCTGATGATCGGCACCATCGGCACCATCACCGCCCATGAGCTGACGCACCGCACCTGGGACCCGGTCTCCGTGCTCATCGGCCGCTGGCTGCTGGCGTTCAGCTTCGACACCACCTTCTCCATCGAGCACGTCTACGGCCACCACCGCTACGTCTCCACCACCGAGGACCCGGCCACCGCGCCGCGCGGGCGCAACGTCTACGCCCACGTGCTGATCTCGACCCTGCGCGGCAACCTCAGCGCCTGGCACATCGAGAAGCAGCGCCTGGCGCGCAAGGGCTACTGGCTGCTCGGCTGGCGCAACGCGGTGCTGCGCGGGCACGGCATGAGCCTGCTGCTGGTGGCCGCGGCCTACGCCATCGGCCAGTGGCCCGCCGCGCTGTTCTTCATCGCCTGCGCGCTGTGGGGCAAGGCCCTGCTGGAGATCGTCAACTACATGGAGCACTACGGCATGGTGCGCAACCCGGCCACCCCCGTGCAGCCGCGGCATTCCTGGAACACCAACAAGCGCATCAGCTCCTGGACCATGTTCAACCTGACCCGCCACTCCCACCACCACACCCAGGGCGAGGTGCCCTACCAGGACCTGAAGCCCTTCCCCGACGCGCCGATGATGGTCGGCGGCTACCTGACCACCATCATCGTCGCCATGCTCCCGCCGCTCTGGCACAAGTTGATGACGCCCAAGGTGCTGGCCTGGGACCGGGAATACGCGAGCGCCGAAGAACGCCAACTGGCCGCGACCGCCAACGCCCGCAGTGGTATTCCGGCGCTGATGAAATATTCGAACTATCCGTCCCCTTCCTGATGAGCGTTACCTGCAAGTTCGAATGTTTCGCCCGGGAATGAAAGAGAACATCCCAGAAAGATTCACCTGAAACTTCCACCGAGGGCCGGTTGACGCCGCAGCCCTCGGCGCCCGGGCATTCGCTGAACTGCATAGTTGGAACTTCCACTGGGTGCGGCGCTTTTCGAAAAACAATAAGCCGGTACTTGCCCAATCAGGAAAGTCCATATCTTGCAAGATCGATCCCGAGTATCCGCCAATGCACTTCGCCTTTCATTCTCCAGGAAAATCAAATATCGCTTGACACTTCCCTTGCAGTTTGGCGTCATAGCCAGCGCCTTACGTAGCAAGAAGAAGCGCCCTTGTTTTCTATCAACGCCATATTCATGGCGTTTTTTACAAGTATCGCTATATAAAAAAGTAAATAACGGAATAAAACACTTTCTGCTCGGAGTCAGGCGCGACACTCGAACCGTTATCAGGAGCATTCATATGAAGCGATCCACCCTCACCCTGGCGATCGCCGCGGGCGTCCTCGCCCAGCAGGCCAGCGCCGGCGGGTTCATCGAGGACAGCAAGGCCAGCCTCGGCCTGCGCAACTTCTACATCAACACCGACAACCGCAACGGCCCCGCCTCGCCCAGCAAGCAGGAAGAATGGGGCCAGGGCTTCATGCTCAACTATGCCTCCGGCTTCACCGAGGGCACCGTCGGCTTCGGCGTCGACGCCCTGGGCCTGCTCGGCCTGCGCCTGGACGGCGGCGGCCGGTCCGGCAAGAGCGGCATCGACCGCCAGCCCGGCACCATCTTCCCGCTGGAGAGCGACGGCAGCGCGGTGGACGAATTCAGCAGCCTGGGCCTGACCGCCAAGGCGAAAGTGTCGAAGACCGAGTTCCGCTACGGCACCCTGCAGCCCAAGCTGCCGGTGGTGGTCTACAACGACGCGCGCCTGCTGCCGATGACCTACGAGGGCGGCCAGGTCACCTCCAACGAGTTCAAGGACCTGACCCTGATCGGCGGCCAGCTGACCCACACCAAGGGCCGCAACTCCACCGACTGGCGCAGCATGTCCATCGCCGGCGCCAACGGCAGCAGCGCCAGCTCCCGCGACAGCAACAAGTTCTACTTCGCCGGCGGCGACTACAAGGCCACCAAGGACCTGACGCTGCAGTACTACTACGGCCAACTGACCGACTTCTACCAGCAGCACTTCCTCGGCCTGACGCACAACTGGGCGGTCGGCCCGGGCACCCTGAAGACCGACCTGCGGGTGTTCATCAGCGATTCCGACGGCAAGAACGGCAGCACCTCCGGGCGCGCCGACGGCTACGTCAGCAGCGGCTACTACGGCAGCGGCGTGACCAAGGGCGAGGTGGACAACAACGTCTACAGCGGCCTGCTCACCTACAGCCTCGCCGGCCACAGCATCGGCGCCGGCTACCAGGTGCTCACCGGCGACAGCGACTTCCCCTACCTGAACCGCGGCGACGGCGAAGGTACCAGCACCTACCTGCACACCGACGCCCAGCTGCTGAAGTTCAACCACGCCGGCGAGCGCACCTGGATCGGCCGCTACGCCTACGACTTCGCCAAGCTCGGCGTGCCGGGCCTGACCTTCAGCGTGCTCTACCTCAACGCCGACGACATCAGGACCGGCCGCGGCGACCAGGGCGAGTGGGAACGCGACATCGCGGTGGGCTACGTGGTCCCCGAGGGCACCTTCAAGGGCCTGGGCCTGGCCTGGAAGAACGCCACCATGCGCAGCGGCCTGCCGGTCAGCGGCTCGGGCACGGCGACGCAGCGGGATCAGGATGAGAACCGGTTGATCGTGAGTTATACGTTGCCGTTGTTCTAGGTCAGGTTGGGGGCTGTTGGAGTCAAGAGCCAAGAGCCCCTCTCCCTAACCCTCTCCCTGAAGGGAGAGGGGACCGTTCGGAGTGAGTGGATGTTTCGGCGTCAGCCGGAGATGACGGTTCAGGTTGAAACCATTGCTGTCCGCCGGCACGGACAAGCTCCCTCTCCCTTCAGGGAGAGGGAGCGGAGCCAACCCAAAGCCCAAAAGCCACCGGGCCGCGCCAGGATGCTCTTCGTAGGAGCGAGCTTGCTCGCGAACCGCATGGCACCGTATTTGTTCGCGAGCAAGCTCGCTCCTACGAGAAGCCGTGCTCGCCAGCAACACCCTCTTGCTGGAGCACACAGTGCGGCAGCAGGTCCAAAGGTATCTGCCCACCCTGAACGACCCGCGCAGCCACTCCCCCATCCTCCATCACCGGCGCTATGACAGCGCCGGGCCGCAGCTGGCGGATACGCGGAAGGTTCCGCGAGTCATTGACCGTCACCACCGTGAGCGCACTGCAGGCGAGCGCCTGCAATGCCCGCAGCACGGCCAGGTTGTGCGAATCGTCGTCGAGCATCGCCAGTATGGCCACCGCTCTCTCCGCGCCCGCCCGCCGGAGCACTTCCACGTCCTGAGGATCGCCCAGCACGGCGTCCGGGGCTGCCGTCGAGGTTCGGCTGGGCAGCAGGCGGATCGCGGCCTGGCCCCTTGCGTTCAGTTCCCGCCAGGCGTTGTAGGCCAGGGCGTTGTCGCCGATGACGATGTAATGCTCAGCGCGCGTCATTCGCCGCGCCCCAGAGCCCGTCGAACGGCAGGAAGTCCAGCCATTCCCCCGCCGCGAAAGTCCTGCCTGCCGGGACTTCCAGCAGGCCGTCGGCCACTGCCGCGCTCAGCAGGGTGCCGGAGCTCTGCCCCGGCAGCAGCAGGGCGACACCGTTCTCGATGCGCACCCGCAGGTATTCCTGGCGGGTACCCGCCGAAGGCCAGTCGAAGCCCGCCGGCAGCGGGTAGCGCCTGGGCCGGACCGCGGCCACGCCCATCCGCCGCAGCAGGTAGGGCCGCACCAGCAGCAGGAAGGTCACCAGGGACGAGCCGGGGTTCCCCGGTAGCCCGATGAAGGGCGTTGCGTCCAGTTGGCCGAAGGTGAACGGCTTGCCCGGTTTGATGGCCAGCTTCCAGAGCAGCACCTCGCCCTGCTCGCGCAGGAGCTGGCCGATGAAATCGGCCTCGCCCACCGAGACGCCGCCGGAACTGAGGATCAGGTCGTTCGCGCGGCCGGCGTCGAGGGCCGCGCGGATCGCCTCGGGGTCGTCTCCCACGCGGCCCAGCTCCACGACCTCGCAACCCAGGCGCTGGAGCAGCGCCCGCAGCAGCGTGCGGTTGCTGTCGTAGATTTGCCCGGGCGCCAGCGCCTGGCCCGCGGCGACCAGTTCATCGCCGGTGGAAAGCAGCGCGACCCGGGGGCGCCGCACGACCGGCGCGCGCTCATAGCCCTGGGAAGCCAGAACCCCCAGGGATACCGGCCCCAATACCCGGCCGGCTTCGAGCAGAGGTTCGCCGGCGGCGATCTCGTCCGCCCGCGGCCGAACGTTGGCGCCGGCCCGCGGCTGGCCTTCGATCAGCACCCGCTGGTCGTCGAGCAGCCTGCAGTTCTCCTGGATCTGCACGCAGTCGGCCCCTTCCGGCAGCGGCGCGCCCGTGTAGATGCGCGCGCAGGTGCCGGGCTCCAGCGGCGCCGGCGCCTGGCCGGCGAAGATCGTCTGGGAGATGCGCAGCGCCCGCCCGTCCAGGTCCGCAAGCCTGAAGGCATAGCCATCCATGGCGCTGTTGGCCCAGGGCGGCGAGTCGGTCCGCGCGAACAGGTCGCGCGCCAGCACGCGGCCATCGGCCAGGGCCAGCGCCAGTTCCTCGATATCGGCGATGGGCGAGCCTTGCGCCAGGTCGAGCAGGCGGCCCAGGGCCTCGTCGACCGGCATCAGCGCCGCGCCCTTCATTGGCGCGGCCCGCAGGCGTTGCCGGGCTTGAGGTGCGCGACGAAGTTGCAGGGGCGGTGCCGCGAATCGAGCTGCTCGACCAGGATGCCCTCCCAGGCCGTCCGGCAGGCCCCGGTGGAGCCCGGCAGGCAGCACACCAGGGTGCCGTTGGCCAGGCCGGCCAGGGCGCGGGACTGCACGGTGGAGCTGCCGATGTCGAGGATCGACAGCGCGCGGAACAGCTCGCCGAAGCCCTCGACCTGCTTGTCCAGCAGGCAGGCGACGGCCTCCGGAGTGCTGTCGCGGCCGGTGAAGCCGGTGCCGCCGGTGATCAGCACCACCTGCACGTCATCGTCGGCGATCCAGGCGGCGACCTGCGCGCGTATCCGGTAGAGGTCGTCCTTGAGCAGCACGCGCGCCACCAGGCGGTGGCCGATCTCGACGCAGCGGCTCGCCAGCAACTCGCCCGACGTATCGTTTTCGAAAGTTCGCGTATCGCTGACGGTCAATACCGCGATGTTCAGCGGAATGAATTCCGTATTCGGTTTGACACTCACGGGGCATCGCTCCAGTTGGAAGTTTCCGTGGAAACTAGAGACAAAGACCGGCGTCGTCCAATCGATATGGCAAACCCTCCGATCGGAGTCTTCTATCGACAAGAAGAGTGTTCCCGATAAGGCGCATCTATCTTCCGGTAAGCATTTGCAATTGGACGCATCCGCTGCAAGTTCTGTAGTTTTCCGCCTTCGATTCCGAGCCTTCGGATACAACGAGCATGAGCACTATCGAAATACCCTGTTCCATACTTCTGCTCGCCGGTGGAAAAGGCCAGAGAATGGGAGGAAAGGACAAGGGACTGATGCTCTTCCGCGGCAAGCCGTTCATCGCGCATATCCATGCCGTGGTGCGCGAACTGACCGACGACCTGATCATTTCCTGCAACCGCAACCAGGCTGTCTACGCGACCTATTCGGACCGCTGCGTGAGCGATTCGGTCGACGGCTATCCGGGCCCCCTGGCGGGTGTGATCGCGGGCCTGGAACAGGCCAGGCACGCGTGGATGCTGGTGCTGCCCTGCGATGCGCCGCTGGTCGACCAGGCGCTCGTCCGCGCCATGCTGGCGCACCTCGGCAAGGGCCTCGGCTACCCGCTGATGCTGCGCCAGGGCAGCCAATGGCAGCCGATGTTCAGCCTGCTGCCCAAGGCCCTGTTGCCGACCCTGGAGGCGGCCTGGGCGGCGGGCGAGCGAAGCCTGCTGCGGCTGCTCCTGGCCGCCCGGGCCAAGGGCCTGCCGTGCTCCTGCCAGGACCTGCGCCTGCAGAACCTGAACAGCCCCGAAGTGCTGCTGGCGGCGCAGAGCGGCGCCATCGAAACCCGGCCGTGAAAGCAACTTCCGGCCTGCATCGAATGCGTTGTTTCCGTCATAGAGGAGTCTTATTGACGGATCGGAACAAGCGATTGGACGTTATTTGATCGCCTGCGTAACCTGAAAGCAGGCAACAAGACACAAGGTGCCGTGATGGAGCTGATCGACGAAGCTCGAACCGATATATCCGATATCAATGCGCCGCCCGCGCCCGCGCAAACCTATAGTTATGTCGAGTTGGGCGAGAACTGGATAATCGGCGAGGCCGTACTTGCCCGGGAAACGGCATTGGCCATCAGTTATAACGGCATCAACCAGGCGGTGATGATGATATCGCCGGGTAATATGGAAGACTTCGTCAGGGGTTTCAGCCTGACCAATGAAATCGTCACTTCCCTGGATGAAATCCGCGATATAAAAATCACCGGTTCCGGCGAGTCGTACCTGGCCCAGGTCGAAATAACCAACCGCGCCTTCTGGGCGCTGAAGGGCCACCGCCGGCAACTGGCCGGCACCAGCGGCTGCGGCATCTGCGGGGTCGAGGCGCTGGACCAGGCGCTGCCGGCGCTGACCCCGCTGCGCCTCGCGCCGCTGCCGGAAGCGCGCCTGCTGGAGGGCCTGCGCGAGCGCATCAACGCCGCCCAGACGGTCGCCCGCGACAGCGGCGCCCTGCACGCCGCCCTGTACCTCGACGCCCAGGGCGAGGTGCGCCTGTGCCGCGAGGACATCGGCCGGCACAACGCCCTGGACAAGCTGATCGGCGCCATGGCCCAGGCGCGCTTCGAACCCGCCGAGGGCTTCGTCGTCGTCACCAGCCGCTGCAGCCTGGAACTCATTCACAAGGCGGTGCGGGCGCGCATCGGCACCCTGGTCAGCCTCTCGGCGCCCACCGCCCTGACCGTGGAATGGGCGCGCCGCAACCAGCTCAACCTCATCCACCTTCCCCACCACAGCCTGCCCAGGCTCTACAGCCCGGCGCCCTGACCCGCGCGCCCCGGAGTCCCGATGAACCAAGCCCATGAGTCGGCGGCGACGCTGACCCACCTGGACAATCGCGGCCATGCCCGCATGGTCGACGTCACCGCGAAGCAGGACAGCCAGCGCGAAGCCGTGGCCGAAGCCTGGATCAGGATGAAACCTGAAACCCTCGACCTGATCCTCGAACAGGGCCACCCCAAGGGCGATGTCTTCGCCACCGCGCGGATCGCCGGGATCATGGCGGCCAAGCGCACCCATGAACTCATCCCGCTGTGCCACCCGCTGCTGCTCAGCGCGGTCAGCGTCGAGCTCAAGCCGGTGTTGCCGGACTCGGTGCGCATCGTCGCGAGCTGCCGCCTGAAAGGCGCGACGGGCGTGGAGATGGAAGCCCTGACGGCGGCCAGCGTCGCGGCCCTGACGCTCTACGACATGTGCAAGGCGATCGACCGCGGCATGCAGATCGACTGGGTGCGGCTGCTGCGCAAGGCCGGCGGCCGCTCGGGCCTGTACCAGGTGGAGGACGCGCGATGATCCGCCTGCAGTACTTCGCCCGCTACCGCGAACTGCTCGGCAGCGAGGGCGAGCCCCTGCCCTGGCAGCCGGCCCTGGCCACGCTGGGCGACCTCCGCGACCACCTGGCCAGCCGCGGCGGCGCCTGGGCCGAGGTGTTCAGCCAGGGCAACCTGATGTGCGCGCGCAACCAGGAGTTATGCAGCCTGGACGAGCCCCTCGCCGATGGCGACGAAGTGGCGTTCTTCCCGCCGGTGACGGGAGGCTGAATGAGCATCTGCGTGCAACAGCAGGGCTTCGATGCCGGTGAACTCATCGAGCGGCTGCGCGGGCGCTCCGGCGGCGCCGGCGCCCTGGTGAGCTTCGTCGGCTACGTGCGCGACCTGGACGGCGGCGCCGAAGTCAGCGAGCTGTTCCTGGAGCACTACCCGGGCATGACGCAAAGGAGCCTGGAGCAGATCGCCGCGGCGGCGCGGGAGCGCTGGGCGCTGCTCGACCTCGAAGTGCTGCACCGCGTCGGCGCCCTCGCGGCGGCCGAGCCGATCGTCTTCGTCGGCGTCACCAGCCGGCACCGGCGGGACGCCTTCGAAGCCTGCGAATACATCATGGACCAGTTGAAGACCCGCGCCCCGTTCTGGAAGCGCGAACGCACGCCCCACGGCTGGCAATGGGTGGCGGCCCGCGAGACGGACAGCCAGGCCGCCGCGCGCTGGTGAGGGCACGGGTAGCGCCCGGGGTGAACGCTACCCGTCCGCCCGTCTTCAGGTTCCGGTCTGCTCCGCGTCGGCCGGCGGCGCGGGCGGCTCAGCCGCCGGGGGCTGGGCGCCGCCCTTCTCCAGCGTCACCTTGCCGGCCTCCTTGTCGTAGCCCAGGGCGATGCTGTCCCCGGAAACCACCTTGTCCCCGAGGATTTCCCGCGCCAGGCGCGTCTCCACTTCCTGGCGTATCTGCCGCTTCAGCTCGCGGGCGCCGAACTCGGGCTGGTAGCCCACGTCGACCAGGTGATCGACCAGGGACTCATCGACCGTCAGGGTGATGTCCTGCGCGGCGGCCGTGCGCACTACCCGCTGCAGCTGGATGCGGACGATGGCGCGGATGTCGTCGCGGGACAGCGCATGGAACACGATGATGTCGTCGACGCGGTTGAGGAACTCCGGACGGAAGTGTCCCTTGAGCACGCCCATCAGCTCGTCGCGCAGCGCCTTGTCGTCCATGCGCTCGGCCTCGGGGCGTTCGAGGTTGTCCATGATGATCGAGGCGCCGAGGTTGCTGGTGGCGATGATGATGGTGTTGCTGAAGTCCACCACCCGGCCCTTGCCGTCGGTGAGCCGACCGTCGTCGAAGACCTGCAGCAGCACGTTGTTGACGTCGGGGTGGGCCTTCTCGATCTCGTCCAGCAGGATCACGCTGTACGGCCGCCGGCGCACGCGCTCGGTCAGCTGGCCGCCCTCGTCGTAGCCGACGTAGCCCGGCGGCGCGCCGATCAGCCTGGCCACGGCATGGCGCTCCATGTACTCGGACATGTCGATGCGGATGATCGCCTGCTCGTCGCCGAACACGCTCTCCGCCAGCGCCTTGGCCAGCTCGGTCTTGCCCACCCCGGTCGGGCCGAGGAACAGGAAGGTGGCGATGGGCCGGTGGGCCTGGCCGAGGCCCGCGCGGGACAGGCGCACCGCATCGCTGACCGCCACCACCGCGTGCTCCTGGCCGATCAGCCGCTCGCGCAGCGTCTCTTCCATCTTCAGCAGCTTCTGGCGTTCTTCCTGGGTCAGCTCCGCCACCGGGATGCCGGTCAGCCGCGAGACCACCTCGGCGATGGACGAGGTGGTGACCTCCAGGGTCTCGGAACCGGTCTTGCGTTCCCAGGCCTCGGAGCGTTCCTCCAGCTGCGTCTGTTTCTCGCCGATCAGCTCCTCGAAGCTCTTCGCCTCGTCGAAGCGCTTGCGCGAGGTCGCGTAGTCCTGCTCGCGCTTGAGCTGGGCGATCTCCGCCTCCAGCTCCTGGATGTCTGCCGGCCGCGAGGTGGCGCCGATGCGCACGCGGGCGGCGGCCTGGTCGATCAGGTCGATGGCCTTGTCCGGCAGGAAGCGGTTGGTGATGTAGCGGTCGGCGAGTTCCGCGGCGGCGACGAAGGCATCGTCGGCGAAGGTCACCTGGTGGTGGGCCTCGAGCTTGTCGCGCAGGCCCCGGAGGATGACGATGGTCTGCTCCACCGTCGGCTCGGGGACGAACACCGGCTGGAAGCGGCGTTCCAGCGCGGCGTCCTTCTCGATGTACTTCTGGTACTCGTTGAGCGTGGTGGCGCCGATCAGGCTCAGCTCGCCGCGGGCCAGGGCCGGCTTGAGCACGTTGGCGATGTCCAGCCCGCCCTCCTCGCCGCCCTGCCCGGCGCCGACGATGGTGTGCAGCTCGTCGATGAACAGCACCAGCTCGTCGTGCTTGGCCGTGACTTCGTCGATCAGCTGCTTGGCCCGTTCCTCGAACTCGCCGCGGTACTTGGCGCCGGCGACCATCGAGTTCAAGTTCACCTCCACCAGGCGCTTGCCGCGCAGCACTTCCGGCACGTCGCCGTTGACGATGCGCTGGGCCAGCCCTTCGACGATCGCCGTCTTGCCGACGCCGGGCTCGCCGATCAGCACCGGGTTGTTCTTCTTGCGCCGGGCCAGCACCTCGATGGCGTTCTCGATCTCCTGGGCCCGCCCCAGCACCGGGTCCAGCTTGCCCTGGCGCGCCAGCTGGGTGAGGTCACGGCCGAACTTGTCCAGCGTCGGCGTGCCGCTGGGGGTATCCACGCGGCCGTCTTCGGCGCCCTTGCCGACGATCTTGACCACCTTCTGGCGCAGCGTCTCGGGGGTCACGCCGTACTTCTTCAGCAGCGTGCCGGCCAGGCTCTCGGGCACCGAGGCCAGGCCGATCAGCAGGTGCTCCGGGCCGACGTAGGAATGCCCCAGGTCCCGCGAGGCCTGGAAGGCCAGCTGGAAGGCCTTCTTCAGGCGCGGCGAGATGGTCATGCGGTCCACCGGCGCGTCGGCGGAGGCGTTGCCGGTCTGCGCATGCTGGTCGATGTAGCCCTTGATGTCCTCCGGCGACAGCTTCAGTTCCTTGAGCAGGGCGCTCACCACGTCGGTGTCGGCCAGCACGTACAGCAGGTGCTCGGTATCCAGTTCGTTGCGCCTGAGCTCGTGGGCCTTTTCCGCGGCGCGCTGGAGAATCTCCAGGGTCTGGGCGCTGAAGGCATCGGTGGCGTCGACCGACTCGCGGGGCACTTCGGCGGCCATGCCGAAACCATCGCCCTCCTCGCCCGCGCCGCCGAACCTGTCGAAGAAGCGTGAAAGCCCGCCGCCCCCCAGCAGCGAGTCGAACGGATTGAGCATGCTCTGGTGCCGCATCAACTGACGGTAGTCGTGGTCGCAGATCGACATCGACTTGCGCTCGCCATTCTGTACGACGGTCACGCGGGCAACGGCGGGTCGCGCATTACAGATTTCACAGAGAGTCGCCATGATGAACTTTCTCCACGCAACAAGTGGGCGCTTGTAATCGAGCGGCCGCATCTCCAGCAGCGCATAGCCATGGATGAGTTCAATAACGAACCCGGAGACTTGGCATGCACTGTTTTTTCGAAACGAAAGAGACAGGAAAACTCGAAAAGCCGGAACGGTTATTACACCGTCCGTTCACCATAGTCCGGGAAGTGGAAGAGCGCCAGACGAAATCGACGATAGCCAAACAACGAAAGATGATAAGCAGCGACGCTATAGCTACAAAACAATGAAACGAAGGAAGCTCAGCGGAACATGCCGGAGCAACTTCGGATTCCCTGGAAAACTATTGCGGCGAAGTGAGTCGCCGCAATAGTCCAGGGAAGTTACCGGGAAAACCGCTCGAACACGGGAAGTTATTCGGCGAGTTGCTCCAGCAGGTCGGCGGAGGGAACGAAGAACAGGCTGCCGGTCACCGCGCGGCTGTAATCCAGCAAGCGGTCGTAGTTGCCCGCCGGGCGCCCGACGAACATGTTCTGCAGCATTTCCTCGATGGGCTCGGGCGAGCGGGCATAGCCGATGAAATAGGTGCCGAACTCCCCTGCCCCCGGCCGGCCGAAAGGCATGTTGTCGCGCAGGATCTTCACTTCCTTGCCGTCCTTGACCAGGGTGGTGAGGGAGCTGTGCGAGCAGCTCGGCTTGACCGATTCGTCCAGCTCGATGTCGGACAGCTTGGTGCGCCCGATGATGCGCTCCTGGGCCTCGATGGACAGCCGGTTCCAGCCGGCCATGTCGTGCAGGTACTTCTGCACGATGACGTAGCTGCCGCCGGCGAAGCCGGGGTCTTCGTCGCCGATCAGGGTGAAATGGGCCGCCTCGCGGCCCGCAGGATTCTCGGTGCCGTCGACGAAGCCGACCATGCTGCGCATGTCGAAGTAGCGGAAGCCCTGGACTTCGTCGACCACTTCCACCGCCTTGCCCAGCCGGGTGACCACCTGGGTCGCCAGTTCGAAGCACAGGTCCATCTGGTCCGCGCGGATGTGCAGCAGGATGTCGCCCGGCGTGGAAACGGCCACGCGCTCGCCGGAACCCACTTCGCGGAAGGTGTGCAACGCCGCCGGGCGAGGCGCGCCGAACAGCCTGTCCCAGGCCTCGGAGCCGAAGCCGACGACGCAGGAAAGATTGCCCGCCGGCGCCCGCTTGCCGACCGAACGCACCAGGGCGGCGATATCCCCGCACAGTGCGCGCACGGCATCGCGGTTTTCCTCGCCGGAAAGCAGCGTCATCACGAGAAAGATCGCGCTACTGGTGATCGGACTGTCGACTGCCTGGGGATTGGGGAGTTCTTCTGTCATTTTGCTTGGCAACTACCATCACGGTTGGGCGTTCGAGACTACCAGATAATAGCGGGCGCATGACAATCGTCATCGCGCGTGCCGAATGGTTTTATTCCGAACTGCAAGTAAGGCTGAAAAAGAAAGGGGTGCCATTGGCACCCCGGTTATATGTTGGGCAACTTGGCTCAGTTGACTTCCGAGCGCATCACCCGAACCGGCACGGATTTATAGGAGGGCGTTCCGCTGTCGACGTCTATGTAGTCCAGCGGCACCAGTCTATTGGCTTCGGGATAGTACGCGGCGACCGAACCCGCGGCGATCTTGTATTCAATGGCGGTGATCTTCTCGTAACGCAGTTTGCGCCCCGCGGTAATTGTTTCTATATCCACCAGGTCGCCATGTTCCAAACCCCTGGCCGCCAGGTCGTCCGGGTTCATGAAGAGCACGTCGCGCCGCCCGAATACGCCGCGGTAGCGATCGTCCAGCGCATAGATGGTGGTGTTGTACTGGTCGTGGCTGCGGATGGTCACCAGGCGTAGGACGTCTTCGCCCTCCACCACCTTGTCTTCGTGCAGGCCGGGGAAGACGAAGAACTCGGCCTTGCCCGAGGGCGTGTCCCACTTGCGCTCGGTCGGCGGCAGCGGCATGCGGAAGCCGCCCGGGACGCGGATGCGGGCATTGAAGTCGTCGAAGCCGGGCACCGTCTTCTCGATCAGGTCGCGGATGCGGTCGTAGTCGGCGACCAGCTCCAGCCAGGGCACCTTGCTGTCCGGCAGGGTGGCGTTGGCCATGCCGGCGACGATGGCCGGCTCGGAGAGCAGGACGTCGGAAGCGGGCTTCAGCTTGCCGGCCGAGGCATGGACCATCGACATGGAGTCTTCCACGGTCACCGATTGCGGCCCGGTTTCCTGCACGTCCAGCTCGGTCCGCCCCAGGCAGGGGAACAGGAAGCTGTGCTTGCCCACCAGCAGGTGCGTGCGGTTCAGCTTGGTGCCGATGTGCACGCTCAGCTCCAGCTTGCCCATGGCCGGGAAGCACTGGCCGGGGTCGGGCAGCGCCACGGCGAAGTTGCCGCCCAGGCAGATCAGCGCCTTGGCCGTGCCGTCGATCATCGCCTGCATCGCCTGCACGGCATCGTGGCCATGCTGCGCCGGCGGCTTGAAGCCCAGCACCTGTTCGATCTTGCCGAGGAAGGCGCTCGACGGCTTCTCGGTGATGCCCACCGTGCGGTTGCCCTGGACGTTGGAGTGGCCGCGCAGCGGGCAGATGCCGGCCCCGGGCTTGCCGAAGTTGCCGCGCAGCATCAGCAGGTCGCAGATGAGCCGGACGTTGGCGGTGCCCTCGTTGTGCTGGGTGATGCCCATCCCGTAGGTCACGATGGTGGCGTTGGACTTCGCGTAGGCCGCCGCGACCATTTCCAGGTCGGATTTCTTCAGGCCGCTGGCGGCTTCGATGTCCGGCCACTGGGTGGCGTGCAGGTCGGCGACCAGCGCATCGAAGCCGACGGTGTGCTGCTTGATGAACTCGTAGTCGAGCGCGCCGCCCAGGCTGTCCTCGATCTCCAGCAGCGCCTTCATGATGCCCTTGATCGCCGCCGCGTCGCCGCCTGCCTTGACCATGAAGTAGGAGGACGCGATGCGGGTGGAGCCGTAGGTGGCCATCTCGATCATGTCCTGCGGGTCGGCGAAACGCTCCAGCGCGCGCTCGCGCAGCGGGTTGAACACCATGATCGGCACCTTGCGCCGCGACGCCTCGTGCAGCGTGCCCATCATCCGCGGGTGGTTGGTGCCGGGGTTGTGGCCGATGGAGATGATCAGCTCGCAGGCCTCGAAGTCATCCAGCGATACCGTGCCCTTGCCGATGCCGATCGAACGCGGCAGGCCGACGCTGGTGGGCTCGTGGCACATGTTCGAGCAGTCCGGGAAGTTGTTCGTGCCGTATTCCCGGGCGAACAGCTGGTACAGGTAGGCCGCCTCGTTGGAGGCCCGCCCGGAGGTGTAGAACTCCACCTCGTCGGGCTTCAGGCCACGGAGAATCTCGCCGATGCGGGCGAAGGCGGTTTCCCACTCGATGGGCTGGTAGGTGTCCGAGGCGCGGTCGTACACCAGCGGGTGGGTGATGCGCCCGAGGTCTTCCAGCTCGTAGTCGCTGCGGTGCAGCAGGGAAGCCACCGGGTGGCTGGCGAAGAACTCGGGGGTGACGCGCTTGCTGGTGGCCTCCCAGGTCACCGCCTTGGCGCCGTTCTCGCAGAACTGGAAGGTGGACCTGTGCTCCTTGTCCGGCCAGGCGCACCCGGGGCAGTCGAAGCCGTCGGGCTGGTTGGTGCGCATCAGGGTGATGGGCGCCTTGAGGGTATCCATCTGTTCCCGGACGGCCGTGGCCGTCGCCTTGAGAGCGCCCCAACCACCAGCGGGACCATCGTATTTACGAACACCAGGTACCTTGCGTCGAATAGTCATGATCGCTCCATATATACGAGCAGGCCGATAGTTGGGCGTGGCTCGACAGTTTTATATGTTCAGACGCTATAGCGATTATCTTTCTCCGCTATAGCGATATTGCCTTGCGCTCTACCCTCCCGAAAAAACAAAACTTCTTTCTTTCAAGAAGAAACCATCGTCGCCAGCCAACGAAAAACTGGCGCCTGTTACATGACTTGCTGGATGAGATCAACAGGAAGTTGCGAGAAAAAATAGCTTGCTCATGCCGCTCGATCGTGTTCTAGAATCTAAGCGGCGCACTTCCGAGATGTCAAGGCAAAGAACGAGAGTTGCACAGGCGCAAGCGGTCACTTAGTTAGCTTGCTTTGTGCCCGACACTCTCCGGCGAACTTTCCCTCCACTCCACAAGGCAGAGAAAGCATGGACACATACAGCTCGACCGCAATTGATCTGGCTCGTCTGCAGTTTGCCTTCACCGTTGGCGTCCATATAGTCTTTCCGGCCATCACCATTGGTCTCGCCAGTTTCCTGACGGTACTCGAAGGTCTTTGGCTTAGAACCGGAAGAGATGTCTACCGGGATCTTTACAGCTTTTGGGTGAAGATTTTCGCCATCAACTTCGGCATGGGTGTCGTTTCCGGATTGGTAATGGCCTATCAGTTCGGCACCAACTGGAGCCGCTTTTCATACTTTGCCGGCGGTATTACCGGACCCTTGTTGACTTATGAAGTTCTGACCGCGTTCTTTCTCGAGGCGGGCTTTCTCGGCGTGATGTTGTTCGGCTGGGAGCGCGTAGGCCGGGGCCTGCACTTCTTCGCCACCGCCATGGTCGCGCTGGGCACATTGATTTCCACCTTCTGGATATTGTCTTCCAACAGTTGGATGCATACGCCGCAAGGCTTCGAAATCGTCGATGGCCGGGCGGTGCCGGTCGACTGGCTGGCAGTCATCTTCAACCCGTCGTTCCCCTTCCGGCTCGCGCACATGGCCATCGCCGCGTTCCTCGCCACCGCCTTCTTCGTCGGGGCCTCCGGGGCCTGGCACCTGCTGCGCCGGAGCAACGACGAGGCCGCGCGCACCATGCTCTCCATGGCGGCCTGGATGGCGCTGCTGGTCGCGCCCATCCAGGCCGTGGTCGGCGATGCCCATGGGCTCAACACGCTGGAACACCAGCCGGCGAAGATCGCGGCCATCGAAGGGCACTGGGAGAATGTTCCGGGCGAACCTTCACCGCTGATATTGGCCGGCTGGCCCGACATGAAGGCGGAAAAAACCCACTTCGCCATAGAAGTTCCCCTGCTGGGAAGTCTTATTCTCACCCACAGTCTGGATCGCCAGATTCCCGCACTCAAATCATTCCCGCCGGAAGACAGGCCAAACTCCACGGTTATCTTCTGGACGTTCCGGATAATGGTAGCCATGGGACTCCTGATGATACTTACCGGCCTCTGGAGTCTATATCTGAGATGGCGCGGAAAACTCTACGATTCCCGCTTTTTCCTCAAGTTCGTGCTCTGCATGGGCCCTTCGGGACTCATTGCCCTGCTGGCCGGCTGGGTAACTACCGAAATGGGCCGGCAGCCCTGGGTGGTCTACGGATACATGCGTACCGTCGATGCCGCCTCGGCGCAAACCACCGCGCAAATGACCATCAGCCTGGTACTTTTCGTTCTTGTCTACTTCGCACTCTTCGGCACCGGCATCGCCTATATGCTGAAACTCGTACATAAGGGGCCGCAACCCCACGATGCGGAACATCCCATCGAAGGCGGTGCAGGCCAGATGCGTACGCCCGCACGTCCATTGTCGGCATCCGACGACCGTTAAGCGCAAGCACTGCAAACTTGAGGAGCGAATAACATGGGCGTCGATCTCACACTCATCTGGGCATTGATCATCATCTTCGGCATCATGATGTACGTCATCATGGATGGCTTCGACCTGGGCATCGGCATTCTTTTCCTTGCAATAAAGAACAAGGAAGAACGCGACGTCATGATGAATACCGTCGCCCCCGTATGGGACGGTAACGAAACATGGCTGGTATTGGGCGGCGCGGGATTGTTCGGCGCCTTTCCCCTGGCCTATTCGGTATTGCTCAGCGCGCTCTACCTGCCCCTGGTGCTCATGCTGCTGGGGCTGATCTTCCGCGGCGTGGCCTTCGAGTTCCGCTTCAAGGCCAGCGACAGGAACCGCCATTGGTGGGACAAGGCCTTCATCGGCGGCTCCATCGTGGCGACCTTCGCCCAGGGCGTGGCGCTGGGCGCCTTCATTGACGGCATCCCGGTGGCCAACAACGCCTACGCCGGCGGCAGCCTCGACTGGTTGAGCCCCTTCCCGATCTTCTGCGGCTTCGCCCTGCTGGTGGCCTACGCGCAGCTGGGCAGCACCTGGCTGATCATGAAGACCGAAGGACAGCTGCAGGCGGAGATGTACCGCTATTCGTCCTACTTCATCTGGATACTGCTGTTCGCCATCGCGATCATCAGCATCTGGACGCCCCTGTCGCACCCGCAGATCGCCCAGCGCTGGTTCAGCCTGCCGAACCTGGTCTACTTCCTGCCGGTCCCGGCGCTGCTGCTGTTCAGCTTCTTCGCCACCCTGATCACCCTCGCCCACCGGGCCACGGTGACGCCCTTCATGCTCACGCTGCTGGTCATCTTCCTGGGCTACAGCGGGCTGGGCATCAGCGTCTGGCCGAACATCATCCCGCCGGCGGTCTCCATCTGGCAGGCGGCCTCACCGGTGCAGAGCCAGCTGTTCGCCCTGATCGGCGCGCTGTTCATCCTGCCCTTCATCCTGATGTACACGTCCTGGAGCTATTACGTGTTCCGCGGCAAGGTCAAGGTCGGCGAGGGCTACCACCACTGAGCAACGGGTGGCGGCATGGGATGGAATGCGAACCGGCAGGCGACCCCTGCCGGTTTCGGCCAGCCGATCTAGGCAACCGGGGACGCCACGCCCCTGCCCCGCTCCGAGGACGGCAGCGCCCACTGGAAGCAGGACTTGCCCAGGGCCTTGGCGACCAGCATGGCCGAATCCGCGGCCAGGACCAGTTCGTCGGCCTGCCGGCCGTCGCGGGGAAACTCGGCGACACCGATGCTGACGCCGATCTGCAGGGCCGGGAACTCTTCCAGCAGGCTGGCTTTCGCAACCCCCAGCAAGCGTTCGCAGAGCGCTTCGACCTCCGCGCCGGTGGCGCCGGTGATCAGCGCGAACTCATCCCCGCCCAGCCGCGCCAGCAGGTCGCCGCCGCGTATGGTCCTGCTCCACTTGTTCGCCACCACCTGCAGCAGGCGGTCGCCCACGGCGTGGCTATGCAGGTCGTTGACCTGCTTGAAGCCATCCAGGTCGAGGTAGAGCAGGGTCAGCGACTTCTTCTGGTGCCCCGCCGCCGACATCGCCTGGCGCAGCGACAGGTCGAAACCACGGCGGTTGAGCACGCCGGTCAGCACATCGTGGCCGGACTCGTATTCAAGGCTCGACAAGAGTTTCGAACGGGTTTTCATGGTGCGGTGCATGCGCACCGCGACCAGTACCAGAAAGAACAGTTGCACCGAACTCAGGCAGGCTCCCAGAACGAAACAGGCGAATGACTTCACACCCAGGGCCTGGCCATGTAGCCAGATGAATATCAATAGCCCGGCCATCGTCGCCCAGGAGAACAGTGATACGCCCAGAAGTGCATTGAACTGATGACGAAGATGGCGAACCAGACTTTCCTGACTAATCTGCAAGACACAACCCCTGGCAAAAAATTTCTACCGCAATGAATCGTCAGCCAATTGAAATACTTGAGCCATACGGACGGACGGCAGCTCCCTGCGTGCACACTAATGGCGCAGCGGAGAAATACCGCCGAAATTCTGGAATAAGAACGCGCGGAAACTCAGTGGCGGGCACTGAATCGGTGATCGAGCGCGGCGCTTTGGCTAACTCTGCGTAAAGTGGTTACTTCTTCTGCAGCCAGGAGTCCACGACATCGCTGCCATATTCCGCCTTCCAGGCCTTCAGAACTTTATGGTTGCCGCCCTTGGTTTCAACGACCTCGCCACTGTGCGGGTTGCGGTAGACCTTGACCGCCCGCGCGCGCCGCTTGGCGCGCACGCCCCGCCCCGCGCGCGCAGGCGCTTCGCCATGGGCCCGGGGGTCGAGGATGGCGGTCACGTCGCCCAGGGACTTGCCGTATGTCTGCATGAGTTCATTCAGTTTCTGCTCGAACTCGATTTCCTTCTGCAGATTGACATCGTTCTTCAGCGACTCCAGGTGGGCCATCTGTTCTGCGAGCGCTTTCTCGACAGCGCGAAACTCTGCCAGCTTGGACATGGGAAACTCCTTCAGCAAAAGTTTTTCCAACCGATGAATATACCGGACAATTTCTGCGAATCCAAACGCCCGAAGTCCTGAAGCCATACATCCGCAAAGGTCTTTCGAACCATAAGGCAGGCCTCCACGGAGTTCACCTCGTTTTCAACGATCATTCCGGGCCCGGTAATTCGATACAGCGATATCGTATATTCGCCCGCGGCTCACCGCGCTTTATCTGGAGTCCTGGAACATACCTGCCGCTGCGATATCCGGATGCGCTTATAAGCAACTGTCTATTGGGTTATTCCCCTTCGGGCCAGCGCAAGCGCTGTTCGCGATGGAACCGAGAAAACAATGCAGGAACAACTGTCTTGCAGGCCGCGCCGGGGGCTCTTCGTAGGAGCGAGCTTGCTCGCGAACAGACTCCGCTGCGGGGCTCATTCGCGAGCAAGCTCGCTCCTACGAGAAGCCATGCGCGCTCCTACAGGGCAATACGGACCACCCCGGAACGTAGGGCGTATAACCGTTCGCGGTTATACGCCGCTGGCCGATGCACCAATACTCGACGAAAACGGCATAGGACTGGATCACTCCTCCCCCAACTGCCGCCACATCCGCTGCGTCAGGCGCTGGCGGACATCGCCCCAGGTAGCCCAGGGATCGTCCCCGCCACGCAAGGCCAGGCGCTCGTCGATATTCTGCAGGGTCCAGGCATTGGCCCCCTGCAACCTCTCCAATTCCTCCGGCGCCACCGGCACCGACACCGGCAGGCCCTCGCGGGCGCGCACCGACCAGGCGCACACAGTGCTGGCGCCGCGGCTGTTGCGCAGGTAGTCGACGAAGATCCTGCCGACGCGGTTCTTCGGCCCGGATACGGCGCTGAAGCGCTCCGGCATCCGTTGCGCCATGTGCCGGGTGATGGCGTGGGTGAAATCCCTGACCTCCTCCCAGCCATGGCGGCGCTCCAGCGGCACCAGGATGTGCATGCCCTTGCCGCCGCTGGTCTTGAGGAAGCTGGCCAGCTCCAGTTCCTCCAGCAGCGCGAGGATTCGCCGGGTGGCCTCGATCATCCGCGCCCAGGGCAGGCTGGGGTCGGGGTCCAGATCGAGGACGAAGCGGTCGGGGTGCTCCAGGTCGTCCACCCGCGCATTCCAGGTGTGCAGCTCCACCACCCCCATCTGCGCGGCGCCGGCCAGGGCCCGGGCGCTGGCGATGCGCAGCAGCGGCGCGTGGCCGGGGTCCAGCCCGGGGTCGAGCTGCTCCACGCCGGCCATCTCGGTGTGCGGGGCATGGCGCTGGAAGAACACCTCGCCACCGACGCCGTCCGGGGCGCGCAGCAGCGACACCGGGCGGTCGTCGAGCCAGGGCAGGATGCGTTCGGCGGCCCGCTCGTAGTAACGCGCAAGGTCCAGCTTGCGCAGGCCGCTGGCGGCGTCGATCACCCGCTCCGGGTGGGTGATGACGATACCGGCGACCCGCTCGCCGCGTTCCTCCGGGTCCGTCGCCGGCTTCTTCACCTCGGGCCTCCCGGGCGGCCCTGTTCGCCGGGCAGCGTTCGCCCACTGAGCACGCTTTGCGGCTGCTCGGCGAGGATGTCGTGGCGGGGAAAATCGCGGGCCTCGTCGTCGCGGCCCTTGACCAGGAACCACTGCGGCTTGCGCCCGGCCATGCGGGTGCGGATCAGGCTCCAGCCGCCGTGCAGCTTGCTCCCCTCCAGGCGGAACTTCAGGTGGCCGCTCTCCAGGCCCTGGCGCGGGTCGCCCAGCGGCACCCAGCGGCCGCGGTCCCAGACGATGACGTCGCCGGCGCCGTAGTGCCCCTCGGGGATGTGCCCCTCGAAGCCGGCGTACTCCAGCGGGTGGTCCTCCACCTCGATGGCCAGGCGCTTCACCGACGGGTCCAGGCACGGCCCCTTGGGCACCGCCCAACTCTTCAGCACCCCATCCAGCTCCAGGCGGAAGTCGTAGTGCAGGTGACTGGCGGCATGCTTCTGGATGACGAAGTCCAGCGCCCGGCCCCTGCGGGACGGGGCTTGCCCGCGAGGCTCCGGCGTGCCGCCGAAATCGCGGCGGCGGGCGTACTCCTCCAGGCTCGACTGATCATTGGCCATCGACGTCTCCATCAACTGGCGGCCCCGTCACTATAGCCGCCCTGCCCCTGCCGCCATGGCGCTGCCGGGCGGCGAGGCGGTTGCCGAAAGGAGCGTTCGCTGGTTGCAGATAAGAAATCGTTATAACGGCAACTCGCTAGCAAGCTACTGTTCATTTCCTGACGTCGGCTTTTCGGCGTGATCGGACGACCGATCCCAGCTTCGCCATACCCTGCGGACCCGCTTCAATCAAGTCGATAACTCGGGAGCCACCCGATGCAAACCTATTTGCAGGCCAAACGCATTCTCGAAGACAGCTTCACGCCCTACCGCTGCCAGTGCACCCTCGAAGCGGACGGTTCGATGACCGTGCAACTGCTCGCGCCCAACAGCTGCGACGTGGAACTGACCATCCCGCAGATCCCCCGCCACGACTGGGACAGCCTGCGCGCCGTGGCGAAACTGGCCCTGGAGCTGCGCCAGGCGCTGGACATGGCGCTGTCGGAACAGCAGCGGCCGGCCAAGCCCCTGAGCCTGGCGCCCGGCTAGCCACTCTTCGGGCCACCCTGGAGCCCCCGATGCAGGCAACCCCGCCCGGACTCTCCCGCGCCACCGCCTTCACCCTGGCCCTCTGCTGCGCCTTCTCGGTCGCCACCATCTACTACAACCAGGCCATGCTCTCGCTCATCGGCGACAGCTTCGCCCTCGGCACCGCCCAGGTCGGCCAGGTGGCCATGCTCACCCAGGTCGGCTATGCCGCCGGGCTGCTGCTGTTCGTGCCCCTGGGCGACCGCCTGGTGCGCCGCCGGCTGATCCTCGCGCTGCTGGTGGGCAACGCCCTGAGCCTGCTGGCCGCGGCCCTGGCGCCGAGCTTCGCCCTGCTGCTGGCGGCCAGCGCGCTGGTCGGCCTGTCGGCGGTGAGCGCGCAGGTGATCATCCCCGCGGCCACTTCGCTGGCCGCCAGCGAACAGCGCGGCTGGGCGCTGGGGTTGATGGTCAGCGGGCTGTCGGCCGGCGGCCTGCTGGCCAGGACGCTCAGTGGCGGCGTCAGCCACTGGCTGGGTTGGCGCGGCATGTTCCTGCTGGCGGCGCTGCTGGATGCCCTGCTGTTCGCCGCCATCCTGCTGCGCATGCCGCTCACCCGGCCCACCAGCGACCAGCCCTACCCGGCCCTGCTGCGTTCGATCCTCGGCCTGCTGCGCGAGCACCCGGCGCTGCGCTGGTCGTCGCTGGCCGGCGCCCTGACCTTCGCCGCCCTCAACGTGTTCTGGGGCTCCATGGCGGCGCTGCTGGCGCAGCCGCCCTACGGCTACTCCAGCGCCCAGGCCGGGCTGTTCGGGCTGTCGGCCATCGCCGGCATCCTCGCCGCTTCCTACCTGGGCCGTCTCACCCAGGAACACGGCATGCGCCTGAGCTACCTGGGTGCCGGCGCGCTGCTGGCGACCTTCGCCGGCCTCTACCTGGCCGGTCCCCTGGGCCTGTGGCTGCCGCTGCTGCTCGCCGCCACGCTGCTGGACATCGGCAACCGCGCCAACCAGTTGGCCAACCAGGCCCGCGTGCTGGCCCTGGCGCCGGACGCGGTCAGCCGCCTGAACACCGCCTTCATGGTCAGCTATTTCGCCGGCGGCGCGGCCGGCTCGGCCCTGGGCGCGGTGGCCGCCGGGCATGCCGGCTGGCACGGCCTGGCCCTGGTCGGCGCGGGCTTCGCCCTGGCCGCGCTGCTGGCGGTGTGGCTGTTCGACCGGCGCAGGTACGCGGAACGCGCCGGACGACCTCCGGTCGGCAAAAACAATAACGGCATTTAAATATGCTGAAATTGCCCTTGTAGTGTTATCGACCTGCAAGAGGCTACCGCCATGAACGTCAGGACACTGCTTTTCCTCGGACTCGCCGCACTCTGCGCCAGCGCCGCCCTGCCCACCCAGGCCAGCGCCGCCGACGCGCCCAGCGCGGCCTCGGCGCTGGATACGCGCCTGGCATTGCGCGACCTGTGGCTGGAACACATCTTCTGGATCCGCGACTACGCGCAGGCCAACCAGGCCGGCGACAGCCGCCAGGCCACGGTGGCCGGCGAACAGGTGGTGGCCAACGCCACGGCCATCGCCAACAGCATCGCCCCGCTGTACGGCCAGCCGGCCGCTGACCAGTTGCTGAAGCTGCTGGCCGGGCACTGGGGCGCGGTGAAGCACTACAGCGACGCCAGCGTGGCCAAGGACGCCAACGGCCGCAAGGCCGCGGTCAAGGACCTGCAGAGCAACGCCGGGGCCATCGCCCACTTCCTCGCCGGGGCCAACCCCAACCTGCCGGAGAACGGCCTGCTGGCCATGCTCGGCACCCACGGCGCCCAGCACATCGCCCAGATCGACCAGCTGGCCGCCCACGACTACGCTGCCGAAGCCAGGACCTGGGCAGCCATGCGCGGGCATATCCTGATGCTCTCCGACGCCCTGGCCAGCGCCCTGGTCAAGCAGTTCCCCGACAAGTTCGCAGCGAGGTAGGCGCATGCTTCAGGGATTGGGCCGCACCCAGCAGGACCTGCTCAGCGCCCTGCTCTACCGCGCGCAGGGCATGAGCATCGACGAGCTGGCCGGGCAACTGGCGGTGACGCGCACCGCCGTGCGCCAGCACCTGGCGGCGCTGGAGCGCGACGCCCTGGTCCTGCGCGGCCCGCTGCGCCCCACCGGGCGCCGTCCGGAGCAGCTCTACCAGCTGAGCCCGCGCGGCCGCGAGCTGTTCCCGCGGCAGTACCAGCTGCTGGCCGACCTGCTGATCGGCGAAGTGGCGCAACTCATCGGCCACGACGCCCTGGTAACGCTGATGCGCAAGCTGGGCGAACGCATGGCCGCCGAGTTGGAACCGGCCCCAGTGGACAAGGCGCGCATCGTCGAGCACATGAACGCCGCCGGCTACGAGGCGCAGCTGATCGCCCGCAGCGGCGGCGAGCCGGAGATAGTCGCGCACAACTGCGTGTTCCACCACCTGGCCAGCCGCCACCCGGAAGTCTGCGAACTCGACCTGGCCCTGCTCGGCCGCCTCGGCGGCGCCGCCGTCGAGCACCGCGAGTGCATGCTGCGCGGCGGCCAGGTGTGCCGCTTCCAGCTGCGGCGCGGCGACTAGCCCCGCTGCGCCGCCAGCGTCCGGCTGGAGGGCTCGATCTCGCCGATCTTCTCCAGCCGCGCCCGCACGATGTTGCGGCTGATGCCCAGCAGGCGGGCGGTCTGCAACTGGTTGCCGTGGCAGTAGTGGTAGGCGGTGCGGAACACGGTTTCCTCGATGTGCTCGTACAGCTCTGGCAGGTTGCGTTCGTAGAGCGCCAGCAACGCCGCATCCAGGCTCGCCTCCCCAGGCATGGCGGCCGGCGCCGGCAGCTCGGCGCGGGCCGGCGTGGTGCGCAGGTCGGCCAGGTAGAGGTCGCCCGGCTGCACCTGCTGGTTGCGGCATACCAGCAAGGCATGGTGGATGGCGTTTTCCAGTTCGCGGATGTTGCCCGGCCAGTTGTGGCCCAGCAGCTTGCGTTCGGCTTCCGGGCTCAGGCCGGCGCGCTGGTAGCCCAGGCGCTGGCAGTGCTCCTCGAGGAAGAATTCGGCCAGCGGCAGGATGTCTCCGGGGCGCTCGCGCAATGGCGGCAGGCGAATGGTGGCGACGTGCAGGCGGTAGAACAGGTCCTCGCGGAAATGCCCGGCCACCACGGCATCGGCCAGGTTGACGTTGGTCGCCGCCACCAGGCGCACGTCGATGGGGATGGGGTTGCGCGAGCCCAGGCGCACCACTTCGCGCTCCTGCAGTACGCGCAGCAGCTTGACCTGCATGTTCAGCGGCAGGTCGCCGATCTCGTCGAGGAACAGGGTGCCGCCGTTGGCCGCCTCGAACCAGCCGGCCTTGCTGCTGGTCGCGCCGGTGAAGGCGCCCTTCTCATGGCCGAACAGTTCGCTTTCCACCAGGGTTTCCGGGAAGGCGCCGCAGTTCACCGCGACGAAGGGCGCCTTGCCGCGCCGGCTGAGCTGGTGGATGTGCCTGGCCACCAGCTCCTTGCCGGTGCCGGTCTCGCCGATGATCAGGGCATTGGCCTCGCTGGGGGCCAGGCGCTCGATGCGGCTGAGCAACTCGCGCGAACGCGGGTCCTCGAAGACCAGCACGGTGGCCCGCACCGATTTGCTCAGTTCACGGGCGTGGGGATGGGTGAGCAGCGACATGGCGGCAGGTCCTTTGGCAGGCAGTGGCCGGATAGTGCCTGAAAATTCTTATTACCAAAAAATCATAAATAGTCATTTCAATATTCCACTTTGCGATTTGCTGCTCCAGCAGCACAGCAGCAGCAACGCCTGCTGCCAGCGCAGACTCGCCAGGGCGCCTCGGCGGCGCCGTCCTCTTCAAATAAGTCATTCAAAATCAATTGCTTAAATAGAAAACCAGCAAACCGGTACGGTTGTTGCCCTACCCCAGTTCGCGTCCCGTCGTTCGGGACGCAGCGGATGCCATGCGCGCCAGCCAACGGACGCACGCACCGTCACTACGACAACGCAGCGCGACGCCGCTGCACGACGTCCGCACTGAATGCCATTGGGGAGCAACATGTTCAAACGCACCGCACTTTCCACCGCCGTCGCCCTGGTCCTGGGGGGCCTGCCAGCACTGACGGCGCTGGCCGATGAAACCGCCGCCTCCGGCAATGCCGAACAGGCTTCCGACGAAGGCGGCTCCACCCTGGCCAAGGTGGTGGTCACCGCGCAGAAGCGCGAGGAAACCGCCCAGGAAGTCCCGTCCTCGATCTCCGTGCTCAGCGGCGACAAGGTCCGCGACGACTCGCTGCAATCGGCCAACGAGGTCACCCGCTACATCCCCAACGCCTCCGCCGGCACCACCGAGGGCCATGGCCGGCCGCGCTGGTGGATCCGCGGCCTGGGCACCGGCGACCAGGGCGCCAATACCGTGAGCCCGGTGGGCATCTACGTCGACGACGTGTACATCGCCAACATCAGCGCCACCGGCTTCCCGCTGTTCGACCAGGAGCGCGTCGAGGTGCTGCGCGGCCCGCAGGGCACCCTGTGGGGCAAGAACACCACCGCCGGGGCGATCAACTTCATCTCGCGCAAGCCCACCTTCGACAAGTCCGGCTACTTCAAGGTGGCCGCCGGCAACTACGACGACCGCGTGGTGGAAGGCGCGGTCAGCGACGCCCTGGTGGACGACCGCCTGGCCGCGCGCCTGTCCTTCCGCCACCAGGCTCGCGAGGGCTACAGCGAGAACATCGCCGACAACCACGACCGCGGCGGCCTGGAGGACGACGCCGCGCGCCTGCAGTTCCTGGCGCGGATCAACGACGAACTGGAGGCCAACCTCAACCTGCACGCCCGCAGCTACCACGACACCGCCGGCTACAGCACGGTGAACTACGGCCTGCGCTCGGACGGCAGCAACCAGTTCGGCTACCGCATCGACCCCGAGCAGGGCAAGGTCAACTACAACGCCAAGTACCTGGTGCAGATCGACCAGGTGGGCAGCAACCTCAACCTGAACTGGCAGCTGGGCGACCTGACGCTGACCTCCATCAGCGCCTTCGAACACTTCAGCCGCGACGGCTTCAGCGACTCCGACAACACCCCGCTGGAGCTGCAGCGCAGCTACGCCTACGCCGACAGCCAGCAATGGTCGCAGGAGTTCCGCCTGGCCTCGCCGCGCGAGGACCGCCTGAACTGGGTGCTGGGCTTCCATTACTTCAACGAGGACCTGGACTCGCGCAACGCCAGCGCGGCGCTGGATAACCCGTACGTCCAGCGCTACTACAACAACCTCATCTACAGCCAGGGCACCGAGAGCTACGCGCTGTTCGGCAGCAGCACCTTCCGCTTCACCGACGACTTCAGCGTCACCGCCGGCCTGCGCTGGACCCGCGAGACCAAGGACATCGACCTGCACCGCCTGCAGAACCAGGGCCAGGCCAGCTTCGCCGGCGGCGACTGGTGGAAGCCGGGCAGCGTGACCACGCCGCTGGTGGTCAACGCCGTGCAGGACGAGCGCAACACCTGGAGCGACTGGACCTACGACCTGACGCCCGAATACCGCCTCTCCGACAACGCCCGGGTGTACTTCCGCTATGCCTACGGCTTCCGCTCCGGCGGCTACAACACCGGCGCCACCAGCCAGGCCACGGTGGCCACGGTGGACCCGGAATACCTGACCGCCTACGAGCTGGGCCTGAAGTCGGAATGGCTGGACGGTCGCCTCAACGCCAACGCCGCGCTCTTCTACTACGACTACGAGGACATCCAGCTGAACATCGTCAGCGCGGTGAACAACCAGACCGTCTCGCGCCTGGCCAACGGCGCCCAGGGCGAGGCCTACGGCGCCGAGTTCGAGCTGGAGGCCATCCCGCTGCAGAACCTGCACCTGAACTTCGCCCTCGGCCTGCTGCACACCGAGTTCACCGACTACACCTCCGGCAGCAGCGACTACTCGGGCAACAAGTTCGTCCGCGCGCCCAACGTCTCGGCGGTGATCGGCGCCGACTACCGCATCCCGCTGAACGTCGGCGGCGCACTGATCCTCGGCACCGACTGGAACACCCGCAGCCGCCAGTACTTCTTCTCCAACGACCAGAGCCAGAACATGCGCAGCGGCGGCTACACCCTCGGCAATGCGCGGGTCACCTACGAGCTGCCCGGCGAGACCACGCGGGTCACCGCCTACGTCAACAACCTGACCGACAAGGAATACCGCAACCACACCCTGCCGGGCGGCTTCCAGAGCGCCGGGGTGATGTTCGGCGACCCGCGCACCTTCGGCGTCTCCGTCACCACCGACTTCTGACCTGCCCGCCCGCGGCGCCGGCCGCGGGCCCCTTCGAGGAGAGCACCATGCACGTCCCTTCCCTATCCCGGCTGCTGCGGCGCCTGCTGCTGGTCCCGGCCGCCCTCCTGGCCAGCCAGGCTCCGGCCGCCGAGGCGCCGCAGAGCATCCGTATCGCCACCGTCGCCTATGCCAACGCCGGCAAGGTCACCTTCAACGGCCCGGCCTACGTCATGGACCGCGACAAGTGGCTCGAGCAGGAACTGGCCAGGCGCGGCGTCAAGCTGGAGTGGGTACCGGCGGCCACCGCCTCGGTGGGCACCTTCGTCAACGAGGAATTCGCCAACCAGCGCATCGACTTCGCCTTCTACGGCGACCTGCCCTCGATCATCGCCAACGCCTCCGGCGTCGCCACCCGGCTGATCGTCCCCGGCGGCAGCGGCAACAACGTCTACCTGGTGGTGCCGCCGGGCTCGCCGGCGAAATCCATCGCCGACCTCAAGGGCAAGCGCATCGCGCTGCACCGCGGCCGCCCCTGGGAACTGTCCTTCGCCAAGCTGCTGGAAGCCAACCACCTGGGCTTCGACGACTTCCGCATCTTCAACCTCAACCCCCAGGCCGGCGCCGCCGCCCTCAGCGCCGGCCGCGTCGATGCCTTCTTCACCCTCAGCGACGCCTACCTGCTGGAAGACAAACAGGTGGGCCGCATCATCTGGTCCAGCAAGCAGGCGCCGGCCGACTGGAAGATGCGCGCCGAACTCTGGGGCGCCCGCGACTTCGTCGCCCAGCAACCGGAGCTGACGCAGCTGGTGGTGAACGCCTACCTGCAGGCCGCCCACTGGACCGCCCAGGAAGCCAACAAGGACACCTACCAGGGCTACCAGGCGCAATCCGGCCAGCCACTGAGCGTGCTGCAGCGCGAGGCCGAGGGCGAGCCCTGGGCGCAGCACTTCAGCCCGCTGTACGACCAGTCCCTGCGCCAGCATTACGCCGACGCCATCGCCTACAGCCTCAAGGCCCGGCTGATCCGCAACGAGGTGAAGGTGGAGGAGCTGCTGGAGCCGAAGTTCGTGGAGCGCGGGTTGGAAGAGCTGAAGTTGCAGGGTTACTGGAAGGATGATTCGGCGAGTGTGGCCGGGCGGCCGTGACTGGTCGCAGGGGATGTTTCCCTGTCACGCATGGTGCATGAGGTTACCTCCGCACCCTCTCCCCAGCCCTCTCCCTGAAGGGAGAGGGAGCTTGTTCGTACCAACGTGAAGAGTGGCATTCGCCGGATAATCCGTGATTGCCGGCTGACTCAGAAGTACCAGAACACTCCGAACGGTCCCCTCTCCCTTCAGGGCGGGGCGCGCAGCCGAGGGTTAGGGAGAGGGGCGGTATCGAACCCACACACCTCCATCCCAGTGAGCACCTCCGCGCCAATCTGGACCATCGACACCAGGGCAAACCGCAAGTGCTTATTCGCCCACGCACCCGGCCGCTTCCTATGGTGCTCCACGACTTCTCCGGCATGAACTGCTATCATTCGACGATAGCATTCGCCGAATGAAGAGCCGTCACGCCAAGACACTGGAAGCCCTCTTTCGCACGCCCACGAGTGCGTCGCTGGCCTTCGCCGACATCGAAGCGCTGGTCCTCCACCTCGGGGGTGAAGTTCAGGAGCGCGAAGGTTCGAGGGTGAGGCTGGCCCTGGGTGGCTGTATCTGGCGATGCCATCGTCCCCACCCGGGCAAGGAGGCGAAGAAGTACCCAGTCGAAGAGGCCCGCGAATTTCTTCGCCGGGCCGGAGTTGAGCCATGAATTGCATGACCTACAAAGGCTACACGGCACGTGTCGAATTCGACGACCGCGACGACATCTTCGTCGGCCGCCTGCTCGGTGTCCGTGACATCATCAGCTTCCATGCCGACAGCGTGGCCGAGTTGCACACGGCCTTTCACGCAGCCGTCGAGGATTACCTGGCCGACTGTGCCGAACGGGGCGTGAGGCCGGAGAAGCCGGCCTCGGGAAAGGTCATGCTGCGTATCCGCCCCGAGGTTCACGCCGCACAGGCCGAAGGCAAGAGCCTCAACCAATGGGCGGAGAGCGTCTTCGAACGGGCGGCGAGCAAACGCGCCGGTTGATCCGGTCGCAAGCTGCGCATCGCTTCCAGGCGTACAAGAAAGCCCTCGTTCGAGGGCTTCTTGCCGAACGGGCCTAAGCTCAGGCCACCGCTTCCAGCAACTTCTGCCCCTCCGCCCACAGCCCGGTCATCTTCCATTGCTGTTCCAGCACCCCGGGGCCGAACTCCTTGGAGCCGCCGAACTGCTCGGCCAGGCCCTGGAAGTAGGCGCCCTCCTCGATCAGCAGGATCAGCTTCGACACCTGCAGCAGGTCCGCGCCCCAGAAGGTCGCGCCGCCGTTGGCCTCGAGGATCGCCGGGGTGTGCGGGTTCTGTTCGATGCGCTCGACGATGAAGGCGTGCTCGGGCTGGCGGCGGTCGATGTAGATCGGCAGCTCGCGGGCCAGGGTCACGCGCTGGGACGCCGCGTAGCGGATCGGCAGCACCCGGTGGGCACTGGCCCAGCCACCCAGGTAGGGGGTGTGCACGTGGATCACCACGTTCACCTCCGCGCGTTTCTGGAAGATGCCGGCGTAGCGCTGGCCGTTGCCGCCGGCCTTGCGCCCGCTCAGCGGCGAGGCGCCCTCGGCGGTTTCGTCCAGCACCACCTCGCCGGCGTAGCTGGCGACCACGGCGCGGATGCCCTGGTCGTCGGCCCAGGGGCTGGGGGCGTGCAGGGCGATCACCAGGTCGCTGTCGGGCACGCGGATGTAGGCCTGGTAGGTGTTGGTCGCGGTCAGGGTGCGGGTGTCGCGGAGCACCCGGAAGGCCTTGGCGAAATCACGCCGTGCCTGGTCCAGCTGGGCGAGCAGCGCCGGGGTGAGTCGGTTGGTCATGGTGCAATTCCTCTGTGGTGAGCATCGAGCCTCGGAAAGTCGGGCTGCAAGCGCTCCAGCAGGACTTGTGCCAGTCCGAATACCCACTATGAATCAATAGGTTGCGCACCAAATACCAAACGAAGGCGGCCGGAACGAGGCAACCTGCTGCGGCCTCAGCAACGATTGCTGGCGGAGTGTTGCTGGATCAGCAATCGCAGCCGCCAGGACACCTGGGATATCGCCGAAGGCCTTGCGCCACGGGGCCTCCAGGCTTTCGGCACAGGCCTTGCTCCAGTACCGGCAACCCCGAGCGCATGGCGCTGAGGCCACCTTCCACGCAGCCACTGGAGCACAAGCATGAGCACCGAATTCTTCTGGCGCCTCCCCCTGGGGAGCGACGGCCCCTACCTCGCCACCGACAAGAACAACCGCGGCGCCCCCGTCCACCGTCCGGGCAACATCGCCCCCGGGCGCCTGCCCAACGGCGAGCCGGACGGCTTCACCTACATCGACTACATCGCCCAGGTGGCCAAGGCCGCCGAGATCGCCGGCTTCGAGGGGGCGCTGCTGCCCACCGGGCCGGAGCCCTGGATCGCCGCCGCGGCCCTGGCCCGGGAAACCCGCCGGATCAAGTTCCTGGTCGCCTTCCAGGCCACCTGGACGCTGCCGGCCTATGCCGCGCAGCAGGCCGCCATCCTGCAGAACCTCAGCCGCGGCCGCCTGGAGTGGAACATCATCACCGGCGGCAACCCGGCCAGCCAGCGCGCCAATGGCGACTTCCTGGAACACGACAAGCGCTACCAGCGCACCGGCGAGTTCCTCGACATCATCGACGGCCTGTGGAGCCACGAACAGTTCAGCTACCAGGGCGAGATCTACCAACTGGAGAACGGCTCGCTGCCCCTGGGCCTGAAGCACGAACGCAAGCCGGGCATCTACTTCTCCGGTTTCTCCGACGCCGCCCTGGACGTGGCCGCGCGCCACGCCGACGTGTACCTGAACTGGGCCGAGCCGGTCGACAAGCTCAAGCCGCACATCGAGCGCGTCCGTGAGCTGGCCGACAAGCAGGGCCGGCAGGTTCGCTTCGGCCTGCGCATCGACCTGTTCGCCCGCGAGACCGAAGAGGCCGCCTGGAGCGAGCTGCGCAAGCAATACGAGCGCATCGACGCCCGCACCAGCGCCGCCATCAAGCACTTCGCCAGCGGCTCCGACTCGGTGGGCGCGGCGCGCCAGAGCGCCTACCACCAGAACGTCGAGCGCTTCGACGACCTGATCCTCGGCCCCAACCTCTGGGCCGGCTTCGGCAAGGCCAAGCCGGGGCCGACCATCGGCCTGGTGGGCAGCCACCAGAACGTCGCCGAGCGCCTGGCCGAGTACCGCGACGCCGGCTTCTCCACCTTCATCCTGGCCGGCAACCCGCACCTGGAAGAGGCCCTGCGCATCGGCCAGGAAGTGCTGCCGCTGGTCCACCAACGGCACGACGCCCGCGCCGACCAACCCACCGCGCTGAAGGCCAGCGCCTGACCCCGCAAGGAACCGCATCATGAGTCAACCGCTCGACACCCTCTGGTACACCCGCTGCCCGGTACCCACCGGCCTCGGCATCGCGGTACAGAAAGGCTGGCTGGAACAGGCCCTGGGCGACCAGGGGACGCGCATCCAGTCGCTGCGAGAGTCGGACAACCAGGCCGTGCGCGAATCGCACTTCGACCACAGCCTGCAGAACTCGGTACGCCATGGCGGCAGCATCCCGGCCATCTGGGCCCGCGCCAGCGGCCGCGAGACGCGGGTGATCGGCCTGTCGTGGGCCGACGAGGTGCAACTGATCCTCAGCCTGCCCGACAGCGGCATCCGCAACGTCAAGGACCTCAAGGGCCGGCGCTTCGGCCTGCCCGACTGGACCGGCGCGCAGATCGACTTCACCCGCGCCCAGGCCATCCGCGGCCTGGAGAACGCGCTCAAGCTCGAAGGCCTGGAAGTGAAGGACGTGGAACGGGTGGACTTCCGCCAGGGCGGCACCTTCAGCGACGAGACGCCGCACAGCATCGCGGGCCTCGGCGCCTTCGGCGGGCGCCGCCGCGGCGGGCAGAACCCGGAACTCACCGGCCTGCTGCGCGGCGAGGTGGACGCCATCTTCCTCAAGGGCGCCCACGCCGTGCAACTGGCCCAGCAGTTCGGCCTGCACACGGTGATCGACACCGGCTCCCACCCGGAGCCGCTGATCCGCTCGAACAACGGCACGCCGCGCACCCTGAGCGTGGACCAGCACCTGCTCGACACGCACTTCGACACCGCCGTGGGCATCCTCGGCTCGGTGCTGCGCGCCGAGGAATGGGCCCAGGCCCATCCCGAGGACACCCGCCGCTACCTCGCCCGCGAGTCCAACAGCAGCGAGTACTGGGTAGCCCAGGCCTACGGCGAGGATGCCCACCAGCGCCTGCGCACCAACCTCGACGAGCGCTCCATCGCCGCCCTGCAGGACTTCACCGACTTCCTCCGGCGCTGGAACTTCATCCCCCAGGGCTTCGCCGTGCGCGACTGGATCGACCCGCGCCCGCTGGAAGCCCTGCGCAGCGCCGTCGCCAAGCGCGCCGGCTGAGCGCCGCCCGGCCCCGGCCGCTGCCGGGGCCGACCGCCCACCAGGAAAGGCTCCCTGATGAACACTCCTCTCGATACCCTCTGGTACACCCACAGTCCGGTACCCACGGGGCTCGGCATCGCCGTCGAATCCGGCCGCCTGGCCCAGGCCTTCCGCCCCTGGGGCACGCGCATCCAGGCCCTGCGCGAATCCTCCGACCGCGAGGTGCGCGAGGCGCACTTCGACCACCACCTGCGCAACTCGGTGCGCCATGGCGGCAACATCCCGGCCATCTGGGCCCGCGCCAGCGGCCGCGACACCCGCGTGCTGGGCCTGTCCTGGAGCGACGAGGTGCAATTGATCGTCACCACCGCCGACAGCCCGGTGCGCGATATCCGCGACCTGCGCAACCGCCGCTTCGGCGTGCCCAAGTGGGCCAACGTGCAGATCGACTTCACCCGCGCCCAGGCCATCCGCGGCCTGGAGAACGCCCTCAGGCTGGAAGGCCTGCAGGTCGCCGACGTCGAACTGGTGGACTACCCCTACGGCGGCACCTACAGCGACGACCCGGTGCGCCACGTGCACGGCGCCCAGGTCAGCCTCGGCGGCAACCGCGTGCGGCGGCGCAACAACGAGCTGATCGGCCTGCTGCGCGGCGACATCGACGCCATCTTCCTCAAGGGCGCCCATGGCCTGCACCTGGCCGATGAGTTCGGCCTGCGCGTGGTGGTGGATGTCGGCTCGCACCCCGACCCGCTGATCCGCGCCAACATCGGCACGCCACGCACCCTGACCGTCGACCAGCACCTGCTGGACGAACACTTCGACGCCGCCGTGCTGATCCTCGAAACCGTGCTGCGCGCCGAGCAATGGGCCTGGGCCCACCCCGAGGAGACCCGCCGCTTCCTCGCCCGCGAGCTGAACACCAGTGAGTACTGGGTGGCCGCCGCCTACGGCGAGGACGCCCACCTGCGCCTGCAGACCAACCTGGCCGAGCGCTCCGTCGGGGCCCTGCAGGACCTCACCGACTTCCTCGAGCGCTGGGACTTCATCCCGCGCCGCTTCGACGTGCGCCAATGGATCGAGCCGGGGCCGCTGGAGCAATTGCTGGAGAAGGTCAATGTCGCCATCTAGGCCGCCGGCCTTCCTCGCCGGCTTCATGTTGCTGGCCGCCTTCAGCGGCGCCACCATCGGCATGGCGAAGATCGTCACCACCCTCTACGCCCTGCACATAGGCGCAAGCCCCATGCAACTGGGGGTGATCTCGGCCATGGAGTCGCTGGGCATGGTCCTGCTGACACTGCCGGCGGGCTTCGTCATCGCCCGCTACGGCGCGCGCCGGGTGTACTTCCTGGCCAGCCTCGGGCCACTGCTGCTGAACCTGGCCATCCCACTGTTCGGCAGCTGGCTGTGGCTGGCCGCGGCGCGCCTGCTGATCGGCCTGTGCATCCCTTTCCGCATCGTCGCCATGAACAGCGCCTTCCTCCGCCAGCTACGGCACATCGGCAACGACAAGGCCGGCTGGTACCGCGGCGCCCTGACCCTGGGCATGGGCCTGCTCGGCCCGCTGCTGGGCAACTGGCTCAGCGGCGGCAGCTTCACCCTGGGCTTCGTGATGATCGGCCTGTGCTTCGGCCTGATGGCGCTGTACAGCCTCGGCTTCTGGGAGGGCGAAGGCCCGGCCGAGGCGGCCGCCGAACTGGACGGCGGCATCCTGGCCCAGGCGCGGACCCTGCTCGGCCACCCGGAGGTCGCCGAGAGCTGCCTGGTGGAGCTGCTGTCCGGCGCCACCGGGGCGCTGTTCGGCACCTTCATCATCGTCCTGGCCATGGAGGTGGCCCAGCTCAGCCAGGAGCGCGCGGTCAGCCTGGTGATGATCCAGGGCCTGGCCGCGGTGCTCGGCCTGTTCGGCCTGGGCCGCCTGGTGGAACGCGGCGGGCGGCGCCCGGCCCGTCTCGCCGGCCTGGCCCTGGGAGTGGCCGGCCTGCTGCTGCTCGGCCGCGGCCAGGGCTATGCCTGGCTGGCCCTGGGCGCCGTGCTGCTGAGCCTGGCCACGGCGCTGGTGCACCTGGTGAACATGGCGCAGCTGGGCGAGTCGGCCCTGGACAAGAGCAAGCTCTCCGGCCTGTTCAATCTCGCCGGCATGCTCGGTAGCTGCTCCGGCGCCTTGCTCGGTGGCGCCATCAGCCACTGGATCGGCCTGGCCAACCTGTTCCTGGCCTGGATTCCGCTGGTGCTGCTGGCCGCCCTGCTCTGCTGGCTGCGCCACCTGCGGCGCGGCGCTGCAGCCATGGCCGTGGAGGGCTGAAGCGATGCATAGAATCCCCCTGCACCACCTGACCGTGCTGGTCTCGCCCCTGGCGCTGCTGGCCGCGTGGGTACTGCTGGCCGACAGCGGGCGCTTCCCCAGCCAGTTGCTGGTGCCGCCGCGCGAGGTCTGGCAGGCCTTCGTCGAGCTGGCCAGCAGCGGCGAGCTGCGCGAGCACCTGGACAGCAGTCTGTCGCGCCTGGCCCTGGGCTTCCTGATCGGCGCCGGCGGCGGCCTGGCGTTCGGCACCGCCATGGCCCTGTCGCCCAGCGTCGAGGCCTACTGCGGGCCACTGTTCCACACCCTGCGCCAGGTGCCTTCCATCGCCCTGATCCCGATGTTCATCCTGTTCTTCGGCGTCGAGGAGACCTTCAAGATCCTCATCGTCACCAAGGCCACCTTCTTCCCCGTGGCCCTGGCCACCTGCGAGGGCGTGCGCGGCATCCCGCGCAGCTACTTCGAGGTCGCCCAGGTCTACCGCCTGCCGCTGCCGACGCTGCTCGCCGAGGTGGCCTTCCCGGCCGCCGCGCCGCCGATCCTCACCGGCCTGCGCATCGGCCTGAGCCGCGCCTGGATGGTGCTGGTGGCGGCCGAGCTGCTGGCCGCCGACAGCGGCCTGGGGCAGATGATCGAGATGAGCCGGCAGATGCTGCGCATCGACGTGGTGATGGTCGGCGTGCTGGTGACTGGCGTCATCGGCTTCGTCCTGGACTATGGCTTCCGCCTGCTGGAGCGGCGCGTGCTGCGCTGGAAACCGCTATGAAGAGCCTCGTTTCACTGTTGCGCCGCGGCCGTGGGCTGGTCCTGCCGCTGCTGCTGATCGCCGCCTGGGAAGCCGCCTCGCGCCAGGACGCCAGCCACGCCTACGCCTTCGTGCCGCTGCGGCGCATCGGCGAAGGCCTGGCGGAACTGCTGGCCAGCGGCGAACTGTGGCTGAGCGTGGCGGCCAGCCTGCAGCGCACCTGCCTGGGCCTACTGTTCGGAGTGGCGGCGGGCTTCGTCCTGGGCGCCGCCATGGCCCTTTCGCGCAGCGCTGGGCGCCTGCTCGCGCCGCTGTTCCACGGCCTGCGCCAGGTGCCCATCCTCGGCCTGATCCCGCTGCTGGCGCTGTGGTTCGGCAGCGGCGAGGCGACCAAGGTGCTGATCGTCTCCCTGGCCGCCTTCTACCCCATGGCGCTCAATGCCCATGAAGGCTTCAGCCACGTCGAGAAGCGCTACCGCGAAGTCGGCCGGCTATACGCGCTGTCGCCCCTGCAGCAGTTCACCCAGGTGCTGCTGCCCGGCGCCCTGCCCAGCCTGTGCAACGGCGTGCTGCACGCCCTGGCCTTCGCCTGGGTCAGCTCGGTGGGCAGCGAGCTGTTCCTTTCCACCGGCATGGGCCTGGGCAACCTGATGATGAACGCCGAGACCGGCTCGCGCATGGAGATCATCGTGATCGGCGTGCTCTGCATCGGCCTGCTCGGCTACGCCATGAACCAGCTGTTTTCCCGCCTCGCCCGCCACCTGCTGCGCTGGCGCGCTCTCCGTCGATAGGTGACCGCATGACCGCACTGCTCAATTCCTCCCCCGCCTACGCCCTCGACCAGCCCGGCGCCCTGGAGATCCGTGGGCTGAACAAGCACTACCGGATCGATGGCAAGCCGTTGCAGGTGCTCAGCGGCATCGACCTGCAGGTGCTGCCCGGCGAGTTCGTCTGCATCGTCGGCGCCAGCGGCTGCGGCAAGTCCTCGCTGCTGCGCCTGATCGTCGGCCTGGAGCAGGACTACGAAGGGCTGATACGCCTGGACGGCGAGACCGTGCGCGGCACCAGCCTGGACCGCGGCCTGGTGTTCCAGGACCACCGCCTGTTCCCCTGGAAGACCGTCGAGCAGAACGTCGCCCTGGCCCTGAAGAACCAGCGCCTGGACAAGCGCGAGAAGGCCGAGCGCGTCGCCGAGCACCTGGCCCTGGTCGGCCTGCAGGGCTTCGAGCAGGCCTACCCGCACCAGCTCTCCGGCGGCATGGCGCAGCGCGCGGCCATCGCCCGGGCGCTGATCACCCGGCCCAAGCTGCTGTTGCTCGACGAGCCCTTCGGCGCCCTCGACGCCCTCACCCGGGTGAACCTGCAGCGCGAGCTGCAACGCATCTGGCTGCAACAGCGCAGCAGCGTGATCATGGTCACCCACGATGTCGAGGAAGCGCTCTACCTGGGCGACCGGGTAATCGTCATGGACGCCCGCCCCGGGCGCATCCGCCATGAGGTCCGCGTCGAGCTGCCGCACCCGCGCGAACGCAACGCGCCACGCCTGCACCGGTTGCGCGACGAGCTGCTCGCCGAGCTCACCGGCCAATGACCCCGGCGGCGGCTATCCTTCGGATGCGCCGCCTCCGCCTTTGTTTGATCCCGGCCAAGTTCCCGCGCCGCGGTTCGTGCCTCAATGGCGCCAACGCCGGAGCCCGGCGTGCATCCATCCCCCTGCCGGCACGGGAGCGAGCATGGCCATGGAAAAGCACCATCAATGGAACCTCGGCTATTTCGTCGTGGCCTTCGTGGCCATGCTGCTGGTGCAGAACTGGCTGGGCGAGTACTCGGCCGAGGCGCCGATTCCCTACAGCGAGTTCCAGCGCCTGCTGGACGCCGGCAAGGTCAGCGACCTGCGCGTCGACCAGGAGCGCATCAGCGGCACCCTCAAGGAGCCGATCCAGGGCCGCACGCGCTTCACCACCAACCGCGTCGAGCCGCAGTTGGCGGCGGAGCTGGAGAAAGCCCAGGTCGACTTCTCCGGCGTCACCCAGAGCGGCCTGGCCAAGCTGCTGGGCTGGCTGCTGCCGGTGCTGCTGTTCTTCGGCCTGTGGGTGTTCTTCTTCCGCGGTCTGGCCGAGAAGCAGGGCTTCGGCGGCATGGTCAGCGTCGGCAAGTCGAAGGCGCGGGTGTTCGTCGAGCGCGACACCGGGGTGACCTTCGACGACGTGGCCGGCATCGACGAAGCCAAGGCCGAGCTGCAGGAGGTGGTGTCCTTCCTCAAGGACCGCCCCACCTACAGCCGCCTGGGCGCGCGGATTCCCAAGGGCATCCTGCTGGTGGGCCCGCCGGGCACCGGCAAGACGCTGGTGGCCAAGGCCGTGGCCGGCCAGGCCGGGGTGCCGTTCTTCTCCATCTCCGGCTCGGAGTTCGTCGAGCTGTTCGTTGGCGTGGGTGCTGCGCGGGTGCGCGACCTCTTCGAGCAGGCGCGCAAGGCCGCGCCCTGCATCATCTTCATCGACGAGCTGGACGCCCTGGGCAAGATGCGCGGGCTGGGCGCCTTCGGCGGCAACGACGAGAAGGAGCAGACGCTCAACCAGTTGCTCGCCGAGCTGGACGGCTTCGACCCGCGCGAAGGCGTTGTGCTGCTGGCCGCCACCAACCGCCCGGAAGTGCTCGACCCGGCCCTGCTGCGCGCCGGCCGCTTCGACCGCCAGATCCTCATCGACCGCCCGGACCGCCGGGGCCGCGAGGCCATCCTGCGGGTGCACCTGAAACGCGTCAGCGCCGCCGCCGACCTGGACTGCGGGCAGATCGCCGCCATCACCACCGGCTTCACCGGCGCCGACCTGGCCAACCTGGTCAACGAGGCCGCCATCGGCGCCACCCGACGCGGCGCCGAGGCGGTGGGCATGGCCGACTTCACCGTCGCTGTTGAGCGCATCGTCGCCGGCGCCGAGCGGCGCAGCCGGCTGCTGCTGCCGCAGGAGCGCAAGGTGGTGGCCTACCACGAGATGGGCCACGCCCTGGCCGCGGCCTCGCTGCCGCGCATGGACCCGGTGCACAAGGTCTCCATCGTCCCCCACGCCATCGGCGCCCTCGGCTTCACCCTGCAGCGGCCCACCGAGGACCGCTTCCTGATCGGCCGCCAGGAACTCAAGGACCGCATGGTGGTGCTGCTGGCCGGGCGCGCCGCCGAGGCCCTGGTGTTCGACGAGATTTCCACCGGCGCCGCCGACGACCTGGCCAAGGCCACCGACATCGCCCGCCAGCTGGTGACGCGCTTCGGCATGAGCGAGCAGCTCGGCCAGGCCGTGCTGGAGCGGCAGAGCGCACCTTATCTCGCGGGCGACAACGGCCACCTGGCGGGGCTGCGCGAGAAGGACTACTCGGAGCAGACCGCCCGCGAGGTGGACCTGTGCGTGCGCGAGCTGATCGACGAAGCCTTCCGCCGCGCCCGGGCCCTGCTGGAGCAACGCCGCGCCGACCTGGAGGCCGGCGCGCAACTGCTGCTGGAGCGGGAAACCCTGACCCCGGAGGATTTCCCCGCCCTGGCCGGCGCGCCGGCGCCTTAAGCGGGCCTGCTTCGAACCCGTGGCTATTTGCAGCGCCGCGCATATGCCGGGGAACTCATTGACAGATTGGCGCCAGACAAGTGTCATGGGCGTTGTCGTCCGGCGCGGTCGAGGTGTGGCGCCGGGATTACGTGGTCCGTTTGCGTGTTTCCTTATCCCCCGCACAGGAGCCGCCGGCATGTACGACTCTGCACCCAGGGCCTCGGGGCCCGCGGAGGAAGATTTCCTCTTCACCTTCGAGACCCACGTCCTGCAGAAGGCCCTGCCCGCCTTCGAGGAAGCCAGCCGCTTCGCCCGTGACCGCGGCCTGGATTGCCAGGTCGAGTTGCTGATGGACGAAGACGATCACCTGCAACTGTGCCTGTTCGCCCGCCTGGGCAGCAGCCAGCAGCCGAGCTTCTACCGCATCGTCGCCGATACCGAACTCCAGGGCCTGGTCCACGAGCAGTACGCCACCCATGGCCAGCGCATGCGCCGCCTGGGCGCGCAACTGGACTCGCTGGACGGCGAGGTGCTCGACGAACAGCTCGCCGAGTTCTTCCAGCTGGCCTTCGGCATGCACCTGGACGAGCCGGGGCACCGACGAGTCAGCGGCTTCTAGCAGCCGCCCCCTTTTGCCTTGCCTGCCGTTCCTCGCCTCGCCTTGCGCGGGCGGGTTTTCGCGCGACACTGTGCGCATGAAATGGATCGCACGCGCCCGCCTGCGTGCGGTCCGAGCAAAGGTAAGGGCCGTGATGCCCATTGCAGGAGTGCCCCTATGAAAAGCCCCGTGGATACCCCGCACCCCGACCCGATGGTGACCAGGGAAGCCGACGAACTGGAAGAACTGGTGGAGCTGGACCCGGTCGACAGCGGCCAGGAACCGCACCTCTCCGCCGCCCACCAGGAAGGCGTGATCGACGAGCAGCACTGAGCTTGCATTCTGCCGTGCAGGCTTCGTGCAATCGTGCGAAATGCACGGACGCATCTCTATCGCTATCGAGTAACCAGCTGATTTAAAAAGAGAAAATTTTCAAGCGAAGCTGGAACGCATGCTGCAACGGCTCTCCCATCGGCTTCACGGATATTCAAGGGAGAGCGTCATGCACAACGATCGCAACCAGGCCCCGCAACTGCTCGGCGAACAATTCAGCGACTACCGCGTCGACCTCCAGCAACGCCCGGACGGCGGCCTGCTGCTGAGGCTGCGCGACAACCAGAGCCGGCGCCTGCTGACCACCTGGGCGATTCCGGCCAGCGAATGGCGCGACCCGGCGCGCCTGAACAGCTTCATCGAACGCATCCGCCGCGACCTGCTGACCGCCGAAGGCCAACCCCTGCAGGAGGACCAGGTGGACTGCTTCCGCAAGCGCATCGAACTGCAGACCTTCAACCCCGGCCAGGGCCGCCATCGCCAGCGCAAGATCGTGGTGGCTGGCGAGCGCCTGCGCGCAATGGCGGCCCACGCCTGAGTCAGTCCGCGCCCTGGCGGAACTGCCCTGGGGTCATGCCGCTCCAGCGGCGGAAGGCCTTGGCGAAGGCGCTTTCGTCGGAGAAGCCCAGGCGCTCGGCCACTTCCGCCAGCCGCGCGGGGCCCTGCAACAACTGCTCGGCCATGGCGTGCAGCACCCGCTCGCGCAACAGCTTGAAGCTGCTGCCCTCCTCGGCCAGGCGCCGGTTCAGGTGCCGGCCGCTGAGGCCCAGGCGTTCGGCGATGCGCTCCTTGCCCCACTGCGGGTGTTCACGCAGCAGGCCCTGCACCTGCGCCGCCAGGCTCTGCGCGCCCAGGCGCTGCAACTGGGCGTCGGCGAGTTGGCGCAGGTGCTCGCGCATGGGCGCATTGGCCTGGATCAGCGGCACTTGCAGGTCGTTTTCGGCGAACAGCAGGCCATCCTCGTCGGCATCGAAAACAGGCAACAGGCCCAGCAGTTCGCGGTAACTGCCCGCTTCGCCACGGGCTGGATGGCCGATTCGCACTGCCCGCGGGCGCACGCGCTCGCCGGTGATCCAGGCGCTCAGCCGCACCAGGCTGGCCAGCACCGCCTCCACCCGCGCCTCGCGGCGCACGATGTAGCTGGGGCGATAGACCAGGGCCACGCCGCCGGCCTCGCGGCGCAGGGCGAACTCGCTGCCCTCGGCGATGATCGGGTAGTACTCCAGCAGCGCCTCCAGGGCTTCGCCGAAGGTCTCGCAGCTCATCAGCAGGGCGCCGACCATGTCCAGGTGGCCGACCTGCAGGGCGCTGCCCAGGCGCAGGCCCAGCAACGGGTCGGCGCTGGCGGCGCACAGGTCCTGCCACAGCTCGTCCTGGCGCGCCAGCGGGATGCGCGCCTCGCGGCCCAGCTCGCGCAGTTCGGCGGGCAGTTGCAGGCCCAGGCGCGCAGCGGCCTGGAGGATGCCCTGGGCGTAATGCACGGTGATCGAGGGGTTGTTGGGCATGGTCCCGAAATAACCGGAAAAAGTCCTGATTGAGCCATCAAAGCGCGGCACGGGGCGGGTATCCTTGCCCATTACAACGAGAAATACAAACGAGCCGCGCATGCCTTGCAAACCGTGCCCCGCGCCCCTTAGGGAGGCGCGCTGATGCCCACCGTCCACCTGGAATTCGCCGGCGCCTCGATGCTGGCCCTGAACGCGATCATCGCGCTGATGATGTTCGGCGTCTCCCTGGAACTGCGCCGCGAGGACTTCGCCCGCATCGTCCGCGCGCCCAAGGCGCCGCTGATCGGCATGCTCATCCAGTTCCTGCTGCTGCCGGCCAGCGCCTGCCTGCTGGCCAACCTGCTGCCGATCGACCCGCAGCTGGCCCTGGGCATGCTGCTGGTGGCCACCTGCCCCAGCGGCAGCTTCTCCAACGTCATGACCTGGCTTGCGCGCGGCAACGTCGCGGTGTCGGCCAGCGTCACCGCGGTGTCCGGGCTGTCCGCCGGGTTCTTCACGCCGTTCAACTTCGCCCTCTACGCAAGCCTAGCGCCGGAGACCCGCGCGCTGCTCACGCAGATCCGCATCGACCCGCTGGAGCTGCTGGCCACGGTGCTGCTGGTGCTGGTGGCGCCGATGCTCGCCGGCATGGCCCTGGGCCGGCGTCGCCCGCAGCTGGCGCGGCGCCTGGAGAAGCCCATGCGGGTGTTCTCGCTGCTGGTGCTGGCGGCCTTCGTGGTGATGGCCTTCATCAAGAACTACGCGCAGTTCGTCGCCTACTTCCACCTGTTCTTCTGGCTGGTGGCGCTGCTCAACGGCGCGGCCCTGGGCCTGGGCTACCTGTGCGCGCGGGCCTGCCGGCTGGGCGAGGCCGACGTGCGCGCGGTGACGCTGGAAAGCGGTATCCACAATTCGGCGCTGGGCATGGCGCTGATCCTCACCTTCTTCCCCGAGGCCGGCGGCATGCTGCTGATCGCCGCCTTCTGGGGCTGCTGGCAACTGCTCACCGGGCTGGGCCTGGCGCTGTTCTGGTCGCGCCGCGCGCCGCTGCCCAGGCTCGCGGCGAGGCTGCCATGAGCTACGTGGCGCCGGCCCTGGGCAGCTTCATCCTGCTGGCCTACACCCTGGAAGCGGTCACCGGCTTCGGCAGCGTGGTGCTGGCGCTGTCCCTCGGCGCCCTGCTGCTGCCCATCGAACAGCTGCTGCCGGTGCTGGTGCCGCTGAACGTCGGCCTGACCAGCTACCTGGCCTGGCGTCACCGGCGCCTGGTGCAGTGGCGACTGCTGCTGGCCACCCTGCTGCCGGGCATGCTGCTGGGCATGGTGGCCGGCTACCTGCTGCTGCCCTGGCTGGACCCGCAACTGCTCAAGCGCGGCCTCGGCCTGCTCATCCTGTGGTTCGCCGTCCGCGAGCTGCAGCGCAGCGCCAAGGGCACGCCCAGGGGCCAGGTGCCGGCCTGGGCGATGCGCCTGGCCACCGGCGCCGCCGGCGTCTGCCAGGGCCTGTTCGCCTCCGGCGGGCCGCTGCTGGTCTACGCCCTGGCCGGCCAGCAGCTGGACAAGTCGCGCCTGCGCGCCACCCTGGTGTGCGTCTGGTTCAGCCTCAACGGCCTGCTCACCCTGGCCTTCCTGCTCGACGGCCGGCTGCGCCCGGCGCTGCCCCAGGTGCTGGCCTACGCGCCGCTGCTGCCGCTGGGCCTGTGGCTGGGCGAGCACCTGCACCGGCGCTGCCCGGAACGCTACTTCCGCCTGGCCATCCACCTCCTGCTGCTGGTCAGCGGGGTCCTGTTGCTGTCTCCCTGGAGCCTCCTGTGAGCTACGACATCATCGTCAAGAACGGCCTCTACTTCGACGGCAGCGGCGCCCCCGGCGCGCTGCGCCACCTGGGCATCCGCGCCGGGCGCATCGACACCTTGAGCGCCTCGCCGCTGGACGAAAGCGGCTGCCCGCAGGTGCTCGACGCCGCCGGCAAGTGGGTGACCCCGGGCTTCCTGGAAATCCACTCGCACTACGACGCCGAGGTGATAGCCGCGCCGGCGCTGAAGGAATCGGTGCGCCACGGCGTGACCACGGTGGCCCTGGGCTCCTGCTCCATCAGCATGGTGCTGGGCGAGGCGGAGGACTGCTCCGACCTGTTCACCCGCGTCGAGGCGGTGCCGCGCGAGGTGGTGCTGCCGATCCTGCGGGAGAAACGCACCTGGCGCGACGCCGCCGGCTACCGCGCCTTCTACGAGCAACTGCCGCTGGGGCCGAACCTGTGCTCCTTCCTCGGCCACTCCGAGCTGCGCGTGGCGGTGATGGGCCTGCAGCGCGCCACCAGCGGCGCCAAGCCGACCGAGGCGGAGCTGCAGCGCATGGAGCAGTTGCTCAACGAGGCGCTGGACGCCGGCTGCTTCGGCCTTTCGGTGATGACCACGCGGCTGGACAAGATGGACGGCGAGCGCGCCTGGTCCAGCCCGCTGCCCTCCACCTTCGCCAGCTGGAAGGAGTTCTCCCGCCTGTTCGCCGTGCTGCGCCGACGCGGCGCGCTGATGCAGGGCGCGCCCAACGCGGTGACCAAGATCAACGTGTTCGCCTTCCTCTGGCAGGCCCACGGCTGGTTCCGCCGGCCGCTCAAGTGCAGCATGCTCACCGCCCTGGACCTCAAGTCGCAGCCCTTCATGCACCGCATCACCCGCGCCTCCGGCTGGCTGGCCAACCGCGTGCTGCGCGGGCGCTTCCGCTGGCAGACGCTGCCGGCGCCGTTCAACGTGCGCATCGAGGGGCTGAACATGAACGGCTTCGAGGAGTTCGGCGCCGGCGAAATCCTCCGCGACATCCAGGACCCGGAAGAGCTCTACGCGCGCATCCAGGACCCGGCCTTCCGCGAGCGCTTCCGCAAGGACATCAAGGCCACCCTCAGCCTGGGCCTGTGGCACCGCCGGCTGTCCGACTGCTGGGTGCGCGAATGCCCGGACGCCAGCCTGATCGGCCGCAACTTCGAGGACATCGGCCAGCAGCAGGGCAAGGATGCGGTGGACGCCTTCTTCGACCTGGCCAGCCAGTACCGCAACGCGCTGAAGTGGACCACCTGCTACGGCAACCACCGCCCGCAGGTGATGGCCAGGCTGCTGGCCAGCCCCTGGACGCAGCCGGGCTTCGCCGACTCCGGCGCGCACCTGGCGTCCCACGCCCAGTACAACTTCCCGCTGCGCCTGCTCAAGTACGTGCGCGACGCCGAACTGGCCGGCCAACCGTTCATGGACGTGGGCCGCGCGGTGCAGCGCCTGACCGGCGAACTGGCCGACTTCGCCGGGCTGGACGCCGGCTACCTGCGCGTGGGCGACCGCGCCGACCTGGTGATCGTCAACCCCGAGGGGCTGACCGACGAGCTGGACGAGGTGAGCGAAGCGCCCATGGAAAACCTCGGGCTGGTGCGCCTGGTGAAGCGCAACGACGCGGCGGTGGAGGCCACGGTGATCAATGGGCGCGTGGCGTACCGGCGGGAAAGCGGCTTTGCCGAGGAGCTGGGCAAGGCGCGCGGCTTCGGACGCTTCCTGCCGGGGCGCGAGGTGGTGCCGGCGTAGCGCGGATGAATCCACCCACGCCATTCCCCTGTAGGAGCGCGCCCTGCGCGCGATTTCGCGGGCAGGGCCCGCTCCTACAGGTTTCCGGGAGGCACGGCATGTCCCCGTAGGAGCGGACCTTGTCCGCGATAGCCGGAACCACCGGCGCGGTTCGCGGATAAGATCCGCTCCTACGCTGCCCCACCCACGCCATTCCCTGTGGCACGAAGCGCGGACGGAGTCCGCTCAGGCACGCTCCGCCTGTTCCCGCACCAGGCTCGCGCGATAACTGCCGCAGCCCTTCCACAACAGCCCGATGGTCAGCAACGTAGCCACCGCGGAAACGATGGCGATGGACGCCCCCACCGCCGCCGGGTCGCCGAACACGCGGTCGGTGATCAGCGCCACCAGGGTGGTGCCCAGGCCCACCGCCAGCAGGTTGCTGACCAGCAGGAAGATCGCCGAGACCTGCGCGCGCACCTGGTTCGGCGCCAGGTTCTGCATGGCCGTGGTGGAGGTCGGCAGGGGGAAGGAGGCGAAGAACATCGCCGGCACCAGCAGCGCCAGGGACAGCCACAGCGGTTCGACCACGGCGAACAGGGCCACCGGCACGAGCATGCCGATGGCGCCGATCACGCCCGTGCGCATGGCCGCGTCGCCGTGGCCGCGGCGGGCCAGCAGGTCGGTCAGCCAGCCGCCGCAGTACACGCCGGCGGTATTGGCCAGCAGCAGCACCACGCCCAGGGTGTAACCGGTGCTCACCGGATCCAGGCCGTGCTTGCGCATGTACAGCGCCGGGGTCCAGCTGAGCATGGCGTACAGGGCCATGGCGTAGCAGGAGAAGCCCAGGTACAGGCAGGTGAAGGTCAGCCGGTGGCGACCGAGGAAGCGCACGCCGTCGCCCGGCGCCACGGCCTTGGCCTGGCCGCTGGCGTCGCGGCTCAGGCCCTGGCGCTGCGGGTCGCGCACGGTCAGCCAGATCAGCAGGCCCACCAGCACTCCGGGCAGGCCGACGATGAAGAAGGTCAGCTGCCAGGCCTTGACCTCGCCCAGCACCGGCAGCACCAGCGCCTGGGTGTCCTTGAGCAGGTCGATAACGTAGCCGCCGACCAGGAAGGCCAGGCCGCCGCCGAGGAAGGAGCCGATGGAGTAGATGCCCACCGCGCGGCCCAGCTTCTCCCGCGGGAACAGGTCGCTGAACATCGAGTAGGCCGCCGGCGACAGCGCCGCCTCGCCCACGCCGACGCCGATGCGCGCCAGGAACATCTGCAGGAAGTTCTTCGACAGCCCGCAGGCGGCGGTGGCCAGGCTCCAGAAGACCACGCCGACGGCGATGATCCGCGGCCGCGAGAAACGGTCGGCCAGGTAGGCGATGGGCCAGCCCATCACCGCGTAGAACAGCGAGAAGGCCAGCCCGTGCAGCAGGCTGAACTGGGTGTCGCTGAGCTGCAGGTCGGCCTTGATGGGCTCGATCATCAGCGCCAGGATCTGCCGGTCCACGAAGGAGAAGATGTACGCCACCATGCACAGGCTGACGACGTACCACTCGTAGGCGTAGCGCTTGCGCACCGGGCGCGCCGCGCAGGCGTCGATGGCGGCTGGAGCCGTGCGCGGGGCGCGGCACGAGGAGGAAGGGTTCATGGCGAGGTCTCTTGTCGTTATGGGCAGGCGTGTCGCTGCAAGGCGCCCTCGCCCTCGAAGGGACGGGGCCAGGGGCACCTTAGGGGATGGGCCCCGGGGCGGACCATACGGGGAAACGGCCTCGGCATGGGGGTAGGCTCCCGTAGGCATTGGGGATTTCCTTAGGCGGAAAATCCGCCCCGGCACCGCACCCATGCGCAGGAATATGCAAGACGCTCGCGCCCTGGGCGCCCTACCCTGGCCACTCGATGATCCAGGAGCTGAAACATGCCGCAAACATCCCCACGCCCCTACCAGCCGGTCAACCTCGCCGCCAAGCTGGCGGCCATCCACGAGCAGTGGCAGCCGCGGGTGGTGGCCGAGATGAACGACTACCAGTTCAAGCTGGTGAAGCTGGAAGGCGAGTTCGTCTGGCACAGCCACGCCGACACCGACGAGACCTTCATCGTGCTCGACGGCGAGCTGCGCATCGACTTCCACGACGGCGCCGTGCAACTGCGCGCCGGGGAGATGTACGTGGTGCCCCGCGGCGTGGAGCACAAGCCCTTCGCCGCGCAGGAGGTGCAGGTGCTGCTGATCGAGCCGCGCGGCGTGCTCAACACCGGCGACCAGGGCGGCGAGCGCACCGCGCCCAACGACGTGTGGGTCTGAGCCCGCCTCAGGCCAGGCGGTACCAGGCCACGCCCTGCCCATCCTCGCTGGCCGTCACCCGGCCGCGCTGCACCAGGTAGTTGAGGTTGGCCAGGCATTCGCCGGTGGCCAGGGCCAGCAGGTCCTGGTCGATGCGTCGGGCGAAGAGCGCGCCGAACAGGTCGATGGCGCGCTTCGGGCCTTCGCCCAGTAGTTCCTGCAGGCGTTCCAGGCCCCGCTGGTGGCCGCGCTCCAGGTGCTCCAGGCGCGCGTGCAGGGGCTGGAAGGGTTCGTTGTGGGCAGGCAGCACCAGCACGTCGTCGGGCACCTCGCGGCGCACCTTGGCCAGGGACTCCAGCCACTGGCCCAGCGGGTCGGCCGCAGGCTCCGTGGGGAACACCGAGACGTTGGGCGAGATGCGCGGCAGCACCTGATCGCCGGCGACCAGCAGGCGCAGGTCGGGGCAATGGAAGCTGGCGTGCTCGGGTGAATGTCCGGAACCCACCACCACCCGCCAGTCGTGCGCACCGATGCGGATGCGCTCGCCGTCGCGCAGGCGCCGGTAGCTTTCCGGCAACGGCCAGATGAACTTGCCGAAGCCGCCGAAGCGCGCCCGGTAGTGGGCGATGGCCGCCTCGTCCCAGCCGGCGCGGCGGTAGAAGCGCACGCCCTCGGGCGGCGCCTCGCGGCCGCTGTCGGCGGCCAGCACGCGGCAGTTCATGTACTCGCCGAAGGTCATCCAGAGTTCGCAGCCGTACTCGCGGGTGAGCCAGCCGGCCAGGCCGACGTGGTCCGGGTGCATGTGGGTGACGAACAGCCGCGTCGGCCGCCGACCGCCCAGCGCGCCGCCGGGGGCCAGCAGCGCGCGCCAGGCGTCGAGGGTGGCCTGGGTGTGCATGCCGGTGTCGAACAGTGCCCAGCCGTCGCCGTCTTCCACGGCCCACAGGTTGATGTGGTCGAGGCTCAGCGGCAGGGGCATGCGCAGCCAGTGCACGCCCGGGGCGATCTCGCGGCTGGCGCCGGGGTCCGGGGTGGGGCCGCAGGGGTAGTTCAGGGGGATGCGGTCGGGTTTCATGGGGTTGCCTGGGTTGGTGTTTTGGTCATGTGGGGTGGAGTGTATGGGGTCGTTTGTGGGCGTTGGTCCGTTGCACTCAACTTAACCCCCGTCATTCCCGCGAACGCGGGAACCCAGTTGCCTTAGCTTTGGTGTTTCTGCGTCGCTCCGAGTCTGCGGAGGTTTTTTGTTTCGCCCCCTCGGGCGAGTCCCTTTTGTCAAACGCCACAAAAGGAACCAAAAAGGCTTGCCCCAACATACGGGCCCGACGGAGTCGGGCTACCCTCACGAACTCCCCCGCCACGGAGGCCCGCCCCGAGGGTACGTCCCTGTAGCCCACGGGGCTCTCGCGACATCCATGTCGCATGACCTCCTGAGCGCCGGTTTCGCTCGGCCTTCTGAAGGGGCGTTCCGGTTCGCTCGGGTGTTTCTCTGGAAGACCAAAAACCAGAGCAAGAGCTGCTTTTGCTCTTCGTAGGAGCGAGCTTGCTCGCGAACCCTGGGTTCCCGCGTTCGCGGGAATGACGGGGTGAGGTTAGGCGTATCAGACTGACTCCAAACTCCCCACCCACTCCAAACAGCCCCCTCTCCCTTCAGGGCGGGGCGCGCAGCCGAGGGCTGGGGAGAGGGTTGCGGACTCCGCCCCCACACCTCTGCCAACCCTGACTCCGCTCCCCCTCCCTAACCCTCCCCGCAAGCGTGAGAGGGAACCGTCTGGCATGAAGCGCAATCACGAAGCTCCCTACCCCCCGTCTAGCCAAACCCATCGCGGACGGAGTCCGCTCCTACGCTTCCTGGAAGCACGGGCGTAGGAGCGGACTTTGTCCGCGATTGGATTCACCGGCACCGCCGAACGCTCCGGTGGCACGGCCAGCGGCGTATAACCGCGAACGGTTATACGCCCTACGAACCTGCCAGCTGACACTGCGTTATCCACCCACACCGAACGACCCCCTCTCCCTCCGGGAGAGGGCTGGGGTGAGGGCAACGGACTCCGCACACACACCTCTGCCAACCCTGTACTCCGCTCCCCTCCCCACCCGCAACTCCCGACAATACTGCGCCAAACACTCCCCCTCCGCCCCACCCACACAGACTATCCGGCCACGAAATGGCGTATATGCCCTCGGCAAAGTCACAGCTGCCGGCCCCCAACATCACCGGAAGCTCGCCGTCAGCCGGCGCCTGCGCTATCGTCGCCGCCGGCGCCCGCGGGCTTCCCGCTTCGATTCCAGAGAGGACTGACAAGAAATGAGCACCCAAGACTCCCCCATCCGCAAGATCGGCGTGATCGGCGCCGGCACCATGGGCAACGGCATCGCCCAGGTGTGCGCCGCCGCCGGGCTGCAGGTGGCGATGGTCGATGTCTCCGACGCCGCCGTCGAACGCGGTCTGAAGACCATCGACGGCAACCTCGAACGCCTCATCAAGAAGGACAAGCTGGCCGCCGCCGACAAGCCGGGCATCCTCGCGCGCATCCAGGGCGGCACCGACTATGCCGCGCTGAAGGACGCCGACCTGGTGATCGAGGCCGCCACCGAGAACCTCGAACTCAAGCTGCGCATCCTGCGCCAGGTCGACGAGCTGGTCGGCCCCGACTGCGTGATCGCCAGCAACACCTCGTCCATCTCCATCACCCAGCTGGCGGTGGTGGTGCGCAACCCGCAGCGCTTCATCGGCCTGCACTTCTTCAACCCGGTGCCGGTGATGGGCCTGCTGGAAGTGATCCGCGGCCTGCAGACCGCCGACGAGACCCACGCCCGCGCCATGGCCTTCGCCGGCCTGGTCGGCAAGACCGCGGTGAGCGTGAAGAACGCCCCGGGCTTCGCGGTCAACCGCATCCTGGTGCCGATGATCAACGAGGCCATCTTCGTGCTCCAGGAAGGCCTGGCCAGCGCCGCCGACATCGACGCCGGCATGCAGCTGGGCTGCAACCACCCGATCGGCCCGCTGGCCCTGGCCGACCTGATCGGCCTGGACACCCTGCTGGCGATCATGCAGGTGCTCTACGACGGCTTCGACGACTCCAAGTACCGCCCCGCTCCTCTGCTCAAGGAAATGGTCGCGGCCGGCCGCCTGGGTCGCAAGAGCGGCCAGGGCTTCTTCAGCTACTGAACCGCCCCGCGGAAGGGGCCTCGCGCCCCTTCCGCCAGGTAAACGCCACTAGATCGCCATCACGAAATCCACAGCGCCAGGCTCTAGCACGCGGCCTCCAGCCGTAGGAAATTTCCGACGAATGACAACCCGGTCACTGGTGATAGCACGAAAAACTGCTAAAACCTGAAAGTTGGAAACCAAAGGAGCTATATCCATGAGGATCATGAAACGCCACGCGCTGGCCTTCGCCGTGATGGCCGCAGGCGCCCAGCTGGCCCAGGCCAGCGCCCAGGACGACTCGAAGGGATTCATCGAGGACGCCAGGCTCGACCTGCTGCTGCGCAACGTCTACTGGAACCGCGACTACAAGGACCACACCAACGACGCCAAGGTCTGGGGCCAGGGCTTCATCGGCACCTTCGAGTCCGGCTTCACCCAGGGCACCGTGGGCTTCGGCGTCGACGCCTACGGTCTGCTCGGCGTCAAGCTCGACAGCGGCCGCGGACGCAACTACACCGGCATCTTCAACGAGCACGACGACGGCAAGCCGGTGGACAGCCTGTCCGAGGCCGGCGGCGCGGTGAAGCTGCGCTTCTCCAATACCGTGATCAAGTACGGCAACCAGTTCCCCGACCTGCCGGTGCTCTCCCGCGACGACTCGCGCATGCTGCCGCAATCCTTCACCGGCGTGCTGCTGAGCGGCGAGGAGATCAAGGGCCTGCAGCTGAACGTCGGCAAGTTCACCGCCGACAGCCCCATGGGCAGCCCGGCGCGCGACCCCAACCATCTGGACGAGATCTACCTCTACGGCGGCAGCTACGCGGTCACCGACGACCTCAGCGTGGCGCTCTATCACAGCGACGTGCGCGACGTCTTCGCCAAGACCTACGCCAACCTCAACTACACCCTGCCGCTGGCCGCCGAGCAGGCGCTGAACTTCGACTTCAACATCTACCGCACCAAGTACGACGACGGCTCCCAGGCCGCGCTGGATTTCGGCGGCGACGGCGACAACGACCGCAACACCATCTGGAGCCTGGCGGCCAAGTACAGCGTCGGCCCGCACGCCTTCATCCTCGCCCACCAGCGCAGCAGCGGCGATGCCGGCTACGCCTACGACTACGGCGATGGCGGCGGCACCATCTACCTGGCCAACTCCTACTACGCCGACTTCAACCTCAAGGACGAACGCTCCTGGCAGGCCAGCTACGAGCTGGACTTCGGCGGCTACGGCGTGCCCGGGCTGACCTACAAGATCGCCTACGTGCGCGGCGACAACATCGACACCGGCGGCGACTCCGACGGCACCGAGCGCGAGCTGTTCAACCAGGTCAAGTACGTGATCCAGAGCGGCCCGGCCAAGGACCTGTCGTTCAAGCTGCGCAACTCCATCTACCGCGCGGACAACGACGTCGGCCCGGACCTCAACGAGGTGCGCGCCTTCATCGAGTACCCGCTGAGCATCCTCTGATGCCCCGGGCCCGCGGCGCCGGCCGCGGGCCCTGCCCTCTACCGTTCGTCGCTGCGGCGCCAGCCACGCGCCTTTGCGGCCCGGCCGGCGGCAGCCACGGCCGCTGCGCTTCCCAGCCCGACTGCCATTTTTTCGCCAGTATCTTGCGCAGGCATTGGCCAGTACGGTGACACCATTGCGCCCCCCTGGCGCTGAACTATGGTGGTCAACAGACCTTCGGCCCGTCTGGGCAATCGGGTTCCCGCTGTCCCGCATCAAGGCCTGACCTCGCAGCAAGGACGCGATCCCCCATCTCCCCTTCCTGCCACGCCGGGCATCGATGCCCGTCTTCCCGATCGCGTGCTGTCCTGCAGTCCGCATCGTCCCCTGTGCACCGAGTAGTTCCATACCCGGTCCGCCGCCGTTCCGCCGAGACCGGACTTCAGAGTGATTGCTGAGGAGTTCCGCTCATGCCGTCCAACCTCACCTATCCCGGCGTCTACATCGAAGAAGTACCCAGCGGCGTGCGCAGCATCACCGGCGTCGCCACCTCCATCACCGCCTTCGTCGGCCGGGCCCTGCGCGGCCCGGTGAACCGCCCGGTGCGCGTGCAGGGCTTCGCCGAGTACAGCCGGCTGTTCGGCGGCCTGTGGCAGCCCAGCACCCTGGGCTACGCGGTCATGCAGTTCTTCCAGCACGGCGGCAGCGACGCGCTGATCGTCCGGGTGTTCAACGGCGACCTCGACGACAACACCGCCACCCTCACCCTGGCCACCGCCGGCGGCAGCCTGGTGCTCGCCGCCGCCAGCCCCGGCGCCTGGGGCAACCGCCTGCGGGCGACGGTGGACCACGCCACCCGCGACACGACCGACACCCTGCTGTTCAACCTGCTGGTGGAAGAACTGGACCGCCCCGGCGGCACCGCCACGCTGGCCTCGGAAGTGTTCCGCAACGTCTCGGTGGACCCGCTGAGCCCGCGCTTCGTCGACACCCTGCTCAAGGAACAGTCGGCGTTGGTCCGCGTGCTCACCTCGGCGCCGACCACCGAAAGCCCGACCGACGCCACCGTCGCCGTGGCCAACGAGGACGGCACCGCCACCGCCGCCGGCACCCTGGGCGACGACGGCGGCGACCTCGACGACGGCGACATCACCGGCGACCAGGACCTGCGCAGCGGCATCTACGCCCTGGAAGCGGCCGACCTCTTCAACCTGCTGTGCATCCCGCCGCTGACCCGCGAGGCCGACCTCGACCCCGCCACCTGGGCCACCGCCGCCGGCTACTGCCAGGAACGCCGCGCGGTGCTGATCATCGACGCGCCGGCGGACTGGACGGCCAACCCGGGCAGCGCCATTAGCGACGCGGAAACCGGGGTCAACGCCCTGCGCGCCAGCGTCGGCAACGACGACGCGATCAACGCCGCGGCCTACTACCCGCGCCTGCGCCTGGCCGACCCACTGGCGGAGAACCGCGCGGCCGACTTCGCCCCCTGCGGCGCAGTGGCCGGGATCATCGCCCGCACCGACGTGCAGCGCGGCGTGTGGAAGGCGCCGGCGGGCCTGGCGGCATCCTTCTCCGGCGTGCAGGCCCTGACCTACGCCATGACCGACCGGCAGAACGGCGTGCTCAACCCCCTGGGCCTGAACTGCCTGCGCAGCTTCCCGGTGGCCGGCCACCTGGTGTGGGGCTCGCGCACCCTGGCCGGGGCCGACCTGCTGGCCTCGGAATGGAAATACCTGCCGGTACGGCGCCTGGCGCTGTTCCTCGAGGAAAGCCTGTTCCGCGGCACCCAGTGGGTGGTGTTCGAACCCAACGACGAGCCGCTGTGGGCGCAGATCCGCCTCAACGTCGGCGCCTTCATGCAGGACCTGTTCCGCCAGGGCGCCTTCCAGGGCAGCAGCCCGCGCGAGGCGTACTTCGTCAAGTGCGACCGCGAGACCACCACCCAGAGCGACATCAACCGCGGCGTGGTGAACATCCACGTCGGCTTCGCCCCGCTCAAGCCCGCCGAGTTCGTGGTCATCAAGCTGCAGCAGATGGCCGGCCAGGTCGCCGTCTAGGGAGGAACCTTCCATGGCACAGTTCAGCGTCAACGCCCAGCGTTTCGATCCGTACAAGAACTTCAAATTCCGCGTGAAGTGGGACGGCCGCTACGTCGCCGGCATCAGCAAGGTCGGCGCCCTGAAGCGCAGTACCGAACTGGTCGAGCACCGCGAGGGCGGCGACCCGTCCACCTCGCGCAAGTCGCCCGGGCGCACCAAGTTCGAGGCCATCACCCTGGAACGCGGGGTGACCCACGACACCGAGTTCGAGCGCTGGGCCAACAAGGTCTGGAACTTCGGCGCCGGCCTGGGCGCGGAAGTGTCGCTGAAGGACTTCCGCAAGGACCTGATCATCGAGGTGTACAACGAGGCCGGCCAGCTCGCCCTGGCCTACAAGGTGTTCCGCTGCTGGGTCTCGGAATACCAGGCGCTGCCGGACCTGGACGCCAACGCCAACGCGGTGGCCATCCAGACCCTCAAGCTGGAGAACGAAGGCTGGGAACGCGACTACGACGTGACCGAGCCGACCGAACCCAGCTACAACGAGCCGGCCTGAGGCCATGGCCGCGCTGAGCTGCGCGCAGCTGCTGGCGCTCTGGGAACAGGGCGCGCGGCGCCACCCGCTGGACCGCGCCCTGCTGCTGTTCGCCCAGGCCGCCCCGGAACGGCCGCCGGAAAGCCTCGCCGACGCGCCCCTGGGCGCCTGCAACGCCGCGCTGATGCGCCTGCGCCGCGAGACCTTCGGCAACCGCCTGCCGCTGTGGCTGGACTGCCCCGGCTGCGGCGAACGCCTGGCCTTCGAACTGGAGCCGGCGCAGTTGCCGCCGCTGCAGGCGCCGCCGGAACAGGTCGAGGTGCAGGGCCTGCACTTCCGCTGCCCGGCCAGCCGCGACCTGGCCGCCATCGCCGGCCTGGCCGACACCGAGCACGCCGCACACCAGTTGCTGCTGGCCTGCGCGGAGGACGCCACGGCGCTGCCACGGGGCGAACAGGCCCTGGGCGAACTGCGCGAAGCCCTGGAAGCCGCGCTGGAGGCGGCCGATCCCTGGGCCGACCTGGCCCTGGCCTACCGCTGCCCGGCGTGCGGCGCGGAGGGCGAGGCCAGTTTCGACGTCGCCGCCTACCTGTGGGAGGAAATCGACGGCAGCGCGCAGCAGTTGCTCGACGAAATCCACCTGCTGGCCCGGGCCTACGGCTGGAGCGAAGCGCAGATCCTCGCCCTGGGCGATGCGCGCCGCGCCGCCTACCTAACGCGGGTGGCGCCATGAGCGGGCTGCTGCGCCGCCTCGCCGCCCAGGCCGGCGGCCAGCGCGGCGTCACCCTGCATGCGCCGGCGCGCCTGCCGTTCCAGCCGGCGCCCGAGCGATTGGAAAACAGCGAGTCGATGTTGCCGGCGGCATTACCCGACGCGGCACTACCCAGCCTCATGGAGCGGCCTGTGCCTTCGGTCGTCGCTCCCGTACCTGCCGTGCCGCCAACGCCACCACGCGCGGCCAGGCCGGAGATGCCGGGTGAAATGCCACCGGCTTCAGCAACGCGGGCCGAAGAACAATCGCCAGCGCTGGAACCCATGCCACCCGCGCCACTGCTGGCAGAGCAGCCGCTGAATCTGTTCGTCCAGGTGCCGAACAACCCAGGCATCCCCGTGCAGGAAACAGCCGCGCCGCCCACGGGAAGCCATCCAGCAGTGCCCCGCCACGAAGCCCCGGCAAGGGCCGATGCAACACCGCCCTCGCCCGCCACCCCGCGCCTGCCGCCGCTGCTCGCCCCCATGGCGCCACCCACTGCGCCCCAGCCCAGGGTTGCGCCGACCCAGGCCGAGCCCACGCCGCGGCAGCCCGACGAGGTGCATATCCATATCGGCCGCATCGAAGTCACCGCCATCCAGGAAGCCGCGCCCGCCCGCCGCGAGGCGCGCAAGGGCCCGCCGCCGCTGTCGCTGGACGACTACCTGGCGCGGCGCAACGGAGACCGGCCATGAGCAGCGCCCTGGCCATCGCCGGCGTCACCGCCGTGCTGCGCGACCGCCTCAACGACGGCCTGGTCAACCACAACGTCGCCGGCACCCTGGGCACCACCGTGACCGTCAGCGTGCTGCCGCCGGACCGCGTGGTGCCGGCCGACGGCACCGAGGCCAGCCAGCTCAACCTGTTCCTCTACCAGGTCACGCCCAACGCCGCCTGGCGCAGCCAGGGCCTGCCCGGCCACAGCGCCGACGGCCGCCAGCGCCTGGGCAACCCGCCGCTGGCGCTGGACCTGCACTACCTCATCTCCGCCTACAGCGGCGGCGACCTGCACGGCGAAATCCTCCTCGGCTACGCCATGCAGCTGATGCACGAATTCCCGGTGCTCACCCGCGAGATGATCCGCACCGCCCTCAACCCCTCGCCGGACCTCGGCCTGGTCCTTCCCGCGGCGCTGCAACGCCTCGCCGAATGCGGCCTGGCCGACCAGGTGGAACAGCTGCGCATCACACCGCAGGCGCTGAACACCGAGGAAAGCGCCAAGCTCTGGGCCGCCACCCAGTCCAGCTTCCGCCCCAGCGCCGCCTACCTGGTGTCGGTGGTGCTGATCGAGGCCGAGCGCCCCACCCGCGTGCCGCTGCCGGTGCTCAGCCGCGGCGAGGTCGACGTGGACAGCGGCCGCGAGCGCGGCGTGCTGGTCGCCCCCGGCCTGGCCCCGGCGCTGCCGACCCTGGAAGCGATACTGCCGGCCGACGCCCAGCCGGTGGCGCGCCTGGGCCATACCATCGAACTGCGCGGCCACCACCTGGACGGCGCGGCCCGCGAGGTGCGCCTGGGCAACCCGCGCTTCGAACTGGACGAGACTCTCCCGGCCAGCGGCGCCAACCTCGGCGACAGCCTCGGCCTGCTGATCCCCGCCGCGCGCGCCGCCGACTTCCCGGTCGGCGTCTACGCCGCCTGCGCGCGCCTGGTGCGCCCCGGCGAAAGCCTGCCGCGGGAGAGCAACCAACTGGCCTTCACCCTGGCCCCGGAAATCACCAACCTGCCGCAGAACCTGGCCCGCGACGGCGACGGCAGCGTGCTGCTGAACATCACCTTCACTCCCGAGCTGCGCCCCGGCCAGCGCGCCAGCCTGCTGCTCGGCCAGCGCGAAGTGGCGCCGCAGGCCTTCGCCGCGCCCACCGCCAGCCTCGACTTCCTGATCGACAACGCCGAGGCCGGCGAACACCTGGTGCGCCTGCGCATCGACGGCATCGACAGCCCCATCGTCGACTACGCCCAGACGCCGCCACGCTTCCTCGACCAGAGGCTGACTCTCACATGAACGCGCCCGCCGCCCCGGACTGGACCGCCGCCAACCAGCGCCTGCTGGTGGCCGAGTTCGCCCGCCTGCGCGCCCTGCTCGGCGACGGCGAGGCGGACGAGGCCCAGGCCCGGCTGGACGACCTGCGCGCGGCGATGGACGAACCGGCGGCCATCGACAGCCTGGCGCGGCTGTTCGAACTGAGCGCCTTCGAACGCGACCTGCTGCTGCTCGCCGCCGGCGTGGAAATGGACGCCCGCCTGGCCCAGCTGTGCGCCCAGGCCAGCGGCCAGCCGGCGCGGCCCTGGGCCACCTTCGGCCTGGCCCTGGCGGCGCTGCCGGCGGCGCACTGGAGCGCCCTGGCGCCGCCGGAGCCGCTGCGCCGCTGGCGCCTGCTGGAACTCGACGAACACGCCGGGCTGGCCGCCGGCCGCCTGCGCATCGACGAGCGCGTGCTGCACTTCCTCGGCGGCCTCAACTACCTCGACCCGCGCCTGCAACCGCTGCTGCGGGCGGTGCCGGGCGCTGGACTGATGAGCCACGCCCACGCGGCCGTGGTCGCCGCGGCCATCGAGCGCCTGCAGCGCAGCCACGGCCGTCTGCCGCCGATCCTCCTGCACGGCGACGATCCCCTCGGCCAGCAGGACGTCGCCGCCGACATCGCCCAGCGCCTGGGCGTGACGCTGTACCAGCTGCGCGCCGCCGACATCCCCGCCGCGGCCCACGAACAGGCGGCCCTGGCCACCCTCTGGCAGCGCGAGGCGGCCCTGCTCGGCAGCGCCTTGCTGATCGTCGCCCGGGATGACGACAAGCCGCTGGCGCCCTTCGTCGCCCGCCTGGACAGCCTGTTGCTGGTGGCCAGCCGCGCGCCCTGCGGCCTGGACGGCGAGGCCTTCGCCGTCGACCGCCCGGACGTCCCCGAACAGCGCCGCCTCTGGCGCGAAGCCCTGGGCGAACGGGCCGCCGCCCTGGCCCCGACCCTCGACGCCCTGGCCGGCCAGTACCGCCTCGGCGCCCGGCGCATCGCCGGCATCGCCGCGCAGCTGGACGCCAGCGACCCGGCCCGCCTGCACGCTGCCTGCCGTGGCGACGCGCGGGCCATGAGCGAACTGGCCCAGCCCATCGAGGCCCGCGCCCAGTGGCATGACCTGGTGCTGCCCGAAGCGCAGTTGCAGACCCTCCGGCAGATCGCCGTGCACACCCGCCACCGCCTCACCGTGCACCACGACTGGGGCTTCGCCGACGGCGGCAGCCGCGGCCTGGGCATCGCCACGCTGTTCTGGGGCGACTCCGGCACCGGCAAGACCCTCGCCGCCGAGGTGCTGGCCAACGCCCTTGGCCTGGCGCTGTACCGCATCGACTTGTCGGCGGTGGTCAGCAAGTACATCGGCGAGACCGAGAAGAACCTGCGCCGCGTCTTCGACAGCGCCGAGGAGCTGGGCGCCATCCTGCTGTTCGACGAGGCCGACGCGCTGTTCGGCAAGCGCAGCGAGGTCAAGGACAGCCACGACCGCTACGCCAACATCGAGGTCAGCTACCTGCTGCAACGCATGGAGGCCTACCGCGGCCTGGCCATCCTCACCACCAACCACAAGGCCGCGCTGGACGGCGCCTTCGCCCGCCGGCTGCGCTTCGTGGTGCACTTCCCCTTCCCCGACGCGGCCCAGCGCGAAGCCCTGTGGCGCGGCGTGTTCCCCGCCGCCACGCCGCTGGCGGCGCTGGACTACGCCAAGCTGGCGCGCCTGGCGGTGCCCGGCGGCAGCATCCGCAACATCGCCCTGGCCGCCGCCTTCCTCGCCGCCGAAGCCGGCGGCGCGGTAGGCATGGCGCAGCTGCTGCGGGCGGCGCACCTGGAAGCGGCGAAGCGCGACAAGGCGATCTCCGACGCGGAGACGAGGGGCTGGGTATGACGCGCATCGTGCTGCACATCGACCGCCTGCTGCTGCGCGGCATCGACCCGGCGGACGCCGACGCGCTGGCGGCGGCCTTGCGCCAGGAGGTCCAGCGCCTGCTCGGCGCCAGCGGCCTGCCGCCCTTGCAGGAGCAACCGCGGCGCGCACGCCGTCCGGACAGGCTGCGGCTCGCCGCCGATGCCGGCGCCCAGGGGCTCGGCCAGGCCGTGGCCGCGAGCCTGGTGCACGGGCCCCAGGGGCTCTGGCCGCAGGCGCCACGCGGCACGAAGGACGGAGGGCCGCAGCCATGATCGCCACCCACGGCACGCGCGAGCCCTCGCCCACCACCGGCGCCGACTGGCTGCTGCAGCGCAAGTGCGCCTGCGGCGGCGATTCCGGCCCCCAGGGCCAGTGCGAGGAATGCGAACGCGAGGAGCAGGCGGCCCTGCAACCCAAGCTGTGGATCGGCGCCCAGGACGAGCCGCTGGAGCGCGAGGCCGACCGCGTCGCCGAGCAGGTCATGGCCGCCGAGCCGCCGGCGAAGGTCACCCCCGCCAGCGGCGCGCTGGCGCGCAAGCCGGCAACCGCCGGCCCCGGCGCCGGCCAGGCGCCCGGCATCGTCCACGACGTATTGCGCGAACCGGGCCAGCCCCTGGCCAGCGAGGCCCGGGGCTTCTTCGAGCCGCGCTTCGGCCACGACTTCGCCCGGGTGCGCGTGCACGCCGATGCCAGGGCAGATGCCTCGGCCCAGGCGGTCCAGGCCCGCGCCTACACCGTCGGCCACGACCTGGTGTTCGCCGCCGGCCAGTACCGCCCGCAAAGCCCCGAAGGCCGGCAACTGCTGGCCCACGAACTGACCCACGTGCTGCAACAGGGCCCCGGCCTGCGCCGCAAGCCGGCCGACAAGCCCAAGGCCGCTGCCCCCGACCCGCTGTGCGCCAAGTTCGACTTCGACAAGGCGCGCAAGGCGGTCGAGGCCCAGGCCAAGCTGGCGGCCAAGGGCGACCTGCTCCAGCTGATCCGCGCGCTCAAGCCGATCCGCCGCTGCGCCAGCGCCACCCAGCAGGCCGAGGTCAAGAGCGCCCTGGCCAGCGCGCTCAGCGCCGACAAGGCCGACGAAGCCTGGAAGGCCGCCGGCACCGCCTTCGGCGGCTACGTCAGCTTCTACCCGGGCTTCGCCCCGGACATCAAGACGCACCTGGGCAAGCTCGGCGCCAGCGAATCGCTGGCCTCCGACACCTTCGAGCTGTCCGCCGAGGGCGCCACCCACAAGTCGCGGGCCAAGAAGACCGCCAAAGCCGACCTGGGCGACCTGGGGCGCACCGACATCGTCTACTTCCGCGGCCACCAGTACGCCCAGTACAAGGCCCCCGGCCTGTTCGCCGACGGCGACGAGACGCGCGGCTTCGACCTGCGCTACGTCGAGAAGGCCGGCGGCTTCGCCAACGTCAAGCTGATGATCAGCACCAGCTGCGCGACGCTCTGCAAGGAAGCGGTGGCGGTATTCACCAGCCTGTTCCCCAACGCCGTGATCCTCGGCTACCGCAAGTCGGCGCCGCTGCAGGGCGCGGCGGTGCGCAGCGACCTGACCAAGCGCATCAACGAACTGAACCGGCCGCTGCTGATCGACGACCCGGTCGACGTGGCGGCGATCATCGACACCTGGAAATCGGTGGTGGAATCGCGCCACAAGGGCGAGACCGGCCCGCAGCCGGGCATCCTCCAGGGCGGCACCGTGACCTACTGGGACGGCTCGGCCTGGCAGACCATCGCCGCCACCGATGCGAAGAACGCCTGCAAGGTCAAGGGAGACTTCCGTGACCAGTATCCGGCGCCCTGAGGGCATGAAAACCACCGGAGGCCGGCGGTGAGCAGCCACGCCAGCCTGGCCCCGGCCGCCACCGGCGAACAGCCGGCGACGCTGCTGCAGCGCAAGTGCGCCTGCGGTGGCGAAGCCGCCGGGCTCAACGGCGAGTGCGAGGAATGCCGGCGCGCCCACGCCCTGGGCCTGCAGCCGCGCCTGGCGGTGGGCGCCAGCGACGACCCGCTGGAGCGCGAGGCCGACCGCGCCGCTGCCCAGGTGCTGGATGCCGGCGCTGCCAGCGAAGCCTCGCCAGGCATCGCCACGCCACGCATCAGCCGCCAACCGGAGCGCCCCGCGGCCGCCGCCGGACAGGCGCCGGGCAGCGTCGGCCAGGCCCTGCGCTCGGCCGGGGAACCGCTGCCGCTACCGGCGCGGGCATTCTTCGAACCACGCTTCGGCCATGACTTCGCCCGGGTGCGCGTGCACCACGACGCCACGGCGGCCGACTCCGCCCGCGACGTCGCGGCCCACGCCTACACCGTCGGCCAGCACATCGTCTTCGCCCGCGGCCGCTACCAGCCGCACACGCCGGGCGGGCGCGCGCTGCTCGCCCACGAACTGGCCCACGTCGTTCAGCAGCGCGGGGCCGCCGGGCAGCCCGCGGAACAGGCATTGGAAGTCGGCACGCCAGGCGACGCCCTGGAACAGGATGCCCACCGCGCGGTACAACGGCTGGGCGCGGGCGGGCCGGCCGGGGTCGACGGCGTCCTGCGCCGCCAGCGCATCCAGCGCTTCTCGGTCACCGAGGAGGCCGCCGGCGGTTGCGGCATCTGCTACGGCGCGGTGTTCGGCCCGCTCGGCACGGCGGAAGCCGGCAACGCCGCCCACGCCATCGTGCAACTGGCCTTCATCGCCCGCTTCCCCCGTGGCCGCGTGGAGCTGCCGTTCAGCAGCCCGACCGACGAGAACGGCCGCCTGGACCTGGCCATCGTCACCCGCGAGAACGGCATCCCGGTGCGGGTGCAGATCGGCGAGATCAAGGCGGCGACGCCCCACGGCGAGCGCGAGGGCATGGACGACCTGGACTTCTATGAAGCCGCCGTGCACGACGCCTTCGCGGTGGAGAACCCGGCCGTGGAGGTCGAGCGCCTGCGCACCGGCATCCCCGTCGGCCGCGGCCTGCCCATGCCGGACCCGCTGGCGGCCTCCGCCGGCTGCCTGCAGCAACGCCTGTCGGTGGTGATGATGCGCCCCGGGCTGTTCGGCTACTTCTGCGCGCCGCCCTTCTCCGAGGCGCGCCGGCTGTGCTCCTGCCGGCCGCCGCGGCGCGAACGCGAGGACGTGGAGGTGCCGGTCCCGGTGCCCGTGCCGCGCACGGTGCCGCAACCACACTCGGTTCCCGGCACGCCGCCGGTGGAGGACAGCGTGCCCGAGCCCAGGCCCGAACCGCAGCCGCACCCGACGCCCGAGCCGGAAACCGAACCCGTGCCCGACACCCCGCCGGACAACGTGGTGCCCTTCCCCGGCCGGCCCAGCCCGGAAACGGAGGAGGAAGGCGCTCCCCAGGAAGACGGCGAGTGGGTGCCCCAGGCGGCGCGGGTCGGCTGGCTGGGCGCAGCGCTGACGGCCACCTCGCTGCTGATGCGCTCGGCCCTGCGCAATGCGCCGCAGGCGGCCGGACGGCGCGTCACCGCCTACGCCCAGGCCTTCGCCGTAGTCGCGCTGCTGGTGTTCTATTCCGGGCGCGCCGAAGCCCGCGTGGGCCCGGGCGAGTCGCCGCTGGAATCCCTGCTCGAAGCGATGCGCAGCGACGGCATCGAAGTACCGCCGGAGCTGCGCGAACGCCTGGAGCACGACGAAGCCCTGCGCAACGCACTGGAACAGGCGGCGCAGACCGGCGACCTCAGCGCCGCGCAGCAGCAGATCGCCAACCAGATGATGCAGGCGATCGCCGAGAACCCCGACGCCTTCAGCGACGAGGACCTGCAAGTGCTGGCCAGCGCCAGCGAGATGGCCAGCGGCGGCGAAGTGGCCACGCAACCCACCCTGGAAGCCATGCGCGCCGCGCTCGAAGCCCGGCACCGCGGCGAGCCGGCCGACGCGGGTGGTGGCGGCGACGCGGATACCGATGCGGGCACCGCGGCCGAGCCGGCGCCCGCCCCGACGCCGGCGGAGCCGTTGCCGGGCATCTCCGACGAACTGAACCAGCGCCTGGCGGCCAACCCCGAGGTGCGCCGGCTGTTCGACGCCATGACGCGCCGCGGCGGCAGCGGGCCGAGCGTCACCGACGAAGTGGTCGAGCGCTTCCTCGCCATCGTCCCCGCCGACCTCGCCGGCGCCGAGGCCGACCGGCTGATCGCCGGGCTCGGCGGCGTGCAGGGGCAGACGGTCGACGAGATTCTCGCCAGCCTGCAGGCCGCGGTGACCACGGTGCGTACGCCGGCCGGCACCGAACCCGAGGCCGAGCCCAGCGAGGACGATGCGGCCACGCCCACACCCGCGCTGCCCGAACCGGCGCCGGCCACGGCCGAGGCCGCAACGCCCTCGGAGGTCGGCCGGCGCATCGCCGCGCTGCTGGCCCGTTCACCCACCATCGGCCGCATCCTGGTGCCCAAGACCAGCCTGGCGGTCGGGCAGACGGTGGTGACCTTCGTCGCCCGCCAGCGCGGGGAGTACGTGGTGGGCGCCTTCGTGCGCCTGACGCCGACGCAGCGGCTGAGCGACGACAGCTGGCGCGTCACCCTGCACCGCTCCAGCTGGTTCAACGCCTCCGGGTTGTTCGTCGAGCAGTGGCCCGCGACCGACCAGACCACGGAGCTGACCTATGCGAACCCTTGAGGACAGGAGGCCGGCATGACGCTGAGCAGCTCACCGCGACTGATCAAGGCCGGCCTGGTGCTGGTCGACCCCGGCTCGGCCCGGGTGCGCCGGGTGATCGCCCTGCAGTACAACCCGGAGAAGCTGCGCCGCAGCCTGCAGGTGCAGGGCATGGGCGACGGCGCCGAGCGTTCCGACGCGTTGCGCCTGAAGGGCCCGGCGGTGGAGACCTTCCAGCTGGAGGCGGAGATCGACGCCAGCGACCAGTTGGAATTCCCCGAGCGCGACAGGACCGCCAGCGAGGTCGGCATCGCCCCGCAGCTGGCGGTGCTGGAGGCGCTGGTCAACCCGCGCGCGGCCGACCTGCTGGCCAGCCAGGCGCAGGCGGCCTCGGGCATCCTCGAGATCGCCCCCATGGAGTCGGACCTGGCCCTGTTCGTCTGGGGCGCCCAGCGCATCGTGCCGGTGCGGGTGACCGACTTCTCCATCAGCGAGGAGGCCTTCGACCCGCAGCTCAACCCGATCAACGCCACCGTCACCCTCGGCCTGCGCGTGCTTTCGGTCGCCGACCTCGGCTTCGAGCACAAGGGCGGCGGGCTGTTCATGGCCTACCTGCAATCCCGCGAGAAGCTGGCCGGCAAGGCCGCCACCTTCGGTTTCGACGCCCTCGGCATCGGAGGCCTGCCATGACCGACCCGCTCAAGGCCTTTCTCCAGGCCAACGCCCTGACCGCCCCGGCCTTCGCCCCGGACAGCCGCTACCACGGCCTGGACATCGCCCAGTGGACGCGCCCCGACGGCGTGGCGCTCAGCTACGTGCGGCGGCGCTTCGTGCCGCCGCCGGAGAACTTCGCCGCCCTCGGCGAGCATCTGGTGGAAGCCGGCGACCGCATCGACAACCTCGCCGCCCGCTACCTGGGCGACCCGCAGCAGTACTGGCGGCTGTGCGACGGCAACGGCGCGCTGCGTCCGGACGAGCTGACCGAGACGCCCGGGCGCAGCCTGCGCATCACCCTGCCCGAAGGGGTGCCGGGGGACGAGTCATGAGTAGCGCCGTGCACCTGAGCCTGCTGATCGGGCCCATCGTGCCGATCCCGGTGCCGGCGCTGCTGATCGACGCCCTGGAAGAGGTCAGCGTGACCTGCGCCAGCGAGGGCGCCAGCGGCTTCCAGCTGCGCTTCAAGGTCAACAGCCGCTCCGAGCTCAACACCCTGTTCCTGATCGCCGTGGGCAACAACACCAGCCTGGGCACGCCGCCGCTGCGGGTGGTGCTGGTGGTCACCCTCGGCGGGCGCGCGCAGCCGCTGTTCGACGGCGTGCTGACCAACGTCGAGGTGCAGGCCGGGCAGGACCGCCAGGCCGGCAGCATCACCCTGACCGGCGAGGACCTGACCCGGGTGATGGACCTGATCGACTTCTCCGGCCTGCCCTACCCGGCCATGCCCATCGAGGCGCGGGTGGCGCTGATCTGCGCGAAGTACGCGGCCTTCGGCATCATCCCGCTGCCGATCCCGGCGCTGTTCCCCGACGTGCCCATCCCCATCGAGCGCATCCCCGCGCAGCAGGGCACCGACCTGGCCTACATCCGCCAGCTCGCCGAGGAGATCGGCCACGTGTTCTACATCGAGCCGGGCGAGGTGCCGCTGACCAACATCGCCTACTTCGGCCCGGAGATTAAGGTCGGCCCGCCGCAGCCGGCGCTGAACGTCGACATGGACGCGCACACCAACGTCGAGTCGCTGAACTTCAGCTTCGACCCGACCAAGGGCGTGCTGCCGGTGGTGTACATCCAGAACCCGCAGACCCGCGCGCCCATTCCCATCCCGATCCCCAACCTCAACCCGCTGCAGCCGCCGCTGGGCGCCCTGCCCGCGCCCATCGCCAACCTGAAGATGATGAAGGACACGGCCAAGCTGAACCCCATGCAGGCCATTTCCGCCGGCCTGGCCGAGGCGAAGAAATCCCAGGACGCGGTCAGCGCCAGCGGCAGCCTCGACGTGCTGCGCTACGGCCGCGTGCTGCGCCCACGGCGCCTGGTGGGCGTGCGCGGCGCGGGGGTGGCCTACGACGGCCTGTACTACGTCAGCAGCGTCACCAGCACCCTGGCCCGCGGCAAGTTCACCCAGAGCTTCCAGCTGACGCGCAACGGCCTGGTGTCCATCACCCCGAGGGTGCCCGCATGAGCCAGCGCTACTACGGCAAGTACCGCGGCATGGTGCTGAACAACGTCGACCCCATGCAGCAGGGCCGCCTGCAGGTGCAGGTGCCCGACGTGGCCGGGCTGGTGCCGGCGAGCTGGGCCATGCCCTGCGTGCCCATCGCCGGGCTGCAGAACGGCATGGTGGCGCTGCCGGTGATCGGCTCCGGGGTGTGGGTGGAGTTCGAACAGGGCAACCCGGACAGCCCCATCTGGGTCGGCTGCTTCTGGGGCAGCGCCGCGGAAATCCCGGCGCTGGCCCTGGCCACCCCGCCGGGGCTGCCGGCGATCACCCTGCAGACGCCGCTGCAGAACGGCCTGACCATCTCCGACCTGCCCGGCCCCACCGGCGGCATCATGCTCAAGAGCGCCACCGGGGCGACGCTGATCGTCAACGACACCGGCATCTACATCCAGAATGGCAAGGGCGCCGCGCTCACCCTGGTGGGCCCGGCGGTGACCATCAACAACGGCGCGCTGACGGTGATCTAGGGGCCGCCCACGTTTCGCTGCGGCCGCGACGGAGCGCCATTTGGTGCAGAACAAGGCGCGAGGAGGGAAGTTTGGTCACTCCAAATGAACGACGAGTAACGCAGTGCTGCGCCAAATGGCGCCCGTCCCGCAGGGTTGCGCAGCAACGCGGTTCGTGGCGAAGCGTGGGAGGCCCCTAATATGCCTGGCCCTCTCTTGCATGTCGGCGCCACGGTGCTCTGCGCCCACGGCGGCACCGCCACCCCCACCGCGCCCAACCCGCGGGTGCTGGTGGGCGGCCAGCCGACGGTGCTGATGAGCGCGCCCTACGTCATCGCCGGCTGCCCGTTCAACGTCTCCGGCAGCCCGGTGCCCTGCGTCACCGCGCAATGGCTGGTGGCGGCGACGCGGGTGTTCAGCAACGGCCAGCCGCTGCTGCTGATGGACAGCCAGGCGCTCTGCGCGCCCAACGGCACTCCGCTGTTGCCGGTGGCGGCGCAGACCCGCGTGATCGGGAGCTGAACATGACCCAGCGACTGTACTTCCCCTACCGCTTCGACGGCCACGGCCGCACCCGCGACGCCGACGAGGCCACCTGGATCCGCGGCCTGATCGAGCAGGTGCTGTTCACCGCGCCGGGCGAACGGGTGATGCGCCCGGACTTCGGCAGCGGCCTGCGCGAACTGGTGTTCGCGCCCAACAGCCCGGAACTGGCGGCCACCGTGCAGTTCCTGGTGCAGGGCGCGCTGCAGCAGTGGCTGGCCGGGCTGATCCTGGTCGAGGGCGTGGCGGTCAGCGCCGTCGAATCGCGCCTGGCGGTGCAGGTGCAGTACCGCATCCGCCGCAGCAACGCGCTGCACTCGGAGCTGTTCGTCCAGGGAGGCGCGCCATGATCTACCACTGCTGCGAGGAACACCGCCGCACCCTGGTGGACGCCCACCCGACGCTCAACGGCATCGACTACCTGGAAGTGCTGGACCTGGACGCGCCGCCCGGCAGCCCGCGCCAGCGCACCCTGCTGGTGCGCCTGCTCAAACCGGTGCCGGCGGCGCTGGGCCTGGACAACCTGCACATCGAGGGCGGCGAGCGCGTGCGCCACATCGGCATCCTCTGGCTGGGCAGCGCCAGCGCGCCACCGGCCGAGGCCAGCGCCGCCGAGCAGGCGCTGTTCGCCGCCCTGGCCGAACCCGACCAGGTACTGGTGGTGCGCACCGACAGCGACGGCGACCACTCCACCTACCGCCTGCGCCTGCACCGGGCCGGCGCCGAACAGCCGCTGGCGGACTTCGACCCGCGGCTGTCGGCGGTGGACTTCGCCTTCAAGGTCGAATGCCCCAGCGACTTCGACTGCCGCCCGCAAACCGACTGCCCCGAGCAGGCCCCGGCAACGCCGGACCTGAACTACCTGGCCCGCGACTATGCCAGCCTGCGCCGCCTGGTGATGGATCGCCTGGCGCAGCGCATGCCCGGCTGGCGCGAGCGCAGCCCGGCGGACCTGGCCACCACCCTGGGCGAGCTGATCGCCTACATCGGCGACCTGCAGCACTACCAGCTCGACGCCATCGCCACCGAGGCCTACCTGCACACCGCGCGGCGCCGCAGCAGCCTGCGCCGCCACGCGCTGCTGGTGGACTACCACCTGCACGAGGGCTGCAACGCCCGCGCCTGGCTGCACCTGGAGGTCAGCGGCGGGCCCTTCGCGCTGCCCGACGGCCTGCGCTGCTACACCCGCGTGCCCGGCGTGCCGTGGCGCATACTCGCCGACTCGCCGGAGGAGCGCCGCGCCCTGGAAGCGGCGCCGCTGGTGTTCGAGCCGATGCACGCGGCGAGCCTGGACGAGGCGCACAACCGGCTGTACTTCCACACCTGGAGCGACGAGCGCTGCTGCCTGCCGGCCGGCGCCACCGCGGCGACCCTGCGCGGCCACCTGCCGGGCCTGGCCGTGGGCGACGTGCTGGTGCTGCAGGAAGTGCTCGGCCCGCTCACCGGCGAGGCGGCCGACGCCGACCCGGCACGCCGCCACGCTGTGCGCCTGACCAGCGTGCGCGCCTTCGACGGCAGCGATCCGCTGAGCGATCCGCTGGATGGCAGCCTGGTCACCGAGATCGCCTGGCACCCCGGCGACGCCCTGCCCTTCGCCCTGTGCATCTCCAGCCAGAGCGACGACGAGCACGGCAACGCGCGCCTGGACGACGTCAGCGTCGCCCTGGGCAACATCGTGCTGGTCGACCATGGCCGCAGCGTCGCCGGCGAAGCCCTGGGCCGCGTGCCGGCGCCCCTGCTCAAGTACCCGGGCAGCGGCGGCGCCTGCCAGCGCCAGGCGCCCGAGCCGCTGCCGCCGCGCTACCGGCCGCTGCTGGCGGAAGGCCCGGTGACGCACCGCGGCCGCGTGCAGCGGCGCATCGTCGAGGGCGGCCTACTGCGCCGCGAATGGGTGTTCTTCGATGCCGCCGACTCGGCCAGCGCCGCCCTGCGCTGGCGCGCCGCCGACGCCCTGCCCGAGCTGCGCCTGGAGAGCGGCGACGCCCCGGAACGCTGGAGCGTGCAACGCGACTTGCTGGACAGCCACGCCGACGACCGCCATTTCGTCCTCGAAACCGAGCAGGACGGCAGCGCTCGCCTGCGCTTCGGCGACGACCAGCACGGCCGCCGGCCGGACAGCGGCAGCGCCTTGCGCGCTTTCTACCGCGTCGGCAACGGCGTGGCCGGCAACGTCGGCGCCGGCGCCATCGCCCACGTGGTCAGCGCCGAGGGCCGCATCCAGTGGGTGAGCAACCCGCTGCCGGCGCACGGCGGCGTCGAGCCGGAAAGCCCGGCGCAACTGCGCCGCGCCGCGCCCCAGGCATTCCGCACCCAGGAACGCGCGGTCACCCCGGCCGACTACGCCGAGGTCAGCGAACGCCTGGACGGCGTGCAGCGCGCCGCCGCCAGCCTGCGCTGGACCGGCAGCTGGCACACGGTGTTCGTCACCGTCGACCGCGAGGGCGGCGCGGCGGTGGACGCCGGCTTCGCCGCGCAACTGGTCGAGCACCTGGAGCGCTACCGCATGGCCGGCCACGACCTGCGGGTGGACGAGCCGCTGCACGTGTCGCTGGAGATCGACCTGCTGGTCTGCGTGCGCGCCGGCTACTTCCGCAGCGACGTGCGCCGCGCCCTGCTCGACGTGCTCGGCTCCCGGCGCCGCGCCGACGGCTCGCCGGGGCTGTTCCACCCGGACAACTTCAGCTTCGGCCAGACGGTCTACCTCAGCCCGCTGTACGCCGCCGCGCGTGGCGTGCCCGGCGTGGCCTCGGTGCAGGTCAAGCTGTTCCAGCGCCTCGGCCAGGCCGACGCCAAGCCCCTGGCCGACGGCTTCATGCGCCTGGGCCGGCTGGAGATAGCGCGCCTGGACAACGACCCCGACTTCCCCGAGCACGGCGTGCTGCGCCTGGAACTGCACGGAGGCAAATGATGAACGGCAAACCCGAGTGCGACTGCTGCGCCGGCGTCGAGGCCGACACCCCGCGGCGCCTCGACAACCCGCCCGGCCTGCCGGCGCTGGACTACCGCAGCGGCCGCCACAGCGACTACCTGGCGAGCCTGCAGGCGCGCCTGTCCAGCACCGACTACCCGGCCCTGGCGGCGCTCACCAGCCGCGAGGACAGCGACTTCACCCTGGCCCTGGCCGACGCCCTGGCCTGCTCGCTGGAGGTGCTGGGCTTCTACACCGAGCGCTACGCCCAGGAGCACTACCTGCGCACCGCCACCGAGCAGCTGTCGGTGCGCCAGTTGGCACGGCTGATCGGCTATCGCCCGGCGCCCGGGGTGGCCGCCGCCACCCACCTGGCCTTCACCCTGCTGGAAGCGCCCGGCGCGCCGAGCGAGCCCATCGTCATCCCGCCCGGCACGCGGGTGCAGAGCGTGCCCGGCCAGGGCGAACAGGCGCAGACCTTCGAGACCACCGCGCCGGCGCCGGCCCGCGCCGCGTGGAACGCCATCCCCGTGCAGGCCAGCCAGAGCTGGCAGCCGAAAGCGGGCGACACGGCGCTGTGGCTGGCCGGCCTGGCCACCGGCCTGCAGCCCGGCGACGCCCTGCTGATCGTCGGCAACGAGCGCCTGGCCGACCCGGGCAGCGAACGCTGGGACATCCGGGTGCTGGCCAGCGTCGAGCCGGACACCGCCAACCAGCGCACCCGGGTAGCCTGGAACCACCCGCTGGGCAGCCGCTTCCCGAGCATGGCCCCGGCCGCCGCCGGCGTGCAGGTGTTCGCCCTGCGCCAGCGTACCGCGCTGTTCGGCTACAACGCGCCGGACCCGAACCTGCTGGGCAACGACGATTCCAACATCGCCCAGCAGATCGACAAGACCGACGCCGACGCCTGGCAATGGAAGAACTTCGTGCTCGACCCGGCGGCCGTCGACCTCGACGGCGAGCACCCGAAGCTGGTCGCCGGCGGCTGGTTCGCCCTGGTCTCCAACCAGGCCGGCCTGGGCAGCGCCGACCTGCCCGGCTATACCGAGCTGTACCGCATCGCCCGGGTGGTACACCGCAGCCGCAGCGCCTTCGCGCTGTCGGCCAAGGTCACCCGGCTGAGCCCGGACACCCAGGAAAACCTCAGCGCCGAGCGCTTCACCCTGCGCCGCACCCTGGTCCTGGCGCAAAGCGAAGTGCTGGCCACCACGGCGCGGCCGCTGCTGTACCCGGTGCAGGGCGACACGCTGGTGCTGGCGCGCCGCGTCGAGGGCCTGCGCCCCGGCCAGCCGCTGGCCCTTTCCGGCGTGCGCCAGCGCATCGCCGTGCTGGCCACCGGCCTTTCGCTACAACTGGACGACGGCGGCAGCGCGCCCCTGGCCGAAGGCGACGAACTCTTCATGCTCGCCCCCGCCGACCGCCTGCACGGCGCCAGCGCGGTGGCGCAGGACGCGGAGACCTTCGCCGGCCTGCTGGGCAACCCCACGGTGAACCTGCGCCTGCAACTGCTGGACCGCGACGGCCGCAGCGGCCGGCTCAGCGCCAAGGCCAGCCAGCTGCGCCTGGCCGACGCGCGCAAGGACGACGCCGTGGTGCGCCAGGTCGCCTTCATCGCCGACGGCGACGACGCCCTGGCGCTCGACCGCGACTACACCCACATCAAGCTGCGCGCCGCATTGCAGCACGTGTTCGAACGCGCCAGCCTGCGCGTCAACGCCAACGTGGCGCCGGCCAGCCATGGCGAGACGGTGGAAGCCATCCTCGGCGATGGCGACGCCGGCCAGGCCAACCAGCGCTTCGCCCTGAACCAGGCGCCGCTGACCTACGTCGCCGCCAACACCCCCAGCGGCCGCGCCTCCACCTTGGAACTGCGGGTCAACGACGTGCTCTGGGCGGAAGCCCCGACGCTGTACCGCGCCGCCGCCGACGCCCACCGCTACGAAACGGCCCAGGACGAGGCGGGCCTTGCCACCCTGCAGTTCGGCGACGGCATCGAAGGCGCGCGCCTGCCCAGCGGCCACAGCAACGTGCGGGCGCGCTACCGCAAGGGCCTGGGCAGCGCCGGCAACCTCGCCGCCGGCAAGCTCACCACCCTGCTCTCGCGGCCGCTGGGCGTCAGCGAAGTGGTCAACCCGGACCCGGCCAGCGGCGGCGAGGACGGCGAAGCGCTGGAACGGGCGCGGGCCAACGCGCCGTTGACGGTGCTGACCCTCGACCGCGCGGTATCGGTGGCCGACTACGGCAACTTCGCCCGCGCCTTCGCCGGCATCGACAAGGCCCATGCGCTGTGGATCCCCGCCGGCCCGGCGCGCGGCATCTTCCTCAGCCTGGCCGGCGTCGACGGCGCGCCGGTGAGCGAGGACGGCGCCACCTACGGCTTCCTCCGCGACGCCCTGCTGGCCTACGGCGACCCGCTGCTGCCGCTGCGCCTGGCCAGCTACCGCGATGCGCGCTTCCGCTGCCGGCTGGCAGTGAAGCTGGCCTCCGGCTACGAAGCCACGCCGGTGCTCAAGGCGGTCGAGGCGGCGCTGCGCGAGCACTTCGGCTTCGCCCGCCGCGACTTCGGCCAGACCGTCTCGGTGGACGAAGTGGCCGCCGTGGTCCACGGCCTGCCCGGCGTCCTGGCCGTGCAGGTCAGCCGCCTCTACCGCCAGGGCCAGCCGCCGGCGCTGAAGCCACGGCTGTTCGCCGCGGTGCCGGTGCCCTCCCTCAGCGGCCTGCCCCAGGCCGCGGAACTGCTGACCCTGAGTGATGCGCCAATGGAACTGGAGGTGCTGCCATGAGCCTGGATGCGCAAAGCCTGTATGCCCTGTTGCCGGCCATCCACCGCGTGCGCGACGCCGAGATCGCTGCCGCCGAAGGCCTGGCCCGCGGGCCGCTGGAGGAACTACTGGCGCTGCTGGCGGAACAGCTCGGCGTCGCCGAGGAAAGCCTGGAGCAGCTCTACGACGACCTGTTCATCGAAACCTGCAGCGACTGGGTGGTGCCCTACATCGGCGACCAGATCGGCTACCAGGGCCTGCACCGGGTGGTGCCCAAGGTGGCCAGCCCGCGCGCCGAGGTGGCCCACACCATCGCCCTGCGCCGGCGCAAGGGCACCGCCACGGTGCTGGAACAGCTGGCCCGCGACGTCACCGGCTGGGACGCCCGCGCGGTGGAATACTTCCAGCGCCTGTGCGCCACTCAATACATGAACCACCCGCGCCCGCAGGCCGTGCAGGCGCCGGACCTGCGCCAGGGCGAGGCGCTGGAATGGCTGGGCACGGCCTTCGAGGCCGCCAACCGCAGCGTCGACGTGCGCAACATCGAATCCGCCCGCGGCCGCCATAACATCCCCAACGTCGGCCTGCACCTGTGGCGCATCCAGGCCTATGCGCGCAGCCAGGTACCCTGCCCGCGCGCCGGCGAGCGCCGCTACCGGGCCAGCCCCCTGGGCCAGGACGTGGCGCTGTACAACCGCCCGCAGGTGGAGGACGACATCGGCCACCTGGCCGAGCCGGACAACGTGCCCTGGCCGCTGTCGCGCCGGCGCCTGGCCGCGCACCTGGCCCGCCACTACGGCGTGCGGGCCGACGCCACGGCGCCGCTGGACAACCCGCAGCCGAGCCTGCAGCTGTGGGTCGACGGCGTGGCCATCGAGCGCGACCACATCTGCATCTGCCACCTGGGCGACGACGCCGGCGGCTGGGCCCACACGCCGCCGCCGGACGGCTTGTACTCCATCGACCCGCAGTTGGGGCGCATCGCCCTGCCCGGCGACGCCGCCGACCCCGCCGAAGTGCGCCTGAGCTGGCACGAAGGCGCCTGCGCCGACCTCGGCGGCGGCGAGTACGAGCGCGGCGCCGACCTGCCGGTGCCGCCGGAGGACCGCACACCGGTGCGCGTGCCCGATGACCAGCCGACCCTGGCCGCAGCTCTGGCGCAGATCGCCGGCGACGGCGTGGTGGAGATCACCGACAACGGCCGCTACGAAGAGGCGCTGGACATCGAGGTGAACGCCGGCGGCGCGGTGGAAATCCGCGCCGCCAATGGCTTCCGCCCGCTGCTGGCGCTGACCGCGCTGAACGTCAGTGGCGGCGCCGACGCGGCCTGCCTGCTCAACGGCCTGCTGATCGCCGGCGCGCCGCTGCAGGTGCCGGCCACGTCGGGCAACGCCCTGGCACGGCTGGAGCTGAAGCACTGCACCCTGGTGCCGGGCATCGCCCTGGACGCCGCCGGCCTGCCGACGCAACCGGCCACGCCGAGCCTGCAACTGGAAGTGCCCGGCCTGCGCGTGGAACTGACGCGCTGCATCCTCGGCGCCGTCCGCGCCCACGAGCACGCCGAGGTGACGGCCAGCGACTGCCTGGTCGACGCCCTCGCCCGCAGCGCCGTGGCCTTCGCTGCCGCCGATGGAGAGGCGCCCGGCGCCCGCCTGTCACTGGATGCCTGCACGCTGGTCGGCAAGCTGCACACCCGCGAGGTGGGGCTGATCTCCAACAGCATCCTGTTCGCCGAGCTGGCCGCGGCCGACACCTGGCCCGCCGCGGTGCGCGCCCTGCGCAAGCAGGTGGGTTGCGTGCGCTTCAGTTGGCTGCCGCTCGGCTCGCGGGTGCCGCGCCGTCACCACTGCCAGCCGCAGGCCGCAGGCTCAGGCATCGCGCCGCGCTTCACCTCGCTACGCTACGGCACGCCCGCCTACGGCCAGTTGGCCAGCTCGACGCCGGCGGAAATCCTCCAGGGCGCCGACGACGAGAGCGAGATGGGCGTGCTGCACCACCTGTACGGCGCGCAACGCCTGGTCAACCTGCGCATCCGCCTGGCCGAGTACCTGCGCGTCGGGCTGCGCGCCGGCAGTTTCCACGAATCCTGAGGAATCCCGCCATGAGCTTCGATCTTTCGCGCATCCGCTTCGACGCCCGCCGCGATTTCCTCGGCGTGGTCATGCAACAGGGCCGCGTCCAGCTCGACGCAGACTGGAACGAATGGGTCGCGCAATTGGCGCGGCGCCTGCAGGCCGGCAGCCTGGACGGCTTCGGCGGCAACGTGGTGCCGCGCATCACCCCCGACGGTTTCCGCATCCAGGCCAGCGGCGGCAAGCTGAGCATCGGCGCCGGGCGCATCTACGTCGACGGCCTGCTGGCGGAGAACCACGGCGCCGCGCCCCTGGCCTGGGAACCACGGCTGGCCGGCCTGGCCGGCAGCGCGCCGCTGGACTACGCCGCGCAGCCCTACTACCCGAACCCGCCGGCGCTGCCCGAGGGCGGGCCGCACCTGGTCTACCTGGACGTCTGGCAGCGCGAGGTGGACCCGGTGCTGGCCCCGGACCTGGTGGAGAAGGCCGTGGGCGTCGACACCACCGGGCGCCTGCAGACGGTCTGGCAGGTCAAGCTGCTGGCCGGCATCGGCGACGGCACCTGCGCCACGCCCGACGCCGAGCTGCCCGGCTGGCTGGCCGCCAGCGCGCCCTCGGCGGCGCGCCTGAGCACCGCCACCGGGGTGCCGGACTTCGAGCCCGACCCGTGCCAGGTGCCGCCGGCCGCCGGCTACCGCGGCCTGGAGAACCAGCTGTACCGCGTCGAGGTGCACCAGGGCGGGCCGCTGGGCACCGCCACCTTCAAGTGGTCGCGGGACAACGCCACGGTGGCCTCTCGCGCCACCCACATCAACCCGGCGCGCGACCGCATCACCGTGGAAAGCCTCGGCCGCGACCAGGTGCTGTGCTTCCACGACGGCGACTGGGTGGAAGTCAGCGACGACTGGCGCGAGCTGCACAACCTGCCCGGCGAGCTGCGCCGCATCCGCGTCGCCGGCGGTGTGGACGAGACCGCGCGCACCCTGCAGTTCGACGTCGCGCTGCCGGCCGGGCTGTTCCCCACCGACGCCCAGCAGGCCACCGAGGCGGCGCGCAACACCCGCGTGCGGCGCTGGGACCAGGCCGGCCTGGTGCGCCGCGAGAACGGCAGCCAGCTGCTGGACCTGAACGCCCCCGGCGCCGCCGGCGACATCCCAGTTCCCGCCGCAGGCACCCGGCTGTTCCTGGAGAGCGGCATCCTCGTCGAGTTCAGCCTGGCGCCGGCCGGCGGCCAGTTCCACAGCGGCGACCACTGGGTGTTCGCCGCGCGCACCGTCGACGCCAGCATCGAACTGCTGGAGCAGGCGCCGCCGCTGGGCATCCACCACCACTACGCGCGCCTGGCGGTGGTCGACTTCCCCGACGACGAGACCGACTGCCGCGTGCTCTGGCCGCCCATCGCCGAGGGCGAAGGCTGCGACTGCAGCGTCTGCGTCAGCGCCGAGGGCCACAATAGCGGCGCGGCCACCATTCAACAGGCCATCGACTCGATCAAGGACCACGGCGGCACCGTCTGCCTCGGCATCGGCACCTACAACCTGCGCGAGCCGTTGAACATCGACGGCGCCCGCTCGCTGCGCATCCGCGGCCAGGGCTGGGCCACCCTGCTGGTGGCCGGCCAGCCCGGCACCCTGCTGAACATCGAGGCCAGCATCGGCGTGGCCCTGGAGAACCTCAGCCTGCTCGGCTCGACCAACCGCGACACGCCGGCCATCCTCGCGCGCAACACCCTGGACCTGCGCGCCGAGCACATCAACGTGGTGTGCCTGGCGGTGGGCGACGGCACCAGCGCGGCCATCGGCCTGGCCGGCTACGCCCTGGGCGCCTACGTCGGCGACTGCGCGCTGGTGGCCGAGCGCGGCATCGTCCGCGCCGGCGAATACCTGCTCGGCGCCGAGCTGCAGGTGGCGCGCAACCTGTTCATCTGCAGCCAGCGCGCGCTCAGCTTCGACGGCATCAGCCTGCACTACGGCAACACGCGGATCGCCGGCAACCTGATGCTGGGTGGCGGGCAGGCCGCGCTGGTAGCCACCGGCGCGGCGCTGCCCGGCGCGGTCTTCGACATCGACGGCAACGTCATCCATACTCGCGGCGCCGGCATCCGCGCCGGGGTCGACGGCCTGCGCATCCGCGCCAACGAGATCAACGGCCTGGACGGGGACAGCGGCGACGGCATCGTCCTCGAAGAAGGCCTGGACCCGGTCGCGCTGGACGGCGTGCGCATCGAGGGCAACCGCCTGGCCCGGCTGCAGGGCAACGCCATCCTGATCCGCCAGCGGGTGGAGAACGCCATCATCACCGGCAACAGCTTCGACGCCATCGGCCTGGGCGCGCTGGTGATGGGCGAAGGCGGCGCCGCCGGGGTGCTCGCCTTCAGCGGCAACCGCTGCCAGGGTCTGGGCCTGGCAGCCGACCTCAAGGGCGGCGCCTATGCCGCCATCCAACTGGTGCGCGTCGACCAGGCCGACCTGTGCGACAACCAGCTCGCCGAGGTGGCGCGCGAGGCCAGCGACCTGGCGGCGCTGGACAGCATCCGCACGGCGGCGGTGCGGCGCCTGCGCATCAGCGGCAACCGCCTGCTCGGCATCGGCCCGGACCGCAGCGGCGCCGAGATCACCGGCATCCACCTGCTGCCGCCCTTCGACCGCGCGCTGCTGCAGGCCAACCAGGTGGAACGCCTGGGCGACGACCCGGCGCAGAAACCGGTGATGAGCCTGTGGCGCGCCATCCGCGTGGCCAGCGCGGCGGCCGGTTCGGCGCTCTACGCAAGCCCGGCGCAGGTGGTCGAGGGCGCGCAGCTGAGCTACCTGTTCACCGCCAGCCAGGTGTTCGCCCTGGCCCCGCGCGCGGCCGACCTGGCGATCCAGGACAACCAGCTGCGCAGCCACGCCAGCAGCCTGCCGCTGGTGCTCTGCGCGGCGCTGGACAACTGCCTGTTCGCCGGCAACCGCTGCCAGGCGCTGGACGGCAACGACCAGCAGCCGCAGCTGGGCGCCTTGCAGGGGCGCACCCTCAACGCCAGCAACAACCGCCTGATCGGCCGCGAGAAGCTCGACACCCTGCACCTGAGCACCCAGCTGGAACGGGCCATCGTCATCGGCAACGCCAGCAGCGGCAATATCAGGGTGCTCAGCGGCGCCACGGTGCCCAACGACATCAACCTGTGCAACCTCATCGGCGTCTAAGGAAGGTGCAGCATGCCCGTCATCCCGTTCCGCGGTGAAAAGAGCCTCGGCGAAATCGCCGACAAGCTGTACAACCGGCTCACGGCGAAGCAGCGCGAGAAGGTCGAGAGCGCCCTGCTCCAGCAGAACCCGCAGCTGGCCGACCTGGCCGCGCTGCCCGCCGGCACCCTGGTGCGCCTGCCGCAGATGCCGGAGCTGAGCGCCAAGGCCCGGGCCGGCAGCCAGGGGCCCCAGGCCGAGGTGGCCGCGCAACTGGGCGACGGCCTCGGCGCCTACGCCAAGCAGTTGACCCTGCGCTACCGCCAGGCCATGGCGGCGCTGGCGGAAACCCAGGCGCTGCTGGGCGACGACGAGCTGCGCCGGGCCATCGCCAAGGAGCCCGCCCTGCAGGCCCTGGCCAAGGACATAGGCCCCGCCTGCGAGGCCCGCGCCAAGCAGCTGGAGCAGCGCCAGAAGGCCGCCAGCGAAGGCCTGAAGCAGGCCCTGGCGGACCTCCAGGCGGGGTTCGGCAAGGGCTGATTCAGAGCGCGGAGGCGACCTTGGCCCGCGCCGTCTCAGGCAGCCAGGCCCGCCACACCTGCGGATGCGCCTTGAGGAACTCGCGGGCGGCATCGCGCGGGGCCTGGCGCGTCTCGCTCATCTTCGCCAGGGCGGCATTGAGCTCGGCGATGGGGATGTCGACCTTCTCGAACAGCGCCACCAGCTCCGGGTAGTCCTTGCCGAAGGCCGCGGAAACGCCGATGGACAGGCGCGCCGGCAGCGACTGGCAGCCGCGCGGGTTGGGGTTGCTGGCGTCCACCAGGGTCTTCCAGGCCTCGGCGTCGAAGGGCGGCTCCTCCAGGCGCACCAGCTTGTAGCGGCCCATCAGCGGCGTCGGCGACCAGTAGTAGAACAGCACCGGCTTGCCGCGGCGGATGGCCGAGGCGATCTCGGCGTCCATGGCCGCGCCCGAGCCGCTGCGGAAGTTCACGTAGCTGTCCTCCAGGCCGTAGGCCTTGAGCTTCTGCGAATTGACGATCTCCGAGGTCCAGCCAGTGGGGCTGTTGAGGAAGCGCCCCTTGTCCGGCGCCTCGGCGTCGCGGAACACCTGACGGTAGCGCGGCAGGTCGCTCACCGAGCGCAGCTGCGGCGCGGCGGCGGCGATGCCGCGGGCGGGGTCGCCGTGGATCACGTAGTCCGGCACCCACCAGCCCTCGTTGGCGTTCTTCACGATGTCGCCCAGGCCAGCCACCTTGCCTTCGGCCTCGGCCTTGATCCAGGCGGGGCTGCGCCCGGCCCACTCCTCGCCTATCACCTGGATGTCGTTGTGCGCCAGGGCCGTCTCCAGGCTCACGGTGCTGCCGGGCAAGGTGTCGGTGGGATAGCCGTAGCCCTGCTCCACCAGCAGGCGCAGCACCTCGGTGATCAGGCTGCCGCTCTCCCAGGTGAGCTCGCCGAAATGGATCGGCTTGCGCTCCTCGGCCGCCTGCGCGCCCTGCGCCAGGAGCCCCAGGGCCAGCAGCGCGGTCCCCAGCCAGCGGTTGATCGAATGCATCGGGTCGTTCCTTCTTCGAGCCGGCCACAAGGCCGGTGCCAGGTCGAAGGCGCGCCGGCAAGCACGCCGCGTCGCCACCCGCGCGAAAGCGGGCCGGCCCTGTATTGATAGCCGAAACTCACGCCGCGCGCCGCAACCGGACGCATCGCCGCGCCCATCGCCCTGGCCCATATGCACTATCAAGCGCATTCATCATTAGCCTGCGAACAATTTGCTATCTTATTACCCCATCAGGTGTTGCTCACCTGGTTTTGAAGCATCAAGGCCGTTACCACCCCCCGCTTCCCCCGCGACTCGGTAACGGCCTTTTTTTTCGCCTGCGATTCAGGGTTGGGATTGCGCGGCGGGCTCCAGAACACCCTCACCCCAGCCCTCTTCCGGAGGGAGAGGGGGCCGTTTGGCGTGGGTGGATAACACAGCGTTAGCCGACGGGTTCGTAGGGCGTATAACCGTTCGCGGTTATACGCCGTTGGCCGGCGCGCCGATGCCTTCATGGGACTGTAGGAGCGAGCTTGCTCGCGAACGGAGCTTCCCGGCGGCGTAGGTGCTGGGTTCAAGAGCGCCCTCTCCCCAGCCCTCTCCCGCAAGCGGGAGAGGGGGCTGTCCTGAGCGAAGGGAGAATCCTGAGTCATCCTGAAATGCCTATCTCCCCCCACGTCATTCCCGCGAACGCGGGAACCCAGTGACTGCGGGGTTCGCGAGCAAGCTCGCTCCTACGAAAAGCAAAAGCGCTTTTGCTCTTGGGATTTCCAGAGAAACGTCCGAGCGCACCGGAACGCCCCTTCAGAAGGCCGAACGAAACCCGCGCTCAGGAGGTCATGCGACATGGATGTCGCGAGAGCCCCGCGGGCTACAGGGACGTACCCTCGGGGCGGGCCTCCGTGGCGGGGGAATTCGCGAGGGTAGCCCGACTCTGTCGGGCCCGTATGCGGGGCAAGCCTTTTTGGTTCCTTTTGTGGCGTTTGACAAAAGGGACTCGCCCGAGGGGGCGAAACAAGAGACATCAACGCACTCGGAGCGGCGCGCTACACCGAACCCAACCCAAAAAGTCTCTGGGTTCCCGCGTTCGCGGGAATGACGAGGTGTGAGGATGGTGCCTGACCAACAAGCCGCTCAACCATGAAAGACGCATAACGCCCCAAGCGTTATCTGCCGTTCCCACCAAAACCCCTACCCCTGCCCACCCCACTGCAACAACCGCTGCCGACAATGCCGCATGGCATTGACGATATGCTTCTCCACCATATCCCGCGAAATCCCCAAACGCTCAGCGATCTCGGCATGGGAACACCCCTCGACCTTGCGCAGCAGAAACGCCTCCCGACAATTCTCCGGCAACTGCTCCAAGGCACGACGCAACATCAGCAACTGCTGTTGCTGGATAGCCTCGGTCTGCGGACAACGCTCATCGAGGCAACCTTCACGGTCCAGCGCCTCCAGATCCTCGTTGCGACGAATACGCGCCCGCCGGCGCAAATCGATGCTGAGATTGACGGCAGTCTTGAAGAGGAACGCCCGCGGCTGCTCGATGCGCTCCTCGGCCTTGCGGTCGAGCAGGCGCAGGAAAGTCTCCTGGGTCAGGTCCGCGGCGGCATGGCGGTCCCCCAGGGTGCGACTGAGGAAGGCGGTCAGTTCCTGGTAGTAGCGAATCAAGAAAAAAGCGCTCCGCCCGTTAGGGGGCTTGCGGGTAAGATCGGCTCTCGCAGCCGACGCTGGCTGACAGCCCGCGTCGGAGGTAATTATAATCACTCGCATCAAGCCGAAAAGAAAGCGTGATCTGGGCACACTTCGCCGCCCAGTCGTGGAAGCCTTCGATGAACCAGCCCCCCGCCGAGCATGACGACCAGAGCCTGAGCGCCGAAGCCGCGCGTTGGTGCTCGCGCCTGCACGAGGCGGACTGCACCCGGGCCGAGCGCGACGCCTTCGACGCCTGGTGCGCGGAAGACCCGCGGCACCGCGACGAATACCTGGCGATGCTGGAAATCTGGCGCCTGGCCGATCGCCTGCAGGCCCCGGCGCGAGCGCCCCTGTCGCACACCCGCCGGGCCACGACGCGGCCACGGCGCTCGCGCATCAGGCGCTTCGCCACTGCCGCGGCCATCGCCTGCCTGGCGCTGGGCGCGGTCTGGTCGACGGGCTGGTCCGCCGGCTGGCTGCCGTCGCGCATCGGTTACTACAGCGCCACGGACGCGCCGCGCGAAGTGCGCCTGGCGGATGATTCGCAAGTGCGCCTGAACGCCCACTCCAGCCTGTTCTTCGCCCTCTACCGCGACCGCCGCGACGCCCGCCTGGGCAGCGGCGGCGAGGCCTACTTCAGCGTCAGCCACAACGCCCTGCAGCCGTTCACGGTACGCACCGACAACGGCAGCGTGCGCGTCACCGGCACCCGCTTCAACGTCTGGACCGACGTCAACCAGATGCTGGTCACCCTGCTGGAAGGCTCGGTGATAGTCACCCCGCCGCCTGGCGTGGACAGCAACGCCGCCCAGCTGACCCCGGGCATGCAGGCCCGCTACAGCAGCGCCACCGGGCAGCTCGAACTGGCCCAGGTGGCCCCGGGCGACGCCATCGCCTGGCTCGACGGCCGCCTGGTGCTGCAGGACCAGCCGCTGCAGGCGGCCATCCCGCAGATCAACCGCTACCTGGCCCACCCGGTGCGCCTGGGCGACCCGGTGGTGGCGGCCATGCGCATCGGCGGCATCTACGACACCAGCGACCTGCAGGCGCTGGTCGATTCCCTGCCCAAGGTGCTGCCGCTGGAGATGCGCCGCCACGACGACGGCAGCATCACCCTGGCCAGCAGGTACGCGCCGCTCTGAGCGTTGCGTCTGTCTCTTCGTAGGAGCGAGCTTGCTCGCGAACGAACTCCGCAGCGGGGCTGATTCGCGAGCAAGCTCGCTCCTACGAAAAGCCGTTACGAAAAGCCGTCGCTTCTCCCTCCCATCCATGCCCGCGAAAAAAAGTCTTCCGGTTTTTTCCGGTAGCCGCGTCATAGAAGGCTAATCATTCGCATTAATAACAAAACTGCATGGATCATAGGAGTGTCCCAGTGAACCGCAAGCCCCTGCACAGCAAGCGCAGCCCCCTGGCCCGCCTGGTCGGCGCCGCCGCGCTCGGCCTGACCCTGAGCGCCACCAGCGCCTTCGCCGCGCCGGTGCGCATCGATATCCCGGCGCAACCGCTGGCCTCGGCGCTGACCAACCTCGGCAGCCAGGCGCACCTGCAGATCATCTTCAACCAGGCCCAGGTGCAGAACCTGCGCAGCCCCGGCGTGCACGGCGAGATGGAGCCGGCGCGGGCGCTGGAGCAACTGCTGCGCGGCACCGGCATCCGCTACCAGGTCGACGGCAGCCGCGTGACCCTGCTGGGCGCCGACGCCGCCGGCAACGACACCCTGGCGATGCCGGCCCAGGTGGTCACTGCCGCCCCGGAAGGCACCGACAGCTACGTGCCGCGCACCAGCACCAGCGCCAGCAAGACCGACACCCCGCTGCTGGAAATCCCGCAGTCGGTCTCGGTGATCACCCGCAAGCAGATGGACGCCCAGGGCGTGCAGAACGTCAGCCAGGCGCTGCGCTACGTGCCCGGCGTGCGCGTGGAGACCTACGGCCAGGACCCCAAGGGCTATGACTGGCTGTTCATCCGCGGCTTCAACGGCCAGACCACCAGCGACTACCTCGACGGCCTGCGCCAGCTGAACAACAGCTACACCTTCTTCCGCACCGAGCCCTATGCGCTGGAGCGCATCGACGTGGTCCGCGGCCCCTCCTCCACGCTGTTCGGCCTGGGCGATGCCGGCGGCATCATCAACCGCGTCAGCAAGCTGCCCACCGCCGCCGGCGTGCACGAGGTGGAGCTGGGCTTCGGCAACCATGACCGCATCCAGGGCCGCTTCGACATCGGCGACCGCCTGGTGGACGACGGCAGCCTGCTGTACCGCGTGGTCGGCGTGGTGCGCAAGGCCAACACCGAGTTCGAATACGACGACGGCCACGAGATCAAGGACGACCGCTACTACGTCGCGCCCTCCTTCACCTGGGCGCCGGACGAAGACACCAGCTTCACCTTTCTCAGCAGCTTCATGAAGGACGACAGCGGCGGCACCGTCGCGGTCAACACCCCGCAGTACGGCCACACCGACAACACCCTGCTGGGCGACCACAGCTTCAACCACTCGTACCAGGACCAGTTCACCCTGGGCTACCAGTTCCGCCACCGCTTCAACGACAGCGTCGAGTTCCGCCAGAACCTGCGCTACGGCCAGGTCGATTTCATCCTCAACAACATGCTGCCGCTGGGCACCGTGAAGAGCGCCGTGCCGGCCCTGGCCGCGCTGGTCCCGTCCCTGGCCAACGACGTCCTGCGCTCGCCGCGGCGCTGGGATGAGCACATGAACGCCTTCACCGTCGACAACCAGCTGCAGTTCGACTTCGACACCGCGGGCATCCAGCACACCCTGCTGACCGGCATCGACTATTCGCGCACCGAATCCGACGTCAAGCGCTACTTCGAGAGCCTGAGCCTGGCCAACCTGTCGTACTTCCTGCCGCTGCTGCTGAACCCGAGCAACCCGAAATACGGCCTGAACATCAACCGTCCGAGCACCATCCAGGTCAACTACGACCAGGACATCGACGCCGTCGGCTACTACGCCCAGGACCAGATCCGGTTCGACGACAACTGGCTGCTGACCCTCGGCGGGCGCTACGACAACGTGCGCAGCAGTACCGACGACCACATCGCCGGCAGCCACACCCTGGCCAAGGACGACGCCTTCACCGGCCGCGTCGGCCTGACCTACCTGACCGACTTCGGCCTGGCGCCCTACGTGGCCTACTCCGAATCCTTCGTGCCCAACAGCGGCATCGACGGCAACGGCAACACCTTCGACCCGAGCACCGCGCACCAGTGGGAGACCGGGGTGAAGTACCAGCCCACCGACAAGCTCCTGCTGACCCTCGCCGGCTTCGAGATCGAGAAGACCAACGTGCTCACCAACGAGGTGCTCAACGGCGTCAGCACCGGCTTCCAGAAGGCCACCGGCAAGGTGCGCTCGCGCGGCATCGAGGCCGAGGTGAAGGCCCAGCTCGACGAGCACTGGGACCTGCTGGGCTCCTACACCTACACCAAGACCAAGATCCTCAAGAGCAACAACGGCGACGAGGGCAACCGCTTCGCCAACGTGCCCGAGCACATGGCCTCGGCCTGGCTCAACTACACCTTCCGCGAGGGCATGGCCAACGGCCTCAGCGTCGGCGGCGGGGTGCGCTACACCGGCTCGGTGTACGGCGACAACGGCAACACCTTCCACGTCGACAACTACACCCTGTACGACGCCGGCGTGAGCTACCCGGTGAACAAGAACGTCACCCTCTCCTTCGCCGCGCAGAACCTGCTCGACGAGAAGTACGTGACCACCTGCGACGACATCGCCGAGTGCTACCCGGGCGAAGGCCGCACGGTGCTGACCAGCGTCAAGTACGCCTGGTAGGCCCAGGCCATTCCCCTGTAGGAGCGGACCTTGTCCACGATGGCCGGACGCCCCGGCGCGTTTCGCGGATAAGATCCGCTCCTACGCCACCCCATCCACGCCATGCCAATGTAGGAGCGCGCCCTGCGCGCGATTTCGCGGGCAGGGCCCGCTCCTACAGGTTGCCGGGAGGCACGGTATTTCTTCCCCGTAGGAGCGGACCGTGTCCGCGATGGCCGGACGCCCCGGCGCGTTTCGCGGATGAGATTCGCTCCTACGCCACCCCATCCACGCCATTCCAATGTAGGAGCGGGCAAGGGTGCGCCGAAGTGATTTTCGTAGGAGCGAGCTTGCTCGCGAACAGACTCCGCTGCGGGGCTCATTCGCGAGCAAGCTCGCTCCTACGAGAAGCCATGCTCGCCTGCTACAATCGTTCGCGGTTGTACGCCGCTCAGGCCCCGTCGTAGGCCCCGCGCAGCGCCGCGATATCCAGCTTCTTCATGCCCAGCAGCGCCTGCATCAGGCGCTGCGACGCCGCCGTCGCCGGGCCGGCTATCAAGTCCGCGAGCACGGCCGGCACTATCTGCCACGACAGGCCATACCTGTCCTTCAGCCAGCCGCACTGCTGCGCCTCCACCGGGCCGCCGGCGGACAGGCGTTCCCAGTAGTGGTCGATCTCCTCCTGGCTGTCGCAATTCACCTGCAACGACAGCGCCTCGCTGAACTTGAACAGCGACCCGCCGTTGAGCGCGGTGAAGGCGACGCCGTCCAGCTCGAAGGCCACGGTCATCACCGAGCCCGGCGAGTGGCCGTGGATTTCCTGGCCAGCCTCGCCGTAATGGCTGACGGCGCCGATGCGCGAGTTGGGGAAGATGGCCGTGTAGAAGGCCGCGGCCTGCTCCGCCTGGTCGTCGAACCACAGGCAGGGGGTGATGCGCTGGATGCGGGACATGGGCTGTCTCCTCGTCTGGGCGCGCGGCCACCGTGGCCGCGCCCTGTTCCTGGTCGTCCGGCGGGACGCGGAATCGACAAGTCTGGAACAGCTCCGACGAACGCGCCCGCGCGCCGCTCAGCGGCCGAAGCGGCTGGTCTGCATCTCGCGCAGGCGGCTCAGGGTGCGGCGGAACGGGAACTCCAGGCCGCCCTGGGTGTACAGCGCCTCCAGCGCCACCTCGGCCTCCAGGTACAGCGGCACGCCACGGTCGTAGCATTCGTCGACCAGGGCGATGAAGCGGCGCACGCCGTCGTCCCGGGCCGACAGCGCCGGCAATTGGCGGTCGCCGGCCACCACCCGCCGCGCGCCGTCCTCGGTGCCGCGGGCGATGCGCGCCTCGCGACGCTCGCCGCCCAGCTCGGGGATATCGCCGAGCAGGATGGCGTGGAAGCGATCGCACAGGCCGATGAAGTCCTGGGCCGACCAGGGCCGCTCGCAGAGGTCGGCATAGCGGCACCAGAGCACCCCGCGGCCATGGCGCACCACGGCCAGTTCGCGGTTGCCCAGCGCCAGCGGCGCCTCGCTGCCGCTGCCGGCCAGCGCGGCGAACACGTAGCCCAGGGCGCTGGGCACCCCGGCGCGGCACAGCCAGTAGCGCTGCACCGGCGCGCCCGGGTGCAGGCGGTGGTCCTGGCCGCCGTCGGTGGCCAGCACCTGCATGTGGCGCTCCAGGGCGGCGATGGCCGGGAGGAAGCGCTCGCGGTTGAAGCCGTCGGCGTACAGCCCCTGGGGCGGCTGGTTGGAGGTGGCGACCACCACCACGCCTTGCTCGAACATGGCCTGCAGCAGGCCGCCCAGCAGCATGGCGTCGCCGATGTCGCTGACGAAGAGTTCGTCGAAGCACAGCACCCGCACCTCGCCGGCCAGTTCGGCGGCCAGCGCCTGCAAGGGCGCGGCGGTGCCGGACAGCTGGAACAGGCGGCGGTGCACCCACTGCATGAAATGATGGAAATGCTGGCGCCGCGCGGGCACCCGCAGGCTGGCGTGGAAGCGGTCCAGCAGCCAGGTCTTGCCGCGCCCCACCGGGCCCCACAGGTACACGCCCGCTGGCCGCTCGCCACGGTGCAGGGCCGCCTGGCATTCCTCCAGGCGCTGTGCCGCGTGCCATTGCGCGGCATCCTCGACGAACCCCCGCTCGCTCACAGCGAGGCGGTAGGCAGCCAATGGCGAAGACCGCTCCACGGCGACTCCTTACTCGGCCGGGACGATGATGGAGACCCGGCGGTTCTCCATGCGCCCGGCGGCGCTACTGTTGTCCGCCACCGGGCGCTGCATGCCGCGGCCGATGACTTCGAGGTTGTCCCGGGGCATGCCGATGCCGGCCAGCACCTGGGCCACAGACTGTGCCCGGCGCACCGAGAGCTGCTGATTGTAACCCGCATCGCCGTAGGAATCGGTATGGCCTTCCAGGCGCAGCTTGTCGATGCCCACCGCCAGCAACGCATGGCCGATGCGCTCGACCTCGCCGCGGCTGGACAGGTCGATGCTGTCGACGTTGTTGCCGAACAGCACCTTGCTCGACAGCCCCAGTTCCCAGCCCTCGTCGCCCAGCTGGAAGCCCTGCTGCTGGAGGGCCGCGACCTGCTCGGCGCTCAGCCCCTTCTGCGGCGCCGGCGGCGTCTGGCAGCCGGCCAGCAGCAGCGTCAGCAGCAGGCCGATGAACAGGCGGCTAGGTTTCAGGGGCTTGGCTATCACGGGCTATCTCCTTGTAGTCCTCGGTGTTGGAATCCGTGTCCTCGCCGGCCAGGCTGCGCATGCCCCGGCCGCGGCGCTTGGCCTGGTACATGGCGCCGTCGGCGCGGTGCAGCAGCTCGGCCAGGGTACGCCCGTGGCGCGGGTAGAGCGCCACGCCGACGCTCAGCGAGGTGCTGATGCTGCTGCCGTCCGGCAGGGCGATGGGCGCCGCCATGCTGGCCAGGATGTCGTCGGCGACGCGCAGCGCCGCGCGGCTGTCCGGCAGCGGCGCCAGCAGCACGGCGAATTCGTCGCCGCCCAGGCGCGCCACCAGGTCGCTGTCGCGCAGCTGGCCGCGGATGCGCTCGGCAATCGCTACCAGCACCCGGTCGCCGGCCGCATGGCCGAGTTCGTCGTTGATCGCCTTGAAGCGGTCGGAGTCGATGTACAGCACCGCTGCCTGTTCGCCGCGCTGGGCCAGTTCGCGCAGGGTGCGGCTCAGGCGGCCCTCGAAGAAGGCGCGGTTGGGCAGGTGGGTGAGGCTGTCGTGGTTGGCCTGGTGCGCCAGGGAGGCGTTCTCGCGCTCCAGGTGCTGCTGCCAGGCTTCCAGCTCGTCGAGCAGCGCGTTGAAGTCGCCGCCCAGCTCGTCCAGCTCGGCGATGCGCGCCGAGGGCACGCGCCGCGAGAACTGGCGGTCGCGGCGCACCGCGTGGGCCACCCGGGCCAGGCGGTCGAGCGGCGTGACGATGCGGCTGACCATGCGCCGCGACAGGTAGAAGGCGCCCAGGGCGGTCAGCAGCAGGCAACCGAGCATGCCGCCCAGGCCGGTGATCAGGAAGGTCAGCAGGCGCCCGCCGGAGCCGGTCAGGCGGATCTCGCCGATCTGCCGGCCATCGTGGACGATGGGCTGCACTTCCTCGTGGTTGAGCCACCAGCGCCCGACGAAATGCCGCAGCGCGCTCACCCCGTGGCCGCGCTCCCAGGTCGCCAGCAGGCGGCCCTGGGCGTCGTACACGGCGCAACGGCGCACTTCCTCGGTGCTGGCCACCAGGCGCAGGGCCTCCTCGGCGGCGGCGCTGTCGTTGAACACCACCGCGGCCTCGACGGTGTAGGCCATCGAACGGCCGATCAGGTGCAGGTTGTGCTCGGCATAGGCGCGCAGGGTGAGCAGGCCGACCACCGCCACCGCCAGCCCGGCCATGCACACCGAGGCCAGGGCCACCCCCAGGTGCGCGCGGTACAGCAGGCGGCCCAGCGACTTGCGCCGGGTGCTGCGGCGCTCGGTCAGGCGCGGCAGGTTCATGGCTGGCCCCTCCGCCGGCCGAGGTTGAGCACGTTGGGGTGCACCCGCACGCCGCTGTGCGCCACCGAATCCAGGTTCACCGCGAAGGACGGCGGCGTGGCGCTGAAGTCCAGGCAGAACACGCTGCCGACGCTGCAGTCGGGGTCGTGCTCGCTGAGCGACAGCACCGGGTGCCCGGCGACCCCGGCGAACGCGCGCCGGCGCTGCGCCTCATCCAGCAGGCCGAGGTAGAGCACGTTGCAGCGCTCGCCCAGGGCGGGGTCGTCCACCTGGGCGCGGCGCACCTCGACGCGGCGGCCGTTGGCCTGCAGCAGGCTGCCCCGGCGCAGCAGGGCCTCGGCGTATTCGCTTTCGCCCAGCACGCACAGCTCCAGGGTCTGCGGCTCCCGCGGCCAGCGCACGTAGCTGAGGATGCCCAGCAGCATGCCGCGCAGGGCCGCGCCGTCGCCGTCCGCGGCGCCGGAAGCCGCCAGGCACAGGGGCGCCGCCAGCACCCACAGGGTGAGTACCAGGGCACGCTGCAGCAGTGCGGGACGAAGGGCGGGAGAAACGAAGGACACGATGACGGCTCGGCGAGTACCAATACGGCGACAGCACGCGCGGCATCTTAATGGATTGCGGCAGGAATGTGACGTAGAGCTGACTTTTAGTTTGACCTGAAACAAGTTTCGTCAGTTTTATGACGTCATTTTCAGCAGAGGCTTACCAAAGGTTGGCAGCGCATCGGCTTCGCTTGGCAGGATCCGATCCTCTGCATCGATTGCTGCCAAGGCGGCGCGGGCTTCCAATGGGGCACGGCAGCACAGCGCCGCAACCACTCACCAGGAGGCCGCCATGACCCTCGACATCCAAGGGGTGAAAGTTCCCGACAGCCAGCTCGCCCGCGAGATCACCGAACTGGTGCGCGACACCGCCACCCCGCTGCTGTTCCACCACTCCTCGCGGGTGTACTACTGGGGCGCGCTGGCCGGCGCGCGCCGGGGCCTGCAGTACGACGCCGAGCTGCTGTACGCCGGCGCCATGTTCCACGACATGGGCCTGCTGCCGCGCTACTGCAGCAAGTGCGAGCGCTTCGAGGTGGACGGCGCCGACTGCGCCGCCGGGTTCCTGCGCAGCCACGGCATCGCCGAGCGCGACGTGGAGACCGTGTGGACCGCCATCGCCCTGCACACCACGCCGGGCATCCCGCAGCACATGCGCGCGGAGATCGCCCTGGTCACCGCCGGGGTGGAGATGGACGTGCTGGGCATCGACTACGCCGAGTTCCCCGAAGCCGTGCGCGACGCCGTGGTGGCCGCCCACCCGCGCGGCGGCGACTTCAAGAACGACATCATCGAAGCCTTCTACCAGGGCATCAAGGACAAGCCGCAGACCACCTTCGGCAACGTCAAGGCCGACGTCCTGGCGCTGAAGGACGCGCAGTTCGAACGCGCCGACTTCTGCCGGATCATTCTCGACTCGGACTGGCCGAGCTGAGGTTGCCCGCGGCCGGCTCAGAGGCCGGCCACCTCCTCCACCAGGCCCTGCAGCCACTGCATGAACAGCCGCACCCGCGGCGGCTGGCGGCGGTGCGCGTAGAGCAGCGTCACCTCCAGCGGCGCCGGGCGCAGGTCCGGCAGCACCTCCACCAGGCGACCGTCGGCCAGGTAGTCGCGCAGGCCGTGGCGCGGCGCCTGGATGATGCCCAGCCCGCCCAGGCAGGCGCCCTCGTAGGCCTCGGCGTTGTTCACCGTCACGCTGCCGGCCATCGGCAGGAAGTGCGTCCTGCCCTCGCGGCGGTATTCGAAGCCCGCCGGGCGTGTGCCCAGCACGGGGACGTAGTGCACCAGGCGATGCCCGGCCAGGTCGTCCAGGCTGCGTGGGATGCCGAAGGCCTGCAGGTAGGCCGGGCTTGCGCAGTTGAGCTGCTCGAAGCCGCCCAGCGGGCGCGCCACCAGCGAGGAGTCCGCGGCTCCGCCCACGCGCAGCACGCAGTCGAAGCCCTCGCGCACCAGGTCGACGCGGCGGTCGGTGCTGCTCACTTCCAGTTCCAGCTGCGGATGGCGGGCGGTGAATTCGCCCAGGCGCGGCATCACCACCTTGCGCGCCACTATGGTCGGCATGTCCACCCGCAGGCGCCCGGCGAGCACCTCGCCGTCGCGGCGGAACAGCCCCTGCAGCTCGTCCATCTGCGCCAGCAGCTCCTTGCTACGCTCGTAGAACACCAGGCCGTCCTGGGTCGCCCGGACCTTGCGCGTGGTGCGCTGCAACAGGCGGGTGCCGAGCAGTTCCTCCAGCGCCTGGACCTGCTCGGAAACGCTGGAGCGCGGCAGCCCCAGTTGCTCGCCGGCCTGGGTGAAGCTGGAGAGTTCGGTGACGCGCACGAAGGTGCGCAACAGTTCGGGCTTGATCATGGGCGGCGGGGCCTGCGGATTGTTCGGCTATGACGAGCAGTATTTCCGATTCCGCCAGGTTTATCAGCAAACAGCAGGACAATAACCTTGTCCCCGAAGCCAACCCCCACAGGAGCCACGCCATGTCCCGCAAGATCGCCCTCATCACCGGCGCCAGCCGCGGCCTGGGCCGCAACGCCGCGCTGCACCTGGCCGAAGCCGGCGTCGACATCATCGGTACCTACCGCAGCCAGGCCGACGAAGCCCGCATCGTCGCCGACGAGATCGAACAGCACGGCGCCCGGGTGCGGATGCTGCCCCTGGACGTCGCCGACAGCGCCAGCTTCTCCGACTTCGCCCAGCGCGTGGAAAGCGTGCTGAAGGAGCACTTCGGCCGCCCGCAGTTCGACTACCTGGTGAACAACGCCGGCATCGGCATCCACGCGGCCTTCGCCGAGACCACCGAGGCGCAGTTCGACCAGTTGCTGAACATCCAGCTCAAGGGCCCCTTCTTCCTCACCCAGAAGCTGCTGCCGCTGCTCGCCGATGGCGGGCGTATCCTCAACGTCTCCACCGGCCTCACCCGCTTCGCCCTGCCCGGCTATGCCGCCTACGCGGCCATGAAGGGGGCGATGGAGGTGCTGACCAGGTACCAGGCCAAGGAGCTGGGCGGGCGCGGCATCTCGGTGAATATCCTCGCCCCCGGCGCCATCGAGACCGATTTCGGCGGCGGCCTGGTGCGCGACAATGCCGAGGTCAACCGGCAGATCGCCGGCAACACCGCGCTGGGGCGTGTCGGCCTGCCGGATGACATCGGTGGCGCCGTGGTGGCGCTGCTGGCCGATAACAGCCGGTGGATCAATGGCCAGCGGGTGGAGGCCTCTGGCGGCATGTTCCTCTGAGGGCCGGTCCACGCTCTGCTGCGTGTCGGCATAACTGCGTTAAAAGCAGGCGAGGGAGCGTAATGCTGTTCACTTAAGAAAGAATGCCGTTTCTCTCCATGAGAGAAACGGCATTTTCATGTGGGGTGGGGCTAGGGCTTCGTTTGCGGCTCTTGGGCCTGCGCTCCGACCTCAAGCCCGTCATTCCCGAGAATGCGGGACGCGGCTCCATCGCGAACAGCGCTTGCGCTGGCCCGAAGGGGAATAACCCAGAGACTTGAGAGCTTGGTGTACCGCGCCGCTCCGAGTGCTCGGATGTCTCTTGTTTCGCCCCCTCGGGCGAGTCCCTTTTGTCAAACGCCACAAAAGGAACCAAAAAGGCTTGCCCCGACATACGGGCCCGATGGAGCCGGGCTACCCTCGCGAACTCCCCCGCCACGGAGGCCCGCCCCGAGGGTACGTCCCTGTAGCCCGCGGGGCTCTCGCGACATCCATGTCGCATGACCTCCTGAGCGCGGGTTTCGCTCGGCCTTCTGAAGGGGCGTTTCGGTGCGCTCGGATGTTTCTCTGGAAGTCCAAAAGCAAGAGCCAGAGCAAGAGCGGGCGTGCTCTTCGTTGGAGCGAGCTTGCTCGCGAACCTCTCGAACTGGCCGGTGACATCTGCGCCCGCGTTCAACTCCGCCCCCTCTCCCTAACCCTCTCCCTGAAGGGAGAGGGAACCGTTGGGCAGGGCTTGATGGTATGGCGTTAGCCGGCAACCTCGGTGATTTCCGACTGAGGAGTATCAGGATGACCCAGGATTTTCCTCACGCTCCGAACGGCCCCCTCTCCCTTCAGGGCGGGGCGCGCAGCCGAGGGCTGGGGAGAGGGTTGCGGACTCCGCCCCCACACCTCTGCCAACCCTGACTCCGCTCCCGCTTGAGAGGGGACCGTTCGGCATGAAGCGCAATCACGAAGCTCCCTGATTCCCCCCTGTCCAGCCAACCCCATCGCGGACGGAGTCCGCTCCTACGGTTCCAGGAAGCATGGGCGTAGGAGCGGACTTTGTCCGCGATCGGATTCACCGGCCCCACCGAACGCTCCGGTGGCACGGCCAACGGCGTATAACCGCGAACGGTTATACGCCCTACGTTCCCGCCTTCGCTGAACCATGAACAGCATTACGCTCCCTCGCCTGCTTTCGCTCGCGAGATCGTGACCAGCTTCCAGGCGGCGCCGGCTACTTCAGCTGGCGCTGGGCGCAGATCTCCGGCAGGTCGGTGCGTCGCAGGTAGGTCTGCAGCGCCTCGCCGAACTCCAGGCGCTCGGCGATGTTCTGCGCCTGGAGGATCTGCAGGCATTCGCGGCTGAGGGTCATCAGCTCGCCGGTCTTCTGCGCCCAGACGAACTCGCAGGCCGGGACGATGCTGTCCTCGTCCACGTCGAGGCCGAAGGAGTCCTCGCTGAAACGCACCAGGTACTTGCCGGTCTTGCGGTTGAAGCCGACGAAGCCCTTCAGGCGATCGGCGGCGGCGCAGATGTCGGCGGATGTCAGGGCCATGGTCTTTCCTCCCATTCTTTCTCGGATCGCGGCCCGCGCCCTCCCCCGGGCCAGGCCGGTGTGTCAGGCGTTCTGCGTCAGGTGCCGGGCGATGGCCTGGCGCAGCGGCGGCAGGCCCTGGGCCAGGCGCAGGCCGGCGTTGCGCAGCAGGCGCGCCGGCGGGCGCGGGTCGTTGTACAGCCCGGCGATCAGGCTGGTGGCCTGGTACAGCGGCCAGGTCGCCAGGCGGTGCGCCAGGGCGTAGCGGCGCAGCGGGCCGGCGGCGCCCGGGTCGCCGCCCTTGCGCTTGGCCGCCAGCACTTCGGCGGCCAGGCGCCGGGCGCTCTGCAGGCCGAAGTTGAAGCCGTGGGCGGTGACCGGGTGCATGCCCACCGCGGCGTCGCCCAGCAGCGCGCAGCGCGGGCCGGCGAAGCGGTCGGCGTAGACGCCCACCAGCGGGTAGCAATGGCGCTGCCCGAGCAGGGCCATGCTGCCCAGGCGGTGTTCGAAGCGGCGCTCGATGTCGCGGGCGAAGGCCGCCTCGTCCAGCGCCAGCACCTGGGCCATCTCGTGCTGCGGCAGGGTCAGCACCACCGACGAGACGTCGCCGTTGAGCGGCAGCAGGGCCAGGGTCTGGCCGTAGCCGAACCATTCCCAGGCCACCTGCTGGTGGGGCTTGGCGTGGGCCATGCGGCAGACCAGCATGGTCTTGCCGAAGTCTTCCATGCGCGCGCCTATGCCGAGCATGCGGCGGGTTTCCGAGAAGCGGCTGTCGGCGGCCACCAGCAGGTCGGCGGTCAGTTGCTCGTCGTTGTCGAGGGTGAGCCGGGCGCGGTCGCCGGCGACCCTGGCCGATTGCAGTGCGCGGCCGTCGAGCAGGGTCACGTCGGCGCAGTCCTGCACCTCCTCGAAGGCGGCGCGGCGGATCGCCCGGTTCGGCACCAGGTGGCCGAGCTGGCCGGCGCCGGCCAGGCCGGCATCGATGCGCAGGGCGAATAGAGAGGGGCCGTTGAGCACCTGGGCATCGCGCAGCGGCGCGATGTCCTGCGCGGCCAGCCGCGGCCAGATGCCGAGCTGTTGCAGTTGGTTGCGCGAGGCGTGCGTCAGGGCGATCTCGCGGCCGTCTTCCGCCGGCTCGGCCAGGGCGGCGCGGGCCTGGCGCTCGATCAGCAGGATCGACAGGCCATGGCCGGACAGGGCGCGGGCCAGGCAGAGCCCGGCGGGGCCGGCGCCGACGATGGCGATATCCACGTGCATGGGTGACTCCTCTCGCGGGATGGGCGGTCACGGAGTCTAGGGCGGGCGCCCGGCGCGTTTCTTGTCGTGGATCAGTAGCCGGCGGCGGACGGGCCTGCGGCGCTGGCGCGCATACCGCTTCCGGGGTATCAGCCGCGGGCGCTCTCCGACCCCAGCTCGCGCAGGCCATGGCGCACGCTCAGGCCTTCCAGCTCGGCAAGGTAGTCGTCCAGGCCCAGCAGGCCGATGCAGGGCGTGGCGCCGCGCCGGGGCAGGCGCCCGGCCGCCAGCTTGCGGGCCAGGGCGACCGCCGCCATGCAGGGGATGTTCGGCCCGTGGTCGTCGGCCGCCTGCAGCTCCCAGCACAGGCGCAGGGGCCGGCCGTCGGCGCCCTCGCCTTCCAGGCGCACGAACATGCCGCTGCGCCCGTCGCCCAGCGGCTCCAGGCCCTGGGCCAGGCGCTGCAGCCAGGGGCTCAGGCGGCTGGCGTCGCGCAGCACGCCCAGGCGCACCAGCCAGGACAGCGCCCAGGTGCCGAAATGCGTGCTGCGCAGGCCCAGGCCGGCGCCGAAGCGCACCTCGCGCACCGTCGGGTAGCGCTGCGGGAAGAGTTCCAGGTCGGGCACGTCGCAGTTGGCCAGCCAGCGCCGCCCCAGTGGCGCCGGGAAGCGGTGGGCGACCAGGTCCTGCCAGCCGTACACCGCCTGCCAGCGACCGTCGCGCAACTGGCGCAGCGGCTTGCCGCAGTAGCCGAGCACGGCCGCCAGGGTGGCCTGGCCGGGAATCTTCGCCGACGAGCTGATGCCGTGGTGGATGACGTCCAGGCGGGCGAAGCGCGGCAGCAGTTCATCGACCACCGCGGCGCTGAGCGCCGGCACCGAGCTGGCGCCGGCGCACACCAGCACCCCGGCGCTGCGCGCCGCGCGGTCCAGCTCGCCGATGGCGCAGACGAACTCGCGGGCGTCGGCCAGGTCGACGTAGTGCGCCCCCGCCGCCACCGCGGCGCGCGCCGCCCGGTAGTCCTGGGCCTGGAACGGGCCGGCGGTGGAAATCAGCAGGTCCACCCCCAGCTCGCGCAGGCGCCCGGCGAGGGTCGGCTGGTTCATGTCCAGGCACACCGCCTCGCCGCCCACCTCCGCGGCCAGCAGGCCGGCGCGCTTGCGGTCGCGCCCGGCGACCAGCACGCGCATGCCGTCGATGCCGGCCAGGCGGCGAACGATCAGGCTGCCGAAATTGCCATAGCCACCGAGCACCATGACGCGAAAATGGCCGGGTGATGCCGACATCGTTCCTCCTTGACGATCAGCCACTCAAACGGCCCACAGGGTAACGCGCGGTGAACGCAACGAACATGACAACCTCGCCGCCGCGCTCAACCGGGCTTGCCGGCGGGATGGCGCGGCAGGTCGTCGTCCAGCGGCCACCAGTTGGCCGCCGAGGCCACGTGGTAATGAGCCTCCGGACGGCTCGGCAACTCCCCGTCGAGGGTGCCGGCACGCAGCCGCAGGATGCCGGGCAAGGCGTCGCGTTCGCTGTAGATCGGCGAGCCGCAGCGCGCGCAGAACCAGCGGCGCTTGCCCGGTGAGGACTCGAAGGCGCGCAGCTGCTCCTGGCCCGCCAGCAGGCGCAGGGCCTCGCGGCGCACCGGGATGTTGGTGGCGAAAGGCCCGCCCTGGGCCTTGCGGCACTGCCCGCAGTGGCAGACCTGGATGGGCGCCAGCTCGCCTTCGAGCACGAAGGCGATGGCGCCGCACAGACAGCTTCCCCGGTACATGTGTCCTCCGACATGACAGGCGAGGCTGCAGTCTAAGGCAAGCGCCGGCCCGCTGCAGCCGGCGATCGGGATGGCGTGAGCGCCTCAGCGCGGTTGCGCGGCGATCTCCCCGCGCTGCCATTGCGCTTCGCGGTTGGCCAGGGCCTGGCCGATGTCCGCCAGGGAGTCGGACTTCAGCTGCGCCGGCAGCGGATCCAGCCCGACGCTGGCGAACACCTGGCCATAGGCGTTGCGCAGCTCGGCATAGGCCAGGTCGCGCTGCAGGTCGGCCTGCAGGTTGTTCAGCTCGCCCTGGATCAGCTCCAGCTCGCCGATGCCCTGGGCCTGCCGGCGGTTGCGCAACTCCTGGGTGATCTGCCCGTCCAGGCTGGCCAGCTCTTCGCTGGTCTGGAACTGCCGGCGCGCCTCCTGGTAGTTGGCGTTGGCCACGTAGAGCTGCGCCAGCACCGCCATGGACAGCGCCTGGCGGCGTGCCGCGGCGACATCCTCGCCGGCCTTGGCGACCTTGATCGCGGCTGGGGCGGAGAGCACGTTGAACAGGTTCCAGGTCACCTTCACGCCGTAGTCGGCCCAGCTCTGGTTGACCAGGTAGCTGTTGCTGTCGTAGTGGCCGCCGGCGGAGAACTCCAGGCCCGGCAGCAGGCGCAGCATGGCCTTCTTGGTCTCGGCGGCGCTGATCCGCGCCTGGTAGTCCTGCTCGCGCAGTTCCGGGCGCGAGGCCAGGGCTTCGCGTTCCAGGCTGTCCATGCCGACCTTGAGTTCCGGCAGCGGGTAGTCGTCGGCCGGCATGGCCAGCCGGACTTCGGTGCCCGGCGCCAGGTTGATCAGCGTGGCCAGTTCGGTCTTGGCCAGCGACAGCGCCTTGCGCTGCGCTTCCAGCTGGCGGGTGGCCTCGATCAGCGAGCGCTGGTAGCCCATCGCCTGGACCGGGTCGCCGATGCGCTGGCTGCTGAGGTTCTGGCTGTCCTTGCGGGCCTGCTCGACGCGCGCCATCAGGCCATCGATACGGCCCAGCAGGCGTTCGGCGGCCACCGCCCGCCAGTAGGCCGAGCGCACGTCCTGGACGATGGTCTGGCGCACCTTGCGCCGGCGCTCCTCGATGATCAGGCGCTGGTCGGCCTGTTGCTTGGCGCTGACGTAGCTGACGCCGAAGTCCAGCACGTTCCAGACCATGGTCAGGTCGGCGACGTCGCGGTCGCGGTCCTGGGAGGTCGAGGGCTCCAGGGACTGCTGGTTGGTCAGCACGCTCTTGCTCGACGAGGCGCTGACGTTGTTGCGCCCGGCGTAGCCGGCCTCCAGGGCCATGCGCGGCAGCATGTCGAAGGTGGCGAGGTCGACCTGGCGCTGGGCCAGGGCCTCTTCCATGACCTTCAGGCGGCCTTCGAGGTTGTACTTGATCGCCCGCGCAGTGGCCTCGTTGAGCGTCAGCTCGCCGGTGAGCGGCTCCTGCGTGCGGAACATCCCGGCCAGATCGTCGCGGGCACGCTGTTCGCTCATCGCGCGGCTGATCGGTTCGCTGGTCACGGCGCAGCCGCTGATGGCCAGCGCCAGCAGGCTGACGCTGAAGAATCGGAAATGCCTGTTCATTGTTGTCGAGCCGCCCCCTGTACGGCTTCTGCTGTTTTCACGCCCCGCCATCAGCTGGCCGGCCGCTCCTGGCCGAGCTCGCCGAAGGCGTTGGCCAGGTCGGCGACCTGGCGCTGCTCGCGCTGATTCATTTCCTGCAACTGCTGTCCGAAGCCGGACGAAGTGAAGATCCCCCGCAGCCCCTGGCCGAGATCGCCCTGGCGCGGGCCGAAGGCCGACAGCGCTTGCTCGTCGCCCTCCCGCGCGGCACCGAAGATCGCTCCCAGCGTGGTCGAACCGAAGACGCCGGCATCGCCGCCACCGAAGCCGAGGAAACCATGCCCGCTGCCATCGCCGAAGGCGCTGTTGCCGGCATTGGCGAATATCTGTGCGATCTGCGTCTGGCTCGGCCCCTCGCGGAACAGGCTGCCGAGCAGCGACTGCGCCGCGCCACGGTTGCTGCTGTCCAGCAGCGGCGCCTGGCCGAGCGTCGGCGCGCCGAGGCTCTGCGACATCGGCGGCGGCGGCACGCTGCCGCCGGGAATGCTCCCGGGCAGCGCCGGCTGTATCCCCTGCTCGGCGCGGAACTGCGGGTCGCCGTCGCTCAGCGAGCCCTGCACCAGCAGGCCGCTGGTCGACGGCAGGCTGCCGAGTGCCAGGCTGGCGGCATTGCCCACGGCATCGCTCAGGCGTGCGCCATTGGCGAGTATCTGATCGCCCAACTGGATGCCGTCGATATCGGCCTGCCCGCTCTGCACGGTATAGGCGAACACCAGCCGGCTGCTGCCCGAGCCGGAAACGTAGTCGGCGTAGACCACCCCGCCACGGTCGAGGGTGATGGCGATGCGCGGCACGCCGGAATGGGTGTCCACCTGCACCGCTTCGCTGAAGTCGACGCTGAACTCCAGCGTCTGCCCCGGCGTGTAGCGGCCATCGGCCGGCAACTGCACGGCGGTGATCTGCGGGTTGCTGTGGTCCAGTGCGTAGCTCGGGCCGGTCAGGCCGGTGGCCAGCGCGTTGCCGGCCGCATCGCGGGCTACCGCGTTGGCGCGCACCGATAGGGTGAGAGTGCCGTCGCCACCGACCTCGCCCACGCTGACCCGCCAGGTCAGGTCGTTGAGCTGCACCACCGACAGAATCTGCCCGTGGGCGGAGCCGCTGGCCTGCAGGGCGAGGTCCTGGGCGCCGAGGAAGGCGACCTGCTCGGAGAAGCTGACGTCGTATTCCAGGGTATCGGCATTGCTCGGCGAGGCATCTACCCGGGTGATCGACGTGACCGTCGGCGCGGTGGTATCGACCAGCACCGCGCTGCTGTCGCGCACGCCATGCAGGGTCAGTTGCACATCGTTGCCGGCCTGGTCACGCATGACGGCGCCATGGGATTCGAGACCGACGACCTGGATGCCATCGGCATCGTTGTCCCCCGGTTGTATCCGGTAGGAGAACATGCCGTAGGACGAGAAGTTGCCGATGAAGTCGGCGTAGACAGTGCGTCCGCCGATATCCAGCACCAGGCGCGGCGCGCCGTTGCTGGTATCCAGCAGGATGTTCTCGCTATAGCCGACCATCAGCATCAGCGAGTCGCCGGCCTTGTAGATCCCGTCATGGTAGACCGCAACCGACGTCACGCCGGGCGCAGTGGTGTCGACCACGGCGCCGGAGGTGTCGCTCAGGGCGGTGAGCGTGCTGTCCAGCGGGTTGCCGGCGGTGTCGGTGATGGCGCTGCCATTGGCCTGCAGGGAGAGGATCCGGATGCCACCGGCATCGTTGTCGCCCGGCTGCACCAGGTAGCGGAAGCTGATGCCGCTACCGGTGCTGGCGACGAAGTCGGCGTACACGGTGCGCCCGCCGAGTTCCACCAGCAGCCGCGGAGCGCCGCCGCTGGTATCGACCAGCAGGTTTTCGCTGCCGGTGATGGAGAAGTTCAGCGCGTCCCCCGCCTTGTAGTAGCCGGCGTAGGGGCCGGTGGCGAGCGTCACGGTCGGGCCGGTTGTATCCAGTAGCACGCCCTGCGTACTGCCAACCCCGTCGAGCGTCAGTTGCAAGGCATTGCCCGCGGCGTCGTGCAGGGCGCCGCCGTTGCTTTCTAGGTGCAGCACCTGGATACCGTCCGCATCGTTGTCGCCAGGCTGTACCTGGTAGCGGAAGGTCAGCGCCGTGCTGCCGGAGCCGGACAGGTAGTCGGCATAGATCGTCCGGCCGTCGAGGTCGAGCGCCAGGCGCGGCGTCCCGTTGCTCGTATCGACCAGTACGGCTTCGCTGGCGTTGACCGTGAAGGTCAGTTCGGTCCCCGCCCTGTAGCTGCCGTCGGCAGGCACGTCGACGCTGACGATGAGCGGCGCGGAGGTATCGACGATTACACCGGCGGTGCTGCCGACGTTGCTCAGGGCCAGGTTGGCGTCGTTGCCGGCATTGTCGCGCAGGGTGGCGCCATTGCCTTGCAGGCCCACCACGGTGATGCCATCGGCATCGGTATCACCGGCCTGCACCTGGTACTGGAACACCAACGCACCGGTACCGGAGCCCGAAACGTAGTCGGCGTAGACGGTGCTGGAGCCGATGGTCAGCGCCAAGCGCGGGCTGCCGTTGACGAACACCGCCTCGCTGGCATTGACCGTGAAGTTCAGCACATCGCCGGCGTTGTAATGACCGTTCGCCGGAACGCCAACGCCGGTCACCACCGGTGCGCTGGTGTCGACCAACACGCCCGCGGTGTTGCCGACGCTGTTCAGCGTCAGGACGGAGTTGTTGCCGGCGCCGTCGCGCAAGGTGCCACCGTTGGCGTCAATGGAGCCTACGGTGATGCCGTCGGCATCGTTGTCGCCGGCTTGCACCTGGTACTGGAACACCAGCGTGGAAGTACCGGAGCCGGAAACGTAGTCGGCATAGACCGTGCTGGAACCGATGGTCAGTGCCAGGCGCGGGGAACCGTTCACCGTGACCGTTTCGCTGGCGTTGACCGTGAAGCTGAGCAGGTCACCGGCCTTGTAGGTGCCGTCGGCGGGTACATCGACGCTGGAAACGACAGGCGCCAGGGTATCCACCCGCACATTCTGGCTGGGAAGAATGTTGTTCAGCGTCAGCAGGGCATCGTTTCCGGCGCTGTCCTTCAGACTGCCGCCGTTGGCCTGCAGGGACGTGATGGTAATGCCGTCGGCATCGTTGTCCCCCGCCTGCACGAGGTACTGGAACTCCAGTTGGGTACCGCCGGAGCCGGCGACATAGTCGGCGTAGACGGTTTCCGAACCCATGACGAAGGCCAGGCGCGGGATGCCGCCCTGGGTGCTCACCTGCACCGCTTCGTTGGTAGAAACAGAGAAAACCAGGATGTCGCCGGCCTTGTAGGTGCCATCTCCCGGGCCGAGCACCAGGCTGACCTGGGGAGCGCTGTGGTCGATGGCATAGGTTTCGCCCTGCAACCCACCGCTGAGGGCATTGCCGGCCTGGTCCTTGATGCTGTTGTCGTTGGCCAGGTCGAGTCGCAGGGTGCCGGTACCGGCCACGGCGGACACCACCACGCTATAGGTGCGCGAATCGACGGTGCTGACCGAGCTGACGACTCCGCTCGCTGTCTGGCTGCCCACCAGCACGAAGTCGGAAGCATCCACGCCGCTCACCGCTTCGCTGAAGGTGACGGTGTAGCGCACCGAGGTTCCATTGCTGGGCGACGCATCGACGCGAACGATGCCGCTGGCCGAGGGGGCGACGCTATCCACCAGCACGCCGCTGGTGGCGCCGACGTTGTTGAGCGTCAGGTTGGCAGCGTTGCCGGCGATGTCGTGGATGCCGCCACCATTCAGGTCGACGCTGCCGATGCTGATGCCGTTGCTGTCCAGCTGACCCGACGGCACGCCGAGACGGAACACCAGCGCACTGCTGCCAGTGCCGGAGAGATAGTCGGCGTAGTAGGTCTGGCCGCCGATATCCACGGCGAGCCGCGGCGTGCCATCGACTATGGCCGCCTCGCTGAGATTCAGGGTGAAGTCGAGGTTCTGCCCCGCGCGATAGATGCCGTCGGACGGCACGCTGACGTTGCCGATCAGCGGAACCACGCCGTCGACCACTATGTTCGCGTTGGCGCCCAGAGAGCCGGCGGCGCCCGGTGCTGCCAGGGTCAGCGTGGCAACGTCACCGCCGGCATTCTTGATGCTCCCGCCGTTCAACTGCAGCGCCGAAGTGGCGGCGACGTCGAGGTCGGCACTTACGTCGCCGGCCTGCACGGTGTAGAGGAAGGTCAGCACATTGCTGCCGGAGCCGCCGGAATAGCTCGCGACGCGGTCGACCAGTCCGGTCTCCAGCAACAGGCCTGGCGTGCCGTCGACGAACACGTTCTGGTCGAATGTCACCTGCAGCTGGATGGTGTCGCCGGCCTTGTAGGTGCCGTTCGGAGTCAGGGCCACGACGTCCTGCGCCTGCGGGTTCGGGATGCGAACCTGCAGGGCCACGCTGGTGGTGGTGGTGCCCCCGGATCCGTCGGTGACCGTGACCACCAGGGTATCGCTGCCCTGGTATCCGCTAGTGGGTTGGTAAACGAGGCCGTTCAGGAAAGCGTTCAGGCCGGACAGGGGCCCAGCGGTTGACCATGTCTGAGAGGGCATGCCGGAGTACAGGATGGAACCATGGCTGACGGAAACGCTCAGCAAGAAACCACTGTCCGCATTGTCGACATCGCTCACCACTATGGCGTTGCCGTTGGCGTCGCTGAACGTCAGGCTGCCGAGTGAAGAAACGCTCTGCGCCCCCGGAACGCTGACGGTCGGCGCATCGTTGACCGCGTTGATCGTGAGGCCGACGTTCGCCAGGGCGCTCAGCGCATCGGCCGGGCCGCTACCGCCGTTGCCGCCATCGTCGATGCCGATGGTCAGTTGCACGCTGCCGTTGAAATTGGCGGCCGGCATATAGGTCAGGTTGTTGCCGGCAATGAAGGCATTGAGGTCCGCCAGGCTGCCGCCGAGGGTCAGTTGGCCACTGCCCGTGCCGCTGACTGTCACGCCAGCGCCGCCCAGGGCGAACAAGGCGCCGCTGGGCACGCTGAAGGTCACGCTCATGGTGCCACTGCCGGCATCCACGTCGCTGAAGCTGATGCCGCTCAGCGCCAGGCTGGTGTCCTCGTTGGAAGAATAGGCCAGAGGCGCGGTGATCTGCGGCGCATCGTTGACCGCCACCACGTTCACGCTGCTGGCCACGGCCAGGTTGGTCGTGTCGATCCCTCCGTTGGTGGTGCCGCCGCTGTCCTGGATATGCGTCAGCGTCACCACGCGGCTGCCGGCGCCGGGGGTGTCGCCGAGGACACGATAGCTGAGCTCGGCCACCAGGTTCTGGGCATCGCTCGTGCTGATGCCGCCGGCCTTGCCGATGGTCACGCTGGCGGTGCTGCCACTGACCGACACCGTCACGCTCATGCCATTTGTGGTAGTCAGGGCGTTGCCATTGACCAGCGCGACATCGGTGCCGTCGATGCGCAGAATCTCGTTGCCGCCATCGCGCAGGCCGCTGACGCTCAGGCCGATGCCGGTGATCGACTGGCCGCTTTCGCCGGCGCTGATGACCACGTCGCCGAACAGGGAGACCGCCGAGCCATTCTCGACGTAGGTCGGCGCGCTGCCGGTAGCGGTGAGGCTCGGCGGGTCGTTCACCCCGACCACGTTCAGCGTGAGGTTGGCGGCGCTGCTGGTGGCGCCGTCGCCATCGTTCACGGTGAGGCTCAGGGTACGCGTCGCGGTGGATGGGTCGTTCAGGTTGCTGTTGCGGTAGGTGATGGCGTGGATCAGTGCCTGCACCGCCTGCGCAGTGGCGTTGGCGCTGGTGAAAGTGACGACCAGGTCGTCGCTGCTGGAGCCGCCGGCAAAGGTCCCGATGACGACGCCGCCATAGGTCACGCTGTTACCTGAGACACCGATCTGGCCGGTGCCTGTGCCCTGGTCGAGGATGCCCAGCAGATCCTCGCCAGTCGCCCGGTTGGCGGTGATCGAGACAGTCAGGTTGCCGCCGTTGAAATCACTGGAGTCGCTGTCGCTGACGGTGGCGGAACCCGCGGCGTCGAGCAGTACCGCCGCGCCGCCCTCGGTATGGCTGACAGGGCCGCTGCCCAGGTTGTCGATCACCGGCGCCTGGTTGACAGGTCCGGCCAGGATGAAATCGTTGCCGGTACCGCCAACGTAGCTGACCGTCAGTTCCGTGCCATTGCCGGCGGCCAGGACGGTGCTGCCTTCGGCGAGGCCGGAGAAGGTGCCGGATATGGCATCGCTGCCATCGTTGACGATCACCGCGTAACTGTCGCCCAACCCCGCCGGGTAGCCATGGCTGACCGATAGGGTCGCCGCGCTGCTGAGGAAGACGAGGCCGTTGACCAATACCTGGTCATAACTGCCCGGGGCGCTACCGTTGATCTCGGCCTGCAGGACCGAGCCGCTGTTCATGATCAGGTTGCCGTTGATGCTCAGGGTGCCGGCCCCGCCATTGCCGGGTGACAGCGTGCCGCCGCTGGCGATCACCACAGCTCCGGCCAGCGTCGCCGTGCCGGTGCCGCCCAGCGTCGCGCCGGAGAGCACGCTCAGGCTGCTACCCGCCAGCGAACCGTTCAGCATCAGGGTACCGCCCTGTACCGAGGTGGCGCCGGTATAGCCGCTGCTGCCGCTGAGGGTGAAGGTGCCGGTACCGGTCTTGGCCAGGCTGCCGCTGCCGTTGATCGAGCCGGCGAAGGTCGTGCTCAGGTTGGCGCCGCCTACGGTCAGGGTATTGCTGCCAAGTTGCACCGCGCCGGCGCCGGCCAGCGCGGCCAGGGTTTCATTCGACGACAGCGACAGGCTGGCGCCGCTGTTCACCGTCACGCTGGAAACATCGGCAATGGCATTGCCGCCGCTGAGCGCCAGCGTACCGCCGGCCACCATGGTGTCGCCGGTATAGGTATTGCTGCCCGCCAGCATGGCGGTGCCGCTGCCGGTCTTGGTCAGGCTGCCGCCGCCCGAAACCACCCCGGCCAGGGTCGCCGTGCCGCCGGAGATGGCCAGGGTGCCGCCGGCGCCGCCGAGCACGACGGCGTTGTCGACGGTGAAGGATGCGCCGTTGTTGCTGAGGGTGCCGCCATTGAGCGTCAGGGTGCCGGAGGAAAGCTGGTCGTCGCTGGAAATCTGCAGGGTGCCGCCGGCGACGTTGATGCCGCCGGACATGCCCGCCTCGTTGCTCGCGCTGGTCAGCCCCAGGGTGCCGCTGCCGGTCTTGCTCAACGCACCGCTGCCGGCCAGGGCGCTGCCCAGGGTGACGGTGTCGCCGGCGCCGTTGCTCAGCGTCAGGGTGGTGCCGCCGCCGAGGCTGATGGTTCCGCCGGTGATCAACAGCCCACTCGCCGCATCGGTGTCCAGCGTCAGGCTCTCGCCGATGCTGAGGTTGCCGGCCAGACTGATGGTCTGCCCTGCCAGGGCGCCGCTGAAGACGATGGTCTGGCTGCCGGTGGCATCGGCCGCGGCGATAGCTACCGCCTCGCTGAAGCTGACGCCGTTGCCGGGGTCGATGGTCGCGGTGTCGGTGGCATTGGTGACGTAGATGAAATCGCTGCTGGCAACGACGTCCGCGCTCGCGCTGGAACTGCCGTCGCTGAGCGTGAAGCGGATGCTGGTATCGCCGGACGGCGTGTCGTTGCGGTAGGTGATGTGCCGCGCGACATCGTTCACCAGCGCGGTGGTGGCCGCGGTGCCGCTGCTGGTGTAGGTGATGGTCAGTACGCCGCCGCTGTTGGTGAACGTGGCGAAGGTCAGCCCACCCGCCTGCAGGTTGTTGCCGCTGACCGTGAACGAGGCGTCGCTGGTGTTGAAGTCGAAGCTGTCGGTGGAAACGGCAGCGCCCGGGCGCTGCACCGTGAGGCTGGCGCCGCTCCAGTCGCCGCTGCCGGCGTTGCGCGCGCCGAACTCGGTGTCACTGAGGGTGGCGTTGCCGCCCACGTCGAGCGTCACGCTGCTGCCGACGCCAGCCCAGGCGACGCTGTCGCCATTGAGGTTGCCCAGGCTGGGTGCCGAGTTGATCACGATGGCCTTGTTGGCCCCCAGGGACCCAGCTGTGCCAGGGCTGGCGAGCGTCAGGGTGGCATCGTTGCCCGCCGCATCGCGGATGCTGCCGCCATTGAGGGACAAGGCGTTGCTGGCGAGGTAATCGAGGTCGGCGCTGCTGTCCCCCGCCTGGACCGTGTAGTTGAAGGTCAGGGTGGAGGTGCCGGAACCGCTGACGTAACTGACCGCCCGGTCGGTGGCGCCGGTTTCCAGCGTCAGTTGCGGGGTGCCGGTGACCGTGACCGCCTCGTTGAAGGAGACCTGGATCGAGATGACGTCGCCTGCCTTGTAGACGCCGTTGGCAGTGGACGAGGAAACCGAATTGACGGAGGGCACCAGGGTATCGATGGCGTAGTTGCCGGAGTCCTTCGTGCCGGAACCGGCCAGGCCGCCCTGCACGGCGTTGACCCCGCCCAGGTTGACGGTGATCACGTTGCTGGCATCGGTGACGCCGGTGTTGGGGGTGAGGATCCCGCTCCAGGTGACGCCACCATCGCTGGAGCTCAACCCGCTGATGACACCGTTGGGCACGGTCAGGTCGGCGGTGGTGAAACCGGTGACGGCGGTGTTGAACGTGAAGGTGACACCGGAGGTCTCGCCGGCGTTCAGGTTGCTGTCGGTGAAGACGACGGAAAGCAGGTCGGGCGCGGTGTTCAGGCTGACCACGGAGCCGACGCTGGTGGCAATGCTGCCGCTGTTGTCGCCGGTCCAGTTGGCCGAGTTGGTCACCCGTGCCAGCCAGGTGGCACGGTCGGCCGAGGTGGTCGGGCCGGTGTACTGGATGTTGTCCAGCTCCAGCGAGCCGCCGCCGGGGATGCCGACCGCGTTGATCCCATTGCTCAGGGCGTTCTGGCTGTTGACGCCGTCGGGGAGCATCGAATCGCGCAGGGTGACAGCGATCGAAGTGTTCCAGCCGTTGGCGTCGACCGCTCCGGCGGAGTTGTTGAAGCCGAAGATGAAGTAGGGGTTGCTGTCCGTGTCCTGGTAGATGAACAGGCCATCGCCGGCCAGGTTCAGCGGGTCGGTGATGGTGTAGGGGGTCACGCTTATCTGCGAACTGAGGTCGATGCCGGTAGTGACGTTGGTCAGGGTGGTCGCCTGGTCGGAACCACCGAAGAACAGTTGCAGGCGGGTGCCGGCGGCGATGGTGCCGGTGGTGGTCCAGGTGACGGTGCCGTCGCCCGTGGAGCTCGTGGTGAAGGCATCGGAGGCCTGGTCCCAGCCCTTGTCGGTGAACTTGATGACCGTGCCGGCGGGGATGTCGACCAGGGTCGCCAGGGTCACGGTGTCGGTGAGCGCGTTCCAGCCGAGCACCACCATGTCGCCGGCATTCAGCGTGTTGAGCACGTGGTCGTAGCTCACGCCCGCCAGCACCGACTTGCTCTCGATGGCGCCGGTGGCGGCTTCCAGCACCCAGTCGCCGCCCTTGTCGGCATCACCGCTCCAGTCGGTCGAGGCCGCCACGTCGGCGTCGGTGTAGCCGGCCAGCTTGGCCAGCAATGCCGAGCCGTCCGCGCCCTTGCCGACATCGCAACCATAGATCAGCAGGTCGCCGTCGGCACCGAGGCTGGCGCCGATCTGTTCGAGCTGGGCCTTGGCGGTATCGACGTTGTCCAGGGTCAGGCGCGTGGAGCCCACCTGCACGCTGGCTTCGCCGCCATGGGAAATCAGGTGGATCGCGTCGAGGTCGGTCCGCCCCTTGAGGTAGTCGGCCATCTGCTGCAGGCCGTTCTTCGACGGGTCCAGCACCACCACTTCGCTGCCCTTGGGCAGTTGGCTGGTCAGCTGCTTGTAGTCCTGGACGTTGCCGTCGACGAAGACCACCTCATGCCGGGCTTCGGTTGCCGTTGCCGCCGAGGCCGGCGCTGCGGCAGTGTCCTTGCCCGCGACATCGTGCTGGCCGGCAGCCTCGACCGCCTGCGCCGCCTGGTCGGCCACCACCGGCACCGAGGCGTCGAACATCATGCGCGGTTCGAGTGCCTGGATGAGCGAGGCCCTGTGCGCATGGCTGGTTGGTTTGCCGCCAGTCTTGTTGCGTTTCCAGAATGCCATGCTGACCTCGAACGGAGTGCCGCCTGGGCGGCTGGGGACCGGTGCCCCTGGCCTGCCGACGGGCAAGTGCCTGAACTACGTTGCGGAACGGGCGCCGTTGCCGGCGCCTGTCCGAAACCCTGGTGTTGCTGCCCCGTGCCTCAGTTACGGCTCGGGAAGATCCCTTCCAGGGCGATGATGAAGTTGATGCCCTGGAAGGGATTGCGGATAGCCACCGGCATGTTGTTGCCGACCGAGGCAGTCTGGCCGGTGACGTTGGCGTTGAAGGGCGCCAGCGTGGTGCTGCCCGGCGCCTGGGCATACACCTTCACTTCGGCGCCAGCGGTGTTGTCGACGGTGGTGGCCAGGACGCTGGTGTTCGAGGGCGACATGCTGGTGCCCTCGGTCGTGGCTACGGGGATCGAAACCGAGGCCGTGCCCGTGACCGTATGGGCGTGAGCCGGCAGATTGTTGATGGTGAGGGTGATGGCCTCGCCGCCGCCGACCTGCCCCAGGTCCACAGGGCTCAGTCCAGGCTGCTGCCCGAAGCCGACCGGGCTGCGGCCACGCAGATCCGGCAGGGCGAAAGTCTGCACGCCGTTCCCGCCGTAGGTGACGCCGAGGATGGAAAACAACGCAGCGTTCTGCGCAATGCTCATAGTCTGCCCGTAACACAGGGCATAGCCCCTGGGCGCGAAATTGCCGCCGAACATCTTGATCTCACCGAGGAACGGATCACTCATTGCCTGCCTCTCCCTTGCCTGTCGCTATTGGGGCGGGCACTGCGCCCGCCGGAATCGGTAGCCCCGTCATGCGGGGTTCTCCATGTGGAACACCGCCTGCAATACCTGGCGCCCGTGCTCGTCCGGCAGGCTCGGGCTCATCAGCAGCAGCCAGCCTTCGTCGCCCGGCGGCGACACGCGGAACACCGCCTGTTCGGCGCGCAGGCCGGACGGCAACGCGAAGTGCGCGGAGAAACACTGGTATCCGGGGCTCATCGCAATGCCGTCGATGACCTCCAGCAGTTCCACGTCTATCGTCTGCGCGGCATCGATCCACAGTTGAAAGGTCTTCCCCGTGGCCTGCTGCAGCGCTTCGCGGGTGGGCATCGGATACATGCGTGATTCCTGGCCTTCAGTGGCTGGTCGGACGGCTGCCGGAAGCCGGCCTCCGCATCTTCAGGTAGACCCCGTTCTCGCCCTCGACGACGAACCCGTGGCGCAGGTAGAGGCGTTGCGCCGGGTTGTAGTTCTCCACGTACAGGCCGACGCTGAGGCCTTGCGCGTCGGCCCGCCCCAGCCACTGGCGCAGCAGCGCGCCACCGATGCCGCGGCCACAGGCCTCGGGCAGCAGGGCGAGATCGATGATCTGCAGGTGCTCGGGTCCCCAGAACAGGTAGGCGCGGCCGACCGACTGGCCACCGGCCTCGATCACGCAATAGTCCGCATCGGGGAAATGCGCCTGGTAGTAGCTGTGCTGGGCGTCGAACTGCTGGGAAAGGAAGGCGTCGATAGCTGCCGGGACCCAATCGACCTGGGCCATCTCGCCGGCTCGGGTGGAGGCGTATAGCGCACGCAGGAACGCCTGATCGGCGTCCACGAGAGGGCGAAGCTGCAACTCGAAAGTTGGCATGGCGTCGTGCATCCTTGCGACGGCCCCTCTTCGGGAGCCACATCCGTTATCGTTTTTGTGTTGAACCGAACGCTGGAAGCCTATCCGATGCTGAAGGCGTATCGCCAGTATTTACTGAAAGAAACGTAAACTTTTTCTCAATCACTCGTATGAATTCAACAGGCGCAGAGCCTCCAGCCTGTCATAAGGCTCCTGGGCCCAGCGCCGTACCGCCTCACGGACCGCTTCTGTCGCGGACTCGCGCTTGTGCAGGCTGTCCGCGCTGAAGGCCTGCGACGGCTGCTTGGCGTCGACCGCGGCGATCTCCTGCAGCCGTGCCAGGTCGGCCTCGCGCACCCCGAACAATCCGCCCAGGCGGCCCCAGAGCGCGCCAGGCAGCTCGGTGTAGTTCAGCGCAATGCCGCCCTCCTCCCGGCACAGGCGCAAACCCCGCTCGAGGATCTGACCGACCATCCGGCAGCTGTATTCCAGCATCGGCATGTCCTGCCCGCCCGGCAGCGCCTCATCCAGCCCCGATGGCCCCAGCAGCCCCGGCACCCGCTGCATGCCCGGCTGGCGCAACTGCGAGACGACGATCTCCAGCGGGTCGCGATAGAGGAAGAGGCGCGGCGTGTCCGGGTACAGCCCGCACAGCAGCGAGGCCTCGAAGACGTTCCAGGCGTCGAGCTTCACCAGCAGCCGCCCTTCCCCGCCCAGGCGGCGCTGGCCATAGGCGGAAAACAGCGCGCGCACCCAATCCGCCTGCCGCCCGGCCACGCCGGGGTCACGGTAATGCGCGCGCAGCACGGCATCCAGCGGTGGCGGTTCGGAAAGCACGGTGTGGCGCGGCAACCCGGCAAGCATCTGCGCCAGCAGCGTCGAACCGCAGCGCGAGGCATGGAAGATCAGTACGCCGGGCGCAAGTCCCGGGCTGGCCCGCTGCCAGTCGAGCAAGGCGTCGACGGCGGTCTCGCGGCGAAACGCCTGGTTGAACGGCAGGCGCAGCGCCTGCTCGATGTCGTCGCGGAAGAACGGCCGGGTCGGCGCCCGGTCACCGAACCAGCACCAGTCCACCCGCCATTCGCCGTCCCGCGGCCAGATGCGGATGGGCAGCCAGCCATCCAGGGTTGCGCAGGTCATCGTACCGTCCATTGTTCGCTCCAGGCCTGGCGCCCCTGGCGCATCGCCGCCCGCACTTCCGCCTCGGCGAAGCACAGGCCCGCGGCTTCACCCTGGCGGATGGCTTCGCGGATGAAGGCCTGGGCATCGACGCATTCGCGCAGGCGCCGCGCCAGGGCCGCATCCTGCTCCACCCGCCGACGAAACTCGAGGAATGCCCGCACCGCGCGGCCCGGCAGCAGCTCAGGCGTGCCCTCCAGCCCCTGCTCGACGAGCGCCAGCAGCCAGGGCTCGGGCGCACAGTCCAGCACCAGGTGGATGCGCGCCTGCGTGCTGGGGTTGTCCACCCGGTGGGGACGCGACAGGTCGAGGAACCAGCATTCCCCCGGACGCATCGGCACCTGCAAGCCGTCGAGCAGGAACTCCACCGCCTCCGCGCTGCGCAGTGGCACGTGCAGGCGCAGATCGCCGCCGGGCATCCCCAGGTCGGGATCGCAATGCTCGTGGATCCGCGCCCCGGGCCCGAGGCGCAGCAGGCGCGCGCTGCGCACGCTGCTGCGGAAGACGCCCAACAGCTGGTGCCAGGCTGCCTCCTGCTGCCACCAGTCGCTGGCGCGGGGCGCGCCATGGCCGGGAGCCAGCGGCAAGGGGGCATCGACCGCCGAAATCAACGCCACGCCGCTCCAGTCGCCTTCGTAGTAGCCACTGTTGAAATGATGCTGCCAGGCCCCGGGCTCCACCCGGTCCAGCGCCGCCAGCAGCGGCGGCAGGTCGATGGCGATGGGCAGGCGCGAACAGCTTGGCCGGGGCTTGTCTGGCATGGACGGTTTCCTTGTCTCTCAACGGGCGGCGCCGTGCCGCGTCAGAATCCACTCTCGCGCACGCCCAGCGCGGCCAGGCGCCGCCAGGCGTAGCCGAGCACCGACTGGCCACGTCCATCCAGCACCACGACGCCGCGCAGGGGCTGTGCGGGCGCCTGCGGCGCATCCAGCAGGCTCAGGCGCACACCGTACTGGGCCTGCACCGGCTCCGCGCGCTGCTGGGCATCGCGGCGCACGGCGATCGGGCCCTGGTGATCGGAACTCAGGGCCTCCAGCTCGAGGAAGGCCACGCCGTTGGCGTCGACGCTGTCCAGCCGCACCGCCAGGGCCGGGCGCGCCGGATCGTCGGCGATGAAACGCCCGTCGGCCCCCGCCGCCACGCGCCAGAGGTCATCTTCGGCCAGGTAGCCGCGCAGGCGCAGGCCGGACTCGACCACGCGCACCAGGGTGTCGGCGGGCTTCAGCCAGCGCCCCGGCTCCAGGTCCGGCAGCAGGTCGCGCACCACCCCGGCTTGCGGCGCGCGCAGCTGCAGGCGCTCGCGCTGGGCGGCGAAGCCGCGGTACTCGGCCACGGCCTCGGCCAGCTGCTGTTCGAGAATGCCGGCATCGGCCGCCGTTTCGCTGCGGCCGGACTGGCGGCGCAGCTGCAACTGGAGGATGTCGATCTTGTGCCGGGCGATGGCCTGGCGCGAATCCAGGTCGGGAGACTCCAGCTCCAGCAGCAGGTCGCCCTGCGCCACGGCCTGGCCATCCTTCACGTACGACTGCTTCAGGCGCGCCGCCACCGGCGCGTGCAGGGCGTTGGTGCGCACCGCCTCCAGCAGCGCCGGCACCTCGACCGAACTGCGCCAGGGCAGCACCAGCAACGCCAGTACGGCCAGCAGGCCGGCACCGCTGAGCAGAACCTTGCCCGGAGCGGCCTGGTCGCGGCGTCGCCACCACTCGTGCAGTTCCTTCCAGATCGGCAGGCCGAGGAACCAGACCAGCTCCACCAGCATGAGGAAGATCCCCAGCACCTTGAAGAACAGGTGGTACACCGCCAGGGCGATGCCGAAGAACAGCACGGCGCGCCACAGCCAGGAACCGTAGCCCCAGACCAGCAGACGCCGCGCCATCGACGGCGACCAGGGCTCCGGCGCCGGCTCGCCGTAGCCGAACAGCGCCTCGCGCAGGCGCCAGCGGCACAGCGCAAAGGCCCGTGCCTGGAGGTTCTCCACGCCCCACAGGTCGCTGAGCAGGAAATAGCCGTCGAAGCGCATGAAGGGGTTGAGGTTGATCGCCAGGGTGGTGATCCAGGTGGCGCTGGCCAGCATGAACGCGGACGTCCGCAGCGGCCCGTCCGGCAGCAACGACCAGGCGAGCAGCGCCAGCACCGCCAGCACCAGCTCGGCGAGCACGCCGCCGGCGCCGATCAGCAGGCGCGAGCGGCGGTCGTTGACGCGCCAGGCGTCGCTGACGTCGGTATAGAACATCGGCAGCAGCACCATGAACGCCACGCCCATGCTCTGTACCCGGCAGCCGGCGCGCTTGGCCATGAACGCATGGCCGAACTCGTGGCAGAGCTTGGCGAAGGTCAGGGCCACGCCGAAGGCCAGCGCGCCACCGAAGCTGAACAGGTGCGGGAAGGTGGCGATGAAGCGCTCCCAGTCGCGCGCCACCAGGAATACGCCCAGCCCCAGCACCAGCGGCAGCCCCCAGCGCAGCAACCAGCCGCCATGGCGCGCCAGCAGCGGCCAGGCGCGGTTGAGGAAGACATCCGGACGCCACAGCGGCACCCGGAAGAACAGGTACTGATGCAGCACGCGACGCCACAGGCTCTGGCGCAAGGCGCCCGCCTTGGCGCCATAGCTGGCCCGCTGCTCGGCATCGACGGCGGCGATCAGGTCATGGCCGCGGAGGAAGCGCAGCAGTTCCTCCAGCTCGGCCTCGCCCAGCGGCCCGCCGGTTTCCGCATTGGCGGCCTCCAGCACCCGCCGCGGGTCGCCCAGCGACCAGTGCCGGAGCAGGCGGACGGCAGCGGCCCCGAGCTTGAAATAGCGCCCGCGCAGCGGGTCGGCCAGGGTCCATTGCGGCGAGCCGTCGAAGCCCGCCGCAGCCGGCGACAGGCTCAGGTCGGGGCGCAGTGCCGGCAACATCAGAAGCCGAGCCTCTGGCGCAGCGCCGCCAGGGGCCGGCGCAACAGGTAGTAGGCCAGCGGCGCACGCTCACCCGACAACTTGGCCGTGCCGCGCAGGCCGATACGCGGCGGCGCGTCGAGGAAGGCCGCGTCCAGGCGATAGGCCAGTTGCCCGGCAGCCGTGGCCTGGGCCTCGTAGGCGGAGCGTTCGAGACGGGCGGCCTGGCGGTTCAGCGGATCGCTGTCGAGGAACAGCGCGACCTCGGCCCCCGGCGCCAGGGCGATGGCATCGCCCACCGGCAGTTCGATGCGCAGCTCGGCCTGGGCCGGGTCGGCAATCTGCATCAAGCGCTCGCCGGTCTGCACCGGCCTGCCGGTCCAGCGCTCGGCATCGGCGAACACCGCAATGCCGGCGCGCTCGGCGCGTACTTCGCTGCGGGCCAGCAACTGGCGGGCGTAGTCCAATTCGGCACGCTTCTGCTCCACGCGGGCGGCCAGCAGGTCGATCCGCGCGCTGGATTCGGCGTCGGTGAACGCCCGCTGGGTGCTGGACTTCAGCTCGGCCTCGGCAACCCCCAGGGCGCGCTCGGCGACATCGGCCTGGGCCTTGAGGCTGGTGGCCTCGAAGCGCACCAGCAGATCGCCGGCGGCCACCGGTTGGTTGGGCTTGACCAGGAATTCGGCGATCACCCCGTCCAGCGGCGCGGCGACCACCCGCCCGCCCAGGGGCACGACTTCCGCGGGCGCCAGCACCGACTGGCGCACCGGCAGCAGGAGCAACAGGCAAAGCGCGCCGGCGATCGCCAGCACCTTCTTCTTCGGCCAGCGCAGGCGCCAGGGCTTGCGCGGCTGCAAGGCCAGCCAGGCATGGGCATAGGTGCCACCGAGCTGGTTCAACAGCGCCTGCTCGGCCTCGCTGAAGGAGAGCTCACGGGCCAGCCAGAGCCCACCGAACGCCTCGCCGCTGCGGTCCAGCAACGGCAGCCAGTAGGCCTGGGCCACCGACAAGGCCTGCCAGTCGGCCCGGCTATCGCCATCCAGGCTTTCGCTATCGACGGCGCCGGCGAAGCCCAGCTGCGCCTTCGCCTGCAATTGCCCGACGGCGCGCTCGACGAAAGCCACGAATGGCGCATTGGGCTCCACCACGCTGACACCGGTAAGCGCGCGGACCTTGCCGGCGATCAGCAGGGCCGCATGGTGGTAGCCGAACAGCAGTTGGCCATCGTTGACCATGGAGAAGGCCAGTTGCTCGGTGCTGGCGGCCTCGCGCGCCTGGCGCTCGAGGCCGAGGAACTGGGCGAAGACCCGCTCGGCGCCGCCGACGGCTGCGTTCATGGGTTCTCCGCGAATTGCGCGGTGCCGCTCATGCCCGCCACCAGGCCGTCGCCGGCCGGAGCGCTGGCGATCAGCAGCAGGGTCTGGCTGGCTTCGTCGATGCGCGCGCCCAGGCGTTTTATCTCCACCTGCAGCGGCTGGCCGGTTTCGTCCGGGGTGAAGCTGAAATGCTGGCCGGGCTTGAGCTTGGCCAGCCAGCGCGAGGGCACCAGCAGGCGGATCTCCAGGCTGCGGTTGTCGACGATCTCCAGCAGCGGCGCGCCGCTGGCCACGCTCTCGAACGGCTGCGCCTTGCGCTGCACCACCTGGCCATCGTAGGGAGCCTGCACGCTGCAGCGGCGCACCTGTACCTGGTAGACCTGGGCCTGGGCCTGGGCTTCGGACTGCTTGGCCTCGGCCAGGGCCACTTCATAGCGGCCGACGGAGTTCAGCGAGGCCAACTGGCGATTGTGCGAGAGTTCTTCGCCGGCGGCCCGCACCGCGGCCTGGGCGGCATTGAGCTGGGCCTGGTAGGCAGAGCAGTCGAAGCGCACCAGCACGTCGCCCTTGTGGAAGGCCTGGCCTTCGGCGAACGGCATTTCCAGGATGCGCCCGGCCAGTTCGCTGGACAGCATCGCCTGCTCGCGGGCATGCAACACGCCACGGACTTCACGCTTGGCGCCTGCCGAGCCGTCCACGGCCGGTAGCGGCAACAGCGGGTCCGGCGCCGCCTCCTGCGCAGCCTGCGCCTGCCCTGCCAGTCCTACCGCGATCGATATCGCGTACCACATGCGCCTCTGCATTCCCTGCCCTCCACGACCGAATGCGCGGAGTCTAAGGGAGTGGCGTTCTGTAGGAAATGGCCTTCTGCCATTTCGCCTGACGGACGTCTCCCGCCGCGAGTCAGTCGCCGTAAGGCGGGTACTGCTCGCCCGGCGCGCGTTTGTGGCGCTGCGGGCTGGGGCCTTCGCGGGGTGGGTGAGGTGGCTGCGGCGGGTCGATCTGCGGGTCGGCCAGGTCCGGCGAGTCGGGGTCGAAGCCCAGGCTCCTGACGATTTCCGCGTCCTGCTCGGCGTCCCGCGGGTAGCCCGGCAGACCGCGGGCGGCGTTTTCGCCGTCGCGTTGTGGCCAGGGCTTGCCCAGCCATTTGTGCAGAGTCGGGTTCATGGCGACCTCCGGTCGATGCGGCGATAGCCATTGGAGGCCGGCCGCGGGCGCAGGTTCGTTCTTTCCGTCGGATGGCCGTTCAACGCCCGCCGGGTTGCGGCAGGCGGACGTGCCGCGCCAGCTCCTCGAACAGCGTGACCACGGTGCGCAGGGCCCGGCAGTCCGGCCGCGTCAGCAGCCACAGCGCGGTGGCGCAACCCGGCAGGTCGTATTGCAGCACACGCAGGCCGTCGCCTTCGCGCAGCAGGTAGTCCGGCAGCGCCGCCAGGCCCAGGCCGGCGCGGCACAGTTCGAGCACCGAGAGGATGCTGCCGCAACGGTAGGCCGGGGTGAGCGCCGGGTACAGCTGGCGGCGCCAGGCGACGCTGGGGTGGTCGGGCATGAATTCGTCCGGGGCGATCCAGCTCAGTTCGCTCCAGTCGCGCCCGGCCTGGGCGGCCAGGTAGCTTTCGTGGGCGCACAGGGCGTAGCGCACCTCGCCCAGGCAGCGGCCCACCAGGTAGTCCGGCGGCGCGGTGGTCAGGCGCAGGGCGACGTCGGCATCGCGCCGGCTGAGGTTGGCGAAGGCGTTGGAGGTGGAAAGCTCCAGGTGCAGGCCGGGGTAGCCGCCCATGAAATGACCCAGCGCCGGCAGCAGCAGGCCGTGCAACACGGCGTCGGTGCAGGTCAGGCGCACCGTGCCGCTGAGCACTTCGCGGCCCTGCTCCAGGCCCACCCGCGCCGCCTCCAGGGCCTGCTCGGCCAGTTCTGCCTGGCGCGCCAGCTGTTGCGCGGTGGCGCTGGGCAGGTAGCCGGCGCGGCCCTTCTCGAACAGCGCCATGCCCAGGGCCTTCTCCAGCCGGCGCACCGCGCGGAACACCGTGGACACGTCCACTGCCAGCAGTTCCGCCGCCCGCGCCAGGCTGCCGCCGCGCACCAGGGCCAGTACCAGGGAAAGGTCGGCGTATTCCAGTCGATATTGCATTGGCGCACTCTTGAATTGCGCAACCGCCCATTTCGATTGCATCGGCGCAACTATAAATTGCCCGGAGAAGCCCGCCAACGGGCGCCAGCGCAGGGGGAACGAGCGATGCGGAAGGTGCGGAAACTACTGCGGATCGGCCTGATCGGCGACCGCGACAGCCGGGTCACTGCGCACTGGGCCATTCCCCTGGCGCTGCAGCAGTCGCTGCTGCCCCACGCCGGCGCCCTGCGCCTGGAGTGGCTGGATACCGAGCGGCTGGCCAACGGCCTGGCGCTGGACGCATACTCCGGCTTCTGGTGCACCCCCGGCAGCCCCTACCGCAGCACCGAGGGCGCGCTGCGCGCCATCACCTACGCGCGCACCCGCGGCGTGCCCTACCTGGGCACCTGCGCCGGCTTCCAGCACGCGCTGCTGGAACGCGCCCGCAACGTCCTGGGCTGGGACGACGCCGCCCACGGCGAGGTCGACCCCCGCGCGGCGCGGCCGGTGATCCACGCCCTGCCCTGTTCGCTGATCGAGGTGCGCGAGGACATCCGCCTGCAGCCCGGCTCGCGCCTGGCCAGCGTCTACGGCAAGCCGAGCATCCGCGAAGGCTATCGCTGCAGCTATGGCGTCAACCCGGATTACCAGGCGGCGCTGTTCGACAGCGGCCTGCACGCCACCGCCCATGGCGAGGACGGCAGCATCCGCGCCCTGGAGGCCAGCGACCATCCGTTCTTCGTCGCCACCCTGTTCCAACCCGAGCGCAAGGCCCTGGCCGGCGTCAGCGTGCCGCTGGCCGAAGCCTTCCTGCGCGCCGCCAACCAGTACGCCAGGAGCGCAGCATGACCGCCACGACGCCGGAGCCGCCCTACTACGCGGTGATCTTCACCTCGCTACGCACGCCGCTGGAAGCCGGTTATGGCGAGGCGGCCGAGCGCATGCTCGAACTGGCCGCGGGGCAGCCGGGGTTTCTTGGGGTGGAGTCGGCGCGTGGAGAGGATGGGCTGGGGATCACGGTGTCGTACTGGCAGGACGAAGACAGCATTCGCCGGTGGCGGGAGAATGCCGAGCACAAGCTGGCGCGTGAAGGTGGGCGGCGGGATTGGTACGAGCGCTTTCGCGTGCGGGTGGCGAGGATCGAGCGGGCCTATGGGTTCGAACGCCAGGGCTGAAGGATTTTCGTAGGGGCGCACCTACGTTGCAGGCAAGCACGGCTTTTCGTAGGAGCGAGCTTGCTCGCGAACAAATTCCGCAGCGGAGTCTGTTCGCGAGCAAGCTCGCTCCTACATTATTACGCCCACCACCGAAATTACGCCTACCACTGAACCTACCTGTAGGAGCGCGCCCTGCGCGCGATTCGCTACAACCACCAACGCAACAGGAAGAACACCCCCATGCTGAGCAGCACGCTGAGCAGCGTGTTGCGCGTCCACAGCACCAGCCCCACCGCCACCAGCGAACCCAGCAGGTAGGGGTTGTCCGGGCGCAGGTTCAGCTGGTGCTCGGGCAGGAACACGATGGGCCCGCAGATGGCCGTGAGCATGCCCGGCACCGCGAAGCCGAGGAATTGCCGGACGTTGCTGCCCAGGCGGATGGGCAGGCGCGGTTCGAGGAACACGTAGCGGTTGAAGAAGACGATCAGCCCCATGCCGATGATCACGGCCCAGACCATCATGCCGACCTCCCGCTGAACTTGTTGCAGACAAAGCCCGCGGTCATGCCCGCCAGGCCCGCGAGCACCAGGGCCGAGCCCAGTTGCCAGTAGCTGAACAGCACCGAGCAGAACAGCGACACCGCCACGCAGACCACCGTCGGCACGCTGCGCACCACCGGCGCGATCAGCGCCACGAAGGTGGCGGCTACCGAGAAGTCCAGGCCCAGGTGCTCCAGGCCCGGGATGCTGCTGCCCAGTAGCACGCCGGCCAGGGTGAAGAGGTTCCAGGCCACGTAGAAGGTCAGGCCCACGCCTAGGGCGTACCAGCGGTTGAAGGTCTCGCGGTCGTGCTGGCTGGTCAGGGCGAAGAATTCGTCGGTGAGCAGGAAGCCCAGGCCCAGGCGCCAGCGCCCGGGCAGTCCGGCGATCACCGGGCGCATGCTCATGCCGTAGAGCAGGTGCTGCGAGGTCAGCAGCAGCGTGGTGATCATGATCGAGAAGAACCCGGCGCCGCCCTTGAGCATGCCGATGGCCACCAGTTGCGCGGCGCCGGCAAAGACGATGGCCGACAGGCCCTGGCCGTGCAGCGGCGAGAGACCGGCCTCGATGGCCAGCGAGCCGGCCAACAGGCCCCAGGGCAGCACCGCGATGGACAGCGGCATGATGGCGATGGCGCCCTTGAGGAAGGCGCGGGAGGGAAGCAGTTGTTCTGACATGGATGACGCTTTCGAGGCAGTAAGGCGCCCAGCTTGGCAGAAACCTTCGTCGCCCGCCTTGAACGTTCTTGCGCACTTGCCAGTGGCACATCGGAAAGTGTTAGGCACTTTCTGCCTGGAGTAGATGAATTTTCCGACTGACCGTTCGTAGGCCGATACCTAGGATGGCTGCAGCTCCCACTACCTCCTTGCGGTCCCTGTCGTGCGTATCTTCCTGCTGTGGTTGTTCTGCCTATTTCCCCTGGCCACATCGGCCGATCTGCTGGACGCGCCGACCTGGCGCAGCTACCAGGCGCAGGAAGGCGCCCTGACGCAGTTCTTCCGCCCCGGCGCGCAGCCCGGCCTGAAGCCCGGCGCCCCGGACGGCGACATGCACCGCCTGCTGCAGAGCGCGCAGGAACTGGTGGGTACGCCGTACCGCTGGGGCGGTACCTCGGCGAAAACCGGCTTCGATTGCAGCGGCCTGCTGGTCTACCTGTTCCGCAAGGAGATCGGCCTGGAACTGCCGCGCACCACCCGCTCGATGATCCGCCAGAAGCACCGCCAGGTGCCGCGCCACGCGCTCAAGCCGGGGGATGCGGTGTTCTTCAGCCACAATGGCGGCGCGCGGGTCAGCCACGTCGGGCTGTACCTGGGCGATGACCGCTTCATCCATGCGCCGCGCAGTGGCAAGTCGGTGCGCATCGATTCGTTGAGCAACAATTATTGGGATCGTAATTTCACTACGGCGCGGCGGTTCAGGCACTGAAGGCACGCCCACGCCATTCCCCCGTCCGCGATGTGCATCGGACTCGCACCGGGGGCGGATCGCGGATAAATCCGCTCCTACAAGATGCAGGAGAAACCGCCATCTGCACGGCTGAAGGCATTCACTTGTAGGAGCGGACCTTGTCCGCGATAACCGGACATATCGGCGCGATTCGCGGATGAGATCCGCTCCTACGCCGCCCCACCTACGCTGTTTTCTGGGTTCCCGCGTTCGCGGGAATGACGGGATTAGGATTCGTGTTTTCCGACGTCATTCCCGCGAACGCGGGAACCCAATAGACAGGCTGTAGGGCGCATAACGCCTCCCACGGGCGAACGGTTATTCGCCCTACGCCATCGCGGGCAGGGCCCGCTCCTACAGGTCCGGCGGCGATGTGGATCGAGACCGGACCGGGATAGACCACACATTACAGGCGAACACGGTTTTTCGTAGGAGCGGCTCGGCGCAGGTCAGTCGGCCTTGGCCGCCTTCTCGCCTTCGGCGGCGATCTGGCCGGCGTCCCAGCCGCCGCCCATGGCGGCGATCAGTTGCACGCTGGCCACCAGGCGGTTGCCGTAGAGGCTCAGGACGTTGCGCTCGTTGGACAGCGCGGTGGTCTGGGTGGTGACCACGCTGTTGTAGTCCACGGTGCCGGCCTTGTACTGGTTGCTGGTCAGGCGCAGGGCTTCGCGGGCGGCGTCCAGGGCTTCGCTCTGCGCCCCGCTCTCCTCTTCCAGCACCTTGAGCTGGACCATGTAGTCCTCCACCTCGCGCATGCCGTCGAGCACGGTCTGGCGGTAGCTGGCCACGGTCTGGTCGTAGCTGGCCTCGGCCTGTTCCACCTGGGAGGAAATCAGGCCGCCGTCGAACAGCGTCATGGCGAACTGCGGGCCGATGGACCAGTAGCGGTTGGGCGTCTCGATCCAGTCGTGGAAGCTGCCGCTGCGGTAGCCGCCGGCGGCGCTGAGTGTCAGGTCCGGGTACCAGGCGGCCTTGGCCACGCCGATCTTGGCGTTGGCCGAGATCACCTGGCGCTCGGCGGAGGCGATGTCCGGGCGCCGCTCCAGCAGCTGCGAGGGCACCAGCGCCGGGATCGGCGGCAGCTTCGGCACCTGGCCGGTGGCGGCCAGGCCGAAGTTGGCCGGGGCCTGGCCCACCAGCACGGCGATGGCGTGCTCCAGCTGCGCGCGCTGGTACTTGAGGTCGATGGCCTGGGCCTCGGTGCTCTTGAGCTGGGTGCGCGCCTGGGCCACGTCGGCCTTGGTGACGATGCCGGCGTTGTACTGGTTGGTGGTCAGCTTGAGCGCGCGTTCGTAGGCCTCGACCGTGTCGTTGAGCAGCTTGATCTGCTGGTCCATCACGCGCAGCTGCAGGTAGTTCTGTGCCAGCTGCGATTGCAGCGACAGGCGCGAGGCGGCCAGGTCCGCGGCGCTGGCGTCGCGGCTGGCGGTGTCGGCTTCCAGCTGGCGGCGCAGCTTGCCCCACAGGTCCAGCTCCCAGCTCACGCCGAGGCTCGCGCTGTAGCTGTTGCTGATGCCGCCGCTACCGCCACTGCTGACCGTGGAGCCGTCGGGCAGGCGCACGCTGCCGCTGCCACTGCCGCCCTGGCCGGAGCGGGTCTTGCCGACGTCGGCGCTGATGGTGGGGAAGAAGGAGGCGCGCGAGCCTTTCACCAGGGCCGCAGCCTGGCGGTAGGAGGCCTCGGACTGAGCCAGGGTCTGGTTGGCCTTGAGCAGGCGCTGCTGCAGGTCGTCCAGGACCGGGTCGGCGTACAACGTCCACCACTGGCCGTGGCCGCCCGGGTCGGCCGGCTGCGCCAGGCGCCAGCCCTCGCCTTCCTTGAAGGCAGCCGGCACGCTCAGCTCGGGGCGCTTGTAGTCGGGGCCGACCGCGCAGCCGGCGAGCGCCGCGCACAGCGCCAGGGCGAGCAGGCTGCGGGATGGGTTCGGGCGGTTCATAGCGGAGTCTCCAGGGCGCCGTCGGTGCGCACGCCGCGCTTCTGGTTGACCCAGTGACGCAGGCGGTCGAGGTAGAGGTAGACCACGGGGGTGGTGTAGAGGGTGAGCAGCTGACTGCCGATCAGGCCGCCGACGATGGTCATGCCCAGCGGGCGGCGCAGCGCGGCGTCGCCGCCGATGCCGAAGATCAGCGGCAGCGCGCCGAGGATGGCGGCCAGGGTGGTCATCATGATCGGCCGGAAGCGCTTCATGCAGGCTTCGAGGATGGCTTCGCGCGGCGACAGGCCGAGGGTGCGTTCGGCGTCCAGGGCGAAGTCGATCATCATGATGGCGTTCTTCTTGACGATGCCGATCAGCAGGATCACCCCGATCAGCGCGATCAGCGACAGCTCGGTGCGGAACAGCATCAGCGTCAGCAGCGCGCCCACCCCCGCCGAGGGCAGCGTGGAAAGGATGGTCAGCGGGTGCACGTAGCTTTCGTAGAGGATGCCCAGGACGATGTAGACCGCCACCAGCGCCAGCAGGATCAGCCAGGGCATGTCGTTCTGGGTGTCCTGCACGGCGCCGGCGTTGCCTTCGAAGCTGGCCTGGATCTCCAGCGGCAGGTGCAGCGGCTCCAGGGCCGCCATCACGGCGTCGCGGGCCGGGCCGATGAGCGCGCCGGGGGCCAGGTTGAAGGAGAAGGTGGTGGCGGCGAACTGCCCCTGGTGGTTGACCGACAGCGGCGCGCGGCTGGGCTCCACGTGGGTGAAGGCCGACAGCGGCACCTGCTGGCCGTCGCTGCCGATCACGTAGACCTGGCGCAGCTCTTCGGGGGTCTGCTGGAACGGCTGGTCCACCTCCATCACCACGTGGTACTGGTTCAGCGGGTTGAAGATGGTCGACACCTGGCGCTGGCCGTAGGCGTTGTTCAACACCGCGTCCACCGCCGCCACGTCGATGCCGAGGCTGGCCGCGCGGTCGCGGTCGATCACCAGGCGGCTCTGCACGCCCTTGTCCTGGGCGTCGCTGTTGACGTCCACCAGCTGCGGGACCTTGTTCAGCACCGCCTCGACCTTCGGCGCCCAGTCGCGCAGCAGGGTGAGGTCGTCGCTGCGCAGGGTGAACTCGTACTGCGCGTTGCTCTGCCGGCCGCCGATGCGCACGTCCTGGCCGGCGGTGAGGTAGAGGTTGGCGCCGGGGATTTCCGCCAGCTTCTTGCGCAGCCGCGCGACTATGGCCTCGGCGGAGTCGCGCTCGGTGATGGGCTTGAGGGTGACGAAGAAGGAGCCGGTGTTGCTCGACTGCCACTTGCCGCCGCCGACGAAGCCGAGCACGTTATCCACCCCCGGGTCCTGGGAAAGGATGTTGCGGAACTCCGCCATCTTGCGGTCCAGGGCCTGGAAGGAAATGCTCTGGTCGGCCACCGCGAAGCCGCGCAGGCGCCCGGAGTCCTGCTGCGGCAGGAAGCCCTTGGGCACGATGGCGAACAGGTAGAGGTTCAGCGCGATGCAGCCGAACATGATCACCACCATCAGCCGCGAGTGCTCCAGCGCCCAGGCGAGGCTGGCGCGGTAGCGCAGCATGAAGGCGACGAAGTAGCGGTTGCTCTGCCGCGCCACCGAGGCCTTCTGCGGCCGCTCGGCGCGGCGCAGCAGGCGTGCGCAGAGCATGGGCGTGAGCGTCAGGGAAACCACCAGCGAGACCAGGATGGCCGCCGCCAGGGTCACCGAGAATTCGCGGAACAGCCGCCCGGTGATGCCGCCCATGAGCAGCAGCGGGATGAACACCGCCACCAGCGAGAGGGTCATCGACAGCACCGTGAAGCTCACCTCGCGGGCGCCGCGGATGGCCGCCCGGACCGGGTGGTCGCCCTCCTCGATGCGCCGGGCGATGTTCTCCACCACCACGATGGCGTCGTCCACCACGAAGCCGGTGGCGATGATCAGCGCCATCAGCGACAGGTTGTTCAGCGAGAAGCCGCACAGGTACATGACGGCGAAGGTGCCCACCAGCGACACCGGCACCGCCAGGCTGGGGATCAGCGTGGCGCGGCCGTTGCGCAGGAACAGGTAGACCACCAGGATCACCAGCAGCACCGAGATCACCAGGGTCAGCTCGGCCTCCTCCAGGGAGGAGCGGATCGACGGGCTGCGGTCGTCCATGACGCTGAGCTTGACCTGCGGGCCGAGCACGTCCTGGATGATCGGCAGTTGCGCGTGGATGGCGTCGGTGGCCTCGATGATGTTGGCGCCGGGCTGGCGGGTGACGATCAGCAGCACCGCCGGCAGGTTGTCGGAGAAGCCGGCGTTGCGCACGTCCTCCACCGAGTCGCTGACCTTGGCCACGTCGCGCAGGCGCACCGCGGCGTTGGTCTCGGCGTTGTAGTGGATGATCAGCGGCGCGTACTCGCTGGCCTTGCGCAGCTGGTCGTTGGCGTCCACCTGCCAGTGCCGCTCGCCGAACTCCAGGGCGCCCTTGGGCCCGGTGGCGTTGGTGTTGTCGATGGCGGTGCGCACCGTGTCCAGGGAAATGCCGTAGTGGCTGAGCTGGTCCGGGTTGACGTCGACCCGCACCGCCGGCAGCGAGGAGCCGCCGATGCTCACCTGGCCCACGCCCTTCACCTGGGCCAGCTTGGGCGAGACGATGGTCGAGGCCAGGTCGTACATCTCGCCGCGGGTATAGGTGTCCGAGGTCAGGGTGAGGATCATGATCGGCTGGTCCGACGGGTTCGCCTTGCGGTACGTCGGGTTGTTCGGCATGCCGGTGGGCAACAGGCTCATGGCCGCGTTGATCGCCGACTGCACCTCGCGGGCGGCGCCGTCGATGTCCTTGGACAGGTCGAACTGGACGATGACGGTGGTGTTGCCCAGGGAGCTGGTGGAGGTCATGTCGGTGACCCCGGCGATGCGCCCCAGCGAGCGCTCCAGCGGCGTGGCCACGGTGCTGGCCATGGTCTCCGGGCTGGCGCCGGGCAGCGCCGCCTGCACCACGATGGTCGGGAAGTCGACGTTGGGCAGCGGCGCCACCGGCAGCAGGCCGAAGGACAGCGCCCCGGCCAGCAGCAGCGCCAGGGTCAGCAGGATGGTCGCAACCGGCCGCAGGATGAACGGGCGGGAGATGTTCATCAGCCCTGCTCCAGGCCTTCGTCGGGGCTGTTCACGTCCAGCCCGTGGCGCTTGCGCCAGTTGGCCCAGCGCAGCGCCAGGCGGTCGAAGTAGAGGTAGATCACCGGGGTGGTGAACAGCGTCAGCAGTTGGCTCAGCAGCAGGCCGCCGACCATGGTCACGCCCAGCGGCTGGCGCAGCTCGGCGCCGGCGCCGCCGGCGAGCATCAGCGGCAGCGCGCCCAGCAGCGCGGCCATGGTGGTCATCAGGATCGGCCGGAAGCGCAGCAGGCAGGCCTGGTAGATGGCCTCGTGGGGCGGCTTGCCCTCGTTGCGTTCGGCGTCCAGGGCGAAGTCGATCATCATGATCGCGTTCTTCTTGACGATGCCGATCAGCAGGATGATGCCGATGATCGCCACGATGCCGATGTCCTGCCCGGCCAGCATCAGCGCCAGCAGCGCGCCCACGCCGGCCGAGGGCAGCGTGGAGAGGATGGTCACCGGGTGGATGAAGCTCTCGTAGAGGATGCCCAGCACGATGTACATGGTGACGATGGAGGCCAGCACCAGCAGCAGGGTGTTGGACAGCGACGCCTCGAAGGCCTCGGCGGCGCCGCGGAAGCTGCCTTCCAGGCTGGCCGGCATCTGCATCTGCGCCTCGACGTCGCGGATGGCCTGCACCGCCTCGCCCAGGGCCACGCCCTTGGCCAGGTTGAAGGACAGCGTCGCCGAGGGGAACTGGGCGATGTGGTTGACCGCCAGCAGGGTGTGGCGCTCTTCCACCCTGGCCAGGCTCGACAGGCGCACCTGGGTGCCGTCGCTGGCCGGCACGTAGAGGTTCTCCAGCGACTGCGGGCCGAGCTGGAAGTCCGGCGCCACCTCCAACACCACGCGGTACTGGGTGGCCTGGGTGAAGATGGTGGAGATCAGCCGCTGGCCGAAGGCGCTGTAGAGCACGCTGTCGATGCTCGACAGGCTCACGCCCAGGCGCGAGGCGGTGTCGCGGTCGATGTCGATGTAGGCCTGCAGGCCCTTGTCCTGCCAGTCGCTGGCCACGTCGGCCAGTTGCGGCAGCTGCTGCAGGCGTTCCACCAGCTTCGGCACCCATTCGGCGAGCACCTCGGGGTCGGCGTCCTGCAGGGTGAACTGGTACTGGGTGCGGGCGATGCGGTCCTCGATGGTGAGGTCCTGCACCGGCTGCAGGTACAGCTTGATGCCGGCGACCTTGTCCAGCTCCGGCTGCAGGCGGCGGATCACCTCGCTGGCGGTGAGGTCGCGCTCGCTGTGGGGCTTGAGGTTGATCAGCATGCGCCCGGTGTTGAGGGTGGCGTTGCTGCCGTCGACGCCGATGAAGGACGACAGGCTCTCCACGTCCGGGTCGGCCAGGACCACCCTGGCCAGTTCCTGCTGACGGCTGGCCATGGCCTGGAAGGAGATCGACTGCGGCGCCTCGGCGATGCCCTGGATCACCCCGGTGTCCTGCACCGGGAAGAAGCCCTTGGGCATGAACAGGTAGAGCGCGGCGGTCAGCAGCAGGGTGCCGATGGCCACCAGCAGGGTCAGCCCCTGGTGGCGCAGCACCACGCGCAGGGCGGCGGCGTAGCGCTCGATCATGCGTTCGATGAAGCGCCCGGCGGCGCGGGCGAAGCGGCCTTCCTGCTCCGGCTCGATGTGCTTGAGCAGCTTGGCGGCGAGCATCGGCGTGAGGGTCAGGGAGACGAAGCCGGAAATCAGGATGGCCACCGCCAGGGTCACGGCGAACTCGCGGAACAGCCGCCCGGCCACGTCGCCCATGAACAGCAGCGGGATGAGCACGGCGATCAGCGAGAAGGTCAGCGAGATGATGGTGAAGCCGATCTGCCTGGAACCCTTGAGCGCTGCTTCCAGGGGGCTGTCGCCCTGCTCCAGGTAGCGGGCGATGTTCTCCACCATGACGATGGCGTCGTCCACCACGAAGCCGGTGGCGATGGTCAGCGCCATCAGCGTCAGGTTGTTGATGGAGAAGCCAGCCAGGTACATGACGCCGAAGGTGCCGATCAGCGACAGCGGCACGGCGAAGCTGGGGATCAGGGTGGCCGAGAGGTTGCGCAGGAACAGGAAGGTAACCATCACCACCAGGCACACGGCGAGGAACAGCTCGAACTGCACGTCGGCCACCGAGGCGCGGATGGTGGTGGTGCGGTCGGTGAGCACCGTGACTTCCAGGTTGCCCGGCAGGGTCGCCTGCAGCTGCGGCAGCATCTTCTTGACGCTGTCCACCACCTCGATGACGTTGGCCCCCGGCTGGCGCTGGATGTTCAGCACCACCGCCGGGGTGTTGTTGGCCCAGGCGGCCAGGCGCACGTTCTCGGCATCGTCCTCGACGCTGGCGACGTCGCGCACGCGCAGCGGCGAGCCATTCTTGTAGGCGATGATCAGGTCGCGGTAGGCGTCGGCGGACTTGAGCTGGTCGTTGGCGTCGAGGGTCGAGGAGCGCGTCGGGCCGTCGAAGCTGCCCTTGGGCCCGTTGAGGTTGTTGCTGGTGATGGTGCTCTGCAGGTCTTCCAGGCTCAAGCCGGCGGCGGCCAGGGCCGCGGGGTTGGCGCGGATGCGCACGGCCGGGCGCTGGCCGCCGCTGATACTGACCAGGCCGACGCCGGAGATCTGCGAGATTTTCTGCGCGAGGCGCGTATCGACCAGGTCCTGGATCTTCGGCAGCGGCATGTCCGGGGACATCACCGCCAGGGTCAGGATGGGCGCGTCGGCCGGGTTGACCTTGCTGTACACCGGCTGGTTGGGCAGGTCCTTGGGCAGCAGGCTCTGCGCGGTGTTGATCGCCGCCTGCACTTCCTGCTCGGCCACGTCCAGGTCGACTTGCAGGCTGAACTGCAGGGTGATCACCGAGGCGCCGCCGGAGCTGGTGGAGGACATCTCGTTGAGCCCGGGGATCTGCCCCAGCTGGTTCTCCAGCGGCGCGGTGACCGAGGAGGTCATGATGTCCGGGCTGGCGCCGGGGTACAGGGTGACCACCTGGATGGTCGGGTAGTCCACCTCCGGCAGCGCCGAGATCGGCAGGAAGCGGTAGGCGATGATGCCCGACAGCAGGATCGCCACCATCAACAGCGTGGTGGCGACCGGCCGCAGGATGAACAGGCGCGACGGGTTCATTCGCTCTTACCGCTGTCCTGGGCCGGGGAGCCCGAGCCGAAGGGTTTCGGCGAGGCCGCCTCGCCCTCCTCGGTGGCGGCGGCGCGGGCCTGTTCGTCGCTGGCGACTATGTGCAGGAGGGTGCCGTCGCGCAGGCGGTCGGTGCCCTCCACCACCACGCGCTGGCCTTCCTTCAGGCCCTCGGTGATGACCACCCGCTCGTTCTCGCTGGTGCCCAGGCCGACCAGTTGGCGCTTGGCCTTGTTCCCGGCGTCGGCGATGTACACGTAGGTGCCGTCGTTGCCGCGCTGCACGGCGTTGGCCGGGATGGTCAGCACGCCACGCAGTGTCTCGGCGAGCAGGCGCACGTTGACGAACTGGTTGGGGAACAGCTTCTGGTCGGCGTTCTCGAAGGCGGCCTTGAGCTTGACCGTGCCGGTGGTGGTGTCGATCTGGTTGTCGAGTGTCTTGAGCACGCCGCTGGCGAGGGTCAGGTTCTGGTTGCGATCCAGCGCCTCCACTGGCACTGGCTGGCTGCCGGACAGCTGGCGGGCGACGGTGCCCAGTTGCTGCTGCGGCAGGCTGAACACCACGGAGATCGGCTTGACCTGGGTGATCACCACCAGCGGCGTGGTGTCGCCGGAGGTGACCAGGTTGCCGACGTCCACCTGGCGCAGGCCGACGCGGCCGGAGATAGGCGCGCGCACCTGGGTGAATTCGAGGTTGAGCTTGGCGTCGTCGACCTGGCCCTGGTTGGTGCGCAGAGTGCCCTCGTACTGGCGCACCAGGGCTTCCTGGGTGTCGAGGGTCTGCTTGGCGATGGAGTCCTCGGCGTACAGGCCCTTGTAGCGCGCCAGGTCGATCTGCGCATTCTTCAGCTGCGCCTGGTTCTGCTGCAGGGTGCCCACCGCCTGGTCCAACGCCGCCTGGAAGGGCCGCGGGTCGATCACCGCGAGGACGTCGCCGGCCTTGACCTGCTGGCCTTCCTGGAACGGCACCTTGACCAGTTGGCCGCTGACCCGCGCCCGCACGTTCACCGTGTTGTAGGCGGTGACGGTGCCCAGCGCGTGGTAGTGCACCGGCAGGTCGCCCTTGGCCACCGGCGCCACGCTGACGGTGATGGCCGTGCCGCCACCCTGCCCGCCCGGCCCGCGCCCGGCCATGGCCGCTCCGCGTCCGCCGCGCCCGCCGCCGGCCTGGGGCTCCGGCGCCGAACTGGTCTTGTGCAGCCACATGCTCAGCCCCACCACAGCGGCGAAGACGGCGGCGGTGATCAGCCAGGGGCGCAGCTTGCGGAGTTTCGAGGGCGTTCCATTGCTTGGAGTCATAGCGGTCATCAGGCGGCCAAAGGTTTGGATGATAACGAGGCGCAAGGCAAAGCGCCGCATCCACGACGCGGCGTCCACACTTCTATACCTTCAGGGTCGAACGATAAGCACTGCAAGGCGCCGGGCAAAGTCTCTTTACCCGCTATTTACCTTTGTTTTACCGAGAGTTACGGCGCCTGGGCGAGGTTGCGCCGCAACTGTTCACACAGCAGCAGGGCCTGGGCTGCTGCTCCCTGCACAGCGCCAAAAACGAAGATGCCGCCCGGCCATTGGGCGGGGCGGCATCCGGGGCCTGCGGCAGCCGGGGCTGCGGCGGGCGATCAGCTCAGCGCGGCGACGGCGGCGGCGTAGTCGGGCTCGTCGGCGATCTCACCGACCAGTTGGCTGTGCAGCACCTGGTCGTTCTCGTCCAGCACCACCACGGCACGGGCGGCCAGGCCGGCCAGCGGGCCGCTGGCGATGGCCACGCCGTAGTTGGCCAGGAAGTCGGCGCCACGCATGGTCGACAGGTTAACCACGTTCTCCAGGCCTTCGGCGCCGCAGAAGCGCTTCTGGGCGAACGGCAGGTCGGCGGAGATGCACAGCACCACGGTGTTGGCCAGTTTGCTGGCCTCGACGTTGAACTTGCGCACGGAGGTGGCGCAGGTGGGGGTGTCGACGCTGGGGAAGATGTTCAGCACCTTGCGCTTGCCGGCGAAGTTCTCCAGGGTCACGTCGGCCAGGTCGCCGCCGACCAGCTTGAAGGCCGGGGCCTTTTCGCCTTTCTGCGGCAGTTTGCCGTCGACGTTGATCGGGGAGCCCTTGAGGGTGACTTGAGCCATTGCGGTATTCCTTCTATCGAGGGGATGGCCCCGCCGGAGAGGCCGGCGGGGCCGGGGATTTCGGGGCCGGGCGTCATCCTAGCATGAACTTGTCCGAGCGAATCTGTCGGGAATGACTTACGCGAGGTTGAATGACTTACGCAAGGTTGTAGGAGCGAGCTTGCTCGCGAACCTTGGTCCTGCGCTCCCAACCTAACCCGTCATTCCCGCGAACGCGGGAACCCAATTGCCTTGGCTTGGGTGTTTCTGCGCCGCACCGAGTCTGCAGAGATTTCTCGTTTCGCCCCCTCGGGCGAGTCCCTTTTGTCAAACGGTGGAAGGCCACCCCCGCAAAAAGGAACCAAAAAGGCTTGCCCCGCATACGGGCCCGATGGAGCCGGGCTACCCTCACGAATTCCCCCGCCACGGAGGCCCGCCCCGAGGGTACGTCCCTGTAGCCCGCGGGGCTCTCGCGACATCCATGTCGCATGACCTCCTGAGCGGGGGTTTCGCTCGGCCTTCTGAAGGGGCGTTTCGGAGTGCGCGGATGTTTCTCTGGAAATCCAGGAGCCAAAGCCAGAGCAAACGCGCTTTTGCTCTTCGTAGGAGCGAGCTTGCTCGCGAACCCCGCAGTCTCTGGGTTCCCGCGTTCGCGGGAATGACGATGGTTAGGCGTCCCAGGATGACTCAGGATTCTCCCCCCACTCCGAACAGCCCCCTCTCCCTTCAGGGCGGGGCGCGCAGCCGAGGGTTGGGGAGCGGGCGCTCTTGAACCCAGCACCTACACCACCGGGAAACCCCATTCGCGAGCAAGCTCGCTCCTACAGTTCCATGAAGGGCATCGGCGCTCCGGCCAACGGCGTATAACCGCGAACGGTTATACGCCCTACGAACCTGCCGGCTAACACTGTGTCATCCCCCCACGCCAAACGGCCCCCTCTGCCTCTGGGAGAGGGCTGGGGTGAGGGGACGGACTCCGCCCCCACACCTCTGCCAACCCTGACTCCACTCCCCCTCCCTAACCCTCCCCCGCAAGCGAGAGAGGGAACCGTTCGGCATGAAGCGCAATCACCAGGCTCCCTGAACCACAATGCGCAAACCGCAGGCGAACGGCTCCAGGAAAGCACGGTCGTAGGAGCAACTATCTTGCGGGCCGCACCGGGGCGCTCTTCGTAGGATGGGTTGAGCTTGCGAAACCCATGCGGTTGCGCTGATGGGTATCGCTTCGCTCAACACCATCCTACGAAAAGCCATGCTCACTCATGCGGTAGGAGCGGACTCTGTCCGCGATCGCCCCACCAGCCGCACCGGACCATCCGACGACACAACCCCCTTGCGACGCTATCCTGCAACGACACCCTCAGGAGACTCCATGCGACTGCTTTATCCCGCCCTGCTCCTCGCCCTCGCCCTCGCCCTCCCCGCCCTCGCCCAGACCGACGGCCCCTGCCAGGTCACCGCCGTTGTCAGCGGCGATCGCCTGACCTGCCGCCTGGCCGAGCGCAGCGTCGATGTGCGTCTGCGCGGCATCGAAGCACCCAGGGCCGGCGAACCCTATGCCCAGGCTTCGCTGGACAACCTGCGGCGCCTGGCCGAAGGCCGCAACGCCACCCTGGTGTTGCCGCGCGAGGAAGCCGCCGGTGCGCTCAGCGCTGCGGTATGGGTGGAGCCCGCGGACTGTCCGGGTTGCGGGCATACCCTGGATGTCGGCCGCGCGCAGCTCGCCGTGGGCATGGCGCGCTGGCGGGTGGACGATCCCCAGGGCGAGGAAGAGCGCGCCCAGTACAACTTCGAGGAACAGGAGGCGAAGGCGCGCAAGGTCGGCCTGTGGCGGCCGGCGCGCACGCCCTGAAAGCACGAAGCCCCGGCACTGCCGGGGCTTCGTCGCTCTACTCGCAGCGAATCAGGCGCTGGCGAAGGCCGAGGCGATCTCCGCGCGGGCGCCCTTGATGGCGTTGGCGCGCGGTTCCTCGCCGTAGGCCAGGCCCTCGGCGCGGATCACTTCGATGTCGGTGATGCCGAGGAAGCCCAGCACCAGCTTCAGGTAGTCCTCGTGGGCGGCGCCGCTCGGCTGGCCGGCGTGCAGGCCGCCGGCGGTGGAGACGATGATCACCTTCTTGCCGCCAGCCAGGCCCTGCGGGCCGTTCTCGGTGTAGCGGAAGGTCTTGCCGGCCACGGCGATGCGGTCGATCCAGGCCTTCAGCTGGCTGGGCACGGTGAAGTTGTACATGGGCGCGCCGATGACGATGGCGTCGGCGGCGAGGAATTCCTCGATGCTGTTCTCGCCCAGGGCGGCTTCGTGCTTCTGCGCGGCGTCGCGCAGTTCCGCCGGGGTGCCGGCGGCGACCAGGCTGGCGGCGGACAGGTGGCTGATGGCGTCGGCGGCCAGGTCACGGTAGGTCACCTGTACGCCCGGCTCGGCGGCGGCCCAGGCCTGGACCACTTCCTGGCTGAGCTGGCGGGAGGCGGAGGCGTCGCCGAGGATGCTGGAATCGATGTGCAGAAGTTTCATGGGGTGGCTCCTGTGAATGGGGGTAGAAAGCGATGGGACGGATGCTACGCATGTAGCCAATGAGCGATAAGTCGGCAAAAATGCGATGAATCGTCCCACCAGCAGGACAATCCCATGCAGGACCTCAACGATCTCTTCTATTTCGCCAAGGTGGTGGAAGCCGGTGGCTTCGCCGCCGCGGGCCGCGAACTGGGGCTGCCGAAGTCGCGGTTGTCGCGGCGCATCGCCGAACTGGAGGCGCGCCTGAACGCGCGCCTGCTGCAGCGCACCACGCGCAAGCTGGCGCTCACCGACATCGGTGAGCGCTACTACCGGCACTGCCAGGCGATGCTGGTGGAGGCGGAGATGGCCGACGAGGTGGTCGCCCAGCTCAGCGCCGAGCCCCGCGGGCGGGTGCGCCTGTCCTGCCCGGTGGCGATGGCCGAGACGTCGCTCAACGCCATGCTGCCGGGCTTTCTCGCCAGCTATCCGCAGGTCAACCTGGAGCTGCTGCTGACCAACAGGCGCGTCGACCTGGTCAACGAAGGCGTGGACGTGGCGCTGCGCGTGCGCGCCCCCGGCGACGAGGACCCGTCGCTGGTCACCCGCCGCCTGCGCCCGGCCGCGGCAGTGCTGGTGGCCACACCGGAGCTGCTGCGCGGCCGCCGGTTGCAGGGCCCGGACGACCTGGCCGGGCTGCCGGTGCTGGGCGCCATCGGCAACGACCGCAAGGTGCACCTGCAGTTGCACGGCCCCGGCGGCGAAGTCCGCGAACTGGCCCTGGAGGCGCGCCTGGCCGCGGAAGACTTCAACCTGCGCAAGAACGTGGCGCTGGCCGGCCTGGGTATCACCACCCTGCCCCTCTATTACTGCCTGGAAGAACTGGCCAGCGGCCAACTGGTGCGGGTGCTGCCCGACTGGCAGGAACCGGCGGCCTTTCTCCAGGCGGTGTACCCGCACCGGCGCGGGCTGCTGCCGGCGGTACGGGCGCTGATCGATTACCTGGCCGAGGGCTTCGGCCGCAGCGACGAACCGCTATAAGGCGGCTCAGAACGCCGGCAGTACCCGCGCCAGCAGCACACCACCGAACAGGCGGTCCAGCCAGAACACCTGGTGCAGCAGCACTATCGCCCAGAACACCAACTGGTAGCTGGGCTTGCGCGTCTTGTGGCGCAGCAGGCGCTGGGCCAGGAAGGCGCCTGGCCAGCCGCCCAGCAGTTCCAGCAGGTGCAGGGTCTGTTCCGGCGTGCGCCAGGCGCCCTGCTCGGCGCTGCGTTTGTCGCGCCAGTAGGCGAAGAAGGCGACCAGGCTGAACAGCGGGTAGGCCAGCAGCCACCAGGGCGCGGCGCCGGCGAGCAGCAGGCGGCCGGCGCCGACCGCAGGCAACAGCAGCAAGGCGGCGAGCCAGCCCAGCGCCCTGCCCCAGCCGTTCGGCCGGGACGGCTCGGCGATCTGCCGGCCGCTGCGGACCTTGGCGCGGGTGGCAGGCGCCGCCGGCTTGCGGCGGATCTCGGGCAGGTCCACGGCCAGCCCGGCTAGGCGCGCATGTTCGGCGCGCGGGCGGCCCTGGCGATCGGAACCTGCGACGAAGCGCACCGCATCGCCGGCCTGGGGCCGGCGGTCGCCGCGGAATGCCGAGATGTGCAGGAAGAGTTCCTCGCCGCCGGCGCGCGGGCGGATGAAACCGAAGCCCTTGTCGTCGTCCCAGCGGCTGATGACGCCGTCCTTTTCCATGTTCATCCGCGCGGCCTCAGGGAGCGGCGCTGCTCCAGTCGATCAGGCTGAACTGCCAGGTCGCCAGGATCAGCAGGCCGAAGCCGATGCGGTACCAGGCGAACATCGCGTAGCTGTGGTTGGCGATGAACTTCAGCAGCCCGCGCACGGCGATCATGGCGAAGATGAAGGAGGTGACGAAGCCCACGGCGAACACCGGCAGGTCGCTGGGCTGGAACAGGTCGCGGTACTTGTAGCCGGAATAGACGGCGGCGCCGACCATGGTCGGCATGGCCAGGAAGAAGGAGAACTCCGTGGCCGCCTTGCGCGACAGGCCGAACAGCAGGCCGCCGATGATGGTGGCGCCGGAGCGCGAGGTGCCGGGGACCAGCGCCAGGCACTGGGCGCAGCCGACCTTCAGGGCGTCCTTCCAGGTCATGTCGTCGACGCTCTCGGCGCGGATGCGGTGCTCGCGCTTCTCGGCCCAGAGCATGACCACCCCGCCGACCACCAGCGCCGCCGCCACCGTGATGGGGTTGAACAGGTAATGGTGGATCAGGTCGGCGAAGGCCACGCCCAGCACCACGGCGGGGAAGAAGGCGACCAGCAGGTTGACGGTGAAACGCTGTGCGCGAGGCTGGCTGGGCAGGCCGCAGATGACCTCGAGGATCTTGCCGCGGAACTCCCAGACCACCGCCAGGATGGCGGCCAGCTGGATGATGATGTTGAAAGCCTGTGCCCGCTCACCGACGAACCCCAGCAGGTCGGCGACTATGATCTGGTGTCCGGTGCTGGACACCGGCAGGAACTCGGTCAGCCCCTCGACCACTCCCAGGACGAACGCCTGAAAGGCACTCCAAAACTCCATACTGCTTCCCCCGAAGGCGCATTTCTTTTCGTGTTCTTCTGTTTTTCCGTGCAACCGTCGAGCACCCGCTGTGGGGCCCGACGAAAGGCTGGGCATGCTACTGCATTGCGCTGCCGCGGGTCAGTGTGTAACGAAAATTTCTCGCATCCACGCCATCCAGCGTCCGGCCATGGCCGCAAGCAGGCGGTGGGATGAGACACCCGGCCCTGGCGATCATTCCCTTAACACTTCCATTCCCGTCGCTAAGCCCTTGAAATAAAACGTGCACATTCGTACCAAAAGCAGGCTTTCCTGGCCATCATGTATCACCTCTGAAACAGCCGCAGGCCGCCAAGCCTCAGGAATGACGCAGACATCGATGGCATCACGGAAAACTGTTTCAGCGCTGATACGCCTATACGCAAAGCCCCATTCCAGAGCACTTGCCCCACTTTTGGTGGGGATGGCCACCCGCCCTTCTGTCTCAACGGCGAAACAGGTTTCTCTCAGGGGTTTCTGACAGTCATTCGTAAGCCCATGAATTTCAAGCGATAAGCAAAAGCGGCACGGCTTCTGCTCCATCCCGGTACTGCTGTTTAGGGCACAGCGCACCAGAAGGGATCGCCATCATGGGGAACATCGACTCAAGGATCGTCGGACTGCTCGCCTCCCTCGCCTGCATGACCGCTGCTGCGTTGCCGTCAACGGTTCAAGCGGGTGACGGCACCATCGTCATCCAGCGCACCGTACAACCACGGGTCGCCACCCGCCCGACCATGGTGCCCGATCCGAATCCGATCACCGTCAATCCGAACATCTCCGCCCAGATCAATCGCCAGGTCGGCAACGCCGAGCTGGATGACGCCGAGTTCGCCCGCGTCACCAGCGGTTCGAGCCTGTCCCAGCGGATTCTCCCGGGCGGCAACCTGGTGGGCATGGACAACGGCGCCAACCAGACGCTGCAGTCCGGCAGCCTGGGTGGCGGCGGCGGCAGTGGCGCCGGCATCTCCAACTCGGTCAATCGCACCGTGCAGCAAGGCCTGTCGCCGCTGCGCATGCTGACGGGAGATCGCTGACATGAAAGCACGCCTGACCCTTCTCGCCCTGCTCTGCTGCACCAGCGCCTTCGCCGCCGACCCGCAGCTGGTGAACAACGCCAGCATCGACAACGCCGGGCGCAGCTACAACGGCGTGGCCAGCGTCAACCAGGCCGCCGGCGACGAGCAGCAACAGGCCAACGGCCGCGCCATCGCCATCGGCACCAGCGGCGGCGCCAGCACCCAGTTCCATCAGACCGTCATCACCACCGCCGACCCGAGCCAGGCCGCCAAGGCCTCGATCACCGGCAACTCATTCTCCAACGGCAGCGGCGCCCTGGGCGTGAACCAGGCCGCCGGTACCGCCAACCAACAGGTCAACGCCATGAGCATCAGCGTCACCGCGGTGCCTCAGAGCGTCGACGACAACGTGCTGTCCCAGCAGAACATCACGTTGTCCCAGAACTCCGGCCCAGCCGGTTCCACCATGGGCAGTCGGCAGGTCGTCACCAGCGACCAGGCATTCGCCGGCAGCCGGGGGGTGGTCCAGGTGAGCCAGAGTGCCGGTATCGGCAATCGCATTGCCAATACCTTGAGCATCCGGGTCGCAGATTGACCCACGCCAACAACCAGAAACACTAAGCACACTAAATGCAAGGAGATACACCATGAAACCTACAATGGCCCTCAAGCCTCTGGTTTTCGCTGTCACGGCAGTCATGGCTGTAAGTGTTTACGCAGGCAATGATCGCGGCCCCCGTCACGGCCATGATCACGACAACCACCATGGCCAACAGCAGTACGATCCGTACAAGGATCCGCGGATTCCGGCCGGTGCCAGCGCTACCGTCATCGATAGCCAGTCCAGCTACAGCAACAACGTCATCAACCAGGGGACCAAGAACACCGCAGGTGTCAGCAACTCCCTGGGCGGCGCTTCGGGCAACGTCGGGGCCAACGTCGCCGCTGGCGACATGAACCAGCAGGCCAATGCCGCTGCGCTGGCCACCGCGGATGAACACTTCATCTTCGGTTCCGCCTATGCGGCCACCTCGGTGACCCAGACCAACACCAGCAACACTGCCTGGAACTTCTCCACCGCCAACAACGCCGCTCTGAACAGCTCGGCCAACGGCGCCTCGGGCAACGTCGGCATCAACATCGCCGCCGGCAACTACAACCAACAGAAAAACGACATGGCCGCCGCCGTTTCCGGTGGGCGCCTGGCCGGTGCCAGCAGCGGCGCCAGCCAGACCTCCAGCGGCAACAACGTAGCCAACCTGGGCATCGCCACCTTCGACACCAAGACCCTCAAGTCCAGCTTCTACGCTCATGGCACCTACCAGGGCCATGGCTCGGGCGTAGTGCTGGATGACCCGGAAAAAGGTGGTCATCACGGCGGCTATGACAACAAAGGCAAGGGCCACGACAAGGTGGACAAGGATCCGCTGTACTTCAGCGAGTCGGGCACCATCGATCTGCGTGGCCAGGCTACCTATCAGGTCCTGGTTCCCACCGGCTGGAAGGACCCGGTCGTGAACAACGCCTCCATCAACAACTCGCTCAACGGCGTGTCGGGTAACGTAGGTGTGAACGTTGCTGCCGGCGTCGGCAACCAACAGAGCAACTCGCTGTCCATCGCCGCCGGTTGCCAGGCTTGCGTAAGCACTGGCGCAGTCACTGGCTTCTAAGCGACACCGTGCTGTACCTGGAGGCTCCGGCAACGGAGCCTCCCCTTTCTCAGCGCTGGCATAGGCGTCACGATCATGCGCACGCTCGCTTTCCTGCTCCTCGCACTCTGCTCCGGCCTGCTCCAGGCCGCGCAGCTGCCCTTCGCCATACTGCCCGGGGGCACGCTGGCCTATAAGCATGTGGAGAGCATCCGCGAACGTCGCTTCAGCAACCTGGTGGAGCAGAAGACCGACTTCAGCTGCGGCGCCGCCGCCCTGGCCACCATCCTGCGCACCGGCTACAACCTCGACGTCGACGAGGAGTTCGTCATCCGCGGCATGCTGGTCAAGGCCGACCCCCAACTGGTGCGTACCCAGGGCTTCTCCATGCTGGACATGAAGACCTACCTGGAAAGCATCGGCATGCGGGCCCGCGGCTACCGCATCCCGGTCTCCTCCCTGGAGAAGCTGACCATTCCAGTGATCGTGCTGCTGGACGTGCGTGGCTACAAGCATTTCGTCGTGCTGCAGCGCACGCACAACGGCTACGTCTACGTGGGCGACCCCGTGCTCGGCCACAAGCGCTACACGGAAGAAGATTTTCTCAAGGGCTGGAACGGCATCATCTTCGCCATCATCGGCCCCGGCTACGACAGGGCCAACGCCCTGATGAGCCCGCCGGAACCCCTGACCGCGAAGAACCGCCTCGATACCTTCCGCCCCGTCAAGGACGCGGAGCTCATGGATTTCGGATTCATCCAGAGCGACTTCCTGTGAGCCAAACGATAACGAGAGGTGGGATCCTCTCGGGGAGCGAACGATGAGAACCATTCCGCTGCTCGCCACCGCCTGCCTGGTGGCCAGCCTGCCGATCCAGGCCTCCGAGATTTTCCGGCCGATCGAGCTGCACGACCAGGAGCTGGCCCAATTGCGCGGCCGCTACGTCATGCCCGGGCGCATCATCAGCTTCGGCATCGTCATGAGCAGTACCTGGAAGAACGCCGTCGGCGACAACATCGGCGCCAAGGTGAGCATGCAGATCCAGGAATCCACCATCAAACCGCAGTTCTACGTCACCACCACCAAGGAAACCGGCAACGGCGGCACACCCTCGGCCGCGACCGGCAGCATCGTCGGTGGCGCGGGGCTCAACCAGACCCAGGGCGTCACCCAGAGCGCACGCTCGGCGGGTGACTACAACACTGCCTACAACAATGTCGGCATCAACGTGAGCGAAGCCGACCAGGCGCCCGCCGCAAGCAACCAGGGCACGCCCCTGAACGGCACGGTCAGCGCCAGCAACGGCGCCGGCACCGTCACCGTGTCCCCCGGCAGGGGGAACATCCAGTTGGCGATCAATGCCAACGGCCAAGGCTCGAGCCTCCAGCAACTGGGGGCCGGCGGCCTGGTGCAGGCCACCAACCTGCTGGGTAGCAGCAACCTGGTCAACAACCTTACCCAGCTGAACGTGGTCCTGCGTAACAACGCACCTTCCGTCGGAGCGCTGGATTGCAATCTCGACCAGCTCAAGGGCCTGCGATCCATGGGAATGTGATCTACGCTCAGTGGCGGAAGTAGTGCCCAAACGATAAAGATAGGGATAGCGCGCCATGCACCGATCGCTCACGCTTCGCACCGCAATCTGTGTATCCGCTTTGCTCCCCTCGGCCTTCGTCCATGCTGCGACGGAGGCCGAGGTGGAGGCTCTGAAACAGGAACTCATCGAGCTCAAGCAACGCTACGAGTCGCAACAGAAAGCGCTCATGGTGCTGGAGCAGCGGGTTCGCCAGGTAGAGGAACAGCCGGCGGCGACCCCGGCGCAGCCCAAACGCCTGGTCACTGCCACCAACAAGCCGACGCCGCCGGGCACCGGCAGTTCCTACGGCGAATCGCTCAAGGACGACAGCAACAACCCGCCCAAGAGCGTGGAGAACCTCTACGACGAGGCCAGCGGCTTCTTCGGCAACGGCGCCTTCAGCTTCGAGACGGGCCTGACCTACACCCACTACGACACCAAGCAGCTGATCCTCAACGGCTTCCTGGCGCTGGACACCATCTTCCTGGGCAACATCGGCGTGGACAACATCAAGGCCGACAACTGGACCCTGGACCTGACCGGCCGCTACAACTGGAACAACCGTTGGCAGTTCGACATCAACGTGCCCGTGGTCTACCGCGAGAGCACCTACTCCTCGGCCGGCGCCGGCAACTCCACCGCGCAGTCCACCGACGAGAAGGTCGATCGCGACCCGACCCTGGGCGACGTCAACTTCGGCATCGCCTACAAGTTCATGGACGAGACCGAGTCGCGCCCGGACGCGGTGTTCAGCCTGCGGGTCAAAGCCCCCACCGGCAAGGACCCGTACGGCATCAAGCTGGTCCGCGCGCCGGACAACGACAGCCTCAACGTGCCCGACGACCTGCCCACCGGCAACGGCGTCTGGTCCGTCACCCCGGGCATCTCGCTGGTCAAGACCGTCGACCCGGCGGTGCTCTTCGCCAGCCTGAGCTACACCCACAACTTCGAGCGCGACTTCAGCGACATCAGCCCGCAGCAGGGCACCAAGCTCGGCGGCAAGGTGGACCTGGGCGACTGGTTCCAGGTCGGCGCCGGCGTGGCCTTCGCGCTGAACGAAAGGACCAGCATGTCGTTCTCCTTCTCCGACCTGATCTCGCAGAAGAGCAAGCTCAAGCCCGATGGCGGCGACTGGCAGTCGATCACCGACAGCGACGCCAACGCGGCCTACTTCAACTGGGGCCTGACCTACGCCTGGAGCAACAACCTGACCATAGTGCCGAACCTGTCCATCGGCATCAGCCCCGATGCCCCGGACTTCAGCTTCAGCGTCAAATTCCCCTACTACTTCTGAACCCCGCACACGACAACGGCCCCTTTCGGGGCCGTTGTCGTTTCTGCACCCTGCTCAGCGCAGCTGGTGCTTGTGCAGCAGGCGGTAGAAGGTCGGCCGCGAGATGCCCAGCATGCGCGCCGCCAGGCTCAGGTTGTCGCCGTGGCGGGCCAGGGCATCGCACATGGCCTGGCGCTCGGCGCCCAGCTTGTACTCCTCCAGGGTCACCAGCGGCACCTTGCCGGAGCCGCCGCGCTGGCGCTCCAGGCCCAGGTCGCGGGCCTCGATCTGCCTGCCTTCGGCCAGCACCAGGCCACGGCGCACGCGGTTGGCCAGCTCGCGCACGTTGCCCGGCCAGGCGTGCTCGGCCATCGCCGCCAGGGCGTCGTCGCTGAAGCGCCGCGGGCGGCGGCCGGTCTCGACGCTGTAGAGGTGGGCGAAGTGGTTGGCCAGCAGCGCCAGGTCGCCATTGCGCTCGCGCAGCGGCAGGGTGGAAACCTGCAGCACGTTCAGGCGGTAGTACAGGTCCTCGCGGAAGCTGCCGGTGCGGATGGCGTTCTCCAGGTCCAGGTGGGTGGCCGCCAGCACGCGCACGTCCACGGCGATGGGCTGGCTGCCGCCGACGCGCTCGATCTGCTTCTCCTGCAGCACCCGCAGCAGGTTGGCCTGCAGCTCCAGGGGCAGGTCGCCGATCTCGTCGAGGAACAGGGTGCCGCCGTTGGCCTGCTCGAAGCGGCCGATCTTGCGCTGGTGCGCGCCGGTGAAGGCGCCCTTCTCGTGGCCGAACAGCTCGGACTGGATCAGGTGCTCGGGAATCGCCCCGCAGTTGATCGCGATGAACGGCCGGTTGGCCCGCCGCGACTGGCGGTGCAGGGTACGCGCCACCAGCTCCTTGCCGGTGCCGCTCTCGCCGCGGATCAGCACCGGCGACTCGGTGGGCGCGAACTTCGCCAGCAGGCGGCGCAGCTCCTGCATCGAGCGGCTCTCGCCGAGCAGCTCGTGCTGGTGCTCCAGGCTGTGGTAGGTGCCGCCGCGCCCGCGCAGGCGCGCCATGCCGAAGGCGCGGCCGAGGGTGACCTGCACCCGCGCCACGTCGAACGGCAGGGTATGGAAATCGAAGAACCATTCGCAGACGAAATCGCCCACCTCCTGGATGGGCAACGCGTCCGGGCTGAGCACCGCGATCCACTCGGTGCCGCTGCGGGTGATGAGGTCCTTCACCGACTCCGGGCGCTCCAGGTGTTGCGGATGCAGGCGCAGCAGGCCGACGTCGCAGTTGCGTTCGCTCGCGACGTCGAGTCCGCAACTGTCTACCTCCCACCCTGCTGCCCGGAGCCCGGGCAATAATCGCTGGCAGTCATCGCAGGGATCGACCACCAGCAGGCGACGCCGTTTCGACGCTACTTCGAGCATGCTCCCTTCCTTGGCGCCATTTTTTTGAAAAACTTTATAAAACAGAAACTTGGCGCTCCAAGTTGTAAAGCTAGCAATATCTTGACGCGCCCATTGACCGTTTTCCTATAAGGCCGATGCCGAAACGATCTCAGCAGCCCGTTCCGGCCTATTGACTTATGCCGAAAGCCTCTGGGAAAGCCCTCCTTCATGCCCTTTCCACTCACCTCGCGTCGGAAAATCGTCTTTTCCGGATGACGAGAGCCCGCAGCCGGCCGCTCAGGGCACCATGGCCATGCCGACGCCGAAGCGGTTCCAGGCGTTGATGGTGGCGATGGCCAGGGTCAGGTCGACGATCTCGGTGTCGTTGAAGTGTTCGCGCAGGGCGTCGAACTGCGCCTGAGGGGCGTGCTTCTCGGGCAGCAGGGTGAGGCTTTCCACCCAGGCCAGCACGGCGCGCTCGCGAGCGCTGAAGAAGTTGGTCTCGCGCCAGACGCTTAGGGTCTGCAGGCGCGCCTCGCTCTCGCCGGCCTTGCGCGCGTCGTCGGCGTGCATGTTCACGCAATAGGCACAGCCGTTGATCTGCGAGGCGCGCAGGCGGATCAGCTCCAGCAGGCCATTGTCCAGGCCGGACTTCGCCAGCGCCTGCTCCAGCCCGAGCATGGCCTTGTAGGCGCTGGGGGACTGCCCGGCCCATTCGATACGTGCACTCATGGTTCTCTCCAGTGGCGCCCGCCGGTTGCGGGAATGCAGATACCTTAGCCGCCGCGGCGGAGCCGCCGAATAGCCAATGCCGGGCAATAGCGGGAGTCCATTGCGGCCCTAGCGGTCGATGCGGGTGGAGAGAATGATCGACGACATGGTGCGCTCCACCCCGTCCAGTGCGCCGATGCGGTCGAGCAAGGCATCCAGGTCGCGGATCGACAGGGCCTCGACGATGGCGATCATGTCGAACTGGCCGCTCACCGAGTGCAGCGTCTTCACCTCGGGAATCTTCTCCAGCGCCTGCACCACCGGGTGCGACAGCTTGGGCAGCGCCGTCACCAGCACGTGGGCGCGCACCAGCGACTGCGCGTAGCTGTCGGCCACCTTGATCGAATAGCCGCTGATGATGCCCTGCTGCTCCAGGCGCTCGATCCGGCTTTGCACCGTGGAGCGCGACACCCCGAGCTTGCGCGCCAGTTCGGAAACCGACTCGCGGGCATTGGCGCGCAGGAGGTTGAGCAGGGCCGCATCGGCGTTTCTCGTCATTTTGTCGAATCCATTGGTTGAATTGCCTGGAATAGCTCCGTCATTTTGCAGATTGTCGGATTCATTTCAACGACCGGCTTTGCCACCATGTGCACCAGCGCCGGCCCGCCAGGGCCGGCCGACAAGCCTGGCCAGGCTTGCCCTCTCCGCGTTCGCGCCATCCATCGGAAGGCCCGCCGCGGAGCGCGTGCGGCGGTGCAAGAGACACCTGCCTGGGCAATGCTGGAACAAGGGCCAGGCACGCCAGAATCCTTGGGAGAGATAAATGCACAACAACCGCCACCCCCATACCCCCGGCAAGCAACCGGTGACCATCTTCGGCCCGGACTTCCCCTTCGCCTTCGACGACTGGCTGGAACACCCGGCGGGCCTGGGCAGCATCCCGGCGCACAACCACGGCCAGGAAGTGGCCATCGTCGGGGCCGGCATCGCCGGGCTGGTGGCGGCCTACGAACTGATGAAGCTGGGGCTGAAGCCGGTGGTCTACGAGGCCTCGAAGCTGGGCGGCCGGCTGCGTTCGGAGCCCTTCGAGGGCGCCGAGGGCGTCATCGCAGAACTCGGCGGCATGCGCTTCCCGGTCTCCAGCACGGCCTTCTACCACTACGTGGACAAGCTGGGCCTTGAGACCAAACCCTTCCCCAACCCGCTGACGCCGGCCTCCGGCAGCACCGTGGTGGACCTGGAAGGCACCAGCCACTACGCGGAGAAGATCGACGACCTGCCGCAGATCTTCCGCGAAGTCGCCCAGGCCTGGGCCGACGCCCTGGAGGACGGCGCGCGCTTCTCCGAGATCCAGGACGCCATCCGCGCGCGCGACACCGTCAAGCTCAAGGCGCTGTGGGACGAACTGGTGCCGCTGTGGGACGACCGCACCTTCTACGACTTCGTCGCCACCTCCAAGGCCTTCTCGCGCCTGTCCTTCCACCACCGCGAAATCTTCGGCCAGGTCGGCTTCGGCACCGGCGGCTGGGACTCGGACTTCCCCAACTCCATGCTGGAAATCTTCCGCGTGGTGATGACCAACTGCGACGACCACCAGCACCTGGTGGTCGGCGGCGTCGAGCAGGTGCCGCGCGGCATCTGGAACCACGCGCCGGAGCGCTGCGCGCACTGGCCGGCCGGCACCTCCCTGGCGAAGCTGCACAACGGCGCGCCGCGCCCGGGGGTGAAGAAGATCGCCCGCGCCGCCAGCGGCAACCTGGCGGTCACCGACTACTGGGGCGACACCCGCGAATACGCCGCGGTGCTGACCACCTGCCAGAGCTGGCTGCTGACCACCCAGATCGAATGCGAGGAAGCGCTGTTCTCGCAGAAGATGTGGATGGCCCTGGACCGCACCCGCTACATGCAGTCGTCGAAGACCTTCGTCATGGTCGACCGGCCGTTCTGGAAGGACAAGGACCCGCAGACCGGCCGCGACGTCATGAGCATGACCCTCACCGACCGCCTGACCCGCGGCACCTACCTGTTCGACAACGGCGACGACAAGCCCGGGGTGATCTGCCTGTCCTACTCCTGGATGAGCGACGCCATGAAGATGCTGCCGCACCCGGTGGAGAAGCGCGTGCAGCTGGCCCTGGACGCGCTGAAGAAGGTCTACCCGAAGGTGGACATCGCCAGCCACGTGATCGGCAACCCCATCACCGTGTCCTGGGAGGCCGACCCGCACTTCCTCGGCGCCTTCAAGGGCGCCCTGCCCGGCCACTACCGCTACAACCACCGCATGTACTCGCACTTCATGCAGGACGACCTGCCCGCCGAGCAGCGCGGCATCTTCATCGCCGGCGACGATGTATCCTGGACCCCGGCCTGGGTCGAAGGCGCGGTACAGACCTCGCTGAACGCCGTGTGGGGCATCCTGCACCACTTCGGCGGCGCCACCCACCCGGACAACCCCGGCCCCGGCGACCGCTATGCCGAACTGGGCCCCGTGGCCCTGCCCGACTGACCAAGGAGGAAGCGTCATGCGCCTCGCCCTCTACCAGTGCCCCCCGGGGCCCGACGACCTCGCCGGCAACCTGCGCCGGCTGCGGGAGGCCGCGCAACGCGCGGCCGCCCAGAGCGCGGACCTGCTGGTCTGCCCGGAAATGTACGCCAGCGGCTACAACATCGGCGCCGAACGCGTCGCCGCCCTGGCCGAAGCCGCCGACGGCGCCATCGCCGAGACGGTGGCGGGGATCGCCCGGGAGTTCGACGTCGGCATCCTCTACGGCTACCCGGAAAGCAACCCGGCCGGGGCGCCGTTCAACAGCGTGCAACTGATCGACCGCCACGGCGAGCGCCGCGCCAACTACCGCAAGACGCACCTGTACGGCGACCTCGACCGCGACCAGTTCAGCCCCTCGGACGAGCCGCCGGCGATCGTCGAGCTGGACGGCTGGAAGATCGGCCTGCTGATCTGCTTCGACGTCGAGTTCCCCGAAGCCGTGCGCACCCTGGCCCTGGCCGGCGCCGACCTGGTGCTGGTGCCGACGGCCAACATGCACCCCTACGAGTTCGTCTGCCAGGTGCTGGTGCCCACCCGCGCCTACGAGAACCAGGTGTTCCTCGCCTACGCCAACTTCCAGGGCAGCGAAGGCGAGCTGGAATACTGCGGCCTGAGCTGCGTGGTGGCCCCGGACGGCCAGGTGATGGCCCGGGCGAAACAGGCCGGGGAACTGCTGATCGCCGACCTTGAGCCGGAACGCATCGCCATGGTCCGCGAGGGCTACAGCTACCTGCGGCTGCGCAGGCCGATGCTGTATCGGTCCTGATGGCGCGGCTGTAAGGTACGCCCCTCCCCCGTAGGAGCGGACCTTGTCCGCGATAGCCGGACGTTCCGGCGCGGATCGCGGATAAGATCCGCTCCTACACCGCCCCACCCACACCACGCCCCTGTAGGAGCGCGCCCTGCGCGCGATTCGCAGGCAGGGCCTGCTCCTACAGTCCCCTGGGAGGCACGGCTTCTCGTAGGAGCGAGCTTGCTCGCGAACTGCATGGCACCCATTTGTTCGCGAGCAAGCTCGCTCCTACAAAGAGCACCCCGGCGCAGCCTGCAACCCGCCCGCACCACGTTCCTGTAGGAGCGCGCCCTGCGCGCGATTCGCAGGCAGGGCCTGCTCCTACAGTCCCCTGAGGGCACGGCTTCTCGTAGGAGCGAGCTTGCTCGCGAACCGCATGGCACCCATTTGTTCGCGAGCAAGCTCGCTCCTACAAAGAGCACCCCGGCGCAGCCTGCAACCCGCCCGCACCACGTTCCTGTAGGAGCGCGCCCTGCGCGCGATTCGCAGGCAGGGCCTGCCCCTACAAGTCCCCTGAGGGCACGGCTTCTCGTAGGAGCGAGCTTGCTCGCGAACCGCATGGCACCGCGTCTGTTCGCGAGCAAGAACTAGGCGTCCCCCTCGCTCCTACGAAGAGCACTCCGGGCACCGCATCCCGCCCCAATGAAAAACGGCGCCCGCAGGCGCCGTTCTTCACCCCGCAAACCTCACCCGTTGTTCTTCTTCACGATGGCATCGGCGATATTCGCCGGCGCCTCGGCGTACTTGGTGAACTCCATCGAGTAGCTGGCGCGCCCCTGGGACATCGAGCGCACGTCGGTGGCGTAGCCGAACATCTCGCCCAGCGGCACCTCGGCGCGGATCACCTTGCCCGCCGGGGTGTCTTCCATGCCCTGGATCAGGCCGCGGCGGCGGTTCAGGTCGCCCATCACGTCGCCCATGTAGTCCTCGGGGGTCACCACCTCGACCTTCATCACCGGCTCCAGCAGCACTGCGCCGCCCTTCTGCGAGAGCTGCTTGGTAGCCATGGAGGCGGCGATCTTGAAGGCCATCTCGCTGGAGTCGACGTCGTGGTACGAGCCGTCGTACACCGTGGCCTTCAGACCGATCAGCGGGTAGCCGGCGAGCACGCCGTTGTGCATCTGCTCCTCGATGCCCTTCTGGATCGCCGGGATGAACTCCCGCGGGATCACCCCGCCGACCACCTCGTTGTGGAACTCAAGGCCGTCCTTGCCCTCGTCGCCCGGCTCGAAGCGGATCCAGCAATGGCCAAACTGGCCGCGCCCGCCGGACTGGCGGACGAACTTGCCCTCGATCTCGCACTTGCGGCGGATCGCCTCGCGGTAGGCCACCTGCGGCTTGCCGATGTTGGCCTCGACGTTGAACTCGCGGCGCATGCGGTCGACGATGATGTCCAGGTGCAGCTCGCCCATGCCGGAAATGATGGTCTGCCCGGTCTCCTCGTCGGTCTTCACGCGGAACGAGGGGTCCTCCTGGGCCAGCTTGGACAGGGCGATGCCCATCTTCTCCTGGTCGGCCTTGGTCCTGGGCTCCACCGCCACCGAGATCACCGGGTCGGGGAAGTCCATGCGTTCGAGGATGATCGGCTTGTCGATGGCGCACAGGGTGTCGCCGGTGGTGACGTCCTTCATGCCGATCAGCGCGGCGATGTCGCCGGCGCGCACTTCCTTGATCTCCTCGCGCTGGTTGGCGTGCATCTGCACCATCCGCCCGACGCGCTCCTTCTTGCCCTTCACCGAGTTGAGCACCGCGTCGCCGCTGCTCAGCACACCCGAGTAGACGCGGGTGAAGGTCAGGGTGCCGACGAAGGGGTCGGTGGCGATCTTGAAGGCCAGCGAGGAGAACGGCTCGCTGTCGTCGGCGTGGCGCTCGTCGTGCTTCTCCTCGTCGTCCGGGTGGGTGCCGTTGATCGCCGGGATTTCCGAGGGCGCCGGCAGATAGTCGATCACCGCATCCAGCACCAGCGGCACGCCCTTGTTCTTGAACGAGGAACCCAGCACCGCCGGGACGATCTCGTTGGCCAGGGTGCGCTGGCGCAGGCCGGCCTTGATCTCCTCCAGGCTCAGCTCCTGGCCCTCGAGGTACTTGTTCATCAGCTCGTCGTTGGCCTCGGCGGCGGCCTCGATCATGTGCGCCCGCCACTCCTCGGCCAGCGCCTGCAACTCGGCGGGGATCGGTTCCTCGCGGTAGCTGGTGCCCTGGTCGTCGTCGTTCCAGTAGATGGCCTTCATCTTCACCAGGTCGATCTGCCCGTTGAAGTTCTCCTCCGCGCCGATGGCCAGCTGGATCGGCACCGGGTTGTGGCCCAGGCGCCGCTTGATCTGCTCGACCACGCGCAGGAAGTCGGCGCCCTGGCGGTCCATCTTGTTCACGTAGGCCAGGCGCGGCACGTGGTACTTGTTGGCCTGGCGCCACACCGTCTCGGACTGCGGCTCGACGCCGTCGGCGCCGCTGAACACCACCACGGCGCCGTCGAGCACGCGCAGCGAGCGCTCCACCTCGATGGTGAAGTCGACGTGGCCAGGGGTGTCGATGATGTTGAAGCGGTACTTGTGCGGGTACTGCTTGGTCGAGCCCTGCCAGAAGGCGGTGGTGGCCGCCGAGGTGATGGTGATGCCGCGCTCCTGCTCCTGCACCATCCAGTCCATGGTCGCCGCCCCGTCGTGCACCTCGCCCATCTTGTGGTTGACCCCGGTGTAGAACAGGATGCGCTCGGTGGTGGTGGTCTTGCCGGCATCCACGTGCGCGACTATGCCGATGTTGCGATAAAGCTCGATGGGCGTGGTGCGAGCCATGATGTGCTCCGTTTCTGCTGGATGACTTGAGGTTTCGACCGCGAACGGCGAAGCCGTCTGCCGAAGAAGGCAAACCCTCGAATTATGCATTCGGGACAGGCTCAAGGTAGCGCGTCTGCGCGGCAATTCCAGTGCCGATGGCGCGCCCGGCACGCGCGCCGACCGGCTGCGGCATCGCGGCATTGCATCGCGCGACTGAACCGACATAAAATGAGAGTCATTCGCAAATGATCATCTGGCGCACGACACCGTGGCATTCGCCGAACCCTCCGCCGACCAGCACCTGCACACCCTCTACGAACGCCACCACGGCTGGCTGCAGCAATGGCTGCGCGGCCGCCTGGGCAACGCCTGGGATGCCGCCGACCTGGCCCAGGACACCTTCCTGCGCCTGCTGCGCCGGCCGCTGAGCGACGTCGGCGATCGCCCGCGCGCCCTGCTCACCCACATCGCCAAGGGCCTGCTGGTGGACCGCTGGCGCCGCCAGGAACTGGAACGCGCCTACCTCGAAGCCCTCTCCGCGCTGCCCGAGGAACTGGCCCCCGGCCCGGAAGCCCGCGAACTGATCCTGGAAACCCTGGAGTGCATCGATGCGGCGCTGGGCGAACTGCCCGCCCTCACCCGCGAAGCCTTCCTGCTCGCGCAGCTGGACGGCCTCACCTACCCGGCCATCGCCGAGCGCCTGGGCCTGTCCCTGGCGACCGTCAAGCGCTACATGCGCGCGGCCTTCATCGCCTGCCTGAGCTTGGCCTGATGCACGAGCAGACGCTGGACCCACGCATCCTCGGCGAAGCCGCCGACTGGCTGGTGCGCCTGGGCGAACGCCCGGCCAGCGCCGCCGACCTGCGGGCCATCGAGCAATCCATCGAGCAATGGCGCGGACGCAGCGCGCAGCACGCCGAAGCCTGGCGCCGCGCCGAAAGCCTGCTCGGCGGCCTGCAGCAGCTGCCGCCGGGCACGGGCCGGCAGAGCCTGCAACGCCTCGGCGAACGCGGCCTGAGCCGGCGGCAGATGCTCAACCGCCTGGGCCTGCTGCTGGCGGTGGCGCCCGCGGCCTGGCTGGGCGCGCGCCAGCTGCCCTGGGCCGAATGGAGCGCCGACCAGCGCACCGCCACCGGCGAGCGCAAGCGCGTGCAACTGCCCGACGGCAGCCTGCTGACGCTCAACACCGGCAGCGCCGTGGACATCCGCTTCAGCCCGCGGGAACGCCGCCTGCGCCTGCTCGACGGCGAAATCCTCGTCGCCACCCACGCCGACCCGGCGCCCGCGCCACGGCCGTTCCTGGTGGAAAGCCGCCAGGGCCTGCTGCGCACCGCCGGCGCGCGCTTCGCCGTGCGCGACCTGGGCGAGGCGTGCCGGGTGGCCGTGCTCGAAGGCAGCGTCGCCGTGGAACCCTTCGCTACCGCCGCGCGCCGCCAGGTCGAGGCCGGTCAGCAGCTGCTGTTCAGCGCCAGCGCCCTGCAGGCCGTGCAGCCGGCGGACGCCAATGCCAGCAGCTGGGAAAACGGCATGCTGCTGGCCCAGGACATGCGCCTGGACGCCCTGCTGGCCGAACTGGGCCGCTACCGCAACGGCGTGCTGCGCTGCGCGCCCCAACTGGCCGGGCTGCGCGTCAGCGGCGCCATCCCCCTGGGCAACGACGACGCCGGCCTGCGCCTGCTGGCCGACATGCTGCCGCTGAAGGTCAGCAGCCTGACGCGCTACTGGGTGACCCTGGAGCCCGCCTGAACCCCGCCGCTACGCCGCCCCAACGACCCCCGAAAATTTTTTCATCCGCCATGACACCTTTTTCCTGCTCGTCCGGTGAAGGAGGAAACACCCCATTCACTCCTCGCGCCGACAGGATCACCGCATGACCACCCGCCTCCGCCTGAAGCCCCACACCCTCGCCCTGGCCATCGGCCTCGCCCTGCAGGGCGCCACCCTGCCCGGCCTGGCCGCGGAAACCGCCAGCGTGCAACGCCAGTACGACATCGCCCCAGGACCGCTGGGCGAGGTGCTGGCCCGCTTCGCCGCCCAGGCCGGCGTGCCCCTGGCCTTCGAGGCCGCCACGTTGAACGCCCGCCACAGCGACGGCCTGAAAGGCAGCTACGACGCCGAGGACGGCCTGATGCGCCTGCTGGAAGGCAGCGGCTACCGCCTGGTGCGCAAGCCCAGCGGCTACGGCGTCGAAGCCATCGCCCGGGACGGCGAGGCCCTGGAGATGGGCGCCACCACCGTCAGCGCCGTGGCCCAGGCCCCCGGCGAACTGCCGCCGGTCTATGCCGGCGGCCAGGTGGCCCGCGGCGCCCGGCTGGGCATGCTGGGCAACCAGGACATGCAGGACGTGCCCTTCGCCTTCTCCAGCTACACCGCGCAGGCCATCAAGGACCAGCAGGCGCAGACCGTCGGCGACGTGCTGCTCAACGACGCCGCGGTGCGCCAGGGCAACGGCTACGGCAACTTCTCGCAGATCTTCGTCATCCGCGGCCTGCCGCTGAGCACCGACGACGTCTCGCTCAACGGCCTGTACGGCGTGACGCCGCGGCAGATCATCGGCACCGAGTCGCTGGAGCGCGTCGAGCTGTTCAAGGGCTCCAACGCCTTCATCAACGGCGTGACGCCCAGCGGCAGCGGCATCGGCGGCGCGGTGAACCTGCAGACCAAGCACGCCGAGGATGTCCCCACGCGCAGCCTGAGCCTGGACTACGGCAGCGACAGCCAGGTTGGCGAACACCTCGACCTGGGCCAGCGCTTCGGCGAGGACAACCGCTTCGGCGCGCGGCTCAACCTGGCCCAGCGCGAAGGCGACAGCGCCATCGACGACAACGCCCAGCGCTACAAGCTGGCCAGCGTCAACCTCGACTACCGCGGCGAACGCCTGCGCCTGAGCAGCGACTTCGGCTACCAGAAGCAGCGCATCAACCAGGGCCGCCCGGTGGTCTACGTCGGCAGCGGCGTCACCAGCATCCCCCACGCGCCCGACGCCGACAGCAACTACGGCCAGGCCTGGAGCTACTCGCAGCTGGAAGACACTTACGGCATGTTCCGCGGCGAATACGACCTGAACGACAACTGGACGGTCTACCTCTCCGGCGGCGCCAAGCACACCCGCGAGAACGGCAGCTACTCCTCGCTGACCCTGAGCGACAACGCCGGAACCGCCGGCGGCGGCACCATGGACGCCACCCACGACGAGGACAACAAGAGCGCCATGGCCGGCCTCAACGGCCGCTTCCACACCGGCCCGGTGAGCCACCAGCTGAACTTCGGCCTGGCCGGCATCTGGGCCGAGCAGCGCAGCGCCTACCGCATGGCCCTGAGCAAGTACCCGGCCAACCTGTACCGCCCCGCGCAGGTCGCCAAGCCGGCCACCACCTACTCCGGCGGCGACTACAACGACCCCGGCATCGTCGGCAAGACGCGCAACCGCAGCGCCGCCGCCTCCGACACCCTGGGCTTTCTCGACGACCGCGTGCTGCTGACCCTCGGCGTGCGCCGCCAGAGCATCGGCACCGACGGCTGGAGCTACGCCGGCGTGCGCAGCGCCGACTACCGCGAGTCCATCACCACGCCGGTGTACGGCATCGTGGTCAAGCCCACCGACTACCTGTCGCTGTACGCCAACCGCATCGAAGGCCTGGCCGCCGGCCCCACCGCGCCCTCCACCGCGGTCAACGTCGGCGAGGTGTTCGCCCCGCAGCGCTCCAAGCAGATCGAAGTGGGCGCCAAGCTGGACTTCGGCAGCTACGGCGGCAACCTGGCGTTCTACCGCATCGAACAGCCCACCAGCGTCACCGACCCGGACACCAAGGTCTTCAGCGTCGACGGCGAGCAGCGCAACCGCGGCGTCGAGCTGAACCTGTTCGGCGAACCGCTGCAAGGCCTGCGTCTGCTGGCCGGCGCCACCTGGATCGACACCGAGCTGCGCAACACCGCCGGCGGCGCCAACGACAGCAACCGCGCCATCGGCGTGCCGCGCTTCCAGTACAACCTCGGCGCCGACTGGGACGTGCCCGGCCTCGACGGCCTGGCGCTCAACGGCCGCCTGCTGCGCACCGGCGGCCAGTACCTGGACCAGGCCAACAACCTGAGCATCCCGGCCTGGACCCGCGTCGACCTGGGCGCCCGCTACCGCTTCAAGGTCGAGCAGCGCGACGTGACCCTGCGCGCCAACCTGGAAAACGTCGCCAACGAGGACTACTGGGCCTCCACCATCGGCGGCTACCTGACCCAGGGCGAGCCGCGCACCCTGCGGGTGTCCGCCACCGTCGACTTCTGAAGCCGCGGGCCGGGCGCGCGCTCGCCCGGCCCCCGCTCAGTCGAGGTACAGGCCCACGCCGGGGGCGATCGGCAGCCCCAGCTCCATCCAGAGGATGAGGAACAGCGTCCAGCACAGCAGGAAGCCCAGGGCCACCGGGATGGTCATCGACGCCAGGGTGCCGATCCCGGCGTCCTTCTGGTAGCGCTGCAGGAAGGCCAGGCACAGGCTGAAGTAGGGGCTCATGGGCGTGACTATGTTGGTCGAGGAATCGGCGATGCGGTACGCCGCCTGCACGAAGGCCGGCTCGAAGCCCACCAGCATCAGCATCGGCACGAAGATCGGGGCCATCAGCGACCACTGCGCCGAACCCGAGGTGATGAACAGGTTCATCACCGTCACCAGGCCCAGGAACGCCAGCACCAGCGGGATGCCGCCGAAGCCGCTGCTGTCGAGCAGGTGCGAGCCGCCGACGGCGATCCATTCGCCCAGGTGCGTCCACTTGAACCAGGCGAGGAACTGCGAGATGGCGAAGAACAGCACCAGGGTCGGCGCCAGCTCCTTGATCGCCTCGGCCATGAAGCCGATGGCATCGCGGGCGTCGCCGATCTTCCCCACGCTGCGGCCGTAGACCCAGCCCAGGACCAGGAAGAAGATGGCGAAGACGGCCACCGCGCTGATGAGGAACGGCGAAGGCACCAGCCCGCCCTCGGGGTTGCGCAGCGGCGAGCCGGCCGGCAGCACCGCGGCGAGGACCAGGGCGGCCAGCACCAGCGCCGCCCAGCCGGCGCGCTTCAGCCCCTTGAACTCCCGCACGCTGATCGGCTGGATGTCGACCACCACGCTGCCGCGGTACGGGCCGGCCAGGGGCTCGACGATGCGCTCGATGATGAAGGCGCCGATCACCGACAGCAGCACGGCGGAACAGGCGACGAAATAGTAGTTGTCGATGGGCGAGACGTAGGCCGCGGGGTCGATTGTCTGCGCCGCGCTGGTGGTGATCCCGGAGAGGATCACGTCGGTCGGGGTGATCAGCAGGCTGGCATCGTAGCCCGCCCCCACCGCGACGAAGCCGGTCACCGCGCCGACCAGGGGGTTGCGCCCGGTGGCCTGGAAGATCATCGCCGACAGCGGGATGAGGATGACGAAGGCGGCGTCGGCGGCCACGTGGCTGCACATGCCGACGAGGAAGATGACGAAGGTGGTCAGGTAGCGCGGGGCCTTCATCACGCTCACCTGCATCAGCGCCCCGACCAGCCCGGTCTTGTCGGCCACGCCGATGGCCAGCAGGATGACCAGCACCGCGCCCAGCGGCGGGAAGCTGACGAAGTTCCTGACCACCGAGGTCAGTGCGAAGACCAGGCCCTCGCCGGAAACCAGGCTCCTGACCGTGACCAGGTCGCCGGTCTTGGGATGGACGCCGGACACCCCGGACGCCGCCAGCGCCCAGGACAGGAGCGCGACGCCCAGGCACAGCCAGGCGAACAGGACGACCGGGTGCGGGAGCTTGTTGCCCGCCCGTTCGATGGCGTTGAAGAAACGCTGCATGGTGGATTTTCCTTTGCCAGCCGCCGGCCGCTCGGGGCGCGGCGAAGCTGGCCTGCACGGATTGCCGGATGGCCCGCCTCGGCGCCGCCGCAGGATGGCGGCGCGGCGCGGGCCCGTGAGTGCCTTCGCTCAGGGATTGGTCCCGAGGCGCCGCTCGGCGATGGCGACGAACATGCCCGCCGCGATGGGCAGGATTTCGTCGCGATAGTCGTAGTGCGGATGGTGAAGGTAGGCGCCGTCCTCGCCGTTGCCGACGAAGAAATAGCAGCCCGGCACTTTCTCCAGGTAGAAAGCGAAATCTTCCGCCCCCATGGTGGGAAGCTGGTGCATGTAGCCCGCCTTGTCCGCGCCGAGGGCGTCGATGGCGGTTTCCACCACGAACGCGGTTTCGGCGGCGTCGTTGACCAGCGCCGGGATGCGCATCGTCCGCGCCAGCTCAGCACTGGCGCCATGGGCCTGGCAGACCTGGGCGACGATGCGGCGCAGCGTCTCGTCGATCACCGCGGCGGCTTCCGGCGAGCCGTCGCGGGTGTTGATCATCAGCGTCGCCTGGCCGGGGATGACGTTCTGGCTGTTGCCGCCATGGAACTGCGTGACCGTCACCACGCCCGACTCCAGCGGCGACAGGCGGCGACCGACCACGCCCTGCAGCGCCTGGACCACCGCCGCGCCGACGAAGATCGGGTCGATGGCCAGGTCCGGGCGCGAGGCATGGCCGCCCTTGCCGCTGATGGTGACCTCGTACAGCGAGCTGCCGCCCATGCTCGGCCCGGCCTTGGCGAACACCCGGCCCAGCGGATAGCCCGGGCGGTTGTGGTAGCCGAAGATGGCCTCGACGCCCTCCAGCGCGCCCTCCTCGATCATCCGTTCGGCGCCCAGGCCGCCTTCCTCCGCGGGCTGGAACAGCAGCTTGATGCGGCCGCGAAGATGGTCGTGATGCCGGGCGAGCCGGCCGGCGGCCAGCAGCAGCGAGGCGGTGTGCCCGTCGTGGCCGCAGGCGTGCATCTTGCCCGGCGTGCGCGAGGCATAGGGCAGCTCGGTGTCCTCCAGGATCGGCAAGGCATCCATGTCGGCGCGCAGGCCGATGGTGGGGCCGGGGCGGCCGGTGTCGAGCAGCGCGACGACGCCGGTCCCGGCCACGCCGGTGCGCACTTCGTAGCCATGGCGGCGCAGGAAGGCGGCGACGAGGTCGGCGGTGGCGTGCTCTTCGTACTTGAGTTCGGGGTGGCTGTGCAGTTGCTGGCGGATGGCGGTGGCCTCGGCAATCGCCTCGCCGGTGAATACGGACATCGATGATCTCCCAGAGGGGTTTCGTTGTTGTTGTTCTGCCCGGTCTGTCGGCGAGGATTGTTAGCAGTCCGCGCGCGATGCCACAATTTCATTAATTCGCAGCCACCCTTGCCTTTTATGCAAAGCACAACCGCCATGCAGCATCTAGCCCTGCGTTACTTCCTGGAAGTGGCCCGCAGCGGCTCCATCACCGAGGCCTCGGCCCGATTGCACGTCTCCGGCTCGGCGATCAGCCGGCAAATCGCCCGCCTGGAACAGGAACTGGGTGTCGAGCTGTTCGAACGGCGGCCGCGCGGCATGCTGCTCAGCCCGGCCGGCGAACTGCTGGCGCAGCGCGCCCGGCGCATCGCCCTGGACACCGAAAGGGCCCTGGCGGACGTGCGCGAACTGCAGGGCCCGCACCGCGGCCTGGTGCGCCTGGCGGCCTACGAGGGCTTCGCCATCGACTGGCTGCCGCGGATACTCGCGGACTACCGCCGCACCTACCCGGGCGTGCGCTTCCACGTCTGGGTGGGCAACTCGGCGGACATCTGCGCGCGCGTCGGCGACGGCAGCGCCGACATCGGCATCACCTACAGCTATTCCGCGCCGGCCGGGGTGAAGGTGGAACGCATCGTGCGCCGGCCGATGCACGTGCTGGTGCCGCGCGACCATCCGCTGGCCACGCGGGAACAGGTCACCCTGGCCGACCTGGCGTCCGAGCCCATGGCCCTGCCGGACCAGCAGCGCACGCAACGCCAGCTGGTCGACACCGCGCTGGCCACCCAGGGGCTGTCCATGGAGCCGGTATTCACCACCAACTCCATGGCAAGCCTGAAGGCCTTCGCCCTGGCGGCCGGGACGCTGATGTTCATCAGTTCCCTGGGCAGCCGGGGCGGCAACCTGCCCGAAGGCGTGGTCGCGGTGCCGGTGGCGGACGACACCATGCAGGCCAGCGTGTTGCAGATCGTCACGCTGCAGGGGCGCCATCTGCCTGCCGCCATCGTCGAATTCCTGGGTTTCCTCGATCGGGCGATCGAGTGAGGGCGGGTTGCCAAGGCGTTGGTCGAACGGCTAGCAAATCTCGAAAATAATTCCATTATTTTTCAGTAGTTTGCATTTTGCTTCTAATGTCGAATATACGACCACCGGCAGGAAAAACCTACGCATTCACATGATAAGTTATTAAATATCAATAAGTTATTTCAGATATAGAGAAACAACCTCACATTCAGTCACTTCCTCCGTATCCCACCATCGTGCCGGAATCCAGGCGGGGCAAGGCCTGCAGTGTGTACTCGAGCGGTTGGAAGCACGCCCGAGTTAAAGTCATTTCTAGAATAGAAATATTCCTTATATATCATATAGATAAAAATAAAACCTAAAGCCACCAGAGATGAGTAGCTACGCCACTCCCCGCCGGCACTGGATCACCCAGGGCAAAAAGGTCCATGCTTGAACACCGAAACCCCAAGGCGGAGATCGCCCGTATGCGCGAAGCCATCACCCTCGATTTCGTCTCAGACGTGGTCTGCCCCTGGTGCGCCATCGGCCTTTGCGGATTGCTCGAAGCCATCCAGCGCGTCGACGGCGAGATCGACGTCGAACTGCGGATCAAGCCCTTCGAACTCAATGCCGACATGCCCGCCGAAGGCGAGGACCTGGTCGAGCACCTGCAGCGCAAGTACGGCAGCAGCGCCGAAGACATCGCCAGCAATCACAAGCGCATCCGCGACTTCGGCGAGGAAGTCGGCTTCCACTTCGACCTGCACAAGCGCCAGCGCATCTACAACACCTTCGACGCCCACCGCCTGCTGCACTGGGCCGCCGAACAGGGCCGCGACCTTGCGCTGAAGCAGGCGCTGCTGCACGCCTACTTCGGCGAAGGGCGCAACATCAGCGACAACGAGGAACTGCTGGACCTGGCCACCAGCGTCGGCCTGGACCCGGTGCGCACCCGCGAGATCCTCGACAGCGACGCCTATGCCAGCGAAGTGATCGAGGAAGAGGAATTCTTCACCAGTCACGGCATCCGCGCCGTGCCGGCGGTGATCATCAACGGCCGCCAGCTGATCTCCGGCGCGCAATCGGCCGACTACTACGAAAGGGCCCTGCGCCAGGTGGCCGAAAAGGCCGAGCCGGTGCCGTAAGCCGGCTACGCCAAGACGCTCTTCGTAGGAGCGAGGGGGACGCCTAGTTCTTGCTCGCGAACAAACCCGATGCCATGCGGTTCGCGAGCAAGCTCGCTCCTACGAGAAGCAATGCTCGCCTGCTACGTAGGAGCGGACCTTGTCCGCGATGACCGGACGTCCCGGCGCCATTCGCGGATGAGATCCGCTCCTACGCCGCCCCACCCGCGCCATTCCCATTGTAGGAGCGCGCCCTGCGCGCGATTCGCGGGCAGGGCCCGCTCCTACAGTTCGCCATCAGGTATGGCGTTTCCCCGTAGGAGCGGACCTTGTCCGCGATGACCGGACGTCCCGGCGCGATTCGCGGATGAGATCCGCTCCTACGCCGCCCCACCCGTGCCATTCCCATTGTAGGAGCGCGCCCTGCGCGCGAATCGCGGGCAGGGCCCGCTCCTACAGGTAATGCCCAATCGCGGATAAGATCCCGCGCCCACAAAAAAGCCGGGGACCTGCCCCGGCTTTTTCCACCACATCCCGCCTCAGAGCGCCGACCAGCCGTCGGTCTTGCCGCCCAGCGGTTCGGAATGCTCGGCCAGCAGTTCCTCGTAGCCGCTGATGCTCTCGTGGGTCGGCTCCATCACCGGGTAGGCCAGGACCTGCCAGGGGTTGGCCGGGTCGCCGTCGTACTCGGAATAGGCCACCTTCTGGCCGTTCTGCAGCAGGAGGATGGCGAAATCCAGCGCCGCCTGCTCTTCCGGGAAGATCACGGCGAATTCCACCTCACGCTCGAACGAAAGGTCCTCGCCGTCTTCCTGCAGGGCCCACAGGGCGTCACCGATCTCGTCGTCGGGGAAGAGTTGCTTGTCGCGGGTCATGTCACAGCTCCAGTAGAAAGGGGCATCCGGGCGGACGCCTGCCGACAAGGATACCTGCCTTGGCGCGGCCGCGCCGGAAATATCGGGTGCCGGCCGCGGAAAAGGCAACGGCCCACTGCACGAGGCAGCGGGCCGCCCTCACCACCGGCCTCAGGCCTGCAGCTGGTTGCCGATCGGCAGGTTGCGGATGCGCTTGCCGGTGGCCGCCGCCAGGGCATTGGCCAGGGCCGGCGCCGCCGGTGGCACGCCGGGTTCGCCGACGCCGGTGGGCGCCTCGCTGGACGGCACTATGTGCACCTCCACCGCCGGCATCTCGTTGATCCGCAGCACCTGGAAGTCGTGGAAGTTGGACTGCTCGACCACGCCCTCCTTGAGGGTGATGGCGCTGTGCAGGGCCATGGCCAGGCCGTAGCCGATGCCGCCTTCCATCTGCGCGCGGATCACGTCCGGGTTGATCGCCAGGCCGCAGTCCACGGCGCAGACCACGCGGTCGATGCGGAAGCTCTTGTCGGCCTTCACCGTGACTTCCACTACCTGCGCCACGAAGCTGCCGAAGGACTCGTGCACGGCGATTCCGCGGCCGCGCTTCTCGCCTTCCCCGCCGGCCTTCAGCGGCTGCTTCCAGCCGGCCTTGTCGGCCACCAGGTCGAGCACGCCCAGGTGCCGCGGGTGTTTTTCCAGCAGGGCGCGGCGGAATTCGTAGGGGTCCTTGCCGGCGGCCACCGCGGCTTCGTCGATCAGCGTTTCGGTGGAATAGGCCGTGTGGGTGTGGCCCACCGAGCGCCACCACTGCGTCGGCACCTTGACCTCCGGCACCAGGGTCTGCTCCACGTGCAGGTTGGGCACCGCATAGGGCAGGTCCGCTGCGCCCTCCACCGCCACCTGGTCGATGCCGTCCTTGACCATCACCTTCTCGAAGGCCGTGCCGACCATGAACGACTGCCCCACCAGATGCTGCTCCCAGCCCACCAGGTTGCCCTGCCCGTCCAGCGCCAGGCGCGCTCTGTGCAGGAAGGCCGGGCGGTAGTAGCCGCCGCGGGTGTCGTCCTCGCGGGTCCAGACCATCTTCACCGGCCCCTTGTGGCCGTGCTCGCGGGCCGCCTTGGCGATCGAGACGGCCTCCAGCACATAGTCCGAGTGCGGGTTGGCGCGGCGGCCGAAGCTGCCGCCGGCGTACAGCTGGGTGATCGAGACCTTCTCCGAGGCGATGCCCAGCAACTGCCCGACCGCCATCTGGTCGCCGGTCTGCCACTGCTCGCCGTTCCAGATCTCGCAGGCGCCGTCGGAGAGCTTGACCACGCAGTTCAGCGGCTCCATGGAGGCATGGGCCAGGAATGGGAACTGGTACTGCGCCTCGATCAGCTTGGCCGGCTTGTCCAGCGCCTTGGCGATGTCGCCCTCGTTGCGCGCCACCACGCCGGGCTTGGCCGCCAGTTCCTGGTACTTGGCGAAGATTTCGGCGCTGCCCATGCGGAAGGCGTTGCTCTCGTCCCACTCCACCTGCAGGGCGTCACGCCCCTGGCGCGCCGCCCAGGTGTTCTTCGCCAGCACGGCGACGCCGGCGAAGCGCGAGTCGCTGCCCGGGAACTGCACCACCGCCACCACGCCGGGCACGGCCTTGGCCTTGCTGTCGTCGACCTTCGCCGGCACCCCGCCGAAGCGCGGCGGGTGCGCCACCACGGCCACCAGCATGTCCGGCAGATGCACATCCTGGGTGAAGCGCGCCTGGCCGTCGGTCTTGTCCTGGCTGTCCTTGCGCGGCAGTTTCACCTGGCCGATCAGCTTGAAGTCCTCCGGCGCCTTGAGCTTCACCTCCGCCGGCACCGGCTGTTTGGCCGCCGCCTCGGCCAGTTGGCCGAACCCGACCTTGTGCCCGGAAGCCTTATGCTCGACCACGCCGTCGTGCACCTCGATCTGCTCGGCCGGCACCTTCCACTGCTGCGCCGCCGCTGCCACCAGCATGGCCCGGGCCGTGGCCCCGGCCTTGCGCATCTGCTCGAAGGAGTTGGCCATGGCGCTGCTGCCGCCGGTGCCCTGCAGGGTGCCGAAGGCCAGGTTGGCGTAGCGCTTGGCGTCGGCCGGGGCGCCTTCGACGCGGACCTTGCTCCAGTCGGCGTCCAGCTCCTCGGCCAGCAGGGTGGCCAGGCCGGTGTAGCTGCCCTGTCCCATTTCCACGTGCTTGGCGATCACCGTTACCGTGCCGTCCGGGGCGATACGCACGAAGGCGTTGGGCTCGAAGGCCTTGGCCGCGGCGGCCTGCGGGTCGCCGAAACGGCCCAGCAGCGGCGCGAAGTAGATGCCCAGGGCCAGGCCGCCGGCGCCACGCAGGAAATGCCGGCGGCTGACGTTGAGGATGCCGTCGCCGGCGTCTTCCGGCTCACGGCTGGCTCGTTGCTGCAGGTCTGCCATGTCGCGCCTCCTCAGGCCAGGTTCTGTGCGGCTTCGTGGATGGCCGCGCGGATGCGTACGTAGGTGGCGCAGCGGCAGATGTTGCCACTCATGGCCGCGTCTATGTCGGCGTCGCTGGGGCTCTTGTTGCCGGCCAGCAGCGCCGTGGCCGACATGATCTGGCCGGACTGGCAGTAGCCGCACTGCACCACGTCCAGCTTGCGCCAGGCCTCCTGCACCGCCTTGCCGGCGGCCTGCTCGGCCACCGCCTCGATGGTGGTGACCTGCTTGCCGGCCACCGCCGCCAGGGGCGTCACGCAGGAGCGCGTGGGCTGGCCGTCGACGTGCACGGTGCAGGCCCCGCACAGGGCCATGCCGCAGCCATACTTGGTGCCGGTGAGCAAGGCGACGTCGCGCAGCGCCCAGAGCAGGGGCATTTCCCCGGGCGCGTCGAATTCGTGGTCCTTGCCGTTGAGTTTCAGCTTGATCATCAGGCGCTCACCTCTTTGTTCGGGTGATGTGGAAGTCCGGAGCCAAGGCCGCTCCGTGGGGAATGGATTCAGCCTAGGCGCTTCCCTGGCCGAATGCCGCGACGATACGGGAAAACCCCGCCCAGTGGCTTGCCCGGTCCTGCGCAGGCTTGCCCGATCCTGCGCTGGATGCGGCCCACCCACGCCATTCCTTGCAGGAGCGGACCTTGTCCACGATAGCCGGACATCCCAGCGCGATTCGCGGATGAGATCCGCTCCTACGGGTTGCCTCGCGCCGTGCCCCTTGTAGGAGCGCGCCCTGCGCGCGAATCGCGGGCAGGGCCCGCTCCTACAGGTTTCCGGGAGGCACGGTATGTCCCCGTAGGAGCGGACCTTGTCCGCGATAGCCGGACATCCCGGCGCGATTCGCGGATGAGATCCGCTCCTACAGGTTTCCCCGCGCCGTGCCCCTTGTAGGAGCGCGCCCTGCGCGCGAATCGCGGGCAGGGCCCGCTCCTACAGGTCTCCGGGAGGCACGGCATGTCCCCGTAGGAGCGGACCTTGTCCGCGATAGCCGGAGGTCCCGGCGCGATTCGCGGATGAGATCCGCTCCTACAGGTTTCCCCGCGCCGTGCCCCTTGTAGGAGCGCGCCCTGCGCGCGAATCGCGGGCAGGGCCCGCTCCTACAGGTTTGGCGCTCCTACGAAAAACGGGGACGCAGAAACACCGAAGCCACTCCGGGGAGTGGCTTCTGGCATCGCGCGGGCAGGCAGGTCAGTCGGCGACCTTCATCACCACCCGGCCGCCGCCGGGGCAGCTTTCCATGTAGTTGCTGGCCTCGCGGAACTTGGCGAAGTCGAAGACCTTGTCGATGCTCGGCTTGAGCAACTGGTCGGCGGTCATCTGGTTGATCGCCTGCAGCGCCCGCTGCACCGCCTCGTCGTTGCGCGTCAGGCCGATTTCCGGCTGGCCGGTGAAGTCCAGCACGCAGTGGCGGTAGAACTGCAGGTGCTTCTTGAAGGCCGCGCAGGCCGGGAAGGTGGCGTCGTTGCCGCCGTTGATGCCGTAGAGGATCAGCTTGCCGCGCGGCGCGGCGACGTCGCCCAGCAGCTTCATCTGCGGGCCGGCGCACTGGTCCAGGACCACCTCCACGCCCTTGCCGTCGGTGAAGCGCTCGACTTCCAGCACCAGGTCCTGCTCCTCGGTGTAGATCACCTTGTCGGCGCCCAGGCTGCGGATGAAGTCGCGGGTGTTCTCGTGGCTGGTGGTGGCGATGACCTTGGCGCCCAGGGCCTTGGCCAGCTGGATCGACTGCGGCGCCAGGCAGTGCCCGGCCTCGGTGATCAGCACGTGCTGGCCCGGCTGCAGCCTGGCCAGCTCGACCAGGGCGAAGTAGGCGTACAGCAGGCCGGTGTAGTGCACCGCGGCCTCGACGGGGCTCAGGTTGTCCGGGTAGCGCGTCAGCGAGGTGCGCGGCATCACCACGTAATCGCCCCAGGCCGGGTACTGGTTCGGCGAGTCGGCCGGGAAGCTGGCCACGGCCATGCCGGGCGCAAGATCGGTGACGTTCGCGCCCACCGCCTCGACCACGCCGGCCAGTTCGTAGCCGATCCCGGCGGGCAGCTGGGCCTGGTCGGGCGCCAGGTTCTGCCGCCAGAGCACGTCGCGCCAGCTCACGCCCAGCGCCTGGGTGCGGATCAGGACTTCATCCGGCCCCGGTTGCGGGGTCGGGACTTCCTCGAGTTTGAGTACCGAGGCATCACCGAACTGGTGGAATCGGATCATGCGGGACATCACATACCTCGCCTTTGATGCTTTATAGCCACGGACTCTATCCGGGCTTTCTTGTGCTTGCTACCCACCGCTATCGATAGTCGACATAAATGCCGATGATTCCGCAGGCATATCGATCGCGCAGGCCGGAGCGCCAGGCAACGCCCGAAAAATACGGCTGCGCAGTAGGGAAGGATAACGGCAATGAAGCGTCTTGCTAAGGAAGAATGCGGAAAATGATCAAGGACTTATCTGTCAGACCTTGACGCCAGACGCGCCGCGCTTCACTTTTCCCCCATCGTCAGGGAGCCCCCATGAACCGCAACGACCTCCGCAAGGTTGACCTCAACCTGTTGATCGTCTTCGAAACGCTGATGCACGAGCGCAGCGTGACCCGCGCCGCCGAGAAGCTGTTCCTCGGCCAGCCGGCGATCAGCGCGGCCCTGGCGCGCCTGCGCAACCTGTTCGACGACCCGCTGTTCGTCCGCACCGGCCGCAGCATGGAGCCCACCGCGCGGGCCCAGGAGATCTTCGGCCACCTGTCGCCGGCGCTGGACTCCATCTCCACCGCCCTGAGCCGCGCCGCCGACTTCGACCCGGCCACCAGCAAGTCGGTGTTCCGCATCGGCCTGTCCGACGACGTCGAGTTCGGCCTGCTGCCGGCGCTGCTGCGCCGGTTGCGCTCCGAGGCGCCGGGCATCGTCCTGGTGGTGCGCCGCGCCAACTACCTGCTGATGCCGCAGTTGCTGGCCTCCGGCGAGATTTCCGCGGGCGTCAGCTACACCGACGAGCTGCCGGCCAACGCCAAGCGCAAGACCCTGCGCCGCAGCAAGTGGAAGGTGCTGCGCGCCGACTCGGTGCCCGGCCAGCTGAGCCTGGACGACTACTGCACCCGGCCCCACGCCATGGTGTCCTACGCCGGCGATCTGGAGGGCTTCGTCGACGAACAGCTGGCGACCCTCGACCGCAAGCGCCAGGTGGTGCTGGCGGTGCCGCAGTTCAACGGCCTGGGGGCGCTGCTCGCCGGCACCGACCTGATCGCCACCGTGCCGGACTACGCGGCCCTGGCGCTGACCGCCGCCGGCGGCCTGCGCGCCGAGGAACCGCCCTTCACCCCGCGCCCGGCGGAGCTGTCGATGGTCTGGCGCGGCGCCCAGGACAACGACCCGGCCGAACGCTGGCTGCGCTCGCGCATCAGCATGTTCGTCGGCGATCCTGACAGCCTTGTCTGAAGTCCTACAACGCAGGATCAGTGCCGAGGTTAGAATGACGACCGACATGTCATTCAGCCCGGGAACACGCCCATGCGCTACTCCGAAGACCACAAGGCCCAGACGCGCCAGCGCATCATCGACGAGGCCTCGCGGCGTTTCCGCAGCGAGGGTGTGGAAGCCACCGGTCTGCAGACGCTGATGAAGGCCCTGGGGCTGACCCACGGCGGCTTCTACGCGCACTTCAAGTCCAAGGAAGAACTGGTGGAGATTGCCCTGCAGGCGGCCTCCGAGCAGCTCGCCGAAGTGGCCGGCAAGACCTTCGGCGGGCCGGACGCGCTGGCGAACTTCATCGACGAATACCTCTCCGAGCAGCACCGCGACCACCCCGAGCGCGGCTGCCCCTTCCCCACCCTGAGCGCCGAACTGGGCGCCCGCGGCAAGCCCAGCCCGACTACCGACCTGGCCCTTATCCAGCGCCTGGAGCGTCTGGAGAAGGTTCTGCCCGAGGGCCATGAGCCGGACCAGGCGGTGGCGACCCTGGCGACGCTGGTCGGTGCACTGCTGCTGTCGCGCAGCGTGGCTGATCCGGCGTTGTCCGGGCGCATTCTGGAAAGCACCAAGCGCTATCTCAAGCGCGATGTTGCAGGTGAACTGTAGGAGCGGGCCCTGCCCGCGATTTTCGCGCGCAGGGCGCGCTCCTACAGGGGGATTCGCTGGCAGCGTCGGCGCCTCGGGTTGACTCCGCGCCCTCTCCCCAGCCCTCGGCTGCGCGCCCCGCCCTGAAGGGAGAGGGGGCTAGTCCGTGCCGAGAGAAGGAATGGTTTCAGCCGGTAATCACTGTGCTAGCCGGCTAACGCCGAACTATCAGCATCTGCCCAACGGTCCCCTCTCCCTTCAGGGAGAGGGTTAGGGAGAGGGCGTTCTCAAGCCCCACACCCACAACCCCAGGCAAAACACCGTTCGCGAGCAAGCTCGCTCCTACGAAAAGCCGTGCGCTCCGGAATGCCCCGGCTCAATCCACCTGCACCCCATACCGCTCCGCCGGCAGGCGCCCGGAGAGCAATGGCGCCAGCTTCTGCCGGGCGCGGGTGTAGGCTTCGAAGTCCTGCATGTCGGGCAATGCCGGGATGGTGATGACCTCGCCCTGGGCCAGGCCGGCCAGGGCGGCGTCGACCATGTGGCCGACTTCCATGAGGATGTCTTCCGGCACGTCGGTGCCCGAGCGGTCCCAGATTTCCGTGCGGGTCGCGCCCGGCAGCACCGCCTGCACGCGCACGCCCAGGGGCGCCAGTTCCTGCTGCATGGAGATGCTCAGGTTGAGCAGGAAGGCCTTGGTGCCGCTGTACACGCCGTTGAACTGCTCCGGCGCCAGGGCCAGGATCGAGGTGAGGTTGATGATGGTGCCCCGCCCCTTCGCGGCGAAGGCCTTGGCCGCGCAGCCGGCCAGGCGCGCCGAGGCCAGCACGTTGAGGGTGATCATCTGTTCCAGCTGGTCCAGCCCCGCCTCCACCATGCTGCCCTTGACCGCCATCCCGGCGTTGTTCACCAGCATGTCGATCTCGGCATCCGCCACCAGGCGCGTTTCCACCCGGGCGCGTTCCTTCGGCTGGGTCAGGTCCGCCGGCAGGATGTCGACGTCCACTCCGTACTCGGCCTGCAGGCAGGCGGCCAGGGCCATCAGGCGCTCGCGGTCGCGAGCCACCAGCAGCAGGTCGTGGCCCCGCGACGCCAGGCGCTGGGCATAGGCCGCGCCTATGCCGGCGGAAGCGCCGGTCACCAGCGCGCGGCCTTTCTTGTTCTTGCTCATTGCTTCACCCCGGGCCCTCGTGGCCCCCATCGTTCGAAACCTGGCGTCCGCACCGGGTGCGGAACCGCCGCCACCCCGGATGCTAGGGATATGCCCCGGCGGGTCAATCGACCGAAAAGGCGACGGCAGTTGGAGCGACAAGGCCGCGCAGCCCCGTCCCACGGGCCCTGCGGCGATTAGATTGCCCATTCTAGAGCGCCGGGCGGATGCTGGCCGCGACCGTCGCCAGACAAGAACAAGCCGGGACGATCCGAACCCACGCTGCCTGTTCTGCGGTCGGGAGCCATTCCCGACGGGAGGTCTCATGCGATTACGTTGCTTTTTCCTGGGCTGCCGCTGGAGCGAAGGCGTGCCCACCCGAGTGGGCGAGGTGCTGATGCTCTATCAGCGCTGCAGCCATTGCGGCGCACAACGCTACCTGAGCGCGGAGGAAGCGGAGCCGGAAGCCGTCGACCCCGGCGCCTGAAAAAAGCCCGACCGGGCGCCGCCAACAGGCGGCGCCCGGCGTTTTCAGCGGATGAAGGCCTGGCTGGTGGTGATCGCCATATCGCCGCCGGGCAGCTTCAGGTCGCCGATGCGCTCCAGGCTGTCGGCGTCGAAGATCGCCACGTCGTTCAGGGTGCCGGTCAGGTACAGCTTGGTGCCGGCCTTGTTGGCGGTCAGGCAGTAGTAGGAGTGGTCGAGGCTGGCGGCCTTCTCCAGCTTCTGCGCCTTGATGTCGTACTTGACCAGGCGGTTGAGCACGCCATACATCACGTTGCGGTCCTTCGGCGAGCGGATGCCGCTGAAGTACACCTCGGTGACCGGGCCGAAGTCCACGGTCTCGGTCTTGCCGGTGGCCAGGTCGATGTTGAAGAAGCCGTACAGGTAGTCGGCGGTGGCCGGGTCCTGCTTGGCGTCCTTGAACTTCGCGGTGGTGTACAGCAGCGAGAAATCACGCGGGTAGGTCTGCTGGTTCCACACGTAGAGCACGTCCGGCGGCGCGTAGTTCGGGCGCTTCCAGTTGCGGCTGGGGATCAGCACGTCGAACTTGCCGGTCTTCACGTCCACCTTGTAGATGTCCGGGCCGGCCACGTACAGGGTGCCATCGTCGCCGGTCTGCATGATGGTCAGCTGGCGCGGCGCCGGGAAGGTGCGGATCGGCTTGGCGTCCATGCCACCGTCGGCGGCGTAGACCTGCAGGCGCGGCTGCTGCACCTCGTAGTGTTCGGCGAGGATCAGCGTCGGGTTGGCGATGGCGTAGATCTCCTTGCCGTCGTGGCTGACGGTCATGGAGAACATCGAGCGCGCGTTCTCGCCCGCCTTCTGCGCGATGGTGGCGTGGAACACCGGCTTGCAGTCGTCCAGCTGCAGGCCGTAGATGTCCGCGTAGTGATTGCTCAGCACGTAGGCGATCTTGCGGTCGGGCGACAGCTGGATCATGCCCGGGCCATAGGCGCCGGGAATGGTGCAGGTCTTGTAGAGCTTGTCGGTCTGCATGTCGATGACGTGCAGGTTGTTCGGGTAGTTGGTGGACACCAGGTACTCGTGGCCACTTTCCAGGGCCTTGTCCTCGTTGGCGGCGGCTGCGGCGTGCAGCGCGCAGGCCAGCGAGAGGCCACCGAGGACGGCGGCGAATGCTTTTCTGGACATGCAGTGCTTCCTCTTGTTCTTCTGTCCGCTCATTTGTCGTCCGGGAATACGGTGCCGAGGTTGCGCCAGTTCTCCGCGGAGGCCTGCGCGTCCTTGTTCCAGTCGGGGTAGGTGCTCATCATGTCCGGCACCTGGGCCGGCCACCAGCAGGGGTCGGAGCAGCCGTAGAGGTCGGCTTCCATCGGCTGGCACAGCGAGGAAACCCCGCCGAACACGTCGATCTCCCAGCCCGGGTCGGTGGTGGAGGCGCAGCCGGCGACCGAGTTCATCGCCACCACGTCCTCGATGCGGTCCTCGGCGGCGGCCTGCTCCAGCTGCTGCGCCTTGTTGTTGATCGCTTTGAGATGTTTCATGTCAGTGCGCCTTCCGCGGAGTGATGTGGCGGTCGATGAAGCTGGGGTTCGAAGCCATGATCCGGCTGTAGACCTCGATGCCGAAGTCCACCCAGTCCCTCATCAGTTCGCAGTAGTGGTAGGTGGGGTGCGCCGGGTCGCCATAGCGCGCGTAGCTCTCGTGGTAGCAGCCGCCGGAACACAGGTTGCGGATGCGGCAGCTGGCGCAGCCGGTGTCGGTGCGATCCAGGCGCTGGGAGAGGAACTCGTTCAGCTCGGCCTGCTTCACCCCGTTGTGCACGTTGCCGAAGGTCGGCAGCGACGAGCCGGTGAAGCGGTGGCACAGGTTCAGCTCGCCCTTGTGGTCCACCGCCAGCATCTTCAGCCCGGCGCCGCACGGCAGGGCCTTCTTCTGCCCCTCGTGGATGTCGGTGATCAACTGGTGCAGGTTGGAGAAGCCGATGTTGCGCCCCTCCAGCGCCTCCGCCAGGTAGCGGCGGCCCAGGGCCTTCATGTTGGCGAAGACCTGTTGCAGCTCGTCGCTGGTGAGGTTGAAGGTGCTGATGTCGCCCGAGGTCACCGGGGCGAAACCGACTTCGGCGAAGCCCATCTCGTTGAACAGGTGGTTCCAGATGGTCTCGACGTCGGTGACGCCGGTGGTCAGGGTCACCCGCGCGCCCACCGGGCGGCTGGTGTAGCGCGACAGCAGCATGTCGGCCTTGCGCCGCACCACGTCGTAGGTGCCCTGCCCGCCCACGGTGATGCGGTTGCGGTCGTGCACCGTCTTGGGCCCGTCAATGCTGACGGAAAGCCCGAAGCGGTGGGCGTTGAGCCAGTCGATGATCTCCTCGGTGAGCAGCGTGGCGTTGGTGGTCATGACGAACTCCACCTGCTTGCCCAGCTCGCCGAAGCGGCGCTCGCAGTAGGCCACCATGTGCTCGATCAGCGGCCGGTTGGACAGCGGCTCGCCGCCGAAGAACACCACGGTGTAGCGCTTCTCATCGGGCGATTCCTTGAGCAGCATCTCCACCGAGGCTTCGGCGGTTTCCGCGCCCATCTTCTTGCCGGCCGAGGGCTTGTCCAGGTCTTCCTTGTAGCAGTAGGTGCAACTGAGGTTACAGCCAGTGTTGACGTTCAGCACCACGGTGTTTAGCGCCGTGCGATCAACTTTCTTGATGCCAATTTCAGGGGTGAGCGGCGAGCCGTCGCTGACCAGCTCCAGCGCGATCAGCTCGCGCAGGGTCTCGTCGATCTCGTTGGCCTCGAAACGTCCGGCCAGGCGCTGCGAAAGCTCTTCCGGCGAGCAGGCGTGCCCGCGCAGGGCATCGATGATCCCGCCGGTCAGCTCGTCGCTGGCGAACAGCGAGGAGCTGGGGATGTGGAACAACAGGCGGTCGGCGTCCACCCGCACTTCGTGCAGGTTGCGTTCGACCAGATTCAAGATGGCGCCCATGGCGACCTCCCGGAACTTGCTTGGTACGCCCCGCCCGCGGGCGGGGGTTCATGCGTTCAGTTCATCCCACCCCGGATCACGGAATGGGCGGGTTGTTCCAGCGCTGCACGGTGACGATCATGTGGCCTTCGCCCTGGTGCGTCTTGCCAGCGTCGTCCACGGCGGCGATCACCTTCAGGTTGCCGGCGTTGTTGGTCATCATCTTGCGCTCGGGGTTGGGGCCGGCATCGCCCGGGGTGAAGATGCCGGTGTCGGCGTCCATCACACCTGCGAACTTGACGTCCTGATCTTCCTTGGCGCGGTCGTCGAAGGGCTCCACCGACCACTTGGCCGGGAACACGCCGATGCGGAACGGCTTGCCGTCGGCGCCCTTGCCCCAGGCCTCGGCGTCGAAGCTGCCCTGGACCTTGGGCGTGGAACCGCCGTTGCCGCCGATGCGCGAGACGGAGAACTCCGGCACCACCTTGACCTCGGCTATGTCCTGGTAGACCGCCAGGCTGCCGCCCTTGGCGCTGCCGACGCTGACTTCACGCTCGCCGGCGGCGGCCGAGGCGTCGGCCTTGACCTTCACGGTCACGCGCTCGGGGGTTTCCGAGACCACGGAGACCACCTCCACGCCCTTGCCGAACGACGGCTTGCCCTTCAGGCCGCTGCCGATGACGCTCACCTCGGTCTCGCTGCCGGCCTTGAGGAACGCCGGCTGCACGCCCAGCACGTGGCTGGTGCCCTTCTGCGCGGCGACGAAGTCCAGGCCGCGCTCGTCATGGGCCTTGTCGAACATGCGGCCCTGCATCTGGCCCTTCAGCGCCGCGAACACCTGGCGCAGGGTCTCGTCGCCGACCTTCACGTTGCCGCGCCACTCGTAGCCGTTGTACAGCACCGCGCTGCCTTCGCCGTCGAACGGCGTGCCGTCGGCGTACTGGCCCTTGACGCTGACCTTGAACTGATCGTCCGCGCCGCCGGAAACGCTCATGGTGCCGGCCACGTCGCCCTTGCCCGGCATGTGCCCGGCGAAACTCCATTCCCCGGCCAGGGACTCGGCCTTCGGCCGGCTCTTCTGCCAGTCGCTCCAGGCCTTGGTATCCAGCGGGTAGCGCTTGGCCAGCTCGGGGACCATCTCCTTCTTCGCCAGGTCGAACCAGTCGCGGTCGCGGGACAGCGCCTGGTACTCCAGCGACGGCCAGCGGCCCAGGTGGAAGTTCACCAGCTTCTCCCACTCCGCCGCCGGGCGGCGCTGCAGGGCGATGCGCGCAGCCGAGTGGCAGCGGGCGCACATCTGCTCGAAGTTGCTATCGAAATGCTCGACGGTGTTCAGCCGGCGCTCCAGGGCGTAGCGCACGCCGTCGGTCTCGCTGGGCGCCAGGCCCTGCTTGTCGGCGAGGAACTTGACCACCGCGCGGCGATCCTCGTCGCTGATCTTCAGCCCGTACATCACCTGCATCCGCGCGATGCTCATCAGCCAGCCCTCCGGCGTCTTGCGCTGGTGGCTGATGCGGCTCAGGGAATTGTTGCCCTCAGGGGTGTGGCACGCCATGCACTTGGCGTTGATGATGGTCTGGCCATCGGCGGCGTGGGCCGGCTGCTGCAGCGCCATGGCCATTGCGGCCAGGGTTCCGGCGCCCAGGTAGTGCCGAAGTCGTGTCATCTTCAAGATCAGGCCTCCTCGGTGTTTCTTGTTGAAATTGTTCTGTGCCCACCGCTGGGCGAACAGCTGGTTCCGTCTAGCTCTCCAGCTGTTTAGCAGGTTGTGTGCCACTACTTTGGAGGCCCCGTCGAATCAGGCTTTCGACAGGTTTCCGGGCCACCCTGCGACAAGTTGGCACGTCTAATTTCGCGATTGCTGTCTAACTCTGAGACAAGCCCTCAAGACGCGCCTGGGATGCAGTATGGACGCGCTTGCGCGATACGCCCGCGCCGGGCAGCAGCAGGGCGCCGAGCAGCATGCAGGCCAACCCGAGCCAGACGAACGACAGCAGCGGGTAGCTGCGGATCACCACCAGGCTCTCGATGGCCTCGCCCTTCTGCCCCATCAGCCGTGGCGAGGCCGGCACCCACACCTGTAGGTCGCCCAGCCAGCCGCGGATGATGAACGGGTGCAGCACGTAGCCGCGGTCCGAGGCGAAGCGCGCGTAGTGGTAGTCGAGGATTTCGCACAGCTGGCGCACCGGGCCCTGGTAGGCCGGCGGGTTGCCGCGGCTGTCCTGGAACAGCGCGTGGCCCTCCAGCTGGCGGCCGCCCTCGCGCAGCTCCACCCGCGCCACCGAGTGGTAGCCGGCGCGGTCCGCCCGGGTGCTGTCGGGCAGCACCCGCAACTGCATGCCGTTGGCCAGCGCCTGCCACTGCTCGAAAGAGGCGCCCGGCGGGATGGTCACCTGCAGGTAGGTGTTCAGCGCCGTGGCCGCCAGCCCGCCGACCAGGGCGACCACCGCGCCGCCGTGGATCAGCGCCACCCCGCCGCTGTAGCGCAGGTTGCCCAGGCGCCGGCTGCGCCACAGGGCGAGCACGCACCAGAACGCGCAGCTGGCCAGCAGGAAGGCGCCGCCCAGCAACGCCGCATCCAGCCAGGGCAGCACCACCACGATGTTCTGCGAAAGCATGCCCTGGCCGCTGTAGCCGGCGCTCAGCCAGCCGCCGTGCCAACCCACCAGCAGCATGGCCACGGCCATCGCCAGGCTCGCCAGCAGCGCCAGCTTCGGCCAGCCGCTGCGGCGCAGGAAGCTGTAGCCGCCGACCAGGCCGAGCAGGCCCAGCAACGGCAGCAGCCAGCGCACCAGGCCGTAGCCGTCCACGTCCCACTGGTCGAAGGCGCGGCGCAGGCCGTTCATCTCGTCGGTGGTGGCCCAGGCGGTGAGCGTCTCGAAGAACGGCTTGAGATCGCTCGGCCGCTCCAGCCCCAGCCATTCGTAGAGGTGCGCCTGCAGCAGCGCGCCCAGGGCCAATAGCGCGCTGCCGGCGAACAGGTAGATGGCCAGGTCCATGGTCCAGTCCGAACGCGTCTTGCGTCCCGCCGTGCGCCGCGCCCGCAGCGTCGCCCAGCCGGCCAGCACCAGCAGAGCCGCGGCCAGGCCCAGGTGGGCCAGCCAGGAGGTGGTGCCTATGTAGCGGTGCGAGCTGGCCAGCACCGTGCTGCGCGTCACCGCCATGGCGCCGCAGGCCATGGCCGCCGCCAGCAGGCTGAGCAGCGGCAGCAGGCGCCGGTTGGCCCCGTCCGGGCGCCAGCGCCGCGCGCCGTGCAGCACCGCGCCGAGCAGCGCCCAGACCACGAAGGCCGAGGTCTGCACCGGGTCCCAGTGCCACAGCTGGCCAAAGGTGAAGTCCTCCATGGCCCAGGCCATGCCCGCGCCGATGCCGGCGCTGAGCACCAGCCAGGCGCGCCGGCCATAGCGCAAGGCCACGGCGGCGTAGGCCTCGCCACCGCCCCCCAGCGCCTCCAGCGCGGCCCCGGCCGGCGCCAGGGTCCAGGCGTAGGCGGCCAGCACCAGGGGCGCGTGGAAGGCCATCCAGAAGGTCTGCAGGTGGGCATTCATGCCCTGGTTGGGCTGCGCCGCCAGCCAGTCCGCCGGCGTCGCGGAGAAGGGCCCGAGCCAGGCCGCGGTGGCCACGTACCAGGCGGCCACCAGCGCCATCCCGCGCCCGGCCCAGCCGGCCTGGCGCGCCTGACCGGCGGCGATGCCCATGCAGAAGGTCGCCAGCAGCAGCACGGTGCCCTCGTCGCCGCCCCAGAGGTTGGCCATCTTCAGGTAGCCGGGCAGCCCGGCGCTGCTGTAGAGCCAGGCGTAGCGCAGCTGGAAATGGTCGGCCAGCAGGTGCAGGGCCAGCGCCAGGCAGGCGCCGCACAGCGCCCCCAGGGCCGGCGGCCAGGCCATGGAACGCCACCGGGGCCGCGCGGCGCCGAGGACGATGAGCACGGCGGCGATCCACAGCCAGGCGTTGCCCAGCAACGGCAGGAACCAGAGCAGCAGGCAGGTGGCGACCAGGGCGCCAAACCCGGGCAACACGGGCGACGGGGTGAACGTCCTCTTCAAATCGGGCCTCCTTGGAATGTCTCCCGCTTGTGTCCGCGGGATTGCGCATCCGGGCCTCTACATATTGTGTGCCAGCGCCGAAAACACCTTGCGCGACAGTTGCTTGGCGCAAAGCCGGGAGCGGCGCGGCGTTGCAATTCGCGACAGCCATTGCAGCCTGAGACAGCTCTCTTAGTTCTAGCCGATCCGTCGCGGCTGGATATCTGGAAGATGGCGTTTATGCTTCTAGATGGCCCGCACGCCTTGCCGGGCCAGCCTGAAGCCTGTCTGCAGTCTCGCTTCGACTATCCGTGTTCCGCTGCATCAACCCCATGGCCCGAGTGCGGCAACGGTGGTTAAGGACTCCGGCCCATCACAAGAACAAGACGGAGAAGAACATGGCGCAGACCTACAGCCCGACCGCGGGCAACACACCCCACAAAGGCATCACCCGGGAGGAGCGCAAGGTCATCTTCGCCTCCTCCCTCGGCACCGTCTTCGAGTGGTACGACTTCTACCTCTACGGCTCGCTCGCGGCGATCATCGCGAAGCACTTCTTCGCCGGGGTCAACGAGACCACCGCCTTCATCTTCGCCCTGCTCGCCTTCGCCGCCGGCTTCGCGGTGCGCCCCTTCGGCGCCATCGTGTTCGGCCGCCTGGGCGATTTGGTGGGACGCAAATACACCTTCCTCATCACCATCGTCATCATGGGCATCTCCACCGCCGTGGTGGGCATGCTGCCCAGCTACGCCAGCATAGGCGTGGCGGCGCCGATCATCCTCATCAGCCTGCGCCTGCTGCAGGGCCTGGCGCTGGGCGGCGAGTACGGCGGCGCGGCGACCTACGTGGCCGAGCACGCACCCAAGGGCAAGCGCGGCTTCTTCACCTCGTGGATCCAGACCACCGCCACCCTCGGCCTGTTCCTCTCGCTGCTGGTGATCATGGCCTGCCGCACCAGCCTGGGTAACGAGGCCTTCGAGGACTGGGGCTGGCGGATCCCCTTCCTGCTCTCCATCCTGCTGCTGGCCATCTCGGTGTACATCCGCCTGCAACTCTCCGAGTCGCCGGTGTTCAAGCGCATGAAGGAAGAAGGCAAGGCGTCCAAGGCGCCGCTGACCGAATCCTTCGCCCGCTGGGACAACCTCAAGGTGGTGATCATGTCGCTGCTCGGCGGCACCGCCGGCCAGGCCGTGGTCTGGTATACCGGGCAGTTCTACGCGCTGTTCTTCCTGCTGCAGACGCTGAAGATAGACGCGCAGACCGCCAACCTGCTGATCGCCGGCTCGCTGCTGCTGGGCACGCCCTTCTTCGTGTTCTTCGGCAGCCTGTCCGACCGCATCGGGCGCAAGAAGATCGTCATGGCCGGCTGCATCCTCGCGGCCCTGACCTACTTCCCGATCTTCAAGGGCCTGACCGAGTTCGGTAACCCCGAGGTGTTCGCCGCCCAGGAGAAGAACCCGGTCACCGTGGTCGCCGACCCGTCCGCCTGCGCCTTCCAGTTCGACCCGGTGGGCAAGGCCAAATTCACCAGCTCCTGCGACCAGGCCAAGAGCCTGCTGGCGAAGAAGGCCATCCCCTACGAGAACGTCAAGGCCGAAGCCGGCACCGTGGCCCAGGTGCACATCGGCGACAAGGTCATCGCCAGCTTCGAGGGCGCAGGCCTGGCCGCGGCGGACTTCAAGACGCAGTCCGAAGCCTTCACCGCGCAGATGGGCGCCGCGCTCAAGGACGCCGGCTACCCCGAGAAGGCCGACCCGGCCAAGACCAACCACCTGGCGGTGCTGTTGCTGCTGACCGTGCTGGTGATCTACGTGACCATGGTCTACGGCCCCATCGCCGCCTGGCTGGTGGAGCTGTTCCCGGCGCGCATCCGCTACACCTCCATGTCGCTGCCCTACCACATCGGCAACGGCTGGTTCGGCGGCTTCCTGCCCACCGTCGCCTTCGCCATGGTGGCGGCCACCGGCGACATCTACTACGGCCTCTGGTACCCCATCGTCATCGCGGTGATGACGGCCATCCTCGGCACCTTCTTCCTCCCGGAAACCAAGGACCGCGAAATCCACCACGCCTGAGCCGTGCCCGCGTCACGAAACAGCCCGCCCCGTGCGGGCTGTTTCGTTGGTGGCTGTCTCAGGGCTGTCGCAAGCTGCGACAGCGGGGAGTGCAATCGCTCGGCTCTTTTTCGATTAAATCGTTTTGATTCAATAGGTTGAATGACATTGGCCGGCTTGGCATAGCGGTTGCGATAGCTGCCTGGACAACTCAACAAGAGGCAACCGCAATGCTCGCTTCCCTGCCCATCAAGCCCGAATCCCGCGCCTTCCTGCAGCGCGCGCCGAAGATGCTCATCGGTGCCGATTGGACCGGTGCCGCCGATGGCGCCCTCATGGACCTGCGCAATCCGGCCACCGGCGAAGTGCTCTGCCAGGTGCCCTCCGCCAGCGCCGCCGACGTCGACCGCGCCGTGCACGCCGCCCGCCAGGCCTTCGACGATTCGCCCTGGAGCCGCATGCGTCCGCGCGAGCGGCAGAACCTGCTGTGGAAGCTCGCCGACCTGATGGAACGCGACGCCGACCTGCTGGCCGAGCTGGAATGCCTGAACAACGGCAAGAGCGCCGCCGTGGCGCGCGTGATGGACGTGCAGCTGGGCATCGACTTCCTGCGCTACATGGCCGGCTGGGCCACCAAGATCGAAGGCTCCAGCGTCGAGGTGTCCATGCCGCTGATGCCCAACGACAACTTCCACGGCTTCATCCGCCGCGAGGCCGTCGGCGTGGTCGGCGCCATCGTCGCCTGGAACTTCCCCCTGCTGCTGGCCTGCTGGAAGCTCGGCCCGGCGCTCGCTACCGGCTGCAGCGTGGTGCTCAAGCCCGCAGACGAAACCCCGCTCAGCGCCCTGAAGCTGGCCGAGCTGGCCCTGGAGGCCGGCTACCCGGCGGGCGTGTTCAACGTGGTCACCGGCACCGGCATCAACGCCGGCGCCGCCCTCACCCACCACCCGCTGGTGGACAAGCTGACCTTCACCGGCTCCACCGCCGTGGGCAAGGAAATCGGCAAGGCGGCCATGGACAACATGACCCGCGTGACCCTGGAACTGGGCGGCAAGTCGCCGACCATCGTCCTCGCCGACGCCGACCTGAACAGCGCCGCCGCCGGCGCCGCCCAGGCCATCTTCTTCAACCAGGGCCAGGTGTGCTGCGCCGGCTCGCGGCTGTACGTGCAGCGCAAGCACTTCGACAACGTGGTGGCCGACATCGCCGGCATCGCCAACGGCATGAAGCTGGGCAACGGCCTGGACCCGAGCGTGGACATGGGCCCGCTGATCTCCGCCCGCCAACAGCAGCGCGTGCACAACTACATCGAACTGGGCCGCGAGAAAGGCGCCACCATCGCCTGCGGCGGCGAACAGTTCGGCCCCGGCTACTTCGTGAAACCGACGGTGATCGTCGACGTGGACCAGAAGAACCCGCTGGTGCAGGAAGAAATCTTCGGCCCGGTGCTGGTGGCCATGCCCTTCGACGACCTCGACGAAGCCATCCGCCTGGCCAACGACAGCCCCTACGGCCTGGGCGCCAGCATCTGGTCCAACGACCTGGGCGCGGTGCACCGGATGATCCCGAAGATCAAATCCGGCTCGGTCTGGGTCAACTGCCACAGCGCCCTGGACCCGGCCCTGCCCTTCGGCGGCTACAAGATGTCCGGCCTGGGCCGCGAAATGGGCGCCGCCGCCATCGAGCACTACACCGAGGTGAAATCGGTGCTGATCAAGCTGTAAGGCAAAAGGTCCTACCGCGTCCGGCGCGTTACCCCCTGCGCCGGCGTTTTCATCCCCCGGCCGCGCGAGTGGTCGGGGGATTTTTTTGCCCGCGGCGCGTAGGGCGTATAACCGTTCGCGGTTATACGCCGATACACCGCGTCCTCATGAACTCCGAGCAGCCTCACCCATTGCAAGTCAACTGAAAGGTATACCCAGGATCGCGCAGGGTTCTTCCTACAATCCCTTCAATGGCGAGCAACTGCTGCTCAGTGAGATCGTACCCTTCGATTCCGTGTTGAACCTCTGTCCAACCCATTATCTTCGCCAGGTCGCCTGCATAAGACTCCGAGACTTCAATCTTGAACAGCAGAAACTCGGTTTCATTATCGAAAGCCTCCAGGAAGTACCTCATGGCTCTACTCTCCGCACTGGATCAGCATCTTTGTTCTTTTCGCCGGTAACAGGGTTGAACTCTCCCAGATGCCTTCCCCTCCTGTCATATTTTTCAACCGCGCCATGAGCAGAATCCCACTCATAGATATAGCCTTCGTCATCCTTCCAGCGCTTTCTCTTGCCGCCGCCACCTGAAATAGGCGTTTTCCGCTTGGCCTCCTTCGCCGCTGGAAAGGCCAGCAGGTGGTCTGGTGGCGGCTGGTAGTGCGAATGCGGTATGGCGTAGGCGATATACAGCGACTTCATCCCGCTGTCGGCAGGAAACGTCAGGATGAAATCGTCGGTAGTGATGTCCTCGCTGCCCGGGTATATCTCGATCTGCGAGTCGGTATCGATCGCAATCGGGTGCACCAGGATATTGTCGATCCGCTCGCCCGTATGTTCCTGATGAATCAGAGGTGGAATGGGCTGTGAGCCCTTGTTGGGAATCCAGAGAATGGTCAGGCCGTTGACGTGCGCCTCCATCGTACGACGGTCGTCACGCCAGATAGCCTTGACCGTGCGTACAGCGTCATCGCCATCGGGATGGGCATGGGTACCATAGACCTGCAAGCCACCATGGGCATCGCGGCGAATCTGGAAACGTACACGGGTCGGCACCTGCTCCAGGTCACGCAACCGGCTGTCGGTGTACAGGGCGCCGTCACCCAGGCGCGTAGGCAGCAGGCCAAGGAGGAACAGGCTGGCCGGATTGCTGGCCACACCCGGCCCACGTAGCGCCCAGGTGAAGCCGTGCTGCATGATGCCGCCGCCAGCGATGCGTACCAAAGCCGCCTCCGCGCCAGCATTGAGCGCAGTGGTCGCTGAAACCGGCAACGCCATCGCCCCGGAAAGCATGACGTTGCCGAAGCGCGAAGCGGGTTCCACTTCGACGCCGGGCCGGGTCCGGCCCCAATTGTCCGGGCGGCAGGACTTGGCGAATACCAGGTCCTCGCGCACCTTGGGTAGCGGCCAGCGGTCTTCGAAGATATAGGCTCGCGGCGGCGAGGACTCACTCCCCGGCAACAGGCCGCTGGCGCTGGCCGAAGCCACCTCATCCGCAACCAGCAGCCATTCGCCACGGCGTACCGCTTCGACGATGTCGGCGTCGCGCACGATATGGGACGTACGTTGGAGCGCTTCCAGCCCCTTCAACATATGCCGCCCCTGGGTCAACGCATTGCTGACCAACCCCTGGGCAAAATACGGGTCCTCCGCACACTGCGCGTCGGGGGCGGTATTGGGGATGAGGCGCATGGGCTCTCCAGACCGGAAGCATCAGTGCGGCCGGAGTATGAGAGCGGCGAGAGCGCCGTTTTAGAGGGCAGGAACTGCTTCGGAAACTACCGACACCCTATACATGTTTTTTGAGCTGTTATCTGTCAGAACAGGCATGAATCCACGTCCTAGGCGCCTGCCGGTTCGATGTCCAGCTAGTCGGGCTGCTCCCGCTCCTGCTGCGGGCCAAGCACAACGGCCAGCGGGTCTGAGCACCCTCAGCCAATAGCCTTCAGATAGGCACAGAACATGTCCGCCATCGCCCCGGCATAACGCTCGATTTCCTCCTCCGTGCGCGGCGCTTCGGAGAACTGCTTGCCCACCGCGCTGAGCGTGGTGGTGACCAGGTCCACGGCCAACGCCCGTGCCTCGTTCGACGCATCGGGCAGCACCTCCTCCATGAAGGCCTGGAAGATGCGTTCGCCGGCCGCCTTGGCCTCCCGCGCCTCGGGTGCATCGCGGTACAGCGGCGCGGCGTCGCTGAGCGCGGTGCGGACTGCCGCTTCCTCGCATTCCGAGCGGACGAACGCGTGCACCAGCGTGCGCAGGCGCGCCAGGGGCGGTTGCCGGGAGTCTTCGAGGATGCCGCGCAGCATCTCGCTGGTCTGGCGCCACTCGTCGCTCTGCAGGCGGAACAGGATCGCCGCCTTGTTCGGGAAGTACTGGTACAGCGAGCCGACGCTGACGCCGGCCCGCTCGGCCACCCGCGCGGTGGTGAAGCGCTGTGCGCCCTCCTTAGCCAAAACCTGAACAGCGGCGTCGAGAATGGCGGCGACCAGCTCGGTCGAGCGGGCCTGGCGCGGCTGCTTGCGCGAGGCAATCCGCGGGCTGCGGCGTTCGCTCATGGGGTGCTCCGGGAATGCGAATAGTGAAACCTGACGAATTCGTCGCATTCTAGTCGGGCGCCCTGGAGCGCTCAACCAACCTTCGGAGTCCCCGTATGAGCACCCTCACCACCGCCCCCGTCGCCCCACTGCTGGAACGCCTGTTCGCCGAGGCCGATGCCAGCGAGCCGGGCAGAAGCCCCGCCGTCACCGGCCTGTCCGGCGAGGAACTGGCGCGCCTGATGGCCAGCAAGACCGAGTACCGCGACCTTTACGGCCGCCTGAAAGACCTGCCGCTCCCCGTCTCGCGCGCCACCGGCGTACTGCTCTACATGCTGGCGCGCAGCTGCCAGGCACGCAGCATCGTCGAGTTCGGCACCTCCTTCGGCATTTCCACCCTGCACCTCGCCGCGGCCCTGCGCGACAACGGCGGCGGCCGCGTGATCGGCAGCGAGTTCGAGGCCTCCAAGGTGTTGCGCGCCCAGGCCAACCTGAACGCCGCCGGTCTGGCCGACCTGGTGGAGATCCGCGAGGGCGACGCCCTGCAGACCCTGGCGCGCGACCTGCCGCAGCGCATCGACCTGCTGCTGCTCGACGGCGCCAAGGCGCTCTACCTGGAAATCCTCGCCCTGGTGGAAAGCCGCCTGCGGCCCGGCGCGCTGATCGTCGCCGACAACGCCGACCACAGCCCGGAGTACCTGGCGCGGGTACGCGACATCGGCAACGGCTACCTGTCGGTGCCCTTCGCCGAAGACGTCGAGCTGAGCCTGCGGCTTGGCTGAGCGAGCGCTGCTATCCCGCCGGCCCATGGCTGGCGGGAGGCGGGGGAACGGCGAATCCGCTAGAGTGCCCTATCCGCCAGCCATGACCAGGCACAGACAATGGACGCAGCAGAAATCCGCCAGGCCGCTCCCGACGACGCACCCGCCATCGCCCGGCTGGTGGACGAGGCCTACAGCCCCTATATCCCGCGCATCGGCCGCAAGCCCGCGCCCATGCTCGACGACTACCGGCAGGTGCTCGCCGAAGCCGATGCGTTCGTGTGCACCCGCAATGGCGAAGTCGCCGGCGTGCTGGTGCTGCGCCCCCAGGGGCCGGCATTGCTGCTGGAGAACATCGCGGTGGCGCCGGCGTTCAAGGGCCAGGGCATCGGCAAGGCGTTGCTGGCGTTCTGCGAGGAACGTGCGCGGGCCCAGGGCTTCCAGGCCATCGAGCTGTACACCAACCAGCTGATGATCGAGAACATCGCCCTCTACACGAAGTTGGGCTACCGCGAAACGCACCGGGCCACGGAGAACGGGTTTGCGCGGGTGTTCATGCGCAAGGTCGTTGCGGGCCCGGCGCTGTAGTTCTTTCTTCCTACACTGCTTCCCTTCTTCCGCATCGGTGCCCGTTGCGGGAAATATCCGATACTCTCCTGCAGCGTGTTTCTGCCCTTGTTGCGCTACCGGCCGGTTCCTAAGCTGCGCCGGTCGCGGCTCATCCGCGACCGGGTTTGACAGCCTGAAGAAACGGCGCGATTGCCCTCCGAGGTGCATGCGAAAGCGGCGAACGCTTTTTGCAGGCCCTCTCGTGTCCGCGGTTCGTACCGCAAGTGTCATGGCAGATCGCGCGGGGAGACCTTCGGGTCTGCCGGCTCCGTTTCCCGGTCTGTCAACCCCGCGCGGTCTGCCTCCATTGGTTGACAGCTTTGGCGGCAGCTCCTGAATCCAACGAAACGGAGCAGCTCTAGATGACCAATTCCAACAACCTGATCGTCCTCCCCAGCAACACCCATCCCGTTGAAATCCCCGCCGCCGACGGCCAGCCCGGCCTGACGCTGACCTGGCCGATTCCCACGCAGCCAGCCGCCGACCAAGGCATTCTCCTGGCCGAAAGCTGGCTGGCCGGCGAAGCCGACGGCTACCTGTGGACGCGCCTCGTCCATGGGCGCATAGAGCACATGGACAACTGGCGGCGGATGGCCTTCGAGATCGGCTTCCTGACGCGTCTGCAGCAGCGGCTGGGGCGAATGCCGGAGTAAGGCGCTTTTCGTAGGAGCGAGGGGGACGCCTAGTTCTTGCTCGCGAACGGGGTTTCCTGTAGTGGTCAACTCATCCCGGACACGGTTTTAAGTTTTTCTTCAGCTTTCGCTGGAGCCAGTCCATCGTTGAACTGATGCGGCCGGATCCAGTTGTAGTGGCCCATCAGGTATTGGCCAATGTCTCGTTGAGCTTGCTGCCCGGTCAGGTAGCCCGTGGTCGGTATCCACTCTGATTTCAAACTGCGAAATACTCGCTCCATCGGTGCATTATCCCAACAGTTGCCTCGGCGGCTCATGCTCTGGCGCATGCGGTAGCGCCACAGTCTCTGGCGGAACTGACGGCTGCCATATTGCGATCCCTGGTCGGAGTGGAACAGGAGTCCTTGAGGCTTTCCACGTTGTTCGTAGGCGACGTCCAGCGCTTTGACCACCAGGTCTCCATCCGGCTTTTCTGATAAGGCCCAACCAACCACTCTGCGTGCATACAGATCCAGGACAACCGCCAGATAGTGCCATTTGCCCTGTGCCCAGACGTAAGTGATGTCTCCACACCAGACCTGATTTGGCGCTTCGACATCAAACGCTCGGTTCAAGGTGTTCGGAATATCTGGCCGCTCCACTGTGGCCTTTTTGTACGCATGTGATCCTGGCTGCTTACTGATCAACGCCAGCTCACGCATCAGGCTGCGGACCTTGAACCGCCCGATTTGCTCACCTTCTTCTTGCATCATTGCCATGATGGTACGGCTGCCGGGCGCACTTCGACCTCGCGTAAACAACTCATTCACTCGACTGCGCAACCGCAGTCGTTCAACGTCCGGAGTTCGCCTTCTGTGACGATGTGCGTAGTAACTTGAGCGAGTGACTTCGAACACTTCGCACAAACAATCAACGGGCTCATGGTCGCTGAGCTGGCGGATCAGCGCGTACGCTCGAGATCTTCCGACATCAAGAGCGCGGTAGCCTTTTTTAGTATCGATTTCTCGCGTTCAAGGCGCGTGATCCGGGCTTCCAACTCTTGGATTTTTTGCTGCTCTGGCGTCAACGCTTTGCTGGCCGGCGTAACGCCGCCGCGCTCCTGCTGAAGCTGATTAACCCATCGGCGTAGGGCCGACTCGACCAAGCCGAGCGAACGGGCCGCTTCGGCATGGCTGTAGCCTTGATCGAGCACCAGGCAGGCAGCTTCGCGCTTGAACTCAGGGGTAAAGGTACGGCGTTGCTTGGTCATCGGACACCTCTCTGTGGCGAGCATTCTCGCCTAAATGGGTGTCCGGGGTTAGTAGACCACTACATCCCGGCGGCTTTGAGTGTTGGGGTTGAGAGCGCCCTCTCCCCAGCCCTCGGCTGCGCGCCCCGTCCTGAAGGGAGAGGGGGCCGTTCGGCACAGACGGGAGATTCGGCGTCAACCTGGAGCGGACGCTGTCCGCGATGTCATGCGCGCCGGCCCTGTCGGCGGAATCGCGGATGAATCCGCTCCTACGGGGAAATGCCGTGCTTCACGGCCAACTCGCGTCTGGAACGGCGGGGCCGGGGCTTGCTACCCTGCCCTGCCCGAACAGCCGGCCGAATTCGATGGACATTCCAGCCCACCTCATCGTCCACCAGACGCAGCACTGGATACTCAACCACCACCTGACCTCGGCCCTGCCCGGCTACCTGATGCTGGGCTCCCGGACCCCGGCCGGCTCCCTGGCCGACCTGCCCGCGGCCGCGCTGGCTGAACTCGGGGAGCTTCAGGGCCTCACCCAGCGCATCCTGGAAGAACAGTTGCAGCCGAAGTGGCTGTACATCGGTCGTTTCGGCCACTCACCGGGCTTTCCCATCCATTTCCACTTCATTCCGGTCTACTCCTGGGTCGAGGACGCCTTCTGGGCCGACGAGCGCTATCGCGTGCTGCAACGCTTCGGCGACTCCAGCCTTGGCGGTACCGATGGCGCCGAGCTGACGTTGTTCATCTGGCGGGAGTTTGGTGAGGCGGAGCAGGCGCCGGTTATCCATGGGCCTGGTATCGATGGCGTGATTGCACGTCTGCGCGAGGCCTTCGGTCAGGTTGCTTGCGGGTGACCATGAAGGCGGTTTTTTTGGTTTAAGGGAGGTGCTTGATTCTGGGTCCGCCCCCTCACCCCAGCCCTCTCCCGGAGGGAGAGGGAGCCGTTCGGCGTAGGCGGATAATGCAACGTCAGCCGGCGAGTTCGTAGGGTGCATAACCGTTTGCGGTTATGCACCGCTGGCCTAAACACCGATGCCTGACGATTCTGGAACCGTAGGAGCAACTGTCTTGCCGACTGTGCCGAGATGCGCCTCAACGGATGGGTTGAGCTTGCGAAACCCATGCGGCCGCGGTGATGGGTATCGCTTCGCTCAACACCATCCTACGGGGTGGTTTGCCGGCGGGGGTAGGAGCGGACTCCGTCCGCGATGGGTTTGGCTGGAAGGGGGTGGAGTCAGGGAGCTTCGGTGCCAAGACCGAGAGCGCCCTCTCCCCAGCCCTCGGCTGCGCGCCCCGCCCTGAAGGGAGAGGGGGCTGTTCGGAGTGGGTGGGGAGTTTGGAGTCAGCCTGATACGCCTCACCCGCCCTCGTCATTCCCGCGAACGCGGGAACCCAGTGACTGCTGGGTTCGCGAGCAAGCTCGCTCCTACGAAAAGCAAAAGCAAAAGCGCGTTTGCTCTTGGACTTCCAGAGAAACCTCCGCGCACTCCGAAACGCCCCTTCAGAAGGCCGAGCGAAACCGGCGCTCAGGAGGTCATGCGACATGGATGTCGCGAGAGCCCCGTGGGCTACAGGGACGTACCCTCGGGGCGGGCCTCCGTGGCGGGGGAATTCGCGAGGGTCGCCCGACTCTGTCGGGCCCGTATGTCGGGGCAAGCCTTTTTGGTTCCTTTTTGCGGGGGTGGCCTTCCACCGTTTGACAAAAGGGACTCGCCCGAGGGGGCGAAACAAGAAACATCCGAACACTCGGTGCGGCGCGCTACACCGAGCCCAACGCAAAAGTCTCTGGGTTCCCGCGTTCGCGGGAATGACGGGGTGGAGATCGGAGTACGGGGCCAAGGGCCCACTCCGCAAGCGAAACCATAGCCTCACCCCATATGAAAAATGCCGTTCCTCCCATGGAGAGAAACGGCATCAGGCCCAGGAAGCACCTATTCGGCCAGCTCCCCACACAGATCCAGGCCAAACCAACGCTCAGCCTCTTCCACATCCAGCCCCGCCCCCAGCAGGGCAAACAACTTGCCCAAAGCCGCCTCACGGGTCATGCCACCACCAGACACCAAGCCAGTGTCGCGCAGACGACTGCCTGCGGCGTAGGTATCGAACACCACACTACCCGCCGGACACTGGCTGATAGCAGCCAGCAACACACCACGCTTACGGGCCGCGCCCAGCGCAGCAAGCAAAGCTTCATTGTCAGAAGGACCGGTACCACTGCCATAGCACTCCAGCAGCAGCCCCTGCACGCCGCTATTCAGCACAGCCTCCAACTGTTCGGCCTGCAGACCGGGGAACAACGGCTGCACAGCCAGCCTCACCGGCTGACGCGGCTGGCGATAATCCAGGACTGGCGGCACCTGCCCTGCACGCTGGCCATCGCGATGACGCGGCAGCGTGGTAAAGGCGTCGAAGGCTTCGCTATGCAGCTTGGTGGCACGCGCGCCGTGCAGCAGCGCGCCGCCGAAGTAGAGTTGCACACCACTGGCCTGGCCACCTTCCAGCACGTCCAGGGCGCCGCCAAGGTTGGCCCAGGCATCACTGCCGGGCGCACCGGCGGGCAACATGGAGCCGGTCAGCAACACCGGCACATCCAGCCCCAGCAGCACAAACGACAGCGCCGCCGCGGTATAGGCCAGCGTGTCGGTGCCATGCAGCACCAGCACACCGTCATGGCCGCCCTGCTCCACCGCTTCGACTATGGCGTCACGCATGGCCAGCCAGTTCGCCTGCTGCATGTTGGCGCTGTCCAGCAGCGGCTGCATTTCCCGGAAGGCCCAGGCGAAGGTCGGCTGCCGGCCACTGCCGGCCAGCCACTCGCGCATGCGCGCCTCGAAGCCGCTGGCCGGGGCCAGGCCCTCGGGGGTCTGCAGCATGCCGATGGTGCCGCCGGTGTAGAGGACGAAGAGGTTCTTGACTGCGCGCATGGGCTGATCCTGCGTTCTTGTAGTGGCGCGGGCCGACCGCCGGGACGACCCGCGCGGCCGTCAGCCCTGCGCCTGCGGCAGGCCGGCGGGGATTTCGCGGGCGGCCTCGGCGCGCTGGCTGGCCGGCCAGGCTTCGCGGTCCAGGTCGAGGTCGGCGAACTGGGCGGAGTCGAACACCGGCTGCTGAACGCCGGCGCGACGCTGCGCATCGTAATCGCCCATCACCCGCAGGCCAACCTTGAACAGCAGGGCCAGGGCCAGCAGGTTGACGAAGGCCAGGCAGGTCATGGTGATGTCGGCGAAGGCGAACACAGTGGACAGGTTCTGCACCGAGCCCCAGACGATCAGCGCCAGCACCAGGGCGCGGTAGCCGATCAGCACCAGGCGGTTGCGGCTGAGGAACTGCAGGCTGTTCTCGCCCAGGTAGTAGTTGTAGAGGATGCAGGTGAAGACGAACAGCGACAGCGCGACGCTGACGAACAGCCGGCCCCAGTCACCGACCACCGCGGCCAGGGAGTTCTGCGTGAGGACGATGCCGTCGCCTTCGAAGCCCGGGGTGTAGAAGCCCGAGAGCAGGATCAGCAGCGCGGTGCAGGTGCAGATGACGAAGGTGTCGAGGAACACGCTGAAGGCCTGCACCACGCCCTGGGACGCCGGGTGGCGCACGGCAGCGACGGCGGCCACGTTGGGCGCGCTGCCCAGGCCGGCTTCGTTGGCGAACACGCCGCGCTTCACGCCCATGACGATGGCGCTGCCGAGCAGGCCGCCGAAGGCCGGGTCGAGGCCGAAGGCACTCTTGAAGATGGTTTCCAGCATGGCCGGGACGTGCTCGATCTGGCTACCGATCACGTACAGGGTCACGCCGATGTAGGCCAGGGTCTTGACCGGCACCAGCAGGTCGGACACCGCGGCGATGCGCTTGATGCCGCCGATGAAGACGATGGCCAGCAGCACGGCCAGGGCGATGCCGGTGTGCTGCGGGGCGAAGCCGAAGGCGTTCTGCAGCGAATGGGTCACGGTGTAGGACTGCAGGCCGTTGAAGGCGAAGCCGTAGGTCACCAGCAGCAGCACCGAGAACACCACGGCCATGCCCTTGAGCTTCAGGCCGTGCTGGATGTAGTACGCCGGGCCGCCGCGGTACAGGCCGTCGTCGTCGGCGCGCTTGTAGACCTGGGCCAGGGTGCACTCGAAGAAGCTGCTGGACATGCCCACCAGCGCGGTCACCCACATCCAGAACACCGCGCCCGGGCCGCCGAGGGTCACGGCGATGCCGACGCCGGCGATGTTGCCCGCGCCCACGCGCCCGGCGAGGCTCAGCATCAGCGCCTGGAACGAGCTCAGTTGGCCGGCCTGGCCGCGGATGGACTCCTTGAACACGCCGAACATGTGGCCGAAATGGCGGAACTGGACGAACCGGGAGCGCAGGGTGAAGTAGCTGCCGAGTCCGACGATGAGCACGATGAGAACCTTCCCGGAAAGGAAGTCGTTGAGCGCTTCGAGCATGGGGTGTGACCTCGATTCTTGTTCTTCGGTTGGAAGAGAGGCGCCAGGCGCGCGGGTTGGGCCTGGCGCTGGCGGGCAAGGTTGGCCAAGACGAGGGGACGTGACAATTTCGCATCTTGTTACGTTCTGACGCGAGTTGATGCTAGGCTTGCGCCACTCGCATCACACCGGAATACCGTCGATGTCCGATCACCTGGGCGAAAACCTCAAGCTCGCCTGCAGCCACTACCGCTCTATCTCCGAGGTCTGCCGCCAGCTGCAGATCAACCGCGCGCAGTTCAACAAGTACCTCAGCGGGCAGAGCCGCCCCACCCCGTTCAACCTCAAGCGCATCGGCGACTTCTTCGGCGTCGAGGACTACGAGCTGGGCCTGCCGCCGGAACAGTTCGCCCGCCTGATCGGCGCCCGCGCAAGCCAGGCCGGCGTGCAGGCGAACGACCCGCTGCTGCGCCTGCTGGAACCACTGCGCGAGCAGGGCGGCAACCTGTCGCGCTACTGCGGCTACTATTTCGAATACTCCAACTGCATGTCGGTGCCCGGCAGCATCCTGCTGTCGCTGGTGCACCTGTGGGAGGAGGACGGCAACTTCCTGTTCGAGCGCCAGGAGCGCCAGGAACGCTCCAGCAGCACCGACGTGCAGGCCGAGGACTGGGTGCGCTGCCGCTACCTGGGCGCGGCCTTCCAGCTGCAGGACCGGCTGTTCCTGATCGACTACGAGTCGCTCACCGTCAACGAGATGAGCCAGACCATCCTCATCCCCAGCTTCAAGAGCCGCATCACCCGCCTCAACGGCCTGAAGACCGGCGTCTCCAGCGGCGACCGGCGCACCCCGGCGTGCACCCGGGTGGTCTGGGAATACCTGGGCGCGGAGATCAACCGGATCAACGCCTACCGCCAGGTGAAGCTGTACCGCCCGGACGACCCGCGCATCGACGACGACGTGCGCGAGCGCCTGAGCGTGGGGCCGATCCGCAACGGCCTGTTCGAGATCGAATGACCGCCGCGATCAGGCTCCGGGCGCGGGCCTGATCCAGTCGCACAAGTTCTTCGGAATATTCCCTCCCAACTATTCAGCGAGGCCGATAAGTGCCTGCCTGTAAATTAATTTTCAGGCAACACGAAAAGTAAAAATCGATTTCCAGACAGCAGCGCTTTCCAGGCACAAGCGCAGCGGGGCCCGCCGCCATGTCCGATGAACCCTCCCATTTGCTGCTCGGCGCCATCGCCCGCGCCCGCCCGGGTTATTCCCCGGCCTTCCGCAAGCTGGCCGACTTCGTGCTGAACAACGCGCTGGCGGTCTCCACCATGAACATCGACGAGCTGGCCAGGGCCGCCGGCGTCTCGGTCGCCACCATCAACCGCTTCGCCCACCGTTGCGGCTGCGACGGCTACCCGCCCTTCCGCGCCACGCTGCGCAAGCTCTACGAAAGCGCCTACGCCCCGGTGGAGAAGCTGCGCCTGGGCCTTGCGCGGGACATCGGCGCCGCCGGCGTCGTGCGCGAATCCCTCGACAGCGCCGCCGGCAACATCCGCCGCAGCCACGAGCTGCTGCAGGACGAGCAGGTGCGCCGCGCCGTCGAGCTGCTCGCCAACGCCAGCCAGGTGTACGTCGCCGGCCTCGGCGTCAGCGCCATCCACGCGGCCTTCGCCGCCAACTGCCTGGAGCCGTTCCGCGCCGGGGTCAAGGACCTCGCCGCCATGGGCGGCGTCGAGTCGGCCCTGCGGCGGATCAACGTGCTGCGCGCAGGCGACCTGGTGATCGGCATCGCCCTGCCCCGCTATTCGCGCGGCATCGTCGAGCTGCTCGGCCTGGCCCGCCAGCGCGGCTGCAAGGTGCTGGCCCTCACCGACGGCCCTGCCTCGCCCATCGCCACACTGGCCGACACCGCGCTCTACGCGGTTGCGGAGCACCCGCTGCTGTACGCCTCCAACGCCGGCATGGTCGCGCTCATCGAGGCCCTGGGCGCGGCGCTGGCCCAGCACACCGGCGATTCGCTCGAAGCCATCAGCGCCCAGACCGAACGGCTGCTGCCCTACCTCTACCTGGACCAGCCTCCGTAGCCCGCCCTAACACGCACATGCGGGCCCCGCGTTCGCCGGGGCCCCTCACCACACTTCGCATTCAGGAGCAGTAACGATGGGCGTCTGGGAAAACCGATTCGAGCGGGGCTGGTTCCTCGTGTTCATGTTCATGTACGGGCTGATCATGCTGCCGCTGCCCTGGTACTACAGCGAAACCTACGTGGCCGGCCCCTGGGGCGTGCCGCTGTTTCTCTTCGGCTGGATCGTCCACGGCGGCGTGGTCATCGCGCTCACCGCGCTGTTCGCCGTGCAATGCCTGAAGCGCCCGGAATACCGCGGCTTCCAGGCGGAACCGGAAGGAGCCGACGCGCATGTCTGACATCGATCATCTGCTGACGCCCACGCCCGGCCCCTTCCTGCTGACCATGGGCGTCTACTTCCTGGTCATCGCCGCCATCGGCTACGTCGCCGCGCGCCAGACGCGCGACATGAAGGAGTTCCTGGTGATGGGCGGCAAGGCCGGCGCCATCGTCTCGGGCATCGCCTATTTCGCCACCCAGTACAGCATGAGCACCTTCATGGGCGTGCCGGCCATCGCCTACGGCAACGGTTTCGCCGGGATGAGCATCACCATCCCCGGGGTGGCCTTCTCCATGCTGATCCCCGCGCTGCTGGTCGGCCGCCGGCTGATGGAGCTGGGCCGGCGCAACCACTACCTGACCATGAGCGACTACCTGGCCGACCGCTACCAGTCCTCGCCGATGCGCGCCATCCACGCCATCGCCATGGTGGTGTTCCTGGTCGCCATGACCGGCGCGCAACTGGTGGGCGCCGGCATCATCGTCAAGACCTTCACCGGCTACCCGGAGTGGGTCGGCGTGGTGGTGACCGGTGGCATCGTGATCCTCTACTGCATGTACGGCGGCATGCGCGGCGCCATGCTCACCGACGTGCTGCAGGGCAGCCTGATGGTGCTCACCGCGGTGGTCACCTTCGTCATCTCCGTCCGCGCCGGCGGCGGCCTGGAAGCCATCACCGCGCAGCTGGCGACGGACAGCCCCGGCCACCTCGCCCACCCCGGCAGCAAGGGCGAATACGGCTGGAGCGTCTACGTCACCATGATCCTGATGTGGAGCTTCTTCACCATCGGCCAGCCGACGCTGTTCACCAAGTTCTACGCCATGAAGAGCCACGCCGTGCTGTTCAAGAGCGTGCTGCTGGGCACCCTGGGCATGCTGGTCTCGGCCACCCTGATCGAGTGGGCCGGGGTCAACGCCTTCGTCTCGCTGCCGGGCCTCGTCGGCCGCGACGCCGACTTCGTGGTGCCGATGCTGCTGCAGCGCTCGCTGGACCCGATCCTGGCCTCGGTCATGATCGCCGGCATCGTCTCGGCGGGCATGTCGACGGTGTCGGCGCTGATGGTGGTGGCCACCGGCGGCATCAGCCGCGACCTCTACCAGAAGCTGATCAACCCCGCGGCCAGCGACGCGAGGGTGCTCCGGCTGTCGCACTGGGTCACCCTGCTGATCGGCCTGGCCGGCATCGCCATCGGCGTGCTCAAGCCCGCCAGCATCTTCGAGATCGTGCGCTTCGCCTTCGGCGGCCTGGGCATCTGGGTCATCGCCGTGATCCTCGGCATGTACTGGAAGCGCGCCACCGCCGCCGGCGCGCTGGCCGGCGTGCTACTCGGCGAGCTGTGCTTCGTCGTGCTGAAGGCCGGCTGGCTGGACGGCTGGCTGACCTTGCGGACCGACCCGCTGCTGCCGGCCTGGCTGCTCGGCATGGCCGTCGCCGTGGTCGTCAGCCTGGCCACCCCGGCCGTCGAACGCGAGGTGCTGGAACGGCACTTCACAACCGCCCGCAACGACAGGAGCAAGCCATGTTCATCGGCGACATGAACTGGATGCAGGTGGAGCGCCAGGTGCAGTTGGACGACCGCGTCCTGCTGCCGCTGGGCAGCACCGAGCAGCACGCCTACCTCAGCCTGATGACCGACGTGATCCTCGCCCAGCGGGTGGCCATCGAGGCCGCCGAGCCCCTGGGGCTGCCGGTGTTCCCGGCCCTGCCCTACGGCATGACGCCCTACTTCGGCGACTTCCCCGGCACCGTCTCGCTGCGCCCGGCGACCTACTTCGCGCTGCTGGTCGACGTGCTGGACAGCCTGCACCAGCAGGGTTTCCGCCGCATCCTGCTGGTCAACGGCCACGGCGGCAACTGCCCGGTGCAGGCGGAAATCCAGCAGTGGCTGTGCCGGCACCCGCAGGCGCGGGTCAAGCTGCACAACTGGTGGAGCACGCCGCGCACTCTGGCGAAGGTTCGCGAGATCGACGCGCTGGCCTCCCATGCCTCGTGGATGGAGAACTTCCCCTGGACACGCATCCCCGGCCAGACCCCGCCCGAGGAACGCAAGCCCATGGTCGACCTGGCCCGCCTGCGCCAGTTGGGCCCGCAGGCCGTGCGCGCCTACATCGGCGACGGCAACTACGGCGGCGCCTACCACAAGGACGACGCGCTGATGCAGGAGCTGTGGCAGGTCGGCGTCGAGGAAACCCGCGAACAACTGGAAGGCGGCTGGGCCGAATGACGATGACCAACGCAGCCCCCGCGCCGCCGGCTTTCCTGCTGCTGCGCGGCGGCGAACTCTACGCCCCCGAGAAGCTCGGCCGACGCGACGTACTGATCGGCGGCGAACGCATCCTGGCGATCGCCGAGCATCTGCAGGCGCCCAACCTGCCGGGCTGCCAGGAGGTCGATGCGCGGGGCCTGACGCTCTGCCCAGGCCTCATCGACCAGCACCTGCACCTGATCGGCGGCGGCGGCGAAGCCGGGCCCCACAGCCGCACGCCGGAGGTGCGCCTGTCCAGCCTGCTGGAAGGCGGCATCACCACCGTGGTCGGCCTGCTCGGCACCGACGCCATCACCCGCCACCCCGAATCGCTGCTGGCCAAGGCCCGCGCCCTGAACACCGAGGGCATCACAGCCTTCATGCTGACGGGCGCCTACGCCGTCCCGACGCCCACCATCACCGGCAGCATCCAGCGCGACATCGCCTTCATCGATCCCATCATCGGGGTGAAGACGGCCATCTCCGACCATCGCTCGTCCGCGCCGGGCATCGGCGAACTGGCGCGCATCGCCGCCGAAGCCCGGCTCGGCGGCCTGCTGGGCGGCAAGGCGGGCATCAGCGTGTTCCACCTGGGCAACGGGCGCCGGGCGCTGGAGCCGCTGTACGGCATCCTCGAACACAGCGACGTCCCCATCGGCCAACTGCTGCCGACCCACGTCAACCGCACGGCGGCGCTCTACGAGGCGGCGATCCGCTTCGCCCTGGACGGCGGCAACATCGACCTCACCAGCGGCATCAACCCCGAACTGGGCGCCAAGCAGGCGTTGAAAGCCAGCCGCGCGGTGATCCAGGCGCTGAGCGCGGGTGTCGCGCTGCAGCGGCTGACCATCAGCTCGGACGCCAACGGCAGCCAGCCGGTGTTCGATAGCGACGGCCGGCTGACGGGGCTGGCCCTGGCGGGGTGCAAGAGCCTGATGAACGAGCTGCGTGATCTGGTTTTACGCGAGCAACTGCCGCTGGAGCAGGCGCTGCGGCCGTTTACCAGCAACGTGGCCGACCTGTTGCGTATTCAGGGGCGCAAGGGGCGACTGGCTGTGGGGTTGGAGGCGGACATCCTGTTGCTGGATGAGCGGTTGGAGTTGGTGCATGCCTTTGCGCGGGGGCGGCAGGTGGTGCTTGGTGGTAGGGCTTGTTTGTGGGGGACGTTTGAGGGGGAGTAAGCTTTTGGTGCTGGCCGGGAATGACGGTGTTTGGGCTTGGTCCCGTCCCCTCTCCCTAACCCTCGGCTGCGCGCCCCGCCCTGAAGGGAGAGGGGACTGTCCGGCGTGCGCTGATATTTTCGCGTTAGCTGGCCTGCACCGCGTGGCCGGCTGGCACCAAATCCGTTCTCGGCATTCACCCAACACACCGAAGCCTTCGGTAAACACCCGTTCGCGAGCAAGCTCGCTCCTACAACAGCAAAGCCGACGTAGGATGGGTTGAGCGAAGCGATACCCATCGCCAAGGCCGCACGGGTTTCGCAAACTCAACCCATCCTACGAAAAGCCCCTCGACGCAGCCGGCAGGATCGTTGCACCTACGACCATAAGTCCCCCTCCAGAACCCGCTCCACGCCTGAACACCCCTGCCCCCGCTTCAGACTGCATTCAGATTCGCTGCCGATACTCCCCTCCAGCCGCCAGTCCCGCTTGGGGGGAACGACATGACACAGACACAATGGAACGCCCTTTTTCCATTGCGCTTCGGCACCCACGCCGAGCGCATGGCCAGCCTGGTCCTGCGCCGCGCGGGCGAACCCGGCCGCGAGGCGCTGGAGGCGTTCATCCACGAGCGCTTCGAGCGCATGCACCATGCCGACGTGCAGCACTTCCTGCCCGACCTGCTCGGCCTGTACGACAGCCAGGGCCGGCTCAGCGCCGCGGTGGGCATCCGCCTGGCCGCCGGCGGGCCGCTGTTTCTCGAAGGCTACCTGGACGAACCGCTGGAAGCGCCGGTGTCGCGCCTGGCCGGGCGCATCGTCGGGCGCGACGAGCTGGTGGAGGTGGGCAACCTGTCCGCGCTCAGCGCCGGCAGCGCGCGGCTGATCATCGTGGCGGTGACCTGGCTGCTGGCCGCCCGCGAGCTGAACTGGGTGGCCTTCACCGGCGCCGCCAGCCTGGTCAACAGCTTCCACCGCCTGGGGCTGGAACCGAGCGTGCTGGGCCGCGCCGACCCCGCCCGGCTGAACGGCGAAGGCGCCAGTTGGGGCAGCTACTACGAGCAGCATCCGCAGGTGTTCGCCGGCGACATCCGCTACGGCCATGCGCAGCTGGAGCGCAACCGGGTGTTCGAGCGCCTGGGCTTTCCCCTGCTGCTGACGGAGGCCGGCCATGCAGCCTGAACTGCAAGCCTTCCGCCAGCGCCTGGAGGAACACGCGCGGCTTCCGGGCGAGCCTATCGCCCTGCGCGACGCCAGCGAACGCTATAGCCATGCCCAGCTGCTGGAGCAGGTGCAGGCCCGCGAGGCGTTGCTGCGCCAACAGCCGCCGGGCGTCGTCGCCTTCGCCCTGGACAACGGCCCCGAAGCGCTGTTCTGGGACCTGGCGGCGCTGTTCGGCGAGCGCCCCTGCGTGCTCCTGCCGCCGTTCTTCAGCCCGGCCCAGCGCGCCCATTGCCTGATGCAGAGCCAGGCCACGCTGGTGCTGGCCCCGGCCGAGCTGCACGACGAATTGCGCGAACTGGGCTTCAGCCCCGGCGAGCCGTTCTGGTGGCGCCCGTCGGTGGTGGATGCCGGCATGCCGCCGGGTACCGCCAAGCTCACCTATACCTCCGGCAGCACCGGCGCGCCCAAGGGCGTGTGCCTGTCCGCCGCGGCGCTGTTGCAGGTGGCCAACGAGCTGGAGCGGGCCAGCCGCCCGGCCGAGCCCGCCAGCTACCTGGCGGTGCTGCCGCTGGCAGTGTTGCTGGAGAACCTCGGCCTGTATGCCGCGCTGCTGGCCGGCGCCAGCATCACCCTGCTGCCGCAGGCGCAGCTGGGCATCAGCGGCGCCAGCGGGGTCGACTGGCAGCGCCTGCTCGGCTGCGTGGCGCTCAGCGGCGCGCAGAGCCTGATCCTGGTGCCGCAACTGCTGCTCGGCCTGGTCAGCGCCATCGAGCGCGGGCTGATGCGCGTCGGCCCGCTGCGCTTCGTCGCGGTGGGCGGCGCGCCGGTATCGGCCAGCCTGCTGCAGCGCGCCGCCGCCGTCGGCCTGCCGGTGTACGAGGGCTATGGGCTGTCCGAATGCGCCTCGGTGGTCTGCCTCAACCGCCCCGGTGAGCAGCGCCCGGGCAGCGTCGGCCGGCCGCTGCCGCACGTCGAGATACGCCTGGCCGAGGACGGCGAGGTGCTGGTGCGCGGCGCCACCCTGCTCGGCTACCTGGGCGAGCCGCCCTGCACCGGGCAGTGGTGGCCCACCGGCGATCTCGGCCGTTTCGACGCCGAGGGCTACCTGTACCTGGCCGGGCGCAAGAAGAACCAGTTCATCACCAGCTTCGGGCGCAACGTCAACCCGGAATGGATCGAGGCCGAGCTGAGCCAGGGCGGCGCCATCCTCCAGGCCTTCGTCCATGGCGAGGGTCTGCACCAGAACCTGGCGCTGCTCTGGCCGCTGGACCCGCAGGCCAGCGACGGCGACCTGGAGCAGGCGGTGCAGCGCTGCAACGCTGCCCTCCCCGACTACGCCCGAGTGCACGCCTGGCGCCGCCTGCCGCGGCCCTTCAGCGCCGCCGAGGGCACCCTCACCGCCAACGGCCGGCCACGTCGCGCGGCCATCCTCGAACGCTACCGCAACGAACTCTTTTCCCTCGTGACCGAATGAGGTTCAACACCATGGCATTCTTCGACACCCTGCAATCGGCCACCGCCCAGGAGCGCCAGGCGCTGTTCGGCGTACCGGTGATCCGCGACGCCCTGGACGGCGTCGTCAGCCTGGAGGGCTACGTCGCCTTCCTCACCCAGGCCTACCACCACGTGCGCCATACCGTGCCGCTGATGATGGCCTGCGGCGCCCGCCTGCCCCCGCGCCTGGAGTGGCTGCGCAAGGCGGTGTGCGACTACATCGAGGAAGAGTACGGCCACGAGCAGTGGATCCTCGACGACATCGCCGCCTGCGGCGGCGATCCCGAGCAGGTGCGCAACAGCCGCCCGGCGCTGCCCATCGAGCTGATGGTGGCCTTCCTCTACGACCTGATCGCCCGCGACAACCCGGTGGGCCTGTTCGGCATGGTCAACGTGCTGGAGGGCACCAGCATCGCCCTGGCCACCCAGGCCGCCGGCAGCATCCAGCAGGGCCTCGGCCTGCCGCCGGGCGCCTTCGGCTATCTGAGCTCCCACGGCGCCCTGGACCAGGACCACATGGCCACCTACCGCACGCTGATGAACCGCCTGGACGATGCCGCCGACCAGCAGGCGGTGGTCCACGCCGCCAGGGTGGTGTACCAGCTGTACGCCGACATGTTCCGCGGCCTGCCGCGGGCCCGGGCCGGCCTGGGTGAGGTGCAGCATGCGCCTGCCTGACTGCCGCGCGGTGCTCACCGGCGCCAGCGGCGGCATCGGCCTGCAACTGGCCGAACAGCTGTGCGCCGCCGGGGCCCGGGTGCTGGCGGTCAGCCGTCATCCGGGCCCGTTGGCCGAGCTGCGGCGGCGCTACCCGCAGCAGCTGCTCTGGGCGTGCGCCGACCTGCGCACGGCCGGAGGCCGCCAGGCGGTGGTCGAGGCGGCGTGGCAGATGGGCGGCGCCAACCTGCTGATCAACGCCGCCGGGGTGAATCGCTTCGCCCTGCTCGACCAGTTGGACGAACAGGCCCTGGACGACCTGCTGGCGTTGAACATCACCGCCACCCTGCAGCTGACGCGGGTGATGCTGCCGCTGCTGCGCGAGCAGCCCCACGCCCTGGTGGTGAACGTCGGCTCCACCTACGGCTCCATCGGCTACCCCGGCTATGCCGCCTACTGCGCCAGCAAGTTCGCCCTGCGCGGCTTCTCCGAAGCCCTGCGCCGGGAACTGGCCGACACCCCGGTGGACGTGCTCTACGTCGCTCCGCGGGCAACCCGCACCAACATGAACTCGGCCGCCGCCACGGCGCTGAACCTGGCCCTGAAGGTGGGCATGGACGACCCGCGCGACGTCGCCCGGGCGGTGCTCGACGCCGTGCAGAAGAACCGCAGCGAGCTGTACCTGGGCTGGCCGGAGAAGCTTTTCGTGCGCCTCAACAGCATGCTCCCCGGCCTGGTCGACCGCGCCCTGCGCAAGCAACTGCCACTGATCCGTCGCTACAGCGACGCCAACACCCGGGAGCCCCTGGAATGAAGCGCCTGATCCTCATCTTCCTGCTGGCCATCGCTCCCTTCGCCTGGGCCCTCGACCCCGCCGGCACGCAGCGCCTGGCCGCCCTCCAGCAACGCTGGGCGCAGATCCAGTACCAGTTGCCGGAGGCCCAGCGCGCCGCGGCCTTCGAGAAGCTCGCCGGCGACAGCGAAGCCTTCACCCGCGAGCAGCCCGGCGCCGCCGAAGCCTGGATCTGGAACGGCATCATCACCAGCAGCTGGGCCGGCGCGGTCGGCGGCCTCGGCGCCCTGGGCAAGGTGAAGAGCGCCCGCGCCAGCCTGGAGAAGGCCCTGCAGCTCGACCCCGGCGCGCTGCAAGGCTCGGCCTATACCAGCCTGGGCGCCCTCTACGACCGCGTGCCGGGCTGGCCGATCGGTTTCGGCGACGCCGACAAGGCCGAGGCCATGCTGCGCAAGGCGCTGCAGATCAACCCCACGGGCATCGACAGCCTGTACTTCTGGGGCGACCATCTGTACCGCGAGGGCCGCTACGAAGAGGCCCGCAGCGCCCTGCAGAAGGCCCTGCAGGCCCCGCCGCGGCCGGGGCGCGAGCTGGCCGACCAGGGCCGCCGCGGCGAAATCGATGCTTTACTCAAGGCGATCAAGGACAAGCAGGACTGAGCATGCGGCTATTGCTGGTAGAGGACGACAGCGCCCTGGGCGAAGGCGTGCGCACGGGGTTGCGCCAGGAGGGCTACACCATCGATTGGCTCAAGGACGGCGCCAGCGCGCTGCACGCCTTGCAGCACGAGGCATTCGACCTGGCGGTGCTCGACCTCGGCCTGCCGCGCCTGGATGGCGTGGAAGTACTCAAGCGCCTGCGCGCCGGCGGCGCCAACCTGCCGGTGCTGATCCTCACCGCGCGCGACGCCACCGAGGACCGCATCGCCGGGCTGGACGCCGGCGCCGACGACTACCTGGTCAAGCCCTTCGACCTGGACGAGCTCAAGGCCCGCCTGCGCGCCCTGCTGCGGCGCAGCGCCGGGCGCGCCCGGGTGCTGATCGAACATGCCGGGGTGAGCCTCGACCCGGCCACCCAGCAGGTCAGCTACCAGGGCCAGCCGGTGCTGCTGACGCCCAAGGAATACCTGCTGCTGCACGAGCTGCTGGCGCAGCCGGGCAAGGTCTTCACCCGCGAGCGCCTGACGCAGCTGCTCTACGGCTGGGACGAGGAAGCCGAGAGCAACACCCTGGAGGTGCACATCTACCACCTGCGCAAGAAGCTCTCCGGCGACCTCATCCGCACCGTGCGCGGCATCGGCTACCTGGTGGAAGGCCAGGCATGAGTTCGCTGCGCCGGCGCACCCTGCTGCGGGTGACGGCCCTGCTGCTGCTCGGCACCGGGCTGCTGGCGCTGTACAACTACCACGACAGCAGCCACGAGATCGCCGAGGTCTACGACGCCCACCTGGCGCAGAACGCCCGCCTGCTGCAGGGGGTGATGAGCATGCCGCTGGACGAGGCCGGGCGGCGCAACCTCTACGCCGCCTTCGACGAGGCGCTGAGCCAGGTCGGCCGGCACCGCGTCGGCCATCCCTACGAGAACAAGCTGGCCTTCCAGGTGTGGCGCGAGGATGGCCAGATCCTGGTGCACACGCCCAGCGCGCCCACCTTCAGCGCGCCGCTGCGCACGCCGGGGTTCGCCAACTACGAGGTGGAAGGCCGGCACTGGCGCGGCTTCCTGCTGCCGGTGCCGGCGCAGAAGCTGCTGATCTGGGTGGGCGAGCGCGACGACGTGCGCGAGGACCTGGTGGGGCGCATCGTCCGCCACACCCTGCTGCCCTTCATGCTCGGCAGCCTGGCCCTGGTGCTGCTGGTGTGGCTGGCCATCGGCTGGGGCCTGCAGCCGCTGCAGAACATGGCGAAGGTGATCCGCGCCCGCCACGCCGACTCCCTGGAGCCGCTGCAACTGGTGCCGCTGCCCAGGGAACTGGAACCCATGCAGGCCGCGCTCAACCGCCTGCTCGGCCAGCTGGAGGCGCTGCTGCGCCGCGAACACCGCTTCATCGCCGACGCCGCCCACGAGATGCGCACGCCCCTGGCGGTGCTCCGCCTGCACGCGCAGAACGCCCTGCAGGCGCGCAACGAGACGGAACGCCGCGAGGCCCTGGACTTCCTCATCGGCGGCGTCGACCGCCTGAGCCGGGTGGTCAACCAGTTGCTCACCCTGGCCCGCGTCGAGCCGCAGCTGGCGCAGCGCCAGTTCGCCCCGCTGGACCTGGCCGCGGTGGTCACCGACACCCTCGCCGAACTCACCCCCTGGATACTGCGCCAGGGCCTGGAGCCGGTGCTGGAGATCGAACCCGGCGACTACCGCCTGGACAGCGACGCCGGCGCCATCGGCATCGCCCTGCAGAACCTGGTGACCAACGCGGTGAACTTCTCCCCGCCCGGCGGACTGGTCCGCATCGGCCTGCGCACCGATGGCGCGCATTTCGAGCTGGCCGTCGAGGACCAGGGCCCGGGCATCGCCGAAGCGCACCTGGAGCGCGCCTTCCAGCGCTTCTACAGCGAAGGCAACGAAGGCGGCGCGGGGCTGGGGCTGTCCATCGTCGCCATGATCATGCAGCGCCTGGGCGGCAGCGCAAGCCTGGCCAACCGCGCGCAAGGCGGCCTGCGGGCGTGCCTGCGCCTGCCGCGGGGGCGGTGAGCGGGCCCGGCCGGCTCAGCGGTTGGCCCCGCGGCTGGACAGCCAGTTCAGCGGCACGCCAGGGCGCGTCAGGGCCTCGATGAAGCCGTGTCCCCAGTAGCGGATGTGGTTGGCCTCCAGCACCGAGTACATCTCCTGGTGGCGCGCCTGGCGTTCTTCCAGCGGCATCTCCAGGGCGCGCTCGATGGTGTCGGCCAGGGCGTCGCGGTCATGGGGGTTGACGATGAGCGCGGCGCCCAGCTCGGCGGCGGCGCCGGCGAACTGCGAGAGGATCAGCACGCCGGGGTCGGCCGGGTCCTGCGCTGCGACGAACTCCTTGGCCACCAGGTTCATGCCGTCGCGCAGCGGCGTGACCAGGCCGATGCGCGCGCGGCGCATGACCAGGGCGATGTCCTCGCGGCCCAGGTTGCGGCTGACGAAGCGCAGCGGCACCCAGGAGACCGCGGCGAAACGGCCGTTGATGTGCCCCACGCGGGCGCTCACCGCGGCGTCGATCTCGGCGTACTCGGGAATCTCCTGGCGGCTGCCGGGGGCGATCTGCAGGCAGGTCACCTTGCCTTGCCGCTCGGGGTATTTCTCCAGGAAGCGCTCGTAGGCGTCCAGGCGGTTGGTGATGCCCTTGGAGTAGTCCAGGCGGTCCACCCCGACCATCAGCGCCCGGCCCACCAGGCTCTCCTCCAGCTTGGCGGCCAGCGGGCCGTGTTCGGCCTCCTCGGCCAGGTGGCGGAAGCCCTCGACGTCCACCCCCACCGGGAACACGCCGACGCGGAAGTGCTGGTGGCCCAGGCTGAAGCGCCGCGAATCGGGGGTGGCTGCGCCCACCACGCGGGTCAGGTAGCGGGCGAAGTTGTCGGCGTCGTTCTCGGTCTGGAAGCCGATCAGGTTGTATTCGGTGAGCGCGCGCACCAGCTCCTCGTGGTGCGGCAGCGCGGTGAGCAGGTCCGGCGGCGGCATGGGGATGTGCAGGAAGAAGCCGATGCGGTTGCGGTGGCCGCGTTCGCGCAGCGCCACGGCCAGGGGGATCAGGTGGTAGTCGTGGACCCACAGCACGTCGTCCGGCTGCAGCAGCGGGCTCAGGCGCTCGGCGAAGAATTCGTTGACGCGCAGGTAGCCGCCGAAGTCGGCCTCGGTGAACTCGGCCAGGTCCACCCGGTAGTGCAGGATCGGCCAGAGCACGCGGTTGGCGAAGCCGTTGTAGTACTCCTGGAAGTCCTGCGGCGGCAGGTCGGTGACCATGTAGGTGATGTTGTCGTTCTGCAGGGTGGTCGGCTCGGCCGGCACCTCCGCCACCTGGCCGCTCCAGCCGAACCACAGGCCCTCGCGCTCGCGCAGGGTGGCCGCCACCGCCACGGCCAGGCCGCCCGGCGCGGGCCGGCCCTCGGCATCGGGCATGCCCACCCGGTTGGAAATCACTACAAGCCGCGACATAGGCCCTCCTCCCAGCTCATGGACAGACGCATGGCGGTGTTGATCAAGCCGGCCATGGAGTAGGTCTGCGGAATGTTGCCCCACATCTCGCCAGTGTGCGGATGCAGGTCCTCGGACAGTAGGCCGAAGCTGTTGCGCGCGGCCAGCAGCTCGGCGTACAGCTCGCGGGCCTGGTCGCGGCGGCCGATGGCGGCCAGGGCGTCCAGGTACCAGAACTTGACCACCAGGAAGGCGGTCTCCGGCACCCCGAAGTCGTCGGCGGCGGCGTAGCGCAGCAGGTGGCCGTTGACGTTCAGCTCGCGGCCGATGCAGTCGACGGTGGCGACGAAGCGCGGGTCGTCGGCCTCGATCAGCCCCAGCTCGTGCATCAGCAGCACGCTGGCGTCGAGGTCGTCGACGCCGAAGCTGCCGGTGAAGGACTGCCGCCGCTCGCTCCAGGCCTCGCGCAGGATGCCCTCGCGGATGCGCATGGCCTCCTTGCGCCAGCGCGCCGCCGACTCGCCGTGGCCCAGGCGCGCGGCGATGCGCGCCACGCGGTCGCAGGCGGCCCAGCAGAGCATCGCCGAGTGGGTGTGCACGCGTTGCCGGCCGCGGTATTCCCAGATGCCCGCGTCGGGCACGAAGGCGTTGCGCGCGGCGCGCTCGGCCAGGCTTTCCAGCAGGCGCAGCATGCCTTCGTCGCCGGGATGCGGCAGGCGCTGGTCAACGAAGCTCTGCAGCACCGCCAGCACCACCGAGCCGAACACGTCGTGCTGCACCTGCTCCACCGCCTGGTTGCCGACGCGCACCGGGGCGTGGCCGAGGAAGCCGGCCAGGTCCGGCTCGATGCGCTCGGTCAGGTCCATGGCCGGGACCACGCCGTACAGCGGGCGCAGCTCGGCGCCCTCCACCGCCACCGTGGTGATGAAGTCGACGTAGCGTTCCATGGTCTTGGTGGCGCCCAGGCGGTTCAGCGCCAGCACCACGAAGTAGGCGTCGCGCAGCCAGCAGTAGCGGTAATCCCAGTTGCGCTGGGTGCCCGGCGCCTCGGGCACCGAGGTGGTCACCGCGGCGATGATCGCCCCGGTCTCCTCGAAGCTGCACAGCTTCAGGGTGATGGCCGCGCGGATCACCACGTCCTGCCATTCGAAGGGGATGGCCAGCGAGCGCACCCACTCGTACCAGCCGGCGCGGGTGCGTTCGAGGAAGCTGCGGACCACCTGCTCGGGGGATTCGTCCAGCGGTTCGTCGACGCCCATCACCAGGCTCACCGGGTGCTTGAGGGCGAAGGGCGTTTCCTGCATGACGTAGGACAGCGGCGCATCGGTGGTCAAGCGCAGCGCCTGGTCGCCGCCCAGGTAGCGGATGTGGCTGGAGCCGGCCACCGCCTCGCACGGCTTGCCGTAGTGGTGCGTCGGGCGCATGCGCAGGGTCACCCGCGGCAGCCCCTGCACCGGCTCCACCAGCCGGCACAGCTGCGCCGGGCGGAAGTAGCGGCCGTACTGCAGGAAGCGCGGGGCGAAGTCGGTGATGCGCACGGCGTTGCCCGCGGCGTCGGTGAGGGTGGTGCGGATGATCGCGGTGTTGGGCTGGTATTCCGAGTGGCTGCTGACCATGCCGTCGAGCAGCACGTCGCAGAAGCCCTTTTCCTCGTCGCCGGCCAGCAGCCGGGAGAAGGCCGGGTCGCCGTCGAAGTTCGGGTAGCACCACCACACCAGGCGCGCCTGCCGGTTCACCAGGGCGGCGACGCGGCAGTTGCCGATCAGCCCCAGGTCCAGCGCGCCGTTGTGCTTGCTCATGCCTGTGTCCTCCTCGTGGCCTGAATGAGTGTCTCGCGCACCGCGCGCGGATGGTCGAAGGCGGCCCGCGCGCCGGGCGCCAGGCGCCCGACCGAAAGGCCCAGGCCGTGCAACTGCGGCATCAGCGCCAGGGCCGGCTCGTCGGTGTGGTCGTCGCCGATGAACAGCGGCCGGCGCCCGGCGAAGGGCGGCTCGCCGAGGAAGCGGCGGATGGCCTGGGCCTTGTCGCTGGTGTGGGCCAGCACCTCGAACACCATCTTCCCCGGCAGCAGCCGCAGCCCGGCGCCCTCGGGGCCGCGCAGCAGGCGCTCCAGGGCCGCCGCCAGGAACGGGCCGGCCTCGGGCGCGGCGCGGTAATGCAGGGCCAGGCTGCTGCCCTTGTCCTCGGCCAGCACGCCGGGATGGCGCCGGGCCAGGGCCAGCAGTTGCTCGCGTTGCGGCGCGCCAAGATGGGCCGCCGGCAACTGTTGCATGGGCTGCCCGCCAGCCAGGCGCCATTGCGCGCCGTGGCCACCGCTGGCCGGCAGGCGCAGGGGGGCGAACAGGTCGTCGAGCTGCGCCAGCGGGCGTCCGCTGACCAGCGCCAGGGCGCCGTCCAGTTGGCGGTGCAGGCTTTGCAGGGCGGCGCGCAGGTCGTCGGGAACGCGCACCGCGTCGGGGGTCTCGACGATATCCAGGAGGGTACCGTCGACATCGAGAAAGAGCGCGCAGGGTGCGTCGCGCTCGCTCAACCAGTCATCGAGCAGGGCCCTGGCCGAGGCATCACCGCAAGCAGCAATGGCCGCGTCGGCCAGACCTGAATCGATCGGGCGGGACATGGGCCGATCTCCACGTTTCGGGCCGCCCGCGAAGAGCCGCTGCGGACGACGAAGCGAATGAGAATCCAAAAGACTAACACGGGAAAATCCACCGGGCGGCCAGCGCGCCGGCTGCATCTTCCGCCCTGGGACGGACCTTCCGGGGGCCCGGCAAGTTCAGCAAGGTCCATGCCTTGGCGCCCTGCCCGGCTGCCGCCCGCGCCGCCACGACGCCCGGTCTGCCGGGGCTGGCGCCGTTCGTCGCGTACCGTTCGCGGGCAAGCCGCCGCTCCCCGGCCGCAGTGTGAATGCCCACAAGCGGTGCGCTGACTAGACTGGCGGGAACCCCGGGAGCCGACCGATGGATGCCCTGATCAACGCCGCCGCCCGCGCCCTGGCCCTGGGCGACCTGGCCCGCGCCCGCGAACTGCTGCGCGCCGCCGCCCGCGCCTTCGGCCCGCGGGAAGCCGTGGCCCGCGCGCGCTGCCAGGTGGCCGAGGCGGAAATCGCCTTCGCCGACCGCGAGCTGGGCTGGCCGGTGGCGCGCCTGGAAGCGGCGCTGGCCACCCTGGAGGCCCACGGCGACCGGTTGAACGCCGCCCAAGTCCGGAGACTGAATGACCCGCCGTGCCCCGCGCGGGAACGGCGGCCCTAGTGGTCCGCCACCGCCACCCGCGCCTTGCCGCTGAACGGCGGGCGCGTCAGCCAGATCACGCTCATCAGTATCAGGAAGATCCAGCCCAGGGCGTGGAACAGCTCGTTGAAGCTGATCTGGTAGGCCTGCTGGGTGATCATCTGGTTCAGCAGGCTGGCGCCCAGGTGCGAGTCGCCCTGGCCAAGCAGCTCCAGGCTGTTGCGCGTGCCGCTGTCGAACGTGGTGATGCTCTCGCTGAGCTGGGCGTGGTGCAACACCGCGCGGCGGTCCCAGAGGAAGGTGGTGAGCGAGGCCGAGAAGCTGCCGGCGAGGGTCCGCAGGAAGGTCGACAACCCGGAGCCGGCGGCGATCTCGTGGGCCTCCAGGTCCGACAGCAGGATCACCGTGGTGGGCATGAAGAACAGCGCCACGCCCACGCCCATCAGCGCCTGCATCAGGGCGACGTGGCGGAAGTCGATGTCCAGGGTGAAGTCCGAGCGCAGGAAGCAGGTGGCGCCCATGGCAACGAAGGCCACCGAGGCTACCAGGCGCAGGTCGAAGTTGGCCGCGTAGCGCCCCACCAGCAGGCTCAGCAGCAAGGGCGCGATGCCCAGCGGCGCCGCCGCCAGGCCCGCCCAGGTGGCGGTGTAGCCGAGGTTGCGCTGCAGCCACTGGGGCAGCAGCAGGTTGATGGCGAAGTAGGCCGAGAACGACAGCACCAGCGCCAGGGTGCCGTAGCGGAAGTTGTGGTGGCGGAACAGCCGCAGGTCCACCACCGGCTCGTCCTCGGTCAGTTCCCAGATGAGGAAGGCCGCCAGGGCGATGGCCGCCACCACCGCGCAGGCGATGATGAAGGGCGAGGAAAACCAGTCCTCGTCGTTGCCCTTGTCCAGCAGGATCTGCAACGCGCCGACGCCGACCACCAGGGTCGCCAGGCCGACGTAGTCGATGCGGGTGCGCTGCAGGCGCTCGGGGCGGCCGCGCATCTGCCGGCTGACCACGAACACGGCGAAGGCGCCGATGGGCAGGTTGATGAAGAAGATCCACGGCCAGGAATAGTTGTCGGTGATCCAGCCGCCGAGGATCGGCCCGGTGATGGGCGCCACCACCGCCACCATGGACAGCAGCGCCAGGGCGGTGCCGCGCTTGTGCGGCGGGTAGATGCTGATCATCAGGCTCTGGGTGATCGGGTACATGGGCCCGGCCACGGCGCCCTGCAGCGCGCGGAACAGGATGAGCATGCCCATGTCCTGGGACACGCCGCAGAGGAAGGAGGCGACCACGAACAGCAGCGAGCAGCCGATGAACAGCGGCACCTCGCCGAAGCGCCGGGAGAGGAAGCCGGTCAGCGGCAGGGAGATGGCCTGGCTGACGGCGAACGAGGTGATCACCCAGGTGCCCTGGTTGGCGCTCACCCCCAGGTTGCCGGCGATGGTCGGCAGCGCCACGTTGGCGATGGTGGTGTCGAGCACCTGCATGAAGATGGCCAGGGCCAGGCCGAGGGTAGTGAGGGCGAGGCTCGGCGGGCGGAATTCGGTGCTCATGGAAGGCGAACCTGGGGTGGGTCGTGAGGTGCCGGTGCTGCCGCCGGCCTGGGCGAATTCTGGAACCGGCGACGAATTGCTGTCAATGCAATCATTGACTTTGCACAGATAAGCCGAGGCGGGTTTGGTACTCGCCGCCCGGGTCCGTATCATCGGCGCGAAATCCACCCGCAATGGACCGCCCCATGCCCAGCCCGCCCCAGGATCACCTGTTCGCCCTCACCGGCTCGCTGCAACCGGCGCGCCGCGCCTGGCAGCAGGCCGCCAGCCTGGTGCTGGCCGAGAGCGGCCTGTCGCTGGCGGTGGCCACGCCGGTGCTGCTGGTCTCGCGCATGGGCGACGGGGTGCTGCAGAACGTGCTGGCCGACTGCATCGGCGTGCACCCGGCGGCGCTGGTGCGCACGCTCGACCAGGCAGAAGCCGCCGGCCTGCTGGAACGGCACATGGTGCCGGGCAACCGGCGGTTACGCGCCATCCATTTGCAGGATGCGGGACGGGAATTGGCCGAGCGCCTGGAGAAAGCCCTCAACGCCTTGCGCGCCGAAGTGCTCGGCAGCATCCCCCGGGAAGACGTCGAGACCGCCACCCGGGTGCTGCGGCTGATGGAAGAAAAGGCCCGCGCCTACGCCCAGCAGAAACCCGCGGACGCCTAGCTAGCCCTCCGGGCGCCGGTCGATCTCCAGGCCGCCGCCCTGCTGGCAGGCGAAGCTGCGCCGGCCCTCGATCTTGGCCCGGTACATGGCATCGTCGGCGCACAGCAGCAGCTCCTCGGCGCTGCTGCCATCCTCGGGGTACAGGGCGATGCCGATGCTCGCCCCCACCTGCACCACCGCGCCCTGCAGCAGCAGCTTCTCGCCGAGGGCGGCGAGGATCTTGCGCGCCACGGCCGAAGCGGTGCCGGCGATGCCCGGCCCATGCAGCAACACCACGAATTCATCGCCGCCCAGGCGCGCCACCTGATCCTGGTCGCGCACCGCGTGGCGCAGGCGGCGGGCGATGATGGTCAGCACCTCGTCGCCGGCGGCGTGGCCCATCTCGTCGTTGATGCGCTTGAAGTGGTCCAGGTCGATGAACAGCAGCGCCAGTTGCTCGTGGCTGGCGGCCACCCGGGCGATGGCCTGTTCCAGTTGCCCGAAGAACTGCATGCGGTTGGGCAGGCCGGTCAGCGAATCGTGGTTGGCCAGGTGCTGCAGCTCCTGCTGGCTGCGGCTCATCGCCTCGATGCGCGCCTTGAGCTCCTTGCGCAGCTGGTCGAAGCCGCGCGCCAGCAGGCCGATCTCGTCCTGGCGCTGCAACGGCAGCTCGGCCGCCAGGCTGTGCTCGGCCTGGAAGCGCACCGCGGCGTGGATCAGCATCTGCAGCGGGCGCGTCAGCGCGCGGGCGAAGAGCACCGCCAGGGCGATGGCCAGCAGGCTGAACACCAGCACCATCTGGATGATGCTCAGGCCCAGCGGCCGGCCGCTGGCCAGCACCTCGTCCAGCGGCCGGGCCAGGCCGAGCACCACGAAATGCCCCTGGCCGGGCAGGCCGAAGGGCTTGCGCACGAAGGCCATGATCCGCCCCTGCTCGCGCTGCGCGCCCTGCAGGTCGTTGACCAGCACGTTGCCGGCGCCCTCGAACAGCCCGCGGGTCTCGGCGAAGCTGTCCTGCACCAGGATGCGCCGGCCCTTGTCGAAGCCGAAGGTCATGGCCGGATCCGGGTGCACCAGGAAGTCGCCCCACTCGTTGGTCAGGTACAGCTCCAGGCCCTGCGGCAGGTCGGCCACCAGTTGGGCGAGGAATTTCTTCAGGTCGACGTTGATCACCACCACGCCTTCATTGGCGCCCCCGCCGCCGGGCACCGGGGTGGCCACGCGCAACGTCGGCGCGCCGTCGGCGGCATGGGCGCCCTGCTCGTGGTTGACCGTGATCGGCGAGACGAACAGTTGCCCCGGCGCCAGCGCCAGGCTTTCGAAGACGTAGGGGAAGTGCCCCTTTTCCTGCAACTGCTCGCCGTCCACGCGCAGCACCCGTGGGCCGTCGCGGTCGTAGCGCAGCACTTCCAGGCCGTACTCGCGGCGGCCGATCAGGCGCACCTGGGAATACTGCGGGTGCAGGCGCATGAAGGTGGCGAACACGCCGGCCAGGCGTTCCTGCGCCACCGCGTCCAGCACGCCATCGGGCGGCGCGAGCACCTTGGGCGCCGAGGGCATGTTGGCCAGGGTCAGGGCGTCGGCGCCGATGTCGTCCAGCAGCGAGGTGAAGCGCTGGGCCAGCAACTGGGTGGAGGTCAGCAGGTTGCGCTCTGCCTCGTTGGCCAGCAACTGGCGGTTGGCGGTGTAGGCGTAGTAGCCGGTGACGCCGGAGGACAGGATGCCGATGCAGGCCAGGAGGATGCTGAGCTTGGCGGTGATTCCCAGGCGCATCAGAAGCGCTCCGCCCGGTCGCCGGAGACGATGCGGCTCCACAGCGCCTCGCGGCGGCCCACGTCCTCCACCGGCTGCAGCCAGTACAGGCGGGCCCCGGTGTCCGGCGCGGCCGAGGCGTTCAGGGTGTTGTCCAGGCCCTGGCGGCGGGTCAGCAGGTCGCTGACCGAGGGTTCCAGCATGTAGTCGATCCAGGCCTGGGCCAGGGCCCGGTCGCCGGCGGCACGGGTCACCGCCCAGCAATCCAGCCAGGCCAGCGCGCCCTCCTCGGGGATGGCGTAGCCGACGTCGGCGCCGGCCTGGCGCAGCTGCGTCAACTGCTGGGCGCCGTAGTTGGCGAACATCAGCGCCGCTCGGTGGCGCACGAACAGCTCGGTGGCCTCCTCGGGCAGGCTGTAGTAGGCCAGCAGGTTGCGCCGCAGCGCCACCAGGCGCTGGGTCACACGCTGCGTCTGCCGGGCGTCGAGGTGGAAGGGGTCGGGCATGCCCAGGCTCAGCGCGGTGAACGAAAAGTTGTGCTGGGCGCTGTTGAAGGCCAGCACCTTGCCCTGGTAGCGCGGGTTCCACAGCTCGGCCATGCTGCGCGGCGGCTGCGGCACCTGGCGGCGGTCGTAGATCAGCCCGATGGCGGCATAGGTATAGGGGATGGCATAGACCTGGCCGTCGGCGACCAGCCCGCCGATGCCGGCCAGGTCGCGGAAGCGCGGCTGCTGCCGGCGGGTGTTGGGAATGGCCGCCAGGTCCAGCGGCTGCAGCAGCCCGGCGCGCTGGTAGCGCTGGATTTCCGCGGTATTGGCGGCGACCACGTCGAACAGCCTCCCGCCCTGGGCGTGCAGGCGGTCCCACAGGGCCTCGTCGGAGTCCACGAAGGTCACCGTCACCTTTGCCCCTTCGCGCTGCTCGAAGGCCTTCACCACGTCGGCGTCGGCATAGCCGGGCCAGGCGAGCACGTGCAGGGTCCGCTCGTCCTGAGCCGGGGCCTGGGCCGTCAGCCCCGCCAGAATCACCGCCAACAGCCAACTGCCGATGCCACGCATAGCCCATCCTGGTAGGCGCCGCTGCCCGCCCGGCGACAAGGCGGGCGTGGCGCCGTCATTGTGTTCGCTTCCCCGAAAGGCCCGGCGGCCGGGGCCGCCGAAACCGGTGATGACAGCATGACAGTATCGCTGGACTGCGCAAGGGAGGCTGTGTGGATTCGGTTGGCTGTTCGTCGGCCTGAGGGGTTGTGTGGTTTCGTTTTCGGACCTTGGTTTCCACTCCAGCTCGTCATTCCCGCGAACGCGGGAACCCAGAGACTTCTTGTTTGGGTGTGTTTGCGCCGCTTCGGCGTGCTCGGATGTTTCTTGTTTCGCCCCCTCGGGCGAGTCCCTTTTGTCAAACGCCACAAAAGGAACCAAAAAGGCTTGCCCCAACATACGGGCCCGATAAAGCCGGGCTACCCTCGCGAATTCCCCCGCCACGGAGGCCCGCCCCGAGGGTACGTCCCTGTAGCCCGCGGGGCTCTCGCGACATCCATGTCGCATGACCTCCTGAGCGCCGGTTTCGCTCGGCCTTCTGAAGGGGCGTTCCGGAGTTCGCGGATATTTCTCTGGAAATCCAAAAGCCAGAGCAAGAGCGAGCGCGCTTTTGCTTTTCGTAGGAGCGAGCTTGCTCGCGAACCCGGCAGTCACTGGGTTCCCGCGTTCGCGGGAATGACGAGGATAGTGAGGAGTATCAGGATGACTCAGGATTCTCCCTTCACTCAGGACAGCCCCCTCTCCCTTCAGGGAGAGGGTTGGGGAGAGGGCGCTCTCAACCCCAACGCCGCAGTCCCCGACAAACCCCGTTCGCGAGCAAGCTCGCTCCTACAGTTCCATGAAAGCATCAGCGCACCGGCCAACGGCGTATAACCGCGAACGGTTATACGCCCTACACGCTCAGGATAACTCCGAACTCACTACTCACTCCGAACGGCCCCCTCTCCCTCCGGGAGAGGGCTGGGGTGAGGGCAACGGACTTCGCCCACGCACCTCTGCCAACCCTGACTCCGCTCCCCCTCCCTAACCCTCCCCCGCAAGCGGGAGAGGGGACCGTTGGGCAGAACGAACAGCCACGCAGTCAGCCGGATACCTCGTGAGCGTGAAGCCGGAGCCCACGCGAACGGCAGAATGTCCAGCCACTGCGGACAGCCCCCTCACTCTCAGACACCGCCCACATTGAAGCCGCAACCCCCGGCATGGCAGCATAACGCCCCCAACCCCCGGCCCCACCGATCGGGACGACACTTGCGCCGTCATTCAGCACAGTACCGCCTCGCCACCTGGCTGGCCGTCATGGCCCTCGGGCTGCTGCTGTTCGCCCCGACTTTCTCGCGCACCCTCGAGGCCGTCGAGCATTCCCCGCCGCCCCAGGGCGCCTGGTGTTCCGCCCATGACATGGGGCAGATGCCCATGGACCACGGGGCCATGCAGCAGGCCCCGGCCGGCGACCATGGCGGCATGGTCCACAACAGCCTCGACCCGGCCTGCGGCTACTGCACCCTGCTGCACGACAGCCCGGCGCTGCTCTGGGCCATCGCCATGGCCCCGGCGCTGGGGCCGGTCAATGCCCAGGCGCCGCCGCCGGCGCTGCCCCTCCCGCCCTTCCTGCACCTGCTGGACGTCCGTCCGCGCGGCCCGCCCCTGGCCTGATCCCGTTCCACGACACCCCGAACCCGCGCCCCCGGCGTGCGTGCCCCTGCGCGCATGCCCGGCCGCGCTCCCGTCGTCCTGAACAAGGATCATCCGGATGTCCACATCCCTGCGCCGGTGCGTTGCCTACGCACTGAAGCCCCCGGCCGCCCGCACCCTGCTCTGCGGCCTGGCCGGCAGCCTGCTGCTGCCGGCCCACGCCGAAACCGCCGCCGATGGCGACGCCCCTGCCCGCCTGGCCGATGTGGTGGTCAGCGCCGAAGGCCAGCAGCCATTGCCCGCGGCCCTGGCCAGCGCCCCCGCCGTGGTCGAGAGCCGCACGGCCGAGCAACTGCGCGAGAGCACCAACCTGGTCACTTCCGCCCAGGCCCTGAAGTACCTGCCCAGCATCGAGGTGCGCGAGCGCTTCATCGGCGACCGCAACGGCATTCTCGCCACCCGCACCACCGGCACCATTTCCAGCGCGCAGTCGCTGGTCTACGCCGACGACCTGCTGCTCTCCAACCTGCTCGGCAACAGCTACGCCTTCCCGCCGCGCTGGGGCCTGGTGACGCCCGCCGAGATTTCCCGCGTCGACGTGCTCTACGGCCCGTTCAGCGCGCTCTACCCGGGCAACTCCCTGGGCGGCGTGGTGACACTGGAGACGCGCATGCCCACGCGCCCGGAATTCCACGCCTCGGTCACCGGCTCGCGGCAGGACTTCGACCTCTACGGCAGCCACGACGACTACGCCACCGGCAATATCAGCCTGGCCGCCGGCGACCGCCGCGGGCCGCTGTCGGTGTGGGTGTCCTACGACCACCTGGACAGCCAGGGACAGCCGATGAGCTACGCCACCGCCGGCCTGTCGAGCAAGGCGCCGGTGGCCGGCGCGCCCACGGCCAGCGGAGCCCACGCGGACAACGACCAGAACGGCAAGCAGCGCCTGGTGTTCGGCGGCTACTCCATCGACCACAGCCTGCAGGACCAGGGCAAGCTCAAGCTGGGCTGGGACCTGAACGACGACATCACCGCGGTCTACACCCTGGGCCTGTGGTCCAACGACTCCCACACCGGCGTCGACAGCTACCTGAAGGACGCCAGCGGGCGCACCCTGTACAACGGCACGGTCAACATCGACGGGCATTCGTACAAGGTCTCCGGCCTCAACCCCAGCCGCACCGACGAGCTGCACCTGCTCAACGGCCTGTCGTTCGCCAGCCACAGCGGCGGCCTCTTCGACTGGCAGGCCTCGGCCAGCGACTACCGCTACCTCGACTCCTCCACCCGCACCGCCTCCAGCTACGGCCAGAGCCAGGCCGGCACCCGCCAGGTGCAGGACGGCACCGGCTGGCAGACCGGCGAGTTGCGCGGCATCTGGCGCCCCGACAGCCACGAGGTCACCTTCGGCTACCACATCGACGACTACCTGCTGAAGCAGCGCACCTACCAGCTGGACGACTGGAAGTCCGCCGGCAACGGCGCCAAGGTCGCGGCCTCCGGCGGCGAGACGCGCACCCAGGCGCTGTACCTGCAGGACGCCTGGCGGTTCGCCCCGCGCTGGACCCTGACCCTGGGCGCCCGCGCCGAACACTGGGAAGCCTTCGACGGCTTCAACCGCGACGCCACCACCACCCCGCAGCAGGTCCACTACGACGACCAGCAGCGCAACGACATCTCGCCCAAGGCGGCGCTGACCTTCGACATCACCGACGCCCTGCAGACGCGCTTCTCCTACGGCCGCGCGGTGCGCTACCCGACCGTGGGCGAGCTGTTCCAGCAGATCAGCAGCGGCACCCAGCTGGTGCAGAACAACCCGGACCTCAAGCCCGAGGACGTGCGCTCCTTCGACTGGACCACCCAGTACGGCTGGGACCGCTACCTGCTGCGCGTCTCGCTGTTCCAGGAGGAACGCCACGACGCGCTGTTCTCGCAGACAGACACCAGCGTCAGCCCCAACCTCACCCGCATCGACAACATCGACCGCGCCCGCCTGCGCGGCATCGAGAGCGCGCTGGATGCGCAGGACGTCGGCCTGCCCGGCCTGGACCTGTCCGCCAGCCTGACCTGGACCCAAGCGCAAATCCTCGAAGACGCCCTGACCCCGGCCGCCGAAGGCAACGACTACCCGCGCATCCCGCGCTGGCGGGCGCGCCTGTCCGCGGTCTACCACCAGGATGCGCGCCTGACCTACGCCCTGGGCTACCGCTACGCCAGCGCCTCCTACGGCACCCTGCTGAACACCGACGACAACCACGACACCTACGGCGGCATCAGCCGCTACAGCGTGTTCGACGTCAAGGCCAGCTACCGCATCGACGAGCACCTGACCGCCTCGGCCGGGATCGACAACCTGGGCAACGAGAAATACTACGTCAGCCACCCCTACCCGCAGCGCACGGCCTTCCTCGGCCTGAGCTACGACTACTGAGGCCCGCCATGACACCAGCCAACCGCGCCGCGCTGTACCGCCTGATCTGGCGCTGGCACTTCTACGCCGGGCTGTTCTGCATCCCGTTCATCCTCGCCCTGTCGCTCACCGGCTCCATCTACCTGTTCCGCCCGCAGATCGACGCCCTGCTCGACAGCCCCTACAACCAGGTGGACGCGGCCGCCGCGCGGCTGCCGGTCAGCGAACAGGTGCGCGCAGCCCTGGCCGCGGTGCCCGGCGCGCGGCTGAATGCCTACCAGTTGCCGGATGGCCCGCGCGACGCCGCACAGGTCCTGGTCGGCAACGGCGAGGACCTGCAGCGCGTCTACGTCGATCCGACCGACGCCCGAGTGCTGCACCAGGTCGTCGAGGACCAGCGCTTCAGCCGCCAGCTGTTCCACCTGCACGGCGAGCTGCTGATGGGCAGCACCGGCTCCTACCTGGTGGAACTGGCGGCCTGCTGGACGGTGCTGTTGCTGGTGACCGGCCTGTACCTCTGGTGGCCGCGCGGCACGCGCCTGGGCGGGGTGCTCTACCCGCGCCTGGGCCAGCGCGGCCGGCTGTTCTGGCGCGACCTGCACGGAGTGACCGGATTCTGGGTGTCGCTGTTCGCCCTGCTGCTGATCCTCAGCGGCCTCCCCTGGGCGACCTTCTGGGGCGGCGCGCTCAAGGAGGTCCGCCAGTGGGCGGCGAAGCAGACGGTGCAACAGGACTGGACCACCGGCCGCGCCGAGGAGATGGCCCAGCGCCGCGCGCAGAACGCCGCCCCGGCGGACGAGCACGCCAACATGCCGGGCATGCACCACGCCATGCCCGACATGCCGCCGCCGACGCCGGACTACGCCGCGCTGGACCGAATGCTGCCGACCGTGCAGGCGCTGGACCTGCCCTCCCCCGTTCTGCTGGCTCCACCTTCGGCCATGGCCCCGCAGTGGACCGCGCGTTCGGACGCGGCCAACCGCCCGCAACGCGTCAACCTGGTGCTCGACGCGCAGACCGGCGCAGTGCTCAAGCGCGTGGATTTCGCCCAGCGGCCGCTGCTCGACCGCGTCATCGGCTATGGCGTGGCGGCCCACGAGGGCCAGCTGTTCGGCGTGGCCAACCAGGCGCTCGGGCTGTTCACCACCCTGGGCTTGATCTGCCTGGCGCTCAGCGCCCTGGTGCTGTGGTGGCGGCGCCGCCCGCAGGGCGTGCTGGGCGCGCCGGCGGCCCTGGCGGGTGCGCGCTACCCAGCGCTGGCCCTCGCCGTGCTGGTGCTGCTGGGGCTGTACCTGCCGCTGCTGGGCGCCTCGCTGCTGCTGGTCTGGCTGCTGGAGCGCTGCCTGCTGTCACGCGTCGCCCCGCTGGCGCGCTTCCTCGGCCTGGGCGGCTACAGCGCCTCGGCCAGCGGGTAGAGCAGCTCTTCCTTGTAGCCGGCCCAGACCCGCAGCGCGTCGGGGAAACTCGCGTCCAGCTGCGGGTCGCCGCTGTCCACCAGCAGCGGCCGGCCTTCCAGGGTGCCGAGCTTGCGCTTGGTGGCCACCACCCGCAGGCGCTCCAGGCCGATGGCGCGCAGCACCCGCGGGCTGATCTGCTGGTTGCCGCGGCCGATCACGTGGCCCTGGCCGCCGATCACCGTCACCAGCAGCCAGCTGGGGTAGTCGTCCACCAGCTCGAACAGCTGCTGCTCGGTGACGTCGCGGGCGATCACCTCGCCGTTCTCGATCACGTCCACGCCCAGCAGCGTGGTCTCCAGGCCCAGTTCGCGGGCCAGGCCGTGCAGCGTCGAGCCGGGGCCGAAGACGTAGCGCACGCCGTCTTCCCAGGTGTCGCGCAGCCAGTCGGCGATGTCGGCCAGTACCAGCTCCTCGGTCTCCACCCCGGCCTGCTTCACGTGCTGCATGAAGCGGCCTTCCTCCGGCACCGTCAGCTCGGCGTACCAGCGCGCCGCCACCCGGCCCTCGCGCAGCGCCGCCTCGTCTAGGTCGCGCACTTCGCCCTGGGCCAGGCGCACCAGGCCGCCTTCCACCAGGCGCCGGGCCAGCTCGCCGGCCGCCCGCGGGCTGACCGCGTAGACCCCGGAATGGATCTTCACCCCGGCCGGGATGCCCAGCACCGGCTGGCCCTCGCGCGCCACTGCGGCGACGTCGCGAGCGGTGCCGTCGCCGCCTGCGAAGAGGATCAGCGCCACCCCGGCGTCCTGCAGCAGGGTCACGGCGCGGCGGGTGTCCTCGGCGCTGGTGCGCTCGCCTGCCAGTTCGCCGATCACCTCGAAACGGAAGCCCATCTCGGCCAGCAGGTCGCCGCCCATCGGCCCCGGGAAGGTGAGGAAGCGCAGGCGCTCACGCAACGGCAGCAGCGCCTCCAGCGCCTGCCGGGTGCGCTCGGCCGCGCGCGGCGCGGCCCCCAGCGCCAGGGCCTGCTCAGCGACGCCGTCGCTGCCCTTGAGCGCGGCAGTGCCACCGATACCGGCCAGCGGATTGACGATCAGGCCCAGGTGAAATCCGTCCATACTCAACCTCAAAGGACTTTCCCACGGATACCAGGTCCGGGAGGGACCGGCTCATAACAAGCATTCACCGCCCCGCCGCCCGGCTCGCGCCCGCGGCCATGGCGGTCGTTTCGCCCGGCGCGCGCTGTCACCGGGACTTCATGTGATTCTGCCTAGACTGCAGCAGCTTTCGATGAGGAGTTTGGCCATGAGCTCGCACCCCACCCATGACAACGCCCCGCGCCGCGAACCCCCGCGTCCCGCCCCGGACCAGCCGGTGGGCGGCTCGATCATCGACGCCCAGGGCCGCGAGATACCCATTACCGAAGACATGATCCAGCGCGCCTGCCGCGAACTGGAAGGCAGCTGCGTGCAGAAGCGCGCGCGCTGACCCCTCCGGCCCGCCGCCCTGGCGGGCCCTTTCCCCCGTCTACTCGCCGACGCGGTTGGCGCCCAGCGCCTGGACCAGGCGTTCCAGCACCGGCGCCTCACCCTGGATGTCCACCCACAGGCCGGTGATCTCGCGGCGCGGCGGGTAGTGCTTGCGCAGCGCGTCGAAGGCTTCGCGGCGCGCCTCGGCGCCGCCCACCAGGCTACGGCGGAAGGCCGCGTCGTCGCCGCGCGGGTCGTACACCGCGCGGCACAGCAGGCCCAGCGCCCAGTCCGGCGCGCAGTCCTCGCCCAGGCTCAGTTCCATCAGCCATTGCGCCGGCAGCAGGTCGTCCAGCTGCACGCTGGGCTCGATGCCGCGCCAGGCGCAGAAGGCCTCGTAGATCTGCGCCGTGCCGCGCAGCTTGCCGTCCAGGCTGTAGCCGGCGATGTGCGGGGTGGCGATGCGGCATAGCTGTGTCAGTTCGGGGTCGGCCTGGGGCTCGCCTTCCCATACGTCCAGCGCCACGTCCAGGTCAGCGCCGCTCTCCAGGCGCTGGCGCAGCGCCAGGTTGTCCACCACCGCGCCGCGGCTGGCGTTGAGCAGCCAGGCGCCGGGGCGCAGGTGGGCCAGGCGCTCGGCGTCGATCAGGTGGCGCGTCATGTGCGCGCCCATGCTGGTCAGCGGCGTGTGCAGGCTGATCACGTCGCATTCGTGGACGATCTCTTCCAGGCTGACGAAGTCGCCGCCCTCGGCGGCCTGCCGCGGCGGGTCGCACACCCGCACGTCCCAGCCCAGGCCGCGCAGCACGTCCACCAGGCGCCCGCCGACCTGGCCGGCGCCGACCACGCCGTAGCGGCGCTTGCCCAGGTCCGCGCCGTGGGCCTCGGCCAGCGCCAGCAGGCTGCCCAGCACCCAGTCCACCACGCCGCGGGCGTTGCAGCCCGGCGCGCTGGACCAGGCGATGCCGGCCTCGGCGAAGTAGCCCAGGTCCAGGTGGTCGGTGCCGATGGTGCAAGTGCCGACGAAGCGCACCGCGCTGCCCTGCAGCAGCTCGCGGTCGACCTGGGTCACCGAGCGCACCAGCAGCACCTCGGCGTCGCCCAGTGTCGCGCGGTCGATGGCGCGCCCGGGGACGCGGCGGATCTCGCCCTGGGCGCCGAAGAAGGCCTCGGCCAGGGGAATGTTCTCGTCGGCAAGGATGCGCATGAGGAAAGCTCCTACGGATGATTCCCGTCACTTTACCAGCGCCATGGCCGGGGGTCGCGGCCCGCGTGCGTGGCGCTTTCCTGACCCTACCGTCAGGCGATAGACTGGCCGGCTTCCCCACGTAAGCTCAGCCAAGGACAGCCGTGACTGCCATTGCCCAGCCCGTCTCGCGCGGACGGCGCCTCGCCACCGAACTCAGGGAGCTGCTCACCCTCGCCGCGCCCATCATGATCGCCCAACTGGCCACCACCGCCATGGGCTTCGTCGATGCCGTCATGGCCGGCCGCGTCGGCCCCCGCGACCTGGCCGCGGTGGCCCTGGGCAACTCCATCTGGATCCCGGTGTTCCTGCTGATGACCGGCACCCTGCTGGCCACCACCGCCAAGGTCGCCCAGCGCTTCGGCGCCGGCGACCAGCCCGGCACCGGCCCGCTGGTGCGCCAGGCGCTATGGCTGGCGCTGCTGGTGGGGCCGCTGGCGGCGGCCGCGCTGTGGTTCCTTTCCGAGCCCATCCTGCGGGCGATGAAGGTCGAGGAGGCGCTGATCGAGCCCAGCCGCTTCTACCTGCGCGGCATCGCCTGCGGCCTGCCGGCGGTGGCCCTGTACCACGTGCTGCGCTGCTTCAGCGATGGCCTGGGGCGCACCCGGCCGAGCATGGTGCTGGGCATCTGCGGATTGCTGCTGAACATCCCCCTCAACTACGTGCTGATCTACGGCCACCTGGGCGTCCCGGCCCTGGGCGGCGCCGGCTGCGGCTGGGCCACCGGCACGGTGATGTGGTTCATGCTGCTGGGCATGCTGGTGTGGGTGAAAAGCGCCCGGGTGTACCGGCCCAGCGCCCTGTTCGCCCGCTGGGAGCGGCCCGACCGCAAGGTGATCGGCGGCCTGGTCAGCGTCGGCCTGCCCATCGGCATCGCCATCTTCGCCGAGTCGAGCATTTTCTCGGTGATCGCCCTGCTGATCGGTGAGCTGGGCGAGAAGGTCGTGGCCGGGCACCAGATCGCCCTGAACATCAGCGCCCTGGCCTTCATGATCCCCTACGCCCTGGCCATGGCGGTGACCGTGCGCGTCGGCCAGGCCCTGGGCGCCAGCCGCCCGCGCGACGCACGCTTCTCCGCCGGCACCGGGATGGCCACGGCGCTGGCCTGGGCGGCCATCTCGGCCAGCGCCATGCTGGTGTTCCGCGAGCACATCGCCGCGCTCTACACCCGCGACCCCGAGGTGCTGACGCTGGCCGCCGCGCTGCTGGTGTACTCGGCGCTGTTCCAGTTCTCCGACGGCCTGCAGGTCACCGCCGCCGGCGCCCTGCGTGGCTACCAGGACACCCGCGCGGTCATGCTCATCACCCTGTTCGCCTACTGGGGCATCGGCCTGCCGGTGGGCTACAGCCTCGGCCTCGCCGACTGGCTGCAACAGCCCACCGGCCCGCGCGGGCTGTGGGAAGGCCTGATCGTCGGCCTGACCTGCGCGGCGATCCTGCTCGGCATCCGCCTGGCGCGCAGCGCGCGGCGGCATATCAGGTTGCAGCAGATGCGCGGGGCCTGACGGTACGGCTCGTCACCGCACAGATAGAATGCGAAGTTTTCCTGGCCTACCTGGAAATGAGCGATGAACGCAAAGACGAAGAAGGAATCGATCGCCGTCGCTGCCCCCGCAGTTGAACAGACACGACTCGACGAATACGACGACTACCTGCAGCGAAAGGTTGATGCGGCACGCGCCTCGCTGCAGGCAAGCCGCGGTCGTTCCCATGACGAAGTAGAGTCGACTTTCAGCGCACTGCGCGCCGAGGTGCTAGGCGGTTAGACTCCCAGGCCTCCCCTCCAGGCCAAGGAGCCTTGCCATGAGCGACGCCACCGTCACCGCCAGCCACGCCGGCATTCCCTACCAGGTCAGCCTGTCCGACGGCCTGCACCAGTGGCTGGCCGACGAACCCGCCGAGCTGGGCGGCGGCAACCAGGGCCCGGGCCCCTTCCAGCTGTTGCTGTCGTCCCTGGGCGCCTGCACCGCCATCACCCTGGCCATGTACGCGCGGCGCAAGCAATGGCCGCTGGACGGCATCCAGGTGCAACTCAGGCTCAGCCAGGAGAAACCCGGCAACAGCCGCATCGCCCGTGACATCGGCCTGAACGGCTCGCTGGACGACACCCAGCGCCAGCGCCTGCTGGAAATCGCCAACGCCTGCCCCGTGCACAAGCTGCTCAGCGGCGAAATCCATATCGACAGCCAGTTGGTGTGACGCCGCGCTGAAGGCAGCGCTGGCCTAATTCTGGCTCGGGCAGCTGCCCCACACCGGGTAGCGCAACCGGTGCTTCTGCCCCTGGTGGTCGAGGTAAAGCATCTCCACCTCGCGGATGCCGCAGAAGTCCAGGTCGGCCGGGCGCAGCACCTCGGCGATGTCCGGGCGGCTGCCGAAGTGGTAGTCCTCGGCCGGCGGGTCGCCGGGCTCGGCGGCGAAGGCGGCCGGAGTGGCGGCCAAGGCCAGGGCCAGCAGGACGGGCTGGAGGGCGCGGATGTTCATGGACGTTCTCCCGGGGTGAGGGTCGGCAGGCGGCCGCCGGTCATGCTGGGCAGCACATCGTCTCGGCGAATCAGGCCGTGGAACAGCGCGGCCGCCAGGTGCAGCAGGATGGTCGCCATCAGCAGGTAGGCGATCACGCTGTGGGCGCTGCGCAGCAGGCTGTGCAGCCACACCGAGGGGTCGACCAGGGCCGGCAGCTCGTGGCCCTCGAACAGCACCACCGGGTAGCCGCCGGCCGACTGCATGGTCCAGCCCACCAGCGGCTGCAGGATCAGCAGCGCGTACAGCAGGTAGTGCGAGGCATGGGCCAGGCGCTGCTGCCAGGCCGGCATTTCCCGCGGCAGCGCCGGCACCCGCCGGCTCAGGCGGATGGCCAGGCGCAGCAGCACCAGCACCAGAAGCGCCGCGCCCAGGGGCTTGTGGATCGCCACCAGGGTGGCATGGGCGGGCGAAGCGCTGGCGACCATGGCCAGGCCGATCAGCAGCATGGCGATCACCAGCGGCGCCATCAGCCAATGCAACACGCGCAGCGGCAAGGGGAAGTAGCGGGGTTCGGCTTTCACGGCTGCGGCTCCTTGGCCGGCATGGCGGCCTGCTCGCGGGTACGGCGGTTGAAGGATTCCGAATAGGCCGCCGAGCGCGCGCTCAGCAGCGGGTCGTCCGAGGCGCGGATGCCGTCGGGCAGGATCAGCGGGTCGTAGTTGACGTCCTGGCAGGGCCCGCCCTGCTCGGGCAGCGCGCGCTCGATGACCAGTTCGCCGGCATCGATGCTGCGGCGCTGCGCCGGCCAGGCCTGGGTGGCGTCGGCGGTGGAGTCGCCGGGTTCGCCGAGGGTCAGCAGCAGGCGCCATTTCAGCGGCCCCTGGGCCAGGCGCTGCTGCAGCTCGGCGGCCAGGAAGTCGGCCTCGCCGCGCTGCTCGGCGCTGATCGGCTGGTAGGCTGCCTCCGGCTGCACCGACCAGCGCACCGGGTGCTCGCGGCCCTGCCCGTCCACCAGGAAGAAGGCGTTGAGGCCGTAGTAGGCGCTGTTGGCGTAGCTGGACGAAGGCGTGGAACTCTTCATCCAGGCGCGGAAGGCGGCGGTTTCCGGGTGCGCCTGGAAGAACGCGGCCAGCTTCGCCGGGTCGGGCTTGCCGCTGCCCGGCTGCGGCTGCGAGGCCTGCTGCAGCGCGTAGAAGCCCTGCACGCTGTTCACCACGAACACCGGCATGGCGTTCATCCCGGTGCGCCATTCCCCGCCGTGCCCGGGCAGGAAGCGCAGGGCCAGGCTGCGGATGGGCGCGGCGCCGTCGCTGGCGGCCGGGTTGCCGCCGGGAATCGCCAGGCGCCCCACCACCGGCACGCTGCCCCTGGCGAACACCGCGGCGCGGGAGACTTCGCCGCCGGCGCCGTTGCTGTCGAAATGGCCGACCACGCAAAGGCCCTTGGCATGGTTGCGGCGGTAGGCCGGGTAGACGCCGGCGTTCTGCTCCAGGCTGTCCACCAGGCGCGCCGGGGTCAGGCGCTGCGGGCCTATCCAGCCGGCGGCGTAGGCGAAGGCGGCGGCCAGGCCGCCCACCGCCAGGGCGATGGTCGCCAGGCGCAGGGGCAGGTTCGGCGGCGCCGAGTCGGGTTGGGTCATGGGTAGGTCCTCATTGGGCCAGGTTCGATGAGCCCGTACGACGCACCAGGCGCCGGGTTATTCCCGGCAGCGGAAATTCGCCTGAAAGCCGACCGGCGGTGGAATAAACTGCGCGGGGATTCGTCCCACCGGCTCGACGAACCACGGAGACGGCCGACGGCCGCGGCGCGATGAACGAACTGGATGACCAGCAACTGCGCGAACTGCTGCCGCGCCTGCGGCGCTTCGCGCTGTCCCTGACGCGCGAGGCGGCCAGCGCCGACGACCTGGTCCAGGCCACCCTGGAAAAGGCCCTGTCGGCCTGGGGCGGCAAGCGCGGCGACGGCGACCTGCGCGCCTGGCTGTTCGCCATCCTCTACCGCCTGTTCGTCGACGGCCAGCGCCGCGCCCGCCGCTACGCGCGCATCCTCGCGCTGTTCGGCGGCGCGGAAGAACGCAGCCCCTCCGCCGAGGACATCGTCAGCGCGCGCTCCACCCTGGAGGCCTTCGAACGCCTGCCGGCCGAACAGCGCGCCCTGCTCACCCTGGTCAGCGTCGAGGGGCTGAGCTACCGCGAGGTCGGCGAGGCCCTGCAGATCCCCATCGGCACCGTGATGTCGCGCCTGTCGCGCGCACGCCAGGCCCTGCGCGCGCTCAGCGAAGGCAGCAGCGGCGCCCCTTCCCTACGGGTACTCAAATGAGCGAACTGACGCCTACCGAAAGCGACCTGCACGCCTACCTCGACGGCCAACTGGACGCCGAGCGCCGGCAATGGATCGAAGCCTGGCTGGCCAGCCACCCGCAGGAGGCCCGCCGCGTCGAGCAATGGCGGCAGGACGCCCAGCACCTGCGCGCCGCCCTGGCCAGCCGCGCCCTGCCGCCGGCCGGCCCGGCGCTGGACCCGGCGCGCATCCGCCGCCAGCTGCGCGAACGCCGCCGCGCCCGCCTGGCCACCGCCGCCGCCCTGCTGCTGGCCCTGGGCGTGGGCAGCCTGGGCGGCTGGCAGGCCCGCGAAATGAGCCTGGTCAGGCACGGCAAGCCGATGGAGGACGCGGTGCAGGCCTACCGCCTGTTCGCCGCCAACGGCAGCAGCGCCCCGCTGGACACCCGCGCCGGCGAGAACGTACGCAACTGGCTGGGCCGCTACCTGGAGAACGCCAACCTGCCCGCCGACCTCGACCGCCTGGGCCTGCGCAGCGTCGGCGCGCGACTGCTGGCCACCGAGCAGGGCGCGGCGGCACTGGTGATCTACGAGGATGCCCAGGGCCATCGCCTGAGCTTCTTCATCCGCCCGCCGGGCCCCGGCCACCTGCTGCTGCCCCACGGCCAGCGGCAGGATGGCGAGCTGCTGACGCGCTACTGGAGCCAGGGGGACTACAACTACGCGCTGGTGAGCCGCAGCGACAACCCGCAAGGGGACCAGGTAGGGCAGTTGCTGGGGTTCTGAGCCACGAACCGTTATCCGCCGAATCGCGGACGGAGTCCGCTCCTACACCCTCCAGCCCCGTAGGATGGGTTGAGCGAAGCGATACCCATCCTACGAAAAGCGCCTCGCAGCTGCTCCTACGGTTCCAGGAAGCACGGCCGTAGGAGCGGACTCCGTCCGCGATTGCCACCCCCGGCCGCCACCCCCCAAAAACTATTTTTACGCGATCCCGAAGCCTCATCCGTTTCGTCAGATGCCAATGCAACTGATTCGCATTTTTAATGCGACGAAACTCAGAAGAGAGCCTTCGATGACCACCCACGCCCGACGCTCCACCCTGCATCGCCTGCGCGCACCGGCCAGCCTTTCGCTGCTGGCACTGTCCATCGCCCTGGCCGCCGTGCCCGCCGCCGGCGCCCAGGCCGCCGAGCCCAGCAGCCAGGCCCAGGCCGGCTACCGCTTCGCCATCGAGCGCCAGCCGCTGGCCGGCGCGCTGAATGCCTTCAGTTCGGTCACCGGCTGGCAGGTGGCCCTGCCGGCGGAGCTGGCCAGCGGCGTCACCTCCCCCGGCGTCAGCGGCCGGCTGGGCGCCGAGCAGGCGCTCAAGCGCCTGCTGGCCGGCAGCGGCCTGGACTACCGCCAGGTCTCCGAGCGCAACGTCGTGCTGTTCCGCGCCCCGGGCGCCCGCGCCATCGAGCTGCAGCCGCAGACCGTCACCGCCACCCGCCAGGCGCAGAACGTCAACGAGGTGCCGAACACCGTCAGCGTGCGCAGCCGTACCGACCTGGACCGCAACAACGTCAACAGCATCAAGGAGCTGGTGCGCGACGAACCCGGCGTCAGCGTCGGCGGTACCGGCGCCCGCTCGGGCATCACCGGCTACAACATCCGCGGCATCGACGGCGACCGCGTGCTGACGCAGATCGACGGCGTCGAGATCCCCGGCTCCTTCTTCAATGGCCCCTACGCCCAGACCGAGCGCAACTACGTCGACCCGGAGATCGTCAAGCGCGTGGAAATCCTCCGCGGCCCGGCCTCGGCGCTGTACGGCAGCAACGCCATCGGCGGCGCGGTGAGCTATTTCACCCTCGACCCGGACGACATCATCAAGGATGGCAAGGACGTCGGCGCGCGCCTGAAGGCCGGCTACAGCTCGGCCGACGACAGCTGGCTGACCTCCGCCACCGTCGCCGGACGCCACGACGACTTCGACGCCCTGCTCCACGTCAGCCAGCGCAACGGCCACGAGACCGAGTCCTACGGCAGCCACGGCGGCACCGGCCTCTCCCGCACCGAAGCCAACCCCGAGGACGTGCGCACCACCAACGTGCTGGCCAAGCTGGGCTGGAACTACGCCGAAGGCTCGCGCTTCGGCCTGACCTACGAGCACTACAAGGACGACGTCGACACCGACCAGAAGAGCGCCTACGGCGGCCCCTACTCCAACGGCGCGCCGGCCATCCCCGCGAGCATCCTGCCCGGCGGCATGTACCAGTGGCGCAAGGGCAACGACACCATCACCCGCGAGCGCTTCGGCCTGGACCACCAGTTCCTCGTCGACAGCGCCCTGGCCGACCACGCCAAGTGGACCTTCAACTACCAGGTAGCGAAGACCGACCAGGGCACCGAGGAGTTCTACTACCCCATCACCCGCCAGGTCCTGCGCACCCGCGACACCCTCTACAAGGAACGCCAATGGGTGTTCGACCTGCAGCTGGACAAGAGCTTCGAGCTGGGCGAGACCGACCACCTGCTGACCTACGGCACCAACCTCAAGCGGCAGAAGGTCACCGGCTACCGCGAAGGCAGCGGCACCTGCCTGGCCGTGGGCCGCGGCTGCACTGCCGTCGGCGCGTCCAGCGCCAGCGACGCCCTGGCCCGCAGCAGCGACTTCCCGGACCCGACCATCGACACCTACGGCCTGTTCGCCCAGGACGAGATCCGCTGGAACGCCTGGACCTTCCTGCCCGGCCTGCGCTACGACTACACCCGGCTGAAGCCGCACATCACCGAGGAATTCCTCAACACCGCCGACCAGAGCGGCGACGGCGAGGTCAGCAGCGAGGACAAGACCTGGCACCAGCTCTCGCCCAAGCTCGGCGTGACCTACGCCTTCGACGACAACTACCTGTGGTACGGCCAGTACGCCCAGGGCTTCCGCACCCCGACCGCCAAGGCGCTGTACGGCCGCTTCGACAACCCCACCAGCGGCTACCGCGTCGAGCCCAACCCGGACCTGGACCCGGAACGCAGCCAGAGCTACGAGACCGGCCTGCGCGGCACCTTCGACGTCGGCTCGTTCGATGTCTCGGTGTTCTACAACAAGTACCGCGACTTCATTAACGAAGACGCCATCACCGCCGGCTACAACGAGGTCACCTTCCAGAGCAACAACATCAAGCACGCCATCATCAAGGGCGTGGAGCTCAAGGGCCGCCTGGAACTGGCCCCGTTCGGCGCGCCAGAGGGCCTCTACAGCAAGGGCTCGGTGGCCTACGCCTACGGCCGCAACAAGGACACCGGCGAGCCGCTCAACAGCGTCAACCCGCTGACCGGCGTGTTCGGCCTGGGCTACGACGATCCCAGCCAGGTCTACGGCGGCCTGCTGAACTGGACCCTGGTCAAGCGCAAGGACCGCGTCGACGACACCACCTTCAACGCCCCGGACGGCACCAGCAGCCAGTTCAAGACCCCCGGCTTCGGCATCCTCGACCTGACCGCCTACTACAAGCTGACCGACGACCTGACGCTGAACGCCGGCGTGTACAACCTCACCGACAAGAAGTACTGGCTGTGGGATGACGTGCGCGGCTACGACAGCGTCGGCGAAGCCTCGGTGCTGGCTCCGGCCAACCTCGACCGCCTGACCCAGCCGGGGCGCAACTTCTCGGTCAACCTGGTGTGGGATATCTGAGGTAAGCGCTCTTCGTAGGATGGGTCGGGCTTGCGATACCCATGCGGTCATGGCGATGGGTATCGCTTCGCTCAACACCATCCTACGGGGTGTCGCGGGTGCCGACGGTGTAGATACCGTGTCACCTAGCCTCGAGCAAGGGCCAGTTCCACATTGTATGGCTGGCCCGACTTGAGGACGCCATAGGCGATCTGCAGCAGCTTGCGCATGGCAGCACAGATGATCTGTTTACCCGCTTTGCCTTTCTCCTCGAGCCGTAAACGCAGTGCCCGTATCGCCTGGTTATGGCTCATGGCACAGATGGCTGGCATGAACAGGCCTGCCCGCAAGAGGCGTGAGCCGATCTTTGAGATCCTCACCTGGCCCTTGTGTTGGCCGGATTCCCTGAGCCTCGGATTGAGTCCTGCAAAAGCCACGACCGCCCGGGCACTCTCGAAGCGGCTGATTGATCCAAGTTCGGCCAGCAACAGGGCTGCAGTTTTGTCGCTGATACCCTCGATACTCGTCAGCAGATCGCGCTTGCCCCGCAAGTCAGGATCGTTGTCGATATGTTGGCGAATCGCTTCCAGCGTCTGTTCAATCTGCTGTTCCAGATGGGCCGAGACCGACAGGATCGACTCTTTCACCACGTCGCTCTTGGCGGTTTCCAGGCGGTTGATTTCCATCTGGAACAGCTCCTTGAGCTCTTCGTAGCGCCGTACCAGCGCACGGAGTTGCCGCACGCTCACCGGGTCCGGCTGCCAGAGCTGGAGATCCTCGGCATGCCGAGCGCCGTAGAGGGCGATCAACTTGGCGTCGACCTTGTCGGTCTTGACCCGTTGCAACTGGCTTTGCGCATAGCTGGCGATACGTGCCGGATTCATCACGCAGACACGATATCCCCGGGCCAACAGATAATCGCCCAGAGCTTCGTGATAGATGTTGGTGGCTTCCATCACCACCCACGCCCCTGGCTCGGCATGTTTTTGCAGCCACTGGTCAAAGACGCTGAAGCCCGACTGATCGTTGCTCAGATTGCCTTTGGTGCGGTATTTGCCATTGCTCTGCAGAACCGCAATGTCGAAAGTTTTCTTGGCGATATCCACGCCAACTACGATGGCCATAACTCCTGCTACCTCTTACAGCTTTACATCATCAGCACTCCACTCCATCCAACCTTGCCTATACGAGCTACCACCGGGGTGGGGCTCCAGATACCGTTCGGACTCACGAGTGGATTGGGAAGGCAGGAGACTATCTACAGTGCAGGCTCGTAGCCTAGGAGCGGACACGTCTTCCTGGTCTTCCTTCCGGTGATCAGCCGGAGACTACCCGCCGTTATGGCGGGTCGTCGACATACAAGGAGCGGACCTTGTCCGCGATAGCCGGAACCACCGGCGCGATTCGCGGATAAGATCCGCTCCTACGCCATGCCCACCTCCGGATTCACCTGTAGGAGCGCGCCCTGCGCGCGAAATCGCGGGCAGGGCCCGCTCCTACAGGGAAACCCCTCACCGTTCTTTACGTTTTTCCCGCCCTCGTTCGTCTCGTCTTCTGTGAATCCATCGCTCAAGGAACCTGCTGCATGACCACCCTGGAAGCCCCCGCCCTGCGTTCCCAGCGCCTGAACCTGGCGACCAACGCCCCGCACCAGCGCCTGGACTCCGCGGTGAAGGCCCACGATCCCTTCGCCAGCCGCGAGAACTTCACCCCCTTCGTCGTCGCCCAGTACCTGTTCCAGTCGGAGCTGCAGGCGCTGTACCAGGACGCCGAGCTGGGCGCGATCTTCCCCGACCTGCCCGAACGCTGCCGCGCCCAGCAGGCGAAGGCCGACCTCGCCGACCTCGGCGCCCAGGTCCCGGCGCCGGTGGCCGGCGCCGTGGCCAATCCGTCCCGCGCCGAGGCCCTGGGCTGGCTGTTCGTCTCCGAGGGCTCCAAGCTCGGCGCCGCCTTCCTGATCAAGCGCGTGGCCGCCCTGGGCCTGGACGAGAACTTCGGCGCCCGCCACCTGGGCGAGCCGGCCGGCGGCCGCGCCGAAGGCTGGAAGCGCTTCACCCGCACCCTCGACGGCCTGGACCTGAGCGCCGAGGAAGAACGCGCGGCCGAAGCCGGCGCCCTGGCCGCCTTCGAGCGTTTCGGCGCCCTGCTGCAGCACGCCTACGAGCATGCCGCCGCCCACGCCTGACGCGGTGATTGACGCGCATCCCGGCAGCCGCCAGGATGCGCCCTTCACCCCCGTCGCTGCCGTCCCGATGTCCCAGCCCGCCCGTTCGCGCACCGTCCGCCTGCTCTATGCCCTGCTCGCCTACACCAGCCTGGGCGTGGGCATGGTCGGCCTGGTGGTGCCCGGCCTGCCGACTACCGAGTTCGTCCTGCTGGCGGCCTGGGCCGCGGCCAAGAGCTCGCCCAGGCTCAGCGCCTGGCTGGAGAACCACCGGCTGTTCGGCCCCATCCTCGCCAACTGGCGCAACGGCCGCGCCATCGCCCGCCGGGCCAAGGTCGCCGCCAGCCTGGCGATGCTCGCGGCGCTGGCGATCATGCTGCTCACCCTGCCCCATGGTTACTGGCTGTATGCGGTGGTGCTGGGCATGGCGATCGGCAACCTGTGGATCTGGTCGCGGCCGGACGATCGGCCGGCGACGGGGTCAGAGCGGAATTCGTAGGGCAGGCAGGCTCCAGGCTCTTGTAGGAGCGAGCTTGCTCGCGAACCGTGCTCGCCAGGGCCATGGTGTTGCCGGTTGCTCCGTTCCCTCTCCCTAACCCTCTCCCTGAAGGGAGAGGGGACCGTTGGGCAGATGCTGATATTTCGGCGTTAGCCGGCTTGCACCGAGTAACCGGCTGACACCAAATCCTTCTCGGCACGGACAAGCCCCCTCTCCCTTCAGGGAGAGGGCTGGGGAGAGGGCGCTCTCATACCCAACACCAGCGCAACCGGGAAACTCCATCCGCGAGCAAGTCCCCTCGCCCCCTACAAAAAGCAAATCCCCCCCAACGGAGGTATGCTGAAAACCTACCCCAACCACCCCGAGCCACCACCATGCCAACCCCCGCCAAACCCACCAGCAAGGTCGACCAGCTCCTCGCCGAGGCCCAGCAGCGCCGCGAGAGCAGCTACCGGGAAAAGGCCCTGAAGATGTACCCCTGGATCTGCGGGCGCTGCGGCCGCGAGTTCTCCGGCAAGCGCCTGAGCGAACTCACCGTGCACCACCGCGACCACAACCACGACAACAACCCAGAGGACGGCTCCAACTGGGAACTGCTGTGCCTCTACTGCCACGACAACGAGCACCAGCGCCAGGTCGACGCCCACTACCAGGGCAACGACGCCGGTGCCAGCGGGCCGAAGGTCACGCACAAGGCCCTGGCCGGGTTGGCCGCGTTGCTGAACAAGGATTCCTGAGCGCGCCTGTTGCCTTGCGCGGCGTTTCCTGCGAAAACGGCGCCCCGAAACGGCCCCGCCGGGCCGCCACCTGCGACAGAGGCACAGACATGAGCGACGAACTGCGTATCGAGGACATCCGCCCGGGCGACGGCAAGGCGGCGGTAAAGGGCGCGCTGATCACCACCCACTACCGGGGCACCCTGGAAGACGGCACCGTCTTCGACTCCTCCTACGACAAGGGCCGCCCCTTCCAGTGCGTGATCGGCACCGGACGCGTCATCAAGGGCTGGGATATCGGCCTCATGAACATGCGCGTCGGCGGCAAGCGCAAGCTCTTCGTGCCGGCGCACCTGGCCTATGGCGAGCGGCAGATCGGCGCGCACATCAAGCCGAACTCCAACCTCATCTTCGAAATCGAGCTGCTGGAAGTGCTGACCCGCGACGACTGAGCGTACCTCGCCTCAGGCCGTGGACTGCACCGACATGAGCCTGGCGCGCTGGCGCAGCAGGTTGGCGTCCACCGCATCCAGGGCATCGATGAAGGCCACGGCGAAGGAGCCCGGCCCGCGGCTGGCCGCCTCGGCGATTTCCGCGGCCACGGCGAAATGCACGTGGGCCGCCGCCAGGGCGGTGAAGGCGTCCACCGCCACCGCCGTGTAGGCCGCCACCAGTGCGCCCAGGGCGCAACCGGAAGCGGTCACCCGCGGCAACAACGCGCTGCCGCCGCCGATGCGCAGCAGGCGTGGCACGGCGCTTTCGCGGCTGTCGCCGACCCAACCCAGCAGGTGGTCCACCGCGCCCGAGGCCGACACCGCCTGGCAGTTGCGCAGCAGTTCCACCGCCGCCGGCACCGCGCGGGCCGGGTCATCGGAGCTGTCGAAGCCCGGCGCGCCCTGCCCCAGCCCGGCCAGGCCGATGATTTCCGAGGCGTTGCCGCGCACCACCGCCGGGCGCTGCTGCAGCAGCTCGGCGGCCACCCCGCCGCGCCAGGGCAGGCCGCCGGCGCCGATGGGGTCCAGCACCCAGGGCGTGCCGTGGACCACCGCCGAACGCACCGCCTGGCGCATGCCCTCCACCTGGGCGCTGGTCGGGGTGCCCAGGTTGACCAGCACGGCGCCGGCCACGCGGGCGAAGCCGGCAGCTTCCTCAGGGTTGTCGACCATTGCCGGCGAGGCCCCGGCGGCCAGTAGCACGTTGGCCATGAAGTTGGCCGACACCACGTTTGTCAGGCACTGCACCAGCGGCCGCACGGCGCGCAGTTCGGCGTGGGCGGCGATGATCGAATCCAGGCTGGGCATGAACCTGGCGGGCGCGGCGGTGGGCATGGGGCGGCTCCGGGAGGGCGGCGGAAAGTGCGCCTAATCTACCCGTTCCGCGCCGCGCCCTCTATGGCTGCGCCGTCCAGGGCGTGGCCGCGCCCGCCTCCACCTGCAGCGACAGGTAGTGCACGCCGGCCAGCACGCCGCTCTGGCTGTTGCCCATCAGCGCCAGCCACTGCTGGTCGAAGGCATCGTTGAGGTCCTTGCGCAGCTGCGCCTCCAGTTGCGGGCGCTCGCGGTCGCGGGACAACGCGGTGAGCCCGGCGCTGCCCAGCGACAGCACCGTCCCCGCCGCCTTGCCCACCGCCGCGGCGATGGCGCCGACGGCGCCGCTGACGGTCACCTCGCCCAGCAGTTTCTCGCTGGTGCGCCGGGCCACGGCGGAAACGCCCTGGTCCGGCGATTCCACGTCCACCCCGGTGCGCGTCGAGGCGTCGTGCACCCCGGCGATCAGCGCCTGGTAGGCCGGCAGCTGCTCCAGGCGCTTCGCCTGCAGCAACTGGTACAGCGAGGCATCCCGTGTGGCGGGTGGACCCAGGGCGATGGCGGGGATGGCCTGCAAACGCTGGTCCAGCTGCGCGCGTGGCACGCCCAGGCGTTCGGGGATGGCGTCCAGCTGCCCGGCGAGGGCCTGCACGTAGAAACGGGTGGCGGCTTCCATCACCGCGGCCGGATCGACCTGCCGCGCCACCGGCTCGAGCACGCGGCGCTGGTACTGGCCCTGCAGGTAGACGGACAGGCGGCTGACCGCCGGGCTCTTCTGGCTGTCGCCGAGCTTGTACCAGGCCACCCGCAGGCCCAGCCACTGCTGCGTCCAGTAGCCGGAGAACCAGGGGATGAAGTCGCTGTCGGTACGCTGGTAGACCAGGTCCATCCAGTTTTCCATGGCGCCGCGGGCGTAGTCCTCGGCCTTGTCGGCGGCGGCCATGGAAGCGGAAGCGATGTCGCGGTCCACCTGTGCCCAGGTGGCCGCCGTCACCGGCGCCAGCGGCTCGGCGGCCTTGTGCCCGGCGCAGGCCGCAAGCGCCAGCAACGCCGCCAGCAACAGGCAGCGCAGCGGTCGCCAGGCTGTCGCTCGGCTGGCCATCGACTATCCCTCCGCCACGGGCGCTGCCGGCGCGGGAAAGTCGCCGGCGCCCTACTCCACCTTATCCGCAGCGCCGCCGGCGGGGCTGGCGGCCGGACGCACGGCAGGCGTCAGTCGAAGGCCACCGCGGCGCTGGGCAGCACGTCCAGGCGCGGGGCGAAGCTGCTCATGCGGCTGAACACTTCGTTGTGGTGGGCGATGATCTGCTCGGCGCGCAGCACGCGGTTGTCCAGGGTGCTGTGGGCGTCGCCGGCCAGCACCACGTCGTAGCCCTCGGCCAGGGCGCGGCGCACCGTGGTGTCGACGCAGAAGTCGGTCTGCATGCCACAGATCACCAGGCCGGTCACGCCCAGCGTGCGCAGCAGGGCATCCAGTTCGGTGCCGTTGAAGGAGTCGGGCGTGGTCTTGCGCACCCGCGGGTCGCCGTCGGCCACCTGCAGCGCCGGGGCCAGTTGCCAGCCCTCGCTGCCATGGCGGAAGTCGCCCTCGGGCTCCTCGTGCTGGACGAAGATGACCGGCAGGCCGAGGTCGCGGGCGCGGCGGCTCAGGCCGTTGATGCGCTCGACCACGCCCGGGTGGTCGAAGCAGGCGTCGGCGCCGCCGCACAGGGCGTGCTGGACGTCGATGATGAGCAGGGCGACGGACATGGTGAAACTCCCCGGTAGCGATGAAAAGGGGCCAACGATAGCCGGCGGCGTCGGGACCGGCCAGCGCCGCGTCAGGACGGCAGTTGCTCGCGCATGGCCCCGGCCAGTTCGGCGGCGCCCTCCTCGTCCAGGCGCCCGGCCGCGCCACGGACGTCGTCGGCCACCTTGTTCTGGCTGAGCTTGGACTTGCCGATCAGCTCGCGGATCGTCACCTCGATGCCGACCACCTTGGCCAGCATCCCGGCGATGAATTCGGGGGTGGAATCGGCCATGCGCCAGGGCCGCGCCTCGCCGGCCTCGTGTTGCCGCGTGAGGCGGCCCACCAGGCCGCGGACGAAGCGCTCGTCGTCCACCACCCGCAGGGTGCCGCGCACGTGCACCACCTGGTAGTTCCAGGTGGGCACCTGCTCGTGGCTCAGGTGCTTGCTGGGGTACCAGTTGGGCGAGATGTAGTGCTCCGCGCCGCGGAACACCACCAGCACCTCGCTGCCATCGGCGTGCTGCCACAAGGGGTTGGCCCGGGCGACGTGGGCGCGCAGGCAACCCTCTTCGGGGAGCAGTTCGAAGGGGATGTGGTCGGCGTCCAGCCCCCCGCCGCTGCCGTGCACCAGCATGCCCAGCGGGTGAGCCTGGATCAGGCGGTGCAGCGCGTCGACACGGGTCTCGCGGAAATGCTCGGGCAGGTACATGCCGTTCTCCGGGTACTGGGAAGGCCCCCATGATGCGCGGGGATTGGTCCACTACAAAGAGCCATTTCCCCTTCGCCACAGGGAGCCATTCCCCGGCGGCCCGTCATTCGCGGGTGATGCCCGTGATGGTGATGCCATACAGGCGCAGCAACGCATCGGTCGCGTCGCCTTCGGGTGTCTCGTGGGCGGCGCCGTACTCGCCCTTCTCCAGGTTGCGGCGCGCCCACTCCAGCAGGTAGCGCTCCGCCTCCTGCATGCTCGGCTTGTGCGCGGACGGCATGGACAGGATGCTCGTGTTGTTGTCCTTGTGGTAACTGATCTTCCAGCGTGCCATGGGCCTCTCCCTCTCGAAGCATGGGTATCAGGGTAAGAAGCGCATGCGCCGCCAGGGTTCAAACCGATCGATCGCCTGCCGCCCGGCAGGCCCCGAGCAACCGCTGGCGAAACTTCTTCGAACCATTCGGCCACGTGGCCTTCCCACTACATGTGCGGGCCGATGACGGTTCGCCCATTCAGTGGAAACCAACCCTGAGGAGTTCATCATGACTTCGAAGAGCAGCAACCCCGGCAACTTCGCCAACGACCGCGAGAAAGCCTCGGAAGCCGGCAAGAAAGGCGGCTCCCGCAGTGGCGGCAACTTCGCCAATGACCGTGAAAGAGCCGCGGAGGCCGGCCGCAAAGGTGGCCAGCACAGCCACGGCGGCGGCAGGAGCTAGGCCGCGACCCTGAGCTGGCCCGGCGGAGCTCCAGGTTCCGCCGGGCTTCTTCATGAAGCGCCTAGCCGTGGTGGTCCCGCTCGCCGTCCAGCGGCAGCGCCACGCCCGCTCCCCCGCCGCCACCGAGGCCGCCGCCCAGGCCGCCCTTGCCCTGCCCGCCGCCCTTGCCTTCCCCATCGCCCTTGGCCTTGACGCCGGAGGGACGCGTCGGCCCCTGCCGCGGGATGGCCAGCCCGGCCGGCACCGCCTCCAGGTCCAGCACCCGGCGGATGAAGTCACGCAGCGAGATCACCAGTTCCGCCGTATGGATCGGCCGTCCTTCCGCCAGCTCCGTGGCGGCGCGCGCGGCCAGGCGCACCTGTTCCTCGGTGCCCAGCAGCAGGATGTCGGACAGCGCCGCCTCGACCGCATCGCGGATGCGCCGGGAGCGGTCGGTGCTGGCCCGTTCGTCTTCCGTCGCGACCGCTTCGTCCTGCCGGCGCAGAGAGCCCAGGTGCGTGGGGTCCACGGCCAGGTTGCCGGTGAAGGAGCCGCCGAGGGTCTTGTAGGCCGCGATCAGCGTGCGCAGGCGTTCGTTGATCTGGCGGTTCTCGCGCTCGCGGCGCTGCTGGATGGTTTGCATCGCCAGCAGGCGGATGCCGACGCCGACGAGGGTGATCAGGGCCAGCCCGAACAGGGTGGAAAGCAGGCCCTCCCAGGAACTGAAATCGAGGTTGCGCATGCCTGGCCTCCCAAGGCGGTGAAAGTTGGCGCCCGATGGAAGCAGGCTAGCCGTTGGGCAGTGTAGCCCCGTGCCCCGTCAGAGCGTCGGGTCCCAGCGTTGCGACCAGTCCGGGTCCTCGCGCACCAGCTCGCGCAGCAGCGCGAAGGCCTGCTGCAACTGCGCCGAATCTCGCTCGCGGGAATACACCAGGTAGGTCGGGTAGCTGAACTCCGGGGCACGCGGCACGCGGCGCAACACGCCCTTGTCGAGGTAACTCTGCACCACCCGCGTGCGGAAGTAGCCCGAGCCGCCGTTCTCCAGGATGTACTGCAGCGCCAGCGGGCCGAGGTTGAAGGCCACCGGCGCGCGGGCCTTGTCCGGCAGCGCGCTGTCGTGCTGCTGGCGGAAGCCCTCGCCCCAGTCGATGTACACGTAGGGCTCGGGGTTCTTCGCGCGCACCAGGATGAGCTTCTCTTCCAGCAGCTGCTCCACCTGCATGCCCGGCCAGTAGTGCGGCTGGTACACCAGCGCGGCATCCAGCACGCCCAGCTCCAGTTGGCGCAGCAGGGCCTCGCTGCTGCCGATCTCGGCGCGCACCGCGTAGCTGTCGATGGTCTCCCGGATGCGGCTGACCCAGCGCAGCATCAGCGGGTTGCACAGGCTCACCTCGCCGCCGATGTGCAGCACGTTGTCCACGCCTTCGGGCAGCGGCAGGTCGCGCTGCGCGGCCTCCCAGGTCTGCAGCATCTGGTTGGCGTAGATGATGAACGCCTCGCCGTCGGCGGTCAGGCGCGCGCCGGCGCGGTTGCGCACGAACAGCTTGCAGTTGAGGTGGCTTTCCAGCTTCTGGACGCGTGCGGTGATGGCCGTCTGGGTGACGTGCATGCGCTCGGCGGCGGCGACGAAGCTGCCGTGGCGGGCGATTTCCAGGAAGGTGCGGGTGAGGTCGATGTCCATGCTGTGGGGCGGGGCTGTGGGGCGGGTGGCGGCATTCTAAACCAGGGTTGGGGGACTGCTGGGGGAATGACGGTGGTTTTTCCGGTGGGGAGTGGTGTTGGGTGAAGGTCCGCAACCCTCTCCCCCCTCCCTCTCCCTGAAGGGATAGGGGGCTAGTTCGTGCCGAGAAAGGTGATGGTTTCAGCCGGAAACCTTCGGTGTTGCCGGCTAACGCCAAAATACCCGAGCACACCAAACGGTCCCCTCTCCCTTCAGGGAGAGGGTTAGGGAGAGGGCGCTCTCGGTCTTGGCACCGAAGTCCCTGGAAACCCCGTTCGCGAGCAAGCTCGCTCCTACAGGACGGAAGCTCAGCTCACCCGCCGATACCCACCCAACACCCCGCGCCGCGACAGCACCCACTGCCACAGCTGGATGTCCCTTGCGCGGAAGGCCCCCGCGCAGGACAGCAGGTAGTAGCGCCACATGCGGTAGAAGCGCTCGCCCAGTTCCTCGGCGAAGCGCGGCCAGCTGGCTTCGAAGTTGCGCGCCCAGGCCATCAGCGTGCGGTCGTAGTCGGCGCCGAAGTTGTGCAGGTCTTCCACCACCAGCAGGCCGTCGGCGGCGTCGCCGATCTGGCCGATGGAGGGCAGGTCGCCGTTGGGGAAGATGTATTTGTCGATCCAGCGGTCCGGCACGCTGCGGCGCTGGTTCTTGCCGATGGTGTGCAGCAGGAACAGGCCGTCGTCGTCCAGGCAGCGCGAGGCGACCTCCATGAAGGTGCGGTGGTTCTTGCGCCCGACGTGCTCGAACATGCCGATGCTGACGATGCGTTCGAAGCGCTCGTCGAGGTCGCGATAGTCCAGCAGGCGGAACTCCAGCGGCAGCCCGGCGTAGCGCTTGCGCGCCCATTCGCACTGCTCGCGGGAAATGGTCACGCCCACGCACTCCACGCCGTAGCGCTCGGCGGCGAAGGCCATGAAGCTGCCCCAGCCGCAGCCGATGTCCAGCACGCGCATGCCCGGGCGCAGGTCGAGCTTGCGGCACACCAGGTCGAGCTTGGCCTCCTGGGCCTGGGCCAGGTCCTCGGCGTCCTTCCAGTAGCCGCAGGTGTAGGTCATGCGCGGGTCGAGCATGGCGGCGTAGAAGTCGTTGCCCAGGTCGTAGTGGCGCTCGCCCACCGCCCAGGCGCGGTTCGCCGTCTGCAGGTTGCACAGGCGCGCCTGCAGGGCGTGGAAGATCAGCGAGGCCGGGCTGACCTGGTCGACCACCCCGCTGCGCAGCAGGCGGGCGAAGAACTCGTCGAGTTGGTCGCAGTCCCAGTCGCCGTCCATGTAGGCCTCGCCGAGGCCGAGGTTGCCCTGGGCCAGGGCGCGTTGCGGCACGCCGGGGTGGTTCAGGCGCATGTCCCAGGGCTGGTGGCCGTCGAGGCCCAGGCCGGCCTGCTCGAGCAACGAGCGGGCGAAACGCTGGGCACGGCTGTCGGCAGCCGCCGGGGTCGAGCGGGAGGTGGAGAGCTCGGAAGGCATGGTGTTTCCCTTTGTTTTCTAGATATCCGTCGGCGCTCAGGCGTCGTCGCGGTGCAGGCGCAGGACCGCGCGCAGTTCCTCGCGCAGCCAGGCCTGGCGGATGCGCGGCAGGCGCTGGGCGAGGCGCCGCGCCACCCAGCGCTGGCCGCGGGCAACGAAGCGCAGGCGCTCGGCCATCGCCTCGATGGCCATGGCCTTGGCATGGAAGGCGCCCAGCTCGCGCCCGGGCTCGGCGCCCAGGCGCTGCAGGCTGCGGCGCAGGCGGCGGCAGCTTTCCGCCTCGCCCTGGTGCAGCGCGTGCAGGCGCTCCAGAAGTTGTGGGTCCTCGGTCTGCCGGGCGCTGTCGAGCATCACCCGGGCGCCGGCGCGCTCGGCGCTCAGCAGTTCCTGCAGCCAGTCGATGAGGTCGGCGTCTTCATCGCCGCCCTGCAGGCGCGCCAGGCAGGCATCGGCCTCCGTCACCAGCTGCGCCAGGCGCTCGGCGGCCGGGCGGATGTCGTGCAGTTGGGCGCAGGACTGGCCGGCGTAGATCGGCATGTCCTCCAGGCGGCCATAGGCGCCGCGCAACGGCGAGTCGGTGGAGAACAGGTAGATGGGGCCGCCGTCCTGCTCGCCGATCACCGGCGTCTCGCGGCGGGCGCGCAGGTTCGCGTAGTCGCCGCGGGTCACGGCGTTGGGCAGCACGCGCACCGGCGCCGGCATCGGCCAGTTGCGGAAGAAGGCCTCGGTCAGCAGCGTCTGCTCCGCCTCGGCCTCGACCAGGCAGCGCTTGTGGTAGTCGTGGGCGTAGGACTCGTCGGTGGCGAGGAAGGCCGACCCGCAGGCCACGCCCTGGGCGCCCAGGGCCAGTGCGGCGGCGATGGCAGCGCCACTGGCGATGCCGCCGCAGGCCACCACCGGCACTTCGCCCAGGGCCACCAGTTCCGGCACCAGGGCGAAGGTGGATACCTGGCCGCGTACGTGCCCGCCGGCTTCCACACCCTGGGCGATCAGCACGTCCACCCCGGCGCGCAGCGCGGCCTCGGCATCGGCGCGGTTACCCACCTGGTGCAGCACCAGCATGCCGGCATCCTTGAAGCGGCGGACCACGTCGGCCTGCACGTCCCAGAACAGCGCCACCGCCGGCACCCGCAGTTCCAGGCAGACAGCCACCTGCGCCTCCAGCAGTTCGGCGGGAGTGGCCGCGGGGATCAGGTTGACGGCGAAGGGTTCGTGGCTAAGCTCGCGGTAGGCCGCCACCTCGCGGCGGATCAGCGCCACCGGCTCGCGCACCATGCCCAGGCAGCCGAAGCCGCCGGCGTTGCTCACCGCCGCGACCAGTTCGTGGCGCGCCACGCCGCCCATGCCGGCGCAGATGATCGGTACCCGGCAACCCAAGAGTTCGACCAGGGGGGTATTCAGCGCGGGATGAGGCATGGCGGTACTCCTGAAGCCGCAAGGCAGAGCGGCGACAGGACAATGGTAGGCCCTAGGCTTAACTGAATTTAAATGAAATTTAATGGCCGATTAGTGCATTTAAACGAATACATCGACGCTGCGCCGTCGAGCATACCTGCCCCCTGCAAGCCACGCTTTCCTTGCCCAGGCCCGTCTGCGGCAAAGGGTCGCGCGGGCGACGGTCGCAGCGTTCATATCAAAATAAGTTGATTCAGCCTTCATTATTATTAATTTGTTGCATGCCTTGACGTTCCGCAGACTGTATCGGCTCCCTGCAAAGGTTCTGGCCCCCACTCCGGCCAGGGTCTTGCGCCCGCTGCCACGTTCCCTGTGCAGTGGGGGGAGCAGCCAGTCACCGCGCATTTCGACGGAACCCAAGATGGCCAGTGTGCAAGCTCTCGAGAAGAACGACACCTATAACTACGAGATCGTCCGCCGCTTCACCCTCACCACCCTGTTCTGGGGCGTGCTGGGCATGAGCATGGGCGTGGTGATCGCCGCCCAGTTGGTGTGGCCGGAACTCAACCTCGGCCTGCCCTGGACCAGCTTCGGGCGCATCCGCCCGATCCACACCAACCTGGTGATCTTCGCCTTCGGCGGCAGCGCGCTGTTCGCCACCTCCTTCTACGTGGTGCAGCGCACCTGCCGGGTGCGCCTGGTCTCCGACAGCCTGGCCAACTTCGTGTTCTGGGGCTGGCAGGCGAGCATCCTGGCGATGCTGGTGAGCTACCCGCTGGGCATCACCACCTCCAAGGAATACGCCGAGATGGAGTGGCCCATCGCGCTCTGGGTCACCGTGGTGTGGATCGCCTACGCCTACCTGTTCTTCGGCACCATCGCCCGCCGCACGGTGCAGCACATCTACGTGGGCAACTGGTTCTACGGCGCCTTCATCGTGGTCACCGGCATGGTCCACGTGGTCAACCACCTGGCGCGCCCGGTCAGCCTGCTGAAGTCCTACCCGATCTACTCCGGCGCCACCGACGCGATGATCCAGTGGTGGTACGGCCACAGCGTGGTCGGCTTCATCCTCTCGGTGGGCTTCCTCGGCATGATGTACTACTACGTGCCGCGCCAGGCCGAGCGGCCGATCTACTCCTACCGCCTGTCCATCGTGCACTTCTGGGCGATCATCACCCTGTACATCTGGGCCGGCCCGCACCACCTGCACTACACCGCCCTGCCGGACTGGGCGCAGTCCCTGGGCATGGTGATGTCGCTGATCCTCCTGGCCCCGAGCTGGGGCGGCATGATCAACGGCATGATGACCCTCTCCGGCGCCTGGCATAAGCTGCGCACCGACCCCATCCTGCGCTTCCTGGTGGTGTCCCTGGCGTTCTATGGGATGTCCACCTTCGAAGGCCCGATGATGGCCATCAAGACGGTGAACTCGCTGTCCCACTACACCGACTGGACCATCGGCCACGTGCATGCCGGCGCCCTCGGCTGGGTGGCGATGATCTCCATCGGCGCGCTGTACCACATGATCCCGAAGCTCTACGGCCGCGAGCGGATGTACAGCGTCGGGCTGATCAACGCGCACTTCTGGCTGGCCACCATCGGCACCGTGCTCTACATCGCCTCGATGTGGGTCAACGGCATCACCCAGGGCCTGATGTGGCGCGCGGTGAACGCCGACGGCACCCTCACCTACTCCTTCGTCGAAGCCCTGCAGGCCAGCCACCCCGGCTACATGGTGCGGCTGTTCGGCGGCGCCCTGTTCGCCAGCGGCATGTTCCTGATGGCCGGCAACACCTGGCTGACCGTGCGCGCCGGCCAGCGCATCGACCGCATGCCCATCGCCAGCGCCGCCTGAGGAACCCCGCCATGCAACTGCTGCTCGCCCTGGCCACGCTGCTGGTCGTGGCCGTCGCCCCCTGCCTGCACCTGCGCCGCGCCAGCCGCCACGACCTGCAACAGGCGGCGCTGCTGCCCTTCGCCGACGACCCCGAGGCCGCCGAACGGATGAGCGCCGCCACCGGCCAGCACTGCGACCGCCTGTTCGACCCGCGCCGCGAGTGCCGCCTGCGGGCCTGATTTACCCCGATCCAAGGACGGATCCCTCCCTTGTGCCTATCTGGCACTTTTCGGGGCCCACCTCGTTGTTCCGTGAGGTGGGCCCTTTTTTTCGTGGCGCATGATGCATTGGCGTCATCCAGTTCATCTCCGAGGGGGATTCGGGCAAGGTCAGGCGGCGGATAACCGCGAACGGTTATCCGCCCTACGATCTTGCCGGCGAGCTGTAGGAGCGAGCTTGCTCGCGAACAAGAGCCCCTCTCCCTAACCCTCTCCCTGAAGGGAGAGGGGACCGTTGGGCAGGGTTTGATGTTCTGGCGTTAGCCGGCAGCTCCAGAATTGCCGGCTGATATTAAATCCTCTCTCGGCACGAATTAGCCCCCTCTCCCTTCAGGGAGAGGGCTGGGGAGAGGGAGCAGACTCAACCCAGCACGCCATAACCACCGGCAAGCACCGGTGGCCAACATCAACGCCCGCCCAGCACAGGGAGAGATGTCGCAGAGTTTCTGAGGCCGACGGACACATGCAAAAACGCACGCGCCCCACCTCCCTGGCGGGCCGCGTGCGTTACCAACGCTTGTTCCTATCGAATCGTCAGACCTGCTCCTGCACACCTCCTTCCGCGAAGACTTTCACGGGCTTGCCGCTCGGGGAAAGCACGCCGGTCACCACCTGCCAGGCCATCGACAGGGCCCCGACGATGAACACCAGGTCGCCGAAGGTGCGCACCCAGCGCAGGGTCTGCAGCAGCGGTTGCTGCATGAATTCCTCGCTGCGGGCGTACCAGAGGCCGACGCTGGCGCTGGCGTGGAACTGGATGATGCCGATGGGCAGCAGGCTGGTGGCGAGCATCAGCACCAGGCCGCCGTTGAGGCAGCAGAAGGCGGTTTTCATCAGCCGTTCGTTGAAGTGCAGCTGCGGGCGGATGTAGCGCAGCACCAGCAGGGTGAAGCCCAGGGCGAGGAAGCCGTAGACGCCGAACAGCGCGGCGTGGGCGTGGGTCGGCGTGGTGTTCAGGCCCTGGATGTAATAGAGCGCGACTGGCGGGTTGATCATGAAGCCGAACACCCCGGCGCCGAGCATGTTCCAGAAGGCCACGGCGACAAAGCAGGCCAGCGGCCATTTCACCCGCTGCATCCAGGCGGCACGGTTCTTCAGGCGCCAGTTCTCCCAGGCCTCGTAGCCCAGCACCACCAGCGGCACCACTTCCAGGGCGCTGAAGGTGGCGCCCACCGCCATCACCGGCGTGGTGGTGCCGGCGAAGTACAGATGGTGGAAGGTGCCGGGCACGCCGCCGAGCATGAACAGCGAGGCCGAGGCCAGGCTGGCGGTGCTGGCGGCGCGGCCGGAGACCAGGCCCATATTGGAGAAGATGAAGGCCAGCGCGGTGGTGGCGAAGACTTCGAAGAAGCCCTCCACCCACAGGTGCACCACCCACCAGCGCCAGTACTCCATCACCGACAGGTTGGTGCGCTCGCCGTAGGCCAGGCCGGCACCGTAGAACAGGCCGATGGCGATCACCGAGGCCGACAGCAGCGCCAGCAGGTTCTTGTCGCCCGGCTTGCCGAAGGCCGGCAGGATGCCGCGCAGCATCAGCAGCAGCCAGAAGGCGATGCCGAGGAACTTGCCGATCTGCCACAGGCGCCCCAGGTCGACGTATTCGTAGCCCTGGTGGCCCAGCCAGAAGTTCCACTCCGGCGGCATCAGCTGGGCGATGGCCAGGTAGTTGCCGATGAACGAGCCGACCACCACCACGACCAGTGCCCAGAACAGCACGTCGACGCCGAGCTTCTGGTGTTTCGGGTCCTTGCCGCCGTTGATGATCGGCGCCAGGAACAGCCCCGCGGCGAGGAAGCCGGTGGCGATCCAGAACAGCGCGCTCTGGATATGCCAGGTGCGCAGCAGCGAATAGGGGAACCACTGCGACAGCGGGATGCCGTAGAAGTCCTGCCCTTCCACCGTGTAGTGCGCGGTGGCGCCGCCCAGCAGCACCTGGAAGCCGAACAGCCCGACCACCAGCAGCAGGTACTTGCCCAGCGCCCGCTGCGACGGGGTGAGCGCCACCAGGCTGAGCGGGTCCTGCAGCGGCGGCTCCGGTTCCGCCTCCTCATGCCCGCGCAGGAAGGCCCAGGCCCACACCAGGAAGCCCACCCCGGCGATCAGCAGCACCACGCTGACGATGGACCACATGACGTTCTCGGCGGTCGGCTGGTTGCCGATCAGCGGCTCGTGGGGCCAGTTGTTGGTGTAGGTGGCGGCCGAGCCCGGGCGCTCGGTGGCCGCGGCCCAGGCGGTCCAGAAGAAGAAGTGCGTCAGCTCCTGGCGCCGCGCCAGGTCCGGCAGGGTGCCCTCCTTCATGGCGAAGCTCTTGCGGCTGTGCTGCAGCGCCGGGTCGTCGCCGAACAGCGCGATGTAGTAGTCGGCGGTGTGGCGGATGGCTTCGACGCGACGTGCGCTGAGGGTCAGCACGCCATCTTCGGCACGGTTGCCGCGGTACTCGCGCTTCAGGCGGGCGAGCAGCACGGCCTGCTGGTCGCCGTCCAGTTCGCTGAAGGCCTTGCCGTACTGCTCGTGCGCGCCGATGTCGAGCCAGGCGCTCAGCTCGCGGTGCAGCCAGTCCGCGGTCCAGTCCGGGGCCTGGTAGGCGCCGTGGCCCCAGATGGAGCCGAGCTGCATCCCGCCCACGCTCTGCCAGGCGGTCTGGCCGTCGAGGATGTCGGTGCCGGTGAACAGGGTTTCGCCGGTCTCGCTGCGCACCTGCGCGGGGATCGGCGGCGCCTGCCGGTAGACCTCGCGGCCGAACCAGCCGAGTATGCAGAAGGTCACGCCGAGCACGGCGATCAGCGCCCACCACAACTTGCGGTATTCACCCATGATGGCGCTCCTCCCCGGTGACCGGGCGAATGGGGCTGGCGGATTTGACGTAGGCACGACGGCCTGGGATGTTGCTGAGCGGGACGTGCATGGGATGGCTCCTTGGTCAGGCACTGCTTGCGCTGTCGCAAGCGCTGTGCCATCCCATAAACCTCCCAGGATCAATAACTTGCGAAATTCACGAGTCGAAATGACCGCACCCGGAAGGGGTTCAAATGACCTCGCAAAGGTAAAAAACACCTCATTGCTGGACAGACTCCTGGCGGACCTGGCCGACGACCTGCCCACCGCCGAACGCCTGCAACGGCTGGTGGTGGCGCTGCGCGACGAGTTCGCCTGCAGCGCCGTGGTGCTGCTGCAGCTCGATGGCGACAGCCTCCAGCCCCAGGCCGCCGTGGGCCTGGACCGCGAAGTGCTCGGCCGGCGCTTCGCCGTGGCCAGCCACCCGCGCCTGGCGCACATCCTCGCGCAGCGCGAGCCGCTGCAGTTCAGCGCCGACAGCGAGCTGCCCGATCCCTACGACGGCCTGCTCCAGGACAGCCCCGACAAGCCGCTGCCGGTGCACGACTGCATGGGCATGAGCCTCTACCTGGAGGGCCGCGCCTGGGGCGCGCTGACCCTGGACGCCCTGCGCCCCGGCAGCTTCTCGCCGGTGCTGGTCCGACGCCTGGAGCACTACGCACCGCTGATCGAGGCCGCCGTGCGCGTCGGCCGCCTGGAAAGCGAAGTGCGCCGCCTGCGCCTGACCCGCAGCGCCCTGGCCGAGCCGGCCCTGGAGCCCGGCGCCGGCATCCTCGGCGAGAGCCCGGTGCTGCACCAGTTGCTGGACGAGCTGAAGATAGTCGCCGACTCCGAGTTGCCGGTGCTGCTGCAGGGCGAGACCGGCGTCGGCAAGGAATTGTTCGCCCGCGCCCTGCACGCCAGCTCGCCGCGTTCGCGCAAGCCGCTGGTCTACGTGAACTGCGCGGCGCTGCCGGAAACCCTCGCCGAAAGCGAGCTGTTCGGCCACGTGCGCGGCGCCTTCTCCGGCGCCGCCCAGGACCGCCAGGGGCGCTTCGAGGCGGCCAACGGCGGCACGCTGTTCCTCGACGAGATCGGCGAGCTGCCGCTGTCGATCCAGGCCAAGCTGCTGCGCGCCCTGCAGGGCGGCGAGATCCAACGCCTGGGGGCCGACCGGCCCAAGCACGTCGACGTGCGCATCATCGCCGCCACCAACCGCCACCTGGCCGACGAGGTGCGCGGCGGGCGCTTCCGCGCCGACCTCTACCACCGGCTGTCGGTGTACCCGGTGCACATCCCGCCGCTGCGCGAGCGCGGCCAGGACGTGCTGGTGCTGGCCGGGCACTTCCTCGAACTCAACCGCACCCGCCTGGGCCTGCGCTGCCTGCGCCTGACGCCCGATGCCGAGCAGGCCCTGCTGGACTATGCCTGGCCGGGGAACGTGCGCGAGCTGGAACACCTCATCAGCCGCGCAGCGCTGAAGACCCTGAGCCAGGCGGCCTCGCGGCGCGAGCTGCTGAGCATCGACGCGGCAGGGCTCGGCCTGGAGCTGCCGGCGGCCGACGATGCCGTCGAGATACCCGCCCCTTCGACCGAGGACGCCCACTCCCTGCAGGAGGCAGTGGACGACTACCAGCGCCGCCTGCTGCAACGCGCGCTGCAGCGCCACGGCGGCAAGTGGGCGGCCGCCGCCCGCGCGCTGAAGATGGACCCGAGCAACCTGCGCAAGCTGGCGCGCCGCCTGGACCTGCACTGAGCGCGGCGGGGCACCGCGCGAGCGGCCCGTGGGCCACTCGCAGCGGGCGCTTCAGCGCACCATGTGCAGGTAGTGCAGGTGGCGTTCGTACTGGTCGAGGATGTCGCCGATCACGTCCTCGCGGCTCCAGCCCATGATGTCGTAGTCCTGGCCGCCCTCGCGCAGGTGCACCTCGGCGCGGAAGTACTTGCGGGCGTCGTTGCCCTCGTCGCTGTCCTGCACCACGAAGCTGGGCGAGGCGAAGGCCCGCGGGCGCACCTCGTAGAGGAAGCGGCCTTCGCCGGCATGGTCCAGCGCCAGGCTCACGCGGCCGTCGTCGCGCTCCTCCACCGCCACCTCGTAGCCCTGCTTGCGCAGCTCGTCGGCCACCTGCTCGCAGGCCGGGCGCACCACCTCGGCGATGAAGCGCGCCACGTGGGCCCGGCGCGGACGCATGGCGATGCTGCGCAGGCGCCGCTGCCAGCCGCCCTGCGCGTGGGGCGCATGGCGCGGCGAGGGCAGCGCCTGGTAGCGCAGGTCGCGGCGGGTGGCGTCCAGGTGCAGCGCCTTGAACAGGCCCCAGATCGAGGCCAGGAGGATGATGGAGAACGGCAGCGCGCTGGCGATGGTCGCCGTCTGCAGCGCCTTCAGGCCGTTGGCCAGCAGCAGCGCCACCGCCACCACGCCGATGCTCACCGACCAGAAGATGCGCTGCCACAGCGGCGAGTGGTCGTGCCCGGACGAGGCCAGCATGTCCACCACCAATGCGCCGGAGTCGGCCGAGGTGACGAAGAACACCACCACCATCAGCACCGCCACCAGCGACACCACGCTGGACAGGGGGAAGTGCTCGAGGAAGGCGAACAGCGCCAGGGAGCTGTCCTGGCCGACCACGGTCGCCAGGTCGGTCACCCCCTCGTTGAGGATCATGTGCAGCGCCGAGTCGCCGAACACCGTCATCCACAGCAGGGTGAAGCCGGCCGGCACGAACAGCACGCCGCAGACGAACTGGCGGATGGTCCGCCCGCGCGAGATGCGCGCGATGAACAGCCCGACGAAGGGCGACCAGGACAGCCACCAGCCCCAGTACAGCAAGGTCCAGCCGCCGATCCAGTCGGTGGGCTGGTAGGCGTAGAGGTTGAAGGTCTTGTTGACGATCTCCGAGAGGTAGGCGCCGGTGTTCTGCACGTAGGCCTGCAGCAGGAAGACCGTGGGGCCCAGCAGCAGCACGAACAGCAGCAGCACCACCGCCAGGCCCAGGTTCAGCTCGGAGAGGATGCGGATGCCGCGGTCCAGGCCGCTGGCCACCGAGAGGGTCGCCAGGCCGCAGGTGGCGGCGATCAGGATGACCTGCACGGTGGCGTTCACCGGCAGGCCGAACACGTGGTGGAAACCGCTGTTGATCTGCAGCACGCCGTAGCCCAGGGAGGTGGCCACGCCGAACACGGTGCCGAGGATGGCGAAGACGTCCACGGCATGGCCGATGGGGCCGTAGATGCGTTCGCCGATCAGCGGGTAGAGCGCCGAGCGCAGCGTCAGCGGCAGGCCCTTGCGGAAGCTGAAGTAGGCCAGGATCAGCCCGACGATGGCGTAGATCGCCCAGGCGTGCAGGCCCCAGTGGAAGAAGGTGATCTTCATCGCCTCGCGCGCCGCGGTCACCGTACCCGGCTCGCCCACCGGCGGCGTGGTGAAATGCATCACCGGCTCGGCGACGCCGAAGAACATCAGGCCGATGCCCATGCCGGCGGAGAACAGCATGGCGAACCAGCTGCCGTTGCGGTATTCGGGCTCGCTGTGGTCGGGGCCCAGCTTGATGTCGCCGTAGCGGCTGACGGCCAGGAACACGACGCTGATGAGCACCAGCGCCACCGCCAGGATGTAGAACCAGCTGGCGTTGCCGACGATCCATCGCTGGATGCCGTCGAACTGGGCCTGGGCCTGGTCCTGGAACGCCACTGCGTAGAACACCAGCAAGACGATGAGCAGTGCGCTGCTGTAGAAGACCGGAGGGTTGAGCGTGCTCCTTGGCTTGGAAGAGTTGGACATCGGGGACGGTTTCTCCTTGTGAAGCGAAGACGCCAGCGGCGCCCTGAACCTGCGTTCAGCCTGCAAGGGTAGCGCATCGGCATCTCGTAAACATTCGAGCGGGCCCCTCGCTAGAGTGGCAACCCCGGCGTGGAAGGCGCATGGCAGCAGCCCTTCCCGCTTTTCAGAAGGCACTGACGCAGGGCGCGTTGTCGTCAAATGAGCATCGCGCCCGCGCCCGTCACAAGGCATGGTTTGCGCCGCCGCGAATCGAAACTAGATTCAAAGGCAGTGCCCGTGCACGGCCCCGTCCCCTCGCTGGCGCGACAGGCGGCAGCCCACCCCGCCTGGTCGCCCGGCCCCGCACAAGGAATAGATCGCCCATGCTGAACTACGTGGCCCTGGGAATCCTCATCGTCGTCGCCCTGATCCTCTTCTACGGCATCATCGCCCTCCACGACATCCCCTACGAGATCGCCAAGGAGCGCAACCACCCGCACCAGGACTCCATCCACGTGGCCGGCTGGGTGAGCCTGTTCACCCTGCACGTCATCTGGCCGCTGCTGTGGATCTGGGCGACGCTCTACCGCGAGGACCGCGGCTGGGGCATGGGCAACCCGAACGCGCCGGCCACCGAAGGCGAGCTGGCGGAGCTCAAGGCCGAGTTGCTGGAGCTCAAGCGCACCCTCGCCGCGCCCCATGCGCCGCACGAAGAAGGGAGCCACTGAGATGGAAACGCTGCTCCTGCTGACCTACGCCGCCCTCTGCGTCGCCGTCTTCAAGCTGTTCCGCATTCCCAAGAACAAGTGGACCGTGCCCACCGCCGCCCTCGGCGGCGTGGTCCTGGTGGGCTGCCTGGTGTTCTTCATGAACTACAACCACCCCTACTCCGAGGTGGCCCGCAGCTACTTCATCAGCACGCCCATCTCGCCCAACGTCAGCGGCCAGGTGGTCGAGGTGCCGGTGGAACGCGACCGCGCTGTGAAGAAAGGCGACGTGCTGTTCCGCATGGACCCGACGCCCTTCGAAAGCAAGGTCAAGTCGCTGGAGGCCCAGCTGGTCTCGGCCAAGGCCGACCTCTACCGCGCCTCCACCCTGGTGCAGCGCAACGTCGGCAACCGCCGCGACCTCGACCAGGCCACCGCCCAGGTCAACGCCATCGAGGCGCAACTGATCGGCGCCCGCTACGACCTGGACAGCACCACGGTGCGCGCCCCGGCCGACGGCATCGTGTCCCAGCTGATCCTGCGCCCCGGCGTGCGCGCCACGCGCTTCGCCACCCGGCCCTCCATGGTGTTCATCCCCAACGAGGACTACTTCTACGTCGCCTGGATGCGGCAGAACAGCCAGTTGCGCCTGAAGGCCGGCGACGCCGCCGAGATCGCCTTCGACGGCCTGCCCGGCCAGGTGTTCCAGGCCAAGGTGCGGCGCGTGCTGCCGGTGATCGGCGAAGGCCAGATCCAGCCCGGCGGCAACCTGATCAGCTTCAGCGGTTCGCCGCCACCGGGGCGCGTGCCGGTGATCCTCGACATCACCGACCCCGCCTTCGAGCAGTACCGCGCCACCCTGCCCGGCGGCTCCTTCGGCCAGGCCGCGGTGTACAGCGAACACGCCCACGAACTGGCGGTGATGCGCAAGATCCTGCTGCGCATGGCTTCCTGGCTGAACTACATCTATCCGTTCCATTGAAGCCGGTGCTTCGCAGGGAACGCCGCTTCTCGTAGGAGCGAGCTTGCTCGCGAATGAGCCCCGTAGCGGAATCTGTTCGCGAGCAAGCTCGCTCCTACGAAGAGCGCTCCGGCGCGGCCTGCAAGACAGCTGCTCCTACGCCACCCCCGACTCCATTTCCATGTAGGAGCGCGCCCTGCGCGCGAATCGCAGGCAGGGCCTGCTCCTACAGGTCGCCGGGGAGGCACGGTATTCCTCCCCCGTAGGAGCGGACCTTGTCCGCGATAGCCGGACATCCCGGCGCGATTCGCGGATGAGATCCGCTCCTACGCTGCTACACCCACAGCATTCCCCTGTAGGAGCGCGCCCTGCGCGCGAATCGCAGGCAGGGCCTGCTCCTACAGGTTGCCGGGAGGCACGGTATTCCTCCCCGTAGGAGCGGACCTTGTCCGCGATAGCCGGCCATCCCGGCACGATTCGCGGATGAGATCCGCTCCTACGCTGCTACATCCACAGCATTCCCCTGTAGGAGCGCGCCCTGCGCGCGAATCGCAGGCAGGGCCTGCTCCTACAGGTTGCCGGGAGGCACGGTATTCCTCCCCCGTAGATACCGTGTCACCTAGCCTCGAGCAAGGGCCAGTTCCACATTGTATGGCTGGCCCGACTTGAGGACGCCATAGGCGATCTGCAGCAGCTTGCGCATGGCGGCACAGATGATCTGTTTACCCGCTTTGCCTTTCTCCTCGAGCCGTAAACGCAGTGCCCGTATCGCCTGGTTATGGCTCATGGCACAGATGGCTGGCATGAACAGGCCTGCCCGCAAGAGGCGTGAGCCGATCTTTGAAATCCTCACCTGGCCCTTGTGTTGACCGGATTCCCTGAGCCTCGGATTGAGCCCTGCAAAAGCCACGACCGCCCGGGCACTCTCGAAGCGGCTGATTGATCCAAGTTCGGCCAGCAACAGGGCTGCAGTTTTGTCGCTGATACCCTCGATACTCGTCAGCAGATCGCGCTTGCCCCGCAAGTCAGGATCGTTGTCGATATGTTGGCGAATCGCTTCCAGCGTCTGTTCAATCTGCTGTTCCAGATGGGCCGAGACCGACAGGATCGACTCTTTCACCACGTCGCTCTTGGCGGTTTCCAGGCGGTTGATTTCCATCTGGAACAGCTCCTTGAGCTCTTCGTAGCGCCGTACCAGCGCACGGAGTTGCCGCACGCTCACCGGGTCCGGCTGCCAGAGCTGGAGATCCTCGGCATGCCGAGCGCCGTAGAGGGCGATCAACTTGGCGTCGACCTTGTCGGTCTTGACCCGTTGCAACTGGCTTTGCGCATAGCTGGCGATACGTGCCGGATTCATCACGCAGACACGATATCCCCGGGCCAACAGATAATCGCCCAGAGCTTCGTGATAGATGTTGGTGGCTTCCATCACCACCCACGCCCCTGGCTCGGCATGTTTTTGCAGCCACTGGTCAAAGACGCTGAAGCCCGACTGATCGTTGCTCAGATTGCCTTTGGTGCGGTATTTGCCATTGCTCTGCAGAACCGCAATGTCGAAAGTTTTCTTGGCGATATCCACGCCAACTACGATGGCCATAACTCCTGCTACCTCTTACAGCTTTACATCATCAGCACTCCACTCCATCCAACCTTGCCTATACGAGCTACCACCGGGGTGGGGCTCCAGATACCGTTCGGACTCACGAGTGGATTGGGAAGGCAGGAGACTATCTACAGTGCAGGCTCGTAGCCTAGGAGCGGACACGTCTTCCTGGTCTTCCTTCCGGTGATCAGCCGGAGACTACCCGCCGTTATGGCGGGTCGTCGACATACAAGGAGCGGACCTTGTCCGCGATAGCCGGAACCTCCGGCGCGATTCGCGGATGAGATCCGCTCCTACGCTGCCCCACCACACCGGTCCCCCTGCGCGCGATATCGCGGGCTGGCCCGCTTGCGCCTACGGCGCCGGGCAGCGGCCCTGGCCGGTTGCGGCCTGGGCGATGGCCGTAGCCAGCTGGCGCAGGTTGGTCTGGTGCGCGCTCACCAGGCTCTCCACGCTGTTCTGCGCCGGCGTCTGCACCGTGGTGTGGCAGCTCAACTCGCCCTGCCCGCCCGCGCGCTTCAGGCGCCAGGTGGCGTCCAGCAGCGCGTAGCGCCCCGGCACCGAGTCGAAGCGCTGCACCTCCACCCGCAGCAGGGCTTTGGGCGCAGCGCCGGGCGGGCCGCCGAGCTGGTCCTGCAGGGCGTTCTGGAACTCGTCCACCAGGTTGGCGCCCCACCATTCGGTTTCCAGGATGGCCAGGCCGCTACCGCCCTGGCGCACCACCAGTTGCGAACGGTCCACCTGCGGCGGCAGGCTCACGCGCTCCACGCGCACCCCCGTCGCCGCGCCCTGCCCCGGTTGCGCGGGCACCAGCGTGTGGTAGTGGATGGGCGCGCTGCTGCAGCCCCAGAACAGCGGGAACAGCCCGGCCATGAGCAGCTTCGGCAGCTTCGGCATCTGAATTCACTCCTTTGGCATTCCGCTATCAGGGCTGCAGGTCGTTGGCGTTCGCGGCTTTCGGGCGCCCGCGGATCAGCGACTCGGGGTGCCGGCCGAGGTAGTCCGAGAGGTCGCGCAGCGAGCGCGACATGCGGTCCAGTTCGTCCAGGGTGTCGCTGAGCTTCTCGCGCTGCGGCGAGTCCTCCGACAGCGCGGCGTTGGCCGTCTGCAGCGTCTTGCGTACCTCGTCGAGGGTGCCTTTCACCCCGGGCAGGGTCTGGCTGTTGAACTGCTTCAGGCTGCCCTGCAGTTCGCGCAGGTTGCCGTCCAGGTTGTTGGCGATGCGCTCCAGCGGCAGCTTGCGGATACGCTCCACCACTTCCTGCAACTGCTCCTGCAGTTTGTCCAGGCTGCCGGGCACGGTGGGGATGGCGATCGGTTGGGCCGCGACGTCGAAGGCCACCTTCTTCGCATCGGGGTAGAAGTCCAGGGAGATGTACATCTGCCCGGTGATCAGGTTGCCGCTGCGGGCCTGGGCGCGCAGGCCGTGCTCGACGAAGGTGCCGATCAGGCGGCGGGCCGCCTCCTCGCCGGGCGACTGGCCGAAGGCCTTGAGCATCTTCTGGTGCACCGGGCCCAGGCGCGCCGGGTAGACCACCGCCTCGACCATCACCGGGAAGCTCTGCTTCGCCTCGTCGTAGTCCAGCTGCACCGAGGTGACCTTGCCGAAGGCCACGCCCATGAACTCCACCGGCGCGCCCACCGACAGGCCGCGCATCGACTGGTCGAAGCGGAAGCGCAGGTGCTGCGCGACGCCGCTGGGCGGCGCCAGGGCGCTGTCGCGATCGGCGAACAGCTGGAAGCGCTGCTGGTCGGCCGCCGCCTCCGCGTTGGCGGCGAACGGTGGGTTGCCGAAGGCCAGGCCGCCCATCAGCAGCGAGGACAGCGACTCGGTGTTGACCTTCAGGCCGTTGGCGTCCACCGACAGGTCCACGCCGCTGGCGTTCCAGAAGCGGGTGTCCTGGGTGACGAAGGCGTCGTAGGGCGCATTGACGAAGACGCCGATGTCCACGCCCTTGCCGTCCTGGCGCAGGGCGTAGGACACCACCTGCCCCACCGGGATACGCCGGTAGTAGATCGACGAGCCGATATCCAGCGAACCCAGGTCGTCGGCCGTGAGCATGAAGCGCTTGCCCTTCTCGCCATAGGTGATCGGCGGCGGCGACTCCAGGCCGGTGAAGTTCTTCTCCGGCGCGCTGGACTCGCCGGCGTCGGCGCCGATGAAGGCCCCCGAGAGCAGGGTGTCCACCCCCGACACGCCGCCGGCGCCGATGCGCGGGCGCACCACCCAGAACTGCGCGCCACGGCTGGCGAAGGACTCGGCCTCCTTGGACAGCTGCACCTTGGTGAGCACGCCCTTGCGGTCCCTGGCCAGCTCCACCGAGGTCACCTCGCCGATCACCACGCTGCGGTACTTCACCTGGGTCTTGTGCGCCTCCAGCCCCTCGCCGGTGGCGAAGGAAATGGCGATCACCGGCCCCTGCTGCATCCAGTTGCGCACCACCAGCGAGGCGCCGACCAGCAGCGCGACTATCGGCACTATCCAGACCAGCGACAGGTTCCAGCGCCGCGTGCGCACCTCCGCCTGCCCCGGCGAGGCCGGGTCATGTGTGTCCTGCGCCATCGCTTCTGTCTCCCTTGTGCGGATCGTCATCCCAGATCAGGCGAGGGTCGAAACTCATCGCCGAAAGCATGGTGAGCACCACCACCAGGCCGAAGAACAGAATGCCCGGGCGCGGCTCGATGGTGCCCAGCCCGCGCATCTGCACCAGCGCCGCCACCAGCGCCACCACCATCACGTCGAGCATCGACCAGTAGCCGATCAGCTCGACGAAGCGGTACAGCTGCGAGCGCTGCCGGCGGGCCCAGGCGCTGCGGCGCTGGGCGGTGAACAGCAACAGGCCGAGGGAGCAGAACTTGATCGCCGGCACGCCGATGCTGGCGATGAAAATGATCAGCGCGATGTCCCAGGCGCCGGCTTCCCAGAACTCCAGCACGCCGCCGCCGATGGTGCTGTCCGCGCCCTGGCCGAGCAGCTCGGTGCGCATCACCGGCAGCAGGTTGGCCGGCACGTAGAACACCAGCGCCGCCACCAGGTAGGCCCAGCCGCGGTTGATGGCGTCGGCCTTGCGCGCGTGCAGCGGCGCGCCGCAGCGCTCGCACTCATGGGCGTTGCGCGCAAGGTCGCAGGCATGGCCGCAGCCGTGGCACAGGCGCAGGTTCAGTTGCGGGGCCAGCGGCGGCGCGCTCATACCAGCTCCCAGAGGTCGCGGATGTCGCGCCCGGCGATGGCGATCAGCAGCACGCTCAGCGCCGCCAGGGCCACCAGGCCGATGCCGGGGATCACCTCCAGCAACCCGGCCAGCTTGATCACCGCCACCATGGCGCCGAGCAGGCACACCTCCAGCATGCTCCACGGCCGCAGCCCCTCCAGGGCGCGCATGCACAGGGCGAAGGCCGGCGCGCGGCGGCCGCCCAGGGCGAAGCCCAGCACCCAGGTGAGCAGCCCCACCTGCAGCACCGGGGCGATGATGATGGCCAGGGCCACCACCAGGGCGATGAAGGTGATGCTGCCGCTGCTGAGGATCATCACCGAGTCCCACAGCGTCGCCGAATTGCTCAGCCCCTTCATGTTGATGGTCATCACCGGGTAGGCATTGGCGAAGGCCAGCAACACGGCGCCGGTCAGGCTCAGCGCCAGGCGCTGCTGCAGCGTCAGCGCGGTGTGCCGCTGCAGCACGCCGCCACAGCGCACGCACAGCGCGCGCTGGTGGCGTTGCAACGGCGCGCGCTCATAAACGGCGTCGCAGTATTCGCAGATGATCAGGTCGCGGGCCTGGGGCATGCAGGGCTCTGGGCAGTGGGAACCGGGGCCGAGGGGCCGCGCGAATGCCGGCGCGCTCGACCATGCCAGGCAAGCCTAGTCGAAGATGGCGACGCGGCCGGCGCACCCTGCTCTTTCCACGACAGCCGGTCCGCGCCGGCTCAGGCCTCGCCGATCCACCCTGCCGCGCGCTCGGCGATCATGATCGCCGCCGCGTTGGTGTTGCCGCCCACCAGGGTCGGCATGATCGACGCGTCGACCACGCGCAGGCCCTCGATGCCGCGGACCTTCAGGCGGCTGTCCACCACCGCGTCCTCGTCGGGGCCCATGCGGCAGGTGCCCACCGGGTGGTAGATGGTGTCGGTGCGGCGGCGCAGCACCTCCACCAGTTGCTCGTCGCTGTGCAGGCCGTTGCTGTACATGTCGCGCAGGCCGAAGCGCGCCATGGGCCGCTGCTCGCAGATTTCCCGCGCCATGCGGTAGCCCTTGAGCAGCGTCTGCACGTCGTCGTCATGGCCGAGGATGTTCGGGTCGATGCGCGGCGCCGCGGCCGGGTCGGCGGACTGCAGGCCCAGGCTGCCGGCGCTCTTGGGCCGCAGCACGCAGACGTGGCAGCTGAAGCCGTGGCCCCAGTGCAGCGTGCGGTTGTGGTTGTCCAGCAGGCTCACCACCGAGTGCAGCTGCACGTCGGGGCGGCTCTGCTCGGGGCCGGTGCGCAGGAAGGCGCCGGCCTCGGCGAAGTTGCTCGCCAGCGGGCCGCTGCGGCAGGCCAGGTACTGCGCCAGGGCCGCGCTCATGCGTGCGCCGCCGCGCACCGAGTAGCCGGGCAGCGAGGTGTCGTGGCTGCGGTAGCAGAGCACCACGTCCGGGTGGTCGCGCAGGTTCTGCCCCACGCCCGGCAGCTCGTGCTCCACGCGGATGCCATGGGGTTTCAGCTCGGCCTCCGGGCCGATGCCCGAGAGCATCAGCAGCTGCGGGCTGCCGAACACCCCGGCGCTGAGCAGCACCTCGCGGCGCGCCTTGAGTTCCAGGTGCTGGCCCTTGTGCGTCACCCGCACGCCGCAGGCCTGCCCGCCCTGCAGCAGGATGCGTTCGGCACGGGCGCCGGTCAGCACCGTCAGGTTGCCGCGCGCCTGGCGGATCGGCTTGAGGAAGGCGGTGGCGGCGCTCCAGCGGCGGCCGTCACGGATGGTCACCTCGTAGTGGCCCACGCCTTCCTGCTCGGCGCCGTTGAAGTCCTCGTTGTAGCGATGGCCGGCGTGCAGCCCGGCCTCGATGAAGGCATGGGAAGCCACGTGGGCGTCCACCTTGCCGACGTAGAGTTCGCCCTGGCCGCCGTGGTACTCGCAGCCGCCGCCATGGTGGCGCTCGCTCTTGCGGAAGTACGGCAGCACCTCGGCGAAGGACCAGCCGGGGTTGCCCAGCGCCGCCCAGTCGTCGAAGTCGCTGTGGTGGCCGCGGATGTAGATCATGCCGTTGATCGAGCTGCTGCCGCCCAGCACCTTGCCCCGTGGCTGGTAGCCGATGCGCCCGCCCAGGCCGGGCTGGGGCACGGTGTCGAAGGCCCAGTTGACGTGGTGCGTCGGCAGGATGGCGGCAATGCCGGCCGGCGCGTGCACCAGCGGCGAGCGGTCCTCGGGCCCCGCTTCGAGCAGGCACACGGAAACGCTGGGGTCGGCGCTCAGGCGGTTGGCCAGCACGCAGCCAGCCGAGCCGGCGCCAACGATGATGTAGTCGAATTCCATGGGGTGCTCCGGGGTGAGGGGAATGGGAACGCCATGGATTCTTTGCCGGACGCGAACGGATTGATTGATCTTTGATGACAGATAATTGATTCTTCATGACATGGAACCCTTCATCCGCACCACCTCCTTCACCGGCTTCCGTGAGCTGGTCGCCCAGCACGGCCGGGACCCGGCAGCCTACCTGGAGCGCTTCCGCATCAAGCCGCAGTTGCTCGACGACGAAGACGCCCGGGTGCCCTTCCGCTCGCTGGTGGGGCTGCTGGAATGCGCCGCCGCCGAGCTGGACTGCCCGGACTTCGGCCTGCGCATGGCCGAGTACCAGAACCTGCACGTGCTCGGCCCCATCGCCGCCATCGCCCGCCACTCGGTGACCGTGGCCCATGCGCTGGCCGACGTGGTGCGCTTCATCGGCTACCACAGCCCGGGCATCCAGCTGGACCTCGACCAGACGCCCGGCCAGGCCCCGCGGCTGAGCATCACCCTGCGCATCCCCGGGGTGACGCAGCAGCGGCAGATGGCCGAACTGGCCATGGGCGTGACGCACAACACCATGACGCTGCTCTGCGGCCCCGCCTTCAAGGCCCAGGCGGTGGAACTGCACGGCGCCAGCCCGCTGCCCCTGCTGCGCTACCGCCGCTACTTCCACACCGAGGTGCGCAGCGGCCAGGCCGGCTACGCCATGCTGCTGACCCAGGCCCAATTGCAGCAGCGCATCGAGCAGCAGGACCCGACGCTGCACCGCACCCTTGTGCAGTACCTCAGCCAGTTCGAGCAGGAAGGCGCCAGCGACCTGGGCGAACTGGTGCGGCGCATGGTCATGCGCATGCTGCCCACCCAGCGCTGCCGCCTGCCCCTGGTGGCCGAGCAGATGGGCCTGCACGAGCGCACCCTGCAGCGCCGCCTGGGCGAGTTGGGGCTGACCTTCGAGGAAGTGGTCGAGGGCGTCCGCCGCGAACGCGCGCAAACCTACCTGGCGGCGCGGGACATCCCCCTGGCGCAGATCGCCAACATGCTCGGCTACAGCGAGCAGGCAGTGTTCAACCGCGCCTGCCGACGCTGGTTCGCCCTCACCCCCGGCGCATACCGCCGCCAGTTGCTGGGGCCGCGCGCGTAACCGAAGCGCTTCTCGTAGGATGGGTTGAGCCTTGGCGAAACCCATGCGGCCATGGCGATGGGTATCGCTTCGCTCAACCCATCCTACGAGGCTGGAGCCGCAGTGGCGTCAGGGTTGGCAGAGGTGTGTGGGCGAAGTCCGTAACCCTCACCCCAGCCCTCTCCCGGAGGGAGAGGGGGCCGTTCGGCGCGGGCGGCGAATCCGGAGTCATCCTGAGCGCGTAGGGCGTATAACCGTTCGCGGTTATACGCCATTGGCCGGTGCACCGAAGCTCTGGGGCCGCAGGAGAAGATGGTGGAGCCAGGGAGCTTCGTGATTCCGCATCGCGCCGAACGGTCCCCTCTCCCGCTTGCGGGGGAGGGTTAGGGAGGGGGAGCGGAGTCAGGATTGGCAGAGGTGTATAGGCGAAGTCCGTAACCCTCACCCCAGCCCTCTCCCGGAGGGAGAGGGAGTCGTTCGGAGCGAGCGGCGAATCCGGAGTCATCCTGAACGCGTAGGGCGTATAACCGTTCGCGGTTATACGCCGTTGGCCGGTGCGCTGAAGCCCGTGCACGACGGCTCTGGGGTCGCAGGAGCTGATGGCGGAGCCAGGGAGCTTCGTGATTCTGCCTCGCGCCGAACGGTCCCCTCTCCCGCTTGCGGGGGAGGGTTAGGGAGGGGGGGCGGAGTCAGGATTGGCAGAGGTGTGTGGGCGAAGTCCGTTGCCCTCACCCCAGCCCTCTCCCGGAGGGAGAGGGGGCCGTTCGGCGCCGCCGGAAAACCCGGAGTCATCCTGGTACTCCTGGCGACGTGGTGATTCCCATCGTAGGGCGTATAACCGTTCGCGGTTATACGCCGTTGGCCGCTGCACCGAAGCCCGTGCACGATGGCTCTCGGACCGTGGGAGAAGATGGTGGAGCCAGGGAGCTCGTGATTCCGCATCGCGCCGAACGGTCCCCTCTCCCGCTTGCGGGGGAGGGTTAGGGTGGGGGAGCGGAGTAAGGGTTGGCAGAGGTGTATGGGCGAAGTCCGTAACCCTCACCCCAGCCCTCTCCCGGAGGGAGAGGGGGCCGTTCGGCGCCGCCGGAGAACCCGGAGTCATCCTGCTGCTCCTGGCTACGGCGCCCCGAGGAACCAGCGGTAATAGGGATTATCGCCGTCGTCGCGGACCACCTGGCGGGCGTCCCGCGCCCAGGCCTGGCGGTCGCCGCGGTAGGCGTGCAGGCTCAGGTCGTAGAAGCGCCGCAGGCGCGTCCAGTGGTCGTCCACCGCGGCGCGGAAGGATGGTTCGGCACCCTCCAGCGGTGGCGCGCGGCGCAGCGCCAGCAGCGCCGGCAGCACCCGGGTGATCTCCTTGGCGCGCACCCAGGGTGCGTACTCGATGCGCGGCTGGTCGTCGGTGACCGGTGGCGCGTCGCCGGCGAAGCTCTCCAGCCCGGCGCGGTCGGTCACCCAGGTGGCCAGCAGCGCTTCCGGTGAGTCCACCCCCACCTCGGCCAGGGCCGCGGAAACCTCCGGCTGGGCGAAGCGCTCGCGGATGCGCGGCACGTCCAGGCGCAGCGGCTGCAGCGAGCCCACCAGCAGCATCTCGTGGAACTCGGTGGTCCACAGCCAGGCGTGGGGGAAGAGGTCGATGAAGCTGCGCACCAGCGCGCGGCTGTCCTCTTCGTTCTGCGTCGGCAGCGGCAGCCACTGGGCGACGATGCCGCCCTGCTCCAGGCGGCTGGCGGCCAGCTGGTAGAAGTCCCGCGAGTACAGGTTGACCACGCCTGCGGCCGAGGGCGGCGGCGGCTCCAGGGTGATCATGTCGTAGCGCTCGGCGCTGCGCAGCAGCTCGCGGCGGCCGTCGCGCAGGCGGATCTCCAGGCGCGGGTCGTGGCGGGCGTCGAAGGTGCCCTTGAAGTGTGGCGCGGCGGCCAGCACCTCGGGCAGCAGCTCGGCCACCACCGGGTGCTGCAGGCCCTGGTAGCGCAGCATGGCGCCGGCGGTGATGCCGGTGCCAAAGCCGATCACCAGCGCCGAGCGCGGCTCGCCGTCGTGCACCAGCAGCGGCAGCAGCGCCTGCAGGCGCATGTAGCGCAGCGAGGGCATGGCGTCGCCGGTGTTGGACACGCCCTGGATGTACAGGCGGCTGAAGCGGTTCTGCCCCCTGCCCTGCTCCACCACCGCCACGGTGCCGCCGCGGCCTTCCTCGTAGAAGGTGATCTGCCCGTGGCGCGCCGCCGGCATCAGTTCGGCCAGGTGCCGGGGCGAAGTGAGCGCGCCAACGGCCAGGGTGGCCACCGCGACCAGCACCACGCCCAGGCGCAGCCGCTTGCCCACCCCTTCGCCGCGCCACACCGCCAGCAGGCCGACGGCCGCGGCCAGCGCCGCGAGCAGCGCCAGGGTGCGCACCAGGCCCAGGCCGGGCACCAGCACGAAGCCGGTGAGCATCACCCCGAGGATGCCGCCGAGGGTGTTGAGCGCCACCACCCGGCCGACGTCGCGGCCGACGTGGGCGCTGTCCACCGCCAGGCGCAGGGCCAGGGGGAAGGCGGCGCCCAGCAGGGTCGTCGGCAGGAACACCACGCACAGCGCGGCCACGGCGAAGCGCGCACACATGCCGGCCAGCTCGCTGCCGCCCAGCCCCAGCACCAGCGCCTCGGCGCGGGTCTGCGCGCCCACCAGCCAGGCGCCCAGGCCGGCGACCTGGAGAATGGCCAGCAGCCCGGCGGCGGCGATCAGCAGGCCGAACAGCCCCCAGGGGTCGCGCAGGCGGTCGGCGCGCCTGGCGTACAGCGCGCTGCCCAGCACCAGGCCGCACAGGTAGGTGGCCAGCACCACGGCGAAGGCGAAGGCGCGGGTACTCATGAACTGCACGATGGATTGCGTCCACACCACTTCGTAGCCCAGGGCCACGCCACCGGCCACGCAGTACAGGGCGATGGCCAGGCGCGCGGCCGGGCGGCGCGGCGGCGCAACCTGCCCGGCGGGCGCGGCGGGTTCCACGGCTTCGCGGCGGGCGAGCAAGGCGCCGGCAGCGGCCAGCAGGTTGAAGCCGGCGGCGGCGCAGGCGCTGCCCAGCACGCCCAGGGCCGGCAGCAGCACGAAGGCGGCCAGCAGCGTGCCGGCGATGGCGCCGGCGGTATTGGCCGCGTACAGCCCGCCGCCGGCGCGGCCCAGCTGGCCTTCGACGGGCTTGAGCGCACGCACCAGCACCGGCAGCGTGCCGCCCATGAAGAAGGCCGGCAGCCCCACCAGGGCGAAGGGCAACAGCCAGGCCAGCAGGCCGAGGCTGGCCTCCAGGCGGGCGAAGGCCCCGGCGGCATGGGCCAGGGCGAAGGTGGCGCCTACGCCCAGCAGCGCCACCAGCAGTTCCAGGCCGGCATACAGGCGCACCGGCCGGCGCAGGCGGTCGGCCCAGCGGCCGAAGGCCAGGCCGCCCAGGGCCAGGCCGGCGAAGAAGGCGCTGATGGCGGTGGTGACGGCATACACCTCCACCCCCACCACCAGGGAAAGCTGTTTCACCCACAGCACCTGGAACACCAGGGCCGCGCCACCGGAAACGAACATCAGCAGGGCCGGCAGCGCCATGGCCAGGTGCGCCCGCGGGCGGGCCTGTTCTGCTGCGCTGCAACGGGGGCTCATGCGGGACGGGCTGGCGGCTGAGGGCATTGGGACGGCCTTGTCGGACAGAGGAAGGCCCGCGACGGCGGAACCGTCGCGGGCCGGGCTTCGGGTGCCACTATCGCGGCGCCCGTCATGCGGCTTACTGCTTGCCGCCCTGTTTCATCTTCTCTTCGATCTTCTGGTCCACTGCCTTGCGTACCGCGTCGATGCTGAAGCTGGCCGGGCGCTGGCTCGGCGGGTACTCGACGAAGGTCTGCAGGAAGGCCGCGGCCTTGCGCTCACCCTGGAACAGCAGGTAGTCGTTCTTGGTCAGCCAGTCGTAGTACTGGTCGGAGACCACGTCCGCCCGCTCGTACGGGTCCATGCGCAGGTTGAACAGCTTGGGCACCCGCAGGCAGGTGAAGGGTTCGCTCCAGACCGCGAAGCCGCCGGGGGCACGCTGCTCGCAGAACACCAGTTTCCAGTCGCCGAAGCGCATGGCCACCAGGTCGCCATCGTCGTTGAAGTAGTAGAACTCGTCGCGCGCGCCCTTGTCGGACTTGCCGGTCAGGTAGTCCAGCTGGTTGAAGCCGTCCAGGTGCACCTTGAAGTTCTTGCCGCCGATATTGGCGCCCTTGAGCAGGCGGTCCTTGATATCGGTGTCACCCACCGCGGCGAGCAGCGTCGGGAACCAGTCCATGCCGGAGAACATCTGGTTGGAGACGGTGCCCGGCTTGACGTGGTTCGGCCAGCGGATCATCGCCGGTACCCGGTAGGCGCCTTCCCAGTTGGAGTTCTTCTCGTTGCGGAACGGGGTGGTCGCCGCGTCCGGCCAGGAGAACTGGTTCGGCCCGTTGTCGGTGGTGTAGACGACGATGGTGTTGTCGGTGATCTTCAGGTCATCCAGGGCCTTGAGCAGTTTGCCGACGTCGCCGTCGTGCTCGACCATGCCGTCGGCGTACTCGTTGCCGAGCATGCCGCTCTGGCCTTTCATCGAATCACGCACGTGGGTGAACAGGTGCATGCGCGTGGTGTTCATCCAGACGAAGAACGGCTTGTCGGCCTTCACCTGCTTGTCCATGAAGTTGATGGCGGCCTGGGTGGTGTCGTCGTCGATGGTCTCCATGCGCTTGCTGTTCAGCGGGCCGGTGTCCTCGATCTTGCCGTCGGCCGTGGAGTGGATCACCCCGCGCGGCGTGGCGGCCTTGGTGAAGGCCTCGTCGTCCTTCGGCCAGTACGGGCGCTCGGGCTCTTCCTCGGCGTTCAGGTGGTACAGGTTGCCGAAGAACTCGTCGAAGCCGTGCTTGGTCGGCAGGTACTCGTCGCGGTCGCCCAGGTGGTTCTTGCCGAACTGGCCGGTGGCGTAGCCCTGGGCCTTGAGCGCCTGGGCGATGGTGATGTCGCGGTCCTGCAGGCCCACCGGCACGCCGGGCATGCCCACCTTGGACAGGCCGGTGCGCAGGGCCGACTGGCCGGTGATGAAGGTGGAACGGCCGGCGGTGCAACTGTTCTCCGCGTAGTAGTCGGTGAACATCATGCCTTCGTGGGCGATACGGTCGATGTTCGGCGTCTTGTAGCCGACCACGCCGAAGGAATAGGCGCTGATGTTGGTCTGGCCGACGTCGTCGCCAAAGATCACCAGGATGTTCGGCTTGTCAGCGGCACTGGCGAGCGAACATCCGACTATCGCCGTCGCCGCCAGGGCGAACTGCGACAACCATCTTCCCGTGCGTTTCATGTAGGTGTTACTCCCTTCCGGTTTGCTTGTCGTGAGCCACGACTACGTTCACCGGGAGCGCCGACTGACTGGCTGGCGCCCCTCGTGCTCCTGCGGTTCTCAGTTGTTTCCCGCTTGCTGTTCGAACGGGTAGACCCGTTTCCACTCCTTCGCCATGTCCACCACCGTCCAACCCTTGGCGGTGGCTTCGTCGAGCGCCTTGTCCAGGCGGCCGACCTTGCTCTGCCGGTCATAGGCCCATTCGCGCTCTGCGTCGGTGTGGTGCACCAGGCCGGCGAAGCGCAGGCCTTCGCCCGCGGTGGTCCACTGCAGCATCTGCAGGTCGCCGTCGGAGTTGCCGAAGGCGAGGATCGGCCGGCGGCCGATGATGGCGTCGATGCTTTGCGGCTTGCCGGCGCCGTCGTCGTTGTGGGTGAGCTTGGGCAGGCGCTGGATCGACAGCGCGCCCTCTTCGTCCTGGAAGCGGGTGGCGAAGGTGGTGCCGATCACCTGCTCCGGCGGAATGCCATAGACCTCCTCGGCGAAGGCGCGCATGAAGGCCACTTCGCCGCCGGAAACGATGTAGGTCTTGAAGCCGTGCTCGCGCAGGTAGCCCAGCAGCTCCAGCATCGGCTGGTAGACCATCTCGGTGTAGGGCTTGCCGCTGCGCGGGTGCCTGGCGCTGGCCAGCCAGCGCTGGGCGTTGGCGGTGAAGGCCTCGGTGCTCATGTTGGTATGGGTGGCCAGGACGATTTCCAGCAGGCCGCGCATGCCGGTTTCCGCCAGCGCCTTCTGGTCATCCTCCAGCACCGCCTTGAACGGCATCTGCGTCTTCCACTCCGGGTGCTGCGGCGCCATGCGCTTCACCTCGGCCAGGGCGAACAGCACCTGGAAGTACATCGGCTGCTCGCTCCACAGGGTGCCGTCGTTGTCGAACACGGCGATGCGCTCGGCCGGCGCCACGTAGCCCTTGTCGCCCTCGGTCGTGACCGCCTCGACGAACTTCACGATGGCCTGCCGCGAAGGCCCGTCGTTCCACGACGGCAGCACCTCCGCCGCCTGGGCCAGCAACGGCAGGCAGAGCAGCAGGGCGAAGATCCAGCGCAGGCTGGGCAGTGTGCGTTGTGGGTACATGGGACGTCCTTGCTTCATGGGTTCAACGGCTTGAGGCTGCAGCGCGCCGGTGGCGGGCTGTCGTGTTCGGCGACGGCCTTCGGCAGCCCGGGCAGGGCCTCGAGCAACTGCGCCGAAGTGTCTGCGCGGTGTTCGCGTCCATAGCGAGTTCTGAAAAACGCTAGCAAATAATTGACAGTCGGTTCGGGCAATTGCCCAAAGGCGCTGCTCATTTCGCGACATCCCGTGCGCCGGCGCAGCCACAGGTACAGCGCCCCCAGTTGCGGCGGCGAGCCCGCCAGCTGCGGGCGCACCTGGCGCCAGGCGTATTCGGGCGAAGCCAGCCAGGCCTCGCGGCGGTGCTGGCGCCAGGCGCGCCACTGGCCGACCAGCGGCGCGCCCCAGGTGTTCGCGGCCCAGGCCAGGGCCGCCAGCAGCACCAGGGCGAGGCCGACCACCAGCCAGTGCCCGGCGATGTGCAGCTGGGCCCGCTGGCCCAGGCGGCGCAGGTCCTCGGTGATGGAGAACGGCGCCTGGTAGCCGGCCTCGCCCTTGGCCTCCAGCGCCAGGGCCGGCAGCGTGGCGGTGTGCTGCTCGCCCGTGCTGGCGTCCCACCAGTGCAGCTCGATGGCCGGCAGGCTGTAGTGCCCGGCCTCGCTCACCACGTAGGTCGCCGCATCCTCGCGCTGGCCGCCATCCACGCCGCCACGGCCATCGCCCAGGGGCCCCACGCTGGGCGACTGCACATAGCGCTTAAGGCCGTCCACCTCGGCGAACACCGGCGCCGGGATGAGCATCGCCTGGGCCCCTTCGGCCTGCACGCGCAGGCGCCGGGTGACGCTGTCGCCCACCCGCAGCGGCTTGTGCGAAAGCTCCAGCGCCTGGCTGAAGGTCAGTTGCCGGGCCACCAGGCGCTGCCCCGCGGCCTCCCCGCCGGCGGGCTCGCGGGCAGTGAAATGCAGGGCCTGGGTGCTCACCGTCTGCGGCCCGCTGCCCTGCCCCGGCTGCACCTGGATGGCCAGGGCGGGAATGTCGAAGGCGCGGGCCTGCTGCGGGGTGATCTGGTAGCTGTAGCGCAGGCCGAAGAACGGCTTGCCGTCGATCTGCTCGTTCAGGTGCGTGGCCTCGCCGCTGGGCACCGAGACCACCGCGCCGTCCAGCGTCAACTTGGGCAACTGCGGCGCGGCGCTGAACCAGGTGTCCACCAGCACGTCCACCTGCAGATCGAGGGTGCCGCCCACCAGCACCGAATCGCCCGGCAGCAACTGGCTGCGCACCTTCACCACGGGGTCGTCGGCCAGGGCCGGCAGCGACAGGGCCAGCAGCAGGCACAGCAACAGGCGCTTCATGGGCTGGCCTCCGTGGCCGGGGCGTGGGCGGCGTCCTGCAGCAGGAACTTGCGCTTGAGGAAGCGCGCCGGCGAGGTGGTCAGGTTGCTCAGCCACTGCTCGTCGGAGCTGGCCTGGCCGGTCTGGCTGGGCACCGTCTTGCCCTTGCCGGCGGTGTTGTCGAACACCTCCTTGTCGGCCTTCTCGTCCGGCGGTCCGGCCTCCTGCTGGGCGTCGTGGTCCTTCTGCAGGGCCTCGGCCAGGGCCAGGTTGGCCTGCGCCTCGGGGAACTGCGGCTGGCGCGCCAGGGCCTGACGATAGGCGGCGATGGCCTGCTCGAACTTGGACAGGTGCACGTAGGTGTTGCCCAGGTAGAAGTACGCCGGCGCCGTGTCCAGCCGGGCGAAGGTGGCCAGGGCCAGTTGATAGTCCGCCGCGCGGTAGGCGGCGATGCCCTTCCAGTAGGTGTCCTGGAAGTGCGCCGCAGCCTGCGGGTAATGCTCGTGCTCGAAGGCCCAGCGGCCCTGCTGGTCGGCCGTGAAGAAGGCGTCCGCCAGCGGCCCCGCGTGGGCCGGCGGCGCCGCCCAGCCCAGGCCCAGGGCCAGCAGCGCCGCGCCCATCCAGTGCACCTGCCAGCCCTTGCGGATACCCAGCAGCGCCAGCACCAGCAACGGCCAGCACAGCCAGTAGCCGGCATCCTTCCAGTGCAGCTCGCGGCCGTCGTCCTGGGCCGCCTGGAAGTGCTGCTGGGCGTGCAGTTCGATCCAGTCCAGGTCGTCGTCGTTCAGCGTCAGGCTGCCCAGGGGCGCGTCGGCGGCGTCGGCCAGGCCCTTCAGGCCCTCGGCGTCGAAGCGCGCCAGCAGCGGCCGGCCCTCGGCGTCCTCCTGCCCGCCCTTGAGCAGGCCGCCGTCCTGGCTGCCCACGGCCAGCACCAGCACCTGCAGTTCGCTGTCCTGCAGGGCCTTGCCGATGGCCGCGAACTGCTCGCGGTCGGCGCCGTCGGTGACCAGCACCAGGGTGCCCGGCGCCTGCTCGGCGGCCAGCAGACGCTTGGCCACCTCGATGGCGCCCAGGGCGTCCTTGCCCTGGCGCTCGATCAGGTTGCTGGCCAGGGCCTGGAGGAAGCTGTCCAGCAGCGCCGGGTCCTCGGTGGCCGGCAGCACCAGGTGCGCACTGCCGGCGTAGGCCAGCAGCGCGGTGCGGCCGCCGGCGCGGCGCTGGATGAGGTCGTGCAGCTTGTGCTTGGCCGCCTCCAGGCGCGAGGGCGGCACGTCGTCGGCGTCCATCGAGGGCGACAGGTCCAGGGCCAGGATCAGCGGCGCGCGGTTGTCGAGGAAGGCCGGGCGGTCCTGCTCCCAGGTCGGCCCGGCGGCGGCGATGCCGCCCAGCACCAGCAAGGCGCCGAGCAGGTGCACCGGGCGCAGGCGCTGGTTGTCCTGCGGGGTGATCACCAGGTGCTGCAGCAGGTGCGGGGCGATGATGCCGTCCAGGCGCCGCACCAGGTCGTGGCGGCGCGTCCACAGCAGCGGCAGGAGCACGCCCGGCAGCAGCGTCAGCAGCCACAGCGGGCGCAGGAAGTGGAAGGCGGCGAGGTCGATGTCCATCTCAACCCTCCGCCTGCGCCTGGCGCCGGCCCGGCGTACTGACACGCCCGGCCAGGGCCGCCAGGCCGTGGGCCAGCACCAGGGCCAGCAGCGCGGCACCCAGGGGCAGCCAGAACAGGTCGCGCTTGGGCTGGTGGCTGAAGGTCTTCACCTTGTGCGGGGTGATCCGGTCGAGGGTCGCATACACCTGCTGCAGGGCGCCGCTGTCGCCGGCGCGGAAGAAACGCCCGCCGGTGGTCTGGGCGATGCCGCGCAGGCTGTCCAGGTCCACCTTGGCCTCGCCGCTGGCGGCGGGGTCGCCGATGCCGATGGTGTGCACCACGATGCCGCGCTCGCGGGCCATGGCCGCCGCGTGGTCCGGGGTGATGGCGCTGGCGGTGTCGTTGCCGTCGGTGAGCAGGATCAGCACTTTTTCCTGCTCCTTGGCGTCGGCCAGCAGCTTGATGGTCAGGCCGATGGCGTCGCCCAGCGCGGTGTTGGGCCCGGCCATGCCGATGCCCACTTCGTCCAGCAGCGTCGACAGGCTGGCGTGGTCCAGCGTCGGCGGGGCCTGGGGGAAGGCGCCGGTGCCGAAGACGATCAGGCCGATGCGGTCGTCCTTGCGCTTGGCGATGAAGTCGCGCACCACGCTCTTCACCGCGGTCAGGCGGTCCACCTTCTGCCCGCCCGAGTCGGTGTAGTCACGGGTTTCCATGGACTGGGAGATGTCCAGCGCCAGCATCAGGTCGCGGATCGGCCGCTCCTTCTCGATGGGCTTCTCCACCAGCACCGGGCGCGCGCAGGCGGCCACCAGCAGGGCCCACACCAGCAGGTTGAGCGCCAGTTGCCAGCGCCCGCCGCCGGCCTTGCCGTTGCCCGGCGCCTGGCCGGTGGCGCGGCTCATGGCGGCGAAGAACGGCACACGCAGGGCGCTGCGCGACTCGTGGTAGGCGCGCAGGTAGCGGTACACCAGCCAGGGCAGCGGCAGCAGGAACAGCAGCCAGGGGTAGTCAAACTGCCACATGGTGGGCCTCGATCCAGTGCCGGCAGGCCGCCAGCAATGCCTGTACGTCGCCGTCGGCCAGCGCCTGCAGGCGCTCCGCCGGGGCATAGGCCAGCAGCGCCAGGCGCTGCGCCAGGTCCGCCGGCAAGGGGGTGGCGCTGCGCCGCTGCAGGAACGCCTGCCACTGCTCCCCGCCCAGCCGCGCCGCGGCCTCGCCCCCGGGCAGCGACAGGGCCACGCGCTTGAGCAGCTGCGGCAGTTCGCGCAGGGCGCCCAGGCGGCGCTGCGGATCGTCCAGGGCGGCGCTCAACTCTTCCAGCAGGGCCAGGGCCTCGCGCCGGTAGCGGTCGCGCCGCCAGCGCAGGTAGCGCCAGATGCCCCAGGCCACCAGCAGCGCCAGCAACACCAGCGCCAGCACCAGCCAGCCCCAGGTCTGCGGCCAGTAGCCGGTGGCCGGCGGCGGCAGGGCCAGCTCCTGCAGCTGGTCGATGCTCGGTACCGCGGCGAGGCTCATCGCGGCACGCCCGATAGCCGGCCCAGCTCGCCGCGCAATTGCTCCAGGCTCTCGCGGCCGGTGCTGAACATCATCAACGGCACCTGGCTGCGGCGCAGCAAGGTGGCCACGTCCTTCAGGCGCCCGGAAAGGAACTCGCCCAGGGGCCGGTGCACCTGGCGCCGCCCCACTTCCAGCTCCACCTGCAGCTCGCCCTGGGTCACGGTGACGCGGCCGCGGTCGGGAATCTTCAGGGCGATGGGGTCGAACACCTGCAGTGCCAGCACGTCGTTGTGCGCGCCCAGCTGGCGCAGCAGCTGCAGGGTCTGCGGGCCGACGCCGGCGAAGTCGCTGATGATCACGATCAGCGCGTCGTGCCCGGCCACCGCCAGGCATTCGCGCAGCACCCGGTCGAGCTGCCCCGGCGACTCGTCGTCGGTGCGTGTCGCGTGAAGCGAATGGTTGTGGCGGATCACCGCCGAGCACAGCGCCTCGACCCGCGCGCGGCTGCGCAGCGGGCGCACGTAGTCGATGCGCTGGTCGCCGAACACCAGCCCGCCCACCCGGTCGCCGGCGTGGAAGGCCATCCAGGCGCCGATGGCCGCCAGCTCCGCCGCGGTCACCGACTTGAAGTAGCGCCGCGAGCCGAAATACATGCTCATGCGCTGGTCCACCAGCAGCAGCGTCGGGCGGTCGCGCTCCTCGGTGTAGCTGCGCACGAAGGGCTTGCCGTAGCGCAGCGAGGCGCGCCAGTCGAGGTGCCGCAGGTCGTCCCCGGGGCTGTACTGGCGCAGCTCGTCGAAGCTCAGCCCGCGGCCGCGCAGGCGCGCCGCATGGTTGCCGGAAAGCACGCTGGACAGCGGCTGCCGCGACAGGAAACTGAGCCCGCGCACCTGGTGCTCCAGCAGCATCAGTTGCTCCAGCGAGGCATAGACGAAGCCGTCGGCGACGGGTGTTGCAGGGGCCATGGCTACCCTCCCCTCAGGCCGGTACCGCGACCTTGTCGAGCAGGCGGTCGACCACCTGCTCGGCGCTCACGCCATCGGCCACGGCGTCGTAGGACAGCAGCAGGCGGTGGCGCAGCACCGGGTGCAGCACGGCGCGCACGTCATCGGGCGAAACGTAGTCGCTGCCGGCCAGCCAAGCGTGGGCACGCGCCACCCGGTCCAGGCTGATGCCCCCGCGCGGGCTGGCGCCCACCTTGATCCAGCGCGCCAGGTCCGCGTCGTAGTCGGCCGGGCGGCGGGTGGCGTTGATCAGGTCGATCAGGTAGCGGTCGATGGCCTCGGCCACGTGCACCTGGCCGACCTCGCGGCGGGCGGCGAAGATCGCCTCCTGGGCCAGCGGCGCCGGGGCCTCGGCGGGCGCGCCGGCTTGCTGGCGCTGCTCCTCGGCGCGCACCAGGCGCAGCACCTGGGTCTCGTCCTCGACCTTGGGATAGTCGATCAGCAGCTTCATCAGGAAGCGGTCCATCTGCGCCTCGGGCAGCGGGTAGGTGCCCTCCTGCTCGATGGGGTTCTGCGTGGCCAGCACCATGAACAGCCCGGGCATGGCGTGGGTCTGCCCGGCCACGGTGATCTGGCGCTCCTCCATGGCCTCCAGCAGCGCCGCCTGGACCTTGGCCGGGGCGCGGTTGATCTCGTCGGCGAGGATCACGTTGCCGAACAGCGGGCCGGGCTGGAACTTCAGCTGGTTGCCGCTTTCGGTCTGCTGCAGGATCTCGCCGCCGGTGATGTCCGAGGGCAGCAGGTCGGGGGTGAACTGGATGCGGCTCATGCGCGCGTCCAGGTTCTTCGACAGGGCCTTGACCGTGCGCGTCTTGGCCAGGCCCGGCAGGCTTTCCAGCAGCACATGGCCGTTGGCCAGCAGGCCCAGCATGATATTGCGGATGGTCTGTTCCTGGCCCAGAACCTGCGCACCGACGCTGGCTTCCAGATTGGCGATCTGCTCACGTGTGGTCACTGTCGTTTTCCTTGTTCCGGCCGTCGCGTCGTATTCGTTTCCCTGCGGCGGGCGCGCCATGCCTGGCGCTTTGCCATTCCACTGCGCTGGCGCAGGGATGCCGTAACTCTAGTCCGCGGTTCGGCCGACGCCACGGGAAAACCGGCAATGTCGTGTAATGAGCATCCCCCGACGAACCGCAGAGTCGGCGAGATTGCGCAACCGCTGTCAGTATCTAGGCTGGACAGTGTCACCACACTCCCCCGAAGGGGTGGTTCACCTGCACGGCAGGTAGTAATCCCCGTGCCTGCATGACCGATAACGAGCAAAAGGAAGCGCTGCCAGTGGCGAGCAACAACCTCCGTCGTCTGCATTTGCACCCAGCCATACTGGCAGGTGCACTGGGGCTGGCCGCCGGCAATGCCTGGGCGGCCGATGCGCTGATCTACGAAGTGGGCCAGGAAGGCACGGGCCTGGCCAACGCCGGCTCGGCGGCGCTGGCCCGCGACCCCAGCGTGCTGATGAGCAACCCGGCGGGCATCGCCGCGCTGGCCGGCACCCAGATCAACGCCAACGGCCAGGTGCTGCTGGGGCACTACAAGTTCTCCCGCGACGATGCCAACCAGTTCGACGGCAACGAAGGCGGCAACGGCCTCAAATACCTGCCCGGCGCCAGCTTCTTCGTCAGCCACCGCATCGACGAGCGCAACGCCATCGGCTTTGGCATCTACGGCAACTTCGGCCTGGCGGTGGACTATGACGACGACTGGGCCGGCCGCTACTTCACCCAGGAGGCGTCGCTGCTCAGCGTGTCCTTCCAGCCGACCCTGGCGCACAAGTTCACCGACAAGCTCTCCGTCGGCATCGGCCCGCGCCTGGTGTACGGCTACTACCGCACCGAAGTCGCGGTCAACAACAGCCTGCTCGGCCTCATCGACCGCCCCGACGGCCAGCTGGAATACAAGGACACCGACGTCGGCACCGGCTTCAACATCGGCCTGCTCTACGAGCTGAACGAGCGCACCCGCGTCGGCCTGGCCTACACCAGCAAGGTCAAGCTGGAGTTCAAGGACCGCCCGGACCTGGACGGCATCAACAACCCGTTGCTCAACGCTGCCCTGAACCGGCTGAACGTGGACAAGCTGGAACTGGACCTGAACATCCCGCAGACCGCCCTGCTCAGCCTTGCCTACGACCTCGACCCGCAATGGACGCTGCTGGGCAGCCTGGGTTGGCAGGACTGGAGCGACTTCGGCAACATCGGCGTGGAAGTCGATGCCAACGCCGGCGGCGTCAGCCGCACCGTCGACCGCAACTACAAGGACTCCTGGAACGCCTCCGTCGGCGCGCAGTACCAGGCCACGCCGAAGCTGCGCTGGAGCATGGGCCTGGGCTACGACAGCCCCATGGTGGACGACAGCGACCGCACCGTGGACAACCCCGCCGGCGCCGTCTGGCGCCTCGCCACGGGCATCAACTACGACCTGGGCGACGGCATGGACGTGCACTTCGCCTACACTCTGATGTGGCTCGGGGACATGGACGTCGAACAGACCAAGTCACGCTCCGGGACCACCCTCTCCGGCACCTACAAGAATGCCGCACTGCATGCCCTGGCCGGGGGCGTCACCTGGCGCTACTAGCGGCCAGCCCCGGTCATGTACCCGATTCCCCTACCCCGTCATTACCGTCCACAAGGAGCAACTCGATGAAGTTGAAATCGTTAGCGGTATCCGTGTGCCTGGCGTCCCTGGTGCTCTCCGGCTGCGCGAGCAAATACGTCGAACCCGAGCAGTACTCCGGTTTCCTCAAGAACTACAGCGTGCTGAAGGAAGAAAAATCGCCCTCCGGCGCTCCGGTCATGCGCTGGATCCAGCCCGGCATCGACGTCAACCGCTTCAGCAGCGTGTACGTCGAGCCGAGCCAGCTCTACCCGCAACCGCAGCCCACCGAGAAGATCCCGCAGAGCACCCTGCAGGGCATCACCAGCTACTACGACCAGGCCCTGCAGACGCAATTCGCCAAGGCCCTGCCGCTGGCCAGCGGCCCCGGCCCGGGCGTGCTGGTGGTGCGCCCGGCGATCACCGGGGTGAGCGCCTCGACCAAGGGCCTGCAGCCCTACGAGGTGATCCCCATCGCCCTGGTGGCCGCCGGCGTCAGCGCCGCCACCGGCATCCGCGACCAGGACACCAGCATCGCCACCGAGGCGGCCTTCCTCGACGGCGGCAGCAACGAGGTGGTGGCCGAGGTGGTGCGCAAGGGCGCCGGCACCGAGCTGGACAACTCCTCCCAGGTGATGAAGGCCTCGGACGCCCGCGCGGTGCTCGATGGCTGGGCCTCGGACATGGTCAAGTCGTACCAGGCACTGAAGAAGTGACACCTTGCCGCCCGGCGCCTTCGCGGCGCCGGGTGGTTCTCCGCCCCCCCTTCCGCAAACGACAGCTCATCGCCCCGGCGTGCAGGCGCCGCCTCCGCGGCCATACTCACGAACAACCCACTCGCTACACACAAGAACAGCCATGGATAGCATTCGCGGTACTGCCTTTCTCAAATTCGGCGAACTGGTCGCCGAGCGCGGCGCCTGCGTGCGCGACTTTCTCGCCCCTTATCGCATCGGCCTGGACGTGGTCGGCAGCTTCGACAAACAACTGCCCTACAAGAGCCTGGTGCAGATCTTCGAGGGCAGCGCCCAGGCCCTCCAGTTGCCGCACTTCGGCCTGGAGCTGGCCACCCGCCAGGGTTTCGCGCTGGCCGGTCCGCTGCAGCAACTGGCCCACTCCGCGCCCACGGTGGGCGATGCGCTGGTGGCGGTGATCCGCTACATGAGCGTCTACAGCCCCTCGATCCTGTTCCGCCTGGAGCGCCGCCCCAACCAGGCGCTGCTGTACTTCGACAACGCTCTGCCCAGCAACACCGAAACGCCGCAGATCGTGGAGAAATCGGTGCTGCACGGCAAACTGCTGATCAGCGAGCTGACCGGCCGCCCGTGGCAGCCCAAGGCCGTGATGTTCCGCCACCAGGCCCTCGGCGAAATGGCGACCTATCGCGACTACTTCGGCTGCTCCGCACTGTTCGGCCAGGACCACAACGCCCTGGTCATGCCCGTGGAGGTCCTGCAGCGCGCCTGCCTCCACCACGACGCCACCCTGCACGCCATCGTGCGCTTCTACCTAGAGGCCCATGGCGACGTCGACGACGACCTGGGTGCGAAGGTGGCGCACAAGATCCAGACGCTGCTGCCGAGCCACCGCTGCAACCTGGAACAGGTCGCGTACTCCCTCGGCCTGCATCCCAGGACGCTGCAGCGGCGCCTATCCGACAACGGCGTCGACTTCGAGCAACACCTGGAGCGCATCCGCCGCCGCCAGGCCACACAGATGCTGCGCCACACCACCCTGGGCGTGGCGCAGATCGCCGGCGAACTGGGCTACCGGCGCACCACCTCGTTCTGCCGCGCGCACCAGCGCTGGTTCGACATGACACCCCTGGAGCATCGGCGCCTGCACGGCGACCCCGGCGTCGTGCAGATGGCAACCGGCGAGTAGCGCCACCACGGCCCCGGCCGGATGAACGAAAAATGCCCTCCGAAGAGGGCATTTTTCGTTGCGGACGCGTCAGGCCGGCTGGCGGGCGTAGCGGGCCAGCACATTGTCGCGGCTCATCACCGCCAGGGTGTTGGCGTAGACCTGCTCGCCGGTGGTGTCCTTGCTGGCGAAGATCTCGCCGAAGTGCTGCCGGGTGACCTGGGCGAAGTGGGCGCGGTCCTGGGGCTGCACGCCCAGCAGGGTGGCGTAGGCGTCCAGCGCCTCGCCGTGGCCCTTGGCCATGTCCTCGGCGATGTTGTCGAGCATGCCGTTCATGGCGAAGATCGAACGGCCGCCGTAGCCCAGGCGCGCATCGGAGTTGCAGCCGTTGGTGCCGGAGGTCAGGCCGAAGGTGGCGTTGCCCGAAGTGCCGTTGGTGGTGGTCGCCAGCAGGTGCGGGAACAGCCCGCGCTGCCCTTCGAACACCATGTTGCCCCAGCCGCAGCCGTTGCCCCCGGCCTCATCGGCCTGGGCCAGCAGGCTGGCGGCGCTCAGTACGGCGAAGATCGCGCTCTTGGTCAACAGTTGACTTCTCATGGGATCGGTCCTTGCTCGGTGAACTTCATCGACATGCGCTATCCAGTATGGCCTCCAGCGCTGGAACACGCGGCTCGCCTACAGGTTTAGGCAACGATCGAGCGGCTTTCAAACCAGCCCGGCCCATGTATTTTCATTTCCCGCCACGCCCTTCCCCCCCGGCCGGCGGCGTGGCCGGCGCGCTGTACCACTTGTCCCGCGGCACCCGCTTCTCCTGCGCGGGGTCGCCCAGGTAGTGCGGCGACATGATCTGCACGCCGTACTCGTTGAACACGTCCTGGATGTTGGCGTGCAGCAGGCTCAGCAGCTCCGCGCGCGGGCGCGGCTCGCTGGGCACGGCCTGGGCCACCAGGCGGTACTCCGGGTAGAAGTCCGACAGCCCGGTCTGGAACACCTGCGGCCGGGGCTTCTCGAGGATGCCGTCGGTGCGCCTGGCGGCTTCGACCAGCATCGCCTCCACCTGGCGCCAGGGCGTGTCGTAGCCGATGGTGACAACGGTGTCGACGATGTAGCCGGCGCCCTGCACGGCGCGCGAATAGTTGCGCGTCACCGAGCCGGTGATCATCGAGTTGGGCAGCGTCAGCACCTCGCCCAGGCCGGTGCGGATGGTGGTGTTGAACATGCCCACCTCGGTGACCGTGCCCTCGTTGTCGCCCACCCGCACGTACTCGCCCACCTTCAGCGTGCGCGAATAGGTGAGGATGAGCCCGGCGGCGGCCTGGCCGACCATGCTCGACGCGCCCAGGGAAATCATCAGGCCCAGCAGCACGGAAAGGCCCTTGAAGGCATCGGTGCCCGAGCCCGGCAGGTACGGGTAGGCCATCACCAGGGCGAACAGCCAGATGGCCAGGGAGGTCAGCCGCGTGGTCGGCTGCAGGGTTTCCACGGTCAGCCAGCGGATGCTCCCGGGGCGCGCCAGGCGTTCCAGCAGGCGCCGGCTGAAGGCGCTCACGCCGCGGGCGATGAAGAAGATCGCCACGGCCACGGCGAGGCCGGGAATGGCGCCGACGATGCCGTCCAGCAGGTAGTTGGCCAGCTCCAGCAGGTACAGGTTGAGGCCCTCGCCCCAGGGCCGGGTGTAGGGGAACTGCGAGAGCACGAAGCTCAGCCACTTGTAGCCGCACAGCAGCACGAACACCCAGTAGAGCAGCGCCAGCAGGCGGTCCACCAGGTAGAACACGTACTGCATGTCGAACAGCGGCGTGTGCCCGACCTTGATCTGGTAGGTGCGCTCGCGCATCAGCTGCGGCAGCAGCCCGCGCAGCTTGCGCCGCAGGTAGCCGGCGCCCTTGAGCAACGCCGCGTAGACCAGCGTGGCCAGGGCCGAGAAGCCCAGGGCCGTGAGCAGAAAGCGCAGGCTGCGCGCCTGGCCGGTCTCCTCCACCACCAGGCGCAGGTTCGCCGCCGCCTGGGCGGCCGCCTCCTGCACCGAGCCGCCGGGCGGGTCCAGGTCCAGCGGCACGACGATGAAGGCGCGCCGGCCGCCCAGCAGCACTAGTTGGCTGTGCAGGATGGCGTCGATGCTCACCGTCAGCTCATCGGTGCCCTGCAACGCCTCCTCGATCACCGCCTTGGCCCTCTGCGCGCGGGCCGCCGGCGTCTCGCCGAGCAGGGTGGCGCGGAACACGACGATGCTGCGGTTGGCCACCTTCAGCTCCGCCGGCACGCCCGGCACCCCTTCCGTGGCGTCGGCCGGCATCTGCGCCAGGGCCCAGCCCGGCAACGCGACGCAGAGCAACAACAGCATGCCGAACCAGCGCCTCATTCACTCCGCTCCTTGGCCCCTCGCTACGGGCGTCGATGACGATCCAGCGGGCGAATGCGACCGCCCTGGCTCAAGCGTAGCCACTGCCGCGGCAGTCGTCGGCCCGGCGCAGCGAACTCTCGAAACCCTCGACTGCGCCACACTTCGCCAGCGAAGCGGCCATCGCCATCGGCTATACCTGGGGTGTCGCCCACCCGGTTACGGACGGGCGGCTCTCGTGTTCCGATGCAATGGCCTACTGGCCCGCCACGTTGCGGGCGAGCGCTCCCCGCCGGGCCCGGCCAGGCTCCTGGGCTCGGCCCTGGCGGGGGCCTGTCGTTCAGGAAGGACGAGAGCATTCTTATGCCCGCTCGCCAGCCCAACCGTAGGGCGCATAACGCCCCAGGCGTTACCTATGTGTCCCGGCAGAACATTTGCAAAACCCATCGCCTACCCTGCCGGCACAATCGCGGACAAAGTCCGCTCCTGCGCGGCAGGCTAGCACGGCTTTTCGTAGGAGCGAGCACCCCGGCGCAGTGGGCAAGACAGTTGTTCCTACGGGATAACATCGCGTCTCCGTCCACGATTCGCATGCAGGGCGAGCGCCTGCACGGGAAAACGTGGAGACACCTGAACGCGAAGTGCAAGGCGATGGCAAGACGGCCATAATCCGCCCTTGCCCCGCGATCCAGGCCCCGTCGATGTCCGAACAGCCCAGCCCCGCCAACGCAGAACCCGCCCCCACCGCCCGCCTCCGGCGCTTCCGACGGCCACGCTGGCTGGAATGGCGACAGCGCCTGGCGTTCTGGGTCGGCGCGCTGCTGGTGGGCCTGGTGGCGCTGGCCTTCGCCTGGCTCGCGGACCAGTCCTTCGCCCTGTTCAAGCGCATGCTCGGCATCGCGCCCTGGCTGCCGCTGCTGGTCACCCCGGCGGGGTTCGCCCTGCTGGCCTGGATCACCCAGCGCTGGTTCGGCGAGGCCAAGGGCAGCGGCATTCCCCAGGTGATCGCCGCGCTGGAGTCGCCCTCGCGGCGCTTCCGCGCCCGGGTACTGGCGCTGCCGGTGGCCGCCGTGCGCATGCTCTTCACCCTGGGCGCGCTGCTGGTGGGCGGCTCGGTGGGCCGCGAAGGGCCCACGGTGCACGTCGGCGCCGCGGTCATCTACGCCTTCGGCCGGCGCCTGGGGCTGCATGGCCGGCGCACCATCGCCGGGCTGATCCTCGCCGGCGGCGCGGCCGGCATCGCCGCGGCCTTCAACACCCCGCTGGCGGGCATCGTGTTCGCCATCGAGGAACTCAGCCGCACCTTCGAGCAGCGCTTCAGCGGCCTGGTGCTGACCGCGGTGCTGATCGGCGGCGCCGTCACCCTCGGCCTGATGGGCCACTACTCCTATTTCGGCGAGATCGGCGGCAGCCTGCCGGCCGGCTGGGGCTGGAGCGAGGTGCCGGCCTGCGCCCTGCTCGGCGGCCTGCTGGGCGGGCTCTACGTCAAGCTGGTGCTGCCCACCCAGGCCGGCTGGCTGGGCCGCATGTGCCGCCTGCGCGAGCGCTGGCCGGTACGCTTCGCCGCCGCCTGCGGCCTGCTGCTGGCGCTGCTGGGGCTGGCCTCGGGCAACCACGTGTTCGGCACCGGCTACGAGGAAACCCGCGCCCTGCTCGAAGGCCACCCGATGACCGACCAGGGCTTCGTGCTGTGGAAGTTCCTGGCCAACGTGGTGTCCTACCTCGCCGGCATCCCCGGCGGCCTGTTCTCGCCCTCGCTGAGCATAGGCGCGGCCTTCGCCCCGCTGCTGTCGCAGTTGCCCGACGTCAACCCGCAGACCTGCGCGCTGCTGGGCATGGGCGCCTACCTCGCCGGCGTGACCCGCTCGCCGCTGACCGCCTCGGTGATCGTCCTGGAACTCTCCCACAGCCCCGACCTGGTCATCCCCATGCTGGCCGCCACGGTCATGGCCGCCAGCATTTCCGGCTGGATCGCCCCGGTCTCGCTGTACCACGCCCTGGCCCGGCAGGTGCTGGACAAGCTGGCGCCGGCGCAGGGAACTCGCTGACGGAACAGGCCCGCTCGCGCCAAGACGCTTTTCGTAGGATGGGTTGAGCGAAGCGATACCCATCGCCACGACCGCATGGGTTTCGCAAGCTCAACCCATCCTACGAGGGCCGTGCAGTTGCATAGTTCGGTGCAACGGATCGGACCGATCGCGGACGGAGTCCGCTCCTACGGTTCCAGGAAGCACGGTCGTAGGAGCGGACTCCGTCCGCGATTATCCGCCCTACGCCTAGTCCAGGCCCGCGTCGTTGGCCTGCTGCTGCAGGCTGGCCTGGCTGATCTGGCTGCCCGGCGGCACGCTGCGCGTCAGCCAGACGTTGCCGCCGATGGTGGAGCCCTTGCCGATGGTGACGCGCCCCAGGATGGTGGCGCCGGCGTAGATCACCACTTCGTCTTCGACGATCGGGTGGCGCGGCTGGCCCTTGTGCAGTTGGCCGGTCTCGTCGGCGGTGAAGCGCTTGGCGCCCAGGGTGACCGCCTGGTAGATGCGCACCTGCTCGCCGATGATCGCCGTTTCGCCGATCACCACGCCGGTGCCGTGGTCGATGAAGAAGCTGCCGCCGATCTGCGCGCCGGGGTGGATGTCGATGCCGGTGGCCGAGTGCGCCAGTTCGGAGATGATCCGCGCCACTAGCGGCAGGCCGGCGCGGTACAGGTGGTGCGCCATGCGGTGGTGGATGATGGCCAGCACCCCCGGGTAGCACAGCAGCACCTCGTCGACGCTGCGCGCCGCCGGGTCGCCCTGGTAGGCGGCCAGCACGTCGGAGTCCAGCAGTTGGCGCAGCAGCGGCAGGGCCAGGGCGAAGTCACGGACGATCCCCAGCGCCCGCTCCTCGATGCCGTCCTCCGCCTCGCCACGCTGGCGCGCGCTGTAGCGCAGCTCCAGGCGCGCCTGGATCAGCAGCGCGTTGAGGGCGCTGTCCAGGGTGCGCCCGACGAAGAAGTCCTCGCTCTCGTCGCGCAGGTCGTTGGGCCCCAGGCGCATGGGGAAGAGCGCGCTGGCCAGGCGCTCGACGATCTCCTCGATGGAACGCCGCGAAGGCAGCTCGCGCCCGCCCTGCTCCCGCGGCCGGCCGCTGCGGCTGCGCCATTCGCTGCGCGCCGCGCGCAGTTCCTCGACGATGCGCTCCAGTTGCCAGCCCGCCGGGCCGTTCTCGTTCTGTTTGCCAATCTCGTGCATGTATCGATACTTCCAATGCCGTGGTTCTTTTCAAGCGTAGGCCGGCTGGGCAGCCTCCGTCACCATTACCGGCCTATCCTGGGGGTTCCCGGGCCCGTCGACAAATCGCTGGCGGTTCTAAGCTCATGCCAAGCCGCCACAAACCATTGGTCAAATAATGGCTATATGCCACCAATTTCTCACCTAACATGAACCTTGGCAGGATAGACGGACGCAGCACCGGAGGACCGGCCGCTGACGGGCCGCTGCCTTGCCAGAACCCGGCGGCCCGCCGTTTCCGGCCGCCATCTACCACGCGCCACTGGAATACGTCCATGCCATCCGGGGCCATCCCCAAGCTCAACCTGCGCACGCTGATCCTGCTGTTCACCTCGCTGGCCATCCTCGCCACGCTGTTGAACGACCTCTATGCCACCTACCGGATCCAGCGCGAGACGCTGGTGCGCAATTCGCTGGAGACCAACCGCGCCTACGCGGCGAAAGTCGCCCTGACCCTCGGCCAGAGCCTCGACGCCGACCTCGGCCGGCTGCGCTACAGCGCCCAGGTGATGGGCAAGGATTTCGCCTCCCGGGCGACGATGCAGGCCGAGGCCCGGCGCCTGGCGGAGCAGGACCAGAGCTTCAACACCCTGGTGATCGCCGATGCCCAGGGCCGGATTCTCGCCTCGCACCCGCCGGCGCTCAGCGTGGCCGGCCAGAACCTGCGCTCGCGGGAGCCGCTGGAACGGCGCCAGGCGATGATCAGCCCGGCCTTCAATTCGCTGGTGGGCAACCTGATCGTCTTCGTCTCCCACCCCATCCGCAGCCCGCAAGGCGAGTACCTGGGGCTGGTCGGCGGGACCATCTACCTGCGCAAGAACAACGCGCTCAACGAGATCGTCAGCAAGCACTTCCAGACCGACGCCTCGCACCTGTACCTGGTGGACGGCAACCGTCACCTGCTGTTCCACCCCGATGCCGACCACATCGGCAAGGCCGTGGGCCGCAACGCGGCGGTGGACGCCGTGCTGCGCGGCGAGAGCGGCGCGATGCAGGTCACCGATGCCGACGGGGTGCAGATGCTGGCGGGCTATGCCCCGGTGCCCAACAGCGGCTGGGGGGTGGTCGTCCAGCAACCGATGAGCGTGCCCCTCGCCGCCCTGCGGGCGCTGATGCTCCAGGTGGTGCAGGGCATAGTGCCGATGATCCTGCTGGGGCTGGTCCTGCTCTGGTGGGCCGCCTCACGGATCAGCCAGCCCCTGAGCAGGCTCGCCGACTATGCCGAGCAACTGGACGACTCCCGCGGCATCGGCCAGGTGAGCGCCTGGTACTACGAGGCCTGGCGCATCCGCCGCGCGCTGATCCAGGGCGCGCTGCTGACCCAGGAGCGCATCGGCAAGCTCAACCACCAGGTGCTCAGCGACCCGCTGACCGGCCTGGCGAACCGGCGGATGCTGGAGGACTGCCTGCGCGACTGGGCGCTGCTGGAGAAGCCTTTCGCGGTGATCAGCATGGACATCGACCATTTCAAGCGGGTCAACGACCAATACGGCCACGACGTCGGCGACAAGGTGCTGCAGGCCTTCGCCGGCCTGCTGCGGCAGAACTGCCGCGACGGCGACGTACCCTGCCGGGTGGGTGGCGAGGAGTTCATCCTGCTGCTGCCGCTGACCGGCCTCACCGACGCCGCGGAAGTGGCGGAGCGGATCAGGCGCTCGCTGGCCGAGGCCGTCATGCCTCCGGCCGGGCAGGTCACCCTGTCGCTGGGGGTGGCCTGCTGGACGGCGGACCGGCCCGACGTCGCCGCCACGCTCAAGGAGGCGGATGAGCTGCTCTACCAGGCCAAGCAGGCCGGCAGGAACCGGGTGATGGTCCACGGCAAGGGGACCTCGACGACGGCCGCCTGACGAGCGAGTCGGCCAGGCAGGCTCACTCCAGCGGCGCGAGCCCGGCCTGGTCCTCCTCCCGGGTGTCGGGGTGCAGCGCCAATTCGATCCGGTGCGCGGCCTGCAGCAGCGCATCGGCATTCTCCTCGAGGCGTTTCGCGGCGGTGAGCAGGGCCGCGGCGGTAACGGGCGAGACGGCTTCCGCCGCGGCCTGGCGCAAGACCTGCACAGCGGAAGTCTCGTTGATGGCTGAGGCCAGCAATACCTTCCTTAGTCGTTCCATCTCCTCCTCCATCGTTGGTTGGAGCAGTGCAGGAATAGCTCTGAATTTGATGGGGTAGTGGATGAGCCGACAATCGGCAGTGTGGGGTTATGGCTTCGTTTGCGAGCCCTTGCGCCCAAACTAACCCCGTCATTCCCGCGAACGCGGGACGCGGCTCCATCGCGAACAGCGCTTGCGCTGGCCCGAAGGGGAATAACCCAGTTGCCTTGGCTTGGGTGTTTCTGCGCCGCTCCGAGTTTGCCCGACCGTCTGGTTTCGCCCCCTCGGGCGAGTCCCTTTTGTCAAACGCCACAAAAGGAACCAAAAAGGCTTGCCCCAACATACGGGCCCGATAAAGCCGGGCTACCCTCGCGAACTCCCCCGCCACGGAGGCCCGCCCCGAGGGTACGTCCCTGTAGCCCGCGGGGCTCTCGCGACATCCATGTCGCATGACCTCCTGAGCGCCGGTTTCGCTCGGCCTTCTGAAGGGGCGTTTCGGAGTGCGCGGAGGTTTCTCTGGAAATCCAAGAGCAAACGCGCTTTTGCTTTTGCTCTTCGTAGGAGCGAGCTTGCTCGCGAACCCGCCAGTCACTGGATTCCCGCGTTCGCGGGAATGACGAGGTGGAATTAGGCGTATCAGGATGACTCCGAATTCTCCGGCCACTCCGAACAGCCCCCTCTCCCTTCAGGGAGAGGGCTGGGGAGAGGGTTACGGACTCCACCCCACACCTCTGCCAACCCTGACCCCGCTCCCCCCTCCCTACCCCTCCCCCGCAAGCGGGAGAGGGGACCATTCGGCGTGAAGTGCATTCACGAAGCTCCCTGACCCCACATCCGTCTAGCCAAACCAATCGCGGACAGAGTCCGCTCCTACGGGTCCGGAATCATCAGGCATCGGAGCTTCGGCCAACGGCGTATAACCGCGAACGGTTATACGCCCTACGCGCTCACAGGATGACTCCGAACTTTCCGCCCGCTCCGGACGGCCCCCTCTCCCTCTGGGAGAGGGCTGGGGTGAGGGAACGGCGGCCAGGATTGAACACTCTTGCCGAACCCAGACACCGCTTGCCCTTCCTCGGGCGCCCCACCCTCACCAGCGCAACAGCCGCGGCCCCAGCAACGCCCCCAGCAGCGTCGGCAGCAGCATCCCCAGCAGATACCAGATGCCCCAGAAGGGCACACCCATTTCCGGGCAATGCAGGCAGTAGGCCAGGGTCGCTGTGGCGCCGGCCAGCAGGCCGCCGGCGGCGCCGGCCTGGCGCGGGCGTGTCGGCGCCAGGCCGCGCAGGGCCCAGAACACGCCGATGAAGGCCGGCAGCGAGAGCAGCGCGATGTTCAGCGGGCAGGTGCGCCAGGTGCGGCCGAAGATCAGGTCGGCGCGCGCCTCCAGCGGCGCGCCGGCCAGCGCCAGGGCGCCGCCCAGCCATACCAGCAGCACCGGCACGCACAGCGCGGCCCAGGCCGCGCCGCCGCGCACGCCCGGGCGCGCCAGGCGGCTGCACAGCCACAGCGCCAGCGGCGCCAGGCTGCCCGGCAGCGCGACCTTGGCCCAGAACAGCGGCGTGCGCGCCACCTCGGCGAGGTCGGCGCGCACGCCGTAGAGCGCCGCCACCAGCAGCAGCGCGCCCAGGCCGCCGCCCAGCAGGGCCAGGGCGAAGCGCCGGGCCAGGGCGTGCCGGTCCACCGCCGTTTCGCCGGCGGCCAGCAGGTCGATCAGCTCATCGGTCTTCATCGTTGCGCTTACCTCGAATCATGCCCGCCAGGGCCTTGAGCCCGCGGTGGATGCCTACTTTCACCGCCGAGCTGGACAGCCCGGTGAGCCGCGCCGTTTCTTCCACCGACAACCCTTCCAGCTTCACATGGACGATCGGCAGGCGCTGCCGCTCGGGCAGTTGCTGCAACAGGCGGCCGAGGTCGCGGCTGGCCTGCGCCGGTTCGCCGTCCTCGCTGGCGAAGAGTTCGTGATCATCCTCTTCCAGTGGCTGCTGCAGCGCCTCGCGACGGGCGTAGGCGCGGAAGTGGTCGGCCAGCTTGTAGCGCGCGATGGCCTGCACCCAGGCGGTCAGCGGCTGCTCGGCGCGGTAGGTGTGGCGGGCGTTGTGCACGGCCAGCAGCACCTCCTGCAACAGGTCCTCGACTTCCGCCGGGCGCTGCGCCAGGCGGCGGCGCAGGAAGGCCCGCAGGTGTACGCCAAGGGCGCCGAGAAAGTCGCGGTAGGCCGCGGCATCGCCGGCCAGGCCGCGCAACAGCAAGGCCTGGAGCTGCGCCTCGCGTGCGTTCAACTGCGCCTGGCTGGTAGTTCGTTGCATCGCTCGCCCTGGTTACACCGCGGATGAAATTTTTCTGCACGGCGCGCACCAGCCAGCATGCACACCCCGGCGGCATGAAAAAACAGGCCGCCGTTCAATACGTTAGGGCCACGCCGGGGAAATCTCAAAAAAATTTTCGCGCGCCTGTAACCGGATGGCGGCAGGCGACGAACTGGTTCATTAGCCGACGGTAAGCCTCCGCCGGCCATCCCAATCTTTCGGAGACCGCACCATGAAAAGCATCGCCCTCGCTACCGCCGCCCTGGCCCTCGCCTCCCTCGCCGGCGCCGCCATGGCTGACGACATGAACACCCAGGCCGGCGCAGGCGCCGCCATGGAGAAATGCTATGGCGTGGCCCTGGCCGGCAAGAACGACTGCAAGGCCGGCGCCGGCACCACCTGCGCCGGCAGCGCCAAGAAGGACTACGACGGCATGCACTGGAAGAACGTCCCGGCCGGCACCTGCACCTCGATCAAGACGCCCCACGGCATGGGCTCGCTGACGCCGATCAAGGCCTGAGCGGAGGCCGCCGACCATGAACGCCACGCATGAACCGGGCGCCGGCCTGGGCCTGAAGGCCGAGCATTACGCCCAGGCCCTGGAATGCGACGCCGAGGGCCTGTGGTTCGAGGTCCACCCGGAGAACTACATGGTCGGCGGCCCGCGCTGCGCCTGGCTGGAGCGGATCGGCGAACGCCATCCGCTGTCGCTGCACGGGGTCTCGCTGTCCCTGGCGGCGGACGCACTACCCGACGCGGCGCACCTGCAACGTCTGCGCGCGCTCGCCGAGCGCGTGCAGCCGGTGCTGATCTCCGAACACCTGGCCTGGTCGACCTGGCGCGGCCAGTACCTGCCGGACCTGCTGCCCTTCCCGCGCAGCCACGCCGCCCTCGCGCGCATCGCCGAGAACATCCAGCGCACCCAGGACGCCCTGGGCCGGCGCATCGCCATCGAGAACCCCAGCCACTACCTGCGCCTCGACGGCCACGACTGGGACGAGATCGACTTCCTCACCGAACTGGCGCTGCGCACCGGCTGCGGCCTGCTGCTGGACGTCAACAACGTGCATGTCAGCGCCCACAACCTCGGCTTCGACGCAGCGCACTACCTCGACCGTTTTCCCGCCGCGGCGATCCTCGAAATCCACCTCGCCGGGCACAGCCACGACGAAGGCGGCGAACTGCTGATCGACTCCCACGACGCCGCCATCGCCGAACCGGTCTGGGCCCTTTACCAACGCCTGATCCAGCGCATCGGCCCGCGCCCGACCTTGATCGAGCGCGACGACCACATCCCCGCATTCGGCGAATTGCTGGGCGAGCGCGATGTCGCCCAGGCCATCCTCAACCTGGCGCAGGTGCCGGCATGAACAGGTCCCTCGGCGCCTTCCAGGACGCCTTCGTCGACGCCCTCTACCAGCACCCGGCGGGCGAGCTGGCAGCGTTGGTCGCGCAACCGGGCTTCAGCGTCTACCGCAACACCGTGCTCAAGGGCTGCGTCGACGCCCTGTGCGACAACTTCCCCGCCGTCGAGCGCCTGGTCGGCCGCGAGTGGCTGGCCGCCGTCGCGGCGCTGTATGCCCGCGGGACGCCGCCGAACGACGCGCGGCTGGTCTTCTACGGCGAAGGCTTCGCCGACTTCCTCGATGCGTTCGAACCCGCCCGCCAGCTGCCCTACCTGGCCGACGTGGCGCGCCTGGACCGCCTCTGGCTGGAGGCCTTCGCCGCCGAGCAGGAGCCCGCCCTGGCCCTGGCCGAACTGGCCGGCATGACCGCCACCGACCTCGCCCGCTGCCGCCTGCGCCCGCGGAGCAATGTGCGCTGGCGCTGGTTCGCCGGCCAGCCGATCTACAGCCTGTGGCGCTACAACCGCGAGGCGCTGCCCTTGCCGGAGGACATCCCCTGGCACGGCGAAGGCGCCCTGCTGGTGGGCAGCGCCGCGGGCGTCGCCTGGCAGCCGCTGGACCTCGGCGCCTGCGCCTTCCTCGACGCCTGCGCCGCCGGGCACGACCTCGACCGGGCCTCCGCCCTGGCGCTGCAGGCCCAGCCCGACCTGGACTTCACCGCCCTGCTCGGCCGCCTGCTGGCCGCCGCGGCCTTCGCCCCGCTCATCCTGCCCCACTGAGGAACCCGCCATGGACATCACCCACGCCCCATCGACCAACCCCGGCCTGCGCCAGCGCTGGAACCGCCTGGCCGACGCCCTGCAGCGCCTGCTCGGCGAGTCCTTCCTGTGCCTGGTGGCGCGCCTGGGCATCGCCTCGATCTTCTTCCTCTCCGGGCGTACCAAGGTGGAAGGCCTGCTGACCATCACCCCGAGCACCTACGAGCTGTTCCAGAGCGAGTACGCGCTGCCGCTGGTCCCGCCGCACATCGCCGCGCACCTGGCCACCTACGCCGAGCACCTGTTCCCGCTGCTGCTGGTGCTGGGCCTGGGCACCCGCCTCTCGGCCCTGGCCCTGCTGGGCATGACCACGGTGATCGAGGTGTTCGTCTACCCCGACGCCTGGCCCACCCACCTGTCCTGGGCCGGCCTGCTCCTGCTGCTGGTCGCCCGCGGCGGCGGCCGGCTGTCGCTGGACCGCCTGCTGGGCATCCGCTGAGCGGCGCCGCCTCAGCCTTCGAAGATCGCCACGGCGCGGACGAACCCCGCCGAGGCGTGGCGGATCTTGTAGGGGAAGCAGCTGACCAGGAAGCCGTCGGCCGGCAGCTGGTCGAGGTTGGCCAGCTTCTCCATCTGCCCGTAGCCGATGTCGCGGCCGGCCTTGTGGCCTTCCCAGATGAGCGAGGCGTCACCGCTTTCGGCGAAGCGTTCGCGGGTGTACTTGAAGGGCGCGTCCCAGCTCCAGGCGTCGGTGCCCACCACCCGCACGCCGCGCTGCAGCAGGTAGAGCGTGGCCTCGCGGCCCATGCCGACGCCGGCTTCCAGGTAGCCCGGCTGGCCGAACAGGCTGCCGGCACGGGTGTTCACCAGCACGATGTCCAGCGGCTGCAGCGCGTGGCCGATGCGCGCCAGTTCCGCCTCCACCTCGGCCGCCGTCACCACGTGGCCGTCGGGCAAGTGGCGGAAGTCCAGCTTCACCCCCGGTTGCAGGCACCACTCCAGCGGCAGCTCGTCGATGCCGAAGGCCGGCTTGCCGCCGTCGGTGGTGGAGGCATAGTGCCAGGGCGCGTCCATGTGGGTGCCGCTGTGGGTGGTGATCTGCAGGCGCTCGGCGGCCCAGGCCTCGTTGCCCGGCAGGTCCTCCTTGCGCAGGCCGGGGAACATCGCGGCCATTTCCGGCCAGCCCTGCTGGTGGTCCATGTAGTCGATCTTCGGCAGCAACGGCGGCGGGTCGGTATAGGGGTTGTTGTCCAGGCTCACCGAGAGGTCGAGCAGGCGGCGTTTGCTCAGGTTCATGCGGAAACTCCTTTGCGGGCGGCCGCGCGGCTGCGGCGCGGCGCAAGGTCGAGGGCGTTGCGCAGCAGCGCGGCGGCCGAGCCGTCGTGGCGGAAGCCCAGGGCGCGGGCCTGCGGCGTACGCAGCGGCGGGAAGCGGCCGAACAGCGCTTCCAGCTGCGCGTCGGGTTCGAAGGCGATGCGCGCGCGGTTGGCCTCGCCGAAGCCGGCGGCCAGAGCGTCGAGTACCTGGGCGATGGACAGTTGCAGCACCGGCAGTTGCCACACGCGCCGCGCGCCGGGGTTTTCCAGCTCGGCGGCGTGCAGCAGGTTGTCCACGCAGCAGCGCGCCGACATCCACCAGGCCGTGGCCTGGGGCGACACCGGGCAGGTGTAGGTGTCGCCGGCGGCGTAGGCGTGCAACAGGTCGCTCATGAAGGCCGAGCGCAGGCCGTTGGGCTGCCGCGGCCGGGCGACGATGCCGGGCAGGCGCAGGGCGCGGCCGTCCACTTCGCCGCGGCGGGCCAGGTCCTCCAGGGCGGTTTCCACCATCAGCTTGTGCGCGGCGTAGGACAGTTGCGGGTGCGCCGGCTGCGCCTCGTCCATGCGCGCCGGCAACTCGCCGCCGTACACCGCCACGCTGCTGGCGTACACCAACACCGGCGGGCGTTCGCGGTGGCGCAGTTGCTGCAGCAGTTCCAGGCTGGCCTGCAGGTTGACCTCGTAGCCCAGTTCGTACTGCGCCTCGGCAGCGCCACCGGGCACGCTGACCAGGTGGAACACCACGTCGATGCCGTCGGCCAGCACCCGGCGCAGCAGCGCCGGGTCGGTGACGCTGCCGAAGTGGCGGCGCAGGCGGCGGTCGTCCGGCAGGCCGTCCAGTTGCTGGTCGAGCAGCAGCAGCGCGTCCATCCGCCGCCCGCGCAGCTCGCCGCGTTCCAGCAGGCGGCGGACCAGTTCGCGGCCGACGAAACCATTGGCCCCGCTGATCATCACGCGCATGGCCAGCCCCCTTGCACCACGCGCTGGTCGATGGCGCCGAACAGCGCTTCGCCGTCCGCGCCGCGGGCTTCCATGCGCACGCGGTCGCCGAAGCGCATGAAGCCGGTGCGCGGCGCGCCCTGGGCGAGGGTCTCGATGGCGCGGCGCTCGGCGATGCAGGCCGAGCCCACCGCGCGGTCGGCGTTGGACACGGTGCCCGAGCCGATCAGGGTGCCGGCACTCAGCCTGCGCGTCAGGGCCGCATGGGCGATCAACTGGTGGAAACCGAAGTGCATGGCGCCGCCGTAGGGGTGGCCGAACCATTCGCCGTTCCACTCGACGTGCAGCGGCAAGTGCACGCGGCCGTCGCGCCAGGCCGCGCCCAGCTCGTCCGGGGTCACCGCCACCGGGGCGAAGCTGCTGGCGGGCTTGGCCTGGAGGAAGCCGAAGCCGGTCTTCATCTCCCGCGGCGCCAGGGCGCGCAGGCTGACGTCGTTGAGCTGCAGCACCAGGCGCACGTGGGCCAGGGCGGACTCGGCCGGGCAGCCCATGGGCACCGCGTCCACCAGCACGGCGAACTCGCCTTCGAAGTCGATGCCGTGGGCCTCGCTGGGCAGCGGGATGTCCGCCCGCGGGCCGAGGAAGTCGTCGCCAGCGCCCTGGTAGATCAGCGGAATGCTGTCGATGCCGTCGATGGGCTCCAGGTCGAAGGCCTTCTGCATCAGTTCGCCATGACTGAGGAAGCAGGAGCCGTCCAGCCACTGCCAGGCGCGCGGCAGCGGCGCGGCCAGCTGCGCCGGGTCGAGGGTGAAGGCGCCATCCGCCTCGTCGGCGTTCAGGCGCTGGTAGAGGCGCTGCAGGGCGGGTTCGACGGCGGGCCAGTCGTCCAGCGCCGCCTGCAGGGTGGCGGCGATGGCGGCGGCCTCCACCGCCCGCTGCAGGTCGCGGGAGACCACCAGCAGGCGGCCGTCGCGGCTGCCATCGTCGAGGCTGGCGAGCTTCATGGCAGCAGCTCCTTCAGCGCCTCGGCGTAGCGGCCGTCGAGGAGGATGAAGACCATCCGCGCCATCTGCTCGGTGCGGTTGCTCCAGGCATGGTTGGTGCCGCGCTGCACCACGATGTCGCCGCGCTTGAGGTGCACCTCGCCCTCGTCCAGCACCAGCCACACCTCGCCTTCGGTGACGATGCCGTAGTCCAGGGTTTCGGTGCGGTGCATCAGCTTGTGCTTCGACTCGGCCTTGCCGGTGCCGGCATGGGCCTGGCCGATCTCGGCGAAGGCGGCGGCCGCGTCCGCGGCGCTGACCTGGTTCTGCAGGCTGTCCGGCGGGATGTCCACCACGCGGATCACGCTGCCCAGCAGGCCGGGGCTCAGTTGCAGCGGCTGGGCGGTGGGGTCGTCGCCATTGTCCAGCGGCGCCGGGCTGGCGGCGCTGTTCCACACCTCGTAGAACACGGTGCCGGGCACCGCCTTGAGCGGGAAGACGTTGGGCGTCGGGCCGCAGCTGGCGACCACCGCCTGGCCCCGGGCGTCGTGCCCGGTGACTATGCGCTTGAATTCGGGAAGCTGTTGCATGGCATCTCCTTTCAATTGCCGTCGCCGATGGTGGTGCCACCGTCGACGATGAGGTTCTGGCCGCTGATGAAGGCGCCGCCGGGCGCGGCGAGCAGCAGCGCCAGGGCGGCCACCTCCTCGGGGCGGCCGACGCGGCGCAACGGGGTGAGCGCCAGGCGGCGCCGCAGGACTTCGGGGTTGTCGGTGAGCGGACGGGCGAACGCGGTCTGGATCACCCCGGGGCTGATGGCGTTGACGCGGATGTTCGCCGGGCCCCATTCCACCGCCAGGTTGCGCGCCAGCTGGGCCAGGCCGGCCTTGGACAGGCCGTAGAGGCCCAGGCCCTTGTTGCCGCGCACGCCGGCGATGCTGGCCATCAGCACCACGCTGCCGCCGCCGCGCGCGGCCATGGCCGGCAGCAGCGCATTGGTCAGCCAGAGGGCACTGCGCAGGTTGACGGTGAGGGTCAGCTCCCAGTCGGCGTCGCTGGCCGTGGCGAGCGGGCCCATGTGCGGCGCCACGCCGGCGTTGCAGACCAGCGCATCGAGGCCGCCGAGGCGCGCCAGGGCCTGTTCCGCCAGCCTCTGCACGGCTTGCGGGTCGCGCAGGTCGGCGGGCAGCGCGAGGGCCTCGATGCCCTCCTCCGCCAGCTGCGCCACGCTGCGCGCGCAGTCCTCAGCGTTTTCGCGGGCGATGGCCAGGCCGATGCCGCGGGTGGCGCCGGTGATGAGCGCGGTCTTGCCGGCCAGGGAAAAGAGTTCGTTCATAGTGCCTCCACCGCCGGCGCCGGCCGGTCACGGCGCAACAGCACCAGGCACAGCGGGGCCAGGACCAGTTGGCCTATGGCGACCGCCAGCAAGGCCTGGGGCAGCTGCGGGTTGGCGCCGCCAGTGATCGCCAGCACCAGCAGCGGGCTGAGGAATTCGCCGGCGAAGATGGATGCGGTGAAGCCGCCGGTGGCGCGGCCGCGCTGGTGGAAGCCGACCTGCAGCATCACCTGGGTGATCAGCGTCGGCAGCAGCAGGCCCACGCCCAGGCCATTGACCAGCACCGCCAGCACCACAAGCGCGTGGCTGCCGGCCAGGGCCATGAGCGCGCCGCCCAGGCCGGCGGTGGCGAAGCCCAGGGCCAGCAGGCGCCGCGCCGGCAGCGTGGCGAGCAGGCGGAAGGCCAGGGCCCCGGCGAGCACGCCGAGCTGGTTGGCGCCCATGGTCATGCCCACCTGCTGCGGGGCGTCCACATGCAGCAGTTGCAGCAGGTAGCCGGCCTGCACCGGGACGATGAACAGGCTGACGCCGGCCAGCAGGGTCAGCAGGTACAGCGGCGCCAGCGCGGCCCAGGGGAAGCCTTCGGCGTCCGCGCGCAGCGGCCCGGCATGGCGCACCTGCGGTTCCCACAGCAGCGCCGCCATCAGCGGCAGGCACAGCAGGCCCACCACGTAGAGCGCGAAGGGCGTGCGCCAGCCGCTCTCCCCCAGCGCCCCGCCCAGGCCCATGAACAGCGCGGCGGACAACGAGGTGGCGACCATCTGCAGGGCGAACAGGCGTTCGCGGCGCTGGCCGTCGAAGTAGTCGCCCATCAGGGTGGTGCAGCAGGTCATGATGCCCGCCTCGGCCAGGCCGATGCCGGCGCGGCTGGCGACGATCAGCCCCAGCGAGTCGAGCCACAGCGGCAGCACCCCGCACAGGCTGTACAGCAACATGCTGGCCAGCAGAAGCGGGCGCCGCCCGATGCGGTCGGCGAGCAGCCCGGCCAGCGGCGCCAGGAAGGCGATCACCAGCGCTGGCAGGGTCAGGGCGACGGGCACCAGCACGGCGGCGCCGGGGGTTTCGGCGAAATGCGCCTGCATGCGCGGCAGTACCGGTGCGATGAGCACCGCGCCGAGCACCGGCAGGCAGCTGCCGAACAGCAGGAGCAGGGCTTGCGCGGTTCCGGCGGAGCGTGCGGCGGTCATTGCGCACCTCCGCGCCGGAAACCCATGGGGCCGTGGCGATGGGTATCGCTTCGCTCAACCCATCCTACGCAGGTGTTCCTGCCGCACCTGTAGGAGCGGGCCCTGCCCGCGATTCGCGCCCAGGGGGCGCTCCTACATGTGAAGCCGGCATTCGATGGATTCAGGCATGGCATCGGGCGGTCCTCTGGTTGGTATTCGGCTCGCAGCAGTCGCGGTCGTGGTGGACTTCCTCCAGGGGGTGCGCCGGCACGGCGGGCTGCGCCTGGCGCCGGGGCAGCAGGAAGTAGGCCAGCGCCGGCAGCAGGACCAGGGCGCCGACCATGTTCCAGACGAACATGAAGGCCAGCAGCACGCCCATGTCGGCCTGGAACTTGATCGGCGAGAAGATCCAGGTGCCCACGCCGATGGCCAGGGTCACGCCGGTGAGCATCACCACCTTGCCGGTGAACAGCAGCGCCCGGTAATAGGCGCTGGAGAGGCTGGCGCCCTGGCGCAGCTGGGCCAGGACGATGCTCATGACGTACAGCGCGTAGTCCACGCCGATGCCCACGCCCAGGGCGATCACCGGCAGGGTGGCGACCTTCACGCCGATGCCCAGGGCCACCATCAGCGCCTCGCAGAGGATCGAGGTGAGCACCAGCGGCAGCACCGCGCAGAGCACCGCGCGCCAGGAACGGAAGGTCACCAGGCAGAGCAGGATGACCGCGCCGTAGACCCACCAGAGCATGTCGTGGTTGGCCTGCCTGACCACGATGTTGGTGGCTGCCTCGATGCCGGCGCTGCCGGCAGCGAGGAGGAACTTCGCCTGCTCGCTGTCGTTGTCGCGGGCGAAGGCCTGCACGCTGTCGACCACCCGCGCCAGGGTGTCGGCCTTGTGGTCGGTGAGGTAGGCGTACAGCGTCAGCAGGCTGCAGTCGTCGTTGTACAGGCCGCGCGGGGCGTTGGCGGTGACCATGTTCAGGGTGGCCTGGTTGTTCACCAGCTCGTACCACTTCGGGCTGCCCTCGGAGAGGCCCACCAGCACGCGGCGGTTGAGCAGCGCCAGGGAGTTGGTCGAATCCACGCCGGCCAAGCCGCGCAGTTGCCAGTCCAGGTCGTCGACGCGCTTGAGGGTGTCGTAGGCCGAGCAGGCGCCGGCCGGGGTCTGCACCATCACCGCGAACACGTCGCTGCTGGCGCCGTAGTGCTGGGTGACGAAGGCGTTGTCGCGGTTGTAGCGCGAGTCCGCGCGCAGTTCCGGGGCGCCGGCGTCGAGGTCGCCGATCTTCAGGTTGAGGCTCACCGCGTAGCCGCCGGCGGCCAGCAGCGCGGCCACGGCGATGCACGCGGCGGCCCAGCGGCGGCGGGTGAAGAGGTCGAGGAAGCGCCACACGGCGTGCTTGTCCGCCCCGCTTGCTTCGGCCTCCTCCGCGCGCAGGCTGCGCCGCGCGGCTTTCGGGCTGACACCGACGTAGGACAGCAGCACCGGCAGCAGGATCAGGTTGGTGAAGATCAGCACCGCCACGCCCAGGCTGGCGATCATCGCGAGGTCCTGGATGACCTGGATGCGGATGATCATCAGCACGGCGAAGCCCACCGCGTCGCACAGCAGCGCGGTGAGCCCGGCGAGGAACAGCCGGCGGAAGGTGAAGCGCGCGGCGACCAGGCGGTGCATGCCGCGGCCGATGTCCTGCATGATGCCGTTCATCTTCTGTGCGCCATGGCTCATGCCGATGGCGAACACCAGGAAGGGCACCAGCACCGAATATGGGTCCAGTTCGTAGCCCAGCAGCGGCAGCAGGCCGAGCTGCCAGACCACAGCCACCAGCGAGCACAGCACAACCAGCGCCGTGCTGCGCACGCAACGGGTGTACCAGTAGAGCACCGCGGCGGTGATGGCGATGGCGGCGGCGAAGAACAGCAGGATCTGCTTCAGGCCGTCGATCAGGTCGCCCACCACCTTGGCGAAACCGGTGATGTGGATGTCCACGCCCTGGGCCTGGTACTTGCCGCGCAGGGCCTCCAGCTCATGGGCGAAGGTGGTGTAGTCCAGCGCCTGGCCGTCGGGGGTCTTCTCCAGCAGCGGCACGTAGAGGATGCTCGAACGCTGGTCGAAGGCCACCAGTTGGCCGATCTCGTTGGAGCGCTCGACGTTGCGCTTGAGCGCTTCCAGGCTGGCGGCGCCGCCGTCGTAGCCGTCGGGGATCACCGGGCCGCCTTCCAGGCCGTCCTCGGTCACGCCGGTCCAGCGGGTGGACGGCGTCCACAGGGATTTCATCGCTGCGCGGTCCACGCCGGGCAGCAGGTACACCTCGTCGTTGAGCTGCTGCAGCACCTGCAGGTAGTGCTTGTCGTAGATGCTGCCCACGGGGTTGGCCACGGCGATGCGCACGGCGTTGCCCAGGCCGGCCAGCTCCTGGCGGTGGTCCAGGTAGTTGAGGATGAACGGGTGCTCGCGCGGGATCATCTTCTCGAAGCTGGCGTTGAGCGTCAGCCGCGTGGCCTGCCAGCCCAGCAGCAGTGTCGCCGCCAGGCACAGCAGCAGGACCAGGCCGCGGTGGTTGAACAGGGCGCGTTCCAGCAGCGAGCCGGAAGCGCTGTCGAAGTCGTCGAGGCGGCCGCTGGACGGCGCGGGGGAAGTCGGGGCGTGCATGGCTCAGTCCGCTGTGCTGGAGGAGGAAGAAGGCGCCAGGCGGCGCGCGCCGGCCATGCCGACAGCCACCAGGGCGCCGTCGGCGGCGACGGTGGCGGCGCTCAGCGGCAGGCCGTCGGAGACCGGCAGCGGCCTTGCGGCGAACTCGCCCAGGCCGCTGCGCAGGAGCATGCCGGCCTGGTTGGCGAGCAGCAGTTGGCCGCCGGCCACGCGGATGCCGTTGAGCGAGGCCGGGATGGGATTGGCCAGGGCCTGGAAGCTGGCGCCGCCGTCGTCGGAGGCGAACAGCTTGCCGCGCAGGCCGCCCACCAGCAGGCGGCCGCCGGGCAGCACGGCGGCGGCGAAGTAACTGCCCTCGTAGGGGCCCTGCAGCGCCTGGAAGTGTTCGCCGGCGTCGCGCGAGCGCAGCAGCAGGCCCTGTTCGCCGGCGATGTAGAGGTCACTGCCCTGCCCCGCCACGGCGTACAGGTGCAGGCCTTGGGGATTGGGCAGGTGGCCCATCCACGACTGCCAGCTGCGGCCGCCGTCGGTGGTGGCCAGGGCAAGGCCGTAGGCACCGAGCACCAGGCCGTGGCGGGCGTCGCTGAAGTGCAGGGCCAGCAGCGGTTTGTCGGCGCCGTCGGCCACCAGGCGTTGGGCCGCGGCGATGCGGCCGGCATCGGCCGAGGCCTGGGCCGCCTGCAGTTCCAGGGCGGCGGCGCGCCTGCCGTCCAGTTGCAGGTTCCAGTGCTCGCCGCCGTCGTCGCTGTGCAGCACCACGCCGGCATGGCCCACGGCCCAGCCGTTGCGTGCATCGACGAATTGCACCGCGACCAGGCTGGCGCTTACCGGCACCGCGCTCGCTTGGCGCCAGTTGGCGCCGTTGTCGTCGGAGAGCAGTACCACGCCGCGCTCGCCCACCGCCACCAGGCGGTTGCCGGCGCGGGTGACGTCCTGCAGCACCGCGCGCAGGGCCTGGGAGCCTTGCACGGCGGGCTGCGCCAGCACGTCCGGGGTACTTGCCGCGAAGGCCGGCGGCAGGGTGCAGCAGGCCGCCGCCAGGAGCAGGCCGGAAAGCATTTTGTTCATCGCACGCAACCTTGGTTTTTCTTGTAGTCGGGCCTGTCGAGGCCGGGTACAGCGAGGTCTCCCGTAGGAGCGGGCCCTGCCCGCGATTCGCGCGCAGGGCGCGCTCCTACAGGAGCAGGGTGCTAACGCTCAGCGCACGCCCTCGCCCGCCATGGCATCGGCGGTGAACACCGAGTCCTTGTACGGCGGCACGATGCGGTACTGCTCGTTCTTGCCGGCGAACAGGTCGCCGGCGAACCAGGCCCCGGAGAGCAGGTCGTAGAAGCCGTTGGTGAGGGTCACCACGCCGGGCAGGTCGGGCAGCACCACCGGCGAGGTCCAGAGCACCTTGGCCAACTGGCCGCGGGCGTCGTAGCGCTCGCCCAGCACCGCCGCCCAGGTGTCTTCGTCCAGGTAGTAGGTGCTCTTGGGCATCACATGGCGCTGGCCGTTCTTCAGGGTCGCTTCCACCACCCAGACGCGGTGCTTCTCCCAGCGCAGGGCGTCGGACTTCAGGTGGTGCGCATCCAGCAGCGCCTCGGGGCCGGCGGCGCTGAACACCTTGTTGGCGTTGTAGGGGATGTACATCTCCTGCTTGCCCACCAGCTTCCAGTCGAAGCGGTCGATGCGGCCGTTGAACACGTACAGCTCGTCGAAGCTCATGACCCCGGCGGTGGCCGGCGTCGGGGTGTCGCAGCAGGCGTTGGGCAGGCGGCGCACGCGGCGCTGGCCGGGCAGGTAGGTCCACACCGAGGCCTTGTCGGCGTTGAGGTTCTCAAGGCCGGTGATGGCCTCGCCGGCGCGCAGCGGCGGGCCGTCGTTGATCATGCGGACGGACCAGAACACGCCCCTCTCGGCGCTGCCGCCGGGCAGGTACCAGGGCATCTGCAGGTCGGCGCGCGAATCGTTGGTCAGCACGTGCTTGCCGTCGGCAGTGGTCAGGTACTGGGTGAAGTTGACGTGCCAGGACGCCCCGCGCCAGCGCAGCAGGTGGTTCCAGATGGCCTCGGCGCCGCTCTGCGGGATGGGGAACGGGATGCCGCCGGCGGCGCCCTCGGGCATGGGCCCGGCCGGGCCGTCCACCAGCTTGCCGCTGGTGGCGTTGGCGAAGGTGGCGTCGTACACCGACTGCGGCGCGGCGGCGCTGCGGTGCGTCGGGTAGACCTCCAGGCGGTAGCTGTCGGGGTACTTCTTCAGCATCGCCTGCACCCCGGGGGTGAGCTGCCCGGCGTACTGCGCCATGTTCTGCGCGGTGATGGTGAACAGCGGCTTGTCGGCGGCGAAGGGGTCGCCGCGCTTGCCGCCGTCCTTGTAGGCCGGGTCGGCCTGGGTATAGCCGCCGGTCCAGGCCGGGATGCTGCCGTCGGCGTTGCCGGCGCGCTCGCCGCCCAGCGGGGTGAGCGTGCTCTTGAGCTTGCCCGCCTCTTCGGCGGAGACGGCGGCCAGGGCGCCGTGAGCGAACAGCAGGGAGGCACTCAGGGCGGTGAGCAGGGAAACGACTTTCTTGTTGTGTTTCATCGGGCAGTCCTCGGTCAGAAGGTGCGGCTGACGGTGAAGGCGATGAAGTCGCGGTCTTTCAGCGACTGTTCGAAGGTGTAGTGGTTGTCGGCGTCGAGGAAGGTGTTCTGCGGGCCGTAGTAGTGCGTGTAGGTCAGGCCCAGGCTCCAGGTGTTGAGGTAGCTGCCCTTCAGGCCGATGTTGATGTCGCCGCCGTGGTCGGTGCCGAAGCCGGTGCCCAGGGCTTCGGAGGCGCCGTTGGTGTAGCTGGCGCCGAGCGGTACCGAGAGGTCCAGGCCCGGGTAGATCTGCCGGTACATCGGCTCGTAGACCAGGCGCAGGCTGGTGGCGTCGCGGTCGGCATTGGGGTCGATGGCGTCGCGGTTCTTGCTCACGCTCAGCACCCGGTTCCAGGCGATCTCGCCGAGGAAGCTCGACTCGCCGGCGATGAAGTTCGGCTCAAGGCTGGCCAGCCAGGAGAAGTTGGCGTGCAGGGTGCGGCCGGTGGCGTAGAGCGGGTCGTCGCTGTTGTTGATGGCCTCGCCGACGGCCAGGGCGTGCTGGTTGGTGGAGGCCAGCGGCTGGTTCCAGCGGGTGGAGACTTCGCCGGCGACGTTGAAGTTGCCCAGGGTGGTGGAGAAGCTGCCGCCCAGGGCGCTGATGCCTTCGGGGTACACCCAGTAGAACTCGCCGGCCTTGCCGGTGAGCGGGTTGAGGTTGGCGAAGTCGCTGCGCACGTTCAGCTGCGGCGACTTGTCATGGAAGCGGATGGCGTACAGGCCCCAGTCCACCGTCTCGGTGCGCCAGCGCAGTTGTATACCTCCCTGCCCCGAGTCCTTCGCCTCCTTGTCGTTGCCGTGGTAGAAGGCCAGCGGCTGGCCGCCGGGCATCACCGGCGAGCCGATGTACATGCGCTCGGCGCCGTCGCCGAAGAAGTCGTCGGTGGAGAAGTAGCTGCCGGCGGCCGGCAGGCGGTTGGCCTCCCACTCGAACTGGTAGTAGGCGCCGATGGACACGTCCGGGGTCAGCTGCAGCTGGCCGGAGACCTGCTGCACCGGGCGGATCAGTTCCTTGAACTGGGTGTTGGGCACCGACAGGCCCTTGACCACGTCGATCGGCGCCATGCCGCCGGCGATGCCGTTCATGCCGTAGAACAGGCTCTCGCCCCACTGCATGGCGTACTGGCCCAGGCGCCCGGACAGCGGCATGCCGGCCAGTTCGGTCTTGCCGAAGACGAAGGCATCGAGCAGCTCACCCTTGCGCCCATGCAGGGTGCGGGTGTCGTCGGTGAATTCGTCGTAGTCCACCGAATAGGCGTTGGCGCGGCTCGGGTCGTTGGCGTCGGTGCCGCGGTTGTAGACGTCGTCGTACCAGGCCGCGCCGCTGACCCGCGCGCCGACGTCGCCGTAGGTGACGTCCAGCTCGGAGAGCAGGTCCAGGCGGTTGGAGATCAGGCCCTTGCCGAAGTTGCGGTCGCCGTCGTCGAGGTTCAGCGCGGTCTGGCCCTCGCTCAGCTTGCTGCTGGCGTCCTGGGTGCGCCAGGCGGCGCTGTACTTCAGGGTGTTGTCCCAGCGCGCCCGCAGGTCGGGGTTGCCGGTGTCGAATTCGAAGGCCTGGGCCTGGCCGGCGGCCAGGGCCAGCAGCGCCAGGGTGAGGGGCTTGAGCGGCGGCAGCGGCCGCGCGGTTGCACGCTTGTCAGCGGACATCGAGGTCACCTCTTTCTTGTTCTTGTGCGTTGGTGTTGGCGTGGGCCGCGGCGCGCCGGCAAGGCAGGGCGCGCCGGGCCGTGGGGTCAGATGGGCTGCGCGGTGACCTCCAGCATCTGTTTCACCAGGCCGATGCGGTCGAAGGACGGGTCGCGCGCGATTTCCCGCTCCCCGGTCAGCAGGGATTTCTCGCTGATGAACCGGCAGCGCTCGAAGCGCCGCCCCATGAAGCGCTGCAGCTGCTCGGCCAGGCTGCCGCCGGTGGTGAGTTCCTCGGCCAGGACCACCGCGTCCTCGATGGCCATGCCGGCGCCCTGCCCCAGGTGCGGCGTGGTGGCGTGGGCGGCGTCGCCGATCAGCAGTACCCGGCCGCGGTGCCAGGGCTCGTCGACGAACACCGCCTCCAGCGGCTTGTAGACGACCTCGGCGCTGTCGGTTATCTGCTCGCGCAGCTCGCCGACCAGCCCGCCGAAACCGGCCAGGCGCCGGCGCAGGCCCTCGGCCAGGCCGGCCGGGTCCATCCAGGGGTTGCCCGGCTCGTGGGAGGTGGTGAACAGGTACATGAGATCGTCGGCCAGCGGCACCAGGCCGGCGTTGCCCGAGGGGCCCTGGTAGTTGGCCAGGTGGTCGATGCTCGCCACGCGCTTGAAGTTGTGCCGCCACACCGACTGGCCGGTGAAGCGTGGCTGGTACCTGTCGCCGAACAGCAGCCCGCGGACCCGCGAGTACAGCCCGTCGGCGCCCACCAGCAGCTGGTAGCGGCCCTGGCTGCCGTCGCTGAACAGCACGTCGACGCCGCTGGCGTCCTGCTCGAAGCTCTCCACCGAGGTGCCCAGGCGCACGCGGGTGCCCAGCTCGATGGCGGTTTCGCTGAGCACCTTGTGCAGCGCGCGGCGGGAGATGCCGACGTTGGCCGGGTACTGCGGCCCCGCCAGGCGCTGGCCGGGGATGCGCGCCAGCTGCTGGCCGGCGGTGGTGTAGATGGCTACGTCCTCGAAGGCGTAGGCGGCGTCCAGGTAGGCGTCGAGCAGGCCCAGGCGGTGCATCTCGCGCACCACGTTACTCTGCTGGATGATGCCCACGCCGTAGACGGTCCACTCGGTCTTCAATTCGACCAGGTCGACGGCGATGCCCTTGCGGCGCAGGGCGATGGCGGCGCACAGCCCGCCGATGCCGCCGCCGACGATCAGCACGTTGCTCACAGTGTTCATGGCGTCTCTCACGTGTTGTTCTTGTTGTCCGCACCGACTGGCGGTGCGGCCGTTCTCCGTGCCCCGGGGCACAGCTTCCCGGCGGGGCCGGGCCTTGACCAATCGAGTCCGCGGATGCGACCTATCGCGCGGCGCGATACCTCAGCCCCGCAGTTGCGCCAGCGGCAATAGCAGCCAGCCGTCCTTCTCTTCATGCACCAGCGCCGCCAGCGACTGCCCAAGGCACGGGCCGTACACGCATTCGCCGTCGTGCGGGCGGAAGCGCGCGCCGTGGGCGTAGCAGATGACCCACTGGCCATCGGCGCTGAGGAACCTGTCCTTGCGGTACTCCAGGGGCACCTGCAGGTGCGGGCAGCGGTTGCGGTACACGCGCACCTGGCCGCGGTGGCGCAGGGCGAACAGCGCGTCCGTGCCCTCGCCCTGCGGGTCGAAGCCGCGCGCCTGGCCCTCGGCCAGCTCGTCGAGCCGGCACAGCGCCACGCAGGCCACGGCTCAGCCCTGCTTCGGCGGCGGGCCGCTCGGCGCCCAGTTCTCCCGCGAGGTGAAGAGGAACAGCTGCGAGGTGTCCGCCGACATCGGCGCCTGGCGCGCGGCCCAGTCGTCGTCGTGCTTGTCCATGTCGGCGTCGTACTCGATGTGGCAGCCCAGCGGGCTGTTGAAGTACCAGAACCAGTTGGAGCCCAGCAGGTGCCGGCCCGGGCCCCAGAAGCTGGTCCAGCCCTTGCGCTCGAAGCGCCGGCCGGCCAGCAGCACTTCGCTGCCGCTGCCCAGGTGGAAGGTGAAGTGCTCGCAGCCCTGCATGTGCGGCGGCGTCTGGATCATGAACAGGCAGTGGTGGTCGTCCATGCCCGCCGAACGCATGAAGGGGCCGACGCCGACGAAGCTGTCGGTGGTGACGAAGCCCAGTCGGTCGCGGTAGAAGGCCTCGCCCTTGGCGACGTCGGGCGCGAAGTAGACGACGTGGGACAGGGTGCGCGGCAGCGCCGGCATGTCCGGGGTGATGCCCAACTGGTTGAGCGGGCGCTGCGGCGCGCTGCCGGGGGCGTTGGTCAGGTCGGCCGGGGCCTCGAAGGGCCGCCGGCAGCTGACCTGGAAGGCGATGGCGAAGCCCAGGTCGTCGACGCAGTGCAAGGCGCCGGCGGCATCGCGGCGCACCTCGCGGTCGCGCCCCAGTTCGTCGGCGATGGCCTCCAGGTCGGCGGCGCTGGCCACGCCGTAGACGGTCTCGCGCAGCGACGGCGTCGGGCCCAGGGCCGGCGGCAGGCTAGCGTCGTCGCCACGGCGGATGACGATGGCGGTGCCATCGAGGGCTTCGAAGCGCCCGCCGTCGGCGGTGAGTTGCACGGCCGACAGGCCGTAGTCGCGCAGGCAATCGGCACAGGCCTGGATATCGTCGACGCCGAAGACCAGGGCGTCGAGGCCAAGGATGTTCATGGCTACCACTCCATTGAAATTATGATTCGGCGCCGGGCAGGGGGCCGCCGGTGGTGGGTCGCCGCGGCACGGGGGCCGCTCGACTGGAGCGCAGGTTGCTGGGCGGGGCGGCCCCCTGACCAATCGCATGTGGGGATGCGAGACATCGCCGATCGCGATACCTGGGCGCGGGCCCATGGCGGTGGGCGTTTGCCGCCCACTCATGACGAGGCGCTATTGACGTATCGGGAACGCGGCGGGAAGGTATCGCGAAAATAACTACAACAAGCCTGAGCCATCTGCCATGCGATTCCATCACCTGGACCTGAACCTCCTGGTGGCGCTGGATGTGCTGCTGGAAGAGCAGAACATCACCCGCGCCGCCGAACGCCTGCACATGACGCAGTCGGCCACCAGCGGCGTGCTCGGCCGCCTGCGCGCCTTCTTCGAGGACGAGCTGCTGGTGCAGGTCGGCCGCAAGATGCAGCCAACGCCCTATGCCCTGGAACTGGCGGGACCCGTGCGCGAGGTGCTGCTGACCATCCGCTCCTCGATCACCGCCAAGCCGGTGTTCGACCCGGCCAGCAGCAAGCGCCACTTCCGCCTGGTGACCTCGGACTACCTGATCAGCGTGCTCTTCGCCCAGGTGATCCAGAAGATCCACCAGCAGGCCCCGCACATCACCTTCGAGATGCTCAGCCCCGGCGACAACAGCGCCGAGCTGCTGATGCGCGGCGAGGTGGACATGATGATCGTGCCCGAGCGCTACATCATCGACGGCCACCCGGCGCAACTGCTGTTCGAGGAGGACCACGTCTGCGTGGTCTGGCGCGACAACCCCGTGGTGGGCGAGAGCCTGACCCTGGAGCAGTACATGCAGATGGGCCACATCTCGGTGGGCTTCGGGCGCAACCGGCACCTGAGCATCGAGGACTGGTTCATGAGCCAGTACGGCTTCAACCGCCGCCTGGAAGTGATCACCAACGACTTCAACACCCTGCCCCAGCTGCTGGTCGGCACCCAGCGCGTGGCCACCATGCACCGCCGCCTGGCCGAGCTGTACGCGCGCTACCTGCCGCTGCGCATCCTGCCGCCGCCGGTGAAGATCCCGGTGATGCGCGAGTACATGCTCTGGCACCGCAGCATGGAGGGCGACCCCATGCACCGCTGGCTGCGCGAGCGCATCCACGACTTCATCCAGAGCCTCGACCAGCAGCCCGAAGCCCTGCGCCACGCCGGCTGAGCCCGCCCATCGCCCCGGCCGCCGGCATGGAGCCGGGGCATCGCGTTTGGCGATACCTCGCATCCCCACTCGCGATTGGCGCGCCGCCGCCCCGCCTGCGTACCTTGCCGTCGAACCGCGCCCTGCGTGCCTGCCGCCATTCCCGGGCGCCGGATACATCGACCGCAGAAGGACAACAAGAATGTTCCGCTACTTCCCCACCAATTACGTCTGGAACCTCTCGGTGGACCTGGCCATCGAGATGGGCGCCCGCCTGGGCGAGATCGAGGAAATGTGCGCCCCGCTGCAGGAGGCCGCGAAGCAGCCCGACGCCGCCGGCACCCAGGCCTTCCGCGAGACCTGGTCGAAGATGGCCGACAAGCTCTGCGGCCTGGCCGAGGAAGACGAGGCCGCCGGCCGCCTGCTCTCCGCCGGCGAGAAGTACAACCGCGCCGCCACCTACTACCTCACCTGCGAACGCCTGCAGGCCCACGGCGCGCCGGGCCGCGAGGCGCTGTACCAGCGCTTCCTGCAGACCTTCGCCCGCGGCATCGCGCTGGCGAAGGAGAACTGCGAGCGCGTGGAGATCCCCTACGAGGGCAAGCACATCGCCGGCCTGTACGTGCGCGCCGAGGGCGTCGCAGGCCCGGCGCCGCTGCTGGTGCAGGTCAACGGCCTGGATTCGACCAAGGAAATGAAATACCGCGTCGGCCTGCCGGCCTGGCTGGCGAAACGCGGCGTGGCCTCGCTGATCATCGACCAGCCCGGCACCGGCGAGGCCCTGCGCCTGCACGGCCTGACCGCGCGCTACGACAGCGAGCACTGGGCCAGCCGCGTGTTCGACTGGCTGGAAACCCGCGAGGACGTCGACGCCAAGCGCATCGGCCTGGAAGGCGTGTCCCTGGGCGGCTACTACTGCCCGCGCGCGGTGGCCTTCGAACCGCGCTTCGCCTGCGGCGTGGCCTGGGGCGCCAACCACGACTGGCGCGACGTGCAGAAACGCCGCCTGGAGAAGGAAGGCGACTTCCCGGTGCCGCACTACTGGGCCCACGTGCGCTGGGTATGGGGCGCCAGGGACATGGACGAGTTCATGCGCATCGCCGAGAACGTCCACCTCGACGGCGTGCTCGAGCGCATCCGCGTGCCCTTCCTGGTCACCCACGGCGAGAAGGACTCGCAGATCCCGCTGAAATGGGCGCACCGCACCTACGAGCAACTGGTGAACAGCCCGAAACGCGAGCTGAAGATCTTCACCGAACGCGAAGGCGGGGTGCAGCATTCGAGCTTCGACAACAGCATCAATGCCGGGCAGTACATAGCGGACTGGGTGGCGGAGACGCTGGGTGGGCGTACGGCCTGAGGGTTTGCCGCGCCAACTTCGGCGAAGCGCTTTCGTGGGATGGGAGGCGATGGTGCCGGACCTGAGAGCACCCTCTCCCTAACCCTCTCCCTGAAGGGAGAGGGGACCGTTGGGCAGGGTAGGATGTTCTGGAGTTAGCCGGCTAGCACGGAGATTGCCATCTGGAACCCGGCCTCCTCTCGGCAGAGTTAGCCGGCCTGCACAGGGATTGCCATCTGGAACCAGACCTACTCTCGGCACGGACAGCCCTCTCTCCCGCTTGCGGGAGAGAGGGCGTTGGCCAGGGTTGGATGCTCTGGAATTAGCCGGCTAGCACGGAGATTGCCGTCTGGAACCAGACCTACTCTCGGCACGGACGCCCCTCTCTCCCGCTTGCAGGAGAGAGGGCCGTTGGGCAGGGTTGGATGTTCTGGAGTTAGCCGGCTAGCACAGAGATTGCCGTCTGGAACCAGACCTCCTCTCGGCACGGACAGCCCCCTCTCCCGCTTGCGGGAGAGGGTTGGGGAGAGGGGCTCTTCGCTCTGGAAGCAGACGCGGAATCGGCGGATAACGCCTGGGCGTTATCCGCCCTACGATCCCGCCATCCGGCAACCTGTAGGAGCGGGCCCTGCCCGCGATTTCGCGCGCAGGGCGCGCTCCTACAGGGAAATGGCGTGGGCGGGGCGGCGTAGGAGCGACAGCCCTTAGTCCTACGCCGGCACCCGCGTCCCATGGAACGACGCGATCCGCCAGCCCTCCCCGCCCTTCACCCACAGCTGCGTGGCGAAGCCCTCGGCACGCACCGGCTCGCCGCCACCACGCTTCTGCAGCAGGTTGCACTGCGGCCCACTCATCAGCGCCAGGCCATCGCCGAACAGGCGCACCTGCAGTTCGCCGCGCTCCACCGCCAGATAGCGCACGGCGTGGCGGGCGTAGTCCAGATACTGCGCCTTGTCCTGCACCAGACCCGTGGTGTGCACGTACAGCAGGTCGTCGGCGAACAACCGCTCCAGGCCGGCGTGGTCCTCTTCCACCAGCGCGCGCTGGCGTTCCCGCTCCAGGGCCAGCAGTTCGCTACGGATATCGTTCATCGGGTTTCCCTCTTGGTTTGATGGCGGCGGCATCCTCGCCCCGGCCGCCCCGGCGGGAAAAATCGCCATTGGCCATGCCTGCCATCGCCACTGCCGATACCTGCCGGCGGGCGCTTGCCCTCCTTCCCCAGCCCAGGCACCACAGGGCCTGCGCCACGTATCGACACCATCGATGACCGGACATCGACAGCATCTGTTGGTCAGCCGGGCCGGCGCCGCCCTAGCCTGCCGGCACAACAAGAAGCCGAGGAGAAACCGCCCATGGGCGCCCTGCACCTGCACTGCTCCACCCTGTTCGACGGCACCGGCCTGGAGGCCCGCCACGCCCAGACGCTGATCATCGACAACGGCCTGATCCGCCATGTCGGCCCAACCGCCCAGGCCCCGCGGCCGCAGCCGGGCGACCGCGAGGAACGCGCCGCCTTCGTCATGCCCGGGCTGGTGGACGTGCACACCCACCTGGCCTTCGGCAACGCCCAGAGCGAGGAAGACATCGATATCTGGACCAGCGACGAATTCCGCGCCCTGCGCGGGCTGTTCTTCGCCCAGCACGTGCTCGCCGCCGGCGTCACCTCCATGGTCTGCCCCGGCGACAGCGGCCAGCTCAGCATCGCCGTGCGCAACACGGTCAACGCCGGGCTGTTCGAGGGCCCGCGCATCGCCGCCAGCAGCCGCGTGATCACCAACCGGCAGAGCCTCAACGACTGGTTCCCCAGCCGCGTCGGCGCGCCGGAATACTTCACCGCCGCCCTGGTCACCAGCCGCACCGAGGCCATCGCCGAAATCCGCAGGCAGGCCAAGGACGGCGTCGACCTGATCAAGATCGCCATGGACGGCACCCACCGCCGGCCCAACGGCGAGATCATCGCCGCCTTCACCGCCGACGAGACCCGCGAAATGGTCGAGGAAGCCCACCGCCTGGGCTGCCGGGTGGCCACCCACGCCTACGGCCGCGAGGCGGTGATGTACGCCGCCAGGGCCGGGGTGGACCTGGTGTTCCATGCCTTCTACATGGACGACGCCTGCATCGAGGCGCTGCTGGAGGCCGGCAGCGTGCTGGCCCCGACCATGACCTTCCCGCAGAACACCGTGGACTTCTGCCAGCCCCACGACCCGGCCATAGCCACCGGCTACGCCGGCTACTGCGCACGCACCCTGGAGCTGGGCACCCCGGTGCTCAAGCGCGCCAAGGCCGCCGGCATCCCCTTCGCCTGCGGCAGCGACAGCGGTTTCGCGGTCACTCCCTACGGCGAATGGCATGCCCGCGAGCTGGAACTGCTGGTCACCCGCCTGGGCTTCACCCCGGCCGAGGCGCTGTATGCCGCCACCAACGTCGGCGCCCGGCTGATGCCGCGCGGCGAGACGCTGGGCACGCTGGAAGCGGGCAAGCAGGCCGACCTGCTGCTGCTCGACGGCTCGCCCCTGGACGACATCCGCATCCTCCAGGACCGCCAGCGCCTGCAGGCCGTGTACAAGGCCGGCGAACCGGTGCGCCTGCAGCGCACGGCGTACAACCCCAAGCAGGTGTCGGACTTCAACTCGCTGAAATGGACCGACCTCTACACCCGCGACCGCGTCGCCCAACTCGGCAAATGGAGCCTGTGAGCATGACCACACTCGACTTCGAACGCGCCGCGCAGCTGGCCGCCGCCACCCTGCGCCATGCCCGTGCGCTGGGCCTGCGCCCGCTGGCCGCCGCGGTGCTGGACGCCGCCGGCCACCCGCTGGCAGTGCTGCGCGACGAGCAGGCCAGCTTCCTGCGCCCGCAGATCGCCAGCGGCAAGGCCCGCGGCTGCCTGGGCATGGGTTTTGGCGGCCGCGAACTGGCGCGCCGCGCCCAGGCCATGCCGGCGTTCTTCGATGCGATCAACAGCCTGACCGGCGGCGAGGTGATCCCGGTGCCCGGCGGCATCCTGCTGCGCGACGAGGCCGGCAACCTGCTCGGCGCTATCGGCGTGAGCGGCGACACGTCCGACAACGACGAACGCTGCGCCCTGCTGGCCATCGAGGAACTGGGCCTGCACGGCGACACTGGCGACGCTCAGGCCTGATCCAGCCGCGCGGCCTGCTCCGCCAGCAATCCGCGGAGCCAGGCCAGCGCCGGGTCCAGGTCCTGCTGCGGGTGCCACTGCAACAGCTGCGGCGCCGCCGGGAAGGCCAGCGGCGCCGGCAGCACGCGCAGCGGGTAGCGCCGCGCCAGGGCCTGCGCCTGGCGGCGAAACAGCGTGGCCACCCGCGGCGTGCCGACGATAAACTCGGCCATCAGCGCGAAGCTCTGCACCGCCACCGCCACGCGCCGTTCGATGCCCAGCTCGCGCAGGTGCAGCGCGTCCATGGCCAGGTTCTGGCCGTCGGCGAACTCGCGCAGCACGTGCTCGGCGGCGCAATAGTCGGCCAGGCTCAGGCCCTCGGCGAAGGCCGGATGCCCGGCGCAGACGATGCAGCACAGCTCGTCGCTGAGCAGCGGCATCTGCGGATAACGGGCATTCACCCGGCGCTGCGGCACTATCACCAGGTCGCTGCGGCGGTACTCCAGGGCTTCGGCGACCACGTCGCCATCGCGCGGCAGCGGCAGGTCACGCACCACCAGCGAGGCCCCCGGCGCCAGCCGCGACAGCTCGCGGCTGGCCGCCGGCAACAGGGTCGCCGCCACGTAGTCGGAGGCCACCAGGGTGAAGCGCCGATCGCAACGCGAAGGGTCGAACACCACCGCCGCATCCACCACCTCGCCGGCCAGGGCCAGCGCCTCGCGCACCTTCGGCAGCAACTGGCGGCCCAGGGCGCTGGGCACCAGGCGCCGCCCCACCGGCAGCAGCAGCGGGTCGTTGAAATGCTCGCGCAGGCGCGCCAGCGCCGCGCTGGTGGCCGACTGGCCCAGGTGGAGGCGTTCGGCGGCCCGGCTGACGCTGCACTCGTCGAGCAGCGCGGCCAGGGCCACCAACAGGTTGAGGTCGAGGCGACGGTAGCGCATGGGCGCTTTATACCCCGCGCGCCGCCGGCGACGGAGCGCGTTTGCCGCTGGCAGGTATCGCGCCGGGCGATACCTGTCAGCGCCTACCCTGCGAAACGCCGCGCCAGGAAGGGCTCCAGCGGCACCGACGGCGCCAGGTCCGAGGCCTGTTCGGCCAGCAGTTGGCCGGTGATGGCGCCCAAGGTCAGGCCGATATGGCCGTGGCCGAAGTTGTAGAACACCTGGGGCAGGCGCCGGGCCGGGCCGAGCACCGGCTTGCTGTCCGGCAGCGAGGAGCGGAAGCCCATCCAGCGCGACGCCGGCTCGTGCTGCAGGCGCAGGAAGCGCCGCGCGCCGCGGACCAGGTAGCGGTAGCGGGCCTCGGCGGGCAGCGCCTCCAGCCCGGCGAATTCCACCGTGCCGGCCACCCGCAGGCCCTGAGCCATGGGCGTCATGTAGAAACCGCCGGCGGCCCAGCAGACCGGGCGGTTGAGCACTTCGCCGGCGTGGTCGAAGAGCACGTGGTAGCCGCGCTCGGTGTCCTGCGGCACGGCATCGCCCAGTTGCTGCGTGAGGTGCCGTGACCAGGCGCCGGTGCACAGCGCCACCCGCGCTGCAACGATCCGCTCGCCGCTGCTCAGGTGGGCCTGCACGGCATCACCACCCTCGCCCGCCGGCTCGATGCCCAGCAGCTCACCGCGGCGGAAGCGGCCGCCCAGGGCCAGGAAGCGTTCGAACAGGCGCCGGCTGAGGGCGTAGGGGTCGAGCGTGCGGCTCACCCCGGGCAGCTCCACCGCGCAGGCGGCGCGGGCGTTGAGCGCCGGCTCCAGTTCGCGCAGTTCCGGGCCCTCCACCAGGCGGATGGGCACCTCGAAGCACCGGTGGTAGTCGACCATCTCCAGCGCCGCCTGGCGCTCGTGGGCCTCGAAGATGTACAGCGAGCCGTCGTGGCGCACCAGGTCGTTGGCCTGCGCATCGTCCAGCAGCACCTGCCAGGCGGCCATGCACGGCCGCAGCAGGCTGTTCAGGTCATGGCCGATGGCTTCCACCCGCTGCCGCCGCGATTCGGCGAGGAAGCGCCACAGCCAGGGGGCGATGCGCGGCAGGTAGGCCGGGCGGATCGCCAGCGGGCTGTCCGGGCGCAGCAGCATCCCCGGCGCCTTGCGCCAGATGCCGGGGGTGGCCACCGGCTCCACGGAATAGGTGGCGAAGGTGCAGGCGTTGCCGAACGAGGTGGCCAGGCCCGGGGGGTTGCGGTCCAGCAGGCTCACCGCCCAGCCCCGGCGCTGCAGGCACAGGGCGGTGGCCAGGCCGACCACGCCGGCGCCGACCACCAGGGCGTTCCCTCGAAGGCTGTCGGGCCGGCTCATGTGCCGCTCTTCACGCGGGTCCACAGGCGGGTGTTCAGGCGCATGCCGGCCGGGGACAGGGTGCGGATCGGGAACAGGCTGTCGAGCACTTCCTGCGGCGGGTAGACCGCGGGGTTCTCACGCAAGGCCGGGGTCACGTATTGCAGCGCCGCGGCGTTGCCGTTGGGATACTGCACGGCGTTGCTGATGTCGGCGATCACCTTGGGTTCGAGCAGGTAGTTCAGGTAGGCGTAGGCGCTGTCCAGGTGCGGCGCATTCTTCGGGATGACCACGGTGTCCACCGCGATGGTGGTGCCCTCGCGGGGCAGGCTGAAGCCGATCTTCACGCCGTTGCCGGCCTGCTGCGCGGTGCTCATGGCCTGCAGCACGTCGCCGCTGAAGCCTACGGCCACGCAGATGTTGCCGTTGGCCAGGTCGCTGACGTACTTGGACTGGTGGAAGTAGCGGATCGACGGGCTGATGGCGCGCAGCGCGGCCTCGGCCTTGGCGAAGTCGGCGGGCTTCTCGCTGGCGGGGTCCAGGCCGAGCACGCGCAGGGTGATGGGCACCATCTGCGTGGAGTTGTCGATCACCGCCACGCCGCACTGGGCGAGCTTGGCGATGTTCTGCGGGTCGAACAGCAGTTGCCAGCTACGAGTGACGTCGGTGTTGCCGAAGATGGCGCGGATCTTCTCCTCGTTGTAGCCGATGCCCACGGTCACCCAGAGATAGGGCACGGCGTAGCGGTTGCCCGGGTCGCTGGCCTCGAGGACCTTCATCAGCTTGGGATCGAGGTTGTGCCAGTTGGGCAGCTTGGCGCGGTCCAGTTCCTGGATGGCGCCGGCCTTGATCAGCCGCGGCAGGAAGTGGTTGGACGGGCTGGCCAGGTCGTAGCCGCTGGCGCCGGTCATCAGCTTGGCCTCGGTGGTCTCGTTGCTGTCGACCAGGTCGTAGGTGGTCTGGATGCCGGTCTGGCGGGTGAAGTTGGCCAGGGTGTCGTCGGCGATGTAGCCGCTCCAGTTGGCGATGGTGACGGTCGGCGCCGCCTGCGCGGTGCCGGCCAGCAGCGCCAGCGCCAGGCCGGCCAGGTGCGAGTGTCGTAGGTTCATGCTGCCCTCGTTTGTTGTTCTGGATGGGGGTGGATGGGAAGGAGTCGATCAGCCTTCGGCCTGCGCGCGGCGGACCTCCCAGGCCATGCGCAGCGCGGCGCCGATGTCGAAGAAGGGGCGCGGCGGCAGGTAGCCGGGGCGCGCCTGGGCCAGCACGTCGGCCAGAAGCGGCGAATCGACGCCGGCGGCCATTTCCGCCAGCAGGCGGCCCCACAGGGTGCCGCGGGCCACGCCCGAGCCGTTGCAGCCGGCCACGGCGTGCAGGCCGTCGGCCACCCGGGCGAAATAGGGCTCGCCGGAGCGCGTGCCGCTGAGGTGGCCGGTCCAGCTGTAGGCGATGTCCGCAGCCTGCAGGCCGGGGAAGCGCTTCTGCAGGCCCTCCAGGTGGCGCTCCCGGCGCTGGGCCAGGGCCGGGCCGTCGAGGTCATGCCGGCGGTATTCCACGGTGTTGCGGATCAGCAGCCGGCGGCCGGGCAGCAGGCGCAGGGTGGCGCCGCCCGGCAGCGGCGCCAGCACGCCCCACTGGCGCTCGCCGAACAGCGCCTGCCAGTAGGCTTCGTGCAGCGGCCGGGTGATGCTGGCGCTCAGCTCCAGGGGGAAGGTGCCGCCGCCGCGCAGGCCGGCGCGGGCCAGGAAGGCGCCCACGCAGACCAGCACCTGCGGCGCCGTCACCTCGCCCTCCCCAGCGCGCACCGACCACAGCCGGCCCGAGCGACGCAGACCGCTGACGTCGCTGTGCTCGTACAGCTCCACCTGCTCCGGCAGGCTCTCCGCCAGGCCACGCACGTAGCGCGCCGGCTGCAGCAGGCCGTTGCCGCCGGCGCAGTGGATGGCCCGCGCGTAGAAGCCGCTGCCCAGGCGCCGCGCCAGGGCTTCGCCCTCCAGGTACTGCGCCGTGGCGCCCACCGAAGCCAGGGTGGCGAGGGTCGGTTCGGCGTCCAGGTGCGCGGGGTCATGGGCGGCGAAGTGGTAGCCGTCGTCGCTCAGCTCGCAGTCGATGCCCAGCTCGGCGATGCGCTGGCGGACTTCGCGGCCGGCAGCCACACCGATGCGCGAGGCCAACTGGTAGGCGGCGTAACCGGGCTGGCCCAGCAGTTCGCCGGCGTGGGGCAGCTCATGGCTGACCACGAAGCCCGAGTTGCGCGCCGAGGCGCCCTGGGCCACGCGCTGGCGCTCCAGCAGCAGCACCCGCTGCTGCGGAAAGCGCCGCGCCAGGGCATGGGCCGCCGACAGGCCGGTGATGCCGCCGCCGATGATCAGCCAGTCGGCCCGTTGCTGGCCGGCGAGGCGCGGCCGGGGTGTGCCCTCGCCTGCCAGGGCGATCCAGCCGCAGTGATTGTTCATGGCCCGTCACTCCTTCAGAATCCATGCGCAGGGGGTATCCAGCGAATACCCTGCTTGCGCGTCGAATGCCGAATCTACGGGCTCTTGCTGGCCTCAGGCCAACGCTGATATTTCATCCAACCATTCGGAAAACGCATGGATAAACTGCTTCGCGTTCCCTCCCTGCAAGCCCTCCAGGCGCTGGTTCACGTGGCCGAGGCCAGCAGCTTCACCGCCGCCGCACGCCAGCTGCACCTGACGCAGAGCGCCATCAGCCGGCAGGTGCAGCAGTTGGAGGAGTACTACCGGGTGCCGCTGTTCGACCGCACCAGCCGCAAGGTGGTCCTGACCGACGCCGGGCGCGAGGTGTACGGCGTGGCGCGGGACATGTTCAAGACCCTGCTGCGCCTGGAGGAACGCCTGACGCCGGTGCCCCTGGAGCGGCCCTTCCGCATCCGCATCTTCGTCTCACTGGCGGTGCGCTGGCTGCTGCCGCGCCTGAGTTCGTTCTACGCGGCCAACCCCGGTCTGTGCCTGTCCATCGAGAGCGTCGGCGGCGAAGTGGTGGACGACGGCGGCGATTGCGACGCCTACGTGCTCTACCTGCCCGGCGGCCTGGACGAGCGCCCGCTCACCCCGCTGTTCGACGAATACCTGGTGCCGGTCTGCGCACCGCGCCTGGACGACGGCCAGCCGCCGCCGCGCTCGCTGGAGGAACTGGCGCGCCACGCGCTGATCCACGCCTCCACCGGCCGCCACGAGTGGACGCAATGGCTGCGCGCCCAGCCCGACAGCGCGCCACGCCAGTTCAAGCACATCCTGTTCAACCTCGACGACCTGGCCCTGGACGCCGCCACCCGCGGCCTGGGCATCGCCATGACCGACCGCATGCTGGCCCAGGACGCCCTGCAGCGCGGCGACCTCATCGTGCCCTTCGGCGAGGCGCTGAAGACCGGCGGCGTCTACGCCCTGTGGCTGCGCGACAGCGGGGCGGCTCATCCGGCTTGTCAGACGGTGCTGGATTGGTTCGAGGAGCAGGGCAAGGGGGGTGGGCAGAGGGAGTGAAATCGGCTGGCGCGCTGCTTTTCGCAGGATGGGTCGAGTTTGCGAACCCCATGCGGGCGTGGCGATGGGTATCGCTTCGCTCAACCCATCCTACGGTGGCGTGGGGCGCATGACCGTTCGCGGCTGTCCGTCCTACGTTCAAGGCAGCGCGGGGTTCGCCGGGCGTTCTGGTGCTCGGGTTCGAGGCCGCTCCTCTCCCTAACCCTCTCCCTGAAGGGAGAGGGGACCGTTCGGAGCGCGCTGGTGTTTCGGCGTTAGCCGGCTTGTACCGAGTTCCCGACTGACACCAAAGCTTGTCTCGGCACGGACAAGCCCCCTCTCCCTTCAGGGCGGGGCGCGCAGCCGAGGGCTGGGGAGAGGGAGCGGAGTCAATCCAACACACCTCGGCCCCCGGAAAACACCCCTCCCGAATCCTAGAGCGCATAACACCCCAGCGTTATCCGCCGTCTCCACAAGCCAACCTACCTCACCGACTTCACACACCCATGGCGCACCTCCTTCGACGGCGGATACCCGTAGAAAGACGTGTAGCACTTGCTGAAATGGCTGGGCGAAACAAAACCACAGGCCAGGCCCACCTCGAACATCGGCAGGTCCGAATGCTGCAGCAGACGGCGGCTTTCGGTAATGCGCAGCTCCAGGTAGTAACGCACCGGCGTGGTGCCCAGCTGCTGCTGGAACAGCCTTTCGATCTGCCGCTTGGAACGGCCGACGTAGCGGGCCAGCTGCTCCTGGCTGAGTGGCTCCTCGATGTTGGCGCTCATCAGGTTGATGGCTTCGCGCAGCGGCTCGCTGAGCTTCTCGTGCAGCGCCGGCCGGGCGCGGCGGAAGCGCGATTCCTCGAAGGCGAGGATGTCCGCCACGGCCTCCACCAGCTCGCGGCCGTGCAGCGCGTCCATCCACTCCAGCACCATGTTGAAGGCCCCGGTCGGGCTCGCCGCGGTGAGGCGGTCGCGGTCGACCATGTGGCTTTCGCTGGTGACCTCGCTGTGCCGGGCGATCTCCGCCAGCGCGGCACGGTTCTCCGGGTGCACTGCGCAGCGGTAGCCGTTCAGCAGGCCGGCCTGGCCAAGGAACCAGGCGCCGTTCCACAGCCCGGCCAGGGCCACGCCCTTCTCCGCCGCCAGTTGCAGCAGGCGCGTCAGTTCCGGCGCGGCGCGCAGCGGGGTGCGCAGGCCGCCGCAGACCACCAGCAGGTCCAGCCCCGCCAGGTGCGCGGGCGCCAAGGCCGAGCCGGGGCAGATGACCAGCCCCAGGTCGCTGGTGACCGACTCGCCATCCAGGCTGAAGGTGCTGGTGGCGAAGGCCCCGGCGCGGATCAGGTTGGCGGTGACCAGGGTATCCAGCGCCTGGGTGAAAGCCGGCAGGGAGAAATGCTCCAGCAGCAGAAAGCCCACCCGCCCCTGGCGTTGCGCGCCCGCCCGGGGCGCGGAAAGGAACCTGAGGTTGCGGCCCTGCATGGCGCCGCTGAACTGCCGCCGGTCGACCAATCGCGACTCCCGCCGTCAGCCGGCCGAACGCAGCGGGTCGAGGCGGCCGCCGACAGTCGCGCCCTGGCGTCGATTGGTGAAGCTCAGCAGCACGGTCGCCACGCTCAGGCCGAGGGTGGAACTCACTTCGGCGCGGTGCTCCGGCAGGATGAACATCACCGCCAGCACGGTGCTGATGAAGGCGATCACCGCCCAGGTCAGCCAGGGGAACAGCCACATGCGGCAGGCGATCTCCTGGTTGCCGCGCTGCAGCTTGGCGCGCATGCGCAATTGCGAAACGGCGATGGCCAGGTACACCAGCAGCGCGATGGAGCCGGAGCTGGCGAGAAGGAAGTCGAACACCCGCGCCGGGGCGACGAAGTTCAGCACGGTGGTGAGCATGCCGATCAGCGTGCTGGCGATCACCGCGGCTCGCGGCACGCCGGCCGCCGAGGTGCGCTGGATGAAGGCCGGCGCGTCGTTGCGGCGGCTCAGCGAGTAGATCATCCGCGAGGCGATGTAGATCGAGGAGTTCAGGCAACTGGCCACGGCCACCAGCACCACCACGTCCATCATCAGCTTGGCGTGGGGCACGTTCATCAGCTCCAGGGCGCGCTGGTAGGAGCCCTGCGCCGTGAGCATGGGGTCGTTCCAGGGCACCACGGAGATGATCACCAGGATCGACAGCAGGTAGAACACGCTGATGCGCCAGATCACAGCCCGCGTGGCCTTGGCGATGTTGCGCCGCGGGTCGCTGGATTCGGCGGCGGCGATGGTCACCGCCTCGGTGCCGATGAAGCTGAACAGCGTGGTGATCAGCGCGGTGAAGATGGCGCCCCAGCCGTTGGGCAGGAAGCCGCCATGCTCGCGCATCAGGCTGCCCAGGCCGCTGACCTCGTGCCCCGCCGGCAACACGCCGAGAAGCGCCGCCGCGCCCACGGCGATGAACAGCACGATGGCGCCCACCTTGAGCATGGCGAACCAGAACTCGAACTCGCCGTACTTGGCCACGCTGAACAGGTTGGTGACGGTCAGCAGCAGCGTCATCACCAGGGCGAACACCCAGGTCTGCACCTGCGGGAACCAGCTGTTGAAGATCACCCCGGCGGCGATCGCCTCGATGGGAATCACCAGCACCCAGAACCACCAGTACAGCCAGCCGATGGTGAAGCCGGCCCAGCGGCCGATGGCCTGGTCGGCGTAGGCGGAGAAGGAGCCAGTGTCGGGGCGGGCCACGGCCATCTCGCCGAGCATGCGCATCACCAGCACCACCAGCAGCCCGGACAGCGCGTAGGCCAGGATGGCGGCGGGCCCCGCGGCGGCGATGGCATGGCCGGAACCGACAAACAATCCCGCGCCTATGATCCCGGCAATGGACAGCATGGTCACATGGCGCGGCTTGAAGCCCTGGACCAGTTCGCCACTGGCGCCTTTCGCACTTGGAATACTCATCGGTCGGCCTTTGTTGAATTTGTTATGCGGTGGCAAGGCGCCACCTGGCGGGCGTCCCGGACTGCGGGACGCGGGCACAACCCTATTCCAGGGCGTCATCCGGGCATTTGCCCAGGATCGCCATGGGCATGAGAAAAAACGACATGGCCTCGCCCGCGAGCGCCCAAGGCCGGGGCTGGCGATGCCATGAAAACGACATCAGCGGAGGGAAAGAGGAAGGGCAGCGGAGTTGCTGCTAGATGTAGCCACCGTCCACGGACAGCGTCTGCGCGATGGTATGGAGCGCCCGGTCAGGGGCGAGGCAGGATGCGGCGTCGATCAGCGAGCGCCAGGCTGGCGGGTCGAGGTCGCGGAGCTTCGATTGCGAGCGGGAATTTTTCGGGCACAAACGAAAAGCCCCGCAATGCGATGCGGGGCTTCGGGCACCAGAAGGTGCGCTTACAGGGCTTGAACCTGCTCGGCCTGCGGGCCTTTGGCGCCGGCAGTCACGAGGAAGCTGACGCGCTGACCTTCGTCGAGGGTCTTGTAGCCGGTGGATTCGATCTGACGGAAGTGAACGAATACGTCCGGGCCGCTTTCCGGGGTGATGAAGCCGAAGCCCTTCTCAGCGTTGAACCACTTGACGGTACCAGTTTGGCGGTTTGCCATGATGTAGATCTCCAAGGTAGGAACGAGCACAGGCGACATGCCTGGCTGGAACTGAATGCAGAGTGAAGAGAAACCGAGGAGATGGAAATCAGAACGGACTGAACATCAATACGGAGCCGCTAAACTGGCAGGCAGTGGCAGCAGAATACAGGGTTCGACGGATTTGAACAGCATTTTCTTTTCCGCACCGCGATTCTGGACGGCCGGTCGCCTTTCCATGCCGAGCAGAAGGCATCTCCCAGCACCTGTAGGAGCGGGCCCTGCCCGCGATTCGCGCGCAGGGCGCGCTCCTACCACATCGGTGAGGATGGCTTCTTGTAGGAGCGAGCTTGCTCGCGAATGAGCCCCGCAGCGGAGTCTGTTCGCGAGCAAGCTCGCTCCTACGAAGAGCATCCCAGCGCGGCCTGCAAGACAGCCGCTCCTACATCCCACGAAAGCACCTCGGCGCCCCACATGCCCCGGGAGATGCACCTTCGGTGCCGCGGCGGGCTCGAATGGATAACGCGAAGAGCCCCGCTCAGCCCCTCCCGTCGAGCTGGTCCACCCAGCGCTCGGCCGCGGCGAAGGAGGCCTCGAAGGCGGCTTCATGGGAATCCCAGGGGCCGACGACGACATCCAGCGGCGACACGCTCGGCGGCACCTTCGCCAGCGAAAGCAGCATCTCGGCGACCTTGCCGGGGCCGGCGTAGCGCGGTGAGATGAGCACCGCCACCCCGCTGGAGGTGGTGTACTCGCTGGGTGGCATGAAGTTCGGCTCGCTGGTGTGCTGTTGCATGCATCGTTTCCCCCGGCCCGCTGGCAGGCCGTTCACATGGTTGGAGTAGCGCGAGATGGCGGACGGTCGCCCACCCTTTCACGGACTCTCCAGCTTGCCAGCGGTTCCGCCGGATCGCCCCTGCCAAAGGCATGGCCGCCGGGCGGTACAAGGAGTCAGACGCGCCCGGCCAGGGCCTGCAGCGCCTGGTAGGCACCCAGCAGGTGGTAGGGCGTGGTGGACGGCATGTCCGGGCGCAACACCTCGCCACCGGGGCCCAGCACCTCGTGCCAGCCACCGTCGTGCAGGAAGCGCGAACGGAAGCGCTCGGTCCAGAGCGCCAGGGTATCGAGGGATCGGGCGCTACCCTCCACGGCCAGGGCGCGGGCGAACTCGGTCTGCGCCCAGATGCGCTGGGTGGCGTCCTGCAGGGTGCCGTCCGCCGCCAGTGCGGCGCCGACGCCGAGGGTGCCAGCGGCCACGCCATGTCGCTGTGCGAAGGCGAAGGCGTGGCGCAGCGCAGCCTCCAGGGCCGAACCGGCGAACAACGCCGGCTCTCCCATGACCAGGGAGAACCATTCGAACTGGTGCCCCGGCTCGATGCGGTTGCCCGCCTCACCCAGCGGCAGTTCGGCCACGCAGCCGCTAGCCGGATCGACGAAGCGCGCCAATACCGCGGCGCCGATCGCCTGCAGGCGCTCTCCGTACCAGGGGTCGCCGGCGATGGCATAGGCCGCCAGATAGGCCTCGGTGAGGTGCATGATGGGGTTCTGCAGCACGGGCGCGCCGTCGTCTACGAAATCCTCGGCCAGCGCGGACAGGTACAACCCCTGGCCATCGGCGAAGCGCTGCTCGATCAGCTCGGTGGTGCGCGTCATCAGCTCCAGCGCAGCCGCGTTGCCACTGAGCTTGTGATACTGCGCGCAGGCGAACACCACGAAGGCGAAGGTGTAGAGATCGCGGCGGCTGTCCAGCGGCTTTCCGGCCGTGTCGATGCTGTAGAGCCAGGCCCCGTGGCCATCGCCGAAGTGACGTTGCAGCGAGGCGAACAATGCCTCTGCCCGAGCAGCGCCGGCAGGCCCCGCGTGGCTGAAGACGAACAGCTGGCGGGCGCAGGCCATGGCGCGGTAGCGTACCGCGGGCAGGGGCTGCCCGCTGCGATCGTCGAGCGACTCGTAGGGCAGCTGCAGCGCCTCGTTCCAGCCGGCGGCGCGCCACAACGGCAGGACGGTATCGGCGTAGTGACGGGTCAACGCCGCGATACCGGCAGTGAGGGATGGCGCAAGGGACGACGGGACGGGCATGCGGCGAGTCTGCGTGAGGAAGGAAGGCGCAAGCGCAGAAGATAGAGGAAAAGCCCCCCGGAAAGAACCCGCCCGCGCAAGGACGGGTTCGCCAGCCGCTCGACGCGGCGTCCTGCGTGTGCGCCCCAGCCAGTGTAAGCCGGTGCCTGGCGCCGGCTCCGGGCACTGTTATGCTGGCGACCCATCGAAACACCGCCCAGGGAGTGGACTCATGGCCCCATTGACCGACGAGCAGGTAGTGGCGCTGGCGCTGCGCAACCCGATCAACGAAGCCTTGCTCGAGGTGCTGGCCAGGCTCGACCTGCCCGCCTGCATGCTCACCGCCGGCTGCCTGTTCCAGGCGGTCTGGAACCACCGCTGCGGCCGTGCCGCCGGCTGGGGCGTGAAAGACTACGACGTCATCTACTTCGACGAAGACCTGTCCTGGGAAGCCGAGGACCAGGTGATACGACAGGTGCGCCAGGCCTGCCACGACCTGGAAGCGAACGTGGAGGTGCGCAACCAGGCGCGGGTGCACCTCTGGTACGAAGGCCGCTTCGGTTCCGCCTGCCCTCCCCTGCAGGCCGTCACCGACGGGATAGACCGCTACCTGATCAACGCGACCTGTCTGGGACTGGACGTGGGCAGCGGCGAACTCTACAGCACCCACGGCCTCGACGATCTGCAGGCCGGAATGTTGCGGAGCAACCCATTGAACCACCAACCCGAATGGTTCGCGCGCAAGGCCAGCAGCTACCAGGCGCGCTGGCCCTGGCTGACGATCGAGCCCTGAGCGCTTCGCCCGCCGCCTTTTTACCGGGAACCTCCATGAACAACCATCTCGAAGAACACGACCGTGAATGCATGCGCCTCGCCCTGGCCCAGGGACGCCGCGCGCTATCGAGCTGCCTGCCCAATCCGCCGGTCGGCTGCGTGATGACGGCCAACGGCATGCTCGTAGCCAGCGGCTTCACCCAGCCGCCCGGCGAGCCTCACGCCGAAGCCATGGCGCTGGCGCAGTTGGCTGGGGCCACGGCCGAACTCACCGCCTACGTGACACTGGAGCCCTGCTCCTTCGCCGGCCGCACACCCTCCTGCGCCCGCGCCCTGGTGGTCTGGGGCGTCAAGCGGGTAGTGGTCGCCATGCTGGACCCCGATCCGCGCAATGCCGGCGCCGGCATCGCGATACTGCGCGAGGCAGGTGTCCAGGTGAGCGTCGGGCTGCTGGAAGAAGAAGCCCGACGGGACATGGGGCCCTATCTACTGGGCGCTTGCAGCCACTGAGCCACCGAGGGCAACGACCTCACAACGAGCGACGACGGTACTCGCGGTAGCGCGGCGCCCAGAAGTTGCGCTCGATGGCGGCATGGAGCATGTCGTCCGGGGTTTCCAGCGCTACGCCCTCGGCCTGGGCCTGCTTGGCCACGGCGAAGGCGATGCGCCGGCTGACCTGCTGGATGTCGCGCAGCGGCGGCAGCACCGCGTCGCCCTCCCCCGTCACCACCGGCGAGCATTCGGCCAGGGCGTTGGAAGCGGCCATCAGCATCGCCTCGGTCACGCGCCGGGCGCCGGCGGCGATCACCCCCAGGCCGATGCCGGGGAAGATATAGGAGTTGTTGCACTGGGCGATGTGGATGCTGCGCCCGCCGTGCTCCACCGGCTGGAACGGGCTGCCGGTGGCGACCAGCGCGCGGCCCTCGGTCCACTGGAGGATTTCCGCCGGCGTCGCCTCGACCCGCGAGGTCGGGTTGGACAGCGGCATCACCAGCGGCAGCGGGCAGTGCTTGTACATCTCGCGGATCACCGCCTCGCTGAACAGCCCGCGCTGCCCGGAAACGCCGATCATCACCGTCGGCTTGGCCCGGCTGACCACTTCGAGCACGCCGATGCCGTCCTCGCCGCGCTGCCAGCCGGCCACGTCGGCGGCCTTCTGCGCCAGCTTGCGTTGGAACTCCAGCAGGCCGTCCATGCCTTCCACCAGCAAACCGTGGCGGTCGACCATGAAGATGCGCTGGCGCGCCTGCGCCTCGGACAGCCCTTCCAGCTGCATGGCGGCGATGATGTGCTCGGCGATGCCGCAGCCGGCGGAACCGGCGCCGACGAAGGTGATCACCTGCTCGCTGAGCTTCTGCTGCTTGACCTTGCACGCCGCCAGCAGGGTGCCGACCGCCACCGAGGCGGTGCCCTGGATGTCGTCGTTGAAGCAGCACAGCTGGTCGCGGTAACGCTCCAGCAGCGGCATGGCGTTGGTCTGGGCGAAGTCCTCGAACTGCAGCAGCACGCCCGGCCAGCGGCGCTGCACGGCGCGGATGAACAGCTCGACGAATTCGTCGTAGTCCTTGCCGCTGATGCGCGGGTGGCGCCAGCCCATGTACAGCGGGTCGTCCAGCAGCGCCTGGTTGTTGGTGCCCACGTCCAGCACTATGGGCAGCGTATAGGCCGGGCTGATGCCGCCGCAGGCGGTGTACAGCGACAGCTTGCCGATGGGGATGCCCATGCCGCCGATGCCCTGGTCGCCCAGGCCGAGGATGCGCTCGCTGTCGGTGACCACGATGATCTTCACCTTGTCCTTGGTGGCGCTGCGCAGCACGTCGTCGATGCGCTCGCGGTCCGGCCAGGAGACGAACAGCCCGCGGTGGGTGCGGTAGATCTTCGAGAAGTCCTGGCAGGCCTGGCCCACCGTGGGCGTGTAGATGATCGGCAGCATCTCCTCCAGGTGGCCTTCGAGCAGGCGGAAGAACAGCGTCTCGTTGTTGTCCTGGATGGAGCGCAGGTAGACGTGCCGGTCGAGGTCGGAGGCGCATTGCAGGTACTGCTGGTAGACACGCTCGGCCTGTTCCTCGATGGTCTCCACGGTCTGCGGCAGCAGGCCGATGAGGTTGAAGTCGATGCGCTCCTGCGGGCTGAAGGCGCTGCCCTTGTTCAACAGCGGCATCTCCAGCAGGGCCGGGCCCGAATAGTGGGTGTACAGCGGGTAGTTCGACTTGCGTTCGGTCATGGCTTTCTCCACTGCCTGCATGACGGGCTTCAGGAAACGACAGCGCCCCGTGCAGGGGCGCCGTAGAGGGTAGCGCGTGAAGCTTTCAATGATCCATCGATGCTTCGAGCGCCGAGGGTCCGGCGGCCAGTTCGCGATGCAGGGTTTCCTCGTCCAGCTCCTTGCACCACTTGGCTACCACAACGGTGGCCACGCCGTTGCCCACCAGGTTGGTCAGGGCGCGGGCCTCGGACATGAAGCGGTCGATGCCGAGGATCAGCGCCAGGCCGGCGACCGGCAGGTGGCCCACGGCGGACAAGGTAGCAGCCAGGACGATGAAACCCGAGCCGGTGACGCCGGCCGCGCCCTTGGATGCGATCAGCAGCACCGCCAGCAGGGTCACCTGGTGGATGATATCCATCTGCGTGTCGGTGGCCTGGGCGATGAACACCGCGGCCATGGTCAGGTAGATCGAGGTGCCGTCGAGGTTGAAGGAATAGCCGGTGGGAATCACCAGGCCGACTACAGTCTTGTCGCAGCCCAGTTTCTCCATCTTGGCGATCATCCGCGGCAGCGCGGACTCCGACGAGGAAGTGCCGAGCACGATCAGCAGTTCCTCGCGGATGTAGTTGATGAAACGCAGGATGTTGAAGCCGTGGAAGCGCGCGATGCTACCCAGCACGAGGAGCACGAAGAGGATGCAGGTGAGGTAGAAGCAGGCCATCAGTTCACCCAGTTGCACCAGCGAACCTACGCCATAGGCACCGATGGTGAAAGCCATGGCGCCGAAGGCGCCGATAGGGGCGACGCGCATGATCACGTTGATGATGTTGAACATCACCTGGGTGAAACGCTCGATGAACAGGAAGATCGGCTGGCCCAGGCTGCCCATGCGGTGCAGCGCGTAGCCGAAGAGCACGGAGAAGAACAGCACCTGGAGGATGTCACCGTTGGCGAAGGCGCCGACCACGGTGTTGGGGATGATGTTGAGCAGGAACTCGATGGTGCTCTGCTTCTCGCCGGCCGAGGCGTAGGCGGCGACCTTGCTGGTATCCAGGCTGGCCGGGTCGACGTGCATACCCACACCCGGCTGGACGATGTTGACTACCGCCAGGCCGATGATCAGAGCGATGGTGGAAACCACCTCGAAGTACAGCAGCGCCATGCCACCGGTCTTGCCCACCGCCTTCATGCTCTGCATGCCGGCGATGCCAGTGACCACTGTGCAGAAGATGATCGGCGCAATGGCCATCTTGATCAGTTTTACGAAGCCGTCGCCCAGGGGCTTCATCAGCACCGCGGTCTGCGGATAGAAGTGGCCCAGGGCGATGCCAATGGCAATGGCGATCAGCACCTGCACGTAGAGGCTCTTGTAGAAGGGTTTCTTGCTCATGGCGGCTACCTTTCTCCAGATCGGCGCCGGCCCTCCTGGCCACGGCACCCGACTCCACGAACGGGCCTCCCCATCCTCGAGAGCGCGTCCTGCAGACGGTGGACTCCCGGCGAGCAGTGGCGGCGGCCGGGAACTTGTTACCTATTGTTTCTGACTATAGGCGCTACACAGCGCGGCGAAGTTCCGAATGTCTGCCTGCCGAGCGGGCACGGCTTTTCGTAGGAGCGAGCTTGCTCGCGAATGAGCCCCGTCGCGGAGTCTGTTCGCGAGCAAGCTCGCTCCTACCAAGAGCACTACAGCCTGTAGACAATTGCTCCTACGGGCGCAGGAGACATGCCCTCGTAGGATGGCGTTGAGCGCAGCGATACCCATCGCCATGGGCCCGCCCCCCTGTAGGAGCGGGCCCTGCCCGCGATATCGCGCGCAGGGCGCGCTCCTACAAGGGGAATGCAATGGCGCGGGTATCTGCTCCCATCGCCCCGGCTTTTCCGCGCCCAAAGCAAAACCCCCGACCAGCCAGGCTGATCAGGGGTTTTGGGATAGGTGCTTGACGATGACCTACTCTCACATGGGGAAACCCCACACTACCATCGGCGATGCGTCGTTTCACTGCTGAGTTCGGGATGGGATCAGGTGGTTCCAACGCTCTATGGTCGTCAAGCAATTCTTTCGGATGCTCGTGGCTTGCGCTCACGCTCATCCCGATTCGGGTATGTGACAGGTATTTTCTTTGCGGTTCTCACGAACTTTCGGTTCGTCGACTTCACCAATCAACACACAAATTGTTTGGGTGTTATATGGTCAAGCCTCACGGGCAATTAGTATCGGTTAGCTCAACGCCTCACAGCGCTTACACACCCGACCTATCAACGTCGTAGTCTTCGACGGCCCTTCAGGGGAATCAAGTTCCCAGTGAGATCTCATCTTGAGGCTAGTTTCCCGCTTAGATGCTTTCAGCGGTTATCTATTCCGAACATAGCTACCCGGCAGTGCCACTGGCGTGACAACCGGAACACCAGAGGTTCGTCCACTCCGGTCCTCTCGTACTAGGAGCAGCCCCTCTCAAATCTCAAACGTCCACGGCAGATAGGGACCGAACTGTCTCACGACGTTCTAAACCCAGCTCGCGTACCACTTTAAATGGCGAACAGCCATACCCTTGGGACCGGCTTCAGCCCCAGGATGTGATGAGCCGACATCGAGGTGCCAAACACCGCCGTCGATATGAACTCTTGGGCGGTATCAGCCTGTTATCCCCGGAGTACCTTTTATCCGTTGAGCGATGGCCCTTCCATACAGAACCACCGGATCACTAAGACCTACTTTCGTACCTGCTCGACGTGTCTGTCTCGCAGTCAAGCGCGCTTTTGCCTTTATACTCTGCGACCGATTTCCGACCGGTCTGAGCGCACCTTCGTACTCCTCCGTTACTCTTTAGGAGGAGACCGCCCCAGTCAAACTGCCCACCATACACTGTCCTCGATCCGGATAACGGATCAGAGTTAGAACCTCAAGCATGCCAGGGTGGTATTTCAAGGTTGGCTCCACGCGAACTGGCGTCCACGCTTCAAAGCCTCCCACCTATCCTACACAAGCAGGCTCAAAGTCCAGTGCAAAGCTACAGTAAAGGTTCACGGGGTCTTTCCGTCTAGCCGCGGATACACTGCATCTTCACAGCGATTTCAATTTCACTGAGTCTCGGGTGGAGACAGCGCCGCCATCGTTACGCCATTCGTGCAGGTCGGAACTTACCCGACAAGGAATTTCGCTACCTTAGGACCGTTATAGTTACGGCCGCCGTTTACCGGGGCTTCGATCAAGAGCTTCGCTTTCGCTAACCCCATCAATTAACCTTCCGGCACCGGGCAGGCGTCACACCCTATACGTCCACTTTCGTGTTTGCAGAGTGCTGTGTTTTTAATAAACAGTCGCAGCGGCCTGGTATCTTCGACCGGCGTGGGCTTACGCAGTAAATACTTCACCCTCACCGGCGCACCTTCTCCCGAAGTTACGGTGCCATTTTGCCTAGTTCCTTCACCCGAGTTCTCTCAAGCGCCTTGGTATTCTCTACCCGACCACCTGTGTCGGTTTCGGGTACGGTTCCTAGTTACCTGAAGCTTAGAAGCTTTTCCTGGAAGCATGGCATCAACCACTTCGCTCTCTAAAAGAAAGCTCGTCATCAGCTCTCGGCCTTGAACACCCGGATTTGCCTAAGTGTCCAGCCTACAACCTTAAACTTGGACAACCAACGCCAAGCTGGCCTAGCCTTCTCCGTCCCTCCATCGCAGTAACTAGAAGTACAGGAATATTAACCTGTTTCCCATCGACTACGCATTTCTGCCTCGCCTTAGGGGCCGACTAACCCTGCGTCGATTAACGTTGCGCAGGAACCCTTGGTCTTTCGGCGTGGGAGTTTTTCACTCCCATTGTCGTTACTCATGTCAGCATTCGCACTTCTGATACCTCCAGCAAGCTTCTCAACTCACCTTCACAGGCTTACAGAACGCTCCTCTACCGCGCATCTTGCGACGCACCCGTAGCTTCGGTGTGTGGTTTGAGCCCCGTTACATCTTCCGCGCAGGCCGACTCGACTAGTGAGCTATTACGCTTTCTTTAAAGGGTGGCTGCTTCTAAGCCAACCTCCTAGCTGTCTAAGCCTTCCCACATCGTTTACCACTTAACCACAACTTTGGGACCTTAGCTGACGGTCTGGGTTGTTTCCCTTTTCACGACGGACGTTAGCACCCGCCGTGTGTCTCCCACGCTGACACTTCCAGGTATTCGGAGTTTGCATCGGTTTGGTAAGTCGGGATGACCCCCTAGCCGAAACAGTGCTCTACCCCCTGGAGTGATACGTGAGGCGCTACCTAAATAGCTTTCGAGGAGAACCAGCTATCTCCGAGCTTGATTAGCCTTTCACTCCGATCCACAAGTCATCCCCTACCTTTTCAACGGGAGTGGGTTCGGTCCTCCAGTCAGTGTTACCTAACCTTCAACCTGCTCATGGATAGATCGCCCGGTTTCGGGTCTATACCCAGCGACTAAACGCCCTATTAAGACTCGCTTTCGCTACGCCTCCCCTATTCGGTTAAGCTCGCCACTGAATATAAGTCGCTGACCCATTATACAAAAGGTACGCAGTCACCCAACAACGTGGGCTCCCACTGCTTGTACGCATACGGTTTCAGGTTCTATTTCACTCCCCTCTCCGGGGTTCTTTTCGCCTTTCCCTCACGGTACTGGTTCACTATCGGTCAGTCAGTAGTATTTAGCCTTGGAGGATGGTCCCCCCATGTTCAGACAACGTTTCACGTGCGCCGTCCTACTCGATTTCACTTCCTAGAACCTTTCACATACGGGGCTATCACCCACTATGGCCGCACTTTCCAGAGCGTTCTGTTAGATTCTAAGAAGCTTAAGGGCTAGTCCCCGTTCGCTCGCCACTACTAAGGGAATCTCGGTTGATTTCTGTTCCTCAGGGTACTTAGATGTTTCAGTTCCCCTGGTTCGCCTCACACACCTATGGATTCAGTGTGTGATAACCAGCTTATGCTGGCTGGGTTCCCCCATTCAGAGATCTCCGGATCAAAGTCTGTTTGCCGACTCCCCGAAGCTTATCGCAGGCTACCACGTCTTTCATCGCCTCTGACTGCCAAGGCATCCACCGTATGCGCTTCTTCACTTGACCATATAACCCCAAGCAATCTGGTCATACGTCTCGAACGTGAAGACGACATTCGCCGAAAATTCGCGCTTGAACTCGCAAATTTTACCTTGACTTGAACAATCCCCAGTGAAAGAGATCATTCAGTCTACTTCTATCACATACCCAAATTTTTAAAGAACGGTTCCGGTACAAAGACCAGACAGCAAGGTTCGTTCTATCGAACATTCCTGTCTGAGCTTTACGACGATTTTAATGGTGGAGCCAAGGAGGATCGAACTCCTGACCTCCTGCGTGCAAAGCAGGCGCTCTCCCAGCTGAGCTATGGCCCCATCGGATCAAGGCACCACCACAACAATTGGTGGGTCTGGGCAGATTCGAACTGCCGACCTCACCCTTATCAGGGGTGCGCTCTAACCAACTGAGCTACAGACCCAATCGTCTAACCAGTGAATCAAGCAATTCGTGTGGGAGCTTATGAGTAAGCTGCGATCTTCGATTAAGGAGGTGATCCAGCCGCAGGTTCCCCTACGGCTACCTTGTTACGACTTCACCCCAGTCATGAATCACTCCGTGGTAACCGTCCCCCTTGCGGTTAGACTAGCTACTTCTGGAGCAACCCACTCCCATGGTGTGACGGGCGGTGTGTACAAGGCCCGGGAACGTATTCACCGTGACATTCTGATTCACGATTACTAGCGATTCCGACTTCACGCAGTCGAGTTGCAGACTGCGATCCGGACTACGATCGGTTTTCTGGGATTAGCTCCACCTCGCGGCTTGGCAACCCTCTGTACCGACCATTGTAGCACGTGTGTAGCCCTGGCCGTAAGGGCCATGATGACTTGACGTCATCCCCACCTTCCTCCGGTTTGTCACCGGCAGTCTCCTTAGAGTGCCCACCATAACGTGCTGGTAACTAAGGACAAGGGTTGCGCTCGTTACGGGACTTAACCCAACATCTCACGACACGAGCTGACGACAGCCATGCAGCACCTGTGTTCCGATTCCCGAAGGCACTCCCGCATCTCTGCAGGATTCCGGACATGTCAAGGCCAGGTAAGGTTCTTCGCGTTGCTTCGAATTAAACCACATGCTCCACCGCTTGTGCGGGCCCCCGTCAATTCATTTGAGTTTTAACCTTGCGGCCGTACTCCCCAGGCGGTCGACTTATCGCGTTAGCTGCGCCACTAAGATCTCAAGGATCCCAACGGCTAGTCGACATCGTTTACGGCGTGGACTACCAGGGTATCTAATCCTGTTTGCTCCCCACGCTTTCGCACCTCAGTGTCAGTATCAGTCCAGGTGGTCGCCTTCGCCACTGGTGTTCCTTCCTATATCTACGCATTTCACCGCTACACAGGAAATTCCACCACCCTCTACCGTACTCTAGTCAGGCAGTTATGGATGCAGTTCCCAGGTTGAGCCCGGGGATTTCACATCCATCTTACCAAACCACCTACGCGCGCTTTACGCCCAGTAATTCCGATTAACGCTTGCACCCTTCGTATTACCGCGGCTGCTGGCACGAAGTTAGCCGGTGCTTATTCTGTTGGTAACGTCAAAACAGCAAGGTATTAACTTACTGCCCTTCCTCCCAACTTAAAGTGCTTTACAATCCGAAGACCTTCTTCACACACGCGGCATGGCTGGATCAGGCTTTCGCCCATTGTCCAATATTCCCCACTGCTGCCTCCCGTAGGAGTCTGGACCGTGTCTCAGTTCCAGTGTGACTGATCATCCTCTCAGACCAGTTACGGATCGTCGCCTAGGTGAGCCATTACCCCACCTACTAGCTAATCCGACCTAGGCTCATCTGATAGCGTGAGGTCCGAAGATCCCCCACTTTCTCCCGTAGGACGTATGCGGTATTAGCGCTCCTTTCGGAACGTTGTCCCCCACTACCAGGCAGATTCCTAGGCATTACTCACCCGTCCGCCGCTGAATCCAGAAGCAAGCTCCCTTCATCCGCTCGACTTGCATGTGTTAGGCCTGCCGCCAGCGTTCAATCTGAGCCATGATCAAACTCTTCAGTTCAATACTGATCGGGTTTTGAGAAAACCCTAAACTTGGCTCAGCAATCGCAAAAAACTCTCGAATTCACGAGTGTTACTTGTGATGCTGATAATCTTGCGATCACCAGTCTTAGCTCACAAGCACCCACACGAATTGCTTGATTCAACTTGTTAAAGAGCAGTTGGTTGATTCTTTCGTCTCAACCGAGGCCGCGCATTCTACAGCAACCTCACTTCCCGTCAACACCTAATTTAAAAAATATTTTCTTTAAATTCAGCGTCTTATGTAAAACCCTATGGGCTTTGCCAGTTGACGGGCGGCGAATTATATAGACCTCCGAATGGTTGTCAACACTTCTTTCAACGTCGTGTTTCCCGATTGGAGCCATGCGGTTCAGGCCCGACTCCGGCGCCCGCCATGATTAGGCGGCCTCTATATAGATAGCGCCGCCACTGGCGCCACAGCCGGTCGCCCGACACTTGCCTGATCGCCAGCGCCCCGGCAGCATGTCCAGCGGCACCGCCAAGGAGACCCAGGCGACCGCCATACATTTCTATGAATTTCCCAGGGAACATTGGATATGGATATCAAGGTCATCGCATTCATCTGCCTGGCAGCTTTGGCATTGGAGCTGCTGCGCGTCTACCGCAGCTCCACCGACAGGCGCCGGGACCAGCGGCAGACCGGGCAGTAGGACTACTGCCCAAGGCAAGAGAGCTGATCCCCCACCTCACCGCTGAAGCATCGCCCGATGCCGGCGAGGCGGGGGAATCGCTTCTGTAGACAGCGCCACGGCGACAAGTTCCCCCTCCCCTGCATTTCTGCGCGCTGCCTTCTCCGCGAAGGACGCATTGGGCATCAACGCCTGCCGCTCCCAGGCCAGGTGTCGAGCTTACCGACCAACCCCGCCTTCCTCTTCCACTCCCAGCAATTCCAACGCCACGTCGCGGAACTGCCGCACCACCCGGCTCTCGTTGTCCGGGTTGCACACCAGCGCCAGGCCAACGGTGCGCTCCTGGTGCGGCGTCTCCAGTTCCAGAAAGCACACCGGCGCCGCCGAATTGCGCGCGTGCAGCGCCGGCACCAGGGCGACGCCCAGCCCGCAGGCCACCAGGCTGATGGCCGCCTGCACCTGGGTGGTGGAATGCACCAGCTGCGGCACGAACCCCGCCGCCTGGCATAGCTGCAACAGCACGTAGTGCAGCCCTTCGCTGTGCGGGTAGTCGATCAGCGGCTGGTCGGCCACCTCGGCCAGGTGCACACGGCGACGGCCATCGCCAGCCAGCGGGCTGTCGCGCGGCACCACCAGCATCATCGGCTCCCACTCCAGGGGAATCAGTTGCAACGACGTTGGCTGGGGCAGCGGGAAGCGCACCAGGCCGACGTCCGCGCGGCCGTTCTCGACCAGCTCCAGCACCCCGCTGGAAGGCAGCTCGCGCAGCTCCAGGGCGATGCCCGGGTAGCGCCGGCGAAACTCGGGGATCAGCCGCGGGACCAGCGACAGCGTCGCCGAACCCACCGAGCCGAGGGTCAGCTGGCCGCGAGCGCCGGCGCCCGCTTCCAGCGCGTAACGCTGCGCCTGCTGCAGGTGCAGCAGCACCTTGCGCAGCTCCGGCAGCACGGCCTGGCCCGCTTCGGTCAGGCTCACCTGGCGCGTGGTGCGCTCGAACAGCGGCAGGCCGATCTCCTCCTCCAGCTTGCGGATCGACACCGACAGCGGCGGCTGGGACATGTGCAGGCGCTCGGCGGCCTCGCGGAAGTTCAGGGTCTCGGCGAGGGCGAGGAATTGGTGAATCTGGCGCAGCTCCACACTGATACTCCATGCGTATCAATAATGCGCCAAATAATATTGGATGAACGAGGATGCCGACCATAGCCTGAAGCCACTCGATGCCAACAATCCCAACAGGAGAGTGACTCCATGGCGCACAACGAAATCGCCCTCGGGCAAGGCTATCACTGGCAGGACCTCGAACCCGGCCAGCGCTTCCGCACCTACCGCCGCACCGTCACCGAGGCCGATCTGATCGGCTTCGTCGGCGTCACCGGGCAAACCGAGGTCATCTTCATCGACAGCACCTTCGCCGGCGCCATCCAGGGCCGCCCGGTGCCCGCCGCGCTGAGCTACAGCCTGATCGAGGGCATCCTCATGCAGACCATGCTGCAGGGCACCGGCCTGGCCCTGCTGGAACTGCACAAGAGCGTGCGCGGCCCGGTGGTGGTGGGCGACACCCTGGAAGCGCTGGTGGAAATCGAGGAGGTCCGCCCTACCTCCAAACACGGCCGCGCCGTGGTCACTTCCCGCGTCAGCGTGCTCAACCAGCGCGCGGAAACGGTGATCGAATACCAGGTCAAGCGCCTGCTGGCCGGACGGGGTGAAGGCTGATGCTCGAAGCCCTCGACTTCCGCCCCCTGCCGCCCCGCCACGAGGCCCTGCGCAGCGAGCTGCGCACCTTCCTCGCCGAGCGCCTGGGCGACTATCCGCTGGACCTGCGCGCGCGCAGTTGGCAGGGCTTCGACGCCGACTTCAGCCGGGCCCTGGCGGCGCGCGGCTGGGTCGGCCTGACGCTGCCCCACGAGTATGGCGGCGCCGGCCTCGACCCCCTGGCCCGTTTCGTGGTGGTGGAAGAGCTGCTCTGCGCCGGCGCGCCGGTAGCCGCCCACTGGATCGCCGACCGCCAGAGCGGGCCGCTGCTGCTGCGCTTCGGCAGCGAGGCGCAGAAGCGCTTCCACCTGCCGGCGATCTGCCGTGGCGAGCAGTTCTTCTGCATCGGTATGAGCGAACCCAATTCCGGCTCGGACCTGGCCAGCGTGCGCACCCGCGCCGAGCGCAATGCCACCGGCTGGCGGCTCAATGGCCAGAAGATCTGGACCACCTACGCCCAGCACAGCCACTACATGATCGCCCTGGTGCGCACTTCCGGCAGCGCGGAGGACCGCCATGGCGGCCTGTCCCAGGTGATCGTCGACCTGAGCCTGCCGGGCGTGAGCATCCGCCCGATCCGCGACCTCACCGGCGCCGAGCACTTCTGCGAGGTGTTCTTCGACGACGTGCAGCTACCCGAGGGCGCCCTGGTCGGCAAGGAAGGCGAAGGCTGGAAGCAGGTCACCGCCGAGCTGGCCTTCGAGCGCAGCGGGCCGGAACGCATCTACTCCAGCATCGCACTGCTCGATGCGTGGATGGACTGGCTGCGCGTACGGCCGCAGCCCGGCCATGAACGCCTGCTGGGCCAACTGCTCGGCGAACTGATGGTGCTGCGCGCGCTTTCGGTGAGCCTCGCCGCGCAACTGGCCGACGGCCGCAGCCCGGTGGTCGAGGCCGCGCTGGTGAAGGACCTGGGCACCGCCTTCGAGCAATCCATCCCCGCCCTGCTCGGCGACGTGCTGGGCGCCATCGACGGCGCCGAGGCGCCGCACCTGCTGCAGCGCACCCTGGCCTACCTGGAACGCATGGCCCCGGTGTTTTCCCTGCGCGGCGGCACCCGCGAAATCCTCCGCGGCGTAGTCGCCCGCGGCCTTGGCCTGCGATAGGAGCCCGCCATGAACCTCGACACCCTGATCATCGACGCCTTCGGCCAATGGCTGGAAGGCGAAGTCAGCCTCGAACGGGTCCGCCGCATCGACCTGGGCGAGCCTGCCGATGCCCTCTGGCGCTCACTGGCCGAACACGGCTTCGCCGACCTGCTGTTGCCCGAAGCCCAGGGCGGCGCCGCGGCCAGTGCGCAAACCGCCTGCCGCCTCCTGTTCGCCGCCGGCGGCGCAGCCCTGCCGTTGCCCCTGGCCAGTACCTGGTGGGTACGCGCGGCGCTGGCCGAAACCGGCCTGCCGCTGCCCGAAGGCCCCATCGCCCTGGCAACCGGCCGGCGCGAGGGTGACACCCTGGTGTGCCGCCAGGTGCCCTTCGCCGCCAGCGCCCAGTGGCTGCTGGCCGAGCTGCCGGATGGCGCCTGGCTGCTGCCGCTGGCCTCGGCGCAACGCCAGGCCAACGGCGTCTACGCCAGCCTGGCCCAGGACCTGAGCTGGCCCGGTCTGCCCGCAGACGCCCTGCGCCTGCCGGCCGGGCGCGACTGGCGCGCCCTGGGCGCCGCCTTCAGCGCCGCGCTGATCGCCGGCGCCGGCGAACGCGTCCTGCAGTTGACCCTGGAATACGCCAATACCCGCCAGCAGTTCGGCAAGCCCATCGGCCGCTTCCAGGCCATCCAGCAGCAGCTCAGCGTATTGGCCGAGGAAGTCTTCGCCGCACGCATGGCGGCACAGCTGGCGCTGCATGGCGCCTCGTGGCCGGCCAGCGTTCCGGCCGCGGTGGCCAAGGCGCGCTGCAGCGCCGCCGCCGAACGCATCTGCGCCATCGCCCACGGCGTGCTCGGCGCCATCGGCGTCACCGAGGAGTACGACCTGCAACTGTACACCCGGCGTCTCCACGAGTGGCGCGCCGACTACGGCAGCGAGTCGGCCTGGCAGCCGCTGATCGGCCGCGCGGCCCTGGATGGCCCGGGAAACAGCCTGGCCTTCCTCGAACGCCACCTGCCCGCCGCCTGATCCGCGGCACCCGTGCTTCTCATAACAATCACAATGGAGAACACCCATGGCCCAGCTACTCAGCCAAACCCAGCAGGCCCCGGCGCTCGCCGGGGCCGCCCCGCGCGCCGGCACGCCCATCGCCTGGCGCACCATCGTCGCCGGTAGCATCGGCAACACCGTGGAATGGTTCGACTGGACGGTCTACACCGCCTTCGCCCTCTACTTCAGCCACCAGTTCTTCCCCTCCGACAACGAGACCACTGCGCTGCTGGCCAGCTTCGCCGTATTCGCCATCGGCTTCGCCATGCGCCCGCTGGGCGGCTGGGTGATCGGCGTGTTCAACGACCGCGCCGGACGCAAGGCGGCGCTGAACCTGACCATCCTGATGATGGCCCTGCCTTCGCTGCTGATCAGCCTGATGCCCACCTATGCCAGCATCGGCATCGCCGCGCCGCTGCTGATGGTCCTGGCGCGCATGGTCCAGGGCCTGTCGGTGGGCGGCGAATACGGCGCCGCGGCGACCTTCCTCGCCGAGTCGGCGCCGGCCAGCCAGCGCGGGCTCTATTCGGGCTTCTTCTTCGCCAGCATCGCCCTCGGCCTGCTGGTGGCCTCCGGGCTGGCCTGGCTGCTCAGCCAGTGCCTGAGCCGCGAGCAACTGATGGATTTCGGCTGGCGCATCCCCTTCTTCATCGGCGGCCTGGGCAGCCTGGCGGGTTTCTGGATCCGCCATGGCGTGGAGGAGACCGCGGCCTTCCGCAAGGGCCACGAACAGCGCCGCGGCCAGCGCCTGGAGCAGCCGCTGCGCACGCTCTGGCGCGAGCATCCGCAGGCGGTGAAACGCCTGGTGGGCATCAGCCTGCTGGGGGCCTTCGCCTTCTATCTGTTCGTCAGCTACCTGCCGGTGCACGCCATCCGCAGCCTCGGCGCCTCGCCGGGCACCGCCTACGGCGCCAGTAGCCTGGCACTGGTGGTGTTCATGCTTTCGCAGCCGCTGTTCGGCTGGCTGTCCGACCGCATCGGCCGGCGCCCGCAGCTGATCGTCTTCGCCCTCGGCTACGCCCTGCTGCTGTACCCGGTGGTGCGCTCGATGAACGCCTCCTTCGGCGCCATCCTCGCCGTGGAACTGTTCGGCCTGCTGCTCTATGGCCTGTACTCGGCCATCGCCCCGGCGATCAAGTCGGAACTGTTCAGCACCGACATCCGCGCCCTGGGCATCGGCCTGCCCTACAACCTGGTGGTGGCGATCTTCGGCGGCACCACCCCATACCTGATGACCTGGCTGCAGAGCCGCGGCGACGAGCAGTGGTTCCTGGTCTACGTCTCGGCCATGGCCGTCATCACCCTGGTGGCCTTCCTGCGCATGCCGGAAACCCGTGGCCAACCCCTGCACTGATTCGGAGAACAGCATGAGCAACACGCAAGCCACCCACCAAGGCCCGCTCGCCGGCCTGCGCGTCCTCGACCTGTCGCGGGTCCTGGCCGGCCCCTGGGCCACGCAGGTCCTCGGCGACCTGGGCGCCGACGTGATCAAGGTGGAACGCCCCAGCCGCCGCGACGACACCCGTACCTGGGGCCCACCCTTCCTGGAAGACAGCGGCCAGACCTGGGACGCCGCCTACTACTTCTGCGCCAACCGCAACAAGCGCGCCATCGCCGTGGACTTCGGCCATCCGGACGGCGCCGCCCTGCTGCGCCGGCTGGCCGCCTCGGCGGACGTGCTGGTGGAGAACTACAAGGTCGGCACCCTGGCCCGCTACGGCCTGGACTACGCCGCACTGAAGGCGCTCAACCCGCGCCTGGTGTACTGCTCGGTCACCGGCTTCGGCCAGACCGGCCCCTACGCCGGGCGCGGCGGCTACGACTTCCTGGTGCAGGGCATGAGCGGGCTGATGAGCATCACCGGGCACCGCGACGACGAGCCCGGTGCCGGGCCTCTGAAAGTCGGGCTGCCGGTCAGCGACCTGTTCTGCGGCCTGTACGCCATCATCTCCATCCTCGCCGCCCTCAACCACCGCCATGCCAGCGGCGAGGGCCAGCACATCGACTGCGCGCTGCTCGACAGCCAACTGTCGCTGATGGCCAACCAGGCCATGAACTTCCTGGTCGGCGGCCAGGTGCCGCAGCGCCTGGGCAACGCCCACCCCAACGTGGTGCCCTACCGCGACTTCGCCTGCAGCGACGACTACATCCTCGTGGCCTGCGGCGCCGACGGCCAGTTCCAGGCGCTGTGCAGCCTGCTCGGCCGCGACGACCTGGCCGGCGACCCGCGCTTCACCCGCAACGCCGGGCGCAGCCAGCATCGCCGCGAACTGGAAGTGGAACTGGCGAAGACCATCGGCACCTGGCGCGCCGCCGACCTGCTGGCGGCCATGGAAGAAGCCGGCATCCCCGGCGGGCCGATCAACGACCTGCAACAGGCCCTGGCCGACCCGCACGTGCAGGCCCGCGGCATGCTGCAGACGCTGCAGCGCCAGGACGGCACGCCGGTCACCCTGCTCGGCTACCCGGCCAAGTTCTCCGCCACGCCGCCCAGCTACCGCCTGGCGCCGCCGGTGTTCGCCCAGGACACCGCCAGCCTGCTGGGCGAGGAACTGGGCCTGGCGGCCGCGCAACTGGCCGAGCTGGCCGCCGAAGGCGCCATCGCCCTGGCCCAGCCATCGTCCGTACGCACCGCCAAGGCCGGCTGAGGTTCAGCCCGGCAACCGCTCCACCCCGCGCAAGTGGGCCAGCACCTGGTCCACCGCGCGGTCCAGGCAGCCCTTGAAGAAATGGTTGGCGCCGGCGAACAGGGTGACCGGGCGCTGTTCGGGCCGCGCCCAGTCCAGCAGATTGGCCAGCGGCGCCATTTCATCGGCCTCGCCGTGCAATAGAAGGCAGTCCGCCGGCAGCGCCATGGGTTCGTAGTGCCGGCCGCCGGGCACCGTGCCCACCGGCAGGCCCATCAGCACCAAGGCCTCGGCCGGCTGCGCCAGGTCGCGGGCGGTGCGGGCAAACACGTAGGCGCCGAAGGAAAAGCCCACCAGCGCCAGGGGCAGGTCCGGGTAGCGCTCGCGCAGATAGGCAGCCACCGCCTGGCTGTCCTGCGCCTCGCCGATGCCCTCGGCGTACTCGCCCTCGGTGCCGTCCACCCCGCGGAAGCTCGGGCGCACCGCCAGCCAGCCGGCCTTGCTCAGGCGCCGCGCCAGGGTCAGCGGCACCAGGTGCCGCGGGCTGCCGCCGAGCAGCGGCTGCGGGTGGCTGACCATGGCCACGCCGCGGGCCGGGCCGGCCGGGGCGTCGATGAGCAACTGGATCCGGCCTGCCGGGCCATCGATCAGCAGCGGGTTGCGGTCTTCATCGGGCATCGCGGTGTTCTCGTTCGGAAAGCGGGTGGCCAGGGTAATCCAGGCAGTCCCCGGGGTGGGCAAAAAGCACGCATGCGACCGCCCATGCCCCGCCTCTGCCATCCCCGGGCGAGCTGATACACTGCTCTACTGCCGCCGGGCCCGGGGCCTGGCGTCGAACAAGCAGTGAACGAGGACAGTATGAAAGCCGATTTCGCGACCACCCACCTGCAAGCGGCGGTGACAGCATGATCGAGGTAACCGAGGTTTCCATTGCCGAGCTGCGCGACGCGCTCGAGTCCGGCCGCACCACCGCGGTCGAACTGGTCAAGGCCTATCTCGCGCGGATCGATGCCTACGACGGCGCCGACACCCCCACCGCGCTGAACGCGGTCGTGGTGCGCAACCCCGATGCGCTGGCGGAGGCCGAGGCGTCCGACGCGCGCCGCGCCCGGGGCGAGACGCTGGGCCCGCTGGACGGCATCCCCTACACCGCCAAGGACAGCTACCTGGTGAAGGGCCTGACCGCGGCTTCCGGCAGCCCGGCCTTCAAGGACCTGGTGGCCTACCGCGACGCCTTCACCATCGAGCGCCTGCGCGCCGCCGGCGCCATCTGCCTGGGCAAGACCAACATGCCGCCCATGGCCAACGGCGGCATGCAGCGCGGCGTGTATGGCCGCGCCGAAAGCCCCTACAACGCCGCCTACCTCACCGCGCCCTTCGCCTCCGGCTCGTCCAACGGCGCGGGCACGGCCACCGCGGCCAGCTTCTGCGCCTTCGGCCTGGCCGAGGAAACCTGGTCCAGCGGCCGCGGCCCGGCCTCGAACAACGGCCTGTGCGCCTACACCCCGTCGCGCGGGGTGATCTCGGTGCGCGGCAACTGGCCGCTGACGCCGACCATGGACGTGGTGGTGCCCTACGCCCGGAGCATGGCCGACCTGCTGGAAGTGTTGGACGTGGTGGTCGCCGAGGACGCCGACAAGCGCGGCGACCTGTGGCGCCTGCAACCCTGGGTGCCGATCCCCGACGTCGCCTCGGTGCGCCCGGCGTCCTACCTGGAACTGGCCGCCAAGGCCGACGCCCTGGCCGGCAAGCGCCTCGGCGTGCCGCGCATGTTCATCAACAAGGATGAAGCGGCCGGCACCAGCGAGAACCCCGGCATCGGCGGCCCGACCGGGCAGCGCATCCACACCCGGCCCTCGGTGATCGCCCTCTGGGAAGAAGCCCGCAAGGCTCTGGAAGCGGCCGGAGCCGAAGTGCTCGAGGTGGACTTCCCGCTGGTTTCCAACTGCGAGGGCGACCGCCCCGGCGCGCCGACGGTGTTCAACCGCGGCATCGTCTCCAAGGAATTCCTCCACGACGAGCTGTGGGAGCTGAGCGGCTGGGCCTTCGACGACTTCCTGCGGGCCAACGGCGATCCCAGGCTGAACCGCCTGGCCGACGTGCAGGGCGAGCTGATCTTCCCCCACGACCCCGGCACCCTGCCCAACCGCGAGGGCGACCTCGCCGCCGGCATGGACGAATACGTGCGCATGGCCCAGCGCGGCATCAAGCCCTGGGACCAGATCGCCACCCTGCCCGACGGCCTGCGCGGCCTGGAGAAGACGCGCAAGCTCGACCTGGAAGACTGGATGGACGAACTCGGCCTCGACGCCGTGCTCTTCCCCACCGTGGCCGACGTGGGCCCGGCGGACGCCGACGTCAACCCGGCCTCGGCGGACATCGCCTGGAGCAACGGCGTGTGGGTCGCCAACGGCAACCTCGCCATCCGCCACCTGGGCGTGCCCACGGTGACGGTGCCCATGGGCGTGATGGCGGACATCGGTATGCCGGTGGGCCTGACCTTCGCCGGCCGCGCCTACGACGACTCGGCCCTGCTGCGCTTCGCCGCGGCCTTCGAGTCGACCGGCAAGCGCCGCATCGTCCCCCCGCGCACCCCGCCGCTGGCGCACGGCTGACGAGGCCACGGGCGGGTCGGCGCGCAGGCGCCGGTCCCGCCCGCTGCAGAACGACATCGAAGCGCCAAGGAGGGCCGCCCACCATGAACGAACCCACCCTCAGGCCGGCACTGGCCAGCGACCTCCCCTTCGTCTACCGCGGCGAGCTGGCCTACATCCGCCAATGGGAGCCGGCCCACGAGGACGACTGGTACCGGCAACTGGAGCGGCACCTGACGCGCTGGGTCGAGCATCTGGAGCGCCTGACCATCGCCACCCTGGAAGGACAGCCCGTAGGCTACAGCCTCTGGATGCCGGACGAGGGCCATGCCGAACTCTGCACGCTCGGCGTCTGCGCCGCTTTCCGCCGCAAGGGCATTGGAGATGCGTTGCTCCAGGCCTATATCGCCGCGGCCAGGGCCGAAGGCTTCAGCCACCTCACCCTGAGCGTGCGCCAGGACAACCCGGCACGCCGGCTCTACGAACGGGCAGGCTTCCGCCACCTGGGCACCTCACCCAACGGCTACCTGCGGTACATGCTGCAAGCGGCGCCATGTAAGGCGCATGGGTAGCCGCCCTGCCCCCACACCAAACACCTACGACATTCCCCCTCAGCCGGAAATGAAAGCCCGGTCGCAGGAAAAATCCTCCTCTGCCGACAGCACGTAGGGCGAATAACCGTTCGCGGTTATCCGCCGCTGGCCGGAGCACCGATGTCCGACGACTCGCATGGCCGGTGGCCAATCGCGGACGGAGTCCGCTCCTACGTTGCAGGTGGGCACGGCTTCTCGTAGGAGCGAGCTTGCTCGCGAACAAGCGCGATGCCATGCGGTTCGCGAGCAAGAACTAGGCGTCCCCCTCGATCCTACGAAGAGCGCCCCGGCGCAGCCTGCAAGACAGTCGCTCCTACGTCCGTACTCCCCCGGAGCCGTAGGAGCGGACTCCGTCCGCGATGATCCCTCCTTGGAAACAACCGTCCCTCAAGGCCACCTCGGTGATTGTTTGTAAATGCTAATTGTTTTTATTTACAACATATTTACCTTTCCTTACCATTTTGCCGACGGAGAAATCCCTCTCCGATTTCCTACGTAAACAAGAATCGCAGCCGGCCTCTGCCACGGCCTCATGCGGCTTACATCCGACCAGGACCCTGCAAAATGAGACAAGTAGTATCCAGCGCCCTGTTGCTAAGCCTCTCCGCCCTCCCCCTGGCCATCCAGGCCGCGGCCAAGGATGACCGTGTGGACCTGGGCGCCACCGAGGTGCTCGGTACCCAGGACCCCGCCGCAGCCGCCACCACCGAAGGCAGCGGCTCCTACACCACCAAGGCCATGCGCACCTCGACCAAGATCCCCATGTCGATCCGCGAGACGCCGCAGTCGGTCAGCGTGGTGACCCGCCAGCGCATGGACGACCAGGGCATGAACGACCTCAACGACGCGGTGAAGGGCGTCACCGGCCTGACCGTCCAGCAGTACGGCCCGGCGCGGGTGAGCTACGCCTCGCGCGGCTTCGACGTCGACAACATCATGTACGACGGCCTGCCCACCAGCATCTCCACCTACACCCAGGACGTGATCTCCGCGGCGGACCTCGCGATGTTCGACCGCGTCGAAGTGGTGCGCGGCGCCACCGGCCTGATGCAGGGCGCCGGCAACCCGGCGGCGGCCATCAACATGGTGCGCAAGCGCCCCACCCAGGACTTCCACATGAGCCTGGAAGGCAGCGCCGGCACCTGGGACCGCTACCGCAGCGAAGCCGACGTCTCCGGCCCGCTGAACAGCGAAGGCACCCTGCGCGGCCGCGCCGTGATGGCCTACCAGACCAAGGACAGCTTCCAGGACTACGTCAGCAGCGAGCGCGGCGTGCTCTACGGCATCACCGAGGCCGACCTGAGCCCGGACACCACCCTGGCCATCGGCGCCTCCTATCAGGACGACAACCGCAACGACAACTGGGTGGGCCTGCCCGCCCCGCTGGGCGGCCGCCACCTGGACCTGAAGCGCTCCGACTACTACGGCGCCGACTGGTCCTACTGGGATACCAAGACCACGCACCTGTTCAGCGACCTGACCCACCGCTTCGACAACGGCTGGCAGATGAAGCTGGCGGCCGACAAGCTGTGGGCGCGCATCAACATGCTCGGCCTGTACAACAGCTGCTACTACACCCAGGACTGCCCGACCATGACCCAGGGCGCCGGCAAGTACGACTACACCGACGACCACGAAAGCTACGACGCCTTCGCCAACGGCCCCTTCCAGCTGCTGGGCCGCGAGCACGAGCTGGTGGTGGGCGCCAGCTATCGCCAGGAGCGCTTCGACGGCCACGGCGGCTGGGGCGACCTGTTCAAGAAGGACGGCACGCCGCTGGGCGCGATGGACCCGACGCAGTGGGACCCGGCCTCGACCCTCAAGCCGAACATCGACATGAACCTCTGGGGCATGAAGCTCGACCAGGAGCAGAAAGGCACCTACGTCACCACCCGGCTGAACATCGCCGACCCGCTCAAGGTCATTCTCGGCGGCCGCCTGGACTGGTACGAGGCCGACGCCCACGGCGACACCGACGTCTTCAAGGTCACCCGCAAGGTCACCCGCTACGCCGGGGTGATCTACGACCTCAACGACACCTACTCGGTCTACGCCAGCTACACCGACATCTTCAAGCCCCAGGACACGCTGGACGCCACCGGCAACGTACTCACCCCCATCACCGGCAAGAACTACGAGATCGGCCTGAAGGGCGAGCACTTCGGCGGCGCGCTGAACTCGCAGATCGCGCTGTTCCAGGTGGACCAGGAAAACCGCGCCACCGACGACACCAGCAGCCCCAACCCGTGCCCGGCCAACCCCAGCTCCTTCGACTACTGCCAGCGCGCCTCCGGCAAGGTCCGCAGCCAGGGCGTGGACATGGAACTGAGCGGCGAGCTGAGCCAAGGCTGGCAGGCGATGGTGGGCTACACCTACGTCGACGCGAAGTACAAGCATGACGCCGACGAATCCAACGTCGGCAAGCCCTTCGACCCGAGCAAGCCGCGCCACCTGTTCAAGCTGGCCACCACCTACAACCTGCCGGGCGACCTGCACAAATGGCGCGTGGGCGGCAACCTGACCACCCAGAGCCAGACCGAGGACACCACCACCGGCTTCCAGCAGGGCGGCTACACCGTGGTCGACGCCATGCTCGGCTACCGGGTCAGCGAGAACATCGACACCCGCGTCAACTTCAACAACATCTTCGACAAGTACTATTACAGCGGCATCAGCTTCGGCAACCTGAACTACGGCGAGCCGCGCAACCTGATGTTCAGCGTCAAGTACTCCATGTAACGCCCCTGGAGCACCGTAGGAGCAACTGCCTTGCAGGCTGCGCCGAGGTGCTCTTCGTAGGATCGAGGGGGACGCCTAGTTCTTGCTCGCGAACAGACTCCGCTACGGGGCTTGTTCGCGAGCAAGCTCGCTCCTACGAGAAGCCGTGCCCGCCCGTACCTTAATCCACGATCACCAATACACGCCGGCCAACCCCTTGCACCCTCCCTGTAGGAGCGCGTCCTGCCCGCGAATCGCGCGCAGGGCGCGCTCCTACATGGGAATGGCAGGGGTATGAGACTCCGTCCGCGGTCACCGATACACGCCGGCCTGCCGGCCGGATCGCGGATGAATCCGCTCCTACGGTTTGCCCCTTGCACCGTCCCTCCCCGTAGGAGCGGATCTTATCCGCGATCCGCAGCGGAACCTCCGGCTATCGCAGACAAACCCCGCCCCCCCGGCAAGACCACCGCTCCCGCTCACGGCCGCCGTCCCGCCCCGCTGCGGGCTATCGGCTCGCCGCCCAGGCGCGGTTTGTAGAACAGGAAGTGCTCGGTCCGCGCCGTCCTCAGGTAGGTCCTCGCCCAGGACGGCCTGACGTGGCGGTCGTGGAAGTACAGCGCGCCGTCGGTGCGATCGGGCAACTGGCGGTTGAGCGCCTTGCGCGCTATGTCGCGGGCCAGGCCGTAGCGCTTTTCCTCCACCACCTGGTCGGGGCGGCCATCGCACCACCAGGAGAACTGGCAGCTCCTGCTCTCCGAACCCTGCTTGACCACGGCGCAGACGGTATCGGGGAAGTCCTTGCTGGCCACCCGGTTCATCACCACGTTGGCCACCGCCTCCATGTCCCCGCGCGATGCGCCCTTGGCCTCCCAATAGACGGAGCGGGCCAGGCAGGTGATGGCGTCGTCCAGCGGCGCCTCCCCGGCCGGGTCCACGGCGCGGGCCTCGCTGCGGGTGATGGGCCTGACCTGGGCGGCCGTGCCGGTCGCCCCCTGCTCGGCCGCCTGCTCCTCGAGCACCTCGGCCTTGTTCTCCGCCACCGCGGCCTTCTGCCCGAGCGGCCCGGCGAATGCCGGGGCGCCGAACAGCAAGGCGACGATGCACGCTACCCGGACTGTCCAGCGCATGATCGACCTCACTCGCCGGCACCTGGCGCGCCACGCCTGTTCGCGGCGCTGCCGGCCGGCTTCGCTCGGTTCTGTAGACCGCCGCGCTGGTGGATCATTCATATTGATTCCGCCACAGCCCACGGCTGGCGCGGCCTGTAACGCAACGGCGGGTGTCCGCGAGGGCTCTGGCACGGTTCTCGCCGGCCTCGCTCAGCCCAGGAAGGCGCACACCTGCGCCAGCACCTCGGCGGCCTTCTGCCGGTGCGGAACATGGCCGCAGTCCGCCAGCAGCTTCATGGTGGCGGGCCCGGCGGCGCGGGCGACGAAACGCTCGGGGTGGCGGGCCGAGCCGAACTCGTCCTGCTCGCCGTGCAGGCACAGCAACGGGCACTGCAGGCGCGCCAGCTGGTCATCCAGGTTCCAGTCGCCGAAGGCATCGGACAGCCAGGTATCCACCCAGGCCCGCAATACCCAGTGCGCCTTGTCGCCGTGGTATTTCGCCAGGCGTTCCAGTTCGCCCGGCCGGGCGAAGTCGCGCTCGGCGGCGCGGATGCCTTCCAGGGTGCGGTCTTCGACGAAGGCCTGGGCCGACTCCAGCACCAACGCCTCGCAAGCCGCGCCGAAGGCTGCGGCGCAGCCCACCGCCATGCCGCCGCCAACGCTGTGGCCGAAGGCGACGAAGCGCTCGAAGCCCAGTTGTTCGCGCAACGCGGCGAAGCCCTGCCGCGCCTCGTCCTCGACGAAGCCCCGCGCCAGCGTCCCCGGATGGGCGTCGGACTGGCCGAAGCCCAGGCGGTCGTAGGCGATCACCTCGCGCCCGCTGGCCCGCGCCAGTTGCTCGGGGAATTCGCGCCACAGCGCCACGCAGCCCAGGGAGTCGTGGAACAGCACGATGGGCGCCGCGGCGCCGCCCCCACTCGGCGTCCAGCGCCGGGCGAAGAGCCGGCCGTGCGGCGTGTCGATCCAGTGTTCGCGGGTGCTGACCGCTGTCATGGGGGCTTCCTCTGCTGCTCCGGTGGCCGGCCACCGCCCGGCGGGGCGGCGGCACGCTGAAGGGATTCGCTTTTAGGCCGGCGGCGGCCGGAATGCAAGCCCGGCGACATACGGCCGACGAGGGAACCACAGGCGGGTCGATACTGATGAACATGCCCTGCCCTGCGCAGTAGTCGATCCCCCGGCCACGCGGCGCAGAGGCGGGGCAGCGGCTCCGTCGGCCAAGCGCAACGGCCACGCGACGCCATGGGCCGCCACGCCTGACCGCCGGGCAAGACTTTGTGAACGCCTGCGAACGGGCACCCTCGACGGTTCAACTCTTACCGGGGAGGCGCGGGCCATGAATACCTTTTTCATCCTGCTGATCATCGCCGTGGCGGCTCTCATCATCATGGACCTGGGCCACCGCTAGGGCGTCAGCAACGGCTTTCGAATCCGACGGCAGCCCCATGGCGGCTCGCAGGGCAAGCGTGGCCGTCTTTGCCGGAACAGGACGACGACACCAGGGACAGCCCTGCGCCCCCCATGCCGATCATCTTCTCGTCGTCGGAGAGGGTTTACAGGAATACTGTATGCACATACAGTATTTTCCACAGGGCCAATCAGCCACTTCCCAGACTCCAGGGGGACACCATGCACGCCGATACCTACCAGCAGCTCGCCGCCCGGGTTAACGCCCAGATCGCCGCCCACGACGCCCGCCAGCGCCCCGGCCTGACCCTGCAGCGCATCCCCGGCGACGACGCCAAGGCCTGGGAACGGGTGCTGATGGAACTGCGCGGCGCGGACAACCTCACCGTGCTACCGCTGCGCGACGGCGCGGTACGCCTGGCCTGGCACAGCTGGCTGGACTGAGCCGGGGCGAACGCGTCCCTACGGGCCGTGCCGCCGCAGCCACTCGTCCACCATATCGCCCATGGTCGCCGGGGCGCCGCTGCGTATCCAGGCCATGAAGGCGCGGTCGAAACGGAAGCCCTCGCCGCACTGCTCGCGCAGGAAGCGGCGGACGTTCTGGGTGTTGCGGTAGCCCGGATCGACCGGGGTTTGCCGGGTGATCGGCTGGCTGTGCCAATCGAAGCGCATGGGACCACTCCCTGGTTGCGGCATGGAGGGGGTCAGCCTGACAGGATGCGGCGTGGCCGACCAGGGTCCATGCCGCCGTTGCGAAACGCACAGCCGCCGGCTACGGGCGGCGGCGTCCATGGCTCAGGCGTCCTGCTCCACATCCGAGCGGGACGTCAGCCAGGCCAGCGCAGCCGCGGCCAGCAACAGTGCGGCACTGGCCGCAAAGGTGCTGCGATAGCCGCTGCCGTCGAAGAGCAGGCCGCCCACCGTCGAACCCAAGGCGATGGCCAGTTGCACCACAGCCACCAGCAGCCCGCCGCCGGCCTCCGCGTCGCGGGGGAAGGTCCTGGCCACCCAGCCCCACCAGCCGACCGGCGCGGCGGTGGCGAGCAGCCCCCAGAGCCCGAGCAGCACGACGACCACGGCTTCACTTCCGCCGAAAACGATCAGCGCCAGGGCGATGGCGGCCATCAGCATGGGGATGGCGACCAGCGTCGGGTAGAAGCCGCGCTTGAGCACCAGGCCGATGAGGCTGGTGCCGATGAAGCCGGTGACGCCCATGGCCAGCAGGATCAGCGAGAGGCTGGAGACGCCCGTCCCCGTTACCGTTTCCAGGAACGGCCGCACGTAGGTGAACAGGGTGAACTGGCCCATGAAGAACAGGCTCGCGCCCAGCATGCCCAGGGCCGCCACCGGCCGCCGCAGCAGCGTGAAGATGTTGCCCACACCAGCCCTGCGGCCTTCGACGGGCATGGACGGCAGGCTGATCCACTGCCAGGCGAAGGCGAGCAGCGCCACCGGCACCAGGCAGAAGAAGGCGCCGCGCCAGCCGATGACGGCCCCCAGGTAGCTGCCCAGGGGCGCGGCCACCACCGTGGCCAGGGCGTTGCCGCCGTTGAAGATGGCCAGGGCGCGCGGCACCTGGCTCACCGGCACCAGACGCATGGCCGTGGCCGCCGACAGGGACCAGAAGCCGCCGACGACGATGCCGATGAGCGCGCGGCCGAGCATGTAGGTGAAGTAGTTCGGCGCCAGGGCGATGACCGCGCCGGACAGCGCCATCACCCCGGTCAGCCCCAGCAGCAGCGTCTTGCGGTTCAGGCTGCCGGCCAGCGTCGAGATGAACAGGCTGGTGACCACGGCGAAGGCGCCGGAGATGGCGATGCCCTGCCCGGCCATGCCTTCGCTCACCCGCAGGTCCGCCGCCATGGGCGTGAGCAGGCTGACGGGCATGAACTCCGAGGCGATCAGGGCGAAGACGCACAGCGTCATGGCCAGCACGCCGCCCCAGAAGGCGGGCTCGCGCCCGGCAGCCTGTCGGCATCGGGTATCGCCCACAGGGGCGTCGCATAGGTTGGTCGTCATGGATTACCGGTTCGTCAGAGGTTGCCGCGCAGGTCCGTCCGGACGCACGCGGCAAGGGGAAAATGAGGGCGTCAGTCCTGGACGGGTTCGATCCGCACCTGCAGCGGCTCGCGGCGCTGCAGCGCAGGCAGGCCGGCATCCACCCGGCCCAGCGGCAGCAGGCCCGAGGCGTAGGACCGGCCCTTGACGAAGATCGCCAGGTTGCCCCAGGGGGCGTAGTAGGTGATGTCGCCAGCCTGCGGCGTCATGCCCGCGGGCGCCTGCGCCGTGGACAGCTTGCCCGGCAGGTCGGCGATCCGCTCGATGACCGCGTAGTCCTCCAGCGTCAGCGACAACGGCAGCAGTGCCGCGAAATCCCGCGCGGCGGGGTTGTCGTAGAGCGTGGCGTCGACGACCTGGTCGTCGACGTGGATGCGGATCTTCATGGCGGCCTCCTTCGGTTGCAGGGACGAGGCCGCCGAGCCGCCCGGCAGGCACGCCATGAGCGCCAGGCAAGAGGCAGCCAGCGACAGCCGCACGCTGCGGCGGATACCAGGGTCGAGGTCGGGCATCCCGGGGCCCGTCAGTTCAGCGCCGCGCGGAAGAACCCCACCAGCTTGTCGAAGGGAATCAGCTCGACCCTGTCGTAGAGGTCGACGTGGCCCGCGCCCGGCACCACGTAGAGTTCCTTGGGCTCTCCGGCGAGCCGGTAGGCCTCTTCGCTGAACTCCCGCGAGTGGGCCTCCCCGCCGGTGATGAACAGCATCGGCCGCGGCGAGATGGTCTGGATGTCGTCGAACGGGTAGAAGTTCATGAACTTGACGTTGCTGGTGAGCGTCGGGTGCGTGGTGAGCTCCGGCGACTGCCCCTGGGGCGTGAACTCGCCCCGCGGGGTGCGGTAGAAATCGTAGAACTCCCGCTCGATGGGCGTGGAAGCGTTGGTCAGCCTGTGTACCGTCCCGCTGGTGTAGGCCGTGTCGCCGCCGGTGAATTCGACGTAGCGCTGCTCGGCGGCCTGTTCCAGCACCTGCCTGCGCTGTTCGAGGCTGAGCGAATGCCTCAGCCCGTTGCGGTTGGCGCCGCCCATGTCATACATGCTAACAGTGGCGATGGCCTTCAGCCGCGGGTCGATCTTCGCGGCGCTGATGGCGAAGCTGCCGCTGCCGCAGATGCCGATCACGCCGATGCGCCCGCGCTCGACGAAGGGCCGGGTGCCCAGGTAGTCCACCGCCGCGCTGAAGTCTTCGGCGTAGATGTCCGGCGCCACGGCGTTGCGCGGCTGCCCTTCGCTCTCGCCCCAGAACGACAGGTCCAGGGACAGGGCGACGAAGCCCTGCTCGGCCATCCGCGTGGCGTAGAGGTTGGCGCTCTGCTCCTTCACCGCGCCCATGGGGTGCCCGACTATGATCGCCGGGTGCCTGGCGCTGGTGTCCAGCCCCTTGGGCAGGAACAGATTGCCCGCGACCCGCATGCGGTACTGGTTCAGGAAGGTGACCTTCTGCACGGTCACCTTGTCGCTTTGGTAGAAGTTGTCGGCACCGCGAGACATGTCCGCTCCCATGGCAGTGAAGGAACCGAGCAGGAGGCCAAGCATCAGGAAGAGTCTTTTCATGGGTCCTGCCTTGTTGAAGGACCCCGGCGGCACGGGATGAGCCGGCGGGTGCGAGCATTGTCGCGAAAGCGGGAGCCGCTTATTAGCTAATGAATCCTGAATATCCCTATAATCCCTGCTAATCAATCAGAGCGAGCGGCCATGGCCAGGCACAACCTCAACGATCTGCAGGCGTTCGTCACGGTCGCCCGCGAGGGCAGCTTCACCCGCGCCGCCGCCCGCCTGGGCGTCAGCCAGTCGGCGGTCAGCCAGGTGGTCTCGGCCCTGGAGGCGCGGCTGAAAATCCGCCTGCTCACCCGCACCACCCGCAGCGTGTCCCTGACCAGCGCCGGCGAACGCCTGTTCCAGGCGATCGGCTACCGCTTCGACGAGATCGAGGCGGAGCTGGACGCCCTCACCGAACTGCGCGACAAGCCGGCGGGCACGGTGCGCATCACCTGCGGCGACCACGTCATCAGGACCACCCTGCTGCCGAAGCTGATGCCGCTGCTGCGGGAATACCCGGACATCAAGCTGGAACTGGACGTCAACTACGGCTTCCGCGACATAGTCGCCGACCGCTTCGACGCCGGCGTGCGCTTCAGCGAGACCGTGGACCAGGACATGATTGCGGTGCCCATCGGCCCCGAGCTGCGCATGGCGGTGGTCGCCGCGCCGGCGTACTTCGCGCAGCACCCCATCCCGAAGACGCCGCGGGACCTGGTGGCCCATCGCTGCATCAACATCCGCTTCCCCACCTACGGCGGGCTGGACGCCTGGGAATTCGAGCGGCGCGGCCAGAAGCTGAAGGTCCGCGTCGACGGCCAACTGGTCTTCAACACCACCACCCATATCGCCGAGGCCGCCGTGGGCGGGATGGGCATCGCCTACCTGCCGGAGGAAGAGTTCGCCCCACACCTCGCCGAAGGGCGCCTGCGGCGCGTGCTGGAAGACTGGTGCCCGCCCTTCTCCGGCTACCACCTGTACTACCCGAGCCGCCGACAGCCCTCCCCGGCCTTTTCCCTGGTGGTGGACGCGCTGCGGGTGCGGCTTCCGGGCAAGCGCGCCTGAACTATCCTTCCGGAACCCGATCGCACGGCGGGCAGAGGGATGAGCCGCATCATCATCATCGACAACCACCCCATCACCTGCGTGGGCGCCAGGGCCCTGCTGGAAAGCCAGGGCCACCAGGTCGTCGGCGTGGCCGACAATGGCGTCGAGGGCCTGGACCTGTGCCGGCGGCTGGCGCCGGAGCTGGTCGTGCTCGACCTCAAGGTGCCGCGCCTCGGCGGGCTGGACGTGATCCGCCGCATCCGCGCCCGCCAGGAAGGTACCCAAGTGCTGGTGTTCACCGACCTGCCGGCGGACGTCTACGAGCACGCCTGCGTGGAGTGCGGTGCCGCCGGCTTCGTCGCCAAGTCCGACACCCGGGCCCCGCTGCTGGAAGCGGTGTCGGCGGTGCTGGCCGGGCGCACCTTCTTCAAGGTCGGCGCGCTGCGCCAGGAACCCATCGGCGCGGCGGCCCACGGCACCGCCCAGGCCGAGGTGCTGACGCCACGGGAAATCACGGTCCTGCACTACCTGGCCGACGGCTACCGGGTCAAGGACATCGCCACCGAACTGGCGATCAGCGACCGCACCGTCAGCACCTACAAGGCCCGGCTGCTGGAAAAGACCAACACCAGCTCGCTGGTCGAGCTGATCCAGGTCGCCGCGCAGCACGGGCTGGTGGAGCGCCCGGGCGACGCACCCGCGCAGGCAGGCGCCCTGCCGTCTTTCGACAGCCTGATCGACCGCGTCCCCTACCCGGTGAGCCTGCGCGATGGCGAAGGCCGCGTGCTGGCGGCGAACGCGGCCTTTCTCCGGCTGACCGGCCTCAGCCATGACCAGGTCGCGGGCAGCACCATCAGCGAGCTGGGGGTGGTGGACGCCGAGCACCTGGAGTACGTGCGCAAGACCTTCCAGGCCGCGGTGCAGGCCAGGATCCCGTACATGACGGTGTGCGTGGTCCACATCAACGGCGTGCGCCACGTGTTCAAGCAGGGCGGCATCCCCGTCAGCGGCGAGGATGGCGGGTTCATCGGCATGCTCTGCTCGGCCGTCGACATCGGCGAGCAGGACCAGGAGATCCAGATGCTGCGCGACAGCCTGGAGCAGGTCCGCAGCATCCGCACCCGGCGCGGACGCTACCTGGTCGACTTCGGCGAACAGGCCCTGCGCGAGCTGGCGGCGCTGCAGCAGCCCGGCCAGGACGACGCCCTCGCCCAGGGCCTGGCCCGGTTGCGCGGCGACATCGAGCTGCTGACCGACCTGGCCCGCCTGGAACTGGGCCAGATGACGCCCATGCCCAGCCGGGCCGATCTGGATGCCTTGACCGAGCAGGCCCTCGCCACCCCCGCAGCGCCGGCTTGCCGCTTGCAGAAGGCCGGGACGCAGCCCTGGGCCTGGGTGGACGCGCAGCGCTACCGCCAGTTGGTCGGCACCCTGCTCCTGTATGCGCAGAGCCTGGGCGCCAGCCGGGTCGACCTGGCGGCGAAGGCCATCGAGGTTTCCGGCGCCCGCCTGCACTGGCGGCTTTCGCTGCGGGCGGGGCCCTTGCCGGCGCGCGTGCCGCCCTTCGTCGCGGCCCTGGTGCTGGCCGAGACGCTGGCCGGCCTGCTCGGCGGCAACCTGCAGGTCCATGAGCAGGACGGCGCGGAGCTGCACGTCGAACTGCATCTGGAACTCCCCCGCAGCGCGCGGCAACCCTGAGGCCGGCGGGCCCGACTCAGGGACGCACTACAAGCCTTTCGTGGCGCGCCTGATTAATCCCCGCAGGGAATTCCCCAAAGCTTTCTCCTAGTAAATTTCCTAGGAGACAAGCGATGAAACGTCGCCATTCGGGGAACCGCGGCCCCTCCCCTCTGCCGCTGCACTCGCTCTGCGTCGCGATAGCCCTGGCTTCGGCCGGCCTGTCGCTGCAGGTGCCCCTGGCCCTGGCGGACGCCCTGCCCCAGGGCGGCCAGGTGGTCGGCGGCCAGGCCAGCATCACCCGGAACGGGCCGAACATGGAGGTGAACACCGCCAGCGCGCGCACCGCCATCGACTGGCAGCGCTTCAACGTCGGCCCGGACAACAGCATCACCTTCCGCCAGCCCGACGGCCGCTCGGTGACCCTCAACCGGGTGATCGGCAGCGATCCGTCGAAGATCTATGGCGCCGTCACCTCCAACGGCCAGCTGATCCTGGTCAACCCCAACGGCATCTGGCTCGGCCCGAACTCGCGCATCTCCGCCAGCGCCCTGGTGGCCAGCGCCGGCTTCCTCACCGACGAGCAGGCCAAGGAGTTCGCCCGCAGCGGCAAGCTGGACCTGCAGCTCAAGGGCCTGGTCAGCAACCACGGGCGCATCACCGTGCACGACAACGGCATGGTCGCCCTGCTCGGCGCCCAGGTGGAGAACCACGGCGTCATCCAGGCGCGCAAGGGCAGCGTGCAACTGGCCACCGGCCCGCGCGCGACCCTCGACTTCCACGGCGACGGGCTGATGAACATCGCCGTCCAGGGCACCCCGGGTGACAAGGACAGCGTCAACGCCGACGTCACCGGCGGCGTGCACAACAGCGGCGAGATCGACGTCGGCAACGGCGTGGTGGCCATGAGCGCCGAGCGCGCGGCCAAACACCTGGACTCGGTGATCAACCTCGGCGGCAAGGTGGCCGCCGACTCGGTGAGCGAGCAAGGCGGCAGCATCGTCCTGGGCAACGCGGCGCAGACCAACGTCAGCGGCCAGCTGAGCGCCAAGGGCAGCAGCGGCGGCAGCGTGAAGGTGCTGGGCGACGCGGTGAACCTCGCCGGCAGTGCCAGGATCGACGCCTCCGGCAGCCAGGGCGCCGGCGGCAAGGTGCTGGTCGGCGGCAGCTACCAGGGCCAGGGGCCGGAGCCGGCGGCGAAGTCCACCAGCGTGGCCAAGGGCGCGCAACTCAAGGCCGACGGCAAGACCGACGGCGGCCAGGTGGTGGTCTGGAGCGACGGCACCACCCACTTCGCCGGCAACGCAAGCGCCAGGGGCGGCGAACGCGGCGGCGTGGTGGAAACCTCCGGCCGGCAGTTGACCGTGGCCCCGGAGGCCCAGGTCGACGCCGGCGGCGGCCAGGCCTCGGGCAAATGGCTGCTCGACCCGGACACGGTGAACATCGAGGCCAATGGCGGCGACGTAAGCAGCGGCACCGTGGCCGCCAGCGCCATCGTCAACGGCCTGAAGACCAACGACGTGGACATCAGCGCCAGCGGCCGCATCAACGTCAACTCGGCGATCATCGCGCAGAACGTCGGCAGCAATGCCAACGGCTATTACGCCCTGCGCCTGTTCTCCACCGGCAACGTCGGTGCGGTGTCCGAGTACAAGGACAGCGGCGACCCCTTCGCCGATGCCAAGCGCAACGACAGCGGCTCGGTGTACATCAACGCGCCCATCCTGCTGAAGAACGGCCACCTGGTGATCGTCGCCACCGGCGACGTGCTGCTCAGGGACAACGCCGGCAATATGAGCGGCGACGACGCCTACCTGAACCGAGCGATCCTCGACGTCGGCAAGGGCACCATCTGGATCAAGACCGCCAACACCGCCTCGGTGATCCAGGACGCCAATACCGCGCTGATCGCCGACAAGCTCGCCGTGCAGGGCGCCAGCGTGCTGCTCGACAGCCCGCTGAACTCCGCCGGCACCCTGGCCGGCAAGGCCAGCAACGGCGTGTTCCACTACAACCAGACCAGCGCCGACGGCAAGGTCGCCACCGGCAAGGTCGCCTCGCCCTACAGCGTCAGCGGCGGCATGCCGGAAAGCATGGACGGCGTCAGCGCGCAGACCATCCGCAAGATCGGCGAGCAACTGGTCATCAGCAATGCCTCCAGCGGCGAACGCCAGGCCACCCTGGGCTACGACGACCAGCCCTTCGACTACCTGGTGTTCGACGCCATCCAGTACGTCGACGCCAACGGCAAGCCGGTCAACGTCAGCGCCAACGACAGCTCCGACTACCTGGTCAGGCAGATGAAGTTCACCGACGCCGCCGGCAGCGTCTGGATACTTTCCGCCGATGCCAGCAAGGCCACCAAGGTCAAGGTGCTGAAGGACGGCGTGGAGACCGACGAACTGCCGCCGGGGCTGTCCTTCGACGCCTACCCGGGCCAGGTGGTGGCCTACCGCAACGCCCAGGGCGTCGACCAGGGCTGGGGCGTGCGCCAGTTCGACGACGCCCCCGGCGCCTCCATCACCGACGAGATCCAGCACAACAGGAACACCGGCGCTTCCGAGCAGATGGTGGTCGACCTGGGCGGCAAGACCAAGGCCGTCGACACCACCTTCTCCTGGCTGTTCAACGAAAACGGCGCCCACGAAGCGGCTCGCGTGCAGTTCATGAACACCACGGACAACAGCGCCAACGGCGTGCAGTTGCAGGCGCAGAAAGCCCAGGTGCAAGGCAAGGTCAACGACGCCAGTCGCGAATACGGCGAGGCCAACCCGACCTTCTCCAGCTCGTCCCTGGGGTTGGCCGCCGACGCCAGCGACAACTCGAAGAACGTCAAGGCGCTGGACGACTTCGTCGACCGCCAGCTGGGGCAGGACCGCTTCCAGCCCGGCACCAGCTACAGCACCGCGGCGACCCCGCAATCCAACGTCGGCGACTACGCCATCAAGGGCCAGGTCGACCCCGGCGAATTCGTCGCCCGGCGCTACGAAACCCAACTCGCCGACGGCAACCTGAAGGTCACCCCGGCCGAACTCACGGTCACCGCCAACGACAAGAGCAAGGTCTACGGCGACGCCGACCCGGCGCTCGACTACGGCGTCTCCGGAGCCAAGCTCGGCCAGAACGGCGCCGACCTGCTGCAGGGCAACCTCGGCCGGGCCGCCGGCGAGAACGTCGGCCAGTACGCCATCCAGCAGGGCAACCTGGGCCTGAACAGCGGCCTGGGCGGCAACTACACACTGAAGTTCGTCGACGGCAAGCTGCAGATCACCCCCGCCACCCTCACGGTCACGGCCCAGGACAAGAGCAAGGTCTACGGTGACGCCGACCCCGGCCTCAGCTACTCGGTCAGCGGCCTGAAGAACGGCGACAGCGCCGCCGGCGTGCTCAATGGCGGCAGCCTGCAGCGCCAGCAGGGCGAGAACGTCCGGCCCCAGGGCTACGCCATCGGCCAGGGCGACCTGGGCCTGGCCAGCGCCAACTACACCCTGGTGTTCAAGGACGGCACCCTGCGGATCACCCCGGCGCAACTGGTGGTGACTGCCGACGACAAAAGCAAGGTCCAGGGCAGCGCCGACCCGCGGCTGACCCACTCGGTCAACGGGCTGAAGAACGGCGACCCGGCCACTATCGCCCAGGGCTCGCTGCGCCGCGCGCCGGGCGAGGAACCCGGCAGCTACGCCATCGGCCAGGACCAGGCGTTCAGCGCCGGCAGCAACTACAGCGTGGTATTCCGCGACGGCGCCCTGACCATCACCGGGCCGCTGGAACCGGTGACGCCGCCGCCCGCCCCCGGCCGGGAAGCGGTGGCCGTGCCCCTGACCGCCCAGGCCCCCGGCAACACCCGCTGCACCGCGCTGGAGTCGCCCTCGGCGGTCTCGGCCAACTACTCGGTGTCGCCGGCGGTGATCCGCACCTACGCCGTGCAACTGATCTGCAAACCCCGCGCCTACGGCGGCAAGACCAGCACCACGCCGGACATCCGCGACGTGCTGACCTACGCCAACAGCCTGATCAGGGACGGCCAGTTCATCGCCCCCGACTGGAACCGCAGCGTGATCCCGCACGACCTGAAGGCCGACCAGAAGGGAGGGAAATAGCCATGAAACCGCTTCCGTCGAAACTGAGCATCCTCGCCCTGGCCGTCTGCTCCGGCCTGTTCGCCGCCGGCGCGCTGCAGGCCGCCCCGCTCGGCCAGCTCAACCCCGGGCGGGTCGAGGTGCCGGACGCCTCCGGGCACCGCAACGCGCCGACCGAAATGCCCGCCACGCTGCAATTGCCGGACACGGTGGTCACCCCGAGCGCGGAGGATGTCCCCGCCGAGATGACCGCGCTGCCCGGCGGCGAGACCCGCTTCAAGGTCACCAGGGTCACCCTCACCGGCGTGACCAGCTACCCGCCCGCCACCTTCGCGCCGTTGCTCGCGCGCCTGGAAGGCAACAGGGTGTCGCTGCCCGAAGTGAACGCCGTGGCCGACGTCATCACCCAGCGCTATCGCCGCGCCGGCTTCCTCCTGGCCAAGGCCTACGTGCCCGAGCAACGCCTGGAGAACGGCAACCTGGTCATCCACGTCTTCGAAGGGCGGGTCAACCAGGTGACCTTCCAGGGGCCGAGCAACAAGGCCCTGGAAGGCTACGCCCGCAACATCCGCAAAGAGGTGCCGGTGAAGAGCGCCACGCTGGAACGCAACCTGCTGCTGATGAACGACGTCTCGGGCAACCAGAGCCGCGGCACCTTCAGCCCCTCGCCGGCCGCCGAGGGCACCGACCTGCTGGTGGAGAACAGCCAGCGCAAGTACGAGGGCTTCTTCGGCTTCGACAACCGCGACAGCCGCTACTTCGGCCCCTGGCAGGTGTACGGCGGCGTGGGCGTCAACGACCTGACCGGCCACGGCGACCACCTGGGCGTGCGCGCCGGCAAGTCGGTGGAAGGCGACAAGATGACCTTCTTCGAAGGCCAGTACGAAGTCCCGGTCGGCAGCCGCGGCGACGTGCTCAGCTTCCTCGCCCAGCACAACGACGGCCACGCCGACACCTACTCTTTCCTCGACGCCAACAGCTCCGGCGACACCTTCGCCGTACGCGTCACCCGGCCGTGGATCCGCCAGCGCGACGAGACCTTCAAGACCTCGGCGGCCTTCACCTGGTTCAACGGCAAGTCCGAGTACCTCGACGACCCGCACAGCCCGCCCTCCAGCGACGACCGCATCCGCGCCCTCCGCCTGGGCGCCAGCTACGACTTCTTCGACGGCTACGGCGGCAAGAACCTGGTCAAGGCGGAACTGAGCCGCGGCCTGAAGATCATGGGCGCCAGCAGCGAAAGCCGCGCCAACCCCTCGCGCGAGGGCGGCGAGACCGACTTCACCAAGCTGCAGGTGGATGCCCAGCGCCTGCAGGACCTGTCGAAGATCATGGACGGCCTCAACCTGTACCTGGCGATGACCGCGCAGACCTCCTTCGGCCAGCCGCTGCTCAGCCCCGAGCAGTTCGGTGTGGGCGGCAGCGAGTTCGGCCGCGGCTACGACCCGTCGGAGATCACCGGCGACAAGGGCTTCGCCGGCAAGGTCGAGCTGCAGTACAACCGCCTGCACACCTTCAGGGACCACGAGGTGCCCACGCAGTACTACGCCTTCTGGGACTTCGGCAAGGTATGGAGCGAGGAGCCGAGCTGGGTCAGCGCCGAGAGCCTGTCCTCGGCCGGCGTCGGCGCCCACCTGCAGGTGTTCAAGGACATGTACGTGTCGCCCGAGCTGGCCTTCCCGCTGACGCGCAAGGTCTCGGCCGAAGAACTGGACGACGACAACGGCAAGGCGCCGCGCTTCTACCTCAACTTCCTCAAGCTGTTCTGAACCCGCCGCGCCGGAACCCTCCAGGGTTCCGGCGAGTGAGGACGGGCAACGCAGGATGGGTGGAGCGAAGCGATACCCATCGCCACGGCCACATGGGTTTCGCTCACCCCATCCTGCGAAGAGCGCCGTGGCCGGGGCACCCTGGCCTCAGCGCCGGGTTCGTATGTTTGTATGAAAACCCGCCGCCCAATCGTTAGAAATGCACGATGGGTGGCGCCGGCGCTGCTCGGCGAGATTATGGGAAACAACAACCCATGGGCTCTCGCCATGAAACGCTCCCTCTGGCTCCAGGAAATTGCCGACGAACTCACCCCGACCGCGCCCCTGCGGGAGGACCTCAGCGTCGACGTCGCCATCATCGGCGGCGGCTTCGTCGGGCTATGGACGGCGCTGCGCCTGCTGGAGCTCGAACCGCAGTGCCGGATCGTGATCCTCGAGCGCGACATCTGCGGCGGCGGCGCCTCGGGGCGCAACGGCGGCTTCGTGATGTCCTGGTGGCCGAAGATCAGCTCGCTGGTGGCGCAGTGCGGCAAGGAAGAAGCCCTGCGCCTGGCCCGCGCCTCGGAAGCGAACATCGGCGAGATCGGCGAGTTCTGCGCGCAGCACGGCATCGACGCGCACTTCCGCCGCGGCGGCTGGCTGTGGACCGCCACCAGCGACGCCCAGCGCGGCGCCTGGAAAGGCGTGCAGCGCACCTGCGAAAGCCTGGGCGAGCAGGTCTTCCGCTCGCTGCCGGACAACGAAGTGCAGCGCCGCGCCGGCTCACGCCAGCACCTGGAAGGCGTGATCGAGGCCAGCAACGCCACCGTGCAGCCCGCCCGCCTCGCCCGCGGCCTGCGCCGGGTGGCGCTGGAGAAAGGCGTGCGGATCTTCGAGAACACGCCCGTGGACGACATCCAGCGCAGCGAACCGGCGGTGCTGCGCACGCCCTCGGGCTCGGTCACGGCGCGGCGCGTGGTGCTGGCCACCAATGCCTGGGCCGCGCAGATTCCCGAACTCAGCCGCGTCGTCCTGCCGGTCACCAGCACCATAGTGGCGACCCACCCGATCCCCCAGCGCCTGGAACAGATCGGCTGGACCGGCGGCGAGTCGATCACCGATTCGCAGCTGATGGTGGACTTCTACCGCACCACCCGGGACGGCCGCATCGCCTTCGGCAAGGGCACCGGCATGATCAACTACGCCAGCCGCATCGACGCCAGCTTCGACGACAACCCGCGGCTGAGCGAAGAGACCGAGAAAGACTTCCGCCGCACCTACCCCAACCTCGCCGACGAGCCCATCAGCCACGCCTGGTGCGGCCCCATCGACCGCACCTACGACAGCATGCCGGTGTTCGGCCACCTGGAAGGCGCGCCGCACATCTTCTACGGCATCGGCTGGAGCGGCAATGGCGTCGGCCCCAGCCGCCTGGGCGGGCGCATCCTCGCCAGCCTGGTGCTGGGGCGCAACGACGAGTGGAGCCGCTGCGGCCTGGTGGGGCGCCGGCCCAAGAGCTTCCCGCCGGAGCCCATCCGCTACTTCGGCGGCCTGCTGGTGCGCGGCGCGGTGCAGCGCAAGGAAGAGCAGGAAGCGCAGAACCGCAAGCCGTCCTGGCTCGACCTCAGGCTGAGCAAGTTCGCCCCCGTGGGCCTGGAAGACAAGAGCGCCTGAACAGGCAAGGAGACCTTCGATGCAGCACCTGATCCATCTGCCCGATACCGCCCGCTTCCCGCTGCCCGCCGGCGTACCGGCCAAGGCGCCGGTCGGCACGCCGGTGGCCGAGGCCGCCACCTACGCCGCCGAAGGCCAGGGCGGCCTGCTGACCGGCGTGTGGGAATGCACGCCGGGGCGCTTCCGCCGCCAGATCATGGAGCGCGAGTTCAGCCACTTCATCAGCGGCCACGGCTTCTTCATCCCCGACGAGGGCGAGCCCATCGAGCTGCGCGCCGGCGACGCCATCCTGTTCCCGGCGAACTGTCACGGCACCTGGGACATTCGCGAAACCCTGCGCAAGAGCTTCGTGATCATGCCTTGAGGCCGGCGATGTCCGCCGCGCGCAGAGCGATCCACAGCACGGCGACGTCCTCGGTGGAGTCCAGCGAGAGGCCGGTGATCTCCTCGATGCGGCGGATGCGGTAGACCAGTGTCTGGCGGTGCACGTTGAGCCGCTCGGCGGTCTTCTGCCAGGAACGGTTCTGTTCGAGGAACACCTGCAGCGTGTGCTGCAGCTGCGCGCCCTGCTGCTGGTCGTAATCGGCCAGGGCGCCCAGGGCGCGGCGGTAGACCAGCAGGGCTTCCTCCAGGCTGGACGGCAGCCACAGCAGCTCGCCGGAAGCCCGCCCGTAGTGGGCGACCTGGCGGCTGGCCGAGGTATGCGCCAGAGCCAGGCGCGCCTCGCGCAGCGCCTCCGGGGTACGGCCCGAGTGCCCCAGCGGGTTGGACAACCCCAGCGGGCAACCGAGCACCTGCTGGACCTGCTCCGCCGCCGCATCCGAGGCCAGCAGCAGGATCAGTTCCTCGCCCTGCACACGCGACAATAACGCCACGCCCTGCAGGTGCAGCCGCTGCGACCAGCGCTCGGGCAAGTCCGCCTGGCAACGGGCGACGGCGAAGACCGCCTGGCCGACCGGATAGCCCAGGGCGCCCAGGCGCTCGTGGGCGGGCCGCTCGCTCAGGCGCTGCTGCAACAGGTCATCCAGCAACTCCCAGCCCTGGCGCAACAGGCGCTCATGTTCGACCTGCTGGCGCTCCAGCTCGATGCCCAGCACCGCCGTCACGTGGTGCAGCAGGCCATAGTCGACCAGGCCGCCGCCGCACGCGAGAATCTTGCAGGCCGGCACCGAAGGCAGCGCCATGACCAGGGCGTCGCCCTCCTCCGTCGAATGGCGGGTGACGGTAGTGGTGGTGTTCGCACGCTTGCCCAGGGCCGCCCGCCAGTGCGCCGGCAGCGGCGCCAGGCCCGCATGCCAGGGCTCCAGCGAGGCGGCGTCGAACAGGTAAAGCTGGGTGCGCAAGTCCGCCGCCAGGCGTTGCAGCAGGAACTCCACGCCGACGTGGCGCAGGCCCATGCGCGCGCTTTCGTAGATGCGCGCCACCGCGCTGCGGCGCTCCTGCTCCTCCTGCTTGCTGGCGTCGATGATCGCCCGGGCGACCGCCGAGAACGGCACCGAGCTATGCGTCAGCAGCAGCGGGAAATCCAGCTGCATGGCGGTATCGAACAGCGCTTCCATGTCGCTGGGCGCGTGCATGTTCTCTCCGATCATCAGCCCCGCCACCCGGGCCCTGGCCAGCCGCTCGATGTACTCGCGCTGCGCCGCGGCATCGGCGGGAATGCCCAGGCCGGTGGTCATCAGCAGCTCGCCCTCGCCCAGCCATTGCGAGGGGTCGGGCAGTTCGCAGACGTGCGCCCAGCGCAGCAGCCGCCCGACATGGCTGGCGCCGCTGACCAGGCGCGTGGACAGCGCGTTGTCATCGAGGATGTCCTGAATCGAAATCGGCACGGCGCCTCCGGCAGGTGGGTTCGCAGCAGCGAAACAGAGGATCGCATCGGCCCCGGGCCGTTGAATCCATACAAAGGTATGAACCAGGTGCCGGCGAATTGTAAATCTGTCTGATGTCGCCGCGCCCGGGCCCTGGGGAAACTGGAGGTCAGGCCGCGCGCAGTCCAGCGCCCCGGCCCATTGCCCTCACCGGACATTCCCTCGACTCATCGGAGCCCATAACAATGCCAAAGTCTCTGAGCAGCGTCATCGCCGTTTCCATCGCTTGTCTTTCCACCCACGCCCTGGCCGACCTCACCGTGGCCTCCCAGGGCGGGGCGAACAAGAACGCGCAGCAGCAGGCCTACTACCAGCCCTACAGCGCGCAGACCGGCAGCCGGATCATTGCCGACGAATTCAACGGCGAAATGGCCAAGGTCAAGATCCAGGTCGACACCGGCAGCGTCTCCTGGGACGTGGTGGAGCTGGAAACGCCGGAACTGCTGCGCGCCTGCGACGAGGGGCTGCTGGAGGAGATCGGCGACGACCCGGCCATCGCCGCCCTGGCGCCCAAGCTGGTCAAGGGCGCGATCAACACCTGCGGCGCGGGCATCTTCGTCTGGTCCACGGTGCTGGCCTACAACGCCGACAAGCTCAAGACCGCGCCCACCGGCTGGGCCGACTTCTGGGACGTGAAGAAGTACCCGGGCAAGCGCGGGCTGCGCAAGGGCCCGATGTACACCCTGGAGTACGCGCTGATGGCCGACGGCGTGCCGTACAAGGACATCTACGCCGTGCTCGCCACCAAGGAAGGCCAGGACCGCGCCTTCCGCAAGCTCGACGAGATCAAGCCGTACATCCAGTGGTGGGAAGCCGGCGCGCAGCCGCCGCAGTACCTGGTCTCCGGCGACGTGGTGATGAGCGCCGCGTACAACGGGCGCATCTCCGCCGTGCAGAACGAAAGCAACCTGAAGGTGGTGTGGAACGGCGGCATCTACGACATCGAGTCCTACGCCATTCCCAAGGGCGCCAAGCACGCCGAGGAAGGGCGCAAGTTCATCCGGTTCGCGCTGCAGGAGCCGCAGCAGAAGGCCTATTCCGACCACATCGCCTATGGGCCGGTGAACCTCGAGGCTGCGGCGCAGATAGCGCCTGCGCAGAGCCGGGACCTTCCCAGCGCGCCGGATAACCTGGGCAAGCAGTTGGCGATGGATGCGGCGTTCTGGGCGGATCATGGGGAGCAGCTGCAGCAGCGGTTCAATGCCTGGGCGGCGCGCTGATCGTTTGGTGTGTTGGTTTGGCGGGGGTGTTTACATCCTGGCCTTGGCTCCCTCTCCCCAGCCCTCTCCCTGAAGGGAGAGGGGGCCGTCCTGAGCGACGTGTCGGTCAGGCGTTATCCTCCCACCCCTAACCTCACCCCGTCATTCCCGCGAACGCGGGAACCCAGAGACGTCTTGTTTGGCTGTACCGCGCCGCTCCGAGTCTGCGGAGATTTCTTGTTTCGCCTCCTCGGGCGAGTCCCTTTTGTCAAACGGTGGAAGGCCACCCCCGCAAAAAGGAACCAAAAAGGCTTGCCCCAACATACGGGCCCGACAGAGTCGGGCTACCCTCACGAATTCCCCCGCCACGGAGGCCCGAACTAGGCGTCCCCCCCCGAGCGTACGTCCCTGTAGCCCGCGGGGCTCTCGCGACATCCATGTCGCATGACCTCCTGAGCGCCGGTTTCGCTCGGCCTTCTGAAGGGGCGTTCCGGTGCGCTCGGAGGCTTCTCTGGAAGTCCCAAGAGCCAAAGCCAGAGCTGAGCCGCTTTTGCTCTTCGTAGGAGCGAGCTTGCTCGCGAACCCCGCAGCCACTGGGTTTATTCCCCTTCGGGCCAGCGCAAGCGCTGTTCGCGATGGAGCCGCGTCCCGCGTTCGCGGGAATGACGGGGTGAGGTTAGGCGCTTCAGGATGACTCCAGATTCGCCGTCCACTCCGAACAGCCCCCTCTCCCGCTTGCGGGAGAGGGTTGGGGAGAGGGCGCTCTTCAGGCACAACACCACTTCCCCCTACAAACTCCCCCTGACCGCCTCCAACCCCGGCCTCCCATCGACGGTCGCCACATCCTTCAACCACGGCTCCAGCACCTGCGGGTTCTTCTTCAGCCAGGCTTTCGCCGCATCCTCGGGTTCCATCTTGTCGTCCAGGATGGAGCCCATGATGGTGTTCTCCATGTCCAGGGTGAAGCTGAGGTTCTTCAGCAGCTGCCCCACGTTCGGGCACTCGTCCACGTAGCCCTTGCGGGTGCTGGTGTAGACGGTGGCGTCGCCGAAGTCCGGGCCGAAGAAGGCGTCGCCGCCGGTGAGGAAGCGGATCCTGAAGCGGGTGTTCATCGGGTGCGGTTCCCAGCCCAGGAAGAGGATCGCGTTCTTCCTGCGGATGGCCCGGTCGACCTGGGACAGCATGCCCGACTCGCTGGACGCCACCACGTTGAAGCCGGCGTCCTTGAGGCCGAAGGCGTTCTGCTCGATGGCCTTGAGCACGGCGTTGTTGCCGCCGTCGCCCGGCTCCAGGCCGTAGATCTTGCCATTGAGTTCGTCCTTGAATTTCGGGATGTCCGCGAAGTCCTTCAGCCCGCGGTTCCAGAGCTCCTCCGGCACCGCCAGGGTGTACTTGGCGTGCTTGAGGTTGACGCGGACGATGTCGATCCTGCCGGCGTCGCGGTAGGGCTTGAGGTCCGGCTCCATGGTCGGGATCCAGGTGCCGAGGAACACGTCCATGTTCTTGCCTTCGGCCAGCGCCTTGTAGGTCAGCGGTACCCCCAGCAGGGTCACCTTGGTCTTGTAGCCCAGGCCCTTGAGCAGGGTGTTGGCGATGGCGGTGGTGGACTGGATGTCGGTCCAGCCGGGGTCGGACATCCTGACCAGTTGGCACTGCGCGGGCTCGGCGGCCTGCGCCGCGACGGGGAGAACGGCCAGGGCGCCCAGGAACAGCAGGGATGCAGCTTTCATCGGGAGAATCCTCAAGGCAAGGTTTTGTTTTTGTGGGTTGCGCCTGCGCAGGGCAGGCCCGCCTCAGCGGCGTATGCCGATGGTCTTCCCGCAATAGCCGGGGTGCCGGGCCCCCTGGAACTGCCGGAAAAGCTCGGAAATCCGCGAATCCACCGCCCCGGCGAAGGCACTGGACCTGCCGGTTCGGCTGTCGATGTTCATCAGCATCTGCTCGCTGACGGCCAGGGGCTCGGCCGCGCCCTCGCGGTAGAGGTTGTGCACGATGTGCAGGCGCTTGAGGTCGCGGTCGATGAACGACGTGCGCACTTCCAGCGCCTCGTGCAGCTTCGCCTGGGCCAGGTAGTTGATGTGCGCTTCGAGGGTGAACAGGGTGTGCCCGGTGTCGGCCCGGCCCGCCGCGTCCAGGCCGATGCGCGCCATCAGCGCATCGGTGGCGTAGCTGAAGATGAGGAAGTAGAAAGCGTCGCGCAGGTGCTCGTTGTAGTCGATCCATTCGCGCAGCACGGGCGTTCGATAGGTCAGCATGGCGTGTCCTGCTCTTGGGGGGAGTTGGCTTACAGGTCCAGTTCCAGGGTCGCGGAAAGCGCCCGGGACACGCAGACCATCAGGGTGCGGTTGGCCTTGCGCTCCGCCTCGCTCAGCACGCTGTCGCGGTGGTCGGGGATGCCGGCCAGCACCCGGGTCTCGCAGGAGCCGCAGGTGCCCTCGCGGCAGGAGTTCTCGACGCAGACGCCGTTGGCCTCCAGCACCTGCAGGATGCTCTGCCCGGCCGGCACCTCCAGGCACTTGCCGCTGCGCGCGAGCTCGAGGGTGAAGGGCGCGTCGGCCCCGGCCTTCTCCACCTGCCGCGGCGAGAACCATTCGAAGTGCACCTGCTCGGCGGGGAAGGCCCTGGCCGCCGCCTCCACCGCCAGCATCAGGGGCGTGGGGCCGCAGGTGTAGAGGTGCGCCTGCGCCGGCAGGCGGGCCAGATTGCCGGCGATGTCGAACAGCCCGCCGGCTTCTTCGTCGGCATGCAGGGTCACGCGGCTGCCGTAGGCCGCGAGCTGGTCGAGGAAGGCCGCGCGTTCACGGCTGCGAACCAGGTAGAACAGCCGCCAGGGGCGCCGGTTCGCCTCGCACCAGTGGATCATCGAGAGGATCGGCGTAATGCCGATGCCGCCGGCGAAGAAGACGAACTCGGCGGCGTCCTCGAACAGCGGGAAGTGGTTGCGCGGCGGCGTGACGCTGAGCAGGTCGCCGACGCGCAACTGCTGGTGGATGTAGCGCGAACCGCCGCGGCTGGCCGGCGCCAGGCCGACGCCGACGCGGTAGGCGTCGCGCTGCCGGGCGTCGCCGCATAGCGAATACTGGCGCACCAGGCCGCCGGGCAGGTGCAGTTCGATGTGCGCGCCGGGGGTGAAGGCCGGCAGCTCGCCGCCGGCGGGATCGCGCAGCTCGATGACCAGCGCGTCCCGGGCGGCGCTGGCGATCTCCGCCACCCGCAGTGTCAGACATTGGACCGACATGATGACCTCTGCTCCTGGATCGGGGACTACGGCCGGCGGAACGCTTATGCCCCGCCAGCCTGCGAACGACCTCGACGGCTTATTTGCGCCGCAGGTTCGCGGTGGTCTTGAGCATCGCGGTGATCAGCTCGTCGCGGGCCTGGGAAAGCTCCGCCTGGGTGCCGTCGGCGGACTCGGCGGCCACGCCCTGGACCAGCAGCGCCGCGGTTTCGGCATCCAGCCGCGGGTCGCCCAGGTCGTCCCACCAGCGGTGGAAGCTCTCGGCGTACTTCTGGCAGAAGGACTCCAGGCCGCCGGGCCCGCCGCCCAGGTGGAACAGCAGCGTCGGCCCCATGGCCGCCCAGCGCAGGCCGGGCCCAGCCCACACGGCGGTGTCGACGTCCTCGACGCTGGCCGCGCCGATCTTCACCAGGTGGATGGCCTCGCGCCAGAGCGCGGCCTGCAGGCGGTTGGCGACGTGGCCGGGGACTTCGCGGTGCACGCGGATGGTCACCTTGCCGACCTGCTGGTAGAAGCGTTCCGCGCCCTCGACCGCATCCTGCGCGGTGCGCTGGTTGCCCATGACCTCCACCAGCGGGATCAGGTGCGGCGGGTTGAACGGGTGGCCGAGGACGAAGCGCGACGGGTCCCGCCAGCCGGCCTGCATCTCGCTCAGCGGCAGGCCCGAGGCGGACGACGCGACTATGGCGCCGGCCTTCAGCAGCGGTTCGATTTCGGCATAGAGCGCATGCTTGATCCGGATGCGCTCGGGCACGCTCTCCTGGATGAAGTCGGCGTGCTTCACCGCGTCGGCGGCGTTGCGGTGGAAGCTCAGCTCGCCCGGCGCGCCCTCCTTCACCAGGCCCAGTTCCACCAGGGTGGGCCAGGCGTTCTTCACGTACTCGCGCACGTCGTCCTCCATCCCCTCGGCGGGGTCGAAGACCGCCACGTCACGGCCGGAGGCCAGGAACAACGCCGCCCAGCTGGCACCGATGACACCGGCGCCCAATACCGCCACATTCTGGAATTCACGCATCAGAAGAACCTCGGTTGGAGTGGAGAGGCGGCGGTCAGGCCGCCGTCGATGACATAGCACTGGCCGGTGACGAAGCCGGCCTGTTCACTGGCGAGCCAGGCCACCAGCCCGGCGACGTCCTGGGGCCGGCCGAAGCGCCCGGCGGCGTGCCGGGCCAGGGCATCGGCCTTGGCTTTCCCGGGGTCGCGGGCCTGGGCGAAACCGTCCTCGGCCATGGCCGTCATGATCCAGCCCGGGCACACCGCGTTGCAGCGCACGCGCGGGCCGTGGTCGATGGCGATGGAACGCGTCAGGCCATGCACGAAGGCCTTGGAGGCGTTGTACAGGGCCATGGACGGATCGGCGTTCAGCCCGGAAATCGAACCAAGGTTGACGATGCTGCCGCCCCGCTCCGCCATGACCGGCAGCACGGCGCGGCAGAGGTTGAAGGTGCCCTTGGCGTTGATGCCCATGACCTGCTCCCAGTCCTCGTCGGTGGTCGCGTCGAGGGTCTTCTCCACCTGCACGCCGGCGTTGTTGACCAGCACGGTGGGTACGCCGAAGTGTTCGAGGGTGAGCGCCACCACACGCCCGGCATCGGCGCTGCACGAGACGTCGGCCTGCACCCAGAGCACGGCCTCATCCAGGTCGGCCGGGCGCTCTCCCCGGCCGCAGGTCGCGACCTGCGCGCCCTGCGCGCGGAACCGGTCAACGATGGCCCGGCCGATGCCGCGTCCGCCGCCCGTCACTATCACGATGTCCTTGTCCATGGCCTTCACCCGTGCGCGAACATGACGTGGCGGACGGCGGTGTAGGCTTCGAGGGCGAACACCGACATGTCGCAGCCGTGCCCCGAGCCCTTCATCGCCGCCCAGGGCATTTCCGGCGTGGCCACGCCGTGGGTGTTCACCCAGGTGAAGCCGTAGCGCAGGCGGCTGGTGGCGGCCATGGCCCGCGCGCTGTCCCGCGTCCACACCGAGGAAGCCAGGCCGTAGCGGCCGGCGTTGGCGATGGCTATGGGGTCGTCGCCGGCGCCGAAGCGCGACACCGTGACCACCGGCCCGAAGATTTCACAGGTGGCGATCTCCGCATCGTTGTCGACGTTGGCCACCACCGTGGGGCGGTAGAAGAAACCGGGACGCTCCTCGGCGAAGCCGCCGGCCACCACTTCGGCGCGCCCGCGGGCGCGCTCGACGAAGCCGGCCACGCGCTGGCGATGCGCCTGGCTGATCAGCGGGCCCATCTCGGTGCCCGCCTCGCGCGGGGCGCCGGTGCGTATCGAACCCACCGCGTCGGCCAGTGCGGCGACGACCCGCTCGTAGACCGCGTCGGCCACCAGCAGGCGGCAGGGTTGCGCGCAATCCTGGCCGGCATTGAAGAACGCGGTGCCGCGCAGGGTGGCGACCAGCTTGTCGACGTCGGCATCGGCGTAGACGATCACCGGCGCCTTGCCACCCAGTTCCAGATGCACCTGGCGCAGTTGCTGCGCCGCCGCGCGCATGGCCGCGGCGCCGGTGGCGGGCGATCCGGTGATGCTGACGCCTTCCATCCCAGCAGCATTGATAAGACGATCACCGATGCTCGCTCCTCTTCCGTTGATCACGTTGACCACGCCCTTGGGCACCACGTCCTGTAACAGCTCGGCCAGGCGCAGGGTCGACAGCGGCGTCAGCTCCGAGGGCTTGAGCACCACCGTGCAGCCGGCCGCCAGCGGCGCGGCCAGCTTCCAGGCGGCCATCATCAGCGGGTAGTTCCAGGGCGCGATGGCCGCCACCGGGCCCAGCGGGTCGCGGCGGATCAGGCTGGTGTGCTCCGCCACGTATTCGCCGGCGGCGACGCCCGCCAGGGTGCGCGCCGCACCGGCGAAGAAGCGGAAGCTGTCGAGGGTCAACGGCATCTCGTCGTCCAGCGCCGACGGCCAGGGCTTGCCGACGTTGGCGCTTTCCAGCGCGGCCAGCTCCGGCGCGTGGGCCTCGATGACGTCGGCGATGTCCAGCAACAGGGCGGAGCGTTCGGCGGGCGTGCTGCGGCCGTAACGATGGAAGGCTTCCTCGGCCGCGCGGGCGGCGGCGTCCACCTGTTGCGGACTGGCCTCGTGGACCTGGGCGATGCGCTCGCCGCTGGCGGGGTCGATCACCGCCAGGGCCTCGCCCTCGCCCGCCACCAGCTCGCCGTCGATCAGCATTCGGGTCTGCATGAGCTTCTCCCCTCTCAGAACTCGACCTTGTCGCCACCCTTGAGCCCCAGGCGCGCGCGGGCTTCGGCCGGCGTGGCGACCTTGAGGCCGAGGCTTTCGACGATCGAACGGATCTTGCGCACCTGCTCGGCGTTGCTTTTGGCCTTCTCGCCCGGCGCTATGTACAGGCTGTCTTCCAGGCCGACGCGCAGGTTGCCGCCCAGCAGCGCGGCCTGGGTGGCGAAGTGCATCTGGTTCTTGCCGGCGGCCAGCACCGACCACTCGTAGTCCTTGCCGAACAGCTTCTGGGCGATGCTGTGCATGTGCATCAGGTTGTCCAGGTCGGCGCCGACGCCGCCCAGCACGCCGAACACCATCTGCACGAAGAACGGCGGCTTGATCCAGCCCTGGTCGATGACCCAGGCCAGGTTGTAGAGATGGCCCAGGTCGTAGCACTCGAACTCGAAGCGCGTGCCGTGGCCCTCGTCCAGCTCCTTCACGATGTACTCGATGTCGGTGAAGGTGTTGCGGAAGATGAAGTCGCGGGTGCTGTCGAGGAAGGCCGGCTCCCAGTCGTGTTTCCAGCTCGGGTATCTGGCCTTCATCGGGAAGATGCCGAAGTTCATTGAGCCGACGTTCAGCGAGGCCATTTCCGGGCTCAGGCTCACCGCGGCGCGCAGGCGCTCCTCGCGGCTCATGCCCAGGCCGCCGCCGGTGGAGACGTTGAGCACCGCGTCGCTGGCGCCCTTGATCTGCCCCATGAAGTCGCGGAACAGCTCGGGGCGCGGGTCGGGCTTGCCGGTCTCGGGGTGGCGGGCATGCAGGTGGATGATCGAGGCGCCCGCCTCGGCCGCCTCGATGGACGAGCGGGCGATCTCGTCCGGGGTGATCGGCAGGTATTCGGACATGGTCGGCGTGTGCACGCCGCCGGTGGTGGCGCAGGTGATGATGACGGACTTGGGCATGGTCGCTCTCACAGTTTCATTTGTTGGACTTGTGCGGTCAGCCCGCCATCGAGCACCCACAACTGCCCGGAGGCGTAGCGGGCTTCGTCGCCGGCGAGCCAGTTCACCAGGTTGGCGACGTCCTCCGGGGTGCCGTAGCGGCGCAGCGGGTGCACGTCGCGCACGGCCGCTTCCAGGCTCTGGATGTCGCCGTGGTCGCGGAAGAAGCTGCGCAGCATCGGGGTGTCCACGTAGCCGGGGCAGACGGCGTTGACGCGGATGCCCTCGGGGCCGTGGTCGCAGGCCATGGCGCGGGTCAGCGCGTGCACCGCGCCCTTGGTGGCGCAGTAGGCGGCCAGGCCCGGGTCGGCGATGAAACCGTCGTAGGAGCCGAAGTTGACGATGCTCGCCGCGCCGCTGTCGCGCAGCAGCGGCAGGGCGAATTTCGAGACCAGGAAGGTGCCGGTGACGTTCACCGCGAAGATGCGGTTCCAGTCCTCCAGGCTGGTCTGCTCGATGGTCTTCTCGATCTCGATGCCGGCGGCGTTGACCAGGACGTCGAGCTTGCCGGCCCGCGCCTGCACCGTCGCCATGGCCTGGCGCACGCTCTCCTCGGAGCTGACGTCGAGCGGGACGAAGGTCGTGCCCGGCACGGTTGCGGACTCCTTCAGGTCGGCGGCGAACACCGTGGCGCCTTCCCTGACGAAGCGCGCGCAGATGGCGCGGCCGATCCCGCCCAGGCCGCCGGTGACGAAGGCGACCTTCCCTTGCAGCGCGCCGCTCATGCCTCGACTCCCTGCTCATACGCGCCCAGCACCAGGCCATGGAAGTGGTGCAGCGCGTGCTCGGACTTGCCCGAGCCGTTGGGGTCGGTGACGATGCGCCCCTGCTCGAAGGCCGGCGTGCGCATGCCGCGCTGGACGTTCTCCACCAGGGCGATGTCCTCCACCTGCAGCACTTCGTCGAGGTAGCGGATGGCTTCCTTCTCCATCTCGTTCGCCTCGGGCGTTTCGAGGAAGAAGTCGTAGGTCTCGTAGGTCAGGTCGGGGCCGGCCGGGATGATGTGCAGCACGATCATCGAGCTGCGCCCCGGGTAGCGCATCAGGCAGGTGTTGGGCCACAGCCACCACACCGCGTGGGTGCGCACCTTGGCCTGGGAGGTGTCGTAGGCGCTGTTCCGGCCCTGGCCGGCCTCGGCCATGTGGCTGGAATAGATGCCGTGGGTGCGCACCTTGTAGGTGCTCATGTCCACCAGGGTGCAGAAGTCCTTGTGCGCCGTCGGGCAGTGGTAGCACTCCAGGAAGTTGTCGACGACGTTCTTCCAGTTGGACTTGATGGCGTAGGTCAGGCGGTGGCCGAAGGTCAGGTTGGCGACGTCCGGCGCCCAGTGCAGGATTTCCTCCTGCAACTCGCCGGACTGCTCGCGCAGCGGCCGCGCGGCGGGGTCGAGGTTGACGAAGATGAAGCCGCAGAATTCCTCGACCTGCACGGGGCTGAGGTGGATCTCGCCCTTGTCGAACGCCTTCAGGCCGCCGACGTGGGGCGCGCCGCTGAGCTGGCCGTCCAGGCCGTAGCACCAGGAGTGGTAGGGGCAGATGATGCGGTTGACCTTGCCCTCGCCGCTGAGCACCGGGTGCGCGCGGTGCTTGCAGACGTTGTAGAAGGCGCGCAGCTTGCCGTCGTGGTCGCGCACCACGGCGATGGGGTTGCCGGCGATTTCCGAGGTGGTGTAGGTGCCCGGCTCGCGGACCTTTTCCACGTGGCAGACCCATTGCCAGGACTTGGCGATGATCTGCTGCTGGTCCAGGCGGAACCATTGCGGGTCGACGTAGGCGTCCGCGCGCAGCGACTGGGAGATCAGCGGGTCCGGGTGGTAGCCCCGGGCGATGTTCTGGAGTTGTACTTTGGAGATGACTTCAGACATATCAGCGGCCTTCCGGTACAGGAAATTCCTGGGTTTGTGTTCTTGTCTCGGGGCCGATAGTGGTCGTCGCGGGGCGGGGGAAATGTGCAGGATTCGCCGCGTTTTTTTCGTTTTTGGCCATGGTCGCTTTTGGACATGAACGTCCCGTTTGCGACCGCCCTGGGCCGGGCGCGCAGGCTCCCGCCGCCCGCGCGGGGCGGGCTGCAGGGCGTCAGCAGCGGCTTTGGGGGAAAGGCGTCAGGGCGTGACCTGGTGCATCGGCCAGGCCCGGAACTCGAAGGGAATGCGGCCGTCGAGGCGGTCGCGGCGCGGCGTCAGGCCGAAGCGCTCGCGGTAGATGCGGCTGAAGTGCGACTGGTTGGCGAAGCCCGAGGCCACGGCGATCTCCATCAGCGACATGTCGGTCTGGGTCACCAGGCAGCGCGCGCGGTCCAGGCGGATGTCGCGGTAGTACAGCGCCGGGCTCTTCTGCACGATCTGGTTGAACAGGCGGTCGAGCTGGCGCTGGGAGATGCCGATGCGCCCGCAGATGTCCGGGATCGGCACGGCCTCCTCCAGGTTCTGCTCCATGATGCGGATGGCCTGCTTGACCAGGTCCGGCACGGTGTTGCCCAGCGGCTGCGGCGTCTCCGGGTTCTGCTGCGTGCCCAGCGGGCGCAGGCGCTCGTGGAACAGGTAGCGCGCGGTTTCGTTGGCCAGGGTATCGCCGTGCAGCGAGCGGATGACGTGCAGCGCGCAGTCGGTGGACGCGGCGCCGCCGCAGCAGGTGATGCGCTTGCCGTCCATCACCAGCATGTCTTCGCAGATATCCACCTCCGGGTACAGCTCCTTCAGCGAATCGATGTGCTCGTAGTGCCCGGTGGCGCGCTTGCCGTTGAGCAGCCCGGCCTCGGCCAGCAGGTAGACGCCGGTATCCAGCGCGCCGAGCACCACCCCTTCCCTCGCCCACAGCCGCAGCGCCGCGCTCAGCGCCGGGCTGTGCAGCGTCTCCGGGTTCCAGCTGGAAGACAGCATCACCAGGTCGGGCACGCCCTGCACCTCGGCCAGCGCCATGGTGTCGGTGCTCATGGCGTTGCTCGCCACCACCGGCCCGCCGTTCATCGACACCACTTCCCAGTGGAAATGGGTGTGGCCGCTCAGGTAGTTGGCGGCGCGAAACGGGTCGATGAAGGCCGTGGTGGCTGCCAGGTTGTAGTGCGGGAACACCAGGACGAGGATCGAGAACGGCGCGGCGGCTTCGGCGGGCATGGGGGTCTCCGTGGCGGCCCGGAGGGCGGGACCGCCGGGGAGAAATAGCACAGATCGCCGGGGCCCGCGCGCTCGAAACGCCCTCGCACGACGCAATGAAAAAAGCCCACCGCCAAGGTGGGCTTCCCGGCGCCGCTCGCGCCTCAGAAAGGCAGCGGCAACTTGGCCGTGCGGCCGCCGTCCACGACTAGCACCTGGCCGGTGATGAAGGCCGCCGCGTCGCTGGCCAGGAACACGGCGACGCCGCCGATGTCCCCGGGCTCGCCGGTGCGGCCCACCGGGTGCAGCTTCAGCAGGCCGGCGCGGGCCAGCTCGGGTTGCGGCTGGGCGTCGATGTAGGCGTCGCTCAGTTCCGAGTTGATCCACCCCGGGGCGATGGCGTTGCAACGGATGCCGTCGCGCCCCAGGTCGACGGCCATGGCCCGGGTGAAGCCATGCACGCCGGCCTTGGAGCCGCAGTAGGCGGTGTGCCAGGGGTTGGCGCCGATGCCTTCGATGGAGCCGATATTGACGATGCTGCCGCCGCCGCGCCGGCGCATCTGCGGCAGCAGCGCCTTGGCCAGGAACACCGGGGCGCGCAGGTTGACGGCCATCATGCGGTCCCAATCGTCCTCGTGCATGTCGTCGAGGGATTTCTCGAACATGAAGCCGGCATTGTTGACCAGGATGTCGGCGCCGCCGAAATGCGCCTCGACGGCGCGGGCGATGGCATAGGGCGCCTCGCGCTCGCCCAGGTCGGCCTCGCACCATGCCACCCGGGGGTTCGCGCCCAGGTCTTCATCCAGCGGCTGGCGCTGGGCGACCAGCACGCGGGCGCCGGCCTCCAGCAGTTTCTCGCTGATCCCGCGGCCGATGCCGCGTCCGCCGCCGGTCACGACGGCTACCTTGTCATTGAGCAGCATGCTGGCCTCCTCAGCCCGAAACCGGTTTGGCGCCGGTGACTTCGAGCGTTTCCGCGGCGATGTAGCGCGCCTGGTCCGAGGCCAGGAAGGCGATCACGTCGGCGATGTCCTCCGGCTCGGCGATGCGGCCCAGCGGCACGGTCCTGTTCAGTTCCTCGATGGCCTTTTGCGGGTCCAGCCCACGGCGTTCGAAGCCGCTGCGGATCATCGGCGTGTTGATCTCGTGCGGGCACACGGCATTGACGCGGATGCCGAAGGGCGCGGCGTCCCGGCCCAGGTTCTTGGTCAGCGCGGCCACCGCGCCCTTGCTGGTGCAGTAGGCGACGTGCCCGGGGCCGGGGTAGACGCCCCAGACCGACGAGGTGTTGACGATGGCCCCGCCGCCGCGGCGCTTCATGTGCGGTATCGCCGCGCGGCAGAGGAAGAACACGGCGTTCAGGTTGACGTCCAGCGCCGTGAACCACATGTCGTCGGTGGTTTCCTCGACCGTGCCGCGGGGAATGATGCCGGCATTGTTGAGCAGGATGTCGACGCCGCCGAAGCGCTCGACCGCGCGGGCGATGATCGCCTCGCAGTACGCCTTCTCGCGCAGGTTGCCGACCAGGCACTCGGCCTCGGCGCCCAGGGCGCGCGCCTCGTCGACCATGGCCTGGCAGCCCTCGGCGTTGATGTCCGAGATCATCAGCCGGGCCCCTTCGGCGGCGAACAGCCGTACCAGCGCCTGGCCCACGCCGCCGGCGCCACCGGTAATCACGACAATCCTGTTTTCGAATCGCATGGCCTTGCACCTCAGTGGGATGTGTGAGGCCGATGATCGACAGACCGGGGGCCGGCGACAAACGACTTCTTCGCTGCATTCGATTGACTTTTGGTTAATCGAAACGCTTGGGCATTGAAGAAAATCGAGAAAGTACTGCCCTGCACACTTGAGTTTTGCTTAACTGCTCAGGCGTCCTTCCATAGCGGGTGAGCCCCCATGAGCAACCTCCGGCATTCGCTGCCGCCACTGAATGCGCTGCGGACTTTCGAGGCCGCCGCCCGCCACGGCAGTTTCAAGATGGCGGCGGAGGAGCTCTACGTGACCCAGGCGGCGGTCAGCCGCCAGATCCAGGTGCTGGAGGACTTCTACGGGCTCAAGCTGTTCCTGCGCGGCAACCGCAAGGTCGAGCTGACCGACGACGGGCATGCGTTGTACCTGGCCGCGTCGTCGGCCCTGCACCACATCGCCAACGCCTCCAGCGACCTGCTGCGGCGCAACGGCCAGGATCATCTCGCCCTGATCACCACCACGGCCTTCGCCCAGCTGTGGCTGATGCCGCGGCTGAAGCAGCTGCGCGCGCAATATCCCGAACTGCAGCTGCACCTGATCAGCACCGAAGGCAACCCCGACTACCAGGAGAACTTCACCGCGGCGGTGACCCTGGGGCTGGAGGAGCATCCGCGCTACGTGGCCGAGTACCTGTTTTCCGAGGAGGTGTTCCCGGTGTGCGCCCCGGGCTTTCTCGAACAGCATCCCCAGGTCGCGACATTGCCCGGGCTGCTGGACGCCACCCTGCTCAACCTCAGCGCGAGCCACTGGAAGGCCAGGCTGTGGGCGCCCATCGACTGGGCGTTCTGGTTGCGGCAGTTCGGCCTGGACGTTTCCGGAAGCCGGGAGGCCATGAACTTCAGCCACTTCTCCATGCTCATGGACGCGGTGCACCAGGAGGTCGGCGTCGGCCTGGCCTGGCGCCACCTGGTCCAGCCGCAGCTGGACAGCGGCAGCCTGGTGCGCCCCCTGCAGGAAACCTACTTCGCCGACGACAGGAAGCATTACTTCGTCTGCCGCCGCGACCTGGCCGGCTCGACGGGCATCCGCATGCTCCGCGAGTGGCTGCTGGCGCAGACCCAGGCGCTGAGAAACCCGGCCCCATAGCAGGGCGCCGCCTGGCGCTGGGCAAGGCGGCGAGCGCCGCGGCAAAGGCCATCGCTACAGACGATGGCCGCCCGCCGCGGTACTCAGGCGCCCTGCCCGGCCGCCTCGAACAGCAGCCCGAACAAGCCTTCGCAATCGGCGCTGGTGGGCAGCGCCGCTATCGCCCCGGCGATCTCCTGCCGGAGGGCCTCGTCCAGGGTGATGCCGGCCAGCAGGTCGAACTTGGCGCGGAACTCTTCGCGGCTCATGGCGGTTGCGGGGTCGCCCTTGGCCGCGGTCACCGGACTGGTGAACACCTGGCCATCCTTGAGCGACACCGAGACCCGCGAAAGGATCTCGTTGGGGAAGCGCGCGGAAAGCTCGTCGCTTTCGACGATGTCGACGCGCTGGCTGACGGCCAGGATGTCCGAGGCGTGCACCGCATCCCCGGTCACCTCCAGCGGCCCCACCTGGCCACGCACGGCCAGGGCCGCCAGCGGGAAGGCCAGGGCGTACTGCGCCTCGTCGGCGTTGGCCGGCGTGTGCCCCTGCAAACGCATGGATTCGTGGAAGGTCTGCACCTTGATGCGCTCGATGTTCTCGCCGCGGATCTGCGGGTGCTCGGCCATCAGTGCGGTCAGCGCGGTCAGCGCCGGCTGGGCCCAGCGGCACACCGGCCAGGGCTTGAAGTACTGGGCGTCGATCTCCCAGCGCTGGCCCAGGTCGCGCCAGTGGCCGGCGACCTCGTCGAACTCGACCGTCTCGGCCGGCGCCCCGGTGACGCCGGCCTCGGCCAGCAGCAGCGCGTTGAGGCCGGCGAAAGCGCCGGCGCCATGGGCGTCCCGCAGCATGGAGGGGTGGTCCACCAGGCGCATCATCGGGCAGCGCGGGCCGAAGTATTCGGCAATGCCCAGGGCGTGGCGGAACTGCTGTTCGTCGAAGCCCAGCAGGCGCGCGCCGCCACACACCACGCCGATGCAGGAGAACGCGCCGGAGGCGTGGTATTGCGGCGCCGTGGCCATGAGCGCGGCGCCGGCGCGCAGGGCGGTTTCGTAGCCGATGGTCAGGGCGCTGAGCAGTTCCGCGCCGCTGATGCTCCGGCCCTGCTGGCGGCAGGCGTCCACCAGCGCCAGCAGCGCCGGCACCACGGTGGCGCCGGCGTGGCCCTTGGAGGTGAAGTGGCCTTCGTGGGCATCCAGGCTGTCGACGCAGAAGCCGCCGGCCCAGGCCGCGCCCAGCGGGTGCACCGCGCGGCCGTCGAACAGCAGGCGGCTGGAAAGCACGCCCGCCGGGTAGTGGTTCAAGGCATACCGGCGCAGCGCCTGGCTGGTGGCATTGTCGCGAGCGCCGGCGGCGACGCCGAGGATGTCCAGCAGGCAGGTCTGCATGAGTTCGCGGGTGTGCGCGGGCGCCTGCTCGAAGCGGAATTCACGGACGAACGAATAAAGCGACATGTGGAGGCTCCACAGACGGGGATCGGGAATCGGAGGAACGGGTGCCCGGCGGCGGGCACCCGCTGGCGTCACTGCTTGGCCTGGCTGGCGACCGCGCGCGAGGCCTGCAGCCAGCCGTCCCACTGCTGGCGGTGGGCGGCGATCCATTCCTGGGCGTGGCGGCGGACGTCGGCCGGCTTGTTCTCGCCCTTCTGCATGCGCAGGTTCTGCTGGCTTTCGTCGTCGGCGCTGATCTGCAGCTGCGAAAGGAACTTGAGCGCGACCGGGTTCTTGTCGGCGAAGTCCTTGTTCAGCAACGCCTCCACCTTGTCGATGGCGAAGCCCAGGTTCTTGCCCTGGTAGGTGGTGTTCACGTCGTTGTTGCCGTCGGGCAGGTCGGTCTTGGGCACCTCCAGCCAGACCACGTCGCGGCCTTCCACCAGCACGCCGGCGATCCACTGCGGCACCCAGGTGAAGTAGAGGATCGGCTGGCCCTGCTTATAGCGGGCGATGGTGTCGGCCATCAGGGCGAAGTAGGAGCCCTGGTTGACGTTGACGCTGTTCTCCAGGTCATAGGCCTTCATGTGGTGGGAGATCACCAGTTCGCAGCCCCAGCCCGGGTTGCAGCCGGTCAGGTTGGCCTTGCCGTCGCCATCGGTGTCGAACAGCTTGGCGATCTCCGGTTTCTTCAGGTCGGTGATGTAGCGGATGTGGTACTGCTCGGCGGTCTTCTTGTCGATCAGGTAGCCCTGCAGCACGCCGGGGATCACGTCGCCGGCCTTGACCAGCGTGTGCGGCCCGTCGACCTTCTGGTAGAAGGCGTCGTGCAGCTTGTCCCAGAAGTGCACGGTGAAGTCCGCATCGCCATAGGACAGCGCCACCATCATCGCCGCGTATTCGGTTTCCTTCGGCTCCTGCACGTCGTAGCCCAGCTCGCGCAGGCCGGCCATGGCCAGCTCGCCGCGGAAGCGCTCCTCGGCGATCGGCGGGAAGATCGGCGTGACCTTCACCCCCTCCCCCGGCTTGTCCGCCGAGGCGGCCATCCCGTACAGCGACACCATGCTCAGGGTGATGGCCGCGGCACAGTGCACAAGCTTGTTCTTGAACGTCTCGAAATGCATCGCTGTATACCTCTTGTTCTTTTCGTTGGGTCGGCAGAATGAATGCAAAGCAGTGGCGGCTCGTTCAGGCCGCCTTGTGCGGCGCCGGCTGGCTGCCGAACAGGCGCAGCAGCAGGCCCACCGGGCCGCTGTGGTACCAGCGGCGGCTCGGGTCGGAGCGGGTGCGCTCGCCCATGGCCTGGGTCAGGCGGTCGAGGAAGATCGCCAGCAGCACCAGGCCGACGCCGCCGACCGTGGCCAGGCCCATGTCCAGGCGGCCGATGCCGCGCAGGACCATCTGGCCGAGCCCGCCGACGGAGATCATCGAGGCGATCACCACCATCGACAGCGACAGCATCAGCGTCTGGTTCACCCCGGCCATGATGGTCGGCGTGGCCAGCGGCAGCTGGACGCGCATCAGCATCTGCCGCGGCGTGCAGCCGAAGGCGCGGGCCGCCTCGATCTTGTCCTCGGGCACCTGGCGGATGCCCAGGTTGGTCAGGCGCACCAGCGGCGGCACGGCGAACACGATGGTGACCAGCACGCCCGGCACGTTGCCGATGCCGAACAGCATCACCACCGGCACCAGGTAGACGAACGCCGGCAGCGTCTGCATGGCGTCGAGCAGCGGGCGCACGATGCGCTCGATGCGGTCGCTGCGGGCGGAGAGGATGCCCAGCGGGATGCCGATCACGGCGCAGAAGAGCACGGAGGTCAGCACCAGCGAAAGCGTGGTCATCGACTCGGACCACACGCCGATCAGCCCCAGCAAGGTCAGGGTGACGGCGCACAGCGCGCCCATGCGCGGCCCAGCGAGCTGCCAGCCGAACAGCGCCGCCAGCACGATGGCGATCGTCGGCGGGACGCTCTGCAGCACGTACTCGAAACCGTTGAGCACGTGGTCGATGGGCCAGCGAATGGCGTGGAAGACATCGCGGAAATTGCGCACCAGGAAATTCAGGCTGGTTTCGACCCAATCGCCCAGCGGAATGACCGCGTTCTGGAAGGGATCGAGGAAACTGGACTCGGACATGCTCGCTACCTGCTTCTAGGAATGACGAGGACGGCTGTTGCGCAAGGCTGCGCTCAGTGCCGGCTGAGGGTCTGCAACAGCTGGTTCTTGGAAATGGTGCCGTGCAGCGCGCCGCTGCGATCCAGAACCGGCACCGGGTAGGGCAGCTCGGCGACGATGTCGAGCACGTCGTGCAGCGGCGTGTCGATGTAGACCGGGTGCTGCTCGTGCAGGGTGTAGTGCCCCGCGCCCGCCTCGCCGGCGGCGCCGGCTTCGGCGCCCATGACGCCCATCAGCTGGTTGCGCTCGTTGACCAGGTAGCTGTACGGCACGCCGGCGTTGGGTTGCGGCCCCTTGCCGTTGAGGCGGCAGAGCACCGCCTGGTCGAGTTCGGCGACGTCGCCGGCCTTGAGCACCCGCGAGCTGTCGAAGCCCTTGAAGAAGGTCCGCACGTAGTCGTTGGCGGGCTGGTTCAGCAGCTCCTGGGGGGTGCCGATCTGCACCACCCGGCCGCCTTCCATGATCGCGATGCGATGGCCGATGCGGATGGCTTCCTCGATGTCGTGGGAGATGAAGATGATGGTGCGTTGCTGTTCGGCCTGCAGGCGCATCAGCTCGCCCTGCATCTCGTTGCGGATCAGCGGGTCGAGCGCCGAGAAGGCTTCGTCCATGAGCAGGATGGTGGGGTCGTTGGCCAGCGCCCGGGCCAGGCCGACGCGCTGCTGCATGCCACCGGAGAGCTGGTGCGGGTAGCTGTGCTCGTGCCCTTCCAGGCCCACCTGGCGCAGCGCCTCGCGGGCCCGGCTGTGGCGTTCCTGCTCCCCTACCCCGGCGATCTCCAGGCCGAAGGCGGTGTTCTCCAGCACGCTCATGTGCGGCATCAGGGCGAAGGACTGGAACACCATGCCCATTTCCTTGCGCCGCACGTCGAGCAGGGCCTTGTCCGACAGCCCGGTGATCTCGCGGCCGTTGAGGTGGATGCTGCCGGAGGTGGGTTCGATCAGCCGGTTGAACAGGCGAACCATGGTGGACTTGCCGGAACCGGACAGGCCCATGATGACGAAGATTTCGCCACGCTTGACCGAGAAGCTGGCATCGAACACCCCGACGACATGCCCGGACTTGCGGAATATCTCGTTCTTGTCAGCGCCCTTGCGCAGCATCTCCATCGCTTCGTTCGGGCGCGGCCCGAAGACCTTGAAGATGTTGCGTACCGAAAGGATATCGTCGGTCTGACTCATACGTTCCTCACCTTATGCTTATTCTTGTGGCCAAGGTCTTGCTGCCGGGGACCTTGCGGCCTCGTAGCACCGGTACCGCCGGAAGAATCACGGCCGCCACTGGCGAGGCGGCCCTTCCGTTCTGCAGAAGCTCCTGCAAGGCTTTACAGCGGCCGTCGAAGGCGACGGCGGCGTGTCTTCAAATTAGGGTTCCGCCTGTCGAGCGTCCAACGACATTTGTTCGCTCAAAACCATAACTTGATGTTATTGATCCGCGTCCGTGCCCTGTGCCACGGGGGCCTGGGGCGTTATGAGTCCTACATGGTTGAGCGGCTTGGTGGTTAGGCAGCATCCTGCAACCCCGTCATTCCTGCGAATGCGGGAACCCAGTGGCTTCTTGTTTGGGCGTGTTTGCGCCGCTTCGGCGTGTTCGGATGTTTTTTGTTTCGCCCCCTCGGGCGAGTCCCTTTTGTCAAACGGTGGAAGGCCACCCCCGCAAAAAGGAACCAAAAAGGCTTGCCCCGCATACGGGCCCGACAGAGTCGGGCTACCCTCGCGAATTCCCCCGCCACGGAGGCCCGCCCCGAGGGTACGTCCCTGTAGCCCGCGGGGCTCTCGCGACATCCATGTCGCATGACCTCCTGAGCGCCGGTTTCGCTCGGCCTTCTGAAGGGGCGTTCCGGAGTGCGCGGATGTTTCTCTGGAAGTCCAAACGCCAGAGCAAGAGCGGGCGTGCTTTTGCTTTTCGTAGGAGCGAGCTTGCTCGCGAACCCCGCAGCCACTGGGTTCCCGCGTCCGCGGGAATGACGAGGGGGGTAAGGAGTATCAGGATGACTCTGGACTTCCCGGCCACTCCGAACGGCCCCCTCTCCCTCCGGGAGAGGGCTGGGGTGAGGGCGCTCTCAAGCCCTGGTGCATGGCCCCCAGGCAAGCTCGGTCGTAGGAGCGGACTCCGTCCGCGATCGGATTCACCGGCCACGCCGGACACCCCCGGCGGCACGGCCAACGGCGTATGACCGCGAACGGTTATACGCCCTACGTTCCTAAGTCACGGGCGCCAGCGGCGTTTCCGCGGGGTCCGGGCGGGCCAGGGCGACGGCGGCCAGCAGCACCATGCAGCCGCCGACGAGCATCGACAGGGTCAGCCGCTCGCCCATCAGCAGTACGGCGATCGCCACCGCCACCAGGGGCTCGACGGTGGACAGCGTGGCCGCCGCCGAAGGACCGATCGCCGGCGCCCCGGCAAGGAACGCGGCGACAGGTATCAGCGTGGCGAAGACCGCCAGCCCCAGGGTTGCCAGCCACGCCTGGCCACCCACCGGGAAGGCGGCGTGCTGGAACAGCGCGGCGACGGCGAAGGTGGCGGCGCAGCCCAGCAGGACGATGGCCGCCGAGGCCAGCGGGTGCTCATGGCGAACGCGGTGTGTGCCGTAGATGACCGCCGCTCCGTAGGCCATCGCCGCGAACAGTGCCCACAGCGCGCCGATGGAAGCGCCGGCCAGGCTCAGCCCCGTAGCCAGCGCCACCCCGCCCAGCGCCAGCAACAGGCTGAACAGCTTCGGCAGGCTGGTGCGTTCCCCCAGCCAGACGATGGAAACCAGGGTGACGAAGGCCGGAAAGCTGTAGACGAGGATGATTGCCAGGCTCACCGAGCTGGCCCGGCTGGCGCTGTAGTAGCCCAGCGCCGCCAGGCCGTAGCCCACGCCCAGCAACAGGTTCTGCCGGACCAGGCGCAGGCTCGGCAAGCCGATGCGCTGCCGGTACAGCAGCGCCAGCAGCACCGCGGCGGCGATGGAGAAGCGCGCCAGCAGCAGGCCGATCGGGTTGGCGCCGCCGGCATAGGCGAAGCTGGCGAACAACGGCTGCAGGCCATAGCAGAACGCGGCCAGCAGAACGAGAAGAAAGCCTCGGGAATGAGCGCTCATTCCGGGAAGAAAACGCGGGGTCCGCATGACCTGCTCCCTGGGTATCAGATCGACCGGGCATTCGAAAAAGCCCCGCTTCACCAGAAGGTGAAGCGGGGCCTGTCCGCAGCGAACGGGAAAGGAATCAGTCGGCCAAACGACTGGTCATCTCGGTGCAGTACCAGTCCACGAACTGGCAGACGCCGTTCTCGGCGATCGAGGAGTACGGGCCGGGCTCGTAGGCCGGCGAGTTCACCCCCGCCTGCGCACCCTCGACCAGGCGCCGGTCCTGGTCGTTGGTGGCGATCCACACGCGGGTCAGGCGTTCCATGTCGTAGTCGATGCCTTCCTGGGCATCCTTGGGCACCAGCCACTTGGTAGTCACCAGGGTCTCGTTGGGGCCCTGGGGCAGCACACGGAAGCTCAGGGCGTGGTCGCCGAGGAAATGGTTCCAGGTGGAGGGGTAGTTGAAGTACAGCAGCGCGCCGATGTTCGGCTCGCCGCTCTTGTCCAGGCGCCGCGCCACCGCCGGCTTGCCGTCCATGGTGTAGCTCACGGCGCCGGCCGAGAGCGGGATGCGCGTCATGCGGAACTGCCCCGCCTCATCCATCACCAGGCGGCTGGGCAGGCCGGCGGCCTCGCAGCGGTCCCAGTGGGCGCTCAGCTCGGGGTCTTCCTCACCGCCCACGCCGGCCACGGAAAGGTTCTCGACGAAGGAATTGAGCAGCTCCGGGTGGGTGCCGTCGCAGTGGTAGCACTCGCGATTGTTCTCGAACACCAGCTTCCAGTTGCCGCGCTCGACCAGGTTGGATTCGAAGGCGACCTTGCAGTCTTCCAGGTTGTGCGGCCCGATGAAGGGCGAGACCGCGTCGCGGAAGCGCGAGAAGTCCGGCGCGGTCTCGGCGACGCACACGTAGATGTAGGTGTTCACCACCTCGCAGTGCGCCAGCTTCAGGCCGTAGTCGGCCGGGTTGAATTCCGGGCCCATGTTGCCGGCGAACAGCAGCTTGCCGTCCAGGTCGAACACCCATTTGTGGTAGGGACAGACCAGCTTGGCCACCTTGCCGCTGTTTTCCGTGCACACCTTGGAGCCGCGGTGCCGGCAGGCGTTGTGGAACGCCCGGACCTGGCCGTCGCCGCCGCGCACCACGGCGATGGGATAGTCGCCGATCTGCAGCGTCAGGTACTGGCCCGGCTTCTCCAGCTCGAAGGTGTGGCCGGCGAAGATCCACTCCTTGTGCCAGAGCTGCTCCAGGTCCTGGCGGTACACCCCGGGGTCGCTATAGACGGCGCGGGGCAGCGCGTGGCGGGCCTTGCGTTGGCGAATCAGGTCGAGCACAGCGGCTTTCTTATCCATTGTTGTATGCACTCCAGAGCAGGCGCGGTTTGGATCGGTGCATGCGTGGATCGGCTGGCGACGGCGTCCGGCGCTGGCGCAGGGGCCCTGCGGCGCGGAGGCTTTCTGTCGTCGGGCGCTTCGGCTAACCTCCATCCACGGAGCCTGCCAGCCCGCCGCGATCACAGCATTTGCGGCAGTCTAGGACCGGGGCCGACGCGAAAGAACCGACATTTTCTCCAAGGTCTTGATTACCTGAAGTTATGGTCAAACACACCGAACCCGATCAGACGCTGATCAAGATGCCGTCGCTGCGCGCGGTGAAGTCCTTCGTGGCCGCGGCCAAGTACCAGAACTTCACGCGGGCGGCCGAGGCGCTGTGCGTCACCCAGGCGGCGATCAGCCGGCAGATCCGCGAGCTGGAAACCTACCTGGGCGCCGACCTGTTCAAGCGCGTGGGCCGCGCGGTGGAGCTGACCCCGGCCGGCTCGATCTTCTTCGACGCCGTGCAGCTGTCCTTCGTCAACATCTCCCAGGCGGCCGAACGCATCCGCCACAACAGCACGTCCAAGTCGATCGTCACCCTCTGCTGCTCGCCGGCCTTCTCGGCGCTCTGGCTCGCCCATCGCCTGCCGGGCTTCTTCGAGGCCAACCCGGACGTGGAGCTGAACCTGATCACCACGCAGAACTTCCTCTCCATGGAGCCGGGGACGCGGCCCGACATCTTCGTCACCAAGATGGCGAAGATCCGCGAGGGCTACCGCAGCTACCCGCTGGTCCACGACGTCATCTACCCGGTGTGCAGCCCGGCCTACCTCGCCCAGCACCCGGAGATCGCCAGCCTGGAAGGCCTGTGCCAAGGCGTGCTGCTCAACCTCAGCCCCTACGGCCGCTCGCAGGTGGCCGAGCACGTCGACTGGAGCGTATGGATGGCCTTCCAGAACATCGACCTGGACAACGGCCCAGGCAAGCGCCCGCACTTCTTCAACGCCAACGACTACAACCTGCTGGTGCAGATGGTCTTGAGCCACCAGGGCGTGGCGCTGGGCTGGAACCACCTGGTGGGGCACCTGGTGGCCAACGGCTCACTGGTGCGCCCCGTGGAGCAGGAAGTGGTGCTGCACGACAGCCAGCACTACCTGACCTTCAACGAGGACAAGGAAGACGACGACGCCTGCCGCCGCCTGCGCGACTGGCTCATGGCGCAGTTCTGAGCGGCGCCGCCCAGCTACTTCGCCCTGGCGGAACGCACGCAGCCGTGGCGGATTTCCTTCGACGGCGGGTAGCCGAAGAACGAGGTGTAGCACTTGCTGAAGTGGCTCGGCGAAACGAAGCCGCAAGCCAGCGCCGCCTCCACCAGGGACAGGTCCGAGTGCTGCAGCAGGCGGCGGCTCTCGGTGATGCGCAGCTCCAGGTAGTAGCGCACCGGCGAGGTGCCCAGCTGTTCCTGGAACAGGCGTTCGAGCTGGCGCTTGGAGCGGCCCACGCACTGTGACAGCTGGTCGGTGCTCAGCGGCTCCTCGATGTTCGCGCTCATCAGGTTGAGCACGTCGCGCAGCGGTTGCGACATCTTCTCGTGCAACGCCGGGCGGGTCCGCCGGTAGCGGGATTCCTCGAAGGCCAGGATGTCCACCACGCCGTCGACCAGCTCGCGGCCATACAGGCGGTTGATCCATTCCAGCACCATGTTGAAGGCGCCGGCGGGGCTCCCCGCGGTCAGGCGGTTGCCGTCGACGATGTAGCTCTCGGCGGTCACCACGCTGTTCCTCGCCACCTCGGCGAGGGCGGCGCGGTTTTCCGGGTGCACCGCGCATTTGTGGCAGTCCAGCAGCCCCGCCTTGCCGAGGAACCAGGCGCCGTTCCACAGGCCGGCCAGGTCCACGCCCCGGTCGTCGGCGAGCTGCAGCAGGCGGTTGAGCGAGGGCAGCTCGCGCAGCGGCGTGCGCAGGCCGCCACAGACCACCAGCAGGTCCAGGTCCAGGTGGCGGCTCTCCAGGGCGGCGGAGGGGCAGATGACCAGGCCCAGGTCGCTGGTCACCGGCTCGCCGTCCAGGCTGAAGGTGTGCGTCGAGAAGGCGCCCTCGCGGATCAGGTTGGCGGTGACCAGCGTGTCCAGCGCCTGGGTGAAGGCCGGCAGTGAAAAGTGCTCCAGCAGGACGAAGCCCACGCGTCGCTGACGCTGCGGGTCGGCCTTCTTCTCGGCCATGAAGCGGAGATTCTTGCCTTGCATGGCTTCGCTGAATTGTCGTCTTTCCACCGATGGCAGCCTCTATGAGTTCTTGTGGGCAGTTGCGGCGTCATCAGCCTCGCGGCGGGCCTGGCAGGGCGGCGCGGCGAGGGCTGTTCTGTATACCGTCCGCAGGCAAATGTTATACAGGCGCTCTGCCTCCGACCACTCCCCCACGCAGCCCGCGGGCCTGCGCAAACCCTCGCCCCCGGTCATGGTCGGCCCGCAAGCGGCCTCGGCGCGCGCCCATCCCCCTCGCGTCATAGCTGGCTGCAACCCTCGCCCCGGCAGTGGAAATACCTGTACCAGCGCAGAAAACCCAGTGATTTCCAACTGGAAAATGCCCGACCGACAGAGGCGCCAGGGGCCCTCGCCAGCGCCTCTTCGGCGCCCGAAACCCGCTGTATGCGTATGAATTGATCCCAGAAAATGTAATTAGACACCCCGTCGGCGCGCTCCCTATAGTCATTCCACGAACGGCAGGGATCGCCGGCGACGGGCAAGAGGTCCAGCCCACGCCCCGTACGAGCGGATGATCGACACCACCCAACGACACGACCCGCAAGCCACTGCGGACCTCTTCAAAGCGCACTTCGAAGCGTCGCGCAGACGCCGGCACCGAGGTCGCAGCGGAACATTGAAACTCGGGTAATCCCCCGACTCCGGTTTTCTCGCGTGAAGTGACTCACTCCACGCAACGGATAGCTATTGGCTGAAATAAATAGAACAGGCCCCTGAAATGACGAAGATCACCCATTTACCTGCCGATGATAAAAGCTGTGGCTGGTACCACCTGAGCAAGGCCAGACAACCCAGGCCCACGCATACCGGCCGGACTTCGGCACCTTGGGTGATCGTCGGAGCGGGCTTCACCGGGCTGGCCGCGGCGCGCCAGCTGGCGCTGCATTTCCCCCATGAGGAAATCGTTCTGGTCGAGGCCCAGGAAGTGGGCTTCGGCACTTCCGGGCGCAATGCCGGCTTCGCCATCGACCTGCCCCACGACATCGGCGCCGACGACTACATCGGCGACATCGACATCGCCAGAACCAGCCTCAAGCTCAACCTGATGGGCCAGGACCTGCTGCGCAACCAGGTGGAGCGGCACGGCATCGATTGCCAGATGAAGGCCTGCGGCAAGTACCAGGCGGCCATCGAGGACCGCGGCATCGCCGTGCTGGAAGCCTATCGCCGCGGCCTGGACCGGCTCGGCCAGGCCTACGAGATGATCGAGGCCGACGCGCTGCCCGGGCACATCGGCACGCACTTCTACCGCAAGGCGCTGTTCACCCCCGGCACCGTGCTCATCCAGCCCTCCGCCCTGGTCAAGGGCCTGGCGGACAGCCTGCCGGCGAACGTCAGCCTCTACGAGAACACCCCCATCACCGAGGTGGAATACGGCGACAAGGTCGTGCTCCGGCACGCCCGCGGCAGCTTCATCGCCGACCGCCTGGTGCTCACCAACAACGCCTTCGGCATGAGCTTCGGCTTCCTGCGCGGCAAGATGCTGCCGATCTTCACCTACGCCAGCCTCACCCGCCCGCTGACCGCCGAGGAACAGGCGCGCCTCGGCGGCAAGCCCTACTGGGGCGTCATCCCGGCGGACCCGTTCGGCACCACCGTGCGCCGCACGCCCGACAACCGCCTGCTGATCCGCAACAGCTTCAGCTTCAACCCGGACGGGCGCAGCAACGCCAAGTACCTGGAGCGCTTCGTCAGCCGCCACCAGGCCTCCTTCACCAGCCGTTTCCCGATGCTGCCCGAGGTCGGTTTCGAATACACCTGGGGCGGCGCGCTGGCCCTGTCGCGCAACCATTCGGGCTACTTCGGGCAACTGGCCGCCAACGTCTATGGCGCGCTGTGCTGCAACGGCCTGGGCGTTACCCGTGGCACGGTCACCGGCAAGCTGCTGGCCGACTGGCTGGCCGGCGAGCGCAGCGAGCTCATCGACTTCCTGCTGAACTCGCCGGGCCCCAACGGCAACCCGCCGCAGCCGTTCCTCTCCGCGGGAGTCAATCTGAACCTGAAATGGGGGCAATACCGCGCCGGCAAGGAAAGCTGAGCCCCCACCGGTCATTTGCCAGGGAACCTCCGGCCGAGATTGGCCGCACGACACGATTCCCGGCGTGCAGACCTGAAGCCGCAGCGATGCGCATCCGCCGGCCGAAGCAGCCTTCGGCTGCCGGGCGCGCGCTGCGGCTTCCGGGAAACCTGAAACGAGGAAAACAATGACAATTACGACTCCATCCATCGAAGACGTGCCCATCAACCGCTTTCACCAGCTGCTGACGATCCGCTCCGGCGGCGGCTCCTTCGTCGACGGCTACGTGCTCAGCATCATCGGCGTATCCATGGTGCAGATGACCGCCGCCCTAGGCCTGAGCACCCTCTGGCAGGGCATGATCGCCGCGGCGGCGCTGATCGGCATTTTCTTCGGCGGCTTCATCGGCGGCTGGCTGACCGACCACTTCGGGCGCAAGCGCATCTTCTTCGTCGGCCCGGTACTGTTCATCCTCAGTTCGCTGGCGCAGTACTGGGTGGAGTCGGCCCTGGCGCTGTTCCTGCTGCGCCTGCTCATCGGCATCGGAGTGGGCATCGAATACCCCGTCGCCACCTCCCTGCTGGTGGAGTTCCTGCCGAAGAAGCACCGCGGCCCGCGCCTGGCGACCCTGACCATCCTCTGGTTCGCCGGCGCCGCGCTGGCCTACATGGTCGGCAACGCCCTGCTCAGGCACGGCGGCGACGACGCCTGGCGCCTGGTGCTGGCCAGCGCCTCGGTGATAGGCGCGGCCCTGTTCCTGGTCCGCCTGGGCACCCCCGAATCGCCGCGCTGGCTGCTGGGCAAGGGCCGTGCAGCCGAGGCCGAGCAGGTCATCAAGAGCGTCTACGGGCCGCGCTTCTCGCTGCAGAACCTGCCCGAGCAGCCCAGGCAGAAGAAGCTCTCGGTGTGGAACCTGCTGCACTCCGGCTACGGCAAACGCATGCTGTTCGTCAGCATGTTCTGGAGCTGCTCGGTGATCCCGGTGTTCGCCGTCTACGCCTTCGCGCCCAAGGTGCTGCTGGCGCTGAACCTCCAGGGTGACTGGGCCGCCTTCGGCTCGGAAGCCATCACCCTGCTGTTCGTGGTCGGCTGCATCATCGCCACCCGCCTGATCAACGTCATCGGCCGGCGCAGCATGCTGATCTACAGCTTCCTCTGGTCCGGCCTGGCGCTGCTCGGCCTCGGCGCCTTCCACGCTTCCTCCGAAGCCGTGATCCTCGCGCTGTTCGGCGCCTACGCCCTGTTCATCGGCGGCGCCCAGGTGCTGCAGCTGGTCTACCCGAACGAGCTGTTCCCCACCGAGATCCGCGCCTGCGCGGTCGGCGTGGGCACCTCGCTGTCGCGGGTCGGCGCCGCGGTCGGCACCTACCTCGTCCCCCTGTCCCTGGACAGCCTGGGCATCGCCCAGACCATGTACGCCGCGGCCATCGTCACCCTGGTCGGCCTGCTGTTCGCCTGGGCGCTGGCCCCGGAAACCCGCTCGCTCAACCTGCAGCAGGCGGCCTCGCTCACCTGATCAAGGGCCGCCGCGCCAATGGGCGCGGCGGCCGACCACCACGACCCCACTGGAGAACGCATCATGCAATTCGAAGGCATCTACACCCCCGCCATCACGCCCCTGGCGGCCGACGGCCAGATCGACCATTCGGCCTTCGCCGAAGTGCTGGAATACCTGATCGCCTCGAAGGTCCACGGCATCATCATCGGCGGCTCCACCGGCGAGTACTACGCCCACACCGCCCAGGAGCGCTTCGACCTGGCGGCCAAGGCCAGGGACGTGATCAACGGCCGCCTGCCGCTGATCGTCGGCACCGGCGCCATCCGCACCGAGGACTCGGTGGCCTACGCCAAGGCGGCGAAAGAGATCAAGGCCGACGCCCTGCTGGTCGGCTCGCCGCCCTATGCCCTGCCCACCCAGCAGGAGATCGCCGACCACGTGCTGGCCGTCGACGCCGCCGCCGACCTGCCGATCATGCTGTACAACTACCCGGCGCGCATGGGCGTGGACATGGGCGAGGAATTCTTCGCCGCCGTCGCCGGCTGCCGGAACATCGTCGCCATCAAGGAAAGCTCCGGCTCCACCGGCCAGCTGCACCGCCTGGCCTGCAAGCACCCGCGCATCGCGCTGTCCTGCGGCTGGGACGACCAGGCCCTGGAATTCTTCGCCTGGGGCGCGCGCAGCTGGGTCTGCGCCGGCTCCAACTTCATCCCCGGCGAGCACGTCGCCCTGTACCAGGCCTGCGTGGTCGAGAACGACTTCGCCAAGGGCCGCCGCATCATGGCGGCGATGATGCCGCTGATGGACTTCCTGGAAGGCGGCAAGTTCGTCCAGTCGATCAAGTACGGCTGCGAGCTGGCCGGCCTGCGCAGCGGCGGCGTGCGCGCCCCGCTCAAGGGCATGACCGAGGCCGAGAAGGCCGAACTGAAAGAGATCGTCGCCGTACTCAAGCGCGAAGTCGCGCAGATCACCGAGGGCACCCACAATGGCTGAATTGCTGAGCAAGGCGCAATACGCCGCCATCGCCGCCGAACTGCGCTTCCCCACCCAGGCCTTCATCGACGGCAGCTTCCGTAACGCCGTCTCCGGCCGCACCTTCGCCAGCAGCAACCCGGCCACCGGCGAGCGGCTGGCCGACATCGCCGCCTGCGACGCCGAGGACGTCAACCTGGCCGTGGCCAGCGCCCGCCTGGCCTTCGAGGACGGCCGCTGGAGCAAGCGCTCCCCCGGCGAGCGCAAGGCGGTCATGCAACGCTTCGCCCAACTGCTCGAAGACCACGCCCACGAACTGGCGGTGATGGAGAGCCTGGACAGCGGCAAGCCGGTGCGCGAATGCCAGAACATCGACGTGCCGGAGACCATCCACACCCTGCGCTGGCACGCCGAGCTGATCGACAAGATCTACGACAGCACCGCGCCGGTCGGCTCCGGCGCCGTGACCATGGTGGTGCGCGAGCCCATCGGCGTGGTCGGCCTGGTGCTGCCGTGGAACTTCCCGCTGCTGATGCTGGCCTGGAAGATCGGCCCGTCGCTGGCCGCCGGCTGCTCCATCGTGGTCAAGCCGGCCCGGGAAACCACCCTCACCGCCCTGCGCGTCGCCGAGCTGGCGCACCAGGCCGGCATCCCCGCCGGGGTGTTCAACGTGGTGCCCGGCGGCGGCCGCGAGGCCGGCGAGCCCATCGGCCGCCATCCGGATGTGGCCATGGTCAGCTTCACCGGCTCCACCGAGACCGGCCGGCTGTTCCTCAAGTACGCCGCCGAGTCCAACCTCAAGCGCGTGGTGCTGGAGTGCGGCGGGAAGAACCCGGCGGTGGTGATGAACGACGTGGAAGACCTCGACCAGGTCGCCCAGCACGTGGTCAACGGCGCCTTCTGGAACATGGGCGAGAACTGCTCGGCGTCCTCGCGCCTGATCGTCCACGCCGACATCAAGGACGCCCTGCTCGAGCGCATCGGCGTGCACATGCGCGACTGGAAGATGGGCGACCCGCTGGACCCGGAGAACCGCCTCGGCGCCCTGGTCAGCAAGGCCCACTTCGAGAAGGTCCGCTCGTACATCGAGCAGGCCCGCAACGAGCGCCTGGACTTCGTCTATGGCGGCCAGACCCAGGGCGACATCTTCGTCGAGCCCACCGTGGTCGACGACGTCGAGCCGCAGAGCCGGCTGTTCCGCGAGGAAATCTTCGGCCCGGTGCTGTCGGTCACGCCCTTCACCGACATCGACGGCGCCATCGACCTGGCCAACGACACCGTCTACGGCCTGGCCGCCTCGGCCTACACCGGCAGCCTGCGCAACGCCCTGCGCCTGGCCCGGGAAATCCGCGCGGGCATCGTCACCGTCAACTGCTTCGGCGAAGGCGACGCCTCGACGCCCTTCGGCGGCTACAAGGAGTCCGGCTTCGGCGGGCGCGACAAATCGATCTGGGCCCACGACCAGTACACCGAGCTGAAGACCATCTGGATCGATGCTTCGTGAGACCCGCTGCAAAACCCTGATCCAACCCGCAGTACCGCCCCCAGCGCCGCCCGGCGCTGGGGGCGTTTTCCATCCAGGGCGGCGAACGGGGCGATGTGCTTCGCCGGGTTGCCGGATTCGGCGCCACCGCCCTCCCCGCGCGGCGCGTTCCGCCCATCGGAAAAATGACTTTTATTTCTTTTGAAACAAAGAGATAGGCCAGCGTATATCCGCCGGCATATGGACACCCACAAGGCCCGTCCCTAGCGTGGAGCCCCACGGCAATCCCACACCAACAACAAGCAGGAGATACCCATGGGACGACTGAACGGCAAAGTGGCGCTCATCACCGGCGGCGCGGGCGGCTGCGGCCTGGCCGCTTCCGAACTCTTCGCCCGCGAAGGCGCCAAGGTCGCCTTGCTCGACCTTCCGCACAGCGACGGCAAGGCCGTGGCCGAGCGGATCAACGCCGCCGGCGGCACGGCCCTCTTCGTGCCCACCGACGTCTCCGTCGCCGAGCAGGTCGAGCGCGCGGTGGCGCAGGTGGAGGAACGCTTCGGCGCCGTCACCGTGCTGATGAACCACGCCGGCACCATCCACGTCGGGCCCTTCCTGGAAACCCGCGAGAGCGACTGGGACCGGCTGATGAACATCAACGTGAAGAGCATGTTCCTGGTGACCCGCGCCGTGCTGCCGAAGATGATCGAGGCCGGCGGCGGCAGCATCATCTGCACCTCGTCCATCTCCGGCGTGGTCGGCACCCCCATGGAGGTCCTGTACTGCACCACCAAGGGCGCCTGCCACATGTTCGCCCGGGCGATCTCGGTGGAATATCGCGACCGCAACATCCGCAGCAACGCCATCTGCCCGGGCTTCATCGGCACCGCCCACGGCCGCCGCGAGCTGGACCTGCTGCGCGAATTCGGCACCGAGGTTTCCGACGAGGCGCTGCGCGCCATGCAGGGCCGCCTGTGCGACCCGCGCGAGGTGGCCTCGGCGGCGCTGTTCCTGGCCAGCGACGACGCCAGCTTCGTCAACGGCGCCCACCTGTTCGTCGACAACGCCTACACCGCGGCCTGACCGGCCCGAGCCGCGCGCCCAGACCAACAACAACGCCCGGCTCGCAAAACACTTAGCTCTGCCAATAGACAAGAAACCTACAAGAGACAGAGGCAGCTAATGGAAAACATCGGCACGTACGTCATCTACCTCATCATGGCCTGCGCCGTGGTCGGCGCCATCGCCTCCATCCTCGACGCCGAGTCGGAGCTGGGCAAGGAGTTCAACGCCGGCCTGCACAGCATCGGCCCGATCTTCATCCCAGTCGCCGGCATCATGGCCGCGATCCCCTTCATCTCCAGCTTCATCAGCCATTACGTGGGCCCGTTGTTCACCGCGCTGGGCGCCGACCCGGGCATCGCCGGGGCGATCTTCATCGCCTCGGACCTGGGCGGCTACCAGCTGGCGCAGGCCCTGGCCCACGACCCGGAAGGCTGGATCCTCGGGCTGATCACCGGCTTCCAGTCCGGCTCGACCATCATCTTCGTCATCCCCGTGGGCCTGGCCATGCTCGCCAAGGCCGACCACAAGTACATGGCCCTGGGCATCATGGCCGGCCTGCTGAGCATCCCCATCAGCATCGTCTTCATCGCCATGGGCATGCAGCTGCTGGGCCTGGGCGTGCGCCCGGACATCGCCACCAGCGGCGCCGCCACCCTGCAACTGCACTTCGACCTGCCGATGCTGCTGCGCAACCTGCTGCCGCAGATTCTCTTCTGCATCGCCCTGGCCGCCGCGCTGCGCTACGTACCGGGGCTGATGGTGCGGCTGTTCCTCAAGCTGGGCAGCATCATGTACGCGGCGGTCACGCTGATCCTGGTGGCGTCCATCGTCGAGTACTTCACCGGCTTCTTCACCGCCAACTTCGGCAGCTGGGGCTTCGCCCCCATCATCGCCGACAAGCAGGACCAGTTCCGCGCGCTGGAAATCTCCGGCTACGTGGGCATCATGCTCTGCGGCGCCTTCCCGATGGTCTACCTGATCAAGCGCTTCCTCTCCCGCCCCATCGAGCGCGTGGCCTCGCACCTGGGCCTGTCGCCGGTGGGCGCGGCGGGCATCCTCGCGGCGTCGGCCAACATCCTCGCCATGTTCCGCCTGGTGGCGGACATGCCGCCCAAGGACAAGGTGCTGGTCATCGCCTTCGCGGTGAGCGCGGCCTTCACCTTCGGCGACCACCTGGCCTACTCCGCCAACTTCCAGCCGAGCTTGATCCTGCCGCTGATCATTGGAAAACTCGGCGGTGGCCTGATCGGCATGCTCCTGGCCTACTGGCTGGCGGTGCCCAAGGCGCAGCAGTTGGGCAGCCAGGAAGCACCGCAGGACGCACTGCGCGCCTCGACCGGACTGTCCTGACGCACCCGCGCAGGGGCGCCCCGCGGCGCCCCTGCCAGGCCCAGGCACCCGCCGGCCCCGCGCCGGCGCGGCAACACCGGCTCAAGACAGGCGACGCAGCCCTCCATGAACAGCCAAGACGCGAAGAAGCTGGCGGACCTGATGGCCGCCGTCGGCACCGACAAGCTGGGGCACGCCATCGGCTCGCTGCTGGACGGCAAGGTCGGCTTCGACATGAGCTGCGGCTACCTGTTCCGCTTCGACCGCAACGCGGAACTGCTGCACGACGGCTACAACGGCCAGGTGTCGGCGAAGACCCTGGAGGCCTATTCCCGCGGCGGCTACCTGCTCGACCCCTTCTACGTGGCCAGCATGAACCGCCACCCAGCCGGCCTGTGGCGCATGAGCGACCTGGCGCCGGACAGCTTCTTCTCCTCCGGCTTCGCCATCTCCCGCGACCTGCACCCCTGCGTGTCGTCCACCCACGGCACCCAGGTCGAGGAGATCGGCTACATCATCCACCTGCAGCCGCGCACGGCCATCGTCTTCTCGCTGATGAAGGCCGAGGACCACGGCCCCTTCGCGCCAAAGGAAGTCCAGCTCCTGGAAACCCTGGCGCCAGTGATAGCCGCGGCCTGGGAACTGCACTGGCGCACCGCCCTGAAGCCCGCCGAAGCCACCACGGAAGCGCCCGAAAGCGAACTGGAGAGCGCCTTCGTCGACATCCTCCAGGGCCAGCTGACCGACGCCCAGCGCTACATCGCCAAGCTCATCCTGCAAGGCCACAGCAACGCCTCCATCGCCCACCTGCTGGGCATCTCCGAAGGCACCGTGAAGGTCCACAAGCACAACATCTACCAGCGCCTGGAGATCTCCAGCAACTCCGACCTGTTCCGGTTGTTCATCGGCTATATCGCGCAGTCGGCGAGGTAGGGGCGTTTAGCTGTTCAAGCCCGGACACAAGAGCGACTGCCTTGCAGGCTGCTCGCTCCTACGAAAAGCTGTGCCAGCCTGTACTGTAGGAGCGGACTCCGTCCGCGATTGGGCTCACCGACCACGCCGGACACCCAGGTGACATAGCCAGCGGCGGATAACCGCGAACGGTTATGCGCCCTACAAACTCTCCGGCTGACGTTGGGTTATACGCCCACGCCGAACGGCCCCCTCTCCCTCCGGGAGAGGGCTGGGGTAAGGGCAACGGACGTCGCCCACACTCCACAGCCAAACCTGTGCTCCGCTCCCCCTCCCTAACCCTCCCCCGCAAGCGGGAGAGGGGACCGTTCGGCGCAATGCGGAATCACGAAGCTCCCTGCCTCCACCGTCCACTCCTACGGCTCTGGGTTCCCGCGTTCGCGGGAATGACGGAGGTGTCAGGACTGCACCCGAGTTTGACGCCGCTCAGGACGGCTGTCCGAAATTATTTGACCACCACAGGCCCCCTCTCCCGCTTGCGGGAGAGGGCTGGGGAGAGGGTGCTCTTCTGCGAACCTCCGCTCCAACCTCAACCCCGTCATACCCACGCTCACAAGAATGACAAGAGAGAGCTAGGCGCCCCCGGATAACTCCGGATAATGAACGGCATCCCGCCCGCGTCGAAACAAGAGGCCCCAATGCTCACCGTGCAAGACCTGATCGAGATCGAGCTGCTGAAACTGCAGGCGGTCGCCGGCAGGCCGATGACGCCGCCCAGGGCCAGCGTACTGATGTGTCGCGTATTGAGCGGGAGCCAGGTTTCGTAGGTGAGGGAGAATCGGGGGGTGTTAACGAATGGCGGTCTGGGTCGCTCCCGAAGAGCAGCAGTCGACCAGCAGCAGCCGCGCAAAAGCACCGCACCAACCTCACCCCAGCGCCATCCGTTTCTCCACCAGAAAATCGATCAACGCCCGCACCTTGGCCGGCACCTGGGCACGCGTAGGGGCATACAGGTAGAAGCCGGCGAAGGACGGGCACCAGGGCTGAAGCACATGCACCAGCTCTCCGGATGCCAGTTGTTCGCGGATGCAGACGTCCAGGTACTTGACCACCCCCCCCTGCACGGCCGCTTTGAGCATGCTCTCGTCGTCGTTGAACACGACGCTGCCCCGCGGTTCGAACACGTGGGTCCGGGCCTCGGTATCCGGCGCGGTGAAAGACCAGCGATCCAGCGTCCCGCTGCTGGTGAAGCGGTATGCCAGGCAGTTGTGGCGAACCAGGTCCGCCGGCGTCTCGGGGGGCCGTGACGCTTGAAGTAATCCGGCGAGCCAACGATCGCCATCTCGATGCGCGGCGTGATCGGCACCATGTGCTCGTCCAGGCTCTCCCCCAGGCGGTTCCCCACGTCCGCGCCGTCGGCGATGATGTTGGCGAAGCCGTCATTGAGCACCCGTTCCAGACGTAGCCCCGGATAACGGGAAAGGAACTCGCCCAGGTGCGGCTCCAGCAACGTCCGGGCGGCGATGCGCGAGGAAGACGCGCCCAACGAAGAACTGCGCGAAGCCTGGGAGTATTACCACACCCCGCGCTGCGAGCACCCCAACGCTCCGGGCTACATGACCGCCCGGAGCCTGCCGCAGATCATCACCTACGACGCCTACCACAAGGCCGAAGCCTTCCTCACCCAGCCCTTGCAGATCGTGGCGGGCACCCTGGCCGGCAGCAAATGGATGAGCGATGATCTCCTCGCCCGCACAGCGTCCCAGGACAAGCACATGCACCTGATCGAGGGCGCCAACCACATGTCGCTGTACGACAAGCAACCCTATGTCGACGAAGCCGTGTCGGTGCTGGCCGGGTTCTTCAAGAGCCGTCTGTAAGCCCCGCCGCCAGTGGCCCAACCCTCCGCAGATGCCGATCGCATCGGCGCCATCGGCATCTGCGGAGGCGGCGCCTACACCATCAACGCAGCCATCACCGACCATCGAATGCGCCACGTCATCGACTATCTGCCAGGCTCGGTGGAGACAGGCAGATCGCCTCTTCGTAGGGTCGAGGGGGACACCTGGTTCTTGCTCGTGAATGAGCAGCGCAGTGAAGTGTGTTCGCGAGCAAGCTCGCTCCTACGAGAAGCCGTGCCCACCCGTATGGCAGGAGCGGACCTTGTCCGCGATGGCCGGAGGTTCCGGCGCGATTCGCGGATGAGCGTTGCCCCGCACCAAGCCCCTTGTAGGAGCGCGCCCTGCGCGCGAAATCGCGGGCAGGGCCCGCTCCTACACCGCTTGCGGGAGAGGGAGTGGGGTTGCCCGAAGTACAGCTACCGCCGGTGCACGCCGGTGCACGCCGTTCGCGCAGGGCGCGCTCATACAAACGTTGTGCGCACAGGCGTATCGAAGGCATCGACCTGAAGCTCCGCCACCCTGTATTAGCCTGAGCTTGAATCGGACTTCCGCAAAAGCGAATTCCTTCCCGTCCGCACGCGCCCACATCATGCCGGCCATCATCCTCAAAGCGGACACAAGGCATGACCGACTTCGATCCTTCGGCATGGCTGGGGCGTACCCAGGAAGTGCACGACCAGCTCAGCCGCAACCTCGTGCAGCGCATCGCGGCGACCTTCAGCCTCCAGGCGCCGGCCCATGGCGAGGAGCTACCGTGGCTCTGGCACTGGTGCTTTTTCAATGAGCAGGTAGCGGGTAGCCGCCTGGGGCCGGACGGCCATCCCGCGCTAGGCACCTTCATGCCGCCGGCCCTCGGGCGCAACCGCATGTGGGCCGGCGGCCGCCTGGAATTCCTCGAACCGCTGCGGATCGGCGCCGAAGCCTGGCGCAAGACGCGTATCGAGCGCATAGAGGAGAAGGCCGGGCGCACCGGTTCGCTGCTGTTCGTCACCCTCGCCCACGAGTACTGGCAGGACCAGCGCCTGTGCCTGCGCGAAGAGCAGGACATCGTCTACCGTGAGCCCTCGCCGCCCAAGCTCGGCGCAGGCGAGCCCTCGCCCCAGGCGGGTTGGGAAGAGCGCATCGCGCCTGACCCCACCCTGCTCTTCCGCTACTCAGCTGTGACCTTCAACGCCCACCGCATCCATTACGACTGGCCCTACGTCACCGGCGCCGAGGGCTACCCCGGCCTGGTGGTGCACGGCCCACTGACTGCAACCCTGAGCCTCGCTGCCTTCGCCCGCGCCAACCCGCTGGCACGCCTGCGCCGCTTCAGCTTCCGTGGCGTGCGGCCGTTGATCGCCCCCGAGCCGTTCCAGGTGGGTGGACACCACACCGAACCCGGCGTAGCCGAGCTGTGGGCCGCCAATTCCACCGGCGTGTGCCAGCGCGCCGAAGTCCTGTTCGATTGACACTGCCCCGCGTCCATCCCGCTGACGCAGCCCAAAGGAAGACCGATGAACCACCACGACAATGAACAACTCAACGCCATCCGTGAAGGCGTGCGCGCCCTCTGTGCGGAGTTCCCCGCCGAGTACTGGCGCAAGATCGATGAAGTGAAAGGCTTCCCCGAAGCCTTCGTCAAAGCCATGACCGAGGCCGGCTGGCTGTCGGCGATGATCCCCGAGGAATACGGCGGCTCCGGCCTGGGCCTGGCCGAGGCCTCGGTGATCCTCGAAGAAGTGAACCACTGCGGCGGCAACTCCGGGACCATCCACGGGCAGATGTACAACATGTTCACCCTGCTGCGGAATGGCAGCGAGGAGCAGAAACGCTACTACCTGCCGAGGCTGGCCAGCGGCGAACTGCGCCTGCAGTCCATGGGCGTCACCGAGCCGACCACCGGCACCGACACCACCAAGATCAAGACCACCGCCGTGCGCCAGGGCGACAAGTACGTGGTCAACGGCCAGAAGGTCTGGATCTCCCGCGTGCAGCACTCCGACCTGATGATCCTGCTGGCCCGCACCACGCCGCTGGCCGAGGTGAAGAAGAAGGCCGACGGCATGTCGATCTTTCTGGTCGACCTGCGCGAGGCCATCGGCAATGGCCTGACCGTGCAGCCGATCGCCAACCTGGTCAACCACGAGACCAACGAGCTGTTCTTCGACAACCTGGAAATCCCCGCCAGCAGCCTGATCGGCGAGGAGGGCAAGGGCTTCCGCTACATCCTCGACGGGCTCAACGCCGAGCGCACGCTGATCGCCGCCGAATGCATCGGCGACGGCCGCTGGTTCATCGAGAAGGCCAGCCAGTACGCCCGCGACCGCGTGGTGTTCGGCCGCCCCATCGGGCAGAACCAGGGCGTGCAGTTCCCCATCGCCGAGGCGCACATCGAGGTGGAAGCGGCCGACCTGATGCGCTGGAAGGCCTGCGCGGAATACGACGCCGGGCGCAACGCCGGGGCCGCGGCGAACATGGCCAAGTACCTGGCGGCCAAGGCCAGCTGGGAGGCGGCCAACGCCTGCCTGCAGACCCACGGCGGCTTCGGTTTCGCCAACGAATACGACGTAGAGCGCAAGTTCCGCGAGACGCGCCTGTACCAGGTGGCGCCGATCTCCACCAACCTGATCCTGTCCTACGTGGCCGAGCACCTGCTCGAACTGCCGCGCTCGTTCTGACGGAGGCCACATGCAACTGGACAAGCTGCGCAGCGCGCTGTTCGTGCCGGGAGATCGCCCGGAGCGCTTCGCCAAGGCCCTGGCCAGCGGCGCCGATGCCGTGATCGTCGACCTGGAGGATGCCGTGCAGGCGTCCGCCAAGGCCCAGGCGCGCGAACATCTGCGCGCTTTCCTCGACGCCAGCCCCGACGCCGGCGTCTGGGTGCGGGTGAACATGGCCGGGCACCGGGAACACGATGCGGACCTCGACCTGTGCCGTCATCGTGGCGTGGTCGGCCTGCTGCTTCCCAAGGCGGAAAGCGTCGAGCAGGTGGTCAATGCCGCCACGGTCGGCAAGCCGGTACTGCCCATCGTCGAGAGCGCCCCGGGCCTGCAGGCATTGCCGGAAATGGCACGGGTCGCCGGCGTGCAGCGCCTGACCTTCGGCGGTCTCGACCTGTGCCTGGACCTGGGCATCAGCGCCGGCACCGCGGTCGCAACGCGCCTGCTCGACCAGGTGCGCTACGCGCTGTTGCTGCACACCCGCCTGGCCGGCCTCGCCGCGCCGCTGGACACCGTGTTTCCCGAGATCGCCGACCTCGAGGGCCTTGCCCGCTTCGCCCGCGAAGCCCGAGATGCCGGGTTCGCCGGCATGCTGTGCATCCATCCGCGCCAGGTGATCGGCGTGCACCAGGCGCTGGCGCCGACCCGCGAGCAACTGGACTGGGCACGGAAGATCGTCAGTGCTACCCGGGGCAATGGCGCCTTCCAGCTGGACGGGCAGATGGTCGATGCGCCGGTGATCGAACGCGCCCGGCGCCTGCTCGCGCTGCACGACTGACAGCACCGACCTCGCTTGCGCCGGCCCTCGTGGCCGGCTTTTTTTTGCGCCGCCGCCACGCTACGGAACTCAGGCCGCGCAAACGCGAACGCCCGGTCCATCGTGGAGACCAGGCGTGCGTTTACCTCAGGGTCGGGATTCCGGTATCGGCAAGGGGTGTCTCGCCGTCCGGGCGCACCGGGCAAGCCCGGTGGATCGGGCAGCCACCTACTTGTGGAAGGCGGCCCCGCGACTCATTTCAGCGACAGCGTGTAAGAGAGGATCAGGCGATTCTCGTCCAGCTCGCCGGCGCCATCGGAGCGCACTGTCGCATTGCGCCAGCGCACGCCGAAGTTCTTCAGCGGGCCACTCTGCACCACATAGGTGATGTCCAGGTTGCGCTCCCATTCCTTGCCGGCCTTGCCGCCGATCTCATAGCCGTCGCCACGGATGTAGCGGTTGATCATGGTCAGGCCGGGGATGCCGAAGGCGCTGAAGTCCAGATCATGGCGCACCTGCCAGGAGGTTTCCTGTGCGCGGGTGAAATCGAGGATCTGCACCACGTTGGCACCGTAGGTGTCGGCATCCTGCAGGTACGGGAAGGGACTGTCGCCGCTGTTGTCCTGGTAGCCGACGCGGAAGGTCTGCGCGCCGTAGTTGGCCGAGAGCATCGCGGTGGTCAGGCCGTTGTCGATGTCGCCGCCACGGGCAGCGCCGTTCTCCGAGGAATCGAAGTAGCCCAGGTTGGCGCTCAGTACCCAGTCGCCCACCTTGCGGCTGCCCTGGAAGCCCAGATAGTTCTGCTCGTAGACATCCTCCAGCTCGGCACGCCAGTACGCGAGGTTGACCGTTGGCGAGAAGGCATAGGTAGCGCCGAAGTAGTCGAAGTGATCACCACTGACGTTGTAGTTGCCGGCGATGATCTCGTCGTGGTTGCCACTGGAGTTGCGGAAGTTGACCTTGTCGAAACGGCCCAGGTCCAGGGTCAGGTTGTCGATGTCGCTGGAGGTCAGCGTGGCGCCGTTGTAGATCGGCGGCAGCAGGCGCGCATCGCTGGAGAGCAGCACCGGCGTCTTGGGGGTGAAGCCGCCGACCTTCAGCTCGGTCTTGGCGATCTTCATCTTCGCCACGCCCGAGAGGTCGCTGTAGCTGCCAGGGCCGGAATCGCCGAAGCGGTTGGGCAACAGGCCGGTGCCGGCGCGGGCGTCGGAGGAATCGAGCTTCAGGCCCAGCGCGCTGTACAGCTCCAGCCCCACGCCGACGGTGCCTTCGGTGTAGCCCGACTTTGCGCTGAACATGAAGCCCTGGGCCCACTCCTCGCGCTTGGATTGCGGCGCGTTGTCCTGGCGGAAGTCGCGGTTGAAGTAGATGTTGCGCAGGCTGAGGTTGACGCTGCTGTCCTTGATGAAATCGGCATGGGCCAGCGCCGGGAGCGCCAGGGCCGGCGGCAGCGCGAGCAGGCCGCAGAGCCGGGCCAGAGAAGGATTCTGCATGGAGGTATCCGTGTTGGTTGTTGTTGTTTTCTTGAAGCGGTGCAAAGGGCCCGGAAGGAGCGCCGGGTGCGCTGAAGGATGCAAACGCGGGAACGGATAGGGGTATTGGGTTTTGCTTAAGGAGCCGTTTCGCCCAGGCAAAGATCGCGGCCGAACCCCCGCGGGCGCTGCGGGTTAAGCAACGGCGAAGGCAGGCTTTCACGATGCGAAATTGCCCAGGCCATCCCACCTTGCCCATGCTGCCCGGCATTTCCCGCACAAGGTCGAGTCCATGAACGACGCACTGATCGTTTCGCCATTGCGTACCCCCATCGGCAAGTTCGGCGGCGCCCTCGCCCCGCTGACCGCCGACCAGCTCGCCGCCGGCATCATCCAGGCCCTGCTGCAGCGCCTGGACATTCCCCCGGCGACGCTGGACGAGGTGATCGTCTCGCAGTCCTATGCCTCCAGCGAGGCGCCCTGCATGGGCCGCTATGCCGCGCTGGCCGCCGGCCTGCCGCTGGAAGTGCCCGGCTATACCCTCGACCGCCGCTGCGGCTCCGGCCTGCAGGCGCTGGCCGACGCGGCGATGCACGTGCAGACCGGCCACGCCCAGGCGGTGCTGGTGGTGGGCGTGGAGAGCATGAGCAACATCGAGTACTACAGCACCGACATGCGCTGGGGCGCCCGCGCCGGCAGCGTGAAGTTCCACGACCGCCTGGAGCGTGGCCGCGAGCGCTCGCAGCCGCACGAGCGCTTCGGCTACATCTCCGGCATGCCCGAGACGGCCGAAAACCTGGCCCGCGACTACGGCATCAGCCGCGAGGAAGCCGACCGCTTCGCCGTGCGCAGCCACCGCAATGCCGCCGCCGCGTGGCGTGACGGACGCTTCGCCGAAGAAGTGGTGGCGGTCGACGTACCCGGAAGGCGTGGCAGTCGAACCACCGTATCGATGGACGAAGGCATCCGCGAGGACGCCAGCCTGGAAAGCATGGCCGGCCTGCGCGTGCTGCTGCCTGACGGCGTGTGCACGGCGGGCAACTCCAGCCAGCAGAATGATGCTGCGGCGGCCTGCCTGGTGGTCTCCCCGGACTACGCCCGACGCCACAACCTCAAGCCGCTGGCGCGCCTGGTGGACTGGGCGGCGGCCGGCTGCGACCCCGCGCGCATGGGCATCGGCCCGGTGCCGGCGGTGGAGAAGCTGCTGCAACGCACCCGGCGCACGCTGGCCGAGATGGACCTGATCGAGGTCAACGAAGCCTTCGCCGCCCAGGCGCTGGCCGTGCTCAAGGCCTGGGGCCTGGAGCATGACGAGCGGGTCAACGTCAACGGTTCGGGCATCTCCCTGGGCCACCCGATCGGCGCCACCGGCGTGCGCATCATGACCACCCTGCTCCACGAGATGCAGCGCCGCGACGCACGCTACGGACTGGAAACCCTGTGCATCGGCGGCGGCCAGGGCATGGCCGCGCTGTTCGAACGGGTGTGAGGGCGGCATGAACTGGATCGAAGTCAACCAGGCCGCCCTGCGTTACCAGCTGCTGCCGGCCGAACGCCCCGACACGCCGGTGCTGGTGCTCATCCACGAGATGGGCGGCAGCCTGGAAAGCTGGGACGACCTCTGCGCCACCCTGGCTGGCGAACTCACGCTGCTGCGCTACGACACCCGCTGCGCCGGGCTGTCGGAAAAATTTCCCGGCGAGTTGGCCATCGACGATCACGTGGCCGACCTGGCAGCCCTGCTCGACGCGCTGCGGATCGATACCCCCGTCGCGCTGATGGGCGTCGCTGTCGGCGCAGCCATCGCCATCCGTTTCGCCGCCCGCTATCCCGGGCGCTGCCAGCAACTGATCGGCCTGGCGCCGGCCTGCGGGGTCGCCGCTTCGGCTCGCGATGCCACCCGCCAGCGCGCTGCCGCGCTGCGTGAAGAAGGCCTGGGTGAACTGGTGCCGGCGCTGCTGGAAAAAACCTGGCCTGTCCCGCTGCGCACCGATGCCGGGCGCTTCGACGCCTTTCGCCTGCGCTGGCGTGCCGCCGATCCCCAGGGCTTCGCCGCGACCTTCGCCATGCTTGCCGGCCTGGAACTGGAAAGCGACCTGCCCCGCCTTCCGCAACGCACCCTGCTGGTGGCCGGCGAATACGACGCCCTACGGCCCCCGGCGGAAATCGACCGCCTGGCCCGATTCGCTGCACAGATCGAGCCTTTGCAGGTAGCCTCCGGGCATTTCATGCCGCTGCAGAGCCCCCGGCTGGTCGCCACGCTGGTGCGCGGTTATGTATGCGCCGGGTTGTCCGGCTCGACGCTCTACCGGGCGTTCATCGAGCACCCGCAGCACCGCGTCGGCGCCAGTGGCCATGCCGCCTGAAGCACACCGTGATAGCAGAACAACGACAATGAGGAACCACGCCCCATGATGCAGTCGCGCAAGATCGGTGACATCAAGGTCACCCGCATACTCGAATACGCAGGCCCCACCCACGACCCGGCGTTCCTCTTCCCACAGATGGACAGCCAGGTGCTGGAAGAACACCGCGAGCTGATGGCGCCGAACCACTGGATTCCGCACATGAACAAGCTGATCGTCACCATCCAGTTCTGGATCGTGCACGTGGGCAGCGAGATCGTGGTGATCGATACCGGCGTCGGCAACTTCAAGCCGCGCCCGGGCATCGCGCGGATGAACATGCTCAACGGCCTGGTGCGCGAGTGGATGATTGCCGCCGGCGCGCCACCGGAAAAAGTGACCCACGTCGTCATCACCCACCTGCACGCCGACCACGTGGGCTGGAACACCACCTGGAAGGACGGGCGCTGGGAACCGACCTTCCCCAACGCCACCTATCACTTCCCCAAGGACGACTTCGACTTCTGCCACCAGGGCAAGAACAAGGAAGGCGGCGTCATCGACGTGTTCGGCGAATCCTTCTTCGACAGCGTGATGCCCATCGTCGATGCCGGCCTTGCGCGGATGATGGTGCCCGGCGAGGAAATCGCCGACTGCCTGCAGGTGCAGGCAGCGCCCGGCCACAGCCCCGGCCAGGTGATCTTCAAGGTACGCTCCGGCAACGAGGAAGGCATCTTCTGCGGCGACATCCTGCACAGCCCGGTGCAGATCGTCCGTCCGGATATCAATTCCGGCTACTGCATCTGGGAAGACACCGCCCGGCAGACGCGCCTGGCCTTCCTCAACGAGGCCGCCGACTCCGGCGCGCTGATCCTGCCGGTGCACTTCGGCGAGCCCCATTGCGGCTTCATCCGCCGCCAGGGCGAGGGCTTCCGCTTCGAGGCGGCCCACTGGTGAGCCCGTTGCCTGCGCCGCCCCATGCGGCGCGGGCCGTACATGGCGGCGCCGGAGCGACGAACACCGTCTATGCAGGCCATTCACCAGCCAGTACCGTGGCATACCACTTGGCAAGAAGTACCTGACCATGGCGATGCATTTCGATATCACGGATTTCCGGCTGTTCATCAACATCGCGGAAACCAGCAGCCTCACCCGCGGCGCGGAGCGTTCCTTCCTCTCCGTGCCGGCCACCAGCAACCGCATCAAGAATCTCGAGGACAACCTCGGCATGCGTCTGCTGGAGCGCTCGCCCCAGGGCGTGACCCTGACCAACGCGGGCAAGACCTACCTGCAGCATGCGCGCATCATCCTTTCCCAGCTGGAGATGCTCACCGGCGACCTGCAGCAGTACGCCGAAGGCCTCAAGGGCCAGTTGCGCCTGCTGGCCAACACCACGGCCATTACCGAATACCTGCCGCCGGTGGTGGGCGAATACCTCAAGACCCACCCCGACGTGCACATCGATATGCGCGAGCGCCTGAGCGACGACATCGTGCGCTGCATCCGCGATGGCAGCGCGGACCTGGGCATCGTCTCCGGCAGCGTGGTCACCGACGGCCTGCAGAGCGTGCCGCTGGTGAGCAGCCGGTTGATGGTCATCGCCCCCGAAGGCCACCCGATCCTCGAAGGAGGTGAAGTGTATTTCAAGCAGGCCCTGCAATACGCCTTCGTCTCCCTGCTCGAAGGCAGCGCCATCCACGTCTTCCTCAGCCGCGCGGCGGCGGCGCTGCACATCCCCTTGACCATCCGCGTGCAGGTCGCCAGCTCCGATGCCATCTTCCGCATGGTCGAGGCCGGCGCTGGCATTGCCATCGTGCCCCAGGCCGGCTTCGAGCGGCTCAAGGGCAGCCAGAGAATCGGCTCGTGCAAGCTGCTCGACCCCTGGGCGGTGCGCACCTTCCAGCTCTGCGCCCAGGATTTCGACGGCCTCTCGGCCTTCGCCCGCGACTTCGCCGACAGCCTGATCGACTGCTACCGCGCGGCTTAACCCCAGGTTAAGCCCCTCTTTCGAAGAGGCCAATTGTCCACCCCAAACGAGTCTGGGAGCCTTGTTGCACAAGGACGCGCCACGTTCCAGGGCGCTCCGCAACCAACAATGACAAGGACCACCCATGGCCGAAAAACGCTGGAAGAAACGCCCCGAGGGCTCCAACTGGGGCGACTTCGGCCCCGACGACCAGAGGGGCCGGCTGAACCTGCTGACGCCGCAGAAGGTGCTGCAGGGCATCGCCGAAGTGCGCGAGGGGCTAGCCTTCTGCCTCAGCCTGCCGCTGGACTACCCGGGCGGCAACGCGATGAACGTCAACCGCCTGCCGCCGATCCTGCGCCCGCTGCTGCGCAAGGGCGGGGTCAACATGAATTACCAGTACCAGTGGATCCAGGAAGGCCGCCCCGACGTGCTCAGCGACGACCTGGCGATCCTCCACCTGCAGTACTCCACGCAATGGGACGCGCTCTCCCACGTCGGCGCACTGTTCGACGCCGATGACGACGGTGTGCCCGAACCGCTGTACTACAACGGCTTCAGCGCCGGCGGCGACGTCGAAGGCCCCAGCGACCTCCAGGACTGCGGCATCGCCGGGCCGATCAAACCCCACAGCACCTCCTGCGCCCACGCGCTGGGCATCGAGCGCATGGCCGAGACCTGCGTGCAGGGCCGCGGCGTGCTGATCGACCTGCACCACCACTTCGGCCTCGAACGCACGCACATCGGCTACGACGAGCTGATGCGGGTGATGGACGCCGACAAGGTGGAAGTCGAGGCCGGCGACATCGTCTGCCTGCATACCGGTTACGCCGAAGCCCTACTGGGGATGAACCGCAACCCCGACCCAGCGGAACTGGATCGGCTGGCCGCCGTGCTCGACGGCCACGATTCGCGGCTGCTGAACTGGATCACCGACAGCAACCTGGTGGCCATCGCCGCCGACAACTACTCGGTGGAAGTCTTCCCCGCCGGCCATGCCGGTGATTGTTGCTCGGTGATGCCGCTGCACCACCACTGCCTGTTCAAGCTTGGGGTGCACCTGGGCGAGCTCTGGCACCTCACGCCGCTGGCCAACTGGCTGCGCGCCAACGGCCGCAACCGCTTCCTGCTTACCGCCCCGCCGCTGCGCCTGCCCGGCGCCGTGGGCGCCCCGCTCAACCCCATCGCCACAGTCTGACGGAGTTCCATCATGCCCAGAGAACGCGTGCTCATTACCGGAGGCGCCTCCGGTATCGGCGCGGCCATCGCCCAACGCTGCCGCGAGGACGGATTCGAACCGGTGATCATCGACCGAATCGGCGACGGCCTGATCGCCGACCTCACCGACCCCGCCGCCACTGCCTCCGCCCTGGAACAGGCCCTGGCCGCTGGCCCGATCACCCGCCTGGTGAACAACGTCGGCATGGTCTGCCCCAACCCCGCAGACGAGCAAAGCCTCGAAGAACTGGAGCGGGTCTGGGCGCTGAATGTGCGCTGCTCGCTGCAATGCATGCAGGCGCTGCTGCCGGGCATGAAGGACGCCGGCTTCGGGCGCATCCTCAACATGTCCTCGCGCGCCGCGCTGGGCAAGGAGCTGCGCAGCGCCTACGCGGCCACCAAGGCCGGTTTGCTGGGCATGACCCGCGTCTGGGCGCTGGAGCTGGGCCGGCATGGCATCACCGCCAATGCCATCGGCCCCGGCCCCATCCGTACCGAGCTGTTCGAGCGTGCCAATCCGCCGGACAGCCCGCGCACCCGGGCGATCATCGACAGCGTGCCGGTCAAGCGCCTGGGCGTGCCGGACGACATCGCCCAGGCGGCCTCGTTCTTCCTCGATGCGCGCGCCGGCTTCGTCACCGGCCAGGTGCTCTACGTGTGCGGTGGCATGACCGTCGGTGTAGCCGCCGTCTGACCTGCCTCACCCTGCTGGCCCGCCTCATCAGCAGGCCAGTAGCTTGTTAATCCGCGGTTAAACACCCCTTCCGCAGACTGAAATTGTGACCCCCAGGGCGCGCTGGCAAGCTGGTTTCCAGGCGCGATGAAGGCCGGAAAAGGCCGCATCCGCCTGCGATGAAAACGAAAAAGGACCCGCAGTCATGATCGACAAGCTTTGCCCCAGTGCCGCCCTGGCGCTGGCCGAGATTCCCGACGGCGCGATCATCGCCGTGGGCGGCTTCGGCGGCGCCGGGATGCCCGAGGACCTGATCGATGCGCTGATCGCCCAGGGCGCGCGCGACCTCACCCTGGTGAGCAACAACGCCGGCCAGGGCGATACCGGCCTGGCCGCCCTGCTCAAGGCCGGCCGCGTGCGCCGTATTCTCTGCTCCTACCCGCGCATGGTCGGTTCCCACGTGTTCGAGGAACTGTACCGTGCCGGCAGGATCGAGCTGGAGATCGTCCCCCAGGGCAACCTCGCCGAGCGCCTGCGCGCCGCCGGCTGCGGCATCGGCGGGTTCTTCACCCCCACCGGCTACGGCACCCTGCTCGCCGAAGGCAAGGAAACCCGCCTGATCGACGGCCGCCACTACGTGTTCGAAACCCCGATCCACGTCGACTACGCGCTGATCAACGCCGAGATCGGCGACCGCTGGGGCAACCTGGTGTACCGCAAGACCGCGCGCAACTTCAGCCCGGTGATGGCCATGGCCGCGCGCCACACCATCGCCTCGGTGGGCCGCGTCTGCGCCCTGGGCGAGATCGACCCGGAGCAGGTGGTCACCCCAGGCATCTTCGTCAAACGCATCGTGCAGCGCACCCGCGCCATCGCCCACAGTCAGGCAGGTTGAGCATGGACAAACAGACCCGCAACGCCATGGCCGCCCGCGTGGCCCGCGACATCCCCGAAGGCGCCTACGTCAACCTGGGCATCGGTTTGCCGACCCTGGTGGCCAACCACCTGCCGGCGGACAAGGACATCTTCCTGCACAGCGAGAACGGCGTGCTCGGCCGCTGGACCGGCGCCAGGCCGGGCGAGGAAGACTGGGACATGATCAACGCCGGCAAGGAGCCGATCTGCCTGGCGCCGGGCGCAGCGTTCTTCCACCACGCCGACTCCTTCGGCATGATGCGCGGCGGCCACCTGGACATCTGCGTGCTGGGCGCCTTCCAGGTCGCCGCCAACGGTGACCTGGCCAACTGGCACACCGGCGCGCCGGATGCGATCCCCGCCGTCGGCGGCGCCATGGACCTGGCCATCGGCGCCAAGCGCATCTTCGTGATGATGGAGCACCTGGCCAAGAACGGCGAATGCAAGTTGATCCAACGCTGCACCTACCCGCTCACCGGGATCGGCTGCGTCAGCCGCGTCTACACCGACCTCGCCACCCTGGAGATAACCGCCAACGGAGTGCAGGTCATCGAGCTGGTGGGCGAGACCACGGCCCAGGCATTGCAGGACGTCACGCCGATCCCGCTGGATTTCTCCACTCTCGCCAGCCGCCCCGCGAGAGCCCTGAGCCCGAGCGCCGAACGCGCCCTGGGCAGTTCGGCCTGAGGACGGCAGCGTGGCCACCTTCGACCGTGCCCAGCCCTGGGACCAGGGCGACCTGACGGAACTGCTGAGCCTGGAAGACGGCCCGCAGGACACCTTCCGCAGCACCGTCAACGACAGCAACGCCAATGGCCGCGTCTACGCCGGGCAGCTACTCGGCCAGGCCCTCTGGGCCGCCGCGCAGACCACCCCGCAGCGCGTGCCCAGTACCCTGCAGGCCACCTTCCTGCAAGGTGCCCGTCCCGAGGGGGCTCTGGAATACAAGGTCGAGGCGTTGCAGGACGGCCGGCGCTTTTCCAGCCGGCACATCTATGGCGTGCAGGGCACCTCGCTGGTGCTCAGCGCCCATGCGACCTTCCAGAACCCTGGAGAAACGCTCGAACCTGTACCGCGCCTGGATCGCGAGGTCCCGCCAGCGGAGAGCCTGCCCGACCTGCGCGAACTGGCCGAACGCTACCCCGGCCAGGGCGAGGCGCTGCAGGTACGCTTCACCGGGCAACCGTTACTGGACATCCGCCCGGTGAACCCGGAGGCCTGCTTCGCCGGTTCACCGCCACGGAACGAGATCGCCTACTGGGTGCGCCTGCTGCAGCCGTTGACCGCCGAGGGCTGTCTGCACCACGCGGCGCTGGCGTACCTGTCCGACTGCTGGTTCAACGGCGCCCTGGCGCCACCGTTGGGCATGCACGAACTGTGGCAACACCACTATGTCGCCAACCTCAACCACACGCTCTGGTTCCACACGCCCGAACCGGCCTGCGACGACTGGCTGCTGTTCGTCAGCCAGGCCACCCGCAGCCTGGCCGGGCGCGGCCTGGCACTGGTGCACATCTACTGCCGCGACGGCCGCCTGATCGCCAGCATGGCCCAGGACCTGCTGATTTCGCCGAGGACCGACTGATCGCTTAGCACGGCCGAAAGGCAGGCTTTCGCAAAGGCAAATGGGCGCACGCAGCAATCTGCCGCATGCTCGTACCACGAACTGACGCCTCGGCGCGCCCCTGCCGGCTCCACCTGGCGATCTGCTCGCAACGACAGGCACTCCCCAACAATGAAGTCGTGGCTCCGAGCCATGAGCCGACACCCAATAACAATAAGGACGGTAATCACCATGTTCGACTGGTACAAATCCGGCTCCCGGCAGGAGCGCAAGACCTTCTGGGCCTGCTTCTCCGGCTGGGCGCTGGATACCTACGACGCCCAGATGTTCAGCTTCCTGCTGCCGGCGCTGATGGCGGTCTGGCAGATCTCCAAGGGCGAGGCCGGCGTCCTCGGTACCGCCGCGCTGCTCTCGGCCTCCTTCGGTGGCTGGATCGCCGGCATCCTCAGCGATCGCTACGGCCGCGTACGCATCCTCATCTTCACCATCTGCTGGTTCACCCTGTTCGGTTTCATCGCCGGCTTCACCCAGAGCTACGAGCAGATGCTGGTGATTCGCACCCTGCAAGGCCTGGGCTTCGGCGGCGAATGGGCAGTCGGCGCGGCACTGATGGCCGAGGTCATCCGCCCGGAACACCGCGGCAAGGCGCTGGGCTTCGTGCAGAGCGGGTTTGCCCTGGGCTGGGCGGCGGCAGCGGTGATCATGACCGCCCTGCTCGCCTGGCTGCCCCAGGAGATGGCCTGGCGCGCAGCCTTCTGGGTCGGCGTGATCCCGGCCGGCTTCGTGCTGTTCATACGCCGGCACGTCAAGGACCCGGAGATCTACAAGCAGGCCACCGCCAAGGTCGAAGAAAGGGCCTCGATGCTCTCCGCCTTCCGTCCCAACGTGATCCGCCTGACCCTGCTCGGCGCGGTACTGGTCACCGGCCTGCAGGCAGCGGCCTATACCATCATGGCCTGGCTGCCGACCCTGATGGTCTCGGTGCGCGGCCTCAAGCCCGGCCCGGTGATCTTCACCATGCTGATCATGTGCGCGGGCGCCTTCGCCGGCTTCGTGGTCACCGCCTGGCTGGCCGACCGCTACGGCCGCCGCCCGGCACTGCTGCTGTTCAGCGTGGGCGCATGGATCTTCACCGTGGTCTATATGCTGGTGCCGATGAGCACGACGCTGCTGATGGCCATGGCCTTCCCGGTGGGCGCTTTCGCCACCGGCATCTTCGCAGTGCTCGGCCCGTTCCTCAGCGAACTCTTCCCCACCCACGTGCGCACCACCTGCATGGGGTTCTCCTACAACCTGGGCAAGTCCCTGGGCGCGCTCTCCATCGCCGGCGTCGGCGTGCTCTCCGAGCAGATCGGCCTGGCCCAGTCCATCGGCACCTTCTGCCTGGTGGCCTATGCCCTCTCCGTCACCGCCGTGCTGCTGCTCCCGGAAACCCGCGGCGTACGCCTGCAGGATGTCGACGCCAAGGCCATGAACGACGACACCGGGCCGCAACCTTCGAGCGGTGCCCAGCTGTCCCAGAGCAAACCCTGAAAACCGAGGAATCACCATGCTGTACTGCGTAAGAATGGACGTGAACATTCCCCGCGACATCCCGGCCGAAGAAGTCGAGGCGATCAAGGCTGCCGAGAAGGCCCGCGCCATCGAAATCCAGCAATCGGGAAAATGGCCGCACCTGTGGCGGGTCGTCGGCCAGTACTCGAACATCAGCGTGTTCGATGTCGAGAGCAACGACGAGCTGCATGCGCTGCTTTCCAGCCTGCCGCTGTTTCCCTTCATGACCCTGCAGGTCACCCCTTTGGCCAGGCACCCTTCCTCCATCGCCTGACCTCGGCCGGCGGCCCGCCCGGGCCGCCGCGCCTTCCTCACACCACTTTCAGGATGCGGCCACGCCATGCCAATGCTGCTGCAAGCGGACGCGCTCGACCTCAGTGAGCTGATCCGCCCCGGCGATACCGTACTCTGGGGCCAGGCCAACGCCGAACCCCTGCCGCTGACCCAAGCCCTGATGGAGCAACGCGCACGCATCGGCCGCTTCCGCGTCATGCTCGGCATCGCCAGCAGCCGGACCTGCCGCCCCGAACATGCCGACGTGGTCGATTTCCTCGCCTACTGCGGCGCCGGCGCCAACCGCGAACTGGGCAACGCCGGGGTACTCGACATCCTGCCTTGCCACTATTCACAGCTGCCCGGTCTGATCGCCAGCGGAGCCCTGCGCATCGACGTGCTGATGCTGCAACTGGCGCCCGCCGACAGCCATGGCCGCTACAGCCTGGGCATCGCCCACGAGTACCTGCTGCCAGCGCTGGACCATGCGCGGGTGGTCATTGCCGAGGTGAACCGGCAGGCGCCGCGTACCTTCGGCGAACACACCCTGGGCGATGCGGACCTCGACGCCATCCTGCACACCGACCGGCCGCCGCTGGAGAATCCCCCGGCGCGCATCCGCGAAGCGGACGCCCGTATCGCCGCGCATATCGCCGGGCTGATCGATGACGGCGCCACCCTGCAGATGGGCATCGGCGCCATCCCCGACGCCGTGCTCGGTGCCCTGCGCGGCCACCGTGACCTTGGCGTGCATTCGGGCAGCCTTGGCGATGGCGTCGCGCAGCTGATGCAGGCCGGCGTCATCACCAACGCCCGCAAAAATCGCGACCGTGGCGTCAGCATCGGTGGCGTGCTGCTGGGCAGCCGGGTGATCCACGACTTCGCCCATGACAACCCCGCCATCCAACTGCGCTCCACCACATACACCCACGACCCGGACGTGCTCGCCAGCCTGGACCGTTTCGTGGCGATCAACTCCGCGGTAGAAGTGGATCTGACCGGCCAGGTCAACTCGGAAATCGCCGCCGGCAGCTACGTCGGCGCGGTGGGCGGCGCGCTGGACTTCCTGCGCGGCGCCCAGCGCTCCAGAGGCGGACTGCCGATCATCGCCCTGCCCTCCACCGCCGGCGCCAACAGCCGCATCGTCGCCAGGCTCAATGGCCCCGCCACCATTCCACGCAGCGACGCAGGGCTGATCATCACTGAATACGGCGTCGCTGATCTACGCGGCAAATCCTTGCGACAGAGAGTGGAATGCCTGCTGGAAGTCACCCATCCGCAACACCGCGCGGCGCTGGAGGCGCAGCTGCGGGCAAAACCGGCAGATTTAGAGTAGAGAAAATAGATCCGTCCCGAATGGCACTTACTTAACCCTTTTCGGATGACCGTGTTTCTTGATCGCTGCCCGAGCAGATTGACGTGTGCAGGTCAGTAATGGGTAGGGCTTTGGCCTTCGCTTGAGGGCTCTGGGTTCAACTCGCCCGGAGCGATTGCCGACACGCTGTTGCGCGACCAGAACCAGCAGGCCGCGAAGAGTCGTACCTCCGTCAGGATCATCGTCGAATTGCCGCCACGCCAGCCATAGCTGGAGGCTGTGCTTGAAGCTCAATTCACGGGGTAGGCAGTCAGCCATCGAGGCCGATTGCGCCATGATCAGGCGAATCAGGTTGTGTGCCAGCAGGTAAATCCAGAGTTCCTTGATAGCCATCGCGGGAGCTTTACAGCTCAGCATTTCGAGTCCCATCGTGGTTTTGAGATTGCGCAGATCCAACTCTACGTGCCAGCGGCTTTTGAACAGCGCTTTCAAGGCAGCCTTGGGCGTTTGACTCGTGCAGCGCAGCGTCGTGACCAGAATCTTGTCGCCCGCTTTCAACTCCCGAACCTCCAACCTGTCAGGCACTTGCTCGTAGTAAGCCTGGCTCATCCAGGATGGGCGTTTCCGGGGCGTTTCCAGACCGATCAGATGATCGCGCGTCCCCAGGCGCTTACCTCGCCGAAAGTCGGTACTGCGCCGACGCGCGCCATATTGCTCAAACACACCATCGATGCCCCTGCGCTGCAATTCACACAGCAGGAAATAGGTCGCGTAGTAGGCATCTCCCAGCAAAACATCGCCAGCGTTCAACGTATCGAGCATCGACCGCAACAGGGTTTGCTCATCGCCACCCTTGCCGCGAAAACGACCCAATGCTGCATTCAGCACTGCACCGCTGGAGAGGCAGACGATGCCAACCAGCCGACAAATCGGAAAGCCCAATCCCGGCTTTTGCCCGCGCGACTGCGGATAGGCGGCCTGATTAGCCGTTGTATCCGGCATCGACACCGTCGTGCCATCCACCAGCCGAACCGGTCTGCCCATCCATTGCCCTGTCTTGCCTGAATAGTGACTGATCAGGCTGCCAGTGTTGCGCACCAGCGTGGAAACCATCTCCACCGGCAACCGCTGACGAGCACGGCAGTAGCCGCCGGTGTGCGTGCTGCACGGCTTCAAACCCGCTAACAGTTGTTTGACGGCCATCTCATTGACCGCCTTCTGGCAGGAACGGTCGGCACTCAAGGCCTGGGCCATGAACATGGACAACGTCTCTGTCGGCGGGAACAAGCGCTCCCGATGAAACAGCAGCAACGACTCGACATGCTCGAATAATTCAGGGCCGGTTAGCAGGTTGAAGAAGGCGTAAGCGTCCGTATTCGATGTATGCCGACGGGCGCGCTGCTGTTGATGAATGACGGCTTGGCGCCTAGGATTCATCTGGGCTGCTCCTTGGGCTCGGTGTGTGTTCGCAACTATCACCGTAGACCAAGAGCAGCCTTTCTTTTCTGAATCAATCGCTTAGCGCTTAAGTAAGTGCCATTCAGATCCGTCCCCTTTTACGTCCGAGATGCTCTTCGTAGGATGGGTTGAGCTTGCGAAACCCATGCGGCCGCGGTGATGGGTATCGCTTCGCTCAACACCATCCTACGGGGTGGTTTGCCGGCGGGGGCAGGAGCGGACCTTGTCCGCGATGGCCGGAGGTTCCGGCGCGATTCGCGGATGAGCGTTGCCCCGCACCAAGCCCCTTGTAGGAGCGCGCCCTGCGCGCGAAATCGCGGGCAGGGCCCGCTCCTACAGGTTGGTGCCGAACTCCCCGAGCATGCCGGGCAGCCCCCTCTCCCGCTTGCGGGAGAGGGCTGGGGAGAGGGTGCTCTTCTACGCCCCCCGCTCCGATCTCAGCCTCAGCACGGAACACAGTCCAGTTCCAGGGACACACGAACGTAGGAGCGGACTCCGTCCGCGATTGGCCCCGCTCAGGACACGCCCCATCGAGGACAAAGTCCGCTCCCGCATGAGCGAGCATGGCTTTTCGTAGGATGGTGTTGAGCGAAGCGATACCCATCAGTGCAACCGCATGGGTTTCGCAAGCTCAACCCATCCTACGGAAAGCGCCTCGGCGCAGACAGTTATTCCTACAGGTTGGCGCCGGACCCACCGGGGCCCGGCCCCACAAAGAACCGATGCCAGGATCAGGGACGTGCGCGATTCACATCGATGAACGGCAGCGTCGAGCCCGGCAGCATGGTTTCCGGCAGCTTGCCGTCCCAGCGTTCGGCCTTGGTCAGTTCGATGAGGTTCTGGTTCGAGGCCAGGGCCTCGGCCTTGGCGCGGATGGCATCGGCCTCGGCCTGGCCGCGCAGGCGGGTGGCCTCGGCGTCGGCCTTGGCCTGGGCCAGCTTGGAGTCGGCCTCGGCCTGCGCCTGGGTGACCTGGATCTGCGCCTGCACCTGCTCGGTGGCGAGGTTCTGCTGGCGGGTCTGGATCGCCACCTCGGCCTTCATGCGCTCCTCGATGGAGCGTTCGTAGGCGTCGGAAAAGTCGATGTTCTCCACCTGCACGCCGTCGATCACCACCGGGCCCTTGACCGCGGCCTTGACCGCGGTGGCCACGTCGGCAACGAACTGCCCCCGGTTCTGCACCGCCTGGATCGCCGTATAGCGGCCGAAGACGTTTTCCACCTGGGTCGGCACCTGGCGGCTGATCAGACGGTCCACCAGCCCCTGCAGGTCGCCGTAGCCGGAGTAGACCTTCGCCACCTCGTCCGGCGTCACGTGCCAGGACACCGAGACCACCAGCGCCGCGCTCTGCTGGTCGCGGCTGTAGGCCTGCAGTTGCTCGTAGCGGCTGGTGTGGTTCTGGATCGACAGGGTCTTCACCGTCTCGATGAACGGCACCTTCCAGCCCAGCCCGGGCTCGGCCACGTCCACCAGCTTGCCGTTGCGCAGCACCACGCCGCGCTCCTTCTCGTCGATGGTGTAGAACGAGCCGCCCACGGCGACCAGCACCAGCAGGCCGATCAGGCCGCCGGCGACGAGTTTCAGGGGAAAGGCGCGCGGCAGCGCCTGGGGAATGTTCGCCATGGGGCATCTCCTTGAAAGTGGCGTTCCTGGGGCCCGGCACCTGCGCCGGGAGCGGCAAGCCTAGCGGATTGACCTGGGCCGGCACCAGCATCGAATGTCGCTCGCCTCGAAGGAAACGAACTCCACCAGCAATCCTTCAGCCCTCGCTCGACAACCTCAACGTCCTGATCAACAGGTTCCGCAGGCTGTCCACGGCCTTGGAGCCCTGGGAAGCGCGGCTTCGATAGACGGCGACCTCCATGGGCTCCAGCGGGCCGAGCCCCTGCTCGACGCCCAGTATCTGCAAGTGATCGGGGGCGCTGCATTGCGTCAGCACCGCCACCGCCAGGCCGCTCTCCACCGCGGCGAGCTGCCCGGCGAGGCTGGAGCTGTTGTACACCACCTTGTAGCGCCGGCCCTGCAGCGCCAGGGAGTTGATCGCGCTGCGCCGTGCGAGGCTCGTGCTCTCGTAGACCGCGATCGGCAGCGGGTCGCGCCGCCAAAGCTCGAACTGCGGCGAGCCCACCCAGACCATGGGTTCGTGGAACAGCAGCGTTCCGCGCCGGGAGTGGTCGCGGGAAACCAGCGCCAGGTCCAGATCGCCGCTGGCCACCCGCGGGATGAGCGCCGTCGACTGCTCGCAGTTCAGTTCGATTTCCACGCTGCCATAGCGCTGGGCGAAACGCTTGAGCACCGGCGTGAGGTACTTGGCCGCATAGTCATCGGGCACGCCAAGACGAACCCGGCCGCTGAGTTCCTCGCCATGGAAGGCGGCCTGGGTTTCGGCGTGCAGGTCGAGCATGCGGCGGGCGAAGCCCAGCAGCGTCTGGCCGTCCGCGGTCAGCTGCAGGCTGCGCGGACCGCGTACCAGCAGTTGCCGGCCCAGGGCGCTTTCCAGTTTCTTCAACTGCATGCTGACCGCCGACTGCGAGCGATGCACCTCGCTCGCAGCGTTCGACAGCGAGCCCGCATCGACCACGGAAACGAAGCACTTCAGCCAGTCCAGCTGCAGGTCACGCGGCATCATCTTGATCGCCCTTTCCATTCGTTTATCGAATACTTGCATGCGGCATTATGCGCTTCTCGTTCCAACGGGCCAGCCCCACACTCGCCGCATGAACACACATGAACAGATAGCGGGGCCGCAGGCTTCGCCTTTCAGCCAGCGAACCGCACCCTCCGCTTCCGACGCCACCGGCGGAACGCTGCCCTTCGTACTGGGCAGCGTCGTCCTGGGCACCATCGGCCTCTTCCTGCACCAGTCCGGCGCCGATCCGCTGACCGCGACCTGGTTCCGCTGCGCCTTCGGCCTGCTGGGGCTGACGCTCTGGGCAGCCTGTCGCCGCCAGTTGCGCGGCCTGCTCCCGGGCAGGAAGGCGACCTTCGCGCTGCTCGCGGCGGGCGGCCTGATGGTGCTGGCCTGGAGCCTGTTCTTCGCCGCCATCGAGCGCACCTCGGCGGGCGTAGCCACGGTGCTCTTCCATGTGCAGCCGCTGTGGGTGCTGATCCTGGGTGCCTGGTATCTGAAGGAGCCGATCGCCAAGCGGCGCGTGGTATCGGTGATCGTCGCCATGGCCGGCCTGGTGCTGGCGACCGGCATACTGGAGCACCTTTCGCTGTTCGGCGCGGAGCAGGCCTACCCCGCGAGCTACTGGTGGGGCGTGGCGTTCTGCCTGGTCGGCGCCTTCTGCACCGCCTGCGTCACCATCGTCGCCCGGCGGCTACGGCACATGTCGGCCGGCATTCTTGCCTGGTGGCAATGCGCGATCGGAACGCTGGCCCTGCTGGCGTGGCCCATGCTCCACGGCTGGCCGCAATGGGGCGCCTCCTGGGCATGGCTGGCAGGCCTGGGGCTGATCCACACGGGGCTCGCCTATTCGCTGATGTACGCCGGCATGGCGCGCCTGAACACCGACAGGATCGCGGTCTACCAGTTCATCTACCCGGCCGTGGCGATCGTCATCGACTGGCTGTTCTACGGGCAGCGCCTGGGTGCTCTGCAGTTGATGGGCGTCGCGGTGATGGCCGTTGCCATCTGGTTCACCGAGCGCAATGGGGAAAGGGAGCGGACTTGATGTCAGCCGATCCTCAATCCCTGGTTTTTGTACCCGCTCTCATGACACTGCTCACCGCTGCCGAAAACAGAAAAGGTTCTCCACTTACCGAAGACGAAGTCTGCAGCATCCGCGACCAAGCAACCCGTATCCTGTCCCACAACTAGTTTGGGTCTCTGTTGGCCTCAGCAGTTATCAGTTGCTCAGTTCAGTCTGACTCGATAGCTATAGAGAGGCCGAGTCAAATTGGATTGCCAGGCGCTCCCGCCATCACGGGCAGATTTGGGCCAAAAGCGGCCATAACCTGTGCGATCCGCTCTCCCCGATTGGCGTCGGAAGGCGGAAGACTGAATCAGGTGCACCCAGCGAGGAACGCGGCTAGCGGTTATCCGCCGCTGGCGGGTGCCACTCCGTTCCATGCCTGCCCGTAGGAGCAACTGCCCTGCAGGTCGCGCCGGGGTGCCCACCGGAAGGAGCGGACCTTGTCCGCGATAGTCGGAGGCTCCGGCGCGATTCGCGGATGAGATCCGCCTACGCCTCCCCACCCACTCCGCTCCCATGTAGGAGCGCGCCCTGCGCGCGAATCGCGGGCAGGGCCCGCTCCCGCAGGTTGGTGTTGAACCTGCCGGGCATGCAGCCGAGAGCTGCGGGTCAGTACTTCCAGGTGACCGAGGCGGTGAGGTTGCGCGGCACGCCATAGTTGGCGGTAGTGGTGCTTTCGTACAGCGACAGCAGGTACTTGCGATCGGTGACGTTGTTCAGGTTCAGTGCCGTGCTCCAGTGGCTGTCGATGTCGTAGCTGGCCATCAGGTCCACCAGGGCGTGTAGTAGCCGTTGGCGGCGATGGTGTCGGCGCCAGCCTTGAGGTGCGAGCGGCCGTAGTTGGCGCCGAGGGTCAGCTCGTGCTGGCGGTCGAACAGCTCGAAGGGACCGGACAGCTGGCCTTCGCCGATCAGCTGGTGTTCGCGGCTGGCGGCGGGAACAAGCGCTCCCGATGAACCGGCAGCAGCAACTCGACAGGGTCGAATAATTCAGGGCCGGTTAGCAGGTTGAAGAAGGCGTAAGCGTCCGTATTCGATATATACCGACGGGCGCGCTGCTGTTAATGAATGACGGCCTGGCGCCTAGGATTCATCTGGGCGGCTCCTTGGGCTCGGTGTGTTCGCAACCATCACCGTAGACCAAGAGCAGCCTTTATTTTCTGAATCAATTAGTTAGCGCTTAAGTAAGTGCCATTCAAATCCGTCCCCATTTCGGTCCCTGCGCCGACGCTACCTTTTGCACCGAAGAACTATTTGTTATGGGCAGTACTCAACCGCATACCCCCCTCCTAGTTCTTGCTGTAATTTTTTGGCCAATTGTTGCCCTTCAGCTATATGTCGAAACGCCACCTCAGGCGAGCTAAACCCAGAATCAGGCGGGTAGTCGCTATTGAACGTCGCCTGATACTCACTGTCCCATGCGGTGATTTCAGCCTTCAGTTCTTGAGAAAGGGGCAAGTCGTCAATATCAATGTGCCCCATAATATCCGGCTCCGGACAAAATATCGGTCCAGCCAAATATTCACTCGCTAATCTCAACTTGATCATGGCAATGGTCTCCAAGAGCTGACTGGATTCGCTCGAACCACGAAACCGTTTGAGTCGACGCCAATTGAGACATATTGCTAAACACCATTATATGTGATGAAAAATAGGGGTGAACTCTAATACTGCCCAATCAATTAGCTCTAGAGCAGAAAAAATAAGCCCCCTTTTCGGCCTTATCCAATATCAACCCTAGCCAACTAACTGACACTAATAATCATTTTAACCTAATCAAGTACTCCAAACTCTACAGAGTTGAGCACAAGAAATATTGTTCCACCTACGAATTCCCAACATAAACGCTGTTACCCGGAAGATTCATCACCCAGGGCTCACAAATAAAAGAGCAAAACACATCAAGTCTTCTTCCATCAGAGAGAATAAATGACGGATCAATTGGCTGACCATCAGAGACCCATGAAACATCAACAATTGTAAGCCCTACCAGACCTTCTATATTTACATCTAGCTGATTATCCCAGCATGTAAACAATAGCTCTTTACCTTGAGAAACCCGCCATGCACTAGTGGTGACAAAGCTCCAATCGTCACCAGAAACAACCAAGGAATCACTATCCCACTCAACATTTTTATATCGAGAGGAAGAAAAGACATAACAACCCTTAGGAAATCAAACATTAGTTCACCTGCTCAATATGCGTTCTTTCTCTAATCCATTGTTTCCTTTCAGCATTAGAAAGACCTTTCGTTGGTTGCGGTGATTTCCCCGTTGCCAGAACAAAAGGGACGATTTATTTCTCACACCCTAATTCTGTCCAGTCAGCCAGCTTTAGAGCAGGAAAAATAAATCTGCCCCTTTTCGGCCTAAAGACAAAACTACCACTTCAGGTTATCTTTCCGCGCTTTTTTACAGCATCTAGCCAATCTCCCCATGCTGCTGGATCAGCAGGCCCCGAATTATTCAACCAAATCTTCCAGTCCAACGAGACTAGCATTGCTCCAATATCATCAGATTTCGTCTAGGAATACCGTTTGGATAGCCCTGATCTCTGAGCGGCACCCCTGGAGCCAGACCGAAGCTATCAGCAACTTTCTCTCTTGGAATTGAACTACCATCCCGAATCTGCGGGAATATTTCAGATTGCCGAATACTCAAATCCGCATTTCCTGTCTTAATCTCAATAATTCTCAGCTTTCCATCTAGGGGTGCCGCCACAATACCTGGTCTACAGCGACCAGCTCCGCGGGAACTACCAAAAACTTCTTTCGTATTAACTCTGTATTCTTGGGACGAAAGCTGAACTTTAATGTCGTCCACCATGTTCAGGCAATGATCTCTGATAGTGATCTTTGGAGCATCTATAGCCCCTTTTGCCGCAATTTAAACGTTACGCAACGTCCACCATCGAAGACTCACCTCAGGTTCAAGCATCACCCTAGCCTCCGAAGTTGATCCGCAATTATCAAAAACAACTCGGACTCCCGCTCCCGAACTATCACGTACTATTTCAATAGATTTGACGTTTTCCGAGGAAACAATTGCCAACTCCTGCATGGCAAGTCTCAGAACCACTTGGAACGACTCCATGACAGCGCTAAAAGAAATATCAATTTCGATCTCGTATTTTTTTGATTTTCTTGTATAACGGCATAAAGCCAAGCTTGGATCTACCTCAACAGGTTCGATACCAAACTCCTCCAAAAAATCGGTTGGGCTTGGAAATTCCACTGCGACCTCCTCAGTGAAGCGGTATGACTTTGCTGAGCTTACGAGTGCCATCATCAAGAACTTGGAACGTGCTCTGGAAGTTAGCAGCCTTACCTGATGGCCCCATAAAAAATGATTCTCTGACCTCAAATTTTCCGTACTGGTTGGAAAAGGTATTTATCACATTACCCTCAGTTTTGGCAGAAAGCGTCAAGTGATCAGTTAGCATCTGACGTCCAGCAGAATTGTCTGGAACACCAAGTCTTTTCATTTCGAGCGCAGGCTGGTTTGAACGAGCAGCATTATGGGAGTTACTAGCGACACGGCCAAATAGATAATCAAACTTACCCGGCGCATTTTCTATTCCTTTTGCACCAAAAAATTACTGAACAAGCAACTCTTTTGCCAGCTTTAAAGACTCCAAAAAACCATCCAATGGAACTCGTAATATAGAGTCCTTTAAGTCAGCAAACACCTCAAGCTCAAGACTGTCAACTCCCATGTCTTGATTTACCTGCGCAACTGGCTCTCCTTTGTACCGGATCTCAGCAGTTAAATTCTCATAGCGCGAATCGCTATATCGCACAACTTCAAAATCAGGATTGCTTTCAAGTATTATCATTCTAATCACTTAATCCACAAACCCAGAGAACGAGCCATCACTATTATAGCGAAGCCCTCGGCCATCGGGTGCTCGAACCTCAAGACCACCTCGCCCCAAATTTGTGAATGTTGATTTAGGATTATTAAGAATCTCATCAACTATCTTCTGAGCAGTTTCATTCTGCTGCTTAATACCGCCAGAAAGTTTAGGGAATGTCCCCATTTCCCTCTGTCCGGATGCATGCTTAGTCAATGCTCTAGCCGCCTGTGTTAAACCCTCTTTATTAATCGGATTCGAAGCGGCTGCTGCAAGATCATCAACACGGCGGCCACCGAAGATCTGAAGAGCCGTCGCCGATCCTTTTGAGTCCTGCCCCTTCAACGCCCCAGCTAGCTTACTCAGCAGTTGGCCACCACCTGCCATTACAGCCTTTGCCAGCGCCGCTGCTGAAACACCTGCTGCTGCCAGCTCCGCCTTTTCCAAGGTGTTCAGGCGTTGCTGTTCAGAAGCCGTAGGGGCGAACAGATCGGTTTGCAGTGTATCCGCAAGGTCCGGATTGACCAGGAACTGGTTTACCAAGCGCAGGGCTTCCGGCTTGACCTTATCGATCCCCTCGCCGTGTGCCGCAGTCGCAGCCAGGGCGTCCATCATGTCCTGCTCGCTGACCTGATCGGCTCCAGGGCCACAGTACGCCGGCTGCTTCTTGCAGAAGTCCAGGGCGCCTTCAGCAAAACTCTCGGCATTTTTTCGATGCAGTTCGTGGTTGTACTGCGTCGAGTTCTTCGCTACCCAGGAGCCGGTTTCCAGCTTGTTCGTGTCCGCATCCGGATCCTGCGCCACCGTGGCGACCAGACCGAGCAACTGCGAACTCATGCTCAGCAGGGCCTCGCGGTTCTCGGGCGAGTAACTGCTGACCAGCGCGTCTAGATCCTTCACCACGGCTTCGTTGAGACCAGCAACCAGCGCACCGGTAGCGAAGCTTTCCCCTCGCGCCTCGGCAGCCAGGCCACCCACCAAGGCGTGCAGGACCACCATCTGGCCGCTGCCGGTATCCAGCTTGTGGGCCTGGCCGAAATCACCCACGGCATTGAAGCCGGCCGCCGCCAAGGTGTTGTAGAGGCTACCCTTGAGCGCATCACCGAAGCTGGCCGAGCCACCGGTGACCTTGTTCAGGGCGGCACTGGTCATGTTCTGCAACGCCTGGTTGGCTGCGAAGGCGGCGACGCCATTCGGGCTGCTCAGGTCCACGACCACCTTGCCGTTGACGAACTTGGTCTGGGTGCCGACCAGATCGTCGAAGTAGCCCGTGGTCAATCCACCTAGCGCACCAGCGATCATCGCTTGGCGAAGGCCGTCGCTACTCAGGGTGTCCTTTAGCGCTGTACCGATATCGCCTTTATTGTTGATGGCGCTGACACCGCCAGTAGAGGCGAGTGAGGCCGCTCCACTGGCCAGCGCCACATTGCCCCAACCCGCCGCGACTGTTGCCCCCGTTGCACTGACTCCCGCAGCGGCCATAGCGGTGCTGGAACCTGCGGTGGCCCCTGCTGCTGTGCCGACTGCGGTACTTGCGGCCCCATATGTGGCAACGCTGAGTACGATCGCTACCGCCAGTTGTGCAGCCGGCCCCATTCCCGAACTGCTGTACTCCCAGCTGTCATGCACCTCCTGCACCCGCCGCCAATCCACATCCCCCCGCGCCTCGGCCTCTTTCAGCCAGGCCAGGTCGGGATCGGCCTGCACCATGGCGTCGATGGTCCGCCCGACGCTCTTCTGGTCGATGTACTTGATGTCGATCTTCAGGCCTTCCACGGACTTGATCGCCAGTTCACCCTGGGCGATCAGCTGGCTCTGGCGCAGGGTTTCGTCGGTCTGGCCCTTGCCCTTGGCGGACTGCCAGGCCAGGTCGCTCTTGCTCTTCTCGTGGCTTTCCTGGTGCAGGTCCTTGACCGCTTCGAAGGTCACGCTGCCGCCGCTGACGATGGCGATATCGTTGCCGCTTTCCAGCCTGGCGGCCTGGTACTTCTGGTCGCCGCCGCTGAGCAGGGTGATGTCGCCGCCGGCGCTGACCTGGCTGCCCACGGCCTTCACGTCGGTGACTTCGTCGCGCTTGAAGCTCTTGCTGCCGAGGCTGCCCTTCTTCTGCTTCTGGTACAGCGAGTGTTCGCTGTCATGACCGGCCAGCAGCTGCAGCTTGTCGCCAGCCACCAGGAAGGCTTCCTTGCCGGCGCCGACCTGGCTCGCTTCGAGGGTCAGGTTCTGGCCAGCGCTGAGGGTGACGTCGCCGGCGGCGTTCAGGCTCGTGCCGCGCTGGCTGACACGGCTGTCTTCGCTATCGACCTTCTTGCCGCTGCGCCGGTAGTGGTATTCGCGGCTGCTCTGCTCCTGCGCGGCGCCCAGCAGCAGGTTGCCGGCGGCGGCCAGGTTGGCGTCGCCGCCGGCTTCCAGGTGGCTGGCCAGCACGCCGATATCGCGGCCGGCGCTGATCTGCAGGTCACCGCCGGCCTGGACGCCGGCGGCGTGCTGGCGGACCTCGGTCTGTTCCCAGCTATGACGCTTGTCCTGGCGGGCGTTGCTGTCGACGGACTCGACGGCGCCGATCAGCACATCGCGCCCGGCCTGCAGTTGGATGTCGCCCTTGGCCTGCAGCTGGCCACCCAGGTTGAGCAGGTCGCGCCCGCTGCTGATCGACAGGTCACCGTCGGCCTCGATGCGCGCGGCGCTGTCGAGCAGGCTGGTCTGCAGGCTGGCGCCCCTGGCCTGGCCCTGCACCTGGGTCAGGGTCCGTTCGTTGACGACATCGCCGGTCAGCGCGGCGAGGCTGACATCGCGCCCGCTGATGATGCCGCCGGCGGCGTTACGGATGCTTTGCGTGGCCAGCAGTTGCAGGTGCCGGTTGCTTTCCATCAGGCCGCTGTTGCCGATGTTGGCGGCAGTGGCGCCGAGGTCGTTGCTGGCGCGCAGGGTGCCGGCATTGTTCAGTTCGCCGCCGCTGATCAGCGCCAGGTCCTGCCCCTGGATCAGCGCGCCGTTGGGTGCCAGACGATGCTCGGCCTGAGCCAGGTAGAGCACCGGCACCAGCACCTTGCGACCGTTCACCTCGGCCTCTTCCAGCCAGACGATGTCGTGGGTCAGCGCCGCCACCTGCCCGGCGCTCAGGGCCACGCCGAGGCTGAGGCCCAGGCGGTCCTTGTAGCCGATGGCGTTGTCCATCAGGTACCTGAACAGCGCTTCGTCGCTGGACAGCCCGGCGATGAAGCGCTGGCCGGTGCGCGCCACCAGCGCCTGGCGGATCAGCCGCTGTTCGTAGAGGCCGTCGCCCAGACGCTGCTGCGCCTGGGCCGGGTCGTAGCCCAGCTGGGCCAGCAGGTAGTCGGAGCCGAGGAACTGCTTGAGCCCGGCCAGCGCCGGGTTGGTTTCGATCAGGTAGGGGTGGCCGCTGTCCGGGGCGTTGAGCCGGAACAGGCCATGCTCGCCCTGGGGCAGGCGGAAGCCCGGCAGGGTGATGGGGTTGACCGCCTGCTGGGCGAGGTCCGGCGGCAACTGTGGGTTGAGCACCACGACCAGGGGTTGCGACTGGCCGTCGACCTGAACGTCCTCGATCCGCGCCACCCCACCGTCGTAGGCAATGCCGGGGTGGATGACGCCATTGTCCAGGCGCTCGCCGGCGCTGATCTGCACCGCGCCAGCCGCCTGGATGACGGCGTTGGCGGAGGTGGCACCGCCCGGGCGGTATTCCCAGACGTCGCTGAGGAAGCCGAGGTCGTACAGCGCCGACGGCAGCTCCAGCAGGTTGTCCGGGTCGTAGTGGTTGGCCTGGTAGTCCGGCACGTGCATCGGCCGGTGGAGGTTGCCATCGGCGTCGCGGTAGACGTGCAGAAGCAGACCATTGGCCAGTTCGGTGGGGGTCACCGTGCCCTGGTTGAGCCCGCCGATGAAGCTGTCCCAGTAGCTGAACACCGAGGGATCGGCATTGTTCGCCAGGTTGTAGGGCAGGACGTAATGACCGACGAAGCGTTCGACGGTGCCGTCGGTGACCCTGCCGCTGTTGAATATCCGCGTGCGGATGCTCTCGCCACCGTTGATGCCCTGGTTGACGAAGCTGTTGGCGCTGATGGCGATGTCGCCACCGGCGGCCAGGGTGCTCGCGGTGTTCTCGAAGTCCTGGGCATCCACCCGCAGGTTGCCGCCGGCCTGGATGAAAGCGGCCGGGGATGCCTCCTGCACCTCGCTGGCATAGACCTCCCGGGCGATGTAGTCGACGTTGTAGTGGTCGCCGGAGCAGTCGTAGCAGCGAACGATGATTTCCCCGGAGATCAGCTTCTGCCCGAGACGGAAGCTGTCCTGGGTGTTCTTCAGGCTGTCGCTGGCGATCGCCAGGTCGCCCTGCGCCTCCAGGGTGGCCGAACGGTTCTCCACCACACGGGCGCGCCCTTGCCGGTCGTCCGCGGCGATGTCCAGGGCGCCCAGGCTGTAGACGTCGGCGTAGCGGTTGACGAAGCGCTCCACGCGCAGCGCCATGTCGCCGCCGCTGAACAGCAGGCCGTTTTCGTTGAGCAGGTCCGCGCTCTCGATCCGCAGGCCGGCAGCGCTGCCGAGGGTGCCGGTGTTGTTCAGGTTGGCTGCGCGGAGCAGCAAGTCGCCGGCCGCGGTGATGCGGCCGGTGTTGTCCAGGCTGCCGCCAATGCTGATGCGGGTGGCGCCACCGCCGATGATGCTGGCGCTGCCATCGAGGGCAAGGCTGGCGGCATCGAGGCCGAGCTCGCCCAGGCTGCTCAGTTGCCCGCTGCCGCTGTAGCGTCCACCCAGGTTCAGCGCCAGGTCGCCGTCGCTGGCGATCAGGCCGGCGTTACGCCAGTCGCCACCCGTGCCGCGCAGGGCCTGGCTGGCCAGTAGACGTCCCTCGGCCGCTTGTTCCAGCTGGCCGATATCCAGGGTCAGTTCGCGCGCCTGCAGGCTGCTGCGGTTAGTCCAACTGGCCGCGCTCAGGTTCAGCGCGGCGTTGGTGACGAAGCTGCCGCCCGCAAGGCCCAGTTGCGCCAGGTCGATGCCGAACCCGCCATTGCCCAGGTGGCGCACGCTGCCGTCGTCGTTGCGCAGGTCGCCACTGGTGAGCAGCAGGTCGGCAGCGGCGCTTTCCAGCAGGCCTTCGCGATTGTCCAGCAGGCCGCCGATGCTCAGGCGCGTGGCGCCCTGCTGGCCAAGGGCGCGCACGCGGCCCTGTGCGTTGGACAGGCCGGCGGCGGTGAGAGTGAGCTGGTTGCCGGCCTCGATCAGGCCGAGAGTGTTGTCCAGCGCACCGCGCAGGCTGAAGTCGATGTCCCGGGCGCCGACCTGGCCGCCGTGGTTGAGGAAGTCGCCGGCATACAGGGCCAGGGCCTGGCTGGCGAAGAGGCCGCCGGCGCGGTTGTCGAAGCCGGCGCTGTTCACCCGGGCGTCGCCGTGGGTGGCTGCCAGGTGCCCATCGCTGTTGGCGATGCTGTCGGCGTCGAGCAGCAGCGCGGCGCCCTGGGCGATGCCGGCGCGGTTGTCGAAGTGCCCGGTGGCCAGTTGCAGCAAGCCTCCGGCGCCGCTGAGGATGCCGCCGGCGGAGTTGTCCAGGTTGGCGGTGCGCACCTGCACGCCTTGGCCTTCCAGGCGCCCGCCGCGGTTATCCGGGTTGGCGCCGAGGTCCAGCGCCAGTTCGGTCTCGGCGTACAGTTGGCCGCCGCGGTTGTCGAGGCTGTCGCCCTGCAGCTCGACGGCCCGGGCCGTGATGCCGCCCTGCTGGTTGTTCAGGCTGCCGACGCGTCCCGTGAGCCCGCCTTGGCTGCTCAGCAGGCCCTGCTCGCGGTTGTCCAGGCTGGCCAGGTCCAGGCGCAGGCTCTGTTCGGCGGCGAACAGGCCGAGGCGATTGTCCAGGGCGCCGCCGCTGATGTGGATATGCTGGCCGCCGATCTGGCCGTTGCGGTTATCGAGCACGGCAGCGCGGGCCTGCAGCTGGCGCGTGGCGATCAGGCTGCCGCTGTTGCGCAGGTGCTGCGCATCGATAGAGAGATCCCCTCCGGCGTTGCGGCTGTTGTCAGCATTGACGCCGGCCTCGATCACGCCGCTGTTGCTGAGCTGGTTCGCCTTCAGCTCGATGGTCGAGCCCGCCGCCAGGCTCTGCGCATTGCTCAGCGCACCGCTGGCCTGCACGCTGGCGCTGCCGCCGGCATAGGTTGGGCCGTTCAGGGCCACGTCCTGGCCCTTCAGCGCCAGGTCCCCGCTGGCCGCCACCTGGGCCAGTTCCAGCTTGCCGTTGGCATCGATGCGGATGTCGCCGGCGCTGGCCGCCATGTTGCCGGCCAGTTTCACGCCCACGCCCTGTTCAGTGCCGACCAGGCGGATGGTGTTGGCGTACATGCCGCCCAGCGCCGAGCTGTCGATGGCCAGCTGCGGTTTGGCGCTGCCGTCGTCGGGCTTGGCGGTGGCGGCCAGTGTCTGTGCGTCCACCGTGTTGCGCCCGGCCACCACGGTGAGCTGCCTGGCGTACAGGTCGGCGTTGAGCTTGGCGCTGCGGGTGATCAGCTCGAACTGGTCGAGGTTGCTGGCATTGAGGCCGGCGCCTTCGATGGCGATTTCGCCGCCGTCGACGTCGTAGCCCTGCAGGCGCTCGCCGGCCAGGATCGGCTTGCCGGTGGTGAGGGTGGCGCGCGGGGTGTTGATGAAGCCGCAGCCGTTGCAGGTGATGCCGTGGGGGTTGGCGACGATGACGTGGGCGCCCTGCCCGGCCACTTCGGTGTAGCCCTTGAGTTGCGAGGGATTGGCCCCGGTGACTTCGTTGAGGATCTTCTGCGCCGCCTGGCCCTTGAGGTTGGGGTTGCCAAGGATGATGCCGCCCAGCTGAGTGCCCTGGGTCTTGCCGGTGGCGTTGTTGAGGATCAGGCCCTGCTGGCCAACGCCGTAGTCGCTGAATTTGTTGTGCGAGAGGCCGCTGCCGTTGGGCGTGGCGATGTTGACGATGGGCACGCCGTTGCCCGCCGCGCCGATCTGCGTGTTGCCACCGGCGGCCGCGTCCACCGCCAATTGGGCGGCGGCTGCGACTATCGGATTGAGGAACAGAAGGCCGGCCAGGGCGCTGGCGATGGCCTGGTGGAAGGGGCGGCGGATGTCCATATCGGGGGGCTCGCGCGGGGTAATCGTTGACCCGGCGGACTCTATTCCCCTACTCGGCGTGGGGCCTTGAGGGTTTCCAGCCCCCTTGCGTAAGCCTTTTCCGAATCAAGCCGCCTGGCGGAACTCCCCGCCCCCAGGTGCGCCAGGGCGCACTTCGCACGCGGCTGTGGCGATGGGTATCGCTTCGCTCAACCCATCCTACGGGGCTGCTCGGAACCTACCGCTCGCAATCTACTGAATTCCTGATGGCCTGCGGCCTGGGCAAGCAGAGATGCACTTGCGCGGCGCGATCTGCCCCACCAGCCATCTATTCGATAAACGAATAGTTTATTGCTGGAATATGCGCTTTGCGTCCAGGCAAGGCCCATCCATGATCCGGCAGTGGCCTCCCGCAGCACCCACCCCGGAGATTTCATGCAATTCGATACCTGGCTGCTCTACCTGCTGACCTGCTGCGGCATCGCGGTAGTGCCCGGCCCCAATGCGCTGCTCGTGCTCACCCATGGCGCGCTTCACGGCAACCGGAAAACACTCTTCACGATCAGCGGCGGGGTCATCGGCTTCGTAGGGATGATCGCGTTGTGCGTCTTCGGCCTGGCGGCCCTGCTGAAGACGTCGATCCTCTGGCTGACCGCCTTGAAGATCGTCGGCGGGCTCTACCTTGTCTGGCTGGGCATCAATCTGTGGCGGTCGGAACCGGTGACGGTCCAGTTGGGCGACCTTTCCAGGTCGAGCGGCTGGTCGTTGTTTCGCCAGGGGCTGCTATCCGCCATTTCCAACCCCAAGGCCCTGCTGCTCTTCACCGCCTTCATCACTCCCTTCATCGATCCGCAGCGCAACCTGATGCTCCAGGCCGGGGTCCTGGCGTTGACCTATGCGGTGGTGGAGTTCACGGTGGAATTCGGGGTGGCCAGTGCCGCGAACCGGGTCCGGCCCTGGCTGACGCGGGCGGGACGGCGTTTCAATCGGGTCTGCGGCGGTTTCTTCGTTGCTTTCGGTGCACTGTTGCCGATTCGTTAGTGCTTCGAATGACCGCTTTGAGCCGCGGTCGGAATTTCAAAACGTCCCCTTTTTAGTCTGGATCAAGAGTGACCAACCTGCTTTTCATCTGCAGCCGAAATCAATGGCGTAGCCCCACCGCGGAAGCTATCTGGCGTCGCCGGCCTGGCTTCGATGCCCGTTCGGCAGGCACCAGCCCGAACGCCCGCAAACCCGTCGGCCCGGCGGATATCCGTTGGGCCGACGTGATCTTCGTGATGGAGCGCAAGCACCTGAATCGTCTGCGGGCGGAATATGCCCGTCTGCTTGAACACAAGCGGCTTCACGTTCTGGATATTCCCGATGACTACCGCTTCATGGATCCTGAACTGGTGGACATGCTCGACGATATGGTGACGTCCTGCCTTGCCGTCTGAGGCGCGCACAAAACGAATAGACAGGCTGCCCCCATGTACACCCTCCTCGACTTCAAGGAAGAAGCCCTCGCCGAGTACCTGAACTCGCCGCTGCGCAGGCATGGGCTGGATTCTTATGTCTTCAACACCGGCGTCAGCCCGGAGGGTGAGGCGATGTTTTCCATTGTCTGCCTGAATGCGAGCGAGCTTGGGCAGGCGCGGCATTTGATCTATAGCAGCCAGCAGCTTCTCCGGGACATTCATCCGGAGGCGGCGCGGGAGTTGGTGGAGATACGTCGGCGGAACCGGCAGCTTTTCTTGAGGCTGGTCACATCCAGGCCGGCCTTTGTGGTGGCGGCTTTGGCCATGACGGCGGCTGTGTTGGGCTACCTCTTTGGCCTGTGACGCGGGCGGCGGATTCACCTGAAATTTCCCACCCACATTCTCCCTTGTGGGCCTACAAAGGCCGTCGCTAGATTCGCTCCCTGTCACGGTCAATCCCGTGGCCGGGGTGTCGCAGCCCCGTGCACCGTTGTTCGCGTATAAGCGCCAAAGCATTCCTGCACAGGCGCTTTTTCTTGCCTGCTGCGTAGTGCAGTCATGGCGGATCGTGCGGGGCAGGCTTCGGCCTGGCCGGTTATATGCGCATCAACGGTGCCGGTACTGCGACCCCCGCACGATCCGCCGCCCCTCTTTCCGGGCTGGCGGTTTCTCCCTCCCAGAAGGAGCAACGGAAATGCACTGTCGCTTACATCTTGCTGTGTTCACCTTGCCGTCCCCCCTGCCCTGCGCCCTCGCCCTGGAGGTGTGCCATGGCTGATCCGAAACTGGTGCCGCTGCACCATCAGTCCTTCGAGGATGTTCTGTTCGTGAATGCCGGCGCGCCCGCGGCGCATCTGTACGATGCCGCCGCGCGCCGCCTGGCGGCGCTGGAGGACCTGTTGCACGTGCTGGAATGCCACGATGGCGACGACGTGCTGGTGCAGGAAACCTCGCGGTTGGCTTCGGCGCTGGTGCCGCTGGCCGGCGAGGCGCGGCATCTGTACGAGCTGGCCCAGCAACGGGCCGAGCGTAGCGGCGGCTGATCGCGCCGCCTGGATGGCCGAAGGCCGGGGCCTGTGCTTCCTTGTGGAGGCGCGGGCTCCGGCCTTCGGCTTTGATGGGCAATGGGTAGCCGGGTCAGTTCGCTCCGGTGGCGCTCACCAGCCGCTGCTCCACCCGCACCCCCGGCATCATCTGCCGCAGGCTTTCGGCCAGGCGCTCGCCGGCTTCGTGCAGGGCCTCCAACAGCATGGCCGGCAGGCTTTCGAGGATGAACCACATCTGCCGGGCCTCGGCGTCCAGGCGCGTGCGCACGCCCTGGCGCCAGTTCCAGCGGCGGCAGGTGGCGCCCAGGTCGTCGCGCCAGATGATTTCGCCGGGCAGCGGCGGGTCGTTGGCCGGCTGGCCTTCCTTGAAGGTGTCGAACGGCTCGCTGCCGTCAGCGATGGCCAGCCGCGGCGTGCCGACGTAGGCGGCCAGGTTCTCACCGCCCACCGGCAGCGCGTACTGGATGCTGATGGCGTTGTAGAGGTCCACCAGCGGGTCGATGCTCGGCAGGCTGCCGTCGCGCAGCACGCGCTTGCGCAGGGCTTCCACCGAGCAGGGGGTGCGCTGGGGCTTGGCGCCGAAACCACGGAACACCTCGGCCCAGGCGGCGATATGCGCCTCGGCCCAGGCCGGGCCGCCGTCGAGCAGCACCCGGCAAGCGCGCTCCACGGCCTGGCGGGCGACCTCTGGGCGCAGGATGGGCGCGGCCTCGACCGTCAGGCTCAGGGCGCGGAAGCCGGGGGCCAGGCGGGCGACCTCAGGGTCGATCAGGGGCAGTACGGGTTGCATCGAGGCATCTCTCTATCGGCGGTCGAAGGGGCTGGCGCGGGCTATTTCTAGCACCGCGGCGGGGCGCACTCCAGATCGATCCCGATGATTTAAGCGAATGCGCGATCAGTTTTCCTAATACACGCCGGCCGGCATCGCTGCGGCATGCAGGCAGCCAGAAGCGACAGCCCCCTTCCCGCCGAGCTGGCCGTTCGGACAAGATAGGCACGCCCCGCCGGGGCGCTTTCGCGCGTGTCCCCTTCCCTTTTCTGCCGGTGCCCCATGCAACCTCGCGATCTCGTCGCCTACCTGTATCTCGCTGTGGCCTGGGGCCTGTCGTTCCTGGTGCTGCTCAAGGCGATAGCCGGCTTCGGCTGGGTGGGCGCGGTGAGCTTCCGCGCGCTGATCGCCAGCCTCACCCTGCTGGCGGCGGCGCGGCTGAGCGGCCGGGTGCTGGACTTCCGCGGCCTGTGGCGGCCGCTGTGCGTGGTGGGCGCCACCACGGTGGCCGGCCAGCTGATCGGCATGACCTTCGCCACGCCGCTGATCGGCACCGCCATGGCGGCGATCTTCGTGGCGGCCATCCCGCTGTTCTCCATGGTCATCGGCCGCCTCTGGGGGCTGGAGCGCATCACCCTGGCCGGAGCCGCCGGGCTGGCCCTGGGGCTGCTGGGCATGCTCCTGCTGGTGGGCTTCCCGGCGGTGCCGGTGACGCCTTCCTTCATGCTGGGCTGCGCGGCCTCGATCTTCGGCGGCGTGTGCGCTGCCTTCGGCAGCAACTACGCGGCGCTGCGCCTACGCACGGCCGGCCCCTGGGAGGTGACCTGCGGCGCCTTCCTGGTGGGCGGGCTGCTGACCCTCCCATTGCTGTACTGGGTGCCGCCGCCGGGCGTGCCCTCGGCGCTGGACGTGCTCTACCTGCTGCTGTGCGGCTGCATGATGAGCGCCTTCAACTACGTGGTGTACTTCCACCTGGTCGCCCGCATCGGCGCCACCCGCACCATCAGCGTGGAGTTCGTGGTGACGGTGGTGGCGGTGCTGGTGGGGGCGCTGTGGCTGCATGAGCCGCTGTCGCTGGTGCAGGGGCTGGGGGCGCTGATCATTCTGGCGGGGTGTGCGTTGGTGCTGGGGTTGGTGCCCGGGGTGCGGCGGCGGGGGGCGGTTTGAGGTTGGGGTTTTGGGTTTTGGGTTTTGGGTTTTGGGCTTTGGGTTTTGGGCTTTGGGCTTTGGGCTTTGGGCTTTGGGCTTTGGGCTTTGGGCCTTGGGCCTTGGGCTTTTGTAGGAGCGAGCTTGCTCGCGAACAGAGTTACCCGGTAGCTGTGGTACTTCGGATTGACTCCGTCCCCTCTCCCCAGCCCTCTCCCTGAAGGGAGAGGGGGCTTGTCCGTGCCGAGAGAGGGAATGGAGTCAGCCGGAAACCTTCGGTGTTGCCGGCTGACTCCAGAACATCCAAACACACCGAACGGTCCCCTCTCCCTTCAGGGAGAGGGCTAGGGAGAGGGCGCTCTTCAGGGCCCACACCATGCCCAATTCGGAGCCCTGTTCGCGAGCAAGCTCGCTCCTACAAAAAACAAAAAGCTCCCCGCCTCAGGACAAGCTACGCACCCCCTCCCCCGTCGACGCCACGCCCCTGTCCACCTCTTCCATCTCCAGATACGCCGTCTCACGCATCACCAACGAACAGACCGCCACCAGCGCCATCGCCGCCGCGCCATACAGCGCCACGTAGACCGGCTGGTGACCACTGGCGATAAGGATCGCGGTAGCCGCGCTGGAAGCAGTCCCACCACCCAGTGCAGCCCCCAGCTGATAGCTGGCGGAAATACCGGAGTAGCGCATCCGCCGCGGGAACTGTTCGGCGAGGAAGGCCGGGATCGGGCCCTGGGTGGCGCCCATGAAGAAGCCCACGGCCAGGTAGGCCAGCAGGGCCAGCGCCAGGTGGTGGGTGCCCAGCAGCGGGAAGAAGGCGAACAGCCCCAGGGCCATGATGGCCGCGCCGAAGATCATCACTGTGCGGCGACCATAGCGGTCGGACAGGTGGCCGAAGAACGGCGCCGAGATGACGATGGCGATGGACAGCGCGAAGTCGAACAGCAGGGCCTGGCTGCTGCTGTAGCCGATGTCGGTGGCGTAGGCGAGGAAGAAGGTGCTGATGTAGGCCACGGTGATGTAGCCGAAGGCGATGCCGGTGCACAGCAGCAGCTCGCGCGGGTGCTGGCGCAGGGCTTCGAGCAACGGCATGCGGGCCTTGGGCTGGGCCTTGGCCGGTTGCGCCGGCGCCGGGTTCTGCAGGCGCGCGTAGAGGCCGACCAGCACCAGCACGCCGCCGAGCCAGAACGGGATGCGCCAGGCGATGCCGCCCAGGTCGTCGTCGAAGGCCAGGCTGACCAGGGCGAACACCGCCGAGCCGAAGATGCCGCCGATGCCGATGCCCATGCTCGTGAAGCTGCCCCACAGGCCGCGGCGGCCGCGGGGCGCTACCTCGATGCCGAAGAGCGCGGCGCCGCCCCACTCCCCGCCCGCGGCGAAGCCCTGCACCAGGCGCAGGCCCACCAGCAGGATGGGCGCGGCGATGCCCAGGCTGGCGTAGTCCGGCAGGAAGCCGATCAGCAGGGTGCTCATGCCCATCAGCAGCAGCGTGGCGACCAGCGCCTTCTGCCGCCCGTAGCGGTCGCCCAGGTGGCCGAACACCACGCCGCCCAGGGGCCGGGCGAAGAAGCCGGCGCCGAAGGCGGCGAAGGCCACCAGCACCGCGGTGAGGCGGTCCATGCCGGGGAAGAACAGCTTGGGGAAGACCAGGGCGGCGGCGTAGCCGTAGATGACGAAGTCGTAGAACTCCAGCGCGGTGCCCATGCCGGAGACGCAGAAGGTTTTGAACGCCGAGCGCGAGCCGGGCGTGGGGGTGTGGTCGATCATGGTGGTCTGCTCTTGTTCTTGTGGCAGCAGTGTTCCGCGCGGCGGCCGGGTGGCCGCCGCGGGGGTGGGTCGTTCAGCTCAGAAGCGCAGGAAGCCGTCGCGGGCCAGGGCCTTCGGGTTGCCGGCGTGGTACTCCAGGTTGCAGCCGACGCTGTCCAGGCCGATGGTCAGCAGGGTTTCCCAACGCTCGGTGTCCGGTTGCGACAGGTCCGGGTGGAAGCACACCACCGCCTGCTCGCCGGCCTCGCCGCAGAAGGCCTCGGCGCGCTGCGCCAGACCCTCGCGGACCATCCCCGGGGCCATGGCCGCCAGGTGGTCGAAGCGCGCGTAGGTGGTGGAGACGTCTGCGGTGCGCTCGCCGCGGGCCTGCTGCGGATCGACGAAGTGGTTGGTGTGCAGCACCCAGCCATCGGCGCGCGGCGGCACCACGGCGGTGGCCGCCGGGCTCATCTCGATGCTGGCGGCGCGCAGTTCGGCGTCGTCGCGGCTGAAGCAGGTCAGCACGGTGGAGGCGCTGACGCGGGCCGAGCCCACCAGTTCGATGGCCTCGGCCACGCTTGTGGCCTCTTCCAGCACGCGGCGGGCGATGGCGTGCACCGGCACCCCGGCCTCGGCGTTGTCGCCGGCGTGGTGGAGGATGTTGAAGTGCATGCCCAGGCCGGCGCTGTTGACGCCGATCTTGCCGAGCATGCCGAACTCGGTGAACAGCTTGACCGTCAGCCCGCTGCCGGCGGCCAGCTGCAGCAGCAGGCCGTGGGGCACCAGGCTGTCGTGCCAGTCCCAGGTCTGGATGCTCAGCGGCGCGGCGGCGCCATGGGGCGCGTAGACCGCAGTGGAGCACTCGCCTTCCAGCGGTTGCGCCGGCATCACCGCGAGGATTTCGGTGCGCGCGTTCAGCGCCGCCAGTTGCCACAGCGGCAGCTGCACGCCGGCGGCCAGGCCCTCGATCTCACGGGCCAGGGTCGGGCACCAGGCGTCCAGCGCGGCCAGGCTGGCCTCGCCGATGCCGCGCACCTGCTCGGCGGGCACGCCCACGCGGGGGAAGAAGTCGAGGTACAGCGCCACGGTGCGCCGAATCTGTTCCGCCCACCGCTCTCCAATCTGCCGCCCGCGCTCGAACGGCTCGCGGGTTTCGCTCACGAAGGAATGGATGATCACTGCAAGGCTCCTTTGTCGATTTGGAAAAACGCTGGGCGGGCTTCCCCGCCCGGCTGATCAGCGCTGGGCTGTCAGCGGCCGGCTGTAGACTTCACGGCCGGCGAACCAGGTGGTCAGCACCTGGGTGTCACGCAGGGCTTCGGGTTCCGCGGTGAAGACGTCGCGGTCCAGCACCACCATGTCGGCCTGCTTGCCGGGCTTGAGCGAACCGATGCTGTCTTCCAGGCGGATCATCCGCGCGGCGTTGAGGGTGTAGGCCTGGAACATGACCTGGCGGTCAATGGCCTCGTCGGCGTTGAGCACGCCCTTCGGGCCCTTGCGCGTCACCGCCTGGTAGATGGCCTTCCACGGGTCGGGCGTGGTGATCGGCCAGTCGCTGGCCCCGGCGAGGGTCGCGCCGTGCTTGAGCAGGGAATGGGCCGGGTAGGTGTACATGAAGACCATGGCGTCCACGTAGGGTTTGACGAGGTCGATGCTCGATTCATCCGCACTGGCCCAGTAAAGCTGCATGGAGGCGATCACGTCCAACTGCCTGAAGCGGTCGAAGTCCTTGGGGTTGACCATCTGCAGGTGGGTGATGGAGTGCGGGATGCCGCTGTGGCGGTCGCGGCGCGCCTGGGCCATGCCGTTGAGCGACTCGTGGATGGCGCGGTCGCCGATGGCGTGCACGTGCACCAGCCAGCCGCGGGCGTCGGCGGCGCTGACCAGCTCGCCGAAGTGCTTGGGGTCGATCAGCAGTTCGCCGAACTTGTGCGAGTTCTTGTAGGGCTCGAGCATGGCCGCGCTCTGTGCCGGCACCTCGGCCACGCCGTCGGCGAAAATCTTGATGCCCGGCAGCGTCAGGTTCGGCACGCCGAGGAACTGCTGGCGCACCTTGTCCAGCTCGTCGAGGTCCTTCGGGGTGGCCTTGGAGTCGGCCATCAGCAGCGCGGCGACGTGAACGGAGAGGTCGCCCTTCTCGGCCAGGGCCTTGTAGATCGGCAGCACGCCGGTGGAGGCGTTGGTGATGTCGGCGCCGGGGATTTCGTTGGCCAGCGGGTCCATCCAGGCGGTGATGCCCAGGCTGTTGTAGTAGCGCAGCGCGGCGTAGGCGCCGCGGGTCAGTTCCTCGGTGCTGGGCAGCGGCAGCAGCGCCTGCAGCGGGTAGAGCCCGGCGTCGACCAGGAAGCCGTTGGGGGTGCCGTCGGCATGGACGCCGAGGGTGGCTTTTTCTTCGCCCTCGAGGGTGGCGACTTTCGCCGCGTCCACCTTGGCGAGTTTCAGCATGGCCTGGTTGGCCCAGCCGGTGTGCAGGTCCCAGCCGACGAAGAGGATCGGCACCTGGGCCCATTCGCCCTGGTTGAAGGTCTTCTCCAGCGCCGGGATGTCGCCCCAGTAGGTGGACGGCAGGCCGCCGACGCTGAGGAACTCGCCGCGCTTCGCCTTGCCGTTGTCGCGCCATTCGCGCAGCTTTTTCTCAAGCTCGGGCACCGGCAGCAGCTCGCCGTCGAGGTTGGCCTGGAGCATCTGCAGGCCGCCCTTCACGGTGTGGCTGTGGGAGTCGATGAAGCCGGGCATCAGCACCTTGCCCTGCAAGTCGACGACGCGGGTGCCGGCGGCCTTCAGGCGCAGCACCTGCTCGTCGCTGCCCACCGCCAGGACCTTGCCGTTCTCGATGGCCACCGCCTGTTGCAGGCCCTGGCCGGGCTCGGCGGTGTAGACCTTGCCGCCGTGGAGGATGAGGTCAGCGGCGGCCATACTTTCCGCTGAGGAAAAAACACAGGCCATGGACACCAGCGCCGGAATCAGTATTTTCATGGGTTCGCCCAGGTTCTTGTTGTGTGAACGCAGGTTAACCAAAGCCCGGCACGGCTTTAATGCCGATTTTTTGCACAACTTCTGTGCCTGACAGGAATAGATAAATGGACAAGATGACCGCCCTGACCATGTTCGTCGCCACCGCCGACCACGGCGGCTTCAGCCGCGCCGCCGAACACCTGGGCAAGACACCCTCGGCGGTGACCAAGGGCGTGGCGCAGCTGGAGGCGGAACTCGGCGCGCGGCTGTTCGAGCGCACCACCCGGCGCATGGCGCTGACCGAGGCCGGGCAGATCTACCTGGAGGGCGCGCGCCAGGCGCTGCTACACCTGCAGGCGGCCGGCGCGGAAGTGGAGCAGTTGCAGAAGGACCTGCGCGGCACCCTGCGCATCGCCGCCCCGCCCTCCTTCGCCCCGGCCTTCCTCAACCAGGTGTGCGGCGCCTTCCTCGAGGAATACCCGCAGGTGCGCCTGGAGGTGGACCTGCAGGACGAGTTCGCCGACCTGGTGGAAGGCGGCTACGACCTGGCCCTGCGCGACGGCCCTGTCGACCTGCCGGGGGTGATCGCCCAGCCGCTGCTGGAGAACCACCTGCTGCTGTGCGCCAGCCCCGCGTACCTGGCGCGCAAGGGCATGGACGTGACCCTGGAGAACTACACCGAGCACGACTGGCTGATCTTCCGCCACCCCATGCTCAACCGGAACTTCTGGTGGGTGAACCGCGACGGCGAGCGCATCCGCCTGAAGCAGCCGGTGCCGCGCCTGGCCAGCGACAACTACGACTTCCTGCTCGCCTGCCTGCTGGCCGGCCACGGCGTGCAGTTCCTGCCGCAATGGAGCGCCCTGCCCTACCTGGCCCGCGGCGAGCTGGTGGAACAACTGCCGGACTGCTGGCGCGACCAGAGCGCCTTCGGCGCCACCATCCACGTGCTGTTCCTGCCGCACCGGCGCAACACGCGCAAGGTGCGGGTGTTCATCGAGGCCCTGAAGGCGCACCTGCGGGCGCAGGGGTTGGGGTGAGGCCCGGCGCATTCTCCAGAATCCCCGCGGCCGTGCTCTTCGTAGGAGCGAGCTTGCTCGCGAACAAATGCGGTGCCATGCGGTTCGCGAGCAAGCTCGCTCCTACGAGAAGCCGGGCCTGCCGGTGCGGTAGGAGCAACCGTCTATTGGGTTCCCGCGTTCGCGGGAATGACGTCGGAAAACACGACTCTCACCCCGTCATTCCCGCGAACGCGGGAACCCAGAAAACGTAGCGGGCCCTGCCCGCGATTCGCGCGCAGGGCGCGCTCCTACAGGGGGCTAAGGAGCGCTGCAGGATCGCCTGGTACTCCCCGCCCTCGACCAGCTCGCGCATCGCCCGGGCATAGCGCTCGACGAACGCCGGCGTGGTGGTGCGTTTGCTGAAGGCGACTTCCGCGGCGTCGCTGGAAACCACCACGGCGGTGGGGCCGATGCGTTCGTTCAGGCCCAGTTGCTCCAGCTCGTAGAGGCCGCTGTTCTCGTCGGCGATGATGCCGTCGAGGCGGCCCTTGTCGATCATGTGCCAGAGGTTGCCGCGGCTGGGATTGAAGAACACCCGGCTGGCGAAGTCATGGTTGGCGAGCAGTTGCTGGTAGGACTCGCCGTAGCTCACGCCGACCTGCGCGCCCAGGCGGAACGAGGTGCCCAACAGGTCGAGCAGGCCATGCAGGCCGTCCCGGGCGGGGTCGCCCTTGCGCATGAACAGGATGTTCCGCGAGGGCTGCAGGATGACCCCGGAGAAGTAGGCGTAGACCTCGCGCTCCGGCCGGCGGAAGGCGCCCGGCAACACGTCGAGACGGCCCTGCTCCAGCTCCTTCAGCGCCCGCGCCCAGGGCAGCTTGACCAGCGTCACCTGGCAGCCCAGGCGCTCCAGGGTGAGCCGGTTGATGTCGACGTTGATGCCGCCGATCTCGCCATTGGGCAGGAGCATGCTGAAGGGCGGGTCGTCGTCCCAGCGCAGGGTCTTGTAGCAGGCCGGCGCCAGGGCCGGCAGCAGCGCCAGCAACGCCAGGCACAGGCGGGGCAGCAGGGACGCGAATCTCGTTGCGGCTCGGGACAAGGTCACGGCTCTCGGCATTCTTGTGTCCGGCGAGTCTAGTGGTTCGCGGCCTCTGTCAGCCAGAGCCGTAAGACCATTCCGTCAGGCAAAAGCAACCACTTGGCTAGACCGCCACGCCGAGCAGCCGCGCGACCTCCTCGGCCACCAGCGCCGGCTCGCTGAGGATCAGCCCGTGGCCCGAGCGCTCGGCCAGCACATGGCGGCCCTGGGGCGACTGCCGGGCGCGGTAGGCATGGGCGGCGTTGGCCGCCGCGCGGATGCGCTCGCTCATGCCGAAGTCCGCCAGGGCGCCGGAGATGACCGTCAGCGGGATGTCCGGCAGCACCGGCGGTTGGTTGCGATAGGTTTCCAGCGCCGCCACCAGGCCGGCCAGCTCGGCGCCGCGGGTATGCATTACGGGCATGGTGAAGCCTTCCCGGCGCAGGTCGGCGAGTACGTCTTCGGGCAGTACGGCGATGGCCTTGCGGTAGCAGCGCTCCAGCAAGCCGCAGCGGGCCAGCAGCCAGCTGGCCGCGTGGGCGAACTTCTCCAGGCGGCGGAAGGCCGGGGTGAAGATCAGTTCGCAGGCTTCGTCGGAGACGTCCGCCAGCACCAGCCCGGCGATGCGCTCCGGCCGCGCGGCGGTGGCGGCGCGCACCAGGGGGCCGCCGCCGCTGTGCGCCACCAGCACGAAGGGCCCGGGGCCGAGGTGGTCGAGCAGGTCGTTGAGGTCGTCGGCCATCCGCTGCATGTTGCGCGGCTGGGCGTCCGCCGGGCTGCGGCCGAGGCCGCTGCGGTCGTAGACCACGGCGCGGGTCCACTGGGACACCAAAGGCTGGACCAGCCCCCAGAAGGAACGGCTGGCGGCCAGGCCGCTCTCGAACACCACGGTGGGGGCCTGCCCTTCCGCCGGGCCTGAGAGGGTCTGGTAGAACAGGTCGCGGCCATCGCGGGTGGGGGCTAGGCCGGGGGTGCCCTGGGTGGGTGCGGGGGCTGGGGACATGGGGTGTCCTGGTGGGGTGTGGCAGTAGGTGGCGAATGATAATCATTATTTTCAGATCAGCGATATGTTGTTGTCTTGGTGTGTCTGGTCGACTCCGCGCCCTCTCCCCAGCCCTCTCCCTGAAGGGAGAGGGGGCTAGTCCGTGCCGAGAGAAGGAATGGCTTCAGCCGGCAATCTCTGCGCTAGCCGGCTGACTCCAGAACATCAACGTCTGCCCAACGGTCCCCTCTCCCTTCAGGGAGAGGGTTAGGGAGAGGGCGCTCTTCAGGACACGCCCCGAATCCAGCCGGCAGAACACCGTTCGCGAGCAAGCTCGCTCCTACTTCGCCTTGTTCTCCCGCAACATGCGCCTGGGAATCCCCAGCAGGATGGTCAGGCCCCCCGCGATCAACACCAGCGCAACCGTATACATCCCCCACGACAAGCTCCCCGTCGCCCCGCGCACCCAGCCGATGACGATGGGCGCGGTCAGCCCACCCACCTGCCCCAGGCTGCTGATCAGCGCGATGCCTCCGGCCGCCGCCGTGCCGGACAGGAACGCAGTGGGAATGGTCCAGAACAACGCCGTCACCGAGAGATAGCCGACGCACATGATCGACAGCAGGACGATCGACAGCGTCCAGTTCGACGGCAGGTAGCCGATGGCGGCGACGGCCCCGGCCACCACCAGGATGCAGGCCATGAAGTGCCAGCGGCGCTCCACCACCCGGTCGGAGTTCCAGCAGACGATGAGCATGCCGATCGCGCCGACTATCCAGGGCAGCGCGGACAGCAGGCCGATGTACCAGACGTTGGTCACCCCCGACTGCTTGATCAGCGTGGGGGCCCAGAAGTTCAGCACCGAGCCGGCCCAGGGAATGACGAAATAGCCGAAGGCGGCGATGTAGACCCAGGGGTTCCTCAGCGCCGCGGAGAAGTCGTGGCCCTTCTCGACGGCGGCCTTGGCGCTGGCGTCCTCGGCCAGGTGCGCCTGGACGATGGCCTTTTCCGCCGGGCTGAGCCACTTCGCCTGCTCCGGCTTGTCGGCCAGGTAGAAGTAGGCGATCACGCCGGCGACGATGGACGGCGAGCCTTCGAGCAGGAACAGCCACTGCCAGGCCTTCAGCCCGTATACGCCGCCCATGTTGTGCATGATCCAGCCGGAGACGATGCCGCCGATGGTGCCGGCCGCGGCGATGCCGAGGATGAACCTGGAGGTGACGCGGGCGCGGCGCCCGGACGGGTACCAGTAGGTCAGGTAGAGAATCACCCCGGGCAGGAAGCCCGCCTCGGCGCAGCCCAGCGCTATGCGCGCGACGTAGAACTGCATGGGGGTCTGCACGAACATCATGCAGGTGGAGATCAGCCCCCAGAGGATCATGATCCGGGAGATGGTGACCCGCGCGCCGAATCGCTGCAGGCACAGGTTGCTCGGCACCTCGAAGAGGATGTAGCCGACGAAGAACAGGCCCACGCCGAAGCCGTAGGCGGCTTCGCTGAGGCCGATGTCGGCGCTGAACTCCAGGTGGGCGAAGCTGATGTTCACCCGGTCGATGAAGCCGAGCACGTAGCAGATGAACAGGAAAGGCAGGATTCTCAGGTTGAGTTTCCGATAGGTCGCGTCGACGTCCGACGGGTTCAGATCGGCCAGCGTTATTGCGGGGGTTGCTGATTGCATCGTTGTTCTCCACCCGTTGGTTGCCTGCGAAAAGCATGCAAAGGCCCTTGCCCGCTCTTCGCAGAGGGACAGCCGCTATTCGATTGATCGTGCTGGTGAGTGCGGGTCAGCCTTGCGGCCGGCCCAGGCGCGAAAGGCGCGCGGGCAGCCTCAAGGCTCCCGTTCGGCGCCGAATACGCCGCGCTCGGCGAGCGCCTTTATCTGCGCACTGGAAAAGCCATACGCCATGAGCACTTCGTCGCGGTGCTCGTCGAGCCGGGGCGGCCGCCTGCGCAAGGCGCCCGGCGTGCGCGCCAGCTTCACCGGGATGCCCGGGCCGCTGTAGCCCTCCTCGTCCATGACCATGTGGCGATGCAGCGTATGCGGCGCCTGCGCCACCGTCCCGACGTCGAGGATGGCCGCGGCCGGCACGCCCTTGCGCAGCAGCTCCTCGCCGAACGCCTCGCCGCGGACTTGCCTGAACAGCCTTTTCAGCTCGACTTCGAGCGCGGCCCGGTTCTCGACGCGCAGCCCGTTGCTGGCGTACCGCGCATCGTCCGCCAGGCCGGGCGCCCCCAGCAGCTGGGCGAGCAGGCGGAACTGCCGGTTGTTCGCCACGGCGACGAATATCGGCGCGCCCGCCGTCTCGAACAGGTCGTAGGGCACTATGTTCGGGTGGCCATTGCCGACCGGCCTGGGCGGCACCTTCGAGGCCAGGAAGTTCGCCAGGTACGGGTGCGCCATGCTCACCCCGCTGTCGTACAGGGCGACGTCGGCCATCTGCCCGCGGCCGCTGCCGTTGCGCTCGTGCAGCGCCAGCAGGGCCGCGAGCGCCGCGTTCATGCCGGTGCACATGTCGACGATGGGCGAGCCCAGCCTGACCGGCAGCCGCCCGGGTTCGCCATTGATGCTCATCAGGCCGGAAAGCGCCTGCACCACGGCGTCGTAGCCGGGCAGTTCGCCGAGCGGGCCGTCGTCGCCGAAGCCGGTGATGCGGCAATGCACGAGCCTGGGCAGGCGCCGGGTGATCTCCAGCGGCGATTCGATGCCCCAGGCGCGCAGGGTGCTCGCCTTGAAGTTCTCGATGAGCACGTCGGCGCTTTCCAGCAGCGTCCAGAACACCTCGCGGCCGGCCTCGGAGCCCATGTCCAGGGTGATCGCCCGCTTGTTGCGGTTCACCGCGTTGAAATACGCCGCGCTGCCCTCCACGAACGGCGGGCCGAAGCCCCGGCACTCGTCGCCCTCGGGGCCTTCCACCTTGACCACGTCGGCGCCGTGGTCCGCCAGTATCTGCGCGGCGAAGGGCCCGGCGAGAACCCGCGAGGCGTCGATGACGCGCAGTCCTTCCAGTGCGCCGGCCATCACACACCTCCCCCGACGTGCCAGGTGAAGCGGCCGTTGGCCAGGTCCTTGTGGGTGACGCTCAGCGCCAGCCGGTGGTTGTGCGCATCGGCGGCGCCTTCCAGCAGGCCGTTCCAGATGTCGAAGACCGCCGGGTGCAGGGCCTGTGCCTGGCCGAACAGCGTCCATCCGCGCTGGCTGATGGCGTAGCCGTCGGTGGTTTCCTGCACCCTGACCTCGTCCCCCTGGGCCCGGGCCAGCCTGGCCAGGAAGTCGACGAAGGCGTGCAGCGACTTGTCCTGTGCCACGCCCAGGCGCGCCGCCGTCTCGTGATAGCACTGCATGGCGACCTGGCGCGCCGAGAGGCGCAGCACGTTCACCGCCTCGCTGGGGCCAAAGAGGTCGACGGCGGTGGGCAGGGTCGAGCGGACGTATTCCATCGCATAGTTGCGGCTGGCCTTCTCGATGCGCGCCTGCGGCCAATCACTGGAGGGCAGCGTGGGCGCGGCGGCCGGGTCGAAGTCCGGGGCGTCTTCGTGGCGGGCGAAGCGCAGCCGCTCGTGGGGCGCCAGGGGCGCGTCGTATTCGTAGTAGTAGCCTTCGAGGCCGGACTGGCCGTCGGCGGTCTGCTTGGTGCAGACGAAGCCCAGGCGCGGGTTGCCCAGGGTGACGCCGTTCTGCGCATGCCAGCCACGCAGCATGGCCGCGGAAACCTCCGAGGGGATGCCGCACAGCGCGGTGCCCGACCAGATCCAGCGCGGCGGCGTGTAGCGCACCCAGGCCTTGCGGTCGCTCTCGTACATGTACTCGACGCAGACGCCGCCGATGTTGTTCGACAGGTAGTGATATTGCGCGGCGGCCACCGCGGGCGGGAGCTTGTCGATGCCCAGTTTCGCCAGGCCCTGGAGGAACCGTTCCGAGCGTTGGCGGCAGAACACCTGGTAGACCAGTTCCGCCGCGCGGGATGTGCCTTGCCGGGTCACCGAGGAAAGTACCATCCCAGTGAAAAACGAGTGGTACCAGTGCGCTACCGCATGCCATGCCTCGCTGGTTTCTTTATCGACTACCGTATTCATCTCTACTACCTTCTAGTTGTTTTAGGTTTGCCTGAGACCATCTACGACGTAATCCGCAATATCTTCTGCAACTTTCAGCCGCTGCATATCCGTTTCGCCCGGTTGCCGGCGATACCACATGGTCGTCCAGTTCAATGCCCCCAACAGCGGCTTGACCAACAGGTGCGAATCGACGGACTTGAATATGCCGGCGACGATTCCCTCCTCTATCACTTCGCGAAACAGCGCTTCGTATTCGTCGCGCATGACGATGAGCCGCTGCATCTCGGCGCGCTGGGCATCGGTCAGGCTGCCGGTGAGGTGCATCTCGACGCCCTGCACGGTCACCCGCTGGTAGGACGTGTATTCCATCATCAGCCGGGTATGTTCGATCGCCATCCGCCGCAGCCGCTGGTCCGCGCCCAGGGCTACGTCCGCGGCGATGGGCGCAACGCTTTCCAGGTTCATTTCCATGGCCCGCCGGTGCACGGCGGCGAACAGGTCCCCCTTGCTCCGGTAGTAGTAATAGACACTGCCCTTGGTAGCCTGTATCTGATCCGCCACGTAATCGATCGAAGTTGCTTCATAACCAACTCTGGAAAACGCCTCTGCCGCGGCATCCAATATCGCCGACTGACGCAGCGGCATGTTTTCGTAACGGACGGATTTATTAGCCACACTTCATTCCTTCTTGTTCGGGTTTGCACACAACGAATGTTTTACCTGGCGCGCCAGGACCACCCGCTGGATCTCCGAAGTGCCTTCGTAGATTTCGGTGATCCGCTGGTCGCGATAATAACGTTCCATCGCGCTGGGCTTTACGTAGCCCCGGCCACCCAGAATCTGTAGGGCATCGTCCACAATGCGGTGGGAAGATTCGCTGGAGAACAGCTTGGCCATCGCCCCCAGCCCGGTTATGTCGTCGCCGCGGTCGTATGCGCGGGCGGCTTCGTAGGTCAGCATGCGGGCCGCGGACAGCGAGGTGACGGCGTCGGCCAGTTTGAAGCCGACGCCCTGGTGGTCGATGATCGGGCGCCCGAAGGTGCTGCGTTCCACCGCATGGGCCGCGGCCTCCTCGAATGCCGCCAGGGCGATGCCGTTGGCCTGGGCGGCGATGACCACGCGCCCCACGCCAAGGGTGGCCAGCGCCAGGCCCAGGCCCTTGCCGGCTTCGCCGACGACGGCGTCGTCCTCGACGTAGGTGTCCAGCTTCAGGTTGGTGGTGGTGGTGCCGCGGATGCCCAGCTTGTCTTCGTAGTGGTCGATCACCACGCCCTCGGCGTCCCGGGCCACGACGAAGGCGCTGATGGCCTTCCTGCCAGCGTTCTCGCCGGTGGCGGCGAAGACGATGAAGTGCCGGGAGTGGCCGCCGTTGCCCAGCCAGCATTTCTCGCCGCGTATCCGCCAGCCCTTGCCCGTGCGGATGGCGGTGGTCTGCAGGGCGGCGGGGTCGGAGCCCGCGCCACGCTCGCTGAGCGCGAAGTTCACCGCGGCCCCGGTTTCGGCGAGCCCGCCCAGCAGCCGGCGCTTCTGCGCGTCACTGCCGCCGAGCAGTACGGGGAACGCGCCGAGGGACAGGGCCGCCATGATCGCAGCGGTGGAAGCGCAGCCGCGCGCCAGCTCCTCGACCACGGCCACCAGCGCGCACAGCGATGCCCCTTCGCCGCCATGTTCGCGGGGCACGAACATGCCGCTCAGGCGGTTTTCCAGCAGCACGGGCAGGTGTTCCAGCGGGTAGCGCTGGTCGCGGTCGATCTCGGCGGCCAACGGGCGGAAATGCCGCTCGCCGAGCAGCCGGGCGATCTCCTGCCAGCGGCGCTCGTCGGCGGTCAGCGGTGGGCTCCAGATGATGCTCATGGGAATACTACCGAGTAGGTTTTCGAAAAGTGACGACGCATCCCGGGCAGGCCGGAATCCCGTCTTGCGATCAACATACTACTCAGTATCCAAATCCGTCATCGCCCCGCCGGCAGCCCGCCCCCGCTGCCCGCCAAGCAAGATGCCGCCCCTCTCCAGCCCCCTTCCGCCGACGCTTCCCGACCCAGCCTCCGTCCCGCAAAGCAGCGCAAACCCTGACGTAGGATGGGTGGAGCGAAGCGATACCCATCACCCTGACAGACACGCCCACCAGGAACACTCCTACAGACATGGATACCGCTTTACCCAGCAAAAACGACCAACGCCCTACCCATCTATTCCGAGCCTTCCGTCCACCCCGGCGGAACCTTCTGCTATCCTGTGCGTCCTTTCGCTGTCGGTCACTGCCTTGACCGTGCTCCCCGTGACAGCCGCGCCCCGGCGCACCGCATAAGACCAAAGGACCCCTGATGACTACCTCCACAACCGAACCGCGCAGCCGCGGTGCGGCCCTGGTGCTATTCGCCCTCGCCGTGGGCGGCTTCGCCATCGGCACCACCGAGTTCGCCACCATGAGCCTGCTGCCGCTCTTCGCCCCGGCCCTGGGCATCGATGCGCCCACCGCCGGCCATGTGATCAGCGCCTACGCCCTGGGCGTGGTGGTGGGCGCGCCGCTGCTGGCGGTGCTCGGCGCGCGCCTGCCGCGGCGCACCCTGCTGGTGCTGCTGATGGGGCTGTTCGCCATCGGCAACGGCCTCAGCGCGCTGGCGCCGACCTACCACTGGATGCTGCTGTTCCGCTTCATCAGCGGCCTGCCCCACGGCGCCTATTTCGGCATCGCCGCGCTGGTGGCCGCCTCGCTGGTGCCGCCGCACCGGCGCACAGTGGCGGTCGGGCGGATGTTCCTCGGGCTGACCGTGGCCACCATCGTCGGCGTGCCCCTGGCCAACTGGCTGGGCCAGGCCCTGGGCTGGCGCTGGAGCTTCGCGCTGGTCGCCGCCCTGGGCGTGACCACCATGCTCTGCGTGCGCCTGCTGGCGCCGTACTCGCCGCCCGAGGCCGGCGCCAGCCCGCTGCGCGAGTTGGGCGCGCTGAAGCGCGGCCAGGTGTGGCTGACCCTGGGCATCGGCGCCATCGGCTTCGGCGGCCTGTTCGCGGTGTACACCTACCTGGCCGACATCCTCGGCGCGGTCACCCACGTCTCCCCCGCCGTGGTGCCGCTGGTGCTGGCGGTGTTCGGCGTCGGCATGACCCTCGGCAACATGTTCATCCCGGTGCTCGCCGACCGCGCGCTGATGCCCACCGCCGGCGGCCTGCTGGTGTGGAGCGCGGTGGTGCTGGCGATCTTCCCGTTCACCGCCGGCAACATCTGGAGCATCGCGCTCTGCGTGTTCTTCGTCGGCTTCGGCGGCGCCCTGGGCACGGTGCTGCAGACGCGCCTGATGGACGTGGCCGAGGACGCCCAGGGCCTGGCCGCGGCGCTGAACCACTCGGCCTTCAACTTCGCCAACGCCCTGGGCCCGTTCCTCGGCGGCCTGGCCCTGGCCGCCGGCTACGGCTGGACCTCGCCGGGCTGGGTGGGCAGCCTGCTGGCCATCGGCGGTTTCGTGCTCTGGTCGATCTCCTTGGCCGCCAGCCGCCGCCAGGAAAGGGCCGCCCTGCAGGGCGACTGCTGAGAAAGCACCGCGCTGCCGTCCGGCTGTGGCCGGCAGCGTCCGCTGCGCGGGGTTGATGCGGATCAAGCCGTCGCCCCCTGCGCGGCGTACAAGTGGTTGCAGTCCACTTCCCCGCCGGCTCCGCCAGGAGGCTTCCATGCGCACGCAACTGCTGCACACCCGCGATGGCCACTGCTACGTCCAGCTCGACCAGTTCCGGGTGCCCTTCCACGACGAAACCCAGGCCCGCGACTACCTGGAGCGCCTGCAGCAACGCCTGGCCGCGCCCCACGCGCTGGCCGAGGCCCGCCGCCGCGACGCCGAGCAACGGCGCCACGGCAGCTGAGCGCCTGCTATCAAGGACGACGCGCCGTGGGCCCGTCGTCCTTCTGCTGTTCCACCCAGAGCGAGCGCGGGTCGCAGATGATCCGCGACGGGTTGCCGATGGACACCAGGCACACGCGGTTCTCCCAGCGGTCCCAGAGGAACACGTACTGGGCGTCGCCGCCGGCGGGGGTATAGCGCAGCATCATCCAGGCCACCACGGCGATGGCCCAGAGCGACAGCAGCAGGGCGAGGAACGCGACCATCTTCATGGCCGCGCGCCTCAGGGCCGGACCGCGAGAATGCCCGAGTGCACCCGGTACAGCGCCTGTTCGGTGGTGCTGCCGATGATCTTCGCCAGGCCCGGGCGGTAGAGGGTGCCCATGACCACCACGTCGAAGCGTTTCTCGTTGGCGAATTCGCTGATGACCTGGGTGGCCGCGCCCTTGACCAGGTGCTGGTAGGGCCGGCCGACGCCGAAGCGCTCGCCGATGCGGTCCATGCGCTGGCGCGAGCGGCCGCTCATCTGCTCGGCGACCTCCGGCGACCAGGCCACGGGCCCGGCGGCATAGGCCAGGTAGCCGCTGGCCAGGTCATAGGCCTGCAGCAGGTGCAGCTCGGCGCCGCACTGCCGGGCCAGGGCCTGCGCCGACTCGACGATGTGGTCGTTGAGCTGGTCGACGAGCACGTCGTCCTGGGACAGGTCCAGCGCGGCCAGCACCCGCTGCGGGCGTGGGTTGTCGGCGGTGCTGACCAGGTGCAGCGGCACCGGGCAACGGCGCAGCAGTTGCCAGTCCAGGGGCGTCATGATCGCCCGGCTCAGGGCCGGCTCGTACTGGCTGTCCTTCACCACCAGGTCGATGCCGTGCTGCTCCACCAGGCGCAGCGCCTCCTCCAGCGGGTTCTCGGTCCAGATCGCCTCGACGCCGACCTCGACGCCCTGGGCGCGCAGCTCCCCGGCGCGTTCCTCCAGCCAGCGCTCCTGGCGCAGCCGGGTTTCTTCGCGGGCGCGGGTCTGCAGCACGCTGTCGAGCACGCCCAGGCCCACCGGCAGGGCATCCAGGGTAACCATGTGCAGGTGGCCGCCACCGGCCAGCGCCAGGGCCTTGGCCCGCGCCATGGCGGCGGAGTCACGGAGCAGGGGATCGCAGATCAGCAGCAGGCGCGTGTAGGCGTTCATGGGGGACCTCCGGAGGGGGACAGGGGTTGTGCCCTAAGCCTGCGCCTTCGTCGTTATCGGCCCCTTGATGTGCATCAAACGCGCCGCAGCGCCTGCCAACCGGCGGCGAACCCGGCTAGTCGCCGGCCGGCGCCCGTGCGCTGCGCACTTCCCGGGAGACCTGGTTCTGGATGGCGTAGGCCGGGTCTTCCAGGGCGCTGAAGTTGCGCACGTACTGGCGGGCGAAGCCGTCCACGCCCAGCTCGCGGTACTGCTGCACGTGCTTGAGCTCGTGGGCCCAGAGGGCCAGGTTGTGCAGCGCGTCGTCCTCGTTGCGGAACACCACCACGTCGACCAGCGTCACGGCGACCACGTCCTGGTTCTGCAGCATGGCGCTGGCGGCGTCGACGTCCTGGCCCTGGCCGACGCGGTAGCGCACCGCCTGCAGCAGGTCGTCCGGGTACCAGGCCTGCAGTTGCACGCGCAGGTCCAGCGGCAGCGGCTGCACGCCGGCGGCCACCATGCGCTCGCGGGACTGGCTGAGCCACTGCGCCAGGGCGGGTGCGGCGACGTTGCGCGCGTCTTCCTGGAGCACGCCGAACACCCCATCGGGGTCGGCAACGCAGATACAGCCGCCCAGGCAGACCTCCGACTGCCCGGCCGGGCAGGCATACAGCGCCGCGCTGGCGCTTAGGCCGGCGGCAAGGAGCAGTGAAAGCAGCGGACGCGACGGACGGGACTTCGACAAGCGGGGCTCCTGGGGTTCGGGCAGGCGGGCGAGTATACCCGCCTTGTTTCAGACAACGGCGGTGGGGGGTTAGCTCCCCGGGGATGCCTCGGTGGTCAGCGGCGTTTCACGTAGGGCGCATAACGCCTATGGCGTTATCCGCCGTTTGGCCCTGGCTTCCGGCGGCGCCAGGGTTGACCTTGGCGCTGGCTATGGCCCCGGTGTATCGGCGGATAACCGCGAACGGTTATCCGCCCTACGGCTCCAGGGAGGCACGGTCGTAGGAGCGGACTCCGTCCGCGATATGTCGATCCCGGGCAGCACAATCGCGGATAAGATCCGCTCCTACGCTGCCCCGCTCGCGCCATTCCCCTGTAGGAGCGCGCCCTGCGCGCGAATCGCGGGCAGGGCCCGCTCCTACAGGTTGACGCCGAACAGCCCCCTCTCCCGCTTGCGGGAGAGGGCTGGGGTGAGGGTGCTCTACGGCCGCAACCGCAGCGGATCCACCAACCCCGCCGCAATAGCCATCCCCACCAGGTCGGCCAGCGTCTGCGCCTGCATCCGCTTCATCACCCGCGCCCGGTACAGGTCCACGGTCTTCACGCTGATATCCAGCTGCTCCGCCACCTCGCGGTTGGTGTAGCCGCGCACCAGCGGCAGCAGCACGTCGCGCTCGCGCGGGGTGAGCGCGGCGAGGCGTTCGTCCACCTCGCCCAGGCCGGCTTGCGAGGCGTGCTGGCGGGCGCGGGATTGCAGGGCCTGCTGCACGCTGTCGAGCAGCAGCTGCTCGTTGTAGGGCTTCTCGATGAAGTCCAGCGCGCCGGCCTTGAAGGCGCGGATGACGATGGGCACGTCGGCGTGGCCGCTGACGAAGATCACCGGCAGCTCCAGGCCGCGCCGGCGCATTTCCTCCTGCACGCTCAGGCCGCCCAGGCCGGGCATGCGCACGTCCAGCAGCACGCAGCCGTGGGCGTCGGCCGGGCAGGCGTCGAGGAAGTCGCGGCCGCTGGTGAAGGGCAGCGCCTTCAGACCCACCGACTCGAACAGCCAGACCGTGGACTCGAGCATGCCCGGGTCGTCGTCCACCACGTACACCACCGCCTCTTGCGGTACTTCCATGCCCTGCTCCTGTGCTTTTTCCATCATGCCTTGCCCCCTTCGCCGGCCGCCGGCAGCCGGCACTCCAGGCGCAGGCCGTCGGCCGCCGGGCGCGCGTCCAGGGTGCCGCCGAAGCCTTCGACCATGCCGCGGCTCATCGACAGCCCCAGGCCCAGGCCGTCCGGCTTGCTGCTGTAGAAGGGCGTGAACATGCGCCCCAGCGTCTCTTCGTCGGCCCCCGGGCCGTTGTCTTCCACCCACACGCAGAGCCGGCCGTCCGCCTCCAGCGCCGAGCCGATGGCGATGGCCGAAGGCGCGCCGGCGTGGCGCTCGCGGTTGGCCTCGATGGCGTTGCGCAGCAGGTTCAGCAGCACCTGTTGCAGCAACACCCGGTCGGCGTAGACCGGCGGCAGATTCTCCGCCAGCGCCTGGCCGATGGCTACCCCGCCCTGCCCCGCTTCCCAGGCGCACAGGCCAAGGGACTCACGCACCAGCTCGTTGACGTCCAGCGCCTGCAGGCGGCGCTGGCCCTTGCGCAGGAAGGCGCGCAGGCGGCGGATGACTTCCGAGGCATGGTTGGCGTGCTCGGTGATGCGCGCCAGGCCCTGGGCCACGCGCTGCGCCGCCTCCGGGTTGCTGCCCAGGGCCGCCAGGTAGCGCTGGCTGGCGCCGGCGTAGTTGACCACCGCGGCCAGCGGCTGGTTGATCTCGTGGGCGATGCCCGAGGCCAGCTCACCGAGGGTGACCAGGCGCGCGCTGTGGGCCAGCTCGTCCTGGTGGCGGCGCTGCTGGTGCTCGCGCAGTTCGCGCTCGGTCATGTCGCGGGCCACCAGTGAGTAGTAGCGCTCGCCGCCGGCCGCGCGGTGGCCCAGCAGCACCAGCGACACCGGCACCGGCGCGCCATCGCCCAGCGGCCGCAGCTGGCCCTCGGCGCGCCACACGCCCTGGCTGTCCACCGCCTTCCAGCCCTCCTCCGCCAGGCGTTGCAGCAGGGCTTCGTCGAACAGCCCGGCGAGGCTCTCCGGCAGGCTGTCCTCGCCCAGGTTCAGCGCCTTGCGCGCCGCAGGGTTGGCGTAGTTGGGGCGGGCGCCGGCATCGACGAACAGCACCAGGTCGGCGTTGGCCTCCACCACCTCGGCCAGGCGCCGGCGGTTCTCCTCGACGCGCACCCGCGCGGTGATGTCGCGGGACACGCTGACCACCTCCACCACCGCCCCGGTGTAGGTCTCGCGGATAGCGCGGCTGGCGGTCTCGAACCACAGGTAGTGGCCGTCGCGGTGGCGCAGGCGGTAGGTCAGGGTCGCGTAGCCGTCCTGCTCCAGGGCGTCGCGGGTGTGGCGGGCCACGCGCTTGCGGTCGTCCGGGTGCAGCAGCGGCAGCACCGACTGGCCGCGCATCTCCTCCGGCCAGTAGCCCAGCAGCGGCCAGGACGAGGGCGAGGCGTCGAGGATGACGCCGTCGAGGGTGCGGCGGGAAATCAGGTCGCTGGTGTTCTCGATGATCTGCCGGTACAGCCGCCGCGCCTGGGCCGCCTCGCGCTCGCCCTGGATCTGCGCGCTGGCCTCGCGGCCGCGCACCAGCACCTCGGCCTGGCCGGCGTCGGGGATGAAGCTCCAGAGGAAGTGCCGGCCGCCCTGCTCGCTGGGCGCGTCCTGCACCGCGCGGGCCTGGGCCAGGCAACTGCGCAGCAGCTCGCGGTGGTTGCTCGGCAGCAGCTCGCGCACGTCGTCCAGGCCCAGTTCGGCGGCCAGGCCATGCAGCGCCGGGTTGCCGTCGAGCAACTGCCCGTCGCCATCCAGCAGCAACGCCGGCAGCGGCTCGGCGGCCAGCAGCGGCGCGGTGCGGCGTGCGCCGCCGGCCAGCGCCATTACTTCACCCAGCAGCTCGCCAACCCAACCCAGCCAGGGCATGGCGGCGGCATCCCGCGCGGCCAGCAGCAACAGCCCGGGTTCGCCGCCCAGCGCCAGGTTCAAGGCCAGGCCATGGCTCCAGCCGGCGCGGCGCAGGCGCCCGCCCAGCCAGCCGGGCAGCGCCAGCAGTTCGTCCAGGGGCATGTCGCGGCGGCCGGCAAAAGCTGCATGCAGGGCCTCGTCGTTGGCCTGCAGCGGGTCGCCGGCGCCGGGCGGCAGGCGTTCATCGCCAAGCGCCTCGTAGCTGCGCGAACGCGGCCGCCAGGCCAGGTAGAGCGCGCGCTCCAGGGGCGCGCGGGCGCGGCACAGGGCGAGCAGCGCATCGGCCTGGGCGGCCGCCGGCGCGGGCTCGCGGAGCAGGCGCACCAGGGTGTTGAGTTCAGGCATGGAGGCAGTTCCGGGTGCTTTTATTGGAATATAGTATTTATACCATAAGCATATGGTTGTACTTCCATAACTATCTCGGCATTGCTATAAATCGCCCCATCAGCCGCCCGACCCGCCTGCGGGCAGCCAAGAACAATGAGCTAACAATCAGCCACAGGGTGTCCATATGTCGATCTTCGAACAGGGTCTCGCGCCTGCCTCGGTCAACCATACCGCGCTGACCCCGCTGAGCTTCATCGAACGCACCGCCAGCGTTTACCCCGACCGTACCGCCGTGATCCACGGCAGCCTGCGCCGCACCTGGCGCGAAACCTACCAACGCTGCCGCCGCCTGGCCTCGGCCCTGGCCTGGCGCGGCATCGGCCGTGGCGACACCGTCGCGGTCATGCTGCCCAACACCCCGCAGATGCTCGAAGCGCACTTCGCCATCCCGATGATCGGCGCGGTGCTCAACACCCTCAACGTGCGCCTGGACGCCGAGGCCATCGCCTTCATGCTGCAGCACGGCGAGGCCAAGGTGCTGATCACCGACCGCGAGTTCCACGACGTGATCCGCGCCGCCCTGGGCATGCTCGACCACCCGCCGCTGGTGATCGACGTCGACGACCCGGAATACGGCGAGGGCGAGCCGGTCAGCAGCCTGGACTACGAGGCCCTGCTGGCCGAGGGCGACCCCGAGTACGCCTGGGCCTGGCCGCGCGACGAGTGGGACGCCATCTCGCTGAACTACACCTCCGGCACCACCGGCAACCCCAAGGGCGTGGTCTACCACCACCGCGGCGCCTACCTGAACTCGCTGGGCAACCAGATGACCTGGTCCATGGGCCAGCACCCGGTGTACCTGTGGACCCTGCCGATGTTCCACTGCAACGGCTGGTGCTACCCCTGGACGGTCACCGCGCTGGCCGGCACCCACGTGTGCCTGCGCCGCGTCGACCCGCAGAAGATTCTCACCCTGATCCGCGAGCACCGCGTCAGCCACATGTGCGGCGCGCCCATCGTGCTCAACGCGCTGATCAACATGCCCGACTCGGCCAAGGCCGCCATCGACCACCCGGTGCACGCCATGGTCGCCGGCGCCGCGCCGCCGGCCAAGGTCATAGGCGCGGTGGAGGAAATGGGCATCCGCGTCACCCACGTCTACGGCCTCACCGAGGTCTACGGCCCGGTCACCGTGTGCGCCTGGCATGAAGAGTGGGACGAGCTGCCGCTGGACGAGCGGGCCAGGATCAAGTCGCGCCAGGGCGTGCGCTACCCGACCCTGGAAGGCGTGATGGTCGCCGATCCGAAGACGCTGGAGCCGGTGCCGCGCGACGGCCAGAGCGTCGGCGAGATCTTCATGCGCGGCAACACCGTGATGAAGGGCTACCTGAAGAACCCCAGCGCCACCGAGGAAGCCTTCGCCGGCGGCTGGTTCCACACCGGCGACCTGGCGGTGTGGCACCCCGACGGCTACGTGGAGATCCGCGACCGGCTGAAGGACATCATCATCTCCGGCGGCGAGAACATCTCCACCATCGAGGTCGAGGGCGTGCTGTTCCGCCACCCGGCAGTGCTGGAAGCGGCCGTGGTGGCGCGCCCGGACGAGCGCTGGGGCGAAACCCCGTGCGCGTTCGTCACCCTCAAGGCCGGCCATGCCGACACCGAGGCGGCGCAGATCATCGCCTTCTGCCGCGAGCACCTGGCCGGCTTCAAGGTGCCCAAGACCGTGGTCTTCGCCGAACTGCCGAAGACCTCCACCGGCAAGGTGCAGAAATTCGTCCTGCGCGACTGGGCCCAGAAGCTCTGACCTCCCCTTCCCACTTGCGATAGCGCCCCGGCCAGGCCGGGGCGCCGAGGTACATTCATGCCCGACTACAAGGCTCCGCTGCGCGACATGCGCTTCCTGCTCACCGACGTATTCGACGCCCCGGCCCTCTGGCGCCGCCTGCCGGCCCTGGCCGAGCGGGTGGACGCCGATACCGCCGACGCCATCCTCGAAGAAGCGGCGAAGATCACCGGCGGCCTGCTCGCCCCGCTCAACCGCAGCGGCGACGAACAGGGCGCGCAATGGAAGGACGGCGCGGTGAGCACCCCGGCCGGCTTCCGCGAGGCCTACGCCACCTACGCCGAGGGCGGCTGGGTCGGCCTGGCCGGCAACCCGGACTTCGGCGGCCTGGGCATGCCGAAGATGCTCTCGGTGCAGTTCGAGGAAATGGTCTACGCGGCCAACGCCAGCTTCGCGCTCTACTCCACCCTCTCCGCCGGCGCCTGCCTGGCGCTGGACGCCCACGCCAGCGAGGCGTTGAAGCAGAAGTACCTGCCGGCCATGTACGAAGGCCGCTGGGCCGGCTCCATGTGCCTGACCGAACCCCACGCCGGCACCGACCTGGGGCTGATCCGCACCCGCGCCGAGCCCCAGGCCGACGGCAGCTACAAAATCAGCGGCACCAAGATCTTCATCACCGGCGGCGAGCAGGACCTGACCGAAAACATCATCCACCTGGTGCTGGCCAAGCTGCCCGACGCGCCGGCCGGCTCGCGGGGCATCTCGCTGTTCCTCGTGCCCAAGGTGCTGGTCGGCGAAGACGGCTCCCTCGGCGCGCACAACCCGGTCAGCTGCGGCTCCATCGAACACAAGATGGGCATCAAGGCCTCGGCCACCTGCGTGATGAACTTCGACGGCGCCACCGGCTGGCTGGTGGGCGAGCCGAACAAGGGCCTGGCGGCGATGTTCACCATGATGAACTACGAGCGCCTGTCCATAGGCATCCAGGGCATCGGCTGCGCCGAGATGTCCTACCAGGCCGCCGTGGGCTACGCCCGCGAGCGCATCCAGAGCCGCGCACCCACCGGCCCGGTGGCCAAGGACAAGGCGGCCGACCCGATCATCGTGCACCCCGACGTGCGCCGCATGCTGCTGACCATGAAGGCCCTGACCGAGGGCGGCCGCGCCTTCGCCACCTACCTCGGGCAGCAGCTGGACATCGCCAAGTACGGCGACGACGCCGCAGAACGCACCCGCGCCGAAGGCCTGGTAGCGCTGCTCACCCCGGTGGCCAAGGCCTTCTTCACCGACACCGGGCTGGAAAGCTGCGTGCACGGCCAGCAGGTGTTCGGCGGCCACGGCTACATCCGCGAATGGGGCCAGGAACAGCTGGTGCGCGACGTGCGCATCGCGCAGATCTACGAAGGCACCAACGGCATCCAGGCCCTGGACCTGGTCGGGCGCAAGGTGCTGGCCAACGGCGGCGAGCTGCTGGCGCTGTTCGCCGGGGAAGTCCGCGCCTTCGCCGGAGCCGCGGCGGACGACGAGTTCAGCGCCCCGCTGCTGGAAGCCCTGGACCAACTGGAAGCCCTCACCCGGCAACTCCAGGAGCGTGCCAAGGAAGACCCGCGCGAGCCCGGCGCCGCGGCGGTGGACTACCTGCACCTGTTCGGCTACACCGCCTACGCCTACATGTGGGCGCGCATGGCCCGCGCCGCCAGCGGCCAGGCCGATGACTTCCACCAGGGCAAGCTGGCTACGGCGCGTTTCTATTTCGCCCGCCTGTTGCCGCGCACCGAGTCCCTGGCCAGCGCTGTGCGGGCTGGCAGTGAAAGCCTGTATGCGCTGGAGGCTGAGCAGTTCTGATTCCCTGTTGAGCGTGTTGCGCGGCCAGTCCTTCGGGGGTGTGCCGCGCTTTTTTATTTCGTAGGAGCGAGCTTGCTCGCGAAGGGTGTTCTGCCGGTCGTGGGTGGTGCCTGTGCTGAAGAGCACCCTCTCCCTAACCCTCTCCCTGAAGGGAGAGGGGACCGTTCGGCGTGCGTTGGTGTTTCGGCATTAGCCGGCTAGCACGGAGATTGCCGGTTGAAACCCAGCCTCCTCTCGGCACGGACAAGCCCCCTCTCCCTTCAGGGAGAGGGCTGGGGAGAGGGGACGGCGTTCATCCCGAACACTGTTGTTACCGGCTGGCACCATTCGCGAGCAAGCTCGCTCCTACAAGTCCCCCCAGCCCCCATCACCCCAAAAACCCGGCGTAGAATGACCCTCCCAGCGACCCACCGACGCCCGCCATGCCCCTAGACGACCAGACCCTCCGCGACATCTCCCGCCTCACCCTGCAGCACTACCAGGACAGCGCCGAGGCCTTCCGCGAAGGCACCCGCGACCACGACGTCAGCCAGAACATCGCCGCCCTGCTGCGGCACATCCACGGCGAGCCGCCCTTCGCCCTGCTGGACTTCGGCTGCGGCCCCGGCCGCGATCTGTGCACCTTCAAGGCCCTGGGCCATGCGCCGGTGGGCCTGGACGGTTGTCCGAACTTCGTGGAAATGGCCCGCCAGGCCAGCGCTTGCGAGGTGTGGCTGCAGGACTTCCTGGCGCTGGACCTGCCGGCGGCGCGCTTCGATGGCATCTATGCCAACGCCAGCCTGTTCCACGTGCCGCGCCAGGAACTGCCGCGGGTGCTGGGCGAGCTGCGCGCGGCGCTCAAGCCCGGTGGCGTGCTGTTCTCCTCCAACCCACGCGGGGACAACGCCGAAGGCTGGAACGGCCCGCGCTACGGTTCCTATCACGACTGGGATAACTGGAAACAGCTGCTCGAAGCGGCGGGCTTCGAGCAGCTGGAACACTACTACCGGCCCGCCGGGCTGCCACGCGAGCAGCAGCCCTGGCTGGCCAGCGTGTGGCGGCGTGCTGATTAACTGCCCTTGGCCGCCCAGGCGTTGAAGCGCAGTTCCAGCTCCTCGCCGTGGTCCACCCAGAAGGCGAAGTCCACCGGCACCGCCTGCTCCAGGTTGGCCGGCGCGGTGTTCAGGCGCTCCACCAGGGCCGGGTCGAGCAGCGCGGTGGTCTTCTTGTTGACCGAGCCGTAGCCCAGCTTCACGGTGTGGATCTTCTGCTGCTCCGGGCGTAGCGAGAAGGCGATGAAGTCCTCCGCCTCCTGCTTCTTCGGGCTGCCCTTGGGGATGGCCCAGGAGTCGATGGCGTAGAGGCTGCCGTTCCACACCACCTTCATCGGCGCGCCCTCCTCCTGGGCGGCGAACACCCGGCCGTTGTAGGCGGTGCTCATCACCACGTCGCCGCTCGCTAGGAATTGCATGGGCTGGGCGCCGGATTCCCACCACTGGATCGACGGCTTGATCTGGTCCAGCTTGCGGAAGGCGCGGTTCACACCCTCGGGGGTGGATAGCACCTTATAGATGTCCTGCTTGGGCACGCCGTCGGCCAGCAGGGCGATCTCCAGGGTGTACTTGGCACCCTTGCGCAGCGCGCGCTTGCCGGGGAATTTCTGCGTGTCCCAGAAGTCCGCCCAGCCGGTCGGCGCGGTGGTCAGGCGCTTGGCGTCGTAGGCCATGGCCATGGACCACACCAGCAGGCCGGCGCCGCAGTCGGACACGGTGCCCGGCACGTAGTCGGCGACATTGCCCAGGCGCGCCGGGTCCAGTTGCTCGAACAGGCCCTCGTCGCAGCCGCGCAACAGTTCCGGGCCCTCGACCTGAACCACGTCCCAGTTGACGCTGTGGGTGTCGACCATGGCCTTGATCTTGCCCATCTCGCCGTTGTACTCGCCGGCGATCACCTTGTTGCCGGTGGCCTGCGTGAAGGGCTTGTAGAAGGCTTCGGTCTGCACATCCTTGCTGGTGCCGCCGAAGGAGATCACGCTCAGGTCGGCCGCCATGGCGCCGGACGCCAGGCCCATGAGCAGGGCCGCCGCTATCGGGTTCTTCATTTCCACCTCTTGGCTTTGTTGTTGGCAGATTGCAAGCACGCCAGGCGCCCGGCCTCTGCGGGCCGGGACGCACGCAAAAGGGATCAGCTGCGGTAGTCGGCCGCGCCGTCCTCGATCAGGCGCAGGGCCGACTCCCAGGCCAGCAGATGCAGGCCGCCGGCCAGGGCTTCCTCTTCCTGCACGGCGACGCGCTCACGCACCGCTTCGGGCGGGTAGCGCAGCTGGCGGCCGCCGGCCAGGGCCTGGACCTGGGCCTGGCAGGCGCGTTCGAGGAAGTAGATCTGGTTGAAGGCCTCGGCGATGCAGCGCCCGGTGGCCAGCAGGCCGTGGTTGCGCAGGATCATCGCCATGTGCGAACCGAGGTCGCGGACCAGGCGCGAGCGTTCGTCCGGGTCCAGGGCGATGCCCTCGTAGTCGTGGTAGCCCAGGCGGTTGTGGTACTTGAGCGCGTGCTGGCTGATCGGCAGCAGACCCTCCTCCTGGGCCGACACGGCGATGCCGGCGGCGGTGTGGGTGTGGATCACGCAAGCCACGTCCGGGCGCGCGGCGTGCACCGCCGAGTGGATGTTGAAGCCGGCGCGGTTGACGCTGTCGGGGCCGAAGCGCGGGTCGATGACGTCGCCGGCGTGGTCGACCTTGACCAGGTCGGAGGCGCGCATCTCGTGGAACATCACGCCGTAGCGGTTGATCAGGTAGTGCCCCGGCTCGCCCGGCACGCGGGCAGAGATGTGCGTGTCGATGTGGTCGGTCCAGCGGAAGTGCGCCACCAGCCGGTACAGCGCGGCGAGGTCGCAGCGGGCCTGCCACTCTTCGGCGGAAATACTCGCGGGGTCGATGTTGTAAGCTGTATCGCGCATGGCAATTCCTTGTCATCAGGCTTGCGCGGCTTGGCTGCCGCGTCGTGCCCCGCAGTGTGCTGGGCCGCCCGCCCGGCCGCCATGCACAGGGGCGCTGGAGTGCCTGCAGTGCTGTTATGGCCGCGCGGCCTGTACAGTTTTCGTTTCCCTTCCACCGGACGCTTCGATGCTGTTGCTCGACCCCACTTGCGAAACGCCCCTGGTCACCCAGATCGTCGACGGCATCGCCCAGGCCATCGACGAGCAGCGCCTGCGCCCTGGCGCCAAGCTGCCCTCCATCCGCAGATTCGCCCAGACCCACGGAGTGAGCCACTTCACCGTGGTCGAGGCCTACGACCGCCTGGTGGCGCGCGGCTGCCTGAACGCCGTGCCCAACGCTGGCTTCTACGTGCGCGGCCCACTGCCCGGGGAGACGGCCGACGAACAGGCCACGCCGGAATTCGACTTCGACGCCCACCTGCTGCTGCACAAGGTGTTCCAGCCCCTGGGCATGGAACTGCGCCCCGGCGTCGGCCTGCTGCCCGAGCACTGGCTGGATGGCGAAGGCCTGCTGCGCGGCCTGCGCACCCTGGCCCGGGAGGAACCGGCGCAGTTCGGCAACTACGGCCACAGCAAGGGCAACCCGCGCCTGCGCGGCAAGCTGGCCGACCGCCTGGCCGACGCCGGGGTGGCCGCCAGCCCCGAACAGGTGCTGCTGACCAGCGGCGCCAGCCAGGCGCTGGACCTGGCCGTGCGCTACCTGGTGCAGCGCGGCGACCCGGTGCTGGTGGACGAACCCGGCTACCACAACCTGTTCCTCAACCTGCGCCTGCAGGGCGCCAATCTGCTGGGCGTGCCGCGCAGCGCCGACGGCCTGGACCTGGAGCGCCTGGAGCAGCTGGTGCGCGAATACCGGCCCAAGGTCTACTTCACCCAGGCGCGGCTGCAGAGCCCCACCGGCGCCAGCCTGTCCCTGGCCGCCGCCCACCGCCTGCTGCAGCTGGCGGAGAAGTACGACTTCCTGATCGTCGAGAACGACATCTACGCCGACCTCGACCCCGCCGGCCAATTGCTGCTGGCCAACCTCGACCAGTTGGCGCGGGTGATCTACATCGGCAGCCTGTCCAAGGTCATCGCCCCCGCGCTGCGGGTGGGCTTCATCGCCGCCCACCCGGAGTTGATCGAGGAACTGGTGCCGCTGAAGATGGTGGCCGGGCTGACCAGCTCGGAGCTCACCGAGACCCTGGCCCTGGACATCCTCCTCCAGGGCCGCCAGCGCAAGCACGTGCGCCAGCTCCGCGAGCAGCTCGGCGAGGCCCACGACAGCGTGGCCCGGCGCCTGGAGGCGGCGGGGCTGGAGCTGTTCCACGAACCGCGCGCCGGGCTGTTCCTCTGGGCCCGCCACCGCGCGGTGGCCGACGCCACGCTGCTGGCCGAGCGGGCCAAGGAAGCGAAGATCCTGCTGTTCCCCGGCCAACTGTTCATGCCCGACGGCCGCCACGTGCCCTGGCTGCGCTTCAACGTCGCGCATTCCCTGGACGAGCGGCTCTACGCCTTCCTCTCCCGCCAGGGCGAAAGCTCGTACCTCACCTAAACCCGTCATTCCCGCGAACGCGGGGATCCAGAGTCTCTGGGTTCCCGCGTTCGCGGGAATGACGGGGTGGGATGGGGGTACGCATGGAAACGGCTATATCGCGCCGATCCGGCGGATATCGCCAGGCGCCGCGCCAGCGCTTAGACTTGCCGCCCATCATGAACCAGCCAAGAGAACATCATGGGCGCCCAGTGGAAAGCCAAACATAAGGAAGCCGCCGCCAACGCCAAGGGCCGCGTCTTCGGCAAACTCGCCAAGGAAATCATGATCGCCGCGCGCAATGGCGCCGATCCGGACATGAACCCGAAACTGCGCCTTGTGGTCGAGCAGGCCAAGAAGGCCTCGATGCCGCGCGACACCCTGGAGCGCGCCATCAAGAAAGGCGCCGGCCTGCTCGACGGCGGCGCCAGCTTCGAGCGCGTGGTCTACGAAGGCTTCGCCCCGCACCGCGTGCCGGTGATCGTCGAGTGCCTGACCGACAACGTGAACCGCACCGTGGCGGAAATCCGCGTGCTGTTCCGCAAGGGCCAGCTCGGCGCCTCCGGCTCGGTGGCCTGGGACTTCGACTACCTGGGCCTGATCGAAGCCACCCCGGCCGGCAGCGACGCCGACGCGGAACTGGCCGCCATCGAAGCCGGCGCCCAGGACTTCGAGGCGGGCGAGGAAGACGGCGACACCCTGTTCCTCACCGACGCCACCGACCTGGACGCCGTCTGCCGCGCCCTGCCCGAGCACGGTTTCAGCGTCGCCTCGGCCAAGCTCGGCTACAAGGCGAAGAACCCGGTGAGCCTGTCCGGCGCGGAGCTGGAGGAAGTCGAAGCCTTCCTCGACGCCCTGGACGGCAACGACGACGTGCAGAACCTCTACGTCGGGCTGGCCTGATACACGCTGAGCCCCCGACAGGAGGGCTCTTCGTAGGAGCGAGCTTGCTCGCGAACAAACGCGGTGCCATGCGGTTCGCGAGCAAGCTCGCTCCTACGAGAAGCCGTGCCCGGCCCGTATGGCACAACGCGCCGGGACGCCCGGTTATCGCGGACAAGGTCCGCTCCTACCCCACCCGCCCCATCAACACCGCCTGGCTCGCCTCGGCCTTCTCGCGGAGGAAATCCCAGGTGGTGCGCATCCGCGCGATGTCCTTGAGCTCCGTGGGCATCAGCATCCAGAAGGTCCGCACGAACTCGATCTCGCCCGCCAGCACCGGCTGCAGCGTCGGGTCCTCCGCCGCAGCGAAGGCCGGCAGGATGGCCAGCCCCGCCCCCTCGGCCACCGCGCGCTGCTGGGCCAGGATGCTGGTGCAGCGCAGGGCCATGTGCAGCGGCCGGCCGATCTCGTCCAGGTACTGCAGCTCCTTGCTGTACAGCAGGTCGTCGACGTAGCCCACCAGCGCGTGCTTGCGCAGGTCGTCGCGGTTGCGGATGGGCCCACGCTCGGCCAGGTAGTCCCTGGCCGCGTACAGGCGCAGCACGTAGTCGGTCAGCCGGGTGATCAGGTAGGGCCCGCGGCCGGGGCGTTCCAGGGTGATGACGATGTCCGCCTCGTGGCGCGACAGCTGCAGCGCCCGCGGCACCGCCAGCAGGTCCACGCCCAGGTGCGGGTGGCGGCGGTTCAGTTCCACCAGCTGCGAGGTCAGCAGCGTCGAGCCGTAGCCCTCGGTGGCGCCGATGCGCACCTTGCCCGAGAGGTTGTCCTCGGCCCCGGCCAGGCGCTTCTCGATCACCTTGCAGGCGCTTTCCATGGCCTCGGCCTGGGGCAGCAGGCCGTGCCCGGCCTCGGTCAGCCGATAGCCGGAGGGCTCGCGCACCAGCAGCTGCGCGCCGATGCTCTTTTCCAGCGCCTGCAACCGCCTGGCCACCGTGGTGTGGTCCACGCCCAGGCGCCGCGCGGCCACGGTGAGCTTGCCGGCGCGGGAGAGTTCGAGGAAGAAACGCAGGTTGTCCCAGTCCATCGCCGGCTCCGAGTGTGCAAAAACGCAGAGTATGCTTGCACATCACCGCATTGAATTCATCAAAAATGCACTGCTAGGATCAATCCAATCTCCTTGAGGTACGCCCCAAGGCCCATAACAACAAACCGCCGCAGGCTGGGAGTTCCGATGAGTACCACCACTACTGCCGTTCCCACGGTCAAACTCTTCATCGACGGCAAGCCCGTCGAGTCCACCAGCAGCGAATGGCGCGAGGTGATCAACCCCGCCACCCAGGAAGTCCTCGCCCGCGTGCCCTTCGCCACCGCCGAGGAAGTCGAGCGCGCCGTGGCCAGCGCCAAGGCCGCGTTCAAGACCTGGAAGAAAACCCCGATCGGCGCCCGCGCGCGCATCTTCCTCAAGTACCAGCAACTGATCCGCGAGAACATGAAGGAACTGGCGGCCATCCTCACCGCCGAACAGGGCAAGACCCTGCCCGACGCCGAAGGCGACGTGTTCCGCGGCCTGGAGGTGGTCGAGCACGCCGCGGCCATCGGCAACCTGCAGCTGGGCGAGCTGGCCAACAACGTGGCCGGCGGCGTCGACACCTTCACCCTGCTGCAGCCGCTGGGCGTATGCGCCGGCATCACCCCGTTCAACTTCCCGGCGATGATCCCGCTGTGGATGTTCCCGATGGCCATCGCCACCGGCAACACCTTCGTCCTCAAGCCCTCCGAGCAGGACCCGATGGTGACCATGCGCCTGGTCGAGCTGGCCCATGAGGCCGGCATCCCGCCGGGCGTGCTGAACGTGGTCCATGGCGGCCCGGACGTGGTCAACGCCATCTGCGACCACCCGGACATCAAGGCCGTGTCCTTCGTCGGCTCCACCCGCGTGGGCACCCACGTCTACAACCGCGCCTCGCTGGCCGGCAAGCGCGTGCAGTGCATGATGGGCGCCAAGAACCACGCCGTGATCCTGCCCGACGCCAACAAGGACCAGAGCCTCAACGCCATCGCCGGCGCGGCCTTCGGCGCCGCCGGGCAACGCTGCATGGCGCTGTCGGTGGCCATCCTGGTGGGCGAGGCCAACGAGTGGATCCCGGACCTGGTGGCCAAGGCCAAGACGCTCAAGGTCAGCGGCGGCACCGAGGCGGGCACCGACGTCGGCCCGCTGGTCTCCTGCGCCGCCCTGGACCGCGTCAGCGGCCTGATCGAGCGCGGCATCCAGGAAGGCGCCAAACTGGAGCTGGACGGCCGCAATCCGCAGGTGGCCGGCTACCAGAAAGGCAACTTCGTCGCCCCGTGCATCTTCTCCGGCGTCAGCGCGCAGATGAGCATCTACCGCGAGGAAATCTTCGGCCCGGTGCTCTGCGTGGTCTCGGTGAAGACACTGGACGAGGCCATCGAGCTGATCAACGCCAACCCCAACGGCAACGGTACCGCCATCTTCACCCGCTCCGGCGCCGCCGCGCGGCACTTCAAGGAAGAGATCGACGTCGGCCAGGTGGGCGTCAACGTGCCCATCCCGGTGCCGGTGCCGCTGTTCTCCTTCACTGGCTCGCGCGGCTCCAAGCTGGGCGACCTGGGCCCCTACGGCAAGCAGGTGGTGCAGTTCTACACCCAGACCAAGACGGTCACCGAACGCTGGTTCGACGAGAACGAAGTGGGCGGCGCGGTGAACACCACCATCCACCTCAAATAAGCCGCCAGAACCCGCCCGCGCGCCCCGCCGGCCAGGCCCCGCAGCAGGAAGCTGCGGGGCCACAGGCCACGCGCGGCGCGGGCCCTGTTCCCGACAACGACAACAAGGGGAAACCCCATGCGCATCGGTTTCATCGGACTCGGCAACATGGGCGGCCCCATGGCCGCCAACCTGCTCAAGGCCGGCTTCGACCTGAGCGTCTTCGACCTTTCCAGCGCCGCCGTGCAGGCCGCCGTGGCCCAGGGCGCCAAGGCCGTGGCCTCACCGGCGGAACTGGCCGGCGCCGACGTGGAAGTGATCATCACCATGCTGCCGGCGGCGGCCCACGTGAAGCAGGTCTACCTCGGCGATGAGGGCCTGCTGGCCAGGGTGCAGCCCGGCGTGCTGCTGATCGACTCCTCCACCATCGACCCGCACAGCGCCCGCGAGGTCTCGGCGGCGGCCCAGGCCCACGGCAACCCGATGCTCGACACCCCGGTCTCCGGCGGCACCTCGGGAGCGGCGGCCGGCACCCTGACCTTCATGGTCGGCGGCGAGGCGGCCGACTTCGAGCGCGCCCAGCCGGTGCTGGCGGCCATGGGCAGGAACATCGTGCACTGCGGCGGCGCCGGCAACGGCCAGGTGGCCAAGGTGGCGAACAACCTGCTGCTGGGCATCAGCATGATCGGCGTGGCCGAAGCCATGTCCCTGGGCGTGAAGCTGGGCATGGATGCAGAAGTGCTGGCCGGCATCATCAACACCTCCAGCGGCCGCTGCTGGGCCTCGGAAGTGAACAACCCACTCACCGGCGCGCCGGCGGCCCGCGGCTACAGCGGCGGCTTCGGCACCGACCTGATGCTCAAGGACCTTGGCCTGGCCAGCGAGGCTGCCCGCCAGGTGCGCCAGCCGGTGCTGCTCGGGGCGCTGGCGCAGCAGCTGTTCCAGGCGTTCAGCAACCAGGGCAATGGCCAGCTCGACTTCTCGGCGATCGTGAAGCTGTATCAGGAGGGGTGAGGCCACCCGCCAACCGCTCTCGTAGGAGCGAGCTTGCTCGCGAATGGAGTCAACCGGCGGTGGTGGTGCTTGAGGTTAACTCCGCACCCTCTCCCCAGCCCTCGGCTGCGCGCCCCGCCCTGAAGGGAGAGGGGGCTTGTCCGTGCCGAGAGGAGGAATGGTTTCAGCCGGAAACCTCCGGTGTTGCCGGCTAACTCCAGAACACCCAACCCTGCCCAACGGTCCCCTCTCCCTTCAGGGAGAGGGTTAGGGAGAGGGCGCTCTTCAGCACAGGCACCGCCCCAGCCGGCAAGCACCGTTCGCGAGCAAGCTCGCTCCTACAAAAGCTCCACTCCCCTCCCGCACTCTGCGAAATTTCACACCCGACCTTTCCATTGAGCCCCTACAAACCCCGCCGGTAGGCTCTGCCCGTCACGGTGAATGCCGTGACACGGGTGTAGCAACCCGGATAGCTAAGGCGCGGTAGCGCCAGGCATCTCGATGCACTGGCGCTTTTTCTCGCTTCTGTGGCGGGCCGCGCGGGGCAGGCTTTGGCCTGGCCGGTTCCTTGGCTCCGGTTTGCTACCCCCGCGCGGCCCGCCTCCCATTCCGGAAGGCGGTTCCTCACCCACTCGAGGAGCAATGGACATGCAATTTCCGGCCAACCGCGTGCATCGCCCTGCTGCCTCTCATCCGGAGGCAGACGATGCCTGACATGATCCCCCTCACCACCCTTTCCCAACCCCACGAGGACGTGCTCTACGTCAACCTGCAGGCCCCGGTGGAGCACCTGATGGGCACCGCCGAACGTCGCCTGGAATCCCTCAGCGTGCTGCTGCGCCTGCTGGAAGACAGCGCCGATGAAATGCCCATGCCTTTGGGCGTGGCGCGCCTGTCCGCCAGCCTCGCACCGCTGCTGGAAGAAGCGCGGCAGCTGTACGAACTGGCCGAACGCAAGGCCCGGCAGGTACAGGCCGGCGCCTGAGCCCAGGGCGGAGGGCGCAGCGCCCTCCGTCCCCTGCTCCACCCGGCGGCCATCTCGGCTATGATGCGCGCTCTCCGTGTCCCCGCCTGGAAGCCCGCGCATGATCCTCCGCCCGCAAACCCCGACACTCTGGGTGCTGCTGTTCTCCCTCAAGGGCTCGATCATCCCGGCCATCTGGCGCAAGGTGCTCTACACGGTGCTGCTCAGCTCGCTGGTGGTGGCCACCCACGGCACCCTCTACCACTACAAGGTGGTGATCACCTCAACCCCGTTCACCCTCTGGGGCCTGACCCTGGCGATCTTCCTCGGCTTCCGCAACAACGTGGCCTACCAGCGCTTCTGGGAGGCGCGCACGCTCTGGGGCGAACTGCTGGTGGTGTCGCGCAACCTGGCGCGGCAGAGCCTGTCGCTGCTGCCCGGCCTGGACGACGCCGGGCGCCGACTGCTGGTCCAGCGCCTGGCCGCCTTCGCCTACGTGCTGCGCGACCAGTTGCGCGAGCGCCCGCAGAGCGAAGACGCCCGCCGCCTGCTCGGCAGCGAACTGGCCGACGCCCTGGCGCACACGCCCGGCCCGGCCAGCGACCTGCTCGCCCGCCTGGGCCGCGACTTCGCCGAGGCCGGCCGCCGCGCCAACGCCAGCGACATGCTGCTGGCCAACGTCGACCAGCAGGTGAGCCGCCTGTCCTACGTGCTCGGCGGCTGCGAGCGGATCAAGGGCACGCCCATCCCCTACCCCTACATCCTCATGCTGCACCGCATCGTCCACGTGTACTGCTTCCTGCTGCCGTTCTGCCTGGTCGACAGCATCGGCTGGTTCACCCCGCTGGCGGTGTGCGTGCTGGCCTACACCTTCTTCGGCCTGGACGCCCTGGGCGACCAGATCGCCGACCCGTTCGACACCCAGCCCAACGACCTGCCGCTGGACGCCATGAGCCGCCACTTGGAGATCGCCGTCATGGAGATCCTCGGCGAAAGCGAGCTGCCGGCGCCGCTGGAGCCGGTCGACGGCCTGCTGCTCTGATCCCCGAGGACCATCCATGAACCACCTGCAAGACGTTCCCCTGGCCAAGGCCTACCTGCTGCTCAACCACGGCCCCTCCACGATAGTCACCAGCGAACACGAAGGCGTGGCCAACGTGATGGCCGCGGCCTGGGTGATGCCGCTGGACTTCGACCCGCCCAAGCTGATGCTGGTGCTGGACCGCAACACCTGGTCGCGGCACCTGGTGGAGGGCTCCGGCGCCTTCGTCATCCAGCTGCCCTCGCGGCGCCAGGCCGAACTCACCCTGGCGGTGGGCTCCAGCAACGGCGGCGAGCTGGACAAGTTCGCCCGCTACGACATCGCCACCGCCCGCGCCCGCCAGGTGCAGGCGCCGATCGTCGAAGGCTGCCTGGCCTACCTGGAATGCAGGGTGATCGCCGAGCCGCACAACCAGGAGAAGTACGACCTGTTCATCGCCGAGGTGGTGGCGGCCTATGCGGACGAGCGGGTGTTCTCGAAGGGGCGCTGGCATTTTCCGGACGAGGAGTCGCGGACCATTCATTACCAGGCGGGTGGGGCTTTCTTTGCGACGGGGGAGGCGTTTCAGGTGGTCAAGGCGTGAAGGGCAAGAGCCCCTCACCCCAACCCTCTCCCGGAGGGAGAGGGGGCTGTCCTCTGCCTGCTGAAGCATCAGAGCACTCCGGCACCACCGGCTGAAGCCAAACCATCAGAGCATGCCGAACGGCCCCCTCTCCCTGAAGGGAGAGGGGCTGTCCTCTGCCCGCTGAAGCATCAGAGCACTCCTGCACCACCGGCTGAAGCCAAGCCATCAGAGCATGCCGAACGGCCCCCTCTCCCTCTGGGAGAGGGCTGGGGTGAGGGCAGCCGCGCTCAACCCCCAGCCCTACCCCCGCACCGCCCCCGAAACCACCCGCCCCCGCAAACTCACCCAACACCCCGGCGCCCCATCCCCCACGCTCATCGCCAGGTCGTGCAGCCGCGCCACCGCCGCCACCAGGCTCAGCCCCAGGCCATTGCCCGGCGTATGCCGGCTGCGCTCGGAACGGTAGAAGCGCCGCAGCACCGCCTCGCGCTCGTGCTCGGGAATCCCCGGCCCGTTGTCGCGCACCTGCACTTGCACCGCGTCCCCATCCGCTTCCACCCGCACCTCGACACGCCCCTCGGCCGGGGTGAACTTCAGCGCGTTGTCCACCAGGTTGCTCAGGGCGTCGAACAGCAGGTGCGCATCGCCCTGCAGCCAGGCCGGCTGCGCCGGGCCGCTGTAGCTCAGGTGCAGGCCGCGCTCCTCGGCCAGGGGCTCGAACAGTTCGACCACGTCGGCCGCCACTTGGGTCAGGTCCACCGCGACGAAGCCGGTGCGCCGCGCGCTGTCCTCGATCTCGGAGATGCGCAGCAGCGCGCGGAAGGTCAGCAGCAGGCCGTGGGCGTCCTCGATGGCCTGGTCGATGGCCGCGGCGTACTCCTCCTTGCTGCAATCGCGCCGCTGCGCGCGCTCCAGCCCGGCGAGCAGGCGCGTCAGGGGCGTGCGCAGGTCGTGGGCGACGTCGTCGCACACGCCCTTCACCTCGCGCATCAGCCGCTCGATCTCGTCGAGCATGCGGTTCACCACCACCGCCAGGCGATCCACGTCGTCGGAGCTGCCGCGCACCGGCAGGCGCTCGCTGAGGTCGCCCTTGACGATCCGCTCGATGGCCCCGGTCACCGCGTCCAGGCGCTGCTGCGAGGTGCGCCCGGCGATGATCGCGCCGGCCAGGCCGAGGATCAGGATCAGCACCCCGCCGGAAGCCATGGCGCTGACCAGCAGTTCGTCGAATTCCAGCAAGTCCTGGATGTCCTGGCCGATCACCAGCACCTCGCCCGAGGGCATGCGGTGGACGATGCCGCGCACCCGCCGCTCGCCGCCGGAAAGGCTGCGCCGGCTGAATTCGATGGGCGTGTCCAGCAGCGCGGTCGGCGGCTGCTCGGCGAGGGTGCCGGCCAGGCGCCGGCCGCTGGCGTCGAACAGCGCCTGGGGGAAGTGCTGCTCGGGGTCCTTGGCGGCGTGCTCCTGCACTTCGCGCAGCAGTTCGGGCAGCTCCAGGCCGGCGCGGTTGTGGATCTGCCGCGTCAGGTTGGCCTGCACCTCGGCGCGCAGGTAGCCGGCGGTGCGCCAGTACACGTAGCCGAACAGCGCCAGCGAGGCCACGCCGAACAGCAGCAGGAACAGCAGCGCCACGCGGAAGCTGGTGGTGCGCGGAATCTCACTCAGGCGCCCGGAGAACATAGCCCGCCCCCCGCACGGTGTGGATCATCGGCGGCTCGCCGTCCACGTCGACCTTGCGCCGCAGGCGGCCGATGTGCACCTCGATGACGTTGGTGCGCTCGTCGTAGCGGTAGTTCCACACCGCCTCGAAGAGCATGGTGCGGGTGACGATCTGCCCGGCGTGGCGCGCCAGGTACTCCAGCAACTGGTACTCGCGCGGCACCAGGTCGATCGACCGTTCGCCGCGGCGCACCGAGCGGCGCAGCAGGTCGATGTCCAGGTTGCCGATGCGCAGGCGGCTGTCGCGCGCCTCGCCGCCACGCGCGGCGCGGCGGGTCAGGGCGTCCAGGCGGGCGGTCAGCTCGATGAACTCGAAGGGTTTGGTCAGGTAGTCGTCGCCGCCGGCGCGCAGGCCGCGCACGCGTTCGTCGAGGTCGGAAAGCGCGCTCAAGATCAGCACCGGCGTCTCCACCCCGGCCGAGCGCAGCGCGGTGAGCATGGCCAGGCCGTCCATGCCGCCGGGCAGCATGCGGTCGAGGACGATCACCGCGAAGCTTTCGCTCAGGGCCCGCACCAAGCCGTCGCGGCCATTGCCGACCAGGCTGACCTGGTAGCCGTGGTCGTGCAGCGCGGCGCTGATCTCGGCGGCGGTGGCGGGGTCGTCTTCGACGACGAGAACCTGGGTCATGGGCGCGGTCCGTGGCGGCGGCGGGAGGTGTTCGGCAGTATATTTTGTCTGGCGCGGGCGAACGTCGGCCTCGCGCCAAGATGAACAAAAGTTTAGGTGCAACCTTGAGAATCCTGGTCATCGAAGACGACCCGCAGGCCGCCGGCTACCTGGTGCGGGGCCTGCGCGAGAGCGGCCATATAGTCGACGCCGCGGGCGATGGCGTCCAGGGCCTGGACCTGGCCCTGGAAAACCTCTACGACGCCCTGGTGGTGGACCGCCGCCTGCCCGGCCTGGACGGCCTGGAACTGGTGCGCCGGCTGCGCTCCGCCGGCTCCGACACCCCGGTGCTGATGCTCAGCGCCCTGGCCTCCACCCACCACCGCGTCGAGGGCCTGCAGGCCGGCTGCGACGACTACCTGGCCAAGCCCTACGCCTTCGTCGAAGTCCACGCCCGCCTGGCCGCCCTGCTGCGCCGCCCCGGCCGCCGCCTGCTCGGCGCGCGCCTGCAGGTCGGCGACCTGCAACTGGACTGCGAAGGCCGCGTGGCCCAGCGCCAGGGGCACAGCATCGTGCTGCAGCAGCGCGAGTTCCTGATCCTGGAAAAACTCATGCGCCACGCCGACCAGGTGGTGACCCGCGGCATGCTGCTGGAAAGCGCCTGGGACTACGACTTCGACCCGCGCGACAACGTCATCGACAAGCACATCCACCGCCTGCGGCAGAAGGTCGACCAGGGCTTCGGGTGCACGCTGATCCACACGGTCCCCGGCGCCGGCTACATGCTCAGCGAAACGCCGCCGGAATAGGTGGAGCCGAGGTGCCGGGGTGCTCTTCGTAGGAGCGAGCTTGCTCGCGAACAAGGTTTCCGGGCTAGGCGTGGTGTATGGCCTGAAGAGAGAGGGGATCGTTCGGAGTGTGTTGGTGTTTCGGCGTTAGCCGGCTTGCACCGAGTGGCCGGATGACACCAAGCCCTTTCTCGGCACGGACAAGCCCCCTCTCCCTTCAGGGCGGGGCGCACAGCCGAGGGCTGGGGAGAGGGAAAGGCGCCTCCCCAACATACCGTAGCCACGAGTGAGCACCGTTCGCGAGCAAGCTCGCTCCTACGAAGAGCCCCTTGGCACCGCTCCAGGCCGGCGTCCAGGCGCTCGCGCAACCCGGCAGCGGCAGCTATACGCCCTACGCCGAGGCGCTTTTCGTAGGATGGGTTGAGCGAAGCGATACCCATCGTCCCCCCAACCGAACACCGGCCCTGCCGACGGGATCGCGGACAGAGTCCGCTCGCGCGCCATTCCCATATAGGAGCGCGCCCTGCGCGCGAATCGCGGGCAGGGCCCCCGCTCCTGCAAAAAACACCTCAGCGCAGCCTGCAAGCGTGCCTATGAGGACCGCAACTCCACCACACCTGGCATTCAGGCCGCCCGATTCAATGGCCGAGCCCGCTCTATGCGGGCACGTCGCTCTGGCGAATTCAACGCCGCCCACAGGTCGTTGCGCCGCTGCAGGTTGAGCCAGAACTCCGCAGAGTTGCCGAATACCCGGGCCAGCATCAGCGCAGTATCGGCTGTCACCGCACGCCGGTCGTTGCACAGTTCGTTGACCAGCTTGCGCTGCACCCCCATCGCTTCGGCGAGGCGGCCTTGGGTCAGGCCTAGCGGATCGAGGAACTCGCTGCTGAGCACCTCGCCGACGCTGACCGGCTTGCGTTCGGTGATGATCACGTTGCACCTCATCGGTACGAATGGTTGTCAAGGTAGACGTCCGAGGCTTCGCCTTTTTCGCCATCCCAATGAAAGACCAGGCGCCATTGGCGATTCACCCGGATCGAGTGGTATGCCCGCAGGCGCCCCTGCAAGCGCTCGAAATGGTTGCTGGGTGGGCTACGCAAGTCCGCGTCCGTGGTGGCGTCGTCGAGCATCTGCAGCTTGCGGAACAGGCGCTCCTGGATATCCGCGGGAATCTGCCGCGGCATCCTGTCCCGCACGAAGAACGCTTCCAGCCACGCCTCCCTGAAACTCCCGATCATGGGCCGGCTTCCTTGAAGGGAAATGTACCGCGTCACGGTACAACCGGCAAAACTCTGGAGTTGTCAGCCAACGGTTAGGCAAAAGCCGCAAAGCCAATCGGAAACCTCCCAAGCGCCACCTAAACTTTTATTCAGCTTGGGAAGAACCGCCCGGTAGCTGCCCGGCGCTAAGGTCGTCCATCACAGCAGCCCGCAGCACGCGGGACGCAGAAGGACGAACCCATGCCCCCAACCACCGCCGGCGCCCTGCCCCGGCTGGCCGCCGCCCTTTCCCTGGCCCTGCTCGGGGCTTGTTCGCTGGTGCCGCAGTACCAGCGGCCCGGCGTACCCGTCGCCAGCCACTGGGACAATGCCGCCGCGCCCGCCGCCCAGATGCCGCAGCAGTGGTGGAAGGACTATGCCAGCGCCGAGCTGGACAGCCTGATCCAGCGCGCCGGCAGCGACAGCCTCACTCTGCAGGCAGCGGTGGCGCGGGTCGACCAGGCCCGCGCCAGCGCCCGCGTCGCCGGGGCCACGCTGTACCCGGACCTGAGCCTGGGCGGCAGCTACGTCCACGATCACGACAGCAGCAAGAACGCCCACGACCTCTACGCCCAGGCCAGCTACGAGCTGGACTTCTGGGGCCGCAACCGCGCCCTGGCCGACTCCGCCACGGCGCTGGCCCAGGCCACGGCCTACGACCTGGAGACGGCGCGCATCGGACTGCAGGCGGATATCGCCGACAGCTACTTCCAGGTGCTCTCGCTGGACGAGCGCCTGGCCGTGGCCAAGCGCATCGCCAGCGACGCCGAGAACATCCTGCAACTGATGCAGACGCAGTCGCGCCTGGGCTCCTCTTCCGACCTGGAGGTGGAGCAGCAACGCAACGCCCTGCAGAACTTCCAGGCCAACGTCAGCGTCCTGGCCCAGCAGCGCGACGCCGCGCTCTACCAGTTGGCGGTGCTGGTGGGCGCCGCGCCCGAGGGCTTCGCCCTGCAGCACAGCGGCCTGGACGGCATCCAGCTGCCCGAGGCGCGCGCCGGGCTGCCGGCCAGCCTGCTGAGCCAGCGGCCGGATATCCAGGCCGCCGAGGCGCGGCTGGTTTCGGCCAACTTCGACGTCGGCGCGGCGCGCGCGGCCTTCCTGCCGAACATATCCCTGGGCGCCCTCGCCGGCAGTGACGTGCATACCGGCGGCGGGCTCTGGCAGCTGGCCGCCAGCCTCAGCCAGCCGCTGTTCGACGGCGGCCTGCTGGAAGGCCAGTTGCAGGCCGACCGCGCCCATGCCCGCGAGCTGGTCGCCGACTACCGGCAGAACGTGCTCCAGGCCCTGCAGGACGTGGAGACGCAGCTCAGCGCCAACGCCCGCCTGGCGCAGACCCAGCGCATCGACCAGGCCGCCGTGGACTCGGCGCGCAAGGCCGCCGACCTGGCACAGGTGCGCTACCGCCTGGGCAGCACCGACTTCCTCACCCTGCTGACCGTGCAGCGCACCCTGTACCAGGCCGAGGACAGCCTGCTGCAGGTGCGCCTGCAACGCCTGCAGGCCTCCGTCGGCCTGAACCGTGCCCTCGGCGGCGGCTTCCAGGCGCCGGCAGACGCCGAGCTGGCCAGCAATCAACCTTCCGCACAGGCGACCCGACCGTGAGCCCGTCCCAGCCCTCCTCCCAGCGGCGCTACTGGCGCCTGGCGTTCCTCTTCCTGGCCGTGGCGCTGGCCGTCTTCGCCTGGCGCCACTTCTCCGCCACCACGACGGCCAAGCCGGCCGAGGCGCCGGTGCCCGTGAGCCTGGGGGTGGCCGACCAGCGCGACCTGCCGATCTGGCTGCAGACCATCGGCACGGTGCAGGCGCTGAACGCGGTGGACATCAAGGTGCGGGTGGACGGCGAGTTGCAGCAACTGCACTTCCAGGAGGGCCAGATGGTCAAGGCCGGGCAGTTGCTCGCCGAGATCGACCCGCGCCCCTATGCCGCCCAGGTGCTGCAGGCCAAGGCCAACAAGGCGCGCGACGAAGCGCAGCTGGCGGTGGCCAAGGTCAACCTCGAACGCGCCAGCAAGCTGGCCGCCGCCCATGCCGGGCCGAGCCAGGACGTGGACACCCTGCGCGGCCAGGTGGCCACCCTGCAGGCCACGATCCAGGCCGACCAGGCGGCGCTGGACACCGCCCAGCTGCAGCTCGGCTACACCCGCATCGCCGCGCCCTTCGCCGGGCGCACCGGGCAGCGCCTGGTGGACGCCGGTAGCATCGTCCACGCCAGCGACAACACCGGCCTGCTGACGCTCACCCAGATGGCGCCCATTTCCCTGGCCTTCAGCCTGCCCCAGGAGGACCTGGCCGAAGTGCTGCAGGCCAACGCCGGGCAGCCGCTGCAGGTCGAGGCGCTGAGCCGTGACGGCCGCCAGCACATCGCCACCGGGCGGCTGAGCTTCATCGACAGCCAGGTCTCCAGCGGCAACGGGCAGATCCTGTTCAAGGCCGACTTCGCCAACGCCGACGGCAAGCTCTGGCCCGGCGAACTGCTCAGCGTGCGCCTGCTGCTGCGCACCGAGAAGGCCGCCACCGTGGTGCCGGCCAGCGCCGTGCAGCAAGGCCCGCAGGGTAGCTTCGTGTACGTGGTGGGGCGCGACCAGCAGGCCCAGGTGCGCGAAGTGAAGGCCGGCGCGGTGGTCGATGGCCTGCAGTGGATCCACCAGGGCCTGGCGCCCGGCGAAACCGTGGTCACCGGCGGCCAGTACCGCCTGGCCCCGGGGCTGAAGGTCGCGGCCCTGGCCGACGCGCGGCAGACCGCCAGCGCGGAGCAGCGCCAATGACCCTCTCCGAACCCTTCATCCGCCGCCGGGTGGCCACCACCCTGCTGGCCCTGGGCGTGCTGCTGCTCGGCGCCGCCGCCTACTTCCTGCTGCCGGTGGCGCCGCTGCCGCAGGTGGACATGCCGACCATCCAGGTGCAGGCCAAACTGCCCGGCGCCAGCGCCGAGACCATGGCGTCTTCCGTGGCCACGCCGCTGGAGCGGGCCTTCGCCAGCGTTCCCGGGGTCACCCAGATGACCTCCGCCAGCTCTCTCGGGCTGACGCAGATCACCCTGCAGTTCGACCTGGAGCGCAACATCGACGGCGCCGCCCAGGACGTGCAGACGGCGATCAACGCCGCCGGCGGTAACCTGCCGAAGAACCTGCCGGCGCCGCCGACCTTCCACAAGGTCAACCCGGCGGAATTCACCTTCCTCTCCCTGGCCCTGACCTCGTCCACCCGCACCCTGCCAGAGCTGGACCGCTACGCCGACGACTACCTCGGCCAGCAGCTGTCGCAGATTCCCGGCGTCGGCCTGGTGGACTTCCACGGCGAGCAGCGCCCGGCGGTGCGCGTGCGCATCGACCCGGACGCCCTGGCCGCCCGTGGCCTGACCCTGGATGACGTGCGCGAGGTGCTGGGCAACGCCACTGTGGATGCGCCCAAAGGCAACCTCGACGGCGCCGAGCGCGCGGTGACTCTCGACACCACCGACCAGCTCACCCGCGCCGCGCAGTACGGCTCGCTGGTGATCGCCTACCGCAACGGCGTGCCGATCCGCATCAGCGACCTGGGCACGGTGATCGACGGCGCCGAGGACGTGCGCCAGGCCGCCGGCCTGCAGGGCCGGCCGACGGTGATCGTCGACATCCACAAGCAGCCCGGCTACAACGTGCTGGCGGTGACCCAGGCGATCAAGGACCGCCTGCCGGCGCTGATCGCGCAACTGCCGCGCGACGTGAAAGTGAACCTGGTGGGCGACCGCACCCAGACCATCGACGCCTCCATCGACGAAGTGCAGTTCAACCTGCTGCTGTCCATCGTCCTGGTGGTGGCGGTGGTCTTCGTGTTCCTGCGCAACGTCAGCGCCACCGTGATCCCGGCGCTGACCATCCCGCTGTCGCTGGTGGCCACCTTCGCGGCCATGTACGTGCTGGGCTACAGCCTGGACAACCTGTCGATCATGGCGCTGAGCATCGCCGTGGGCTTCGTGGTGGACGACGCCATCGTGGTGATGGAGAACATCATCCGCCACCTGGAGATGCACAAGCCGCCGCTGCAAGCAGCCATCGAGGGCACCGCCGAGGTGGCCTTCACCATCGTCTCCATGACCGTCTCGCTGGTGGCGGTGTTCATCCCCATCCTGTTCATGGGCGGGGTGATCGGCCGCCTGCTGCGCGAGTTCGCGGTGACCGTGAGCGTGGCGGTGGTGATGTCCGGGGTGGTTTCGCTGACGGTCACGCCGATGCTCTGCGCCTGGTTCATCCGCCACGACCTGCACGGCGTGCAGAACCGCTTCTTGCAATGGAGCGAGCGCACCTTCGACGCCCTGCTCGACGGCTACCGGCGCAGCCTGCGCCGCGTGCTGCGCCACGAACGCCTGACCCTGGCGGTGGCGCTGCTCACCCTGCTGGTCACCGCCGTGCTCTACGTCGAGGTGCCCAAGGGCTTCTTCCCGCAGCAGGACACCGGGGTGATCATGGGCGTGGCCGAGGCCAATGCGGATATTTCCTTCGCCGCGATGCGCGCACGCATGGCCGCGCTCAGCGAGGTGATCCAGCGCGACCCGGACGTGGCCAACGTCTACTACTGGATCGGCCCCAACCCCACCCTCAGCCAGGGCCGGGTGATGATCAACCTCAAGCCCTACGAGCAGCGCGCGGCCAAGGCCGACCAGGTGGTGGCGCGGCTCAAGCGCGAACTGGCCGTGGTGCCGGGCATCGCCCTGTACATGCAGATCCGCCAGGACGTGCAGATCGGCGGGCGGCCGAGCAAGACGCAGTTCCAGTACACCCTGCAGGACCCGGACAGCCACGAGCTGGACCACTGGGCCGCGGTGCTGCTGGCGCGCCTGAAGCAGCTGCCGCAACTGCGCGACGTGGCCACCGACCAGCAGCAGGCGGCGCCGCGCGCCACCCTGCACATCGACCGCGACAGCGCCGCGCGCCTGGGCGTGAACGTGCAGGCCATCGACGACGTGCTCTACGACGCCTTCGGCCAGCGCCAGGTGGCGACGCTGTTCACCGCGCTGGACCAGTACCACGTGATCCTCGAACTGGACCCGCGCTGGCAGGTGTCCGAGGAAAGCCTCAAGCACCTCTACGCGCGCTCCAGCCTGACCGGCGAGCTGGTGCCGCTGAGCGTGCTCGGCCGCCTGGAGCCGGACCTGGCGCCCATCACCATCAACCACCAGGGGCTGTTCCCGGCGGTCACCCTGTCGTTCAACCTGGCGCCGGGCTACGCCCTGGGCGACGCGGTCGCCGCCATCCAACAGGCCACCCGCCAGGCCGGCCTGCCGGACAGCGTCAGCGGCACCTTCCAGGGCACCGCCCAGGCCTTCCAGGACTCGCTGCGCAGCCAGCCGTGGCTGATCCTGGCGGCGGTGGTCACGGTGTACATCGTCCTCGGCGTGCTCTACGAGAGCCCGCTGCTGCCGCTGTCGATCCTCTCCACCCTGCCCTCGGCCGGCCTCGGCGCGCTGCTGGCATTGCTGCTGTGCGGCCAGGACCTGTCGCTGATGGGGATGATCGGCATCATCCTGCTGATCGGCATCGTCAAGAAGAACGCCATCATGATGATCGACTTCGCCCTGGTGGCCGAGCGCGGCGGCATGACGCCGGAGCAGGCGACCATCGAAGGCAGCACCCTGCGCTTCCGGCCGATCCTCATGACCACCCTGGCGGCGCTGTTCGGCGCCCTGCCGCTGGCCCTGGGCACCGGCTCCGGCGCCGAGCTGCGCCAGCCGCTGGGCATCGCCATCGTCGGCGGCCTGCTGGTGTCGCAGGTGCTGACGCTGTACACCACGCCGGTGATCTATCTGTGGTTCTCGCGCCTGGCCGCCAGCTTCCGCGCCTGGCGCCAGGCCCGCGGCGGCCTGCTGCTGCCGCCGCAGCGCTGAGCGCCGTTCAGGCGCCCTGCTCGAAGGCCCAGTACGGCTTCGACGAACCCAGCGCCGCCGCCGGCAAGGCCCATTGCAGCGGCGTACCTTCCAGCAGCAATGGCGGGCGCAGGCGCTGCGCCGGGCCCCAGGCGGTGGCCTCGATGGCCGGGTCGAGGTCGGCCGGCGCCTCCCCGGCCAGCGCCGGCAGGGCATCGGCCTGCATCCCCTGCTCCACCAGGAACTGCGCGGTGCGCGCCAGCGACAGGCGCCAGGTGCTGCCGCGCCCGCTGGCCAGGCGCCGGCCCAGGCCGCAGAGCGCGGCGGCGGCCATCAGGTAGCCGGTGGCGTGGTCCAGGGCCTGCACCGGCAGCGGCACCGGTTTGTCGGCCTGGCGCCAGCGCATGCCGGCCTCGGCGATGCCGGTGCTCATCTGCACCAGGCTGTCGAAGCCGCGGCGGTTGCGCCAGGGGCCGCTCCAGCCGTAGGCGTTCAGGCTCACGTCGACCAGCCCCGGGGCCAGGTCCTGGCGCACTTCGGCGTCGAAGCCGAGGTTTTCCAGGGCGTCGCCGCGGTAGCCGTGGATCAGCACGTCGGCGTGGCGCAGCAGTTCCTCGAAGCGCTCGCGCCCGGGCGGGTCCTTCAGGTCCAGGCGCGCGCAGCGCTTGCCCAGGCAGACCTCGGGAATCACCCCGGGCTCGTCCCAGCCCGGCGGATCGATGCGCAGCACCTCGGCGCCGAGCCCGGCGAGGAAGCGGCTGGCCACCGGCCCGGCGAGCACCCGGGTGAGGTCCAGTACCCGCACCCCGGCCAGCGGCCGTTCCGCCGTCAGGGCCCAGGCCGGCGCGGGGGCGATGGCCTGGTCCTGGCTCCAGATCAGGTCCTGCTCCGCCAGGGCCTGGCCCTGGGGGTGCGCCTTCCATTCGTCGATGGAGCGCATTTCGGCGGCGCAACCACCGGTAGCCACTACCGCATGCTCCAGTTCGGCCTTGTTCCAGGTGGCGACGCGGGCCGCCGCCTCTTCGCGGCTGGCGACCGGGCCCAGCACCCGCACCACGGCGGCGCGGTGGTGCGGGGCGTTGGTGTGCAGGCGGATCCAGCCGTCGCGGGTGGCATAGTCGCCGGCGATGTCGCCCCACATGGGCGGCAGCGCCCAGCCCTGGGGCCGCAGCGTCCAGGCGAACCAGAAGGACGCCAGGCGGCGGTCCACCTGCAGCGCCCTCGGCGACTGGCCGGCGCGCTTGAGCAAGGCCGCGGCGGCCAGGCCGGCCGTGGCGATGGAGGCGCCAGCGAGGTCGGTGACGGCGAAGGTCGAGGGCAGCCCGCCCTCGGCCTGGAAGGACAGGGACGCGGGCAGGGCCGCGTTCTCTTCCAGGGCCTGCCACAGGGCCCTGGTCATCTGGCTGGCGAGCATGCTGCACCTCGTCTGAAGAAGTCCGTGAAACGGACCCGCCAGGCAACCTTAGCCCGCCCGCCGCGCCGCCGCGAGCCGGCCTTTCGCCGCAGAGGAATCGCGGGCAATAAAAAACCCGCCGATGGCGGGTTCTTTATTGGGGCGCTAGTCCTTTAGCAATGTGCCTACCATCGCCCCACGCGCGTGAAAATTTCGTGAAGAAACTCGGGCTCAGCCGGAATAATCCAGCGCCGTCCAGGCACGGCTGAGGTCGTCGCGGATGCGGCAGGCGGACAGGTCGCCGCCCTCCTCGCCCACGCTCAGCAGGCGGGTGGCGCCGGTGCCGTCGTCGTACACCTCGGTCAGCGTCTGCAGGCGCCCGCAGTTGGGCGTGTCGATCACATAGCTGGCCACCATCGCCGAGCGCGAGCGCGGCACGCGGATGGCGTCGCGCACGATGCCGTGTTCCTCCACGCGCTTGCCGTCGGCCACCAGCACCGCCCAGGCCTCGCGGCCATCGATCACCAGGTAGGCGCCATTGGCCTTGGGGCCTTCCGCCGGCGGCTGGGCGCAGCCGCCGAGCAGGGCCAGGAGGGCGAGCACCAGCAGGGCTTTGACTTGCTTCATCACGCGTTCCTCTTCTTCGTCGTCGCCGCGGGGCGGGGCCCGGTTTCGCGGCGGCCATGGATTCTGTGAGCCAGCGAAACCATGGTAGCCACAAAATACTGTTCATGCATACAGTATTTTTCGATTATGCTTCTGTCATCGACGAAAGGCACCCTGGCAACAGGTGGCAGGCAAGGACCCGAACAGGAGCGAAAGCGATGGTGGACATCCGCCAGATGAAATACACCGTGAACCACATGGGCGTGGAGGAAGTCAGCGAAGCGGTCGCCGAGTTGCACCTCGAGGGCCTGGTCACCGAGGGCAAGACGCCCTTCTCGCGCACCCACTTCAACACCTGCTTCGCCGAGATCGAGGCGCTGCTGCAGCGCGCCGGCTACCACCGCCCGCTGGACGTGGTGGGCTACCAGGGCCAGGCCTACGCCATGTTCGACCCCACGCGCTGGGAGGCGGTGCAGGTGCTGCGCTGGCTGAAGGAATACGTGGAGGAGGCCCACAGCGAGGCGGCGGGGGCCTGAGACCTCCCCCTCCGCGGGGATGGCAAAAGGCCGCAAAGGCTTGCCGCAGAGCGGCCGGACTTGCGCACCGGGGGTTCGGCCACTAATGTCCTTGGGGCAGTTTCGCACCAGCACGCTGAATCAAGGACGAGTCCATGAGCAAGACGCTCCCCGAGGACTGGCTGTGGGCCTACCACAAACTTCGCAGCCTCTCCGTCGGCCGCACCAGTTCCGCCTTCCTCGCCACCCTCTACCACCTGCGCGGCGACACCGGCCCCTTCTACTGCAAGGGTGGGCTGAGCAAGTCGCGCCTGGTGCGCAAGGAGTCCTGAGCCTTCGCGGCACCGAGCCCTTGTAGGAGCGCGCCCTGCGCGCGAATCGCGGACGGAGTCCGCTCCTACACCATCCCACATACCACGCGTGATCGCGATGTAACCCATCCTACGAAAAGCACCTCGGCGCAGCCGGCAACGTAGGAGCGGATTCATCCGCGATCCGGCCGCCAGGCCGGCCATGCCCCGCGAACGCCACTCCCTCAGGGATACGACTGCCGCTGCCCGTTCGAACGCGTCGTCCCCGGCGTGACGTCGAACTGCACGCCATTGGGGTATTCGATGCTCTGGCGGATGCCACCGTTGGTGCCACCGCCGCTGTTGTCGATGATCACCCGGCTGGAGCCCTGTTCGTAGCTGCGCGGAACCTGGACGCCGCCGTAGCCGTCATAGCGCTGCACGCTGGACGAGCTGTCGATGCTGCCGCTGGCACCAGGGCTGACATAGATGCGCTCGATGCTGCGCACCGGCGGCTGGCCGGCCAGCGCCACCCCGGCCACCAGGCTGGCGAGCAGGCCGCAAAGCGCTCGGCTCTTCATGCGGGTCATGCTGGCTGAACCTCCGGTTAGGCTGGAAATGTTCCCAGTCTAACAACTCCAGTTTCCTACGCACCTGTTCCTTGCCATTCGATTGCCACGATTGGCAGATCGTTTCATATCAGTAAGATGCGACGATTTCTGAAAGAAGTTTCTGATGAATATTCGTCGCCAAGCACTGTTCCTCTTGCTCGCGGTCCTGCCCCTGGCCGCCTCCGCCGCCGCCCCGCGCACCTTCCAGGAAGCCAAGAAGATCGGCTGGAAGCTCTATGCCCGCCAGTCGGTGGAGTTCTATTGCGGCTGCCGCTACAAGGGCAACCGCGTCGACCTGGCCAGTTGCGGCTACGTGCCGCGCAAGAACGCCAAGCGCGCCGGGCGCATCGAGTGGGAGCACATAGTCCCGGCCTGGGTCATCGGCCACCAGCGCCAGTGCTGGCAGAGCGGCGGGCGCAGCAACTGCTCGCGGCACGACCCGGTGTACCAACGCGCCGAGGCCGACCTGTTCAACCTGGTGCCGAGCATCGGCGAGGTCAACGGCGACCGCAACAACTTCGGCTACGGCTGGCTGCCGCAGCAGGCGCCGCAGTATGGCGCCTGCCCGATGGTCATCGACTTCAAGGCGAAGAAGGCCATGCCGCGCCCGCAGATCCGCGGGATGATCGCCCGCACCTACTTCTACATGAGCGACCGCTACGGCCTGAGGCTGTCCAGGCAGGACCGCCAGCTGTACCAGGCCTGGAGCAAGCAGTACCCGGTGGAAAGCTGGGAGCGCCAGCGCAACCAGATGGTCGGCTGCGTGATGGGCTGGGGCAATCCATACGTGGGCAAGATCGACCTGCAGGGCTGCGGCAGCGCGGGCAGCGTCGCCGGGCGCTGAAAGCCAGGCGACGGCCGCCGCGCCCGGCAGTAGACTCAGCGGGCGCGCCCTGTCGCGCAGGCCTAATTTTCCCTGTCTGGAGTACCTCGCATGTCCCTGTCGATCTACCAGATTTCCGTTCCGGTGTTCATCCGCATGCTCGGCAACCTCTCGGCCATCCTGGCCAAGGCCGAGGCCCATGCCCAGGCCAGGTCCATCGACCCGACGGTGCTGCTGAACGCCCGCCTGGCCCCGGACATGTTCCCGCTGACGCGCCAGGTGCAGATCGCCAGCGACGCCGCCAAGGGCTGCGCCGCCCGCCTGGCCGGCGTGGAGATTCCCAGCTACGCCGACGACGAACAGAGCTTCGCCGACCTGCAGGCGCGCATCGCGAAGACCGTCGACTACCTCAAGGGCTTCAAGCCCGAGCAGTTCGAAGGCGCCGAGAACCGCGACATCCACATCAAGACGCCGAGCCGCGAGCTGCAGTTCAAGGGCCTGGACTTCCTGCTCGGCTTCGCCAACGCCAACTTCTACTTCCACGTCACCACCGCCTACGCCATCCTCCGCCACAACGGCGTGGAGCTGGGCAAGATGGACTTCCTCGGCGGCGCCTGAGCCCGCCCGCGGGCGCCGGCCAGGCCGGCGCCCTCCTCCCGTCAGCGTCCCGGCAGCGGCAGGCTGGTGGTCGACTTGATCTCCGACAGCGCGACTATGGAGTTGATCTCCTGGATGCCCGGCACCTGCGACAGGCGCTCGAAGAAGAAGCGCTCGTAGGCCTCGATGTCCTCGGTGACGATGCGCAGCATGAAGTCCACCGCGCCCATCAGCACATGGCACTCCAGCACCTCGGGGAACTCGCGGATGGCCGCGGCGAACTCGGTGAGGTTGTTGCGGCCGTGGGTGTTCAGCTTCACCTGGGCGAAGATCTGCGCGTTCAGGCCGATCTTCTTGCGGTCCAGCAGGGTCACCTGGCGGCGGATCACACCTTCATCCTTCAGGCGCTGGATACGCCGCCAGCACGGCGATTGCGAGAGGCCGATGCGCTCGGCGATCTCGGCGGTGGAGAGGGTCGCCTCCTCCTGCAGCAGGGCGAGGATGCGTTTGTCATAGGCATCCAGCTCGATCGGCATGATTTATTCTCCAACTCATAAATTCACGCATAGTCTATTCTCAAACCACCGGCCTTGGCGTCCATTCCGCAAAGCAAAACCCGGCCGGGCCACCGACAATGAGCCACCTCCCAGCCTTGCCGGTCACCCGCCATGAACCAAGCCGTTTCCCTGCCCAGCAGCACCACCGCCCTGCCCGCCAGCCTGCTTGATGCCACCCACGCCGAGCGCCCCGATGGCTGGACCCGCCGCCCGGCCGATATGGCGCGCCAGGCGCACTTCGCCATCCGCGCCGAAAACGACGCCGACGTGTTGTGCAAGCTGCTGAACCTGTTCGCCCTGCAAGGCTGGCTGCCGGCCGAGGTGCATGCCGTACAGGCGGGTGAATGGCTGCAGGTGGACCTGCGCGTTACGGGTATGCCGGAGCAGCGTGGCGAGGTGATGGCCGAGCGCATGCGCTCGCTGGTCAGCGTGGCGACGGTGGAATTGGCGTTCAGCGGCTGCTGACGGAGCGATCTGTCCGTTCAGCGATACAGGCTGGCTTTCTCGCGTTAGCCGGAAGGCCACCGCGGGCATAGAGTCGGAACCGTCGTCCGTCCGTCAGAGACGGCGACCGCATTCTTCGTACCTTGCCCGAGATGATCGCCATGGCTCGCCCACGTCTGCTCCCCGACAACTTCACCCTGGCCCTGGTCGCCACCGTGGCCATCGCCAGCCTGCTGCCCTGCCAGGGCCAGGTGGCCACCGCCTTCGGCTGGATCACCAACCTGGCCATCGGCCTGCTGTTCTTCCTGCACGGCGCCAAGCTGTCGCGCCAGGCCATCATCGCCGGCGCCACCCACTGGCGCCTGCACCTGCTGGTGTTCGCCTGCACCTTCATCCTCTTCCCGATCCTCGGCCTGGCGCTCAAGCCGGTACTCTCGCCGCTGGTGACGCCGGACCTGTACCTGGGCCTGCTGTACCTGTGCGCCCTGCCGGCCACCGTGCAGTCGTCCATCGCCTTCACCTCGCTGGCCCGCGGCAACATCCCGGCGGCGGTGTGCAGCGCCTCGGCCTCCAGCCTGATCGGCATCTTCCTCACCCCGCTGCTGGTCCAGCTGCTGCTGGGCGTGCATGGCGACACCGGCGTCTCCACCCTCGACGCCATCGGCAAGATCACCCTGCAACTGCTGGTGCCCTTCATCGCCGGCCAGGCCCTGCGCGGCGTGATCGGCGGCTGGGTGGACCGGCACAAGCCGGTGCTGCGCTACGTCGACCAGGGCTCGATCCTGCTGGTGGTCTACACCGCCTTCAGCGCCGCGGTGATCCAGGGCCTGTGGCACCAGGTGCCGCTGACCGCGCTGGCCGGCCTGGTGGTGGTGTGCTGCATCCTGCTGGCCCTGGCGCTGCTGGCCACCAGCCAGCTCAGCCGGCGCCTGGGCTTCAACAAGGAGGACGAGATCACCATCGTCTTCTGCGGCTCGAAGAAGAGCCTGGCCACCGGCGTGCCCATGGCCCAGGTGCTGTTCGCCACCGGCAGCATCGGCGTGATCCTGCTGCCGCTGATGCTCTTCCACCAGATCCAGCTGATGGTCTGCGCGGTGCTGGCCCAGCGCTACGCCAAGCGCCAGCAGGAAAGCGCAGCGGCGGCGCAGGTGGCGCAGTCGCGCTGAGCCGAGGCGCTTTTCGCAGGATGGGTTGAGCCTTGGCGAAACCCATGCGGCCACGGCGATGGGTATCGCTTCGCTCAACCCATCCTACGGAGTGTCATATTTGCCGGAAGGTGTAGGAGCGGACTCCGTCCGCGATCGGCCAGACGCCGGCCTTGCCGGCGTAATCGCGGATGAATCCGCTCCTACGGGTGAGCATGCCAGGCTTCACGGCAACCTGTAGGAGCGCGCCCTGCGCGCGAATCGCGGGCAGGGCCCGCTCCTACACTACCTGTTGGCAACTCTTTTCGTAGGAGCGAGCTTGCTCGCGAACAAACGTGGTGCCATGCGGTTCGCGAGCAAGCTCGCTCCTACGAAGAGCATCTCGGCGTGGGCCGCAAGACAGTTACTCCTACATGGCAGGAGGAGCACCATCCTACGAGATCAGGCCACCGGCGAACGCATGGTGACGAATTCCTCGGCCGCCGTCGGGTGGATGCCGATGGTCTCGTCGAACACGCGCTTGGTGGCCCCGGCCTTGAGCGCCACGGCGATGCCCTGGAGGATCTCGCCGGCCTCCGGGCCGACCATGTGGCAGCCCAGCACCTGGTCGCTGTCGGCGTCGACGATCAGCTTCATCAGGGTCTTTTCCTGGGATTCGGTGAGGGTCAGCTTGAGCGCGCGGAAGCGGCTCTCGAACAGCTTGACGCGGTGCCCGGCGGCGCGCGCCTCGTCCTCGGTGAGGCCGACGGTGCCGATGTTCGGCAGGCTGAACACCGCCGTGGGGATCAGCTTGTAATCCACCGGCCGGTATTCCTCGGGGCGGAACAGGTGGCGCGCCACGGCCATGCCCTCGGCCAGGGCCACCGGCGTCAGCTGCACGCGGCCGATGACGTCGCCGATGGCGCGGATCGACGGCTCGCTGGTGCGGTAGGCCTCGTCGACCTTGACGAAGCCCTTGTCGCTCAAGGCTACATCGACGTTCTCCAGCCCCAGGCCGTCGAGCATCGGCCGGCGGCCGGTGGCGTAGAACACGCAGTCGGCCTCCAGCAGGCGGCCATCCTTGAGTGTCGCCAGCAGGCTGCCGTCGGCCTGCTTGTCGATGCGCGCGATGTCGGCGTTGAACTGCAGGTCCAGGCCCTTCTTCGTCAGTTCGTCGCGCAGGTGCTCGCGCACGCTGCGGTCGAAGCCGCGCAGGAACAGCTCGCGGCGGTACAGCAGGCTGGTCTGCGCGCCCAGGCCGTGGAAGATCGAGGCGAACTCCACGGCGATGTAGCCGCCGCCCACCACCAGCACCCGGCGCGGCAGCTGCGGCAGGAAGAAGGCCTCCTGGGAGGTGATGACGTGCTCCTTGCCGGGGATGTCCGGCACCTGGGGCCAGCCGCCGGTGGCGATGAGGATGTTGGCGGCGCGGAAGCGCTGGCCGTCGACTTCCACGGTGTGGGCGTCGACCAGGCGCGCGTGGCCTTCGAGCAGGCTCACCCCGCTGTTCACCAGCAGGTTGCGGTAGATGCCGTTGAGGCGGTGGATCTCGCGGTTCTTGTTGGCGATCAGGGTCGGCCAGTCGAAGCGCGCCTCGCCCAGGCTCCAGCCGAAGCCGGCGGCCTGCTGGAAGTCCTCGTGGAAGTGCGCGCCGTACACCAGCAGTTTCTTCGGCACGCAGCCGACGTTCACGCAGGTGCCGCCCAGGTAGCGGCTCTCGGCCACCGCCACGCGCGCACCGAACCCCGCGGCGAACCGCGCGGCGCGCACGCCGCCGGAACCCGCGCCAATCACGAACAGGTCGAAATCGAAAGCCATCGTCGTTCTCCACTGGCAGATGCCCGGCAGCATACCTCATCACCGCTGGCCTATCCTGCCAGCAGAGCCCACAGGAGGAAGCCGCCATGCGCCCGACCCTGACCCACCTGGCCCTGCACGTACCGGACCTGGAGGCCTGCATCGCCTTCTACGAACGCTTCTGCGGCATGCGCATGATCCACCAGCGCGAGGGCAAGGGCTCGCGCATTGTGTGGATGGCCGAGCCGGGCAAGGAGCACCAGTTCATCTTCGTCATCATGCCCGGCGGCGAGGCCCGCCACCTGGCCAGCGACGACTACAGCCACTTCGGCTTCGCGGTGGACAGCCACGAGAAGGTCGACGCCATCGCCGCCGAGGCCGAGCGCGCCGGCTGCCTGATCTGGGCGCCGCGCCAGGAGCCCTACCCTGTTGGCTATTACTGTGGCCTCAGGGATCCATCAGGCAATTACGTCGAGTTCAGCTACGGCCAACCCCTGGGGCCGGGCTCGGAAGACATGCCGATTCCGCAAGCGCCATAGCCTGGCAGCGTTTGTAGGAGCGAGCTTGCTCGCGAACCGCCCATGCACCGGAAAGAGCGTTCGCGAGCAAGAACTAGGCGTCCCCCTCGCTCCTACGAAAAGCCCGCGGATCATGCGGGTGCCGGAAACGAAGAAGCCACCCGCAGGTGGCTTCTTCGACGGACCGGGAACGCGCTGGGGTTACCAGGCCTTGCCGGTCTTGTAGAGGTTCTCGTAGCAGAAGTTGGTCGCCTCGATGTAGCCCTCGGCGCTACCGCAGTCGAAGCGCTTGCCCTTGAACTTGTAGGCCAGCACGCAGCCGTCCTGGGCCTGCTTCATCAGGGCGTCGGTGATCTGGATTTCACCGCCCTTGCCCGGCTCGGTCTGCTCGATCAGCTCGAAGATGTCCGGGGTCAGAATGTAGCGGCCGATGATCGCCAGGTTCGACGGCGCTTCTTCGGGCTTGGGCTTCTCGACCATGTTGTTCACGCGGTAGATGTCGTCGCGGATCATCTCGCCGGCGATCACGCCGTACTTGTTGGTCTCTTCCGGCGGCACTTCCTGGATGGCCACGATGGAGCAGCGGAACTGGTTGTACAGCTTGACCATCTGCTTCAGGACGCTATCGCCTTCCAGGTTCAGGCAGAGGTCGTCCGCCAGGACCACGGCGAAGGGCTCGTCGCCGATCAGCGGACGGCCGGTGAGGATGGCGTGGCCCAGGCCCTTCATCTCGATCTGACGGGTGTAGGAGAAGGTGCACTCGTCGATCAGGCGGCGGATACCGACCAGGTACTTTTCCTTGTCGGTGTTGCGGATCTGGGTTTCCAGCTCGTAGCTGATGTCGAAATGGTCTTCCAGCGAACGCTTGCCGCGGCCGGTGACAATGCCGATCTCCGACAGCCCGGCTTCCAGCGCCTCTTCGACGCCGTACTGGATCAGCGGCTTGTTGACGATCGGCAGCATTTCCTTGGGCATGGCCTTGGTGGCCGGAAGGAAGCGGGTGCCGTAGCCGGCAGCCGGGAACAGACATTTCTTGATCATGGAAGTCCTTCGACATGAACGAGGGTGTGAATGGCGCGCAGTCTAATGAGCCCGCGAGCGGCTTACAATGCCCACGCTGCGCGCCCGCCAGCGGAGGCGCAGACCCGTCGGGAGATGGGCAACGGGTAGTCAGACCGCCGTGGCGCCGGCAAGTTCGGCCGATACTGGCAAAAAGTCAGCACCGGCTACCCTCGGCGACCGTCTGTCGGCCTCGACCTACACACTCTGAAGGACACCGCCACGCCCCGGGCTGACCTGGCTCAGCCTTCCGGCGGATCGTCGCGGCGGAGCGATCCGGCCGTATTGACCGGATAGGGACGAGACCAGATACTGTATTTTCATACAGTATTTTGAGATTCCATCTTGCGCTGCTTCCGCCTTTCCCACCACCGGTGCCGACCATGGGCCTCGCCGTAGACCTGGGCGCGCTGCTCGACCAGCGACGCGTCTGGAAAGGCCAGGCCGGCACCGCGCCCAGCGCGGCCCAGCCCACCGGCCACGCCCGTCTGGACGCTCTGCTGCCCGGCGGCGGCTGGCCGGAGGCGGCGCTGAGCGAGATTCTCCATGGCGCCGAGGGCATCGGTGAGCTGCAGCTGCTCTGGCCAACCCTGGCGCGCTTGAGCCGCGCCGGCGAGCGCGTGGTGCTGGTGGCGCCGCCGCACATTCCCTACCCCCGCGCCTGGCTGGCGGCCGGCGTCGACTTGCAACACCTGGTGTGGGTCGAGGCCAGCGGCCGCGATGCGCTCTGGGCGACCGAGCAATGCCTGCGTTCGGGCTGCTGCGGCGCCGTGCTGTGCTGGCCGCAGCAGGCCGACGACCGCGCCCTGCGCCGCCTGCAGGTGGCGGCGGAAAGCGGCCAGACGCTGGCCTTCGCCTTCCGCCCGCTGCGCGAGGCGCTCAACCCCTCGCCAGCTGCCCTGCGCCTGGCCCTCGAAGCCCGCCCGGCACAGCTGCGGGTGCTCAAGTGCCGTGGCGGCCTCGCTCCGGCCAATCCCCTGCCGCTGGCTGCCCTGAACTGAGGTCGCCATGCTCTGGGCCTGCATTCTCCTGCCACAGCTGGCCATGGACGCCGCCCTGCGCCAGCGCAGCGATCCCGAGGCGCCCCTCGCCCTGCTCGCCGGCCCGCCGCAGCGGCGCGTGCTGCAGGCGGTCAACCCGGCGGCCCGCCGGCTCGGCCTGCGCCCCGGCCTGTCGCTGACCGCGGCGCGCGCCCTGTGCCGCGATTTCGACTGCGCCGAGTACGACCAGGCGGCCATCCAGCGCAGCCAGGACCTGCTCGCCGCCTGGGCCTACGGCTTCAGCTCCCAGGTCAGCCAGCATTACCCGCGCGCGCTGCTGCTGGAGGTCGCCTCCAGCCTGGCGCTGTTCGGCCCCTGGCCGCGCTTCGAGGCCCGCCTGCGCGAGGAACTGCGGGCCCTGGGCTTCAGCCACCGCATCGGCGTGGCGCCCAATCCCGCCGCCGCGCGGGTACTGGTCAATGTCGGCGACGGCCTGCTGGTGGAACGGCCGCAAGCCCTGCGCAGCGCCCTCGGCCGCCTGCCCCTGGAGCGCTGCGGGCTGCCCCGGGAAAGCGTGGCCAGCCTGGCGCGCATGGGCCTGCGCAGCCTGCAGCAACTGCTCGCCCTGCCCCGCGATGGCCTGGCCCGGCGCTTTCCGGCGGAACTGCTGCGGCAGGTCGACAGCCTGCTCGGCCAGCGGCCGCTGGCCCTGGACTTCTACCGGCCGCCGGAGCGCTTCGAAAGCCGCATCGAGCTGAACTTCGACGTCGAATCGACCCAGGCCCTGCTCTTCCCCCTGCGTCGCCTGACCGATGACCTCGCCGCCTTCCTCGCCGGGCGCGACAGCGGCGTGCAGCGCTTCGAGCTGTATCTGGAGCACCACGGCCGCAGCGACACCTGCATGCCGGTCGGCCTGCTCAGCGCCGAACGCGAGCCTGCCATGCTCTTCGAGCTGAGCCGCGGCCGCCTGGAACATTTGCAGTTGCCCGCCGCGGTACACGCCGTGCGCCTGCAGGCCGACGACCTGCCACCCTTCGCCCCCGAACGGCGCCAGCTGTTCGACGAGCGCCCCCAGCAGACGCAGCCCTGGGAGCAGTTGCGCGAACGCCTGCGCGCCCGCCTCGGCGACGAGGCCGTGCATGGCCTGGGCGCCCTCGCCGAGCACCGCCCGGAGCAGGCCTGGCAACCCCGGGAAAGCCCGCGCGCCCTGCCCCTGCCGCCCTGCGGACCGCGCCCCGGGTGGCTGCTGTTGCAGCCACAGGCGCTGCGCGAAAGCCTGCCCAGGGTGCTCGCCGGGCCGGAGCGCATCGAGTCCGGCTGGTGGGACGGCGCCGACCTGCGCCGCGACTACTACCGGGTGCAGACCCGCGCCGGCCAGCAGGCCTGGGTCTACCGCGAGGTCGGCAGCGAGGGGCCGTGGCTGATCCATGGCTGGTTCGCATGACTCCCGACTACGCCGAGCTGCATTGCCTGTCGAACTTCAGTTTCCAGCGCGGCGCCTCCAGCGCCAGCGAGCTCTTCGAACGCGCCGCGCGCCTGGGCTACCGCGCCCTGGCGATCACCGACGAATGCAGCCTGGCCGGTATCGTCCGCGCCTGGCAGGCGGCGAAGGAATGCAAGCTGGCGCTGATCGTCGGCAGCGAGGTGCGCATCGAGGCCGGCCCCAAGCTGGTGCTGCTGGCCGAGAACCTCGCCGGCTACCAGAACCTCTGCCGGCTCATCACCCACGCCCGGCGCCGGGCCGAAAAGGGCAGCTACCGCCTGCTGCGCGAAGACCTGCAGGCCGACCTGGAGGGCCTGCTGGCGATCTGGCTGCCCGACGCACCAACGGATACCGACGGAACCTGGCTGCGCGAACGCTTCCCGCAACGCCTCTGGCTAGGCGTCGAGCTGCACCGCGGCGCGGACGACGGCGCTCGCCTGCAAGCCCTGCTGGCCCAGGCCACCCGCCACGGCATCGCCGCCGTGGCCTGCGGCGATGTGCACATGCACAGCCGCGGCCGCCGCGCCCTGCAGGACTGCATGACGGCCATCCGTCAGCACCTGCCGGTCAGCGAGGCCGGCGCCTACCTGTTTCCCAACGGCGAACGCCACCTGCGCCCGCGGGAAGTGTTGGCCGAGTTGTATCCGGCGCCGTTGCTGGAGGAGACGGTGCGGATCGCGGGGCGCTGCAGTTTCGATTTCGGGCAGTTGCGCTACCAGTATCCCCGCGAGCTGGTGCCCGAGGGGCACACGCCGAAGTCCTGGCTGTGCCAGATGACCTATGCCGGCATCCGCAGGCGCTGGCCTGAGGGGGCGCGGAAGAAGGTGCTCAAACGCATCGGCAAGGAACTGCTGCTGATCGCCGAACTGGAGTACGAGAACTATTTCCTCACGGTCCACGACATCGTCCAGTTCGCCCGCAGCCAGGGCATTCTCTGCCAGGGACGTGGCTCGGCTGCCAACTCCGCGGTGTGCTTCGCCCTGGGCATCACCGAACTGGACCCATCGCGCAGCAAGCTGCTTTTCGGCCGCTTCATCTCCCGCGAACGCAACGAGCCGCCGGACATCGACGTCGACTTCGAGCACGAGCGGCGCGAAGAGGTCATCCAGTACGTCTTCCGTCGCTATGGCCGCCAGCGTGCAGCCCTGACCGCCGTGGTCAGCAGCTACCGCGGCGCAGGCGCCATGCGCGACATAGCCAAGGCCCTGGGCTTGCCGCCCGACCAGGTGGACGCCCTGGCCGGATGCTGCGGGCGCTGGAGCGAGCAAACGCCACCCGAAGAGCAACTGCGCGAAGCGGGCTTCGATCCACAGAGCCCGGTCATGCGCAGGGTGCTGGCGCTCACCGCCGAGCTGATCGGCTTTCCCCGCCACCTGTCGCAACATCCCGGCGGCTTCGTCATTTCCGAGCAGCCATTGACCAGCCTGGTCCCGGTCGAGAACGCGTCCATGCCCGAACGTACCGTGATCCAGTGGGACAAGGACGATATCGACGCAGTGAAGCTGCTCAAGGTCGACGTACTCGCCCTCGGGATGCTCAGTGCCCTGCGCCGCTGTTTCGACCTGGTGCATCGCCTTCGTGGCACGCCAATGAGCATTGCCAACATCCCCCCAGAAGATGCGGCCACCTACGAAATGATCAGCCGCGCCGACGCCATAGGCGTGTTCCAGATCGAGTCCCGCGCACAGATGGCCATGCTGCCGCGGCTACGGCCGAAGACCTTCTACGACCTGGTGATCGAGGTCGCCATCGTCCGCCCGGGCCCGATACAGGGCGACATGGTCCACCCCTACCTGCGACGGCGTAATGGAGAGGAGCCGATCACCTATCCCTCGCCGGCCCTGGAACAGGTGTTCCGGCGCACCCTGGGCGTGCCGCTGTTCCAGGAACAGGTCATGGAGGTCGCGGTAGTGGCCGCCGACTACACCGCCGGCGAAGCCGACGACCTGCGCCGCTCCATGGCCGCCTGGAAACGCCACGGCGGCCTGGAAAAACACCGCCTGCGCCTGACCGCAGGCATGTTGAAGAATGGCTATACCGCCGAATTCGCCGCGCGCATCTTCGAACAGATCAAAGGCTTCGGCAGCTATGGCTTCCCCGAGTCCCACGCCGCCAGCTTCGCCCTGCTCACCTATGCCAGCAGCTGGCTGAAATGCCACGAGCCGGCAGCCTTCGCCTGTGCCCTGGTCAACAGCTGGCCGATGGGCTTCTACAGCCCCGACCAGGTCCTGCAGGATGCCCGTCGCCACGGCGTCGAGGTGCGGCCGGTGGACGTACGCTACAGCCACTGGGACTGCAGCCTGGAGGACAAGGGCGAGGCACAGCCGGCGATCCGCCTGGGGCTGCGCATGGTCCGCGGCTTCCGCGAGGAGCTGGCCCTGCGCATCGTCCAGGCCCGCGGGCGACGGGCCTTCGAAAGCGTCGAGGACCTCAGCTACCGGGCCGGCCTGGACGCCGCGGCCCGCGAACGCCTGGCCGACGCCGGCGCCCTGCGCGGCCTGGCCGGGCACCGCCACCGGGCGCGCTGGGCCGTGGCCGGGGTGGAGCCGCAGCTACCGCTGTTCGCCGGCCAGGATGTGATGACGGAGACCGCGGTGAGCCTGCCGCTGCCCAGCCTGGGCGAAGAAATGCTCACCGACTACGCCAGCCTGGGCACCACCCTCGGCCCGCACCCGCTGAACCTGCTGCGCGGCCAGTTGAAGGCGCTGCGCTGCCGCAGCTCCCGCGAGTTGCCCGGCCTGGAGCACAGCCGGCCGGTCAGCGTCGCCGGGCTGGTCATCGGCCGGCAACGGCCGCAGACCGCCAGCGGCGTTACCTTCGTCACCCTGGAAGACGAGTTCGGCCTGGTCAACGTGGTGGTCTGGCGCGACCTGGCCGAGCGCCAGCGGCGCGTCTTCCTGCAAGCGCAACTGCTGCAGGTGCGCGGCCGGCTGGAAAGCGAGAGCGGCGTGCGCCACGTGATCGCCGAGCAACTGGTCGACCTGACGCCCCTACTCAGCGGCCTGGACGTGCCCAGCCGCGATTTCCGCTAGTGGCTCAACTGGCCAGGCGGTGCAGGTTCCAGCGCACCACGCCCCAGATCGCCAGTTCGTCGCCCTCGCCGATGCGGATCGGCGGGTAGCGGTCGTTGGCCGGCAGCAGCGCGTAGCCGCCATCGATGATGTCCAGGCGGCGGATCAGCGGCTCGCCGTTCACCGCGGCCACCACCACCTCGCCGGAGCTGGCCAGGCAGGCGCGGTCCACCACCAGCAGGTCGTTGTCGTGGATGCCGGCGCCAGTCATACCATCGCCATGTGCGCGGACTATGTAGGTATGGGGCGTGTGCAGCTCGAGCAGGTCATCCAGCGACCGCGGCTGCGCCTGAAGGAACGCCGACGGATCGGCGACGGCAGGAAGGAAAGCGGTATGAGACATGACGGGGCATCCTCGGAATACTGTACATACATACAGATACCAGAAACAATGTGAACCCGGCAAGCCATTCCCCACTCCATTGACAGCCGCCGGCAAGCGCGCCGGCGTGGTCTATCCTTCGTGTGGGGGCGAGGAGTTTCAGCATGAATCCTGGCACGTTCGTCACACTCATGATTTTCGGCTGGCTGCTGCTGGCGGGCGTCACCCTGTGGGCCTTCCTGCGCGTGCCCATGCGCCGGGCCCGGCTGCATTCGCGCAGCGAGGCCCAGGCCCACCCCCACGAGGCGCCGGCGCCCCAGGCGCAGTCGCAGGCGGCCCCGCGCAGGCGCCATGCCGGCTGGCTAACGTGGAGTCATCGCTGAAGCGGCAGCAGGCCGCCATCATTCAGGCTTTTCGGAAACCCCGCACAGGCCCCTGCCCCGGCTTTCTCGCCCGACGGGCGAGGCTGGACAGCCCCGGAGCAGGCCGGCTCCCCCGGCTACCCGACCTCAGGCCAGGCGAATGTCCGCGCCGGTGACCTCGTCGCGCAGGGCGCGCAATTCGGCTGCATCCTGGTTCAGGTGGTGGATGGCCTTGAGCAACCGCTGGCGCAGCAGTTCGTCGGGCACTTGCTCCACGGCGCGCATCACTTCGATGGCAGTGGCTTCGTTGTTGCTGGCTACCGAGTCCAGCACCTTGCGGATGTTGCGGGCTGCACGTTGCACGTCAGGTCCTCATGACAAAGTGCGAGCACCCTAGGACAACAATATTTCTCAAAGATTTCAGCGAGTTGCATTCTGACCAATGGTCGAACGCAGGCCCCGTGCGCAAGCCGGCGGATGACGCGGCGGCAGGCATCGGCAGCGCGGCCGAATCGGGAAGCTGGGAATGCAGAGGGGGGATTCTGGTGCTCGGAGCGGGACTCGAACCCGCAAGACCGTAAGGCCGGCGCATTTTAAGTGCGCTGTGTCTACCAATTTCACCATCCGAGCCGGGCGGGCATTGCCGAGGCCGGAAGAGCGCGGCCACCGGGCAATGTGGAAGGGCCGAGACTATACCGAGTCGACTCGTTGCGGTAAAGCCGGGGCCATGGGCGTAAGCGCTTGATGGCACAGCCGATTCCCTTCTTTCCGGGCGCCCTGCACAAGGGACTAGTCGGAATTACCGGCTTTTTGCCATCTCCCCTGTCACATAAGCTGCCCACCCACGGGGCGGAAGGGAAGCCGACTCCGTCTTGGGCCGCATTACCCCGGATGCGGCCGCTTTTTCTTCTGCCGCCTCCGCCGGACAGCGGATCAATGTGAACCCAATCACATAACTGTCGAAAAGCCGGCACAGCGCCATCATCGGTACAAGACTTTGACGTTCAGTGGATCACGAAACGCCAAACAGGAGAGGTCCGATGAGGCAACGTATTGCCACCCGCGTGGGCAGGTCCCTGGTCGTCATCGAAACCAAGGACATCACGCATTTCAGCGCGGAAGAAAAGTATGTGACGGCCTTCACCGCCAAGGGCCGCATCCATTTCGACGCCACCCTGAAGGCCCTGGAAATCGAGTTCGCGGAGGAGTTCATCCGCATCCATCGCAGCCACCTGGTGCGCCGCAGCCTGGTCAGCAACCTGCGCTGGGACGCCTATTCGGCCAGCATCGGCATCGACGGCACGGAAGCCCGCCTGCCCCTGAGCCGCCAGCGCGTCGGCGCGGTTCGCAACCTGCTGCGGGCCCGCAACGGAGCGACCGTGATCGCCACCCTGGACGGGCCGCTGCCACCTTCCATGCTGGCCGGCCCGCAGACAGCCCCTGCCCTGCGGGCTGGCTGACGAAAGGGCGTATCGCTCGACCACCTGCAATATCAAAGTAACATCACACCTCTATACTGCACGAAGGCTGACGGACCAGCCCCCATCGGCAGTACGAAGAAGCCTCGCCTCACAGCGGGGCTTTTTCCTTTCCGCTGTCCATCGTTCGAGTGAAAACTTGCATCAGCTCAAGGTATGAGCGATTCGCATACATGCAATCGAGGATGTATGTTTATTTCGCTGTCGCGTAATGGCAATATGCCTGGCCCTCTTGCTGAGGACATGGCCGGCCGAGCAGGGACGCGACGGCCAGCCACTTGCCCTTCTCAGCGCGCCACCCTGCCGCGCAATCCCCAGAGCAGCAGTCCGATGGCGACGATGATCGCCAGGCCGACGCTGACGAAACCAAGGGTCACCAGCAACTCCTGCCAGGGCTCCCCGCTATGCCCAGCGGCGGTGACGGGCGACATGGCCGCGGTGCCGAAAACCGCGGCGAGCAAGGTGAAGGCCCAATTGGCATAGGCGCCGTAGAGCAATGCGCAGAAAGTGACACCCTGCCACCTGCGCGACAGCGCCACCTCATCCCAGATCGCCCCCAGCGCCAGCAACAGCAGGCCATTGAGGATGCCCTCCAGGTGGGCCGCCAGGGCCATGCGCGGATTGCTCAGCTGCGCCTCGACCAGCCCGGTGAGCAGGCCGAGCAACAGCAGCAGCAAGCCGTGCCAGAGCAACCGCCGATTCGCGCCAGCCATACCGGGCCCCTCCGCGATCGGGCTTTCCCTTCACTCTAGACGGCGCGGCCTAGCGCAGCGGCAACCAGCCGGGCGCGATGTTTTCGTACGGGAGCAACAGGTAGACCGCCAGATAGCAGGCGATGAAAAGACAGGCGGCGGCCACGACGAGCCATTCGAAGCGCGACATCTCTCATCCTTGAGCAGCGCAATTCCAAAGTGCCAGTATGCCACGGCGAACCATGGATGGCATCCGGCATTCACCGGCAGACAAGGAAACGAGCGACGCAGCGCCGGGCCCGGTAGAATTCCGCCGCCCCGGGAACCGGAACGGCTGCGGCCGGTCTGACACCGCCAGCGAATTCACATTGCGGATCGCCCCGCGATCCGGACGCTCCATCGACCATCCCGGGCGGCATGCCTGCCGCCCTTCATTCCTCGAGGTTAGCAATATGCGCAAAGCACTCCCCGCCCTGGCCCTGAGCCTGCTCTTCGCCCAAGCCGCCATGGCTGGCGGCGGTACCCAGGCAGCCGTCGGCGGCGGCCTGGGTGGCGCCCTGGGCAACGTCGTCGGCCAGCAACTGGGCGGCAGCACCGGTGCCGCGATCGGCGCCGGCGTCGGCGGCGCGGCAGGTAGCGCGGCCACCGCCAAGAAAGGCAGGAAGACCAAGGCTGCCATCGGTGGCGGCCTGGGCGCCGCCGGTGGCTCGCTCATCGGCAACAAGCTCGGCGGCAGCACCGGCGCGGCCATCGGCGCCGGCCTGGGTGGCGCGGCGGGCGGCGCCCTCGGCGGCAAGAAGTAAATCCAGCGCCGCACTGGAATGCCGAAGCCCCGCGGGTGCGAACCCACGGGGCTTTTTCGTGTGCGCCGCAAGGGCAGAGCGCCTAGTCCGAAGAGACGAAGCCGTGTTCTCTCCAGTGGCCTGATTTTCTGCATCGATCCCAGTTCGACGAACGGTAGTGGATCATTTCACCCATCACCCAGGCTCGCCGGAATCATCGTTTTCCTCGTCGACTACGTACAACCTGACCTTTAGAGCGCCTTCTAGAGAGCATTGAAAGACACTTTCAAGAGTGCTAATTTCGCCCGGTCCGGGAGTTGAACAGCCATCCCGATACGATCCATTGCGGCCTGTCCGACTTCTGTCCAGACCGTAGTGCAACCCAGTTCGCCATCTTCCTGTCCCGTGCTTAGGCCGGCTGCCGATGGAGAGCTGCACTGTTGATACCGCCCTCCTTCCCAATCTCGGGAGAATCTGGCGGTTCCCCACGGGGAAATGCGCGCAAGAGTGCGCAGGGAGAACTTGTAAATGCCGCATGCGCTGCTGGCCGATGTTACGGCCTCCATCACCGAGTTGAAAAAAGATCCCATGGGTACAGTGGGCGCTGGAATGGGCCACGCTGTTGCGATTCTCAACCGTAACGAACCGGTCTTCTACGCGGTTCCTGCGGACGAGTACGAGCGGATGATCGAGTTACTCGACGACATCTACCTGGGTCGCCTCGCTGATGAGCGTAAAGACGAATCCTCGGTAACGGTATCTCTGGATGACCTCAAAAACCGGTAACAACAAACAGATCAAAGCACCTCAGCAAGACCAGGAAGACATCAAGCAGTACACGCTGAAGTTCAAAGAAACCGCGCTCAAAGAATGGGATAGGCTCAAGGGCCCGGTGAAGACTCAGTTGATCAAGAAGCTCGGCGAAAGGCTGGTCAACCCTCGCGTCGAAAAGGACAAGCTTCATGGCAGCGAAAACAAGGACCGCTATAAGATCAAGCTCTCCGCTTCCGGCTACCGGCTCGTTTATCAAGTGCATGACACCGAGATCGTGGTTGAAGTCGTAGCAGTTGGAAAGCGCGAACGCAGCGCTGTCTACAACGAATCGAAGAAGCGCTGACTCTTGAAGCGGGATTCCCTGTGCGGTTCTTGCGACATGGGAAGACAGCGATGCCCAGACAAGGCCGCACCATCGAGTATGGCCTTTTCATTCCTGCTCTTCCCTACTGGTCGTGACGCGATGATCCAGGCCTCCGCCCAATCAGGCAGCCTTTGATTGCGGAAACGATGGCCTTTCGGCTGAAATGAAAAAAGCCCCGTAGATCACTGATCTACGGGGCTTTTCTATTGGAGGCTGAGGTCGGAATCGAACCGGCGTTCACGGATTTGCAATCCGCTGCATAACCACTCTGCTACTCAGCCTTTTAACCTGGCAAACCGCGCTGCGGCTTGCTGCAATTCTGTTCGGCCTGGCTTTATTTCAAGCTCTAACCTATTGATTACACAGAGTTTTCATCGCCCTGCGCTTTCGATGGGCGGGATTATGGACTAATGGGACAAGGCTGGCAACACCTGAGATTAAATTTCTTCATTGCCGGCTGCAGGGGCGGAAGCGAGCCCATGAAGGCCACAAACTCGACGCAACCCCGAATAGCTGCGGCAGGCCATCCGGCACCAAGCGCCCACCCTGGCGAAGGTGGGCACTCTGCTGGAACAGGATCGAAACGGCGGCAGCTACCCTACCCGCCGCCACAGCAACCTGGCGGTTCGCGCCTCGGGGGTGCCCTCCTCCAGGCGCGCGCTGAGCGCCAGGACGTCGCCTTCCAGCTGCGCGATGCGGCGCTGGCTGCCGCCCTCCCAGTTGGGGAACAGGCTGTGGCGCACGTGGTGCAGCACGGTGTCGCCCTGCACTTCGTAGCCGCCCGCGTAGGTCAGGTAGCTGCCGTAGGCGGCGGCCTTCTCGGCGTCGCTGGCCGACCATTGCCCGCCGCTGCGGAATGGCTCGCGGTTCTTCCTGGCGACCACGCAGAACATGCCGTGCGGCCCGTATTCGATGAAGCCCTCCAGTTCCACGCCCATCGGGTGGACCACGCGGCCGTCGTCGTAGAGCTGTTCCCAGGCGAGGATTTCCCAGCGGCCGTGGATGTCTGTTGCGTTCATGCGGTCACTCCGCTGGGTTGGTGAGGAAGTCGATCAACAGGCGGGTGAAGTCCCGCGCCCGCTCGATCTGCACCCAGTGCCCGCACTCGCCGAACACGTGCAGTTGCGCATGGGGGATCAGGCGCAGCAGGCGCTCGGAGACCTCCAGCGGTATCACCCGGTCGTCGCGGCCATGGATGAGCAGGGTCTGCTGGGGCAGCTCGCGCAGCGCCGCCTCGGGCACCGCGAGCATCTCCACGCCCTGCTGGCGCGGCGCGGGGAACAGCTGGGCGAAGCGCGATTGCACGTCGTCGCGGATGCTCGCCTCGTAGCGCATGCGCACCAGGTCGTCGTTGATCAGCGAATGGTCGTAGGCGAACACGCCCATCAGCTCGCCCATGGCCTGCAGCGAGGGCTGGTAGCCCCAGACCTTCTCCAGGCCCTCGGTGATGGGGAACGAGAGCCCCGCCGAGCCCATCAGCACCAGGCGCTTCACCCGCTGCGGGTGGCGCTGGGCCAGGGCCAGGGCGATGGCGCCGCCGAAGGAGTTGCCGACCACCGAGACCGTGGCGATGTCCAGGGCGTCGAGCAGGCCGGTGAGCTGGTTGACCCAGGCTTCGGGGTCCAGCCGGCGGCCGGCCGGGCACTGGGTGTAGCCGAAACCGAGCATGTCCGGGGCGATCACCCGGGCGCGCGCGGAGAGTTCGGGGATCACCCCGCGCCAGTTGGCCCAGGCGGTGACGCCCGGGCCGGAGCCGTGGATCAGCAGGATCGGCTCGCCCTTGCCCTGGTCGTGGTAGTTGATGGTGCAGTCGCCGATGCGAAGGCTGTTGGCGATTTCTGGCGATGTCCGGGTAGTCATTGTCTGGCCTTTGCGGTCTGGCTGGTGGTAACGACGGGAGCACGCATGCCCTGCGCGGCCAGGCGCTTGAGAATCTGCCTGGCCTCCTCGCGCTTGTCCGGCGGCAGCCAGGTGCGGTCGTGCCCCCACAGGCTCATGCCCTGCAGTTCTTCCACCTCCCAGTCGGGGCCGATGGTGCGCCCGGCCCAGCCGAGCTCGAACATCCAGCCATCGGGGTTCTTCAGGTAGAAGGAGGTGACGTGGTCGTTGATGTGCCGGCCGAGGGTGACGCCGATGCACTCGGGGTCGGCCAGCGCCATGTCGTAGGCCCGCCCGAGGTCGTCGAAGTCGTTGTACTCCAGCATCATGTGGTAGATCTTCGCCGGCCCGCCGGTGTGGGCGATGCCCAGGGTGTGGTGGCGCGGGTTGACGTGGAGGAACTCGACGCGGAACGGCGCCCGGGCGCGGTCGCTGACCTTGAAGCCCAGCACCTCCTTGTAGAGGTGGCACATCTGCTCGAAGTGCGCGGTGATCAGCGCCACGTGGCCGATGCCCAGCTCGCCGGTGCGGAAACCGCCCAGCGGGCGCCCCGGCACGAAGGGGCTGGCGGCGTCGGCCAGGCCCCAGGCCAGCTCGATGCGCACGCCGTCGGGGTCGCGGAAATGCAGCATCCCGGCGACGCCGCGCAGGGCGTTCTCCCGCGCCGTGCCGCGGGTCACCGGGTAGCCCGCCGCCGTCAACGCCTGGGCGGCCTGCTCCAGTTCCTCCGCGTCCCCGACCTCGAAGCCCATGCCCATGCTGGGTTCGCCTTCGCAGGCTTCGAGCAGCAGGCGCTGGACCTTCTGGTCGGCGCGCAGGCGCACGCAGCGCCCGGGCTCGACCACTTCCACCTGCAGGCCGATGTGTTCCGCCGCCTGTTTCTGCCAGGCCGGCAGGTTGGGTGTGCCGACTATCACGTAGCTCAGTGCCCTGATCATGCTTGCGCCTCTCCTGCGCTGGTCCATGTGTGTGTCATTCCGCCGACATCCCGCCATCGACCGAGAGGGTGGCCCCGGTGACGTAGGAGGCCTGCCCGGAAAGCAGCCACAGCAGCGCCGCGCAGACCTCCCCGGGCTGGCCGATGCGCCGCATGGGCACGCCGTCGTCGTACAGGTGGTCGTCGCCGCCGGTGACGCGGTCGAAGCTCGGCGTCTTGATCGGCCCGGGGCAGAGGGCGTTGACGCGGATGCCGCGGGTCGCGTAGTCCAGCGCCGCGGCGCGGGTGGCGCCGACGATGCCGTGCTTGGCGGCCACGTAGGCGGCGGTGCGCGGCATCGCCTTGAGGCCGAAGATCGAGGCGTTGTTGACGATGGTGCCGCCGCCGGTGCGCAGCATCGCCTCGGCTTCGAACTTCATCATGTAGAGGACGCCCTTGAGGTTGATGTCGACCACCTCGTCGAGTTCTGCCAGGGGCGTTTCGTGGATGTCGTGGAACGCGCGCTGCAGGCCGGCGTTGTTGAAGGCGCCGTCGAGCCGCCCGTAGCGCTCCACGGCCAGCGCCACCAGGGCGCGGCAGTCGGCGGGGCGGGACACGTCGGTGGCCAGGAACAGCGCCTGGCCGCCGGCCGCCGCGATCTCATCGAGCACTTCCGCCCCCGCCTGCGCATCGCGGTTGCCCAGCACCACCCGGGCCCCCGCCCTGGCGAGCGCCAGGCAGGCCTCGCGGCCGATGCCGCTGCCGCCGCCGGTCACGACTATCACCTTGTTGTCCAGATTCATGCTTGCTCCTCCAGGGAAAGCGACCGGCGTCAGGCCGGCGGGATGCGCCCGAGCACGGCTTCGAGGGCGATGCCCACGGCCAGCAGGCGGCGGTCCGAGCCAAAGGGCGCGTCCAGTTCCAGGCCCACCGGCAGCCCCGTGCGCGGGCCCAGCCCGATGGGCAGCTGGATGCCCGGCAGGCCGGCGCTGGCGGCCGGCTCGGTGTTCTGGATCAGCCGCTCGAAGTACTCCGGCAGGTTGACCTGGTCGCTGGCCGGCGGCGCCACTATGGGCGTGGTGGGGAACACCAGGGCGTCCAGCCGGTACTGCTCGAACAGGTCCTGGTAGTGTTCCTTCAGCGCCGGGCGGGCAGTGTTCCGCGCCGCCTCGTAGAGCGGCGCGACGTCCACCAGCCCGCCCTCCCCCGGCGCCTTGCGCGGCAGCACCCACTGCTCGTAGATGGCGCGCACGTCCGGGCTGTGGATGTCCCGGGCCAGTTCCTCGATGCTGATGCCCGGCCCCTCGTCGCGCAGGTAGGCGACCATCGAGTCGTAGGCTTCGTGGATCACCACAGGGAAGCCGACGGCGCGATTCAGCTCCTGCAGGCGCGTCTCCGGCAGTTCGACGAGGCTCACGCCATGGCTGGAAAGCTTCGCCAGGGCGGCCTCGGCCACCTCGCGGACGTCGTCGTCCAGATGGCTCCAGAAGTCCTCGACGATGCCCAGGCGCAGCCCGTCCAGGCTCACCGGCGGCAGCGCGTACTCGTCGCTGATCAAGGCATCGAGCAGGGCGACGTCGGCCATGCACAGGGCCATGGGCCCCACGGTGTCGCGGCTGCGGGCGATGGGGATCACGCCTTCGCTGGAGTAGCGGCCGGCGCTGGGGCGCAGCGAGGAACAGCCGTTGAGCGCGCAGGGAATGCGCATCGAGCCGCCGGTGTCGGTGCCCAGCGCCGCCAGGGCCATGCGCGCGCCCAGCGCCGCGGCGCTGCCGGAGGACGAGCCGCCGGCGATGCGCTCGCTGTCGTAGGCGTTGCGCACGCCGGGCTGGCTGCCGGTGTTGAAGGCGGCGTTGTAGCCGGTGGCGCCGAAGGCCAGCTCGTGCATGTTGGTCTTGCCCAGCAGGATCGCCCCGGCGTCGCGCAGGCGCTGCAGCGTCGGCGCGTCCTGGCGCGGGACGAAGCCGGCCAGCCCCGGCGTGCCGGCGGTGCACGGCAGGCCCGCGGCGTGGATGTTGTCCTTGACCACGATGGGGATGCCGGACAGCGGCTTCTGCCGCCGCCCCGCGCGGCGCGCGGCATCGGCGGCCTTGGCCTCGGCCAGCGCGCCGTCGCCGTTGAGGGTGACGTAGACGTTCAGCTCGCGGCCGTCCTCGGCGCGGTCCAGGCAGGCGCAGACCAGTTCGGTGCTGCTCAGTACGCCATCGCGGAACGCCGTGACGGCTTCGGCGATGGTCAGGTCGGCAAGGGTCGGGGAGTCTTGGAAGAGTTTCATGCGGTGGCTCCGTTCAACGGCTGAACGCCTCGTCCTTGAGTCGCTCCGGACTGGGATAGGCAAGCTTGCTGTGGGCGAGGCCGAGGTCGAGCAGCACCTCGCACAGCTTGTAGGCGATGACGCCGGGGTTGAGCACCGGGACGTCCAGGTGCTGGCTGAGGAAGGCGTGGGACTGGTGCATGGTGGTGGAGCCCAGCACTATCACCTCGGCGCCGTCCTCGTGGATGGCCAGCCGGGCGGCGTCCAGCAGCTTGGCGAAGACAACCTCCTCCTTGCCCTGCAGCAAGGCCTCGGTGTCCGGGCGCACGTCGATGGAGCGCAGCGAGGCCAGTCGCGATTCGAGGCCGTACTCCTTGAGCGTCTTGCGGTACAGCGGGAACCAGCGCGGCCACATGGTCAGGACGCTGAATTTGTGGCCCAGGGCGCAGGCCAGGTGGAAGGCGCTCTGCCCCGGCGCCAGCACCGGGATCGACAGCCGGGCGCGCAGCGCGGCCAGGCCCGAGTCGCTGACGGTGTTGATGCACACGGCGTCGAAGCCCTCGTCCTCGGCGCGCATGCCGGCCTCGATCACCGCCAGCTCCATCAGCGCCATGTCGTAGTAGCTGTCGGCCAGGGTCGAGACGCTGCCGGCGCCGACGAAGCACACCTCGATGTCCGGGCGTTGCAACGCCGCCGGCAGTTGGGACTCGACCAGGGGCCGGGTCTGCTCGCTCAGCGGCACGGGGAAGATCATTTTCACGCGCTTGCGCATCTGCGTTCTCCCGGGCTCAGAGGCCCAGTTGCTGGCGTGGACGGGTCAGGGTGTCGATCAGCGCGTAGAGGATCTTGCGCGCGCAGGGCATCAGGTCGGGCACGTAGGTCGCGCCCATGCCGCCCAGGCCTTCGGCCACCGGCAAGGGCGCGCCCTGCGCCGGCCACGGCCAGCCGATGCGCGCGGTGGGCACGCCGTAGCGGCGCAGCGCGGCGCCGTCGGTCTGGCCGCCGAGCCAGTCGGGCGTGCCGTGCGGGCGCCGCTCGATGTGCTCCCAGCCGCGCTTGCACGACTGGACGATCCAGTTCTGCGGGTCGGTGCTGCCGCCGGGCACGGAGCCGTACATGTCCCACTCCAGTTCCAGGTCGGGGCGCCGCGCCTGCAGGTCGCGGACGAATGCGGCGAACTGCGCCTTGACGTCGCCCGGGCTGCTGCGCGGGTTGATGCGCACGTCGAAGAAGATTTCGGTGACCGCCGAGGGGAACGCCGGGCGCTCGACGTCTCCGCCGCGGATGCCGGCGATCCAGCCGTGGGGCTTGACCACCCCGGAGGTGTTGCGCTCGGCGTAGTCGATGATCCACTGCTCCAGCTCGCCGACCACCGCCGCCGCCGGCACCACCGAGCTGCGGAAGCCCGGTGTGCCGCGCGGCACCCCTGCGTAGCCGAGGCTGCCGTAGACGCGCAGCTTGAACCAGGCCATGCCCGGCTCTTCGTGGTACACCCAGTTCCACGGCTTCATGATGATGGCGAAGTCCGGCGCGGCGCCGCGGTTGAGCAGGTGCAGCACGCCGTTGGACATGCCCGAATGCTGGCGCGCCGAGATGTCCACCGGCATGCCGCCGTCGGCCAGCCCCAGCAGCAGGTCGCCGGTCAGCGGCACCCCGGCCTCGATCAGCGCGGTGGCCACTTCGGTCAGGGTGGCGATCATGCCCTTGGGGTTGGAGGCGCCGAGGCCGAACACCCAGTCGTCGACCTGCTGGGCCTTGGGCAGCATGTCGGCCTGGCCGGCTTCGCCGGTCAGCAGCTTCTCGGCCTCGTCGCATTCCAGGTGGGTGTCCAGCGGCGCGTACAGCATCACGCTGGCGCCGCCGCCGCTGCCGCGCAGTTCGCCCAGCACGTTGCCGCTGGTGAAGCTCATCGGCTGGTAGCGGGCGGGCATGCCGATCTGCTTCAGGTGGGCGGTCATGAACTCGCCCACGGCCCGGGCCGAGCCGGTGGGGCTGTGGATGTCGGTGATGGCGAACAGCAGGTCCTGCAGGCGCCTGGCGTCGAGCCTGGCGCAGGCCTGCTCGTACCATTTCATCTGCTCGGCGGAGAACGGCATGGAGGTGGTGGGTTGCATGCTGGCGCCCTCAGTGGCTAGCGACGAACTGTTCGCTGAAGATGTTTTCGGGGGCGACGCCCAGCTCGATCAGCCGCGCCGTGGCGGCATCGATCATCGGCTGGGGGCCGCACAGGTAGGCCACGCAGTCCGGGCCGCTCACGTCGCCCTCGCGCAGGGCGCTGACCGGGCTGCCGTGGTGCAGGCCCTCGCGCGGCTCGCGGTCCACGCAGATGCGCGCTTCCAGGCTCGGCAGCCACTGCTTGCGCAGCTCGATCTCGTCGAGGCCGAACAGCACTTCCGGGGTGGCGCAGCCGAAGCTCAGGAGCATCGGCGGCTTGCGCCCGCCGAGTTTGTGCAGGGTGTCGATCATCGACAGGATCGGCGCCAGGCCGGTGCCGCCGGCGACGAAGATGTGCGGCGCACGGCGCTTCTCCTCGCGCAGGAAGAAGGCGCCGTAGGGGCCGCTGAGGGTCAGCACCTCGTCGGGCCTGACCTGCTCTTCCAGGTAGCTGGACATGGCGCCGCCGGGCAGCAGGCGGATGAGGAACTCCAGCTTCGGCAGGTCGGCGGGGGTGCTGGACGGCGAGTAGCTGCGCAGCACCTCGAAGCCCGGCACCTGGATCTGCATGAACTGCCCGGGGCGGAAGTCCAGGCACTCGCCCTCGGCCAGTTCCAGGCGCAGGCGCACCACGTTGCTGGCGATGCGCTCAACCGAGTCGACGAAGGCATGCACCTCCCCGGCCGCGCCCGAGCCGACCTCGCTGCCGTAGGCCAGCTCGAAGGTGCAGTCCGTTTGCGCCTGGCACAGGCACAGCAGGCGCTGGCCGGCGGCGTACTCGCTGGCCAGCAGGGTGGAGCTGGCGCCGGGGCGGGTGACCGCCTCGCCGTCGGCGAGGTGGGCGATGCAGCTGGAGCAGCTGCCGGAACGGCACTGGTACAGCAGCGGCACCTGCGCCTCCAGGGCGGCGTCGAGGATGCTGGCGTCGGCCGCGACGCTGAAGCTGCGGCTGACGCCGTCGGAGAAGTTCACGGTGACTTGGTGTGTCTGGTCTTTCATGAGTGGGGTCCCACGGGATACGTCGATGGTGCGGTGGCCCGGCGCGCCGGCGGCGGTCCGGCCCGCCGGCTCAGTCCTTGTGGAAGAGCGCCAGCTTGTTGCCGTCCGGATCGCGGAAATAGGCCATGTAGAAACCCGGGAAGCGCTCGCCGGGCCGTCCTTCGTCGCTGCCGCCCAGCGCCAGGGCCAGGGCGTGTAGTTGCTCCACCCGCTCGCGGGAACCGGCCGCCAGGGCGACCATGTTGCCGTTGCCCGGCTGCGCGGCCTGTTCGTCATAGGGCGTGCAGACGCCCAGCATCGGCTGTTCCGGGGCCCGCCCGTAGAGGCTCAGGCGCGGGGACTCCAGCAGCGCGGTGGCGCCCATGGCGCCGAGGAAGGCGCCGTAGAAGGCGCGGGCGCGTTCCAGGTGGTTGCTGCCCAACAGCGTGTATCCAATCATTGCAAGGCCTCCGGAGCAGGCAGGGCGTCTTTCGTTGTCATGGCCCGATCATAGGAACCGGGGGTGGCGCCCACACTCCAATGGGTTCCCCGGTTATCCCGCCAGCGCAAATAAACCCAGCGCCGCAGGAGGAGAAACGGCGGCCCCTCCCGGGCCGCCGTGCGGGCCCGCTAAGCGCTCTGCGCGCGGGCCAGGTCCTGGTAGCGGCCGCGGTGGAACAGCAGCGGCCGCATGTCCGGCTCGGGCGCTGCCATGCGCAGCACGCGGCCGACCAGGATCAGGTGGTCGCCGCCGTCGTAGCGGTGCTCGGTGGCGCACTCGAACACCGTCAGGCAGCCCGGCAGCAAGGGCACGCCACCCACGCCGGCGCCGACCTCCAGGCCAGCGAACTTGTCCGTCGAGGCCTGGGCGAAGCGGTCGGACAGCGCCCGCTGCCCCTCCCCCAGCACGTGCACGGCGAAGTGCTCGGAACCGGCGAACGCGGGGTAGCTGTAGGCGGACTTGCCGATGCTCCACAGCACCAGCGGCGGCTCCAGCGAAACGGCGTTGAAGCTGTTCGCCGTGACGCCGATGGGCCAGCTCTCGCCGTCCAGGGTGGTGACGATGGTGACGCCGGTGGCGAACTGGCCGAGGGCCTGCCGCAGTTGGGCTCTTTCGATCATGGCAATGCCTCCGCTCAGAACGCCACGCCGTAGCTCAGGGACAGCCAGTGCTGGCCCATGTACGGCGAGGTGACCGCGTCCGGGCCGGCGCCCTCGCCTTCCACCTTGTCCTTGAAGGAACGGGCGTAGGCCAGGGACAGTTCGTGGCCGCCGGTGAAGCGGTAGGTGCCGCCGAAGGTCACGTGCCTGTGGTTGGCGGCCGGCGCCAGGATGCCCAGGTAGGTGTCGTGGCCATCGAGCAGCTGGTTGGCGTCGTTGTAGCCGGCACGCAGCGTCAGCCGCTCGTTCAGGTCCCAGGCCGCGCCCACCCGCCAGATGCGCTGGTCGCGCCAGCCGAAGCCGGGCCCGTCGGAGTCCCCGGGGGCGCCCGTGGCGCGGCTCACGCCGGGGTTGCCGAGGGACCTGACGTCGCTCCAGTAGACCTTCTGCATATCGGCGGCGAGGGTCAGCGGGCCGTGCTTCCAGGCCACGCCCAGGGCCCAGTTGGACGGCATGTCGAGGTCGCCGCCATCGGCCAGCAGCTTGTCGAAGCGGTGCATCTTCGACATGTAGCCGCGGGTGGCGTAGCTGGCGCCCAGGCTCCATTCGGGCGTCAGCTGGCCGATCCAGCCCAGCCGCAGGCCGGCGCCGTAGGACTCGTCGCGCCCCTGGGGCAGGCCGATGCTGGCGGTGCCGTCGATGTCCAGCACCTGGCGCAGCAGCATCAGGCCCACGCCGACGCTGTGCCGCTCGTTGAGCTTGCGGGCGTAGCTGGCGGTGGCGACCATCTGCTGGAACTGCGAACCGGGGTTGCGCAGCCCGCCGAAGTCGGCGTCGCGGGCGTAGGCGGTGCCCACGCCGTTGCCGACCACCGAGATGCCCAGGCTGCTGACGTCGTCGAGCATCTTGTTGGCGCCGAACTGCGGGATCACGTACAGGTCCCGGTCCTTGGAGCCGCTGATCGTGTTGCCGGCGAACTCGGCGCCGTTGTCGGCCTTGAGGAAGGCGGCGCCGACGTCCAGGCGGTCGCCGACCGCGACCATCCCGGCCGGGTTGGAGGCGCCGACCAGCGAGTCCTGCGGCAGGGCGATGACCACCCCGCCCATGCCCTCGGACTTGACGCCGTAGCCATGCGGGAAGGTGCCCTGGGTGGCCCAGGCGGCCTGCAGCGGCAGCAGGCAGGCGACGAGCGCCCCGGTGCGGCCGGACAACAGCGCTTTGTTGTGCTGTACGGGCATGGCGGTCACCCTCGCGCGGCGCTGAAGGAGGCGATGAAGCGCTCGGCCTCGGCGCTGTCGTAGTACCAGGGCACCAGGCTCTTCGGGTCGTCGAAGGCATTGGCCACGGCGGCGGCCAGCGCCGGGTCGGCGGCACAGGCGGTGAACACCTTGAGCACCGATTCCGGCGGCGGCAGCAGGTGGGTGTTGGTGAAGCGCGCGACCCACTGGGCGTAGTCCCAGTAGCGTTCGAAGGTGGCGTTCTTCCAGGCGTCGTCGAAGGGCGCCTGCCCCTGTTCGAGAATGGCGTCCAGGTAGACGCGGGCGCACTTGCTGGCGTTGTTCGAGCCCTGCCCGGTGATGGGGTCGTTGAGCACCAGCACGTCGGCCATGCCCAGCACGGTGCGCCCGGACGGCAGGTAGCCGATGGGCTTGCGCACGGTGGGCGTGACGCGCCCGACCAGGATGCCGAGGTCGTCGGTCAGCCGCAGGTTGCGGCAGCGCGGGGCCTCCCAGGGGAAGAAGCGCTCGATCAGCTCCACGGCCAGCGCCAGGTGTTCCGCCGGCGTGCTGACTTCCGCCCAGCGGTCCATCGGGCCGCCCTCGATGCATTCGAGGTTGATGATGTCCCCTGCCCCGCTCAAGGTCAGGCAGGGGAAGTTGACGTATTCGCCGATGCCGGGGTTGATGCTGATGTTCAGCGCGCTGTAGTCCTCGCGGGGCAGCATGCCGTGCACGTAGGTCAGCGAGATGGTGCGCATGCGGCGGTCGAAGGTGCTGCGCTCGGCGTCGCGCTCGAACAGCTTGCCGATCTCGCCCTTGCCGCTGGCGACTATCACCAGGTCGGAGGCGGCGGCGTAGCGCTCCAGGTCCTCCAGCCCCGCCTCCTCGATCAGCAGCCGGCCGCCCAGGCGCTCGAACTCGTGCATCCAGCGCGGCATCTTGATCCGCTGGTCGACCGACTGGCCGGGAGCCTTCATCGGCGCGCGCCAGTCGACCATCAGGCCCTCGGCGTTGCCGGCGCGCATGTGCACGCCCACGGTGGGCGGACAGCTGTCATCCCAGAAGGCCAGGCCCAGCTCGCGTTCGAAGCCCAGGGCCATGTCGTACATCGACTGGCTGGACAGCACGCGGCCGGCGGCGATGTCCGCGGCGCTGCGGTTGGAGACCAGGGTGACGTCATGGCCTTGCTTGAGCAGGCCGATGCCCAGCTGCAGCCCGGCCTGTCCGGCACCGACGATAGTTATTCTTCTCATGCGGTCCTACTCCATCATCAAGTTTGGCGGTGGCTGCGGGTGCAGCCACGGCCGTCAATGTGGAGCAAGGCGGATACAGCGAATATGCAGGCCCTGCAGCGATCATGCGAATACTGCAAGAAGCTCGCGGGGCCTCAGGCGCGGCCCCGGGCCAGGGTCTGGCGCGGCGTCTCGGCGTAGCGCTGGCGGTACTCGATGGCGAAGCGGCCGAACTGGAAGAAGCCCCAGCGGGCGAGTATCTCGGTCACCCGCGCGGGCTGGCGCGGGTCCTTGAGGTCCTGGTGCACGCGCTCCATGCGCACGTCGCGCAGGTAGCGCATGGGGCTGACGCCGAGGAAGCGCTGGAAACCGTGGTAGATCGAGCGGCCGCTGACGCCGGCGATGGCCGCCAGCGTCTCCACGCTGATCGGCTGTTCGGCGTGGGCCTGGATGTAGTCGACGGCCCGCTTGACGTGGCGCGGCAGGACCTGGGCCGAGGGCTCGCCGAGCCGCTCGCTCAGGGTGTTGGGCTGCCAGGTCAGCAGCGTGGTCATCAACGTCTGTTCGAACTGCGCCCTGACCAGGGGCATCTCGAACAGCTGCGGGGCACGCTGCAGCACGTCGAACAGTTGCCGCGCCGTCTGCCCCCAGACCGCCCCGGCGGGGTTGCGCAGGTCCATCAGCGGGTGGAACGCCAGGGGCTGGCGCAGGTCGTGGTCGAGCAGAGCGCCGGCATGCCGTTCGAGGGCACCGCGCTCGATGCGCACCACCAGCTTCTGGCAGTCGCCGCTCCAGTTCATCTCCAGGCTCTCGTCAGGCGCGTGGATGCTGCCGTGCAGGCTGTCGCTGAGCAGTTCGCGGCGGCCGATCCGCTGCCGGTCGTGGCCGGCGAAGGGCAGCTGCACCAGGTAGAACGAGCCCAGCTCGCCGGGGCGGATGTGCACCTCGGCGCCGTAGCGCATGCTGCTGAAACTCAACTGCTCGGTGCGCAGGTGCTGGTGCCGGTAGTCCAGGCGCGTCGCCGCCTGGCGCAGCTCCAGGCGGTGCTCGCAGAACACCGAGGCCACCAGCCGGCGCGTCTCGTCGAGGTCCTGCGAATGCAGCAGCGCATCGCGGTTCAGGTGGCAGCTGTCGGGCACTGTCGTCATCTTCGCCTCCCAAGGGATATCGCCATGCCAGGTTCCCGCTTCGCCGCGCCGGCCCGCACGCGTCCACCCTACCCCGCGAAGCGCCCTGCCCGGTATGGGCTGGAAAAAAATCCCGTGCCCAAGGGCACGGGCAAACCAAGGAGCTACACAAGGAGCTACAGAAAACCGGCGGGCGATGGAACTAGGCGCCCGCCGGCAACAACACGATGCAGCCCGAGGTGCGCCGGGCTTCCAGGTCGCGGTGCGCGGCGGCGGCCTGCTCCAGCGGATAGCGCTGAATGAGCGGAATCCGCACGTCGCCCCGCGCCACCCTGGCGAACAGCTCGTCGCTGAGCGCCTGGGCCCGTTCACGACTCGACACGTGGTGCCACAGGCCCTGGTAGGTGAGGTACAGCGATCCCTTGCTCACCAACTGCAGCGGCGCGATGGCCGGCGCGGGGCCGGAAGCGTCGCCATAGGCCACCAGCAGCCCGAACGGCGCCAGGCAGTCGAGGGACTTTTCGAAGGTGTCGCGGCCGACCGAGTCGTACACCACCTTGACGCCGCGCCCGCCGGTGATTTCCCGCACCCGCTCGACGAAATCCTCGCGGCGGTAGTTGATCGCGTGCGCGGCGCCGTGCTCCAGCGCCAGCCGGCACTTCTCGTCGCTGCCGGCGGTGGCGATCAGCTGCAGGCCGAGCGCCCTCGCCCACTGGCAGGCGATCAGGCCCACGCCGCCCGCCGCGGCGTGGAACAGCACGCTATCGCCGGGGTGCAGCCCTTCCACCGGGGGGCAGCGCGTCAGCAGGTAGCAGGCCGTCCAGCCCTTGAGCATCATCGCCGCGCCGGTCTCGAAGCCGATCGCGTCCGGCAGCCGGCAGACCGTCATCGCCGGCATCAGCCGCACGTCGCAGTACGCGCCCGGCGGGAAGCCGGCGTAGGCCACGCGGTCGCCTGCGCGCAGGTGCTCCACGCCGGCGCCGACCGCCTCGACCACGCCGGCCCCTTCCATGCCGAGCTGCAGCGGGAACGGCAGACCGTACAGGCCCTTGCGCTGGTAGATGTCGAGGAAGTTCACGCCGACGGCGTGGTGGCGGATGCGCACCTCGCCCGGGCCGGGCTCGCCGACGGCGACCTCGACCACGCGCAGCGCCTCCGGGCCGCCCGGCTGGTCGATGCGGATGACTCTGCCCGTGTGCTGGCTCATGTCTCTCCTCCCCTTCGAAGGTGGGGCGGATGGTCCCGTGCGGGAACCTCCGCCGGGGTACGTTTCAGCGTTTGCCCAGCGCCGCGGCGATTTCCTCGAGCACCCGCGGGTCGTCGATCGTCGCCGGCACCACGGGCGTCTGGCCATCGGCGAGGGCCCGCATGGTGGAGCGCAGCACCTTGCCCGAGCGCGTCTTCGGCAGGCGCGCGACTATCAGCACGGTCTTGAACGAAGCCACCGCGCCGATCTGCTCGCGCACCCGCGCGATCAGCTCCCGTTCGAGGTCCTCCGCCGGGCGCCGGACGCCGGCCTTGAGCACCACCAGGCCCAGGGGCAACTGCCCCTTGAGCGGGTCGGCGACGCCGATGACCGCGCATTCGGCGACGTCCGCGTGCCCGGCCAGCGCCTCCTCCATCGCCCCGGTCGAGAGGCGGTGGCCGGCCACGTTGATGATGTCGTCGATGCGCGACATGATCCAGGCGTAGCCGTCGGCGTCGAGGTAGCCGGCATCGCCGGTCAGGTAGTAGCCGGGGTAGCGCGCCAGGTAGTTGTCGAGGTAGCCCTGCACGTCGTTCCACAGCGTCGGCAGGGTGCCCGGCGGCAGCGGCAGCTTCAGCACCAGGTTGCCGATCTGCCCGGCGGCGACCGGCGCGCCCTCGGCGTCGAGCGCCTGCAGGTCGAACCCCGGCACCGGCACGCTGGATGAGCCCGGCTTGACCGGCAGCGCCTCGATGCCCTGGCAGTTGGCGATGGCCGGCCAGCCCAGTTCGGTCTGCCACCAGTGGTCGACCACCGGCACGCCGAGCAGCGACTGCGCCCAGGCGATGGTGTCGGCGTCGGAACGCTCGCCGGCGAGGAACAGCGCCCGCAGGCAGCCGATGTCGTGGTCCCGCAGCCGCTCGCCTTGAGGGTCTTCCTTCTTGATCGCCCGCAGCGCGGTGGGCGCGGTGAAGAAGGTGCTGACGCGGTGCTGGGCGATCACCCGCCAGAACGCCCCGGCATCCGGCGTGCCCACCGGCTTGCCTTCGTAGAGCAGCGTCGTGCAGCCGAGCAGCAGCGGCGCATAGACGATATAGGAATGGCCGACCACCCAGCCGACGTCGGAGGCGGCCCAGAAGACCTCGCCCGGCTTCGCCGCGTACACCGCGCGCATCGAGTAATGCAGGGCCACGGCATGGCCGCCGTGGTCGCGCACCACGCCCTTGGGCTTGCCGGTGGTGCCGGAGGTGTAGAGCACGTACAGCGGGTCGGTGGCCGCGACCGCCACGCAGTCCACCGGCTGCGCGGCGGCCATGGCCGCCTGCCAGTCGAGGTCCCGCCCGGGAACCAGTTCGGCCCGCAGTTGCGGGCGCTGCAGCAGGATGCAGTGCGCGGGCTTGTGCGCCGACAGCGCGATGGCCTGGTCCAGCAGCGGTTTGTAGGCCAGCGTGTGGGTCGGCTCGATGCCGCAGGAGGCCGTCACCACCAGCTTCGGCTGCGCGTCTTCGATGCGCTTGGCCAGCTCCGGCGCGGCGAAGCCGCCGAACACCACCGAATGCACCGCGCCGATCCGCGCGCAGGCGAGCATGGCGATCAGCGCCTCGGGCACCATCGGCATGTAGATGACCACGCGGTCCGAGCGCTCCACGCCCAGCGCCCGCAGGCAGCCGGCGAAGCGCGCCACCAGGTCGCGCAGCTCGCGGTAGCTGTAGGTTTCGCAGCGGCCGGTGACCGGGCTGTCGTAGATCAGCGCGGCCTGCTCGGCGCGCCCGCCCTCGACGTGGCGGTCGAGGGCGTTGTAGCAGGTGTTGAACTCGGCCCCGGCGAACCAGCGGTACAGGGGCGCCCGGCTTTCGTCGAGCACCTCGTCCCAGGGGCGGTGCCAATGCAGGTGCCGCGCCTGCTCGGCCCAGAATGCCCGCGGCTCCGCCAGCGAACGGCGGTGCTCCTGGCGGTAGTGGCTGTCGTCTTCCTGCCCGGCGCTGGGGCACGCATGGATTTCGTTCATTTTGTTGTTCTCTGGGTTGCATCCGGGCCCGTACCCGCCGCGGGAAACACGGCGCCGCAGGCTCAGCCCGATCTTATGAACCGCCCCCGCCCCGCACACTCCCGTGGGCGGGGCCTTTATCCCGGCAGCGCAGGAAAAAGCTCAGATGCCCGGTGGATGCCTGCGGTGCCAGTCGCTCACCTTCTGCAGCGCCATGCCCGCCCGGCACAGCACCGCCTCGCCGCCCTTGCCGGCGATGAACTGGCACCCCAGCGGCAGGCCTTGCGGGGTGAAGCCGCAGGGCAGGCTCAGGCACGGATGGCCGCTGACGTTGAAGGGCGCGGTGAACTGGATCAGCCGGCGATTGGCCTCCGCGTCCAGCGCCAGGGCCGCCAGTTGCTCGTGGCTCGGCGCCGCGTAGGGCTGCACCGGGGCCAGCAGCAGGTCGACCTGGGTCAGCAGGCTTTCCAGCTCGCCAGTGAAGCGCTGCGCGGCGAGCAGGATGCGCTGGTAGTCCATGCCCGAAAGCGCCCGCCCGCCGTCGATCAGGCGGCTCAGCGCCGGCCCGTATTCCGCCGCGTGCTGCGGGTAGGTGGCGGCATGGGCGACGGCGGTCTGCACGCCGCAATGGGCCTCCCAGTTGGCGCTCACCGCGCGGGTGTCGGGCATGCGCACGCGCAACAGCTTGCCGCCGCCCTGCAGGACGATCTCCATGACCTGCTGCAGCGCCCGCTGGATGAGCGGGTCGACGCCGTCGCTCAGCCAGGCCTCGTCCACGCCGATGCGCAGGCCCTGGAACGACTCCTCCAGGCCGGGAATCTCCAGGCACACGCTGGGCAGCGAGGTGGGGTCCTGCGGGTCGTGGCCGGCGATGGTCGACAGCAGGAACAGCGCATCGCGCGCGCTGCGGGTGATCGGGCCGATGTGGTCGAGGCTGGCGGCCAGCTCGAAGCAGCCATGCCGGCTGACCCGCCCCCAGGTCGGCTTCAGCCCGGTCAGGCCATTGGCCGCGCAAGGGAAGCGGATCGAGCCGCCGCTGTCGCTGCCCAGCGAGGCGTAGCAGAGCCCGGCGGCGGTGGCCACCCCGCAGCCGCTGGAGGACGCGCCCGCCCAGTGCCCGGCATGCCAGGGGTTGTTCGGCTCGACCAGGCTCGGGTGGTGGATTGCGAAGGCGCCCTCGGTCATCTGCAGCTTGCCCAGCAGCACCGCGCCGGCCTCGCGCAAGCGCGCGACCACGGTGGCGTCCTGCTGCGGCACGCGGCCGCGCAGCAGCGGCATGCCGGCGCAGGTCGGCACCCCGGCGGTGTCGAAGAGGTCCTTCACCGCGATGGGGATGCCATGCAGCGGGCTGCGGCACTCGCCGCGCATCAGCTCGCGCTCCGCCTGGCGGGCCTGTTCCAGGGCCAGCTCGGCGGTGACGCAGGCGTAGCTGTGCAGCTGCGGCTCCAGGCGCTCGATGCGCGCCAGCTGCGCCTCGACCACCTCCACCGGCGACAGCTTGCCGCTGCGGATCAGCCGCGACAGCTCGTACATTTCCAGGTAGTGCAGTTCGCTCGAGGCGTTCATTCGTGCCCTCCGATGAAGGTCAGCGCCAGCGCATTGAACTCGTCCGGCGCCTCGCTCTGCAGGTGGTGCGCCAGGTTGCCCAGCACGTGCAGGCGGGCGTCGGCGAACTGGTTGAGCATCAGCATCGGCACGTCGACGCCGCCGAACCAGTCGTGCAGCCCCCAGCAGATCAGCGTCGGCGCCAGCACCCGGGAGAACACCGGCATCAGGTTCTCCCACTCACCGAAGGCCCCGGGGGTCTGCAGCAGCGCGATGAAGCCGGGGTTGGCGCTGGCCTCGAAGCGCAGGCGCAGGGTCTCCTCGTCGAGGCGGGCGTCGTCGTGCAGCTCGTAGCGGCGCATCAGCGCCGCCATCTTGTCCAGGCTCGGCCCGCCGTCGGCCAGGTAGTAGTCGCTTATCAGCCCGGCGGCGTGCTTGCTGAACAGCGGCAGCGGCTGCATCACCCCGCGCTCCACCGGTTGCGAGCCGATCAGCAGCAGGCTGCCGACGCGCTCGGGATGCTCGGCGGCGAAGCGGATCGCCACGCAGCCGCCGAAGGACTGGTTGACCAGGTGCGCCCGGGCGATGCCCAGCGCATCCATGAAGCCCAGCAGCTTGCGCGCGTGCCAGGTGAAGACCGGGCCCTGCACCGGCACCATCTCAGACTGGCCGAACTGCGCCAGGTCGAGGAAATAGCAGCGGTGCCGCGCGCAGAAGGCCGCGGCGCTGAGGCGGAAGTTGCTCCAGGCGGTGCAGCCGGGGCCGCCGCCGTGGGTGAAGATCACCGGCGGGCGGTCGCTGGGGCCCTCGACCAGACGGTAGTGCAGGCGCACGCCGTCCAGTGTGACGAAATGGCTGCTGGAGCCGGGTATCTGCGGCATGGGGGTTCCCCTGGGAAGGTGACCCGGCCTGCAGCGCAGGCCGGGTCGGGCTGGCGGTCAGTCCTTGATCTGCTCGACCTTGTACCCCGGGCGCTTGCCGTCGGCGGTCTGCTTGAAGATCAGGCTGGTGTCCTTGACCGCGCCGGCCACGCCGCGGCCGGGCTTGGCGATGCCGCGGTTCCAGCGCGAGGCCAGCTTGCGCCAGGTGATCGGCGAGACGTCGGTGGCGACCAGTTGTTCCTCGTCCCAGCCGGTGCCGTCGTAGTAGAAGTTCTGCATGGCCTCGCGGGCGTACAGGTCGCAGTCGTTGAAGCCGTGCAGGCACAGCGGCTCGTAGACGCGGTCGAAGCGGTACTGGTGCTTGGTCCGCTCTTCCTCGGTGTTGCACACGCGGACGATGATTTCCCAGTACTCGTGGGTGTCGTCGGTGATGGGCACGTACCACTCGTACTGCGCCATGTGGTCGCCCGGCCAGTTCTCCACCATCAGCACGCCCGGCAGCACCACCGAGGTGCGGTAGAAGCGGCCGTTGACGCCCTCGACCTTCAGGCCCAGTTCCTTGTTCTCCAGCACCGGCGCCCACTTGTCGGTGAACAGCCACTGCATCAGGCCTTTCGGGCCGTTCTCCTCCTCCACCACGCTGATGCAATCGTCGCCGGTGGGCAGCAGGCCCAGCGGCAGGACCCAGTCCATGGCATGGACGATGGTGTTGTCCTTGTGCACCAGGATGTGCGCGTTGTCGAAGCCGTTCTCGCAGGCGATGCGCCAGTTGCCGAAGCCGGTGCGGTGCATGCCCAGCACCACCGCGTTGTCGTCCAGCAGGCTCGGCGAGGCCGGCCACAGCGGGTGCGGGAACTGCTCGCTGCGCTCGGGGAAGCGGAACGGCAGGTCCTGGGCCAGGGGCGGCACGTCCTCGTCCGGGTAGTCGTCCTCGCGGACGAAGACGAAGATCATGCCGTTGACTTCGTGCACCGGGTAGGTGGTGACGCCGGTGGTGCCGATCAGCTTGTCGTCCGGGTTGGCGACGATGGTCACCAGCTTGCCGCTCTCCAGGTCGAAGGTGAAGCCGTGGTACCAGCAGGAGATGGTGCTCTTGGTGAAGCACATGGGTTTTTCCGAGAGCCGCACGCCACGGTGCAGGCACTGGTCCTTGAGGGCGAACACCTTGCCGTTGGCGCGGCGCAGCACGATGGGGATGCCGCAGATCTGGATGCCCTCGACCTGGTCCTCCACCAGCTCATGGCTGAACAGCGCCGGATACCAGTGGTTGATGAAGCCCCAGGCCGCATCCTTGTAGGGCTGGTACTGGCTCTGGGTCTTGGCGTTGTTGACGCGGGCATCGCTGATGCCGGTCTTGACCTGGCGGCGGCGGATGATCGGTTGCTCGGACATGAAGGGACTCCCCATTGGCTGACTGGACAGGCGCCGCGCCATGCGGCGCGCTTGCGGGCCATCCTAGAAAGCCGCTCCCCGGCTGACGCTCCCGCAACCGAGGGCGTTATCCCCCCAGCGCAGAAAAAGCGCAGGGGTTACAGGGGCATGGGGAAAGGGGCTGGGCGAGACGCAGGTGCGAGCGGAGAGGCAGTGCGGGGAAGGGGGACGTCCGTGTCCGCGGTGTTCAACGGGCCAGGGTTTCCGAGGGGCTTTCGCCGAAGCGGCGCTTGTAGTCGGTGGTGAAGTGGCCGAGGTGGCTGAACCCCCAGCGGAAGGCCACGGCGGTGACCGTGGTGTTGCCCGGGGACTGGCGCTGCAGCTCCTCCTGGACGTGGCGCAGGCGCACCTCCTTCAGGTACAGCATCGGCGAGGTGTTGCGGTAGCGGCGGAAACCGGTGAACAGCGAGCGGCTGCTGACGCCGGCGTGCTCCGCCATGTCGATGATGGAGATCGGCTCGTGGGCGTGCTCCTCGATGTAGCGCTCGACCTTCTTGACGAAGGACGGGGCGATCACCGGCCCCTCGCTGGCGAGCATTTCCGCGCTGTAGTTGTGCGGCTGGCAGGCCAGCAGCACGTTCACCAGCGACTGCTCGAACTGCGCGGCCAGCAGCGGCGAGGGCTCGCCGTCGTCGGCGGAAAGGCTGTCGTAGATCCAGCCGACGGTGCGCATCCAGCAGCGCCCCTGCGGCGTGTCCAGCGGCATGGCCGGCTGGAACTCCAGTTCCTTGCGCAGCATGCGCCCCAGGTGCTGCTGGCAGTTGCGCTCCAGCAGGCTGGTGTCGATGCGGATGATCAGTTTTTCGGTGCTGTTGCTGTGGTTGATCCGCGACGGCAGGTGGGCGTTGAGCACCGAGCCCATGTGCACGTTGGAAAGCACGCGCTGGTTGCCGCACTCGATCTGTTCCTGCCCGCAGATCGGCATCTGCACCAGGGTGAAGGTGTCGAGTTCGCCGGGTTCGATGGTGATGTCGCCGCCATAGCTCATGCGCCCCATGCCGATACTGCCCAGGCGCCGGTAGTAGATGCGGGTGTTGACCGGGCTGTTGGCGTCCAGGCTGGACAGGCGGTTCTCGCAGAATATGCGCTCCCCGCACTTGCGAGCCTCCTCCAGGTCCTGGGTGCGACAGACTTCGTAGCGCGACAGGACGACGTCCGGTGGTACCGCGGGGGAAAAGAACAGGCGTTCCATATAGCACCCTCCTCCGCCCGGGCACGCGACCGGGCAGGCTCTCACGTTTTATTCGGTGCGCGGCGTCGGGGACTGCGCACCCTTATTGTTATCGCGACCAGGACCGGCCGACCGCTGCGGCGCAGCCCAAGCGGGGTGCGTCACGCATCGCTGCGGTGCGGCGGGCGGCGCCTGGGCGCCGCCCGGCCGGTACGCGGGGCCAGCAGCGCCGGGGCGCGCTGTCACCGCATCGGGTATCCCGGGCCGTCCTCCCATGCAGATGCAATAAGCACGCCCACCGGCCAGGCCGAGCCATGGAAACGGACGGCCGGGAAAGGTCTTGCAGCTACGCGCCGGGGGCCTTTTCCCAGGGCGCTCTAGGATGATGTTCTCTGGCCAGGGGCAACGCCCCGGGCCGCTTTCGGCGCACCTCGCCGGACGGGCGCGTCAGCGCCGCGCGCCGACCATCACGAAGAGCATTCGCGCCGCAGTGTTACCGGTGTTACGCCAGGCGTGCCGGGTACCCGACTGGACCACCACATCGCCCTGGCGCAGATGGGTACTGCGGCCCTCGTCGAGTTCCAGGAGCAGCTCCCCTTCCAGCACCACGCCGTAGTCGATGCTGTCGGTGCGGTGGAAGCCGGGATGCTCGGCCTCGAAGAGCTCCGCCATGCCCGGCAGCCGCGCGCGCATCTCGTCGAGCGCGGCGGCGGCGTCGACCGCCTCGGCGGGTGCAGCCTGCTGCGGCGGGAAGGTCACCAGCATGACGCTGGTGCCGCCCGGCACCGGCAGCACCGACGCCACGCCCTGGGCCGGGTCCCCGGGGCTGGCGAGGATCCGCGGCTCGGCGCCGGTCTGCCACACCAGCGCCGCGGAGAAGCCCGGGGAATGGACGAACGGCTCGGTGCCGGCGAGCGGGCCCTGGCTGTCGATCTGCGAAAGGCCGCGGCTGTCGTGGCCGGTCACGATGCGATTCACCTGCATGGTCGAGTCTTCCCTCGGTTGTTCGGCGCCGCCGTTCATGCGTGCGCGATGTGGAAGTTGACGAAGCCGCTGGCCTGCGCCTGGATGTCCTCCAGCGCCTCGTTCAGGCGCTCCAGGGGATAGGCCCGCTCCTCCAGCACGGACAGGTCGAGCACGCCCGAGTCGATCATGCTGGCCATCTCCTCGCCTTCGGCCGGGGTGAACCAGAGCGAGCCGATGTACTGCAGCTGTGCGCACATGAAGGGATGCGGATCGATGGGGATGGGGCCGGCCACGCCGCCGATCTGCACGATGCGCCCGCCGCGGCCGACCGCCTGCATCGCCTCCACCGAGAGCGACGCCGGGGCCTTGGCGCCGAGGGTGTCGAGCATGGCGTCGACGCCGCCGGGAACCTGTTCCAGCACCTGCTCGTGGACGCTGCGCTCGCCGATGCGGATCGGCACGATACGCTGCGGCGCCAGTGCCCGCAGGCGTTCCAGGGCGGCAACGTCACGCGCGGCGACCAGCACCTGCGAGGCGCCGAAGGCCAGGGCCAGGAGCGCCGCGCCGACGCCCAGGGTGCCGGAGGCGCCGAGGACCAGGATGCTCTGCCCCGGGCGCAGGCCGGACTTGCGGATCGCCGAGTAGGCGGTGCCCAGGTAGCCGAAGCGGGTGGCCTGGGGGAAGCTCAGGCGTTGCGGCAGGCGCACCAGGTTGTTCGCCGGCGCGGTCATGTACTGGCCGTAGCCGGCATAGGGGTAGCGCTCGAAGATCGCCTGCGAGCCGGGGCCGAAGCCGAAGTAGCCGAGGAAGGTGTACGCCGAGCAGCGCGGCGTCTCGCCCTGCCGGCAATGGCGGCATTCGCCGCAGCCGACGCCGGGGTTGACGTAGACGCGGTCGCCCGGCTTGAAGGCGCTGACCGCCGAGCCAACCGCGGCGACCACCCCGGCGGAATCCAGGCCGAAAGTCGCCGGCAGTGCCGGCAGCGGCAGGAAGGGATACCACTCGGGGAAGTAGGTGGTGACGTTCTTCAGGTTGGGGATGATCCCGCTGGCCTCGACCTTCACCAGCACGTCATGGGGGCCGGGAGCCGGCCGGGGTAGTTCGTCGATGCGGAATCGTCCGCCGATCTCGTGCAGGCGCGCGGCCTTCATGGTCGACATGCTCGTGTTCTCCGAAGGGCCCGGCGCCGCCGTTGCGGCGCAGGGCCCGGGGTGGCAGGAAAAAGGGGGCGGCGTCCGTGCCGCACTGAAACTGTTCCGGGCCCGCCGTCAGCGGCCGGCGGCCTGCAGGGTCTGCAGCGAGAAGTTGCTGGCCTTGGCCGGGAAGTTGGTCTTCCAGCTCGCGGTGTCGATCAGCGAGACCGTGGCGTGGTTGCGCTGGAAGTCGATGATCGCGCCAGCGGTGGTGCGCACGTCGCCGTCGGCGATGTTGGAATAGGAATGGAATTCCATGAACTTCCAGAACTCGCCCTTGCGGTCGTAGGCCTCGGCGTAATAGAAGCGCGGGTACTTCACGTCCATGTACAGCACCTTCTTGCTGTAGGGGTGGATGGACGGGGTGATGGCTTCGATCACGTAGACCTCGCGCGGCTCGAAGTTGTTGTTGTTCATGTTCCAGTACGGCGGCTGGTCGTCGAGCACCGGGTACTTCTCGGCCGGCGTCTTGCCGTCGGTCTTCCACAGGCCGGTCTTGCTGTTGGCCACGGCGAGCACCCAGCGCGTGCCCAGCAGCTTGTACTGCGGGTACCAGCAGGGGCGCGCGTTGAACACGTCCAGGTCGTCCTGCAGTTGGTCGGAGGAGCCGACCGGGTCCATCCAGGCGCCGCCGGACAGGCGGCGGACGCGGCGCACCGCGGGGATGTAGGCCCAGACGTCGTTGACCTTGTCCGAGTCGTACATCTGCGTGTAGGTCCCCAGCCCCTTCATGTCCGAGGGCGACTTGAAGTACAGCAACTGGCGGCCGCGCTCGCTGCCGTCGCCTTCCACCGCCTGGTCGCCGGTCAGGCGGCCCTTCATCGAGTAGCGGCTGAACTCCGCCACCGGCTCGGCGTGGATGCCCTTCTTGCCGTCGATCAGCAGCTGGGTGAACTGCGGGACCTGGGAGACGTCGCCCACCAGTTGCCCCAGGTGCCAGTTCCAGATGAGCTTTTCCGCGGCCTGCGGGTCCTTGGCGTCGATGTTCGGGAAGGGCTCGCCGGCGCCCCAGTTGTCCACCCGGCAGGCCTCCTTGTTGATCACCGCCTTGCCGGCGTTGGCCTGGGACGCCTTGACCCAGCGCGGGTCGAGCTTGACCTCCTGGGACTTGGCCAGCGGCAGTTTCCAGCCGGTGTTGCGGATCCGCCATTCCATCTTCTCGGTCAACAGGCTGGCGATGCTGTGGCCTTCGAAGGTGTCGTTCTTCACCTGGTCGAGGTTGGCCGCGGAGATCACCGTCCCCGGCGCCAGTTCGGCAGCGCAGGACAGGAGCGGAGCCAGGCAGGCGATGGCCAGGCCCAGGGTGCGTTGCAAAGCGAGTGGTGCGCGTTTCATGGTCAGGTCTCCACTGCGGATCAGAACAGGTAGGTCAGGCTGGTGTAGAGCTGGTCGCGGTTGTGGAAGTAGCCGAACAGCGTGGTCTTGTCGCAGGTGGCGGCATTGCCCGGGGTGCACTTGTCGCCATCGCGCCAGGCGTCGTCCCAGAAAGCGTCGTACTCGACCTTCCAGCGCCACTTGCTGGACAGCTCGAAGGTGACCGAGGGCACCGCGAAGCCGCCGTTGTTGCTCAGGTCGGCGCCCAGCACCAGTTGCGGGCGGATGCGCCCGCTGTCGTAGCTGAGGTCGAAGATGGTGGTGGCCAGCACCGAGTGCTCCTTGACCTTGCCGCCCCAGCCGACGCTGTAGAGCAGTTGGTCGTCGGAGTCGTAGTTCTGCACCCATTTGTCGAACAGCTGGACGGAGAAGAACATCGGTTTCTCGGTGCCCAGCAGGCTCTGGGTGGCGGCGATGTTCTTGTCCATGCGCAGCATCAGCGCGACCACGTTCTTGGTCTGGAAGCCGTCGAAGCCCGGGGCGATGTTCTGGCTGAGCGGGGTCGGCACCGGCAGCGCGATCTGGTAGGGCGCGTCCTTGATGTACGCCACCTCGGTGCTGAACACCGCATCGGCCGCGTCGGAATAGCGGCTGGCGGTGAAGCCGTAGATGTTGACGATCGGGTAGATGATCTCGCCGGCCAGGCCCTTGGTCTGCTCGGTGCCGACGGTGTCGGCCCCGGACGGCACATTGGGCAGGCCGAACAGCGCCAGGTTGTTGGAGGCGTTGAGGATCGGCGAGTTGTAGAAGGTGCGCAGGTAGGACAGCGAGTAGTTGGTGTCGCCGAGCATGCCGCTCCAGCGCAGGCCGCCGGTCCAGTGGCGGTAGTCGCCCGCGTTGTTCTCGTAGTTGTAGGGGTCGATGTTGCGGAAGTCGACTCCGGCATAGGGCTGGCTCGACCAGCGCGCGCCGTAGATGTCCAGCTCGCTGCCGATGTCCTGCTTGCGGTCCAGCCCCGGCCGCACGAAGGCCTCGATGCCGCCGTCGGCCTCGGGCACGTCGACGTTCACCTTGACGATGTTGTTGGTCTTGCGCAGTTCCTCGTTGGCCGGTTCGAGGAAGCTGCGCCAGGTGTAGTCGAAACCGTGCACCAGGTCGTTGGCGGCGAAGAAGTCGGTCTCGCCCCAGGCGATCTGCTGCTTGCCGATGCGGAAGCGGGTGCGTTCGCCGACCGGGAAGTCGATGTACAGCTCGCGGATTTCCTCCTTGTCGTAGAGGTCCATGATGTCGCCGTGCTCGCCGGAGTGGTAATTGTTGGCGCCCATGTCCTCCAGGTGCTTGAGGAAGTCGGTCTTGACCTCGCGCGAGGCGCGCAGCTTGGCCACCACCGAGACCTGGTCGGTCGCCGCCCAGTCCAGGTTCAGGCGCGCGGTGCTGCGCGCCATGGACAGCTTGCCGCCGTCGCTGTAGCCGGGGGTGTCCTCCCAGTTCTTGGTGTTCCAGGACAGTTCCTCGCGCAGGTAGCCATCGACCTTGAGACTGTCGTCGGCCAGGGCCGGCACGGTCACCGGCACCAAGGCGATGGCCAGGGCGAGCTTGTGAAGTGCAACACGCGGTTGCACGCAGGAGTCGACGCTAGAGTTCACCGGATACCTCCCCAGAGGTTAAGAGCGGCCAGAAGCCATGGTTTTGGTTTTGTTGTTGTGCGTTCGCTTTCACACGGCCTGCAGCGGGGCCGGCTCCAGCGCCTGCAAGGCAGCCGCGTGCGGCTGCCCGGCGAAGATGAAACGGGGACGGAAGACGTAGATCAGCGAGGGCATCACGAACAGCGCGGAGATCGCCGACACGCTCAGCCAGATCGCCATCAGCAGGCCCATCTCGGCCTGGAAGCGCAGCGACGAGGCCCACCACAGCAGGGTGCTGAGGATCAGCACGCTGGCGGTGACGATCACCCCCATGCCCGCGGAGTGCAGGGCCTGGCGGATGGCATGCTCGGGGCTGCTGCCGATGGCGATCTCTTCCTTGACGCGGTCGGCGATGTAGAAGGCGTAATCCACCCCCAGGCCGATGCCCAGGGCCGCCACCGGCACCGTGTTGATGTTCATGCCGATGCCCTTCCAGGCCATGAAGCTGAAGGTCAGCATGTTGGAGATGATCACCGGCACCATGAACAGCATGCCGGCGACCGCCGAGCGATAGACCAGGGTGCAGAGCACGGCCAGCACCAGCAGCGCCAGGGCGATGGCCTCGATCTGGCTGGAAAGGATGATCTCGTTGACCGCGGCCATCACCCCGATCACCCCGCCGGCCAGTTGCCAGTGCCCCTGGCTCAGGGGGTTCTCGGCGATGAACTCCTTGATCCGCGCCACCGCGGTGCGGATGGTCTCGCCCTGGCGGTCGCGGAACATCAGGGTCACCGAGCCGTTGGCGTACTGGGTGTCGGTGAAGCGGTCCATGTCGCCCGGCTCGGACACCGAGTCGAGCATGGCCACCAGGCTGCCGTTGATGGCGTCGTCGTCGCCCAGCTCCAGGTAGCGCGGGTTGCCCTCGCGCAGGCTGCTGTTGACGTGGGGCAGCACGTCGGCCAGCGACAGCGAGCCGCCGATCTCCGGCTGGGCCTCGATGAAGCGCTGGAAGCGGTTCATCGCGTGCAGCGCCTCGTTGCTCTTGACCAGCCCCGGGTGGCCGTCGTCGCCGAGCACGATGAACATCCGGTCGACGCCTTCGAAGCGGCCGTTGATCGCCGCGGAATCGAGGTTGTACTGCGCCTGCGGCCAGAGGATCGGCGAACCCGGATTGGCGTCGCCGATCTTCAGGTTGAACGCGTACCAGCCAGCGCCCAGCACCAGCAGCAGGCTGCCGCCGAGCACCACATAGCGGCCGCGGGACAGCGTCACCGCGACGCTCAGGTCGAGCACCTTGCGCAGCGCCGGCAGGCAGTCGAACGGATGCGCGAAGCTGTGCGGACGGCGGATCCACGAGAGCATCACCGGCGTCAGGATCACCGCGCTGATGGTCAGCGTCGAGACCCACACCACCGACAGCACCGTGAGCTTCTGCAGCATCGGGATCGGGCTCAGGGCGACCACCGCCATGCACGCGGCGTCGGCGATCACGCCCAGCATGCCCGGGCGGAACAGGTCGGCCAGGGCCACCCGCGCAGCCAGGCGCGAGACCGCCCCCGCCGGCCCGTCCGCTGGCAGCAAGGCCAGCTCGTCATCGAAGCGGTTGACGATCTGCACCGAGTGGGAGACCGCCCGCGAGGTGATGAGCATCGCCACCACGATGACCAGCGGTTCGAAGTTGATCCGCAGCAGGTGGCAGATGCCCAGCGCCCAGAGCGCGCTGACCACGCCGGCGAGCAGGGGCAGGAACACCCCGCGCCAGGTGCGCAGCAGGACGAACAGCAGCACCAGGGTCACCGCCACGGCGGCCAGCACCAGGTGCAGGGTTTCCGGCACGTGGTGGTTCACCCAGCCATACAGGATGGGGTCGCCGACCAGGCGGATCTTCACGCTGCCGTCGTCGACCTTGGCGACCAGCGCGCGGATCTGCTCGAAGACCTTGGCGTAGTCCACCTGCTGGTCGATGAAGTCCACGGTGATCAGCGTCGCCTGCAGGTCCTTGGACACGTAGGGCCCGTAGACCAGCGGGTTGCGCAGCACCGCCTGCTTGAGCTCCTCCATGCCCTGGGCGCTGTCCGGCACGTCCGGCCACATCAGCGGGCGGCTCTCGATGCCCTCGGTGGAGGCGCGGACCTCCTTGAGCTTCTTCGAGGCCAGCGAGGTGATCTGGTACTGGTTGACCGCGGACACCTCGCGCAGCCCCAGGGTCACCTGGCGCACCTTCTCCAGCAGCGGGCGCTGGAAGATGTCGCCCTGCTCCACCTCGAACATGATGGTGACCATGTTCGAGCCGCCGAAGGTGTCCTTGAATTTCTCGTGGGTGCGCACGTACTCGTGGCGCGAGGGCAGCATGTCCTCGAATACGGTGCGCACCTCGATGTGCAGGGCGGACCAGCCCAGCAGCAGGGTCAGGGCCATGAGGATGCCCGCCACCCAGGCACGCCGGCGGATGCAGAAATCAGCAATGCGTTCGATCATCTCGTTGTCTCGAAGAAGTGGACGAGGCAGGTCAGGGTTTCAGCGGCGACCAGTGGCGGCCGTCCCAGCGGCCGATGCCGTCGCCGGCCAGCCAGGTCTGCTTGCCGCTGGACAGCGCGCCGGTGTGCCAGGACAGGTCGCGCGCATCCAGCGTGCCGCTGCGCCAGGCGATGTCGCCCGCGCCGACGCTGCCGGCGACCCAGCGGCCGAGGGCGCCGAAGGCCAGCCATTGCTGCTGCGCCGGGTTCCAGATCACGCTGAACAGGTGGTCATGCACGCCGAGCCCGACCGGCTGCCACTGGCGGCCGCCGTCGCGGGTCACCAGCAGCGTCCCTTCCACCCCCACCGCGACGCCATTGGCGGCATCGCGGAAGCGCACGGCCATCAGCGAGCCGGGCACCGGCGCGGGAATCTCCTCCCAGTGCGCCCCGAGGTCCTGGCTGAGCAGGATGCGGCCGAACTCGCCGACCACCACCAGGCGGCCGTCGTCCAGCAGCGCGGCATCGTTCCAGGCGACGTCCTCCTCCTCGCGCAGGCGCTGCCAGTGGGCGCCGAAGTCATGGCTGACCAGCAGCGCGCCCATCTCGCCGACGGCGATCGCCAGCCCCGCCGGGCCCACCCGCACCCGGTTGAGCTTGTTGGCCACCGCCGAGCGCGGCACCGCATCGGCCAGGCGCCAGTGCCGGCCGGCGTCGTCGCTGTGCAGGATGACGCCGTCGTTGCCGACGGCCACCAGGTGGTTCGCGTCCCAGGCGGCGATGTCCTGCAGGGGCTTGTCGCTGGGCGTTTCCTGGCGGCTGATGCGGCCGTCGGCGGAGATGGCCAGGACCTTGCCGTTGGAGCCGCAGGCCAGGACCGTGCCGTCGGGCAGCTGGGCCAGGCCGTAGAACTGGTCGCGGCGCTCCAGGGGCGGCGGCGTGACGCTGCCGCCGACCGGCTGCGGCTTGATGAACAGGCCCGCCCAGAGCAGGCCGCCGATGATCGCCCAGGGCAGCACCACGGCCAGCGCGTTCAGCGCGCGGCGCGGCAGGCCCGGGCCGCGGGCGCCCTGCTGCGGGGAGGATGCTTCGATGTTGATGAGTTTTGTCATAGCGTTGGATTCGCACACAAGGATGGTCTTCTGGCCGACGACCAAGGCGATTCCACTCTAGGGAAGGGGTGCCGGGGGGACTATCCCGCCACTGCAGGGGTTATCCGCTGTGCGCAGATTAGTGGCCTGGATCAACTGCACGCCGCGTGCGCCAAGGCTTCCCGGCAACGCACAAGGCCCGGCTTGCGAGGGCCGGGCCATGGGGGCAACGCGGAAACGGCTAGAGGCGGAAGCGGCTGACCAGGGCGCCCAGGCGCTCCGCCAGCGCCTGCAGGTCATGGCTGCGGCGGCGCACCTGGCCGGCGCTGCGCGAGGCGTCGTCGGCGGAGCTGGCGATCGAGGCCAGGCTGTGGGACAGCTGCTCACTGGTGGAGGCCTGCTGGCCGGTCACGCTGGCGATCTGCTGACTCATGTCGCGCACCTGGCCGATCATCCGGGTCACGCGGTGCAAGGCCTCGCTGGCCTCGCGGGCGCTGGCGACGTTGCCCAGGGAGGTGTTGCGGCTCTTCTCGAGCATGCCGACCACGGTTCGCGTGCGCTCCTGGATCAGCGACACGCTGCGGTGCACCTCCTGGGTCGAGGTGTGCGTGCGCCGCGCCAGGGCCCGCACCTCGTCGGCGACCACGGCGAAGCCGCGCCCCTGCTCGCCGGCCCGGGCCGCCTCGATGGCGGCGTTGAGCGCCAGCAGGTTGGTCTGCCCGGCGATGTCGCGGATCACCGCCACCACGGTGCCGATGTCCTCGCTGGCGGACTCCAGCTGGCCGGTCAGGGTGCAGATCTGCTCCAGCGTCCGCGCATCCTCGGCGATGGCCTCGTTCAGGCAGGCAACCGTGGCCTGCCCGTGGCCCACGGCCTGGTCGCCCTCGCGCGTGGCCTGGGCGGCCTGGTCGGTGTTGCCGGCCACCTCCTCGATGCCCTGGGACATCTGCCGCATGGCGGTGGCCAGTTGGCCGATCTCGTCGCGCTGGGTGTCCACGCCGCGGCCGGTGACCTGGCTTTCCTCCTGCAGCGCCTGGGCGGCGCCCTGCAGGGCCTGGCTGGTCGCGGTTATCTCCTGCACCAGGGCGGCCATGATGTCGAGGAAGCGGTTGAACTCCCGGACCAGCACCGCCAGCTCGTCGCGCCCCTCGAACGGCAGGCGCGAGGACAGGTCGGCCTCCCCCGCCACCAGTTGGCGTATGGCCTTGACCACCGCGTCCAGGGGGCGCGTCATGGCGCGGCCGAGCCAGAAGACCAGCCCGCCGATCAGCGCCGCGGCCAGGCCGCCCAGCACCAGCAGTTGAATCGCCAGGGCCTTCACCCCGCCCAGCAAGGCCGCGCTGGGCAAGGCGGCGCCGAACGACCAGGGCGCGCCGGTGGCGCCTATGGCGACCGGCACCGCCAGCATGAACACCTCCTCCCCCATCGCCGGCGAGAGGAAGCGGATCGACAGCGGCTTGCCGTTGCGCACCGCGTCGACCATCGTCTGCAGGTGGTCGCCGAGGAAGTCCGACTCGGTCTCGGCGGTGTGCCGCCCGACGCGCCGGGGATCGGGGTGGGCGACCAGGGTGGTGTCGTTGGCCGTCAGCGCCGCCAGGCCGACGCCCAGCGGCCGCAGCTGGGCCACCTTCGCCTGGAGCATCCCGGCGTCGAGGCCCAGCCCCAGGTGCCCCGCCAGGTGGCCGTTCTGGCGCACCGGCAAGAGCACGGGAATCACCGCCCTGGTCAGGCCGGCCCGCGCCGGCGAGCGGGGCGAGGCCACGCTCTCGCGGTCGCCGGCGGCGCCCCCCAGGGTTTCGAGCACGGCCGCACACTGCTCGGCCGTGGCGGCCTGCACCGCATGCGCGTCACGCAGCCAGCACAGCGCCTCCGCGGCGCCGGCGTGCAGCGGCATCCACCAGGCGATGCTGGCCTGGGGGCTGTCCAGCAACAGCGCCTCCAGCAGTTGCTCGCCGAGCCGGCGATCCGGCAGCGCGCCCTCGACCAGCTCGCGGGCGAGCATGTCCGCGCTCACCCTGCCCGAGTGCATGGCGCCGTCGAAATACGAGGAAATCTCCGCGGCCTGCTGCTGCACGATGGCCTGCACGGCCACCTCGGCCAGGGCCTCGGTGGAGGTCTTGCTCGACTGGTAGACCAGCACGACCGTCGCCAGATAGATCAGCGTCGTCAGCGGCAGGACGGTCAGCAGCAGTTTGCTCTTCAGCGACAGATTGGCCAGCATGGTGGGGCCCGTTTTCAATGTCGACGATCATGTCGTCCCGGCCGCCAGCCCAACGCGACGGCGTGCTTTTCGTAGGATGGGTCGAGCCTGCGAAACCCATCCCACGAGGGTGTTTCTTCTGCACCTGCAACCGTGCCGCGGTGCTCTTCGTAGGAGCGAGCTTGCTCGCGAACCCGGCCTCGCAGCGGGGGTTGGTTCGCGAGCAAGCTCGCTCCTACAGGGCCAGGTCGGTGCTTTCGTAGGATGGGTTGAGCCTGCGAAACCCATGCGGTCATGGCGATGGGTATCGCTTCGCTCAACCCATCCTACGGGGGTGTTTCTCCTGCGCCTCCGCCACGTCGTTCCCGTGTAGGAGCGCGCCCTGCGCGCGAATCGCAGGCAGGGCCTGCTCCTACAGTCGAGGTCGAGGTCAGCAGGTCCAGTCCCGGGGCGCGGCCTCGAAGGCGCTGGATCCCCGCGTTCGCGGGGATGACGGGGGAAATGCGAACCCTTCCCTTACCCGTCACTCCCGCGAACGCGGGAGCCCAGCGACTCCGGCGCCTACCGGCTGGCCAGCAGGTCCAGGGCCACGTCGACGATCATGTCTTCCTGGCCGCCGACCATGCGGCGCTTGCCCAACTCGACGAGGATGTCCACGGCCTTGATGCCGTACTTGGCCGAGGCCACTTCGGCGTGGCGCAGGAAGCTCGAATAAACGCCGGCGTAACCGAGCGCGAGGGTTTCGCGGTCGACACGTACCGGACGGTCCTGCAGCGGGCGCACCAGGTCATCCGCCGCGTCCATCAGTGCGTAGAGGTCGGTACCATGGTTCCAGCCGAGCTTGTCCGCTGCCGCGATGAACACTTCCAGCGGCGCGTTTCCTGCCCCTGCGCCCATGCCCGCCAGGCTGGCATCGATGCGGTTGCAGCCCTCCTCCACCGCGGCGATGGAATTGGCCACGCCGAGGCTGAGGTTGTGGTGGGCGTGGATGCCGGTTTCGGTTTCCGGCTTCAGCACGGCTTTCACGGCACGGAAGCGGGCGCGGATATCGTCCATGTTCATCGCGCCACCAGAATCGACGACGTAGATGCAGGTGGCGCCGTAGCTCTCCATCAGCTTGGCTTGCTGCGCGAGGCCTTCCGGCGTCTGCATGTGGCTCATCATCAGGAAGCCGACCGTGTCCATACCCAACTCACGGGCGTATTCGATGTGCTGCTTGGAGACGTCGGCCTCGGTGCAATGGGTGGCCACGCGGACCACGCGGGCGCCAGCGTTGTAGGCGTTCTTCAGGTCGTGGATGGTGCCGATGCCCGGCAACAGCAAGGTGGCGATCTTCGCGTGCTTCACCACGTCCGCCGCCGCTTCGATCCACTCCAGATCGGTGTGGGCGCCGAAGCCGTAGTTGAAGGACGAGCCTTGCAGACCATCGCCATGGGCCACTTCGATGGAGTCGACTTTTGCCATATCCAGCGCTGCTGCAATCGCACGCACTTCGTCCAGCGAATACTGGTGGCGAATGGCGTGCATGCCGTCGCGCAGCGTCACGTCGGAGATATAAAGCTTGTTCATGCCGAAGCCCCCATTGCCTGCGCCATGCGCTCGGCGGTGGCCAGCGCGGCGGAGGTCATGATGTCGAGGTTGCCGGCGTAGGCCGGCAGGTAGTGGGCGGCACCTTCGACTTCGAGGAACACCGAGGTCTTCAGCCCGGAGAACTTGCCGTGACCGGGAATGTTCAGATCACGGACTTCGTCGAACTGCACCTTCTGCTTCAGGCGGTAGCCGGGAACGTAGGCCTGCACGGCAGCCGCCATCTCCTCGATGGAGGCTTCGACCTTGGCCTGGTCCACGGCTTCGGAGAGGACATAGACGGTGTCACGCATGATCAGCGGCGGCTCCGCCGGATTCATGATGATGATCGCCTTGCCCTTCGCCGCGCCGCCGATCACTTCGATGGCCTTGCTGGTGGTCTCAGTGAACTCATCGATATTGGCGCGAGTGCCAGGACCAGCCGATTTCGACGCGATGGAGGCAATGATTTCCGCGTAGTGCACTTTGGCCACCCGCGAAACGGCCGCGACCATCGGAATCGTCGCCTGCCCACCGCAAGTCACCATATTCACGTTCAACGCCTGCAGGTGCTGCTCCAGATTGACCACCGGCACGCAATACGGACCGATTGCGGCCGGGGTCAGGTCGATCACGCGAAGACCGGGCTTGTGGCCCCGCAGAAACGCGTCGTTCTTCACGTGGGCGCCGGCTGAAGTGGCATCGAAGACGAAGTCGATCTCGTCGAAGATCGGCAGGCGGGTCAGGCCCTCCACGCCTTCGTGGGTGGTGGCCACGCCCATTCGTGATGCGCGGGCCAGACCGTCGGAGGCCGGGTCGATGCCGACCATGGCGGCCATTTCCAGATGCTGCGCATTGCGCAGGACTTTGATCATCAAATCGGTGCCGATATTGCCGGAACCGATGATGGCGACTTTGCGTTTGTTGCTCATGGCATTCCTCGGAAAGCGTTCGATCAAGAGCGCTGGAGGCTGGAAGGCTGGACGAAAAAGCACCGACCTCCGCCCTGGCCGGGACTGCTTGTCGTTCAGCCTCCTGCCTCCAGCGCTTTTTTCGGCTTTTAGCTCTGGCTGAAGGTCACGCCGACGCGGCCCAGGCCGTCGATCTCGGCGTCGAAACGGTCGCCCGCATTCACCGCGACCATGGGCCCGAGGGCACCGGTAAGGACGATGTCGCCAGCCTTCAGCGGGTCGCCCAGGCGGGCCAGGGTGCGTGCCAGCCACACCGCTGCGTTGAGCGGGTGGCCCAGGCATTCGGCGCCGCTGCCGATGGAGGCTTCCTCGCCGTTGCGCGTCATGCGCATGGCCGCGCCGCATAGGTCCAGGCCATCCAGGCGCCGCGCCGGGCCGCCGAGCACGAAGCAGCCGCTGGAGGCGTTGTCGGCCACGGTGTCGGCGAAGCGGATGTTCCAGTTGGCGATGCGGCTGCCGACGATTTCCAGGGCCGGCAGCACCCAGCCGGTGGCGTTCAGCACGTCAGCGAAGGTGGTATCGGCGCTGGGCAGGTCGCGTTCCAGCACCAGGGCGATTTCCGCTTCGATCTTCGGTTGCAGCACGCGGCCAAAGGGCACGGTTTCGTTGTCGCCATAAGCCATGTCGGCAAACAGGCAGCCGAAGTCCGGCTGGTCCACGCCCAGCTGGGCCTGCACCTTGGGGTTGGTCAGGCCGACCTTGCGGCCGACCAGGCGGCGGCCGGCGGCCAGGGCGTGGGCGACGTTGAGACGCTGGATGGCGTAGGCCGCTGCGCCGTTCTCCGCGCCGATGGCGTCACGCAGTGGCGCGATGGCCTCGCCCTGCTGTTCCGCGCAGCGCAGCTCGGCGGCCAGGCGTTCGAGGGTCTCTTGGCTGATGGTCATAGGGCACCTCGGGTTCAGTGCTGGAGGAAGTCCAGCACCAGGCGGTTGAAGGGTTCGGCGTGTTCCCACTGGGCCCAGTGGCCGCAGTTGTTGAACACGTGCAGCGAGGAATTGGGGATGCCGGCGAGCAGGCGCAGGCCGGCGTCCATGGGCACGAAGCGGTCGTTGCGGCCCCAGACGATCAGCGTGGGCGCCTGGATCTCGGTCAGGCGCGAGCCGAAGTCGGGGAACTGCCTGGGGTTGGCGGCCAGGCTTTCGACGAAGTTGTCCAGGTGCTCGCGGCGGCTGAGCATGTTGTCCAGGCGCGTCTGGAACAGTTCCTCGGTGAGGTCGCTGGCGTCGAAGACGAAGACGTTCATCATCCGCTTCAGGTTGTCGATGGTCGGCTCGCGGTACAGGCCGTTGAGCAGCTTGATGCCCTCGGTGGGCATCGGCACGAAGGGGCTGGCGCCGCCGGTGCCGCCGCCCATCAACACCAGCTTGCCGACGCGCCGCGGGTTGGCCAGGGCGAAGGCCACGGCGCTGTGGGCGCCCATGGAATTGCCGAGGATGTGCACGCGCTCCAGGCCCAGCACGTCGAGCAGGCCCTTGAGCGCCGTGGCATTGAGGTCCGAGCGCGAGCCACGGCAGACGATGGGGTCGCTCTTGCTCCAGCCGGGGCAATCCATCAGGACAACCCGGTAACCGGCGGCCAGCAGCGGCTCCAGGTTACGGCTGAAGTTGGCCCAGCCGCTGGCGCCGGGGCCGGAGCCATGGAGCATCACCACGGTCTCGGCGCCCTCGCCCAGGTCGTTGTAGTGCAGCTGCAGGTCCAGCCCGCCTTCGCGGATGCGCGCGAAGCGGCTGCTGTCGGCGTCGTTCGGCGCCCTGTTCATGGTGGTCATCGGCGGCCTCCTTCAGTTCGGTTCGGGTTCGGCGCCGAGCGCGCCGAAGCCGGCGATCCACTCGGGAATCGGTCGGTAGTAGCGGTCATGCACGCGGTAGGCGCCGAAGACGGAGAGCGCGGCGAAGGCGGCCACCCAGGCTTTCACCTCGTGGGTCGAGCGGCCGGCGATGCTCGACAACTGCTCGTTGCCCAGGGCATCCAGCTCGCCCAGCCGGTTCTGCGCGAGGATGTCGAGGAACTGCTGGTCCCACTCAGGGTTGAGCGGATGCAGCGAGCCGGGATCCTCGACGAAAAGCCGCGCCGCGCGGATCACCCGCTGCTGCCGCGCCTCCCGCTCATCGGCCGGCAGGTTGCGCCCGCTGCCCATCAGGCGGTCGGCCATATGGGCATCCACCTGGGCCAGCTGCGGCACCGGCGGCTGGTGCGACAGCCCGCCGGAACCGAGGAACAGCACGCGCTTGCCGGTGGTACGGGCGAAGCGGCCGATGGCCTCGCCGAGCAGGCGGGCGCGCTGGAAGCTGGGCAACGGCGGCGCGACCGCATTGATGAAGACGGGCAGCACCGGGTGGTTCCCGAGCCCGCCCAGCAATTGCTCCAGCGGCTCGGCGAAGCCGTGGTCCACCTGCATGCGGTAGGACACCGCGGCGTCCACGCCGGCCTCCAGCACCGCCGCGGCGCAGGCCTCGGCAAGTTCCCTGGGCACGTTGAGCGGGCCGCTCAGGGTGCCGAAGTCGCCAATGGCGTGCGCGGCGACACCGATGCAGAACGACGGCATCACGTCATAGAAGAAACCGTTGTAGTGGTCCGGGGCGAACAGCACCACCAGCTCCGGAGCGAACGCCGCGATCCGTTCACGCGCCAGGGCCACCACGTCATTGACCTCCTGCAGCACCTCCGGCGCGGGGTCCACGTGCCCGATCAGCGGGGAATGCGAAAGGCATTGGAGAAGGACGCTCATCACCGGCACCCGCGGCAGAGGGTCACGGTCATCAGGGTATTCATGGGCAGGCACTCCAGGGACTCGGCAAGCGGACAACACCCCGGTCACGCCCGGAACAGGCCTCTGCGGCCGACACGGACGGGCATCCGGGCAATTCGTCCGAATCATAGGAAGCGCGCCGCCGCCCCGCGCTCCCATGGCCGAGGGGCTTATCCCGATAGCGCAGAAACCCGGCCCTGCCGGCCCGAAGCCGGTTGCGGCGGGGCGGGCCAACTGTTGGCCTGGCGACAGTTACCCGACAGTACAGTTGCAGGCGCAACAGCAAAGGCCCGGCGCAAGCCCGCGGCCCCCGGAATCACCGAGGCGCCCGGTGGCACGGGGATTGCCTCGGGGGCACCACGACGGATTCCCCCAGCTAGCAACGAGGACAGCAACATGAGTCTGGACGCCTTCCGCGCCCCACCACTCTCCAGCGACAACCACCATCCAGGCCTCATCCATGGCGGCCGGAAACAGGAGCACGGCGCATGAAGATCATCGACATGCGCTGCCGCCCGGCCTTCCTGCATCCGTTCTTCGGCGCCGTGCCCGGCTCGGCCGAGCACGCCACGGCGCGCTGGCTGAACCGGCGCGTCGGCACCCGCGGCGACGATGCCCATTTCGAGCGCTCGCTGACCCACGAAGGCTTCCTCGCCGAGGTACGCGACGCCGGCCTGTACAAGGCCGTGGTGGTCGGCCGGCACACGCCGGCGCAGCACCTGCCCAACGAGCGCATCCACGCCATCGTGGATGGCCACGCGCAATTGCTCGGCATCGGCTCGGTGGACCCGGCGCTGCAGGGCGTGGAGGGTGCGCTCGCGGAGATCGATCATGCGATCGACGACCTGGGCCTGGCCGGCATCGACCTGGAGCCCGGCTTCGGCGAACCGGCCCGGCACCCGGACGACGCGCTGTACTGGCCGATCTACGAGCACCTGCAGAAGCGCGCCATTCCGTTGTTCCTGATGAGCGGGCCGACCACGCCCGACCCGGCCTACAACGACCCCGGCCGCCTGGCGGCGGTGGCCCGGGCCTTCCCGGACCTGCGGATCGTCGTCTACCACGGCTTCTGGCCCAACGTGCAGCAGGCCATCGGCCTGGCGTTCCGCTACGAGAACGTCCACCTGGTGCCGGACATGTACCTGTTCCTGCCCGGCAGCGAAGCCTACGTGCAGGCCGCCAATGGCTTCCTCGCCGACCAGCTGCTGTTCGGCTCCTCCTACACCTTCAGGCCCATTCGCCAGAGCATCGAGGACGCCCAGCGCCTGGGCCTGAACGAACACGCCCTGGAACGCTTCTTCCACGGCAACGCCGCGCGCCTGTTCGGGCTCGACTGAGTAGCGGCGCCCCCGCAGCGCCGTCGTCATGGAGGCGCTGCGGGGAACGGGTCAGGGCGATGCCGCCCCCATGCGCAGCCTCGCCTCAGGCCATCGAAGCGATTTCCACCATGTCGCCACGCAGGCGCACCGGCCATACGCGCAGCTGCTGCTCGGGAAACTCCAGGCAAGCGCCGTCCTCCAGGCGGAAGTGCTGTTTGTACAGCGGGGCGGCCACCACCAGTTCGCCGCCGAGGCAGCCGACGATGCCGCGGCCGATGACGTTGGCGCCGGACAGCGGGTCGCGGTTTTCCACGGCGTAGAGCTGGCGGCCCCGGGCCGAGCCCGGCAGGTAGAACAGCGCGACCTGCACGCCGCCGACCCAGGCCACCACGCCCGAGTCCGCCACCAGGTCGTCGCGGGAACAGAGGTCCTGCCAGTCGCTGTCGAGCGGTCGGCTATCGATAAGTTGTGCGCTCAGTTGGGCCATCAGACCATCTCCTCGGCTACGGGTATCAGGTGGAGTTCATGGGCGCGGACCGGCCGGCGCTGGCCACGCTCCTTGACGAAATGCACGCCCGGGTCGGGGCGCGCGTCGTTGACGAAGGTGCGGAAGCGCTTGAGCTTTTCCGCGTCCTGGAGGGCGTTGGCCCACTCGCATTCGTAGCGGTCCACCACCGCCTGCATCTGCGCTTCCAGTTCGGCGCCCAGGCCCAGGCTGTCGTCGATGACCACCGCCTTCAGGTAGTCCAGCCCGCCCTCCAGGCCCTCGCGCCACACCGAGGTGCGCTGCAGCCGGTCGGCGGTGCGGATGTAGAACATCAGGAAGCGGTCGATGTAGCGGATCAGCGTGTCGTCGTCCAGGTCGGTGGCGAACAGCTCGGCGTGGCGCGGGCGCATGCCGCCGTTGCCGCAGACGTAGAGGTTCCAGCCCTTCTCCGTGGCGATCACGCCGACGTCCTTGCTCTGCGCCTCGGCGCACTCGCGGGTGCAGCCGGAGACCGCGAATTTCAGCTTGTGCGGCGAGCGCAGGCCCTTGTAGCGGTGCTCGATGTCCAGGGCCATCTTCACGCTGTCCTGCACGCCGTAGCGGCACCAGGTGCTGCCGACGCAGGACTTCACCGTGCGGGTGGACTTGCCGTAGGCATGCCCGGTCTCGAAGCCGGCGGCGATCAGCTCGGCCCAGATGTCCGGCAGCTCGTGCAATTGCGCGCCGAACAGGTCGATGCGCTGGCCGCCGGTGATCTTGGTGTAGAGGTCGTACTTCTTCGCCACCGCGCCGATGGCGATCAGCCCATCCGGGGTGACCTCGCCGCCGGGGATGCGCGGCACCACCGAGTAGGTGCCGTTCTTCTGCATGTTGGCCATGAAGGTGTCGTTGGTGTCCTGCAGTGGCACCAGCCAGGGCTCCTGGATAGGCCGGTTCCAGCAGGACGCGAGGATCGAGCCGACCGCCGGCTTGCAGATGTCGCAACCGACGTGGCCCTTACCGTGCCTGGCCAGCAGCTCGTCGAAGGTCTGGATGCCTTCCACGCGGACGATGTCGTACAACCCCTGGCGGGTGTAGGCGAAGTGCTCGCAGAGGCTCTTGTCCACCACCACGCCGCGCGCGCTCAGCTCGTGCTCGAAGACCTGCTTGAGCAGCCCGGCGCAACCGCCGCAGCCGGTGGCAGCCCTGGTGCAGGCCTTGAGCCCGGCCAGGTCGCTGCAGCCGCCGTCGATGGCCGCGCAGATCGCCCCCTTGCTGACGTTGTGGCACGAACATACGGTGGCGGTCGCCGGCAGCGCGTCGGCGCCCAGCGCCGGGGCCGCCTCGCCCAGCGGCAGGATCAGGCTGGACGGATCGGCCGGCAGCGGGATGCCGTTCTGCACGTATTGCAGCAGGGTGTCGTAGTAGCTGTTGTCGCCCACCAGCACCGCGCCGAGGGCCTGCTTGCCGTCGGCGGAGACCACCAGCCGGCGGTAGCTGGAGCTGGCCTCGTCGATGAAGCGGTAGCTGCGCGCCCCCGGCAGTGCCCCCTGGGCATCGCCGATGGAGCCGACGTCGACGCCGAGCAGCTTGAGCTTGGTCGACATGTCCGCGCCCACGAAGGGTTCGGCTTGCTCGCCACAGAGGGTCGCGGCGACGGTTCGGGCCATCTGGTAGCCCGGCGCGACCAGGCCGAAGATGCTGCCGTTCCAGGCCGCGCATTCGCCGATGGCGAAGATGTCCGGATCGCAGGTCAGGCACTGGCCGTCGATGGCGATGCCGCCGCGCGGGCCGAGTTCCAGGGCGCACTGGCGGGCCAGGGCGTCCTGCGGGCGGATGCCGGCGGAGAAGACGATCAGGTCGGTTTCGAGGAAATCCCCGCCGGCGAAGTTCATCCGGTAGCGATACGCCTCGCCGGCCGTGACCGACTGGGTGGCCCTGGACAGGTGCACGCCGACGCCCAGCGCCTCGATCCGCGCCTTCAGCGCCGCGCCGCCCTGCTCGTCGAGCTGCACCGGCATCAGCCGCGGGGCGAACTCCACCACATGGGATTCCAGGCCGAGGGATTTCAGCGCGTTGGCCGCCTCCAGCCCGAGCAGGCCGCCGCCCACCACCACGCCACGGCGGGCGTTGGCCGCCGCCGCGCGAATGCCGTCGAGGTCGGCCAGGGTGCGGTAGACCAGGCAGGCATCGCCCTGCGCGCCCTCGATGGGCGGCACGAAGGGATAGGAACCGGTGGCCAGCACCAGCTTGTCGTAGGCGCGGCGGCCCTCGGCGGTGACCACCTCGCGACGCGCGCGATCGATCTCCAGCACCGCCACGCCAAGGTGCAGGGTGACGCCCGGCCGCTGGTACAGCCCGGCCTCGCCCAGCGCCAGCGACTCGGCATCGCGGCCACCGAAGTATTCGGAGAGGTGCACCCGGTCGTAGGCGCGCAGCGGCTCCTCGCTGAACACATGAATGTGGTAGCGGCCCAGCGCACCGCGCTCGACCAGCTGTTCGACGCAGTGGTGGCCGACCATGCCATTGCCGATCACGACCAGGGTTTGCACGGCATTGAAGGTAGCGACGTTGGAGTTCATGGAAGCCCCCGGCAAGCTCAACGGTTTTGCAGCGGAAAACAAAAAGGCGCCTGGAGTCTCGCGACTCCAGGCGCCTTTGCCTGTTCATTCTGGGGGTGCCATCGGGCCACGCTGCCCGATGCACCTGGTACCCCGGGTCGTCGATCGGCGTTGATCGTCCGGGTGGCCCGCCTCGTTGGTGGGCACGAGGGTGCTCTAGCAGACTCCATGCCAGCCCCTCTGAAGAGTCCTTAGCCGAACCCCTGCGCCCCGCAGTGCCTGGGCTGGACAGCCGGTCACGGCCTTGCGACTACTCTCCGCCCCGGCCCGGCAGGCGAGCCAAAACGGTGCGCAGAACGGCAAGCGTGCCCCATTCACCACCACCCCGCAGGCAAGCAGCCCTCTACGCCGACACCCCGCAGCGCCATGGCAATGCCGTGCCCGGGCGCAATCGGCCAGGGTCTTCGCCCCACGCACACGGGTGGTTTCCCGAACCTGGCACAGGCATTGCCTGAGCTAGCCCCGAGCGGTCAACGCCGACCGCCTCGACCACGACGACGACGCCGTGCCACCCCCGCCTTGCGCGGAGGGTCGCATGGCGTTTTTGCTTTTTGCGGACGGAAAGGCCCATGGCGGAAAAGACGATTCGGAGCGTGTGTCCCTATTGCGGCGTCGGCTGCGGCATCGTCATGCAGGTACGGGACGGCCGCGTGGCCAAGGTGGTGGGCGACAAGCAGCACCCGACCAACTTCGGCCGCCTGTGCACCAAGGGCAGCACCTGCAACCAGGCCATCGCCGAATCCGGCCGCATGGAGCACGCCTACCTGCGCAGCGAGCGGGCCCGCGAACCGGTGCGCACCCCGGTCGCCGAAGCCATCGCCGCCACCGCCAGGCGGCTGCGGGGCATCCTCGACGAACATGGCCCCGACGCCCTCGCCTTCTACGTCTCCGGGCAGATGTCGCTGGAGGCGCAATACCTGGTCAACAAACTCGCCAAGGGCTACATCGGCACCAACCAGATCGAGTCCAACTCGCGCCTGTGCATGGCCAGCGCCGGCAGCGGCTACAAGCTCTCCCTCGGCGCCGACGGCCCGCCCGGCTCGTACCAGGACTTCGACAAGGCCGAGGTGTTCTTCGTCATCGGCGCCAACATGGCCGACTGTCACCCCATCCTCTTCCTGCGCCTGATGGACAGGGTCAAGGCCGGGGCGAAGCTGATCGTCGTCGACCCGCGGCGCAACGCCACCGCCGAGAAGGCCGACCTGTTCCTGCAGATACGCCCCGGCACCGACCTGGCCCTGCTCAACGGCCTGCTCCACCTGCTGCACGCCAACGGCCACACCGACGCGCAGTTCATCGCCGAATTCACCGAAGGCTGGGAAGAGCTGCCGCCACTGCTCGACGACTACACGCCGGAACGGGTCGCCGAACTGACCGGCCTCGATCCCGCGGCCCTGCGCCAGGCCGCGCAATGGATCGGCGAGGCCGGCGCCTGGATGAGCTGCTGGACCATGGGCCTGAACCAATCGAGTCACGGCACCTGGAACACCAACGCGCTATGCAACCTGCACCTGGCCACCGGCAAGATCTGCCAGCCCGGTAGCGGCCCCTTCTCCCTCACCGGCCAGCCCAACGCCATGGGCGGCCGCGAGATGGGCTACATGGGGCCGGGGCTGCCAGGGCAGCGCTCGGTGCTGGCGGAGGACGACCGGACCTTCGTCGAGCGCACCTGGGGCGTGCCGGAAGGCACCCTGCACACCCGCCTGGGCGGCGGGACCATCGCCCTGTTCGAAGACATGGCGGCCGGGAAGGTCAAGGCCTGCTGGATCATCTGTACCAACCCGGTGGCCAGCGTCGCCAACCGCGGCAAGGTCATCGAGGGCCTGAAGGCCGCGGAACTGGTGATCGCCCAGGACGCCTTCCTCGACACCGAGACCAACCGCTACGCCGACGTGCTGCTGCCCGGCGCCCTGTGGGCCGAGGCCGAAGGCGTGATGATCAACTCCGAACGCAACCTCACGCTGATGCAGCAGGCCGTGGAGCCGCCCGGCGAAGCCCTGGCGGACTGGCGCATCATCGCCGAAGTGGCCTGCGCCATGGGCTTCGCCGACGCCTTCAGCTACGCCTCGGCGGCCGAGGTGTTCGAGGAGATCAAGCGCTTCCACAACCCCAAGACCGGCTACGACATCCGCGGCGCCAGCCACCCGCGCCTGCGCGAAACCCCGCTGCAATGGCCCTGCGCCGACGCCCATGGCGACGACCGCGCGCCGATCCGCTACCTCAACGACGGCATCAGCCAGAAACCCAGGCTCCACGAGGACGGTTCGCGGCCACGCCTGGCCTTCCCCACCCCGACGGGCAAGGCGCAGTTCTTCGCCCGGCCGCACCTCGACCCGGCGGAAATGCCCGACGCCGACTACCCCTTCGTGCTCAACACCGGCCGCCTGCAGCACCAGTGGCACACCCTGACCAAGACCGGGAAGATCGCCACCCTCAACAAGCTCAACCCCGGCCCCTTCGTCGAGGTCCACCCGGAAGACGCGCAGAGCCTCGGCGTGCGCGACAAGGACCATCTGGAAATCCGCTCCCGCCGCGGCCAGGCCGTGCTGCCCGTGGTGGTGACCGACCGGGTGCTGCCCGGAGGCTGCTTCGCGCCCTTCCACTGGAACGACCTGTACGGCGAGAACCTGGCGATCAACGCCGTCACCAGCGATGCCATCGACCCGCTGTCGCAGCAGCCGGAGTTCAAGTTCTGCGCCGTCAGCCTGCGCCGCGTCGAGCTGATCGACCACCAGTTCCTGGAGACGCCTGCCGCCACGGGCGCCCCTGCCACCCCGCCGCCCCTGTCCGAGGAGATCGATATGGCCCCCGTCGATGCATTCGCCGCCCTGCTCGGTGTGTCCGGCACGACGCCCCCGCCCCTGAGCGAGCCCGAGCGCGCCTACATGGGCGGCTTCATCGGCGGCCTGCGCATCAACCCCAATGCGGGCGTGCCCAGCCTGCCCGCCAACGCGCCCCTGGCCGCGCCGACGCGCCTCTGGCTCGACGGCATGCTGGCCGGCCTGTTCAGCCGCGCCGGCCAGCTGCAGCCGGCGCTGTTCGAAGCGCCCGTCCAGCCGGCACAAGCCGCCCCGCAAACGGCCGGCACGGCCCCCGTTACCCTGCTCTGGGCCTCGCAGACCGGCAACGCCGAAGCCCTGGCCGAGCGCGTCGCCAAGCGCCTGGAAACCCTGGGCTGCAGCGTGGAACTGGCCGCCATGGACAGCTACACGACGGAAAAGCTCGGCGGCGTGCACAACCTGGTGCTGCTCAGCAGCACCTTCGGCGACGGCGACCCGCCGGACAACGGCCGCAGCTTCTGGGAAACGCTCAACACCGGCGCGCCGGACCTGAGCCACCTGCGCTATTCCGTGCTCGCCCTGGGCGACCCCAGCTACGACCAGTTCTGCCAGCACGGCAAGAACCTCGACCGCCGCCTGGCCGAACTGGGCGCCAACCGGCTGGGCGCGCGCATCGACTGCGACACCGACTTCGAGGAAAGCGCGGAACGCTGGCTGGGCGAATTGCAGGCCCGGCTGGAACCCGGAAAGCCCGTCACCAGCAAGCCCCCGGAGGAAAAAACCGTAGCGCCGGCAGCGATAGGCAAAGACCACCCCGCGCCCCTGCGCCTGACCCTCAACCGCCGGCTGAACGGCGAAGGCGCCAGCAAGGACACCCGCCAGTTCGCCTTCGCCCTGGACGATTCGGGCCTGCAGTACGAAGCCGGCGACGCCCTCGGCGTGTGGCCACGCAACTGCCCGGAGCTGGTCGAGGAAGTGCTGCAGCTCGCCGGCCTGGACGGGGAGCAGGTCGTGAGCGTCGCCAGGCTCGGCGACATGCCGCTGCGCACGGCGCTCACGGACTGCTACGAGATTGCCCGGCCCAGCGCCGAAGCCCTGGCCCTGGTCGCCGAACGCAGCGGCCGGGCGGAACTGCGCGAGCTGCTGGGGCCGCGCAAGGCCGAACTCAAGGACTGGCTATGGGGACGGCAACTGGCCGACGTGCTGCAGCTGTTCCCGGCCAGCCATGACGCCGGCGAACTCCTGGGCACGCTCAAGCGCCTGCAGCCGCGCCTCTACTCCATCGCCTCCAGCCCCAGGGCCCAGGCCGGCGAGGTCCAGCTGACCGTCTCGGCCGTCCGCTACGGCCGGCGCAAGGGCGTGGCCTCGACCTACCTGGCCGACCGGGCCGGCGAGGCGCGGGTACCGCTGTTCGTGCAAGCGTCCCGGCACTTCCGCGTCCCCGAACAGGGCGACCGGCCGATGGTGATGATCGGCCCGGGCACCGGCGTGGCGCCCTTCCGTGGCTTCCTCCACGAACGCCGGGCGCGCGGCGATGGCGGGCGCAACTGGCTGTTCTTCGGCGAACAGCATGCCGCCACCGACTACTACTACCGGGACGAACTGGAAGCGATGCACAAGGACGGCCTGCTCACCCACCTGAGCCTGGCCTTCTCCCGCGACCAGGCGGAGAAGATCTACGTGCAGGACCGCATGCGCGAGCACGGCGCCGAACTCTGGCGCTGGCTGGAAGAAGGCGCGAACCTCTACGTCTGCGGGGACGCCAGCCGCATGGCCAGGGACGTCGACCAGGCGCTGCGGGACCTCGTCCGGGCCCACGGCGGCCTCGACGAGGAGGCCGCGGCGCAATACGTACGCTCGCTGAGCGAGCAGAAGCGCTACCTGCGGGATGTCTATTGAGGGCCCTTTGCTTCGACGGCCGGCGGATTCCAGCGTCGCCCCGCCTCAGATCGTGCGCGAGAAACGCTCCTGCTGCTCGCCGCCCAGGTAGGCATCGAAGGCCATCGCCACGCTGCGCATCATCAACTGGCCCTGGGGCAGCAGGATCAGCGCGTCGTCGCGCAGCTCCACCAGTCCGTCGTCGACCTGCTCCTGCAACTGCCGCAGCGAGCCTGCGAAATACTCGCTGAAACGGATGCCGTGGCGCGCCTCCAGCGGCGCGTAGTCCACGCGGCCATGGCACATCAGCGCGCCTATCACCTCGCGGCGCAGGCGGTCGTCGTCGGTCAGCCGGTAGCCCTTGTGCACCGGCAGCAGGCCCTCGTCGAGGCGCGCGTAGTACTGCGACAGCTCCTTCACGTTCTGCCCGTAGGTGTCGCCGACCTTGCTGATCGACGACACGCCCAGCGCGATCAGGTCGCAGTCGGCATGCGTCGAATAGCCCTGGAAGTTGCGTTGCAGCGTGCCCCTGGCGCGGGCCACGGTGAGTTCGTCGTCGGGCAGCGCGAAGTGGTCCATGCCGATGTATGCATAGCCCTCCCCCGTCAGCCGCCGGATGGTCAGCTCCAGCAGCTCCAGCTTGCGCTCGGGCGGCGGCATGTCCTCGCGGCGGATCAGCCGCTGCGCGCGCACCCGCTCGGGCAGGTGGGCGTAGCTGTAGGCGGCGATGCGGTCCGGGCGCAGCGCGATGATCTTGCCCAGGGTGGCGTCGAAGCTCTCCACCGTCTGCAGCGGCAGGCCGTAGATCAGGTCCACCGAGACCGACTTGAAGCGCGCCTCGCGGGCGGCCTGGACCAGGTCGAAGATCTGCTGCTCGCTCTGCACGCGGTTGACCGCGGCCTGGACCTTCTCGTCGAAGTCCTGCACGCCGAAGCTGAGGCGGTTGAAGCCCTGGGCGCGCAACTCGGCGATGCGCTCGCGGCTGATGGTGCGCGGGTCGACCTCGATGGAGAACTCGTGGTCGTCGCTCTCGTCCAGGTTGAAGTGCTCGCGCAGGCTGGCCATCAGGTCCGACAACTGTTCGCTGGTCAGGTAGGTCGGCGTACCGCCGCCCAGGTGCAGCTGGGTGAGCTTGCGCGAGCCCTCGAACAGCGCCGCCTGCATGGCGATCTCGCGCTTGAGGTAGTCCAGGTACTCCACGGCGCGGTGGGTCTTCTGGGTGATGATCTTGTTGCAGGCGCAGTAGTAGCAGAGGCTCTTGCAGAACGGGATGTGGATGTAGACCGACAGCGGCTTGGCCGGCGCCCGGTTGCTCGAGCGGGCGGCCTGGCGATAGTCGTCGGCGGCGAACGCGCCATGGAACTGCGGCGCGGTGGGATAGGAGGTATAACGCGGGCCGGGGCGATCGTACTTCTCGACCAGCGCGCGGTTGAAACTCATCGACTCGGACATGGCACGGCTCCTCGGACGCTGGCAGTCTGTCGCTGCAAGTCGTCCGTTCAAAGATACACCCATGTGAGCATTGCGCCTCCTGAGCGGGATCAAGAACTTCCGCCGGGCGCAGCTCGGCTTCGCGCATCCAGGGCGAGCTAGACTGTCCGTGCTGGCAGCGCCAGCGGTTAGCGCAACGTCCTGAGGAGCCTGCACGATGACCAGGAGATTCGAGATCGGCGATCATGTGAGCTGGAACTCCGAGGCGGGCCGCGTGTCGGGGACGATCATCGCCATCCATACCCGCGACTTCGACTACAAGGGCCACCGCCATCACGCCTCGGAAGACAATCCGCAGTACGAGATCAAGAGCGACAGGACCGACCACATCGCGGCGCACAAGGGCAGCGCCCTCACCCTTGTGTGATGCGGGCGGCGCGTGAAGCTTCCGTTCTTCACCATCGGCCACTCCAGCCGAAGCCTCGAGGCCTTCGTCGAGTTGCTGCGCGGGCCCGGCGTCGAACTGGTCGTGGACATCCGCAAGGTCCCGCGCTCCGCGTCCAACCCGCAGTTCAATGCCGACACACTTCCCGGGGCGCTGGCCGACTGCGGTATTGCCTATGAGCACCTGGCCGCGCTCGGCGGGCTGCGCGGCAAGGCCCGGGGCCTGCAGGCGCAGGTCAATGGCTTCTGGGACAACCGCAGCTTCCACAACTATGCCGATTACGCGCTCTCGGAGCAGTTCCACGAGGGACTGGAACACCTGCTGGAGGCCGGGCGCCAACGGCGCTGCGCGATCATGTGCTCGGAAGCCGTGTGGTGGCGCTGCCACCGCCGCATCGTCAGCGACTACCTCATCGCCAGGGGCGAGGCGGTCTTCCACATCATGGGGGAAGGCCGCCTGGAGCCGGCCCGGTTGACGCCCGGCGCCGTCGTCCGGGCGGATGGCTCGGTGGTCTATCCCGCGATTGACTCGCCGCCGGCGTGAACGGCTAGGTACCGCGCTTCAGCAGCATCCTCTCGATATGCCCGATGGCCGCCCGCGGCTTGAGCTTTTTCGGGCAGAAGGCGATGCAGTTGTAGATCGAGCGGCAACGAAACACGCTGAACGGGTCGTCCAGCGCCGCCAGCCGCGCCTCGGTGGCCGTGTCACGGGAGTCGACGAGAAAGCGGTAGGCATTCAACAGGCCCGCCGGGCCGATGAAGCGCTCCGGGTTCCACCACCAGGACGGGCACTGCGTCGAGCAGCAGGCGCACAGGATGCACTCGTACAGGCCATCCAGCCTGGCCCGCTCCTCCGGCGACTGCAGCCGCTCGATGGCCGGTGGCGGCTGGTCGTTGATGAGGTAGGGCTTTATCCGCTCGTACTGCCTGTAGAACGTCCGCATGTCGACGACCAGGTCCCGTATCACCGGCAGGCCGGGCAACGGCCGTATGACGATGTCCACGTCGCCGCGCAGCGGCCTGATCGACTGCCCGGATGGCAGCTGCCCGCCGTGGAGCAAGGTCGAGACGCTGGTGATACAGGCCAGGCAGTTGGCGCCGTTGATGTTCATGCCGTCGGAGCCGCAGACGCCTTCGCGGCAACTGCGCCGGTAGGTCAGCGTCTGGTCCTGGGTTTTCAGATGCTCCAGCAGGTCGAGCACCATCATGTCCTCGCCCGGCTGCAGGTCGTAGGTGTAGTCCTGCAGGCGCGGCGCTGCATCCTGTTCCGGGAGATAACGGTAGATACGGACTTTCATCTCGCTCACCTCCGGGCCGATCTCCAGCGTGGACCTTCCAGGCGATCTGGCCAAGCCTCTGTCGGCAGCCCAGGAATTATACGACTCATCGATACGAGCAGCGCCGGCAGAGGCGCCGAGTTGCTGGCCAATGGCAAGCTGTGTGATGATTAGTATCGATTCTCATTACCAAAAGACTCTGATGGCCGCGGGACACCACCCAGCGGTGTGGTGACCACCTGTGAGCTCATCTGCCTACGCCACTCCTCCATCGCTGGAGACACTGTACTGCGACCATCACGGCTGGCTGCAGGCGTGGTTGCGTAGGCGACTGGGGAACGCCTGCGATGCCGCGGACCTGGCCCAGGACACCTTCCTGCGGCTGATCGGCGGGGCCAGCCAGCCCCGCTTCACCAGCATCGCCGAAGTGCGCGCCTATCTGCGAACCACCGCCAAGAATCTGTGCATCAACCTGTGGCGGCGCCAGGAAATCGAACGCGCCTGGCTCGATACCTTGGCGGCACTGCCGGAAGAGCAGTGCCCCTCCGCCGAGCGGCAGGCCGCGGTTCTGCAAGCCCTGGAGGAGATCAGTTGCATGCTGCAGACGCTGTCCGCCAAGGCGGCATGGGCCTTTACCCTCGCCGTGGTGTGCGAGATGACCGACGACGAGGTCGGTGCGCAGTTGGGGGTTTCCGGGCGCATGGTGCGCAAGTACGTGGCCCAGGCCATGCTCGCGTGCCTGACGTTGCGCGCCGGCGAGACGGCTGCCGCGCTGCGCCAGGAGCCGCTCTACTGATGGTGAGCCCCGGTCACGAAAGCCCCCTGCCCCCGCACGCCGTGCTGGAGCAGGCAGCCTACTGGTACGCCACCCTGCGTGACGGCCAGGCCAGCGCCCAGCAGCGCGCCCACTGGCAGGCATGGCTGGGCGCGGACCTGATGCACGAGCAGGCCTGGCGTTATGTCGAGGGCGTCAGCCGCAACTTCGAGCCGCTGCGCGGCCGGCCCGACACGCACCTGGCCGCCGATGCGCTGGGTATCGCCGCCGAACGCATGCATTCGCGTCGCCGGCTGCTGACCGCAATGGCGGCCGTCAGCACCGGCACCCTGTGCGGTTGGCTGGGCTGGCGTGAAGCGCTGCTGCCGTCCGGCCTGATGGCCTGGGGCGCCGATTACCGCACCGCCACTGGCGAGCAACGTGCGATAACCCTGGCCGATGGCTCCCGCGCCTGGCTCAACACCGCCAGTGCCATCGACCTGGCGTTCAGCGCCCAGGCTCGCCTCGTCACCTTGGTGCGCGGCGAGGTGTTCATCGCCACCGCCAAGGGCGCGCGCCCCTTTTACGTCGAGACCGGGCATGGGCGCCTGCAAGCCCTGGGCACGCGCTTCAACGTGCGCTGCGAGGGCGAGCGGACCTGGCTGGCGGTCTATGAAGGCGCCGTGGAGATACGCACTGCCAAGGGCGCCGTCCGTGTGCTGAAGGCCGGCCAGCAGGCTCATTTCAGCGCCGGGCACATCGGTGACAGTCAGACCGCCGACGCGGCCCGTGAAGCCTGGACCCAGGGCTCGCTGCTGGCCGACAACATTTCCCTGCGCGAGGTGGTGCAGGAGCTGCGCCGCTATCGCCACGGCCACCTCGGCGTTGCCGATGAGGTGGCCGACCTGCGGGTGTATGGCAACTTCCCCATCCAGGACTCCGAGCGCGTGCTGCGCATGCTGGCCTCGGCGTTGCCGATCCGTATCGAACAGCCCCTGCCCTGGTGGGCGAGCATCGAAGCCCGGCGCTGAGCACGGCGGGCAAAAAAAATCGGAAAAAGGGTTCCGGGTTTCGCCTGCTCGCTGGTTTACCCAGTGAGAAGACGTGAAACATCGCCGCATCGGTGCCTCGAGGGGCCGTATGGCATCGGCTGTTGAGGGTCTTCGCTCATCAACCCTTGTCCCCAGAGGAATGCCGTCCATGTCCCTCCGCTGTCACCCGCGCGCTGCCCACCCGGGTGTTGTCGCACACGCTTTTGCCCTGCGCCCGCTGACCCTGGCGCTTCACCTGGCGCTATCGGGCAGCGCCGTGGGCCTGGCGGCCTGGTCGCCGGTCGCCATGGCCGGGGACGGCGTCGTGGCCAGCGCCGAGCGCAGCTACGACATTCCCGCCGGCCCGCTGGCCAGCGTGCTCACGCGTTTTTCCCGTGAGGCAGGCGTGTATCTGGTCGGTGCCGGCAGCGTGGCCGAGGGCGTGACCAGCCCGGGCCTGCAAGGCAGCTACACGGTGTCGGACGGCCTGGCCGCGCTGCTTTCCGGAACCGGCCTGGAGGCCGTCCAGCAGGCCGATGGCAGCTATGGGCTGCAGAAGGCGCCAGGCGCGGAGCCTTATCGCCTCGCTCCCGTCATCGTCAACGCCCAGGCGGTAGCGGACGACCCCGCAGCCTCGGTGGTGACCCGGGAACTGTGGGTCGGCGGCAAGGTGGCGACCAACATCCAGAACACCCCGGCCTCGGTTTCCGTCGTGACCCAGAAGGAAATCGAGCAGCGCAGCGCCAGCACGACCGAGGAAATCCTGCAGTACACCCCGGGGACCATCACCGACTACTACGGCACCGATGACCGCAACGACTACTTCCTGATTCGCGGCTTCCAGGCCACCACCTACCGTGATGGCCTGACCCTGGGCTCGATGCGTGGCGTGCGCGAGGAGCCTTTTGCCTATGAGCGCGTCGAGGTGCTGCGCGGCGCCAACTCCACGCTGTTCGGCCCGGCCGACCCGGGCGGCTCGGTGAACTTCGTGACCAAGCAGCCGCGTTTCAGCAGGTTCGGCCAGGTCTATGCGACCTACGGCTCGTTCAACCACATGGAGGCCGGCCTGGATACCGGCGATGCGAACGAAGACAAGACCCTGGCCTACCGCTTCACCGGCAAGTTCCAGGACAGCGATCGCGAATACGACCACTCCCAGGACGACAACAACTTCCTCATGGGCGGCCTGACCTGGGCGCCGACGGCCTATACCTCCGCCACCCTGGTGGTGGATCACCTGCGCCAGGACAACACGCCCAACAGTGGCGGTTACCCGATGGACAGGGAGTATGACCGCGACAAGTTCTTCGGCGAGCCGAGCTACAACTTCCACGATGTCGAGCGCACCAACGTCAGCGCCAACTTCACCCATGATTTCGACAACGGTTTCACCCTGCGCAGCAACCTGCGCCACAGCGACCTGAGCGATGAATACGGCTATGCCTATATCAGCGACGCTTCCGGGCATACCGGAACCCTGGTCGACCGTGGCTACCTGGGTTCCGACACTGACGCCGAGCAGTTCAACGGCAACCTGATGCTGCAGTACGACGCGCGCTTCGAGAACATCGACAGCAGCAGCATCGTCGGCGTGGAATATCTCGACTCCTCCGCCAAGAACGTTTCCGTCTATGGCTCCGCCGACCCGATAGACGTCGCCAACCCGGTATACCGCGGCGTTTCGCCGGCCATCGTCTACCAGGACAAGGATCAGGACAGCACCATCAAGTCGGTGTTCCTGCAGCAGAACCTGTCGTTCTACGAGCGTTTCATCGTCACCGCCGGTATGCGCAACGACTCCATGGACGTTTCCGAAACCGACCACCTCTCCGGCATCAAGTCCTCGGACAATTTCTCGGAAAACTCTTTCCGCGGCGCGCTGACCTATATCGTCAACGATGAGGTTTCCACCTACGTCAGCATGGTGGAGTCGGTTTCCCCGCCCGAGGTCGGCGTCACTCCGGAACGCGGCACCCAGTACGAAGTGGGCGTGAAGTATTCGCCGCAGGAGATGAACGCGCTGTTCTCCGCTGCCGTCTACCAGCTGACCCAGGACGATGTCGCCACCGCGGTCGTGCAGCCGAACGGCGTCATCGACCAGCAGACCGTAGGCTCGCAGCGCGTGCGTGGCCTGGACCTGGAGGTCAAGGCCGAGCTGACGGAGAACCTGAGCCTGGTTGGCGGCTACTCCTACATGGACACCGAGGTGCTTCGCGGTGCGCTGCAGGTATGGGCCGGGACGGGTTACGAGGTCGTGTCGATCAAGGGCAACCAGCTCGTCTCCGCACCCAAGCACTCGGCTTCGCTCTGGAGCTATTACAGCGTGCCGGGAACGGATGTCAGCGTCGGCCTGGGCGCCCGTTATACGGGGGCCTACTATTTCGGCGACTTCAACAATACCGGCAAGAGCGACGCCACCACGCTGTTCGATGCCGCGTTCAACTACCAGATCCTCAAGGACACCGACCTGGCCATCAACGTCAGCAACCTGTTCGACGAGCAGCATGTGGTCGGTCGCGGTAGCGCGGACTACTACAACCCGGGCCGCGAGATCACGGCCAAGGTGAGCTACAACTGGTAAGGCGCGGGACGCGCTACCCGATCGATTCCGCCCGGGTCGCGCGTCCGGCTTCAGCAGACTCCCCGCTTGCCTTCCGCGAACAGCTACTCGCGAACGACCTGGGCTCCCGCTTTTCTTTCCAGCCTGCGGGCCATTGCGTGGAAGAACACGCAAGCAAGGCCGGTGGCGGCCATGACCTGGCACATGGCCGCCGGCGTCCGGTCGCCCAGGCTCCCGACCCAGGCGCTGCACAACGCCCCCAGGGCGAACTGGCCGGCCACCGCGAGGGCCGCCACGGCGCCGGCCCTGCCCGGGTAGAGGGCCATCAGGGTAGCGATGCAGTTGGCCCCGAAGAGGCCGGTGCTGCCGACGTAGAGCACGACGAAAGCGACGATGGCCGGCAGCCCGCCGAGGCCGGTCATGCCGCAGAACAGCAACCCGGCGCTGGCCACCAGGGTGCTCGCCGCGCCGGCGGCGATCATCGTCCGCGGCCCGGTGCGGGGCACCAGCCTGGCGTTGAGCAGCGTGAGCGCTATCACCCCGGCGATGTTCGCCCCCACCAGCCATGAATACACCTGCGGCGATACCTGGAAGTAGTCCATGTACACGAAAGGCGATGCGGTGATGAAAGCGAACATGCCCGCCAGGGACAGGCCGTTGCAGCCCACATAGGCCAGGGCCAGGGGTTCACGCAGGAGATGCCCATAGGCCCTGAACGCCTGGAGGACGGAATCGCTGCGGCGCTCGGGAGCCAACGTCTCCTCCAGGCGCGCCAGGGTGCAGAGCAGGCAGGCTCCGCCGAGCACGCAGAGCACCAGGAAAATCGCCCGCCATCCCTGCAGGACCATGAGCAGGCCACCCACGATGGGGGCCAGCAGCGTCGCGCCCATGGTGATCATGTGCATCAGCGACAGGGTCCTGGCGGCCTGGTTCAACGGGAACAGGTCGCGGACGATGGCCCGGGCCAGGACCGCCGAGGCGGCGCCACCGAGGGCCTGGAGAAAGCGCCCGGCGAGCAGTTGCTGGATGCTGCCGGCGAACATGCACAGCAGGGTCGCCGCCAGGTACAGGGCGATGCCGCCGAGCAGCAGCGGGCGGCGGCCGTAGCGATCGGAAAGCGGGCCGTAGGCGAGCATGCCCAGGCACAGCCCGAGCAGGAAGATGCTCAGGCTGAGCTGCACCTGGGCGCTGTCGGCGGCGAGCCCCCGGGCGATGGCCGGGAGCGCGGGCAGGTAGGCGTCGATGGACAGGGGGACGAATGCCGTCAGGGCGGCCAGAAGGACCAGGGGCGGTCCCGGGCGGGTTGTCATGGAGACTCCGGAAGCGAATGGACGCAAGGCCAGCCGCCGCGCAACCGGCGGCCGCGGCGGGCCCGTTGTCAGGAGGATGCGCGGGGCGTCTGCGACGGGTACTCGCCGAACAGTTCCCGGTAGCTGCCGGCGAAATGGCTCAGGTGGAAGAAGCCCATTTCCGCGGCTATCTCGCCGACGTTGAAGTCCGCCGCCGTGGTGCTGATCAGCCGTCGGCGGACCGCATTCAGCCGGATGTTCCGCAGGTATTCGACAGGGCGGATGCCAACCACCACCTGGAAGCTGTTCTGCAAGGTCCTGCGGCTGACCCGCAGTTGCTCGCACAGGTCGAGAATGCTGACGGGCGTGTCGGCATTGGCCAGGGCCAGTTCCTGGCTGCGCTTCACCAGGTAGGCGCTGACGGCGAAATTGCTGCGCCGCCCCCGGCCCTCGTCCCAGGCATTGCTGAACAGGTCGAGGAAGGTGTCCAGCAGCGTGTCCTCGAGCATCTTTTCCGAGGCGCTGCCGACCGTCCCCGCCCGTTGCAGCAGGCTTCCGAAGACCGGCTGGATTCTTTGCTGGACGCGCCGCAGCACGCTGTCGGAAACCCCGATCTGCGGCAGGCTTTTCAGCAGCCGCAGTTGCTCGCCGGAGAGTTCGAAGGCCGCCAGCCGCGCGAAGCGGACGGTATCGACATTCGCCGCGAAGAACCGGGTGCCCTCTGGCGCGTGCAGGAGGAATTCTTCGCCATCGCGCAGCAGCACCACGCTATGGGCGCCGACTTCGTGCCCCTGCGAGACCGGGGCCCGTCCGTTGCCGAGCGACATCGCAATACAGAAGCGTCCCCTGGGCGCCCGACCGTGCTGCACCACCCGCTTGTCCAGGACCTCCTGGAATATCTGGAAGCGCTCGGCCGAGACCTGCCGCAACTCGCTGGAAAGGCAGCCACGGCCCAGCTGGTCGTAGGTCTGGCACCATCCCGGAATCGAGCCGGCATGCAACTGGGGGTCGGTGAAGGAACGAACTTCGGCGAGCATGATCAGCGCTCCTCTGAGCCATGGTTCTGATTGTCAGCCCACAAGGCGGTTACGTCATCCCTGACGGACATCGTCCCTCAAGCGTTGGCCGGCGACACCGCGTCGAATCCCAGGACCAGCTCCGCGCCCAGCATGTGCAGCCGGTACTCGCCCAGGCGGATGTCCAGGGGCGGCAGCAAGGCACCGGAAAGGACCACCTGGCCAGCGCGCAATGGCTGCCCATCGGCGAGCAGGCGGCGCAACAGCCAGCACAGATTGACCAGGGGCGCATCGGCCCGCCCGGCGGTGCTGCCGGCGCCACAGGGCACGCCATCGTGTTCCAGGCGATACTCCACGTCGGCGTGGCGCCCGGGATCGAAGGCCTGGCCCTGGCCCAGGCAGTACATCGCCGCGGCGGCATTGTCGGCCAGGAAGGCGCCGGCTTCGAAACTCCAGTCCCGCCACCGGCTATCGGCGATCTCGAATGCCGGGGCGACCTCGCCGATGGCGGCGACCAACTGCTCGTCGCTGTAGCTTCCGGGTGGGATGTCCCGCTCCAGCAGGAAGGCCACCTCGACCTCCAGTTTCGGCTGGACCAGCTGCACCAGTGCGACCCGGCTGTCCGGCGCCACCTGCATGCCACTGGTCAGCGCGCCATAGACCGGCTCGCTCAATCCAAAGCGGGCCTGCGCCAGTGCGCCGGCGAAAGCGACCTTCCAGCCGCTCAGCGCCTCACCCTCCTCCAGCCGCTCGCGCAAGGCCTGGCGCTGCAGGCCATAGCCCTGCTCCACCGTCAACGCCTCCGGCTCGGGCAGCGGGGGCAAGGCCATGGCGATCAACCTGGCCCGCCGCAGCGCGGTCGGAAGCTGACCGATGGCGCTCATGACAGCTGCCCCGCCAGCTTGGCCAGTACGCCCTCCAGGCGCTCTGGCGTGGTGATGGCGGCCACGAAGCGGTCCGGGCGCACCACCACGATGCTGTCGCGCGCCTTGCCGAACCAGTCCGCCAGGCGGTTGTCGACGTCCTCCACGCTGATGGCGCCAGGGGCGCTCAGCGGTTGGCCACGGCTGCCGCTACGCGAACGGTTGACCTGGACGAAGCGCGTCTCCAGGCGGTCCCAGAACGCTCGCATCTCGGCGCTCAGCCCTTCCGCCGGATTGACGCGGAAGCCGATCACCGAATACCAGGGCCCGAGAACCTCATCCAGGCGCAGGCGCTCTCCCGCGGCGTTCTCGACATAGGGCTGGATGAACAGCTGGCCGACCAGGTCACCTTCCTGCACGTCCGGCCGTTCGTGGTGCACCAGACCCTTGCCGATGGTCGCCTTGGGCTTGAACTTGAACTCGACCAGGTGCGAACGCAGGTTGTCGACGGTGCCGACCGCCTGGAACAGCCAGTCGCGCACCCCGGCCATCAGCGGGTTGGTCAGGCCGAGCACCGCGCCCATGTTGTCGGCCAGGGCGATCAGGTCGGTGGCATGGCCACGGCGCTCCTGGTCGTAGGTCTCGATGATCGAGGCCTTGGCGCGGCCCTTGAGCACCGCGGCCAGCTTCCAGCAGAGGTTGGCCACGTCGCGCAGGCCCGAGTTCAGCCCCTGCCCGGCCCAGGGCGGGGTAATGTGCGCGGCGTCGCCGATCAGCGCCACCCGCCCGGAGACGAAGCGCTCCGCCACCCGCGAGTTGTGGGTGTAGGCGCGGATGCGCACGATCTCCAGCTGATCGACCGCATCGCCGATGTGGCCACGGATCAGCCGGCGGATGTTGCCCTCCTCGCACATCTTCGCCTCATCCTCGCCCTCCAGCAGCATGAACTCCCAGCGGCGCTGGCGGTACGGCAGGTAGATGCACACGAAAGGCCGCTGCGGGTCGGCATGCAATGCGGTGTAGGGCGCATCCAGCGTGTCGTTGGCGGCATCGACCACCACCCACTTGCGCGGGTGGGTCAGGCCGACCAGCTCGATGCCGAGCTGCTTGCGCACGCAGGAGCGGCCACCGTCGGCGCCGATCACGTACTGGGCGCGCAGCTCGTAGGGCTCGCCGGCGGCATCCTTGACCTTGAGCGTGACGCCTTCGGCGTCCTGGCTCAGCTCGAGCATCTCGTGGCCCTGGCGCAGGTCCACGCTTTCACGCTTGCCCAGTTCCTCGCGCAGGGTGCCTTCGAGCAGCTGTTGCATGAAGATGTTGCGCATCGGCCAGCCATACTCGGCGGCGCTCGGCTTGACCTCGGCGAAGCAGACGCCACGGGCGTTGTAGTAGCGCAGCGGCACATTGCCGATCATGTCGCGGTGCGCCAGCTGCGCCACGCCCACGGTCTGCAGGACGCGCAGCGCCTCGTCGTCCATGCCCACCGCCCTCGGGTAAGGCAGGATGCCTTCCGAGAGTTCCAGTACCACGCAGTCGATGCCGTAAAGGCCCATGTAATGGGCAGCAGCGATGCCGTTCGGCCCGCCGCCGACAATCACTACCTGAGTGTTCTCCCGTTTCATGCTCTGTTCTCACCGATGTCTTATTGTTGTCGTTCAGTCAGACCTGCCAGGTAGCCAGTCACGACGGCGTTGAACCTTTCGCTCTGATCATCGTGCACGTAATGGCTGGCGTCGGCGATCTCCACCGTACGGATATGGGGGTTGGCCTCGCTCATCGCGGCCACGGTCGCCGGGGGCAGAAAGTCCGAACGTCCTCCACGGATGAACAGGCTCGGACAATCCAGCGCCCTGACCGCCGGCCAGAGGTCGGTGGGAGCGATGCTCAGGCGCGCCTGGGCAATGCCCTGCTGGTCGTGCCGCCAGGTGATCCCGTCCGAGGTCTCCCGCATGCTATGGGCCAGGCGGGAGGCCAGCCCCTGCTCCGACAGCCCCGGGCGGGACCTGCGCCAGAACGCCCTTGCCTCGTCCCAGTCGGCGAACAGCAGGGGCGTCTCGCGCATCTCCCGGCGAATCCGCTCGGCGCCCTCCCCCGCGCTCGACGAGCCGGGGCCGATGTCCTCGATGACCAGCGCCAGCAAGCGTCCCGGGTGCTGCCGCGCATACTCCAGCGCGTTCGCCCCGCCCAACGAATGGCCGACCAGGACGAAGCGCTGCAGCCCGAGATGGGCGACCAGGTCTTCCAGGTCCTGGACATAGGACTGGGTACGATAGCTCGAAGGCTCGGCCCAATCGCTCAAGCCACGGCCCCGCTGGTCGAGCGCGTGGCAATGGAAGCCCTCGCCCAGGGCGCCGGCCAGCGCCTCCCAGGTCTGCGCATAGGCGCGCAGGCCATGGAGCAGCACCACCGGAACGCCCTCCTGGCGCCCCCAGCTCAGGTAGTGCAGCCGCAAGCCGGAGCGGTTGGTGAAGAACTGGCTTTGCGCGGACATGGCTATTCTCCCGCAGTTGGTCATCAGGTCAGGCCGTTGTCGCCCTGGATGTCCTCCGCGCGTAGTCCGCCCAGGCGGGCTCGCAGCCGGCCACGGGTGGCGAAGGCCCAGATGATGATGACTTCGTCGGCGGCCGGGCCGTCGCCGAAGGAGACCGACACGGTGTCGTAGTGGGAGCGCACGTAGAGCGCGTCCTTGTGCGCCAGCGGCACGTCGATGGTCGCCCCGGGCCCGCTGCGCTTGCCGGTGGAGGGCACCCAGGACTTGCCGCCGCCGAGCGCCAGGCGCACCGGGTCGGCAGCCGGGTTGGTCAGGAACGCGTTGCCATGCTCGTATTCGCCGTTGCTGCCCACCAGGCAGGCCTTGCCGTAGCTGACGATGGCGCGATCGCCGGCCAGCTCGCGGATACGGCGGCCGAACTCGTGGCCCAGCTCCGGCGAATTCTCGATCAGCTCGGCCAGGCTCTCGCTGAAACGCCCGGCATAGGGGTTGTGGATGGCGGCGGCGACGACGTACTTGAACAGCGGCTCACCGTCGGCCAACTGGCCACTTTCGTTGGCCAGGGTTTCCTCGACGAAGCTGTACCATTTGCGGATGTGGTAGCTGGAAAAATTGCTCGGTTTCATTGGCGAACGCTCTCAGAGTGGGTCGAGATGGATGTTGCGGCTGGGCGCACCGGCCGCCTTGAAGCGAGCCTTCGCCCGTTCGTCGTCGTGGTCGGTTTCGAGGAAGAACTCCAGGCGGTTGCCGTCGGGGTCGTTGAAATACACGCCGTTGCCGATTTCGTGATCGGTGATCTTCACCACCTCGACGCCTTTGTTCAGCAGCATGCCGTAGAGCTGGCGCAGGGTGTCCATGTCGCCGGCGATCTCCAGCCCGTAATGCTGCAGGCCCAGGCCGCCCTGGTGGGCGCCGGGCGCGGCCTCGATCAGGGCGATGTCGTGGTGCTTGCTGCCGAACGCCATCATGATCCAGCTCTCGCCACGGGCCGACTCATGCATGCCGAGCACATCGGCGTACCAGCGCGCCGAGACGTCCGGGTCGCTGACGAACAGCGACAGATGGGTACGAACGACTTCGAATTTCATCGCGTGCACCTCACTTCTTGTCGATGACGGACTGGTGTCCCGACTTGATCTGCGCCACGGCGGGCGTCCAGAGCACGTCGGCAATCTCGCTGAATTCGCGCCACTGCTTCTGCCAGCTGTCGCCGCCGTTCTGCGAGGTGAACAGATGGCCGTACTTGGTGCCGGCCACGATCTGCCGCGGATTGGCCGGGTTGAAGGCGATCGCCCAGACACAGGAGTTCGGCTGCTGCGGCAATGGCAGGACTTCCCAGCTCGCGGCGGCATCGCGGGAAACCAGGACCTTGCTGGTGGTGCCCGGCGTGCCGTCGGAGATGCTCAGGTAAAGGGTGTCCTCGGTGCCGAGCGGGGCGTTCAGCACGCGGGCGTAGTAGAGGCCGAAAGCCTCCTTGGCGATGATCCCGGTCCAGCTGGCGCCTTCGTCGAAGCTGCGGTAGATGGCGTTGACGCAGACCACCACGACCACCTTCTTGCCATGGTTGGGCAACACCACGATGTTGTGGATGTCGGAGTTGTAGTCCCACAGCAGCCGGTCGTCGATGCGCGTGAAGCTGTCGCCACCGTCGCGGCTGTGGAACAGGCCGCCCTCCTCCAGGCCGAACCAGACCTGGTCGCGGTCGGTCGGATCGTAAGCGAAGGCCAGCAGCCGCGGACGGCTGACCCCGGCGCAGAACTCGGGGATTTCCACCGGAACGCGATACCAGCTCGCACCGCCGTCCAGCGTGCGCCAGAGCACGGCCCGCGAAGGCGCGCCGGTGCCGACGAAGATACGCTGCGGATCCCGGGGGTCCACCGCGACCTTCCATACCGTCTGCCCATTGAAAGGCGAATCCACCAGTTCCCAGGTGCCGCCGACATCGCGGCTGACGATCAGGCCGATGTCCGCGCCGGCGTAGATGACGTCGGGCGCAGCCGGGCTGACGCTCAGCGAACGGGTGATCGCATCGAACTCCAGCGGCTGGCCGAGCCCGAGGCGATGCCAGCTGCGGCCATCGTCGGCACTGCGGATGACCGCTTGGCCGACGGTCGCGACCAGAAAGGTTCCGTTACTCATTGCTGCAACCTCCTCAGATGAAGATGCCGCGGGTCAACCCGCCGTCGATGCCGATGGATTCGCCGGTGACCGCGCCCGCCTTCGGCGAAGCGAGGAAACCGATCAGCCAGCCCATCTCGATCGGCTGCAGGGTGCGGCGGATCGGCGTGGCGTCGATGTAGCCCTGCTCGACCTGCGCGGGCGTCTTGCCTTGCTTCAGGCCCTCGCGCTCGTACAGCTCCTGGATGTGCGGGGTATCGACCACACCGGGGTGGATCAGGTTGACGGTGATGCCGAAGGGGCCCAGCTGGTCGGAGAGCGTCTTGGTCATGTGGGCGATGGCCAGGTTGCGCATGCCGGACAGCACCTTGCTGCCCCGCCCGGTCAGGCCGCCGATGTTGATGATGCGACCGAAGCCGCCCTCCTTCATGTGCGGGGTCACCGCCTTGGCGCAGCGGAAGTAGCCGATGACCTTGGTGTTCAGGTCGGACAGCAGTTCGTCGTCGCCGGCGTGCTCGATGTCGTTGCGCACCACCCCGGAAGGCGCGGCGGCGCCGTTGACGAGGATGTCGATGCGGCCGAAATGGCGCACGGTTTCGCTGACCATGTCGGCCACCGCCGACATGTCGTTGGTGTCGCAGTACAACGGCAGCACCTCGTTGCCGGTCTGCGCGCTGATTTCCTCGGCGGCCGGCTTGAGGTACTCCATGCGCCGGGCGCAGATCACCACCTTGCAGCCTTCCTGGGAAAGGAAACGCGCCACTTCCTTGCCGATTCCCATCCCGCCACCGGTGACGATGGCCACACGGCCCTGCAGTTCCAGATCCATGTTCGCTCCTCTTGTCGTTGGTTCGTCAGGCGAGATCGACGAAGACGCTTTTCGTCTCGGTGTAGGCGTCGATCACGTTCTTGCTCATTTCCCGGCCCCAGCCGGATTGCTTGTAGCCACCGAAAGGCGAGGCCGGGTCGACCACGTTCCAGCAGTTGATCCATACCGAGCCGGCCTTGAGCGCGGCGGCAACCCGGTGCGCCGAGCGCAGGTCGCGGGTCCACAGGCCGGCGGCCAGGCCGTAGGGGGTGTCGTTGGCGCGCAGGACCAGCTCGTCGATGTCCGACCAGCTCATCACCGTCAGCACCGGGCCGAAGATTTCCTCGCGGGCGACGCAGGCCCGCTCGGCCCGGTCCAGGAACACCGTCGGCTCGATGAAATGGCCTTTCTCCAGGTGCGCCGGACGCTGGCCGCCGCAGATCAGCTCGGCGCCCTCCTCGCGGCCGCGCTGCAGGTAGCCGTTGACCGTCCCCAGCTGCCGTTCCGAGACCAGCGGCCCCATGCTGCTGCGCGGGTCCAGGCCGGGGCCGAGCACATGGGCGCGGGCATGCCGGCGCAGCTCGGCCAGCACCTGGTCGAGCACGCTCTCATGCACGTACAGGCGGGAACCGGCGGTGCAGACCTGGCCCTGGTTGTAGAAGATGCCGTCGGCGGCGCCCTTTGCCGCACGGGCGATGTCGGCGTCCGGCAGGATGATGTTCGGCGATTTGCCCCCCAGCTCCAGGGAGACCTTCTTCATGTTGCCGGTGGCGGCCTGGGCGATCAGCCGGCCGACCTGGGTCGAGCCGGTGAAGGCGATCTTGTCCACGTCGGCATGCTGCGCCAGCGGGGCGCCGGTGCGCACGCCGAAGCCGGTGAGCAGGTTGACCACGCCCGGCGGGAAGCCCGCCGCCTCGATCAGCTGCACCAGGCGCACGGCCACCAGCGGCGTCTGCTCGGCGGGCTTGAGCACCGCGGTGCAGCCGGTGGCCAGGGCCGGGCCGAGCTTCCACACGCACATGGTCAGGGGGAAGTTCCAGGGCACGATCAGCGCGCAGACGCCCACCGGCTCGCGCAGCGTGTAGTTGAGCATCGGCGTGCCGCTGGCCGGCGACACCGGCAGTGTGCTGCCCTCGATCTTGGTCGGCCAGCCGGCGAAATAACGCACGATGTTGGCCGCGCTGGCCGCCTCGCCGCGGGCATTGGCGATCGGCTTGCCGTTCTCCAGGGTGATCAGCTGCGCCAGCTCCTCGGCATGCGCGTCGATCAGCTCCGCCAGACGGAACAGCAACAACCCCCGGCGCGCCGGAGACTCGCGCCGCCAGGGCCCCTCGAATGCCGCGCGGGCGGCAGCCACCGCGGCGTCCACATCCCGCTCGTCGCCCTCGGCGACTTCGCACAACGGCGCCTCGCTGGCCGGGTTCTCCACGGCGAAGCGGCGACCGGCCGCGGCGGCCTGCCAACTGCCGCCGATATACAGGCCCTGGGGCTTGGCCAGGAACTCGCGTACCGCGGGTAAAAGTTCGATCTCGCTCATCACGCGCTCCTCAAAGCTCCATCTCGATCAGGCACGGCCCTGCCGAAGCGGCGGCCTCGGCCAGCGCGCGCTGCAGCTCGGCATTGCTGCGCACGCTGCTGGCCGGTACGCCATAGCCCTTGGCCAGGGCCTTCCAGTCCACCCGCGGGCGGTCCAGCTCGGTGAGCGCCAGGGCCTGGGGGCCGAGTTCGCTCAGGCCGAAGCGGCGCAGCTCGTTCTGCAGGATTGCGTAGCGGTGGTTGGCGGCGATCAGGATCACCACCGGCAACTGCTCCCGGGCGATGCTCCACAAGGTCTGGATGGTGTACTGGGCACTGCCGTCGGATTGCAGGCAGAACACCCGGTTGCCGCGCTCGGCCAGCGCCGCGCCGAAGCCCACGGGGATGCCCTGGCCGATGGCGCCGCCGGTGTTGGTCAACACCCGATGGCGCGCCGCGTTGGCCGAAGCGGTGAAGAACGGGTAGCCACAGGTGCCGCCCTCCACCGAGACGATGCAGTCCTCCGGCAAGGCCGCGGCAAGCACCCGGCCAACCGATTGCGGCGTCAACCGCTCCTGCGCGGCGGGCAACTCGACGCCCACCGGCGCAGGCACGAAGGCCGGCGCATCGAGCATCTCGGCCAGGGCGGCCAGCGCGCCGCTGACGTCGTCGCCGACCTCGGCCAGGCACAGCAGGCGGTCGCGCTCGGCCAGCCGGGAGGGAATGCCTTCATAGCCGAAATAGCTGATCGGCTCGGGTATCCCGGCGCAGACCACGACGTCGTACTGGTTGAGGATTTCGATGGCCACCTCAGGGAAGTACGGCAGCCGGTCCAGGTCCGGCAAGCCACCACCGCGGTAGCTCAGGCGCGGGAAGGTCTCGGCGAACAGGCGCACGCCGGGCAGGCCGGCAAGGCGCCCCGCCGCTTGCAGCCCGGCGACGGACAGCCCTTCATCGCCGACGATGAACACCAGGCGCTTGCCGGCGCGCACCTGGCGCGCAACGGCCTCGACCTTGTCGCTGGCGAAGCGTCGAACCGGCGGCGTCGGCTTGGGGAAAGCGTCGTCGAACACGATGTCGCGCGCCTGCAGGTCCATGGGCAGCACCAGGCTGGCGACCTGGCCGCGCGGCTGCCAGGCGGCCTGCACGGCACAGAGGAAATCCTCGCCGATGCTGGCGGCGCGGCGCGAAGTACGCACCCAGCCGGACACGGTCCGCGCCAGGGCCTCGATATCGCTGGCCAGCGGCGGGTCGTAGTTGACGTGCCAGGACGCGTGGTCACCGATGACGTTGACGATCGGGGTGTTCGCACGGCGGGCGTTGTGCAGGTTGGCGATGCCGTTGGCAAAGCCGGGACCGAGATGGGTCAGGGTCATCGCCGGCTTGCCTGCAATGCGCCCGTAGCCATCGGCGGCGCCGGTGCATACGCCTTCGAACAGCGAAAGCACCGGTTTCAGCGCAGGCTCCGCGGCCATGGCGGCGACCAGCGGAATCTCCGTGGTTCCAGGATTGGCGAAGCAGTATTCGATCCCGCTGGCCGCGGCGGCCCTGACCAGCAATTCGGCACCATTCATGTTTCTAGCTCTCGACTGGGTTGGTTGCGAGTGATGAGATTTATTGCACAGCAAAAATCAACCAACAATATTTTTTGAGCAAAACTCTCAAAATAAGAGACAAATGAGATTTTAGAGCGCTAATATCCGCCAGGAGAACGCAGCCTTTCCCAAGCCACCGATCTCGCAGCGGCAGGGAAAGGAGGCATGCCGGCACGGGCAGCGGTCTTGAAAGCCCATGGCTGCTGCCCAATAGTGCTGCCAGCGAACCCGGCGCCGTCGTCCGCCCCGCCATGGACGACGGCCCAGCAGCCCCGGGAGCCCGGGTACCGAGAAAGGAGCGCCATGAGTAGCTTGAGCAAGATGCTGAACGTGCTGGACCTGTTCAGCCCGCAGAACCTGCAACTGGATACGGACACCATCGGCGAGCGCATGGGTTTGTCCCGCGCCACCGTCTACCGCTACGTGAAGGACCTATGCGAGGCGGGCCTGCTCACCCGCGTGAACGCCGGCAGCTATGGCCTGGGCCCGCGGATCATCGAGCTGGACTGGATGATGCGGCAGTACGACCCCATCCTGGTGGCCGGCCGCGAACTGATGCACGGGCTGTCGGCGCAGACCGGGCTGGCGGTGTTCGCCAGCGTCTTCTACGACGGGCACATCATCAACACCTACATCACCGAGCCCGACGAGAACTACCGCTTCGCCTTCGGCCGCGGCCACCCGCTGCCGCTGTTCCGCGGCGCGCAGTCCAAGGTGCTGGTGGCCTTCCAGCGCGGGCGCAAGCTGCAGCGGCTGTTCGAGGAGAAAATCTCCAGGGAGCCGGGCAATACCTACAGCTGGTCGGAATTCGCCCGCGCCGCCAAGCGCATCCGCAAGGACGGCTACTGCATCACCCACGACGAGCTGAACCGCGGCCTGACAGGCATCGCCGCGCCCATCCTCGGCGCCGACGGCAAGGAGGTGCTGGGCAGCATCTCGGCGGTGGGGACCACCGAAAACTTCAGGCTGCTGCGCCAGGAGACGGTGACCGACATGGTCATCGACACCGCCCGCCGCATCGCCCGCAACATGCTCGAGGCCGACGGTCAAGATGGCTGAGTGCGGAGTTGCGCTTACTTGACCAAGCATTTGCATCGGGTCTGACCATCACACTGCGTGGCCATGACTGGCAGAGAATGACCCGAAGTCGCCGCTCGCGGGGGCAGCAATCGGCCAGAAGCTGCCGCCCACGCCAGGTCGATTTTGACCTGACGCGGAAACTCATTAACCAGAAGAGTATAAATTTCCATTTGGTAATGGCTTTAGCGGAAACCTAGCCAATCAATACGATTGAAGTGAGGGATCATGGATAAGGCACCGACATCCGAAGAGTTGGTCGAGTTGTTCGAGCGTAGAGAATTGGTTAGCCAAATGGCTAACCAGTTTGGGATGAGTGGCAGGATGGACACTCATGTGATCGAAGAGCGTTGCGTTGATTTGCATAACGCAGGAACTATCGATTTGTTGGCTCTTGTTGAAGGTAATGCCATACAAGCGCTTGATAGCTTCGACTTCTTCATGGCTTCGCACTTTTTCTGCCAGCTTCTGCCTAAGTTGGAGGCAGAGCCTGGGCGAGTAATGGCTTGTGTAGACGCACTAGTGACGCGTGGAGGAGAGGACGGTGCTGCCTACCAGCCTAATGACGCGTTTCGGAAATGGTGCGCGAATTTTCCCCTGCGTGCTAGAGAGGTCATCGCCGCAGCGCATCAAGGTAATGAGCTTGCTAGCCACCATCTTTCGTTCGCGTTAGAGGCCATTAGTGATTTGAATGAGGCACGCCGTATTGCTGTTGACTATTCGGATGTTCGGCGCCAGGCAGCCATTTCTGCGCTGGGGCGTGTCGAGCACCTAGATTCAGCGTCATGTATCGAGACGTTTGCAGTCTTCAATGCACTGCTAGATGGCGGCATTGACGACCCTACTAAGGCAAGTGTGTTGCATGCGACGATGGAAATCTTGGCGCGTGTTCGTGACGTCGCACCTGCAGATGCAAACGCGCTTATAAATCGGCTGGTAATCAATCCCGGAAAATTCACCATACATCAGTGTGCGCGTGCGCTTTGGAGCTGCCGCGAGGCACTCACGCAAGATATCGTCGCCTGCCTGCTGGGTGCATTGGATCATCTGGAGTCGGCCAACAAGGGAACCGTAAAAGAGCTGGATCTCGGCCTGCAGGTGTTATTGAAGCACGGGCACGCCGAGGCTGCGGTGTCCTTTGTAACCAAGCTGCTTTCACGCCCAGACGACGACCTAGAACTCGGGACATTGGATAGTTTCACCAAGACGTTGCTTTCCGGCTCTCCTGATCTCCTGAGTCGAGTAGTAGTTCGCTGGCTAGAGCTCGGTGCTCCCCGTCTCTGTGGTGGTCTTGCCAAAGCTATACAGGGCCCAGGACTGGACGGCGTGCCATTGAGCCTTAAGCCTGAAGATCTGGCTACTTCTCCTACTGCACTAGTGTTCATATGTCGAAAGGCTGTTGGTTGGTTCTTTTTCAAGCCGACAACGGCAGCCTCCATTTTGGTCTCGGTGCTACGGGTCTGTGATACGGATACATCCCAAGCGGTGCAAGAGCTGCTGGTTAATCAGTTGCTCCAAAACTATGACGGTGTGCGGAAATACCTCGAAGACCTTGCACCAGAGGATGCTGCGAACAATGCCGTGGCCCAGGCTCTTGCTCAACACGCGGCTTATCTCGATGCACAGCGTTCTATTCCATTTATCGTCGAGCTCCAACCATCAGAACACCATCGCCGCATAGAGCGACTGCGCATTTCTGATCAGATGTGGGCTGCTCATAAACAGGCAGAAAGCGAATCTGTTTTCTTGAGCATGGTGAGCCGCTCTGTGCTGCTGTATGGCAATCGTTCACTGACCTTTGTCGACGATGGCCAAGACAAGCTTCGCCCATTGGAAATCAACCTTCACTCCCACGGAATTTCCTACGAGATGCCGCGAATGGAAGTCGTTGATCCTGTGGGTCTTGATTACGTCCTCCGTATTTTCCGTCATGAGAGGATGAAAGGATGAAGCTCTTAATTCGTGATTACTTGGCATCGCTGAGGGAGAGAGATGAGCTGGATGCAATCCTCCCCGACTTGTTGAGCGAGCTGGGCTTCAATGTCTATTCGCGCCCTCAAAGAGGAACAAGCCAGCTCGGGGTTGACATCGCGGCAGTTGGGAAGGACGACGATGGAGAGAAGAAGCTCTTTCTGTTTTCTGTCAAGCAGGGTGACCTTACACGTCAAGACTGGGACGGAAATCCTCAAGCTCTACGATCATCGTTGGATGAGATTCTAGATGCATACATCCCTCACAGAATTCCGGCCAGATACAAGGGGCTGAAGATTGTCATCTGCCTGGCATTTGGAGGAGATGTGAATGAGCAAGTACGAGAAAAGCTAACTGGGTTCATCGACAGGAATACGACAGCAAGAATCACCTTTGATGAGTGGAATGGCGACAAGATCGCCGGAATGATACTGAAAGGAATACTTCGCGAGGAAATTCTCCCAAAACCGTTGCGTAGCAGCTTCCAGAAAGCTGTTGCATTGGTTGATGAGCCCGATGTCTCTTATGAGCACTTCAGTCGCCTTGTAGGGAACTTGTGTCAGGCTGGCATCGTGTCGGGAAAAGCCCGTGTGCGCGCTGCCCGGCAACTAAACATCTGTCTGTGGATTCTGTTCGTTTGGGCCCGTAGTGCCGGCAACATCGAGTCCCCTTATCGGGTGAGCGAGCTGGCGGTGCTGACAGCGTGGGAGCTACTCCGGCCTGCTCTCGGCAGCAACGGCCGGGAGACGAAGGCACTCAGCATCGTTGTTCGGCAGATGATCGAACTTCATCTCACCATCTCTATGGAGTTCATCGAGCAGAGGGTGCTGCCGTATGCCGAGGTACGCCATGGAATATCAATGGCGACAGGCTCCCGAAGCTCGCTGGATGTGAACCTTGCCCTATTTGAAGTGCTGGGCCGCATTGGTTTGGCGGGACTATGGCTCCACTGGATCGGGGAGCGGAGCAATGAGGCACACCAAGAGCAGGTCAGGCATAGCGTTGTGCAGCTTACGCAGGTGGGCCTAGAGCTAATTCGAAACAACCCCATTCTGTTTCTGCCAATAGCAGATAGGCAAGGAACCAGCATTTCCCTGTTCCTTCAGCTTTGGCTGGCCAGTGGGCTTGATGCGACAGGGGTGACATCCTGGCTACAGGAAATGGCATCTCGCCTTATCTTCACTATCCGCACAAGAGGCCGCTATACCTGCTCCCTCTCTGACTACCGCGACCTCGCCGATCACCCACGTGATAGATCTGACGCGTATTTCAAAGAGGCAATGGCGGGAAGCACCGTAGTTCCACTGCTTGCGGCTTGGCTGCATGCGCTTGGTGCAACTGATGCGGTCGAGGCACTTACCCGCCTTGCACAAAATGAATTGAAAGAGTGCACCTTGCAGCTTTGGCTACCTGATGCCCTGTCGGAAGAGAAGCTTTACGTGGGCGGAAGTTCTCACGGGCGAGCCCTTTGTGGCTTGCCGTTGAATCGCGGTGGGCGCCAACTCATTGCAACCATTGCAGAGGCATGCCGCATGGATGTGGACTTGCAGAACCTGTCACCTATCAAATCGGGTTTTTGGCCAGTGATTATGGTTGCCTGCCACCATCATCAGTTACCAATCCCTCCGGGGTTTTGGATCAGCTCTTTAATGGAGCCTGAAGCTGATTAGCATCGACCCCCTGTTGGCGTCGCATCGACCTTAAGCGGGCTCGTTAGACGAGTCCGCTCCTGGCCATTCTCTGCCCGTCCTGGCTACAAAGCGCGCGGGTCAATCCGATGCAATCGGTGGTCAGAACGCATGAACATAGCCGGTCAAGTTGAATACAAACGGATGCGCAACTCCACACCTGAGGCCCCCACCAAAGGTTTCCCCTAGCCGCCTGGGGGAAATTCCCGCCCGGCATGGGAATCGCTCCGATTCATCCCCCATGCCACCCCCCCTAGGCTTCCGGCAGCGGGAAATCCCCTCGCCAGATTCCTCACCCAATAAATCACAAAAATCTCATATTCTGATTATTTTACTTACTTATATTGAAACAACCGAATATTCCATGACAAAAATCTCCCACGGCCGTTGACCGGAGGCACCCTCCGCCCTCCGCGACGCCCGGTTACCCAACAAGAACAACGAGCTCGATGTGCTTGGCCATCTGCCTTCACCCCTATCAGGAGCCAGTAACCGTGTCCCCTCTCACTCAGCCCCGGAAAACCCGCTACACCTACGAGTGGTACGTCGTATCGGTGTGCATGGTCGCCTACATCTTCTCTTTCGTGGACCGCCAGATCCTCTCGCTGATGATCGAACCGATCAAAGCCGACCTGCAGATCAGCGACACCCAGTTCAGCCTGCTCAGCGGCATGGCGTTTTCCCTGTTCTACGCCGTCATGGGCATCCCCATCGCCTGCTTGGCCGACCGTTCCTCGCGCATGCGCATCATCGCCGCCGGCATCGCCTTCTGGAGCCTGGCCACCGCGGCCTGCGGCCTGTCGAAAAACTTCCTGCAGATGTTCCTTGCCCGCATGGGGGTCGGCGTCGGTGAGGCCGCGCTGACGCCCGCGACCTATTCGATGCTCAGCGACATGTTCCCCCGGGAGAAGCTCGGCCGCGCCCTCGGCCTGTATTCCATGGGCGCCTTCCTGGGCGGTGGCCTGGCGTTCCTGGTCGGCGGCTACGTGATCGACCTGCTGCGCGGCGTGCCGAGTATCGAACTCGGGCCGTTGGGCACAGTGCGCTCCTGGCAGCTGACCTTCTTCATCGTCGGCCTGCCCGGGCTGCTGGTCGCCCTGCTGATCGCCCTCAGCGTCCGCGACCCCAGGCGGCCGGCCCAGCCGCAGGCCCAGGGCAAGGCCGCGCTCGGCGACGGCCTGCGCTTCATCGGGCTGCACCGGCGCACCTTCGCCTGCCACTTCATCGGCTTCTCCTTCTTCGCCATGTGCCAGTACGCCCTGCTCAGCTGGACCCCGGCGATGTACATGCGCAAATTCGGTCTCTCGCCCGTCGAGGTCGGCTACATCCTGGGCACCATACTGCTGGTGCTGAACACCGCGGGCGTGTTCTGCGCGGGCTGGCTGATCGATGTGCTACAGAAGCGCGGCCACCATGACGGCGCCCTGCTCAGCGCCATGCTCGGCGCCGCCTGCATGCTACCGCCGGCGCTGGCTGCCGTGCTGGTGGACGACCTGCGCTGGTCCATCGCCCTGCTGGCGCCGGCCATGTTCTTCTGCGCCTTCCCCATCTCGACTTCCGCCGCCGCCATGCAGGTACTCACCCCCAGCCATCTGCGCGCGCAGGTTTCCGCGCTGTTCCTGCTGGTGTCCAACCTGGTCGGGCTCGGCGTGGGCACCACCCTGGTGGCCCTGCTCACCGACCAGTTGTTCAAGGACCCGAAGGCCGTGGGCTCTTCCGTAGCCATCATCGTCACCTTCGCCGCCGTGCTCTGCGTGGGCCTGCTCGGCCGCGGCCGCCGGCACTTCCGCAACAGCCTCCTGCGCCAGTCCGGCGCCGCTGAACAGGCGCAGGAAAGCCACGGGCAGACGCTGCCGGCGAACCCCGTCCTGCGCTGACGCCCCCGCACGACCACCACCCATCGATCCGCCGTCCCGCCCGGGACGGTGGCCGGCGACCTGCGCCCTGCAGCGGCCAGCGCGCCCTCCCCCACTTGCCAATGGGCCCGGCCTCGCCGGGCCCGAGGAGAACCGCACATGCAGCTTCGTCATGCCCTTCGCCCCTGCCTCACCCTGTGCGCCGCCAGCGTCCTGGCCCCACTCTGCGCACGGGCCGAGTTGCTGGCCGACGGCAACCTGGAAACCACCCTGCGCAACTTCTACATGCTCCGCGACTATCGCCAGGACGACGCCCCGCAATCCCAGGCCGGCAACTGGTCGCAGGCGGTCCTGGCCCGCCTGCGCTCCGGCTATACCGAAGGCACCGTCGGCATCGGCCTGGACCTGACCGGTCTTTACGCGCTCAAGCTGGACGGCGGCAGCGGCACCAGCAACGACGGCAGCCTGCCCTACGATCCACGCACGGGCGAGCCTGCCGATGACTTCGGCCGCGCCGGCGCGACGCTGAAGCTGCGCTACTCCCAAAGCACCCTGAAGGTCGGGCTACTGGAGCCGAGGCTGCCGGTGATCTTCCAGGATGACGTCCGCGTGCTGCCCCAGACCTTCCAGGGCGTGCTGCTGGAATCCCAGGAGCTGCAGGGGTTCAAGTTCACCGCCGGGCAACTGTGGAATACCAGTACCCGGGCCTCCAGCAACCGCGAGTCGTTCTACCTGGCCGGGCACCCGGCGAGCGAAGACAGCAACAAGCTGAACTTCGCCGGGGTGGACGCCAAATGGGGCCCGCGGCTCGCCGCCAGCTACTACTTCGCCAACCTCGAAGACATCTACGACCAGCACTACCTGGGCGGCACCCTCAACCAGCCGCTGGGCCAGGACACGAGCCTGATCGGCACCCTCAGCTATTTCCACAACGGCGAGTCCGGCCGCGCGCTTTCCGGGCGCATAGACAACAGCGCCTACGGCCTGCGCCTGGGCATCCGCCACGCGGGCCACACCCTCTCGGCGAGCTACCAGCGCATGCTCGGCGAAGACATGTTCCCCATGCTGCTGGGCTCCACGCCGCAGCCCTACCTGGTCAACTGGGTCACCAACGGCGGTTTCTTCTGGGCCGGCGAACGCTCCTGGCAAGTGCGCTACGACTATGACTTCGCCAGCCTCGGCATGCCGGGCCTGACGCTGATGACCCGCTATACCCGGGGCAGCGACATCCAGCGCGTCGCCGCGGCCGACGGCCATGAATACGAGCGTGACAGCGACATCGGCTACAGCATCCAGAACGGTCCCTTGAAGCACCTCTCCTTCCTGCTGCGTACCTCCACCGTCCGCAGCAGCTACGCCAGCGACTACGACGAAGTACGCTTCATCACCAGCTACCCGCTGAGCTTCTGAACACCCCGAAAAAAGCGGCCGCCCAGCGAACCGGCAGCCGTTTCACCAAAGGCGGCCCCACGGGCCGGGTTCACGATGCTAGAACGGCACCGCCACGATCAGTTGGCTATAGACATTGGTGCCATTGCCGCCGACCTGGTTGCCGCCGTTGCTCTCGTCCTTGTCCGGACGATAGAGCCCGACCAGCGGCGTGACGATCAGGTGCGGGTTGACCGCCCATTCGACGTACAGGTCCAGCTCCCGGGCATCGAGGTTCAGCGCATCGCGCTTGTGCAGGGTGTCGAAGTCGAAGTACAGCACCCCAACGCTCAGGTTCTCCAGCGGCGTGGCCTTCAGGCCCAGGTGCTGGATGGCCGTGTTGCTGTTGAACGGGCCCGCGTAGTTGGAGGCCACTTCCCCCTGGAACCAGGTGCCGTAGCCGGTGCTGAAACCGTTGAACATCGGGTCCCAGCCCTCGGAATAGCGGCTGTAGCGGTAAGTCAGCTTGGGCGACCAGGCGACGTCGGCGAAGGTGTAGCCCGCCTCGGCGTACCAGGCCTTCTCGTTGCCGGCGTCCTTGTCCTGCCAGGCGTATTCGAAGGCGAAACTGGCGTTCTCCACGCCGGCGTCGCCCTCGCCGCGCAGGCTGTAGATGTTCATTCCCTCGCGCTGCTTCTGGAAATCGCTGGCCCACTGGTCCACGACATCGATGCCGTGGACCCAGGTCAGGCCCAGGGTGCCCGGCTTGGCGGTGTAGTCCAGGGTGCCCGCGGCCAGTTCGGTCTCGGCCTGGGCGCGGTTGTCGGACTTGAGCCACTGGAGGCTGCCATGCAGGCCATCCTGGCCGCCGATGCGGACCACCGCGGTCCGATCGAAGGCATGGCGCGCGGCGATGTAGTAGGCGCCGCCCCGGTTCAGCTTGCCGTCGGCCGGCCCACGGCCCAGGTTGGGACCATCGTCGTTGATGATGAAGCCGCTGCCGAGCTTGACCACTTGCCGGCCGAAGGAAACGTCCAGCCCGTCCTGGCCGAGCGCCGGGAACATCCCGGCGGAGCGCCAGCCCAGGTAGGCGTCCTCGATCTTGGTGGTGCGTTCGGAGCCGTCGGTATTGCCTGCGGCATCCCCGTCGCCCCAGGTGCCGGAACTGACCAGGCTGAAGGCGCCATAGGCGCTGCCGGCGCTCCCCAGCCCCTGGTCCGCGCTCAGGCCGTACTTGATGAAGCCTTCCCGCCAGGTGCTGCCGCCGCTCGTGCCGTCGTAGTTCTTGCGGCTGTTCAGCCAGCCGTAGACCGCCAGGACGTCGGCGTTCAGGTGGGTATCGTCGTCGGCGTACAGCTCCAGGGCGTTGGCCTGGCTGGTGAGACTCAGGGCGAGCGCAAGCCCTCCACCGAGGGTTCGGTAGATGTTTCGATGATGCATGATGCTCCTTCTTCGCCTTGGGAAGGCTGTTGTTGTTTTTCGGTTGGAGCGTGCGCCGGCCCTGCGCAGGCCGGCGCACGAGACTCAGCGACAGGTCTGGAGGGCGGTTTCCAGGGCCGCGGCGATCATTCCCGCCTCGTCGGAGGAGAGCGTCAGCGGCGGCGAAAGGATGATCTTGTTACCCACCGGGCGGACCAGCACCCCTTCCGCCCGGGCGGCGTCGGCGATGCGGGCCGCGTGCCCCGCGGCCGGGTCGAGCGGTTGCCGGGTGCGCTTGTCCGCTACCAGGTCGAGGGCGATCATCAGGCCCTTGCCGCGCACCTCGCCGACCACGTCGAAACGCTCGCTCAGCGGCTGCAGCTTGCCGATCAGCTCGGCCCCCACCTTCGCCGCGTTCCCCGGCAGGTCCTCGGCCTCGACTATGTCCAGCACCGCCAGGGCGGCGGCACAGGCGGTCGGATGCCCGCTGTAGGTGTAGCCATGCATGATCACGTTGGCGAAGCCCGGGGCGTTCTCGATCGCCTCGGCGATACGCTCGTTGAACACCGTGGCGCCCAGCGGGATGTAGCCGGCGGAAATGCCCTTGGCCAGGCACAGGATGTCCGGCGCCACGCCCCAGCCACGGCTGCCGAGCAGGCAACCGGTGCGGCCGAAACCGGTGACCACCTCGTCGGCGATCAGCAGGATGCCGTAGCGGTCGCAGACTTCCCGCAGGCGCTTCCAGTAGTTGTCCGGCGGCACTATCACCCCGCCCGCGCCCTGCACCGGCTCGGCGATGAACGCGGCGATGGTGTCCGGCCCCAGGAAGGCGACCTGCTCCTCGAGCTGGCGGATGCAATGCTCCGTCAGTTGCTCGGGATCGCGGCAATCCCAGGGGTTGCGGTACAGCCAGGGGGTGTCGAGCAGGTGGCAGCCGGCCAACAGCTGGCCATGGTTGTAGTGGTAGACGCCATTGCCGCCCACGGAAGTGCCGCCGACATGCACGCCGTGGTAGCCGTTGCGCAACGAGAGAAAACGCACGCGGCCGGGTTGGCCGGCGGCGATCCAGTACTGCCGGGCCATCTTCAGGGCCGTTTCCACCGCATCCGAACCGCCGGAGTTGAACAGCACGCGGGCCATGCGCTCGCAGGCGAACAGCGTGGTAAGGCGCTCGGCCAGGTCGAACACCCGGGGATGGGCGATGCCGTCGAAGGTCTGGTAGTAGGCCAGCTCGTCGAGCTGGGCGGCGATGGCGGCCTTCACCTGCGCACGGTTGTGCCCGACGTTGACGTTCCACAGGCCGCCCACGCCATCCAGCAGGCGGTTGCCGTCGATGTCGGTGATGTAGTTGCCGTCGCCGCGGGCGATGACCAGCGTCTTGGCCCGGTTCGCCGGCGCGGACGAGCTCATGGGGTGCCAGAACTTCTTCTCTGCGGTCTTGTATTTTTCGTACATGGCTTCGGTTCTCACGGGTTTTTGCGTACGTACAGGAGCTGCTGGGCGGTGTACTCCAGCAGGCCCTCCAGGCCGAACTCGACGCCGAAGCCGGACAGCTTGCAGCCGCCGAAGGGCGTATTCGGTTGAATCTGCGCGTGGCAGTTGACCCAGGCCACGCCGCTTTCCAGGCGCGAGGCGAGCGCCTGCGCCTGTGCCGCGTCCCCCCATACCGAGCCGCCGAGCCCCACGTCGCTGGCATTGGCGCGGCGCAGGACATCCTCGACATCGGTGTAGGCGATCAGCGGCAGCACCGGGCCGAACTGCTCCTCGTCGACCAGGCGCTGGCCATCGGTGACGTCGGCGACTATGGTCGGGGCGAAGAAGAAGCCGGGGCGCTCCAGGCGCTCGCCGCCACACAGCACGCGCGCGCCCTGGGCCCGGGCATCCTCGACCAGCCCGGCGACCAGCTCGAGCTGCTCGAGGTTCTGCACCGGCCCGAAGGTCACGCCGGGTTCGAGCCCGTCGCCGACCACCTGGCGCCCGGCAATCGCCACCAGCGCCTCGGCGAACGCCTGGTACTGGGACTCGTGCACGTAGAGCCGCTTCAGCGCCGCGCAGGTCTGGCCCATGTTGAGGAACGCGGCCTGGAAGATGTCCGCGGCGATCGGCTCGACCGGCGTGCCCGGCAGCACGATGGCGGCATCGTTGCCCCCCAGCTCGAGGGTCAGGCGCTTGAGATTGCCGGCGGCCTCGCGCATGACGCTCTGGCCGGTGGCGGTGGAGCCGGTGAAGACGATCTTGTCGATGCCCGGATGGCGGGCAATCGCACTGCCGAAACCGCGCTCGCCGGTGACGATGTTGATGACGCCCCTGGGCACGTGGCGAGCGATGATCCCGACCAGGCGCAGGGTGCTCAAGGGCGTCAGGCTGGAAGGCTTGCTGACGACGCTGTTGCCCGCCCGCAGGGCCGGCATGATGTGCCACACGGCGATCATGAACGGCCAGTTCCAGGGGGTGATCGAGGCCACCACGCCCAGGGGCTTGCGGTGCAGCTCGACGCGCTGCGCCGGCGTCTCCTCCACCAGCTCCACGGGAATCTCCTGCTCGGCGCTGTAGCGCGTCCAGGCGACGCCGCCCATGACCTCGGAGATGGCCAGCTCCAGCGGCTTGCCCTGCTCCAGGACGATGAGCCTGGCCAGTTCCCCGGCCTCCCGTTCGATGTCGTCGGCAATCCGTCGCAGGCATTCGCGCCGCTCTTCATGGGTGCTCTGCCGCCACTGCCCGAAGGCGCGGCGGGCGGCTTGCACCGCCTGGTCCAGCTGGCCGAGGGAGCCGGCCGGGCATTGGGCGAATGGCGCGCCCGTGGCAGGGTTGGTCACGTCGAAGTGACCGTTCTCGCCCGTTACCCAGGCACCGTCGATGAGCATGCGATAGTCGTACATATGAACCTTCCCTTCGCCCACCGGCGGATCGCTCCGCCCGGTGGCTACTGGTCTTTCGTGGTGGGAGATATCGACGCGGGTCGCGCCTAGAGCTTGTGGCTGCCCAGCGCCTGGAAACGCTCGGGCGAAATCCTGCGCAGGCGCGCCGCCAGCAGCACACCGGCGATCAGCGCCACCGGGATGACGGCGCACAGCGCATAGGACAGGGCCTTGCTGGAACCGGTGAGCACATCGAAATGGATCACCGCGATGGCCAGCACGAACAGCAGCGCCAGGCAGGAGAAAGCCGGCAGGATGCGGCCGCGCAGCAGCCCCAGCGGAATCTCCGGATGGCGCCAGAAGTAGGCGAACACCGCTGCCGAGGTCAGCGCCATGAGCAGGATCAGGCACAGCGTCGCCAGGCTGGAGAACCAGGCGAAGAGCTGCAGGATCGGGTCCGCATCCATGGCGGCGAAGATCAGCACCACCACCGCGGCGATCAGGCTCTGCAGGGCCGAGCCCATGTGCGGGCTCTGGTGGATGCGGTGGGTGGTGCCGAGCATGCGGTGCAGCAGGCCATCGCGGCCGATGGCGTAGAAATAGCGCGCAGCCGAGTTGTGGAACGCCAGCAGCCCGGCGTAGATGCTGACCATGAACAGCACGCGGATCACCTTGGTCAGCTCGGGGCCGACGAAGTGGTCGGACATGCCGTAGATGAAGGTGGTCGGGTCCCCCAGCGCCTGCAGGGTCGCCACGATCTTGTCGGCGCCCACGCCGACCACCATCGACCAGATCGACAGCGTATAGAAACAACCGATCAGCAATACCGAGGCATAGGTGGCCACCGGAATGCTGCGCTGCGGATCCCGCGCCTCTTCGCCATAGATGGTCGTGGCCTCGAAGCCGATGAAGGCCGCGAAACAGAACAGCAGGCCGATGGAAGGCGTGCCGCTGAAGACATGCTCGGACTTGAAGGAATCCAGGTTCACGCCGGCATCGCCGCCCGACTTCAGAATGGCGAAGTCCAGGGTGAGGATGGCCAGGTATTCCGCGACCACGATGATCGACAGCACCCGCGCGGAGAGATCGATCTGGCGATAGCCGAGGACCGCGATACTGGTCATCGCCAACAGCGAGTAGAACCACCACGGCAGCTCCACGCCGAAGACGCTGGCCATGGTGCCGGCCACCACCCCGCCGAACATGCCGTACAGGCCGACCTGCAGGATGTTGTAGGCGAACATCGCCAGGACGCCCGCGGCGCCACCGGCGAGGCCACCCAGCCCACGCGAGGAAAACGCATAGAAGCCGCCGGCATTGGTCACGTGCCGCGCCATGGAGGTGTAGCCCACCGAGAACGCCAGCAGCACCAGCAGCGTCAGCACCAGCAACGCCGGCGTTCCGGCGCCGTTGCCAAGCATGATGCCGATGGGGAAGCCGCCGGCGATGACACTCAGCGGGCTGGCGGCGGAAACCACGAAGAAGATGATGAAACCGACGCCTAGGGCGCCGCGCCTCAGCTCTGTCGAGCTGCTGATCTGGGACATGGGTACGCTCATTTTCTTGACCTTGTTATATGAGGCAGTCGTTAGGAAAACACGGAGAGACTGCAGCGCTCTCACCAACCAACGAACTTCTTGTTCTAGGCCTGCCGACGACCGACGGGTCGCTCAGGGCTCACTGGCAAGACTGATGCTAGGCCGACCCTGCACGGGGTGTTATCCCAAATCGGCAGCATCGAACGCCACGCCCCGATATGGATCACGCCGGCAGCCCCATGGTCCTGGCCTGCCGATTCGGGATAACCCGGTAACAGCCTGCGCCCCTACCATCTCCCCGCGCCGATCTCCCGGACGGGAGCCTCTGTCGCGCACCAACAAGAACAACGAATCGACCAATGCGATAAGCGATGATCCAGGCGGACATGGCGGCCCCTCCTCCGCTCCCTGCATCATCGCCCCGCCCAGGAGACCAAGCCATGCCGGTTTTGCGCCTCAGCGCCCAGTGGCGGATCAGCGTGCTCAGCGGATGCTGTTTGCTTGCCGTGGTTGCCAGCCTGCTCGGCGCCACGCTGTACCAGGCCCAGCGCAATGCCAGCCTGCTCGAACGGGAAAGCACCCGCCTGCTCTCGGAAGCCGCACACGCGCATCTGCAGGCGAGCGCCACGCTCCAGGGCTTGCACGTGGAGCGCTTTCTCGATGAGACCAGGCTCTACGCCGAAGGCTTCGCCAAGCAACTGCTGCAACTACGGGAACAGGCGCTCGTCGGCCAGCTCCCCAGCGAGGCCCTGCGCCGCCAGATCGTCTCCAGGACCCATGAGGCGCTGCGGGAAAAGCCGCAGCTGCTGGGCATGTACGTGGTCCTGCAAGCCAATGCCCTGGACGACCAGGACTCGCGCTTCGTCGATCAACCCGCGGCGGCAGGCAACGAAACCGGCCGCTTCGCCCTCTACTGGTCGCAGAGCAAACCCGGCCAGCTCGTGCAGGCGGTGCTGAACGAAACCAACATCACCGCCAACCATGCCCCTCCCGGCAGCGAGGCGGAAAACGCCTGGTTCACCTGCCCGCTGCAGAGCGGGCAGGCCTGCGTGGTCGAGCCCTATGCGGTCGAAGTGGAAGGCCGCAAGACACTGATGAGCAGCATCGCCCTGCCGCTCGTCCAGGACGGCAAGACGCTCGGGGTGGTAGGCATCGACATCAGCCTGTCGACGCTGCAGAAGATGAGCGAAACCCTCAGCGCAAGCCTTTACCAGGGCCAGGGCGAGGTCAGCATCCTCTCCGCGGGCGGCCTTCTGGTCGGGCACAGCAGCGACCCGGAGGGGCTGGGCAAGGCCCTCGCCGCGGATGCCGACAGCACCGAAGCGATCGATATACGACAGCAGCTGCAAGTCCCCGCGGCCCGCCCCTGGACCCTGCAGATACGTGTGCCCCAGGCAGTGCTGCAAGCCCCCGCGCTGCAGCTGCAGGCACAGCTGAACCGGCAGAACCTGCAGGCGACGTGGATGAGCCTGGGGCTGGGCGTCCTCGCCAGCGGCGCGGGCCTGTTGCTGATCTGGTTCGCGGCCCGTGGCGTCACCCGCCCCCTGCTGCAGGTGGCCGACATGCTGGATGCCATCGTCGACGGCGACGGCGACCTCACCCAACGCCTGCCGAACAGCCGCAGCGATGAAATCGGAAGGCTCGCCAGCGGCTTCAACCGCTTCCTCGACAAACTGCAGCCCATCATCGGAGAGATCCAGAAAGCCGCCTTGCACACCCGTGAAACGGCCGACCGCTCCGCGCTGATAGCCGCACAAGTCGACGACGGCATGCAGCTCCAGCATCAGGAAGTGGAGCAAGCGGCCACGGCGCTCCATCAGATGAGCGTCAGTTCCCAGGACGTGGCGCACAGCTCGTCCCGCACCGCCCAGGCCGCGACGGCGGCCGAGGAAGCCAGCAGAAAAGGGCTGGTGGTGTTCGGCAAGTCGGCCGACAGCATCGCGGCACTGGACCGGGGGCTGGAAAAGACCCTGGCGGACGTGCGGGCGCTCGCCCACAGCAGCAGCCAGATCGGGCAGGTCCTCGACGTGATCTGCAGCATCGCCGAGCAGACCAACCTGCTGGCGCTCAACGCCGCCATCGAAGCCGCGCGCGCCGGCGAGCAGGGCCGCGGCTTCGCGGTGGTCGCCGACGAAGTGCGGCAGCTGGCCAGCCACACGCAGAATTCCGTGGGCGAAATCCGCGAGGTCGTGGAAACCCTGCAGCAGCTCAGCGAGCAGGTCACCGGCAGCATGCGGCTCAGCCGGGAGCAGGCGAACCAGAGCGTCGCGCTGGTCGACGAAAGCCACGCGGCCCTGCGCACCATTGGCGACGCCGTCGAGGTGATCGACTCGATGACCCAGCAGATCGCCAGCGCAGCGGTGCAGCAGAGCTCGGCAAGCGAGGAGATCAGCCGTCGCGTGAGCGGCATCAGGGATATCAGCGAGACACTCATTGCCCAGGTGGAAGAGTCGTCACGCATCGGCCGCTCGCTGCATGACATGGCGAATCAGCAACAGCGCCTGGTGGAGCACTTCAAGACCTAGCTCCCACTTCGCCGTCTGGATGTGCGCTGCCTGGCCCAGGGCGGGGCGCGGAAGACCTGTCCGAGGGTCGCTGCGGCGACTTGAAGTGGCGCATGCCGGTTCATCCTGGCAATCACACACAACGACTTGTCTGCCAGCGGCAATTCTTCCACGGCAAAAACCGCTTGAATCCGGATCCGGGAACTGGCTGCGGACCAGCCAGGCACCGAGCGACGGAACCTGTCCCCACATCAACGGATGTCATCGCCATGAAGCACCTGGTTTGCCTGCTTGCCCTGCTCTTCTGCACCGCCGCACATGCCGAACAGGTTCTGCGCGTCTACAACTGGAAAGACTATTTCGACCCTGCCGTGCTGGAGGACTTCCACGAGCAGACCGGTATCCGCGTGGACTACCACGCCTTCACCACTACCGACGAGTTGCTGCAGACCATGGCCGGCGGCGACGCCTATGACGTCGTCGTGCCGTCGCACTTCATGCTCAAGCAATTGCTGGCGCAGCACCGGCTGGCGGAAATCGATAGCCAACGGCTGGCGCATTACCAGGAGCTCGATCCCTGGGTGGTCTCCACGCTGGCCGGAATCCCCGGGGCCAACCAGCATACGGTCCCCTACCTGTGGGGCTCCATCGGCCTGCTGGTCAATACGCAGGCCGCGCAGGCCACCTACGGCGCGCCGCTGCCCAACAGCTGGAGCCTGCTGTTCGATGAGCAACAGGCGAGCCGGCTGGCCCGTTGTGGCATCGGCCTGCTGGATGCCGCCGAGGAAACCGCCTCGCTCCTGCTCAACTACCGCGGCCGGAGCCTGTCGAGCAGCAGTGGCCGTCAAATAGAACGCAACCTGCAGAGCCTGCAGCCGATCGCCGGGCAGTTGCACTCACTGAACAACTGGAGCTACATCGACGATATCGCCGCCGGCAAGCTCTGCCTGACCATGAGCTGGAGCGGGCACGCCATCCGCGCCATGGAAAAGAACCCCCGGCTGGCCTACCTGATTCCAGACGAAGGCGCCGCGATCTACATCGACACCCTGGCCATACCGGCCAATGCCCCGAACCCGGCGCTGGCCTACCGCTTCATCGACTTCCTGATCGCGCCGCAGAACGCCATCCGCAACGCCCGGGCGACTCGCTTCTACGCCCCTCTTCCCAGCACCTCCCCAGCCATGCAGGCACTGCTGAAGAACGCTCCCGGCCAGGTTCTGAACACCGAACAACGACGCCGCAGCTACCTGCTGGAAACCCTGGCAGCGGATCAACGGCAATCGCTGGATGCGGCCTGGCAGCAGATCAAGGCCAGGCGGAACTGACAACCGGTCCTCGGACATGCAGGCCCATGCCGCTGGATAGCGCGTATTGGGCCCTGCTCAGCCCATGGAGAGCAGATTGGCAGGCTCTTAAAGCTTTTTTGGGGGGGATTCCAGCAAATGGCGCCAGAACGAAAAAAGGGCCTTTCGGCCCTTTTTTCAGTGACTTGCAAATGCCAGTGGACATCTGCAGGTCGATATTTGGAGCGGGAAACGAGACTCGAACTCGCGACCCCGACCTTGGCAAGGTCGTGCTCTACCAACTGAGCTATTCCCGCGTCGTGTTGACGGGCGCCATTCTATCTTTTTCTGGAGCCTCGTCAACCCTTTGATTCAAAAAAAGTTATTTCTCTTTCGGGGTGGTGCTCAGGTGCGGCCAGGCGGCCAGCAGGTAGTGCAGCATGGACCACAGCGTCAGGGCCGCGGCGACGATCAGCAGCCCGTAGCCCAGCAGCACCCAGAAGGTGAACAGCGGGGCGTTGGCCAGCAGGATCACCAGCGCGGCCATCTGCGCGGCGGTCTTCCACTTGCCCAGGTTGGATACGGCGACGTGGGCGCGGGCGCCCAGTTCGGCCATCCATTCGCGCAGCGCCGAGACCACGATCTCGCGGCCGATGATGATCACCGCCGGCAGCGTCAGCCAGAGGTTGGCGTGCTCTTCCACCAGCAGCACCAGCGCCACCGCCACCATCAGCTTGTCCGCCACCGGGTCGAGGAAGGCGCCGAAGGGCGTGCTCTGCCCCAGCTTGCGCGCCAGATACCCATCCAGCCAGTCGGTCGCCGCGGCCAGGGCGAATACCGCGCTGGAGGCCAGGTGGCTGCCCGGGAACGGCATGTAGAACAGCAGGATGAAGATCGGGATGAGCAGGACGCGGAGCAGAGTGAGCAGATTCGGAATATTCATCGGGACCACTGGCCGGTGAGTTGAGCCCGGCATTCTACTCGCTGTGCAGGGCAGCATAAATCTGCTCGGCCAGCTTTTTGCTGATGCCCGGGGCTTTGGCGATCTCATCGATACTGGCGCGGCCCAGTTCCTGCAACCCACCGAAATGCTTGAGCAGCTCGCGGCGGCGCTTGGGCCCTACCCCCGGCACTTCTTCCAGGCTCGAGGTGCGCCGGGCCTTGCCGCGGCGGGCGCGGTGGCCGGTGATGGCGAAGCGGTGCGATTCGTCGCGGATCTGCTGGATCAGGTGCAGCGCCGGGGAATTCGCCGGCAGGGTGAATTCGTGCTCGGCATCGTTGAGGTAGAGGGTCTCCAGGCCCGGCTTGCGCGTCACACCCTTGGCCACGCCGAGCAGGATCAGCCCGCTCACCGCCAGCTCCTGGAGCACTTCCCGGGCCATGGCCAACTGGCCCTTGCCGCCGTCCACCAGGAGAATGTCGGGCATCTTGCCCTCCCCCTCCTTCAGGCGGCTGAAGCGCCGCGTCAGGGCCTGGTGCATGGCGGCGTAGTCGTCGCCGCCGGTGATGCCCTCGATGTTGAAGCGCCGGTAGTCGGACTTCAGCGGGCCCTCGGGGCCGAACACCACGCAGGAGGCCACCGTGGCCTCGCCGCTGGAATGGCTGATGTCGAAGCACTCCAGGCGTTGCGGCGGCTCGTCCAGGTCCAGCGCTTCGGCCAGGGCCTCGAAGCGCGCGGCGACGTGCTGGCGGTTGGCCAGGCGCGCGGCCAGGGCCTGTTCGGCGTTGGTGATCGCCAGTTGCTGCCAGCGCGCGCGGGTGCCGCGCACCCGGTGGCTGATCTCCAGTTCGCGGCCGCGGGCAGTGGCGATAGCCTCGATCAACACCGGGAAGTCCTCGTGCACGGCGTTGACGATCAGCTCCGCCGGCAGCTCGCGCTCGTGGTGGCTCAGGTAGTACTGGCCGAGGAAGGCCAGCAGCACCTCGTCGACCTCCTCTTCTATGCCCACCTGGGGGAAGAAGTTCTTGCTGCCCAGCACGCGCCCGCCGCGCACGCTGATCAGGTGCACGCAGGCGCCGCCAGGGTTGACCATGGCGGCGATGACGTCGACGTCGCCGTTGCCGCCCTCCATGCTCTGCTGGTCCTGCACGCGGCGCAGGATGGCCACCTGGTCGCGCAGCTCGGCGGCGCGCTCGAACTCCAGGCGCATGGCCGCCTGCTCCATGTCGGTGCTCAGCTCCTCGGCCAACTGGTTGCTGCGGCCTTCGAGGAACATCACCGAGTGGCGCACGTCCTGGGCGTATTCCTCGGGGCCGACCAGGCCGACGCAGGGCCCCTTGCAGCGCTTGATCTGGTACTGCAGGCAGGGCCGGGTGCGGTTGCGGAAGTAGCTGTCCTCGCATTGCCGCACCTGGAAGGCCTTCTGCAGCAGGGCCAGGCTCTCGCGGATGGCGCCGGCGCTCGGGTAGGGCCCGAAGTAGCGGCCCTTGGCTTTCTTGGCGCCGCGGTGCAGGGCCAGGCGCGGGTATTCGTCCTCGCTCGACAGGTAGACGTAGGGGTAGGACTTGTCGTCGCGCAGAAGGATGTTGTACGGCGGCCGCCACTCCTTGATCAGCGTCTGCTCCAGCAGCAGCGCCTCGGTCTCGTTGGCGGTGATGGTGGTCTCGACCTGGGCGATGCGCGCCACCAGGGCGGCGGTCTTGGGCGCCAGGCCGGTCTTGCGGAAGTAGCTGGCCAGGCGCTTCTTGAGGTTATTCGCCTTGCCGACGTAGAGCAGCTTGGCGTCCGCATCGAACATGCGGTAGACGCCGGGGCGGCCGCTGCAGGTGGCGAGGTAGGCCGCCGAATCGAACACCGCGCTCATCTAGTTGCTGGCATCCACCATGCCGTGGCGCACCGCCAGCAGCGCCAGCTCGACGTCGCTGGTGATGGAGAGCTTCTCGTAGATGCGGTAGCGGTAGGTGTTCACCGTCTTGGGCGACAGGCAGAGCTTGTCGGAGATGCTCTGCACCTTGTGGCAGTTGGCGATCATCAGGGCGATCTGGATTTCGCGCTCGGACAGCGAGTCGAACGGCGAACCGCCCTTCTCCGGCTCGAAGGACTTCAGCGCCAGGCTCTGGGCGATCTGCGGGCTGATGTAGCGCTGCCCGGCGAAGACCTGGCGGATGGCCTGGACCATTTCCTCAAGCGCCGCGCCCTTGGTCAGGTAACCGGAAGCGCCGGCCTGCATGAGGCGGGTGGGGAACGGGTCTTCCTCGCAGACGGTCACGGCCAGCACGCGCACGTCCGGCTGGCTGCGCATCAGCTTGCGGGTGGCTTCCAGGCCGCCGATGCCGGGCATCTTCACGTCCATCAGGACGACGTCGGGCTTGAGCTCGCGGGCCAGGCGCAGGGCGTCCTCGCCGGATTCGGCCTGGCCCACCACCTGCAGGCCCTCGATGTCGGCCAGCATGCGGGTAATTCCGGTGCGCACCAGATCGTGGTCATCGACCACCAGCACCTTGATCACACAGCACCTCATGCATAACTAGAGTGGAATCCGGCGCTGTGCGCGCCATCGAATCCGCGAACCTTAACAGAAAGCGATGCCCTGACCTAGCTTGGAACACAGCTGTCAAATTGCAAGCGCCAACGAACCAGCAAGCACCCCCGAAGCGCCCGCGCCAAGCTGACCAGGCGCCGAGCGAAGCGTCAAGGATGGGCATCACGACCATTCTTTCGGCTGAGACCGGTTGTCGCGGGGCGAAGCGGAGCTGACAGTGCCAACCCAGGCATCGACGCACGCCGCCGCGGCCACGGCACATCCCCCGGCGCCGTCCTGACGAACGTCCGCCCGCGTTACAAAAGTGCCCGCCGTGCATCAACATGACGCACGACGAGCGCCGGACGTTACCGTTCGATGCCCATCCAGCACCCCGCCGCCCTCCTCCATCCCAACCAAATCGCCAGCGAATCAACGGTTTGTGTCTCGATCACCGATCCTGGCACGGCATCTGCTTAATTGCATGCATGGATAATTGGATACATAAATCCAAAAGGAGCGCCCCATGCGCCTGGTACCCAACTACGACCGCCAACCCGTGACCGCCGAGGAAGAGGCCTACAGCTACCTGCTGGACGCCATCTGCAAGGGCCAGTACCGCACCGGCGACCGCCTGATCGCCGAAGACATCGCCAACGACATCGGCATGAGCCGCATGCCGGTGCGCGAAGCCTTCCGCCGCCTGGCCGCCGAGGGCCTGGTGACGCTGCGGCCGAACCGCGGCGCCATCGTCAGCGGGCTGAACATCGAGGAGATGCGCGAAGTCTTCGAGATGCGCAGCGCCCTCGAAGGCCTGGCCATCCGCCTCGCCGTGCCGAAGCTGGGCGAACGCCAACTGGCGCGCCTGGAACGCCTGCTCGACGAGATGGACGACTACCGCGACGACAGCGCCGAGTGGGTCAGCCGCCACCGCGTCTTCCACGAATACCTCTGCAGCCTCGCCGAGCGCCCGCGCCTGCTGCGCCAGATCAACGCGCTGTACTCGGTGATCGAGCCGCACATGCGCCTGTGGCTGCAGCACGTCGACAAGCCCATGAGCGCCCGCGAGGAGCACGCGGTGATCCTCGACGCCCTGCGCAGCGGCGACGCCCGCGAAGCCGAGCGGGTGCTCTGCGAGCACATCGAGGGCACCGTACCCTCGCTGCTGAAGTTCCTCGAAGCAAAGGGCGCCTGAGACCCACGCTTCGCCTGTCCCGTTGAACTGCCCCGGCAACCTCGCCCACTGGAGCTGAACATGTTCGTACGCAGGATCCCGCAGTGCCTTCTCGCCCTCTGCCTGGCCGCCCCGCTGGCGCACGCCGACGCGGTGAAAATCCCCGACCGCCTGAAAACCGCCGACAAGGTGGTCTTCTGCGGCGGCATGGACTCCCCGCCCATGGGCTTCTACGACGCCTCGCAGAAGCTCACCGGGGTCACCGTCGACCTCGGCGAAGCCATCGCCAAGCGCCTGGGCGACAAGAGAATCGAATGGCGGGTGACGCCCTTCTCCGGGCTGATCCCGGCGCTGCTGGCCCGGCAGTGCGACATGCTGGTGGACCAGCTGTTCGACAAGCCCGAGCGGCGCGAAGTGATCGACATGGTCAACTACATGTACTCCAGCCAGGCCGTGGTGGTCGCCAAGGGCAACCCCAAGGGCATCCACACCCTCGACGACCTGTCCGGGAAGAAGGTGGCGGTGCTCAACGGCTCGACCATCCGCACCCTGCTCGACGCCCACAACGAGAAGCTGAAGCAGGCCGGCAAGGCGCCGATGAAAGTCGTCGTCTACAACACCGACACCGACGCCTTCCAGGCCCTGCGCATCCAGCAGGCCGACGCCTACGGCACCACCGTGGAAACCGCCGGCTACTACCAGGGCATGGCCCCGGACCTGTTCGAGATCGGCGTGCCGGCCTTCGCCCGCATCCTCACCGGCCTGGGCATCCGCAAGGAAGACAAGCAGCTCAGCGCGGCGGTGCAGCAGATCATCCAGGACATGCAGGCCGACGGCAGCTACCAGGCGCTGCTCGCCAAGTGGCACATCGAAGGCGACAAGCTCGACTGAGCCGAGGTGACCGACCATGAACTTCAGTTGGGACGTGTTCTGGCAATACCTGCTCAAGCCGAGCGACATCTACCTGTACGGGCTCTGGCTGACCTGCGTGATCGCCGTCAGCGCCATGCTCCTGGGCTGCGTGCTCGGGCTGCTGGCGGCGCTGATGCGGCTGTCGTCCAACCCGCTGCTGCAGTACCCGGTGCGCTTCTACGTGTGGCTGATGCGCGGCACCCCGCTGCTGGTACAGATCGTCTTCCTCTACACGGCGCTGGCCGCCGGCGGGGTGTTCCGTTTCGAGGACCTGGACCTGGGGCTGTTCGTCCTGCCCGGCAACATCCAGGCGGCGATCATCGCCCTGGGCCTCAACGAGGGCGCCTACATGGCCGAGATCATCCGCGCCGGCATCGGCGCGGTGGACAAGGGCCAGTACGAGGCCGGCAAGTCCCTGGGCATGACCTTCGCCAAGCTGATGCGGCGCATCGTCCTGCCCCAGGCCTTCCGCGTCATCGTCCCGCCGCTGGGCAACGAATTCAACGTGATGCTGAAGAACACCACCCTGGTCAGCGTGATCGGCGTGCAGGAACTGCTGCTGAGCACCCAGATGGTCACCTCGGCGACCTTCCGCGTGTTCGAGCTGTACCTGGTGGTGGCCATCTACTTCCTGCTGCTGACCACCCTCTGGGGCTTCTTCCAGCGCTGGCTGGAGAAACGCTTCGGCAAGTCCGAGGGCAACGCCCCGGCGGCGCCGAGCCGGATGTTCGGCCAGCAGGCCATGAAACTGCTGAGGGGGCGCTGAGATGATCCCGACCGCGAAAGACGTGGTGATCCAGGCCCGCGACGTGCACAAGGCCTTCGGCGAGCTGGAGATCCTCAAGGGCGTGTCCCTGGACGTGCACCGCGGCGAGGTGGTGGTGCTGATCGGCGCCTCCGGCTCGGGCAAGACCACCTTCATCCGCTGCATCAACCACCTTGAAGACATCCAGGGCGGCAGCATCCGCGTCAACGGCGCGCTGATGGGCTACCGCGAGCGCGCCGACGGCAAGCTGGTGCGCGACTCGGAAAGCAACATCGCCCGCCGCCGCCGCGACATCGGCATGGTGTTCCAGCGCTTCAACCTGTTCCCGCACATGACGGTGCTGGAGAACATCATCGAGGCGCCGGTGCAGGTGCTCGGCGTGCCCCGCGGCGAAGCCCTCGAACAGGCGCGCCGCCTGCTCGCCCGGGTGCGCCTGGCGGACAAGGCCGAGCACTACCCGGCGCAGCTCTCCGGCGGCCAGCAGCAGCGCGTGGCCATCGCCCGCGCCCTGGCGATGAAGCCCCAGGCGATGCTCTTCGACGAACCCACCAGCGCGCTGGACCCGGAAACCGTGGGCGAGGTGCTGCAGGTGATGAAGGAGCTGGCCGAGGAAGGCATGACCATGGTGGTGGTGACCCACGAGATGGGCTTCGCCCGCGAAGTGGCCGACCGCGTGGTGGTGCTGCACCAGGGCGAGCTCATCGAAGAAGGCCCGCCGGCCCAGGTGTTCGGCAACCCCCATCACCCGCGCACGCGGGAATTCCTCAGCCGCGTACTCTGAACAGACAAGGACAAGCCATGCGCCACCGCGTTCTGCTCGCCAGCCTCAGCCTGCTCGCCTGCGCCGTCGCCCAGGCCGACGACAAGCTCGTGCGCTTCTACAACTGGTCCGACTACATGGGCCCGGATACCCTCAAGGACTTCCAGAAGGACAGCGGCATCAAGGTCCAGTACGACGTCTTCGACACCAACGAGATGCTCGAGGCCAAGCTGCTCTCCGGGCACTCCGGCTACGACCTGGTGGTGCCCTCCAGCCAGTTCCTCACCAAGCAGATCAAGGCCGGCGTCTACCAGCCGCTGGACCGCAGCAGGCTGCCCAACTGGAACCACCTCGACCCGCGCCTGATGCAGCGCCTGGAGGCCGCCGACCCGGGCAACAAATACGCCGTGCCCTACATGTGGGGCACCGTCGGCATCGGCTACAACGCCGACAAGGTCAAGGCCGCGCTCGGCGCCGACGCCCCGGTGGACTCCTGGGACCTGGTGTTCAAGCCGCAGAACCTGGCCAAGCTGCACGACTGCGGCGTGGCCTTCCTCGACGCGCCGGTGAAGATCATCCCCCAGGCCCTGCACTACCTCGGCCTGGACCCCAACAGCCACAACCCCGACGACTACAAGAAGGCCTCGGCGCTGCTGCAGAAGCTCGCCCCCTCGGTGACCTATTTCCACTCCTCGCGCTACACCACGGACCTCGCCAACGGCGACATCTGCGTGGCCATCGGCTACTCCGGCGACGTGATGCAGGCGCAGAGCCGCGCCAAGGACGCCGGCAAGCACATCGACATCCGCTACGTGATTCCCAAAGAAGGCGCCAACCTCTGGTTCGACATGCTGGCCATCCCGCGCGACGCGCAGAACCCGGCCGGCGCCCTGGCCCTGGTGAACTACCTGCTGCAACCGCAGGTGATCGCCCCGGTGAGCGACTACGTCGGCTACGCCAACCCGAACAAGGACGCCACCGCCCTGCTCGACCCCAAGGTGCGCGACAACCCCGGCATCTACCCCAGCGACGCGGTGATCGACAAGCTGTTCGTCTCCGCCGACCTGCCGCCGAACATCCAGCGCGTGATCACCCGCGAGTGGACCCGCATCAAGACCGGCCAATGACCTTCGAAGAGCCCTGCCATGCTTAACTTCTCCGCCCACGAATACCCCTACGCCTCCCAGCGCCAGAGCGTCTTCGCCCGCAACGGCATGGTCGCCGCCTCGCAGCCGCTGGCCGCCGAGGCCGGCATCGCCATGCTGCGCGCCGGCGGCAACGCCATCGACGCGGCCATCGCCACCGCGGCGGCGCTGACGGTGGTCGAGCCCACCGGCTGCGCCATCGGCGGCGACGCCTTCGCCCTGGTCTGGGTCAAGGACCAGCTGCACGGCCTGGACGCCAGCGGCCACGCCCCCGCCTCGCTGTCCATCGACGCGGTGAAGGCCGCCGGCCACGGGAAGATGCCGGTGCACGGCTGGCTGCCGGTCACGGTGCCGGGCATACCCTCGGCCTGGGCCGAGCTGTCCGCGCGCTTCGGCAAGCTGCCCTTCGCCGAGCTGCTGCAACCGGCCATCGCCCTGGCCCGCGACGGCTTCCCGGTGTCGCCGGTGGTCGCCCACCAGTGGGAAATCGCCCGCCGCGAGTACCAGGCCAGCCGCGCCGATGAGCCGGTGCTGCAAGCCTGGTTCGACACCTTCACCCTCGACGGCGAAGCCCCGCGCGCCGGCCAGCTGTTCCGCAACCCGGCCCAGGCACGAACGCTGGCCGAACTGGCCGAGACGAAGTGCGAGAGCTTCTACCGCGGCGCCATCGCCCAGCGCCTGGCGGCGCACGCGGCGGCCAGCGGCGGCCACCTGGGCGTGGCGGACCTGGCCGGCTACCGGCCGAAATGGGTCGAGCCGATCAAGGCCAACTACCGCGGCTACGACGTCTGGGAAATCCCGCCCAGCGGCCAGGGCCTGATCGCCCTGATGACGCTGAACATCCTCCAGGGCTTCGACTTCGACCAGCGCGACAGCCAACTGACCTGGCACCGCCAGCTGGAAGCGATGAAGAAGGCCTACGCCGACGGCCTGCACTACATCACCGACCCCGAGCACATGCGCGTGGCCGCCAGCGCCCTGCTGAGCGAAGCCTACGCCGCGCGCCGCCGCGCCGAGATCGGCGAGCGCGCCCAGGCGCCGCAACACGGCGACCCGCACGCCAGCGGCACCGTGTACATCGCCACCGCCGACGGCGAAGGCAACATGGTCTCCTTCATCCAGAGCGCCTACCACGGCTTCGGCTCCGGCGTGGTGCTGCCCGACAGCGGCATCGCCCTGCAGAACCGCGGCTCGGAATTCAGCCTCGACCCCGGCCACGCCAACGCCCTGGCCCCGGGCAAGCAGACCTTCCACACCATCATCCCCGGCTTCCTCAGCAAGGACGGCGTGGCGGTCGGCCCCTTCGGCGTGATGGGCGGCTACATGCAGCCCCAGGGCCACGTGCAGGTGGTGATGAACCTGGTGGACTTCGGCCTCAACCCGCAAGCCGCGCTGGACGCCCCGCGCTGGCAGTGGCTGGGCGGGATGAAGGTGGGCATAGAACAAAGCGCCCCGCGCGACCTCGCCTTCGCCCTGGCCCGCCGCGGCCACGAGGTGGAAGTGGCCTGCGACCTGACCGACTACGGCCGCGGCCAGATCATCGTCCGCGACCCGCAGACCGGCGTGCTCTGCGGCGGCACCGAACCGCGGGCGGATTCGCATATCGCGGTGTGCTGATCGCGGACGGAGTCCGCTCCTACGCGCCATGCCATTCCCATGTAGGAGCGGATTTATCCGCGATTTCGCCGGCAAGGCCGGCGCTCGGTCATTCCCGTAGGATGGGTTGAGCGAAGCGATACCCATCACCGCCACCACATGGGTTTCGCAAGCTCAACCCATCCTACGAAAGGCACCTCGGCGCAAGCCGGAACACCGCGCCCCAAAACCGCCCATCCCCCCGCCGACCGATCAGAAATTTCCATTGCCCGAATCAGCGGTTTCAAATGGAACGCTGCCTTCCCCCCTGCGTATCCTGCGCGCCGCGCCGGCTGGCGCCGTTCTTGCTTATTTTTTGTGACAAATTCATGACAAGCGTTGTCTGCTATTACAGATGTATGTGGCAAGCAGTATCAGGGGGTGCCCATGGGTAGTGCGATCAAGGAACGGGCGACAGTGATCTGCCGTCAGGACGACAAGATCCTTTTCGTGCGCAAGGCCCGGCGCAAATGGAACCTGCCCGGTGGCCGCATCGAGGCCAACGAGGCCCCGCGCCAGGCGGCCCAGCGCGAGCTGGCCGAAGAAACCGGTCTGCAGGTGGAGGCCATGGCCTACCTCGCTCCGCTGGAGCTGTACCAGACCCTCCACTACGTGTTCGAAACGGCCCTGCCCGAGCCGCAGAACCCCCAGCCGCAGAACGAAATTGCCGACTGCCGCTGGTTCTCCCTGGACGAACTGGCCAAGCGCAACGTCAACAAGGCCATCAAGCGCCTGCTCAAGGACTACCGCAACCCGCAGGCGCAGCAGTCCTCCAGCGCCTGACGCCGCCAGGCCGGCTCGCGAAAATACGGCACATCCGGCCCCTGTTGGGCGCAACTGCCTACAGGCCGCGCCGAAGCGCCCTTCATAGGATGGGTGGAGCGAAGCGATACCCATCGCCCCTCCCCATCGCCGGCCCTGCCGGCGGGATCGCGGATGAATCCGCTCCTACCGTACGGCCAGGCCCGGCTCGCTCCTACGAAAGGCGGTGTTCACCTGTAACGTAGGAGCGGACTCCGTCCGCGATTGGCCCCGGCCGCGCGAGCCATCCGGCATCGGTGTTCCGCCCAACGATTGGGCGCAATCGTAGGAGCAACTGTCTTGCCGATTGCACCGAGGCGCTTTTCGTAGGATGGGTTGAGCCTTGGCGAAACCCATGCGGCCACGGCGATGGGTATCGCTTCGCTCAACACCATCCTACGAAAGACGCCGGTGGTTTCGGCTATCGCGGATGAGATCCGCTCCTGCGCAGCCCCACCCACCGCATTCCCATGTAGGAGCGCGCCCTGCGCGCGAAACGCGGGCAGGCCCGCTGCCTCAGGGCGCGCCGAACAGCAGCGTCCAGTACACCCCCTGGTCGCTGCGCGACTCGCTGGCGTAGGCGCCGCCGACCTGAGTGAACAGCGGGTTCATCAGGTTGGCGCAATGCCCGGGGCTGGCCAGCCAACTGGCCATGGCCTGGCTCGTCGAGCCCTGCCCGGCGGCGATGTTCTCGCCGATCTGGCGGCCGCGGTAGCCGGCGGCGCGGGCGCGGTCGGCCGGGGTGTCGCCGTCGGGGTCGCGGTGGGCGAAGTAGTTGCCGCGCGCCATGGCCCGGCTGTGCGCCTGCGCCGCCGCGCCCAGCGCCGGGCTCCAGCTCAGCGGCCGGGCCGCGGCGAAACGCCGGTCGCCGCACAGCCGCGCCCGCGAACGCGCCGCGTTGACCTGGGCCAGCAGCGCCCGTCCCGCTGCGCGCGGGTCCTCCAGGCTGCTGCCGCCCATCGAGCGCGCCAGCACCAGGCGCCATTCGCCGCGGGCGCGGCTCACGCCGGCATCGGCGAACTGCGGGTCCAGCAGCGCCGAGCAATAGCGCTCGCGCAGCATGTCGAAGGCCTCCCCGGCATCGGCCGCACCCACCAGACGAATACTGCGCACCACCTGCGCCTGGTAGCCGGCAGCCCGCACGCCTTCGCGCAGGCCGCCGCCGAAGCCCACCGGCAGCGCCAGGCTGGCCTGCGACGTCAGCGGCGCCAGCCGCCTCGGCATACTTCCGCCACACCCCGAGGGATGCGCGCGGTAGGCGTTGATGGCCGCCAGCAGGCGGCTTTCCTCGCCGGCCCGGGCGGGGCCGGCCAGCAGGGGCGAAAGGCAGAGCAGGAACGACAGGCACGACGACAGACGACGGGCGATGGGGCGCATGAACGGCAGTGGACTCGGCTGATGGACGACACGGCCAGCCTCAGACTGCCGCCACCGGCCAAGGTTCAGCGCCGCCGGGCGCCGTTCAGCCGCCGCCCTGGGCGCGGGCCGCGCGGTAGCGCCCGGGGCTCATGCCGGTCCACTGGCGGAAGGCGCGGTGGAACGCGCTGGGCTCCTGGAAGCCGCAGCGCGCAGCGATCTCGGCGATGCTCAGGCTGGCGTCGTCCAGGCACTCGAAGGCCAGCGCCCGGCGCACCTCGTGCTTGATCATCTGGTAGGAAAAACCCTCGCGCTCCAGCTGGCGGCGAAAGGCCGATTCGCTCAGCGCCAGCTGCGCGGCCATCTGCGCCTGGGACGGCCAGTCGAGGTCACCACCGGCCTTCAAGCGGCGGTAGACCTTGGCCGACAGCCCGGAACGGTTGCGGAAACGCACCACCACACCCTCCGGGGCCTGGCGCAGGAACTGCTTGAGGCTGGCGAAGTTGCGGATCACCGGCAGCGCCAGTTGCTGGGCGTTGAATTCCAGCTCGGTGTGGTCGGCGTCGAAGCGGATCCACGGCCCCCACAGCAGCGGCTCGGCGCCGTGGGGCGGCTGCGGGTGGCCGAAGCGGGCGCGGTCGGGGTTGATGCGCCGCCCCACCAGCCAGCAGGCCACGCCGATGACCATGCTCAGGTAGATTTCCTCGGCGACGCAGCGCAGGGTGGCGTCGTCGATGCGCGTGTACAGCACGATGGCCGCACGGTTGCCGCGCAGCTCCAGGTGCGCGCGGATGTCACGCAGGAACAGGTTGAAGCCGGCCAGGCACTGGCGCAGGGCGCGGCCCAGGTCCGGCTCGTGCAGCACGCTGCGGCAGACCATGGCGAAGGCGCCGCGCGGCAGGCCGGCGGAATCGAAGGCGAAGAACTCGTCGCCCAGTTCCTCGGTGAGCAGCAGCCACAGGCGCGTCACCGCCTCCGCCGGCACCCGGTGCAGCGGCTCGTCCAGCCAGTGCGGCTCGATGCCGGCCTGCGCCAGCAGTTCGGCGGCGCGCTGCGGGCGGTCGGCCAGGCGGTGCAGCGCGGCCTTCACGAAATAGGCCGCCACCGAGTCGCGCCGGCGCGGGGTGGCCGTCTGTTCCTGGGGGCCCAGGGCGGGTTTCATCATCCGATATGTCCAAATTCGTCAGCCGGGACTGCGCAATTCTGGCATAGGACGCCACCGCATCGCCTTCTAGACTGCTCGCCATTCTGCCAGGAGCCCTTCCCATGCACAGACCAGAAGTCTTCGTCGTCAGCGCGGTGCGCACCGCCATCGGTACCTTCGGCGGCACGCTCAAGGACACCCCGCCCGCCCAGCTCGCCACCCTGGTCACCCAGGCCGCGCTGGCCCGCGCCAACTGCGACGCGCAGCGCGTCGAGCACGTGGTGTTCGGCCACGTCATCCCCACCACGCCCAAGGACGCCTACATCAGCCGCGTGGCGGCGCTGCAGGCGGGCATTCCCAAGGAAGCCCCGGCCTTCACCGTCAACCGCCTGTGCGGCTCGGGCCTGCAGGCCATCGTCAGCGCCGCCCAGGGCCTGATGCTGGGCGACTCGCGCGTCGCCATCGCCGGCGGCGCCGAGTGCATGAGCCAGTCCGGCTACCTGGTGCCCAGCGCCCGCTGGGGCGCGCGCATGGGCGACGTGAAGATGCTCGACTACATGCTCGGCGCCCTGCAGGACCCGCTGCACGGCATCCACATGGGCATCACCGCCGAGAACATCGCCAAGCAGCACGGCATCACCCGCCAGGACCAGGACGCCCTGGCCCTGCAGAGCCAGCAGCGCGCCGCCCGCGCCATCGCCGAAGGGCGCTTCGCCGGGCAGATCGTCCCGGTGGAAATCCGCAGCCGCAAAGGCACCAGCCTGTTCGAGGTGGACGAGCACGTGCGCGCCGAGGCCAGCCTTGAGCAACTGGCGAAGATGAAACCGGCCTTCCTCGAAGACGGCAGCGTCACCGCCGGCAACGCATCGGGCCTGAACGACGGCGCCAGCGCCCTGCTGCTGGCCACCGCCGAGGCGGTGAAGAGCGAGAACCTGCAACCCATCGCGCGGGTGGTGGCCTATGCCCACGCCGGCGTCGAGCCCACCCTGATGGGCCTCGGCCCGATCCCGGCCACCCGCCTGGCCTTGCAGCGCGCCGGCCTGAGCGTGGCCGACCTGGACGTGATCGAGTCCAACGAGGCCTTCGCCGCCCAGGCCTGCGCGGTCAGCCGCGAGCTGGGCTTCGACCCGCAGAAGGTCAACCCCAACGGCTCGGGCATCTCCCTGGGCCACCCCATCGGCGCCTCCGGCGCGATCATCGCCACCAAGGCCATCCACGAGCTGCAGCGCATCCAGGGCCGCTACGCGCTGGCCACCATGTGCATCGGCGGCGGCCAGGGCATCGCCGTGATCTTCGAACGCGTCTGATCGGGCCGGCCGGCCCCGGAGGCGCCCAACCCACGAAACGGGCGCGCCGCGGCCGGCCGCCCTTTCGGCGCGCCTTTCCCCGGCGAGCAACCCGATACGACGTACAGGTGCCCAGATGAACAGCACGCCCGCCTCCCCCGGCTCGCGTTTCGCGCGCAACCGCCCCAAGGCCCTGGAGCTCTTCGCCCGGCGCGGCTTCGCCCAGGTCAGCCTGCGCGAGCTGGCGCGCCACCTGGAGCTGACCGCGGGCTCGCTCTACAGCCATTGCGCGAGCAAGGAAGAGCTGCTGCTGGAGTTCATCGAGGAACACTACCTGGCGCTGCTTTCGCTGTTCGACCAGCGCCGGCTGCGCGGCTGCCCCAAGGCCGCCCTGCAACGGGTGGTCGAGGGCCTGGTGGCGTTGTACGAAAGCAATCCCCTGCACTTCCAGCTGGCTACCCGCGACGCCGGCTGCCTCAGCGACGAACAGCGCCAATGCGTCGAACGGCTGCGCCGGCAGCTCGGCCAGAAGCTCGATGCGCAGCTGGGCGCCGCCGGCTACGCCAACCCCGGCCAGGCCTGCCAGCCCACCCTGGAGCTGTTCGAACACCTGCCCCTGTGGCTGGCCCGCTACCCGCTGGACCCGCAGCAGCGCTGCGCCACCCTGCTGCGCTCGCTGACCGCCGCGCTGGCGCCTGGCGCCTGAAGCGGCGGGGCCGGCACGGCGCCGGCCCCGCGGCGGCTCAGAAGCGCACGGCCACCCCGGCGGTGACGTTGAACGGATCGCCCGGGTAGAAGTTGGCCGAGTCCCGGCCCTTGGCGTCGTAGGCGGTGTTGGCCGCGGTGGCGTAGTGCTCGTTGGTCAGGTTGCGCAGGTCGAGGAACACCTCCCAGCGCCGGCCCGGCGCCTGGTAGCCCAGCTTGGCGCCCCACAGCGTGTACGAAGGCGCGCCCAGGCTGTTGGCGTAGTCCACGTAGTAGCTGGAGGCCGCCCGCGCGTTGAGCTCGGCGTAGTAGCCGTCGTGCCGCTGGTAGTTCAGCTGCGCCTGGTACACCTGGCGCGGCAGGCTGGGCAGTTCGTTGTCGCCGAAGGTGCTGTCGCCGCGGTAGTGGAAGTCGTTCAGCGTCCAGGCCTGGCGCAGGTCCAGGCGGTCGCCGTTGGCGCCTTCCCAGAGCTGGATGCCCAGCCCCGCCTCGATGCCCTGGTGGATGGTCGGGCTGGCGTTGGAGTTGGCCACCAGCGCATCCGCCGTGGCGGTGGCCTGGCGCACCACCACCGAGAGCAGTTCGTCCTTCACCCAGGAGCGGTACAGCGTCAGGCTGCCGTCCACTACCCCGACGCTGCCGCGGATGCCCACCTCCAGGGTGTCGGCCTTCTGCGGGGTGAGCGGGCGGATGTACGGCACACTGGTGCTGCCCAGTTGCCAGGTCACCGGCGGGTCGATGGAGCGGCTGGCGTTGCCGAACAGCTGGATGTCCGGCGTCAGCTGGTAGCGCAGGCCAACACGCGGCGCGGCGTACCACTTGTTGTAGCTGACCGCGCTGGGGAACTCGCTGGTGTTGGCGCTGGTGCTGTACTCGATGCTCACGTCGCGGTCGATGTTGATCGCCGAGAGCCCGCTCACCAGCCACAGGCGCGGGTCCAGTTGCAGTTCGTTGCCGAAGGCGAACAAGGTATCCCGCGAGCCGGTGTAGTCGGTGTGCTGCAGCAGCTGGCCGGTGGCGCGGCTGTGGGACTTCACGTCGGCGAACTGCGAGCGGGTGTTGCTGAAGGTCAGGGTGGTGTCGCTGGGCAGGCCGAACAGGCGGTCCTGGCTGCGCAGGTAGCGCAGCGTCAGGTTGGTGTCGGTGGAGCGCCAGTCCTGCGGCGTGGCCGAGTAGCGCCAGCCGTTGAGCAGCGGGTAGTCGTTGACGCTCAGGCCCACCTGCAGCCGCGAGTCATCGTCGAAGCGGTAGGTGGTGGTGCTGCCGACCCAGGTGGAGCCGTCCTTCTTGCGCCCGGTGGGCACCTTGTTGGAATTGGAGTCGTGCTTGATCTGCGCGCGGGTCAGGGTGTTGCCCTGGGTCAGCGTCTCCTCGCGGTAGCGCACGATCAGCCGGGTATCCAGGCGCTCGTTGAAGCGGTGGCCGAGGTTGGCCACCAGTTCCTGGCCCTTGTTCGGGGTGTCGTGCTGGTAGCCGTCGCGCTCGTTGTGGAAGATCGACACGTAGTAGTCGCTGTCGTCCACCACCCCGCCGGTGCTCAGCTGCTGCTTGCGGTAGCCGAAGCTGCCGGCCTCCAGGCGCAGGTAGTTGCCCGGCGCGGTGTAGCCGCTGTGGGTGACGAAGTTGATGGCGCCGCCCAGGCTGGTGGCCGCGTAGTCGAAGGCGTTGGCACCGTAGAGCACCTCGGTGTGATCGATGCCGTTCATGCTCAGGTAGTCTTCCTGGGTGCCGCCCGGGCCGGTGATGGGCAGGCCGTCGAACAGGTATCTGATGCCCAGCGCGTAGCCCTGGTAGAAGGTGTTCAGGCCCGAGCCGCGGATGGAAATCTTGTTCGCCCCGCTGCCGCTGGTGGCCTGGGCGAATATCCCCGGCTGCAGCGCGAACACGTCCTCGGCGTTGGTCGCGCGGCCCTTCTCCACTGCCTTGTTGTCCACCACCACAGCCGCGCCGGGAACCTTCTTCAAGCGCTCCTCGGCCTTCTGCGCCTCGCTGCGGGCGGCGCCCTCCACCACCACGGTGGCCAGGCGGGTATCGCCACCCTCCGGCTGGGCCGCCCACAGCGGGCCGCCGGCCAGGCACAGGCCGGCGCCGAGGCTCAGCAGCCGGCCCCCCAGGCCGGCGCGGGTTGTACGGGTTATAGGTTTTTTCAAATGCACGGCAAGGCTCCTTAGGTCCTCCAATGAGTGGGCGAGCCTCTATGCGCATAGTCGTGCTCGACAGCGCTTTCGCAGAATCCATGCCAAGCATTAATTCCTTCTGAATCAATCAGATGAGAAAAAGCACGCTGTACTCGAAGGAACATCTGTTGCCGCGCTGTTGATCGCTTCACAACCCGCCGCCAACCGCCCGCTGCTCAGCCAGCAACAGCGAATCGACAAACTGCCCGCGCAGCAGCGTGGAATCGAGGCGCAAGCCCACTGAAACGGGCCTTCCAGGCCGGGCATGGCTTGTGCAACGCAGCCTGGGCGGCCGCTCCCGGAGCGCACGCCGCCCCGTCTTCCACCTGCAGAAGGCTGCCCACGCTTGAAGCCCAGACGAACACCCCCACAGCCCCTGGCCCTCGCCCTGCCCTTGCTGCTCGCCGCCGCGCTCGGCGGCTGCCGCGACGCGCAGGACCACCAGGCCCACAGCGACACCCCGGTCAGCGGCGGCACCCTGACCTACGCCACCGACCGCGAACCCATCTGCCTCGACCCCCACGTCGCCGGCGACATGCCCCAGGTGTTCCTCGGCCGGCAGTTCCTCGACTCGCTGGTGTCCATGGACGCACAAGGCCGCATCGGCCCCTGGCTGGCGAAAAGCTGGGAAGTCTCCGCCGACGGCCTGAGCTACACCTTCCACCTGCGCGACGACGTGCGCTTCAGCGACGGCACGCCGTTCGACGCCAACGCGGTGAAGGCCAACCTCGACCACATGGTCGACCCGCGCACCCAGTCCAGCACCGCCGGCGGCTACGTGCGCCAGTACCGCGGCACCGACGTGCCCGACGCGCACACCGCGGTGGTGCACCTGGCCACGCCCTACGCGGCCTTCCTCGAAGTGCTCGCCCAGGGCTTCCTCGGCATCCAGTCGCCCACGGCGCTGCGCCGCCCGCGCGACGAGAACTGCGAGAGCCCGGTGGGCAGCGGCCCGTTCAAGGTGGTGCGCTGGGACCGCCAGAGCCAGGTGGTGCTGGAACGCAACCCCGACTACCACTGGGCGCCGCCCACCGCGGCGCACCAGGGGCCGGCGTACCTGGAGCGCATCGTCTGGAAGTTCATCCAGGAGCCCTCGGTGCGCTTCGCCTCGCTGCAGGCCGGCGAGGTGGACGTGATCGAGAGCGTGCCGCCGGAATCCCACGCCGCCGCGCGGGCCAACCCGGAGGTGTCGCTGCTGGTCGCCCAGCGCCCCGGCAACCCCACCAACGGCACCCTCAACATGACCCGCGCGCCCTTCGACGACCTCCGCGTGCGCGAGGCCTTCATCCGCTCGGCCGACATAGACGCGGCGCTGAAGAGCGTGTACTTCGGCGAATTCCCCCGCGCCGGCGGCCCGCTCAGCGCGGCCACGCCCTTCTACAGCGCCGACTTCGAGCACGCCCAGGACTACGACCCGCTGCGCGCCGGGCAGTTGCTCGACGCCGCCGGCTGGACCGGGCGCGACGCCGAGGGCTACCGCAGCCGCGGCGGCAGGCGCCTGCAGGTCCACGTGATCATGGGCAACCGCACGCCGCCCTCGGAATTCAGCCTGTGGGAGCAGGTGCAGGCCACCGCCCGCCGCGCCGGCTTCGAGGTGATCATCGAGCAGATGAGCGACGTGCTCGCCCAGCAGCGCCAGGCCGACTGGGACTACGACATCCGCCTGGGCTACTGGAACACCAACACCCCGGACGTGCTGCGGATCATCTTCGGCTCGGCCTTCCTGCGCCCGGCCGGGGTGCGCGGCTACCACCAGAACACCGCCGGCTTCGACGACCCGCGCTTCGACGCCCTGGTGGAACAGGCCCTGGCCACCCAGGACGGCGAGCGCCGCCGCGAGCTGTACCACCAGGCCCAGGCCCTCGCCTCCAGCCAGTACCTGCAGCTGACCACCTACCCGCAGAGCACCCGCCTGGGCATCTACAAGCGCGCCCACGGCGTGCGCCTGGAGCCGTCGCTGGCGGTCACCTCCCTCTACGACGCCTGGGTGAACCCATGAGCCAGACCCTTACCGCTCCCGACCCGCGCCGCGAGCGCCTGCTGCGCCTGGCCCGCCACGCCGCCTGGCGCCTGCTCGGCGGCCTGCTGGTGCTGTGGGCCGCCGCCAGCCTGACCTTCTTCGCCCTGCGCCTGATGCCCGGCGACCCGGTGCTGGCCATCCTCGGCGGCCCCAGCGGCAACCCCACCCCGGAAACCATCGCCGAGGCCACCCGCGAATACGGCCTGGACCGGCCGCTGGCGGTGCAGTACGCCATCCACCTGGGCCACCTGCTGCGCGGCGACCTCGGGGTGTCCTACTCGCAGCACCTGCCGGTGACGCGCATCCTCGCCGAGCAGACCGGCCCCACCCTGCAGCTGACCTTCGCCGCCCTGGCCCTGGCCTGGCTCATGGTGCTGGGCTGGACGCTGCTCAGCGCCGGCCGCCGCCACTGGTTCGGCGGCCTGGCCTCGCTGCTGGAGACCCTCGCCGCGGCGCTGCCGCAGTTCTGGCTGGCGATCCTGCTGCTGGCCGCCTTCGCCTTTGGCCTGCAGCTGTTCCCGCCGGCCGGCAGCGACGGCCTGCGCAGCCTGGTGCTGCCGGCCCTGGCGCTGGCGGTGCCGCTGGCCGGGTTCATCGGCCAGGTCACCCGCGAGGCCCTGGAGATCACCCTGGAGCAGCCCTTCATCCTCTCCGCGCGCACCCGCGGCCTCAGCGACCGTGCCGTGCGCTACCGCCACGCCCTGCGCCACTCGGTGCTGCCGGCCATCTCGCTGTCGGGCTGGGCGCTGGGCGCGCTGCTCAGCGGCTCGGTGGTGGTGGAAGTGATCTTTTCCCGCAAGGGCCTGGGCCGCCAGCTGTTCCAGGCCGTGCAGAGCCAGGACCTGCCGCTGGTGCTGGGCATCACCCTGGTGGTCGCCGCCGGCTACGTGCTGGCCAACATCCTGGTCGACCTGCTCTACGAACTGGTCGACCCCCGCCTGCAAAGGAGCGCGGCATGAGCGAACTCGCCCCCACACTCGAACTGCCCCTGGCGCCGCGCCGGCAGGCCCGCGCGCTGCCCTGGCCGGCGCTGCTGGCGACGGCCTTCCTCGCCGCATTGGTGGCCGCCGCACTGTTCCCACAGCTATTCGCCCACGGCGACCCGCTGGCCATCCAGCCGCGCGAGGCGTTCAGCGCGCCGGGCTGGGCCCACTGGTTCGGCACCGACCAGTCCGGCCGCGACATCTACGCGCGGGTCATCCACGGCGCGCGCCAGTCGCTGACCATCGGCCTGGCCGCCACCGCCCTGGCGATGAGCATCGCCATCGGCCTGGGGCTCGCCGCGGGCCTGGCCGGCGGCGCCATGGACCGCGGCATCGGCTGGCTGCTGGAAGTGCTGTTCGCCTTCCCCAGCCTGATCCTCGCGCTGCTCTTCGTCGCCATCTTCGGCAGCGGCATCGGCCCGCTGATCATCGCCACCGGCATCGGCAGCGCGCCGGGCTACGCGCGCATGGTCCGCGGCCAGGTGCTGGCGGTGCGCCACGCCGGCTACATCGAGGCCGCCCGCGCCCTGGGCCACGGCCCATGGCGCACCATCGCCCGGCAGATACTGCCCAACGCCATGCGCCCGCTGATCGTCACCCTGACCATGGGCGTCGGCCACGCCATCGTCTGGGCCTCGGCGCTGAGCTTCCTCGGCCTGGGCGCGCGGCCGCCGGCGCCGGAATGGGGGACCATGCTCTCCATGGGCCGCGACTTCATCGTCAACGCCTGGTGGCTGACCTTCTTCCCAGGCCTGTTCATCGTCCTCACCACCCTGTCGACCACGGTCGCCGGGCGCTACCTGCAACAACGCCTGGAGGGCCGCCGCTGATGCCGCGCCAACCGCTGATAGTCGAAGACCTCACCGTGCATTTCGGCGAGCACCGCGTGCTCGACCGCCTGTCCTTCACCCTGCCGCCGGGCCGCGCCCTGGCCCTGGTGGGCGAATCCGGCTCGGGCAAGAGCGTGCTGGCGCGCAGCCTGGTGGGCCTGGCCGGCGCCGGCGCGCGGGTGCAGGCGCGGCGCCTGGAATACGCCGGGCGCGACCTGCTGGCCTTGGACGAGCGGCGCTGGCGCGAACTGCGCGGCCGCGAGATCGGCTTCGTGCTGCAGGACGCCCTGGTATCCCTGGACCCGCTGCGCCCGGTGGGCCAGGAAATCCTCGAAGTGCTGAGCACCCACCGCTGGGGCGACCGCCACAGCCGCCGGCAGCGGGTGCTGGAATTGCTGGAGAAGGTCGGCGTGCCGGAGCCGGCCTTGCGCGCCCGGCAGCGCTCCGAGCAGCTCTCCGGCGGCCTGCGCCAGCGCGCATTGATCGCCAGCGCCCTGGCCCTGGACCCGGGCCTGGTGATCGCCGACGAGCCGACCACGGCGCTGGATGCCACCGTGCAGGCGCAGATTCTCGGCGTGCTGCAGCAGGTGAAGGCGCGCGGCGACTCGCTGCTGCTGATCAGCCACGACCTGGCGGTGGTCGCCCAGCTCGCCGACGAGGTGCTGGTGCTGCGCCACGGCGAGGTGGTGGAACAGGGGCCGATCGAGCAGATCCTCCACGCGCCGCGCCACCCCTACACCCGCAGCCTGCTGGAGGCGATCCCCGCCAACCGCCCGCGCGGCACCCGGCTGACGCCCGGCGCGGCTCCCGCGGTTCGCCGCGCGGAAGTCGCACAGCCGCAGGTGCTGCTGGAAGCCCGCGGCCTCGGCAAGCGCTACCGCGGCCCCGACCAGCAATGGCGGCAGGTGCTCGACGACGTCAGCTTCCGCCTGCACGCCGGGCGCACCCTGGGCATCGTCGGTGAATCCGGCTCGGGCAAGAGCACCGCCGCACGCATCGCCCTCGGCCTGCTGGAGCCGGACGCCGGCAGCGTGGCATTCGCCGGCCAGCCCTGGAATGCGGCCGCCGCGCAGCGCATCGCCGAGCGTGAACGCCGCCCGCGGCGGCGCGACATCAGCGTGATCTACCAGGACCCGCTGAGTTCCTTCGACCCGCGCTGGAGCGTCGGCCAGGTGCTCGACGACGCCCTCCAGGCCGGCGGCCTGGAAGCCGCGCGGCGCCCGGCGCGCATCACCGAGCTGCTGCGCCAGGTGCGCCTGCCGGCGGAACTGGCGCAGCGCCGCCCGCTGCAACTCTCCGGCGGGCAGCGGCAACGCGTGGCCATCGCCCGCGCCCTGGCCAGCCAGCCGAAGGTGATCATCTGCGACGAACCGGTGTCGGCGCTGGACGTCTCGGTGCAGGCCCAGGTGCTCGACCTGCTGGCCGACCTGCAGGACGAACTGGGCCTGGCCTACCTGTTCATCTCCCACGACCTGGGGGTGATCCGCCACCTCAGCGACGAAGTGCTGGTGATGCTGCAAGGCAAGGTGGTCGAGGCCGGCCCCACCGAGGCGGTGCTGCGGAACCCGCAGCATCCCTACACCCAGCGCCTGCTGGCCTCGGTGCCACAACTGCCGGCCGAGGGCCGCCCGAAGGTGGCAAAACTGGCGCCGGCCAGCGTCGACCTGGAGCCGCCGTTCGAGGAGCGCTGGTTGTGGGGGTTGGCAGTTTGATGGGGGCGCTGCTGTTGTAGGAGCGAGCTTGCTCGCGAACGGGGTTTGCCGGTCGGAGGCGGTGCCTGTCCTGAAGAGCGCCCTCTCCCTAACCCTCTCCCTGAAGGGAGAGGGGACCGTTCGGTGCGTTCGGATGCTCTTGAGTTAGCCGGACACGCCGGTGGTTTCAGGTTGAAGCCATTCCTTCTCTCGGCACGGACAAGCCCCTCTCCCTTCAGGGAGGAGGCCGGCCCCACCGAGGTGGTGCTGCGGAACCCGCAGCATCCCTACACCCAGCGCCTGCTGGCCTCGGTGCCGCAACTACCGGCGGAGGGCCGCCCGAAGGTGGCGCAGCTGGCGCCGGCCAGCGTCGACCTGGCGCCGCCGTTCGAGGAGCGCTGGTTGTGGGGGTTGGCGGTTTGAGGGGGGCGCTGCTGTTGTAGGAGCGAGCTTGCTCGCGAACGGAGTTCTGCCGGTCGGAGGCGGTGCCTGTCCTGAAGAGCGCCCTCTCCCTAACCCTCTCCCTGAAGGGAGAGGGGACTGTCCTCTGCCAATCGCGGCATCAGCACACTCCTGCAACTTCCGGCTTAAGCCAGACCACCAGAGCACACCGAACGGCCCCCTCTCCCTTCAGGGAGAGGGCTGGGGAGAGGGTACGGAGTCAGCCTCCCACACCAGTCTCACCGGCTGACCCTGTTCGCGAGCAAGCTCGCTCCTACAAAAAACACCACAACTTCCCCCGCCCCGCAATACAACTTTCCGCCACCCAACACCCCGTTATTTGCATATAACCCAAACACTGCGCACAAACCAACAGAACATCAGCACCTGTTGATCCAGCGCAAGCAGACAAAAACCACAAAAAACCATCAACACCTTGATTTAAAAGGAATTAACAACCTGGCACGAGTCCTGCTCAAGTACAGATGGAGCATGACTATACGAATAGAAAGCCAATTACTTTATCTATTCCATGAGGATTCGAAGTTGGTGGTTAATTATTCTGGGGGTGAGTGGGGGAAACTTGCGCTGGCTATTCGCCGGGCAACATTCTGGTCGGCAAGTTTCGGTTCGGCGGTATTGCTGGTGGGGACCCAGGCAATGGCCGAAACCGCAGGCAGCGATGCCAGCGACAGCAGCAAGCAGAACAGCGGTACCCGCCTACAGACGGTAGTGGTGCAGGCACAGAAGGAAACCCCGGTGGAGGCGGCGCGCAGCCAGCTCGCCGACGTGCCCGGCGGCGTCAGCGTGGTGGACAGCGAGCAGCTTTCCAAGGGCCGTACCGCCAACCTGCAGGACACCCTGGCCTACCAGCCCGGCGTGTTCGTGCAGTCCACCGGCGGCAACGACGCGGCGAAGATATCCATCCGCGGTTCGGGCGCCAACACCTCGCCGGGTTACTTCCGCGAGGGCATCAAGTTCCTCTTCGACGGCCTGCCGCTGACCGGCCCGGGCGGTACGCCCTACGAGTTCCTCAACGGCTCGGGGGTGAACTACACCGAGATCCTGCGCGGCGCCAACGCCTTCCAGTACGGCGCGCTGACCCTCGGCGGCGCGGTGAACTTCGTCAACCAGACCGGCTACAGCGCGCCCGGCACCCGCCTGCGGGTGGAGGCCGGCAGCTACGGCTACCAGAAGGAAGTGCTCAGCGCCGGCGGCGTGGTCGGCGGCTTCGACTACTACGCCAACGTCGACAACTACCGCAACGACGGCTACCGCGACTACAGCCTGTCGAAGAGCCAGGGCGTGGTGCTCAACCTGGGCTACCGCTTCAACCCGAAGCTGGAGACGCGCCTGCTGGTGCGCTACCGCGACGAGTACCACAACGACCCCAGCGCCATCACCCTCAAGCAGCTCAAGCACGACCCGGACAAGGCCAGCCCCACCGCCGCCAGCAGCGGCGCCGGCAGCCGCCGGCCGGGCAGCACCTGGGTCGGCAGCAAGACCACCTACACCTTCGACGACGACTCCAGGCTGGACGTCGGCCTGGTCTACTACGACTACCCGCACAACAACAGCCCGGACAGCCCGACCAACCCCAGCTACTGGGACTGGCACGACCTGAGCTTCGTCCTCAACTACGCGCGCAGCGACCAGTGGTTCGGCCACGAGAGCCGCTCCAGCGCGGCCTTCACCTCCACCGAGCACATCAAGGGCGGAGTCGACTCGACGCGGGCCAACAAGCAGCCGGTGAAGGTGGTGGACTACGGTTCGTCCTTCGACCACGTCTTCTCCTTCGGCAACGACCTGGAGCTGACCGAGGACCTCTGGCTGACCACCGGCCTGTCCTTCATCAACGTGCGCCGCAGCACCGACATCAAGTACGTGAACACCAGCAACACCAGCGGCTACCCGAGCAAGGACACCTACGAGAACTGGAGCGCCGCGCCGCGCATCGGCCTGCGCTACCAACTGACGCCGGACCTGCAGCTGTTCGGCAACTTCAGCCGCTCCATCGACCCGCCGGCGTCCTGGCAGTACTCCAACTCGGCGGCCGCCACGCCCTTCGTCAAGCCGCTGGTGGAACAGAAGGCCAACACCCTGGAGGTCGGCATCAAAGGCTCCCACGGCATCTTCGACGGCAGCCTGGCGCTGTACCGCTCGTGGATCCGCGACGAGCTGCTGAACGTGCAGATCATTCCCGCCACGGCCACCACCGCCGCGGTCACCTCGGCCTTCAACGCCGAGAGCCCGACCATCCACCAGGGCGTCGAGGCCGGGTTGAACACCCTGCTCTGGGAAAACAGCGTCGGCGAGAAGATCAGCTGGCGCCAGGCGTACACCTACAACGACTTCTACTACCGCCACGACGACACCTTCGGCGACAACCAGCTGCCGGGCATTCCCAAGCACGTCTACCAGGGCGAGCTGCAGTACCAGCACCCCAGCGGCTTCTATGGCGGCGTCAACGTGACATCCGCCTCGCGCACCGCGGTGGACTACGCCAACAGCTTCTACGCGCCCTCCTACACCATCTTCGGCGCGGGGGTCGGCTACGAGGCGCCGAAGAAGGACTGGAAGGTCTCCCTCGACCTCAAGAACCTCGCCAACGAGAAGTACGTGACCGCCGTGGCGCCGCAGTACGACGCCAAGGGCAAGGACGTCGCCGCCCTCTACCCGGGCGACGGCATCGGCGCCTACGTCGGCCTCGAACTGCGCTACTGACCGGCCGCGCCACCCGACCGGGGCGGCGCGCACTGACGCGGGCGGCGCGATCCGCCGCCCGCCTGGCAACAGGGACATCGTAGATGCCATCGACACCGCACACCCCACCGGCCCTCCCGCGGAGGCCGGCATGATCGACAGACTCCTGCCCCTGGCGGCCGGCGCCCTGCTGGCCGCCGTGCTGGCCGGCTGCTCGCCGGCCGCCGACGATGGGCCCGGCGCCGGCGGCGCCGCCCTCGACACCGGCACCCTCAAGGACGGCCAGCTCAGCTACCCCGCCGAGGACTTCCACGAGCAGGCCCCCGGCAAGCCCGGCGGCACCCTGCGCGCCAGCGCCGCGCTGGACACCTATTCCTTCGACATCCACGCCCTGTCCCACGGCAACGTGCAGTGGCTGGGGCGCATCCTCTACGACTGCCTGGTGTACCAGGACGAACAGGGCAAGGTCTCGCCCTGGCTGGCCAAATCCTGGGAGATTTCCGCAGACGGCCTGACCTACACCTTCCACCTGCGCGACGACGTCAGCTTCAGCGACGGCACGAAGTTCAACGCCGAAGCGGTGCGGGTGAACCTCGAACACATGCGCGACCCGGCCACCAAGTCGCCGCTGGCCGCGGCCTACATCGCGCCCTACCAGTCGGGCAAGGTGCTCGACGAGTACACCTTCCAGGCCACCCTGCGCGAGCCCTACTCGCCCTTCCTCGACGTGCTGGCGCAGTCCTGGCTGGGCATGATCTCGCCGAAGCAGATCCTCGAAGACCCGAAATCCATCGCCGCCCATCCGGTGGGCTCCGGGCCCTTCGTGCTGGAAAGCTACACCCGCGACCAGGGCGCCAATTTCGTGCGCCGCGCCGGCTACCACTGGGCGCCGCCGGTGCTGCGGCACCAGGGCCCGGCCTACCTGGAGCGCCTGGAACTGAGCTTCGTGCCCGAGGCGCTGATCCGCTACAGCTCGCTGGTCTCCGGGCAGTACGACTTCACCCTGGACGCGCCGACGCAGAACGCCCAGGCCATCCGCAAGGACCCGCAACTGGTGCTGCGCAGCCGCATCCGCAAGGGCAACCCGGTGCGCAGCCTGACCTTCAACGTCGAACGCTTCCCCTTCGACGACGTGCGCGTGCGCAAGGCCCTGGCCCGCGCCATCGACCGCGAGGGCCTGGCCTGGATCAGCGGCTTCGGCGAGTTCCAGGTCAAGGCCGACTTCCTCGCCGCCAACACCCGCTTCTACGACCCGGCCTGGCGCAACGCCCTGGGCTACGACGTGGTCGCGGCCAACGCCCTGCTCGACGAGGCCGGCTGGACCGCGCGCGACGCCGAGGGCTACCGCAGCCGCGACGGCCGGCGCCTGGCCGCCACCCTGCTGATGATCGACAGCCCGGCGCTGCCGGCCAACGTGGCGGTGGCCATGCAGGCCGACGCGAAGAAGATCGGCATCGACCTGGGCCTGCGCGTGCTGCCCCAGGCCCAGGTCAACGACCTGCGCTACGCCGGCGACTACCAGGCGCTGGTCGGCGGCTACTGGCACACCAACACCCCGGACGGGCTGTACATCCTCTACCACAGCAACTCCATCGCCACGCCGAAGCTGATCGGGCAGAACAGCGCGCGCCTGCGCGACGCCCGGCTCGACGACCTGCTCGCCCGCGCCCGCCGCAGCACCGACGCGGCCGAGCAGCAGCGCCTGTACAGCGCCGCCCAGCAACGCCTCACCGAAGTGGTGCCGGCGGTGCCGGTCTACGAAAGCCAGCTGACCATCGCCTACCGTCGCGACGTCAAGGGCGTGGTGTTCGACAGCTCGCACAACGTGCCCTTCTTCACCAGCGTCTGGCTGGACCGGGAGCCGCAACCATGAAAGCCCTGCGCCGCGTGTTCTGGCGTTTCCTCGGCGGCCTGGCGGTGCTCTGGGGCGCCGCCAGCCTGACCTTCGTCGCCCTCAACGTCAGCGGCGGCGACCCGGCCCTGGCCATCCTCGGCGGGCCGGACGCCATGCCCACCGCCGAGGCCATCGCCCAGGTGCGCCGCGACTACGGCCTGGACCAGCCGCTGGCGGTGCAATACGCCCACTACCTGGGGCGCCTGGTCCAGGGCGACCTGGGCGAGTCGTACCGCCTGCGCATCCCGGTGGCCCAGGCCATCGCCGGGCAGGTCGGCGCCACCGCCCAGCTGGCCCTGTGGGCGGCGCTGGCCGCGGTACTGCTGGCGGTGAGCGCGGCGGTGCTGACCGCCAACCGCGCGCCCTGGGCCCGCGGCCTGGCCTCCGGCGGCGAGCTGCTGCTGTCGTCCATGCCCAGCTTCGTGCTCGGCATCCTCCTGCTGCTGGTGTTCTCCTTCCAGCTGCACTGGCTGCCGCCCACCGGCTCGCGCGGCTGGAAGAGCCTGGTGCTGCCGATCCTAACCCTGGCCCTGCCGGTGGCCGCGGTGCTGGCCCAGGTGCTGCGCCAGGAGCTGGAGGAAATCCTCGAACAGCCCTTCATCGCCATGGCCCGCGCCCGCGGCCTGTCCGAGGCCGGCGTGCGCCTGGGCCACGCCCTGCGCCATGCGCTGACGCCGCTGATCACCCTGTCCGGCTTCGTCTTCGCCGCGCTGCTGGGCGGCGCGGTGATCACCGAGAACCTGTTCGCCCGCCAGGGCATCGGCCGACTGATGCTCAACGCGGTGAACGACAAGGACGTGCCCGTGGTGCTCGGCATCACCCTGCTGGCGGCGGCGATCTACGTGCTGGTGAACCTGGCCGTGGACCTGCTCAACGCCCTGGTCGACCCGCGGGTGAGCGAGGCATGAGCATGACCGCGAGCATCGCCCTGGCCCAGCTGCGCCAACTGTTCGACGCCCACGAGGCGCCGCCCCCTTCCATCGCCCGCCCCGAGGACACCGCGATGATCTTCCCCGACGACCTTCCCGCCGCCGCGAGTGCGCCGGCGCACCCCGACGACAACGCCCTGCTGCAACGCTTCGAAGCGGTGTTCCAGCGCATCGCCGCCGGCGCCATCGAGCGCGAGCAGCAGCGCGAGCTGGCCTACGAGCCGGTGGCCTGGCTGCGCGAGGCCGGTTTCGGCGCGCTGCGCATTCCCCTGGCCTACGGCGGCCTGGGCGCCAGCCTGCCGCAGCTGTTCCGCCTGGTCCGCCGCCTCGGCGAGGCCGACTCCAACCTGCCGCAGATCTTCCGCGCGCACTTCGGCTTCGTCGAAGGCCGCCTCAACGACGACGACGAAGCCAGCCGCCGGCACTGGTTCCCGCGCATCGTCGGCGGCGAGCTGTTCGGCGCGGCCATGGCCGAGCGCAGCGAAGTCACCGGCAACAGCGTCACCCTCGTCCGCGAGGACGACCACTGGCTGCTCGACGGCGAGAAGTACTACTGCACCGGCACCCTCTACGCCGACTGGATCGCCGTGTCGGCCAGCGATGGCGACGAGCACGTCGCCGTGGCCGTGGCCACCGACGCGCCCGGCGTCACCCGCCTGGACGACTGGGACGGCTTCGGCCAGCGCCTGACCGGCAGCGGCACCACCCGCTTCGACAAGGTCCGCGTCGAGGAACACCAGTTGTTCCGCCGCTTCAAGCTCGGCGAAGGGCGCAGCGACAGCTACATCACCGCCTTCTACCAGCAGGTGCACCTGGCCACCCTGGCCGGCATCGCCCGGGCGGTGCTGCGCGACGCCGTCGCCTTCGTCCAGGGCCGCACCCGCGCCTTCGGCATCCCCGGCCGCTCCGAGCCGCGCCAGGACCCGCTGGTGCAGCGCGTGGTGGGCCGCCTGGGCAGCCTGGCGTTCTCCGCCGAGGCGCTGGTGGAAGCCGTCTCGGCCACCCTCGAACGCACCTGGCAGGCGCACCGCGTGGGCACCGCCAGCCGCGAGCTGTACGCCGAGGCCGACATCCACGCCTACCAGGCGCAGCAGATCGTCCTGCCCCAGGTGCTGGAGGCCGCCACCCTGCTCTTCGAGGTCGGCGGCGCCTCGGCCACCAGCAGCGGCCGCCGGCTCGACCGGCACTGGCGCAACGCCCGCACCCTGGCCTCGCACAACCCGGCGATCCTGCGCGAGGCCTACCTGGGCGACTACCACCTCAACGGCACCCTTCCCAGCGAGGCCTGGAGCGAGCGTTTCGCCGCCGCCAGGGCCGCGCAACAGCAAGCCCCTAGCACCGAGGAGACCCCGGCATGAGCAACGCACAGCGGCAAATGAGCATCGGCATGAACATCCTCGGCTTCGGCGCCCACGCCGCGGCCTGGCGCACCGGCGAGGCGCCGCCCACCGCCTACCTGGACGTGGGCTATTACCAGAACATCGCGCGCATCTCCGAGCGCGGCACCCTGGACGCCATCTTCCTCGCCGACGGCCCGGCCCTGGCCGGCGACGTCGGCCGCCAGCCGGCCGGGCGCCTGGAGCCCACCGTGCTGCTCACCGCGGTGGCCCTGGCCACCCAGCGCATCGGCGTGATCTCCACCGCCTCCAGCTCCTACAACGAACCCTTCAACCTGGCCCGGCGCATCGCCTCGGTCGACCATATCAGCGGCGGCCGCGCGGCCTGGAACGTGGTGACCAACGCCGGCGACGCCGCCGCGCAGAACTTCGGCCTGGCCGGCGCGCCGCTGCACGTGGACCGCTACGCCCGCGCCGAGGAGTTCGTCGACGTCACCCTCAAGCTGTGGGACAGCTGGGAAGACGGCGCCATCCTCGGCGACGCCGCCTCCGGGCGCTTCGCCGACCCGGCCCGGGTGCACGCCATCGACCACGTCGGCCGCTACTTTTCGGTCAAGGGCCCGCTCAACGTGCCGCGCTCGCCCCAGGGCCGCCCGGTGCTGTTCCAGGCCGGCTCCTCGGAGGGCGGCAAGGCCCTGGGCTCGCGCTTCGCCGACGCCATCTTCACCACCCAGACCACCCTCGCCGACGGCCAGGCCTTCTACCGCGAGATGAAGCAGCGCGCCCGCCAGTGGGGGCGCAACCCCGAGCACCTGAAGATCATGCCCGGCCTGTCCACGGTGATCGGCAGCACCGAGGCCGAGGCCCTGGAGCGCTTCGAGCGGCTGAACGGCTACCTGGGCGAAGGCGGCCTGCTGCGGCAGATCGCCCAGCGCATCGGCGTCGACGCCAGCGAGCTGGACCCGGACGCGCCGCTGCCCTGGCAGCGCATCGGCCCGGTCAACGAATTCGAGAAGGGCTCCCACGGCTTCCTCGAAGCCCAGCTGAACCTGGCCCGCGCCGAGAACCTCAGCGTGCGCCAGCTGTCGCGGCGCATCCTGGTCGGCCACCGGCTGCTGGTGGGCACCCCCGAGCAGGTCGCCGCCAGCCTGGAGGAATGGTTCCTCGCCGGCGCCGCCGACGGCTTCAACATCATGCCCGACAGCTTCCCCTCGGGCGTGGAGAGCTTCGTCGACGAAGTGGTGCCGCGCCTGCGCCAGCGCGGGCTGTTCCGCCACGAATACCAGGGCAGCACCCTGCGCGAACACCTCGGCCTGCCCTACCCGGCCAGCCGCTACGAACAACCCGCGGCCGCTTCGGCCTGAACCTGCGAGAGACCACCGGCATGAACTACCGCCCACTCGGCAACAGCGACCTCAAGGTCAGCGTCATCGGCCTCGGCAGCATGACCTGGGGCCACCAGAACAGCGAGGCCGACGCCCACCGCCAGCTCGACTACGCGCTCTCGCGCGGGGTCAACCTGGTGGACGCCGCCGAGATGTACCCCACCCCGTCCCGGGCCGACACCTGGGGCGACACCGAGCGCTTCATCGGCACCTGGCTTGCGCGCAGCAAACGCCGCCAGGACATCGTCCTGACCAGCAAGATCGTCGGCCCGCCGCGCCAGAGCGGGCACATGCAGCACATCCGCGGCGGCGCCACGCGCTTCGACCTGGCCACCCTGCGCAGCGCCCTGGACGGCAGCCTCGACCGCCTGCAGACCGACTACCTGGACCTCTACCAGCTGCACTGGCCCAGCCGCAGCACGAACTTCTTCGGCACCCGCGACTACCCCTGGGTGGACGACGAGCAGAGCGACGACATCGGCGAAACCCTCGCCGCCCTGGCCGAACTGGTGAAGTCCGGGCGGGTGCGCCACATCGGCCTGTCCAACGAAACGCCCTGGGGCGTGGCCGAGTTCCTCAGGCAGTCCGAGCGCCTGGGCCTGCCGCGCATCCTCAGCGTGCAGAACCCCTACAGCCTGCTCAACCGCCAGTACGAGACGGGCCTGGCGGAGTTCAGCCACCGCGAGCGCATCGGCCTGCTGGCCTACTCGCCGCTGGCCTTCGGCGTGCTCACCGGCAAGTACCTGGACGGCGCCCAGCCGGCCGGCGCGCGCCTGAGCGCCGGTTCCGCCTACGGCCGCTTCGCCCGCTACGCCAGCGCCGAGGCGCAGCAAGCCACCCGCACCTACGTCGAGCTGGCCCGAGAGCTGGGCCTGGCGCCGGCGCAACTGGCCCTGGCCTTCGTCATCGCCAAGCCCTTCGTGGCCAGCGCGCTGAACGGCGCCACCAGCCTGGAGCAACTGGCGCAGAACCTCGACGCCGCCGAGCTGCAGCTGACGCCGGAGGCACTCGCCGCCATCGACGCCATCCACGCGCGCCTGCCGAACCCGGCGCCCTGACAGGAGAACGCCCATGGCCGGTCCGTCGACCGCACTGCCCCGCCTGCTGCCCGCGCCGTCGCGGCGCCGCCAGCTGCCCGCCTTCCTCGGCGCGGCCCTGGCCCGCCCGGGCCTGACGCTGGCCGGGGTGTTCCTGGCGCTGCTGGTGCTCGCCAGCCTGGCGCCGACCTGGCTGGTGGCCACCGACCCGCTGCTGGCCAGCGCCCGCCACGCCTTCCAGGCGCCCAGCGCGGCGCACTGGCTGGGCACCGACGAGAACGGCCGCGACGTGCTCGCGCGCCTGGTCCACGGCGCCCGGCCGTCGCTGCTGATGGGCCTGGCGGCCACCGCCATCGGCCTGCTCGGCGGCATCGCCGTGGGCCTGGCCGCCGGGCTCGGGCCGCGCTGGCTGGATGCCGCGGCGATGCGCGGCATCGACGTGCTGCTGGCCTTCCCGGAACTGCTGCTGGCCCTGGTCATCATCACTTTCTGGGGCCAGGGGCTGGTCAACGCCATGCTCGCCGTGGGCATCGCCGGCATCCCGCGCTACGCCCGCCTGGTGCGGGCCCAGGCCAAGGTGGTGCGCGGCGCCGCCTACGTCGAGGCGGCGGTCACCCTGGGCCTGTCGCGGCCGGCGGTGATCTGGCGCCACCTGCTGCCCAACGCCATCCGCCCGGTGCTGATCCTGGCCACCCTGGGCATTGGCGCCAACATCGCCGCCGGCGCCTCGCTGAGCTTCCTCGGCTTCGGCGCGCCGCCGCCGGCGCCCGAATGGGGCTCGATGCTCTCGGTCGGCCGCAACTTCCTCTCCAACGCCTGGTGGCTGGTCGCGGCACCGGGCACGGCGGTGACCCTCACCGTGGTCGCCGTGACCGTGCTCGGCCGCGCCCTGCTGCGCTACAGCGAGGGCAAACGCCCATGACCACCCTGATCAACCCGTTCCGCCCGCTGCTGGAAGTGGCCGACCTGGACGTCGCCTTCGGCCGCGCCCAGCCGGTGCTGCAGCAGGTGTCCTTCAGCCTCTACCCCGGCGAATGCCTGGCCCTGGTCGGCGAGTCCGGCTCGGGCAAGAGCGTCACCTCGCGCACCCTGGCCGGGCTCACCGGCGCCGGCGCGCACATCCGCGCACGGCGCCTGGCCTTCGACGGCCAGGACCTGCTGAACCTCGGCGGCCGCCAGTGGCGCGAGCTGCGCGGCTCGCGCATCGGCTTCGTGATGCAGGATGCCCTCGGCTCGCTGGACCCGCTGCGCCAGGTGGGCCGCGAGATCGACGAGCCGCTGCGCCTGCATACGTCCCTGGACCGCGAGCGGCGCCAGCAGAAGGTCCTCGAGCTGCTGCGCGCGGTGGGCGTGCCCGAGGCCGAGCTGCGCGCCCGCCAGTACCCGCACCAGCTTTCCGGCGGGCTGCGCCAGCGCGCGCTGATCGCCTCGGCCATCGCCTGCGACCCCGACCTGCTGATCGCCGACGAACCCACCACGGCGCTGGACGCCACCGTCCAGGCGCAGGTCCTCGACCTGCTGGAAAGCCTGCGCCAGCGCAACCGCGCCATGCTGGTGGTGAGCCACGACCTGGCGGTGGTGGCGCGCCTGGCGCACCGCGTGGCGGTGATGCAGCACGGCGTGATAGTCGAGGAAGGCCCGGTCGACCAGGTGCTGGAAGACCCGCGCCACCCCTACACCCGCTCGCTGCTGCGCGCCGCCTCGGCGGTGCACCTCAGCCATGCGCCGCAGGCCGTTGCCAGCGAGCCGCCGCCGGCCAGCCTCGGCGCCCAGCCGGTGGTGCTGGAGGCGCGGCAACTGGCCAAGCACTTCCACGGCCCGAACGGCGCGGCGCAGCAGGCGGTGGCCGACGCCTCCTTCACCCTGCGCGCCGGCGAGACCCTGGGCATCGTCGGCGAATCCGGCTCGGGCAAGACCACCCTCACCCGCATGATCCTCGGCCTGGAGCGCCCTGACAGCGGCGAGGTGTACCTGCGCGGCCAGGCCTGGAGCGCCCTCGACGCCCTCGCCCAGCGCCGCGAGAGGCGCCGCATCCAAGTGGTGTTCCAGGACCCGCTGGCCTCCTTCGACCCGCGCTACAGCGTGGCCCGCGTCCTCGACGAGGCCCTGGCCCGGGCCGGCGGCAGCCGCGCCGAGCGCCAGCAGCGGGCGCGCGAACTGCTGGAACTGGTGCGCCTGCCGGCGGGCATGCTGCAGCGCCGGCCCATCGAGCTGTCCGGCGGCCAGCGCCAGCGCATCGCCATCGCCCGCGCCCTGGCGGCGCAGCCGGAAATCCTGGTGTGCGACGAGCCGGTGTCGGCGCTGGACGTCTCGGTGCAGGCGCAGATCCTCGACCTGCTGGCCGACCTCAAGCAGCGCCTGGGCCTGGCCTGCCTGTTCATCTCCCACGACCTGGGCGTGGTGCGCCACGTCAGCGACCGCGTGCTGGTGATGAAGGACGGCCACATCGTCGAGAGCGGCCCGGTGCGCGAGGTCTTCGCCCGCCCGCAGCACGACTACACCCGCGCCCTGCTGGGCGCCATTCCCCACCTGCCGCAACCCCGGGAGCGCCGCATCCGTGTCGAAGCCATTGCACGTTAATTTGTTCGAGATGAACTGCGTCAGCCACATCGTCCACGGCCTCTGGGCCCACCCGGAAAACCAGCGGCACCGCTTCAACGACATCGACTACTGGACGGAACTGGCGCAACTGCTGGAGCACGGCACCTTCGACGGCGTCTTCCTGGCCGACGTGGTGGGCGTCTACGACCGCTTCCGCGGCGGCCCCGAGACGGCCCTGCGCGAGGCCGTGCAGGTGCCCAGCAACGACCCGCTGCTGGTCATCCCGGCGATGGCCGCGGTGACCCGCAACCTGGGCTTCGGCGCCACCTTCTCCACCACCTACGAGCCGCCCTTCGCCTTCGCCCGGCGCATGAGCACCCTCGACCACCTGACCCGCGGCCGCGTCGGCTGGAACATCGTCACCTCCTACCTGCCCAACGCCGCGCGCAACTTCGGCCTGGGCGACGAGGTGCCCCACGACCGCCGCTACGAGATCGCCGACGAATACCTGGACGTGCTCTACAAGCTCTGGGAAGGCTCCTGGGACGACGACGCGGTGATCGCCGACCGCCAGCGGCGCATCTACACCGACCCGGCCAAGGTGCGCTACATCGACCACGTCGGCGAGCACTTCAAGGTCGCCGGGCCGCACCTCTGCCAGCCCTCGCGGCAGCGCACCCCGGTGCTGTTCCAGGCCACCGGCTCGCCGGCCGGCACCGAGTTCGCCGGGCGCCACGCCGAAGTGGTGTTCACCGGAGGCCCCACCCCGGCCGCGGTGCGCCGCAACATCGCCCACATGCGCGAACGCGCCCGCGCCCACGGGCGCGATCCGGCGGGCATCAAGTTCATCGTCCAGGCGGCGGTGATCGTCGGCCGCAACGACCTGGAAGTGCAGGCCAAACTGGAAGACTACCGGCGCCTGCAGAGCCTCGACGGCGCCCTGGCGCACATGCAGTCGGGCGTCGACCTGGCCGCCTTCCCGGCGCACACGCCGCTGGCCGAGCTGCCCGGCGGCGGGCCCTGGGCGGCGCTGCTGGCCAGCGACCCGCAGGCCACCGTGGGCCAGCTGGTGAAGCGCCTGGGCGGCTTCGACGAGGGCCGCTTCTTCGTCGCCGGCACGCCGAAGGTGGTGGCCGACGAGATCGAGAAATGGCTCGACGAGGACGGTATCGACGGCATCAACCTGCGCCAGTTCCTCACCCCGCACACCGCGCGCGACTTCATCGAACTGGTGGTGCCCGAGCTGCGCCGCCGCGGACGCTTCCGCGAGGCCTACAACGACGGCGAGACCCTGCGCGAACGGCTGTTCGGCGCCGGCCACGCGCGCCTGCCCGCCGACCACCATGGCGCCCGCTACCGCGACCCGGCGGCCCTGCGCCAGGCCAGCGCGCCGCTGCGCTTCGCCCAGGCGCCGGCCTGATCCCTTTCCCGAGATGGACCTGAAGATGCCTACACCCGCCGCAACCACCCTGCCCCCCGCCCCCCTCGACCTGGCCGAGCTGCGCCGCCGCGCCGTGCCGCGCCTGGCCGCCATCGCCGAGGGCGCCGCCGAACGCGAGCGCCTGCGCCAGCTGCCCCACGAGCAGGTGCGCGCCCTGGCCGCCGACCGCCTGCTGTGCTTGCGCATCCCCGCCGAGTACGGCGGCGCCGGCGCCAGCGTGCGCGACACCGTGCAGTTCGTCATCGACCTGGCGGCGGTGGACTCCAACGTCGCCCAGTCGCTGCGCCCCAGCTTCGCCTTCATCGAGGGCCTGCTCGCCCGCGGCGACCAGGCCGAGCAGCAGCGCTGGTTCCCGCGCTTCCTCGCCGGCGAGGTGTTCGGCAACGCCGGCTGGGAGGTCGGCGGCGCCAACGGCGCGGTGAGCGCGCGCCTGCGCCGCGACGGCGAGGCCTTCCGCGCCAGCGGCAGCAAGTTCTACAGCACCGGCTCGCTGTACGCCGACTGGGTCAGCGCGGTGGCCCTGGACGAAGAAGACAGGCCGGTGTCCTTCGTGGTCCCGCGCGACCGCGAGGGCCTGGAACTGCTGGACGACTTCGACGCCATGGGCCAGCGCCTCACCGCCAGCGGCACCACGCGCCTGAACGACCTGCTGGTGCAGCCGGGGGAAATCCGCCCGCGGGTGGTGGAGGAAGGCCAGCGCTCCATCGTCACACCCTTCCTGCAGCTGTTCCTCGGCGCGGTGGAGGCCGGCATCGCCCGCAACGCCCTGACCGACGCCGTGGCCTTCGCCCGCGACCACGCCCGGCCGATCAAGCACAGCAGCGCGCAGCGCTCGGTGGACGACCCCTACGTGGAATTCGCCGTGGGCGAGATTTCCGCCCGCGCCCTGGCCGCCGAGGCGGTGATCCTGCGCGCCGCCGAGCGCCTCGACGAAGCCTGGGCGGCGGGCCTGGAGCACGACGCGGTGAACCTCGCCGCCGTGGAAGTGGCCCAGGCGCAATACATAGCCGTGGAATCGGCGCTCAAGGCCGCCGAACTGCTGTTCGACGTCGGCGGCGCCTCCACCACCGGCCGCCAGCACAACCTCGACCGCCACTGGCGCAACGCCCGCACCCTGGCCAACCACAACCCGCGCCACTGGAAGGCCGCGGTGGTCGGCGCCTGGCGCCTGAAGGGCAGCGAGCCGCCGACCTCGGGGCTGTTCTGATGGGCGCAGCCATGCGCCCCCTGCTCCCCGCTACCGATGCCCCGGCGCGCGGCGGCCGCCTGGTGCCGATGATCACCGGCGCCGCGCTGTTCATGGAACTGCTGGACAGCACCGCGGTGCTCACCGCGCTGCCGCAGATGGCCGCCGACTTCGGCGAGGCCGCGGTGCGCATGAACCTGGTGGTGTCACTGTACCTGCTGGCGGTGGCGCTGTTCGTGCCGGTCAGCGGCTGGGTGGCCGACCGCTTCGGCCCGCGCCGGGTACTGCTGGCGGCCATCGGCCTGTTCATGCTCGCCTCGCTGGCCTGCGCGGCGTCCACCTCGCTGCTGCAGCTGTCCCTGGCGCGCCTGGCCCAGGGCGCCGCCGGGGCGCTGATGGCGCCGGTGGGCCAGGTGCTGCTGTTGCGCTGGTCGACGCCCGACACCCTGCTGCGCAACATGGCCGCGCTGGCCATCCCGGCGCTGGTCGGGCCGCTGCTCGGCCCGCCGCTGGGCGGGCTGCTGGTGGACCTGCTGTCGTGGCACTGGATCTTCCTGGTCAACCTGCCCATAGGCGCGCTGGGCATCGTCCTGATCCTGCGCTTCGTCCCCGACTTCCCGGGCGATCCGCAGCGGCGCCTGGACCGCCGCGGCTTCCTGCTCAGCGGCTGCGCCCTGGCGGCGCTGGTGTTCGGCTTCGAGGCCCTGGGCCACCGCCTGCTGCCGCTGCCGGCGGTGGCCGCGCTGCTGGCCGCCGGCGCCTGCGCCGCGCTGGCCTACTGGCGCCATGCGCGGCGCCACGCGGCGCCGCTGATCGACCTCAGCCTGCTGCGCATCCCCACCTTCGCCACGGCGATCTGGGGCGGCAACCTGTTCCGCCTGGGCAGCGCCGCGCAGCCGCTCCTGATGGTGCTGATGCTGCAGCTGGGCTTCGGCCTGGGGGCGCTGGACGCCGGGCTGCTGACCCTCGCCGGCGGCGCCGGCGCGCTGAGCGTGAAGTTCCTCTCGGTGCGCATCGTCCAGCGCCTGGGCTTGCGCCGCACCCTGGTCGGCAACGCCCTGCTCTGCGCCCTGTCCATCGTCGGCTGCGCCCTGCTGCGCGCCGACACGCCCCTGTGGCTGCTGCTGGGCCTGCTGTACCTGAGCGGCCTGCTGCGCTCGCTGCAGTTCAGCACCCTGGGCGCCCTGACCTTCTGCGAGGTGCCGCGCGAGCTGGCCAGCCGCGCCAGCAGCCTGTCGGCGATGTCCATGCAACTGGCCATGAGCCTGGCGGTGGGCCTGGCCGCCAGCCTGCTGGGGCTGGTCATGCACGCCCAGGGCCATGCCCAACCACAGGTCGCCGACCTGTCCCTGGCGATGCTCGCCGGGGCGCTGCTGTGCGCCGCCTCGGCGCTGTCATTCCGCCGCCTGGGCGAAACCGCCGGAGCCTCGGTCAGCGGCCGCGCCAGGCCCTCGCTCGCCGATAACGCATGCCCCAAGGAGACCGCCCATGGCTGAGCCCATTCCCGCGCTGATCCGCGCCGTTCGCCCAGGCGACGCCCGGCCCATCGCCGAAGCCCACGTGCAGAGCTGGCAGGCGACCTACCGCGGGCTGCTGCCGGACAGCTACCTACAGGGCCTGGCCGACAACCTGCAGCGCCGCGTCGACTTCATCGACAACGCCATCCACAACGGCAGCCGCGACATCCGCGTGGCCGAGCGCGAGGGCGCGGTGGTCGGCTGGAGTTCCTTCGGCGCCAGCCGCGACCCCGACGTCGAGCCCGGCACCGGCGAGCTCTATTCCATCTACCTGGTGCCGGCGGCCTGGTCCGCCGGCATCGGCCGCGCGCTCTGGCTGGCCTCGCGCCAGGCCCTGGAGGCCGCGGGCTTCGCCCGCATCACCCTGTGGGCGCTGGACGGCAACGCGCGCGCCGAGCGCTTCTACCGCGCCGCCGGCTTCACTCCGCAAAGCAACGCCTCGCGGGTCTTCGAGGAGGACGGCACGGCCTTCCCGGTGACCCGCTACCTGCTGCCCCTGACCCACGCCTGAAGGACCCTACCCGCCATGAGCCACACCCCGGACGACACCGCCGGCGAACGCCAGGCCCCAGCCTGGAACATCCGTTACCTGCCGGAGGCGCCGGTACCTTTCGTCATCCACTTCGTCAGCCAGTACCGCTGGGCCTACCTGGCGATCCTGCTGCTGCAGATCACCGCGGTGGTCTGCACCGTGCTGATCCCCTGGAGCCTGGGCCAGGTCACCCGCCTGGTGAACGCCAGCAGCACGCCCGAGGCGCTGTTCTGGCCAGTGGCCGGCTTCGCCGTGCTGGTGGCCCTGGAGGTGGTCTTCACCCGCAGCGCCAACACCATCAACATCCGCGTGCTGCCGCGCCAGCGGGCGCGCGTCACCCACACCGTCTACGCCTACCTGCAGCAGCACTCGCACCGCTTCGTCAGCAACGAGTTCGCCGGCGCCCTGGCGCACAAGGTCTCGGAAGTCGCCATGGGGGTGAACCAGACCATGAACATCCTGCTCTTCGACCTGATCCCGCTGCTGGTCACCCTGAGCCTCGCGAGCCTGGTGCTGGCCAGCGCCTCGGGCCTGCTGGCGGCGTTCATGCTGGGCTGGTCGGTGCTGTTCATCGGCATCTCCTTCCTCCTCGCCCGGCGCAGCCACCCGCTGGCGCAGCAGTACTCCGCGGCGCGCAGCATCAGCACCGGCAAGGTGGTGGACGCGGTGACCAACCTGAGCAACGTGCGCCTGTTCGCCCGGCATTCCCACGAGCTGGACTACCTGTCCGGCTACCTGGACCGCGAACTGGCGGCGGCCGGCCGCTCGCTGGGCTACATGGAGAAGATCCGCTGGTTCCAGAACAGCTGCGGCATGGCCCTGAAGATCGGCATGCTGCTGCTCACCCTGTGGCTGTGGCGCAGCGGCGCCATCAGCATCGCCGCCTTCGTCATGGCCACCAGCATGGCGCTGCTGATCATCAACGACGTGGCCAGCCTGTCGCGGCGCTTCCTGGAGCTGTTCGAGGCCACCGGCAACATCGCCAACGGCGTGCGCACCCTGATCCGCCCCCACGAGGTGGTCGACCGCCCCGACGCCCGCCGCCTGGAAGTGCGCCAGGGCAACGTCGAGTTCCGCGGCGTGCGCTTCGGCTACCACCCCGGCCAGCCGATCTTCGAGCAACTCGACCTGCGCATCCCGGCCGGCCAGCGCGTCGGACTGGTGGGCTTCTCCGGCTCCGGCAAGTCCACCCTGCTCAACCTGCTGCTGCGCCTGTACGACGTCGACGGCGGCCAGGTGCTGATCGACGGCCAGGACATCCGCGAGGTGACGCAGCACTCGCTGCACCGGCAGATCGGCCTGATCCCCCAGGAGCCGGGGCTGTTCCACCGCAGCATCCGCGAGAACATCCACTACGGGCGCCTGGAGGCCAGCGCCGAGGAACTGGCCGCGGCCATCCACGGCGCCGGCGCCAGCGCCTTCATCGAGCGCATGGAGCACGGCTACGATTCCCTGGTGGGCGAACGCGGCGTCAAGCTGTCCGGCGGCCAGCGGCAGCGCATCGCCATCGCCCGGGTGCTGCTGAAGAACGCGCCCATCCTGGTGATGGACGAGGCCACTTCCAGCCTGGATTCCATCACCGAGCGCTTCATCCAGGACCAGCTGGACAGCATCATGCAGGGCAAGACCGTGATCGTGGTGGCCCACCGCCTGTCGACGGTGGCGCACCTTGACCGCATCATCGTCTTCGACAAGGGCCGCGTGGTCGAGGACGGCAGCCACCAGGAGCTGCTGAAGAAGCGCGGCCAGTACTACCGCCTGTGGAGCCGGCAGTCCGACGGGCTGTTCCAGGAAGAGGCCGAGGCGGTCTGAATTTCCCAACCGGAGAGCGACATGAACTACCGAACCCTGGGCCGCTCCGGCCTGCAGGTCTCCCCCCTGGCGCTGGGCAGCATGATGTTCGGCGGCCAGACCGACGCCGCCAGCTCGCGGCGCATCATCGACCAGGCGCTGGAACGCGGGATCAACTTCATCGATACCGCCGACGTTTACAACGACGGGCGCTCGGAGGAAATCGTCGGCCAGGCCATCGCCGCGCGCCGCGACGACTGGGTTCTGGCCTCCAAGGTCGGCATGGGCCCGGCGGACGCCTGGCCGAACCGCCGCGGCCTGGGCCGCAAGCACATCGCCGCGGCCCTGGACGCCAGCCTGAAACGCCTGGGCACCGACTACCTGGACCTCTACTACCTGCACCGCGAAGACCAGCAGACGCCGCTGGAGGAAACGGTCGCGGCCATCGGCGACGCCATCGCCCAGGGCAAGGTGCGCCACTGGGGGCTGTCCAACTACCGCGGCTGGCGCATCGCCGAGGTGGCCCACGTGGCCGAGCGCCTGGGCGTGCCAAGGCCCATCGCCAGCCAGCCGCTGTACAACCTGGTGAACCGCCAGGCCGAGACCGAGCAGTTCACCGCCGCCGAATTCCACGGCCTGGGCGTGGTGCCCTACAGCCCGCTGGCCCGCGGCGTGCTCAGCGGCAAGTACCTGCCGGGCGTGGAGCCGGCCGCCGACAGCCGCGCCGGGCGCCAGGACAAGCGCATCCTGGAGACCGAATGGCGCGCGGAGTCCCTGGAGATCGCGCAGAAGCTGAAGGCCCACGCCGAGGCGCGTGGTGTCGGCGTGGTGCAGTTCGCCATCGCCTGGGTGCTGAACAACGCCCTGGTCAGCGCGGCCATCGTCGGCCCGCGAACCGAGGAACAGTGGCAGGACTACCTGAAGGCGCTGGACGTGCGCCTGGACGCCGAGGACGAAGCCTTCGTCGACGCCCTGGTCACCCCCGGCCACGCCTCCACGCCGGGCTACAACGACCCGACCCACTTCGTCCCCGGCCGCCGCCTGCGCGGGGCATGACAGACGCCAGCCGCGCCGAAGCGCTTTTCGTAGGAGCGAGCTTGCTCGCGAACGGTGCTTCCCGGTTGTGCCGGTGCATCGGGCTGACTCCGCCCCTATCCCTAACCCTCTCCCTGAAGGGAGAAGGGACTGTTCGGCGTATTGGGGGTATTCCACAGTTAGCCGGCAAGCACGAAGCATCCGGCATAGGCCATTCCTCCCGTTGGCACGGACAAGCCCCCTCTCCCTTCAGGGCGGGGCGCGCAGCCGAGGGCTGGGGAGAGGGCGCTCTTGGCTGGCACCGAAGCCCCAGGAAGCCCCGTTCGCGAGCAAGCTCGCTCCTACGAAAAGCCATGCTCGCCCGTATGAGTAGCTTCGTGGGATGGGTATCGCACGAAGCAATACCCATCCTACGGGGTGCACGTTTACCTGTAGGAGCGGATTTATCCGCGATTGCGCCGGCAGGGCCGGCGCCATGGATCGCGGACGGAGTCCGCTCCTACGGGAGCGTGTGTTTGCCGGAGGGCGCAGGAATGACTGTCCCCCCAGCCGCGCCGAAGTGCTCTTCGTAGGAGCGAGCTTGCTCGCGAACGGCGTTTCCCGGTTGTGCCGGTGCATCGGGCTGACTCCGCCCCTCTCCCTAACCCTCTCCCTGAAGGGAGAGGGGACTGTTCGGCAGAGCTGGGTAGTCTGGAGTTAGCCGGACACGCCGGTGGTTTCCGGCTGAAGCCATGCTTTCCGCTGGCACAGACAAGCCCCCTCTCCCTTCAGGGAGAGGGTTGGGGAGAGGGTGCTCTTGGCTGGCACCGAACCCCCAGGGAGCCTCGTTCGCGAGCAAGCTCGCTCCTACGAAAAGCCATGCTCGCCCGTATGAGTAGCTTCGTAGGATGGGTATCGCACGAAGCAATCCCCATCCTACGGGGTGCACGTTTACCTGTAGGAGCGGATTTATCCGCGATTGCGCCGGCAGGGCCGGCGCCATGGATCGCGGACGGAGTCCGCTCCTACGGGAGCGTGTGTTTGCCGGAGGGCGCAGGAATGACTGTCCCCCCAGCCGCGCCGAAGTGCTCTTCGTAGGAGCGAGCAAGCTCGCTCCTACGAAAAGCTGTGCTCGCCCGTCCTCCTCCGCCCAGTTCAGATCGACAGCCGCACCATGCGGCTGGCCAACGGCGCCGGCGTGCGGCGCTTGTTCACCACCAGTTCGCCGGCGGCGATCAGCCGGGCCCTGACGATGTTGCGGCTGAGCCCCAGCAGGTCGGAGGTGTGCACCTGGTTGGCATGGCAGAACTGGTAGGCCTCGCGCACCAGCAGGCTTTCCACCTGGCCGTGCACATCGCCGCCGCGCTCGCGGAACAGGCGCAGGAAGGCGCGTTCCAGCTGCGCTTCCAGCGGCTCGTCGGCACCAGTCGCGCCCTCCAGGCGTTCCGGGCGCAGCCCCGGCAGGCGCAGGTCGTCGGCCTCGATGCGGCCGGCCTGGCAGACCAGCAGGGTGTGGTGGATGACGTTCTCCAGCTCGCGGATGTTGCCCGGCCAGTCGTACGCCGCCAGCTTGCGCGCCGCCGCCTCGCTCAGGTCGACCGCCTCGAAGCCGAGCTTGCGTCCGTAGGTGCCGATGAAGTGCCGCACCAGCGGCAGGATGTCGCCGCGCCGTTCGCGCAGCGCGGGCAGCTGCAGGGTGACGACGTTGAGGCGGTAGTACAGGTCCTCGCGGAAATGCCCGGCGTTGATCGCCTTCTCCAATTGCACGTTGGTGGCCGCCAGCACCCGCACGTCGATCGGGATGCCCCTGCGCGAGCCCAGGCGCACCACTTCGCGCTCCTGCAGCACGCGCAGCAGCTTGACCTGGATGGGCATCGGCAGGTCGCCGATCTCGTCGAGGAACAGGGTGCCGCCGTTGGCCGCCTCGAACCAGCCGGGCTTGGCGCCCAGGGCGCCGGTGAAGGCGCCCTTCTCGTGGCCGAACAGCTCGGCCTCCACCAGGGATTCGGAGAAGGCTCCGCAGTTCACCGCGACGAAGGGCCGGTCGCGGCGCCCGCTCAGGTTATGAATGTGACGTGCGACCAGCTCCTTTCCCGTGCCGGTCTCACCGATGATCAGGACGCTGGCCTCGCTGGGGGCGACCTGTTGCAGATGGGAGAGAAGCGCCTGCGATTTCGGGTCTTCGAAGACCTGTGCGGTTGCCCGGATCGAGGTGGCCAGTGTCGGGTTGGGTGGGAGGGTCAGCAGTTGCATGGGCTTCCTTACGAGTAGAACGTGGGCGAAGGTCGCTGCCGGTTGAGCGCCCAGGCGCCAAGCTCCTGGACGCGGTAATCGAGGGGGTCGTGCAGGCTCTGGGTGCGCAGGTTGCGCCAGTGCCGGTCCAGCCGCAGCGCCGCGTGGGTGGCGCGGGCGCCGGTGACTTCGAACAGGCGGCTGCAGAGTTCCAGGCCCACGCGGGTGGCGGCGACCTTGGCGGTGCCGATGGCGATGGCCAGCTCCGCGCGCTCCTCGGCGCCCAGGCGCTGCTCCTTGCCCCAGGCCGCGTCGAACTGCGCGGCGGCGCGCTCCACCAGCAGGCGCACGCCCTCCAGGCCGACCCAGAAGTCGCCGTAGTGGCGCAGCACGTACGGGTCCTCGCTGATGCGCTCGGCGCTGGAACGGAACCAGGGCCGCGCCTCCTTGAGGGTGTAGCCGCGGAACTCCTCGAAGGCGCCTTCGGCGATGCCGAGGAACATGTGGGCGAAGATCAGCTGCGCCAGCAGCGGGCGCAGGCAGGCGAAGGGCGTGCTCAGCGGGCCCGGGTCGAGCAGCAGCTCGGAGCGCTCCACGCGCACCCGCTCGAAGGTCACGCTGCCGCTGTCGGTCTGCCGCTGGCCCATGTTGTCCCAGTCGTCGTGCACGCCGATGCCGCTGCGGCCGCTGGGCAGCGCGGCGATCAGCAGCTTGCCGCCGGCGCTTTCGTCCACCGCCGAGGCGATCAGCATCTCCGAGTCGTTGGCGCCGGAACAGAAGCTCTTCTTGCCGGAGAACTCGCACCAGCCGTCGAACCACTTCACCTGGGTGCGGGTGTCCAGCGGGTTCAGGGCATTGCCCCAGAACCAGTTCTTGCGCGCGGTCAGCTCGAACCACGGCTGCCACTGCTCCGGGCGCGAGAACAGGCGCACGGTGGCCAGCATCAGGTGATGGAAGCCGAACACGTGGGCCACCGAACTGTCGGCCCGGGCGAACTCGCGGACCACCTCCAGGGTCAGCGACCAGTCCGCGCCATGGCCGCCGAAGGCGCCGGGAATGCTCAGGGCCAGCAGGCCGCTGTGGCGGATGGCGTCGCGCTCGGCCTTGGGCGTGCCGCCGCGCTCGTCGCGTTCGGCGGCGTTCTCGGCAAAACCGGCGGCCAGCTGGCGGGCGATCTGCAAGGGGTTGAGGATGCGGCTTTGCTGGTTGGCGCTCACACGGGATCCCTCGTCGGTCGGGGCGGCCCTCAGGCGGGCGCCGCCCCGGCAATGAACCTTCGGCCGCGGCCGCCATGGGCCCGGCCGGCGAAATTGAACTGCACGCAGGGCCGAGCAATAACCATTCCAGCGGCCGCCGGGCCGGTTTGCGCGGCCTGAAGCGGGCGGCTTGTTGTTATCTGAGCAACAACTGTTGATTCGCTGTTGCCCCGGCGCTTCCGCCGATCGGCAACCCCTGGCGCCGCGCCTGCACACCAGCTAAACCCGCTAATAGGGAAGACGCCGGGCCAGGGCGCAGGTCGGTTTCAGGATGCGCCGGGTCGCTTGGGTGCAAACCCCGGGCGAGCAGGATGGCAAGCTTGCAGGATGCCCCCGGACCGGTGCGTCAAGACACCCGGCCGGCGGCAGGGATGGCGACCGGGTGAACCACGCAGCCGTGACGTGGACGGTACGCCGCAGCCGAAGACACCGGAGGCTTGCCGCCATGGCAGGCCGGTCCGCGATGCCGAGGTACGCTGTATGCCTGATGAGACGCTTCACCTGCCCCTGATCCACGACGTGCTGGCACGCGAGAAGGACACCCCCGGCGCCCTGCTGCCGATCCTCCACGCCATCCAGGACGGCTGCGGGTACGTTCCCGACCTCGCCGTCGCGGAAATCGCCCATGCCCTCAACCTCAGCCAGGCCGAGGTGCGCGGGGTGATCAGCTTCTACCACGACTTCCGCACCACGCCGCCGGCGCGCCATACCCTGCGCCTGTGCCGCGCCGAGTCCTGCCAGAGCATGGGCGCCGAGCGCCTGGCCGCGCAGCTGCGCGAGCAGCTGGCGCTGGACGACCACGGCACCAGCGCCGACGGCAACATCAGCCTGCGCCCGGTGTACTGCCTGGGCGCCTGCGCCTGCTCGCCGGCCCTGGAGCTGGACGGCCGGCTGCACGCGCGGCTCACCGCCGAGCGCCTGCGCGAGCTGGTCAACGGCTGCCTGGAGGATGGCGCATGCTGAAGCTCTTCCTCCCCCGCGACTCCGTCGCCCGCGCCGTGGGCGCGGAACAAGTGGCCGCCGCCCTGGCCCGCGAGGCCGAGCGCCGGCAACTGCCGCTGGAACTGCGCCGCACCAGCTCCCGCGGCCTCTACTGGCTGGAACCGCTGCTGGAAGTGGAAGACGCCGACGGCCGCCGCCTGGGCTTTGGCCCGCTCAGCGAGCAGGACGTGCCCGCCCTGCTCGATGCCCTGGCCGTCGACGCCAGCGGCCACCCGCTGGCCCTGGGGCCGGTGGAGGACATTCCCTACCTGAAGAGCCAGCAGCGCCTGCTGTTCGCCCGCGCCGGCATCACCCGGCCGCTGTCCCTGGAGGACTACCGCGCCCACGGCGGCTTCGAGGGCCTGGCGCGAGCCATCGCCCTGGACGGCGCCGAGGTGGTCGCCGCGGTGCTCGACTCCGGCCTGCGCGGCCGCGGCGGCGCGGCCTTCCCCGCCGGCATCAAGTGGCGCACCGTGCGCGAGGCCCCGGCCACGCCGAAATACGTGGTGTGCAACGCCGACGAAGGCGACTCCGGCACCTTCGCCGACCGCATGCTGATGGAGGGCGACCCCTTCCTGCTGGTCGAGGGCATGGCCATCGCCGGCCTCGCCGTGGGCGCCAGCCTCGGCTACATCTACGTGCGCTCGGAATACCCGGACGCCATCGACACCCTGGAGCAGGCCCTGGCCATCGCCCGCGAGGCCGGCTACCTGGGCGCCGACGTGCTGGGCAGCGGCCGCGCCTTCGACCTGCAGGTGCGGGTGGGCGCCGGCGCCTACATCTGCGGCGAGGAAACCGCCCTGCTCGACTCACTTGAGGGCAAGCGCGGCGTGGTCCGCGCCAAGCCGCCGCTGCCGGCCCTGCAGGGCCTGTTCGGCCAGCCGACGCTGGTGCACAACGTGCTCACCCTGGCCTCGGTGCCGGTGATCCTGGCCCGTGGCGCACAGTTCTACCGCGACTTCGGCATGGGCCGCTCGCTGGGCACCATGCCCTTCCAGCTGGCCGGCAACGTGCGCCACGGCGGCCTGGTGGAACGCGCCTTCGGCCTGAGCCTGCGCGAGCTGGTGGAAGGCTACGGCGGCGGCACCGCCAGCGGCCGCCCGCTGAAGGCGGCGCAGGTGGGCGGCCCGCTGGGCGCCTGGGTGCCGCCGGCGCAGTTCGACACCCCGCTGGACTACGAGGCCTTCGCCGCCATGGGCGCCATGCTCGGCCACGGCGGCGTGGTGGTGGCCGACGACAGCCTGGACATGGCGCGCATGGCCCGCTTCGCCCTGCAGTTCTGCGCCGAGGAATCCTGCGGCAAGTGCACGCCCTGCCGGCTCGGCTCCACCCGCGGCGTGGAGGTGGTGGACCGGCTGATCGCCGCCACCGACCTCGGCGCGCGCGAGGAACAGGCGCGGCTGCTCGTGGACCTCTGCGACACCATGCAATACGGCTCGCTCTGCGCTCTGGGCGGAATGACTTCCTACCCGGTGACCAGCGCCCTCAAGCACTTCCCCGCCGACTTCGGTCTGGCGCACACGGAGGCCGACCAGTGATCAACCTCTTCGATCCCTCCACCGACATCGTCGACCTCGGCACCCCGCCCCGCGACAACGAGGTGCAGGTCAGCCTGAGCATCGACGGCCGCGAGATCAGCGTGCCCGCCGGCACCTCGGTGATGCGCGCCGCCGCGCTGCTGGGCACCAGCATTCCCAAGCTCTGCGCCACCGACAGCCTGGAAGCCTTCGGCTCCTGCCGCATGTGCCTGGTGGAAATCGACGGCATGCGCGGCTACCCCGCCTCCTGCACCACGCCGGTGGCCGAGGGCATGGTGGTGCGCACGCAGACGCCGAAGCTGGCGACGCTGCGGCGCAACGTCATGGAGCTGTACATCTCCGACCACCCGCTGGACTGCCTGACCTGCCCGGCCAACGGCAACTGCGAGCTGCAGACCGTGGCTGGCCAGGTGGGCCTGCGCGAGGTGCGCTACGGCTACGCCGGGGCCAACCACCTGAGCGAGGCCAAGGACGTCTCCAACCCCTACTTCGACTACGACCCGAGCAAGTGCATCGTCTGCAACCGCTGCGTGCGCGCCTGCGAGGAAATCCAGGGCACCTTCGCCCTGACCATCGACGGCCGCGGCTTCGACTCGCGGGTGGCGGCGGCCGGCGGTGACGACTTCCTCGACTCCGAGTGCGTGTCCTGCGGCGCCTGCGTGCAGGCCTGCCCGACCGCCACGCTGATGGAGAAGAGCGTGGTGCAGCTGGGCCAGCCGGAGCGCAGCGTCGTCACCACCTGCGCCTACTGCGGCGTGGGCTGCTCGTTCCGCGCCGAACTCAAGGGCGAGCAGCTGGTGCGCATGGTCCCGGACCGCAACGGCCAGGCCAACCACGGCCACGCCTGCGTCAAGGGCCGCTTCGCCTGGGGCTACGCCACCCACCCCGAGCGCATCACCAAGCCGATGATCCGCCAGCGCATCAGCGACCCCTGGCAGGAAGTCAGCTGGGAAGAGGCGCTCAACCACGCGGCCGGCGAACTGCGCCGCATTCAGCTCAAGTACGGGCGCGACTCCATCGGCGGCATCACCTCCAGCCGCTGCACCAACGAAGAGACCTACCTGGTGCAGAAGCTGGTGCGCGCCGCCTTCGGCAACAACAACGTCGACACCTGCGCCCGCGTCTGCCACTCGCCCACCGGCTACGGCCTGAAGCAGACCCTCGGCGAATCCGCCGGCACCCAGAGCTTCGACTCGGTGATGCAGGCCGACGTCATCCTGGTGATGGGCGCCAACCCCACCGACGCCCACCCGGTGTTCGGCTCCCAGCTCAAGCGCCGCCTGCGCCAGGGCGCGCGGCTGATCGTCATCGACCCGCGGCGCATCGACCTGGTGGATTCGCCCCACGCCCGCGCCGAGCTGCACCTGCAACTGCGCCCGGGCACCAACGTGGCCATGCTCAACGCCCTGGCCCACGTCATCGTCACCGAGGGCCTGGTGAACCAGCGCTTCGTCGAGCAGCGCTGCGAGGCGGCCGACTTCGCCCACTGGCGCGACTTCGTCAGCCAGCCGCAGAACGCCCCCGAGGTGCTCGGCCCGGTGTGCGGCGTGCCCGCCGAACTGATCCGCGCCGCCGCGCGGCTCTACGCCACTGGCGGCAACGCGGCCATCTACTACGGCCTGGGCGTCACCGAGCACAGCCAGGGCAGTACCGCGGTGATGGGCATCGCCAACCTCGCCATGGCCACCGGCAACGTCGGCCGCGAGGGCGTGGGGGTGAACCCGCTGCGCGGGCAGAACAACGTCCAGGGCTCCTGCGACATGGGCTCCTTCCCCCACGAGCTGCCCGGCTACCGGCACATCTCCAACGCCGACGTGCGCAGCCAGTTCGAGCAGGCCTGGAACGTCACCCTGCTGCCCGAGCCGGGCCTGCGCATCCCCAACATGTTCGAGGCGGCCCTGGACGGCAGCTTCAAGGCGCTGTACTGCCAGGGCGAGGACATCGCCCAGAGCGACCCCAACACCCAGCACGTCACCGCTGCCCTCTCGGCCATGGAGTGCGTGGTGGTGCAGGACATCTTCCTCAACGAGACGGCCAAGTTCGCCCACGTGTTCCTGCCGGGCAGCTCCTTCCTCGAAAAGGACGGCACCTTCACCAACGCCGAGCGGCGCATCTCGCGGGTGCGCAAGGTGATGGAGCCGCTGGGCGGCAAGGCCGACTGGGAGGCGACCATGGCGCTGTCCAACGCCCTGGGCTACCCGATGCACTACCGCCACCCGTCCGAGATCATGGACGAGATCGCCCGCCTGACACCCACCTTCGCCCGCGTCAGCTACGCCGAGCTGGACCGCCACGGCAGCCTGCAGTGGCCGTGCAACGACGCCGCGCCCGACGGCACCCCGACCATGCACATCGACCAGTTCGTGCGCGGCAAGGGGCGCTTCATGCTCACCGGCTACGTGCCCACCGACGAGAAGGTCAACAACCGCTACCCGCTGCTGCTGACCACCGGGCGCATCCTCAGCCAGTACAACGTCGGCGCCCAGACGCGGCGCACCGGCAACGTCGCCTGGCACCCCGAGGACCGCCTGGAGATCCACCCCAGCGACGCCGAGAGCCGCGGCATCGCCGACGGCGACTGGGTCGGCGTGGGCAGCCGCGCCGGGCAGACGGTGCTGCGCGCCAAGGTCAGCGAGCGGGTGGCGCCGGGGGTGGTCTACACCACCTTCCACTTCCCCGAGTCCGGCGCCAACGTGATCACCACCGACAACTCCGACTGGGCCACCAACTGCCCGGAATACAAGGTCACCGCGGTGGAAGTGGTGCGCGTCTTCCAGCCCTCGGAATGGCAGAAACGCTACCAGGCGTTCAGCGACGAACAGCGCCGCCTGCTGAAGGAACGCCGCCACGCCGAGAAAGCCGAGGTGCGCCGATGAGCATCGACAACCTGGTCAAGATGGCCAACCAGATCGGCCAGTACTTCGCCAGCGAAGCCGACCGCGAACTGGCCGTGCGCGGCGTGCGCCAGCACCTGCAGAGCTTCTGGACGCCGGCCATGCGCCACGACCTGGCGGCCTGGCTGGCGCAGCACCCCGAGGCCGACCTGCACCCGCTGGTGCAGGAGGCGCTGAAGGAGCCGGCGGAGAGCGCCTAGCGGGCACGCCGGGGGCGGCCAGGCTATGATGCCGTCCCCGACCGCTGGCGCGCCGGGTCTTCTTCCACCCCCGGGACGCGTGAACATGAGCGAAACCTTCCACGGCAGCTGCCTCTGCGGCCATATCCGCTACCAGCTGTCGAGGCCGCCCAAGGCGGTCTCGCACTGCCATTGCAGCCAATGCCGCAAGGGCCATGGCGCCGCCTTCGCCACCTACGGCAGCGTGCCGCGCAGCGCCCTGAGCCTGCAGGGCGCCGAGCTGCTGAAGACCTTCCACTCCTCGCCCTCGGTCAGCCGCCAGTTCTGCGGCCAGTGCGGCGCCACGCTGTTCTGGTCGGACAGCCGGGGCGATTACCCGGACTGGATCGCGGTGGCCCTGGGCACCCTGGACAGCGACTTCCACTGCGCCAGCCAGAAGCACATCTACACCGCGTCCAGGGCGAGCTGGTACGAGATCGACGGGCACTGGCCGCAGGAGCCCTGAGCGGCCTGCGCCGCGCGGGGGCGGCGCAGGCGGGTCTCAGCGCAGGGTGTAGCCGTTGTCGACGATCAGGTCCTGGCCGTGGATGCCGCGGGCCTGGTCCGAGAGCATGAAGAGGATCGCATCGGCGACCGCCTCCGCCTCCAGGAAGCGGCCGTCCAGCAGGCGCCCGTTGACGCTGGCGGCGACCTTGCCCAGGGCCTCGTCGTCCAGCCCCAGGGTGCCCCAGATCGGCGTCGCCGTGGGCCCGGGCGATACGACGTTGACGCGGATGCCCTCGCCCGCCAGCTCCACCGCCAGGGTGCGCGCCTGGGCCTTGAGCGCCGACTTCGAGGCGATGTAGGCGGCCAGCCCCGGAAAGCTCACCTGAGACAGGAAGGTGCCGATGAACACCACCGAAGACGGCCGCGCCATCTGCCCGCGCAGGGCGGCCAGGGTGTTCAGCGCGCCGGCGCCGTTGACCGCCCATTGCCGCTGGAACGCCGCCTGGTCCAGGCCGTCGGCCAGTTGCGCGATGCCGGCATTGGGCAGCAGGTAGTCCACCGGCCCCAGTTCCCGGGCCAGGTCCGCCAGGCACTGGAGGTCCTCGGCGCGGGTGACGTCGCCGCTCAACCAGCACAAGTGGCCGCCGGCCTCGTCGAGTTCGGCCGGCGGCACCTCGCGCCGGGCCATGGCCACTACCCGGGTGCCCTCGCGCAGCAGCCGCCGGGCCACGGCCAGGCCGATGCCGGAACCGGCGCCGGTGATCACCGCAAGGGGGGACCTGGAATCATTGCTTGGCATGTACATGCTCCTGATGGTCGTCAGTGGGATACGCCTGGCGCGGGGATTCACGCACCGGCGCCAGGAACCATCACCAACTTCCGTGCCAGGGTGAAACCCTCAGCTTTTCAAGGTGTTGAAAGCCACTGAAGTCATCATGACTCTCCGCACAGCGAGTTCTTTCGACTGCACGCAAGGTACTTCGGACTTGATGGCGACCCCGAGCGCCTACGCCTCTCCATTTCCGCCGGGCATTCTGCAACGTAGCGGCAGAGGGCTATCCTTCAGGTAATTCGGAAGGATTCTGCGACGTCGCCTGAGGGCGAATCCGCCGACCGAACGCTCCGGGGCGCGCACCGCCCCTCGGCAAGGGAGCCGCCGACTTCGCCACCCATTCCAGTTCCGGGAGCCGGTATGCCTTGCCAGCCCTTCGCCAGATTCGCCGTGTCCGTCGTCCGCGCCTGGCGCCGCTGCAGGCTGGGCGGCGGCCTGTTGCTGCTGGCATTGGCGGCCAGCGCCGGCGCCAGCGAACACGCGCCGCTGCGGGTGATGACCGACTACTGGCCGCCCTTTCGCATCGAAGGCGCCGACGGCCGCATCACCGGCCTGGACATGGACCTGCTGGCCGAGCTGGAAAAGCGCACCGGCCTGCGCTTCGAAGTGCACCGCGCGCCCTGGGCCCGCGGCCTGGCCGCCCTGCAGAGCGGCGCGGCGGACCTGATGACGGGCCTGGCGCGCACCCCGGAGCGCGAGCAGTACATCGACTACCTGCCGCAGCCCTACTACGCCTGCGCCCCGCGCCTGTACGCCTCGCCGCAGGAGGCGCCGCGCATCGCCCGCTACGACGACCTGCTCGGCCCCACCATCGGCTACGTGCTGGAATCCGCCTACTTCGAACCCTTCGACTCCGACAAGCGCCTGAAGAAATTCGGCGTGAACAACGAGACGCAGCTGCTGCAGATGCTCTCCCTCGGCCGCCTGCAACTGGTAATAGGCACCGACTGCCAGGTGGACTACGAACTGCGCGACCCGCAACTGGCCCGGCAGATCGTGCGCACCCGCTTCCAGCCGGACAGCCGCACCGAGCTCTATCTCGGCTTCTCCCACCAGCGCCCGCTCACGGCCGAGCGCCAGCTGATCGAAGGCGCGCTGCGGCAGATGCTCGACGAGGGCTGGGTGCAACGGGCGGCCGCGCGCTATCAGCGCACGGATGGGCAATAGCGCGTCGGACGGGCGAGCGGGCGGAGCGCTGCGCAAAACGCTTACAATGGCGGGTTATTCATCTCATTTTTTGTCGTGGTAAACCCGCATGGAAATAAAGGTTAATTTTCTCGATAACCTTCGGCTCGAAGCCAAGTTCGACGATTTCACCGTGGTGGCCGACCAGCCCATCCGCTACAAGGGCGATGGCTCCGCACCGGGTCCGTTCGACTACTTCCTGGCTTCGTCGGCGCTGTGCGCGGCCTACTTCGTCAAGCTGTACTGCCAGACGCGCAACATCCCCACCGACAACATCCGCCTGTCGCAGAACAACATCGTCGACCCGGAGAACCGCTACAAGCAGGTCTTCAAGATCCAGGTGGAGCTGCCGGCGGACATTTCGGAAAAGGACCGCCAGGGCATCCTGCGCTCCATCGAGCGCTGCACGGTGAAGAAGGTGGTGCAGACCGGGCCCGAGTTCGTCATCGAGGAAGTGGAAAACCTCGACGCCGACGCCCAGGCGCTGCTGATGCCCAGCGCCGATGCGGATTCGCGCACCTACATCCCGGGCAAGGACCTGCCGCTGGAGCAGACCATCGCCAACATGTCGGCGATCCTCGCCGGCCTGGGCATGAAGATCGAGATCGCCTCCTGGCGCAACATCGTGCCCAACGTCTGGTCGCTGCACATCCGCGACGCGCAGTCGCCGATGTGCTTCACCAACGGCAAGGGCGCGACCAAGGAAAGCGCGCTGGCCTCGGCCCTGGGCGAGTTCATCGAGCGGCTGAACTGCAACTTCTTCTACAACGACCAGTTCTGGGGCGAGGACATCGCCAACGCGCCCTTCGTCCACTACCCCGACGAGCGCTGGTTCAAGCCCAGCCGCCAGGACGAACTGCCGGCGGAAATCCTCGACGCCCACTGCCTGGCGATCTACAACCCCGACGGCGAGCTGCGCGGCTCGCACCTGTACGACACCAACTCGGGCAACGTGGCGCGCGGCATCTGCTCGCTGCCGTTCGTGCGCCAGTCCGACGGCAAGGTGGTGTACTTCCCCTCCAACCTGATCGAGAACCTCTACCTGAGCAACGGCATGAGCGCCGGCAACACCCTGGCCGAAGCCCAGGTGCAATGCCTGTCGGAAATCTTCGAGCGCGCGGTGAAGCGCGAAATCCTCGAAAACGAACTGGCCCTGCCGGACGTGCCGCAGGAAGTGCTGGCCAAGTACCCCGGCATCCTCGCCGGCATCCGCGGCCTGGAGGAACAGGGCTTCCCGGTGCTGGTCAAGGACGCCTCCCTGGGCGGCCGCTTCCCGGTGATGTGCGTGACCCTGATGAACCCGCGCACCGGTGGCGTGTTCGCCTCGTTCGGCGCCCACCCCAGCCTGGAGGTGGCGCTGGAGCGCAGCCTCACCGAACTGCTCCAGGGCCGCAGCTTCGAAGGCCTGAACGACCTGCCGCAACCCACCTTCGAAAGCCAGGCGCTGACCGAGCCGAACAACTTCGTCGAGCACTTCATCGACTCCAGCGGCGTGGTGTCGTGGCGCTTCTTCAGCGCCAGGGCCGACTTCGGATTCGTCGAGTGGGACTTCTCCGGCCGGGGCAAGGAGTCCAACGCCGAGGAAGCCGCCACCCTGTTCGGCATCCTCGAAGACCTGGGCAAGGAAGTGTACATGGCGGTGTACGAGCACCTGGGCGCAACGGCCTGCCGCATCCTGGTGCCGGGCTACTCGGAGATCTACCCGGTGGAGGACCTGGTCTGGGACAACACCAACAAGGCGCTGGCCTTCCGCGAGGACATCCTCAATCTGCACCGCCTGGACGACGCCCGCCTCGAAGCGCTGCTGGAGCGCCTGGAGAACTGCGAGGTCGACGACTACACCGACATCACCACCCTGATCGGCGTGGAGTTCGACGACAACACGGTCTGGGGCCAGTTGACCCTGCTCGAGCTGAAACTGCTGATCCACCTCGCCCTGCAGCGCTTCGAAGAAGCCAAGGAACTGGTGGAAGCCTTCCTCCAGTACAACGACAACACGGTCGAGCGCGGCCTGTTCTACCAGGCCCTGAACGTGGTGCTGGAGGTGGTGCTGGACGACGAGCTGGAGATCGCCGACTACGAAGCCAACTTCCGCCGCATGTTCGGCAACGAGCGGATGGACGCGGTGTTGGGCTCGGTGAACGGCAGCGTGCGCTTCCACGGCCTGACGCCGACCAGCATGAAACTGGAGGGGCTGGACAGGCACCTGCGGCTGATCGACAGCTACAAGAAACTGCACGCGGCGCGGGCCAGGCTGCAGCCCGTGCAGGACGGCGGCGCCGACGCGGGAGGCGGCCTCAAGCCGCGGCGCGTGGCGATCCGCAAGCGCTGATGATGGGGATCGCTGCGCCGAGGGGTTCTTCGTAGGATCGGTTGGTGTTTTTTCCTGTGACTATGGGCGTGGGGCTTAAGAGCACCCTCTCCCTAACCCTCTCCCTGAAGGGAGAGGGGACCGTTCGGTGTGCTTGGGTAGTTTGCAGTTAGCCGGCAAGCACCGTGGCTGCAAGCTGAAACCGCCCTCCTCTCGGCACGGACTAGCCCCCTCTCCCGCTTGCGGGAGAGGGTGCTCTTCGTAGGAGCGAGCTTGCTCGCGAACACACTCCGCTGCGGGGCTCATTCGCGAGCAAGCTCGCTCCTACGAGAAGCCATGCCACCGGACACCCCGGCGGCCCGGCCAACGGCGCATAACCGCGAACGGTTATGCGCCCTACGAACTCACCGGCTGACGCTGAACTATCCGCCCACACCGAACGGCCCCCTCTCCCGCTTGCGGGAGAGGGCTGGGGTGAGGGTGCTCTTCGTAGGAGCGAGCTTGCTCGCGAACACACTCCGCCGCGGGGCTCATTCGCGAGCAAGCTCGCTCCTACACAAACGCCAGACACAGCCGGTCAATACCTCCGATGGCGAAAACCCTCCGGCGCCGAACATTGACCGAGGTCAATCCTTTCCCGGGCGACGCCGTTAGATTCCACAACATCTTGTTGTCTTGAAAATTCAAAACACATCATGTTGTGGAATCCAGCCCAATGACCCAGACACGGAACGCCCCTTTCCCAACCCGCCTGCGCAAGCGCAATGGCGCCACCGCCCCCTTCGACCCGAGCAAGATCGAACGCGCCATCGCCGCCGCCGGCGAGGCCAGCGGCGAGTTCACCGCGGCCCATGCCCAGGCGCTGACGCGCCGCGTGCTGGCACGCCTGCCGGAGCAGGGCGAGTTGGACGTGGAGCAGGTGCAGGACGTGGTCGAACGCATCCTCATGGAAGCCGCGCACTACCCCACCGCGCGGGCCTACATCGTCTACCGCGAGCGCCACGGCCGCCTGCGCCGCGAGCGCAAGACGCTGGTGGACGTCGCCGCCTCGATGAACGAATACCTCTCGCGGGAAGACTGGCGGGTGCGCGCCAACGCCAACCAGGGCTATTCCCTGGGCGGGCTGATCCTCAACGTTTCCGGCAAGGTCACCGCCAACTACTGGCTGGACGAGGTGTACGACGAAGCCATCGCCGCCGCCCACCGCGAGGCCGACCTGCACATCCACGACCTCGACATGCTCGCCGGCTACTGCGCCGGCTGGTCGCTGCGCACCCTGCTCAACGAAGGCCTCAACGGCGTGCCGGGGCGCGTCGAGGCCGGGCCGCCGAAGCACCTGTCCAGCGCCCTCGGGCAGATGGTGAACTTCCTCGGCACCCTGCAGAACGAGTGGGCCGGCGCCCAGGCGTTCAGCTCCTTCGACACCTACCTCGCGCCCTACGTGCGCAAGGACGGCCTCGGCTACGACGAAGTGCGCCAGGCCATCCAGGAGTTCATCTACAACCTCAACGTGCCGTCGCGCTGGGGCACCCAGACGCCCTTCACCAACCTGACCTTCGACTGGGTCTGCCCGGAGGACCTGCGCGAGCAGATCCCCTACGTCGGCGGTGAGGAAATGCCCTTCGCCTACGGCGAGCTGCAGGCGGAGATGGACCTGATCAACCGCGCCTACATCGAGGTGATGCAGGCCGGCGACGCCCACGGCCGGGTGTTCACCTTCCCCATCCCCACCTACAACATCACCCACGACTTCCCCTGGCACAGCGACAACGCCACGCGCCTGTTCGAGATGACCGCGCGCTACGGCCTGCCGTACTTCCAGAACTTCCTCAACTCGGACATGCAGCCCAACCAGGTGCGCTCCATGTGCTGCCGCCTGCAGCTGGACGTGCGCGAACTGCTCAAGCGCGGCAACGGGCTGTTCGGCTCGGCGGAGCAGACCGGCTCGCTCGGCGTGGTGACGCTCAACTGCGCGCGCCTGGGCTACCGCCACCGCGGCGACCTCGCCGGGCTCTACCGCCAGCTGGACTACCTGCTGGGGCTGGCCTTCGACAGCCTGGAGGTGAAGCGCAAGGTCATCCAGCAGCACATGGACGCCGGCCTCTACCCCTACACCAAGCGCTACCTGGGCACCCTGCGCAACCACTTCTCCACCATCGGCGTGAACGGCCTGCACGAGATGGTCCGCAACTTCACCGGCGACCGCGAAGGCCTGCACAACGAGGCCGGCCGGCAGATGGCGCTGGAACTGCTGGACCACGTGCGGGCGCGCCTGGTGGGCTTCCAGGAAGACAGCGGCCACCTCTACAACCTGGAGGCGACGCCCGCCGAGGGCACCACCTACCGCTTCGCCCGCGAGGACCGCAAGCGCCACCCGGACATCCTCCAGGCCGGCACGCCGGAAGCGCCCTACTACACCAACTCCTCGCAGCTGCCGGTGGGCCTCACCGACGACCCCTTCGAGGCGCTGGAGCTGCAGGACGCCCTGCAATGCAAGTACACCGGCGGCACCGTGCTGCACCTGTACATGGCCGAGCGCATCTCCAGCGCCGAGGCCTGCAAGACCCTGGTGCGCAACGCCCTCGGGCGCTTCCGCCTGCCCTACCTCACCGTCACGCCGACCTTCTCCATCTGCCCGGTGCACGGCTACCTCGCCGGCGAACACGAGTTCTGCCCGAAGTGCGACGAAGCCCTGCTGCAACAACGCGCCGCCAGTTGCTGCGGCAGCTGCGGCGGCTGAGCCGGCGACACCCCGCTTCACCAACCGCAAGAAAGGAGCTCTACCGATGAAAGCCAACCAACTGCCCGAAAGCCAACGCCAACGCTGCGAAGTCTGGACCCGCGTGATGGGCTACCACCGCCCGGTGTCGGCCTTCAACGCCGGCAAGCAGTCCGAGCACCGCGAGCGCTGCCACTTCCGCGAGACGCGATGAGCGCTGAGCTCAGGGTCGGGGGCCTGGTGCCCCTGACCACCCTCGACTACCCCGGCCTGCTGGCCTGCGTGTTGTTCTGCCAGGGCTGCGCCTGGCGCTGCCGCTACTGCCACAACCCGCAGCTGATCCCGGCGCGCGGCGAGGCACAAATCCGCTGGGAGGACGTCCTCGCCTTCCTCCAACGGCGCCAGGGCCTGCTGCAGGGCGTGGTGTTCAGCGGCGGCGAGGCGACCCTGCAAACCGCGCTGCCCGGGGCCATGGCCAGGGTGCGCGAGATGGGCTTGCGCACCGGCCTGCACAGCGCCGGCATCCAGCCGCGCGCCTTCGCCCGGGCGCTGCCGCACACCGACTGGGTCGGGTTCGACGTGAAGGCCCTGGCCGAGGACACCGACGCCATCACCGGCGTGCCCCGCAGCGGCCAGGCCAACTGGCGCAGCCTGGAGCTGCTGCTGGAAAGCGGCGTGGCCTATGAATGCAGGAGCACGGTGCATTGGCAGTTGTTCGACCTGGAGCGACTTCGGCGCCTGGCCATGCGGCTGCGTGGGGTGGGCGTGGAGAATTTCGTGGTGCAACTGGCCCGCAGTGGGCGGCAGCTCGATCCGCAGCTCATTGCAACGCCGGCCCCGCAAGGCGCAGCGGCACTGTGGGGCGAGCTGGAAGCGCTGTTCCCGCGATTCGAATTGCGGGATGCCTAGCGAGTTCCTGCTCGCGGAGGGTGTTCGCCGGTTGCCGAAAATCGCGGACGGAGTCCGCTCCTACGCTATCCCACCCACGCCATTCCCCTGTAGGAGCGCGCCCTGCGCGCGATTCGCGGGCAGGGCCCGCTCCTACAAGGAGACTCGGCGCAAGAGGCCGAACGGTAGGAGCAACTGTCTTGCCGGCTGCGCCAAGGCGCGCCTCAACGGATGGGTTGAGCCTTGGCGAAACCCATGCGGTCGTGGTGATGGGTATCGCTTCGCTCAACGCCATCCTACGGGTCTTGTGTTTGCCGGAGGGCGGAGCGGACCTTGTCCGCGATAGCCGGGAATTCCGGCGCGGTTCGCGGATGAGATCCGCTCCTACGCTGCGCCACTCACGCCATTCCCATGTAGGAGCGCGCCCTGCGCGCGATTCGCGGGCAGGACCCGCTCCTACAGGGAGGCTCGGCGCAAGAGGCCGAACGGTAGGAGCGGATTCATCCGCGATCCGGGGAAAGCCCGAGCGCCGAGGTAGATGACGAAGCTCGATCATGAGTAAAACTTGATTTCATCGCAAATAAATTGAGTTTGTCTCATGAACCGTCGACCCCGAGAATCCCTCCACTGGTTTTTCAATGGAGAGATTCACCCATGGCATTGGCCCACAACCTCGGCTTCCCGCGTATCGGCCGGGACCGCGAACTGAAGAAAGCCCTGGAAGCCTTCTGGAAAGGCGAGCTGGACGAAGCCGGCCTGCGCGCCGTCGGCAAGCAGCTGCGCGCCACCCACTGGCAGGCGCAGAAGGATGCCGGCATCGAGCTGCTGCCGGTGGGCGATTTCGCCTGGTACGACCAGGTGCTGACCCACTCGCTGACCTTCGGCGTCATCCCCGAGCGCTTCCGCGGCCATGGCGACGCCAAGCCGACCCTGCAGACCCTCTTCGGCATGGCCCGTGGCGTCACTGACAGCTGCTGCGGCGGCGCCCATGCGCAAGAGATGACCAAGTGGTTCGACACCAACTACCACTACCTGGTCCCCGAGTTCACTGCCGACCAGCAGTTCGCGCTGAGCTGGGAACAGCTGTTCGAAGAGGTCGACGAAGCCAAGGCCCTCGGCCATAACGTCAAGCCCGTGGTGATCGGCCCGCTGACCTACCTGTGGCTGGGCAAGACCAAAGGTGCTGATTCTGAAACGAACAGCTTCAACAAGCTCGACCTGCTCGACCGCCTGCTGCCGCTCTACGGGCAGATCTTCCGCCGCCTGGCCGCACAGGGCGTGGAATGGGTGCAGATCGACGAGCCGATCCTGGTCCTCGACCTGCCGCAGGACTGGAAGAACGCCTTCGAGCGCGCCTACAACCTGCTGCAGGGCGAGCCGCTGAAAAAGCTGCTGGCCACCTACTTCGGCGGCCTGGAAGACAACCTCGGCCTGGCCGCGAACCTGCCGGTCGACGGCCTGCACATCGACCTGGTGCGCGCGCCGGAACAGTTCCCGAGCATCCTCGACCGCCTGCCGGCCTACAAGGTCGTGTCGCTGGGCCTGGTCAACGGCCGCAACGTCTGGCGCTGCGACCTGGAAAAGGCCCTGGACGTGGTGCGCCACGCCCAGGAACGCCTCGGCGAGCGACTGTGGCTGGCGCCCTCCTGCTCGCTGCTGCACAGCCCGGTGGACCTGGAGCGTGAAGACAAGCTGGACGCCGAGCTGAAGAGCTGGCTGGCCTTCGCCGTGCAGAAGTGCGCCGAAGTTTCCGTGCTGGCCCGCGCCGCCACCGAGCCGCAGGCCGCCGACGTGGTTGCCGCCCTGGAGCAGAGCCGCGCCGTACAGGCCAGCCGCGCCGCCTCGCCGCGCATCCACAAGCCGGCCGTGCAGGCCCGCCTGGCCGCCATCCAGCCGGCCGACGCCCAGCGCCATTCCGCCTTCGCCGAGCGCATCGCCAAGCAGCGCGCCGGCCTGGACCTGCCGGCCTTCCCCACCACCACCATCGGCTCCTTCCCGCAGACCTCGGCCATCCGCCTGGCGCGCCAGTCGTTCAAGCAGGGCAAGCTGAGCGAGGCCGAGTACACCGAGGCCATGCACAGCGAAATCCGCCACGCCGTGCAGATCCAGGAACACCTGGGCCTGGACGTGCTGGTACACGGCGAAGCCGAGCGCAACGACATGGTCGAGTACTTCGCCGAGCAGCTCGACGGCTACGTCTTCACCCGCTTCGGCTGGGTGCAGAGCTACGGTTCGCGCTGCGTGAAGCCGGCGGTGATCTACGGCGACCTGAGCCGCCCGAAGGCCATGACCGTGGAGTGGATCACCTACGCCCAGAGCCTCACCGGCAAGGTGATGAAGGGCATGCTGACCGGCCCGGTGACCATGCTGATGTGGTCCTTCCCGCGCGAGGACGTGCCCCGCGAAGTCCAGGCGCGCCAGCTGGCCCTGGCCATCCGCGACGAAGTGGTGGACCTGGAGGCCGCCGGCATCAGGATCGTGCAGATCGACGAAGCCGCCTTCCGCGAAGGCCTGCCGCTGCGCAGGAGCGCCTGGGCGCACTACCTGGAATGGGCCACCGAGGCCTTCCGCCTGTGCGCCTCGGGCGTGCGCGACGAAACCCAGATCCACACCCACATGTGCTACAGCGAGTTCAACGACGTGATCGAATCCATCGCCGCCATGGACGCCGACGTGATCACCATCGAGACCTCGCGTTCGGACATGGAGCTGCTGGAGGCCTTCGAGAAGTTCGACTACCCGAACGAGATCGGCCCGGGCGTGTACGACATCCACTCGCCGCGGGTGCCGAGCCGGGAAGAGATCGTCAAGCTGCTGCGCAAGGCGGCCCAGCGCATCCCCGCCGAGCGCCTGTGGGTGAACCCGGACTGCGGCCTGAAGACCCGCGCCTGGCCGGAGACCGAAGCGGCGCTGGTGAACATGGTCGCGGCGGCCCGCGAGCTGCGCAACGACCTCGCCGCGCTGGCCTGATCCACCCGCCATGGTGATGGGTATCGCTTCGCTCGACCCATCCTACGGTCAATGACGAAACGGGACGCCTGGCGTCCCGTTTTGCTTTGCGCTCCCCGCGCGTTGCAGCCCCCCCCTACGGCGGTCTGCCCGAAACGAATTGCCCGTTTCTCGATACCCGACGTCCGAAACTCGCAAGACGGACGGACACGTACTGCCTAGCATAGGGCCTCCGCCAAAAACGATGGCCGCGCCAGCGAGCCGGCCGCCCCTTGCTGCCCGGAGTCCCATGTCCACTACTGCCGCCCCCACGGCTGCCGCGTCCGTCGCCAGCCAAGCAAGCCCCCTGGTCATGCGCGTGATCGGCGCCTGCGCCCTGGCCCATCTGATCAACGACCTGATCCAGGCGGTGCTGCCGTCGATCTACCCGGTGCTCAAGGCCAACTACGGTCTGAGCTTCACCCAGGTCGGCCTGATCACCCTGACCTTCCAGCTGACCGCCTCGCTGCTGCAGCCCTGGGTGGGCTACCACACCGACCGCCATCCCAAGCCCTGGCTGGCGCCGGCCGGCAGCGTCTGCACGCTGATCGGCATCCTCATGCTGGCCTTCGTCGGCAGCTTCCCGGCCATCCTCCTGGCCTCGGCGCTGGTGGGCATTGGCTCCTCGACCTTCCACCCGGAAACCTCGCGCATCGCGCGCCTGGCCTCGGGCGGGCGCTACGGCCTGGCGCAGTCCACCTTCCAGGTCGGCGGCAATGCCGGCAGCGCCTTCGGCCCGCTGCTGGCCGCGGCCATCATCGTGCCCTACGGCCAGGGCCACGTGGCCTGGTTCGGCCTGTTCTCGGTGTTCGCCATCGGCGTGCTCTACGGGCTGAGCCGCTGGTACCGCAACCACCTGAACCTGTTCAAGCTCAAGCAGGGCAGCAAGGCCACCCACGGCCTGTCCAAGGGGCGGGTGAACGCCGCGCTGGTGGTGCTGGCGCTGCTGGTGTTCTCCAAGTACTTCTACATGGCCAGCTTCACCAGCTACTTCACCTTCTACCTGATCGAGAAGTTCCAGCTCTCGGTGGCCAGCTCGCAGCTGTACCTGTTCCTGTTCCTCGGCGCGGTGGCCGCCGGCACCTTCTTCGGCGGCCCGGTGGGCGACCGCATCGGGCGCAAGACGGTGATCTGGTTCTCGATCCTCGGCGTGGCCCCCTTCACCCTGGCCCTGCCCTATGTCGACCTGTTCTGGACCGGCGTGCTGAGCATGATCATCGGCTTCATCCTCGCCTCGGCGTTCTCCGCCATCGTGGTCTTCGCCCAGGAGCTGGTGCCTGGCAACGTCGGCATGATCGCCGGGGTGTTCTTCGGCCTGATGTTCGGCTTCGGCGGCATCGGCGCCGCCCTGCTCGGCCACCTGGCCGACATCCACGGCATCGAGTACGTGTACAAGCTGTGCTCCTACCTGCCGCTGCTGGGCTGCCTGACTATCCTGCTGCCCTCCACCAAGCGGGCCTGACGGCGCGAAGGCGCTCGAAGGAGCACCTTCTGCGCCGGCGGTTCCGCCCTCAGCGCCTTGCGCGCCGCGTGCTCGCCGCGCAGCGCGCCAGTTCCGCGGCGAGATAGGCCGCGGTCCTGCTACCCTTCGCCCGCGCCAGCTGTTGCGGGGTGCCGCTGGCCACCACGCGGCCGCCGGCCTGGCCGGCGCCCGGGCCGACGTCGATCACCCAGTCGGCCTGGCTCACCACGCGCATGTCGTGTTCGATCATCACCACGCTGTTGCCGGCATCGACCAGCCGCTGCAGTTGCAGCATCAGCCGGTCGATGTCCGCCACGTGCAGGCCGGTGGTGGGCTCGTCCAGCACGTACAGGCTGCAGCCGCGCTGGCTGCGTTGCAGTTCGGTGGCCAGCTTGATGCGCTGCGCCTCGCCGCCGGACAGCTCGGTGGCCGGCTGCCCCAGGCGCAGGTAGCCCAGGCCGATCTCGCGCAGCAGGCGCAGCGGGCGCGCCACCGCGTCCTCCTCGGCGAAGAAATCGCCGGCCTCCTCCACCGTCATGCCCAGCACCTCGGCGATGTTGCGGCCGTTCCAGCGCACCTGCAGCGTCGCCTCGTTGTAGCGGGCGCCGTGGCAACTGGGGCATGGCGCATACACGCTGGGCATGAACAGCAGTTCCACGCTGACGAAGCCCTCGCCCTCGCAGGTGTCACAGCGCCCCTTGGCCACGTTGAACGAGAAGCGCCCGGCGTCGTAGCGGCGGCGGCGCGCATCGGGGGTGGCGGCGAACAGCTTGCGCACGTGGTCGAACAGGCCGGTGTAGGTGGCCAGGTTGGAGCGCGGCGTGCGGCCGATGGGCTTCTGGTCCACCTGCACCACCCGCTGCACCGCCGCCAGGTCGCCGGCCAGGTGGCCACCGGTGCTTTCGAGGATCGCCGGGCCTTCGTCGGTGGCTGGCGCGCCATCCTCCTCGGGCTCGTGCCCCAGGTGCGCCAGCATCAGCTCGGGCAGCGCCTGGGCGATGAGGCTGGACTTGCCCGAGCCGGAGATGCCGGTGACCGCGGTGAGCACGCCCAGCGGAATGCGCGCGTCCACCCCGCGCAGGTTGTGCCGGTGGATGCCGCGCAGCTCCAGCCAGCCGGCGGCCTCGCGCCCGTGGCTGGGCGGCGCGGGAATCTCGTCGAACAGGTAGCGGGCGGTGCGCGACTCCACCACCGCGCGCAGGCCCGCCGGGGCGCCGCTGTAGAGCACCCGGCCGCCGCGCTCGCCAGCGTCGGGCCCGACGTCCACCAGCCATTGCGCGCGGCGCATCAGCTCCAGGTCGTGCTCCACCACGAACACCGAGTTGCCGGCGTCGCGCAGCCTGTCCAGGGCGTCGTACAGGGCCTGGCTGTCGGAGGGGTGCAGCCCGGCCGAGGGCTCGTCGAGCACGTAGACCACGCCGAACAGCATGGAACTCAGCTGCGTGGCCAGCCGCAGGCGCTGCAGCTCGCCGGTGGACAGGCTCGGCGTGGCGCGGTCCAGGCTCAGGTAGCCCAGGCCCAGTTGCTGCAGCGTGCGCAGCCGTGCCACCACGCCCTCGGCCAGGCGCCGCGCCGCCAGTTGCTTCTCTTCCGAGAGCGCAGCGCCGGGCTGGGCGCGGAAGTCGCCCTGGGCGATGGGCTCCAGCAGCGCCGCCACCTGGTCCAGGGGCAACTGCGCCAGCGCGCCTATGTCCACCCCGCCGAAGGTCACCGCCAGCGCCTCGGCCTTGAGCCGCTTGCCGCCGCACGCCGGGCACGGCCGGCCCTCCATGAAGCGCGACACGCGCCTTCTCATCAGGGCGCTCTGGGTGCTGGCGAAGGTGTGCAGCACGTAGCGCCGCGCGCCGGTGAAGGTGCCCATGTAGCTGGGCTCCTGCTTGCGCTTGAGCGCGATGCGGGTCTCGGCGGGGGTGAGGCCGGCGTACACCGGCGCGGTGGGGGTTTCCTCGGTGAAAAGGATCCAGTCGCGGTCCTTCTTCGGCAGGTCGCGCCAGGGCCGGTCGACGTCGTAGCCCAGGGTGACGAGGATGTCGCGCAGGTTCTGCCCGTGCCAGGCCGGCGGCCAGGCGGCGATGGCCTTCTCGCGGATGCTCAGCGACGGGTCCGGCACCATCAGCGCCTCGGTCACCTCGTACACGTGGCCCAGGCCGTGGCAGGCCGGGCAGGCGCCCTGCGGCGTGTTCGGCGAGAAGTCCTCGGCGTACAGCAGCGGCTGGCCCGGCGGGTAGCTGCCGGCGCGCGAATACATCATCCGCACCAGGCTGGACAGGGTGGTCACGCTGCCCACCGAGGAGCGCGCGTTGCTGGCGCCGCGCTGCTGCTGCAGCGCCACCGCCGGCGGCAGGCCGTCGATGGCGTCGACGTCCGGCACGCCCACTTGGTCGATCAGGCGCCGGGCATAGGGCGCCACCGACTCGAAGTAGCGCCGCTGCGCCTCGGCATACAGGGTGCCGAACGCCAGCGAGGACTTGCCGGAACCCGACACGCCGGAGAACACCACCAGCGCATCGCGCGGGATGGCGACATCCACGTCCTTGAGGTTGTGCTCGCGCGCGCCGCGCACTTCGACGAAACCGCTGGCGCCGGGGGCGCCGGCCGGGGGCTTGCTGTGGGGCATGGGGACGGACTCGGGGCTCTGTTGGCCAGGAGTATGCCTGAGGAGGCCCGCGCTGACCGAGGGCCTCTATCAGGTGGCCGGCCGCCCCGGCGCCGGCGTCAGGCCTCGCGGTAGGTGCCCTTCTGCTTGGCGGCGTGGCTGGCCAGGGCGTCCATCAGCGGCGGCGACAGGCAGTCATAGGGTTCCAGGTTGAGTTCGCGCAGGCGCTGGCGGATGGCGTCCATCTGCACCGGCGGGGTGCCGCTCTCGATCACCGAAGAGACGAAGGCGGCGAAGCCCGGCGCCGACCAGCCCTCCTGCGGGGACAGTTCGGTATGCACGAAGTCCAGGCCGTAGAAGGCGTGCCCCGGGTTCTCGATGCGCCCGAACAGGTGCGCGCCGCACTCGCGGCAGGCGTGGCGCTGGATGACGGCGCTCTCGTCGACGATCTGCAGCTTCTCGGGGTGGGCCACCACGCTGACCTTGTCCCGCGGCACCACCGCGACCACCGAGAAGGTCGCCCCCGCGGGCTTCCAGCACTTGGTGCAGCCGCAGGCGTGGTTGTGCAGCGTCTGGGCGCCGACCGCGACTTCCACCTTGTCGGTCGCGCACAGGCATTGCAGGGTGCCGCCGGCGAAATCGGCGCGGGCCGGGCGGATGCCGTTGTCCAGCGAGGGGTGAATGTGAATCGCGCTCATGGGGTTGACCTCCTGGCGTTCGCTGCGCCAGGGCCGGCACGACGACATGCCGCGCCGCGAAGCCCTGGCGGTCGAAATGGGTGGCACGGGCCATCGATGGATTTTCCCGCCAAACACGCGGCTTCGGGGGCGGGCCGGATATCCGGTAGGGGCCACCGGGGCGTCCAATCACGGGCGGAGTCTGCTCCGTTGTTTTCTGGGTTCCCGCGTTCGCGGGAATGACGTCGGAAAACACCATTCTTACCCCGTCATTCCCGCGAACGCGGGAACCCAATAGACAACTCCGTGATGTGGTAGGAGCGGGCCCTGCCCGCAATTCGCGCGCAGGGCGCGCTCCTACAGGGGAATACCATAGGTAAACACCGCTTTTCGTAGGAGCGAGCTTGCTCGCGAACGTGCCCCGCTGCGGAGTCGGTTCGCGAGCAAGAACTAGGCGTCCCCCTCGCTCCTACAAAGAGCATCTCTGCAGCATAGTTGCCCGGCAGCGGAACCGTAGGATGGGTTGAGCGAAGCGATACCCATCACCACGGCCCGATGGGTTTCGCAAGCTCAACCCATCCTACGAAAAGCGTCTCGTCACAACCTACGCCTCGCCACCAGCCAGGCTACGGTCCACCAGGCGGATGCTGTCGCGCCCGCCGCGCTTGGATTCGTACAGCGCCGCGTCGCCCTGCTCGATCAGCGCCGCCAGGCTGGCCGGCGGCCGATCGAACAGGCTGGCGCCTATGCTCAGGGTCACCGCCTCGGGAGTGGCGAAGGCCTGCGCGGCGGCCTGGTGGAACTGCTCGCGCAGCGCACTACCCAGCGCCACGACGCGCTCGTCGGTCACGTCGCTGAGCAGGATGACGAACTCATCGCCGCCCAACCGGGCCGCGATTGCGCCCTCGGGCAGCAGCGAGCGGATCATCTCGCTCAGCGTGACCAGCAACCGGTCGCCGGCGATGTGGCCGTGCAGGTCGTTGACCAGCTTGAAGTTGTCGATGTCGATCAGCAGCAGCGCGCCCGGCCGCGCGCTGCAGACCTCCTCCAGCAGCCGCGGCGCGCGCACTTCCAGGGCGCGGCGGTTGTACAGCGCGGTCAGCGGATCACGGGCGGCCAGCCGGGCCATGCGCTTCTCGCGGCGGTAGCGCTCGGTGCCGGTCATCGACAGCGCGATCAGCATGATCGCCATCGCCCCTTCCACCAGCGAAACCTGGATGATCGCGCCACGGAACAGCGTGAGGTCGATCAGCGTGCCCGGCACCATCGCCGTCAACGGCTTGGCCAGGTAGAACAGCCCGTGCAACAGCAACACGTAGCGCAACTGCCCCGCGCCCACGCTCAACGACTTGCCGTGGGGCCGCAGCAGCGCGCTGGCGCGCAGCGTCGGCAGCGCCACCAGCAACGAGTTGGCCAGCAGCATCACCTTCGACCACGCCTGCCCGTCCGGCAACAGCAGCATGGCCGTCCAGGCGACGAAGATCAGGTACCAGGCGCGCGACAGGCGCGCCTCGGTGAAGCGCGCCACGCCCAGCAGGAACAGCCAGTGGGCGATGATCAGCAGGCCGTTGGCGAACCAGATGCCCAGGAGCGGGAAGCCACCCATGCGCGCCAAGGCGAGGGTCGAGCCCACGGCGATGGTGGAAAAGCCCGCGCTCCAGAACAGCAGCGAGGGTTCGCGGACATTGCGCCACTCGATGGCCAGGTACAGGGCGGCGGCCGCTGCCAGGGCGATCGAGAGGGTCAACATCGTGGGAGGATCGAGCGCCATGACTTCTGGACGGGGCTGCCTGGACGGTGGGGGGCGGATTCTAAGCGTTCGCGGCGCTTTTTCGCAGGGCCCTTCCCGCCCTGCCGACGGGAAGCCCGCTCCCACGAGCATAGCCGCTTCGCCGCCCCCCGCCCGGCAACGAACGTCGGAAGCCGAAACCCGGCAACGGTCCGGCTGCTATTTTTCACGGCGGACTTCCGAGCCTTCGACTCCAGAGGAGATGCAGCATGGACCAGTTCACCGGCGGTTGCCTGTGCGGCAACGTCCGCTTCGTGGCCTCGGGGCGCCCCTACCGGGTCGGCCTCTGCCACTGCCTCGACTGCCGCAAGCACCATGGCGCGCTGTTCCACGCCTCGGCGATATTCCCCGAAGCCGCGGTGAGCATCGAGGGCGAAACCCGCGACTACGCGGGGCGCTTCTTCTGCCCGCGCTGCGGCTCGTCGGTGTTCCTGCGCAGCGCGGACGAGGTGGAAGTGAACCTGGGCGCCCTGGATGCCCCGGACCAGTTCGTGCCGACCTACGAACTCTGGACCCTTCGCCGCGAGTCCTGGCTGCCGGCGTTCCCGCTGGCCAGGCACTACGAGCGCGATCGCGAGGGCACCGGCCGCTTCGAGGAGTAGGCTCACGACGGACGGAAAACGCAGCCCACGGACAATTCGCGCCGTGATTTTCCCGGCGCCGCGAACTGTAATATCCCGGTTCGCAACGATGCCGATAGTAGCCCCGCCAACCCGCTCGAAGAGGCTACATCGTGCTGCATCGTGTTCTGTTCTCCCTGTCCGCCCTCAGCCTGTCCATCGCCGCCCACGCCGCCGAGACCTACACCCTCGACACCCCGCGGCTGACCGGCATCGACAACTTCCGCGACATCGCCGGAACCACCACCGCCTACACCACCGCCAACGACGGCACCATGCGCTCGGGGGTGTTCTACCGCTCCAACGCGCTGACGCCCACGGCCTCGGACCTGGCCACGCTCGATGGCCTGGGGATCAGCAACGTCTTCGACCTGCGCACCCCCAGCGAAATCGCCGCCACGCCCGACACCCTGCCCGCCGGCGCCGCCTACCGGAACATCGACATCATCGGCAGCACCACCTCCGGGGCGAACGTCACCAACATCTCCTTCAGCAGCGCCGCCGAGGCCGTTGCCATGATGGAAGAAACCAACCGCGCCTTCGTCAGCGACGCCGGCATGCGCAGCCAGTTCACCGAGCTGTTCAACGAACTGGCCGCGGCCGACGGCGCCGCCCTCTTCCACTGCACCGCCGGCAAGGACCGCACCGGCTGGACCGCCGCCGTGCTGCTGAGCATCGCCGGAGTGGACAGCGCCACCATCATGGCCAACTACCTGGCCACCAACGACTACACCGCCGCCCGCGTCGCCGCGACCCTGGCGGCGCTGCCGCCGAGCCTGGCGGAAATCTACGCGCCCCTGCTCGGCGTGCAGGCCAGCTACCTGCAGGCCGGCCTGGACGAAGTGGTGGCCCAGTACGGCAGCATGGACAACTACCTCAAGCAAGGCCTGGGCCTGTCCCAGGAAACCATCTACGTGCTGCGCGGCAAGATGGTCTACTACAACAGCCTGCCCGGCATGGCAGGCCTGGCCGGCAACGCCGCCGCCGGCGCGCAACTGCTGCAGCAACTGCAGAACAGCAGCCTCTCCGGCGCCTACAGCGCCTACAACTACTACCTGCAATCGGCCATCGACGCCGGTAGCCTCGGCGGCGTCGAGTCCACCGTCGGCGGCCAGGCCCACGCCGATGCCGCCAGCTACCTGCTGCGCCAGGACGCGCTGATCGACAGGGCCGCCGCGCCCTTCGCCAGCGGCACCGACCTCAAGCCCGGCCAGCGCCGCCTGTGGAGCACCGCCCTGGCCGGCTACCAGGGCAACGACGGCTCGTCCCAGGCCGCCAGCAGCAACGAACACACCCAGGGCCTGATGATCGGCCTGACCCAGCGCTTCAGCGAGCAGCTCAGCGCCAACGCAGGCTTCGGCTACAGCCGCGGCAGCGTCGGCGGCGCGGGCGGCGAGGTGGACACCGACCTGACCTTCCTCCGCGCCGGCGCGCGCTTCGCCCCGGGCAGCCTGGAGCAGGGCCTGTTCGTCGACGCCGGCCTCAGCACCGGCTGGCTCGACTACGACAGCAAGCGCGAGCTCGGCGGCGGCCTGGGCACCGCCAAGGGCGACAGCCACGGCACCCTCAGCGGCGCCGGCGTGGCGCTGGGCTACCGCATCCCGGTGCGCGACGCGATCCTCGAACCGAGCCTGGGCGTGCGCATCAGCCACCTGGACCTGTCCGGCTTCCAGGAAAAAGGCAGCGAACTGGCGCTGGACGTCGACGGTATCGAGCAGACCCGCCGCAGCGCCGTCGCCAACCTGAAAGTGAGCTTCATGCCCATCGCCCTGAGCGGCGGCTGGCAACTGGTGCCGGGCCTGGACCTGGGCTACGACCACGCGCTGGGCGACTACAAGGTCGACAGCGAAGGCCACCTGCTGGGCCTGGACGTCGCCCAGCGCGCCGCCTTCGACAACCGCGACCAGTTCAGCGGCGCGGTGAACGCCATGGCCAGCCTCGGCGACCTGAGCTTCGGCGCAGAAGTCGGCGCCCTGAGCGGCAGCGGCAGCCACGGCTACAGCGGCAGCCTCAAGGCCAGCTACCAGTTCTGACCGCCCGCCCTGCCCGGCCGACCGGCCGGGCATCGCTAGTGGCGGATGCCCTTGCGCACGTCCGCCGGGCTCAGCCCGAAGGCGCCCTGGAAGTACTGGCAGAACCGCCCGACATTGCTGAAGCCCAGGCCCAGGGCGATTTCGCTGACCGAGGGCGAAGCGTCCTGCCGCAGCGCGTCGTACGCCCGCTCCAGGCGGACCTGGCGCTGGTAGGCGACGATGGAACTGCCGACGAAGCGCCGGAAGCCCTCCTGCAAGGCGCGCAGGCTGACGTTCGTCAGCGCGGCCAGCTCGCCGCCGCTGACCAGGGCGTCGGGATGCTCGCGGATGTACTCCACGGCCAGCTTCACGTGGCGCGGTGCAATCAGCGGCCCCGGCCGGCGCAGGGCCTCGCTGTAGTTGTGCGGCCAGGCCTCCAGTACCGAATCCACCAGCATCTCCTGCACACGGGCGGGCATCAGCGCGCTGGAACTGGCCAGGGCATCGAACTCCGCGCCGGTGGCCAGGCCGACGATCGCCTTGATCCCCTGGAAGGCCTCCACCTTCAAGTCCACCACCGGCTGGAAGCGCACCGGGCGCACCACCGGGCGGCCGAGCAGCGTGGCGAGCCGCCTGGCGAACAGCCCGCGGCGCACCGAAAGCCCGTACTGCGCATGGCCGTCGCCGAAGCCCACCGAGCGCACCGCGGCCTTCTCGATGGCGAGGCCGACCTGGGGCACGCCCACGGTCTCGCTGGACTGGTTGAAGACGATGCGCCCGGCGGTGGGAAAGACGAAGGTGATCTCGTCATCCATGTCGGGCAGCGCAGTGAGGAAGTCGCCGCGAAAGCTCAGGCGCCGGAAGCTGACGCCCTCGTAGCGCCCGTAGACGCCGGCGATGGCGACCTTGCGCCGCAGGGGCGGAAGGCCGGAATAGAGATCGCCGAACATCCGCGTGAACAGCGCGCCGAACTCGTCGGCGTGCATGTCCTCGGAACGGATGAGAAACGGCCTGCGCGAAGTACCTGTGTCCACCTTGCTGCCCCATCTGCCGGCAATGCCAGGAAGCCGCCCGCACCGCGGCGGGCAGCATGCGGGCGCCAGGGTAGCGGCCGCGGATTACAACTGCGTGATGCCGCGCCCTCCTCCCAAAGTCCGCCCCGACCGCCGCCAAAGGCGGAGTGCCCGGCGCCGCGCCAGTGGTTAGCGTCATCGGCACCTGTTGGCTGCCCAGGCAGCATCACCCGGAGGATGAACCCATGATGGACTGGAACGCACACCGCAATCAGCTGATGGCCGGCGTAGGCGAGCTCGGAAAACTCTCCCCGGGCACCGTCGACGGCTACCTCACCGCCAGCGGCGCCGGCCAGGAAACCGGCCACCTGGACGCCAAGACGCGCCAGCTGATATCCCTGGCCGTGGCGGTGACCACCCGCTGCGACGGCTGCATCTCGGTACACGCCGCCGAAGCGGTGAAGGAAGGCGCCAGCAAGGCGGAAATCGCCGAGGCGCTGGGCGTGGCGGTGGCGATGAACACCGGCGCTGCGCTGGTGTACTCCACGCGGGTGCTGGCCGCGGTGGACCAGGCGGGCGGGGCCTGAAAGGCAAATCGCGGACGGAGTCCGCTCCTACAGCATGAGCGAGCATGGCTTTTCGTAGGATGGTGTTGAGCGAAGCGATACCCATCACCGCAACCGCATGGGTTTCGCAAGCTCAACCCATCCTACGAAAAGCACCTCGGCGCAACCGGCAAGACAATTGTTCCTACAGGTTGACACCGAGCCTCCCGCCCACGCCGGACAGCCCCCTCTCCCGCTTGCGGGAGAGGGTTGGGGAGAGGGCGCTCTTAAACCCGACACCCAAGCCACCGGTAAACACCGTTCGCGAGCAAGCTCGCTCCTACGAAAAGCGGTCCCTGCAGGCACGTCGCCTCGTTTGTAGGAGCGAGCTTGCTCGCGAACAACCCTCGCAACGAAACCTAATGGGAAGACACATACACCGCCTCCCCATGCACCGGCGGAATCGCAAAACTCTCCCGCATCCGCCTCGCCTCCGCCTGCGGCGAACGCCCGAACAACCGCTTGAACTCCCGGTTGAACTGCGACGGGCTGGCATAACCCACGGCATGGCTGGCGGCCTGCGCTGTCATGCCCTGGCGCACGATCAGCAGCCGCGCCTGGTGCAGCCGGGTGCACTTCACGTACTGCATGGGCGAGGTCTGGGTGATCGCTTTGAAATGGCCGTGGAACGAAGGAACGCTCATGCCGGCCTCCTCGGCCAGCTGCGGCAAGTCGAGCGGCTGCGCGTAATCCGTGTGGATGCGCCGCAGCGCCCTGGCGATCCGCCCGAACCGCCCCTGCATGGCCAGCGCCGCGCGCATGGCGGTGCCCTGGGCGCCGGTCAGCACGCGGAAATACAGCTCGCGCAGCAGGGCCGGGCCGAGCACCGTCGCCTCCAGCGGGTCGTTCAGCGCCGCCAGGAAGCGCAGGACGGAAGCGGCGAGCGCGTCATCCATGGGGCTCGACATCATGCTGCGCGGCGCCTCCTTCGACGAGGGCGCCTGCTGCTGGTCGATCTGGATCATCAGTTCGGCGGCAAGCTGAAAATCCAGGTGCAGGTAGATGGCCAGCAGCGGGCGCTCGGCCGTCGCGTCCGTTTCCATGGTGAAGGGCACCGGCACGGCGACGGCCAGGTAATGCTGCTCGTCGTACACATACACCTGATCGCCGAAATACCCGCGCTTGCAGCCCTGGCACACGATCACGATGCCGGGGTCGTAGAGCACCGGCGTCCGCGCCAGGGGCCGGTCCGACCTCAGGATGCGCACGCTGGCCAGCGACGTGAGGTTGTACCCCTCCTGGGGGGCCAACGCCTCTAGCAGGGCGACCATGCGTTCCCGCTCCGGGGGATGATGTCGGCTCATAGGATTAGGCAATAAAGTCAGAAGATTCGGTCTCTGAAACAGGCCAGCGGATGAGTATTGTGCGCTCATCCCCACTGAAATGGAGCCACCGCCATGTCACCCCACAAAACCTTGTTGATCACCGGAGCCAGCAGCGGCTTCGGGCTGGCCCTCGCCCAGGAGGCACTGGCGGACGGCCACCGCGTGGTGGGCACCGTCCGCAGCGAACAGGCCAGGGCCGCGCTCGAAGCCCTGGCCCCCGGCCGGGCGCTGGGGCGCCTGCTGGACGTGACCGATTTCGCGGCCATCGAGCCGCTGGTCGCCGAGATCGAAAAGACCATCGGCCCGCTGGATGTGCTGGTGAACAGCGCCGGCTACGGTCACGAAGGCATCCTCGAAGAATCCCCGCTGGCGGAAGTGCGCCGGCAGTTCGAAGTGAATGTGTTCGGCGCCGTGGCGATGATGAAGGCCGTGCTGCCATACATGCGCCAGCGGCGCCGCGGCCACATCCTCAACATCACCTCGATGGGCGGCTTCATCAGCATGCCCGGCATTGCCTACTACTGCGGCAGCAAGTTCGCCCTGGAGGGCATCTCCGAAGTGGTGAGCAAGGAGGTCGAAGGCTTCGGCATCGCCGTGACCGCTGTCGCGCCCGGCTCCTTCCGCACCGACTGGGCCGGCCGCTCCATGGTCCGCAGCCCCCGCGGCATCGCCGACTACGACGCACTCTTCGACCCCGTGCGCCAGGCGCGCCAGGAAAAAAGCGGCAAGCAGCTGGGCGACCCGAGGAAAGCGGCCAGGGCCATGCTGGAAGCGATCGACTCGGCGAATCCCCCCGCCCACCTGCTGCTGGGCAGCGACGCACTCGGCCTGGTGCGTCAGAAGCTGGAGGCGCTGGAAGAGGAAATAGCGGCCTGGGAAGCCACTACCCGCTCCACGGATGGATGAGGCGTCGGCCTGCGCGCGAATCGCGGACAGAGTCCGCTCCTACCCACACCGGCGCCACGGCTTTTGCTTTTCGTAGGAGCGAGCTTGCTCGCGAACAGACTCCACTACGAGGCTCATTCGCGAGCAAGCTCGCTCCTACGAAGAGCTCCTCGGCGCAGTCGGCAAGACAGTCGCTCCTACAGGTTGACGCCGAACCTCCCGCCCGCGCCGGACAGCCCCCTCTCCCGCTTGCGGGAGAGGGTTGGGGAGAGGGCGCTCTTGAACCCGATACCCAAGCCACCGGTAAACCCCATTCGCGAGCAAGCTCGCTCCTACGCCGCCCCACCCACGCCATTCCCCTGTAGGAGCGCGCCCTGCGCGCGAATCGCGGGCAGGGCCCGCTCCTACGTTGTTTTCTGGGTTATTCCCCTGCGGGCCAGCGCAAGCGCTGTTCGCGATGGAGCCGCGCCCCGCGTTCACGGGAATGACGGGATTAAGATTCGTGTTTTCCCAGGTCATTCCCGCGAACGCGGGAACCCAATAGACAGTTGCTCTACCGGCCAGCCACCAAAGCCTTCTCCCGCGCCAGCTCATACAACTGCCGCGCCTCGCCCACCAACGGCGCCAGTGCGGAAGCCAGGCGCGACGTCTCGTGCACCAGCACATCGCCGACATCATGCACCTCCAGCACCCGCAACAGGTCCTCCAGTGCATTCAGCCGGCGTTCGGCCACATCGTAGATATGTTCCGCCGGCGCGGCGGTATCGATATAGAGCACGCCCTCGAACGCCTGGGCCTGCAACGCAACCAGCCTGCGATCAGCCATGGCGCACCTCCCGGGGGAAGGCGAAGGACGAATGGGACAACGGGGGATACACGACAGACACGAAGTGATACGGCATTTCCATTGCTCCTTAGTACGGAGGAAGGAGCCGCCAACCCGGGAATGGGTGGCGGATCGTGCGGGGTCGCAGTACCGGCTGTTCAAAGCAGTGCCCGGCCAGGCCGTAGCCTGCCCCACACGATCCGCCATAGCTGCACCAAGCAGCAGGCGCAAAAAAGCGCCTGTGCAAGGTGCGGTGGCGCTACGTGTGCTTTGAACAGTACCGGACTGCGATCCGGGCCACGGGATTGACCGTGGCGGAAGGGAATCTAGCGAGGGGGCTTGTAGGCTCACAAGGGAGAATGTGAGTGGGAAATTTCAGGAGAATCCATGAAGGCCAGGAGCGGACCGACGCCGGACTCCTGGCCAGTGAACGTGTACAGCCCATCCGGGCGGGCCGGACCGTCAGTAATCCCAGAAGGCCGCAATCCAACGGAAGGCATCGCCGTCGACCGCCACCCGGCCAACGGAGGGGAACGGCAGGTGCGTGGCCACCAGCAGCTCACCGCTGGCCGCCGCCTCCTGCATAAGACGGACGCGCACGCGCACCGATTCCTCGGGGTCGTGCTCGAAGCCGTTGTGCCAGTCGGGGTGGTCGAAGGCCACCGGGAACAGGGCGTCGCCGGCGAAGGTCAGGCGTTCGCCGGCGGATGTCACATGGACCACGCTATGCCCCGGCGTGTGGCCGCCGGTGAGCCTGGCGACCACGCCCGGCGCCACCTCGTGCTCATCCTCGAAGGTATGCAGCTTGTCGCGGTATGCCTCCATGAACTGTCCGGCAGTCGTGCGCAGGACGTCCGGCACCGGCGCCGGCATGGAGGTGAGGGAGAAATCGGGCGCCGCCCAGAACGCCACCTCGGTGGCCGCGACGTGGATGCGCACATCCGGGCGCAGCCGGTTCTTCACCTCGTCGACGAGCAACCCGCCGATGTGGTCCATGTGCATGTGGGTGATCACCACGTCGGTGACCGACGCCAGGTCGATACCGGCCGCCTCCAGGCGCCGGGGGAACTGCCCGGCCCGCGGGAAGCCGGGGAACTGCCCGCCCAGGCCGGCGTCGACCAGAATGGTCTGCTCGCCACTGCGTACCACCAGTACGTTCAGCGCCCAGTCGAACGCCTCCGGGCCCAGGAACATGTCCTTGAACCAGGCCGCGCGGGCGGCCGGATCGGCATTGGTGGACATGGTCGCGGTCGGCAGCGGCAGCACCCCATCGCTGACCACCAGCACGTCGATCTCGCCGACCCGCAGCGCATAGCGCGAAGGCACCAGCTCTTCCCTCTCCTGGTGTTGTTCATTCTTTTGGGTGGAATTCTTTTGAAAGGAATAGTTCAGATGCATGTTCATGACGTTTCCTCGGAAGAAGTGGCCAATAACCTGGAAGTCGTTCCTTCGGGCTCGGCTGGGCGATAGGCGAGTACCGAAATGCAGGGCCGTTGCAGCGAATCGTCCGCTGTGAACCCATGCTATTGGCGGGTACTTCCTGGCGCACTTCTCCATCGGGACGGCAGGGCTATACCTCTGTGGCGGGGGGATATACGAAGGTATTTCTATCAGTAGCCCAGCCCCGCCAGTACCTCCCCCACCGACTTGGCGGCCGGGCGCCCGTAGAAGGCCAGCAGGCGGTCGGCGCGGTTGGTGAAGAAGCCGTCCACGCCGGCCTCGGACAGGCGCTTGAAGTCCACGTCGGAATCCACCGCGTAGGCATGGATGAACAGGCCGCGCTGGTGGGTCAGCTGGTTCATCCAGGGTTTCACCAGGTCCATGTAGCTCTGCTCGCCGCGTTCGCTGAGGGTGGCCGAGGGGCCGGTGCCGGCGGCGCCGTGGGCCTTGGTCCAGTCGATCCAGGCGCTGAATTCCGCTTTGGATTTCACTTGCTGGCCGGCGTAGAAGGTGGCCTTGTCCGGGGCGCCGGAGTCCTTGAAGGCCACGTCAGAGCGCGGCGTCATGTAGCCGTCGCCCACCCACAGCAGCAGCACCTTGGGCACCTGCGGCATGCTCTTTTGCAGCAGTTCCAGGCTGCCTTTCTCGAAGGTCTGCAGCACCACGCCACCGCGGGCCAGGCTTTGCGGGCTGAGCCAGCCCCTTCTTTGCAGGGCCTTGCGCAGGTCTTCCTCGATGCCGGGGAACTGCGCCGGGACCTTGGTTTCCAGGTACAGGCCGGGCTTATGGGCGCCGCCTTCGGCGATGTCGATCAGCTCGTCCAGGGCGAGGATTTTCAGGCCGGCGAACTTCGCCCGGGCGCGTTCGGGGTAGGCCTGGTTGAACCAGCTGCCGGCGTCCAGGCGCTTGAGTTCGGCGAGGGTGAAGCTGCTGACCGGGTCCTTGGCCCGCGCGGGGAAGACCTCGGCGACGTTGGTGGTGCGTTCCAGAGTGTCGTCGTGCAGGGCGACCAGCACGCCGTCGCGGGTGCGCTGCAGGTCGGCCTCCAGGTAGTCGGCGCCCAGCTCGCGGGCCGCCAGGTAGGCCGGGGCGGTTTCCTCCGGGGCGTCGTGGGAGGCGCCGCGGTGGGCGATCACCGTCGGCCAGGGGATGCCGGCCCTGACGCTCAGGGCCTGGCCGGGATTTTCCGCGGCGGTGCCGGCGAGGCTGGTGGCGAGCAGGCCGGCGAGGCCGAGGGTCTTGAGCAAGGCATGGCGCATGGTCGAGGTCCTTCTGCGGTCCAGGGTGAGCTACGCGCGAGTCGGGCGGCTGGCGCCAGTCTGCCAGGGCAGTGTTGCCGAAAGACGGCCGGCGGGCCTTACTCGGCCAGCATCGCGGCGCTGCGCAGGTAATGGGCGATCTGTCGCGTCTCTATGTCGTCGAGCGTGCGCAATTTGATGTGCCGCCGCTGCTTGCCGCCGCCCTCCAGCACAGCATAGGGATCATCCAGGCTGGCGCCCTGGCTGAGCTCCAGCGAGACGTGGCCGGCATAGGCGAAGACGCCGCCGAAGGGCCGCGCCCGGGAAAACAGTACGCCACCGTACTTCACTTCGTCATGGACATCGGGCATCACTGCCAATGCCAGTTCGCGTACCCGGCAGAGCAACTGGAAGTTCGTCTCGCTGACCAGGCGCACGTCCTGCAGCAACCGATCGACGGCGCCGGCCTGCTTCTCGTAGCGCACGTCGCGGGCATCGAGGTTGGCCACCTTCTGCCAGCCGTGGCGCTGGTAGAAGTCGTTGGCGCGAATGCCGTCCGAGCCATCGGTGACCAGCCAGATGCGCACATGTTCGCGGAACAGGCTGGCCTCGGCCGCCGCCAGCAGCAGGCGCCCTGCCCCAAGGCCCTCGTATTCCGGGCGGACGAACAGGGCGAAGACTTCCCCCGCCGCCCCATCCACCATGGCGAAACCCACGGCCACCCCATCCGCCTCGGCCAGCCAGCAGCAGGGGCCGAGGCTGATGGCCTCGGCCACGCTGGCCGGGGTGATGCCCAACTCGGCCAACTGCTCGTGGGACAGGTGGTTCTGGCGCACGCTGGTGCGGATGGCGAACAGGGTCGCCACGTCCGCCTCGGTGGCGGGGCGAATACGGATCATCTTCGGGGCTCCGGCCTTTGCATGGGTCGCCGAGCATAAGCCGTGCATCCTGGGCTTTGAGGAAGAAGCTGTATCGGGAAGTTAGCCGACATTCCGGGAATGGGAGAAATCCGCCTCATCAGCGATACGGCCTGGCACCGGCCTGGCGGCCGGATCGCGACGTTGCAGGCGAGCACGGTTTTTCGTAGGAGCGAGCTTGCTCGCGAATGAACCCCGCAGCGGAGTCTGTTCGCGAGCAAGCTCGCTCCTACGATGCGTCCGCCTCCGAGCCCACCTGTAGGAGCGCGCCCTGCGCGCGAATCGCGGGCAGGGCCCGCTCCTACATTGGTGCGCCATGGGTGATGCAGCGGTCTATTGGGTTATTCCCCTTCGGGCCAGCGCAAGCGCTGGCCCGAAGGGGAATAACCCAGAAAACAGCGAGCGGACCTTGCTCGATCGGGGCCTCCAACAGGCGCTCCGTGGTCGAATCCGCGGCACGCCGGGGGTCAAGGTCAAACGGCGGATAACCGCGAACGGTTATCCGCCCTACGCCTCGCCCACCTTTCAACCGCCCTTCTTGTCTTCCTCGTCCTCGGCCTTGATCTCTTCCAGGGCCAGTTCCAGGCCCCAGCTGGAGGCTTCCACCGCGGGCGCGGCCGGGGTTGCCGGCTGGGCGCTGGCCGCCTGGGCCTGGGCCGCGGCCGGGTTGTCCCGGTGCAGCTTGAGCTTCAGCCGCAGGTTGTTCGCCGAGTCGGCGTTCTTCACCGCCTCTTCCTCGCTGATCGCGCCTTCCACCGCCAGGTCGAACAGCGCCTGGTCGAAGGTCTGCATGCCCAGCGCGCGGGACTTGTCCATGATCTCCTTGATCGAGCTGAAGTCGCCGCGCTTGATGATGTCGCTGATGGTCGCGGTGCCCAGCAGCACCTCCACTGCGGCGCGGCGCTTGCCGTCCTGGGTGCGCACCAGGCGCTGGGAGACGAAGGCCTTGAGGTTGTTGCCCAGGTCGTTGAGCAGCTGCGGCCGGCGCTCCTCGGGGAAGAAGTTGATGATGCGGTCCAGCGCCTGGTTGGCGTTGTTGGCGTGCAAGGTGGAGATCGCCAGGTGCCCGGTGTCGGCGAAGGCCAGGGCGTGCTCCATGGTCTCGCGGTCGCGGATCTCGCCGATCAGGATCACGTCCGGCGCCTGGCGCAGGGTGTTCTTCAGCGCGGCATGGAAGCTGCGGGTGTCCACCCCCACCTCGCGCTGGTTGATGATCGACTTGCGGTGCCGGTGCACGTACTCGATGGGGTCCTCGATGGTGATGATGTGCCCGCCGCTGTTGCGGTTGCGGTGGTCGATCAGCGCCGCCAGGGAGGTCGACTTGCCCGAGCCGGTGCCGCCGACGAAGAGCACCAGGCCGCGCTTCTCCATCACCACCTTGAGCAGCACCTCGGGCAGCTTCAGGTCTTCGAACAGCGGGATGTCCAGCTTGATGTTGCGCGCGACGATGGACACCTCGTTGCGCTGCTTGAAGATGTTGATGCGGAAGCGCCCGACGCCGGCGACCGAGATCGCCAGGTTCATCTCCAGCTCGCGCTCGAATTCGGCCTTCTGCTCCTCGTCCATGATGGCGTCGGCGATGCGCGCTACGTCGCCGGCCTTCAGCGGTTCGCTGGACAGCGGCTTGAGCACGCCGTTGAACTTGGCGCAGGGCGGCGCGCCGGTGGAAAGGTAAAGGTCGGAACCGTCCTGGCTGGACAGGATCCGCAGCATCGCTTGGATTTCCATCTGTACTGCATCCGCACGCTAGGGGAAGGCGCTGCCCACGACAGGCAAGCGCTTGTAGGAATAATCATCAGACTCTAGGTAGGCCGTCAGACGGGCACAATGCCAGCCCCGGAAAAATGCGATGTACGTCACTGCCTCCCGGGCGGCCGAGCGGGGGTACAATCGGCCATTTCCTTCAGCCGAGAACCTTCCATGCCCGTCGCCATGGCCCGCCACATCCTGGTCAAGACCGCCGCCGAGGCCGAGCAGCTCAAGCTGCGCCTGGCCAAGGGGGAAGACTTCGCCGCCCTGGCGAAGAAGCACTCCACCTGCCCCTCCGGCAAGCGCGGCGGCGACCTCGGCGAGATGCGCCCCGGGCAACTGGTGCGCAGCGTCGACGCGGTGGTGTTCAAGAAGCCGCTGAACGTCGTCCACGGCCCGGTGAAAAGCCAGTTCGGCTACCATCTGGTGCAGGTCTATTTCCGCGACTGACGCCGGAGAACCCATGACACCCGACCAGATCGCCCGCTTCTGCCTGCAACTGCCCGGCGCCCGCGAAGACCTCAAGTGGGGCAGCAACCGGGTGTTCTCGGTGGCCGGCAACAAGATGTTCGCCATCCTCGACTTCCTCGACGAGGGCCGCGGCGGCCTGGCCTTCAAGGTCGGCCCGGAACTCTTCCTCGGCTTCGTCGACCGCCCCGGCATCCGCCCCGCGCCCTACCTGGCCCGCGCCCACTGGATCAGCATGCAGCGTCCCTACCCCATGGGCGCCGACGAGCTGCGCGAGGCCCTCACCCGCTCCCACCAGCTGGTGGTCGCCCGCCTGCCCAAGCGCCTGCGCCTGGGCCTGCTGCTGGACCCGGCATGAACCGTCAGCTCACCTGGGAAGGCCTGTGGCAGGCCCCGCCGGCCAGTTGGGAGCGCCTGCACCTGCAGGACGGTCGCGCCGACAGCCAGTTGCGCGTGGCCGCCGCCGACGGCCAGCCGCCCTACCAACTGGAATACCGCCTGGAATGGGACGCCGACTGGCGCCTGCGCGAGGCCGAGCTGCTGGTGGAAGACGAACACCTGCAACGCCACCTGGCGCTGCTGACCGACGGCCAGGGCCGCTGGACGCTGGGCGATGGCACTGCGCTGGATGAACTGGATGGCTGCCTGGACATCGACATCTGGCCCAGCCCCTTCACCAACACCTTCCCGATCCGCCGCCTGGGCCTGGGCGATGGCCAGTCGGTTGCGCTGGAGGTGGTCTACGTGGAGGCTCCAAAGTTGCAGCCGAGGAAGATGCGCCAGGGCTACACGCGCCGGGATGCCAGCCATTACCTGTACCGCAACCTGGAGGGTACGGACTTCCAGGCGTTGCTGGAGGTGGATGGGCAGGGGTTGGTGGTGGATTATCCGACGCTGTTCCGGCGCGTCTGATTCCCCGGTAAACACGGAGCGCGCCCGAACAGGCGCTTCGTGCTCGAATCCGGGGCGCGCCGGGGATCACGGTCAAACGGCGGATAACCGCGAACGGTTATCCGCCCTACGCAAAACCCACCCGTAACGTAGGGCGTACAACCGTTCGCGGTTGTACGCCGATACACCCGGCTTCGTGCAAACCCCTCAGGTAGTTCGTTAGCTAGCTTTCCTACAAGCCGACGGCGGTTCATCATGCTTCTCCCCTCTCCGCCCCGCTGTTCGTGTCCATGTCCGCCGATACCGCCATGTCCCGTTCCAACGCCGCCATCACGCTCGAGGTGGTGTCGGTGGTGCTGTTCACCTTTCTCGCCTACCTGACCATCGGCATTCCCCTGGCCGTGCTGCCGGGCTACGTGCATGGCGACCTGGGCTTCGGCTCGGTGCTGGCCGGGTTGGTGATCAGCGTGCAGTACCTGGCCACCCTGCTCACCCGGCCCTACGCCGGCAAGGTGATCGACAACCTCGGGCCCAAGCGCGCGGTGCTCTACGGCATGCTCGGCTGCGCCGGCAGCGGCCTGCTGATGCTGCTTTCGGTGTGGCTGCAGGGCATGCCGGCGCTGAGCCTGGGCTGCCTGCTGCTCGGCCGGATGATCCTCGGCACCGCCGAGAGCCTGGTGGGCACCGGCGCCATCAGCTGGGGCATCGACCGCGTCGGCTCGCTGCACACCGCCAAGGTGATCTCCTGGAACGGCATCGCCAGCTACGGCGCGCTGGCCGTGGGCGCACCCTTCGGCGTCCTCCTGGTGCAGGGCCTGGGACTGTGGAGCATGGGCGCGGTGGTGATGCTGCTGGCCGCCGTCGGCTTCGCCCTGGCCTGGCCAAAGCGCGCCGCGGCCATCGTCCACGGCGAGCGCCTGCCCTTCCACCACGTGCTCGGCCGCGTGGCGCCCCATGGCACCGGGCTGGCCCTGGGCGGCATCGGCTTCGGCTGCATCGCCACCTTCATCACCCTGTACTACGCCAGCCGCGGCTGGGGCGGCGCGGTGTACTGCCTGAGCGCCTTCGGCGCCTGCTTCATCGGTGCGCGTCTGCTGTTCGCCAACGCCATCAACCGCCACGGCGGCTTCGCCGTGGCCATCGGCTGCCTGCTGGTGGAAAGCCTCGGCCTGCTCCTGCTGTGGCTGGCCCCGGGGCCCTGGTCGGCCATGGCCGGCGCGGCGCTGACCGGCTTCGGCTTCTCCCTGGTGTTCCCCGCCCTGGGCGTGGAGGCGGTGCGCCTGGTGCCGGCCTCCAGCCGTGGCGCGGCGCTGGGCGCCTACTCGCTGTTCATCGACGTATCCCTAGGCATCACCGGGCCGGTGGCCGGCGCCATCGCCACTGCCTGGGGCTTCCGTTCGATCTTCCCCTTTGCCTGCGTCGCTGCGCTTCTCGGCCTGGGTCTGAGCCTGTGGTTGCAAAGGCGTAATCGTGAAATGGGCTCGGGCTGAGCGGTGGTGTTGTTCAGTTAAGTGATTCTTTGGTTTGGGGAAGGTGCGCAATGCTGGGTTCGCGCCCTCACCCCGGCCCTCTTCCGGAGGGAGAGGGGCTGTTCGTGCCACTGGAGCGTCCGGCGTGGCCGGTGAATCCAATCGCGGACGGAGTCCGCTCCTACGCCCGTGCTTCCCTGGAACCGTAGGAGCGGACTCTGTCCGCGATTCGGCGGATAACGCCGTAGGCGTTATGCGCCCTACGGATTTCCGACGGGGTTGCGGCAGGGGTTGGGGCTCTGCAAAGAGCGCCCTCTCCCCAGCCCTCTCCCGCAAGCGGGAGAGGGCTGTCCTGAGCGAAGAGAAAATCCTGAGTCATCCTGAAACACCTGCCCCCCACCTCGTCATTCCCGCGAACGCGGGAATCCAGTGACGGCCAGGTTCGCGAGCAAGCTCGCTCCTACGAAGAGCAAAAGCAAAAGCGCGTTTGCTCTTGGACTTCCAGAGGAATATCCGCGCACTCCGGAACGCCCCTTCAGAAGGCCGAGCGAAACCGGCGCTCAGGAGGTCATGCGACATGGATGTCGCGAGAGCCCCGATGGGCTACAGGGACGTACCCTCGGGGCGGGCCTCCGTGGCGGGGGAGTTCGCGAGGGTAGCCCGACTCTGTCGGGCCCGTATGTGGGGCAAGCCTTTTTGGTTCCTTTTGTGGCGTTTGACAAAAGGGACTCGCCCGAGGGGGCGAAACAAAAAATCTCCGCAGACTCGGTGCGGCGCGCTACACCGAGCCCCCAAGTCTCTGGGTTCCCGCGTTCGCGGGAATGACGGGGTGGAGATCGGAGCGCGGGGCCAAGGCCCCCACCCCACTCCGCAAGCGAAGCCATAACCCCTCCCATATGAAAAATGCCATTTCTCCCATGGAAAGAAACGGCAGTCCTTCTCAAGCACCCAGCCTCACCGCCCGAAAGGCGATTTTCGCAACCTGCCATCGAAATTCCTGGATTTTATCCACGTTCTGCTATCATCCCGCGCCATCGGGGCCTGTGAGGGGCCTCGAGACATCCAAGAAACGCCAGCACCCACGCGTTGCCAGACCTGGATTGGAGCATCCGGGACGGCAGGCTTTTTTCCACGCTCGGGGGCTGCGAATAAACAGACTGCAGGAAATAACAAAATGACTAACAAAGCGTTCAGTTTGCTTGCATTGGGGATCCTCGCTGCCAGCACCCAGGCCATGGCCGATGACCAGTCCGGCGCCAAGGGCTTCGTCGAGGACAGCCACCTGGACCTGTTCTTCCGCAACGCCTACATGAACCGTGACTACAAGCACGGCGCGCCGGACAAAGCCGAGTGGGGCCAGTCGGCCACCGCCACCTTCTCCTCCGGCTTCACCCAAGGCACCGTCGGCTTCGGCGTCGACGCCTTCGGCCTGTACGCCCTGCGCCTGGATGGCGGCAAAGGCAAGAGCGGTGCCGGCGGCATCGACTTCTTCAAGCGCGGCGACAGCGGCGAAGCAGCCAACGACCTGTCTCGCGCCGGTGGCGCGGTCAAGGCGCGCATCTCCAACACCGTGATCAAGTACGGTGACCAGATGCCCAGCCTGCCGGTGCTGAGCTACGACAACTCGCGCCTGCTGCCGGAGAGCTACACCGGCACCCTGATCACCTCCAAGGAGATCGAGGGCCTGGAGCTGAACGTCGGCAGCTTCACCGAAGAAGCCCGCAAGAGCGCCGAAGGGCGTGACAGCGGCGGCCTGAAGCGCATCGACGTGTACGGCGGCAGCTACAAGTTCACCGACAACTTCAGCGGCTCGCTGTACGCCTCGGACAACAAGGACGTGGCACGCAAGCAGTACATGAACCTGAACTACGTCATCCCGATGCAGGATGCGCAGTCGCTGACCTTCGACTTCAACGGCTACAAGACCAAGCTGAACAAGGACTTCGCCAACCTGAACTTCGGCGGCGACCGCGACAACACCATCTGGAGCCTGGCGGCTACCTACGCCATCGGCGCCCACTCGTTCATGATCGCCCACCAGCGCAACACCGGCGACACCGGCTACAACTACGGCTGGTACCAGAACGCCGGCGGCCTGGGCGACGGCGGCACCACCATCTGGCTGGCCAACTCCTACTGGTCGGACTTCAACGCCGAGGACGAGCGTTCCTGGCAGGCCAACTACAGCATCAACTTCGCTGAGTACGGCATCCCGGGCCTGAGCTACACCGTCGCCTACGTCTACGGCGACAACATCAAGACCTCGCAGACCAACAACGGCCACGAGCGCGAGATCTTCAACCAGGCCAAGTACGTCGTACAGAGCGGCCCGGCCAAGGACCTGTCGGTCAAGCTGCGTGGCTCCTGGGTACGCGTTTCCAACGACGCCCGCGAGTACAACGACGACGGCAACGAAGTGCGCATCTTCGTCGAGTACCCGTTCAGCGTGTTCTGATCGACCTGCTCGCTACGCGTGAATGAAAACGCCCCGTGGCTCGCGCCACGGGGCGTTTTCTTTTAGGTCGGCAGCGCGGAACGCTGACCTGAAAGGGTCAGCGCCAGGTCCTCGATCATGTCCTCCTGCCCGCCGACGGTGCCGCGCCGGCCCAGCTCCACCAGCAGCTCGCGGGCCGATACCCCGTAGCGCGCCTCGGCGCGCTTGGCGAACAGCAGGAAGGAGCTGTACACCCCGGCGTAGCCCAGGGTCAGGGCATCGCGGTCGAGGCGGATGGGCTGATCCATCATCGGCACCACCCGATCCTCGGCGACATCCATGATGCCGTACAGGTCCACGCCGCAATCCACGCCCATGCGCTTGAGCACCGCGACGAAGACTTCCAGCGGCGTGTTGCCGGCGCCGGCGCCCAGCCCCGCCACCGAGCCGTCGATGCGCGCGGCGCCGGCCTCGATGGCGGCCAGGGAGTTGGCGATGGCCATGCCCAGGTTGTGGTGGCCGTGGAAGCCCACCTCGGTGTGCGGCTTCAGCTCGGCGCGCAGCAGGCCGATCTTCGCGCTCACCTCGTCGGGCAGCATGTAGCCGGCCGAGTCGGTGCAGTAGATGCAGTTGGCGCCGAAGCTCTCCATCAGCTTCGCCTGCGCCAGCAACTGCTCGGCGCTGACCATGTGCGCCATCATCAGGAAGCCCACGGTGTCCAGGCCCATCTCGCGGGCCATGCCGATGTGCTGCTCGGAGACGTCGGCCTCGGTGCAGTGGGTGGCCACGCGGATGGTGGAAACGCCGCAGCCATGGGCCATCTTCAGGTGCTCGACGGTGCCGATGCCCGGCAGCAGCAGCGCCGAGACCTTGGCCTGCTTGAGCTGGGGAATCACCGCCTCGAAGTACTCGCGGTCGCTGTACGCCGGAAAGCCGTAGTTCACCGAGGCGCCGCCCAGGCCGTCGCCGTGGGTGATCTCGATCAGCGGCACGCCGGCCGCATCCAGCCCGGTGGCCACGCTGACCATCTGCTCCAGGCTGATCTGGTGGCGCTTGGCGTGCATGCCGTCGCGCAGGCTCATGTCGTGCAGGCGGACCTTCTTACCTTGCAGGTTCATGTTCTCTCTCCTCAGCGCGCCGGCAGTTGCAGGGCGCCCTTGTGGGCTTCTTCGGCGAACATCTCGGCGGTGCGCAGGCCGGCGGCGGTCATGATGTCGAGGTTGCCGGCGGACTTCGGCAGGTAGTCGCCCAGGCCCTCCACCTCCAGGTACACCGAGACGCGGTTACCGTCGAACACCGGGCCGTTGATCAGCTTGTAGCCCGGCACGTAGCGCTGCACCTCGCGGATCATCGCGTGCACCGACTCGCGGATGGCCACCTGGTCCGGCTCGCCGGCGGTCAGGCAGTGGATGGTGTCGCGCATCATCAGCGGCGGCTCGGCCGGGTTGATGACGATGATCGCCTTGCCCTGCTTCGCCCCGCCGACCTGCTCGATGGCGCCGGCGGTGGTGCGGGTGAACTCGTCGATGTTCTTGCGCGTGCCCGGGCCCACCGAGCGCGACGAAACCGTCGCGACTATCTCCGCGTAGTCCACCACCTGCACCCGCGACACCGCGGCGACCATGGGGATGGTCGCCTGGCCGCCGCAGGTCACCATGTTGACGTTCATGGCCAGGTTGCCGGCGTGCTCGGCGAGGTTCACCGGCGGCACGCAAAAGGGCCCGATGGCCGCCGGGGTGAGGTCGACCATGATCACGCCCAGGGCGTTGAGCTTGCGGCTGTTCTCGGCGTGGACGTAGGCCGAGGTGGCGTCGAAGGCGATACGGATGTCGTCGTCCAGCACGTGCGGCAGCAGGCCGTCGACGCCCTCGGCGGTGGTCTTCAGGCCGAAGTCGCGGGCACGCTTGAGGCCGTCGGACTCGGGGTCGACGCCGACCATCCACACCGGTTCGATCCAGTCGGAACGGCGCATTTTCATCAGCAGGTCGGTGCCGATGTTGCCGGGGCCGATGATCGCGGCCCGGAGTTTCTTGCTCATGGGGAGCTCCTATGCACGGAAGGACACCCGGGCGCCGCCCAGGCCGTCGATGTCCAGTTCGAAACGGTCGCCGGCGCGCGCCGGTTCCAGCGGCACCAGGGAGCCGGAGAGGATGATCTCGCCGGCCTTGAAGGGAATGCCGAAGGCGCCCAGGGTGTTGGCCAGCCAGGCCACCGCGGTGAGCGGGTTGCCCTGCACCGCCGAGCCCAGGCCCTCGCTGATCTGCTCGCCGTTCTTGCGCACGCGCATACGCAGGTTGGGCAGGTCCAGCTCGCGCGGGTCGCGCTCCACCGCGCCGAGCACGAACACCCCGCAGGAGGCGTTGTCGGCGACGGTGTCCTGGATGCGGATGCGCCAGTCGTGGATGCGCGAGTCGACGATCTCGAAGCAGGCCATCACGCACTCGGTGGCTTCCAGCACATCGGCCTCGGTGACGCCGGGGCCTTTGAGGTCGCGCTTGAGGCGGAAGGCGATCTCGCCCTCGGCGCGCGGCTGGATCAGGCGGTTCTCCGCCAGCGAGATATCGGCGCCATCGGCGAACCACATCCGCCGGGTGATGAAGCCGAAGTCCGGCTGGTGCACGTTCAGCATGCGCTGCACGGCCGCGGAGGTGACGCCGATCTTCTTGCCCACCAGCTCGTCGCCGTCGGCCAGGCGCCGCTGCAGGATGCGCTGGGAGATGCGGTAGGCGTCGTCGATGCCGATCTGCGCCCAGCGCTCGGTGAGCGGCGTTATCGTGCGGCCTTCAACCAACGCAGCGTAAAGCTCGTCAGCGTGCTGGCGTTGCAGGGCCTCGCTCATGCCTTGGCCTCCGCCAGGAAGGCCAGGACCTCGCGGTTGAACAGCGCGCGGTGCTCCACCATCACCCAGTGCCCGCATTCGCTGAGCAGGATGAAGCGGATGTTGCGGCAGCTCTGCATCAGCGTCTGCGCGCCGCTGGCCGGGCAGAACCTGTCGTTCATGCCCCAGAAGCCGAGGATCGGGCAGGCCAGCTCGGCCAGCCGCGCGGACAGGTTCGGCACCTGCATGCGGGTGAGCACGCAGCGCGGCTGCTCCTGCACCACGGCGACGCGTTCATCGACCGTCTCGTCGCTGATCAGCGAAGCATCGTGGAGCTGCAGCGCCAGCAGGCGGCGCATGCCCCCGGCATCGTTCAGCTCGCCATTGGCGAAGGCCGCGCCCATCTTCTGGATGCCTTCCATCTGCAGGTAGTACTGCTCCTTCTCCATCAGCCCGCCGGGCGCCATCAGCACCAGGCGCGCGATGCGCTGCGGCTGGTCGAGGGCCATCCTGATGGCGATGGCGCCGCCCAGGGAGTTGCCCACCAGGGTGCAGCGCTGCACGTCGAGGGCGTCGAGCAGGCCGAACATGGCCTCGACGAAGAAGTCCAGGGTGTAGTCGGTCTCGGGCTTGTCGCTGGCGCCGTAGCCGGGCAGGTCCGGCACCAGCGCGCGGTGGCCGGCGCCGGCGAAGTCCGGGTAGTTCTGCTTGAAGTTGCTGTGGCCGCTGGCCCCGGGGCCGCTGCCGTGGATGAACAGCACGGCATCGCCGCTGCCGCTGTCCAGGTAGTGCAACCGGAGTCCGTCGTTGAGGGTGACGAAGTGCCCTTGCGGCAAGGCCATGGCGTGGCTCCTGGGGTGGGGATGTGGCGGGATTATTTCGGCGGGGGGCGGGGGTGGCATCGTCCGAGAGGACTATTGGGGTTTGCGCCTGGATCGACGCCGTGCGAGGTGTGGGCATGGTCAACCGGCTCACCCTCGGCGTAGGGCGTACAACCGTTCGCGGTTGTACGCCGATACACCTCGTTTACCGTCAACGCCGTGGCCGAAACCGGGATTCCTAGTCCCTTCGGACGTGGGCACCCACCAGCACCCCGCCTAGCCTGGAAGCCTTTCGCGAAAGAGGACGACACATGACTCAAGCATTGGACTTCAGCGGCCAGGTGGTCCTGGTCACCGGCGGCGCCAAGGGCGTCGGCCGCGGCATCAGCCAGCGCTTCCTGGAACGCGGCGCCGAGGTGGTGATCTGCGGCCGCGAGGCCCCCGCGCAGTTACCGAGCCACGCGGGCCGCGAAGCCTGGTTCGTGCCCTGCGACGTGCGCGACTTCGCCCAGTTGGAGGCGCTGATGGCGGCCATCGACGAGCGCCACGGGCGCCTCGACGTGCTGGTCAACAATGCCGGCGGCGCGCCCCATGCCGATGCCGCCGATGCCTCGCCGCGCTTCTCCGAGGCCATCGTCCGTCTCAACCTGCTGGCGCCGCTGAACCTCTGCCAGTTGGCCAACCAGCGTATGCAGAAACAGCCCAACGGCGGCTCGATCATCAACATCTGCAGCGTCAGCGCCACCCGCCCCTCCCCCGGCACCGCGGCCTACGGCGCGGCCAAGGCCGGACTGCTCAACCTGGGACGCTCGCTGGCGGTGGAATGGGCGCCGAAGGTACGCGTCAACGCGGTGATCGGCGGGCTGATCCGCACCGAGCAGAGCCACCTGCACTACGGCGACGAGGCCGGCCTGCAGCGCGTGGCCGCCACGGTGCCGCTGGGGCGTCTGGCCGAACCGGGAGACATCGGCGACGCCTGCCTGTACCTGGCTTCCCCGCTGGCGGCCTACGTCAGCGGCGCGGAACTGGCCCTGCACGGCGGCGGCGAGCGCCCCGCCTTCCTCGACGCGGCCCAGGGGTGAAGCCATGCTCAGCGCCCGCCACGACCTCAACCTCGACCTCACCCCGCAAGCCGCCTGGGCGCGCCTGCGCGACCTGAGCCTGGCGCCGCACTACGTGCCCGGCCTGACCGGCTGCGAATTCCACCCCGGCCCGCGCGCGGGCCTGGGCGCCAGCCGACGGGTGTTCATGAAGCGCGGCTACCTCGACGAAAGCGTGGCGCAGTGGGACGAAGGCCAGGGCCTGGTGCTGCGCCTGCACCGTGCCGAGCAGGGGCCGCCCTTCCCTTTCCGCCAGGCGAGTTTCCGCTATGCCCTGCACCCCGAAGGCGAAGGCCGCACCCGCCTGAGTCTGAGCCTGGACGGCGAACTGCGCGGCGGAAGACTGGGCGAATGGCTGCTGGCCGGCGCGCTGCGCAGGACGGTGGCGAAGATCGCGGTGAACCTGAAGGCTTTCTACGAGACCGGGGAGACGCAGAATCCGGATTTCGCAAGTACGTCGTAGGAGTGGACTTTGTCCGCGATTCGGATTTCCGAGGGGGTCGAGGTTGGGGAGGGGTTGAGGCTCTGCAGAAGAGCGCCCTCTCCCCAGCCCTCGGCTGCGCGCCCCGCCCTGAAGGGAGAGGGGGCTGTCCTGAGCGAAGGGAGAATCCTGAGTCATCCTGAAACGCCTGCCCCCCACCTCGTCATTCCCGCGAACGCGGGACGCGGCTCCATCGCGAACAGCGCTTGCGCTGGCCCGAAGGGGAATAACCCAGTGACGGCCAGGTTCGCGAGCAAGCTCGCTCCTACGAAAAGCAAAAGCAAAAGCAAAAGCGCGTTTGCTCTTGGGACTTCCAGAGAAACATCCGCGCACTCCGAAACGCCCCTTCAGAAGGCCGAACGAAACCCGCGCTCAGGAGGTCATGCGACATGGATGTCGCGAGAGCCCCGCGGGCTACAGGGACGTACCCTCGGGGCGGGCCTCCGTGGCGGGGGAATTCGCGAGGGTAGCCCGACTCTGTCGGGCCCGTATGTCGGGGCAAGCCTTTTTGGTTCCTTTTTGCGGGGGTGGCCTTCCACCGTTTGACAAAAGGGACTCGCCCGAGGGGGCGAAACGAGAAGGTCGGGCAGACTCGGAGCGGCGCAGAAACACCCAAGCCAAGGCAGCTGGGTTCCCGCGTTCGCGGGAATGACGGGGGTTGAGGTTGGAGAGGAGGTTGAGAATCCGTAGCCCCCCATCACCCCTCCAGGCGCTCCACTTCCAGGCGATTACGCCCACCAGCCTTGGCACGATACAGAGCCCGGTCAGCAGCATTCACCAACTGCCACTCCTGCCCCCCCGCCACCGTAGCCGGTGCGGTGGCCAGACCGACACTGGCAGTAACCACCCCGAAGGGACTCTCACGGTGCGCCAGCCGCTCACCCGCCAACCGCTGCAGAAAGGCCCTAGCCACCGCCTCGGCGCCAGCGCTGTCAGTGCTGGGCAGAATCACCGCCAACTCCTCACCGCCATAGCGCGCCACCAGATCCCCCGGTCGCCGCACGCAGGCGGCTAGCAACCCCGCCACCACCTGCAGACAGTCATCGCCAGCCTGGTGCCCATAGCTATCGTTGTAACGCTTGAAGTGATCGATATCGACCAGCAACAGCGACAACGGCGCCCCCTCGCGGGCACAGCGCCGCGCCTCGGTGGCCAGGGTTTCGTCGAAGCTGCGGCGGTTGGCCAGCCCGGTCAGCGCGTCCTGGGCGGCGAGCACCCGTAGCTGGTCGTTGGCCCGCAGCAGTTCCTCGCGGGCGGCGGCGAGCTGGCGGCTGGTGCGGGTGCGCTGGCGGATGTCGATGAGCAGGCGCTGGCCGGTCAGGCCGAGCACCGCCAGCAGCACCAGGACGATGCCGGCGTTGAGCTGGGCCTGCTTGCGCCAGTCCTGCAGGGCCTCCGCCTTGCTCAGCGCCACGGTGGTCACCAGCGGGTAGTGGTCGTTGCGGCGGAACACGTAGATGCGCTCCACGCCGTCGAAGCGCGAAGTGCTGCTGGCACTGCCGGAGTCGGCGTGGCGCAGGTAGTCGGTGAACAGCGGCGAGCCCGACAGGTCGCGGCCCAGGTCGGCCTCGCGGAAGGGGTAGCGCACCAGCAGCTGGCCGTTGCCCTGGGTCAGGCTCATGGCGCCGTGCTGGCCGATGTCCAGGCGGCCGAACAGGCTGAGGAAGTTCTCGATGCCGAGGGTGGTGGCCACCACGCCGGCGAAGCTGCCGTCGGGGTGGTCGAGGCGGCGGCTGACGGTGATCACCCACAGGCCGCTGGAGCGGCTGCGGATCGGCGGGCCGATGAAGATGTCCCGCGAGGGGTTGTCGCGGTGGTGGATGAAGAAGGCGCGGTCCGCGCTGTTCGCCCCCGGCGGGATGCTGCCGTGGGAGACCAGCAACCAGCGGCCGTGCGCGTCGAACAGCGAGATGCCGACCACCTGGCTGAGCACCTTCTGCTGGCGCTCCAGCAGCCGCTGCAGGCGCGCCAGCTGCGCGGGGCCCAGGCCGTCGCTCTCGACACGGTCGGCCAGGTCCAGCAGCAGCACCTCGCACTGGCGCACCACGCCCTCGGCGTAGGAGTCCAGCGCCTGGGTGAGGTTGAGCATGTCGGTGTTGACGTCGCGCAGGGTGCGCTCGCGCGACGACCAGGTCTGCCAGGCGGTCAGCAGGGCCAGGGAGACGCAGATCATGAACAGCAGCAGGGAGGCTACGCGGGTATCACGCTTCACGACATCACGGGCTCGACACGGGGTAATCCGTAGCGGACGGCATGGCCCGCGCACCCGGGTATTCTAGCCCGCATGGGCGAATCCGCCCATGACCGGCCGGTCAGGCCAGCGTATCGAGCAGCGCGCTGAGCACCGCGCGCAGCTTGCCCGGCTTCACCGGCTTGTTCAGCTGCGGGATGCCCAGGCGCTGCAGGGCGCGGCGGCATTCGTCGCTGCGGTCGGCGCTGATCATCACCGCGGGGATCTCGCGGCCGTAGTGGCGGCGAAGGTCGCGCACCAGCTCGCAGCCGGTGGCGCCGTGGTCCAGGTGGTAGTCGGCCAGTATCGCCTCCGGCGGCTGCGAGCCGAGCAGCGCCAGGGCGGCGTCGCGGTCGGTGGCGGTGAGCACCTCGCAGCCCCACTGGCCGAGCAGCGCGGCCATGCTGAAGAGGATCGAGGTTTCGTTGTCCACCACCAGCAGGCGCCGGCCCGGCAGCGGGTCGCCGGTGCTCGGGCGCGGCGTGGCATCGCCGCCGGCGCGCGGCGGCAGCGCCTCGGCCAGGGGCACTTCGAGGGCGAACAGCGAGCCGCGCCCGGGCACCGAGCGCACCTGCACCGCGCAGCCGAGCAGCCCGGCGATGCGGTCGACGATGGCCAGGCCCAGGCCCACGCCCTGGCGCTCGGCGGCGCGGCCGGTATCGAGCTGGTTGAATTCGAGGAAGATCGCCTGCAACTGGTCCGCCGGGATGCCGCGGCCGGTGTCCCACACCTCCAGGCGCACGCTGGCGCCGCGCCGTCGCGCGGCCAGCAATACGCCACCGCGCCCGGTGTAGCGGCAGGCGTTGCTGAGGAAGTTGCGCAGGATGCGCGACAGCAGGCGCGCATCGGTGCGCACCGAGAGATTGGGGATGCGCACGCGCCATTGCAGGCCGGACGACAGCGCCACGCTTTCGAACTCCGAGGCCAGCGGGCCGAGCAGTTCGTCCAGGCCGTGGACGTCCAGGTCCGGGCGGATCGCGCTCTGGTCCAGGCGGGCGATTTCCAGCAGGTCGGTGAGCAGGTTCTCAGCGCCTTCCAGGGCCTGGTGGGTGCGTTCCACCAATTGCTGCTCGGCGCCCGGCAGCTTCCGCTCGCGCAGGGTGGCCACCAGCAGGCGCGCGGCGTTGAGCGGCTGCAGCAGGTCGTGGCTGGCCGCCGCCAGGTACTTGTCCTTGCTGTGGTTGGCCGCCTCGGCGGCATCGCGCGCCTCGCGCAGCTGCTGGTTCAGCGCTTCCAGCTCGCCGGTGCGTTCGGCCACGCGCTGCTCCAGTTCCTCGTTGAGCGTCTGCAGGCGCTGCTGGGCCAGGATGCGCTCGGTGATGTCGGCGACGAAGCCTTCCACCAGGCCTTCTTCGTCGGGCTTGAGCAGCAGGTTCATGAGCACGTCGACGTGGCTGCCGTCCTTGCGCAGCAGGCGCGTCTCGTAGCCGAACAGCCCGCCCTGCTCGCGCAGCAGGTCGCGGATGCGGCGCATCTCCGCCTCGCCGCCGGCGAACAGTTGCGTGGCCATGTCCTGCAGGTTCCACAACACCTGCTGCGGGTCGGCGTAGCCGAGCATCCGCGCCAGGGCCGGGTTGGCCGCGCGCAGGCCGTCGCTGAGGCTGGCCTGGAAGATGCCGTGCACGGCGTGCTCGAACAGCCACTTGTAGCGGTTGCGCTCGGTTTCCAGTTCCTCCAGGCGCGCCAGCAGCTCGGGGTAGTGGCTCTTGCGCGTGGAGTGGCTGCCCAGGCCGAGCAGCGCCGCCAGGGCGTCCTGCTGCGGCTCAGAGGGCCTCGCCATAGACCACCTCGACGTCGCGCTGGCTGGATTCGCGGGGGTTGGTGAGGATGCACGGGTCCTGCATGGCGTGGCGCGACAGGAAGGGGATGTCGGAGATGCCCACGCCGTGCGGGCCGAGGGTCTCGTGGAAGCCCACGGCGCGCTTGAGGGCGATCAGGTGCTCGACCAGGCGCTGGCGGATCTGCGCGTGGGTAAGGCCGCGGCAGTCGATGCCGAAGGTCTCGGCGATGACCTTGAAGCGCTCGGGCGCGGCGTTGTAGTTGAAGGCCACCACGTGCTCCACCAGCACGGCGTTGCACAGCCCGTGGGGCAGGTCGAGGTAGCCGCCCAGGCTGTGGGACATGGCGTGCACCGCACCGAGGATGGCGTTGGAGAAGGCCAGCCCGGCCTGCATGCTGCCGAGCATGATCTTCTCGCGCAGGGCGATGTCGTCGGGGTTGGCGATCATCTGCACCAGGTTGCCGTCGATCAGGCGCATGGCCTCCAGCGCGTGGCTGTCGGTGAGCGGGCCATGGCCGGTGGAGACGAAGGCCTCGATGGCGTGCACCAGGGCGTCGATGCCGGTGCAGGCGGAGAGGAAGCCGTCCATGCTCAGGGTGGTTTCCGGGTCGATCAGCGACACGTCGGGCACCACCGCCTTGCTCACCACCGAGAACTTCATGCGCTCGTCCTGGTTGGAGATGATGACGAACTGCGAGACGTCGGCCGAGGTGCCGGCGGTGGTGGGGATGAGGATCAGCGGCGGGCTGGGCACGCGCAGCTTGTCGACGCCTTCGAACTCGAGGATGTTGCGGCCGTGGGCGGCGACGATGCCGATGCCCTTGGCGCAGTCCATCGGGCTGCCGCCGCCGACCGCGACTATCACGTTGCAGCCTTCGCTGCGGTAGATGTCGGCGCCGCGCATCACTTCTTCCACGCGCGGGTTGGGCGAGACGTCGGTGTACAGGCAGTGCTCGATGCCCTGCCCGGCCAGGCTGGCCTGCACGTCGGCCACCCAGCCGGCGGCGAGCACGCCGGGGTCGGACACCAGCAGCACCTTGCGGGCGCCGAAGGTCTTGGCGTAGTTGGCGACGGTGTGCCGGCAGCCGGCACCGAAGATGATCTCTGGCGAGACGAATTTACGCAGCAGGCTGAGGTCGTGGCTCATGGGGTGCTTGTTCTTGTTATGAAATGTTTCCGCGAGCCTACTGCATCCTGCGCTGATTGCAATGCGACCTTGGCCCGGCCGTCAGCCGCCCAGCAGCGCGCGGTAGAAGCGCCACTCGGCGTCCAGCGCGTGGGCCAGGTTGGCCGCCTGTCGGAAGCCGTGGCGCTCGCCGGGGTACAGGTGGCATTCCACGGCCAGGCCGCGCTGGCGCAGGCTGGCGACCATGGCCTGGGTCTGCTCGGGCACCACCACTGCGTCCAGCCCGCCCTGGAAGAAGATCACCGGCGCCTGGATGCGCGCGGCGTGCAGCAGCGGCGTGCGCGCCCGATAGCGGCGGGCGTCGCGTTGCGGGTCGCCGATCAGCCAGTCGAGGTAGTCGGCCTCGAACTTGTGCGTCACCCGCCCCAGCGCCAGCGGGTCGCTGACGCCGTAGAGGCTGGCGCCGCCGCGGAAGCCGCCGACGAAGGCCAGGGCGCAGAGCGCGCTGTAGCCGCCGGCGCTGGCGCCGCGGACGAACACCCGCTGGCGGTCGATCAGCCCGTCGGCGGCCAGTTTCACCACCGCCGCCCAGATGTCCTGCACCTCCGCCCTGCCCCATTCGCCGCGCAGGCGTTCGCGGTAGGCGCGGCCGAAGTTGGCGCTGCCGCGGTAGTTGAGGTCGGCCACGGCGAAGCCGCGCTGGGTCCAGAACTGGATGCGCGCGTCGAACGCCGGGTAGCAGGCCGAAGTGGGCCCGCCATGCAGGAACACCACCAGCGGCGGCCGCCGTCCCGCCGGACCGCGGCACTGGGCGTTGCGCGGCGGGTAGAAGAAGCCGTGGCCGCGCTCGTTGCCGGCCACCGGGTAGCCGAAGGGTTGCGGGCGCGACAGCTCGGCCTCGTCCAGCGGATGTTCGCCGCCGGCGATTACTTGCACGTGGTCATCCTCGCGGCCGATGGCCAGCAGCGCCGGCAGGCGGTCCTCGGCGGCGGCGATGCAGTAGCAGTGCCCGGCGTCGGCGGCCAGGGCGCGGAAGCGCGAGAAGGCCGGGGCCAGGCGCCGTTCACTGCCATCGGTGGTGCGCAGGACGAGCAGGCCGCGGCCTTCCTCGAAGCGGCTCAGCAGCATCTCGCCATTGGCCAGCGACAGGTAGCTGCGTCCACCCAGTTGCCAGGGCGCCGGGGCGTGGTCGGCGACGGCGAAGGCTCCGGCCTGCCCGTCCTCGGCCTCGGGGCGCCACCAGCCGCTGCGGTCGCTGAGCCAGTGCAGGCGGCCCTGGTCGTCGAAGCGCGGTTGCTGGATGGATTCTTCGCCGCCCTCGCCCGCCAGGCAGCGCTGCACACCATCCCGCAGCAGGCACAGGCGCGTGGCGGTCCAGGGCTGTTGCGGGCGGTCCCATTCCACCCAGGCGATGCGCGCCGCGTCGGGGCTGGCTGTCGGCGCGGCGTAGAAGTCCGCGCCCTCGGCGATGACCTGGCGCGCGCCATCGGCATCCAGGCGCACGATGCGGTGGATCACGGCATCGCCCTCGCGGCTTTCCTCCACCGCCAGCAGCGCGTTCCAGGCCGGCACGTAGTGCAGGTCGCCATAGCGGCACTGCGGGCGCGCGGTCAACTGCCGGGGCGCCTCGCCGAAGCGCAGCCAGCGCACCTGCTGGTCGCCCTCCTCCACCCAGGCCACGCCCTCGGCCGTGGCGCAGCAGGCGCCGCCGCCGTATTCGTAGACACGGCTGCGCGCCGAGGCGCCGGGCGGCGTCAGTTCCTGCAGCGCGCCGTCGCGCCACAGGTACAGGCGGCAGCGCGCGCTGCGCGGCTCGAACTCCAGCCACAGCAGCCCGCCGTGGGCCGCGTGCAGTTCGGCGAAGTCGCGCCCCGCCGCCACCGCGCGCTCGGCGCTCCAGGCGCTGGGCCAGTCGCCATGGGCCAGGCTGCGCACCCTCAGGCCTTGCAGATCAGTTGCGAGGCGCGCTGGTTGCGCCAGGTCAGCTGGTCCAGGCCCAGCGGCGCTTCCTCGGCCTGGCGCCGGGCGTCGAGAATCTTCCCGTGGTGGGCCGACTTGGCGCACACCGGGTCGGTGGCGTCGGCGTCGCCGGTGAGCATGTAGGCCTGGCAGCGGCAGCCGCCGTGGTCGCGCTCCTTCTCCGAACAGGAGCGGCACGGCTCGGGCATCCAGGCGTCGCCGCGGTAGCGGTTGAAGCCGAAGGATTCGTACCAGATGTGTTTGAGGCTGTGCTCGCGCACGTTGGGGAACTGCACCGGCAGTTGCCGCGCGCTATGGCACGGCAGCGCGGTGCCGTCGGGGGTGACGTCGAGGAACACGCTGGCCCAGCCGCCCATGCAGGCCTTGGGGCGTTCCTCGTAGTAGTCCGGGGTGACGAAGATCAGCTTGCAGGGGTTGCCTTCGGCGGCCAGGCGTTCGCGGTATTCGTTGGTGATGCGCTCGGCGCGCTGCAGTTGCGCGCGGGTCGGCAGCAGGCCGGCGCGGTTGAGCTCGGCCCAGCCGTAGAACTGGCAGGTGGCGAGTTCGACGAAGTCGGCCTCAAGCTCTATGCACAGCTCGATGATCCGCCCGATGTTGTCGATGTTGTGCCGGTGGGTGACGAAGTTGAGCACCATCGGGTAGCCGTGGGCCTTCACCGCGCGGGCCATGGCCAGCTTCTGGGCGAAGGCCTTGCGCGAGCCGGCGAGCAGGTTGTTCACCTCCTCGTCGGCGGCCTGGAAGCTGATCTGGATGTGGTCCAGCCCGGCTTCGGCGAACTGCGCCAGGCGCGCCTCGCTCAGGCCGATGCCGGAGGTGATCAGGTTGGTGTAGAAGCCCAGCCCGCGGGCCGCGCCGATCAGCTCGGCGAGGTCCTGGCGCAGCAGCGGCTCGCCGCCGGAAAAGCCCAGCTGCGCGGCGCCCAGCTCGCGGGCCTGGCGGAACACCTCGATCCACTCGGCGGTGCTCAGCTCACCGCCCTGCTTGGCGAAGTCCAGCGGGTTGGAGCAGTACGGGCACTGCAAAGGGCAACGGTAGGTCAGCTCGGCCAACAGCCACAGCGGCGGGCCGGCGCCTTCAGTGCAGCTCGATCCAGAATTGCGCATGGGCCACCTCGAGGAACGCCAGGATGTCTTCGTCGATGCCCGGCACGCCGGGGAAGCTCTTGCTCAGCTCGGCGATGATGGCCGCCACGTCGCGCTGGCCATCGATGCGCTGGAGGATTTCCCCGGCGCTGTCGTTGAGCTTGACCATGCCTTCGGGGTAGAGCAGCACGTGGCAGCCCTGGGCCGGTTCGAATTGCAGGCGGAAGCCGCGGCGGATGCGCGGCACGCTGTCCAGCGCGGGCAGGCTCATCACAGCAGCCCCCTGTGCCAGATGCGCTCGCGGGTCACCGTGTGGTACGGCGGGCGGCCCAGCTCGTAGGCCATGCTCATGGCGTCGAGCATGCTCCAGAGCACGTCGAGCTTGAACTGCAGGATATCCAGCATGCGCGCCTGGGCCTCGCGGGTGCGGTAGTGCTCCAGGGTGATGCGCAGGCCGTGCTCGACGTCGCGGCGGGCCTGGGACAGGCGGCTGCGGAAGTAGTCGTAGCCGGCCGCGTCTATCCAGGGGTAGTGCTGCGGCCAGGCGTCCAGCCGCGACTGGTGGATCTGCGGGGCGAAGAGTTCGGTCAGCGAGCTGCTGGCCGCTTCCTGCCAGCTGGCGCGGCGGGCGAAGTTGACGTAGGCGTCCACGGCGAAGCGCACGCCGGGCAGCACCAGCTCCTGCGACAGCACCTGCTCGCGGTCCAGCCCCACCGCCTCGGCCAGGCGCAGCCAGGCCTCGATGCCGCCGGGCTCGCCGGGGCGGCCGTCGTGGTCGAGGATGCGCTGCACCCACTCGCGGCGGGTGTCGCGGTCCGGGCAGTTGGCGAGGATGGCGGCGTCCTTCAGCGGGATGTTCAACTGGTAGTAGAAGCGGTTGGCCACCCAGCCCTGGATCTGCTCGCGGGTGCAGCGGCCCTCGTACATGGCCACATGGAACGGGTGGTGGATGTGATAGCAGGCGCCCTTGGCGCGCAGCGCCTGCTCGAATTCGGCGGGGCTCATGGCGGCGTTCATCGCGCGCTCCCTCTACAGGTGGATGGCCATGCCGTCCCAGGCCACTTCGACGCCACGGGCGTCCAGTTCGGCGCGTTCGGGCGAGGCCGGGTCGAGGATGGGGTTGGTGTTGTTGATGTGGATGAGCACCTTGCGCGGCCCGGGCACGCCGTCCAGCACGTCGAGCATGCCGCCGGGGCCGCTCTGGGCCAGGTGGCCCATCTCGCTGCCGAGCTTGTCGCCCACTTCGCAGCGGCGCATTTCGTCGTCGCGCCACAGGGTGCCGTCCACCAGCAGGCAGTCGGCGCGGCGCATCCAGCCCAGCAGCGCCTCGTCCACCTGGCCCAGGCCGGGGGCGTAGAACAGCTTGCCGCCGCTGCCCAGGTCCTCGACGAACAGGCCGATGTTGTCGCCCGGGTGCGGGTCGTGGCGGTGCGGCGAATACGGCGGCGCGGCACTGCGCAGCGGGATGGCGGTGAAGCGCAGGTTCGGGCAGGCGGGCACGGTGAAGGGCGCGCCGTCCAGTTCGATCAGGTGGTGGCGCAGGCCACCGTTCCAGTGCTGCAGCATGTTGAACAGCGGGAAGCCGCTGGTCAGGTCCTGGTGGACCATCTGCGTGCACCAGACGTCGTGCGGGCAGCCCTCGCGCAGGCTGAGCAGGCCGGTGCAATGGTCGATCTGGCTGTCCAGCAGGAGGATGCCGGCGATGGCCGTGTCGCGCACCTTGCGCGCCGGCTGCAGGGCCGGGAAGGCAGCGAGCTGGGCGCGGATGTCGGGCGAGGCGTTGCAGAGAATCCAGCGCTCGCCGTCGTCGGACAGGGCGATGGACGACTGGGTGCGCGGCTGCGCCAGCACCTGGCCGCTGCGCACGCCGTGGCAGTTGCGGCAGTTGCAGTTCCACTGCGGGAAGCCGCCACCGGCGGCCGAACCGAGAATACGGATGTGCATGACAGTGCCCCGTGGGCAGGGGCCCCGGAAGACCGGGGCCGGGTGGATCAGCGGTTGGCGAAGTACAGGGTCACTTCGAAGCCAAGGCGCAGGTCGGTGAAGCTAGGCTTGGTCCACATGGGTCTGTCCTCTTCTTGTTGGCCGGCGATTCCGGCAGGTCGAGTTAAACACCAGGGGGGAGCCCTCCGAATGATACTTTCGAAGGAGTTTTCCCCCTGATTTGGTAGGGAGGGTGCGACAGCTGTCGCGCCCGCCCGCTACAGGTGTCGCGCGGGGCGCGACAACCGTTCCCGGCGCCGCCCTCGCGCGGCGCGCTGAACCCTGGCGCCGCGCGGGGCGCCCCTTGTTTGCACAGACGGCACAGGCCTTGCTCGGTTCCTCGCCGTTCGGCGCTCGCCTGACTAGACTTGCCTGCCTGCGCCGGTCCGTTCGCCCGGCAAGCCCCGCCGAACGGCACCTGACAACAACAAAGCGCCGCAGCACGGCTGACGGCGCCCGGGAGTAGTACCCATGAACGAGCATGCCCTGGACAACTGCCCGAACGACCTCGCCAGCTTCATCGCCGACCACTTCGGCGAGCGCGACCTGCAACCGGAGGACGCCATCGCCCGCTCCTGGTACCGCAGCGTGGTGCAGCACCACCTGGACCCGCGCGCCAGCGCCGAGAAACACATCCTCACCGCCGGCGAAATCCGCGAGCACCAGGCCCAGCACGAGGAATATCTGGCCATCGCCGGCCAGGGCGTCAGCGGCCTGGCCCGGCGCGTCACCCCGGCCGGCTTCGCCGTGCTGCTCAGCGACGAGCAGGGCGTCACCCTCGACGCCCGCCTGCCGGCGCAGCGCGACCGCTATACCCAGGCCGGGCTGATCGTCGGCGCGCGCTGGGACGAGTCGGTGGCCGGCACCAACGGCATCGGCACCGCCCTGGCCGCCGCCGCGCCGCTGACCATCCATCGCCAGGAACACTTCCTTGTCAGCAACTTCCGCCTGAGCTGCTCGGTGGCGCCGATCTACGACGCCCAGCACAACCTGCGCGGCTGCCTCAACGCCACCTGCCTGAACAGTGGCGGGCCCAAGGAGGCGCAGTACCTCACCCTGCAGTTGGTCATCCTCTATGCCCGGCTGATCGAGAACGCCGCCTTCCGCCAGCGCTACCGCGACCGCCTGACGCTCTCGGTGAAGGCCCGCGACGAGGTAGCCGACCTGGCCGCCGAGCAGCTGCTGGCCCTGGACGAGCGCGGCCGGGTGATCGGCGCCAACCACGCCGCCTTCGCCGCCAGCCCCGGCGAACTGCTGGGCAGCCGCATCGAGCAACTGCTGGCCAGCGACCTCGACCAGTTGCTGGCCCTGAGCCAGGGCGGCGCCCGCGCCGTGCGCCTGCGCACCCTGGGCGACGAGGCGGCGGTGGAGGTCGGCCTGCGCATGCCCGCCGGCCTGCCGCGGCGCAGCGCCCCGCCGGCGCCGGCCAAGGCCGGCGAGCACCCGGACCTGGCGCGCCTGGCCGGCGCCGACCCGCGCCTGCAGGAGGGCGTGCGGCGCCTGCGCAAGGTGCTGGACAAGGGCATCGCCATCCTGCTCAACGGCGAGACCGGCACCGGCAAGGAGGCCTTCGCCCGCGCCATCCACCAGGCCAGCACGCGCCGCGCCGGGCCCTTCGTGGCGCTGAACTGCGCGGCCATCCCCGAGAGCCTGATCGAGAGCGAGCTGTTCGGCTACCGCGGCGGCAGCTTCACCGGCGCCAGCAAGAAAGGCATGAAGGGCAAGCTGGAGCTGGCCAACGGCGGCACCCTGTTCCTCGACGAGATCGGTGACATGCCGGCGCACCTGCAGACGCGCCTGCTGCGCGTGCTGGCCGAGCGCGAGATCCTCCCGCTGGGCGCCGAGACGCCGGTGGCGCTGGACGTGCAGGTGGTCTCGGCGACGCACCAGGACCTGGCCGCGATGATCCAGGCCCGCGGCTTCCGCGAGGACCTGTTCTACCGCCTGGCCGGCATGACACTGCAACTGCCGGCCCTGCGCGAGCGCAGCGACCGCGAGGTGCTGGTCGAGCAGCTGCTGGCCGCCATCAACCCCGCGCTGCGCCTGGCGCCTGAAGCGCGCGAACGCCTGCGCGCGCAGCCCTGGCCGGGCAACATCCGCCAGTTGCTCAACTGCCTGCGCTACGCCGCGGCCCTGGCCGAGGACGGCGTCATCGACCTCGACTGCCTGCCCGCCGAACTGCATCAGCCGGCCCCCGTCGCGGCCACGCCCAGCGGCGCCCTGGCCGCACGCCTGGACGACACCGAGGCGAGCCACCTGCTGGCCGCGCTGCGCGAGCGGCAGTGGAACATCAGCGCGGTGGCCGAGCACTTCGGCGTGGCCCGCTCGACCCTGTATCGGAAGATGAAGAAGCACGGCATCGTCCAGCCCAACGCGTTGTATTGAGCGCATCCCTTTTCCCTGCGTCCGCTTTGCCCGCGGGCATGGCCCGTTTCCCACATCACCGGCTGGCGGCGATTTTTTGTAGGAGCGAGCTTGCTCGCGAACCGCATGGCACCATGTTTGTTCGCGAGCAAGCTCGCTCCTACGAAGAGCACCTCGGCGCAGTCCCGTAGGATGGGTTGAGCGAAGCGATACCCATCGCCACGACTCTGCGCTCAGGCTGTCACGGGCATGGCCCGCTTCCCACATCACCGGCTGGCGGCGATTTTTGTAGGAGCGAGCTTGCTCGCGAACCGCATCGCACCGCGTTTGTTCGCGAGCAAGCTCGCTCCTACGAAGAGCAGCTCGGCGCAGCCCCGTAGGATGGGTTGAGCGAAGCGATACCCATCGCCACGACTCTGCGCTCAGGCTCTCGCGGGCATGGCCCGTTTCCTACATCACCGACTGGCGGCGTTTTTTTGTAGGAGCGAGCTTGCTCGCGAACCGCATGGCACCGCGTTTGTTCGCGAGCAAGCTCGCTCCTACGAAGAGCAACTCGGCGCAGGGAAAAAGGAGCGGCGCGCGCCTGGCAAGCACGCACCGCCCAAGGAGGCACCTATTCCTGTACGTACACCACGTGGGTGTGCGTGTACTCGTACAGCCCGTGCTTGCCGTCGGCGCCGCCGATGCCGGACTTGCGCGTGCCGGCGTGGAAGCCCTGCATGGCCTCGAAGTTCTCGCGGTTGATGTACGTCTCGCCGAAGTCCAGCTCGCGGCTGGCCTTGAGCGCGGCGCCCAGGTCGCGGGTGTAGATGGACGAGGTCAGGCCGTACTCGCTGGCGTTGGCCAGTGCGATGGCCTCGTCGAGGTCATCCACCACCTGGATCGGCAGCACCGGGCCGAAGATTTCCTTGCGCATGATCTCCATCTCGCCCGAGCAGCCGGCCAGCACCGTGGGCTGGTAGTGGAAGCCACGGCCGAGGTCGGCCACGGCGCCGCCGGTGATCACCTGGGCGCCCTGCCCCTGGGCCGTGCGGACCATCTGCGCGACCTTGTCCAGGCCGGCCTGGTTGATCAGCGGGCCCATGTCCAGGTCGGCCTGGGTGCCCGGGTCGCCATAGCGGGTGGCGGCCATGGCGGCGGCGATCTTCTCGATGAAGGCGTCGGCCACCCGGCGCTGCACGTACACGCGCTCGGCGCAGTTGCACACCTGCCCGCTGTTGATCACCCGCGAGGCCTTGATGGCGTTCACCGCCAGGTCCAGGTCGGCGTCGGCCAGGACGATGGCTGGCGCCTTGCCGCCCAGCTCCAGGTTCAGCTTGGTGATGTTCGGCGCCGCCGCGGCCATGATCCGCGAGCCGGTGGCCACCGAGCCGGTGAAGCTGATCAGGTCCACCCCGGCGTGGCCGGTCAGCGCCTGCCCGGCCCCGCCGCCGGTGCCGCCGACCACGTTGAACACGCCGCGCGGCAGGTCGGTCTCGGCCACCAGGGCGGCGAACTCGAAGCAGTTGATCGGGGTTTCCTCGCTGGGCTTGACGACGATGGTGTTGCCGGTCAGCAGCGCCGGCGCCATCTTCCGCGCGATGAGGAAGAACGGGAAGTTCCACGGCAGGATGCCGGCCACCACGCCCAGCGGCTTGCGCAGCAGGAAGATGTGCTCGCCGGCACGGTCGCTGGTCAGCACCTCGCCTTCCAGGCGCCGCGCCCACTCGGCCATGTAGTCCAGGTAGTCGGCGGTGAAGGCCACTTCCACCTCGGCCAGCGCCGGCACCTTGCCCTGCTCGGCGGTGATGATGCGCGTCAGGCGCTCGGCGTTGGCGCGGACCTTCCCGGCGATGCGCCGCAGGTAGCCGGCGCGCTCGATGGCGGGTTTGGCCGCCCAGCCCTTCTGGGCCATGCGCGCCGCGCCCAGGGCGGCGTCCACCTGCCCGGCGCTGGCCTCGGGGATGCGCGCCAGCAGCTCGCCGTTGGCCGGGTTGCGCACCTCGATCAGCGCCTCGCCGGCGACGAAGCGGTTGTCGATGTAGTGCTGGTAGGTCGTGACGTCGGTCATCGGGGTTCTCCTGTGGGGGTCGATCACTTGCCGGCGGTCTTCTGCGCGGCGGCCAGCTGTTCCTGGAGGTCGTAGGCGCGCTTGATCAGGTACTGGTGCACCGCCTCGGCCTGCTGCAGGTCGAGGTGGCCCTGGAACGACGGCATGCCGTCGGGGATGCGCCCGCCGTAGACGATGCCGAGGAAGCGCTGGTGGTTCTCGGCGCTGAGGGTGCGCAGGTCGGGCAGTACGCCGCCGCTGATGGCGTTGATGCCGTGGCACTGCGAGCAGCTGGCGTTGAACAGCTCACGGCCCTGGTCGATCTGCGCGGTGGTGCCGGTCAGCTTCGGCGGCTCGGGCTTGCGTCCGGCCCACTTGTACTTGGCCTCGGGCAGCCTGGCGCTGCCGCCGAGCTTGTAGGTCAGCACCTGGGCGTTGGGCTTGACCCCGGCGCGCAGCGACAGGGCGCCGGCGAAGGTGGAGAAGGCGCCGCCCCAGCCGGCCATGAAGGTCACGTACTGCTCGCCGTCCACTTCGTAGGTCACCGGCGCGGCCATCACCCCGGTGTTGGCCGGCGATTCCCAGAGCTTCTTCCCGCTGTCGGCGGCGTAGGCCACCACGCGGCCGTCGGCGGTGCCCTCGAACACCAGGTTGCCGGCGGTGCTCAGGGTGCCGCCGTTGAAGATGGTGCTGTAGGGCACTTCCCAGGCGGCCTTCTGCTTGAGCGGGTCCCAGGCGATCAGCTTGCCGGACCAGCTGTCGGCGACCTTGCGCAGGCCCTCCGGGTCCTCGGGCATCATCCCGGTGTTGACGTCCAGCTGGTAGATGCTCTTGAACTTCGAGCGCGGCGGCGCGCCCTCCACGTCCTGGTAGTAGGCCGACATGATGTGCGCCGGGATGTACACCAGGCCGGTGGCCGGGTTGTAGGACATCGGCTGCCAGTCGTGGGCGCCCCAGAACGCCGGCTGGATCAGCAGCGCCTTGCGCTCGGGGTCCTTCCAGTAGGCCGCGGCCTTGTCGTCGACGATGGGCCGGCCGGTCTTCATGTCGATGCCCTTGGCCCAGTTCACCGGGATGATGTTCTTCGCCGAGAGCAGCTCGCCGGTGGCGCGGTCGATGACGTAGAAGAAGCCGTTCTTCGGCGACTGCATCAGCACCTTGCGCACCTTCCCGTCGATGGGCAGGTCGGCCAGCATGATGTGCGCGGTGGCGGTGAAGTCCCAGGCGTCGCCTGGGGTGGTCTGGTAGTGCCAGACGTACTCGCCGTTGTCCGGGTTGATGGCGACGATGGACGAGAGGAACAGGTTGTCGCCCTTGCCCTCGCTGCGGATGCGCGGGTTCCACGAGGAGGCGTTGCCCACGCCGATGTACAGCAGGTTCAGCTCGGGGTCGTAGGACATGGAGTCCCACACGGTGCCGCCACCGCCCTGCTCGGGGTACTTGTCGCCGAACCAGGTCTTGCTGGCGATCTCCATGGCCTTGTTCTCCGGCGCCTGCTTGGGGTCGCCGGGCACGGTGAAGAAGCGCCAGTCCTGCTTGCCGGTCTCGGCGTCGTAGGCGGTGATGTAGCCGCGCACGCCGAACTCGGCGCCGCCGTTGCCGATGATCACCTTGCCCTTCACGATGCGCGGCGCGCCGGTGATGGTGATGCTGCGCGAGGGGTCGGTGCGGGTGTCGACGCTCCACACGCGCTTGCCGGTCCTGGCGTCGATGGCCTCCAGGCGGCCGTCCAGCACGCCGACGTAGACCTTGCCCTTCCACACCGCCACGCCGCGGTTCACCGCGTCGCAGCAGGCCTCGCCGGCGCGGCTGCGGTCGGACTGCGGGTCGTACTTCCACAGCAGCTTGCCGTTGCGCGCGTCCAGCGCGTAGACGATGGAGAACGGCCCGGTGGTGTACATCACCCCGTCGACCACGATGGGCGTGGCCTCCACGCCGCGGTCGATGTCCAGCTTGTAGCTCCAGGCCAGGCCGAGCTTGTCGACGTTGCCCTGGTCGATCTGCTTGAGCGGGCTGTAGCGCTGCTCGTCGTAGGTGCGCCCGGTGCTCATCCAGTTGCCCGGCTCCTGGTCGGCGGCGGCGATGCGCGCGCCATCGACATCGGCCGGGGCATCGGCGGCATGCAGGGGTGAGCAGAGGCCGGCCAGCAGCGCGGCGGCGAGTGCGCTACGGCGCAGGCGCGAGGTGGGATGCGGGTGGGCGTCAGGCAAGGTGAGGCCGGTCGAGCTCATGGAGGGTCTCCGATTCTTGTTGGTGCCACGGATCGGACGCCGTGGCTTGGAGAGGGCTTGAGCAATGGCTGTGCCAAGGGGCGGGGGAATGGCTGCGAGGCAGGAATGGCGGGGGTTTCGGGGGGATCGGTGGTGGTGGCTGGAGCTTGGTGGGGCGCTACAGGTGTTGCGGGTGGATGGGGCAGGTGTTGCGGGGGTGGGACGGTTTTTTGCGGCTGGTGCCTCCCGGTTGCTGGGGTGCAAGTGTTGATGCCGTTCCCTCTCCCTAACCCTCTCCCTGAAGGGAGAGGGGACCGTTCGGCGTGCGCTGATATTTCCGCGTTAGCCGGCTTGCACCGAGTGGCCGGCTGAAACCATCACTACTCTCGGCACGGACTGGCCCCCTCTCCCTTCAGGGAGAGGGCTGGGGAGAGGGAGCGGAGCCACGCCAAGACACAGTGATCACCGGCAGCCCCTCCCCCCAAAAACAAAAAACGCGGCCAAAGCCGCGCTCGACAGCCCCGCCGCGCCCGGAAGTGGGAGGGGCGCACGGGTCGCCCACGCTCGGGCGCATCGAAAAAAAGTGGCCCGGTGGAGCGCCGGGCGCGGGTGTTGAACACGCTTGTCGGAACCAGCCCGCGCCCCGAATGGGGACGGGCGCGCGGGCGGCCGGTCTACCTCAGAAGAACCCCAGCGGGTTGACGTCGTAGCTCACCAGCAGGTTCTTGGTCTGCTGGTAGTGGTCGAGCATCATCTTGTGCGTCTCGCGGCCGACGCCGGACTTCTTGTAGCCACCGAACGCGGCGTGCGCCGGGTACAGGTGGTAGCAGTTGGTCCACACGCGGCCGGCCTTGATGCCGCGGCCCATGCGCCAGGCGCGGTTGATGTCGCGGGTCCAGACGCCGGCGCCCAGGCCGAACTCGGTGTCGTTGGCAATCGCCAGGGCCTCGGCCTCGTCCTTGAAGGTGGTGACGCCCACCACCGGGCCGAAGATTTCCTCCTGGAACACGCGCATGCCGTTGTGGCCCTTCAGCAGCGTGGGCTGGATGTAGTAGCCGCTGGCGAGGTCGCCGGACAGCCGCTCGCTCTGGCCGCCGGCCAGCAGCTGGGCGCCCTCGTTCTGGGCGATGTCGAGGTACGACAGGATCTTCTCGTACTGCTGCTGCGAGGCCTGGGCGCCGACCATGGTCTCGGTGTCCAGCGGGTTGCCGCGCTTGATCTGGGCGATCTTCTTCTGCACCTCGGCCATGAACGGCTCGAAGATCGACTCCTGCACCAGCGCCCGCGACGGGCAGGTGCACACCTCGCCCTGGTTGAAGAAGGCCAGCACCAGGCCCTCGGCGGCCTTCTCGATGAAGCTCGGCTCGGCGCGCATGATGTCGTCGAAGAAGATGTTCGGGCTCTTGCCGCCCAGCTCCACGGTGGACGGGATGATGTTCTCCGCCGCGCAGTGGAGGATGTGCGCGCCCACCGGGGTGGAGCCGGTGAAGGCGATCTTGGCGATGCGCTTGCTGGTGGCCAGCGCCTGCCCCGCTTCCTTGCCGAAGCCCTGGACGATGTTCAGCACGCCCGGCGGCAGCAGGTCGTTGACGATCTCGGCCAGCAGCATGATCGACAGCGGCGTCTGCTCGGCCGGCTTGAGCACCACACAGTTGCCGGCGGCCAGGGCCGGGGCCAGTTTCCAGGCGGCCATCAGCAGCGGGAAGTTCCACGGGATGATCTGCCCGACCACGCCCAGCGGTTCGTGGATGTGATAGGCCACGGTGCTGTCGTTGATCTCGGCGGCGCCGCCTTCCTGGGCGCGGATGCAGCCGGCGAAGTAGCGGAAGTGGTCGGCGGCCAGGGGCACGTCGGCGTTCAGCGTCTCGCGCACGGCCTTGCCGTTGTCCCAGGTCTCGGCCACGGCCAGTTGTTCCAGGTGCTGCTCGATGCGGTCGGCGATCTTCAGCAGGACCCGCGAGCGCTCCTGCACCGAAGTGCGGCCCCAGGCATCGGCGGCGGCGTGGGCGGCGTCCAGCGCGCGCTCCACGTCCTCGGCGGTGGAACGGGGGAATTCGGCGATCGGCTGGCCGTTCACCGGGGAAGTGTTGGTGAAGTACTGACCTAGCACGGGCGGTACGAACTCACCGCCGATGTAGTTGCCGTAGCGCGGCTTGAGGGTGACGACGGCACCGGGGGTTCCGGGTGGGGCGTAGATCATGGCGAAGCTCTCCTGTGGCGTCCCGGCGCACCAAGCCCGGGCCTTGCGGCGATCTTAGGCAGCGCCCGCGCCGGCCAGGAATGCGCCCATGGGCGTGGGGGGGTAGTTATTTGGTAGTAGAGGGGGGTGTTCGTGGGGGCGAGCTTGCTTGCGAATGGAGTCTGCCGGCGATTCCAGTGCAGGCTCGAATCTCGCCCCCTCTCCCCAGCCCTCTCCCTGAAGGGAGAGGGGGCTTGTCCGTGCCGAGAGAGGACTTGGTGTCAGCCGGCCACTCGGTGCAAGCCGGCTAACGCCGAAGCATCAGCGCACGCCGAACGGTCCCCTCTCCCTTCAGGGAGAGGGTTAGGGAGAGGGAACGGCGTCCGTGCTTGCACCACAGCCGCCGGGAGACACCGTTCGCGAGCAAGCTCGCTCCTACGAAAAGCAAAAAGCAAAGGGCCGGCACCAGCCAGCCCCCTGCCCTACCCCTGCGAACTCAACGCTTGCTCACCAGGTCCTTCGGCAGCTTGAAGGTCCAGATCATCCCGCCCTGGTCCAGGTCCTTGATGCGCTTGGCCACCTCGCCGCCCCACAGCGGCACGGCGCCGCCCCAGCCGGAGAGCACGGTGACGTATTGCTCGCCGTCCATCTCCCAGGTGATCGGCGAGGCGATCACGCCCGAGCCGGTGTTGAACTCGTAGAGCTTCTTGCCGCTCTTGGCGTCGAAGGCCATCAGGTAGCCCTCGGGGTTGCCGGTGAACACCAGGTTGCCGTGGGTGGCCAGCACGCCGCCCCACAGCGGCGCGTAGTTCTCGTAGCGCCACACCTGCTTGCCGGTCTTCGGGTCGATGGCGCGCAGCACGCCGATGTATTTCTCGTTCAGCGGCTTGATGGTGAAGCCGGCGCCCAGGTAGGCCGCGCCCTTCTTGTAGGTCACGTGCTCGTTCCACATGTCCATGCCCCACTCGTTGGAGGGCACGTAGAACAGGCCGGTGTCCTGGCTGTAGGCCATGGGCATCCAGTTCTTGCCGCCAAGGAAGGACGGCGAGACGAACACCGAGCTGCCCTTGGCGCCCTCGCCCGGCGCGCCGGGGCGGTGGGCGTCGTCGTAGATCGGCCGGCCGTTCGGGTCCAGGCCCTTGGCCCAGGTGACCTTGTCGACGAAGGGGAAGCCGCGGATGAACTTGCCGTTGGTGCGGTCCAGCACGTAGAAGAAGCCGTTGCGGTCGGCGGTGGCCGCGGCCTTGATGGTCTTGCCGGCGTCCTTGTAGTCGAAGGACACCAGCTCGTTCACGCCGTCGAAGTCCCAGCCGTCGTGCGGGGTGGTCTGGAAGTGCCACTTGATCGAGCCGTCCTCCGGGTTCAGCGCCAGGCGCGAGGAGGAGAACAGGTTGTCGCCCGGGCGCAGGTGCGAGTTCCACGGCGAGGGGTTGCCGGTGCCGATGAACAGCGAGTCGGTGCTCGGGTCGTAGTAGCCGCCCAGCCAGGGCGCGGCGCCGCCGGTCTTCCACAGGTCGCCCGGCCAGGTCTTGCCGGCCTCGCCGCCGGAGATGCCGTTCTCGATGGCCTTGCCGTCCTTGTACACGTAGCCCATGTGGCCTTCGACGGTCGGGCGGCTCCACAGCAGCTCGCCGTTGCTGGGGTCGTAGGCCTCGATCTTGCCGACCACGCCGAACTCGCCGCCGGCCACGCCGGTGATCAGCTTGCCCTTGGCGATCAGCGGCGCGGCGGAGATGGAGTAGCCGGCCTTGTAGTCGGCCACGGTCTTCTTCCACACCACCTTGCCGGTGTCCTTGTTCAGCGCCACCAGCTTGGCGTCCAGGGTGCCGAAGATCACCAGGTCGCCGTACAGCGCCACACCGCGGTTGATCACGTCGCAGCAGGGCATGATGCCGTCGGGCAGGCGCGCGTCGTACTGCCAGAGCTTGCGCCCGGTGCGCGCGTCCACGGCGAACACCCGCGAGTAGGAGGCGCTGACGTACATCACCCCGTCCTTGACCAGCGGCTGGGCCTGCTGGCCGCGCTGCTTCTCGCCGCCGAAGGACAGCGCCCACACCGGGCGCAGTTCCTTGACGTTGCCGCTGTTGAGGGTCTTCAGCGGGCTGAAGCGCTGGCCCTGCTGGTTGATGCCGTTGACCACGATCTGGTCGGTGCGCTTGGCGCTGTCGCTGATGTCCTGGTCGGTAACCGCGGCCTGGGCGCCCAGGCTGGCCAGGGCGAGTGCGGCGAAGAGCGCGCTGCGCGCGAAGGAAGGGGTGGGACCTGCATGTCTCATTGCGGCTACCTCTGCGGATTTGTTGTTGTACCCGGGAAGTTTTCCCGGTCTGCCGCAGATTCTTGGCCCGGTGCGGTGGGCCAACAATTGACCGCTTTGCCGAATTCCCTAGTTCCTTGGTAGCAATACCCGGCTTTGTGATCGCTGTTTTCTGGATTCCCGCGAACGCGGGAACCCAATAGACAACTCCGTGACGTGCGGAAGACCTGTAGGAGCGGGCCCTGCCCGCGATTCGCGCGCAGGGCGCGCTCCTACATGGGAACGGCCACGCGGCCCGTTACAGGTGAACACGGCCTTTCGTAGGAGCGAGCTTGCTCGCGAACATGCCCCGCTGCGGAATCGGTTCGCGAGCGAGCTCGCTCCTACGAAGAGCCGGGGCGGCTCACTGCTGGTCGATACGCGGCAACGCCTGCTGTTCGTAGCGCGGGTACAGGTGGGTGACGCTGCGGATCAGCTCGTAGCGCGTCAGGCTGATGCCGGCGAAGCGTTCGGGGATGGGGGTGCGCAGCAGGTCGTTCATGTCCGCGCCTTCGCGGGTGCCTTCGCGCATCACGCTGTCGAGCCAGCCGAGGTAGTCGCGCATCTGGGCGAAGGGCCTGGCGTCGGTGGCAATGGGCCCATGGCCGGGGACGATCAGCTTCCAGGGCAATGCCTGCAGGGTATCGAGATCGGCCAGCCAGACATCCAGCCCCGGGCTGTTGGGCGTGGTCAAAGCGCGCTCGTAGAACACCAGGTCACCGGCGAACAACACCCCGCTGGTCTCGTCGAGGATCGCCAGGTCCGCCCCGGTGTGCCCGCGCAGGCCGAGCAGACGGAAACGGTGCGTGCCGACCTGCAGCTCGCCCGGCTCCACCGTCTGCGTCGGCAGCACCACCTCGGTGCCGCGCATCCAGTCGCCCACCAGGCGGTACATGTTCTCCGCCATGGCGTTGCCCTGCTCCTTCAGCAGCTTGCTGGTGCCGGCCAGGGCGCCGATGGGCACGTCGGCGAAGGCCTGGTTGCCCAGCACGTGGTCGGGGTGGTGGTGGGTCAGCAGCACCTGCTTCACCGGCTTGCCGGTGGTCTGCTGGATCACCGCGCGCAGCGCCTCGCCGTAGCGCCGCGAGGGGCCGGTGTCGATCACCAGGATGCCGTCGCCGGTGTCGACGAAGGCGACGTTGACGATGTTGCCGCCGTTGTCCTTGGCGAAGTTGTCGGTGCTGCCCTCCACCAGCCAGGTGCCCTCGGCGATCTGCCGGGGTTGCAGGTGGTACTGCAGGTCGGCGAGGACCTGGGTGCAGAGCAGCAGCAGGAAGGTCAGCAGGTAACGCATGGGCACCTCGCGGGCGGGCCGGCCGCCTCAGAGGGCGGCCTCGAATTCGTTGCCGTTGTTGTCGTGCAGGAACAGCTTCGCGTGGGGGTGGCCGCGCAGTTCGAAGCTGAAGCTGGGGTTCTCGCTCACCGCCGGGAACAGGTCCAGGCGCGCCAGCACCTCGCCCTCGGGCGTGCGCAGCTCGGCGTGGTCGAGGTAGAACTCGGGGATGCCGCCGACCAGGCCGTTGTCCATCGGGTGGTTCACCTTCAGCCGCAGCCGCGTGTTCGGCCCGCGCGAGAAAGCCCCGCCGTGCACCTGGCCCAGGCGCTGTTCCCAGCCGGCCTGGGCGCGCACCACGCTGGGCGCGGTGCAGCCGCCGCCGGCGGCGTCGATCCAGGCCGAGCCCACGTGCCACACGCCATCCTCTCCGCGCAACGCGGCGCGGATGGCGGTGGCCTGCTCGATGCGGATGCGCACCGCCAGCAGCGCCTCCAGGTCCTCGCCCGGGTAGAGCGTCAGCACGTGGGGGATGGGGTTCAGCTCGGCCCACAGCACCAGGCGCTCGAAGCGCCCGGGCAACTGCCGCGCGTCCACCTCCACCGGCACCTGCCGCGCGTCCTCGGCGAAGGGCGGCACGCCCAGCTTCACCCGCTCGTCGAAGACGAAGGGCTCGCCGCCGAGCAGGCGCTTGTGGTGGTAGTCCCACATCACCGAGGGCACCGGGTCGCCCTCCACCGCCGCGGCCAGCAGCGGCAGGCCGCACAGGCCCAACAGCAGGCTACGTCTACGCATCCCTCCTCCTCGTGCTATTGCACGTCCTGGTACAGCCCCGGCAACTCGTAGCGCACGCCGTAGCCGGCGTAGAGCTTGGCCAGCTCGCCGCTGCGCACCAGTTCCTCCAGCTCGCCGTCGAGGGCATTGGACAGCTGGCGGTTGCTCTCGTGCACCGCCATGCCGATGTCCCAGTCCGGCTGGCCGAGGCTGGGGTAGGTATTCTCGGCGTTCTTCAGTTGGTCGTCGTGGGCCTGGGCGCGCATCCAGTCCAGCTCGCCGCGCAGCGCCATCACCGCGTCCACCTTGCCGGCGCGCATGGCGTCGAAGGCCGCCTGGGTGCTGGGGAAGTGCACGGTCATGGCGCTGAGCTGGCCGCCCAGCACCGAGGTCAGGTAGAACGAGGGCACGCTGTCCAGTTCCACGCCGATGCGGTGCTCGCGGAACGCCGCGATGGTGTCCACCTGCGGCAGCCGGCGGGCGTCGTTGACCACCTGCCAGCGCTCGCGCTGGTAGGGGCCGAACATCACCACCTGGTCGTTGGCCAGTTCGCCGACGTCATTGCGTTTGTTGGAATAGTCACGGTCGTAGGGCACCCGCAACATCACGTCGGCCACCACGCCCGGGCGCAGGTAATGGCCCTTCCAGATGAAGTTGCGCAGGTCGTCGTCCAGGCGCTCGCCAGGGATCACCCAGAGGAACTCCGCGCGCAGGCCCAGGCCCTGGGCCAGGCGCGTGGCGAGATCCACGTCGATGCCGTGGGGCTGGCCGCCCTGCATGTAGCTGTAGGGCGGGAAGTTCTGGTAGACCGCCACCCGCAATACGCCGGAAGCGACCATGTCTTCGTAGGGCCGGACCTTGGCCTCGGCCTGCCCCAGCAACAGGAGCAGGCCGCACAGCAGGCTGAGCAGGCGCATGGCGGCGTCACTCGTCCACGTGGACGCTTTCCAGGTAGCTGCGGATGGCCCACAGGCCTTCCTGGCTGATGAAGTCGGCCATCTTCGGCATGTACACGGCGCCGTCGCGCACCGCGCCGTTGATCACCCGCTCCTTGAACCACTCGTCACCCTCGGCGCCCAGGTCGAGCTTGCGCAGGTCGGGGGCGATGCCGCCGGACTTGGCCTCCAGGCCATGGCAGCGCGCGCAGTTCTGGTTGTAGGCGGAGGAGCCGATCTCCACCGCCAGCTTGTGGTTGGCGTAGGGCTCGCGGTACGGGTTGGTGTCGCGCCACTCCTTGCCCAGGGGCTCCAGGCCCTTGGTATCCACCGCTTGCGGGGTCACGTTGCCATGGGCCAGGGCCAGGGCCGAGACGCTGAGGCCGGCCAGCACCAGCAGGCCGCGCAAGGAGTTCTTCTTGTTCATCACTTCATTCCTCTGGGGGTAGGACAAGGCACGGGCGCCACCGGGGGCGCTCCTCGACCATGTTAGGAAGCCCCGCCCCCGCCCCGAATGCTGCTTTGGATGCCCCCGCCTACTCCCTTCGTACTAGGGCGCAGGGCTGCCGCTCCAGGGCCTTCGGCAGCAAGCCCAAGTCATGCCCCGACCGGGAACTTGTCCCGGCCGATGCGGGAGCTTTTCCGTTTCCGCCACGGCCGCCGGCTCCCACCATGGAACCGCCGCGGCCCGAGCAGCGGCCCGCCGTTTCTCGACCCAACATCAAAAACGGGAACCCGAAGATGACAACAAGAACCTCCCTCGCCTCTGCCGGCCCCCTGCGCCTCGCCCTGCACAGCCTGACCCTCGCCATCGCCCTGGGCGCCAGCGGCGCGGCGCTGGCCAAGGACGTCAGCTGGGACGACATCGCCAATGACCACAAGACCACCAGCGACGTGCTGCAGTACGGCATGGGCACCAACGCCCAGCGCTGGAGCCCGCTCAAGCAGGTCAACGCCGACAACGTGTTCAAGCTGACCCCGGCCTGGTCCTACTCCTTCGGCGACGAGAAACAGCGCGGCCAGGAATCCCAGGCCATCGTCAGCGACGGGGTGATCTACGTCACCGCCTCCTACTCGCGGTTGTTCGCCCTCGACGCCAAGACCGGCAAGCGCCTGTGGACCTACAACCACCGCCTGCCCGACGACATCCGCCCGTGCTGCGACGTGGTCAACCGCGGCGCCGCCATCTACGGCGACAAGATCTTCTTCGGCACCCTCGACGCCTCGGTCGTGGCGCTGAACAAGGACACCGGCAAGGTGGTATGGAAGAAGAAGTTCGGCGAACACGGCGCCGGCTACACCATGACCGGCGCGCCGACCATCGTGAAGGACCAGAAGACCGGCAAGGTGCTGCTCATCCACGGCAGCTCGGGCGACGAGTTCGGCGTGGTCGGCCGCCTGTTCGCCCGCGACCCGGACACCGGCGAGGAAATCTGGATGCGGCCCTTCGTCGAAGGCCACGTAGGCCGCCTCAACGGCAAGGACAGCAGCGTCACCGGCAACGTCAAGGCGCCATCCTGGCCGGACGACCCCAACTCGCCCACCGGCAAGGTCGAATCCTGGAACCACGGCGGCGGCGCGCCCTGGCAGAGCGCCAGCTTCGACGCCGAAACCAACACCATCATCGTCGGCGCCGGCAACCCCGGCCCGTGGAACACCTGGGCGCGCACCGCCAAGGGCGGCAACCCGCACGACTACGACAGCCTCTACACCTCAGGGCAAGTGGGCGTGGACCCGAGCACCGGCGAGGTGAAGTGGTTCTACCAGCACACCCCGAACGACGCCTGGGACTTCTCCGGCAACAACGAACTGGTGCTGTTCGACTACAAGGCCAAGGACGGCAAGATCGTCAAGGCCACCGCCCACGCCGACCGCAACGGCTTCTTCTACGTGGTCGACCGCAGCAACGGCAAGCTGCAGAACGCCTTCCCCTTCGTCGACAACATCACCTGGGCCAGCCACATCGACCTGAAGACCGGCCGCCCGGTCGAGCGTGAAGGCCAGCGCCCGCCGCTGCCGGAACCGGGGCAGAAGCACGGCAAGGCGGTGGAAGTCTCGCCGCCCTTCCTCGGCGGCAAGAACTGGAACCCCATGGCCTACAGCCAGGACACCGGCCTGTTCTACGTGCCGGCCAACCACTGGAAGGAGGACTACTGGACCGAGGAAGTCAGCTACACCAAGGGCAGCGCTTACCTGGGCATGGGCTTCCGCATCAAGCGCATGTACGACGACCACGTCGGCAGCCTGCGCGCCATGGACCCCACCAGCGGCAAGGTGGTGTGGGAACACAAGGAGCACCTGCCGCTGTGGGCCGGCGTGCTGGCCACCGCCGGCAACCTGGTGTTCACCGGCACCGGCGACGGCTTCCTCAAGGCCTTCGACGCGAAGAACGGCAAGGAACTGTGGAAGTTCCAGACCGGCAGCGGCATCGTCTCCCCGCCCATCACCTGGGAACAGGACGGCGAGCAGTACATCGGCGTGACCGTCGGCTACGGCGGCGCCGTGCCGCTGTGGGGCGGCGACATGGCCGACCTGACGCGCCCGGTGGCCCAGGGCGGATCCTTCTGGGTGTTCAAGCTGCCCAGCTGGGACAACAAGACCGCCAGCCGCTGAGCCCACCGACCGCGCCCCCTGGGGCGCGGTTTTCCATGCCCCGGGAGAAAGCCATGAAAACCACCACCCTGCTCGCCGCCCTGCTGCTGGCCGGCCTGGCCCACGCCAGCGACGAATCCGTCGACACCGACAACGACGCCACCGTCATCGCCCACTGCCGCATCGCCCCCGGCAGCCAATGCCCCGGCGCCGACCTGCGCGGCGCCGATCTGAAAGGCCAGGACCTCAGCCACATGAACCTCGCCGGCGCGGACCTTTCAGGCGCCGACCTGCGCCACGCCACCCTCGACCTGGCCAACCTGGAAAAAGCCAACCTGCGCGGCGCCAACCTCACCCGCGCCAGCCTGCAACAAGCCAACCTGCGCGCCGCCGACCTCTCCGGCGCCAGCCTGGTGGCCATCCAGGCCTGGGGCCTGTTCGCCCAGGGCGCCCAATGGCAAGGCGCCGACCTGACCGCCGCCTACCTCGAATTCGCCCGCCTGAGCGGCGGCAAGCTGCACCAGGCTAACCTGCGCGCGGCGGATTTGGAGATGACCTGGTTGTCCCGCGCGGACCTGAAGGGGGCGGATTTGCGCGATGCGAATCTGCAGGAGGTGAAGTTGGCGGAGGCGAATCTGGAGGATGCGGATTTGCGCGGCAGCAAGCCGAGGTTCGGGAATTTCCAGGGGACGAATATGCAGGGGTGCAAGGGGTGTCCCGGCGGGTGGGATTGAGTACCTGGCACGGGGTGGCATGAACTGTAGGAGCGAGCTTGCTCGCGAATGGGATGTCCCGGGTAACGCGTAGGGCGCATAACTGTTCGCGGTTATGCGCCCTACGAACCTAAAATGACATTTCACATTATATACAATGGCTTAAGGTAAAACGCTCCAGTAGGACTGCTCCCAACAATATTATTTCGATCATCCGGACTTAGAAAAGCCTCTCTGTCGCGATCAATATAGATACTTCCATAGACACCTTCATTTAAAAATTTTATACACTGCGCAGTGTCGTAATCCTTGTACGCACCATCACCGTTATACAACTCAGGGTGTACAAACAGACGCTGCTCGCCGCTCCCCGGTGCACCACCCCTAGCGTCTTCCATAACTGCTGCATCCTTATCGTCCGCGTTACTCATAACATCTACCCCCTTAGCATTTAGGTTTAAATGCAAACCCAACCAAACTCTCAACATCCTCTTGCAACATAGAAGCCTCCCCCTCCTTACCTCCATCTCCGAGCAGGCTGCAGTATTTGGCCTCTTCTCCAGATGCAGCAAAAGCCATTAAGCCCATCAATTTTTGGGACTTTATATCGCCCCCTCTATGGGGCTCTAATCTAGCGTCCAACTTCAAAATAGAAGCGCTCCTGGCTTTATTTATCTCGCGATAAACTGACACTCCATCCGATAGCAAGTCATAAGCCAGTGAGTAGTCAATATCCCTGCTCAAGAATTTGGAATAGCTTCTATAGGTAATTTTTGTCGCGATCTGCCTGGAATCCACCTCCATTTCGATAGGCCCGTTAAGGAAATCAATTGCAGACACAAAGCCAAAGCCTGGCTTGTAGAACCTTACTGTTTTGTGTTCCCCACCACTCGATCCACAAAACATAATATATTTCTGCATCTGCCCTGTTTCTGCGTATCGAACAGCCTTTACAGGAATATCTATTCTCTTAACTGGATAAGCGCCTTCCGTACACCCAGGTGACTGGCCATAATGAGTGAATGACAACAACTTTCCAGAGCTGTCTATAACTCTGACCTCTCCAGCATTGAGCATGAGAGCATTGTTACTATCGTTAACGGGCACGGAGCTGAATTCATATGTGACCCCGTCATCAGTTAATTTATAGCTACTCTCCCCTTGAGCGACTGAAACTCCAAGACCGAGAAAACCACTCATCACGACGCCAAGTGTCCACTTGCTGCTCATGCAACCACCTCTAAATTAGATATGACCACGCTGATTGACAGCTACGCCTATAGATAATTTCAGGACGAACCAAAGAGTGATTTCTCACTAGACGAATCCCAAGAGGGATTTTTCACTAGAGACGTGGTCGAACGCCTACCTTTCACCGCATGAGTGGCCGCCAGAGCAGAGCCTGCGCGCTCCTTGCGTCTTTGTAACAAATGGAAAAAGGGATAGATTTATTTTCCCGATTCTCAATGCCCGCTATTGGCAGATAACTGTCTGCCGCGAGGGGCTACCTTGGGTTGGAAGCCACCGTCACCAACGACTGCAATGCAAACCGCCTGTGCGGTCAGCCCTCCTTATCCTCCCTTTCAATTGACAGCCCCACGACAACTCCCTAACGTGGCCCGGCCGCCCAACAGGGCGGTTCGGGATTGGCGTCCCGACCCTGGATTCAGGTGCCTGAGCGAGTGTTCGGGCACTTAGCATGGCTACACCTGTGTTATGGGCGGGCCGTGCGGGGCATCTTCGGATGCGCCGGAACTCTAGGCCGGTACGCCAACCTGTACGGTCCGCCCTCCCTGCAGCCCAAGTTCCCATCCCCTCAAGAACACCGCCCCGTCGGAGCTTTACGACGCCGCCCAATCCCGCCAATCGGCCCTGGTCAACCTGCTGCGCCTGCTGGCCGGCGCGCCGGACCTGGGGGCGCCCGGCGAGGATGTGCTGGATGGCACTTTCAGTTCGCTGGAGTACCTGGCGGCCGATGCAGAGAGGTTATATGCCGCCGCAGAGAAAGGCGGCCGGGCGAAGGGAACGTGATGCGAAGCGTCAGCCGCTGGTGGTGGGTGGCGCTTCGCTTCGTATCGGTCCTGTAGGAGCAACTGGCTTGCAGGCAGCACCAAGGCGCTCTTCGTAGGAGCGAGCTTGCTCGCGAATGGTGCCTCCCGGGGGTCGTTGGTGTTTGGATGAACCCCGTCCCCTCTCCCCAACCCTCTCCCTGAAGGGAGAGGGGGCCGTTCGGAGCGTTTGGCAAGCTCAGTGTCATCCTGATACGCCTAGCCGCGAACGCGGAAATCCAATAGACAGCCCCACACCTTGCCTCTTGTAGGAGCGCGCCCTGCGCGCGAATCGCGGGCAGGGCCCGCTCCTACAGGTTGACACCGAACCTTCCGGCCATGCCGGACAGCCCCCTCTCCCACTTGCGGGAGAGGGGGCCGTTTGGAGCATTTGGCAAGCTCAGTGTCATCCTGATACGCCTAGCCGCGAACGCGGAAATCCAATAGACAGCCCCACACCTTGCCTCTTGTAGGAGCGCGCCCTGCGCGCGAATCGCGGGCAGGGCCCGCTCCTACAGGTTGACGCCGAACCTCCCGGCCATGCCGGACAGCCCCATCTCCCGCTTGCGGGAGAGGGGGCCGTTCGGAGCGTTTGGCAAGCTCAGCGTCATCCTGATACGCCTAGCTATCCTCGTCATTCCCGCGAACGCGGGAACCCAATAGACAGCCTCGCGCCGTGCCCCATGTAGGAGCGCGCCCTGCGCGCGAATCGCGGGCAGGGCCCGCTCCTACAGGTTGACGCCGAACCTCCCGACCACGCCGGACAGCCCCCTCTCCCGCTTGCGGGAGAGGGTTGGGGTGAGGGAACGGAGTCAACCCGAGACACCAGCGCCGCCGGTAAGCACCGTCCGCAGTCAGACCCGGCCCCCATCAGCACCGTCAACTCCGCGCCTGCGCCTCCAGCGCTTCTATCTCGGCGATCCGCCATTGCCGCCTTTTGCCTTCCAGCACGCCCTGGCGTTGCCATTCGGCCAGCAGGCGGTTCAGGGTTTCTGCGCGCACGCCCAGCTTGGCGGCCAGTTGGCGCTGGCTCAGCGGCAGTTCGATGCTCTGCCCGGGGCGGCGTGGCAGGCGCAGCAGGTAGGTCGCCAGGCGTTGCGGCGCGTTGAAGCCGGCGAGGCTGTCGACGTCGTCGATCCGCGAACTCAGCGCCTGGCCGGCTATGTCCAGCATGTCCAGCGCCAGGGGCGGGTGTTCCAGGCAGGCGCGGCGCAGGTTCTCCCGGTGCAGGCGGCACAGCAGGCTGGGCATGGCCGCGCGGGTGCCCACCGGGTATTGCCGCTGCGGCATGAACATCACGATGGGCGCCAGCAGCTGGCCGCGGCCCACGTGCTGGATCACCCGCTCCTCGCCGTCCATGCCGTAGCGCAGGGTGTCGATGCGGCCCTCCAGCACCACGTACCAGAACAGCGCCGGCTGGCCCTGGTTGAACACCGCCGCGCCCTCCTCCAGCGCGCACAGGCTGGCGTCCGCCAGCAGGCTTTCGCGCAGCGCTTCCGGCTGCGCGCCCAGCAGCGGGTGGCCGGCGAGCAGTTCGCGGGCCAGCGTCAGGCCATTCTTGACATTTCTCATTTGATACAAGCCCGCAAAGGTGGATTATTCGCAAATGATAATTCATGTCATTTACAGCGTGCAGCTCTTTTGCTAAGGGCGCACACCATCCTTGGGGGAGGCGTTGATCGTGGTTCTGAAGTCCTATCGTGCAGTGTTGTTGGCACCCGCCCTGAGCGGCCTGTTCACCCTGAGCCCGCTGGCCCAGGCGGAAGACAATAAAGAGCTGGAAAGCCTGACGGTGACCGCCACCCGCTCCTCGGCGGCGGCCGAGGATTCGCCGCGCACCCTGACCGTGATCAGCGGCGAGCAGGTCCGCGAGCGCGTCGGCAGCGGCGGCATCCAGAGCCTGCTGGCGGAAATCCCCGGCATCGAGTTCGCCCGCAGCGGCGGCCTTGGTGGGCAACTGGTGGTACGCGGCTTCAACAGCAACTCGGGGCGCTCGATCCTGGCCATCGACGGCGACCGCTACCGTGGCCGCAGCACCCTGGAATTCAACATGATCGACCCGGACTCGATCGAACGCATCGAGATCATCCGCGGCCCGGCCTCGGCGCTCTACGGTTCCGACGCCATGAACGGCGTGGTCAACATCGTCACCCGGCGGGCCAAGGTCGACCCATCGCAGAGCTTCGAGCTGACGCCGAAGCTGCGCGCCCTGGAATGGAACAGCGGCAACAGCATGCTCGGCGGGCGCGCCGAGATGGTCGGCGGCGGCAACGGCTTCGACGTGCTGCTGGGCGTCAACCAGCGCAGCGCCAGCGACTATTCCACCCCCATCGGCGACGCCAGCAACAGCGGCTACAGCTCGCTCGGCGGCGACTTCGCCATCGGCTACAGCCCCGACAGCGATTCGCGCTGGGAACTCTCCGGGCGCTACCAGCGGGTGGTCAGCAAGCGCGCCGGCGGCCTCGGCGCGGCGCCGGGCGAGCCCTTCATGGACGTGCGTGAAGACCCGATCACCGAGCGCTACCTGCGCCTGGGCTACCAGAACTACAACGTCGGCGCCTGGGCCGACAGCCTGGACAGCAGCCTCTACGTGCGCGACTTCGAGACCGACATCTACCAGCGCAACAGCACCGCCGCCACGGTCGACGCCTTCGCCCACATCAAGGTCTACACCCCCACCGTCTGGGGCGGCCACCTGACCGCCATGAAGCAGCTGGGCGAACACAACCTCAGCTACGGCGGCGACTTCTTCAACGAGCGCTTCGACGGCCGCGAGAACAACGCCCGGCGCTACAACCGCAGCACCGGCGCGCTGCTCTCCGACAGCGGCTGGAACCAGATGGAGCGCGACTCCGAGCAAACCAACCTGGGCCTGTTCGTCAACGACGACTGGCGCTTCGACGAGCGCTGGTCGTTCACCGGCGCGCTGCGCGGCGACGTGGTCGACGTGGACATCGGCGACACCTTCGCCGGCGAGGCCGCGAGCCTGGCCAACGCCTACCGCGGCAACACCGACCAGCGCCACTACGCCGTCACCGGCAGCCTGGGCGCTGTGTACCGGCTGACCCCGGCCTGGCACCTGGTGGGCAACCTCAGCCGCGGCTTCCGCGCGCCCTCGGGCAACGAGCTGACCATCTCCAGCACCGCCGGCACCCAGCCGACGCTGCCCTCGCCGGACCTCGACCCGGAAACCAACGTCACCGTCGAGGCCGGCGTGCGCTGGTACGGCGAGCGCAGCCAGCTGAACCTCACCGCCTACCAGAGCAAGTACAAGGACCTGATCAGCCTGGTGCGCCTGGACTCCACCCTCTACCAGCGGCAGAACGTGGCCAAGGCCACCATCCGCGGCCTGGAGCTGGACGGCCGCACGCAGCTGGCCGAGCGCTGGAGCCTGGGCTACGCCGCCACCCTGACCCGCGGCCGCGACGACAAGACCGACCAGGACCTGCCCTACATCGCCCCGCTCACCGGCAACCTCAAGCTGCGCTACGACACCGGCCACTGGTACGGCGAGGGCGTGGTGCGCGCCTACCAGGGCAAGCACCACATCGACGAGAAGCAGGAACGCGAGACCTCCAGCTACGCCATGGTCGACCTGTACGCCGGCATCGACCTGGACCGCGTGCTCGGCAATGGCTGGCAGGACTGGAAGCTGATGGGCGGGGTGGAGAACCTGTTCGACCGCGTGGGCCGCAACCCCACGGTGGCGGAGAACCTGGCCTACCCCAACGACCTGGTGGGCAACCCGCTGGTGGAGCCGGGCCGCGCCCTGGTGGTCAAGCTGTCGGTGGACTACTGATGCGGCGCCCCATCGCACTGCTGCTGGCCCTGCTCGGCGCCGCCCCGGCGCTGGCCGCCCAGGTCGTCGACCAGAGCGGCCGCAGCGTGGAACTGCCGGCGCGGGTCGAGCACCTGGTGGCCATCCCCATCCCGCTGGCATCGATGATCATGGCCGTGGACGGCGGCCCGCAACGCCTGGCCGGGATGAACTCGGCCAGCCGCGCCGACTTCGAGCACGGCCTGCTCGGGCGCATGTACCCGCAGGCGCAACAGGTGCCCTCACAGGTGGCCGGCGAAGGCTTCGTGCCCAACGTCGAGGCGCTGGCCGCCACCGGCGCGGACCTGGTGTTCCAGTGGGGCGACCGCGGCGACGACATCGTCCGCCCGATCAGCGCCCTGGGCATCCCGGTGATCACCCTGCGCTACGGCGACAGCGCCCTGGCCGCCGGCTGGCTGCGGCTGGTCGGCGCCGCCCTCGGCAAGCCCGAGCGCGGCGAGCGCCTGGCGCAGTGGTTCGAGGCGCGTAGCCGGGCCATCGCCACGCGCGCAGCGAGCATCCCCGCGGCGCAGCGGCCGCGGGTGCTGTACCTGCAGCGCACGCGCTCGGGGCTGATCGCCGCCGGCGCCGGCACCAGCATGGACGGCGACATCCGCCTGGCCGGGGGCAGCAACGTCGCCGCCGGCATCCCCGGCTTCGCCCCGGTGGACGTCGAGCAGTTGCTGGTGTGGGACCCGCAGGTGGTGCTGCTGAACAACTTCGAACCGGGCCTGGCCCCGGCCGAACTCTATGGCGACAGCCGCCTCGCCGGCCTGGCCGCGGTGCGCGAGCGGCGCGTCTACAGCTACCCCCACGGCGGCTTCCGCTGGGACCCGCCGAGCCAGGAAACGCCCCTGGCGCTGGACTGGCTGGCCAGCCTGTTCCACCCCGAACGGGCCGAGCCCGGCCTGCGCCAGCGCATCACCGAGGCCTACCAGTTGCTCTACGGCTACGCCATGAGCCCGGCCGACCTCGACGACCTGCTCAAGCTCGCCGGCAACGGCGACAGCGCCCACTACCGCGCGCTGTTCGCCGGGGAGGCCCGATGAACCTGCGCCAACGCCTGGCCACGCCGCTGTTGCTGCTCGCCCTGCTGCTGGCCGCGGTGCTCGCCCTGGGCGCCGGGCGCTACGCCATCGAGCCCTGGACCGTGCTGCGCATCCTCTTCGCGCCGCTGTTCGGCGAAGGCGACTGGAACGCCATGCAGCAACGCGTAGTGGAAGGCGTGCGCCTGCCGCGGGTGCTGCTGGCGGCGGTGGTCGGCGCCGGCCTGGCCGGGGCCGGGGCGGCGCTGCAGGCGCTGTTCCGCAACCCGCTGGCCGAGCCGCAACTGCTCGGCGTGTCGTCCGGCGCGGCGTTCGGCGGCGTGCTGGCCTTCCTGCTCGCCGGCGACGGCTGGCCGGTGGTCACCGGCGCGCTGGTCTGGGGCCTGCTGGCGCTGCTGGCGGTCTACTGGCTGGCCGGCGGGCGCGGCAGCCGTGGCAGCAGTACGGTGCTGCTGGTGCTGGCCGGCATCGTGGTCAGCGCCGTGTTCGCCTCCGGCGTGTCGCTGATCAAACTGGTGGCCGACCCGCAGAACCAGCTGCCGGCCATCGTCTTCTGGCTGATGGGCAGCCTGTCCGCGGCCGACACCGGCAAGCTGCTGATCGCCCTGCCCTGCATCGGCCTCAGCCTGGCCGTGCTCTACGGCCTGCGCTTCCACCTGATGGCGCTGTCGGTCGGCGACAGCGACGCGCGCAGCCTCGGCGTGCCGGTGCAGCGCGTGCGCCTGCTGGCCCTGCTCGCCGTCGGCGTGATCGCCGCCTCCAGCGTGGCGGTGTGCGGCGTGGTCGGCTGGGTCGGCCTGGTGGTGCCGCACCTGGTGCGCATGGGCTGCGGCAGCGACCACCGCGGCTTCCTGCTCAACACCGCGCTGGCCGGCGCCACCTACCTGATCCTGGTGGACACCCTGGCGCGCACCCTCACCCAGCTGGAAGTGCCCCTGGGCGTGCTCACCGCACTGCTCGGCGCACCGCTGTTCGCCTTCCTCATCCGCCGCCTGGGGGGAACCCTGCATGGCTGAAATCGCCCTGCGTTGCCACGACCTGTACCACGCCTACGACAGCCGCCCGCTGTTGCGCGGCCTCGACCTTGCGCTGCCGCGCGGCGCCCTTTGCGCGCTGCTGGGCGGCAACGGCGCCGGCAAGTCCACCCTGCTGAAAATCCTGGCCGGCAGCCTCGCGCCCAGCCGTGGCCACGTCGAACGCCGCGGCCGCCTGGGCTTCGTGCCCCAGGAAGTGCACCCGGCGCTGCCGATGAGCGCCCTGGAGATGGTCCTGCTCGGGCGCTCCGCGAGCATCTCCCTGCTACGCGCCGCCGGCCGCGACGACTACGCCGCCGCCCACCGCGCCCTGGCGCGCGTGGAGGCGGCGCACCTGGCGGACCGCGCCTTCGCCTCGCTGTCCGGCGGCGAGCGCCAGCTGGTGCTGCTGGCCCGCGCCCTGGCCGCCGAGGCCGACATCCTGCTGCTGGACGAACCCACCGCGGCCATGGACTGGCACAACCAGGCCCTGACCCTGCGCCTGCTGGCGGAACTGGCCGGCGCCGGCATCACCCTGGTGTTCAGCACCCACGCCCCGCAACACGCGCTGGAGTTCGCCAGCCACGCCCTGCTGCTGTTCAACGAAGGCGCCCACGCCTTTGGCGAGCCGGCGCAGGTGATGGACGAAACGGCGCTGTCGCGCCTGTACCGCATCCCCGTACGCCGGGTCCGCCTGGACGAGCTGCCGCAGAGCGGCACGGCGGTCCCGATCTTTTCCCAACTCCCACAGGAGAACCGTGAACAGCCATGAGCAGCATCCTCCACATCCGCGCCGTCTCCCATGAACTGCCGGCCTTCGCCGCGCGCCTGGAAGCGCTCGGCATCGACTCCCTGTCGCTGCGCCAGATGACCGACGAGCACTTCGCCGGGCGCAGCGCCATCCTCGTCGAGGGCCACGTCGACCAGCGCGCCCTCCTCGCCCACCGCGACGCCCTGCGCCGCCACCTCGACGCCGGCGGCACCCTGGTGTTCAACGGCCACCTGGTCTACCCGATCTTCGACGGCCTGGCGGACTTCGTCGTGGCGCCTCGGCGCGGCGTGAAGGAGCTGGAAGTGGAGCGCGTGAACCCGCACCCGGTGTTCGACGGCGTGGACTGCCACGACCTCAGCTACCGCCGCGGCGTGGCCGGCTTCTACGCCCGCGGCGCCAACCCGCCGCCGCCCGGCGCCGTGGTGCTGCACCGCCTGCGCGTCGACGGCTCGCCCATCGACTGGGTATGGCAGCGGCCGGATGGCGGGCAGGTATTCATGCACAGCGGCAACAACCTGTGGATGTACATCAACGACGACACCAGCGCGGCGCGCATCGCCCCGCAGCTACTGGACTGGGTGCGCGCCGGCGCGCCCGCCGCCATCTACCCGGAACAGGAGTGAAAGCATGCGAATCGCCTTCGTCGACGGTGGCACCTACTACCACCACGCCACCTACAACGACCCGCAGCTGCGCCCTTGCTTCCACAGCAACCTCTACGCCCCGGAACTGCCCGGCGCCGACCTCGACGACATCGACTGCCTGTACGTCGCCAGCCGGCAGAACCCCGAGGACCTGATAGCCGCGCAAGACACCATCGCCGCCTTCCTCGCCGCCGGAAAGCTGGTGGTGGCCCTGGGCGAAAGCCGCGCCGACCTGTGGCTGCAAGGCGTGCGCTGGCGCCCCTGCGAAACCAACTTCTGGTGGTGGCTGCAACCCGGCGCCGACTCCGGCCTGCGCCTGGGCGCCGCCGACCACGGTCTGTTCGCCCACCTCGACCTGGCCGCCGCCACCTGGCACCGCCACGGCGAACTGCAGCCGCCGGAAGGCGCGATCTCCCTGGTGAACACCGTGGACGGCGGCTCGGTGCTCTACGACGACAGCGTCACCACGGCGGGCCGGATGATCGTCTCCACCCTGGACCCGTGCTACCACCATGGCAGCTACTTCATGCCGGCGACCACGCGCTTCCTGCATGGGCTCCTGCCGTGGTTGAAGGCGGGGGCCAAGGTCAGACGGGAGGGTTGAGGCGACTGTCTCGCCGACTGCTCCGAGATGCTCTTCGTAGGAGCGAGCTTGCTCGCGAACAGATTCCGCCGCGGGGGTTCATTCGCGAGCAAGCTCGCTCCTACGAGAAGCCAGAAACTGTGCCCGCCCCACCACACCCACGCCATTCCCCCTGTAGGAGCGCGCCCTGCGCGCGAATCGCGGGCAGGGCCCGCTCCTGCGACGGACCGGGCGTAGGGCGGATAACCGTTCGCGGTTATCCGCCGTTACACCTTTCTCATCGCCAACACAGTGGCCGGCCCTGGCGTTCCCACCCAGGATGCCCAAGCCCGCCCCCGAGCGGGGTTCGACCAAGGCCAATCGGCGGATAACGCTTCGCGTTATCCGCCCTACGCACTGAACTCCGCCAACGGCTGCAACGCTCGGCACGCATGGGCGCTACAATGGCGCCCGCGCCGATCTCCCCCGATCGGGCACGCCCGGAGCCAGCTTCAGATGTTCACCCTCGTAACCCTGGACGCACCGCCACCGGAGTCCCTGAAGAATCAGGTTCTGCAAATGGTGGTGGACTACTTCAGCGACATCAGCCCGGTGCCGCTGACGCCCAGCAACCCGCTCTATCAGCTGTACCAGTACGTGATCGGTTACGAGGTGCACCTGTATCTGCAGGCCATGGACCGCGCCGTGGACAGCAGCGCGCGGTTGGTCCTGGCGCTGGACGACGAGGATCCCTCCCAGGTCCTGGGTTTTGCCCTGTACCTGCCGAGCCAGGACGATGCCCAGGCCTGCACGCTGGCCTACCTGGCCGTCACGGCCAGCCATCGCCGGCACGGCATCGCGCGGGCCATGCTGCAACAGGTGGCCGGCCATCGGCCCCACGTCGAACTCGCCTGCACGGCGAGCAAGGTGCCGGCCTTCGAGTCGATGGGCTTTAAGGTCCTGGCCGCACAAGGGCCGCACGTACTGCTCAACACCCGCGATCACCGCTCCGACGGCATGGTCGCGGTGCAGGACCTGGCCCCGATCTACCAATCCAAGGAAGTGCGGCAGATCCACGCCTACCTGGTGCAGCAACACGGCCGGAAGGCCATGGCCGATGCCGAGAAAAAACGCGACCGCCTGCTTGACCAGATGGCCCATCAGGCCCAGGCGCTGGTGAAAGAGCGCTTCCCCACGCTGCACTGACAGCCAGCGGAAACGGATTCGGCTTTGAGTGTCTGCTAACGGCCCAGGCTGTGTGAAAACCTCCGGATCGGTCCAGTTGGTTAAAAAACAACCTGGATTTCGCGTTTCTACGCGGATTCTGGCTTGTGGCTGAACAGCCAAGCCTTTTCAGATTTCACGTAGGAACGCGCTCTTCGAAGAGCCGCTCGGGTTTTCACACAGCCTCGGCCGAAAGCAGACCTCGGTAATCGTCAGCTTCCGCCCCCATGGCAGCCATACCGCCGCGATGCCAAGCGCTAAGCCGGCTGATGCCAGGCGTCCATAGGCCTCCTGCGCTTCTCCACACGGTCAGGCCTGCGCCCGCGGCCGCTTCAAAAACTGTACTTCACCGACAACATCAGATTCCGCGGCTCCCCATACACATTGCTCGGCACCGTGACAGACGAACTCAAGGAGTTGTAGTACTTCTTGTCGAACGCATTGTTCAGGTTCAGCTGCGCATCGATATGGGCAGTCGGCTTGAACCCCAGCATGAAGTCCACCAGCGTGTAGGCGTCCTGCTCGATCATGTAGGTGGTGCCTTTGTTGTAGATGCGGTTCTGCCGGTACAGGGAGCTACCGATGCGCCATTGGTCAAGCGCGCTGGGCAAGGTATAGGTCGTGCTCATCTTGAACAGGTGTCGCGGTATGTCGGTATCGAACAGGCGCCCTTCGTTGGCCTTGTTCGCATCCTTGCGGTATTTGGCTTCGGTGAAGGTGTAGCCGGCGCCCAGTTGCCAGTTGGGCGTGAGTTGCCCTTGCAGTTCCAGTTCGATGCCTTTGCTGCGCACCTCGCCGGCCGCCTCGTAGCAGGAAGTGGTGGGATAGCTGGGGCAAAGGCTCTGGTCGGTGATGGCCTTGGCGCGGTTTTCCTGGTCCAGTTGGAAGATGGCGGCCGAAGCGTTCAGCGCGCCGTCGAAATACTCGCCCTTGATGCCCAGCTCGTAGTTCTTGCCGGTGATGGGTTCGATGACCGAGCCTGAGGTGTCGAAGTAACTCTGCGGCTTGAAGATGTCGGTGTAGCTGACATACACCGAGTGATGCGCGTCCAGGTCATAGATCAGGCCGGCGTACTTGGTGACGTGGCGGTTGACCTTGAGTTCGGTCTCGGTGCCTTTGTAGGGGGCGCTGGTATCGTTTTCGTACCAGTCCAGGCGGCTGCCCAGAATCAGTTTCAGTGGGTCGGCCAGGCTCAGGCGGGTGGTGGCGTAAACGCTGTTGAGCTTGGCGTTGGTGTTCTGCCAGCCGTATTTGGTCTGGCTGGCGATTTTCGGGGTGTCGCCGTTCCAGTTGTAGATATCGATATTGCTGTGCAGCAGCACGTTTACCGGCACGTCGCCATTGAACACCACGCGGCGATGGCTGGCACCGAACACCAGTTCGTGGTCGCGGTCCATCAGGCGGAACGGGCCACTGGCGTAGGCATCGAAGCTGTTCTGGCTTTCCCGATAGTGGCCGGCGCCGACGTATTGGTCATAGGTCTGGGTGGCGGTGCGCCCCAGTATGTAGGTGCCCAGCATATCCAGGTCGGCCCAGGTCTTGGTGGCCGACAGGTTGAGTTTCCAGCCGTTGTCCAGGGCGTGTTCGATGGCGGCATATGCGGAGGTGCTGGTCTTGTTCCAGTACTCCCAGTCATTGCTCAGGGAAGTGGAGCGCGACAGCTTCAGGTCGCTGCCGTCGAAGCCCACCGGCAGGCCGGTCCAGCCGTTGCCGTTGTAGTCGTCCTGCTGGCGCGAAGCGCTGAACGTTAGGGTGGTGCTGTCGTTCAGGTCGGCCTCTACGATCCCGTAGAACAGGTTCCGCTGGTTATCCAGCGAGTCGCGGAAGCTGCCCTGGGTCTGGTAAGCGGTGACCAGGCGACCGCGCACAGCGCCGTTGTCGGTCAGCGGGCCGGACAGGTCGACGTCGGTGCGGTAGCGGTCCCAGGTGCCGGCGCTGCCCTGGATGCTGGCCTGGAACGTTGGCGTAGGACGTTTGCGAACCAGGTTGATGGCCGCGGCCGGGTTTCCGGCGCCCTGCATCAGGCCGGTGGCGCCGCGCACCACCTCCACCCGGTCGTACATGGCCATGTCTGCGGAAAGCAGGTCCTGGGACAGCTGGGAACTGTCGAGGCTGGTGGGCAGGCCGTCGTACATGATGTTGTCGAGCGCAAAGCCGCGGGCGTAGTAGGTGGAACGCTCCGGCCCCGTGCGCCGGATGACCATGCCCGGGGTGTTCTGCACGACGTCGTTGAGGTCGGCCAGGGCCTGGTCGTCGAGGCGCTGGCGAGTCATCACCGTGACCGACTGCGGCGTTTCACGCAGCGAGAGGTTCAGCTTGGTGGCGGTCTGCATGGCACCGGTCGTATAGGAGCCCGTTCCCTCGGTCAGGCCATCCTGGCGAACGCCCACGATTTCGCTGCTGTCCATCTTCAGTGGCTGCTCGGCCTCGGCTACCGGACGCAGAACATAGAGGCCGTCGCCCTGCCGTGAGGCGCGCAGCCCAGTCCCCTCGAGCAGCCGGCTCAGGCCGGTGTCGACGTCGGCATCGCCGCTCAGGCCTCGACTCCTCAGCCCCTGCACCCGCTGCGGCTGCAGCGGCAGTGTGATGCCCGCCTGGCTCGCGAACTCCGCCAGCGCAGCGCCCAGCGGGCCAGGGGCTATCTCGAAGTGGCGTTGCCGACTGGCCTGATCGGAGGTGTCGGCCTGCGCGCAGGCGACGAAGCCGATCGGGCCCAGGCACAGCCCGAGCGCAGCGGCGCGCAACGCCTTTGCAAGTTCGCTGGGTCGTGCTGCGCGGCGCGAAGCGAAGGGGTGAAGCTGCATGAGTGACTCCCTGTGTCGAGCATGTTTTTTCGTTGTGTGCTCGGGTGACACGCGAGAGACGAAAAAGACGACAGAAAGAATTCGGCAGCGCCAATCAGCTGGGCCGATCAGCTGGAAATGGGCGCGATGGTGACCCAGTAACGGGTGCGATAGCGGATCTCCACCGGCAGCACCTGGGTCAACGCATGGAGCGCCTGGTCGGTGTCGTGCAGTTGAAACGCCCCGGAGACTTCCAGTTGCGCAACCTCGGGGTCGCAGCGCAACAGGCCGGGCCGGTATCGCCCCAGTTCGGCGGCGAAGCTTGCCAGGCTCATACGCTCAGCCTTGATCACGCCGCGGGTCCAATCGGCGATGCGTGCATCGAGCGGCTCGACGTCGCCCACATGCCGGGCGTTGAATCTCGCCTGTTCGCCGGCCTTCAGCAGCTGGGACTCTCCAGCCCGCGAGTTCAGCTTCACCGCGCCTTCGAGCACCGCAACCTGGCTGTCCTCGGGCCATTGCCGCACCAGGAAGCGCGTGCCGATGGGTTCGACCTCGCCCTGGGCAGTTTCCACAATGAAGGGTCTGCCGGCGGGGTCCTTGGCGGTGATGATCAGCACCTCGCCTGCAACCAGCCGTACCCGCCGGCTCGTACCGTCGAAAGCCACGTCGACGGCACTGTCGGTATTGAGATGAATCTGTGTGCCGTCGGCCAGAGAGATCTGGCGCTGCTCACCCACCCCACTGCGAACATCGGCATTGAGTTGCTGCCAGGGCTGCGTACGGCGAATCAGCAAGGCTGCAGGCGTCGTTGCCAGCAGCAGCGCGAGCAACTTGAGGGCCTGTCGGCGCGTAGCGGCGTGGGAACGATCCAGCGTTTCGAGCCCCAGCTGAGGCGGGATCAGCCCCAGTCGCTGGTTGAAGCCTTCCGCCAACTGCCAGGCGCGCTCGTGCTCCGGGTCGGCTGCGCGCCAGCGCTCGCAATCGCGACGTTGCGCCTCGCTGACGCGCGGCCCCTGAAGGCGCACATACCAGCGCGCGGCCTGGCGAGCGATATCACGGTCGATGGGTTGCGCGCTCACGGGTGCTCCGGCACTTCCGCCGCCAGCACGATGCACTCTTCGAAAGCCAGCGCGAGATAGCGCTGAACGCTACGTACGCTCACGCCCAACCGCTGGGCGATGGCATCCTGGGTGAGCCCTTCGAGCTGGTACAGGAGGAACGCCTGGCGTGCCTTGCTCGGCAGGCGGGCCAGTACCGCATCGACCTCGTGCAGGGCTTCGAGCACCAGAGCCTGATGCTCCAGCGAAGGCGTGCACGCCTCCGGCAGGCTGGCCAGGACTTCCAGATACGCCTGCTCCAGCGAGCGCCGACGGTAGAGATTGATCACCAGCCGCCGGGCGATGGTCAGCAGGTAGGCTCGCGGCGTCGCGATGGGCTGCTGCAGCGCAGCGGGCGAAACGAGCAAGCGGATGAAGGTATCCTGGGCCAGGTCGGCCGCATCGCAACGGTTGCCCAATCGACGATTGAGCCATCCGCGCAGCCATCCGTGGTGGTCCTGGTACAGCCGGCCGAGCAGCTGATCCTCTGTAGCGGCAGTAGCGTGCATGGAGTGGCATTCCATCATATGCGAATGACTCGCATTATATTTTTATGCCACCTCTTCCATCAAGGCATTCGGGCCGGGATCAGCGCGCCTTATCGTGGATGCCCGCCATGGGGGCCGTGTGGGGCATCTTCGGATGCGCCGGTCCGAGTCCGGTACGCCACCTGCACAGCCCGCCCTGGTGCCGTAAGAGCGACTCTCTTACCGGCCGTGCGGGGGCTCTTCGTAGGATCGAGGGGGGACGCCTGGTTCTTGCTCGCGAATGAGCCCGCAGCGGAGCCTGTTCGCGAGCAAGCTCGCTCCTACGAGAAGCCGTGCCCACCGGTATGGTGTCCGTGCAAGACAGGTTTATTTTCAGCACTCTAGTCTCGTCCATCCGGACAACTTTAGAGCAGAAGGAATAAATCTGTTCCTCTTCCACAATGGGGCGTCTGCGTCATTGCCGTTCAAGCCCTTGAGCGTCGCAGCCCCCGGCGTTTCTGGCGTTACAGGGCATAGCCGCCATCCAGCGTCAGGCTCGCCCCGGTCATGTGGGCCGCTGCCGGGCTGGCGAGGTACGCGACCAGGCCGGCGATCTCCATGGGCTGGGCGACGCGTCCGAGTGGGACGAGTTCCGCCAGCGCGTCCAGGTGCGATTGCGTCATGTCGGTCGCGGTCGGGCCGGGCTGGATATTGTTGACGGTGATCCGGCGCGCCGCGAGATCCAGCGCGAGCCCTTGCACCAGGCGCGCAACGGCGGCCTTGGTCATCGCATACACCGCGCCTTCGACCGAAGTGCGCCCAGAGGCCGAATTGCTGCCGATGGTGATCACTCGCCCGCCGTCGCGCATGCTGGCCACGGCGGCCTGGATCGAGAGAATGACGCCACGGATGTTCACGTCGAGCATCAGGTCGAGGTCCTCGACGCCAAGGGCATCGATGCGGGCGAGCCGCAGCACGCCGGCATTGACCACCGCCACGTCTATCGCGCCAAAGCGCTCGACCGCCGCCGCCACCGCATTCCGGATGGCAGCGGCATCCTTGCTGTCGGCCTGGATCGCAAGGGCACGGCCGCCACCCGCCTCGATCTCGTCGGCCAGCGCTTTGGCGCTGTCCGGCCGGGACACGTAGGTCAGCGCCACCGAGAAACCGTCGGCGGCGAGTTGCCTCGCCGCTGCCGCGCCGATGCCCCGGGAGCCACCAAAAACAATGGCGACCTTGTCATTCCCTGCTTCGTCTCGCTTCATCGCCTCACCTTCATTGACTGAAAACGTGAAAACCCGGGAATCAGACGGTTGCCGATTCATGGGACGACGCCACGCGCTTGCCCAACGGCGTCCGGCTGTAGCCATCTGCGGCAATGGTCTGTTGCGCAGGCGCTGCCGTGTTCACGCGCATGCCCAGGGGCGTCCTGCTGAAGCCATCTTCTGCCAGTTGCGGGGTTGCGCCTTCTTCAGCCAGGGGCGTCAGTTGGAAACAGACGGTGCCGTGGGAGCAGCGTGCCTCGGCCGCATTCGCATGCACCGCCACGCCGGCCAGCGAAAAGGTAATGGCGGTCACGAGGGTCTTCAGAGTGTTCATGGCATTGTTCCTCAAGGGTTAGGGGGAACAGTCCATCGGAGTGGGAAAGAGCGCTCTGGAGGAGCGCTGGCTCTACCGCGCGCCGATGTCCTGTTGGAGTGAATTAAAAGCCCTTGGGGTATCTGCGCCGTGTCGAGAAAAGGCGTGGCCATCTCTGCGAATGTCAAAACGGTCTGCGGACACACTGGAATACAAAGCGCCTCCGAGAAAGTGCGGATGAGCAGGCACCGAGCATCCGTCGTCATTGCCGGGAGGGCGCGAAAGTAGTCATTCACCTATGGCTGCCATGCAGGTCAACTGCGCTTCCCGCCACGCGCCTTGCCACACCCAATTGACAGCCTCGCGGCAACTCCCTAACGTTGCTCAGCCGCTCAACAGAGCGGTGCGGGATTGGCGTCCCGGAATTCTGGAAGGTGTCTGGGGTCAATCTCCGGCACCTTGCATGGCTGTACCCATGTTATGGGCGGGCCGTGCGGGGCATCTTCGGATGCGCCGGTTCCCAGATTCCGGTACGCCAACCTGTACGGTCCGCCCTCCCCGATTGGCGTCGGGAGGCGGAAGACTGAATCAATCTGGGAGATTTTCATGAGCCTTTCTGCCCAAGTTCTACCCCATCCCCTCAAGCACGCTGCCCCATCGGACTTCTACGACGCTGCCCAATCCCGTCAATCCGCCCTGATCAATCTGCTGCGCCTGCTGGCCGGCGCGCCGGACCTGGGAGCGCCTGCCGAGGATGTGTTGGACGGCACCTTCAGCGCACTGGAGTACCTGGCGGCCGATGCCGAGCGGTTGTATGCCGCAGCTGAGGAGCATGGGCGGGCGTAGGGCGCATAACCGTTCGCGGTTATCCGCCGTCAGCCGTGCCACCGAGGCGTCCGGCGTGGCCGGTGAATCCAATCGCGGACAGAGTCCGCTCCTACGACCGTGCCTCCCTGGTGCCATAGTGCCGGCCGCGCCGGGGCGCTCTTCGTAGGAGCGCGCCCTGCGCGCGATATCGCGGGCAGAGCCCGCTATGCCGAATGGACGGTTCTTGCGGCTAGCCTAGCTTCTGCGCCAGTTCGCCGATGAACTGGCGCAGCCATTCGTGGTGCGGTTTGCTGTGCTTGGCGATGTCCCAGACCATGAAGCAGCGGAAGGACGGCACCGGCAGCGGCGCCGGGCTTACGCGCAGCTGGGTCATGGCCGCGTAGCTCTCGGCGGCGAAGGTCGGGAGCGTGGCGATGGCCTCGCTGCTCACCAGCGTGGTCAAGGCGCCGCTGAAGTGGGTGAAGGAGGCGATGACGCGGCGGGCGTAGCCGGCGGACTCGAACATGTCGTCGATGAAGCCGCGGCGGCCGTCGTAGGAGATGCGCACGTGGTCGGCAGCGAAGTATTCCTCCAGGCCGATGGGTTCGTCCGCCGCGCCGGCGCGCGGGCGGAACAGGCAGGAGTACGAGGAGGAGAACAGCACCTGCGACGAGTAGCTGGTGTTGAAGTCCTTCGGCTCGCTGCAGATCACCAGGTCCATGTCCGGGTCCTGCAGCGACTGCTTCCACAGCGAGCTGTTGCTTTGGTGGAAGGCGAAAGTCACGCCCAGGCCCCGCTCCGCCGCCGCGCTGACGATGCGCGGGGCGAGGTAGGACTCGATGTCGTCGGACAGGCCGATGTTGAACAGGTAGCTGGAATCGCGCGGGGAGAACTCCGGCTCGGCGCCCAGCACGCCGGAGATGGAGGTCAGCGCCTCGGCGATCTTCGGCGCCAGTTCCATGGCCTTGCGCGTGGGCTGCATGCCGGAGGCGGTGCGGATGAACAGTTCGTCGCCGAAGTGCTCGCGCAGCCGGCGCAGCGCCGCGCTCACCGCGCCCTGGGTCACGTGCAGCATCACCGAGGCGCGGGTGGCGCTGCGCTCGGTCATCAGGCAGTGGAAGGTGAGCAGAAGGTTGAGGTCGATCCGCGAGATATTACGTACGTTAATCCGGCTCATATTTGCTAATCGTTTGCCCCGTGCCCGAGGAGATTCCTAGTCTGGCGTCCACAACAACATAACAAGCGCTGGAGAATTCTGTGGACGCGATTGAGCAAAGCATGGGTGCAGGCGGCATCCGGACCAAGGGCGGGCAGTCGGATATCCGCAAGCGGGCCATCGCGGTCGGCATCGGCAATTTCATGGAATGGTTCGACTTCGCCATCTACGGCTACTTCGCCGCGGTGATCGGCATGCTGTTCTTCCCCTCCAGCGCGCCGGGCGTGTCGCTGCTCTCGTCGCTGGCGGTGTTCGCCGTCGGCTTCCTCTCGCGGCCGTTCGGGGCATTGATCCTCGGGCCCATCGGCGACCGCTTCGGCCGCCGCGCGGTGCTGATCATCACGGTGTTCGGCATGGGCGTGTGCACCACCATCATCGGCCTGCTGCCCTCCTACGAGGCGATCGGCATCGCCGCGCCCATCCTGCTCATCGCCATGCGTTTCATCCAGGGCATGATGGTCGGTGGCGAGTGGTCCAGCGCCGGCATCTACATCGTCGAGAGCGCCCCGTCCAACCGCCGCGCCACCGCGGCCAGCGTGATCACCGGCACGGCGGGGTTGGCCTTCCTGTTCGGCACCTTCACCGCCGCGAGCATCGCCTCGGCGCTGGACGACCAGCAGTTGGCGGCCTGGGGCTGGCGTCTGCCGTTCGTGGCGTCCATCGTGATGACCGGCATCGCCGTGTTCATCCGCCGCAAGCTGGGCGACACCCCGGTATACGAGGAGATGGTCCGCCAGCGCGACTCGCACAAGGTGCAAGCCCCGAGCCGCGCCGTGCGCCGCCGCGCCTTCGTCACCACCTTCGCCTTCTCCGCGCTGTTCGGCGTCTCGCTCTACTACTTCATCACCTACGCCAACAACCACCTGGTCTCCACCGTCGGCCTGCCGCGCAGCAGCGCGCTGTGGCTGTGCAGCGCGGCGCTGGTGGTCTATGTGATCGTCAACCCGCTGATCGGCCAACTCAGCGACCGCATCGGCCGGCGCAAGCTGCTGCTGGGCGCTGCCGCCGCGCTCACGCTGCTGGCCTATCCGATCTTCCTGCTGCTCAACAGCGGCAACCCACTGGCGATTCTCGCCGGGCTGATCGTGATGGGCGTGCTGGTGGCGATCACCGCGGTGATGGACGTGGTGCTGCTGGTGGAAGTCTTCCCGGCCTCGATCCGCTCCACCGGCGCGGCCCTGGGCCACAACCTGGCGCTGGCGATCCTCGCCGGGCCCGGGCCCTTCATCGCCGCCGCGCTGATTCGCCAGACCGGCGACGCGAACCTGCCCGCGGCGTACCTGGCGGCGGTCTCCCTGGTGTGCCTGGTGGTGCTGTGGAAGACCCTGCCGGAAACCCGCGACAACGACATCAGCCGTTTCTAGGCCTTCTTAACAGACAATCAGGAGTCCCCCATGACCCGTGTAGCAATCATCCAGGCCGCCTCCGTTCCCTACGAACCGATGGCCAGCGTCGAGAAGGCCTGCGGCATCCTCCGCCGCGTGGCGGAACAGGGCGCGAAGCTGGCGGTGTTCCCCGAGGCCTTCATCGGCGGCTATCCCAAGGGGGCCGCCTTCGGTAGCGTGGTGGGCAACCGCAGCGCCGCGGGGCGCGAGCTGTACCAGCGCTACGTCGAGGGCGCCGTGGCGCTGGACGGCCCGGAACTGGCGGTGCTCGCCGAGTGCGTGGAGCAGACCGGGGTGACCGTGGTGGTGGGCATCATCGAGCGCTTCGGCCGCACCCTCTACTGCACCGCCGTGACCCTGGCGCCGGGGCGCGGCATCGCCGGCTACCACCGCAAGCTGATGCCCACCGGGCAAGAGCGGCTGATCTGGGGCTTCGGCGACGGTTCCACCATCGAGCCGGTGGACACCGAGTTCGGCGTGCTGGGCAGCGTGATCTGCTGGGAGAACTACATGCCGGCGCTGCGCCAGGCCATGTACGCCCAGGGCGTGCAGCTGTATTGCGCGCCCACCGCGGATGACCGCCCGTCCTGGGCCAGCTCGATGGTGCATATCGCCCTGGAAGGCCGGGTGTTCGTGCTCTCAGCCTGCCAGGCGATCCGCCTGGGCGAGTACCCGCAGCAGCACCGCGAGGCGTTCGGCCTGGACTTCCAGGAGGACGAGTACGTGATGCGCGGCGGCAGCATGATCGTCAGCCCGCAGGGCGAAGTGCTGGCCGGCCCGGTGTTCGACTGCGAGACCGAACTCTACGCCGACCTCGACATGGCCCAGCTGAGCAAGGGCAACCTCGATTTCGATGCCTGCGGCCACTACGCGCGGCCGGATGTGTTCGAGTTGAAGGTGAATACCGCACCGCTGCGGCCGGTAACTTTCGAGCCTTGAGGGCGACCGTTGCAGGGGGCGTGGCCGCGGATCGCGGACGAAGTCCGCTCCTACAGGGGAGGTGGTGCGCAAGGGGCGATGGGTATCGCTGCGCTCCACGCCGTCCTACGGAGCAGCTCCCTGATGCTTCGGAACAGGCAAAGCCCCGCATTCGCGGGGCTTTTCAGTTTTCAGGCGATATCGGCGAAGCGCTCGATATGTGGTTGTTCGCGGTGCCTGGCCTGCCAGATGTCGTAGTCGGCCTGCACGCCGAGCCAGGTGCGCGCCGTGCCGATGCCGGCCAGCTCCAGGCGCACGGCCAGGTCCGGGCTGATGGGCGCGCGGCCGTGCAGCACCCGCGACAGGGTTTCGCGCGCGAAGCCCAGGCGGCGGGCCAGTTCGGTGACGCTGATATCGAGCGCCGGCAGCACGTCTTCGCGCAGGGTTTCGCCAGGATGTGGTGGATTGAACATGACCATGGGCACCCCCTCCTGTTCAGTGGTAATCAAGATAGTCGACAAGTTCCACGTCGTTGCCGATGAAGCGGAAGATCACCCGCCAGTTGCCGCTGACCGTGAGTGACCAGAACCCGTCCAGTTCTCCCTTCAAGGGATGCAGACGCCAGCCTGGCAGGTTGAGGTCGTCCGGAGCGGCCGCTCGATCGAGGAACGGCAACATACGCGCCAGGCGTTTGGCGTGGTCGGCACGGATTCCTCGGGTGGAGCCAGTTCTGAAGAACAGAGCCAGGCCCTTGTGCTGGAAGCTGACGATCATGCGGCAAAGTGTGATGCAATACATCACACCAATCAACAGGTAGATAGAAAACCCAAGCAGGTTATGCGTGGGGAAAAGATGGGTATCGCTTCGCTCAACCCATCCTACGAGGTGTCATATTTGCCGGAAGGTGTAGGAGCGGATCTTATCCGCGATAGCCAGACGTATCGGCGCGGATCGCGGATAAGATCCGCTCCTACGCTGCGCCACCCACACCATTCCCCTGTAGGAGCGCGCCCTGCGCGCGAATCGCAGAAAAGCCCAACCCCTACCCGGCCAGCGCCTCACCGCTCACACGCAGCACCCCGCTATCGATCGCCAGGTGCACCAGCTCCGCGTGGGAACTCACCTGCAGCTTCTGCTTCAGCAGCGTCACGTGGTTGGACACCGTCTTGGCGCTCACGCACAGGTGTTCGGCCACCTGTCTTGCCGGCAGGCCGCGGGCGAGCATGACAAAGATTTCGAATTCGCGGCGGGTCAGGCCGTGCAGGCGGGGGTCGCCCTCTTCCAGGCCCCTGGGCTGGCAGGCCAGGCGGGTGGCCAGGGGTTGTTCGATGTAGAGCTGGCCGGCCAGTACGCGGCGCACCGCTTCGAGCAGCACCGCCGGGGCCGCGCCCTTGGTCACGTAGCCGGCGGCGCCGGCGTCCAGGGCCTGGCGCACCAGGGGCAGTTCGTCGTGCATGCTGAAGAACAGCACGCGCAGCTGCGGCAGGCGCTGGCGCAGGCGGCGGGTGACTTCCAGGCCGCTGATGCCGGGCAGGCCGATGTCGAGGATGACCAGCGCGGGAATCTCGCGCTGCACCGCCTGCAGCGCTTCCTCGCCGTCGCCCGCCTCCACCACGTCCGCTTCCGGCAGCAGGCCGCGCAGCAGGGCGGCTATGCCTTCGCGCACCACGAAATGGTCGTCCACCAGCAGGATTTTCATCGCTTTTCTCCTCTCATGCCGCCACCGGCAGCGGCACCCGCAGGCGCAGCGCCAGGCCCAGGCCGGGCTGGCTGCGCAGTTGCAGTTCGCCGCCCAGGCAGCGGGCGCGCTCGCGCATGGAGCGCAGGCCGATGCCGGCGCGGGGCGGGCCGTCGCTGCCGCGGCCGTCGTCGCGCACGGCCAGGTACAGGTGGCCGCCGCGGGTCTGCAGGCGCACCCACACGCGGGTGGCGCCGGCGTGGCGGGCGACGTTGGTCAGCGCCTCTTGCAGCAGGCGATACAGGTGCGCCTTGGCCGCGTCGCCCAGGGGCGGCAGGCTGTCGGGCAGGCGCAGGGTGCAGGCGATGCCCTGGCTGGCCTGCCAGTCCTCGACGTAGGCGCGCACCGCTTCGTCCAGGGCCAAGTGCTCCAGCACCACCGGGTAGAGGTCGCGGATCAGTGCGCGGAAGCTGTCGTTCAGGCCGCGGCAGTGCTGGTCCATGCGCTCCAGGGTGGGTTGCGCGGCGGGCTGGTCGTGCAGGCTGTGCAGCAGGAAGAGTTGCGCACGGATGCCGGCCAGGTACTGGCCGATGTCGTCGTGCAGGGCCTGGGCCAGCTCCTGGCGCTCGCGCTCCTGCACGGCGAGCAGCGAGCGGGTCAGTTCGGCGTTTTCCTGGCAGGCGCGTTCCAGGGCCTCGGCCATGCCGTTGAAGCGCCCGGCCAGGCGTTGCGCTTCGGGCAGCGAATGGCCGGGCAGACGCACCTGCAGGCGGCCCTGGGCGATCTCGCCGAACGCGGCCTGCAACTGTTCCACCACCCGCAGCCCGCCGCGCACCGCCCAGCGGATCGCCAGCAGGCTGACCGCCAGGGCCACGCCGAACAGCGCCAGCAGCTGCACCAGGGAGTCGCGGACTTCGTCGATTTCGTCGCGCGGGTCCACGCTCAGCTGCACGCGGCGGCCATCGGCCAGTTGCAGCGGCGCGGCGTGGTAGACGTCCGGGTACAGGCGCGCCGCCAGCCATTCGTCGAGCCAGCCGCGCGGCGCCGGCGGCGGCTGGTCGAGCCAGTGCACGCGCACGTGGCGCAGGCCGCCGGTGAGGCTCTGGTCGAGGCTGGCCGGGTCGCGCAGCGCCGCCTCGCGCAGGTATTCCACCACGGCGCGGGCGGCGTCCAGTTCGCGGCGCACGTCCTCGTCGCCCTGGTGCAGCAGCACGGCCACGCACAGCGCGGCGACCAGGGCGAAGAACAGCCCGACCAGCAGGTTGATCCGCCACAGCGCCGACATGGCCGCGCCCTAGGGCCCCACGCGGCAGGGCTGGCCGGCGACGCAGGCGCTGGGCACGCCGGGGCGGGTGTGCAGGCTGTACATGAAATCGAAGCCCAGCAGGCTGAGGATCAGCAGGATGGGCAGTACCAGGGTGACGGCGATACGCATGGCTCGGTTCCCGTTGTCTTTGTTGTTGTAGGGCCATGCTAGGGCGCGGCCGCGGGCGGCGATCTACTACCTTGGTATTGCCCCGGCGGTACTTTCTGCATATTTCCCCGGCCCTGGCGCGTTCCTATGCTGGCGACACAACAACAATGGAGTCGCCCATGCGCCAGTTCGCCCTGCACGGCGTGGCCTACCTGCTGGCGGTCGCCTGCGCTGCCCTGCTCTGCCTGAACGCGCGTGCCGAGGATGCCCCGGCCGAGCTGCAGGTGCGCATCGCCTACCTCGGCTACACGCCCGACCCCGGCCCGCTGCTGTCCAATATCATCCCTGAACCCAGCGACGCCGGCCTGCGCGGCGCCGAGCTGGCCATCGACGACAGCAACACCACCGGGCGCTTCCTCAAGCAGCGCTACAGCCTGGTCAGCGCCACCAGCGCCGATGCCCAGCAGCTGCTGGCCGAGGCGCGCAAGCTGCACGATGACGGCCTGCGCCTGTTCGTGGTCAACGCCCCGGCCGAGAGCCTGCGCCAGCTCGCCGCCGCGCTGCCGGACAGCCTGCTGTTCAACGCCGGCGCCGCCGACGACGAGCTGCGCGCCGACCAGTGCCCGGCCAACGTGCTGCACACCCTGCCCAGCCGGCTGATGCTGACCGACGCCCTCACCCAGTTCCTGGTGCTGCGCAAGTGGACGCACTGGCTGTTGATCATCGGCCAGCGTCCCGAGGACCAGGCCTACGCCGCCGCCCTGCGCCGCTCGGCCAAGCGCTTCGGGGCCAAGATAGTCGAGGAGAAGGCCTTCACCTTCGCCAACGACCAGCGCCGCAGCGCCCAGGCCGACATGCCGCTGTTCACCCAGGCCGGCGACGACTACGACGTGGTGCTGGTGGCCGACGAGCACGGCGACTTCGGCGAGTACGTGCCCTACAACACCTGGCTGCCGCGCCCGGTGGCCGGCACCCAGGGCCTGGTCGCCACGGGCTGGCACAAGACCGTGGAAACCTTCGGCGCCGCGCAGCTGCAGAAGCGCTTCGAGGCCCAGGCCAAGCGCTGGATGAACGACCGCGACTTCGCCGCCTGGGTCGCCGTGCGCAGCGTGGCCAGCGCCGTGACGCGCCTGCGCAACGCCGAGCCGCAGGCCATCCGCGCCCTGGCGTTGTCGCCGGACCTGCCGCTGGATGGCTTCAAGGGCTACAAGCTCAGCTACCGCCCCTGGGACGGCCAGCTGCGCCAACCCATCCCGCTGGTGCAGCCGCGCGCGCTGGTCAGCACCTCGCCGCAGGAAGGCTTCCTGCACCCCGCAAGCGAACTCGACAGCCTCGGCCTGGATGCCCCGGAAAGCCGTTGCCGCCTCGCCGACGCCAAGCCCTGACCTGGAGATACGCCATGTTCCGCGCCGCCATTTTCCCAGCCACCCTGGCCCCTTCCCTGCTGGCCGCCGCCCTGTGCCTGGCGCCGCCGGCCTTCGCCGCCAAGGCCTACGTGTCCAACGAGAAGGACAACAACATCAGCGTCATCGACCTGGACAGCATGACCGTCACCGGCACCCTGGAGACCGGCAAGCGCCCCCGCGGCCTGGCGCTGTCCCACGACAATAAGCTGCTGTACATCTGCGCCAGCGACTCCGACACCGTGCAGGTGATGGACCTGGCCAGCGGCAAGATCGTCAAGCAGCTGCCCTCCGGCGCCGACCCCGAGCAGTTCGCCCTGCACCCCAACGACCGCTGGCTGTACGTCTCCAACGAGGACGACGCGCTGGTGACCGTGGTCGACACCCAGACCGCCCAGGTGCTCGGCCAGATCGACGTGGGCGTGGAGCCCGAGGGCATGGCGGTGAGCCCGGACGGCAAGTGGGCGGTGAACACCAGCGAGACCACCAACATGCTGCACTGGATCGACACCGCCACGCAGAAGCTGGTGGACAGCACCCTGGTGGACCAGCGCCCGCGCCACGCGGAGTTCAACAAGGACGGCAGCCAGGTCTGGGTGTCGGCGGAGATCGGCGGCAGCGTCAGCGTGGTGGACGTGGCCAGCCGCAAGATCCTCAAGAGCCTGCGCTTCGCCATCAAGGGCGTGCACCCGGACAAGATCCAGCCCGTGGGGGTGAAGCTGAGCAGCGACGGCAAGTACGCCTTCGTCGCCCTGGGCCCGGCCAACCACATTGCGGTGGTGGATGCGAAGACCTTCGAGGTGCTCGACTACCTGCTGGTGGGCCGCCGCGTCTGGCACCTGGCGTTCAACCCGGACGAGAGCCTGCTGCTGGCCACCAACGGCGTCAGCGGCGACGTGTCGGTGATCGACGTGAAGGACCTCAAGGTGACCCGCTCGATCAAGGTCGGGCGCTACCCCTGGGGCGTGGTGGTGACGCCATGAACGCCCTGCGGGTGGCGGGCCTGGGCTTCGCCTACGGCGCGCGCAAGGCGCTGGACAGCATCGACTTCGCCCTGCCGGCCGGGCGCTTCACCGCCCTGCTGGGGCCCAACGGCGCCGGCAAGTCCACGCTGATCGCCCTGCTCACGCGCCTGTACGACCTGCAGGTCGGCGAGATAGAAGTGTGCGGCTGCAGCCTGGCCCGCCAGCCGCGCCTGGCCCTGCGCCAGCTGGGCGTGGTGTTCCAGCAGAGCACCCTGGACCTGGACCTGAGCGTGGAGCAGAACCTGCGCTACCACGCCGCCCTGCACGGCCTGCCGCGGGCCCTGGCGGCCGGCCGCATCGAGCAGGAACTGGCCCGCCAGCAGTTGCAGGAGCGCCGCCGCGACAAGGTGCGCACCTTGAACGGCGGCCACCGCCGCCGCGTGGAGATCGCCCGCGCATTGCTGCACCGCCCGCGCCTGCTGCTGCTCGACGAGGCCAGCGTGGGGCTGGACCCGGCGGCGCGCCAGGGGCTGAACGAACACGTGCGCCAGCTGTGCCGCGACGAGGGCCTGACAGTGCTGTGGACCACCCATCTGCTGGACGAGGTGCGCGGCGACGACCAGTTGCTGGTGCTCGACCGCGGCCGCCTGGTGGCCCAGGGCGAAGCGGCGCAGGTCAGCGCCGCCGACGGTGGCGACCTGCCCCGCGCCTTCGCCCGCCTCACCCGCCTGGAAGCCTGCGCATGAAGCCATACGACACCCTCGGCTTCGGCCCCGCCGCCTACTGGCAGTGCCTGCGCGGCATCGTGGTGCGCGAGTGGCTGCGCTTCGTGCTGCAGCGCTCGCGCTTCCTCAGCGCCCTGGTGCGCCCGCTGCTGTGGCTGCTGGTGTTCGCCGCCGGCTTTCGCGCCGCGCTGGGCATCTCGATCATCGAGCCCTACGACACCTACGTGACCTACGAGACCTACATCGTCCCCGGGCTGTGCTGCATGATCCTGCTGTTCAACGGCATGCAAGGCTCGCTGTCGATGGTCTACGACCGCGAGATGGGCAGCATGCGCGTGCTGCTCACCAGCCCGCTGCCGCGCGCCTTCCTGCTGGCCGGCAAGCTGCTGGCCACGGCGCTGGTGTCGCTGCTGCAGGTATACGCCTTCCTCGCCATCGCCTGGCTCTACGGCGTGCAGCCGCCGGCCTGGGGGCTGCTCGCGGCGCTGCCGGCGCTGCTGCTGGCGGCGCTGCTGCTGAGCGCCCTGGGCCTGCTGCTGTCCAACGCCATCCGCCAGTTGGAGAACTTCGCCGGGGTGATGAACTTCGTGATCTTCCCGCTGTTCTTCCTGTCCTCGGCGCTGTACCCGCTGTGGAAGATGCGCGAGGCCAGCGTGGGGCTGTACTGGCTGTGCGCGCTCAACCCCTTCAGCCACGCCGTGGAGCTGGTGCGCTTCGCCCTGTACCAGCGCTTCAACCCGCTGGCGCTGGCGGTGTGCCTGGGGCTGACGCTGCTGTTCGCCGGCCTTGCGCTGCTCACCTTCAACCCGCAGCACGCGGCGCTGCGCAAGGGCTGAAATCTCCTACTTTGGTACTGGATCAACCCTCCGGACGTCGAATTTCCAAAGCAGCGCCCCTGGCATGTAATGGCGGGCAGAAGAATAAATATCGAGATGCCACCATGCCCCGCCTAGCCCCTGCCCTGCTCTGCGCGCTGCTGGGCCTGCCGCTGGCCCATGCGGACGAAGCGCTGTTCTCCAGCGACGGCTACCGCACCAGCCAGTACCGCAGCCCGACCCCGGCCAGCGCCGACCACGCCACCACCCTGGACACCGCCGCCCTGCAGGCGCTGCTGGCCCGCGAACCACGCACGCGCCTGGTGGACGTGTACCGGCGCACCTGGCTCAACGGCCAGTTCGTGACCAACGAAGCGCACCGCAACCTGCCCGGCAGCCTGTGGCTGGCCAACACCGGCGACGGCGTGCTGAGCGCGCCCTGGCAGGCCTACTTCCGCGAGAACCTGCGGCAGCTGAGCGAGGGCGACCCGACGCGCCCACTGGTGTTCTACTGCCGCTCGGACTGCTGGGCCAGCTGGAACGCGGTCAGGCGCGCCCATGCGCTGGGCTATTCCAGGCTCTACTGGTACCGTGACGGAGTAGACGCCTGGGAACAGGCCGGCCTGCCCCTGCAGGACGCCCAGCCGCGCCCTTTCCCCTGAGCACACCCGGCAACGGCTAGCCGCCGCCCATAACGACAACAACGAGGTGTAGGCCATGTACAAGATCCTGATCGCCGACGATCACCCGCTGTTCCGCGAGGCCATCCACAACGTCATCGCCGACGGCTTCCCCGGCAGCGAGGTGATGGAGACCGCCGACCTCGACAGCGCCCTGGGCCTGACCCAGGAGCACGACGACCTGGACCTGATCCTGCTCGACCTAAACATGCCCGGCATGCACGGCCTGAGCGGCCTGATGAACCTGCGCAACGAGGCGCCGACCATCCCGGTGGTGATCGTCTCGGCCGAACAGGACAAGCAGGTGGTGCTGCAGGCCATCACCTACGGCGCGGTGGGCTTCATCACCAAGTCCTCGCCGCGGGCGCAGATGACCGAGGCCATCGAGCAGATCCTCAATGGCAACGTCTACCTGCCCTCGGACATCATCCGCACGCAGAAGGCCTCGCCGCGGCGCAACGGCCACGAGGAGCACGGCATCCCGCCGGAGCTGCTGCAGGCGCTGACGCGCAAGCAGCTGCTGGTGCTGGAGCGCATGACCAAGGGCGAGTCGAACAAGCAGATCGCCTACAATCTGGAGATCGCCGAGACCACGGTGAAGGCCCACGTCTCGGCGATCCTGCGCAAGCTCAAGGTGCACAACCGGGTGCAGGCCATTCTCAGCGCCGGCGACATCGACTTCGCCGCCTACCTGCGCCGCTAGGGAGAGCCCATGCCCGCTTCACGCACCCTGTTCCTGACCGCCGTCGCCATGCTGGCCTTCGCCGGCAATTCCCTGCTCTGCCGCCTGGCGCTGAAGGCCACCCAGCTGGACGCGGTGAGCTTCACCGGCATCCGCATCCTCTCCGGCGCACTGATGCTCGGCCTGCTGCTGCGCCTGCGCGGCCGGGCCAGCCAGGCCAGGGGCAACTGGCGCGCGGCGGCGGCGCTGTTCGTCTATGCCGCGGCCTTCTCCTACGCCTACGTGCAGCTGGACGCCGGCGCCGGCGCGCTGCTGCTGTTCGGCGCGGTGCAGGTGACCATGCTGGTGGTCGGCCTGCTGCGCGGCGAACGCCTGGCCGGCCAGGCCCTGCTGGGCTTCGCCCTGGCCCTGGGCGGGCTGCTGGTACAACTGCTGCCCGGCGCCGGCGCCCCGCCCCTGACGGGCGCCCTGCTGATGCTGCTGTCCGGCGTGGCCTGGGGGCTGTATTCGCTGCTGGGGCGCAATGCGGGCGATCCGCTGGCGGTGACTACCGGCAACTTCGTTCGCGGCATCGCCTTCGCTGCCGTGCTGGCCCTGGTGTTCCATGGCCAGTTGCGGGGGGATGTGCCGGGAGTGGTCTACGCGGTGCTGTCCGGGGCGCTGGCTTCGGGGATTGGCTATGCCATCTGGTACGCGGCATTGCCGGGGTTGTCGGCGATCCAGGCGGCGTCGGTGCAGTTGAGTGTGCCGGTGTTGGCGGCGTTGTCCGGGGCGTTGGTGTTGGGGGAGCACATCGGTTTGCGGTTGGTGCTGGTGTCTTGTGCGGTGTTGGGGGGGATTGGGTTGATACTGCGGGCCAAGGTGCGTGTGCCGGCTGCCCAGCGGGCTTGAGCACTGGCTGGCTTTTCGTAGGAGCGAGCTTGCTCGCGAACCTGTTTGCCGGTGACTCCGCTCCCTCACCCTAACCCTCTCCCAGAGGGAGAGGGGACCGTTCGGCGTGAAGTGTGATTTCAGCGCTCGCCGGCCACGCCGATGTTGCCGGATGGCGCGAAAATCACCGGCGGCACGGATAGCCCCCTCTCCCTTCAGGGCGGGGCGCGCAGCCGAGGGCTGGGGAGAGGGTTGCGGACCTAACCCCGGCACCGAAGTCGAACCTTCACCGCCACGACCCCCAACCAACGGCGGATAACCGCGAACGGTTATCCGCCCTACTCCGCCCCCATCCCCCATGTAGGAGCGCGCCCTGCGCGCGAAAATCGCGGGCAGGGCCCGCTCCTACAGGTACGGCGCCAGCTTCAACCGGTGCGATCCATCAAATGACACAACGCCGTCTTCAGCTTCATCGGCCTCACCGGCTTGTGCATCAGCGTATGCCCCAGCTCCCGCACCTGTTGCTTGAGCTCGTTGCTGTAGTTGGCCGTGATCATCAACGCCGGCAGCGGCGCGGCGCGGCGGGCGTTTATCGAAGCCACGGCGTCCACGCCGTTGCAGCCGTCGTCCAGGTGGTAGTCGGCTATCAGCAGGTCGGCCTCGGCGTGGAAGTTGTCCACCTGGCGCGCCAGGTCTTCTTCCGATAGCGCCGTGACCACCCGGCAGCCCCAGGCTTCCAGCAGGGTGCGCATGCCGGCGCAGATGGCCGCGTCGTTGTCCAGCACCCACACCCGCGAGCCGCGCAGGCGTTCCACCAGGTGTTCGGCCTGCTGCGCCGGCTCCGGGCGCGCCCGCACCGCACCGCGCGCCAGCGGAACCTCGATGGCGAAGCGCGAGCCCTTGCCAGGTACCGAGCCGACCTGGATGCGGTGGCCGAGCATGCGTGCGATCTTCTCGACTATCGCCAGCCCCAGGCCCAGGCCGCGGTCCTGGTGGGAGCGCTGGGTGTCGCCGCGCTTGAACTCCTGGAAGATCTCGCCGAGCTTGTCCGCCGGGATGCCCATGCCGGTGTCCCAGACCTCGATCCACAGGCTCTGCCGGCGCCGCCGGCAGCCCAGCAGCACGCGGCCGCTGGGCGTGTAGCGGATGGCGTTGGACAGCAGGTTGCGCAGGATCCGCGCGAGCAGCTGCAGGTCGCTGCGCACCTGGGCGTCGCAGGCCACGTAGTCCAGGCGCAGGCCTTCGCTGGCGGCGATCTGGCGGTATTCGGCGGCGAGGTTGCCGAGCAGCTCGCCCACCTCGAAGGGCGCGATGTCCGGCTTGATCACCCCGGCGTCGAGCTTGGAGATGTCCACCAGGGTGCCCAGCAGGTTCTCCACGTCTTCCAGCGAGTGGCTGATGTTGCGCACCAGGCCGTCGCCCTCGCCGCGCTCCTGCAGGGCGCTGGTGAACAGCCGCGCGGCGTTCAGCGGCTGCAGCAGGTCGTGGCTGACCGCGGCAAGGAACTTGGTCTTCGACAGGTTGGCCTGCTCGGCCTCGCGCTTGGCCTCGCGCAGGCGCGCCTGCACCTGGCTGCGCTCGTCGATCTCGCGCTTGAGCTGGTCGTTCAGGCTGGTCAGCTCGGCGGTGCGTTCGCGCACCCGTTGCTCCAGGTTCTGGTAGGCCTGGTGCAGCGCCTCGGCGGTGCGCCGGCGCTCGGTGATGTCGCGGATCAGCACGAACAGCCCGGCGACCTGGCCGTCGGCCTGGCGGTTGGGCACGTAGGAGCGCTGCATGTAGCGCTCCTGCCCGGCCAGGTTGGTCTCGGCGATCTCGAAGGTCACGCTCTCGCCCGACAGCGCCCGCTCGAAGTACGGTTCCAGGCGCCGGCAGTGCTCGGCGCCGTGCACCTCGCGCAGGTTGCGCCCGAGCATCGCGCCGCTGGGCCAGCGGTACCACTGCTCGTAGACCTTGTTGGTGAACTCGTAGACCAGGTCGGCGTTGAGGTAGGCGATCAGCGCCGGCACCTGGTCGGTGATCAGGCGGATCCAGCGTTCGCTCTCGCGCAGCGCCTCGGCGTGGCGGTAGCGCTCGGTGATGTCGGTGAAGGTGTTGACGAAGCCGCCGGTGGGCAGCGCGTGGGTGCGGATCTCCAGCATGCGGCCATCGAACAGGCGCTGCTCCAGGGCCGCCAGGGGCGCGCCGTCGTCGCCGCGGCTGCGCGGGGTGAGCAGCGGCAGGCCGCTCTCGCCCATGACGTCGGCGAAGGGCCGGTGCGCGCCGATCGGCGCCAGCCCGCAGAGTTCCAGGAAGCGCCGGTTCCACAGCTCCAGCGCGCCTTCGGCGCCGACCATGGCCACGCCCTGGGACAGGTTGTCCACGGCGCGCTGCAGCAGGTGCGACTTCTGCGCCACCGCCTGCTCGCGGCGCGCGGTCTCGCTGAGCTTGATCTCGGTGATGTCGGTGTAGAGCACCACCAGCCCGCCGTCGCGGGTCGGCCGCTCGCTCATGCGCACCCAGCGGTCGTCGCGCAGGCGGTAGAGGGTGTGTTCGTCGTCGTTGCTCCGCTGTTCCTCGACGATCAGCCCGCTGCTCTGCGCCAGGCGGCGCACCTCGGCCAGCCGGGTGCCGGCGCCCAGGCGCGCGCGGGTGGGCGCCCAGAGCGCGCGGAAGCGTTCGTTGAACAGCACGATGCGCTGCTGCGGGTCGAACAGCACGAAGGCGTCGGAGATGCTTTCGATGGCGTCCAGCAGGTGCTGGTGGGCGGTCTCGGCGCGCAGGCGGGCATCGCTGAGCAGCTGGTTGCTGGACTTCAGCTCGGCCATTGCCTGGCTCAGGGCGTCGGTGCGCTCGCGCACCTGCTCGGCCAGCACCACCGAGTGCTGGAAGGCCCCGTAGGCGCCGTCGCCGCGCGAGGCGCTGGATTCGATGCGCTCGATCAGCGCGGTGTTGATGCGCTGCAGCTTGAGCTTGTCGCGCTCGAGCGCCTCGATGCGCGCCAGCAGCTCAGCCGGCGCCGCCACGGGGACGGCCAATGGCGACGCCGGTGAAGGTCTGGTTGATGTGCATGCCATTGAATTGCTCTCCGTAGGTGTTGAAGCCGATCACCTGCTGGTGGCGGAGAAAAGCGGCGGTGGCTGCGCTGTCGCCCGCCACTTCCAGCTCCAGGCGGCGCAGGAAGCAGTCGCAGCCGATGGTCAGCAGCGGCGGGCCGAGGCGTTCGTGCAGGCGCGCGAACTGCGCCTGCAGGTTGGGCAGCAGCGGCCCGGTGCTCATGGCGGTGAGGACGATGCCGTTCTCCACCGCGCAGTAGAAGGTCAGGCTGAAGTCGTCGTGCACCTGCTGGATGGAGCGCACGTAGTACTGGTCCTTGATGCGCACCGCCAGCGGGTGGCGGGAGAACAGCTCGAAGCTCAGCTCGTGGGGCTCCACGCCGACCAGCCGGGCGTATTCCAGGGCGGCGGGCTCGGCGTTGAGTTCCAGCACCCGGCGGCTGGCGCTGTCGGCGCGGGTCACCACCAGCTTCTCGCCGCGCGGCACCACGTGGTGGGTGGTGAACACCTCGAAGTCGAGCCAGGTGTTGAACAGCAGCACCACCGCCGCGCCGGTGTGGAACTGGCCCTGGTAGTAGACGTGGGTATGGGTGAGGTGGTTGTCGTCGCCGGCCGAGCCGCCGAAATGCGGGATGGCGCCGAGCGCCGCGCTGAGCGCCGCCAGCACCACCTCTTCGCGGCTGGACAGGCCGTCGAGCAGGGTCAGGGCGAAGCTGTGGTCCTTGATCGGCGCCAGCTCGCTGCTGCGGCAGTCGGCCACCAGGGCCTCCACCAGCTGCTGCGCGTCGATCAGGCTGAAACGCTCCATCTCGTCGATCAGCGCGCTGGCCACGGCGAAGCTGCGCACGTCGAAGCCCACCGCGCTGACGCAGCCGCGGCCGTAGCCCTGGGGGGTGATCTCGCCGGCGGTGGTGCAGCCGACCAGCTCGATGCCGCCGAAGTACTGCTCCAGCGCGGCGGCCAGGGCCGGCAGGTCGTACTCGGCGGAGCAGAAGAACAGCACGAAGCCCAGGTGCGGGTGGATCAACTGGCGCGCCAGGTCCTGGGCCACCGCCTCCGCATCGCGGGCACTGGACATGCCCCTGACTACCCCTTCCCCCTGCCCTTCCTGCATACGCCTGCCTCAACGCCGGTTGACCACGGGGGCATTCTACGAAGGCGCCCGGCGCGGCCCCATGCTACTTGGGTGCTGGCGGGGACCTCCGAAAGGCGTAGGGGCGGGCCGGAAGCTCCGGCGCACTTCGCGGGCAATATCCGCTTACCGTACAAGCGGCCCGGCTTCCGTAGGATGGGTTGAGCGAAAGCGATACCCATCACCAGGGTCCGATGGGTATCGCAAGCTCAACCCATCCTACGAAAAGCACCTCGGCGCAGTCGGCAAGACAGTTGCTCCCCATTTCCTTTGTAGGAGCGCGCCCTGCGCGCGATTCGCGGTACAGCGAACAGCGGAGTCAGGTTCATCTGCGGAGCGGGGTTGGGGTCCGCAACCCTCTCCCCAGCCCTCTCCCTGAAGGGAGAGGGGGCTAGTCCGTGCCGAGAATGGATTTGGTGTCAGCCGGCAACTTCGTGCTAGCCGGCTGACTCCGAAATACCCGAGCACTCCGAACGGTCCCCTCTCCCTTCAGGGCGGGGCGCGCAGCCGAGGGTTAGGGAGAGGGCGCTCTTCAAAGCAACACCATCCCCCCACAAAAAAAACGGCGGACCGACGCCACCGCCGCCCCGCCCAATTACTGCCAAAGGAGCTCTGAGGATTACCAGTTCAATACCGCGCCAACCGCAAAGGTGTCGGTGTCCTCGCTCACCAGCGAGCCCTTGCGGCCGTCGATCTCGTACTGGTTGTACTCGGCCACCAGCTTGAGGTTGTCGTTGATGGTGCGGAAGTAGGCGATGCCGCGGGTGGAGTAGTCCGCCGCGCTGCCCAGGCCGTTGCCGTCGTCCTCGGTCTTGCCGTAGGACAGCGCCAGGCGGTTCTTGCCCCAGGTGTAGGAGCCCTGCAGCAGCATGCCGCGGCTGTCCACCTCGCGCAGCGCGGCTTCGCCGGCGTTGTTGGTGAAGAAGGGGTTGATGCCCTTGGCGGTGAAGCCCGAGCCGGTCAGCGACACGCCGCCGAACTTGGCCTGGATGCCGTAGCCCAGGCCCTTGGAGGTGACGTCGTCGACCTGGTCGTTGGTGTTCTTCGAGGTCTGGTAGGCGCCGTTGACCCAGCTGTAGATCTGCGCGCCGCCCAGGTCGAACTGGTAGCTGATCTCGCTCTCGTAGCGCGGGTTGTCCTGGTAGGCCTTGTCGTCCAGGCCGTCGCTGGCGTCCTTGTCGATCTGGTTGGTGTCGATCGGGTCCATGATGCCCACCGCCACGCGCAGGCCGTCCACCAGGTTGTTGTTGCGGTAGGTGATCTGCGAGGTGGGGAACGGGTACGGGTAGCCGGTGCCGATGTTGCCGAAGGACACGCCCTTGCCGTCCACCAGGCCGAGGGTGTCGCTGGCGTTGCCGAAGCCGGCCAGCAGTTCGTCGAGGAAGATGTTCGAGCGCGAGAACAGGCCGAAGTCCTTGCCGATCAGCACCTCGCCCCAGTCGCCGGCCACGTTGCCGTAGAACTGCCGCACGTCGATGGCGGTGTCGGTGCCGTCCTGCTCGCTGTCGTTGATGGTCACCCAGAACGAGGAACGCCCGGTGAGGGTCAGGCCGTCGATCTTCTTGCCGAAGTTGAAGCCGATGTAGTTGGGCAGGAAGCCCATCTTCACCCGCGACTGGCGGCGGTCGTAGGTGTCGCCCTCGCGGTCCACGTCGCTGTTGACGTAGAAGGCGTTGAAGTAGCCGTCGGTGGAGAAGGTGGTGTCGTCCTTGTCGTACAGCTTGATGTCGGCGACGGCCGGCAGGCAGCCCAGGCTGCCCAGCGAGGCCAGGGCCAGGGGCAGGAAACGGCGAATGGCGGTGTTGTTCTTGTTCATGACGCGCTCCGCAGGGGATGGATGACCGTTCGGGGTCGTGGCGGAGGCGATTATCGAAACGCCCCGCGCGGCGCCATACGCTGCTTTGGGCGCGCTTCGACGCTGCTTGCGTGGGGCTTGCCGGAGCGCTGCGCAAGGCCATGGCACCAGGCCACCACAAGGCCCGGCGCCTTGGTCGCGGGGGTAGCGGCACCTTGGCAGCGGGCCTTGCGGCGCAGGACCAAAGTCGCAGGCGTACGTGTCCGGGGCGGTACGCCCGGGCAGCAGCGGAAGAAAGTCTGGGGGTGGATCAGGCGCGGTGGGTCAGCAGCCAGCAGCCGCCCTGCTCGCCCAGCAATGCGGCATGGGCGGCCTGGAGATCGGCGCGAGTGGTGCGGCGGGCGGCCTCGGCCACGCGTTGCGCGTGATCGGCATCCACGCCGGCGAGTTGGTCGCGCCAGGCTGCGCCCTCGCTAGCTGGCTCATTCGCCAGGCTGTGGGCGAGGTCGTGCAGGCGGGCCTCGGACAGTTCGCCCAGGGAGATGGCGGCGTCTTCCAGGAAGGTGCGCAGGTGGCCGAACAGCGCGTCCGGCTGCGCGTGCGGCGACTGCACGGCGAACAGCAGCCCGCGCCAACCGGCGACCTGGCGGAAGCCGCAGAACAGCGCGTAGCCCAGGTTCAGCTCGACGCGCAGGCGCTGGTAGAAGCCGCCTTCCAGCTCGCGCGCCAGCAGGCGCCAGGCGGCCTCCTGAGTCGCATCCCGCCCTGGCAGCGGGTAGAACAGCAACAACGCCGACTCGCCCTCACCCGCCATGACGCAGCGATGGCGGCCGGGAACCAGTGCCGGCGGCAACAGCAGCTCCGTCGCCAGCAGGCCAGGCACCTGGCTTGGCTGGGGCGGCTCGACGTTGCGCGCCAGCACATCCCAGCGCGCCGAGGGCCAGTCCGGCAAAGCCGTACCCTCCCCCGCCAACTGGACCGGCAAGGCATCGAGCAGACGGCGGATCGGCAGTTCGGCGGCCTTCTGCTGCCGCTCGCGCAGCAGCAGGCGCTCCCCCTGGGCCAGCGCTGCCGCGGGAGGCTCGGCCAGTAGCGCCAGGGCGCCGTCCAGGCAGCTTTCCAGGCGGTCGGCCGGGCCTTGCAGGCCCAGGGTCCAGTCGGCGCCCTCCTCGTCCAGGCGCAGGCTCACGCCATTGCGCCGCGCCAGCCCGGCCAGGGGACGCAGGCCGTGGCGCAAGGCGAGGAAGTGGCTATGGGCCGGCGCGCTCGGGAAGCGCCAACGCAAATGGATCGCCCCCGTTGCCGCCGTGCTGGCCGCAGGTGGCGCCGCGAAGCGCCAGGGCTGCGGGGCGAAGTCCACGGACTCGACCGGGCTGCGCCCCAGGTGCAGGTCGAAGCCGGCTACGCAGGCGGGCTGGCCCGGCGCATCCGCCGCCACCAGCAGGCGGACCAGGCGCGATGCGTCCAGCGCCGCCAGCCATTGCGGCGAGACCGGCGCCGGCAGGCCCCGGGCACGCCGCTGCAGTTGTTCCAGGGGAGGCAGTTGCCGTGCTTCGTCCGCCACCAAGGCAACGCCGCCACCCTCGCGCAACGCCCGCAGCCAATCGAGGAAGGCCGCCTCGACCCGCGCGGCATCCCGCGCCTGGGCCAGTTCGAAGGTCGCCGCCAGCAGCGCCTGCCCCGGCGCGCGGTAGACCACCCGCAAGCTCGCCGCATCGCACAGCCCGCGCTCGCCCAGCCAGGCCAGCAATCCACCCTCCGCCTCGTCGGCCAGCAGGCCGGCCAGGGCGTCGAAGGTCTGTTCGGCGGCGGCATCCAGCTCGGCCACGGCGAAGCCCAGCACCAGGCGCGGCGCACCGGGCAGGCGCAGGTGCAGCCTGTCGCCGGCCAGCGGCACCAGGGCCGGCGGCAGGTTGCGGACCGGCACTGGGCCAGCCAACCAATCCCCGCAGTACCGGGCGGCCAGGGCCTGCAACTCATCGAGGGACTGCGGCCCCTGCAGCCACAGCTGCACATTGCCGGGCCGGTAGAAACCGCCATGGAAGTCCCGCAGCGCGCCCTGGAAGCCCGCCTCCTCCACCGCCAGGCTGGCGCGCCGGCCGGCCACGAAGCGGCGCAGCGGATGCCCCTCGGCCACCCCGGCGGCCAGGGCCGCGTCTATCAGCGTGCCGGCATCGCTGGCGCGGGCGATGTATTCCGCCTCCAGCACCTCGCGTTCGCCGAGTTGCGCGCTAACTTCCAACCGCGGCCGGGCCAGCATGTCGAGCAGGCACGCCAGGCCGCCGTCCAGCTCCGCGGCGGGCACTTCGAAGAAGTAGTCGGTAGTGCGCGCCCGGGTGCTGGCGTTCAGCCGCCCGCCCCGCGCCTGCACCCAGGGCATCAGCCGCTCGCCCGCGGCGAAGCGCACGCCGCCGAGGAACAGCAGGTGTTCGAGGAAATGCGCGAGCCCGGGGTGCGCCCGCGGCTCGTCATGGCTGCCGGCCGCCACCCGCGCCAGGGCGGCGGCGCGGGTGGCCTGCGGATCGTGCACCAGGGTCAGCCCCAGGCCGTTGGCCAGGACGACCTGGCGGGCCTGCGGGGGCGCGGCGTTGCGGTTCATGGGCAATCCAATGGTGTTCTGCCGCCACCTTACCCGCACGCCGGAGGAAGGGAATAGTGCTTTGGAGGGGTCAGGGGCCGCTGGCGCTGATGACGCCCGTGCGCACCTGCTCGGCCATGGCGATCAGCCGTTCGGCATCGCCCTGCAGGAAGGCCGCCATGCGCACCAGGTGCACCGCCTGGGATGCCGGCAGCTGCTCGGCGGCCCGCCCCAGGTCGGTCGCCAGCCCCTCATGGCGGAAGGCCATGTTCAATAATTCGCGCCGCAGCCGCTGGCTCGCTTCGTTCAGGCCCATGACGCACCCTCGCTGGCAATCGAAAGTTCCAGCATAGACGAGCCGGCCTCCGTGCCCCGCCGGCCGTCATACCCAGGTATGCCCGGCCTATACCCATGTGCATTTCTGGCCGCCGGGCCGCGTTCCTATAATCGCCACCCGAGGTCCCGCGCCGGGCAAGCCCGGGCGCTTGACCTTGACACTAGCGTCAAGCCCCTAGAGTTCCGCCGGTGGAGGTGAACATGCGGATTGGCGAACTGGCACTGCGTACCGGCGCGAGCACCCGCGCGCTTCGTCATTACGAGGCCCGGGCGCTGATCGCGTCGTCACGGCTGGAAAACGGTTATCGCGACTACGCCCCGGCCATGGTGCAGCGCGTGCTCTGGATACGCGAACTGATCGAGTGCGGCTTCAGCACCCGGCAGATCCACGGCCTGTTGCAGCACCTGGAGGAGGAGGAAGACAGCGAAGGCTTCCTCGCCTGCCTGCAGCGGCACGTGGAGAAGCTCCAGGCACTGGACGCGCTCCAGGCCCGGCTCGCCGATCGCCGCGCGAAGCTGGCGGAGAAGATCGGGCGCTACCTGCCGCTGCCGGCCGATCCTGCATGGCAATCCCCCACGCAAACTCACTCGGCAACGACGTTGGAGGAATGATGGGAAAGCTGAACGACAAGATCGCGCTCGTGACGGGCGGCAACAGCGGCATCGGCCTGGCCACCGCGCAGCGGTTCGCCCGGGAGGGCGCGACGGTGGTCATCACCGGGCGGCGCCGCCAGGTGCTGGACGAGGCCGTCGGGCAGATCGGCGGCAACGCCCTGGGCATCTGCGCCGATGCCGGCCGGCTGACCGATATCGACGCGCTGTACCAGCGCATCGGCCAGCTGTACGGGCGGCTCGACGTGCTGGTCGCCAATGCCGGCATCATCCGCCCCGCCGCGGGCGAACAGGTGGACGAGGCGCAGTTCGACGAGCAGTTCGACATCAACGTCAAGGGCGTCTTCTACAGCATCCAGAAGGCCCTGCCGCTGCTGCGCGACGGCGGCTCCATCGTGCTGGTGTCGTCCATCGCCCACCTCAAGGCCTTGGACGCCCATGTGGTGTACGCCGCCAGCAAGGCCGCCGTCCGCTCCTTCGCGCGCAGCTGGGCGGCGGAGCTCAGGCAGCGCAACATCCGCGTCAATTGCCTGAGCCCGGGCCCGGTGCTGACGCCGATCATCGGCAAGATGGGCATCGGCGACGAGCAGTTCGCCGCCTTCGAAAGGCAGGTGGCCGGGCAGATTCCCCTGGGCCGGCTCGGCCGCCCCGAGGAGCTGGCGAACGCCGCGCTGTTCCTCGCCTCGGACGACAGCAGCTTCATCACCGGCGTCGACCTGTGCGTGGACGGCGGCCTATCGCAGCTCTAGGGCCTGGCCCGGGCAGCCCCGCAGGTCGAAGCGGACCCGCGCGCCGCGCGGCGGGTTGGCCAAGGCCTGCAGCTGCCCGCCATGGGCCTCGATGATCGAGCGGCAGATCGACAGGCCCATGCCCAGGCCGCTGGGTTTGGTGGTGTAGAAAGGCGCGAAGACCTGCCCGGCGTCCTGCGCGGCGAAGCCAGGCCCGGTGTCGCTGACGCTCACCCGCACGCCGCCTGCGCCATCCGGCGCCGTCTCGATGTCCAGCTGGCGCACGCCGTCGTCGACCTCGCCCATGGCCTCGATGGCGTTGATGATCAGGTTGAGCAGCACCTGCTGCAGCTCCACGCGGTCGCCCTCCACCGGCGGCAGGCCGTCGGCCAGTTGCGTGCGCACCGTGGCGCCGCCCTTGGCGGCCTGGCCGCGGGTGAACTCGACCATTTCCAGGATCGCCTCGTTGATGTCCAGCGCGGCCTTCTGCGACGGCGCCTTGCGCAGCAGCCCGCGGATGCGCTTGAGCACGTCCGCGGCGCGGTTGGCGTCCTTGACGATGCGTTCGAGCCCCTGCCCCACCTCGCCCAGGTCCGGCGGCTGCGCGCCCAGCCAGCGCTGCGCCGCGTAGGCGTTGGTGATGGTGGCGGCGATCGGCTGGTTGACCTCGTGGGCGATGGACGCGGTGAGCTGGCCCATGGTCGCCACGCGGTTGGCGTGGGCCAGTTCGCCCTGCACCTCGCGGTAGCGCCGCTCGCGCTCGGCGAGGTCGCGGTACAGCCGGGCGTTCTCCAGCGAGGCGGCGGCCTGCGAGGCCACCAGCTTGAGCACGGCGGTGCGCGCCGGGCTGAAGGCGCGGGCGGTCAGGTTGTTCTCCAGGTACAGGGCGCCGCTGAGCTGGCCCTGGTTCATCAGCGGCAGGCAGAGGATGGAGCGCGCCTGGCGGTTGCGCACGTAGGGCGAGCTGGCGAACGCCGCCTCGGCCAGGGCGTCGTCCAGCGCCAGGCTCTCGCCGGTGCGCAGCACCTGGTAGAGCAGCGCCTCCGGCAGCAGCGCCTCGCTCAGCGGCTCGTCGCGCAGTTGCAGGCGCGGCGCATCGTCGTCGACCGTCACCTGCGCCACGATGCGCGGCCCGTCGGCGCCCTGGAGCACCAGCACGCCGCGCTCGGCGCCGGCCTGCTCGAGGGCCGTGCGCATGACGCTGTCCACCAGCCGCTCCAGCACGATTTCGCCGGAGGTGGTTTGCAGCACCTTGAGCACGGTGGCCAGGTCTAGCTGTTCCACCGGGGCGGCCATGGTGGCGGTGGGGCCCGGCGCCGGCGCCTGTTCGCCGAGGAAGGGATGCCACGCCTCCAGCTGCCGCAGTTTGCCCTCGGCGCCCCAGCGCAGGTAGCAGGCATACGCGCCCTGCAGGTAGACGCGGGCCACCCTGTCGAGCCCGCGCGCGGCGTAGCAGGCGGCCGCCAGTTCGTTGGCCAGCGCCTCCACCTGGAGGAAGCCGTCGTCCTGGGCGGCGCGGATGGCCTGCTCGTAGTGCAGCTCGGCGTCGGCCACGCGGCCCCGCAGGCGGGCGAGTTCGGCTTCCAGCAGCAGGACGTGGCAGCTGAAGTTCGCCGGGCAGAGGTCGGCCCACACCCGCAGTTCGTCCCGGTGTGCGGCTATCACGTCCAGGTGGCTATCGTCCGGCGAGGCGGCATCGCACAGCGCGGCGTGGGCAAGCGCGTCGAAGAAGCAGTACTCGCCCTCCTCGATGAACGCGTGGGAGGTCCACAGCAACGGTTGAGCCTGGGCGGAAGCCTCCAGCGCCGCCGAGTAATCGCCGGCGAAGTAGCGCGCCTGCAACTTGCGGATCCAGTACCAGCAGCTGTACACCCGCGAGGCGCCGGCCAGGCGCGCCTCGGTCTCCGCCTCGCGGAAGCCGCCCTGGTCGAGGTGGCCGAAGCGCGGGGCCAGGCCGCGCAGGGTGCGGATCAGCGCGAGCTGGTTGTCGAGGAAGTCGATCACCAGGCCGAAGCCGACCTTGCCGGCGTAGGCCAGGCCGCGCTCCGCCTCGGCCTGCAGTTCGGGCAGCGGCTCGCCGCTGAACAGCAGGTTGGACACCAGGCTGTTGCAGGCGAAGGCGCCGAACGGCAGGTCGCCGGTGCGGTTGGCGCTGTCGAACACGCGGCGCAGCTGCTCCTCGCAGGCGCGCACCGGCTGCACCCAGCGCTGCGCGAACAGCGAGAACGACAGGTAGGTGCGCGCCTCGTAGCGTTCCAGGCGGCGGCGTTCGACGAGTTCGCAGCCGAGCCGGCCGAAGTGGAAGCCGGCCTGGTAGTCGCCGAAGCGCCGTCCGGCGACCCGCGGGATGTTGGCGTAGGCCACGCAGGAGGCGTCGCCGTTGCCGTGCTCCAGGCTCAGGTTGATGGCCTTGCAGATGGTCAGGCAGGCCAGGTTGCCGTCGGTGTGCAGGGCCGGCGAGAACAGCGTGGTCAGCGCCTCGATGGTGGCCAGGGCGAGCGGCTCGCGCATCGGCGGCAGGTCGATGAGCGTGTCGATGGGCCGCGCGCCGAGTTGCGCGCGGATGCGCTCGTACTCGGCCTGCACCGTGGCGTCGTCCGGGTGGGCCGGCCAGTCGATGCCCACGTGGCGGAGGAAATCCAGGCAGACCGCCACGGCGTCGTCGCGGCGGTCGAGGATCAGGTAGACGTCCACCTGCAGGCAGGCCACCCAGGCGCGCTGCACGGTCGTCGCGGCGCGCCCGGAGAGCATCCGCAGGCGCTGCTCGGCCAGGGCCACCTGGCCGGTGGCGAACTCGCATTCGGCGCGGCCGGACTCCAGGGCGAACAGCAGTTCGTGGCGGCCCTGCCAGCTCGCCTCATCCAGCAGCTCCACGCCGCGGGCGAAATAGGCCAGCGCCGAGGCATAGGCGGTCGAGGCCTTGGCCCGCTGCCCGGCGAGCAGGTTGAACCCGGCCAGGCGCTCGCGCTCGGCCGGCTCGGCGATCAGCGCAGCGCCGCGGTTGAGCTGGCCGACGATCTCGAAGATCGCCTCTTCGCGCGCCTGCGGCGGCGTCTGCTCGGCCAGCAGGCGGCCGATCCGCAGGTGCGCCGCGGCGCGCTCGGCCTGGGGAATCAGCAGGTAGGCCGCCTCGTGGATGCGGTCGTGGGCGAAGGCGTAGGCGCCCTCCCCGCGCTCCACCAGTTCCTGGCGGATGGCGTCCCACAGGGCCCGCTGCAGCTGGCTGCGCGATAGCGCCAGCACGCTGCCCAGGGTCGCGGCCTCGGCGCGGTTGCCCAGGCAGGCCAGCTGCTGCAGCACCTCCTGGGTCTGCGCCGGCAGGCGCGCCAGCTTGTCGAGCATCAGGTCGACGACGTTGTCGGTGTAGCCCATCGCCTGGATGCGCCCGAGGTCCCAGCGCCACTGCCGCGCCTGCGCCTCGAAGGCCAGCAGGCCCTCCTCGGCCAGGGCCTGGAGGAACTGGATGACGAAGAACGGGTTGCCGGCGGTCTTGTCGTGCACCAGCTGCGCCAGCGGGCGGATATGCGCCGGCGCGCCGTGCAGGGCCTCGGCGATCAACTGTTCGACGTGGCCGCGGCCCAGCGGCGCCAGGCGGATTTCGTCGATGCGCACCTGCGCCTTGCCGACCTTGCGCAGCGTGGTGCGCAGGGGGTGGGCCTCGTCCACCTCGTTGCTGCGGTAGGCGCCGAGCAGCATCAGATGGCGCAGGTCGTCGCTGGTCAGCAGGTCTTCCAGCAGGTCGAGGGTGGCCGCGTCCAGCCATTGCAGGTCGTCGAGGAACAGCGCCAGTGGGTGTTCCGGCCGGGCGAACACGCCGATGAAGCGCTTGAGCACCAGCAGGAAACGGCGCTGCGCCTGCTGCGGTTCCAGCGCCGGCAGCGGCGGCTGCTCGCCGATGATCAGCTTCAGCTCCGGGATCAGTTCGGTCATCACCCGCGCATTGGCGCCCAGCGCCTGCTGCAGGGCCTGGCGCCAGCGCGCCAGCTCGCGGTCGTTCTTGCCCAGGAGCATGCGCACCAGGCCCTGGAAGGCCTGCACCAGGGTGGAGTACGGGATGTTGCGCTTGTACTGGTCGAACTTGCCGGAGGCGAACAGCCCGCGCGGCGGCACCAGCAGCTTGTGCAGTTCGTTGACCACCGAGGACTTGCCGATGCCGGAGTAGCCGGACACCAGCACCAGCCCCGGCGCGTCGCCCGCGACTATGCGTTCGAAGGCGGCCACCAGGGTGCCGACCTCGCATTCGCGGCCGTAGAGCTTCTCGGGGATCAGCAGGCGCTCCGGCACGCTGTGCCCGTCCAGCGGGAAGTCGTCGATGCGCCCCTGGCGCTGCCAGCTCGCCAGGCAGCGGCGCAGGTCGTGCTCCAGCCCGGCGGCGCTCTGGTAGCGCTCCTCGGCGGTCTTGGCCAGCAGCTTCATGACCAGTTGCGACAGCGGCGCGGGGATGCTCGCCACCCGCGCCGTGGGCGGCACCGCCTGGCGCGCGATGTGGCAGTGCACCCACTCCATGGCCTCGCTGGCGGCGAACGGCAGGTCGCCGGTGAGCATCTGGTAGAGGGTGATGCCCAGGGCGTAGAGGTCGCTGCGCGAGTCGATCGAGCGGTTCATCCGCCCGGTCTGCTCGGGCGCCATGTAGGCCAGGGTGCCGGCGATGGTTTCCGGCGGCTCCGGCGCCTGGCGCTCGCGCGGCAGCCAGGAGGCCAGGCCGAAACCTGTGAGGCGCACGCGGCCGTCGGCGCAATCGACCAGGATGTGCGGCGGCTTCAGGTCCTTGTGCACCAGGCCGCGCTGGTGCAGGTGGCCCAGGGCCGCGCTGATGCCCACGGCCAGCTGCAGGAAGCGGCCGGTCTCCATGGGCGCGCCCAGTTGCGCGGACAGCGGCTCGCCGCCGGGGTCTTCCAGCACCAGCAGGCTGCGCCCGCCCTCGCGCAGCAGCTCCAGCGGGCGCACCGCCCAGGCGCCGTCCAGCTGGTCCTTCAGGCCGAACTCGTGGGCCAGGCGCTCGACGCTGGCGGGCTGCGGCGGCTCGCCGGCCGGGCGCGCGAGCAGCACGCCGAGCTCGTCCTGGCGCGGGTGCCGCCCACGGCTGAACACGCGCTCGCCGTCGTCCCAGAGGACCTGCTGTCTGTCGCTCATCCCCGCTCCACGCCGCGCCCGCTCAGGGGGCCCGGCGCGTCTGCGGCGCGATGCCCAGGGCCTCGGACTTGCGCACCAGGTCCGCCACCGAGCGCGCCGCCAGCTTGCGCATCAGCTGCCCGCGGTGGACCTTCACCGTCACTTCGCTGAGGTTCAGTTCGGCGGCGATCTGCTTGTTCATCAGGCCGGCCACCACGTAGCCCATCACCTCCCGCTCGCGGGGGGTGAGCGCGGCGTAGGCCTCGCGCAGCCCGGCGCTGGAGCGCTCGGCGGCGAGCCGTTCGGCGTCCTTGGCCAGGGCGTTGGCCACGGCGTCGAGCATGTCCTGGTCGCGGAACGGCTTGGCGAGGAAGTCGACTGCGCCGGCCTTCATGGCCTTGACGGTCATGGCGATGTCGCCGTGGCCGGTCATGAACACGATGGGCATGCGCAGGCCGTGCTTCTCCACCTGCTCCTGGAAGGCCAGGCCGCTCTCGCCGCGCAGGCGCACGTCGAGCACCAGGCAGCTGGGGGCGTCGTCGCGGGGGAAGACGAGAAAGTCCGCGGGGGACTCGAAGGTCTCCACGCGCAGGCCGATGGAGCGCAGCAGCCCCGACAGCGCCAGGCGCATCGACTCGTCGTCGTCGACCACGTAGACCACCGGTTCCCTGGGCTTGGCGCTGCCCTGCTGCGCCCCCGATTGCGACCACGAACTCATCTGGCTGGCTCTCCCGCGACCGACGCCGCGCATGGCATACGACTGAAAAAACTAGTCCACCACGGCGTCTCCGACAACGCGGCGGGACGCCCGGCATCCGGACGAAGTTAGCGCGCCGCCGCGCCCGCTCGCCAGGACAGAAATCCCAGGTTATCGGCCAGCGCCGGCGCCGGGCTTGCCAAGCGCCGCCACAGGCGGTATCTCGCTGCTGGTTGGAATAGGCATGGCAGCGTTGGCAATGAACATCACCCCAATCGACAACCCCCAGAATGCGTTGCCCGGCAACGGCCCGCGCGAGGTGCTGTTCGTGGCCTACCCGGACATGGGCCTGCTCGACCTCAGCGGCGCCCAGACGGTGTTCTGGGCCGCCTCCAAGGCGCTGGCCGAACGCGGCCTGCCCGGCTACCGCCTGCACACCGCGAGCCTGGCCGGCGGCCTGGTGCGCACCGTGGAAGGCCTGGCGGTGGACAGTACGTGCCTGCCGCCGCCGCACGCCGTGGCAGCCGATACCCTGGTGGTGCCCGGCGCCCCGGACATCTGCCACACGCTGGACAGCCATACCGAGCTGGCAGCCTGGATCAGCGCCGCCGCGCCACACATCCGGCGTGTCGCCTCGGTGTGCAGCGGCGCCTTCCTGCTGGCCCGCGCCGGCCTGCTCGACGGCCGCCGCGCCGCCACCCACTGGGCCCTGTGCGACGCCCTGCGCCAGCGCTTCCCGGCAGTGGAAGTGGATGCCGACGCGATCTTCATCCAGCAGGGCGAAACCTGGACCTCGGCGGGCGTGAGCGCCGGCATCGACCTGGCCCTGGCGCTGGTGGAAGCCGACTGCGGCCGCGAGGTGGCCATGGCCGTGGCCCGCGAGCTGGTGGTGTACCTCAAGCGCCCCGGCGGCCAGGCGCAGTACAGCACCCTGCTGCAGTCCCAGGCCGCCGACAGCCCGCTGTTCGACGAACTGCACCTGTGGCTGGCCGAGCACCTGGGCGAGCGCAGCCTCACGGTGGAGCAGCTGGCCGAGCGCGTGCGGATGAGCCCGCGCAACTTCTCGCGGGTCTACAAGCAGCGCACCGGCCGCACCCCGGCCCGGGCCATCGAGCTGTTCCGCCTGGAGGCCGCCCGGCGCCTGCTGGAACACTCGACGCAGAGCATCGAGCAGATCGCCCGGCAATGCGGCTTCGGCAACGAGGAGCGGATGCGCGTCACCTTCCAGCGCCACCTGTCGATCGCCCCGCGCGACTATCGCAGCCGCTTTACCCGCGAGGCCTGAGCACTACATTCGTATCCATGAACTTGCCCTTCATTGATCAAGGAAGTTGCCAAGTTGCGGAAAGTGCCTCGACGGAAGTTTGCAAGAACCCATACCCAGGTCTCGCCCGACTATACCCAGGTATACTTCTTCGCCTTGTTCGCTGGCGTATCTTGAAGTCTCGACAGATACCGCCACGAGCAATTCCAGATGACCCAAGAACCTCCGAGTCGCCAGACGGTCGTGATTGCCGTGGTCGACGACGATGACTCCGTGCGCGCGGCGCTGGAGAGCCTGCTGCGCGCCAGCGGCTACCGCGTGCGCAGTCATTCCAGCGCCCTGGACTTCCTCGCCGGAGAGCCCGGCGAGGCGCAGTGCCTGGTGTCCGACGTGCAGATGCCCGGCATGAGCGGCCTGCAGCTGCACGCAAGGCTCATCGCCATGGGCCTGCGCATTCCCGTCATCTTCATCACCGCCTACCCCGAGGCGGTTCCCGCCCCGCTCGCCTGCCTGCCCAAGCCGTTCGACGCCGAGCGCCTGCTCGCGTACATCGAAACCGCCCTGCGCCAGCCGCGCTGAAACTTCCCCGGCAAGTTCTGCCGATACCTAGGTATATATCCGCCAGACCAACGCACTATTCCGCGAACCCCATGTAGAAGTGTGCGGCGCAAGTTCCCCGAATAGCATGAATTCCACAGCGGACGACTCGACAGTCACGCCGGGCTTGGAGCCGAAACTTCAAGGTCATTCATCACTACGTATATTCGGGAGCAAATCATGAAACAGCAGATTTTGGTGGTGGGCGCAGGCTTCGGTGGGCTCTGGAGCGCCTTGAGCGCGGCACGCCTGCTGGACCGACACGAGCGTCACGACGTGCAGATCAGCCTCCTCGCACCCCAGGCGGAGCTGCGCATCCGCCCGCGCTTCTACGAACCCGACGTGGGCCGCATGTTCGCCCCGCTGGACGCGCTGTTCGACACGGTGGGCATCCGCTTCGTCCAGGGCAGCGCCGAGAGTATCGACGAGCAGGCGCAGAGCGTCGGCTACCGCGACGCCGCCGGCCGCCAGGGCGAGCTGGGCTACGACCGCCTGGTACTGGCCACCGGCAGCCAGCTCGCCCGGCCGCCGGTGCCGGGCCTGGACAGCCACGCCTTCGACGTCGACCAGATCGAATCCGCGGCGCGCCTGGAAGCGCACCTCAAGGCCCTGCGCAACCGCCCCGCCAGCCCGGCGCGCAACACCGTGGTGGTGGTCGGCGGCGGCTTCACCGGCATCGAGACCGCCACCGAAATGCCGGCGCGCCTGCGCGAAGCGCTGGGCGCGGAGCAGGACATCCACGTGATCGTCGTCGACCGCGGCGCGCAGGTGGCCGCCGCCCTGGGCGAAGGCATCCGCCCGTCGATCATCGAGGCCTCCACAAAGCTGGGCATCGAATGGCTGCCCGACGCCAGCGTCGCGGCGGTGGACGCCGACGGCGTGAGCCTGGCCGACGGCCGTCGCATCGACAGCCACACGGTCATCTGGACCGGCGGCCTGCGCGCCAGCCCGCTGACCGAACAACTGAGCGGCGAGCGCGACGGCCTGGGCCGCCTGCACGTGGACGGCAACCTCAAGGTGCGCGGCCAGGCCAAGGTATTCGCCGCCGGCGACGTGGCCTATGCCGCCACCGACGACCTCGGCAACCACGCGGTGATGTCCTGCCAGCACGCGATCTCCCTGGGCCGCCACGCCGGCAACAACGCCGCCGCCGACCTGCTGGGCGTGCCGCCCACCCCCTACCGCCAGCCCAAGTACGTGACCTGCCTGGACCTGGGCGCCTGGGGCGCGGTGTACACCGAGGGCTGGGACCGCCAGGTCAAACTGCTGGGCGAGCAGGCCAAGGAGCTGAAGACGCAGATCAACACCCTGTGGATCTACCCGCCGGCAGCCGACCGCAGCATCGCCCTGGCGGCGGCCGATCCGCTTATCCCGGTGGCCTGAAGAGCCCCCTCTCCTGCAAGCGGGAGAGGGGGCTGTTCGGAGTGGGTGGGGAGTTTGGAGTCAAACTGATACACCTAGCGAACGCGGGAACGTGGGGCGGATAACCGTTCGCGGTTATCCGCCGTTGGCCGTGCCACCGGAGCGTTCGGCGGGGCCGGTGAATCCAATCGCGGACAAAGTCCGCTCCTACGCCCGTGCTTCCTGGAACCGTAGGAGCGCCCCTCTCCCCAACCCTCTCCCGCAAGCGGGAGAGGGGGCTGTTCGGAGTGGGTGGGGAGTTTGGAGTCAGACTGATACACCTAGCGAACGCGGGAACGCGGGGCGGATAACCGTTCGCGGTTATCCGCCGCTGGCCGTGCCACCGGAGCGTTCGGCGGTGCCGGTGAATCCAATCGCGGACAAAGTCCGCTCCTACGCCCGTGCTTCCTGGAACCGTAGGAGCGGACTCCGTCCGCGATGGGTTTGGCTGGACGGGGGTGGAGTCAGGGAGCTTCGTGATTGCACTTCACGCCGAACGGTCCCCTCTCCCGCTTGCGGGGGAGGGTTAGGGAGGGGGAGCGGAGTATAGGGTTGGCAAAGGTGTGTGGGCGGTGTCCGCAACCCTCTCCCCAGCCCTCGGCTGCGCGCCCCGCCCTGAAGGGAGAGGGGGCTGTCCTGAGCCGCGGGAAGTCCTGAGTCATCCTGAAACGCCTAACATCACCCCCTCATTCCCGCGGACGCGGGACGCGGCTCCATCGCGAACAGCGCTTGCGCTGGCCCGAAGGGGAATAACCCAGAGACTGGCGGGTTCGCGAGCAAGCTCGCTCCTACGAAAAGCAAAAAGCAAAAGCGCGTTTGCTCTTGGACTTCCAGAGAAATAGCCGAGCGCACCGGAACGCCCCTTCAGAAGGCCGAGCGAAACCCGCGCTCAGGAGGTCATGCGACATGGATGTCGCGAGAACCCCGCGGGCTACAGGGACGTACCCTCGGGGCGGGCCTCCGTGGCGGGGGAATTCGTGAGGGTAGCCCGGCTTTATCGGGCCCGTATGTCGGCGCAAGCCTTTTTGGTTCCTTTTTGCGGGGGTGGCCTTCCACCGTTTGACAAAAGGGACTCGCCCGAGGGGGCGAAACGAGAAGGCCGGGCAAACTCGGTGCGACGCAGAAACACCCAAGCCAAGGCAGCTGGGTTCCCGCGTTCGCGGGAATGACGGGGTTGGGGTTGGAGTAGAGGTTGATAATCCGCAGAAGAGCCCCTCTCCCGCAAGCGGGAGAGGGGCCGTTCGGAGTGGGCGGGGAGTTCGGAGTCATCCTGAAATGCCAGAACTCCCCCTCGTCATTCCCGCGAACGCGGGAATCCAGGGTTCGCGAGCAAGCTCGCTCCTACGAAAAGCACATCGACGTAACCGGGGAGTCCGGCGTAGCCGGCAAGTCCGCGAGAAGAACCACCCCCTCACCCCTGCGCACTCGGCACCTCATCCTCACTGATGCAATGCTCTATCTCGGTCACCTTGCGCAACGCCTGGTCCGCACAGGGATAAGCCCCGAAAATACGCCCCTGGTAGAACACCACCCAGACGAACCCCAACGGCTCCCCGCCCGCCAGCCCACGGGCCAGCGCCTGGAACCCGGGAGGCAGGTCGTCGATATGCATCTGTGCCATACCGCGCAGGATCATGGCCGCTCACCTCTGGCTCGGAAGGCAGCATTCTCGATGCCCGCGGGCCTGCGGGCAATACGACGGAAGTTTGCCGGGCAACGCCTCGTGGCACCCGCTGGAAGTCCGGCACAGGGCGGCGCGCTGCCCTGTGCGGGCCATTGACCCTGGCATCGTTGCGCCTCCTCAGCCGTATCGGCTCACAGGGTGAAGACGATGCGCTCGGCGGCGCTGCGCTGCCAGGCCGACTCGACCTCGCTCAGCGGCACCGCCTCGGCGTCCACCTTCAGCCCGGCCGGCTCGATGGCCCGCAGCAGTTGCCCGATCACCCGCACCAGGCCTTCGTTGGACACGCTGCCCAGGCCGCTGCCGAGCAGCTCCAGGCCGGAGCTGCGCAGCGCGCCGGCGTTCAGCGGCAGGCTCGCCCCGGCGAGCGAGCCGATGTTGACGAAGCGCAGGCGCGGCGAGGCCTCGCCGCTGCCGTGGCTGGCCGCGGCGTCGAGGATGCAGGCCGCCGGCGGGCCCCACAGGTAGTCCAGCACCACGTCGATGCCGCGGCCCTGGATTTCCTCGCGCAGCTCGGCGGTCAGCTGCTCGGCCGGCTGGTCCAGGCGGATGAAGTGGTCCGCGCCCAGGGCGCGCAGCTCCGCCTCCACCGCCGGGTTGCGCGCGGTGGCGATCACCCGCGAGGCGCCCAGGTGCCTGGCCACCTGGATGGCCAGGCGCCCGGAGGTGCCGGCGGCGCCGTTGACCAGCACGCTTTCGCCGGGCTTGAAGTGCGCGCGTTCCTGCAGCGCCGCCCAGGACGACATGCCGGGGTTGGCGATGGCCGCGGCGGTGATGTCGTCGATGCCGTCGGGCACCGCCACGCAATAGCGCGCGTCCACCGCCACGGTCTCGGCCATGGCGCCGTGGGGCGCGCGGGGGAAGGCGAAGTACACGCGGGTGCCGTCTTCCAGCAGGCCCACGCCGTCGACGCCGGGCACCGCCGGCAGGCTCCGGGGGCTGCTGTAGTGCTTGCCGCTGGCCTGGGCGCGCACCAGTTGGCTGAGCGCGGCGGCGCGCACGCGCACCAGCACCTCGCCGGCGGCGGCTGGCTGCGCCTCGAACTCGCCGTAGCGCGGCGGCTGGTCGAAGGCATGGACGATGGCGGCTTTCATGGGGTTCTACTCCGGTGGCTCAGAGGAATCGGGATGCCGGCTTCAGGCGTGCCAGCAGCGGTACCAGCCGTCCTGCTCGTCGATGCGCAGCTCGGTCTGGTAGAGGTCGGACAGCCGGGCGCTGGTCAGCACCTCGGCCTTGGGCCCGTCGGCGACGACGCGACCCCTGTCCAGCAGCACCACGCGCTCGATCTCGGGGATGACCTCGTCGATGTGGTGGGTGGTGATGATCATGGCGTGCGCCTCGCCGCAGAAGCGCCGCAGCAGCTTGAGCATGCCCAGGCTGGCGCCCATGTCCAGGCCGTTGGCCGGCTCGTCGAGGATCAGCGCGCGCGGCCGGTGGACCAGCGCGCGGGCCAGCAGCAGGCGGCGCTTCTGCCCGGTGGACAGGCGCTGGAACATGGTCCGCTCGTGGCCGGCCATCTCCACCACCGCCAGCAGCGCGCGGGCCTGCTCCAGCTGCTCGTCGCTGGGCTGCAGGTGGCCGTGGGCGCCGATCGAGCCGAAGAAGCCGGAGACCACCACGTCCAGGGCCTGGGTGTAGGGCGTGTAGTCGTCCTGCAGGTCCTGGGAGATGAAGCCGATGCGGCTGCGCAGGTCCCAGAGGTTGACGGTGTCGCTGCCGAACAGCCGCAGGTGGCTGCCCTCGCGCTCCACCGGGTACAGCTCGCGGCTGATCAGCTTGAGCAGCGTGCTCTTGCCGGCGCCGTTGGGGCCGAGGATGGCGACCTTCTCGCCATCGCCGATGTGCAGGGAAAAGCCGTCGAGCACGCGGGTCTGCTGCTGGAAGGCGGTGACGTTGTGGATGTCGATCATGAAGGGTTCGTCGTCGCGGGCGGGGGAACGCCGATACTACATCAGGTGGCACCGGGCGGCGCCGGCTCGTGACCGGCGCCGCCCGGGCCCTGCGCGAGGGAAGGAACATCGGCCGGCGCGGGTAGCGCCGGCGATGGCATGCGCATCCCGCGCATGACGCGGGCGAAGCCGGGACGGTCGGCCCGGCTCCACCCTGCCGACGTCCTGTCGGCGTTGCCGGCTTGCGGCTTCAGGCCACGTCTCCGGCCTGCCCGACCGGCGCCTTGCGCCGCAGCGGCGCGGTTTCGCGCAGCAGGCTGGCGGCGGCAAGGCCGAGCACCACGCCGCCCAGGGCCAGGTAGAGGGTGTACTGGATGCCGTGGTGCTGGGCGATGTAGCCGGCCAGCGCCGGCGCCACGCCGCCGCCGAACACTTCGCCGACGCCCACCACCAGGCCGGTGGCGGTGGACACCAGGGGCAGCGGCACCGATTCGCCGGTGAGCGGGCCGACGGTCATGCAGATCATGCTGAAGTTGAAGAAGGTGGTGAGGAACAGCAGCGCGAACAGCGTCAGCGGCTCGGCCCCGGTGTGCATCAGCAGCCAGATGCAGGCACCGGTGGCGACGAAGCTGCCCAACACCACCGGCTTGCGCCCCAGGCGGTCGGACAGCCCCGGCAGCAGCAGCTGGCCGATGAAGCCGCCCAGGCCTATGGCGGACATGACGAAGCCCATCTGCTGCAGCTCCAGGTGCAGGTAGTCGGTGAGGTAGTTGGGCATCATCACGCTGAGCACGAACAGGCTGGTGAGCATGCAGAACATGCCGAGGATGTTCAGCGGCACGTTGCGGTAGCGCAGCGCGTCCAACCAGCGCCCCTGTTCCTGGGACGCCTCGGCGGCCGCCGGCGCGCGGGTCTCGCGCAGGTTGCGGTACATGAACCAGGCGAGCAGGAAGCCGGGCAGCGACACCACCACGAACACCCAGCGCCAGGACGGCAGCACCAGCAGCAGCTGGGTGGCGAGGATCGGCGCCAGGCCCAGGCCGAGGATCGGGAAGAAGGCCTGCTGGATGCCGATGTTCAGCCCGCGCCGCGACGGGTGCGAAGACTCCGCGGTGGCGGCGATGGCGGTGGGCGTGAAGGCGCCCTCGGAGACGCCCATCACCGCGCGGATCAGCAGCAGCGCGGCGACGCCGTTGGCCAGCCCGGACAGCCCGGCCAGCAGGGAGAACAGCAGCACCGCGGGGATCAGCACCTTGCGCCGGCCGATGCGGTCGGACAGGCGGCCCATGAAGATGGAGGAAATCCCCCAGGCGATGGCGAGGATCGCCGAGATGTTGCCCAGGTCCTGATAGTCCAGGTGCAGCTCGCTCATCATCACCGGGAACAGCGGCAGGATGATGAAGCGGTCCAGGCCGACCAGGCCGAAGCCCAGGGCGAGCATGGCGACGGCCGTGTATTCGTAGCGCGCATTCCACTTGTTGTCGTTGTTGTGCATGGCATGGGTACTCGGGACGTTGGCGGGCGGTCAGAAGTAGAACAGCGCTTCGACCATGGTGGAGAGTTGCGAGCGGTCGCGGCCGTTGCCATAGGGGCGGTCGTGGTCGCGGGGGTCGAACCAGTCGTAGCGGACTTCCGGGCGCAGCGAGAGGTTGCCGGTCACGTCCCAGCGCAGGCCGGTGGTGAGGGCGTTGTAGTCGCCGCGGGCGGTGCTGGTGGGGAACAGGATGAAGCCGTCCGGGTCGCTGAAATGCTCGCCGCGCAGGGAGAAGGACAGGTCCGGGCGGTACTGGTAGGTGACCACCGCGTTGGCGCCCCACCAGCGGGCGCCGTCGAAGCCGGGGCCGGTGACCACGTCGACGGTGGAGGCCTTGCCGTCGCCGGCCTGGTGGCCGTAGACCAGCTCGGCGCCCATGGACCAGCGCTCGTCGAACCTGTGCCAGCCGTTGAGCGAGTGCTGCTGCTTGAGCTGGCCGCTGTCGGCGACCAGCCGCGAGGTCGGCGCCTGGACGTCGGAGAAGCTGTCGTTCTGCTCGTCGCCGACGATGAACTCGTAGTCGAGCCAGGTGTTCATGTCCGCCGTGCGCCAGCGCAGGGCGCCCATCAGCGACTTGCCGTCGTTGTTGTCGCGCAGGTTGTTCCAGCCCTGCACCACGCCCAGCTCCAGGCCGAGGATGCCGCTGTCGTCGTTGAGCAGGCGGGTGCCGACCAGCACCCCGGAGACGGTGCCCGGCTCGCTGACGAAGGCGTAGGTCTTGCTGGCGAAGGGGTTGCGCGCCTGGCGGATGTTCGGCGGGATCTCGTAGCCCAGCGCCGGGCCGAACACCCCGGCCATGAAGTTGAAGCCCGGGCCGTAGGGCACGTAGGCGGTGGCGGCGATGTTGGGAACGGCGAGGAAGCGGTCCTTGTCCTTCTGCGCCTTGGCGGCGTCGTCCTCGTTCATGTTCCAGTGCATGTCCCAGCCGAAGGTCCGGGCGAACTGGGCGTTGCGCCCGTAGTTGGCCTCGAAGGTGAAACCGAAGGCGAAGTCCTCCGGCTTGGGCCCCGGCAACGGGGTGATGCGCGGCACGAAGGTGCCCTTGAGCGCCTTGTCGACGAACAGGTGCAGGCTGCCCCACTCCAGGCCCTCGTCGGACATGCCGGTGAGCGGCAGGTTGCTCAGGCCGTCCTCGCGCTCGTCGTGGGTGGAGCGGTTGTTGCGCGCGTAGGCGATGTCCAGCAGGCCGGAAACCGTGATGCCGTAGTCGCGCTCCAGGCTGTCGCCGAAGAGGCCCTTGAACAGAGCGCCCTCCCCCGGCGCCGGCGCCTCGGCGGCATGACATTCCACGAATGCCAGGGCGGCCAGGACCGCACCAAGCGTTTTCACCTTGATGTTGAGCATGCTTCTGTCTCTTGTTGTTGTTTTCAGAGGGGTGCCGCGGGGAGTGCCCCGCGGCAGAAGGGGCCTAGACCTGGGCGGCGAGCGGCCGGCGCTCCTCGCGCAGCGCGCCGCCCTGGCCCTGCGGCAGCGCCAGGTCGCGGCGCAGCGCGTCGAGCAGTTGCGGCAGTTCGCTGGCGTGGCCGATGCCGCCGTAGATGTAGAAGTCCGGGCGCACCAGCACGGCCTGCAGCCCGGCGGCGCGGAGGAACTGGTGGTACTTGCCGGAGAGGTCGCGGCAGGTGCCCGGCGCGCCGTCCTCGCTCAGGAGCACGGTCTTCACCTCCAGCCGTTCGAGCAGCGCCTTGTGCGCCTCGTCCAGCCCGGCCAGCGGGTCGTCGCCGATGCTCAGCAGGTGGAAGCCGCGGCCGAAGGCGTCGTCGTAGCGCTGGCGGTGTTCGTCGCGCTCGATTTCGCCATGCACGCCCAGGCAGCCGGCCGGGCCCAGGGCACGGCCGTTGCGCTCGTCCTTGTGCACCACGCCGTCGACCAGGCCGGGGAACGGCGGCAGCGGCGGCACCTGGCCGGAAAGGAAGGCGGCGTCGCGCTCGGCGGCCTTCTGCGGGTCGGCCACGCAGACCACCTTGCCCATTTCCACCGAGGCATTGATCACCGCGCGGATCTGCGGCTTGCGCTCCAGGGTGTAGCTGTCCAGCAGCTTGTCGGAGCAGATGCCGCGCAAGACCAGGTCCAGGCGCCAGGACAGGTTCCAGGCGTCGCGGATGCCCGAGCACATGCCCTGGCCCATGAACGGCGGCATCAGGTGCGCGGCGTCGCCGGCCAGCAGCACGCGGCAGTGGCGCCAGGTCTGGGCGATGCGCGAACGGAACTGGTACACGGCGTGGCGCACCAGGCTGGCGGTGTCCGGGGTGACCCAGGGCGCCAGCAGTTCCCAGACCTTCTCGGTGCTCTGCAGGTCCTCGATGCTCTCGTGGGGCAGGCGCATGAACTCCCAGCGGCGGTAGCCGGGGCCGCCGGGGACCATGGTGGTCGGCCGCGCCGGGTTGCACCACTGGCCGATGTCCGGCACGTCCAGCTCGACGCCGGGGTTGGGTTGCAGGTCGACCACCAGCCAGTCTTCCTGGAAGCCCAGGTCCTGCCAGTCGATGCCGCACTCGCGGCGCACCACGCTGTTGGCGCCGTCGGCGCCGATCACGTAGCGGGCGCGCACGGTGCGCTGTTCGGCAGCCTGCGCCGCGTCGCCGCGCTGGGTGCGTTGCATGCGCAGCTCGCAGCCCTGCTCGTCCTGGCTCAGCCCCAGCACTTCCCAGCCCTGGTGGACCTCGACGTTGGCGATGGCCTTGGCCCGGCGGTCGAGGATGGCCTCCAGGCCCGGCTGGTTGAACAGGTAGCCGAAGGGGCCGTCGCTGATCGACTCAGCCGACCAGTCGATTTCCACCAGCACCTTCCAGTCGGCGTTGAACCACTGGTAGCAGGCCGAGGGCTGGGAAATCTCTTGCAGCTCCTCCTCCAGGCCCATCATGCGGAATACGCGGCGGATCTCGTGGTCGTGGAACACCGCGCGCGGCAGCGGGTAGAGGGACTGCCAGCGCTCGTACACGGCGACGCTGTAGCCCATCTTGCCGAGGAGGATGGCGAGGGTCTGGCCGACCGGGCCGTAGCCGACGATGGCCACGTCATGGATCTTGTTTTCGTTCATCTGTGCTGACCTGAAACCGGGTGGGTTTTGGGCAAGCCGCTCCCCGCCTCCCTGCGCGGCAGGAAAGTGTTCGGGACCAGGGAGCGGCCTGCGTCGCTGGGGGGCGCTAGCTTCTGGCCGGCGCGCTGTCCGTCTCGGTGTTGACGACGAAGTACTCGGGGACGCTGGGGCCCCAGAGGTACAGCGAGTTCTCGGGCGGGAAGTCGCCGGCCGGCCACTGGCTGCCGGCGTCGATGAAGTCCATGTCCGCCGAGTACTCGCAGAACGAGCCCCAGGGGTCGCGGACGTAGTGGAAGTAGTTGGAGCCCAGGCAGTGCCGCCCGGTGCCCCAGCCCTCGCGATAGCCGGCGCTGGCCATCTGCTCGGCGCCGTTGCCGACCTCGTCGACGCCGTCGACTTCCCAGGCGGCGTGGTGGAAGCCCTTGGCGCCGCTCTTGCAGAAGGCCACCAGGTGGTGGTCGCAGCCGTGGGGGGCGTGGGTGAAGGCGATGATGTCCTGGGAATGGTCGGACAGGCGCAGGCCCAGGGCCCGCTCGTAGAAGGTGACCGCCTGGGGCACGTCGGGGCTGAACAGCAGCACGTGGGACAGCCGCCGCGGGCGTACCCGGGCCACTTCGTCGCGGGTGCCGACGCCACGCACGGCGGGCTGCGCCGGCGCCGCGGCGCGCTTGCTGTCGGGCATGTGCTTGGCGCCGACCCTGACCTGCAGCAGGTTGCCGTCGGGATCGCGGAACCAGAAGCCCTCGCCGTCGCCGGCCTCGAAGCGCGCGCCGGCGACCTCGGCCTGCTGGCGCAGGGCTTCGTAGTCCTCGGCGAAGCAGTTGAAGCTCAGGTAGGCCAGGCTCTTGCGCGGACCCTGCAGCATCCGCGCCCAGCGGTGGCCGTCGGCGGCGCGCAGTTCCAGGGCGTCCGCGGTTTCGCCGACTTCCAGGCCGAAGCTGGCGAAGAAGGTCCGCGCCTCGGCCAGCGAGGGCACGAACAGCGCGTAATGATCGATCGAATGCACACTGCGGGGAGTGACAGTCATGATCGCCTCCGTTTGTTGTTCTTGTCGTCGAAGCCTCGGAGCGGGAGGCTTCGATCTGGCCGGGAATGCCCGGGGTCAGGCTTCGTCCAGCACCGGGTTGACCAGGGTGCCGATGCCTTCGATGGACACTTCCACCACGTCGCCGGCCTTCAGGTAGACCTTCGGGTCCATGCCGAAGCCGACGCCGGCCGGGGTGCCGCTGACGATCACGTCACCGGCTTCGAGGGTCACCGCCTCGCTGAGGGTGGAGATGATGGTGGCCACGTCGAACAGCATGTCCTCGGTGTTGGCCGATTGCACCACCTTGCCGTTGACGCGGGTCTGCAACAGCAGGCCCTTGCCGCCGGCCGGCAGTTCGTCGGCGGTCACCAGGTCCGGGCCGAAGGCGCCGGTGTCGTCGAAGTTCTTGCCCACGGTCCACTGCGGCGACTTGAACTGGTACTCGCGCACCGAGCCCTCGTTGAACAGCGCATAGCCGGCCACGTGCTGCAGCGCCTGCTCCTTGGCAATGTGCCGGCCGCCGCTCTTGAGCACCACGGCCATCTCGCCCTCGTAGTCCAGGGTGTCGGAGACGCGCGGGCGTACCAGCGGCTTGTTGTGGGCGATGAGGCTGCTGTTGAAGCGCGGGAACAGCGTCGGGTAGTCCGGCTGGGCGTAGGGCGATTCCTTGGTGTGGTCGGCGTAGTTCAGGCCGACGCAGACGATCTTGCCGGGCTTCTTCATCAGCGGCAGGTAGTCCTGCTCGCCGATCTCCACCAGCGGCCCCTGCGCCTCGGCGCCGTAGGTGGCCAGGTCCACGCCGCGCTCCAGCAGCGATTCCAGCGATTCCTCGCCCAGAACCCGGACGCCTTCGGCAGTACGCACGCCCAGTACCGGGCGGCCTTGGTGAGTGAAGCGAACGTAGCGCATGGAGCTGACCTCTTGTTGTGGTTCGTGACGACCGCCAGGCAGTGCGGTATGGGCCCTAAGCTAATCCGAGGAAAATATGCCGTCAACGATAAAATATATTTTTTCAGAATTATCGATAAAAGGCCGCCGTGTGTATCATCTGCCTCATCCGTCATCACCCGTGGTAAAGCCCATGAACCGAGCCGAACGCTGGGCACAGCAGCCCGAAGTCTCGGAGAAGCGCACCATGGCCTCGCAACTGGAGGCCCGGGTCCGCGAAGACATCATCAACGGCCGCCTGGCGCCGGGCAGCCGCCTGCGCCTGAAGGAGCTGGCCGAGCACTACGACGCCGGCGTCATCCCCCTGCGCGAGGCGCTGTCGCGCCTGGCCGCCAGCGGCTTCGTCAGCGCCGAGGACCAGAAGGGCTTCAGCGTCGGGCGCATCTCCGCGGAGGAAATCCGCGACATCACCCACACCCGCCTGCTCATCGAGTGCCAGGCCCTGGCCGAATCCATCCGCAACGGCGACCTGGAGTGGGAAAGCCGGCTGATCGCCGCCCACCACCGCCTGGACCGCCTGCCCATCGTCGAAGGCCCGGAGCGGCTGCTGAAGCCGGAATGGGAGAACGCCCACGTGGCCTTCCACGAGGCGCTGATCGCCAACTGCCGCTCGCCCTGGCTGCTGCGCCTGTCGCACATGCTGCGCGACCAGACCGCGCGCTACCGCATGCTCTCGGTGCACTACAACGACGGCGCCGAGCGCGACGTCCCCGGCGAGCACCGCGAACTGCTCGACGCCGCCCTGGCGCGCGACGTGGACAAGGCCTGCGCGCTGCTGGCGCAGCACTACGAGACCACCACCCGCAGCGTGCTGGCCCATGAGGCGTTGAAGGGTTGAGCCCAGGCGGCGCGCCTACATCCACCGCCAAGCACAACGTCCCGTAGGATGGCGTTGAGCGAAGCGATACCCATCGCCACGGCCGCATGGGTTTCGCAGGCTCAACCCATCCTACGAAAAGCGCTTCGGTGCAGCTGGCAAGAGCGGGGCGGTACAAGCCGGCGTAAAGAGCCCCTCTCCCCAGCCCTCTCCCTGAAGGGAGAGGGGGCTAGTCCGTGCCGAGAGGAGGCATGGCATCAGCCTGAAAATTTCGGAGTTGCCGGCTAACGCCTATACATCCGCCCCTGCCCAACGGTCCCCTCTCCCTTCAGGGAGAGGGTTAGGGAGAGGGAGCAGAGGTGGGTTTGGCAGAAGGAACACGCCATGCGCGCGAATCGCGGGCATGGCCCGCTCCTACAGTCCCGTAGGATGGGTTGAGCGAAGCGATACCCATCGTCACGACCGCATGGGTTTCGCAAGCTCAACCCATCCTACGAAGAGCTCTTCGGCGCAGCCTGCAAGACAACGGAACGCGTCAGAAGTAATACAGCGCTTCGACCATCGTCCCCAGCCGCGTGCGATCACGGCCGTTGCCGTAGGGGCGGTCGTGGTCCCGCGCGTCGAACCAGTCGTAGCGGACTTCCGGGCGCAGCACCAGGCTCCTGGTCAGGTCCCAGCGCAGGCCGGTGGTCAGCGCGTTGTAGTTGCCGCGGGCGGTGCTGGTGGGGAACAGCGCGTAGCCGTCCGGGTCCTCGAAGTGCTCGCCACGCACGGACAGCGACACCCGCGGGTGGAACTGCCAGGTGACCACGGCGTTGGCGCCCCACCAGTGCGCGCCGTCGAAGCCGGGGCCGGTGACCACGTCGACGGTGCTGGCCTTGCCGTCGCCGGCCTGGTGGCCGTAGACCAGTTCGGCGCCCATGGACCATTGGTCGTTGAACTTGTGCCAGCCGTTGAGCGAGTGCTGCTGCTTGAGCTGGCCGCTGTCGGCGATCACCCGCGAGGGCGGCGCCTGGACGTCGGAATAGCCGTCGTTCTGTTCATCGCCGACGAGGAATTCGTAGTCCACCCAGGTGTTCATGTCCGCCGTGCGCCAGCGCAACGCGCCCATCAGCGACTTGCTGTCGTTGTTGTCGCGCAGGTTGTTCCAGCCCTGCACCACGCCCAGCTCCAGGCCGAGGATGCCGCTGTCGTCGTTCTTCAACCGCACGCTGCCGAGCACGCCGGCCACGGTGCCCGGTTCGCTGACGAAGGCGTAGGTCTTGCTGGCGAAGGGGTTGCGGGCGAAGCGCACGTTGGGCGGGATCTCGTAGCCCTGGGCCGGGCCGAACACCCCGGCCATCAGGCTGATGCCGGGGCCGTAGGGCAGGTAGGCGGTGGCGGCGAAGTTGGGCAGCGCCAGGAACAGGTCCTCGTCCTTCTGCGCCTTGGCGGCGTCCTTCTGGTTCAGGTGCAGGCCCATGTCCCAGCCGTAGGTGCGGGCGAACTGGGCGTTGCGCCCGTAGTTGGCCTCGAAGGTGAAACCGAAGGAGAAGGCCTCGGGCCTGGGCCCGGGCAAGGGGGTGATGCGCGGGACGAAGGTGCCCTGCAGGGCCTTGTCGACGAACAGGTGCAGGCTGCCCAGTTCCAGGCCTTCGTCGGACATGCCGGTGATGGGGAAGTTGCTCAGGCCGGCGCGGCGTTCATCGTGGGTCGAGCGGTTGTTGCGCGAGTAGCCGATGTCGAGCAGGTTGGAGACGCTGATGCCGTAGTCGCGTTGCAGGCTGTCGCCGAACAGGCTGCGGAACAGCGTGCCTTCGGCGGGTTCGTCGGCCGGCTCGGCATGGCAGTCGATTATCGCGAAGGCGGCCAGCACCGCACCCAGCGCTTTCACCCGGATGTTGTTCATGGAAGTGGACTCTTGTTGTTGTTCTGTCAGTGGGGTGAGGCCCGGCGTCCCTGCCGGCGCGGGCCGTTGCCGGCCCGCGGATTCACGCAGTCAGAGGTGGGTGGCCTGGAACGCGCACTGCCGCCAGCCGCCCTCCCCGCGCAGCCACACCTGGGTGGTGTAGGCCTTCATCAGCCGCTCCTCGCCGCTCTCGCGCAGGACGATGGCCTGCTCCAGGCGGCCGCTGGCGATGGCGGTGTCGCCGAGCACGCGCACGCGCATGTCGCTGCGCTCGACGCGGAGGAAGTCGATGTGTTTGGCGACCATTTCCAGGTACTGCGCCTTGTCGTCCACCTTGCCGGTGGCGTGGACGTGCACCAGGGCGTCGTCCATCAGCGCCGCCAGGGTTTGCAGGTCGCGCTGCACCAGGGCGCGGCAGCGTTCGCTTTCCAGACGCAGGATTTCCTCGCGGATGGCTTCAGCGTGCATGGCCGTCTCCCGCCGCGCGCTCGGCGCGGACGACGTTCTCGATGGCGCCCAGGCCGTCGATCTCCACCCGTACCCGGTCGCCCTCGCGCAGCCAGCGCGGCGGCTTGAAGCCCGCGCCGACGCCGCCGGGGGTGCCGCTGAAGATCACGTCGCCCGGCACCAGGGTCATCACCTTGGACAGGTGCTCGACCTGCTGGTAGCAGTCGAAGATCAGCTCGCGGGTGTTGGACTCCTGGCGCTTCTCGTCGTTGACGAAGCAGCGGATACCCAGCTCGTGCGGGTTGCCCACCTCGTCCGGGGTGACCAGCCAGGGGCCGAAGGGCGCGTGGCCGTCGAACGACTTGCCGAGCACGAACTGCGAAGTGCGCAGCTGCCAGTCGCGCACGCTCACGTCGTTGCCCACGCAGTAGCCGAAGATCGCGTCCCGAGCCTGCTCGCGGCTGACGTGGCGGCAGCGCTTGCCGATCACGAAGACCATCTCGGCCTCGTAGTCCAGCTGCTCCGACACCAGCGGCAGGTCGATGGGCGCATAGGGGCCGTTGGCCGCGGTGTTCATCATGGCGAACCACAGCTGGTCGGCCGGCGTGGCCATGCCCGACTCGGCGACGTGGTCGGCGTAGTTCAGGCCGATGCCGAGGATCTTGCCCGGGCGCGGCAGCGGGGCCAGGAGGGTCACTTCGTCGAGGACGAAGTCGGCCTTCTGGATCTGCGCCAGGCGCTGCAGCGGCTCCTGCCAGAACTGCCATTCGCCGATCAGCCCGGCCATGTCGCGCGGCGCGGCGGACAGGTGGTCGGCGATGCGGATGATGCCGTCGCCGTTGACGATGCCGACGCCCACCAGGCCGCCGGGGGTCTTGAAGGTGCAGAGTTTCATGGTCGTTTCCTTATCCCAGTACGGTGCGGGTGCCGGTGGCAGCGGTGCCCAGCCGGCAGAGTTCGGCGTCGCTGGCGCCGCTGCGCCACAGCGCGACCATGGCGTCGGGGTCGAACTCCAGGCCGATGGGGTCGTTGGCGAAGGTTTCGCTGTGGAAGAAGGCCGCGGCGTCGGCGGCCTCGACGAAGTTGTCCACCTGCAGCTCGATGTCGTTGTGCTCCGGGTCGCGGAAGTACAGCGAGGTGGTCGGCCCGTGGTTGATGCACCAGTAGGGGCGGATGCCCTCCTGCTTCAGGCGCAGGTAGGTGTTGAGCAGGTCGGCGATGCTCGCGTAGCTGTAGGCGATGTGGTGCATGCCGGTGGTCTCCTCCGCCTTGGGCGGCAGGTGCGGCATGTTGAAGAAGGCCAGGCGGTGGTGCTCGTCGTCGTAGGTGATGAAGGTGAGGATGTCGTCCTCGAACACCAGCTCGGCCTGGAACAGCTTGCGGTACCAGTCGACCATGGCCTTGCGGTCGGCGCAGCGGAACACCAGGTGGGCCATTTTCATCGGCACGATGCGCTCGGCGGGCGTGGCGTGGGAAGCAGTCATATCCGTTCTCCTTGTTGTTGTCGTACTCAGACCAGCACCCGGCGGAAGTCGCCGAGCAGGGTCGCCAGGTAGGCCAGGAAGCGCCCGGCCTCGGCGCCGTCCACCGCGCGGTGGTCCCAGGACAGCGACAGCGGCAGCTGCAGGTGCGGTTCGAAGGCGCTGCCATTCCAGCGCGGTTGCAGCTCGGCGCGGCCGACGCCGAGGATCGCCACTTCCGGCGCGTTGATGATCGGGGTGAAGTGGCCGCCGCCGATGCCGCCCAGGGACGAGATCGAGAAGCAGCCGCCCTGCATCTGCGCCGGGCTCAGCTTGCCGCTGCGGGCCAGTTGCGAGAGTTCGGCCATCTCCTGCGCCAGCGCGGCGATGCCCTTGCGCTCGGCATCGCGGATCACCGGCACCACCAGGCCGTTGGGGGTGTCGGCGGCGAAGCCGATGTGGAAGTAGTGCTTCTGCACCACCTCGTCGCCCTCCAGGCTCACGTTGAACTGCGGGAAGCGTTGCAGCGCCGCCACGCAGGCCTTGATCAGGAAGGCCAGCAGGGTGACCTTGGCCTGCCCTTCGCGGGCCTCGCCGTTGAGCTGCACGCGCAGCGCCTCCAGCTCGGTGACGTCGGCCTGACTGTGGTTGGTGACGTGGGGGATGCTCACCCAGTTGCGGTGCAGGTTGGCCGCCGAGATGCGCTTGATGCGCGACAGCGTGCGGCGCTCGACGTGGCCGAACTGGGCGAAGTCCACCTGCGGCCAGGGCAGCAGGTCGAGCCCGCCACCGAGCCTGGCGGCGGCCGCCGGTTGTTCGCGCAGGGCCTTGACGAAGGCCAGCACGTCCTCGCGCAGCACCCGGCCGTTGGGGCCGCTGGCCGGCACCTGGTCGAGGTCCACCGCCAGTTCGCGGGCCAGCTTGCGCACCGCCGGGCCGGCCAGGGCCAGTTGTGGCTTGCGGACTTCCTCGGCGGCGGGCGCAGCTTGTACGCTGGGCGCGGGAGCGGCAGCCAGCGGTTCGGCTTTCGCCACGACGGGCGCGGCGTCGGGAATCGCAGGTGCAGCTTCAGCGGCCACAGGCGCGGCAGCACCCTCCCCGGCCAGCTCGATATGGGCGATCACGCTGCCCCGGGACACCTTGTCGCCCGGCTTGATCAGCACTTCGCGAATGGTGCAGGACAGGGTACTGGGCACGTCCATCACCGCCTTGTCGGATTCGAGCACGATCAGCGGCTGTTCCACGGCGACCACGTCGCCGGCCTTGATCAGCACCTCGACCACCGGCAGGTCCTTGAAGTCGCCGATATCCGGAACCATCAGTTGTTGCATGGCGTTCACTCCTCAACGGTTCCAGGGGGCGCCGGCGGCGCCGTCGATGGCGTAGCGCGCGCGGGCCCGGGCATGCTTGTCGCGGTCGATGCCGGCCAGCGCCGCCAGGGCGATGTGCTGGCGGTCCAGCTCGAAGAAGCGGCGCAGCGCCGGGCGGGTGTCGCTGCGGCCGAAACCGTCGGTGCCCAGGGCGGTGTACGGCGCCTGCAGGTAGGGCGCGATCAGCTGCGCATAGCCGCGCACGTAGTCGCTGGCGGCCACCACCGGCACCTCGCCGGGCAGGCAGGTTTGCAGGTGGCTGCGCGCTTCGCTGTCGTCGCCGAACAGTTGCTCGCGCTCGACCTCGCGGGCCTCGCGGGCCAGCTCGGAGAAGCTGGTGACGCTCCAGATCTCGCTGGCCACGCCCCACTCCTCGGCGAGCAGCTCGGCGGCGCCGATGACCTCGCGCAGGATGGCCCCGGAACCGAGCAGGCGTACCGCCGGCTTGCCCTCGCCGCGGGTGCCGAACAGGCGCATGCCCTTGATCACGTCGGCGTGCTGCGCGGGCTCCAGCGGCGCCTGCACGTAGTTCTCGTTGGTCACCGTCAGGTAGTAGAACTCGTCGTGCTGCTCCTGGAGCATGCGCCGGCCGCCGTGGTCGATGATCACCGCCGCCTCGCTGGCGAAGGCCGGGTCGTAGGCGCGGCAGTTGGGCACGGTGGAGGCGATCAGCTGGCTGGTGCCGTCCTGGTGCTGCAGGCCCTCGCCGGCCAGGGTGGTGCGCCCGGCCGTGGCGCCGATCAGGAAGCCGCGGGCGCGCTGGTCGGCGGCGGCCCAGATGAGGTCGCCGATGCGCTGGAAGCCGAACATCGAGTAGTAGATGTAGAACGGCAGCATGGCCACGCCGTTGACGCTGTAGGAAGTGGCCGCCGCGACCCAGGAGGAAATCGCCCCGGCCTCGGTGATGCCCTCTTCCAGCAGTTGGCCGTCGCGCGCCTCCTTGTAGTAGAGCATCGCCCCGGCGTCTTCCGGCTCGTAGAGCTGGCCGGCCGGCGAGTAGATGCCGATCTGGCGGAACAGGTTGGCCATGCCGAAGGTGCGCGCCTCGTCGGCGACGATGGGCACGATGCGCGGGCCCAGCTGCTTGTCCTTGAGCAGGTTGGAGAACAGCCGCACCACCGCGGTGGTGGTCGAGCTTTCGCGTTCGTCCGGTTGCAGGGCGAACTGCGCGTAGCTCTCCAGCGCCGGCAGCGCCAAGGGTTCGGCCTGGCCGACGCGGCGCGGCAGGTAGCCGCCCAGGGTTTCGCGGCGCTCGCGCAGGTAGCGCAGCTCGGCGCTGTCCTCGGCCGGCTTGTAGAAGCGCATCTCTTCCAGGGCGGCGTCGTCCAGCGGCAGGGCGAAGCGGTCGCGGAAGGCCTTGAGCGCGTCGATGTCGAGTTTCTTCTGCTGGTGCGAGGTGTTGCGCGACTCGCCGGCCTGGCCCATGCCGAAGCCTTTCTTGGTCTTGGCCAGGATCACCGTCGGCCGGCCGTCGTGCGCCTTGGCCGCGGCGAAGGCGGCGTGCAGCTTGCGGAAGTCGTGGCCGCCGCGGCGCAGCCCGTCGATCTCCTCGGGGCTCATGTGCGAGACCAGCGCCTGCAGTTCCGGGTCGAGGTCGAAGAAGTGCGCGCGGTTGTAGTTGCCGTCGTTGGCGCCGAGGGTCTGGTACTGGCCATCGACGGTGTGGGCGAAGCGACGCAGCAGCACGTGGTTGCGGTCGCGGGCGAACAGCGCATCCCAGTCCGAGCCCCAGATCACCTTGATCACGTTCCAGCCGGCGCCGCTGAACAGCGCCTCCAGCTCCTGGATGATCTGCCCGTTGCCGCGCACCGGGCCGTCCAGGCGCTGCAGGTTGCAGTTGATCACGAAGGTCAGGTTGTCGAGCTTCTCGCGGGCGGCCAGGGACAGCGCGGCGAGGGATTCCGGTTCGTCCATCTCGCCGTCGCCGAACACGCCCCAGACGTGGCGCTGCGCGGTATCGGCGATGCCGCGGTGCTCCAGGTAGCGCAGGAAGCGCGCCTGGTAGATGGCGCTGATCGGGCCGATGCCCATGGAACCGGTGGGGAACTGCCAGAAGTCCGGCATCAGCCAGGGGTGCGGGTAGGAGCACAGGCCGCCGCCGTCCACTTCCTGGCGGTAGCGCTGCAGTTGTTCCTCGCCCAGGCGCCCTTCGAGGAAGGCGCGGGCGTAGACGCCGGGCGCCGAGTGCGGCTGGAAGTACACCAGGTCGCCCTTGCCGGCGGCGCTGTCGGCGCGGAAGAAGTGGTTGAAGCCGACCTCGAAGATTTCTGCCGCCGAGGCGTAGCTGGCGATGTGGCCGCCCAGCTCGCCGTAGGCCTTGTTGGCCCGCGCCACCATGGCCAGGGCGTTCCAGCGGATGATCGAGGTGATGCGCTCCTCCATGGCCAGGTCGCCGGGGAAGGCCGGCTGCCGCTCCAGGGGGATGCTGTTCTGGTACAGCGAATAGGGGTGCGCCGAGGGCCGCACGCCCAGGTGGCTGGCGTGCTCGGCCAGGCGTTGCAGGAGGAAGTCGACGCGCTCGCCGCCGGCGCTGCGCGCCACGGCCTCCAGGGCGTCGAGCCATTCGTGGGTTTCCTGGCGGTCGCTGTCCTGTTCGGCGCGCTCGCGGGATGATTCGGTGATCCTGGCTGTCATGGTTCTTCGCTCGATCAGGGTTTCGCAGGCGCGAGCCGCCCTCCGACGCCCCCTGCCGGGGGCGCCGTGGCGTTCGCACGGTCAATCGTCGGTGCGCGGGCCTACCAGCCTTCGCGGCTACCGCTCCATTCGGCGCCCGGCGAGCGGGCGTGCATCTGGTGGTAGCGGCCGCTGTAGAACAGCAGCGGCTTGCGCTGCTCGCCGATGCGCAGGTGTTCCACCTCGCCGATGTACAGCTGGTGGTCGCCGGCCGGGTGCACGTCCACCGTGCGCGCCACCAGTTGCACCAGGCTGCCGTCCAGCAGCGGGGTGTCCTGGTGCTGGCAGAACGGCAGCTCCAGGCCCTCCTCCGGGCGCCCGCCGAAGTGCGCGCTCAGCGGGCGCTGGGTCTCGGCGAGGAAGTTCACGCCGTAGCGCACGCCCTCCTTCACCCACTGGTTGAAGCGCGAGGCGTTGCGCACCGAGACGAGGATCAGCGGCGGCTCCAGCGACACCGACATGAAGGCGTTGGCGGTCATGCCGGCCGGTTCGCCGTCGGCGAGGTAGGTGATCACGGTGACGCCGGTGGCGAACTGGCCCATCACCGAACGCAGGAGTTTAGGGTCCATGGGGTTGCCCTCCCGGTCAGATCAGCGGGGTGACGGTGTTTTCCACGCCCAGCAGCGCCTTGCCGTACAGCTCCAGGCCGATGCTCGGCAGGGCCACGGCGTGCCGCGCGGCGGTGTTGGAGTCGCGCCACCAGCGCTGCATCGGGCTGGTCTCGGCGAAGCTGCCGGCGCCGTGGGCGGTGAGCAGGATGTTGATGGCGTCGGTGATGTGGGTGTTGACCAGGCCGACGTCGGCGCGGATGCGCGCGCGGGTGGTGGCATCGAGCTTGCGGCCCTCGCGCGCGGCGGCGTCGATCTCGTCGACGGCGCGGAAAGCGCGCAGCTCGGCGCTGTCGATCTTCAGCGCGGCCTCGGCGACCTGGGCCTGGAACAGCACCGAGTCGGTCTGCTTCTCGAACGAGGTGTAGGCGATGGCGCGGCGCGGCGCGTTGTCGATCACGTACTTCAGCGCAGCGCGGCCCAGGCCCAGCTGCGGGCCGTTGAGGATCAGCGCGGCGAAGGGCACGAACAGCGGGCGGTAGCTGGCCTCGTCCTTGAACTCGGTGGGGTATTCGCCCTCGATGGCCGCGCCCATGTTCAGCAGGCGGTGGTCGGGCACGAACACCTCCTCGGCGACGATGCAGTTGCTGCCCGAGGCGCGCATGCCGGTGGTGAACCAGGTGTCCTCGATGCAGAACTGCTCGCGCGGGATCAGCGCCAGGTACTGGGCCACCAGCGCGCCGTTGGCGTCGCGCTCCTCGGCGCCCACGGCGGCCCAGTCGGCGTGCAGGCTGCCGGAGGAGAAGTACCACTTGCCGGAGACGATCAGGCCGCCTTCGACGCGGCGGGTGTTGGGGGATGCGTTGAACACGCCGGACACGCGGGCGTCGGGGTTGGCGCCGAACACGTCGTTCTGCGCGCGCTCGCTGAACAGGCCGGTGAACCAGGCGCAGACGTTGGTCAGCGCGGCCACCCAGGCGGTGCCGCCGCAACCTTCGGCGAGCGCCGCGGACACTTCCAGGTGCGAGCGCAGGGTGCCTTCGTGGCCGCCGAAGCGCTTGGGCACCATCAGCCGGAACAGCCCGGCGTCGCGGATGGCCTGGATGTTTTCCTCGGCGGCGCGGCGATTCCTTTCCGAGTCCGCGGCGTTCTTACGCAGCAGCGGCTGCAGCGCTTCGGCGCGCTTGACCAGTTCCTGCAGGGACGGACGCTGCTCGGCCAGCGGCAGCACGCTTACGTCGGACACTTTCATCGCTTCTTTCATGGCTTCGACCTTGTATGTCACAATGACTAAAATGTCATTCATTTGTTCTGGGCGAACGAATCCCGCCGGCCGTGGCGCCAGGGCGCAGTGGATGGCAATGGATTCCTCGCGGGCAGGCGTCGGCGCTCAGGACCTTGATGGTCCCGAAGGCATACGGTTACCCGGAGTGGCTAGGAATGCGGGGAAATATCAGGCGCGCGGGCGCTTGCTGCGCGGCGGCGGAGGAAGCGGGCGGGACAGGCGGGGCGGCAAGGCGTTACGGATCATTTTTCGTCTCCTGTTGTTTTTATGACGAAAGCGCCGGACCGACGAATACGCTACAGATAGAACATACTTGTCATTCCGACATTGAGCAGCAATGTAGGACAGACGCCCCGCTCGTACAAGGGGTGCGATCAAATAAATTTATCTACCCGACCATCGGCATAGTTTTTAACAATGACATTTTGTCACTCAAGGAGATAAAGCCCGTGCCAGACAGCGAGCAGCCCTCCCCCCGCGGACGGGCCAGCCCCGACCACCGCCCGAAGATGGCGGAGAAGAAACGCCTGCTGATGCGCACGCGCCTGCTCGACGCGGCGATGCGGGTATTCGCCGAGCCCGGCTCGGCCGCGCCGGTGATCGACGACGTGATCCGCGAGGCCAAGGTTTCGCGCGGCACCTTCTACCGCTACTTCGATTCCCTGGACCAGGTGCTGGTCGCCCTCGGCCAGGACCTGAGCAACCAGATGACCACCGACATCCTGCCGCTCTACGACATCCTCGAGGAGCCGTGGAAGCGCATCTCGGTGGGCTTCCGGGTGTTCCTGGTGCGCGCCCTGCTGGACCGCAAGTGGGCCGGTTTCGTCACCCGCGTCGACGTCTGGCCGCACCACGCCCTGGTGGCCGAGTACATGGGCCGCGACCTGGAGAGTGGGCGCGCCGCCGGCGAACTCCACTTCGAACGCCTCGACGCCGCCACCGACTTCCTCATGGGCGCCTCGGCCCTGAGCATCCAGACCATCCTGCAGGGCGTGGAACAGCCCAACGAATACATCGACGCCTGCGTGCACATGGCCATGGCCAGCCTCGGCTACGACGCGGCCACCTGCCGGCGCGGCGTGGACTTCTCGCTGAGCTACCTGCAGGACTGGGGCTCGGGCGCGCTGGAGCTGCCGCGCCCGGTGTGGTCGCTGAACCTCAACTCGCGCGAGGGCCGCGAGTTCCTCGCCTATCGCCGGCAGCAGGCCTAGCGCTCGATGCGGGCGAAGCGCGCGCTCTCCCCGGGCGCCGGCGTCGCCCTGGCGGGGAGCCTGGCAACCTGCTGCAGCTGCGGATCGCCGCACAGCGCCTCGTGCAACGCTTCCAGCAGCACCTGCACGCGGGCGTCGGCCAGGCTGTAGTAGATCGAGCGGGATTCGCGGCGGGTCTTCACCAGCTGGTTCTGCCGCAGTTCGGCCAGTTGCTGCGACAGGCCGGGCTGACGCAGGCCGAGGTCGCGTTCCAGTTCCGCCACGGAGCATTCGCCACGGGCGATCTGGCAGAGCAGCAGCAGGCGCGTCGGGTTGGCCAGCAGGCGCAGCAGTTCGGCGGCGTCGTTGGCGCGCTCCTTCAGGGCTTCCAGGCCCTCGTCGGCCGGCGCCTTCATGGTTTCTTCCAGCGGTAGTACCAGGTTTCGTCCGGGCCGGGCTCGACCTGCAACGCCTCATGGGCATCCAGGGCCACCGGCTCCAGCAGCGCGCCGCCGGGCTGCCAGCCCTCCGGCGTGGAAGCGGCGTGCCGGTCGGTGGCCTGCAGCGCGGCAACCAGGCGCAGTAACTCCTCCACCGAACGGCCGACGTTCATCGGGTACCAGCTCAGGGCGCGGATGATGCCCTCCGGATCGATCACGTAGCTGACCCGGGTGGTCGAGCTGTCCACCGCGTCGGGGCCGACCATGCCGTAGCCGCGGGCGATGGCCATGGAGGGGTCCTCGATGATCGGGAAGTCGATGGCCACGCCGAAGCGCTCGTGGATGTCGCGTATCCACGCCAGGTGCGAGTAGAGGCCGTCCACCGACAGCGCCAGCAGCTCGCAGCCCAGTGCGTCGAAGCGCGGCTTGGCGCGGGCGAAGGCGATGAACTCGCTGGTGCACACCGGGGTGAAGTCCGCCGGGTGGGAGAACAGCAGCAGCCAGCGGCCGCGGTAGTCGCTCAGGGCGACGTCGCCGCGGGTGGTGCGGGCGCGGAACTCCGGCGCACGGTCGTTCTGGCGCAGCGGCGGCATGGAGGGAGCGGAACAGGCATTGGCTTCCACGGTGATCCAGATCCTCGGCTGAACAGGCCCGTCATGCTACCGCCCCGGCCCGGTAGCGTCGACGCCGACACTTCGACGTTTTCATAATTGCACTATTAAAGAAATAGTGTAAGCATGATTCAGGTCAATGTCGCAGGAGACGTCCCCCATGTCCGCCCTCCACGCCGATGCCGCCCTGGCCGCCGCCAGCGCACTGGTCGACGACGCCACCAGCGGCCGCGCCCCCGCCCCGCAGGTCACCTCGTTCTTCGACGAAGCCACCTTCACCGTCAGCCATGTGGTGCGCGATCCCACCAGCAACGCCTGCGCCATCATCGACAGCGTGCTCGACTTCGACCAGGCCAGCGGCCGCACCCACCAGGAGTCGGCCCAGGCCCTGGTGGAGTTCGTCCAGGCCAACGACCTGCGGGTGTCCTGGCTGCTGGAGACCCACGCCCATGCCGACCACCTGTCCGCCGCGCCGCTGCTGCAGGAACGCCTGGGCGGGCGCCTGGCGATCGGCGAGCGGATCACCCGGGTGCAGCAGACCTTCGGCAAGATCTTCAACGCCGGCAGCGCCTTCGCCCGCGACGGCAGCCAGTTCGACCATCTTTTCGCGGATGGCGAAAGTTTCCGCATCGGCAACCTGCAGGCCATCGCCCTGCACGTGCCCGGGCATACCCCGGCCTGTATGGCCTACGTGATCGGCGATGCGGTGTTCCCCGGCGACACCCTGTTCATGCCCGACTACGGCACCGCGCGCTGCGACTTCCCCGGCGGCGACAGCGCCACGCTGTTCCGCTCCATCCGCCGGCTGCTCGGCCTGCCGCAGCCGGCGCGGGTGTTCCTCTGCCACGACTACAAGGCCCCCGGCCGCGACCGCTACGCCTGGGAAACCAGCATCGGCGCGCAGCGCGCCGGCAACATCCACGTCCACGACGGCGTGAGCGAGGCCGCGTTCGTCGCCATGCGCGACGCCCGCGACGCCACCCTGCCGATGCCGCGCCTGATGCTGCCCTCGGTGCAGGTGAACATGCGCGGCGGCCACCTGCCGGAGCCGGAAGACAACGGCGTGCGCTACCTCAAGCTGCCGCTGAACCTGCTCTGAGCCGCCGACGGCGGGCCATGACGGCCGCTGTCCCGCCGCCCTCCCCTTGCCTTGCGCCGCCGAAAGAAGAAGAGGAATCCGCCATGCAACGTCTGCCCCTGGACGATGGCTTTTGCGTCGCCCCGCAACTGAACCCCGAAGACCTTTCCGCCCTGGCCGCCACCGGCATCCGCAGCCTGGTCTGCAACCGCCCCGACGGCGAGGCCGACGACCAGCCGGGCAGCCAGGCCATGGCCGCGGCCGCCACCGCCCAGGGCCTGGAGTTCGCCTACCTGCCGGTGACCAGCGGCGCCATCGGCGACGCCGACGTCCATGCCTTCGCCGCCGCCCTGGAGCAGCTGCCCGGCCCGGTGCTCGCCTACTGCCGCACCGGCACCCGCTCGGCCACGCTCTGGGCGCTGTCCCAGGCCGGGCAACGGCCCCTGGACGACATACTCGCCCGCACCGCCCGGGCCGGCTTCGACCTCGGCCAGCTGCGCCCGCGCCTACAGGCCGCCGCCAGCCCCCGCCCGGGGCGCGGCGAGCCCACCTACGACGTGGTGGTGATCGGCGCCGGCGCCGCCGGCCTGGCCACCTGCGCCAGCCTGCTCAAGCGCCGCCAGAACCTGAGCATCTGCATGGTCGAGCCGGCCACGGAGCACTACTACCAGCCGGGCTGGACCATGGTCGGCGCCGGCGTCTTCACCCAGGACCGCACGGTGCGCCCGATGGCGGCGCTGATCCCCGACTGCGTGGCCTGGGAGCGCTCCGCCGCGGCAGCCTTCGCGCCCCAGGACGAGCGGGTGATCCTGGCCAACGGCGCCAGCCTGAAGTACCGCGTGCTGATCCTGGCGCCCGGCCTGAAGCTGGACTGGAACGCCATCCCCGGCCTGGCCGACACCCTGGGGCGCAACGGCGTGACCTCCAACTACCGCTTCGACCTGGCGCCCTACACCTGGCAGCTGGTGCGCGGCCTGCACCGCGGCCGCGCGCTCTTCACCCAGCCGCCGATGCCGATCAAGTGCGCCGGCGCGCCGCAGAAGGCCATGTACCTGTCCGCCGACCACTGGCTGCGCGGTGGCCGCCTGGACGGCATCGATATCCAGTTCCACACCGCCGGCGCCGCGCTGTTCGGCGTGGCGGACTACGTGCCGGCATTGATGGAGTACGTCGAGCGCTACCGCGCCCAGCTCAACTTCGGCTCGACCCTGGCGGCCGTCGACGGCCCGGCGCGCACCGCCACCTTCGCCCGCACCGATGCCGACGGCCAGCGCCACGAGGAAGTGCGCGAGTTCGACATGCTCCACGTGTGCCCGCCGCAGACCGCTCCAGACTTCATCCGCAGCAGCCCGCTGGCCGGCGACGGCGGCTGGATCGACGTCGACCCGGTGACCTTGCGCCATGCGCGCTTCGCCAACGTCTTCGCCCTCGGCGACGCCAGCGCCGCGCCCAACGCCAAGACCGCCGCGGCGGCGCGCAAGCAGGCGCCGGTGGTGGCGCACAACGCCCTCGCCTGCCTCGACGGCCAGCCCCTGACGGCGGCCTACGACGGCTACGGCTCCTGCCCGCTGACCGTGGAGCGCGGCAAGATCGTGCTCGCCGAGTTCGGCTACGGCGGCAAGCTGCTGCCCACCTTCCCGCGCTGGCTGCTCGATGGCCGCAAGCCGTCGCGCCTGGCCTGGCACCTGAAGTCCGAGGCGCTGCCGGGCATCTACTGGAACGCCATGCTCAAGGGCCGCGAGTGGCTCTGCGCGCCCGGCCGGCGCCGCGCCGAACAGTCCGCCTGAGGAAGCCGCGATGCCGACCCTCAGCCTGTTGCAGTACCTGCTCGGCGCCGCCGCCGGTTCGCTGGTGGGCTTCACCCTCGGCCTGGTCGGCGGGGGCGGCTCGATCCTCGCCGTGCCACTGATGGTCTACCTGGTCGGCGTCGACAACCCCCACGTCGCCATCGGCACCAGCGCCCTGGCGGTGGCCGCCAACGCCGCCGCCAACCTGCTCAACCATGCCCGCCGCGGCAACGTGAAGTGGCCCTGCGCCTCGGTGTTCGCGCTGGTCGGGGTGGTCGGCGCCTTCTTCGGCTCGTCCCTGGGCAAGGCCTTCGACGGCCAGAAGCTGCTGGTGCTGTTCGCCCTGCTGATGCTGGTGGTGGCGGCGCTGATGCTGCGCGGGCGCGCCAGCGAAGGCGACGCCGCGGTGGCCCTGGGCCGCGGCAACGCCCCGCGGCTGGCGGCATTCGGCGGCCTGGCCGGCGCCCTGTCGGGATTCTTCGGCATCGGCGGCGGCTTCCTCATCGTCCCCGGCCTGATGGCCGCCACGCGCATGCCGATCCTCTTCGCCGTGGGCAGCTCGCTGGTGGCAGTGACCGCCTTCGGCCTGACCACCGCGCTCAACTACGCGCGCTCGGGCCTGGTGGACTGGCCGCTGGCGGTGGTGTTCATCGGCGGCGGGGTGGCCGGCGGGCTGTGCGGCGCCTGGCTGGCGACGCGCCTGTCGCGCAGCCAGGGCACCCTGAACCTGGTGTCGGCGGCGATGATCGGCGCCACCGCGCTGTACATGCTCTACCGCAGCCTGGGGGCGCTGGGCGTCATATGAACGACAGGGCAACGCACCGCTCAGGTGTATTTCGTGAAGATCGCCCGGACCCGCTGCAGCGTCTGCGCCGCGTCCTGCTCCTGGTCCTCGAACGCCTCTTCCAGCAGGCAGGCGAGCAGCTCCTGGTAGGCCTTTTCCAGGGCCTTGCGCGCCGCGCGGAACTGCAGCGCGATGGTCTCGCACTCCTCGCCCCGGCGGATCATGGCCTGCAACCCGCGTATCTGGCCCTCGACCCGGGCCAGGCGGTTGAGCATCGCTTCCTGGGGGGTGATATCGCTTTTTCTGCTCACGTGTACCTTCCAACGCGCATCCCGAGGTGAAGGCTCCATGGGGTTCCCATCCACGGCAACCCGGCGCCCGGGCGTGAGGGTAGCGTTGTTCGGCGGGCACAGCCAGCCCGGCGGCGGGGCAGCCGCCGGGCATGGCCCGCGCCCGGCCTCAGGAGCGCTTGCAGCTCCCGCAGGTGCTGATGCCCAGCAGCGGATAAACCGGGCAGAAACGGAAGATGCCGGTGGCCAGCGGCACTATGCCGATCCACCCCCACCAGCCGATCACGCCGGCGAGGCTCAGCCCGATCAGCAGCAGCCCCACGACGATGCGCACCGCGCGATCGATGGTCCCCACATTCGCTTTCATGACGATCTCCTTGGTCAGGTCCCGCGCTGGCCATCCAGCACGGTGAAGATGAGCGGCCGGCTTGCCGGGTCGGGCGCCGGACGAGGGTCCAGGCGCCTGCTGCGTCAATCTGCCATCTCATTGAAAGGGCACTTCCAGCATACCCTATGGGGTATTACAGCAGCCGCTCCAGAGGTGCACAAGTGAGTGCGTCAATCCGCTACCCGAAGCTGGTGAAGGAACTGGCGGCCATCCTGCTGATCAAGCTGGTGCTGCTCCTGGCCATCAAGGCCATCTGGTTCGACCACCCCACCCTTCCCGCCGAGGGCGAACGGCAGGTCAGCGCGCACCTGCTGGGCACCCCCGACCCCGTATCCACCCCCACCTCATCCCCCGCCAAGGAGTCCCCGTGATGATTTCCGAAGCCGTAGTCGACCTGTCACGCCTGCAGTTCGCGATGACGGCGATGTACCACTTCCTGTTCGTGCCCCTGACGCTGGGCCTCGCCTTCCTGCTGGCGATCATGGAGTCGGTCTACGTGATGACCGGCAAGCAGGTGTACAAGGACATGACGCAGTTCTGGGGCAAGCTGTTCGGCATCAACTTCGCCCTCGGCGTCACCACCGGGCTGACCATGGAGTTCCAGTTCGGCACCAACTGGGCCTACTACTCCCACTACGTCGGCGACATCTTCGGCGCGCCCCTGGCCATCGAGGGGCTGATGGCGTTCTTCCTAGAATCCACCTTCATCGGCCTGTTCTTCTTCGGCTGGGATCGCCTGTCCAAGGTCCAGCACCTGAGCGTGACCTGGCTGGTGGCGCTGGGCTCGAACCTCTCGGCGCTGTGGATCCTGATCGCCAACGGCTGGATGCAGAACCCGGTGGGTGCGGAATTCAACTTCCAGACCATGCGCATGGAGCTGACCGATTTCGGCGCCCTGCTGTTCAACCCGGTGGCCCAGGTCAAGTTCGTCCACACCGTGGCCGCCGGCTACGTCACCGGGGCGATCTTCGTCCTGGCCATCTCCAGTTATTACCTGCTCAAGGGCCGTGACCAGGGCTTCGCCCGCCGCTCCTTCGCCATCGCCTCGGCCTTCGGCCTGGCCTCGATCCTCTCGGTGATCATCCTCGGCGACGAGTCCGGCTACGAGATCGGCGACGTGCAGAAGACCAAGCTGGCCGCCATCGAGGCCGAGTGGAGCACCGAGCAGGCGCCGGCCGGCTTCACCCTGTTCGGCATCCCCGACCAGGAGCAGATGCGCACCCATTACGCGATCAAGATTCCCTATGCGCTGGGCATCATCGCCACCCGCTCGCTGGACAAGGAGGTCACCGGCATCAAGGACCTGCTGGTGCAGCACGAGGCGCGCATCCGCAACGGCATGCAGGCCTACGCGCTGCTGGAACAGCTGCGCGGCGGCGACACGTCCGCGGCCACCCTCGCCGCCTTCAATGATGTGAAGCAGGACCTGGGCTACGGCCTGCTGCTGAAGAAGTACACCGACAAGGTGGTGGACGCCAGCGAAGAGCAGATCCGCCTGGCCACCCTGGACACCATCCCCGACGTGCTCACGCTGTTCTTCAGCTTCCGCATCATGGTCGCCTGCGGCTTCCTCATGCTCGCCCTGTTCGCCTGCGCCTTCTGGGCCTCGGCGCGCAAGAACGAGGAGCGCAAGCCCTGGCTGCTGAAGTGGGCGCTGCTGAGCCTGCCGCTGCCGTGGATCGCCGCGCAGACCGGCTGGTACGTCGCCGAGCACGGCCGCCAGCCCTGGTCCATCGGCGAGGTGCTGCCGGTGCACCTGTCCGCCTCCAGCCTGGGCACCCACGACCTGTGGGGTTCGCTGATCGCGCTGGTGGCCTTCTACAGCCTGCTGCTGGTGGTGGAGATGTACCTGATGATCAAGTTCGCCCGCCTCGGCCCGTCGAGCCTGCACACCGGCCGCTACCACTTCGAGCAGGGCGCCGCGCAGCGCCCGGCCACTGTCTGAGGAACCCGCCATGGACTACGAAACCCTGAAGATCACCTGGTGGGTGCTGATCGGCGTGCTGCTGATCGGCTTCGCCCTCACCGACGGCTTCGACATGGGCGCCATGGCGCTGCTGCCCTTCGTCGCCCGGGACGACCACGAGCGCCGCGTGGCGATCAACACCATCGCCCCGCACTGGGACGGCAACCAGGTGTGGTTCATCACCGCCGGCGGCGCGCTCTTCGCCGCCTGGCCGATGGTCTACGCCACCGCCTTCTCCGGGCTCTACTGGGCCATGCTGCTGGTGCTGTTCGCGCTGTTCTGCCGGCCGGTGGGCTTCGACTACCGCAGCAAGCTGGAGAACCCGCGCTGGCGCGCGGCCTGGGACTGGGCGCTGTTCGTCGGCGGCTGCGTCCCGGCGCTGGTGTTCGGCGTGGCCTTCGGCAACCTGTTCCTGGGCCTGCCGTTCAACCTCGACGAAATGATGCGGCCGACCTACAGCGGCTCGTTCTTCGCCCTGCTCAACCCCTTCGCCCTGCTCGCCGGGGTGGTCAGCCTGAGCATGCTCTGCCTGCACGGCGGCGCCTGGCTGATGCTGCGCACCGACGGCGAACTGGCCGAACGCTCGCGCCGCGCCGCGCAACTGTGCGCGCTGGTGTACCTGGCGGCCTTCATCGGCGCCGGGCTATGGCTCAGCCTGGGCATGCACGGCTTCAGCCTGGCCTCGGCGGTGGACGGCAACGCCGTGCTCAATCCGCTGCACAAGCAGGTGACGCTGGACAACGCCGGCTGGCTGGCCAACTACCACAAGCAGCCGCTGACGCTGCTCGCCCCGGCGCTGGGCATCCTCGGCGGGCTGCTGGCCCTGGCCAGCGCCAGCGGCAACAGGGGCGGCCTGGCCTTCCTCGGCAGCGCCCTGGCCATCGTCGGCACGCTCTGCACCGCCGGCTTCGCGCTGTTCCCCTTCGTCTTCCCCTCCAGCGAGAACCCGGCGGCCAGCCTGACGCTGTGGGACGCGGTGTCCAGCCACAAGACCCTCGGCATCATGTTCGCCGTGGCCTGCATCTTCGTGCCGCTGATCCTTTGCTACACCCTCTGGGGCTACGTGCGCATGTGGGGCCGGCTGAGCCGCGGACACATCGACGCCAACCCCCACGGACTCTACTGAGGAGCGACAAGCATGTGGTACTTCACCTGGATTCTCGGTGTGCTGCTGGCCTGCAGCTTCGGCATCATCAACGCCCTCTGGCTGGAAACCACCCAGGACCTGGACAGCGATGACCGCCGCCAGTCCTGAACGCGCCCTGCGCCGCCGCTGGAGCCGCGCGCTGTCGCTGCTGCTGGCGGCGCCGCTGGCGCTGGTGCTGCTGATCCACCCGGCGCTGATGCTCGACGCCAACGGCGGCTACAGCCACGGCCTGCTGATGCTGGTGATGCTCGGCGTGAGCGGCGGCTTTGTCCACGGCGTGGGCTTCGACCCGCGCGGCCGGCTCTGGGCGCTGCTGTTCGGGCCGCCTGTGGCCTGGCCGCTGATGCTGCTGGGCTATGGCCTGCTGCTCTACGCGCGGACGAGTTGAGGCCGCGCGTCCCCACCCATCGGAAGAGCCACGCCCATGCATCGCCACCCCGGCGGCGGACAGCGACACCTGCACGACGGCAAGCCCTCCACGCCAGCGAGCCATCCGACGGCAGCGCAAACCACCTATTCCGCTTCAACTCACCCTGGCAGGTTCAAACATGAAAAACCTTTCCATCGTCATTCCGTTGCTCGCCCTGCTCTTCTCCACGGGCTGCGCCCAGCTGGAGAAAGCCCGGGCGAAGCGCGACGCCGATCCCGCCGCCTACGACGCCATGGACCTGAACAGGCACTACTTCTCCCAGGATCCCCGCGACTGGGTACAAGGGAGCTGATCCCGCCACGGCCTGGCGGGAATGGCCCCGCTGGCCTCGATCAGCCAGGGAGCAGGAAGCGCCGGACCTGAACGATAGGATGGTGTGCTCATTGCGCATGGAAACAGTCCGGAAGCCTTGACCCAGGTCATTCGTTTCCGGCCTCCGGCGAAAACATAGTGGAACCGAGCGCCCGAGGGGGCCAGACATGGACGCCGGCGAGTTATCCCACCCTCGGGCGCTCCCCCATCGGACCGGAGGAGGACCTTATCCGCGATTTTCGGCTGCGGGCCGGAACATCGGTGGCAGGTCCAAGAGCCCCTCTCCCTAACCCCCAAAGCCACAGGCACGCACCATTCGCAAACGCGATTCGCGGATAAGATCCGCTCCTGCGGGCCGCCCCGGCACCGTGCCCATGTAGGAGCGCGCCCTGCGCGCGAAATCGCGGGCAGGGCCCTACGGTTCCAGGAAGCACGGCTTTTCGTAGGATGGCGTTGAGCGAAGCGATACCCATCAGCGCAACCGCATGGGTTTCGCAAGCTCAACCCATCCTACGAAGAGCACCTCGGCGCAAGACAGTTGCTCCTACGCAAAGCTCTCCGATCCCCCATGAAAAAGCCGCCACGACGCATGGGGTCGTCGTGGCGGCCAAGGGGAATGAATCGGACGGCCGAAGCCGGCATTCACGAACTCAAGGTGGCTTGAATGAAGTCAATGGACAACCCTCGATATATGGAGCACGCGGTATCAACTGATACTTCGAAAAATCTTTAAATCCGCAACTAACCTAGAACTTCGCCTCCAGATCCAATTGCAACGTATCGATATCCGCATCTTTACGTGAACCACTGGCGGCATCCGACCTGGCCATGAAATAAGTGGCACCCAAGGCGAAGTTCTTGTCGATGTCGTAGGCAACCTTGAACTTGTGACCACGAGATGCGGTGTAACCATTGGCGAAGTCCGAATCGGTAAATGCCCCGACCACCGCATTACGCTGCACGTCGCGATAGTTGTAGTCGAAGCTGAAGTCACCCACCTTGGTCTTCGCGCCGGTCAGCCAGGCAGTATCTTCATTGCTATCGGTCGCCTGGTTGACCACGTATTGCCCATAAAGCGAAAGCGGAACCGGCAGGTTGCCGAAGTCCAGCTGGCCGAAGCCTTCGTAGAGGCGGAAGTCCCTGGTGGTGTTGCCGTTGGCGGAAAGCTGGCACGGCGTCGTGGTGGCCGAGCCGCAGGCACTGTCGGTGTCGTTGTCGTAGGCGTAGAGGCTCGCCCCGAGGGTCGCCTTGATGCCGTCGATGGGCGCGAAGCGGGCGCCGAACTGGCCGCTGTACAGGCGCAGGTCATGCTGGAAGGCGTAGCCTTCGCCGTCGACGTTGTCCTTCAGGTTGAAGTAGCCGGCGCTGCCGAACAGCTCGGCGCTGCCGCCCAGTGGGTATTTGTAGGTGGCGGCGAAGCCTTCGGGGTTGATGTCGCCGTCCCAGATGACATCGCCTTCGCTGACCCACGGCTGGTTCATCTTGCCGCCGATCAGGTGCAGGTTCTTCACCGCCGCGGGGTGAAAGTCGATGTAGGCCTGGTCCAGCCACAGCTGCTTCTTGTCGAAGTAGTTGTCCATGCTCTGGTTGGTCGAGCGGGCGTCGTCGCCGCTGCCGGTGGCGATGCGGATGCCGGTGTCCACCTGCGGGTTGATCTGGCTGTAGAAGCCGACCCGCGCGCGGATGCGCTGGCGGTTCTGGTCGCCCTTGCTGCCGCTGTTCTGCGCATGCACGGTTTCCTGGCGCACGCGGACGTCGCCCTTCACCTGGGTCCTGGCGGCCCAGGCGATGCTCTGCTCGAAAGCGCTCATCTGCTCTTTCTTGGCCTTGGCCTGTTCCGCGGCGACCTGGTTCTCCCTGTCCAGCTCGGCCGTGAGTTCGGTGTACTGGGCGGCGCTGATCGAGCCATTGGCCTTGAGCATTTCCAGCAACCTGGCATCGACCCCCGCATGCGCCGGAACACTCAGGACGAGCAATGCCCCGGTACAAATCCCCATCCCGCCCAGTGCAGAAGTACTACGCATCAAGAATCTCCTGAAATCCGATAAAGGCGGCAACTGCCACCCAATTAATTCGGTTCCCACAAAGTTCTCCGCCACCGGCGAAGACCTTGTCCCCAAACCGGGGCCGATTCTTGTTTTTTGAATATTGCAGAATGGTTTCAAGCGAAGGCGGAACATGAACCAGCAGAACATCAAGAGTCCCTGCAGCCCTTATGGATTGCGGATTCATATACTATTTGGCGAGGGTGTTTTTACGCGCAGCGGCTATATTGCCGGGCGGGAAATACCTAGCATTTTAAAAGTGAAGAACCCTGCTGTTTTCGGTTGAATGAAAGTTCGATCGACTCTCTGAATAGAGCAACCAGAATTCAGCGATCCCGGGCACCCTTCGGCCTCGTTGCCGAAGGGGGCCGGGCGATCAATCCGCCATACCGGCGTCGCCAGGCTGGCGCGTCTTCAGGCGGTGCTCCAACTGCCGGCGGGTGATGCCTAGCAGCCGCGCGGCGCCGGCGACATTGCCGCCGGCCCGGCCCAGGGCACGCTTCACCGAAGCCTCGATCAGCTCCTCCAGCGGGTGCTCGTCCAGCCACTGCTCGATGATCCGCTGCCGCTGCTGCGGGGCCTCGAAGGCCGGCCGGGCTTCCGCCTCCCGCGCCGGGGACAGGAACAGGTCGCTCAGGCCGATGGGCTCGTTGTCGTCGGCCAGGACCACGCCTCGCTCGATGATGTTCTCCAGCTCGCGCACGTTGCCGGGATAGTGGTATTCCAGCAGCGCCCGCACGGCCGCGCGCGAGAGGCCCTTGATGGTGCGCTGGTGCTGGGTGGAGAAGCGCTTGATGAAGTAGCGGATCAGCAAGGGGATGTCGTTGCGCCGCTCGCGCAGCGCGGGGATGTGGATGGGGACGACGTTGATGCGGTAGTACAGGTCCTCGCGGAAACGGCCCTGCTGGACATCCTTCTCCAGGTCCGCGTTGGTGGCGGCGATGACGCGGATGTCGACGGGGCGCGGCGCATCGCCGCCCAGCCGGTCGACCTCGCGTTGCTGCAGCACGCGCAGCAGCTTCTCCTGGGCCACCGAGGTCAGGGTGCCGATCTCGTCGAGGAACAGGGTGCCGCCGTCGGCCTGCTCGAAGCGTCCCGGCCGGCTGCGGTGGGCGCCGGTGAAGGCGCCCTTCTCGACGCCGAACAGCTCCGACTCGATGAGTGTTTCCGGCAGGGCCGCGCAGTTGACGGCGACGAAGGGCTTGTCCGCGCGGTGACTGAGCTGGTGCAGCAGGCGGGCGAAGCGTTCCTTGCCCACGCCGGTCTCGCCCTGGAACAGCACGGTGACGTCGCGCGTGGCGATCTTCTCGATGCGCCGGCAGGTGGCGAGGAAGCTCGGGTCCGCGCCGATCAGGTCGGAAACCGCCAGGGCCTCGTCCAGCACGGGGTCGTTCAGCGAAGCGTTGATGTAGTCGGTGGAGCCGAACAGCTCCAGCTGATCGCCGTCGGGGCCCCACTCCTCCAGCGGCTTGCCGATGATCCGGCAGTGCGCGTGGCCCATGCCGCGGCACTCCACCTCGCGGAACAGCACCGTGCGGCCGAAGAAGGCGCTGTTGAAGCCGGAGGCGTGGCCGACCTGCATCCAGCAGACCGGCTCGGCGGAAGGCGGCAGGTGCGCCAGGTGGGCGCTGGCCTCGAAGGAGTCGTGCCAGATCTGCTCGACGTAGTGGTGGCCAGACTCCACGTCCACCTCCATGCGCAAGGTCTCCACTTGCGTCACCCCTTCCAGCGCATGCAGCAACGGCCCCGCCATGAAGGCGTGGTCGCTCTCGTCGCCACGCAACTGGCGCGCCAGCCCAGCGTCGCTGGAGCCCGTCGCATAGCCCATGCGGGCCAGCAGGCGGCGCGAATGGGCCACGCCGATCTCGGCGATCAACTCACGGCGGAAGGCGGCGAAGGCGGACAGCTGCATGAGGAATGCGCGTTGCTGGCCGATCCAGATCTGGCCCTTTTCGGGCTGCATGCGGAACTGACGGAGCAGGTCCTGGGGGAAGCTGCGGGCACCCATGGCATCTCAACATTTTTGTTATTAGTGAATTCGAAATTAACAAACACGTTAATTCCGCGGCAATCCAGCGCTGGCGCCAAAGGCGCCGAAAAGTCCTGTAAGCCTATGTTTATCCTGAAGAAAACAAAATCAACGAAGCATTGGCATGCCGCTTGCCATTGCCCTCTCAAGCGCAACGCGCTGGGGACGGACAGGACGCCGCGCCCTGCCCACCACGGAGGGCTACCCGATAACAAGATGGCGATGCCGGGCGTGGCGGCCCGGTATCCGGAGAGCGAGAACAATGACAATGAGCATGCCTGGTTTACCCGCCGACAACGCCGGCGAAGCGCGCTACGACGCGGACGTGGCCATCGTCGGGGCCGGCCCCGTCGGCACCCTGCTGGCCATTCTGCTGGGCCGCAAGGGCCACCGCGTCACCCTGGTGGAGCGCTGGCCGCAACCCTACGACCGCCCCCGCGCCGTGACCTTCGACCATGAGATCGCCAGGATACTCGCGGGCCTGGGTATCGACTCCGACAACGACCCGGCGATCAACTACCACGACGAGCTCTACTACTGGCGCAACGCCGCCGGCGAAGACCTGCAGATCGTCGACTGGAAAAGCACCTCGGCCTCCGGCTGGCGGGTGCGCTACTGGTTCAACCAGCCCGGCCTGGAAAGGCGCCTGCTGGGCATCGCCGAGGGCATCGCGAACATCCGCCTGATCCGTGGCTGGGAAGCCAACGAACTGCAGCAGGATGACCAGGGCATCTGCCTTGGCGGCATTGGCGATGCGCCGGACGCGCCCAGCCGCATCCGCGCCCGCTACGTCGTGGGCGCCGATGGCGCCAACAGCTTCGTGCGCAAGGCGCTGGGCCTGAGCCTCACCGACCGCGGCTTCTTCTACGACTGGCTGATCCTCGACATGATCCCGCACCAGGAACAGGTGCTGGACCCGGTGCACTGGCAACTGTGCGACCCCAGGCGCCCCACCACCATAGTGCCGGGCGGCCCCGGCCGCCTGCGCTGGGAGTTCATGGCGCTGCCCGGCGAGTCGGCGGAGGCACTGGCCAGCCCGGAAAACGCCTGGAGCCTGATGCAGCCCTGGGGCCTGACGGCGGCCAACGCGACGCTGGAACGCAGCGCCGTGTACCGCTTCCAGGCCTGCTGGGCGGAGTCCTGGCGCAATGGCCGCGGCCTGATCGCCGGCGATGCCGCGCACCTGATGCCGCCCTTCGCCGGCGAGGGCATGTGCGCCGGCCTGCGCGACGCCGTCGCCCTGGCCTGGCGCCTGGACGCCATCCTCGACGGCACCCTGGGCGAAGCGGTGCTGGACAGCTACACCAGCGAACGCCGCGAACATGCCAAGCACTACATCGAGTTCTCCATGGAGCTGGGGCGCATCATCTGCATCACCGACCCGCAGGAAGCCGCCGAGCGCGACCGGCGCATGAAAGCGGAACTGGAGGCCTCCGGCCGCACGCCGGTGCCCACCGACAAGGCGGCGCTGGGCCCGGGCATCTGGTGCAAGGACGCGGCCCACGCCGGCGAACTCTCGGTGCAGGGCATCGTCCGCGCGGGCGAGCGGCGCGGGCGCTTCGACGACCTCGCCGGCCGCGGCTGGCGGGTCATCGGTTTCGAGCAATCGCCCCGCCAGGCCCTGCCCTCCCACCAGTTGCAGGCGCTGGAGCACCTGGGCGCGCGCTTCGTCACCCTGGGCCGCCCGGGCAGCCATTGCGACCTGGAAGACGCCGAAGGCACCTATGCCGCCTGGCTGGAAGAACTGGGCGCCCGCTACCTGGTGATTCGCCCGGACTTCTACGTCGCCGCCAGCGCCGGCTCGGCCGAGGCGCTGCAGCGCCAGCTGGACGACTTGCTGGGGCAGCTTCACCTGACGCACCTCCAGGCCCCTTCCCACGAAGCGACCGCCGCCTTCGCCTGACCGACACGACCGGGAGTCCATCCTGATGCACGAATTTCTCTATACCCAAAACCCCGCCCGCGTGGTCTTCGGCGCCGGCAGTTCCCTGCGCGCGGCCGCGGAACTGGAGGCCCTGGGTTGCCGGCGCGCCCTGCTGCTCTCGACGCCCGCGCAACAGGCGGACGCCGAGCGGCTGCTCGACAGCCTTGGCGGGCTGGGCGTCGGCGTCTTCGCTCAGGCCACCATGCACACCCCCGTAGAGGTGACCGAGGCGGCGCTGGCGCGCTATGCCGAGCTGGGCGCGGACAGCGTCGTGGCCCTGGGCGGCGGCTCCACCATCGGCCTGGGCAAGGCCATCGCCTACCGCAACGACGCCCCCCAGGTGGTGATCCCGACGACCTACGCCGGCTCCGAGGTGACGCCCATCCTCGGGCAGACGGAAAACGGTGTGAAGACCACGGTGAGCGCGCCGTCGATCCTCCCCGAAGTGGTGATCTACGACCCGCAGCTGACCCTCGGGCTGCCGGTGCCCATGAGCATCACCAGCGCCCTCAACGCCATGGCCCACGCCGTGGAGGGGCTGTATGCGCGCAACCGCAACCCCATCACCTCGCTGATGGCGGTGGAAGGCATCCGGGCGCTGAAGCAGGCCCTGCCCGGCGTGGTCCGGCAGCCGGAGGACATCGCTGCGCGCAGCTCGGCCCTGTATGGCGCCTGGCTGTGCGGCACGGTGCTGGGCAGCGTCGGCATGGCCCTGCACCACAAGCTCTGCCACACCCTGGGCGGCAGCTTCAACCTGCCCCACGCCGAAACCCACGCGGTCATGCTGCCCCACACCGCCGCCTACAACCAGCAGGCCGCGGCCGAGGCCCTGCAGCCGGCGGCCGAACTGTTCGGCGGCGACCTCGGCGGCGGCCTCCACGACTTCGCCGGGCAGTTGGGCGCGCCCCTGGCGCTGAAGGACCTGGGCCTGCGCGAAAGCGACCTGGACCGCGCCGCGGACCTGGCCGTGACCAACCCGTACTGGAACCCCCGACCGGTCGAGCGCGAGGCCATCCGCGCGCTCCTGCAACGGGCCTGGGCTGGCCTGCGGCCGGAATGAGCGCGCCGCCCCGGCGGCCACACGAAAGCATCAAGGTGAACCAGATGATCGAATACTTTACCGAGGCAGCGTCGGCGAAGACCGTCAACGCACGCATGGGGGATGCCATCGACCCGCGCCTGCGTACCGTCATGGCTTCGCTGGTCGAGCACTTGCACAGCTTCGTCCGCGAGGTAGAGCTGACCGAGGCCGAATGGGAACTGGCGATCGACTTCCTGACCAGGACGGGGCAGCTCTGCTCCGACCGCCGCCAGGAATTCATCCTGCTCAGCGACACCCTGGGCGTCTCCATGCTGGTGGACGCCATCAACCACCGGCGCCCGCCCGGCGCGACCGAGAGCACGGTGTTCGGCCCCTTCCACGTGGAGAACGCGCCCCTGCGCGCCATGGGCGACACCATATCCCTGGACGAGAAAGGTGAAAGCTGCCTGTACGAAGGCCGCGTCCTCGACCTGCAGGGCCAGCCCATCGCCGGCGCCGTGCTGGACGTGTGGTCGGACAACGCCGAGGGCTACTACGACGTGCAGCAACCCGGGCTGCAACCGGAGTGGAACAACCGTGGCCGCTTCGTCACCGGCGCCGACGGGCGCTACCGCTTCCGCGGCATCAAGCCGGTGCCCTACCCGATCCCCGACGACGGCCCGGTCGGCCAGTTGCTGGCGCGCCTGGGGCGGCACCCGTGGCGCCCCGCCCACATGCATTTCATGGTCGGGGCCGAGGGCTACCAGCGCCTGGTGACGCACACCTTCGTGTCCGGCGACGCGTACCTGGCCTCCGACACGGTGTTCGGCGTTAAGCAATCCCTCATCCAGATATTCGAGGCGAACCCGGGCGGCGCCACCCGCTGGACGGCCAGGTTCGACTTCGTACTGGCCCCCGACTGACCGACGACGCAGTACCAACCCAAAGTGCCGGCCAGGCGTGCACCCCGTGGTACCGGCACGTTCCTATTACAAGAACAACAGTGGACGACAACATGAAAGATACCCTGGGCAATCGCCCCGATACCTCGTACGAGTGGAAAGCCGTCCTGCTGCTGGCGCTCGGCTTCGGCCTGGTCAGCATCGACCGCTTCATGATCATGCCGCTCTTCCCGATCATGATGAAGGACCTGGGCCTGGACTATCAGGACCTCGGCCTGATAACCGGCATCCTGGCCGTGACCTGGGGCTGCTCGTCCCTGTTCATGGGCAAGCTGTCCGACCGCCTCGGCCACCGCGCGGTGATCATCCCCGCGGTCATCCTCTTCTCCCTGCTGGCCGGCTGCAGCGGCCTGGCCACCGGCCTGGTCAGCCTGATGCTGATCCGCGCGGTCATAGGCGCGGCCGAGGGCGCCTACACGCCGGCCAGCATCGTCGCCACGCTGGAGGCCTCGAGGCCCAGCCGCCACGGCCTGAACCTGGGCATCCAGCAGGCCGCGATGCCGCTCTTCGGCCTGGCGCTCGCTCCGCTGCTGGCCACCCAGCTGCTGCACCTGTTCGACTGGCACTGGGTGTTCGCCATGGTGATGCTCCCCGGGTTGATCGTCGGCTACCTGCTGTACAAGGTGCTGCGCAACACCGACGCGGCCACGGCCGCGGAACACACCAGCACCCACGACGCCGGCCGCCATCACTGGCGCGATGCCTTCAAGAGCCGCAACGTGCCGCTGAACATCCTCGGCATGATGTGCTGGCTGACCGTCCTCGTGGTGCTGGGGGCGTTCCTGCCCAACTACCTGCTCGACTACCTGGGGCTCAGCCTGGCGCAAATGGGCTACGTGCTTTCCGCCATCGGCTTCGGCGGCGCCGTCGGCACCATCGTCCTGCCCAGCCTGTCCGACCGCATCGGCCGCAAGCCGGTGATGGTGCTGTCGGTGCTCTGCGGGGTGGCCTCGCTGTACCTGCTGATCAACACCGGCGCGGATACCTCCCGCCTGTTCCTCACCCTGTTCTTCACGGTCTTCTTCGACTTCGGGCTGATCTGCCTGACCGTGGGGCCGGCCACCACCGAATCGGTGCCGGCGACGCTCATGTCCACCGCCTCCGGCTTCGTCGTCGGCATCGGCGAAATCTTCGGCGGCGGCATCGCCCCCGGCCTGGCGGGCTACGTCGCCAACCACCACGGCATCCAGCACACGCCCCTGCTGGCGCTCGGCGCCATGGCCTGCGGGCTGCTGGTGACGCTCTGCCTCAAGGAGACGGCGCCGCTGCGCATCGGCGCCAGCCTCGAGGCGACCTGACCTCCACCTGACGCCCGAAACCACACCGGGGCCCCGCCTGCATACCGGCAGGGCCCACGGCTTCGCTCATCCGCCAGAAAGGGCGGAACCCACCCCAGAGAGGAAAAAGCCCCATGCCCATCATCAGCATCCACCTCGTCGAAGGCCGCACGGACGAGCAGAAGGAGCAACTGATCCACGAAGTCACCGAAGCCTGCCACCGCGCCCTGGCGGTCCCGCGGGACGCGGTGCGGATCATCCTCAGCGACATGGCCAGGCAGCACTACGGCGTCGGCGGCCAATCCAGGCTGAAGTCGGAAAGCCAGTGAAAGCGGCAGTCCCCCGCGAAGCAACCCGGCGTTGACCACACCCACCCTGCCGACCTACCGGAAGACACCATGAGCATTACCAAGAACAAGAACCTCGCTCCCGCAATCCTGGCCCTGCTGCTGCCCCTCTCCGCCCTGGCTGGGGGCCATTACAGCCCTGGCGTCGAAGGCATCGACGGCGCCGTCGTGCCGCCTCCCGGCGTGTACTACCGCGGCTACGCCGTGCACTACCAGGCCGACCGGCACGACGCCGTCCCCGACAGCGACGTGCGCGTCGACGCCCTGGCCAACCGCCTGGTCTGGGTCACCGGGCAGAAGGTCCTGGGCGGCGACCTGACCTTCGAGACCATAGTCCCGGTGACCCACACCGACCTGCACCTGGCGTCGGGAGCCGTCGACGACTCGGCCTGGGGCGTGGGCGACATCTACGCCGGCAGCGTCATCGGCTGGCATGGCCAGCGCTGGGACGCCGTGGCGGGCGCCGGGTTCTGGTCGCCCACCGGTCAGGACGACCGGCCGGCCGACCCCGGGCTGGGCTATTCCGAACTGATGCTCACCCTGGGCGGCAACCTATACCTGACCGAGCGCAAGGACCTCAGCCTGAGCGTCCTCAGCCGCTACGAAGCCGCGGACGACCCTGACGTGGAAGACACGTTCCTGGTCGAATGGGGCCTCGCCAAGCGCCTGGACAACGGCCTGAAACTCGGCCTCGTCGGCTACGACCAGTGGCAATTGGGCGACGGCGACGCGCAAAGGCACGCGGCCGGCCTGGAGGGCGGCTATTTCTGGCCGGCCGCGGGCGTCGGCCTGAACCTGGCGGCCTACCAGGAATACGCGGTCAACGACGACTTCAAGGGCTACCTGTTGCGGGCCGTGCTGACCAAGGCGTTCTGAACCGGGCCTCCGGGGCGGCGGGCGTTGCCGCTCCGGAGGTTTCCATCGCCATCGCCGAAGCGTGCATGTCCCCGGCAGAGGGGAAGCCCCAGCTACATCAGGATTCAGCCTCGCCGCCTCAGCTCCAACCCCAGAACATCAACCACCAGCCACCCAGCACCGGCACGCAGGCCAGCGCCAGGCAAGCCAGCGCGGCTGGCTGGCGCAGGGGCGCGACGCCGCGGCGGCGGAGGATCCGCCAGCCCAGCCACAGCGTCCAGGCGCAGGCGCCCGCCAGCAGCAGGGCCCGCGCCGGCTGCACCCAGCCGAGGGCCAGCCCTTCGTAGCGCAGCAGTTTCACCGTGGTGGCGGAAAGCCCCAGGAACAGCCCGCAGCCGCCCAGGGGAATCAGCGCCTGGACCAGGTGCCCGTGCAGCCCCTGCCCCAGTCCCGACAGCTTGCCGGCCAGGCGCAGCAGCGCCGTCAGCCAGGTGCCCATGAGCAGCGCCCAGGCCAGCACGTAGAAGACCAGCACGCCGCCGTCGAGCCAGGTGAAGAGGTCGTTGTTCTGCGGGTAATGCGTCAGCACCCACCAGGGCGCGTTGGCCTCCAGCGGCCAGAGGATGCCCCGCTCCACCAGCCATTCTGCGCTCGTCTGCTTGAGCGCGATGAACCAGGGGCTGAGCGTCCAGTTGAAGGCGCCCATGGCCAGGCCGATCACTCCGAACAGCAGCAGGCGCGCCGGCCAGGGGCTTTCCGTGCGCTGGCCGTGGACGACGATTTCCTCGTTCGGCCAGCGCGGGCTCAGGGCCACGGCGCCGCGCTGGCCGCTGCAGCGGCCGCAGGAATGGCAGTCGGCGCAGCCGCTCATGCGGCGGATGTCGATCAGCGGGGCGCAGTTGGGCGGCGGCAGGTGCGGCCCGGCATTGGCCAGCCAGCGCGCCTCGTCGACGCGGAAGTGCACCGGCGCCAGCCGCGCGAGCAGGTTGAACACGCCGCTGACCGGGCACAGGTAGCGGCACCAGACGCGCTTGCCGCGCCCGTAGAGGAAGCCCACCAGCATCGCCGCCAGGGTCGAGCCGCCGAGGATCAGCAGCGCCGGCAGCGCGTAGTCGTAGACGCTGACCAGTTGCCCGTACAGGGTGGTCAGGCAGAAGGCCAGGAACGGCCAGCCGCCCCAGCGCATCCAGCGCGGCACGCCGCGCCCGCGGCCGTGCCGGCTCGCCCATTCGCTGAGCGCGCCCTCGGGGCAGAACAGCCCGCACCAGAGCCGCCCGAACAGCAGCATCGACAACAGCACGAAGGGCCACCAGATGCCCCAGAACACGAACTGCGCGAACACCGCCAGGTTGTCCAGCATGCGCGCCTGGGCCGGCGGCAGGTCCAGGCACGCCGGGACGATCAGCAGCACCGCGTAGAACAGCACCACCGCCCATTGCAGGGCGCGGATCAGCCCGGCATGCCGGCGCATGCCGTCCCCCAGCCGGGCCAACGACCGGGTCAGCAAGAGGGAAGGCGCGCCCTTCATGCCAGCCGGGCCTCTACGCGGCGCTCGCCGCGCCGGCACAGGTAGCTCGCCAGCATCCAGTAGGCCGGCAGGAGCAGCACCGCCAGCAGCGAGGGCGCGGCGCGATAACCGGCGAAGCCGGCCAGGGCCGCGCCCAGGCCGTGGCCGTCGCTGAGCCAGGCGGAGGTGTCCCAGAGCGGATCGCCGAACAGCCCATAGCACCACTCGGGCAGGTCCAGCGCCATGACCTGCCCCGCCACCCGATCCAGCGCCGCCATCAGCAGGGCGCCGCCGAGCAGCAGCAGGAGGACTTCGCTGACGCGGAAGAAGCGCCGCCAGGTGAGTATCCGCGAGGACCACTGCAGCGCGGCGTAGGTGGCCAGCGCCAGCAGGAAGCCGAGCACGCCGCCCAAGGCGAACCAGCTCCAGTCCGCCCCCTGCTGCGCGCCGATGCCGTAGAGGAACACCACCGTCTCGCTGCCTTCGCGGGCCACCGCCAGCATCGCCAGTAGCAGCACGCCCCAGCCGCCGTCCTCGGCGATGCTGCGCTCGGCGTCCTGCTCCAGCTGGCGCTTCATGCCGCGCCCATGGCGGTGCATCCACACCACCATCTGCAGGATCAGCAGGCTGGCGCAGAGCACCATGGCGGCCTGGAACCATTCGCCGGACGGCCCCGCCAGCCACTCCCCGGCAAGCATGAACAGCGCGGCCAGCGAGCAGGCCAGCACGACGCCCAGCCCTACCCCGCTCCAGAGCATGCGCAGGCCGCGCGCGGGCTCCGGGCGATGGCAGAGCCAGGCATGCAGGATGCCGACGACCAGCAGCGCCTCGACGCTCTCGCGCCAGACGATGAACAAGGATTGCAGCATGCTTGGCTCCCGGTCAGTGCGCCACGATCTCGCCTTGCGGCAGGTCCATGTGGAACTCGTCGAAGAAGGGGTAGCGGCCGGGACGCAGGGGGTGGATCACCACGAACGAGGTGACGCCCGGCGAGAGCACCTTCTCCACCCGCAGCGGCGTGCTCTCGAACTCGGCCGGCCCGCTGCCGGCGTTGCGCACCACGACCTTGAAGCGCTGCCCGGAGGGCACTTCCAGAGTCTGGGGGGTGAAGTGGCCATCCGTGATGGTCAGCTCATAGGTGGGGAGCGGCGCTGCCTGCGCGGCAACGGCGAACGACAGTGCCAGCAGGCAGAAGAACGAGCGCAACATGACGGCCTCGCGACTCTCGGGAAATTAACGCCGCACCCGCAGCGGGTGCGGCCCGCGCATCAATAGCCGCCTTTCTTGCCGATGCCGGCGTAGGTGAAGTCGTATTCCACCTTGCAGGTCTCGAACCAGGGCGCCACGCCGGTTTCCTTGTCGACGTGGCGGCCGAACATGGAGGCTCCCGACGGCGGCAGGATGGTGTAGGTCAGGTGGTACTTGCCCGGGCCGAGCAGCTTGAGGTTGTCGCCGTAGTGCGGGCCGTCGCTGGCCACCATGCCGTGGAAGTCGCCCTTGAGGACCTGCTCGCTGCCGTCCTTGCGCAGTTCGTAGGCCACCCGCAGGTAGGGAATCCAGCTGCCCTCCTGGAAGCCGTTGGGGTTGTCGGCGGTGGCGGCGATGTCGGCTTCCAGGTGCACGTCGGACTGCGCGGCGGCGCGCATCATCCCGGGCGGGTCCATTTCGATCGGCTGCAGGTACACCGCGCCGATCTCCATCCCGCCGCAGGCCTGCGGCGCGCCGATGGGGTACTCCTTGGCCGCCGCGAACGGGGCGGCGAGCGCCAGTATCACGGGAACGGCGCGGTTGATTCGCATGGTCTTCTCCTTGGCTCGATAGATGAGGAATCGCGAGCCCGCATTTAGGAACCAAACGACGCCATTGAGAATGATTTGTATCAAGAATTCCTGAAGTAAATCCGCAAGGCCTGCGCGGCGAGGACAGGAAGACCAGGGCTGTCCACTTCCACGCTCACGGCGTTGATCGCCGATATGGCCTGCCCGGCGCAGAAGAGGGAGCGCCAGGCGGCGCTCCCCTTTCGCCGGCCCTGCCCTACCAGAGCGGCAAGGTGTAGCTGACGATCAGCCGCGTCTCGTCCAGGTCACGGCGATGGCCCTTGTCGCCATTGATCGTCACGCTCAGGTCAACCAGCGGGGCGATGGCGGTTCTCCGCGAATTCAGGGATGAAGCCGAGAGCGAGGCGTAAGGTAGGCCAGCCACGGGCTGGCATCGGCCAGGGCGGCGACAGCCTGCGACCCGCCCGCCAGGACCGCGAGGTCGGTGTCGCGGAGCAAGGAAGCAAGGTCACTGGGCCGCCGACACGCCTTTCGACCTGACGGCAGCCAATCCGCGGCCGAGGTCACTCTAGTAGGACCAGACTGCCAATAACTGGGCATACAGGTTGGTTCTGTCATCGCCCAGTTGCGTGCCGCCTCCTGACACACTTCGCTGGGGCTTGTAAAAGCCCAGCAGAGGCAACAGCGTCCAATGCGGATCGATATTCCATTCGGCGTAGATATCGATCTCCCGTCCATCCCGATTCCCCAGCGATCGATCGAGGGTATCGAAAGAGTAGACGAGCGCCCCAAGGTTCAGGCCGTCCATGACGGAGGCCTTCAAGCCCACATGGTGAACGGCCGTGTTGGTATTGAAAGGACCTGCATAGTTCGAGGCAACCTCGCCCTGGAACCAGGTGCCCAACGCCCGCCCGTTGCCGTAGAAAAGCGGGTCGTAGCCTTCCGAGAAACGGCTGTAGCGATAATTGATGCTGGGTTTTCCCGGCAACTCGGTGAATGTCCAGCCCGCCTCCAGGTACCAGGCGCTTTCGTTCCCGTCACGCTTGTCTTCCCAGGCACGTTCCGCGGCGAGGAACAGGTTGGGAACCCCCATGTTGCCCTGCCCTCGCAGGCTGCCCACCTTCATCCCCCTTCGTTCCGGGTAAAGGAGCTCGCCAAGCTCGCGGTCGGTATCCAGGACCTTGATGAGAGTCAGCCCCAGCGTCCCTTCGTCGACGACATGCTCGAGCGTGGCAACCCCGAGTTCGGGTTTGGCCTGGGCCGGGTTGTCCGACTCCAGCCACATCAGGTCGCCCCGCAGCCCACGCTCACCGCCCCAGCGAAGAATGGCCGTCTTGTCGAACGCCCTGCGGCCCGTGAGGTAGTAGGCGCCCCCTCGGCTCACCCTGCCATCCAGCAGGCCGCGCCCAAGGTTCAAGGCGTCGCCGGCGATGAGGAAGCCGTCCCCCACGACCACCGTTTGCCTTCCCGCGGAGACGTCGAGGGCGTTCTCGCCAAGCTGGGACAGGGCGTCCATGGAGCGCCAGCCCAGGTAGGCATTCTCGATCTTGGTGGTCCGCTCATCCCCCATGGTCCAGCCTGCCGCATCGCCGTCCCCGAAGGTGGCGCTGCTGACCCAGTCGAGCGCTCCGTATAGCTCGCCCGTCGCAGGTCTGCGTTGCCTGAAGTCGATTCCGTATTGCAACGTCGCCTCTTGCCAACGGCTGCTTCCTGCGTCCCTGGTACCGGCCTGGGCATAGCTCTCACGGCTGTGAAAAGCGCCAACGGCGCCTTGCAGTTTCACATCGAGTTCTGTCTCGGCATCCTGATAGAGCACTGCGGCATCCGCCCAGCCCGACAACGACAACAGCAGCGGAAGGGATGCCTTGAGTTTTTGTTTTCGCATCGGAGGTCTCTTCGAGCAAGGAAGCGGCCTCGCTACGAGGCCGTAGGAAGTCAGGCGGGAATTTCACCTTCGGCGTACATATCCGCCGCTATGCGCCAACCGCTGTCAGTGAGCACCCAAACGAAGAGGCTCTTCATCGAGAAGGCCTCGCCATCCCGGGGCAGGACGCTCCAGGTCACCCAGGTGTAGGCTGCGGCGCCGCCAAGCGAATGGATGCGGTCGATTCGGATGGCCGCGCCACGGGAGTCGTCGACGAGGCTCCTGACGAGTCCGACCAGCACGTCGGAGCCCTGGAGCAGAGGCTCGCTGCCCGGGCCGGCGATCTCGGTGGTCTGGGTATAGAGTTCATTGACGATGCCCTCGGCATCTCGACGCATCCACAACGACTGCAGTACGTCCAGGCGCTCTCGCAGGGCTGATTTCAGGGCAGCAGAAGCCATCTTCGAATCCTCTTGGTCGAATTGATTGGAGAGAAATGAGGCCTCGTCGAGGCCGGTTGGATCGGGCCGGCGTGTCAGCGCCGGCCGTTGCCGTATCCCGCGAGCTGGTGGCAGACCTTGCCCAGCGTGCAGATCAGGTTGCGCAGGCTGTCCTTGGCGTAGATGCGCGTGCGCGGGATGGAACTCATGACGTCCCAGTGGCGGGAACCCTCAGTCATGCCCTCGGCGACGACCCGGCTCACCACGTGGCTGGGCGTCACCCCGAAACCGGAGTACCCCTGCACGAAGAAGGCATTGGGGCGGCCGGGCAAGGTCCCGATCTGCGGGAACAGGTTCGCCGTGCATTCCATCGGGCCGCCCCAGGCCAGGTCGATCTTCACATGTCCGAGGTAGGGGAAAACCTTCAGCATCAGGTTGCGGTTCCAGGCCTTCAGGTCGTTGGGGATGTATTCCAGCGCGCGGGTGGCCGAACCGAAGAGCAGTCGGTTCTCGTTGGTCACGCGGTAGTACTCGATGACCGGCCGGATGTCGCTGAATGCGCCACGGATAGGGCTGATCTGCTCGATGAGCGAGTCCGGCAGCGGCTCGGTCACCAGTTGGAAGGCGTAGGTGCTGATCATGGTCCGGTGCAGTTCGGGCTCCAGGCGGTCGAGGAATGCACCGCAGGACCAGAGGATCTTCTTCGCCCGTACCGAGCCTTTCGCCGTGCGCACGTGGATCGTTTCGCCGTAGGTCACCTCCAGCACCGGCGTGTTCTCGAAGATGCGCCCGCCCAGGCCCACCAATGCCTTTGCCGAGCCCAGCAGCATGTTCAGCGAATGGATGTGGCCATTGCCCATGTGCTTGAGGGCGCAGCTGTAGATGTCGGAGCCGACGATGTCCTTGACCGCGCTGCCTTCCAGGTAGGCGATCTCCTGGTCGGGGTTGAGCTGGCGGAACTCCTTTTCCCAGGCCTGCAGCAGCTTTCCCTGGCGCGCATTGAAACCGAGGTATCCATAGCCATGGCGAAAGTCGGCATCGATTCCATACTTCTCGATCCGCGACTTGATGATGGACGAACCCAGGTCGCTGATCTCGAAGATCGCCTGCAGCCCCGATTCGCCGACGCTGCGGCGAATCTTCTCCAGGTCATGGCCTATGCCGGCCATCACGTGTCCGCCGTTGCGCCCCGAACCGCCGAAGCCCAGGTAGCGCGCCTCCAGCAGGACGATGTCCGTCACCCCTCGCTCGATCAGCTCCAGGGCGGTGTTGACGCCGGAAAAACCACCGCCGATGACCACCACCTCGGCCTCCAGGTCCTGTTCCAGGTCGGCAAACCTGAGGTCGTACTTGCGGGTAGCGGTGTAGTAGGTAGTGGGTGTTTCGACAGACAGCATGGGATCACCTTGTTCTTGTGGTTTCGGTTCGGGTCAACGGGGCAGCGCCGTTCGGGAAGGCAGCCGGTCCTGCCATCTGCGCAGGGCGAAGAGCACCAGCGACAACAGCAGGATGCCGATGCCGGTGACCACCTCGCGCAGGCCGCCGTAGCCCGCCAGTTCCGCCGAAGCAGCGCCGACCACCACGACCAGGCCGGTGAAGATGCTCAGGAGCCAGGCCACGGGCATCCAACCGCGGCCTAGGCGCACGGGCCGTGGCACGGTGGAGGCGTCCTTGCGCAGGAGGATGAACCCGGACAGGGCGAAGAAGATGGCCACGAGGTAGCCGATATTCGCGGTGACCAGCATCGCCAGGGGCGAAGACAGCAGGAAGATCATGCCCAGGTTGAGCACGACCGCGACGGTCATGCAGCGCCCCGGCACCTGGTGCTTGTTGAGGACGCCCAGCTGGCGGATGGTGAGCCCTTCGAGCGCCATGCCGTACAGTGCGCGGGAACCGTCCGCCAGGGCCGCGTTGAGGCCCATGAAGAGCCCCACCAGCAAAGTGGCCACGAAGAAGCCGCTGAAGCCGCTGCCAAGCACCGCATTGAACGCCTGGATGTAGAAACCGCTCGGGTTGGCCATGGCCTCTTCGCGGCCAACCATCCCTCCCAGCCCGAAAGCCACGGCGGCGAAGACAGCCACCGTATAGCCGCCGGAGGTCAGCAGCGCCAGGCGCATGTCCCGCTGGCTACGGTATTCCGGACCGAAGGCCGCGCACATCTCGGTGCCATAGGCGCTCCAGCTGACCAGGAACAGCCAGACCAGAGCGGTGCGCAAGGTCCCCCAGCTCCACACGACAGGTTGCGCCAGCTCCTCCCGGAAGCGCTCGAGGCTCCATCCGTCGCCGAACAACGGGGACACGGCGAGAACCAGAATCGGCACCAGCAGCAGCGCGCCCATGTACTTGGAGACGACGGCGGCCATATGCACGCCAAGGCGGTTGAATTGCCAGAAGAGCAGCAGCAGGCCGGCGCCGACGCACTGTGCGAAACCTATGTTCAGCGGCCCCAGCGCCAGCGTCCAGTCCTGCCCGGCGAACCACTGGGCCTGGATCAGGGCGCCGGCGCTGACGCTGACGATGGACAGAACGGCCGACCAGCCGAGCCAGTAGCCGAAAGACGCCAGGGGCCCGACCAGGACGCAGCGGCGGCGCCAGCCTTCGGTGGCGATCATGGCGATGCCGCCCGGCTTGTCCGGGAACATCGCGCAGACCTCGAGGAAGATCCAGTTCTGGCACGCCCCGATGGCCGCGGAGCCGACCCACAGCAGTAGCGCGCCGACGGGCCCGAGGACGCCCAGGGCGAACCCGAAGGAGGCGAATATGGAGCCGGACACCGCCATCGACAGCGCGAAGGCATCCGTCCAGCGGAGGGTTTTCTGCAAGTGCTGATTATTGTTGTTGTCGTTCACGGAAGGGCTCCGCGCAGGTTGTAAAGGAGCCTCTATTTAACGCGCCCGCGCAGAGCGGCGACATTGCTCAGAGCGCACACCGCATGGCCTGGCGTGCCAAGCCGTAATTGCCTTGAAACAACCATTAACATGTTAGTAAATTAACCCAGCCTCCGGCCGCTCCGGCAGGGCGGGCATAACAAGAAGTCCGGTGCAATCCGGTAGCGGAGGTGAAGCGATGAATCATCCTCTCGACCACGCCAGCGTGTTCCAGGGCCGCCAAGGGTTCGAAGCCTGGCATGGCGACCTCTCCTCCAACTGCGGCACCTTCCACGTCGAGCCTCCAGCCGATGCTGGCATCGCCTCCTTCCGGGGCGCGGTAACCGCCGTCACGCCGGACCTCAGCTCGCTCCAGGGTGCGCGCATCACCAGCAACTGCCGGCATGTCCACCGCTCCCGGCGGGACATTCGCCAGGATGACAAGGACTTCTTCTACCTGGTCATGCAGGTAGGAGGCGAAGCGCTCATGTGCCAGTCCGACTCGCAGACCCGGCTGGGCAGCGGAGACCTGGTGCTGCTCGATATCACGCAACCCTGCGATTTCTACTTCGAGGGGCTGAGCGACCAGTTCTCGGTGATCCTCCCGCGCAACCAGGTGCTTCAGCGCTTCAGGGAGGGGCAGATACTGCTCAACCGACGCATCGGCTCCGCCTCCCCCCTGGGGGCGATGGGCGGCATGCTCGTAGGTCAGCTCTTCTCCAACCCCCTGCTCCGCATCGATGAAGCGACGGCCATGCGGGAGGCGATACTCGCGCTACTTCGCCCGGCCCTCGACCATGGCGGACTAGGCGCACAGGCCGACGGCCCGTTGCTGCTCAAGGCCAAGACCTTCATCGAGAGGCACCTTGCCGACGAGGCCTTGTGCCCCGAGCAGATCGCCGGCTCGATAGGGACGTCGCTGCGCAACCTGCATCGGCTTTTCGCCCAGATGGAAACGACGGTCGGACGCTACATCCTGGATCGCCGCCTGCAATCGTGCGCAACGGCCATACGCGAGAGCGAGCAGAAAATCAGCAGCATCGCCTTTGCCCGGGGCTTCAAGGACTTCAGCCACTTTTCCCGTTCGTTCAAGAACCACTTCGGTGTTTCTCCCCGCGGGTACCGAACGAGCAAATGAACGCCCCGGCCCCGCTGGATTTCCGGTCGTACAGCCGGGGCGCCAGTGGATGGGCCGGACATTGCCCGGGGAAGGACGGCCAGGCTCCAGAAGCAGATCAGCGCCTTGCCCGGCACAGCCGATAACGCTGTGCCATGAACCACAACCCGCTTGCCAGCAAGCCGGATAAGGCCATGGCGATCGACATGGGGTACGCCGTGCCATCCTGCAAGGCGGCGACCAGGCTGCTGACGAGAAAGGCGAAGAGGAACTGCAGGATGCCTATGAGCGCCGAGCCCATCCCTGCCAGGCTGCCGCTGGCGCCCATGGCGAGGGCGGCGGCGTTGCCGGCGATCAGCCCGAGCGAGGCGATGCACAGCCACAATGGCAGCAGCAGTAGCGCCAGTTGGCCCAGGCCAGCCACTGCGACCAGCGCCAGCCCGGCGGCCAGGTTCAGGCCGAGCGCCAGCCCCAGCAGGCGTTCCATCGAGTGGCGGCGCAGCAGTTGCCGATTGACCTGGGCGCCGACGATCAGGCCCAGCGCATTGAGGCCGAACAGCCATCCATAGGCCTGCTCGCTGACGGCGAAGGTCCCCATGAATACGCTGGGCGAGCCGGTGATGAAGGCGAACATGCAGGCCTGCGCCAGGCCGCCGACCACGGCGGGTATCAGGAAGGCCGGGGTCCGGCACAGCGCCAGGTAGCCACGCCCCACGGCCAGCGGATGAATCGACTTGCGTCGCTGCGGCCCCAGGGTTTCCGGCACGTATCGCCACACCAGCCCCAGGCACAGAGCGGCGAACGACAGCAGGAACACGAAGATCGCCTGCCAGCCGGCGAACAGCAGGATCCACCCGCCAAGCAGCGGCGCGACTATGGGCGCAAAGGCCATCAGCGACATCAACAGCGACAGCACCCGGGCGCTTTCCAGCGGGCCGAACAGGTCGCTGACGATTGCCCGGCCAATGACCATGCCGGCGCAGCCGCCCAGCGCCTGGGCGAAACGCATGCCGCTGAACACCTCCAGGCTCGGCGCCAGCAGGCAGCCGAGGCTGGCGCCGAGGAACAGGACCACGCCCAGCAACAATGGCAGGCGGCGGCCGTAGCGGTCTATCAGCGGGCCATAGAAGAACTGCCCGACCGCCAAGCCGAGGAAGAACAGCGACAAGGTCGACTCCATGCCGCCATGGCTGGAGCCGAAATGCGCAGCCAGTTGTGCGAAGGCGGGCAAATACATGTCGGTGGCGAAGGGCGCGAAGGCGGCGAGCATCGCCAATACGACGATCAGGCGCCTGACGGCGTTGGGTGAACGGATATCTGCCGATGCCCGCATGCAGCGTTTTCCTTGTAGAGGAGCCGATGGAGATTGGAGCGGCCTACGGGAACGAGGCGAGGCGCCGGCCGGCACCCCGCCCCTGGGGTCATCCGGCGGTGGCGCCGCCGTCCACCTTCAGGTCGCTGCCGGTGACCCAGGCGGACTCGTCGCTGGCCAGGTACAGCGCGGCCCAGGCGACGTCCTCCGGCTGCCCGATGCGCTGGCGCAGCATCTGCTTGTCGAGCGCGGCCTGGAGGAACGCGGGGTCGCGCGCCAGGTGCTCGCGGGTGGCATTGGTCTCGATCAGCCCGGGCGAGATGCTGTTGGCGCGGATCCGGTGTGGCCCACCCTCCAGGGCCAGTTGCCGGGTCATCGCCAGTACGCCGCCCTTGCCGGCGCAGTGGGCCAGTGCCGGCGAACCTTCCAGGGCCATCCAGGCATTGGCCGAGGCGAAGTTGACGATGGAGCCGCCGCGCCGCTTCAGATGAGGCCAGGCAGCCTGGCAGAGCAGGAAGACGAGGTCCAGCTCCCCGCTCAGCGTCCGCCGCCACTGGCTCTGGTAGTCCATGTCCTCGATCCAGGCGAAGGCACCGAACGCCGCCGCGTTGACCAGGACATCGATGCCGCCGTGGCTGGCGACGGCGAACTCCACCAGGCGCCTGGCGTCCTGCGGCTCGGTCAGGTCGCAGGGGTGCAGGCTGAGCAGCTCCAGCCCCTGTTCGCGGGCCATCGCCAGCGTCCGCTCGGCGGCCGCGGCATCTATGTCGCACCCCACCACCCGCGCCCCTTCCCGGGCGAACAGCAGGGCGCAGCCCTGGCCGATGCCGCTGCCGATACCGGTGACGATGGCGACCTTGCCGGCCAGACGTTGTCCCTTGGTCATTCAGGCGTCCTCCAGGTTGCGGGCCACCACGCGGACGATGCATCTCTTGCGCTTGTATCGGCACAGGCAGGCGACGAAGGCGGCCAGGACGACAGGCACCAGGGCCCAGCCCAGCCACCCCACGGTGACCGGCAGCGCCCCGCTGGCGCGGCTCAGGGCAACCACCAGGATCGGGCTGAGGAACATGCCGAGGCAGTAGCTGCCGTACCACATGCCGGTTCCCAGGCCGCGGCGGAACCAGGGCAGCTCGCGCATGTTCCAGATGGCCAGCGTCGGAAGCAGCAGGCCGCAGCCCAGGCCGTTGACCAGGGCGACCGCGAGCATCCCGCGGCTGTCGTGGACGCCAGGAATCAGCAGGAAGCTCGCGGCGATCAGGCCGAAGGCCAGGGTCAGGCAATGCGGCGTGCGCAGCCCCAGGCGCACCAGCAGGTGCACCGAGAGGGTGCCCAGGACGATCATCACGCTGCACGCCGAGGCGATCAGGCCGGCGCTGCGTGGCGAGTGCTCGCCGATGCCAGCCAGCAGGTAGGCCATCTGGATCTGCAGGACCATGAAGGCGACCGCGCCGACGAAGGTGATCAGGCAGATCCCCAGCAGCAGGTAGGGCCGGAAGACCTGCGGGCCGCCACGGCTTTCCTCCTCGGCCCGGGCCAGCTCCGCCGGCAGGGGCTCCCACAGCAGCAACTGGCAGAACAGCGCCAGCAGCAATGGCAACGAATAGACCACGTACGGCACGCGCCAGCCCAACTCGCCCAGGGCGCCGCCGATCATGAAGAAGAGGATCGCCGAGGTCGAGGCGAAGGTCGTCTGCAGGGCCAGGTACTTCTGGCGCTGGGCACCGCTGTAGTAGTCGCCGATCAGCATGGTGCTGACGGTCACTATCACCGCCTCCACGCAGCCCAGCGCGACGCGGCTGGCGATGATCGCATGCAACGATTGCAGGAACATCGGCAGGGTCCCGAGCACGCCGTAGCCGACGATTGCCCAGATCAGCAGGCGCTTGCGCCCGAAACGGTCGGCGAGCACGCCCACCAGCGGGCTGAGCAGGGCGACCAGCAGGCCGGGAATGGTCAATGCGACCGGAACCAGGAACTCGACGTGGGGCACGTCGGCGAAATGCGCCTGCATCTGGGGCAGGCTCGGTGCTATGACGATAGCCGCCATGGGGGACAGGCAGTTGACCAGCAGCAGCAGGTAGGTCGCCAGCGCCGCCTTCGGCGAACGGGCCAGGCTGGATGAGCTCATCGGACTCTCCGGTTTGTTCTTGTATCAGATCGAGTCGACAGGGGCGGCGGCCCTCGCCCGGGAAGCCGGGACGAAGACGCGCCGCAACCGCAGGCGCTAGTGCGGCATCCCCATGGAATGGGTGACGCCATCGGTGGTACGGCTGAAGCTGTAGTAGCCGACCTTGATGTCGGTGAACTTACCTTGGTCGTTGAGCTTGTAGAAGATCGGCCCATGGAACTGGAAGCGTTCGCCCTTGCGCAGCGGGCCGAACGGCGTATTCGCCGCATCCCTTGGCACGTCGAAGGTCACGAGCAGTTGCACGGCGAGGGTCTTGCCATCGAAGAGGAACTCCTCGAGGTTGACCTTCTCGTCCATCGCCCCCCAGATCTTGCGGTAGTGCGCCTCCACCTCCGGGATGCTGTTGAACACCAGCCCGCCGTTGGACATGCGCACGTTGGGCGCGTAGTACTTCTCGAACGCAGCCGGGTTCTTCTGGTTGAACAACGCCAGGTAGTGCTCGAAGCTCTGCCGGTCAACCACGTGTCCCTCGTCCGGCGCGCTGGCATCGGCGGCGTAGGCGCCGGCGATTGCGCCCAGGGCCATGGCGGTGACGGCGAGTACGGCGGCGAACTTGTTCAGCTTCATGGTCTTGCCTCTCTCTTTGTTGTTGTACGAGGAAAAATTCAGACCGGCTCGCGCCAGGCCATGGCGTTGTCCACCAGCGACTGCACGCTGCCGTCGTGGCGGAAACCGATCGCTTGCGCGGCGCGGGCATCCAGCGGCGGGAGACAACCGAAGGCGGCCTCCAGCTGTGCATCGGGCTGGTAGTCGACCAGCGCCCGGCGTTCTTCTCCGAAGCGTGCGGCCAGCCCCTCCACCACTTCCGCCACGCTCAGGCGCAGCACCGGCAGGGTATAGACGCGTCGCGCAGCGACCTGCTCGGGCAGCAGCCGGGCCGCATGCAGCAGGTTCCCGGCACAGCAGCCGACCGACATCCACCAGGCCACCGCGCCGGCGGACACCGGGCAACGGAAGGGCTCGCCGGCGGCCAGCTTCCAGAACAGGTCGCTCATGAAAGCCGACAGCAGCCCCGAGGGTTCCGGCGGCCTGGCGACTATGCCGGGCAGGCGCAGGATGCGGCCATCCAGCAGGCCGCGGCGGCTGTAGTCCTCCAGGAGGATTTCGCCAACCAGCTTGTGCGCCCCGTAGGACAACCCAGGGCGCAACGGCGAGGCATCGTCCACCTGCGCGGGCAGCGGCGAGCCGTAGACCGCGATGGTGCTGGTGAAGACCACCCGCGGGCACCTGCCCTGCCGGGCGAGCCGCTGGAACAGCGCGAGGGTCGCGTGGAGGTTGACCTGCAGGCCCAGCTCGAAATTGCGCTCGGCGGCCCCGCCGGGAATGCTCGCCAAGTGGAACACCAGGTCCGGCGCCACCTCCAGCGCGGCATCCAGCACCGCCGGATCGGCGATGCTGCCACTGACCAGATGCAGCCGCGGGTCGGCCGGCAGGTGCTCGCCGCCCATGTCCACCACGGTCAGGCGCCGCAGCGGGGCCCCTTCCGGCAATGGCGAAGCAGCCGCCAACAGGCGCTTGACCAGCTCGCGGCCGACGAAGCCGTTGCCGCCGGTTACCAGTACGTTCATGCCCTGCCCTCCGTGGACACCAGGCGCTGCTCGATGGCGCCGAACAGCGACTGGCCGTCGAGGTCGAGCATCTCGAAGCGCAGCACCTCGCCGAAGCGCATGAAGCCGGTGCGCGGCTCACCCTGTTCGAGCTTCTCGATCGCCCGGCGCTCGGCCAGGCAGGCCGAGCCGACCTCGCGGTAGCCACGGTTGGAGAAGGTCCCCGAGGCCAGCACGGTGCCGGCGCGCAGGTTCCGGTTGTAGGCCAGGTGGGTGATCAGCTCGCCGAAGGAGAAGTCCATCTCCGCGCCATTGGGGTTGCCGAACCATTCCCCGTTGCGGCTCACCTGCAGGTCCAGGTGCACCCGTCCGTCGCGCCAGGCCTCGCCCAGCTCGTCCGGCGTCACCGCCACCGGGGCGAACACGGTGGCGGGCTTGGCGTTGATGAAGCCGAAGCCCATCGACAGCTCGCGGAACAGGTGCGCGCGCATGGACACGTCGTTGAGCAGCAGGAACAGCTTGATGTGCGCCTGGGCCTCCTGCGCCGTCACGCCCATGGGCACGTCATCCAGCAGCACAGCCACTTCTCCTTCGAAGTCGCAGTTGTCCTGCTCGCTCGGGAAGGGATAGTCGTCGCGGGGGCCGAGGAAGTCGTCGCCCTGGCGCTGGACCAGGATGGGCACGCCGCTTTCCTTCTTCACGTCGAGGTCATAGGCGCGCTCCATGATCTCGCCGTGATTGAGGAAGGCCGAAGCGTCGACGAACTGGTAGGCGCGCGGCAACGGCGCCATGACCTGCGCCGGCTCGAAGACGAAGGCATCCGTCGCCGTGCCGGCGTTCAGCGCGGCGTATTCGGCCTGCAGCGCGGGCTCCAGCTCATCCCAGCGCTCGATGGCCGCCTGTAGCGTGGGCGCGGCCTGGGCAAGGCACGCACGGGCGAGATCGCGTGACACCACCAGCAGCCGGCCATCGCGGCTGCCGTCCCTCAGGGTCGCCAGTTTCATTGAGTGTTCTCCTTGCAATCGCTTGTGGATGACGCCCACAGCTCGGGGCACTGGATCAGCTCCAGCAGGTTTCCCGAGTTGTCGCGGATGAACGCCATGGGCGTGCCCTGCACCACCTTCTCGAAGACGATGTCGGCGCCCTTCTCCCGCAGCCCGGCGACCGTCGCCGGGACATCCCGCACGGCCAGGCACAGGTGCTTGTTGCCATGGGTGCGCACGTCCTGGTTGGGTTCGCGGCGCTCGGCCGGCAGCGGCGCGGCGCCCTCGACCTGGAACAGCTCCAGGCGGAAGTCGCCGCGGCGGACGAAGGCCACGTCCGCCGGGATGATGTCGATGAAGGCGCGCATCTCCAGCTCGAAGCCGAGCATGCGCTGGTACCAGCCGATGGCGGCGTCGATGTCCGGCACGCTGATGCCGACGTGATGCGGGCGTATCTCCGGCAGGGTCGAATTCATCGCTGCGCTCCTGTCGCTCAGCTCAGGGGGCGACCGCCATCCACAGGGATGACGGCGCCGGTGGTGAAGGTCAGATGGGTGGCCGCAGCCAGCACGGCATCGGCCACCTCCCGTGGTTCGGCCAGGCGCCGCAGCGGCGTGCGCTCGGCCTGCTCGTCGCGCCAGGCGCGGTCCATGCGCTGGACGAACTCGGTGTCGGCCAGCCCCGGCGACACCGACACCACGCGGATCGCCGGCGCCAGCGCGCGGGCCAGCGAGCGGGTCATGTTGTCCAGCGCCGCCTTGGACGCGCAGTAGGCGACATTGCTGCCCATGGCGCTCACCGCGGCGATGGAGGAGATGTTCACCACCAGCGCGGCGTCGCTGCGCTGCAGCAGAGGACGCAGTGCCCGCAACGTGGCGAAGGGGCCGCGCACATTGGTGGCGAGTATCCGCTCGAACAGCTCGTCGTCGAGGCCATCGAGGTCGTCATGGGGGACGTAGCGCGTGGTGCCGGCACAGTTCACCAGCAGGTCGCAACGGCCATAACGCCGTTCCACTTCCGCCGCCAGCCCGGCAAGCGCCACGCTGTCGGTCACCGGGACCGGCAACGCGCAATGCGCGCCGCCGGTTTCCACCAGTTCCTCGACCAGACGCAGCGCGGGCTCGCGGGAGCTGTTGTAGCCCACCACCAGGTTCGCCCCGGCCGCCGCCAGCGTCCGGCAGATCGCCGCGCCTATGCCGCCGGCGCCACCGCTGACAACGGCCACCCGGCCCTGCAGGGATACGCCCATGGCTCAGGCCGTCTTCTTCAGGCGGCGCACGCGGATGTCCGCCTGCTCCTTGTGCCCGGCGAAGTGTTCGAGGGCGCACAGGCGCGAGCAGTATTCGCCGATCAGCACCGAGGCCTCGTCGGTCAGCACGCGCTGGTAGGTGTGCGTCTTGATGAACTTGCCCGCCCACAGGCCACCGGTGTAGCGGCCCGCGCCCATGGTCGGCAGGGTGTGGTTGGTGCCGATGACCTTGTCGCCGTACGACACGTTGGTACGGTGGCCGAGGAACAGCGCGCCGTAGCGGGTCATGCGCTGGAGGAACCAGTCGGGGTCGCGGGTCATCACCTGCACGTGCTCGGAGCAGATGCGCTCGGACTCCTGGAGCATCTCCTCGTCGCTGTCGCAGAGGATGATCTCGCCGTAGTCGCGCCAGGCGACGCTGGCCACCGCCGCAGTGTCCAGGCGTTCGAGCACCTTCTCGATGGCCGCCGGCAGCTCCTCGGCGATCTTGCGGCTGGTGGTCAGGCAGAAGGCCGGGGAAGTCGGTCCGTGCTCGGCCTGGCCGAGCAGGTCGACGGCGACCAGTTCGGCATCCACGCTGTCGTCGCAGATCACCATGGTCTCGGTGGGCCCGGCGAACAGGTCGATCCCCACGCGCCCGTAGAGTTGACGCTTGGCCTCGGCGACGTAGGCGTTGCCCGGGCCGACGATCATGTCCACCGGCGCGATGCTCTCGGTGCCCAGGGCCATGGCGGCGACACCCTGCACGCCGCCCATCACGTAGATTTCGTCGGCGCCGGCCAGGGCCATGGCGGCGATGATCTCGGCCGAGGGCTTGCCGTCGAACGGCGGCGCGCAGGCGATCACGCGCTTGACCCCGGCGACCTTGGCGGTCAGCACGCTCATGTGCGCCGAGGCCAGCAGCGGGTACTTGCCGCCGGGGATGTAGCAGCCCACCGAGTTGACCGGGATATTGCGGTGGCCGAGCACCACGCCGGGCAGGGTCTCCACTTCGACGTCGCGCAGCGACATCAGCTGCACCTGGGCGAAGCGGCGGATCTGCGCCTGGGCGAACCGGATGTCCTCCAGCGCCTGCGGGCTCAGCGAGTCGATGCAGGCCTGGATCTCTTCCTGGCTCAGGCGCAGCGATGGCGGGTTCCACTTGTCGAACTTCTCGGAGTACTCGCGCACCGCCGCCTCGCCGCGCGCCTCGATGTCTCGGATGATCTGCTCGACGGTGGCGCGCACCTGGGTGTTGAGCTCGGCCTTGACCTCGGCCGGTTTGCCTTTCTTCAGATACTGGATCATTGCTGGTTTCTCCGTTTTCGGTTGCCCCTCGCCAGGGGCGAGGGCTTGCTTGCTCATCAGGTCCAGGCCGCCACGCTTTCCACCTCGACGCCGAGGGTGACGACGAAGCGGGCGACCATGTTGTAGGTGGCGATCACGCCGACCAGCTCCACCAGGCGGGTATCGCCCAGTTCGCCGCGCAGCTGCACCAGCAGCCCCGCCGGCGCGCGGCCCTGGCGGGTCATGTCCAGCGCCAGGCGCAGCACGGCCCGCTCCAGCGGGGTGAACAGCGCCTCGTGGCCGATGGCGCTCTTCAGGTCGCGCAGGGCGTTGAACTGCGCGGGCGTGCCGCCGGCCTTGAGGAACAGCGGGCCGTGGTGGTGCATCTCGTATTCGGCGCCGCACAGCCCGCACACCGAGCACAGCGCCAGCTCTCGCAGCTTCTCCGGCAGCCCCAGCTCGTTGCGCACCTTGCCCAGCAGCGCGCCCCAGCCTTGGGTGAAGGGCACGCTGTGCAGCAGCATGCGGTCGATGTTGAGCAGCGTGCCGCCACGGCGTTCGAGGATGGGGGCCAATACGTCCGGCGGGCCGGCAGCGTCCGAGGGCTTGTAGGGAATGCCCGGCATAGTCGATCTCCAGCGATCAGTCGGAGGGGGATGGGCGGCCGGCGCGGCCGCCGTTCAGTTGGATCAGGCGGTGCTCGGCTGCAGGGCCTCGGCCTGTGCGGGCCGGGGCCTGGGCAGGAGGAAACAGGCCAGCGCCGGCAGCAGGACCATGGCGCCGAGCATGTTCCAGAGGAACATGAAGGCCAGCAGCACGCCCATGTCGGCCTGGAACTTGATGGCCGAGAAGGCCCAGGTGGCGACGCCCACCGCCAGGGTCAGGCCGGTCAGCAGGACCACCTTGCCGGTGAAGGTCAGCGCCGCGTAGTAGGCGTCCGAGAGGCTGTCGCCGGCGCGCATGCGCGCCAGGGTCACAGAGAGGATGTAGAGCGCGTAGTCCACGCCGATCCCCACGCCCAGGGCGATCACCGGCAAGGTGGCGACCTTCACGCCCATGCCCAGGGCCACCATCAACGCCTCGGCCAGCAGGGAGGTGAGCATCAGCGGCAGGACCGCCACCAGCACGGCGCGCCAGGAACGGAAGGTGACGAAGCACAGCAGGATCACCGCGCCGTAGACCAGGAACAGCATCTGCCGCCAGGCCTGCTTGACCACGATATTGGTCGCCGCGTCTATGCCGGCGCTGCCCCCGGCCAGCCTGAAGTGAATGCCGTCCCCGTCGTTGGCGGCGGCGAAAGCCTCCACCGCGCCGACCACGCGCGACAAGGTGTCGGCCTTGTGATCCTTCAGGTACACGTAGAGGGTCAGCAGGTCGCAGGCGTCGTTGTACAGGCCGCGCGGCGCCCCGGCGGTGATGAAGTTGAGCATCGACTGGTTCTTGATCAGCTCGAACCATTTCGGGTTGCCTTCGTTGAGGCCGACGAGCACCTGGCGGTTCAGCCGCGCCAGCGAGTTGGTCGACTCCACGCCCGGCAGCTGGCGCAGCTGCCACTCCAGCGCGTCGACCCGCTTGAGCACCTCGTAGCCGGCACAGCTGCCGTTGCCGTCGGTTTCCACCATCACGGCGAAGAGGTCGCTGCTGGCGCCGAAACGCTGGTTCATGAAGACCACGTCGCGGTTGTAGCGCGAATCGTCACGCAGTTCCGGGGCCCCCGGGTCGAGGTCGCCGATCTTCAGCTGGTGGCTGCCCAGCGCCCCCAGTCCGGCCAGCAGCACGGCGACGGCCAGCGCCAGCACGGCGCCCCGGCGGCGGGTGAAGCGGTCGAGCAGGCGCCACAGCGGATGGCGCGCGCCGGCCTGCTCGGCGCGCAGGCTGCGCGCGGCGGCACCGGCGCTGACGCCGCTGAACGAGAGCAGGATCGGCAACAGGATCAGGTTGGTGAAGATCAGCACGGCCACGCCCAGGCTGGCGGCGACGGCCAGTTCCTGGATCACCCGGATGTCGATCACCAGGAGCACGGCGAAGCCCACCGCGTCGGCCAGCAAGGCGGTGAGCCCGGCGAGGAACAGGCGGCGGAAGGTGAAGCGCGCGGCAACGTACTTGTGGGTGCCGCGGCCGATGTCCTGCATGATGCCGTTCATCTTCTGCGCGCCGTGGCTCATGCCGATGGCGAAGACCAGGAAAGGCACCAGCATCGAGTACGGGTCCAGGTCGTAGCCCAGGGTTCTGATCAGCCCCAGTTGCCAGATCACCGCGATCAGCGAGCTGGCGACGACCAGGGCGGTACTGCGCACGCAGCGGGTGTACCAGAACACCATGGCGGTCACGATGACCACGGCGATGGCGAAGAAGGTCAGCACCTCGCGCAGGCCGTCGATGAGGTCCCCGACGATCTTGGCGAAGCCGGTGATGTGCAGCTCGATATCGCCCTGCTGGTAATGCGTGCGCAGGTCCTCCAGGCGTGCGGACAACTGCGCATAGTCCAGCTTGCTGCCGTCGGGCAGGCGGCTGAGCAGAGGCACGTAGATTACGCTGGCGCTGCCGTCCGCGGCCACCAGCTGGCCGATTTCGCCGGAGCGGTCGACGTTGGCGCGCAGCTGGCGCAGGCTGGCCGGCGAGCCATCGTAGCCATCGGGGATCACCGGGCCGCCTTCCATGCCCTCCTCGGTCACGCCGGTCCAGCGGGTGTTCGGCGTCCACAGCGACTTCATGCCGGCACGGTCCACGCCTGGAATCAGGAACACCTCGTCGTTGAGCTTGCGCAGGGCCTCCAGGTAAGCCGCGCCATAGATGCTTCCGGAACGGCTGACCACGCCGATGCGTATGGCGTTGCCCAGCCCGCGCAGGTCGTCCTGGTGGCGCAGGTAGTTGGCGATGTACGGATGGTTGGCCGGGATGGTCTTCTCGAAGCTGGCATTGAGCTGCAGCCCCAGGGCTTTCCACCCCAGCAGCAGGGTTGCCAGCAGGCACAGCGCGATGACCGCGAGGCGATGGTTGAACAGGAGGCGCTCGACCAGGCTGCCGGACTGCCGATCGAAATCGGCCAGGCTGGCGACGATGGGGAAGCTGCTGGATGCGGGCTGTTGCATGACGACCTCGGCTCTTCAGTGCTGCGCCGGCATGGCCGGCTGGGCGATACCTTGCAGGCTGCTGACCAGCAGCTCGCCGGCGGCGTTGCGGAGCATTGCCGTGGGTGCCGGCAGCGCCGTGCGCGCCAGCGGCTCCAGGCGCGTGCCGGACGAGCCGCCCTGCCATAGCTGGCCGGCCTGGTCGAGGAGCAGCACACTACCATCGCGCTGCAGCTGGCTGGCCACCACCGACACCGGTTGTGGCAGCGCCAGCCGGCTCCAGCTCTGGCCGTGGTCGTCGGAACGGAAGGCATTGCCGCGCAGGCCGGCGACCACCAGGCTGTCGCCGTGGGCGCTGACGGTGAAGTAGCTGCCCTGGTAGGGCGTGTTCAGGCGGGTGAAGCTGGCGCCATGGTCGGCGGAGCGGAACACCCTGCCCTCCTCGCCGACGATATAGAGGTAGGCTCCCGCCCCGGCAATCGCATACAGATGCCGTGAGCCCGGGTTGTCGAGGCGGGTGGAAAGCGACTGCCAGCTGCGGCCGCCATCGTCGGTTCGCAGGATCAGGTTGTAGGCGCCGATGACGAAGCCGTGCTTCTCGTCGGCGAAGTGCAGGTCGAGGAAGGGCTTGTCCGGGCCGTCCTCGACCAGGCGCTGGGCGTTGCTCACGGCACTGGACTGGCTATCGGCCCCGTCGCGCGCCTGGGCCTCGTCCAGCACGAGCTGGGCTGCCTGGCCGCCGCGCAGCTGGACACTCCAGCTCAGGCCGCCGTCGTCGCTGTGCAGCACGGTGCCGAAATGCCCCACGGCCCAGCCCTGCTCGGGCGTGGGGAAGCGCACGGCGGTGAGGGTCACGCTGACCGGCACGCGTGCCTGGCGCCAATGCCTGCCGCCATCCTCGGACAGCAGGATCAGGCCGCGCTCGCCCACCGCCACCAGGCGCCTGCCGGTGTCCTGCAGGGCGAGGATGGCCGCCTGTTCGAAAGACTCCGCGTGCAGCGCAGGACGGCTATCGGCATCGGCCAGCGGCAGGGCAGCCGGCGCACCGGCACCGAACGCACCGCTGACCAGAACCAGGGAAACGGCAAGGATCGATGAACACCATGGACGCGTGGCAACGCGGCGGCGCGAGCCGCTGGGCAAGGCAATCTGCATGACGCTGACTCTTGTAATTGTTATGGCGGTGACGGCGCTGCGGCGTGATCAGAACACCGTGCCGCCGTCGGCGTTGAGCACCTGGCCGGTGATGAAACCCGCCTCTTCCGAGGTGATGAAGGCGAGCAGCCCGCACAGGTCTTCCGGCACGCCGTTGCGCTTGATCAACTGCTGTTCGCACACCGCGGCGAACAGCGCCGGCGGCAGGTTCTTCTCCGACGCCGCGGTGCGCGTGAGCCCTGGGGAAATCGCATTGACGGTGATGCCCTGCGGGCCAAGCTCGGCGGCCAGGGCGCGGACCAGGCCGATACCGGCCATCTTGGTGGTGATGTAGGCGGCGAAGTTGGGCATCGGATTGCCCACGGTGCTGGAGGCGATCTGCACGATACGGCCGTATCCACGGCTGGCCATGTCCGGGGCGAAGCACTGGGCCAGCAGCAGCGAGGCCTCGACGTTCACCGCCTCGAAGCGCCGGAAGCATTCCAGGGTCAGTTCGGCGAAAGGAACCAGCGGCATGTAGGCGGCATTGTTGACCAGGATGTCGCAGCGCCCGAAGCGCTCCAGCACCTTGCCCGCGAAGCGTCGCAGGGCCTCGGCGTCGGCCAGGTCGAAGGCCTCGGCATAGACTTCGGCGCCCAGTTCGCGCACCGCGGCGACGGCTTCTTCGGGGAGGCTCAGGTCGGCCATGGCCAGGTGGCATCCCTGGCGGGCCAGGTGGCAGGCGAAGTGGTGGCCCAGGGCGCCAGCGGCGCCGGTGATGACCGCGACGCGGCCTTGGTGAGTACTCTGCACGATGAGTCTCCTGGTTGTTGTTCTTGTTATCGGGGCGCCCGCTTGGCCGCCCGGCTCTATGGCAACGACCTTATCGCCCGCCTATTCATTCGGGAAATCGTTTGTCGGAATCCAAGGTATCCATGGAACAAATGAGTCAACGCTCCCCGCCCAAAAGCGAATGCCCGTGCCTACCACCTCCCTGGCAAGGGATGGGCGGGCACGGGCATTCGGAGCGGCCGGGGCCTCTCAGATGGGTGCGCGCAGGGCCTCCTGGGCCGTGATCATCACCCGGGTGTGCTCTTCCAGCGAGCCGCCTTCCTGCTCGATCTGCCCCAGCCGCCCGGAGGCGCGCACTACCAGGCTGGCGCGGTCGAAGTGGCGCCCGGCGTAGGCCGTCAGCGCGCCTTCCAGCGAGTGCCGCCGGCCCAGCTCCTCGGCCAGGACGATGGCGCCCTCGATGGCGATGCCCGCGCCGGACGCCAGGTGCGGCGTGGTGGCATGCACGGTGTCGCCCAGCAATACGATGCGCCCCTTGTGCCAGGGCGCCCCTATCATGTGCCCGGCCAGCGGCCGGTACAGCAGACGGTGGTTGCGCAGCGAGCCATCGAGGATGCCCTCGCGGATCTCGGCGACCTGGCCACCGAACTCCCCCAGCAACTCGGCCAGCTTGCCCGGCCACTCCTCCGGCGGAATGAAGTCCATGCCCTCGCGCTTGTCGAGGACGAACAGGTAGCATTCGCTGTCGCTGATGGGGTTCACCCCGGCCTTGGTGGTACGCCCCATGTAGACCGTGGAATTCTCCCTCTGCCGCGGCACCACGGCACGCCACGAACCCTGCCCGGTGAAGCGCGGGCCGGGGAAATCAGGCAATACGAGCTTGCGCACTGCCGAGTTGACCCCGTCGGCGCCTATCACCAGGTCGTAGCGTTCGCCAGTGCCGTCGCTGAACAGCACGTCCACCCCTGCCTCGTCCTGGCGCATGTCCCGGAAGCTCTGCCCCAGGCGTACGCGCACTCCTGCCCGCTCGGTCGCCCGGGCCAAGATGCGGGCCAGCACCGGCCGCAGAATGCCGGCCGCCCCCGGCAGGTCCTCGGCGCCTGGAATGGCGGCTATCGGCACCGTGCGGGTGACGTTGCCGTTGGCGTCACAGATGTCGATGGCCCGCCAGGAGCCACCTTCGTGCAACACCTCGTCGACCACGCCGATCTGCCGCAGGGCACGCAGCGTCGGCCCGCTGATGGTGATGCCGGCACCGTCAGGCGCCCAGTTCGGGTTGATCTCCACCAGCTCGACGGCGATGCCCTGCTTGCTCAGTTCGATGGCGGCGCACATGCCGCCGATCCCCCCACCGACAACGAGCGCACGCTGAATCAGTGCCATGGTCTTTCTCCTGGATGCATCTGTGCCTGTAGGCTCATTCGGTGGTTCCGCCCAGTCGTTCCGCCAGCCAGTCGGCGATCAGGGCTCCGGCATTGCCGGGGTTGTCCAGCGAGCTGTGTTCGACGCCGCCTTCGCGGTCGGTGAAGACGATCAGCTCCTTGTCCGGGCTGTTGACCAGTTGCTCGAAGGTGAGATGGGCATAGCGCAGGGGGATCTGGCGGTCATTCTCGCCGTGGGTGACGAGGAAGGGCACGCGGATGCGCTCGAGCACCCCGTCCAGGTGCATGTGCTCGGCCCTGGCGAAGAAGTCGTCGAGGTCGCGGGCGCCGAACACCCATTGCACGTGCTTCCAGTAGTGCGGAACGGGATTTTCGCCCTCGCGCTTCAGGCGTGCCTGTTGCACGGCCCGCCAGTCGTGGTTGGCGCCCCAGACCGCGCCGCAGGCGAAGCGCGGCTCGAAGGCCACGGCGCGCGGACAGTAGTAGCCGCCCAGGGAAACCCCGAGCGCGCCGATGCGACGAGGGTCCACCTCGGGGTGTGTCTCCAGCCAGTCGACCACCCGGCTCGCCCACACCTCGGTGTCATGCACCGCCGGCATGCCATGCAGGCGCAAGGCTTCGCCGGTTCCCGGCTGGTCGATGAACAGTGCCGACAGGCCGCGCTCGGCGAACTGGCTGCCCATGACACTCTTCTGCAGCATCTCCTTGGTGCTGTCGAGGCCGTTCATGATCACCACGATGGGCGCTCGGGCTCCGGGGGCAAGGCCCTCGGCGCGAACGTAGAGGCCGCTGATGCAGGCCTCGCCATAGGGAATCTCGACCCGCTGGCAGTTCTCGTGGCGCAGCTGGCGGCTCTGCTCGAAGAGTTCGAGCGAACGCTTGTACAGCGCCAGGCGGTGCTCGTAGCCGTGCGCCTGCATGCGCTCGGCGATGGTGTAGTACAGGGCGGCGCGCCCCAGCTTGTCACCCGCGGAACGCTTGCGCCCACGCGCCAGGTCCGCGTCGGCCAGTTCGACCAGCTTGTCGCCGCCGCCCTTCCAGGCCTGGAAAAAAGCCTCGGTGCCGGGGTCATCCCCTGCCCTGGCGACGTCCAGCAGGGGGGCGCACATCGCATCCACCTCCCCGATGTTGCCGCCGTGGGTCAGGGCGATCATCGTCGAGAGGCTCCAGACATAGTTGGTGGGAAAGTACTGAAACATGGGTTCGACCTTTAGCTTGAAATCAGGGATGCCTGGCCACGCGCCGCTGCGGCGCCGGCGCGGCCGGGAGTTGCCGGGGAATCCACACGCCGCCGTCGGCCGCCACGCGCGCCTGCACTGGCGTCAGGCGCTGGCCGACGCAGGGTCCGGCGAAGCAGTGTCCGGCGCGGATGTCGAAGTGCGCGGAATGGGCGAAGCAGACGATGTGCTGGCCATCGCCGGAGAGAAACATGTCCTGCCGGTAGTCCAGCGGGCGATGGTTGTGCGGGCAGTCGTTGAGCCAGACGAACACCTCCTCGCCCTGGCGCACCGCGAATACCCGGTCGTCCCGCCCCTCGCGCAACAGGCCCCGGGCGCCGCCGTCGGGAATGTCCCGGAGCAGGCAGAGCAGTTGTTCATCCGGCATGGCCGCTTCCTCACTCACCCGGCGCCCATTTGTCGATGGCGTCGAAGAGGAAGATCTGCGAGTTGTCCGAGCCGGGGTCCATCGCCCGTGCCGCCCACAGTTCGTCGTGCTGGTCCATGTCGGCGTCCATTTCCATCACGGCGCCAAAGGGGCTGTTGAAGTACCAGAAGTAGTTGCTGCCCATGATGTGCCGCCCCGGCCCCCAGAAGCTGCGATAGCCCTTCTTGACGAAGCGCCAGCCCTGCTGCAGGACCTCGCCGGCCGAGCCCAGGTGGAAGGTGAAGTGGTTGCAGCCGACCATGTGCTCGTTCTGGCTCTGGATCATGAACAGCGTGTGGTGATCCAGGGTGCCGGCCGGGCGCATGAACGGGCCGAGGTGGTTGAAGCGGTCGGTGACCACGAAGCCCAGGCGCCGGTAGAAGGCCTCGGCCTTGTCCACGTCGGAGACGAAATACACCACGTGCGACAGCGAGCGCGGTTCGATATGGGCATCGGGGTCCGCGGCGCAGTCGTTGGGGGCCCGCCCCGGCGCCTGGCCCGGCACGTTGAAGCCCAGGTAGCGCGCCTGGATCGGCTGCCGGCGGGTGACCATGAAAGCCACGCCGAAGCCGCCGTCGTCCAGGCAGTGCAGGCTGCCATCGGCGTCGATGCGCAGCTCCCGGTCACGCCCGAGCTCGTCGCGGATCGCCGCCAGCGTGGCCTCGTCGGCCACGCCATAGACGGTCTCGCGCAGTGAAGGCGAAACCGCCCCCGGCGGCAGCGGTGGCAGGCCGGGCGCATCGCTGCGCCGCACGATGAGGCCGGTGCCATCGAGGGCGACGTAGACGCCGCCGCCCGCCGGGTCGTAGTCCTGCACGCGCAGGCCGTAGTCAACCAGGTACTGGTGGGCGCCCTGGAGGTCTTCGACGCCGAAGACCAGGTATTCAAGACCGACGATATTCATGGTGCTTTGCTCCTGTCCCGGATCGCTCAGGACTGCTTGGCTTTGCGGAACGGCAGGCTGGCGAGAAACGCCATGTCCTTGAGGCTCAGCATCTTCAGGCCGGCCCGCGTGGCGGCGCCGTCCAGCCGTGCCTCCATGGGCAAGGTGCCGAAGCTCTTGCCCTTGATCACCAGCTCGTCGCCGACCCGGCGGATCGACTCGACGTGCATCAGCTCCTCGTCCGCCGGCCCGCGCAGCACCATGCCCTCGCGGGCGGCTGCGGCCTGGCCGGCCGGTGGCGGCAGGTCCTCGCGCACGCCGGAGGAGACCGCGCCGAAGTCCATGCCCAGTTGCTCGAACATCTTGATCGCGGTGGCCCGGCCGGCGCCGTAGACACCGCCGCCGGGATGCTGGAACGGACCGGCGAGGTACAGCCGCTCCACGCCGGGCACGGTGAACTGGCCGAGGTCCGGCGTCGGACGGTGGCCGGCGCTCTGATAGAAGTAAGGCGCCACGCCATGCAGGTCGCCGCGCATCATGCTGTTGGGGCTGGAGCGCTCCAGGTCGACCGGGCTGACGATGCTGCGGGCGATGATGTTGTCGCCGGTCAGGTTGCTCACGAACTTGCGGTAGTGCTCCAGCGACAGGTCGCCGATCTCTTCCTTGAAGTCGTCCCAGTGGCGGTCCTTCCAGCGCGGGTCGTTGACCTTGTAGGGCGCGAAGGTGATGCCATGGAACATGCCGGCCCCGGCGGGGACGCGGGTCTTGTCGCCGATGCTTTCATCACCGCCGGCGCACAGGCGGCGCTGGCTGATGTAGCCGCGCTTGAGTTCGTCGAAATCGGCCAGCATCTCGTCCAGCGAGTCGGTGGCCATGAACTCCAGCATGGTGGCGTACCCCACCTCCTCGCCCGCGTGGTACTTGCAGTTCTCCTTCAGGTCGTAGTGGCTGACCATGATCGAGAACGGCGCCAGGGTCGCGCGTTCCGCCCGCGCCAGCACCGGCTCGGGCACACCCTCGACGAACTTGCGCACGACGTGGGGGTGGATGGCGCCGATCACCGCGTCACGGGCCTGGATGGTCTCGCCGCTGCTCAGGCGCACGCCGCTGGCGCGGCCGCCGCTGGTGAGGATCTGCGCCACCTCGGCGTTGCAGCGCACCTCGCCGCCGTGGGACTCGATGCAGCGCACCAGCGACTCGGTCAGCTTGCCGCTGCCGCCGATGGGTTGTGAAACGCCGTAGGTGTGGATGATCCCGGGCATCAGCAGCACGCCCATGCCGGTGCCCAGTTCGTTGGGCGCCTGCAGGTTCTCGCTGACCAGGCGCAGCAGGTGGATCTTGATCTTGTCGCTCTCGTAGAGCTGGTTGACCAGGTCCAGGCAGTCGCGATTCATGTAGTCCAGCATCAAGCGGCCTTCATCGCTGCGGTCGAGCATCGCCACCAGTTCGCCCAGCGGCGGCGGCGGCGCGTACAGGCCGGGCATGAACATCTGCAGGATGTTCTGGCTGAGCTTCACGAAGTTGCGATAGGTCTCGGCATCCTTCGGCGAGACCTTGGCGAAGCATTCGCAGGTCTTGTCGACGTCCCTGTAGGTGAACAGCGCCGACTGGTCCGGGAAGATGGTGGCGTGCGGCACCGGCGAGTAGTGGTACTTCAGCCCGTGCTGGCTGAGCAGGCCCAGTTCATCCTGGCGCAGCATCGGGTTGCCCTGGATCATGATGTGCACGCTGGAATGCTCGTCGTGCCAATAGCCGGGGGTATTGAGCTGGCGCGTGGTGACGCCGCCGCCGGGATAGCCCTTGCGCTCCAGCACCAGGACCTTCTTGCCCGCCTTGGCCAGGTAGGCCGCAGCCACCAGGCCGTTGTGCCCGGCGCCCATGGCGACGATGTCGTAGGGGGTATTGCTCATCTTCAACTCCTTGCTGAATCGGGAGGGAACGGCCGCTGGCGACCGTTCCCGGCCCCCTCGCGGGGGCGGGACCTCAGGTACTCAACGAACCCCTTCGCCGGCCATCGCTTCCGGGGTGAAGGTGGTTTCCGGATAGGTCGGCACGATCTTGTACTGCTCCTTGGAGTCGTTGAGCATGCCGTCGAAGTACCAGCTGCCGGAGATCAGGTCGTAGAACCCGAAGCTCTGCGGCGACGCGGTGGCGGGAATATCGGGCATCACTATCGGATCGGCGAAGCCCATCTGCCAGAGCTGGCCATTGGCGTCCCAGTGGTCGGCCAGCACGGCGATCCAGGTGTCCTCGTCGACGTAGTAGCGCCGCTTGGGCGCCAGGTGGCGCTTGCCGGGGGCGACCGTGGCCTCGACCACCCAGACGCGGTGCAGTTCGAAGCGCATGTCCTGCGGGTTGATGTGGTGGTCCAGCAGCACTTCCTTGGAAGTGCGCTGCAACAGGCGGTTGGTGTTGTAGGGGATGTACATCTCCTTCTTGCCGACGATCTTCCAGTTGAAGCGGTCCAGGCGGCCGGTGAAGACGTCGGTCTGGTCGAACATGGAGATGCCCGCGCTGGCCGGCGTCGGTGTGTCGCAGCAGGCGTTGGGCAGCTTGCGCACGCGGCGCTGGCCGGTCAGGTAGACCCACGACTGGGTGCTGTCCGGATCAAGGTTCTCGTGCCCGGTGATGGCCTCGCCGGCACGGATCGGCGGTCCGTAGTTGAGCATGCGGATCATCCAGTAGTTGTTGCCGTAGCGGCTCTTCAGCTGTTCCGGCGAGCCTTCCTTGAGGTAGTACGGCATCTCGAACGACCCCGAGGCCAGCACGCTGGGCACGTGGTTGCCGTTGGCGGTGGTCTGCACGCCGCGCACGTCGACGTGCCAGGACGAACCACGCCAGCGCAGCAAGTGGTTCCACATGATCTCCTCGGCACTTTGCGGGATCGGGAAAGGAATGCCGCCATAGGCACCTTCCAGCTTGCCGTTGTCGAGCCTGGCGCTGGAGGCGTTCTTCAGGGTGTTGTCATACACCCACTGAGGGGCCGCGGCGGTGCGGTGGCTCGGGTAGACGTCGATGCGGAAGCTGTCCGGGTACTTCTGCATCATCGCCTTGACGCCTTCGGAGAGCTTGTCGGCGTACTGGCTCATGTTGCCTGCATTGATGCTCAGCAGCGGTTTCTCGCTGGCGAAGGGATCGGGGCGGCGGCCGCCGTTGACGAAACCGGGAATCGGCTGGGTGTAGCCGCCGGTCCAGGCCGGGATGCTGCCGTCGGCATTGCCGGCCTTCTCTCCTCCCAGGGGAGTCAGGTCCTTGTTCAGGCGCTCGGCCTCCTGGGGCGAGACGGCGGCCAGCGCCAGGGAACCGAAGGTCAGCAGTGCGCCTAGGATGGCCGTGCGCAGCGGCAGGGAGTGGGCGTTCATGTCAGTTCTCCAGCAGGATCAGAAGGTGCGACGCAGGGTCACCGCGACGAAATCGCGGTCCGCCAGGTTTTGCTTGTAGGAACCGTGGCCATCGGCATCGATGGCGTTGTCCACGGGGCCGAAGTAGTGGGTGTAGGAAACACCGAAGCGCCAGACGTCCAGGTAGGTGGCGTTCAGCCCCACGTTGAGGTCGCCGACATGCTCGCCGAGGAACGAGCCCACCACCGCCGAGTTGCCGTCCAGGCCGTAGCCCACCCCCATCGGCACCGAAAGGTCGAGGCCCGGGTAGACCTGGCGGTATTTCGGCTCGTAGACCATGCGGATGTTGGTGGCGTCGCGGTCGGCATTGGGGTTCAGCGCGCTGCGGTTCTTGGTCACGCTGCTCAGGCGGTTCCAGGCGATCTCGCCCAGCAGGTCGGCCTCGTTGGAGATGAAGTTGGGCCCCAGGCTGGCCATCCAGTTGACCTGTGCGTGCACCGAGTTGCCCACCGCGTAGAGGACATTGCCGTCGCCATCGGCGGTACCGGTGGAATCCACCTGGGCATCGCTGCTGAGCGGGGTGTTGCGGCGGATGGAAATCTCCCCGGCGACGTTCACCTCGCCGAAGGTACGCGAAGCGCTGGCGCCGAAGGAGCGGACGTCTTCCGGGTAGACCCAGCGATAGCTGCCGGCGCGGTAGCCCGAGTCGGTAGCGCCGGCGCCGACGCCCGGCAGGATGTAGATCTGCGGGGTCTTCTCGTTGTAGCGCACCGCGTACAGGCCATAGTCCACCTCGCCGACACGGAAGCGCAGTTGCACGCCGCCCTGCCCCGAGTCCTTGGCCTTGATATCGCTGATGCGGCGGAAGTAGCTGCTGCCGTCGCTGGCCAGCAGCATTCGTTCCGCACCGTTGCTGAGGAAGTCGACACCGGAGAAATAGCTGCCGGCGCCCGGCAACAGACTCTTCTCCCACTCCAGCTGGTAATAGGCGCCAATGGCGACGTCCGGGGTGAGCTGCAACTGGCCGGACAGCTGGTTGACCGGGCGCATCAGTTCCTTGAACTGCGTGTTGGGTACCGACTGCGCCTTCACCACATCGATCGGCGCCTGGGCGTTGGCGATGCCGTTGCCGCCGAAGAACAGGCTTTCGCCCCACAAGGTGGTATGCCGTCCGAGGCGGCCGGTCAGCGGCATGGAGCCCAGGTCGAAACGGCCGAACACGAAGGCGTCTAGCACCTCCGCGTTGCCGCCGTGCAACTTGCGCGTGCCGGAGGTGAACTCGTCATGGTCCACCGAGATGGCGTTGGCGGTGGCCGGCGAGTCGTTGTCGTTATGGCCGTGGTACTCGGTGTCGTACCAGCCGGCGCCGCTCACGCGGAAGCCGTAGCGCTGCTGGTAGGTCAGGTCGAATTCGGTGAGCACGTCCAGGCGATTGGAGATCAGCCCCTTGTCGAAGTTGCGGTCGCCGTCGTCGGTGTTGGGCCAGTTCGCCTGGGGCTCGCGAGTCAGGCGCGAGTCCTGGCCCTTGACGCGGAACGCAGTGGAGTACTTGGCCGTGGTATCCCAGAGCACCTTCAGGTCCGGGTTCTCGGTGTCGAGCATGAAGGCTTCGCTGGAGGCGCTGCCGAAGGCGGCGATCACCGCCAGGGCCAGGGTCTGGCCGCGCACGCCCGGGCACAACCGGGACTGGTACTTCGTGTGTCGCATGGGTTTCATCGTCTGATCCTTATTCTTGTTTTGGGACAATGTCGGCGCTCGGCGCCCCGGGGCTGCGCCTAGCGCCAGTGAATCAGCGCCTGGCCGGCCACCGGGGCGCGGAACCAGGGGATGCGGGTGCCTTGCAGGCTGCCCAGGTAAACCGTCTTCAGGTCGGAACCGCCAAAGGTCAGGCTGGCCATCCAGGGCGCGAGGGTGCCGCGGGCCGCGGCCATGATCTCGGGGGTCAGGGTCTTGTCGGCGTAGTGCCGGTTGAGCCGCGCGGTGGCCTGCGGATCGCCGTCGTCGAGCAGCGTCAGCACCTCGCCGTCGGGCGTGATGGCGATCAGCTTGTCGCTCATCACCAGCGTCACCCAGAGGTTGCCGTAGCTGTCGAAGGCGAAGCCGTCGGGGAAGCCCTCCAGTTCGCTGGGCCCATAGATTTCCCGCTCGCCCAGGGAGCCGTCGGGACGCAGGCGCAAGCGCGAGATGCGCCGCACGTTGCTCTCGACCACGTAGAGCCATTGCTCGTTGTCGTCGAAACGAATCTCGTTGGTGCCGCCGAAACCCTCGGCGACGATGCGGATGCCCTTCTCGTCGATCACCCCGATGTAGCCATCGAGCACACCGGAATTTATCGAGTCGGTCCATGGCTGCATGGTCGTGGTCACGGTGAACCAGATGCGCCCCCTGGAATCGAGCAGGGGGAAGTTGGTCTTGCCCAGCGGGCGACCGTGCAGGTGGTCGTGCAGTACCTGCAGGTGGCCCTGGCGGTCCAGGCGCTCGATGCGATCCAGGCCCCAGTTGCAGATGATGAAGTCGCCCTCGGCGGTCAGCGCCAGGCCGTTGGGCAGCGAGGCGCCCTGGGACTGCACGTAGCGCTGCTCGAAGGACACCTCGGCAACCGCCGCCTGCTGCGGCGCCAGCAGCGCCTGGCTGCCGTCGGCGCCGATGCGCATCACGCCTCCGCGGGCATCGGCGGCCCAGAGCGTGCCGTCGGGCTGCGCGACTATGCACTCCGGACGTTGCAAGTCATGCCCGATGAACTGGATGGCTTGCCGCTCCACTTGCCATCCCTTGAGAGGATTGTGTCCACCCATCATGCGATACCTCTGTGCTGGACTGCTGGCGCCGGCCGTGCAGCCGCCATCGACGGCGCAGCCGGACCTCGCCGGGCCTTTCGGCCGGCACCAGGTGAGTCGGGTAATGGAACCTGTGCCCGCGCTGCGCCCGGACGAGGCGTCAGATCGACGGGTACGCGGGGGTCATGCCCAGGCGGCGTCCCGGCGCGGTCGCGCGCATTCGGGAGGCCCGGGCGGATTCAGGAAGGAGTCGGTGAATGCCGGGCCAGAACTGGCCGGCAGCGAAGCGCAAGGGGCAAGGTCCTGCCCGGACGTACCTGAGGCGTGGCAGCGCATGGTCATCTCCGGTTTTCGTTCTTGTTCTGTACGCCGCGGCAATCGGCCTGGCGTCTTCCCCTGTCGGTTCTGCGACGGGGCAGTGACGAAATTACGCAACCCTGAACCATTCGGGAAATTTTTAATTGACATACAAACCATAACTGCGATGGATTGTAAAAAGCCCCGCTCCCCAGCCGGGTAAAACAACAACAATCATCTCGGCGCCCGCCATCGGCAGGCATCCGACGTGCCGACAAGAGCGAATCCGATGCGTTTCTACGGTCTGGACCTCAACCTGCTGGTCGTCCTCGACGTCCTGCTCACCGAACAGAACATCACCCGTGCGGGCGAGCGCCTGCACCTCAGCCAGCCGGCCACCAGCGCCGCCCTCGCCCGCCTGCGCGACTACTTCCAGGACGACCTGCTGGTGCAGATCGGGCGCCGGATGGTGCGCACGCCGGTGGGTGACGGCCTGGCGCTGCCGATCCGCGAGTTGCTGATCCAGATGCGTGCCACCCTGGAAAACCGCGCATTGTTCAAACCTGCGGAATCCAGCCGGAAATTCAGCCTCATCGTCTCCGACTACGTCGGTACCGTGCTGATGCCGGAGGTGAGCCGGCGGATCAACCACTCCGCGCCCCTGTGCTCGATAGAGATGTTCCCGCCGCACAACGCGCCCACCGAACAGATCGAGCGTGGCGAGATCGACCTGCTGCTCCTGCCGGACCTGCAGATCACCACCGAACACCCGTCGCAAGCCCTGTTCCAGGATGAATTCGTCTGCGTGATGTGCCGCGACAACCCGCTGACCGAGGCGACCCTGAGCTTCGAGCAGTACAAGCAGATGAAGCACGTGCTGGTGCGCTGGGGCGAAAAGCGGGTTCCCACCGTGGACGAGTGGTTCCTGCACAAGTTCGACATCGAGCGCCGCTTCGACGTGATCACGAACACCTTCAACAGCGTGCCGTCCTACCTGATAGGCACCGAACGGCTGGCCACGATGCACCGCCTGCTGGCGGAGCGCTGGGTCACCTACCTGCCCCTCAAGATCCTGCCGTTGCCCTGGACCGCCCCACGCCTGACCATCGCCATGCAGTGGAACAAGTACCAGCAGCACGACCCTGGGCTGACCTGGCTGCGCAGCCTGATCGTAGAGGTTGCTGCATCCATCTAGATGTCGACGTTTCTGGAAGCAAACCGACATGCAGCTTTATCGAACACCGGCCTCTACCCCTGCCGCAAGAGTCAGAAAAAATCCTTGAAGCGCCCCGCATAAACAGAAAACAAGAAAACCATTCCACTGATGCAGATCAATGAAACCGATAAAAATGATGTCATATTGACATTATTCGTAAAGAAAACTGCACAGAGAAAACAACGATTGCGTGGCAAAGACAGGGTAAGGATCGATGTTTGCGAATTGACCGTCGGGATGTATGTGCTGGAACTCGACGAGTCCTGGGAGAACACCCCGTTTCTGTTCCGTGGCTTCCAGATCAGGACCCTCAAGGAACTGGAGCGGATCAGGCAGGTAGCCAAGCATGCCTGGGTCGAGGCCCGGTCCCAGCCCGACGGCGTCCCCGGGGATACCCACGCGGAGCTTGTGCCACTCATTGGCAAGGTGGATTTCCGGCAGGAGATAGAGCAGGCGCAGCAGACCTGGGGCGAAGCGCTGGAGGTTTCCCGGGGCCTGCTGGACGCGGTGCGTCTCGGCCAGGCCCTGGACATCCCCGGGGTCAAGCGCACCATCGAGAAGTGCGTCGACAGTATTCTGCGCAACCCCGCGGCAATGCTCTGGCTCACCCAGATCAGGAACAAGGACGACTACACCGCCGAGCACTCGCTGAGAACGGCCATCTATGCGATTTCCCTGGGCCGCAGGCTCGACATGCTGCCACGGGAACTGGTCGATATCGGCATGTGCGGCATGCTCCACGACCTCGGGAAGATCAAGGTTCCGCTACCGATACTGACCAAGAACGGCAGGCTGTCGGCGGACGAATACCTGATCATGCAGACCCACGCCGACAGCGGCCGCAAGCTGCTCATGAGCACCAGCGACGTCCCGCCGGCGGCCGTCGATGCCGCCTACTGCCACCATGAACGCCTGGACGGCAGCGGCTATCCCCGGGGCCTGCGGCACGACAAAATCCCACAAGTGGCGAAGCTGGTAGCGATAGTCGACGCCTATGACGCCATCACCAGCGACAGGGTCTACAGCAAGGGGCGCTCCAGCCTGGAAGCGCTGCGGATAATATTTGATGCAGCCGGCACGCACTTCGACGAAGAGATGGTCGCGCACTTCGTCAAGCTCATCGGCATCTACCCGCCGGGCGAGATCGCCGAGCTGAGCAATGGCGAAATCGGCATCATCATCGGCTGCCCGCCCGGCAACAAGCTCAAGCCCAAGCTGCTGAGAGTGCTGGACGCCGACAAGCAACCCTGCCGGGAACGGGTCATCGACCTGGCCACGAACCCGAAGGACGACCAGGGAAAACCCTATTACCTCTACCTGGTCCACCCCAGCGGCGCCTTTGGCATCGACATCGAGCACTACCGCAGGAAGGGGCTGCTCGTTCCCGAGAATCTTTAGCCGAGTCCAGGTACCGGCCTGTCGATCGCGCCCCGGCCTATCTGGCGCTTGCCGCCGTTTACTGAGATGATAATGATTCCCATGTTCGATTAAGCCTCCTCCCCCGCGACCTCAGACTCCCCGGCACCGTGACAGACCCAGGCCAACACAAGCTGCAGTTGTTCCTTACCCACCGTACCGCGCTGGTCACCTACGCCACGCCCATCGTCGGTTGCAGGGCACACGCCGAAGACGTCGTCCAGGAAGCCTGGCTGCGCTTCGCCAGCGCCGAACTGAGCGTCGCCCAACTGCATCAGCCCAGCGCCTACCTGTACCGCATCGTGCGCAACCTGGCGCTGGACTTCGTGCGTCGTCCGCTGCATGGGGAACGGCAGGCGGCGGACGACGATTTCTTCGACTTCCTCAGCGACCCGCGTCCCTCGCCGGAGCAGATCGCCCTGCAGCGCGAGGAGCTGCAGCGCGTGCACCGCGCGCTCGACGAACTGCCCGAGCGCACGCGGCGCGTCTTCGAGCTGTACCGCCTGGAGGGGCTGACCCTGCAGGCCATCGCCGACCAGTTGGAGCTTTCCGTGGGGATGGTCCACAACCTGGTGCGCCAGGCCCTTGGCCACTGCGCGCGGAGCCTGACCGACGATGGACAATGAAGCCTGGCGCCGCGGGCGCAAGCGCCCGACAATGTCCCCCTCCGCCCCCATGGATGAGCAGGACCGCGTGAGCGAGACCGACGAGCGAGACACACCCCTGGACGACGATCCGGTCTGGCAGCAGGCCATGGACTGGCTGATGCGCCTGCGCGACGCGCCGGATTCGATGGAACTGCGCCGGGCCTGCCGCGCCTGGGCCGAGGCCGACCCGCGCCACGCCCAGGCGCTGCGCCAGGTCGGGCGGGCCTGGCAGCTCAGCGGCATGCCTGCCGGAAGCGCGCAGACGCCGAGGCCAGCGCCCGAGGCCGCGCCTGCGGCTCCACGGCCTCGACAGCGTAGGCGCTGGCCATTGGCGCTGGCCGCCTCGCTGCTGCTGGGCGTGCTCGCCTGGGCCCTGCAACCGGACGATCCCGACCGCTTCAGCGCCCGCGCCAACCGCGAACTGCGCCTGCCCGACGGCAGCCAGGTCTCCCTGGCCGCCGGCAGCCGCCTGGAACTGGCGTTCAGCGGCGACCGGCGGCAGGTCCGCCTGGTGCAGGGAGAGGCCTTCTTCGACGTCGCCCACGACGCCGCGCGGCCCTTCAGCGTCGAGGCCGGCGATGGCGAGGTGACGGTGACCGGCACCGCCTTCGACGTCCGCGCCGAGGGCAAAGCCTGGGAAGTGGCGGTGGCGCGCGGCTCGGTACGCGTCCAGCCGCCGCTGGACCTGCCGCCGCGCCAGCTGGGCCCCGGTGACCGGCTGCGGGTCGAACTTCCGGGTGGTCAGGCGCGCCAGGAGAAGGTTCCCGCCGAACAGATCGGCGCCTGGCGCCAAGGCCAGTTGCTGGCCAACGACACGCCCCTGCCCGACCTGCTGGCGCAACTGCGGCGCAATTACCCGGGGGTGCTGCTGGTGGACGAAAAGGCCTTCGCCGGCAAGCGCGTCACCGGTATCTACGACCTGCGCGACCCACGCCGCGCGCTGCAGGCCATGGTCCGGCCATTCGGTGGCGAAGTCGGTGGCTGGGGCCCGTTGTGGCTGTCGGTAAGTCCTGGGAGGTAAGAAATTTCATGCGGCGATTGAAAAAATCGCCGTAGGTTACGTCATTGAGCGCTGAACACGACTGAGAGTCGTTATCAACTGCAACTGGCGCCTCGCGCCTTTCGGAGACAGCGCTCCATGAATCTCAACGGGAAGTCCGTAGCCCGCGGCTGCGGCCGTTTCTACCTGCCCCTGCGCCAACTCGGCGGCATCGGCCTGCTCTGCCTCACCCCGCTCGCTCCCCTGCCCGCCTGGGCCGCTACCCCGCCCCAGGACGACGAGGCGCCGCTGGAGCACAAGCGGCACTTCGAGATTCCCGCCCAATCCCTGGCCTCCGCCCTGCTCGTCTTCGGCCAGCAGAGCGGCCTGCAGGTCAGCGCCGACAGCGAGTTGCTGGAGGGCCTGCGCAGCCCGGCCGTTGCCGGGCGGATGAGCGCCTGGGACGCCCTCGACCGGCTGCTGCAGGGCAGCGGCCTGCACTGGCGCTACGGCGAGCCCAACCTGGTCTCGCTGTTCCGCGTCGACCTGAGCAACGCCGTCTCCGCCGGCGACATGTGGGTGCGTGCCCCGCGGATCCGGAACTTCCAGGGCGAGATGGACTTCGACCGCGAGATCATCGAGCGCATGCCGGCCGGCAACGGCGACATCACCAGCCTGCTGAAGATGAACCCCAACGTGCAGTTCGACGACGCCCAGCTCAGCAGCAAGACGCCCGGGGAGATCGACCCGGCCAACGTCAGCATCAACGGCGCCAAGTACTGGCAGAACCTGTTCCTGGTCGACGGCGTGGGCATGAACAACGACCTCGACCCGGCAGCGGACGCCAGCAGCGCCGTCTCCATGACCGACGTGCCCGGGCGCAGCCAGGGCCTGGCCCTGGACACCGACCTGCTGGACGAGGTCAAGGTGCTCGACAGCAACGTCCCGGCCTCCTATGGCGGCTTCAATGGCGGGGTGATCGAGGCCAACACGCGGCAGCCGAGCCGCGAGCTGCACGGCAAGGTCTCGGCGCAGGTGAGCCGATCGGAGTGGACGCGCTACCACATCGACCAACGCGACCAGCAGAACTTCGAGGACTCCACCAGCTACGCCAACCAGCCGGAGTTCGACAAGCTGGTGCTGCGCAGCACCCTCGAAGGCCACGTGACCGACGACTTCGGGCTGCTGCTCAACTATTCCTCCAAGCGTTCCACCATTCCACTGAAGGGCTACAACGCGAACACCTACGATGCCCCGGCCGAGGGCATGGACAAGGACCAGACCCGGCGCATCGACAACTACTACCTCAAGGGCGTCTGGCAAGCCCGCGAGGACCTGAGCTTCGAGGGGGCGCTGACCTATGCCCCGCAGGACAACCGCTACTTCATCGTCAACGGCCGCGACTCCATGCTCGACATCAAGTCCGGCGGCTACCAGGCCAACCTGCGGGCGATCTGGGACGCTTCCCTGGCCAGCGTCACCCAGACCTTCGCCTGGTCGCGCATGGACAACTCCCGCGACAGCGAGAAGGACTACTTCAAGGGCTGGCGCTGGTCGCCGGAGAAGAACTGGGGCGCCCCCGGCGCCAGCAGCGCCACGGTGCTCAGCTCCGAGGGCAACTACGGCGACATCGAGCAGCGCCAGACCACCTGGAGCTACAAGCTCAACGCCGACTGGCATCCCTGGCAGGTGCTGGGCAGCCAGCACAAGGTGCAGACCGGCCTGGAGCTGACCCGGCAGAACGCCTACTACGACCGCCTGGAGGAATTCCGGTACGGCTCGCTGCTCAAGGCCACCAGCACCTGCAGCGAAAGCGACTGGTGCTCGCTGAGCCCGACGCCCTACTTCGCCGGCAAGGGCCAGGCCTTCACCCAGCTGAACGTCTACGAAGCCGGCAAGATCGAGTTCGACACCACTGCCTGGGCGCTCTACGCCCAGGACGAGATCGCCATCGGCCGCCTCACCCTGCGCCCCGGCCTGCGCCTGGATGGCGACGACTACATGGACAAGAAGACCCTGGCCCCGCGCTTCGCCGCCGAATACGACCTGTTCGGCGATGGCCGCACGCGCTTCACCGGCGGCGCCAACCGCTACTACGGACGCAACATGTTCGCCTATCGCCTGTACGACGGCCGCAGCGCCCTGCAGTACAAGCTGACGCGGGCCAGCGGCGGCGCCGACTGGGGCTCGCCGGTGCGCACCCTGAACAACACGCGCTTCAACCAGCTGGACATCCCCTACGACGACGAATGGACCCTGGGCATCAGCCAGATGCTCTGGAGCACCGAGTTCGCGCTGAAGTACGTGCACCGCGACGGCCGCGACCAGATCATCCGCACCCAGGGCCGCTACCTCGGGCAGCCGGCCAGCGACGACCTGAGCACCAGCTACTACACCTACACCAACGGCGGCAGCAGCGAGAGCGACATCCTCACCCTGACCGTCACCCCGCAGCGCCGCTTCGAGCTCGCCGGCACCAGCAGCCTGCTGCAGCTGGCCCTGGACTGGACCGACGTGACCAGTTCCAACGTCGACTACGCCACCGCCGTCAGCGAAACCGACCTCGCCGACCCGATCATCCAGTACGACGGCAAGTTCATGCGCTACTCCGAACGCCCGGCGGACAACTTCAACCGGCCCTGGACCGCGCGCCTGACCACCATCACCGAAATCCCCCGGGCCAACCTCACCTGGAGCAACTTCCTGCGCTACCGCGCCGGCTACCGGCAGATTCTCGATACCGGCAAGAAGGTGGACTACCAGGGCTCGCCGGTGGAAGTGTGGGAGGAAGAAGACCAGTCCGCCGCCCTCACCTGGGACCTGCGCCTGGCCTGGGAGCAGCCCACCGCCAAGGACCAGGCGCTGTTCGTCAACCTCGACGTGTTCAACGTGCTCGACAGGGTTTCCGTCAGCAGCGTGAACAGCAGCGGCGTCCCCACCTACGAAGTCGGCCGGCAGTTCTGGGTGGAGGTGGGTTATCGCTTCTAGGACGCTGCTGGCCGCCGGCTTGCTGCTGGCCGGGCTGGCCCGGGCCGACGACTGCGCCACGCACCTGGACGCGCAGCCGGTGGACTACGCCTGCCTGCGCCAGGTCTACAGCCAGCCTTCGGCGAACTGGCCGGCCCCGGACATCAGCCCGGGGCTGGCCTGGCGCGAGCTGGCGCCGCTGCCCGCCCCCCCGGCGCTGGACGAGCGCCAGGTCGAACTGGGCCGGCGGCTGTTCTTCGATCCGCTGCTGTCGCGCTCCGGGCAGATCGCCTGCGCCTCCTGCCACGAACCGGACCTGGCCTTCGCCGACGGCCGCCGCGTGTCCTTCGGCCACGACCGCCAGGCCGGAACCCGCAACGCCCCCAGCGTAGCCATGGCCAGCCACTTCACCAACCTGTTCTGGGACGGCCGCGCCGGCAGCCTGGAACAGCAGGCGCTGATGCCCATCGTCGATCCCACCGAGATGGCCTTCGCCCTCGACCCGCTGCTCCAGCGCCTGCGCACGCACCGCGACTATCCACGGGTCTTCGCCGAGGCCTTCGGCCACACACCGATCGACGCGGCTCAACTGGGCCGGGCACTGGCCACCTACCAGCGCAGCCTCGCGCCCCGGCGCAACGCCCTCGACCGCTTCCTGCTGGGCGACGGCAAGGCCCTGAGCGATACCCAGCTGCATGGCCTGCACCTGTTCCGCGGCAAGGCCCGCTGCCTGAACTGCCACCAGGGCGAAGCCTTGAGCGACGACAGCTTCCACAACCTCGGCCTGACCTACTACGGCCGCCGCTACGAGGACCTAGGCCGCTACAGGGTGACCGGCCGCGCCGAGGACGTCGGCGCCTTCCGCACGCCCTCGCTGCGCCAGGTCGCGCGCACCGGGCCCTGGATGCACAACGGCCTGTTCGGCGACCTGCGCGGCATCCTCAACATGTACAACGCCGGGATGTTCCACCCGCTGCCGACGGCGCAGCAGAAGAACGACCCGCTGTTCCCGAAGACTTCGCCGCTGCTCGAACCGTTGCGGCTGAATGCGCAGGAGTTGCAGGCCTTACTGGAGTTTCTCCAGGCACTGTAGGAAACAAGGCTTAGGCGTCATGCGGGATGTCAGCCCAATCCTCCACGCGGGCACCCAGTGTGGTGATCGAACAAACCAAGTGGCGCTGCGATACGGAAGTGGCGTTAAGCATGCGGAAATGATCCGGCAGCATAATCCCCTGCATTCGGAACCGGCCAGAAACGCAAAAGCCCCGCAGTGCGGGGCTTTCAGCTTGGGCAAGATGGCGGAAGCGCAGAGATTCGAACTCTGGGGGCTGTTACACCCGGCGGTTTTCAAGACCGCTGCCTTAAACCACTCGGCCACACTTCCTTTCGGGGGCGCATAGTACCGGATCGCAACACACTGTCAAACTCTGATCCTACGTCTGACAGGCGGCTTTGATATCATCACTGCAACTATGGTCACGGAATCCCATTCCGCTTACAGGAGTGTCTAGCCATGCAAGAACGGCAATATCTCAACCCCGCCGCGGCGGAACAACGGGAAGTCAGCGGAGTCCTGCGCAACACCTACGGCCTGCTGGCCATGACCCTGGCCTTCAGCGGCCTGGTCGCCTATGTCTCGCAACAGCTGCACCTGCCCCACCCGGGCCTGCTGCTGACCCTGGTCGGCTTCTACGGCCTGTTCTTCGCCACCCTCAAGCTGCGCGACAGCGGCTGGGGCCTGGTCACCACCTTCGCCCTCACCGGCTTCATGGGCTACACCCTCGGCCCGATCCTGAACCTGTACCTGGGCATGGCCAACGGCGCCAGCATCATTTCCTCGGCGTTCTTCATGACCGCCCTGGTGTTCTTCGGCCTGTCCGCCTACGTGCTGACCACCCGCAAGGACATGAGCTTCCTGTCCGGCTTCATCACCGCCGGCTTCTTCGTCCTGCTGGGCGCCATGCTGGTCTCGCTGTTCTTCCAGATCAGCGGCCTGCAACTGGCGATCAGCGCCGGCTTCGTGCTGTTCTCCTCGGCGGCCATCCTGTTCCAGACCAGCGCCATCATCCACGGTGGCGAGCGTAACTACATCATGGCCACCATCAGCCTGTACGTGTCGATCTACAACATGTTCCTCAGCCTGCTGCAGATCTTCGGCATCATGGGCAGCGACGACTGACGCTTCCCGGCAACACCGGAAAAGCCCGCCTTGGCGGGCTTTTTCCTTTTCCGGCGCAGCAAAATCCCCGCGCTGGCCTTATCATCGCGCTGTAATCCGCCGACCGGCCCATGCCATGAAATTCGCCATCGCCCTCTTCGCCCCGCCCCACTCGCCCGCCGCCCGACGCGCCCTGCGCTTCGCCGAGGCGGTGCTCGCCGGCGGCCACGAGATCGTCCGCCTGTTCTTCTACCAGGACGGCGTGCACAGCGCTTCGAGCAACCCGGTGAGCGGCCAGGACGAACTGGATGTGGCAGCGGCCTGGACGCGCTTCGTCGGCGAGCACCACCTCGATGCCGTGGTGTGCATCGCCGCCGCCCTGCGCCGTGGTGTGCTCAACGCCGAGGAAGCCGCCCGCTACCAGCGCCCGGCAGCCAACCTGCAGGCGCCCTGGGAGCTGTCCGGCCTCGGCCAGCTGCATGAAGCGACGCAGATGGCGGACCGCCTGGTCTGCTTCGGAGGCAACTGATGGCCAAGTCCCTGCTGATCGTCAGCCGCCAGGCCCCGTGGAGCGGCCCCGGCGCCCGCGAGGCGCTGGACATCGCCCTGGCCGGCGGCGCCTTCGACCTGCCCATCGCCTTCCTTTTCCTCGATGACGGGGTGTTCCAGTTGGCTCCGGGCCAGCAACCCGCCAGCCTCGAACAGAAGGATCTGCAGGCCAACCTGCAAGCCCTGCCGCTGTTCGGCGTCGAAAGGCTCTACGCCGCCGAGCGCAGCCTCACCGAGCGTGGCCTGGCCGGCGCCAGTCTGAGCCTGCCGGTGGAGGTGTTGGACGACCTCGCATTGCGCCAGTTGACCCAGCAATACGACCAGGTGATCACCCTCTGATGAGCACGCTGCATCTGCTTTCCCATTCCCCGTTCGGCGACGGCCGCTTCGACAGCTGCCTGCAACTGCTGTCCCACGACGACGGCCTGCTGCTCAGCGGCGATGCCGTCTACGCCCTCGCCGCCAGCAGCGCCCCACGCCAACGCCTGGAGTGTCTGCCCAACGCCTGCTTCGCCCTCGCCGAGGACCTGCAGGCGCGCGGCCTGCAGGAGCACCTGCCGGCCAACCTGAAGGCCGTGGACTACCCCGCCTTCGTCGACCTCTGCACCCGCTACGACAAGGTCAACGCCTGGCTATGACTACCCTCACGGTGGAAGGGCGCGCCATCGCCCTGGACAAGGACGGCTACCTGCAATACCTGGACGACTGGTCGGTAGCCGCCGCCGAAGCCCTGGCCCGCCAGGAAGGCCTGCACCTCACGCCGGAACACTGGGAAATCCTCCACCTGTTGCGCGAGTTCTACGGGCAGTTCCAGCTGTCGCCGGCCAACCGCCCGCTGATCAAGTACGTGGCCCAGCGCCTGGGCGCGGAAAAGGGCAGCAGCCTGCACCTCAACCTCCTGTTCAAGGGCACCCCGGCCAAGCTTGCCGCCAAGCTCGCCGGCCTGCCGAAGCCGACCAATTGCCTATGACCGCCACGCCTCTCGTCCTGCAGACACCCGCCGAGCATCCTTTCGCGCAGTTCGTGCGCATCCTCGGCAAGGGCAAGCGCGGCGCGCGCAGCCTGACCCGCGAGGAAGCCCGCGAGGCCCTGGGCATGATCCTCGACGGCCAGGTCGAGGAAGCGCAGTTGGGCGCCTTCCTCATGCTGCTGCGGCACAAGGAGGAAAGCGCCGATGAGCTGGCCGGCTTCACCGAGGCCGTGCGCGCGCGCCTGGCCGCGCCGCGGATCGCCGTCGACCTCGACTGGCCCAGCTATGCCGGCAAGAAGCGCCACCTGCCCTGGTACCTGCTCGCCGCCAAGTGCCTGGCCGGCAGCGGCACGCGCATCCTCCTGCACGGCGGCGGCGCGCACACCGCCGGGCGCCTGTACACCGAGCAGTTGCTGCAGACGCTGGACATCCCGCTGTGCCGCGACTGGAACGCCGTGGGCGAAGCGCTCGACCGGGGCGGCATGGCCTTCGCCCCGCTGGTGGACTGGATGCCGGAGCTGCAGCGGATGATCGACCTGCGCAACACCCTTGGCCTGCGCTCGCCCATTCATTCCCTGGTGCGCCTGCTCAACCCGCTGGGCGCGCACTGCATCCTGCAGAGCATCTTCCACCCCGGCTACCAGGAAACCCACCGCGAAGGCAGCCGCCTGCTCGGCGACCGCGCCATCGTGATCAAGGGCGAAGGCGGCGAGATCGAGATCAACCCGGACAGCCCGGCGCATCTCTACGGCACCGAAGCGGGCCAGAGCTGGGACGAGGAATGGCCGGCCCTCTCGGCGCTGCGCCACGTCAAGCCGGAGCGCCTGGAGCCGCAGGTGCTGGTCGAATTCTGGCGTGGCGAGCGGGAGGACGCCTACGGCGAACTGGCGGTGGTCGCCACCATCGCCCTGGGCCTGCGCGGGTTGGGCCGCGACCGCGAGGCGGCCTTCGCCGAGGCCCGGCAACGCTGGGCCGCCCGGGACAGATCGATCGGGTAGATAGCTTCTACCCTGTTTTTGCAGCGATCCATCGATAGCAAGGGCGTAGACTGGTTCCCATTCCCTTTCCTGAGGAGCCAGTCATGGGACAGCTCATCGATGGCCGCTGGCAAGACCAGTGGTACGACACCAGCAAGGATGGCCGCTTCCAGCGCGAGAACGCGCAACGCCGCAACTGGGTCACCGCCGACGGCCAGCCCGGCCCCAGCGGCGAAGGCGGCTTCCGCGCCGAGGCCGGGCGCTACCACCTGTACGTCTCCCTCGCCTGCCCCTGGGCACACCGCACGCTGATCTACCGCCAGCTCAAGGGCCTGGCCGGGCTGATCGACGTTTCGGTGGTCAGTTGGCTGATGCGGGAGAACGGCTGGACCTTCGACCGCAGCCTGGGCTCCACCGGCGACGCCCTGGACGGCCTGGAGTTCCTGCACCAGCGCTACACCCGCGACGATCCGCACTACACCGGCCGCGTCACCGTGCCGGTGCTGTGGGACAAGCAGCGCAAGCGCATCGTCAGCAACGAGTCGGCGGAAATCATCCGCATGTTCAACTCGGCCTTCGACGGCCTGACCGGCAACGATCTGGACCTCTATCCCACAGCCTTGCAGGGCGAGATCGACGCGCTGAACGAGCGCATCTACCCGGCGGTGAACAATGGCGTATACCGCGCCGGCTTCGCTACCAGCCAGGAAGCCTATGAGGAAGCGTTCGTCACTCTGTTCGAGGAACTGGACTGCCTGGAGAAGCGCCTGGGCGAACGGCGCTACCTGACCGGCGAACACCTGACCGAGGCCGACATCCGCCTGTTCACCACGCTGATCCGCTTCGATGCCGTGTACCACGGGCACTTCAAGTGCAACCTGCGGCGCCTGGCCGACTACCCGAACCTGTCCGGCTGGCTGCGCGAGCTGTACCAGTTGCCGGGGGTGGCCGGCACGGTGAACTTCCAGCACATCAAGAACCACTATTACGGCAGCCACCGCACCATCAACCCGACCGGCATAGTGCCGCTGGGGCCGCAGCAGGATTTCAGCGGGCCGCACGGGCGCGAACATCTGCCGGGCAAGGGGATTGCGCGCAAGGGCTGAGACCCGGGCTATTCGTAGGATCGAGGGGGACGCCTAGTCCTTGCTCGCGAAGGGGTTTGCCGGGGGAGTAGGTGCTGGGTTTAGAGCACCCTCTCCCCAACCCTCTCCCTGAAGGGAGAGGGGGCTGTCCTGAGTGGACAGTGAGTTCGGAGTAATCCTGAAAGTCCTATCTATCCCCGCCCTTCCCGCGAGCACGAAAACGTAGGGCGTATAACCGTTCGCGGTTATACGCCGTCGGCCCGAGCACTGAAGCCAAGGACAGCAGCGCATTCGCCCCCGTAGGAGCGGGCCCTTGCCCGCGATTCGCGGGTGAACAAAGCGGGGCTCAGAGCGGCTTGTCGATGCCGTCGTAGATCTTCTGCAGGGCGTCCAGGCGTTCCTGGTAGCGCTGCTTCAGGCAGGCCTTGTCGCGGCCGCAGGCGCGGCGCTGGTCCAGCCAGGCGAGTTGGGCATCGCCCATGTTGCCGCGCATGCCCATGGCGAACAGGCCGCTGAGCAGGCGGTAGGTGGTGGCCATCTGCACGTCCAGTTCGGACAGCTGGCGGTCGGCGCAGATGGCTTTTTCGTCGGCGTGGCGGGCCTTCTTGCAGTCGAAGCTGGCGGCGCCGGCCGGCAAGGCGGCGGCAGCCAGGGCGCAAGCCGCACCCCAGGCCATCGCCGCATGCCAGACCTTCATGGCTGGCCTTCGAACCAGGCTAGCTTGTCGCGCAGGGTGACCACTTCGCCGACGATGACCAACGTCGGCGCGTGCACTTCGTGCTCGGCGACCAGTTGCGGCAGGTTGGCCAGGGTGCCGGTGAACACGCGCTGATGTTCGGTGGTGCCCTGCTGGATCAGCGCTGCGGGGGTGTCGGCGGAGCGGCCGTGGCGCACCAGTTCCTCGCAGATTACCGGCAGGCCCACCAGGCCCATGTAGAACACCAGGGTCTGGCCCGGCGCCACCAGGTCGTTCCACGGCAGGTCGGTGCTGCCGTCCTTCAGGTGGCCGGTGACGAAGCGCACCGACTGCGCATAGTCACGGTGGGTCAGCGGAATGCCGGCGTAGGCCGCGCAGCCGCTGGCCGCGGTGATGCCCGGCACCACCTGGAAGGGAATGCCGTTGGCCGCCAGTTCGTCGATTTCCTCGCCGCCACGGCCGAAGATGAACGGATCGCCGCCCTTCAGGCGCAGCACGCGCTTGCCCTGTTTGGCCAGCTCGACCAGCTTGCGGTTGATCTCGTCCTGCGGCACGGCGTGGTCGGCGCGACGCTTGCCGACGTACAGGCGGTCGGCGTCGCGGCGGCACAGTTCGAGGATGGCCGGGGCCACCAGGCGGTCGTAGAGCACCACGTCGGCCTGCTGCATCAGGCGCAGGGCGCGGAAGGTCAGCAGGTCCGGGTCGCCCGGGCCGGCGCCGACCAGGTAGACCTCGCCGCGGGCCTCGGCCTGGCCGTTTTCCAGCTTGTCGGCCAACAGGCGCTCGGCTTCCGCCGGCTGCCCGGCGAGCATGCGTTCGGCCACCGGGCCCTGGAACACTTCCTCCCAGAACTGGCGGCGCTGCTGCAGGTCCGGCAGGCGCTGCTTGACCGCTTCGCGGAAGCGGCTGGCCAGCCCGGCCAGTTGGCCGTAGGTGGCGGGAATCCAGGTTTCCAGCTTGGCCCGCAGCAGGCGCGCCAGCACCGGCGCGTCACCGCCGCTGGAGACAGCCAGCAGCAGGGGCGAACGGTCGACGATGGCGGGAAAGATCACACTGCACAGCGCCGGCGCATCCACTACGTTGACCGGCACACCGCGGGCGTGGGCATCGCGGGACACCTGGGCGTTCAGCGGCTCGTCGTCGGTGGCGGCGATGACCAGCACGCAGTCGCCGAGGTCAGCCTCGGCGTAGCGGCGTTCCAGCAATTCGCCACCGCCCTGCTCCACCAGCTCGCGCAACTCGCTGTGGACCTGCGGCGCGACCACGCGCAGCACGGCGCCGGCACTGTCGAGCAGGCGCGCCTTGCGCAGGGCGACTTCACCGCCGCCGACCAGAAGTGCGCGACGCCCGCGCAGGACGTGGAACAGCGGCAGCGCATCCATCTCAGCCGATCACCTCGATGCCGCCCATGTAGGGCTTGAGCACCTCGGGTACGCGGATGCTGCCGTCGGCCTGCTGGTAGTTCTCCAGCACGGCGACCAGGGTGCGGCCCACCGCCAGGCCGGAGCCGTTGAGGGTGTGCAGCAGTTCCGGCTTGCCGGTCTCCGGGTTGCGGAAGCGCGCCTGCATGCGGCGGGCCTGGAAGTCGCCGCAGTTGGAGCAGGAGGAAATCTCGCGGTACTTGTCCTGGCTCGGCACCCAGACTTCCAGGTCGTAGGTCTTGGCCGCGCTGAAGCCCATGTCGCCGGTGCACAGGGCCAGCACGCGGTACGGCAGCTCCAGGGCCTGCAGCACCTTCTCGGCGTTGCCGACCAGGCTTTCCAGGGCTTCCCAGGACTTCGTCGGCTCGACGATCTGCACCATCTCGACCTTGTCGAACTGGTGCTGGCGGATCATCCCGCGGGTGTCGCGGCCCGAGGCGCCGGCTTCGCTGCGGAAGCATGGGGTGTGGGCGACGAACTTCAGCGGCAGCTCCTTGGCGTCGAGGATCTGCCCGGCGACGATGTTGGTCAGCGAGACTTCGGCGGTGGGGATCAGGTACAGGTCGGCTTCGCCGTCGCGGCCGATCTTGAACAGGTCCTCCTCGAACTTCGGCAGCTGGCCGGTGCCCTGCAGCGCCGGCGCCTGCACCAGGTACGGGGTGTAGGCTTCCTCGTAGCCGTGCTCGCGGGTGTGCAGGTCGATCATGAACTGCGCCAGGGCGCGGTGCAGTCGGGCGATCGGGCCGCGCATCAGGGCGAAGCGGGCGCCGGACAGCCGCGCGGCGGTCTCGAAGTCCAGCCAGCCGTGCTGCTCGCCGAGGGCGACGTGGTCCTGGATGGGGAAGTCGAAGCTGCGCGGGGTGCCCCAGCGGCGCACTTCCAGGTTGTCTTCCTCGTCCGCGCCAACCGGCACCGACTCATGGGGCAGGTTGGGAATGGTCAGCAGCAGGGCGTCCAGCTCGGCCTGGATGCTATCCAACTCGCGCTTGCCGGCTTCCAGCTCGTCGGCCATGCGGTTGACTTCGGCCTTGAGCGGCTCGACGTCCTCGCCACGCTTCATGGCCTGGCCGATCGCCTTGGAGCGCGCGTTGCGCTCGGCCTGCAAGGTTTCGGTGCGGGTCTGCACGGCCTTGCGCTGGTTCTCCAGCGCTTCGATGTGCGCCACGTCCAGGGTGAAGCCACGGGCGGCGAGGCGGTCGGCCACTTCCTGCGGCTGGGTGCGTACCAGTTTGGAATCGAGCATGGTCTGTTCTCGTGTCTAGTGTCGGCGGCGTGCGGGCGCCGCTCAGGATTTTCTGCGTTTTCTCGGGCTGGCCCGGTCCAGGGCCGCCAGGTGCTTGAGCTTCTCGCCGATCTTCAGTTCCAGGCCGCGGGGCACGGGCTGGTAATACTGGCGCGGTTCGAGCTGTTCGGGGAAGTAGTCTTCCCCGGCGGCATAGGCGTCGGGCTCGTCATGGGCATAACGATACTCCTCGCCGTAGCCGAGATTCTTCATCAGTTTGGTCGGTGCGTTGCGCAGGTGCAGCGGCACTTCCAGCGAGCCGTTCTCGGCCACGTCGCGGCGCGCCGTGTTGTAGGCGTTGTAGACGGCGTTGCTCTTCGGCGCGCAGGCCAGGTAGACGATGGCCTGGGCGATGGCCAGCTCGCCTTCGGGGCTGCCCAGGCGCTCCTGCACGTCCCAGGCGTGCAGGCACAGGGTCAGCGCGCGCGGGTCGGCGTTGCCGATGTCCTCGCTGGCCATGCGCACCACGCGGCGGGCGATGTAGAGCGGGTCGCAGCCGCCGTCGAGCATGCGTGCGTACCAGTAGAGCGCGCCATCGGGACTGGAGCCGCGCACCGACTTGTGCAGCGCGCTGATCTGGTCGTAGAAGGCCTCGCCGCCCTTGTCGAAGCGCCGGCGGCTGTCGCCCAGCAGGTTCTGCAGCAGTTCGGCGCTGATCTCGCCGCCGTCCTCGGCCAGGTCGGAGGCGTTCTCCAGCAGGTTGAGCAGGCGCCGGCCGTCACCGTCGGCGGCGGCCATGAGGATGGCGAAGCTCTCCTCCGGCAGGCTCAGGTGGCGCTTGCCCAGGCCCTTGTCCTCGCTCAGGGCGCGCTGCACCAGCTTGCGCAGGGCGGCTTCGTCCAGGCTTTTCAGCACGTAGACGCGGGCCCGCGAGAGCAGCGCGTTGTTCAGCTCGAACGAGGGGTTCTCGGTGGTAGCACCGATGAAGATCAGGGTGCCGTCTTCGACGTAGGGCAGGAAGGCGTCCTGCTGGCTCTTGTTGAAGCGGTGCACCTCGTCGACGAAGAGGATGGTGCGGCGACCGTACTGCGCGGCCTGCTGCTTGGCCATCTCCACCGACTGGCGGATTTCCTTCACCCCCGAGAGCACCGCGGAGATGGTCTCGAAGTGGGCGTCGGAGACCTGCGCCAGCAGCTTGGCCAGGGTGGTCTTGCCCACGCCCGGCGGGCCCCAGAAGATCATCGAGTGCAGCGCGCCCTGCTCCAGCGCCTCGCGCAGCGGCTTGCCGCGGGCGAGCAGGTGCTCCTGGCCGACGTATTCGTCCAGGCTGGCGGCGCGCAGGCGCGCGGCCAGGGGCTGGGCTACGGGTTCGGAACGGAACAGGTCCACGCTGCTACCTCATGGGCGCCGCGCCAGGCGGCGGCCCTTCACTCCTGAATGACGTCGACGCCCTTGGGCGCCTCGAACACGAACTGCTTGGCGTCCACCGGCTGGTTCATCTTCACGTCGAAGAACAGGATGTTGGTGCGCTGGCCGACACTGTCGATCAGTTGCATGTCGTTGACCACCCCGTTGCGGAAGGAAATCCGCAGGTTGTCGAACAGGGTGTCCTTGTCCTTCGGCTTGAGGATGAAGTCGACCACGTTGCCGCCGTCCTTGCTGGTGATGTCGAAGCTCTCGTGGATCTTCGAGATGTCGCCGGAAAGCAGCAGTGCCGGGGTCTGGGTCAGGCGCTGGTCGAGCTTCTGGATGGTCACCTGCTGCAGGTCCGGGTCGTACAGCCAGATCTTCTCGCCGTTGGAGATCAGCAGTTGCTCCTGGGGCGCGTCGGTGTGCCAGCGGAACAGGCCCGGGCGCTTGAGCGCCAGGTTGCCGGCGGTTTCCTGCAGGCGGGTGCCGCTGCCGTCCAGGGTCAGCTGGGAGAAGCGCGCGCTCAGGGTCTGGGCCTTGCTCAGCATGGCGCTCAGGCGCTGGGTGGCGGCGTCGTCGGCGTGGGCCTGGACGCCGGCGACGGCCAGCGCTGCAAGCACGAGCATGCGGATCAGTCGCATGGAAATCCTCGATCAGTCGCGGATGGGAGCCGGCGCGACCACTTCGCGCGAGCCGTTGGAATTCATCGGGGTGACCACACCGGCCATTTCCATCGCCTCGATCATGCGCGCGGCACGGTTGTAGCCGATCTTCAGCTTGCGCTGCACCGCGGAGATGGAGGCGCGGCGGCTCTCGGTGACGAAGCGCACGGCCTCGTCGTACAGCGGGTCGTCCTCGCTGCCCTCGCCGCCTTCGCCACCACCGCCGCCGCCACCGTCGAAGCCGCCACCACCGCCTTCATCGGCGCCGGCGAGGATGTCTTCGATGTAGTCGGGCGCGCCGCGCAGCTTCCAGGCCTCGACCACGCGGTGCACTTCCTCGTCGGAGACGAAGGCGCCATGCACGCGGATCGGCAGGCCGGTGCCCGGCGGCAGGTAGAGCATGTCGCCGTGGCCGAGCAGCTGTTCGGCGCCGCCCTGGTCGAGGATGGTCCGCGAGTCGATCTTGCTCGACACCTGGAAGGCGATACGCGTCGGGATGTTGGCCTTGATCAGGCCGGTGATCACGTCCACCGACGGGCGCTGGGTGGCGAGGATCAGGTGGATGCCCGCGGCCCGCGCCTTCTGCGCGATACGGGCGATCAGCTCTTCGACCTTCTTGCCGACGATCATCATCATGTCGGCGAATTCGTCGACCACCACGACGATGGTCGGCAGCGTCTGCAGCAGCGGCGCCTCGTCTTCCATGCTCTCGCGGCGGTACAGCGGGTCGGTCAGCGGCGTGCCGGCTTCCTCGGCGTCCTTCACCTTGCGGTTGAAGCCGGCCAGGTTGCGCACGCCCATGGCGGCCATCAGCTTGTAGCGCCGCTCCATCTCGGCGACGCTCCAGCGCAGGGCGTTGGCCGCCTCCTTCATGTCGGTGACCACCGGGCAGAGCAGGTGCGGGATGCCCTCGTAGATCGACAGTTCGAGCATCTTCGGGTCGATCATGATCAGCCGCGCGTCCGCCGGCGTGGACTTGAACAGGATCGACAGGAGCATGGCGTTCACCCCCACCGACTTACCCGAGCCGGTGGTACCGGCCACCAGCAGGTGCGGCATGCGCGCCAGGTCGGTGATGACCGGGTTGCCGCCGATGTCATGGCCCAGGGCCAGCGGCACGGTGGACTTGTGCTCGTCGTATTCCGGGGTCATCAGCACTTCGGAGAAGCGCACCATCTGCCGGTCTTCGTTGGGGATCTCGATGCCCACGGTGGTCTTGCCGGGGATCACCTCGACCACCCGCACGCTGATCACCGCCAGCGAGCGCGCCAGGTCCTTGGCCAGGTTGGAGATGCGGCTGACCTTGACGCCGGCCGCCGGCTGGATCTCGAAGCGGGTGATCACCGGGCCCGGATGGACCGACTCGACCACCACCTCGACGCCGAACTCCTTGAGCTTGATCTCCAGCAGGCGCGACATGGCCTCCAGGGATTCAGGGGAATAGCTGCGCTTCTTCTCGCCGGCCGGGTCGAGGATCGACAGCGGCGGCAAAGTGCCTTCGACGGCGGTATCGACGAACAGCGGCGCCTGTTTTTCCTTGAGCACGCGCTTGCTGGGCTCGACCGGCTTGGGCGGCGGCGGCGCGTCGATCTTCGGCGCCGGGCGCTTCTCGCGCTCCTGCACGCTCTTGACCAGGGCTTCCTCGCGCTCGATCAGGCGTTCCTTGACCTTGGCCTGCTCGCGGCGGTCGGGCACCACCGGCGCGGCCACCTCGGCGACGCGCTCGTCCACCTCGCGCAGTTGCGCGACCAGTTGCTTGCGCTCGCTGCGCGCGCTCAACCAGCGGTTGAAGGCGTTCTGGATCAATTCGAAGAGGTCGAGGGTGATCTTCCCGGTGACGTCCATCACCTGGAACCAGGACAGGTCGGCGAACACCGTCAGGCCGAACAGGAACAGGGCGATGAACAGCAGGGTGCTGCCCTGCACGTTGAGGGCGTTGAGCGCCAGCTGGCCGAGGCTCTCGCCCACGGCGCCGCCGGCGGAGGCCGGCAGGTGGCCGCCGCCGATGTGGAAATGGATGTAGGCCAGCGCCGAACCGGAGAGGATCAGGAACACCAGGCCGATCAGCCGCCAGGAGAACAGCCAGCCGCTGAACTCCCAGGCCATGTGGCGCTTGCGGAAGATCTGCCAGGTCTTGACCCCCAGCAGCAGCGGGAACAGGTAGGCGAAGTACCCCAGCGCGACGAAGAGGATGTCGGCGCTCAGGGCCCCCAGGCGACCAGCGGCATTCTGCACCTGCTCGACGTGGCTGGAATGGCTCCAGCCCGGATCGGACGAATCGTAGGTGAGCAGCGCCATCCACAGGTAAAGGCAGAGCGCGCCGAGCGCGATCAGGGCCCCTTCCTTCAGGCGAATGTGCAATTGCTGACGCCAGGCTGCGGCGTGGCTAGCGGTGGTCGAGTCCTTCAAAACGCGTCTATTCCTGCGCACTGGGCGCGTCCGAGAGTCATCTGGCGACAAAACGGGCCTATTGTACGGCTTTGGCCGCTCGATGCCACAGGGCCCGCCGCGGCGCCTTTTGCCGCCTTTTCCAGGTTCGGTGTAGCATAGCCCACCAAGGTTTCACGGCTGCTCAATTGGAGCATGCATTCTCTTACGTGACAAAGGCTTATGGAGTCTTTTTATGAGTGAAGTCAAGCATTCGCGCCTGATCGTCTTGGGCTCCGGCCCGGCGGGTTACACCGCTGCCGTGTACGCCGCGCGGGCCAACCTCAAGCCTGTTGTCATCACCGGCATCCAGCCCGGCGGCCAGCTCACCACCACCACCGAGGTCGACAACTGGCCGGGCGACGTCGAGGGCCTGACCGGTCCCGCCCTGATGGAGCGCATGGAGCAGCACGCCAAGCGTTTCGATACCGAGATCGTCTACGACCACATCCACACCGCCGAGTTGCAGCAGAAGCCCTTCATCCTCAAGGGTGACAGCGGCACCTACAGTTGCGACGCGCTGATCATCGCTACTGGCGCCTCCGCACAATACCTGGGCATGAGCTCGGAAGAGGCCTTCATGGGCAAGGGCGTTTCCGCCTGCGCCACCTGCGACGGCTTCTTCTACCGCAACCAGGTGGTCTGCGTGGTCGGCGGCGGCAACACCGCGGTCGAGGAAGCACTGTACCTGGCCAACATCGCCAAGGAAGTGCACCTGATCCACCGCCGCGACAAGCTGCGCTCGGAGAAGATCCTCCAGGACAAGCTGTTCGAGAAGGCCAAAAACGGCAACGTGCGCCTGCACTGGAACACCACCCTGGACGAGGTCCTGGGCGACGACATGGGTGTGATCGGCGTGCGCCTGAAGGACGTGGACAGCGGCGAGACCCGCCAGCTGGACCTGGCCGGCGTGTTCATCGCCATCGGCCACAAGCCCAACACCGACCTGTTCACCGGCCAGCTGGAAATGCGTGACGGCTACCTGGTGGTCAAGGGCGGCGGCGAAGGCAATGCCACCGCCACCAGCATCCCCGGCGTGTTCGCCGCGGGCGACGTGGCCGACCACGTCTACCGCCAGGCCATCACCTCGGCCGGCGCCGGCTGCATGGCCGCGCTGGACGCCGAGAAATACCTCGACGACAGTCACTGACAGGCCCGGGGAGGGCCCGCCCTCCCCTACCCCGCCATGCTCAGTTGGCTTTCCCGCGGCAATTTCGACTTCCCGCCCCTCGAACAGGCCCTGCACGAGCCCAACGGTTTGCTCGCGGCCGGTGGCGACCTCGACCCGCGCCGCCTGGTGGCCGCCTACCGCCACGGCTGCTTCCCCTGGTACCAGGACGACCAGCCGATCCTCTGGTGGTCGCCGGACCCGCGCACCGTGCTCTTCCCCGACGAACTGCACGTTTCCCGCAGCCTGGCCAAGTGCCTGCGCCAGGGCCGCTACCGGGTGACCTTCGACACGGCCTTCGACCAGGTCATCGCCGCCTGCGCCGCGCCGCGCGACTACGCCGACGGCACCTGGATCACCCAGCCGATGCAGGACGCCTACCGCCAGCTGCACCGCATGGGCATCGCCCACTCGGTGGAAAGCTGGGACGGCGACGAACTGGTCGGCGGCCTCTATGGCCTGGCCATGGGCCGGCTGTTCTTCGGCGAATCCATGTTCAGCCGCGCCGACAACGCCTCCAAGGTGGCATTCGTCACCCTGGTGCAACATCTGCGCGCCGCCGGGTTCGTATTGATCGACTGCCAGATGCCCACCCAGCACCTGCACAGCTTCGGCGCCCGCGCCATCAGCCGTGCCGATTTCGCCAGCCACCTGCGCCGTCATCTCGACGAAACGCCGCTCTGCGACTGGCGTTCGCAAGCGGACTCGCGCGGACTGGCATAAACTTGCCAGAGGGTTATCGCGGGGGTTGACCATGACCGAACTGGCCCGACTGAAGTTCTACGCGACGCAGCCGCATCCATGCAGCTACCTGCCCGAGGAGCAGGCCACCACCCTGTTCCTCGATCCCAGTCAGCCCATGGACGCGCAACTGTACGCCTCGCTGTCGGAAGTCGGTTTCCGTCGCAGCGGCGAGCACCTCTATCGCCCGCACTGCCAGCACTGCACCGCCTGCATCCCGGCGCGCATCCCCGCCGCGGGCTTCCAGCCCAATCGCCAGCAGAAGCGCATCATCAAGCGCAACACCGATCTCAAGGTGCTCAAGCGCCGCCCGGCCTTCACCGAGGAGTACTACGCGCTGTACATGCGCTACATCGAGCAGCGCCACGCCGACGGCGACATGTATCCACCCAGCCGCGACCAGTTCAGCACCTTCCTGGTGCGCGATCTGCCGTTCAGCTGCTTCTACGAGTTCCGCCTGCAGGGCCGCCTGCTCGCCGTGGCGGTCACCGACGTGCTGCCCAACGGCCTGTCGGCGGTCTACACCTTCTACGACCCCGACGAGGAACGCCGCAGCCTGGGGCGCTACGCGATCCTCTGGCAGATCGCCGAAACCGAGCGCCTGGGCCTGTACGCGGTGTACCTCGGCTACTGGATCAAGAACTGCCGGAAGATGAACTACAAGACCCAGTACCGGCCGATCGAACTCTTCGTCAACCAGCGCTGGGTGGCGCTCAGCTGAAGCAAGCGCTCCGCTTCTGGCGTACGACATGGATTTCAGGCACAATACTCGCCTTTTTTCAGGCCACCCAGGCCATTCATAGACACCGAGGGCTCTACTGCATGTCGAAAGAAGACAGCTTCGAAATGGAAGGCACTGTCGTCGACACCCTGCCCAACACCATGTTCCGCGTGGAGTTGGAGAACGGGCACGTCGTTACCGCGCACATCTCCGGCAAGATGCGCAAGAACTACATCCGCATCCTGACCGGCGACAAGGTTCGCGTCGAACTGACTCCCTACGACCTGAGCAAGGGTCGCATCACCTACCGCGCACGTTGAGCGCAAGGTGAATCCGGGCCACGGCCCGGACGAATAGCAAAACGCCCGGCATTGCCGGGCGTTTGCATTTGGGCCGCAAGGCCGACCGTCAGGCCGGCTCCGCGGTGACCACCTCGTACTCGAAGACCAGCTCGCCGTCCTTCAGGTCGATGTGCGCCACGCCACCGTGCTCGGCCAGTTCGCCGAACAGGATCTGCTCGGCCAGGGGCCGCTTGATCTTGTCCTGGATCAGCCGCGCCATCGGGCGAGCACCCATCTGCGGGTCGTAGCCCTTCTCCGCCAGCCAGTTGCGCGCCACGTCGCTGACCTCGAGCTGGACGCGCTTGTCCTCCAGCTGCGCCTGCAGCTCGGTGAGGAACTTGTCAACCACGCTCTTGATCGTCTCGTGGCTGAGCCGGCCGAACTGGATGATGGTATCCAGGCGGTTGCGGAACTCCGGCGTGAAGCTCTTCTTGATCACTTCCATGGCATCGCTGGCGTGGTCCTGCTGGCTGAAGCCGATGGAGGCCCGCGCCGCGGTTTCCGCGCCGGCGTTGGTGGTCATGATGACGATGACATTGCGGAAGTCCGCCTTGCGCCCGTTGTTGTCGGTCAGGGTGCCGTGGTCCATCACCTGCAGCAGCAGGTTGAAGACTTCCGGGTGGGCCTTCTCGATTTCATCCAGCAGCAGCACGCAGTGCGGAGTCTTGGTGATGGCCTCGGTGAGCAGGCCGCCCTGGTCGAAGCCGACGTAGCCCGGCGGGGCGCCGATCAGCCGCGACACGGTATGCCGCTCCATGTACTCGGACATGTCGAAGCGCACCAGCTCCACACCCATCGCCTTGGCCAACTGGCGGGCGACCTCGGTCTTGCCCACCCCGGTGGGGCCGGCGAAGAGGAAGGAGCCGACCGGCTTGTCCGGCGACTTCAGGCCTGCGCGGGACAGCTTGATGGCGGTGGACAGCGACTCGATGGCCGCATCCTGGCCGAACACCGTCAGCTTGAGATCGCGCTCGAGGTTGCGCAGCAGCTCCTTGTCCGAGCTGGTGACGTGCTTCGGCGGAATCCGCGCGATCTTCGCCACTATGTCCTCGACCTGGGCCACCTCGATGCGCTTCACGCGCTTCTCTTCCGGCTGCAGGCGCTGGTAGGCGCCGGCTTCGTCGATGACGTCGATGGCCTTGTCCGGCATGTGCCGGTCATTGATGTAGCGCGCGGCCAGTTCGGCGGCGGCGCGCAGGGCCTCGTCGCTGTACTCGATGTGATGGTGCTGCTCGAAGCGCGGCTTCAAGCCCTTGAGGATGCCCACGGTGTCTTCCACCGACGGCTCGGTGACGTCGACCTTCTGGAAGCGCCGCGCCAGGGCCCGGTCCTTCTCGAAGATGCCGCGGAATTCCTGGAAGGTGGTCGAGCCGATGCAGCGGATCTCGCCCGAGGACAGCAGCGGCTTGAGCAGGTTGGACGCGTCCATCACCCCGCCGGACGCCGCACCGGCGCCGATGATGGTGTGGATTTCGTCGATGAACAGCACCGCATGCGGGCGCTTGCGCAATTCATTGAGCAGCGCCTTGAAGCGCTTCTCGAAGTCGCCGCGGTACTTGGTGCCGGCCAGCAGCGCGCCCAGGTCCAGGGAGTAGACCACGCTGTCGGCCAGCAGGTCCGGCACCTGGCCGTCGACGATGCGCTTGGCCAGGCCTTCGGCGATGGCGGTCTTGCCGACGCCGGCCTCGCCCACCAGCAGCGGGTTGTTCTTGCGCCGCCGGGCGAGGATCTGCGCCACGCGCTCCACCTCGGCCTCGCGACCGACCAGCGGGTCGATGCGGCCCTGGCGCGCCAGGTCGTTGAGGTTGCTGGCGTAGGCGTCCAGCGGGTGGCTGGAGGTAGAGGACTCGCCGCCCTCCTCGTCCTGCATTTCCTGGTCGCTTTCCGGGTGCTCGGCATGGCCCGGCACCTTGGAGATGCCGTGGGCGATGTAGTTCACCACATCTATACGGGCCACGCTCTGCTGCTTGAGCAGGAACACCGCCTGGCTCTCCTGCTCGCTGAAGATGGCCACCAGCACGTTGGCGCCGGTCACTTCGCGCTTGCCCGAACTCTGCACGTGGAACACCGCGCGCTGCAGCACGCGCTGGAAGCCCAGGGTCGGCTGGGTCTCGCGGTCCTCGTCGTGCTGCGGGATCAGCGGCGTGGTGGAATCGATGAATTCCTGCAGATCACGACGCAGCTTGTCCAGGTTCGCCCCGCAGGCGCGCAGCACTGTGGCCGCCGCCTCGTTGTCCAGGAGCGCCAGCAGCAGGTGCTCGACGGTCATGAACTCATGCCGTTTTGCCCGCGCTTCCTTGAAGGCGAGATTGAGGGTGACTTCGAGCTCTCGATTCAACATGGCTTCACCTCGCTCCAAACATCCGCATCAGCTTTCTTTCTCAATCTCACACAACAGTGGATGCTGGCTCTCCCTCGCATACTGATTGACCTGCATGGCCTTGGTCTCGGCGATGTCACGGGTGAACGTGCCGCAGACCGCCTTACCTTGAGTATGTACGGTCAACATGACCTTGGTCGCCTGCTCCCGGTTCATGTTGAAGTACAGCTCCAGTACCTCTACCACGAAATCCATCGGCGTGTAGTCATCGTTGAACATGATGACCCTGTACATCGGCGGAGGTTTCAGGGCCGGCTTGGATTCCTCGACCGCGAGCCCGGCCCCCTCTTCCTCGAGGGGATCGGGACGGTCCTGATTGAATGTTAGTCGAATCTGGCTACTTGCATGCATGCTGGAATAAATGGGTTCGCAACGTGGGAATTAAAGGCCTGAGTGGAGTTTGACCGGAATCTCAGGCACGGACGAGAGCGCCTTGACTAACCCCGAAACGGTGTTACAAACAAAGGATACCCCACAGCGGGTATCAGGCGTTCTGCGGCCCTGGAACCTCTGGGGCTGGAGCGGAATCGTAGTGGATGATACTCCAGCGATGGAGTCCTTTGCAGAGGGATATCAGCATGCTCAGCGGTAAGGTCAAGTGGTTCAACAACGCCAAGGGCTATGGATTCATCCTGGCCGACGGCCGAGATGAGGACCTGTTCGCTCATTACTCGGCAATCCAGATGGATGGCTACAAGACGCTCAAGGCCGGCCAGCCGGTCAGCTTCGAGATCCTGCAAGGTCCGAAGGGTCTGCATGCGGTGAACATCCAGCCGATCGGCGCCAGCGCGCCGGCCAGCGCCGCCCAGGCCAGCCCCAGCAGCGAGGTGCAGAGCGTCACCGCAGAAGCCTGATTCCCCCTGCCCCGCCATTTCCGGCGAAGCGATGAAGAAAGGCCGGTGGGAACCGGCCTTTTTTCGTTGTCTCACGCCTGTTACATCCTGGCGATCATGGCCTCGCCGAACTCCGAGCAGGACGCCAGCTTGGCGCCGTCCATCAGCCGCTCGAAGTCGTAGGTCACGGTCTTGGCCGCGATGGCGCCGTTCATCCCCTTGATGATCAGGTCGGCCGCTTCGGTCCAGCCCATGTGGCGCAGCATCATCTCGGCGGAGAGGATCAGCGAGCCCGGGTTGACCTTGTCCTGCCCGGCGTACTTGGGCGCGGTGCCGTGGGTCGCCTCGAACATGGCCACCGAATCCGACAGGTTGGCCCCCGGGGCGATGCCGATGCCGCCCACTTCCGCCGCCAGGGCGTCGGAGAGGTAGTCACCGTTCAGGTTCAGGGTGGCGATCACGTCGTATTCGGCCGGGCGCAGCAGGATCTGCTGCAGCATGGCGTCGGCGATCACGTCCTTGACCACAATGTTCTTGCCGGTCACCGGATTCTTGAACTGCATCCAGGGACCGCCGTCCAGCAGCTCGGCGCCGAACTCCTCGCGGGCCAGCTCGTAGCCCCAGTCCTTGAAAGCGCCCTCGGTGAATTTCATGATGTTGCCCTTGTGCACCAGGGTGACCGAGCTGCGGTCGTTGTCCACGGCGTACTGCAGGGCCTTGCGCACCAGGCGCCTGGTGCCGTCGCGGGAGACCGGCTTGATGCCGATGCCGCAGTTCTCGGTGAAGCGGATCTTCTTGACGCCCATCTCCTCGGTGAGGAACTTGATGACCTTCTCGGCTTCGGGCGAACCGGCCTTCCACTCGACGCCGGCGTAGATGTCCTCGGAGTTCTCGCGGAAGATCACCATGTCCACGTCGCCGGGCTTCTTCACCGGGCTGGGCACGCCCTCGAACCAGCGCACCGGGCGCAGGCAGACGTAGAGGTCGAGCTGCTGGCGCAGGGCCACGTTGAGGGAGCGGATGCCGCCGCCGACGGGGGTGGTCAGCGGGCCCTTGATGGACACCACGTAGTCACGCACGGCTTCCAGGGTCTCTTCGGGCAGCCAGGTGTCCTGGTCGTAGACCTGGGTGGCCTTCTCGCCGGCATAGACCTCCATCCAGGCGATCTTGCGCTGTCCGCTGTAGGCCTTTTCCACTGCCGCATCGACGACGTCGATCATGACCGGACTGATGTCCACGCCGATGCCGTCGCCTTCGATGTAGGGAATGATCGGGTTGTTCGGTACCTTCAGGGAATTGTCGGCATTGACGGTGATGCGCTCACCTGCGGCCGGCACCTGGATCTTCTGGTATCCCATGCTGAACTCCGTGCTGTGGTTGAACCTCAGGGACCAGCCCCGCTTCGTCGCGGCGTGACGGGAACAGGCCCGGGTTCCTGAGGGTAGCCCAGTTGCCGGCCCCTAACCACAATCTTATGCCTTAGTCTAAAAGCCGCGGGTGCGTCACCCCGCCGCGAGAGTGGTATACTGCGCGCCGTGACTTCACAGTCATCGAGGTCCGAGCCGTCTGGGACCAGACCCCTCCCCTCGCAACGGCCACGTCGCCACCCTGACGCGGTCGTACAACGCTCTACTGGCGCCCCTATATCCCCGCGGCAATTCTCGAATGCCGGCACCTTGCCGTGTCGGACGAAAGCGCCCACCAAGGCGTATCGAGACTCTGTGCGCGCCCAGCAAAGAAGAGAGTCATAGTAGATGTCCAACCGCTCGAAGATCACCTACACCTTCACCGACGAAGCACCCGCCCTCGCCACCTACTCGCTCCTCCCGATCGTCAAGGCCTTCGCCGCCTCCGCCGACATTGACGTCGAAACCCGCGACATCTCTCTTGCAGGACGCATCCTCGCCGCCTTCACCGACAAGCTCGGCGACAAGGCCATCGAAGACGACCTGGCCTACCTCGCCAAGCTGGCCACCGCACCCGACGCCAACATCATCAAGCTGCCGAACATCAGCGCCTCGGTCCCCCAGCTCAAGGGCGCCATCGCCGAGCTGCAGGCCCTGGGCTACGCCGTCCCGGACTTCCCGGAAGACCCGCAGACCGACGCAGAGAAAGACACCCGCGCCCGCTACGCCAAGGTCCTGGGCAGCGCCGTGAACCCGGTCCTGCGCGAAGGCAACTCCGACCGCCGCGCCCCCGCCGCGGTCAAGGCCTACGCCCGCAAGCACCCGCACAGCATGGGCAAGTGGAGCATGGCCTCGCGCTCCCACGCTGACTACATGCGTGGCGGCGATTTCTTCTCCAGCGAGCAGTCGGTCACCATCCCCAAGGCCGGTGAAGTCCGCCTCGAGTTCGTCGGCAAGGACGGCAAGGTCGAGCTGAAGAAGACCCTGAAGATGCAGGAAGGTGAAGTCCTCGACAGCATGTTCATGAGCTGCAACAAACTGCGCGCCTTCTTCGAGAAGACCCTGCAGGACTGCAAGGAAACCGGCGTCATGTGGTCCCTGCACGTCAAGGCGACCATGATGAAGATCTCCCACCCGATCGTCTTCGGCCACGCCGTCACCGTCTACTACAAGGACGTGTTCGACAAGTGGGGCCAACTGTTCGACGAGCTGGGCGTGAACCCGAACAACGGCATCTCCAGCGTCTATGACAAGATCAAGTCGCTGCCGGCCTCGCAGCAGGAAGAGATCCTCCACGACATCCACGAGGTGTACAGCCACCGTCCGGAAATGGCGATGGTCGACTCGGTCAAGGGCATCACCAACCTGCACATCCCCAGCGACGTGATCGTCGACGCCTCGATGCCGGCGATGATCCGCAACTCGGGTCAGATGTGGGGCAAGGACGGCAAGCAGAAGGACACCAAGGCGGTGATGCCGGAGAGCACCTACGCCCGCATCTACCAGGAGATGATCAACTTCTGCAAGACCAACGGCGCCTTCGACCCGACCACCATGGGCAGCGTGCCGAACGTCGGCCTGATGGCGCAGAAGGCCGAGGAATACGGCTCCCACGACAAGACCTTCGAGATGGAAGCCGACGGCACCATGCGCGTGGTCGACGAAGACGGCAAGGTGCTGATGCAGCACGAAGTCGAAGCCGGCGACATCTGGCGCGCCTGCCAGACCAAGGACGCCCCGATCCGCGACTGGGTCAAGCTGGCCGTCACCCGCGCCCGCCAGTCCAACACTCCGGCCATCTTCTGGCTGGACCCGGAGCGCGCCCACGACAACGAGCTGCGCAAGAAGGTCGAGCTGTACCTGAAGGACCACGACCTGACCGGCCTGGACATCAGCATCAAGGGCTACAACGAAGCCATCCGCACCAGCATGGAGCGCATGATCCGCGGCCAGGACACCATCTCGGTGACCGGCAACGTCCTGCGCGACTACCTGACCGACCTGTTCCCGATCATGGAGCTGGGCACCTCGGCCAAGATGCTGTCCATCGTTCCGCTGATGGCCGGTGGCGGCATGTACGAGACCGGCGCCGGCGGTTCGGCTCCGAAGCACGTGCAGCAGTTGGTGGAAGAGAACTACCTGCGCTGGGATTCCCTGGGTGAGTTCCTGGCCCTGGCCGTGTCCCTGGAAGAAGAAGGCATCAAGACCGGCAATGCCAAGGCCAAGGTCCTGGGCAAGACCCTCGACGAAGCCACCGGCAAGCTGCTGGACAACAACAAGTCCCCGGCGCGCAAGGTCGGCGAGATCGACAACCGCGGCAGCCACTTCTACCTGGCGCTGTACTGGGCCCAGGCCCTGGCCGCGCAGAACGAAGACGCCGAGCTGAAAGCCCACTTCACCCCGCTGGCCAAGACTCTGACCGAACAGGAAGCGGCCATCATCGCCGAACTGAACGGCGCCCAGGGCAAGGCCGTGGACATCGGTGGCTACTACCGCTCCAACCCGGAGAAAACCAGCCAGGTGATGCGCCCCAGCGCCACCTTCAACGCCGCCATCGACTCGCTGAACTGAATCGAAGGCTAGCGTGACCGACGAAAACCCCGGCCTGGTGCCGGGGTTTTTGCTTTTCGGGGCTGCGCCTCCACCCAACACCGTCCCCACCTTCCAGGGTTATCATGCCCATTTCCCCCCGGAGGACCATCCATGCGCTGGCAACCGCATATCACAGTCGCAACCATCGTCGAAGACCAGGGCCGCTTCCTGCTGGTGGAGGAAACCTCCCACGGCAAGACCGTGCTGAACCAGCCCGCCGGCCACTTGGAGGCCGACGAGAGCCTGCTGCAGGCAGCCGTACGCGAAACCCTCGAAGAAACCGGCTGGGAAGTCGAACTGACCGCGGTCACCGGCATCTACCTCTACACCGCACCCAGCAACGGCGTGACCTACCAGCGCGTGTGCTTCGCCGCCCGCCCGCTGCGGCACCGCCCGGAGCTGCCGCTGGACGACGGCATCATCGGCCCGCGCTGGCTGACCCGCGAGGAGCTGGAAGCCTGCCGGGACAGCTGGCGCAGCCATCTGGTAGCGCGCTGCATCGACGACTACCTGGCCGGCGGACGCTTCCCCCTGGCGCTGATCCGCGACGCCGAACTGCCCGTGCCGAACCCGGCCTGATAGAATCCCGCTTTTGCACCGACGCCTGCGATAGCCCGCCATGTCCGATTCCAGCACTACCTCCCCCGTCCAGCCCGGCAAGGGCCGCGTCATCGTCGGCATGTCCGGCGGCGTGGATTCCTCGGTTTCCGCCCTCCTGCTCAAGGAGCAGGGCTATGAGGTGGAAGGCCTGTTCATGAAGAACTGGGAAGAGGACGACGGCACCGAATACTGCACCGCCATGACCGACCTGGCCGATGCCCAGGCCGTCTGCGACCGCATCGGCATCAAGTTGCACACCGCCAACTTCGCCGCCGAGTACTGGGACAACGTCTTCGAGTACTTCCTCGCCGAATACAAGGCCGGGCGCACGCCGAACCCGGACATCCTGTGCAACCGCGAGATCAAGTTCAAAGCCTTCCTCGACTACGCCCTGGCCCTGGGCGCCGACCTGATCGCCACCGGCCACTATGTGCGCCGCCGCGACATCGACGGCCGCACCGAACTGCTCAAGGGCCTGGACCCGAACAAGGACCAGAGCTACTTCCTCCACGCCGTGGGCGGCGAACAGATCGCCAGGACGCTGTTCCCGGTCGGCGAACTGGAGAAGCCGGAAGTGCGCGCCATCGCCGAGAAATACGGCCTGGCCACGGCGAAGAAGAAGGACTCCACCGGCATCTGCTTCATTGGCGAGCGCCGCTTCAGCGACTTCCTCAAGCAGTACCTGCCGGCCCAGCCGGGCGACATCGAGACCACCGACGGCACCGTCATCGGCCGCCACGCCGGGCTCATGTACCACACCATCGGCCAGCGCCAGGGCCTGGGCATCGGCGGCATGAAGAACGCTGACGACAGCCCCTGGTACGTGCTGGAGAAGGACCTGGCGCGCAACGTGCTGATCGTTGGCCAGGGCAACGACCACCCCTGGCTGTTCTCCCGCGCCCTGCACGCCTCGAACATCTTCTGGGTGAACCCGCTGGAGTTGCCCGAACCGCGCGCCCTGCGCGCCAAGGTGCGCTACCGCCAGGCCGACCAGGACTGCGTCCTGGAGCGCACCGCCGCCGGCTACCGCGCAGTGTTCGACCAGCCGCAGCGCGCCGTCACCCCGGGCCAGTCCGTGGTGTTCTACGACGGCGAGGTGTGCCTGGGCGGTGGTGTGATCGAATCGGCCGAACCGTCCTACGCGAAGGAGCGTGCATGAGCGAGTTGCGCGACCAACTGATCGCCCTCGCCGGCGTCTTCGAAGCTGCCGCCCTGGTGGACCGCCTGGCCCGCACCGGGCAGATTCCCGAAGCCCCGCTGGGCTGCATGCTCGGCAGCCTGCTGGTGCGCGAGCCGAAGACCACCCTGGACGTGTTCGGCGGCGACATCCACAACCTGCGCGAGGGCTTCCGCGCCCTGGCCAGCGCCCTGGAGCGCGATCCCAACAGCCTGCAGCGCGAACCGCTGCGCTATGCGCTGTCGCTGATCGGCCTGGAGCGCCAGCTGGCCAAGCGCGACGATATGCTCGACCTGATCGGCTCGCGCCTGGACCAGGTGCAGCAGCAGGTGCAGCACTTCGGCCTGGTCCACGAGAACGTCATCGCCTCCTGCGCCGGCCTCTACCAGGACACCCTGAGCACCTTCCGCCAGCGCATCCAGGTGCACGGCGACATGCGCTACCTGCAGATCAACGCCAACGCCGCGCGCATCCGCGCCCTGCTGCTGGCCGGCATCCGCTCGGCGCGCCTGTGGCGGCAGCTGGGCGGCAACCGCTGGCAAATGGTGTTCGGCCGGCGCAAGCTGCTCAACGAGTTGCGCCCGATCCTGCGCGGCGCCGACTGACCGGCCCGGGGCGCCCGCCCGGGCGCCTTCCACATGGCAGCAAGTACGGGCGACGGCGCGCCCTTTCGTGTATGATGTGCGCCCTTTTCGTTGACCGACAGCCACGAGAACGCCCCATGCAGCTTTCCTCCCTCACCGCGGTTTCCCCCGTCGACGGCCGTTACGGCAGCAAGACCAGCGCCCTGCGTCCGATCTTCAGCGAATACGGCCTGATCCGTTTCCGCGTCCTGGTTGAGGTCCGCTGGCTGCAGCGCCTCGCGGCGCACACCGGCATCCCCGAGGTGGCGCCCTTCTCCGGCGAAGCCAACGCCCTGCTCGACAAGCTGGCCGAGGACTTCCAACTGGAGCACGCCGAGCGCATCAAGGAAATCGAGCGCACCACCAACCACGACGTGAAAGCCGTGGAGTACCTGCTCAAGGAGCAGGCGGCCAAGCTGCCGGAGCTGGCCAAGGTCAGCGAATTCATCCACTTCGCCTGCACCAGCGAGGACATCAACAACCTGTCCCACGCCCTGATGCTGCGCGAAGGCCGCGACCAGGTGCTGCTGCCGCTGATGCGCCAGATCGCCGAGTCGATCCGCGAGTTGGCGGTGCAGTTCGCCGACGTGCCCATGCTCTCGCGCACCCACGGCCAGCCGGCCTCGCCGACCACCCTGGGCAAGGAACTGGCCAACGTGGTCTACCGCCTGGAGCGGCAGATCAAGCAGGTCGCCGAAGTCGAGCTGCTGGGCAAGATCAACGGCGCCGTGGGCAACTACAACGCCCACCTGTCGGCCTACCCGCAGGTGGACTGGGAAGCCAACGCCCGCGAGTTCATCGTCCACGACCTGGGCCTGGCCTGGAACCCCTACACCACCCAGATCGAGCCGCACGACTACATCGCCGAGCTGTTCGACGCCATCGCCCGCTTCAACACCATCCTCATCGACTTCGACCGCGACGTCTGGGGCTACATCTCCCTGGGCTACTTCAAGCAGAAGACCGTGGCCGGCGAGATCGGCTCCTCGACCATGCCGCACAAGGTCAACCCGATCGACTTCGAGAACTCCGAAGGCAACCTGGGCATCGCCAACGCGATCTTCCAGCACCTGGCCAGCAAGCTGCCGATCTCCCGCTGGCAGCGCGACCTGACCGACTCCACCGTGCTGCGCAACCTCGGCGTCGGTTTCGCCCACAGCGTCATCGCCTATGAAGCCAGCCTCAAGGGCATCGGCAAGCTGGAGCTGAACGCCGCGCGCATCGCCGAGGACCTGGACGCCTGCTGGGAAGTCCTGGCCGAGCCGGTGCAGACCGTGATGCGCCGCTACGGCATCGAGAACCCCTACGAGAAGCTCAAGGAGCTGACCCGCGGCAAAGGCATCAGCGCCGAGGCCCTGCAAGTGTTCATCGAAGGCCTCGACATGCCCGCCGAAGCCAAGGCCGAGCTGAAGAAGCTGACTCCGGCGAACTACATCGGCAACGCCGCCGCCCAGGCCAAGCGCATCTGACATGCGCTGAACATTTGCACGCCCGGCTGTGCCGGGCGTTTTTGTTTCAAGGACTTACATATGAATCCTGCTATTCCTCTTCAGCTCCTGGGCGGCATCAGCGCCGATGAATTCCTCCGCGACTACTGGCAGAAGAAACCCCTGCTGGTGCGCCAGGCCATCCCCGGTTTCGAAAGCCCGCTGGAGGCCGACGAGCTGGCCGGCCTGTCCCTGGAGGACAGCGTCGAGTCGCGCATCGTCCTCGAACACGGCAACACCCCCTGGGAAATGCGCCGCGGCCCCTTCAGCGAGGACACCTACAAGGAACTGCCCGAGCGCGACTGGACCCTGCTGGTGCAGGCCGTCGACCAGTTCGTGCCGGAAGTCGCCGGCCTGCTGGAGCACTTCAAGTTCCTGCCCAGCTGGCGCATCGACGACGTGATGATCAGCTACGCCGCTCCCGGCGGCGGTGTCGGCCCGCACTTCGACAACTACGACGTGTTCCTGCTGCAGGGCCACGGCCGCCGTCGCTGGAAGGTCGGCCAGCTGTGCGACGCCGACAGCCCGATGCTGCAGCACGCCGACCTGCGCATCCTCGCCGACTTCCAGCAGAGCGACGAATGGGTGCTGGAACCCGGCGACATGCTCTACCTGCCGCCGCGCCTGGCCCACTACGGCATCGCCGAGGACGAGTGCATGACCTACTCGGTCGGCTTCCGCGCCCCCAGCGCCGCCGAGGTGCTGACCCACTTCACCGACTTCCTCGCCCAGTTCCTCTCCGACGAGGAGCGCTACAGCGACGCCGGCATGGCCGCCGTGCAGAGCGGCGAGGACCAGCACAAGATCCAGCGCGACGCCCTCGACCGCCTGAAGAACCTGCTGCAGGAGCACATGAGCGACGAGCGCCTGCTGCTCACCTGGTTCGGCCAGTTCATGACCGAGCCGCGCTACCCGGAACTGGTGACCGGCGAGGAGATCGACGACACGGACCTGCGGCAGGCCCTGGAAGACGGCGCCGTACTGGTGCGCAACCCCAGCGCGCGCCTGGCCTGGAGCGAAGTGGACGTCGGCCTGCTGCTGTTCTCCAGCGGCCAGAGCGTGGTGCTGCCCAAGGCCATGGAGCCGCTGCTCAAGCTGGTGTGCTCGGCGGACGCCCTGCACAGCGACAACCTCGGCCAATGGCTGGGCGACGAGGATGGGCGTAAGCTGTTGGCAGAATTGGTCAAACAGGGCAGTTTGGAGTTTGCCGATGAGTAACAAGATCAGGGTTCGCCTGGCCGATTGGCAGAAGGACAATGCCGACCTGCGACGCATCCGCGAGGCGGTCTTCATCGCCGAGCAATCGGTGCCGCCGGAACTGGAGTGGGATGCCGAGGACGCGGAAGCCGTGCACTTCCTCGCCTTCGAGGGGGACTACGCAATCGGCACGGCGCGCCTGCTGCCCGACGGCCACATCGGCCGCGTCTCGGTACTCAAGGACTGGCGCGGGCTGAAGGTCGGCGACCAGCTGATGCGCGCCGCCATCGAGGAAGCCGAGCGCCGCCAGCTCAAGCGCCAGCTGCTCACCGCCCAAGTCTATGCCATCCCCTTCTACGAGCGGCTAGGCTTCAAGGTGGCCAGCGGCGAATTCCTCGAAGCCGGCCTGCCCCACGTCGACATGGTGCGCGAAAGCGCCTGAGGAAGCCGCGATGAAAGACGCCCCGGACCACGAAGGCCAACTCCCGGCCATCGACTTCCAATCCCCGGGGCGTTTCAGCGTGCACAACCCGGCGCCCGACCTGCCGACCTCCCAACCCTGGGAACCGGCGCCCTTCCGCCTCGGCGAGGCCAGCGGCCTGCAACGCTTCGGCGAACCAGAGGCCGCCCGCTCCCATGCCCTGGCGCTGATGCAGCAGGCCAGCCGCAGCCTGTGCCTGTACAGCCCCGACCTGGAAGCCTGGCTGTACAACCACAGCAGCATCCAGGAAGCCTGCACCCGCCTGCTGCTGCGCCATCCGCAGAACCGCCTGCGCATCCTCCTGCGCGACAGCACCCGCCCGGTCAGGGAAGGCCACCGCCTGCTCAACCTCAGCCGGCGCTTGTCGAGCAACCTGCACATCCGCCTGCTCAACCCGGACTACCCCAGCCCGGAACAGGCCTTCCTGCTCGCCGACCAACTCGGCCTGCTGCTGCGAACCGAACCAGCGCTGCCCGCCGGCCATGCCCACTACAACGACCCCGGCCGCGTGCGCCAGCTCCAGGCGCAGTTCGACCAGGCCTGGGACACCAGCCTCGCCGACCCTAACCTGCGGAGCTTCCTGCTGTGAGCCATCGCCGAACCGCCCTGCTCCTCGCCTGCGCCATCAGCCTGGCCGTCCAGGCCGCGCCGCGCACCGAGATCCTGCCGTTGAGCTACCGCACCGCTGACGAAATCCTCCCGGTGGTGCAGCAGGTCCTCGGCAACGAAGGCCGGGTAACCGCCTACGGCAACCAACTGGTGGTCAACGCCGAGCCAGCGAAGATTCGCGAGCTGCAGCAGGTGCTGGAGCAACTGGACACCCGCCCCCATCGCCTGCTGATCAGCGTCGACACCAGCGATTCCAGCCAGCGCAGCCGCAGCGGCTATTCGGTGAACGGCTCGGCCAGCGTCGGCAACGTCGAGATCCAGAGCGGCCGCGGCGAGGTCCACGGCCGCGACCAGGTGCGCATCATCGACAGCTCCACCGCCAGCCGCAGCGGCGGCGTGCAGCAGATCCAGACCACCGAGGGCTCGCCGGCGCTGATCCAGGTCGGCCAGAGCCAGCCGGTATATAACGTCGGCGTCGGCCCCTACGGCCAGGTCTACAGCCAGACCGAGTACCGCGACGCCAACCGCGGCATGTACGTGACCGCCACCTTGAGCGGCAACATCGTCCACATCGACCTGGACACCCGCAACGACCGCTTCAACAACAGCGCCCCCGGCGCCATGGACACCGCCGGCGCCAGCACCCGCCTGAGCGGCCGCCTCGGCGAGTGGATCGAGGTGGGCGGCGTCAGCGAAAACAGCCAGGGCAGCCAGGGCGGCCTGACGCGCAATTACAGCACCCAGGGCCGCAGCGACAGCAGCCTGCGGGTGAAGGTCGAAGTGCTCGACTAAGCCTTCCGAAGGTGACCGGAGAGTCCTCCTTAGACCTTCGTGTAGTAGTCCAAAAAAAACACTACAAAACGTTTGACGAACGTTTGTTCGAAAGGCATGATGGCCTCGCTCCCGCTAACCAGGGGCCCTGAACCGGGCCTCCGGATCGAGCCCGCAGCCCACTCGCTGTGCCGGTCCGTGTTGTTACAGCCCACAAGGCGAAATGACGAGGTTGCGACTGGCAAGAAGTTGTCCTGAGGGACGGGGAAGCAAACAACGTATCAGCAAGATGGTCGAATGCAGCCATTCGCCCTCGCCCAACGGCAGCCACGAGCCGGCAAGCGATCCCGAATGCCATCGCTGCGATCATCTACCTGTTCGCCCGCTCCACCCCCTCCCCCTCTGCGTCAATCCTTCCAGTCGTCATTTCGCCATCTGCGGCGAGCGATCCCACGGGTCCTGCGTGGGAAGTCGGTGCTCAACCAACACATTTTTTGAAGGATTGTTGACCATGTCCGCATATCAGAACGACATCAAGGCCGTTGCCGCCCTGAAAGAGAAGTTCGGCAGCAGCTGGAGCGCTATCAACCCCGAGTCCGTCGCCCGTATGCGCGCCCAGAACCGCTTCAAGACTGGCCTGGATATCGCCAAGTACACCGCGGCCATCATGCGCAAGGACATGGCCGAATACGACGCCGACTCCTCCGTCTACACCCAGTCCCTGGGCTGCTGGCACGGCTTCATCGGTCAACAGAAGCTGATCTCCATCAAGAAGCACCTGAAGACCACCAACAAGCGCTACCTCTACCTGTCCGGCTGGATGGTCGCCGCGCTGCGCTCGGACTTCGGCCCGCTGCCCGACCAGTCCATGCACGAGAAGACCGCGGTTTCCGGCCTGATCGAAGAGCTGTACACCTTCCTGCGCCAGGCTGACGCCCGCGAACTGGACCTGCTGTTCACCGCCCTGGACGCCGCCCGCGAAGCCGGCGACAAGGTCAAGCAGGACGAGATCCAGGCCCAGATCGACGGCTACGAAACCCACGTCGTACCGATCATCGCCGACATCGACGCCGGCTTCGGCAACCCTGAAGCCACCTACCTGCTGGCCAAGAAGATGATCGAAGCCGGTGCCTGCTGCATCCAGATCGAGAACCAGGTTTCCGACGAGAAGCAGTGCGGCCACCAGGACGGCAAAGTGACCGTTCCGCACGAAGACTTCCTCGCCAAGATCAACGCCGTTCGCTACGCCTTCCTCGAGCTGGGCGTTGACGATGGCGTGATCGTCGCCCGTACCGACTCCCTGGGCGCCGGCCTGACCAAGCAGATCGCCGTGACCAAGCAACCGGGCGACCTGGGCGACCAGTACAACTCCTTCCTGGACTGCGACGAGATCAGCGCGGCCGACCTGCAGAACGGCGACGTGGTGATCAACCGCGGCGGCAAGCTGCTGCGTCCCAAGCGCCTGCCCTCCAACCTGTTCCAGTTCCGCAAGGGCACCGGCGAAGACCGCTGCGTCCTGGACTGCATCACCTCGCTGCAGAACGGCGCCGACCTGCTGTGGATCGAAACCGAGAAGCCGCACGTTGGTCAGATCAAGGGCATGGTTGACCGCATCCGCGAAGTCATCCCGAACGCCAAGCTGGTCTACAACAACAGCCCGTCGTTCAACTGGACCCTGAACTTCCGCCAGCAGGTGTTCGATGCGTTCGTCGCCGAAGGCAAGGACGTTTCCGCCTACGACCGCGCCAAGCTGATGAGTGTCGAGTACGACGAGACCGAGCTGGCCCAGGTTGCCGACGAGAAGATCCGCACCTTCCAGCGCGACGGCTCGGCCCACGCCGGCATCTTCCACCACCTGATCACCCTGCCGACCTACCACACCGCCGCACTGTCGACCGACAACCTGGCCAAGGGCTACTTCGCCGACCAGGGCATGCTGGCCTACGTGAAAGGTGTTCAGCGTCAGGAACTGCGTCAGGGCATCGCCTGCGTCAAGCACCAGAACATGGCTGGCTCGGACATCGGCGACAACCACAAAGAGTACTTCGCTGGCGAAGCCGCGCTGAAGGCCTCGGGCAAAGACAACACCATGAACCAGTTCCACTAAGAACCGGTTCGCCCGGCCCCTCGGGGCCGGGAAGCGGCCCAGCCGCAAAGGTGTAGCGCCAATGAAAACGCCGTTTCCCTTGGGAAACGGCGTTTTTTCATGTCCGGCGCCGAGATGCGGCGGATAACCGCGAGCGGTTATCCGCCCTACGAACTCGCCGACTGACGCCGAACTATCCGCCCACTCCGAACGCCCCCTCTCCCGCTTGCGGGAGAGGGGGCTCTTCTGCGAGTACGCGGAGTGAACAACTGGCTTGCCGGCTACGCCGAGATGCTCTTCGTAGGAGCGAGCTTGCTCGCGAATGAGCCCCGCAGCGGAGTTTGTTCGCGAGCAAGCTCGCTCCCACGAGAAGCCATCGGACCTTGTCCGCGATAGCCGGAGGTTCCCGCGCGATTCGCGGATAAGATCCGCTCCTACACTGCCCCACCCACGTCATTCCATGTAGGAACGGATTCATCCGCGATCCGGCCGGCAGGCCGGCCTATGCCGACGCTCACACCTCCCTGGAACCGTTATCCGCCCTAGGCAGCGGCCTCCGGCGCACACCCCAACGCCCCCAAAACAGCTCATTGGGAAATTCCCGACGCCAATTGACGCCCATAAACCCTTAAAACCGCCGACAATAAAAAGTACGACGCCTATATGTAGTAAAGTTACGGATAAACGACACCGCGAATGATAATATTTATCATCTAAAGAGCACTAGAAACACTTTCTTCATATCCGTAAAAGTGCCATTCGACCAAAGCCTGATCCGCACCAGCCCAGGCGTAGAGCGGCCTGCAGCCGGGGCCCGGACAAAAATGCAAAAGCCTTTTGCCCGATTTGGAAGCATCTGTTTGTGTTAGAAAAATTTACTTGCCCGAGGCTTTGGGCATAAAATTGGAAAGATCACTCGAACCCTTAGCTCGCTATCTTGAGCCCGAGGTTCATGCAGCCGGGCGAAGGCCCGGAATCCAAGACCACCGCTAATTTTTGTAGGAAGGAGTATCGGCATGCCCAACCCAGCTGAACTTGCAGCTCAACACTGGGGACTCGCCGCCTTCCTTCTAGGCGTGGTCGGCCTGCTGGCCTTCATGCTAGGGGTTTCCTCGCTGCTGGGCAGCAAGGCATTTGGTCGCAGCAAGAACGAGCCCTTCGAATCCGGCATCGTTCCCACCGGCAGCGCACGCCTGCGCCTGTCGGCAAAATTCTATCTGGTCGCGATGCTCTTCGTGATCTTCGACGTCGAAGCCCTCTTCCTCTTCGCCTGGTCCGTGTCCGTCCGTGAAAGCGGTTGGGCCGGTCTGGTCGAGGCCACCATTTTCATTGCAATTCTGTTGGCAGGTCTTGTCTACCTCTGGCGGGTCGGCGCGCTCGATTGGGCGCCGGCGGCACGTCGCGAGCGGCAGGCGAAGCTAAAACAATGAGGCTTTGGCGATGCAATACAAACTTACCCGGATCGACCCCGATGCGGCCAACGATCAGTACCCGATCGGCCAGCGCGAAACGGTAGACGACCCTCTAGTAGAGGGGCAGGTCAGCAAGAACATCTTCATGGGCAAGCTCGAGGATGTTCTCAACGGCGCCGTCAACTGGGGTCGCAAGAACTCGCTGTGGCCCTATAACTTCGGCCTGTCCTGCTGCTACGTGGAGATGACCACGGCGTTCACCGCGCCGCACGACATCGCCCGCTTCGGCGCCGAAGTGATTCGTGCCTCGCCGCGCCAGGCGGACTTCATGGTCATCGCTGGCACCTGCTTCATCAAGATGGCCCCGGTCATCCAGCGCCTGTACGAACAGATGCTGGAACCCAAGTGGGTGATCTCCATGGGCTCGTGCGCCAATTCCGGCGGCATGTACGACATCTACTCGGTGGTCCAGGGGGTCGACAAGTTCCTCCCCGTGGACGTCTACATCCCCGGCTGCCCGCCCCGCCCCGAGGCATTCCTGCAAGGCCTGATGCTGCTGCAGGAATCCATCGGCCAGGAGCGTCGCCCGTTGTCCTGGGTGGTTGGCGATCAAGGCATCTACCGTGCCGAAATGCCTGCCCAGAAGGACCTCAAGCGCGAACAGCGCATTGCGGTCACCAACCTGCGCAGCCCCGACGAAGTGTGAAGCCGACCTCCACGAGAGGCCCTTACTTCACTCCACCGTTGACCGATAGCGACCGAGACCATGACCGCAGACTCCGCTCTGTACATCCCGCCCTATAAGGCGGACGACCAAGACATAGTCGTCGAACTGAATTCCCGCTTTGGCGCCGAGACCTTCACCGTCCAGGCCACCCGCACCGGCATGCCGGTCCTCTGGGTGAGCCGCGAGAAGCTGATCGACGTCCTCACCTTCCTGCGCAACGTACCCAAGCCCTACGTGATGCTCTACGACCTCCACGGGGTCGACGAGCGCCTGCGCACCCACCGTCGCGGCCTGCCGGGCGCCGACTTCAGCGTGTTCTACCACCTGATGTCGCTCGAGCGTAACAGCGACGTGATGATCAAGGTGGCCTTGTCCGAAGGCGACCTCAACCTGCCCACCGCCACCCGTATCTGGCCGAACGCCAACTGGTACGAGCGTGAGGTCTGGGACATGTACGGCATCCACTTCAACGGCCACCCACATCTGGCCCGCATGCTGATGCCGCCGACCTGGCAGGGCCACCCGCTGCGCAAGGACTACCCGGCGCGCGCCACCGAGTTCGATCCCTACTCCCTCTCCGTGGCCAAGCAGGAGCTGGAGCAGGAAGCCCTGCGCTTCAAGCCCGAGGACTGGGGCATGAAGCGCCACGGCGAGAACGAGGACTTCATGTTCCTCAACCTCGGCCCGAACCACCCCTCCGCCCACGGTGCCTTCCGCATCATCCTGCAGCTCGACGGCGAGGAGATCCTCGACTGCGTGCCGGAGATCGGCTACCACCACCGCGGCGCCGAGAAGATGGCCGAGCGCCAGTCCTGGCACAGCTTCATCCCCTACACCGACCGCATCGACTACCTCGGCGGGGTGATGAACAACCTGCCGTACGTGCTCTCGGTGGAGAAGCTCGCCGGCATCAAGGTGCCGCAGCGCGTCGACGTCATCCGCATCATGATGTCGGAGTTCTTCCGCATCCTGAACCACCTGCTGTACCTGGGCACCTACATCCAGGACGTGGGCGCCATGACCCCGGTGTTCTTCACCTTCACCGACCGCCAGCGCGCCTACAAGGTGGTCGAGGCCATCACCGGCTTCCGCCTGCACCCGGCCTGGTACCGCATCGGCGGCGTCGCCCACGACCTGCCGCGCGGCTGGGACAAGCTGGTCCGCGAATTCCTCGACTGGATGCCCAAGCGCCTGGACGAGTATGAAAAGGCGGCGCTGCAGAACAGCATCCTGCGCGGCCGGACCATCGGCGTGGCGCAGTACAACACCAAGGAAGCCCTGGAGTGGGGCACCACCGGCGCCGGCCTGCGCGCCACCGGTTGCGACTTCGACCTGCGCAAGGCCCGCCCCTACTCCGGCTACGAGAACTTCGAGTTCGAAGTGCCGCTGGCCCACAACGGCGACGCCTACGACCGCTGCATGGTGAAGATGGGCGAGATGCGCCAGAGCCTGCGCATCATCGAGCAGTGCCTGAAGAACATGCCCGAAGGCCCGTACAAGGCCGACCACCCGCTGACCACGCCGCCGCCCAAAGAGCGCACGCTGCAGCACATCGAGACGCTGATCACCCACTTCCTGCAGGTTTCCTGGGGCCCGGTCATGCCGGCCAACGAAGCCTTCCAGATGGTCGAGGCGACCAAGGGTATCAACAGCTACTACCTGACGAGCGATGGCAGCACCATGAGCTACCGGACGCGCATCCGTACGCCCAGCTTCGCGCACCTGCAACAGATTCCGTCGGTCATCAACGGCAGCATGATCGCCGACCTGATCGCCTATCTGGGCAGCATCGACTTCGTTATGGCTGACGTGGACCGCTGATCATGAGCACCATCATCCAGACTGACCGTTTCGCCCTGAGCGAAACCGAGCGCTCGGCCATCGAGCACGAGCTGCATCACTACGAGGACTCCCGCGCGGCGTCCATCGAGGCCCTGAAGATCGTCCAGAAGGAGCGCGGCTGGGTGCCGGACGGCGCCATCCCGGCGATCGCCGAGATCCTCGGCATCCCCGACAGCGACGTCGAGGGCGTGGCCACCTTCTATAGCCAGATCTTCCGCCAGCCGGTCGGCCGCCACATCATCCGCGTGTGCGACAGCATGGTCTGCTACATCGGCGGCCACGAGTCGGTGGTCGGCGAGATCCAGAAGCAACTGGGCATCGGCCTCGGCCAGACCACCGCCGACGGCCGCTTCACCCTGCTGCCGGTGTGCTGCCTGGGCAACTGCGACAAGGCACCGGCGCTGATGATCGACGACGATACCCACGGCAATCTCGAGCCGTCGGCGGTCGCCAAACTGCTGGAGGCCTACGCATGACGCTCCTCACCTCCTACGGCACCCCCAACCGCACCGCGCGCGCCGCGGAAACCCACCCGCTGACCTGGCGCCTGCGCGACGACGGCGCCCCGGTCTGGCTGGAGGAATACCAGGCGAAGAACGGCTACGCCGCCGCGCGCAAGGCGCTGGCCGAAATGGCCGCCGACGACATCGTCCAGACCGTCAAGGACTCCGGCCTCAAGGGCCGCGGCGGTGCGGGCTTCCCCACCGGCGTGAAGTGGGGCCTGATGCCCAAGGACGAATCCCTCAACATCCGCTACCTGCTGTGCAATGCGGACGAGATGGAGCCCAACACCTGGAAGGACCGCATGCTCATGGAGCAGCTGCCGCACCTGCTGGTGGAAGGCATGCTGATCTCCGCGCGGGCGCTGAAGGCCTACCGCGGCTACATCTTCCTGCGCGGCGAATACGTCGACGCGGCGCGCAACCTCAACCGCGCCATCGACGAAGCCAAGGCCGCCGGCCTGCTGGGCAAGAACATCCTCGGCAGCGGCTTCGACTTCGAGCTGTTCGTCCACACCGGCGCCGGCCGCTACATCTGCGGTGAAGAAACCGCGCTGATCAACTCGCTGGAAGGCCGCCGCGCCAACCCGCGCTCCAAGCCGCCCTTCCCCGCCGCTGTCGGCGTCTGGGGCAAGCCGACCTGCGTCAACAACGTCGAGACCCTGTGCAACGTGCCGGCGATCGTCGAGAACGGCGTCGACTGGTACAAGGGCCTGGCGCGCCCGGGCAGCGAAGACATGGGCACCAAGCTCATGGGCTTCTCCGGCAAGGTGCAGAACCCCGGCATCTGGGAACTGCCCTTCGGCATCCCGGTGCGCGAGGTCTTCGAGGACTACGCCGGCGGCATGCGCGAGGGCTACAAGCTCAAGGCCTGGCAGCCCGGCGGCGCCGGCACCGGCTTCCTGCTCCCCGAGCACATGGACGCCCTGTTCTACGCCGGCGGCATCGCCAAGGTCGGCACCCGCATGGGCACCGGCCTGGCCATGGCGGTGGACGACAGCATCAACATGGTCTCGCTGCTGCGCAACATGGAAGAGTTCTTCGCCCGCGAGTCGTGCGGCTGGTGCACCCCGTGCCGCGACGGCCTGCCGTGGAGCGTGAAGCTCCTGCGCGCGCTGGAGCGTGGCGAAGGCCAGCCCGGCGACCTTGAGACCCTCGAGCAGTTGGTCAACTTCCTCGGCCCAGGCAAGACCTTCTGCGCCCACGCACCGGGCGCCGTCGAACCGCTGGGCAGTGCCTTGAAATATTTCCGTCCCGAGTTCGAAGCGGGCGTCTCCCGCCAGGCTCAGGCCGCGCCGCAACCGCAACGCGTCGGCGCGTAAAGCTTTGGTTGCCGGGCCCGCGGGCCCGGCGATGTTCCGTCGTAGCGCCGCGGCATGCCGCCGGCCCGACGGAGCCGTGATTTCCCTTAGCCAAGCCCGCTGACAACGGGCCAACGAAGAACTTGAACCATGGCCACTATCCACGTAGACGGCAAGACGTTAGAAGTCGATGGGGCGGACAACCTGTTGCAGGCCTGCCTGTCCCTCGGACTCGACATCCCCTACTTCTGCTGGCACCCGGCGCTCGGTAGCGTCGGCGCCTGCCGGCAGTGCGCGGTCAAGCAGTACACCGACGAGAACGACAAGCGTGGTCGCCTCGTCATGTCCTGCATGACCCCCGCCACCGACAACACCTGGATCTCCATCGAGGACGAAGAGGCCAAGGCCTTCCGCGAGAGCGTCGTCGAATGGCTGATGACCAACCACCCGCACGACTGCCCGGTGTGCGAGGAAGGCGGTCACTGCCACCTGCAGGACATGACGGTGATGACCGGCCACAACAAGCGCCGGTACCGCTTCACCAAGCGCACCCACCAGAACCAGGAGCTCGGCCCGTTCATCGCCCACGAGATGAACCGCTGCATCGCCTGCTACCGCTGCGTGCGCTACTACAAGGACTACGCCGGCGGCACCGACCTGGGCGTCTATGGCGCGCACGACAACGTGTACTTCGGCCGCATCGAGGACGGCGTGCTGGAGAGCGAGTTCTCCGGCAACCTGACCGAGGTCTGCCCGACCGGCGTGTTCACCGACAAGACCCACTCCGAGCGCTACAACCGCAAGTGGGACATGCAGTTCGCCCCGAGCATCTGCCATGGCTGCTCCAGCGGCTGCAACATCAGCCCCGGCGAGCGCTACGGCGAGATCCGCCGCATCGAGAACCGCTACAACGGCTCGGTGAACCACTACTTCCTCTGCGACCGCGGCCGCTTCGGCTACGGTTACGTCAACCGCGAAGACCGTCCGCGCCAGCCGATGCTGATGCTCAGCAAGCAGAAGCTGAGCCTGGACGGCGCCCTCGACCAGGCCGCCGCCCTGCTCAAGGGCCGCAAGGTGATCGGCATCGGTTCGCCGCGCGCCAGCCTGGAAAGCAACTACGCGCTGTCCGAGCTGGTCGGCGCCGGCAACTTCTACAGCGGCATCGCCGCCGACGAGCTGCAGCGCCTGCGCCTGGTGCTCAAGGTGATGCAGGACGGCCCGCTGCCCTCCCCCACCATCCGCGACATGGAAGACCATGACGCGGTCTTCGTGCTCGGCGAAGACCTCACCCAAACCGCCGCCCGCATCGCCCTGGCCCTGCGCCAGTCGGTGAAGGGCAAGGGCGAGGACATGGCCGCCGCGATGAAGATCCAGCCGTGGCTCGACGCCGCGGTGAAGACCATCGCCCAGCACGAGAAGAACCCGCTGTTCATCGCCAGCCTCGCCGAGACGCGCCTGGACGACATCGCCGCCGAGTGCGTGCACGCCGCCCCCGAGGACCTGGCCCGCCTGGGCTTCGCCGTGGCCCACGCGATCGACCCGAGCGCCCCGGCCGTGGCCGGTCTGGAACCGGAAGCGCAAGCCCTCGCCCAGCGCATCGCCGACGCCCTGGTCGCCGCCAAGCGCCCGCTGGTGGTCTCCGGCGTATCGCTGCGCAGCAACGCCCTGATCGAAGCCGCGGCGAACATCGCCAGCGCGCTGAAGCAGCGCGAGAAGAACGGCTCGCTGAGCCTGGTGGTGCCGGAAGCCAACAGCCTGGGCCTCACCCTGTTCGGCGGTGAATCCGTCGAAGCCGCGCTGGAGCAACTGACCTCCGGCGCCGCCGACGCCGTGGTGGTGCTGGAGAACGACCTGTACCGCCGCGCCGAAGCCGCCCAGGTCGACGCCGCCCTGGCCGCCGCCAAGCTGGTGATCGTCGCCGACCACCAGAGCACCGCGACCAGCGCCAAGGCGCACATCGTCCTGCCGGCCGCCAGCTTCGCCGAAGGCGACGGCACCCTGGTCAGCCAGGAAGGCCGCGCCCAGCGCTTCTTCCAGGTCTTCGACCCGACCTACTACAACGCCGACAACCTGGTCCGCGAAGGCTGGCGCTGGCTGCACGCCCTGCACAGCACCCTCGAGGGCAAGCGCGTCGACTGGACGCAGCTGGACCACGTGATCGACGCCGTGGTCGCCGCCAAGCCGCACCTGGCCGGCATCCGCGACGCCGCGCCGAACGCCGCGTTCCGCATCAAGGGCCTGAAGCTGGCGCGTGAACCGCACCGCTACTCCGGGCGCACCGCCATGCGCGCCAACATCAACGTCAGTGAGCCGCGCGCCCCGCAGGACATCGACAGCGCCTTCGCCTTCTCCATGGAAGGCTATTCCGGCAGCGCCGAGCCGCGTCAGCAGATTCCCTTCGCCTGGTCCCCGGGCTGGAACTCGCCGCAGGCCTGGAACAAGTTCCAGGACGAGGTCGGCGGCCACCTGCGCGCCGGCGACCCGGGCGTGCGACTGATCGAGGCCAAGGGCGAGGCCCTGTGGTTCAGCGACGTGCCGGCGCCGTTCCACACCCCGGCCAGCCAGTTCAAGGTGGTGCCCTTCTATCACCTGTTCGGCAGCGAGGAGAACAGCGCCCGCGCCAAGCCGGTGCAGGAGCGCATCCCGGAAACCTACGTGGCCCTGGGCCGCGAGGAAGCCGAGCGCCTGGGCCTGGCCGAAGGCAAGCTGCTGCGCCTGAACGTCAAGGGCCACGAGCTGCGCCTGCCGCTGCGCATCAGCGAAGAGCTGGGCGCAGGCCTGGTCGCCCTGCCGGCCGGCCTGGCCGGTATCCCCGCCGGTGTGTTCGGCGGTGTCGCTGAAGGTCTGCAGGAGGCTGCGCAATGAGCTTGATGAGCATGAGCTGGCTGACACCCGCCATCGTCGACATCATCATCGAGGTCATCAAGGCCATCGTCATCCTGCTCGCCGTGGTCGTCTGCGGCGCGCTGCTGAGCTGGGTCGAGCGTCGCCTGCTGGGCCTCTGGCAGGACCGCTACGGTCCCAACCGGGTCGGCCCGTTCGGCGCCTTCCAGCTCGGCGCGGACATGATCAAGATGTTCTTCAAGGAAGACTGGACGCCGCCGTTCGCCGACAAGATGATCTTCACCCTCGCCCCGGTCATCGCCATGGGCGCGCTGTTGATCGCCTTCGTGATCATCCCGATCAGCCCCAACTGGGGCGTGGCGGACCTGAACATCGGCATCCTGTTCTTCTTCGCCATGGCCGGCCTGACCGTGTACGCGGTGCTCTTCGCCGGCTGGTCGAGCAACAACAAGTTCGCCCTGCTCGGCAGCCTGCGCGCCTCGGCCCAGACCATCTCCTACGAGGTGTTCCTGGCCCTGTCGCTGATGGGCATCGTGGCCCAGGTCGGCTCGTTCAACATGCGCGACATCGTCGACTACCAGGCCCAGCACCTGTGGTTCATCATTCCGCAGTTCTTCGGCTTCTGCACCTTCATCATCGCCGGCGTCGCCGTGACCCACCGTCACCCGTTCGACCAGCCCGAAGCGGAGCAGGAACTGGCCGACGGCTACCACATCGAGTACGCCGGGATGAAATGGGGCATGTTCTTCGTCGGCGAATACATCGGCATCGTGCTGATCTCGGCGCTGCTGGTGACGCTGTTCTTCGGTGGCTGGCACGGCCCGTTCGGCCTGCTGCCGCAGATCCCGTTCATCTGGTTCGCCCTGAAGACCAGCTTCTTCATCATGCTGTTCATCCTGATCCGCGCCTCGCTGCCGCGTCCGCGCTATGACCAGGTGATGGCCTTCAGCTGGAAGTTCTGCCTTCCGCTGACCCTGATCAACCTGCTGGTGACCGGCGCCTGTGTGCTGGCCGCGGCCCAGTAAGGAGAACCACCATGATCAAAGAAATCCTGCACATCGTGCATGGCACCTACACCCAGCTGCGCAGCCTGGTGATGATCTTCGGCCATGCCTTCCGCAAGCGCGACACCCTGCAGTACCCGGAAGAGCAGGTCTACCTGCCGCCGCGCTACCGCGGCCGCATCGTCCTCACCCGCGACCCCGACGGTGAGGAACGCTGTGTAGCCTGCAACCTGTGCGCCGTGGCCTGCCCGGTCGGCTGCATCTCGCTGCAGAAGGCCGAGGCCGACGACGGCCGCTGGTACCCCGAGTTCTTCCGCATCAACTTCTCCCGCTGCATCTTCTGCGGCCTGTGCGAGGAAGCCTGCCCGACCACCGCGATCCAGCTGACCCCGGACTTCGAGATGGGCGAGTTCAAGCGCCAGGACCTGGTGTACGAGAAGGAAGACCTGCTGATCTCCGGCCCCGGCAAGAACCCGGACTACAACTTCTACCGCGTCGCCGGCATGGCCATCGCCGGCAAGCCCAAGGGCAGCGCGCAGAACGAGGCCGAACCGATCAACGTCAAGAGCCTGCTGCCGTAAGGAGACGTCGCGTGGAATTCGCTTTCTACTTCGCCGCCGGCGTCGCCGTGCTGGCAACCCTGCGGGTCATCACCAACAGCAACCCGGTGCATGCCCTGCTCTACCTCATCGTTTCGCTGCTCGCCGTGTCGATGACCTTCTTCAGCCTCGGCGCCCCGTTCGCCGGCGCCCTGGAGATCATCGTCTACGCCGGCGCGATCATGGTGCTGTTCGTCTTCGTGGTGATGATGCTCAACCTGGGCCCGGCGATCGCCGAGCAGGAGCGCAAGTGGCTCAAGCCCGGGGTCTGGATCGGCCCGGGCGTGCTCTCCGCCGTCCTGCTCGTCGAGCTGCTGCTGGTGCTGTCGCGCAACCCCAGCGGCGCCGGCATCGGCCACACCACCGTGGACGCCAAGGCCGTGGGCATCGCCCTGTTCGGCCCCTACCTGCTGGTCGTCGAACTGGCCTCGATGCTGCTCCTGGCGGCACTGGTCGCCGCCTACCACCTCGGCCGCCACGACGCGAAGGAATAACACCATGAATGCAATCCCCCTGGAACACGGGCTGGCACTCTCCGGCGTGCTGTTCTGTCTCGGTCTGGCCGGCCTGATGGTCCGGCGCAACATCCTGTTCGTACTCATGAGCCTGGAAGTGATGATGAACGCCGCCGCGCTGGCCTTCGTGGTCGCCGGCAGCCGCTGGGCGCAGCCCGACGGCCAGGTGATGTTCATCCTGGTGCTCAGCCTGGCCGCGGCCGAGGCGAGCATCGGTCTGGCGATCCTGCTGCAACTGTATCGCCGCTTCCATACCCTCGATGTCGACGCTGCCAGCGAGATGCGCGGATGAACCTGCTGCCCCTCACCTTCCTGTTCCCCCTGGTCGGCTTCCTGCTGCTGTCTTTCTCCCGCGGCAAGTGGTCGGAAAATCTCTCCGCGCTGGTCGGCGTCGGTTCGGTCGGCCTGGCCGCGCTGTCCGCCTTCTGGGCGATCTGGAGCTTCCACAGCGCCCCGCCGGAAGGCGGCGCCTACACCCTGGTGCTGTGGCAGTGGATGAGCGTCGACGGCTTCGCGCCGAACTTCGCCCTGTACCTGGACGGCCTGTCGGTCACCATGCTCGGCGTGGTCACCGGCGTCGGCTTCCTGATCCACCTGTTCGCCAGCTGGTACATGCGCGGTGAAGACGGCTACTCGCGCTTCTTCGCCTACACCAACCTGTTCATCGCCAGCATGCTGTTCCTGGTGCTGGGCGACAACCTGCTGTTCCTGTACTTCGGCTGGGAAGGCGTGGGCCTGTGCTCCTACCTGCTGATCGGCTTCTACTACAGCCACGTACCGAACGGCAACGCGGCGCTCAAGGCCTTCATCGTCACCCGCGTGGGCGACGTGTTCATGGCCTTCGGCCTGTTCATCCTGTTCCAGCAGCTGGGCACCCTGAACATCCAGGAGCTGCTGGTGCTGGCCCCGCAGCACTTCGCCCAGGGCGACCTGTGGGTGAGCCTGGCGGCCCTGGCGCTGCTTGGCGGCGCGGTCGGCAAGTCGGCCCAGCTGCCGCTGCAGACCTGGCTGGCGGACGCGATGGCCGGCCCCACCCCGGTTTCCGCGCTGATCCACGCGGCGACCATGGTCACCGCGGGCGTCTACCTGATCGCCCGCTGCCACGGCATCTTCACCCTGGCGCCGAACGTGCTGGAACTGGTCGGCGTGGTCGGCGCGGTCACCCTGGTCCTGGCCGGCTTCGCCGCCCTGGTGCAGACCGACATCAAGCGCATCCTCGCCTACTCGACCATGAGCCAGATCGGCTACATGTTCCTGGCCCTGGGCGTCGGCGCCTGGGACGCGGCGATCTTCCACCTGATGACCCACGCCTTCTTCAAGGCCCTGCTGTTCCTCGCCTCCGGTGCGGTGATCGTCGCCTGCCACCACGAGCAGAACATCTTCAAGATGGGCGGCCTGTGGAAGAAGCTGCCGCTGGCCTACGCCAGCTTCATCGTCGGTGGTTCGGCCCTGGCCGCCTTGCCGCTGGTCACCGCCGGCTTCTACTCCAAGGACGAGATCCTCTGGGAAGCCTTCGCCAGCGGCCACCAGAACCTGCTGATCGCCGGCCTGGTGGGTGCCTTCCTGACCTCGATCTACACCTTCCGCCTGATCTTCATCGCCTTCCACGGCGAGCAGAAGACCGAGGCCCACGCCGGCCATGGCATCAGCCACTGGCTGCCGCTGTCGGTGCTGATCGTGCTGTCGACCTTCATCGGCGCGCTGATCACCCCGCCGCTGCACGGCGTGCTGCCGGAAAGCGTCGGCCATGCCGGCGGCGAAGCACAGCACAGCCTGGAAATCGCCTCGGGCGCCATCGCCCTGGCCGGTATCCTGCTGGCCGGCCTGCTGTTCCTCGGCAAGCGCCGCTTCGTCAGCGCCCTGGCCAAGAGCGCGCCGGGCCGCTTCTTCGGCACCTGGTGGTACCACGCCTGGGGCTTCGACTGGCTGTACGACAAGCTGTTCGTGAAACCCTATCTGCTGCTCTGCCGCCTGCTCGGCCGCGACCCCATCGACCAGACCCTGGTCCTGGTGCCGCTGTCCGCCCGCGGTGGGCACACCCTTCTGAGCCTGACCGAGAACGGCCGCCTGCGCTGGTACGCCGCTTCCCTGGTCGGCGGCGCGGTGCTGCTGCTCGCGCTGCTACTGGCCTAACGCATTCACGAAAGAGATCGAGCCCGTCATGATTCTGCCCTGGCTAATCCTGATCCCCTTCATCGGCGGCTTCCTCTGCTGGATCGCCGAGTACACCAGCAAGACCCTGCCCCGCTGGGTCGCGCTGGGTTCCATGACCCTGACCCTGGCCCTGAGCCTGTGGCTGTGGCACACCGGCAACTTCCACCTGGCGCCCGCGCCGGGTGGCGAGCCGCAGTGGACCGCCGAATTCAAGCTGCAATGGATCGAGCGCTTCGGCATCAGCGTGCACCTGGCCATCGACGGCCTGTCGCTGCTGATGGTCGCCCTCACCGGCCTGCTCGGCGTGCTGTCCGTGCTCTGCTCGTGGAACGAGATCCAGCGCCGCATCGGCTTCTTCCACCTGAACCTGCTGTGGATCCTCGGTGGCGTGATCGGCGTGTTCCTCGCCGTCGACCTGTTCCTGTTCTTCTTCTTCTGGGAAATGATGCTGGTGCCGATGTACTTCCTCATCGCGCTCTGGGGCCATAGCTCGGACGACGGCAAGAAGACGCGCATCTACGCCGCCACCAAGTTCTTCATCTTCACCCAGGCCAGCGGCCTGGTGATGCTGGTGGCGATCCTCGGCCTGGTGTTCGTGCACTACAACAGCACCGGCGTGCTGACCTTCAACTACGCCGACCTGCTGAAGACGCAGATGAGCGAGCACGTCGAGTGGCTGCTGATGCTCGGCTTCTTCGTCGCCTTCGCGGTGAAGATGCCAGTGGTGCCGGTGCACTCCTGGCTGCCGGACGCCCACGCCCAGGCGCCGACCGCCGGTTCCGTGGACCTGGCCGGCATCCTGCTGAAGACCGCCGCCTACGGCCTGATCCGCTTCGCCCTGCCGCTGTTCCCCAACGCCTCGGCGGAGTTCGCGCCCATCGCCATGACCCTGGGCCTGATCGGCATCTTCTACGGCGCCCTGCTGTCCTTCGCGCAGACCGACATCAAGCGCCTGGTGGCCTTCTCCAGCGTGTCGCACATGGGCTTCGTGATGATCGGCATCTACTCCGGCAGCCCGCAGGCGCTGCAAGGCGTGGTGATCCAGATGATCGCCCACGGCCTGTCCGCCGCCGCGCTCTTCATCCTCTGCGGCCAACTCTACGAACGCCTGCACACCCGTGACATGCGCAAGATGGGCGGCCTCTGGTCGCGCATCCCCTACCTGCCGGCCGTGGCCCTGTTCTTCGCGACCGCGTCCCTGGGCCTGCCGGGCACCGGCAACTTCGTCGGCGAGTTCCTGATCCTGCTGGGCGCCTTCAAGACCGTGCCGGTGGTCATCGTCATCGCCACCTTCGGCCTGGTGTTCGCCTCGATCTACTCGCTGATCATGATCCACCGCGCCTACTTCGGCCCGGCGAAAGCGGACACGCCGATCGCCGGCCTGAACGCCCGCGAGCTGAGCATGGTCCTGGGCCTGTCGGTCCTGCTGATCATCCTCGGCATCTACCCGCAGCCGGTTCTCGATACCTCCGCCGCCACCATGCACGGTGTCCAGCAGTGGTTCGATTCCGCCCTTTCCACCCTTGCCGCACGGTAGTCGCGAAATGACCTTCACGATCCAACACTTCATCGCGCTCCTGCCGCTGCTCATCACCAGCGCCACCCTGGTGGTGGTGATGCTGGCGGTCGCCTGGAAACGCAATCACCGGCTGATCGCCACCCTCTCGATGATCGGCCTCAACCTGGCGCTGCTGTCGATCCTCTGGGCGATCAAGGCGACCCCCATCGCCGTCACCCCGCTGCTGCTGATCGACAACTTCGCGCTGTTCTACTCGGCGCTGATCCTGATCGCCGCCCTCGCCTGCTCGACCCTCGCCCATGCCTACATGGAGAGCTACCCGGGCAACCGCGAGGAGCTCTACCTGCTCCTGCTGCTGGCCACCGCCGGCGGCCTGGTGCTGGTGGCGGCGCAGAACCTGGCCGGCCTGTTCATCGGCCTGGAACTGCTCTCGGTGCCGGTCTACGGCATGGTGGCCTACGCCTTCTTCAACAAGCGCAGCCTGGAAGCCGGCATCAAGTACACCGTGCTGTCCGCGGCGGGCTCGGCCTTCCTGCTGTTCGGCATGGCCATGCTCTACGCCGAAGCCGGCACCCTGGACTTCGCCGGCCTGGGCAGCGCCCTGGCCGAAGGCACCGTGCACAGCCCGCTGCTGACCATCGGCGTGGGCATGATGCTGGTGGGCCTGGGCTTCAAGCTGTCGCTGGCGCCCTTCCACCTGTGGACCCCGGACGTCTACGAAGGCGCCCCGGCCCCGGTGGCGGCGTTCCTCGCCACCGCCGCCAAGGTCGCCGTGTTCGCCGTGCTGCTGCGCCTGTTCCAGATCGCCCCGGCGGCCCTGCACAGCGGCGTGCTGCACGTCGCCCTGGCGGTCATCGCGGTCATCTCGATCCTGGTCGGCAACCTGCTGGCACTGACCCAGAGCAACCTCAAGCGCCTGCTCGGCTACTCCTCCATCGCCCACCTGGGCTACCTGCTGATCGCCGTGGTGGCCAGCAACGGCCTGGCCGTGGAGACCGTCGGCGTCTACCTGACCACCTACGTGGTCACCACCCTGGGCGCCTTCGGCGTGGTCACCCTGATGTCCACCCCCTACGGCGGCCGCGACGCCGACGCGCTGTTCGAGTACCGCGGCCTGTTCTGGCGCCGTCCGGTGCTGACCGCGGTGATGACCGTGATGATGCTGTCCCTGGCCGGCATCCCGCTGACCGCCGGCTTCATCGGCAAGTTCTACGTCATCGCCAGCGGCGTCGAGTCGCACCTGTGGTGGCTGGTCGGCACCCTGGTGCTGGGCAGCGCCATCGGCCTGTACTACTACCTGCGCGTCATGGTCACCCTGTTCCTGGTCGAGCCGAACATGAAGCGCCACGACGCGCCCCTGGACTGGGCCCAGCGCGCCGGCGGCATCATGCTGGTGGCCATCGCCCTGCTGGCCTTCTTCCTCGGCGTGTACCCGCAGCCGCTGCTGGACATCCTCCAGCACTCCGGCCTGGCGGTAGCCGTCGCCGGCTGATCGCAGGCAGCAAAGAAAAACCCCGCCTCGGCGGGGTTTTTGTTGCCTGCGAAACGCTGTTCGTACGCGCCGGGATTGTTCTTCGTAGGAGCGAGCTTGCTCGCGAACAGGCGCCGCTGCAGAGCTCATTCGCGAGCAAGCTCGCTCCTACGAAAAGCCGTGCTTCCTGGAACCGTAGGAGCGGATTTATCCGCGATTCCGCCGGCAAGGCCGGCGTTCATTCCATCGCGGACAGAGTCCGCTCCTACCGCATGAGCGAGCATGGCTTTTCGTAGGATGGTGTTGAGCGAAGCGATACCCATCAGCGCAACCGCATGGGTTTCGCAAGCTCAACCCATCCTACGAAAAGCACCTCGGCGCAGACCGTTGCTCCTACGCAACCCTCAGGCCCTCCCCTACCCCGCCGGGTCTTCCAGTTCCTCGCGGCCGGTGAACAGGTCCCAGCTGGCGATGAACAGCGCGGCGATCAGCGGGCCGATGACGAAGCCGTTGAGGCCGAACAGCGACATGCCGCCCAGGGTGGAGATCAGCACCACGTAGTCGGGCATCTTGGTGTCCTTGCCCACCAGGATCGGGCGCAGGATGTTGTCCACCAGGCCGATCACCAGCACGCAGAAGAGGATCAGCACCACGCCCTGCCAGATCGCCCCGGTGAGCAGGAACCAGGCCGCCACCGGCACCCATACCAGCCCCGCGCCTATCGCCGGCAACAGCGACAGGAAGGCCATCAGCGTGCCCCACAGCAGCGAGCCCTGGATGCCGAGGAACCAGAAGATCAACCCGCCCAGCGCGCCCTGGGTGGCGGCCACGGCGATGTTGCCCTTCACCGTGGCGCGCACCACGGTGGTGAACTTGGTGAACAGGTGCTGCTTGTGCTCGTGGTCCAGCGGCACCGCCTGCTTGATCCGCCGGCCCAGGGTGCGGCCGTCGCGCAGCAGGAAGAACAGCAGGTAGAGCATCACGCCGAAGCTGACGACGAAGTCGAAGGTGTTCTGGCCGATGCTGAAGGCCTTGGTGGCGACGAACTGGCTGGCCTGCATGGCGCCGCTGGAAAGCTTCTCCTGCAGGCTCGACAGGTCGCCCAGGTCGAAGCGCTCCAGCCACTGGTGGGCCCACGGCGGCAAGGCGGCGAAGGCCTGCTGCACCAGGCCGGCGAGGTTCAGTTGGCCGGACTTCAGGCTCTGGTAGAGGTTGGCGACTTCCTGCACCAGCGAGCCGGTGATGAAGATCACCGGCAGGATCACGATGAGGATACAGGCGCTCAATGTGATCAGCGCCGCCAGGTTCCTGCGCCCGCCCAGGCGCGCCTGCAACCGGCGGTGCACCGGGGTGAAGATGATGGCCAGGATGGTGCCCCAGAACACCGCGCCGTAGAACGGCAGCAGTAGCCAGGCGAAGGCGATGCTGACCACCGCCAGCAGTATCAGGAACGTCCGGTTTTCCAGTTTCGAATCGAGCATGTGCAATCCCATCTGCCGAGAGTGGCCTGCACATTAGTCAGCAGATGGGTGGCGAAGTGCAACCCGGCGCGAGACTGGCGCCCCAGAGGCCCAGCCGACGGACGGCAGCAATGTCTGTAAAGAAAATCGCACAGATGCCGATATTTCCGAACACCCCCAAGGTTCCCGCAGAGGACACCCCCATGCCTTTTCGTCGCCTCTCCATCCAGTGGAAGATCACCCTGCTCGCGGGCCTGTGCCTGCTCGGCGTGGTCTCGCTGCTCGCCGGCCTATCGATCTTCCGCATGCAGCACAGCACCGCGCTGGTGAAGGAATCCAGCACGCACATGCTGGACGATGCCGCCGAAGCCCGTCTGCGCGCCCGCGGCGAAATCCAGGCGATGCGCATCCAGCGCTACTTCAGCGACGCCTACCGCTACGCGCAGAGCTTCGCCCGGCAAGCTCTGGCCGTGCGCCAGCTCGCCGCCCAGCGCGGCCTGGACACCCTGGCCCTGCGCGAGGAACTGAACCGGCAGATGCACGACGCGGTGGCGGCCAACCCCGAACTGCTCGGCCTGTACCTCGCCTTCGAGCCCGACACCCTCGACGGCCACGACGCCCAGGCCGAAGGCCGCACGGAGATCGGCAGCAACGAGAAGGGGCGTTTCTCGCAATACTGGGCGCAGGCCACCCCCGGCAAGCTGGAGGCCGAGCCGATGGACGAGAAGATGCTCGCCGACACCAGCCCCGGCCCTAGCGGCGCGGCCTACAACGCCTGGTACACCTGCCCGAAGGCCGCCGGCAAGACCTGCGTGCTGGAGCCCTACGTCGACGAAGTGGGCAACCGCAAGATCCTCATGACCAGCATCGCCCTGCCCCTGCAGGTGGACGGCAAGCTGGTCGGCGTGCTGGGCGTGGACATCGCCCTCGACCGCCTGCAGGAAATCGCCCATGAAGGCAGCCAGGAACTCTACGAAGGCCAGAGCCGCGTCGCCATCATCAGCCCCGCCGGCCTGCTCGCCGGCTACAGCGCCGACGCCGGCAAGCTCGGCAAGAAGCTGCAGGAGGTCTACCCCGCCCAGGGCGAGCAGTTGCTGCAACTGCTCGGCGCCGACCAGCACAAGATCCTCGAACACGACAGCGAGCTGCGCGCCCTGCAACCGCTGCGTCCGATCCCCGAGGCCGACGCCTGGGGCGTGCTCATCGACGTGCCGCTGCAGGCCTTGCAGGGCCCGGCGGTGAAGCTGCAGCAGGAGCTGGACCAGCAACGCACCCAGGGCACCGTCGTCGAACTCGGCCTGGGCCTGCTCGCCGCCCTGCTCGGCCTGCTGCTGGTATGGCTGACCGCCCGCGGCGTGACCCGCCCGATCCTCGGCGTGGCCGGCATGCTGCGCGACATCGCCAGCGGCGAGGGCGACCTGACCCAGCGCCTGAAGTACCAGGGCCAGGATGAACTGGGCGAGCTGGCCGGCTGGTTCAACCGCTTCCTCGACAAACTGCAGCCGATCATCCGCGACGTGAAGGCCTCGGTGCAGGACGCCCGCGCCACCGCCGACCAGTCCGCCGCGCTGTCGACCCAGACCAGCGCCGGCATGCAGCAGCAGTTCCGCGAGATCGAGCAGGTGGCCACCGCCTCCCAGGAAATGAGCGCCACCGCCCACGACGTGGCCAACAGCGCCGCCCAAGCCGCCGACGCCGCCCGCGGGGCCGACGGCGCCACCCGCGACGGCCTGGCGGTGATCGACCAGACCACCCGCGCCATCGACGAACTGGCCCGCGACATGAGCCAGGCCATGACCCAGGTCGAAGGCCTGGCCGCCAGCAGCGAGCAGATCGGCTCGGTGCTGGAAGTGATCCGCGCCATCGCCGAGCAGACCAACCTGCTGGCGCTCAACGCCGCCATCGAGGCGGCCCGCGCCGGCGAGGCCGGTCGCGGCTTCGCGGTGGTCGCCGACGAAGTGCGCAACCTGGCCAAGCGCACCCAGGATTCGGTGGAGGAAATCCGCCAGGTGATCGAAGGCCTGCAGAACGGCACCCGCGAAGTGGTCACCGCCATGCACAGCAGCCACCAGCAGGCCCAGGGCAGCGTCAGCCAGGTGGAGCAGGCGGTCGCCGCGCTGCGCCGCATCGGCGAGGCGGTGGGGGTGATCAACGACATGAACCTGCAGATCGCCAGCGCCGCCGAGGAACAGAGCGCGGTGGCCGAGGAGATCAACCGCAACGTGGCGGGCATCCGCGACGTGACCGAATCGCTGTCCGGTCAGGCGCAGGAGTCGGCGCAGATCAGCCAGTCGTTGAATGACCTGGCGAATCACCAGCAGGGGTTGATGGGGCAATTCCGGGTGTGAAGGGCGGGCTCCCATACACCCGTAGGATGGCGTTGAGCGAAGCGATACCCATTATCGCGGCCGCATGGGTTTCGCAAGCTCAACCCATCCTACGAGGAGCGCCTCGGCGCAGTCGACAAGCCCGCCCGTGTGTTCCTGGAAGCAACAAAAAACGCCGTTGCCCATGACGGGAAACGGCGTTCTTTCTCGAACCCCGGGCCGTCACCGGCCCGCCGGCATTACAGACCGAGCTGGCGGTTCGACGCCTTGAGGAACTCCTGCTTCAGGTCCTCGTAGGTGTGCACCGCCGGGAACTGCGGGAACTCGCGGATGACGTTCTCCGGCGCATGGAACAGGATGCCGGCGTGGGCTTCGCTGAGCATGGTGGTGTCGTTGTACGAGTCGCCGGCGGCGATCACGCGGTAGTACAGGCTCTTCAGGGCGATCACCGACTGACGCTTGGGGTCCTTCTGGCGCAACTGGTAGCCGACCACGCGGTCGGTCTCGTCGGTGATCAGCTTGTGGCACAGCAGGGTCGGGAAGCCCAGCTGGCGCATCAGCGGCTGGGAGAACTCGTAGAAGGTGTCGGAGAGGATCACCACCTGGAAGCGCTCGCGCAGCCAGTCGACGAACTCCACCGCGCCTTCCAGCGGCTTCAGGGTGGCGATCACTTCCTGGATGTCGGCCAGCTTCAGGCCGTGCTCGTCGAGGATGCGCAGGCGCTGCTGCATCAGCACGTCGTAGTCCGGGATATCGCGGGTAGTCGCCTTGAGCGCTTCGATACCGGTTTTTTCAGCGAAGGCGATCCAGATTTCCGGGACCAGTACCCCTTCCAGGTCGAGACAGGCGATTTCCACGAACGATTCCCCGCAGGTTTGGACAGAAGGCGGCACTCTAGCGGCTCGCCCGGGCCGGCGCAACGCGGCGCTTATACTCAAAGCACACAGTCGACCTTCCTGATGGTTATTTAGGGGCATATCCCTGCCTTTGTTAAGATCGGCAGTCTTATAGCGCACCGCGCAAGTACAAGTGGAAAACCGCCTGATGAGCCATCCGTTCGACGTCGCCGAAATCGCCGCGACCTATGCCAGCAAGTCCCCCCAGGACATCCTCAAGTTCGCCTTCGAGCACTTCGGCGACGACCTGTGGATCTCCTTCAGCGGCGCCGAGGACGTGGTGCTGCTGGACATGGCCTGGAAGATCAACAAGAACGTCAAGGTGTTCAGCCTGGACACCGGCCGCCTGCACCCGGAGACCTACCGCTTCATCGAGCAGGTGCGCGAGCACTACGGCATCGCCATCGAGGTCATGACCCCCGATCCGCGCCTGCTGGAGCCCTTCGTCAAGGAAAAGGGCCTGTTCAGCTTCTACAAGGACGGCCACGGCGAGTGCTGCGGCATCCGCAAGATCGAGCCGCTCAAGCGCAAGCTCGCCACCGTCAGCGCCTGGGCAACCGGCCAGCGCAAGGACCAGAGCCCCGGCACCCGCAGCCAGGTGGCGGTGGTCGAACTGGACGGCGCCTTCTCCACGGCGGAAAAGCCGCTGTACAAGTTCAACCCGCTGGCCAGCATGAGCAGCGAGGAAGTCTGGGCCTACATCCGCATGCTGGAGACTCCCTACAACAGCCTGCACGAGCGCGGCTTCATCAGCATCGGCTGCGAGCCCTGCACCCGCCCGGTGCTGCCCAACCAGCACGAGCGCGAAGGCCGCTGGTGGTGGGAGGAAGCCACCCAGAAGGAATGCGGCCTGCACGCCGGCAACCTGATCACCAAGGGCTGAGCGCGTCGTCGGCGGGTTTTCCGCCGGCGCCGCAGCGCTTAAGGTAGGCCCTGCCCCTACCGCGAGAGGAAAGCCCTATGCGCATCACCATGGTCAAGAAGGTCCTGGCCGACGGCGAGGACTGCGGCAAGTGCAAGGACGTGCAGCAGCGCCTGGAGAAAGGCGGCTACCTGCCGCGCATCGACCGCGTGCTGGTGGCCGACGAACGCAACCCGGGCAGCGCCGGCTGGATGGTCGCCGCCCAGTACGGCGTGGACAGCGCACCCTTCTTCGTGGTGCGCCATGACGACGGCCGCGAGCAGGTGTTCACCGTGTTCATGAGCTTCCTCCACGAGATACTCGAAGGCCGCGGACCGGCGCCGCAGGACTCGCCCGAGGTACTGGCCGAGCTGGCCGGGCGCAACGACCTCGACCGGCTCTGATCGCCCTTCCGTCCCTGCTTAATGTCGCCTTCAGGCTCCTACGCCTATAGTCCCGCGTACCCTCTTACAAGAATCGACCATGCCCACCTTGCTCCCTACTCCCGGCCCCAGCCTGCTGGAGGCGCTCGACCGCCAGGCGTTCCTCGCCATCAACGCCACCGCGCAGACGCCAGCCTGGCTGATCGACGCCGCGCGCTTCATCGCCACCGTGCCGCTCTACCTGTTGCCGCTGGCATTGCTGTACCTGTGGTGCCGGGGTGACCACGGCCTGCGCGGCCATCTGCTGCGAGCCCTGGGAGTGACCGCCGTGGCGCTGGCCTCCAGCCTGCTGATCGGGCTGCTCTGGCCGCACCCGCGGCCCTTCGCCATCGGACTGGGGCATGCCTGGCTGGCCCACGCCGCCAACGCCTCCTTCCCCAGCGACCACCTGACCATCTTCGCCGGCTGCGCTCTCAGCTTGCTGTTCGACGATGCCTGGCTGCTGGGTGCGTTGATCGGCGCCGTCGGGCTGGCGGTGGGCTACGCGAGGGTCTATCTGGGCATCCACTCTCCGCTGGATATGCTCGGCGCGCTGGCCGTGTCGGCGGTGAGCAATAGCCTGGTCTGGCTGCTCTGGCAACGCCATGGTGGCACGTTAACAAGCCAGGCTGAGGCGCTGTACCGACGCGCCCTGGCGCCGGTCATCAGCCGGGGGTGGCTGCGTCACTGAAGGCGTCTGGCGAGTGGCATGGATTCGGTTGTGAACCTGGCCCCGAGCGCCGCTCTCTATCTTGTCATTCCCGCGAACGCGGGAACCCAGAGACTTTTGGGGTTGGGCTCGGTGTAGCGCGCCGCTCCGAGTCTGCGGAGATTTTTTGTTTCGCCCCCTCGGGCGAGTCCCTTTTGTCAAACGCCACAAAAGGAACCAAAAAGGCTTGCCCCGCATACGGGCCCGACAGAGTCGGGCTACCCTCACGAACTCCCCCGCCACGGAGGCCCGCCCCGAGGGTACGTCCCTGTAGCCCGCGGGGCTCTCGCGACATCCATGTCGCATGACCTCCTGAGCGGGGGCTTCGTTCGGCCTTCTGAAGGGGCGTTCCGGTGCGCGCGGATGTTTCTCTGGAAATCCCAAAAGCAAAAGCCAGAGCAGAACTGCTCTTGCTCTTCGTAGGAGCGAGCTTGCTCGCGAACCCGCCAGTCACTGGGTTCCCGCGTTCGCGGGAATGACGAGGGTGGGTGAGGAGTATCAGGATGACTCTTGGCTTGCCACCCACTCCGAACAGCCCCCTCTCCCTTCAGGGAGAGGGTTGGGGAGAGGGCGCTCTTGAACCCAACACCTACCCCACCTAACCCCCGCCGCTTCACACCAACCTCAATAAACCGGCAGCTCGATCCCTTCGAACAGCTCGTCCAGCTCGGCCTTGTTGTGGCACTGCACAGCCTTGGCCAGCAACTCGCGGGTCAGGTGCGGGGCGAACTTCTCGATGAAGTCGCACATGAAGCCACGCAGGAAGGTACCGCGGCGGAAGCCGATCTTGGTCACGCTGGACTCGAACAGGTGGCTGGCGTCGAGCATCACCAGGTCGCTGTCCAGCTTCGGGTCCACCGCCATGTGCGCCACGATGCCCACGCCCAGGCCCAGGCGCACGTAGGTCTTGATCACGTCGGCGTCGGCGGCGGTGAACACCACCTTGGGCACCAGGCCGCGCTGGTTGAAGGCCTCGTCCAGCTTGGAACGGCCGGTAAAGCCGAACACGTAGGTGACGATCGGCTGCTCGGCGAGCAGTTCCAGGGTCAGCTTCGGCACCTTGGTCAGCGGGTGGCCCTGGGGCACGATCACGCAGCGGTTCCAGCGGTAGCAGGGCATCATGATCAGGTCGCCGAACAGCTCCAGGGCCTCGGTGGCGATGGCGAAGTCGACGGTGCCGTCGGCAGCCATCTCGGCGATCTGCATGGGCGTGCCCTGGTGCATGTGCAGGGAGACGTCCGGGTACTGCTTGATGAAGCCGCTGATCACGCCCGGCAGCGCGTAGCGCGCCTGGGTGTGGGTGGTGGCGATGGACAGGGTGCCCTTCTTCTCGTTGGAGAATTCCTGGGCGATCTGCTTGATGCTCTCGACCTTGCGCAGGATCTCGCCGGCGGTGTTGATGATGCGCTCGCCGGCCGGGGTGACGCGGGTCAGGTGCTTGCCGCTGCGGGCGAAGACTTCCACGCCCAGTTCATCCTCCAGCAGGCGGATCTGCTTGCTGATGCCCGGCTGCGACGTGTACAGGCTCTGCGCGGTGGCGGAAACGTTGAGGTCGTGGTGCGCGACTTCCCAGATATAGCGCAGTTGCTGAAGCTTCATGGAGATTCCTCGAAATGGATGTCGCGGCCCGCGACCCGGGCTCTGCTTTTATAACCATATTAATGGTTTGAGGAATAAAGTTAGACGTTTTTTTCGAGCTTGCCTACTACGTCCCCTATGGCAACATCCCGGCAACCCACGGACACTGGGAAAAGTGCGCGGCAGAGCGCCGCGTCCGTTCGTCGCGCAGCCGCCTTCAGCTGCGGTGCTGCAACATGGGCACCAGGTAGACCGGCACTTCCGCCAGCTGCACCACCCGTGCGGCGGTACGCCCCAGGGGCGTGTTCATGCCCTCGCCATGGCTGTGGCTGCCGGCGACTATCAGGTCCACGGCCAGGCGCTGCGCCTCGTCGAGGATCACCTGCGGCGGGTCGCCCTGCAGCACGCGCACCGAACGGATCATGTCCGACTCCTCGTGCAACTCGCCGAGTTCGTCGCGGAAGCCTTCCATCACCCGCCGCTCGATGTTGCCCATGACGGTGCTCAAACCGCTGCTGCGCAGCTCGGCGAGGGTATCGGCATCCAGGTAGGTCTGCAGCACGGAGTCGGCGAACAGCCCCATCGGCTCCACGGCGTGCACCACGTGGATCTCGGCGTCGTAGGCGCGGGCGAGGGACATGGCGTGCTGGAGGACGTACGGGGCGTAGAGACCAAGGTCGGTAGCGTAGAGAATCGATCGGATCATGCGGCCTCCTACTGCCTCGGCGGCGGGCCTCTGAGCAGAGTAGCAGCAAGCGGCCGAGGCCGCGCTAGCTGGCCGTCTGCGGCTCGTTGCTCACGCCGTGGGGCACGTGGCCGGTGGCGACCACCTCCCGGGCCCGCTCGCAATGCCCGGGCTGGTCGTCGAAGAACACGTCGGCGCTGAAGGCCTCGAGGAACGCCGACTTGTCCAGGCCGCCGAGGAACAGCGATTCGTCCAGGCGGATGTCCCATTCGCGCAGGGTGCGGATGACGCGCTCGTGGGCCGGCGCCGAGCGTGCGGTGACCAGCGCCGTGCGGATCGGGCAGGACTCCTGGGGGAAGGCCTGCTGCACGCGGTTCAGCGCCGCCAGGAAGGGCTTGAACGGGCCGCCGCCCAGCGGCTCGCGGGCGGACTCCTGTTCGCGCGTCTGGAAGGCCTCCAGGCCGCCCTGCTGGAACACCCGCTCGGCCTCGTCGGAGAACAGCACCGCGTCGCCGTCGAAGGCGAAACGCAGTTCGCCGGCGGTCTCGCGGCGGGCCCCGGCGGAGAGGATGGTGGCCGCGGCGAAGCCGTTCTCCAGGGCGCTGCGCACGTCCTCGACGTGGGTGGAGAGGAACAGGTGGCAGCCGAACGCCGCCAGGTACGGGTATGGGCTGCGCCCGCCGACGAAGGCCGCGCGGGAGATGCCCAGGCCGTGCTGCTGGATGGAGTTGAACACCCGCAGGCCGGTGTCGGCGCTGTTGCGCGAGACCAGCACCACCTCCACCAATTGCCGGCCGAGCATCTCGTTGAGCCCCAGCAGCTTCTGCACCAGGGCGAAGGCGTCGCCGGGCGGCAGCACCTCGTCCTCGTGGGCGATCTGGTACTGCCGGTAGGCCTCCACGCCTTCGGATTCGTAGATGCGGTGGCTCTCGTCCAGGTCGAACAGCGCCCGCGAGGAGATCGCCACCACCAGCTTGTCGCCCAGCCCCTTGCCCATTGCCCGTTCCCCCGTGATGGATCAGCGCGCCTGGTTGCGCGCGTCGATGAAGCGTAACGCCCGTTGCAGCGCCTCGACGCGCGGCATCGCCACCCCGGCGGTGGCCGCCGCGGCCAGGGGCGCATCATAGATCGCCTGCAGCTCCAGCGGCCGGCGCTGGGCGAAGTCGTGGTACATGCTCGGCAGGTAGTCGGGCATGCGTTCGGTCGCGCTCAGCATCGCCGCCGGGTAGCCGGCCGGCAACTCATGGCCGCAGGCGGCGGCGCCGGCCATCACCTCGTCCATGATGGCGGCGATCAGCGCGCGGCTGTCGGCGTTGGCCATCAGCACCCGGGTGCCGCTGTCGAGCAGCACCGACAGGCCGTTGTAGGGGACGTTCCAGACCAGCTTCTGCCAGCGCGCATGTTCCAGCGCCGGCATCGCCAGGGAATCCAGCCCGGCCTGGCGGAACAGCGCGGCGCCCTCCTCGGCGATGGCCTGGCCGGCGGCAGCGGCAGCCGGCCCGCTGTGGTAGCCCAGGTGCACCGCGCCCAGGGCCTGGTGCTCGATCACCCCGGGGGCGGAACGGTGCACGCAGATGTAGCAGAGCCCGCCGAGCAGGTGCAGCGCGTCCGGCAGCAGCGGGCGCAGGCCCTCCTCCACCGCCAGGCCGTTCTGCAGCAGCAGGACCTTGGCGCCCGGCGCCGCGGCACGGGCGATCAGCGGCGCCAGCTCGGCGTTGCTGGTGGTCTTGGCGCCCACCAGCAGCCAGTCGCACGGCGGCAGGTCGGCGACGTCGTGGTAGGCCTGCACCGGCGCCAGGCCCAGCGCGCCGTGCACCTGGCTGTTCAGGCACAGGCCGTGTTCGGCCACCGCGGCGTATTCGCTGCGCAGCAGGAAGTGCACGTCGAAGCCGGCGCGGGCCAGCATCAGGCCGTAGAAGCCGCCGATGGCGCCGGTGCCGATCACGCCGATGCGGACGGGGGAAACAGTCATTCAGGGCAACTCCTCGGGAATGCGCAAGGCCGCGGCGCGCAGGGCCTGGGCCAGTGGGCCGGCGCGCAGGGGCGCGTCGAGGCGGCCATGGAAGGCGCCGTCGCGCACCAGGAACAGCGCCGGCAGGTGGAAGACTTCATAACGCTCGACCAGGCCGCCATTGCGCCCGGCATCGACCCAGCACAGGCGCCGCACCGGCAGGCCCATGCCCGGCAACTGCGCGCGGGCCCAGCGGCAGGAAGCGCAGCCCTCGGCGCTGAACACCAGCAGCGAGTCGCCTGGCAACTCGAGCAACCGGTGATCGGCATCCAGGTCGGTGAGTTCCAGCGACGGCACTATACTTTGCCCAATGCCAACGCCAAAAAGATTGCAGTCGGAGCCTTCCGTCATGCGACAGTTCCTGCGTCACCCCTGTGATCTACCGGTGGAGCTGGTGGTCCGCAGGCAGCTCTTCCTGCCGCGCCAGCGCCTGTACAATATCAGCCTCGGCGGGGTGGCCTGCAACGCCCCGCGCGGTTTCCGCCGCGGCACCGCGGTCGAGCTGCGCATCCCGCTGCTGGGCGACGCCGCGCGCTACCCCGGCGTGGTGGCCTGGAGCCGCAAGCTCAGCGACGACTACCTGGTGGGCGTGGCCTTCCTCGACGAAGACACCCTGTTCCGCGCGCGCATGGTCGAGCAGGTCTGCCAGATCGAGCACTTCCGCCGCCAGCGCGAGCGCGAAAGCGGGCAGGCGCAGCCGGTGGAAGACACGGCGCTGGAGTGGATCGCCTGCAACGCCGCCGACTTCCCCCTGTTCTGCGCCATCTGAAACGCCGGCAAACCCCGTCATCCGGGCATTTTCCCGCTGCCTGCCCATTGTCGAGCCGGCGTCCGACGCGTTAAGGTTCGACTTCCCCTTAGCGAGATTCATGCCTGCGCCCCATCGCATGGGGGGTTCCTGGCGGCCGGCACCCGTGACCTGACTGAGTACCACGATGGCTGATTTACAGATCGACGACCTTAACGTTGCCTCCAACGAGACCCTGATCACGCCGGAGCAGCTCAAGCGCGAAATCCCCCTGACCGAAGCCGCCCGGCAGACCGTCGCCCATGGCCGCCAGGTCGTCCGCGACATCCTCGATGGCAAGGACCACCGCCTGTTCGTGGTGATCGGCCCCTGCTCCATCCACGACGTCAAGGCCGCCCACGAATACGCCGAGCGCCTCAAGGTCCTGGCCGCCGAGGTCGCCGACACCCTGTTCCTGGTAATGCGCGTGTACTTCGAGAAACCGCGCACCACCGTGGGCTGGAAAGGCCTGATCAACGACCCCTACCTGGACGACTCCTTCAAGATCCAGGACGGCCTGCACATCGGCCGCCAGCTGCTGCGCGACCTCGCCGAGATGGGCCTGCCCACCGCCACCGAGGCGCTCGACCCGATCTCCCCGCAGTACCTGCAGGACCTGATCAGCTGGTCGGCCATCGGCGCGCGCACCACCGAATCCCAGACCCACCGCGAGATGGCCTCCGGCCTGTCCTCCGCGGTCGGCTTCAAGAACGGCACCGACGGCAGCCTGACCGTGGCGATCAACGCCCTGCAGTCGGTCTCCAGCCCGCACCGTTTCCTCGGCATCAACCAGGAAGGCGGCGTCTCCATCGTCACCACCAAGGGCAACCGCTACGGCCACGTGGTGCTGCGCGGCGGCAACGGCAAGCCGAACTACGACTCGGTGAGCGTGGCCCTGTGCGAACAGGAGCTGAACAAGGCCAAGGTGCCGCTGAACGTGATGGTCGACTGCAGCCACGCCAACTCCAACAAGGACCCGGCCCTGCAGCCGCTGGTGATGGACAACGTCGCCAACCAGATCGTCGAAGGCAACAACTCCATCGTCGGCCTGATGGTGGAAAGCCACCTGGGCTGGGGCAACCAGCCGATCCCGAAGGACCTCTGCCAGCTGCAGTACGGCGTCTCCGTCACCGACGCCTGCATCGACTGGGAAACCACCGAGAAGGCCGTGCGCAGCATGCACGCCAAGCTCAAGGACGTGCTGCCCAAGCGCCAGCGCGGCTGAGTCGGGCCGTAACGAAAAACGCCGGGCAATGCCCGGCTTTTTTAATGCCCACAGAAATCCACCAAGGTTCATCAACCCATAGAAAATCAAGGTCTTGAGACGTATCATCGTCCCAAGGCATCCACCAAAGATTGGCAGAATCCGCCGCCAAAGTGTGGGTGAGGGTGTGGGTTAGGCGAGGAATCTGTATGGGTAAGCTGACGACCAAAACCGTCGAGTCCCTGGCCAGGGCATCCGTAGCTGGAAAGACCAATGATGGGGATGGGCTCTACTTCCAGGTGGCCAAAGGTGGCTCCTCGAGCTGGATCTTTCGGTACAAGCTGGACGGGCGAAGTCGAGAAATGGGCCTCGGCTCTTTCCCGACCGTAAGCCTCAGCCAGGCCCGTCAACTTGCCGCAGACCAGCGCAAGGTTCTCGCAACTGGCGCAGATCCTCTCGCTACCCGTGATACCGAACGGGCTGCGAAACGTGAAGCTGAACAGCAGGCCGCGGCACGCCGTATATCGTTCGAGGATCTTGCACACCAGCACCTGGAAGCCCATGGGAGCAGTTGGACTGAAAAATGGCGCAAAGGCTGGCTACGCAAGCTGGAACGCTATGCGTTTCCCACCATTGGGAAGCTCTCGACTGACGCTATCCAGACCGAACATGTGCTAAGCGTGCTGCGCCCAATCTGGGCAACCAAAACCCGCACCGCCGATGAAGTTCGTGGGCAAATCGAGCAAATACTCGATGCAGCCAAGGCTCGCCGCCTCCGCGAAGGAGACAACCCCGCCCGCTGGCGCGGTCACCTGGAAAACCTCCTCAGCAAGGCCGAGAAGAAAAAAGCCCGCCAGCGTCAGCACTTCCCAGCCATGCATTGGCGCGACCTGCCAGAGTTGATGAGGACACTGGCCCAAGACTCCAGCCGGGATGCCGTAGCCGCACGCCTACTCATCCTGACGTGTGCCCGCACCCACATGATCCGCTTCGCTCAATGGCCCGAGATGGACTTTGCAGCAGGGACATGGGCTCTTCCGGCCGAACGCATGAAGATGAGAAAGCCCTTCGTCATTCCCCTACCCTCTCAGGCTGTGGATATCCTGCAAAGCCTACCTCGTACGAATTCGCCGTATCTGTTCCCAGGGAAAGGCAAGAGCGGTGCCATACATGCCAATGCCATACGCAACCTCCTGCATAAGCTAGGGCACGCAGACATTACTCGGCATGGCTTTCGCTCCACATTCCGCGACTGGGCCAACGAGAACACTCACTACCCGCGAGAGGTATGCGAGTTCGCGCTCGCTCATGACGAACGGGATCAGACCGAAGCCGCTTACTCTCGCTCAGACTTTCTAGAGAAACGCAGGGCACTAATGGCTGATTGGGCCGAATTCTGTACAAGCCACAAGCTGCAGGCATAACTACCAAACGTCACCGGCAGCAATCGGTAAATTTCACATCCGAGATTATGAGTCAACCGGCAGGGCTGTTGCAGCGCATCGCGCCGGGCGTAGGCTCGGAAATGGTCGGCCAGCTTGTCACACGCGATGGCCTGTGCCCCTTGGCGGTCAGCAGCTGCTCGACGTAGAGGATCTGACGAGCGCTGTACCCCCTTGACCTCTGCACTAGGTGACAGCGCAGGAACGCCCACAGTTCGAGCCAAGAGCATAGAGGAACTCACCGATAGGCCGTAGCGCCGCCGACCATGCCACACAACAGCGAGTACGCCTCGACGGCTACAAGTGGGGAAAGCACAAAACTAGTGCTGCCCACCAGTTGCGGCCTGCCGCTGGCTGTCAGCGCCCATAACTTCCTTTGCGATGCCGTGCATTACCTCGACTGACTTGTCGGGGCATTTTGCTATTATTCGGTAACGGACAGGCGCAGGGCATCGGGTCTGCTGCCGTACTCACTGGGAGTCGGAACTAGAGGGCATGGGGCATAAGAAGCAATGCCATGGCCCGCCACAATGCCAGGTACGCTCCCGACAATTTGCACAAAAAGGAATTTGGCATGGCCGGGACATCTACCGACAAATTTTCGGCCGGTGAGCAGGGGCTGGGATACATCTACCAGGCGCGTCTTGCTCTTCTACAACTGCTCCAATTGCCGGAAGACACCGCCATCTTCCTGGAAAAGGACGATGATCTTGATTTCGTCGACGGCCAGGGTGGGAAGTCCTTGGCCTCACTTAAGCACAAAGCGATCGGGGACAGACTGACCGACTTGTCGGCTGACTTCTGGAAGTCCGTCAACATCTGGTTAGTGCGATATAAACGTGACGGCCGCGTTGCATCGAACCTGCAGTTCTTCCTCTTCACCACCGGCGAGGTGTCGACCGACTCATTCCTGTCCCGTCTTCTCCCCAGTCAGCTTACCACCCCCGACGATGACGAAACTCTGACCGAACTAGCCCAAAAGGCACTTTCGGCATCGAAATCGAAACTCATCACGCCGATTGCCGCGGCGTTCGAGGAGCTGAATGATGCCGAGAAGCAGGATTTCCTCGAACGTATCCTGATCCTCGATAGCAGCCCGCGCATCGGCGACATTCCCGTGCTCATAAGGGACAAGTACATGCGAAGCATCCGGCGTGAGTACCGCGAGTTCGTCTTCGAGCGACTGGAAGGTTGGTGGATCGATGTCGTGATCAAGCATCTCACCGGTGATAGGCCTGAAGGAATTTTTGGCTACGAAGTATCTGACAAGCTCTCGAACTTCGCCGAGGAGTACAAGGCAGATAACCTGCCTATCACCTTCCGCGGAAAACTCCCTTCCGACGACATCGACATTGATACTGATCCGCGCCTATTCGTGGCACAACTGCGCGAGATAGGCATTTCCGCTAATCGAATCAGGAATGCAATTTTGGATTATTACCGGGCGTTCGAACAACGATCGGCCTGGGCACGCGAGAGCCTGCTTGTGTTGGGAGAGGTCGAGGAATACGAAGATCGCTTGGCCGATGAGTGGGACCGCTACAAGGATGTCATTTTCGAGAGCCTGGAAGACGACAGTGCCGAGGATGCGCTTCGCCAAGCCGGCGCTGAACTTTACAACTGGGCGGAATTTGAAACCGCAAAGATCGACTCCCTGCGCATTCGTGCACGGGTCACGGAACCCTACGTCCTTCGTGGAAGCTTCCACATTCTCGCCGACAGCACTCCCCAACCCAGAGTCTACTGGCACCCCAGATTCCTCGACCGTCTCGGCGACGTACTGGAGGCGGCATCGTGAAGCGATGGGATCAGCGCCCTTTCGAGGTTCGAAACCTGTTCAACCCTGCATTCTGTGGCTTAGTCATGTTTCGCGCCTTGGCTGGCTACGAAGAAGAGGACGACCGCGGCATGCCCTTCTCGCTGTCGCTTCTCGTGCTGCCCCTAAGCCTGCACAAGGACTCGCGAGAGGTGATCGCTAGCAGCCCACGCAGCTATCTGCTCAAGACCACAGAGAAGAACCAGCAAATCATGGTGGGATTTGCCGACCGGGTCACGCAGATGCTTCCCTACGCCTTCGAGGGGTTCGGTCTATTGATGGAAAGGGGCTGCATCGCCGTCGCGAATGACGGACGCATTCAGACCATCCCCAAGAAGGTGCGCAAGGTCGTCGATGGAACTGCCGAAACTGTCGCCTGCCAAAAAGTGGCGCGCGTCGTAGGAAAGGAATTCGCACGTATCGCTGACCGGGCGACCGTTTACACGACTTTCGGGATTCGCCCATGAAGATCAGATCCATCCACATTTACAGCCATGATGGCCAACGTCGTGACCTCACATTCAAGGTGGACGGACTCAACGTCATCACCGGTCGCTCCTCCACTGGCAAATCTGCGCTTTCAGAGATCATCGAATACTGCATGGGACGATCTTCGTTCAACGTCCCCGAGGGTATCATTCGCGACAAGGTGGCCTGGTTCGCCGTTATCTACCAGTTCGAGAAGGAGCAGTTGCTGGTTGCCAAACCAACCCCTTCTGGCAGCGGCGCCAGTTGCAGTACGGCGATGCTGCGCAGAGGTGTGCAATTGCAAGCACCTGAGTTCAAGGACTTGGCGGTCAACACCGACGACGAAAGCATCGTCGAATTGTTGTCGCGCCTGCTCGGAATTCCCGAGAACCGTACCGAAGTCGCGCTGGAGCATAGTCGCAACAGCTACGACGCTAACGTTAAGCACACGTTCTATTACCTGTTCCAGAAACAGGGGTTGGTCGCCAACAAAGACCAACTTTTCTACCGGCAGAACGAGCAGTTCCAACCGCAGGCCATCCGTGACACGTTACCGATCCTGCTCGGAGTCTCTTCCAGCGACCGCTACGAACTGGAGTCCAAGTTGCGCTTGGCGCAACGGGATCTGAGGGTTAACCAGAAGAAACTGGAACTGGCACGCGATGCCGTCGACACATCGCATGTGCAGGCGATCGGCCTCTACTCGGAAGCCAAAACAGTCGGGGTCCTCGGCACTACAGATGAGATTCTCAATGCAGACGGGATCATAGAGGTATTGAGGTCTGCGTTGTCATGGAAGCCCGAAACGATACCTGACGACGACAGCAGCCGGGTTTCGATTCTGGAAGAGAAGCTCGTTCAGTTGCGCCGTAATCGCCGGGATGCCCAGGGGAGGATCGATGCAGCTCGGCAGTTCGCCAAACGCTCAGGCGGCTACGAAAACGAGGCCGCCGAACAGATAGACCGCCTGGCGTCGATCAAAGCCCTGCCGAAGAATCCAGACAGCGGCGAATGGCAATGGCCATTCAGCGAACAAAATCTGGCACTAGAATCCCCGGTTGCCGTTGTCCTGCTCAACGAACTGGAATCGCTCGACAAGGAGTTGCGCGTCGCAACCGGCCAACGTCCTAAGCTTGATGCCTACTTGACCGAACTGGCCGGTACCGTGGACGAGATAAAGGATGAGATCAAGCAGAAGGAGGCGGAGCTGTCCGCGGCGATCTCGGCTAACGAATTTCTCGCCAAGATGGGCTCGCGCAACAATGCCGCTGCACGCGTGGTCGGCCGTATCAGCCTGTTCTTGGAAACGCTTCTCCCAAATGAGGATCTTGCCAATCTGGAAGCCGAGAGTCGCCGCCTCAGCAACAAGGTCAAGCAGCTTGAGGAGCAAATCGGGGCGGATGACAGCAACGAGCGCCTGACATCGATCCTCAACAACATCTCCGCACAGATGTCACGATACATCCAGAAGTTCGACGCCGAGTTCGGTCCTTATCCCGCGCGGCTATATCTACCTCAATTGACAATCATCTTTGATCGGCCCGAGCGCCCAGTGCCAATGGGCAGGACCGGCGGTGGCGAAAACCATCTCGCGTACCATCTGTCGGCGCTACTCGCCCTGCATCTATTCGCGGCGCAGAACAATCGACCAATCCCGCGCTTCCTACTGATCGACCAACCAACACAGGTTTACTTCCCCTCTGAGCAGGTTTACCAAGATGCCGATGGTTCAGTGCAGAAGACGGAAGCCGACGCCGACCTTGATGCGGTACGCCGTCTATTCGAACTGTTGCTGAAGTTCACCCAAGAAGAGGTTCCCGGCTTCCAACTAATTGTTACTGAGCATGCGAACCTGCGCGAACAGTGGTTCCAGGACGCGTTGGTTGAAGAACCATGGACTAAGCCACCCGCACTAGTTCCCGAAAATTGGCCGTCAGAACCGGTGAATTGATCTAGCAAGCATCATACGACTAGAGGTGTAGGAGGTGTAAGTAGATGTGTTTTATCGACTACTGGTACCAACTTCTGCTCGGTTCTAACCGACAGGTATTCGCCGATAGTGATCGTCCGTGAGCAGCAGCCCCGACCAGGCAGTGTAAAACCAAGTTCCCGAATCGATGGGTTCAAGGAGTCATGTATGACAGGGAAAGTTATACAACAGAAGTGGCTGAAGCATTCCGCCACTTCTGCAGCCTATTTATAGTTAACATTCAGAAGGAGCTGCAATGCCTCAACTTGTACGAAATGCTCGCGCCTACCTACTTTCTCTAGAGGTCTCCGATGCTCAGATTGACTCTCAACTTACACATTGGAAGGAACTACGACAGGACTCCCTAGAGGGCATTTATCGGTCACTTCTAGCCCACGCCAAAAATAGGCGGGGAATGCCTAATACGATAGGAGACATCTCACGTCTGAAGGGCATATTTTTCAACTTCGATCCACTTAAGGTAATTTCACACTACAGCAGTTATACGGACATACTTAACGAAATAATCAAGAAGAAAATCCCAACTTCTGGCGCCATAGATATCCAAAACAACAAAAGCCACTGGGTAATTTATGCAAAGTCCGCATTGGCATCCGGAAAATTTCTTAGCCGCTTCCAAACCGCTCAAGACTTTCATGACTTCGTCCAATCATTTTATGTCAACGAATACTCCCGCCTGGCACTACCACTACTTCTAAAAGAGGAAATCTTTGGCTTTGGGTTCGCACTGGCCTGTGACTTCCTTAAAGAAAGTGGGCATAGCGGCTTCATCAAACCTGACACTCATGTCAATGACATCTGTCGAGCAGCCAATATAACATGCTCCCCAACAGATTTTGGTGTATTCAAGGACGCAATTAAATACTGCGAGAAGCACGACCTCGTCCCGTACGAATTTGATAAGTTAATTTGGCTTGTCGGCAGCGGAAATTTTTACCTCCATAACTTAAAGGTACCTGCAAGCAAGAGCGAGTTCATATCAAAATGGCTTCAGCGTAAAGCTTAATAATGCGCCACTGCCGTTTACTCCGTTAGCTGGACAGACAAAACCTGCGTTTTTGCCCGCCAGTTTAATTTTTATGCTTGCGAGAAAATTCATTGAAACACCCAGAAATCAAAAGCCTCTACAAATACAGAGCATTTAATGAGTTCTCTCTCCAGATGCTTATCACTGAGACCGCCTGGTTTGCAAAGCCAAGTTCATTCAATGACCCCTTCGACTGCGGAATACTCATTGATGAAGAGAGAATGGAGGAAAGCATACAGACTGCAATCACAGAGGCATATGCAAGAAATGGAGTGAGAGAAGAGGAGATCCCTCGACACGAGCTAGAGATTAAGCAAGAAGACAAAGAAGCTTTCTATAGTTATAGAAACTCTGTAAATATTACAATACAGAACACAGGCATATTTAGCCTAAGCGAAGTAAATAACGATGTTCTAATGTGGGCTCACTACGCCGATAGCCACAAGGGATTTTGCATTGAGTACTCGAGATCTCCTGATAATATTTTAGGAAAAACAGCAGAGCCGGTACTTTACCAGGAGGAACTACCTTCACTATCCGCATCCGCTGTAACAAGCCGCAACGGAAGTGGCATTAACAGCTTATGGCTCACAAAGTCCTCCCACTGGCGCTATGAAAGAGAATGGAGAATATTAAGCCACAAGGGCGGAAATTCACACGAATTCCCATGCAGAATAGCCTCTATAATTTTCGGCTTAAACATGAACAGAGAAAATAGATACACAATACGTCGAATCATGGAAAACAGAGGAGTTATATTTAAAGAAGCACTGAGAGAGAAGAGCAAATTCGGCCTAATAATTTCTGAAGCACAAACATAAATAATGTACTTTCTCGCCGAACAGCCAAAAGCTGCGTATTTGTCTGCCAGTTAGATTGGTTGTTAGTGACTTCCTCTAGCCGGACTCTTCTTTTCACAACAAGCCGAAACGAGCCGACAGTGGTAGTTTGTCATCCTCAGCTAAGCGCCCCGGCGCAACACTGCTTTTGGCTACTACATGCACACAAAGAAATTATAAAATAGTTAGAAGTAAAAATATCACTCAACCGCAGGCATTGCTAAGGAGTCGCCCATGAGCCTTGATGATTTCTTCTTAAGAGTCGATGAAAAGCTTGAAACAGCCAAGAAAAATGAAACCTTGCTAAAAGCATCCATAGATAAGAATCTTAAAACACTCAAAGAAGCTGTGACTCGAGTCGGCCCCTTGGCAGAAAATTACGCAGCCAGGCTGCAAGAGCGCGGACTTAAAGCCGACATCCAAAAGTCAGATGAAAGCATAACACTCAGCTTAACCTACAGAAATGGCAGCTATCAAACTATCACTCTTGGTGGATCTTCAAGAGAGAACCTCATCGGAATAACTGTCAAACACGTCGATAACAACGGAGAGATTGCCATATCACTAGATGACTCTCGCTCCTACGACTCAGAGAACTGGGAAGATGGAATTTACGAAAAACAATTAAGAAAATTCATCGAAGACTTTATCTCCTACGCAGAGAGTCATGGTGGACTTTAATCGCTTGGACATCTCAAACCATTCAAAATGTAAACACAAGGCGGGCTAAAACCCGCCCCTTACCCGAAATCTACAACGGGTTGTCTACATCACAGCAATTCGATTCGAAAAAACCTCAGTCCTACATCACTGCCATGACATACCCACCATGGAGGCCATCCAGCCATGTCATTGCAGTGTCCTCGTTGTAACTCGCCCAAAATCGCCTCGCTGCATCCCGCCATGAAGATCGGAGCCTTGGTCGGCACGGTCGGTGGAGCCGCACGTGGAGCATCCGCGGCCCTTGCCGGCGGTCAGGCCGGCGCGGCAGTGGGCGCCCTCGCCGGCCCGCTGGGCATCACCCTCGGCTCGTTGTCCGGCGCCATTCTCGGTGGCCTTGCCGGTGGTGTCGGCGGTTGTGCGCTCGGCGCCCAGCTCGGCGACCAGTTGGACCGCCACGTGCTCGCCAACAACCTCTGCCTGATCTGCGGGCATCGCTTCAACCTGCCGACCTGATCGGTTTCGCGCGTCTTCTCCCCCTTCCCTTTTCAACCCTTTCGCCGGTGCTGCGCCTCGCGCAGCGCTTTATGCCGGCTATTGCTCACAGGAAACTCATCATGGCTCATCTCATCGAACGTATGGCCTATGTCGGCGAAGCCCCCTGGCATGGCCTGGGCAGCCGCCTCTCCCCCAAACAGCCGCTGGAAGTCTGGCAGCGCGAAGCCGGCATGGACTGGCAGATCCAGGAAAGCCCGGTTCACTTCAAAGCGGATGAGGTCGGTCACCTGGGCAGCATCCACTCCTTCCCCGAGCAGAAGGTGCTCTACCGCTCCGACAACAAGGTACCGCTCTCGGTGGTCTCCCAGCGCTATCAGGTGGTGCAGCCGCGGGAGGTGCTGGAGTTCTACCGCGATCTCACCCAGGTCTCCGGCTACGAGCTGGAAACCGCCGGCGTACTCAAAGGTGGGCGGAAGTTCTGGGCGCTGGCACGTACCGGCCAGAACACCTCGCTGAAGGGCAACGACCTGGTCAACGGCTACCTGCTGCTGGCCACCTCCTGCGACGGCACCCTGGCTACCACGGCAACGCCGACCACGGTGCGGGTGGTGTGCAACAACACCCTGACCATCGCCGTCGATGGCGCTACCCGGGCAATCAAGGTGCCGCACAGCACCCGCTTCGACGCCCAGGCGGTGAAAAAGCAACTGGGCATCGCCGTCTCGCAATGGGACGAGTTCATGTATCGCATGCGCCACCTGGCCGAGCGCAAGGTGCAATGGCACGAGGCGATGGGCTACTTCATGCAGGTGCTCTGCGATGCCCAGCCCAACAATCCGTTGCCGGATGCCCTGCCAAATGAGCGCGCGCTGCGTCGGGTGCAAAGCCTGTACGAAGGCCGCGGTCGCGGCTCGCAGTTGGAAGCCGCCAACGGTACTGCCTGGGGCCTGCTCAATGCTGTCACCGAGTACGTCGACCACGAACGCCGTGCCCGTAGCAACGAGTACCGCATGGACTCGGCCTGGTTCGGTCAAGGGGCAGTGATTAAGCAACGTGCCCTGGATGCGGCCCTGCAGTTGGTGGCCTGACGGCCGTTCCCTCCTCTCGTTATCCCTCTTTGCCCAACCGGCTCTGCGACGACAGCGGTCGCTCGCTGGTACCGCGGCGTTGGGCGTTCTCTTCCACCCGCCGGGGTTCCGCTCCTGTGGAGTGGGCTCCGGTATTTCATTGGAGGCCTCTCCCATGGGCTGGCTGTTCTCGTCCCGCACCCGGTCAGAGCTGATCCGGGACCTGACTCAACCTGAAGATCATACACACGCCCACGTTCGCGTCATCGCCCACACCCTGCGGGGCAACGTGCTGTGGTCGGTCACCGAAGTGACGGCGAAAACTGAAGGCGTTCACTCAGACCTCGCTCCCGGCGAGTCCATCCGCTACATCCGCTGTGATCTGCTGCAACGCCGTGATGGCGAGTGGGGTTACAAAGCCATGGATGAGTCCATGGCGCCGTACTACTACAGTTGCCCGCTGCGCTATCTCGACATGGCCAAGGAGCTCTCGCCCGGCTGGCGCGAGAAGGTTCGCGCCCACCACGCACGGCGACGGCAGTCGCCGACCGCTACAGCCGGTGCTGTAGCCCGGTAAGTGGGGGAGAACCCAGTGCCGCCTGGATGCGTTCCTTCCGTTGATGGCCTGACAGCCATCGCCCACTTCATTCCCCCGATGCCCGACCGGTTCCGCCGGCCGGGCATTTTTATGCCCGGAGAAAATCCCCATGACTCATGCCCATCCGACACCCAACAGGCCACGGCAGCGCCCTGCCCTGCGCCTGGTCGGTACCAAGGAGCTGTCCCGTGACGACTGGCTGGCGGTACGCAAGCACGGTATCGGCAGTTCTGACGCGGCGGCCGCGGTCGGCCTTAACCCCTACAAGTCGCAGCTGGAGCTGTGGCTGGAGAAGACCGGCCGCGATGCCGGACTGCCCAAGAGCGATCCCAACGACGAGGAAAGCCCGACCTACTGGGGCAACATCCTCGAACCCATTGTCGCCAACCACTATGCCCGCCGTTCCGGCAACCGGGTACGGCGGATCAATGCCGTGCTGCAGCATCCGGATCCGAAGCTGGACTGGATGCTGGCCAACATCGACCGTGAGGTCATCGGCGCCAGCGACGTACAGATCCTTGAGTGCAAGACCGCCGGTATCAACGGCTCTCGCCTATGGAAGGAAGGCGTACCGGTGTACGTGCAGTTGCAGGTGATGCACCAGTTGGCGGTCACCGGCAAGCAGGCCGCCGACGTAGCTGTGCTGCTCGGTGGTCAGCACCTGGAGATCCATCGCATCGAGCGCGACGACGAGCTCATCACCCGATTAATCGAGCTGGAACGCGACTTCTGGAGCTACGTGCAACGCGATACGCCACCGCCGGCGGATGGCTCCGACTCGGCGGAGCAGGCCCTGCGCTGCCTGTACCCGGAGGACCAGGGTCACACCCTGGACTTTACCCAGGATCCGCTGCTGTCGGCCACCTTCGATGAGCTGCAGACGGTACGCGCCAACTTGGAGATTCAGGGCAAGCGCGAGGCCGAACTGAAGCAACAACTGCAGCAGGCCATGGGTGATGCCAGCCGGGCCCTGTTCGCCAACGGCGCGGTGTCCTGGCGCAAGGCCAAGGACAGCGTGGTGCTCGATGTGCAGCGGCTGCTCAAGGAAAAGCCCTACCTGCTGGCGCGCTACCCCACCACCAAGGTCGGTAGCCGGCGCCTCCTGATCACCTGATTTCGCTTCCCCCCTTAACCACCTCGGCGTCTCCCCTGCGCCGGGGTGGTCTTTTTTATTCATTCACTGGAGAACCACCATGCTCAAAGGCTTGGCTATTACCCCGCCGGTGCTCGGACGGATTTCCATCGGCAAGGTCGTCGAGAAGAACGGCAAGCGACTGCCGGAGAAAGACGATCAATTCACCATCACCTCGCAGGTGCAACTACGCGATGGCTGGGTGGCCCATCCCGTCGACGAGGAATTGCGCAAAGCCCAGGAGGGCAAGATTCGGCGCATTCCGATCCGCCTGCTGTTCAACGCACCGGAGCTGAACTTTCGCGCGGAGTATTGCTTGTTCGATCGACAGACTGGGCGACCGGTCTGCGTCGGCAATGGGGAGACCTGCAAGCGTCGAGGCCAGGACGGTATCGCGTCGTTGCCGTGCCCATCACCGGATGCCTGCCCACTGGCCAAGGGCGGTGCCTGCAAGCCCTATGGTCGCCTCAATGTGGTGATCGGCGATGAGGATACGTTGGGCAGCTTCGTATTCCGCACCACCGGCTTCAACAGCATTCGCACGCTGGCCGCGCGATTGCAGTACCTGCAAGCCATCTCCGGCAATCGCCTGGCTTGCCTTGCCCTGGAACTGCGCCTGCGTGGCAAGTCCACTCGCCAGAGCCATGGCTCGCCGATCTATTACGTCGATATCACGGTACGTAGTGGTATGGCCATGGAGGTGGCGCTGCAGCAGGCACGTGAGTTGGATGAGTTGCGCCAGGCCTCGGGCTTTGACCAGGCGGCCTTAGATGCCACGGCACGGCTGGGCTTTGCCAATGGCGCCTTCGAGGACAGCGAGGAGGAAGGCACCGCCATCGTCGATGAGTTCTTTCCGGAGAGCGCTACCGATACACCAGTGCCACCCACTCCACAGCCGACTGAGACCGCGCCACCGGCCCTCACCGACAAGCCCCGTCCGACCCTTTCCACCCTGCTACGCGAACGTGCCGAGGCTCGAACCAGCTCAACGAACTAGCCGCCCACACAAGGCGGCTCTCTCCCATCGCTATTCCACACAATCCGTCACTGGAGGACTCTCCATGCTCATTCTCACCCGCAGCATTGGCAAAACCATCCGCATTGGCGATGACATCGAGATCGTCATTCTTCAAGTCAAGGGCCACCAAGTGCGCGTCGGCATCACCGCGCCACCCGACATCGCTGTGCATCGTGATGAGGTCTATCAACGCATCCAGGCTGCACAGGTCCCGCTGTCCTGACCCTTCTGGCCTACGAGGTTTCCCATGATCTTACTGAGATTTTTAGGTCTGCTGTTCGTGCTCGTCTGCCTCTTCGCCGGTACCGCAGCTGTCGTCGCGCTGGCGGTTCTGGCGCTGCGCTTCTGGCCATTGCTGGTGGTCATCGTGCTCGCCCTGCTGCTGTTCCAGCGCTTCATGCGTTGGACCGGCGTGCGCCTGAATACATCGGTCTGAGACGGCATAAACAGGAGCCCTCATGGGCTCCTGCTTTCTCATTTTCTGGACATTCCTTTTGGAGCATCCATGAGCCCCAATCCCTTTCTACGCGGTTACGACAAGCTGTCCATTGAACTGATCGTGCACGACCTGCAGGCAGGCAGCACGGTACGCGAAATGTCCTACGTGATTCATGCCCAAGACCAGGAACACACGTTAGTGCTCGGTATACAGCCGACACTGGAGCTAGCTCGCGACATCGTGCAGCGCTTGGGCTTTGAGACCGGGCACTTCAGCCGGTGCTGGGAAATCAGCGCAGAGCATCTGCCAGAGGACGTGCTGAACCAACTTTTCCTTATGCGCACCGATCTCCACGCCCTACAGCTGGAGTTTTTCGAGAACGCCAATCAAAGCGTAATTGGCTGCAAGCTGCGTAACACACCCTGGACGGATCAGCACCTGGACCTGTTCAACACCAGTTCGGCTGAGCTGCGTCAGCAGCAGCTGGACTATGGGTTGCCCGCCGAACTCGTGGAGATCCTGCACCTGGCAGGGCAGGCCGATGTGCGCTTTTTGCTGTTCGACCCGGATGCGGCGTTGCTGGATGGGCTGCCAGTGTTCAAGGACGTGGCATAAGCCTCTTACAACCCTGCATCCATCAGCAGCTCTGAGGGTTTACACCCGATAGCGGCTGCAATTCGGCAAATGTTGAGGAAGGTGACGTTGCGCTCGCCTCGCTCAATCTTGCCCATGTGAGAACGGTCTATCGAAGAGGCATCTGCGAGTGCTTCTTGCGAATACGCCAACGCGATACGGCGAGCCCGTATCGCGGCTCCCAGCTTCACGAGATCACGGTCTTTATCCAACTGAGCGGAGATTCTTGCCATGGCAAAAATCGTCCCGCTATGATGTCAAAACGACCACGGTATTTACGACCCAATTAGATTCAGTATCCTTCCTGAGCATGCTGCTCACTCAACCAATCGACAGAAGGAAATGTCCTGATGAATCAGAAACTGCTGCTGACCGCTCTGCTCGGCACGCTGTTAAGCAGTGTGGCGCAGGCAGGCACTTCCACATGGACCGCCAGCTACACCCAGGGCGTCGAGGAACATCTGGTCGACGACGGCCACGGCAACCAGTTGAACATCACCTGCCCGGACGATGACGAAAGCCCCGTCTCCGCCTACGCCACCCTCGCCGGCAAGCGCTACTCCTCCGAAAAGGATGGCTTCGACGTCATCGTCGACGGCACCACCTTCAGCAATCCCTTCTACACCGACTGCGAAGCCTGCAGCTCCAGCTTCCCGGGCTTCTGGGCCGCACTGCGCAAGGCCCATACCCTGCAGCTCAGTGCCGGTGGCCAGACGGTGAAACTCCCAACCCAGAACCTTCCCCAGGTTCTCCAACCCCTGACCAGTAAGAAGAACCTCTGCCGCTCCGGCTGGTAACCCTTCCCACACGACACAGAGACAACACCATGGAACAAGAACACGAAACGGCGGACACGCCAAATGATCTGCCCGCCAGTCCGGAGGTGATCGGCTGGGGCGTCGCCTCGCTCGTCCTCACCATCATTTTCCTGACCTTCAACACCTCAGCAATGGTGTTGGGCGCCAGCTTCATGTTGAAGCTGCTGGCCGGCCTCGTTGGTTTGATAACAGGCTGGATCGGCGCCCTAGTGGGCAACGCGGTCCGCAAGTTTGCCCAACCCGATGCGATCTACACCAACGGCGGCGCACTTCACCTGATCTGGCTGAAAGTATTCTGGCTGATCGGCCCGCAAGTCATTGGCCTGGTAGTTGGCATCGGCCTCGGATGCTCCCTGGTATTGAGATAAGGAAGACCGATGAAGAGTAAGTTCTATCTGGCGCTGGGCCTGTTGGTCCTGGCGGGCTGCTCGGATGACAAGTCCAAGCTACGCGGAGAGTTTCTCTCCGGTTGCGTGCAAGGCGGATCTCCCAAGCCTATTTGCATCTGCATCTATGAGCGTTTGGAAAAGACGTATTCGACCGATCAGTTGAAGCAGATCCAGACAGGGCGAGGCCCGCTGGTGTCGTCCTTCCTCCAGGACAGCGTCGCGCACGCAAAAGCCTGTATAGCGGAGCAGTGAACGCCAGAGTTCCCTATCTCCTGGGAACCGTGAGCGCCATCTAACAAACAACACCTTTACCTCTTTCGACATAACCAACCCCGCACACAGCCGTGACTGGCCGTGTGCGGGATAGGGGCTCTTTTGTTTTTTGAAACCTGAAACAGCCCTTCGCCAATCCCCAAAGCAACAACTGCCACAAGCAAGGACCCGAACCCATGACACCAACGTACCGTAAAACCCTCCTCGCCCTGACCATTTCCGCCAGTGCCCTGCCCCTAGCCGCGCACGCTTTGACGCTGACCAACAGCGGCCTGGACAGTGAAGGCAACACCTACACCGACAGCACCGAAGTCACCGGTGCCTTCACGGGCAACGACCAGCCTCTTCGTTTCTACAGCGACACCTTCAACCACGACCTGGTGCTCAACGCCCAGGTGCAAGCCACAGGCGATGACCTCAACGGCGTCGACCTGTCCTACGCCGGGGACGATGACAATCCCTCTTCGATCGGCGCGCCGACCGAGGTGTTCGGCAACCTGCAGAACAAGGGCAGCATTTCAGTGAGCGGCGCGGGCGTCACTGGCCTGCTGATCGATCCGGCCATCATCCACGGCAACCTGGTCAATGAAGGCACCCTGCAGGTGACCGGTGGTGTGCTCGAGGGCGATGGCATTCGCGGCCTCAAGTTCGCCGGCCAGTCGGTGTTGCAGGGCGACCTGATCAACGCCGCCAGCGGCAAGATCCTCGCCGATGGCGAAGAGGCCACCGGCATCCAGCTCAAGGGCGGCACCATCGCTGGCAAGCTGATCAACGATGGTCTGATCCAGGTCAGCGGCGCCGGCTCGACGGGTGTTCTCGCCACCTATGATGATGACAACGGTGGTCCGGATCGGGTGGACCTCGGCGGGATCGAGAACCATGGCAGCATCGTGGCCCACGGCGACGATGCAACCGCGTTGCGTCTCGACGGCGTGAGCTTTACCAGTGCGCCGGTACAGGTGCTCAACACCGGCACCATCCAGGCTGACGATGCCGCCATCGAGGTGGGGGCCTTCGACATCGACGGTGCGAATGCCGGCAACACGTTGGTCATCCAGAACAGCGGCAACCTGATTTCCCAGGACGAAGCCATCGATGCCTTCCAGGCCAGTGGCGGTGTACACCTGGTGTGGAATGCCGGCAGCATCACTGGCAACCTGATCGACCTGTCCAACATCGAAGTGAACGGCGACGTGACCTTCAATGGCACCAACGCCAGTACCGATGGCGCGAACATCCGCCTGAAGGACGCCGGTTGGCTGGATGTCGGCAGCGATGCGGGCAACACGCCGGCGCACCTGGAGTTCGGTCAGCCGCACACCACCATTCAGGGCAACCTGGACGTGGCCGGCAATTCGTCGCTGGGGCTCAACCTGAGCTCGGCTACCGATCCGAGCAAAGCAGTGGTCGCCGTTTCCGGCACGGCGGAATTCGCCAAGGGCTCGCAGATCCAGCTGGCGGCCCAGGGCAATGACTTCAAGGCCCAGGGCACGACCTATACCCTGGTCCAGGCCGGCACCCTGCAGGATGACGGCGTGAGCGTGACCAGCCGTTCAGCCCTATTGAACGTCGACACCGTCAGCAGTGGCGACAATCAGATCCTGGCCACAGTCAGCACCAAGAGCCAGGACGAAGTCGGCGAGGTGATCGGCCAGATCGGTGGCTCGGCCAACGCGCAGCGCGCGGGCTCAGCCTTCAGCCAGGTGGTGACCGGGCTGGCGCAGAGCAATCCCAACGATCCGGTGTTCCAGGCCTATGTGAATGCCTCGCAGGATCCGGTGGCGCTGAAGAAGCTGACGGAACAGTTGGCACCCGAGGTGAACGGTGGTGCGACCCAAGCAGCCACCAGCGGGCAGACGCTGATGAGCAATGTCACCGGCAATCGCACCAGCAGCCTGCGCGGTGCGTCCTCGGGGGATGTGCTGCAGCACACCGGTATCTGGGCCCAGGCGCTGTACAGCGATGCCAACCAGGATCTGCGTGACGGCGTAGCTGGCTTCAACGCCTACAGCCGCGGCATCGCCATCGGCGCCGATGGCAAGCTCACCGACCAGTTGACCCTGGGCGTGGCCTACAGCTTCCTGCATACCGACGTGAACAGCGACAACGGCAACACCACCGAGGTGGATGGCAATGCCCTCACCCTGTACAGCGGTTTTGAACAGGGTAACTACTTCGTCGACGCCAACCTGAGCTATGGGCTCAACGAAAACGAGAGCAAGCGACGCATCGCCAGCACCACGGCTAAAGGCGACTACGACAGTCAGGTCCTGGGAGCCAACGTCGTCGGTGGCTACACCTATCACCTGAACGAGCAGTTTTTGGTCGAGCCGCGGCTGGCCGCCCGCTATGCGCGCGTCGATATCGATGGCTACCACGAGAAAGGCTCGTCTGCAGCGCTCAAGGTGGATAGCCAACGCTACGAAGTGGCGGAACTCGGTGCTGGTGTGCGGGTAGCCGGAGACTTCCAGGTCGGTAACGGCAACCTGCAGCCGCAAGCCAAACTGATGGCCTACCATGACTTCGCCGCGGACAAAGCCCAGAGCACCTCGACCTTTGTGCTGGGTGGTACGCCCTTCGTGAGCCAGGGCGCCAAGGCGGTGCGCAACAGCTACGAAGCGGGTGTCGGTGCGGACTACCATCTGGGTGCGGTCACGGTTGGTGTCAGCTACGACTACACCGGCAAGACCGACTTCAACGCCGATACCTTCACGGCCAAGGTTCGTTACGACTTCTGATGAGCCACTACCTTTCCGGCCCACGCGCGTGGGCCGGTTTCTTTCAAGTCCTGATGGCGTTGCTGGTCAGCGCCCTCCTCCTCGGCTGCCAGTCGCCCCGGGAAGCGCTGCAGCGGTTGGCGGATGCGCACGGGCGACAACTGGAAATCCTGCCGGGGCGACCATTCCCGTTGGCCGAGCTGGCACCGCAAGATGCAGAGAAATCCAACCGCCTGCGCGTTTACCTGGAAGGTGATGGCCATGCCTGGGCCACGGCGACACAACCCAGCCTGGATCCGAGTCCGCAGAATCTGTTGGTGGCGCAGTTATCGGTAGATGATCCGACGCCGAATGCCTACCTAGCACGACCTTGCCAGTTCGTCACCACACCGGCCTGTGAACCAGGCCTCTGGACCGATCGGCGCTTTTCGCAGGAGGTGGTCACCAGCCTCAGTCGGGCGCTGGATCAGTTGAAGCAGCGCTATGGCAATCGGGAATTCGAGCTGGTGGGGTATTCCGGGGGTGCGGCGCTGGCGCTGCTGCTGGCAGCTCAGCGGGATGACGTGGCTCAGGTTCAGACGCTAGCGGGCAACCTCAGCCCTCGGCTTTGGGCGCAGATGAAGGGGCTTTCACCCCTCGGCGGTTCGCTGGATCCGTTGGACTATCAGGGTCGGCTGGCATCGATACCACAGCGGCACTTGGTGGGGGACGCAGACGACACGGTCCCCGCATCGCTAGCCAAGGCCTACCTGGTACAGCTGCATCCATATGCCTGCAGTCAGCTTGTAATCTCGCCAGCGACAAATCACCAGCAAGGCTGGGAGAACGCCTGGAGACAATGGCGAAGTCGACCACTCAATTGCCCAAGCGTCTTACTAGACACGTACACTTCCGAAGGTGGCCTCTCCCTGGGCTTTGCTCAGGGAAAACAGAGCAATGGAAGGTGAGGAGCACACGGAATCCTCTGCCACCGGGATCCTTCCCACGACGCTTTCGACTGGCAGCATCCGCTCATCGCGCGGCGCACAGCCGAAATACTCCCGATAGCACTTGGAAAAGTGCGGCGTGGAGACGAACCCGCAGATCGATGCGACTTCGATGATCGGCACGCTGGTCTGCCTCAACAATTGTCTGGCCCGAGTCAGCCGTAGCTTCAAGTAATAGCGCGACGGCGAGCAATGCAGGTGCTTCTGGAACAGCCGCTCCAGCTGGCGCCTGGAAACATCGACGTAGACCGCCAGTTGATCCAGGTCGATCGGCTCTTCGATGTTGGCCTCCATCAGCGCGACCAGCTCCATGAGCTTCGGCTGGTACATGCCCATGTGCTTTAGCGGTATGCGCTGGCAATCCTGCTCGTTGCGGATGCGGTCGCAAATGAACATCTCCGAGATCGCCGCGCACAGTTCGCGGCCATGCTCCTGGCCGATCAGGTGGAGCATCATGTCCATCGGCGCCGTGCCCCCGGACGAAGTGAACCGGTTACGGTCGATGGAGAAAAGTAGCGGACGAATGCTCACCCGGGGGAAGGCTTCTTGCATCGCGGCCTGGATTTCCCAGTGAACACTGCATCCGAAACCGTCCAACAGGCCAGCCATGGCCAGCACCCAGCTGCCAGTGCACACGGCACCGAGCAGGCAGCGCTGACGTGCCCGCGCCTGAAGCCACTGCAGATGCTCGCGTGCGACGCGATGCTGGATGTCCACGCCACCGCAAACGATGATCGCGTCCAGTTCGGAGGCGTCATAGATGCTCGCGTCAGGCGTGATCATCAGACCGTCGCTGGCGCTGACCGCATGCCCGTCCTGGCTGAGGGTGACCCAGCGATAAAGCTCCTTGCCGGACAGTTGGTTCGCCATGCGAAGGGGTTCCACGGCCGATGCCAGTGAAATCAGGGTGAAGTCGTCCAGCAGCAGGAAACCGATGGTGCGCATCGGGCGCGCAGGTGAAGAAGCCCTGGGAGGGTGCGACATGACGATACTCCGAGCAGATCACGGACCGCCCCGCAGAGCGGCATTCTTGTCTTGTTTTCTGGCTGGCCTCACGCGGCCAGGCCCGCCTCGAATATCGGCAGCTTCGAAGCCGCAGCAGATCGACTCTGGAAACGAACGAAACATGCACGACATCTTCTGCACGGACTCTTCCTCGCTTTTGTCTTTTCCCGCCCCAGGCTTGACGAAAAGCGACACCTCCCCGCTGAACGCAATGCTTCACGCCCGGGTATATGACCAACGGCAATCGATTTGCGATGCCGGGCAGCGACCATGGCTGCCAGCCAGCCCCGAATGACGGGGCTCGCCATGCCGGCAATGCGATCCATCATGACGCGCGTACCCTATCGTCTCGCTGGGCGCGCACAGCCAGAAAAACCACGATGCAACCCACGCCCGCCAACGCGCCATAGGCGCTGGCGACCTGCAGCAGGCTGAACGATCCGGACATTCGTCCGGCAATGAGCGTCGGTATCGCAGCGCCACTGTAGGAGGTGGCGTAGATCACCGCCAGGACACTGGCTCGCTCCTCCAGGGAAATACCAGCCACCAGCGATTGGATGCTGCCGCTCAAAGCCAGTCCCTGGGCGACTCCGGCGACCACGCTGGCCACGAGAAAAGCCGGCAACAGACCATGCTGGAGCGACAGCAATACACCGAACACAGCCACCGTGAAGCCCAGCATGCCCAGACGCTGGGCGTCACGGGGGAGCGTACGTCTACCCAGCGATGCTCCCAGGATGCTTGGCGCCATGATGGAGGCAAATACCAGCGCAGCCGCCAGTGCGCTCGACGAATGCAACTGTTCGCGGGCCATGGCTGGACCGAAGGCCTGGTAGAAGCCACCCAATGCCCAGGTACAGACGAATACGCAGGCAGCCACCGGATAAGCCTTTCGCACCGTCGGCGGCAAACCGAAGTTCGGCCGCATCGAGACGATCGCACCTGGTTTTCGAAGCACCGTCTCGCGGCCACCCGCGACCAGAAGCGTACATGCCAGCAGCACAGCCAGGCTGACCAGGAATGGCAGCATCCGGGGCTCGGCAGAGTATTGCACCAGTGCACCGGAACACAGGCCTCCCAGGGTGAGGCCTGTCATCGGACCGCAACTGATGACCGCCGGAGCGAGCCAGGGCGTCGATACGGGTGCGCTATCGATGAGCCAGGAGGCCAGCACCGTTGATGCCAGTCCGCACGACAACCCCTGCAGCAGTCGCCCGGCCAGCAGTGGCCCCGGGGCATGGACGAAAAGCAGGCAGAGACACGCCAGCGCGGCCAGGGCCAAGGCCAGCAGAGCCACCGGACGCCGCCCCAGATGATCGGACAGACGGCCTAAGATCAGCAGAGCCGTGACGGCCCCGGCGAAATAGATGACGGAGCTCGATGCCAGGTCGCCATAGCTCAGACCGTCGGCGGCCCGGTATATGCCATATAGCGGTATCGGCGTCGCAGAGGCTGCATAGGTCGCAATCAGCGAAAGACCGCTACCGGCGAACGTGAGGTTACGGGCGGAAAACTTCAAATGGCGGCGCTCCCTGGATGGCGATGCCAGCGAAAGCCGGCTATTCATACGCCCCGCCCGGAACGGCCCGGACGGGGCTCGCCTCTTCGCTATCGCGTAGCGGCTTGCTGCGGTTCGGACAGGGAGGCCATATCGATCACGAAGCGATAGCGAACATCCGAACGCTCCATCCGCTCGAAGGCCACGTTGATGTCCTCCATGCGGATCATTTCGCACTCCGGAAGAATGTTTTTCTGCGCGCAGAAGTCGAGCAGCTCCTGGGTTTCGCGGATGCCTCCAATCACCGAGCCCGCCACACGCCGGCGGCCAAGAATGAACGGCAGGGTCGTCCAGTCTTCCATGGGGCCGACCTGGCCAACGATGACGAGCGTGCCGTCGATGTCGAGCAAGGGCATGTAGGGCATCAGATCATGGCGTACCGGGGCGGTATCGATGATCAGATCGAAGCTGGACTGGGCGCGGTCCATTGCCTGCGCGTCGGTAGAAACCAGAAGACGTGTCGCTCCCAGTTCGCGTGCATCAGCCTGCTTGTCCGCCGTTCGGCTCAACACCGTCACCTCGGCCCCCATGGCTACAGCGAGCTTGACCGCCATGTGCCCGAGACCACCCAGGCCGATGACGCCAACTCGGCTGCCGGGTCCGACGTTCCAGGCAGACAAAGGCGAGTAGGTGGTGATTCCGGCGCAGAGCAACGGTGCCACGCGGGACAGCTCCAGGCCTTGGGGTACGCGCAGCACGAACTCCTCGCGGACGATCAGATGCTTCGAGTAGCCGCCGAACAGCACCTCGCCTGTGACGCGATCCTGGCTGTTATAGGTTTCGGTCAGCCCCTCGCGGCAGAATTGCTCCTCCCCCCTGCGGCACTGATCGCACTCCTGACAGGAGTCCACCATGCAGCCCACCGCGACCGAATCGCCGACCGCATGGCGCGTGACGGCACTTCCCACTGCGGTCACCCGTCCAACGATCTCGTGGCCCGGCACGACGGGGTAGCGGGTCCATCCCCAGTCGTTGCGCGCATGGTGCAGGTCGGAATGGCAGACGCCGCAATAGAGAATCTCCATAGCGACGTCGTTGGGGCGCAGTTCGCGTCGATTGAAAGCGTGAGGTACGAGAGGGGCGCCAGCGGACAGCGCGGCATAGCCAATGGTTTTCATGAGGACGACCTCTGATTTGTCCGTTCAGGACGAGCGTCGCCCTCGCCTGGCCAGGCAAGCCAGGCGATGGGGCACGCCTGCCAAGGGGAGAGAGTCAGCGCGGTACGCGACCTTCGACTGGATAGCCCGGATCGGTGTAGCCGGGAGTGGAACAGTGCCCAGGCGGCACGAGGCTATCGACCAGCTTTTCATCCTCGGCCGTGATCTGCGCGTTCAGCGCTCCCATGTAGCCATCCCAGTGAGCCTCGGTCCGAGGGCCGGCAATGGTCGAGCTGACACGGCGGTTGTTCAGCACCCAGGCCAGGGCGAACGCAATGGGTGTGATACCCCGGGCGACGGCATGCTCGGCAAGTGTCCTGGCGATCGCCAGCGATTCGTCGCGCCACTCCGTCTGCTGGATGCGCTTGTCACCACGCCCTGCTCGGCTATCGGCGGGCGGCGCCGCGTCGAGCGCATACTTGCCGGTGAGTACGCCTCGAGCCAGCGGGCTGTAGGACACCACGCCAAGGCCATAGTGATCGGCCGCGGGCAACTGCTCGACCTCGGCGGTACGGTCGACGATGTTGTACAGGGGCTCGCTCGCGACCGGACGATCGATACCCAGCTGGTCGGCCAGCCGAGCGACTTCGGCGATACGCCAGGCGCTGAAATTGGATACGCCGAAATAGCGAACCTTGCCCTGGCGGATGAGATCGCCGATGGCGCGTACCCCCTCTTCCAGGCCGACGCCAGGCAAGGCGCGATGGAAATAAAGGACATCGATATAGTCAGTGCCCAGTCGCTTCAGGCTGGCCTCCACCGACTGGTAGATCCATTTACGGGACTGTCCTTGCTGGTTGGGACCGGGCTGCGTGGGGAAGCCGAACTTGGTGGCGACGACCCAGTCGTCCCGGTGAGCGGCAATGGCGCGGCCGACGATCTCTTCCGAACGCCCGGCATGGTAGACGTCCGCGGTGTCGATGAAGTTGACGCCCTGCTCGCCGGCCTTGTCGATGATGCGACGTGCGGTCGGCTCGTCGGTTTCGCCGCCGAACATCATGGCGCCTAGGCACAATGGGGAGACCTTGAGGGCGCTGCGGCCCAGATAGCGGTATTCCATGGGGCTTCTCCTGGGCGCCACCGGTGTCGCGCCCGAAATGAGGTGGGTAAAGGGATCAGCGAACGGTATAGCCGCCGTCCACGACCAATGCGTGACCAATCACGAAAGTACTACCGGAACCGCAGAGCCAAAGCACGGCCGAGGCGATTTCCTCCGCTCGGCCGAGACGGCCGATGGGCTGCTCCTTCATCAGCGCCGCCATCGCCTCGGGCTGGGTCCGGAGCATGTCGGTCACCATCGGGGTTTCGATGATGCCTGGGCAGACCGCGTTGACACGGATGCCGCGCGCGGCATATTCGAGGCCGGCGCTTTTGGTCAGGCCAAGCACACCGTGCTTGGAAGCGTGGTACACGCCACGCCCGGCAATACCGACCAGGCCGCCCAGGGAAGAACAGTTGACGATGGCACCGCTGCCCTGCTCGCGCATCTGCCGCAACTCATGCTTCATGCAGTTCCACACACCACGCAGATTGATGCCGTTGACCCGCTCGAACTCCTCGCCGGTAGCATCGGCCGTCTCGGCAATGGGGCTCTGTACACCGGCATTGTTGAATGCCGCATCGAGGCGTCCGAAGCTATCGACCGCAGCCTTGACCATCGCCTCGACCTGCGCTTCGCCAGAGACGTCGCAGCGCACCGCCAGGGCTCGGTGACCGTTCGCCTGCAGCTCCTCGGCAATCTCGCGCACGGCCTCTTCATTGACGTCGGCCAGCACCACGGCTGCACCGGCCTCCGCAAAGGCCCGTGCCGTGGCCAGCCCCATTCCCGAGCCAGCCCCGGTGACCAGGGCTACCTTGTCTTTGAAATCCTCACTCATGGCAAACCTCGCAACTGACGGCTTTGGAACCCGCCAAAATGTTAAGGATTTGCTGGTTTATCGATAAAGGTGGCTGGTTTGCATGCACTTATCGATCTGGCGCATGAGTGCGCCCTCACTCGCGATGGCGCAGCGCATCGACGATCAGCGTTAGCGCGCGGGACGACTGGCGTCGGCTGGGGTAGTAGATATGCAAGCCCGGGAACGTCGGGAACCAATCCTCCAGTACATAGCGCAGACGCCCGGCGTCGACATGCGGCTGCGCCAGCTCATGCGGGACATAGGCCAGACCATAACCGTCCAACGCCGCCTCCAGGATCTGGTAGATGCCGTTGAACGCGACCTGGCCGTCCACCCGTACTTGCAGTTCCCGCTTGCCCTTCTGGAGTTCCCAGGCATACATCCCGCCCCGCGTAGGTAGTCGCAGGTTGATGCAGGAGTGCCCGGTCAGATCCTGCGGCAAGCGAGGAAGATCCCTACCCTTCAGGTAAGCAGGCGATCCGACGATGGTCATCCGCATGTCCGGGGCGATCCTGACGGCTATCATGTCCTTCGCCACCTGGCTGCCCAGGCGTACACCGATATCGAACCGATCGCTGACGATGTCGGTCAGCCCATAGTCGATGACGAACTCGACCCTGATGTCCGGATAGTCGCGCAGCACACCGGACAGCCTTGGCCAGAGAAGGGTATTGATCGCCTGGTCGGTCGCGGTGATACGAATGGTGCCGGACGGCGTGTCGCGGAACTCGCCAACCGCGGTCAGTTCCGCCTCGATCTGCTCGAAATGCGGAGCGACGCTTTCCAGCAACCGTTCGCCCGCATCGGTCAGGGAAACGCTACGCGTGGTGCGTGTGAGCAGGCGCAGACCGAGCCGGGTTTCCAACCCACGGATGACATGGCTCAGCGCCGACTGCGAGATGCCCAGTTGGGACGCCGCGCGCGTAAAGCTGCGCTCGCGTGCGACAGCGATGAAGGCCTGCAGATCCGCATATTTCTCACGAGCCATGCGGCTTTCCTCCCAGCGAAATGGATGAGGTGGTTTCCCCCAGGATCTGAATTATGTCCGATTCATTCATGAATGCTGCGCATAGGAACATGCAATTTCCACGGCTAAATTGCCCTGGGGCCCACATGGTAGAAAAGAAAAACACGTGGAGTCGGGGGCTTCGCAGCACTCGTAGGCAACAGCCGATGCACTCCCTATCACCCTGACGGAGCCCAACCATGACTCGTCTCGCCCCGTTCTTCCTGCCGCTTGCGCTCCTGGCGAACGTTGCCGCCCATGCGGACGAAACAGCACAACCCCATATCCTGCTCACGCCCAATGGCTCGCAAGCCTCCGTGAAAGGCGCGAACGAAACCTTCAGCGGCGCGGTCCGGATCGATCCGTTGTTCGCCCCCAAGGAACCTTCGCGTGTTTCCGGCGGGCTGGTGACCTTCGAGCCCGGCGCCCGCTCGGCGTGGCATACCCACCCGCTGGGCCAAACATTGGTGGTCACCGCCGGCAAAGGCTGGGTGCAGCAATGGAATGGTGAAAAACGCGAGATGAACCCTGGCGACGTCGTCTGGATTCCGCCAGGCGTCAAGCACTGGCACGGCGCCACTGCCACCACGGGCGTTTCGCACATTGCCATCCAGGAGGCGGTGAATGGCAGCAATGTCCAGTGGCTGGAAAAAGTCAGCGACGAACAGTACGCGCGCTGACCCGAACCGGAGCCCTGCATGAGCCATTTATCGAGGTTCCTGATCACCTCACTCCTGGCACTGAGCCCGGCACTGGGCTTGGCCAACCCCTGCTCCACGGAGAACTCCTCAATGAGCCAACGACTTGAACAGGTACGAAGCGTCTCGCCTGCACTGGAACAGTTCACCCTCGGACCCGTGCTGAACGAACTCTGGAAACGCCCGCAGCTTTCTGCGCGTGACCGCAGTATCGTCACGCTTTCGGCGCTCATCGCGCGCAACCAGCCCGGCGAATTGCCGTATTACCTCGACCTGGCGCTGGATTCGGGCGTCAAACCCGGCGAAATCTCCGAACTCATCACCCACCTGGCGTTCTATTCCGGCTGGGGCAATGCGATGGCGGCAGTCCCGGCAGTCCATTCCGTGTTCGTCCGACACGGCATCAAGGCGGACCAATTGCCCGGCGCATCCGGCGACTTGCTGCCGCTGGACGAAGCGGCCGAGGAGAAGCGTGCCACCATGGTCGCGGCGAACTTCGGTGAAGTCGCGCCGGGTGTCGTACAGAACACCACCGACCTACTGTTCCGCAACCTCTGGCTGCGTCCGGGCCTGGCGCCCCGCGACCGCAGCCTGGTCACCGTCAGCGCGCTAGTCGCCTCGGGCCAGGCCGCGCAGATTCCCTACCACCTCAACCGAGCCATGGACAACGGCCTCACGCGCGAGGAGGCCTCCGAAGTCCTCAATCAACTGGCGTTCTACGCCGGCTGGCCCAACGTCTTCACCGCCATGCCGGTATTCAAGGACGTGTTCGAGAAACGCCCGGGCTGAAGCATGAGGCCGCTCCCCCGGGGGGCGGCCTCAGCCATCGTAGCGCAGGGCATCGACGAGCAGCGACATCGCCTTGGAGGGTTGACGGCGGCTCGGGTAGTACAGATGGTATCCGCTCCAGTAGGGGCACCAGTCCTCCAGCACCCTTATCAGGCGTCCGTCGGCCAGGAAGTCACGCGCGATGTCCTCCGGGACGTAGGCAAGGCCCAACCCGTCCAGCGCACCATCCAGCACTTCGTAGATGCCGTTGAGTACCAGTTGCCCGTCGACCCTGACCTTCACCTCGCGACCGTCCTTCTCGAACTCCCATGCCCAGAGCCCGCCATAGGTGGGCAAGCGCAGGTTAATGCAGGTGTGCTCGCCCAGATCCTGAGGCGTGGCAGGCCGCTTTCTGCCGACTAGATAGTCCGGTGTCGCGACCACCGCGAAGCGTACGTCCGGCCCGATACGCACCGCGATCATGTCCTGGGCCAGTTGTTCTCCAAATCGCACGCCCGCATCGAAGCGTTGCTCGGCGATGTCGGCCAGACGGTAATCGGAGATGAGCTCGACCCGGATATCCGGGTACTGCCGCAGGAAAGGCGCCAGGCGTGGCCAGATTACGCTGCGTATGGCGTAGTCGGAGGCTGTCACGCGGACAGAGCCCTTCGGCTTGTCGCGCAGTTCGGTCAACGCCAGCAATTGCGTATCGATTTCTTCGAATTCTGGCGTGATGCGGTCGAACAACCGCTGCCCAGCCTCTGTCGGCGATACGTTGCGTGTGGTACGCGTCAGCAGGCGTACGCCGAGCTTCTCCTCGAGAGCTTTGACGCTATGGCTCAGCGCCGACTGCGAGAGGCCCAGTTGCGCCGCCGCACGGGTGAAATTGCCCTCGCGCACCACTGCGATGAAACCGAGCAGGCTGCCGAAATTGTCCCGAGCCATGCAGCCCCTCCATCGATGTCATCGAATCGCCACGCAAGCGGTGGCAGGCATTCACGCATGCCGGCATGCCCCATTGCAATTGGCTTTCATGAATGCAACACATGACTGCATGCGGATTATCCCTCTTTTTCCACGACCGATCGCCATACTTAAATGAACGCATGTCCACCACCTTCGACGGCCGCCTTCAAGAGCTACGCTCCGCTGGCGGCTGCCCCCTTCTCTGCGATAGATCCAGGAGTCACCATGGAACAGAACATCCGCGGCAAAGTCGTCGTGATTACCGGAGCCAGCAGCGGCCTCGGCGAAGCCACCGCCAGGCTACTGTCCCGGCTGGGAGCGAAACTGGTGCTTGGCGCCCGGCGCGAAGAGCGCCTGCTGGCTCTTGCCCATGAACTTGGGCTGGGCGATGACGCCGTCGTCCGCACCGACGTGGTCCGGCGCGAAGAGGTCAAGCAACTGGTGGACCATGCGGTGAAGCTGCACGGTCGAATCGACGTCATGCTCAACAATGCAGGGCTGATGCCCAGCTCGCTGCTCGAACGCCTGCACATCGACGAATGGGACAGCATGATCGACGTGAACATCAAGGGCGTGCTCTACGGGATCGCCGCCGCGTTGCCGCACATGATCCGGCAGAAGAGCGGACACATCATCAATGTCTCGTCGGTCGCCGGCCACAAGGTCGGACCGGGCGGCACCGTGTATGCCGCCACCAAGCATGCGGTTCGCGCGATATCCGAAGGGCTGCGGCAGGAGGTCAAGCCGCACAACATCCGGACAACCATCATTTCCCCCGGCGCGGTCGCCACCGAGTTGACGCATACCATCACCGACCCGGACGTGGCCAAGGGAATGAGCAAAGTCTACGAGAAAGCCATTCCGGCCGACTCCTTCGCGCGCACCGTCGCCTTCGCGATGAGCCAACCGGAAGATGTCGACATCAACGAAATCCTCTTCCGCCCCACGAGCCAGGACTACTGATCCTGCGGCCTGGAACCAGGGCTCCGTCACAGGGCCCTGGTCTGCTCCACTCAAAGGTTTCGACATGAAGATACTCATTCGTCTGGCCCAGACCAGCTATACGGCGACGCTGTTCGACGGTCCGGCCGCCAGGGATTTCGCGGCGCTGCTGCCACTGGACCTGGTGCTGGAGGACTACGCCGCCACGGAGAAGGTCAGCGACCTCCCCCGCAAGCTGACGACCACGGGAGAGCCGAAGGCATACGAGCCTTCGGCGGGCGACATCACCTATTACGCGCCCTGGGGCAATCTGGCCATCTTCCATCGGCCCTTCTCGCGCGCCGCCGGACTGGTCCTGCTCGGTCGCCTGGATGCCGACTTCAATCTGCTGCGACAAAGCGGTTCGCTGAAGGCAAGAATCGAGGTTCTGAAGGAATAAGAACGCCTGGCCGGGCGGATGTCGAATTGGGAACAATCGTCGAGGCTGACGACCTGTACATCGCCCCGCTACGAAAAGATGGAAGAACCAGCCGGGCCAGCTTGGATCTTGTGCATCGTCGTCGTTCAAGGCTCCATGTGCTTGCCTACCCCGGAGAGGCTTGGAGTTGACACCAAGCCGCTGTTCGTTGAGCGAGCCGGACGATTTCGCTCGGCGGATTAGATAAAGATGGCGATAATCGCCCCTCGCTCCATGATTATGATCGCGTCGATGTCCGAACAGTCCAGCCCCGCCAACGCAGAACCCGCCCCCACCGCCCGCCTCCGGCGCTTCCGACGGCCACGCTGGCTGGAGTGGCGACAGCGCCTGGCGTTCTGGGTCGGCGCGCTGCTGGTGGGCCTGGTGGCGCTGGCCTTCGCCTGGCTGGCGGACCAATCCTTCGCCCTGTTCAAGCGCATGCTCGGCATCGCCCCGTGGCTGCCGTTGCTGATCACTCCGGCGGGTTTCGCCCTGCTGGCCTGGATCACCCAGCGCTGGTTCGGCGAGGCCAAGGGCAGCGGTATTCCCCAGGTGATCGCCGCGCTGGAGTCGCCCTCGCGGCTCTTCCGCGCCCGGGTGCTGGCGCTGCCGGTGGCCGCCGTGCGCATGCTTTTCACCCTGGGCGCGCTGCTGGTGGGCGGCTCGGTGGGCCGCGAAGGGCCCACGGTGCACGTCGGCGCCGCGGTCATCTACGCCTTCGGCCGGCGCCTGGGCCTGCACGGCCGGCGCACCATCGCCGGGCTGATCCTCGCCGGCGGCGCGGCCGGCATCGCCGCGGCCTTCAATACCCCGCTGGCGGGCATCGTGTTCGCCATCGAGGAGCTCAGCCGCACCTTCGAGCAGCGCTTCAGCGGCCTGGTGCTGACCGCGGTTCTGATCGGCGGCGCCGTCACCCTCGGCCTGATGGGCCACTACTCCTATTTCGGCGAGATCGGCGGCAGCCTGCCGGCCGGCTGGGGCTGGAGCGAGGTGCCGGCCTGCGCCCTGCTCGGCGGCCTGCTGGGCGGGCTCTACGTCAAGCTGGTGCTGCCCACCCAGGCCGGCTGGCTGGGCCGCATGTGCCGCCTGCGCGAACGCTTCCCGGTACGCTTCGCCGCCGCCTGCGGCCTGCTGCTGGCGCTGCTGGGGCTGGCTTCGGGCAACCACGTGTTCGGCACCGGCTACGAGGAAACCCGTGCCCTGCTGGAGGGCCACCCGATGACCGGCCAGGGCTTCGTGCTGTGGAAGTTCCTGGCCAACGTGGTCTCCTACCTCTCCGGCATCCCCGGCGGCCTGTTCTCGCCCTCGCTGAGCATAGGTGCAGCCTTTGCCCCACTGCTGTCGCTGCTGCCCGACGTCAACCCGCAGACCTGCGCGCTGCTGGGCATGGGCGCCTACCTCGCCGGCGTGACCCGCTCGCCGCTGACCGCCTCGGTGATCGTCCTGGAACTCTCCCACAGCCCCGACCTGCTCATCCCCATGCTGGCGGCCACGGTCATGGCCGCCACCATCTCCGGCTGGATCGCCCCGGTCTCGCTGTACCACGCCCTGGCCCGGCAGGTGCTGGACAAGCTGGCGCCGAATAAGCCCTGAGCTTAAAGCTGTCGTCTACTCTTAGACTTTCGGCTAAAAACGGGCAGGCCACCGCCAAGCGTTCTAGGGTTAGTCATTCAGGCACAAGAACAAGAACCTGGAGACCCAGCCATGATCCGACGCACCCGCCTGGCGCTGGCCGGCGCCGCCTTCCTCGCCGTCTGCGCCACCGCCCAGGCCGCTCCCACCTTCATCAACATCCTCACCGGCGGCACCAGCGGGGTGTACTACCCCGTGGGCGTCGGCCTGTCGCAGATCTACAGCCACGGCATCGAGGGCAGCAAGACCTCGGTGCAGGCCACCAAGGCCTCGGTGGAAAACCTCAACCTGCTGCAGGCCGGCCGCGGCGAACTGGCCTTCGCCCTTGGCGATTCGGTGGCCGATGCCTGGAAGGGCGAGGCCGATGCTGGCTTCAAGACGCCGCTGAAGAAGCTGCGGGCCATCGCCGGCACCTACCCCAACTACATCCAGATCGTCGCGAGCCAGGAATCGGGGATCAAGTCCCTGGCCGACCTCAAGGGCAAGCGCATCTCCGTCGGCGCGCCCAAGTCCGGCACCGAGCTGAACGCCCGCGCCATCTTCAAGGCCGCCGGGCTGAGCTACGAGGACATGGGCAAGGTCGAGTACCTGCCCTTCGCCGAATCGGTGGAGCTGATCAAGAACCGCCAGCTCGACGCCACCCTGCAGTCCTCGGGCCTGGGCCAGGCATCGATCCGCGACCTCGCCTCGACCATGCCGGTGAGCTTCGTGGCGATCCCCGCCGAGGTGGTGGCGAAGATCGGCAACAACGCCTACCTGTCGGCGACCATCCCCGCCAAGACCTACGACGGCCAGGACGCCGACGTGCCCACCGCGGCCATCGTCAACATCCTGGTGACCCGCGAGGGCGTCAGCGACGAGTTGGCCTACCAGATGACCAGGCAATTGTTCGAAAACCTGCCGCGCCTGGTCACCGCCCATGCGGCGGCCAAGGACATCAGCCTGGACAAGGCGGCGAAGAACCTGCCGATTCCGCTGCACCCCGGCGCCGAGCGCTTCTACAAGGAAAAAGGTCTGCTTCCCTGAGCCCCGGGCCGGCCCCACGCCGGGGCCGGCCACCGCAGGAGACCCCGCATGAGCGATACCGCCCACGGCCTGCATGCCGACACCGAGCGCTGGCCCGCCAGCCTGTTCGCCGTCGCCCTGGCCTTCTCGATCTTCCAGGTCGCCACCGCGGCCTTCCCACTGATCTCCACCCAGGTCCTGCGCGCGGTGCACGTGGGCTTCCTGCTGCTGGTGGTCTACCTGTGCTACCCGGCCCGCGGCTACGGCCGCCCCTGGCAACCGCTGGCCTGGCTGCTGGGCCTGGCGGGCATGGCCACGGCGGCCTACCAGTGGTTCTTCGAGGCCGACCTGATCCAGCGCTCCGGCGAGCTGACCCACGGCGACATGCTCATCGGCCTGGTGCTGATCGTGCTGGTGTTCGAGGCCGCCCGGCGCGTCATGGGCATCGCCCTGCCGATCATCTGCGCCCTGTTCCTCGCCTACGGGCTGCTCGGCCAGTACCTGCCGGGGGAGCTGGCGCACCGCGGCTACGGTTTCGACCAGATCGTCAACCAGCTGTCCTTCGGCACCGAGGGCCTGTACGGCACGCCCACCTACGTGTCGGCCACCTACATCTACCTGTTCATCCTGTTCGGCGCCTTCCTCGAACAGGCCGGGATGATCCGCCTGTTCACCGACTTCGCCATGGGCCTGTTCGGTCACCGCAGCGGCGGGCCGGCCAAGGTCTCGGTGTTCTCCTCGGCGCTGATGGGCACCATCACCGGCTCCGGGGTGGCCAACGTGGTCACCACCGGGCAATTCACCATCCCCCTGATGAAGCGCTTCGGCTACGCGCCGGCCTTCGCCGGCGGCGTCGAGGCCACCGCCAGCATGGGCAGCCAGATCATGCCGCCGGTGATGGGCGCGGTGGCCTTCATCATGGCCGAGACCATCAACGTGCCCTACGCCGAGGTGGCCAAGGCGGCGCTGATCCCGGCGCTGCTGTACTTCGGCTCGGTGTACTGGATGGTCCACCTGGAGGCCCGGCGCAGCCACCTGCACGGCCTGCCGCCGGAACAGTGCCCCAGCGCCTGGGGCGCGCTGCGCCAACGCTGGTTCCTGCTGATCCCGCTGCTGGTGCTGATCGCCCTGCTGTTCTCCGGGCGTACCCCGCTGTATTCGGGCATGGTCGGCCTGGCCCTGACCGCCATCGTCATCCTCGGCTCGGCGATCATCCTGCGCGCCGGCAACACCTGGCTGCGCCTCGCCTTCTGGGTGGCGCTGGGCGTGCTTTGCTCGGGGTTCTTCCGCCTGGGCATCGGCGTCATCCTGCTGGTCATCGCCGCCCTGGCACTGGCCTGCTTCTTCATCCGCGGCGGCCGCGCCACCCTGCGCGCCTGCGTGCTGGCCCTGGCCGAGGGCGCCCGCCACGCGGTGCCGGTGGGCATCGCCTGCACCCTGGTCGGGGTGATCATCGGCGTCATCTCGCTGACCGGCATCGCCACCACCTTCGCCGGCTACATCCTCGACCTGGGCCGCGACAACCTGTTCCTCTCGCTGGTGCTGACCATGCTCACCTGCCTGGTGCTGGGCATGGGCATCCCGACCATCCCCAACTACATCATCACCAGCTCCATCGCGGCGCCAGCCCTGCTGGAGCTGGGCGTGCCGCTGATCGTCTCGCACATGTTCGTGTTCTACTTCGGCATCCTCGCCGACCTCACCCCGCCGGTGGCCCTGGCCTGCTTCGCCGCCGCGCCCATCGCCCAGGAGAAGGGGTTGAAGATCAGCTTCTGGGCGGTGCGCATCGCCCTGGCCGGCTTCGTCGTGCCCTTCATGGCGGTGTACGACCCGGCGCTGATGATGCAGGGCGACAGCTGGGCGGCCACGCTCTACATGCTGGTCAAGGCGATCTTCGCGGTGGTGCTCTGGGGCATGGTCTCCATTGGCCACCTAAGCGCCCCCATGCCCTGGTGGGAACGCGGCCTGGCGTTCGCCGCCGGCCTGCTGCTGATCCTCGCGCTGCCGATCAGCGACGAGGCCGGCTTCGCCCTCGGCGCCGCAGTGCTCGGCTGGCACCTGTGGCGCCACCGCGGCGCGTCCGGGCAGCCGGCATGATCGGCCTGTGCCTGGGGTTGGCCGGGGTGGTCTGGGCCAGCCTGCCGCTGCAGCACTTCACCCTCGCCTGGCAGCACAGTATCGAGAAGATCCGCTGGGAGGAGGATTACCAGGTGACGCCCGCCGGCCTGCTGCTGGGCGAAGCGCGGGTACGCGGCAACGGCGCCGGCATGGAAATCCCGGACGACGCGGTCCTGCGCGATGGCGCCTGGCACTACCGGCGCCATCTTCCGCCATTGCAACCGCTGCACGCCGGGCGCACGCCCGAGGCCGGGGACTACCAGTTGTGCACCGAACACGGCTGCCAGGCGCTGGCGCACTGGCTGGGGCCGCCGACGACGGCGACCCCGGCGGTGGATTTCTGGGCCTGCGAGGCGACCACCGAAACGCCCCGGCCCCGCTAGCTAGCGCAGCGAATCGCGCTCGTTCAGCCGACGACGTGCAGGTAGTGCAGGTGCCGTTCGTACTGATCGAGAATGTCGCTGATCACGTCATCGCGGCTCCAGCCCATGATGTCGTAGTCCTGCCCGCCCTCGCGCAAATGCACCTCGGCACGGAAGTACTTGCGCGCATCGCTGCTCTCCTCGGTGTCACGCATGACGAAACTGGGCGTGGTGAACGCGCGCGGTCGCACTTCATAGAGGAAGCGACCTTCGCCGGCATGGTCCAGCTCCAGGCTCACGCGGCCGTCCTCGCGCTCGCTCACCGTTACCTCGTACCCCTGCTTGCGCAATTCTGCGGCGACCTCCTCGCACGCCGGCGTTACCACTTCGGCGATGAAGCGCGTCACATGGGCTCGACGGGGCAACATGGCGATATTGCGCAGACGACGTTGCCAGCCGCCGTGGGCATGGGGCGCCTGGCGCGGCGACGGCAATGCCTGGTTGCGCAGGCCGCGACGGGTCGCGTCCAGGTGCAATGCACGGAACAATCCCCAGATCGAAGCCAGCAGGATGAGCGAGAACGGCAGCGCGCTGGCGATGGTCGCGGTCTGCAGCGCCTTCAACCCATTGGCCAGCAGCAGCGCGATCGCCACCACGCCGATGCTCACCGACCAGAAGATCCGCTGCCACAGCGGCGAGTGGTCATGTCCGGACGAGGCGAGCATGTCCACCACCAGGGCGCCGGAATCGGCGGAGGTGACGAAGAACACCACCACCATCAGCACCGCGACCATGGACACCACGCTCGACAGCGGGAAATGCTCGAGGAAGGCGAACAGCGCCAGCGAGCTATCCTGGTCGACGATCGCCGCCAGGTCCCTCACGCCATCGGTGAGGATCATGTGGATCGCCGAATCGCCGAACACCGTCATCCACAGCAGGGTGAAGCCGGCCGGCACGAAGAGCACGCCACAGACGAACTCGCGAATCGTCCGGCCACGCGAAATGCGCGCGATGAACAAGCCCACGAAAGGCGACCAGGACAACCACCAGCCCCAGTACAGCAGGGTCCAGCCGCCGATCCAGTCGGTAGGCTGGTAGGCATAGAGGTTGAAGGTCTTGTAGACGATGTCGGACAGGTAGGCGCCGGTGTTCTGTACATAGGCCTGCAGCAGGAACACAGTGGGCCCGAGCAACAGCACGAACAGCATCAGGATCACCGCCAGCGCGAGATTCAGCTCCGAAAGGATGCGGATGCCCTTGTCCAGTCCGCTGGCCACCGAAAGGGTGGCCAGGCCACAGGTAATGGCGATCAGGACTATCTGCACGGTGGGGCTCACCGGCAAACCGAATAGATGGTGGAAACCGCTGTTGATCTGCAGTACGCCATAGCCCAGAGAAGTGGCGACACCGAACACGGTGCCGAGGATGGCGAAGATATCCACGGCATGGCCGATGGGCCCATGGATGCGCTCGCCGATCAGTGGGTAGAGCGCCGAGCGCAGCGTCAACGGGAGGCCCTTACGGAAGCTGAAGTAGGCCAGGATCAGCCCGACCATCGCATAGATCGCCCAGGCGTGCAGGCCCCAATGGAAGAAGGTGATCTTCATCGCTTCGCGCGCGGCGGCCACTGTGCCCGCCTCACCCACGGGCGGAGTGGTGAAATGCATCACCGGCTCGGCGACGCCGAAGAACATCAGGCCGATCCCCATGCCGGCGGAGAACAGCATGGCGAACCAGCTGCTGCTGCGGTATTCCGGCTCGCTGTGATCGGGGCCAAGCTTGATGTCGCCGTAGCGGCTGACCGCGAGGAACACCACGCTGATCAGGATCAGCGCCACCGCCAGGATGTAGAACCAACTGGCGTTGGTGATGATCCATTGCTGCACGTCGTTGAACAGCCCTTGTGCCTGCTCCTGGAAGACTGAGGCATACAGCACTAAGACCAGAATGAGCACTGCACTGCAGTAGAAAACGGGAGGATTAAGTGTGCTCCTTGGCTTGGATGGGGCATTCATTGCGGGGTTTCTCCTCTGAAGCTGTGTGCCGAAGCACAGCGGAAAGCCTGTCAAGGGTACCAAGCATGGCCTCCCACCCCTACCGCAAATAGGGAAATGGGCGTTTTTCACCGACGTGCTCCCAGGGCCTTCCAATCACCGCGGCGGCACCTGCACTACGCTGCCAGCCAAAGGCACTGGTACTTCACTTGCCGCGAAGGCGTCCTGTAGACTCGCGCTCCGGGTGTCTGCTGCAGGGGCGGCGAGACAGGTCAATGCGCAGGTCGGGCCGCCGCGCGGAGAGCTTGCGCGCATGCAACAGAATCCCCTGCCCCGGGCCCAACGACTGGCCGAAAGCGCCTTTGCCAATCTTGAACGCTTCCTGCATATCGAAGCCGTCAGCGGTGCTGTTCTGCTGGTCGCGGCCATTGTTGCCCTGATCTGGGCGAATTCCCCGGCCGTCGATGCCTATGACGCCCTCTGGCACGCACCGCTGTCCATCGGCATCGGCTCCTTCACCTTCTCCCGCTCGCTCCACTTCTGGATAAACGACGGGTTGATGACCGTATTCTTCCTGGTCGTCGGCATGGAAATCCGCCGGGAAATCCACGAGGGTGCCCTGTCCAATCTGCGCCAGGCGGCACTCCCCATGATAGCGGCCGTTGGCGGAGTCCTGGCGCCGGCGATGATCTACCTGGCGATCAACCACACCCCCGATACGCATTCGGGCTGGGCCGTACCCACGGCGACCGACATCGCCTTCGCGGTGGGTGTGCTCGCGCTGCTGGGCAAATCCATCCCCGCCAATGTCAGGGTGTTCCTGCTGGCGCTGGCGATCATCGACGACATCATTGCGGTTCTGATCATCGCCTTCTTCTACTCCGGAGGCCTCGATTACAGTGGCTTCGCCATCGCGGCAGTGGGCATCCTGCTCGTGCTCGGCCTGCAGAAGATCGGCGTCGGAACCGCCTACGCCTACGTACTTCCGGGGGCGGTAACCTGGGCCGGCCTGCTCATGACCGGGGCGCACCCCACGCTGGCCGGCGTGGTGCTCGGCCTGATGACGCCGGTGTACACCATGCCGATGCGCGAACGCCCCCTGGAGCGTGTTTCCCGCATCACCGATGAACTGATCGGCCGGGCCCAATCGCCGGAACGCGACTCGAGCGACCTGATGCCCCCCCTGAAGAGCCTGCGGCATGCACAACGCGAATTGGTCCCGCCCGTGGTACGCGTACAGCAGGCCCTGCACCCCTGGGTGGCCTACGGCATCATGCCCCTGTTCGCCCTTGCCAACGCGGGCGTCAGCTTCCACGGCATCGATTTGGCTGCCGAAGCGCCACATTGGGTCCTGCTGGGAGTCGCCACCGCGCTCATCGTCGGGAAGCCACTCGGCATCATCAGCATCACCTGGCTGATGGTGCGCCTGGGATGGTGCGCGCTGCCGAGCGGGGTCACCTGGCGAGGCGTCATTCTGATCGGGTTGCTGGCAGGTATCGGCTTCACCATGTCGATCTTCATCGCCATGCTGGGTTTCTCCGAGCCCAACCTGCTCGGTCCCGCGAAGCTCGGCGTGTTGATCGGCTCCACCTTCGCCGCGGTGCTGGGGCTAGCCTGGGGTGTCTTCGTCATGCGTCAGGGCAACGCTCGGAACCCTGCGCGAGGAAGGTAAGCGATGCGACTCAGGGCCATGCGGCGCCATTCAGCCCATGCATCGGCCTTGACCACGCCACTCGCCCGACAGCATCGTCATCCCACGCCGTCCGGAGCAACGCCATGTCCAGCCTGAATCCAAGCCGCGAACAACTTGCCCGCTTCACCGAGACAATGCCGGCAGGCGAGCCGATACTGATGCTCAACCTGCTCCGTTATCGGGCCGAAGCCGATTATCCGCCGGATGCGCAAGCATCACCCTGCACCGGTCGCGAGGCCTATGCTCGCTATGCCCGCGTCGCCCGGTCGAAAGTCAGCGCAGTTGGCGGCGCGGTTCGGCTGCTGGCAGATGCCCATGTAGCGCTCATCGCTCCGGAAGATGAGCGCTGGGACGAAATCCTGCTGGTGCGCTATCCCTCCAAGGAGGCGTTCCTGAGCATGCTGGCCGATACCGAATATCGTGCTGCAACGGTGCATCGCACTGCCGCTCTGGCTGACTCGCGACTGATCGCCTGCATCGAACGCGAGGCCTGAGCCCCAGGGGCATCGGCAACGCCAGTTGCCGATGCCCATACACTGCGAGTCGGAACCAGGGCCTCAGGCCGCCATCCGCTCGCAAGCCTCGGCGCAAAGTCGGCAAGCCGCCGCGCATTGACGGCAATGCTCCTGATCGTGCTTGCCACACTCGTCACCACATGCCTTGCAAATCCGCGCACAGAGTTGGCAGGTGTCTTTTGCCAGTTGGCTGCCTCTGGCCATGAGCAGTGCGGCGAGACGACAGGTATCAGCACAATCGCGATCCAACTCGATACATCGAGCCATCGAATGAACATGTTCTTCGCTCAGGCATGCGCTGGCACATCGCTCGCAAGCAATGGCGCAGTCGGTGCACGCCTGCAAACAGGCCTCGTAGTCTTGAGTCTGCATGGTCGATCCTCGCTTCGTTGTCGTGATTGAAGGAATCGCCGAACCGCCCGGCTTAATCGTGCTGGATACGACGACAACCCGGTCGACCGACTGCTGACAGAGGGGTTCAGGATTTCGGCTGACCACCCAAGCTGCCATTCGGAATCGGCCCGCCGCTGTTCCGCCATACACGGAACCCTCCTCGGCCTCACAGGCTCCCGAACCGGAGCAGCCTGGACGACGTGGTACATTGCGCCTCGCCATTAGTCATCCAGGCCCATGGACAGCCCAGTGAAAAGCCCGGACAGCGTCCCCCCATGAACATACCGCCAAGCCTCCATCATCCCTGGCGACTGCGTCTGGTCATCCTGCTCTTCGGCCTCCTTTCGGCGGTGCTCTGCGGGCGCCTGCTCGAACTGCAGATACATCAGCGGCCGTTCCTGCAAGCCCATGGCGACGCGCGCAGCCTGCGCTACCTGAAGATCCCCGCCCATCGCGGCGAGATCACCGACCGCCGGGGGGCGCCCCTGGCGGTGAGCACGCCGATGCTCACGCTCTGGGCCAACGGCAAGGAGCTGGCCACGGCCCCGGAGCGCTGGGCGGAGCTCGCCAACGCCCTGGGCCAGACGCCCTCGGCGTTCGCGGCGCGCCTACAGGCCAACCGTGAACGCGAGTTTTTCTACCTGGAGCGAGGCCTGCCGCCAGTGGTCGGGCAGGCCATCCTGGCGCGCAAGGTGCCGGGCGTCTATGCGCGGGAAGAGTACCGGCGCTTCTACCCGGCCAGCGATACCACTTCCCAGGTGGTCGGCTTCACCGATATCGACGGCCACGGCCAGGAAGGCGTGGAATACGCCTTCGACAGCTGGCTGTCTGGCGTGCCCGGCCGGCGCCTGGTGCTCAAGGATCTGTACGGACGGGTGGCGAAGAATCTACACGTCGTTCGTAACGCCAAGCCCGGCAAGGAGCTGGCGTTATCGCTGGACCTGCGCCTGCAATACCTTGCCAGCCGCGAACTGAAGCGGGCGCTTGACCAGTTCGGCGCCAAGGCCGGCAGCCTGGTGATGATCGACGTGCATACCGGTGAAGTGCTGGCCATGGCCAACCAGCCAACCTTTAATCCGAACAACCGCCAGGGCCTGGACCCCGCAGCCATCCGCAACCGCGCGCTGACCGACGTGTTCGAGCCGGGCTCCACCGTCAAGCCGATCTCCATGTGCGCCGCGCTGGAAAGCGGCCGCTGGCAGCCGTCCGATCAGGTCGAAGTATGGCCGGGCAGCCTGCGCATCGGCCACTACACGATTCGTGACGTGACCCGTAGCGAGGGCCGCATACTCGACCTCACCGGTATTCTCATCAATTCCAGCAACGTCGGCATGAGCAAGGTGGCGTTCGACATCGGCGGCCAGGCCATCCACGACGTGATGCAGCGGATGGGCCTGGGCCAGTACACCGGCCTGGGCTTCCCCGGCGAGCGCGTTGGCAACCTGCCGGGCTACCCGCGGTGGCGGCGGGCGGAAACCGCTACGCTGTCATACGGCTATGGCCTATCGATAACCGCCGTACAACTGGCCCACGCCTACGCCACCCTGGCCAACGGCGGGCGGATGCTGCCCCTGTCGCTGGTGCACCGCGAGCGCGTGCCGGGCGCCGAGCAGGTTATCCCGGAAACGGTCGCGCGCAGCGTGACGAGCATGCTCAAGCAGGTGGTCGAATCGCCTCGCGGCATCCATCGCGCCCGGGTTCCCGGCTATCACGTAGCCGGCAAAAGCGGCACCGCGCGCAAAGCCGCGACCGGCGCGCGCGGCTACAGAAAAAACGCTTACCGCTCGATGTTCGTCGGCTTCGGCCCAGTCAGCGATCCGCGCATCGCCATCTCGGTGGTAATCGATGAGCCCAGCCGCGGCGGCTACTTTGGCGGCAAGGTCGCCGCGCCGGTGTTCAGCCGCGTGATGAGCGGCGCCTTGCGCCTCTTGGAGGTTGCGCCCGACAACCTGCCGGAGCCGCCGCTGCGCGAGGCGACAGCGGAGGCCCGAGCGCTGGCGTCCGGTTGAAACGCACTCAAACGTGGGCCATTTTCCTGAACGTCTACTGACCCGGCTCGACCACCGCCACTCACTCCGCGTCGGACAGGAGGCGTTCCATGAAACCACTCGGCACCGAGTGCCGATCTGGTCTTCCTCAGCCAGGTGCTCCGAGTATTTGCTGGCCACTACCTTTGGCTGATTACCAAACAGCCCCATGTAAAAAAAAACCCGGCCGAAGCCGGGTCCTTAAAGGGAATATCCATCATTGTGGATGCTCAGCAGGAGATGGGGTTCAGACTGGTCAGCCGCAATGATGGCAGTCCGATAATGTCAAACTGACACAATCAGTACAACCCAAACTGATATCAGGTATCTCAGCCAATCACCGTCGCATCTTTAGGAGAACGCGGCCTCCTGCAGAAAGTCGACCACACGACTTCAAACGCCAGGCAAGGTATCCGGCCCCCTACGCGGTAGAAACAGGATGAAACGCGTGCCCTGCCCGGTACCTCGCACCTTGTCGATCGCCACACTTTCTACCTGTAGCCGCCCACCCAGCACCTCGCTGACTATCTGGTGCAGGATGTGCAATCCCAGTCCGGTATTACCGCGATGGCGGCCAGTAGTGAAGAAGGGTTCGAGGATGCGCGGCAGTTCGGCATGGGGAATACCCTTGCCATTGTCACTGAACTTCAGCACAACCCACTCCGGCCCGTCGGCGGCGATGGCAATACTAATTCGCCCCGCTCCGCCGTCGGGGAAGGCATGCTCCAAGGCATTGTTCAGTAAGTTGGAAATCACCTGCCCCAACGGTCCCGGGTAGCTGTCCATCCATAACCCTGGCGGCAAATCCAGCTCCAATTGCACCGGCTGTTGAGGATCCCAGTGGCGCAGGCGCACATCAGCATCGAGGATTGCCTCCGCGAGGTCGAAGCGACGCCGCTGCAAGCTGGTTCGATCCATGGCTACCTGTTTGAAACGCTGCACCACCCCCACCGCGCGGCCAGTCTCGGCCTGGGCAATGGCCAGCGCTTCCCGGCTATCCACGAGGAAACGCTCCAGGTCAGAACGACGCAACCCGGTATCGAGGCGACGGAGAAGCTCATCGAGACAGCTCTGCACGGTAGAGAGCGCCAGGCCGGTGCCACCCAATGGCGTATTCATCTCGTGGGCAACACCCGCGATCATCAGCCCCAGCGAAGACAAGCGCTCGACCCGCGCCAGTTCTGCCTGCATCGCTTGCATGTCTCGACCGGCGTCTATCAAAGCGAGATTGGCCTGCTCCAGCTCGTGCCTCCGGTTCGTCTCGGCGACCATGCTGCGCATCAGCCGCAGGATCAGGAAAGTAGCCAGGCCCAAGATGAATAACGCCAGTACGGCAACTACCACTTTCCAGCGCCAGCCCAGCGTGCCGACGGCACCGTCCGGCAGTTCCACTAGCACACGCAACCCGAAACGATGGGCGTCAACTTGTATCCCTTCGCGGCTATGCAGCACTTCGGCTCGGTCCAGGTCGATCCACGACCAATCACCACCCTCTCCCCTCCAATCGCCGCTGCCTCGGTTCTGCATCTGCTGCCAGAGTCCTGGCAAGCTCGCGGCTAGCCGACGCTCGCCATTGCCCAGTTGCCAGTTCCACTCTTCCTCTGCGCTCGGCCCGAGCAGCCAGTATCCCTCGTGGTTCACCAGATAGAGCTTCACGCCTTGGCGTGCACCCAACTGACGTAAGCGATCAAGCAACCGTTGGGCACGATAGTTGAGTACTACCACTCCATGATTTCGCCCTTGATCCAGCACCGGGCTGACGACCCGTAACGTTGGCTGCAGTGGATGCTCGATGGCTCCACGCTCGACGTTAAGGTCCAGCTGGGAGAAGTAGATGCTGCCGGCAGGAAGACCCACGGCCTCGCTGAAATACGGACGATCGGCCTTGTTCTGTAGTTGCTCCGGCGGCACCAGTGCGACACGACCATCACGGTTGTTGACGCGTAAGCGCTCATCGCCTTTCTCGTCGATCCAGCGAACCTGATCGTAGTAACCGGAGCTGCGTGAGAAGCTGAGGAAAAGGCGCGCGGCCACGGAGTCCGCGCGGGTATCAGCACTGATCAACTCCGGCGGCAGGTCGGCGAGGAAAACCACGTCGTGTCGTAGTAGGTCCAGCGCCCGCGTCAGTACCTGTACAGCTTCTTCTCGGACACTGTCGCGAGCACGCAGCGCCGGCTCCCGCACCGCTCGCTCCAGCTCGCTCCACAGCAACGGGATGCCCAGCAACAACAGCAACAACCAGGGGACGGACAGTATCAGCAGATGGCGCCACCGCTGCCGCCACCAGTGGCCATCGAGCTGCAAACCGTCCGAGCCGGCGGTTTGCAGCAGTCCCGACTCCTCAGTGGCCCCGTTCACGCAAATGCTCGATAAAGGTGTCCAACGGCTCGGGGCGACCGAACAGATACCCCTGGGCTCGCTGACAGCCGTGCTCGCGTAACCAGTTGGCCTGCGCGGCGGTTTCCACTCCTTCGGCCAGCACGTGCATCTGCATGCGGCGACCGAGAGCGATGATCATGTCGGCGATGCTTTGGTCATCGTCGACCAGACCGATTTCGCGAACGAAGCGCTGGTCGACCTTGAGCGTCGAGGCGCAGATCGAATGCAGGTAACTCAACGACGAATAGCCAGTGCCGAAATCGTCGATGGCGATAGAGAATCCAGCCTCCTTCAGACTGCGTAGGATAGTGCCGCCGGCCTGCTGGTCATTCATCGCCGCCGATTCGGTGACCTCCAGTTCGATACGCTCGGGGCGAATACCATGCAGCCGAACCACCGCGGCAAGCTCTTCCGAAAACTCCTGGCGAGCCAATTGCAGTGGCGACACGTTGACCGCCAGTGTCAGATCGGGAAAACCGGCTTGGTCGATCTCTCGCACCGCAGCACAGGCCATCTCCAAGATGCGCTTGCCCAGCGGCACTATCAGGCCATTCGCCTCCGCGATGGGGATGAACACACCAGGAGGTACTTCAATGCCATTTGTATCGACCCAGCGAGCTAGCACCTCCGCTCCCAACACCCGCCCACTTAGCAAGTCGACCTGAGGCTGGAGAACTATGCGGATACCCTCGGTGTTACGCAGCGCGTGATAGAGCGCATGGGACTGTTGGAAACGCAGACTGGTCTCCCTCTCCATACCCGGTTGGTACTCGCATAGCAGCGCTGCCTCGCTGCGAGCCCGCTTGAGCAAAAGCAGGCCTGCCGCGATGGCGCCCCGTGCGGACCCGCTGTAGGCATCCAGGTCCAAGCGGGCGGCACCAATCCCGATGAAGGGGGAATGGGCGCTCTCGTCGAGCAGCTCCAGGCTACGCACCTGTTTCTCCGAGAGGCGCTGGGTGGGACCGAGAATCGCGAAGGTATCCTCATGGAGTCGTGCAACTAGGCAGGGCGGCGGAAAACTTGCACGCAGGCGCCGAGCCATCCCCTGTAGCATCAAGTCACCTTGTTCGACACCCAACGACAAACTGCTCTCGGCGTATTGATCCAGATCCACCAGCAGCAACGTGCGACCGCAAGGTGGAGGCAGGGCTAGGACACTTTCCAGTTCGCGGAGCAAGGCGTTGCCATTCGGGATCGACAGCAAGGCATCCTCGTAGGCGATACGGTCAAGGCGGCTGCTGAGGGCCACGTTGATCAATCCGGAATTGACTTGGGTGGAGAACACCCGCAAAAGCTCATGCTCGGTCTCGTCAAGGTGCCGGTCGGTGGCCAGGTAGGCTGCTGCGTGGGGTACGCCCGCCGTACCAGGGAAAAAGAGCACCTGACTATCCGCGGTGGCAATGGCCGTCTGCTCTTCCATCGCCCGGCTCAGCAGGCTACGGATCTGGATATCGTCCAGAGATGCCAATGGCCTGGCCAAATGTCCGGAGAAGCGTCCAGCTGCAGCGCTAATGCAGGCGCGCAACGGCGTCTCATTGGCATGCTCCGCCTGAACGCAGACCAGGCCATCCGGAGCCACCCCGAGCAAGCTCGACAATTCACAGATCATTCGCGCCGAGAAGTCCTCCAGCCCCCTGGCAAGGGTTAGGCTATTACTCGCCTCGACGATCGCCTGTAGTCCACGCTTGGCTCGGCTCAGCGCACGGATTTGCTGCCAGGTGCGCAGGTTGCCGGTGAGGATGCTGTGCAAACGCTCCTGGCTTAGCTCGGTCTTCAGCCAGTAGTCGCTAATATCCAACTGGTCCAACGACGCCTGCATAGGCGCCATGCCCGGCTGACCCGTTAAGAGAACGATTCGCACATCGGCATTACCCTGCACCTCGCGCACATTGCGCACCAGGCGCAAACCGGCATCGTCGGTTTCCATCACGACGTCGAGCAGCACCACCGCCAATTCTGGAGTAGCCACCATCAACGTGGCCGCCTCCTCGGCAGATCGGGCCGTCAGCAGGTGTAGCGGCTGGTCCTGGTAACGGTACCCCTGCAGCGCTGCCCGTAACGACCGCTGGAAACCAGGGTTGTCATCGACGCTGAGCACCAGCAGGGGGGCCACGTCGATCGGGGCCGCCGATGGTTCTTCGGGAGAGAACTGGAACATGTCCTCTCCGGGTACTTCATTATTCCCTCGCATCGCCATCCCCTCATCCGGGTCCTTGAGCATTGCTAACCCTGGAGGATGCCGGGCAAGCATGCCTTCCCTGTATAGAGCAAAGGATGGCATTCAGCCAGAATGCCCTGAGCTAGCTTCCGGCACTCGCTATCGCCCCAATATCGCTCTACTGAACCTATCGGCCACTATCGACACAGACTCGCCAAGACTAAGAATAGTCCCGGGCTGTATTCAGGATGGACTGTATCCTCAGGGATTGCTGCTCCGTTCGGAGCGCTGCACTTTGGGAATCCAATACGCCAACGATCCCGCCGCTGCAAAGGCAATGATCCCGGTCGCGACGATTCCTGCCGCCAGCGACAGGCTGCCCGCCAGAAACGATAGAAGTGCCGGCCCGCACGAGGAGCCGATATCGGACATCAGGCGCCACACTCCGAGAAAGTGCGCGCGCCCATGCCGCGGGGAATGGTCCGCGCCAAGGGTCATGATCATTCCGGAGCCAATGCCATTGCCGAAGCCGATGGCCAACGAAACTAGCAACAGCGTGGAGAAGCCCGAGGTAAAAGGCATCAGTAGCATCGCCATGCCCATGATGAGCATTGAGGGCACCGCGACCCACCCCCTGCCCTTGTGGTCCATTACCTTGCCAGCTGGGTAGAACACCAGCATGTCGATGCCGCCCGCCAGGCCGTAGATCAAGGAGGCCAAGGCAGGTGCCAACATGAGGTGATCGGCCCACAGGGGGATGACGACCTGGCGCGAGGCTCGCACGGCACTGACCAAGACGACGCCGATACCCAGGGTGAGGAACACATGGCGGTGGTCCCTGAGCGTCGAAACGATCGTCGTGGCGGCAGGCGCCTGGCCCAATGGAACCGGCAGCGGCTCCAGGTCCGGGACTCGTGCACCGATCGCCGCAGCCCCCAGCACTCCGGCAATCCCGACAGCGTAGGCTGCCGACAGGCCGAACGCATGGACGGCCGCCGCGCCCAGAAAGGGACCGATGAACATGCCAATACGCATCACCCCGCCCAGCGTCGATAGCGCCCTCGCCCGATAGGCGAGCGGAACGGCCTCGGTCATGTAGCTCTGGCGTGCCAGGTTGTAGACCGCCTGCGACATGCCCACCATGAAGCAGCCGGCCGCGAACAGGCCAAGATGCGCTGTCAGCACGCAAAGGGCCATGCCGAGCCCGCTCCAGATACCTGCCGCGACGATAGCCCAGCGCTCACCCCAGCGCATCGTGATCAACGACGCCGGAATGTTGTTGAGCAGCGAGCCGATGCTGATCAGCGCGACAACCAGCGCGGCCATCGGCACGGAGCCCCCCAGATCACGCGCCATCAGCGGAATGATCGGGAGAATGGCGCCTTCGCCCAGGCCGAAAAGCAACGAGGGGCCGAAGGCCGGCACAGCGATTCGCCTGAATGAAAATTCAGCCGTGGGGGGCGATTCAGGCAAGGCAGGAGGCGAAGACATGCAGGGAATCAGGAGTTGGACAACAGCCCGGCAATATTGAACGTGCGGCCATTATCTTCTTCCGTTGCCCGGCTGTCATTCAAGGGGATGTGGATACTCGCAGTAGCTCCGGGCAGTACGACCAGTGCGAAAGGCCCTTACCTCTGTAAGCTTCACCCGCAGCGTCTGACCGTCCTCGATCAGGTAGTGCAAGGCTTCGATGATGTTCTGCAGGTCGTGGAAGACCTCCAGCGCCGTCAGCGGCACCTGTACGTCTAGGGGAAGTAGGTGCGCTCCTCCCATACCCGCAGTTGTCGCACTGGCCAACGTTGGCGATGGTCCAGCTACCCTCGTCGATGAAGAAGTGCCGCTTGGAGTAGATGAGCCGAGTTCCCGACTTGAGAGTGCCAACTATCGTCCAGACCCGGTACAGCTCGTAGCGCGTCGGCGCCTGGTTGATGTGGTCGTGCAGCCTCTCGATTACCTGCAACACTGGCGCATGACTCTTGCTCACGCCGCGTTGCAAGATACCAGTAAACCATTGACCGACCTTGCAGCGTATCGGCTATCTGTCCGATACGGCGTTCAGCATCGCATTCAAGCGCAACATGGGCATAGATCCTGGCAGACGGCATGCGATGGCAGACGGCATGCGATGGCAAAGGAAAAGTGAGGTCAGACGTTATGCCGTGGGAACCGTGCCGCCGTCGACCACGTATTCCGCCCCACTGATGGCTGCGGCGAACGGCGAGATCAGGAAGGCGATCAGGTTAGCCACTTCGACCGGCTTCGACGGCCGCCCGAGCGGAATGCCGCCCAGTGCATCCATGATGATCTTTTTGCCGCCTTCGTAATCCGTCCCGGCCTGGCTGGCAAGCCGTTCGGCCAGCGCAACCGCTGCTTCGGTTTCCACCCAACCCGGCGACACACGCACGACACGCACGCCCTTGGGAGTCACTTCTTTCGACAGGCTCTTGCTGTACGTGGACAGCGCGGCCTTCGCCGCGGCATAGGCCGTGGTCGAATCCGGTAGCGGCAGCCGGTTCTGGATCGACGTGACGTGGATGATGACGCCTGCACCTTGCTCGATCATCTTCGGCAGCAAGGCCCGATCAAGCCTCACGGCGGGAAATAGATTGAGGTTCAGCTCCTTTTGCCACTCCGTTTCATCAAGCGCGGCAAAGCCGCCCGCTGGAGCCGACGATCCACCCAGGACGTGAACGATCGCATCCACACCGCCCAGGTGATCCTCGACAGCCTTCGCCACCGTCACACAGCCTTCGGGCGTGGTCAGGTCGGCTTCGACGAATTGGGCTTCGGAAATGAAGTCCGGCTTGGCGCGCGCCGTGGTCAGAATGCGGGCGCCAAGTTCGCCCAGCAGTTCGACGACGGCCTTGCCAACACCCTTGGTGCCGGCCGTGACTAGCACGCGCTTGCCCGCGAGGTCGAGATTCATGGTCATCAGTGGATCTCCAGAAATTCGATCTTGTCGCCGGTGAGCCGGAAGACATGGGTAAGGTCAGTTGGGCTGCCCAGGAAATTGCCGACGTACCGGGCCACGACGGTGATGCCGGTAGCGTCCGTCACCGCCGTCAACGGTTCGATGCGGTAGACATATTTGCGCTGTGCCTCCGCCAGCCAGGCTTCGATCGCCTCATGCCTGTGGTAGGTCTGGCCTTCGTCATGGACGATGGCCTGCGCGGAGAAGACGTGCCGCAGTGCGGAAGGCGAGGCTCCGTTGCTCACGTCGAAGAACATGACAACTGAATCCGGTAGTGAAATGCTCATGATCTGGAGCCTTCAGTGGCAAACTGTGCGATATAGGAATTTTCGCCATAAACTCACATATCAACAAGAACGCACGGAAAAGTAAGCTACCTACTTATGGGAAAGGTCTATACCCCTGCAACGGCCGCTGTCGGCGTCGAAGAAGTGCTCCAGTTACTGGCGGGGCGCTGGAAACTGGTGATCCTGTTCCATCTGTTCGATGGCAAGGTGCAGCGTTTTTCCGATCTGGAAAAACTGATCCCCGGAATTTCGCAGAAGATGCTGGCCCAGCAGTTACGCCAACTGGAAGCAGATGGCATCGTGGCTCGAAAGCTCTATCCCCAGGTTCCGCCCAAGGTGGAATATCGGTTGACCGATTGGGGGCAAGCTCTGTGCCCCGCTTTGGATGCGCTCCTCAAATGGGCCGAGCAGCGGGACGCACTGCACAAAGTCATTTAGCCACCGGCTATCGCGCCGAAGGCCATTCCGCTTGTGAGCACTCAGTCGGGCTTATTACTTGCTGCCAACGAGAAGGGAGGCAGATCGGCAGTAACCCCGTTCACGGTGGTTCCGCCATTGTGGACGGAGGGGAACCAAGGCTCCATGCTCTGCCCCAGCTTCGGTGCAGTCAGGCGATCAAGGCGATTTGATCGAGGCGACGCGCGCCGATCAGGACAGAGGTGACGCCGAGTTTCGCCTGCCCCCATACGAGCGCGATCAGGCGGGAGTGCTCTCCTGCTCCGTCGCAATCGCCTCTAGCTCATCGACGATGGTGTAGGTCGTCTCGTTCAGGAAGCCTTCGATGAAGGTGCAGCAATCGGCACTTGATCAGGTCTGCGGTGCGTCGGTTGTATTTCCCCTCAGCGCGCCGCCCTTGAGCGGCGACCGAGGCGTGACGCCAACCCGAACTCCCGAGCCATCGGAATCAGTTCCTTCTCGACGGTGCGCTCAAGCAGCGAGTATTCGATCTGCATGGCGATGAAAGCCGACCATCCACGGAAACACGCAAGCATATTGGCCTCCGCGATCTTCCAGGCCGGCGTATCCGAGACACCGATATAGCGAACCTTGCCCGCCTGCACCAGATGCCCCAGCGCCGACATCGTTTCCTCGATCGACGTGCGCTTGTCCCGGTAATGGAGCCAGTAGAGGTCGATACATTCGGTCTGCAGGCGGCACAGCGAATTCCCGCAAGCCAAGGTGATCGATCTGCGATTCGATCCACCTCCATTGGGGTCGCCTGGGTAGAGGTTGCCGCTGAACTTAATGGCAGTGACCAGACGGTCTCGCCTTGTCGTGTCCGACATGATCACCGAGGATCTTCTCAGCATGGTTCTTGGTGTAGAAACTGGCGGTGTCGATAAAGTTGCCACCCAGCTCCAAGAAGCTATCCATGATCTGCTGGGACTCCTCAACGCTGGAGCCCCAGCCAAGATCCTCGCCGAAGGTCATCGCCCCTAGACACATGGGACTAAGGCGCAGGCCGGATCGACCAAGGGTGACATAGAGGTCGAGGGACATTCTCCTAAGTAGTTTGGAGTTGGCTCCTGGGAGCCCAAATCATTTTTGGAGTAGCACTTCACTCACCCGCCACAACCGATCGGCGGCCTCGGCGTCGATGGCATAGGGCATGACACCGCCTTGCCGCGTCGAATCCGCCATGTCCATCGCGCCCCCCTCAAAGGTCGAGAGGGAAGCTACATCGACGTTCTCGCAATAGACACCGCCCATACCGTCGAGCTGCGGGCTGACGGCGCACCAGACGCTGGTGGCCGCACCTTGCGCCACGGTTTTCAGATTGCGTGACGGGTCGATGATGGGCTTGCCCTCGGCATCGAGCACGCCAGCGTCGATCAGCGCCTGCTGCAGGATATGTTTCTCCAGTCCGGTGCCAACAATCGCGCCCGGATGGACGGCGAAGGCGCGGATACCGTTCTTCGCCTCGCGCGCATCGAGCGCGACGGTGAACAGGACGTTCGCGGTCTTCGATTGGCCGTAACCGAGCCACGAGTTGTATTCACGGTGCTCGAAATTGATGTCATCGAACACCACGGGCGAATAGCGGTGGCCGAAAGACGACAGGTTCACGACGCGCGCACCGCCGGCCGCACGCAAGGCCGGCAGCAGGCGCGTGGTCAGTTGGAAATGACCGAGGTGATTGGTAGCGAAATGCGACTCTACGCCGCGCGCGTCGCGCTGAAGCGGCACCGCCATGATGCCTGCACTGTTGACCAGCAGGTCGAGCTTTGGTGATTCGGCCAGAAAACGATCCGCGAAGGCGCCGACCGATGCCGGATCGAGTAGATCCATCGGCCAGACTTCCACTTCGACTGTGCCGGCCAACGCCGCTCGGGCGCGATCTACGTCGCGTGCGGGCACGATCACACGCGCACCGGCCTGCTTGAAGACCCGTGCCGTCTCACGCCCAAGGCCGGAATAGCCGCCGGTGACAATGGCCGTGCGGCCGGTGAGGTCGATGCCGCGGATCACTTCATCAGCAGTGGTCGCGGCGCTGAAACCGGAAGGAATAGGATGTTGAGAGGTATTCATCGTTGCTGTTCCTTGCGTTCACTGTGATTGCGAATCTCGGAGCAGGCCCAGCCGAATCAGGCTTTCGGCCGACGCGACAATGGCTTCTTCGCTTGAGCGTGGTGTCCAACCGAGCAGACGGATAGCCTTCTCGCTGGTGGCGTTCATGTTCCGGCCGAGCAATGTGGCGATACCTTTCAAGCCGGGATTTCTGAGTGCGGCCAGGCGCACCAGCCAGTTCGGCAATTCCCATGTCGGCACCTTGCGGGCGGACGCGCCCATGCGACGGCGCAGCACCTTCGCCACGTCGATCATCCACAAGCTTTCGCCCGCGATGGCCAAGAAACGCTCGCCCTTGGCGGCGGGATGCGTCATGGCGAGAACATGGAGATCAGCTACGTCCCGCACATCGACAAAGCCGCAATTGATCTTCGGACAGCCACGTTGGCCGTCCAGCATGTTTGTGATTGAACGAACGGAATGCGAATAGTCCGGGCCGAGCACCGGGCCAAGCACGGCCGTAGGGTTGACGGCCGACAACTCCAGTCCGTTGCCTTCTCGCACGATGAAGTCCCAGGCTGCACGCTCGGAGAGAGTCTTGGACTTCTGGTAGAGCCAGACGTTGCTGGCGCTCAGATCGCTCCAGTCGGTCTCGTCAAAAGGCCGCTGCATCTCTCCGCGGCCCGCGCAGATGGCGCCAAAAGCCGAGGTCAGCACCACACGCGTCACTCCTGCATCACGAGCGGCGCGCAGCACTCGCAGATTGCCAGCGACCGCCGGTCTGACCCAATCATCTTCACTGGCATGCAGACCGGTCGGCGTCGGGGAAGCGCCGTGCAACACATAGCGACAACCGGCGACGGCCTCGGCCCAGCCCGTGTCCTGCTCCAGATCAGCGGTGACAAAGCTCAGTTGATCGCCGCAGTCGATACCGCCTTCGCGCAGGTTGGCACGCACTTCGGTTTCCCGTACCAACGAGCGAACAGTGGTGCGGACCCGATAACCACCGCGCAGCAGGGCAAGTATGCAGTGCTGGGCGATGAACCCGGTCCCGCCGGTGACCAATACCCTCTCTTCGATCATGCTTTTTCCCCTACAGCCAGAAGGCAATCGGCGCCCGGCCATGGCTGGGCAAGTGGCCAAAATTACCCTCCGGCTTTTGAACCGGGAATGCGCCGGAGTGCGCTTTACTTGCGTGAGAGTTCAAATTCACTCCCGGCCTCGTCAGCCATTGCTCGCGACACACGCCGGTGCGACCCTGAGCGAAGTAGTAGAAGCAGAAATCCCGAAGGCGCCCCAACATGATCGATATTCCGGCCTCCAGGTCCGATCCACTCTCCGATTTCCTGCGCGTGGCCGACGCCCAGTTGAGCGTGGCAGGCGGCTTCAGTGCCAGCGGTGAATGGAGCCTACGTTTCCCCCCGCCGGCGCATCTGAAATTCTTCGCATTGGTCAAAGGCAACTGCTGGCTACAGATCGAGGGTGAGGCCCAGCCGCTATGGGTCAGAGAGAGCGATGTCCTCATCCTTTGCTCGCGCCGCGCCTTCGTGCTGGCCAGCGATCTTTCGCTGACGCCGCTGGATGCCATGCAGGTCTTCACGGGGCAGACAAACGAGCGCACTGCGATTCTGGGTACCGGCGAGGACTGTATTCAGCTGGGCGGACACGTGCGCCTGGACCCTACCAGCGAAGAGTTGGCCTTCCGTCTTCTACCGCCAGTGATGCAAGTGCACGCAGGCTCGCAACAAGCCGAGCGGCTAAAATGGCTACTGGACCAGATCGTCGAGGAGCGTACGCAGTGGAGACCTGGCGTCGGCCTGGTGTCAGCTCAGCTCACTCAACTGCTGTTCGTGCAGACTATGCGGGCCTACCTGGAATCGACCGACGCCCTACCCTGCGGTTGGTTGCGAGCGGCGAGCGACAAACGCCTGGCCCCGGTGTTGGGGTTGATGCACAACGAGCCGGGCCGGCCCTGGCAACTAGGCGAACTGGCGAAGGCCGCCGGGATGTCGCGCACCAGTTTTGCGGTGCATTTCAAGTCGATCACGGGAATACCTGCACTGGCCTACCTGAGCGAGTGGCGCATGCTTCTGGCACAACAGGCCCTGCGCAGCCGCGACGTCAACATGGCCGCCCTGGCCAGCGAACTGGGCTACGCCTCCGAGAGCGCATTCAGCAATGCCTTTAAGCGAGTCACCGGTACGGCCCCCAGGCATTACCGCAAGCAGTGGCGAGACACCGCGCAATAAATCCGGCCCTCCAAACACTCAACCCGGCTCCGCAATCTTGCGTAGTAGCTTGTAGAGAGCCCCCACGTCGCTGTAGCCAAGCAGGTCTTTCACCTGTTCCTTCGTCATGCCCGCCCCCAGCTTCTCCTTCAGCAGGCTCACGCGCTGGCGCTCGCGCAGTTCCTTGAAGCTGAGGTTCTCCGCCAGCAGCTTACGCTGCAGGCTTCGTGGGCTCATGCACAGAGCCTGAGCCAGGTCGCTCAGGGAGTATTCCGGGTTGGCCAGATTGTCACGCAGTAGGGTGCCGGCCAGCGATACCAGGTCGGCTTTTTCTAGCAGTGAGGGGTGTGCCTGGCCGGGATGGAGCATGCGCTCCAGTATCGGGTTCGAGGTTCGCAGCGGTTCCCGGCAGATACCCTTGCCTTGCAGGCTCAGGCCCACCGCCGGCTGGTTGTAACGCACCTGCAGCTGCAGGCGATCCTCCAGCAGGCGCCCCAGAGGCTCGAAGCCCTGGCGCAGGTTGACCACCAGTGACTCTCTTTCCTGCAGGCCGCAACCGAACCACAGCGCCATGAAGCTGACCGAGAAGCCCAGCGCGCCGCGGCCGCGGATGTCCGCCTCGACGTTCACGTCCAGCCCCCTGGAATGCAGGGACACCAGGCCGCTGTCCCAGCCCATCAGTTGGTGGAACTTGCGCACCCCCTGCTCCAGGTTCGCACTGCACAGCAGCCAGAGCTGGAACTGCTGCGGCCGGTACAGCCACTCCTCGGCACTGCGTACCTGCGCCTCCAAGCCGTAGCTGCCGAAGCTCAGGTCCAGCAGGCGGTTGAGCTGCGAGTGGTCGACCCGGACAAGCTCGGCGGCGTGGTTGCGAGCGCGCAGGGCGTCCAATTCCGCCCGTGTCGGGCAGCTACCGATCGCCTGATCGAGAACCAGTGCCTTGGGAAACAGGTAGGTGTTTTTCATTGTTGTTATTCCCTTAGTGGTCAGCCCCTGCAAGTTGGCGCCTGCGGCCAGAACCTTGGCGTCCACGGCCATGCATACCCGCCGGCATGCCTTCGTAGGATCGTCCGGGTTCGCGGCGGCGCGGCCCAGGAACACGCTGCAACCCGCGCCGCCCGAGCCATCCCTACAACAAGAACGAACAGGCGGTAGACATGTACCACAACCCGATTCCGAACACTTCATGCTCCCCGCTCGCCCTGGCCGTGCGCCGACACCGGGGTACGGGCGCGCTGGCGGGCGTGCTGCTCGCGCTGCTGGCTGGCCAGACAGCGGCGCAGTCGCAGTACCGGCAGTTGGTGTCCTTCGGCGACAGTTACGCCGACTCCGGCTACAACCTCAGCGCTCTTTCCAGCGGCGACCTCGCCGGCTACCCGAGCCAGGGCCATTCGCCCGCGGAGATCGCCCTCGGGCATGCCTACGTGGCCTTTCCCTACTGGCTGCAGGCACAGTTGGGCATTCCCGATGCACAGATGACCAATTACGCCATCGGCGGCGCGACCACCCAGCCGATCAGCGCCCTCGGCACCGTTTTCAGCCTGCCCTACGAACTCACCGCCTGGAACGGCAAGCGCTTCGCCGCCGACGATCTGGTCAGCCTATCGATTGGCGGCAACGACGCCCTGGCCCCGAGCGGCATCGTCCACCTGGTGGCCAACGTCGGCCCGGATGGATCGGCGTTTGGCCACACAGAGGCGACCGCAGCCGCGCAGCTGGCAGCATCCACCGCCACCCAGACCATCGAAGGTTTCATCGCCGCCGGCGCGCGTAACCTGGTGATCGCCGGGTTCAGTGACATCTCGGCGATGCTGGCCGCCGCTGGCGTGCCCCATCCGGATTCGCTGGCGGTCTACGGGCAAACCTATTACCAGAACTTGCAAGCCCAGCTGCAGCCACTGGCTCAGGGAGGCACGCGCATCTTCCTGCTCGACGAGACGCGCATCATTGAACGCATGCGCGACAACCTGGCGGCATACGGCTTCGGCTCCTTCGCCTATTCCGGACCGGCTGCGCTGCCAAGCGTGGTGCAGCCGGACAACGTGCACCTGACCAGCCATGGTTTCGAGGTGCTGGCCCGCTATATGACCAGCGCCGTACTCGCGCCCTACGACTTCGCCCTGCTGTCGCAGACCAGCCTCGCTTCGGCGGAGGTCTTCACCGACTCGTTGCTCGACCGCCTCGACGCCAACCGCGGTCTGCACAGCGTACGACCTGCGCCGGACGGCCAGGTCAGCGTCTACGCGCTCGGTACCTACTCCGGCCGCAACCGGGACGACGACAGCGCCGCCAGCAGCTCCGACTACCGCGGCGGCAGCGGCACGCTCGGCGTCGACCTACAACTCTCCGCCAACCTGCTCGCCGGCCTGGCGCTGAACTACAGCGATAGCCGGAGCGAGCCCGACCAAGGCGGCCACCTCGACGATGAAGCCACCCAGGTGGCAGCCTACCTGTCCTACGTCGACGGGTCCTGGTTCGGCGACGCCCTGCTCGGCTACGGCCACCACGACCTCGACCTTCACCGTCCGGGCATAGTCGACCCGGTGGGTGGCAGCACCGATGCCGACACCTTCAGCGCAGCGCTACGCGGCGGCTACTTATTCGACCTGGGCGGCTTCAGTGCCGGCCCCCTGCTGGGCCTTGAATACCAGCGCAGCAAAGTCGACGGCTACGGCGAGGGCGGCGATCCGCTGCTGGCCTTCGACGTCCGAGGGCAAACCCAGAAGTCGCTGACCAGCCTCGCCGGAGTGCAGGTCCGCGCGCCCTTCAAGGTGGGTGCCCAGCAGTTCTCCAGCTACCTGAACCTGGCCTGGAAACACGAGTTCGAAGATGACTCCCATGACCTCGACAGCACCCTGCAACAGGCACCGTTGCTGCCCATCCATACCGAGATCCGCGACGTCGATTCGCGCAACTACGGTGTCATCGGCGGCGGCATCGCGGTGAGCCTGGGCGACAACCTGAGCGCCCAGCTCAGCGCCTCCAGCGATCTCGGCCGCGACGGTGGTAACCAGTACCAGATAGGCACTGCCCTCAACTACAGTTTCTGAGCAATCCACGGCGGCCCACGGGCCGCCATGTGAGGCAAGCATGACCATCCGTCTCTATTGGCGCTTTGTGGAGAGCACGTGGCTCGGTTCGCGGCTGATCGGCCGCGAATCGCCGCTATGGATGAGTCCAAGCTGAGCGATACGCCATCAAAACCAGATGCCAACGAGGAACAAAAAGAAACCCGGCCGAAGCCGGGTCCTTAAAGGGAATATCCATCATTGTGGATGCTTAGCAGGAGATGGGGTTCAGACTGGCCCTCCAGCGTCGCCAAAGTGCACCCTAGCGGTTACCATGCCTAGCGAACCAAACCGAAGTCCATCCATACAGAAGATCAGCGCCCGCTCGAGTTGATCAAGCACACCTGGCTGAAAAGCGGTAGGGTCAATGGGAATGCTTGAACATCTAGCTTCTAGAGAAGAGCCCCCATACAGCAATGGATAATATAAACCCAACCATGCTGCCAAAAACCCAGACAAACCTGATCATCGAAGATTGAGTCGCGCTGGTGATTTCCATAACGTAAGTGCTCATGTCCGTAGCACGGATATAACGCTTCGCCTCCTCTATCGACTCCTCAAGCTTGGCCGTTAGGAAGGCTTTGCCTATAGCAAAAGCCAGAGCGTAACTGACGAGGAAAATGACTAGATAGCTTGCCAAGCTCCAAAATTCCTCCTTGAAAATATGCACTGCTGCCGTGAGTGCTTGTCAGACCTGAAGCCAAGACTCGACCACATCGTTACCGTATTCAGCTTTCCAAGCCTTCAGTACCTTGTGGTTTCCACCCTTGGTCTCCACCACTTCGCCAGTGTTCGGATTCTTGTAGACCTTCACCACACGTTCACGGCGCTTGGATTGCGATGCACGGCCTCCGCGGACACTCGCAGCGCCAACTGCCGATGGATCGAGGATTGCCACGATGTCACGAAGAGACTTGCCGTACTCGCCCATCAGCGCTTTCAGCTTTTCTTCGAACTCAATTTCCTTTTTGAGGGAATTATCGTTCTTCAAAGACTCGAGATAAGCCAGTTGATCAGCAAGAGCCTTTTCTGCGGCACGGAACTCAGCAAGCTTCGACATAAAGATAATCTCAATAAGAATGGATGACCCACAGAGCATATCCGACTCTGCTGATCATCCCAACTAGCGGATCTGTGGTTAGTGATTAGCAGCTCCGCAGACTGCGACCAACCCGGAACGCCCTTGCCCCCACTGGCTTCACCCGCAACGATTGGCCATCCTCGATCAGGTAGTGGCAGGCCTTGATCACATTGCGCCTACCAACTGCGTCCTTACGGCTGAACATCCCTACCCCACGGTCATCCTCATACTTTTCTTTCTCGTGGTTGCAACTGTGGATGTACCCCCAGCCTTCAGTGATCTTTCCCCACAGCCCACCGATGGCCTCAGCCTTGGCATAGTCACTGCGCACCTCCCGACCATCGAAGAAGAACGCCGCATGGATGTGGTAGCCCATGTCTTCCCCCTGCTCCACCGCGCAGATGTAGCCTGTCTCATGTTGGAAGATCGGATCGTGCTCCCTCGACCGGATCAGCCTATCCAGATCCTCGAAGACGTCCTCTACCGTCAAGCGATTACGTGCTGCCTCCCGGTAGTACAGATTCACCCTCACCACCACGGTACGAGAGCGGCTATCCATCACCCGCTCCACGTATTCAGTCACGGTCTGCCGATTCCCCTTTTCCCGGAAAGTACGGTCATGCTTCCCACGCTTGAACCACTTGGTCTGTACGTGCACCCGGATCCTCTCCACGAGCCAGTTGTAGGTCTGGGCCTCTGATAGGAGCCCTCCCTCGCTCTCGTCCATGCACGTCATCCCGAACATCCCGAACTCGATGCCAATGTCGTAGCAAGCTTCCTTAAATGCGAGCAGGTGTTCACTCAAGGCGTACGTCTCATCGTTCACTAGGTGATACATCTGCCGAACGTAATCGAAGTACCGAGAGAGCCTGGTCCTCTCGACGACCTCATCCCCCTGTGCGTCGTAGCTGATCCTGAATGCAGGGCAGTCGTGACGGATCACTGCGTTCACGAGTCGTTCGATCTGGATAGCGATGTCGGATTGGGGGAGGTGTTTGGCTGTTTTATTGGTCATGGTGTGTACCTGGTTGGTTTAGGGCATACCAAGTACGGAGTGGGTATTTTTAAACCGGAGAGGTGGATAGCTAGGTTCCGGGTGGTAGCTAGCCATGACTGGAGAGAGGTGGGTGGATTAGAGATAGATTATTGGAGATGGAGTAGGTGTATGGATTAGATAGATGGTTAGAGATAGTTAGTAGCTATATCAATAAACCACACTGCCCTGCTCGCCAAACAACAAGCGCCATCGAGCATCCAGACGAAGAACACCAAGCGTAGCCGGGGAAAATCACAGAGCAGGCAACTGGGAGTTATCTGAGAAAGAGCACTAACCTAAGCAGACGGCAGAGCTACCCGATGACCAGGGAGTCCCTGGTCATCGGGTAGCTCTATCGCCATTAATGCTTACCTGCAACCTGGACTTTCTCATCGCGCTCAGCGATCCGCTCAAGGATCCATTCGTGCACTTCGCTCTCCAACCAACGAACGCAACGTTCCCCCACAGATAAGGGAAGCGGGAACGTGCCGAGAGCGATGTACTTATAGATAGTCGAGCGAGCAAGACTGGTGAGGTCCATGACCTCTTTCAAACTGATGATCCTCATGGACATGGATGTTGCTCCTGTATTGGTCCAGAGGATGGGTAGAGGTTGTATAAAATAACTCTAGATCTAGCCCTCCATAGTCGAAGCCAGTAAGCCAGCCGACCTGCGGATGTCTATAGGAATATCCGACTCACGCTCAAACTCCGCCAAATACACATCTCCATTCTCGACCGCTGTAAACCAATAACATCCCTGACCTGTTTCAGCAGAAAGCTTAACCAATACAGCCAGGTATCGATAACCAACATTCAGATCTGCAGGAGTAATTAAAAATCGCTGCCCAGCAAGGTCAACCACATTCAAATCTGAGAATCGCCTTCTGCAATCCATAGAAAACTCAATCACCACTCGGATAAAGAACCTCAGAATCTCCTGCCCATCTAAAGGCTCTTTAGTCTTTGAACTAACCATCGGCTCTCGAAAAAACGATACAAACCTCTTCTCCAAATTCATCAACCGACTGGCCTTATATGCCCCCTTGGTAGTTTCCAACATACCCCAATGCAACGACAAAAAATCTCTCGCACACTTACATAGGAAAAACTCAATCTGCTCCAGAGCATGCTTGGGCAAGCGCAGTATCAAATCAACAACCTCCCAAGGAGCTTTAGATTTTAGAGCAGGATGTTTCCGAACATTATCCACATCCAGCCAAATACCTTGACTAGGCCCAAACTCATCATCGGAGTCCGGCTTTTGATGCAGTAAAACAGAGGTACAGTCCTTTGACGGGGATATTTGCTGGTGATTGAGGTTAAGAATATAAATACTCTTAAGCTTTTCTGAGAAAACCGGACTGGCGATACCAGGCACATGCCTTCTGATGAAGCCAAGTTCGACAAGCCTTCTCAATCGTTGAGGAAGGCTCGGGAACGGCAACCCAACCAGTGCGCACAACTCAGCCCGCCCTAGATCACTAACAACGCCGAACTCATCGGATCGACTCAACAAGACAGCCAGCAGCAGACGGTTCGCCAGACTAAGCTTCCCAGCCCGGCTTAAAGGATCGGTATCTATACCATCCCCAGCATCAGGTTTATTTTTAATACCCAGAAGCGCGCTTTGGCCTGGAAACCTTACCATCTCAGCCTTTATGCTTTCTGCAGAGATGACATACTTAGCCAATTCCAGGTTGCTATTAGTGATAGAGCCTTCTGCTATCTCGTATTTTTTTACGCAGGCCTGATTAATCTCAAAAATCCGCTTCGGCCGCCCTCTGCGGGTAGCATCCTGGTGAGTCGTCAGCAGTGACACCTCTACTAACTCTGCCAGCGCCTTCGAGACATCACGTAAGGGAAGCATCAGTTGCCCAGCTAGGCTTTCAATGGAGACAGGCTCTGGCGTCCTTCCACGGAAATGCAAGGCTAGCGCTAGCAGGAGAAATTTTTCCTCCGGCCCAATGTGACAGAGCTTTCGGGTAAGAAGATCGGCGAACACAGGGATACCTCATATTTTTCATTCGAAAATATACCCTATATAAACGATAAATTCATCACGACTAACGTTACGAGTGACAAAATCCACCATCACGACTAACATCACGAGTGACGTGTAAATATAATCACGACTGACGTCACGAGTGATGATTTTCGGATAAATATAAATTCTTATTACCCCAGGCAGGCGCAATGAAAACCCCCTCCACTCTGAAAAAATGGCTTCTTAGTAACAAAAGCAACTGGGAATGGATGTATGGATACTTAAACCGCAACATGGAACCTAGAGCGACTCGGCACATCAACCTCGCAACCGGCCCTCACAGCGAGCCAAGCTATGAGTGGGTAGAGAATGCAATTAATTATCTTGACAAGTCAGGAGACGTCGCCTTTGCTGGCCGTCTTAAAGGTGCACTTCGACAACACCGGCATATCTCAGCAACCCCCGAAAAAAAACACCACTCCTTCTCCATTCCGAAAAATCTGAACAGACGTTTCCAAGAGATTGCAAAAAATAAAAAAGTCAGCATGAACGAGCTTTTTATAGACGCCCTAGAAGATTTAATAAAAACAACGACCGAATACAACGAAGTCGAGAAAAAATTAAACGAAGCAATAAAGCACGAAAAAGAAAGGACCAACCAAGTCATAAAAACCTCAAAAATAGAGCTCGAAGCAGCCATTGCACACATAAAAACTTTAGCCGAACAACTTTCCAAATGGGAGCTATCCATGGGCTCTCAAAACCCAGAATACGATGGAGACAAGGAAACCTTAGACGCGGCCACAAAGAAAACAACCAAAGCGATAGAAGATGATTTAAAAAAACTAAAAGCAAGGAATAGCCTAATAACGCCGCGAGAAAGCTAAATCACCACCTCACGGACTTGCTAGCTTTACAGACAAGCGTTGAAGTGGACGGCCAACCCACCACACACGACAACCAAACCTCTCATGAACATTAAGTCTTACGAACCCAAGATATTGCCAAACACTCACATGCACCCGGAACACAACCTCAACGCAACTAATTGCTTAAATAGAAACTTATACATTATTGACAGCTATACTCACGAGGCGATCAATCAGTACGCATCTATACCCCAGAGAGAACTACGACAACTCTACAACACTTGCTTGATCACCACCGCCAGAACACTCAACTAAGCTCTAGGGATAGCCTGAGCTAGTCATGAATTTCTGGCCAACTTCAGCGCCTGCCGATTTTAAAAGCGACCAAAAGCAATCCTATCAGCCGCTCATCCTGGTGTTTTTAGCCGCCGCGAGCACTCCGCGACCATCATCATCCGTACTACAGGCGCTCCCTCCTGCGCCAGCCAGTAAACTTCGGTGGGCCATCCACAAATTCGAGTGGGCAATCAGCGTCACCATTTGCGAGGAATTCTTGGCCAATCCTCGGAAGCGCTCCTTGGTAACCGAACTATCGTTTGACCACGCGAACCGCATGCCCAACCTTCGCTCACACCTGAACCTTGGCTTTCTCGATATTGCGCGCTGCTTTGTACAAGACACTGCGCGTGCAATGTGTCTTGGAGGCGCTGCGCCGAACCGTGATCTGCCAGATAACCCTCCGCCAGGCATGTTCTTCCCGCTTCCCGCCCCCGGTATAATCGGCATCAGCGCACACCACGCTTTCCTCGTCGTGCAGCGGTTTCTCTACCCAGGTGATGCCCACGACATTCTCACTGACCGCCTCCATGGCCTTCTTGCCCAGAATCCGTTGCAGTTTGCGAGTCTGCGTGAGGGCATCGGCCAGTTCGGAAGCAGGTATCACCGTTTCACCGGTACTGACCACCGAGAGGCCTCCATCCTGGTGGAGCTTGCGCCAATGGAGCAGTTGACTGGGGTTGATACCGTTGCGCCGGGCCACCATCGAGACGCGTTGACACCACGCCAATTCCGGGTACAGAACCGGGTATGAAGAAAATTAAAAATCAACCAGACCGCCATGGCATAAGACTTAGACAACCTGACTTTCAACCTAACGTCTACCCGCACTGAGGTGGTGGACGCTTCCGACAAGGTTTCCCTGGACGACCTGGTGAAAGCCAGCCGACAAGAGAAGGCGCCTCACGGCGCCTTTTCTGTGTCCCTAGTAGCAGGGCAAGGTCAGCAACATCAAAGGAAGAATGCGCAGCAGTACCATGCACACAGCCAACGAGAAACAAGCTTGGTTCATTGCTAGAACTCCTAAATGAGGTAGCTCTAGTCAATCAATATCGAGGCCTCCAAAAAGGCGCTTTCCTGCAATAAAAGCGACGAAAAAAAGAAAGGTCCGCTTTCGGCTGGACCTTTCTTTATGATGCTCTCGAAGGTTACGCGCGTAGCCCACAGGCAAAGCCCTCAATGCTTGGTGGGACTCTCGGCACGTACGATGTGCTCTGCTGCCAAAACACGCATCCTCGCAATCTCGTGCTTGCCCTGCAGAGTTAGGTATTCTTCGCCATCTTCAAACGACCGATTTCCACTCATAAGTCCACGCTTGGAGAGCAAGGCGAATCGAATCGACTCCTCTAGCGTAAGGCCTACGAAGACCTCATTGCCGAGGGCGTCGGTTGAGAGGGCCCGCAGCTCTTTGAGGTAAGCGCGGTCCGCATCACTGATGTCCAGCATGAAGGCACTCCTTAGCAATTGGAGCCCATATCGTAAACGAGCAGGCGCATCTGAGTGAGGCGCTGTCGCTTGATCCCTTGGACGCATTGTGAAGGGGAACTCTGAGCCCTCTTCCGCTACCACGGGACAGTAGTTCTGCCGCTGCCAGGACTTCCTCGATGGAGGGTGATGCAAGGCCTCTAGCAGGTGAACGACAGCCACAGCCAGTAGCGGACATCTGGAGACCCTCTCCACGTCAGCCCAATGCCCCACGTTTTTCCACGAGAAAGTCAATCAGCGCCCGCAGCCGAGGCAGCGACCACCCGCTGGGCGGACATCGACATCGAGAAGAAGATCTGGACGATACCTGCGGAACGCATGAAGAAACGCCGGCACGCACATCGTCCCGCTCACGGAGCAGGCGCTCGCGCTCTTGGAAGCGATCAAGCCCTACAGTGGGCACAGGGAGTACGTGTTCCCCGCAGACCGGAACCCTCGTACCCACTGCAACAGCCAAACGTAAGCGAACGGGCATCACACCTTGCCGGCGGGTACCCAGTTATGCGGCAGCAGCTCGATCAGGGCGCTGGCCTTCTGCGTCGGCAGGCGCATGAGCACGTCCTTCAGGTAGGCGTACGGATCGTGCCCGTTCAGGCGGGCTGACTGGATCAGCGTCATCAAAGCTGCGCCACGTTGGCCACTGCGCAGTGAGCCGGCAAACAGCCAGTTGGAGCGCTTATGCCAAGCTTGGCATAAGCGCTCTTATGTCCAGTTAGCGATTATGACCAGTTTTCCCGCCGCAGCCCGGCACCGACTGGTAGGACGCAGGCCCGTTTCTTTCTGGCCGATTTTCACTCTCCATAATCAGCGGCAGTCTCCTGAGGTTCCGTACCTCACTCCAGGAGACGACCATGTCCATCGACGCATGTCTGGCGCATCTCGCACGCCGTGACTGGCTGACGCAGGGGCCTCTGGGCAAGTTCGCCGCATCGTATGTCGAAGCGCTGCAGATCCATCACTACCAAGGGAGCACCATCCGGGCTTACCTGCGCTGCCTGGCGCACTTCAGCTATTGGATGAAGGGCGAGAGGCTCACCCCAGAAAGCATCGACCGTGAGCTCATCGAGCACTTCATCCGGCAGCATCTACCACGCTGCACCTGTCCTCCACCACGTCGCTCCGTAGTCGGGGAGATGCGGGCTGCCCTGCATCATTTGCTGCCCCTACTTCCGATGGCAGGCGGGGCGCCGGCAGAGATGGATCCCGTTAAGGCCGAACTCGACCGCTTCGGCGATTATCTGCGCCACACCTGCGGTCTGGCGCTGCCGACCTGCAGCTACCGAGTCCGGCATGTGGCGGCCTTCCTGACCGGCCGTTTCGGGCGAGGCGCTCCTGAGATCGGATTGTTGGCCGCGGCCGACATTGACGACTTCCTGAACGACCTCGCCGCCCGCTGGCGGCCTGCCTCGCGCAAGGTCATCTGCACGAGCTTGCGCAGCTATTTGCGCTTCCGCGCCATGCTGGGCGATGACACCCGGAGGCTCGCTGCGACACTGCCGCCGATCGCGAACTGGCCGCGTCGGCACCCGCCGAAGGTGCTCTCGGACATTCAGCTCGAGCACTTCTTGCACGCGTTCGATCTCGGTGATCCGGTCGGCCTGCGCGACTATGCTATCGCCCGCTGCCTGCTCGATCTCGGACTGCGGGGCGATGAAGCCGCCCAGTTGACGCTGGAGTCTATCGATTGGCGTCACGGAATGGTGACGCTCCACCGCACCAAGAGCCAGCGCACGCAGCTGCTGCCGTTGCCGGCACAGACCGGCGAGGCGCTCGCCCGTTACCTTCGAGATGGACGACCGCTAACCGAAAACCGCGCAGTGTTCGTGCGCCACCGAGCGCCCTTTGGTGTCCCCCTCAGTGTGGCGGCCATCCGCAATGCGATGAACCGTGCATTCGTCCGCGGTGGTCTGAGGGATCGGTTCTGCAACACCCATGTACTGCGGCGCTCGATGGCCACCCGGCTGCAGAAGAAAGGTGTGTCGATCAAGGAGATCGCCGATGTGCTTCGGCACCGTGATCTCAACACGGCGAGGGTGTATGCACGCGTCGACCTGGAACGCCTGCGGGACGTCGCCCTGCCTTGGCCGGGGAGCAAATCATGAACACCGCCACGACTTGGGCGGTGCGCGTGGAAGCGTACCTGGCCTATCGTCGCAGCTTCGGTTTCGCGCTGACCATCGAGGGAGGTCAGCTCGCATCGTTCGCACACTTTGCCGACCAGCGTGGCGCCGCACACCTCACGCTGGAACTGGCGGCGGACTGGGCACGTGCCTCACTCCATCCCCGTCCGATCAGCTGGGCGCGCCGGATCGAGGTGCTGCGTGGCTTTGCAGCTTTTTGCCTGCGCACCGATCCGGAGACGGTCGTGCCCCCGCGGCATCTTTTCGGACCGGCCCACCGGCGCCTCGTGCCGCACATCTACACCGATGAGGAACTGCGAACCCTCTTGGCAGCGACCGATCGCCTAGGAGAGCCGGAAAGCTTGCACCCGGCCACCTGCCGCACTGTTTTTGGCATGCTGGCGGCCACCGGACTGCGTATCTCCGAAGCTCTCGCGCTGACCCGAGCCGATGTGGATCTGGTGGTGGGCGTGCTCAATATCCGGGACACCAAGTGCCACCAGAATCGTTTCGTGCCCCTGCATGCAAGCGTCCCGCGTCACCTACAGGCGTATGCACAGCTGCGGGACCGGCTCGTGCCAGAAGCGTGTTGCGATCGATTCTTCCTGCGCGATGACGGCCGTGCCGTTGATCCGCGCGCCATGCGGAAAGCGCTTCAGGCGCTCTGTGGCGAACTCGGCTGGCAGGTGCGCGGAGACCATGCCCACCACCGGCTTCACGACCTGCGCCACACCTTTATTGTGCGCAGCGCGCTGCGCCTCTACGAGCAGGGCGGGGACGTCGGGTCGAGCCTACCGACGCTGTCGATCTACGTGGGCCATGCCAAGGTGATCGACACCTATTGGTACCTCACCGGCATTCCTGACCTGATGGCCCTAGCCGCCGAGCGCTTTCACCGCTACGTTCAAGGGGTGCCAACATGACCTCGCTTCTTGACGATCCGGCCGAGTTCGCCGCCTTGCTCCAGCGCTTCTTTACCGAACGCCTACTCCAGCAGCGGGCCGTCAGCCCCCGAACCGTAGCCGCGTACCGGGACGCCTTCCGCCTGTTCCTGATGTATGCCGAGGACAAACAGGCCGCCGGCCAAGCTGACCTTGTGCGACTTCGGTGCGGAGCTGATCCTCGGCTTCCTTGCGCATCTCGAAAGGGAGCGTCACAACACCGTGCGTAGCCGAAATGCACGGCTTGCCGCGATACGGGCCTTCGCCCGGTATGTAGCCGTTCAATGCCCACCGGCGCTGCTCCTCGCCCAACAGATCCTGGCCATTCCGATGAAACGCTTCGACAAGCCTCTCCTCGGCTTCCTCGGTCGAGACGAGGTGCGAGAGCTGCTGGCCGCCCCCGACTCCTCTACCTGGTGCGGTCGCCGCGATCGGGTGTTGCTCAAGCTGCTCTACAACACCGGCGCCCGGGTCTCCGAACTGATCGGCATCCGCGTTCGCGATCTCGCGCTCGACGTGACGCCATCGGTGCGCCTGCACGGCAAGGGGCGAAAGCAGCGCACTGTGCCGCTATGGAGGGAAACCGCTGCAGAGATTCGCCACTGGCTCGCAGCCACCAGCCTACAGCCGGACCAACCCCTGCTGCCCAACCGGTGGGGGCGACCGATGACCCGTTCCAATGTCGCCGAGCGGATCACGCGAGCGGTGGGAATGGCGACATCGCAATGTCCGTCCCTGGTGGGACGGCACATCTCTCCGCACACGCTGCGCCACACGACCGCCATGCATCTGCTGCAGGCCGGCGTCGACCTCTCAGTCATCGCCTTGTGGCTTGGTCACGAAAGCCCGGTGACGACGCACGGCTACGTCGAAGCTGATCTCGCCATGAAGGAACACGCCCTGGCCGCGATCGCGCCGCCCGACGTTCGGAGTACGCGCTATCGCCCGACAGACGCGTTGTTGGCGTTCCTTCAGACCCTTTGATTATCCGCAGCTGACAGGGTTAGGCCGCCATACACGGGGCGGCCTCTTGTCGGGTACTCAACATAATCGCCGACCGGACATAAGAGCGCCCTAAGGCCCAGGGATGGATCTGGTTCTCGATCCAGTTGTTGTCGATGGGTAAGTTGCCGTCATCCAGGTAAGGCACCAACGCTGCCCAGCGCTTGAGGCTGTAGTCGAGTGCCTTGGCGATCGCGCTACCTTCCGGCACCTTCTGCCGCTGCCCAAGCATCCAGCCATGCAGGCCATCGATGATCGGCCTGGCTTTGTCCTGGCGCAGTTGCCGTCGATGTTCGGCGAGCAGCTCTCGCCCTTCGCGCTCCACCTCGTACAACTGGCCGATGTACTGGAGGGCTTGCTCGGCTAGTTGGCTCTGGTTGGCGACATGCAGGTCGAAGAACTTGCGGCGGGCGTGGGCCATGCAACCGATTTCGGTGATGCCTTGCTCGAAACTGGCCTTGTAGCCAGCGAAGTCGTCGCAGACCAGCTTGCCTTGCCAGTCGCCCAGGAAGCTGCGCACGTGCTCACCGGCCCGGCTCGGCCTGAAGTCATAGACCACGGCCTTGAGGTCGGCGAAGGGGCTGGGTGCATAGGCCCAGACGTAAGCCCGATGGGTCTTTTTCGTGCCTGGGGCAAGCATCTGCACTGGGGTTTCGTCCGCGAGGATGACGTCCTGCCGAAGCAGGCAGTCGCGCAGGGCATCGACCAGGGGTTGCAGCTGGACACCGCAAGCGCCGACCCATTGCGCCAGCGTGGAGCGCGCGATGGCCAGCCCGGCACGGGCGAAGATCTTTTCCTGGCGGTACAGCGGCAGGTGATCGGCGAACTTGGCCACCATGACCTGAGCCAGTAGCCCGGCAGTCGGGATGCCCTTGTCGATCACCTGCGCAGGCACTGGGGCCTGGATCAATATTTCACACTTGGCGCAGACCCACTTGCCACGGATATGCCGCTCGACGGTGAAGGAGCCTGGGGTGTAGTCGAGCTTCTCGCTGACGTCTTCGCCGATGCGCTTGAGTTGGCAGCCGCAGGCACATTGGGTGCTGTCCGGCTCGTGAAGTATCAGTGTGCGCGGCAGCTCGGCCGGCAGAGGCGCCCGCTTGGGCTGCTGCCGTAGCTCGCGCTTGGCAGGGACCGGGCGTGCCGCTTCAAGCTCTGCCTCGATGGCGGCGATGTCGGCATCGATCATCTCTTCCAGCAGGTTGAGCTGGTCGGCATTGAGCTGCTCGCTACGACGGGCGAAGCGGTGGCGTCGCAGCACGGCGAGTTCGTGGTTCAAGCGCTGGTTGAGCGTTTCCAGATGATCGACGCGCTGACTCAACTGCGCGGCCAGTTGGCACAGTTGCTCAGGCGTCAGATGATCGAAAGCGGCAGAATCCATGGCGCCGAGTGTGAGGATTTCTGGCCCCCTCGGCGATAGGCCATTGGCCTAATTGCACCCCGGCTACAGGAGCCTGATCTCGGCATCAGACCCAAGACGCTGCCAAGGCAGGCCGACCACCAGGGCCTGCAACTGCTCGGGGCTGAGCTCCAACTGCTGTCCCTGCCAATTCCCCGACCAGACGAAGCGCCCCCTATTCAGCCTCCGAGCGGCCAGCCAGATGCCGAAGCCATCGTGCACCAGCACCTTTACCCGGTTGGCGCGCTTGTTGGTGAAGAGGTAGGCACAGTGCGGCTGCGCCGCACCGAACACCTGCACCACCCGGGCCAACGCTGTTTCGGTGCCGGCGCGCATGTCCAGCGGCTCGGTGGCGAGCCAGATGCGCTCGATGCGGATCACCTCAGCAGCTCACGCAGGAAGCGGGCGCAGCCTTCAGGGTCGTTGCCCGGCCACTGCACCGACAGCTTGCCGGCCCGATGGGGGATGGCGATCTGGATGGCCATGTCGGCCGCATTCGGAGTAGCCGGCAGGCTCGGGACGAAAGGAATCGGAATAAAACTTGAAGATGCAGCGGGCAACTGCGCCTGCTGGCGGCGAATCCACTTGTGCACGAGATTGGCGTTGAGGCCATGACTCAAGGCCACACCGGCAACCGAGGCGCCAGGCTGGATACACTCATCGACGACCTGGGCCTTGAAGGATTTTGGATAGGAGCGGCGTTGGCCTGGCACGGGAGATCCTCCACTAGGGGCTTGAAATGGTGCCCACCCAAAACAGGTGGACACCATGCCGCTAGCTGGAAGAACCGGGGAGGTGTGTTAGCCGGACGCTTACAAATTTCGCGCAGCACAGAATGACATCAACACAACATGGGCACTAAATAGATCACCCACAAATAAGCCCCTAGAATCAGGGGCTTATTTGCTACAAATGGCGGAAGCGCAGGAAACCGAACGAGCAAGTGCCAAAGTCATTGCTCACACATTGCGTGGCAACGTCCTGTGGTTCGTCATCAAAGTGCCCCCAAGGAGGAAGGTGTGTCCTCGGATCTCGCACTTGGGCAATCGCTGCGCTACATCCGCTGCGACCTGCTGCAGCGACATGACAACAAGCCCTTGGACGAGTCGATACATCGTTACTACTACACATGCCCGTTGAGTTACCTCGACATGGCGCCAGTGCAATCTTCCGAATGGCGTGAAGGCGTTCGCGCCTACCACGCTAGGCGATGCACATCCCCAACTGCCACCTCGGCGCTGACAGCCTGAGCCAGGGGAACCGACATGGACCCGATCCTGGCGGCACTCCCACCCTCGTTGCTGGCATTCACTGAAGAGCGGTTGTCCAACGACGAGGTGTCCTCCGGCGAGGAGATGTTGGAACACTATCATCGATAGCGGCCTCATCGAGCAACAAGCACGGCAGGCACTGACCTATCGCGACCGGTACCTCAACAACCTCTACTTGGAGGGATTCACGCCGATCTACGAGGGGGCCAAGGCGCTTCGCCTCAACCCCCACACCCAGCAATTCGAGCCGGAATAGTTCGCATCACTCCATCCTTCTCGAGACAGCTACTGCCCTGTGGGTGGTGCCGCTCCCTTTCACCGAAGGCAAGACCATACCTGCCGCAGCGACCACTGTCGCAAGCCCCTCGCCAAGCCTCCTGCAGGACAGGCCCGCGCTGACAGTAACTGGTTGCCGTCTTCACTCAGATAGCATGCCAACGCTCACCTTGCAGCGAGGCCTGACGTTGTCGACGACAATCACGAAGCCATCGGCCTTGGCTTCAACGAGGTAACTGCCCTACACCTTCATATCGAATTTACAGAGGAGCTAAACAGGAACCGAGACCAACCATATCGATCAATGTCTATCGCTGCACCTCGCCTCAGATCATCGGCTTGTCGTCGATTCGGTCCCGCGCGGCACTTGCGGCCAGGGCGTCGAAGGTTTCCGCGCTCAGCGCCTGCTCGTCCTGCTCGTCGAGCAGCCGGCGGAACACCAGGTGTTCCGGGAAGCTGCGGCCGATCAGCGTCAGCAGGCGCACGCCACGCTCGGTCAGCTCAAAGTTGTTGCCGGTGCCGCCATGGTCTCGCGGCCGGTCCTGGATGAAGCCGCCGTCGAACAGCACGCCCTCCAGGTCGCCGGCCACACGCTTGATGTGGTCGATACTGCCGCCCAGCGGCTCGCCCTGGGCCAGGCGTTCCTCGGCCACCTCCTCGCCGTACTCGCGGGCCTTGTAGGGTTCGTCGGCGCATTGCTGGGCGTGTAGCAGCAGTTGTTCTATCAGGTCCCAGTCGTAGCTCATGTCATGTCTCCCGCGCTGTTCGATGGCTTTGCCGGCGGTTCCGCCGGCCCTGCCTGTTGCGACTGCCCAGCCAGCCATGGGTTCGAACGCACCGAGCAGCGGCGCGCTGTTCCGTTGGGCAATTCTTTCGAACTCGCCGCCGCCACGGCTTCCAAATCCTGGTGAGTGCCGCGCCGCGAGGCGTGGCCAGCCACTGCGCCCGCGTGGCGCTTCAGCGAAGGAGCCCGATCATGAGTGCGAACCTGCAAGGCAAGAAAGTCCTGATCATCACCGCCAACGCCGGCATCGAGCGCGACGAACTGCTGCGCCCGCTGCAGGCCCTGAAGGACCAGGGCGCCAGCGTCACCCACGGCAGCGTCAAGGGCGGCGAGGCCCAGACCTGGCTCAAGGACAGCGAGAAGGACCTGAAGGTGGAGTCCAATGCCCGGCTCCAGGGCCTGAGCGCCGCGGACTACGACGCCCTGGTGATACCCGGCGGCACGGTCAATGCCGACACCCTGCGCCAGGATGCCGATGCGCAGCGCCTGGTCCGCGAGTTCGCCGAGGCCGGCAAGACGGTCGCGGCGATCTGCCATGGCCCCTGGCTGCTGATCGATGCCGGCGTGGTCTCCGGCAAGACACTGACCTCCTATTCCAGCGTGCGCACCGACCTGGCCAATGCCGGGGCCGAGTGGGTGGACGCGCAGGTCAAGGTCTGCCCGGCCCAGGGCTGGACGCTGATCACCTCACGCAACCCCAACGACCTGCCGGCCTTCAACGAGGCCATCGGCCAGGCCCTGGCGGCCTGAGGTCCATCCATCCAGACAGAGGGACAATAGATGAGTGCACAGAATCTGGGCCGCTGGGAGCGGCTGTTCTCGGTGGCCCTGGGCCTAGCCGGGATGCGCAACGGTTTTCGTCGCGGCGGCCTGCAGGGCTGGCTGGAAGTGGGCGCCTCGGCGTTGATGGTCAGGCGCGGCCTCAGCGGCCATTGTCGGGTCAAGGCGGCGCTGCTCGGCCACGGGTACGGGCATGCCGAGGCAGCGCCTGGCGTCATCCCTGGGCCGGCTCGCGAAAGCCAGGAAAAGCGCGTGGACAACGCCTTGGAGGAAACCTTTCCGGCCAGCGACCCCATCTCGCCCTGAAGGGGGGCGCAAATGAACGGCGTCCCGGCGCGGTCGAACGGCTGCGCCGGGTGCAATCAGAGTGGGGGAAAAGAAGCTTCATCCCTGAAGCGAGGCATCTGAACAAAGGAACCGAAGTGATTCTAGGCACAAGCCCAGGGCGCTTCCACATTCATTGAAAATACTGTTGAAATCCTTCACAAGCTCCTGATAAGGCGTGCATTTTGCCATGTAATCCGTGTAATTCGCCTGATATCCACTGGCTATCGCGGCGCTGCCATCGGCAACTTTTCTGCTTATAACCGGCAACTTTAAAAAACCTCACCAAGGTTATATTCAAAATTTCTTCACGCCACTTTTCCGCCTTGAAACAGCCCGGGGCTTACCTTAGTTTTCCCTTCCGCAACCTGTCGGCGTCTTGCAGAAGCCAACCCCATATCGTGAAGTCGCCCGATGGAAAGATTGCTCTCCCCGCAACAGCAACAAGAGGCGGTCAACGTCTTTCTGCGCCTGGTGCCCACCCTGGCCAGAGAGATAGAACTTTCACAACTCGCAAGCGACGAGGACCTGGGCTCCTATCGACTCAGGAAGGGCTGGGGTGAACTTTGCGCGCAAGCCAAGCATTCGGGGCTGGAGCCCTGGTTGTTCGCCCATATGTTGCTCGGCACGCCGAGCGAAGAATTGGAAAGACTCAAGGCGTTGCGCAGACATATGACCTTCCGCTGAAGCCGCTTCTCCGGTCCCGAAGAAACCTGTTCAACCTGCTGCTGGTAATCGCTGCCCAGGGAGATCACCGCCTGCTGGCCGACGATGGCCAGCACCGGCTGGAGCTCCTGCGCGCGTCGTACAGCCCGTTGAGCAGGTGGATGGCGCCGGGCCCGGAGGTGGCCAGTCAGACACCGACCTCACCAATGCGCCGAAATGCATCGGCAAGGGCGTGAATGGATGCTTGAAAAAAGCACCCCGTCCCTGGGGCGTGCATATCAAGGGGAGTTCGCAATAACTATTCAGGCAGAGCCTGGCAGGTGGCGCAATCGACATTGAAAAATCAAACCGATAAAGCCGATTCCCGCATATTGCATGAACGGTTGACGGCCCATGACCGCATCATGCTGATATCCAAATGATACTACCGCTTCTTCGCGTCCAGTGAGTCCGCGGCATACAGCGAATTGCTCGAAATTTGCGCGCAACGTCATATCCATAATTTCAACTGATGGCCTTTTTCGCTTGAGCCACTGCACTTACAGGCGTACTTTTCCAAGTCTTCTGCTACATGTTTCCCTGGATGTTCTCGGGGCCTTTCCCTTCACCAGGCTTTTCTTCCCCTCCTCATGCAAATCCTATTGAACTCCGCGCAGCGGCAGGCTGCCGTGGTGGAGTTTCTTCGCCGCGTTCCTGCCCTGGCCCGGGAGATCGAACTGTCCCGCCTCGAGGAAAACGAAGACGCACAGGCCTACCGCCTGCGCAAGGGCTGGGCCGAGCTGTGCATCCACGCCCGCGCCATGGGCGTCGAGCCCTGGCTGTTCGCCCACCTGCTGATCGGCACCCCGGCCGAACAGGTCGAGCGGTTGAAGAACACGCGCAACCCGCTGCTGCCCGACTGAGCCGGCCCTGCCCGGGCCGCTCACTCGCCGTGCTCCGCCGAGCCCGGCGGCTGCGCCATGCCGCGGGGCCCGGCGATGCCCCAGATGGCCAGGCCAACCACCGGGAAGATGGCGATCAGCAGCGCCCACAGGGCCTTGGCGTTCACGCCCTTGTCGCTGCGGAACACGCTGACGATGGCCCACAGGTCCAGCAGCACGATGATCACCGCCACGGCGATCAGCATCAGGGAGACGAACGGGGTCATGGCGCACCTCCTCGGCACAGTCGATGTCTGCGGTGGGCCGGCCCGCGCGGCCAAGGTTCCATCGCCTGGACCGGCGCCGCGGCGGCGTACCGTTCGTCCCGGTGGCTGAACATGGCCGCCGCCCTCCAGTCCTCCGAGAGACCGCCGGGGTCATGCCGGCGGCCAGCCATCGACCTACAGGAGGACCGGCACATGGGTTGGAACGACCATCGGGACGCCGCATTCACCGCCGCGCTGCGGCAGTTGTTCGCCCAGGGCAGCCTGGAACCGGACAGCCGCGAGGAGATCCTCGCCCGCTACATCCTCGAGCACGGTTTCGCCGCGCTGTCCGAGGAGCAGCAGCAACGCTTCCGCGACGAACTGCTGCCGCGGCTCAGGGAGGTCTCCGGCACCGCCGTCCTGCCGATGGACATCCCCCTGCAGGAAACCACCCCGCCGCCCAACGGCGGCATCAGCGATCCGGGCATCAACGACCCGGGCAACGAAGACCCCGGCTCGCTGCTGGAAAGCGAACTGCCGGACGCCGGTAGCAAGAGCAAGCATTCCCGCTGACAGCCCGCCGCAACGGAAGGAGGCTCATCGATGATCCCGTTCACGACCCTGCTGACCCAACCGAAACACGCCTGGGGCGACCTCAGCGCCAGCGTCGACCGTCACCCGCGGGCCTTCGTGCCGCTGTGGCTGGCCCTCCCGCTGATCCCGGCGATCTGCCTGTTCATCGGCACCACCCAGGTGGGCTGGCGACTGCCGGGCAACGACCAGACGCAGTACCTGAGCGCCAGCAGCGGCGCGCTGCTGGCGCTGTGGTGCTACCTGGGCTTTCTCTGCGGGGTGGTGATCATGGCCTACCTGGTGCGCTGGGTGCTGTTCCGCACCGAGAGCCGGCCGGACATCGGCCGCAGCATGGCCTTCACCACCACCATCGCCGTGCCGCTGATGCTGGCCGGGGTGGTGGCGCTGGTGCCCTCGCGCTGGCTGATGCTGCTCGCCGCCGCGCTGGCCACGGCCTGCTCGGCCTTCCTGCTGTTCAGCGGGCTGCCGGTGTTCATGCACCTGCGCCAGCGCAAGGCGGTGTTCTATGCCGGCTGCATCCTCGGCTTCGGCTTCCTGGCGCTACTGACCACGGCCTTCGCCTTCCTCGAACTCTGGGGGCAGAGCATGGCCGGCAGCGGCGAATACCTGGAGCAGTGAGCCCGGAGGCGGCAGCGGCTCCTCCGGGGGCTGCTGCATGGGCACCTCCTCGGGGAAGTCCTCGGGCACCTGGCTTTCCCGCTCGGGCAGCGTCGGCGGCTGCTCGGGCTGGGGCCGCTGGAGTTCGGTGAACGGGGCCATGGCGTACCTCCTGGGCAAGGGTGGCTGTCACCCTTGCTTTGGAAGCGGCGCCTCAGTTTGGTTCGGTTTTTCCGGCCTCGGCCTGCACCTCCACCAGCAGCGCCAGCAACTGCTCGCGGTCGAAGGGCTTGGCCAGGCGCCGCAGCGACGCCGGGCAGCCCTCCAGACGCGCCGAGTAGCCGCTCATCAACACGCAGCACAGCGCCGGGTGCGTCTGCCGGGCGCGCTGGATCAACTGCATGCCGTCCAGGTCGGGCATGGCGTAGTCGGTCAGCAGCAGGTCGAACGCATCGCCTTCCTTCTCCAGCAGCTCCAGGGCGTGCTGCGAGGAGTCGGCGCGGCGCACTTCGCAGCCCAGCTCCAGCAGCATGGCCGCGGTGCCGGTCAGCACCAGCGGGTCGTCGTCGACGATGAGCACACGCAGTTCCACCGTTTCCGGCAGCGCCGCCTGGGCCGCCGTGTCCTCGGCGTCGTCCGCTTCGCCGTCCGCCGCCGGGAGCACCGCCGGCAGCCAGATTTCCACGGTGGTGCCCTGCCCAGGCGCGCTGTGCAATATCAGTGCGCCGCCCTGCTGCTGGGCAAGGCCGTGGACGATGGACAGCCCGAGGCCGGTGCCCTTGCCGGTGGCCTTGGTGGTGTAGAAAGGCTCCGCCGCCCGGCGCAGGGTCTCGGCGTCCATGCCCTGGCCGGTGTCGGAGACCGCCAGGCACACGTAGTCGCCGCCGGCCAGGTTGGTGCGCTGGCCGTCCAGCAGCGTCTCGTTGCGCGCCGAGATGGTGATGGCGCCGCCCTGGGGCATGGCGTCGCGGGCGTTGGTCGCCAGGTTGATGATCGACAGTTCCAGCTGGTTCTGGTCGCTCATCACCCGGTTCAGGCGCAGCGGGAAGCGCGTTTCGATAGTGATGGTCGGCCCCAGCGAGCTGAGCAGCAGCTCGCTCATGTCCTGCAGCAGCGTCGGCAGCTCGATCGGCTGCGGGAACAGCCGCTGCTTGCGCGCGAAGGCGAGCATCCGCTGGGTCAGCTGGGCGCCGCGGCGGGTGGCCTCCAGGGCGTTGCGCCAGATGTCCTGGACGCGCTCGGCGTCGGCCGGCAGGTGCCGGTGCAGCAACTGCAGGCCGCCGATGATCACCGTGAGCAGGTTGTTGAAGTCGTGGGCGACGCCGCCGGTGAGCTGGCCTAGGGACTCCATCTTCTGCGACTGGACCAGCTCGTTGCGGGCCCGCTCCAGTTCCTCCTGGGCGTAGCGCTTGTCGGTGATGTCGCGGGTGATCTTGGCGAAGCCCAGCAGGGTGCCGGCCTCGTCGTGGACCGGGTCGATCACCAGGTTGGCCCAGAAGCGGCTGCCGTCCTTGCGCACCTGCAGCCTCTCCTCCTCGTAGCGCCCCTCGGCCAGGGCGATGTTCAGGCTGCGTTCGGGCACGCCGTCGTTGCAATCCTCGACGGTGTAGAAGCAGGAGAAGTGCCGGCCGACGATCTCCTCCGGACGGTAGCCCTTGATCCGCTGCGCCCCGGAGTTCCAGCTGGCCACGCGGCCGTCGGGTTCGAGCATGTACAGCGCGTAGTCGGACACGCCGTTGACCAGCAGGCGGAACTGCTCCTCGCTGCGCCGCAGCGCCTGCTCGGTCTCGTGCTGGGCGGTGCGGTCGCGGGTGATCTTCACGTAGCCCAGCAGCTCGCCGCTGTCGTCGCGCACCGCATCCATCACCACGTGGGCCCAGAAGGTCGAGCCGTCGCGATGCAGCCGCCAGCCCTCGCTTTCATAGCGGCCCTCGCGCGCCGCGGTGGCCAGCGCCCGCTCGGGCAGCCCCGCCTCGCGGTCGGCGGGCAGGTAGAAACAGGAGAAATGCCGGCCGATGATCTCGCGCGCCTCGTAGCCCTTGAGCCGCTGCGCCCCGGAACTCCAGCTGCCGACCAGGCCGTTGGGGTCGAGCATGTAGATGGCGTAGTCCGTCACTGCCTCCATCAGCAACCGATAGCGGGCGTCCTCCACCAGTTGCGCGTTGCTGGCGATCGTTCCTGACATGGCGTTCCTCCACCGAATCGCTTCAGCAAAGCACAGCTTCGCCGGGCGCACCTCCCTGGCCGCCCAAAGGAGCACCCCGGCGTGCGTCAGCCCAGCACCAGGCGGTTGGCGCGCTCGCCCACCACCATCTCGGTGATCCAGCGCACCAGGATGTCGGTATAGGCGTCCTGGGCCAGCTCGGTGCTCAGGGCGTGATCGGCCTGGTCGATGATCCGGTGGGTCAGCGAGTGGGTCTGCTGGAAGGCGGCCCGGTAGCTGAGGATGGTGGCGCGGGGGATGAAGTCGTCGTGCTCCGACTGCACCAGCAGCACGTCGCCGGTGAAGGCGGCGCAGGCGCGCAGGGCGCGGTTGCTCGCCGCCGGCACGCGGCTGGAGCGGTACGCCATCAGGTCGTCGCGGGGCAGCTCGCGCTTGGGCCGGTCCCAGTCCTCGTCGCGGTACAGCGCCGGCACCCGCAGGGCCAGCCAGCGGATGCGGCGCAGCTCGGTGAGGATGCAGGCGAGGTAGCCGCCATAGCTGGTGCCGACCACGGCGATGGCCTCGGGGTCGATCTGCGGGTGTGCGGCCAGGCGGTCGTAGGCGGCCAGCAGGTCGCGCAGGTTGTGCTCGCGGGTGATCCACTCGCGCTGGCGCTCCTCGGCGCCGTGCCCGCGCAGGTCGAAGGTCAGGCACACGCAGCCCAGGCCGGCGATGCCGCGGGCGCGCTTGAGGTCGCGCTGCTGGCTGCCGCCCCAGCCGTGCACGAAGAGCACGCCGGGCACGTGGGTGCGAGGGCTGAGGAAGTTGCCCTGCAGACGCAGGGAGTCGACATCGATGTCGACGCGCTCGTCATAAGGCGTCATAGGTCCTCCACCATGGCGTATTTCAACAGGAAGTCGCCACGCCGGTCGGGGCCGCGGTAGATCACCCGGGCATTGGCCGGCAGCGCCTTGTCCTCGAATATCTCGAAGGACGAAGCACGCACCGCCTGCAACGCCGGATCGGCTACGAAGGCCTGCAACGCGGCCAGCTCTGCGCCGCTGGCGCCGCCGACGCGCCAGGACTGCTCCAGCACGCCGCTGCGCGCGCGGCCGGCGGCATCGATGTCCTGGGCGACGTCGTAGTTGCGCCGCGAGGCGAAGAAATGCGGCAGGCACTGGCTGGCGGCCCGGTCGAAGGCCCGGCCCTGCTGGATGGCCAGGCGCACCTCGGCGGCCAGGTCCAGCCCCAGCAGGGCGTCGAAGCCGCCGCGCACCACCAGCAGGTCGGAGCCGCCGTAGACCAGCTCGCCGCGGGCGTTGCGGTTCTGCTGCTGGAAGCCGTGGTAGGACAGCAGCACGCCGCTGACCTGGGCCTGGCCGACGCTGTAGGTGCGCACCTCGCCGAGGTCGTCCTCGATGGCCAGGCCGGCCAGGTAGTCCGCCTCGTCGTAGCCCGCCAGCGCCGCTTCCAGCTCGTCCGCATCGGCCACCACCCGCTGCCCCAGGCCGCCGCGCCCGCCGGCCGGCTTGAGCCGCTGCGGCCCCCGCGGCAGGCGCGCGCTGGCGCAGCGCCAGGCGTCCTGGCGGCAGAACGCGCTGTGGCCGTCCAGCACCACCGGCGCCACCCGCTCGGCGAAACCGGCCGCCCAGCCCTTGGGCGTCAGCGCGGCCTGCTCGATCAGCGGATGGACGATGGCCTTGCCGGCCTGGTGGGCCTGCTCGACGTAGCCGCCGAACAGGTCCAGCGGCCCCTGCACGCCCAGTTGACGGGCCTGCTCGCGGCCCACCAGGGTCTCGCTGGGCACCCAGTAGTAGTGGCGCTGCGGGTCGCGTTCCGCGGGCGGGCCGTCGAAGAACTCCAGCCCCTGGATTTCCGCCAGCCAGCGAGCCAGTTCGCGATTGCTGCAGGCATCCTCGGGCGCCGGTTCGGCCTGCGGCGAGGTGGCAATGACGATACGGCGGTTCTCGGCGTGGATCATGCGGCCGCTCCCTTCGTGCGTGGCACATGAACACTCGACTGTGCCCGCAGTCAGTGGTTCTACACGCCCGATGAAGCGAGAACAGGACGATGGACCCGGACCGCGAAGCGCAGATACGCCAGATGTCTTGCAGGCCGCGCCGAGGTGCTTTTCGTAGGATGGGTTGAGCTTGCGAAACCCATGCGGTCATGGTGATGGGTATCGCTTCGCTCAACCCATCCTACGGGTGTGTTTGCCGCGGAGATAGGTGCCGGGGATCAAGAGCACCCTCACCCCAGCCCTCTCCCGCAAGCGGGAGAGGGGGCCGTCCGCGCCACCGGAGTGTCCGGCGGGGGCGTTGAGTCCAATCGCGGACAAGGTCCGCCTACGCCCGTGCTTCCTGGAACCGTAGGACCTTGTCCGCGATTCGGACTTCCAGAGAAATAGCCGAGCGCACCGAAACGCCCCTTCAGCAGGCCGAGCGAAACCGGCGCTCAGGAGGTCATGCAACATTGACAAAAAAGTGACTAGCCCGAGGGGGCGAAACAAGACGGTCGGGCAAACCCGGAGCGGCGCAGAAACACCCAGGTCGAAGCAACCGGCTCCCACGGACCACAAGCCCCTCCATCCCCCCTGCAAAATGCGCGGCACCTCCACCTGGGTCGTGCAACACGCCCGCATCACAACGCCATCAAACCCTCGCTTTATCCTTTCGAATCAACGACCTAGCACAGGCGCACCGCCTGGTACGGAGCCTGCTTTCCGCTCTTGCGCAATAGATAGACCGAAAGAATGGCTACCCCATGCCCCGCCGGCCTGCCCCGGCAGAAAATCGAAACTTCGCGCCGTGCGTTCCGGTCCCCCGGAAGAGGCCGCCCGCGAAGGCGACCACCCCATGCGGCCGGCAGGACTACCCGGCCCACTGCAAAGAGGAAGCGGAAGATGCAAAACCTGCTGGCCGATGCGCGCCTGGAAGACCCCTGCCCACCCGAGCTGCCACCGTTTTCCCTCACGGAGGAAGTCGCGCCCAGGCGCCGCAGGCGGATCCTCTTCGTCACATCGGAGCTCACCGACTTCGTCAAGGCCGGCGGCCTGGGCGACGTTTCCGCGGCCCTGCCGCGGGCGCTGCTGGCCGAGCACGACATCCGCGTGCTGGTGCCCGGCTACCGCCAGGTGCTCAAGGGCGCGGTGGCCTGCAAGGTGGTCGGCCACCTGCCGGGGCTGGCCGCGCTGCCGCCCTGCGACATCGGCGAGCTGCAGCTGGACGACGGCCTGCGCGTCTACGTGGTGATCTGCCCCGAACTCTACGACCGCGACGGCACCCCCTACGGCGACGACGCCGGCAACGAATGGCCGGACAACCACATCCGCTTCGCCCGCCTGAGCCTGGCCGCCGCCGACCTGGCCGCAGGGCTGGCCACCCCCGGCTGGTGCCCCGAGCTGCTCCACGTCAACGACTGGCCCAGCGCCCTGGCCCCGGCCTACATGGCCTGGCGCGGCCAGGCCACGCCCAGCCTGCTGACCATCCACAACCTCGGCTACCAGGGCGCCTGCCCGCTGGGCTGCTGCGCCGAACTGGGCCTGCCCGAGCACGCCGGGCTGCCGGAGAGCATGGAATTCTACGGCCGGCTGTCGTTCCTCAAGGCCGGCCTCAACCATGCCAGCCACATCACCACCGTCAGCGAAACCTACGCCCGCGAGATCACCGGCGAAACCTTCGGCTGCGGCCTGCAGGGCGTGCTCGCCCAGCGCCACCGCGAGGGCCGCCTCAGCGGCATCACCCACGGCATCGACGCCAGCTGGGACGCGCGCAGCGACCCGCATCTCGTCGCACGCTTCGACGCCCGCCACCTGCAGGGCAAGCGGCGCAACGCCGAGTACGTCGAGCGCAGCTTCGGCCTGCTGCCCGGGCGCGGCCCGCTGTTCGCCGTGGTCTCGCGCCTGGTGCAGCAGAAAGGCATCGACCTGACCCTGGCCATCGCCGACCGCATGATCGAGGCCGGCGGCCGCCTGGTGGCGATCGGCCGCGGCGAGCCGCCGCTGGAGCAGGCCATGGCCCGGCTGGCCGAGCGCTACCCCGGCCGCGTGGGCGTGCGCATCGGCTTCGACGAAACCCAGGCGCGGCGCATCTACGCCGCCAGCGACTTCCTGCTGATGCCCTCGCGCTACGAACCCTGCGGGCTGAGCCAGATGTACGCCCAGCGCTTCGGCTCGCTGCCCATCGCCCGCTGCACCGGCGGCCTGGCCGACACCATCGTCGACGGCGTCACCGGCCTGCTGTTCCGCGAAGGCGACGCGGACAGCTACTTCGAAGCGGTGCAGCGCGCGCTGAACATCTACCGCTACCCCGAGCTGCTCAACGCCATGCGCTGCAAGGCCATGGAGGCCCCGCCCTACTGGAGCGAGGCGGCCCGTCCCTACACCCGGCTGTACCGCGACCTGCTCGCGGAACTACCCGCGAGCGTGCGCCGATGAGCCGCCAACTGCCCCGCGCCGGTGCCCTGCCGCAGCCCGACGGGCTGACGCGCTTCGCCCTCTGGGCGCCGGACGCGCGCCGGGTGGACCTGCAACTGGGCGACGGCAGCCGCTTGCCCATGCAGGCCCTGAACGACGGCTGGTACAGCCTGGAAATCCCCTGCGCGGCCGGCAGCGCCTACCGCTTCTGCATCGACGAGCGCCTGTCGGTGGCCGACCCGGCCTCGCGGGCCCAGGCCGGCGGCGTGGAAGCCGACAGCCTGGTGCTCGACCACACCGCCTACGCCTGGCAGAGCCGCGAGTGGCGCGGCCGGCCCTGGCACGAGACGGTGCTCTACGAACTGCACGTGGGCCTGTTCGACGGCTTCACCGCCCTGCTCGACTTCCTCCCGGGCCTGGTCGAGCTGGGCGTCACCGCCATCGAGCTGATGCCGCTGGGCGCCTTCCCCGGGCGCCGCAACTGGGGCTACGACGGCGTGCTGCCCTACGCCCCGGCCGCGGCCTATGGCACGCCGGAAAACCTCAAGCGGCTGATCGACCAGGCCCACCTGCTGGGCCTGATGGTCTTCGTCGACGTGGTCTACAACCACTTCGGCCCCCAGGGCAACTACCTGGGCGAGTACGCCTCGGGCTTCTTCGGCGAGCAGCCCACGCCCTGGGGCCACGCCATCGACTTCGCCCGCCCGGCGGTGCGCGAGTTCTTCATCGGCAACGCCGAGATGTGGGTGCGCGACTACCGCGTCGACGGCCTGCGCCTGGACGCCGTGCACGCCATCGCCGACAAGGATTTCCTGGTCGAGCTGGCCGGGCGCGCCCGCGCCGCCGCCCAGGGCCGCCACCTGCACCTGGTGCTGGAGAACGAGGACAACCAGGCGAGCCTGCTGCGCAAGGGCTTCGACGCCCAGTGGAACGACGACCTGCACCACGTGCTGCACCACCTGCTGACCGGCGAGCGCGAGGGCTACTACGCCGACTACGCCGAGGCCACCACCGCCAAGCTGTGCGCCTGCCTGGGCGAAGGCTTCGTCTTCCAGGGCCAGCGCGACTACCGCGGGCGGGCGCGCGGCGAGCCCAGCGCGGACCTCCCGCCGCTGGCCTTCGTGGCCTTCCTGCAGAACCACGACCAGGTCGGCAACCGCGCCCTGGGCGAGCGCCTGGTCGCCCTGAGCCGCCCCGAGCGCCTGCGCGTGGCGGTGGCCCTGGTGCTGCTGGCGCCCATGGTGCCGATGCTGTTCATGGGCGAGGAATGGGGCGAGCGCAACCCCTTCCTGTACTTCACCGACTACCAGGGCGAGCTGGCCAAGGCGGTCAGCGACGGTCGGCGCCAGGAGTTCGCCGCCTTCGGCCGCTTCTCCGGCGCCATCCCCGAGCCCAACGACTACGAGACCTTCGTCGCCTCGCGGCCGCGCCCGGAGCACGCCGACAGCAACTGGCGCGCCCACTACCGGCGCCTGCTGGAGCTGCGCCACGCCTGGCTCATCCCGCGCCTGGGCGGCACCCGCGCGCTGGGCGCGGTGCCCCTGGGCGAGGCGGCGGTCAGCGCGCGCTGGCGCCTGGGCGATAGCAGCCTGTGGCGCATCGAACTCAACCTGGGCAGCGAGCAAGTCTTCGTCGAAGCGCCGGCGGCACAGGCGCAGATCCTCTTCTGCGAAGGCCAGGAAGTCGCCGACTACCGCGCCGGCCGGCTCGCCCCCGGCAGCCTGGCCCTGAGCCTGGAGGAAAGCCCATGAGCGATGCGCTGCTGCGCGACCTGGCCGGCGAAGTGGGCCTGAAGCCCGACTGGGTGGACGCCGACAACCGCCCGCAGCAGGCCGGCCCCGACGTGTTGCGCCAGGTGCTGGAGGCCCTGGGGCTGCCGGCGCAGAGCCCCGAACAGCTGCGCCAGAGCCTCGCCCTGGTGCGCCAGGAGCGCGCCGCGCCGCCGTCGCTGCTGACCCTCGACCAGGGCCGGCCGCTGCAGCTGGACCGCCTGGCCAGGCCCAACGAGGCCTTCCGGCTGATCCCCGAGCGCGGCGAAGACATCGAAGGACGCCTGGACGAAGCCACCGCCCTGCCCCCGCTGGCGCAATGCGGCTACTACCGCCTGCAACTGGCCGAGCGCGAACTGAGTCTGGCCGTCGCCCCGCCGCGCTGCCCCCAGGTGCCGGAACTGTGCGGCGGGCGCCGGCGCGCCTGGGGCCTGGCCGCGCAGCTGTACGCCCTGCGCGAACCCGGCGACGGCGGCCTGGGCGACCTGGCGGCGCTGGAAGCCCTGGCCCGCAGCGCCGCCGCCAAGGGCGCCGACGCCCTGGCCATCAGCCCGCTGCACGCCATGTTCGCCGCCGCCCGCCAGGCCTACAGCCCCTACTCGCCATCCAGCCGGCTGTTCTTCAACGAACTGCACGCCGCGCCGCGCCAGGTGTTCGGCCAGGCCGCGGTGGACCGGGCCATCGCCGAGGCCGGGCTCGCCGGGGAACTGCACGAACTGGAAAGCCTGCCCCTGGTGGACTGGCCAGGCAGCGCCCGGGCCCGCGAACGCCTGCTGCGCCAGCTGCACGCCAGCTTCGCCCGGGCCGACGCCGGCCTGCGCCGCGACTTCCAGCGCTTCCGCCGCGACGGCGGCGAGGCCCTGCTGCAGCACTGCTGTTTCCAGGCCCTGCAACGCCGGCGCGGCGAAGCCGGCGACGGCCTGGACTGGCGCCGCTGGCCGGCGGCCTATGGCCGCCCGGAGGCCGAGGGCGTGCGCCGGTTCCTCCTCGAACAGCCGGAGGAAATCGACTTCCAGCAGTTCTGCCAGTGGCTGCTGGCGCGCAGCCTGCAACACACCCAGCGGGCCGCGCGCGAGGCCGGCATGGGCATCGGCCTGATCGCCGACCTTGCGGTGGGCGCCGACCCGCGCGGCAGCCAGGCCTGGATGCGCCAGGACGAACTGCTGGCCGGGGTCAGCGTCGGCGCCCCGCCCGACGTGCTCAACCGCGCCGGGCAGAACTGGGGCATCTGCGCCTTCTCGCCCCACGGCCTGCGCCTGCACGGCTACCGCGCCTTCATCGAGATGCTGCGGGCCAACCTGCGCTACCCCGGCGGCCTGCGCATCGACCACGTGCTGGGGCTGCGCCGCCTCTGGGTGATCCCCGAGGGCGCGCCGCCGCAGGCCGGCGCCTACCTGGAATACCCGCTGGACGACCTGCTCCGGCTCATCTGCCTGGAAGCCTGGCAGGCGCGCGCGCTGATCGTCGGCGAAGACCTCGGCACCATTCCCGAGGGCCTGCGCGAGCGCCTCGCCGAACACAGCATCCTGGGCATGCGGGTGCTGCTCTTCGAACAGGCCGGCGGCCACTTCCACGCCCCACGGCAGTGGTCCGCCGAGGCCCTGGCCACCACCAGCACCCACGACCTGCCGAGCCTCGAAGGCTGGCGCCAGGGCCACGACATCGACTGGCGCGAACGCCTGGGCCAGCGCAGCGGGGAGCAGGCCAGGCAGGACCGCGAGGAACGCCAGCGCGAGGTCCAGGGCCTGGCCCGGGCGCTGGACGAGGACGGCATCGGTCACGAAGCGCTGGATGGCGCCATCGAGTTCGTCGGCCGCACCCCGGCGCCGCTGGTGCTGCTGCCCCTTGAGGACGCCCTGGGCAGCGTCGAGCAGCCCAACCTGCCCGGCCCCGGCGACGAGCACCCGAACTGGCGCTGGCGCTACCCGGCGCAGGCCGGGCAGATGCTCGACATCCCCGCGGTGGACGCGCGCCTGCAGCGGCTGGACCAGGCGCGCCGGGAGGGCGAGCGATGAACGCCATCCGCGCCACCCTGCGCCTGCAGTTCAACCGCGACTTCACCCTGGACGACGCCCTACCCTGGCTGGACTACTTCGCCGAGCTGGGCATCAGCCACCTCTACGCCTCGCCGCTGCTCACCGCCCAGCCCGGCTCCGGCCACGGCTACGACGTGGTCGACCCCACCCGCATCAACCCCGAGCTGGGCGGCGAGGCGGCCCTGCGCCGGCTGGTCGGCGGCCTGCGCCTGCGCGGCATGGGGCTGATCGTCGATAGCGTGGCCAACCACATGCGCATCGGCCAGGCCAACCCCTGGTGGCAGGACGTGCTCAAGTGGGGCCTGGCCAGCCCCTACGCGCACTTCTTCGACATTCATTGGCGCAGCGACGACCCGCTGCTGGACCGCCAGGTGCTGCTGCCCTGCCTGGGCGGTGATTACCTCGACGAGCTGCAGGCCGGGCGCATCCGCCTGGGCTTCGCCGAGCACGCCGGCTGCTTCCAGCTGCACTATGGCGAGCACTGCTTCCCGGTGTGCCCGGCCAGCTACGGCATGATCCTGGTGCACGCCGAGCAGGGCCCGCTGTACGAACTGGCGCCGCGCTTCGCCGAGCTGCGCGGCCACCCCCAGGCCCGCGTGCTGGCCACCGCCCTGTGCCGGCGCCTGGCCGCGCTGCTGGGCGATGCGGCCCTACGCGAACGCCTGCTGGGCTTCTACCGGGTGACCGAAGGCCAGGACTGGCGCCCCCTGCACCGCCTGCTGGAACACCAGCACTACCGCCTGGCCAACTGGCGGGTGGCGGCCGACGACATCAACTGGCGGCGCTTCTTCGACATCAACGAACTGGTCGGCCTGCGCGTGGAGCTGCCGGACGTGTTCGGCGCCTGCCACGCCTACCTCCTGCAACTGATGCAGGAAGGCCTGGTGGATGGCCTGCGCATCGACCACGTCGACGGCCTGGCCGACCCGCGCGGCTACTGCCGGCGCCTGCGCCGCGCCTTTTGCGACGGCGCCGCGCCGCTGTACGTGGAAAAGATCCTCGCCCCCGGCGAACACCTGCCGGCGGACTGGCAGGCGGACGGCACCAGCGGCTACGACTTCATGAACCAGGTGTCGCTGCTGCAGCACGACCCGCGCGGCGAAATCCCCCTGCGCGCGCTCTGGGAGCAGGCCAGCGGCCGCCGCCAGGGCTTCGACGAAGAGCGCCTGGCGGCCCGCGAATGGGTGCTGCGCGGCGCCTTCGCCGGCGACCTCGAAGGCATGGCCCAGCAGCTCTGGCAACTGGCGCGCACCGACCTGGCCAGCCGCGACCTGCCGCTGGGCTCCATCCGCCGCGCACTGTTCCAGCTGCTGCGGGCCTTCCCGGTGTACCGCAGCTACGCCGGCGCCTGCGGCCGCTCCGCGCAGGATCGGCGCTACTTCGAACAGGCCCGCGCGCTGGCGGCCGAACGGCTGGACAAGCACGACCGCCGCACCCTGGCCTGGCTCGACCGGGTGCTGGGCGGCGAGCCACTGCGCGCGGTGCCGCCCGGGCCGCTGCGGCAGAAGCGCCGGCAGGTGCTGGCGCGCTTCCAGCAGCTGACCCCGCCCATCGCCGCCAAGGCCCTGGAAGACACCGCCTGCTACCGTCACGCCGCGGCCCTGGGGCGCAACGACGTGGGCTTCGACCCGCAGCGCCTGGCGGCCCCGCCGGCGGACTTCCACGCCGCCTGCCAGGCGCGCCTGGCCCAGTTCCCCCGCGCCCTGCTGGCCACCGCCACCCACGACCACAAGCGCGGCGAGGACTGCCGCGCCCGCCTGGCCGCGCTGAGCGAGCGCGCGCCCTGGTTCGCCGAGCAGGTGGCGCAGTGGCGGCCCCTGGCCGCGGCCCTGCGCCACCCCGAAACGCCCCACGCGCCCAGCGGCGGCGACGAACTGATCCTCTACCAATGCCTGCTGGCCAGTTGGCCTCACGACCTGGCCGAAGACGACGCCGAGGGGCTGCGCGCCTACCACGCGCGCATCGCCCAATGGCAACTCAAGGCCCTGCGCGAAGCCAAGCTGGAAACCGACTGGAGCGCGCCGGTGCAGGCCTATGAAAGCGCCTGCGCGGACTTCCTCGACGCCCTGCTCCTGCAACCTGCCGGCCTGGCGCTGCGCCAGGCCATTGCCGCGGCGGTCCGGGCGCTGATGCCCGCCGGCGCCCTCAACGGCCTGGCGCAGTGCCTGCTGCGCTGCACCGCCCCGGGCGTGCCGGACCTGTACCAGGGCTGCGAGTTCTGGGACTTCAGCCTGGTGGACCCGGACAACCGCCGCACGCCGGACTACGCCCGGCGCCAGGCCGCCCTGCAGGCGCAGCCGAACTGGCCGCAGCTGCTGCAGCACTGGCGCGACGGACGCATCAAGCAGGCCCTGCTGCGCCAGGCCCTGCAACTGCGCCGGCGCTGGCCGCAGCTGTTCAGCCAGGGCAGCTACCAGCCGCTCGAACTGCACGGCGAGCACGCCGATTGCCTTTTCGGCTTCCTGCGCAGCCAGGCCGGCCGGCACCTGCTGGTGCTGGTGCCGCGGCTGTGCGCGGGCCTGCTGGAAGACAGGCCGCAGGTGCCGCCCGAACGCTGGGGCGACACCCGCGTGCGCCTGCCCGCCGAACTGGCCGGCCGTCACTGGCAGGGCCTGGCCGCCGGGCACCGGGACGACGGCGGCGAACTGGCGGTGGCCGAAGTGCTGGGCGAACTGCCGGTCAACCTGCTGATCAGCGTCGACGAGCACCAGGAGGCAAGCCCATGAAGATCGACGAAGCGCGCGTCCGCGAACTGGCCCACCAGATATGGGAATCCGAGGGCCGCCCCGAAGGCCAGGCCGAGCGCCACTGGCGCATGGCCCGCAGCCTGGCCGAGGCCGAGCAGGCACAGCTCGCCCAGCGCGAGCCTCCTGGCGAGCCGCCGGAAAGACCGGCGCTGCTGCAGAAACCGCCACGGCGCAAGGGCAAGCTGCCCGCCGCCAATCCCGAGCGCCCTGACGAGGGCTGATCCCATGCACCCGCCCCGAATCACCGGCCAGCAGAGGAAACCCCCATGAGCAAACGCTCGCACTCGCGAGTCACCGAGGGTCGCCCCTTCCCCCTGGGCGCCACCTGGGACGGCCTGGGCGTCAACTTCGCCCTGTTCTCGGCCCACGCCACCCGCGTCGAACTGTGCCTGTTCGACGCCAGCGGCAAGCGCGAACTGGAACGCATCGAGCTGCCCGAGTACAGCGACGAGATCTGGCACGGCTACCTGCCCGACGCCCACCCCGGGCAGATCTACGGCTACCGCGTGCACGGCCCCTTCGAACCGGACGCCGGGCACCGTTTCAACCCCAACAAGCTGCTGATCGACCCCTACGCCCGCCAACTGGTGGGCCAGCTGCGCTGGTCCGAGGCGCTGTTCGGCTACACCATCGGCTCGGCCGACGCGGACCTGAGCTTCGACACCCGCGACAGCGCGCCCTTCGTGCCCAGGTGCAAGGTCATAGACCCGGCCTTCACCTGGGGCGAGCAGCAGTTCACCCGCATCCCCTGGGACGAGACGCTGATCTACGAGGCGCACCTGCGCGGCATCAGCATGCGCCACCCGGCGGTGCCCGAGCGCCTGCGCGGCACCTGCGCCGGGCTGATGAACGCCGAGCTGATCAAGCACCTGCGCCACCTGGGCATCAGCAGCCTGGAGCTGCTGCCGGTGCACGGCTTCGTCGACGACAAGCACCTGCTGGAAAAGGGCATGAGCAACTACTGGGGCTACAACAGCATCGCCTTCTTCGCGCCCCACGCCCGCTACCTGGCCAGCGGCCATGTCAACGAGTTCAAGGAGATGGTCGCGCACCTGCACGACGCCGGCATCGAGCTGATCCTCGACGTGGTCTACAACCACACCGCCGAGGGCAACGAACTGGGTCCGACGCTGAGCATGCGCGGCATCGACAACGTCTCCTACTACCGCCTGCAGGCCGACGACCGGCGCTACTACGTCAACGACTCCGGCACCGGCAACACCCTCGACCTCAGCCACCCCTGCGTGCTGCAGATGGTCACCGACTCGCTGCGCTACTGGGCCACGGAAATGCGCGTGGACGGCTTCCGCTTCGACCTGGCCTCCATCCTCGGCCGCTACGCCGAAGGCTTCGACGAGCGCCACAGCTTCCTGGTGGCCTGCCGCCAGGACCCGGTGCTCAGCCACCGCAAGCTGATCGCCGAACCCTGGGACTGCGGCCCCGGCGGCTACCAGGTGGGCCGCTTCCCGCCCGGCTGGGTGGAGTGGAACGACCGCTTCCGCGACACCGTGCGCAGCTACTGGCGCGGCGACGAGGGCCAACTGCCGGACCTGGCGCGGCGCCTCACCGCCTCCGGCGACCTGTACAACCACCGCGGCCGGCGGCCCTACGCCTCGGTCAACTTCATCACCGCCCACGACGGCTTCACCCTGCGCGACGTGGTGTCCTACGACCACAAGCACAACGAGGCCAACGGCGAGGACAACCGCGACGGCCACGACGACAACCGCTCCTGGAACCACGGCGAGGAAGGCCCCACGGGCGATCCGGCGATCCGCCAGCTGCGCCTGCGGCAGATGTGCAACCTGATGGCCACCCTGCTGCTGTCCCAGGGCACCCCCATGCTGCTGGCCGGCGACGAGTTCAGCCGCACCCAGCAGGGCAACAACAACGTCTACTGCCAGGACAACGAACTGGGCTGGATCGACTGGAACCTCGACGACGAGGGCCGCCAGCTGCTGGCCTTCACCCGCTACCTGATCCGCCTGCGGCGGCGCTACCCGATCCTGCGCCGCGGGCGCTTCCTGGTCGGCGAGTACAACGCCGAGCTGGGGGTGAAGGACGTGACCTGGCTGGCCCCCGACGGCCGCGAGATGACCCAGGAGGACTGGGAGACACCCCAGGCCCGCTGCCTGGGCATGCTCCTCGACGGCCGCGCGCAGCCCACCGGCATCCGCCGCAGCGGGGCCGATGCCACCCTGCTGCTGTTGCTCAATGCCCACCATGAGGCGTTGCAGTTCCAGCTGCCCGGCGTGGCCCAGGGGCGCGACTGGCAGTGCCTGCTGGATACCATGGCCGATCCGCCGGCGCTGGACGACGGGCTGGTGCACGGGTTCGATGCGGCCTTCGAGATGGGGCCGCGGTCGTTGGCGTTGTTCGTGTTGCGCAAGGATGGGGATGGCTGAAGGAGCCGCGAGGGCAGCGCGGAACCGCCCTTCCGCTCTTCGTAGAGCGAACGCCGTCTGCGATTGGCCTCCTGGTCCAGCCCGGAGCGCGCGGAAACGGACGCTTCGGGTTCGGATCCGGCGCGCCCTGTGGCCAAGGCCAGGCGGCGGATAACCGCGAACGGGTATGCGCCCTACGATCACCGGCTGACGCTGCGTTATCCAGCCACGCCGAACGGCCCCTCTCCCTCTGGGAGAGGGCTGGGGTGAGGGCAACGGACTCCGCCCCCACTCCACCGCCAGCCCCACACTCCCCTCCCCAAACAATCCATGAAATCCGCCTGAACGGTGCCCCCACCGCCCAGTCGGAAGCTATAGGCGTCCGCGAAGGCGCCCAACCGCAACCGCTACGGAGGACAGCATGAAAATCAGCGAAATCATGACGCGCAACGTCCAGACCACCGCCCCCGACACCCCATTGCACCAGGCGGCCGCGGCCATGGCGCGGATCGACAGCGGCGCGCTGCTGGTCAACGACGGCGACCGCCTGGTGGGCATGGTCACCGACCGCGACATCGTCATCCGCGCGGTGGCCGCCGGCCTGGGCGTGGATACCCCGGTGTCGCGGGTGATGAGCGGCGACATCCACTACTGCTTCGAGGACGAGGACGTGCAGCACGTGGCCAGCAACATGGCGCAGATCCAGATGCGCCGGCTGCCTGTGCTCAGCCGCGAGAAGCGCCTGGTGGGCGTGGTCTCCCTCGGCAACATCGCCGCCTGCCGCGATGCCAAGGCCAGCGACACCGTGCTGCGCGGCGTGGCCCAGGCCCACTGAGCTTCCCCTGGCCACGGCACCACCCGGGCCGTGGCCGGCCGGATAGCGGGGAGAACGACATGAAAGCTGTGGTATTCCACGACGTAGGCGACATCCGCCTGGACGAAGTCCCGGCGCCGACGCTGCGCCAGCCCAACGACGCCATCGTGCGCCTCACCGCCTCGGCGATCTGCGGCACCGACCTGCACTTCGTGCGCGGCAGCGTGGGCGGCATGAAGCCCGGCACCATCCTCGGCCACGAAGGCGTGGGCATAGTCGAGGAGCTGGGCGACGAGGTGCGCAACCTGCAGGTGGGCGACCGGGTGGTGATCCCCTCCACCATCGCCTGCGGCAACTGCGTGTACTGCCGCGCCGGCTACTACGCCCAGTGCGACGTCGCCAACCCCGGCGGCCGGCGCGCCGGCACCGCCTTCTTCGGCGGCCCCGAGGCCAACGGCGCCTTTCACGGGCTGCAGGCCGAGAAGGCGCGCATCCCCTACGCCAACATCGGGTTGATCCGCCTGCCCTCGCAGATCGGCGACGACCAGGCGATCCTGCTCTCGGACATCTTCCCCACCGGCTGGTTCGGCGCCGAACTGGCCGAGGTGGGCATCGGCGACACCGTGGCGGTGTTCGGCTGCGGCCCGGTGGGCCAGTTCGCCATCGCCAGCGCGCTGCTCAAGGGCGCCTCGCGGGTGTTCGCCGTCGACCGCCACCCCGACCGCCTGCACATGGCCCGCCAGCAGGGCGCGGAGGTCATCGACTTCGAACGCGAGGACCCGGTGCAGGCGCTGCTCTGGCTCACCGACGGCATCGGCGTGGACCGCGCCATCGACGCCGTCGGGGTGGACGCCGAGCGCAGCCACGGCGAAGTCACCCCGGCCCCCGGCGCAGGCCACGAGACGCCCTGGACGCCGGGCAACGCGCCGGCCCAGGTGCTCGACTGGGCGGTGGCCGGCCTGGCCAAGGCCGGCACCCTGGGCATCATCGGCGTATACGGGCCGGACTCGCGGACCTTCCCCATCGGCGTGGCGATGAACCGCAACCTGACGCTGAAGATGGGCAACTGCCACCACCGCAAGTACATCCCGCAACTGATCGAACTGGTGCTCAGCGGGCGCATCGACCCGGCCAAGGTGCTCACCCAGGTCAAGCCCATCAGCGACGCCATCGCCGCCTTCGAGGCCTTCGACCAGCGCCAGACCGGCTGGGTGAAGGTCGAGCTGCAGCCGCAGCGCCGGCATGCCGCCGAGGGCGACGAGGAACACGTCCGCCAGCCGGCGCCGCCCGCCACGGAGTGACGCCATGGGAACGGACGGCCTGCACATCGGTATTTCCGGCTGGCGCTACGCGCCCTGGCGCGGCGAGTTCTACCCCAGGGGCCTGCCCCAGCGCGAGGAGCTGCGCTACGCCGCCCACGCCTTCGCCAGCATCGAGCTGAACGGCTCCTTCTACGGCCTGCAGACGCCCGGCCGCTACCGCCAGTGGAAGGCGCAGACGCCCGCCGGCTTCCGTTTCAGCGTCAAGGGCCCGCGCTTCGTCACCCACCTGCGGCGCCTGCGCGAGCCGCAACAGGGGCTGGCCAACTTCTTCGCCTCCGGCCCGCTGGAACTGGATGACAAGCTCGGCGCCTTCCTCTGGCAGTTGCCGCCCAGCCTGGTCTACGACGGCGAGCTGCTGGAGGCCTTCCTCGCCCTGCTGCCGCGCGACAGCCATGCGGCGGCCGAACTGGCCGGTTCGGCGGACGCGCGCCTGCGCCACGACGCGCCCTCGCCGGGCCGGCGCTTCGCCCTGCGCCATGCCCTGGAGGTGCGCCACGAGAGCTTCTGCAGCGCCGAGTTCACCGACCAGCTGCGCCGGCACGGCGTGGCCCTGGTGATGGCCGACGCGCCCTCGAAGTGGCCCTACGCCGAGGACCTCACCGCCCCGGATTTCACCTACCTGCGCCTGCACGGCGCCGAACAGCTGTACGCCAGCGGCTATGGCGAGGCGGCGCTGCGCCGCTGGAGCGAGCGCATCCGCCTGTGGCGCAACGGCCTGCAGCCCGCCGACGCAGAGCTGATCGATGCGGACAAGCGCGGCGACCGCCGTCACCGCGAGCTGTACTGCTATTTCGACAACGACATCAAGGTGCGCGCGCCCTTCGATGCCTTCCGCCTCATGCAACTGCTCGACGTGCATCTGCCGCAGCAGCAGGTGCCGGGCGAACCGGCGGAGGACTGGGCATGAACCAGCCGGTCAACCCCGGCGCCGGCCCGGCGCTGGCTAGCGGCCTGTCGCTGCGGGTGCTGACGGTGAACACCCACAAGGGCTTCAACGCCTTCAACCGCCGCTTCATCCTCCACGAACTGCGCGAGGCGGTGCGCGGCACCGCCGCCGACCTGGTGTTCCTCCAGGAAGTGCACGGCGAGCACCAGTTGCACGCCGGGCGCCACCCCGGCTGGCCGGCGAAGCCGCACTACGAGTTCCTCGCCGACAGCATGTGGCCGGCCTTCGCCTACGGGCGCAACGCGGTGTACCCCGAGGGCCACCACGGCAATGCCCTGCTCTCGCGCTACCCGATCATCAGCCACGACAACCACGACATCTCCATCGCCGGCAACGAGGAGCGCGGCCTGCTGCACGCCTGCATCGACCTGCCGGGCAGCGCCCCGCTGCATGCCGTGTGCGTGCACCTGGGCCTGCGCGAGGCGCAGCGGCGGCAGCAACTGGCGCTGCTCTGCCGCCTGCTGGAAGGCTTGCCCGCCGAGGCGCCGCTGATCGTCGCCGGCGATTTCAACGACTGGCGCTGCCAGGCCGGCGCCCTGCTCGCCGGCTGCGGCCTGGCGCCGGCCTTCGCCGACAAGGCCGGCGCGCCGCGCAGCTTCCCGGCGCGCTGGCCGCTGCTGCGCCTGGACCGCATCTACCTGCGCAACCTGCGGGTGCGCAGCAGCCAGGTGCTGGGCAGCCGCCCCTGGCCGCACCTGTCCGACCATCTGCCGCTGCTTGCCGAGGTGGGCCCATGAACGATCGCTGGCACGCGGGCAACCGCATCGAACTGCTGGTCAACGGCGAGGCCTTCTACCCGCGGGTGTTCGAGGCCATCGCCCGGGCCCAGCGCGAAGTCCTGCTGGAGACCTTCATCATCTACGAGGACAAGGTCGGCCTGGCCCTGCGCCGGGCGCTGCTGGCAGCGGCCCGGCGCGGCGTGCGCGTCGAGCTGATCGTCGACGGCTACGGCACCGCCGACCTGGGCCGGGACTACGTGCGCAGCCTGCTGGAGGCCGGGGTGCGCCTGCACCTGTTCGACCCGCGCCCGCGCCTGCTGGGCCTGCGCACCAACCTGTTCCGCCGCCTGCACCGCAAGCTGCTGGTGGTGGACGGCAGCACCGCCTTCGTCGGCGGCATCAACTTCAGCGCCGACCACCTGGCCGACTTCGGCGCCATGGCCAAGCAGGACTACGCGGTGCAGGTGCAGGGCCCGGTGGCCCGGGACATCCGCCAGGCCAGCCTGGCCCTGCTGCATCAGTACGGCCGCGCCGCCGACCGCGCGCCGCCCTGCGCGCCGACACTGGCCGGCGAGAGCCGCGCCTGCCTGGTGCTGCGCGACAACGACCGCCACAGCACCGACATCGAGCGCCACTACCTGGCGGCGATCCGGGGCGCGCGGCGGCGGCTGACCATCGCCAACGCCTACTTCTTCCCCGGCTACCGCCTGCTGCGGGCGCTGCGCCAGGCCGCGCAGCGCGGGGTGAAGGTGCGCCTGGTCCTGCAGGGCCTGCCGGACATGCCGCTGGTGCGCCTGTGCAGCAAGCTGCTCTACGACACCCTGCTGCGCGACGGCGTGGAGATCTACGAGTACTGCGACCGCCCGCTGCACGGCAAGGTGGCGGTGGCCGACGGGCGCTGGGCCACGGTGGGGTCGAGCAACCTGGACCCGCTGAGCCTGTCGCTGAACCTGGAGGGCAACCTGATGATCGACGACGTGCGCTTCGCCCACGCCCTGGAGGCGCACCTGGACGCCCTGGCCCGCGACAACTGCCGGCGCATCACCCGCAAGGTGGCGCGCCGCGGCTACTGGTGGCGCGCGCCCCTGGTGTTCCTCAGCTTCCACTTCCTGCGGCATTTCCCGGCCATCGCCGGGCAGTTGCCGGCGCACCGCCAGCGCCTGCGCTCGCCGCGGGGCCTGGAAGGCGAACCGGCGGCGGATGCCCCGCGGGTGCGCCCATGAACGCCGCCGCGCCGCGGGAGAAGCACAAGCAGGCCTGGAAGCTGGCCCGGCGCGGCTTCTCCATCGCCCTGCTGGCGCTGCTGCCGGTGCTGCTGTTCCTGCTGATCCGCGCCACCGACTGGCAGGAGGTGTTCCACCTGCTCAGCGAATACCGCGCCACCACCCTGCTCCTGGGCCTGGGCATCAGCCTGGCCAGCTACGCGGTGTTCAGCAGCTTCGACGTGCTCAGCCGCTACTACATCGGCCACCCGCTGCCGGTGCGGCGGGTGTTCACCGTGGCCTTCGTGTGCAACGCCTTCAACCTCAACCTCAGCTCCTGGGTCGGCGGCGTGGCCCTGCGCTACCGCCTGTACGGCCGCCTGGGCATGAGCGCGGCGGACATCACCCGCATCCTCAGCTTCAGCCTGGTGACCAACTGGTACGGCTACCTGCTGCTGGCCGGCGCGCTGTTCGTCAGCGGCTACCCCGACCTGCCGGACGACTGGTCGGTCGGCCGCAACGGCCTGCGCCTGATCGGCGCGCTGCTGCTGGCCCTGGGCGCGGCCTACCCCCTGGCCTGCCGCTACGCCCGGCGCCGCGCCTGGGGCTGGCGGCAGTTCAGCCTGGCCCTGCCGAGCTGGCGCCTGGCGCTGCTGCAGGGCGCCATGGGGGCGGCCAACTGGTCGCTGATGGCGTTGCTGGTGAGCGTGCTGCTGCCAGACAAGGCCAGCTATGCGGAGGTACTGGCCACCCTGCTGATCAGCAGCATCGCCGGGGTGGTGCTGCACGTGCCGGCGGGCCTGGGCGTGCTGGAGGCGGTGTTCATCGCCATCCTCCACGACCACCTGGGCCGCGGCACCCTGCTGGCGGCGCTGATCGGCTACCGGGTGCTGTACTTCCTGGTGCCGCTGTTCCTGGCCTGCCTGGTCTACCTGTGGCTGGAACGCCGGGCACGCCGTCTGCGCCGCCGGCAACGGCGCCTGGCGCGGGCGGGTTGATGGGTATCGCTTCGCTCAACCCATCCTACGAGGGAATGCCGTGCCTCCTACAGGAGGATGGCGGGGGTGGCGCAGCGTAGGAGCGGATCTCATCCGCGAACCGCGCCGGAACGTCCGGCTATCGCGGATGAATCTGCTCCTACAAGAACATGCCGTGCCTCGCGCAAACCTGTAGGAGCGGGCCCTGCCCGCGATTCGCGCGCAGGGCGCGCTCCTACAGGGGAATGGCGCAGGTGGCGCAGCGTAGGAGCGGATCTCATCCGCGATTAAGCCGGCAAGGCCGGCGCCGGCTCCAGGACCAGGCTGCCCAGCGGCGGCAGGTCCAGCAGCAGCGAGTACGGCTGGCCGTGGGACGGCTCCGGCAGGCTGTCGCAGCGCTCGCGGCTGCCGGCATCGGAGCCGGCGTAGCTGGCGCCGTCGGAGTTCAGCCGCACCTGCCAGGCGCCCTGCAGCGGCACCCCTACCCGGTAGCCTTCGCGCGGCAGCGGCGTGAAGTTGTGCACCACCAGCAGCGGCGAGCGCTCGCGGTCCAGGCGCAGCCAGGCATAGACGCTGTTGCGCTGGTCGTCGCCGATCAGCCAGTGGAAGCCCTCGGCGCTGTCGTCCAGCTGGTGCAGCGCCGGCAGTTCGCGGTACAGGCGGTTGAGGTCGCGCACCAGCGTCTGCACGCCCAGGTGCTCGGCGTAGCGCAGCAGATACCAGTCCAGTTGGTCGTCGTGGTCCCACTCGCGCCACTGGCCGAACTCGCAGCCCATGAACAGCAGCTTGCGCCCCGGGTGCGTCCACATCAGGCTCAGGTACAGGCGCAGGTTGGCGAACTGGCGCCAGCGGTCGCCGGGCATCTTGCCCAGCAGCGAGCCCTTGCCGTGCACCACCTCGTCGTGGGAGATGGGCAGGATGAAGCGCTCGGTGAAGGCATAGAGCAGGCCGAAGGTCAGGCGGTGGTGGTGGTAGCCGCGGTACAACGGGTCCTCGCGGATGTAGGCCAGGGTGTCGTGCATCCAGCCCATGTTCCACTTGTGCGAGAAGCCCAGCCCGCCCTCGGCCACCGGCCGGCTGACGCCGGGCCAGGCGGTGGACTCCTCGGCGATCACCAGGGCGTCGGGCACCTCGGCGGCGACCACCTCGTTGAGGTGGCGGAGGAACTCGATGGCCTCCAGGTTCTCGCGCCCGCCGTGGCGGTTGGGGATCCACTCGCCTTCCTTGCGCGAGTAGTCGCGGTAGAGCATCGAGGCCACGGCGTCGACGCGCAGGCCGTCGACATGGTACTCGCGCAGCCAGTGCAGCGCCGAGGCCAGCAGGAAGCCGTGCACCTCGGTGCGGCCGAGGTTGTAGATGTAGGTGTCCCAGTCCGGGTGGAAGCCCTCGAAAGGGTGCGCGTATTCGTACAGCGCTGTGCCGTCGAATTGTCCGAGGCCGTGCGCGTCGGTGGGGAAATGCGCCGGCACCCAGTCGAGGATGACGCCGATCCCGGCCTGGTGGCAGCGTTCGACGAAGGCGGCGAACTGCGCCGGGCTGCCGTAGCGCGCGGTGGGGGCGAACAGCGACAGCGGCTGGTAGCCCCAGGAGCCGCCGAAGGGGTGCTCCATGATCGGCATCAGCTCGACGTGGGTGAAGCCCATATCCTGCAGGTAGGGGATCAGCCGCTCGGCCAGCTCGTCCCAGCTCGGCGGGCGGCCGTCGAGGGTCTGCCACGAGCCGGCGTGCAACTCGTAGATCGCCAGCGGGCTTTCCGCGCCCTGGCGGCTGCGCCGCTCGCTCATCCAGCGTTCGTCCCGCCAGTGCCACGGCGCCGGGTCGGCCACCCGCGAGCCGGTGGCCGGCGGCCGTTCCGTGGCCAGCGCCACGGGGTCGGCCTTGAGCGGCAGCAGGCCGCCGGGGCCGAGGATTTCGTACTTGTAGACCTCGCCCGGCTGCAGGCGCGGCACGAACAGCTCCCACACGCCGCTGGGGTAGCGCAGGCGCATGGCGTGGCGGCGCCCGTCCCAGGCGTTGAAGTCGCCCACCACCGACACGCGCCGGGCGTTGGGCGCCCATACGGCGAAGCGCACCCCGGCCACGCCGTCCAGGGTCATGGCCTGGGCGCCGAAGCACTGGCCCAGGTGGCGGTGGTTGCCTTCGGCGAACAGGTACAGGTCGGTCTCGCCCAGCAGCGGGCCGAAGGCGTACGGGTCCTCGGTGATCTGTTCGCCCTCGGGCCAGTGGATGCGCAGCAGGTAGGCCTGGCGCGCATCCAGGTGGGCGCTGAACAGGCCGCTGGCGTCCTGCTGCTGCATGGCCGCCAGGCACTCGCCCTCGCGGCCCAGCAGCTCGCAGGCGAAGGCCCCCGGCAGCCAGGCGCGCACGCGCCAGCCGGCGCCTTCCGGGTGCGGACCGAGGAAGGCGAAGGGGTCGCCGTGCTCGGCCCGTTGCAGCCGTTCCAGGTGGTTGCGTTCGTCGTCTTGCGACGCTTGTGTCATGTCCTTCCTCCCAGCAGGTGGAGCGTCAGTTCCAGCATTCCCAGCAGCGGCACCGCGACCCAGTCGGGGCGGTGGCCGCTCTCGTAGACCACTTCGTAGGCCGCCTTCTCCAGGCTGAACAGCGCCAGGGCCGCGCCCTCCCCCTCGCGCCCGCGCCATTCGTGGGGCAGCCCGGCGGCGGCCAGGCGGTAGGCGTCGAGGAAGGCGTCGCGGGCATCCGCGCGGTAGCGCTGGGCCAGGGCGCGGCGCACCTGCACCGCTTCCTCCGAGACGTCGGCGCTCTGCAGGTTGCGCTCGGCCATGGCGGCGGCGTAGTCGAAGGAGCGCAGCACCCCGGCCACGTCCTTCATCGGGCTGTTCAGGGCCCGGCGTTCGGCCAGCGAACGGTTGGGCTCGCCCTCGAAATCGATCAGGTAGGCGTCCTCCTGCACCACCAGCACCTGGCCCAGGTGCAGGTCGCCGTGCACGCGGATCATCAGCCCGCCCTCGGCCAGCCGCGCCAGGTTGCCCAGCGTCAGCAGCAGGTCGTCGCGCAGCTCCAGCAGGCGCGCGGCCTGGGCGCGGCCGCGCTCGTCCAGCCCGGGGGCGTCTTCCAGCGCCCGCAGGGCCTGCTCGACCTGGGCGCCGACGCCCTCCTGCCAGGCCCGGCTATCGGCCGGGCCGCTGCGCCGCGGGGCGAAGTCCGGCTCGTCCACGCCGTTGGCCAGCACCTGGTGCATCTCGCCCAGGCGCCGGCCGAGGGTGGCGGCGAAGCCGCGCAGCTCTTCCAGGGCATCGAATTCCGGTGTCTGCGCGGCGCCGGCGGCCAGGGCCTCGCGGATGGCCCGCTCGAGGTTGTTCTGCGTCCAGGTCCAGGCGTCGCCCTGGTTGCTCAGGTAGCCCTGCAGCAGCATCAGGGTGTGCGTCTGCCCCTGCTCGTCCACCCGGCGCACCTCGCCCAGCAGCGGCGCGACGTTGGCGAAGCCGTGGCGGCTCAGGTAGGCGCCCATTTCCGCCTCCGGGTGCAGGCCGGGCGAGACGCGGCGCAGGACCTTGAGCAGCAGGCCGTCGCCGACCAGCGCCGAGGTGTTCGACTGGTCCGCGGCCAGCACCCGCACCGGGACGTCCTCGGCCAGTTCCAGCTCGGCCAGGCCGGGTTGCGCCAGGAACTGCACCTCGCCGCCGGCGCCGGCCAGGGTCGCGTTCTCGCGCAGCAGGCGCAGCACCACGCGGCTGAAGCGCGGCAGGCTGAGGGCGTCGGTCAGCAGGCCGACGCGGCGGCCGCGGCGCAGCCGGGCCAGGGCCAGTTGCTGCGGCAGGTCGTAGCCGCTGGCGCTTTTTTCCGGCGCCGCGGCCAGCGGCAGCTGGTAGCGCTCGTGCAACTCGCCGTCACGGTATTCCAGCTCCGCCAGCAGCGGCGCGGCGTCGCCCTCTTCCAGCGGCAGCGCGTAGAGCAGGCGCACGCTGCCGGCCTGCGCGCGGGCATGGGGGAACCAGCGCCGGCGCGGCAGGTAGCGCGGCAGCGAATCCCTCTCCAGCAGCTCGCGCGGGGCACCGGCCATGATCTCCTCCAGGCGCTGGCCCAGCACCAGGGTCGGCAGCTCCGGCAGGCGTTCTTCCGGCTGGCGGTGCCAGCTGGGCATGCGCTGGGAGTCGGCCAGGTAGAACCAGTAGAAGCCGTAGGGCGGCAGGGTCAGCAGGTAGGTCAGCCGGCCGATCGGCGGGAAGGCCGCGCCGCCGAGCATTTCCAGCGGCACGCGGCCGTCGAACTCGGCCAGTTCCAGCTCCACCGCCTGGGCCGCACCGGACAGGTTGGCCACGCACAGCAGGCTGTCCTCGCCGTCCTCGCCGCGGTACTGCCGCAGGTAGGCGAGGATGCGCCTGTTGCTCGGCGACAGCAGGGTCATGCTGCCGCGGCCGAAGGCCTTCTGCTGCTTGCGCACGGCGAGCATGCGCCGCGTCCAGTTGAGCAGCGAATGCGGGTCGCGCAGCTGCGTCTCGACGTTGACGCTCTGGTAGCCGTACAGCGGGTCGAGGATGGGCGGCAGCACCAGGCTCGCCGGGTCGGCGCGGGAGAAGCCGCCGTTGCGGTCCACCGACCACTGCATGGGGGTGCGCACGCCGTCGCGGTCGCCCAGGTAGATGTTGTCGCCCATGCCGATCTCGTCGCCGTAGTACAGCGTCGGCGTGCCGGGCATCGACAGCAGCAGGCTGTTGAGCAGCTCGATGCGCCGCCGGTCGCGCTCCACCAGCGGCGCCAGGCGCCGGCGGATGCCCAGGTTGATGCGTGCCCGGCGATCGGCGGCGTAGTAGTTCCACAGGTAGTCGCGCTCGTCGTCGGTGACCATCTCCAGGGTCAGCTCGTCGTGGTTGCGCAGGAAGACCGCCCACTGGCAGTTGTCGGGGATGGCCGGGGTCTGGCGCAGGATGTCGCTGATGGGGAAGCGGTCTTCCTGGGCGATGGCCATGTACATGCGCGGCATCAGCGGGAAGTGGAAGGCCATGTGGCATTCGTCGCCGGGGCCGCCGTCGTCCATGCCGCCGAAGTACGGACGGGTGTCCTCCGGCCACTGGTTGGCCTCGGCCAGCAGCATGCGGTCGGGGTAGTGGGCGTCCAGCTCGGCGCGGATGCGCTTGAGCACCGCGTGGGTCTGCGGCAGGTTCTCGCTGCTGGTGCCCTCGCGCTCGATCAGGTAGGGAATGGCGTCCAGGCGCAGGCCGTCCACGCCCAGGTCGAGCCAGAAGCGCATCACCCCCAGCACCGCGCGCAGCACCTGCGGGTTGTCGAAGTTCAGGTCCGGCTGGTGCGAGTAGAAGCGATGCCAGTAGTACTGCCCGGCCAGCGGGTCCCAGGTCCAGTTGGAGGTCTCGCTGTCGACGAAGATGATGCGGGTGTCGGCGTAGCGCTCGTCGCTGTCGGACCACACGTACCACTCCCGCGCCCGCGAGCCCTTCTTCGCCCGCCGCGCGCGCTGGAACCAGGGGTGCTGGTCGGAGGTGTGGTTGATCACAAGCTCGGTGATCACCCGCAGGCCGCGCACATGGGCGGCGGCGATGAAGCGGCGCACGTCGGCCAGGTTGCCGTAGTCGCTGTGCACGCCGCGGTACATGGCGATGTCGTAGCCGTCGTCGCGCCGCGGCGAGGGATAGAACGGCAGCAGCCAGAGGGTGTTCACCCCCAGGTCGGCGATGTAGTCGAGCTTGTCGATCAGCCCGGCGAAGTCGCCGATGCCGTCGTTGTTGGCATCGAAGAAGGACTTCACGTGCAGCTGGTAGATGACCGCGTCCTTGTACCAGAGCGGGTCGTGCAGGAAGGGACGGGGCTTTCTCAGGCGTCTGGCCATGGGCGAACTCCTAGCGGCGCTGCGGGTGCAGGCGCCAGATGCCGAAGGGAAGGTGCCAGGGCTCGATGCGCATCCGTTGGCGTTTGCCGTACCAGGTCCACTGGTGGCCGTTCATCAGGTCCTCGCCGCCCATGGCGGCGTCGTCCGCCAGGCCGAACTCCCACAGCGGCAGCTCGAAGTCGGCCTCCTGGGCGTTGTCCGGGTCCAGGCACACGGCGACCAGCACGAAGTTGGCCAGGTCCGCGGTGCGCTTGCCGAAGTAGAGGATGTTGTCGTTCCAGGCGTTGTAGGCCTGGAAGCCGAGGTGGCTGTGCAGCGCCGGGTTCTCGCGGCGGATGCGGTTGAGCCGGGTGATCTCGCCGACGATGTTGCCCGGCGCGCGGTAGTCGCGCTGGCGCAGCTGGTACTTCTCGGAGTCGGCGTATTCCTCGCGCCCGGGGATGGCCGCGGCCTCGCACAGCTCGAAGCCCGAATACATCCCCCACAGCCCCGAGCCGGTGGCCGCCAGCACGGCGCGGATGAGAAAGCCGGCGCGCCCGCTGCGCTGCAGGAAGAAGGGGTTGATGTCCGGGGTGTTGACGAAGAAGTTGGGCCGGTAGCAGTCGCGCCAGGGCGGCTGGTTCAGCTCGGCGAAGTATTCCTGCAATTCCTGCTTGGTGTTGCGCCAGGTGAAGTAGGTGTAGCTCTGGCTGAAGCCGAGCTTGCCCAGGCGCGCCATCATCGCCGGGCGGGTGAAGGCCTCGGCCAGGAAGATCACTTCCGGGTGCAGGTGGCGCACCTCGGCGATCAGCCATTCCCAGAACGGCAGCGGTTTGGTGTGCGGGTTGTCGACGCGGAACAGCGTCACGCCCTGGGCCACCCAGCCCAGCACCACCTCCAGCAGCGCCAGCCACAGCGAAGGCACGGCGTCGGCGGCGTAGAAGTCGACGTTGACGATGTCCTCGTACTTCTTCGGCGGGTTCTCGGCATGGCGGATGCTGCCGTCGGCGCGCCAGCTGAACCAGCCGGGATGCCGGCGCAGCCAGGGGTGGTCCGGCGAGCACTGGATGGCGAAGTCCAGGGCCACCTCCAGGCCGTGGGCGCGGGCATCGGCCACCAGCGCGCGGAAGTCCTCCAGGCTGCCCAGCTGCGGGTGCACGGCCTCGTGGCCGCCCTCCTCGGCGCCGATGGCGTAGGGGCTGCCGGGGTCGTCCGGGCCGGCCCGCAGGCTGTTGTTCGGGCCCTTGCGGTGGGTGCGGCCGATGGGGTGGATGGGCGGGAAATACAGCACGTCGAAGCCCATGGCGGCGATTTCCGCCAGGCGCCGGCGCACGTCCTCGAAGCGCCCGTGCACACCCGGCTGCGCGCCCTCCGAACGCGGAAACAGCTCGTACCAGCTGGCGAAGCCGGCCAGCGGCCGCTCCACTTCCAGGCTCAGCAGCGGGCTGCGCACGCGGTGCAGGCGCGGCTCCAGCTGTTGCATCAGCGCCAGGGTGGCCGGCGCCAGCAGCAGGGCCACGCGGCCGTCGCGGGCCTGCTCGGCGGCGAGCCGGCCCAGCAGGGCGTCGAGCTGCGCGGCCGGTTCGCCCTGGGCGCCCTGCCGCGCCTCGCGCAGCAGCTGCTCGCCCTCGCTGAGTTCCAGGTCCACGGCCTGGCCGGCGGCGTACTTCTTCTCCAGGTCGTGGCGGAAGCTGGCGTAGCGGTCCAGCCAGGCCTGGATCACGAACTGGATGCGGCCCTCGTGGGGCGGCAGCAGTTCGGCGCGCCACAGGTCGTTGCCCTGCCAGGCCAGCGGCAGGCTGCGCCAGGCCTCTTCCGGCTCCAGGCGCCAGGTCACTTCGGCGCCCAGTTGCTCGTGGCCGTCCATGAAGATGCGCGCACTGACCGGGCAGCCCTGGCCGGCGATGGCCTTGGCGGCGAAGCGCCCGCCCTCGACCTGGGGCTCGACGCCCTCGATGGCGATGCGCGGCGCCTTGGCCGCGGCGCTGGCGCGCCCCTGCAGGTCCGAATTCATCGCTGCGCCCTCCTCGCCAGGCGATCGCCTGTTCGTCGTCGGCCGCCACCTGCGGCCCCATGTTTTCCGAGGCCGGGCCCGCCGGCAAGTTCAGACTTTTCGCCGGCGGGCCGGCTCAGCGCGAGGCGCGCCGCCGGCCGCTGCTTTTGCGCGGCGCCGGCGCCGCTTCGGCCTTGTCCTTGGCCGCCTTGCCGCCGCCCCTGGCGTTGCCGCGCAGGCTGCGCCGCAGCAGGTCGGTGAGGTCGATGATGTCGGCGCCCTCCCCGGCTTCCGGGGCCTCGGCGCCGGGCACTTCCTCCAGCTGGCCCTTGGCGGCCTTCTGCTCGACCAGGGCGTGGATCTCGTCGCTGAAGCTGTCCTTGAAGGCCGAGTCGTCCCAGGCCTCGCTCATGTCCTCCACCAGGCGCGCGGCCATCTCGCGCTCGCGCTTGTCCAGGGCGATGTCGTCCAGCGCCAGGTCCAGCTCGTCCACCGAGCGCACCTCGCCCGGCCAGCGCAGCGTCATCAGCAGCAGCGCCTCGCCGTCGGCCAGCAGCGCCGCCAGGTGCTGGCGGCTGTGCAGCACCAGCTGGCACACCGCGACCTTGCCGCTGCGCGCGAGGGTCTCGCGCAGCAGCACGTAGACCTTCTCGCCGCGCCGCTCGGGGCTCAGGTAGTAGGGCGAGTCGAAGTACGGCAAGGGAATCTCGCCGCGCTCGACGAAGCGCAGGATGTCGATGGTCTGGGTGGCCCGCGGGCGCGCCGCGCGGATTTCCGCCTCGCTGAGCACCACGTAGCGGCCCTTCTCGTATTCCACGCCCTTGACGATCTGCTCCTTGGGCACCTCCTTGCCGGTCACCTTGTTCACCCGCTTGTAGCCCACCGGCTCCAGGCTGCGGGCGTCCAGCCAGTCGAAGTCGGTGCCGCCGGAGCGGCTGGCGCTGTTGAGCCCCACGGGAATGTGCACCAGGCCGAAACTGATCGCGCCCTTCCAGATCATGCGCGCCATGCATGCCTCCTACAGTGAGATGCCGTCGTCGAAGCGGACGCGGCCGTCCGCCGAAATGTCGCGGATGCGCGCCAGCATGCGCCGGGCCGCGTCCTCGGCCTGGGCCTCGTTGCGGCTGCCGGGGGCGAACACCCAGAGCACCTGCACCGCCGCGCCCTCGCGCTTGGGCTGGTATTCGATCAGCCCGACGTAGGCGCCGCCGCTGCGCATGGCGTCGGTCCAGGCGCTGCTGCCGTCGAATTCACGGAACATGCTGCTGCTCCGAAGTCTTGCGCGGCGCCCGCGGCCGCTCGAACAGGCGCGGCAGGCTGTGCAGAACCAGCAGCGCCAGCAGGGTGCCAAGCACCGCGGTGGCGGAATGGCCGCGGCCCACGCAGATGCCGATGGCGGTGCTCAGCCACAGCCCGGCCGCGGTGGTCAGCCCTTTCACCCGCGCGGTGTCGGCGCCGCCCTTGAGGATGGTGCCGGCGCAGAGGAAGCCGATGCCCGCGGCGATGCCCTGGATCACCCGGCTGATGGCGTCGTCGCCGGCGCCGCCCTCGCTCATGGCCATGACGAAGAGCGCGGCGCCCAGGGTGACCAGCATGTGCGTGCGCAACCCGGCGGCCTTGCCCCGGGCCTCGCGCTCGTAGCCCAGCAGGCCGCCGAGCAGCGCGGCGAGCGCCAGGCGGAAGCAGGCGCGGGTGATCTGTTCCAGCTCGCGCAGGTCGGAAAATTCCGCCAGCAGCGCCGCGCCGATGCGCGACAGGGTTTCCATGGGCTTCTCCGCGAAGGGCTGTTGCAGGTGCAGACTGCCGCGCCGGCCGATGGTTTGAACGATTTCCCCGGCGGTAGCCCGGCACGACCGCCCGGCGGATCGTCCGCGCATTCGCCCGCCGCGCCGGTCCAACCCCGGCAAGCGTCGAACACCAAAGGAATGCGCCATGAACAGCCGCGACGACACCGACTTCGCCCAGGCCTACGAGCGGGCCCTGGCCGAGGTGGCCCTGCCCGCCTTCGCCGCCGCCGGCGAGTACGCCCGCGCCCACGGCCTGCTCTGCCACGTGGGCCTGCACCGCGGCGCCGACGGGCTCTCCGAACTGGGCCTGCACGCCCGCCGACCCGGCGAGGGCCTGGACTGCCACTGCCTGATCCGCGCCGAGCCGCAGGGCGCCAGCCTGGTGCACGAGAACCACTACGGCGGGCGCGGCGACCCCGAGCGCATCGTCGGCCCGCTGGCCTCGCTCAACCGCATGGTGCTGGACACCCGCCTGCAGGCCTTCTTCCAGACCGGCTTCGGCCTCAGCCCGGACTACCTGGCGCGCCGCCACGGCGGCGGCTTCTGGTAGACCCTAGGCGCCGCCCAGCGGCACCTTCCAGATGTCCTCGGCGTACTCGCGGATGGTGCGGTCGGAGGAGAACCAGCCGACCCGCGCGGTGTTCAGCACCGCCGCCCGCCACCAGCGCGCCGGCTCGCGCCACAGCGCCTCGACGCGTTCCTGGGCCTGCCAGTAGGCCTCGAAGTCGGCGCAGAGCATGAACCTGTCGTCATGGCGCAGCCCGTCGACCAGGGCCGCGTAGCGGTTGGCGTCGTCCGGCGAGAACACCCCCGAGCCGATGGCCTGCAGGGCCTCCTGCAGGCGCGGCGAGGCGGCGATCTCGCCGGCCATGGACAGCTCGCCGGCGTGCTTGCGCGCCTCCACCTGCTGGGCGGTGAGGCCGAAGATGAACAGGTTCTCCAGGCCGATGCGCTCGGACATCTCGACGTTGGCGCCGTCCAGGGTGCCGATGGTCAGCGCGCCGTTCAAGGCGAACTTCATGTTGCTGGTGCCCGAGGCCTCCAGGCCCGCGGTGGAAATCTGCTCGGACAGGTCCGCCGCCGGGATGATGGCCTCGGCCAGGCTGACGTTGTAGTTGGGGATGAACACCACCTTGAGCAGGCCGCGCACGGTCGGGTCGTCGTTGACGATGCGGGCGACGTCGTTGGCCAGTTTGATGATCAGCTTGGCCTGGTGGTAGCTGGGCGCGGCCTTGCCGGCGAAGATCTTCACCCGCGGCACCCGCGGGGCGGCCGGGTCGTTGCGGATGTCCTGGTACAGCGCCACGGCGTGCAGCAGGTTGAGCAACTGGCGCTTGTACTCGTGGATGCGCTTGACCTGCACGTCGAACAGCGCCTCGACGTCCAGGCGGATGCCCAGGCGCTCCTCCACCCGCTGCGCCAGGCGCGCCTTGTTGTGCCGCCGCTGCTGGGCGAAGCCGCGCTGCACAGCGGCGTCGCCGGCGTGGGCCTCCAGGGCGCGCAGGCGCATCTCGGGGTCGTCGAGCAGCTCGCGGCCGAGGAACTCGCAGAGCAGCCCGGTCAGCTCCGGGTTGGTCTGGAACAGCCAGCGGCGGAAGGTCACGCCGTTGGTCTTGTTGCTGATGCGCCCCGGGTACAGGCGGTGCAGGTCGCGGAACACCGTCTCGCGCATCAGCTCGGTGTGCAGCGCGGATACGCCGTTGACGCTGTGCGAGCCGAGGAACGCCAGGTTGCCCATGCGCACCCGCCGGCCGTTGTCCTCCTCGATCAGCGACACCGCGCGCAGCAGGGCGAAGTCGTGGATGTCCTTGGCGCGCAGCGCGTCGATGTGGAAGGCGTTGATCAGGTAGATGATCTGCATGTGCCGCGGCAGCATGCGCTCCATCAGCCCCACCGGCCAGGACTCCAGGGCCTCGGGCAGCAGCGTGTGGTTGGTGTAGGACAGCGTCGCCACGGTCAGCCCCCAGGCCTGTTCCCACGGCAGGTAGTGGTCGTCCAGCAGTAGGCGCATCAGCTCGGCCACGGCGATGGCCGGGTGGGTGTCGTTGAGCTGGATGGCCACCCGCGCCGGCAGGCTGGCCAGCGCCAGGCCATGGTCCAGGTGGCGCTGCAGCAGGTCCTGCAGCGAGGCGCTGACGAAGAAGTATTCCTGGCGCAGGCGCAGCTCCTGGCCGGCCTCGGTGCTGTCCGCTGGGTAGAGCACCCGCGAGATGCTCTCGGCGCGCGCCGTGTCGGCCACCGCGCCGAGGTGGTCGCCGGCGTTGAAGCGGTCGAGCTTGAGGGTTTCCTCGCCACGGGCGCGCCACAGCCGCAGGGTGTTCACCCCGGCCCGCCGCCAGCCGACGATGGGCATGTCGTAGGCCACCGCGCGCAGGCGCTCCATGGGTTCCCAGTGCTGCCGCGCGCTGCCGTCGCTGCCGTTGATGGCGTACACGCTGCCGCCGAAGCCGATGCTGATGCTGCATTCCGGGCGCTCGAACTCCCAGGGGTTGCCGAAGTCCAGCCAGGTCTCCGGCTGCTCCTGCTGCCAGCCGTCGGCGATGCTCTGGCGGAACAGCCCGTGCTCGTAGCGGATGCCGTAGCCGTAGGCGGGGATGTCGAGGGTCGCCATGCTCTCCATGAAGCACGCCGCCAGGCGGCCCAGGCCGCCGTTGCCCAGGGCCGCGTCGGGCTCGGCCAGGCGCACCTGCTCCAGCTCCACGCCCAGCTGCAGCAGCGCCTCGCGGGCGATCTCCAGCAGGCCGAGGTTGCTCAGGTTGTCGATCAGCAGGCGGCCGATGAGGAACTCCAGCGACAGGTAGTAGACGCGCTTGCGCTGGCCGCGGTCGATGCTCCGGCTGGCCTCGTCCCAGCCGTCGACGATGTAGCGCCGCGCGGCCAGCGCCACGGCCTCGAACCAGTCGTGGGCGTAGGCGTCGGCGGCGTCCTTGCCGACGTCGTAGCGCAGTCGCGTCAGCACTTCCTGCTTGAAGTTCTCCACCTGTTCGGGCACGGGGGTGCTGGAGCCTTGCATGGCGTGTTCTCCGCGGTTCGCCTGTGGGAAACCGGCGGCGCCGGCGGCCGCCTCGTGTATCTAGGCCCGGTGCGCCGGCCAGAGTTCAGGTGTTTTCCCCGCCCGGGGCGGCCGTCCGTCCGAATCGCTGAACACCGCCCGGCACCGCGGCCTCTCCCGAACGAACCCCGCAGTGAAGCGGCCGCGAAAGGAGAAGAGCGATGCCCCGAGGCAGCAAAGACAAGTACACCGACAAGCAGAAGCGCAAGGCCGAACATATCGAGGAAAGCTACGAGGAGCGTGGCGTGTCCAGGGACGAGGCCGAAGCGCGGGCCTGGGCCACCGTCAACAAGCAGTCCGGCGGCGGCGAGCGCTCCGGCGGCTCGGGCCAGAAGAAGAGCCCGGGAGCCAAGGCCGAGTCGCGGCGTTCCTCGGCGCGCCGCGCGGTGGCCACCAAGCACGGCGTGCCGCGCCCCGGCCAGCGCCTGGAGGCGATGAACAAGCAGGAGCTGCTGGAGCGCGCGCGCCGGCAGAACATCCGCGGGCGCTCGAGCATGCGCAAGCAGGAGCTGATCGAGGCCTTGCGCAAGGCCTGATCCCTGGCCCCTGGAGCTGCATTGCGCCAGGGGCCGGGCGTCTCAGCCGTTGACCACGGTTCCGCCGTTGACGTGCAGCACCTGGCCGCTCATGTACGAGGAGTCGGAACAGGCCAGGTAGACGTAGGCCGGGGCTAGTTCGTCGGGCTGGCCAGGCCGCCCCATCGGGGTGTTGCTGCCGAACTCCGCCACCTCCTCGGCGCTGAAGGTCGAGGGGATCAACGGCGTCCAGATCGGCCCCGGGGCCACGGCGTTCACCCGGATGCCGCGCTGCACCAGGTTCAGCGCCAGGGAACGGGTGAAGGAAGTGATGGCGCCCTTGGTCGAGGAATAGTCGATGAGCCTGGGGTTGCCCTTGTAGGCGGTGATCGAGGTGGTGTTGACGATGGCCGCGCCCTCGCCCATCAGCGGCAGCAGCGCCTTGGTCAGCTGGAACATGCCGAAGATGTTGGTGCGGAAGGTGCGCTCCCACTGTTCCTCGCTGATGTCTTCGAGGGAGTCGGCCGGGTGCTGTTCGCCGGCGTTGTTCACCAGCACGTCCAGCCTGCCCCAGCGTTCCTTCAGGCGCCGCGCCACCTCGGCGCAGAAACCGGCGTCGGCGATGTCGCCGGCCAGTTCCAGGCAGTGCTGGCCGCAGGCCTCGATCAACTGGCAGGTCTTGGTCGCGTCCTCGGTTTCCTCCAGGTACAGCAGCATCACGTCGGCGCCCTCGCGGGCGAAGGTCAGCGCCACGGCGCGGCCGATGCCGCTGTCGCCGCCGGTGACCACCGCCACCTTGCCCTCCAGCTTGCCGGCGGCGCGGTAGCTTTCCGAGGCGAACTCCGGCGGCGGCTGCATGATCTCCTCGCGGCCGGGCTGCTGGTCCTGGTGCTGGGGCGGTAGTTTCTCGCTCATGGTGGCTGTCCTCCGGTGCGTGGGTCGGTATCGCGGGCCGTCAGCCGCGCGGCGGCAGTGTCTCGCCGCAATGGCAGTGCGGGTCCTGGCAGTGCTTCTCGCCATCGGGATGGCCGTCCGCGCAGGCCTGGCAGCAATAGGCGCGGCCGTCGGCGAACACGGCGGCGGCGCCCAGGCTGCACTGGCAGCCGGGGCAGGCGCAGGGTTGGTCGCTCATGACAGGTCTCCTCCGCTTCGTGGCGCGGGGCCGCAGCCCCGCCGGTCACAGGGTTCGGCCGGCCGTGGGCGGCGGAGTTCAGCTTTTCCCGCCAGCGGCCCGCCGGCCGCGCGCATTTCCCTGCGGCTATTCGCCTGCCTGGGGGCCTAGCGAACCCTGAGGTGAGGAGCCGCCGGTGAGCGCGATCGCGGACGAAGTCCGCTCCTACGTCCGTGCGTCCTGGGGCCCGACCTACATTGCAGGCGAGCACGGCTTTTCGTAGGAGCAACTGTCTTGTGCCGAGGCGCTTTTCGTAGGATGGGTTGAGCTTGCGAAACCCATGCGGTCGTGGCGATGGGTATCGCTTCGCTCAACGCCATCCTACGGATTGTGTTTGCGGACGTAGGAGCGGACTTCGTCCGCGATCCGGCCGGCAGGCCGGCCTCAGCGCTCCTCGCCCAACTGCTGCCACATCCGCCGCGTCAGGCGTTGCCGGGTCTCGCCCCAGCTCGCCCAGGGATCGTCCCTGCCCTTCAGCGCCAGGCGCTCGTCGATGTTGCCCAGGTTCCAGGCATTGGCGCCGCGCAACGCATCCAGCTCGCCCTCGGCCACCGGCACCGACACCGGCAGGCCTTCGCGGGCGCGGACCGACCAGGCGCACACGGTGCTGGCGCCGCGGCTGTTGCGCAGGTAGTCGACGAAGATCCGCCCGACGCGGTTCTTCGGCCCGGATACGGCGCTGAAGCGGTCCGGCATCTGCCTGGCCAGGTAGCGGGTGATGGCGTGGGCGAAGTCCTTGACCTCGTCCCAGCCGTGGCGGCGCTCCAGCGGCACCAGGATGTGCATGCCCTTCCCGCCGCTGGTCTTGAGGAAGCAGGCCAGGCCCAGTTCGTCGAGCACTGCGAGGGTCAGTCGGGTCGCCTCGATCATCCGCGCCCAGGGCAGGCTGGGGTCGGGGTCTAGGTCGAGGACGAAGCGGTCGGGGTGCTCCAGGTCGTCCACCCGGGCGTTCCAGGTGTGCAGCTCGACCACGCCCATCTGCGCGGCGCCGGCCAGGGCCTTGGCGGTGGCGATGCGCAGCAGCGGCGCGTGGCCCGGGTCCAGGCGCGGGTCCAGCTGTTCCACGCCGGGCATGGCGTTGCGCGAGGCGTGGCGCTGGAAGAACACCTCGCCGCCGACGCCGTCCGGGGCACGCAACAGCGACACCGGGCGGTCGCCGAGCCAGGGCAGCATGCGCTCGGCGGCCCTCTCGTAGTAGCGCGCCAGGTCCAGCTTGCGCAGGCCGCTGGCGGCGTCGATCACCCGCTCGGGGTGGGTGATGGCCACGCCGGCCACCTTCGCGTCGTCCTTCGCCGCCTTGCGCGGACGTTTCGCCGCGGGCTGCGCGCCCTCCCCGGCCGCCGGCTTCGCGCGTTCCTCGACTATCGCCTCGGCGGGCTTGTCGTTGCGCAGGCCGTGGAACACCGCGTGGCGCACCAGACCCTCGCGGGTCATTTCGGCGAAGACCACTTCGCAGAGCCGCTCGGGGCGCAGCCAGGTCACGCCCTGGAAGGCCTGGCCGCGCGGCGGCGAGGCCAGCGGGCAGGTCTTGCTGGCCAGCGGGCGCAGGCTGTCGTGCACCCGCTTGAGGGTGGCGGCGTCGAAGCCGGTGCCCACCTTGCCGGCGTAGCGCAGCTCGCCCTGGTCGTCGTGCAGGCCCAGCAGCAGCGCGCCGAAATGCCGGCGGCTGCCCTTGGGCGGGGTCAGGCCGAGGATGACGAATTCCTGGCGGCGCTTGCACTTGAGCTTGATCCAGTCGGTGGAGCGGCGCTCGACATAGGCGCTGCCGACACGCTTGCCGATCAGCCCTTCCAGGCCCAGGCGGCAGGCGCTGTCGAGGATGCTGCGCGGGTCGTCGGTGAAATCCTCCGAGTAGCGCAGGCGGTCGCTGGCATTGTGCTTCAGCAACCCGGCCAGCATGACGCGGCGCTGCTCCACGGGCTGCCGGCGCAGGTCCTCGCCGTCCAGCCAGAGCAGGTCGAACAGGGTGTAGCGCACCTCGTCGCTGGCGCCGACGTCGAAGGCGTTCTGCAGGCGCTGGAAGTCCGGGCGACCCTCCTCGTCCACCACCAGGATTTCGCCGTCGAGCCAGGCGGACTGCAGCGGCAGGGCACGCAGCGCGGCGCAGATGTCCGGCAGGCGCTCCGCCCAGTCGTGGCCGTTGCGCGTCTGCAGGCGCACCTCGCCCTTTTCCACCCGCGCCAGGATGCGGTAGCCGTCGAGCTTCAGCTCGTAGCGCCAGTCGCCCTCCGGGGGCGCATCCAGCAACGTGGCCAGTTCCGGGGAGATGCGCTCGGGCATGGCGCCGGCCTTGGCGGCCTTGCGGCGCGGCGCCTTGGCCGCGGCGGCGCGCCTGGGCGGGTCGGCCGGCTTTTGCGCCGGCGCCGCCTCGCCGGGCAGCGTCCGCCCGCTGAGCACGCTCTGCGGCGCCTCGGCGAGGATGTCGTGGCGGGGGAAGTCGCGGGCCTGGTCGTCGCGCCCCTTGACCAGGAACCACTGTGGCTTGCGCCCGGCCATGCGGGTGCGGATGAGGTTCCAGCTGCCGTGCAGCTTGCTGCCTTCCAGGCGGAACTTCAGGTGGCCGTTCTCCAGACCCTGCCGCGGGTCGCCCAGGGGCTGCCAGCGGCCGCGGTCCCAGACGATGACGTCGCCGGCGCCGTAATGGCCCTCGGGAATGTGGCCCTCGAAGCCGGCGTATTCCAGCGGGTGGTCCTCCACCTCGATGGCCAGGCGCTTCACCGAAGGGTCCAGGCAGGGCCCCTTGGGCACCGCCCAGCTCTTGAGCACGCCATCGAGTTCCAGGCGGAAGTCGTAGTGCAGGTGGCTGGCGTCATGCTTCTGGACGACGAATTCCAGTTCCCCGGCCTGGTGTCCGGGGGCCTCGCCGCGCGGCTCCGGCGTGCCGCTGAAGTCACGGCGGCGGGCGTACTCCTCCAGGCTCGGCGTATCACTGGCCATGGGCGTTTCCTCCGCGGCGGGCCGCTTCAGCGTTCTTCCTCGTCAGTGTCCGGCGGCGACACCTGGTCGGTCCAGGGCTTGCCGTCCAAAGGCGCGGAGCGGCCCAGCTCGGCCTCGTCCAGGCCGATGCCGCCGCCGATCTCCTCCTCGCCCACCACCCGCAGTTCGCGGTCCACCGGGGTTTCGTCGGCGGGCTCGAGTTCGGACTCGGTGCCTTCGTCCAGCAGCGTCTCCGGGGCCAGGTCGTCGCTGTCCACGTGGTCCTCGTACTCGCCATCGACCAGGGTCTCGCCGCCGGTCATGCCCATCTCGGCAGCCCGCTGCGGCGGGAACTCCTCATTCACTTCGCGTCGCGGACGCTCGTCGCCGATGCGGCCCTCGGCGCGCTCGTCCTCGAAATCCAGTTCGCGCACCGAGCCCATGCGGTCCTCGGTGTCGTCGATTTCCTGCGGCTGGCTGTGCTTGCGATCATCGCTCATGGCCTTCTCCTCTTGCTGAGCGCCGCCCTGTCCGGCCACCTACGGGCCGCGCGCGGCGCATGGGCCTCAGGGGGAAATGGGGTCGCTGGCGGGGAAGGTTTCTTCCAGGGAGTGGTCCAGTTGCCGTTCCTGCGCCTTCTTCAGCCTGCCGCTGTCGGCGCAGGGGCATTCGGGGTCCTTGCACTGGCGGTCCTCGGGGTGGCCCTGGGCGCAGGCCTGGCAGCAGAAATAGCGGTCGCCCTCGCGCACGGCGGCGGCGTCCAGCTCGCAGATGCAGTTGGGGCAGGCACAGATATCGGGTTTCATTTCCAGGCTCCTCCGTGCGTCAGCTCTACCTCGGTTGAGCCGGACGCAAGCGGGGAGTTCAGCTTTTCCCGCGGGCGACGCCGCCGCGCCTCAGGCGGCGGCGTAGGTGCGGATCAGCTCCTGGCCCAGGCTTTCCACCTGCTCGACGGTGCAGAGTTCCTCGCCGCTGATGCCCACCACCGTGGTGGGCGCCCTGCCCTGCGACGGGTGGCGCAGGCTGATGGCGTAGCAGCCATCGAGCTGGCGGCAGCAGTTGAAGCGGAACCCCGGATGGTTGTGCTGCAACAAGGCTTCGATTTCGCCACGAGTGAAATGCGTCATGCGGATACCCTCCCCGGGAAAAGCCCCTCTTTCGGGAAAAGGTAGCGCCGGTCGCCAGCGAAAAAAGGCTGGCAGGACGCCATCCTTTGGCCATGCAGAATGCCTGATCGGCGAAAGCGCTCCGCGGGTCATCCACTTAGCGCGGGCCGCGGACCTGCGCGTCGCTTTCTTGTCGCCCCAAAAAGCGCCGGGCCCGACGAGCGGTACGCGCCCCAGGGCGTTATCGGTACCGCCGTACCAACCGCCGGCGGGCCTGCCGCAGCCGCGGCGCGCCTCGACACCACTTCGCCAGCATCCGGGCTTGCAGTAAGGCGCCGAGCGCTGTCGAGGCTTTGCAATACGCAAGCATCAAAGGGCCATCTATCAGGATAAAAAACCAGCAAAAACAGTCATTTAGAAATAGCGACAAGGGCGGAACGATCGCTGCAAAGTCATCGGCTACCCAACCAACACACAGGGAATACGTCATGCCTGCCATTTCCAACGCCGCCATCGAATACCTGCAGAACCAGTTCCGCGCCTATGCCCCGCAATTCTCCTACCGCCCCGACGGCTCGGTGCTGATGGACCTGCACGACGCCAACGGCGAGCGCATCGCCCTGCGCGTGCTGCACAAGGAAGAGCAGGAAAACGACGTCCTGCTGAACAACCTGGTGGAGCGCATCCGCCGCGACCTGATCACCGAGTCGGGTCCGCTGCAGCCGGACAACGTCGACTGGTTCCTCAAGCGTATCGAGCTGCGCACCTTCGTCCCCGGCAACTACCGGCACCGGCCACGCAAGATAGTGGTAGCCGGCGAGCGCCTGCGCGCACTGGCCGAGCGCAACCCGCGCTGGTAACCCCCCTGCCCCGCCGCCGGCATGCGCCGGCGGCGGGACCTGCGCTCAATGCGGCCGCGCCACCGCCCGCAGCAGGTTGGCGCCCAGCTTGTCGGCATTGCAGCTGGCGACGTTGGCCAGGGACACCACGCCCACCAGGCGTTTCTGCCGGTTCACCACCGCCAGGCGGCGCTTCTCGATCTGCCCCATGTTCTTGGCCACGTGGTCCAGCTCCTCGTCGTCGAAGCAGTAGCAGACGCCGGGACTCATCACCTCGCTGACCGCCGTGCGCCCGTCCAGGCCATCGGCCAGGCCGCGCACCACCAGGTCGCGGTCGGTGACCACGCCGGTCATGCGCTCGCCCTCGCCGACGATCAGGGCGCCGATGTCCGCCTGGCGCATCAGCAGCGCCGCCTCCTGCAGGGTGGTGGCCGGGTCGATGGTGCGGACTTCGCGGCTCATGACTTCGCTGACTTTCATCGCTGTTCTCCTCAAGGGTGGACTCACCTGTGTGGAAAGTCCGTCGCCGCCAGGGTTCGAAGAATCTGCCCGGGCGTCAGGCGTGCACCGTCCACTGGCAGGTGGAGCCGGCGATGGGCATGGCGTCCACCCGCTCGATCAGCCCGCAGGCTATGGCTTCCTGCGCCCCGAGGATGCGCGGATAGGCCATCAGGTAGCTGGGAATGTCCAGGCGCTCCGCCGCGCCCCGGGTGCGCTCGTCGACGATGTCGGCGTAGAGCTTCAGGTCGTAGTCCAGGCTCATGGCGTATTCCGCCATGCGCGCATGGTCCACCGCGCCGTGCAGCGACCAGTGGAAGGGATGGAACAGGAACTTGCTGTACAGGCACGCGGTGCGCACCTGGCCGGCGAGGAACAGGACGTTGCCCATGGATTCGACTGTGCCGAGGTTGTGGGTGTCCACCTGCACCGGCAGCGAGAGCAGGTAGTTGTAGAGGGTGAAGCCGTAGCTGCAGTCGCCGCCCATGGTGGCGATGTTCAGCTGCAGGTGGCTGGCGCCCTGCTGCAGGGCGCGGGTGCAGGTGCTGATGAGGTTGCCGCAGGTGGAGGAGTTGATCGGGCCGGTGAAGTGGATGATATGGGTGGACATGGGGGCTCCTGGGGGCATGGGTCGCTGGGCTGGACTCTCTGGTGAGTCGCGGGGGGGCTGGGGGAGCCATTGGGGCGACGAATGGTGGGGGTGGAAGTGGGTTGGGCTCGGGCGAGTCCCTTTTGTCAAACGGTGGAAGGCCCCCCGCAAAAAGGAACCCAAAAGGCTTGCCCCGCCATAAGGGCCCGACAGAGTCGGGCTACCCTCGCGAATTCCTACGGCGTTATCCGGCAAATCGCGGACAGAGTCCGCTCCTACGCCCGTGCTTGCCTGGAACCGAGCGGACTCCGTCCGCGATCGGGCTCACCGGCTACTCCAGCCCCACCGGCGCCTGGCTGTTCTCTTCCAGCAACTCAACCACCACCTCCCGCAACGCCTCATCCACATCGCACCCGCGCGCCAGGTGGCGGCGAAAACTGCGAACCTGCCGCACCGCGCTGCCACCCTCACGGGCCAGCCGGCAAGCGTGGGCATAGGCCCATTCGTTGCCGGCACGCGCCGCTGTCCCACACTGCGCCCAGGCCAGTTCCAGCCACCGCGCCAGGTCCACGCAATCCCCATCGGCCAGCAGAAAGCGCGCCCGGCAACCGTGGCGCTGGGCCTGCCAGTAGTTCTCCGCCAGCAGCGCCCGCAGCCGGTGCGGCTCCTCTGCGTCGGCATCGGCCATGGCCTGGGTAAGCAGCGCGCGGAACAGCCCGGCGATGCACAGCGCATCGGCCAGGCGCGGGCAGGCGTCGCTGATGCGCAGTTCCAGGGTCGGGTAGCGTGCCGAGGGCCGGACGAACCACCAGGCGTGGCCCGGCTCGCGCATCAGGCCCCGGGTATGGAGCAGTTTCAGGTAGGCCTGGTAGGCCGGCTCGTCGTCGAACCAGGGCGGGATGTCCATGCGCGGCCACTGCCCGGACAGCGCCCGGCGGTAGCTCGCCAGCCCGGTGTGGCGGCCCTGCCAGAACGGCGACGAGCAGCTCAGCGCCAGCAGCAGCGGCGCCCAGGGCAGCACCCGGTTCAGCAGCGCCACCCGGTCCGGCCCCGGCGGCACTTCCACATGCACGTGCAGGCCGCACAGCAGGCTGTTACGGGCCGGCTGCACGTAGTCCTCGAACAGGGCGCGGTAATGCGCCGGCTCGCTGGGCGCGGCGTCGGCGAGGCGGCTGAACGGGTGCGCGCCCACCACCAGGCTACGCAGGCCGTTGGCCCGGGCCAGCTCGCTCAGCTGTGCGCGGCCGCGGGCGAGGAAGGTGGCGGCCTCACCCAGGTCGCGGAACACCGGGCTGACCAGTTCCGCCTGGCACTGGAACATTTCCTCGGCGAAGCAGTTGCCCAGCGCCCGGCGGCAGGCCTGCACCCATTCGGGCGGGACCTGCCGGGCCAGGTCGAGGCTGGCGCCGTCGACGAGGAAGGCCTCTTCCTCGATGCCGAAGCGGGCCGGTGGGTGGGCGGGCGTCGCGACCATGGGGATCCCTGCCGGAAGGGTTACAGGATCGACGCCGCGGCCCCGTCCGGGGTTCCGTTTTTCCCACGCGCAGCCGCTGGTGCCGATCGTTGAAACCTTCGCCGCCGGCGCCACTCGCAATGTTCAGGAGCCATCGCCAGAGGAGCCGCCCCATGAACCTGCCCTGCACTCCGCCCCGCGAAGAGGCGGTCGATGCCCGTTCGCTGCACACGGCGCTGCTCCATGCGCCCCTGGAGCACCTGACGGCGGCCGAAACCTTCCTCGACCGGCAGCTGCGCCAGGCGGCCGAGCTGCCCGTCGACCTGCCCGACACCCCGGCGGCCTGGCCGCAGTGGCTGGACGCGCGGGCCGCCCGCACCGCGCGGGACTATGCCCGGTACCTGGCCGAGCGGCATGCCGGCGCGCCGCGGCGCTACTTCCGCAACCGCGCCCACGCGCTGCACTTCCTGCGCGGCGTGGCCCCCACCAAGCTGGTGGACGGCGCCTGGCTGTATGGCGTGCTGGGCCATGCCGGCGACGCCCGCCTGCTGCCCCTGCTGCATACCTACCTGGAGGAACTCGGCCGCGGCGTGGCCGCCAGCAACCACGTGCTGATCTACCGCCACCTGCTGGAAAGCCTGGGCTGCGCCGGCGCGGCCGAGCTGTCCGCCGAGCACTACGTGCAGGGCGCGGTACAACTGGCGCTGGGCTGCCTGGCCGGGCAGCGCCTGCCCGAGCTGATCGGCTACAACCTGGGCTACGAGCTGCCGCCGCTGCACCTGCTGGTGACCACCTGGGAGCTGCAGGAGCTGGGCATCGACGCCACCTACTTCCGCCTCCACGTGACCATCGACAACGCCAGCTGCGGCCACGCCCGCCGGGCCCTGCAGGCGCTCTACAACCACCTGCCGGACAAACCGCGGCGCCGGGCCTTCCTCGCCCGGGTGCGGGCCGGCATGGGGCTGAACGACGTCGGTCTGTCCAGCACCCAGGTGATCGACGGCTTCGACCTCGACCGCGAGCTGCTGGCCATGCTGGAACGCAAGCAGCCCTTCGCCCGCCACCTGCACAGCGACCGCACGCGCATCCAGGGCCGCACCCTGAACCAGTGGCTGGCCGCGCCCTGGGGCGTGGCCGCGCTGCTGCGGGCGCTGCAGCAGGAGGGCTGGATACTGCGCAACGCCGACCCGGCGCACAGCCGCTTCTGGCGCCTGGTCAGCGGCCCCGACGCGGCCATGTTCGGCGTCTTCGATGGCTACGAGCAGCAGTTGCTGCACGACTGGATCGCCGGCAGCTGGTCGCCCGCCCCTGCCCGGCGCGCGCCGCGACCGGTGGCGCTGGAAGCGGCGCCGGCCGATCTCGATGCAGAGGAGTGCCGGCTGCGCCGCGAACTGGCCCAGCTGGCGCCGCACCAGCGCCGCCAGCACCTGCTGCCGCTGCTGGCCCCGCAACACCACTGGACGCCGCTGGGGCTGCTGGCCACCCGCCTGTTCAGCCAGGACCTGGGGGTGGCGCCATGACGCCGCTGCCGCCACGCCTGGAGGCACTGCTGGCGCTGGGGCGGCGCCTGCGGCGGGAAGGCTACGCCTTCGTCACCGTGAGCCCGGCCACCCACGCGCGGGTCAATGCCCGCGAGGAAAACGCCCAGGCCCGCGACCTGCGCGACGTCTTCGGCTGGAGCCGGCCCTTCGCCGAGGACCTGCTCGAGCGCTCGCTGTTCTCCCTGCTGGCGGCCGCCGACCTGTTGCAGTGGGACGGCCGCCACTGGCGCAGCAAGGTGCGCTGGTCGAGCCTGGAGGACCAGTTGTTCGCCCATTCGGCCTACCCCACCGAGGCGGCCGAGGCGGTGTTCTTCGGCCCCGACACCTACCGTTTCGCCCGCGCCATCGCCCAGCACCTGCGCACGCTGGACAGCCGCGATATCCATCGCGCGGTGGACATCGGCTGCGGCGCCGGGCCCGGCGCCATCCTCCTCGCCGGCGCCTGCCCGCGGGCGGAGGTGCATGCGGTGGACATCAACCCCCACGCCCTGGCCTTCACCCGCGTCAACGCGCTGCTGGCCGAGGCGCCGCAGCTGCAGGTGCGCCGCAGCGACCTGCTGGAGGGCCTGGCCGGCGACTTCGACCTGATGGTCGCCAACCCGCCCTACATGCTCGACGCGGCCCAGCGCACCTACCGCCATGGCGGCGGCTCCCAGGGCGCGGAGCTGTCGTTGCGCATCCTCGAAAGCGCCCTCGGCCGCCTGGCGCCCGGCGGCAGCCTGCTGCTCTACACGGGCGCCGCGGTCATCGACGGCGAGGCGCCGCTGTGGCGCCAGGCGAGCCGGCTGCTGGCGGCCCGCCCCGGCTGGGAATGGCGCTACGAGGAACTGGACCCGGACGTGTTCGGCGAAGAGCTGGAAGTGCCCGCCTACCGCCAGGTGGAACGCATCGCCGCGGTGCTGCTGACGTTGCGGCGCCTGGCCTGAGGGCCTCAGGGCTGGCGGTAGTGCCCCGGGGTGGTGTCGCGCTCCTGGCTGCGCTTGACGCGGCTCACCTGCACGTCGCTGATGCGCGCGGCGGGGCCGTGCAGCCCCTGCAGGAAGTCCAGCGCCTCTTCGGCATCGAGGTCATCGTCGCGGTGCAGTTCCAGGGTGGTGGGTTGATCGTCGAGGATGTAGCTGACCAGGTACAGGGGTTTGCTACCCATGGGTGTCCTCCTTTGCAAAGATGATTGCAGGCAATCGCCGGCTCAGGCCCGTTCGCCGCGGCAGGCGCGCCGGTGGTAGTCGGGCAGCGCCAGCAGCGCGCGGCGTTCGGCTTCGTTCAAGGCTGCCGGCATGCCCTGCTCCTTCTTCACAGCCACGGCTGCACGGGCGGGCTGTGCAGCGCCACGTCGATGGCCAGGCCCAGTTCGTCCAGGCCCACCGGCTTGAGCAGCACGGGGTAGGAGCGGCCGTGGGTGGCCGAGCGCTGCGGGTCCTGGGTCAGCACCAGCACCCGCGTCAGCGGGCGCAGCGGCAGCGACGACTGGATCAGCGCCGGGCCGGTGTGCGGCCCGGCGAAGGGCTCGTCCACCAGCATCAGGTCGATCACCACGGAGGACGACAGATGTTCCAGCGCCTGCTCCGTGTCGCCCGCGCTGAGCACCGCGTAGCCGCGGTCCAGCAACAGCTGCTCCAGGCGCCATAGCTGGTCGGCCTGCTCGGCGAGCAGCAGCACCACCTTGTCCGTTTCGATCATGTCTCGTCCCTCCTGTCGGTGAATGGGGCCTTTGCGCTACCAGGCAGGAACCGAGCAAGAACCACGCCCACCCGCCACCAGGGAGCGAAGCCCGGCGCAGAGCACCCGCGCCACGGCACATGGCAGGACGACATCAGCAGAATGCGCTGCCGGCCCCGCCGTGCGCTGCAAAATGCCCAGCGCAGCCGCCGGTAAGCTGGCCGGCACCAAGCGGCGCCGCCGCAGTCGCAGCAAAGAGCGGCCAAGCAAAGGTACCCGCCATGACAGAGCATCCTCGCCCCCTCCCGGCCGAGCCCGCTGAGGAGTTCAGCGAACGCAGCTACCCGGTCGACGAGCACATGGCCGGACAGCGCCGGGCCTGGCGCCTGGAGCGCCTGGGGCTGGCCGTCCTGCTGGGCATCGTGCTGGTGGCCCTGAGCGGCCTGTTCGCCAGCGGCCCGCTGAGCTCGCGCCAGCTGGCCAGCCAGGATGGCCGGCTGCAGGTGGAGTACGAGCGCTTCGGCCGCATCGGCGCCAGCCACAACCTGCACGTGCGCCTGCGGGGCGCCCCGGGCAGCCCGGCCGAGCTGCGCCTGGGCGGCGACTTCCTCGCCCGCCAGAGCGTGCAGAGCCTGCAGCCGATGCCGCGCGGCGACAGCTGGCGCGGCGGGCTGGCCATCCACGGGCGGCACGACGAGCGCGGCGAGTGGCACCTGTTCCTGACCTTGCTGCCCGACGCGCCGGGCCTGCTCGACTACCGGGTGGAAGGCGCCGGCCAGGCCCTGGAATTCAACCAGCTCATCTACCCCTGAGGAGGTGCCCCATGGAGTCGGTCCTGCGCGCCGCGGCCATCTACCTGCTGTTGCTGATCCTCTTCCGCATCGCCGGCAGGCGGTCGCTGGCGGACATCACCACCTTCGACCTGCTGCTGTTGATGATCATCGGCGAGGCCACCCAGCAGGCCCTGCTGGGCAACGACTTCTCGCTGATCAACGCGGCGCTGGTGATAGTCACGCTGATCGTCATCGACGTCGGCCTGTCGCTGCTCAAGCTGCACCATCCGGCGGTGGACCGGCTGATCGAGGGCTCGCCGACGCTCATCGTCGAGTACGGCCGGCCCTTGCGCGCGCGCCTGGCCGAGGCGCGCCTGCGCGAGGAAGACATCCTCCTCGCCGCGCGCCAGACCCAAGGCCTCGAGCGCATGGAGCAGATCCGCTTCGCCATCCTGGAGAAGAACGGCAAGATCTCCATCATTCCCGAGAGCGACAGCTGAGCTGGGCGCGCTCGTAGCGTTCGAGCAGCGGCTGGGCGCTCAGCCCGTGCAGGCAGATGCTCAGCGCCACCACGCTCAGCACCAGGTCGCTGGCGGTACCCAGCGCCTGCGGCGAACCGGCCTGGTTGAGCGCGTGGCACAGGTAGAACAGGCTGCCGATGCCGCGGATGCCGAACCAGCCCAGCAGCCAGCGCTGACGCGGCGCCAGGGCGCGGCGGGTGACCAGCAGCCAGACCAGCGCCGGGCGCAGCAGGCAGAACAGCCCCAGCGCCAGGGGCAGCGCGCGCCAGTCCCAGTGGTGGGCCAGCAGCGCGCCGAGCAGGGTCACCAGCAGCAGCGCCAGGGAGCGCTCCAGCAGGTCGCCGAAGGAGAGGATGTCGAGCATCACCGCCCCGGCGGCGACCTTGGGGTGCTCGGCGCGGTCCGCGCCGAAGGCGATGGCGCCATGGGCCTGCCCCGCCTCGCGGACGTGCGCGGCCTCGGCCTGGGCTTCGGCCGGGTCCTCGCGCTTGCCGATGGTGGCCACCTCGGCGTGACGCAGGCCGATGCCGGCCGCGAAGCAGGCCAGGAAGCCCCAGCCGCCGAGGCTTTCGGCGCCCACGTAGGACAGCGCGATCAGCGCCATGGCGAGGAAATCGTTGGCCGACACGCTGGTGTCGGTGTGCCGGGCGCGCAGGTGGATGGCCAGCCGCCCTACCCCGTAGCCCAGGCAGTAGCCGGTGAGCAGCCCGGCGGGAATGGCCCAGCACACGTCCAGCAGCAGCCAGTGCGGCAGTTGCCGGAGCAGCGCCGGGGCGCCGCCGGGGGGCTCGCTGAGCAGCAGGAAGGCCGCGCTGACGAACGGAAAGGCCACCCCGTCGTTCAGCCCGGCCTCGCCGGACAGGCCATAGCGCAGGGCGTCGTCGTCGCTGGCGTCGTCGACCTGGACCAGGCTCGCCAGCACCGGGTCGGTGGGCGAGAGAATCGCCGCCACCAGCAGCGCCAGGCCCCAGTCCAGGCCCAGCAGGTAGTGCGCCAGCGCCGCGCCGCCGGCGATGCAGCCCAGCAGCACCGGCCCGGCCAGCTGCCAGGTGGCGGTCCACACCGGCGAGCGCAGGCTCTGGCGCATGCGCAGCCCGCCGATGAACAGCGAGATCAGCAGGGTGGCCTCGGCCAGGTGCTCCAGCCAGGGGCTGATGCGGCCGATGTCCGCCTGCCACAGGTCCAGCCCCAGCGGGCCGATGGCCAGGCCGAACAGCAGGTACAGCAGCGAGGAGCTGACCGGCAGCAGGCGCAGGTAGGCGGAGCTCAGGCCGAGGGTCAGCAGGATGCCGCCGAGCACCAGCAGCCACTGGTTGAAGCCCATGGGCCGGTGCTCAGTCCGCGGCCGGCGGGTGTGCCTCGCGCAGGGCCCTGGCCGCGCGCAGGTCGTCCTCCAGGCGCGGCAGGCTGGACTTGGCGAAGGCTTTCAGCTGCGGGTCCACCAGGTTGCGCGCGGCATTGCGGTACTGCTCGATGGCGCGCTCGTACAGTGCCACCTCGGCCTGGGCATAGGCGGCGTCGAAGGACGCCTCGCGCACCCCCAGCAGGGCCTCGCGGGCCTGGTCCGCCAGGCCCGGGTCCTCGCGCGGGGCGAGCTTCTCGCCGTGGGCCAGGGAGGCCAGCGCGGCACGCTGTTCCTCGTGGCGGCCGACCATCTCCCGGGCATAGGCCTGCACATCCGCGGCGCGGCTCTTGCGCTGGGCCAGTTGGCCGCTCCGGATCGCCGCCGAGCTGATGCCGGTGGCGGCCTCGACGAAGTCCTGCGGGGCCGAGACCGGCATGTCCAGCGCCAGGGCCGGCCCCTGCAGGCACAACAGGGCGCAGCAGAGACAGAAGGTGCGAAGGCTTGGCATGGCGGGGCTCCTCGGCAGGTCGGGTGGGTGTCAGCGCGCTGGCGGCGGGTCGTCCTCGGCCTGCTCCTGGTCGGCCACGCCCTGGGGCGTATCCCCGGCGCAGGCGCTCTCGCCCATGCGCTGGTAGGTCTCGCGCAGCTTCTGCAACTGCTCGGCGTCCAGCTCGTCCAGCCCCATCAGGGCGTCGTGGGCCGCGTGGGTGGTGCGCAGCAATTCGTCGATCTTGATGTGCAGGGCGTCGGTGTCGCGGTTCTGGGTGTTCTGGATGAGGAACACCATGAGGAAGGTGACGATGGTGGTCGAGGTGTTGATCACCAGTTGCCAGGTGTCGTTGAAATGGAAGAAGGGCCCGCTGACGGCCCAGACCACCAGCAGCGCGCAGGCCACGGCGAAGGTCGGCGGGCGCCCGGCCCATAGCGACAGCCACTGGGCGAAGCGGGAAAACGACAGCCCGCCGGGCTTTTCCCGCTCGGCGCCAGCCGCGGCCGGGGATGCCTCGTCGGCCCCCGGCGCGGCTGCCTTCGCCGCTCGCCCCGGCCGCTCAGCCCGGGCGCTTCTCATCGCCGCCCCCCTGGATGTCGATGTCCTCGGGCGAGTACTCCTCCGTCGACGCCGGGGGCTTCTGCACGCACCCCTCGTCGTCGCTGCCCTCCTCGGGCGTCTCGATGACCGGGCCGGGCCGGCGCGGTTCGCCCTTGCGCTCGCGTACCGGCGCCTTCGGCGGGTCGTCATGTTCGGCCACGGGGCCGGGGCGGGGTTTCTGCACGATGGTGTTCTTGTCGCTCATCACGTTCTCTCCCGGGGCCGAGCCCCCAAAGCCTCTGGTGTCGCCCTCGGTGGAAAAGCGCCGCGGCCGAGAGTTCAGAAGTTCTCCCCGGCGGCACCCGGCGCCCCGCGCCGCCACCCGGTCGGGCAAACAATCTGAACGCTCCGCGGCCGCGCCCCTCCCAACAGGCACACCCCACCCGAGGAGGACCATGCGATGACAAGCAAGAAAGACAACCTGCTGGACTGGCTGCGCGACGCCCACGCCATGGAGCAACAGGCCGAACGCATGCTCAAGGCGCAGGCCGAGCGCCTGGAGCACTACCCGCAGCTGAAGACGCGCATCGAGGCGCACCTGCAGGAAACCCTGGAACAGCAGCGCCTGCTGGAGGGTTGCCTGGAACGCCTGGGCAGCAGCCCCTCCACCTTCAAGGACGTCGGCGCCCGGCTGATGGCCTTCGCCCAGGGCATCGGCGGCATGACCGTCAGCGACGAAGTGGTCAAGGGCGCCATGAGCGGCTACGTGTTCGAGAACATGGAGATCGCCGCCTACACGGTGCTGATCGCCGCCGCCCGGGCGCTGGGCGACACCCAGACCCAGGCCGTGCTGGAACGGATACTGCCGCAGGAGGTGGCCATGGCCGAGTGGCTGCGCGGCCACCTGCCGGAGCTGACCCAGGCCTTCCTCGCCCGCGACAGCGACCCGGACGCCGAGGCCAAGCGCTGACGGCCGGGAGATGAACACGAGCCAGGGCAGCGGCGGCAAGTCGCCCGCCATCCTCACCGCCTACCTCAAGGGCATCGATTTCCCGGCCAACCGGGAAATGCTGGTGGACCCGGCCCGCGGCAACGGGGTCGGCAGCAGCCTCATCGAACCCATCGGCAAGCTGCCCGACAAGGACTACGAAAACATGGCCGGCGTGATGGCCTGCTACAGCGAAACCTGAGGTGCGCGCGAACCTGGCAACCGGCCGGTTGCCAGGTTCTTTGCGCAGCGAGCGACCCGCCGCGGCGCGCCGTTTTCCTGAACTTCTGCCGCCTCGCCCCGACCAAGACTACTCATACGCATCGATAAGGGGGAACACCATGGCGTCGCTGAATTCCTGGCTCGAGCTCGCCTTCCTCGGCCGCCTGCTGCTGGTGGTGGCCGCCGCCTTCGTGGTAGCCGGGCTGCTGCACCTGCTCATCGGTTCCCTGAGAAAGCGCCTGGCGGCCAGGACCAGCCAGTGGGCCCGCTATGCCTCGGCGATCGCCAACAGGACCAGCAACCTGCTGCTGTTCGCCTTCTCGCTGATGCTGGCCCTCAAGCTGGTTGCCCTGCCGGGCAACTGGGAGGCGGCGCTGACCCATGGCTGGTTCGTCATCCTGGTGCTGCAGGTGGCCCTGTGGCTCGACGCCTGCGTGCGCCTGTGGACCGGCGAGCTGGCCCGCTCGCGCTTCGGCGGCATCCGCAACCCGGTGATGGCGACCCTCCTCTCGGTGGTGATCCTGATCGTCGTCTGGGCCGTGATGCTGCTGTCCATCCTGGCCAACCTGGGCGTCGACATCACCGCGCTGATCGCCAGCCTGGGCGTGGGCGGCATCGCCGTGGCGCTGGCCGTGCAGACCATCCTCAGCGACGTGTTCGCGTCCCTCTCGATCGGCTTCGACAAGCCCTTCGAGATCGGCGACTTCGTGGTGTTCGGCGACGTGGCCGGCACTATCGAGCACATCGGCCTGAAGACCACGCGCATCCGCAGCCTCAGCGGCGAGCAGATCGTCTGCTCGAACACCGAGCTGCTCAAGCAGACGCTGCATAACTACAAGCGGATGAACACCCGGCGCATCGTCTTCCAGTTCGGCATCAGCTATCGGACCTCGGCCGAGCAGGCCAAGGCGGTGGCGGAACTGGTGAAGGAAATCATCGACGCCCAGCGCGAGGCGAAGTTCGACCGCGCCCACTTCCTCTGCTTCGACGAGAGCCGCCTGCTCTACGAGGTCGTCTACATCATGCAGACGGCCGACTACAACCGTTACATGGACGTGCAGCAGCAGATCAACCTGGGGCTGCTGGCCGGGGTGCAGGCGCTGGGCGTCGACTTCGCCTTCCCGGTCCGCGAGCTGCGCAACGTCGAGGCGCCGGGCGATGCCCCGCGCGGCCCGCAACGCCATTTCGCCCGCCCGCCGGCGCAGGACGGCGGCCAGGGCTCCACCAGCCATTGAGCGGGCGCCTCAGTCCTCGGGCGCGGAACGCTCGTAGCGCGCAGTGAAGGCCTGGATGAAGGCGTTGCGCAGGATGCCGAGGAAGGCCTGGAACGCGCTGACGTCCCGGTCATGGATGTTGCCGCTGAGCTCGACGCGGGTCGCGAACTGGTCCTTGCGCTGGTTCTTCAGCAGCGTCTCGCCGCCGCCCACCAGCGCCTCCCAGATGGAGCGAAACAGGCCCTTGTCCTTCTCCTCCACGTCCTGCTGCCAGTTGAACACGTCGACGTCGCGCAGCAGCGGCTTGATGTAGCCGCTGAGCCGGCCCTTGTCCGCCCTGGCCTCGATCACCAGGGTGCCGTGGCCCTGGTTGAAGTCGAACCTGCCGTAGGCCGCGGCGAAGTCGTTCACCCGCCGCAGCTCCACGTCGCTGGCGCGCAGGCGCAGCTCGAAGTCCTCGAAGTTGGCGAAGGGGTCGAAGGACGCCTGCACTTCCAGCGGCGCCTGGCCGAACAGCTGGGCGTGGCCTTCGAAGCGGGCCACCCGCTCGCCCTTCTCGTCCCTCACGTTGGTCAGGTTGTACAGGCTCGCCTGCACCGCGCTGGCGGTAAGGTGCACCGGCGGCCTGGAGCGGTAATTGCGGAAGTGGATGCGGCCGTCGTCGATGCGCACCTCGTCCAGGGTGATGGGCAGCAGCTTGTCCAGCTGCTCGCGCCAGTCGGTGCCGGCGCCGCTCTGGGAGTCCTGGCGGTCGCCGCCGTCGACGAAGTTCAGCTGCGGCCGCAGGAACACCACCCGCGCCACGATGCCGTGGTCGTACCAGAGCGCGTGCCAGCTCACCGAGAGGTCGATCACCGGCGCGTCCAGCAGCGGCACCGGCACCTTGCCGTTGACCTTGACGATCTTCAGGCCATTGATCCGGTAGGCCCCGCGCCACAGCGCGAGATCGACGTCGGCGAGCTGGCCGTGGTAGTCGCCCATGCGGTCGAGCTTGCCGTTGAGGTAGTCGCGGATCACGTAGGGCAACGCGACATGCGCGACCAGCAGCAACGCCAGGATCGCCAGGACGCTCGACAGGAGCAGGCTGTAGCGTCTTTTCATCACCGCCTCCGGAGCTTCTCTGGCAGTGGACTGGCGCAGCGGACGGCGAGTTCAGTGCGGTGGCGGCCAGTCCGCGATGGGTGCGGCTAGACGAGTGTGGAGTCAGGGTTGGCAGCAGTGTGTGGGCGAAGTCCGTTGCCCTCACCCCAGCCCGCTCCCAGAGGGAGAGGGGGCTGTCCGTGCCATCGGGGTGTCCGGTGCGCTCGGTGAGTCTAATCGCGGACAAAGTCCGCTCCAGTTCCGGGAAGCCCGTAGGATGGGTTGAGCGAAGCGATACCCATCACCACGGCCGCATGGGTTTCGCCAAGGCTCAATCCATCCGTTGAGGCGCACCTCGGCGCGGCCGGCAAGACAGTTGCTCCTACGTCCGTGCCTTCTGGCCGTAGGAGCGTCCCCACGTCACGCCGGCACCGCCCCCACCTGCGCCTCCCTCGCCCAGATACGATGCTGCAGCAATGCGTTCTTCAACCCAGCGAACACATCCCCCGCCGCCGTCCCCATCACCAGGCCATCATCCGGCTGCAGCCCCAACTGCCCCGGCAACGCCTGCGCATCGCCGCTGAAGGCCAGCGGCTTGAGGTGCTTGTAGGCCTCCAGCAGGTAATGCAGACCACGGCCGTCCCCGCCAAGCGTGACCGCCACCCCGCCCGGCACGTAGACCGCGTCGAAGGCCACCGAGGGCAGGCCGTCCCAGGTGCCCTGGGGCGCCAGGCTGGTGCCGCTGTCGGTCTTGACCGGCGCCGCCGTGGGGCCGATCAGCTTGGCGCTGGCGCCCTCCGCGCCCAGGGCCTGGAGCATGTCGCCTATCTCGCTTTCGCTGGCACCGTCGGCCACCAGGATCGCCACCTTGCGCGAACGGATGTCGCCGGCCAGCAGGTTCGCCTGGCTCAGCGCCGGCGATGGCTGCGGAGCCGGGTTCTGCGGAGCCTCCGCCGTGACCTGCACGCCGATCTGCGCGGCCACCCGCGCGGCCAACTGGGCGTCGATGTTCATCAGCACCTCGTTGACCTCGCGCTCGCGGATCGCCTGGCGCTCCACCTTGCCCAGCTCGAAGGCGTAAGCGGCCACCACGTGATTCTGCTCGGCCTCGCTCAGGCTGTGCCAGAACAGCGCGGCCTGGCTGAAGTGGTCGGCGAAGGACGCCGCGCGTTCGCGCACCTTGCTGCCGGTCATCGGCTCGTGGTAGCTGACGAAGCCGCCCTGGCGCGCCGCCGGCGGGGTTTCCCGGGGCCAGCCGGCGTCGATGGAGTTGGGCTCGTAGGAGGCCCGCCCGCGGTGCAGGCTGTGCTGGTGGTAGGCGTCGCGCTGGTTGTTGTGGAACGGGCACAGCGGCTGGTTGATCGGGATCTGGTTGAAGTTCGGCCCGCCCAGGCGCAGCAGCTGGGTGTCGGTGTAGGAGAACAGCCGGCCCTGCAGCAGCGGGTCGTTGCTGAAATCGATGCCCGGCACTATGTGGCCGACGTGGAAGGCCACCTGCTCGGTCTCGGCGAAGAAGTTGTCCGGGTTGCGGTCCAGCACCATGCGCCCGAGCAGCTGCACCGGCACCTGTTCCTCGGGCACTAGCTTGGTGGCGTCGAGCAGGTCGAAGTCGAACTTGTCCTGATCGTCCTCGGCGATCACCTGCACGCCCAGCTCCCATTCCGGGTAGTCGCCCTTCTCGATGTCCTCCCAGAGCGTGCGGCGGTTGAAGTCCGGGTCCTTGCCGGCGAGCTTCTGCGCCTCGTCCCAGACCAGCGAGCAGGTGCCGGACTTCGGCCGCCAGTGGAACTTCACCAGGTGGCTCTCGCCGTTGGCGTTGACCAGGCGGAAGGTATGCACGCCGAAGCCCTGCATGTTGCGGAAGGCGATGGGGATGGCGCGGTCGGACATCAACCACATGACCATGTGCGCCGACTCCGGCTGCAGCGAGACGAAGTCCCAGAAGGTGTCGTGGGCCGAGGCGCCGGTGGGGATCTCGTTGTGCGGCTCGGGCTTCACCGCGTGGACGAAGTCGGGGAACTTGATCGCGTCCTGGATGAAGAACACCGGCATGTTGTTGCCTACCAGATCGAAGTTGCCCTCCTCGGTGTAGAACTTCACCGCGAAGCCGCGCACGTCGCGCACGGTGTCGGCCGAGCCGCGCGGGCCCTGCACGGTGGAGAAGCGCACGAACACCGGGGTGCGCTTGCCGGCCTTGCCCAGGAACGCCGCCTTGGTCAGCGCGCTGCAGTCCTCGTAGGCCTCGAAATAGCCGTGGGCCGCCGAGCCGCGGGCATGCACCACGCGCTCGGGGATGCGCTCGTGGTCGAAGTGGGTGATCTTCTCGCGCAGGATGAAATCTTCGAGCAGCGAGGGGCCGCGCGGGCCGGCGCGGAGGCTGTTCTGGTTGTCGGCGATGCGCGTGCCGGTATTGGTGGTCAGGGCCTGCCCGGTGGCGTCCTCGCGGTAGCGCTCCAACTGCTCCAGCTTCTCGTTGACGTTGCCGCGGTCGGTGGTCTGGGTCCCCGCCAGTTGGCTCTGCTTGCCGGACTCTTTGTTCTGCGTCATCTGTCCATCTCCTGATCAGGTGGGCGGCGCCCATGGGCGCGCTGGCTCTTGGTTGGGGGCGGGCGCGGCGGCGGAGTTCAGGCTTTTTTCCCCGGCGGTAGGCCGGCGGCGCGTTCGGCGTTCGGTTTGAACCTCCGGCCTTGCCCGGCAGTCGGCTGGGAAACGACCTTCGCCGGAGCCGCCATGTCCCACGACCTGCCCACCGGCCTGCTGCAGGCCCTCGCCGACTTCGAACTCCCCCGCGACCTCAGCCGCCAGCCCGACACGCTGGGCCGGCGCCTGCGCGAGCTGTGCGCCGCCGGCCTCGACCAGTTGCCCCGCCCCGGCAGCGGCCGCACCCTGCAGCGCTGGCAGGCGCTGGCCACGGTGGCCGGCGCCGACCTGTCGCTGCTCAAGCTGTACGAAGGCCACACCGATGCCTTGGCGATCCTCGCCGAGCTGGCCCCCGAAGTGCCGCGGCGCCCCGGCGTCTGGGCGGTGTGGGCCGCCGACCCGCCAAGTCAACGGGTACGCATCGAGGCGCGCCGGGGCGACGAGGTGCGCATCAGCGGGGTCAAGCCCTGGTGCTCCGGCGCCGCCCAGGTGGACCAGGCGCTGCTCAGCGTCCGGGACGAGAACCAGCGCCCGCAACTGGTGGCGGTGAGCCTCAGGCAGCCGGGCGTGCAGGTCGCCGAGGGCGGCTGGAACGCGGTGGGCATGGCCGCCACCGCCAGCGTCGAGGTCAGCTTCGAGGCAGCCGGGGCGCGTTGCGTGGGCGGGCCGCTGGCCTACCTGGAACGCCCGGGCTTCTGGCACGGCGCGGCGGGCATCGCCGCCTGCTGGTACGGCGCGGCCAGCCGCCTGGCCAGTTACCTGCACCACGGCCACACCGACGACCCGCACGCCATGGCCCACCTGGGCGCGGTGGACGCCGCCCTGGCCGGCGCCGCCGGCGCGCTGCGCGAATGCGCCGGCTGGATCGACGACAACCCCGACGCCTGCGCCGAACTCGGCGCCCGGCGCGTGCGGGCCCAGGTCGAGGGCGCCGTGGAGGCGGTGCAATGGCACGTCGGCCGCGCCCTGGGCGCCACGCCCTTCTGCCGCGACCAGCATTTCGCCCAGTTGGCCGCCGACCTGCCGGTGTTCCTGCGCCAGAGCCACGGCGAGCGCGACCTGGCCTTCCTCGGCCTGCGCCTGGCCGCCCAGGCCGCCGAGGCCTGGGCGCTATGAGCGCGGCGCAGGACCCGATAGCCGCGGCCGGCGCCGGCACCGACCCGCAGGCCTGGCGCGCCTGCCGGGCGCTGCGGCGCTTGCCGCGGATCACCCCGCAGACGCTGCTGGGCGACGGGCGCCTGGTGCTGGTGGCGCCGCACCCCGACGACGAGGTGCTCGGCTGCGGCGGCCTGCTCGCCAGCCTGGGCGACTGGGCCGGCGAGCTGCTGCTGGTGTCGGTCACCGATGGCGAGGCCAGCCACCCCGGCTCGTCCCGCTGGACGCGCGAACGCCTGCGCGAAGTGCGCCCGCAAGAGAGCCGCGAGGCCCTCGCCCGCCTCGGCCTGGACCTGTCGCGCCTGCACTGGCGGCGCCTGGGCATGGCCGACGGCCAAGTCGCTGCGGCCCCCCTCGACACCGCCCTGCGCGGCCTGCTGCGCCCCGGCGACAGGCTGCTCAGCACCTGGCGCCGCGACGGCCACCCGGACCACGAGCAGGTCGGCCTGGCCTGCGCGGCGGCAGCCGCTACTTCCGGTGCGCGCCATTTCGAAGTGCCGATCTGGGCCTGGCACTGGGCCGCCCCCGGCGACCCGCACCTGCCCTGGGCGCGGGCCCGGCGCCTGGACCTGGACGCGCGCGCCCGGGGGCGCAAGCGCCGGGCCATCGCCGCCCATGCCAGCCAGCTGCAAGCGGACCCCACCCGCGGCGCCGGCCCCATCCTCGGCCCGCACCTGCTGGAAACCCTCAGCCAACCCTTCGAGGTGTACTTCCTGTGAGCCTGCCCGCCAGCCATTTCGAGGCGCTGTACGCCGACGATCCCGACCCCTGGGCCTTCCGCACCCGCTGGTACGAACGGCGCAAGCGCGCGCTGCTGCTGGCCTGCCTGCCGCGCCCGCGCTTCGCCCGCGGCTTCGAGCCGGCCTGCGCCAACGGCGAACTGAGCATCGAACTGGCCCAGCGCTGCGACGAACTGCTGTGCAGCGACCCCAGCGCCACTGCCGTGAGCCTGGCACGCCAGCGCCTGGCCAGTTGCGAGCACGCCCGCGTGCGCCAGGGCGGCCTGCCCCAGGACTGGCCCGCCGGCCGTTTCGACCTGGTGGTGCTCAGCGAGCTGGGCTACTACCTCGATGCGGAGTCCTGGCGCCTGGCCTGCGAACGCGCCGCCGCCAGCCTGGAGCGCGGCGCCGCGCTGGCGGCCTGCCACTGGCGCCATCCGATCCAGGGCTGCGAACTGGCCGGCGACTCCGTCCATGCCCTGCTCGCCGAGGCCATGGGCACGCCGGCGCGGGTCTGCCACCTGGAACCGGACTTCCGCCTGGAGCTGTGGTTCGACGGCAACGCCGGGGCCGCCCCGTGATCGGCGTGCTGGTGCCGGCGCACAACGAGGAACAGCGCCTGCGTGGCTGCCTGTTGTCACTGCTGGAAGCGGCGCGCCACCCGGCCCTGAACGGCGAGCCGGTAGCCGTGCTGGCAGTGCTCGACAGCTGCACCGACGGCAGCGCGGCCATCGCCGCCGAACTGGGCGTGGCGGTGCTGCCGGTGAGCGCACGCAACGTCGGCCAGGCCCGCCGCGCCGGCGCCCAGCACCTGCTGGGCCTAGGCGCGCGCTGGCTGGCCTGCACCGACGCCGACAGCCGCGTCGGCCCCGACTGGCTGGTGCGCCAGCTGGCCTTCGGCGCCGAGGCGGTGTGCGGCACGGTGTGCCTGGACGACTGGTCGGCCCATGCCCCCGAGGTGCGCGCGCGCTACCTGCGCCACTACCAATCCCGCGAGGGCCACCGCCACGTGCACGGCGCCAACCTGGGCATCTGCGCCCTGGCCTATCGCCGCGCCGGCGGCTTCCGCCCACTGCCCTGCGACGAGGACGTGCATCTGGTGCGCGACCTGGAACGCTGCGGCGCGCGCATCGTCTGGACGCACCAGACCTGCGTGACCACCAGCGCCCGCCGCGAATACCGCGCCCACGGCGGTTTCGGCGCCTACCTGGAGAGCCTCGCCGAACTGCCGCTGGCGCAGGGCGAATGAGCCATCGCCGGCGCACCTGCGAGCAGCCGATCGCCCTCTACCAGCGGCCAGGGGCTCAGGGCAGCTCGGCCGTGACGGCGTAGCGGTGCGCGCCGCAGCGCCGGCAGCACTGGTGCAGCAGGCGCTCGTGGCCCACTTCCAGCACCTCCCGGCCTTCCCACTCGCAGCCCCTGAGCAGGCACAACAGGGCTGACTTCATGCCGACGGCTCCCCTGCCCGGGGCGGCTTGCAAGGTTTCATCACGCGCCAGCCTCAGGCCACACCATCCAGGGCGCCGGCCTGCCAGCCGTCGCCGGGGCCGGGTTCGCCCTCGCAGGGCGTCAGCGGGACGATGCGCAGTTCGGTGATGTCCGCCGGGTTGCTGTCCGAATGCAGGCTTTCCAGTTGGAAGCGCGCCTGGTCGGGAGTCAGGTTGCCACTGGGGGCATCCACCTCGTGGGAGCAGGGCTGGCCTTCGAGCTCGTAATGGATGCGAAAGCGCGGGGGCTGCGCCATGGTCGTGTTCCTCCGTGGTGCATGGTCTCCGGCTGACCGGCGCTCCGGGCCAAGGTTCAGCCGCGCTCGCCGACCGGCAGCGCTGGCGCCGCCGGGGCATCGGCCTTGAACTCGGCGCCCGCCACGCTTTCGCACCTGCATGAGCCTTTGCACAGCAGGCCCCGAGGAGGCGCCCATGACCCTCCAGCCACGGCTCGGCGAGGCCCCGCCGAAACTCGACCGCCAGGCCTTCGCCGAACGCTTCCGCGAACGCTTCGCCGACCCGGCCTACCGCGCCGAGGACGCCGCCATCGCGCGCCTGGAGGAACAGGATGGTGTTGAGCCTGCGATACCCATGCTGTTGCGCTGATGGGTATCGCTTCGCTCAACACCATCCTACGAAAAGCCGTGCCTGCTCATGCGCCAGGACGCCGTCCGCGAGTTGAAATCCCACCCCCTGTATAAGAGGAAATTATAACGACGCTTCGCCAGCCAGTTACCGTCATTTCCTGACGTCAGCTTTTCGGCGCGAGCGGGGCCAGCGGCCCCCTGCCCTGCGCTTCCTGCTCTGCCCGCCGCCGCACTGAAAACCTGAACGCCCGCCCCGCTGCCTTCTCAAACCAGAATGAACCACGGGACGAGGTACGCAGCATGTCCTCCTTCACCAGCGAAGCCGGGCGCGAACGCCTTTGCCACGCCGCCGAACCGTTGCCGGAGCCGGACGCGGCAGACACCATCCCCTTCGGAGTCCGACGATGAACGCATTCGACGACCGCCGGCACGCCGGCAAGGCCCTGGCCGAGGCGCTGCGCGAACGGCCCATGCACGACCCCCTGCTGCTGGCCCTGCCCCGCGGCGGCGTGCCGGTGGCCTATGAAATCTCCCTGGCCCTGCAATATCCCCTGGAGCTGCTGCTGGTGCGCAAGATAGGCGCGCCCGGCCACGAGGAATACGCCGTGGGCGCGGTGGTGGAAGGCGACCCGCCCAGGTGGGTGAAGGACGAGGACCTGCTGCGCCAGTTGCGCATGGCGCCCGACTGGTTCGAACGCCGCCTGGCCGAACAGCTGCGGGAAATCGAGCGCCGCCGCGCCCGCTACTGTGGGCAGCAACCGCTGGCGTCACGCCGCGGCCGCGACCTGATTCTGGTGGACGACGGACTGGCCACCGGCAACAGCGTGCGCGCGGCGCTGCAGGCCCTGCGCGAGGACGACCCGCGGCGGATCATCCTCGCCGTGCCCGTGGGGCCGCCGGCCACCGTGGAGAAACTGCGGCCGCTGGTGGACGAGCTGGTGTGCCTGCTGACGCCGGAGGATTTCCACAGCGTCGGCCACTACTACCGGGACTTCCACCAGCTCGACGACCAGGAGGTCATCGACCTGCTCCGCCCCTCGCGGACGCCTTCCGGCGCCTGATCCGACGGTGCTTCAACCACTGGCGAAACTTCTTCGAACCATTGTCCGGCGATGCCTTCCCAGTAACTGTGTGGGCCGACTGGCGGCCCACCCAATGGATGCGATGCATCCGAGGAGCACTTTCATGACTTCCAAAAACACCAACCCCGGCAACTTCGCCAACGATCGCGAAAAAGCCTCCGAGGCAGGGAAGAAAGGCGGTCAGCAAAGCGGCGGCAACTTCGCCAACGACCGTGGGAAAGCCTCCGAAGCCGGCCGCAAGGGCGGGCAGCACAGCCATGGAGGCGGGCGCAGCTAAGCCCTCACCCGGTGGAGCCTTTGGCTCCACCGGGGACCCGGCCGAACCGCGTGCCCGAGCTTTGCGGCGAAAAGCGTTTTGAAGGCAAACAGCACTTTCCAGGCGGTCCATCGCTTCCGCTGGCGCGTCCTGCACGAAACATCCACTACGCCGCGCGCCCTCCCGGGTCATGGCTCATTCCTCCTGAGAGGTTTCGCTCAATGGGCAAGGCCCTGTTCGCGAGCCCGGCACTGTCGACTTTCGCGGCCGTTTCGCCGACGTCCGCTAAGGCTTCCACACTTTCGGCGCCGGCTAGTCATGTTGGCGAAGCCGGTGTCTTAGACCTGCATCCGTGTCTCCCTGGTGGAGCCTCAGGCTGCCCGCCAGGAACTTCCGCACTCGGCGTCCCGCAGCCTCTCTCGATGCGCCTCTGCAGCGTGCTCGGCACCGCTACCCATGAACGCTATAGCCCTCGCCGGTCATGAGGTATTCATGTGCGAAAGCACCGGTGGCGGCTGGGGCAACCCGCACCAGCGCCCGGCTAACGACGTGCTGGAAGGCGTGCTGGACGAATACATCAGCATCGAATCGGCGAAACCGCACTATGGCGTGGTCATCGACCCCGCGACGCTGAAGATCGACGTCGTGGCCCTTCGGGCCCGATAACCAGCCACAGCGGGTCTACAAGACCTCCCCCATCCAGACTCTGCTCCCCCTGGATGGGGGATTTTCATTTCGGGACAACCGTCATGCCGTCCCAGACAAGCTGAGATCCCCAGCAGCAGGGAGACCAATTGGGGTATCGCCCCAGAGTTGGCGGTATACCTGGGCGGTGTCCTGTTCGAAATGGCACAGCTCTTCCTGACGACGGGCCTCGGACCAGCCGAGCCTCGTAGCGGCGATCCGCGAGAGCGCCTCCGCCCTGCCCCGTCCCAGGTCGGGGTCGAGGCCATCGCGCAGGTGGCGGCGGATGAGGTCGGCAATGCGCACCACGTGCTCGCCGGCGATGATCCTGTCGAGGTCGGCGAGGTCGATGGCCTTGCCGGCCAGCAGGCCCTTGGGCGCCCTGCCGCGCTTGCCCAGGCGCGCCTCCACCGCCTTGGCGACCAGCCTGGCGGCGTGCCGGTGCAGCATGATGGTCGAGCTGGTCAGGGTGAGGATGCCCGGCCGTTGCGGCTCCTCGGAAAGGCGCACAGGCAGGCTGGTGGTCCGGCCGTCCAGGCTCGAAGTCGGGCGCACGCCGCACCAGCAGTGGTGGACGTGCTCGCGGCCGAGCTTCAGGTCGGGGAACAGCCGGTTGGCCTCGCCGAGGATGTAGTCGATCTCGGCATCCTGGACGCGCACCTCGTCCGGGTCGTCGGTGAAGACGGTTTCGGTGGGGCCGATGAAGTGGTAGTCCCGCCAGGGGAATACGTAGAAGGGTTCGCTCCTGCTGGAGAACGCTTCCAGCCCCTGCCCCTGGTAGGCGGCCGGCAGGCGGACCATGAGGTTCACTCCCTTGATCCCCAGCACGCGCCGGGCCACATCGCCGCCCGCGCCGTGCACGCGGTCCATCCAGGGCCCGGCGGCGTTGACCACCAGGCGGGCCTTGAGCCGCGCCCGGCCGATGCATTCGGGGGCACGCTCGCGCAGCGTGACCTCCCAGCCCTCCGCGGCCGGGGCTATGTTCTCCACCTCGGCATAGGTGCGAATCCGCGCGCCCCGCCGCTCCGCGTCCAGCGCGATGTCCACGCAGATGCGCTCCGGCCAGGCGTACATGTATTCCTCGAACACGACGACGCCCTTCAGCGTCCCGCCCAGCCCCGCCGCCAGGGCGCTCTCGCTGGCGGCCTGCGCAGGGGGTAGGCGGCGGTAGGCCAAGGCCAGGGGCACCTTCCAGCCGCCCAGGGCCTCCACCAGCCGGAAGCCCATGTCCACCAGCCAGGTCGGGTAGCGGTCGCCCTGCCGGAAGGGATAGTGGAAGCGGTGGCGGGTCAGGTGGCCGGGCATCTCGCGCACCAGCTCGGCCCGGCACTGCATCACGTCGCGCGTGTAGCGCAGCTTCCGGAGCATGTCGAGCGGGCGGAACGGCATCTGCCACAGCGGGTAGCGGGCGGCCAGGTAGCCCAGGCCCGAGTAGAGCATGCGGCTCGAGCGCGACGAGGTGCCGGCGCAGATGTCGCCGCGGTCGACCAGCAGCGTGCTGAAGCCGCGCCCGGCCAGTTGCCGGGCCGCGGTGCAACCCACGGCGCCAGCGCCCACGACGACGACGTCGTAGAGCTCACCTTCGAGCTGTTCCAGCGGGGGGCGATTCATCTGCATACCTCGTTGATTGTCGTTGGACGTCAGGTTGCATCTGATAAAAAAGTGCTGCGCACCTTTGCCGGTGGGCAGCACAAGTGGAGATCGTTAAAGCTCAGCCCGCCGCGCGGCAGGCCGGGCCGGTGTTCACTTGAGCACCCCGAGCCGTTGCGCGCCGTCGCTCAAGGCGACGAACTCGGCGATGTTGCCGACGCTCTGGTCGATCAGCCGCTGCATCGCATCGTTGCTGCTCCAGGCCACGTGCGGCGTGAGGATGAAGATGTCCTGCTCGATCAACTGCAGGATCGGGTTGTCCGGCTGCACCGGCTCGTCCACCAGCACGTCCAGCGCGGCGCCGCCGAGGCGCCCGGCGAGCATCGCCTCGATCAGCGCGGCCTCGTTGACCACGCCGCCGCGGCCGGTGTTGACGATCACCGCGTCGGGCTTCATCCGCGCCAGCTCGGCGGCGCCGACCAGGTCGCGGGTCTCGTCGGTCAGCGGGCAGTTGATCATCAGCACGTCGCTGAGCTGCCGCAGCGTGTCCAGCGGTACGTAGCTGGGCCCGGCGTAGCGACCGCCGCGGTCATGGAAGACCACGTGCATGCCGATGCCCCTGCCCAGTTCGGCCACGCGCTTGCCGATGGGGCCAATAAATTGCTGATTAAAGTTAAGACCGCGTACAAACCGGGCAGCCCTCGGGATCGAAAGCAGGCCATTTCACGATCAGGGTTTCTTATCTATAGGGCGGGTCGATGACCACCAATGATGGACTCAGGGCTGGATTTGAAAAATGTTATGTTATAACGTTACCTTTCTTGAAGTGTCGCAAGACGCAGACAGGAGAGCCTTGATGCGATTGACGCAGAAGCAGCGGCATGTCCTGGAAATGCTGCAGCGCGCAGGTGGCCCGATAGGGGCCTATGCGTTGCTCGCGCAACTGCGCGGCATGGGTTTCAACGCTCCGACGCAGGTGTACCGGGCCTTGGACAAACTGGCGGAGCACGGCTTGGTGCATCACCTGAAGTCACTGAACGCCTACGTGAGCAGTTCCACGTCAGAGCACTCGACGCCCGGGTTATGTGCTTTCGCCATTTGCGACACCTGCGGCCATATCGATGAACTCAACGTTGGTGACATCAGCGGCAACCTGGAACGCTGGATCACGAAGCACGCCTTCTCACTTGGCAGCACCCTCGAAATACGCGGCACGTGCGCCGCCTGTGCAAGCGGCGCATCAACGGGACGCAAGTGAGCGCTCCCGCACGACGATCTCAATATGCTGAGCAGCCTTGAAGCCATGAAAGAGCCTGAACGCAATTCACCGCCCTTCAAAAAACTCCCAGTCACCGTTCTCTCGGGTTTCCTCGGTGCCGGGAAGACCACATTGCTCAACCACATCCTCAACAATCGCGAGGGTCGGCGCGTTGCCGTCATCGTCAACGACATGTCGGAAGTCAACATCGATGCCGATCTGGTGCGGCAAGGCGGCGCCGCCTTATCCCGCACCGACGAAAAGCTGGTGGAGATGAGTAATGGCTGCATCTGCTGCACGCTGCGCGAGGACCTGCTGCTCGAGGTGGATCGATTGGCCCGGGAAGGGAAATTCGACCAGTTGGTGATCGAGTCCACCGGCATCGCCGAGCCTTTGCCGGTGGCCGAGACCTTCACCTTCGAAAGCGAGAGCGGCCACAGCCTGAGCGACGTCGCGCAACTCGACACCATGGTCACGGTGGTCGACGCGTTCAACTTCCTGCGCGACTACGGTTCGCGGGACAGCCTGACCTCCCGCGGCGAGTCCCTGGGCGATGAAGACGAACGCACGGTCGTCGACCTTCTGGTCGACCAGGTCGAATTCTGCGATGTCATCGTGCTCAACAAGATGGACCTGATCGGCGCCGAAGACCGGGACCATCTACTCGCCATTCTGAAAGGGCTCAACCCCAGGGCCCGAATCGAGTTCGCGGAATTCGGCGCCGTCCCCCTGGACCGCGTTCTGCAAACCGGCCTCTTCGATTTTGCGGCCGCCTCGCAGGCCCCTGGCTGGCTACAGGAGTGGCGCGGCACCCACACGCCCGAAACCGAAGAATACGGAATCCACAGCTTCGTCTATCGCGCACGCCGGCCATTCCATCCCCAGCGCTTTTACACGTGGGTGCAAAGCCAATGGCCAGGCGTGGTCCGATCCAAGGGCTACTTCTGGCTGGCCAGCCATCCGCTGCTGGCCGGCTCCTGGTCGCAGGCCGGCGCTGTCGCCCGGCATCCACCGGCAGGTTACTGGTGGGGCGGCCATCCCCCCCGAAAAATGGCCCGAGGATCCGGAGTCACGGGCCATCATCCGCTCGAAATGGGACGAGAACGTAGGCGATGCGCGCCAGGAACTCGTGCTGATCGGCATAGGCATGGACGAGACCGCGCTACGCGCACGATTCGACGCGTGCCTGCTGACGGACCAGGAAATGGCAAAGGGGCCTGACGCCTGGGTGAGCTGGCGAGCGCCATTCGCCGATTGGCCCTGATGCCGCCGCCCTCTTCTCCGGCCGCCCTCGAAGCAGGACGGGACAGCACCCGGTCAGGAATGAGCATGAGCGCTCTACGTTCAGACATCTACATATCCGGAGCCTCGCCTCTCCCGGCCGTGCTTGATCGGGCCGGCATGCAAGGCGGCGAGTCCCCCATCCATGCACCTGAGCCCGCTTATCGAAGCGGCTCAGACGCCCAGGTCTCGCCAGCGCGAAACGGAGCCCGGTCATGAATCAGGAATCCGGCTTGATCCCCATTACCATCCTCAGCGGCTTTCTCGGAAGCGGGAAGACCACGTTGCTCAACCAGTTGGTGCGTCAGCCGGAAATGGCCGACACGCTGGTCATCATCAACGAATTCGGCGAAATGCCGCTGGATCACCTGCTGGTTGCCCACAGTACGGAAAACCTGGTCATGGAGATGTCCAGCGGCTGCCTGTGCTGCACGATACGCGGCGACCTGGTGCAGACACTGCGGGACATCCACTGGCGTTTCTCGCGCAATGGGCAGCGCCAGTTCCGACGCGTCCTGATCGAAACGACCGGCCTGGCGGATCCGGCGCCCATCCTCCACACCCTGATGAGCAATCCCCAGATCGCATCGCGATACCGGCTCGACGGGCTCGTGGCGACCATCGATCTCGCCACGGGCCTCGCTACGCTGGATCGACAGATGGAAGCCGTCAAGCAGGCGGCGATGGCCGATGTCCTGCTGCTCACCAAGGCCGACGTCGCCAGCTCGGAGCAACACGACGCACTCCAGCGGCGGCTGAACGGCATCAACCCGGCGGCCCCTCGCTGGATCGTCCGCAATGGCGAGATCGGCGCCGGGAAGCTGCTGAACCTGGGCCTGTTCTCGAGCGAGCGCAAGACGCCCGATGTGGAGCGCTGGCTCAAGGAGGAAGCGTACAGCAGACCTTCCCTCGTCACAGTGGCGCCCGCCAACCATGCCTTCGTCGTCAGCCCGTCCCGGCACACCGCGCTGCACGCCAGGCCGCAAGACGACGTGAATCGGCACGACGATCACATCAGGGCATTCTGCTTCACGGTGGAAGAGCCATTACCCGAGGATCTTCTCGGCGACTGGCTGGACCTGTTGATGGCCATCGCGGGCGACAACATCCTTCGGGTCAAGGGCATCCTCAACGTCGAGGGCCATGCGAGCCCCATAGTACTGCACGGCGTGCAACACCTGTTTCACCCTCCGGTTCCCCTGCCCACCTGGCCGAGCGAGGACCATCGCTCACGCATCGTATTCATCACCCGCGACGTCGGCCGGGAAACCATCGAAGCCACCTTCGGCTTGTTCCGCCAACTGGCATCGGCGCACCAGGAAGAGAAGACATGACCTCGGCTGTTCGACTCCACGACACCCTGACGCGCCGCAAGCAGGCACTGCGCACAGGCCACCCCGACAGGGTCAGCCTGTATGTTTGCGGGCCTACGGTCTACAACTACGCGCATATCGGCAACGCCCGTCCCGCGGTGGTATTCGATGTCCTTGCGCGAGTGCTGCGCCAGCACTATGCCGAGGTGATCCATGTCCGAAACTTCACTGACGTGGACGACAAGATCAATGCCGCCGCGCAGGCTGAAGGCGTTCCCATCGGCATCATCACCGATCGCTACATCAAGGCCTTCCATGAGGACATGCAGGCGCTGAATGTACTGGCGCCCACCTTCGAGCCCCGCGTCACCGAGCATATTCCCGCCATCGTTGGGCTGGTTCAAAAGCTGATTGACAAAGGCCATGCCTACGTCGCGCAAGACCACGTGCTGTTCCATGTGCCCTCCTACCCGGCCTATGGACAACTCTCCGGGCGCCAGCCAGAGGACATGCTCGCGGGGGCGCGGGTCGAAGTCGCTCCGTACAAGCGCTCGCCGCTGGACTTCGTACTCTGGAAACCCTCCATGGGCAACATGCCGGGGTGGGATAGCCCATGGGGATACGGTCGGCCAGGCTGGCACATCGAGTGCTCCGCCATGATTGGCCAACTGATCGGCGACACCGTCGACATCCACTGTGGCGGCAGGGATCTGATCTTCCCCCATCACGAGAACGAGATCGCCCAGGGCACCTGCGCCCACGGCGAGCTCTACTGCCGCCACTGGGCTCACAACAGCTTCGTTACGGTGAATGGGCAGAAGATGTCCAAGTCGCTAGGCAATGTGCTGCTGGTACGCGACCTGCTGGAGCAGGCGCCGGGCGAAGCGATCCGGCTGGCGCTGCTGTCCTCTCATTACCGGCGGCCGCTGGACTGGAACGCACAGCGTCTCCAGGCTGCGAAGCAGACCTTGACGCGCTATTACCAAAGCCTGGCAAAGGTCGAACAGGTACCCGTCCTGCCGCGAACCGAAATAGATCCCGAGGTACTGGAAGCGTTGCGCAATGATCTCAACATCCCAGGCGCATTGGGGCGATTACACGTTTTGTTGAAACAGCTCGATGACGGGGACACTCCGGCCCGGCAGGCGCATGCCAAGTCACTGCTGCTGGCCTCTGCCGGACTGATGGGATTGCTGCAACAGGAGCCTCATGCGGCCCTGGCAACGCTATGTCCGGCAACGCCGGCAGCCGTCAGATCCTATCTCAATAACAGCAGGCTCAAGGCCTTGCTGGAGCAACGTGAACAGGCACGTCGACGCCGCGATTTCGCCCAGGCAGATGATCTGCGCAAAGAACTGGAAAGTCTGGGCTTCAGGGTCGAGGACAGCCCTGCAGGATCAAAGTTACGTCCAGTCGCCAAGGAGCAGTCATGAAGCGCTGCCCCGCCAGAGTACTGGTGCTGCTGGTACGCGGCTACCAACTGCTCATCAGCCCATTGCTCGGTCCACGCTGCCGCTTCCAGCCCAGCTGTTCGCAATATGCCATTGAGGCGCTGCGAACCCATGGCGCGCTCAAGGGCTCATGGCTCACCTTGATGCGTATAGGACGCTGTCACCCACTGCACCCCGGCGGGTACGACCCAGTACCCCCAGATCCAGCGAGGAGAACAGCCAATGCTGATCCCACCGCTGGCGATCAGCCATGAATGGTACGCGCCCACCCTCCTCGGGCGCCTCAAGCACGGCGAGTACCCAGCCAATCCACAGCCCGGAAACAAGCGCACGCAACAAATGCCTGGAACCAATGCGGATTCCCGTTTTAAAGGAGGTGCCCATGCGTAGCCTTGACGTTGTGATTGTGGGGGCAGGTCCGGCCGGCATCGGTATGGCGTTGACCTTGGACAAACTGCCAACGCTTCGTTATGGCGTACTCGAAGGTACCCGCATTGGGGAGTCTCTCCGTCGCTGGCCACAGCAGACACGCTTTATCACCCCGTCCTTCCATAGCAATCCGTTCGGACTGACCGATCTCAATGCCGTCAACGAAACCAGCTCACCCGCCATCGTCACCGGATCCGAACACCCGAGCGGCGAACAGTACGCTCACTATCTGACTTTCATCGCCCAAGAACATGAACTTCCCATCATGGAGGATTGCAAGGTATTGCGGGTCATGCCCGCTCCGGAGGGCGGATTCGTCCTTTCTACCGCACAGGGTGAATTGCACAGCCGTTTCGTGGTCTGGGCGACAGGTGAGTACCAGTTTCCCGATCTGGCTCCATTCCCAGGTGCACAATGGTGTCCTCACTATGCGCAAGTCTCCAGTTGGGCAGACTTCGACGCGCCGCGCTACACGGTGATTGGGGGGTATGAGAGTGGCGTCGACGCTGCGGTGCAACTGGTTCGACTAGGCCGCACAGTGCGCCTGTTGGCCCGCAAGTCCACCTGGGAGCCTGACAGTTCCTACGACCCCAGCCTGTCACTGTCACCCTATACCCGTGGCCGACTTCGCCAGGCGATGAGTACGGAACGCCTGGAGATTGTGTTCGGGGTGGATGTACTGGCTATCACACAGGAAGCTGAGAACCGCTACCGCATCCATGCGGGTGACGGCCGATACTGGGATGAGGAGCACGCGCCCATTCTTGGTACAGGTTTCCTCAAGGGCGGCGGAGCCCGGCAGATAACCGAGCTCTGGGACTGGGACGAGGAAGACCGGCTCGTACTGAGCGAACTGGACGAATCCATCCGCACGCCCGGGCTGTTCCTGGTCGGCCCGCAGGTACGTCATGACCCGCTCATCTACTGCTTCATCTACAAATTCCGCCAACGTTTCGCTCTGATCGCCGGCCACATAGCTGAACGTCTGGACATCGACACCTCTGCCTTGCACGCAGGCGACGGGGCTTGGGGACCGTTCGGCAACAGTGACTGCTGCGAGAGCTGCCAATGCTGAGCTCATTGCCCGCGCAACGGCTGCCCGGCCTAGCCGTGACCTCCTTGCTGCTGATAGCCGGTATCACGCTGGGAGCACTGCTTGGCCACTTCCTTCCGGTTAGCGGGCAATGGCTGGAGGAACGTGTGGACCCCACCTTGCTCGTGCTGGTCGGCCTGTTGTTCTTCGGGGTGCGCTTCAGCGCACTCGTACAGGCCTTAGGCAACCTGCGCTTCCTCGGCATCGCACTGGCGACCAACTTCCTGCTGGTGCCCTGGATCGGCTATGGCGTGGCCTCGATCTTCCTCGCCGACCATCCACTGATCATGATCGGGCTAGTCATTTACTTCATGTCGCCCTGTACCGATTGGTTTCTCGGCTTCACCCGCTTATCCGGCGGCAACGTGGCGCTCGGCACTGCGCTGATCCCACTCAACATGGTAGTGCAGTTACTGCTGTATCCGCTGTACCTGCAGTGGTTCACCCACAACACCGTACAGGTTGAAGCCGACGTGATCGGCAGCACGCTGCTGCAATGGTTTTTGCAGCCTCTAGTGGCCGCGGTGCTCGCCCATCAGGGGCTGCGTCGATTGCTGGGTGCAGTCCGTTTCGAGCGTTTGCTGCATGGCGTGGATCAGGGCACCCCGTGGGTGATCGCGCTACTGGTACTGGAGATCTTTGCCGGGAACATCCCGGTGATCCTGGAACACCGCGCCGTCTTCGCCTGGGTGCTGTTGGCGGTCTTCGTGTTCTTCGCGCTGACCTTCCTGCTTGGCGAGGGCATCAGCCGGCTATGCCATCTGCGCTACCCGGAGCACGCCTTGCTGACGATGACCATTGCTGCACGCAATGCGCCGTTGATGCTGGCCGTAACCATGGCCGCGCTGCCGGGCCAACCCTTGATCTATGCCGCGATGGTGATCGGCATGCTGGTCGAATTCCCTCATCTGACGGCACTACGGCGCTTGCTGCTGGGGGCGCGTCATCGGTTTCCACAATCGAGCACAACAACTGCCAGTACCAATACGTGAGCCTTCAATGATCCGAAAGAACCCCCGCGGCGACCTGCCGCAAATCCACCCCAGTGCATTCGTCGACCCGACTGCCATCCTCTGCGGCCTGGTGGTGGTCGAGGAAAACGTCTTCATCGGTCCATACGCGGTCATCCGCGCCGATGAAATGGATGCCAATGGGCACATCGACCCCATCGTGATCGGCGCCCATTCCAACATCCAGGACGGAGTGGTCATCCACTCCAAGTCCGGTGCACCGGTCAGCATCGGAGAGCGCACGTCGATCGCCCATCGCGCCATCGTGCATGGCCCCTGCCAGGTAGGTAACGGCGTGTTCATCGGCTTCAACAGCGTGCTGTTCAACTGCACCGTGGAGGACGGCTGTGTGGTTCGCTACAACGCGGTCGTCGACGGCGTGCATTTGCCGGCGGGGTTCTATGTCCGCTCGACAGAACGTATCGGCCCGGAAACCGATCTCGCTGCCCTGCCCCAGGTCCCCGCCGACGCCAGCGAATTCTCCGAAGACGTAGCCCGCACCAACAACGAACTGGTGCTCGGCTACAAGCACATCCAGAACGAGTTCTGAAACATGGCCACTCTCGCGCCCAATCACCCCGTGAACGTCACGCTGCCCGACGGTTCGCAGCGCCGGTTCGATCATCCCGTCAGCGTCGCCACGGTTGCGGCGGCCATAGGTTCCGGCCTGGCCAGGAACACCCTGGCCGGCAAAGTGAACGGACGACTGCTGGACGCCTGCGACCAGATCGACCGGGACGCGACGTTGCAGATCATCACACCGAAGGATCCTGAAGGCGTCGAAATCATCCGGCACTCCTGTGCCCACCTGCTTGGCCACGCGGTTAAGCAGTTGTACCCGGGCGCCCGGATGGTCATCGGCCCGGTGATAGAGGATGGCTTCTACTATGACATCGCCTACGAGCGCCCCTTCACCCCCGAAGACCTGGCCGCCATCGAGCGGCGCATGCGCGAGCTGATCGCCCGCGACTACGATGTCGTGAAACACATGATGCCGCGTGATGAGGCGATCCGGCTGTTCAGGGCGCGTGGGGAGGATTACAAGCTCCGGCTGATCGAGGACATGCCGGAGGTCGCACGGATGGGCATGTACTTCCATGAGGAGTACGTGGACATGTGCCGCGGCCCGCACGTTCCCAACACACGATTCCTGAAACACTTCAGACTGACCAGGCTTTCCGGCGCCTACTGGCGTGGCGATGCGAAGAACGAGCAACTCCAGCGCATCTACGGAACAGCCTGGCCCGACAAGAAGGACCTCGAAGGCTATCTGCAACGGATTGAGGAGGCGGAGCGGCGTGATCACCGCAAGATCGGCCGTGAGCTCGACCTGTTCCATTTCCAGGAGGCTGCGCCGGGAGCGGTCTTCTGGCATCCGCGCGGCTGGACGCTGTTCCAGTCGCTGATCGACTACATGCGGCGCCGCCAGCAGGACGCCGGCTATGTCGAGGTCAACTCGCCCGACGTGATGGATCGCAGCCTGTGGGAAGTCTCGGGCCACTGGCACAACTATCGCGACCACATGTTCACCACCCAGACCGAAGATGGCCGCGCGCTGGCGCTCAAGCCCATGAGCTGCCCCGGCAGCGTGCTGCTCTACCGGCACGGCCTGAAAAGCTATCGCGACCTCCCGATCCGCATGGCCGAGTTCGGCAAGGTGCATCGATACGAGCCTTCCGGGTCGCTGCACGGCCTGCTGCGTGTGCGCCACTTCACCCAGGACGACGCGCACATCTACTGTACCCCGGAGCAGATGGACGAAGAGTGCCGGGCAGTGGTCGCCCTGGTCCTGGACATCTACCGCCAGTTCGGCTTCGACGACGTGCGCATCAAGCTCTCCACCCGCCCGGAAAACCGCATGGGCAGCGAGGCCACCTGGGACCTGCTGGAAAATGCACTGGTACGGGCCCTGGAAGGCATGGGGCTGAGCTACCGGCTCAACCCCGGCGAGGGCGCCTTCTACGGTCCCAAGCTCGAATTCGTCTTGAGGGACGCCATTGGTCGCGATTGGCAGTGCGGGACCCTGCAGGTGGACATGAACCTGCCCGAGCGCTTCGGCATCGAATACATCGACGACGCGGGGCAGCGAAAGCGTCCGGTCATGTTGCACCGGGCGCTGTTCGGTTCGCTCGAACGCTTCACCGGGATTCTCATCGAGCACCATGCCGGCAAGCTGCCCGCCTGGTTGGCGCCGGTGCAGACCATGGTGCTGTCGATCACCGAGGCGCATGCGGCCTACGCCAGCGACGTGGCGCAACTGCTGCGCGGAGCGGGCATTCGCGCGGCGGCCGACATACGCAACGAGAAGATCGGCTACAAGATCCGCGAGCAGAGCCTGCAACGCATCCCCTTCCTGCTGGTCGTCGGCACCAAGGAAGCCGCCGCGGGCAGCGTAGCCGTCCGCAGCCAGGACGGCACGGAAATCGGCGTACTCGCCCTGGACGAACTGCTCGCCTTCCTCCGGGAACACACCGATGCGCCGGATGTGGCAGGACGACAGACGATGCAGGCCACACTGTTGCAGCGTTTGACCGCTCCGTCCTCCCCGCGGACGAACGCTCCCATGGAAGAGACGGCATGACAGACGCACTGCACAAGCACCTGGAGCTTCGCCATGCGGAGCTGCTCGTACAGGGGGGAATCATCATGACCCCCTATGGTGCCGAACGTATCGACATCGCCTGCGCCGGCGGACGGATCATCGCCCTGGGCGACCTGGCCGGCTTCTGGAGCGCCTGGGACAGGCTCGACGCCAAGGGGCTGATGGTCCTGCCTGGCGTCATCGACAGCCAGGTGCACTTTCGCGAGCCAGGACTGACGCACAAGGAAACCTTCAAGGCCGGTACCCGAGGAGCCGTTCTGGGTGGCGTGACGGCGGTCTTCGAAATGCCGAACACCCAACCCCTCACCCTGAGCGCCGCCGATATCCAGGCAAAGCTGGATATCGCCCGAGGCCGTGCCTGGTGCGACCATGCGTTCTACATCGGCGGCTCGGCCGTGAATGCCGAGTGCTTGGCCGCGCTGGAGAACCTTCCCGGCTGCGCGGGCGTCAAGGTCTTCATGGGGAGCTCGTTCGGCGATCTGCTGGCGGACGACGAAGAGGTGCTGCGTCGAATACTGGGCAACGGTCGCCGTCGCCTGGCGGTGCATGCCGAGGACGAAGCCCGGCTGCGCGAGCGCAAGGAAATAGCCAGCGAGACGGGCGACGTTCGGCAGCACCCCAACTGGCGTGACGTGCAGAGCGCCCTGCTGGCGACCCAGCGTATCGTCCGCCTGGCTGCCGAAGCCAAGCGCCGGCTGCATGTGCTGCATGTTTCCACGGCAGAGGAAATGGCATTCCTGGCCGAACACAAGCGCCGGGTTACCGTGGAGGTGACGCCGCATCATCTGTCGATGGAGGCACCCGAGTGCTACGAGCGGTTGGGCAGCCTGGCGCAGATGAACCCGCCGATACGCGAACGCCGCCACCAGGAGGCGCTCTGGAAAGCCATTCGCGACGGCGTCGTCGACGTGGTCGGTAGCGACCACGCCCCCCATACACTGGAGGAGAAGGCCCTTCCCTATCCCCAGTCACCCAGCGGCATGACGGGCGTCCAGACCTTGCTGCCGCTGCTCCTGGATCACGTGCATGCAGGCCGCCTGAGCCTGCAGCGGCTGATCGACCTCACCAGCGCGGGCCCGGCACGCATCTTCGGGATCGAAGGCAAGGGACGCATCGCACTGGGCTACGACGCCGACCTGACGATCATCGATCTGGTCGCCCAGCGCACCATCCGCAACGAATGGATCGCCAGCGTCAGCGGCTGGACGCCATACGACGGCAAGACGGTCACTGGCTGGCCGATCCATACGGTCGTGCGCGGCCAGGTAGTCGTACGCGACGAGGCCCTGACCGACGCGCCACCCATGGGGCGTCCCCTGCAATTCCTGGAAACGTAACCCCCTACCTGAGCCGCCAAGAGATACGAACATGAACAATACGAACCGCCCCGCGGACACCTGCCTGTTCTTCCCGCGCAAGTCCATCGAGCAGGTGGAGGAAGGCACGCAACTGGCCCCCAAGTTCGACGAGCATGCCCTGATCGCCTGCATCACGACGGACGCAAGCAGCGGCGAGGTACTCATGCTGGGCTACATGAACGAAGATGCGCTGGAAAGAACCATACGCACCGGAGAAGCCCATTACTGGAGCCGATCGCGACAGTGCCTCTGGCACAAGGGCGCCACCAGCGGCCTGGTGCAGAACGTGGTGGAAATGCGCATCGACGACGACCAGGACGCCATCTGGCTGAGCGTGCAGGTGGCCGGTTCCGGAGCGAGCTGCCACGTGGGGTATCGATCCTGCTTTTATCGGCGGGTGCCGGTCGGCGCGGAGCGAGCCAGCACACAGGAACTGCTTTTCACCGAGACGGAAAAAACCTTCAGGCCGGAAGCCATATACGGCGACGCGCCTAACCCGACGATCCTCTGAGCCCTGTAAGCCAGGGAGACCTGGTAACCGAAACGCTTACCGCCTCGGCCGCCGCCGAGATTCTCCAGCCCTCCTCCCCTGTGTCTCGGCCGAGAACATTCGGCTGGAGGCACAGGGGGACTGGCAGTCATTTCACCACCTTCACCGGACCATGGTCGTCGCAATGATCGCCATGCGGATGGTGCAAATGTCCATCCACCAGATAGTCCACGTGATCGCCGTGGGGCACAGCCTCGTGACCACAGCCCGGACCGTGGACATGCCCTGCCGGATGGCCGCCACATTGATGTTGGGGCGTACAGCGCTCAGGATTCTGGTCGTTCACCTCCAGGAGGTGCTCATCGACATGGCCGGCATGGACATGGTGCAAATGGCCATCGTGCAGGTAGTCGACATGGCCATCATGCTCGATGGCGGTATGACCACAGCCGGGCTGGTGCTGGTGGTCATGATGAGGATGTTGCTTGCAAGTGCTCATGGCTTTCTCCCGACAAGACTTCAGCAGAAGCAGAATAGTTGCGGGAAGAAGTGCAGTCGAAAATTAGGGATCAGCGGCTTTCGTCCAAACGGTTCCAGCCTATGTCTTCAAGCCACTATGGCAGAGCACCCCAAGCAGTGTCTGGCACGACATCTTTTGCATAGTCTCCAAACGCTGCTGCCAGAGGCAACTGTAGCCTGACTCAATACGCCTACCACAACCTTGGCCTCGGCATGACCAACTCCATCGCTGCAGTGGAGGAAGGCTTTGACCGCATCGACTCCAGGCCAACCGGGATGCTAGTACCTGCTCCAAGAGCAGATGGGTAGGAAACATCAAAGTACGCTGTTGGCATCACGGGACAAGAAATGACGGTTCTGCGTAGCTCTTTATCCGTGGCGGTCTATGGTCCTAATCTGCGGTTACTACACGTAAAAGATGATCATTTTTTTAGCACTGGACTTTGTGTGGGTAAAAGTGTGGAAAAAGTACGGATAGAAAAATCTAACCCATATATATCAATAACTTACAAAAACAAAAAGCCGGGCAATGCCCGGCGTTTTCATTGGTGCTGGCGGCTCAGGCCATGCGGTCGGCGTGGCGCGGATGGCGCTCCAGGTAGCGCTCGACGTAGGAGCAGGAGGGAATCACGCTGTAGCCCTTGCGCTCGGCGTACTGCAGCGCGTGCTCGGTGAGCGCCGCGGCGATGCCGCGGCCGCGCAGGCTGTCGGGCACGAAGGTGCGGTAGATGTCCAGCGTCTGCTTGCCCAGATCCATATAGGCCAGGTAGGCACGATGACCGTCCACCGTCGTGACGAACTGGTGGCTGGACTCATCATGATGGATGGACAACGACTCACTCACTTGCACTCTCCTCTTGCGCGTCTCACAACTCGACGCGCACCTGATTGATCTTGTTCAGGCGGAGGTTCATCTCGGCCGAGCCCGTCCCCATGAGGACCGTGATATAGACTCGGCCGTTCTCCACCTTGTGCAGTACACCCTGATAATAGGCACCATCGAAGGTGATGAACTGCAGGCGCTTGCCGGTGTACTGGGCAAGGCTGTCGATACTGACGAAGCCATATTGCTGCGTTCTCTTCTCCGACTCAACCGTTTCTTCGGCTGAAATCTTCTGCGTGGCCGAATCGGCGGTGACCTTGTGCTTCAGCGGGTCGACCCAAGCGAAGCCGATCGGGTTCACCGCCTGCTGGTTCACCAGTACCACCGGGCGCAGCATGCCGACCACGTCCTTGGCCTCGAAGAACTGCAGCCCGCTCCAGGTCATGCCCTCGCTGGGGTTGAGTTCCAGGCGCAGCGACTGCGGGTCGGCCAGGTAGCGGGCATAGGCGTCGAGCAGCGGCTGGTCCAGCGCCACGCGCTGGCTGCGCATGGCCTTGTCGAACTGCGCCAGGGCCTGCTTGAGGTACTCCTCGCGCTTGACGCCCAAGCGCGCGGCGCAGAACTCCTGGACCTTGCGCTGGTACTGGTTGTCGTCCAGCTCGACGGTCACCTGGGACACCCGCGGCGGGTTCACGCGCATGTCGCCGGGGCGTTCGGAGACGTTGCTCAGGGACATGCCGACGCGGGTGTCGAGCATGCCGCGGGCGTCCGAACGCAGGTTGAAGGTCAACTTCTGCGCGCCGGGTTCGAACAGGTACGAGAACTCGATGTCCGATTCCAGGGTGCGGTAGCCCATCTGGAGCAGCTCGTCGGAGCCGATGTTGCGGATGTTGCCGCAGGCCACCTCGCTCATGGCGGTGAACACACTGCTCTCCGCCGGCTGCTGGTACAGCGCCTGCATGAACGGGCCGTGCACTTGCAGCTCGACGCCGGTGAGTTCCATGGCCATCTGCTTGGGCAGCTTGCCCTCGGCCAGGCGCTCCTTGAAGCTCAGCAGCTCGCGCAGGCCGTTGAACCTGAGCTGGGCATGGGCCACCTTCAGACTGTCGCGGGCGGCCGGCACACGGATCTCCACGTTCTTCAGGCCGACGCGGCCGTCGAAGGAAGAGGAAATCCCGCCGTAGGTGATCTCCACCATCGGCGACAGGCGCGCCACGGCGTCGTCGACAATGCTGCGCACGGACAGCCACAGCGACACCTTGATGATGAGCGCGACGGCCACGATGCCGAGCAGGCCCCACTTGAGCAGTTTCGACATTCGGAAGGACTTCCCTGTAAGCGGATTGATACGGACGACGGTGCTGGCAGCTTAACAGCACGGCCTGCGCGCCTCCACGTACACCCCGCGAAATTCACCGGCTCGCCCATCGGAGAGTGAAGTCTGTCGCAAAACCGCGGTGACCGGCCGGTCGGACACAGCGCTTTACGGTCGCCGTGGTCGCCAGTATGTTCTGCGCCACGCCCCTTTTCCGGATGTCCTGCCATGAGTGAACTGATCAGCTATCAACTCGACGACGGCGTCGCCACCCTGACCCTCGCCAACGGCAAGGTGAATGCCATCTCCCCCGCCGTGATCGAGGCCTTCAACCAGGCGCTGGACCGTGCCGAGCAGGACCGCGCGGTGGTGATCCTCACCGGCCAGCCGGGCATCCTCTCCGGCGGCTACGACCTCAAGGTGATGACCTCCGGCCCGGAGAACGCCGTGGCCCTGGTGGCCGCCGGCTCGACCCTGGCCCGGCGCATGCTGGCCCACCCCTTCCCGATCATCGTCGCCTGCCCCGGCCACGCCGTGGCCAAGGGTGCCTTCCTGCTGCTCTCGGCGGACTACCGCATCGGCGTCGACGGCCCCTTCCAGATCGGCCTGAACGAAGTGGCCATCGGCATGACCATGCACCACGTGGGCATCGAGCTGGCCCGCGACCGCCTACGCAAGTCGGCCTTCAACCGTTCGGTGATCAACGCCGAGATGTTCGCCCCGCAGGAGGCCATGGCCGCCGGCTTCCTGGACAAGGTGGTGAGCGCCGAGGAACTGCTGGACACCGCCCGCGCCGCCGCACAACAGTTGAAGAAGCTGAACATGACCGCGCACCGCAACACCAAGCTGAAGGTGCGCCGGCAACTGCTGGAAACCCTGGACCAGGCCATCGAGAAGGACAAGCAGCACCTGGCCTGAGGTGCTCCTACGCCGCCCCACCCGCGCCCTGCGTGCGATATCGCGGGCAGGGCCCGCTCCTACAATTCGCCGTTAGGCATGGCGTTTCCCCGTAGGAGCGGACCTTGTCCGCGATGGCCGGACATATCGGCGCGGTTCGCGGATGAGATCCGCTCCTACCATACGGGCGGGCACGGCTTCTCGTAGGAGCGAGCTTGCTCGCGAATGTGGCCCCGCTGCGGACTCTGTTCGCGAGCAAGCTCGCTCCTACGAAGAGCCCCTCGGCACAGCCGCTAAGACCCTGCCCCACACCATTCCCTGTAGGAGCGGACCTTGTCCGCGATAGCCGGCCATTCCGGCGCGATTCTCTTGTAGGAGCGCGCCCTGCGCGCGATTTCGCGGGCAGGGCCCGCTCCTACGGGGGCGCCTCGAATAGTTACGAAAAAGGCAAAACTGATTAAGCCAGTTCAGTCTTTTTCAAAAATTATTGCGCGTTAACCTATTGATGAACCCACAGGAAAAGCAACCAACGAGGTGTTCATCATGAAACTCCAACTGATCGCCACTGCCCTCCTCGCCAGCGCCACCCTGCTCGGTGCCCAGGCCGGCTTCGCCGAAGAATCGCCGCTGATGCAGAACCGCATGGTCAACCTGAACCAGGCCGCGCTGCAGCACCAGGCCGAGCGGACCGCCAGCCAGCAGCACGACGCTACCCCCGCCCACCAGGGCTGACCGGCGCTCGCCGGCACTCCGACGGCCACGCGCCCCGGCTCCGGGACGCGCCAGGCCGCCGGCCACGCCTCAGCCGAGCTTCTCGTCGGCGGCGACTCCCTTGCGATAGACCGCATAGACCACTACGGGGATGTCCAGATGGCCGAGATACCTGTCCAGCAACGGTCGCACGTCCTTCCAGTCCAGCCCGCCGACACCGGTGGCCAGGCACGGCAGCGCCAGGCTGCGAACGCCCTCCCCCTCGACGTACTTCGCCAACTCCCGCAGGCAGTGCCCGACGTTCTCCAGGCTGGCCTTGGCCGGCTTGGCGCTGCGCCCGCTGCCCTGCATGTCCTGGGTCAGCAGGTTGACGATGCCGCGGGTCGAACCGTCGGCGTCCACCCCCGACCAGGCCCAGATGGAGCCCGGCGCGGGCGCCGAGGCATGGGCCGCATGACGGTAGTCGCGGACCAGCGACGGCCAGCGCTCGCGCAGGGCCAGGGCCAGGCCGCTGTCGAACGGGTCCTGGGGCGCGATGCCATGGGCGATGACCTGGGCCTTGCTCAGCAGAATGTCGCCTTCAACTTCTCGAATCATGGATCTTTCCTTGCTCGGTGGAGTACCTCGGAAGCCTTGCCTTGCGCTCCCGTCTATTTCCACGTTACGCCTGGCCGTACCACGGACCTTGACCCGCATCAAGGCCGCATCCCCCTCGCGGCAGGCGGCAAAACATCAATTCCACCGATAGTTGAAAGCAACGAACTTCGTTATTCCATCGACCAGACTGCTGGGAAACTGGCCCCACTCCCACTTCCGGCAGCCACCGCCATGCACCGCTCCACCGCCCGCACCCTGCGCAACGGCGCCCTCGCCAGCATCGGCCTGTATAGCATCGTGGTCCTGGTGGCGCTGGCCCTGAGCGGCGGCTTCCAACTCACCCGCAACATCCAGCCGGACGGCGTGGACAAGAGCGCGCTGTTCCAGCGTTTCAACGAGGTGCTGCCCAACGCCCTGGCGGTGCTGCAGCAGAGCCTGCGCCCGCACTCCTGAACCCGCGCTGGCGGCCTGCGCCAGCTTGCCCATACTTTGCAGATCGCCGCCGGCGCCCGCCGGCACCGCCCGCCTCCGCCTGCCGGGAGAACGCGCCATGGGTCGAGTCGTCGCATCCGCCGTCTACTGCAAGGGCAAGAAGGTCGCCGATATCCCGCTGGAGGCGGGCTATCGCTGGGCCTGCCAGCCCGACCACTTCGTCTGGACCGGCCTGCAGGAACCCACGCCGGAAGAGCTGATGAACCTGCAGAAGCAGTTCAACCTGCACGAGCTGGCGATCGCCGACGCCCTGGAGAAGCACAGCCGGCCGAAGCTGGAGACCTTCGGCGACGCGCTGTTCATGGTGATCTACTCGCCGGTGCGCGCGGACAGCCGGCTGATGTTCGTGGAAACCCACCTGTTCGCCGGCATCGGCTACATCATCAGCGCCCGCCACGGCTTCTCGCAGTCGTACTCGCAGGTGCGCCAGCGCTGCGAGGCGCGCCCGCTGCTGCTGGCCCACGGCACCGACTTCGTGCTCTACGCCCTGCTCGACTTCGTGGTCGGCAACTACGAGCCGGTGGTGGAGGAGATCCGCGGCGAGATCGAGGTGCTGGAGCAGCGCGCCCTGCGCACCTCGCTGAGCCAGGAGGAGATCGAGCGCATCTACGGCCTGCGCCGCGAGGTGCTCAAGCTGCGCCACTACGCGGCGCCCATGGTGGAGATCTGCCAGGAGTTGCAGCGCCTGGACTTCCCCTTCATCGACAAGCAGATGCGCCCCTACTTCCGCGACGTGGCGATCCACGTCAACCGCCTGCTGGAAGACCTCAACTCGCTGCGCGACATCGCCAGCCAGACCATCGAGGTCGGCCTGCTGCTGGAGTCCTCGCGGCAGAGCGTAGTGCAGCGCAAGTTCGCCGCCTGGGCGGCGATCCTCGGCTTGCCCACGGCGGTGGCCGGCATCTACGGGATGAACTTCGAGTACATCCCGGAGTTGCACTGGCACTACGGCTACTTCCTGGTGATGGGCCTGCTGGTGATCGGCTGCATCGGGCTGTACGTCAGCTTCAAGCAGGCGGATTGGCTCTGACCTGCCGATTGCGCCGGGATGCTCTTCGTAGGAGCGAGCTTGCTCGCGAACAAACCCCGCTGCGGAACCTGTTCGCGAGCAAGCTCGCTCCTACGAAAGGCGGTTTGCCTCGGCGCGTGAATGAAAACGCCGCTCCGGGGAGCGGCGTTGGTGGGCGCGGCGGGCTCAGGCGGCGTTCTGCTCGTCCTTTTTCCGGCCCAGCTGGACGAAGCGCATCATCCATTCCGCCACGGTGGCGCCCTGGTGCTCGCGGTCGAGGCTGTCGATGCCCTTCCGGTAGACCGGCTCGCTGAAGATCTCGCGGCGCAGGTCGAGGATCGCCTGGGAGTAGTCGGCGACGAACTCCGGGTGGCCCTGGAAGCACAGCACCTGGTCGCCGATGGCGTAGGCGGCGTTCGGGCAGAAGTCGCTGCTGGCGATGCGCCGGGCGCCCTCGGGCAACTGGGTGACCTGGTCCTGGTGGCTGACCAGCAGGGTCAGGTCGTCCAGTTGCGGCTGCATCCACTGCGGCTGCTCTTCGATGCGGTAGTCATGGATGCCCACGCCCCAGCCCTGGTCGGCGCGCTCGGTCTTGCCGCCCAGCAGCAGGGCCAGCAGCTGGTGGCCGAAGCACACGCCCAGCAGCTTGTCGCCACGCTCGTAGCGGCTCAGCAGGTAGTCCTTGAGCTTACGGATCCAGGGTTCGTCGCCGAAGGAGTCGTACTTGCTGCCGGTCACCAGGTAGGCGTCGTAGTGCTCGCTGTCGGGCGGGTAATGGCCCTCCACCACGTTGTACACCTTGAACTCGGCGGGCACCGGTTGCTTGGCGAACAGCTGCTGGAACATCCAGCCGTAGCCGGTGTACTGGTCGATCAGCTCGGGACGCAGGATATCGGTTTCCAGAATGCAGATTTGCAGCGACATGTAGTGGTGGGTTCCTGATGTTAAGCGGGCACGAACGCGCGTTTTCTTAACAAACTGCACGCCCCGTGAAAACTACACACTGTTTTTTCACGACACAAGATGGCAAAGCCATTCCTTGCGTCGGAATTTCAGGGGAAATACCCGAAAAACCGCCGCGCATCAATGCCGGCGGAAACGATGGCGACCGGCTGCTCAGCCGTCCCGCGCCATCCCCAGCGCCTGCGCGGTCTCCAGCACCCAGGCGTACTCGCCCTGCAGGTTGCCCAGGGCCATGGCGTGGACTCTGCCTTTGCATGTCGATGATGATCAGGGCGGGGGTTGGGCATGGTGGGTCCGGGGTGATGGGTTTCGCTGCGCTCAACGCCATCCTACGGGCGCGCGGGGAAGAAAAAACCGGTGGTGGGGGCGGTTTCGGGGGGGCACGTCCTTGCTTTGGCTTTTGCTTTTCGTAGGAGCGAGCTTGCTCGCGAACGGTGCTCGCCGGCGGCCATGGTGTTTCCGGTTGCTCCGTCCCCTCTCCCCAGCCCTCTCCCTGAAGGGAGAGGGGGCTAGATCGTGCCGAGATAGGGAATGGTTTCAGCCGGAAACCATCTGCCTACCAGCTGACGCGGGAAAACCAGACCGCGCCGAACGGTCCCCTCTCCCTTCAGGGAGAGGGTTAGGGAGAGGGAGCGGAGCCGATCCCAGGCACCGCGCTCTCCGGCAGACTCCCGTTCGCGAGCAAGAACCAGGCGTCCCCCTCGCTCCTACACCAAACCCATTCAGAAGGTCTCGTTGCGCAACGCCTTGTCCAGCAACAACGCCGGCGGCTCGAAGCGTTCTCCGTACTGCTCGGCCAGGTATTGCGAGCGGGCGATGAAGTCCTGCAGGCCGTACTGGTTGATGAACTGCAGCGCGCCGCCGCTCCAGGCGGCGAAGCCGATGCCGAAGATCGAGCCGATGTTGGCGTCGGCGGTCGACAGCAGCACGCCCTCCTCCACGCAGCGCACCGTCTCGATGGCCTGGACGAAGAGGATGCGGTCGCGCACGTCCTCGGCCGGGATCATGCCGTCGGGCTTCTCGAAGCGCTGCTTCAGCTCCGGCCACAGGTGCTTCCTGCCGTTGGCGGGGTAGTCGTAGAAGCCGCCGCCGGCCGCCTTGCCCGGGCGCTTGTACTCGTTGAGCATCAGGTCGACCACGGCGAAGGCCGGGTGCTGCGGCAGGGCCTTGCCTTCGGCTTCCAGATCCTTGCGGGTCTGCTCGCGGATGTGGCTCATCAGGCTCAGCGAGACCTCGTCGCTGATCGCCAGCGGGCCCACCGGCATGCCGGCCTGGCGCGCCTGGTTCTCGATCATCGCCGCCGACACGCCCTCGCCGAGCATGGCCAGGCCTTCGTTGGTGAAGGTGCCGAACACCCGCGAGGTGAAGAAGCCGCGGCTGTCGTTGACCACGATCGGCGTCTTCTTGATCTGCAGGACGTAGTCGAAGGCGCGGGCCAGGGTGGCGTCGTCGGTCTTCTCGCCGCGGATGATCTCCACCAGCGGCATCTTGTCCACCGGGCTGAAGAAGTGCAGGCCGATGAACTTCTGCGGTTGCGCCACGGCCTGGGCCAGGCCGGTGATCGGCAGGGTCGAGGTGTTGGAGGCGATCACCGCATCAGGCAGCGCGGCGGCCTCGGCGGCGGCGGTGACCTTGCCCTTGAGCGCGCGGTCCTCGAACACCGCCTCGATGATCAGGTCGCAGCCCTCGAAGTCGGCTTCGCTGGCGCTCGGCTTGATGCGGGCGAGGAAGGCATCACGCTTCTCGGCGGTCATCTGGCCCTTGCCGACCTTCTTCTCCAGCAGCGCGGCCGAGTAGGCCTTGCCCTTCTCCGCCGCTTCGATGGAGACGTCCTTGAGCACCACCTCGATGCCGGCGGCGGCCGAGACGTAGGCGATGCCCGCGCCCATCATGCCGGCGCCGAGCACGCCGACCTTCTTCGTCTGCTGCTGCGGGTAGCCCTGCGGGCGCGACTTGCCGGCGTTGATCTCGTTCAACTGGAACCAGAAGGTGCCGATCATGTTCTTCGCCACCTGGCCGGTGGTCAGCTCGGTGAAGTAGCGCGCCTCGATCAGTTGCGCGGTGTCGAAGTCCACCTGGGCGCCTTCGACGGCGGCGCACATGATCTTCTCCGGCGCCGGGAAGCAACCCTTGGTCTTGTCACGCAGCACCGAGGGGGCGATGGCCAGCATCTGCGCCACGTTCGGACTGGACGGGGTGCCGCCGGGGATCTTGTAGCCCGCCGTGTCCCACGGCTGCTTGGCGTTGGGGTTGGCGGCGATCCATTCGCGGGCCTTGGCCAGCATGTCTTCGCGGCTGGAGGCCAGCTGGTGGATCAGCCCAGCCTTGAGCGCTTGTTCCGGGCGCACCTTCTTGCCTTCGGCGAGGTACGGCAGGGCCTTCTCCAGGCCCAGCAGGCGCACCATGCGCACTACCCCGCCGCCGCCGGGCAGCAGGCCCAGGGTGACTTCCGGCAGGCCCAGCTGCACATGGCTTTCATCCAGGGCGATGCGGTGATGGCAGGCCAGGCAGATTTCCCAGCCGCCGCCCAGGGCCGCGCCGTTGATGGCGGCCACCACCGGCTTGCCGAGGGTCTCCAGGCGGCGCAGCTGGCCCTTGAGCACCAGGATGCCGGCGTAGAAGGCCGGGGCGTCGGCCTTGGTGACCTTGATCAGTTCGTTGAGGTCGCCGCCGGCGAAGAAGGTCTTCTTCGCCGAGGTCAGGATGACGCCGGCGATGGAGTCCTTCTCGGCCTCCAGGCGGGCGACGGTGGCGGCCATGGCCTCGCGGTAGGCGCCGTTCATGGTGTTGGCGCTCTGGCCGGGCATGTCCATGGTCAGGACGACGATGTTGTCCTGGCCCTTTTCGTAGCGGATGGCTTCGGTCATTTCTTCAATCCTTTTCGACGGCTGGCGCAGGGACGCTGGTTTCTGGTTCCCCGCGTTCGCGGGGATGACGATGGGGAGCACCGAGCTTCACCCGTCATTCCCGCGCACGCGGGAACCCAGTCGACGCAGCCCCTGCCCCGGCTCAGATTCGTTCGATGATGGTGGCGATGCCCATGCCGCCGCCCACGCAGAGGGTGGCCAGGCCGTAGCGCAGGTTGCGCCGCTCCAGTTCGTCGAGCAGGGTGCCGAGGATCATGCAGCCGGTAGCGCCCAGGGGGTGGCCCATGGCGATGGAGCCGCCGTTGACGTTGACCTTGCTCTCCGGCACGCCCATGTCCTTCATGAACTTCATCACCACCGAGGCGAAGGCCTCGTTGACCTCGAACAGGTCGATCTCGTCGACGCGCAGGCCGGCCTTGGCCAGGGCCTTGCGGGTGGCCGGCGCGGGGCCGGTGAGCATGATGGTCGGGTCGGTGCTGGTGACCGCCGTGGCGACGATGCGCGCGCGGGCCTTCAGGCCCAGCTCGCGGCCCTTGGCCTCGGAGCCGATGAGCATGGCGGCGGCGCCGTCGACGATGCCCGAGCTGTTGCCCGGGGTGTGCACGTGCTCGATGCGCTCGACGTAGCTGTACTTGCGCAGGGCGGTGGCGTCGAAGCCCATCTGCCCCATCATCTCGAAGCTCGGCTTGAGCGCGCCGAGGCCTTCCAGGGTGGAATCGGCGCGGATGAACTCGTCGTGGTCGAGGATGACGATGCCGTTCTGGTCGCTGACCGGCACCAGGGACTTGCCGAACAGCCCCTCGGCGCGGGCCTTGGCGGCCTTCTGCTGGGAGCGCAGGGCGAAGGCGTCGACGTCGGCGCGGCTGAAGCCTTCCAGGGTGGCGATCAGGTCGGCGCCGATGCCCTGGGGCACGAAGCTGGTGTGCAGGTTGGTTTGCGGGTCCAGCGCCCAGGCGCCGCCGTCCGAGCCCATGGGCACGCGCGACATGGATTCCACGCCGCCCACCAGCACCAGGTCCTCGAAGCCCGAGCGCACCTTCATGGCGCCCAGGTTGACCGCCTCCAGGCCCGAGGCGCAGAAGCGGTTGATCTGCACGCCCGCCACCTGCTCGTCCCAGTCGGCCACCAGCGCGGCGGTCTTGGCGATGTCGGCGCCCTGGTCGCCCACCGGGGTCACGCAGCCCAGGACGATGTCGTCGACCTGCGCGGTGTCCAGCTGGTTGCGCCGCTGCACTTCGCGCAGCAGGCCGGCCATCAGGTCGACCGGCTTGACGCTGTACAGCGCGCCGTCCTTCTTGCCCTTGCCGCGGGGCGTGCGCACCGCGTCGTAAATCAATGCTTCGGTCATGGCGTTCTCTCTTGGGAGTGCTCTCTTGGCGTGGAGGTCACGCAGGCAGCGTGTCGGCCTACCTTAACCGCGCGGTGGCGGCCGGCAATGACCGGATCGCTCAGGCGGATTGACCCCCGCGCTCAGCCCGGGCGACCGGCGGTCGCCTGGCGCACCGCTCTGGGCTGCGCGCCGACGGGCGGTCGGATGGGCGGTCGAGCCGCAGGCCAGAGCCGTCACCGCCTTGTCATATAGATGGAATATGCCTGGAACCATAGGATTTGCTGCCAGATCGTCTAAGCCCGCGCCAGCCGGGGCTTAGACTGAAATTTCGCAGTACCTATGGGACGTCGCTGCCGGGTTTTGCCGGAGCGGCCGGTATGCTAAGCCAAGGCCACAGCCACCCGGCGCCGGGTCGTACGAGCGCGCGGGAGCGGGCCAACAACAAGAAAGGCGGGAACATCATGATGGATCAACAACCGAAGAAATGGCGGCAGGCCAGCCTGATCGTCTTCGTTACCGCAGTGGTGCTCATCATTCCCAACCTCAGTCGCCTGGTCGGCTAGCCAACCGTCCGCCTGCTGCTGCGAAGCCGGCGTCGCCCGAAGGGCCGCGGCCCTCGCAGCGCAGGTGGCAGTGCCGTTCGTCGGCATCCTCTGCTATGTTTGCGCAGCCCATCGCTGGAGCCCGCCCATGCGCTTCATCCTGTCGCTGCTGATCCTGCTCTGCCCCACCGTATTCGCCGCCGAACTGACCCTGGAGCTGCCCGCCGGCACGCGCACGCTGAGCAGCGCCGAGCTGCTGGGCAACGCCCAGGCGCGCAACATCGAGATCAAGGACGACGTGGCCTACAAGCGCACCATGCACTACCGCGCGGTGCCGCTGGCGGCGCTGCTGGAGGGCGTGGACGGCCGCGCCCACGTGCAGGCCGTGGCGCTGGACGGCTTCGCCGCCGAGCTGCCCGCCGCGCCGCTGCTGCAGAAGGAGGGCGCGCGGGCCTGGCTGGCCATCGAAGACGAAAAGAAGCCCTGGCCGCCGCTGGGCCAGGACAAGCCCTCGGCCGGGCCCTTCTACCTGGTCTGGACCGACCCGCAGGCCTCGGCCATCGGCCCGGAGCAATGGCCCTTCCAGGTCAGCAGCCTGCGCGTGCTGGATTCGGTGGAAATCCGCTTCCCGGCCCTGGTCCCGGCCAAGGACGCCAGCCCCGACGTGCAGGCCGGCTTCGCCCTGTTCCAGAAGCACTGCCTGGCCTGCCACCGCCTGAACGGCGCCGGCGACGCCCAGTTCGGCCCGGACCTGAACCAGCCCTACAGCCCCACCGAGTACTTCGCCAGGGACTTCCTCCACGCCTACATCCGCGACCCGCAGAGCCTGCGCCGCTGGCCCCAGGCGAAGATGCCCGGCTTCGCCCCGGAAACCCTCGACGACACCGAGCTGGACCAGCTGATCGACTACCTCGCGCACATGGCGGCGCGGCGCCAGGCGCTGATGTAGAGCGCGCCGGCAAAGAAAAAGGCGGACGCTCCACAGGGGCGTCCGCCTTTTTTTCGCACCCAGAGCAGCGCAAACGCCGCCCTCCCCGCCTCACAGCTTGGCGATGGACACCTCGGTGGATTTCACGAAGGCGATCACTTCGCTGCCCACGGCCAGTTCCAGTTCCTTCACGGAGCGGGTGGTGATCACCGAGGTGACGATGCCGGCGGCGGTCTGCACGTCGATTTCCGAGAGTACCGGGCCTTCGAGGATTTCCTTCACGGTGCCCTTGAACTGGTTACGGACGTTGATGGCTTTGATGGTCATGGCGTTTCTCCTATGGGGAATGTCGGTAGTGCACGGATGAACGGTGGATCAGAGCGCCCAGCGCAGTTGCGTGGGCAGTGGGGATACGGGTTCCGGCTCGGGCGGCAGCGGCGGCAACGCCAGCACGCGGTCGAGCACCTCGGCCTCCAGCGCGGCCAGGCGCGCCGAGCCGCGGGAGCGCGGGCGGGCCAGGTCGACGTTCAGGTCCAGGCCGATCTCGCCTTCCTCGATGAGGATCACCCGGTCGGCGACGGCCACCGCCTCGCTGACGTCGTGGGTGACCAGCAGCACGGTGAAGCCGTGGCGCCGCCAGAGGTTCTCGATCAGCCGCTGCATCTCGATGCGGGTCAGCGCATCCAGCGCGCCCAGCGGCTCGTCCAGCAGCAGCAGGCGCGGCCGGTGGATCAGCGCGCGGGCCAGGGCCACGCGCTGCTTCTGGCCGCCGGACAGGCTGGCCGGCCATTCCCGGGCGCGGTCGGCCAGGCCCACCGCCTCCAGGGCTTCCAGGGCCTGCTTGCGCCAGTCGCCGGACAGGCCCAGGCCGACGTTGTCGATCACCCGTTTCCAAGGCAGCAGGCGGGCGTCCTGGAACATCAGGCGGGTGCCTTCGCGGGCCTCTTCCAGGGGCGCGGAGCCGGCCAGCAACTCACCTTCACTGGGGGCGTCGAGGCCGGCCAGCAGGCGCAGCAGGGTGCTCTTGCCGCAGCCGCTGCGGCCGACGATGGCGACGAACTGGCCGGCGGGGATGCGCAGGTCGATGCCCTTGAGCACCTCGCGCTCGCCGAAGCGCTTGACCACGCCGTTCAGCGCCAGCGGGATGCCCTGCTTGAGGTTCTGCGGAGTGCTGAGGGCGTTCATGCCGCACCTCCCTTGGCCTGGTAGGCCGGGTGCCAGCGCAGCCAGACGCGCTCCAGGCCGCGGGCGGCGAGGTCGGCCAGCTTGCCGAGCACGGCGTAGAGCAGGATCGCCAGGACCACCACGTCGGTCTGCAGGAACTCCCGGGCGTTCATCGCCAGGTAGCCGATGCCGGAGCTGGCGGAGATGGTCTCGGCGACGATCAGCGTCAGCCACATGAAGCCCAGGGCGAAGCGCACGCCCACCAGGATCGACGGCAGCGCGCCGGGCAGGATCACCTGGCGGAACAGGGCGAAGCCGGACAGGCCGTAGCTGCGCGCCATCTCCAGCAGCCCCGGATCGATGTTGCGGATGCCGTGGTAGGTGTTCAGGTAGATGGGGAACAGGGTGCCGAGGGCGACCAGGAAGATCTTCGCCGACTCGTCGATGCCGAACCACAGGATCACCAGCGGGATCAGCGCCAGGTGCGGCACGTTGCGGATCATCTGCACCGAGCTGTCGAGGAAGCGCTCGCCCCACTTCGACAGCCCGGTGACCAGGCCCAGGGCCAGGCCGATGGAGCCGCCGATGACGAAGCCGATGGCGGCGCGCCAGGTGCTGATCGCCAGGTGTTGCCAGAGCTCGCCGCTCTTCACCAGTTGGTAGCCGGCCTCGAACACCGCGCTGGGCGCCGGCAGGATGCGGCTGGAGAGGAAACCGCCCTCCACCGCCACCTGCCAGACCAGCACCAGGGCCACCGGCAGGGCCCAGGGCGCCAGGCGCTGGGCCACTTGGTTGAGAGTATTTGTCTTCATGTCTTGTGCTTCTCCGGGTTGCTCGCGGGGTTCGCGAGCAAGCTCGCTCCTACAAAGTCGACTTCAGCTCTGCGCGGCCTGCTGCTTGGGCAGGATGTCGTTGGCCACCATCTCGCCGAACGGGCTGACGTAGCCGCGGGCTTCGGGCTGCTGCGGGCGGGCGAGGTCCAGGTGCGGGAACAGCAGTTCGGCGACGCGGTAGGACTCTTCCAGGTGCGGGTAGCCGGAGAAGATGAAGGTGTCGATGCCCAGCTCGGCGTATTCCTTGACCCGCGCGGCCACGGTCGGGCCGTCGCCGACCAGCGCGGTGCCGGCGCCGCCGCGCACCAGGCCGACGCCGGCCCAGAGGTTGGGCGAGACTTCCAGGTTGTCCTTGCTGCCGCCGTGCAGGGCGGCCATGCGCTGCTGGCCCACCGAGTCGAAGCGGGCGAGCGAGGCCTGGGCGCGGTCGATGGTGTCCTGGTCGAGGTGGCTGATCAGGCGGTCGGCGGCCTTCCAGGCCTCCTCGTTGGTTTCGCGGACGATCACGTGCAGGCGGATGCCGAAGCGCACACTGCGGCCCTGTTTGGCGGCCTTCTCGCGGACCTGGGCGATCTTCTCGGCCACCGCGGCCGGCGGCTCGCCCCAGGTCAGGTACAGCTCGACCTGCTCGGCGGCGAGGTCCTGGGCGGCTTCCGAGGAGCCGCCGAAGTACAGCGGCGGACGCGGCTGCTGGATCGGCGGGTAGAGCAGCTTGGCACCCTGCACCTGGATGTGCTTGCCGGGGTAGTCCACGGTCTCGCCTTCCAGCACGCGGCGCCAGATGCGGGTGAATTCGACGGAGGCCTCGTAGCGCTCCTCGTGGTTCAGGTGTAGGCCGTCGCCGGCCAGCTCGTCCGGGTCACCACCGGTGACCAGGTTGAACAGCGCGCGGCCGTTGGACAGACGGTCCAGGGTCGCTGCCTGGCGCGCAGCCACGGTCGGCGAAATGATCCCCGGGCGCAGCGCCACCAGGAACTTCAGGCGCTGGGTCACCGGGATCAGCGAGGCGGCGACCAGCCAGGAGTCCTCGCAGGAGCGCCCGGTGGGGATCAGCACGCCGCCGAAGCCGAGGCGGTCGGCGGCCTGGGCCACCTGCTGCAGGTAGCCGTGGTCGACCGCGCGGGCGCCCTCGGCGGTGCCAAGGTAATGGCCGTCGCCGTGGGTGGGAAGGAACCAGAAGATGTTGAGGCTCATCGCTATAACTCCAGATTGAGCGCGCCGGCGTGGCGTAGCCGCGCGATGATGGGATTCGTGTATGGGGTGATGCTCTTCGTAGGAGCGAGCTTGCTCGCGAACAAATCTCCCGGCCGCTCTGAAGCTGGGCGGGTTCGCGAGCAAGCTCGCTCCTACATCGTGATCGTGCTCGTCAGTTGCTGGCAGCCACCTTGGCCTTGCTGTCCGCCGGCGGCGTCCAGACCACGTCCTTGATGCTCAGCGCCTTGGGAATCAGCTTCAGCTGGGTGAAGGCGTCGGCGATCTTCTGCTGCTTGGCCACCACCTCGGGGGTGATGAACTGCGCGCCGTAGCCCTGGCGCTTGACCGCGGTGAGGGTGATGTCGGCGGGCAGGCCGAGCAGCGGGGCCACCTGTTCGGTGACCTGCTCGGGGTTCTTCTGCGACCACTCGCCCACCGAGCGCACTTCTTCCACCAGGGTGGTCAGCACCTGCGGGTGCTCCTTGGCGTAGGTGCGGGTGGCCAGGTAGAACTGGTGGTTGTCGGCCAGGCCGCGGGCGTCGACCAGGGTGCGGGCGTGCAACTGCTTCTCGGCGGCGGCCTGGTACGGGTCCCAGATCACCCAGGCGTCGACGGCGCCGCGCTCGAAGGCGGCGCGGGCGTCGGCCGGCGGCAGGTACACCGGCTGGATGTCGCTGTACTTCAGGCCGTTCTCCTCCAGGGCGCGCACCAGCAGGTAATGCACATTGGAGCCCTTGTTCAGGGCGACCTTCCTGCCTTTGAGCTCGGCGACGGATTTGATCGGCGAGTCCTTCGGCAGCAGGATGGCCTCGCTGGTGGGCGCCGGCGGCTCGTTGGCCACGTAGACCAGGTCGGCGCCGGCGGCCTGGGCGAACACCGGCGGCGTCTCGCCGGTGACGCCGAAGTCGATGCTGCCGACGTTCAGCCCTTCCAGCAGCTGCGGGCCGCCGGGGAATTCCGTCCACTGTACCTTGATGCCCTGCTCGGCCAGGCGCTTCTCCAGCGTGCCGCGGGCCTTGAGCAGCACCAGGGTGCCGTACTTCTGGTAGCCGATACGCAGGGTACCGGGTTGTTCTTCGGCTTGGGCGCCGTGGGCCAGGGCCGCGATCAGCAGGGCCGCCAGTCCACCACGCAAAGTGAGGTTGCGCATTGCATGCTCCTTTGTCGTTGTGTGCTCGCCGGACCTGCGCTCCCGTTGGCGGAATGCTGAGGACCTGATTTCTTGTCGTCTGGCAGTCACGCACCTGCCTATTCGAGGCTCGGTAGCGTTCCACGCTTTTTCTTGCAGCTTGCCGCTTGCAGCCTGCAGCCGCTTCTTTCAAATACTCCAGCGCGCCTTGAGCAGGCGCTCGCTGAGCAGGTTCGGGTCGATGGGCCGGGGCCGCCGCGCCAGGGCGCCGTGGAACTGTTCCAGGGACTCCAGCAGGCGCCGCTCCAGGGCCGGCTCCAGGTGCGCCGGCGCATCGGCCGTGGCGTAGGCGATCTGCGAATCCTCGGCGAACACCCCGTGCAGCATCTCCTGGGCCTTCAGCGCCGCCAGCACCGGCTTGAGCGCGTAGTCCACGGCGAGCATGTGGGCGCTGCTGCCGCCGGTGGCCAGGGGCAGCACCACCTTGTGGCTCAGGGCGCGCTCGGGCAGCAGGTCCAGCAGCACCTTGAGGGCGCCGGCGATGGAGGCCTTGTACACCGGGGTGGCGATCACCAGGCCGTCGGCCCGCGCCACCTGTTCCAGCAGCTCCAGCACCTGGGGGCTGTCGAAGCGGGCATGCAGCAGGTCCTCGGCGGCGAAGTCGCGCACCTGGTAGGAACGCACCTCCACCCCACGCTCATGCAGCCACCGGCGGGCAACGTCCAGCAGGACCGCGGAACGCGAGCGCTGGCTCGGACTGCCGGAGAGGGTCACCACATACATTGCACGCTTCCTTATAACTGAAAGAGCCGACTTGAAGCCGGCTCGCTAACCAACGTGCATAGACCTTAACAGGGGTTTTGATATTCCAATAAATGTTATTTATTCATTTGCTTATAACTTAAATAAAGACTGTAGGAGCGAGCTTGCTCGCGAACGGGAGTTACCTGTGGCAGCGGTGTTCTGGGGGGACTCCGCTCCCTCTCCCTAACCCTCTCCCTGAAGGGAGAGGGGACCGTTCGGAGTGCGCTGGTGTTTCGGTGTTAGCCGGCTTGCACCGAGCCCCCGGCTGACACCAAATCCTTTCTCGGCACGGACAAGCCCCCTCTCCCTTCAGGGAGAGGGCTGGGGAGAGGGCGCTCTTGAACCCAGCACCTACGCCACCAGCAAACGCCAATTCGCGAGCAAGTTCGCTTCTACGAACAGCGCGGCATCTAGATAACGTGAGAATGCTGCAACTCGGTCAACGCCTCGCCCCGCAGATACGCCAGCTCCACCGCGCGGCGGTCGCGCGGGCGTTGCAGGGGCACCGGGAACTCGCGGCGCAGGCGGCTCGGGGCGCCGCCCAGGAGCAGCACGCGGTCGCCCAGGTAGAAGGCCTCGTCGAGGTCGTGGGTGACCAGCAGGATGCTGATGTCGTATTCCAGGGCCAGTTGCTGGATCAGGTCCTGCAGGCGCAGGCGGGTGAAGGCGTCCACCGCGCTGAAGGGCTCGTCCAGCAGCAGCACCTGCGGGCGGCCGTAGAGCCCGCGGGCGATGGCCGCGCGCTGGGCCATGCCGCCGGAGAGCTGCTTGGGCAGCAGGCCGCCCTTGCCTTCCAGGCCGACGTCGCGCAGCAGCCGGGCGATGCGCTGGTCGTCGGCGAGCCAGCCGTCGGCGAAACCGACGTTCTGCGCCACCGTCAGCCAGGGCAGCAGGCGCGGCTCCTGGAACACCACGCCGATGCCGCCGCCGCGGCCGCTCTCGCCGTCCGGGCCGAAGCCCAGCAGCGGGTTGCGCTGCAACTGCCCGGCGAAGTCGGCGTCCAGGCCGGCGGCGATGCGCAGCAGGGTGCTCTTGCCGCAGCCGCTGGGGCCCAGCAGGCTGACCACCTCCCCCGGCGCCAGCGCCAGGCTGACGTCGTCGAGCACGCGCAGGCCGTCGAAGCTCTTGCGGATGTTGTTGAGTTCCAGCAGCGCGCTCATGCCTTGCCCTCCAGGCCTTCGAAGCTGTCGCGCCAGGCCAGGGCGCGGCGTTCCACGGCCTTGAGCAGGCCGTCGCTGAGCTTGCCGAGCACAGCCAGGACCAGAATGGCGGCGATGACGATGTCCGGCCGCGAGGTCTCGCGGCCGTCGCTGAGCAGGTAGCCCAGGCCACGGGTGGCAGCGATCAGCTCGGCGGCGACGAGGAACATCCAGCTCAGGCTGAGGGCGCCGCGCAACCCGGTGAACAGGCTCGGCAGCGCCGCCGGCAGGAGGATGCGCCGCGCCAGGGTGAAGGTCGACAGGTGGTACAACCGGCCCAGCTCCACCCACTTGCGGTCCACCCCGCGCACGCCGGCGACCAGCGCCAGGTACACCGGGAAGAAGGCGCCGAGGGCGATGAGCACCACCTTGGGCGTCTCGTCGATGCCCAGCCAGAGCAGCAGCAAGGGCACCCAGGCCAGGCTGGGGATGGCCCGCAGGGCCTGGAAGCTCGGCTCCAGGTAGGCCTCGGCGCGCTGGCTGAGGCCGACCCAGGTACCGATCAGCAGGGCGGCGAAGGAGCCGATGGCGAAGCCGCTGGCCACCCGCGCCAGGCTGGCGCCGATGTGCTGCCACAGCTCGCCATGGCCCAGTTGCCAGAGGGTGAGCGCGACGCTGCTGGGCGCCGGCATCTGGTTCTCCGCCAGCCAGCCGGCGCGCACGGAAATCTCCAGCGCGGCGCACAGCAGCAGCGGCAGCACCCAGGCCCGCCAGCGCAACGGGCGCGGCCGCAGCGACAGGGCCAGGCGGCGGCTACGGCCCAGGTCGAGGGGCTGGCTCGGCACGCCCATGGTTCATTCCGTCCTGGCCAGGGGCTGCTTGCCGATGACCTCGCCGGCCAGTTGCGGGTCGATCAACTGGTCCACCACCTTGGCCACGTCGGTGCCGGGGCGCACCAGTTGCTCGTCCACCAGGATGGGCGCGGCGGCCTTGAGCGCGGCAACCTGCTCGGCGCCGGGCAGCGGCTGGCTGAAGTCGGTGCGCGAGAGCTGCAGCCTGGCCACTTCCAGCGGCAGCTTGGCCTCCTCGGCCAGCAGCCTAGCGGTCTCCTCCGGATGCTCGATGGCCCAGTGGCGGGCCCGCTCGTAGGCGCCGATGACCTGCTTGATCAGTTGCGGCTGCTCGTTGGCGAAACGCTCGGTGACGCTGAGCACGCCGTAGCTGTTGAAACTCACGTTGCGGTACAGCAGCCGTGAGCCGGCCTGCAGCTCGCTGGCCGCCATGTGCGGGTCGAGCCCGGCCCAGGCGTCCACCTGGCCGCGCTCCAGCGCGGTGCGGCCGTCGGGGTGCTGCAGGTGGACGATCTCCACGTCGCCCTTGCCCAGGCCGGCGCTCTGCAGGCTGCGCAACAGGAACAGGTAGGGGTCGGTGCCCTTGGTGGCGGCCACCTTGTGGCCCTTGAGGTCGGCCAGGGATTTCAGTGGCGAATCCTTGGGCACCACCAGCGCGGTCCATTCCGGGCGCGAGGCGATGTAGACGGTCTTCAGCGGGCTGCCATTGGCGCGGCTGAGCACCGCGGCCAGCCCCGCGGTGGAGGCGAAGTCGGTGCTGCCGGCGTTGAGGTATTCCAGCGAGCGATTGCTGCCCTGGCTGAACACCCAGCGTACCTCGGTGCCCTGGGGCTTGAGCGCCTGCTCCAGCCAGCCGAAGTGCCTGAGCACCAGGCTGGTGGGCGCGTAGTAGGCGTAGTCCAGGCGGACTTCCCTCGGCGTTTGTGCGGAAGCGGTGGCAGTGAAGGCGCCGAACGGCAGACACGCCAGGAGAGCGGCGGTCAGGCTGCGGCGCCAGGTGGACGGACCCATGGTCGATCTCCTTGGCGGCGTGGCTGACGTCTTCTCCCCGTGTGGCGGGCAAGTCAGAGCGGGAAAACAAAGCGCGGCGCGAGGCCGGGCGGGAACGGAAAAAAAGGCGGCCGGCGAACCGGCCGAATACCCTACTCGTGGTTTGGAACAGGTGCGGCTGCGCGGGGCAGCCGCGGGAAAATCAGCGGTTGGGCTGCGGGGTCAGGCGCAGGTACGGCTTGACCGCGCGGTAGCCTTTGGGGAAACGCCGGCGAATCTCGTCCTCGTCTTTCAGCGAGGGCACGATGACCACCTCGTCGCCGTCCTGCCAGTTGCCGGGCGTGGCGACCTTGTGGTTGTCGGTCAGTTGCAGCGAGTCCACCACCCGCAGGATCTCGTTGAAGTTGCGCCCGGTGCTGGCCGGGTAGGTGATGGTCAGGCGCACCTTCTTGTGCGGGTCGATGACGAACAGCGAACGCACGGTCAGGGTGTCGTTAGCGTTCGGGTGGATCAGGTCGTACAGCTCGGAGACCTTGCGGTCGGCGTCGGCGATGATCGGGAAGTTGACCACGGTGTTCTGGGTTTCGTTGATGTCGTCGATCCACTTCACGTGGGACTCCACCGGGTCCACCGACAGCGCGATCACCTTGACGCCGCGCTGGGCGAAGTCGTCCTTGAGCCTGGCGGTCAGGCCCAGTTCGGTGGTGCACACCGGGGTGAAGTCCGCCGGGTGGGAGAAGAGAATGCCCCAGCTGTCGCCGAGCCATTCGTGGAAACGGATGCGGCCTTCGCTGGATTCCTGTTCGAAGTCGGGGGCGATGTCGCCGAGACGCAGACTCATGGGTTGGGCTCCTGGTTCGTGTGGGGTTCACTATGCACAAGGCCGGAGTGCATTAAAAAGAATATATTTTGATTTTCTTATAACCAAAAAGACATGCAGCCGCCTGGCCTCGCGCCACTGGCCATTGAGCATAGCCGCCAAGGCCCCCGCCGCCGTCCATTCGTCGCCTGCGCCCCGCCGCCGCCCGGCCTGACTACACTGAAATCATTAACCCGCAAGGTGTGGGAGGTGTCTTCATGTTCGGTAAACGAGTGACTGACGGCGAGCCGGGCACCCACTATCGGAGCGACCGGATCAGCGCGGTCAATGGCCAGTATTTCTTCTCAACCCGCGAAGGCACGCTGGAAGGGCCGTTCTTCACCCGCTTCGATGCGGAGCGCGAGGTGATGCAGTACATCAGCCGGATGCAGCAGGCCGCCGGGCTGTATGCGCGGGTGGCGCAGTAGGTGTCGTTCGGGTCATGAACCCCGGCCAGGTGCCGGGGTTTTTCTTTGGGGGTCTTCCGGGGGCAGGTTCTTTTCGTAGGAGCGAGCTTGCTCGCGAACAGAGTTTCCCGGGTGTATTGGTGCATCGACTGACCTCCCTTCCCTCTCCCCAACCCTCTCCCTGAAGGGAGAGGGGGCTTGTCCGTGCCGAGAGAAGATTTGGCGTCAGCCGGAAACTTCGCGGTAGCCGGCTAACGCCGCAACACCCGAGCACACCGAACGGTCCCCTCTCCCTTCAGGGAGAGGGTTAGGGAGAGGGCGCTCTTCAAGACGCACGCCGAACCTGGCCGGCAGAACACCATTCGCGAGCAAGAGCTAGGCGCCCCCCTCGCTCCTACGAAAAGCCCCCCCAACGAAAAAAGCCCCGGCATCGCTGCCGGGGCTTCGCTATCGGCCCTCCTGCGTGGGGACGGCCGCCAGACTCAGCGGACCGCTTCGAACAGGCCGGTGGCACCCATGCCGCCGCCCACGCACATGGTCACGATGCCGTAGCGCAGGTTGCGCCGCTGCAGTTCGCGCACCAGGTGGCCGACCTGGCGCGAGCCGGTCATGCCGAAGGGGTGGCCGATGGAGATGGAGCCGCCGTTGACGTTGTACTTCTCGTTGTCGATGCCCAGGCGGTTGCGCGCGTACAGGCACTGCGAGGCGAAGGCTTCGTTGAGCTCCCACAGGTCGATGTCGTCGATCTGCAGGCCGCGGGCCTTGAGCAGCTTGGGCACCGAGAACACCGGGCCGATGCCCATCTCGTCCGGCTCGCAGCCGGCCACGGTGAAGCCGCGGAAGAAGGCCTTGGGCTTGAGGCCCAGCTCCAGGGCCTTGTCCAGGCTCATCACCAGGGTCATGGAGGCGCCATCGGAAAGCTGCGAGGCGTTGCCGGCAGTCACCGAGCCGTCTTCGGCGAACACCGGCTTCAGCGAGTTGAGGCCTTCCAGGGTGGTGTCCGGACGGTTGCAGTCGTCGCGGTCGACCACGCCTTCGACCACCTTCTTCTCGCCGGTGGCCTTGTCTTCCACGGCGTAGCGCACGTTCATCGGCACGATTTCGTCGTCGAACAGGCCCTCGGCCTGGGCGCGGGCGGTGCGCTGCTGGCTCTGCAGGGCGTAGAGGTCCTGTTCCTCGCGGGTGACGTTGTAGCGGCGGGCGACGATCTCAGCGGTCTGCCCCATGGGGTAGTAGATCCCCGGGAATTCCGCTTCCAGGCGCGGGTTGACGAAGTGGTCGGTGTTGCGCGACTTGGCCGTCAGGGTGATGGACTCGACGCCGCCGGCCACCAGGATGTCGCTGCAGCCGGAGGCCACCTGGTTGGCGGCGATGGCGATGGCCTGCAGGCCCGAGGAGCAGTAGCGGTTGAGGGTCATGCCGGCGACGTGGATGCCCAGCTTCGACAGCACCGCGGCGTTGCGGCCGATGTTGTGGCCCTGGGCGCCCTCGTTGGAGCCGGCGCCGACCACGCAGTCGTCCACCAGCAGCGGGTCCAGGCCGTTGCGCGCCAGCAGCGCGTCGATGCAGTGGGCCACCATGTCGTCGGGCCGGGTCATGTTGAACTTGCCGCGGAAGGACTTGGCCAGGCCGGTACGGACGCTGTCGACGATCACCACTTCACGCATGGGAAACCTCGTTGCTTGTTGTTCGATTGGGGAGGTGCAGTCGGCCAAGCATAGGGCGAGCGAATGCCGGGGCGCGATGATCATTCATCCCGGATATGCGCTGCCATCCCCCAGCGGATACGCGACCGCCGCCCAAGGGCGGCGGTCGCGGGCGCCCTTGCGGCGCGGTCAGACGGTGTCCACCTTCAGCGCGTGGTCGGCCAGCAGGCCGTTGAGCACCGCATGGGTGTCGCCGCTGGAGACGATGGCGCCGCCGTGGTGGTCGGTGTACTTGGCCACCAGGTCGACGTTGGCCAGGTCGATGCTCTGGGTCGTCGCGCCCCCGGTCGCGCCCGTGGGGTTCACCGAGATGGTGGTGGTCGAGGTGGTGGCGTTGACCGAGAAGGTCAGGTACTGCGCCAGCGAATCGGCGGTGGCGTGCTCGCCCTGCAGCAGGTCGGCCAGGTTCAGCGAGTCGCCCTCGCCGATGTTGAAGTCCTTGATCACGTCATGCCCGATCTCGCCCTTCTGCCAGACGAACTGGTCGGCGCCGGCGCCGCCGGTGAGGGTGTCTTCGCCCATGCCGCCGAACAGGATGTCGTTGCCGTCGCCGCCGAGCAGGGTGTCGTTGCCGCCCTGGCCGAACAGCAGGTCGTCGCCCTTGCCGCCTTCGAGGATGTCGTTGCCGCCGCGGGTGTCGCCGGCGACGTTGAGCTCATAGGCGTGGGCGACGATGTAGTTGGTCACCTGGCTCTGGGACGGCGCGGCGCCGCCGTTGGCGGCGGTCAGGTAGTCCACCAGGCCCTGGTAGCCGGCGCCGTTGTGGGTGCCGGCGGCGTGCCCGGTCCAGCTCAGGGCGTCGGTGTTGATCACGTCGCCGAAGAGGATGTCGTTGCCGTCGCCGCCCACCAGATGGTCGTGGCCCACCGCCTGCGGCGAGGTGTTGCTGAAGCCTTCCTGCAACGCGGTCTGCAGCTGTTCGGCGGTGTTGATGATCTGCGGCTGGCCGACGTTGGCGGTGAGGTCCGGGGTGTTGCCGGTGAAATGCAGGGTGGCGGTGCCCGTGGTGCTGGTGTTGTCGAAGAACTGCAGGATGCCGCTGTTGATGCCGTCGCCGATGCCGATGGCGTTCACCGACACATGGTCGCTGCCGCTGAACAGGCCGCCGCCGTTGAGCAGGTTGTTGGCGACGTCCAGCGCGTCCTTGATGTCGTGGTAGTTGGTGACGGTGCCGCTGTTGCTCGTGTCGCCGATGTAGGTGGTCGGGTTGCCGTCGGTGAGGAAGAACGCCAGGTTGATGTAGTCGTGGGCGGCGTTTGCGCCGCCGCCCACCGTGGCGTTGAACCAGTCGACGGTGGACTTCAGCGCCGCCTCGTAGTTGGTCCCGCCCACTGCGCTGAGGCTGTTGATGGCGCTGATCAGGGTGGCCACGTTGGTGCTGTTCAGGCCATGCACCTGGGTCAGCGTCGAGCCGTCGGCGAAGGACACCAGGGCCAGGTTGATGGTGCCGTCGTGGCCCTTGATCTGGTTCAGCAGGTTGATCAGCGCCGCCTTGGCCAGGGCCATGCGGCTGAGCCCGGCGGTCCCGGAGGGGTCGGCCATGCTGCCGGAGGTGTCGATGATCAGCGCGATGTTGTAGTTCTTGCCGGGCGTGGTGGTGACGGAAACGCCGCCCACGTCGCCGATCAGCACGTCGTTGCCGAAGCTGCCGGCGATGGTGCCGTGGTCCGGCCCGAGCGGGCTGGGCACGATGTGGGGCGTCGTCGAGCCGTCGGTATCGCTGGCATTGCTGCCCACCACCAGGATCGGCGCGCCGTATTTCACGCAGATGTCGAGGTTGGCCGAGGCGGTGTCGCCGTCGCCATCGACGATGGTGTACTGGAACGACTCGCTGATCTGCCCGCTTTCCGGGAAGCTCACGCTGGCCTTGACCGCGTAGGTGTAGTCGCCGGCGTGGTGGCCGCCGCCATCCTTCAGGTACAGCGTCAGGGTGCCGTTGTCGGTGCTGATGGTCAGCAGGCCGCTGCTGGCGTTGTAGCTGCCGGTGGCGTGGCTGGCGCTGGGGTTGAGGTTGGTGAGGTGGCCGTTGGCGTCCACCGCGAAGGTCTCGCCGCCGATGCTCACCTGGGTGATGCGCACGGTGCCGTCGGCGCTTACCGGCAAGTCATTGGCCAATACGTTGCCGCTGACCGCGTCGAGGTGGCTGAGGTTGACCAGGGTGGCGCTGAGGTCGCTGGGGTCGGTGACGATGACCGGGGTGCCGTGGCTGTCCACCCGCACCAGGTCCTGGTCGGTGATGGAGGTGCCGACGCCGACGGCGAAGGCCTCGACGTTGTTGGTGCTGCCGTTGTGCGCCGCGAGGAAGCTCTGCCAGGCGTTCAGCGCAGAGTTGGTGCTACCCGTGGTGGGCTCGCCATCGGAGATGAAGTACACCCGGTTGATCGCCGCGGGGTCGGCCCCCGGCGCGTTCAGGTCGGCGTTGATGCTGGTCTGGGCGCGGTTCAGGGCGGCCTCGTAGTTGGTGTTGCCGCCGGCCTGCAGGCCGTTGATAGCGTTCACCAGGCTGGTGTAGCCGCTGTCGCCGGCGTCGTCGAAGCTGTAGTGGCTGGCGGCGCTGGCCGAGGTGGCGAAGCTGATCAGCGAGACCTGGATCAGCAGGCCCATGGAGGCGTACTCGTGCAGCATGTTGATCAGCGCGGCCTTGGCCTGGGCCAGCTTGCTGCCCTGCATGCTGCCGGAGACGTCGAGCACCAGCGTCAGGTTGACCGCCGGCGGCGGCTGCACCAGCAGGCACGCCGGGTGGTCGTCCACCGCGGTGGGGCCGTCGTCGGCGAAGCCGATCTTGTTGCCCAGGTCGAGGGTCTGGCTGCTGCTGGCCTTGTCGCCGTCGTAGTCGGTGATGCTGGCGGTGCCCTCCAGGCCGACCAGCCCGGTCTTCAGCCAGGCCACCTGGCTGTCGTAGTTGCCGGAAGCCCCCGGCCCGTCGTGCTGGATGGCCGAGTACTGGGTGAGGATCACCTTGCCGCTGTTGCCGTCCAGGCGCAGGTCGAACACAGTGTTGGCCGTGGTCACGCCCTGCAGGCTGGTGGCGGTGCTGCCGACGATCTTGCCGCCGACGTCGTACAGGTGGATGGTCGCGTTGCCGCTGCTCAGCCCGCTGTCGGCGCCCTGCCCGGCCAGCAGCTTGAGGCTGTAGCTCCAGCTCACGGCGGAGGCCGGGGCGTCGGCGCCAGCACTCTGCGAGGTGATGACGAAGGCGCCGGTGAAGTCGCCGCTGGCGGTGTCGGAGTTGGCGCCTATGGTGTCGGCGTCCTGGGTCAGCACGACGGCGGACTGGCCGCCCAGGCCGACGCTGATGCTCGGGCCGTCGTCGGCGAAGGCCACCTTGTTGCCCAGGTCCAGCGAAGCCGTGGAGCTGGCCTTGTCGCCATCGTAGTCGGTGATGGTGGCGGTGGCCTGCAGGCTCACCAGGCCGGTGCCCAGGGGCGCCTGCTGGGTGGCGTAGTTGCTGGTGGCGCCCGGCAGCGCGTGGTCGATTTCGGCGTACTGCGTCAGGGTGACATTGCCGCTGCCGTCCACCTTCAGGTTGAAGATAGTGTTGCTGGCATTCACCCCGCCTTCGGTGTTCGAGGTGCTGCCGATGATCTGCCCGTTCTGCTCGTACAGGTAGATCTTCTGCCCCGCACTGTTCAGGCCCGATTGGGTGCCTTCGGCCACGTCCAGCTTCAGCGCGTAGCTCCAGTTCACCGAAGCCGGAGTGTCAGCACCAGCGCTCTGCGATGTGATGGCGAAGGCTGCGGCGAAGCTGGTGGTGGCAGTGTCGAAGTTGCTGCCGATGGTATCGGCGTCCTGGGTGTGCAGCAGCACCGGAGCGTTGCCGCTCAGGCCCACGCTGATGCTCGGGCCGTCGTCGTCGAAGGCGACCTTGTTGCCCAAATCCAGGGAGGCCGTGGACGAGGCCTTGTCGCCGTCGTAGTCGGTGATGGTCGCGGTGGCGTCCAGGCTCACCAGACCGGTACCGAGGAAGGCCTGCTGCGCGGCGTAGTTACCGGTCGCGCCCGGCAATGCGTGATCGATCTCGGCGTACTGCGTCAGAGTGACGTTGCCACTGCCGTCGACCTTCAGGTTGAAGATGGTGTTGCTGGAATCCACGCCAGCTTCGGTGCTGGAAGTGCTGCCGATGATCTGGCCGTTCTGCTCGTAGAGATAAATCTTCTGTCCGGCGCTGTTCAGGCCCGACTGAGTGCCCTCGGCCACGTCCAGTTTCAGCGCGTAGCTCCAGCTCACCGAAGCCGGCGTATCGGCGCCAGCGCTCTGCGAAGTGATGGCGAAGGCTGCGGCGAAGCTGGTGGTAGCAGTGTCGAAGTTGCTGCCGATGGTGTCGGCATCCTGGGTGTGCAGCAGCACCGGGGCGTTGCCACTGAGGCCCACGCTGATGCTCGGGCCGTCGTCGTCGAAGGCGACCTTGCCGCCCAGGTCGATGCTGGCGCTGGACGAGGCCTTGTCACCGTCGTAGTCGGTGATAGTCGCAGTGGCATCCAGGCTCACCAGCCCGGTGCCGAGGAAGGCCTGCTGCGCGGCATAGTTACTGGTCGCGCCCGGCAGCGCGTGGTCGATCTCGGCGTATTGCGTCAGGGTGACATTGCCGCTGCCGTCGACCTTGAGGCTAAAGATGGTGTTGCTGGAATCCACACCGCCCTCGGTGCTGGAAGTGCTGCCGATGATCTGGCCGTTCTGCTCGTACAGATAAATCTTCTGCCCAGCGCTGTTCAGGCCCGACTGGGTGCCTTCGGCCACGTCCAGCTTCAGCGCGTAGCTCCAGCTCACCGTGGCCGGGCCGTCGGCGCCGGCGCTCTGCGAGGTGATGGCGAAGGCCGCGGCGAAGCTGGTGGTGGCAGTGTCGAAGTTGCTGCCGATGGTATCGGCGTCCTGGGTGTGCAGCAGCACCGGAGCGTTGCCGCTCAGGCCCACGCTGATGCTCGGGCCGTCGTCGTCGAAGGCGACCTTGTTGCCCAAATCCAGGGAGGCCGTGGACGAGGCCTTGTCGCCGTCGTAGTCGGTGATGGTCGCGGTGGCGTCCAGGCTCACCAGACCGGTACCAAGGAAGGCCTGCTGCGCGGCGTAGTTACCGGTCGCGCCCGGCAATGCGTGATCGATCTCGGCGTACTGCGTCAGAGTGACGTTGCCACTGCCGTCGACCTTCAGGTTGAAGATGGTGTTGCTGGAATCCACGCCAGCTTCGGTGCTGGAAGTGCTGCCGATGATCTGGCCGTTCTGCTCGTACAGATAAATCTTCTGCCCAGCGCTGTTCAGGCCCGACTGGGTGCCTTCGGCCACGTCCAGCTTCAGCGCGTAGCTCCAGCTCACCGTGGCCGGGCCGTCGGCGCCGGCGCTCTGCGAGGTGATGGCGAAGGCCGCGGCGAAGCTGGTGGTGGCAGTGTCGAAGTTGCTGCCGATGGTATCGGCGTCCTGGGTGTGCAGCAGCACCGGAGCGTTGCCGCTCAGGCCCACGCTGATGCTCGGGCCGTCGTCGTCGAAGGCGACCTTGTTGCCCAAATCCAGGGAGGCCGTGGACGAGGCCTTGTCGCCGTCGTAGTCGGTGATGGTCGCGGTGGCGTCCAGGCTCACCAGACCGGTACCGAGGAAGGCCTGCTGCGCGGCGTAGTTACCGGTCGCGCCCGGCAATGCGTGATCGATCTCGGCGTACTGCGTCAGAGTGACGTTGCCACTGCCGTCGACCTTCAGGTTGAAGATGGTGTTGCTGGAATCCACGCCAGCTTCGGTGCTGGAAGTGCTGCCGATGATCTGGCCGTTCTGCTCGTAGAGATAAATCTTCTGTCCGGCGCTGTTCAGGCCCGACTGAGTGCCCTCGGCCACGTCCAGTTTCAGCGCGTAGCTCCAGCTCACCGAAGCCGGCGTATCGGCGCCAGCGCTCTGCGAAGTGATGGCGAAGGCTGCGGCGAAGCTGGTGGTAGCAGTGTCGAAGTTGCTGCCGATGGTGTCGGCGTCCTGGGTGTGCAGCAGCACCGGAGCATTGCCGCTCAGGCCGACGCTGATGCTCGGGCCGTCATCGTCGAAGGCCACCTTGCCGCCCAGGTCGATGCTGGCGCTGGACGAAGCCTTGTCGCCGTCGTAGTCGGTGATGGTCGCGGTGGCGTCCAGGCTCACCAGGCCGGTGCCGAGGAAGGCCTGCTGCGCGGCATAGTTACTGGTTGCGCCCGGCAGTGCGTGGTCGATCTCGGCGTATTGCGTCAGGGTGACATTGCCGCTGCCGTCCACCTTCAGGCTGAAGATGGTATTGCTGGAATCGACGCCGCCCTCGGTGCCGGAAGTGCTACCGATGATCTGGCCGTTCTGCTCGTACAGGTAGATCTTCTGCCCTGCACTGTTCAGGCCTGACTGGGTGCCTTCGGCCACGTCCAGTTTCAACGCGTAGCTCCAGCTCACCGCGGCCGGGCCGTCGGCGCCAGCGTTCTGCGAAGTGATGGCGAAGGCCGCGGCGAAGCTGGTGGTGGCAGTGTCGAAGTTGCTGCCGATGGTGTCCGCATCCTGGGTCACCAGGTTGCCGAGTTGCGCGCCGCTGGCGCCGATGCCGATGCTCGGGCCGTCGTCGGCGAAGCCGATCCGGCCGCCCAGGTCGAGGTTCTGACTGGCGCTGGCCGGGTCGCCGTCACGGTCGGTGATGGTGACGCTGCCCTGCAGTTGCACCAGGTCGCTGCCGAGGGAGACCTGCTGGCTGTCGAAGCCGCTGGTGGCGCCCGGCAGGGCATGGTCGATGGCGGCGTACTGGGTCAGGGTGACCTTGCCGCTGGCGGCGTCCACCGCCAGCGAGAAGACGGTGTTGGCGCTGCTGACCGCGCCGGCGCTGGCGGCGGTGGAACCCACCACCACGCCATCGATCAGGTAAAGGTGGATACCCTGGCCGCCGCTGCTCAGGCCCGAGGCCTCGCCCTGGCTGGTGACGTTCAGGCTGTAGTGCCAGGCCACGCTGCCGGCGCCGTCGGCGCCATAGGCCAGGGTCGCCTTGAAGGCGCTGGCGAAGTCCGCCGAGACGCTCTCGGAAGCGCCGCCACGGGTGCCCTCGTCATGGCTGAGCAGGCTCGGCGCCTCGCCGTCCAGGGCCAGGGAGGCGGTGGGGCTGTCGTCGTTGATGAGGATGGCCAGGTTGCCGCTGGCGGGGGTGCCGTTGCCGTCGGTCAGGGTGTAGGGGACGTTGAGGGCGATGTCATCCTCGACACCGTGCTGCGGGTGGTCCAGCGGCTGCTGCAGGACCAGTTCATAGGTGCCGTTGGCGAGGTTGGTGAGGCTCAGGGTGAACACCGTCTGGCCATTGGCCGAGGCCGTCAGCACGTGGCCGTCGGGGCTCACGCTGTAGCTCAGGGCCACGCCGCCGGAGGTCAGCGCCGGCAGGCCGGTGGTGCTCCAGGCGAAGGTTCCGGGGCCGTCGGCGCCGAAGTCGTAGCCGAGGCTGCCGGAAGCGCTGGCGCCGACGCCGGGCAGGCCGTCGTTGCCCTGGATGCCGCCGGGCAGGCCGTCTTCATCCACAACCGCGCTGGCATTGCCCGCCGTGGGTACGCCGTCCACCGGCGGCGCCGGCGGTGCGGGCGGGCTCGGCGGCTCGGGCGGGGGCGCCGCCTGTGCCTGCTCGGGGCTGGGTATGCCGTCGAACAGCCGCGGGAACAGCGGGCCGCTGGCCAGGGGCCCGGTGGGGAAGCCGATGTCCGGATCGATGTGGCCGCCGATCTCGGTCAGCAGCACGAAGGAGTGCCCGCCGCCGGCCTTGGCGTTGCCGCCGGCGGAGAACGACGGGCCGGCCGCGGTGGCCTCGGCGACCTGGCTCGGGTCCTGCCCGGCGGCGATGGCCGCCTGCAGCGCCTTGACGTCGGTGATGTCCTGCTGGCTGGGCGCGACCGGCGCCTGCGCCGGCGCGCTGTCCGCGTACTGGTGGTGGGCGGCGGCGACCAGTTGATTGCTCATCGGCATCGAACTGTCGCGCCCCAGGGTGAGTTCGCCGCCGCCGGCGATCGCCACGGCCACGGCACCTTCGTGCCCGGTCACCAGTTGTTCGCCGACGAACAGCTTGTCGCCCTGGTGCAGGACGCGACGCGAACCATCCGCGGCCACGGCGAAGACCTCGCCCACCGCCTTGCTGACGATACCTACCAAGCTGGCCATGACTGCATCCTCCGCGCTCACCGCCCGGCGCCGCCTCCGGCGGCACCCAAGACCTCCGAGTTGGCCATGCCGTCACCGGCGCGCAGTGATGCGTAGAGGGAAGCAGAAGCCTGAAGGCGCTTTGGCATCAAAAAGCCAGCGGATGAATCCGCCATTTTTTTGACCACGCTTGCTTCGGTACTTCGCGGAAACGCCCGCCCTAGCCGCCTGAAACGTACATGGCTGTATGTGCAAGCCCTATTCGTCCCCATAGCCAAGAAAAATCAGGGTTTGCGAGTTTTACAATGTGCCGCTTTTCATAGGTGTCATAAGATTTTTTCTGAATATGGGATGTGAAAAATTCTTCTGAGGTTCTCGAAAAGTTGTTCTTAGCTCTGATGTTACAGGCGTGAAACGCTTGATATCAGAAAAAAGCCAAGTTTTTGGCGAATTGAAAGAGCATCGAAGTCGAGAACACCAGGAGAACGCCATGCGCAGTCGTAACGCGACGCTATGGAGCGGTGTATTTCTGGCGGCCACCTGCGCTCAAGCCCACGCGATGAGCCTGACCCAAGCCATACAGAGCACCCTGCAATATCACCCGGAGATCAGCCAGAGCATGAACAGCCGGCTGACCGCAGACCAGGAACTGAAGATCGCCCGCGGCGGCTACCTGCCCACCGTCGATCTACTGCTGGGTTACGGCCGCGAAGGCGTCGATAGCCCCTCTACCCGTCAGGAAGGCAACCACAACAAGGAAACGCTCAACCGCGGCGATGCCGAGCTCCGCCTGCAGCAGATGCTGTTCGACGGCTTCGCCACGCCCAACGAGGTGGCGCGCAACGAGGCCAACGTCAATTCCAAGGCGTTCCGCGTGCTGGGCACCTCCGAGAACGCCGCGCTGCGCACCGTCGAGGTCTACCTCAACGTGCTGCAGCACCGCGAAATGGTGAGCCTGGCGCGCAACAACCTGCAGGCCCACCAGCGCATCGGCGACCAGATCCGCATGCGCAGCCAGCAGGGCGTCGGCAGCACCGCCGACAACGACCAGGCCACCGCGCGCCTGGCCCTGGCGCAGAACAACCTCTACACCGAGGAAGTCGACCTGCGCGACGCCGAGGCCAACTTCTACAGCGCCGTGGGCAAGCAGCCCGACGAGTTGGAGACGCCCTCCACCATCAAGGCCCTGGTGCCGGGCGACATCAACAAGGCGCGCCAGGAAGTGCTGAGCAACAACCCGCTGCTCAAGTCGGCCCAGGCCGACGTGAATGCCGCCGAGAAGCAGTACGAGGCGGCCAAGTCGCCCTTCTACCCGCGCTTCGACCTGGAACTGTCGAAGGCGGCGAACAACAACGTCGACGGCGAAGTGGGCCACTACAACGACTGGGAAGCCCAGGTGGTGATGCGCTACAACCTGTTCAACGGCATGCGCGACAAGAACCGCCTCGGCGCCACCTCGCACCAGATCGACGAAGCCAAGGACATCCGCGACAACGCCCTGCGCCTGCTCAACGAGAACCTCTCGCTGGCCTGGGACGCCATGGAGAACGCCACCAAGCAGACCGGCCCGGCGCGCGAATACGCCGACTACACGCGCAAAGTCCGCGAGGCCTACCAGCAGCAGTTCACCCTCGGCCAGCGCACGCTGCTCGACCTGCTGGACAGCGAGAACGAACTCTTCACCGCCAACCGCCGCTACACCCAGGTGCGCTACACCGAGGAGTACTCGCGCTACCGCGTGCTGGCCGCCATGGGCGCCCTGCTGCGCTCGCAGAACGTCGTGCCGCCCCATGAGGGCGTGGCGCTGTCCGACGTGAAGACCGAGACACGCCTGCCCGACATGAAATAAGGCCCTGCCCGCCCCGCCGCCCGACGCCGGTCCCACCGGCCGGCGGCGTTTGCGGGGCGCGGCGGCCGCACGGGGCTCGCAGAAGCCCGGGAGAAGTAGCGTGACCATGATCATCCAGGAGCGCGGCAACCCCGCAGCGGACGATCCCCGCCTGAGCCACGACGACCCCCTGCTCGACGGCCTGCTGATCCTCTGCCGCCTGCACGGCTGCTCGGTCAGCCGCACCAGCCTGAGCGCCGGCCTGCCGTTGCCGCAGCAACGCCTGAACGCCGAGCTGTTGCCCCGCGCCGCGGCCCGCGCCGGCCTGCAGGGGCGCCTGCTGCGCCGCGAGCTGAAGGCCATACCGGCGCTGAACCTGCCGGTGCTGCTGCTGCTCGACGGCGGGCGCAGCGCGGTGCTGCGCCAGTGGGGCGCGGACGGCCAGGCGCTGATCCTGCCCTGCGAGACCGAGGGCGGCGAGCAGTGGGTGAGCACCGAGGAGCTGGCCGCGCAGTACAGCGGCCTGGCCCTGTTCGCCCGCCCGCGCCACGAGCTGGAAGCGGCGCGCCAACCGCTGGTGCCGCGGGTCGAGGCCTGGTTCCGCGACACCCTCAAGCTGTCGCGCTGGCTCTATACTGACGCCCTGGTGGCGAGCCTGCTGATCAACCTGCTGAGCATGCTGGTGCCGCTGTTCGTCATGCAGACCTACGACCGCGTGGTGCCCAACCAGGCCATCTCCACCCTCTGGGTGCTGGCCAGCGGGTTGCTGCTGGGCACCCTCTTCGAGCTGCTGCTGCGGGTGCTGCGCTCGCACCTGCTGGACATGGCCGGGAAGAAGACCGACGTGGTGCTCTCGGCCACGCTGTTCGAGCGCATCACCGGCATGGCCATGAAATTCCGCCCGGCCACGGTCGGCGGCTTCGCCCAGAGCATCCACGACTTCCAGGGCCTGCGCGAATTCCTCACCGCGCTGACCCTCACCAGCCTCATCGACCTGCCCTTCTCGCTGCTGATGATCGTGGTCATCGGCCTGCTCGGCGGCTGGCTGGTGGCGGTGCCGCTGCTGGCCTTCCCGCTGACCATCGGCTTCGCCTACCTGATCCAGGTGCGCCTGCGCGACACCGTGCAGAAGAGCCTGACCCTCGGCGCCGAGCGCCAGGCCCTGCTGATCGAAACCCTCGGCGGCCTGGAAACGCTCAAGGCGTGCGGCGCCGAGAGCGAGCGGCAGTACCGCTGGGAAGCCACCCACGGCGCCCTCACCCGCCTGGACAACCACGCCCGCTTCCTCGCCACCCTGGCCACCAACGGCACCCTGTTCGTCCAGCAGTTCGCCGGCATGGCCCTGATCATCTGCGGCGTCTACGCCATCCTCGACGGCCAGCTCAGCGTCGGCGCCCTGGTCGCCTGCTACATGCTCAACAGCCGGGTGCTGGCGCCGCTGGGGCAGATCGCCGGGCTGATCACCCGCCACCAGCAGGCGCGCCTGACCATGAAGAGCACCGACGCGCTCATGGCCCTGCCCCAGGAGCGCCAGGCCAGCCAGCGCCCGCTGGAGCGCACCCAGCTGCACGGCGCGCTGGAGATGCGCCAGGTGGAATTCCGCTACCCCGAGCAGAACGCCGCGGCGCTGAGCCAGATCGGCCTGCGCCTGGCCCCCGGCGAGAAGGTCGGGCTGATCGGCCGCAGCGGCTCGGGCAAGAGCACCCTGGCGCGCCTGCTGCTGGGCTTCTACCAGCCGGACGAGGGGCAGATCCTGCTCGACGGCCTGGACCTGCGGCAGATCGACGTGGCCGACCTGCGCCAGCAGGTGGGCTACGTGGCCCACGACCTGCCGCTGCTGGCCGGCAGCCTGCGCGACAACCTGACCCTGGGCGCGCGCTACGTCGGCGACGCGCGCATGCTGGAGGTGGCCGAGCTGACCGGCGTCAACGAACTGGCCCGGCAGCACCCGGCCGGCTTCGACCGCCCGGTGGGCGAGCGCGGCCAACTGCTCTCCGGCGGCCAGCGCCAGGCCGTGCTGATGGCCCGCGCGCTGCTGCTGGACCCGCCGATCCTGGTGCTCGACGAGCCCACCAGCGCCATGGACAACAGCAGCGAGGAAGCCCTGCGCCGGCGCCTGCAGGCGTGCTGCGCGGGGAAGACGCTACTGCTGGTCACCCACCGCACCTCGATGCTCGCCCTGGTCGACCGGCTGATCGTCCTCGACGGCGGGCGCATCGTCGCCGACGGGCCGAAGGAAGCGGTGATCGAAGCATTGCGCAAGGGCCACGTCGGCCCGGCAGCGGGGTGAAGCCATGAGCAGCATGCAACCGACGCCGGGCTACCTCGGCGGCCGCAGCGACACCGAGTTCATGCCCGAGGTCCAGGGCACGGTGCTGGAGGACTCGCCGCTGGCCGCGCGCATCACCCTCTGGGCGGTGCTCGCGCTGCTGGTCTGCGCGCTGGCCTGGGCGCACTACGCGCACCTGGAGGAAGTCACCAAGGGCGAAGGCAAGGCCATCCCCTCCAGCAAGGTGCAGACCATCCAGAACCTGGAGGGCGGCATCGTCTCGGAAATCTTCGTCCACGAAGGCCAGGTGGTGGACAAGGGCCAGACCCTGCTGCGCCTGGACGACACCCGCTTCGCCTCCAACAAGGGCGAGACCGAGGCCGACCGCAACGCCCTGGAGGCCCGGGTGGAACGCCTGAGCGCCGAGGCCGAGGGCCGCGAGCCGGACTTCTCCGACGCCCTGAAGCAGACCGCGCCGCAGGTGGTCGACGACCAGCTGCAGCTCTACCACAGCCGCCAGGCGCGCCAGGCCAGCGAGGTGAGCATCCTCCAGGAACAGCTGCGGCAGAAGAACCAGGAACTGCAGGAATTCCGCGCCAAGGCCCAGCAGTACCGTTCCAGCCTCGGCCTGGTGCAGCAGGAGCTGAACATGTCCACGCCGCTGGTCAAGAGCGGCGCCATCTCCCCGGTGGAACTGCTGCGCCTGCGCCGCAGCGTGGTGGAGATCAACGGCGAGCTGAGCGCCACCACCCTGGCCATCCCCCGCGCCGAAGCGGCGATGCAGGAGATCGCGCGGAAGATCGACGAATCGCGCCAGGCCTTCCGCACCGACGCCCTGAAGGACCTCAACGAGGCCCGCACCGAGCTGAACAAACTCACCGCCACCAGTCGCGCCATCGACGACAAGGTCAGCCGCACCACCGTGGTGTCGCCGGTGCGCGGCATCGTCAAGCAGCTGAAGGTCAACACCATCGGCGGCGTGGTGCAGCCGGGCAGCGACATGGTGGAAATCGTCCCGCTGGAGGACAACCTGCTGGTGGAAGCGAAGATCCGCCCGCAGGACGTCGCCTTCCTCCACCCCGGCCAGCCGGCCACGGTGAAGTTCAGCGCCTACGACTACACCATCTACGGCGGCCTGAAGGCCAAGCTGGAGATGATCAGCGCCGACACCATCACCGACGACAAGGGCAACGCGTTCTATCTGATCCAGGTGCGTACCGACAAGAATCATCTGGGGCCGGACAACAAGCCGCTGCTGATCATCCCGGGGATGGTGGCGACGGTGGATATCATTACGGGTGAGAAGAGTGTGTTGGATTATTTGCTCAAGCCGGTGCTGAAGGCGCGTTGGGAGGCGTTGCGGGAGCGGTGAGGGGTGTTGTGGGGGCGAGCTTGCTTGCGGATGGAGTTAGCTGGGGGCTGTGGTGTTGGGGGTAAGAGCGCCCTCTCCCCAGCCCTCTCCCTGAAGGGAGAGGGGGCCGTTCGGAGTCGGTGGGGAGTCCTGAGTCATCCTGATACTCCTCACCCACCCCCGTCATTCCCGCGAACGCGGGAACCCAGCTGCCTTAGCTTGGGTGTTTCTGCGCCGCTCCGAGTCTGCCCGACCGTCTTGTTTCGCCCCCTCGGGCGAGTCCCTTTTGTCAAACGCCACAAAAGGAACCAAAAAGGCTTGCCCCAACATACGGGCCCGATAAAGCCGGGCTACCCTCACGAACTCCCCCGCCACGGAGGCCCGCCCCGAGGGTACGTCCCTGTAGCCCGCGGGGCTCTCGCGACATCCATGTCGCATGACCTCCTGAGCGCCGGTTTCGCTCGGCCTTCTGAAGGGGCGTTCCGGAGTGCGCGGATGTTTCTCTGGAAGTCCAAAAGCCAGAGCAGAGCTGCTTTGCTCTTCGTAGGAGCGAGCTTGCTCGCGAACCCAACCACCCGTCACTGGGTTCCCGCGTTCGCGGGAATGACGAGGGTGGAGGATGGTGTGGTGGTTCAATTTCCTAGGACACCTCGATAGGTGGAAAATCCACTGAATAGAGGAGTCATTCATGAGCCGTAAACGCAGAGCATTCGATGCCAGCTTCAAGCTGCAAGTCGTCCAGATGATCAAAGACCAGGGCCTGAGCATTACGCAGGTCTGTCGAGACATGGACCTGGGAGAGACGGCAGTTCGCCGCTGGGTTCAGCAATACGAAGCCGAGCTGTCGGGGCAGGCGGGAGTGGGTAAGCCGTTGACACCCGAGCAGCAGCGGATTCGTCAGTTGGAGGCCGAGAATCGCCAGTTGAAGCAGGACAACGACCTGCTAAAAAAGGCCTCGGCCTTCTTCGCCCGCGAACTGAAGTGATTCACCGGTTGATCGCGCAGCAGCAGAAGGCCGGAGTTGCACGGCTGTGTCGGCTGCTGGGTGTCAGTCGGTCGGGCTACTACGCCGCACAGCGCCGCCCCTTGCGCCCAGCCTTGCACTGCCCGGTAGCCGCTTCCTTGAAGGCCCTGTTCATGAGCTGCGGGCGTACCTATGGGAGTCGTCGCCTGCAAGCCGCGCTCAATGGCGAGGGCGTGCATGTAGGGCGCTACCGAGTCCGCCGGCTGATGCGCGAGCACCGGCTTCGGCCAGTCTGGAAGCGCAAGTTCGTGCACACGACCAACAGCAAGCATGACCTGCCGATAGCCTCCAATATCCTGGCCCGCCGGTTCGATCCTCCGGCGGCAAACCAGGCCTGGGTGGCGGATATCACCTACATCCGTACCCGCCGTGGCTGGCTGTACCTGGCTGCAGTGATGGACCTGTATTCGCGCAAGATCGTCGGCTGGGCGATGGCGCCGAACATGTCGGCGGAACTGGTCTGTTCGGCGCTACAGATGGCGATTGCTCAGCGGCAGCCAGCGCCAGGCCTGGTCGTGCACTCGGATCGTGGTAGCCAGTACGCCAGCGAGGTTTATCGCGCGCTGCTCAAGCGGCATGGCCTGGTCTTGAGCATGAGCCGCAAGGGAAATTGCTGGGACAACGCGGTCATGGAACGCTTCTTCCTGAACCTGAAAATGGAGCGGGTCTGGCAACGTGACTACGCCAACCATGCTGAGGCTATGACCGACATTGCCGACTACATCGTCGGCTTCTACAACAACGTGCGCCTGCACTCCAGCCTGGGCTATCTGCCTCCCACCCGCTACGAGCGCAGGCCACCCAGACAACCTATCGAAGTGTCCGAAATTATTTGACCACCACATGGTGCCTGACTCCAACCCCGCTCAGGACAGCCCCCTCTCCCGCTTGCGGGAGAGGGCTGGGGAGAGGGCGCTCTTGAACCCAGCTCCGCGACAACCCCCATTCCCCCGCTAAATGTTGTACTCCACCGGCGGCGCCGGCAGCTCCGCCAGCAGCTCATGCAACCCCGCCGACCACTGCTTGCGGATGCTCGCGTAGTACGCATCCTCCTCCGTCACCCGGTAGCCCGCCGGGACGATCAGGCTGTCGCGGTGGTACACCAGCAGGTCCAGCGGCATGCCCACCGAGAGGTTGCTTCGGATCGTCGAATCGAAGGACACCAGCGCGCAACGCAGGCCCTCGGCCAGGCTGGTGGTGAATTCCAGGTTGCGGTCGAGGATCGGCTTGCCGTACTTGCTCTCGCCCAGCTGCAGGAAGGGCGTGTCCTCGGTGGCCTGGATGAAGTTGCCCTGGGGGTAGATGCTGTACAGCTCCGGCGGGCCGCCGGCGATCTGCCCGCCGACCAGGAAGGAGCAGGTCAGGTCGGTGTTGCCGGCCAGGGGCGCGGCGTCGCGGGCCACCACTTCGCGCACGGTGGCGGCCACCAGCGCGGTGGCTTCGTAGAGGGTCGGCACGCTGTGCAGGTTCACCTGGCCGGCGTCGTCCAGGCGCTGCTTCAGCAGGTTCACCACCGACTGCGAGGTGGCCAGGTTGCCGGCGCTCTGCAGCACGATCAGGCGCTCGCCGGGCACGCCGAAGGTGAACAGCTTGCGGAAGGTGGCGATGTGGTCGATGCCGGCGTTGGTCCGCGAGTCCGAGGCGAACACCAGGCCCTCGTCCAGGCACATGGCTACGCAATAGGTCATGGGATGGCCTTCTTCAGGGGTTGCCCGGCAATACTAGACCACCACGGGTTTCCGTCCCGTGGCAGCGGGCGCGCCAGGCGCGCCCTCCTCCACCGGCCTCACTGCTGGCTGCGCAGCAGCGGCGCCACCACCACCCGCGCGTGCATCTGCTCGCCCAGGCCGCTGCCGCGGCGCATGCCGCGCACCGGGCAGGCGTCCAGGTAGTCCAGGCCCACCGCCAGCTTCAGGTGGCGCTCCGGGCGCGCCAGTTCGTTGGTCACGTCGAAGCTGTACCAGGCGTCGTCCAGCCAGGCCTCGGCCCAGGCGTGGCTGGCCAGGTCCCGGTCGCTGCCGCGGTACAGGTAGCCGGAGACGAAGCGCGCCGGAATGCCCAGGCTGCGCGCGCAGGCGAGGAAGGCGTGGGTGTGGTCCTGGCACACCCCGGCGCCGCCGGCGAAGGCTTCGGCCGCGGTGCTCTCCACCCCGGTGGCGCCCGGCTGGAACGGCATCTGCGCGTGCAGGGCATGCATCAGCTTGATCAGCGCGTTGCGGTCGCGGGCCTCGCCGCACTGCGCCAGGGCGAAGGTGCGCAGGGCGTCGTCCGGGGTGGTCAGGCGGGTGAAGCGCAGGAACGGCAGCGGCGACTGGTCGTCGTGCTCGGCCTCGCGGCTCTCGTCGATCTCCACCAGGCCGCGGGCGCGGATCACCACGGCCTCGTGGGGTTCGTCGATGCTCAGCACGTGCAGCACGTTGCCGTAGGGGTCGCGCTGGGCGCGGGCCGGGCGCGGCAGCGTGAGCTCCCAGCTGAGCACGTGCTGGCGCTCGCTTTCCTGGGGCGTCAGGCGCAGGTACTGGATGCTGGCGCGCACCGGGTCGTCGTAGCGGTAGGTGGTGTCGTGGCTGATGGCGAGTTTCATACGGCCTCCAGATAGGAACTGTGGATTGCCCGGGCCAGCTGGCGGATCAGCAGGATGAAGTCGGTGAGCCAGGCGTGCAGGCCGTCACCGAGGATTTCGTCGATCGCCGTGTAGCGCAGGCGCGCGGCCAGTTCGGCGGCCAGGCGCTGCGCCGGGCGGCCGTTGTCGCCGGGCAAGGTGGATAGGATACCGTCCAGTTCCTCCACGCAGGCTTGCAGGGAACGGGGCACCTCGGCACGCAGAAGCAGCAGTTCGGACACGTGGCGGGCATCGGGCGAGCCACGGTAGATCTCGTTGTAGGCTTCGAAGGAGGACAGCGCGCGCAGCAGCGCGCTCCACTGGTAGTAGCCGCGCGCCGAGGTGTCGCTGACCTCCTCGGCCTCCTCGCCGAGCAGTTCGTAGCGGGCGTCGAGCAGGCGCAGGGTGTTGTCGGCGCGTTCGATGAAGGTGCCCAGGCGGATGAAGCTGGAGGCCTCGCCGCGCATGATGGTGCCGTAGGTGGCGCCGCGGAACAGGTACGAGCGCTCCTTGACCCATTCGCAGAAGCGGCTGATGCCGTAGCGGCCCAGGCCCTGCTGGGCGATGCTGCGCATCTCCAGCCAGGTGGCGTTGATGTTCTCCCAGATGTCCGCGGTGATCCGCCCGCGCACCGCGTGGGCGTTGCCGCGGGCGGCCTGCAGGCAGCGGTAGATGCTCGCCGGGTTGTCGGCGTCGAGGGCGAAGAAGTGCAGCATGCGCTCGGGCTGCATCTGCCCGTGGCGCTCCAGGTAGTCGTCCATGGTGCCGGTGATCAACAGCGGCATGGCCAGTTCGTCGGCGCCGCCGCCGCGATCGTCCGGCGGCATCAGCGACAGCGAATAGCTCACGTCGAGCATGCGCGCGAGGTTCTCCGCGCGCTCCAGGTAGCGGGACATCCAGTACAGGTCGGCTGCGGTACGGCTCAGCATCTCAGTCCTCCACCACCCAGGTGTCCTTGGTACCGCCACCCTGTGACGAATTGACGACCAGCGAGCCCTCGCGCAGCGCCACGCGGGTCAGCCCGCCGGGCACCAGGCGCGTCTCGCGGCCGGACAGCACGAACGGCCGCAGGTCGATGTGCCGCGGCGCGATGCCGCTGTCGACGTAGGTCGGGCAGGTCGACAGGCACAGCGTCGGCTGGGCGATGTAGGCGTGCGGGCGGGCCTTGATGCGCTCGCGGAAGGCCTCGATCTCCTGGCTGCTTGCAGCCGGGCCGACGAGCATGCCGTAGCCGCCGGAGCCCTGGGTTTCCTTGACCACCAGCTCCGGCAGGTGCGCCAGCACGTGGGACAGGTCGGCCGGCTTGCGACACTGCCAGGTGGGCACGTTCTTCAGTATTGGTTCCTCGGACAGGTAGAAACGCACCATGTCGCCGACGTACGGGTAGATCGACTTGTCGTCGGCCACCCCGGTGCCGATGGCGTTGGCCAGCACCACGTTGCCGGCGCGGTAGGCCGCCAGCAGGCCGGGCACGCCGAGCATCGACTCGGGGTTGAAGGCCAGCGGGTCGAGGAAGGCGTCGTCCAGGCGCCGGTAGATCACGTCCACCGGGCGCGGGCCGGCGGTGGTGCGCATGTACACGCGCTCGTCGCGGACGAACAGGTCGGCGCCTTCCACCAGCTCCACACCCATCTCGCGGGCCAGGAAGGCGTGCTCGAAGTAGGCGCTGTTGAAGCGCCCGGGGGTCAGCACCACCACGCTGGGGTTGTCCAGCGGGCTGGAGCTGCGCAGAGTCTCCAGCAGCAGGTTCGGGTAGTGGTCGATGGGCGCGATGCGCTGCGCGGCGAACAGCTCGGGGAACAGCCGCATCATCATCTTGCGGTCTTCGAGCATGTAGCTCACGCCGCTGGGGGTGCGCAGGTTGTCCTCCAGCACGTAGTAGCTGCCGTCGGCGTCGCGCACCAGGTCGACGCCGGCGATGTGGGCGTAGAGGTCGCGGTGCAGGTCCAGGCCCTGCATGGCGATCTGGTAGCCCTCGTTGGTCAGCACCTGTTCCGCCGGCACCACCCCGGCCTTGATGATGCGCTGCCCGTGGTAGAGGTCGGCGAGGAACATGTTCAGCGCGCGCACCCGCTGGATGCAGCCGCGCTCCACCACGCGCCATTCGCTCATGGGAATGCTGCGCGGGATGGTGTCGAACGGGATCAGGCGCTCGGTGCCCTGCTCGTCGCCATAGAGGGTGAAGGTGATGCCGGCGCGGTGGAACAGCAGGTCGGCCTCGCGCCGGCGCTGCTCCAGCATCTCCGGCGGCGCCGCCGCCAGCCAGCGGGCGAATTCGCGGTAGTGCGCCCGGCACTGGCCATTCGCGTCATACATCTCGTCGTAGAAAGTGCGGGACATGCCGAACTCCTTGTCGCCACCAGTAGCCTTGCCATCGCAAGCCCCGTGCCATCGAAACAAAGCCTTGGGTTTCAATGGCTTGCAAAACAAGCCCAGCCTGGGTGCGCCACTTTGGTGCAACCGGCGCGGGCAACGGGCCGGCGCCGCCCCTTTTGGCGCCAACCGCTTCAGTCTAGGCCAGCGGCGGCAACCGGCCCGGCGCGCTTGCGCCTATGCTTATGCGTGGATGGCGAGCCTGCGCTTGTAGCCCCCGCCGGGCGCGGCTAGGCTGCCAGAGATGTCGTTTCGCCATGACACATGCTGTCCGCCCAGGTGCCCCGCCCGCGGTGCGGTACGACCGCAGAGGCTCCGAACCCCCAACAGGAGTCCGACCATGCCTTCCCCGAAACTCGCCCCCCTGGCCTTCGCCGGCGCCTGCGCCCTGGCCAGCGCCGCCCTGCAGGCCGCCCAGAGCGGCGCGCCCGAGGGCGCCCTCGACATCATCGCCTGGCCCGGCTACATCGAGCGCGGCGAGAGCGACAAGAACTACGACTGGGTGACGCCCTTCGAGAAGGAGACCGGCTGCAAGGTCAACGTGAAGACCGCCGCCACCTCCGACGAGATGGTCAGCCTGATGGCCAAGGGCGGCTACGACCTGGTCACCGCCTCGGGCGATGCCTCGCTGCGCCTGGTGTACGGCAAGCGCGTGCAGCCGATCGACGTCAGCCTGATCCCCAACTGGAAGAACGTCGACCCGCGCCTGCAGGACGCGCCCTGGCACACCGTGGACGGCAAACACTACGGCACACCCTACCAGTGGGGCCCGAACGTGCTGATGTACAACACCAAGGTGTTCCCCAAGGCGCCGGACAGCTGGAGCGTGGTGTTCAAGGAACAGCAACTGCCCGACGGCAAGAGCAACAAGGGCCGCGTGCAGGCCTACGACGGGCCCATCTACATCGCCGACGCCGCGATCTACCTCAGGGCCACCGAACCGTCCCTGGGCATCCAGGACCCGTACCAGCTGACCGAGGAACAGTACGCCGCGGTGCTCAAGCTGCTGCGCGCCCAGCACGCGCTGATCCACCGCTACTGGCACGACGCGACCGTGCAGATGAGCGACTTCAAGAACGAGGGCGTGGCCGCCTCCGGCTCCTGGCCCTACCAGGTCAACGCCCTGCAGGGCGAGAAGCAGCCGATCGCCTCGACCATCCCCGCCGAGGGCGTCACCGGCTGGGCCGACACCACCATGCTGCACGTCGACGCCAAGCACCCGAACTGCGCCTACAAGTGGCTGAACTGGTCGCTGGAGCCCAAGGTGCAGGGCGACGTCGCCGCCTGGTTCGGCTCGGTGCCGGCGGTGCCGGCCGGCTGCAAGGGCAGCCAGCTGCTCGGCGCCCAGGGCTGCGCCACCAACGGCTACGACCAGTTCGACCGCATCGCCTTCTGGAAGACGCCGCAGGCGGAGGGCGGGAAGTACGTGCCGTATAGCCGCTGGACGCAGGATTACATCGCGATCATGGGCGGGCGGTAGCGCTCCGGCTTTTCGTAGGAGCGAGCTTGCTCGCGAACGGGGTTTGCCGGTGGCGTCGGCGCCAGGACCAAGAGCGCCCTCTCCCCAGCCCTCTCCCTGAAGGGAGAGGGGGCTTGTCCGTGCCGAGAGAAGGCCTGGCTTCAACCTGAAACCACCGGTGTGTCCGGCTGACTCAAGAGCATCCGCGCACTCCGAACGGTCCCCTCTCCCTTCAGGGAGAGGGTTAGGGAGAGGGGCTCTCGCCTCGCACAGAAACCTGACCTCGATCGCCGGCCCACTCGGGCTCGACCTCGGGTATAACGGCATACAACCGCAAACGGTCGTACGCCCCACGTCGGCCCCTCCCCCATGCACTACCCTGTTAAAGCACACCAGCCACGCGGGTAGCACCATGACCACAGCCGTCCAGTTCACCGAGGTGAGCCGCCACTACGGCGAGGTGAAAGCCGTCGACCGGGTGTCCATCGAAATCCGCGATGGCGAGTTCTTCTCCATGCTCGGCCCCTCCGGCTCGGGCAAGACCACCTGCCTGCGGCTGATCGCCGGGTTCGAGCAGCCCTCCGCCGGCTCCATCCGCATCCACGGCCAGGAGGCCGCCGGGCTGCCGCCCTACGAGCGCGACGTGAACACGGTGTTCCAGGACTACGCGCTGTTCCCGCACATGAACGTGCTGGACAACGTCGCCTACGGCCTCAAGGTCAAGGGCGTGGCCAAGGCCGAGCGCCTCAAGCGCGCCGAAGAGGCGCTGGACATGGTCGCCCTCGCCACCTACGGCAGCCGCAAGCCGGCGCAGCTCTCCGGCGGCCAGCGCCAGCGCGTGGCCCTGGCCCGGGCCCTGGTCAACCGCCCGCGGGTGCTGCTGCTGGACGAACCGCTCGGCGCGCTGGACCTGAAGCTGCGCGAGCAGATGCAGGTGGAACTGAAGAAACTGCAGCGCCAGCTGGGCATCACCTTCATCTTCGTCACCCACGACCAGGGCGAGGCGCTGTCCATGTCCGACCGCGTGGCGGTGTTCAACAAGGGCCGCATCGAACAGGTGGACACCCCGCGCAACCTCTACATGAAGCCGGCCACGCCCTTCGTCGCCGAGTTCGTCGGCACCGCCAACGTGCTGCGCGGCGACCTCGCCCAGCGCCTGCTCGGCGCGGCCGGGGCCTGGTCGCTGCGCCCGGAGCACGTGCGCTTCGGCCAGCCGCGCGAGGGTGAGCTGCAGGTCGCCGGCACCCTGGTGGACGTGCAGTACCTGGGCGCCGCCAGCCGCTACGAAATCGCCCTGGACGCCGGCGGCCGGCTGGTGGCCGCGCTGCCCAACGGCGAGCGCGAGGAGCAGCGCCCGCAGCCCGGCGAGGCGGTCAGCGCCTGCTGGGCGCGCAGCGCGCTGGTGCCGCTGCGCGAGGAACCGCTGCCATGATGCGCACCGTCTCCAGCTTCCTCTACCGGCGCAGCAGCCTCTACCTGCTGATGCTGCTGATCCCGCCGCTGCTGTGGTTCGGGGTGATCTACATCGGCTCGCTGTTCGCCCTGCTCTGGCAGAGCTTCTACACCTTCGACGACTTCACCATGGCGGTGACGCCGCAGCTGACCCTGGCCAACTACGCGGCGCTGTTCAACCCGGCCAACTACGACATCGTCCTGCGCACCCTGGGCATGGCCGTGGCGGTGTCCCTGGCCAGCGCCGTGCTGGCCTTCCCCATCGCCTACTACATGGCGCGCTTCGCCGGGCCCAAGGAAAAGGCCTTCTTCTATATCGCGGTGATGCTGCCGATGTGGGCCAGCTACATCGTCAAGGCCTACGCCTGGACGGTGATCCTGGCCAAGGGCGGCATCCTCTACTGGATCATCGAGAAGCTGCACCTGCTGGGCCTGCTCGACCTGCTGCTGGACGTGCCCGGGGTGGGCGGCAACACCCTGTCCACCTCGCACCTGGGGCGCTTCTGGGTGTTCACCTACATCTGGCTGCCGTTCATGATCCTGCCGATCCAGGCCGCCCTGGAACGCCTGCCGCCGTCGCTGCTGCAGGCCAGCGCCGACCTGGGCGCGCGGCCGCGGCAGACCTTCGCCCAGGTCATCCTGCCGCTGGCCTTCCCCGGCGTGGTGGCCGGCTCCATCTTCACCTTCAGCCTGACCCTGGGCGACTTCATCATCCCGCAGCTGGTGGGCCCCAGCGGGCTGTTCATCGGCACCATGGTCTACGTGCAGCAGGGCTCCATCGGCAACATGCCGCTGGCCGCGGCCTTCACCCTGGTGCCCATCGTGCTGATCGCCGTCTACCTGTCCATCGCCAAGCGGCTGGGGGCCTTCGATGCACTCTGAGCGAGCTTCCTGGGCCTTGCGCCTGGCCGCCTGGGGCGGGCTGGTGTTCCTGCACTTCCCGATCCTGGTGATCCTGCTCTACGCCTTCAACACCGAGGAGTCGGCCTACAGCTTCCCGCTGCAGGGCTTCACCCTGCGCTGGTTCGCCGAGGTGGCCCAGCGCGGCGACGTGCTCGACGCCATCTGGCTGTCGGTGAAGATCGCCTGCGTCGCCACCCTGGTGGCCATGGTCCTCGGCACCCTGGCCGCCGGCGCGCTGTACCGCCGCGACTTCTTCGGCAAGGAAGGCATCTCGCTGATGCTCATCCTGCCCATCGCCCTGCCTGGCATCATCACCGGTATCGCGCTGCTCTCGGCGTTCAAGACCCTCGGCATCGAGCCGGGCTTCCTGACCATCGTCATCGGCCACGCCACCTTCTGCGTGGTGATCGTCTACAACAACGTGATCGCGCGCTTCCGCCGCACCTCGTTCAGCCTCATCGAGGCCTCCATGGACCTGGGCGCCGACGGCTGGCAGACCTTCCGCTACATCGTCCTGCCGAACATCGCCACCGCCCTGCTGGCCGGCGGCATGCTGGCCTTCGCGCTGTCCTTCGACGAGATCATCGTCACCACCTTCACCGCCGGCCACGAGCGCACCCTGCCGCTGTGGCTGCTGAACCAGCTGACGCGCCCGCGCGACGTGCCCATCACCAACGTGGTGGCCATGCTGGTGATGCTGGCGACCATGCTGCCGATCCTCGGCGCCTACTACCTGACCCGCGGCACCAGCGACGTGGCCGGCGGCGGCAAGTGAACCGGCGGCCCGCCGCGGCGGGCATCCAGCCACCGAAGCAGAGGAGCCCCGCAATGCAAAGCAAACTCCTGATCAACGGCCAGTTCGTCGCCGGCGAAGGCGAGAAACTGGACATCCTCAACCCCTCCACCGGCGAGGTGCTGGGCCAGATAGCCGAGGCCAGCGAGGCCCAGGTGGACGCCGCCGTGCGCGCCGCCGACGCCGCCTTCGACGGCTGGTCGCAGACCACCCCGAAGGACCGCGCGCAGCTCCTGCTGCGCCTGGCCGACAAGATCGAGGAACACGCCGCGGAGCTGGCGCGCCTGGAATCGCAGAACTGCGGCAAGCCCTACGCCGCCGCGCTGAACGACGAGATCCCGGCCATCGCCGACGTGTTCCGCTTCTTCGCCGGCGCCTGCCGCTGCCTGCCCGGCTCGGCGGCCGGCGAGTACCTGCCCGGCTTCACCTCGATGATCCGCCGCGACCCGGTGGGGGTGATCGCCTCCATCGCGCCCTGGAACTACCCGCTGATGATGGCCGCCTGGAAGCTCGGCCCGGCCCTGGCCGCCGGCAACTGCGTGGTGCTCAAGCCCTCGGAGCAGACGCCGCTGACCGCCCTGCGCCTGGCCGAGTTCATCGCCGAGCTGTTCCCCGCCGGGGTGGTCAACCTGGTGTTCGGCCGCGGCCCCACGGTGGGCAGCCCGCTGGTCAGCCATGCGCTGGTGCGCATGGTCTCGCTGACCGGCTCGGTGGGCACCGGCAAGCACATCATCCGCAGCGCCGCCGACAGCGTGAAGCGCCTGCACATGGAACTGGGCGGCAAGGCCCCGGTGATCGTCTTCGACGACGCCGACCTGGCCGACGTGGTCGAGGGCATCCGCACCTTCGGCTTCTACAACGCCGGGCAGGACTGCACCGCGGCCTGCCGCATCTACGCCGGCAAGAAGATCTACGACAACTTCGTCGCCGACCTGGCCAGCGCCGTGTCCAGCCTGAAGACCGGCCTGCAGGACGACCCGGCCACCGAACTGGGCCCGCTGATCACCGCCAGCCAGCGCGAGCGCGTCTCCGGCTTCGTCGAACGGGCCAAGGCCAGCCCGCACATCCGCATCGCCACCGGCGGCGCGGCGGTGGCCGGCAACGGCTTCTTCTACCAGCCGACGGTGGTGGCCAACGCCCAGCAGGACGACGAGATCGTGCGCAACGAGGTGTTCGGCCCGGTGGTCTCGGTCACGCCGTTCAGCGACGCCGAGCAGGCCATCCGCTGGGCCAACGACTCCGAGTACGGCCTGGCCAGCTCGGTGTGGACCCGCGACGTCGGCCGCGCCAGCCGGGTGGCGGCGCGCCTGCAGTACGGCTGCACCTGGGTCAATACCCACTTCATGCTGTGCAGCGAAATGCCCCACGGCGGCTTCAAGCAGTCCGGCTACGGCAAGGACCTGTCGCTGTACGGCCTGGAGGACTACACGGTGGCGCGGCACGTGATGATCAAGCATTGAGGCTGGCCGGGCGCGAATAGCCCCTCTCCCCAACCCTCTCCCGCAAGCGGGAGAGGGGGCTGTCCTGAGCGGATGGGAAGTTTGGAGTCATCCTGAAACTCCTTACTATCCTCGTCATTCCCGCGAACGCGGGACGCGGCTCCATCGCGAACAGCGCTTGCGCTGGCCCGAAGGGGAATAACCCAGTGACGGATGTTTGGGTTCGCGAGCAAGCTCGCTCCTACGAAGAGCACCTCGGCGCAGTCGTCAGGACAGGGGCGGGGCCAACCCGTAGGAGCGGGCCCTGCCCGCGATTCGCGCGCAACGCGCGCGCCCACGAGCGCATCGGCGTCAGAGATCGATCACCAGCCGCGCCGTCCGGGCGCGCGATACGCAGAGCATCAGGCTCTGCTGCGAAGCCTTTTCCGCGTCGCTCAGGTACTGGTCGAAATGCTCCGCCTCGCCTTCGAGGATGGCCGTCTCGCAGGTGCCGCAGACGCCCTCGCGGCACAGGCATTCGACCTTGGCCGCCTTCACGTTCTCGATGGCCTGGAGGATGGTCATGCCCTCCTCCACCCGCAGTTCGCGGCCGGAACGGGCCAGCACCACGGTGAAGGCGGCGCCTTCGGCCGGGGCGGCGGCGAACTGTTCCCAGTGCACGCGCTCGTCCGCGATGCCGGCTGCCTTGGCGCCTTCGATCACCGCGTCGATCAGCGGCTTGGGCCCGCACACGTACACATGGGCATCCCCGGCCAGGCCGGCGAACAGCGCCGCCAGGTCGAGCTTGCGCCCCAGGCTGTCGATGTAGAAGCGCACGTGCCCGGCGTGCGGGCCCTGCTCCAGCTCGGCCTGGAACGCGCCGTGCTCCGGGCTGCGGAACGCGTAGTGCAGTTCGTAGGGCGTGTCACCGCCTTCCAGGTCGTGCAGCTGGGCCAGGAACGGGGTGATGCCGATGCCGCCGGCGATCAGCACGTGGCGCCCGGCGCTCGGGTCCAGGGCGAACAGGTTGTTCGGCGTGGAGATGGTCAGCCGGGTGCCGACCTCCACTTGCTGGTGCATGAAGGCCGAGCCGCCCCTGGACTGCTCTTCCAGGCGCACGCCGATCTGGTAGTGGCTGAGGTCGCGCGGGTCGCTCATCAGCGAGTAGGCGTTGCTGAAACTACCCGCCGGGTCCTGCACGATCACATGGCTGCCGCCGCTGAACGCCGGCAGCGCCTGGCCGTCCTCGCGCACCAGGGTGAAACGCTTGATCAGCGGCGTCGCCTGTTCCACCGCGCTGACGCGGACGCTGAACATCTCGTATTTGTTGGCCATCATTCACCTCGACTGCATGGGCGAGCGGCAGGCCCTGCCGCTCGCCGTGACCTCTCCCCCGCTCAGACGGCGAGGCACAGGTACTTGATTTCCAGATAGTCCTCGATGCCGTACTTGGAGCCCTCGCGGCCCAGGCCGGACTGCTTCACCCCGCCGAACGGCGCCACCTCGTTGGAAATCAGCCCGGTGTTGATGCCGACCATGCCGTATTCGAGGCGCTCGGCGACCTTGAACACACGGCCGACGTCGCGGCTGTAGAAGTAGGCGGCCAGGCCGTACTGGGTGGCGTTGGCCAGTTCGATCACCTCGGCATCGCTGGAGAAGCGCACCAGCGCCGCCACCGGGCCGAAGATTTCCTCCTCCAGCAGCGCCATGCCCGGGCGGATGCCGGCCAGCACCGTGGGCTCGAAGAAGCCGCCGCCCAGTTCATGGCTGCGGCCGCCCAGCACCAGTTCGGCGCCCTTGCCGACGGCGTCGTCGATCAGGCTGCGCACCTTGGCCACCGCCTTGTCGCTGATCAGCGGGCCGACCTGGGTGCCCTCGGCGCTGCCATGCCCGACCTTGAGCTCGCGCACGCGCTCGACGAAGCGGGCGGCGAAGCGCTCGTACACCGCGTCGTGCACGTAGAAACGGTTGACGCACACGCAGGTCTGCCCGGCGTTGCGGTACTTGGCGATCAGCGCGCCTTCCACCGCCGCGTCTATGTCGGCGTCGTCGAAGACGATGAAGGGCGCGTTGCCGCCCAGCTCCAGGGAGACTTTCTTGATGGTCTCGGCGCACTGGCCCATCAGCAGGCGGCCCACCGGGGTGGAGCCGGTGAAGGTCAGCTTGCGCACCAGCGGGTGGCCGGTGAGCTGCGCGCCTATGGCCACGGCGTCACCGGTGACGATGTTCAGCAGCCCCGCCGGCAGCCCGGCGCGCTCGGCCAGTTCGGCCAGCGCCAGGGCGCTGAACGGCGTCTCGTTGGCCGGCTTGAGCACCACGCTGCAGCCGGCGGCCAGGGCCGGGGCGACCTTGCGGGTGATCATCGCCGCCGGGAAGTTCCACGGGGTGATGGCCGCGCACACGCCGATGCCCTGCTTGATCACCAGCAGGCGCTTGTCGTTGCTCGGGCTGGGGATGACGTCGCCATAGATGCGCTTGCCTTCCTCGGCGAACCACTCGACGAAGGAGGCGGCGTAGCGGATCTCGCCCAGGGCCTCGTGCAGCGGCTTGCCCTGCTCGAAGGTCATCAGCCGGGCCAGGTCGTCTTCATGTTCCAGCAGCAGCTCGAACCAGCGGCGCAGCACCTGGGCACGCTCCTTGGCGGTCTTCGCGCGCCAGCCTTCCAGGGCCGCGTCGGCGGCCTCGATGGCGCGCACGGTCTCGGCGCCGCCCATCAGCGGCACATGGCCGAGCAGCTCGCCGCTGGCCGGGTCGGTCACCGCGACCGTGCAGCCGTCGTCGGCGTCGCACCAGGCGCCGGCGATGTAGGCCTGCTGGCGGAACAGTTTCGAATCGTTGAGTTTCACGCAAGTCTCTCCAGGCAGCGCCGCCGGCCGCGCGGGCCGGCGGCGCTGGCCATCAGTCGTCCAGGTGGGCGACGGCGATCAGGTTGTGGAAGTGGGCGATGCCGTGCTCGCTGATGCCGCTGCGCTGCTTGTCCACCATGATCCGGCCCTGGCCGCGGTAGCCGCGGGACTTCAGGCCCTTCTGCACGCTTTCCACCAGGCGCAGGTCCTCGGGGCGGAACACGTCGCGGTACCACTCCACCAGCACCTTCTGCTCCTCGGTCAGCTCCTTGTCGAGGAAGTAGATGTCGTAGTGCTGCAGGGTGGTCTCGGCGTCCACCGGGAACTCATAGATCACGGTCATGAAGTTGGCGCCCGGCGGCACGTTGAACATGGTGCACGGCCAGGCCCAGAAGCCGGCGAAGGACGGGTCCTTGACCGATTCATCGACCTTGAACGACTGCTCCGAGGACTTGGCGATGCCGTACTGCAGCGACCAGTTGCCGTGCAGGGTGTGGCCGTACTGGCCGACGTCCACCGAGTCGGCGAAGCTGGGGTGCGCCGGGCCGCAGTGGTAGCACTCCAGGTAGTTGTCGACGATGGACTTCCAGTTGGCCGGGGTGCTGGTGACGAAGCGCGCCGCCAGCTGCAGGTCGTCGATCACCGCGCAGGCCTGGCGCATGCGGTCCTGCAGGCCCGGCAGCTGGTCTTCGACGCTGCCGGCGTCGTTGTCCATGTTGATGAAGATGAAGCCGGCGTATTCCTCCACGCGCAACGGCACCAGGCCGTAGTCGCCCTTGTCGAAGCCCTGCACGGCGTCGCAGTTGCGCACGTGGGTCAGCTCGCCGTCGAGCTTGAAGGTCCAGGCGTGGTACGGGCAGGCGATGACGTTCTTGGCCTTGCCGCTGCCTTCCAGCAGCTGGTGGCCGCGGTGCGGGCAGACGTTGTAGAAGGCGCGTAGCACGCCGTCGCGGCCGCGCACGACGATGATGCTTTCGCCGATCACTTCGCGGGTGATGTAGGCGTTGTTCTCCGCCACTTCGCTGCGGTGTCCCACGCAGATCCAGCTGCGGGCGAAGATGTTTTCCTTCTCATGCTCGTACACCGCCTTGCTGGTGTAGAAGTGCGCGGGGATGGTGAAGGCCTCTTCGTGGTTGGCGCAGAAATCGGCCGGCAGGCGCTGGAAGTCATTCATCGGTTGGTCTCCGGTTTCAGGCACGGGCGTCACCGTGCTTTTTACTTATTGGTTAACGGATATCTGTTGGTTAACAAGCCGAGCAAAAAAATTTGCCGCGAGGTGCCCGCCTCCACCCGGGAGGCGGGCCGTATCGCTTACTGCGCGGGCGCCGCGGCGGCCACCGGCTGCGGCTCGGCGTGAGGCTCCTCGCCGGCCAGGCGGGCGGCCTCTTCCTCGATCAGGTGCGCCGGCATCTTGCCGTAGTCCTGCACCATCCACGTGAGGAAGCCGTAGATCTTCACCAGCAGGATCGCCATGAACGGAATGGCGGTCAGCACCACGGCGGTCTTCATGGTCGACAGCGAGGCCTTGGCGAACAGCATGGCCAGCGGCACCAGGGTCAGGGTCACGCACCAGAACAGGCGGTGGGTCGGCGTCGGGTCGTCGCCTTCCTGCAGGTTGCGGGTGCTGGTGGCGGCCACCGCGTAGGCCGCGGCGTCCATGTGCGAGGCGCAGAACACCGCCATGATGAACAGGTACACGCCGAGGAACAGCTTGCCCGCCGGCAGGGCCGCCAGCAGCGCTTCCACCGCGCTCTCGCCGCCGTGCTCGCTGAGGATCTTCGGCACGTCGATGGCGCCGGTGATGAACTGGTGCATGCTGTAGCTTTCCAGCGCGCCGAAGAAGAACCAGCAGCCGAAGCTACCGCCCATGAGCAGGGCGAACACCACTTCCTTGATCTGCCGGCCGCGCGACACGCGGGTCACGAACATGGCCACGCCGGGCGCGTAGGACACCCACCAGAGCCAGTAGAACACCGTCCAGTTGCGGGTGAAGGCGCCGTCCCCGGCCGGGTCGGTGAACAGGCTCATGTGCACGTAGTTCTGGATCATCAGGCCGACGGCGTTGGCCGTGTTGTTGATGGTGAACTGCGTCGGGCCGACCAGCAGCACCACCGCGGCGAACACCAGCGCGCCGTAGCAGACCATCTTGCTCAGGTGCTGCAGGCCGCCGTCGATACCGATGTAGGAGCTGAGCGAGAAGAGCACGGCGATCACGCCGATGACCATCAGCTGCACCATGAAGGTGTCCGGCGTGCCAACCAGGCCTGAGAGGCCGCGGGTGAGCGTCGAGGCGGTCAGCGCCAGGGACACGGTGAGCGCGCCCATCATGGTCAGCAGGAAGATCAGGTCCACCGCGCGGCCCACCGGGCCGGTGGCCTTGAAGCCGGTGACGGCCTCGACGATGGAGGCCAGGTTCAGGCCGCTCTTCTTGCGCACGTGGAAGTGATAGGCCATGGCCAGCGAGGCCAGGGCGTAGATCGACCAGGCGCTGATGCCCCAGTGGAAGAACGAGTAGCTGACGCTGTACTCCAGCGCCTGGGCCGACTCGGGAACCATGTTCAGGCCGGGGGTCTGGTAGTAGTAGGCCCACTCCATCACACCCCAGTACAGGGTCGAGGAGCCCATGCCGGCGCAGATGAACATGAACACCCAGGTGGCGGTGGAATATTCCGGCTTGCCGCTCCCCAGGCGGATGTGGCCGTACTTGCTGAAGGCCAGGTACAGCACCACCAGGGAGCTGGAGAACACCAGCAGCTGCACGCTGGTGCCGAAGGTGCGGGTGGAAAGTTCGAACAGGGTGTTGGCCAACTGCCCGGACTGCTCCGGGAACGCGGCCAGGCCGACCACGGTGAGCAGCACGGCGACGAGGCTTACGGTAATCAGGAACACATCAATCTTTTTGTTCTTGTGCGACATCAATCGACTCCTGGAGCTATGGAAGTCTCCCCGCCCGCGGGTAGGCAAATCCCGTCTGTGGGTGGGAAGGGTTGTTTCGTTCGGCTGTGCTTGCTTTTCCTTCTGTAAACCTTAAGTTAACCAAAATCCAACGGTTAACATTGTGCCCGCAACGCTTTCTCCCTGCAAGCCTGAAGCGCAGGTCTCATGGGGCTTTCCGGATGATTGGCGGCCCGCTGCGCCTTCCCGTTGCGCAGCGGGCCGCCAGGTAACTCAGCCGGCGACGCGCGCGGCGATGGCCTCGCCCACTTCCTGGGTGGAACGCTGGCCGCCCATGTCGCGGGTCACCTCGCCTTCGGCGATGACCTGCTCGATGGCCGCGAGGATGTCGTCGTGGGCGGCGCGGTAGCGCGCGTCACCCTGGCCGAGGAAGTCCAGCATCAGCGCGCCGGACCAGATCATGGCGATGGGGTTGGCGATGTTCTTGCCGTAGATGTCCGGCGCCGAGCCGTGCACCGGCTCGAACAGCGAGGGGAACTTGCGCTCGGGGTTGAGGTTGGCCGAGGGCGCGATGCCGATGGTGCCGGCACAGGCCGGGCCGAGGTCGGAGAGGATGTCGCCGAACAGGTTGGAGGCCACCACCACGTCGAAGCGCTCGGGCTGCAGCACGAAGCGCGCGCAGAGGATGTCGATGTGCTGCTTGTCCCAGGTGATCTGCGGGTAGTTCGCGGCCATGGCCTCGGTGCGCTCGTCCCAGTAGGGCATGCTCACGGCCATGCCGTTGGACTTGGTGGCCGAGGTCAGGCGCTTGCGCTCGCGGCTCTGGGCCAGGTCGAAGGCGTACTTGAGGATGCGGTCGACGCCGCGGCGGGTGAACACCGATTCCTGCAGCACGAACTCGTTCTCGGTGCCTTCGAACATGCGCCCGCCCAGGGAGGAGTACTCGCCCTCGGTGTTCTCGCGGATCACCACGAAGTCGATGTCGCCGGGCTGCTTGTTCGCCAGCGGGCACGGCACGCCGGGGAACAGGCGCACCGGGCGGATGTTCACGTACTGGTCGAACTCGCGGCGGAACTTCAGCAGCGAGCCCCACAGGGAGATGTGGTCGGGCACCTTGTCCGGCCAGCCGACGGCGCCGAAGTACAGGGCGTCGAAGCCCTGCAGCTGCTGGAACCAGTCGTCGGGCATCATCTTGCCGTGCTGCAGGTAGTAGTCGCAGCTGGCCCACTCGAAGTGCTCGAACTCCAGCGCCAGGCCGTGTTTGGCGGCCGCCGCCTGGACGACGCGCAGGCCTTCGGGGAGGACTTCGTTGCCGATGCCGTCGCCGGCGATGGCGGCGATGCGATAGGTCTTGCTCATGCTGGGCACACTCTTGTGGCTGTAGGGCTTGTCGTGCCGACCATGCTATAAGCGCCATTCGAAAACATAATCCTGCTTTCCATGGATTCTTAAGACACGAATCGTGAACAATCTGCCGAACCTGGAAGACCTCGCCGTCTTCGTCCAGGTCGCCAGGCGCGCGAGCTTCGCCGCCGCCGCCAGCGAGCTGGGCATGTCCACCGCCTTCATCAGCAAGCGCATCCGCCTGCTGGAGCAGAACCTCGGCGTGCGCCTGCTGCACCGCACCACCCGGCGGGTGTCGGTGAGCGAGGACGGCGAACGGGTGTACCACTGGGCGCTGCGCATCCTCGATTCGGTGCAGCGCATGGGCGACGAGGTCTCGGCGCTGCACCGCGAACCCAGCGGCCAGCTGCGCATCGCCAGCAGCCTGGGCCTGGGCCGGCGCTTCGTCGCCCCGGCGCTGTCGGAGCTGGCGGCGCGCTACCCGCAGTTGGACATCCGCCTGGACGTCCACGACCGCCTGGTGGACCTGGTGGCCGAGGGCGTGGACCTGGACATCCGCGTGGGCAACGAGATCGCCGCCAACCTCATCGCCAAGCCCCTGGCGAAGAACCGCCGGGTGCTCTGCGCGGCGCCGGCCTACCTGGAGCGCCGCGGCACGCCGCGCAGCCTGGCCGAGCTGACCAGCCACGACTGCCTGGTGATCAAGGAGCGCGATCACCCCTTCGGCGTCTGGCACCTGGAGGGGCCCAGCGGCGAGGAGAACGTGAAGGTCACCGGTCCGCTGTCATCCAACCACGGCGAAGTGGTGCACCAGTGGTGCCTGGACGGCCGCGGCATCCTCCTGCGCTCCTGGTGGGACGTGCACGACAGCCTGGCCGACGGCCGCCTGGTGCAGGTGCTGCCGGAATACCAGCAGCAGGCGGACATCTGGGCGGTACACGCCTCGCCCCTGGCCAGTTCGGCCAGGGTGCGGGTGGCGGTGGAGTTCTTCCGGCAGTATTTCGCCGAGCGCTATACGCTGCCGGAGAGCTGAGCGGAGAAGGCTGAAGGCTGAAGGCTTTTCGTAGGAGCGAGCTTGCTCGCGAACGGTGTTCACCGCTGGCAGTTGCGGTGATGGGTATCGCTTCGCTCAACACCATCCTACGGGTCTTGTGCTTACCGGAGGGGGTAGGAGCGGACTCCGTCCGCGATTGTGCTCCCCGTCGGCAATGGTGTTTCGGGTTGCCTCCTTACCCTCACCCCAGCCCTCTCCCAGAGGGAGAGGGGGCCGTTCGGCGCGGCCGGGTTGATCGGTTTCAGCCTGATACCGCAACGCAGTAGAACTTTCAGGATGAAGCCTGACTTCCACTCCGCTCAGGACAGCCCCCTCTCCCTTCAGGGCGGGGCGCGCAGCCGAGGGTTGGGGAGAGGGCGCGCGGCCACCCCCAGCACCGAAACACCCGGCATACACCACGCCGCCCCAGCCCCTCAAATATCCGGCAACGCCCAATCGATCGGCGTCTTGCCATTCTGCTCGAGGAACTTGTTGGTCCGGCTGAAATGCCCGTTGCCGAGGAAACCACGGTAAGCCGACAACGGCGACGGATGGGCGGACTTGAGGATCAGGTGCTTGCGCGGGTCGATCAGCTTCTGCTTGCTCTGCGCGTGGGAGCCCCAGAGCAGGAAGACCACGCCGTCGCAGCGCTCGTTGACCACCTCGATCACCCGGTCGGTGAACTGCTGCCAGCCGGCCTGGGCGTGGGAGCCGGCGCGGGCCTGCTCCACCGTCAGCGAGGTGTTGAGCAGCAGCACGCCCTGCTCCGCCCAGTGCTGCAGGTAGCCGTGGTTGGGAATGGGGACGTTCAGGTCGCGCTGCAGCTCCTTGTAGATGTTCTGCAGCGACGGCGGCGCCGGCACCCCCGGCTGCACCGAGAAGCACAGGCCGTGGGCCTGGCCGGGACCGTGGTAGGGGTCCTGGCCGATGATCACCACCTTCACCTTGTCCAGCGGCGTGGAGTCGAGGGCGTTGAAGATCAGCGGGCCCGGCGGGTAGATCACCTTGCCGGCGGCCTTCTCCTTGCGCAGGAATTCGCCCAGCTCGCGCATGTACGGCTTGTCGAACTCCTCGCGCAGGGCACTCTTCCAGCTCTCTTCCAGTTTGATACGATCGTCGGTCTCGGTCATGGGACACCTGATGGAACATGGCCGCCGCACCCTAAGAAAAGCTCCCGCCCCTTGTCAATGCGGCAAAGTCCATGGATCCCTCGGAAAGCTCTCCTGCCATCCCCCCTGCCGACGCCGTGCGCTTCGCGCTGTACAACCGTTTCCTCAAGGGCGAGGCCAAGGTGCCGCAGATGCCCGAGTCGCACCTGCGCGTGCGCCGCCTGCTGGGCGATGCGCGCACTTCGCTGGAGCAGCTGGCGCGGGTGATCAACGCCGACCCGCCGCTGGCCGCCTACCTCATGCAGTTCGCCGAAAGCCCGCTGCTGCGCGGCGCACGCCCCTGCGCCTCGCTGCGCGACGTTTTGGCGCGCCTGGGCACGCGGCGCCTGGGCAACCTGGTGCTGGGCTTCTCCCTGCGCAACCTCTACATCGGCAAGGAACGCATCCTCCAGCAGATGTTCCGCGCGCGCTGGAACGCCGCCCGCGAGCGCGCCGCCTACGGCGCCCTGCTCGCCCAGCACAGCCAGGTGGCCGAGGCCGACGACGCCATCCTCGCCGGCCTGCTGCAGGACGTCGGCAGCCTGCCGCTGCTGGCCGAGCTGGAGCGCTGGCCGCAGTACCCGCGCGATGCCGAGTCGCTGCAGCGCCTGTGCGAGCAGCTGTCCGGCGACATCGGCGTGGTCATCATGACCGTCTGGAAGCTGCCCACCCTGACCATCGAATGCGCCCGCCAGCGCAGCCGCTGGGAGCGCGAGCACGACGGCCCGGCCGACCTCGCCGACCTGGTGCAGGTGGCCGAGCAACTGCGCAATCCGGCCCTGGCCGGCGACGCCCTGGCCGAGCTGCCGGCCTTCCGCCGCCTGGCGCAAGGCTGCCCGGCGCTGCAACAGCCCATCCCGCAGTTGCGCACGCAATTGAACGAAGAAGTGAAGCTCTGGCAGCGCCTGCTCGCCGGCCGCTGAGCCTCAGCCCTGGTGCAGCGCCCGGTAGTGGCTGGGCGCCATCCCCACCACCCGCTTGAACAGCCGCGAAAAGTAATAGGCATCGGCATAGCCGAGCTGCTCGGCCACCTGGCGCACCTCCAGGTGGCCCTGGTCGAGCAGGCGGCAGGCGTGGGTCATCTTCAGCCGGATGAAATCCTGGATCGGCGCCTGGCCGGTCAGCGCGCGGTAGGTCTTGGCGAAGTGGAAGCGCGACAGGCGGAACTGCGCGGCCAGCTCGTCGAGGTTGAGGCTGCTGTCCAGGTGCTCGCGCATCAGCGCCTGCACCGCCTCGATGTCCAGCACCGCGCCGGACTTCAGCCGGGCGCGCACCGGGCGCAGCGCCAGGGAGGTCAGCAGGGCCTGCAGCAGGTGCGCGGCGTGGATGAAGTGCGGCAGGCTCAGGCCCTGGCGGCGCAGCGCCAGCAGCGCGTCGAACTCCCCGCGCAGGCGCGGCTGCACGCCCACCCGCAAGCGTGGCGAGGAGCCCAGCGGGCGCAGGAACTCCTCGGCCAGGGCGCCGTCCAGGTGCACCCAGTAGATCGACCAGGGCCGCCCGGGCGCGGCGCCATAGGCGTGGGCCAGGCCCTTGGGCAGCACCAGCAGGTCGCCGGCCAGCACCTCGAATCGTCCATCCGCGCAGGTCAGCCAGCCCTCCCCCGCGTTGCAGTAGATCAGCAGGTGATCGTCCGGCGCCTGGCGCTCCATGCGGTGCCCGGCGGCGGCCGGGTAATAGCCCAGCGCCAGCGGGTAGCAGGCCTGGCCCAGCGGGTGCCGGGCCAGGGCGCGGCGCAGGCGCGGCGGGGTGATGAAGCGGACGCCCTGCTGCGGCAGGGGCCAGGCCGAGAGAAGCGGGCTGCCGGACATGCGGATGAATACCCTGGGAAGTCGATCCAATGCCAAGATCGTCCATCCCCGAGGCAAGATCGTCAATCCACAGCGGGGCCCGCCTCGCGCTATAACCGTGGCAGGCTGTCCCACTCCACAAGAACAAACCGAGGAAGCTCCATGGAATTCGATCTCAGCGAAGAACAGCGCCTGCTGGTGGAAAGCGCCAAGGCCTTCGCCCGCCACGAACTGGCGCCGCACGCCGCGGACTGGGACCGCGAGCACCACTTCCCGGTCGACGTCATCCGCCGCGCCGCCGAGCAGGGCTACCTCGGCCTCTACATAGCCGAGGACGACGGCGGCCTGGGCCTGTCGCGGCTGTCCGCGTCGCTGATCTTCGAGCAACTGGCCGCCGGCTGCGTGGCCACCACCGCCTACATCACCATCCACAACATGGCCGCCTGGATGCTCGCCAGCTTCGGCGACGCGGCGCTCAAGGCGCAGTGGCTGCCCGGGCTGATCGGCGGCGAGTCGCTGGCCTCCTACTGCCTCACCGAGCCGGACGCCGGCTCCGACGCCGCGCACCTGCGCACCCGCGCCCGCCGCGACGGCGAGGAATACGTGCTGGACGGCGCCAAGACCTTCATCTCCGGCGCAGGCTCCACCGACGTGCTGATCGTCATGGCGCGCACCGGCGCGGACGGCGCCAAGGGCATCTCCTGCTTCCTGGTGCCGGCCAACGCCGAGGGCATCCGCTACGGCCGCAACGAGGACAAGATGGGCTGGAAGGCCCAGCCCACCCGCACCATCACCTTCGAGGGCGTGCGCATCCCGGCAGGCAACCGCATCGGCCCGGAAGGCCAGGGCTTCGTCTACGCCATGAAGGGCCTGGACGGCGGCCGCCTGAACATCGCCAGCTGTTCCCTCGGCGCGGCCCAGGCGGCGCTGGAGCAGTCGCTGCGCTACGTCGAGGAACGCAAGCAGTTCGGCAAGGCCCTGGCCGAGTTCCAGGCCCTGCAGTTCAAGCTCGCCGACATGCTCACCGACCTCACCGCCAGCCGCCAGATGGTGCGCCTGGCCGCCCACAAGCTGGACCACAAGGACGCCGAGGCGACGCTGTACTGCGCCATGGCCAAGCGCTTCGCCACCGACCGCTGCTTCGCCCTGTGCAACGAGGCCCTGCAACTGCACGGCGGCTACGGCTACCTCAACGACTACCCGCTGGAGCGCTGGGTGCGCGACAGCCGCGTGCACCAGATCCTCGAGGGCACCAACGAGATCATGCGGGTGATAGTCGCGCGCCGCCTGCTCGACCAGGGCGGCATGCTCGACCGCCTGCTGTAGCGCCTTTGATCTTCGTAGGAGCGAGCTTGCTCGCGAACCCGTCCCGATCGTTCGCGAGCAAGCTCGCTCCTACGAAAAGCGAAAAGCGGAAAGCACGAAGCCCCGTAGGATGGGTTGAGCGAAGCGATACCCATGCCACGAAAAGCACCGCGCAGAAAGATGGAAAAAACGCCCGCCCAGGCGGTCCAATCCGAACGCAACGGACATGGACGCCCAGGCCCGGGCCCCCTAGAGTCCCCGCATACCCCGGCGCCGGCCCCGGCCCGCGCCCTGCCAAGGAGAACCCCATGAGCACCGCAGTCGAACCCTACAAGCCCGGCCACTTCGACCTGACCCACAAGCTCACCGTGGAGAAGCACGGCCACACCGCGCTGGTCACCATCAACCACCCGCCGGCCAACACCTGGGACCGCGACTCGCTGATCGGCCTGCGCCAGCTCATCGAGCACCTCAACCGCGACGACGACATCTACGCCCTGGTGATCACCGGCCAGGGGCCGAAGTTCTTCTCCGCCGGCGCCGACCTGAACATGTTCGCCGACGGCGACAAGGCCCGCGCCCGCGAAATGGCCCGGCGCTTCGGCGAGGCCTTCGAGGCCCTGCGCGACTTCCGCGGCGTGTCCATCGCCGCGATCAACGGCTACGCCATGGGCGGCGGCCTGGAATGCGCCCTGGCCTGCGACATCCGCATCGCCGAGCGCCACGCGCAGATGGCCCTGCCCGAAGCCGCCGTGGGCCTGCTGCCGTGCGCCGGCGGCACCCAGGCACTGGCCTGGCTGGTCGGCGAAGGCTGGGCCAAGCGCATGATCCTCTGCGGCGAGCGGGTGGACGCCGAGACCGCCCAGCGCATCGGCCTGGTCGAGCAGGTGGTGGACAGCGGCGAGGCCCGCGGCACCGCCCTGCTGCTGGCGGCCAAGGTGGCGCGGCAGAGCCCGGTGGCGGTGCGCACCATCAAGCCGCTGATCCAGGGCGCCCGCGAGCGCGGCCCGAACACCTGGCTGCCGGAGGAGCGCGAGCGCTTCGTCGACCTGTTCGACGCCGACGACACCCGCGAGGGCGTCAACGCCTTCCTGGAGAAACGCGAACCGAACTGGCGCAACAAGTAAGGATGACCCGATGAATGTACTTTTCGAGGAACGCCACGGCCTGCACGGCTTCCGCATCGGCATAGCGACCCTGGATGCGGAAAAGAGCCTCAACGCCCTCAGCCTGCCGATGATCGAGGCGCTGCTGCAGCGCCTGCAGATCTGGCGCGACGACCCGCACATCGCCTGCGTGCTGCTGCGCGGCGCCGGCACCAAGGCCTTCTGCGCCGGCGGCGACGTGCGCAAGCTGGTCGACGCCTGCCGTGAACACCCCGGCGAGGTGCCGGAACTGGCGCGACGCTTCTTCGCCGACGAATACCGCCTCGACCACCTCATCCACAGCTACGGCAAGCCACTGATCTGCTGGGCCCACGGCTACGTCATGGGCGGCGGCATGGGCCTGATGCAGGGCGCCGGGGTGCGCATCGTCACCCCGTCCAGCCGCCTGGCCATGCCGGAGGTGAGCATCGGCCTGTACCCGGACGTCGGCGCCAGCTGGTTCCTCGCCCGCCTGCCGGGGCGCCTGGGCCTGTTCCTGGGCCTGGGCGCCACCCAAATGAACGCCCGCGACGCGCTGGACCTGGACCTGGCCGACCGCTTCCTGCTGGACAACCAGCAGGAAGACCTGATCACCGGGCTGATCCAGCTGAACTGGCGCGAACAGCCCGAGGTGCAGCTGCACAGCCTGCTCCGCGCCCTGGAGCACGAAGCCCGCGGCGAACTGCCCGAGGCCCAGCTGCTGCCACGCCGCGAGCGCCTGGACCAGCTGCTCGACGTGGCCGACGCCAACGACGCCTGGCAGGCCCTGGCCGCCCTGCAGAACGACGCCGACGCGTTGCTGGCCAAGGCCGCGCGGACCCTGGCCAGCGGCTGCCCGCTGACCGCCCGGCTGGTCTGGGAGCAGATCCGCCGCGCGCGCCATTCGTCGCTCGCCGAGGTGTTCCGCATGGAATACGCCATGAGCCTGAACTGCTGCCGCCATCCGGAATTCCCGGAGGGCGTGCGCGCCCGGCTGATCGACAAGGACAACACGCCGCACTGGCACTGGCCACGGATCGCTGCCATACCTGAGGCAGTGGTGGACGCGCATTTCGAGGCGACCTGGGAGGGCGCGCACCCGCTGGCGGACCTGTAGCCGCCCTCCCCGGTCGGTCGCCGCTGGATCCCCGCGTTCGCGGGGATGACGGGCATGGGCACCGCGCCCGCCCCGTCACTCCCGCGAACGCGGGAGCCCAGCGACGGCCCGGCCCTTGCGTTCACCCCTGGCAACCAGAGGAGAACGCGGATGAAACAGATAGCCTTCATCGGCCTCGGCCACATGGGCGCGCCCATGGCCGCCAACCTGCTCAAGGCCGGTTACCTGCTGCGGGTCTTCGACCTGGTGCAGAGCGCCGTCGACGGCCTGGTGCCGCTGGGCGCCAGCGCCGCGCGCAGCGCCCACGACGCGGTGGACGGCGTCGACGTGGTGATCACCATGCTGCCGGCCAGCCAGCACGTCGAGGGGCTCTACCTCGGCGAGCAGGGCCTGCTGCAGCACATCGCCCCCGGCACCCTGGTGCTGGAATGCTCCACCATCGCCCCGGCCTCGGCGCGCAAGGTCCACCATGCGGCGGAGGAACGCCGGATTCCCATGCTCGACGCGCCGGTCTCCGGCGGCGTCGGCGGCGCCGTCGCCGGCACCCTCACCTTCATGGTCGGCGGCGACGCCCAGGTGCTGGAGAAGGCCAAGCCGATCTTCTCCGCCATGGGCCGCAACATCTTCCACGCCGGCAGCGACGGCGCCGGGCAGGTGGCCAAGGTGTGCAACAACCAGTTGCTGGCCATCCTCATGATCGGCACCGCCGAATCCCTGGCCCTGGGCGTGGCCAACGGCCTGGACCCGCTGGTGCTGTCCGAGATCATGCGGCGCAGCTCCGGCGGCAACTGGGCGCTGGAGGTCTACAACCCCTGGCCCGGGGTGATGGAGAACGCCCCGGCCTCGCGCGGCTACGAGGGCGGTTTCCTCAGCGCGCTGATGGCCAAGGACCTTGGCCTGGCCCAGGAGGCCGCGCAGCTCACCGGCAACGCCACGCCGCTGGGCAGCCTGGCCACCAGCCTCTACCGCCTGCTGCTCAAGCAGGGCTTCGGCGACAAGGACTTCTCGGTGGTGCAGAAGCTGTTCGACCAGGGATTGTGAAGCGCAGCTTACGAGTGCATGGCGGCCCGGCCGGTTTTTCCCGCGCAGGGCGTGGCCGATCATGGGCGCCATTCCGCCGTGCTACGGCCTTTGCCCTGGAGCTTTACGATGAAAATCGCCCTGATCGGTGCCACCGGCCATGTCGGCCATTATTTCCTGGAAGAAGCCCTGCGCCGCGGCCTGCTGGTGACGGCGCTGGTCCGTGACCCGGCCAAGCTGGCCGACCGCGCCGGCCTCACCGTCGTGCGCGCCGACGTCTACGACGCCGCGCAGGTGGCCAAGGCGGTGGCCGGCCATGACGTGGTCATCAGCGCCTTCAACGCCGGCTGGGGCAACCCGGACATCCGCGCCGCCCACGCCCGCGGCAGCCAGGCCATCCTCGACGGCGCCAAGGCCGCCGGGGTGAAGCGCCTGCTGGTGCTCGGCGGCGCCGGCAGCCTGGAAATCGCCCCCGGCCAGCGCCTGGTGGACAGCCCGGAATTCCCGGAAGCCTGGAAACAGGGCGCCCTGGGCGCCGCCGACGCCCTCGACCAACTGCGCGGCGAAAAGGCCCTGGACTGGGCCTTCCTCAGCCCGGCCATGCTCCTGGAAGGCGAACAGCGCACCGGCAGCTTCCGCATCGGCGGCGACCAGGTGCTGTTCGACGCCAAAGGCGAAAGCCGCATCTCCCTCCCCGACCTGGCCGTGGCCATGCTCGACGAAGCGGAACGCCCCGCCCACCACCGCCAGCGCTTCACCGTGGCCTATTGACCGGAACACCGTAGGAGCGGGCCCTGCCCGCGATTCGCGCGCAGGGCGCGCTCCTACGAGGGAACATCGCGGGTGGGGCAGCGTAGGAGCGGATCCCATCCGCGAACCGCGCCGGTGGTTCCGGCCATCGCGGACAAGGTCCGCTCCTACGGGGAAATGCCGTGCCTCACGACGGACTGTAGGAGCGGGCCCTGCCCGCGATTCGCGCGCAGGGCGCGCTCCTACAGGGGAACACCGCGGTGTGGGGCGGCGTAGGAGCGGATCCTATCCGCGAATCGCGCCGGTGGTTCCGGCCATCGCGGACAAGGTCCGCTCCTTGTATGTCGACGACCCGCCATAACGGCGGGTAGTCTCCGGCTGATCACCGGAAGGAAGACCAGGAAGACGTGTCCGCTCCTAGGCTACGAGCCTGCACTGTAGATAGTCTCCTGCCTTCCCAATCCACTCGTGAGTCCGAACGGTATCTGGAGCCCCACCCCGGTGGTAGCTCGTATAGGCAAGGTTGGATGGAGTGGAGTGCTGATGATGTAAAGCTGTAAGAGGTAGCAGGAGTTATGGCCATCGTAGTTGGCGTGGATATCGCCAAGAAAACTTTCGACATTGCGGTTCTGCAGAGCAATGGCAAATACCGCACCAAAGGCAATCTGAGCAACGATCAGTCGGGCTTCAGCGTCTTTGACCAGTGGCTGCAAAAACATGCCGAGCCAGGGGCGTGGGTGGTGATGGAAGCCACCAACATCTATCACGAAGCTCTGGGCGATTATCTGTTGGCCCGGGGATATCGTGTCTGCGTGATGAATCCGGCACGTATCGCCAGCTATGCGCAAAGCCAGTTGCAACGGGTCAAGACCGACAAGGTCGACGCCAAGTTGATCGCCCTCTACGGCGCTCGGCATGCCGAGGATCTCCAGCTCTGGCAGCCGGACCCGGTGAGCGTGCGGCAACTCCGTGCGCTGGTACGGCGCTACGAAGAGCTCAAGGAGCTGTTCCAGATGGAAATCAACCGCCTGGAAACCGCCAAGAGCGACGTGGTGAAAGAGTCGATCCTGTCGGTCTCGGCCCATCTGGAACAGCAGATTGAACAGACGCTGGAAGCGATTCGCCAACATATCGACAACGATCCTGACTTGCGGGGCAAGCGCGATCTGCTGACGAGTATCGAGGGTATCAGCGACAAAACTGCAGCCCTGTTGCTGGCCGAACTTGGATCAATCAGCCGCTTCGAGAGTGCCCGGGCGGTCGTGGCTTTTGCAGGACTCAATCCGAGGCTCAGGGAATCCGGCCAACACAAGGGCCAGGTGAGGATCTCAAAGATCGGCTCACGCCTCTTGCGGGCAGGCCTGTTCATGCCAGCCATCTGTGCCATGAGCCATAACCAGGCGATACGGGCACTGCGTTTACGGCTCGAGGAGAAAGGCAAAGCGGGTAAACAGATCATCTGTGCTGCCATGCGCAAGCTGCTGCAGATCGCCTATGGCGTCCTCAAGTCGGGCCAGCCATACAATGTGGAACTGGCCCTTGCTCGAGGCTAGGTGACACGGTATCTACGGGGAAATGCCGTGCCTCACGACAAACTGTAGGAGCGGGCCCTGCCCGCGATTCGCGCGCAGGGCGCGCTCCTACAGGGGAACACCGCGGGTGGGGCGGCGTAGGAGCGGATCTTATCCGCGAACCGCACCGGTGGTTCCGGCCATCGCGGACAAGGTCCGCTCCTACGGGGAAATGCCGTGCCTCACGACGGACTGTAGGAGCGGGCCCTGCCCGCGATTCGCGCGCAGGGCGCGCTCCTACAGGGGAACACCGCGGGTGGGGCGGCGTAGGGCGTATAACCGTTCGCGGTTATACGCCGCCGGCCGGAACACCGGTGCCCCATGCCGATCCGCCCTTCGTAGGAGCGAGCTTGCTCGCGAACCGCATGGCACCGCGCCCGTTCGCGAGCAAGCTCGCTCCTACAAAAAGCAAAGCCACGCGATCACCCCTCCCGCTTCTCCGGCGTGGCGATATCGAACCAGAACTCGAAGTCATCCAGCATCCCGAACAGCTTGGCCAGCAACAGCGGGTTGCCCGAGCTCTTCAGCTTGCCCTGGGCGATCAGCACCACCGGGTTGACCTCCTTGAGCAGCAGGCGGTTGAGGTCGGCGCGGTCGATGGTCACCGTCTGCCCGGCATCTTCGCTGTGCACTCCGCGGATGTTGTTCAGGTGCGAGTTCTTCAGCTCCAGCAGGTATTCCTGGCCGATGTCCGGCAACACCAGGTTGATGGCGAAGTCCTCGCCCTCGGCCTTGCCGGCGTTCAGGCGCACGCCCAGGTAGTCGAACAGCAGTCCGGTGTCCATCGCGGCCAGGGCGTCGGCGCTGGAGGTCTTCAGCGGCGGCAGGTCGCGCGGCACGCCGTGGCGCAGCTCGTCCGCCGCGGCCAGGTAGCTGTTGCGCCAGCCGGCGTTCTCCGCCTGGTAGCCCAGCTGCTCCAGGGCGTCGGCCTGCAGGCGGCGGGCGGCCTGGTTATCCGGCTCGGCGAAGACCAGCTTGTTGACCACCTCCACCACCCAGCGGTACTCGCCCTGGTCGAAGGACTTCTGCGCCATCTGCAGCACGTGCTCGGCGCCGCCCATGAATTCCACGTACTTCTTCGCCGAATCCTCCGGCGCCAGCGGGTTGAGGGTGGCCGGGTTGCCGTCGTAGTAGCCCAGGTACTTGTTCACCACCGCGCGCACGTTGTGGCTGACCGAGCCGTGGTAGCCGCGGTTATACCACTCGTTGGCCAGCTCCGGCGGCAGCTGGAAGCGCTCGTGGATCTGGTTGATGGTCACGCCCTGGTTGGCCAGGTGCAGACTCTGGTCGTTGAGGTAGCCGTAGAGGTCGCGCTGCTTCTCCAGGGTGCGGACGATGTCCTCATGCCCCCAGCGCGGCCAGTTGTGCACGGCGAACATCACCTCGGCCTGGTTGCCGTAGCGGTGCAGCGCCTCGTTGATGTACTTGCTCCAGCCCAGCGCATCGCGGGTCTCGGCGCCGCGCAGGGTGTAGAGGTTGTGCAGGGTGCCGGTGACGTTCTCGGCCATCAGCAGGGCCTTCTGCTTCGGCAGCCAGACGTTCATCTCCGAGGGCGACTCGGTGCCGGGGGTGTTCTGGAAGGCGAAGTCGACGCCGTCGATGCGCAGCTGCTCGTCGTCCTTCTCGATCAGCCGGGTCGGCGCGATCAGGCTCATCGGCCCGTGGGCGACGGCCTTGCCGATGGCCATGTCCACCAGCCCGCGCGGGCCCTGGGGCAGCTCGGTGCCGTACTGGTAGGTGGCGCGGCGCAGCATGGCGTTGCCGGCCAGCACGTTCTCCTTGATCGCCGACTCCATGAAGCCCTTGGGCGCGATGATCTGCACCTCGCCCTTGTCCACCTGTTCCTGGCTCACCAGGCCCTTCACCCCGCCGAAGTGGTCGACGTGGGCGTGGCTGTAGATGATCGCCTTGATCGGCTTCTGCCCCAACTCCTGGCTGACCAGGGCATAGGCAGCCTTGGAAGTGGCCGGGGTGGTCAGGGTGTCGATGATGATCCAGCCGCTGTCGCCCTGGACGAAGGTGATGTTGGCCAGGTCGAAGCCGCGCACCTGGTAGATGCCGTCGGCGACCTTGTACAGCCCGTACTTGAGGTTGAGCAGGGCCTGGCGCTGCAGGCTGGGGTTGATGCTGTCGATGTCCTGGCCGGCATCGAGGAAGCCGAAGCCGCCCAGTTGCCAGGCCACGCTGCCGTCCTCGTTGCGGATCACCAGCTGTTCCGGGCGCTTGATCAGGCCCTGCTCGACCCGCGCGAAGTCGGCGCGGTCGTTGAACGGCAGCGCCTCGCGGACCTTCTGCTGCAGGGCCACGGTGAAGGCGCTGGGCGGCTTGGGCGCATCGGCGGGGTCGTCGGCGGCGAGCAGCACGGGCGACAGGCCGGCCAGCAGGACGGCGGCGGAAAGGCGCAGCATGGAAAACTCCGGTTCTTGTTATGGGAATGCCTGGCACTATGCCGGCAGGCATGGCAATAATTCCAATGCATTCCTTTACCGATCCTGATGCAAACCAAGCATGAGCGACCTGCGCCAGCTCCGCCATTTCGTCGCCCTCGCCGAACACGGCCACTTCGCCCGCGCCGCCGAAGCGGTGAACCTCAGCCAGCCGGCGCTCTCGCGCAGCATCCAGGCCCTGGAAAACCAGCTCGACTGCCGTCTGCTGGACCGCAACCCGCGCGGCATCAGCCTGACCGCCCACGGCCGGCTGGTGCTGGAACACGCCCGCCGCCTGCTGGCCGGCAGTCGCGCGCTGGACAACGCGGTGAGCCAGCTGGGCAACCTGGAGGCCGGCGAACTGCGCCTGGGCGCCGGCCCCTTCCCCGCCGCGCGCCTGCTGCCGCAGACCCTCGCGGCCTTCAGCCGGGCCCACCCGCGGGTCAGCGTGGCGCTGGCCATCGAGAACTGGCAGCTGCTGCACCGGCGCCTGCTGGACGATGAGCTGGAACTGTTCGTCGCCGACTGCCGCGAGTTGCAGGACGACCCGCGCCTGGACATCCACCCGTTGCAGGTCCACGACAGCCTGCTGTTCTGCCGTCCCGGCCACCCGCTGCTGGCGCGCGGGCGCCTGGCCATCGACGACCTGCGCGACTACCCGCTGGCCGGCCCGCGCCTGCCGCGCGACGCCCACCAGCGCCTGGCCCGCAGCCTCGGCCGCGAGCAGCCGCTGGACGTGCAATGCGACGACGTGCTGATGCTCAAGGAACTGGTGCGCGGCAGCGATGTGCTGTGCCTGGCGGTGGCCGACGTGGTGGCCGCCGACGTCGCCGCCGGGCGCCTGGCCACCCTGCCCTGGCCGCGCCAGGCCGGCGACGCCGCGCTGCGCGGCTCGGCCTACGGCCTGGTGCGCCACGCCAGCCGCAGCCTGTCGCCGGCGGCGCAGGCATTCGTCGAGCTGTTGCTGCAGGTCGACGGCCAGGGCGTCGAGGGCCCGACGCAGAACGACTGACGGCACCCGAAGGTGCCGTCAGCAGGGGCATCAGCGATGCCAGTAGTAGCCGGGGGCCGGGGCGTAGCGCACCGGCGGCGGCGGAGGCGCGTAGTAGCGATGGCCACCGCGCCAGCCGCCATGGTCATGTTCGTAGACCACGCAGCCGGACAGCGGCAGGAACAACAGCAGGGCAACGAGAAGGCGACGCATGGCTAACTCCTGATCGGCATCCGCTTCGAATCAGCGGCTTATACGATCAGACCCGGCGCCCCGGCGGCGGTGCCCGGATACAGGGTAAAGCTTATGTAAATCACGGATTTACCCGCAGCGCGGGCAGGTGCAGCACGCCGAAGAACAGCACCTGCAGGCGCTCCAGCCAGGGTTGCCGGCGCGCCTTCAGGCGCCGGCCCAGCAGCAGCACCTCGCCGGCGTGCACCGCCAGCAGCACGACCGAAAGCGACAGCAACGGGCGGTACAGCTCGCCGAACGGGTACAGCAGGTTGACCGCGGCGGCCAGCCAGAACATGGCCAGCGCGCCCTTGGCGAAGGACAGCAGGTGCGACATGGGCGACTCCGATGGGGTGGATGGTCCGCGCAGTCTGCCGCGGGCCGCGCGCCGGCCGACACCGACTTTCGACTGGCGCACCAGGATGTGGCGGCGTGCCTCATCAGGGCGCATGGCGGCCCGGCGCAACACCCCGCCCAGCGGAGCCAAGCCTTCTGCCACGGGCCCTGGGCGAAGTTGGCACGCCCCTCGCTTTGTCAGCGGCGTGCAGGAATCGCCCGCCAACGCGGGCCGGCGGCACCACAATTCGAAAATGGATGGCTAGGGTTCCGGCTCGCATGGCGAGTGACTGGTCCGAGAGCCATCGACCTCCAGCGAGGTTACACGGCGGGACAAAAGCCCGGGAGAAGAGCGCGACCTAGCCGCCCGACTCCTGCCCGCCCGACAACCAACCGGAGGTTCCCCATGCGCAAGCCCCGTCTGCCCGCCCTGCTCGCCGCAGCCCTGACAGCCCTAAGCCTCGGCGCCTCCGCCGCGCCCAAGGACAGCTTCAACCTCTGCTGGACCATCTACGCCGGCTGGATGCCCTGGGAATACGCCGCCAGCCACGGCATCGTCGACAAGTGGGCGAAGAAGTACGGCATCCAGATCAAGGTCACCCAGCTCAACGACTACATCGAGTCGATCAACCAGTACACCGCCGGCCAGTTCGACGGCTGCACCATGACCAACATGGACGCCCTGACCATCCCCGCCGCCGGCGGCGTGGACTCCACCGCGCTGATCGTCAGCGACTTCTCCAACGGCAACGACGGCATCGTGCTCAAGGGCGCGGGCAAGACCGTCGCCGACCTCAAGGGCATGGACATCAACCTGGTGGAACTGTCGGTCTCCCACTACCTGCTGGCCCGCGCCCTGGAGCACGCCGGGCTGAGCGAGAAGGACGTGAAGACCGTGAACACCTCCGACGCCGACATCGCCGCGGCCTTCAACACCGACGAGGTGCAGGCGGTGACCACCTGGAACCCGATGCTCGCCGAGGCACGCGCCAAGCCCGGCACAACCGAGGTGTTCGACTCCAGCAAGGTGCCCGGCGAGATCATGGACATGATGGTGGTCAACAGCCGGACGCTGAAGGACAACCCGGCCCTGGGCAAGGCCCTGGCCGGCGCCTGGTTCGAGACGGTGGCGCTGATGAAGGCCGACGACGCGCAAGCCAAGGCCGCCCTGGAACACATGGCCAAGGCCTCGGGCACCGACCTCGCCGGCTACCAGGCGCAGCTGGCCACCACCCGGCTGTTCGCCACCCCGGCCGAGGCCCTGGCCTTCGCCACCAGCCCGGCGCTGGCGGAAACCATGCAGCGCGTCGCGAAGTTCTCCTTCGCCCACGGCCTGCTCGGCGAAGGCGCCAGGTCGGCCGACGCGGTGGGCATGAGCTTCGCCGGCGGCGCCAGCTACGGCGACGCCGGCAACCTCAAGCTGCGCTTCGACCCGACCTACGTGCAGCTGGCCGCCGACGGCAAGCTCTGACCTCAACGCCGGCACTAAGGCTTTTCGTAGGAGCGAGCTTGTGCCCCACAGGGATGTGGGAAATGCCGAAATCCGTAGGGAACGGATTCGGCCTCGCGAACCCCCTTGATGCCTCCGGTGCGGGGGATCGTTCGCGAGCAAGCTCGCTCCTACAGGAAGCAGCCCCCCGACAGACAGGTAGGGAACCATGCGCCTGATCAACCTCCACCCCCAGCGCGGCGGCCGCCTGTTCCTGGTGCTGCTGCCCTTCGCCCTGCTGCTGTTCGCCTACCTCTCCGGCTCGGCGGCGCGGCTGGCGGAGAACCCCAACGACAAGCTGCTGCCCGGCGTCGCGCAGATGGCCGACGCCGTCCAGCGCCTGGCCTTGCACGAAGACAAGCGCACCGGCGAAGTGCTGTTCTGGGGCGACACCGGCGCCAGCCTGCAGCGCCTCGGCCTGGGCCTGGGCATCGCCGCCCTGCTCGGCCTGGTGCTGGGCATCGCCGCCGGCAGCGTGCCGCTGTTCGGCGCGCCGCTGTCGCCGCTGCTCACGGTGCTGTCGATGATCCCGCCACTGGCGATATTGCCGGTGCTGTTCATCGTCTTCGGCCTGGGCGAGCTGTCCAAGGTGGTGCTGATCGTCATCGGCGTCGCCCCCTGCATCGCCCGCGACATCGAGCAGCGCGCCCGGGAAATCCCCAACGAGCTGCTGATCAAGGCGCAGACCCTCGGCGCCAGCACCTGGACGCTGATCCTGCGCGTGGTGCTGCCGCAGCTGCTGCCGCGCCTGCTGGTCTCGCTGCGGCTGATGCTCGGCTCGGCCTGGCTGTTCCTCATCGCCGCCGAGGCCATCGCCGCCACCGACGGCCTGGGCTACCGCATCTTCCTCGTGCGCCGCTACCTGGCCATGGACGTGATCCTGCCCTACGTGGCCTGGATCACCCTGCTCGCCTGGCTGATGGACTGGGCCCTGCGCGTGCTCACCCGGCGCGCCTTCCCCTGGTACGAAGGAGGCAAGGCATGAGCTTCATCGACGTGAACAACGTCTGGCAGGAATACGCCGGCAACGTGATCCTCGAACGCCTGAACCTGCGCGTCGCCGAAGGCGAGTTCTGCACCCTGGTCGGCGCCTCCGGCTGCGGCAAGTCCACCTTCCTGCGCCTGCTGCTGGGCCAGGAGCGCCCCAGCCGCGGCGAGCTGCTGCTGGACGGCAAGCGCCTGGCCGCCGAACCCGACCCGAGCCGCGGCGTGGTGTTCCAGCGCTACTCGGTGTTCCCGCACCTGAGCGTGCTCGACAACGTCGTCCTGGGCCTGGAGCTGCCGCGCTCGAAGCTGCTCGGCCGGCTGTTCGGCGCGGCCCGCCGCGAGGCCCGCGAACAAGCCGCCGAACTGCTGCGCAAGGTCGGCCTCGGCCATGCCCTGGACAAGTACCCCAGCGCGCTCTCCGGCGGCATGCAGCAGCGCCTGGCCATCGCCCAGGCGCTGGAGATGAAGCCGCGCGTGCTGCTGCTCGACGAACCCTTCGGCGCCCTCGACCCGGGCATCCGCAAGGACATGCACGAACTGCTGCTGCAGCTCTGGCGGGAAACCCAACTGACCGTGTTCATGGTCACCCACGACCTGTCCGAGGGCTTCAGCCTGGGCACCCGCCTGCTGGTCTTCGACAAGGTCCGCCACGACCCGCAGGCGCCCAACGCCTACGGCGCCCGCATCACCTACGACATCCCGCTCAACGCCGACCGCCGCGCGGCCCGCGCCGCCCTCCCCGCGCCCCTGGCGGCGCGCCTGGAGCAGCCGGCCGCGCCGGTGATCACCCCGGCCTACTGAGGAAACCCCATGACCGCATCCCTCGCCCTGCGCCCCACCCTCTACGAGGAAACCGTCCCCGGCGGCGGCCACACCTCCTTCGTCCTCAAGCGCGGCCATCTGCTGCGCCTGACCGACCTCGAAGGCGGCGGCAACGTCAGCCTGCTGCTGTTCAACGCCCAGGAGAAAAGCGAGCGGCTGAACCTGCCGGACAGCCTCAAGGCCCAGCACACCGCCAAGCTCAGCGCCGGCCACTGCCTGTACTCGGACATGGGCCGGGTGCTGGCGGCCATCACTGCCGACACCTGCGGCTGGCACGACAGCTTCGGCGGCGTGCTCAACGCCGCCGAGGTGCTGGAGAGGTACGGCCAGGGCCGCTACCAGGAACTGCGCAACGGCTTCCACCGCAACGGCGCGGACAACCTGCTGGTGGAAATGGGCAAGTGGGACATGCGCCTGCAGGACCTACTGATGTGCCTGAACCTGTTCAGCCGCGTGGACGTCGACGCCGACGGCTGCTTCCGCTTCGCCGAGGGCAATTCGAAGGCCGGCGACTACGTCGAGCTGTACGCGCCCATGGACACCCTGGTGGTGCTCACCGCCCTGCAGCACCCCATGGACCCGAACCCGCGATACGCGCCCAGGCCCATCGGGCTGAGCTGGCACAAGGTCGAATCCGACGGCATCAGCGTGCTCTGCCGCACCTCGCGCCCGGAGAACGGCCGCGGCTTCCACAACACCGAACGCCTGTTCATCTGATTGGAAGAGACAGAGGACACTTACATGCCCATCAGCCACAGCGCCAAGCACCCCGAAGCCGCCGTCTCGCGCACTCTCATCAATGCCGGCGAACCCAGCCTGAGCGAACTCAAGGCCGGCCAGACCCTGCGCATCCTCGACCTGGAAGGCAACCAGGCGGTCGACACCCTGTTCTACAACGCGCGCAACCCACGCGAGCGCTACGACGTGCAGCGCACCCTGCGCAAACAGGGCAGCGTCTACCTCAGCGCCGGCAGCGTGCTCTATTCCAACCTCGGCAACCCGATGCTGAGCATCGTCGCCGACACCTGCGGCCGCCACGACACCCTCGGCGGCGCCTGCGCCCAGGAAAGCAACACGGTGCGCTACGCCCTGGACAAGCGCTACATGCACAGCTGCCGCGACAACTTCCTGCGCGCGGCCCTGCACGACGGGCGCCTGGGCAAGGCCGACATCAGCCACAACATCAACTTCTTCATGAACGTGCCGGTCACCGCCGAGGGCGGCCTGACCTTCGAGGACGGCATCTCCGCCGCCGGCAAGTACGTCGAACTGCTCGCGCACATGGACATCATCGTACTGATCTCCAACTGCCCGCAGCTGAACAACCCCTGCAACGGCTGGAACCCGACGCCGGCGGAGTTGCTGGTATGGGACTGAAGCAGCCGCAAGCTGCAAGCGGCAGGCTGCAAGCGGTACGGCGCTGGCTGTTCCTGCTGTGCCAGAGCCGTTCGGGACAATGCCTGCACGGAGCCCCCGTAGGATGGGTTGAGCCCCGCGAAACCCATCGCGAATCCTCCGGCGATTGATGGGTATCGCTTCGCTCGACCCATCCTACGGAACCTGTTTCCACCACGGACGACCGTGGTGCGCACCGACTGACGGCGGGACGGCCCGCCACCCCATGGGGACTTCCTCATGTTCGACAAGCTCCTGATCGCCAACCGCGGCGCCATCGCCTGCCGCATCCTGCGGACGCTTCGTGAACTGCGCGTAGGCGGCGTGGCGGTCTACGCCGAGGCCGACGCCGCCAGCCTGCACGTGCAGCAGGCCGACGAAGCCTTCGAGCTGGGCGCCGGCCCCGCCGCCGGCACCTACCTCGCGGTCGACAAGATCCTCGCCGCCGCCCGCGCCAGCGGCGCCCAGGCCATCCACCCCGGCTACGGCTTCCTCTCCGAGAACGCCGCTTTCGCCGAAGCCTGCGAGGCCGCCAGCATCGCCTTCGTCGGCCCGACGCCGGAACAGCTGCGGCTGTTCGGCCTGAAGCACACCGCCCGTGCCCTGGCCCGCGAACAGGGCGTGCCCATGCTCGAAGGCACCGACCTGCTGGAAAGCCTCGACATCGCCCTCGCCGCCGCCGAACGCGTGGGCTACCCGGTGATGCTCAAGAGCACCGCCGGCGGTGGCGGCATCGGCATGCGCGTGTGCCGCTCGGCGCAGGAGCTGGGCGAAGCCTTCGAGGCGGTGAAGCGCCTGGGGCAGAACAACTTCAGCGACGCCGGGGTGTTCATCGAGAAATACATCCAGCGCGCCCGCCACCTGGAAGTGCAGGTGTTCGGCGACGGCGCCGGCGAGGTCATCGCCCTCGGCGTGCGCGACTGCTCGGTGCAGCGGCGCAACCAGAAGGTGCTGGAGGAAACCCCGGCGCCGAACCTGCCGACGGGCATGGCCGACGAGCTTTGCGCAGCGGCCATCCAGTTGGCCAAAGCGGTCAGCTACCGCAGCGCCGGCACCGTGGAATTCGTCTACGACAGCGAGGCCGAGCGCTTCTACTTCCTCGAAGTGAACACCCGCCTGCAGGTGGAGCACGGCGTCACCGAGCAGGTCTGGGGCGTCGACCTGGTGCGCTGGATGATCGAACTGGCCGCAGGCTGCCTGCCGCCGCTGGCCGAACTGGCCGCCGCGCTCAAGCCCAGCGGCCACGCCATCCAGGCGCGCCTGTACGCCGAGGACCCGGGCCGCGACTTCCAGCCCAGCCCCGGCCTGCTCACCGCCGTGCGCTTCCCGCCGGCCGACGGCCAGGCCCTGCGCATCGACACCTGGGTGGAAGCCGGCTGCGAGATACCGCCCTACTTCGACCCGATGATCGCCAAGCTGATCGCCTGGGCGCCCAGCCGCGCCGAGGCCAGCGCCGCCCTCGACCGCGCCCTGGCGGATACCTTGCTGTACGGCGTGGAAAGCAACCGCGCCTACCTGCGCCAGATCATCGCCGACGCGCCCTTCGCCAGCGGCTCGCCCTGGACGCGCTGCCTGGAGGGCCTGCGCTACCGCGCCGACACCTTCGAGGTGCTGGGCGCCGGCACCCAGACCAGCGTGCAGGACTACCCCGGCCGCCTCGGCTACTGGGCCGTGGGCGTGCCGCCGTCGGGGCCGATGGACGACCGCGCGCTGCGCCTGGGCAACCGCCTGCTGGGTAACCCGGAAGGCGCGGCGGCCCTGGAGATCACTCTCAGCGGCCCGAGCCTGCGCTTCAACACCGACGCGGTGGTGGCCGTGACCGGCGCGCCGCTGGCCGTGCAACTGGACGGCCGCGAGCAGCCCATGGACACCAGCCTGTTCGTGCCCGCCGGCGCCACCCTGAGCCTCGGCGCCATCGCCGGGGCCGGCGCGCGCAGCTACCTGTGCCTGCGCGGCGGCCTGCAACTGCCGGACTACCTGGGCAGCAAGAGCACCTTCACCCTCGGCCAGTTCGGCGGCCACGGCGGCCGCGCCCTGCGCGCCGGCGACGTGCTGCACCTGGCGCCGCTCGCCGACGCCCGCCACGGCGCCAGCCTGCCCGCCGAACTGCGTACCGAGCTGCCGGCGCTGCGGCGCATCCGGGTGATCTACGGCCCCCACGGCGCGCCGGAATACTTCACCCCGGCGTACATCCGCACCTTCTTCGCCACCGACTGGGAAGTCCACTTCAACTCCAGCCGCACCGGCGTGCGCCTGATCGGGCCGAAGCCGGAGTGGGTGCGCGACAGCGGCGGCGAGGCCGGCCTGCACCCCTCGAACATCCACGACAACCCCTACGCCATCGGCGCGGTGGACTTCACCGGCGACATGCCGGTGATCCTCGGCCCCGACGGCCCCAGCCTGGGAGGCTTCGTCTGCCCGGTGACGGTGATCGAGGCCGACCTCTGGCAGCTCGGCCAGCTCAAGGCCGGCGACAAGGTGCGCTTCGAACCGGTCGATATCGCCACCGCCCGCGAACTGGCTCTCTCCCAATCCGCGGAATATCGCGCTCTTCGTAGGAGCGAGCTTGCTCGCGAGCCCGGTGCCAAGCTGTTCGCGAGCAAGCTCGCTCCTACGAGAGCAACCGAGCCAAGCTCGCCCATCGTCCTCGACCTCGGCCAGGACGACACCCGCCTGCTCGCCCGCCTCGCCGGCGACACCCACCTGCTGCTGGAAATCGGCCAACCCGAGCTGGACCTGGTGCTACGCTTCCGCGCCCACGCCCTGATGCAGGCGCTGGAAGCCCTGGCGCTGCCCGGGGTGATCGACCTCACCCCGGGCATCCGCTCGCTGCAGGTGCACTACCAGCCCGAGACGCTGCCCCTGGCGCAACTGCTGGAGACGGTCGCCGGGCTGTGGGACGAAGTCTGCGCGGCACGCGACCTGGCGGTGCCCTCGCGGATCGTCCACCTGCCGCTGTCCTGGGACGACCCGGCCTGCCAGCTGGCCATCGAGAAATACATGACCACGGTGCGCAAGGACGCCCCCTGGTGCCCGAGCAACCTGGAGTTCATCCGCCGCATCAACGAGCTGCCGGACTTGCAGGCGGTGTACCGCACGGTGTTCGAGGCCAGCTACCTGGTCATGGGCCTGGGCGACGTCTACCTCGGCGCGCCGGTGGCCACCCCGCTGGACCCGCGCCACCGCCTGGTCACCACCAAGTACAACCCGGCGCGCACCTGGACCGCCGAGAACTCCGTGGGCATCGGCGGCGCCTACCTGTGCGTGTACGGCATGGAAGGCCCCGGCGGCTACCAGTTCGTCGGCCGCACCCTGCAGATGTGGAACCGCTACCGCGAGGTCGAGGCCTTCGCCGGCAAGCCCTGGCTGCTGCGCTTCTTCGACCAGATCCGCTTCTACCCGGTGAGCGCGGAGGAGCTGCTGCGCATCCGCCGCGACTTCCCGCTGGGCCGCTACCCGCTGCGCATCGAGGAAAGCGAGCTGCGCCTGGCCGACTACCAGGCCTTCCTGGCCCGCGAGGCGGACGGCATCGAGGCCTTCCGCAGCCACCAGCGCGCCGCCTTCGACGCCGAGCGGCAACGCTGGATCGCCTCCGGCCAGGCCCACTTCGAGAGCGAGGAAGTCGCCCCCGAGCTGGGCGAGGACGCGCCCCTGGGCGCCGGCCAGCACGCCATCGAAAGCCACGTCGCCGGCAACCTCTGGCAGGTGCAGGTGAGCGAGGGCGCCAGCGTCAAGGCCGGCGACACCCTGGTGATCCTCGAGTCGATGAAGATGGAGATCCCCCTGACCGCCCCGCGCGACGGCGTGGTCCGCGAGGTCCGCGTGCAGCCCGGCTCGCCGGTGCGGGCGGGGCAGCGGGTGGTGGTGCTGGAGGAGGCGTGAACGGGTCCGCCAAGCAAGAGCAAAGAGCCCCTCTCCCCAGCCCTCTCCCGCAAGCGGGAGAGGGGGCTGTTCGGAGCAGGGATAGAGATTCGATTCATCCTGAAACCACGGTCCAGCCCGTGATTTGAACCCGACATCGCGCCGGGCCGCTCTTCCCCCTCTCCCTTCAGGGAGAGGGCCGGGGAGAGGGTTGCCGGCCCCGAACTGGAATCCCGAGCATGCCCCACACCTTCGACCTCCGCCTCGCCACCCTCCGCGCCACCTACCGCGAAGGCCGCGCCACCCCGCGCCAGCTGATCGCCCAGCTGCGCGACAAGGCCGCCGCGCTGAACCCGGACTACCACCTGTTCATCCACCTGCTCACCCCAGCGGAACTTGAGCCCTACCTGGTCGCGCTGGACGGCCGTTCGCCCGACGAGCTGCCGCTGTACGGCATCCCCTTCGCCATCAAGGACAACATCGACCTGGCCGGCATCCCCACCACCGCCGCCTGCCCGGCCTTCGCCTATACCCCGCAAACATCGGCGACGCTGGTGCAACGGCTGGTCGAGCTGGGCGCCGTGCCCCTGGGCAAGACCAACCTCGACCAGTTCGCCACCGGCCTCAACGGCACCCGCTCGCCCTACGGCGAATGCCGCAACAGCGTGCTGGCCGACTACCCCTCCGGCGGCTCCAGCGCCGGTTCCTCGCTGGCCGTGGCGCTGGGCGTGGCGAGCTTCGCCCTGGGCACCGACACCGCCGGCTCCGGCCGCGTGCCGGCGGCGCTGAACAACCTGGTGGGGCTCAAGCCGAGCAAGGGCCTGCTGTCCAACCACGGCCTGGTGCCGGCCTGCCGCACCCTCGACTGCATCAGCTACTTCAGCGCCACGGCGGCCGAGGCCAGCGAACTGCTCGCCCTGAGCGCCCGCCATGACCCGCTGGACGCCTACAGCCGCGCCAACCCGGCGTGGAACGACGGCAGCGCCTTCGGTGCGCCGCGCCCCTTCCGCTTCGGCGTACCGCGCGCCCAGGACCTGGAATTCTTCGGCTGCGCGGAAGGCCCGGCGCTCTTCGCCCAGGCTATCGAGCAGCTGCGCGGCATCGGCGGCACGCCGGTGGAGATCGACTTCGCGCCCTTCCTCGAAGCCGCCCGCCTGCTCTACGAAGGCCCCTGGGTGGCGGAGCGCTACAGCGTCGCCGGCGAGCTGATCGAGCGCCAGCCCGACGCCGTGCTGCCGGTGATCCGCGCCGTGCTGGAGAAAGCCCCCGGCGCCAGCGCCGTGGAACTGTTCCGCGCCCAGTACCGCCTGCAGGCGCTCAAGGCGCGCTGCGACGCCATCATGGCCGGGCTGGACTGCGTGCTCACCCCGACCATCGGCCGCCCGGTCAGCCTCGCCGAACTGCACGCCGAACCGGTGCTGCGCAACGCCGAGCTGGGCTACTACACCAACTTCATGAACCTGCTGGACTACGCCGCCCTGGCCCTGCCCAGCGCCTTCATGGGCAACGGCCTGCCCTGGGGCCTGACGCTGTTCGGCCGCACCTTCAGCGACCAGTACCTGCTCGGCCTGGGCGATGCCCTGCAGCGCGCCAGCGCCCTGCCCCTGGTCGGCGGCAACGCCCTGGCCGGCCCGGCGCCCAAGACCCCGGCGCACAACGACCGCGCGCGCCTGGTGGTGTGCGGCGCGCACCTGGACGGCCTGGCGCTCAACTGGCAGTTGCGCCAGCGCGGCGCGCGCCTGCTGCAGGCCACCCGCAGCGCGCCGGCCTACAGGCTCTACGCCCTGGCCGGCGGCCCGCCGCTGCGCCCGGGCATGCTGCGGGTGGCCGAGGGCGGCGTGGCCGTCGAAGTGGAAGTCTGGGAACTGCCCAGCGCCGAGCTGGGCTCCTTCCTCAGCGGCATCCCGGCGCCGCTGGGCCTGGGCAAGCTGGAGCTGGCCGACGGCAGCTGGGAAACCGGCTTCATCTGCGACGCCTGGGGCCTGGCCGGCGCCGAGGACATCAGCGCCTTCGGCGGCTGGCGCGCCTGGCTGGCCAGCCGCGGCTGAGCGCCGCAGTGGAGAGCCGCCGCGGGAGTCGCTAGAGTGGAAAGGTGACCGCCCCCACTCCACCGGATGAACGTACTCGTAGGATGGGTTGAGCGAAGCGATACCCATCACCAAGGCAGCATGGGTTTCGCAGGCTCAACCCATCCTACGAAAAGCGCTTCGGTGCAGTCGGCAAGACAGTTGCTCCTACGAGGTGCGCCATGCCCACGCTCAGCCATCACGACGCCCAGCAGCGCGTCGATGACATCCACGCCTTCACCCGCGAGCTGCAGCGCCTGGGCGAGGAAGGCGCGCTAAGCCTGGACGCTGCCCAGCGCGAGGGCCTGCAGGCGCACCACCTGCGCCTGCTGGACGAATACCGCGAGCAGTTCGACATCGACCGCGACAGCCAGGACAGCCGCCTGTCCCTGGGCATGCGCATCGCCTCCTGCCTCGGCGCGCTGGCCCTGGCCGCCAGCCTGTTCTTCCTCTTCTACCAGTTCTGGGGCCTGTTCGGCGAAGCCGTGCAGGTGGGGATCCTCGTCGGCGCTTCGGTGATCACCCTGCTGGCCACCTTCTGGCTGCAACGCCGCGACGCCTCCGGCTACTTCGCCAAGCTGGCGGCCATGCTGGCCTTCGCCGCGCTGGTGCTGAACATCAGCATGCTCGGGCAGATCTTCAACATCACCCCGTCCGAGCGCGCCCTGCTGCCCTGGGCGGCCTACGCCCTGCTGCTGGCCTACCTGTGCGACGCGCGGCTGCTGCTGGGCGCCGGGCTGCTCTGCCTGATGGGCTTCATCGCCGCGCGCTTCGGCACCTGGGGCGGCGTCTACTGGCTGGACGCGGGCGAGCGCCCGGAGAACTTCTTCCCCGCCGCCGTGCTGGTGTTCCTGGTGCCGCTGCTGTTCGAGCAGCGCCGCTTCGACGGCTTCGCCGCGCTGTACCGGGTGTTCGGCCTGCTGGCGCTGTTCGTGCCCATGCTGGTGCTGGCCAACTGGGGCAACGGCAGCTACCTGCCCTTCGCCCCGCACCGCATCGAGGGGCTGTACCAGGTGCTCGGCTTCGTCTGCGCCGCCGCGGCCATCTGGCTGGGCGCGCACCGCGAGTGGCCGGAGGTGGTCAACACCGGGCTGGCGTTCTTCGTCATCTTCCTCTTCACCAAGTTCTACGACTGGTGGTGGGAGGTGCTGCCCAAGTACCTGTTCTTCCTCGCCCTGGGCGTGGCGGCGGTGCTGATCCTGCTGTTCCTGCGCTACCTGCGCAACGCCCACGGCCTGCTGGGAGGACGCCTGTGATGAACATCACCCGCAACCACGGCCTGCTGCTGGGCCTGGGCCTGATCCTGCTGAGCAACGCCGCCGCCCTCGGCGCCGCGGCCTGGAACCGCAGCGGCGAGCCGGACAGCCGCCTGAGCCTCAGCGAGCGCGAGCTGCAGCGCAACAGCGACTGGCACCGCGAGAACAGCGGCGTGAGCCTGCGCCTGCTGTGGCGCATCCCCGGCGACGAAGCCAATGCCGCCTGGGCCCCGCGCATCCCGCTGGAGACCATGCGCGCGCTGGGCTTCCAGGTGCCGGACAAGGTCGACCGCGACAGCGCCCTGGCCTTCGACCGCCAGCAGGCCCGCGACGCCCTGCTGGTGCTGGAACTGGACGGCCCGCTGTACCAGCGCGAACTGGCCCTGGCCCGCGAGCGCCTGGCCCAGGCGGAAAAACGCCTGGCCGCCAGCCCCGACGACGTGCACCTGAAGAGCGAGCGCGACTTCCAGCACAGCGCCCTGGACAACGAGGAACAGCGCGCCAGCCGGCTGTTCCTGGCCGACGCCGGCACCGACCTGCAGGCCCTGCGCCAGCAGTACCCGGACCGCCAGCACTACGCCATCGTCCACGGCCAGGTGCGGCCCCTCTCGCTGTACCGCAACCGCGCCTGGGCCCTGGGCGGCAGCGCCAGCACCGAGGGCGTGCGCGCGCTCAACGTGCCGCAGCGCTGGCACGACGAACTGGAGGGCCTGGCCCCGCGCGCCGAGCAACGCGCGGCCCAGGAGCAGCCGCAGCCCTTCGGCGCCGAGGTGGCCTTCGGCCAACGCCTGGAGCCGTGGATAGAACAGATCCAGGCGCGCTGAGCGGCCGGCACCAACCGCCGCGCGGACCTGGCCGGGCGCCATCAGGACTTTGGTCCTAGTACCTATTGCACATTGCGCCCCGCGGCCGGGTGGCTAAGGTGAAAGACAGGCCCTGCCGACATCCGCGGCCGGGCCCGTGCCAGTTGTAGACTCTCGAGGACTGCTCCCTTCCTCCCAGCCCCGCCGTCCGGCGGGGCTTCTTTATGCCCTGGCGATCGCCTGGCACAACCCTTGCTGGACTCCTTCCGGCACGGCCCAACGGCGGGTCGTCCACCGACACCGGCGTCCCTTCGCCCGCCCGACGCGGCGCGAAGCGGCGCCTTTTTGCCCCGAGGTAGCGATGACCGACATGACCGCCAAACTGCACCCGCTGGCCTGGGTCGCGGGCTCCGATGCACCAGAAAAGAGCGTGCTCGACCTGGGCTTCATGGCCCTGAGCGACGCCGCCTCGCTGATAGTCGCGGCCACCCAGGGCTTCGCCCAGCCCTACGGGCTGACGCTCAACCTGCACCGCCAGGGCTCCTGGGCCATGCTCCGCGACGGCCTGCTCGGCGGCCAGCTGGATGCCGCCCATTGCCTGTACGGGCTGGTCTACGGCGTGCAGTTGGGCATCGGCGGGGTGCCGGCCACCGACATGGCGGTGCTCATGGGCCTGTGCCAGAACGGCCAGGCGATCAACCTCTCCGCCGCCCTGCAGCGCGACGGCGTGACCAGCGCCGATGCCCTGCGCCAGCTGGTCCTGGGCCAGGGCGCGCGGCTGACTCTGGCGCACACCTTCCCCACCGGCACCCACGCCCTGTGGCTCTACTACTGGCTGGCCAGCCTGGGCATCCACCCGCTGCGCGACGTCGACACCCTGGTGGTGCCGCCGGCGCAGATGGTCGAGCACCTGCGCGCCGGGCGCATCGACGGCTTCTGCGCCGGCGGGCCCTGGGGCGCCCTGGCCATCGACGAAGGCATGGGCTTCACCGTCGCCACCAGCCAGTCCATCTGGCCGGACCACCCGGAAAAGGTCCTCGGCGCCACCCGCGCCTTCGTCGAGGAATGCCCCAACGCCGCCCGCGCCCTGGTCATGGCCCTGCTCGACGCCAGCCGCTTCATCGAGGCCAGCGAGGCGAACCTGCGCGGCACTGCCCAGCTGATCAGCGGCAGCGACTACGTCGACGCGCCCCTGTCGAGCATCGAGCCACGCCTGCTCGGCCACTACCAGGACGGCCTCGGCCATGCCTGGAAGGACGCCCACCCGCTGCGCTTCCACGACGCCGGGCGGGCCAACCAGCCCTGGCTGTCCGACGGCCTGTGGTTCATCACCCAGTTCCGCCGCTGGGGCCTGCTGCGCGGTGAGCCGGACTACCTCGCCGTGGCCGGGCAGGTGCAGCAGCAGGCGCTGTACCGCGAAGCCGCCCAGGCCCTGGGCATCGCCGTGGACGAGCGCGGCCTGCGCAGTTCGACGCTGCTCGACGGCAAGCCCTGGGACGGCACGGACCCGGCCGGCTACGCTCGCGGCTTCGCCCTGCACGCCCTGAACGACGCCTGAGGGAGCTGCGAAGATGCTGCGCATCCTGCTGATCAACGACACCGCGAGCACGGTCGGGCGCCTGCGCGCCGCACTGGTCGAGGCCGGTTTCGAAGTGCTCGACGAATCCGGCCTGAGCGTCGACCTGCCGGCGCGGGTCCAGGCCCTGCACCCGGACGTGATCCTCATCGACAGCGCCTCGCCCGGCCGCGATGTGCTGGAACAAGTGGTGCTGGTGAGCCGCGACCAGCCCCGCCCCATCGTCCTGTTCACCGACGAGCACGACCCCCAGGTGATGCGCCAGGCCATCCGCTCGGGGGTCAGCGCCTACATCGTCGAAGGCATCCAGGCCGAGCGCCTGCAGCCGATCCTCGAAGTGGCCATGGCCCGCTTCGAGAGCGACCAGGCCCTGCGCGCCCAGTTGCAGGCCCGCGAGCAGCAGCTGGTGGAACGCAAGCGCATCGAGCTGGCCAAGGGGCTGCTGATGAAGATGAAGGACTGCCCCGAGGAAGAGGCCTACACCCTGATGCGCCGCCAGGCCATGAGCCGCCAGCAGAAACTGGTGCAGGTCGCCGAGCAGATCATCGCGATGCACGAGATGTTGGGCCACTGAGCCACGGCCAGTGGCCAGCGGCGGCACCGCGCGATCATCGCGCCAGCGCCACTGCTGGCCCAGCCCGCGAGCGAAGCGGCCTATGCTGCCGCCGCCCCGCCGCCATGGCGGGGCCAGGACCTGCTTCCGCCGCCTGCGCGGAAGCCCGCAGTGGGCGTGCCTGGCCAGGCACCCGGACGTCCACCCGTCAGCGCCGCCAAGCCGGCCCAGCAGAGGCACCCATGCTCGACATCAGTACCTGGAACCTCAGCGTTCCCACCGACCCCAGGCCCACCGAGGTCACCACCCAGCAGATCGCCCGCGGCTACCAGAGCCACTTCTTCACCCGCAACAGCGCGCGGATGACCTTCTGGGTGCCGGTCACCGGCTCGCACACCTCCGACAGCGTGTTCCCGCGCAGCGAACTGCGCGAGACGCTGCCCGACGGCTCCATCTACAACTGGTACTACCGCGCCGCCGACAACGAGCTGCGCGCCACCCTGGCGGTGGAGCAAGTGCCGTCGAAGAACAAGGTGATCATCGGCCAGATCCACAGCAAGTCGCCCTACAGCAACGACGGCGAGCCGCTGGTCAAGCTGCAGTACCACTACATTCCCGGCCAGGACAGCGGGCGCATCGAGGCCCTGGTGCGCAACCACCCCGACGACTCCGCGGTGGTCAACGTGCCCCTGCTCAACGGTGTGCAACTGGGCGAGCGCGTCACCTACAGCCTGCGCGTCACTTCCTCGGGCAACCTGGGCATCCGCGCGCAGAGCGCCGACGGCGCGGAGAACTACTACAGCAAGGCGCTCAGCAGCACCTGGTCGAAACAGCTGCTGTACTTCAAGGCCGGCGCCTACATCGCCGACAACTACGGCCCCAGCGACGAGGGCGCGCGGGTGACCTTCTACCACATCAACATCGCCCACCGCTGAAATCGCCCACCGGCAGGCTGCCCGGGCGGGCCGCCAGGGCCTAGAATCGGCCCCCTCTTCCACCGCTTCGCGCAAGGTATCCATGGCCCGCCTCGACCTGCAGTTCCCCGAGGAACTGTTCTGCTACCAGACCCAGCTGACCGTCCGCGTCACCGACATCAACGGCGCCCGCCACCTGGGCAACGACTCCATGATCTCGATGATCTCCGAGGCCCGCGCGCGCTTCCTGTTCGACTTCGGCATCAGCGAGGGCGTCGGCGCGGACGGCACCGGCATCATCGTCACCGACCTGGCCACCACCTACCGCGCCGAGGCCCACGCCCGCGACCGCCTGCTGTTCGAGGTGGGCGTGATGGACTTCAACAGGTACGGCGGCGACATCATCTTCCGCATCACCCGCCCGGCCGACGCCACCCTGGTGGCCATGGCCAAGTCCGGCTTCGTGTTCTTCGACTACCGCCAGCGCAAGGTGGTGCCCATGCCCGAGGCCATGAAGGCGGCCTTCCCGACGGTCAACCGGGTGGACTGAAGCGCCCCATCGGCGGGCACCGGGCCCGCCCCGGCGCCCCTTTCTGGTTCGCCCCTGGGCCGGTTTCGCCGGCCAGGTAGCCGATTCCACGCCACCTGCGCGGTTGGCCCGGCCCTTGCTGTGGCACCTGCGGTGGCGATCAACGGCGATCCCCCATTCACACGACAAAGGCGTCGCATCCGCACCTGCCCCCCGGGGTAGTGCGCGGAGCGGCGCCTTTTTCGTTTCACCCCGGCGCAGGGGTGTGCGGGACCTGAACGAGACGCGCGACCGCCACTGACGGCGGCGCCACGAACCCCTCTACCGTTGCTGACGAGGTACCCTCCATGAACACCAGCTTCTGGAAAGCCGGCCACGCGCCGACGCTGTTCGCCGCCTTCCTCTACTTCGACCTGAGCTTCATGGTCTGGTACCTGCTCGGCCCGCTGGCCGTGCAGATCGCCGCCGACCTGCAGCTGACCACCCAGCAGCGCGCCCTGATGGTCGCAACGCCGATCCTCTCCGGCGCGCTGCTGCGCTTCGTCATGGGCCTGCTGGCCGACCGCTGGTCGCCCAAGCGCGCCGGCCTGTTCGCCCAGGTGATCGTCATCGCCAGCCTCGCCGGCGCCTGGAGCCTGGGCATCCACAACCTGGAGCAGGCGCTGTTGTTCGGCGTGCTGCTGGGCATGGCCGGCGCCTCCTTCGCCGTGGCCCTGCCGCTGGCCTCGCAGTGGTACCCGCCGCAGCACCAGGGCAAGGCCATGGGCATCGCCGGCGCGGGCAATTCCGGCACCGTGTTCGCCGCCCTGTTCGCCCCGGTGCTGGCGGCGGCCTTCGGCTGGCAGAACGTCTTCGGCTTCGCCCTGATCCCGCTGCTGCTGACCCTGGTGGTGTTCGCCCTGCTCGCCCGCAACGCCCCCGAGCGGCCAGCGCCGAAATCCCTGGGCGACTACCTCAAGGCCCTGGGCGACCGCGACAGCTGGTGGTTCATGTTCTTCTACAGCGTGACCTTCGGCGGCTTCCTCGGCCTGGCCGCCACCCTGCCCGGCTACTTCCACGACCAGTACGGCCTGGACCCGGTCACCGCCGGCTACTACACCGCCGCCTGCGTCTTCGCCGGCAGCCTGATGCGCCCGCTGGGCGGCGCCCTGGCCGACCGCATCGGCGGCATCCGCAGCCTGCTGGCGATGTACACGGTGGCCTCGGTGTGCATCGCCGCGGTCGGCTTCCACCTGCCCAACGCGGTGGCCGCCCTGGGCCTGTTCGTGGCCGCCATGCTCAGCCTGGGCGCCGGCAACGGCGCGGTGTTCCAGCTGGTGCCGCAGCGCTTCCGCCAGAGCATCGGGGTGATGACCGGGCTGATCGGCATGGCCGGCGGCATCGGCGGCTTCTGCCTGACCGCGGGCCTGGGCGCCATCAAGCAGGCCAGCGGCGACTACCAGCTGGGCCTGTGGCTGTTCGCCGCCCTCGGCGTACTGGCCTGGTTCGGCTTGCATGGGGTGAAGCGGCGCTGGCGTACCACCTGGGGCAGTGCTGCGGTGACTGCGGCGCGGGTTTGAAGGCTTCTTGGGGCGTAGGTGCCGGGTCCAAGAGCCCCTCTCCCCAACCCTCTCCCTGAAGGGAGAGGGGGCCGTTCGGAGTGGGCTGGGAGACCGGCATCATCCTTTCACCTCGTCATTTCCGATCCGCCGTTTTCAACGGCGGATAACCGCGAACGGTTATTCGCCCTACGTTCCCGCATTCGCGGGTGAGGAGTATCAGGATGACTCCGAACTCTCCAACTACTCAGGACAGCCCCCTCTCCCTTCAGGGAGAGGGTTGGGGAGAGGGCGCTCTTGAACCCAACTCCGCAGCCACCGGCAACCCCCTTCGCGAGCAAGCTCGCTCCTACGAAGAGCAGAACGCCCCCATGACCTTGCAACTGACCATCGCCCAAGCCAGCGCCACCGGCCCGCGCACGGAAAACCAGGACGCCCTGCGGGTAGTCACCCCGCCCGCCGACCTGGCCGCCAGCAAGGGCCACCTGTTCGCCCTGGCCGACGGCGTCAGCCAGTGCGCGGACGGCGGCCTGGCCGCGCGCCTGACCGTGCAGGCGCTGGCCAGCGACTACTACGCCACCCCGGAGACCTGGGCCATCGCCCAGGCCCTGGACCGCCTGCTGCTCTCGCAAAACCGCTGGCTGCAGGCCAACGGCGGCGGCCAGCCGCTGCTCACCACCCTCACCGCGCTGGTCCTGCGCGGCCGGCGCTTCACCCTCGCCCACGTCGGCGACTGCCGCCTGTACCGCTGGCGCGACGGCGAGCTGGAATGCCTGACCCAGGACCACGTCTGGGAACAACCGGGCATGCAGCACGTGCTCAAGCGCGCCCTGGGCCTGGACCAGCACCTGGTGGTGGACTACCGCGACGGCGAGCTGCAGGACGGCGAGAGCTTCCTGCTGGTCAGCGACGGCGTCTGGGCCGCCCTGGGCGACGCCGGCATCCGCCGCATCCTCGCCGATGCCCGCGAACCCCGGGGCGCCGCCGAGGCCCTGGTCAAGGCCGCGCACCTGGCCGGCAGCCAGGACAATGCCAGCGCCCTGCTGGTGCGCATCGACGCCCTGCCCGCCAGCGGCCTGGGCGACACCCTGGCGCAACTGGAGCACTGGCCGCTGCCGCCGGAACTGCGCGAAGGCCAGATGTTCGAGGGCTGGCAGGTCGGGGGCCGACTGGCGCAGTCGCGGCAATCGCTGATCTACCGCGTGCGCGACGCCCAGCAACGCCCCTGGCTGCTGAAGACGCTGCCGCCGGCGCTGCACGATGAGCCACGGGCCAGCCAGGCCCTGCTGCTGGAGGAATGGTTCCTGCGCCGCGTGCAGGGCCGCCACTTCCCCGAGCTGCACGGCCTGCCGCAACGCCAGCACCTGTACTACGTGATGCGCGAATACCCTGGGCAGACCCTGGCCGAACGCCTGCGCCAGGGCCCCCTGCCGCTGGCGCAATGGCAATCCCTGGCGCCGCGCCTGTTGCGCGCCCTCGGCCAGTTGCACCGGCGCAACATCCTGCACCGCGACATCAAGCCGGAGAACCTGCACCTGGGCGAGGACGGCGAGCTGCGCCTGCTGGACTTCGGCCTGGCCTACTGCCCGGGCCTGTCCGGCGACGAAGCCCACCAGTTGCCCGGCACGCCCTCCTACCTGGCCCCGGAAAGCTTCCAGGGCGCCGCCCCGGAGCCGCGCCAGGACCTCTACGCCGCCGGCGTGATGCTCTATCGCCTGCTCTGCGAACGCTACCCCTACGGCGAAATCGAAGCCTTCCAGCACCCGCGCTTCGGCAGCCCGACGCCGGCCAGCCGCTACCGCCCCGACCTGCCGGCCTGGCTCGACGCCTGGCTGCTGCGCGCCGTGGCCGCCGACCCGGCGCAGCGCTTCGAGACCGCCGAGGAAGCCCTGCTGGCGCTGGAACAGGGCGAACGCCAGGCCGGCCTGGCCAGCCGCCCGCGGCCGCTGCTGGAACGCGAGCCGCTGCGCTTCTGGCGCGCCCTGGCGCTGGCCTCGCTGCTGCTCAACCTGGCGTTGCTGGCCTGGTTGCTGCGCCACTGAGCACGCACCAGTTCGAACCCGCCCGCCTCATCGCGGTGCAGGAAAACCCCGGCAGCACCGCGAAACCCCGCTAAATCTGCGCGCCGACGACCTGGCACGGCACCTGCAAATACCCTGGCAACAATCTACAAAAGCGCGTCCCTCAACGAAGAGGCTCGCACTTCCCGATCGATCGGGACTTGGACAAAGGCGTCCTCGCCGGGCAACCGGCGGGACGCCTTTTTTGTTTTCCGTGATTCCTGGAGCCCTCCCATGAAGAAGCTCAAGCTCGTCCTGATCGGCAACGGCATGGCCGGCATCCGCACCCTCGAGGAACTGCTGAAGATCGCCCCGGACCTCTACGAGATCACCGTGTTCGGCGCCGAGCCCCACCCCAACTACAACCGCATCCTGCTCTCGCCGGTGCTGGCCGGGGAGCAGACCTTCGAGGACATCGTCCTCAACGACCTCAACTGGTACGCCGACAACGGCATCCGCCTGCTGCTCGACCGCAAGGTGGTGAAGCTCGACCGCCGCCAGCGCAAGGTCTACGCCGCCGACGGCAGCGAGGCCGAGTACGACCGCCTGGTCATCGCCACCGGCTCCAACCCCTTCATCCTGCCGGTGCCGGGCAACCGCCTGGAGGGCGTGATCGGCTACCGTGACATCGCCGACACCCAGGCCATGATCGACACCGCGAAGCGCCACAGCCACGCGGTGGTGATCGGCGGCGGCCTGCTCGGCCTGGAGGCGGCCAACGGCCTCAAGCAGCGCGGCATGGACGTCACCGTGGTGCACCTCGCCGACTGGCTGCTGGAACGCCAGCTCGACCGCACTGCCGGCAAGCTGCTGCAATCGGCCCTGGAAGCGCGCGGCATCCGCTTCCGCCTGAACACCGTCACCGACGAGCTGATGGACAACGGCGACGGCCGCGTCTGCGCCGTGCAGTTCAGGGACGGCGACGTGGTGGCCGCCGACCTGGTGGTGATGGCCGCCGGCATCCGCCCCAACACCGAGCTGGCGGAAAAATCCGGCATCCCCTGCAACCGCGGCATCCTGGTCAACGACACCCTGCAGACCTACGACCCGCGCATCTACGCCATCGGCGAATGCGCCAGCCACCGTGGCATCGCCTACGGCCTGGTGGCGCCGCTGTTCGAGCAGGCCAAGGTCTGCGCCAACCACCTGGCCCAGTTCGGCTTCGCCAGCTACAAGGGCTCGGTGGTCTCGACCAAGCTCAAGGTCACCGGCATCGACCTGTTCTCCGCCGGCGACTTCATGGGCGGCGAAGGCACCGAGACCATCACCCTCTCCGACCCCATCGGCGGCGTCTACAAGAAGCTGGTGATCAAGGACGACGTGCTGGTCGGCGCCTGCCTGTACGGCGACACCGCCGACGGCGGCTGGTACTTCCGGCAGATCCGCGAGAACCACAACGTGGCGCAGATCCGCGACCACCTGATGTTCGGCGAAAGCAGCCTGGGCGACGCCGGCCACCAGGGCCAGAGCAGCGCCGCGAGCATGCCCGACAGCGCCGAGGTGTGCGGCTGCAACGGCGTGTGCAAGGGCACCATCGTCAAAGCCATCCAGGAAAACGGCCTGTTCAGCGTCGACGAGGTGAAGAAGCACACCAAGGCGGCCAGCAGCTGCGGCTCCTGCGCCGGCCTGGTGGAGCAGATCCTGATCAGCACCGTGGGCGGCGCGGCAGACGTCAAGCCCAAGAGCGAGAAGGCCATCTGCGGCTGCAGCGAGCTCAACCACGGCCAGGTGCGCAAGGCCATCCGCGAGCACCACCTGACCTCCATGGCCGAGGCCATGCGCTTCATGGACTGGAGCACGCCCAACGGCTGCGCCACCTGCCGCCCGGCGCTGAACTACTACCTGATCTCCACCTGGCCGGGCGAAGCCAAGGACGATCCGCAGTCGCGCCTGATCAACGAACGCGCCCACGCCAACATCCAGAAGGACGGCACCTACTCGGTGGTGCCGCGCATGTGGGGCGGCGTGACCAACCCGGCCGAGCTGCGGCGCATCGCCGACGTCGCCGACAAGTACAACGTGCCCATGGTCAAGGTCACCGGCGGCCAGCGCATCGACCTGCTGGGGGTGAAGAAGGAAGACCTGCCGGCGATCTGGAAGGACCTCGACATGCCCTCCGGGCACGCCTACGGCAAGTCCATCCGCACCGTGAAGACCTGCGTGGGCAGCGAGTTCTGCCGCTTCGGCACGCAGAACTCGACGCAGCTGGGCATCGACCTGGAGCACGACCTGTTCAACATGTGGTCGCCGCACAAGGTCAAGCTCGCGGTCTCCGGCTGCCCGCGCAACTGCGCCGAGGCCGGCATCAAGGACATCGGCATCATCGGCGTGGACTCCGGCTGGGAGCTGTACATCGGCGGCAACGGCGGCATCAAGACCGAGGTAGCGGAGTTCTTCGTCAAGCTCAAGACCTCGGACGAAGTGCGCGAGTACAGCGGCGCCTTCCTCCAGCTCTACCGCGAGGAAGCCTTCTACCTGGAGCGCACCGTGCACTACCTGCAACGCGTGGGCATGGAGCACATCAGGAAGGCCGTTCTGGAAGACGCAGAGAACCGCCAGGCGCTCAACGCGCGCCTGCAGTACGCCCTGTCGCTGGAACAGGACCCCTGGCAACAGCGCATCGAGCAGCCACAGCTGAAGAAGGAATTCGAACGCATCCCGCTCACGCAACTGGAAACCGCCTGACCGGCCTGGGGAGAACACCATGAACTGGCAAGACATCTGCGCCCTGGAAGACATCCAGCCGCTGGGCTCGCGGGTGATCGCCGCGCCGCGTGGCGACATCGCCCTGTTCCGCACTGCCGACGACGAAGTCTTCGCCCTCGACGACCGCTGCCCGCACAAGGGCGGGCCGCTGTCCCAGGGCCTGATCTTCGGCAAGCGGGTGGCCTGCCCGCTGCACAACTGGCAGATCGAGCTGGACAGCGGCAACGCCGTGGCTCCGGACGTCGGCTGCGCCCACCGCCACCCGGTGAAGGTGGAGAACGGCCGCGTGCTGCTGGCCCTGAAAGACCTGGCCGCCTGCGCCTGACGCGGCCGCGACACGGGAGAGCCCCATGAGCGAACGCCAAGTCACCGCCAGCACCTGCTGCTATTGCGGCGTCGGGTGCGGCGTCCTGATCGAGCACGACGGCGAGCGCATCCTCGGCGTGCACGGCGATCCAGACCACCCGGCCAACCTCGGGCGCCTCTGCAGCAAGGGTTCCAGCCTGCACCTGAGCGGCGATGCAGCCGCCCGCGCGCTGTACCCGGAACTGCGCCTGGGCAAGGCCCTGGCACGCAGCCGTGTCGACTGGGACAGCGCCCTGGAGCACGCCGCCGGGGTGTTCGCCGAGACCATCCGCGAGCACGGCCCGGACAGCGTGGCCTTCTACGTCTCCGGGCAGTTGCTGACCGAGGACTACTACGCCTTCAACAAGCTCGCGCGCGCCCTGGTCGGCAGCAACAACATCGACAGCAACTCGCGGCTGTGCATGTCCTCGGCGGTGGTCGGCTACAAGCGCAGCCTCGGCGCCGACGCCCCGCCCTGCTGCTACGAGGACTTGGAGCAGAGCGACTGCGTGCTGATCGCCGGCAGCAACATGGCCTACGCCCACCCGGTGCTGTTCCGCCGCCTGGAAGCGGCCAAGGCGGCGCGGCCGCAGATGAAAGTGATCGTCATCGACCCGCGGCGCACCGACACCTGCGAGCTGGCCGACCTGCACCTGGCGATCCAGCCCGGCACCGACGTGGCGTTGTTCCACGGCATCCTCCACCTGCTGCTCTGGGAAGGCTGGGTGGACCGCGCCTACATCGAGGCGCACACCCAGGGCTTCGACGAACTGAAGAGCCTGGTGCGCGACTACGGCCCGCTGGCGGTGGCGGGCATCTGCGGCATCGCCGTGGAAGACCTGCAGCGCTGCGCCGAGTGGATCGGCCGCGCGCCGAGCTTCCTCTCGCTGTGGTGCATGGGCCTGAACCAGTCCAGCGCCGGCAGCGCCAAGAACAGCGCGCTGATCAACCTGCACCTGGCCACCGGACAGATCGGCCGCCCCGGCGCCGGGCCCTTCTCCCTCACCGGCCAGCCCAACGCCATGGGCGGCCGCGAGACCGGCAGCCTGGCCAACCTGCTGCCCGGCCATCGCGACGCCGGCGATGCCGCGCACCGCGCCGAAGTCGCGCAGTACTGGGGCGTCGAGGCGCTGCCGGAAGCGCCTGGGCTGACCGCCATCGAGCTTTTCGACGCGCTACGCAACGGGCGCATCAAGGCGCTGTGGATCGCCTGCACCAACCCCGCGCAATCGCTGCCGGACCAGGCGCAGGTCCGCGAGGCGCTGGCCGCCTGCCCCTTCGTGGTGGTGCAGGAAGCCTTCGCTACCAGCGAGACCTGCCGCTACGCCGACCTGCTGCTGCCGGCCGCCAGCTGGGGCGAGAAGGAAGGCACCGTGACCAACTCCGAGCGCCGCGTCAGCCACGTGCGCCGCGCCGTGCCGGCCCCCGGCGAGGCCCGCGCCGACTGGTCCATCGCCTGCGACTTCGCCCGCCGCCTGGAACGCCGCCTGCGCCCCGGCCAGCCGAGCCTGTTCGACTTCGCCGAACCCCAGGCGCTGTTCGACGAATACCGCCCGCTCACCCAGGGTCGCGACCTGGACATGGGCGGCATCAGTTATGCCCTGCTGGATACGCGCGGCCCGCAGCAATGGCCGTTGCCCGAAGGCAGCAGCCAAGGCCTGAAACGCCTCTACGCCGACGGCAACTTCGCCACCGCCAACGGCCGCGCGCACTTCATCGCCGAGGCCTACCGCGCGCCGAAGGAACGCCGCGAGGCGCGCTTCCCGCTGATCCTCAACACCGGCCGGCTGCGCGACCAGTGGCACGGCATGACGCGCACCGGCACCGCCGCCAGCGCCTTCGGCCACGTCGAGGAAGCCTGCCTGGGCCTGCACCCGGCGGAACTGCGCCGGCGGCGCCTGGAAGACGGCCAGCTGGTGCGCCTGAGCAGCCGCCGCGGCAGCCTGGTGCTGCCGGTGCAGGCCGACGACGGCCTGCTGCCCGGCCAGGCCTTCCTGCCCATGCACTGGGGCGAACGCTTCCTCAAGGGCCTGGGGGTGAACGCCCTGACCCTGCCGGCCTTCGACCCGCTGTCGCGGCAGCCGGAACTCAAGCACGCCAGCGTGGAAGTCGCCGCCGTAGCGCTGCCCTGGCAGTTCTACGCGCTGGTCGAGGGCGACGTGCAGCGACGTTTCGAGGCGCTGCGCCCGCTGTTCGACGGCCTGGACTACGCCAGCTTCACCCTGGCCGGCCGCGAGCGCCCTGCCCTGCAGGTGCGCGCCGCCGCCGGCGCGGCGCCGGACGCCGCCTGGCTGCAGCAGGTCGATGCGCTGCTCGACCTGCTCGAAGGCCCGGTGCTGGCCTACGACGACCCGCGCCGCGTCCAGGGCAAGCGGGTGCGCCTGGAAGACGGCCGCATCGCCGGCCTGCGCCTGGCCGGCAGCGGCATCGCCAGCGACTGGCTCAAGGCGCTGTGGCTGTCCGGCGAAAGCGACGCCGACCTGCGCCGCAAACTGCTCGCCCCGCCCGGCGCGCAGGTCGCCGCGGCCAGCGACAAGACCCTGTGCAACTGCAGGAACGTGCGCCTGAGCCAGGTGCGCGAAGGCATCGTCCGCGGCCTGGACCTGGACGGCCTGAAGCGCGAACTGGGCTGCGGCACTCAATGCGGTTCCTGCGTTCCCGAAATACGGCGGTTGCTGGCCAGCGAAGCCGGCGCCCTCGCCGCCAACGCCTGAGGAGAGAGAAGATGAGTGGAAAAGTCTGGCTGGTCGGCGCCGGTCCCGGCGACCCGGAGCTGCTGACGCTGAAGGCCGTGCGCGCCCTGTCCGGCGCCCAGGTGGTGCTGCTCGACGACCTGGTCAACCCGCAGCTGCTGGAGCACTGCCCGGCGGCGCGGGTCGTGCGCGTGGGCAAGCGCGGCGGCTGCCGCTCCACGCCCCAGGATTTCATCCAGCGCCTGATGCTGCGCTACGCCCGCCAGGGCTTCAGCGTGGTGCGCCTGAAAGGCGGCGACCCGTGCATCTTCGGCCGTGGCGGCGAGGAAGCGGCCTGGCTGGAGGCCCGCGGCATCGCCTGCGAACTGGTCAACGGCATCACCGCCGGGCTGGCCGCCGCCACTTCCTGCGGCATATCCCTGACCCTGCGCGGCATCAGCCGCGGCGTCACTCTGGTGACCGCACACACCCAGGACGACAGCGAACCGAACTGGCCGGCGCTGGCCCAGTCCGGCACCACCCTGGTGGTCTACATGGGCGTGGCACGCCTGGCGGAAGTCCGCGACGGCCTGCTGGCAGGCGGCATGCGCCGGGGCATGCCGGTGGCGATGATCGAGAACGCCTCGCTGCCGCAGCAACGCGAGTGTCGCAGCAGCCTGGGCGCGATGCTCGACGACGCCAGCGCCTTCGGCCTGCGCAGCCCGGCCATCCTGGTGATCGGCGAAGTGGCCGCCGAGGCCGCGCTGGAGCTGGCGCGTAGCGCCTGAACGACCTTTCCGCAGAGACGTAGGGCGTACAACCGTTCGCGGTTATCCGCCGTTGGCCGTGCTACCGGGGCGTTCGGCGTGGCCGGGGAATCCAATCGCGGACAGAGTCCGCTCCTACGCCCGTGCTTCCCAGAACCGTAGGAGCGGACTCTGTCCGCGATTCGGCGGATAACGCCGTAGGCGTTATGCGCCCTACGGATTTCCGACGGGGTTGCGGCAGAGGTTGGGGCTCTGCAAAGAGCGCCCTCTCCCCAGCCCTCTCCCGCAAGCGGGAGAGGGGGCTGTCCTGAGTGGGGGGAGAGTCCTGAGTCATCCTGAAAACGCCTAACCCCACCCCGTCATTCCCGCGAACGCGGGACGCGGCTCCATCGCGAACAGCGCTTGCGCTGGCCCGAAGGGGAATAACCCAGTGACTGCGGGGTTCGCGAGCAAGCTCGCTCCTACGAAGAGCAGGATTTCCAGAGAAACATCCGCGCACTCCGAAACGCCCCTTCAGAAGGCCGAGCGAAACCCGCGCTCAGGAGGTCATGCGACATGGATGTCGCGAGAGCCCCGCGGGCTACAGGGACGTACCCTCGGGGCGGGCCTCCGTGGCGGGGGAATTCGTGAGGGTAGCCCGACTCTGTCGGGCCCGTATGCGGGGCAAGCCTTTTTGGTTCCTTTTTGCGGGGGTGGCCTTCCACCGTTTGACAAAAGGGACTCGCCCGAGGGGGCGAAACAAGAAACATCCGAGCACGCCGAAGCGGCGCAAACACACCCAAACAAGAAGTCTCTGGGTTCCCGCGTTCGCGGGAATGACGAGATTAGGTTGGGTGCAAGGGCTCGCAAGCGAATCCATAGCCCTATCCCAACCACCTAAACGAGCTTTTCCCCAGACAAAGAAAAACCCGGCCGAAGCCGGGTTTTTCCTGGAACTCAGACCAATTACTGCTGCTTGGCCTGGGCTTCCACTTCGGCTTCTACGCGACGGTTGACGGCGCGGCCTTCAGCGGTGCTGTTGTCAGCAACCGGACGGCTCTCACCATAACCAACGGCGTTCACGCGGCCGCCTTCCACACCGTACTCGTTGACCAGTACGTCACGAACGGCGTTGGCACGACGCTCGGACAGTTTCTGGTTGTAGGCGTCGGTGCCGACGGAGTCGGTGTGGCCTTCAACGGTGGTGGAGGTGGACGGGTACTGCTTCATGAAGTCAGCCAGGTTCTTGATGTCAGCGTAGCTGTTCTCTTTGACCTTGGACTTGTCGAAGTCGAATTTCACGTCCAGCTGGACGCGGACGACTTCAGCGACGGCCGGGCAGCCGTTGGCGTCAACGGTGACGTTGGCCGGGGTGTTCGGGCACTTGTCGACGTTGTCGCAGACGCCGTCGTGGTCTTCGTCGGAGCAGACTTCAGCGACCGGTTCCGGAGCCGGGGCCGGCTTGGCGCCGCCACCGAAGTTCATGCCGACGCCGACGCCAGCCATCCACTCGCCCTGGTGACCGTTGTCACGCTTCTCCAGGCCGTACTGGCCGTCGAGGCTGGCCTTGGCGAAGAAGTTCTCGGTGAAGTAGTACTTCAGACCGGCGCCGATGTTGGCCATGGTCAGGTTCTGACGGCTGCCGTTGGCGCTGTTGACGTTGGTCAGGCTCTGGTGACCGATACCGGCGGAAACGTACGGACGCAGGCCGACACCCGGAGTACCGAAGTGGTAGACGGCGTCCAGGGAAGCCAGGTTGCCATGGACCTTCTTGTTGCCGGACTCGTAGGTGCCACGAATGTCGTGGTATTCACCGTAGGAGAGCGCCAGCTCGACGTCGTCGGTCAGGAAGTAGCCGACGGAACCGCCGTAGAGGTCGCCGTTCTTCATGTTGCGGGTGCTGTCAGTGAAGTAGCGCTTGCCGAAGGCTTCGGCTTCGACTGCGCCTTGGCCTTGAGCGAAAGCATTCACGGCGGAAGCGGCGATCATGGAGCCGATCACGACGCCCAGGGTGTTCTTCAGTTTCATCCGTTAAATCCCCATCTTGGTGGTCAGTAAGCCGATGACCGCCGACAAAAGGCAGGCCATACAACTTGCGGGCAAGTTTATCAGAACTTGCGAATTAGAGAGACAACATTTACCCAACTATGTTTCGGATATGCCCGAAAACTTTTCGCGCAGCCGATCGAGTGCACGCTTGTATCGCATCTTGGTCGCACTCAGGCCCATGTGCATGATGTCGGCGATCTCCTGGAATTCGAGCTCTGCGACAAATCGTAGCACCAGAATTTCCCGATCGATGGGGTTGACATGTACCAGCCATCGGTCCAGGCCGCCCCGTTCCTCGACCTTCGGCGCCTTCTCCTCGGAAGCCTCCTCGAGCGGGTCCAGGCTCAGCGCATCGAGCAGGCGACGCTTTCGTCTTTCCTTGCGATATTGGGTAATGCACTCGTTGTAAGTGATGCTGTACAACCAAGTTTTGAACTTCGATTTACCCTCGAAGTTCTTCAAACCGTACAACACCTTGAGCATCACTTCCTGACACACGTCATCGGCATCCCGATCGTTGCCCAGATAGCGTGCGCAGACGTTGAACAGCGTGCGCTGGTATCGGCGCATCAGCTCCTCGTACGCCCGGGTGACGTGGAACAGCTCGTCATGGGCGCGCTCCACCAGCTCCTCGTCGGTCAGCTGGCGCGGGTCGTAGCGCTGGGACAATGGTTGCGGCTTGTTCAAGTCGGGTCGGGCCAGGTCATGTCGGCCGCCGACGCGGCTTTCGCGAAGCGGCGTCGGCGTTGCACGGGATCATCTCAGCGGCTGGTCACACGGCGCTCGAGGAGCACGCGGTTGGCAATGGACACCAACTCGCCCTCATCGGTCATCAGAATAGTCTTGATGGTGCCGATTTCTTCGATGATGCCTTCGACATCGTCCACTTTCACCTCTTGCCCGACCTGGTACAGCTCGCGCACGTAGATGCCGGCGATGATCTGCCCGGCGATCTCCCGGCTGCCCAGGCCCAGGGCCAGGGCGGCGGCGAGGCCGACGGTGATCAGCACGATGGCGATGATGTAGTTGAGCAGGTCGGTCTTGACCTCGAGCTGGCCGACGGCCACCGAGATGCTGATGATGATCACCAGCCACTGGGCCACGCGCCCCAGGCCGCCGGCGTATTCCAGGCCCACGCCCTCGGCGGCGCCGCGCACCACGCTGTTGAGCAACTGCGCCAGGAGCACGCCGACGATCAGCACCAGGGCCGCGCCGAACACCTTGGGCAGGTACAGGGCGAGCACGTCGAGGGTGGCGGAGACGCGCTGCAGGCCGAGGGACTCGGCGGCGGAGACCAGGAACACCAGCAGCACGAACCAGTAGACGATCTTGCCCACCAGGGTCGAGACCGGCACCTGGATGCCGACGCGGGCCATCAGCTTGGTCAGGCCGGTGCCGCCCATCAGGCGGTCCAGGCCGAGCTTGGCCAGCAGCTTGGACAGCAGGGCGTCGAGCAGCTTGGCCACGACGAAGCCGAGCAGCACCACCACCAGGGCGCCGAGCAGGTTCGGGATGAACCCGGCGAGCTTGCTCCACAGGGTGTTCATGGCGGTGAGCAGGCTTTGCGTCCAGATATCGAATTGCATCTTCAGTCGGCCTTGTCAGCGGAAGGGGCGGAATTCTGCGGGCGCCGGGACACCGGCGCAAGGTGGGCGGCGCCGCGGCTCACGCCCAGGCTCAGGGCTTGCAGCCAGTGGCCCATGAGGCTGAACAGGTCGCCGGCGCCGACCTGGCGGTTGGCGGTCTTCAGCACGCGACCCAGGCGCGCGTCGTCCTCCGGCTCCTGGGCCGGCATGCGCAACAGGTTGCGCAGGGATTCTTCGAACGGGTCGTGCATGCACAGCTCTCCTTCGTGTGCTGCCTTGACGCAGCCACACCCCCACAAGTCACATCAGAGCCAGCGCAGGCGGCGGAAGATCCACCACTGGGTCACGGCGATCACGGCCATCAGCAGGCAGGCCATGGCGAAGCCGTGCGGCGCGCTGGAGCCCGGAATCCCGCCTACGTTGATGCCCAGAAGCCCGGCCACGAAACTCATGGGCAGGAAAAAGCCGGTGATGATACCAAGAATGTACATGGTCTTGTTCATCCGCTCGGTGATCCGCCGGTGCTCGGCCTCCTGGATCAGCGAAATGCGCTCGCGCACCAGCTCCAGTTCCTCGAGGTTGCGCGTCAGGCGGTTATACAGCTCGTTCCAGTAGTCGGCGTCGTCGCCCAGCGTCCAGGACAGCTTGATCCGCGTGAGTTGCGAGTAGATGTCGCGCTGCGGCGCCAGGTAGCGCCGCAGGCCCGCGGAGCGCCGGCGCAGGGCGCGCAGCTCGGCCTGGTCGGGCACGTTGCGCTCGTCTTCCTCGATGGCCTCCTCCATGGCGTCGAGCTCGTCGGCCAGGCCGCCGATCAGGGTGTCGATGCGGTCGGTGAGGTAGTGCGCCAGGCTCAGCACCAGCTCCGAGGCGTTCTTCGGGCCGCGCCCGGCGGCCAGGTCCTGGCGCAGGTCGGCCACCGCCTTGAGCGGGCGCAGGCGCAGGGAGATCACCCGCTGCTTCTCGGCGAACACCCGCAGCGAGACCATGTCCTCGGGCACCGCGCCGGGGTTGAGGTTGACGCCGCGCAGGAACAGCAGCAGGCGCTCGGCGCCCAGGTCCAGCAGGCGCGGGCGGGTCGCCTCCTCCAGCAGCAGGTCGCAGGTGAATTCGTTCAACCCGCTGGAGTCGCGCAGCCAGGACTGTGCTTCGGGGACGCCGCGGTCCCAGTGCACCCAGAGGCTTTCCTCGGGCTTGAGGTCAATCAGGTGCAGTTCCGCGCGGCTGATCTGCCGGCCGCCGCCGTGGCCATCGAGGACGTAGCCGTAGATGAGCCCGCGCTCGGTTCCGCTTTCGTATTGCTGCATCGCCTGTTCCTGAAATGCCATGAAGTGCCGGGCGCCGCCGGCGGCTGCGGTCATTGACCGGCGAAGGCGCCCGGCGTTCAGCTCACTCGGGCATTTTCAGGGCCTGGGGGGAAACGATGATGCCGTTGTTGTCGGCGTAGACGAACTCGCCCGGACGGAAAGTGATGCCGCCGAAGGTCACGGCCACGTTGAGGTCGCCGATGCCGCGCTTGTCGGTCTTCATCGGGTGGCTGGCCAGGGCCTGCACGCCCAGGTCGGTCTGCGCGATCACGTCGACGTCGCGGATGCAGCCGTAGACCACGATGCCTTCCCAGCCGTTCTTCGCCGCCTTCTCGGCCAGCATGTCGCCCAGCAGCGCGCGGCGCAGCGAGCCGCCGCCGTCGACCACCAGCACCTTGCCCTTGCCGTCCTTGTCCACCTGCTCCTTGACCAGCGAGTTGTCCTCGAAGCACTTGATGGTGACGATTTCGCCGCCGAAGGAGTCGCGACCGCCGAAGTTGCTGAACATGGGCTCGACGACCTGGACCAGGTCGGGATAGGCATCGCACAGATCAGGGGTGACGTATTGCATGGAGAGACTCCTTGGAGTGTCGGGATGAACCTGCGGCGGACCGGCGGAGCGGCGATGAAGCCCGGAATGACCGGAACCCGGCTTGGCGTCACAGTCTAGCGACTGTCACGCCATCCGCCTACGCCCGCCGCCCTGCTCCGCGGCTTGGCGGCCTTCGGGCACAGATTGCCGAGAGGCACGGTATTCCTCCCGTAGGAGCGGACCTTGTCCGCGATAGCCGGCCATCCCGGCGCGGATCGCGGATAAGATCCGCTCCTACGCTGCCCCACCCGCATCATTCACCTGTAGGAGCGCGCCCTGCGCGCGATTCGCGGGCAGGGCCCGCTCCTACAGCCCGCCGGATGGCACGGTATTCCTCCCCCCGCAGGAGCGGACCTTGTCCGCGATAGCCGGACGTCCCCGCGCGGATCGCGGATAAGATCCGCTCCTACGCTGCCCCACCCGCGGCATTCCCCTGCGCGCGAAATCGCGGGCAGGGTCCGCTGGCGAGTATGGCTTCTCGTAGGAGCGAGCTTGCTCGCGAACCGCATGGCACCGCGCTTGTTCGCGAGCAAGCTCGCTCCTACGAAAAGCACCTCGGCGCAGCCTGTAACCCTACGGGTTGCCGGGAGGCAACGCCTGGCGCTCCAGCCAGTGCAGGACCCGCGGCCAGACCTCGCGCTGGGCGCCCTTGCTCACCAGCATCTCGACGTGCCCGAAGTTTTCCGAAAAGCCCTGCCGGCGCCCCAGGCAGAGGTATTCGCGGACTTCGGAGCCGAACTGCTCGAACAGCTTGCGGCAGGCCCAGGGCGGGTCCTGGCGGTCGCCCTCGGCGCTGACCGCCAGCACCGGCGCCGTCACCTTGGCCAGGCCGCCCCACCAGTCGTTGTCGCGTTCGCCGAAGCGGCCGAACAGGCCATGCCAGCGCAAGGCTTCCAGGGCCAGGCCGATGGGCTCGTCCTCCGGGCCGCGGCGCAGGCGCGGGCCGGGGATCACGCCCATGCGCTTGAGCAGCAGGCGCCCGCTCCAGGCCACCGGCGGCAGCTTCAGCGCCCAGTAGTCACGGCTGACCTGGCTGCCGAACAGCGCCACGCTGGCCACCTGCTCCGGCGCCAGGTAGCCGCCGCCGAGGGTCGCCGCCAGGCTGGTGCCGCCCAGGGAATGGCCGATCCAGTGCGGCGCCTGGCCACTCTGTTCGACGACGAAGGCGGCGATGGCCGGCAGGTCGAAGCGCGCGTAGGCGGCGACGCTGTTGCGCGAATAGTCGAGGTTGCGCGGCGACAGGCCGTGGCCGCGCATCTCCGGTATCCACACGTCGAAGCCGGCGCGCGCCAGGTACGGCCCCAGGCCGATGGCCTTGGGCGAGTACCAGAAGCGCCGGTTGGAGAAGCTGCCGTGCATCAGGATCACCGGCGCGCCACGCTGCTCGCGGCCCGGCAGGCCCAGGCGGGTCAGCGCCAGCTCGACGCTGGGATCCGGGCTGTTGTTGGGTTTCAGGCGGTAGACGTCCTCGGTGAGGCCGCCACGCAGTTCGGCGCTGACGAGCGCCACGGGAAAGAGTCGGCTACTGCTGTGCATGTCGTGGAATGGGTTGGCACGAAAAAAGGGCGGGTGCAAGCACCCGCCCTTCCTGAACCCGCAGGTTCGGTTGGCGTCAGGCCTGGCCTTCGGCCAGGAAGAACCAGGTGTCGAGCACCGAGTCGGGGTTCAGCGAGACGCTTTCGATGCCCTGCTCCATCAGCCACTTGGCCAGGTCCGGGTGGTCCGAGGGGCCCTGGCCGCAGATGCCGATGTACTTGCCGGCCTTGTTGCACGCCTGGATAGCGTTGGCCAGCAGCTTCTTGACCGCCGGGTTACGCTCGTCGAACAGGTGCGCGACGATGCCCGAGTCGCGGTCCAGGCCGAGGGTCAGCTGGGTCAGGTCGTTGGAGCCGATGGAGAAGCCGTCGAAGAACTCCAGGAACTCCTCGGCCAGCAGGGCGTTGGACGGCAGTTCGCACATCATGATGACCTTCAGGCCGTTCTCGCCGCGCTTCAGGCCGTTGGTGGCCAGCAGTTCGACCACCTGGGAAGCCTCGCCGAGGGTGCGCACGAAGGGCACCATCAGCTCGACGTTGGTCAGGCCCATCTCGTTGCGGACCTTCTTCATCGCCCGGCATTCCAGCTCGAAGCAATCGCGGAAGGATTCGCTGATGTAGCGCGAGGCGCCGCGGAAGCCGAGCATCGGGTTCTCTTCTTCCGGCTCGTAGAGCTTGCCGCCGATCAGGTTGGCGTATTCGTTGGACTTGAAGTCCGACAGGCGCACGATGACCTTCTTCGGCCAGAAGGCCGCGGCCAGGGTGCTGACGCCCTCGACCAGCTTCTCGACGTAGAAGCCCACCGGATCGTCGTAGCCGGCGATGCGCTTCTCGACGCTTTCCTTGATGTCGGCCGGCAGGCTGGCGAAGTTCAGCAGCGCCTTGGGGTGCACGCCGATCATGCGGTTGATGATGAATTCCAGGCGGGCCAGGCCCACGCCCTCGTTGGGCAGCTGGGCGAAGTCGAAGGCGCGGTCCGGGTTGCCGACGTTCATCATGATCTTGAACGGCAGGTCGGGCATGGCGTCGACCGAGTTCTGGCGCACGTCGAAGCCCAGCTGGCCTTCGTAGATCAGGCCGGTGTCGCCTTCGGCGCAGGATACGGTGACCTGCTGGCCGTCCTTCAGCACGGCGGTGGCGTTGCCGCAGCCGACCACCGCCGGGATACCCAGCTCACGGGCGATGATCGCCGCGTGGCAGGTACGCCCGCCGCGGTTGGTGACGATGGCGCTGGCGCGCTTCATCACCGGCTCCCAGTCCGGGTCGGTCATGTCGGAGACCAGCACGTCGCCGGGCTGCACCTTGTCCATCTCGGAGACGTCGTGGATGACCTTCACCGGGCCTGCGCCGATGCGCTGGCCGATGGCGCGGCCTTCCACCAGGACCTTGCCCTTCTCCTTGAGCAGGTAGCGCTCCATCACGGTGGCGCTGGAACGGCTCTTCACGGTTTCCGGGCGGGCCTGGACGATGTACAGCTTGCCGTCGTCGCCATCCTTCGCCCATTCGATGTCCATCGGCCGCTGGTAGTGCTTCTCGATGATCAGCGCCTGCTTGGCCAGCTCGGTGACCTCGGCGTCGGACAGGGCGAAGCGCGCGCGGTCGGCCTTCTCCACGTCGACCACCTTGACCGACTTGCCGGCCTTGGCTTCGTCGCCGTAGATCATCTTGATCGCCTTGCTGCCCAGGTTGCGGCGCAGGATCGCCGGGCGGCCGGCTTCCAGGGTGGGCTTGTGCACGTAGAACTCGTCGGGGTTCACCGCGCCCTGCACCACGGTCTCGCCGAGGCCGTAGGCGCCGGTGATGAACACCACGTCACGGAAGCCGGACTCGGTGTCCAGGGTGAACATCACCCCGGCGGTGCCGGTTTCCGAGCGGACCATGCGCTGCACGCCGGCGGACAGGGCGACCAGCTTGTGGTCGAAGCCCTGGTGCACGCGGTAGGCGATGGCACGGTCGTTGAACAGGGAGGCGAAGACTTCCTTGGCCGCGCGGATCACGTTGTCCACGCCGCGGATGTTCAGGAAGGTCTCCTGCTGGCCGGCGAAGGAGGCGTCCGGCAGGTCTTCGGCGGTGGCCGAGGAACGCACGGCCACGGCCATGTTGTCGTTGCCGCCGGCCATCTCGGCGAAGGCCTTGCGGATGTCGGCGTCCAGCTGGGCGGGGAACTCGGCGTCCATCACCCACTGGCGGATCTGCGCGCCGGTCTTGGCCAGGGCGTTGACGTCGTCGACATCGAGGGCGTCCAGGGCGGCGTGAATGCGATCGTTCAGGCCACTCTGCTCGAGGAAGTCACGGTAGGCCTGGGCGGTGGTGGCGAAACCACCGGGAACCGAAACCCCAGCACCGGCGAGGTTGCTGATCATTTCGCCCAGGGATGCGTTCTTGCCCCCCACACGTTCGACATCATGGACGCCGAGCTTATCGAGGGAAACTACGTACTCTACCAAGGTGATCTCTCCACTGAATGTTGGAAAAGCTCAAACGGGCCACCGCGACGCTGTCCCTTTCTGGCCGCGGCCAGAAAAATAAGTGACAATGCCCCGGCAGGAGGCCTTGCAAAAGCGCGGCCTATCATACTCAGGATTCTTTCCTACATTAAGGCCCGCAGCGCAATGAAACGTACGGCTTTCTTCATTTCCGACGGAACCGGCATCACCGCCGAAACCCTCGGCCAGAGTCTTCTTGCGCAGTTCGAGAACATCCATTTCCACAAACTGACGCGACCGTACATCGACACCGAAGAAAAAGCGCGCGTCATGGTACAGCAAATCAACGCGGCTGCGCAGGCGGACGGCGCCCGCCCGATCATCTTCGACACCATCGTCAACCGTGAGATCCGGGCGGTCCTGGCCCAGTCGAACGGCTTCATGATCGACATCTTCTCGACCTTTTTGTCCCCTCTGGAGCAGGAATTATCCGCGGACTCGTCGTATTCCGTCGGAAAATCCCACAGCATCGGCCACAATCCGCACTACATGGAGCGGATCGACGCGGTCAACTTCGCCCTCGACAACGACGACGGCGCCCGCACCCACTACTACGACAAGGCCGACCTGATCCTGGTCGGCGTGTCGCGCTGCGGCAAGACGCCCACCTGCCTCTATATGGCAATGCAATATGGCATTCGTGCGGCGAACTATCCGCTGACCGAGGAGGACATGGAGCGCCTGCAGCTGCCCAACGCCCTCAAGCCCTACAAGGGCAAGCTGTTCGGCCTGACCATCGACCCCGACCGGCTCACCGCCATCCGCAACGAGCGCAAGCCCAACAGCCGCTACGCCAGCTTCGCCCAGTGCGAGTTCGAGGTGCGCGAGGTGGAGAACCTGTTCCGCCGCGAGAACATCGCCTACATCAACTCCACCCATTTCTCGGTGGAGGAGATCGCCGCCAAGATCATGGTGGAGAAAGGCGTCGAGCGCCGCCTGAAGTAGCCCCGCACGGCCCTGTGAACCGGCTCACGCTGCCGCCCGCCGGGGCCTGGCGGGTGTCGTCACACGGGACCTGCGTGCTAGAATCGCGCCCCGCATCCCTCCTGGGGGGCCCAGGCCCCGGCCAAGGATGACTCGCCCGCAGGCCGTGGCGTTTGCCGGATGTACCCGTTCACTGGCCTACGGCCCCCAGCGCTCAGGACTTATGAGACTCAAGCCCACAGCCCTGCTGCTCCTGATTTTCCTGGCGGCCTTCGGCGGCCCCGCCGGCGCGGCCGGCAAGACCGTCTACGGGCTCATCGAATACGCCCACATCGGCCAGCTCGACCAGGTGCTGGCGGCCAAGCTCGACACCGGCGCCAAGACCGCCTCCCTGAGCGCCCGCGACATCAAGCGCTTCAAGCGCGACGGCGAAACCTGGGTGCGCTTCTACCTGGCCACCGACACCGCCGACAGCCAGCCGCTGGAGCGGCCGCTGGCGCGCATCAGCAAGATCAAGCGGCGCCACGGCGACTTCGACCCCGACGAGGGCAAGGCCTACACCGCGCGTCCGGTCATCGAGCTGGACGTCTGCCTGGGCAGGCTGCGCCGCACCATCGAAGTGAACCTTACCGACCGCAGCGCATTCCAATACCCCCTGCTGATCGGCTCCGACGCGCTCAAGCGCTTCGGCGCCCTGGTCGACCCCAGCCTGAAATACGCCGCCGGCCAGCCCGGTTGCCCCGTTGCGAAACCTGCCGAGTAAAGCCCATGCGCTCCATCAACCTGCACCTGAAGATCCTGATCGCCATCCTGGTGGTCCTGGGCGTTTCCATCACCGCCTACCAGATCTTCATCCTCGGCATCCCCATGACCGAGGCGGAAACCGACGACCTGTGGAACATCGACGCCAAGGTCGAATTCCTCGCCACGCCGAAGACCCCGGTCAAGGTACAGATGTTCGTGCCGCCGCTGACCCAGGGCTACGTCAGCCTCAACGAGAGCTTCGTCTCGAACAACTACGGGGTGAGCATCAACCGCGCCGACGGCAACCGCAAGGTGACCTGGTCCTCGCGCCGCGCCAACGGCAAGCAGACGCTCTACTACCGCCTGGTGCTGACCAAGCGCTTCAGCGGCGAGCAACCCAAGGAAAAAGGCCCGATCTTCCGTGACAGCCCGCCCCTGGAAGGCCCGGAGAAGATCGCCGCCGAAGCGCTGATCGCGCCCATCCGCCAGCACTCGGCGGACATCGAGACCTTCGTCAGCGAAACCATCAAGCGCGCCAACAACCTGGCCGACGACAACGTCAAGCTGCTGCTGGCCGGCGACACCAGCCTGGAGAAGCGCTCGTACATCGTCGAGACCCTGCTGGCCCAGGCCCACGTGCCCATGGAGCGCGTGCACACCCTGCGCCTGCTGGCCAACCAGGCGCAGAGCCCGGAGCTGTGGCTGCGCAGCTACAACGGCAAGGACTGGCTGTACTTCAACCCCGAGACCGGCGAGCGCGGCCTGCCCGCCGACCGCCTGATCTGGTGGCTGGGCGACGAGCCGCTGCTGGCGGTGGAAGGCGGCAAGAAGGCGCTGATCAGCTTCAGCCTGAACAACAGCGAGATGAACGCCATCCGCCTGGCCAAGCTGACCAACGAGAACACCGACGCATCCTTCCTCGACTACTCGCTGTACGGCCTGCCGCTGTCCACCCAGCAGACCTTCCAGATCATGATCATGATCCCCTTCGGCGTGCTGGTGATCCTGGTCCTGCGCAACCTGATCGGCATCCAGACCCTCGGCACCTTCACCCCGGTGCTGATCGCCCTCGCCTTCCGCGAGACCGGCCTGCAGTGGGGCATCGGCCTGTTCACCGTGATCACCGCCCTGGGCCTGTCGCTGCGCTCGTACCTTGAGCACCTGAAGCTGCAGATGCTGCCACGCCTGTCGGTGGTGCTGACCTTCGTGGTGGTGATGATCGCCGCCATCAGCCTGCTCAGCCACCGCCTGGGCTTCGAGAGCGGCCTTTCGGTGGCGCTGTTCCCCATGGTGATCCTGACCATGAGCATCGAGCGCCTGTCGATCACCTGGGAAGAGCGCGGCGCCGCGCACGCCATGAAGGCGGCGGTGGGCACCCTGTTCGCCGCGGCCCTGGCGCACATCCTGATGCGCGTGCCGGAGCTGGTGTACTTCGTGTTCACCTTCCCGGCGGTGCTGCTGCTCCTGGTGGCCTTCATGCTGGCGATGGGTCGCTACCGCGGCTACCGCCTGACCGAGCTGTTCCGCTTCAAAGCCTTCCTGAAGGACTGAGCCATGTTCGGCCTGATCAAGCGGTGGAAAGCCCTGGAAGCCAAGGGCATCATGGGCATCAACCGGCGCAACGCGGACTTCGTGCTGAAGTACAACAAGCGCCACCTGTACCCGATCGTCGACGACAAGATCATCACCAAGGAACGCGCCATCGCCGCCGGCATCCACGTGCCGGAGATGTACGGGATCATCTCCACCGAGAAGGAGATCGAGAAGCTCGATTCCATCATCGGCGAGCGCAACGACTTCGTCATCAAGCCGGCGCAGGGCGCCGGCGGCGACGGCATCCTGGTGATCGCCGACCGCTTCGAGGGCAACTTCAAGACCGTCTCCGGGCGCATCATCAGCCGCGAGGAGATCGAGTACCAGCTCTCCAGCATCCTCACCGGCCTGTACTCCCTGGGCGGGCACCGCGACCGCGCGCTGATCGAGTACCGCGTCACCCCCGACCAGATCTTCCGCAGCATCAGCTACGAGGGCGTGCCGGACATCCGCATCATCGTCCTCATGGGCTACCCGGTGATGGCCATGCTGCGCCTGCCGACGCGCCAGTCCAACGGCAAGGCCAACCTGCACCAGGGCGCCATCGGCGTGGGCGTGGACCTGGCCACCGGCATCACCCTGCAGGGCACCTGGCTGAACCGCAAGATCGCCAAGCACCCGGACACCACCAACGCGGTGGACGGCGTGCAGCTGCCGCACTGGGACGGTTTCATGAAGCTGGCCGCCGGCTGCTACGAGCTGTGCGGCCTGGGCTACATCGGCGTGGACATGGTGCTGGACCAGGACAAGGGCCCGCTGATCCTCGAACTCAACGCCCGTCCCGGCCTGAACATCCAGATCGCCAACGACTGCGGCCTGACCGGCCGCGCCCAGGCGGTGGAGGCCCACCTGGTGGAGCTGCAGGCCAAGGGCGTGCAGGAGACTCCGGAGGAGCGGGTGCGTTTCTCGCAGAAGCTGTTCGGGCATGTGCCGACGCGGGAGATCTGAGGCGGAGTCGGGGGCTTTTCGTAGGAGCGAGCTTGCTCGCGAACGGTGTTTCCCGGGGGCTTTCGGTGCTGGGTTCGAGAGCGCCCTCTCCCCAACCCTCTCCCTGAAGGGAGAGGGGGCTGTCCTGAGCGACGCGTCGGTCAGGCGCCATCCTTCAACCCCGTCATTCCCGCGAACGCGGGAACCCAGAGACTTTTGGGGTTGGGCTCGGTGTAGCGCGCCGCTCCGAGTCTGCGGAGATTTTTTGTTTCGCCCCCTCGGGCGAGTCCCTTTTGTCAAACGGTGGAAGGCCACCCCCGCAAAAAGGAACCAAAAAGGCTTGCCCCAACATACGGGCCCGATGAAGCCGGGCTACCCTCGCGAATTCCCCCGCCACGGAGGCCCGAACTAGGCGTCCCCCCCCGAGGGTACGTCCCTGTAGCCCATCGGGGCTCTCGCGACATCCATGTCGCATGACCTCCTGAGCGCCGGTTTCGCTCGGCCTGCTGAAGGGGCGTTCGGAGTGCGCGGATATTTCTCTGGAAGTCCGAATCGCGGACGGAGTCCGCTCCTACGGTTCCAGGAAGCTCGGCTTTTCGTAGGATGGTGTTGAGCGAAGCGATACCCATCACCACGGCAGCATGGGTATCGCAAGCTCAACCCATCCTACGGTTCAGGGAAGCACGGGCGTAGGAGCGGACTCCGTCCGCGATCGACCAACCGCCCGCAGCGGGCTATCCGGTGACGCTCAGCGCACCACCGCCAGCTCGAACCCGCCCTGGTCGGCATGCTGGCGCACCTTCATGCCCTCCTCGTTCACCGCCAGGTTTTCCAGCGGGCGCTTGTAGGGTTTGTTGTCCAGCGTCTGCAGGGCGCGGTCCTCGTCGGTGGTCAGCAGCAGCACGTAGCGTTCGCCCTGGTTGGCGCGCACCGGTACCGTGCCTTCGATGAAGGCGTAGCGGTACCAGGTTTCCGGGTTGAGCTTGTAGACCGCGTCGCTGACCAGGCGCGTCGGGCGCTTGCGTTCGTCTAGGAACAGCAGCGACGGGTACACCACCTGGTGGTTGGAGAAGCTGCGCACGCGCAGGCCGTAGACCTGCTGCGAGGCCGGCAGCTTCATGGCCACGTAGTAGCTCTTGCCCATGGGGAAGTCGAAGCTCGGCGAGAACTTGTTGAGCTCCTCGTAGCGCGGCTCGTCGGCGTTCAGCTCGGTGAACTCGCCGTCGGCGATCTGTTCGCAGCAGCGCCTTTGCAGGTCCTGGTAGAGGTCATTGAGGGTCTTGCCGCTGCCCTTGAGCAGGGCCTTCATGGCGTCGCTCTGCTCGCCGCTGCCGTCCAGCCCCGGCAGGGCCTGCGGGCGCTGCTTGAATTGCACCTCGCGGCCCTCGGTGAAGGCGATCTGGTTGCGGCGGATGCCGTCGGCGCGGTCCTGGGCGGTGATCGGCGAGTTGTGCATGCGGCCCTGCTCGTCGACCCAGGTGTAGTACGGGTTGCCGTTCTCGCTGCGGACGAAGCCCTTGTCCTCGTAGGCCTCGGCGTCGATGTACTCGGAGGAGTGGTCGCCGTTGGGCAGCACGTAGTCGCCACGCCCGGCGGGCACCTGGTTGCCGGCGTAGAAACTGTTCTGCAGGTTGCCCTGGCCGTCCACCCAGGTGAAGTAGCGGCGCTTGCTCTCCCCCGCCGGCGCGCTGCCGGGCCAGAGGGTGCCGCCGTCGTCGCGCAGGCGCGCGCGGTCGCTCTGGTCGATGCGCTTGGCCGCCTGGCGCTGCTGCTGGCCGTAGCCGGCGTCGACGAAGGTGTTGTGCACCTGGCCGCTGTCGTCGATCCACGACAGGTAGCGCCCGGCGTCGGCCAGCGCCGGCAGCGGCGCGGCCGCCGTGGCCAGCAGGCAGAGGAACAGGTGGCGGGAACGCTGCATCGGGCCGCTCCTCAGAAGGTGGTGTTGTAGGTCAGGGCGAAGATATAGGCCTTCACCGTGGTATGTACATCCATGCCGGCATAGGGGTTGTAGACTAGGTTGTCGATGCCGGTGCAGGTCAGGTTGCAGCTCTGCCCGGCCTTGATGCTCTGCTTGGAGACGAAGTAGTTGAAGCCCAGGTCGATGTTGGTGTCCTTGTCCCAGCGGTAGCCCAGGCCCAGGCCGTAGAGGTCGGCGTCGCCGATGGGCACCAGGGCGTCGGCCTTGCTCTTGGGAATCGCCGAGGGCCGGTACTCGTAGCCGGCGCGCAGTTGCAGGCGGTCGTTGACGTCGTACTGCACACCCATGGCGTAGCTCCAGGTGTCGCGGTAGCCACGGTCGAGAATGATGCTGTGGTCGGTGGCGCCGTTGGGGGCGAAGTTCTTGGCGATGCGCAGCAAGTCCAGTTCCCTGTCGAACTCGATCTCCAGGTTGTTCCAGTCGCTGTAGCCGCTCCACTTCAGGTCGAAGTTGAACTGCCAGTCATCGAACGGGCGCAGCTTGATGCCGGTGGAAAAGTTGTCCGGGTTGGTCATCTTCAGCGTCGCCACGCCGTGCTCCTCCTCGGCGTTGCCGTAGGGGAACAGCGGGCTGAGGAAGGCGCCGAACACCGAGTTCTGCAGGCCGGACCAGAAGCCCTGCCAGTCCTTGGTGTAGTCCACCCGGTACTTGCCCTTGAGCTTCATGCGCGACTCGCTCTGGTACACCGCGCCCCAGGCGAACCAGTCGGTGGGCTCCCAGAGCACGCCCAGGTTGTAGCTGGGCGAGAGGGTCTGCTGCATGTCCAGCTTGAGGTTGGCCAGGGTGTCGTAGGGGCCGATGCGCCCGCCGCAGACGTTGAACACCAGCTCGACGATCTCCTGCGCGCCGGGCACGCAGGTGGTGTCGTGGAGGGTCTGCAGCAGGCCGGTGAGCAGGCCGGGGTTGCGGAAGTCGGTGTCCAGGGCCATGGCCTGGTGCGAGAAGCCGATGGACAGGCCGAACGACAGCGTGTCGTTCATCTGGTAGCCCACCGAGGGCGAGAAGTAGGTCAGCCGCTGCAGCGACACGCGACGGCCGTCGTAGCGCCCCGGGTCGCCGTCCGAGTCCCGCGAGTAGCCCAGCGCCTGGGGCGTGTAGACATTGGTGGCGAAGGTGAACTTGGAGCCCGGCGGGTTGATCGACAGGCCGGCCAGGGGCGCCACCAGCATGGGCACGTCGGTCATGCCGCCCAGGCCCGGCAGGTACATGGTCGGCGTCATGGTGCGGCTGTGGGAGTTGGCCACCGGGTCGTCGGACACGCCGAAGGTGCTCTCGCCGTAGTTCGGCGGCGCGTGGAAGCCGGCGCGGATGTCCATCACCCCGCTGACCAGCTTCACCGTGGTCTGCCGGCCCTTGAGCTTGGTCAGCGCCGCGGGGTTGTAGTGCACGGCGTCGATGCCGGTGGAATCGGCGGTGACCGCGTTGCCCAGGGCCATCGCCTTGGGGTTGCCGATGGTGATGTCGTTGGCCAGTTGGGCCTGGGCCGGCAGAATCCAGCCAAGCCCCGCCCCTGCCATCGCCAGCAGAAGTGGCGAAATGCGCTTCGTCATGGGAACTCCGCTCGCCGTTTAGTCGGGCTTAAGGCCCTTGATATCCAGGGGCAGGGAAACCCCCAGCAAGATATCCGGTGAGTCTTCGGTCAGGCCGAAGCCGGCGTTCACGTTGACGATGTAGTCAGGCGAGGTGCGCAGGCCGAGCGAGAAGTTCATGACCGCGCTGGTCTGCTCGGGAGCCTCCACCGTGCGGGTGTCGAAGTGGTAGCGGCTCTTCATCTGGTAGGCCATCTGGTAGGAGGTGGCCAGGGATACGTCGTAGGACAGCGCGTAGGCCATGCCCATGGCGAAGTTCAGGGTGTCGCCCGGGGTGACCTTGTTCAGCTCCTCGCCGTACTGGTTCTGGTGGATGTTGTCGACCTTGAGGTTGTAGGTGTAGCCGAGCGAGCCATAGAGCACGACCGGGTCGATCACGTAGGACATGTTCGCGCCCACGCCGAGGCTGTAGTAGCCATTGCCGGTGGACACGTCCTTGTCCGGGTTCATGTCGAACGGGCTGTCGCCGGTGGGCAGGCCGAGGGTGGCGTAGAAGGTGGTGACCGGGCGGCCGCGCATCGCCGCCCAGGGCTGCCAGCGCAGGGTCGCGGAAATGTCGCCGAGGCTGTAGGCGTGGACGTCGCTCTCGGTGTCGTACTTGGCCACGAAGGGCAGGCGCAGGCTGAAGGTCAGGTTGTCCCAGACGCCGTAGTCGAAGGTGAAGGAGTTGGTGAAGGTGTGCTGCGCCTCGCTGGTCGCCAGCACGCTGTAGACGCTGTCGCCGGTGCGCACCTGCTGGATGCGGGTGTCGCGCATCATCGAGTAGTCCAGGCCGTAGGTGAGGGTCCGCTCGCCCTTCTTCAGCAGGGTGTAGCTCTTCTCCGCCGCCTGGAACACCTCTTCCAGGGCCTTGGCGCTGTCGGCGTCGTCGGCCTTCTTGGCCAGCGCGTCACGCGCCTGGTCGACCGAGCCTTCCTCGGCCGGCGCCGGGCCCGACGCAAGCAAGGCCAGTATGGCGGCGCACGCATACCCCCTGAATCTCATGATGCAATCCCCTGGTCTTGTTCTTATGGAAGGATGAAACGTCGATCACTTGCTGCGTATGAACTGCACGTCGCCTTTGGATGCGGCCTCGATCATCTGGTTGCTGGTGAACTTGCTCATCTCCGGGAACTCGCGGAAGGCCAGCAGGCTCACGGTGCGGTCGTCCACCAGGCGCAGGTCCTGTTCCTTCAGGGCCAGGGCGTTCTTCGGCTCCTGGCCGCTTGGGTAGATGACGAAGAGGACGTTCTGGTCCCAGATCGCCTCGAAGCGGCTGCGGGTGAAACTGATGTTGCCCAGGGCAGGATCGGCAACGAAGACGTGGTCGTTGTAGACGTCGCGCACCACCACGAAATGCTTGAAGCCACCGTAGTGGATGGGTACCAGCGCCGGGTGCTCCAGCGAATCCAGGTCGGAGAATTCGGCACGGAAGCCGCCGCTCCTGTAGCCCAGCGCGGCCGCGTAGCGCTTCATGTCCAGCAGCGAAAAGCCGCGGCGCTGGACGATCTTGTCGGCCTCGCCGTACTTCAGCAGGCCTTCCATCACCTGGCGTTCCTGCAGGTCGCGGCCCAGGTAGTAGTCCAGCAGGGTGGTCAACGCCGCCGAGCCGCAGCTGTAGTCGTAGGCCTGGCGGATGACGTTGCGGAACTGCACCTGGCTCATGGGTTCGAGTTGCACGGCCTCGCGGAAGGGGCCGTTGGGCGTGAGCTGCTGGGTGATGTTCACCGTGCCCCGGGGTTGCGGTTGGGTATCCACCGTCTGGGTGAAACCGAACAGGCCGAGCAGGCTTCCCAGCAGTATCTCGAACATCCCCTCTCCTCTCTCCTGGAAGAACCCTTGCCGGCACGGGCCGGCAAGGGGATACGCGTCACACGACCGATGGATCAGTGGCCCCAGATGCGAACCTGGGAACCGGCCATGTTCAGGTTGGAAACGGTCAGCGAACCGATGCTGGCGGCGCTGGTGTCGCCCACCTTGATGGCGCCCACCGAGACGTCGCCGGTCATGCCCGGCAGGCCCAGGGCCAGCTGCTGGGTGTCGGCGGTGCCGATCTTGGTGGTGACCACGTCGACGGTCAGCGGGTTGGCATCGTCGATCTTCAGGGCGGTGCCGCCCGGGCCGGTCAGGGTGATGTTCTCCAGGCGCAGGGAACCGGACTTGGTGTCGTCGATCTTGTCGGTGTAGACCACCGCCCCGATACTCGCCTTGAAGTCACCGGCGATGCTGATGCCGTCCTGGCCGGTCACGCCGGCGAGCGCGCTGTCGTCCATGGATTTCAGATCGGCATGGGCCAGGAAGGGAGCGGCCAGAACAGCGCTTGCAAGAACCAGTTGTTTGATTTTTTTCATTCTTGTTTCTCTCCAGTGTTCAGGTGGGGTTGCCCCAGGGCACTGCAGGGGGCGTCCTGCCCCGCTGCAGGTTGGCCGGCCAAGCCGACCCTCCAGACCCGCGCCGTCTTCCCTAGGTGCCGCGGGCATGGATTCGTGAAGCACCAGGCTTCGCGTCCTGTTTCCCAAGCTACTGGGCAACCCCCCACCTGCCAGCCCATCCAAGGGATGGAGCCGGAAACGCCGTTCGCCTCAGGCTTCGCTGAGCAACCCCAGGCTCTTGCCCTTGAGTACCGCCTGGGTGCGGCTGCGCACCCCCAGCTTGGCGAACAGGTTGTGCAGGTGCCACTTGATGGTGGCTTCCGACAGATGCACCGCCTGGGCGATGTCGCGGTTCGAAAGCCCGGCCGCCACCAGCCGCAGGATTTCCCGCTCGCGGTGGCTAACATCTTGATTTTCCTCGAAACCCGCCGGGTCGACGGACAGCCTGCGGCACTGTTCGCGGAGCAGTTCCGCCACCCCCTGCCAGGCCGCCGCGCGCTTGGGCTCGGCCTCGCGCCAGGCGTCCCAGAACGGCAGCAGCCAGATGGCGTCGTCCTGGAACAGCCGGCGGTAACCCTGGTTCCAGGCTTCCTCGAGGGTGGGCGCGAACAGGGCGAAGGCCTTTTCGCTGTTACCTTTCTGCCAATACGCCACAGAAAGTAACAAGGCCAGACGCAACCGCCGGTCGCGCAGATAGGGTGAGGCGTTCGCCGCCAACGCCGACTCCAGACGCTGCTGGGCGCGCTCAGCGCGCCGCTCGGACAGCGCCACCCGTGCCTCGGCCAGGGCCAGCGCGGCCTGGGCGTCGGCATAGCGCTCGGCGGAGAGGCCCGACAGGTGCCGGGCCAATTGCAGGCAGACGCGCTCGGCCTCGTTCGGCCGGCGCAGCCACAGCAGCAGCTGCACCTTGCAGCCCATGGCCAGCGCGTAGACACGCTCGTAGCCCGGCGACTGCAGGCCGGCCAGCCATTCGTCGAGCTGGGCCAGGCCCTGTTCGGCCTCGCCGGCGAAGAAGCGCGCCTTGGCCATCACCAGTTGGCCGCGGCTGATCAGCTCCATGGGCGTTGCGACGTCGCGCCAGGTGGTGGCCAGCGGCAGTTCGGCGAGGATGGCCGCATGGCGGTCCTGCTCGTAGAGGATGTCGGCATAGGCCAGGGCCAGCGGCCCGCCCACCCGGCTGCGCCGGCCGAACACGCGCTCGACGCGGCTGCGCGCGCCCTCGGCGATGGTCCGGCCGCGCTCCAGCTCGCCGCTTTCCTTGCAGATCAGCGCCTCGATCATGCTCGCCACCACCTGCAGGTACTCGCTGTCGGCCATGCGCAGGCACTCGCGGGCCACGCCGATGGCGCCGGCGGCCTCGGCGTAGTCGCCCAGCAGCGCATGGGCGGCGGCCAGGATGCAGGCCAGGCTGGCGCGGAACACCGGCTGGTTGGCCGGCACCAGCGCCAGCCACTGGCGCGACACCTTGAGGCTGGCCTCCAGCTTGTCCTGGTACAGCAGCACCAGGGCCTTGAGCACCTGGGCCACGGCCAGCAGCTCGGCCAGGCCGAAGTTGCGCGCCTTGCCCTGGCCCATCAGCAGGCGGGCGCTGAGTTCCTCGATGAGCGCCTCGGCCTCGGCGAACTTCTGTTCGAAGGCCAGCTGCCAGGCGTAGAAGATCTGGAACACCGGATGCTCGCGGATCACCTCGGCGGGAATGCCGCCGAGCATGCCGAGGATGCTGTACACCCGGTTGCCGGCGATCAGCCGCGCGCCCTGGCGCTCCAGCAGGTCGGCGGCGAAGGCGTAGTCGCGGGCGCGCAGGGCGTAGCGCACGGCGCGGTCGGCCATGTCGCGGCTTTCGCACCAGCGCGCGGCGGCGTTGAGCAGCGGCGTGGGGTCGGCGCTGCGGGCCAGGCGCCCCTGGAGGAAGTCGGCGAACAGGTGGTGGTAGCGGAACCACTCGCGCGTATCGTCCAGGGGGATGATGAACAGCTGCTCGTTCTGCAGGCGCATGAGCATGTCCAGGCCGTCGCGGCGCCCGGTCAGGGCGTTGCACAGCTCGGCGCAGAACTCGTCGAGCACCGAGGTCTGGTCGAGGAACTGCTGCAGCGCCGGCGGCAGGCTGGCCAGCACGTCCTCGGCGAGGTAGTCGGCGATGTCCCGCTCGGTGCCCGACAGCCCGCGCAGGAAGCCCTCGCGGTCGCTGTGCCGGGCCAGCGCCAGGGCGGCCAGGTGCAGCGCGGTGATCCAGCCCTCCGTGCGCTTGTACAGCAGGCCCAACTCGGCGTCGTCCAGCTGCAGGCCCTTGAGTTCCAGCAGGTAGGTGTCGGCCTCCTCGCGGGTCAGGCGCAGGTCGGCGCCGTTGAGGCAGAAGGCCCAGGGCGCCAGCGCCGGCTCGTCCACCAGGAAGCGCGGGCGGTAGCGGGTGCTGGTGACCAGGCGCACGTTGTCCGGCAGGTGCTCGATGAGGTAGCGCGCCCCTGGCTGCAGGGCCGGGTGGCGGATCTGGTGGAAGTCGTCGAGGAACAGGTAGAGCGCCCCGTCGATGCGCTTGAGGTCGGCGAGGAAGGCATCCAGCAGCCCTTCCAGCGGCAAGGTCATGTCCGACTGCAGCAGGTTCGAGGTGTTGGCGCCGAAGCCGGGGACGACGCTGCGGATGCTCTCCACCAGGTACTGCAGCAGGCGCTGCGGCTCGCTGTCGCCCTCGTCGCAGGACAGCCAGGCCACCAGCGCGCCACTGGCCAGCAGGCGCTCGCGGAACAGGCTGAGCACGGTGCTCTTGCCGAAGCCGGCCGGCGCGCTGAGGATCAGCGCGCGCTGCTGGCGCGCCGCGAACAGGCGGTCGATGAGCGCCCGCCGCGGCAACAGCAGGGCGCCGTCGGTGCGCGGCGGGAACAGCTTGGTGCGCAACAGCGGCAGGGGCGGCTGCTGGGAGTTGAGTGTGGTCATGTCAGAGCAGGCTCAGCTCGCGGGCGCGGCGAATCGCTTGGGTCCGATTGCGCACCTTGAGCTTCTCGTAGATGTTGTGCAGGTGCCATTTGACGGTGCCCAGGGCCAGCGACAGCTGCTGGCCGATCTCCTCGTTGGAGAGCCCCTGGGCCGCCAGGCACACCACTTCCCGCTCGCGGTCGGTCAGCCCTTCCTCGAGCACGTCCTGTGCCTTGCGCGTTTCCTGGCCGGGCCACAGTCCCAGCAGGCTGCGGATGAACACCTGCAGCGCCGGCTGGCGCTCGGTGGCCTCCAGTTGCTGGAGCATCTGACGGATGCCCTCGCCTTCCTCGATGAACAGGCTGCGCACGCCTTCGCGCTCGGCGCCCACCAGGCATTGCCCGAGCAGGCTGTTGGCGCGCTCCTGGTAGCCCAGGCGCTGGTAGCTGAGCGCCGCCAGCAGGTCCAGGCGCAGGCGCTGCAGGCCATGCCAGTTGGCTTGCAGCAGGCCGCGCAGCTGGGTGATTTCGTGCAGCGCCTCGCTGAAATGGCCGCGCGCCTGCAACAGGCGCACGCGGCTCAGGCCGCGCACCCAGAGCACCGGGTTGAACGGGCCCTGGCGGTAGGAAGCGGCGAGCTTCTGCCAGTCGATGCCGTTGAGGCGCTGCTCGGCGCGCTTGCAGCGGTCGGCCGCCGGCTCCTGGAGGATCAGGTTGATCTCCTCGCCCACGGCCATGGCGAAGATGCGCCAGGAATGGTTGCGCGAGGCCAGGCTCTGCATCAGCCCGAGAGTCGCCAGGGCCTCCTTGCCGCGCCCCTGCAGGCGCTGCACCCGCGCCAGGCACTGCATGCCCTGGGCATAGAGGTCGATGGGGTTGATCACGTCGACGCGCCCCAGCGCCCAGCGCAGGCGCTCTTCCAGGCCGTCGACGTCCATGCGGTAGTAGGCGGTCAGACCCTCGGTGATGGCCGGCAGGGCCAGCGCCTGGGAGCGCCGGTCGAACAGCGGCACGGCCTGCTGCTTGACGCGCTCCACCAGCAGTTGCGCCTGCTTCACCTGGCCCTGCTCCAGGGCCAGCATCACCTCGATGGTGGACAGCTGCATGTGCAGGTAGCGGCCGTCGAGGAAATGGTTGCGCTGCTGCGCCAGGCCCATCAGGCGGCGCGCCTGCTCGGGCTGGCCGTGCATCACCTGGGCGAAGGCGGCGACCAGCAGGATGGCGCATTCGAGGAAGGCCGAGTTCTGTCCCAGTTGGCTCTCCACCCGGCGGGCCAAGGCGATGCACTGTTCGAGGTCGTCCTTCTGCAGCGCCAGCACGGCCTTGACCGCCAACGCCGAGAGGTACTGGTCGCCCATCGGCGTCTGCGGCTTGCCGTCGCTCCAGCGCGCCAGCAGCTCGTCGAGCATGCGGTTGGCCTCGGGCAGGCTCAGTTCGCTGGCGCGGGTCCAGACGTCGCTGAGCACCAGGATCGGGTAGCGCGCGGCGATCTCGTCGGGCACCTGCCGGCGCCAGCGCGAGATCAGGTACAGCTGGCCGCGGTTGATCAGCTCCAGGCCGTAGCCGTCGACCAGGGCGGCGAGCATCTCCGGGTCCTCGGCCAGGCAGGCGTGCTCGATGGCCAGGGTCGGCATGTGGTGGTTGGTGAACCACAGGCTGGCGTTGAAGTGCAGTTGCTTGAAGCGCTCCGGCTCGCGTTCGCGCAGGTGCGCGCGGAGGAAGTCGGCGAACAGCTGATGGAAGCGGTACCAGTGGCGCTCGCGGTCCAGCGGCATGAGGAACAGTTGCAGGCTGTCCAGGCGCTCCAGCAGGGCCTGGCCGTCCTGGCGGCCGGTCAGGGCGTTGGCCAGCTCGCCGTTGAAGCGGCTCGCCACGCTGAGCGTCAGCAGGCTGTCGCGGATCTCCCGGGGCAGGCGCTCGAAGACGCTGCGCAGCAGGTAGTCGCCGACCTCGGCGGGGCCGCCGCCCAGTTCGGCCAGGTCGCGCTGGGCGCCGGCGGGCGGCTGGCGCAGCCACAGGCCGAACAGTTGCACGCCCATCACCCAGCCCTCGGTGCGGGCGTACACGGCCTTCAGGCAGGCCTCGTCGAGCGCCACTCCCTCGCCGCTCAGGTATTCGCGGGTCTGCTCCTGGGACAGGCGCAGCTCTTCCACCCCGACTTCCAGCAGCAGGCCCTTGGCCCGCCAGGTGGCCAGGCTCAGCGGCGGCTGCGAGCGGCTGCCGATGGCCAGGGTCAGGCCCGGCGGGGCGTACTGCACCAGGCGGTTGAGGCCGGCGAAGATGTCCGGCTGGGTGATCCGGTCCAGGTCGTCGAGCACCAGCAGCAGCGGCACGTCGACGCGCAACAGGTCGGAAAGCAGGCTCTCCATGACCGCCACGGCCGGCACCCGCAGGGTGTTGTGCAGGTAGGCCGCGGCGTCCCGGCCGACGTCCGGCAGGCTGGCGGCCAGGGCCTCGGTGAGCTTGCCGCAGAAGCGCCCCGGGTCGTCGTCGGAGCCTTCCAGGGAAAGCCACACCACCTTCTGCCCCTGCGCTTCGCGGCGCTCGGCGAGCATGGCCAGCGCGGCGCTCTTGCCGAAGCCGGCGGGGGCGCTGAAGAGCAGGACGCGATGATGGGCGGAACGCTCCAGGGCAGCCTGGAGCTGGGGGCGGTACTGGTATTCGGCAGGCACCCCGGGGGGTGTCGATCTGGTACGCAGAAGGCTGCCGGCTGCGGTTTTTAGCACTACGTCCACGGCCTCTATCCCTGTTTCATTATCGTTGTGGTACGGAGCATGGCTTCCGCGGGATAATCCAATTCTTATCAGAATGCTTACCTTGCGTAAACCGAAGAGAAGGGCTCTAGCATCGACTCTTCGGGCGTGCGCAGGAATGGCTCTCAGCCTAGCCCAGGGTTCCTTTTCCTACCTATGTCCCGCTATTCCGTACACCCGCTCCCCTACCGGGAAGATCCGACGGCGCGCTTCGCCCGCATCGCCCAGGCACCCGGCGCCGTGCTCCTGGACGCCGGCAGGCCTGGCGCCAGTCGTGGACGCTATGACCTTATGAGCGCCTGGCCATTGGCAGAACTGGCGCCAAGTGCCGACGAATCGGCCAAGGCGTTCTTCGCCCGCCTGCGTACGGCGCTGCAGAGCCTCGGACAGGCCGACGCGGCGGAAATTCCGGACCTGCCATTCGTCGGCGGAATGATCGGTTATCTGAGTTACGACCTGGGACGGCGCATCGAACGCCTGCCGCAGCACAGCCGGGACGACCTCGGCCTGCCCGATGCGCGGGTCGGCCTGTACGCCTGGGCGCTGGTCACCGACCACCAGCGCGGCACCAGCCAACTGGTGTTCCACCCGCGCCTGGAGACCACCGAGCGCCAGCGCCTGCTGGCGCTGTTCGAGGCCGACGCGGCGGCGCCGGCGCTGCCGCCCTTCCGCCTGCACGCCGGCTTCCGGCCGGACCTGAGCCGCGAGCAGTACCGCCAGGCCCTGGAGCGGGTGCAAGGCTACATCCTCGCCGGCGACTGCTACCAGGTGAACTACACCCAGCGTTTCCGAGCGCCCTGCAGCGGCTCGCCCTGGCAGGCCTACCTGGCCCTGCGCGAAGCCTGCCCGACGCCCTTCGCCGGCTACCTGGGCCTGGGCGAAGGCGCCATCCTCAGCCTGTCGCCCGAGCGCTTCATCCGCATGCACCGGCGCCAGGTGGAGACGCGCCCGATCAAGGGCACCCGCCCGCGCGGCCGCACGCCCGCGGAGGACGCGGCCAATGCCGAGGAACTGCTGGCCAGCCCCAAGGACCGCGCCGAGAACCTGATGATCGTCGACCTGCTGCGCAACGACCTGGGGCGCAGCTGCACGCCCGGCACGGTGCGGGTGCCGGAACTGTTCGCGCTGGAGAGCTACCCCAACGTGCACCACCTGGTCAGCAGCGTGACCGGCGAGCTGGCCGCCGACAAGGACGCCCTCGACCTGCTGCTGGGCAGCTTCCCCGGCGGCTCCATCACCGGCGCGCCGAAGGTCCGCGCCATGCAGATCATCGACGAGCTGGAGCCGAGCCGCCGCGGCATCTACTGCGGCAGCCTGTTCTACCTGGACGTGCGCGGCGAGCTGGACAGCTCCATCACCATCCGCACCCTGCTGGTGAAGGACGGCCAGGTCAGTTGCTGGGGCGGCGGCGGCATAGTCGCCGACTCGGACTGGGAGGCGGAATACGCGGAGTCGCTGACCAAGGTGGACGTGCTGCTGCGCACCCTGGAACGCCTCGGCGACTGAACGGCGGGCGCAGCGCCGCGCAACGCGCTACGCCGCAGCCCGCCTCGGCAGCATCACCCGCACCCGCAGCCCGCCCAGTTCGCTGCCCTCCAGCGCCAGGCTGCCGCCGCAGGCCTCGGCGATGTCGCGGGCGATGCCCAGGCCCAGGCCGTGGCCGGCCACCTGCTCGTCCAGGCGGGTGCCGCGTTCGAGCACGCTGTCGCGCAGTTCCTCGGCGATGCCCGGGCCGTCGTCGTCCACCAGCAGGCGGTAGCCGTCCTCGCGCTTCTCCACTTGCAGACGCACCTCGCCGGCCGCCCACTTGCAGGCGTTGTCCAGCAGGTTGCCGAGCAGTTCCAGCAGGTCCTCGCGGTCGAATGGCAGGCGCAGGCCGGGCTCGGCCTGGCAGGTGATGCGCAGGTGCTCGCCGTGGATAAGCTGGAGCATCTCGCGCAGGCTGGGCAGCTCGGCGTCGCAGTCGAAATGCGCGCCGGGCAGCGCCTCGCCCACCAGGCGCGCGCGGCCCAGTTCGCGGGCCAGGCGCTGGTCGATCTGCTCCAGCTGCTCCTGCAGCACCCGCTTCAGCTCGGGGTGCTGCTGCAGTTCCTCGCGCTCGGCCAGGCTGATCAGCACCGCCAGCGGCGTCTTCAGCGCATGGCCGAGGTTGCCCAGGGCGTTGCGCGAGCGGCGCAGGGTTTCCTCGGTGTGCTGCAGCAGGTGGTTGACCTGCTCCACCAGCGGCTCCAGCTCCTGCGGCACCTGGGTGTCCAGTTGGCTGCGCTGGCCGTCCTGCAGCTGGGCGATCTGCTGGCGCACCCGCTCCAGCGGGCGCAGCGCGCGGCGCACCGTCAGGCGCTGGAAGAACAGGATCAGCAGCAGCGCCAGCGCCCCGGCGCCCAGGCCGATGTTGCGCAGGCGGTTGAAGCTCTTGAGGATCGGCGTGTAGTCCTGCGCCACGCTGATCTGCAGGCTGCGGCCGTAGCGCTTGTAGTCGCCGCGGAAGACCAGCAGGCGCTGGCCTTCCGGGCCCTTGGCCAGGCCCTCGCGCAGGCCCGGGTGGTCCGGCACCTTCAGTTCGTGGTCCCAGAGCGAGCGCGAGCGCCAGTCGGTCTGCTCGAAGTGGATCTGGAAGTAGCGCCCGGAGAACAGCCGCTCGTAGGCGCCGTCGACGCGCTGCGGGTCCAGCTGCAGCCCGGCCGGGCCGCGGATGATCGCCACCAGCAGGCTTTCCGCCTCGTCCTGCAGGCCGCTGGCCAGGTAGCGGCGCAGGCCCTGGTCGTAGAACCAGAGCCCGGCCTGGGCCAGCGCCAGGCCGACCACCAGCAGCACCGCGGCGAGGCCGAAACCCAGGCGCCGCTGGATCGAGATCAAGCCGCGCCCCCGCTGCTGCCGGTGAAGCGGTAGCCCTGGCCGCGGCGGGTCTCGATGATCTCGCGGCCGAGCTTGCGGCGCAGGTGGTTGATGTGCACCTCGATGACGTTGGAGTCGCGCTCGGTCTCGCCGTCGTAGAGGTGCTCGGCCAGGTGCGACTTGGACAGCAGCTGGCCCGGGTGCAGCATGAAGTAGCGCAGCAGGCGGAACTCGGCGGAAGTCAGGTCGACCTCGCGGCCATCCTGCTGCACGCACTGGCGCGCCTCGTCCAGGCGCAGACCGCCGGCCTCCAGCTGGGCCTGGTTGGCCACGCCGTGGGCGCGGCGCAGCAGGGCCTGGATGCGCAGGAAGAGTTCTTCGGGGTGGAAGGGCTTGGTCAGGTAGTCGTCGGCGCCGGCCTTCAGCCCGTCGATGCGCTCGGCCCAGGAACCGCGCGCGGTGAGGATCAGCACCGGGGTGGCCAGGCCCAGGCCGCGCCATTCGCGCAGCACGTCCAGGCCGGGGCGGCCCGGCAGGCCGAGGTCGAGGATGATCAGGTCGTAGGGCTCGCTGGCCCCCTGCACCGCGGCGTCGCGGCCATCGGCCAGCCAGTCCACGGCGTAGCCCTGGCGGCTCAGCCCGGCCAGCAGTTCGTCGGCGAGGGGGACGTGGTCTTCCACCAGCAGCAGACGCATCAGTCGTCTTCCTTATCCTTGAGGATGCGCCCGTCACGGGCATCCAGTTCCAGTTCGCGGACCACGCCGCCAGCGGTGAGCAGCTCTATCTCGTAGATGTAGGTGTCGTGCTCCTTCTCCAGCTCCGCCTCGAGCAGGCGCGAGCCGGGGTAGCGCTGCAGCGCGGCCGGCAGTATCGACTCGAAGGGGCGGATCACCCCTTCGCGGGTCAGGCGCAGGGCCTCGTCCTGGCTGAGGTCGTGGGCCAGCGCCGGCCCGGCGACGCACAGGGCGGCGAGCAGGGCGTAACGCAGAGGATAGGTCATCAGTGGTCCTGGCGGTCCTTGAGCACTTCACCGCTCACCGCGTCCAGCTCGACATCCCACTTCAGCCCCTGGGCGTCCTTGATGTCGACCTTGTACAGGTAGCGGCCGTGTTCCAGTTCGAGCTCGCTATCGTACACGGTTCCGCCGGCGTGCTTGGCCAGCGCGGCCTGGTTGAGACGCTGGAAGTCCTGGATGGTGCCGGCGTCGCGCAGGCGCAGGGCCTCGTCGGGGCCGATGTCGTGGGCCAGCGCCAGGCTGGAGGCGCCGAAAAGAGCGGTTGCGGCGATCAGACGGGTGAGGGTTTGCATGGGAAGGCTCCTGCGAATTGCCAATGCTCGCAGGCTATCGAAAGGCCATTAACTCAAGCTGAATGGATGCAGGACGGATCATTCACCGGATGAAGGATGCTGCCTAGGAAAATACAGCGCTTATAATCGCCGGCTCGCCAGAGAGTGCCCCCATGACCGCCATCCACATCAAGTCCCCCGCCCTCACCCTCAAGGCCGGCGCCCGCGCCCTGCGGCGCATCCGCGAACGCGGCCTGAGCCCCGCCGACGTCGGCATCCTGCCCGGCGCCGCCGGCGGGCCGAAGGCGCTGGGCATCCAGGGGCTGGACCTGGCGCTGTTCGGCGAATGGCTGCCGCGCGCGCCGCGCGAGCGCTCGCTGATCGGCGCCTCGATCGGCTCCTGGCGCTTCGCCAGCGCCTGCCTGGCGGACGCCGCCGCCGGCATCCGCCGCCTGGGCGAGCTGTACACGCAGCAGCGCTTCTCGCGCAACGCGGACATAGCCGAAGTCTCCGCCAGTTGCACGCGGATGCTCGACGACCTGCTCGCCGGGCAGGACGCCAGCGTGCTGGCCAACCCGCACTACCGCCTCAACGTGGTGGTGGTGAAGAGCCACGGGCGCCTGGCCGACGACGGCAAGCGCACGCTCGGCCTGGGCCTGGGCGCGGTGATCCGCGACAACATGCTCGGCCGCCGCCACCTGCACCGCCACTTCGAACGGGTGATCCTCCACGACGCGCGCCTGGCCCCGCCGCTGGCGCCGCTGCGGGACTTCCCCTCGCGCTGCCTGCCGCTGGACGTCGGCAACCTGCGCCATGCGCTGCTCGCCTCCGGCTCCATCCCGATGGTCATGCAGGGCGTGCGCGACATCCCCGGCGCCGGCCCGGGCACCTACCGCGACGGCGGCCTGCTCGACTACCATCTGGACCTGCCCTACGAGACCGACGGCGTGGTGCTCTACCCGCATTTCACCGACAAGGTCATCCCCGGCTGGTTCGACAAGGGCCTGCCCTGGCGCCGCGGCGACGCCACCCGCCTGCAGGACGTGCTGCTGCTGGCGCCGTCGCGCGAATACCTGGCGCGCCTGCCGCACAACAAGCTGCCGGACCGCAAGGACTTCAAGCGCTACCTGGGCGACGACGCCGGCCGCGAGCGCTACTGGAACAAGGCGATGGACGAAAGCCGGCGGATGGGCGACGAGTTCCTCGAACTGGTCGACGGCGGACGCCTGGGAGAAAGGTTGGTGCCGTTGTAGGGCGCATAACGCCTACGGCGTTATCCGCCGCTTGGCCTTGGCCATAATCCCACTCGTTGCCGGGCACGGAGCCGCCATCAAAGCCGCGCCAGGTTCAGCCATGCAGGGGCCGGCGAGGAAGGTGTAGCGGCGGATAACCGCGAACGGTTATTCGCCCTACGTCCATGGTGAGCTTGGCGTAGGGCGCATAACGCCTACGGCGTTATCCGCCGTTTGACCTTAGCCATAATCCCGCTCGTTGCCGAGCACGGAGCCGTCATCAAAGCCGCGCCAGGCTCAACAGGGAAGCACGTACGTAGGAGCGGACTCCGTCCGCGATGGGCCGAGCCCACACATGCCACGCCCCACAGATGAATCCCCTACCCCGGCTGCCCGTCGATCCGGGCCTTCCACAACATCGGCCCGTAGTACCCGGCGAAGATCAGGAACGCCAGCGACCAGCACAGCGCCGCCAGCAGCAAGCCACCCAGCGGCAGCCACCACACCACCACCACCCGCGCCAGCACGCCCAGGTTGAGCAGGGCGAAGCCCCAGGCCATCGCCTTCGGCGGCTGCAGCGCGCGGCCGGTGTGGCCGAGGCTGACGCGGGCGATCATCGCCAGGATCAGCCCGCCGACGCCGCCCACGGTCAGCGCATGCAACGGCAGGCTGGAGGGCAGCGCCGCACCGGCCGCGGAAGCCGCCAGGCCGAACAGCGCGAGGGTCATCCAGGCATAGGCCAGGTGCAGCGACCACAGCAGCGGCACGCTCCACAGGTCGCGGTCGTACCAGCGCACCAGGCGCACCAGGTGGCCCAGGCCGAGCAGGCCGAAGAGCAGCGCCAGCAACGGCCCCGGTTGCAGCGCCGGGCCGGTGGCGCTGAGCACCGCGAGCAGCGCGCCACCCAGCAGCAGCGCCCAGTCCAGCCACGGCCAGGCCGGCACCTGAGCGGTACGTCCCAGGCCGCGCTGGGTGAAGAAGGGAATCACCCGCCCGCCGATCAGGCTCATCAGCGCCACCACCAGCCACAGCGCAGCCAGAACGCCGCCACGCTGCCAGGCCTCGTTGCCCAGCGCCTGTCCAGCCATGACCAGGGCGTCGGCCAGGGTCAGCAGGACCAGCACCATCAGCACCGGGTAATTGCGCGTCTGCCGCACCTGGTAGAGGCTGCGGCCGACGAACCAGGCCAGGGCCGGCGGGAAGGCCAGCTCCAGCACCGTGGCCAGCCACCAGGGCGCGCCCAGCAGCCAGGCCAGCCGTGCCGCCAGCCAGAGCAGCGCCAGGTTGCGCAGCGGCGCACCGCTAAGACCGGGACGCCCGGTCCAGGTCTGCACCGCGGTGAGCAGGAAGCCGGCGATGATCGCCAGGGCGAAGCCGAACACCATCTCGTGGCGGTGCCAGCCCAGCCAGCCGCCCAGCGGCTGCCACGCGGGCAGCCAGCCGGCCAGCGCGGCGAGCCAGAGGAATATGGCGAGCGCCGCGAACAGCGCCCCACCGAGGAAGAAAGGACGGAAACCCAGCCGCCACAGCGGCGGAATCGCCAGCAGAACCTTGCGATCAACCAACAGCACAACAGACCTCCCAGCCCGGTTGGCGCATCTGCCGCTGGGCGATCAGGCGCAGCACGTAGCCCAGCTTGATGGCGGTCGGCCCAAGGACGGTCAGGGCGTGGGCGGCCACCAGTTGCGGCAGGTTGAGAAAGGCGTCGATGAAATAGGCGCCGAAGATGCCTCCCAGCAGCATAGCGGCCCCCGCGCTGAGCAGGGCGTTGGAATGGCTGAGATTGCGTTGCGGACAGGAGAAGAAGCCTTTCATCACACACCTCCGGTAGTTCGGGGTGGCCGGCCCGCATGGGCCGGCCGGTCTAGCCTCAGGCCTCCAGCGCGCTGGCGGGGCCGAAGAACTCGTAGTGGCACTGCTTTTCCGGCACGCCCAACTCGCGCAGGAGGCGCTTCACCTGGGCCATGAACGGCTTGGGCCCGAGGAAGTAGGCGTCCAGGTCGCGCTGCTCCGGCAGCCAGTTGCTCAGCAACTGCTGGCTGATGAAGCCCTCGGCATCGGCCTGGTCCTGCTCGCGCGGCTCGCTGTAGCAGAAGAAGTGCAGCAGCGTCGGGTGCTTGCGCGCCTGGTTCTCGATGAACTCGCGGAAGGCGTGCACGCCGCCGTGGCGCGCGCAGTGGATGAAGTGCACCACGCGGCCGGCGTCCAGCGCCTGCTGCAGCATGGCCAGCGACGGGGTGATGCCGACGCCCGCGGTGATCAGCGCCAGCGGCTTGTCGCTGTCGCCCAGAACGAAGTCCCCGGCCGGCGGGAACAGGTCGATCTCGTCGCCTTCCCGGAGCTGGTCGTGCAGGTAGTTGGAAACCCTGCCCTCGGGCTCGCGCTTGACGCTGATGCGGTACTCGCGGCCGTTGGCCGGGGCCGACAGCGAATAGTTGCGGCGCACTTCCTCGCCATCCAGGTCCAGGCGCAGGCCGATGTACTGGCCCGGCTCGAAGTCCAGCAGCGCGCCGCCGTCCACCGGTTGCAGGTAGAAGGAGGTGATTTCCTCGCTCTCGGCCACCTTGCGCGCCACGCGGAAGCGCCGCGCGCCGCGCCAGCCACCCTCTTCGGCGGCATTGCGGGCGTATACCGACTCCTCGGCTCCGATCAGGATGTCGGCCAGTTGCTGGTAGGCGGCGGCCCAGGCGGCGATCACCTCGTCGGTGGCGATCTCCTCGCCCAGCACTTCGCGGATGGCGCGCAGCAGGCAGGCGCCGACGATAGGATAATGTTCCGGCAGAATCTGCAGCGACACGTGCTTGTTGACGATCTGCCCCACCAGCGGGCCGAGGCGCTCCAGTTCGTCGATGTGGCGGGCGTACATCAGCACGCCGTTGGCCAGGGCCCGTTGCTGGTCGCCGGAGGCCTGGTGGGCCTGGTTGAAGAGCGGACGCACCTGCGGATACTCGGTCAGCATCAGCTGGTAGAAGTGCCGGGTCAGGGCTTCGCCACCGGTTTCCAGCAGCGGGACGGTCGCCTTGATCAGGGTGCGTTGTTCGTTGGACAGCATGCGGATCTCCTTGGAACGCAAGACAGGGTGGGAACTGCCTGTAATCCTTCAGAAAACGTGCCAAGGCCGGCGGCCAGTATTCGCGGGACTTCCGCGGCGTCAGAAGTCATAATGACCAGCAATCATTCGAGTCATACGGACTACATAGAGGTCATAATGACCAGCAATCCCTTGCTTGCCACCCTGCTCCCCCTGGTCGACGACCTGTCCCGCGAACTGCCCGACGAAGAACGCTACCGCCGCCTGCTCGAAGCCCTGCGCGAACTGCTGCCCTGCGACGCCAGCGCCCTGCTGCGCCTGGAAGGCGAGCAGTTGGTGCCCCTGGCGGTGGACGGGCTGAGCCCGGACACCCTCGGCCGCCGTTTCAAGATCGCCGAACACCCGCGCCTGCAGGCCCTGCTGGAACGCCCCGGCCCCACCCTGTTCGACGCCAACTGCGGCCTGCCCGACCCCTACGACGGCCTGGTGGAAGGCGTACACTTGGAAGTACACGACTGCATGGGCTGCCCGCTGTACCTCGACGAGCAGCCCTGGGGCCTGCTGACCCTCGACGCCCTCGAGCCCGGACGTTTCTCCAGCGGCGACCTGGACAACCTGCAGGCCTTCGCCAGCCTGGCAGCGGCCACGGTGAAGGCCAGCCAGCGCATGCTCGACCTCACCCTGCGCGCCGAGCACGAACAGCAGCGCGCCGACGCCTACCAGCGCGCCGCCGGCGAGGCCCCGCGCGAACTGGTCGGGCAGAGCCCGGCGCACCGCCAACTGGTGGACGAAATCAAGCTGGTGGCCGGCAGCGACCTCAGCGTGCTGGTCACCGGCGAGACCGGCGTGGGCAAGGAACTGGTGGCCCAGGCCATCCACCAGCGCTCGCTGCGCCACGCCCAGCCGATGATCAGCCTGAACTGCGCGGCGCTGCCGGAAACCCTGGTGGAGAGCGAACTCTTCGGCCACGTGCGCGGCGCCTTCTCCGGCGCCGTGGGCGAGCGCCGCGGCAAGTTCGAACTGGCCGACGGCGGCACCCTGTTCCTCGACGAAGTGGGCGAGCTGCCGATGGCGATCCAGGCCAAGCTGCTGCGCGTACTGCAAAGCGGCCAACTGCAGCGCCTGGGCTCGGACCGCGAGCACCGCGTGGACGTGCGCCTGATCGCCGCCACCAACCGCGACCTGGCCGCGGAAGTGCGCGCCGGGCGCTTCCGCGCCGACCTCTACCACCGCCTGAGCGTCTACCCGCTGCGGGTGCCGCCGCTGCGCGAACGCGGCAACGACATCCTGCTGCTGGCCGGCTACTTCCTCGAACAGAACCGCCCGCGCCTGGGCCTGCGCAGCCTGCGCCTGAGCGCCGAGGCCCAGGCCGCCCTGCTCGGCTACCCCTGGCCGGGCAACGTGCGCGAACTGGAACACCTGATCGGCCGCGCCTCGCTCAAGGCCCTGGCCTCAAGCCCCGAACGCCCGCGCATCCTCACCCTGGAGCTCGACGACCTCGGCCTCGAACAGGGCCTGCACCTGCCGGAAACCGGCAAGTCCGCCCCCGCCCGCGAGCTGCCCAAACCCGGCATCGAACTGCGCACCGCGCTGGATGACTTCCAGCGCCAGCTGATCGCCGCCAGCCTGCAACGCCACACCGGCAACTGGGCGGCCGTGGCCCGCGAACTGGGGGTGGACCGGGCCAACCTGAACCGCCTGGCCAGGCGCCTGGACCTCAAGTGAGCCGGGCCTGGGCTATCTTTGCAGACGCATAGCCCATGCCCCGGAGAAGCCTTCATGCGCCACCTGTTCGTCGCCCTGCTCGGCCTCACCCTGGCCGGCTGCATCTCGCCCAACCAGGGCCGGCCACTGAACTTCGACGAGTTCCCCAGCGCCGAGTACCAGGCGCTGGCGGTCCACGGCAACGGCAGGATCGACGGCCGCGCCTTCCTCAAGACCCGCGCCGGCACCCTGAAGCCGGCGGCCGGCAAGGACGTGGCGCTGATCCCGGCGACGCGCTACATGGCGCCGCTGTACAAGGCCTACCAGGAGCGGCGGCCGCTAGGCGAGCCCGACGCCCGGGCGAAGATCTACACCCGCACGGTGCGCGCCGACGCCGAGGGCCGTTTCAGCTTCGCCCAGGTGCCGGCGGGGCGCTATTACCTGAGCTGCGAAGTGACCTGGGAAACCACCGGCGCCAATGGCCCGACCACGGTGGGCGCGGCCGTCATGGCGCCCTTGACGCTGCGCGAGGGCGAGGAAGTCCAGGTCGAGTTGACGCGCTGAGCCGCCGACGGGGTGTGCCCAGCCGGCCGGCAAAGTGGGTACAATGGGCGGTTGCAATTGCCCACTGATGATCTGAAGGCCACCTCTTGGAACTGTTCAAGGAATTCACTTTCGAGTCCGCCCACCGCCTGCCCCACGTCCCGGAGGGCCACAAGTGCGGCCGCCTGCACGGCCATTCGTTCCGCGTGGCGCTGTACATCGAGGGCGAGGTCGACCCGCATACCGGCTGGATCCGCGACTTCTCCGAGATCAAGCAGATCTTCAAGCCGATCTACGAACAGCTCGACCACAACTACCTGAACGACATCCCCGGCCTGGAAAACCCCACAAGCGAGAACCTCTCGCTCTGGATCTGGCAGCAGGTCAAGCCGCTGCTGCCGGAGCTGTCGCGGGTGCGGGTGCATGAGACCTGCACCAGTGGGTGTGAGTATCGCGGGGACTGATGCTGTGTAGCGCGCTGCTTCTCGTAGGAGCGAGCTTGCTCGCGAAGGGTGTTTGCCGGTAGCGATGGTGCTGGGTTCAAGAGCGCCCTCTCCCCAACCCTCTCCCTGAAGGGAGAGGGGGCTGTCCTGAGCGACGTGTCGGTCAGGCGCCATCCTCCCACCCCTAACCTCACCCAGTCATTCCCGCGAACGCGGGAACCCAGTTGCCTTGGCTTGGGTGTTTCTGCGCCGCTCCGAGTTTGCCCGACCTTCTTGTTTCGCCCCCTCGGGCGAGTCCCTTTTGTCAAACGCCACAAAAGGAACCAAAAAGGCTTGCCCCAACATACGGGCCCGATAAAGCCGGGCTACCCTCACGAATTCCCCCGCCACGGAGGCCCGCCCCGAGGGTACGTCCCTGTAGCCCGCGGGGCTCTCGCGACATCCATGTCGCATGACCTCCTGAGCGCGGGTTTCGCTCGGCCTTCTGAAGGGGCGTTCCGGTGCGCTCGGATATCCCTCTGGAAGTCCAAGAGCAAGGGCGGGCACTGCTCTTCGTAGGAGCGAGCTTGCTCGCGAACCCCGCAGTCACTGGGTTATTCCCCTTCGGGCCAGCGCAAGCGCTGTTCGCGATGGAGCCGCGTCCCGCGTTCGCGGGAATGACGGGGTTTAGGTTGGGTGCGACGGGCCAAAGCTCGCAAACGAAGCCACAGCCCCTCCCAAATGAAAAATGCCGTTTCTCCCAGACAGAGAAACGGCATTCTTTCTTAAGCGAACAGCGTTACGCACTCAGGCGGGGCTTTTTCATAGGCAAACCTCAACGCGCCGCGCTACGCCCGCCCTTCTTCTTGCCACCGAGCAGGTGCGAGAACACCGCGTGCAGGTCGCCCGAGGCGCTGTCGCCTTCCAGGTTCAGCTTGTCGTCGATGTGCGCCATGTGGTGCATCATCAGGGTCACGGCCTTTTCCTTCTCGCCCTTCTCGATGGCGTCGAGGATTTCGTTGTGCTCGTCGAACGAGCAGTGCGAACGGCCACCCGCCTCGTACTGGGCGATGATCAGCGAGGTCTGCGACACCAGGCTGCGCTGGAAGCTGACCAGCGGGGCGTTCCTGGCCATTTCCGCCAGCTTGAGGTGGAACTCGCCGGACAGACGGATGCCCGCGCCGCGGTCGCCGCGGGCGAAGCTGGCCTGCTCCTGCACCACCATCTCGCGCAGCTCGGCCAGGGTTTCGGCGCTGGCGTTGTCCACCGCCAGCTCGGTGATGGCGCGCTCGACGGTGCGCCGGGCGAAGAGGATCTGCCGGGCCTCGTCGATGCTCGGGCTGGCCACCACCGCGCCGCGGTTGGGGCGCAGCAGCACCACCTGCTCGTGAGCCAGGCGCGACAGGGCGCGGCGGATGATGGTGCGGCTGACGCCGAAGATTTCGCCCAGGGCCTCTTCGCTCAGCTTGGTGCCCGGCGCCAGACGCTGTTCGAGGATGGCGTCGAAGATGTGCGCGTAGACGATCTCGTCCTGCGTGCCGGTACGGCTCTTGCCGTTGCGCGCCGGCTTCTTGATCTGTTGCAGCGGGTCGGTCATGGATCCTCAACCTTGTTGGGCGGACCGGCGGCCTGGGCAATCCGCTACCAGGTACGCGGGCGCGACGAAATGATGGCCACCAGTGTACACAAAATGCCCAGCACCGCGCACCCGGCGCATCCCCCTTGCCATGCGGCATTCAGCCGTCCCCTCTGGACAAATTCTGCGCAACGCCTGAACGAATCTTCCGATGAATTGTTTGGAAGAAGGCGGGAGATAGGTACGAAACATTATTTGATTTTTTTGTATACAACCTCATAATCGCCGGCGTGACTTCCTGACTCGCAAGTCAAGAACACACCCTCAAGCCTTCCGCCGAGCCAGGGACGCAGGTGAACCAGCCGACGGCAAGGACCAACAACAAGAGCGTTGAGGAGTACCCGCTGTGGAAAGCACCAAACAAGAACAACAAACCGCTGTCGCCTCCAGCCCACCCGCCACCGGCCTGCTCGAACGCCTGTTCAAGCTCAGCCAGCACGGCACCACGGTGAAGACCGAACTGGCCGCCGGCCTGACCACCTTCATCACCATGGCCTACATCATATTCGTCAACCCCAACATCATGGCCGACGCCGGGGTCAACCACGGGGCGGCCTTCGTCGCCACCTGCCTGGCCGCCGCCCTGGGTTGCTTCCTGATGGGCCTGTACGCCAACTGGCCGGTGGGCCTGGCGCCGGGCATGGGCCTCAACGCCTTCTTCACCTACACCGTGGTCAAGACCATGAACTACAGCTGGGAGATCGCCCTGGGCGCGGTGTTCATCTCCGGCGTGCTGTTCATGGTGCTGACCTTCTCGCGCATCCGCGAATGGCTGCTCAACAGCATTCCGCCGAGCCTGCGCTTCGCCATGGGCGCGGGGGTCGGGCTGTTCCTCGGGCTGATCGGTCTCAAGACCGCCGGCATCGTGGTCGCCAGCCCCGCCACCCTGGTGCACCTGGGCGACCTGACCAAGCCCGGCCCGCTGCTGGCGGCGATCTGCTTCCTGATGATCGCCGTGCTGGAATACCGCCGGGTGTTCGGCGGCATCCTCATCAGCATCCTCACCGTCACCGTGGCCGGCATCGCCCTGGGCCTGGTGCAGTTCGGCGGGGTGTTCTCCATGCCGCCGAGCCTGGCGCCGACCTTCCTGGCCATGGACATCGCCGGCGCCTTCAACGTGACCATGATCAGCGTGATCCTGGCCTTCCTCTTCGTGCACATGTTCGACACCGCCGGCACCCTGATGGGCGTGGCCCAGCGTGCCCACCTGGTGCGCGAGGACGGCCGCATCGAAAACCTGTCCAAGGCGATGAAGGCCGACAGCACCTCCAGCGTGGTCGGCGCCGTGCTCGGCGTGCCGCCGGTGACCAGCTATGTGGAAAGCGCCGCGGGCGTGGCCGCCGGCGGCCGCACCGGGCTGACCGCGGTGACCGTCGGCGCGCTGTTCGTCGCCGCCATGTTCTTCGCCCCGCTGGCCGGAATGATCCCCGCCTACGCCACCGCCGGCGCGCTGATCTACGTGGCCATGCTGATGATGGGCGGCCTGGCGCACATCGACTGGCAGGAGCACACCGAGACCATCCCGGCCATCGTCACCGTGATCATGATGCCGCTGACCTTCTCGGTGGCGGACGGCATCGCCATGGGCTTCGTGACCTACGTGGCGATGAAGGTCTTCACCGGCCGCCACAAGGACGTGACCGTCAGCCTGTATGCACTCTGTGCGATATTTGTAGCCAAATTCATCTTCCTGTAATCTGGAGCGGCCCCGCCACGGCCCCGACGCATGCCTGCGTCGGGGCCTTTGCATTCGAGAGCCCGCGATGAACCTGGAAACCTGGCTGCTCTACAGCAGCGCCGCCCTGATCGTGATCCTGATTCCCGGCCCGCTGTCGCTGCTGATGGTCAGCAACAGCCTCAACTATGGCCTGCGCCGTTCGCTGCCGGCCTTCCTCGGCGGGGTCAGCGCCTCCATCTGCCTGCTCAGCGCCTCGGCCCTGGGCCTGGGCGCGCTGCTGCTGGCCTCGGAGAAGCTGTTCAGCGTGCTCAAGGTGCTGGGCGCGCTCTACCTGTTCTACCTGGCCTGGCAGAGCTGGCAGGAATCCCGCATCGCCGGCCAGCCGCGCGCCGCCGAGGAGATGCCGGTCAACCCGGGCTTCCGCGGCCTGTACTGGAAGGCCTTCGGCCTGGGCGCCAGCAACCCGAAGGACATCCTGTTCTTCGCCGCCTTCCTGCCGCAGTTCCTCAAGGCCGACCACCCGCTGTGGCAGCAGCTGCTGGTGATGATCCTCACCTGGGCGCTGCTCGACTTCGCCTGCAAGCTGTTCTACGGCCTCAGCGCCCGCGGCGCCGCGCGCTTCTTGCGCTCGGGCAAGGGCCAGGCCTGGTTCAACCGCGGCAGCGCCGCGCTCTTCGCCACCGCGGGCGGGGCTTCGCTGCTGAGCCGCTGAGGTCCATAGAACCGTTCGCGAGCAAGCTCGCTCCTACAGGTGCCAAGGCTTTTCGTAGGAGCGAGCTTGCTCGCGAACGGTATTTACCGGCAGCAATGGTGTTCAGGGTTGATTCCGCTCCCTCTCCCCAACCCTCGACTGCGCGCCCCGCCCTGAAGGGAGAGGGAGCTGTCCGGTGCAGACGAGAGGTTCGGTGGCAACCTGTAGGAGCGGGCCCTGCCCGCGATTTCGCGCGCAGGGCACGCTCCTACATGGGAACGCGGTGGGGGTGGAGCGAAGCGATACCCATCGCCATTGCCCGATGGGTTTCGCAAGTGTTCTGCCGGGACACATAGGTAACGCCTGTCGGGACACATGGGTAACGGTTTCCCATGGTCACTCCGGCTGCCTGAGGTCGACCTGCCGGACCGTTTTGTTGATGAAAATGATGTCGAGTACGCCATCCTCCTTGGCGGGGCGGATGGCGACTCGCTCACCCGCCAGACCTTCGCTGACGAATACCATTCGGCCATCGAGGCGAATCTGGCCCTTGGTATGTACCGTCAGCACCCGCTCTCCGGGCTCGTACTCCACTTCCAGCAACTTTTCCGGGTATGGCCTGGGGCTGCTCCGGTAACGCGTCAAGGGCGGCTTCTGGCCCAGCGCCTGATGCGGACGTTGCTGATTGTACTGTTCCAGCCAGCGGTCCATACCCGCCTGGCATTGCTCCAGGGTGCGGAAGTGCGCGTCGTGCAGCAGCTCGCGCTTGAGCGTCTGATGGAAGCGTTCGAGCTTGCCTTGGGTCTGCGGATGGTGAGGCCGGCTGTGTCCGACCTTGATGCCCAAGCGCATCAACCAGACTTCCAGAGCCGAGAGGCCGCCGCGACGGGTTGAGCCCCAGGGTGGGCCGTTGTCGCTGGTAATGCGCCGGGGCAGGCCATAGCGCCGGAATACCCTGATCAGTTGTTGGCGGACCGTTTCACGCCGCTCGTCAGCACAGGCCGCCAGGCACAGGGCAAAGCGTGAGTGGTCATCGAGCAGCGTCAATGGATGGCAATGCTGGCGCTGGCCGAACAGCGCAAAGTGCCCCTTGAAGTCCATCTGCCAGAGGTCGTTTGGCGCCTCGTGCTCGAAGCGCGATGTCGCGGCAGGGCCGGCGTCGGCCCCATAACGCAACGGCCGGCCATGCCGGCGCAGAATCGCATCGAGCGTGCTGTGATGCGGACGTGCAGACTCGTCACCCGACATCAGGCTGCGCAGTTTGCGGCCGCCCCAGGCGGGATAGGCCTCATGCAAGGCCAGGACAGCGTGCTCCAGGTCCTCGCTGCTACGGCGGGGGCAACTCAAGGGACGCCGGGACTTATCCAGCAATCCCGGTTCGCCTTGCTCTTGGTAGCGTCGAAGCCACTTGTAGGCTGTTTTCGGACTGATCTCGAAGCGCCGGCACAGCTCCCGCACGTTGGCATCAGGCTGTTCTGCCAGGAGAACGAACTCATATCGACTGGACACAGGTGTGCACTCCTTCCACGGCATCGCTCGATCTCCCGATACGGCAATTCCGTGATCCTAAATGCGTTACCTATGTCTCCCGACACCTGTTACCCATGTCTCCCGGCAGAACACAAGTTCAACCCATCCTACGAAAGCATCTCGGCGCAAGAACGCACAGGCAAAAAAAGACCCGCCAGAGGCGGGCCGATGGGACTCCACGAAGAGTCGGGTGGGAAGTCGGTGGCGGCCTAGCTGCCGCGGTAGGTCGAGTAGCTGTACGGCGAGATCAGCAGCGGCACGTGGTAGTGGTCGCTTTCCGAGGCGATGCCGAAGCGCAGCACCACCTGATCGAGGAAGGCCGGTTGCGGCAGTTGCACGCCACGGGCGCGGTAGTAGTCGCCGGCGTTGAACTGCAACTGGTAGACCCCGGCGCGGAAGTCCTCGCCCTGCAACAGCGGCTCGTCGCAGCGGCCGTCGTCGTTGGTCACGCGGGTGGCGACCAGTTCCAGCTGCTGGCCTTCCACGCGGTAGAGCTCGACCTTGATGCCATGGCCGGGGCAGCCGTGGGCGGAATCCAGTACGTGCGTCGTCAAACGTCCCATGGGCTCTGGGCATCCCCGGCGCGGCCGGCGGACGCCGTCCTCCTTCTCGGTGTGGTGTGGGTTGCACCCCGCAGGCAGCGGCCGGCCGGGTGGGTTGGATGGGACGAAAATACGCCATCACCAAAACATTGTATACAAAAAATTCGCTCCAGCGCCCCGAAACGGCGCCAGCGCACCAGCACGCGGCATTTCGATCCATCGCCGGAACCAGGAAGGCCACAGCCCGCCAGGCTGACCGTTCGGGCAGGTAATTTGCTTGTTCTACCGACGGATGCGGATGACGACGGATGGCGAAATCGGCGCGCGGGATTGTATTTACATTCGACCACACAACTTGTATACAATATCTCGCAACACGGTGGCGCACGCCCTACCGCCCCACGCCGCCCCCAACAAGAAGGAACACTGCAGTGAGCGCTGACTACCCACGCGACCTGGTCGGTTACGCCGACAACCCTCCCCACCCGCACTGGCCGGGCGACGCCCGCATCGCGCTGTCCTTCGTGCTTAACTACGAGGAAGGCGGCGAGCGCTGCATCCTCCATGGCGACAAGGAATCCGAGGCCTTCCTCTCCGAGATGGTCGCCGCCCAGCCGCTGCAGGGCGCGCGCAACATGAGCATGGAATCCCTCTACGAATACGGCAGCCGCGCCGGCGTCTGGCGCCTGCTCAAGCTGTTCAGGAAGTACGACCTGCCGCTGACCATCTTCGCCGTGGCCATGGCCGCCCAGCGCCACCCGGACGTGATCAGGGCGATGGTCGCCGCCGGCCACGAGATCTGCAGCCACGGCTACCGCTGGATCGACTACCAGTACATGGACGAGGCCCATGAGCGCGAGCACCTGCTGGAGGCCATCCGCATCCTCACCGAGCTGACCGGCGAGCGCCCGCAGGGCTGGTACACCGGCCGCACCGGCCCGAACACCCGGCGCCTGGTGCGCGAGGAAGGCGGTTTCCTCTACGACTCCGACACCTACGACGACGACCTGCCCTACTGGGACCCGGAGAGCACCGCCGAGAAGCCGCACCTGGTGATCCCCTACACCCTGGACACCAACGACATGCGCTTCACCCAGGTGCAGGGCTTCAACAAGGGCGACGACTTCTTCGAATACCTCAAGGACGCCTTCGACGTGCTCTACGCCGAAGGCGCCGAGGGCGCGCCGAAGATGCTCTCCATCGGCATGCACTGCCGCCTGCTCGGCCGCCCGGCGCGCCTGGCCGCGCTGGAGCGCTTCATCCAGTACGTGAAAGGCCACGAGAAGGTCTGGATCACCCGCCGCGTCGACATCGCCCGCCACTGGCACGAAAAGCACCCGTTCAAGGAGAGCCAGGCATGAGCCGCTTCCAGACCCTCACCCCGGCCAGCCTCGACCGCGCGGCCTTCGTCGCCGCCTTCGCCGACATCTACGAACATTCCCCCTGGGTGGCCGAGAAGGCCTACGACCTGGGCGTGGACGAGAACCTCAACGACATCGAGAGCCTGCAGCAGCGCATGGCCGACATCCTCCTGTCAGCCAGCCATGAAGCCCAGCTGGCACTGATCAACGCCCACCCGGACCTGGCCGGCAAGGCCGCGGTGCGCGGCGAGCTGACCGCCTCCAGCACCTCCGAGCAGGCCGGCGCCGGCATCCACGAATGCACTGCCGAGGAATTCGCCCGCTTCAACGAACTCAACGATGCGTACAAGGCGAAATTCGGCTTCCCCTTCATCAAGGCGGTGAAGGGCAGCAACCGCCACCAGATCCTCGCGGCCTTCGAGGAGCGCATCCACAACACGCCGGAGCAGGAATTCCAGACCGCCCTGGCCGAGATCAACAAGATCGCGATGTTCCGTCTGCAGCAGCTGTGAGCGCGCAGGACCGGACTAACACGTCACCAAGGAGAACAAGATGAGAACCTACAACGCTCCCTTCGAGAAATTCGTCAACCTGGCCGACGAGCGCCTGGGGAGCAAGGTGATCAGCGTCACCGACGAATGGTTCGCCGCTGCCAGCCGCATGCTGCAGCCCACCCCCGCGGTGTGGAAGGAAGGCGTATTCGACGACAACGGCAAGTGGATGGACGGCTGGGAATCCCGCCGCAAGCGCTTCGAAGGCTATGACCACGCGGTGATCCGCCTGGGCGTGCCGGGCTCGATCAAGGGCGTGGACATCGACACCAGCTTCTTCACCGGCAACTTCCCGCCGTCGGCCTCCCTCGACGGCTGCTTCGTGGCCGAGGGCGAGCCGAACGACGACACCCAGTGGACCGAAGTGCTGTCCTCCGTCGAGCTGCAGGGCAACAGCCACCACTACCACGAGATCAGCGACGAGCGCCCCTACACCCACCTGCGCCTGAACATCTACCCGGACGGCGGCGTGGCGCGCCTGCGCGTGTACGGCATCCCGTTCCGCGACTGGGCCCAGCAGAACCCCAACGAGCAGGTCGACCTGGCCGCGGCACTGAACGGCGGCCGCGCCCTCGCCTGCTCCGACGAACACTTCGGCCGCATGAGCAACATCCTCAACCCCGGCCGCGGCGTGAACATGGGCGACGGCTGGGAAACCGGCCGCCGCCGCACCCCGGGCAACGACTGGGTGATTGTCGCGCTGGGCCACGCCGGCATCGTCGAGAAGATCGTCGTCGACACCCTGCACTTCAAGGGCAACTACCCGGAGAGCTGCAACATCCAGGCGGCCTTCGTGAAGGGCGGCACCGACAGCCAGATCGCCACCCAGAGCCTGTACTGGCGCGAACTGCTGCCCAGCCAGAAGCTGCAGATGCACAACGAGCACACCTTCATCGAGCAGATCAAGGAACTGGGCCCGATCACCCACGTGCGCCTGAACATCTTCCCGGACGGTGGCGTCAGCCGTCTGCGCCTGTTCGGCAAGGTGGCCAGGTAAGCGAAACACCGCCGTCGTCCCCGCAGGCGCGGGGGGCCAGAGACACAGGGCTCCCGCGTTCGCGGGAGTGACGGAAGAAGCGGTTCCCGGGCCCCGCCCGGGTTCAGTACAACGAATACAAGTGACCAGCCATGCGTACCCTGAAGATCGAACCGTTGACCAAGGAAGCCTTCGCCCCGTTCGGTGATGTCATCGAGACCGAGGGCAGCGACTACTTCATGATCAACAACGGTTCCACCCGCCGCTATCACAAGCTCGCCACGGTCGAGACCGCGCAGCCCGAGGATAAGGCGATCATCAGCATCTTCAGCGCCGAAGCACTGGAGATGCCCTTGCGCATCCGCATGCTGGAACGTCATCCGCTGGGCAGCCAGGCCTTCATCCCGCTGCTCGGCAACTCCTTTCTGGTCGTGGTCGCGCCACTTGGCGACGTACCTGTACCGGGTCTTGTCCGCGCCTTCCTGAGCAACGGAAGGCAGGGCATCAATTACCACCGCGGCGTCTGGCACCACCCGGTGCTGACGATCGAAAAGCGGGATGACTTCCTGGTGGTCGATCGCAGCGGTTCCGGCAACAACTGCGACGAGCATTTCTTCACCGAGGACGAGCAACTGCTCCTCGACCCCCAACTAAACTAATAAGAGAGGCCCGTCCGCCGCGACGCCGGCGCCCGGGCAAGAGGTAATGACTGTGGAAGCACATCTCATCGAATGGGCGAACCTGCTGGTTCGCTGGATTCACATGATCGTCGGCATCGCCTGGATCGGTGCCTCGTTCTACTTCGTCTGGCTGGAAAACAACCTCAACCGCGCCAACCCGCGCGAGGGGCTCTCGGGTGACCTCTGGGCGATCCACGGTGGCGGCATCTACCACCTGGAGAAATACAAGCTGGCGCCGCCGAAGATGCCGGACAACCTGCACTGGTTCAAATGGGAGGCCTACTCCACCTGGCTCTCGGGCGTGTGCCTGCTGACCATCGTCTTCTACCTGAACCCCAGCCTGTACCTGGTGGCCCCGGGCAGCGACCTGGCGCCCGCCGCGGCCATCGCCATCGGCATCGGCTCGCTGATCGCCGGCTGGTTCATCTACTCCGGCCTGTGCGACTCGCCGCTGGGCAAGACCCCCGCCCTGCTCGGCGCCATCCTGTTCGCCCTGCTGGTGCTCGCCGCCTACCTGCTCAGCCAGGTGTTCAGCGGCCGCGGCGCCTACCTGCACGTCGGCGCGATCATCGGCACCATCATGGTCGGCAACGTGTTCCGGGTGATCATGCCGGCCCAGCGCGCGCTGGTTAAGGCCATCGAGGAAGGCCGCGAGCCCGACCCGGTGCTGCCGGCCAAGGGCCTGCTGCGTTCGCGCCACAACAACTACTTCACCCTGCCGGTGCTGTTCATCATGATCAGCAACCACTTCCCGAGCACCTACGGCAGCCACTACAACTGGCTGATCCTGGCGTGCATCGCGGCGCTGGCGGTGATCGTGCGGCACTACTTCAACACCCGCCACAACGGCAACGGCATGGCCTGGGCCCTGCCCGCCGGCGCCGTGGGCATGATCGCCCTGGCCTTCGTCACCGGCCCGACGCTGCAGAGCGCCGCCCCCGCCGGCAACGCCGCGCAGGTGCAGTACCAGCCGCTGCCGGAAACCGCCATCGGCGGCAAGACCGCCGCCGAACGCGCCAAGGAAGAGGCCGACAAGCCCGCCGCCGCACAGGCCCCGGCCCAGGCGCAAGCCGCCGGCGCCGGCGGCAATGGCGACTTCGAGAAGGTTCATCACGTCATCCAGGAACGCTGCACCGTGTGCCACTCGGCCAAGCCGACCAGCCCGCTGTTCAGCGCCGCCCCGGCCGGCGTGATGTTCGACACGCCGCAGCAGATCCAGGCGCAGACCGCGAAGATCCAGGCGCTGGCCGTGGCCTCCCAGGTCATGCCGCTGGGCAACATCACCCAGATGACCCAGGAAGAGCGCAACCTGATCGGCTCCTGGATCGCCAAGGGCGCCCAGACCAACTGAGCCACCGCGGTTCGCCGGAACCAGAAAGACCGCACCTCCGGGTGCGGTTTTTTTATGCCCGCAGGCTCTTCGTAGGAGCGAGCTTGCTCGCGAACCACCCAGACACCCAAACCACCCTCGTCATTCCCGCGAACGCGGGAAACCAGCGGCGTTCACGGTACGGGTCGCGCCAGTCTCTGGTTCCCCGCGTTCGCGGGGATGACGGGGTTAAGGGAGGAGGTAGGGCAAGGTTCGCGAGCAAGCTCGCTCCTACAAAGAGCCACCGTGCCTCACGACGAGCTGTAGGAGCGGACTCCGTCCACGATTCCGCCGGCAAGGCCGGCGCCCGATATTCCGCCTGCACCAACGGCTCCCATGTAGGAGCGCGCCCTGCGCGCGAATCGCGGACAAAGTCCGCTCCTACAGGAACACCGACTCCACGGAATAAAAATGTAGTCCCGCCCGACCTACGGCTACATCCCGCCGGAGCCACGGAACACGCGGCCTAGAGCGACCCGAAACCCATCATTCACAAGCCGACCAGAGAGTTGTATACAAAAACATATTGAAGCGAATACACATCAACGCTATAAAGTCCCGCACCGCTTCACCCGCACGGCCCCGGGGGTGTGGCGAGCCAGTACTACCCGGCCGCCGAGCCTGATCGGCGTCCACCAGTGACACAACAATAAAAAATCGAGGTGTTGCATGTCCGAGGTAACTGAGCGCCACGCGGCCGGCTCGTCCGCCGACCAGCGTCTGCCGTTGCTGCAACTGCTGCTGGTGGGATTCCAGCACGTGCTCCTGATGTACGGCGGCGCCGTGGCCGTCCCGCTGATCGTCGGCCAGGCCGCCGGCCTGTCCCGCGAGGAAATCGCCTTCCTGATCAATGCCGACCTGCTGGTCGCCGGCATCGCCACCGTGGTGCAGTCGCTGGGCATCGGTCCGATCGGCATCCGCATGCCGGTGATGATGGGCGCCAGCTTCGCCGCCGTCGGCAGCATGGTGGCCATGGCCGGGATGCCCGGCGTGGGCATCAACGGCATCTTCGGCGCGACCATCGCCGCCGGCCTGTTCGGCATGCTGGTGGCGCCCTTCATGAGCCGCATCGTGCGCTTCTTCCCGCCGCTGGTGACCGGCACCGTGATCACCTCCATCGGCATGTGCCTGTTCCCGGTGGCCATCAACTGGGCCGGCGGCGGCAAGGGCGCGGCCAACTTCGGCGCCCTGGAATACCTGTTCCTGTCCAGCCTGGTGCTGGCCGCCATCCTGCTGGTCAACCGCTTCCTCAAGGGTTTCTGGACCAACGTCTCGGTGCTCATCGGCATGCTGCTGGGCTATATCGTCGCCAGCGCCATGGGCATGGTCGACCTGTCCGGCATCGACGCCCGCCCGGCCTTCGAGGTGGTCACCCCGCTGCACTTCGGCGCGCCCAGCTTCCACCTGGCCCCGGTGCTGTCGATGTGCCTGGTGGTGCTGATCATCTTCGTCGAGTCCACCGGCATGTTCCTCGCCCTGGGCAAGATCACCGGCGACGAGATCTGCCCCAAGCGCCTGCGCCGCGGCCTGCTGTGCGATGCCACGGCGTCGTTCTTCGCCGGCTTCATGAACACCTTCACCCATTCGTCGTTCGCCCAGAACATCGGCCTGGTGCAGATGACCGGGGTGCGCAGCCGCTTCGTCACCGTGGCCGCCGGCGGCTTCCTGATCCTCCTCAGCCTGATGCCCAAGGCCGCCTACGTGGTCGCCTCGATCCCGCCGGCGGTGCTCGGCGGCGCCGGCATCGCCATGTTCGGCATGGTCGCCGCCAGCGGCATCCGCATCCTCCACGAGGTGGACATCGTCGACCGCCGCAACCAGCTGCTGGTGGCGGTGAGCATCGGCATGGGCATGGTCCCGGTGGTGCGCCCGGACTTCTTCGCCGCCCTGCCCGCCTGGATGGAACCGATCACCCACAGCGGCATCGCCATGACCGCGATCTGGGCCGTGCTGCTCAACCTGCTGTTCAACATCCTCGGCGAACGTGGCCGCGACGCCCTCTGCGGGCACCACTGAAGCCAACGCTTTCGGCGGGCCCTCCCGACGCCCGCCGCTTCCAGCCGCGCCTCACTCCTGCGCGGCTTTTTTCATTCGTGCTGCAGTGACTGGAGCATCTGCCGGCGCAGTGCCGTGGGGTTCAAGAGCGCCCTCTCCCCAGCCCTCGGCTGCGCGCCCCGCCCTGAAGGGAGAGGGGGCTGTCCTGAGCAGCCGGAGAATCTGGAGTCATCCTGATGCTCCGACCCCCGCCCCGTCATTCCCGCGAATGGGAACGTAGGGCGAATAACCGTTCTCGGTTATCCGCCGCCATCCGTGCCACCGGGATGTCCGGCGTGGCCGGTGAATCCGATCGCGGACGGAGTCCGCTCCTACGCCCGTGCTTCCTGGAACTGTAGGAGCGGACTCTGTCCGCGATTCGAAGGCCGAGCGAAACCCGCGCTCAGGAGGTCTGCGACATGGATGTCGCGTTCGCGGGAATGACGATGGGAAGACGGGAACACAGGACCAAGGTTCGCGAGCCAGCTCGCTCCCACGAACCCAGAGAACCGCCGAACCGGATCAGAACACCAGCTTGTAGCCAATGCTGAACAACATCACCGCCAGGCACGGCCGCAGGACGTTGTCCGAAATGCGCCCGGACAGGTGGCTCCCCAGGTAGATCCCCGGCAGCGAACCACACAGCAGGTACCCCAGCAACTGCCAATCCATGTTGCCCATGCTGGCATGGCCCAGGCCGGCCACCAGCGTCAGAGGCACCGCGTGGGCGATCTCGGTGCCCACCAGGCGGCGGGTGGCGAGGAAGGGATAGAGCACGAACAGCGCCACCGTGCCCAGCGCGCCGGCGCCGATGGAGGTCAGCGCGACCATCGCGCCGAGCACCACGCCGGTGAGAATGGTGAGGCCGTTGAGGCTGGCGCCGCCCAGGTGGTAATGGTCGCCGGCATGCTTGTGGGCGAAGGCCAGCAGCTTCTGCTTGAACAGGATGGCCAGGGCGGTGAGCAGCAGGACCACGCCCAGGGCGTGCTTGATCACCGTGTTCAGCGCCTGGGTGTCGGCGCCCAGGCTGTGCAGGAACAGCAGAGTCAGCCCCGCCGCCGGCACGCTGCCGAGGGTCAGCCAGCCGGTGATGCGCCAGTCGACGTTCTTGTGCCGGGTGTGCACCAGCACGCCGCCGGACTTGGTGATGGCCGCGTACAGCAGGTCGGTGCCCACGGCCGCAGCCGGGTTGATGCCGAACCAGAGCAGGATGGGCGTCATCAGCGAACCGCCACCGACGCCGGTCATGCCCACGATGAACCCGACCAGCAAGCCTGCGACAACGAAACCAAGGACGCCGAATTCCATCAACCCTTCCTGAAAGCCGTGAACGGCTTGCGAAAACCGGCGGGCAGGATAGCGGCTTTCCTTATAAGCGCTTATATCAATATCGACTTAATTTATAACCAAATCTTAAAGCGCCGCCCACGAAAAAGGGGCCCGCAGGCCCCTTCTCCGTCACGCGTCGGTCAGTCGCTGTCCGGCTTGCTGTCCACCACGCCGGTGGTGTTGTTCAGCAGGCTCCTGGTGGCGGTCTGGATGAAGGATTCCAGGCGCTTCTTCAGCTCGGCCTCGTCCGGCACGCTCTGCACGCGATCGGCCTTGGGATGGGCGCCGACCTGGTAGTCGTACACGCGGATGTCGCCTTCCTTGGGCTTGATCAGGATGCGGTTGCCGGAAAGGATGGCCACCACCTGTTCGCTGCCCGAGGGCTTGATCACGCCGAAGCCCTTGTCGCCGGCCGGCAGGTTCAGCAGGTCGCGGCCCCAGCACTGGTGGCGCACCTCGCCGCCCAGGCGGCCCATGATGGTCGGCACGATGTCGATCTGGGTGCCGACGGTGTCGCGGCTGGCGCCGTACTTCTCCTGGATGCCCGGGGCGATGATCAGCAGCGGCACGTTGAAGCGGAACAGGTCCATCTCGGTCAGCTGTTCCGGCGCGCCGAAGCCGTGGTCGCCCACCACCACGAACAGGGTGTCCTTGTAGTACGGCGACTTCTTGGCCTTCTCGAAGAACTGGCCCAGCGCCCAGTCGGAGTAGCGCATGGCGGTCAGGTGCTCGTCGAGGCTGCCGTTGCCGGTCACGCGCTCCACCGGCAGGTCCTTGGGCAGGGCGTAGGGCACGTGGTTGGAGAGCGTCTGCAGCAGGGCATAGAACGGCTTGCCGCTGGCGGCCAGGCGGTCCAGCTCCTCGTTGCCACGGGAGAACATGTCCTGGTCGGACACGCCCCAGGTCGGGTCGGAGAACACCGGGTTCACGAAGTCGTTGCGGCCGACGAAGGTGGTCATGCCCTGGTTGGCGAAGAAGCCGGACTGGTTGTCCCAGGCGAAGTCGCCGTTGTAGACGTAGACGTCGTCGAACTGGCGCGCGCTGAGCAGCTGCGGCAGGCCGGAGAACTTGTGGCCGCCCTCGGGCGTCTGCATCAGGTACTCGAAGCCCGGCAGGTTGGGGAAGCAGGCCATGGTGGCGAACATGCCCTGGTGGGTGTGGGTGCCGTTGGAGAAGAACTGGGTGAACAGCAGGCCTTCCTTCGACAGCTTGTCGAAGTACGGGGTGATGTTGCCCGGCGCGCCGAGAGCGCCGACGAAGTGGCCGGCGAAGCTTTCCATGAGGATCACCACCACGTTTTTCACGCCCGGCAGCGTGCCTTCGGCCGGCGGGGTGAAGTCGCGGCGGATGGCCGCGTCGTCGGCGTCGACCAGCTTGTCGTTGGGCGTCAGCAGCATCTGCCGCACGGTGTCGCGGGCCTGGTCATCGGGCAGGGTGGCCTTCCAGATGTTCGCGCGGTCCTCGCCGAAGCGGTCCTCGGCGGCCTTGAGCAGGGTCATGGAGCCGTTCAGGCCCAGGTGGTTGGCGAACATCGAGTCGGTGGTGAAGGCATCGCCCCAGCGCAGCGGCGGGCCCTGGCGCAGGGTGCCGCGGTAGGCGACGCCGGCCACCAGCACCACCACCAGCAGGGCGGCGACGCGCAGGTACCAGGCGGCGGCCGAGGCGCCCACGGCGCTGGGCCGGGTGGCGCGGTCGACGCCGCGGAACAGCATGAACAGCAGCCAGGTGGCCACGGCCCAGGCCAGCAGGTAGCGGACCACCGGGTAGCCGTACCAGATCATGCTCATGACCGTCTTCGGGTCTTCGGACATGTACTGGAACACCAGGCTGTTCAGGCGCTGGTGGAACTCGCGGTAGAAGTCCAGCTCCAGCACGCCGAGGAACAGCGTCAGGCTGGCCAGGGCGGTCAGCCACACGCGCCAGAACATGCGCCAGCGCATGGCGGTGACGCTGACCAGGGCGAAGATCATCGGCGCGACGATCAGCACCACCGCGCGGATGTCGAAGCGCACCCCGGTGAGGAAGGCTTCGAAGAAGGTGCTGGCCGGGGTGTCGCCGATCAGCTCGCGGTTGTAGACCAGCAGCGCCAGGCGCAACAGGGAGAACATCAGCATCAGCGCCAGGCTGCCGAGCAGGATGAACCCCAGGTGGCTGGACACCGTGGCGCGCGCCAGGTTGGCGGCGCGCTGGCGGGTATTCAGGACTTCCGATTGGCCCATGTTTCAGGTTCCGTCTTGTGCAACGTTCGGTTCGGGCGCCCTCCCCTGCGGGGAGGCGCGGAGGCTCCAAGCCCGGGAGCGGGACGTGGAGCGGGCGGCGCATTCTAGTCGGTGAAAATTAGCCGGACCTTAAGAAAATGCCGTCAAGGCGTCGGATTATGCCCAACACAGGTGAAAAAAGAGTCGCCGCCGCCGGATGGTTCCGACAGCGGCGCTTGCGGATCAGTCGTTGTGCGGCTTGCCGATGGCCTGCAGCACGTACTGCGGCAGGGCGAAGGCGCCCTGGTGGATTTCCGGGTTGTAGTAGCGGGTGGCGATGCCGCTGGCGGCGAAGCGCTGGCGCAGGGTTTCCAGCGGCACGCGGCGCAGGGCGGGCTCAAGGGCGCCCCAGGCGAAGGTCATGGCGCCGCCGATGTAGGTGGGCACCGCCGCCTGGTAGAAGTGCCAGTCGGCGAACAGGCCGTTCATCCGACCGGCGGTGTTGCGCACGGTGTCCAGCTGCATGAACGGGGTGCCGTTCTGGGTGACCAGCACGCCGCCCGGGTTCAGGCAGCGGTGGCAGGCCTGGTAGAAGTTCTCGGAGAACAGCACCTCGCCCGGGCCGATGGGGTCGGTGGAGTCGGAGATGATCACGTCGAATTTGCGCTCGGTGGTGGCGACGAAGCGCATGCCGTCGTCGATCACCAGGTCCAGGCGCGGGTCGTCGAAGGCGCCGCTGGAGTGGCGCGGCAGGAACTGCCTGCACATGTCGACCACGGTGCCGTCGATCTCGACCATGGTGATGTGCTCGACGCTGGCGTGCTTGCTCACTTCGCGCAGCATGCCGCCGTCGCCGCCGCCGATGATCAGCACACGCTTGGCCGCGCCATGGGCGAGGATGGGCACGTGGGTGAGCATCTCGTGGTAGATGAACTCATCGGCCTCGGTGGTCTGGATCACCCCGTCCAGGGCCATCACCCGGCCCATGCGGGCGTTCTCGAAGATCACCAGGTGCTGGTGCTCGGTGCGCACCTCGTGGAGCAGCTGGTCGACGCTGAAACGCTGGCCGTAGCCTTCGTAGAGGGTTTCCTGGTAATCGCGCATGGGCGGTCTCCCGGTTCAACGGTGAATGAAGCGGGCCGAGGGCCGGCCGTGAAAGGCGCGCATTCTACTGTGCGAGGCATGACAGGTCGAACCCGCGCACTTCGCCCATTCACCTTGCCCGCTCAGTTTGCCCGCTCACTTTGAAAGTCAGCTGCGGGACGACAGCGCGGCGGCGGCGGGTTATGGTCAGCGCCATGAACGCACCCATCACGCCCCTCGTCCTGCACCTGCCCTACCAGCCGCCCTGGGACTGGGCACAGTTCCACGCCCATTTCGCCCTGCGCCGCCTGGCCGGGGTGGAAACGCTGGGCGAGGCGCACTACCGGCGCAGCCTGCGCCTGGATGGCGTGCCCGGCTGGATGGAGATCCGCCCGCTGGCCGACGAGCCAGCCCTGCGCCTGGAACTGCACCTGGACGGCGCCGGCGCCGACAGCGCCCCACTGGCCGAGCGGGTGCGCAAGATGTTCGACCTGGACAGCGACCCGCGGGCGGTGGCCGCGCACCTGGGCGCCGACCCGCTGTTGCGCCCGCTCGTCGAGGCCTGGCCGGGGCTGCGCCTGCCCTGCGCCTTCGACCCGTTCGAGCAGGCGGTGCGCGCCATCGTCGGCCAGCAGGTCACGGTGAAGGCCGCGGTGACCATCACCGGCCGCCTGGTGCAGCGCCTCGGCCAGCCCCTGGGCAATGCCGTGGCCGACGGCCCGCAGTACCTCTTCCCTACCCCGCGGGCCCTGGCCGAGACGGACCTGGACGGCATCGGCATGCCCGGCAAGCGCGTGGCCAGCCTGCAGCGCTTCGCCGCGGCGGTGGCCGAAGGCGCCCTGGAACTGCATGTGGAGGATGGCGCAGAAGCGCTGGTGAAGCGCCTCTGCGAACTGCCCGGCATCGGCCCCTGGACCGCCGAATACGTGGCCCTGCGCGCCTTCGGCGAGGCCGACGCCTTCCCCGCCGCCGACCTGGGCCTGCTCAAGTCGCCGGTCTGGGGCGAGGCCGGCACCAGCGCCCGCGACCTGCAACGCCGCGCCGAGGCCTGGCGCCCCTGGCGCGCCTACGCCGCCGTCTATCTCTGGCAAGCCTATTCGCAAGGCAGCCGCATCGGAGGATGAAGCCATGCATTACCGCTACTACGACAGCCCCCTCTGCCGCCTGCTGCTGGCCGGCGACGAACAGGGCCTGCGCATGCTCTACATGACCCCGTTCGAAGGCCACGAGCCGGGCCCGGACTGGCGCGAGGCCAGCAGCCAGCTCGACGCCGTGATGAAGCAGCTGGACGAATACTTCGCCGGCAAGCGCAAGGTCTTCGACGTGCGCCTGGCGCCCCAGGGCACCGAGTTCCAGCGCCAGGTCTGGCACGCGCTGACGCAGATTCCCTACGGCCACACCACCTGGTACGCCGACCTGGCCGAACGCATCGGCCGGCCGAAGGCGGTGCGCGCGGTGGGCGCGGCCAACGGCGCCAACCCGATCAGCATCATCATCCCCTGCCACCGGGTGATCGGCCGCGACGGCAGCCTCACCGGCTACGGCGGCGGCCTGCCGCGCAAGGAGGCGCTGCTGCGGCTGGAGGGGGTGATGGTGGGGGCGTCGCGGGAGTTGGAGCTGATCTGACGGTTTCGCGGCCCGATCGCGGACAGAGTCCGCTCCTACCGCATGAGCGAGCATGGCTTTTCGTAGGATGGTGTTGAGCGAAGCGATACCCATCAGCGCAACCGCATGGGTTTCGCAAACTCAACCCATCCTACGATCATGCCTCCCGGGAGCTGTAGGAGCGGACTCCGTCCGCGATTGGATTCACCGGCCGCGCCGGATCGTCCACCGATACGACCAGCCCGAGGTCAAACCCGCACGTTGCCCTTGGGCCCGGCGATCGCCCAGATCACCAGCCCCAGCAAGGGCAGGATGAGGATCACCAACACCCAGATGATCTTGATGGGCACGTCGGCGCTGCTCTTGAGCACGCTGATGATCGCCCAGACGTCGAGGGCGAAGATGATCAGGCCGATCAGGCCGTTGAAGGTCGAACCCATGGCGCCGCTCCCGCTGCTGGAGGTGTGCCCTCCAGCATAGACGGCGGCGGCGGCCTCAGCAGCGGGCCGGGTCGATCAGGGCGAAGCTGGCCTGCGTCTCGTGGCCTTCCAAGGCGCCGCCTTCGCGGGCCAGGCCGATGGTTGCCAGGCCGGCTTCGCGGGCGGCGTCCAGCTCCTGCACCACGTCGGAGAGGAACAGCACCTGCTCCGCCGGCAGGCCGATGGCCTGGACGATGCGCGCATAGGAGGCGGCCTCGCGCTTGGGCCCGCTGGTGGTGTCGAAGTAGCCGGAGAACAGCGGCGCCAGGTCGCCGGCCTCGGAGCAGCCGAAGATCAGCTTCTGCGCCTGGATCGAGCCGGAGGAGTAGACGTACAGGTCATAGCCCTCGGCCTTCCAGCGGCGCAGCGCCTCCACCGCGTCCGGGTAGACGTGGCCCTTGAGCTGGCCGGCGCGGTAGCCCTGCGCCCAGACCATGCCCTGCAGCGCCTTGAGCGGCGTGGCCTTGCGGTCCTCGGCTATCCACTGCAGGAGGATGGCGATGCAGCGCTCGACGTCGGCGCCGGCTTCGCCGCTCTCGGCGCGTACCGCGTCCAGCTGCGCGGCCACTTCCGGCTCGCCGGCGTGCTCGCGGACGAAATCCGGCAGGTGCGCGGCGGCGTAGGGGAAGAGCACGTCGAAGACGAAGCTGACAGCGCTGGTGGTGCCTTCGATGTCGGTGAGGATGGCTTTGATCGGCATGGGGACTCCAAAGCAGGGGCGGCTTATTTTTTGTAGGAGCGAGCTTGCTCGCGAACCAACCCCGCCGCGGAATCCGTTCGCGAGCAAGCTCGCTCCTACGAAGAGCACAGGGTTCAGTCTTCCAGCAGCGGGAAGCGCCGGGCGATCTCGTCGCCGGTGAACTTCGCCACCCAGCCCTCGGGGTTGTTGAACAGGCGGATGGCCACGAAGTGCGGGCGCTCGCCCATGTCGAACCAGTGGCGGGTGCCGGCCGGCACCGAGATCAGGTCGTTCTTCTCGCAGAGCACGGCGTAGACGTGGTCCTCGACGTGCAGGGTGAACAGGCCGCGGCCGGCGACGAAGAAGCGCACCTCGTCCTCGCCGTGGCGGTGTTCGTCGAGGAACTTGGCGCGCAGCTCGTCCTTCTGCGGGTGGTCGGCGTTCAGGCTGACCACGTCGCCGGTGACGTAGCCCTGCTCGTCCTTCAGGCGCTGGATCTCCGCCGCGTAGGCGGCCAGCACCTCGTCGGGGCTGGCGCCGGGGGCGATGGGCGCGCTGGCCTGCCAGCGCTCGAAGCGCACGCCGAGCTCGGCCAGGGTGGCGGCGATGTCCTCGGCGTGGGTCAGCAGCTTCAGCGGCTGTTCGGGGGCGGATTCGTGGTAGACGGTCAGGCTGCTCATGCTCGGGTCCTCGGGTACTGCCGGATTCGCTCAGCGCGTGCCGCCGCGAAGGCTGATCACTTTAAGTTCGCATTCGAAGAGGAATTCGAAGGCTTCCACCTGGCGCAGGGCGTCTTCCATGCGCGGCCCCCAAGTGTACAGGCCGTGGCCGCGGATCAGGTAGCCGGGGCAGTCCGGGTGGGCGTCCAGCCAGGGCTGGACCTTGCCCGCCAGGCGGGCGATGTCCTGGTCGTTGTCGAAGATCGGCACCGTCACCCGGCCCTCGTGGGTGGTGACGCCGGCGAAGGCCTTCTGCAGCTCGTAGTCTTCCAGCTCCAGGCGGTCGGCGGGGGTCAGGCGCGAGAGCACGGTGGCGTTCACCGAGTGGGTGTGCAGCACCGCGCCTATCTCGGCGCGCCAGGCATACAGCTGGGTGTGCAACAGCGTTTCCGCCGAGGGCTTCTTTCCCGGTTCGAGGCTGTTGCCGGCAAGATCGGTCTCCAGCACGTCGTCGACGCCCAGCTGGCCCTTGTGCTTGCCCGAGACGGTGAGCAGCGCGCGGTCGGCGGCCAGGCGCGCGGAATAGTTGCTGCTGGTGGCCGGCGACCAGCCGCGGCCGTACAGGAAGCGCCCGGCCTCGATGATCTGGCGGGTCAGGTGTTCACGGTTGTTGCTCATGGCCGCTCCTCTTTCAGACGGGTACGGATGATAACGGCTGCGGCCAGCGCCGCCAGGCTGGCGATGGCGAAAGTCCAGGCCGGGCCCAGGCTGGCCCAGCTGTAGCCGGAGTAAAGCGCGCCGAGGGCGCCGCCGGTGCCGGCCAGCGCGGCGTAGAGCGCCTGCCCCTGGCCCTGCTGGCGCGCCTGGAAGCTGCGCTGGACGAAATGGATGGCGGCGGCGTGGAAAGCGCCGAAGGTGGCCGCGTGCAGCAGCTGGGCGAACAATAGCAGGCCCAGGTGGTCGGCCAGGCTGCCCAGCAGCAGCCAGCGCAGCGCCGCCAGCAGGAAGCTCGCCGCCAGCACCTGGCGCAGGCTGAAGCGCCCCAGCAGGCGCGGCATCACCAGGAACAGCAGCACCTCGGCCACCACGCCCAGGGCCCACAGCCAGCCGATCAGCCCGCGGCTGTAGCCGAGGGCCTCCAGGTGCAGGGTGAGGAAGGTGTAGTACGGCCCGTGGGACAGCTGCATCAGGCACACGCACAGGTAGAAGGCGATCACCCCCGGCTGGCGCAGCTGGGCCAGGAAGCCGCTGGCCGGCGCGTCGCCGTGGCGCCAGGCCGGCTGGGCATTGGGCACCCACCAACTGGCGGCGACGATGCCCAGCATGATCGCCAGCAGCGCCCAGGGGTAGTAGTCCAGGCTGGTGGCCTCGAACAACCGACCCAGGCCGACCACGGTGCAGATGAAGCCGATCGAGCCCCACAGGCGGATGCGGCTGTAGCTGGCGGTGCGCTCGCCCAGGTGGGCCAGGGTGATGACTTCGAACTGCGGCAGCACCGCGTGCCAGAAGAACGCGTGCCCGGCCATCACCAGCGCCAGCCAGGCGTAGCTGTGGTCGAGGAAGATCAGCGCGAAGCACGCCGCCGTGCACAGCGCGCCGAAGCGCACGATGCGCAGGCGCTGGCCGGAACGGTCGCCCAGCCAGCCCCACAGGTTCGGCGCCACGCAGCGCATCAGCATGGGAATGGCCACCAGCTCGCCGATGCGCGCGGCGGAAAAGCCCAGGTGATGGAAGTACAGGGCGAGGAACGGCGCGGTCCCGCCCAGCAGGCAGAAATAGAAGAAGTAGAAGCTGGACAGGCGCCAGTAGGGCAGAGAAGCGGCCACAGGCTACAGGCAGCAGGCTTCAGGAAAGAGCGGCTTCTGCCTGCAGCCTGCCGCCTGTGGCCTGTAGCTCACAGCTGACCGAGCACCGGCGTGCTGACGCGCACGTCGGCATTCTGCGCGCGCTGGCGCAGCAGGTGGTCCATCAGCACGATGGCCATCATCGCCTCGGCGATGGGCGTGGCGCGGATGCCCACGCAGGGGTCGTGGCGGCCCTTGGTGACCACGTCCACCGGGTTGCCGTTCACGTCGATGGAGCGGCCGGGGGTGGTGATGCTGGAGGTGGGCTTGAGCGCCAGGTGCGCGACTATCGGCTGGCCGCTGGAGATGCCGCCGAGGATGCCGCCGGCGTTGTTCGACAGGAAGCCCTCGGGGGTCAGCTCGTCGCGGTGCTCGGTGCCGCGCTGGGCGACGCTGGCGAAACCGGCGCCGATCTCCACGCCCTTGACCGCGTTGATGCTCATCAGCGCGTGGGCCAGCTCGGCGTCCAGGCGGTCGAAGATCGGCTCGCCCAGGCCCGGCGGCACGCCTTCGGCGACCACGGTGATCTTCGCGCCCACCGAATCCTGGTCGCGGCGCAGCTGGTCCATGTAGGCCTCCAGCTCCGCCACCTTGTCCGGGTCGGGGCTGAAGAAGGCGTTCTGCTCGACGCTGTCCCAGGTCTTGAAGGGGATTTCGATCGGGCCCAGTTGGCTCATGTAGCCGCGCACCTGGATGCCCAGGCTCGCCAGGTACTTCTTGGCGATGGCCCCGGCGGCCACGCGCATGGCGGTCTCGCGGGCCGAGGAACGGCCGCCGCCGCGGTAGTCGCGCACGCCGTACTTGTGGTGGTAGCTGTAGTCGGCGTGGGCCGGGCGGAACAGGTCCTTGATCGCCGAGTAGTCCTTGGACTTCTGGTCGGTGTTGCGGATCAAGAGGCCGATCGGGGTGCCGGTGGTCTTACCCTCGAACACGCCGGAGAGGATTTCCACCTCGTCGGCTTCCTGGCGCTGGGTGGTGTGCCGGCTGGTGCCGGGCTTGCGCCGGTCGAGGTCGCGCTGCAGGTCTTCCAGGGAGAGTTCAAGGCCGGGCGGGCAGCCGTCGACGATGGCGACCAGCGCCGGGCCGTGGCTTTCGCCAGCGGTGGTGACGGTGAACAGCTTGCCGTAGGTGTTGCCGGACATGCGAGGCTCCGCGGAAGACTTGGGTGAACGAAAAGGCCCAGCAGTATACCTGCGACATACCGCCCTGCGAACCTTCCGCGGCGCGCGCCGTCAAACCGCTATCATGCAGTCCATGAAGCCTTCCATGCCGCGCCTTATCGCCCTTCTTTCCTGCTGGCTGTTCGCCACAATGACCTACGCCGCCTCCCCCACCATCCTGCAACGCCCCTACGACCTGGACACCGGCCACGGCGTGCTGCGCGGCACCCTGCTGCTGCCGCAGACCGCCAGCCCGCCACCGCTGGCCCTGCTGGTGGCCGGCTCCGGCCCCACCGACCGCGACGGCAACAACCCCGAGGGCGGCAACAACGCCTACCTGCGGCGCCTGGCCGAGGCCCTGGCCAGCGACGGCATCGCCAGCCTGCGCTACGACAAGCGCGGCATCGCCCGCAGCCGCGACGCCGCGCCGGACGAACGGCAACTGAGCGTCGACGGCTACGTCGACGACCTGGTGGCCTGGAGCGACCGGCTGGCCGCGGACCCTCGCTTCGGCCCGCAGGTGCTGGTGGGCCACAGCGAGGGCGCGCTGATCGCCAGCCTGGCCGCGCCGCGCAGCAAGGCCGCGGCCCTGGTGCTGATCGCCGGCAGCGGCCGGTCGATCGACAAGGTGCTGCGCGAGCAGCTCTCGGTGCGCCTGCCGCCGCCCCTGCTGGCGAAGGCCGATGCCATCCTCGACCAGTTGCGCGGCGGCCAGCAGGTACCCGAGGTGCCGGCGCAGCTGAACGCGCTGTTCCGCCCCAGCGTGCAGCCCTACCTGATCTCGCTGTTCCGCCACGACCCGGCCCGGGCGCTGGCCCGGGTGCGCCAGCCGACGCTGATCCTGCAGGGCACCAGCGACATCCAGGTCGACGTGGCCGACGCCCAGGCGCTACAGCGCGCCAGGCCGGACGCCGAGCTGCAGTTGATCTCCGGCATGAACCACATCCTGCGCATCGTCCCGGCCGACGTGAAGAAGCAGCTGGCGTCCTACAACGACCCCGGGCTGCCGCTGGCCCGCGACCTGGTCCAGCGACTGGTCGGCTTCATCCTGCGAACCCGCCCGCAGACTCCATCGGCCGAAGGCATGAGCTGAAACGGGCGTCTCAAGAAATCACTGTCGGCGTCGATAATCGCTTAGCCCCTGTATGAAAGTCGTTACTTACACGCTTCCTACAGAAGTTGAGTTGATCCCTGGCCGTCGGCCAGGCCCGAGGAATCCGATGACCGACGCCGACCCACTCAGCGACGCCGCCGCCCCCGCCGAAACACCGGCCCCGCCCCATCCCTGGGCGGAGCTGGCGCCGGAGCATTTCCGCCTGCTGCGTCTGGCGCCCCTGCCCACCGACCGCAGCACCGGCGCCCGCGCCCTGCGCTTCGTCCAGCTCGGCCGGGTGGAACGCCACGCCCCGGAGCAGAGCCTGCTGCGCCTGAGCATCCAGCTGCCCGGCCAGGCCCTGCGCAAGGAGCAGAACCTGTTCGAGGTCTGGGCCGACCACCGCAACAAGGAAGTGCGCTTCGGCGCCGACAGCGGCTTCGCCCTGGAGCCGATCAACCGCGGCCTGGGCCGCTTCCTGCTGGCCCAGGGCATCGCCTGGGCGCGGCAGAAGTGGGCGCACTACAAGGTCGAGGGCGGCGTGTTGGGGGTGAAGGACGCGCCCAACGAGGAAATCCGCCTGCGCCGCGACCACGTCCTGCGCGCCCAGGGCTTCGACGTGGAGTACGAGGACTCGCGCCTGCTCAAGGCCCGCTACGGCGCCGGACGGGTGAGCGAGCTGTACGACGACTGGAACAAGGACAAGGTGCAACTGGTGCCGCTGCTGGACGCCGCGGCCATGCTGGAGCAGGCCGACCAGAACCTGGCCAGCCAGGACAACGAGATCCGCAAGCTGCAGCAGCGCATCGAGACCTTCCGCCGCGACGACACCAGCCTGCGCTTCATCATCGCCTGCCTGACGGTATTCGCGGTGTTCCAGGCCGGGCTGCTGATCTGGATGGCGACGCACTGAAGGCCCGGCGCGAACGGGCGGGCACGGCTTCTCGTAGGAGCGAGCTTGCTCGCGAACAAACACGGTGCCATGCGGTTCGCGAGCAAGCTCGCTCCTACGAAGAGCACAGCCGCGGGGCTTTTGTAGGATGGGTTGAGCGAAGCGATACCCATCGCCACGGCCGCATGGGTTTCACAGCACGAGAGCGCTTCGGCGCAGCCGGCAAATGCCCCGCCGCATGACCGTCACTCCCGCGAACGCGGGAGCCCAGCGTCTCTGGTTCCCCGCGTTCGCGGGGATGACGGGGTGGCGGAGGCACGCAGGGCGGTTCGCGAGCAAGCTCGCTCCTACGAAGAGCACCCGGCGCAGGCCCCTGTAGGAGCGCGCCCTGCGCGCGAAATCGCGGGCAGGGCCCGCGGCGCCTCAGTTCACCCGCGAACGGAACAGCGCCTGGTGTTCGCGGCACTGCGCCGCCGACAGCAGGAACACGCCGTGCCCGCCGTGGCGGAATTCCAGCCAGGTGAAGTCCACCTCCGGGTACAACGCCTCGACGTGCACCTGGCTGTTGCCCACTTCGACGATCAGGGTGCCCTGTTCGGTCAGGTGGTCGGCGGCCTCGGCGAGCATGCGCCGCACCAGGTCCAGGCCATCGTGGCCGCAGGCCAGGCCCAGTTCCGGCTCGTGCTGGTACTCCGCCGGCATGTCGGCGAAGTCCTCGGCGTCGACGTAGGGCGGGTTGGACACGATCAGGTCGAAGCGCTGCCCCGGCAGGCCGGCGAAGCCGTCGCCCTGCACGGTGTAGACGCGCTCGCCCAGTTCGTGACGCTCGATGTTGACGTTGGCCACTTCCAGGGCCTCGAAGGACAGGTCGGCCAGCACCACCTCCGCCTGGAGGAATTCGTAGGCGCAGGCGATGCCGATGCAGCCCGAGCCGGTGCACAGGTCGAGGATGCGCGCCGGCTCCGCCGCCAGCCAGGGCTCGAAGCGCTGCTGGATCAGCTCGGCGATGGGCGAACGCGGCACCAGCACGCGCTCGTCGACCACGAACGGCAGGCCGCAGAACCAGGCCTCGCCCAGCAGGTAGGCGGTGGGCACGCGCGCCTCGATGCGCCGGCGCAGCAGTTCGCGCAGCTGCTCGCGCTCGTCGTCCTCGAGGCGGCAATCCAGGTACGCATCGGCCATTTCCCACGGCAGGTGCAGCGCGCCGAGCACCAGCAGGCGGGCGTCGTCCCAGGCGTTGTCGGTGCCATGTCCGAAGTACAGCCCCTCGGCATGGAAGCGGCTGACCGCCCAGCGGATATGGTCTCGAAGGGTCAGCAAACGGGATTCGGTCACGGCGCAGGGTCCTCGCGGCGGGCAAAAAGGCCGGCATTCTAGCCCAAGGCGGCCTGCCGCGGGCGCATACCGGCGTCGAGGGGGTCAATACCACTTTGCGCGGGTTTCGCATAGATTCACAGCGCCCGCGGAACAGACCACAATGGTGGCATACGCATCATAGGAGTTCGTCATGTCTCAACCGCTCAGCATGCTGAAGATCAGCGGACGCGGCTATCCGCCCGCCACCCTCCGCCAGAGCACGCTGCTGATCATCGACGCCCAGGAAGAGTACCGCAGCGGCGTCCTCGCCCTGCCCGGCCTGGAACCGGCGGTCGCGCAGATCCGCCAACTGCTGGATGCCGCGCGCAGCCAGGGCACCCCGATCGTCCACGTGCGCCACCTGGGCATCCACGGCGGCCTGCTCGACCCGCAGGGCCCGCGCGGGCAGTTCCTGCCCGAACTGGCGCCGCTGCCCGGCGAGGTGGTGGTGGAGAAGCGCCTGCCCAACGCCTTCTCCGGCACCGAACTGCACGACCGCCTGCAGCACAACGGCCGGCTGGACATCATCGTCTGCGGCTTCATGACCCATTCGAGCATCAGCACCACCGTGCGCGCGGCCAAGGACTACGGCTACCGCTGCACCCTGGTCACCGCCGCCTGCGCCACCCGCGACATCCCCACCCCGGATGGCGGCGTGCTCTCGGCGCGCGACCTGCACCACGCGGAAATGGCCGCCCTGGGCGACAACTTCGCCGCCGTGGTCGGCGAGGCCCAGGCGCTGATCTGAGCGCCGTCCGTCCCGCTGCGGCGGCAAGCTGCCGCCGCAGCTATTAGGCTGTAAGGCGACACATCCAGCGGGCACGCGCCGGACGGGCGGGCCAGGCATTCCCTGTGGGGGCGGAACCCCCTCCCGCCGACACCGGTCATAGCCTCGTTCAGCAGATGAGGAAGCCGGGATGAAGATGTCCGACAGTTTCGATCCACGCACGCTACGCCCGAAGCGACCGGGCCGCTGGCGCTGGCGTTTCGTGGCCGCCGTGGCCGCGCTGATCGCCGCGTTCGGCGTGCTCGGCGCCCTGGCCGGCGGCGCGGCCTTGCTGCGCCGGCAGCCGGCGGCGGGGGTCATGCACATCGAACCGGCGGCCGGCGCGGTATTGCTGGTGATCGGCCTGCTCGCCCTGTGGCTGGGCGTGCTGTTCTGGCGCCTGGCGCGGCGCCGCGCGCGGCGTGGCGACGGCCTCAGCCTGTCGCCGCGGCTGATGAAGAAGCGCGGCTGAGCGGCTTGCCGCAAAGCGCCCGCGATCCTCTAGAATGCAGCCTCTTCGCGGAGGCTCCATGCAAGACGACGATTTTTCCCTGTTCGCCAACGAGATGCGCGGCGTCAAGCGCATCCAGGTGGACCAGGCCGACACCGGCAAGCCCAAGGCCGACCGCCAGCAGGTCAAGCTGCGCCAGCAGAACGCCATGACGAAGGTGGAAAACCTGCGCGTCGACGGGCTGTCCGATCTGTTCGTCATCGACGTCGGCGCCGAAGACGAGCTGTACTGGGCCCGCGACGGCGTGCAGGAAGGCCAGATGCGCAAGCTCAAGGCCGGCCAGATCGGCTTCGAGGGCAGCCTCGACCTGCACGGCATGAACATCGAGAAGGCCCGCGAGCTGCTCTGGGACTTCCTCGCCGAGGCCACCCGCCTGGAGGTGCGCTGCGTGCGCGTCACCCACGGCAAGGCGGCGCGCACCGACGGTCGCCGGCCGCTGCTCAAGAGCCACGTCAACACCTGGCTGCGCCAGCACCCGCAGGTCCTGGGCTTCACCTCGGCCCTGCCGCGCCACGGCGGCACCGGCTCGCTCTACGTGATGCTGCGCCGCACCATGCTGGAGGGGCGCGACGAGTAATCCGTCGCTCCCGCTGGCGCACCGCGCCCTTGCCAGCACGTCACGCGCGCCCTACCCTGCGCCTCTGCGCTTCAACGAGTCCCAACAGGTAGAACATGTCCCTGGAACAAAACTACTCGCAGATCCTCAGCCAGCTCGGCGAGGACGTCACCCGCGAAGGCCTGCTCGACACGCCCAAGCGCGCCGCCAAGGCCATGCAGTACCTCTGCCGCGGCTACCAGCAGACGCTGGACGAGATCGTCAACGGCGCGCTGTTCAGCTCCGACAACAGCGAAATGGTGCTGGTCAAGGACATCGAGCTGTACTCGCTGTGCGAGCACCACCTGCTGCCCTTCATCGGCAAGGCCCACGTGGCCTACATCCCCAACGGCAAGGTGCTGGGCCTGTCCAAGGTGGCGCGCATCGTCGACATGTACGCCCGCCGCCTGCAGATCCAGGAGAACATGTCCCGGCAGATCGCCGAGGCCGTGCAGCAGGTCACCGGCGCCCTGGGCGTGGCGGTGGTCATCGAAGCCAAGCACATGTGCATGATGATGCGCGGCGTGGAGAAGCAGAACTCCTCCATGGTCACCTCGGTGATGCTCGGCGAGTTCCGCGAGAACGCCGCCACCCGCAGCGAGTTTCTCAGCCTGATTCGCTGAGGTCGCTTGCGGGAATGGAAAACCGGCCTGTGGGGCCGGTTTTTCTTTGGGGGGTCGGGGAGTCCATGCCGCCGGAGGGTTCCGCACGGCCGGGGATAATCGCGGACGGAGTCCGCTCCTACAACCTCCGGCAAATACAATGCCCCGCAGGATGGGTTGAGCGAAGCGATATCCATCACCGCCACCGCATGGGTTTCGCAGGCTCAACCCATCCTACGAAGAACACCTCGGTGCGGCCTGGGAAGCTCGGGCGTAGGAGCGGACTTTGTCCGCGATTGGATTCGCCGAGCGCGCCGGACACCCCGATGGCACGAATAGCCCCTGGCGGACTCACCCCCCCGCCGTGTAGTACCCCACCGCCACCAGGTAATGCCCGCTCTTGCGCAGCAGGGCATGCTTGTTCTCCACCTTGCCGGTCACCGGGTTGCGCCACTGGTAGTCGAACTGCCCTTCGCCCTTGCTTTTCGCCAGCGCCAGCATGGCCTGGCCGATGGCGTTGCCGGCCGGGTCCTTGAGGCTGGCGAAGTCGGTGCCGACCATTCGCGTGTTGTAGCCGTGGGCGACGAACTTGCCGGTGTCCATGTCGACCACGAAGGCGTAGAGGTCATCCTCGATGAAGGCCTTGTCGAGGTCGTTGATGCGCTTGAAGGTCGCTTCCGGCGCCCCTTCCACCGCCTTGGCCGTCTTCTGCAGCATGGCCTCGGCCTGGCGGGCGTCGGCGCGCGGGATGTAGTAGCCCACCGCCAGGAAGCGGTCGCCTATGCGCTGGTAGTAGGTGTGCTTGCGCTCGACGCGGCCGTCGGCCCAGTTCTTCCAGCGGTATTCGGTTTCCTGCACCTTGCCGTTCTCCGGCGCCTTGAGGGCCTTGGCGAACTGCGTGCGCATGTTCGGGTCGAGCAGTTGCGAGACGTCGCGGCCGATCAGCACCACCGAGGGGCCGCCGCTGGCCAGCATCACGCCCTTGCTGTCGACGACGTAGACGTACAGCTCGTTGTCGACGAACTCGCCCTGGCGGCTGAACGCGGCGAAGGCCTTGTCGCCTTCCTGGCGGTAGTAGGCCACGGCCTTCTCCAGCAGTTGCCGGGCCCGCTGGGCCTGGGCGGCGTCGGCCGCTGTGCTGGTGGCGGCCGGCAGGTGCAGCGGGGTCAGGCAGGCGAGGCAGAACAGCAGCGCACTGAACAGGCGTTTCATGCAGGGTCCTCCATGTCGTCCCTTCTTGTTCTGGACTGAGCATAGATGGCCGCTGCGGTTTCGCCCGCCGGCGTCAGCCGAAGAAGCGCTTCATCGAGCGCGACAGCCAGCCGCCGTGGCTCTGGTCGTGGGTCAGCTCGTGCATGCTGGCCTTGACCGACTCCACGTAGTTGGCGTCGTCGTTGCGGATGTGGGTGAACAGCCAGCGCCCGAGCAGCCCCTTGAGTTCCTCGGCGACGTCCTCGCCGGCGGCGAAGCGCAGGCGGTAGTCGGAAACGCGCTTGATGAAGAGTTCGTGGACCTTCTTGTGGGCGCGGGTGAACTGGTAGCCGGAGTCTTCCAGCAAGGTTTCCTCGAAGGCGAAGTGCGACTGGGTATAGTCCACCAGCTCCTCGATCACCTCGCCGACCCGCGCCTTGTCCAGCGTGCCCTGGGCCTCGTGCAACTGGTTGATCATCTCGACGATTCGCTTGTGCTGGTTGTCGATCACCTGGATGCCGGTGTTCAGGTCATCCTGCCAGACCAGATAGGCCATCTTTACCTCCCCCACCGGCCGCCGGCATTTCTGCCGCCGCGGCCCGGCTACTGCTCTATTGTTGGCTGGGTCCAGGGTAGGGAGGCGAAACGGCGCGCGCCATGATGCCCGTCAATGGGAAGGCCCTTAAACTGCGAGCCAGAGCGCACGAATACGAAAAAGCCCGCGCAATGGCGGGCTTCTTCTGACACCTAGGGACGCTCAGTCGAGCATGCCGACATGCCGCGGGTGTGCCGCGACGCGCGCCATCCAGGCATTGATCGCCGGGTAGCCGGAGAGGTCGAAACCGCCCTGGTGCGCCACGTGGGTGTAGGCGTACAGGGTGATGTCGGCGATGGAGTAGCTGTCGCCCACCAGGTAGGGCGTGCGCGCCAGTTGCTGCTCCATCACGTCCAGGGCCTTGTAGCCGCCCTTCAGGCAGTCCTCGTACTCGGCGCGGCGCTCGTCCGGCATCTTCAGGTAGAACTGGATGAAACGCGCCACCGCCACGTAGGGCTCGTGGCTGTACTGCTCGAAGAACTGCCACTGCAGCACCTGGGTGCGCAGGCGCGGTTCCTTCGGCAACAGGTCGCTGCCGTCGGCGAGGAAGTTGAGGATGGCGTTGGATTCCCACAGGCAGCTGCCGTCCTCCAGTTCCAGCACCGGCACCTTGCCGTTGGGGTTCTTGGCCAGGAATTCCGGGGTCTGCGTCTCGCCCTTGAGGATATCGACGTCCTGCCATTGGTACGGCAGGCCGAGCAGGTGCAGGACCAGCTTGACCTTGTAGCAGTTGCCGGACAACCGGTCGCCGTAGACGGTATACATGTCGCCTCCTCAGGCAGATTGGGCCGCTTGCGCTTCGCGGATCACCGTGGCCAGGCGGCGCAGGCCCTCGCCCAGGCGCTCCGGCGCCACGTGGCTGAAGTTCAGGCGCAGGTGGCCGGGGTTGGCATCGGGGTCGGTGAAGAAGGGTTCGCCGGGCATGAAGGCCACGTTCTGCTGCAGGGCCTCGTCCAGCAGGCCGCGGGTGTCCAGCGGCTGCTTCAGGGTCAGCCAGAAGAACAGCCCACCCTGGGGCACGTTCCACTCGGCCAGGTCGGCGAAGTGTTCTTCCAGCTGGGCCTGCATGGCGTCGCGGCGGATGCGATAGAAGTCGCGCAGTTCGGCCAGGTGGCCACGGTAGGCCTCGGTGCCGAACCACTGCAGGGCCTGCCACTGGCCGATGCGGTTGGTGTGCAGGTCGGCCGACTGCTTCAGGCGCAGCAGGTGCGGGAACAGGTCCGGGGTGGCGATCAGGAAGCCCACGCGCAGGCCCGGCAGCAGTGTCTTGGAGACGGTGCCGGTGTAGATCCAGCTGGCCTTCTTCAGACGGCTGACCAGCGGGGTGGCGCTGCCGGCGTCGAACACCAGCTCGCGGTAGGGTTCGTCTTCGATCAGGGTCACGCCGAACTCGTCGAGCAGCGCCGCCACTTCGTCGCGGCGTTCTTCGCTGTAGCGCACGCCGGACGGATTCTGGAAGGTCGGGATGAGGTAGGCGAAGGCCGGCTTGTGCCGCTCCAGGCGCTGGCGCAGGGCGGCCACGTCCGGGCCCTCGGCGCCCAGCGGCACGGTCACGCAGTCGGCGCCGAACAGTTGGAAGGCCTGCAGCGCGGCCAGGTAGGTCGGCGCTTCGAGCAGCACCTCGGTGCCCGGGTCGATGAACAGCTTGCTGGCAAGGTCGAGGGTCTGCTGCGAACCGCTGACGATCAGCACCTGGCTGGCATCGCAGGGCACGCCCAGGGCCCGCGCTTCGGCGGCGATGGCCTCGCGCAGGGCCGGCTCGCCCTCGCTCATGCCGTACTGGCCCATGCTGGCCGGCATGTCCGCCCATTCCACCTTGGGCAGCATGGGTTCGGCCGGCAGGCCGCCGGCGAAGGACATCACCTCCGGACGTTGCGCCGCAGCGAGGATTTCACGGATCAGGGAGCTTTTCAGGCGGGCGATGCGTTCGGAGAAGGCCATGGGGTCACCGGTAGCGGAGGCAGGAGCAAATGGGTCAAACTGGTTGACCGAAGCTACGACGGCCGAACGGATACGTCAATATGCCTGACCTTCTGCCCTCCGACACCTGGTCGGAAGCCATGCAAGCCTTTTACTTCAGCTACCGAGCGTTCACCGCCAAGCCGGACGAGATCCTCGCCCGCCGCGGCCTGGGCCGGGTGCACCACCGCATCCTGTTCTTCGTCGCGCGCCAGAGCGGGTTGAGCGTGAAGGAGCTGCTGGCCACCCTGGGCGTGAGCAAGCAGGCGCTGAACATGCCGCTGCGGCAACTGCAGGAGATGCAGCTGATCCGCAGCGAAGCCTCGCCGGCCGACAAGCGCAAGCGCCTGCTCAGCCTCACCACCGAGGGCGCCAGGCTGGAACGGGCCCTGCGCAACGAACAGGCGCGCCTGCTGCAGCGCGCCTTCGCCGAGGCCGGCGAAGAGGCGGTGCACGGCTGGCTGGCGGTCAACCAGGCCCTGGCGCAGTCGCTTCAGGAAACCTGAGCGCCGCCCTCCAGCTCCCGCGCGCCGCGCAGGAACATCAGCGCCAGCGGCAGCAGCGCCGCGGCGGCCAGGACGGTGCCGGGGATGAACAGCAGGATGCTGGCCATGCACACGCCCGAGAGCACGTCGAGCCAGCCCAGCACCTTCACCGAGGGGTACGGCAGGCCGATCTTCAGCACCCGCACGCCATACCACAGGCCCACCAGGCCGCTGGGCAGGAACAGCGCCATGAAGCCGGCCAGGGCGGCGTTGGGCGTGCCGTCGAGCTGGGCGTCGAAGATCACCGCGTAGGCCTGGATCACCAGCGCCAGGCCGATGGACAGCCACAGCGGCCAGGCCATGCCGCGGGCGCCGAAGCGCTCGACCAGGAACTGCGTGGCGCGCCAGCTGAGGTAGCAGCCGAGCAGCGTGCAGAGCACGCCCAGCCACAGGCTGTAGCTGTCCAGGGCGTCGCCGCGCCCAGTGCCGCCGAGGAACGACAGGCCGAACAGCACGCTCTGCGCCAGCAGCAGCGCCAGGCTCAGCCAGGCCAGCAGGCGCAGGTGACCGGGGCTCCAGCGGCCGCCGGCGAGGCTGGCCGGGGTGCGCGCCTCGATCAGCTCGACCTTGGGCGCGGCATAGGGGTTGTGGTCCATGGCGGGACTCCACGACTGCGACCTGCCCACCATATCCACAGCACGCCGGGCGCGCCACTGTACGGCCCGATCCTCCCCTGGCTGTTACGCGACAGCCCGCAGGCCGGGGGTTAGGCTGCGGAAAAACCACAAGACGCGTGCCGCCATGCCCCTCGAACTCCTGGCCGCCTTCATCGGCTTCGCCTTCGTCACCTCCATCACGCCCGGGCCGAACAACATGATGCTGCTGGCCTCCGGGGTGAACTTCGGCGTGCGCCGCACCGTCCCGCACATGCTCGGCATCAGCATCGGCTTCCTGCTGCTGGTGGTCGCCGTGGGCCTGGGGCTGGACCAGCTGTTCCACGCCTTCCCCTTCACCTACCAGGCGCTGCGCTACCTGGGCGCGGCCTACCTGCTGTACCTGGCCTGGGGCATCGCCCGCGCCGGCGCGCCGCAGGCCAACGGGCGCGGCAGCGGCAAGCCGTTCAGCTTCCTGCAGGCGGCGGCCTTCCAGTGGGTCAACCCCAAGGCCTGGATCATGGCCATCGGCGCCATCACCACCTATACCCCGCAGCAGGGCTTCGCCGGCAACGTGCTGCTGATCGCGGTGCTGTTCGCCGTGGTCAACCTGCCCAGCGTCGGCGTCTGGACGGTGCTCGGCAGTTGCCTGCGGCACTGGCTGGAACAGCCGGCGCGGCGCCGCGTGTTCAATATCGGCATGGCCCTGCTGCTGGTAGCCTCCCTCTACCCCCTGTTCGTGGACATCACCCCCGCATGACCGATTCGACCAGCGCGCGCCTGCGCCCCTTCGCCGACTCCTCCCCCGCCGCCGTGGTGGCCGGCTTCGTCGCCATGCTCACCGGCTACACCAGCTCGCTGGTGCTGATGTTCCAGGCCGGCCAGGCCGCCGGGTTGAGCAACGCGCAGATTTCCTCGTGGATCTGGGCGCTGTCCATCGGCATGGCCCTGACCACCATCGGCCTAACCCTGCGCTACCGCACGCCCATCGTCATCGCCTGGTCCACCCCCGGCGCCGCGCTGCTGATCAGCAGCCTGCCGGGCGTGCCCTATTCTGAGGCCATCGGCGCCTTCATCGTCTGTGCCGGGCTGATCACCCTGTGCGGCGTCACCGGCAGCTTCGACCGCCTGATGCGCCAGGTGCCCGGCTCGCTGGCCTCGGCCCTGCTGGCCGGGGTGTTGTTCCGCATCTGCATCGAGATCTGCCGCGCGGCCGAGCAGCAGACGCTGCTGGTGGTGGCGATGTTCCTCAGCTACCTGCTGGCCAAGCGCCTGTCGCCGCGCTACGCGGTGTTCGTCGCGCTGCTGGTGGGCGTGGCCCTGGCCGGCGCCCTGGGCCTGCTGAACTTCAGCCACTTCCAGCTGGAAGTGGCCAGGCCGGTGTGGACCGCGCCGAGCTTCTCCCTGGCCGCCACCATCAGCATCGGCATCCCGCTGTTCATCGTCGCCATGGCCTCGCAGAACATGCCGGGCCTGGCCGTGCTGCGCGCCGACGGCTACCAGGTGCCGGCCTCGCCGCTGATCTCAACCACCGGCATCGCCTCGCTGCTGCTGGCGCCGTTCGGCTCCCACGGCATCAACCTGGCGGCCATCAGCGCGGCCATCTGCACCGGCCCGGAAGCCCACGAGAACCCGCACAAGCGCTACACCGCGGCGCTCTGGTGCGGGGTCTTCTACGGCGTGGCGGGCATCTTCGGCGCCACCCTGGCGGCGCTGTTCGCGGCCCTACCCAAGGCGCTGGTTCTGTCCATAGCCGCCCTGGCGCTGCTCGGCTCGATCACCAACGGCCTGAGCAACGCCATGGCCGAGGCCCGCCAGCGTGAGGCGGCGATGGTTACGTTCCTGGTGACTGCTTCGGGTTTCACGCTGTTTTCCGTGGGGTCGGCCTTCTGGGGGCTGGTGGCGGGGTTGATGACGCAGTTGGTGTTGAATTGGCGTCGGGCGATTTGATGAGGAAGGTTCAGGGGTTGGGCGAGAGCCCCTCTCCCCAGCCCTCGGCTGCGCGCCCCGCCCTGAAGGGAGAGGGGGCTTGTCCGTGCCAACGGGGAGAATGGCCTACGCCGGATACTTCGCGCTTGCCGGCTAACTGTGGAGTACCCACGCACGCCGAACGGTCCCCTCTCCCTTCAGGGCGGGGCGCGCAGCCGAGGGTTAGGGAGAGGGAACGGAGCCAACCCCAGACACCGAAATATCCAGCGAACGACAACCCCCTCAAACCACCACTTCCCCCGCCACCCCCTTCTTCACCCCGCGACTGACCCACCACCCGAACGCCCCCGCCGTGAAGAACATCAGCACCCCATAGATCGCCGCCGGGATCGCCATGGTGTGGTTGTTCAGCAGCATCGGGCTCAGGGCCAGGGCGATGGCCAGGGTGCCGTTGTGGATGCCGATCTCCATGCCGATGGCGATCGACTGCGGGCGCGACAGCCGCAGCAGGCGCGGCACCCAGTAGCCCACGGCCAGGCTCGCCAGGTTGAAGCACAGCGCCGCCACGCCCACCACCGGGGCGTAGGTGATGAAGGTCTGCCAGTCCTTGCTCACGGCGATGACGATGATCACCGCCAGCAGCAGCGCCGAAAGAATCTTCACCGGTTTCTCCAGGGCCGCCGCCAGCGCCGGCAGCAGGCGCCGCACCAGCATGCCGATGGCCACCGGACCGAGGACGATGACGAATACCTGCAACACCTTGCCGAACTGCAGCGGGATGGCCTGGCCCTCGTCCATGAAGTACAGCAGCGACAGGTTGACGATCAGCGGCATGGTGAAGATGGCGATCACCGAGTTCACCGCGGTCAGGGTGATGTTCAGCGCCACGTCGCCGTGGGCCAGGTGGCTGTAGAGGTTGGCCGTGGTGCCGCCGGGGGATGCGGCCAGCAGCATCATGCCCACCGCCAGCGCCGCTTCCAGGGCGAAGCCGAGGGTGATCAGGAAGCAGGCAAGCGGCAGCAGGATGATCTGGCACACCAGGCCGATGAGCACCGGCTTGGGATAACGCACGACACGGGCGAAGTCGGCTAGGGTCAGGGATAGCCCGAGGCCGAGCATGATGATGCCCAGGGCCACGGGGAGGAACAGGGTAAGCAAGGGGCTGGCGGTCATTCTTGTGATTCTCCTGCAGCACGCGAAGGGGCGGTCTGACGCCGCCGTAGGCCGATTCTTCCTACCAGTGTGGCCTTTGTAACTGTCCCTGCCGGCCAAAACAGGTTCCTGCTGTAACAGAATGCAAAACACTGGGAGGGCGCCGGTCGCCTGCGCTGTTCCAGGTCAAGCCCGGCGGACGCCCGCCTGTCCATGCTGTAGCTCACCCCTGCCCCATCCGACAGGAGCCTTGCATGAGCCGACGCCGCGTTTCCCACTCCGACGCCAGCGCCACGCCCTGGCACAGCCTCGCCAGCGACGAGGTCCAGGCCCGCCTGCGCAGCGGCCCCGGCGGCCTCGACGAGGCCGAGGTGCAAAGCCGCCGCCAGCAATACGGCGAGAACCGCCTGGCGCCGCCGCGCCGGCGCGGCCCGCTGCTGCGCCTGCTGCTGCAGTTCCACAACATCCTGCTCTACGTGATGGTCGCCGCCGCGCTCGTCACCGCGCTGCTCGGCCACTGGGTGGACACTGCGGTGCTGCTGGGCGCGGTGCTGATCAACGCGGTGATCGGCTTCATCCAGGAAGGCAAGGCCGAATCGGCGCTGGACGCCATCCGCGGCATGCTCTCCTCCACCGCCACCGTGGTGCGCCAGGGCAAGCGCCAGCAGATCGACGCCGCCGCCCTGGTCCCCGGCGACCTGGTGCTGCTGGCCTCCGGCGACCGCGTGCCAGCCGACCTGCGCCTGCTCGGCGGCAAGGAGCTGCGTGTCGACGAGGCGGCGTTGACCGGCGAATCCCTGCCGGTGGAGAAGAGCGCGCAAGCGGTGGCCGCCGACGCGCCCCTGGGCGACCGCTACGGCATGGCCTACTCCGGCACCCTGGTGGTCTACGGCCAGGCCCGCGGCCTGGTGGTAGGTACCGGGGCGGACACCGAGCTCGGGCGCATCAACCAGATGCTCAGCAGCGTGGAGAACCTGACCACCCCGCTGCTGCGGCAGATCGACCGCTTCGGCCGCATCCTGGCCATGGTCATCCTCGGCATCGGCGCCCTGGTGTTCCTGCTCGGCACCCTGTGGCTGGGCGAGACGCCGGAGCAGATGTTCATGATGGTGGTGGCCCTGGTGGCCTCGGCCATCCCCGAGGGGCTGCCGGCGATCATGACCGTGACCCTCGCCCTGGGCGTGCAGCGCATGGCCCGCCAGCGCGCCATCGTGCGGCGCCTGCCAGCGGTGGAGACGCTGGGCTCGGTGACGGTGATCTGCTCGGACAAGACCGGCACCCTGACCTGCAACGAAATGACCGTGCAGCGCCTGGTCTGCGCCGAGCGGGTGTACGAAGTAGAAGGCGTCGGCTACGTCCCCGAGGGCGGTTTCAGCATCGATGGCCGAGCCGTGCAGCCGGACACGCAACCGGCGCTGCTGCAGGCGATCCGCGCCGGGGTGCTGTGCAACGACGCCCAGCTGCGCGAGGACGCCGGCCAGTGGAGCATCGAGGGCGACCCCACCGAAGGCGCGCTGCTGGTGCTCGGCGCCAAGGCCGGGCTGCCCCAGGAAACCTGCGCCCGGGACTGGCCGCGGCTGGACAGCATTCCCTTCGAGTCGCAGCACCGCTTCATGGCCAGCAGCCACCAGGACGCCGAAGGCCGCCCGTGGATACTGGTCAAGGGCGCGCCGGAGCGCATCCTCGAAATGTGCTCGACGCAGCTCACCGATGCCGGCGCGGCGCCGCTGGACCCGGACTACTGGCGGCGCATGGCCACCGACACCGCCGCCCGCGGCCTGCGCCTGCTGGCCCTGGCCGCGAGGCAGGCGGCGCCGCAGGGCGCGCAACTGAACTTCGACGACGTCGCCGAAGGCTTCACCCTGCTGGCCCTGGTGGGCCTGATCGACCCGCCGCGGGCCGAGGCCATCGCCGCCGTGGCGCACTGCCAGCAGGCCGGCATCCGCGTCAAGATGATCACCGGCGACCATGCCGAGACCGCCCGCGCCATCGGCGCCCGGCTGGGCATCGGCGTCGGCCGCCCGGCGGTGACCGGCGCCGAGGTGGCGTTGATGGACGACGCCGAGCTGCGCCGCGTGGCCCTGGAGGTGGACGTGTTCGCCCGCGCCAGCCCCGAGCACAAGCTGCGCCTGGTGCAGGCCCTACAGGAGGACGGCCAGGTGGTGGCGATGACCGGCGACGGCGTCAACGACGCCCCGGCGCTCAAGCGCGCCGAGGTCGGCGTGGCCATGGGCCGCAAGGGCACCGAGGCGGCGCGCGAGGCCGCCGACGTGGTGCTGGCCGACGACAACTTCGCCAGCATCGCCAGCGCCGTGCGCGAGGGCCGCGCGGTCTACGACAACCTGAAGAAATTCATCCTGTTCATGCTGCCGACCAACGGCGGCGAGGCGCTGGTGGTGATCGCCGCGCTGTTCCTCGGCCTGGGCCTGCCGCTGACGCCGGCGCAGGTGCTGTGGATCAACATGGTCACCTCCAGCACCCTGGGCCTGGCCCTGGCCTTCGAGCCGGCCGAGCGCGACATCATGCGCCGCAGCCCGCGGCCGCCGGGCAACGCCCTGCTTTCCGGGTTCTTCGTCTGGCGCGTGCTGATGGTGGCGCTGCTGATGATGCTCGGCGCCTTCGGCCTGTTCCTCTGGGAGCTGCAGCGCGGCACCGGCATCGAGTCGGCGCGGACCATGGCGGTCAACGCGGTGGTGATCGCGGAGATGTTCTACCTGATCAACAGCCGCTCGATCTTCGGCTCGGTGCTCAACCGCGAGGGCCTGTTCGGCAACCGCTGGGTGCTGCTGGCCATCGCCGCGTGCATCCCGCTGCAGCTGGCCTTCACCTACGCGCCCTGGATGCAGGAGATCTTCGGCTCCAGGGGCCTGAGCCCGGCCGAATGGCTACGGGCGCTGGGCGCCGGGCTGCTGGTGTTCCTCGGCGCCGAGCTGGAGAAGTGGGTGATCCGCCACAGCGGCCTGGCGCAGCGCCTGGCCAGGCACTGAGCCTCAGACCGCGGTGTGCCCGCCATCCACCGGCAGCGCGATGCCGGTGGTGAAGCCGGCGTTGTCGCTGCACAGGTAGAGCACCGCCGCGGCGATCTCCTCGACCTTGCCGACGCGGCCCACCGGGTGCATGGCGGCGGCGAACTCGGCCTTCTTCGGGTCGGCCTCGTAGGCGCGGCGGAACATGTCGGTGTCGATCACCGCCGGGCACACGGCGTTGATGCGCACCTTCTTCTTCGCGTATTCCACGGCCGCCGACTTGGTCAGGCCGATCACCGCGTGCTTGGAGGCGGCGTAGATGCTCATCTTCGGCGCCGCGCCCAGGCCGGCCACCGAGGCGGTGTTGACGATGGCGCCGCCGCCCTGGGCGAGCATCACCGGGATCTGGTGCTTCATGCACAGCCAGACGCCCTTGACGTTCACCCCCATGATGGCGTCGAACTCGCTTTCCTTGCCCTCGGCCAGCCGGCCCTGCTCGATCTCGATGCCGGCGTTGTTGAAGGCGTAGTCCAGGCGGCCGTAGGCCTCCACCGTGGCGGCGACCAGCGCCTGGACCTCGGCGTCGCGGGTCACGTCGCAGCGGATGAAGCGCGCTTCGCCGCCGGCGGCGCGGATCAGCTCGGCGGTGGCCTCGCCGCCGGCGGCGTCGACGTCGGAAACCACCACCTTGATGCCCTCGTGGGCGAAGGCCTGGGCGGTGGCGCGGCCGATGCCGGCGGCGGCGCCGGTGACCAGGGCGACCTGGCCGGAAAGCAGCTGACTCATGGACTGTCCTCGAACGGATGGAGAATCGTACGAGTCTAGCCAGCGCCCGCCGCGGGCAAAGCACTATCAGGCAGCTGTAGCTCGCATTATCCGCACGGGTGATGAATGCCTCGCGCCTGGATCATTTACATGGATAACCGGGCATTCTCGTGGTCGGCGGCAGCTTGCCGACGCCGCCGCCGCGGACTATCCCTAGGTTTTCCCCTCCCCGAGGCCACTGCCATGACCGCCCCGCTCAACCGCCAGTTCGTGCTCGCCCAGCGCCCCCAGGGCGCCATCGACCAGGACACCTTCCGCTACCAGGAAACCCCGCTCGGCGAGCCCGGCCCGGGCCAGGTGCTGGTGCGCAACCTGTACCTGTCGCTGGACCCGGCCATGCGCGGCTGGCTCAACGACGCCAAGTCCTACATTCCGCCGGTGGGCCTGGGCGAGGTGATGCGCGCCCTCGGCGTGGGCCAGGTGGTGGCCTCGAACAACCCGGCCTTCGTCGTCGGCGACCACGTCAACGGCGCCCTCGGCGTGCAGGACTACTTCCTCGGCGAGTCCAGGGGCTTCTACAAGGTCGACGCGAACCGCGCGCCGCTGCCGCTGTACCTCTCGGCCCTGGGCATGACCGGCATGACCGCCTACTTCGGCCTGCTCGACGTCGGCCTGCCCAAGGCCGGCGAGACCGTGGTGGTTTCCGCCGCGGCCGGCGCGGTGGGCAGCGTGGTCGGGCAGATCGCCAAGATCAAGGGCTGCAACGTGATCGGCATCGCCGGCGGCGAGGACAAGTGCCGCTACCTGGTGGAGGAACTGGGCTTCGACGGCGCCGTCGACTACAAGAACGAGGACCTCGCCCTGGGCCTGAAGCGTTGCTGCCCCAACGGCATCGACGTGTTCTTCGACAACGTCGGCGGCGACATCCTCGACGCCTGCCTGGCGCGCCTGGCGCCCAAGGCGCGGGTGGTGATCTGCGGTGCCATCAGCCAGTACAACAACAAGCAGGCGGTGAAGGGCCCGGCCAACTACCTGTCGCTGCTGGTCAACCGCGCGCGCATGGAAGGCATGGTGGTGATGGACTACGCCAGCCGCTTCCCCGAGGCCATGCGCGAGATGGCCGGCTGGCTGGCCGAGGGCAAGCTGAAATCGAAGGAAGACATAGTCGAAGGCCTGCAGACCTTCCCGCAGACGGTGCTCAAGCTGTTCAGCGGGGAGAACTTCGGCAAGCTCATCCTCAAGCTCTGAAGGCTTTGCGCAGGGCGCATGACGCCCTCCTTGCAGGCACGCACCGCTTCTCGTAGGAGCGAGCTTGCTCGCGAACGGGGTTTGTCGGTGGCATCGGCGTTGGGTGTAAGAGCGCCCTCTCCCCAACCCTCTCCCTAAAGGGAGAGGGGGCTGTCCTGAGCGGATGGGGAGTTCGGAGTTATCCTGAAACGCCCAACCATCCCCGTCATTCCCGCGAACGCGGGAACCCAGTGACGGGTGGTTGGGTTCGCGAGCAAGCTCGCTCCTACGAAAAGCATCCCGGCGCCATCCCCTACCGCCCTCTCGAAATCCTTCGTCTTCCTACGCCGGGAACTGACGCCGGGCAAGCCGCGGCCCTACACTGTGGCTAAGCTTCAGCCCCGACGCTTCACGGAAGACACCCATGCCCCTCACCCGCTGGCTGCCCGGCCTGGACAACCTGCTGCACTACCACTCCGCCTGGCTGCGCCCGGACGTCCTCGCCGGCCTGTCGGTGGCGGCCATCCAGATTCCCACCGCCATCGCCTATGCCCAGATCATCGGCTTTCCAGCCCAGGTCGGGCTCTACGCCTGCATCCTGCCGATGCTGATCTACGCCCTGGTCGGCAGCTCGAAACAACTGATGGTCGGCCCCGACGCCGCCACCGCGGCCATGGTCGCGGCGGCCATCACCCCGCTGGCGGCGGGCGATCCGCAGCGCCTGCTGCAACTGTCGATGATCGTCGCGGTGATGGTCGGCCTGCTGTCCATCGTCGGCGGCCTGGTGCGCGCCGGCTTCATCGCCAGCTTCCTGTCGCGGCCGACTCTGGTGGGCTACCTCAATGGCATCGGCCTGAGCCTGATCGCCGGCCAGTTGGGCAAGCTGCTGGGCTACCACACCGAGACCAGCGGCTTCCTCGCCGGCCTGCTGGCATTGCTGCGCAACCTCGGCAGCACGCACTTGCCGACCCTCGTCCTGGGCGTGGCCACCCTGCTGCTGATGGTCCTGCTGCCGCGGCGCTACCCGAAAATCCCCGGTGCCCTGGTCGGCGTGCTGTTCGCCACCCTGGCCAGCGTAGCGCTGGGCCTGGACCGCTACGGCATCGCCCTGCTCGGCGCGGTGCCCCAGGGCCTGCCGGAGCTGAGCTGGCCGCGCACCAGCGTGCAGGAGATGGGCAACCTGTTCCGCGACGCCCTGGGCATCACCATCGTCAGCTTCTGCAGCGCCATGCTCACCGCCCGCAGCTTCGCCGCGCGCCACGGCTACAGCATCGACGCCAGCCGCGAGATGGTCGCCCTGGGCGTGGCCAACATCGGCGCCGGGGTGTCCCAGGGCTTCGTCATCAGCGGCGCCGACTCGCGCACCGCGGTCAATGACATGGTCGGCGGCCAGACGCAGATGGTCGGCATAGTCGCCACCTTGGTCATCGGTCTGGCATTGGTGCTGTTCAGCGCGCCGCTGGGCTGGATTCCCATGCCGGCCCTGGGCGCGGTGCTGCTGATGGCCGGCTGGGGCCTGATCGACTTCAGCGCGCTGAAGGGCTTCTGGCGCCTGTCGCGCTTCGAGTTCGGCCTGTGCCTGCTGACCACCGTCGGGGTGCTCAGCGTCGGCGTGCTGCCGGGCATCTTCGTGGCCATCGTCATCGCCCTGCTGCGCCTGCTGTACCTGACCTACAAACCGAGCGACGCGGTGCTCGGCTGGGTCCACGGCATCGACGGCCAGGTCGAGCTGAGCCGCTACCCGCAGGCGCACACCCTGCCGGGCCTGGTGATCTACCGCTTCGACGCGCCGCTGCTGTTCTTCAACGCCGACTACTTCAAGCAGCGCCTGCTGCAGGTGGTGGCCGAGACCAAGGCGCCGCGCGCCGTGCTGCTCAACGCCGAGGGCGTGCTGAACCTGGACGTCAGCGGCCTGACGGTGCTGCGCGAGGTGCAGCAGACCCTGGCGGCGCAGGAGGTGCACCTGTCCCTGGCGCGGGTGCCGCGGGAAACCCTGGCGATGATGGAGCGCTCCGGCCAGTTGGGCGAACTGAAGCCGCCGCTGGTGTTCAGCTCGGTGCGCGCGGGGGTGAACGCCTACCGGCGCTGGTACAAGCGCCAGCAGGAGGCCGCCGCAAGCTCTTCGTAGGAGCGAGCTTGCTCGCGAACAAACGCGGTGCCATGCGGTTCGCGAGCAAGCTCGCTCCTACGAGAAGCCGTGCCCGCCGGTTATGGTAGGAGCGGATTCATCCGCGATTCCGCCGGCAAGGCCGGCGTCAGGCGAATCGCGGACAGAGTCCGCTCCTACAGGGGCTCGGTGCTGCCTACAGGCGGAACTGCCCCACCATCCCCTGCAGGTCGCGGCTGAGCTGGGCCAGTTCGACGCTGGAGGAGGCCGTGGACTCCATGGCCTGGGCCGATTCGTCGGCGATGCCGCGGATGCTGGTGACGCTGCGGTTGATCTCCTCGGCCACCGCGCTCTGCTGCTCGGAAGCCGCGGCGATCTGCTGGTTCATCTGGTGGATCACCGCCACCGCCGCGGCGATCTCGCCCAGCGCGGTCTCGGTCTGCTCGGCGTCGCCGACGCTCTTCTCCACCAGTTGATGGCTGTGCTGCATGTGCTGCACCGAGGCCTGGGCGCCGTTCTGCAGCGTGCCGATCAGCTTCTCGATCTCCGCCGTCGACTGCTGGGTGCGCCGCGCCAGGGCGCGCACCTCGTCGGCCACCACGGCGAAGCCCCTGCCCTGCTCGCCGGCCCGGGCCGCCTCGATGGCGGCGTTGAGCGCCAGCAGGTTGGTCTGCTCGGCCACCGCCTTGATCACGTCGAGCACGCTGCCGATGTTCTGGCTCTCGCGGCCCAGGTCGTGGATGCTGGCGGAGGCCTCGCGCACCGCCTCGGCCAGCTCGGAAATGCGCCCGAGAGTGCGCCGCACCACCTGCTGGCCGCTGGCCACGGTGCCGTCGGCCTGCTCGGCGGAGTGCGCCGCGGCCTCGGCGTTGCGCGCCACCTCGTGGACGGTGGCGGCCATCTGGTTCATCGCCGTGGCCACCTGGTCGGTCTCGGCCTTCTGGCTGTTGACGCCGCTCTGGGTGCGCTCGGTGACGTCGGACAGCGCCTGCGCCGAGGAGGTGATGCGGCCGACGCCTTCATGAAGACGGCTGACGATGCCGCGCAGGCTCTGCGCCATGGCGTCCACCGCGGCCATCAGTTGGCCCACCTCGTCCTTGCGCTCGACGCGGATGGTCTGGCTCAGGTCGCCCTCGGCGATGCGGCTGGCCATGCCGATCACCTGGCGCAGCGGGCGCACGATCAGCAGGCCGATCAGCAGCGCGGCCAGGGTGCCGACCAGCAGCGCCAGCGCCGCCGAACCGAGCATGGCGCCCACGCTGCTGTGCAGCACGCTGACCATGGCCGCCTGCTGCGTGGCGTAGGAGGCGTCCACCTGCTGCATCATTTCCTCGGCGCGCTGCGACATCTCGCGGTGCGCCTGCTGCTCCTTGGCCAGGCCGGCGGAGTAGTCGCCGAGGTTGTTGCCGAAGCCGTCGATGTTGGTGGCCACGTCCTTGATCACCGAGACGTAGGCCGGATCGGTGATCGCCGTCTGCAGCTGCTTGGACAGCTCCAGGGCCTCGTCGGCGGACTTGATGCGCGCATCGCCCGCGGCCTCGCCGTCCTTCTGGTCCAGGCGCGCGCGGGCCTCGTTCAGGCCCTGCAGCACCAGGCGGTAGAGCTGGCCGACCTGGGCCGCCTGCTTGAGCAGTTCCTCGCCGTTCTGGCCCTGGCTCTGCTTGAGTTCGTAGGCGCCGTCGTCGGCCAGGCTGGACTGCAGGATGTCCAGGCTGTTGGAGGCGCTGGACACCGACCAGTTGGCGGCCTCCAGGGCCAGGTGGCGGCTCTTGCTGGCCTGCTCGAAGCGGTCGAAGGAGGCCAGGTAGCCGGCCATGGCCTGGGCCACGCGCTCCATGGCCTCGGCCTGGCCGGGGTGCGCCTTGAGCTGCTCGACGTGCCCGGCGAGGAGCTTGGCGCGCTGGCGCAATTGCTCGGCGGCCTTGGGGCTGGCGTCGCGGACGAAGTCCTTCTCGCTCTGGCGCATCTCCAGGACTTCGCGGTTGACCGCGCTCATGGCGTCCAGCAGGGCGAAGCGCTGCTCGATGGAGCGCAGCGCCCCGACGCCGATCCCGGCCACCAGCGCCGTCAGCAGCAATACCAGGCCGAAACCCAGCGCCAGTTTCTTCGCCGTGCCCAGATTGGCCAACCGCCGTTGCACGAACGCGACCATGCCACTCCTCCCCTTGCCAAATGCCCTGCGGGAGAGTCTTCGACCGAAGCTCTCCCGTTCTTTGTCGTTGCTTTGGGACGGAACATTAGGAGCCGGCCGACCGGCGGAACAAGGGGCGGCGTCGATGATGGCAATTCGATGTTGCGCACGGGCATGCGCAGGTCGCATCCAGGACAGTCGCGCGCCAAGGTCCCGGCGCGCGGCGGCCTGCGCCCCTATTTGGGGCGGATCATGCTGAAGGTGTCACGGGTGAAGCTGTAATGGGTGCCGCCCAGGCGGCCGACCAGGTCGAGTTTCGCCGGGTCGACGTGGCGCTCGTCGCGCAGCACGGCGTCGTCGATGTGCGCCAGCAGCACGCGGGCGAAGATCAGGTAGCAGCTGGGCTTGTCCGCCGGGTAGGGCTGGATCTGCGCCAGCTCGCACTCGAAGGCCACGGCCGCGCCGGCCACCCGCGGCGGCGCCACGCGCACGCTGGGCAGGGTAGCGATGCCGACCTGCTCGATCTCGCTGACGCCATGGGGCAGCGTGGCGGCGGTGGCGTTCATGGTCTCGGCCTGGGCGGCGCTGACCAGGTGGATCACCAGTTGGCCGGTCTCGCGGACGTTGCGCAGGGTGTCCTTGACGCTGCCGTCGTCGCGGATGCTGGTGTTGACCATCAGCGTCGGCGGCTCGTCGCTGATGACCTGGAAGAAGCTGAAGGGCGCCAGGTTGCCCTGGCCCTGCGCGGACAGGGTGGACACCCAGGCGATGGGCCGCGGGGTGACGGTGGAGGCCAGCCAGCGGTAGGCGTCGGCGGGCGCGAGGGTGCTGAAGTCGAGTTGCATGGGAGAGGGTTCCTGACTGCCGGGCGGGCCGGATCGCCCGTCCGCCCGGCGATTATGCCCGCCCTGCCCGCGCCCGGTCAGCGCCCCGCGCGCGATTCCTTGATGTAGAAGCGCGCCTTGCTGGCCTTGTCCAGGCAGCCGCCGTAGGACTCGACCTGCTGCTCGGTCTTGGCCGCGCTGATCAGCGCCAGCGCCTTGGAGTAGCTGACGGTGCCGGCGAAGCCTTCGGCCTTGGCCAGGTCCAGCTCGTGCCAGGCGGCGTTCAGTTCGCTGGCGCAGCTGTCGCGGTTGACCGTCTTGCCGGAGCAGCCGGCCAGCACCAGGCTGGCGGCGAGAACTGCAAAAAGTGCCTTCATGACAACCTCCTTGGTGATTCGGGCGTGTTCCAGCTTAGACCGCCGCCGCCCTGCGCGCCCTACTCCACGGCAACCTTTGCGTAGGGCGGATAACGTTCGACGTTATCCGCCGTTTGGCCTTCGCTGCCGGCCCGCTCGCCGTCGGGCCTGGCGCTGGCCGGGTATGCGCCCAGGCTCGGCCAAGGCGTTGGCGGCAACAGGGGTGTAGCGGCGTATAACCGCGAACGGTTATACGCCCTACGTGACAGGTGGGCTTGGCGTAGGGCGGATAACGTTCGACGTTATCCGCCGTTTAGCCTTCGCTGCCGGCCCGCTCGTTGTCGGGCCTGGCGCTGGTCGGGTATGCGCCCAGGTTCGGCCAAGGCGTTGGCGGCAACGGAGGTGTAGCGGCGTATAACCGCGAACGGTTATACGCCCTACGCCCGGGCGCGCAGGTACTCCACCACCTCGTCGTGGTTGCCGCGGAACTCGATGCGCGAGGCTTTGCTTTCCAGCTGGTAGGCGTACATCGGGTCGTAGTATTCGCCCAGCAGCCCCTCGATCCAGCCGCGGTGCAGGTCCACCGCGCCGCTGCGGCGCTGCTCGTCCAGGGCCTCGTCCATGATCGCCGCCAGGCGCTGGTAGCGCTCGCCGCCCAGGCGCTTGACGATGCCCGACAGGCTCTTGCGCAGGTAGGCGGCAAAGGCCTCGAAACCTTCTTCCGGCGCGCCCTTCACCTCGACGAACTCGGCGCACAGGTCGATCACGTAGTCCTTGAGGATGCGCTCCACCCGGCCCTCGAAGCTGTCCTCCAGCCACACCAGCGGGTAGCCCTGCATGCCCTGGTACAGCTCCAGCGGCAGCGAGCAGCTGCCGACGATGCGCCCCTCGTCCTCCAGCACGAACTGGCTCATGCCGGCGTGGCGCTTCTTCAGGATGTCGATGGCCAGGCGGTTCTCGAAGTCGATCTGCGCCGGCTGCGGCGTGGCCCGGCGGCCGAAGCTGGAGCCGCGGTGGTTGGCGTGGCCTTCCAGGTCCAGGGCGTTGTCCAGTTGCGCCACCACCTCGGTCTTGCCGGTGCCGGTGAGGCCGCCGATCAGCACGAAGGAACATTCCTCGGTGGCCGCGCGGGTGGTGTCGAAGAGGAAGCCGCGCAGCGCCTTGTAGCCGCCGACCACGCGCGGGTATTCGATGCCGGCCTCCTTCATCCACTGCTGGACGATCTGCGAGCGCAGGCCGCCGCGGAAGCAGTACAGGTAGCCGTCCGGGTGGCGCCGGGCGAAGTCCAGCCAGGCCTCGATGCGCTCGGCCTTGAGCGGGCCGCAGACCAGTTCGTGGCCCAGGGCGATGGCCGCCTGCTGGCCATGCTGCTTGTAGCAGGTGCCCACCTTCTGCCGCTCGATGTCATTCATCAGCGGCAGGTTCTCGGTGTGGGGGAAGGCGCCCTTGGTGTATTCCACCGGGGCGCGCACGTCCATCAGCGGGACGTCATTGAGGAAGAGTTCGCGGTAGTGCCGGGTGTTGTCGCGCATCAGGCCACCTCTACCGCGTGACTCTGTCGCTCGACCAGCTCGCCGATGGGCGCCAGTCGCAGGCCCAGTTCGGCGGCAGTGGCGAGGAATTCCGCCTCGCCCTCGGGGGTCACCGCCACCAGCAGGCCGCCGCTGGTCTGCGGGTCGCACAGCAGCAGCTTGTGCAGTTCCGGCAGCGGCGCGATGCGCTCGCCGTAGCTGTCGAAGTTGCGCAGGGTGCCGCCGGGCACGCAGCCCTGCTCCAGGTAGTACTGCACGTGCTCCAGGCGCGGCACCGCGTCGAAGCGCACGCGTGCGGTCAGGCCGGCGCCGTCGGCCATCTCCACCAGGTGGCCGAGCAGGCCGAAGCCGGTGACGTCGGTCATGGCCGTCACCCCGGCGAGCTTGCCGAAGCGGCTGCCGGGCTTGTTCAGGGTGCACATCCAGTCGCGGGCCAGGCCCACGTCCTCGGCGCGCAGCCTGGACTTCTTCTCGGCGGTGGTGAGGATGCCGATGCCCAGCGGCTTGGTCAGGTACAGGCGGCAGCCGGCGGTGGCGGTGTCGTTGCGCTTCATGAAGCGCTTTTCCACCAGGCCGGTGACGGCCAGGCCGAAGATCGGCTCGGGGGCGTCGATGGAGTGGCCGCCGGCCAGCGGGATGCCCGCCTCGTCGCAGACCTTGCGGCCGCCGGCGATCACCTCGCGGGCGATCTCCGGGGCCAGCACGTTGACCGGCCAGCCGAGGATGGCGATGGCCATCAGCGGGTCGCCGCCCATGGCGTAGATGTCGCTGATGGCGTTGGTGGCGGCGATGCGGCCGAAGTCGAAGGGATCGTCGACGATGGGCATGAAAAAGTCGGTGGTGGACACCACGCCGCGCTCGCCGTCGATAGCATAGACCGCAGCGTCGTCGCGCGAGGCGTTGCCGACCCACAGGTTCGGGTCCAGGTTCTGCGCGCCGCTGCCGGCCAGGATCACCTCCAGCACCTTGGGGGAAATCTTGCAGCCGCAGCCGGCACCGTGGCTGTACTGGGTCAGGCGGATGGGTTCGCTCATGCTTGGCTCCGAGGCGGGAAATCGATCGGCCGATTCTAGCAAACACCCTTGGCGCCCCGCCCTACCCGGGCGTATCGTCAGTGACATCCGGCGCCGGCCCAGGCCGTGCGCCGCGCCTTGCAATGCCTTGTTTTCAGAGGAATAACCGTCCATGTCGAAACAAGTGGCGCTGGTGCTCGGCTCCGGCGGAGCACGGGGTTATGCGCATATCGGCGTGATCGAGGAACTGGAGCGGCGCGGCTACGAAATCGCCTGCATCGCCGGCTGCTCCATGGGCTCGGTGATCGGCGGCATCTACGCCGCCGGCAAGCTGGGGGAATACCGCGACTGGGTGGAAAGCCTGGACTACCTGGACGTGCTGCGCCTGCTGGACGTCAGCTTCCGCCTCGGCGCCATCCGCGGCGAGCGGGTGTTCGGCAAGATCCACGAGATCATCGGCGACATCAACATCGAGGACCTGCCCATCCCCTATACGGCGGTGGCCACCGACCTCACCAACCAGCAGGAAATCTGGTTCCAGGAAGGCGACCTGCACCAGGCCATGCGCGCCTCGGCGGCCATTCCCAGCCTGTTCACCCCGGTGATGCAGGGCCCGCGCATGCTGGTCGACGGCGGCCTGCTCAACCCGCTGCCGATCGTGCCGGTGGTGTCCAGCCACACCGACCTGATCATCGCGGTGAACCTCAACGCCACCAACCAGCGCCAGTACCAACTGCCGGTGATCGAGCGGCCGGCGGCGCTCAAGGGCCGCTTCGACAGCCTGATCGGCAGCCTCGGCGACAAGCTCAGCCGGTTCCGCCGCCACGGCCCGGAGCTGGAACCGCCGGAACTGCGCGCCGAAGCCCTGCTGGAGCCGGTGCCGGACAGCGAGGAGCCGGCCGAGCCGGAGATGCAGCAGCCGGCCGCGGCGCCCCTGGCCAAGGGCTCGCCGAAATCCGCCAGCGGCAGCCGGGTGATCGAGAGCAGCAGCCCGGCCTCGTTGCTGGAGCTGGTCAACCAGAGCTTCGAGGTGATGCAGACTTCCCTGGCGCAGTACAAGATCGCCGGCTACCCGCCGGACGTGCTGATCAACGTGCCCAAGCGGGTGTGCCGCTTCTTCGAGTTCTACAAGGCCCCGGAGCTGGTGGCCCTGGGAAGGCAGATCGCCAGCGATACGCTGGACCGGTACGAAGCGGAGAATCCGTAGGGCGCATAACGCCTACGGCGTTATCCGCCGATTGGCCTGGATCGGTACGAGGTGGAGAATCCGCGTCCACAGGATTGCACCGACCTTTCCACCCGCGCCGAACAGCCCCCTCTCCCGCTTGCGGGAGAGGGCTGGGGAGAGGGTGCTCTTTGCGCGGGTTCGAGCTATCGCGGACGGAGTCCGCTCCTACGACGGGGTTTCGCCTGGCACACAGGTGCGGGCCCTACCCGCGATTCGCGCAAAAGTTGCGCTCCTACGGTTCATGCCGGGCGGCAGGCCCCATTGTAGGAGCGGACTCCGTCCGCGATTTTCATCAGGCATCGCGCAGGCGGTAGCCGACGCCGGCCTCGGTGACGATGAAGCGCGGGTTGGCCGGGTCGTCCGCCAGCTTCTGCCGCAGGTGGCCGACCACCACGCGCAGGTAGTGGGTGTCCTCGACGTGGGTCGGGCCCCAGATGTCCTTGAGCAGTTGCTGCTGGGTGACCACCCGGCCCAGGTGCCGGGCCAGGGTGGCCAGCACCGCGTACTCCTTGCGGGTCAGCGCCACTTCGGCGCCGTCGAGGTTCACCCGGCGGTAGGCGAAATCGACCAATAGCGGCCCCACCGCCACCTGCGCTTCCTGGTTCTCGCCCTGGTGGCCCTGGCGCAGCAGCGCGCGGATCCGGGCGAGGAATTCCTGGATGCCGAAGGGCTTGGTCACGTAGTCGTTGGCGCCGCCGTCCAGGGCCAGCACCTTCTCGCTCTCGGCGGCGCGCACCGAGAGCACCAGCACCGGCACCTGCGACCATTCGCGCAACTCGCGCAGCACCTGCTGGCCATCCTTGTCCGGCAGGCCGAGGTCGAGCACCACCAGGTCCGGGCGGTTCAGCGCCGCCTGGGCCAGGCCCTCCTCGCCGCTGCCGGCCTCCACCACCCGGTAGCCGCCGGCGTTGAGGCTGATGCGCAGGAACTTGCGGATTTGCGGTTCGTCGTCGATGACCAGGATGCAGGCGGCGTTGGCGTTGCTCATCGGGCTCGGCTGGCTGGGGGCGGTGGCGCCTAGCTTGGGCCTTTCAACTACCGGCATCAAGCTGCTCCAGGTCCGGCTGGCGCTGCAGCGGCAGGTGCAGGGTCAGGGTGGTGCCGCGGCCGTCCAGGCCGTCGCCGACGCTGATGCGCCCGCCGTGGGCGCCGACCATGCCCTGGCAGATCGCCAGGCCCAGGCCGGTGCTCGGCCCGCCGCGGTCGCCCCTGGCGGCGCTGTAGAACATGTCGAAAATCTTCTCGCGCTCGACCTCGGGAATCCCCGGGCCTTCGTCGCTGACGCTGAACTGCAGCTCGTCGCCGACCTGCGCGGCCTGCACCCGCAGGCGCCCGCCCGGCGGCGAGAAGCGCGCGGCGTTCTCCAATACGTTGACCAGCGCCTGCTCGATCAGCGCCGCGTGCACGTACAGCAGCGGCAGTTCGGCCGGCACGCGGGTCTCCACGCGGTAGGGCGCGAGCAACGCGCGCAGGCGGTGCACGGCGCTGCCGACGATGTCCTCCGGGGCCACCCAGTCGCGCGCCAGCTTCAACCCGCCCTGGCCCAGGCGGGTCATGTCCAGCAGGTTCTGGATGTAGCGGTCCAGGCGCTCGGCCTCGTCGCGGGTGCTTTCCAGCAGCTCCTTGCGGTCGGCCGGGGGAATCGCGTTGCCCAGGGCCAGCAGGCTGTCGATGGCGCCGCGCATGGTGGTCAGCGGGGTGCGCAGGTCGTGGCTGACCGAAGCCAGCAACGCGCTGCGCAGTTGTTCGGTCTCGCCATGCAGGCGCGCGGCTTCCAGGTCGTCGGCCAGGCGCGCGCGAGCCAGGGCCTGGGCCAGCGGCTGGCCGAGCGCGGCCAGCAGGCGGCGGCGCTGGCCGGGCAGCGGCTCGCCGTCCTTCGGCCGCACGCCGAGCAGCGCCAGCGGCCCCTCCTCCGCCGACAGCGGCCACCACCACCAGCGCCCCGCCGGCAATGTGCCGGTGCCCAGGCCGGCCGGCTGGTCGTGCTGCCAGGCCCAGTCGGCGGCGGCGCGCTCCTGCTCGTCGAAGCCGCGGGCATGGCCGCTCTCCACCTTCCAGTCGTCGTGCTGGCGGGCCAGCACGCAGATGTCCAGGTCATTCCACAGGGCGAACTGCTGGGCGGCGGCGGCCAGCACCGCCTGGCGGTCGGTGGCGGCGGTGAGCTTGCGCGACAGCTCCAGCAGCGCGCCGGTCTCTTCCTGGGTGTCGCGCAGCACTTGCAGCTGGCGGCGCTGGCGCGCGGCGAGGTTGCCGGTGAGCGCGGCCATGAGCAGGAAGAACAGCAGGGTCAGCACGTCCTGCTCGCGCTGGATGGAAAGGGAGAAGTACGGCGGGATGAACAGGAAGTCGTAGGCGAGGAACGACAGCACCGCGCACACCAGCGCCGGCCACAGGCTGCTGCGCACCGCCACCAGCAGCACGGCGGCGAGGAACACCAGGGAGATGTTCGGCAGCTCCAGCAGATGCGCCACGCCCCAGGCCAGGGCACTGGCGCCGGCGGCGGCCAGGGCCGCCAGCAGGTAGTCGCGCCAGTGGCCGCGCTCGCCGCGGCGCGGGGTGGCCGGAGCCAGGTCGGCCTCGCTGTCCAGCACGCTGATTTCCAACCCTTCGCCCAGGCGCAGCAGGCGCGCCGCCAGGCCGCCGCCGAACAGCCGGCGGTGCCAGCGCTGCCGCGAACGGCCGACCAGGATCAGGCTGGCGCGGCGCTCGCGGGCGTGCTCGACCAGGGTGCGCGCCACTTCCCCACCGCGCAGCTGCACGACCTCGCCGCCCAGGCGCTCGGCCAGTTGCTGGGCGCTCTGCAGGTACAGGCGCGACTGCTCGTCGCGGGCATCGCCGGTGTCGACGTGGACCAGGCTCCAGGGCAGGTGACGGCGCTCGGCCACCCGCGAGGCGTGGCGCACCAGGCGCTCGGCGTTGCGCTCGCCGTCCACGCCCAGCAGCAGCCGGCCGCGCAGCGCCGGGGCCTCGCCGCCCTGCTGGCGGTAGCGATGCGCCAGGTCCGCATCCACCCGCGCGGCGGCGGTCTGCATGGCCAGTTCGCGCAGCGCGGTGAGGTTGGTCTGGCTGAAGAAGGCGTCGATGGCCGCCCTCGCCTGCTCCGGCACGTAGACCTTGCCCTCGCGCAGGCGCTCCAGCAGCTCGCGCGGCGGCAGGTCCACCAGCAGCAGTTCGTCGGCCTCCTGCAGCACCCAGTCGGGCACCGTCTCGCGCACCTGCACGCCGGTGATGTCGCGCACCTGGTCGTTGAGGCTTTCCAGGTGCTGGACGTTGACCGTGGTGTAGACGTCGATGCCGGCGGCGAGCAGTTCCTGGATGTCCTGCCAGCGCTTGGCGTGGCGGCTGCCGGGGGCGTTGCTGTGAGCCAGCTCGTCGACCAGGGCGAGCTGCGGCGGCTCGCGCAGCAGGCCGTCGAGGTCCATCTCGGCGAGGTGGATGCCGCGGTATTCCGAGCGCAGCAGCGGCTGCTGCGGCAGGCCGGCGAGCAGCGCCTCGGTCTCGGCGCGGCCGTGGGTCTCGACGATGCCCACGCGCAGGTTCACGCCCTGGCGCAACTGGCCCTGGGCGGCCAGCAGCATGGCGTAGGTCTTGCCCACGCCGGGGGCGGCGCCGAGGAACACCTTGAGGCGTCCGCGGCCGTTGCGCTCCAGGTCCGCGAGCAGGGCGTCGGCGCGCTTGGGATCGGTCATGCTGGCCTCCAGGGGGTTGCGCGCAAGTCTAGCGAGGCAGTTGCTCGAGGGCCATGTTCAGGGCCAGCACGTTGACCACCGCCGGGCCCACCAGCGGCCGCCGGGTATGCGCCTCGACCAGGTTGTGCACGGCCTGCTCCGGCAGGCTGCGGGCCTGGGCGATGCGCGGCACCTGGTAGAGCGCGGCGTCCGGCGGCAGCTGCGGGTCCAGGCCGCTGCCGGAGGTGGTGACCAGCGCCAGCGGCACCGGGCGCCCGGCCACCGCCTCGGCGGCGGCGTCCTTGGCGATGCGCTCGGCCAGCGCCGGGTTGCCCGGGGCCAGGTTGGAGGCGCTGCTGGAGACGGTGGCGTAGTCGCCGGCCGAGGGCCGTTCGTGGAACCACTGCGGGCCCTCGAACTTCTGCGCCAGCAGCGCCGAGCCGCGGACTTCGCCCTTGGCGTCGCGCACCAGGCTGCCGTTGGCCTGCTCGGGGAAGGCCACCTGGGCGATGCCGGTGACCAGCAGCGGGTAGGCCACGCCGGTGACCAGCGAGAGCAGGGCCAGGGAGGCGATGGCGGGACGGATGTGGGTGAGCATTTTTCGGTTTCCTCGATACGTATGAACCGTGTTGTCACGCGAGGTTGTTGATTGGGTTCCCGCATTCGCGGGAATGACGGGATTGACTTCGGATTTTCCCTTGTCATTCCCGCGAACGCGGGAACCCAGAAAACAACGACTCAAGCCAGGCCCAAGGCCACCAGCAACAGGTCGATGGCCTTGATCCCGATGAAGGGCGCGATGATCCCGCCCACCCCGTAGATCAGCAGGTTGCGCCGCAGCAGGTGCATGGCGTCGCTGGCCGCCACGCGCACGCCGCGCAGGGCCAGGGGGATCAGCGCGATGATGATCAGCGCGTTGAACACGATGGCCGAGAGGATGGCGCTCTGCGGGCTGGCCAGGTGCATGACGTTGAGCACCTGCAGCTGCGGGTAGATGCCGGCGAACAGCGCGGGCAGGATGGCGAAGTACTTGGCCACGTCGTTGGCCACCGAGAAGGTGGTCAGCGCGCCACGGGTCACCAGCAGCTCCTTGCCCACCTGGACCACGTCGAGCAGCTTGGTCGGGTCGCTGTCCAGGTCCACCAGGTTGGCCGCCTCGCGGGCCGCCTGGGTGCCGTCGTTCATGGCCATGCCGACATCCGCCTGGGCCAGCGCCGGCGCATCGTTGGCGCCGTCGCCGCACATGGCGACCATGCGTCCCTCGCCCTGCTCCTGGCGGATGCGCGCCAGTTTCTTCTCCGGCGTGGCCTCGGCGATCACGTCGTCCACCCCGGCCTCGGCGGCGATGGCCGCGGCGGTCAGCGGGTTGTCGCCGGTCACCATCACGGTACGGATGCCCATGCGGCGCAGTTCGGCGAAGCGATCGCGGATGCCCGGCTTGACCACGTCCTTGAGGTGGATGACGCCCATCAGCTTGCCGTCGGCCACCACCAGCAGCGGGGTGCCGCCGCTCTGGGCGATGCGCTCGACCTCCTTGGCCAGGCTTTCCGGCAGGTCGTCGCGGGCGCGGCCGACGAAGGCCAGGGCTGCGTCCACCGCGCCCTTGCGGTACACACGGCCGTCGAGATCGACGCCGGACAGGCGCGTCTCGGCGCTGAAGGCGATGGGCGTCAGTTGCTCGCGCGACGGCTCCGGCAGGACGATCTGCGCGCGGAGGAACTCGACGATGGACTTGCCCTCCGGGGTGTCGTCGGCCAGCGAGGCGAGGAAGGCGGCCTCGGCCAGCTCCAGCGCGGTCACCCCCGGCGCGGCGTGCAGCGCGGCGCAGCGGCGGTTGCCGAAGGTGATGGTGCCGGTCTTGTCGAGCATCAGCACGTGCACGTCGCCGGCGGCCTCCACCGCGCGGCCGGACTTGGCGATCACGTTCAGGCGCACCAGGCGGTCCATGCCGGCGATGCCGATGGCCGAGAGCAGGCCGCCGATGGTGGTGGGGATCAGCGTCACCAGCAGCGCCACCAGGAACACCAGCGGCAGGCTGCCGCCGGCGAACAGGGCGAAGGGCTTGAGCGTCACCACCACCAGCAGGAAGATCAGCGTCAGGCCGATCAGCAGGATGTCCAGCGCCACCTCGTTGGGCGTCTTCTGCCGCTTGGCGCCCTCCACCAGGGCGATCATGCGGTCGAGGGTCGACTCGCCGGGGTTGACGCTGATGCGCACCAGCAGCCAGTCGGAGACCAGGCGGGTGTTGCCGGTCACGGCCGAGCGGTCGCCGCCGGATTCGCGGATCACCGGCGCCGATTCGCCGGTGATGGCGGCCTCGTTGACCGCCGCCACGCCTTCGATCACCTCGCCGTCGCCGGGGATCAGCTCGCCGGCCACCACGCGCACCACGTCGCCCTTGCGCAGGCTGGTGGCCGGCACGCTTTCGTAGGCGCCGTCGACGTTCAGGCGCTGCGCCATCAGGCCCTGGGTGCCGGCCTTGAGGCTGTCGGCGCGGGCCTTGCCGCGGCCCTCGGCGAGGGCCTCGGCGAAGTTGGCGAACAGCACGGTGAACCACAGCCAGGCGGCGATCTGCGCGGCCACCGACAGCGGCACGGCGTCACCGCCGGTGAAGCACAGCACGGTGGTGAGGATGGCGGTCAACTCCACCACCAGCATCACCGGCGAGCGCTGCAGCTGGCGCGGGTCGAGCTTGACGAAGGCCTGCAGCAGCGCCGGCCTCCACAGCGCGGCGAAGCTCAGGCTGTGGCGTTTCTCGGGGGCGGACGTGGCGCTCTTGAGCGACATGTCCTGGGTCTTGGCGTTCATCTATCGGCTCCTCAGAAGCCCAGGGTCAGGTGATCGGCCACCGGGCCGAGAACCAGGGTCGGCAGGAAGTTCAGGCCACCGACCAGGAGGATGGTCGCCGCCAGCAGGCCGACGAACAGCAGGCCGTGCGTGGGGAAGCTGTTCGGTCCCACCGGCACGCGCTTCTTCGCCGCCAGGCTGCCGGCGATGGCCAGCACCGGGACGATGTAGCCGAAGCGGCCGATGAGCATGGCCAGGGCGATCATCAGGTTGTGGAACGGGGTGTTGGCGCCGAAGCCACCGAACGCCGAACCGTTGTTCGCAGTGCCCGAGGTATAGGCGTAGAGCAGTTGGCTGAAGCCGTGGGCGCCGGGGTTGCTCACCGAGGCGGCCGGGCCCGGCAGGCTGGCGGCGATGGCGCCGAGCACCAGCACGCCGACCGGCATCACCAGCAGGGTGGCGACCAGCAGGCGGACTTCGCGGGCCTCCAGCTTCTTGCCCAGGTATTCCGGAGTGCGGCCGATCATCAGGCCGGCCAGGAACACCGCGACCAGGACGAACAGCAGCATGCCGTAGAGACCGGCGCCGACGCCGCCGAAGACCACCTCGCCAAGCATCATGTTGAACATCGCCACCAGGCCGCTGAGCGGGTTGAGGCTGTCGTGCATGGCGTTCACCGAGCCGTTGGAGGCGGCCGTGGTGGTCACCGCCCAGAGCACGCTGGCGGTGGTGCCGAAGCGGCTCTCCTTGCCTTCCAGGGGCGCGCCCTGGGTGATTGGCAGGTGCGCCAGCGCCGGGTTGGGCTGGTACTCGGCCCACAGGGCGACGCCCAGGCCGACGACGAACAGCAGCAGCATGCAGCCGAGGATGGCGCGGCTCTGGCGCAGGTCCTTGACGTAGTGGCCGAAGGTGAACACCAGCGCCGCCGGGATCAGGATGATCGACGCCAGCTCGAACAGGTTGGCCCAGGCCGTGGGGTTCTCGAACGGGTGCGCCGAGTTCACGCCGAAGAAGCCGCCGCCGTTGGTGCCCAGCTGCTTGATGGCGATCTGGCTGGCCGCTGGGCCCAGCGGGATGGACTGCTCGGCGCCCTGCAGGGTGGTGGCATGGACGTAGTCGAGGAAGGTCTGCGGCACGCCCTGCCAGACCAGCAGCAGCGCCAGGATCAGGCACAGCGGCAGCAGGCCGTAGAGGGTTGCGCGGGTCAGGTCGACCCAGAAGTTGCCGAGGTTCTGCGTGGACTTGCGGGCGATGCCGCGGGCCAGCACCACCAGCACGGCCAGGCCTACCGCCGGGCTGACGAAGTTCTGCACGGTCAGGCCGAGCATCTGGCTCAGGTAGCTCAGCGCCGCCTCGCCGCTGTAGGCCTGCCAGTTGGTGTTGGTGACGAAGCTCACCGCGGTGTTGAAGGCCAGGGTCCATTCCAGGCCCGGCAGGTGCTGCGGGTTGAGCGGCAGCGCGCCCTGCCCCACCAGGATGGAGAACAGCAGGGCCAGGCCGGCCAGGTTGAAGGCCAGCAAGGCCAGGGTGTAGCCCTTCCAGTTCTGTTCGCTCTGCGGGTCGATGCCGCAGACGCGGTAGATCAGGCGCTCCACCGGCGCCAGCACCGGGCTGAGGAAGGTGCGCTCGCCCTCCATCACCTTGTAGTAGAAGCGCCCGAGCAGCGGCGCGGGCAGCAGCACCAGGGCGAAGAAGGCGGCGATCAGCAGCACGTCATGGCTGTTCATTCAGCCCCCTAGGAACGGTCGGCGCGCAGCAGCGCCACCAGCAGGTAGATGAAAAGTCCCGTGGCCAGGACCAGGGACACCCCGTCGAGCACGCTCATGTCTGTCTCTCCTTACGCAGGCGAATCCTCGCGATGGGAAAAGTCTCCGCAAAGCGGGCGTAAAGAAGCGATTGGCGGGGCTTCCGGCGGGCATAAAGAAAGCGTAAAGAAGCGCTATGGCATGGCTTTGTAAGTGCGCTGATACATTGACGACACTCTGTCGATATCCGTTGCCGTCAACCTTGCCTACCGTGGCCCCCCGTGCGACGGCGGGTTAGCATTGACCCCGCGCCCCGGGCGCTCCCAGCGACAGGTACCGCATGTTTCCCTCCAGCCCCACCTCCAGCCAAGACAGCCAGCGCCGCTGGACCATCCGCGCCCTGCTGGTGGACGACGACGAGCCGATCCGCGAACTGCTCTGCGGCTACCTGGCGCGCTTCAACATCGAGGCGCGCGGCGTGGCCGACGGCGCGGGCATGCGCCAGGCGCTGGCCGAGGAAAACTTCGACGTGGTGGTGCTGGACCTGATGCTGCCCGGCGAGGACGGCCTGTCGCTGTGCCGCTACCTGCGCAGCGAGTCGGACATCCCGATCCTCATGCTCACCGCGCGCTGCGAGCCGGCCGACCGCATCATCGGCCTGGAACTGGGCGCCGACGACTACATGGCCAAGCCCTTCGAGCCGCGCGAGCTGGTGGCGCGCATCCAGACCATCCTGCGCCGCGTGCGCGGCGACGAGGCGCGCAACGAACCGCGCGCCCAGGTGCGCTTCGACCAGTGGCGGCTGGACAGCGTGCTGCGCCAGCTGCACTCCCCGGACGGCCTGGTGGTGCCGCTGTCCAACGCCGAGTTCCGCCTGCTCTGGGTGTTCCTCGAGCGCCCGCGCCGGGTGCTCAACCGCGAGCTGCTGCTGGACGCCGCGCGCGGCCGCGCCATCGAGGCCTTCGACCGCAGCATCGACCTGCTGGTCTCGCGCCTGCGCCAGAAGCTCGGCGACGACCCGCGCTCGCCGCGGCTGATCAAGACCGTGCGCGGCGAAGGCTACCTGTTCGACGTCCGTGACATCGCCTGACGCCGGCCCGGCCAAGGAGGCCAGATGAAGAAGCGCTCGCTGCAGCTCGCCGACAGCCTGTTCGCCCGTCTGTTCGGGGTGTTCCTGCTGGCCATCGTGGTCGCGCACCTGCTGGCCTTCGTCTGGTTCAGCCACTTCCGCCATCCCGGTCCGCCTCCACCGCCGCCGCCACCGCCCCATGAGCAGTTCGAGGGACACATGGTCGGCCCGCCGCCGCCCCCGCCGCCGCGGCTGCCGTTCTGGAGCATGCCCTTCCTGTTCCAGTTGCTCGCCCTGGTCGGCGCCGCCTGGTTCGGCGCGCGCCTGCTCGCCAGCCCGGTGGAGCGCCTGGGCAATGCCGCGCTGCAGCTGAGCGAGGACCTGGACAGCCCGCCACTGCCGGAAACCGGGCCGCAGGAGGCACAGCGCGCGGCACAGGCCTTCAACCGCATGCGCGAGCGCATCCGCGAGCAGGTGCAGCAGCGCAGCCGCATGCTGGTGGCGGTGTCCCACGACCTGCGCACGCCGCTGTCGCGCCTGAAACTGCGCGTGGAGGAGATCGACAACCCGCAGCTGCGCGCGCGTTTCGCCCAGGACCTGGGCGAGATGATCGGCATGCTCGACTCCACCCTGCACTACCTGCACCAGGAGCGCACCAGCGAGGCGCTGCAGTGGTTCGACGTCAACGCCCTGGTCGAATCACTGGCCGAGGACGCCTGCGAGCACGGCGCCCGCGTCAGCGTCGAAGGCCAGTGCGCGCCGCTGAAGGTACAGCCGCTGGCCCTGCGCTCGTGCCTGTCGAACCTGCTGGACAACGCCCTGCGCTATGCCGGCGAGGTGCAACTGATACTGCGCGACAGCGGCCAGCAGGTGGAAATCCTCGTCCGCGACCACGGCCCGGGCATCCCCGCGCAAATGCGCGAGCAGGTATTCGAGCCCTACTTCCGCCTGGAAGGCTCGCGCAACCGCAACTCCGGCGGCGTCGGCCTGGGCCTGGCCATCGCCCGCGAGGCGGCGCGGCGCCACGGCGGCGACCTGCACTTCGAGGAAACCCCCGACGGCGGCGCCACCGCGGTGCTGCGCCTGCCGCGCGCCTGAGGCTTTGTCGGCCGCCGCATACAAAGCGCACATACCGCCGACAAGGCGCCCATCGAATCTGCCAGGACCGGAACTCCAGTTCCGGACCTATAACCTCATGGAGGCAGTCCGATGATCAGTGGAGTCAGCAGCTACAGCAGCTATTACAGCAGCGCCGCGCTCGCCAGCACCCAGCGCAGCGCCAGCAGCTCCAGCAGCACAACCAGCACCAGCGGCAGCAGCGACAAGGCGCAGAAATTCGCCGCCGACCTGTTCAAGTCCCTCGACAGCGACGGTGACGGCAGCGTCAGTTCCAGCGAGCTGGACAGCGCCCTGTCCGCCTCCGGCAGCGACAGCGGCGACATCGACATCGATTCGCTGCTGGCCCAGCTGGACAGCGACGGCAGCGGCGGCATCAGCCAGGACGAACTGAGCAGCGCCCTGCAGCAGGCCCAGGGCGACATGCCGCCGCCTCCGCCGCCGCCCTCCTCCGAGCAAGCCGCCAGCGACCTGCTGTCGTCCCTGGACAGCGATGGCGACGGCAGCATCAGCAGCGACGAACTCAGCGCCGCCAGCGCCTCCGGCACCGACAGCAGCGAGCTGTTCAGCGCCCTGGACAGCGACGGCAACGGCAGCATCAGCCAGGACGAACTGAGCAGCGCCCTGCAACAGGCCCAGGGCGACATGCCACCGCCTCCGCCGCCCGCTTCCGGGGAAACCGACAGCAGCCTGGCCAGTAGCACCAGCAGCGACACATCCAGCACCAACAGCGGCTCGGCCGGCGCCGAAGCCGTGCAGCAGATGCTCGCCATGCTGGCCAGGCACTACCAGGACAGCAGCGCCGCCAGCTACCAGAACACCAGCGGTAGCCTGCTCAATATCGCCGCCTGAGCCTCCCGCCGGCTGCGCCGGGGCGCTTTCGATACCCATCGGGCAATGGCGATGGGTATCGCTTCGCTCAACCCATCCTACGGGTCTTGCAGGTTGCACCGAGATGCTCTTCGTAGGAGCGAGCTTGCTCGCGAACGAGCCCCGCAGCGGAGTTTGTTCGCGAGCAAGCTCGCTCCTACGAGAAGCCCTGCCCGCCTCCGTCCGCGGTCGGCCCAATCCGTACGGCGTTATCCGCCGTTTTCATCGGGCCGTAACCCTGTAGGAGCGGGCCCTGCCCGCGAATCGCGCGCAGGGCGCGCTCCTGCAGGGGGACGATCCGCGCCTTGCCAGCCCCCCACCGCTGCAGTAGCCTGTCCGGCCTAATCATCCGATGATTGGATGTCTATATGGTCAATCCCCTCAAGCGCTCCCTGGTCGACATCGCCCTGGAGCAGATCCGCCAGCGCATCGACAGCGGCGCCTGGACCCTCGGCCAACGCCTGCCGCCGGAACCGGAGCTGGCGGAAATCCTCGGCATGAGCCGCAACACCGTGCGCGAGGCGGTGCGCGTGCTGACCTTCTCCGGCGTGCTGGAAGTGCGCCAGGGCGACGGCACCTACGTGCGCGCCTGCGCCGACCCGCTGGACACCATGCTGGCCCTGGCCCGCGGCTCCATCGAACAGGCCCTGGAAGCGCGCGGGGTAATCGAGGTCGAGGCCGCGCGCCTGGCCGCCCTGCGCCGCAGCGACGCCGACCTTGCCGCCCTGCGCCAGGCCCTGGCGCTCAGCGCGCAGCACTACGGCGGCGACCTTCAGGCCTACGTCGAGCACGACCTGGCCTTCCACCAGCGCGTGGTGGACAGCGCCCACAACCCGCTGCTGAGCGAGCTGTACCGCTACTTCTCCCAGGTCATCCGCGCCGGCCTGCAACACACCATCAGCGAACCCGGCCGCCCGCAGCCGGCCTTCGAGCTGCACCAGCAACTGCTGGACGCCCTGGAGCGCCAGGACGCCGAGGCAGCCGCGGCCGCCAACCGCGCGCTGCTGATCTGACTTCCCCTTCCCACTGCCTTGCGATTGCCACCATGTCCCAACAACAACATCACGCCGACGAACTGCTGATCGACGCCGAGATCGACGAAGCCCCCGCCCCTACACCCGCACCGGTGCGGCCCTGGCTGCTGTTGCTCGGCCTGGTGCTGGTGGCGCTGAACCTGCGCCCGGCGCTGTCGAGCCTGGCGCCGCTGCTGAACACGGTGCGCGAGCACACCGGCCTGTCGGCCGCCGCCGCGGGCCTGCTGACCACCCTGCCGGTGCTCTGCCTGGGCCTGTTCGCCCCGCTGGCGCCCCGCCTGGCGCGACGCCTGGGGGCCGAGCGGGCGGTGCTGGTCATCCTCCTGCTGCTGGCCGCCGGCATCGTCCTGCGCAGCCTGTTCCCGATCGCCGGGCTGTTCCTCGGCAGCCTGGTGGCCGGCGCCAGCATCGGCATCATCGGCGTGCTGCTGCCGGGCATCGTCAAGCGCGACTTCCCGCACATCGCCGGGATCATGACCGGCGTCTACACCATGGCCCTGTGCCTGGGCGCGGCCCTGGCCGCCGGGGCCAGCGTGCCCCTGGCCGAACTGTTCGGCGGCAGCTGGCAGCCGGCCCTGGCCGCCTGGGCCCTACCGGCGGTGCTCGCCGCGCTGGTCTGGCTGCCGCAGACGCGCCAGGCCCAGCACGCCCACCGCCAGGCCTTCCAGGTCCGCGGCCTGTGGCGCGATCCGCTGGCCTGGCAGGTGACCCTGTACATGGGCCTGCAGTCGTCGCTGGCCTACATCGTGTTCGGCTGGCTGCCGTCGATCCTCATCGACCGCGGCCTGAGCCCGACGGCCGCCGGGCTGATGATGTCCGGCTCGGTGATGGTGCAGCTGTTCAGCGCCCTGGGCGCGCCCTGGCTCGGCACCCGCGGGCGCGACCAGCGCCTGGTGGTGTTCCTGGTCCTGGCGCTGACCCTCGCCGGCCTGCTCGGCCTGCTCTATGCGCCCAACGGCAGCCTGTGGCTGTGGGCGGTGGTGCTCGGCCTGGGCCAGGGCGGCACCTTCAGCATCGGCCTGGCGCTGATCGTGCTGCGCTCGCCCGACGCCCACGTCGCCTCTCACCTGTCCGGCATGGCTCAGGGCGTGGGCTACACCCTGGCGGCCCTGGGGCCCTTCCTGGTCGGCCTGGTGCACGATCTGAGCGACGGCTGGAATGCGGTGGGCGTCATCTTCATCGCCATCAGCCTGGGCGCCCTGGTGGCCGGCCTGGGCGCCGGCCGCGACCGGCTGGTCGGCGTGCGCAGCGAGGCGCTCCCGGCCGAGGCGGCACGCGGGTAAGCACGGCGCCTTCCTGTAGGAGCGAGCTTGCTCGCGAACAGGCATCGCAGCGGGGCTTGTTCGCGAGCAAGCTCGCTCCTACGAAAAGCCGTGCGTCCTGGAATCGTAGGAGCGGACTCTGTCCGCGATAGCCGGACATCCCGGCGCGATTCGCGGATGACCCACCCACGCCATCCCCCTGTAGGAGCGCGCCCTGCGCGCGAATCGCAGGCAGGGCCTGCTCCTACAGGTTTCTGCACAGCTGGCCTAGGGCGCCTTGTCCCCCGGGCCGCCCGGCGGCAGGGTGCCGCGCTTGGGGCTCTCGATCCAGTCGTTGACCAGGTTGTAGACCACTGCCAGCAGCACCGGGCCGAGGAACAGGCCGATGAAGCCGAAGCTGAGCAGCCCGCCGAGCACGCCGAGCAACACCACCACCAGCGGCAGGTTGCCGCCGCGGCTGATCAGGTAGGGCTTGAGGATGTTGTCCACGCCGCTGATGACGAAGAAGCCCCAGATGCCCAGGAACACCCCGTAGCCGTACTCGCCCTGGAAGAACAGCCAGACGGTGGCCGGCCCCCAGACCAGCGGCGGGACCATCAGCAGGCTGCAGACGAAGGTCAGCAGGCCGAGCAGGATCGGGCCGGGCACCCCGGCGATGCTGAAGCCGATGAAGGCCAGCACCGCCTGGGCCGCCGCGGTGCCGATCACGCCGTTGACCACCCGCTGCACGGTGCCGGCGATGAGGTCCATGTAGTGCTCGGCGCGCGGGCCGATCAGGCGCTCCAGCATCTGGTAGGCGAAGGCTTCCAGGCGCTTGCCGTCGCGGTAGAAGAAGAAGATCAGCACCAGGCTCAGGACCAGTTCGAAGATGCCCCCGGCCAGCTTGGCCGAACGCGCCAGCAGCCAGTTGCCGACCTCGCCCATGTAGGGCTTGAGCGCGGAGAAGATGGCCACCCCCTGCTGGTCGATGGAGTACCACCAGCCGACCAGCCGGTCGCCGATCAGCGGGGTGCGCGCCAGCCAGCTCGGCGGCGGCGGCAGGCCGGAGACCTGCAGGTTCTTCACCAGCTCGACGCCGGCGCGCAGCTTGTCCGCCAGGCCGAAGCCCAGGCCCAGCAGCGGCAGCGCCACCACGATGATCCAGAAGGCGGTCAGCACGCCCGCCGCCAGGGCCTCGCGGCCGCCCAGCAGGCGCGTCAGCAGGCGCATCAGCGGCCAGCTGGCGAAGGCCAGCACGGCGGCCCAGAACAGCGCCGTCCAGAACGGCGCCAGCACCCACAGGGTGGCGACCAGCAGGACCACCAGGAGGATGCGCAACAGCAGGTTATCGAACATCGGGGCCGGACTCCTTCTCGGTACGGCGACGGCAGCCGGGCACAGGGCGCGCCCAGCTTCAGCGTAGGCGAATCAGCGCAGCCAGGTCAGGTGCAGCCCGTCCCCTTCGCCGCTGCCCAGCTCCAGGCGGGCATCGCGCACGCCCTGGCCGGCCAGGGCGCTGCGCCAGTCGGCGGCGTGGGCGCCGGCCAGCTCGACGCGCACGCCGGTGTCCTGGCGCAGGGTGCGCACCAGCAGGTCGAGCCAGGCGCCGCCGGGCTCGGCGGGCACGTGGCTGAGGGTCAGCTCGCCGTTGGCCTTGAGCAGGCGCATCAAGGTCGCGGCGCTGGGCAGCAGTTCGCCCAGGGCGCTGCCGGCGTCCAGTTGCTCGGCGTGCAGGTAGGCGCGGCGGTTGCCGCGGGTGATGGCGTAGACCGCCAGCAGGCTGTCCTGCTGCGGCGCGGCCAGGCGCACCAGCAGGTAGGCCTGCTGGTCGTCCGGGCCGTAGAGGCTGGATTTGCCGAACACCGCATTGGCCAGCAGGCTGCTGGAGCCGCAGTCGCGGCCCTCGCACCAGAACAGCGGGGTGGCGTCGGCCTTGAGCAGGTCCTTGCGCGCGGCGGCGAAGGCGCTGGCGCTGGAGTCCTCGTCGGGCAGGCGGTAGGTCAGCGCGGAGAGCTGGCCAAGGGCGCGCGCCTCGCCTTCCATGCGCAGGCGCCCGCTGATGCGGCTGATCGGCCCCAGCGGGTAGACGCGCTCGGTGGCGGGGGCGCTGGTGAAATCGACGATCTCCGCCCTCGGGAAACGCGGCAGCACGTCGAGGTCGTGGCTGTCGGGAACGTCGGCGGCGAAGGCGCTGGCCGCGAGCAGCGTGCCCACCAGGGGCAGCAGGGAAAGGCGAGGCATGTCAGGCGTCGCACCTCCGTTGCGCACGCCGCGGGGCATGCACGCCCGGGCCGCTGGAATCCTTGGGGCCGCCCGGCATGGCGGTGGCGAAGAGCTGAATCATGCAGAATCTCCCGACTGCGATCCATGCAGCGTCGTGGCAAGCCCCGCTTTAGTCAAGCGGGGTGCGGCAACGGGGTGTTTCCCCGCGCCTACGCGCCCAGGAACGGCTGGAAGATTGCCGCCACCGCCTGCGCACCGGCTTCGTCGTCCAGGTGCAGGTGATGGCCGCCGGGCAACTCGTGGACGTCGAAGGGACGCCCGTCGATCATCTTGCGGATGCCCGGCTCGGCAGAGAGCATGCCGCCCTGGGCCAGCACCAGGCTGACCGGGCACTGCACCGCCTGGACGAAACTCGCCGCGTGGGCTCGGGTGAAACGCAGTGGCGACGGCAGCGTCAGGCGCGCGTCGCTGCGCCAGGTGAAACCGCCGGGCACCGGCATCAGCCCGCGCCGGGCCAGCAGTTCGGCGGCCTCGCGGCTGACTGCGCCGACGCCCTTCATGCGAGCTTCCACCGCGCGGTCGATGGCTTCGTACACCGGCTTGCGCTTGTTCGGCAGCGCCAGTTGCGCCTTCAGCGCCTCGCCCAGCTTGGCCGGCGCGCTGTCGGCCTCGCCGGTGTAGGGCACCAGGCCGTCGATCAGCGCCAGGCGCTCGATGCGCTCGGGCATGGCGCCGGCCAGCAGCACCGAGACGATGGCGCCCATGGAATGCCCGAGCAGCGAGAAGCGCTCCCAGCCCAGTTGCTCGGCCACCGCCAGCACGTCGTAGGCGTAGTCCCACAGCAGGTAGCTGGCCCCGGGAGCGCGGTGCGCCGAGTGACCGTGGCCGGCGAAGTCCAGGGCGACGATGCGCAGCCCGTCCAGCTTCGGCGCCAGGCGCGCGAAGCTCATGGCGTTGTCCAGCCAGCCGTGCAGGGCCAGCACCGGCTTGCCGTCCTCCGGGCCGAACAGGTGCGCGGCCAGTTCGATGTGCGGAAGGTTCAGGCGGATCTCTTCGACCTGGGCGCTCATGGGCGGGAATTCTCCTGTTCGGCGCGGCGCTGCCAGCGCTCGACGACCTGCTTGATCAGTTCGGCGGTGTCGCGCGGACGTTCCAGCGGGAACATGTGCCCGCCGGGCAGCGACAGGGCTTCGCCCTGCGGCGCCAGGCGCACCGCGCGAGCATGGTGCGGCAGCACCACCCGGCTGTGGCGGCCGCGCACCAGCGCCAGCGGCACCGCCAGGCGCCGCGGGCTGCCCGGCGCGGCATGGGGCACGTTGCGATAGATGCTGATTTCGGTGGCCGGGTCGAACTTCAGGCGCAGGCCCTGGCCGTTCGCGGCCAGGCCGTGGCGCACGTAGTCCGCCAGGCAGTCCGGGTCGAAACGGCGGAACAGCGACTTGCCGCCGAAGTAGCGCAGCGCCTCGTCGAAGTCGGCGAACGCCTCGCGCCGCCCCAGGGTGCGCCCGGCCGGGGTGATGCGGTCGATGAAGCCGAAACGCTTGGCGGCGCGGATCACCCACTGGTCGGCGAAGGTCAGTGTCGGCGAATCGAGCATCAGCACGCCGCGGTACAGCTCCGGGCGGCGCAGCGCGGCATGGTAGTGCAGCAGGCCGCCGAGGGAATGGCCGACGCCCCACACCGGCGCGCCCTGGGCTTCGAGATGGAACAGCAGTTCGTCCACCAGGTTCGCCCAGTTGGCGTTCACCGGGAAGCGCGGGTCGTGGCCGTGCATGTCCAGGTGGCGCACCTCGAATTCCGGCGCCAGGGCCTGGAACAGCTTGCCGTAGGTGGCCGAGGGGAAACCGTTGGCGTGGGCGAAGAAGATCGCGTGGGACATGCCGGTGACCGCAGTGCTGATGACTGCGGAATTCTCCCCCAGGCCATGGCTGGCCACAATGGCCCGGCCCACTGCCGGCCAGGGCACTCCGGCCAAAAGCCAGGGCGCCTCAGAACTGCCGCGCCAGGCTGAGCGCGATGCCGCCGGCCACCAGCAGGAACACCAGGCCGCAGGCGCCGTCGATGACCGGCACCGCGCGCAGCAGGCGCTGCTGCAGCGCCGGGCGGGTGAGGGTCACGCTGAGCAGGCTGAACCAGGCGAAGCCGGTGCAGAACAGCATGGCCGCCACCGCCAGCTTGCCGGGCGCGGACATGTCCAGCGGGATCAGGCTGCTGAGCAGGGCGAGGAAGAACACCAGCGCCTTGGGGTTGAACAGGTTGGTGGCCAGGCCGCGCAGCCAGGGCCCCAGCGGCGAGGCCGGCAGCTCGCCGTCCAGGCGCCCTGCCCCGCCCGCGCTACGCCGCGACCAGGCGCGCAACGCGCCTATGCCGAGCCAGCCCAGGTAGAGCGCGCCGGCCCCCTGCAGCAGGCCGAACAACACCGGTGAGTGGCGCAACAGCAGCGACACGCCGGTCAGCACCAGGGTGCCGTGGACCAGGATGCCGCAGGCCAGGCCCAGCGCGCTGAGCACGCCGGCGCGGCGCCCCTGGTGCAAGGCGGTGCGCACCACCAGGGCGACATCCGGGCCCGGGCTGACCAGGGCGACGGCGAATACGGCGGTGAGCGTCAGCAAGACGCGGGCCTCCTGCATGGCGGGATTCTCCAGGGGAAAGGGGATGTCGGGGTGGGATCAGCGTTGGCGCAGGCGCGCCGGCGGCAGTCCGTAGGTGCGGCGGAACAGGCGGCTGAAGTGCGCCTGGTCGTAGAAGCCCAGGCTCAGCGCCACCTCGCTCAGCGGCTGGCCGGCGAGCACCCGCGGCAGGGCCCGCTCCAGGCGCAGCTGGGTCAGCCACTGGTGCGGCGGCAACCCGCAGTGGTTGCGGAAGCGCCGCAGCACCTGCCAGGGGCTGAGGTCGCAGAAGGCCGCCAGCTCGTCCAGCGTCGGCGGGCTCTCCAGGCGCGACTCCAGCCAGTCGCGCAGGCGTCGCCAGGTCGCGGCGTCGAAGCCCTGGCGTGGCTCGCGGATGCGCAGGCTGGAGGCATGCCCGAGCAGCGTGGCCAGGCCCTGCCAGAGTCGGCCTTCCTGTTCCAGGCGCTCGCCACCGGTCAGCACCTGGTGCAGGCCGTGCAGTTGCTGCCGCAGCTGCTCGTCGCGCAGCTGGCTGGCCAGCAACCGCGGCGTGCCCTGGCGACCGTCGCTGAGGCTGCGCGCGGCCTGCTCCAGCCACTGCGGCTCGATGGACAGCACGCGGATGCGGTAGCCGCCGTCGCCCTCGCTGGCGCCGTCGTGGATGCTTTCCGGGCTCATCAGCAGGATGTCGCCGCCACCGGCCAGGCAACGCTCGCCGGCGTGCACGTAGCGCTGGCGACCGTCGAGCATCAGCCCGATGTGGTAGTCCAGGTGGAAGTGCCGGGGGAAGGCGAAACGGTGGTACTCGGCGTCGATGTAGCGCACGCCGGGCAGTCCGCTGCGGTGGTGTTCGATGCGTTCCATGGGCCTACTCTAGCGCCCGGGCGCCGGCAGGTCTTGGATAAAATTGCGGACGGAGTCCCTCCTACTATGTGGGCGGGCCCGGCTTCTCGTAGGAGCGAGCTTGCTCGCGAATGGTGCGTACCTGCGACTTTGGGTGTTGGGCTTTAGAGCCCCCTCTCCCTAACCCTCTCCCTGAAGGGAGAGGGGACTGTTCGGCATGCACTGTTATCTCGACGCTCGCCGGCAAGCACGATGGTATCCGGCTGAAACCTTGCCCCTATCGGCACGGACTAGCTCCCTCTCCCTTCAGGGAGAGGGCTGGGGAGAGGGGCTCTTAGACCTGTCAACGATGTTCCGGCACCAGCCGAAAATCTCGGACAAAGCCCTCTCCTACCATACGGGCAGGCCCGGCTTCTCGTAGGAGCGAGTTTGCTCGCGAACAGACTCCGCTGCGGGGCTCATTCGCGAGCAAGCTCGCTCCTACGAAGAGCATCCCGGCGCGGGCTGCAAGACTACGCCACCCCAGCCATGGCGTTCTCATGTAAGAGCGCGCCCTGCGCGCGAAATCGCGGGCAGGGCCCGCTCCTACAGGTCTTCCGTATCGCCTAGCGCTCCAGCGGCACTATGGCCATGGTCAGCCGCGAGATGCAGCTGGGCTTGCCGTCGTCGCCATGCAGGCGGATTTCCCAGACGTGGGTGGAGCGGCCGAGGTGCACCGCCTTCGCCACCGCCGTCACCCGCCCGCTGCGCAGGCCGCGCAGGTGGTTGGCGTTCACCTCCAGGCCCACGCAGTAGTACTTGCTGGTGTCGATGCACAGGTAGCTGGCGGTGGAGCCGACGGTTTCCGCCAGCACCACCGAGGCGCCGCCGTGCAGCAGGCCGTAGGGCTGGTGGGTGCGCGCGTCCACCACCATGCTGGCGGTCAGCGAGTCGTCATCCACCGCCTCGAAGCGGATGTCCAGGACCTCGCCGATGGTCTTCTTCAGGTTGGCGTTGAGCGCCTCCAGGTCGGGCGTAGTGCGCCACTGGCTCATGCATTCACTCCCGGCAGTCAGTCATGCCACTGCACCGCTTCGCGGCGCTCGGCCCATTCGTTGAAACGCGCGCCGTAGGTGGATTCCACCACGTTGCGCTTGATCTTCAGGGTAGGCGTGAGGAAGCCGTTGTCCACGCTCCACACCTCCTTCACCAGCACCAACCCGGCCAGGCGCTCGTGCTTGTCCAGCTCGCCGTTGACCTCCTCCACCAGCTGCCGCAGGCTCTCCTCCAACTGCGAGCGCGAGCCGTTGGCGGCCTCCTGGCGGCCGACCTCGGACAGCACGCACAGCCCCAGCGGCGCCACCAGGCCGTCGCCGACCACGCAGATCTGCTCGATGCGCGAATGCACCGCCAGGCGGTTCTCGATGGGCGCCGGGGCGACGTACTTGCCCTTGCCGGTCTTGAAGATTTCCTTGAGCCGGCCGGTCAGGCGCAGGTTGCTGTCGGCGTCCTGCTCGCCCTTGTCGCCGGTGCGCAGGTAGCCGTCCTCGGTGAGGGTCTCGGCGGTGCGCTCGGGGTCCTTGTAGTAGCCGAGCATGGTCGCGCCGCTGCGCACCTGCACCTCGCCCTCGTCGCTGATGCGCACTTCCACCCCGGGGCTGGACTGGCCGATCCAGCCTTCGCGCTGCTTGCCCGGGCGGCACACGTGGGAATAGCCGCAGTTCTCGGTCATGCCGTAGACCTCCAGCACGCTCAGCCCCAGGCGCTTGTACCAGTCGAGCAGCGCCGGCGGCACCGGCGCCGCGCCGCACAGGGCGTAGCGCACCGCATCCAGGCCGAGGCCGGCGAGCACCTTGCGCCCGACCAGGCGGCCGACGATGGGCAGGCGCAGCAGGCGGTCGAGCTTCTGCGCCGGCATCTGCGCGTAGACGCCCATCTGGAACTTGGTCCAGATCCGCGGCACGCCGAAGAACACCGTGGGCCGCGCGCGGCGCATGTCGGCGATGAAGGTGTCCAGGCTGTCGGCGAAGAAGATCGTCTGCCCGGCGTAGATCGAGGCCATCTCCACGAACATCCGCTCGGCCACGTGGCACAACGGCAGGTAGGACAGCAGGCGGTCCTCCTCGCCGACGCCGAACAGTTGCATGGCGCGGCTGGCGGCGAAGTCGAAGTTGGCGTAGGAATGCATCACGCCCTTGGGCGTGCCCGTGGTGCCGGAGGTATAGATGATGGTGGCGAGGCTGGCGGGGTCCGGCAGCGGCACCTCCTGCAGCGGCTCGCAGGCCTGCAGGTCGTCCCAGCTGTGGTCGAAGCGCCCTGCCGGATGCAGCGGCAGGGACACGCTGAGCACCCCGGCCGGCAGCCCGGGCGCCATCGCCGGCCAGTCGTCGAGCTTGCCGACGAAGGCTACCGTGGCCTCGGAGTGGCTCAGCACCTGGCGCACCGATTCGGCGGTGAGGTTCGGGTACAGCGGCACCGAGATGTGCCCGGCCATCCAGATGGCGACGTCGGCGATGATCCAGTGCGCGCAGTTCTTCGAGATGATCGCCACGCGGCTGCCCGGCGGCAGTTGCAGGCTGCGCAGCCAGGCGGCTGCACGCCGCGCCTGGTCGCCGGCCTCGCCCCAGGTGAGGCTCTGCACCTGACCGCCCGGCAACGGCTGGACCAGGTAGCGCTTGTCCGGGTGACGCGCCTCGCGTTGCAGGAATTGCTCGAGCGGAGAACGAATTTCAGTGACCACATGCCCCTCCTTTTTTGTTGTTCTAGAGGTGTAGCGATAGATCAACCAAGCACTTGCTTGGTCGAATATTCCATGCGTCCTACAGACTGGCAAGAAGGGATATGTGAACTTTTGTAGGGAGATGCTTCAGCAGCGCATGGCGCGTCCGACGGCGAACTGCTAAAAGCAGCGGCAGGCCCCTGTGGAAAGCTGCCCATGCCGTTCATCACCGACAGCGCGCTGGCCGAGTTGGCGCTGCTGTTCAACCTGCTCTGCGCCACGCTGTTCGGCGGCCTGATCGGCCTCAACCGCCAGTTGCACCACCGCCCCGCCGGGCTGCGCACCCACGCCCTCACCGCCCTGGCCGCGGCGCTGGCGATCACGGTGATCCAGCAATTGCAGCCGGGCACCGCGGATGCCGCCAGCCGCGTGGCCCAGGGCGTGCTCACCGGCATCGGTTTCATCGGCGCGGGGGTCATCGTCCACCACGAGCGCCGCTACCGCGTCGAGGGGCTGACTACCGCCGCGACCATCTGGGTCTCGTCGATGCTCGGCCTGGCCTGTGGCACCGGGCACGTACTGACCGCCGCCGTCGGCCTGGCGCTGACCTTGCTGATCCTGGTGCTGGGCAACCGCCTGGAACAGCGCCTGGCCGGACGCGGGCCGAACGATGACGTCAGCCTGACGGACGACGACAAACCGAATTGACCCGCAGAAACGCCAAGGCCCCGCGAGGGGCCCTGGCGGAACCGTCAACCGCGTCCGGGATGGTAGAGGGAAACCAGCGTCATCAGCCCCGCCAGCGGCCCCTCGCCTTCCAGTTCGGCCAGGGAGGCGGTGGCCATCGGCAGCGCCTCGTCGCGGCTGCCGTGCACCAGCAGCCCGCCCAGGGAACCGATCAGCGGCTGGTGGCTGACCAGCAGCAGGTTGCGCTCGCTGCGGTTGTCGAGAAAGCGCAGCACGTCGCGAGGATCGTCGTCCGGCGTCAGCCAGGGCGCGGTGCCCACCGCGCCGTCGAAGCCCAGCGCCTCGCGCACCAGTTCGGCGGTCTGCTGGGCGCGCACGTAGGGGCTGGCCAGGATGCCGTCCAGCGGGTGGCCGGCCAGGTGCCCGGCGCTCTGCAGCACTTCCTTGCGGCCATGGGCGGTCAGCTCCCGCTCGGCGTCGCGGCGGGCCTGGGGTTCGGCCTGGCCGTGGCGCAGCAGCCAGATCCTCACAACTTCGGCTCCTCGTCGCGCGCCGGGTGCGGCGCCGGCGGCACGGCGTGGGCGGCTTCGCCCTCGGGGGCGCGGGCGGCCGGCCAGTCGGCGAAGGGCCAGGGTTTCTCGTCGCTGTTGAAGGTGCCGAAGCGGCCGATCTGCGCCAGGTACTGGCTGAGGCTGTCGCCGAAGGCCAGCAGGCTGGCGCTGGGCGCGCCGTAGATGATGCGGTAGACCAGTTGCACCACCACCACGGCGCCGAGCAGCATCTGCGCGACGTACCACACCAGGGCGAACAGCAGCATCCAGAGGATGCGCAGGGCCAGGGATTCCTTGTTCATACGGTCGGCCAAACGATCAGCGGACATGGGTATCTCCTCAGAAGCCACTGGTGGGAATGAAGTCGGTGTCGGTCTTCGGCTCGCCGCTCATCAGCGCCTGGATCACCTGGGCCAGGGTGCGCCCGCCGAAGAGGATGGCGTAGAGCCCGGCGACCAGCGGCATGTAGACGCCCAGCTCGTCGGCCTTGGCCTTGAGCACCTTGAGGGTGTTCACCCCTTCGGCGGTCTCGCCCATGCGAGCGACGGCGTCGTCGAGGCTCAGACCCTCGCCCAAGGCGAAGCCGACCTGATAGTTGCGGCTTTTCGGTGACGAACAGGTGACGATCAGGTCGCCCACCCCGGCCAGGCCGAGGAAGGTCATGGGGTTGGCGCCGAGCTTGACGGCGAAGCGCGTCATCTCCGCCAGGGCACGGGTGATCAGCATGCCCTTGGTGTTCTCGCCCATGCCCAGGGCCGCGGCCATGCCGGCGATGATGGCGTAGACGTTCTTCAGCGCGCCGCCCAGTTCGACGCCAAAGCGGTCGCCGCTGGCGTAGACGCGGAAGGTGCGACCATGCAGCGCTTCCTGCACGCGGCTGCAGAGCGCCTCGTCCTCGCTGGCGACCACGGTGGCGGTCAGCTCATGCTCGGCGATCTCGCGGGCCAGGTTCGGCCCGGAAATGACCGCGATGCGCGCGGCGGGGGCGATCTCCTCGAGAATCTGGCTCATCAGTTTGAAGCTCTGCGCCTCGATGCCCTTGGTCAGGCTGACCAGCGACTTGCCCGCCAGTTGCCCGGCGAAGGGCTCCAGCACCTTGCGCAGCGCGCTGGAGGGCACGGCGACGAAGATGAGTTCGCAATCGTTCAGGGTCGCTGCGAGGTCGGTGACCGGCTCGACGTTCTCGTGGATGCGCACGCCCTTGAGGTAGCGCGGGTTCTCGCGCAGGGCGCGGATGCTCGCGGCCTGCTCCTCGTCGCGCATCCATTGGCGCACGCGTTGGCCGTTCTCCGCCAGCAGGTTGGCGAAGGCGGTGCCGAAACTGCCGCCGCCCAGCACAGCGATCGGTTGCTGCTCAGTCATGTCACTTCCATCACGGGCCGCACGCGGGCGGCGATTGGGGCATTATAAGGCGCCACCGCCAGGCGGCCAGTGCACATCGCACGCTGGCAAAGCGCCCCGCCTCGTTTAACATCCGTCCCCGTAGAAAACCGAGAACAGGGCCGTTCCGTGCACGCCACGCACCATCGCCAGAATCGACCAGCCGCCGGAGAGGCACGATGACTCCGCGCAAGGGCTGGAACATCCAGAACCGCATGCTCGCCATCAGCCTCGGCCCCGCGCTGCTGTTGACCCTGCTGCTGACCGGCTACTTCACCTATTCGCGCCTGCAGGACCTGCGCCAGGAGCTCAACCACACCGGCCAGCTCATCGCCAACCAGCTCGCTCCGGCAGCGGAGTATGGCGTGCTTTCGGGCAACCTGCCGGTGCTGCAGAGCCTGCTGCGCACCACCCTGGGCACGCCGCACGTCCGCTTCATCGAGGTGCGCAACCGCAATGACGAGATCCTCGTCTACGCCGAGCAGCCGCCCAGCGACAACGGCCAGGTCGCGCCCAAGATCGAGGTGTTCCACGCCGCCATCCAGCGCGAGCACGTCGCCCCCGAGGTGCCGGGCGACGCCGCCACGCTGCGCCACACACCGGGCCGCCAGGACCAGCCGGCCAGCGACGCCGACTACCTGGGGCGCGTGGTGGTGGGCATGGCCAACGACGCCTTCAGCGAACGCCAGCAGGAAATCCTCTTCAAGGCCAGCCTGCTGGCCTTCTTCGCCCTGCTGCTGACGCTGCTGCTGGCCCGCCGCCTGGCGCAGCGCCTGGCGGCGCCGATCAGCACCATGGCCAACGCGGTGCAGGCGATCCAGACCGGCGACTACCAGACCAGCCTGCCGGTGCTGGACAACGGCGAAGTCGGCGACCTGGCGCGGCACATCAACAACCTGGCGCGCGGCCTGCAGCAGGCCAGCAAGGAGCAGGAACGCACCATCGCCCAGCTGGTGGCGGCCCGCGAGGAGGCCGAGCAGGCCAACCGCAGCAAGTCGGACTTCCTGGCGATGATGAGCCACGAGCTGCGCACGCCGATGAACGGTGTGCTGGGCATGCTGCAACTGCTCGAGACCACCGAACTCAACCACGAGCAGGCCGAATACACGGCGCTGGCCACCGAGTCCACCGAGCACCTGCTCAAGGTCATCAACGACATCCTCGACTTCTCGCGCATCGAGCGCGGCGCCCTGGAACTGGAGCGCATCCCCTTCAACGTGCTGGAGCTGATCCAGGGCTCGCTGCTGGCCTTCCAGCACAGCGCCCAGCAGCGCGGCCTGACGCTGCGCATGGACGTCCAGCCCGGGCTGGAGCACCTGGAGGTGCGGGGCGACCCGACGCGCCTGCGGCAGATCCTGGTCAACCTGCTGGGCAACGCGCTGAAATTCACCGAGGAAGGCGCCATCCGTCTGGAAGTCCGCTGGCAGGCCCTGGACGACGAAGTGCTGTGGCTGACCTGCGCGGTCAACGACAGCGGCATCGGCATCTCCCCGGAACGCCTGGAGCACATGTTCGAGGCCTTCAAGCAGGCCGACTCGTCCACCTCGCGGCGCTACGGCGGCACCGGCCTGGGCCTGGCCATCGCCCGCACCCTGGCCGAGCGCATGGGCGGCACCCTGCAGGCATCCAGCGAGGAAGGCCTGGGCTCGACCTTCACCCTGGAGATTCCCCTGCCCTTCCAGGCACGCAGCCTGGGAGCGGCCGAACGCGCCCTGCGCGCTTCGGAGCAGGCCACCGGCCAGTCGGTGCTGCTGGTGGAGGACAACCCGGTGAATCAAACGGTCATAGAAGCCATGTTGCGCAGCCTCGGCTATCGCGTCACTCTGGTCGGCGATGGCGCGCAGGCGGTGCGCACGGCAGAACGTAACGAATTCGATGCCATCCTCATGGATTGCCGCCTGCCGCTGCTCAACGGCTACGAGGCCACGCGACAGATTCGCGCACTTCCCGGACGCCAGCAGGTGCCGATCATCGCCCTGACCGCCAATGCCCTGCAGGGCGATCGCGAGCTGTGCCTGGAGTCAGGCATGGACGATTACCTGGCCAAGCCGTTCAAGCGCGCTGATCTACAGAAAATTCTGCAGCGCTGGTTGACCTCCGGGCGTTGATCCGCGGGGCCTGTTCGCCCAAACTCGTGGGCCTGCGAGGCTGATCGGCAAAATGCACGCCCAGCTGGAGCAACAGAGGCACCGGAAGAAAGTGAACAACCGTTCGCCCGGTGCTGTGACTTTAACCGACAGGCAATAGTCTATGACTAGGCTGCCGCAGGACGCCGCTACAAGAATGAGGCGCGCGGAGCCGCAGGACGATCGATTTCGCCCTGCCGTTCAGGATTTTTGAGGAGCTCGCATGACCAAACAACACGCCTTCACCCGAGAAGACCTGCTGCGCTGCAGCCGCGGCGAGCTCTTCGGCCCGGGTAATGCGCAACTGCCCGCCCCGAACATGCTGATGATCGACCGCATCACTCACATCAGCGACGTCGGCGGCAAGTATGGCAAGGGCGAACTGGTCGCCGAGCTGGACATCAACCCCGACCTCTGGTTCTTCGCCTGCCACTTCGAAGGCGACCCGGTGATGCCGGGCTGCCTGGGCCTGGACGCCATGTGGCAGCTGGTCGGCTTCTACCTCGGCTGGCAGGGCAACCCCGGCCGCGGCCGCGCCCTGGGTTCGGGCGAGGTGAAATTCTTCGGCCAGGTCCTGCCGACCGCCAAGAAAGTCACCTACAACATCCATATCAAGCGCACCATCAACCGTTCGCTGGTCCTGGCCATCGCCGATGGCAGCGTCAGCGTCGATGGCCGCGAAATCTACAGCGCCGAAGGCCTTCGCGTCGGCCTGTTCACCTCCACTGACAGCTTCTAAGGGTAATCCGCATGCGTCGCGTCGTGATCACCGGCCTGGGCATCGTATCCTGCCTGGGCAATGACAAAGACACCGTCTCCGCCAACCTGCGCGCCGGCCGTGCCGGTATCCGCCATAACCAGTCGTACGTCGACATGGGGCTGCGCAGCCACGTCTCCGGCTCGGTGAACCTCAACCTCGAAGAGCTGATCGACCGCAAGGTGTTCCGCTTCATGGGCGACGCCGCGGCCTATGCCTACCTGGCGATGGAACAGGCGATCAAGGACTCCGGCCTGACCGAAGAGCAGATCTCCAACCCGCGCACCGGCCTGATCGCCGGCTCCGGCGGCGCCTCCACCCTGAACCAGATGGAAGCCATCGACACCCTGCGCGAGAAGGGCGTCAAGCGCATCGGCCCATACCGCGTCACCCGCACCATGGGCAGCACCGTTTCCGCCTGCCTGGCCACTCCCTTCCAGATCAAGGGCGTGAACTACTCCATCTCCTCGGCCTGCGCCACCAGCGCGCATTGCATCGGCAATGCCATGGAACAGATCATGATGGGCAAGCAGGACGTCGTCTTCGCCGGCGGCGGTGAAGAAGAGCACTGGAGCCAGAGCTGCCTGTTCGACGCCATGGGCGCCCTCTCCACCCAGTACAACGACACCCCGGAAAAGGCCTCCCGCGCCTACGACGCCAAGCGTGACGGCTTCGTCATCGCCGGCGGCGGCGGCATGGTGGTGGTCGAGGAACTGGAGCATGCGCTCAAGCGCGGCGCCAAGATCTATGCCGAGATCATCGGCTACGGCGCCACCTCCGACGGCTACGACATGGTCGCCCCGAGCGGCGAAGGCGCCATCCGCTGCATGCAGCAGGCGCTGTCCACCGTCGACACCCCGATCGATTACCTGAACACCCACGGCACCTCCACCCCGGTGGGCGACGTGGCGGAAATCCGCGGCATCCGCGAAGTCTTCGGCGGCAAGGCCCCGGCCATCAGCTCCACCAAGAGCCTGTCCGGCCACTCCCTGGGCGCCGCCGGCGTGCACGAGGCGATCTATTGCCTGCTGATGATGCAGGGCAACTTCATCGCCGGTTCCGCCAACATCGACGAGCTGGACCCGGAAGTCGCCGACATGCCGATCCTGCGCGAGACCCGCGAGAACGCCAAGCTCGACACCGTGATGAGCAACAGCTTCGGCTTCGGCGGCACCAACGCCACCCTGGTGCTGCGCCGCTTCAACGGCTGATCGTTCGCTCGATACAGAAAAGGCGCCCTTCGGGGCGCCTTTTTTGTTGCCTGCGTTTCTTGGTCGCCGAAGGCCCGCGGAAGGGAAGCGAAACACGCAGGGCGGATAACCGTTCGCGGTTACCCGCCGATGGCCCTGGTGCCGAAGCCGACGGCAGATAACGCTTGGGGCGTTATGCGCCCTACGCCTGCGCATCGGCTCTGCTTTTCGCAGGAGACGCTTAGTCCTTGCTCGCGAACGGTGTTTGCCGGCGTCAGCGGGGTTTCGGGTTGACTCCGCTCCCTCTCCCCAGCCCTCTCCCGCAAGCAGGAGAGGGGGCCGTTCGGCGTTGTCGGCACGTTTGGCGTCGACCTGAAACCTCGGTTCGCGAGCAAGCTCGCTCCTACCAAGAGCACTACAGCCTGTAGACAATTGCTCCTACGGGCGCAGGAGACACACCCTCGTAGGATGGCGTTGAGCGATACCCATCGCCATGGCCCCGCCCCCCCTGTAGGAGCGGGCCCTGCCCGCGATTCGCGCGCAGGGCGCGCTCCTACAAGGGGAATGCAATGGCGCGGGTATCTGCTCCCATCGCCCCGGCTTTTCCGCGCCCCAAAGCAAAACCCCCGACCAGCCAGGCTGATCAGGGGTTTTGGGATAGGTGCTTGACGATGACCTACTCTCACATGGGGAAACCCCACACTACCATCGGCGATGCGTCGTTTCACTGCTGAGTTCGGGATGGGATCAGGTGGTTCCAACGCTCTATGGTCGTCAAGCAATTCTTTCGGATGCTCGTGGCTTGCGCTCACGCTCACCCAGATTCGGGTATGTGACAGGTCTTCTTTGCGGTTCACACGAACTTTCGGTTCGTCGACTTCACCGTCCAACACACAAATTGTTTGGGTGTTATATGGTCAAGCCTCACGGGCAATTAGTATCGGTTAGCTCAACGCCTCACAGCGCTTACACACCCGACCTATCAACGTCGTAGTCTTCGACGGCCCTTCAGGGGAATCAAGTTCCCAGTGAGATCTCATCTTGAGGCTAGTTTCCCGCTTAGATGCTTTCAGCGGTTATCTATTCCGAACATAGCTACCCGGCAGTGCCACTGGCGTGACAACCGGAACACCAGAGGTTCGTCCACTCCGGTCCTCTCGTACTAGGAGCAGCCCCTCTCAAATCTCAAACGTCCACGGCAGATAGGGACCGAACTGTCTCACGACGTTCTAAACCCAGCTCGCGTACCACTTTAAATGGCGAACAGCCATACCCTTGGGACCGGCTTCAGCCCCAGGATGTGATGAGCCGACATCGAGGTGCCAAACACCGCCGTCGATATGAACTCTTGGGCGGTATCAGCCTGTTATCCCCGGAGTACCTTTTATCCGTTGAGCGATGGCCCTTCCATACAGAACCACCGGATCACTAAGACCTACTTTCGTACCTGCTCGACGTGTCTGTCTCGCAGTCAAGCGCGCTTTTGCCTTTATACTCTACGACCGATTTCCGACCGGTCTGAGCGCACCTTCGTACTCCTCCGTTACTCTTTAGGAGGAGACCGCCCCAGTCAAACTGCCCACCATACACTGTCCTCGATCCGGATAACGGATCAGAGTTAGAACCTCAAGCATGCCAGGGTGGTATTTCAAGGTTGGCTCCACGCGAACTGGCGTCCACGCTTCAAAGCCTCCCACCTATCCTACACAAGCAGGCTCAAAGTCCAGTGCAAAGCTACAGTAAAGGTTCACGGGGTCTTTCCGTCTAGCCGCGGATACACTGCATCTTCACAGCGATTTCAATTTCACTGAGTCTCGGGTGGAGACAGCGCCGCCATCGTTACGCCATTCGTGCAGGTCGGAACTTACCCGACAAGGAATTTCGCTACCTTAGGACCGTTATAGTTACGGCCGCCGTTTACCGGGGCTTCGATCAAGAGCTTCGCTTTCGCTAACCCCATCAATTAACCTTCCGGCACCGGGCAGGCGTCACACCCTATACGTCCACTTTCGTGTTTGCAGAGTGCTGTGTTTTTAATAAACAGTCGCAGCGGCCTGGTATCTTCGACCGGCGTGGGCTTACGCAGTAAATACTTCACCCTCACCGGCGCACCTTCTCCCGAAGTTACGGTGCCATTTTGCCTAGTTCCTTCACCCGAGTTCTCTCAAGCGCCTTGGTATTCTCTACCCGACCACCTGTGTCGGTTTCGGGTACGGTTCCTAGTTACCTGAAGCTTAGAAGCTTTTCCTGGAAGCATGGCATCAACCACTTCGCTCTCTAAAAGAAAGCTCGTCATCAGCTCTCGGCCTTGAACACCCGGATTTGCCTAAGTGTCCAGCCTACAACCTTAAACTTGGACAACCAACGCCAAGCTGGCCTAGCCTTCTCCGTCCCTCCATCGCAGTAACTAGAAGTACAGGAATATTAACCTGTTTCCCATCGACTACGCATTTCTGCCTCGCCTTAGGGGCCGACTAACCCTGCGTCGATTAACGTTGCGCAGGAACCCTTGGTCTTTCGGCGTGGGAGTTTTTCACTCCCATTGTCGTTACTCATGTCAGCATTCGCACTTCTGATACCTCCAGCAAGCTTCTCAACTCACCTTCACAGGCTTACAGAACGCTCCTCTACCGCGCATCTTGCGACGCACCCGTAGCTTCGGTGTGTGGTTTGAGCCCCGTTACATCTTCCGCGCAGGCCGACTCGACTAGTGAGCTATTACGCTTTCTTTAAAGGGTGGCTGCTTCTAAGCCAACCTCCTAGCTGTCTAAGCCTTCCCACATCGTTTACCACTTAACCACAACTTTGGGACCTTAGCTGACGGTCTGGGTTGTTTCCCTTTTCACGACGGACGTTAGCACCCGCCGTGTGTCTCCCACGCTGACACTTCCAGGTATTCGGAGTTTGCATCGGTTTGGTAAGTCGGGATGACCCCCTAGCCGAAACAGTGCTCTACCCCCTGGAGTGATACGTGAGGCGCTACCTAAATAGCTTTCGAGGAGAACCAGCTATCTCCGAGCTTGATTAGCCTTTCACTCCGATCCACAAGTCATCCCCTACCTTTTCAACGGGAGTGGGTTCGGTCCTCCAGTCAGTGTTACCTAACCTTCAACCTGCTCATGGATAGATCGCCCGGTTTCGGGTCTATACCCAGCGACTAAACGCCCTATTAAGACTCGCTTTCGCTACGCCTCCCCTATTCGGTTAAGCTCGCCACTGAATATAAGTCGCTGACCCATTATACAAAAGGTACGCAGTCACCCAACAAAGTGGGCTCCCACTGCTTGTACGCATACGGTTTCAGGTTCTATTTCACTCCCCTCTCCGGGGTTCTTTTCGCCTTTCCCTCACGGTACTGGTTCACTATCGGTCAGTCAGTAGTATTTAGCCTTGGAGGATGGTCCCCCCATGTTCAGACAACGTTTCACGTGCGCCGTCCTACTCGATTTCACTTCCTGGAACCTTTCACATACGGGGCTATCACCCACTATGGCCGCACTTTCCAGAGCGTTCTGTTAGATTCCAAGAAGCTTAAGGGCTAGTCCCCGTTCGCTCGCCACTACTAAGGGAATCTCGGTTGATTTCTGTTCCTCAGGGTACTTAGATGTTTCAGTTCCCCTGGTTCGCCTCACACACCTATGGATTCAGTGTGTGATAACCAGCTTATGCTGGCTGGGTTCCCCCATTCAGAGATCTCCGGATCACAGGTCGTTTGCCACCTCCCCGAAGCTTATCGCAGGCTACCACGTCTTTCATCGCCTCTGACTGCCAAGGCATCCACCGTATGCGCTTCTTCACTTGACCATATAACCCCAAGCAATCTGGTCATACGTCTCGAACGTGAAGACGACATTCGCCGAAAATTCGCGCTTGAACTCGCAAATTTTACCTTGACTTGAATGATCACCAGTGAAAGAGATCATTCAGTCTACTTCTATCACATACCCAAATTTTTAAAGAACGGTTCCGGTACAAAGACCAGACAGCAAGGTTCGTTTCTTCGAACATTCCTGTCTGAGCTTTACGACGATTCGGAGATGGTGGAGCCAAGGAGGATCGAACTCCTGACCTCCTGCGTGCAAAGCAGGCGCTCTCCCAGCTGAGCTATGGCCCCAAATCACTACGATTTGGTGGGTCTGGGCAGATTCGAACTGCCGACCTCACCCTTATCAGGGGTGCGCTCTAACCGACTGAGCTACAGACCCATAAAGGGTTGCCTAATCGTCTAACCAGTGAATCAAGCAATTCGTGTGGGAGCTTATGAGAAAGCTGAGATCTTCGATTAAGGAGGTGATCCAGCCGCAGGTTCCCCTACGGCTACCTTGTTACGACTTCACCCCAGTCATGAATCACTCCGTGGTAACCGTCCCCCTTGCGGTTAGACTAGCTACTTCTGGAGCAACCCACTCCCATGGTGTGACGGGCGGTGTGTACAAGGCCCGGGAACGTATTCACCGTGACATTCTGATTCACGATTACTAGCGATTCCGACTTCACGCAGTCGAGTTGCAGACTGCGATCCGGACTACGATCGGTTTTCTGGGATTAGCTCCACCTCGCGGCTTGGCAACCCTCTGTACCGACCATTGTAGCACGTGTGTAGCCCTGGCCGTAAGGGCCATGATGACTTGACGTCATCCCCACCTTCCTCCGGTTTGTCACCGGCAGTCTCCTTAGAGTGCCCACCATAACGTGCTGGTAACTAAGGACAAGGGTTGCGCTCGTTACGGGACTTAACCCAACATCTCACGACACGAGCTGACGACAGCCATGCAGCACCTGTGTTCCGATTCCCGAAGGCACTCCCGCATCTCTGCAGGATTCCGGACATGTCAAGGCCAGGTAAGGTTCTTCGCGTTGCTTCGAATTAAACCACATGCTCCACCGCTTGTGCGGGCCCCCGTCAATTCATTTGAGTTTTAACCTTGCGGCCGTACTCCCCAGGCGGTCGACTTATCGCGTTAGCTGCGCCACTAAGATCTCAAGGATCCCAACGGCTAGTCGACATCGTTTACGGCGTGGACTACCAGGGTATCTAATCCTGTTTGCTCCCCACGCTTTCGCACCTCAGTGTCAGTATCAGTCCAGGTGGTCGCCTTCGCCACTGGTGTTCCTTCCTATATCTACGCATTTCACCGCTACACAGGAAATTCCACCACCCTCTACCGTACTCTAGTCAGGCAGTTATGGATGCAGTTCCCAGGTTGAGCCCGGGGATTTCACATCCATCTTACCAAACCACCTACGCGCGCTTTACGCCCAGTAATTCCGATTAACGCTTGCACCCTTCGTATTACCGCGGCTGCTGGCACGAAGTTAGCCGGTGCTTATTCTGTTGGTAACGTCAAAACAGCAAGGTATTAACTTACTGCCCTTCCTCCCAACTTAAAGTGCTTTACAATCCGAAGACCTTCTTCACACACGCGGCATGGCTGGATCAGGCTTTCGCCCATTGTCCAATATTCCCCACTGCTGCCTCCCGTAGGAGTCTGGACCGTGTCTCAGTTCCAGTGTGACTGATCATCCTCTCAGACCAGTTACGGATCGTCGCCTAGGTGAGCCATTACCCCACCTACTAGCTAATCCGACCTAGGCTCATCTGATAGCGTGAGGTCCGAAGATCCCCCACTTTCTCCCGTAGGACGTATGCGGTATTAGCGCTCCTTTCGGAACGTTGTCCCCCACTACCAGGCAGATTCCTAGGCATTACTCACCCGTCCGCCGCTGAATCCAGAAGCAAGCTCCCTTCATCCGCTCGACTTGCATGTGTTAGGCCTGCCGCCAGCGTTCAATCTGAGCCATGATCAAACTCTTCAGTTCAATACTGATCGGGTTTTGAGAAAACCCTAAACTTGGCTCAGCAATCGCAAAAAACTCTCGAATTCACGAGTGTTACTTGTGATGCTGATAATCTTGCGATCACCAGTCTTAACTCACAAGCACCCACACGAATTGCTTGATTCAACTTGTTAAAGAGCAGTTGGTTGATTCTTTCGTCTCAACCGAGGCCGCGCATTCTACGCTAACCTCTTATTTCGTCAAGCGTTATTTTCAGAATTTTTCGTTCCTACTCAACCGCTTGCGCTGTCGATCGGCCGGAGCTTCTCGTCAGCGGGAGGCGCATTCTACAGCGATCAGGATCACTGTCAAGCACCTCGGCGATCTTCCTTTTGGCTCGCTGCCGGAGCAGCTGTCGAACCCAAAGGCGGCAAGTGAATCACCCGCCTGATCACCACTCCCAATTTCGAACCCGCTTAAGTGCTTGATTTTCAAGCTCTTTCAGCGCTTCGCCGCTGGAAGTGGTGCGCATTATAGGGAGTTAAAACCCCCCGTCAACGACTTTTTGAAACTTTTATTTCAGCGGCACTCTTTCCTGCAGCAGCGAGACCAGCGAGTCGAAGTCATTCATCTGATAGAGCGGCAGGTACAGCTTCCTGACCGCGCCCCTCACCTGCCCTGCCGAGCCCATGTCGCCGCTGACCACCTTCCTCTTATAGGCAACCTGCTCGTCCTGGTGCCGGTACACGTCTTCCGCCGACATCCAGAACACGCCCTTCACGCAAGGCAGGTCGTACCAATAGACGTAGGCGCACTTGCGCGCGCCCGGGCCGTTGACCACGAGCTCGCGCTGGGCGTTCAACTTGCCGGCGACGTCCAGCGTCATCGAGTGGGAATAACACTCGTAGGCCGGATTGACCTTCTGTGAGATCCGCAGGAACGGCCGGAATATGACCTTGAACTCCATCAGCAGCAGAACTTCGCCGCTTTGCACATGCCGCACCTGGAAATCCGGCATGTGCAGCTCCTGCTGATCGGCCCTTTCGATCACGAGCCCCGGAACGAGGGTATCCAGGACTTGCTGGAAGTAGGCCTCGAACACCGCCTCCAGTTCATTGCCCAGGTCGATGTCCGGGTTCTTGTCTATCTGCTTGAGCGTGGAGAGGTGAAACTTCTCGCATTCCCGACAAACCGCGTCGCCGGGTCGTTTCAGCGCTGGAACGCCCTGCGCCTCATCGAGATACATCGTCTGGTAGTAGTGGCGTGACTCCCGCTGCCAGGCGAGCAGCCTGGAGTGCCCCGCCGGAACGCGGGCGACCAGCCCCGGCGGCAACGACTCCAGCAGGTTCTGGTACAGGTTGCAGGCCTTCCATGGATTCGACATGCGCACATCTACTCCCTACAATCGACGCCCCTCAGTCATGCTACACGAAGAGATCGCACGTTCTTCATGATCAAGCTGCTCAACACCTACGAAGACCGCGACGAGGCGGAAGCCGCCGCCGAGAAGCTGACCGGCCCCAAGCGCCTGGCCAGCGAGCGCGACGACACCACCACCATCTACAACCTCTTCGGCGCCCCGACCTGGGGCAACTTCCTCCGCCTGGGCATGTACAACCTGGAGGAACTCAAGACCCTGCTGGCCAACCGGGAAAGCTGGGATGGCGCACAGCAGGCGCGTCACGCGGAAATCGCCCGGACCCTGGCCATCGTGGCCAAGAACTACGAGATCGAAGTTCCCGCCCACTGGCTGTAGCCCCCGGCTACAGCCAGCAGCGCCCTACCCTATCCTCGCGAACATCTTCTCCAGATAGCTGCCGGCACCATCCTCCATGAAGAGGATGTGGCGATCCTCCAGCTCCGCTTTCGGGCAATGCTCCGCGACGTTCAGCAGCTCCGCATAGGGCGTCGGCGACAGCACGAAGGCGTTGAGCACCAGTGCCTGCTCGCCCGGCTTGGCCAACGTGGCCTGGATCGACTTGACCTCCTTGTACAGGCCCAGCTTCGGGTGCCCCAGGTCCAGGTTGCGCAGGCCCTTGGGGTCCACGAAGGTCAGCCACTGCTGCCCCGTCGCATCGTCCACCAGCCAGAGCAGGAAATCGGGATAGAAGTTGCCCGCGGTGGCGAACCCCAGGCCCTTGTCCTGGGTGGCGGCGTTGCGCAGCAGGTACAGTCTGCGCGAGCCGATGGCCTGCCTGCCGGCGGGCGAGCCGTGGAAAGCCTCCAGGTCCCTGACGAAATCCCACTCGCTGGGCGCGTCGAACGCCAGCGGGCGCAGCTTGAAGGGCACGGCGTCCTTGTCGTCCAGCGACAGCAGCGGGTAGTACAGGTGACGATCGAAGCTGATGGCCACCATGTGCGGCGCGCTCCATTGGCCGGCCTGGTCGATCCGCCCTTCCGCCACCAGCGCCTTCAGCTCCTCCAGCTTGTGGAAATACTCCAGGCCCTGCTCGCTGCCCTCGATCTCGAAGCGGTAGCCCTTGAGCATCGAGCCGTGCCCCGCGTCCAGTTGGACCACGTCGTAGAACTGGCCTTCGTAACCGCTCTTCAGGGCCTTGTAGAAACGCTCGGTGTAGTCGACCAGCAGGCGGACCAGTATGTCTTCCTGCTTGCGGACGTCGGCATAGCCAGTGATCGCCAGCTCGCTGGCCGGGATCAGCAGCGTGTACCAGTCGGCCGGTCCCTGGCAGAACTCCATCAGCTTCTGCCGGTCCAGGCGCAGGTTGCTCCAGCCCCGCTGCAGCTTGCAGTCCTGCAGCTCGACATAGATGCGGTCCCAGTCGAACAGGCCGAACAGCGCCGGGTTGAGCCTGGCGCGGTTGCGCGCCTGGGCCACGGAGCCCGCCGCCTTCGTGGTGCTCAGCGCCTCGATGCGCGGATACAGGTCCAGCGTCACATGGGGCAGCTTGACCTTGCCGGCGAACGCCGCGGGCACTTCGTACAGCCAGGGGAAATGGGTGCGCTTGAAGCCCTTCTGCTGGTTGTCCTTGTAGCCGTCCTTGAGCGCCAGGGTCCTCAGCTTGCCTTGCGGCAGGTTCGCCCGGGTGGGGAGCTCCAGCTCGATCAGCTCGTCGCTGGGGGTGATCCCCTCTTCCTTCAAGTAGTCCTTGAAAGCGGCGATGTAGTTGGCGCGCACGCCGAAGATGTTCAGGGTTTCCAGCTTGTCCAGGTGCAGGCCCTTGGGGCGCTCCTGGGGGCTGGTGCGCTTGAGCGAGAAGCCCTCGCCCTTCAGCCGCACGCCGCGGCCGAACAGTTGGATGATCTGCGAACCCTCGCCCTGCCCCATGTTGAGCAGGCCCATGGTGGAAACGCGCCAGCTGCTCCAGCCCTCGGTGAATTTGCGCGAACCGATCAGCACGTTCAGCCGGCTGTCCTTGTGGTTCAGGGTGCCGAAGAGCGCGCCGCTGAAGTCGTCCGCCTCGCTGTCGAAGGCCGCGCAGGCCTCGGCCTGGCGGAAGAAGGCGGAGTCGTCGCCGATGTTGATCAGTGCGAAAGGCTCGCCATCGCCCACCCGCAGGGCCAGTTCGCCCTTGCTGCTGCGGATGTTGACCAGCTTCAGGCGCTGGCGGGCCGGGGCGTTGAACACCCGCTGGAGGATATCGGCGTACAGCTCGTCGATCCTGTCGCCATAGCCCAGCAACGGCGCGAAGCGCCCCTGGAAGATGTTGTTGCCCTTGGCGTCCAGCAACTGCGCCTTGTCGTTGACCAGGTCCGCCAGCCAGGCCTTGATCTGCGCCTCGCGGTTGAGGAACTCGGCGAGGAAGGTCACCACCTCGAGAATGTCGGAGTCTTCGTCCGCCACCTTGTTGCCGACGAACACCCAGAGCGGCTTCTCGATGTTGAAATCCTGCAACTGCTCGCGATGACGGCCCCACAGCCAGGTCTGCTGATAGAAGGCCAGCAGGCAGGCGGCGAAATACTTGTAGGCGTTGTCGCCCTCGGCGTAGGCCTCGCCGTTCATGTTGAGGATCAGCGAGTCCTTGCCGTAGCCATCCTCGTAGAAGAACTTGTACGAGTAGTCGAAGAGGATGCACTTGGCATAGACCTCGCGGGTCGCGGTGATGCGCGCCTGGCGCAGTTCCTCCGCGGTCAGCTGCAACTGCGCCAGCTGGTCCTCGTCCAGCTTCTTCAGGCTGGCGGTCTGGAACAGCATCTTCGCGCGCTTCTTCTTCAGCTCTTCCTCCGCCGCGTCGACGGTCAGCCCCTTGGCCACCGCCTGGCCGAAGGTGGCCGAATACTCGAAGGCGAAGCCGCCGCGCACCAGGGCGTCGCGCCGGCTCATCCAGGCCCCCGCGGCAGTCCCGGTGCCGCGGTGACCTTCGTCCACCAGCACCAGGTTGTTGCCTTCGAAGGCTTCCACCGCCACGGTCTTGTCGCCCATCTCGTCGCCGAGCTTGTTGATGTCGATGATCTCGATGGTGCCGCGCGGCGGCGTCTGGCTCTTGTTGAAGAACTGGGCGAAGCCGAAGCCGGACAGGTGCAGCTCTTCCAGGTGCTGGCGCGACAGGCCTTCGTTGGGCGTCAGCAGGATGACCTTGCTCGGGTAGCGGTCGCCGTTGCCGGCCTGGAAGTAGTGCAGGTACTGCAGGATGTTGACGTGCAGCAGCAGCGTCTTGCCGCTGCCGGTGGCGTTCCAGAAGGCGATCTTGTTCAGGTCGTCGGCGTCGAAGTCGCGGAACGGATCGGCGCCGGCCTCCCCGCGGTAGGCCGCCAGGGTTTCGTTCAGGCCATCGAGCAGCGCTTCGCGGCGATTGAAGTACCAGTCCAGGTAGATTTCGGTGAACAGCAGCGACAGGTACTGAAAGTACTTCATCTGCAGTTCGTGGCCTTCGCGCTTGTTGCGCTGGGCGGTGATGCGCTGCCAGTGCGCGACGATGTTCAGGTCGTAGCGGCGCAGCTCCGCCTCGCCGATGCGCTGCGGCTCGAAGAGGTTGCCGGCGAGCTCGTGGAAGAACAGCGTCTGGCCGTCGTCGTCGATGCCCTCGTGGCGATCGTCTCCCAGGCGCAGCTTCAGCGCCCCCAGGCTGCCGCCCTTGAAGAAGCCCAGCATCCAGCGGTTGAGCACCAGTTCCTGGTGGAAGCTCCGCTTGCCGGCCGCGCCCCGTGGTGCACGAGCCATCAGAGCGCCTCCACGGCGAACATGCGTTCGAGGAATTCCGGTTCGATCTGGCGCAGCTTGAGCTCGCGGGTGGCGCCGCCCTGCGCCGCGGTCTGGGTGAGCACCGAGGGGATATTGTGGTCGCCGTTGAGGTAGATGACGTCGAAGCGACTGTTCGCCGGGTCGATCGCCAGTTCCTCGCAGAGCCGGCTGATGCCTTCGTAGTCGAGGACCTCGCAGTCACGCCAGAGCACCAGGCAGCTTTCCCCGCCCGGCAGGCTGCCGGTGACCTTGACGAAGCCGCGTTCCAGCTGCGCATCCACCTGGCCGACGCGCAGGCCGAGGAGGTAGTTGAAGGTCTCGACCAGGTCCACCGGGCGCCGCTCGAAGGCGCCGGCGGAGTCCACCGCGATGTCCATGGCGTAGTCGAACGGCTTGCGGAAATCGCCGATCGACAGCAACGAGGCGCGGCTTTCCACGTTCAGCATGTAGCGCAGCAGGTAGTCGTCCCGCGCGTGGTCCGGGAGGAAGCCGAACAGGTCGCCCACCGCCGGCGGCCGGGCCAGTTGGATGTTGTTCAGGGCGTCCTCGTAGCTCTCCAGCTTGAGCACCTTGAAACAGCCGGACAGGCCGGTCTGCGGCGCCGTGGGCTCGCCGTCCTTCCATTGCGCGGAGTAGATGGCCTTGATCGCCCGCGGCTTGGTGACCGTCTCGAAGTACTCGCCCTGCTCCACCAGGATGAAGCCGAGCTTGGGCTCCAGGCCCGCGGCCTGAGCCTCGCGCCGCAGCTCCACCACCGCATGGGCGGTGGTGCCGCTGCCGCCGAAGTAGTCGAGCACCAGGGCCTGCTCGTCGGCCTGGACCGCCAGGGAGATGCACTTCTTCACCAGGTGGATCGACTTCGGGAAGTCGAAGCGCTTCTCGCCGAGCATGTCGATGAGCAGGCTGTTGCCATACTTGCCGGCGTCGAACTCGCCGCCGCTCCAGACGGTCTTGGGCACGGTCTGTTCATGGGTGACGAACAGGTCCCAGTCGTCGCCGACCTTGAGCGCCGCGATGCGCTCCAGGTTCTGGCGGATGGAGTCGAGGCCGAAGTTCCAGCGCCGCTCGACGCCTTCCTGGTCGATAGGCCACACCTCGACGCGCCCATCGGCCAGCAGGACATTCTTGCCGGCGGGGTGGAAATCGTCGTCCGGCACCGTGCCGACGTCGACCACGCGGCCGTCCAGCACGTAGATCGGGTAGAACGACGGTCGCCGGTCGATGCGCCGGGAGTTCTCGCCCCAGCGCCGCATCTTGCGCGGGGTGCCGTTCTCTTCCAGGGTCCTGGCGATGCTCGACAGCCCGTCGCGGGTAAGGAACAGCGCGTACTCGTGGGTACGGTTGAAGTTGCGGGTGATCGAGCCCTTGGGGTTGTGCACCACGGTGACCCGCGACAGCGTGTGCTCCGGCGCCACCTGCTCCATCACCTTGGACAGGTTGACCATCTCGGAGTCGTCGATCGCCACCGTCTTCACGCCGTCGAAGCGCAGCAGGCTCATGCCCTTGAGCAGGCGGTCCTGCATCAGGCTCATCCAGGACGAGTGCTTGTACTCGTTCTTGTAGAGGATGGGCGTGGAGTTGGTGTTGTAGGGCGGGTCTATATAGATGTACTTGACCTGCTCGCGGTAGCGCTCCTGCAGGAAGCTCAGGGCCTGGAAGTTGTCGCTGTGGACGAAGGTGCCGTTGACGCTGCCATCCAGGTCGGCGATGGAAGCCAGCAGCCGCGCCTTGAAGGCGGCGTCGTAGAGGCTGGTGTCGAGCATCCGGAAGGGGGCGTTGCGCAGGTCCTGCTCGGTGCCGTTCGCCGCGCCCGTCCAGAGCCCCAGCTGGCGCCACTGCTCCCACTGCCGGGGGTTGCCGGCGATGGCCGGATACAGCGCCTCCGGCACCCGGTCCAGGGTGATGCAGTAATGGCTGGAGACCACGAACTTCTTCTTCAGCCAGAGCTTCTTCTGGAACTCCTCCAGTTGCGCCAGGAAGTCGATCAGCTCCCGGGCGATGGCCCGCAGGCACTGCGTCATGCGCAGGCTCTTGTCGATGTCGGCGATGGCCGTGGCGTTCTGCAGGTCGTCCAGGTGCAGGACTTCGTTCTTGATGTAGAAGTCCAGCTCGCCGCGCAGGAAACGCCCGAGGTCCTTGTGGATGAAGTAGTCGGCGGTGTTCTTGCTGGCGTAGTCGGTGAGATTCTTCTCCAGCAGCGTGCGCTGCGGGTTCTTCTCGGTCGGCTCGCGCCTGGCCAGCTCGGCCCAGCGCGCCTTGACCGCCGCGTCGCCCAGCACGGTCTCGACGGCCTTGCCGATCAGCGTCTCCTGCTTGGTGCCCTTGGCCACCGCGCGGTATTCGAAGCGCAGCGTCAGCAGCGGCTGGCCGTCGGCGCCGTCGCCCTCCTCGATGGGCAGCAGCGCTTCGTCGTATTCGTGGCCGTGCTCGTCGGTGCGGCTCAGCGTCATCGGCTCGATCAGCGCGAAGCGGCGTTCCTTGTCGTTGTCCTTGCGGTTGTCCTTGGCGGTGTCGGCGGCCACCAGGCGGAAGTGCACGGCGCGGCCGTCTTCCAGGCGGAAGCTGTAGTTGGCGAAGTTCTCGCCGCTCTTGGTGTAGTACTGGTCCTTGTTGGCCCAGTGCAGCATGACTTCCTCGCCGGCGTAGGGAATGGCATAGGTGTCCCCCTTGTAGCGGCGCTGGCTGACGAAATCGCCGTTGTTGTAGTAACGGCTGAAGAAGGTCAGCAGGTGGCTGAAGACGGCATTCTCGTGCTCGGCGCCATCGCCCCCCGCCAGGTGCTCCTGGATCTTGCGCGGCAGGCGCCGCTCCAGGTAGTCGTTGATCTCGCCGGCGCGGGCATTGAGGATGCGGTAGACGCCGAAGTCCAGCTCCGGGCGGTCGATCTGGAAGATCTCGCGCAGCTTGGCGACCAGGGCCTGGTGCTTGGGATTAGGGATGTCGCTCATGACTTGGCCTTTTTCAATACCGCTGTATCTGTCCGGGTTCAGCGCCGGGAAAACGCACGCCGCGCCCGCAGCCAGGTTCGGCATGGCGGGCTCGGACTATGCTCGGGATGCACGCACCGCCGGTCCGCGCCGCAGTGGCGAGGCGCTTCGGCGGCATGACGACCGGGGTGGCAGGCGGAATCAGGATTCAGCTCCCTCTGCGATCCGGCAGGCAGTGAATCTCAACTGACTTGCGATTGGCAACCTGGGCCGCGCCCTGCCAATCCAAACCGTTGATCTTACAAGAGAAGCGCGTCATTCGCGACCGGCGGGGGCCGGGCTGCGCCAAGGGAGCTCGACTAGACGCCGGGCGGCAGCTTCGAGCGCATCGCCTTGCGCCGGTCGAACTTCTCGCCATCCGCCACGAAGGTGCCGTCGCCGACCGCGTGCAGGGTACGGCGCTCCTCGCGTTTGGAATCGACATAGGCGGCTATGCCGTCGAGCACCACTATGTTGTGCCGCTCGACCACGTCGACCACCCGGCACTCGATGTTCGCCAGGCACTCGCCGATCAGCGGCGCGCCGACATGCCGGGCCGCCAGGGCGGTCAGCCCGAAGCGGGCGAACTTGTCGGTGTCGGCGCCCGAGCAGGTGCCTATGCCGACCACGGTGTCGAGCAGGTCCACGGCGGGAATGGCGATGACGCACTCGCGGGTCTTTTCCAGCGCGGCGTAGGAGTGGTTCCAGGGCCCGGTGGTGAAGGCGAAGCGCGGGGTGAAGTCGACCACCATGGTCCAGGACAGCGTCATGATGTTGGGCCGCTCACCGTCGCAGGTGGTGACCAGCACCACCGGGCCGGGCTCCAGCAGGGTGAAGGCCTTCTCCAGCTTCAGCGCTTTCATAAAGGATGCTCCTCGTCGCAGAGGTTCCACGCAGGGGGCGGGAAGGCATAGCGTAGGCGCTTTCCCATGGATTGCCCATGAGGCGCCTTACGGGTGGCTGCCAGCCCCGGCGCCTCTTCTTCGGGAGCGCCGCGCGCTAGCGCTCCAGCCGCTGGAAACGCCGCCAGCTGGCCGGCGACATGCCGGTCAGGCGGAGGAACACCCGGGAGAAATGCGACTGGTCGGCGAAGCCGCAGTCCAGGCCTATCTGCGACAGGCCCAGCGGGGTGTCGCGCATCAGCGCCTTGGCCTTCTCCACGCGCATCCTCAGCAACCAGTCGTGGGGCGACAGGCCGGTGCTGAGCTTGAAGGCGCGCGTGAAGTAGCTGCGGGACAGCGCGCACTCTTCAGCCAGGCGGGCTACCGACAGGCCGTCGCTCAAATGGTTGGCGATCAGTTCCTGGGCGCGCCGCAGCTGCCAGCCGGCCAGGCCCTTGGCCGACTCCCGCGGCGCCGGGGCCGCGCCGTAGTGGGCGTTGAGGTGGGTGCACAGGGCCAGCAACACCTGGTCGACGAACAGCTGGTTGGCCTGGCCCGGCATGCCCAGCGCAGGCAGCAGGGCCTGCGCCAGGTGATAGACGACGGGGTCGTCCTGCCCGGTGAGCCTGTCGAACGCCACCGGCGTGGCGACGCCTTCCTCGTAGAGCCACTCGTTCATGGCGGTGCACGGCAGGGTGAAGCGCAGGTTGTCGTAGGCCGCCAGGTGCTGGCAGCGCACCTCGTCGCCCAGGTAGGCGATGGCCATGCTCTGCCGCGCATGGCCGCCGTCGAACACCAGGCGGCCGCCGCGCCAGAGGCGGTGCGAGGCGAAGTCGCGGAGCTGGACGATGACCGAGAAGGCATCGTCGCAGGGGATGTTCAGCACCTGCCCGGCGTCCGGGCGCTCCTCGCTTCTGCGCACAATCGAGCAGCTCCCGCCGCCGAGGGCCGCCGCTGCCCGCGCCTGCCCGTCCCGGGCCGCCTCCTGCCTTGCCTTATTGTCCAAGCGCATGGCCTGCCCTCCCGGCTCGAATTCATCTGTCCAATCGCCTCGCAGGGCGCCCTGGGGAGCGACACCCGCTGAGCCCGGTATAGAGCCCCCGCATTGCAACGAGACGACAGCCTGCAGGATAGACGCCCCGCCACCCGGCCACTCCCGGACCGTTAGAGGAAGATGATATTGAGCGTCCAGGCCAGCACAAATAGAATCAATGGAATTTCATCCATTCCCTTTCATGCATGAAACGCCTTCCCGACCTGGAAGCTTGGGCGATCTTCGCCCAGGTGGCCAACAGCGGTTCCTTCGCCGGCGCGGCCGAGGCGCTGGGCATTTCCCAGCCCACGGTGTCCAAGGCCATCGCGCGCCTGGAGCGCCGCCTGGGCACGGCCCTGCTGCACCGCACCTCGCGCCGGCTGTCCCTCACCGCCGCCGGGACCCAGGCCTGGGAACGGGCCTTGCGTATCCTCGAGGAAGGGCGCGCCGCGGAGGCCGAGGCCTGCGCCCAGGCCAGCACGGCAAGCGGCCGCATCCGCATGACCGCGCCCATGTCGTTCGGCCTGAAGTACCTCGCGCCGCTGGTCCCGGCGTTTCTCCAGCGCTACCCGGAAATAGAACTCGACCTGTCCCTCGACGACCAGGTGGTCGACGTGGTGGCCGGCGGCTTCGATGTCGCCCTGCGCATCGCCGAGCTGCCCGACTCCAGCCTCAGGTCCCGCCGCTTGTGCGCGGTACGGCGGCCGCTGGTCGCGACCCCGGAATACCTCGACCGGCACGGCCGCCCGCGCCACCCGGAAGACCTGGCGCAGCACCGCTGCCTGCTCTACAGCAACCTGCCGACGCCGGAGGTCTGGAAGTTCCATCACCCGCTCCAGGGCGAATGCGCCGTGCCGGTGCGCGGCCGGCTCAGCAGCAACAATGCCGACGTCATCGGCCCCGTGCTGATGGCCAGCCAGGGCCTGGCGCTGCAGCCGGAGTTCATCGTCTGGGAGGCCCTCAAGAGCGGGGCCCTGGAAGAAGTCCTGGCGGACTGGCACATCGCCCCGATCCACATCAACCTGGTGACGCCGCCCGGCCCCTTGCGCCCGGCGCGGGTCACCGCCCTCCTCGACTTCCTCGGCGAACACCTGGCCCGCGCGCCCTGGGCCCTGAACGGCGCTTGAGCGAGCGCGGCGCACAAACATCCCAAATGCGCGCATCGCGACAAGACCGGGGGTAGCCGGCCGGCGCACAGTCTGCGCTCCACACCCCACCGGAGCCCCTTCGCCATGGCTACTGCGAAAGCCCCCGGCCGTTCGTTGCCGACCCCAACCGATCGTCTCCTGACCAGGCTCGACTGCCGCCCGCGGCTACCCTTCACCAGCACCTCCCCGGGCGCCTGCGCAGGCTGCTGAACGCCATGCTCGATCCGGCATGCGGGCGCCCCCGGCGCGGCAACGGCCTCCGGCCGCCCCGGCTGCCTGCCCGCCGCCCGAGGAACGCCCGATGAGCCAAGACCCATCCAACCCCAGCCGCCGCCACTTTCTCGCCGCCGGCTCCGTGCTCGGCGCCGCGGGGGCGCTGCTGTCCGCCCTGCCCCTGGCCGGCGCGGCTGGTTCCACGCCTGTCGAAACCCGAGGCAAACCCATGACCGCCGACCTGATCCTGCACAACGGCCGCATCCACACCGTGGACCGCGACAACCCCACCGCCAGCGCCGTCGCCATCAAGGACGGCAAGTTCCTCGCCGTCGGCACCGACGCCCAGGCCATGGCCCTGCGCGGCAGCGCCACCCAGGTCGTCGACCTGAAGGGCCGCACCGTCATCCCCGGCCTCAACGACTCGCACCTGCACCTGATCCGCGGCGGGCTCAACTACAACCTGGAACTGCGCTGGGAAGGCGTGCCCTCCCTGGCCGACGCCCTGCGCCTGCTCAAGGAGCAGGCCGAGCGCACGCCCTCGCCGCAGTGGGTGCGGGTGGTCGGCGGCTGGACCGAGTTCCAGTTCGCCGAGAAGCGCATGCCGACACTCGACGAGCTGAACCAGGCCGCGCCGGACACCCCGGTGTTCGTCCTGCACCTGTACGACCGCGCCCTGCTCAACCGAGCCGCCCTGCGCGTGGTCGGCTACACCAAGGACACGCCCAACCCGCCCGGCGGCGAGATCGTCCGCGACAGCAGCGGCAACCCCACCGGCATGCTGATCGCCCGGCCCAACGCGATGATCCTCTACGCCACCCTGGCCAAGGGGCCCAAGCTGCCGCTGGAATACCAGGTGAACTCCACCCGCCAGTTCATGCGCGAGCTCAACCGCCTGGGCCTGACCAGCGCCATCGACGCCGGCGGCGGCTTCCAGAACTACCCGGACGACTACCAGGTGATCCAGCAACTGGCCGACGCCGGCCAGCTCAGCGTGCGCATCGCCTACAACCTGTTCACCCAGAAGCCCAGGGAAGAGCTGGCGGACTTCAGGAACTGGACCGGCAGCGTGAAGTACGGCCAGGGCAGCGACTTCTTCCGCCACAATGGCGCCGGCGAGATGCTGGTGTTCTCCGCCGCCGACTTCGAGGACTTCCTCGAACCGCGCCCGGACCTGCCGCCGAACATGGAAGCCGACCTGGAGCCGGTGGTGCGCCACCTGGTGGAACAGCGCTGGCCGTTCCGTCTGCATGCCACCTACAACGAATCCATCTCGCGCATGCTCGACGTGTTCGAGAAGGTCGACCGCGACATTCCCTTCAACGGCCTGCCGTGGTTCTTCGACCACGCCGAGACCATCACCCCGCAGAACATCGAGCGCGTGCGGGCCCTGGGCGGCGGCATCGCCATCCAGGACCGCATGGCCTTCCAGGGCGAATACTTCGTCGACCGCTACGGCGCCAAGGCCGCCGAGGCAACTCCGCCGATCCAGCGCATGCTCGCCGAGGGCGTGCCGGTGGGCGCCGGCACCGATGCCACCCGCGTCTCCAGCTACAACCCCTGGACCTCGCTGTACTGGCTGGTCAGCGGCAAGACCGTCGGCGGCCTGAGCCTGTACCCCGAGGGCCTGTCCCGCGACACCGCGCTGCAGCTGTTCACCCACGGCAGCGCCTGGTTCTCCAGCGAGCAGGGCAAGAAGGGGCAGATCAAGATCGGGCAACTGGCGGACCTGGCGGCGCTCAGCGCGGACTATTTCAGCGTCGAGCCGGAGCAGATCAAGTGGCTCGAATCGGTGCTGACCGTGGTCGGCGGCAAGGTCGTCTACGCCGCGGGCGAGTTCGACAAGCTGGCGCCGCCCGCGCTGCCGGTGCTGCCCGAGTGGTCGCCGGTGGCCAAGGTCCCCGGCCACTGGAAGCCGGCTGCGCCGCTCGCCGCCCAGGTGCACCAGTGCGTCGGCGCCTGCGCGGTGCATGCCCACGACCACGGGCGGGCGCGCCGGTCGAACGTGCCGGTCAGCGACTTCCAGGGCTTCTGGGGCGCCTTCGGCTGCTCCTGCTTCGCCTTCTGAAAGCCGGCGCGGGCCTGGCGGCCCGCGCCATCACCGAGAGCCCGCGATGGTCCGACGCTCCCCCACCCTGCTGCTGGCCACCCTGGCCTGCGTCGCCTCGCCGACCCGTGCGGCCCCGCACGACGGCCTGCTGGACGGTGCGCAATGGTCGTTGCTCGGGCGCAACTACTTCCTGCAGAACGACTACCGCACCCAACCCTCGCCCAGCGGCCAGAGCCTGCGCCAGGAATGGGCCCAGGGCTTCATCGCCGACTTCCGCTCGGGCTTCACCCCGGGCGCGCTGGGGCTGGGCTTCGACGCCCACGCCTTCCTCGGCGTCAAGCTCGACGGCGGCCGCGGCCACGCCGGCACCGGCCTGCTGCCGCGCAATGCCGACGGTTCCGCGGCCGACGACTACTCCGACGCCGGCGGCGCGCTGAAGCTGGACTTCTCCCGCAGTACCCTGAAGCTCGGCGAGATGACCGTGGAAACCCCGGTCTTCGACACCGGCGACAAGCGCCTGCAGCCGGAATACGCCAGCGGCGCCCTGCTCGACTCCCGCGAGCTGGCCGGCGTGCACCTGCAGGCCGGGCGCTTCACCGCCTTCAGGAACCAGGACTCGGCCTCCGGCCACGGCGACTTCGACGGCTATGGCGCCAGCACCCACGGCAGCGCGGTGAGCTTCGCCGGCGCCGACTTCGCCCCGCCCGGCGACTTCGGCGGCGCGCTGTTCGCCGGCCAGCTCGACGACGCCTGGCGCCAGTACTACCTGAACCTGCACTACGGCCATGCCGGCCTGCTGGTCGACGGCAACCTGTACAGGACCCGCGACGAAGGCCAGGCCCGCGCCGGGGCGATCGACACCACCACCTGGAGCCTGTCGGCGCGCCAGCGCTTCGGCGCCCAGGCCCTGACCCTCGGCTACCAGCAGGTCGACGGCGACACCCCCTTCGACTTCGTCGGCGGCGACTCCATCTACCTGGCCAACTCCATCAAGTACGCCGACTTCAACGGCCCCGGCGAGAAGTCCTGGCAACTGCGCTACGACCTCGACCTGGGCGTGTTCGGCATCCCCGGCCTGGGCTTCATGGCCCGCTACGTGCGCGGCAGCGGCATCGACGGCAGCCATGCCCCCGCCGACGGCGCCTACGCCGGCATGTACGGCCGCGGCGGGCGCCACTGGGAGCGCGACAGCGAGCTGCGCTACGTCTTCCAGTCCGGCCCGGCCAAGGACCTGTCGCTGTACCTCTCCCAGGTCAGCCACCGCGCCGACGCGGCCCAGGGCGGCGACGACATCGACCGCCTGTACCTGATCATCGAATACCCCCTCAAGGGCGCCCTGTGAGCCCGGAAGCCCCCAGGCCCGGACCAGGCCGCCTGCCACCCGGCGCGGCATGCATGTGCCGCGCTCCATCCACTCGACCCATGAAGGAAGAGAACCATGAGCAACAAATACCTTGAACTCCTGACCCCGCAGAACAGCCAGCTCATCTTCATCGACCAACAGCCGCAGATGGCCTTCGGCGTGCAGTCGATCGACCGCCAGGTGCTGAAGAACAACGTCGTCGGGCTGGCCCGGGGCGCCAAGGCCTTCGCCATCCCGACCACGATCACCACGGTCGAGACCGAAGGCTTCTCCGGCTACACCTACCCCGAGCTGCTGGCAGTGTTCCCGGAAAACAGGATCCTGGAACGTACCTCGATGAACTCCTGGGACGACCAGAACGTGCGCGACGCACTGGCCGCGAACGCCGCCAAGGGCCGCAAGAAGGTCGTCGTCTCGGGGCTGTGGACCGAGGTGTGCAACACCACCTTCGCCCTCTCGTGCCTGCACGACACCGACTACGAGATCTACATGGTGGCGGACGCCTCCGGCGGCACCTCGGCGGATGCCCACAAGTACGCGATGGACCGCATGATCCAGGCCGGCATCGTCCCGGTGACCTGGCAGCAGGTGGTGCTGGAATGGCAGCGCGACTGGGCCCGCAAGGAGACCTACGAAGACGTCATGGCGCTGGTCAAGGACCACTCCGGCGCCTACGGCATGGGCGTGGACTACGCCTACACCATGGTCCACAAGGCGCCCGAGCGCGTGCAGCACGGTGAGCGCATCGGCCCGAACCCGGCCAAGTAAGGCCGTAAACCGGCCCCGGGGGCGTCGCGCTGCGATCCCCCGGTGCCCACGTCCGCCCCGGCATCGAGGTGCACCATGAAACTGTATGTCCTGTCCTTGGGCGCCGGCCTGCTGGTCGGCATCATCTACAGTCTGTTGAACGTACGCTCGCCCGCCCCGCCGCTGGTGGCCCTGGTCGGACTGCTCGGCATCCTGGTCGGCGAGCAGGTCATTCCGGTCGGCAAGCAGCTGTTGAGCGGCACGGCCTTCAGCACGGCCTGCGACAAGGCCCAGGCGACCAACCACGTGCTCGGCCAGTTGCCTGGCCGGCAGGCGTCGGAAGAGGCCGCCGAACGGGAGCGGACCTGAACGGCGTCACTCCATCCGACTGCGCACTGTCCGCCACCGTTTCCAAGGAGCCAACATGGAACAGCCCGCCGTCTCGCCCACGCTCAGCGGATTGCTGGGGTTCAATGCCGGCTATGTCGACACCGCCGGCTTTCTCGCCCTGCATGGGCTGTTCACGGCCCACGTCACCGGCAACTTCGTCACCCTGGGCGCGACGCTCGTGCACGGGAGCAGCGGCGCCCTGGCCAAGCTCTCGGCCCTGCCGGTCTTTTGCGTGGTGGTGGTGCTGTCGAGGCTGATCCGCTCACCGGGCTGGCTGATGCTCGCCAAGATTCCCTTGCTGCTGGCCGCCGCGGCGATCCTGATCGCCTCCGGGCCGATTCAGGACGCCGACGCAGCTCCGGCCTTCACCGCGGGCATGTTGCTGGTGGCAGCCATGGCCATCCAGAACGCGCTCCAGCGCATGCACCTGGCCAGCGCGCCGCCGTCGACGCTGATGACCGGGACTACTACGCAGATCATGCTCGATCTGGCCGACCTGCTGCGTGGTGTGGAGGGTTCGGCGCGTGCCCTCATCCTGGGCAGGATGCGCAGGATGGCGTTTGCCGTGCTGACCTTTGCCGCTGGCTGCGGGCTGGCGGCGCTCGTTTATGTCTGGGTGGGGATGTGGTGCTTCATCGTGCCGCCCGTCGTCGCCCTGGCTGTGGCGCTTGTCGGTGTGCGTGGTAGTGAGGGGCGGGTTGCGTAGGTTCCGGGCTGGGAGTGCTGTTTTTTCACAGGGGAACGGTATTTTTCATATGGGGTGGGGCTTGGCTTTTGGCTTGCGGAGTGTGGCGCTTTGGCCCCGCGCTCCGATCTCCACCCCGTCACTCCCGCGAACGCGGGACGCGGCTCCATCGCGAACAGCGCTTGCGCTGGCCCGAAGGGGAATAACCCAGAGACTTCTTCGGGTTGGGTTCGGTGTAGCGCGCCGTTCCGAGGGTACGTCACGGGGCTCTCGCGACATCCATGTCGCATGACCTCCTGAGCGCCGGTTTCGCTCGGCCTTCTGAAGGGGCGTTTCGGAGTGCGCGGAGGTTTCTCTGGAAATCCGCCGAATCGCGGACAAAGTCCGCTCCTACCGCATGAGCGAGCATGGCTTTTCGTAGGATGGTGTTGAGCGAAGCGATACCCATCACCGCAACCGCATGGGTTTCGCAAGCTCAACCCATCCTACGAAGAGCGCCTCGGTGCAGCCTTCCTATAGTTCCAGGAGGCACGGGCGTAGGAGCGGACTTTGTCCGCGATTGGATTCACCGGCACCGCCGAACGCTCCGGTGGCACGGCCAACGGCGTATAACCGCGAACGGTTATGCGCCCTACGAACCTCCCGGCTAACGCTGCGTTACCCACCCACTCCGAACGGCCCCCTCTCCCTCCGGGAGAGGGCTGGGGTGAGGGGGCGGAGCCAGGCTTGATCACCTTCGCTGAACCAACGCACCACACAGCATCACAGCTCTCGGCCATTCACTGCACACACCTCCCGCTCACCGCACCTCGCCCAAACGCGAACAACGCCGAGCACCCGCGCCACCCTCGACCCACTCCCCTTCTACGACCGCACGCCACCAGCGCTCGCCCGCATGGGGCGCATGCAGGTCGACACGTTCCCCCATCCTTGGCGTGGACACCCGCACCTCATACTCGTCCGCCCACACCAACACCCGCTCGAACGGCTCGTGCCAGGCGTGCAGCGCCAGGTCGAAGGTGCCGTTGTGGATCGGCAACAACCAGTTCCCGCCCAGGTCGCGGTGGGCCTGCACGGTCTGTTGCGGGTGCATGTGCACGTAGGGCCAATGCTCGTTGTAGGCGCCGGTCTCCATCAGCGTCAGGTCGAAGGAGCCGAAGCGCCGGCCGATCTCGGCGAAGCCGTCGAAGTAGCCGCTGTCGCCGCTGAAGAACAGCCGCAACGCGGGAGTCTCGATCACCCACGAGCACCACAGCGTGCGGTTGCCGTCGCGCAGCCCGCGTCCGGAGAAGTGCTGGGCCGGTGTGGCGGTCAGGCGCAGGCCGCCGGCCTCGATGCCCTGCCACCAGTCGAGCTGGCGCACCTTGGCCGCCGGCACGCCCCAGGCCAGCAGCCGGTCGCCCACGCCCAGCGGCGTGAGGAACAGCTCGACGCGCGGCGCCAGGGCCTTGATGGTGGCGCGGTCGAGGTGATCGTAGTGGTCGTGGGAAAGGATCACGCCGCGGATCGCCGGGAGTTCGGCCAGGGCCACCGGCGGTTCGTGGAAACGCCTGGGGCCGGCAAACGGCAGCGGCGAAGCGCGCTCGGCGAATACCGGGTCGGTCAGCCACCAGCCGCCTTGCAGTTTCAGCAGCACGGTGGAATGCCCGAGGCGGAACAGGCTGCCATCCGCCGCGGCCTCGAGCGCCGCGCGGCTCAGGCGCTGCACGGGCAGCGGCGCCCGCGGCACGGTGTGCGCCGGCTTGTTGAACAATGCGTTCCAGACGACCCTGGCGTCCGGCTTGGGCATGTCCGCCGGGCGCGGTGTCAGGTTGTGGAAGCGCCCCTGCCTGGCCTGGGGCGAATACCCATGGTCGGCGATAGGCGCGCGCAGCAGCGGATGGATCTTCAAGAGGACAATCCCGTGGGTGGAAAGGGACAAGCCAGCAGTATAGGGCTGCCCGGGAACGGCGCCTTGCCCATTCCCTCGGCATTCCTGCCCGATCCTGCCGGCGCCGGATAAGGGCACAGGCGGCGCGGCAGCCGGCTCAATCCGCCCCCGATGGCGACGAGAGCGTGGCCTGCTCCATCAAGCGGAAGACCCGCAGCGCCGCCTCGAGGTCGGCCTGGTCGGCCTTGGCCAGCACCTGCTCGCGCGCCCTGCCCAAGGCCTTCTGGATCCGGTGCGGCATGGCCCGGCCGGCGTCGGTGAACCACAGGGTGCGCACCCGCTGGTCGTCGTCGCCGACCTGGCGCCGCACCAGCCCCGCCTCCGTCAGGCAATGCAGCGTGCGCACCATGGTCGCCGCGTCGATGTCCATGGCCTCGGCCAGTTCCCGCTGGCTCACCCCCTCCCCCAGCCGCGCCATGCTCAGCAGGGCGTTGCTGGCGAGCAGGGACAGCCCATAGGGCTCGAGCGCCGCCTGGGCGCAGTGGCGCCAGTGCGCGCCGAGGGGAATGAGGTCGCCGGTGAATTGCTGTCGCAGTTGTTCGGTCTTGTTCATGGGCCGGTCCCATCGTCAGACAGGGCGAAGCGTCATGCTCATCGCCTGGAAGAAATGGCCAGCCGGCGGCGCCGGGCTGGCCGGGTTGCTCACATCTGCCGCGGCGGCGTTTCCCGCGTGGCCGTGGTGGCCTGCCAGCCGCCGCCGAGCGCCTTGTACAGGTTCACCTCGCTGGTGAGCTGGTTCAGGCGGTCGCCGATCAGCTGCTGGCGGGCGCCGAACAGCGAGCGCTGGGCGTCGAGCAGGGTCAGGTAGTTGTCCACCCCGGTGCGGTAGCGCTTGTCGGCCAGGTGGTAGTAGGCGTCGCTGGCCTGCACCAGGCTGCGCTGCGCCTGCAGCTGCTCGCTGAAGGTCCCGCGCGCGGCCAGGCCGTCGGCGACTTCCGCGAAGGCCGTCTGGATGGCCTTCTCATACTGCGCCACCTGGATATTCTTCTGCACCTTGGCCAGGTCCAGGCTGGCCTTCAGGCTGCCGGCGGTGAAGATCGGCAGGTTGATCGACGGCTGGAACAGCCAGGAACCGGAGCCGGCGTCGAACAGCCCGGACAGCTGGCGGCTGAGGGTGCCGGCGTTGGCGGTCAGGCTGATGCTCGGGAAGAACGCCGCGCGCGCCGCGCCTATGCTGGCGTTGGCCGCCTTGAGCTGGTGCTCGGCTTCGAGGATGTCCGGGCGCCGCTGCAGCAGGTCCGAGGGCAGGCCCGCCGGCACCTCGGCCAGCAGCGGCTGGTCCAGCGCCAGGCCCTGCGGCAGGTCGGCCGGCACGCCGGCGCCCAGCAGCAGGGTCAGGGCATTGCGGTCCTGGGCCAGCAGGCGCGTGTACTGCGCCAGGGTCGCCCGCGCGCTGTCCACGGCGGTCTGCGCCTGGCGCAGGTCCAGGGCCGAGGCCACGCCAACCTCGTTGCTGCGCTTGGTCAGCTCGTAGCTCTTCTGGTAGGTGCCGAGGGTGTCGCGGGTCAGCTGCAGCAGGTCCTGGTCGGCCCTGAGCGTCAGGTAGGCCGTGGCCACGCTGGCCACCAACGAGGTCTGCGCGCTGCGCTGCGCCTCTTCGGTGGCCAGGTATTGCTCCAGGGCCTGGTCGCGCAGGCTGCGCAGGCGGCCGAACAGGTCGACCTCCCAGGCGGTGGTGCCCAGGGTCACCCCGTACTGGCTGCTGATGCCCGCGCGGCCGGTGCCCGACAGGTCGCCCGGCAGGCGCTGGCGCGAACCGCTGGCGTCGATGCCGACCTGCGGGAACAGCTCGGCGCGCTGGATGCGGTACTGGGCGCGGAAGGCCTCGACGTTCAGCGCGGCGACGCGCAGGTCGCGGTTGTTGTCCAGCGCCACCTCGATCAGCCGCTGCAGTTGCGGGTCGCGGAAGAACTCGCGCCAGCCGAGGTCGGCGACCGCGCTGCCAGTGCTGCCCTGCGCATAGGCCGGCCCCTGCGGGTAGGCCTGCGCCACCGGCGCTTCGGGGCGCCGGTAGTCGGGGATCAGCGAGCAGCCGGACAGCGTCACGGCGGCCACGGCCAGGGAAAGGAAGGACTTCTTCATGTCATTGCCCCTTTGCATCGGTTGCGTCCTGCGCGGGCCGCTTGCCCTTGAACAGCGAACCGACGACGACGTAGAACAGCGGCACCCAGAACACGGCCAGCACGGTCGCGGTGACCATCCCGCCGATCACGCCGGTACCGATGGCGTGCTGGCTGCCCGAGCCGGCGCCACTGGAGATCGCCAGCGGCACCACGCCGAGGACGAAGGCCAGCGAGGTCATGATGATCGGGCGCAGGCGCATGCGGCAGGCCTCGATGGCCGCCTCGGCGTAGCCCTTGCCCTGCTCGTGCAGCTCCTTGGCGAACTCGACGATGAGGATGGCGTTCTTCGCCGACAGGCCGATGGTGGTGAGCAGGCCGACCTGGAAGAACACGTCGTTGGACAACCCGCGCAGCAAGGTCGCCAGCAGCGCGCCCACCACGCCGAGCGGCACCACCAGCATCACCGAGAACGGGATCGACCAGCTCTCGTACAGCGCCGCCAGGCAGAGGAACACCACCAGCAGCGAGAGCACGTACAGCGCCGGCGCCTGGGAGCCGGACAGCCGCTCCTCGTAGGACAGCCCGGTCCAGGAATAGCCGATGCCCGCCGGCAGCTGCTTGACGATCTCCTCCACCACCGCCATGGCCTCGCCGGAGCTGCGGCCCGGGGCCGGCTCGCCGAGGATTTCCATGGCCGGCACGCCGTTGTAGCGCTCCAGCTTGGGCGAGCCGTAGCTCCACTTGCCGGTGGCGAAGGCGGTGAAGGGCACCATCTCGCCCCTGTCGTTGCGCACGTACCACTTGCCCAGGTCGTCCGGGTTCATCCGCGCATCGGCGCGGCCCTGCAGGTACACCCGCTTCACCCGGCCACGGTCGATGAAGTCGTTGACGTAGCTGGAACCCCAGGCGATGGAGACGGCATCGTTGACGTCGGCGATGGAAACGCCCAGCGCGCTGGCCTTCTCGTCGTCGATCTCCAGCTTGTACTGCGGCTCGTCGTTCAGGCCGTTGGCGCGCACGCGCTGCAGCACCGGGCTCTGCGCGGCGAGCTGGAGGAACTGGTTGCGCGCCTGCAGCAGGGCTTCGTGGCCGAGGCCGGCCTGGTCCTGGAGGAACAGGTCGAAGCCGGTGGCGTTGCCCAGCTCCAGCACCGAGGGCGGCGGGAAGGCGAACACCAGGGCGTCCTTCAGAGTGAAGAAGTACTGCTGGGCGCGCTGGGCCAGGGCGAACACGGTGTTCTCGGCGCCCGGGCGCTCCTCCCAGGGCTTGAGCAGGATGAAGGCGATGCCCGAGCTCTGGCCGCGGCCGGCGAAGTTGAAGCCGGTGACGGTGAACACCGAGCTGACCGAGGCGCTTTCCTTGTCCAGCAGGTATTCGCGCATCTTGTCCACCACCTCCTGGGTCCGCTGGGAAGTGGAACCCGGCGGCGTCTGCACCTGGGCGAAGAGCACGCCCTGGTCCTCGTCCGGCAGGAAGGCGGTGGGAATGCGGGTGAACAGCCAGCCCATGCCGATCACGATCACCAGGTACGCCAGCAGGAACGCCGGGCGGCAGCGCAGCACGGTGCCGACGCCCCGCTCGTAGCGCCCGGTCATGACCTGGAAGCGGCGGTTGAACCAGCCGAAGAAGCCCTTCTTGTGCTCGCCGTGGTCGCCCTGGTGGATGGGCTTGAGCATGGTGGCGCACAGCGCCGGGGTGAGGATCAGCGCCACCAGCACCGACAGCGCCATGGCCGAGACGATGGTGATGGAGAACTGCCGGTAGATCACCCCGGTGGAGCCGCCGAAGAAGGCCATCGGCAGGAACACCGCGGACAGCACCATGGCGATGCCCACCAGCGCGCCCTGGATCTGGCCCATGGACTTGCGCGTGGCCTCGCGGGGCGACAGCCCCTCCTCGCTCATCACCCGCTCGACGTTCTCCACCACCACGATGGCGTCGTCCACCAATAGGCCGATGGCCAACACCATGCCGAACATGGTCAGGGTGTTGATCGAAAAGCCGGCCGCGGCCAGCACGCCGAAGGTGCCCAGCAGCACCACCGGCACGGCGATGGTCGGGATCAGCGTGGCGCGGAAGTTCTGCAGGAACAGGTACATCACCAGGAACACGAGGAGGATCGCCTCGCCGAGGGTCTTGACCACCTCATGGATGGAGGCCGAGACCACCGGCGTGGTGTCGTACGGGTAGACGATCTTCATGCCCGGCGGCATGAACGGCTCCAGGCCCGAGATGGTCTTGCGGATCGCCTTGGCGGTGTCCAGCGCGTTGGCGCCGGTGGCCAGGCGGATGGCGATGCCCGAGGCCGGCTTGCCGTTGAACTGCGCGTCGATGCTGAAGTCCTGGCCGTCCAGGCCGATTTCGGCGACGTCCTTCAGGCGTACCTGGGAACCGTCGGCGTTGACCTTGAGCAGGATGCGGCCGAACTGCTCGGCGGTCTGCAGGCGGGTCTTGCCGACGATGGTGGCGTTGAGCTGCTGGCCCTTGACCGCGGGCAGGCCGCCCAGCTGGCCGGAGGAGATCTGCACGTTCTGCGCCTGCACCGCGGTGCGCACGTCACCGGGGCTGAGCTGGTAGCTGTTGAGCTTGGCCGGGTCGAGCCAGATGCGCATGGCGTAGGAGGAGCCGAACACCTGGAAGTCGCCCACGCCCGGGGTCCGCGACAGCGGGTCCTGGATGTTGGAGACGATGTAGTTCGACAGGTCTTCCTTGCCCATGCTGCCGTCGGTGGAAACCAGGCCGACCACCATGAGGAAGTTGCGCACCGACTTGGCCACGCGGATGCCCTGCCGCTGCACTTCCTGCGGCAGCAACGGGGTGGCCAGCTGCAGCTTGTTCTGCACCTGGACCTGGGCGATGTCCGGATCGGCGCCCTGGTCGAAGGTCACGGTGATGGTCATGCTGCCGTCGGAGTTGCTCTCCGAGGAGATGTAGCGCAGGTGGTCCAGGCCGTTGAGCTGCTGCTCGATGACCTGCACCACGGTGTCCTGCACCGTCTCGGCGGAAGCGCCCGGGTAGCTGACCTGGATGGCGATGGCCGGCGGCGCGATGGCCGGGTACTGGTTCACCGGCAGCTTGAGGATCGACAGGCCCCCGGCCAGCATGATCACCAGGGCGATCACCCAGGCGAAGATGGGCCGGTCAATGAAGAATTTCGACATGCTGGAATCCCTTGGTTAACCCTGGCTGTCCGTTTTCGCGCCCTCGGCGGGCGCGACGTTCTTCGCCGGCACGGCCTTGGCCTGGGCGCCCGGCTGGACGAACTGCAGGCCTTCGGTGATCAGGCGGTCGCCAGGCTTCAGGCCGTCGATGACCAGCCAGTAGGCGCCGAGGGTGCGGTCGGTCCTGATGTTGCGCAGCTCGACCTTGTCGTCGGCGCCCAGCACCAGCGCGGTAGGCTGGCCGCGCAGGTCGCGGGTCACGCCCTGCTGCGGGGCGAGGATGGCCTGCTGGCGCACGCCTTCCTGCAGCTGCGCATGGACGAACATGCCCGGCAGCAGCTCGCCATTCGGGTTGGGGAACACGGCGCGCAGGGTCACCGAACCGGTGCCCTCGTCGACCGAGACCTCGGAGAACTCCAGGCGCCCCTGCAGCGGGTATTCGCTGCCGTCTTCGAGCTTCAGGCTGACCTTGGCCGCGTTGTCGCCGGCGCTCTGCAGCTGCCCTTCGGCCAGTTCCCGGCGCAGGCGCAGCAAGGCGGTGGAAGGCTGGGTGACGTCGACGTAGATGGGGTCCAGCTGCTGCACCGTGGCCATGGCGGTGGCCTGGCCGCTGGTCACCAGCGCGCCTTCGGTCACACCGGAACGGCCCACGCGCCCGGAGATGGGCGACAGCACCCTGGTGTAGCGCAGGTTGATGCGCGCCTGCTCGACCGCGGCCTTGGCGCGCAGGTAGGCGGCATTGGCGTCGGCGTACTGCTGCTTGCTCACTGCCTCGTCGGCCACCAGCAGCTTGTAGCGCTCGGCCTGCTGCTGGCTGGAGACCAGGTTGGCCTGGGCGCTCTGGTAGTCGGCCTCATAGGGCGCGGCGTCGATCTGGTAGAGCTGCTGGCCTTCCTTGACGTCGCTGCCTTCCTTGAACAGGCGCTTGAGGATGATGCCGTTGACCTGCGGGCGCACCTCGGCGACGCGGTAGGCGCTGGTGCGGCCGGGCAGCTCGCTGTTCAGGGTCACCGTCCTGGCCTGCAGGGTGACGACCCCCACCTCCGGCAACTGGGCCTGGGCGGCGGCCTGGTGCTTGTCGCACCCGGCCAGGCCCGCCATGGCGATGAGCAGGGCCGACGCCAAGACGGATTTGGCTGGCTTTCGACGCATAGCGCTTGTCCTCATGTTGATATTTTCCATTGCCAGGTCGAGCTGGCGCTTTCACTGTTTTTCAGTTGAAGCCGGCAATACGGAAGCCCTCCCGCACTCTCGAAGAGCAGGTTCGAATGAACTTCCGATCAATTGGAGAAAGTCTTCCGGCAGAGCAGTCGGAAAGTTGAAGCGCTCAACTTTCAATGCGTGAGCAGGACGGAAAAATAGCGATAGAGCCTATTCCCTGGGCTCTCGGAGTTTCAGTTCCGGTCCAAGGCCTGGAATATATTGCTCGAGTCTATTTGGGCTGTTTCTTGTTCGAAGGGCTTGTTCGTCCACGCGGAACTTCAGCATCTTCCGAGACCGCGTCGAGTTGCCCGATGCAGAATGAATACCAATGAAAAACGGCATACCCGACGGACTTGCCCATGCGCCAGCGGCAGGTCGATGCAAACAACGGCGAGAAAAGACAGTGGCGTAACCTTACCCCTGGCATGCCGGACCATCCATGCTATAGGGTACGGTTTTCTATCGAGATCGTACGGAACCATGGACCCTCTTTCCGATGTGCTTTCCCTGCTCAAACCGCGTAGCCAGTTTTACGCCGGCCTGGATGCCGCGGGAGCCTGGTCCTTCGATTTTCCCCCGCACCAGGGCATCAAGTTCACCGCCGTCCTGAAGGGCACGTGCTGGGGAAGAACCGCGGGGCAGGAGCAGCCGATGCGTTTCGCCGAAGGCGATTGCTACCTGCTCAACAGCGGGCAGCGGCTGATCCTGTCTTCAAGCCCCGACCTGGCGCCGGAAGACCCCTCGGACATCATGGAAGCGATAGCCCATGACGGCATCGCCCTGCACAACGGCGGTGGCGAGGTCTTCCTGATCAGTGTGCATTTCGATTTCTCCAACTCCCAGGCCGCCGTGTTGTTCGATGCGCTGCCCTCGCTGATTCATGTCGAAGGCGGTTCGAGCCAGGCGCAGGTCTTGCGCTGGGCCCTGGATCAGCTGGCAACCGAGCTGCGCCACCAGGAACCGGGCTCGACCCTCGTCTCCACGCACCTCGCCCACCTGATGCTGGTACAGATACTGCGGCTGCACCTGGCCAACACTTCCCCGGGTTCCCCTTCGGGCTGGTTCCTCGCCTTGTCCGACCACCAGGTCGCCAGCGCGATCGGCGCGATCCACTCCGCCCCGCAACGCCGCTGGACGCTCGAAGAGCTGGCACGCGTCGCCGGCATGTCGCGCACGGTCTTCGCGCAACGCTTCAAGCAACTGGTGGGCAGGACAGCGATGGAATATCTGGTCCGCTGGCGCATGCTCATGGCGGCGGATCGTCTGCGTAGTGGTAGTGAGAATATTGCTTCTATCGCTTTTTCCCTGGGTTATGAGTCAGAGAGTGCTTTCAGTACTGCGTTCAAGCGCACCATGAGTCGTTCGCCTTCGCAGTATCGGCGTGGGTTCGTTGTGGAGGGTGTGGAGCGGTGAGACTTGCGGTCTTCCCCCTTCGCTCAGGACAGCCCCCTCTCCCTTCAGGACGGGGCGCGCAGCCGAGGGCTGGGGAGAGGGTTACGGACTCCCCCCCACACCTCTGCCAACCCTGACTCCGCTCCCCCTCCCTAACCCTCCCCCGCAAGCGGGAGAGGGGACCGTTCGGCGTGAAGTGCAATCACGAAGCTCCCTGACTCCATACCCGTCCAGCCAAACCCATCGCGGACGGAGTCCGCTCCTACGGTTCCAGGAGGCACGGGCGTAGGAGCGGACTTTGTCCGCGATTGGATTCACCGGCCCCGCCGAACGCTCCGGTGGCACGGCCAACGGCGTATAACCGCGAACGGTTATACGCCCTACGTTCCGCGTTCGCGGGAGTGACGAGGTGTGAGGACAGCGCCTGAGTTCGACGCCACTCAGGACACCCCCTCTCCCTCTGGGAGAGGGCTGGGGTGAGGGCAACAGACTCCCCCCCCACACCCCTGCCAACCCTGACTCCGCTCCCCCTCCCTAACCCTCCCCCGCAAGCGGGAGAGGGACCGTTCGGCGTGAAGTGCAATCACGAAGCTCCCTGACTCCATACCCGTCCAGCCAAACCCATCGCGGACGGAGTCCACTCCTACGGTTCCAGGAAGCACGGGCGTAGGAGCGGACTTTGTCCGCGATTGGATTCACCGGCACCGCCGAACGCTCCGGTGGCACGGCCAACGGCGTATAACCGCGAACGGTTATGCGCCCTACGAACCTCCCGGCTAACGCTGCGTTACCCACCCACTCCGAACGGCCCCCTCTCCCTTCAGGGAGAGGGCTGGGGAGAGGGCTGCGGACTTCGCCAACACTCCACTGCCAAACCCGTACTCCATTTCCCCCAAGCAACGTTTCCCCATTCTTACCGCCAGAGAAAGAATGTCTTAGGAGCCCCGGCATTTATCGGAACAATCGCGGCGATAACATTGCTCGCAAGCCTTTCACCCGGCAGCGGAACACCCGCTTCATCCTTGCCGGCCAAGGGCGCCACCATTCCCAGGAAGACCCGCCATGAAATACGCTCTCACCCTCGCCGCCGTCCTTTTCGCCAGCCAGCAGGCCCTTGCCGCCCAACCGGATGACACCGGCGCGCCGGCCGCCGCGCAAACCGTCGCCTATGCCTATGGAATGAACCTGGACGTCGCCAAGGTCATTTCCCTGCATGCCGAGCCGGCGGACGCCTGCGCCAGCGCGCCGGCGACGCTCACCTACCAGGACCACCGCGGCGACGTGCACAGCGTCACCTACCAGAAGCTCCCGAGCCAATGCGGGATCGACTGATGCCCGCCCAACGGGCGTGACGGCTCACGCGCTTCCCGCCCCGCCGAGCAGTATTTCCTCGTCGGCCGCCAGGCGGCCCGGCAGGTGGTTCTTCAGGTAGTCGATGAAGGTCCTGACCTTCGCATCGAGGAACTGCCGGGACGGATAGATCACCGAAACGTTGCGCTGATGGGCGATCAGGTCGGGCAGCACCCTGACCAGCTCGCCGCGCCGGATCGAGGCCGCCGCCACGTAGAGGGGGATCAGGCAGATGCCCATGTCTTCCCGGGCGGCCTGGGCGATGCCATCCGCCACGTTCACCTGGAATTTCCGGCGCGATGATGCGATCACGTCGATGGCCGAGCCATTGACCTCCCAGCCGCCCGGGAACGCGGGGTCGTCCAGTTGCAGGCAGGTATGCCCGGACAGCTCGGCGATGCTCCGCGGCACCCCGTTGCGCGCCAGGTAGCCGGGGCCGGCGCAGAGGACGCTGTAGGTCGCGCCGAGCCCCTGGGCGATGAACCCCGAGTCGGGGATGTTGCTGTCGCCGGAAATCAGCAGGTCATAGCCCTCCGCCAGGAGGTCCGGCGTCGCGTGGGACAGCGTCAGCTCGAAGTCCACGCTCGGGTAGAGCTCCGAATACTGCGAAACCAGGGGAATGATGTGGTACTGGCCAATGCCGTTGGGGGCATGCAGGCGCAGTTTGCCGAAGGCCTCCAGGTGGGCGCCGGCGGCCTCCATCTCGGCCGTGCGCAGGTCATCGAGAATGCTCTTGCAGCGCTCCAGGTAGCGCCTGCCCACCTCGGTCAGGGCCAGCTTGCGGGTGGTCCGGTTGATCAGCCTGGCCTTGAGGTGGTTTTCCAGTTCACTGACGCTGCGCGAGACGTGGGGCGTGGAATGCCCCAGCGAATCCGCGGCGGCCGTGAAGCTCCCCAGCTCGACCACGCGAACGAAAATCTCCATCGAATGAACAAGGTCCATGGTGCGGGCTCCCCCGTGTTGTGACCGACCGTTCAGGCGCGCAAGCGCCCCTTCCCCGCCTCTGCCCAGAAGCCCGGGTCGTCCAGTATCTGCCGGTCCCTGTCGAAGGCTTCGGGCAGCCTGGCCTTGAGGAACTCGACCCAGGTGCGGATCTTCTCGTCCAGGTAATGGCGCGACGAATACAGGGCGAACACGTCCCGGGCATGCAGGCGATAGGCAGGAAGAATGCGCACCAGCGAACCATCCAGCAGGGCCTTGGCCGCCACGAAGCTCGGCAGCAGGCACACGCCCAGGCCCGAGGCGGCCGCCACGCAGGCGGCCTCCGGGAGGTTCACCTTCAGCACGTCGCCCAGCTCCACCAGCTGCTCGCCCTGCGGGCCGGAAAAACGCCAGCCCTGCGGCGACAGCGAGTCGGCCAGCTGCAGGCAGCGGTGCCCATGCAGGTCTTCCACCGCCAGGGGCACGCCGTGCTTGGCGAGATAGTCCGGCGAGGCGCAGACGATGCTGAACACCTGCCCCAGGCGCTGCGCGACGAAGGATGAATCAGGCAGCGCCTCGGCCAGGGTGATGAGCACGTCGAAGCCCTCTTCCAGCATGGCCGGCGCGCCCTGGGTGAGGGACAGGTCGATGGAGACTTCCGGGTAGTGCTCCAGGTAGTCGACCAGCAGGGGCGTGAGGTGCTCCAGGCCGAACTCGGTCACCGCGTGCACCCGCAGCCGGCCCATCGCCTGGGCGCGCGCGCCGCCCACCTCCGCCGCCGCCTCGGCGACCTCGCCGAGTATCCGCTTGCAGCGCTCGAAGTAGCGCATGCCGATGTCCGTGACCGCCAGGCTGCGCGTGGTGCGCTGCAGCAGGCGGGCGGAAAGCTCGCTCTCCAGCCCCGCGACCAGCCGGGAAACCTTCGAGGTCGACATGCCCAGGCCTTCCGCGGCGCCGGTGAAGCTGCCGCTTTCCACTACCCGTATGAAGGCCTGCATACCTTCGAACAGATCCATCATTCGACTCCAGCGCTCACAGTATGGAAATCATCGGCACGACCAGCGCTCAGCGCGCCTCGGCCGTCACCGCCTGGCCGGACCAGCCGCCGCCGAGCGCCAGGAACAGGTCGACCTGGTCCTGCGCGACCCGGGCATCGGAAGCGGCCAGCGCCGCCTCGCTGTCGGCCAGGGTGCGGTTGGCATCCAGGCTGGCCAGGTACGGCAGGCGCCCCGCGCCATACAGGCGCTCGCTGTCCCGGGCGGCCTGCTGCGCGTGCTCGCGGGCCGCGCGCAGGGCCTGGTTGCGCTGCAGCTCCCGGGCATAGAAGGTCAGAGCGGTCTCGGTCTCGCGCAGGGCTTCGAGCACCACGCCATCGAAGCGGGCCAGGGCCGCCTCGCTGTCCGCCTCGGCGGCCTTGACCCTGGCCCGGGCGCCGCTGTCGGGAATGCTCCAGCTGATCAGCGGGCCGAGGCTCCAGTGCTTGGCCGAGGACTCCCCGATCTCGCCGAAGCGCCCGGCCAGGCCGGCCGAAGCGCCCAGGGTGACGCTCGGGTAGAGCTGCGCGGTGGCCACGCCGATGCGCGCGGTCATGCCCGCCAGTTGGCGTTCCGCCTGGCGGATGTCGGGGCGGCGGCGCAACAGGTCGGCGCCCTCGCCCACCGGTATGGGCTGGTCCAGCCGCGGCTCCTCGCTGCAGGCCAGGGAGGCAGCCGGCAACTGCGCCGGCGTGCGCCCCAGCAGGGCGGCCAGGCGATAGCGCGCGGCATCGCGGTTGGCGCTGAACTGCGGCAGGCTCGCGCGCAGGGTTTCCTGCTGGGCCCTGGCGCGCTCGACGTCCGCGGAGCTGCCGCGCCCGGCGGCGGCCAGGCGCTGGGTCACCTCGGCGCTGCGCGCCTGCAGGTCCAGCTGCTGCTGCGCGACATTCAGCTGGCGGGTCGCCGAGCAGCCCTGCACGTAGGCCCGCACCGTCTGCGCCGCCACCGTCACCCGGACCAGGTCTTCGGCCGCCACGCTGGCCTGGGCATCGGCATGGGCGGCCTCCTCGGCGCGCGCCAGCTTGCCGAACAGGTCGACCTCGTAGCCGATGGACAGGCCGAGGCCGCCATCGTCGATCGCCGGCGGCCGGACGCCGACCTGTGAGGCCTCCAGCGGCGCCTGGCCGCGCTGCGCGTCGGCCTCCAGCGTGGCGTGCGGATTGGCGTCCGCCGCCACCGAGGCCTCCAGCGCCAGCGCCTTGCGCAGGTTGGCGCTGGCCTGGCGCAGGTCGGTATTGGCCGCCAGCGCCTGCTGCACCAGGCTGTCGAGTTGCGCGTCGCGGTAGAGGCGCCACCAGCCGTCGGGCACCGGCGCCGTTGCGAAGTCCGCCGCGCCCGCGGCCTGGAACGCGGCAGAAGCCGTGGGCTCGCGCCAGGCGGCCTGCTGCGGCAGGCGGTAGTCCGGCCCGACCTCGGTACAGCCCGCCAGCAGCCCGAGCAGGCCCAGCAGACCAAGGTAGGTTCTCATGGCCGTTCCACCTCGCGCACCGAGACGGTGGCGGTGCGCCCGGCGATCAGGCGGAAATCCGCCGGCACCTCGTCCAGGGCGACGCGCACGGGAATCCGCTGGGCCAGGCGCACCCAGTTGAAGGTCGGGTTGACGTTGGGCAGCAGGCTCTCGCCGTTGACCCGGTCACGGTCCTCGATGCCGGCGGCGACGCTTTGCACGTGGCCGCGCAGCAGTTGGCCGCTGCCCATGATGCGGATGTCCACCGGCTGGTCGATGTGCACGCCGTCCAGCTTGGTTTCCTCGAAGTAGCCCACCACGTGGAAGGAATGCTGGTCCACCACCGAGAGCACCGGCCGGCCGGCGCTGACGTAGTCGCCATCGCGCGGCACCCGGTCGTTCAGGTAGCCGTCCACCGGGCTGCGCACCTCGGTGCGCGCCAGGTTCAGGCGCGCCAGGGCCAGCGCGCTCTCGGCCCTGGCGAGGCTCGCCTCGCCCTGCTGCACACGGGCATCGCTGTCTTCCAGCACTTCCTTGGCCACCAGGTCGGCCAGCACGTGGTTGCGCGCGGCCTCGCGGCGCGCCTGGCCAAGGCTGGCGCGCTGCTGGCGGACGACCGCCTCGGCCTGCTGCACCGCCAGCTCGTAGCGGCTGCGGTCGACCAGGAACAGCAGTTGGCCGCGCTTGACCAACTGGTTGTCCTCGATGTCGACCTGGGTGATCAGCCCGGACACGTCCGGCGCGACCTGCACCACCTCGGCGCCGATGTGCCCGTCGCGGGTCCAGGGCGCGTTGGTGTAGTAGTTCCACAGGTGTTGCGCTATCGGTACGGCCACCGCCACCAGCAGCAGGGTGGGAATGACCGGGAGGAACTTGCGTATGGAGTTTTTCATAGGTGCCAGCCGTGCGTCAGGGTCACGCTGGTGCCCAGGACGATCACATAGAGAGCGAAGTTGAACAGGAAGTGGTGCCAGACATAGCGGTACAAGCCGAGGTACATCAGCAGAGCGCGCAGCACCCGGGTAATGACGAAGGCGAGCAGCAGCATCAGCAGCAGGCTCGGCAGGAACACGCCATAGAGGTCGATTTCACCGATCATGGCCTGGCTCCTGACGCCGCGCCCGACAGGTCCGGTTCGGCGGCCTCCGGGAACAGGGTGACGCGCAGTTCGACCAGGGCGTTGCGCACCTCGTCCGCCGCCGGCCCGGCCAGGGGCAGCACCTGGCGCAGGCCCTGGTCGATGCAGGCCAGCAGCGCGGCGTCGGGCGCCCGGTAGGCATCCGCCGCTTCGCAGGCCCGGAAATGCGCGGCGATGGCCGCCAGCAGGCGGGCGATCGTCTGCTCGACCTCACCGCCCAGGCGCTGTTCCTCACGCTGCAGGTGCAGCACGCTGAAGCCCACGCGCAGGTCGCGGAACGCGTCGGTGGCCGTCTGCCCGCGCTGGTTCGCCAGCCGCGGCAGCAACAGTTCCAGGCGGTCCTGCATGCGCGCCATCGATTCCGGGTAGTGGCTGCCCTGCCCGCCCGCAGAGCAGTGCGCCAGGTCGCGCCAATTGGCATGCACCAACCGGCTCAGCGCCAGCTCGCTGCCGAACGGCCGCATCAGCAGCGTCCACAACAACGCCCCCAGCGCGCCCAGCGCACTGGCCAGGCAACTGTCGAGGAACAGCTGGAAATCGGCCGTGTAGGCGCCCCGCAGGCCGACGAAACTGCCGGTGAAGACGATCATCAGCAAGGCCTCGGTGCCGAACTGGGGCCGGGAAACCAGCAGCACGCCGAACAGCAGGCAGGGCACGAAGAAGCAGGCGACCAGGGTTTCGAACTCATGGGCCGAGGGCAGCACGACGAACAGCAGCAGGCCACCGAGCAGGCTGCTGGCCAGGTTCACCAGCAGGAAGCGGAACATCTGCGGGGCCGGCTCGTCGAGGGAGGCGAACAGGCTGCAGGCGACCGTCCCCAGGACCAGCGCGTTGGCCCCCGGCGCCCAGCCCGTGCTCAGCCATGCCAGCCCGCCGAGGAAGATGCCCAGGGAAATGGAGCCGGCGTAGAAGAGCAGCATGCCGAAGTCGATATGGTGCGAGATGCCGCTCAGGTTCCAGCGCCGATAGGCCGGCTGCCAGCGCGGCAGCGCATCGTCGTTCTCGACGCCGCGGCGCAGCAGCTGGCAATCGCGCCAGAGGTCCACCAGGCCGACCAGGCGCATGCGGAGGGTCCACTCCAGCAGCTCGGGCCAGGTGGCGGTGGCGGACAGCCGCGGTGGAACGGACGGATACCTGGCATGCTCGACGCTGTCCGCGCTCGCCATCAGCCACCGGCTGACCTCTTCCGTCCGCTGCCGCTGCGCCTCGCTCGCGCCGCCCAGCCGGGCCAGGGCCTCCTGCAGCGCGGCCAGCGACGAGATGTGCGGCATCAGCATGCGCATGCGCGCACGCAGTTCCCGGGCGGCCCGCACGGCGTATTGATTGCCGGTGTCGAAGGCCAGGTGGGCGATCAGCTGTTCGAATGCCTGGAGGCCCGCCGTCAGCGGATGCCGGCTGGCCTGGCTGACCTTCGCCGACAGCGCCTCGGCCGCCCAGCTGGAGACAGCGGCGAACCACTGTTCCAGGCGCTGGCGAATCACCGGGGTCACGCGCTCGCCCATGGCCAGGCCGGCGACGACGTTCGCACAGACGATGCCGACGATGATTTCCTCGCTGCGCGCCAGGGCGATCTCGAACACGTTCTGCGGCGCGTGCAACGCCGGCAGGGCGACCAGCGGCATGGTGTAGGCCGGCAGACGGAACAGGTAGTTGCGTGGCGTCCGGTCGAGCATCGACACGTAGAGCATGGTCCCCGACCACAACGCAGTCGCCAGCATCAGCAGTATCGGCGTATCGCTCAGGGGCGGCACCAGCAGCACTGCCACGGAGACGCCGAGCAAGGTGCCGCCGACGCGGTAGAACGTCTTCGAACGCATGGCCCCCATCATCGGCTGGGACACCACGTACACGGTGCCCATGGCCCAGACCGGGTTGGGCAGCGACAGCGCCAGGGCGATGTAGAGCGCCAGCATCGAGGCCGCGAAGGTGCGCAGCGAGAACCACCAGTCGCGGGCGCGGGGCAGGGCCGGGGTCATGATTTCGCGGCGGCTCCCACCGTAGTCGAAGCCTGCGCGAAGCCCTCGATGATGCGGAATACCCGCAGGGCCGCCTCCAGGTCTTCCCGCGGCACGTCGGCGAGCATCCGCGCACGCAGTGTGATGAGTTCATGCTCGACGCCGCTGGCCAGCGCGCGCCCCGTGTCGGTGAACCAGAGCGTCTTGACGCGCTGGTCCTGCAGGCCCTTTTCCCGGCGCACCAGGCCGGCCTGGGCGAGCTGGTCGACGCTGCGCACCAGCGATGCGGCCTCGATGCCCAGCTCTTCGGCCAGCGCGCTCTGGCTGATGCCCTCCCCCAGCCGGGCGATGGCCAGCAGGGCGGAACCGCAAGGCACCGAGATGCCATGGGCCAGCAGCGACTCCTGGGCGACCCGTCGCCATAACTCGCCGATGGGGCGCAGGTGGCTGGTGAACTGCTGGCGCAACTGATCGAGCTTTTTCATGGTCGCCTCGGGCCATTCGGATCGGATATCCGAGACCTTACCCGCCATTAAATTAGTTTGCAAACTAATCATTTAACGAGCCGATCACCGGTCTCCCGCGCCCCTTCGCCAGCCCCGTGCCCGGGGCTCCAACGCAGGGCGCACGAGCGCTGCAACCCCACAGGAAGATCGCTTCCCCACCGCCCGCACGAACGGCACACGCCCCTGGAAACAGGACGCAGGCCGGGTGGGCGGATGAATGTCGAAACGGCCCCGCGCAACGCCGTCGTCGGCGCTGCGCAGGGCCTTGGCTTCAGGCGCCCAGGTGCTTCCTGTAGAAGGGCACCAGTTGCGCCAGCGCCTGGCCGGTGGCCTCGGGCTGGTCGTACAGCTCGTAGTGGCTCGTGCCTGCGACGATCTGGATGCTCTTCTGGCTGGAGCGCGCCCGGCCATAGAGCTCCAGGCCGTCACGGTAGGAGCCGAAGCCGCCCGGCACGCCGCCGATGACGATGTGCAGCGGCTGGGTCAGCAGCACCTCGGCGAAGTGGAAGGCGTCCCAGCCCACCGCCGCCGCGGTGCTGGTGAAGCGCAGCTTGTTGGGCGAGCCCGGCTGCTGGCCGCGCGGCGTGGTGTAGTACTGCACGGCTTCGACGATGTCGATGTCGTCGATGCCGACCTTGGCGCGCTCCGCTTCCGAAGCGGGGATGTAGCCCACGATCAGCGGCTCGGCGCCGCGCGCTTCGGCGGTGCGCTGCCTGGCGATGGCGTCCAGCGTCTTCAGCGCGGCGTCGGGCGTCATGTCGCCTTCGCGCATCAGGCGCCCATAGTTGGCGGCGACCACGGTGCCCACGGCCTTGAAGCGGCGCTCGGTCATCGCCGCGCTGACGGCGTAACCGCCGCCGCCGCACACGCCCAGCACGCCAATGCGCTCCTCGTCCACGTAGGGCAGGGTCACCAGGTAGTCCACGGCGCAGCGGAAGTCCTCGACGCGGGTGGCGGGGTCTTCGCTGAAGCGCGGTTCGCCGCCGCTGGCGCCCTGGGTGGAGGCATCGAAGGCCAGGGTGATGAAGCCGGCCCGGGTCAGCGCCTCGCCATAGATGGCGCCCGCGGTCTGTTCCTTGCAACTGCTGATCGGGTGGGCGCAGACGATGGCGGCGTAGCGCTTGCCGGCATCGAAGCCCTCGGGCAGACGCAGGGTGGCGGCCACGTCCCAGGCGCCATGTTTGAAGGTGACGGATTGCATCTGGCTCATGGAAGGTTCCTCGAATGTCGGCGCCCGTAGCGGCGCATTACAGATGGGCCTTGAAGAACGGGCCGAGCTTGGCCATGGCCTCGCCCACCAGTTCCGGCTTGTCGTACATGCCGATGTGGGTTCCGCCGGGAACGATGTGCAGGTGCTTGTCCTTGCTCGCGGCGCGGCGGAACAGGTCTTCGCTGATCCAGCGCGTGCCCGCCTGCTCGCCGGCGACGATCTGGATCGGCTGGGTCAGGAACAGCTCCACCAGGTGGAAGGCGTCGAAGGTGACGAGCTGCATCAGGCTCTGCGTCGGCGCGATGCTCGGCGAAGTGGGGCACTGGGCGCGCGGGGTGCGGTAGTACTCGACCGCCTCGGCCAGGTCGGCGTTGGGCGCTTGCTCGGCGGTCTTCGGCACGATCGGGTAGTAGCCCGTCGCGGCGCCGTTGGCCTCGTCGGTGCGGGCCTTCGCGGCGCTCTCCAGCATGGCGAAGGCGCCGCCGAGGTCGTCGCGCCCTTCCCAACCGTTGCGCAGGATCGCGCCGTAGTTGGCGGCGCTGACGGCGCCCACGGCCTTGATGCGGCGGTCGCCCAGGGCGGCCGTCACGGTATAGCCGCCGCCGGCGCAGATGCCCATGGCGCCGATGCGCCCGGGGTCGACGTAGGGCAGGGTCGTGAGGTAGTCGATGGCGGCGCTGATGTCCTCGACGCGCGCATAGGGATTCTCCAGCTGGCGCGGCTCGCCGCCGCTCTCGCCCTGGTACGAGGCGTCGAATGCCAGCGTGACGAAACCCAGTTCGGCCAGCTTGGCAGCGTAAAGCCCACTGGTCTGCTCCTTCACGCCGCCGGCGGGATGGGTGACGACGATGGCCGGGTAGGTCTTGCGCTCGTCGAAGCCGGCCGGCAAGTGCAGGTTGGCGGCCATCCCGATCGGGCCGTTGTCGAATTTCACCGATTTCATGTCCAGTTACCTCCTCAGAGATTCACCAAGGGACGCGGCATCGAATGCTATTCCTCGCCCGCCGTACGGACCATGCTTTTCAGTACAGATTTCTTTTTCGATCGTACGGTCCGAATGAATACTCCCCGTTCAAGAGCGCGCTTGCCGGCCGGCGCCACGGCCGGCTGGCGCGTTCGCTGTCAGAGCCCGGCCGCCCGGGCCAGCGATTCCTGGAAATCCGGATGGGCGATGGCGAGCATCCGCCGCGCTCGCTCGCGCAGGTCGCAGCCGCGCAGGTCGGCCACGCCATATTCGGTGACGATGAGCGCGGCGTCCGCCCGCGGCGTGCTCACCGGGCCGGACAGGCACTCCACCACCCTACTCTGCCTACCGCCCAGCGCCGTGGCCGGCAAGGCGATGATCGGCAGGCCGCCCGGCGAGGCCTGGGCGCCGCGAAGGAAGTCCATCGCCCCGCCCACCGCGCCGACGTAGGCGCCGCCGGCGATCTCCGCGTTGATCTGCCCGGTCAGGTCCACCTCGATGGCCGAGTTGATGGTCACCAGGCGCTCGATGCTGCCGAGCACCGCCAGGGAATGCGTGTAGGCCGTCGAGCGCAGCTGGATGCGCGGGTTGCGGTGGGCATGGCGGTAGACCCGCTCGCCGCCCAGCAACACCCCGGCGACCGTGACGCCCCTGTCGATGTTCTTGCGCGCGTTGGTGATCACGCCCAGCTCCATCAGCTCCGCCACCTTGTCGCCGATGGCGCCGGAATGAATGCCCAGGTCGCGGTGCGAACGCAGGCCGTCGAGCGCCGCCTCGGGCAGGCTGCCCAGGCCCATCTGCAGGGTCGCGCCGTCCTCCACCAGGCCGCCGATGTGCCGGGCGATGGCCCGCTCCACCTCGCCGCCGGGCGCCGCCGGGACTTCCAGCGGCGCGCTGGAGGTGCGCACCAGCAGGTCGATGTCGCGCGGGTCCAGGTATTCGCCGTGGGTCCACGGCGCCTGCTCGTTGACCTCGGCGATCACCAGCCGCGCGCTGCGCAGCAGCGGCACCAGGTATTCGGCGGCGATGCCGAAGCTGAAGCCTCCCGGCCCTTCGGCCACCTGCAGCAGCAGCACGTCGACCGGCGCCAGCGCCGCCGCCAGCTGGGTGTAGTGGCACGGCAGGATGTCCAGGCGCTTCTCCCGCGCCAGCAGGCGGTTGCGCCCGGCGCCGCAGTACGACTGGTAATGCACCTGGGCGGCATGTTCCGGGCCGACGCTGGCGGACAGGCTCATGCCGACGAAGGCGCGGAAGCTGCCGATCGCCTCGCGCTGGGCCATCAGGCGCGCGGTCAGCGCCGTGGGTTCGGCGCCGCCCTGCCCCCACACCACCCGGTCGCCCGGGTGGATCAGGGCGGCGAAGTCCAGCGCCTCCAGGCGGATTTCTTCCGTCATCTCAGGCTGCTCCCGCTCAGGCCCGCTCGAAGATCGCCGCCAGGCCCTGGCCGCCGCCGATGCACATGGTCTCCAGGGCGTAGCGCCCTTTGCGGCGCTGCAGCTCGTGCAGCACCGAGGTCATGATGCGCATGCCGGTGGCGCCCACCGGGTGCCCCAGGGAAATGCCCGAGCCGTTGACGTTGAGCCGCTGCGCATCGTTCCAGCCCCAGCCCTTGAGCACCGCCAGCACCTGGCAGGCGAAGGCCTCGTTGACCTCCACCAGGTCCATCTGCTCGAAGCCCAGGCCGGTGCGCTCGAACAGCTTGCGCACCGCCGGCACCGGGCCGATGCCCATGGTCGCCGGCTCGCAGCCCGCGGCGGCCCAGCTGTGCAGGTAGCCGATCGGCTCCAGGCCCAGCTCGGCCAGCTTGTCTTCGGCCACCACCAGGCAGGCGGCGGCGGCGTCGTTCTGCTGCGAGGCGTTGCCGGCCGTCACTGTGCCGTCCTTCACCAGCGCCCGCAGCCCGGCCAGTTTTTCCAGCGTGGTGTCGCCGCGCACGCCTTCGTCGCGGTTCACCAGGATGGGCTCGCCACGCTTCTGCGGCACGCTGATGGGCACGATCTCGGCGTCGAAGCGTCCGGCTTCCCAGGCTGCTGCGGCACGCTGCTGGCTGCGCGCGGCGAAGGCGTCGGCCTCCTCGCGGCTGATGGCGTATTCGCGGGCCAGGTTCTCGGCGGTCTCGATCATCCCCGAGATGCGCCCGAAGCGGTGCTCTGGCTGCGAGCGCTCGCGGCCGCGGTCGAGGCGGTCGTGCAGGGTCACGGAGCCGGCGCGGGCGCCCCAGCGCATGTCGGTGGAGTAGTACTCGATGTTGCTCATGCTCTCCACGCCGCCGGCCAGGACCACGTCGGCGGCGCCGGTCTGCACCATCATCGCGGCGCTGGCCAGGGCCTGCAGGCCGCCGCCGCAGCGGCGGTCCAGCTGCATGCCCGGCACGCTCACCGGCAGGCCCGCCTCCAGGGCGATCCAGCGCCCCACGCAGGGCGTCTCGGAGTTGGCGTAGGACTGGGCGAACACCACGTCATCGATGCGCGCCGGGTCCAGGCGCGTCTGCGCCAGGATGGCCTTGACCACCTCGGCGCCCAGGCGCTCCACCGGCACGCTGCGCAGGCTGCCGCCAAAGGCGCCGACCGGGGTACGGCGCGGCGCGACTATCGCTGCTCTTCTCATTGTCGTTGTCTCCCGGGCGCTCAGAGCGCCGCCTGCAGTTGCGGCACGACTTCGAAGAGGTCGCCCACCAGGCCGTAGTCGGCGACCTGGAAGATCGGCGCCTCTTCGTCCTTGTTGATGGCCACGATGACCTTGGAATCCTTCATGCCCGCCAGGTGCTGGATGGCGCCGGAGATGCCCACGGCGATGTAGAGCTGCGGCGCGACTATCTTGCCGGTCTGGCCGACCTGCATGTCGTTGGGCACGAAGCCGGCGTCCACCGCGGCGCGGGAAGCGCCCACCGCGGCGCCGAGCTTGTCGGCCAGGGCATAGAGCAGCTTGAAGTTGTCGCCGTTCTGCATGCCGCGGCCACCGGAGACCACGATCTTGGCGGCGGTCAGTTCCGGGCGGTCGGACTTGGCCAGTTCTTCGCCGACGAAGGCCGAGCTGCGCGAGTCGAACACACTGCTCACGACTTCCACGCTGGCCGAGCCGCCCTGCGCACTGGCCGCATCGAAGCCGGTGCCGCGCACGCTGATGACCTTGACCGGGGCCGAGGACTGCACGGTGGCGATGGCGTTGCCGGCGTAGATCGGGCGCTTGAAGGTGTCGGCGCTGACCACCTCGATGATCTCGGAGAGCTGGTCGACGTCCAGTTGCGCGGCGACCCGCGGCAGGTAGTTCTTGCCGTTGGTGGTGGCGGGCGCCAGCACGTGGCTGTAGCCGCCGGCCAGGGAGACCACCAGCGGCGCGATGTTCTCCGGCAGCTGGTGGGCGTAGGCGGCGTTGTCGGCGACCAGCACCTTGGCCACGCCGGCGACCTGGGCGGCGGCCTCGGCCACGCCACCGACGTCCTGCCCGGCGACCAGCAGGTGGATCTCGCCGCCGATCTTCTGCGCGGCGGCGACGGTGTTCAGGGTGGCGCCGGCCAGGGCGCCGTCGTTGTGCTCAGCGATTACCAGGATAGTCATCAGATCACCTTCGCCTCGTTCTTCAGTTTCTCGACCAGTTCGGCCACGGAGGTGACCTTGATGCCGGCGCTGCGGGCGGCCGGCGCCTCGACCTTGAGGGTCGTGACGGTGGAGCCGGTGGACACGCCGAGGGCGTCCGGGCTGACCACCTCCAGCGGCTTCTTCTTCGCCTTCATGATGTTCGGCAGCGAGGCGTAGCGCGGCTCGTTCAGGCGCAGGTCGGTGGTGACGATCGCCGGCAGGTTCAGCGCAACGCTCTGCAGGCCGCCGTCGATTTCACGGGTGACGTTGACCTTGTCGCCAGCGACTTCGACCTTGGAGGCGAAGGTGCCCTGGGCGTAGCCGGTCAGCGCGGCGAGCATCTGCCCGGTCTGGTTGTTGTCGCTGTCGATGGCCTGCTTGCCGAGGATCACCAGCTGCGGCTGCTCGCGCTCGACCAGGGCCTTGAGGGCCTTGGCGATGGCCAGGGAACTCAGTTCTTCGTTGGTTTCCACCAGGGTCGCGCGGTCGGCGCCCAGGGCCAGGGCGGTGCGCAGCTGCTCCTGGGCGGCGTTCGGGCCGACGGAAACGACAACCACTTCACTGGCGATGCCTTTTTCCTTCAGGCGCACGGCCTCTTCCACGGCGATTTCGCAGAAGGGGTTCATGGACATTTTCACGTTGGCGAGATCGACGCCGGAGTTGTCCGCCTTGACGCGGACCTTGACGTTGAAATCGACCACGCGCTTCACGGCGACGAGGATTTTCATGGGTGTTTTTCTCCAGTAACGCTGGAACGGGAAAGAATGCGGCGGGCACGCTCGATCAGCGGACGATCGACCATCGCCCCGTCGAGCTGGACAGCGGCGCCGCTCTGGGCGGCGGCGAGCACGGCCTGCGCCCAGTCCACCGCCTTGGCGTCGGGCAGGAAGGCCTCGCGGATGGGCGCCACCTGGCGCGGATGGATCGCCAGCTTGCCGCCGAAGCCCAGGCCGCTGGCGGTCAGGGCGTCCTGGCGCACCGCGGCGGGGTCGTCGAAGCTGGTGGTGACGCCGTCCAGCGGCGGCGCCAGGCCGGCCAGGCGCGATTGCAAAACCAGCGCGCCGCGGAAGTAGGCCAGGGCCTCCCAGCTGGGCTGGCAGCCCAGGTCCAGGGCCAGGTCCAACGAGCCGAAGGCGGCCTGCACCACGCCGGGCTCGCGCAGCAGGCCAGCCAGGTCGTCGAAGGCGCCGGCGGTCTCCACCAGCGCGATCAGCGGCACCTGGCGGCCGAGCAGGTAGTGCACCAGGCGGACGTCGATGGCGGCCTCGGCCTTGGCCAGCATCAGCACGTCGAAACGCGCCTCGCGCAGGGCCGCCAGGTCGGCCTGGAAATCCTCGGTGCGGGTGGCGTTGATCCGCACGATCACCGGCACGCCGTCGATGCCGTGGTTGGCCACGGCCTCCCTTGCCGCGGCGCGGGCGGCGGGGGCCACGGCGTCCTCGAGGTCGAGGATCACCGCATCGGCGCCGCTGGCGGCGGCCTTGGCGAAGCGCTCGGGGCGGTCGCCGGGTACGAACAGGGGCGCCAGCGGCGCCTGGAAGGCGTCGTTCAGCATGCTGCGCTGGCCTCCATGTTGAGGTTGCCGTCGGCGTCCTGGGTCCAGGCCTGCAGGCTGTCGCCCTTGTGCTGCCAGGACACCGCCGCGCGGAACGGCCGGCCGGCGATCAGCGGCACCTGGCCGCGGTAGGCGAAGCGCAGGGGCACGCGCCCGGCATGGCTGGCGGCCAGGTTGAACAGCAGGCTGGCCTGCAGCGGCCCGTGCACCACCAGGCCCGCGTAGCCTTCCACCTCGGTGGCATAGGGCAGGTCGTAATGGATGCGGTGGGCGTTGAAGGTCAGCGCCGAGTAGCGCATCAGCAATGTCGACGGGGTTTCCACCCAGCATTGCCGCTCGCCTTCGCGCGGTTCGCCCCCGACTGGCACGTTCCCAGCAGAGGCCGGCCCACGGTAGACGATGTCCTGGCGCTCGCGGATGGCCAGGGTGCCGGCGCAGGACAGTTCATGCCGGACGGTGACGAAGCACAGCTTGCCGCTGCGGCCTTCCTTGAAGCGGATGTCGTCGATGCTCGACACCCGCAGGATCGGCTCGCCGATGGGCAGCGGCGCCAGCGTCTCCACTTCGCCGCCGGCCCACATGCGCCGGGGCAGCGGCACCGGCGGCAGGAAACCGCCACGGCGCGGGTGGCCGTCCTCGCCCAGCTCGGCCATGCCCGCCGCCGCCGGGCTCGGCGCCAGGCACCAGTGCAGGCCGGGCGGGGCGAAACCCTGGTCTTCCCACAGGTGCGGCGCCAGGGTGGCGCGGTAGGCCTCCAGCATCTGCGGGGTGATCAGCGCTTCGCAGGACTCCTGGCGCCCCAGCCAGGCCTGCAGCGGGCCCAGATCGTTGGCAGTCATCGCATTCGCCTCAGAAGGAACGCGGCAGTTCGAGCAGGTGCTCGGCCACGTAGGACAGGATCAGGTTGGTGGAGATCGGCGCCACCTGGTACAGGCGCGTCTCGCGGAACTTGCGCTCGACGTCGTATTCGTTGGCGAAGCCGAAGCCGCCGTGGGTCTGCAGGCAGGCGTTGGCCGCCTCCCAGCTGGCCTTGGCCGCCAGGTACTTGGCCATGTTCGCCGCCGCCCCGGCGTTGCGCCCGGCGTCGTATTCCGCGCAGGCCTTCCAGCGCATCAGGTCGGCCGCTTCCACCTCGATGTGCGCCTCGGCGATGGGGAACTGCACGCCCTGGTTCTGCCCGATCGGGCGGCCGAACACCACGCGGTCGCGGGCGTACTGGCTGGCCTTCTCGATGAACCAGCGGCCGTCGCCGATGCACTCGGCGGCGATCAGCGTGCGCTCGGCGTTGAGCCCGTCGAGGATGTAGCGGAAGCCCTTGCCCTCCTCGCCGATCAGGCTGCTGGCGGGAATCTCCAGGTTGTCGAAGAACAGCTCGTTGGTCTCGTGGTTGACCAGGTTGGCGATCGGCTGCACGGTCAGGCCGTTGCCGATGGCCTCGCGCAGGTCGACCAGGAAGATCGACATGCCGTCGGCCTTCTTCTTCACCTCGGCCAACGGCGTGGTGCGCGCCAGCAGGATCATCAAGTCGGAATGCTGGACGCGGGAGATCCACACCTTCTGGCCGTTGATGACGTACTTGTCGCCCTGGCGCATGGCGGTGGTCTTGATCTTGGTGGTGTCGGTGCCGGTGGTCGGCTCGGTGACGCCCATGGACTGCAGGCGCAGTTCGCCGCTGGCGAGCTTCGGCAGGTAGTAGCGCTTCTGCTCCTCGCTGCCGTTCCGCAGCAGGGTGAACATGTTGTACATCTGCCCGTGGATGGTCCCGGAGTTGCCGCCGCAGTGGTTCACTTCTTCGAGGATCACCGAGGCCTCGGCCAGGCCCAGGCCGGAGCCGCCGTACTCCTCGGGGATCATCGCCGACAGCCAGCCGGCCTCGGTCATGGCTTTGACGAAGGCTTCGGGGAAGCCTTTCACTTCATCGATCTTGCGCCAGTACTCGGCGGGGAACTCCGCACAGAGGGCGCGCACGCCCTCACGGATGTCCTGGTAGCTCTCTTGGGCACGCTCAGCGTTCATCAACTCAACCTCATGGATACAGTGGCAGCGGGCCGGTCAGACCGGGTCCCAGCAGAACACGTCGGCGCTGACCTGCAGCGGCGTGAAGGAGCCGGCCAGCGCCGGCATGCCGTGCTCGGCGATGCTCTGCGCGGTCCAGCCTTCGCCCTGCTGCACCGAGCGCACCGGGCGGTTCTGGCTCATCAGGAAGATTTCGTTGCGGCGCACGGTGAAGACCTGGCCGTTGACGCCCTTGGCCTGGTCGGACAGCAGGTACGCCGCCAGCGGCGCGTTCTTCTCCGGGGTCATCTGCTTCAGGCGCTCGACGCGGGCCTTCTCCTCCGGGGTGCTGTCGGGGATGGCGCTGGTCATGCGGCTCCAGGCGAAGGGCGCGATGCAGTTGGAGCGCACGTTGAAGCGCTGCATGTCCAGGGCGATGGACTTGGACAGCGCGACCATGCCCAGCTTGGCCGCCGAGTAGTTGGCCTGGCCGACGTTGCCGATCAGCGCCGAGGTGCTGACCATGTGCACGAAGGCCCCGCCGTTCTGCGCGCGGAAGCGTTCGGCGGCGGCGCGGCTGACGAAGAAGCTGCCGTTGAGGTGGACCTGGATCACCGACAGCCAGTCCTCCACGCTCATCTTGTGGAAGATCACGTCGCGGATGATCCCGGCGTTGTTCACCACGCCGTCGATGCGGCCGAAGCTGTCCATGGCGCAGGCGACGATCTGCTGCGCGCCGCTCCACTCGGCGACGCTGTCGGTGTTGATCACCGCGCGGCCGCCGAAGCCTTCGATCAGTTTCAGCGTCTCCTGCGCCGGGGTGGCCGAGCCGCCCTCCCCGCCCAGCGAGACGCCGACGTCGTTGATCACCACCGAGGCGCCGGCGCGCGCCATTTCCACCGCGATGGCCCGGCCGATGCCGCCACCGGCACCGGTGACCACCACTACTTTGTTGTCGAGCATGTCGTTCTCTCCGTCGTTCGCTTACAGGCCGAGCACGGCCTTGGCCAGGATGTTGCGCTGGATCTCCGAGCTGCCGCCGTAGATGGTCGCGGGGCGCGCCTGGAGGAACAGGCCGGTGGGGTTGAGGTTGCCGTTGCCCTCGATGGGCTCCAGCAGCGCGGCGTACTCGCCGGAAATTTCCAGCATGTAGTCGGTGATGCGCTGGAACAGCTCGGTCTGGTGCACCTTGAGCAGCGACACGTCGGCGCCCAGGCTCTCGCCGCGGCGCAGGCGCTCGGCGAAGCTCTCGAACAGCAGCTTGTGGTCGTCCAGGTCCAGGCGCAGGCGCGTCAGGCGGTCGCGGAAGCCGGGGTCGTCGGATAGCCCCAGGTGCTCGCCGAGCAGCTCCAGGCGCGTCAGCGCGTTGGCCGACTGCTTGGGCGAGCCGAGGAAGATGCGCTCGAAGCCCAGCAGCGCCTTGGCCATGGTCCAGCCGGCGTTCATCTCGCCGACCAGGTTGCCGCGCGGCACGCGCACGTCGTCGAAGAACACCTCGCACAGCTCGTCGTGCAGGTCGAGGTTGAGGATCGGCCGCACGGTCACGCCGGGGCTGTCCATCGGCACCAGCAGGAAGCTGATGCCCTCCTGTTTCTTCGCCGTCTTGTCGGTGCGCACCAGCAGGAAGATCCAGTCGGCGTCGGTGGCCAGGGTGGTCCAGATCTTCTGGCCGTTGACCACCCACTCGTCGCCGTCGAGCACGGCCTCGGTGCGCAGGCTGGCCAGGTCCGAGCCTGCGTTCGGCTCGCTGTAGCCCTGGCACCAGATGTGCTCGCCGGAGAGGATGCGCGGCAGGAAGTACTGCTGCTGCTCGGGCGAGCCGTAGCGGATCAGCAGCGGGCCGAGCAGCATGATGCCGTGGTCCGGGGTGCGGGCCACGCCGTAGTTCTCGAACTCCTCGGTGTAGATCAGCTGCTTGGCCGCCGACAGGCCCATGCCGCCGAACTCGCGGGGCCAGCCCGGGCACAGCCAGCCGTGCTCGGAGAGGGTCATGTACCAGTCCTTGACCTCGTTCCAGTGCAGGCGCTTGGGCAGGTCGCGCAGCTCCTCGGGGAAGTTCGCCCGTAGGAACTCGCGCACACTTTGGCGGAACGCGTCGTCGCTCAGCGCGTTGAAGTCGGGCAGTTGCGGTTTGTCGCTCATTGTCGTTCTCCTCCAGCGGATGTCAGGCGTCGCCCAGGCGCGGCATGCAGGCGTCGTAGCGGCGTCGGTGCTGGGCGGACGAGCCGTAGAGGTTGGCCAGGCTCATGGCCTTGCGCAGGAACAGGCCGACGTCGCACTCGTCGGTGTAGCCGATGGCGCCGTGCAGCTGCACGGCCTGGCGGGTGACCAGCAGCGCCGCGTCGGCGGCGCGCGCCTTGGCCCGCGACACCGCGGCGCGGCGCTGGGCCACGGGGGCACCGGCGTCACAGGCGGCCGCGGCGGCCTCCAGGCTGGCGCGCCACAGGGCCAGTTGCAGCTTCAGGTCCACCGCGCGGTGCTGCAGGGCCTGGAAGTTGCCGATGGCCTGGCCGAACTGCTTGCGGGTGCGCAGGTAGTCCAGGGTCAGGGCGAAGGCCTGCTCGGCGGCGCCCAGCAGATAGGCGGCGGTGCCCAGCGCGGCCTCGTCCAGGGCGTCGGCCAGGGCCTCGGCGTCCAGCGGCAGCAGCTCGGCCGGGGCCTGCTCCAGCAGCAGGCTGCCCAGGTGGCCGCCGTCCTGGGTCTGGGCGAGGTACAGGGTCACGCCGGGCGCCCCCACCTCGACCAGCGCCAGCCCCCGGTCCGTGCTGACCAGGAAGCCATCGGCGCCGGCGGCCATGGGCAGGCAGACCTTACTGCCGCTGACCTTGCCATCGACCAGGCGCGTAGCCCCGGCCTGCGGTTCCAGGCTGTCGTACTGCTCCTGCAGCGCAGGCAGCAGCAGGCGCTCACCAGTCAGCTGGGCGGCCAGCAGCTCGCCGTTCAACAGGCGCGCGGCCAGCACCGCCGGCACGAAAGGCTCCGGCACCAGCGCGGCGCCCAGCACTTCCAGCAGCGCGCAATATTCGGCCATGCCCAGGCCGGCGCCGCCCTGCGCCTCCGCCAGCGGCAGGCCGAGCCAGCCGTTGTCGGCCATCTCGCGCCACACCGCCTTGTCGAACCCTGGGGCCTGGTAGCGCAGCCCGCGCACCCGCGCCAGCTCGCCCGCCGGGGCGAAGGCCGAGGCGCTGTCGCGGATCATGCGGATATTTTCCAAACGCTCTTCAGACGAATACATCCCGTTCTCCCGATTACCCGACATGCCGCTCACAGCCGAGCCATGTCAGTTGCATAACGCTTCAAGTCGCCACGCCGCGCCTGGCCCTCGTGCTGCCCGGGCTCGCGTCCGGGCAGCAGGGGTTGCTGCAGTGCCAGCCTGGCCTGGGCCACCCGCGCCTCTCGCCCGCCGGCATTGCCGTCATGGCCGGATCGCAGCGCGGCGCCACCGCTCCACAGCGGCGGCTGCCCCAGCACGACACCCAGGAGCAACGCGTGGATCACGGCGGCCCGGCGCTGGCGGACGCGTCGCACCGCAGTCCCGACGGCCCCGTGTCGTGCGCTGGTTCCAGCAATCATGTGGCGCCCCCTTTCGTGTTGCCTTCGCTGCGTGCCAGAGGTTGAAATCGATATTTCATTATCTGAAATTTCATTTCAATCGACGATGCCGCTAAAATCCCCCCGTCAGCCACGCTATCTGCGCGTTGTTCCGTAGTTCGGTATTCGGCGGGCCCGGCGAAGGCTGCCGCCCCGCTCCGGCGACAAGCCCCCAACCCCCATGCCCCAGACTCAAGGACGCCCCGTGAAGAACCTGCGCAAGCCATCTTTCAAACCGGTCGAGGCCGTTGTCCGCGCGCTCAGGGTGCTGCGCGTCATCAACGAGGAGAAGCAGTCGACCGTCGCTTCGCTCCACCGGCAGACCGGGCTGGACAAGGCGACCATCGTGCGCATGCTGGAAACCCTCCACCATGAGGGCTACGTCGCCAGGGACCAGGAGCGGGCGCTGTATTCGGTGACCGCGCGCACGCTCCTGCTGAGCCAGGGCTACGACAGGTCGCGCTGGCTCGCCAGCGTCGCCGAGCCGACCCTGGCGCGCTTCCGCAACGCCATCGGCTGGCCTTCGGACCTGGCCCTGTTCGACTTCGACGCCATGGTGGTGGTGCAGACGTCTCGCGGCAGCGGCCCGCTGTCGTTCAACCGCCAGCCCGGCTTCCGCTCGCCCATGCTGGCCACCTCCATCGGCCTGGCCTACCTGGCGTTCTGCGGCGAGGAGGAACGCCGCTCGATCATCGAGAACCTGGCCGCCAGCCCCGGCGAATGGAACCAGCTCGCCCAGGACCCCGTGCGGCTCGAAAAGCTGCTGAAGAAGATCCGCAAGGACGGCTTCGCCGTCATGAGCAGCGAGTACAGCCGCGACGTCTTCGCCAGCAACGTCTGGGCCATCGGCGTGCCGGTGATGCACGAGGGCGAGCTGTTCGCCACCATGAACGTCATGCTGCTCAAGAGCGCCGTCAACCTCACCGAGGCGCGCAAGACCCTGCTGGCGCCCCTGCAGCGCACCGCGGCGCAGATCGCCCGCGACCTCGCCCAGTCGCGCTACAGCTGACGGCAACGCCCGACGCATCGGGCGCCGTGCGATGGAGGCCGGACGGGCATTCCATTGCACGGGCCGCAGCCCTCGTCAAAGCCGCATCCCCAGCCTGCTATGGAAAGATGGCCGTGACCGCCTGCGACTCGCGTCGGGGCGGGTCCGATCATGCATGACAAGAAGAGGATGCGGCCCATGGCACTCGATCCCAGTACGCAAGATTTCGTCACTGCCGCGCGGCTCAATGCCCGCAAACCCAGGCACCTGATGTCGCCCGAGGAAGCCCGCGATGCCCTGGCGGGCCTGAAGGGCCTGCTCGGCCCGGGGGCCGGGCTGGCGCTGCGGGAGAACCGCAGGCTGGCGGTCGCGGGCGGCGAGATCGAGCTGCGCCTGCTTCGCCCGGAAGGCGAGCTTCTGGGCGTCATCGTCTATTTCCATGGCGGCGGCTGGGTCGTCGGCAGCAACGACGAATTCGAGCCCATGTGCCGCAACCTCGCGGCGCAGAGCGGCTGCGCCATCGTCATGGTGTGCTACCGCAAGGCCCCGGAACACCCCTTCCCCATCCCGCTGGAGGATGCCTGGGCCGGGTTCGAGTGGGTCGCCGCACAGCGCCGGGCGCTCTTCGGCAGCGACCTGCCGCTGCTGCTGGCCGGCGACAGCGCCGGCGGCAACCTGGCGGCCTGCGTGGCCCTGCGCGAACGCCAGCGCGGCGGCGAGCGCATACGGGGCCTGGTGCTGATCTACCCGGTGACCGACGCGGACTTCCAGACCGCGTCCTACCTCGACCCGGACATGCAGGTCCTGCTGCCCGCCGAAGTCATGCGCTACTACTGGGACCACTACGTGCCCGATGCCAGCCGGCGCAGCGACCCCCAAGTGGCGCCGCTGCGCTCGCCCAGCGTCGCCGGCCTGCCGCCGAGCATCATCCTCACCGCCGAGCACGACGTGCTGCGCGACGAAGGCGAAGCGTTCGCCGCGCGGCTGCGCGAAGCGGGCGTGCCGGTGGCCCATCGCCGCTTCGAGGGGCAGATCCACGCCTTCATGATGATGGTCGACCTGCTGCCCGGCAGCGCCGAGGCCATCCGCTACACCGCCAACGAAATCAGGGCCCTGCTCGGCAGGCGCTGAGCAGGCCCGACCTTGCGAGCGAAGGTGTCGGCTCCCGGCGGGCAACGGGCCGCGCCGGGGTCGATGCCGTTTCCATCCACCCCGGGAGAACCCCCATGCAAGCAGAGAAGCAGACCGTCCTGATCACCGGCGGCGCCAGCGGAATAGGCGCGGCCGTCGCCAGGCTATTCATCGGCCAGGGCGCGCAGGTCGCCATCGCCGACATCCATTTCGAACAGGCCAGGGCGCTGGCCGCCGAGCTGGGCGACAACGCCAGGCCCTTCGCGCTGGACGTCGGCGACGCCGGGAACGTCCGCAGCCTGGTCGCGCAGCTGGGCAGGGTCGACGTCCTGGTGAACAGCGCGGGCATCCTGCTCAACAAGCCCTTCCTCGACACCGAGCCCGAGGACTTCGAGCGCCTGCTGCGGGTGAACCTGCTGGGCACCTGCCTGGTCGCCCGGGAGGCGGCGCGGAGCATGCTCGGCCGCGGCGGGCGGATCATCAACGTCGCCTCCGCGGCCGGCCTGCTGGGCTTCCCCGGGCGCACGGCGTACGCGGCCTCCAAGGGCGCGGTGATCGCCGCGACGCGGGTGATGGCCCTGGAGCTGGCCGAGCACGGCATCCTGGTGAACGCCATCGCCCCCGGCTCGGTGGCGACGGCGATGACCGCCGCCACCTACGACGAGCGCTTCCGCCGCAGCATCACCGCCAGCGTTCCGCTGGCCCGGGTGGCCAGCCCCGAGGAGATCGCCGAGGTCGCCGTATTCCTGGCCTCCCCCGCCGCCAGCTACATCACCGGCCAGACCTTTGCCGTGGACGGCGGCATGAGCAGCACCGGCATGACCTGCCAGAGCCTGCAGCAGGACTAGCCCCGGCCACCGGCGCCTGCCGCCGCGGCGGGCGCCTCGAACCCAAGCGAGGACGACCGCATTGAACCCACTCAAAGACGCCTTCGTGAAACTGCAAGGCTACTGGAACGACGACCTGCAGCGCGCCCTGGATACCGATCCGGGGTTCTTCGAGGCCTGCCTCCGGCTCTGCTTCCCCTCCCCGCGCCCGCCGCTGCTGGAGGCGCGCGTGCGGCACCTGGTGCTGATCGCTGCCAACGCCGCGGTGACGCACCTGAACGAACGGGAACTGGGTGTGCAGATAAAATGCGCGCTCGACCAGGGCGCCACCCGCGAGCAGGTCCGGGAAGTCCTGCAGATGGCCTCGGTGCTGGGCATGCACGGCTTCATGCTGGGCGCCCCGATCCTGATGCGCGAGCTTGGCGGCGGCCAGGCCCGCGAGGCGTCGGCCGAACAGCGCGCCAGGGCGGAACAGGTCCGGGACAAGTTCACCGCCGGCCGGCAGTACTGGAGCGAGCTGCTGGAGGACATGCTGCAGGCCCACCCCGAGTTCTTCGACGCCTATGCCGACTTTTCCTCGGCGCCCTGGCTGACCGGCACCCTCGAACCCAAGGTCCGCGAATTCATCTACGTCGCCATCGACGTTTCCACCACCCATCTGCATGGGGAGGGGGCGCGGATCCACATGGCCAACGCCCTGCGCCATGGGGCGACGGTGGACGAGCTGGTGGAGGTGATGCAGATCGTCAGTTGCCTGGGCGTGCAGAGCTGGACCACCGGGCTGCGCGTGCTGGAGCAGGTCGCGCCGTCCGCCCAGGACTAGCCCCCGCAGCGCATGCCGGGCAACTGCCCGGCATGCGCCCTTCCCGTCAGCGCTGCCCCGCGGTTTCCCGCAGGCGCCACATCCCCGCCCCCGCGGCGAGCCAGCCGCCGTCCACGGCCAGGCATTGGCCGGTGACCGAGCCGGCGCGCCCGGAGCACAGGTAGGCCACCGCATCCGCCACTTCGGCCGCGCTGGAGAAGCGCCCGCTGGGAATGCTCGCGACGTAGTCCGCATAGTCCTTCGCCGACAGGTTGGCGATGGACAGCGGGCTTTCCACCGGCCCGGGCGCCACGGCGTTGCAGCGAATGCCCAGGGGCGCGAGTTCGACCGCCGCCTGGCGCGTCAGCCCTTCCAGGGCGGCCTTGGACGGCCCGTAGGCGGCGCGCCCCACGCTCGCCCGCCTGGCGGTGATGGAAGTGATGTTGACGATGGCGCCGCGGCCACTGCGCGCCAGGGCCGGGGCCGCCAGGCGGATGAGCGCGAAGGGCGCGGTGACGTTGACCTCGAAGGTGCGCCGCCAGGATTCGAGGTCGGTGTCCATCAGCGGCCCGAACTCCACGATGCCCGCGCAGTTGACCAGCGCGGCGAGTTCGCCGCACTGGGCGACGATCGAGGCCAGCTGCTGGTGGTCGGTGATGTCACAGGCCACGGGGGTGACGAACTCCTCATGTTCCAGTTGGTCGATGGCGCCGGCGCGATCCAGGCAGACCACTCGCCAGCCATCGGCGATCATCGCCTGGGTGATCGCACGGCCGATCACTCCGGCGCCACCGGTTACCAGCACGACAGGACGACTCATACCTTGACTCCTTGGTTGGGTGAAACAAGGGTTGGGTGGAACAAGGGAGGGAAACCGCTGTATTGGCGCCGGCCCGGCCCAGGCATCCGCCCGGCTCAGGGCAGGCTGTCCACCCAGCGGCGGATGTCGGCGAACGCTTCGCGCGCACGCCGGCTGACCATGGCCATGCGCAGGAAGCCGTGGATCAGGCCGTCGTAGCGCAGGTGCGTCACCGCCACGCCGCTCTCGGCCAGGCGCCCGGCATAGGCGTCGCCTTCGTCGCGCAGGGGGTCGAATTGCGCGGTCATCACCAGCGCCGCCGGCAGGCCGGCCAGCGACGGCGCGCGCAGGGGCGCGGCGTAGGGCTGGCAGCCCTGCTCCGGGGTGGCGACATAGTCCTGCCAGAAACGGATCATCGCGTTGCGCGTCAGCGAGTAGCCCTCGGCGTTCTCCAGGTAGGACGGGGTGGCCGGCGTGTGGTAGTCGGTGACCGGGTAGGCCAGCAGCTGCCCGACCAGGAGCGGGCCGCCCTCCTCGCGCAAGCGCAGGGCGGTCACCGTCGCCAGGTTGGCGCCCGCGCTGTCGCCGGCCAGGATCAGGCGCTCGGTGCTCACCCCCAGTTCCCGGTCGTTGGCGGCGATCCAGCGGACGGCGGCGATGCAGTCGTCCAGCGGTATCGGGAAGCGGCATTCCGGCGCCCGCCGGTAGTCCACCGCCACCACGCTGCAACCGCTGGCGTTGGCCAGGTCGCGGCACAGGTGGTCGTGGGTTTCCAGGTCGCCGATGACGAAGCCGCCGCCATGGAAGTAGACGATGAGCCTGTCCGACGCCAGCTCCAGGGGCGTGTATTGCCGCAGGGGAATGCCCAGGCCCGCCACCAGGTCGCGGACCGCGGCGACCGGCGCGCGACGCTCCGGCGCAACGGGCGCGACGCTCGCGCGCAGCTCCGCCAGGCTCATGCGCTCCATGGGCGGCATGCCCTCCAGGGACTTCAGGATTACGGCGATTTCCGGATCGAGTGGCATGGCTGGGCTTTCTCCCTGTAGCTGGGCAGTTGACCGCGAAGCCGCCGGGGCCGCCGGTGGCCTTCGCGAAGCGTTCCGGGCCGGGTGGCTCACGGGTTCACATGTTGTTCCACAGGCTTTCGATCCGCGGCTCGTCGATCGAGCGCGCGGCGAAATGGCCTTCGCGCATGGCGCAGACCAGGTCGCGGGGGGAAAGGGCATCCCCCACCACGTACAGCTGCGGCCCGGCGTCCACCAGTTCGTCCCACAGCTCCCGCAGCGCCTCGCGATAGGCCACCACCACGGTGGTGTCGGCCTTCACGCTCTCCGGCCTGAAGCCGTCGATGGGGCGCACCTGCACCGCGTCCCGCTGGATCGCCACCACCACCGAGCTGGTGAGGAGGCGGAAGTTGCCCAGGGCATAGAAGCGCCGCAGCGCGGCCTGGGTCCTGCCGGTCTTGTCGATCTCCGGCGCGAAGGAGGCGTGGCGCGTCACGTAGGTGACGTCCAGCCCGCGCTCCAGCAGCATCTCGCAGCAGCCGATGGCCTCGTAGTGGCCGATGTCGTCCACCACCACGGCGCTGCCGCCCAGCTCGCCGGCGGCGCCGAGCACCAGGTCCTCGGAGGAGACCACCCGCGCGCCGGGCTCGATGTCCAGCTGCAGTTGGGGCGCGGCGGTCTGCACGAAGGCGTCGGCGGCGGCCGACATGGAGCCGGTGGCGAGGATCACCACGTCCGGCTGCATCGCCAGCACCTCGGCGGCATCCACGTAGGTGGACAGCTTCACCTGCACGCCGAGGCGGAAGACCTCGCGTTCGAGCCAGTTGGTCAGGTCGCCGATGCCATGGTTCTTCGGCAGGTGCTTGGCGAGGTTGATCTGCCCGCCGAGGTCGGACGACGCCTCGACCAGGGTGACCTCGTGGCCCGCCAGCGCCGAGACGCGGGCAGCCTCCATCCCCGCCGGGCCGCCGCCCACCACGACGACCTTGCGCGGCTGGCCGGAGCGGACGATCAGGTGTTCGCCGAGGCGGCCTTCGTGGCCTACCGTCGGGTTCGCCGTGCAGCTCATGCGGCCGGAGAACAGGCCGCCGATGCAGCCCTGGTTGCAGGCGATGCAGGGGCGCACCTCCAGCGAGCGCCCCTCGACTTCCTTGCGCACCAGATGGGGGTCGGCGATGGTGGCGCGCACGAGGTTCACCATCTCGGCATCGCCCGCCCGCAGCGTCTGCTCCACGTCGTCGAGGGTGCCGAAGCGGCCGACGACGATGCGCGGCACGCTGACGTCCTTGCCCACCTCGCGCATCGCCGGCAGTTGGTAGCCCGCGGGCTGGTCCATCGCGGCATAGCGCTCGACGTGGAAGTAGTAGTCGCCCTGGGAGATGTTCACGAAGTCGATCAGCCCCTTCGCCTGGAGCTGGAGGATCGCGGCGTTCACGTCCTGCGCCGAGAGGATCGCCGGATCGGAACTGGCGCCCATGCGCACGCCGAGCGCGAAGCTGGCCGGCACCTGGGCGCGCACCTCGCCGAGCAGTTCCTCCAGGAAGCGCAGGCGATTCTCGAAACTGCCGCCGTAGGCGTCGCCGCGGGTATTCAGCGACGGCGAGAGGAACTGCGAGATGAGGTAGCCGTTGCCGGCCAGCACCTCCGCGCCGTCTATCCCCGCCTTGGCCAGGCGCACCGCGGCCGCGGCGTAGGCGTGGACCAGCTCGGCGATCTGCCGCGGCGACATGGCCACCGGCGGCATCCGCGAGTAGCGCCCGGGCAGCGCCGTCACCGACCAGGGCGGCCCGCCGTTGGGGGCCGGCTCGACGTTGCCGCCGTGCCAGAGCTGCTGGAACAGCTTCATGCCCGTCGGGCGGATGGCCTCCACCAGGCGGCTCAGCGGGGCGATGCCGGCGTCGTCCTCCAGGCCCAGGGAGAAGGTCGAGGAACGGTGCACCGACACGCCTTCCAGGATGGTCAGGCCGATCCCGCCCCGCGCCCGCTCCAGGTGGTAGTGGATGTGGTCGTCGTTCACCTGGCCGCGCGAGAAGAGCGTGGCGTGCGCCGTCCGCACGAGGCGGTTGGGCAGTGTGACCGGCCCGACCTGCAGGGGGGAAAGGGCCAAACGGTACTTCGAGGTCATCAGGTACTCCACGGTATTGCGGTTTCGCCTTGCGTTCTCGCGGCCTGGGTCCGTCAGCGGCCGGCCGGGGCCTGCGCCGCGACGAAGGCGTCGTAGTTGGCGTCGTCCTCGCGGGCCAGCAGGTCGAAGTAGGCGCGCGTGCGCTCGGGCCAGTTGTTGACCACCTTGCCGCTGGCGGTGCGATACCAGTTGTGGCAGCCGCCGCTCCAGGAGAAGCGCTCAAACCTGGGCGTCATGTCGGCGTAGAAGCGCTCCTGGGCCTGCGGCTTCACGCTGATGAAGCGGCCCGGGGCGGCCTGCAGGCCCTTGGCCTTGCGCGCGATGTACTTCGCCTGGGCCTCGAGCATGCCGATGATCGAGTTGTGCGTATTGGTATTGGGCCCGTACATCAGGAACAGGTTGGGGAAGCCCGGCACGCTCATGCCGAGGTAGGCCTGCGGCTCGCCTTGCCAGGTGGCGTGCAGGTCGGCGCCGTCCAGGCCCTTGACCGCCATGGGGAAGAGGAAGTCCGTGGAGCGGAAGCCGGTGGCGAACACCACCACCTCGGCCTTGTGGCGGTTGCCGTCGGTGTCGACGATCTCGTCGCCCTGGAAGGCCTCGAGCCCGGCGGTGACCACTTCGACGTTGTCCCGCGCCAGGGTGCTGTACCAGTCGTTCGACGCCAGGATGCGCTTGCAGCCGGGCAGGTAGTCCGGCGTGACCTTGCGCCGCAGCTCGGGGTCGGCGATCTGCGACTCGATCAACTGGCGCCCTTCCTCGCGCGCCTGGACGTTCATCGGCGTGTCCGCCATGTACTTGTCGAAGCCGGCCTCGAACTGCTCGTAGAGGGCTTCGCGCTCCTGCTGCAGCAGCTCGGGGTGGAGGCGGTAGTGCAGGCGCTCCTGCAGGGGGATTTCGCGCTCGGGCTTGGGGAACACCCAGGCCGGCGAACGCTGCAGCAGAATCAGCTTCTCCACCTCGGGGGCGATGGCCGGGACGATCTGGATCGCGCTCGCCCCCGTGCCGACCACCGCCACGGTGCGCCCCTTGAGCTCGACGTCATGGCGCCACTGCGCGGAATGGAAAGCCGCGCCCTGGAAGCTGTCCAGCCCCTCGACCCTGGGCGTGGCCGGGTGGTTCAGCTGGCCCACCGCCGAAACCAGGGTGCGGCAGGTAGCCAGCACCCCGTCGGCGCCGTACAGCGTCCAGATGCCCCGCGCCGGGTCGAACTCGGCCTTGAGCACTTCGGTGTTGAAGCGCGTGCGCAGCGTCACGCCCTGGCGTTCGGCGGTTCGCATCATGTAGGCGAGGATTTCCCGCTGCGGCGGATAGTTCGAGGTCCAGCTCCACTCCGGGGCGAACGACAGCGAGTACAGGGCCGCGGGCACGTCGCAACGGGCGCCGGGATAGTGGTTCTCGCGCCAGGTGCCGCCGACCTTGTCGGCCTTCTCGAACAGGACGAAATCCGTCAGGCCCAACTCGTCCAGGTAATGCGCCATGGCGATACCCGCGAACCCCGTGCCGATGATGGCGACTTCATGATCGACATATTGCTCGCCGATATCTGCTTGCTCGCCGATATCTGCCGACTCACTTGTGTAATTGACCATGTTTCACAACCCTACTGAATATTCGGCAAAACGACTCCGCCGCCCTGCGAACGGATCGCACGGATATTGAATTGACGACAGGAGCGCTAGAGGACGAGGAAGGCGACGCCAAAGTGCGCGGACTCAGCCTGCGCACGCTTCCTCAAAACATCATCGGCGGGAATGAACAGGCAAGTAATGAGGCGATAAATGCGTTGCAGATAAATATTCATCGAGATCACCCGTTTTGTATTTCTTATGTGATTCGATTAGAAAACCGCCGCCCGACAGCGTCAACGCAACCCTGGCAAGGGTTCCGTACAGTGGAATCCGCCGCCCAAGAAAAAAGCAGCGCCCGCCAAAGTCGGGACACTGCTTCGATGCTCAAAGCGAGCAAGACTCCAATCGTTTCGGGGCCTTCAGCCGCGCTGTGCGGCGCCTACAGGCAGCTTCTGGCGCGGTCGCCCCAGGTTTCGGCCCGGCCCTGCGCCGTCGGCAGGAAGACCTCCACCCTGGAACCGCTTTCCTGGGCGTCGATGATCGCCAATGCCACCGGGCCGCTCTGCGGCGCGGAAGCCTCCAGGGAAAACCCGCTCCGCGTCCTGGTCTTGGATGTGGATATATTCACCGCCTGCCACTTGGGCTCCAGGCAGGTGACATATTCCTGCGGGGACTTCCGGGTATATTCGGAGAAACTTCCCGACCTGCTTTCACCCGGCGGCGTAGAACATCCATATAGCGTCATCAGGGAAATGACACCGGCCATCATTTTCATCATTGCGCTCCTTGGTAGTTCGCTGTGCGAAGTCCCGTTTGAAAAGTCACTTCGAAAAAACTCCGCCGGAAAAAGCCCCGTCGAAGTAAGGCGAACAATTCCTTCCACCGGCCCTCAGGCGCTGCGCACTTCGGTGCCCGCCTGTTTTTCCACGAAGCGGATGATGCTGGTGAAGTCTTCGTCGCTGTGCCCGTCGGCGACGGCGGCCGCCCAGATCGCGCGGACCGCCTCCAGCCCCGGAACCGGTACCTCCAGGGCCGACGCCTCGTGCACGCCGAGCGCGACGTCCTTGGCGACGATGGAGAGATGGGCGCCGAAGCTGTAGGAGCCGGGCTTCAGCGCCTGCGCCAGTATCTCGGTCAGCGCGCGGCTGCTGCCGGTGCTGGCGGCCAGCACCTCGAGCATGGTCGCCGCGTCCAGGCCGGCCTTGCTGCCCAGGGCCAGGCCCTCGGCGGCGACGACCATGTTCGCCGCCATCACCAGGTTGTTCACCAGCTTCATGATCTGCGCCTGGCCGGCCTGGCTGCCCAGGTTGGTCACCTGCCGGCCGATCCGCCCCAGCCAGGGCAGCACTTCGTCCACCGCGGGCGGCGGGCCGGACACCATCATCGTCAGCCGGCCCTCGCGGGCCGCGGGGGCGCCGCCGCTGATGGGCCCGTCCACCAGGGCGATGTTCTTCGCCGCAAGGCCCGCGGCGATGGCCTGGATGCAGTCGCGGCCGATGGTCGAGGTTTCGACGTACAGCCGCACCCGCTCGCCGAAGATCACCCCGCCCTCGTCCAGCGCGACGCTCTTGCTGATGGCCGGGCTGGGCAGGCAGGCGAAGACGATTTCCGCGGCGTCGGCCACCTCGCGCGGGGAGCCATGGACGACCGCGCCCTTGCGCGAGAACGCGTCCAGGACCTGCGCGTTGCGGTCGAAGACATGCAGGGTGACGTCCTCACCCAGCAGGCGCTCGGCCATGGGCGCGCCCATCTGGCCCAGGCCTATCCACCCCAGATCGATTCGTTTCGACATAAGTTTTCTCGCTCCTGCAGGCTCGCCGAGGGCGAGCGATGCGTGGAAAAGGGGCGCGGGCCGCTGCCCTGCCCCGCTGATTCAGTAGATCGTCACGCCGCTGTCGACCGGCAGTATCTGCCCGGTGACGCGCCGGGACTCGTCGGCGCCGAGGAACACCGCCATCTCCGCCATGTCGATGGGCTCGCAGACGCCCAGCAGGCACTGGTCGGCGAGTTTCTTCAGTTCCTCGCGCTGGTCGATCAGCCCGCGGGTGCGCTCCGAGAGGGTCAGGCCCGGGGCGATGGCGTTCACCCGCACCTTGTCGGCGGCGTATTCGTGCGCCATCGAACGGGTGATCGCCGACACGCCGCCCTTGGCCGCCGTATAGCAATCGCGCTCGGGCAGCGACATCAGCGCGACCATCGACGAGAAGTTGATGACCGAGCCGCCGCCGGCTTCGATCAGCCTGGGAATGCCGTGCTTGCAGCAGACGAAGGTGCCGAACAGGTCCAGGCTGATCGCCCGCCAGAACTCTTCCTCGGGGGCCTCGGTGACGCGGCTGTCGTGGGGCGTGGAGCCGCCGGCGACATTGCACAGGATGTCCAGCTTGCCGAAGGACTTCACCGCCAGCTCGATGCCGGCCACCACGCTTTCGCTGCGGGTGACATCCACCACGCCGGCCACGATGCGCCCGCGATCCGCGCAGGAGGCGATGACGCCCTCCAGCGCGTCCCGCGAGATGTCCGCCGCCAGTACGCAGGCGCCCTCCTGCACGAAACGCCTGCAGATCTCCGAGCCGATGCCACCCGCCGCGCCGGTGACGAAGGCCACCTTGCCAGCCAACCTACCCATTGTCTTTCTCCTTCAAGCTGATGCCCGCCCCGCCACCGCGCGGGGCGAACGAACCCATGGTCAATCGCCCAGGCCGGCGGCGCGGCGGATCGCGAACAGCGGATCACCGGCGTCGCGCTTGCCCAGCGCCCACTTGGGATGGTCGTCCACCGTGCCGACGTTGGGCCGGGCATGGGTGGAGTCGAACACGGTCACCCGCTTGGCGATGCGCCACTGGCCGTCGCGCTTCTCGAAACGGTCGACGTAGCGGCCCAGCACGTCCATGCGGACGCGGCCGCTGGCCGAGGCGTCGGCGTCGTCGCCGAAGAACATCTTGCGGTGTCCTTCGGAGCTGGCGCTGAGCTCCAGCACCGCGAAGAAATAGGTCTCCACCACCGCCAGGTTCTGGTCGCCGAACTCGATCAGGCAGTTGCCCAGCAGGTGCGTGGACTTGGGCACGCCGGAATGGTTGCCGCTCACCCAGTCGATGAACTGCTCGCGGCTGCCGAAGAAGTCGCCGTGGTGGTCGGTGGCGTCCTCGAAGAAGGCCGCGCGGGCGCTCTCCCAGTCGCGGCGGTCGACCGAGCGCGCGTAGCGCATCACCACGTCATGGATGATGGATTTGTCGATCAGTTGCTGGATCGCATCAGTCATTGCTGTTCCCTTGTCGTCACAGATGCCGGCCGCCTTGGCCGCGGCCGGCAGGGCGCATCACGCCAGCTCGGTTCCGGCCTTGGCCGCGGGGGTTTCGAGGCGCTGGAAGATGAAGCCGCGATAGCCGTCGTTCGCCACCTCGTCGCACTTCTCCCGATAGCCGCCGGCGCCCCCCAGGTAGGGGATGAACACCCGGGGCTTGCCGGGCACGTTGGCGCCCAGGTACCAGGAGTTGGCCTTGAGGTAGAGGGTGTTGCTCACCACCTCCTGCACGTGCTCGAACCAGTGCTCTTCCGCGGCCTGGTCGGCCTCGATGGAGGCCAGGCCGTTGCGGCGCATGTAGGCGATGCAGTCGGTCACCCATTCCACGTGCTGCTCGATGGACACCGCCATGTTGTTCAGCGGGCCGGGGCTCAGGGGGCCGGTGATCATGAAGAAGTTGGGGAACTCGCTGGTGCTGATGCCCAGCAGCGCCCGCGGGCCGTCCCGCCACTTGTCCTGCAGCTTGCGGCCGTTGCGGCCGGTCAGGTCCACGCGCAGGATCGCGCCGGTGAGGGCGTCGTAGCCGGTGGCGAAGACCATGGCGTCGAATTCGTGGTGCACGCCGTCGCGGGTGAGGATGCCGGTCTCGGTCACGCGCTCCACCGGCGTCTCCCGCAGGTCCACCAGGGACACGTTGTCGCGGTTGAAGGTCTCGTAGTAGGCGATGCCCAGGCACGGGCGCTTGGTGCCGAAGGGGTAGCTGGTGGGGATCAGCTTCTCGGCGATGGCCGGGTCCTTGACGATCCCGCGGATCTTGCGCGCGAAGAAGTCCGCCACCGTCTTGTTGGCCGCCTCGTCGGCGAGGATGTCGGCGTAGGTCATGCGGAAGGCCAGCAGGTGGCCCATCTCGCCCCAGGCCTGCTCGTACTTCTTCTCGCGCTCCTCGGCGCTGACGTCGAAGGCCTTGGTGCTGGGGAAGTCCACCGGGATGCCGTAGCGGGTGTAGCGGGACTTCTGGCGGCGCGCGGCGTAGCTCTGCTTGACCTGGTCGCGGAGTTCGTCGGTCAGCTTGTAGTTGTCGGTGGGCACGCAATACACCGGGGTGCGCTGGAACACGCTCAGGTGCGCGGCCTGGCGGGCCACGATGGGAATGACCTGGATGCCCGAGGAGCCGGTGCCGAACACCGCCACGCGCTTGCCGGTGAAGTCCACGCCCTCGTGGGGCCAGCGCCCGGTGTGGTAGGTGGCGCCCTTGAAGCTGGACAGCCCTTCCAGCTCGGGGGCCTTCGGCTCGGACAGCACGCCGACGCCGCTGATGAGGTAGCGCGCCTTGAGGGTTTCGCCGCGGTCGGTATGCACGCCCCAGAGCGCCTGCTTTTCCTCGTAGGTCGCGGCCGTCACGCGGGTCTGGAACTGGAAATGGCGGCGCAGTTCGAAGCGATCGGCGACATGGTTCAGGTAGCTGAGAATCTCCGGCTGGGCCGCGTAGCGCTCGCTCCAGTTCCACTCCTGCTGCAACTCCTCGGAGAACGAGAAGGAGTAGTCGAAGCTCTCCAGGTCGACCCTGGCGCCGGGGTAGCGGTTCCAGTACCAGGTCCCGCCGACGTTGTCGCCGGCCTCGAAGCCCTGGACGTCCAGGCCCATGTCGACCAGCTTCTTGGTCATGTAGAGGCCGGACATGCCGGCCCCGATTACCACCGCATCGACGATGCGAACCGTTTTCTCAGTCATGGCAGTGCTCTTCCCATCTCGGTGAATCGATAGCCAGCCAGCGCTGGCGCTGGGCATCCGCCCCCGCCGGGCACGGGGCGCCGGCGGGAGCGAAGCGCCCGTTCCTCGTCAGTCGGCCAGCCTGGCCGACAGCTCCTGCGGCTGGATCCGCTCGATTTCCACCAGCTGGTTGCCCTTGAGCTGGGCAACGATGGCCGGAATCAGGATCTGCTGCGGCGTTCCGTAGGTGGTGGCGCCACCGAAGGCGGCAGGGCCGTAGAAGGAGTCGAAGGTGACCTTGGGCAGGGCCGCGGCGACGGCGCCGGGCTCGATGCTCTGGGCCTTCTGCATGGCGGCGGCCAGCGCCTTCACGCCGTCGTAGGAGGCGATCTGGATCGGGTTGACGTCCTCGCCGGTCAGCGCCCTGACGCCCTCGTTCAGGTAGGCCCGGTGCTTGTCGATGGCGCCGCCCTGGGGCGTGGCGAAGCCCATGTACAGGTTCTCCACCGCGCCCTGGCCGGTGACCAGCAGGCCGGCGGCGCTGGTGCCGATCTGGTTGACCTTGACGCCGTTCCAGCCGAGCGCGGCCAGCTCCTTGAACACCCGGCCGCTGTCCGCGGCGGGGCTGGCGCAGAGGTCGACGACGTCCGGCTTGAGCGCGGCCAGCTTGGCGGCGACCGGCTGGAACTCCGAGATGCCGCGCTCGAACCAGTCGCTGGCGATCACCTTCACCCCGGCGGCTTCCCAGGCTTGCCGGGTGACCGCCTCGACTTCCTTGCCGCTGGCGTCGTTGGGGTTGAGCAGGACCACCGTCCTGATCTGCGGGTTGGCGCTTTTGACGTAGCGGACCAGCGGCGCGACGATTTCGCGGGGGCCGTTGTTCAGCGTGAAGGTCAGCGGGTACTTCGGCCCCTTCAGGCTCTCGCCCCAGGCGGAGGTGAACATCAGCACGCCGCGCCGCTCGGAAAGCGACTGCAGGGCGCGGGCGGTGGCGGTGCCATGGGCGGCCACCACGTACTTGACGTTGTCCTTGCTCAGCAAGGTCTGGGCGACCTTCGCGCCATCGGCGGCGTTGTACTTGTTGTCGTAGGCCACGCACTGGAAGTTGTAGACGTGCCCGGAAACCTTCACGCCACCGGCGGCCGCGACTTCCTTGGCCGCTTCGTCGCACAGCCATTTCGAACCTATGCCCCAATTACCGGCAGAGCCCGAAAGAATCAGCGACATGCCGAGTTTTATAACTTCATCGGCACTGGCCTGAGAGGAAACCGATGAAATACCTATGAATAAAGAGCAGGCAAGCGAAACAACTTTCTTATTGATCTTCTTCATGGCGGTTACCGCATGATGTTTTTATTTGAATTCATTAGAAGTTCGGCCTGCCGCAGCGTCAACGCAACCAGGCCGGACGTTCCGTTCTTTGGAATCTTTCGGTTGAACCGGGCCCGGGCAAGTTCAGGCATCGATGACGCCAAGGCCTGAACCCGGCCTACCCCTGGGCTCAGAACAACGGGATGGTGTAGTTGAAGATCAGGCGGTTCTGGTCCTCGTTGCGCTGGATGTCGCTGCGCATGGAGGCGTTCCACCAGGTGACGCCGAGGCCCTTCAACGGCCCGCTCTGGATGACGTAGTTGACGTTGAAGTCGCGCTCCCACTCAGTCTGATCGCCGCCGCCGACGGCCTCGATGTCGCGGCCCCGCAGGTACATCGCCGAGGCGGTCAGGCCGGGGATGCCGACACCGGCGAAGTCATAGCCGTATTGCGCGTAGCTGGTGGCCTCGCCCGCGGCGGTGAAGTTGGTGATGAGGCGGTTGGTGTACAGGTAGACGTTGACACCGCCGGCGCCGGCGTCGGGCACGCTGCCGGAGTTCAGCTGCACGAAGGGGCTGTCGTCGGAAACCTTCTGGTAGCCCAGCAGGAACGAGTGGCCGTGGACCGAGTAGATGAAGGTCGCGCTCCAGGTGTCGTTGTCGATCTCGCCGTCGCCGCCGCTGGTGTAGCCGCTGACCTGGTAGCCGGCCTTGCCCGAGGCGTTGGCGCCCTGGGAGTTGGTCTTGAAGTAGCGCAGGTCGGTCTTCAGGAACTGGTCGTTGCCCAGGCTCAGGGTGTGCACCGCGCCGACGAAATGCTGGCGGTAGTAGTCCTCCAGCGAGGCCTGGTAGTACTGCACCAGCAGGTTCTTCCTCAGCTGGTAGTCCGCGCCGGCGAAGTAGAACTCGTTGCTCTCCTCCTTGCCGCCCCGCACCGACAGCCCGGTCCGGTCGCTGGAGCCGCGGCCGGTGGTGCTCTCGAGCTTGCCGCCGACCAGGGTCAGGCCGTCGATCTCGCTGGAGGTCACCATCCCGCCCTGGAAGGTCTGCGGCAGCAGGCGGGCGTCGTTGGCGTCGACCACTGGCAGCTTGGGCAGCAAGGTGCCGACCCGCGCCTCGGTCCTGGAGGCGCGCATCTTCAGGGTCATGCCGAAGCGGCTCCAGTTGTCCACGGCGCCCTCGCCGTCGGAGGGGATCAGGGTACTGCCCGGATGGCGCCCCTTGCCGCTGTCGAGCGTCACCCCCAGCAGGCCCAGGGCGTCCACCCCCAGGCCGATGGTGCCCTCGGTGAAGCCCGACTGGTAGTCCAGCTTGAAGCCCTGGGCCCATTCCTCGGTCTTGGACGGCGCGTTGCTGCCGTCGCGATAGTCACCGTTGAAATAGAAGTTCCTCAGCCCGAGGTTGAGTTTGCTGTCACCGATGAAATCCGCCCTGGCGTGCATCGAGGCGAGTACGCCAAGAAGCGGGACAGTTATATACAACGTGCGTTTCGAACTACACATACCACCACCCTCATTTTATTGTTTTTGGGGTCGAGAAAAGCCGACGCCAGAACTTATCGTCAGCGCGTTTTAAATGGTGATAGATCTAAATTACTGGAAGTGGATACTCTGGGCAGGTCGTCGTCAGATCACCTTTTTAAGTTGCCACTCCTTTATCTGGGCAGGGTCGAAACCATATTCCTGCAGAACTTCCAGGGTATGTTCTCCAACCAATGGAGCATGTTTCTGGATTTGCAGGGGCGTTCGGGAAAGATTCACCGGCGGGGCTATGTAGGGCGCCCCCGAATCCAGGTGCGGATGTTCCAGCCAGACGTAGGCGCCGCTGTCGGCAATCGCCTGGTCGGCATTCACCTGCGCCGGGGAATAGACCGGCCCGGCCGGAATCTTGGCCTGGCCGAGATCCTGCAACGCCTGCTCCCGCGTGCGTTGGGAGCACCACTGGGCCATGCGCCGGGAAAGCTCCTCGCCGTTGCGCCCCCTGAGTTCGTCGTCGGCGAAGCGCGGGTCGTCCAGCAGTTCCGGGCAGCCGACGATCCGTGTCCAGCGCTTGAACATGGCCGGGCCGATGACCTGCACGATGATCCAGCCGTCGCGGGTCTCGAAGATGTCCGAGGGGCCGTAGCTCTGGCTGCGGTTGGCGGTGGCCTGGCGCTCCAGCTTCAGCAGCTGTTCCTCGATGAGGTAGCCGCTGGAGAAATTCAGCGCGGTCTGCAGCAGCGAGGCCTCAACCTTCTGTCCCTGGCCGCTCTTGTTGCGCTCGTAGAGGGCGGCGACGGCGCCCAGCGCGCAGGAGATGGCCGTGGCGTAGTCCACCACGGGCACCATCGACTTGATCGGCTGGCCGGGGAAGCCGGACAGGTAGACGCCGCCGCTCATGGCCTGGCCGACGCCATCGAAGCCGATCTTGTCGCGCAGCAGTTCGCTGTCGCCGAACGCCGAGGGCGCCACCAGGATGATGTCGGGCTTGATCGCCTTGAGCGTCTCGTAGTCCAGCCCGAGGTTGACCAGCGTCGCGCCGGGCATGTTGGCGATGACGATGTCCGCCGACTCCACCAGGCGCCGGACGATCCTGCGCCCCTCCTCGCTGGCCAGCTCCAGGGTGATGGAGCGCTTGTTGCGGTTGGATTGCAGAAACACCGCGCCATCGCCCTGCCCGGTGACCGGCATGACGAAGCGGTCCTCGCTGCCGCCCAGCCGGTCGATACGGATGACGTCGGCCCCCAGGTCCGCCAGCAGCGCGCCGCAGAACGGCCCGGCGATGAACCGCCCGAAATCCAGGACCCGAATATTCTCTAGCACCTTCGCCATGGTTCGCCTTTTCACTTGTTCAAACGGAGGATTCTTGTTCACTAGAACGGCCCTTCGAGGTCGCGGAGGATGCGTTCCAGTTCCGGGGCGGCGTCCTTGAGCCGCTCGCCGATGACACTGCGGACCTTGTCGAAGTCCGCGCCCACCACGGCGGCGCCGCAGTTCAGCCCCATCACGGTCGCGGCGCGGCCGATCCGCACCGGCACGCCGATGCCGTAGGTGTCGCGCTGGTAGCCGCCCTTGACCAGGCAGGTACCGCTGTTCTGCAGTTCCTCGAAGCTGCCCTGGATGCCCGCCAGGACCTGCGGGTAGCGCTCGCCGAAACGCCGTTTCATCTCGCCGAAGAGCTGCGCGCGCTCCGCCTTGCCGAGCCCCCACAGGTAGGCGCGGCCGATGGCGGTGGACTCCATCGGCAGCATCGAGCCCACGCCCAGGCGCAGCGTGGCGATGGACCGGCTCGAGCAGTAGGTCACATAGAGCATTTCCAGGTCGTCGCGAACGGCCAGCGCCACCGACACGTTCAGCTCGTCGGCCAGTTCCTGCATGAAGGGTTGCGCCAGGCGCACCAGGGGGCTCGACTCCAGGTAGGCGTGGCCGATCCCCAGCGAACCGGCCCCCAGCTCGAACTGGCGCCCGCCCACCGCGTGGCGCAGGAAGCCGACGAACATGAGCGTCGTGGTCAGGCGCGACACCGTCGATTTCGGCAGGCCGGTGCGCGCCACGATCTCGGCGTTGGACAGGGGCGTGCGCTCGCCGCGGAACGCCCGGAGGACCTGCAGGCCGCGCTCGACGGTCAAGAGCGCATCGCCGTGCTCGTCAATGGCCATGCTCGGGCTCCTCCCTGTAGTGGCTGGCGGCGGAGGCGTCCAGCGAGTGCTTGAACTGGCTCGCCAGCGACGCCAGCTGCGGCCCCAGCTCGCGCGAGACGCGGGCCTTGCTCATGTGCGCCAGCGAGCCGATGCAGGCCAGCACGAACAGGCCCTTGCCGGCGACGTTCATCGGCACCGAGACCACGCCCAGGTCGCGGTCGAGCTTGCTCAGCGAATAGCAGAAGCCCATGGTCCGGAACTGGTTGATCGACTCGGTCAGGTGCGGCTCCAGCCCCTCCCACTGCGCGGGCATGCGCCTGGCGATGTTCTCCAGCAGGTAGGCGCGCTCCAGGGCCGGCAGCGAGGCCAGGAGCGTGTGGCCCATCTGCGAGGACGAGATGGCGATGCGCGTGCCGACGTTCAGGCCCGAGCGGCGGAAGCTGCCGGTGCCCGTGCAGCTCTCCAGCGCCACCAGGTCCAGGCGATCGCGCATGGCCAGCAGCACGGTCACGTTGTGCGTGCAGGCGAAGCGGATCAGGTCCTGGCGCACCAGGCGCTGCACGTCCGAGTGGAAGGTGGCGGAGTAGCCCAGCGAAAGGACCGGGGCGGCCAGGCGGTATTGCCGGCGCTCCTTGCAGTAGCCGACGTAGCCCAGGGCGACCAGGCTGCGCAGGAAGCGATTGACCGTGGAGGCCGGAAGCCCCGTCCGGTCGGCGATGTCCTTGTTGCCCAGCCATTGGTCGTGGGCGCTGAAGGCGGACAGCACCTCCAGCGCGCGCAGCAAGGGCATGACCAGCCCCGAGCGGGCGGCGGGAAGCTCCGGAAACTCCAGGGTCTGGCTCCGCTGCAGCTCGGCTGAGGTACTTTCGGCCCGGGTCATGCTCCTCTCCTACACCTGGGTATCGTCCGGGAACTTCGGCGCGCGCTTCTGCCGATGGGAGGCCACGCCCTCCTTCACTTCGGCGCCGCCGAAGCCCAGCATTTCCAGGGCGAGCGAGGCGTCGAAGATGGGGCCGGCCTGGCGCAGCCAGTTGTTCAGCGAGTACTTCGTCCAGCGGATCGCCGACTGCGCGCCGCTGGCCAGGCGCGTGGCCACGTCGAGGGCCTTGTCCTGCAGCTCGTCGTCCTCCACGCACAGCGACACCAGGCCCAGGCGCTCGGCCTGCTCGCCACTGAGCGGCTCGCACAGCAGCAGGTGGTACTTGGCCTTGGCCATGCCGCACAGCAGGGGCCAGATGATGGCCGCGTGGTCGCCCGCGGCGACCCCCAGCCGGGTGTGGCCATCCACCAGCTTGGCGCTCCTGGCGGCGATCGAGATGTCGGCCAGCAGCGCGGCGACCAGGCCCGCGCCCACGGCGGGGCCGTGGATCGCCGAGACGATCGGCTTGTTGCAGTTGATGATGTTGTAGACGAGGTCCTTGGACTCCTTCCACATGCGGCAGCGGTACTCGAAGTCGTCGATCATCTGCTCGACGACCTCGAAGTCGCCGCCGGCGGAAAACGCCTTGCCGTCGCCGCGGATGATCACGGCATTGACCGAGTCGTCGGCCTCCACGTCGCGCCAGACCCTGGCGATCTCGGCGTGGCCGATGGCGTCCAGGGCATTGAGCCGCTCGGGACGGTTGATGGTGATGCGCAGCACCCGCGGCGCCGGGCGGTCGAAGGTCAGGCGCTGGTAGTCGGCTGCATAGGAAACTGTTTCGGACATCGCTGTAATCTCCGTTGTGCTCAGCGTCCGCCGCTGATGGAGCGGTTGGAAACCAAGCCGCCGTCGAGGGTCACCACCGCGCCGCTGGTGTAGGACGAGCGGGCAGAGGCGAGGAAGACGAACAGGTCGGCCACTTCGTCCACCGTCGCGGGGCGGCCGAGCGGGTAGCGCTTGAAGGCCTCCGCCTCGTCCGCGCCTTCGCTGGTCCCGGCTTCCAGCAGGCGACGGATGCGCGGCGTGTCCACCGGCCCCGGGTTCACCCCGACGACGCGGATCCCGTCGTCCAGGCTGCGCCCGCCCAGGGCCCGGGTGAAGGCCATCAGCGCCGCGTTGCCGGTGGTGCCGGCGATGTAGTCGAAGTCGAACATTTCGCCGCCGCTGCCGATGTTGTTGAGGATCACCCCGCCGCGGCGCTCGCGCATCGCGGCGTAGACCAGGCGGGTCAGGTTGATGTAGCCGAACACTTTCAGCTCCCAGCCCTGCCGCCAGCGTTCCTCGTCCACGTCCCAGAGGTTCCCCGCCGGGATGCTGCCGGCGTTGTTCACCAGCACGTCGATGTCCTGGCCGAAACGCGCCACCTCGGCGATGGCGCCGGGCAGCGACATGTCCAGCGGCAGTACCTCGACGTTTACGCCGAAGCGTTCCCGCACGGAGCCGGCCAACGCGGCCAGGCGGCCTTCATCGCGGGCGACCAGCTTCAGGTCGCTGCCCTCGCGGGCGAACGCCACCGCCAGGCCTTCACCGATGCCCTGCGAGGCCCCGGTGATCATCACTGTCTTGCCTTTGAGTTCGAGATTCATGTCGTGTGCCTATGGGAATTCAGCGCTGCAGCGCCTGCCGGATCACATCCAGCGCAGCGGGGTTGTCCAGCGACGACATGTCGCCCAGCGGCAGGTCGTTGCAGAGGTTGCGGATGACCCGGCGCATGACCTTGGAGCTGCGGGTCTTGGGCAGCTGCGTCACGAAGAGGGCGCGGGCCGGCACGAAAGGCTTGCCCATGCGCGCCTCGACGTGCGCCGCGATGCGCTTGAGCAGGTCGGCGTCGCCGTCCTCGACGCCGGGGGCCACCAGGAACACCACCAGCTTCTGGCCCTTGGTCGGGTCCTTGACGCCCACCGCGGCCGCTTCGCTGATCTGCGGGATTTCCAGCAGCACCTCTTCGATCTCCGCCGGCCCCACGCGCTTGCCCGCCAGCTTGATGGTGTCGTCCGAGCGGCCCAGCATGAAGTAGCTGCCGTTCTCGCGCAGCGCCAGGTCGCCGTGGACCCAGAGGCCGGGGATGGTCCGCCAGTAGGACTCCAGGTAACGCTCGTCGTCCTGCCAGAAGGACTGGGTCATGCCCACGAACGGACGGCGGATGGCCAGCTCGCCGGGTTCGCCGCTCACGTCGCGGCCGTCGTTGTCCACCACGCAGACCGCGACGCCGGGGGACGCGGTGTTGAACCCCGCGGGGCTGATCGGCCGGATGATCACGCTGGACAGCAGCGCGCCGGACACCTCGGTGCCGCCGGTGTAGTTGATGACCGGGCAGCGGCCGGCGCCGAAATGCTGCTGGAACCAGCAGAAGTGCTCCGGGTCGATCCCCTCGCCGGCAGTGATCAGCAGCTTCAGCGAAGAGAAATCGGCCTGGCAGGAAAGCGCCTCGTGGGCGGCCAGGCCACGGATCAGCGTCGGCGCCGAACCGAAGTGGGTCACCCGGTGGCGCTCGATCAGCCCGCCCATCCGCGACCAGTCCGGGAAGTCCGGCGCGCCGTCGTAGCAGACCAGGGTGGCGCCGCGCATCAACGCGCTGCACAGCACCAGCGCGCCGGCGATCCAGCCCATGTCGGCAGGCCAGCAGAACACGTCGCCCGGCTTCACGTTGAAATGCACCGCCGAATCGTGGGCGATCTTCAGGGCGAAGCCGCCGTGCACGTGCACGGTGCCCTTGGGCTTGCCGGTGGTGCCGGAGGTGTAGACGATCATGAACGGATCGTTCGCCGCCATGCTGGCCGCCGGGCGCTCGCGGCCGACCCCGGCCTGCGCCACCGCGGCCCAGGAAAGGCCGTCGCCGCCCTGCCCCGGCGCCCCTTCGGGCGTGTGGACGATCAGCGTCTCGATGCTCGGAAGTTCTTCCCGGGCGGTCTTTATCAGGCCGAGTATGTCGACCCACTTGCCGCGGCGATGGAAGCCCGCGCTGGCGATCAGCGCCTTGGCCGAGCAGGCGGACAGCCGCGAGCGGATGGCATCCACGCCGAAGCCGCTGAACAGCGGCACGGCGACCGCGCCGACATAGGCGATGGCCAGCAGCGAAACGGTCGCTTCCAGGCCGTTGGACATCAGCAGGCCGATGCGGTCGCCACGCTTCAGGCCGCTGGCCTCGAGCCCGGCGGCGAAGGCCCTGACCATCGCCGACAGCTCCGCGTAGGTGGCGCGCCGCGCCGGGCCGGTCTCGCTCTCGGCGATCACCGCGGCCTGCGCCGCCAGGCTCGCATCGTCCGCCTTGCCGAGGATGCTCTGCACCCAGTTGAGCCGGCCGCCGGGGAACCAGTTGGGGAATTCCGGCCCCCGGGAGTCGTCGAGGTAGGCGTCGAACGGCTGCTCCCAGGCAATGCCGCAATACTGCATCACCATGCGCCAGTAGCGGTCGGGGTCCTGGATGGAACGAGCGTAGAACTCGTCATAGTCATCCGTTCCCAGCAGGCGCATGAGTTCCACCACGTTGGCGGTGGCGAGGTCATCGGCGCTGGGTTGCCATTCAGTGAGCGAGTTGCTTTTCATCTTACTTCCCATGTCCAACCAGATCAGAAGCCAGAGGGGCGGCCAGGGCCCCTCACATACCCATGTATGCCCTTTGCACGTCTTCGTTCTGCGCCAGTTCCGCCGCCACACCCTGGGAAACGATTTCGCCGCCCTCCATCACATAGGCATAGTCGGCGATGCGCAGGGCGGTTTCCGCGTTCTGCTCGACCAGCAGCACGTCGACGCCGGTATCGCGGATCCGGCCGATCACCTGGGCGATCTGCTCGACGACGGCGGGCGCAAGACCGATGGTCGGCTCGTCCAGCAACAGCAGCCTGGGCTTGCTCATCAGCGCCCGGGCGACCGCGACCATCTGCTGCTGCCCGCCGCTGAGCGAGCCGGCCTGGCTGGGCAGGCGCGGGCGCAGGTCGGGAATGAATTCCAGGCACTGCTCCAGGTCCGCCTCGACCTGCGAGCGGTCCTTGCGGCAATAGGCGCCGAGCATCAGGTTCTCCAGCACCGTCATGCTGCCGAACAGGCGGCGGCCCTCGGGCACCAGGCTCAGGCCGCGGCGCAGCAATTCGTCGGGCTGGCGGTTGGCGACCGCTTCGCCATTGAGCCGGACCTCGCCCGCGTCGCTCTTGAGCAGGCCGCTGATGCACTTCATCAGCGTCGACTTGCCCGCGCCGTTGGCGCCGATCAGCGTCACCACCTGGCCGCGCGCCACGCCCATGCTCACCCCGCGCAGCGCGGGCACCTTGCCGTAGCTGGCGACCAGGTGCTCGACCTGCAGCGAATACTCGACGGCGCTGTTCATTGCACACCTCCCAGGTAGGCGGAGATCACACGGGGGTTCTGCCTGATCTCCCCGGGCGTGCCGGTGGCGAGCATCTGGCCATGGTGCAGCACGACGATGCGATCGCAGATCTGCATCACTGCCTTCATGTTGTGCTCCACCAGCAGGATGGAGCTGCCGAACTCGCGGCGGATGCGGCGGAAGACTTCGAGGGTGGACTCCACTTCCGTCTGGTTCAGGCCGGTCAGCGGCTCGTCCAGGCACAGCAGCCGCGGGCGGGTGGCGAAGGCGATGGCGATGCTCACCAGGCGCTGGATGCCGTGCGGCAAGGTGCCGGCGGCGGACGCCAGGCACCCCGTCAGCCCGAGGATTTCGGCGGTGTCGAGCGCCCGGGCGCGCTGGGCGCGGCTGGCCAGCAGCGGCAGCGCGCCGATGGCGCCGATGAGGATGTTGTCCAGCACACTCATGCTCGGCAGGATGCTGCCGTGCTGGAAGGTGCGGGTGATGCCCATCCGGCTGATCGACTCGGGCGAGACGCCGGTGACGTCGTTGCCGTCCACCTCCAACCGCCCGCTCGAGGGCTTGTAGAAGCCGCTGATCAGGTTGAAGGTGGTGCTCTTGCCGGCGCCGTTGGGGCCGATGAGCCCCAGCACCTCGTTGCGGCGGATGTCGAAGCTGAGGTCGGCCACGGCCTTGACGCCGCCGAACGAGCGGCTGATGTCGCGGGTGGCGAGAATGGACTGGGTGGCGGCGTTCATCATTGGGCCCTCCGGGCGACGACGCTGGCGCGGGACGCCCGCGGGCGGCACGACAGCGCGCGGCCGACGAGGCCGGCCACGCCCTTGGGCAGCAGCAGCATCGCGATGACGATGGAGGCGCCGTAGAAGATGTGCTCGTTGAGGCCGCTGTCCAGCGCCAGGGCATTGAGCGATATGAGCAGCGCCGCGCCGAGGATCGGGCCGAGCGGGTGCTGCTCGCCGCCGACCTTCAGGTAGGCCAGGGCGAAGGTCGAGAGCAGGAAGCCGAAGTCGCCGGGGCTGATCACGTTGTTGGTGAAGGCATGCAGCGAGCCGGCGACACCCACCGCGAAGGAGGCGATGACGAAGCAGGCCACCTTGCTCAGGTGCACGCGGATGCCCACCGAGCGGGCCACGCCTTCGTTGTCCTTGATGGCGGTGAAGATCTTGCCGACGTTGGAGGTTTCGATCAGGTAGAGCGCGGCGACCAGGCCCCCGCTCAGCAGGATCACCAACGGCGTGGTGTAGGCGTCCAGGCCCTCGGGCATGAAGATGCCGACCAGCCCGGAGTTCCCGCCCAGCCATTCCGACTTGGTGTAGATGATCCGCATGACTTCGGCGAAGGCGAAGCCGATCAGCAGGAAGTAAGGGCCCTTGGTGCGCAGGGTGATGAAGCCGAACACCAGGCTGATCAGCGCGGCCACCACCCCGCCGGCCAGCAGGGCGACGACGAACGGCCACTCCAGCATGGTGGTCATGACCCCGGCGGTATAGGCGCCGATGCCATAGAAGGCCGCGGTGGCGAAGTTCAGCTCGCCGATCAGCATGACGAAACGCAGGCTGGAGGCGACCAGCGCGGCGATGGCGATCCAGACCATCAGCTTGGCGCTGTAGCCGTCGCCGGCGAAATGGCTGGCCACGGCGATGGCGACACAGAAAACACAGCAGACAAGGAATTTTTGCTTAGCCACGGCCCAGCACTCCGTTCGGACGAACAAGCAGCATCAGCATCACCAGGACGAAAATCGCGAGGCTGGCGCTGGAGGGGTCGAAGTAGAAACCGCCGAAGGCTTCTATCGCGGCGATCAGCAGGCTGCCGATGATGGCGCCGGGCACGCTGCCCAGGCCGCCGATCACCACCGCGATGAAACCCTTGATCAGGAAGCTGTCGCCGAAGGTCGGCGACACCGACGACACCGGGGCGATCAGCGCGCCGGCCACGGCGCCGATCAGGGTGGCGAAGACGAAGCCGCTGAAGGCGATCGACTTGTAGGGGATGCCCTGCAGCATGGCCGCCTCGTGGTCGATGGACACGGCGCGCAGGGCATTGCCGAAGCGCGTCTTCGCCAGCGCCCAGGTCAGGCCCGCGGTAAGCAGCACGGCGATGATGCAGATCAGCAGGCGCTGGGCGCTGATGCCGGCGCCCAGAATGCTGACGGTGCCTTCCACCAGCGGCGGGACGGAGCGCACGGCGCCGCCGAAGATCTCCAGGTAGGCCCCTTCGAACAGCAGCACCAGGCCTGCCGAAAGAATGAAGGAGCCGACCAGGTCCCGCTGGAACCAGCGGAAGCCGACCTGGTAGGCCAGCACGCCGAAGCCGGTGGCCAGGGCGATGCCGGCCAGCAGGCCCAGCCCGTAGGCGGCGAACAGGGAAAGCCCCTGGGCGGTGAGCCAGGGAATGACCACCGCGACGACCAGCGCGGACATCGTGAAGAACTGGCCATGGGCGAAGTTCACGATCTTCAGCACGCCGAAGATAATGGTCAGGCCCAGGGCGAACAGCACATAGACCGAGCCGATCTGCACCGTCGTCAAAAACAACTGGAATATAGTTTCCATGACTCCTCCAACCACCTCGACGGCAGCGATCACTGGATGCGCTGGCTCAGCTCTTCGGGTTGCACGCGGCCCACTTCGACCAGCTTGTCCTGTTGCAGCTGGGTGACGATCACCGGGACCAGGATTTGCTGGGGCGTGCCGTAGGTTGCCTTTCCGCCGAACGCGGACTTGCCGTAGAAGGAGTCGAAGGTGATCTCCGGAAGCGCCTCGGCGACGGCCTTCGGCTCGACGCTCTGGGCTTTCTCCATCGCCGCGGCCAGGGCCTTGACCGAGTCGTAGAAGCCGATCTGGATGGCGTTGATCGATTCGCCGGTCTGGGCTTTCACGCCGTCGTTCAGGCGGCGCTGCAGGTCGGTGGTGCCGGGCGAATCCAGGGCGACCGCGGCGCCCATGTAGGTACCGCTGGCCGCCTCCCCGCCGGTCGCCAGCAGGCCGCCCGCGCCGGTGCCCACCTCGATCACCTTGACGCCGTTCCAGCCCAGGCCGCTGAGTTCCTTGAACAGCTGGCCGCTATCGGCCGGCGTGCTGGAGCAGAGGTCGACGGCGTCGGGCTTGAGCGACGCCATCTTCGAGGCCACCGGCTGGAACTCGGTGGTCCCGCGCTCGTACCAGTCGCTGGCCAGCACCTTCACCCCGGCCGCTTCCCAGGCCTTGCGCGCGATGGCCTCGGTTTCCTGGCCGGTGGCGTCGTTGGGGTTCATCAGCACCACCGTCTTGATCGACGGGTTGCGCTCTTTGACGAACTTGACCAGCGGATAGACGATCTCGTTGGGCGTATTCATCTGGGTGAAGGTCAGCGGGAACTTGGGCCCCTTGATGCTGGTGCCCCAGGCCGTGGTGAAGATCAGCGCGCCACGGCGTTCGGAGAGGGATTGCAGCGCCCGTACCGGCGCGGTGCCCAGGCTGCCCGCGACGAACTTGACACTGTCTTTGCTGAGCAGCGTCTGGGCAACTTTCGCACCGTCGGCGGCGTTGTATTTATTGTCGTAGGCCACGCATTCGAAGTTATAGGTCTGGCCCGCAACCTTGACGCCACCCTGCGCCGCGACGTCGCCCGCGGCCTGTTCACAGAGCCACTTGGCGCCGATACCCCAGTTCGCGCCGGCACCGGACAGCGGCACCGACAAACCGAGTTTCATGACTTCCGCCGCACTGCCACACAGCGGAGCGAGGGCGCCGAAGGAAAGACCGAACAGCAGATAAAACCGTTTAATTGCGGACATGATCAAACCTCTTGTTCTTATGATTTCATTTAATTCCCGCACTACTGGAGCGTCAACGCGACCGCCCCGCACGTTCCGTACTTCGGAATAACGACTGCTATTGCTCCTCGCGCTGCCGCGCGCCGAAAAACCTGAAGCCCCTTGCCAGAGCGTCTGCCAGCTTGAAATTCCAGAAACCGGAACAATTCCGCGACGCGGAATTTCAGGACGCTCCCGCCAACTCCACCCGGCCATTGCCGACCACGAGCACATCGCGCTCGACGACCCGCGCCTGGAAGCTGCCGTCGCGCCAGATTTCGCAGCGGATGGTCTCCCCGGGATACACCGGCGCGGAGAAGCGCAGCGCCATGGTCTTCAGCTGCTGCGCCTGGTAGTCGGCAAGGCTCTTGAGCAACGCATGGCAGACCACGCCGAAGGTGCACAGGCCATGCAGGATGGGGCCCGGGAAGCCGGCCCGGGCGGCCACCGCCGGGTCGGCATGCAACGGGTTGTCGTCGCCGTTCATCCGGTAATAGAGGGCCTGCTCCGGGCGGGTCGGCAGGTCCACGACGAAGTCCGGCGTGCCTTCGGGCCGCGGCCTGCTGGTGCCGATGGGCGTGGCCGAACCGCCGAATCCGCCGCCGCCGCGAATGAAGGTGGTATTGAGCGTGGAAGCCACCAGCCGGCCGTTGCCGACATCGGTCAGGCGCTTGCGGGTATACAGCAGCGCGCCCTGGCCCTCGCCCTTGTCGACCAGGCCCACGATCGAGGTTTCGCTGAGCAGCGCCCCCTCGACCGGCAGCGGCGCATGCAGCGTCAGCTCCTGCTCGCCGTGGACCACCTGGGTGGGGTCGACGCCCGAGCGCGGATCGGCCAGCCAGAAGCCCGGGTGGGCCAGGACCAGCGCCATCGACGGCAGCGCCAGCAGATCGCGGGAGTAGTCCACGTAGCGCAGTTGCCGCTCGTCCCGCGGGTCCTGCCCGAGCCCGACGGACAATGCGTAGAAAGCGGTTTCCCGGCGCGTCAGCGACTGACGGACGCTGGGTATCGAATAACTGAGCAACTTCTCGGCATCGATGGGCATACCGCTTTCCTCTTGTTCTATCGCCGGCTCGGGCGTCGATCCATTTCATTTCAATAAATGAAATCAGGTTTCAATTCATACTTATCCCATTCAATGGAACGCACAACCGCGAAGTGCGGGTTGTTCCGGATATCAGAATCCGCGGCCGGCCCGGATTATCCGGTGAATCGTTTGTTCATCGATTCCAGAGCGGTTCATTCCACGCGGCGGGAAACGCTTTAAAAGCCTTGAAGCGGCACTTGTCAGCGGCGATTCGGGGAGATATCCATGAAAACCCGAATTTCATAAATTGAAATTTCATTTCATTCATTGAATCATGCGCCCCATTGCGGAGCTGCATCGATGCCGGCGCCAGCCAACGCCACTGAAACAGGAGAGAGCAGGAAGTGGAACGCGAATACATGGAATTCGACGTCGTCATCGTCGGCGCCGGCCCTGCCGGTCTGTCCGCCGCATGCCGACTGAAGCAGAAGGCCGCCGACGCGGGTCAGGAGATCAGCGTCTGCGTGGTCGAGAAGGGTTCCGAAGTAGGCGCCCACATTCTCTCCGGCGCCGTGTTCGAGCCCCGCGCGCTGAACGAGCTGTTCCCCAACTGGAAGGAACTCGAAGCCCCGCTGAACACTCCGGTCAAGCGTGACGACATCTATGTCCTGAAGAACGACCAGGCCGCCACCAGGGTGCCGAACTTCTTCGTGCCCAAGACCATGCACAACGAGGGCAACTACATCATCTCCCTGGGCAACCTGTGCCGCTGGCTGGCCCAGCAGGCCGAGGGCCTGGGCGTCGAGATCTACCCGGGCTTCGCCGCCCAGGAAGCGCTGATCGACGAGAACGGCGTGGTCCGTGGCATCGTCACCGGCGACCTGGGCGTCGACCGTGAAGGCAATCCGAAAGAAGGGTACTACACCCCGGGTATGGAGCTGCGCGCCAAGTACACCCTGTTCGCCGAAGGCTGCCGTGGCCACATCGGCAAACAGCTGATCAGGAAGTACAAGCTCGACAGCGACGCCGACGCCCAGCACTACGGCATCGGCATCAAGGAAATCTGGGACATCGACCCGGCCAAGCACGACCAGGGCCTGGTGGTGCACACCGCCGGCTGGCCGCTGAACGACGACAACCCGGGCGGCTCCTTCCTCTATCACCTGGAGAACAACCAGGTGGTGGTCGGCCTGATCATCGACCTGTCCTACAGCAACCCGCACCTGTCGCCCTTCGACGAGTTCCAGCGCTACAAGCACCACCCGGTAATCAAGCAGTACCTCGAAGGCGGCAAGCGCGTGGCCTACGGCGCCCGCGCCATCTGCAAGGGCGGCCTGAACTCGCTGCCGAAGATGGTCTTCCCCGGCGGCGCGCTGATCGGCTGCGACCTGGGCACCCTGAACTTCGCCAAGATCAAGGGCAGCCACACCGCCATGAAGTCCGGCATGCTGGCCGCCGAGGCCATCGCCGAAGCCCTGGCCGCCGGTCGTGAAGGTGGCGACGAGCTGAGCAACTACGTGGACGCCTTCAAGGCCAACTGGCTGTACGACGAGCTGTTCCGCAGCCGCAACTTCGGCGCGGCCATCCACAAGTTCGGCGCCATCGGTGGCGGTGCGTTCAACTTCATCGACCAGAACTTCTTCGGCGGCAAGATCCCGCTCACCCTGCACGACACCACCCCGGACTACGCAACCCTGAAGAAGGCCAGCGAAGCGCCGAAGATCGACTACCCGAAACCCGACGGCAAGCTCAGCTTCGACAAGCTCTCCTCGGTGTTCCTCTCCAACACCAACCACGAGGAAGACCAGCCGATCCACCTCAAGCTGACCGATCCGAGCGTGCCGATCGCCAAGAACCTGCCGCTCTACGACGAGCCCGCGCAGCGCTACTGCCCGGCCGGCGTGTACGAAGTGGTGAGCAACGACGACGGCAGCAAGCGCTTCCAGATCAACGCGCAGAACTGCGTGCACTGCAAGACCTGCGACATCAAGGATCCGGCGCAGAACATCACCTGGATCGCCCCGGAAGGCACCGGCGGGCCGAACTATCCCAACATGTAAATCATCCCGACATGTAAGTCCGCCCAACATGTGACGCCAGCCAGCCACGGTCGCTCCCCGTGGCCGGCCCGGCCCGAACCACTCCCCTGCCCCGGTGCCCAGCATGACCCGCGAAAAGCCCACAGGCGAAAGCCACCCCCGCCGCGCCGGCGCCAAGGACGTCGGCGCGGTGGTCAACGCCATCCACATCCTCCGCCACCTGGCCGCCGCCGAGGCGCCCGAAGGCGTGACCAGCATCGCCCGCGCCACCGGCATCAGCCCCAGCACCTCGTTCAACATCCTGCGCACGCTGAGCCACGAGCAACTGGTCTGCTTCAACGGCCAGGACAAGACCTACCAACTGGGCCTGGGCCTGTCGGAGCTGGCCGTGGGCTTCATCGGCCGCAGCTACGCCGACCTGATCCAGCCGGAGCTGGACGGGCTGAGCCTGAACCACAACATCCTCATCACCCTCTGGCAACTGACCGGCGATGCCCACATCCGCGTCATCGCCCACTCGATCCCGCCCACCGCGCACATCAACGTAGCCCTGGGCGCGCGCCTCCCGGAACTGGCCGGCGCCGCGGGGCGCTGCATCGCCGCCGCGCGCAACCTGCCCGATGCCGAACTGCGCCGCCGGCTGACGAAAATCCGCTGGGAAAGCCCGCCCGGCTTCGAACAGTTCCGCGCGGAAGTGGCGCAGGCCGCGGAAAGGGGCTGGGGCATCGACCAGAACCAGCTCTACCGCGGCGTCAGCACCGTCTCCAGCGCCATCGTCGACCGCGAAGGACAGCCGCGCTTCGTGATCTCCGCCATCGGCATCAGCGCCCAGCACGAGCAGGATGGCCTCGAGCGCATCGGCGCGAGCCTGCGGGATACCACCCGTTTCATCGAACGGGCGTTGTTCCCCTGAGCGGCGTCAGCTGCCGGCCTGGGCGTTCTGGAAGACCTTGAAGAGTTCCGGCTGCGACTTGACCTTGAGCTTGGCATAGACGTGCCGGCGGTGGACCTTCACCGTCTCGGCGGAGATGTCGAGCTTGGCCGCCACCTCCTTGTTGGAACAGCCGCTGAGCACCAGGCGGATGACGTCCAGCTCCCGGCCGGTCAGGGGCGTGCCCAGGCGCGCCATGATCTGCTCGAGGTTGCCCTGCCAGCGCACGCCGGGCCGGGGGGACGGCTCGTTGACTCCGCCCTCGAAGAACAGGCGCTGGCGCATCAGCGCGCACACCCAGGGGCGGATCAGTTCGAGCAGTGCGATCTGCTGCGGCTCGAAGCGCGAGCGGCTGCCCAGGGACAGGCACAGGCTGCGCTCGCCATCCAGGCAGACGTTGTACTGCACCTCGTCCTCCACCACGTTGTGCGTGAAGTACAGCCGGTAGTACTCGGTCTCGCGGAAGCACTCAGGGGCCACCTCGGCGAGGCGGAACAGGCCGCTTGCCGGCCGCTCGCGGTTGGCGATGTAGAAGGGATCGAGCAGGTACAGGCCCTCAACGTAATCGTGGAACAGCGGGTCGGGGCCGCCGCCCTGGTAGGGGCTCTCGGCGAATATGCGCGGGCGGTCGTCGCTGAACATCAGCGCCACCCAACTGCCCAGCGCCATGTGGTCGCCCAGTACGTCGGCCAGGGCGCGCCAGAAATCGGGCCGGTCGAGGCGCTCGGCCAGTTGCCCGAAGGCCCGGTGCCAGGCCACGTCCAGGAGCGTCAGAGCCATGCAGTACCCCCAGGGTTAACTAAACGGCGGAATAGGAAATTCGCTTGCGCTTCGCATACTTGCACTGGCCCTGCCGAAAAGTCACTGACTTTCCCGGTGCGGCCCCAGCTCATCGACAAGGTCCGAACAATGAAACTCGAGCTCGTGCAACAAGCCGCCCGCGACGGCGACACCTCCTACAACCTCCACCGCATCCTGCAGGCCATCGCCGGCTGCGCGCCGGACACCGACATCGTCGTCTTCCCCGAGGCGCAGATCACCGGCTTCCTCAACGCGCAGAACATCGCCGCCAATGCCGAACCGCTGGATGGCCCGAGCCTGCAGGCAGTGCAGCGTGCTGCCCGCGAACGCGGCGTGGCGGTGGTCGTCGGGCTGATCGAGAACGACGGCGGCCGCTTCTACAACACCAGCGTATTCGTGGCCCCCGAAGGCCTGGCGCTGAGCTACCGCAAGACCCACCTGTGGGTCTCCGAGCCGGGCCTGGTGCTGCCCGGAGACCGCTACGCCACCCTTGAGTGGCGCGGCGTGCGCATCGGCCTGCTGATCTGCTACGACAGCGAGTTCCCCGAGAGCGCCCGCGCCCTGGCGGAACTCGGCGCCGAACTGATCCTGGTCAGCGACGGCAACATGGAGCCCTACGGCCACGTCCACCGCACCTCCATCACCGCCCGCGCCCAGGAGAACCAGGTGTTCGCCGTCGTGGTGAACCGCGTGGGCGAAGGCGAGGACGACATCACCTTCGCCGGCTGCAGCGCGGTGGTCGACCCCTTCGGCCGCATCCAGTTCGAAGCCGGTAACCGCGAATGCCGGCACTTCGTCGAACTGGACTTCAGCCAGATCGCCGCCGCCCGCGAACTCTATGACTACCAGGCGGAAAAGCGCTTCCAGCTGCCCGGCGAACGCATCGAGCACGCCGACGGCCGCCGTGAGCTGCTGATTCCCTGAGCCCACGCTTTGCAAGCGCCCTTCGCTACCTGCCAATAACAACAGACCGCTGGCCACCTCCCGGGGAACAGGCCAGCCAGGAGCCCCAGATGAAATTCCCGCGCCTCTTCCCGTTCGGCCTGGCCTCGTTGCTCGCGCTGGGCACCGCCCACGCCGAGCCGCCGACCGTGCACCTGTACAACTGGTCCGACTTCCTCGCGCCGGACACGGCCAAGGAACTGCAGGCCGCCACCGGCATCAAGCTGGTCCAGGACGTCTTCGACGATGCCGAGGTGATGGAAAGCAAGCTGATGGCCGGCCGCAGCGGCTACGACGTGGTCATCATCCCGGACGACCTCATCCCCAACTTCGCCAAGGCCGGCGTGCTGCAGGAACTGGACCGCTCGCAGCTGGGCAACTGGCCGCACCTGGACGCCGAAGTGCTGCACAAGCTGCAGGTGAACGACCCGGGCAACCGCTACGCGGTGCCCTACATGTGGGGCACCACCGGCATCGGCTACAACGCCGACAAGGTCGCCCAACGGCTAGGAGCGGACGCGCCGGTGGACTCGTGGGACCTGATCTTCAAGAAGGAAAACATCAGCAAGCTCAGCGAATGCGGCGTCGCCATGCTCGACGCGCCGGTGGAAATCATCCCCATCGCCCTGCACTACCTGGGCCTGCCGCCCAACAGCAAGAACCCGGCCGACTATGAACGCGCCGAAGCCCTGCTGCAGAGCATCCGCCCCTACATCCGCTACTTCGACTCATCGAAATTCCCCTCCGACCTGGCCAACGGCGACATCTGCGCCGTGGTCGGCTGGGGCGGCTCGGTATACAGCGCCAAACAGACCGCCGAACGGGCCCACAACGGCATGAAGATCACCTACAGCATCCCCCGCGAAGGCGCCCCGGTATGGATGGAAAACCTGGCGCTGCTCAAGGACGCACCACACCCACAACAAGGCTACGCCTTCATCGACTACATCCTGCGCCCGGAAATTACCGCGAAGAACTCCAACTACGTCGGCTACCCCAACGGCAACAAGGACGCCACCAAACTGATAGACGCCCAACTGCGCGAAAACCCGGCGCTGTATCCCACGAAGGAGGTCATGGATACGTTGTATCCGCTAGAGACATTGCCCTTGAGGCTTGAGCGGGTGCGTACGCGGGTCTGGACGAGGGTGAAGACTGGGACGTGAGGGGTTTGGGCTGTTGGGGGGCCGACTTCTGCTGGGTGGGGGTCGGCTGGTTTTGTTGAGCAGTGGCTGCCATTCCATAGTGACGTCGCCTGACCTCAGCGAAGGCCGCTATCTGACAAGGGCCTTCAAGCCAGTAGGTCTGGCCGGATGCTGTTTCAGACTTGGATATGAGCGAGTTCTCTCGATGGTTTCGTGCGCAATTTGGAGCCAGAAATAAAAACAGCTCAAGCAGCGTATGTGCTTAGCAATACTTGATCGAGACAGAGCGCCCTAAATAATCTACCCCTTGCACCCCATGCGCTTATTTGGTGGATTTCCATGGACGCCGATGGACACTGACGGATCGCCTACACCCTAGTAAATACGGGGCATACAGGCTAAATTAGCGTCCATCGCGATCCACGAGCATCCACCGACAGCCAAACGATTAGGTGGGGTAAAAGTGGGGTAAAATTCCATGAAGCCGAACTAGGCAAGGGGTAGGACATGGCCAAACTGACAGCCAAGCAACTGGAGGCGCTCACCACAGCCGATGACGGCCGGATCCTCCGCGAAGACGGGGGACTGGTCGCCAAAGTCCGTGCCGGCGTGCGCGGCGTGACGGTGCAGTTCCGCTACGAATTCAAGCAGGATGGAATGAAGCGCGACCAAAGCCTGGGCAGTTGGCCGAAGAAATCGCTAGCGCAGATTCGCGCCGAACGCGACGAAGTGAAAGCGATAGCCGCCAAAGGAATCGACCCCACCGCTGCCCGCAAGGCCGCCAAGATCGAAGCCCAGGCCGCCATCGCTGCCACCATTGCTGAAGCCGAGCGCCAGGCTGCAGAGAACAAGACGGTCGCCGATCTCTTCGAAGAATGGATGCGCGACGGTGTGTCCCGCCAGGACGGCAACGCCGAGTTGCGCCGTAGTTTCACCAAAGACGTGCTTCCACTCATTGGCAAGAAGCCGCTGCGCACCCTGACCGAGAAAGACCTGCTCAACGTCTTACGCTCAGTCAAAGCCCGCGGCCTGAATCGCACCGTAGTGATTCGCAGCAAGGACATCGGCCAGATGCTGCGCTGGGCCGAGAAACGCAAGCCATGGCGCACCCTGATGGCCGACGGCAATCCAGCCGACCTAATTGATGTCAATAAGCTGCTCGACCACGACTACGAGGAACAGCGCGATCGCCTGCTCTCTCCTGACGAAATCCGCGAGCTGCGTGATATCTTCGCCCGCCTGGAACGCGACTACGACGCCCTCCCCGCCGGCCAGAAATACTCTGGCATCCGCCCAGTCAATCCGCGCGTGCAATGCGCCGTCTGGATCTGCCTGAGCACCCTCTGCCGCATCGGCGAACTGCTCAAATCCGAATGGCGTCATGTGGATCTGGAGAAAGGCACCTGGTTCATCCCTGCCGAGGCTACGAAGGGCCACAAGGGCAAGCGCCAGGATCACCATGTATTTCTGTCGTCATTCGCGCTGAAGCAGTTCGAGCGCCTGAAAGAAGAAACCGGCCATACCCCGTTCTGCTTCCCCAGCAAGGATGAGAATAGCCACGTTGACACCAAGACAGTCAGCAAGCTAATTGGTGACCGGCAGTGCCGCTTCAAGAATCGCAGCAAGCCACTTACTGGCCGCCACCATGACGACTCACTGGTACTAAGCAAAGGCACCAAAGGGGAATGGACTCCTCATGACTTGCGCCGTACCGGTGCCACCATGATGCAAGAGCTTGGTGTCGCACTGGAAATCATCGATCGTTGTCAAAATCACTTGCTGGGTGGTTCAAAGGTACGCAGGCATTATCTGCATCACGATTATGCCAAAGAAAAAGCAGATGCCTGGAAACGGCTCGGCGAACGTCTCGAAGCCATCCAGAGCACTGGAGATGCGATGCCATAGCGGAGACTAATTGAGCGATCGCTCATCACTCTCAGTCGCCGGGCAATACGCCCAGCCAGCGTTGGCGCAACGCTGCAGTATTGGTGAGGGTGTTGCTGCGGCGCCCATTCAAGTCTTCAGCGCGCAGAACGGATGCTCCACCGTCGTCGGGCAGCGGATGCGTATCATTTCCAGAGCTTGATCTAGGCGGGGCTGCATCGCGTCAAGCACCGACTCATGTTCCCATGCGACTCAATCGCCGCTGAGCACTCTATGTGCATTATTCCTTCAATGTACACCCTTGGCAGTTCGAGCCCCAGTAACGGTTCAGCTTCAGGCCTTTCTCAATCGTCGCAACTCTGGAGCGACTAATTGAGTCCCAAGGAGTAAAGTTTCGTATATATACCTTTGGCCGCATTGCAGCTGCAGGAGCCTCAGTTGCGGGGGGTGTCACAGGCGGTATTGGGCGCCCTCTAAAGTATTGCGATCGCTGCCCACGATATCGCGACATGGTATCCAGGCTACGAAACCGCAAAGAACTTCTCCGGATCTAACGCTCACGTCATCTATAAAAATAAGCATCAACACATAAACCTCTACCTGAGAGCCCACAACCATGTTTAATCTTAAAAATATTAAACATGGCTCGCTTTCGAGCAGAAGTGAACTTCACTACCTGAGCCTAGAAGCGCACAAGACGAAACCTGTTTTTCTACAGTGAAAGTTCGCACTGTATAAAGCCCCACCAAAACCAACTATTAGACGATAGTACCGAAGCCTTAAAACTCATAATAATCAATGCTATCAGGATACTTCCGATGCAAATCAATAGCGACCCTTCCAATGTATGACCCAGGATCCGAGACATGGATTACGAGTGTATCTATTGCTCTTGTAAGAGGAATCATTACCCACTTTCTCGCATACTCCAGGGCCGCCTCTGCCTCGTCGTAGAATATATCGTTTTTCTCCTCCTCGCTGACTTTAGCGTTCTCCTGTTTGTAAGAAAAAAACTCATCTAAGGCGAAATTAACCACGACCCATCCCTCAAGGCCTCGGCATGACTCGTACTGAACAATCCTAAACTGCTCAACGCTGGTTGGATATTCATCTCGCTGCTCCGGATCGACGGCGTCCCAACACTCAAGACCCCATTCAGCAAACTGTTTTCCAACCTTCGAGCGCCTTTGCCCATCGGCGGATGTTTCCACCCATCCAGGTGGAACACAAAACAGGATGTCAATCGGCTTATTCCCATCATCTCTAGCAGTTGCCACTAGTTTAGAATGAAATTTCTTGGAGAATGGATCACCAACAACTACGATGACTTTCCCGCCGTGTGATTCAGGCAGAGGTTCGAGGTTCCAATTCGCGTAGTCAATTTCCTTTGCGAAGTGGCCTACTGTCTGGCAAAGGCTGGACTTGAGTCGCAGACTTTTTCTTAGCGGAACAATCTGACTTTCGCACACTCCTATATTTGCTCGCCAATCGATTTTTTCCACACCTCGTACGAACTGGTCAACCCCGTCGGCAATGATTACCTTCTTTGGCCCGTATAGCTGATAGATTAGATCTCGCTCAGTAGCAGGCCAATCTTGCGATTCATCGATGAGCAACAGGTCCCATGTCAATGACCTACTGCGGGTAGATCTCGACCTCTCGACTTCTTCTTGTGTCACAGCACCGGCCAACAAGTACTCAAGCGCAGTTTTTTTATACTCTTCATATGCTTCAAGGAAATCGGGCTCCTGCTTCGAGATAAAACCCAAAGCCAGCAGCCATTCGCGCATGAAGCTATGAATAGTCTTGATCGAGATACTTCCCACCCCGACCGAATCCTTAGCTCCGAGCAAGGTCAGAAGTCTACGCAGATCTGCGACTAAAGCCTTATTATAGGTAAGCAGTACAACACGCAAACCAAACTCGTCATATGCTTGATATGCCATGCGAATAAGGCGTACTGTCTTTCCCGTCCCCCCGCGCCCTCTAAATATTAGAAGTTGCCTTCCCAGCTTCTCGGCGTACTGTTGCTGCGTTCGATCCAGAACAGACCTTGTGATCGCCTCAAGCCGCTTTCTGTCGATTTTAGATGGGACCAGCACGTTTGAAAAAACTGCCAAAGTGTTAGCCATGTATGCGCGCACGGAAAAGCAACACACCTCGTTACAACCTGGCCGACTCGATAATAAGGCTACCTTTTCCAACAAGAGCCCCCAAGTCACATCTGATCCAAGGATGTTGTTCTGCGACTTCGGAATAAGCGAGCATTGAACTCGCTCGAGCCAAATAAAGTTTGTAATCCAAGGAGAGCTTTTGCTCAGGCTATTTTTCTCAATGTACTTTTTTATAGAGTATTTCTGCCCATCACTTTGCGTAGTGACATCATGATCACTATCATTATATTTAACAAAACACCTATTCCCCTCAAAGCGAACCAAGCTCGGCGAATGCCCCTTTACTTCAAACGAAGCACAGAATGAATGGATTAGTGTATTGGTTTTTTCTGACCGGATTTCTTCTTTGCGATAATTGGCAAAGAAAACGAGCAAATCAATATCCTGGACCTTTTGCCCAAAGCATTTAGCCGAAGGAAAAATCTCAAGAACAACCTGACTATCTTCATCAAGCCCGGAAATATACGCAGCTGCGAGACCTGCTAGCCTCTCAGCAGCCTGATACTCCGGCGAATTGTCGTTTTCCCCATGTATTCTGATCATCTTCTATGCCACATGACTATAAATGGACGGCGCAACTGGCGATATACCATTTTGTTTCGCATAACTCCCCGACCCTACCTGAAACCCCTTGATTCAATTGAGTCGCTCACTAACTAAATCGAGGTAAATGGCCTGGCTCGCCGTTCAGATGACGTGTCCCTAGAACATATCCCAAAGACACGGACTCCGGTGACTAACGGAAAAAGCTCCGAACCCGCTGATGGGCATCCGGCAGGTTGGATCTGAGCAGGTACTCGTTCAATGCTAAGTAGCCATGGACATTCTGTGCGTTATTGACCGCATGAACGAATTCCGGCCGACCGATTAGTCCAGGGAAGGACCCCAAGGCCATTCGATGCCCTCCATGCTCTACAAGCATGGGGGCTTCAGGCATACCACCTGGCAAGCACCGGAAGCCGTCCAACTCAAGACTGGCGCACAACTGGGACAGAGTGACCTCCTGTACATTTGGAGGGGAGCAACGCGGCTCCTCACCGAATATTCCGTAGCGTAAAAGCGCCGCGCCGAGCTTCCTGTCGAGTCGATCTTGGATGTGCTGGTTGTGGAAGTGGTCTAGGCATTCAGTGCATGAAGTGTCGCAGGTGCAACTCTCCAACAGAATAAGAGTATCCACCAAGATCTCTGGAAGATTTCTCGCCGCCACTTCAGCATAACCTGCGCCCCCCGAGAGTGTATCGTATAGGAATATGTCCAACATCCGAGCCTCGTTTTGAAGAACGGGGACAACACGGAAACCGGAACCAAACTCAGCAGGATCAAGGTCCAATTGCCTATGGCGGCTCGCAGCGAGCCGGAGGGCTTCTGCGATCGTGTGAAGCGCATCCTCCAGCATTCGTAGTGTCACTATGTCACTGGTGTCGGTCACTAGCGGAGCGGCGACTTTCAGCCTTACCAGCAATAAATCAGTTGTGAAGTCATGACCAAGAAGCACACGTCGGAACTCACCAGAGCATAGCTGTGGAGTCCCCTGCGGGCCGAGGTAGCGGTAGGGGCGTTCGTGAGGCCCACCAGCCGGCGAGAACTGGTCGAAGACGGAGGCAGCTCCGCATTCGACGCATACCGAGAACCCGTTGGCCTGACCACCCTCTTTGCCTCGGTTGACGGTTACTAGCCTGCGGTCGGTCGCGTGAGTGAAACTAGCATTTGGCCCACACGGCCTAAAGGTGAATACCTCCGGATCAACGGGCTGCGGGAACTGCGCCATCGTTGCGAACGTGATATCTTGCTCGCGGTCGTCCTCGGGAAGTTCTTTGGCGCATTCGGGACCAAAGACTTCTGGCTGAATCATCGTCTCCTCTTTCAACGCTCCGCCACAAACAGGACAAGTACTATCATTTCCCTGGGCCGTATGGGGATCACGTACAAAGGAGCATGCTTCGCAATGGACGAGCTTTTTCGCAGTTGCGAAAAGCGGTCTGGCCCGACTCACCTCCCCAGTTGGAAGGTCAGCGAACACGCCTCCGGAACGGTAAGTCTTCTTATCGATAACGATCAGCCGCCCGGGGGCATACTCGCTTAATGCCTGAGAAATCGACTGCTGTGGCCGCTGAACCGTGCGAACTTCCCAAATGCCTTTGAGATTCTTCTCGCGCTTTTCCACCAAGAAACTGCAGAGGCTTGTGGGAAACGCGTAGCTCGGTAGGAGGCCATGGAAGAAAAGAAACTCCAGGAGTTCTTCCTGCTCTAGATTCGGTCCCGCGTTTTCGTTGTCCTCAACTTCCTTATTCTCTCCGTCGTCCTCCGAAACAGCAGGTGATGGAACATCTGCGCTGAGCCGACGCAAAGTCGTCAGGAGCTCCTCTGCCACCTCCGCGAGCCACTCCTCGATCGGTCGACCGCCGGTATCTAGGGACGGTGGAAGCCATGCTGCGATAGATGCCCTCAGATCACCCTCGGCGGCTAGGACGCGATGTGACACCCAATCGCCAAATCCTTCTAGGTTTAGACCAGTGTCCCGTGCCCCATGGAAAAACTGTCGTGTCGGCCCGAGCGACTTTTCAAGCATTGACGTTTTTTCATCAGGACCATAGCCCCTTTGCCCCATAAGTTCGTGAAAGAAGGTCTGGACCAAATAAGCGTGCACGTGACGTCGAGCGATCTTGGGGTTATCCACCTTAACCTCGGGTGTACGCGGCGACCCAGCCACGATGTGCTCGGGGTTCAGGAAATAGTGGCTGTCGTGAGGCCCGGTCTGGGAATACGTCACGACAGTCGAGACCGAAGCACCGCGACGGCCAGCACGACCGGCACGTTGCTGGTAATTCTCACGTTGGGGGGGAACGTTCCTCAGTGCTACCGCGACCAGAGAACCGATGTCGACGCCAACTTCCATGGTGGTGGTACAACTGAGCACGTCAATCGGCCTGTCGGAATCCTCGATAAGGACGTCTTGAAATCTAAGCTCATAAAGCTCGGTGGTAGCGTGGACGCTGCTGCGGTCCCGATTTGAGAGTTGGGCTGTGTGCTCTTCGACGCTCAAGTTGGAGAGCCGAGCGCCAGAAGCGAGAGCTTCTTGCACCGGCAGGCGCCAGAAGCCCTTACGGGCGGCCACGTAATTGCTCACCAGGGGATCAACTAGTCTGACTCCTTCGCCTCCGCAAGCGAGGCAGATCGTCCCACCTAAAGCGAGAGGCATGAGGGCTGTGCAATCTGGACACTGAGCCCAAACGTGGGAAAGGTCGACTCGTAGGCGGAGTGTGTTCGGAGTAAGGAACCAGACTTTGTCTTTCTCGGACGCCAACTGGCTGCGGAACGCTGCCTCGATAGCCTCGACGGCGAGCTTCCCCCAACCGGGGCGACGGGCAAGGGCCTCCGCGAAGGCCCGGTCGAACTGCCCTTTGCTTCCCCAATCCGGCTTGAAGTAACCGGCCGCCTTACAGCGGAGTACCGAGTCCAGCGACGGGTCGAATGCGAACTCCCTGAGCAGTGCATCTATCCAGGCAACTGCGAGTGCCCGGACGTCCTCGTCCCCAAGAGCGATCCCTGCCGCCTTGATATCGTCTTTGAGCTTCCTGAGTTTTGCTCGTGCGGGCTCGACGAAGCCGACGGTTGTTCCCGACAGCGAGTAGTAGTTGCTGCAAAAAAGCTTCAGCAGCGCTATCCGATACCGTGCGGGTGGCGTTTCCGATGGTTCGAAATCATCGTCGAGAGCTTGCCTCAGGTCTCCCTCACAGTCGCGCTCGAATTCGGCACGAGCGGCAGCGATCTTCTTCGCATCCTGCCCATCGAAAATGAGAAGGTCATGCTCAGAGAGGATGGATAAGAAAGCGAGATAGAAATTACGGTTAGGTCGCGGCTCCTGGGAAATTGCCTCCAGTCGCGCGCATGCGAGCGCAACTGCCTGTCGGAACACGTCGAGTTCGATGTCGCGGGGGATGTCGCGGGCCAACCGGGCAGCCTTCTGGCGGCCGTCGGAGAAGATGAGTACCTTTCGACCGCCATTGGGATGCTTTGCATCGATAGTGCGACTTGCCGGCTGGCGAGCCATCTGCGTGCGGACCAACGCAGTGAATGGAGCCTCGCCCTTCGTCACATGGTCCATCACCTTGGAGGGCTCGCTCTTAGAGCTTCGGGTCCTGCGCATGCATACAGGGCATTCGTCGAAGGCGATCTCGACCTGGCCTGCGGCGACCTTGTCGGGTACTTTTACCTTGCGGTAGCCCGAGGTATCAGAGGGGCAGATTGGGAAGAGTTTTCCGGTTGGAACGTGAAGCCACATGTCTTTGTGGCGGCTGCGTGGATGAACGTTCTCCTCGACCAATATCTCAATCGGAATGAGTTCGATAGTACCGCCTTCGGACAATGGGCCACTCGGCTGATGCCATACAAAATCCATATCGGAACTCACGTAGCCGCGGACGAAAGCGGCACCGCAATCGCGGTGGGTGAGCAATTCGTAGACCCTTCCCTTCGACGTGCAATAGCACCGGTCCAACGGCTTCGTATGAAGGCGCCCTAGGATAGTGGGGCCGGCGTGGCCGCCGAGTCTTTGCGAACATTCAGGGTCCACACAAGCGTGAAGCCCAGGCAGCCCTCTATGGAAAAGATGCAAGCGGGTCGGTATCAATACGCGACCATCTGAGCGCCGCCGGGCATAACTACCCAAAGCAAGCAAGGCGTCAGCCGCCCGCGCTGCGGTGTCAGGTGGAGATTCGCCGAAGAGCGCCTCGCTGAGAGTGTCGAGCCTAACCGCCTTGCCCGACACCGTCGCGATCAGTGTCTCAAGGGGACCGAAGTCGGTCATATTCTCGAAGAGCCAGTCACGGAATGATGCATGATCCCCTGCGGTTGGCACCTGCCAGTTCAGACGTGCGGCGAGTTCCATCGCGGCCATCTGTGCGGCGCCGAGGTCGTTGGCGGCATTCTGAAAGGCCCCAAGATCGAATTCCGCCAACGCCTCGGCCTCTTCGCGCGTGGCGGGACGAGGGAGAGAACGCGGCTCAGGGGTTCCTTGGATCACTCTGATGCGTCGAGAGGAACCGTCTGGCAAGCCAGTTAGATCCCGGGCGAAGCGCTCACCGTCCTCGACTGCAGTCGGGCCTGAACCAAGGCTCGCGCTGGTTAGAATGCAACGCATGCGTTCACGGGGTATCTCCAGGCGGGCGCAGAGGCGCCGGATGAGAAGAGCGACCTCGGCGCCACCAGCCCCCCTGTACATATGCGCCTCGTCGAGAACGAGGATGAATTCGTTCCGGGGATCAGCTTTGAGCCAATCCCTAGTCTGCTCGAAAATGCCCCGCTCGATGGGGCGCATGAGCATATATTCAAGCATGGAGTAGTTGGTGATGAGCAGTTCCGGGCAGCGCTGCTGCATCTCGTTCCGGGTCATGAGCTCACGGTCACCGGGCTGCGTAACAAGCCGATGGCCCCAGTTATTGGCAATATATTGCTTGCCAGCCTTCTTACCCGACACGTAGGTTTTGGTCTGAGCCAGCTCTCGCCCATAGAAGGCATCCAGATCTTTACTGGGCCAGCGGCCGATGCGCTCCAGCTCCATCCGGACTGCCGATTTCTCTGCGACCTTGCGATAAAACTCTTCGAAAAGAGGTTTGATAAATCGTTCATCCCGCACGGAGGATCGGCGTCCTGGATAGGGGGTGCGTCCCGTATAGCTGCCGAAACGTATGGGCCTCGCTCGTCCCTTTGAGAGGACCTTTGCAGCCTCGGGGTTGCCGAGCATTCGCCGGATACGTGCAAGCTGGTCATTGACCAAGGCATTCATCGGATACAACAACATCGCCCTGCAGCCTGGAAGCTCAGCAGACGCTGGCCTTTCTTCCCCTTCGATTGCCAACTTACCAATAACAGGCATAAGGAAGCTTTCGGTCTTACCAGAACCGGTACCAGTAGCCACTACTAGGTCGGCTGCTTCATTGCCGAGGAAAGACACGAGTGCTTCCGACTGGTGCTCGTAGGGATGGGGGTAAAGGCCGACGCCCATCCCCGCCAGTTGGGTCAGTGCGTCGACGGCAGCATTAGGGATCGGCAGGCTGTCGTAGGGATCACCCACCTTATAGACTGGAGTGGCTTCCACATAAGGGACTTGGGCGACGGTTGCATCCCTTCGAAGAAGCGCATGGCGCTCTTTAATAAGCCCCTCATCACGGATGTGATATTGAGCCTCAATGTATTGCCTGAGACTCTCTGCCAGACTCCTCGCTGCCTCATGGACGCCTGTTGCTTCGACAGTTTTCGACATAACGGTCATCAGTTTTCTCTCCCTGCGCCCAAACGCTCGTCCAGTACGATCCGAAGCCCCTCAAATGCCTTACGCAAGATCGGTAAAGTCTCTACGGGAAACATGTGATGCGTTACACCAGGATGTCCCCCATCAGGCGCGGGGACCTGCCAGCCAAGCAGGAGCACCCTTGCCTCACGCTCTGGCAAGCGGCGCCCTAGTCTGAGTTTCACCGAGCCCTGAGACACTGAAGCGACGATGCGGATAGAGCGCCCTGCCCGTGCATCCAGATGAAAGCGAAAGCGTCTGGCATCCTGGGAATCTATGCCACTAAGCCTCCGCAGGCGACTCCTTACAAATTCACCAATGAAATAGGAAAACATCGGCCCGGCCGCTCCCGAACTGCGCACTCTGCAGAGTAAAATCGGTCCCTCGCCGGCCGGCAGATCCGTAAGTCTGACCCATTCACGCGTCAAGTAAACGGAGACCTCACCCATGTCGTCAGGAGCGTCCGTCAGTCGAGTCGTAGCCTCAGCCAGCAGCCGCGCTGACCATGCTTCAAGCCCTTCGGCGGGGGCTCCGATCCATTCTTCTGCCTCCCACATATCTGCCCAGCCTTCGCAAGCAGCGGTCTCCACCAGCCGAACCCTACCCTCAGTCTTTGCCGATGCCCTCACCGCTTGTGGGAGTATTTCCTTTGGCCCCCCACCTAGCAGCACAGCTAACCCGTCTCCTGCTCGAACAGTGTGAGCTGGCGCCGCAAGCCACCTGCCGCCCTCGAGTCTGACCATGTCTCCCAGATCGGCAAGACTATTAAGTATTCCTATTACTCCAGGTTGAGTATCCACTCCATCGGCAGCAAGATCTGGCCACAACGAAACCAACTTACGTCGTACCATACCGGAGAGACGAACCGAGGCAGCAGGCTCCCACTCTCCCTGACTACCTTTAGGGGCGGAGCAAAGATGCGATACCGCTCGCAAGCATTCCGACACTGCGGATATCCGAAGGCATTCCCCTCCTCGCCTACAGCCTATCCCCGCCGCGACGCCCCTACGCGCGCCCTCTAAGGAAACCGCCTGCCACTCCATCGCCACGCCCTCAAACTGTCATGTCTGCTCGCCCGTTGGCCAACTCGCGTTCAGCGATTTGAATGATCTCCTTAACAGGACCTCCGTTGGCTCTAGCCCATGGAGCGGCCCATGAGACAAGCAGCGAATTGAGATCATCCTCCGCTTTTCCGCCTGGTATCGCCCTGAGAGCCGCGTATGCACGGCTAGACACGCGCCGCCATAAACTGCCGCCTTCAAAGCCTGCTTCCTTCAGAAGCTCACCCAACTGGCTCGTAACTGGAGTCGTCTCGCTAGTTTCAAGGCCATCGACCTGTGGCCAGGCTTCTTTCGCGAGTCGGCCGTACTTCAACTGGGGTAGCTTGGCGGAAATTCCGCGCATCGGAAGAGCATCCGTATCGAATACGGGCCCCAGTTCAGCAAGCGTGCCTCCATCAGGGAACGCGGCCGGGCCCTGCGCCCAAGAGGCGATTAGAGCAAAGCCTCCGTAGCTAGACCCGGTGAACTGCCGTCGTACGACAATATCTCGAACAGCAGCACCGTAGACCTCAAAAGCTGAGAGGTTCGCCCCCTTCAGAAGCAGGCAACCTGACGAGCCTGCAACAATCTCGACACAGTCGGACGCAGCCTCATCAGATATAAGTCCGACCGGCACTCGCCATTCATGGAAAATCGGCCCGCCGATAGCTGCGGCCACAGAGTCAGCCACCAAGTCAGCGAGCGACCCAGAGAACTGCACCATTTGGCCTGCGGCAAGAGCTGCAACTATCTGGCGAGCAGCGGCGATTGTTGCCCCTCTCGCAACGCCGGTCGCCTGAAGATTCGAAGCGACTAGGTCACAGGCGTTTTGGATAGAAAGAATGGCGACAAACGCTCCCTCCGGCTTGTTCTCAAGCAATCTAACCCGTTGCTTTGTTCCTGACTCCGCACCACTTCCCACCAAGATGCTTTCAAGGGCAGCGACTCTTCCCAAAAGTATGCCAACGGTCTCAGCCGTCTCTGCCTGATCAGCTTCGCCTGCTGAAAGACTTTCGACAGCCACCCTCAGCGCTGCTATGTCAGTTGCGACCTCATCCCACCTCTCTCCACGGACCACAAGCGCCCGCACGCCTTCCTCAAGGACATCGGCTTTGATGCTGACGGCGGCGATAGCGTCAGCGTTCTGCTTAGCGGCAACGCTTAGCGAATCAATAACTTTTTCAGTCTTTTCGGAACGTGCGAATTCCGCATCCAGTGACATCCGCAAGTCGGACACTGCATTGGAACTCTGACTAACGTTCTTGGCGAAGTCCTCAATACCTCTGACAAGAGAAGCCGCTGTGACTTCAAGTTGCCCAATGCGGTTGGCCTGATCCGCAGCAGCAACCTCAGCAACTGCAAAGCGTTGCTCCATGTCTTCAATACGGGTCGGCAGGCCGTCGATCATCTGATCGCGTGCCAGAGTTGAAGCCGAGCGGAAACAAGCAAGTGCTATTGCGACATCAGGATGGTCTGGAAAACAACTGAAAATGAATAATCGCTCTACGTCCTCTTTAGCGGCACGCGGAAAACGCTCAGCGAGCTCCCTCAAGAAGGAAGGACCGGCGTCGGAAGTAAGCTCGGAGTTGTCGCCTTGTGGAATGGAACCTCCCAGCCGGCCCATACCCCAAGCCTCCCAAAGCTGGGTGAAGATACTCCAGTCAAATGCATCTTTGAGGCTTGTTTGCGGATGGATCAGATGTCCTATTAGACGTTTCTGTCTCTCCTTGAACTCGGGAGGTGTGCCTGGTCTGAATCCTTGAATGCGCGGCAAACGGTTATAGATTGTCTTGCGCAATCCATGAGGAATTTCCTCAATGAATTCGGCGACCACGGTTTGTCCCAATGCAGAAATTCGCTGTTTTGCCTCCTGGCTGTATTGGTAACTCATGATGAGGCACCTTCTCCCAAACGTTTAATTTCAAAGCCGCAGGCAAGGATCTCCTTTACCAGCGAACGATAATGCGGGATGAGCGACGCTTCGGGCCTCACAGCAGCGAAGACTCCAACTAGCGAGTTGTCGTCAGAACACACTGTTGTTGGCGAAGCAATTTGCAACTGGAACATGAAACTAAGCAACCTCGATCGCAGGGCCGGAGTGAGTTCCTTACTACGGAGTCCTACTGAAGAACATGTCCAAGTGCCGGCGACGCGCAATCGCCCAAAACCACCGAATTCAATCTCTACGTGACATGCAGGGTCGGCCAAGGCGGAAGTTATCTTCGTCAGTACGTCAGGCGGTGGGAGACGCATATGACGGCTATGAGGAGAAGAGTCACTCCCAGAGGAAAGCGCTGTCACAAATCGCCCAATTGGTCCATCTATGCGGAGAACTCCCGTCGCGCCAGGAGGCATCGATAGATAGTCTGGCCCCCTCCCATGTGTCCGGGCCTCAGCCACCATATCTGTACACCTGCGTTGATGCAGAGGAACAACATGGTGAACTCCCATTGGTGTCGTGAACGCCAGTTCGACAGAGGGGAGCCACTGAGAGCGCACTGGATTAAGGGTGAAGGATACGAACTCTTCAATCCCTGGATTGTTCGCATCTGAAACTTTTACAGTCTGCGCGCCGTCAGTCTTAAGGGCAAAAAACGCTGGCGATCGCTCCTTTCCTAGAACGGAATACTTTGAGGACCCACTTTGGACTTGCATTGTCGGACCTTGATCCGACTGTTCCAACGGCATCATCTTCGCTGCTAGCAAGAGTACGCTTGTCCTGACACTCTCAACCACATTGACACTTGCGTTCCTAGTAAAGAATGGCCAAACAGCGGTGATTGCGGGCACGGGCGGTGCAATTGGCAGCCCTGTGAATGAATGCAACCAATCGGCGCATCTTGGGGATAATTCATCAGGAAATGTGGCTAGAGCTAGATTCCATCCTTGTCGCCCAGGAAATCTATCGATCACTAACTCATCGGGAAAATCTGGCTTAGCAGGCTCCCTCCACAGCAGAGCAAAGGCTTCCGAAGCTCTTAGCTCCTGTGTTCGTGGGAATCCTCGAGGTTCGCTTCGGCCCGACGCGGTGAAGGCCGCAGCTCCTACGGCGGGTAACCCTCGGCACTCTCTATCCACACTGAGGACGAACGAAGGGTCGGGTTTGCCGCTGAATTCGACTATAGAGTAAGGGGCAGTAGAAAGCTCAACAGTCACACGGCGGCGCTCCTGCATACCACGCATATTCAGCGTCTGGACTCTTCCCCCCACGTCCAGCGAGAGCATAGCCGGACATTCGCGACATGGGGGCAGCACCAGTTCGAGCGACCAGCCAGCACGATCGGCCCCTATTGGAGGGATCACCAAGCGGAGCTCCATCCTCTGCTTCTCCATAGTGGCAGAGGCTTGTCCGTGGATATACTGCCCGTGAAGGCCCGGAACAAACATCTCACACTCAGGCGATCCCATTCCAGGCCAATGGGCGAAATGAGGTTTCCTTCTCACACCGGAGCGGTGAGAAACCCTCGCCTTACAGACTGGGCATATATAAACCCAGGAAAACGATACTTTCGCCGCCGACTCCAATCTGCCAGTTATTTTATTGAAAGCATACTCCACTCTCCCCTCCCTGTATCCCTACAGCCAGTCAATATTCCTATGCTTTTCTATTTCCTCTATCTGGGCACGTAGATTTCGCGCCTGATTTCCAAACATGTCAATAAGATTCCCAGGCATCCAGTCTCGATACTCAGGTCTACGCCTTGAACGAGGTATCATCCAGCGACTCACTGCTTGCTCGGCAACATCCTTTGCAGACAGGAGCGATGTCAAGTCGGGCTGACCTCTTCCGGTCCGCAGAATTTCTGTCGCGTTATTGGCCAGCTGGCATATAAAGACCTCGCGCCGGATACCGTGCCGCATTAGATTTTGTTTGAAGCCAAGCGCAGACAACGCTGCTTTCATAGTTCGCAAACGCCAGTTTGGTCCTTGCCCGAAGGCATGCTGATCCGCGTAAGTATGGTCAATATCACGCAAGTAACTACGAAGCTCCGAAAACAATTGATCGGGGATATGAAAATGCCCCCAACCATCGGTATACCCAATAGACTCTAAGTACTTTATTCCATCAAGCTTAAGACGATTGTAAACTGATGACCTCCCCATTGACGACGACGTCGTTATCGCAAGAAGCCTAGCTTTCTTTACCTCCCCGGAGATGATACCTGTCATACCACCATATACAGTGGAAAAATCATCATAAAGTTCACGACTACGCAATAAGCATGCTATAAGCTTACCACCCAGGAGAATATTGTACGGGGGGAGGGCCCCTAACACGTAGGCGTCCATTAGATTTACGAGCCGCGCACTTCTATCATGAATATTCCAATCAATAAACCTATCCCGCACAGCAAGATTAAACACAGGGTCACCGATGGCAATTAGCCCTATTAGCTTCCCATTATTTTCATCCCAGACAAGGTAACGGAGACGCCTACCAAACCCGTTTGAAACGGGAACAGACCACAACAAAGATGCAAGCCGAAAGAGCTCACCTTGTTGCGTTCCCGATGAAACACGCTCAAGGACCGGTGAAATTTTTTCCGGGTCAATGTCCGCCCCGGACGCAAAGAATTTCATCAGTTTTCGGCCAGTTAGTGAGACAAATTTCTCATTAGCTGAGAGCTTCTCCTCTCGCTGCGCACTGTGGAGAGAGCGGATCGCCTCCTTAGTGTTTCCCGGAGCTTGCAATACTCCCTTTTCAGCTTTAGTAAAGCCAAGAGAGTGCAGGTGCTCCCGTAACTTTTCCTTTAGATCCTCCTCACGAGAGTCGACATCAATACTTGTTGTATCGCCATTTGGCATTTTTTGCTTTGCATCCCAGTCAAAATTTGCCCATTTTGAACGTTTCTCGAAGCATGCGCCATTAGAGTCGCCGGTTGACAGCTTCCAAAAGGACGACGACAGCGATCAGGTTGCGGACCGACCAGCCCCTACGGCCCTAGTTTGGGCGGCACATTTCCGGGGACCGAATTTTCGGTCTTACACGCTGATATAGCGTAACCGTCGCCTCGCGCCGCCTAGGCCTGCCAGAATCAGAGCGAGGCATCTTTGCAGACAGATAGTAGGCACCGTCACCGCCAGTTCCGCAACTGCTTGCTGCGTGAATGGACTGCACAACTTCTCGACTAGCTTCCTCAGTAACGCCCACTCGACGCTCTTCACTCCTAGAGCTGTGAGGCGCTGAATGATAGGTCTCGCCGTCCTCCCCTGGACCAAGCCAGATGACCACTGGCATTGATCGAGGATGTGACAAGTGCCACCTCCAATCACGAAAGACGAGTTCATCACCAGTTCCGCAGCTCATTACCTCAGGCGCGACAGAGGCATAGCCTTTTGATGTTGATATGATGGCACGCTACAATCCGACATGTAGAAGATGCAACTGTACAAATATACAGATATCTCCAAGGCCATCCGAACCCTCGACCTGACGACCTGTATATACATACAGAAAATAATCTCTAGTCAGCAGCATATTGAGTGTTCGCAAAAACTGTTGATACGTAGCTACTGAAAGGTGAGGTAGGGAAGGAACTCGTGGAAAAGCAGCGGAACGATGCTACCAGATTAATTGAGGCGATCTCCTATCAATTGACCGTAACACTCGAATACTGCCACTCTCTTGTTGAAGGTCAAAGTTTATGGCTGGAGCGATTCGGGGATGTGAGTACCGAGGGTAAATCCCAAGTTGAAGTGAAAGACTTCGCCGATGCTCTAACGGACGGCCATATAAACTTCTGGAATACGCTGAAGAACTGGTTGGCGCCAAGGTTTAAGGCTGATTACTATTCAGAGCTAATACTTCTGACAACTCAGAAGTTTGGAGTAAATTCCGAGATAAAACACTGGAACGAGCTAAATCTTTCGAAGCGGATAGCTCTTCTAAAATCGGTTCATGAATCCTGCGAGTTACGGCTCGAAAAAACAGGAGAAAAGAAGCCGTCGAAAACAGTTTCTGCACAGCGATTTGTGATGGCTGACGAGAGGCGCAATCAGCTCATGGATATATTGGAAAAAATTTCCATTATATCTAACGAACCATGCTTGGTAGATCGAGCCAATGCGGCCAAGTCGAAATTTGGGATAGGCCTAGATCCAACCAAGCGAGATGACTATTTTCAGGCATTACTTGGTTATTTAATAGAACCTGGAATGATAGAGAAAGGTTGGAAGATTTCGTACGAAGATTTTGACATGAAGATTGCAACGTTGCGAGCGCGCTATTCTCGCAATTCGCGAAAATTTCCAGTGATCAACTCTCGTGACCTCATTAAAATAGCTGAAGACCCATCTTACACTGAAAGAATTTTCGTAAAAAAGCTTCACGAAATTGAGTATGGCTCAATGGTGTCCACCGCCATTCTGCATCATATAGTGGCAACCCATACAATCCTTGATGAGTTCAAACGGTTTACCGTCGACAAGGAAGATGTAGATAATTACAAAAAAGACCAGATGGATCGGCATGCTAGCTTACGTCGCGCCGAGGTTCGTCGGTGTAGTAAACTGGCTCAAGAAGACTGGTGCGAAGCGTCCCAAAGTTTCTTTGATACACGATGTGGCGATAGTGCAGATCCATTTCCAGGCTTCGACAGCACATCAGTCGAATTTCGCAACGGGATTTTGCATATACTGGCAGAGGAAGTGGATGAGAAAGGCGAGGATAAGTTACATTGGAGACTTTGGTAATGGATCTTACAACCACAGATCATATCCATACACTTCATCGTAGCCCATTGATTCTTGCGCCCATCCTACATTCATTCTATTTAAATGTACACGAAGCCCCTAGAAATATTCTTCTGAGCTATCTGGTTTTGCCATTCGTGCTACATCAACCTACATCCGCTTACCTTTACCGAATTACTGATCGCAACTCCCTCCGAACTATGTGCTCGGAAAAGTCGCGTGTAGCCGGCATTCACAAGCGAATTATTTTGCTCCGTCAAGCTACTAACCAGGCATTATTTAGCCTTATAAACTCCGAACATCTACGGATTGATGACGAGTTGACTGTGCAGCCAGTCAGGAAAAATATCTATTGCCCGGATGGCATCAGGCCCCAACTGGTGTCTGCACGCAATCTAGCTCGGCTCTTTGAAGATAGTGACGCACCTCAAATATACAAGTTGTTAGGGATGACGCAGTTATGAAATGCATTGTGAAAGCCATTGGTGTTATCGATCATGACAACCAAGCTCATCACGTCGAGTTCTTTCCCGGACTAAACATAATTACTGGAAAGTCCTCGATGGGGAAGAGCGCCATAATTGAAATATTTGATTTCTGTCTTGGCAACAGTGATGACACAATTCCTAAGGGCATAATAACCAGTCGAGGAAAAATCTTCTTTACTATCCTTGAAATGGAAGCCTGCTTGCTAGTGCTTTGCAGGGAGCGTACTAGTGATCGATTATTTCTCAGAGAGTTCTATGAGGCTTCCCTAAAAGATATTCTCGAGGGGATGAAGAAAAAGGACTTCTATCGGCCAAGCTGTTACTTTCCGCTGAGAGATTTTAAGAAGGAATTAGGAAGATTCTTCGCTATAACATTGGTAGACGTGGACGAGGATACGGGCCCCAGGACCTATGGAGTAAAGAAGAGTGGAACTCCCTCTATTCGAAGCTTTGCCTCATACATGCTACAACACCAGAACCTAGTAGCCAATAAACACGCTTTATTTTACAGATTCGATGAAAAGGCAAAGCGAGAACAAGTAATTGATCATTTCAAGATTTTTCTTGGAGTAGTAGATCAAGATTATTTCTGGCTCGCCCAAAACTACAATGAGCTGAAGCTTGAGCTAAAAAAAATAGAAGCTCAGATCCCTAAGCGGCAAGAAGAAAAGATCCGACTCCAAAATGCAGTTGAAGGACTCTTAATAGAATATAGGATCGTGAGCGGGACGGACCTAATTAGCTTAACGGCCGCCCAAATTGTAGCAAATGCACAATCTGCGCTGAAAAAAATCAAGGACGCGAATGTTCGAATTGATAGCGCAGCAGACACATATGCTGAGCAAAAAAGATTATTGGACGATAAACGTGCAGCACAAACAGCAGTGGTGCGTGAGCTTCAGGACAAGATCTTTGCTGTCCGATCATCAATTGGCTTTACTGAAACCTATCAAAGCACCATTGGATCCATCCCTGTACCTGAGTACGCCGAGGTAAGCGAATCTCACTGTCCATTCTGTGACGCACCAAGTGAAATTCTAGAGTTGGAGGCCAATAAGCTATCGCACGCTATCGGCTGGATGAATAGCGAGCTGAGAGTATCTTCATATGTGCGAGAAAGTTTTAAAGAGGAAGAAACCAAGCTTAATAAAAAGCTAGATGAAGAAAAGGAAAATCTTTCAGAGATCCAAAAGCGAATCAAGGGAATTACTAGCCAGATAGATCAGCTCAAGAATAAGAAGACGGTTGACGAGGTAGCTCTTCGCATCAAGCATCGCCTTGAGCTTCTAATTGAGAACTACTTGGATAAGCCGCAAACTGAGTTCGAAGGCACCAGGAAGACAATAAAGGAAAAGCTCGAAGAACTTCGACCGCAGCTTGACGCATACCAAGTTGAGTCGAAAATGAGAGATTTGAGCTACCTCATTGATAGTGAAATGGCTCGTATCGGGGCGGAATTCGATTTCGAAGCCGCCTATAAACCAATTAATCTTAAGTTCGACCTTGAAAGCTTCGATCTCTGGCATGAAAGCCCCGATATGGGTAACGTTTATTTACGCTCCATGGGCAGTGGTGCAAACTGGCTGTATACCCATTTAACACTATTTTTGGCGCTTCATTCCGTATTCGCATTGATGCATGAGAATGGGTGTAAGATTCCGCCTATTCTTTTCCTCGATCAACCTACACAGGTATATTTCCCCTCAACAATCGATCATGGCAAATCTTTTAAACCGAAAGAGCTAGCCGCGACTGCAGGAAGAGAAAATAGTGTAGATCACGATATGAGCGCGGTGACCAACATGTTTAATAAGTTTGTAGAGTTTTGCGAGAATACTTATCAAGCCACCGGTATTCGGCCGCAACTGATTATCACTGATCATGTAGACGACCTAGAGCTAGCCAACAACGTTGAGTTCCATGACTTTGTTAGGGCTACTTGGCGGGATACAGGATTCATTGGTGACCGAGTGACTCCAGAGCCCTCAGGTTCATAATAGGCCACGCTGCAACCAAAATCAGACTCTTGGTACTCAGGACCTAATTGAACCGAAGGTGATTTTTCTCGTGCTACCACCTTCGAATATTCCAAAGCCTCTAATCAGCGGTGATCATGCTCATCCTTCGAGGATGAGCATGATCCGTTACCAACCGCCCTCAAAATTTTCCCGAAGTACAAAGGCCACTCCTCAACTAGCAGGTCGCTAATTAGGTGCTATCCAGCTCTTGACTATCGACATATACCCATCCGGATGCATCGAGCCCCTTCGGGGCTCAACCGGAGTGGCTGAACATCCTTGACCAGGTAACGCATCGCCTTGTGGACATGGGGTCGGACCTCCAGGTCGCTCCGGTAAACGATGCCGATACCACACTCGCCCTCGTACCGCCCCTTATCATGATTGCAACTGTTGTAGTTGCCATGTCCCGAGTGATCCGCTCCCACAGCTCACCGAGCTGCTGAGCCTTGTAGACGTCTCGACGTATCTCCTTTCCATTGAAGAAGTAGTGCCGATGGACGCCCGTGATATTGCCAATGACTACGATGCCCTCTGGCGTGTCATGCGGGACGCCAAGGAAGGATTGGTGCGCATCCAGGTGGTACCCAACCCCATGCGATACATCCTAGAGAACTTCTTTGCCTTCACTGGCAATGCCCAACGGTTTGAAGACATCCTGCAACAACTGTCAGCGGAAGATGGGACATTCCGGCCCTTGGAGCGTTTTTTGAACCGAGGGGCCCACTGGGACGAGACGAACATCGCCCATATCGGCTGGGGCCAGTTCAACATCACCTATTACCTTTCCAAGCTGGAGGCTGTTTTTCAGGCGGTAGGCCATCCAGAGCACTACCGTTTGAAGATGGGGCTACCAGAGGCCCAGTAGAGAGCAGTAGCACGAACTTAACTAACAGATGTCGTATATCGCGCGGACTAATCGGGCCGCGAGGTGCCTTCGGTACAAAGCTCACGGCTGTTTGGGATCGACAGCCCCCGTAGATCCCTTCGCGCGACACAACAATTCGATTCAAAAAAAATACAGCTCTACATCACTGCTTTGACATACCCATCATGGAGGCTCTCCAGCCATGTCATTGCAGTGTCCTCGCTGTAACTCCCCCAAAATCGCATCTCTGCATCCCGCCATGAAGATCGGCGCCCTGGTCGGCACGGTCGGTGGCGCAGCGCGTGGCGCTTCCGCCGCTCTTGCTGGTGGTCAGGCCGGCGCAGCAGTCGGCGCCATTGCCGGCCCGCTGGGCATTACCCTCGGCTCGTTGTCCGGCGCCATTCTTGGCGGCCTGGCAGGCGGTGTCGGCGGCTGTGCGCTCGGCGCCCAACTCGGCGACCAGTTGGATCGCCACGTGCTCGCCAACAACCTCTGCCTGATTTGCGGGCATCGCTTCAACCTGCCGACCTGATCGGCTTCGTTCTTCGCTCCCTCCCCTTTCATTCCTTCCGCCGGTGCTGCGCTTCGCGCAGCGCTTTATGCCGGCTATTGCTCACAGGAAACTCATCATGGCTCATCTCATCGAACGTATGGCCTATGTCGGCGAAGCTCCCTGGCATGGCCTGGGCAGTCGTCTCTCCCCGAAACAACCGCTGGAAGTCTGGCAGCGGGAAGCTGGCATGGACTGGCAAATCCAGGAAAGCCCCGTCCACTTCAAAGCGGACGCAGTCGGACATCTGGGCAGTATTCACTCCTTCCCCGAACAGAAGGTGCTCTACCGCTCCGACACCAAGGCACCGCTTTCGGTGGTCTCCCAGCGCTACCAGGTGGTGCAGCCGAAGGAAGTGCTGGAGTTCTACCGTGACCTCACCCAGGTCTCCGGTTACGAGCTGGAAACCGCCGGCGTGCTCAAGGGCGGTCGCAAGTTCTGGGCGCTGGCACGCACCGGGCAGAACACCTCGCTAAAGGGCAACGACCTGGTCAACGGTTACCTGCTGTTGGCCACCTCCTGCGACGGCACCCTGGCCACCACGGCAACACCGACCACGGTGCGGGTGGTGTGCAACAACACCCTGACCATCGCCGTCGATGGCGCTACCCGGGCGATCAAGGTGCCGCACAGCACCCGCTTCGATGCTCAGGCGGTGAAGAAGCAACTCGGTATCGCCGTCTCGCAATGGGACGAGTTCATGTACCGCATGCGCCATCTGGCCGAGCGCAAGGTGCAGTGGCACGAGGCGATGGGCTACTTCATGCAGGTGCTCTGTGATGCCCAGCCCAACAACCCATTGCCGGATGCCTTGCCGAACGAACGCGCGCTGCGTCGGGTGCAAAGCCTGTACGAAGGCCGTGGTCGCGGCTCGCAATTGGAAGCCGCCAACGGCACTGCCTGGGGTCTGCTCAATGCCGTCACCGAGTATGTCGACCACGAGCGCCGTGCCCGTAGCAACGAGTACCGCATGGACTCGGCCTGGTTCGGCCAGGGGGCGGTAATCAAGCAACGTGCCCTGGATGCGGCCCTGCAGTTGGTGGCCTGACGGCCGCTCCCTCCTTCCGTTATCTCTCTTCGCCCAACCGGTTCTGCGATGACAGCAGTCGCTCGCAGGTACCACGACGTTGGGCGTTCCCTTCCACCTGCCGGGGTTCCGCTCCCGTGGAGTTGGGCCTCGGTGTTTCATTGGAGGCCTCTCTCATGGGCTGGCTGTTCTCATCCCGAACCCGGTCAGAACTCGTCCAAGATCTGATCCGCCCCGAAGACACGGCACGAGCCAGTGTTCGTGTGCTTGTGCATACCTTGCGCGGCAATGTGCTGTGGTCGGTCACCGAAGTGACGGCGAAAACTACAGGTGTCCACCCAGACCTCTCACCTGGCGAGTCCATGCGCTACATCCGCTGTGATCTGCTGCAACGCAGTGGCGGTGAGTGGGGCTACAAAGTCATGGATGAGTCCATGGCGCCGTACTACTACAGTTGCCCGCTGCGCTATCTCGACATGGCCAAGGAACTCTCGCCCACTTGGCGCGAGAAGGTTCGTGCCCATCACGCACGGCGACGGCAGCCGGTGACCGCCATGGCCGGTGGTGCAGCCCGTTAAGAGGGAGGGATTGCAGCACTGCTTGGATGCAGTCCTCCCGTTGATGGCCTGACGACCCCAACTCCCTCACTCGATGCCCGACCGGTTCCGCCGGTCGGGCATTTTTATGTCCGGAGAAAAATCCTCATGACTCACGCCCATTCCACATCCAACAGAACACGGCAACGCCCTGCCCTGCGCCTGGTCGGCACCAAGGATCTGTCCCGTGACGACTGGCTGGCCGTACGCAAGCACGGCATCGGCAGCTCGGATGCTGCAGCCGCAGTCGGCCTCAACCCTTACAAGTCGCAGCTGGAGCTGTGGCTGGAGAAGACCGGTCGCGATGCCGGGCTGCCCAAGAGCGATCCGAACGACGAGGACAGCCCGACCTACTGGGGCAACATCCTCGAGCCCATCGTCGCCAACCACTATACCCGGCGTACCGGCAACCGGGTACGGCGGATCAATGCCGTGCTGCAGCATCCCGATCCGAAACTGGACTGGATGCTGGCCAACATCGACCGCGAGGTGATCGGCGCCAGCGACGTACAGATCCTCGAATGCAAGACCGCCGGCATCAACGGTGCGCGTCTGTGGAAGGACGGTGTGCCGGTCTACGTGCAGTTGCAGGTGATGCACCAGTTGGCGGTCACTGGCAAGCAGGCGGCCGATGTGGCCGTGTTGCTCGGCGGCCAGCACCTGGAGATCCATCGCATCGAGCGCGACGAGGAGCTGATCGCCCGCTTGATCGAGCTGGAGCGCGATTTCTGGAACTACGTGCAACGCGATACGCCACCGCCGGCGGATGGCTCCGAGTCGGCGGAGCAGGCCCTGCGCTGCCTGTATCCAGAGGACCAGGGGCACACCCTGGACTTCACCCAGGATCCGCTGCTGTCGGCTGCCTTCGATGAACTGCAGATGGTGCGCGCCAGCCTGGAGCTCCAGGGCAAGCGCGAGGCCGAGCTGAAGCAGCAACTGCAGCAGGCCATGGGCGATGCCAGCCGGGCGCTGTTCGCCAACGGCGCGGTGTCCTGGCGCAAGGCCAAGGACAGCGTAGTGCTCGATGTGTCGCGGCTGCTCAAGGAAAAGCCCTACCTGCTGGCGCGCTACCCCACCACCAAGGTCGGCAGCCGGCGCTTCCTGATCACCTGATTTCGCTTCCCCCCTTGACCACCCTGGCGTCTCCCCTGCGCCGGGGTGGTCCTTTTTATTCATCCACTGGAGAACCACCATGCTCAAAGGCTTGGCCATTACCCCGCCGGTGCTCGGGCGGATTTCCATCGGCAAGGTCGTCGAGAAGAACGGCAAGCGCCTGCCGGAGAAGGACGATCAATTCACCCTCACGTCGCAGGTCCAACTCCGCGATGGCTGGCTGCCCCATCCGCTGGACGAGGAGTTGCGCAAAGCGCAGGGCGGCAAGATCCGCAGCATTCCGATCCGTCTGCTGTTCAACGCGCCGGAGCTGAACTTCCGCGCCGAGTACTGCCTGTTCGATCGGCAGTCCGGACGGCCGCTGTGTGTCGGCAATGGCGAGACCTGCAGGCGCCGTGGCCAGGACTGCATCGCTTCGCTGCCCTGCCCGTCGCCGGATGGTTGTCCGCTGGCCAAGGGCGGTGCGTGCAAGCCCTACGGTCGCCTCAACGTCGCCATTGGCGATGAGGATCCGCTGGGCAGCTTCGTGTTCCGCACCACCGGCTTCAACAGCATTCGTACCCTGGTGGCGCGGCTGCAGTACCTGCAGGCGATCTCCGGCAACCGCTTGGCGTGCTTGCCGCTGGAGCTACGTCTGCGCGGCAAGTCCACCCGGCAAAGCCATGGCTCGCCGATCTTCTACGTCGATATCACGGTGCGCAGTGGCCTTTCGATGGAGGAAGCCTTGCTGCAAGCCCGGGAACTCGATGAAGCGCGCCAGGCCTCCGGCTTCGACCAGGTGGCGCTGGATGCCACTGCGCGGCTGGGCTTTGCCAATGGCGCTTTCGAAGACAGTGACGAGGAAACGGGGGCCATCACCGAAGAGTTCTTCCCGGAGCCGGCTCCTGAATCGCCGCCTTCGACCGCGCTAGTAGCGGAACCGCTCACCACGCCGAAACCCACCCTGTCGACGCTGCTGAAAGCCCGTGCCGAAGCCCGGGCCCAACACGCCGCGGACTGATGTCCGCGGCATCACCCATCACTCAATCTACGAGGAGGATTGCGCCATGAACCTGGTGCGCTTCATTGGTTTGCTGTTCGTGTTCATCGGCGTGCTGGCCAGTTGCGCGATGGCCGTTGCGCTGCTGGTGCTCATGCTGCGCTTTTGGCCGCTGGCACTGGCCATCGTACTGGCACTGATCCTGTTCCACCGACTCCTCCAGCGGGTCGGGCTCCACATTTCCCTCTAGTCCCCTGGCGGCATAAGCAGGAGCCATCAGGGCTCCTACTCGCCGACTCTCATCCCAACTTTCCGCCTAACAGGAGCACTCACCATGATCACACGGTGTCTGATCTGTAACTCATCCGTGGTGCTGTCCAAGGATGCCGCCAAAGCACTGGCTCGGCTGATGGGCACGCTGGACGGTTTCTTGCGCGGCATCCAGCAGTCATCTGCCCGGCAGCAGCCGATCACCTCGGACCTGCATTGCGAGAGTCCGCTGGAGCGCGCGTTCAACCTGATGCTCGATGGTATATGCGGCGCGGCGGCGAACTGGAACAGTACCGGCGATTTCATTCGCGATGTACGCCGCTTTCAGTTCATGGAATACGACTGCCTCTGCCTCCGCTGCGGAGCGAAGTACAACGAAGAACCCCTACCACGCCGCTAACTCAATTCTGCTGGCTGAAGTGGCACCCCTCACCCGCGACTAAGTCGCTCACTTAACCGTTCGACCATCTCTACGACCAACTGACGGTCGCTCTCCTCCAGGGCATTCAGTAATCCGCTGATCCGCGAGGCCTGGTCATCCGGGCGCAAGCTGGCCTCGCTCAGCAGTTCCATCGCATTGCAGTTGAAGATCGTCGCAAACTCGAACAGCCGGGCAATGTTGGGCATGACGATTCCGCGCTCGATGCGTGACACCGCCTCATTCCCCACGCCCAGGATCTCCGCCACTTCGTCCTGCGTCATCCCACAGCGCATGCGCTGCTTAGCAATAGCCCGTCCTACCGCTTCAGCCAGTGCTTTCTGATCCGTACCAGACATGATGCCTCTCCCATTCAACCTGAATGGTTGAGCACCGCCTCATTGACATGAAGAACACCACAGGTCGAAAATCACCCCAAAAGGTTGATTTTCGACTTTATTGGTGATCTTTCTTCACTCGATACAGGGATTGTCCCCATGCACAAGCAACTGCTTCTGGCTTCTCTCCTCGGCTGGCTGGCCACCAGCACCGCTTTTGCCGGCACCTCTGAATGGACTTCCAGCTACACCCAAGGTGTCGAAGAACACCTGATCGACGACGGTAACGGCAACCAGTTGAACATCACCTGCCCAGACGATGGAGAAAGCGCGGTCTCCGCTTACGCCACCATCGCCGGAAAACAGTACTCATCCGAACGCGATGGCTTCGACGTCATCGTCGACGGCACCACCTTCAGCAACCCCCTCTACACCGACTGCGAAGCCTGCAGCTCCAGCTTCCCGGGCTTCTGGGCCGCGCTGCGCAAGGCCCGCACCCTGCAACTCAGCGCCGGCGGCCAGACGGTGAGGCTCCCGACCCAGAACCTTCCCCAGGTTCTCCAACCCCTGACCAGCAAGAAAAACCTCTGTCGCTCTGCTTGGTAGGCAGAACGACGCAAGTTGTCGCATCGCAGTTAAAGAATAAGAAAGATCCTCATCAAACCAAACCAATCACTCCACCAACTGCGCAGCCAAGTTTGGCTGCGCATTCACCACCCAACTTTTTATTTTCGAAAAGAGGTCTCCGCAAAACAAATAATAAAAAAACAAATCGCCAAATACTGTTTAGGGATAAAGCACTCATGACTCCAAAATATCGCAAGACACTGCTCGCCCTGGCGATTTCCGCCAGTGCCCTACCCCTCGCCGCACACGCCCTGACGTTGACCAACAGCGGGCTGGACAGCGAAGGCAACACCTACACCGACAGCACCGAAGTCACCGGCAGCTTCACTGGCAGCGACCAGCCACTTCGTTTCTACAGCGACACTTTCAATCACGACTTGGTGCTCAACGCCCAGGTGCAGGCCACGGGCGATGACCTCAACGGCGTCGACCTGTCCTACGCCGGCGATGATGACACTCCCTCGCCCATCGGCGCGCCGACCGAGGTGTTCGGCAACCTGCAGAACAAGGGCAACATCACGGTGAACGGCGCGGGCGTCACCGGCCTGCTGATCGATCCGGCCATCATCCACGGCAACCTGGTCAATGAAGGCACCCTGCAGGTGGCCGGCGGTGTCCTCGAGGGCGATGGTATCCGTGGCCTCAAGTTCGCCGGCCAGTCGGTGTTGCAGGGCGACCTGGTCAACGCCGCCAGCGGCAAGATCCTCGCCGATGGCGAAGAGGCCACCGGCATCCAGCTCAAGGGCGGCACCATCGCTGGCAAGCTGATCAACGATGGTCTGATCCAGGTCAGCGGCGCCGGCTCGACGGGTGTTCTCGCCACCTATGATGATGACAACGGTGGTCCGGATCGGGTGGACCTCGGCGGGATCGAGAACCATGGCAGCATCGTGGCCCACGGCGACGATGCAACCGCGTTGCGTCTCGACGGCGTGAGCTTTACCAGTGCGCCGGTACAGGTGCTCAACACCGGCACCATCCAGGCTGACGATGCCGCCATCGAGGTGGGGGCCTTCGACATCGACGGTGCGAATGCCGGCAACACGTTGGTCATCCAGAACAGCGGCAACCTGATTTCCCAGGACGAAGCCATCGATGCCTCCCAGGCCAGTGGTGGCGTGCACCTGGTCTGGAACGCCGGCAGCATTACCGGCAACCTGATCGACCTATCCAATATCGAAGTGAACGGCGACGTGACCTTCAGCGGTACCGACGCCAGCACCGATGGCGCGAACATCCGCTTGAAGGACGCCGGTTGGCTGGATGTCGGCAGCGATACCGGCAACACGCCGGCACACTTGGAATTCGCTCAGCCGCACACCACGATTCAGGGCAACCTGGATGTGGCGGGCAACTCCTCGCTGGGGCTCAACCTGAGCACGGCCACGGATCCGAGCAAGGCCGTGGTCGCCGTCTCCGGCACGGCGGAATTCGCCAAGGGCTCGCAGATCCAGTTGGCAGCCCAGGGCAGCGACTTCAAGGCCCAGGGCACGACCTATACCCTGGTCCAAGCCGGCACCCTGCTGAATGACGGCGTCAGCGTAACCAGCCGCTCGGCCCTGCTGAACGTCGACACCGTCAGCAGTGGTGACAACCAGATCCTGGCCAAGGTCAGCACCAAGGGCCAGGACGAAGTCGGAGAGGTGATCGGTCAGATTGGCGGTTCAGCCAACGCCCAACGTGCAGGCGCGGCCTTCAGCCAGGTGATTACTGGACTGGCGCAGAGCAATCCCAACGATCCGGTGTTCCAGGCTTACGTGAATGCCTCGCAGGATCCGGCAGCGCTGAAGAAGCTGACGGAGCAGCTCGCTCCTGAGGTGAACGGTGGTGCGACCCAGGCGGCCACCAGTGGGCAGACGCTGATGAGCAACGTCACCGGCAATCGCACCAGTAGCCTGCGCGGTGAGTCCTCGGGCGATGTGCTGCAGAACACCGGCATCTGGGCCCAGGCGCTGTACAGCGACGCCAACCAGGATCTGCGTGATGGCGTCGCCGGCTTCAACGCCTACAGCCGTGGCATCGCCATCGGCGCCGACGGCAAGCTCACCGACCGGTTGACCCTGGGCGTGGCCTACAGCTTCCTGCACACCAGTGTGAACAGCGACAACGGCAACACCACCGACGTCGATGGCAATGCGCTGACCCTCTACAGCGGTTTCGAACAGGGCAACTACTTCGTCGATGCCAACCTGAGCTATGGCCTCAACGACAACGAGAGCAAGCGCCGTATCGCCGGCACCACAGCCAAGGGTGACTACGACAGCCAGGTCCTGGGGGCCAACGTCGTCGGTGGCTACACCTACCACCTGAACGAGCAGGTCCTGATCGAGCCGCGGCTGGCCGCTCGCTATGCGCGCGTCGACATCGACGGCTACCACGAGAAAGGGTCGTCGGCGGCGCTCAAGGTAGATAGCCAACGCTACGAAGTGGCGGAGCTGGGTGCTGGTGTTCGTGTGGCGGGCGACTTCCTGGTCGGCAATGGCAACCTGCAGCCGCAAGCCAAGCTGATGGCCTACCATGACTTCGCCGCGGACGAAGCCCAGAGCACCTCGACCTTCACACTGGGTGGCACGCCCTTCGTGAGCCAAGGTGCCAAGGCAGTCCGCAACAGCTACGAAGCCGGTGTCGGTGCGGACTACCATCTGGGTGCGGTCACGGTCGGGGTCAGCTACGACTACACCGGCAAGACCGACTTCAACGCCGATACTTTCACCGCCAAGGTTCGTTACGACTTCTGATGAGCCACTACCTTTCCGGCCCACGCACGTGGGCCGGTTTTCTTCGAGTCCTGACGGCGCTGCTGGTCGGCGCCCTCCTCGCCGGCTGCCAGTCGCCTCGCGAAGCGCTGCAGCAGTTGGCTGATGAGCATGGGCGGAAACTAGAGATCCTGCCGGGGCAACCGTTCCCGCTCGCCATACTGGTACCGCAGGGCACAGCGAAAACAGCTCGCCTGCGCGTTTACTTGGAAGGCGATGGCCATGCCTGGGCCACGGCGACACAACCCAGCCTGGATCCGAGTCCACACAACCTTCTGGTAGCACGGCTAGCAGTGGACGATCCAACGCCGAATGCCTACTTGGCGCGGCCTTGCCAGCTCGTCGCCGCACCGGCCTGTGAACCCTCGCTCTGGACCAATCGGCGGTTTTCCCAGGAAATCGTCACCAGCCTCAGTCAGGCACTAGACCAACTGAAGCAGCGTTATGGCAATCGGGAATTCGAGCTGGTGGGATATTCCGGAGGTGCAGCATTGGCACTGCTGCTGGCAGCCCAACGGGAGGATGTTGCTCAGGTCCAGACTCTGGCCGGCAACCTCAGTCCACGGCTTTGGGCACAAATGAAAGGGCTCTCGCCCCTCGACGGTTCGCTAGATCCGCTCGACTATCGTAGTCAACTCGTGTCGTTGCCTCAGCGGCATTTAGTTGGACAGCGAGACACCGCTATTCCAAGTCGCTTGCTAGACCTTTACCGGCGAGCCCTCGGCTCCCCCTCTCATATCGAATGTATCCATATACCGGGAGCAAGCCACGATACCGGCTGGGAAGTCGCATGGAAGCGTTGGGTACAGCCCCTCACTCCAGCACGACAACCTTCGCCTTGTGTTCAGCCAAGACTCAGATCAAGTGAAGCGACATGATCTGTCGCGACCTGCTGGCAGTCTGGCGTCATCCAATAGTCACGGGATGACTGCTATGCCAATCCCACCCGCACCCTTCACCCTCACCTGCGCGTGCTGCTCTTGGAAAAAGACCATTTTTCCCCAGAGCGATGTGCTGGTACTGGAACGCGATTGGTTCATCACCTGCCCCAACTGCCATAGCCCTTCGCTTGAACGTCGCGGCGCTAATCATAAGGAAATTCTCAGGACGCGCTTGGAGCAATTCCTCAGTATCAATAAGCAGTGATCCTGCCCAAGAGCAAGCGACACAACTTGTCGCCCCTTCAAGCAAATCTATCGAGGATCCACCAAAGGAGCTTCCAATGAAAAATCTGCTTGCCGCAATCGGCCTCATTGTAGTGCTGAAGAAAGGGTACGAGCTGTACTGCGAATACAACGAACTGAAACGTGAGAAAGAGGCTCGTCAGTCTCCTTCCATGTGAATGAGCATCTTCAGTCCTCCCACAGCCGGCATAAAGCTATAACGCCCCGCTGAGTGGGACCCGGTCTGATTTCACAGGCAAGAGCTGGCACAATGCCACTCAAGCCGCTAGCATCGGCACTGACTTGACGCCAGAACGTTGGCGATAAGTCGCATTTCAGCACAAGGTAGTCTTCATGTCCCAAGCGAAGGATACGCTGCTCAGGCTATTCGCATTATTGCGACTGATACCCACCGAGCCTCGGCGCATCGCAACACCAACCCTTCTCGAAAAGCTCCGCGATAAAGGCTTTTCCGTAACTCTGCGCTCCATCCAGCGCGACCTGAACCGGCTGTCTGTTCCCTTCTCCTTACAGTGTGACGATAGCGAAACCCCATTCCGCTGGAGTTTCACACGAGACGCACCACTGAAGTTGGAAGACATGGATGCTCCCACCGCGCTTGCCTTGTACCTGTCGGAAAGCCATCTGAACACCTTGTTGCCCCAGACGGTGCTGGATCAACTGAGTCCGCAGTTCCGGCGGGCCCGAAACTTCCTTGGCAGCCTGGGCAATAATGGCCTGGCGGATTGGGCTAGGCGTGTTCGGGCAATTCCCTACGGGAAAACCCTGCTACCCGCAGTGATTGCTCCGACGGTATGGGATCAGGTTTCCACCGCCCTCCTGGAGCGCAAGCAGCTGGATGTTGCATACCAAAGCCGAAGCAAAGGTGAGCTCAAGCGGCTGCGCCTACATCCAACAGGCCTCGTGTCACGACACGCCGTCAGCTATCTGCTGGCGTCTGTCGATGGATATAGCGACCTGCGCCAGTTTGCCCTGCATCGCATCCGCGAGGTTCGAGTGCTGGATGAAGCGGCAGAGTCGCACGCCACATTCGACGTCGATGACTACATCGACACCGGGATTTTCAGCCATCGACAGGCCGAAACGCAGGTCGAACTGATCGCCGACGTACATCCACAGATTGCCGCCCTGCTCAGCGAGACGCCACTGAGCACCGTGCAGAGTCTGAGCGATCTGCCCAATCAGGCCTGGAAGAGGTTGCATGCCCAGGTTGCGCTGGACCGGGACACCCTATGGTGGATCTTCGGGCTCAACGACAACATCCGGGTCCACGCGCCGCAGGTCTGGGTCGATGAAATCCAACAGAAGCTAGGCAACTTGCGCACCTTTTATTCAGGGCCTGACTACTCGCCTCACGCGTGATAACGCGGTGGTGGACCTCCATATTTTGATGAAGGAAGCTCCATGGACAACGAACGTAAAAGGGCACTGAACAACTCAGTCAGCCTCTGTCCGATCTGGCCTACGCAGGCATCGGAAAAGATTGGCCACATGCTGACCGAGATCAGCCACGCAAACGTCATCATCGACAAGATTGCCGGAACGGCACAGAACAGCGCGATCAAAGGCGGGTTCGCGGCCGAGACCTGGCACGCCGAATCGTTCAACCTGGACGCCATCCTCAAGGACAAGGACGTCCGGGCCTTCACCGATAACTTTACCAATACCCCGCTCGCCAAGAACCATACAACCCATGACATCGTCGTGATGAAAGGCGATGAGCAGTTGCTCGGCGCGCAACTGAAATATTTCAAGAATGGCGATGCCACCCAAAAGGCCTTCAGGTCCACTAAGGATGGCATTCACCAGTACCGGGACAGCGATGCCTTTATCGGTCCCGCAGATCAGATCGAGCAGATCAAAGATGCCGCGAAACGCGACATGCTGCGCAACCAGCAAACCCGTCCAGAGGTGGCCAATGCCGCAGAAAAGGTACGTGAGAAGACTACGGCTAATCTCGACGTCGAGGGCGCCCAGTCGACACCGCTGAGCAAGCGGGACGCCGAACACCTGGGCAGTGGCAGCAAGACCGGCAAGGAACTGCATGAAAACATGCAGAACGGTTACCTGAACAAGGCGACTGTCCAGCAGAGCCTGCGCGCGGCGGGCTCGGCGGCGGTGATCACCACCGTCATCGCGGGCAGCATCAACACTTTCCAGTCGATCAAACGTGTACGGGACGGCGAGATCACGGCAGAACAAGCAACCTTGCTGATTTTGCAAAACACCGCCATCGCCGCCGGCGACAGTGCGCTGAAAGCGGGTGTCGCCACGGCGACGGTCAGCATCACGGCACGTAACCTGCCGACGCTGTTCGCAGGCTCTGCCTTCAAGCGCACCTTCGCCAACAGCGGCGTGGCGGCGGCGGCAGTGTGCGCGGTGGATGTGGTCCAGAACGTGGTGCTGTTCGCGGCGGGCAAGATCACCCGCGAAGAACTAGAAACCCGGGCCGGTCACAATCTGCTGCAATCCGGCGCCGCCGTCGTCGGCAGCTCAGTGGGCGCCGCGGTGGGTGCTCTTGGTGGTCCCATCGGCGCGCTGGTCGGCGGCATCATCGGCGGCCTAATTACCACGATGGCCATGAGCATCGCCATCGACAATCACATTGAGAAAAGCTTCCGTCTGACGCTGGAAGCCACCGAACACGTGGCGAGTAACGCCATGATCATGCACGACTCGCTGGAATACCTGCAGATGTCGCAGTCTTTCTATGCCGAGTTCCACAAGGGGCTGTATCTGTCCGAGCGACATTTCGCCGGCCAGGTCAAGACCATGGCAGCCCAAAGCACACAGTTGAAGAACCTGATCGATAATCTTTAAGGCGTATTTTCAATGAGCGAAACGGTCGAAGCAGCACCCCAGGAAATCTTCCAACAGCCGCTGGATGCCTCGGAGCAGGAGGCGGTTGAGGCCCTCGTCGCCCAGCACCGGAACAACGCCGCGCAGACCCAGCAACTGGCGGTGGATGCCTCGCGGCTGATCACCTGCAGCGAAGAGCGCCTGAAGCAACAAGCCGAAAGCGGATTCTTCAAGCGGTTTGCCAGTGCGTTTACTGGCAAGAGTCGTCAGAACCAGTTGCAGAACCAGGTCGACGCGCTGCACATGCAGAAATTCGCCTGGCACTACCTCAAACAACTGCAACAGCAGAACCTGATCAACGCCCAGAGTATTGCGGTGATCCGCAACAACCTGGGCACGATGAACGAATACATCATCGAAACCCGCGAATTCCTCTTCCAGGCGGTCGACAAGATCAACCGTCGTCTGATCCGGGTCGAGAACAACACCAGTTTTCACCAATGGTCGTTGAATATCGAAGCGAACAAGCGCCGCTTCAAGTCGATGCCCAAGGCGCTACTGGTGCTCAACCTCGCGTATGACTTCATGCGCAGCCATCCCGGTGTCGCGCTGACTGCGCAAGACATCAACCACCTCATCGTCACGCTGGAAAAGCTGGACGTGGACTGCGACGAAGAAGTCGAGCTGCTGAGCTTCATCATTGACTTGATCGACCAAATCGAAGCCACCAGCATCGAACGCTATCGCGCCGTCATCGAGCTGTCGTTCGAGGAGCATGTCGCCGACTCCTACTTCATCCAGAAAAACATCTCAGGCTTGGCATTCAACTCGCTGTATTACCTCTCCGACGAGTATGACCGCATCATCGACATGATCTCGGACGGTGAAGTCTGTGATAGTGACGAAAAACGCGAACGAATTATTTCCAGATTCTTTGGCAAGGCGTTTTCCGGTCTTTACACCCAGTACAGGATGCGCGACCTGATTGAGGAGATCATCGGCGGCAGCCTGCTGACTCTGGAAATATACAAGGATCAGCACGGCCTGAACGCGCTGCCCGACGAGGCCATAGAAGACGCCCACGCCGAAACGGTGGCGCTGGTGTCGTCGCTGCCGGACATCAATGCCCACTCCTTCTTCGACACCACGGATGACCGCGAAGCCCGACACAATTATCTGTTGCTGTTCGCCCTGTGCATCGAGAACTCAGGGTTATTAAACAGGCAGGGCCGAGAGTTTCTCGAGCTGCTGGCGCACAAGGCTGAATGCCCGCAGGTGCCGGGTGAAATCGCAACGCTGGCGGACAATCCTCGCAAGGCGCAGGACTACCTTCCGATCTTGCAGGATCTGCTCAAGAGCGATGACGAAACCTACACTTGGTTGCTCGACGCGTTCTACCTGCTGACGCTATGCCAGAAAGCCATCGAAGGGCCGCATGTGCTGCGCATACTGAACGCGCTGAAGCCCACACAGTTCAAGGAGCAGTTCCCCCGCGTGCTGGCGGTGCTCACCGAGCAGGACGAGGAAAACGTACTCGCTGCAGCCGAGAAGTTGCAGCAGCAAACTCACGGCTGGAAGAACATCGTGCGCTATCGCGAGTTGCGCTTCGAAAAAGCGTTCGCCGATATGAGTACCCAATTGGGCAAGATCAGCTTTGAAGCCGTGCATCTTTCGCTCGATCTGACAAAGGCGACCATGAAAGCCTCGGATTATTCGTACTTTATGGAAGCTTGGGATGACTCGTTCCTGAGCAAGGTCAGCAGTAAAGTGGGCGGCACGGCGTATACGATTGGCCGCAGCTCCTGCCTCTCCTCGCTTAACGAGATGCGCAAGAAGATCAGTGAACTCATCTCTGGGCATTCAAGCACGCTGAATCAGGGCAATCGCGTGCTGACGCGATGGGGCCTGCCCTCAATTACGTTCAAGGACGAGTCCGGCTATGCCGATTTCGAGCTGGATAATTCCGCCACGAACGAGGATTGGTACGACCAGTTCAGTCACTTCGAACGCCAGTTGGACGACACACTCACTTCCTTCTCCGAAGCCTGCACCGATGTTGCCAACCAGCTCGACCTGTTCGCGGAAGGTCGATTCGACGAGTCAGTGGTTGAACGCAAAGAAAAACAGCGCGCCGAACGGCTCGACCAGCAACAGCAGGAAAAATTGGCCAAACAGTCGGTCGTTATCGAAAAGGACGGCCATGATCATCTGTTCAGTATTGAGTGGCGCCAGGTAGAGCACCCGCCCTGTGATCCCGAGAAGATTCAGCACATCAAGACCGATGGCACCACATGGCTGATAGTTGACAACGACGACCGGCTCTATCGGAGCCTCGACCGTGAGCACTGGCACACTGTGCGTCTCAGAGCTTCCGAAGACTCACCGCGCATCAGCAAATTGGATATTGTGAGCGGCATGTGGATCGCCATGGCGGGCTATAGCGAAGGCTTTTATTACTCCCACGATGCGCAAAACTGGAAACAGAGCCACTTCCCGGACGTGCCTGGCTACGAATTCACCCGCACCGAAGAAGTCTGCTACTTCAACGGCCTCTGGCTCTGGCGCTTCAAGGAGAGCAAGGAATACTCCTACACTGAAAAGGGCCTGATCTTCGATTCGACCAAGACCGGCAACTACGACAAGATAGCCGTCTTCTGCACTGCGAACCTCGACAATCAGTGGCAGCGCTGGGAAGACACACCGAGCCTTCCGGAAGGCGTCGTGGTGGAGAGCCTCCAGTCATTACCGAACGGAAACACGCTGCTCGCGTTCTGTAAGTACGATTGGCTCTACAAAACGTGGAAAAAGAAGAACAACGCATCCTCCTTCGTCAGCTACTTTATTGCCGGAAAAGGCTGGCGAACCTGCACTTGGGCCAGCGAAGACGATAACTACGATGCACCGCTCATCACACGTATGGGCCTAAAGCTGTTGTGCTTCTACTCGGACCACGTCATGACGTCAGAAAAAAATGGCTACGAGTGGAAGCTTCAATCCAAGGACATCCGCATCAATACCTGCGCCCATTTGCAGGATATGAGCCTATTTTCGACACGCTGGGGCCGCGAAACGCTCTACGTAAGCCAGACAGGGGAATCCTTTGCGGAGTTGGTGCTCGAAGAAGGTACCTGGAAACACATCGCCGCTAACGAGCAAGGCACCCTGAGTGTCTACTCGCCGAACAAGCATGAAACCTTCCTGCGAAGTGGCAACTACATCTGCCAGCCGAAAGCGTAAAGCGGATCTGGTGCCAGAAGTGGGCAGAGTGTAGGTCATAGCCTGCAAAGCATCGTCTTTGCAGGCTATGGTCGCCCCCTAGGATGCGGCCGATGCCAACGCCCCCGCCGCATAAGCTATTGCTATTCAAGCACTAGCAGATACCTCGCCACAGCTCATCAGACTCGACAACAGCTATGAATCGGCCAGCAGTAAATCCGTCAGGGAACAATGAGCCCCGCCCCTCCTCCTCATCAAACTGATCCACCGACCGGAGGAGTTGCTTCTCGTCCCGCAGAATTACCTCCAGTGCCTCACGAGATACCACTCTGAACCCATCGACTGATTGCCCATCGAGCTCAATGGAGGTATCGACGATCCAGGCTCGCAAATCCGACTCGGGATGCTGACCCTGGTAGCCCAACCTGAAGCGCAAATCATGATCAGCCGCCAACGCCTTTGCCACAGCGACACGCTTGCGACGCAGCTGCCAGGCAGCCTTACGCAAAGTATTAGTGCGATGCAGCCAGACCTCATGTTTGGTCGAGCGGATATACCCAGACTTGACCTCCATAAGTAGCAGCACACCATCCCGCTGGCAGATCAAATCCACCTCGCCGGCGTCGCCCTCTTCTGCAATAGGCGGCAGATACCCCACTTCAACGGCAAAGCCCCGTTGCCGAAGGCTCTCGGCTAGGGCCAGCTCCACACGCCGGGTTTCTACCTGTGCATCGGCTCTACGGGCATTCACACGGCGCAGGTTATTGATCGCTGCCGTCAGGTTGTTTTGTTGCGCGCCGACCCAGGGAAACTGAAAGCTGTAGCGGCCAACTTTGTAGAAGGGTTGTTCGTACAAGCGCGGTGTAGGCATACCCGGCTGCTGCTTCAGTTGCTGAGATAGCGCCTTGAGATCACTGGTCCAGAACTTGAGAATTGCCTTGGCTGAATCGGCGCTGCCTAGCGGATGCTCCTCGCTGACCGTCCAGCCTTTGATCCTGCGGATCTTTTCTTCTTCTTCAGACCAAGTCATGGGGAACCTGTTCTCCCCTGACAGCAGGCCATCCATAGCCAAACGGCCAAGGGCATGCGCAAGCACGCCCGACTCGCGAAGATAGTCCTGGAATGGCTGGATGAACTGGCTCTGAAAGAAAACCGAAGTCAGCTCGCTCGCCAGCAACACGTGGTGAAGCTGAACCTGAGTACCATCCTCGAGCGAGAGCCAATCACCCAGGCCATAGATCTGCTGCAATTGCAGCTCGCTGCGACACGCCTTGATATAGGCCAACTGATTCAGTTCATGGTTCTCAGGCGAACCGATGATTTGCCCAGCCATGCCGGAGCCAACGAATGCCTGCACCACGCGGTTCATCCAGTAGTGCCAAAGCAGGTCGCTCTTACGCCCGGTTCGCTGCCACCGCACAGCTCCCGCCTCCGACTGGTTATAGATAACCGACTCGCCAGGTTTCAGCTGATAATGGCACTCAGGATCGAAGCAAAACCAGTCAATCGAACCCTCGTAGTCGATCCGCTCTTGGGTGGCAGCAATCAGAACGGCTAGCCATTCGAGATTTTCACGACATCTGGCTGAATCAGCTGTGGGCGATGCGGGGAAAATAATCGGTGAAAGATGACGCTTCAGCGACTGCTCGAGCCGTGACTCGTTCAGGCGAAAATCCTCTTCCGGGCAGGCCCGGAGTTTCCTCAAGATAATGCGGTTGTATACCGTCCACTGCTGACCGGAACGGTCATCGGAAGCGTCATCGGAAAACGCCTGATAAGCCAGCACGCTGAGGTAGGAAAAAAACTCCAGCAGAGATAAGTGCTCAAGCTGTTTCTCAGCGTTGGCAATTAGCTCATCAAAGGGCTTGAGCTGATCAAGCAAACGGTCGCAAACACCGAAGAATACTTGCCACTCTTCCCCCGCGAGCTCCGCACGAAGCGCTAGCCAGAGCGGCGAAGCAGTACGCTCAAACAGCTTCGAGTAGCGAATCGCCCATCTGAGGGTGTCTGGGGCAAGGCTTGCCAACTTCAGCAGTTGCTCGACACTAATTGCAGTGTCGAAGTGCAACACTCGACTGAGCGCAAGGCTTGCCAGTTCGGATCGAGCAACCGCATCCGTATCAAGCCAAAAACCAGCTGATGCCAAGCCTATCGCGCGATCAATCGCAGAGAGCTTTTTACCTGCAGGCCGTTGGTCCAGGAAATGATGCAGGCATTCGTCAAGAGCACGCCCTGCATCGAATTCAGGCCGATTCCTTTCATAAACCGACTGATAATGCTGCCGGCATCGCTCCCCTTTCTCGGTCATCCCACAGCACTCACACCATCCTTAGGTTCCTGGCCAGAGCCTAAACCACCGACTGGCCGGGACTCCATAGGCACCGTGCGAGCATCCGGCACGCTGGCAACCCATCGGATCAACAGCGCGAGCTTGGTCGGATTGAAGCCTGACGTTTCGCAGCATTGCACGGTTTCGCGTGGCTGGCGGACCAGACCTACTAGCGTTCAAGCGCCTGCTCAGAATCTGCCGCTGCCGGTTACCCTGGCAGGCTCCGCTCTGCTGGCCTCGGTGGCCCAGCGCCGGCTCGTCGAAGCCAAAGGCAGTGGTATTTCCCAGGTGATCGCGGTCCTGGAGCTGCTGGGCATGACCACGGTGATCGAGGTGTTTCTACCCCGACGCCTGGGCAACGCACCTGTCCTGGGGCGGCCTGTTCCCGTTGCTGATCGGCCGCGGCGCCTGGTCGCCAGAACGCCAGCTATAGACTCGTTAAGCAACTGGTCCAATACGAAAAAGAAAACCGGCCGAGGCCGGGTCCTTAAAGGGAAAATCCATCATTGTGGATGCTCAGCAGGAGATGGGGTTCAGACTGGTCAGCCGCAATGATGGCAGCCCGATAATGTCAAACTGACACAGCCAGCACAACCTGATCCAACCTCGCCTTGCTCACCCAATCAACCGGCGCGATCGCCCCAAGCGAAGACACCTGGCCCCTACAGGCCTCACCCGCAACGACTGGCCATCCTCGATCAGGTAGTGGCAGGCATTGATGACGTTCTGCTTACCTGTATCGTCGCGATGCTTGAACATCCCTACCCCGCACCGCTCCTCGTAGCGCGCCTTCTCATGGTTGCAGCTGTGGAAATACCCCCAGCCATCCGTGATCCTCTCCCACAGCTTGCCAATAGCTTTAGCCTTGACGATGTCCATGAGCACCTTCCGGCCATCGAAGAAGAAGGCAGCATGGATGTGGTAGCCCATGTCCTCGCCTTGCTCCACAGCGCAGATGTAGCCTGTCTCGTGTTGGAAGACCGGATCGTATTCCCGAGCCCGGATCAGCCTGTCCAGGTCCTCGAAGACGTCCTCCACCTTCAGGCGAGCACGCGCTGCTTCCCGGTAGTACAGATTCACTCTCACGACTACGGTACGTGAACGGCTAGCCATCACCCGCTCTACGTATTCAGTGACGGCTTGCCGATTGCGTTTCTCCCGGCATACACGGTCATGCTTCCCACGCTTGAACCACCTAGTCTGTACGTGCTCCCGGATCCTCTCCACGAGCCAGTTGTAGGTCTCAGCCTCTGACAGGAGCCTTCCCTCGCTCTCGTCCATGCACGTCATCCCGAACATCCCGAACTCGATGCCGATGTCGTAGCACGCTTCCTTGAACGCGATCAGGTGTTCACTCAGGAAGTACGTCTCGTCATGCACCAAGTGATACATCTGCCGAATGTGATCGAAGTACCGAGAGAGCCTGGTTCTCTTGATGACTTCATCTCCCTGTGCGTCGTAGCTGATCCGGAATGCAGGGCCATCGTGACGGATCACTGCGTTCACGAGTCGTTCGATTTGAATAGCGATGTCGGATTGGGAGAGGTGTTTCGCTGCTTGATTGGTCATGGTGTGTACCTGGTTGGTTTAGGGCATACCAAGTACGGAGTGGGTATTTTTAAACTGGAGAGGTGGGTAGCTAGGTTCCTGTGGTAGCTAGCCATGAGTGGAGAGAGCTGAGTGGATTAGAGGTAGGTTGTTGGGGGATAGTTAGCAGTGGAATAGGTGAATGGATTGGATAGGTTGATAGAGATAGTTAGTAGCTATATCAATAAACCACACTGCCCTGCTCGCCAAATAACAAGCGCCATCGAGCATCCAGACGAAGAACTCCAGGCCTAACCGGGATAATTCACAGAGCAGGTAACTGGGAGTTATCTGAGAAATAGCATTAGCCTAAGCAGACGGCAGAGCTACCCGATGGCCAGGAAGCCCCTGGCCATCGGGTAGCTCTATCGCCATTAATGCTTACCTACAGCCTGGAGTTTCTCATCACGCTCAGCAATCCGTTCAAGGATCCACTCATGTACTTCGCTCTCCAACCAACGAACGCAACGCTCCCCCACAGATAAGGGAAGTGGGAACGTGCCGAGAGCGATGTACTTATAGATGGTCGAGCGAGCAAGGCTGGTGAGGTCCATGACCTCTTTCAAACTGATGATCCTCATGGACATGGACGGTGCTCCTAGTATTGGTCCAGAGGATGGGCAACGTTCATAAAATTTAACCGGTAGTACTCTCCATCTCAAAAGAGACCAAGCCATGCTTGGAAAGCTGCTCTCGAGAAAGGTCAGACTCTTTCGTCCAGATCTCGGCGTGCCCCTTGGTGCTGCTTAAAGAAACTATACATTCAGGGCCATCTCCCCAGGGCTCTTGAGCAAAGACCAAGGTCATCGAATCATCCGTGTCTCTATTTTTGGCAGGGAACGCAAGCACCCTCCGCCCTACCAAGCTCGCAAAAGCTCTATCCCCCGCTATTCGATTCTTAACCCGCGAAGCCAAATGGAAAGCCCACCAGCACATGTCAGCAACCATGACCTCAAGCGAGGAATCATCTTTACCCGACGCGTGGAGGCTTTCAGTCATGATTTTCTCTAGGCCATCAATTTGGGGGAGACGGACAGAGTCGCCCAAGACGCTCCAGTGATTCGAAAGAAGCAGGCTTACGCCTTGATAGATCCTCCAGACAAGCATTTCATAAGTGCGGCCTAGGCCCTGAAACGCCCCTTGCACCCGCGCAAATCGCTCCGCAAAACCATGGCGGCTCTCCTCAGAGCGCATTGCCTCACCATAAAAAGCTACAACTGGGCTGCTGCAGTCCGCCGAAGCAAGCCCTGGATGGTTCAGGTTCAGGATATAGCTGCTGGTCACTTTCGTATCGGCATAGAGCGAGTCCGAGAGCCCCGCTATCTTTCGGCGAATGAAGCCAAGCTGTAGGAGTTCCTTCAGCCACCTGTCGACCTTCTCCTCCCCCTCCCCCAATAACTGTCGGAGTTGAGCGAGCCCGAGGCCATCTACCAGTCCCAGTTCATTGGCATGGGCGAATAGCGTGGCGAGTAATAGGCGGAGTTGCGGTCTCAGAAGCTCATTCGATGATGCCGGCGTCCGGTTGGCCTCATAATCACGATAGATCACACCACTGAAAAGGTGACGCAGAACGGGCCCATGATGGGATGTCGAAGTGCTGAGGTCGCCGAGTTTGCAGGCCAGCCCCTGGCTCACCTTCAGCCCGAGTGTGGGTCTTCCTGCCGTAGCAGCCTTGCGGCAGTCAAAGCATTGATGTTCAATCAATGCCTCGCGGGCCCTGGATGCCACTCCAGGGGTCACCTCCAAGGATCGAGCCAATTCCTTCACGGACATTTCCTTCCATTGGGTAGCATCAAAACGATAGATGAACGCGATGAGGAAATACTTCGCCTCAGCCCCAACGCCAGCTATCGGTGCAGTCAGCAGCACCTCCCCCATGCCATACCCCCCTTTTTCGAGCTTTTACCCCCTATACCGCACTTGAACCCCAAAAATCCATAGCGTAACGTTACCGTAACGCAACAAAATTGGATGGAAGGCATGGCTAGAGAGTATGAATCATTCTCATTATGGATATCAAAAAAACTCCTAACGGAATCCGATATCGCCTGGGCACAAAACTACCTGCATGGAAAAGGGGAAATATCTCTCCATGGGCCTGTAGATTTAGATCGACTTCTTAAAGCAGGAGTAAAACTAGAGAAAACCGACTCAGGAAGAAATACCCTTAGCCAGTTAAAGGCTGCCTATAGGACAAGAAAAAGCAGGAGTACGGAGGAAAGATCAAGCACAGGAGACATCAACCCCGCAGAGCAGAACCTCTCCTCTCAAAACAGGAACTACAAGACACTAATAAACCTAGCTGACGAAGTATTAAAATACGAAGAAGCGCTTAAAGCAAAACTAAAACATTCAGAGAACCAGATAAAAGAATTAAAAGAGAGAATATCAAAATCTAAAAAAATCACACAAAAATCCCTCAATAAATCAAAAAAAGCAGCAAAAACACTGAATAGCTTTCGGGAAAGCCCCCTAAAAAACTCAGAAATAGAAAAAATCATACAGGACAATGAAGAGATCAAAGAACTACTTATAGACACACTAAACATTCTAGACCCACTCCCTCCTCAAAAGCGCACCATAAGAGACTCAGATATGAACAGATACAAAACATGGCCAACAGCCAAAGCTACAGAAACTACAGAAACTACAGAAACTACAGAAACTACAGAAACTACAGAAACTACAGAAACTACAGAAACTACAGAAACTACAGAAACTCAAAATAGCCCTCAAAAGAAAACACTAACAAAAATATTTAAAATTATAGAGAATCAAACAAAGCCATTCACGGATTAATTCAAACCAGACAAAAACACCGCAACAGCCCCCAAGAGCATATCCGCAAACTAAATAAATATGATTAAATAACTTTCCTACAAAACTTACGCCAACGGACCAATAACCATTGTCAAGCATATCCCCCATTTATCACAGACTAACAGTCCGCAACTGATCGAAAGTCAACCCAACTGTACAGAGTCTAGCATTCACGCAGTTCACCAGATGGCAATACAGATAACTTTTCATATCAGATCAACTCTCTCTTTTTCATGCGAACCAACTAGAACGCCTTAGCAATCCTCCTTCATAGATTGCCATATCCGGCTATATATAGCGCGCAAACTCACAATTACAGATAGCAAATTTCACTCAGCGACTGATCTTCAAAAACTTTGGCAGGGCGCTGTACGTGCTGGGACGCAGAGCTGGCGCCAGAGATAGGCCACCCGTTGACTGGAAGATCTACCTCCTAATTCACGAAGTACTGTGAAACGAGGTAGATAATTTCGGCAACAGGAGCGTTCGTCGTGGCCACCGAAGCCTTGGACGCAGCCAATCCCCGATCAGGCGATACGCACTACCCGTGACATGACCATCAGCGTGACACGCTTGCTCCATACGGAGCTGATATCATCATTCTCCGTACTACGACAAGCTGAAGGTTCGTCAGAGTCAAAGCTGTCTTGGGTCTGCATCCTGCTTGTGCAAGCCCGCCTATATGCGTAATGCTGTTCACTTAAGCGGAGCAGCATTGCGGTTCACCGGATAGCGGGTCTTCGAAATCTTCACCGCCCTTGGTCTTGCCGGCCTTGGGCGGCGATCCAGGAATAGCCCGCCGATCCCGGCCCGCAACTCCGCCAGGCGCCTTCCAGTGGCGGAAATCGGATTGGCTGCTGCCATCACGATCAGTTGAACGGCGATGTAATGAGCCACCGGCTTGAAGCGTATCTCGGATGCGGAACGGCCGAACGCTACCGCCGCCTGGCTCGCCTCACGGCGAATGACGTTGTAGCTCAGCAGCAACCCCCAGACTTCCTGATAGATCAGCTCAACCTTCTTGCTGCGCAGGGTGACCGCGTTCTGTTGCAGGGAACTCTTGATATCTCGGAAGCCCAGTTCGATCTCCCAGCGCTCCTGGTACAGATCGGCAACGGCCTTGGCGCTGTAGCGCTCGGCTGGCAGAGAGGTCAGCACGGTTTTCAGCTTGCCCTGACGTTCGTAGCTGACTTCACGTACCTCCCAGTAGGCCGGCAGCGCCGGGTTACGCTTTCGAGCCTGTGCCGACACCTTCATGCGCAGCAGGCGATCACGCTTGCCGTAACGGACCAGTTCTTCACCGACCAGGCCCTTGCGAGCCGGGATCAACCAGTGGCGGTTCGCCCCCGTCGTGGCGACGCCCAACAGCAAATCGGCACTCCAGAAGCCCTTGTCGAACAGGGTTACCGAGTGATCGGGGATTTGCTGAAGAAACTCGTCGGCCAAACGCATTTCACTGCGCCGGTAGGGGCTCAACTGGGCATCCAGGATCACGTGCGAGCGTACGTTCATCAACGCAACCAGGCGCATCATGGGAAACGGCGTCTGGCGGTCGGTGGCGGTGTTGCCGGAACCGAAATGCTTGCGCAGTTCAGTGCTGTCCGGGGTGCGCAGGAGTGCGCCATCCACCGCCAGGACCCGCAGATCCTGCCAGTTGTCTCCGTCATAGCGTTCGCATCCCCACTGCTTGCCGGTTTTGCGGAACAACCACTCGACCGGATCGGCGCCGAGCCGCTTACGGGCTTGGCTGATACCACTTCTCGCCAGCAGGTGGTCGGAAGCCAGGCCCTGAGCGCAGATATTCAGGCGCCTGGCCACTTCATGGACGGGCTCATCGCGGAACAACGCCATGCCCAGTACCAGCCAGAGCACCTGATCGGTAGGCAGACGCCGCCGCCGAATGCTGGCCTGTGAGGAAAGATGCAGTGCCGACTCCACCCACTCGATTGGAATGTTCTGGGTGAAGGTGCTCAGGTCGGAGAAGTTGAACAGGTCGCCCAGATCGAGCAGGTGCTGTTGGAAAGACATAAAAAATCCGATGCCAGAAGTCTGGCACCGGATTCTTGGGGAACACCTGCCGTGGCTCAAATGCTTAAGTGAACAGCATTACGCCTATATGCGAACTTGTTGTAAGCCCCCACTGCGACTCTGTGCAGAGCATCTCAAAGTAATCCACATTCGTCGCGACCACTTCGTCTTCAGTCCAGTCTTCGCCTATGTGGATGCTGCTGCAGCCAAGCGCAGTGAGGGCAGGGACTACCGTTGCTTCGCCACCTGAGAACCGCTCTGAGGATAAAGGCCCCTCGCCTGGGTACTGCTTGCCGGACGCAACGCCGGCAATCGCCTTGAAGTCGCAGCCCGCACCTGTCCGAGGATCCCGCCTCCGGTAGTTACGTGACTTATCGAATCCATAACGAGTGGGGAGACCGTCCTGCCCAAGGCTACGAACTCGTCAATGGCTTTTTTTGTACTACAGCGCGGCCTGTTAGTTGCGTAAGCAATGTCATTGGTGACCACATCCGTTGTAGGAAAATAGATCCTGCAACAGGCCTAAGACTGGTTTCAAGACGCGGAGCATTGCCGCGTCCACGATGGAAACCCTTACAATCTGTCTTTCAGAACATTCGATCAGTCATTTCAGGCAGACAAGCTGATCGCCAACCCCATCTGGAGGCTTTGCATTCTTGGAACCTCTCGTCGATGTGTCCTCTCTTGCCAAGGCGCTTGAAGAGTTCGCAAGCGCTCGGAACTGGCATCAGTTCCACTCCCCGAAGAACCTCGTCATGGCCCTGACTGGCGAGGCCGGCGAGCTGACGGAGATATTTCAGTGGATGAGCGAAGAGGATTCGCGATCAGCCGCCAGCCACCCACAGCATGGTCAAGCCATCAGAGAAGAGCTGGCAGACGTCTTGATGTACCTGGTCAGGCTGGCGGACGTGCTGGGTGTGGACCTCAACGTGGCTGTCGAGCAAAAGCTGAAACTCAACGGGGAGAAATACCCCATCAACAAGGCCCATGGCACTAGCAAGAAATACGACCAGCTTTGAAAACAGGTTCAGGGAAGAGAGCGTGATCGTCTACGAAGCCACCAAGCAGCAATTCCTCCACGACAGCGACAACGACGACATCGAAGATGTGATTCTCGCCCACTACACGGCGAAAACGGGCAAGGGAGTCGGCCGCTCCGAAGTTGCTTCCTGGAAAGGCTCGCTGGGGTACATGGCCAAGGTCCTACGTGATGAGGCAGTGCCGAATGACACCGGCCTCGCGATCGAGCTGCACCTCCCGCAGTCGTCCAAGCGAATCGATTTCACGCTGACCGGCCATGGTGAAGCAGGCGAGAAGAATGCCGTCCTCGTTGAACTCAAGCAGTGGAGTTCCTCGAAGCTGTCGGAGAAGGATGCAATCGTCGTCACCGCGCTCGGCAAGGGGTTGAACGAGACAGTTCATCCGTCCTACCAAGCCTGGTCACACGCCTCGCTGCTCGAGGGCTTCAACGAAGCCGTCTATGAACGGAGCATCGCGCTTCGCCCATGCGCCTACCTGCACAACTATGTCCGTGACGGCGTCATTGATGCGCCTCACTACCAGCCCTACATCGACAAGGCTCCCCTCTTCCTCAAAGGGAAAGAGGAATCCATCCTGCATTAGGGGATCTGCCCCTCCCCAAACGCCTTTCCGGCTTGGAGGCGGCGCAGAGCCCCTGGACATGAGCGAGCGGCTCGCAAAGTAGGCGGCGGTCTGTACGTTAGGGAACGTTAGCGCTGCCTCTCAGTCACCCTTTTCTCGCCGGGCCATTCTGGTCGGCGGGCTCTCGGTGCGGTGCCGTACAGACCACCCTCCTGGCCGGCTGCAACCTGCACAAAGACAGGCCATTGCCATGCAGTGGAAGGAGGCACCAAATGTTCGAAGCTCTCGTACTAACGCTACTGGCCCTATGGGCAGTGGGATTGATCACCTCGTACTACATGGGGGGGCTGATTCACATTCTGCTGCTCGTGGCGATCGGGCTGGTAGTGTATCGATTCAGGCGAAGACCGCTACCGTAATCAAGCCCAGGCTCATCCTGCGCTCGCACCGTTGCGGGCCGTCGGCAGGCAGACGATGGCAACCCAAGGCCATTGCGTCGAAGCACGGCCATGCATCCCTCCGCAGATTTCCGAATTGAGCGCCTGCGCGCGAACTGCCCTGGCGCCGGGTACGCCCCGGGCGAGCATCACGGCCCGCGCACGCTCGGCATCGTTATGCAAGGTCCCGCGAAGAGTGACCACGCCATCGCAGGTACTCACAGCAATGGCCGAGCCGCTGACATCCCCCACCGGCACCAAGGCCAGCATCACTTTGGTGGTTATCCAGATATCGTCGGCAGCCAGCCCGAACTCCGTGGCGAAGGCCCTGCAACGTCCGTCATTCACCGGCGCCTGCCACGGGTTCTTCGACTCGGCTTCCACCTTCGCTCGAATGATCGGCACCTGCGGTAACGATTGTGCCCCGGTGATCCGGTTGTCCACCGAGATGATCCCCGCAACGCCCATGGCGATACTCGCAGCCAACCGCCTGGAACCCTCGTCGTCGACGCGCCCGCTCAAGATGGCACGGCGTGCCTGCACGAAGGCTTCCAGGTTGCTGGTACGCAACTCGGGGCGTTGCGCATACTCCGTGAGAATCGATATCTCCAGGCGTATGTCGGCAGCGTCCTGCGCCCCCTGTCCGGCGGCGATGGGCGCCACGCCCGCGGCCAGCAAGAGCCCTGCGAAAAACCCACGCACGATCATACCCGGCCTGAAAAGCCTGCATCCCATGGCGCTTGCTCCTGGACTGATATTCAAATCTTGCCACCGGCGAGTTCCAGCATCGGTGCGCTGGCGTACCCTGGAGCTCGCCTCGGTGCTCCTGCGATAGCTCTCTGTACGCTTGCGCACAGATGCAGGGGGTGCACATGCGTAGGCTGGAGCCAGGTCGCAAAGAGGCGGCCTTTTTCCAGGAGAATCGCCATGGCCGGCTATCGCCATCAGGTATCGGGTGTGTTCGCTCACCGTGCACAGGCCGAAAGCGCACGTGTCCTGCTGAGCGAGCGAGGAATACACGACCGGCAGATGCGGATACTCGGCGCCAAGGACCTGCCTCCTGCCAACGGATCCAGCCAGGTGAAGCGTACGCTCAGTCAAATGCTGGCAAGTGGTGCGGTCGGGACCCTGCTTGGCTTGGCGGTGAGTACGCTGACCGCCATCGCCCTGACCCGCACCAACGCCGGGCTGTTCAGCGGCCCCCCGCTGGTTCTTGTGGGCTGGGGAAGCGCCCTGGGCGCCCTGCTCGGAGGCATGGTTGGAACTTCGGCGAACGCCGGCCAGGTTGACAGGACCTTCCGCTATGCCATCGCCCATGGCGACGTAGTCCTGCTGGCGGAGACCCTTTCGGAACGCGAGACGCTGCTCGCCCGCGACATCATCGAAGCCTCCCTGGGTGTCGGCACGCACATGGACATCAGCCTGGTCTGAACCTGCGCAAGACCAGGCCGGGGCCTGGCCAACGGGCGCCCCCTTGCGACGGAGCCCCCTTCATCACCGACCAGTCGGTACTCCCCAGGATTCCCCGGGTAGCGTATCGCGGCTGGCAGCCAACGAGGATTTCCCGTGAGACCACCCCGTCAATTGCACGACCTCGGCCAGAGCCTGTGGCTGGACAACATCACCCGCGAGCTGCTAGACAGCGGCACCCTGCGCCGCTACATCGACGAGCTCTCGATCAGCGGCCTGACCTCCAACCCGAGCATCTTCGACGCCGCCATCGGCAACGGCAGTGCCTATGACGCCGGCATCCGCGAAAAAGCCCAGGATGGACTCTCAGGCGAGGCGCTGTTCATCGAACTGGCCCTGGAAGACCTGCGTCGTGCGGCAGACCTGCTGCGTCCGCAATTCGAGGCGAGCCACCGGCTCGACGGCTGGGTGTCGATGGAAATCTCGCCGAACCTGGCCGACGACAGCGCCGCCAGCCTCAAGGCGGCGCGGCACATCCAGAGCCGCGCCGCGCGGCCCAACCTACTGGTGAAGATCCCCGGCACCCGCCACGGCATCCCGGCGATCGAGAACGCGATCTTCGCCGGCGTGCCGGTCAACGTCACCCTGCTGTTCTCCCGAGAACACTACCTGGCTGCCGCCGACGCCTACCTGCGCGGCATCGAGCGACGCATAGCCGCCGGCCTCGATCCGCGGGTCGGTTCGGTTGCTTCACTGTTCGTCAGCCGCTGGGACGTGGCGGTGAACGACCAGGTGCCGGCCGAACTGCATGATCGGCTGGGCCTGGCCATCGCCGGGAGGACCTACAGTGCCTATCGCCAACTGCTTGCTTCGCCGCGCTGGCGCCGCCTCGCCGCGGCCGGTGCGCAACCTCAGCGGCTACTCTGGGCCAGCACCGGCAGCAAGTCCCCCACGATCGCCGACACTTTCTACGTCGAGGCCCTGGCCGCGGCAGACACGATCGACACCCTCCCGGAGAAGACCCTGCGGGCGTTTTCCGAACACGGCTCGCTGACGCAGACCATGGCCGAGGACGGCGCTGAAGCCGAAGCGCTGCTCGCGCGCTTCGCACAGGCCGGGGTGGATATCGGCGCGCTGGCGGAACGGCTGCAGAAGGAAGGCCTGGAGGCGTTCGTCACGTCCTGGCGGCAGTTGCTGCATCGCATCGACGAGAAGAGCGCGGGCTTCGCCCCGCGCCGACGCTGGGTGAAATGATCGCCATCGGGCCGCCAGGGTGCGCTAACGCACTGACGGCCGCCCCCCATCGCTGACAAAGTACTAACTCCGGCCGCCACGAGCACGGTATGTACCGGCTCCGCCATCCAGCGGCCCTCCCCTTGCGCTACCGTTAGAGCGTGCCCCGTGAACGAAGATCAAGTGAAAGGCAAAGTCAAACAGGTTTCCGGCCAGGTCAAGGAAACCACCGGGAAGGTGGTCGGCAACAAGTCGCTGGAGAACAAGGGCAAGGTGCAAAAGGCGATCGGAAAGGTCCAGGAAAGCGTTGGCGACATCAAGGAGGATATCAAGAAGGGAATCTAGCCTTGGCCGTATGGTAAAGGCTCCGCCTCTCGCCCGATGATCGTTGTGAGGCGGAAATCGTCAAACACTCTGTCGCGGTCACCTGGTGATACACAGCAATGCCACCTCCGAGCGACCAGGAAGATCCCCCATGATCACTCACTTCAAAGTCGACGGACACCTGGCCTGCGGCCACCATGGCAGCAACCTCCTTTCCACCGGCGAACCTAGCCGCGTGAAGTGCCGCAACTGCAGAGGTACCGAGGCGTTCCAGAACGCCCGCAAGGACATGAGAAATGCGGCACGCAAAGCCGCCCGCAAGTTGCTGAAAGTCCATGCGAAGCAAGGCTGGCGTGCATTCTGGCTGGAAAAACTCACCGAGATGCCCGGGTTGCAGCGCCTCCCAAGAGGCTTCAGCGGCCAACCGTACATCTAGCCATCTCCCGGGCAGTCAGGCCCGGCTGCGCTGTACCGGCATCCCCCAACGTCAGCCCCGTTCCCGATTCCCCGTCTCCGAAGCCAGGGGCGTTGTTGGCGGGGCTATTACTATCGGCCGTCGCCGGCATCAGTCTGCCTCTGCCGGGTAATGGCCATGACCGAGCGTCCGACCGCTCAGCGCTTGATCCTGGAGATCTTGGTCCCCTCGATGCTGATGCCGGCCATCAGCCCCTGCTGGTCGAAGACGAAGGCATAGGCGTCATCCTTCAGCGTCGAGGTCGAGAGATTCTTCGCCACACCCTCGTCCACCACCACAACGGTCGGCCCGACGCCGATCTCCCAGCCCTGAGTGTTGCCGACGTACTGGACGGCCTTCTCGGTCATCAGGAACACCACGTAGCCATACGACTGGGCGCCCGCCTGCAGGCCCCAGGAGCCGGTCACGGAATTGTAGTAGCCGTCGACCTTCGAGCCCTTCAGCAACTCGCCTTCACCATAGCTGCCGCCGAACACCAGGCCTGCCTTGATGACCTTGGGGAACACCAGCACGGCCTTGGCGTGGTGGGAAATGGTCTCGGCGAACGGGGTGGCCTTGTAGAGGATCTGCAGGGCCTGGCGGGAGTCCCTGTCCAGGTCCTCGGCAGTGGCCCCCCGCACGTCGGTCATGAAACCCGCCGAGACGAGCGAGAGGAAGGCAAGCATGAACAATGGAACGAAGGTTCGTGAACGGATCATCGTCGTACTCCTCAGGTGGATAGGGGCTCATGCGTGACCTGCACGTACAGGCCAACGCCCTGGCGCCCGGGGTGATCGTGCCGATTCACGTCACGGCGCGTCGATCATGATGTGGGGAGAACGACAATCCTTCCGTACGCTAGCGCACCCACGGCACTGGGGCTCCGCGGCGTTGTACGCCCTCCGTGCCCATGGAAACGCCACGGCGGTCGGCATTCGGAATCACCGTTCAACAGGCGGCTCGTCGTCATCGTCGGGCAGAAGAATGTTCTTCAGCTGCGGCCACTTGGCACCGTAGCTCGCCGGCTGCTCCACCGGCACGGGCGCCGGCTCTTCCGCGGGCGGCGCCTCAGCCGGTTTGCCGCCGGCTGCCTTGCAGTTGCCACGGGAGGAATAGCGTTCAGCCGCCGATTCATATCGCTGCGCCAAGGGAATGCGTTCTTCCGCCGACGGCTCCTCGAGGGTGGGTTCGATACGCTTGCACATGATGCTCTCCAGGTACGGTTTCGGGGCTTCAACAACAGAACGATGAACGAAAAGCGCCGCCGCGTCGGTGCGTAGGCGTACAGACCCGGTCTGGTACCGGCTGCAGGATGAAGCATGCTCATCGCGCAGCTGCGCTGAAGGCCGAAAAATGGACAGTCTCCCCCTGAACACCCGGCAGTTTCCGCCCGACGCAACCCCCTGTGCGCCGCAACGCCTCTATCTGCAGAAACTGAGCGGTGTCCGCTACCTGGCCATCCTCGAGATCGACGATACCTATGCGCTCACGCCCGCCTACGGACGGACCAGGCACGTAACGGGCGAAGACCTGAGCAACGCCGATGTCTGGGAAACGCTGCATTGAACGGCAGGCCGTAGGCCTGATCGCAGCCACTTGCCGGCAACCGCTGGGCAAATGTTCGATAGCGTACCGACTGGCCCTACCGATGCTGCAAGTCTTGATTCCCCGCAGCCCTTCGATGACGAGGGGCACAAGACAACAGTGAGGTCGCCATGAACAGGTTCACGTCCACAGAGCACGGTGCGATCGAGAAAGCACCGGAGCAACAGCGCCGCTCCGAGCCCGACTCTCCCCTGGCCCACAGGATCGAACGCCATTCGGACGGCAAGCCTCGGGAGAGCAGTCCTGTGCCAGCCACCACGACGGAACCCTCGAATCGGGGGAGAAAACCGTTGCGGGCCAGCGATCAGAAGGGCTGACAGCCACGCAAGCGCATCCCCTTGGGGAGCCAGGGCCAGGAGGTCATGGCCCACTTCCGGCGGGAGGTAAGGAATCAAAGGCAATGCTGACATTCCAAGATGCGAAACAACGGCTCACGTCCGCCTTCGCGCCCTTCATCTGTACCCCTTCCAAGAGCTGGGACGGTTCGTTGAGCCTGCTTTTCAGGAACCCGGGTACGGGGGCCGTCGAGACCTTCGTCACCGCCATCGGACCTGAGCAATGGCAGAGCGAAGTCGCCATCGCACGACTCATCGGCGAGTTGCGCCTAGAAGCGGACACCTGGAATTGCGGCCATTTGTTTGTTGACGATCTGGAGCACGACGCGAACGAACGGCCCCCTGAACATTCACTGGAGGCAGCATGAGCACCTTTACCATCGAAGGCTGGTGCAAGACCGGCAACGAACAGAAGGCCGTCGCGCTGGAAGGCATCCACTTCTGCCTGAATGGCAACGACCACCTGCTGCTGGAGCAGGCGCAGGAACGCCTGCAAAGAACCCATGAGCCGGACGTCATGGTCGACGTCAACCTGGCCACGCTGGAACTGCGCCTGCCGCCAGGCTATGGCCCCTTGTCCGACTGCGGGATGCGCGTCTACCTGGACTCGACCCAGCGCGGCCAGTTCCACCTGGTCGGGCACCAGGCCAGCGACGGCAGCCTCATCTATAGCAACGCGGTGCTGATCGATCAGTTGATCTAGCGACAGCCCACCATGCATGACCAGCGCGCTCGAGCCGGTAACAGCAACGGTACCGGCTCGATCCAGCAGACGCTATGGCGGTGCCCCGGAAGACTTTTGCAGCGAGCTAGTTTTCCGACCATTTGCGCGCGTTTTCGGTACGCGCGGCCTTGTTGTCCGCCCTTGGTGGTTCCTGGGGCGGTTTCCTGGGACTACTTCCGCTCACTCTGCGCCAGGCCCGCCGGCAGAGCACCAGGGCATGCTTCCATTGCCGCTTGAGAGCTGCCGCAACGGAGCGTTTCATGATGCCGGTGGCTCCTGGCTCATCAGGTCATCATCGCCACGGGCGGCGTGCCGCTTCACCGCAGGGGCACTCTTCGATGCCTTCGACGGACGAGTCGACTCGGCATCCGCGGCCTGATGAAGGGCTTCGTCGGCACGGGTCTTCGGGTTGGAGTAGCTTTCCGCGCGGGACAGCCGTGGTGCTTCGTTGCGAGGACCTTGTGGGTGGGATTGCCCCTTCGGGCGACTGGACTCGTTGTTCGGGCCTTGCTTGCCTGGCTTGTCCATGATGACCTCTTGGCTCATCCCGCTCTCGCAGCATTGCGAGGTGTCGGGGTACAGACAATGGCGACCCGCGAGCAGCGTGTCGGTGCGTTAGCACGCATACCCCGGGGCCCGCTCCACAACCGAGTGGCCGGCCCAGACCACTGGGTGCGCTACCGAACAGACAGTTCGGAGTCCGAACTTGCAGGGTAGATACGCGACAGATCGCCCGGTGACCCCATCTCCAGAACTAAAAGACAGGGATGAAAAAGTTGCGCTTTCCAGCCTCGAAGAAGGAGTGCTCTGATGCCGACCGACCATTCGGATGCTTTTGTCTTCTTCGGCGTGCGGGGCGACCTGGCGCACAAGAAAATCTTCCCGGCCCTACAGGCTCTCACCCGTGCCGGCGAACTGGACATGCCGGTCATCTGCATCGCCCGCGCGGGCTGGACTTCGGGGCAGTTGCAGGAATGGGTGCGCACCAGTCTCGAAGAACACGGTGGAATCGATCGCGACGCCTTCGTCCGACTATGCAGCCACCTGCGCTACATCGATGGCGACTACGACGATGCGCAAACCTATGTCCGGCTCAGGCAAGCCTTGGGCGACGCGGTCCGGCCGCTGTACTACCTGGGCATCCCGCCGAGCCTGTTCGACAGCGTGGCCCAGGCCCTGGCTGAATCCGGCTGCGCCGGCAACGCCCGGGTGGTCCTGGAGAAACCCTTCGGCCACGACCTGCGCTCCGCCCAGGCGCTGAACCGCTCGCTGCGCGAAGTCTTCCCCGAGCCGGCGATCTTCCGCATCGACCATTACCTGGGCAAGGAGGCGCTGCTGAACCTGCTGTACTTCCGCTTCGCCAATGCCTTCCTCGAACCGGTGTGGAACCGCAGCTACATCGACAACGTACAGATCACCCTGGCTGAGCGCTTCGGCGTGCCAGGCCGCGGCCATTTCTACGAAGAAGTCGGAGCGATTCGCGACGTGGTGCAGAGCCACCTGCTGCAGGTCATCGCCCTGCTGGCCATGGATGCGCCGCAGGGCACCGACATCCGCTCGATGCGCACCGAGAAGCTGCGGCTGCTGCAGGCCATGCGCCCGATCGACACGGCGCAGGCGGTACGCGGCCAGTTCCACGGCTACCGGGACGAGCCGGGCGTCGCGGCGCACTCCCAGGTGGAGACCTTCGCCGCCCTACGCCTGTACATCGATACTTGGCGCTGGGCCGGCGTCCCCTTCTACATCCGTGCAGGCAAGTGCCTGCCACTGACTGTCTGCGAAGTCCTGGTGACGCTCAAGCGCCCACCGTTGGCAGTGTTCGACGCGCGCCCGGAGGCCCGCCCGAACTATTTCCGCTTCCGCCTCGGCCCGCAGGTCACTCTCGCTACCGGCGCCTACGTCAAACGCCCTGGCGAGGCGATGCGAGGGCAGACCGTGGAACTAGTGGCGCACCATGCCCCAGGCAATGAGGAGCTACCCTATCAACGCCTGCTCGGCGACGCCCTGCGCGGCGATGCCACCCTGTTCAGCGGAGACGAGTGCGTCGAGGCGGCCTGGCGCGTGGTCGAGCCTATGCTGTGCCAGCCAGGCGTGCTGCACACCTACGCCACCGGCAGTTGGGGACCTGCGGCCGCGGCCAGCGTGCTGGACAGTGGCGACGACTGGTACGACCCGCAAGCGGAGGCCCTTTCGCCATGCTGAAACCGGTCCCGCTGGTCTTCCTCGTCGACGTCGACAACACCCTGCTCGACAACGACCGCTTCATCGACGACCTCTCGGCGCACCTCGTCCAGGCCTTCGGCAGTGAGCAGAGCAGGCGCTACTGGAGGGCCTTCGACGAGTTGCGCAGCCAACTCGGCTATGCCGATTACCTGGGCGCCGTGCAGCACCTGCGCAACGGTTGCGACAACGAGGAGGAGTTGCTGCGGATGTCCAGCTTCCTGCTCGACTATCCGTTCCGCGCGCGGCTGTATCCCGGCGCCATGGCCCTGCTCGCGCACCTGCGCAAGCTGGGCCAGACGGCGTTGCTGTCCGATGGCGACATGGTCTTCCAGCCACGGAAGATCCAATGCTCCGGGCTGTGGGAGGCAGTCGGTGGCCAAGTCCTGATCTACGTTCATAAGGAACGCATGCTCGCGGCCATGCAGCGCCGCTTCCCAGCCCGCCACTATGTGATGATCGACGACAAGCCACTGCTGCTGGCTGCGATGAAACGCGCCATGGGTTCACGCCTGACCATTCTGTTCGTCCGCCAGGGCCACTATGCTGCCGAAGCCATCAACCGCCGCATCTCGCCAGCGGCGGACATCAGCGTCGAGCGCATCGGCGACCTCTGCGCACTGAACATGTCGGACCTGAGCATCGCCGCAGCGACCGACCTGGCGGCCAACGAGGACATGCCATGATACCGGCCCAGCAACTGCACGACCTCGACCGGCGGGACGCCGAACCGGACAAGGTCTCGGCCGGCAGCCTGCCCTGGCACGCTGGCCAGTCACAGGAGCTCCTCCCATGAGCAACGGCATCAGCCCCCTGGCCGGACAGCCGGCCCCCGCCGCGTCGCTGGTCGACGTCGCCGCCCTGCTCGCCGCCTACGCCGACCTGCGCCCCGACCCGGCGGAACCGGCGCAGCGGGTCGCCTTCGGCACCTCCGGGCACCGCGGCATCCCGTTCGAGCGCAGCTTCAACGAGTGGCACGTGCTGGCGATCAGCCAGGCCATCTGCGACTACCGCAGGCTGCAGGGTATCGACGGCCCGCTGTACCTCGGCGCGGACACCCACGCGCTCTCGCAGCCGGCATTCGAGAGCGCGCTGGAAGTGCTCGCTGCCAATGGCGTGGAAAGCATGATCGCCAAGGGCGGCGAGTTCACCCCGACGCCCGCCGTGTCCCATGCCATCCTGGCCTACAACCGCGGGCGCGGCGGCGCTCTGGCCGACGGCATCCTCATCACTCCGTCGCACAACCCGCCGGACAATGGCGGCTTCAAGTACAACCCGCCCGACGGCGGCCCGGCCGCCGGCGAGGTCACCGGCTGGATCGAGGCCCGCGCCAACGCCCTGCTCGCCGGTGGCCTGCAGGGCGTGCGGCGGATGCCCTTCGGCAGCGCCCGCCTCGCCGCCAACACCCATGGCCACGACTTCCTTCACGCCTACGTCAACGATCTGGCCCAGGTCATCGACTTCGCCGCGATCCGCGCCGCCGGCCCGCACCTGGGCGTGGACCCGCTCGGCGGCGCCGGCGTGCATTACTGGCGGGCCATCGCCGAGCGCTACCGCCTGGACCTCGACGTGGTCAGCGAAACCGTCGACCCGACCTTCGGCTTCATGCCGCTTGACTGGGACGGCAGGATCCGCATGGACCCCTCCTCGCCCTACGCCATGCAGCGCCTGCTGGCCCTCAAGGACCGCTACGACCTGGCCTTCGCCTGCGACACCGACCACGACCGCCACGGCATCGTCACCCGCGGCAGCGGGTTGCTGCCGGCGAACCATTACCTGGTGGTGATGATCGACTACCTGTTCCGCCACCGCCCGCAGTGGGGCCCCGCGGCGGCCGTCGGCAAGACACTGGTCAGCAGCGCGCTGATCGACCGTCTGGCGGCCCACCTCGGGCGGCGCCTGTACGAGGTGCCGGTGGGCTTCAAATGGTTCGTCGACGGCCTGCTCGACGGCGCCCTCGGCTTCGCCGGCGAGGAAAGCGCAGGGGCCTCCTTCCTGCGCCAGGATGGCAGGGTCTGGACCACCGACAAGGACGGTATGATCGCGGCCCTGCTGGCTGCGGAACTCACCGCGTGCAGCGGCCGCGACCCCGGCCAGCGCTACCGCGAGATCGCCGACGCGCTGGGCGCCCCCCTGGCCGACCGTGTCGAGGCGCCGGCCAGCGCCGAGCAGAAGGCACGGCTGGCGAAGCTCTCGGCGGCCCGGCTGAACGCCGGCGAACTGGCCGGCGAGAAGATCACCCAGGTGCTCGACCGCGCGCCGGGCAACCAGGCGCCGATCGGCGGCATCAAGGTCTGCGCCGCCAGCGGCTGGTTCGCCGCGCGGCCATCCGGCACCGAAGCGATCTACAAGATCTACGCCGAGAGCTTCAAGGATCCTGCTCACCTGCAGGCCATCCTGCAACAGGCGCAGGCCATGGTCGACAACGCGCTCACGAGCCCTTGAACCCCGGCTGCGGAGGCCATCATGTCCAGCGTCCTCGATCGGCAATGCATCGATACCCTGCGTTTCCTCGCGGTGGACATGGTGCAACGGGCCAACAGCGGCCATCCCGGCCTCCCCCTGGGCGCCGCTCCCATGGCCTACGTGCTGTGGACCCGCTGGCTGAAAACCAACCCAAGCAACCCTAACTGGCCCGACCGCGACCGTTTCGTCCTCTCCGCCGGGCACGGCTCGGCGCTGCTCTACGCCTTGCTGCACCTTAGCGGCTATGACCTGCCTCTGGAGCAGTTGCAGCGCTTCCGCCAATGGCGCAGCCAGACCCCTGGCCACCCCGAGCGCGGGCATACCGCCGGCGTCGAAATCAGCACCGGGCCTCTCGGCCAGGGCTTGGCCAACGCGGTGGGCATGGCCGTGGCCGAGGAGCAACTAGCCACGAGCTATAACCGCCCCGGGCACAGCGTGATCGACCATCGCACCTTCGCCCTGGTCAGCGACGGCGACCTGATGGAGGGCGTGGCCAGCGAAGCCGCTTCTCTGGCCGGTCATCTCGCCCTGGGTAAGCTCACCTGCCTCTACGACGACAACAGCGTGACTCTGTCCGCCGGCACCGCCATCGCCTTCAGCGAGGATCGCGCGCAGCGTTTCGCCGCATACGGCTGGCACACCCAGGCGGTCGAGGACGGCAACGACCTCGACGAGCTAGAGGCGGCCCTGCGCGCCGCCCAGGCGCAGGATTCCCGCCCCTCGCTGATCCTGGTGCGCACGCACATCGGCTATGGCTCGCCCGAGCAGGACAGTTTCAAGGCCCACGGCACACCGCTGGGCGTCGAGGGTGTGCGCCTGACCAAAGCCAGGCTGGGCTGGCCTGCACAACCGGCGTTTCTCATACCGGACACGGTCCTCGCGCACTTCCACCAGGCCCTGCAACGCGGTGCCGGCGACGAGGCGGTCTGGCACCAACGCATGGCAGCCTACGCGCAGGCGTTTCCGGTGCTGGCCAAGGAGCTGGCGCAACGCCTCGATGCGCAACTGCCGGCCGACTGGGACGCCGACATCCCGGTGTTTCCCGCCGATGCCAGGGGCTTGCCCAGCCGCGATGCCTCCGGCCAGGTCATGAACGCCATCGCTGCGCGGCTACCGGCACTGGTCGGCGGTTCCGCCGACCTCGATCCCTCGACCCGGACCGCCCTCAAGGGGCTGGGCGACTTCAACACGGCACCGGCGGCGGGTGAAGACCTGCAGGGCTCCGATAGCGCCGGCTGGAGCCGCACAGGGCGCAACCTGCACTTTGGCGTGCGCGAACATGCCATGGGCGCCATGCTCAACGGCCTGGCTGCCCACGGCGGCTTCATCGCCTACGGGGCCACCTTCCTGGTGTTCTCCGACTACCTGCGTCCGGCGCTGCGTCTGGCGGCACTGATGGGCCTTCACCTGGTCCACGTGTTCAGCCACGACAGCCTGGCCCTTGGCGAGGACGGCCCGACCCACCAACCGGTGGAGCACTTGGCCAGCCTGCGGGCGATCCCCGGCCTGCTGCTGATCCGCCCCGCCGACGCCAACGAAACCGCGGTGGCCTGGCGGGTCGCCGTGGAGACCCGCGACCGCCCGGTGCTGCTGGTGCTCAGCAGGCAGGCGCTGCCGACCCTCGACCGCATGCGCTACGCCGCCGCCGAGGGGCTGCGGCGAGGCGCCTACGTGCTCAGCGATCCGGTGGCCGCCCCGCCCGAGCTGATCCTCCTGGCCAGTGGCTCGGAGGTAACGCTGATCCTCGCCGCCGCCGGGCGCCTGGAGGGCAAAGGCATCGCCGTGCGCTGCGTGTCGATGCCCTGCTGGGAACTGTTTGAAGCGCTATCGCAGGCCGAACGCGAGGCTGTGCTGCCGCCTCAGGTAACGGCACGGCTGGCAGTCGAGTTGGGCGTGCGCCAGGGCTGGGAGCGATACATCGGCGCCTACGGCGAGATGCTCAGCGTCGAGCGTTTCGGTGCCTCGGCACCGGCCAGGGTGTTGCTACGCGAATACGGCTTCAGCGTGGACAACGTCTGCGCTCGCGCCGAGGCCGTGCTCACCCGCTGCCGGGCAGGATCTACTCCTTTCTGACCTCGTGGCCGCCGAACTGGTTGCGCAGCGCCGCCAGCAGGCGGTCGGCGAAGGACTCGGCATCGCGCGAACGCAGGCGGGCGATCAAAGCCTGGGTGATGACCGGCGCAGGCACGCCCAGGGCGATGGCCTCGTCCACCGTCCAGCGGCCCTCGCCGGAGTCGGCGACGTAGGGCGTGATGTCGTGCAGGCTCGGGTGTTCTGCCAGGGCCTTTGCGGTCAGCTCCAGCAGCCAGGAACGCACCACGCTGCCATGGCTCCAGATGTCCGCCAGTTGCTGCAGGTCGAGGTCGAAATCGTGCTTTTGGCGCAGGATCGAAAAGCCTTCGGCGTAGGCCTGCATCAAGCCGTATTCGATGCCGTTGTGCACCATCTTGGCGAAGTGCCCTGCCCCAGCAGGGCCAACGCGTCCCCAGCCGCGACCGGGCGCCGGCGCCAGGCATTCGAACAGCGGGGACAGGCGCTCCACCACCGCCTCGTCGCCGCCGATCATCAGGCTGTAGCCCTCGGCCAGGCCCCAGACGCCGCCGCTGGTGCCGCAATCCACGTAACCGATACCCTGCCCGGCGAAGCTCGCGGCCCGACGCTGGCTGTCCTGGTAGCGGGAGTTGCCGCCGTCGACCAGGGTATCGCCGGCCTGCAGCAGTGGCCGCAGGCCATCCAGGATGGCGTCGGTGACCTCGCCAGCGGGGACCATCAGCCAGAGCGCCCGCGGCGGCGGCAGCTTCGCCACCAGAGCGACCAGGGAGTCCACGGTTTCCGCGCCCTGCCCCTGGAGGGCCACGCGGGCCTCGATCCTGGGGTCGAAGCCGACCACCGGGTGGCCGCCGTGCAGCAGACGCTGGGCCATGTTGGCGCCCATGCGCCCCAGTCCGATCATGCCGAGTTTCATGGGAAGTCCTCCTTGAGGGCCGTGGGTAACCGTTCAACGCTCCAGCCAGCGCGTCAGGCGCGCCCTGATCCGGGCCGGCAAGCGAGTCCGAGTGTAGGCGTCGGCCGCCATGCGGATCGCCTCGGCCTGGGTCGGGTAAGCATGCATCACCCTGGACAGGCTGCGCAGGCCGATGCCCGCAACCATGGCCAGGGTGACCTCGTTGATCATGTCGCCGGCATGCCGGGCGACTATGGTCGCTCCGAGAATCCGGTCGCTGCCTTCGCCGACGTGGATTTTCACGAAACCGTCGGTTTCGCCGTCGGTCACCGCACGGTCGACCTCGTGCATCGGGATGGTGAAGGTCTTCACGGGGATGCCCCGCTCGTTGGCCTCGCGCACGTAGAGCCCGACATGGGCGATCTCCGGGTCGGTGAAGGTGCACCAGGGCACGACCAGCGCGCTCATCCGCCGACGGCCGCGGAACAGCGCATTGTGCACGGCGATGTGCGCCGAGGCCGCCGCCGTATGGGTGTACTTGTGTTCCAGGCAGACATCGCCGGCGGCGTAGACATTCGGGTTGCTGGTGCAAAGGAAATCGTCAACGCGGATGCCATCGACGGCGCCGTGGTCGATGCCGGCGACTTCCAGACCCAGCCCCTGCACGTTCGGCGAGTGGCCGATTCCGGTGAGGATGGTGTCGACGGCAAGCGTGTGCCGGTAATCGTCGCTGAGCAACTCGACGCGCTTTTCTCCGGCCACCGAGCACACGCCCAGCACCCGGGTGTTCAGGCGTACCTCGATGCCGTCACGGGCGAAGGCGTCGGACAACAACTGCGCGGCGTCACGCTCCTCGTTGCCGAGGAACAGCGGCAGATCCTGCACTATGCTGGTCCGCGCGCCGAGGCGGCAGAATGCCTGGGCCAGTTCGCAACCCAGTGGTCCACCGCCGATCACCAGCAGCCGCCGTGGCAGGTCGAGGAGGTCGAAGACGTTCTCGTTGGTCAGGTAGCCGGCCTCTGCCAGACCGGGAATCAGTGGCACGCTCGGCCGGGCACCAGTGGCGACCAGGGCCTTGCGGAAGCGCAGCAGTTGCCCGTCGACCGCCAGGGTGTCGGGGCCGACGAAACACGCCTCGCCGAAAAACAGTTCGACGCCCAGCGCACGCAAGCGCAGCGCCGACTCCGCCACGCTCAGGTGGCTGCGGATATGCCGCACGCGTGCCATCGCCGCGGCGAAATCGACCTGGATATCTCCTGGCACCCGCGCGCCACAGCGCTGTGCATCGCGCATCTCGGCGTACAGACGGGCAGTACGGATCAAGGTCTTCGAGGGCACGCAGCCATCGTTCAGGCAATCGCCGCCGATCAGCCGGCGCTCCACCAGGGCCACCCGAGCCCCCAGCGCCAGCGCGGTTTTCGCCGCGGCCAGGCCGGCCGGGCCGGCACCCACGATCACCAAGTGGTAGCGCCCGCTGGCACGGGGGTTGCGCCACTGCGGCGGGGGTACGTTGGCCACCAGGCCCGCCTCGGCGGTAGCTTGCGCAGGCCGGTCATCGTCAGCCATCAGCTCGCTCCCCGTGCATCCAGCCAGCCACCCTGGAACCCGGCGCGGCGCAGGCCGGTGCGCAGGTAGGGCGAGCGCCGCATCAGTTGCCAGAGCCCCTGGTTGCAGTGGTTCTCGATCATCAGCAGGACGATGCCCTGGTCCAGCCCAAAGTGCCCGGCAGACACCCAGGCGCGCCCGTCGGCGCCGGCCAGACCCGGGTTAAAGCTACTGGCCAGGCGCCCTTCGCGGCACATTTCTGGGTAGTACGCGAGCATGTGCCGCAGCGCTGGCAGGACGATTTCCGCGGCGAAGGGCAACGACGCCAGCAGTGCCGGTGCCGACAGTGAACCGTCATCGGGGCCGTAGGGTACGCCGCGGGCGGCATAGCCGAACAGCCGGCGGCGTTCGTTGGTCAGGTCGGGCCGTTCGTCGCTCGGCCCGTCGCAAGCCGACAGGCCCCAGCAGTTTTCCGAGTAGCCGGCGAACCCATGTGGGTTGCGCCGTGCGTATTCGCGCTGGATGTAGGCGGCACGCCGGCTGTTCTCGAAGTAATCCGAGCGCTTCTCGCCCATGAACGGGTCGCGAATGCCGCGGAAATCGATCCAAGCATGGGAGAACTGGTGGATGAACAGCGGCCCGGCATACAGGTAGTCGTGGTCGTAGAGGTTCTCCCACTGGTAGGTGGCGGTCCAGGCGCGGTAGCCGTCGGCAGCTATCGGCTGGCTGGGCGAGCCAAGAGCCAGCGCATACAGGAGGATGGCCTCGCTGTAGCCCTCCCAGCCGTAGTGCAGGAAGCCACACTCGGGCTTCCAGCCCTGGCGGATGGTCGCTTCGCCGCCCTGCGCCCAGCACCAGTCGACACGCCGGTAGAGCCGCTCGACCAGGCCTCGCAGTTCGCGTTCTGCAGCGTCGGCACCGCTAAAGAATTCGCCGGCGGCGAGCATCCCGGCGATCAGCAGCGCGCTGTCGATCATCGACAGCTCCGAACGCCAGGCCCGCGTGCCGCTATGGAAATCCAGGAAGTGGTAGTAGAAGCCCTTGTAGCCGCTGGCCATGGGTTTGTCGCTCTGCTCACTGGTGGCGAAGAATCGCAACGCCGCAAGACTGGAGCGCAGCGCTTGGGCACGCGTCAACCAGCCGTGCCGCACCGCCAGCGGGTAGGTGCTCAGGGCGAAACCGACCACCGCGATGCTGACCGGAGAACCGGGGCGCGAAGTGTCAGCCAGCAGCCCGTTGCGCGGGTTCAGGTTTTCCCGGAAATAGGTGAAGGCCGCGCACTGCAACCGCTCCAGCAGCCTCCCGGCGGGTAGCGTGGAAAGTTGTGTCGGCGAATACGGGATGCACAGGTCCATTTCGCCGGCTACGACCGGGGTGCCCGCTCGATCAGCAGCACCAGGGCAAGCAGCGCCAGGGCCAGCAGGAGGTGGATAAAGCCGCCCAGCGTGTGCGAGGTCATCATCCCCAGCGACCACAGGGCGGCCAGGACGACCACTATGCCTTCGAGCATGCCGGTTCTCCCCCTGCCATCGGCAGGAATTGCATGACACCCCAGCGTGGGCGCCTGCAACCGTGCCGGTCTGTGCGCCAGCGTACCCAGGGCGGCTGGCCAACGGCAGAGCCAGGTGTATGCTAAAGAGCGGAGGAAAGGCTTTCTCCCTGAAGAAGGATGCTGTTATGCAAGAGACCCCCTCCCCCCTGCAGAACCATTTGCTGGCCGCATTGCCGGGCACCGTGCAGGAGCGCCTGTTCCCCCACCTGGAACTGCAGCACCTGCCCCTCGGCAAGGTTCTCTACGAATCCGGGGACGCCATGCGCCACGTGTTCTTCCCCACCGACGCCATCATCTCGCTGCTGTACGTGATGGAGAACGGCGCCTCGGCGGAAATCTCGGTGGTCGGCAACGAGGGCCTGATCGGCGTCGCGGTGTTCATGGGCGGCGAAAGCACCCCGAGCAGGGCCATCGTGCAGAGCGCCGGCAGCGTCTACCGGCTGTCCGGGCGACGCATCAAGGACGAGTTCAACCGCCACGGCGAGATGCTCCAGCTGATGCTCCGCTACACCCAGGCGCTGATCACCCAGATGGCCCAGACCGCGGTGTGCAACCGCCACCACTCCATCGACCAGCAGCTCTGCCGCTGGCTGCTGCTGTCCCTCGACCGCCTGCCGAGCAACCAACTGACCATGACCCAGGAGCTGATCGCCAACATGCTCGGCGTACGCCGCGAAGGCGTCACCGAGGCCGCCGGCAAGCTGCAGAAGCAAGGGGTGATCGAGTACAGCCGGGGGCGCATCACCGTGCTCGACCGGGCCAGGCTGGAGGAGTTGAGCTGCGAGTGCTACGCGGTGGTGAAAAAGGAAACCGACCGCCTGCTGCCCTATGTCCCCACCCGGCCAGCCGCCCCTTCCGGGGGGCAACGACATAAGGAGTAGGTCCGCAACAACCCGGCAAACTCGTGCAACGCCTGTAACTGGCTGGCTTCCGCCTCGCTCACCCACTGCACGATGGCCTCGCCCAGCCCCGGCCCGGCGGCCCTGGCCCAGATCCGCTGCAGGGCCATGCGTCGTTCGTAGGCGAGGCCCAGTACCTGGCTCACCTGCAGCGTAGCGTTGACGAGCGCCTGCTGGCGTTCGTCCAGCAAGCTCGGCTCGCGCCCCAGTAGTCGCCGGGCGCGCCGGATCAAGCGACGCAGCGAGGCGTCGGCATTGGCCAGCTCCTGCGCCGCCAGCGGCGCCATGACCCGCTTGCGGTACTGCGCCATGACCTGGAAGCGATCGTTGAAGATGGCCATGGCGGTGTCCGCATCCAGGCTGCGCTTGCCCTGCAGCCGGTAGGCGACAGGCGCCACCCTGACCGCCCGGGCCAGTCCCAGGCCGCTGAACAGTCGGATCCACGCCCAGCCCAGGTCGAACTCCCAGGGCTTCACCGACAGCTTGGCCGAGTTGGGGTAGGTGTGATGGTTGTTGTGCAGCTCCTCGCCGGCCACCACCAGGCCCCAGGGCACCAGGTTGGTGGCGGCGCCGCGGCATTCGAAGTTGCGGTAGCCGACGGCATGGCCGAGGCCATTGACCACGCCGGCGGCCCAGAAGGCGATCCACATCATCTGTACGGCCCATACGGTCAGCCCGGCTACACCGAACAGGGCCAGGTCGAGCAGCGCCATCAGCGTCACCCCGCCGTTGGGGAAGCGGGTATACAGGTGCCGCTCCAGCCAGTCATCCGGGCAGTTCTTGCCGTACAGGCGCAGCGTCTCCGGGTTCCTTGCCTCTTCGCGATACAGCTCCGCGCCTTGCCAGAGAACCCGGTACAGCCCCTTGTAGCGTGGGCTATGCGGGTCGTCGGCGGTTTCGCAGCGGGCGTGGTGCTTGCGGTGGATGGCGGTCCACTCGCGGGTGATCATCCCGGTGCTCAACCATAGCCAGAAACGGAACACATGCTTCAGCGCGGCATGCAATTCCAGCGAACGGTGCGCCGAGTACCGATGCAGATAGAGGGTGACGCTGAGCGTGGTGAAGTGGGTGAGCAGCAGCGTGACGGCAATCAGTTGCCACACCGACAGATCGAGAAGGCCGGAATACCACATGGCGGCGTTGCCTCATGGTGAGTGCGGGCGGCCCCTTCATGGAGCCACCCGCAGGGCACTGGGCTCGGCTCCCGGGATCAGAGCCGCCGGCCCTGTAGCACCCGGAATACCACGGCCATGAGTGCCAGGATCAGCAGGATGTGAATGAAACCACCCAGGGTGTACGACGTGACCAACCCGAGCACCCACAGGACGATCAATAGAACTGCAATGGTTTCGAGCATTTTGGCACCTCCGCTATCGACAGCCTCAGTCTGGGCAGCCTTGGCCTGCGCGTCTGTTCGTCAACGCACGCAGAAAAAGCGTCGAGGCCGGAGTCATTCATCAGGGGGCGGCGCGCGCTCTTCCTGCAGGAGCGGCGCCGGGTCGGCGTCGTGGTCCTGCGCAGACGCTGGTGGCGCCGGCCGCCTGGCGCGATCGCGGAAGGAGTAGCGCTCAGCGGGCGAGCCGTACTCCCCGCCGGGCATCTGCTCGCCGCCTTCGTTGGGTGTCGGCGTCGATTTGCCAGTCGTTTCGATGGTCTTTTTCATGGGAGCCTCGGGAAAATGGAATCTGGCCAGCGCCGCAGGGGCGCGGCTCCGGCCCGAGGTTAGCGGGTCAGTACCGCAGTCCCTTCGCCTGCACCTCCCTGACGCCCCGCACGTTCGACGCCAGCTCGATGGCCAGGCTCCGTTCCGCTCGGCTGCCCAGCCCACCGCTGAGGGTGACAATGCCGTTGTGGGTGCTCACGGTGATATCCGAACTGCTGACGTTGCGCGAGTACAGCAGGGTCGATTTCACCTTGGTGGTGATCCAGCTGTCGGAGATGCCCTGCCCGGCGGCATTCGCCGTGCTCTTGCCAGTGGCCAGCGCGGTGTTCGGCTGTTCGGCCCTGACCTGGATGCCGTTGTCCACCGCAACGACGCCCTGGGTGGTCGAAGCCAGGCGGCCGGCCGCGGTACGTGCAGCGGAACTCGTGGCGGTGCCACGCAAGGTCACCTTGCCGGCGGTGGTTTCGACGTTGGTCGACAGGCCATCGGTGTATTTGCTCCACAGCAGCTTCGACTTGACCGCGGTGGTAATGCTCGCATCGTCGATCGTCTGGCCGAAACCACGGACGCCATCCTGCTTCGGCGGCAGGTAGTCGGGCTTGACCAGTATCTGGTTGTCCACCGACTTGATCCCCTTCACCCCCATGGCGATCTGCGTCGCCAGGTCCTTGCTGGTGCTTTCCTCCACGGTGCCGCGCACGGTGGCCTTGCCGTCGAGCACCGAGACCTCGAGGCCGTTGTCACGCAGGTACGGGCTCAGGGAGTAAGTCGTGGCGATCTGCGATTCCTGCCGCGCGTCCATGACCTCCTGCGAGGTCGGGCTTGCGGCGAAGGCCGGGCCGCCCGCCGCCAGCGCCATGGCGATGCAGGACGCCAACCGCAGTTTGCGGAAATAACTGTGCATGCTGTTTCTCCACCAGGGATAGCGTTGCGTCCGCCCCTGGGCGGCCCATCCCTGGGACCTGCAGCCCACTGCTGCCTGCATGGCAGCAGCAGGGCGGCAGGTTCGCACCTAGGGTCGGCGCAAGGTGCCGTTCCGGGGACACGCCACAATGGCGCGTCGGAGAGGGCTGTGGCCGTCAGGCTTCCTTGGGCTCGGCCTTTTTCATGCCGGGCCTGGTTTCCTGCGTGCGTTCCGTGCGGGTATCGGTCGGTGATTGCGGACGAGCTTTTTCAGCGGCCTTGGGAGAACCGCTACCGGGATTGTGCTTGTTCGTTCTGTTCATGCTGACCTCTGTGTGCCGGGATTCGCGAAACTGCGAGGAGACCGGGAGTGAGACAGTGACAGGCATGCCCCCTAGGCGTCGGTGCGCCGACGCACTTATCCGTAGCAAAAGACCGCAATAGCGCTCAGCGCCCCGCCCTGCGTGCGCTAGCAGACAGACCACCGATGCCGCCATTACGGATGCTGGAAGCTCAGTCCGAAGGCCCATTCCCGAGCCTTCGCCCTCACCGATCGGGGACCAGCATGAAGCTGCTCAAGTTGGAGCACAGCCCGGCGGCCTACCTCGCCGACTTCATTCTCTATGGCCTGGCCAGCCTGGCCCTCGCGGGCCTGCTCGCAGCTTTCTGCCCACCCGTGCTGCGTCTGCAGAGCCTGCTCCTCGCGCTGCTCGGCCTGTTCGGCTGGACGCTGCTCGAATACCTGCTGCACCGCTTCGTGCTGCATGGCCTGCAGCCATTTCGCGACTGGCACCTGCAGCATCACCGACGCCCCACCGCGCTGATCGGCATACCCGTGCTGCTCAGCGCCCCGCTGATGGCGCTGCTGGTGTTCCTGCCGGCCCTGCTGCTACTCGATGTCTGGCGCGCCGGGGCGCTCACCCTCGGCGTGCTCGTCGGCTACCTGCTCTACTCGATCACCCATCACGCCCTGCACCACTGGCACGGCATGGACAATCGCTGGCTGTCAGGGCGCCGGCGCTACCACGCCCGGCACCATGGCACGCTGGCGCAGCCTGGCCACTACGGGGTGACCAGCGGCTTTTGGGACCGCCTGCTGGGCAGCGACCGCCAGGCGCTGGTGCGCGGCCGCCCCACACCGGGCACAGCGAAGGCGGCCGGATTGGCGCCACCACGCTCGCCGGCCGCCGAAGCCGCGGGCCGGTTGTTGCAACGCCTGCTGCGCGGTACCGACGCGGACTTCACCATCCGCCTGTGGGACGGCGGCGAGCTGCATTTCGGCAACGCCGGGGCACCGCGCTTCACCCTGGTCTGCCGTACTCCCGCGGCGGTCCAGGCGCTGGTGCTGGGGCACGACCCACTGCGCCTGGTCGAGTCCTACTTGCGCGACGACATCGACGTCGAAGGCGACCTGTTCGCCGCCATCGGCATGAAGGACCTGCTGCAGGACAACCCGCTGCCCTGGCACCAGCGCCTGCGCATCGGCCTGGAGGCCTTGCTGCTGCCTTGTGCCGGCAGCGGCGAAACCCTCCCCGGAGGCTACCGGCGCCCGGTGAGAAGCCATACGAAACAGGAGAACCGCGACGCCATCGCCTTTCACTACGACGTCTCCAATGCCTTCTACGGCCTCTGGCTGGACGCCGGCATGGTCTATTCCTGTGCCTACTTCGAACAACCCGGCGACAACCTGGAGCAGGCCCAGCACGCCAAGCTCGAACACATCTGCCGCAAGCTGCTGTTGCAACCCAGCGAACAACTGCTGGACATCGGCTGCGGCTGGGGTGCGCTGATCATCCATGCCGCCCGCTATCACGGCGTGCGCGCCCATGGCATCACGCTCAGCCGCAAACAGCTGGAGCTGGCCCGCGAACGCATCGCCCGGGCCGGCCTGGAAGACCGGGTGACGGTGGAGCTGTGCGACTACCGCGACCTCGAAGGCGCCGCCCGCTACGACAAGATCGCCAGCGTCGGCATGTTCGAGCACGTCGGGCTGGCCAACCTGCCGCTGTACTTCGCCACCGTGCAGCGCCTGCTCAAGCCCGGCGGGCTGTTCCTCAACCACGGGATCACCAACACCCGCGAGGGCTGGAAAACCACCACCGGCACCCGCTTCATCAACCGCTACATCTTCCCCGACGGGCAACTGGACAGCGTCGGCAACATCCAACGCGCCATGGAGCGCGCGGACTTCGAGATCACCGACGTCGAGGCCCTGCGCCGTCATTACGCGCTGACACTCAGGCACTGGGTCGCGCGCCTGGAACAGCAGCACGCGGAGGCCTTGCAGCACGTCACCGAGCCGATCTACCGCACCTGGCGCCTGTACATGGCGGCCAGCGCGCTGGAATTCGAAGCCGGCGGCCTCAGCGTCTACCAGATTCTCGCCAACCGCCGCGCCGACGGCGCCACCAGCCCGCTGCCGCTGACCCGGCGGCACCTGTACCGCGCCGCGACAACGCCAAGGGTGTCATAGCGCACAGACGAGCGAACGCCCCACGCGCAGCGTCAAGGGAGAACCCATCATCGCACCACCGGAGGTCCCACCATGAACCCCATCACCCTGTTCATCGTCACCGTGCTCACGGCCATCGGCGCCGTGCTCTTCTACAGCGACCACCTGGCGGCCGGCATCGCCCTGCTGGCCTGCGCCCTGGTGGTCGCACAGGCACTGAAGATGGCCAACACCTGGCAGAAATTCGTGGTGCTGCGCGCCGGCAGGCTGCAGGGTGTCCACGGCCCGGGCCTGTTCGCCATCGTCCCGGTGCTGGACAGCGTGGTCGCGGTGATCGACGAACGCATCCAGACCACCGCCTTCAACGCCGAACAGGCGCTGACCCGCGACACCGTGCCGGTGAACGTCGACGCCATCATCTTCTGGCACGTGCATGACGCCCGCAAAGCCGCGCTGGCGATCACCGACTACCGCCAGGCCATCGACCGCGTGGCGCAGACCTCGCTGCGCGAGATGATCGGCTCGTCGATGCTCGCCGCGCTGCTCTCCGACCGCCGCAGCTCCGACCGGCAGCTGTGCCGCGAGATCGGCGAAAAGACACTGGAATGGGGCGTAACCGTCACCTCCGTGGAAATCCGTGACGTGGCCATCCCGGAAGCCTTGCAGGACGCCATGTCGCGCCAGGCCCAGGCCGAACGCGAGAAGCAGGCGCGGATCATCCTCGGCTCGGCCGAGGCGGAAATCGCCGGGCGCTTCGTCGAGGCCGCCAAGGTCTACGCCAGCCAGCCCTCGGCCCTGCAGTTACGGGCGATGAACATCATCTACGAGACCACCAAGGAACGCGGCACGACCATCCTGATTCCCAGCGCGATGGTCGACAGCATGAACCCGGCCGCCGTCGCCGCGTCCCTGGCGGCACAGCCCGGCGTGGTATACGCCGGTACGGCGCACGAGCGGCCCCACGGCAATGGCCAGGTGCTCGAGGAAAGACGCCAGGCAGCCCGCCTCGACGAGGCGCTGTCAAAGGAACAGCTGTAGACGGTGCTCGCCCGCCTGCAGTCGGACGCGTATCGCGCCCTCATCGCAAGACAACGGCCTGTCGTCGAGCAGCGCCCGCTGTATGCCGCGGCAGCGCAGCCCGGCGGACACCAGGCTGATCCCGTAGCGGCAGCCTTCCAGCGAGACACTGGCTTCGAAGCCCGGCCAATCCCTCGGGATGCACGGGTCCACGACCAGGTTCGCGCCCTCCCGGCGCAAACCGAGAATGCCCTCCACGCCGGCCCGGTACATCCAGGCGGCGGAGCCGGTGTACCAGCTCCAGCCACCCCGGCCAACGTGCGGGGCGACCGAATAGACATCGGCGGCGACCACATAGGGTTCGACCTTGTAGCGCTGCACCGCATCCGGCGTAAGCGCATGGTTGATGGGGTTTAGCAGCGCGAACAGCCCGGCGGCCTTGTCGCCCTCCCCCAGGCGCGCCAGCGCGAGGATGTTCCACATCGCCGCGTGGGTGTATTGCCCGCCGTTCTCGCGCATGCCCGGTGGATAGCCCTTGATGTAGCCGGGGTCGCGCTGCGTGTGGTCGAAGGGCGGAGTGAACAGCAGGGCCAGGCCGTCTTCCTGGCGGATCAGCCAGCGCTCCAGGGCGTCCATGGCAATGGCCGCGCGCACCGGGTCGGCGCCGCCGGAGACCACCGCCCAGGACTGGGCGATGGCGTCGATCCGGCATTCTTCGCCGGCCGCCGAACCCAGCCAGGTGCCGTCGTCGAAGGTCGCCCGGCGATACCACTGGCCATCCCAGGCGTCGCGCTCCAGGGCATGCTGCAGCAGCCCCGCATGTTCGCGCCAGTGCGCGGCACGTTCGTCGTCACGGCCATCGGCCAGGGCGGCGAAGCGCCCCAGGGTATGCAGAAGCAGCCAGCCCAGCCAGACGCTTTCACCCTGGCCAGCGGCACCGACACGGTTCATGCCGTCGTTCCAGTCGCCGCCGCCGATCAGCGGCAGGCCGTGGGCGCCGGTCAGTTCCAGGCACTGGTCGAGGGCGCGGGCGCAGTGCTCGAACAGCGAGGCGCTCTCCTCCGCCGGCAGCGGCTGGAAGAACGCATCGCTCTCGCCGGGGCGCAGTTGCGGCCCTTCGAGGAAGGCCACCGACTCATCCAGCACAGCGCCGTCGCCCGAGGCCTCGATGTAGCTGGCGCAGGCATAGGCCAGCCAGACCCGGTCGTCGGAGATCCGCGTACGCACGCCCTGCCCCGTCTGCGGCAGCCACCAGTGCTGCACGTCGCCCTCGACGAATTGCCGGCCGGCGACGCGCAGCAGGTGGCGGCGGGTTTCCGCCGGGCAGGCGAACGACAGCGCCAGGCAGTCCTGCAACTGGTCGCGGAAGCCATAGGCGCCGCTGGCCTGGTAGAACGCCGAGCGCGCATGGATGCGGCAGGCCAGGGTCTGGTACAGCAGCCAGCCATTGAGCATGAGGTCCATGGCGCGATCCGGCGTACGCACCCGGACCGCGCCGAGCAGCCCTTCCCAGTGCGCGGTCACCGACGCGAGCAGCGCATCCAGGTCGGCCGCGCGGTAACGCTGGAGCAGCTCGCGCGCCTCGCCGGCCGAACCGGCCTGGCCGAGCAGGCCCAGCACCTCGACAGACTCGCCGGCGGCCAGCTCGACCACGCACTGCAGGACCGCGCAGGGATCGAGCCCGGCGCCGCAGGCCCCGGACAATGGCGCAGTGCCCAGCAGCGCCTGTGGCGCCGCCAGGCTGCCGGTATAGCCGATGAACTCGCTGCGGTCGGCGCTCCAGGCGCTCTGCCGGCCGCCGAGGTCGGCGAAGGCCAGCGGGTCGGCAAAGGCGATGCTCCAGGGGTTGCGCGCCAGCAGCGCGCCGCTGGCGGCATCCACCTCGGTCTGGATGAACGGCGCCGACGCCCCGCGCGCGGTCCCCAGCACCCACTCCACGTAGGCCGTGACCGAGAGCCGGCGCGTGCGTCCGGAGGTGTTGCGCAGGGTCAGCCGGGAGATTTTCAGCGGATCGTCCAGCGGCACGTACTGCAGCAGTTCCGCCTCGATGCCGTGGGCGCAATGGCTGAAGCGGCTGTAACCGAAGCCGTGCACGCAATGGTAGGCCCCGCCGTCGCGGATCGGCTGCGCGGTGACGCTCCACAGCGCCCGGCTCTCCTCGTCACGGATGTAGAAGGCCTCGCCCGGCGGATCGACGACCGGGTCGTTGGACCAGGGGCTGAGCTGGTTGTCCCGGCTGTTGCCGGCCCAGGTGTAACCGCTGCCCTCGGCCGAGACCTGGAAGCCGAAAGCCGGGTTGGCGATCACGTTGATCCACGGCACCGGGGTGGTGCGCTCGCCGTCCAGATCGATGCGGTACTCCCGGCCATCGCGGTCGAAACCACCCAGGCCGTTGAAGAACTCCGGCCGCTCGCCGTTTTCGCCGGCGGCCGCCGGCAAGACCGGGGCGGCTGCCTGGGCGTGCCGGGTCGGTGGCACGCGCAGCTCGGCCGGCGGCAGGTGGCTGAGCTGCGCCGCGATCAAGCCGCGGCGGGCCGGCAGGCTGACCCGCGCCACCGATTGCAGTAGCTCCCGAGCCTCCAGCGTCATCAGGTCGGCACGCAGGGTATACACGCCGCCGCGCAGGGCCTGGCCGTCGGCACGCGGGCGCGACGGGCTGCTGCGCACGGCGGTCTCGATGGCCACCTGCAGGTCCTGCACATAGGACGAGGCGCGTTCGTTGACGATCGCCAGGTCGATGTCCAGGCCCTTCATACGCCAGTATTCGCGGGCGCGCAGCAATTGCCGCACCAGTGCCAGGTCTTCGATCTCGTCGATGCGCAACAGGACGATCGGCAGGTCGCCGGAAATCGCCAGCGGCCACAGCCCCGACTGGCGCCCGGCGCCGCGCCGGAGCGCCTCGGGCGGCGCGCGGAAACGCCGGTCGGCGTACAGGATAGGCGCGGCCAGGCGCTGGAAGTCCGCGGCCTCCTCGACGTCGATGCCCAGGTCGCGCAGCTCCACCTGGGCCTGGGTCCAGGCCAGGGTCTTGGCGCGCTCGAAGGCGCTGCGCTCGTGGTGCTTGTCGATCAGGTCCAGCAGCGCCTCGCGGGAGCTCGCCACCAGGGTCCAGAACGCCACCCGCGCGACCTTGCCGGGTGCCACCTGCAAGCGCTGGCGCAGCGAGAAGATCGGGTCGAGGACACTGCCCTGACTGTTCGACAGCGGCCGGTGCGCGTGGATCGCCTGCGCCTCGCGCAGGCTGCGGCCCCTGCCGAGGAAGCGGGCGCGGTCGGATTCGTACTGCGGCTCGGCGCTCAGCTCGCCCTCAACCACGGTGAAATGCGCCGCCCACACTGGCGTATCACCGGGCGAGCGCGGGCGACGGGTGGCCACCAGCGCGCCGAACTCGGCGAGGTACTCGGTCTGCACGAACATCCGCGAGAACACCGGGTGGGCGGCATCGGCGGCCGGGGGCGCGAGCACCACCTCGGCATAGGAAGTCAGCTCGATTTCCCGCGGGCGGCGACCGTGGTTGGTCAGCGAAACCCGTCGCACCTCGCCGTCGTCCTCGCCGGACACCAGCACGTCGAGGGTGGTCACCAGCGAGGCGTCGCGCTGGATGAACTCGGCGTGGTCCTCGTCGAACAGCACCTCGCCGTTCTCCACCGCCTGCCCGCTGGGCTGCACGGTCGGCGACCACAGCGCCCCGCTCTGCGTGTCGCGCAGGAAGATGAAGCTGCCCCAGTCGTCGCGGGTGGCATCCTCGCGCCAGCGGGTCACGGCGATATCACCCCAACGGCTGTAGCCGCCGCCGGTGGCGGTGAGCATCAGCGCGTAGCGGCCGTTGGAGAGCAGATGGGTGATGGGCGGTCCGCCGAGCGCGGCCTCGACGCGGCGCAGCGTCGACGCCTCGCCACGGCCCTCGCTGGCCGACACCGTGACCTCCTCGGCGCGCGGATGGGCCAGCGCCACGTCGCGCGGCACGCGCTCCTGCAGCAGCAGCTCGCTGGCCTGGATCATCGGCTCGCGGTGCAGGCGGCTGCGCATGCACCCGTCCTGCAGGGTATTGGCGATGGCGACGATGCTCATGCCCTGGTGGTGGGCCATGAAGCTGCGCACGATCGCCACGTTTTCCTCGTCCTGCAGCCGCGAACGGGTGAAATCCAGCGCCTCGTAGTAGCCGTAGCGGCCGAGCGCGCCTATGTCCGCCAGGCGTTCGAAATTGCGCTGTGCCGCCTGCGGGTCGACCATCGCCGCCAGCGCGGTGGCATAGGGCGCGACCACCACGTTCTCGGCCAACCCACGCTTGAGGCCGAGCCCCGGCACGCCGAAATTCGAATACTGGTAGGTGAATTCCAGGTCGCGGGCGTTGTAGGCCGACTCCGAAATGCCCCAGGGGATGCCCAGGGCGGCGCCGTAGGCCTGCTGCTGCGCCACCACCCGGCCATTGCTCCGCTCCAGCAGGCTGCCGGCCGGTGCGCGCATGACCAGCGACGGCATCAGGTACTCAAACATCGAGCCGGACCAGGAGATCAACGCCGAACCGCCGACCACCGGCGTCGCGGTACGGCCCAGGCGGAACCAGTGGCGGGTCGGCAGGTCGCCCTTGGCGATGGCGAACAGGCTGGCAAGGCGCGCCTCGGAGGCCAGCAGGTCGTAGCAGCTCGGGTCGAGGCGGTTGTCGTCCACGGAATAGCCGATCGACAGCAGCTTGCGTTCCGGGTTGAGCAGGAAGCCGAAGTCCATCTCCAGCGCCAGCCGCCGGGCAGTGTCGGCCGCGGCCTGCAGGCGCCCGGCCAACCCGTCCCGATAGACCGGCAGACGGTCGCGGCTGTGCTCGGCCAGGGCCTTGCGCAGGGCCTGGATCCAGTACAGCAGGTCGCCCACGGCGCCATCCTCGCCGGCCGGCACCAGGCAGCCGGCCGCCTTGGCGGCCTTCTCGGCCAGGCGCCCGAGGCTCGGCAGCAGCGCATCCAGCGCCTGCGGGCCGCTCAGGGCGACGTGGATCTCTTCCAGTTCGGCCTGCAATTGCCGCAACGGCTCGCCACCGGCCAGCGACGGCCCGGCGATGCCATCGGTGACCTGCAGCGCCAGTTGCAGGTCATCCAGCAGGCCCTGGCGCGCCTGGGCCACCGTCGGCTGGTCGCACCATTGCTCGCAGGCGTTGGTGAGCACGATCAGGTGCCCGGCGAGGTTGCCGCTGTCCACCGAGGACAGGTACATCGGGTCGAGGATACGCAGGTCGCGGGTGCCGTACCAGTTGAAGAAATGGCCGTGGCTGCGCGGCAGTTTCTCCAGCACCGCCAGGGTACCTTCCAGGCGCGCCAGCGTCTCGTGGGCGCCGGCCCAGCCGAAATCGCGCGCGGCCACCGTCGAGAGCAGGTAGAGGCCGATGTTGGTCGGCGAGGTGCGGTGCGCCAGCACCGGCTTGGGCTGCTCCTGGAAATTGTCCGGCGGCAGCAGGTTGTCCGCCGGGGTGACGAAGGTCTCGAAGAAACGCCAGGTACGCCGGGCGGTCAGGCGCAGGGCCTCGGCGTCCTCCAGCGACAGGCTCAGCCGCCGGGCCACGCGGGTTGGCCGGCTGCTGTGCCAGGCGAGAACCGGTGCGCCCAGCCAGAGCAGCGTCAGCGGTAGAACCAGCGGCCAGTTCGCCGGCGCCAGGGCCAGCCCGGCGAGCCCGGCCAGCAATGCCAGCGTGGTCCCCGCCGCCATCTGCCGGTAGCTGCCGGGCCAGCCGGGCAGTGGCCGGCTCGACGACTGCGCGGCCGTGGTCCACTCCAGCAGGTGCCGTTGGCTGACATACGTCCGCCACAGGGTACGGACAATGGCATCGCCCATGCTCCATGCCTGGCTGGGCAGGAAGGCCAGCGACAGAAGCATCTGCAGCGCGGTACGCCGCAGGTCGGCTCCGAGCATGGCGAAGTGAGTGCGCAGGCGGATGCCCCTGCGCGCCGGCAGCAGTGCGCAGGCGATCGGTAGCAAAGCTGGGATCGCCTGGATAACCAGCACCAGCAGCGTGGCGAGCAGCGCCAGGGGCAGCGGCAGCGGCAGCCACCAGCAAAGCAGCAGGCCGGCCAGGGCGAAGGGGGCGACCAGCGAGCGGCGCAGGTTGTCGAGCATCTTGCAGCGGCCGATCAGCGGGACCGCATGCGGTCCCGTCCAGTGCCCGAGCATCCATGGCAGCAGTTGCCAGTCGCCGCGGGTCCAGCGGTGCATGCGCTTGCTGGCCACGTCGAAGCGCGACGGCGACTCCTCGACCACCTCGACGTCCGAGGCCAGCCCCGCGCGGGCGAAGATGCCCTCGAACAGATCGTGGCTGAGCAGGCGGCTATCCCCTACCCGGCCGGCCAGCGAGGCCTCGAAGGCATCCACGTCGTAGATACCCTTGCCGGTATAGGAACCCTCGCCGAACAGGTCCTGGTAGACGTCCGATACGGCCGCCGCGTAAGGGTCCATGCCGGCGGGGCCGGAGAACACCCGCTGGTACAGCGAGCCCTCGCCGCCCATCGGCAGCGATGGCGTCACCCGCGGCTGGAGCACCGCATGACCGTTGACCACGCGTTGCAACGCCGCGTCGAAGCGCGGCTGGTTCAGCGGGTGGGCCATCTTGCCGATCAGGCGCAGCGCCGCTTCCCGTGGCAGGCGGGTATCGGCATCGAGGGTGATGACCAGTTGCACTTCGGCCGGGCCCCGTGGCGGCTCCCCGGCGAGCGGCAGGAAGCTGGTGTCGGTTGCGCCACGCAGCAGGCGGTTCAGCTCGTGCAGCTTGCCGCGCTTGCGCTCCCAGCCCATCCAGCAGCCCTCGGCGGCATTGAAGCGCCGGCGCCGGTAGAGCAGGAAGAAGCGCTGGCCGCCGGGGCCGGGGCCATAACGCTGGTTCAGGCGCCCGATCGCCTCGGCCGCCACCGCGAGCAAAGGCCCATCGCTGTCCAGCACCTCCTCTTGCGCATCGACCCCGTCCAGCAGCAGGACGAACGCCAGGTCTCCGCCGATGCCTGCCAGATGGTGCACCTCCAGGCGCTCGATCTGCTCCAGCAGGTCGGCCTCGCTGGTCAGCAGCGTCGGTACGGCGACCAGCGTGCGCAGGGCCTGCGGTACGCCGTCCAGCAGCTCCAGCGCCGGCAGGGTGATGGCGCCGAAGCTCCAGGTGACCAGGCGGTTGACCAGGGCGGTTGCCGCCTCGGTCACCGGCACGCACAGGCACAGCAGGAACGCCAGCATCCAGCCCCAGGGCAGTGCCGGGCGGTGCAGGAGCTGCGCCGCCAGCACCAGCAACAGGGCGCTGAGCAGCAGGATGGCGCCGATGTAGCCACCTATGCCCAGGCGTACGTTGAAGCGGCTCAGGCACAGGCGCAACGGCGCGCGGAACGCGATGGCGCGCTCCAGCGCCGGACGTCCTTCGGCGATCAGGTGGAAGCCCGGATCGGCCGCGCGGCAGGCCTCGACACCCGCCAGACCGTCACGGGCGGTCTGGCGGGTGGCCGCCAGTACCTGGTCGACCACTTGCAGTTCGCTGAGCCTGGAGCCGCGCGCCAATTGCTCGATGGCGTTGCGATAGAGGTTGCGGGTTGGGAAATCCATGGCGGCGAAGGCGCTGCCGGCACGCAGATGCGCGTCCACCAGGCTGACGCTCTCGAACAGTCGGGCCCAGTCGGTGTCGGAAATCAGCCGCATGCTGGTGATCACGTTGCGTACCGTGACGTTCGAGGCGCCCTGGCGTTGCTGCGCGTGTTGCACCACCTCCTCGACCGTGGTGCCCTGCTCGCGCAGGCGCTCCTCCAGCCAGCCGAGCGTGGGGGTTGTACGCGGGTCCTGGTCGCGCAGGCGCTTGGCCAGTTGCGCGGCGAACAGCTCGGACAGCGGTCCCCGCGGGCGCTGGGCGATGTCAGCATCCAGCGCCGAACGGGCGCACCCGGCCACCAGCAGGCGGTCGGCCAGCGCATCGGCGTCGGCCCGGGCCGCCCGGCCGCTGCCGATCTGTTCGGCGAGCCGGCGCAGGTTCTCGATCAGCACGATGCGCAAGGTGATCGCCACCGCCCACAGCTCGCCGATGGTCAGCGGCTGGATGTGCTGGTAGGCGCTGATGAAGCGCCGCAGCAGGTCCACGTCCAGGTGGCTGTCGGTATGTGCGACGAAGGCCCACGCCAGCCCGAAGACTCTCGGGTAACCGGCGAACGGCCCCTCGGCGAGCTTGGGGAGCTGCCGATAGTAGCCCGGCGGCAGGTCATCGCGGATCTCGCGGATCTGCTCTTCGACGATGTGGTAATTGTCCAGCAGCCATTCGGCGGCGGGTACCACCGCATGGCCGCCCTCCAGCTCGGCGGCACTGGCCCGGTAGGCCGTCAGCAGGGCAGCTGCGTTATCGTTCATGCGAACATGCAGGGGCAACACCGACGGCGGACGCTCCGTCACCTGCTGGGCAAGGGCCAGGCTTTGTGCATGCTGTTCGAGCCGCTCGACGCCGAACAGCTCTTCGCGTACAGGGGTCAGGCTGTCCCAGGGAGGGAATGAACGGCTGCGGGCAAAGGCCCGGCGGAAAAACGATTTCATAGGCAAGGCTCCGGAATCCGTGGCAAAAGCCTTGGCCCTTTAGCAAAAGGCAGAGTCAACGGTGACGATGCAGATGCCGGGGCCTCGACTCGGGTGAGCGGGCGATAGGAAGCAAAGCGACGGCGGCGTCCGCCATTCGGCGAGCAGGTCGGCTTCAGCTAGGCACTGGAACGAGTCGCTGCCAGTCCGGGGTAACGCCGCACACAGGCGGCAGTGAATCGAAGGCTGAATGGCCAGTCCATTCGCCAGGGTGGCGGCCTTGCCTGGCAATGTCGGTGCGCTGGCGCACTTACGTCATCGCCACGGCCATCCGAATTCGGCAGGTACCCCGCATCATGCCGGCCTAGGCATGGGATCGACGTATGCGTGGGAAAGCAGGCCAGACAAGGCTGGAACCGTACCCCCGGGGGCCAAGTTGGATGAACCGCCCCGAAGCAAGCGCTGGGCTGGATAGTTTCCCGAAGCAGGGAGAACTCTTGCGATGCGCCTGCAACGCCCGCAGGATCATCGCGCAGCTTTCGACGCTGCGACGAATCTCGCTCAGGCGGTGCGTGACACTGACGGAATCACACTGGAACTCTTCCGCCAACAGATCATCAACCGCCATGCTCAGGCAGCACGTTGCAATATTCAGCCCACGGGTGAAGCGTTCGTCGTCCATACCGTCCTCGGCTGACGACCGAACAATGGAAGAAGAATTCCGCCAGGGCTCGGGCGTATTGGCATTCCTACCATCCTCCCTTCCTCCTCCCCCCGCAACCCCATCCAGCGCACACAAAAGAAAACCCTGCCTCACCTTCAAGGGCTAACAGCCCATGGTACCGGTGTAGTGCCAACAGTCCGTGCGCTACCAACTGCAGTAGACGCACCAGCAGTGGAAGCTTCACTCGCCAGCAGTCTGCGACGGATGCCCCGTCACAGGTGCGCCTTAAAGAAAGGCACCAACTGCTCCAGGGCAGCGGCGACCGGGCCTGGGGCCGTACAGGTCGTAATGGGTCGCGCCCTCCACGACTTGCAGGGGCTTCTGGCTGGAGCGGGTGCGCTGGAACAGGTCGAAGCTATCTCGGTAGGAATCGAACGCCCCCGGCTCTCCGCGAAACTTAGGTGTGGTGATGCGATACCCATGGACGATGGAGAGAGTCCCCGGCCAGCGAATAGGGTTTGCCTACCGGAAATCCGACCTTCCTAGCGACCGCAAGGTCGCTTCGAGCCCGGAGCGGGCCGGCCCCCATTCGCCGCGCGAGCGGTACCCTGACGAGAGCTTTCACCATGACCGACGAGATCCAAGGAACCACCCGCCGCGCCCTGATGAGCGCCGGCGTAGCAGCCGCGACACTGGCGGTTGCCGTCCCCATGCTTGCGGGCCAGGCGAGCGCTGCCCAGGCCCCGACCGTAACGGGTGCGCGCCGCAAGGAGCAAGGATCGGGCTACCTCACCCTGCGCGACGGCACCCAGTTGTTCTACAAGGATTGGGGCAGCGGGCAACCCATCGTGTTCCATCACGGCTGGCCGCTCTCAGGGGATGACTGGGACAGCCAGATGCTGTTCTTCCTCGCCAAGGGCTACCGCGTGATCTCCCATGACCGTCGTGGCCATGGGCGCTCCTCGCAGACAGCGCAGGGCAACGACATGGACACCTACGCCGCCGACCTGGCAGAACTGGTAGCGCACCTGGACCTGAAGAACGCCGTGCACATCGGTCACTCCACCGGCGGTGGCGAGGTCGCGCGCTATGTCGCACGCCATGGTGCCGGGCGCGTCGCCAAGGCAGTGCTGATCAGCGCCGTGCCTCCGATCATGCTGCGCACCAAGAAAAACCCCGGCGGTCTGCCACTGAAGGTGTTCGATGGCTTCCGCGAGGCGCTCGCCGCCAGCCGTTCGAACTTCTACCGCGAGGTGGCGGCGGGGCCCTTCTACGGCTTCAACCGGCCGGGCGCCAAGGTCTCCGAAGTGGTGATCGACAACTGGTGGCGCCAGGGCATGAACGGCGGTGCCAAGGCCCATTACGACTGCATCACGGCCTTCTCGGAAACCGACTTCACCGAGGACCTGAAACAGATCGACGTGCCGACTCTGGTGCTGCACGGGGAAGACGACCAGATCGTTCCCATCGACGACTCCGCGCGCCTGTCCATCAAGTTGCTGCGGCACGGCATCCTGAAGACCTACCCTGGCCTGCCCCACGGCATGTGCACGACCCACACAGACACCATCAACGCTGACCTGCTGGCCTTCATCAAAAGCTGAAACCGGTAGAACACAAGGCCCGGCGCGTAAAGCTCCTGGCCCTTTTCCGTTCAGAGCTGCGACAGCCCGCCATCGATGCACAGGTCGACGCCGGTGGTGAAGCTGCTGTCGCCCGATACAAGGAACAGCGCTGCGTTCGCCAACTCTTCCGGGTGGCCGAGACGGCCGAGCGGAATCAGCCCAGCCAGCCGTTTTTCGAACGCGCCGAACTGCGCCTCGCCAATCCCCATCTTGCCGATGATCGGCGTCAGCAGCGGGCCGGGGCTCAGGCAGTTGACGCGGATGTTCCAGCCCTTGAGTTCAGCCACCCAACGGCGAGCGAATGAGCGCGCCGCCGCGTTGGTCGCCGCATAGAACACGTGGGCCTCCAGTGCCTTCAGGTGGGCGATGGACAACACCAGCACGATGGAACCGCCATCACGCAGCAGCGGCAGCGCTTTCTGGATGGTGTAGAAGACGCCTTTGACATTGATGTCGAACTGTTCGTCGAACTGGCTTTCATCGACTTGGTCAACCCGAGCGTCAGCTGCAACTGGCCGCGCCAGTACTCGACCTAGCGGACGAGTACTGGCTTCTGCCGGCGGAACCGAGCGAGCTGCCGGCCGCCGAGACTGGCACCACAACTGACGGGAAGCGCTCTGCAATTTTCAAGATGCCTCTGAAACGAAAAAGCCCAGCATGGCTAGGCTTTCGATCTCGGAATCACTAGGCAGTCGGCTTTTCAGCGTGCCGACACCGTAATCACGTCACCGGGATACTGTGCTGTTAGCTCGGCCTTAAGCGCTGTATTGGCCTCTTGTTGCGAGTAGACAAAGAACTGCTTCGCTCCAGTGTAGGCAGAAGCCTGCCCGGGTTTCTGGCGCCGATACTTCGCAGTGAACCATTGCTTCCCAGATCCGCTCATGACATCTCCTTTTTCAGACTGATCCCGGCTCGAATCTAATGTCACCATGACATCACATCCAATTGGGCGAAATCATATCGCCATCATCACGACATCCTCCCTTATCCTCCGGAAACCCTGGCCAGGCTCCTACACCATCAGCCAGGGGTTCCAGCGCCGTCCTGGCGCGACGCATGACCAAGGAGGTCACATGGATCAGAAAGATATAACTGACATCTGGAATCGTACCAAGGAGAAAAAATCTCCGGCACTGCAGCACCGGTTGACGACCACGAACAAGTGATATCGATCCCGTTCGATGGCCAACTGAGCCATAAGATCTACGTGAGGCGGAAGGACTCCGAAACTGATACCTGGGGGGAGCCGGTGACGCCGCGCGCCCATGCCGGTGAGCATGGTGTCGTACTCCCGCACCGTCTTCGGCAGGGCCATTGCCATCACTAGGATGACGGCCAGGAAAGCGAAGAAACCAAGGACGCCGAGCTTGTAGAGCGCGATCCCGCCAACTGCAGTCGAGGCCGGCTCAGTCATGATTTGATTCCTCATACGAATGTCCCCAGGCTTCGCCAGCCCTGGCACTGCGTGAATAGAAAGGCCCTAGCGTGTCGAGCAAGGTGCAGGGCCGCATCGCAGAGGCGCGCGGCACGCTCTGTCCGAGCGCACCGTACAGACCAAGCTCCGCCTGTTGGAGGACCTGGGCATCATCGTGCCGGGCAACTAGGCGATTGCCGCTGCCTACATCACCCGCCGGGACCATGTTCCAGTCTGCTACGACCTCGTCATGGAGCGGGGTGAGTCCCCTGCACCCCGTCAAAATGAACGGGGTGAACCTGATGCACCCCGTGGATGCCACGGGGTGCAGCTCACAGCAGAACGGGGTGCAAATGACGACGGAACGGGGGGCAGCTCCTGCATGCGGGCCTGCAACCTGCGCGATGGCGCTATGCACCTTGCTCGCCTAGCCTGCTGCTGGACGCAACCAGCCCCTCCCAAGCATTACCACTAGGCCTTGGATGCCCAACCTAAGCCTGTATCCAGAGGATGCGCCACCTCCCCTTCTCCATGACTGAAAGAAGGCGCAGGAATCTCTGTATTTTCCGGTGGGGCAAAAAGTGGGGCAAAATTCCCGAGCCCCACAAAACCGCCGGGCATAAAAAAATCCAGTCACCGCTAAGTGACTGGATTTTCTAGGGATTTTTGGTCGGGACGGAGTGATTCGAACACTCGACCCCTTGCACCCCATGCAAGTGCGCTACCAGGCTGCGCTACGCCCCGACGTTGCCTTCCGGTTGCCCGGTTGGCGGATCGCACTATACCGTAAGGTTTTCTTTCGGCAAAGCACTTTTTTCATTTTTTTCAGCTACTTGCGCAGCACGTGAAGAACGTCTTCCAGTTCCGCGATCATCTGGCGGATGAGTTGCTTGTACTGGGTGATATCTTCGCGGGCTTCGTCGCCGGAGAGGCGCTGGCGCGCCCCGCCGATGGTGAAGCCCTGGTCGTACAGGAGCGCGCGGATCTGGCGGATCATCAGCACGTCCTGGCGCTGATAGTACCGGCGGTTGCCGCGGCGCTTGACCGGGTTGAGCTGCGGGAACTCCTGTTCCCAATACCGCAGCACGTGCGGTTTCACTGCGCACAAGTCACTCACTTCACCGATGGTGAAGTAGCGCTTGCCCGGAATGGGGGGCAGTTCGTCGTTATGACTTGGTTCCAGCATAAGCCTCAACCCTGGCTTTCAGTTTCTGGCCTGGACGAAAGGTGACGACGCGGCGGGCCGTGATCGGGATTTCCTCTCCCGTCTTCGGGTTGCGCCCCGGGCGCTGGCGTTTGTCGCGCAGGTCGAAATTGCCGAAACCGGACAGTTTCACCTGTTCGTTGTGCTCCAGCGCCTGGCGGATCTCTTCGAAGAAGAGTTCCACCAGTTCCTTGGCTTCCCGTTTGTTCAGGCCCAGCTCTTCATACAGACGTTCGGCAATCTCAGCTTTCGTCAGAGCCCCCATACGCTACTTCCTTAACGTGGCGTTGAACCTTTGCTCCAGCGAGGCGACGATTTTCTGCGTGGTCGCGTTCACCTCGTCATCGTTAAGAGTGCGTGATGGATGCTGCCAGGTCAAGCCGACGGCCAAGCTTTTTCCAAGCGGATCAATACCTTTACCCTGATAGACATCAAACAGCCTGAGGTCGGTCAGGAATTCGCCGGCCTCTTCGCGGATGGTCGACAGGACGGATTCGGCTGGAATATCGCGGTTGACCACCAGCGCCAGGTCGCGGCGCACCTCGGGGAAACGCGACAGTTCGCTGAACTTCGGCAGGCGACCGCGGACCAGTTCGCCCAGCACCAGTTCGAACAGGTAGACCGGGCGATCCAGGTCCAGAGCCTTGGCCAGTTCAGGGTGCAGGGCGCCGACGTAGCCGACCAGTTCGCCATCGCGCTCGACGCGGGCGGTCTGGCCCGGGTGCAGCGCCGGGTGCAGCGCCGGGTGTTCGCCGGGGACGAAGGCGAAGGCATCGGCGGCGCTGGCGCTAGCCAGCAGGGCTTCGACGTCGGCCTTGATGTCGAAGAAGTCGACGCCTTCGCGCACGTTGCTCCAGCCTTCCGGCTCGCGGCTACCGCAGATGACGCCGGCCAGCATGTTTTCCTGCTGCAGGCCCTCGAGCTGGCCGACGAAGCGCAGGCCGCTCTCGAACAGGCGCACGCGGGTCTGCTGCCGGTTCAGGTTGTGCTGCAGCGCCTTGACCAGGCCCGGCCACAACGAGGCGCGCATGGCGGCCATGTCGGCGGAGATCGGGTTGGCCAACATCAGCGGCTGCACGCCCGGGCTGAACAGTTCGAACAGCTTGGGATCGATGAAGCTGTAGGTGATGGCTTCCTGGTAGTCGCGGGCGACCAGCAGGCGGCGCAGCGCCGGCAGCTCGGCCTGGGTTTCCGACTTGGTGTTGGGTGCCAGGCGCGCCTGCGGGTAGCGCACCGGCAGGCGGTTGTAGCCGTACAGGCGGCCCAGTTCCTCGATCAGGTCGACTTCCAGGGAAACGTCGAAGCGGTGGCTCGGTACACCGACCTTCCAGCGCCCTTCCCCATCGGCTTGCACCTGGAACTCCAGCGCGGTGAGCAGACGCTCGATTTCCGCAGCATCCATTTCCATGCCGAGCATCTGGGTGACGCGCTCGATGCGCAGCACCACCGGCTCGACCTTGGGCAGGTGGGCCTGGCTGACCTGCTCGACCACAGGACCGGCTTCGCCGCCGACGATCTGCAGTAGCAGCTCGGTGGCGCGCTCCATGGCGCGGCGGGCCAGTTGGAAGTCCACGCCACGCTCGTAGCGGTGCGAGGCGTCGGTGTGCAGGCCGTAGGAACGGGCCTTGCCGGCAACAGCGATGTTGTCGAAGAAGGCACTTTCCAGGAACAGGTCACGGGTCTTGGCGCTGACGCCGCTGTGCTCGCCCCCCATCACGCCGGCCATGGCCAGGGCGCGTTCGTGGTCGGCGATGACCAGGGTGTCGGTACGCAGGGCGACTTCCTGGCCGTCCAGCAGCACCAGCTTCTCGCCCTCTTCGGCCATGCGCACGCGGATGCCGCCCTTGATCTCGTCGAGGTCGAAGGCATGCATCGGCTGGCCCAGCTCCAGCATCACGTAGTTGGTGATGTCCACTGCGGCGTCGATGCTGCGGATGTCGGAGCGGCGCAGGCGCTCGACCATCCACAGCGGCGTCGGCTTGTTCAGGTCGACGTTGCGGATGACGCGGCCCAGGTAGCGCGGGCAGGCGTTCGGCGCCAGCAGTTCGATGGAGCGGACTTCATCGATGCTGGGAGCAACCGGCTGCATATCGACGAAAGTGACCGGCGCCGAGTACAGCGCGCCCACTTCGCGGGCCAGGCCGGTCAGGGACAGGCAATCGCCACGATTGGGGGTCAGGCCGATTTCGATGGAGGCGTCGTCCAGCTCCAGGTAGTCGCGGATGCTCGCGCCCACCGGGGCGTCGGCAGCCAGTTCCATCAGGCCGGCGTTGTCGTCGCTGATTTCCAGCTCTTTGGCCGAGCACAGCATGCCGTTGGACTCCACGCCACGCAGCTTGGCCTTCTTGATCTTGAAGTCGCCCGGCAGTTCGGCGCCGATCATGGCGAAGGGGATCTTCAGGCCTGGGCGCACGTTGGGCGCGCCGCAGACGACCTGGAAGGTCTCGCTGCCGTTGCTGACCTGGCAGACGCGCAGCTTGTCGGCGTCCGGGTGTTGCTCGGTGCTCAGCACCTCGCCCACCACCACGCCGCTGAAGGCGCCGGCGACGGGGATCACGGCATCGACCTCGAGGCCGGCCATGGACAGACGAGCCACCAGCTCGTCGCGGGAAACCTGCGGATTCACCCAGCTCCGCAGCCATTGTTCACTGAATTTCATCCTGTTCTCCTAAGAATTCGTTGACGTCGTACGCGGCCTAGCGGAATTGCCCGAGGAAGCGCAGGTCGTTGTCGAAGAACAGGCGCAAGTCGTTGACGCCGTAGCGCAGCATGGCCAGGCGCTCGATGCCCATGCCGAAGGCGAAGCCCTGGTATTTCTCCGGGTCGATGCCGGACATGCGCAGCACGTTGGGGTGCACCATGCCGCAGCCCATGACTTCCAGCCAGCCGGTCTGCTTGCATACGCGGCAGCCCTTGCCGCTGCACAGCACGCACTGGATGTCGACTTCCGCCGAAGGCTCGGTGAAGGGGAAGAACGACGGGCGGAAGCGCACCGAGAATTCCTTCTCGAAGAAGGCGCGCAGGAACTCCTCGATGGTGCCCTTGAGGTCGGCGAAGCTGACGTCTTCATCGATCAGCAGGCCTTCGACCTGGTGGAACATCGGCGAGTGGGTCAGGTCGGAGTCGCAGCGGTACACGCGGCCGGGGCAGACGATGCGGATCGGCGGGCGCTGGCTCTCCATGGTGCGCACCTGTACCGGCGAGGTGTGGGTACGCAGCAGCATGTTCGCGTTGAAGTAGAAGGTGTCGTGCATCGCCCGCGCCGGGTGGTGGCCGGGGATGTTGAGCGCTGCGAAGTTGTGGTAGTCGTCTTCGACTTCCGGGCCCTCGGCCACTTCATAGCCGATGCGGGTGAAGCATTGCTCGATGCGTTCCTTGGTACGGGTCACCGGGTGCAGGCCGCCGGAGGTCTGGCCGCGGCCCGGCAGGGTCACATCGACGCGCTCGGCCGCAAGCTTCGCCGCCAGCGCGGCGCCTTCCAGGTCGGTCTTGCGGACGTTGAGCGCCTCCTGGACCTTTTCCTTGGCAACGTTGATCAGCGCACCCACCTTGGGGCGCTCCTCGGCCGGCAGGTCGCCCAAGGTCTTCATCACCTGGGTCAGCTCGCCTTTCTTGCCAAGATAGTGGACCCGGATCTGTTCCAGGGCATTGACGTCTTCGGTATGTCGCACAGCCTCCAGGGCTTGGGAGACCAGCGCGTCCAGGTTTTCCATGTACCAACTCCAGATACGAAATAGGGGAAGAGCGGTTAGGCTCTTCCCCTATCGGTGACGTTACGTCCCGGATAAGAATCCGGTGATTGTCTTAGGGCTTAAGCCAAGCTCGCCTTCGCTTTTTCGACAATCGCGGTAAACGCCGCTTTTTCGTTCACAGCCAGATCGGCCAGGACCTTACGGTCGATCTCGATGGCCGCCTTTTTCAGGCCGGCGATCAGACGGCTGTAGGACAGACCGTTCTGACGAGCACCAGCGTTGATACGGGCGATCCACAGAGCGCGGAACTGACGCTTACGCTGACGACGGTCACGGTAGGCGTATTGGCCAGCCTTGATCACCGCCTGCTTGGCAACGCGGAACACGCGGGAACGCGCGCCGTAGTAGCCTTTGGCGAGTTTCAGAATCTTCTTGTGACGACGACGGGCGATCACGCCACGCTTAACACGAGCCATTTATCTATCCTCTACCAGAAATCAACGCAGACGCAGGGAGCGTTCTACACGGCGAACGTCGGAAGCAGCGAGCATCGAGGTGCCGCGCAGCTGACGCTTACGCTTGGTGGTCATTTTGGTCAGGATGTGGCTCTTGAAAGCGTGCTTGTGCTTGATGCCACCAGCAGTCACTTTGAAGCGCTTCTTGGCGCCACTCTTGGTTTTCATCTTTGGCATGTTTGGTACTCCGCATTCGTTAACAACTGATAACCATCAGGCCTGCCAGTGCCCGGGAGGTTATTTACGCTTCTTGGGAGCGATGACCATCATCAGCTGGCGTCCTTCCAGCTTAGGATGCTGTTCCACGGTGCCGTATTCGGCGAGGTCGGTCTCGACCCGCTTCAACAGCTCCATGCCCAGCTCCTGGTGGGCCATCTCACGACCACGGAATCGCAGGGATACCTTGGCCTTGTCCCCTTCACTAAGGAAACGTACCAGGTTGCGTAGTTTTACCTGGTAATCCCCTTCTTCCGTCCCTGGACGAAACTTGATTTCTTTGATCTGTTGCTGGTGCTGGTTTTTCTTAGCCGCAGCCGCCTGCTTCTTCTTCTCGAACAGGTGCTTGCCGTAATCCATGATGCGGCAGACAGGAGGCACCGCATCGGCAGAGATTTCAACCAGGTCCAGCTTGGCCTCGTCGGCGTGGCGCAGCGCCTCATCAAGGGTCACTACGCCGATCTGCTGACCGTCGGCACCGATCAGACGCACTTCGCGTGCGGTGATGTTCTCGTTGATCGGTGGTTTCGGGAGAGCCCGCTTATCCTGCCTCATTTCACGCTTAATAATGATTACTCCGAGTCTTGGCGACCACGCCGGGAAACCGCCCGAGTCAACAGCTCGACGAACTGGGAAAGCGGCATCGAGCCGAGGTCTTCCCCTTCGCGCGTGCGTACTGCGACGGCCTTCGATTCAACCTCCCTGTCTCCAATAACCAGGAGATAGGGAACCTTGAGCAAAGTATGCTCGCGGATTTTAAAGCCGATTTTCTCGTTTCTCAAGTCGGACTTGGCACGGAATCCGCTTTCCTCGAGCGCTCGGACCACTTCCTCGGCGAAATCGGCCTGCTTGTCGGTGATGTTCATCACCACCGCCTGGGTCGGCGCCAGCCAGGCCGGGAACAGGCCGGCATAGTGCTCGATCAGCATGCCGATGAAGCGTTCGAAGGAGCCGAGGATGGCGCGGTGCAGCATGACCGGGCGCTTGCGGTTGTTGTCTTCGGCGATGTAGCTGGCGTCCAGGCGCTCCGGCAGGTTCGGGTCGTACTGCAGGGTGCCGCACTGCCAGTTACGGCCCAGGCAGTCCTTCAGGGTGAACTCGATCTTCGGGCCGTAGAAGGCGCCCTCGCCCGGCTGGTATTCCCATTCCAGGCCGGATTCGTTCAGAGCGTCCGCCAGCGCGCCTTCGGCACGATCCCACAGTTCTTCGGAGCCCACGCGCTTGGCCGGACGGGTGGACAGCTTCATGGAGATGTCGGAGAAGCCGAAGTCGGCGTAGACCTGCAGGGTCAGCTTGATGAAGTCGGCCGCTTCCTTCTTCACCTGGTCCTCGGTGCAGAAGATGTGCGCGTCGTCCTGGGTGAAGCCGCGCACGCGCATGATGCCGTGCAGCGCGCCCGACGGCTCGTTGCGGTGGCAGGCGCCGAACTCGGCCAGGCGCAGCGGCAGGTCGCGGTAGGACTTCAGGCCCTGGTTGAAGATCTGCACGTGGCACGGGCAGTTCATCGGCTTGACCGCGAAGTCGCGACTTTCCGACGAAGTGGTGAACATGTTCTCGGCGTAGTTCGACCAGTGGCCCGAACGCTCCCAGAGGATGCGGTCGACGACCTGCGGGGTACGCACCTCGACGTAGCCGTGGTCGCGCTGCACCTTGCGCATGTATTGCTCGAGCACCTGATAGACGGTCCAGCCGTTGGGGTGCCAGAACACCATGCCCGGCGCTTCTTCCTGCAGGTGGAACAGGTCCAACTGCTTGCCGATGCGGCGGTGGTCGCGCTTCTCGGCCTCTTCGATGCGCTGGACGTAGGCGGCCAGCTGCTTCTTGTCGGCCCAGGCGGTGCCGTAGATGCGCTGCAGCTGCTCGTTCTTCGAGTCGCCGCGCCAGTAGGCGCCGGAAATCTTGGTCAGCTTGAAGGCCTTGAGGAAGCGGGTGTTGGGCACGTGCGGGCCGCGGCACATGTCCACGTACTCTTCGTGGTAGTACAGGCCCATCGCCTTCTCGTCGGGCATGTCCTCGACCAGGCGCAGCTTGTAGTCCTCGCCGCGGGACTTGAACACCTCGATGACTTCGGCACGCGGGGTCATCTTCTTGATGACGTCGTAGTCCTTGTCGATCAGCTCGGCCATGCGCTTCTCGATCGCCGCCATGTCCTCGGGAGTGAAGGGGCGCTCGAAGGAGATGTCGTAATAGAAGCCTTCGTCGATCACCGGGCCGATGACCATCTTCGCGCTCGGGTACAGCTGCTTGACCGCATGGCCGACCAGGTGCGCGCAGGAGTGGCGGATGATTTCCAGCCCTTCCTCGTCCTTCGGGGTGATGATCTGCAGGGTCGCGTCGTGCTCGATCGGATCGCAAGCATCGACCAGCTTGCCGTTGACCTTGCCGGCCACGGTGGCCTTGGCCAGGCCCGCGCCAATGGATTGCGCCACCTCGGCCACGCTGACCGGGTGATCGAAGGACCGCTGACTACCGTCGGGAAGAGTAATGATGGGCATGGCGCCTCCTCTCCTAGTGGTGACCCCTACGAAAGGCCACATGGGTTGGGATGTGCCAGTAAGCGTCGCCCGCCGGGCAGGCCTGCCTCACAGTGGCAGGCGCCTTTTCGGCACCCTGCGCTTGCGCGCGCGGACGGAGATCACTGGAAGAAAAACGAACGAAGCCCCGGCGAGCGGGGCAGGTCGCCATGGTACTGCATGTCGAGGCAACTGACGAGCGGCATCAGTGCGCGTCGATGAACTCCAGCACGGCGCGATTGAAAGCGGCCGGGCGCGTGGCGTTCATGCCGTGGGAAGCGCCGGCGATGACGCTGCTGCGCACGTCCGGCAGCGCCTGCGCCAGAGCCTGGACCACCTGCGGGAAGGGCTCGGGGCTGAGTTCGCCGCGCAGCAGCAGGGCCGGCACCGCCAGCGTGGCCAGGCGCGCGCGCCCGAGCGGCTCCGGCCGATCGGCGACCTGGCCGATCAGCGTCATGGCGTTATCGGTGGCCATGTCACGGAAGTGCCGCGAGGAACGCCGCCAGATCCCTGACCCGCTGACGGTGTCGACAAACAGCTCCAGGCCCGCCTCGACCTCGCCCTGGCGGATCAGCTGCAGCGCTTGCTCGCGGAAACGGTTGCGCTCGGCCGGCGGCGCCGGCATCGCCACGCCGGCGGCCTGGAACAGGTCGGCGGCGAAATCCCCGCCCGGGTCGCACAGCACCAGCGAACGCAGGCGCCCGGGCGCCGCCAGCGCCAGGCGCAGGCAGATATTGCCGCCGCGCGAATGTCCGAGCAGGTGCACCGGCTCGTCCAGCCTTTCGATCAGCGCAAGCAGGTCCTCGACATGCTGGGCGGTAGTGAAGTCCCCGCCCGCGCCATTCCAACGCTCCGGGTAATAATGCCGAAGGCTGGGCGCCAACAGGCGATAACGTTCGCCCAGCCCGCGCAACTGCCATTGCCAGTAGCGGTAATCGCAGAGCGAGCCGTGCACCAGAACCAGCGGCACGCCCTCCCCTTGCTCCAGGTACGCCAGTTCATGCCCATTGAGCGAATACGACTGGATATTCGAAAGCATCTACATCCCCACCCCATGGTGCACGCAAGTTATCGGCGGCTCCCATGGCGAACCGCCATCTAGTTTGATGGAGGGCGATTATCCGTGATTCGCGCCATGGCGATAAAGCCATACATTCGGAAGGACCTTTGCAATGCCGCGAAAAATACCTGGTCGAAGATTAATTATTGCATCGCCCGCTTATTTAAATTAATAATTCGCCGCCCACATAACTTTCCGAACACAATGGTCGCCGAATAGCTGCGCACCGATATCCGTTTCGGAATGACCTGCCCTGGAGTGCAAACATGTCCAAACTCGCGGAATTCCGTGAAGCCGAACGCCTGCTCAAAGAACAACTGGCCCTGCTGGAAAAACTGAAGAACGACAGCTCCCTGAAGAAGGAACTGGAATTCAAGGATCAGCTGCAGGCGCTGATGGATGAATACGGCATGAACCTGCGCAACGTCATCGATATCCTCGACCCGCAGGGCACCGCCAACAACACCGCCGCCGCGCCGGCTGCCAGCGCCCCGCGCCGCAGCCGCCAACTGAAGGTGTACAAGAACCCGAACAACGGCGAAGTGGTGGAAACCAAGGGTGGCAACCACAAGACGCTGAAGGCCTGGAAACAGCAATACGGCGCCGAGACCGTGGAGTCCTGGCTGCAGAAGTAATGCCCCGTCCCGCGGCGGCCGATGCCGCCGCGGGAACCTTCGCGGAAACATCCGCTGACGACCCGCACTTGAAAGACCCGCCCGGCATCCGGATAATGCCGCCCGCGAGTCATGAACTTCAGGTCGCCCCTCCCGACGCCGCCCACCCCAACCAGGGCGCCGCAGCCGGGATACACAGGGCCACGGCCAGCAGCCAGTCACTGGCAGGCGTATCCAGAGCACCCCTTGAGGTGCAGTAAATCGTCCTTACATATTTGGCAAGCCCGAACTTCGGGGGCTGGCGTATTCTCCCGCCATGGCGCCCTCGAAAGACCTCTTCGAGTTTTCATTCGCTGCCACATTCCGGTCATGGATATCACGCATTCTGCGTTCGACCGGAGTTTTTTACGTTTCACGCGGTCATAGGACCGTGACTATTTGGAAGAAAGACAATATGAAAAAAAGCACTCAGATCCAGGAGGCGATCCGCACCCTCAAGGCAGCTTTCGCCCCGCTCAACTGCATCATCCTGGCACCGCGCAAAGACAGCTTCAGCTTCGCCCTGGTGGACGAACACGGCATCGCCTGCCATAGCGAGCGACTCTATCCGCAGCAATACCAGGCCGCAGAGCCGCTGCAGGCCGTCATCGCCCGCGTGCAGAGCACCCTGGCCGCCTGATCGGCACCCGACGAAAAGCCCCGCGAATGCGGGGCTTTTTCATTTCCGGCCCGCTCACTCCAGGCGCAGACCAGCCTTGAGCGCCGCCACCTCGGCAAGTCGCTGCGGGTAATCAGCCGCCGGCGCGACATAGGTCAGCGAATAGGCCGCCTCCTTGCCCAGCGCGACCTGCACACCCTGCTTCATGGCCTCGCTGCCGTTCTGGCTGATCGAGCAGACCAGCTCCAGGCCGTCCAATCCCCCAAGGGATGCCTGCCGCGGCTTGCTGCAGGCCGCCTGGAAGCCCTGGCGCAGGAAATCGACCTGCAGCGACTTGCGCATCTGCAGGATCACCCGCTGCAGGTCCACACCCTTCACCTCGGCCAGGCGGCTGCGGGTGATTTCCACCACCAGCGCCTGGGAGCCATCCGTCGCCAGCCTGACGCCGCGCTCGCGACGCAGCGCCGCAGCGTCGTCCGGCGCCTCGGGCGAACGCGTCACCTGCCAGCCCTCCGGCCATTCCGCCAGCCCAGCAGCCGTTGCCAACCCACTCGCCGCGCACAGCAGAAACACCCCGAGCCCTCGGCCCCACCCACCACTCATGCCACGCCTCCCACACTTCCCGACCAGCAGTAGTCGCGAAACGCCACTGCACTTTTGCCAGACAAACTACACTGATTGCCGTCGATTGGCTGTTGAGCCCCGGCCGGCAATTCGTCGCTCGATGCACCCGCCACGCCAGAGACCGGCAACGCCCACGAGGGAATACGTGATGCGCAGCGAAAAATCCAAGGACGCCAGGCAACCCTTCGCCACCCCGACACCCGACGAGACGCCGGAAGCGCCCCCGCTGTTCCCGGTCGCCAGCGACGAGCAGGAACGGCTGCGCTCACTCTACGCCACCGGTTATCTCGACGCGCCGGCCAACCCGCAGTTCGACTCCTTCACCCGCCTGGCCGCGCATCTCTACGGGGCCCCCATCTCGGCCATCTCGCTGATCGCCGCCAAGCGCGCCTGGCTGCTCTCCGCACACGGCCTGCCCCACGGCCTGAACACGCCGCGCGAAGACTCCTTCTGCGCGCGCTGCAGCCTCAAGCCCGGCGGCGTGATGATCGTCGAGGACGCCTCGCTCCACCCCGAATTCGCCGACAACCCCCTGGTCACCGGCCCGCTCGGCTTTCGCTTCTATGCCGGAGTGGCCGTCAAGGACGCCAGCGGCCGCGCCCTGGGCGTGCTCTGCGTGGTGGACACCCAGCCGCGCAGCGCCAGCGAGGAGGAACTCGGCCACCTGCGCGACCTGGCCGACTGCATTTCCGCCCTGATCCAGCGCGACCAGAAAATCTCCCAGGAAACCGATCGCGACCCGGTCAGCGGCCTGCCCAACCGCCAGGCATTGCTGCGGGTGCTCGCCGACAAGCTGGGCCACTACCACCTCGACGACGACTTCCCCACGCTGATCACCCTCGACATCGAGGATTTCGAACAGCTGCGCAACGGCCTCGACCCACGCGAGACCGACGCCCTGCTGCGAGCCTTCGCCGGGCGGCTGGAAGACTGCTTCCCGCAGGCCGAACTGCTCGCCCACCTCGGCGCCGACGAATTCGCCGCCCTGCTTCCGCAGCGCCTGGACGAACAAGCGCTGACGCAACTGCTGGGCAACGCCATCGAGCAACTGGGCGAGCCCTTCATCCTCGATGAACGCAGCCTCTCGCTGACCGTCACCGCCGGCCTCGCCTCCACCTCCGACGAACAGCTCAGCGCCGACCGCCTGCTGCGCAACGCCATCCTGGCCAAGCGCGACGCCCATGCGCAGCCGCTGGACAAGTGGCGGCAATACACCCCGGAACTGGAGTCCAGCCTGCCGCCGCTGAACCCGGCGCCTCAGCTGAACCTGCGCCGCGCGCTGCAATTCGGCGAACTGACCCTGGCCTACCAGCCGATCGTCGCCACCCCGGAGCGGCGCCTGGTCGCCGCCGAGACGCTGCTGCGCTGGAACCACCCGCAACTGGGCCAGGTGCCGCCCTCGGAGTTCATTCCGCTGGCAGAGAAGAACGGCATGATCATCCCCATCGGCACCTGGGTGCTGCGCGAGGCCTGCCGGGAGGCCGCGTCCTGGCCCGGCAACATCAGCATCTCGGTGAACGTCTCGCCGGCGCAGATCAACCGGGCGCTGCCGCCCCTGGTGGCGCAGACCCTGGCCGAATTCCGCCTGCCCGCCGGCCGGCTGATGCTGGAAGTGACCGAAAGCACCGTCCTGGAAGCCTCGCCGGAGAACGTGGCGATACTCGAGGAACTGCGCAGCCTGGGCGTGCAGATAGTGCTCGACGACTTCGGCACCGGCTTCGCCTCGCTCAACTACCTGCTGCGCTTCCCCTTCGACAAGATGAAGGTCGACCGCTCCTTCGTCAGCGGCGTGCTCGAGCGCCATGATTGCCAGACCATCGTCCGCGCCATCATCGGCATCGGCGACTCCCTGGGCATCCCCATAGTCGCCGAAGGCGTGGAAACCGCCGGCCAGCTCGCCTGGCTGCACGACAACGGCTGCCGCCTGGTGCAGGGCTACTTCACCGGCCGCCCGCTGCCCTGCCATGCACTGCGCGCCCTGATCCCCGGCCTCAGGCACAGCGCCAGCGCCGCCTGAGCCGCCGGACGAACGCATCGGCGCCGATACAAACCTTACCCTGCCGATACCAAGTTTCTCGGGACACCCGCGCCGCGGGCGTGTCTACTTTGCGCCCATTTTTCCAACCCTGGTGTCGCCATGCTTTCCAGATTGACCAAAGTCGCCCTGCTGCTCGCCCTCGTCTCGCTCTCCGGCTGCTGGCCGTTCTTCCCGCCCTTCGGTGGGCCGGGAGGTGGCGGACACGGCGGTGGCGGCCATGGCGGCGGGCGCGGCTTCGAGCGCCGTTAAGCACGCAGGGGCACCCGGCGCGACCGGTGAATCCAATCGCGGACGGAGTCCGCTCCTACGCCCGCGCTTTCCCGGAATCGTAGGAGCAACCGTCTTTCCGGCTGCGCCGAGGCGCCCTTGGTAGGAGCGAGCTTGCTCGCGAACAAGCTCCGCTGCAGGACCCATTCGCGAGCAAGCTCGCTCCTACGAAAAGCCATGTGTCCCTGGAAGCGTAGGAGCGGACTCCGTCCGCGATCACCCCAAATCGCGCGCAAACAAAAAGGGCGATCCTCTCGGATCGCCCTTTCTGCTACCGCCGAAGCGGTGAATTGGTAGGCACAATTGGACTCGAACCAACGACCCCCACCATGTCAAGGTGGTGCTCTAACCAGCTGAGCTATGTGCCTAAAGAAAAGGGCGACCGCTTAAGATCGCCCTCTCGCTACCGCCGAAGCGGGAATTTGGTAGGCACAATTGGACTCGAACCAACGACCCCCACCATGTCAAGGTGGTGCTCTAACCAACTGAGCTATGTGCCTAGCGATGGGGGCGCATTCTACGCGAAGGCGTTGAACCGTCAAGCATTTTTTCGCTAACCCCCTGAAAAAGGGAATTTTTTTATGTTCGTCCTTGCGTAAAAAATTTTGCACGGCCACTAGCCGAGTGATTTCGACTCGGGTAGCATCAGCCCATCTCGTAAAAAATAACAAACACAGGTGCAATATGCCGCACACTTCTTATCCCACTTCCTACTATGCAGCCTCGGCCAATCCGGTCCCTGCGCGCCCCGAACTCAAGGGCGAGACCGAAACCGACGTGTGCATCATCGGCGCGGGCTACACCGGCCTGTCCACCGCCCTCTTCCTGCTGGAGAACGGCTTCAAGGTGACCGTGCTGGAGGCCGCCAAGGTCGGCTTCGGCGCGTCCGGCCGCAACGGTGGCCAGATCGTCAACAGCTACAGCCGCGACATCGACGTCATCGAACGCACCGTCGGCCCGAAGCAGGCGCAACTGCTCGGCCAGATGGCCTTCGAGGGCGGCCGCATCATTCGCGAGCGCATCGCCAAGTACGACATCCAGTGCGACCTGAAGGACGGTGGCGTATTCGCCGCCCTCAGCGCCAAGCAGATGGGCCACCTGGAGTCGCAGAAGAAGCTCTGGGAGCGCTTCGGCCACACCCAGCTGGAGCTGATGGACGCCAAGCGCATCCGCGAAGTGGTGAACACCGACAGCTACGTCGGCGGCATGCTCGACATGAGCGGCGGCCACATCCACCCGCTGAACCTCGCCCTGGGCGAAGCAGCGGCGGTGGAATCCCTTGGCGGCGTGATCCACGAGCAATCCCCGGCGGTGAAGATCGAGCGTGGCGCCAACCCGGTGGTGCACACCCCGCAAGGCCGGGTGAAGGCCAAGTTCGTGGTAGTCGCCGGCAACGCCTACCTCGGCGGCCTGGTCCCGGAGCTGGCCTCCAAGTCCATGCCCTGCGGCACCCAGGTGATCACCACCGAGCCGCTGGGCGACGAGCTGGCCAAGACCCTGCTGCCCCAGGACTACTGCGTCGAGGACTGCAACTACCTGCTCGACTACTACCGCCTGACCAGCGACAAGCGCCTGATCTTCGGCGGCGGCGTGGTCTACGGTGCCCGCGATCCGTCGAACATCGAGGCGATCATCCGTCCGAAGATGCTCAAGGTCTTCCCGCAGCTGAAGGACGTGAAGATCGACTTCGCCTGGACCGGCAACTTCCTGCTGACCCTCTCGCGCCTGCCGCAGGTCGGCCGGATCGGCGACAACATCTACTACTCCCAGGGTTGCAGCGGCCACGGCGTCACCTACACGCACCTGGCCGGCAAGGTGCTGGCCGAGGCCCTGCGCGGCCAGGCCGAGCGTTTCGACGCCTTCGCCGACCTGCCGCACTACCCCTTCCCGGGCGGGCGCATGTTCCAGGTGCCGTTCTCCGCGATCGGCGCCTGGTACTACAACCTGCGCGACAAGCTGGGCGTGTAACCCGCCCTGCGAACGACGACGACGGCGCCCTAGGGCGCCGTTTTCGTTGGCGCGCCGCTGTCGCTGCGGATCTGCGCGTGGCTGATCAGGGCGAAGATCAGGCTACCGCCGACGATGTTGCCGGCCAGCGTCGGCAGCGCGAAGTCCAGCAGGAAGGCCTTCCAGCCCAGCTCGCCGGCCCACATCAGGTAGCCGACCTCGCAGGTGCCGACCACGATGTGGCTGAAGCTGCCCAGCGACATCAGGTAGGTGACCAGGATGATGATCCACACCTTGGCGCTCTCCGCCGCCGGCACCAGCCAGACCATGGTGGCGATCATCCAGCCGGAGACGATGCCGCGGGAGAACATCTGCCGGCCGTCGTTCTCCATGACTTCGCGGCCGATCTCGAGGAAGGCCTGGTCGGTCTTCGCATCGAAGATCGGCAGGTGCAGCATGGCGTAGGCGAACAGCAACGCGCCGGCGACGTTGCCCAGCAGCACCACGCCCCACAGGCGCAGCAGTTGCCCGGCCTTGTGCAGGGTCGGCTCGCTCATCAGCGGCAGCACCGCGGTGAGGGTGTTCTCGGTGAACAGCTGCTGGCGGGCGAGGATGATGGCGAGGAAGCCCACCGGGTAGCCCAGGCTGGTGACGATGGCCGCGCTGTCGTGCTCCGGCAGCCTGGCGCGGAACAGCCCCATGGCCATCAGCGACAGGCCGATGGTCAGCCCGGCGGCCAGGGCCGACCACCAGAGCGCCGCCAGGGTGCGCTCCAGCTCGTGGTTGCCCTGCAGGCGGATCACCTCATGCAGCACCAGCGCCCGGGGTGGCTGGGCCTTCTCGACCTTGCGGCGCTCCTCGGCGGAAAGATCGTCCGCGGTATCGCCCTTGCCGGCGACATCGCGTGCCGGCTGCTGCTTGTCGCTGGCCATGGGTTGCACCTCATCAAGGGATGCAACTTAGGCCGGCGATCAAGCGCAGCGGTTCAAAGAAAATGCCCCGCTGCGCCTCAGCGCACGGGGCAGGCCGGCGCGGCGCTGCATTGCCCGGCAGCCACCGGTGCCGCCTGGGGCGCCTGGAGGAAACGCGCATCCGTCGGCGCCAGCTGGTGCGCGCAACTCGCCGGGGCGCGGGCCTGCTCGGCGCAGCCGCGCTCGGCCATGACGTTGGCCAGGTTGTACCAGGCGGCGGCGAAGTCCGGCCGGGCGGCCACGCTGTGGCGCAGCGCCGTTTCGGCCTCGCCCAGGTCGCCGGCGGCGTAGCGGGCGTTGGCCAGGGCGAACCAGCCCAGCGGCTCCTGCGGCCAGGCCCGGGTGGCGGTGCGGTAGGCCTGGTCGGCCAGGGCCTGTTGCCCGGTTTCCTCCAGGTCGTGGGCCGCGCGCAGCCAGCGTGTCGGTTCGACGCTGGCCGGCAGCCGGTCGGCCGGCAGCGTCAGCACCGCCCAACGGCCGCTGCGCCGCCAGGTGACGTCGAAGGCAGTGAAGTCGATCACCAGGCGCTGGGTGATGCCGGAGCGCAGCAGCAGTTCGTGGCGGTCGCGGTCGTAGCCGACCACCACCGCGTAGTGCCACATCGGCAACCAGTCCAGGCCGTTGTTCTGCAGCACCAGCACCGGGTTGCCGGCGGCCACTTCCTTGAGCACGTCCTCCAGGCGCGGGCGCAGCGGGTAGACCAGCAGGCCCCGCTCGCGCGCCGCGGCCACCAGCTCGACCTGCAGGCTGCCCTGGCGCTGCGGCAGGAACACCCGTGCCTTCAACTGGTTCGGCGTCACCCGCACGCCGCGCTGGTTGAGCACGGTGGCAAGCGCCGCCGGGCCGCACTGGTATTCCTGCTGCGGGAAGAACTGCACTTGGGAAAGCTCGACGCGCCGTGGCAGCGCGTCGACCTCCGCCGGCAACCGCGGCGCCGTGGCGCAGCCGCCGAGCAGCAGCGCGGCCAGGGCCACGGCAGCGGCGGCGTGCCTCAACGCTGGCACCGCACGAAGGTGAAGATATGCGTGATGCAGAGCATGTCGGTGATGATGAAGATCAGCAGGAACAGGATGATGATGCCGATGATGCCACCGGCCGGCGCCTGGTCCAGCTGCTGGTTGAACTGAGCCAGTTCCTCGTTGGACAGGCTCTTGATGCGCTGCTCGACCTGGCTGCGCTCCACGCCCATGGATTGCAGCTTCTTCTGCACGCCCTGGTCATCGAGCATGCGCAGCAACTGCTCGCGGTCGACGTGCTGCTGTTGCGCCTGCAACACCTCGCCGGTACCCACCATCGCCGCCTGCGCCAAAGGCACCTCGGCCACCACGCCCAACTGCGCCAGCACCAGCACGGCCGCCAGGCGCTTCACCCGTTTTGTGATTGTCATTCTGGGTCTCCTCTACTTTGACGCGCTAGCAGACCGCCGGGTAAAGCCGGAGGTTCCGCGCCGCCAAGCACGGTTGCACAAGCAAAGCCCGGGCGCCGTCGCCGAACGAGGCACCTTCTGTTCAGATCACGGCGTCAGGCGTTTGGTTCGAAGCGCAAGCGTCGCCAGTCCAGGGCCAGGTGGCCGAGGTACACGCAAGGGTAGGCATGGGGCAGCAGGAAGTGCTCGTGGCCGGCCACGGCCAGCCCGGCGCGCCGGCAGTCCAGGCGCAGCAGGCGGCCCCAGGCATAGGCCTGGGCATCGATCGCCTGCGCGCCGAAGGCCGCCCCCGGCCAACGCGCCCGGCACCAGTCGAGCAGCGCCCGGGCATCGCGCACGGCGGGCAGGCAGGCGATCCGCACTTCGTCGTCACGCCAGTCCAGCACCCGCTGCGCATCGAAGGCAGACTGGCGCTCCAGCGGCAGCGGGCGGACCCGGGCGCCGTCGGCCAGCGGTTCCAGCGTCACCACCAGCGGCTGCCAACTGCTGTGCTCCAAGGCCCAGAGCAGATCGCCGTCGACTTCCAGCGACGGCCGCCCCGCCACCCGCTGGCGGAAACCCTCGCAGACCAGGCAGCAGTCGCCCAGTGGAATTCGCAGTTGACTCTCGCTCACATCAGCCTCGCAGCACATCGGCCGCGTGATTCTAGGGAAAGCCCGTGGCCTACGGAAAGCCCCGTCAGGGCGTTCCGCCCTGCTGCCGGGCTTTCTGCCGCTCCAGGTAGTCCAGCTTCCACTGCTCGACGCCCAGGTGCGCCGGATCGAGGCTGGCCTCCACGCCATGGCGGGCTTTCAACGCGGCCACTTGCGCCGCCTGCTCGACGAGGAAGCGGTCGAAGCAGCCGACCAGCTCGGGATGCCGCTCGCTGGACAGCCGGAAGTCGCTGCGGGTGTGCGGCAGGCCCGGGTCGAAGACCAGCGCGCCGGGCCGGGCGCGGAGGTTGTCCAGGTAATAGGTGGCGACCACCACGTTGAAGTAGGCGCCGTCGGCCTCCTTCTTCAGGGCCTGGTGGATCATCTGCCGCAAATCGGCGCTGGGCAGCCGCGCCAGTTGGCCCTGCTCGATGGCCTGCTGGTAGCCGCGCGGCGTCCAGCCGTCCACCACGGCCAGGCGCTTGAGCGCCGGCAGGCCCTGGCCGACGCGTTCGGGAGCGACCAGCACGCCGTCGACGTATTGCACCACCGGCTGGCTGTAGACCAGAGCGTGCCCGGCCTTCTGCGTCTCGGCCCAGGCCGGGTTGTCCGGGTACTTGAGGTCGACGCGTCCTTCCAGCAGGGCCGGCAGCAGGCGCTCCACCGGCAGCGGGCGGTACTCCAGCTGCACGCCACAACTGCCGGCGAAGCGGTCGAGCAGCTCGCGGGCGAACCCCTGGTAGCGCCCCTGGGCATCGGTGCTGTAGTGCGGCAGGAATTGCAGGTCTTCGACGCCGACCACGTAGGTCTGCGCCATGGCCTGGGAGGAAACGGCGGCGCCGAGCGCCCAGCCGAGGACCGCGAGCTTCATGGGCTCTCCTTGTTGGTTTTGTTGTTCCCGGGTGCGGCTCAGCCGCCGGTCATGCTCATGAAGCGCAGCACCTGGACCTGCTCGGCGACGTCGAAGTGATGGCGCTGCGGCTTGAGCTGCAGCGCCTCGACCAGCGCCGCGCGCAGGCGCGCGCCGTCGCCGGGATGGCTGCGCAGCAGTTGGCGCAGGTCCAGCGCGCCTTCGTGGCCGAGGCAGAGCACCAGCTTGCCCTCGGCGGTGACGCGCACACGGTTGCAGTCGCCGCAGAAGTTGTGGCTGTGCGGCGAGATGAAGCCGATGCGGCTGGGCAGCCCGTCGACGCGGTAGTAGCGCGAGGGGCCGCCGCTGCGCTCCAGGCTGGGCGTCAGTTGCCAGTGTTCGGCCAGGCGGGCGCGCACCTCGTCGCTGCTGCACAGGGTCTGCGCGCGGTCGTGGCTGCTGATGCTGCCCAGCGGCATCTCCTCGATGAAGCTGATATCCAGCCCGCGGGCCAGCGCGTATTCGACCAGTTCGCAGACTTCGTCGTCGTTGCGCCCCTTCTGCACCACGCAGTTGAGCTTGATGCGCTCGAAACCCGCCGCCCGCGCCGCCTCTATCCCCGCCAGCACCTGAGGCAGGCGGTCGCTGCGGGTGAAGGCGGCAAAGCGTTCGCGGCGCAGCGAATCCAGGCTGATGTTCAGCCGGCGCACGCCAGCGGCGCGCAGCTCAGCCGCGCGGCCGGCCAGTTGCGAGCCGTTGCTGGTGATCGCCAGGTCTTCCAGTTCGGGACGCGCGCCAAGCCGCGCCAGCAGCGAGGTCAGGCCCTTGCGCACCAGCGGCTCGCCGCCGGTGATGCGGATGCGCCGCACGCCCAGGGCGATGAAGGCATCGGCCACCGCGTAGAGTTCTTCCAGGCTCAGCACCTGGTCGCGCGGCAGGAACTGCATGTCTTCGCTCATGCAGTAGGTGCAGCGGAAGTCGCAACGGTCGGTCACCGACAGGCGCAGGTAGGTGATGCGGCGGCCGAAGGGGTCGACCAGTTGGCTGTCGGACATGGCGGCGAGCTCTTGGAAGGCCGGGCGCCGTGGCGGCGCCGGGGTCCGGCAGACTCTACAGAAAACCTGAACCGCGGGTCAACTTCAGCCGCCGGGCCCTTGCTTGAGAGGCCCGCGGAGCCGGTGCTACCATCGCCGGCCCAGCCATGGGCTACCCGCGCACAAGAAGACCCAGCAGACCATGACCAGCATTCGCGAACGCAACCGACGCCTGATCCTCCGCGCCGCCAGCGAAGAGTTCGCCGAAAAGGGCTTCGCCGCCACCAAGACCAGCGACATAGCGGCGCGCGCCGGGCTGCCCAAGCCCAACGTCTACTACTACTTCCAGTCCAAGGAAAACCTCTACCGCAGCGTGCTGGAAAGCGTGGTGGAGCCGCTGCTGCAGGCTTCCGCGCCGTTCCGCGAGGACGACGAGCCGGCCGAGGCGCTGCGCGCCTACATCCGTTCGAAGATCCGCATTTCCCAGGAGCTGCCGCACGCCTCCAAGGTGTTCGCCAGCGAGCTGATGCACGGCGCGCCGCACCTGCCCAGGGAATACCTGGACGAGCTGAACGCCCAGGCCCAGCGCAACATCGCCTGCCTGCAGAGCTGGATCGACCGCGGCCTGCTGGCCCCGGTGGACCCGCACCACCTGCTGTTCACCATCTGGGCGGCGACCCAGACCTACGCCGACTTCGACTGGCAGATCTCCATGGTCACCGGCAAGGACAGCCTCAGCGACGCCGACTTCGAGGCCGCCGCCGAGACCATCACCCGCCTGGTGCTGCGCGGCACCGCGCCGGACGCCGGCGAGCCGGCCAAGACCAGCGGCCGCATGCGGCCGTTGCCGCTCTAAATCATCTCTGCTGCGTAGGGCGTATAACGCTCCGCGTTATACGCCGCTTGACCTTGGCTACCTGCCCGCTCGGGGTCGACCTGGGCGTGAGAAATGTTCGCCAAGGTTGGCCATGGCATTTGCGATGGCATTGGCGTAGCGGCGTATAACCGCGAACGGTTATACGCCCTACCCGGCTGCTTTTCGTAGGAGCAAGCTTGCTCGCGAACCAACCCCGCAGCGGAGCCGTTCGCGAGCAAGCTCGCTCCTACAAGAGCACTTCTCCGCCCTGCTCCTACAGGTAATTACCCCGCGTCGGCCACCAGGCCGGCGGCCTGGATGCCGCGGATGGCGCATTGCTCGTCGATGTCCGAGGCGTCGCCGCTGATGCCGATGGCGCCGATTACCCGGTTGCTCTTGTCGCGGATCAGCACGCCGCCCGGCGCCGGCACCACGTTGCCCTGGGCCAGGGTGTTCACCGCGGCGATGAACGACGGGCGCTGCTGGGCGTCGGCGGCCAGCGCGCGCGAGGACTTGCCCAGGGCCACCGCGCCCCAGGCCTTGCCGATGGCCACCTGCGGGCGCAGCAGGCTGGCGCCGTCCTCGCGTTGCAGGGCCACCAGGTGGCCGCCGGCGTCGAGCACCGCCACGGTCAGCGGCGCGGTGGAAAGTTCGCGGCCGGCGGCCAGGGCGCTGCGGGTGATGGCCAGGGCGGTGTCCAGGTTGATTTCGCTCATGAGGGGTTCCTCGCAAAGGGATGAGACGTTCGCCCGCGCCTTTTTCGAAAAACGGCGCGGCGTTGCAAAGCCCTTGATGGAATAGCCGAAGGCAACCCCGGACGCAACGATTAAATACAATCCTGCGACATTTTGTACACAACAATAAAACCAATAAAATACAACGCCAGTATCGAATCAGCCGCTCAAGGATGCCGGGTTTCCCAGTACCCCGGGGTGTTGTAGATGGCCTTCAGGTAATCGATGAAAAAACGCACCTTGGCCGGCAGGTAGCGCTGCTGCGGGTACACCGCCTGGATGTCGTAGGCCGGGATCTCGTACTCGTCGAGCACCGTCACCAGCTCGCCGGCCTTGAGCTCGGCCTGGATTTCCCAGGTGGAGCGCCAGCCGATGCCCAGGCCCTGCTTGACCCAGTCGTAGAGCAGCTCGCCGTCGTTGCAGTCGAGGTTGCCGGACACCCGCACCGCCACCTGCCGGCCGTCGCGCAGGAAGGTCCAGCCGCGCTGCTGGCCGCCCTGCAGGTTGAAGGCCAGGCAGTTGTGCCGCGCCAGGTCTTCCAGCACCCGCGGCACGCCGTGCAGCTCGAAGTACGAGGGCGCGCCGCAGACCACCCGGCGGTTGGGGAACAGCTTCACCGCCACGTAGTTGGGGTCGGTGACCTCGCCGATGCGGATGCCCATGTCGTAGCCCTGGCGCACCAGGTCCACCAGGCTGTCGGTGAAGTTGAACGACAGCTTCAGGTCCGGGAAGCGCTCCAGGAAGGCCGGCGCGTGGGGCGCGATGTGGCGCCGGCCGAAGGCCGCCGGGGCCGACACCACCAGGTGCCCGCGCACCGAGTTGCCGCCGCGGGCGACGCTGGCGTCGGCCTCGTCGAAGTCCTTGAGCAGGCTGCGCGCGCGCTCCAGGTACTGCTCGCCGAGGTCGGTCAGCTGCAGGCCGCGGGTCGAGCGGTGCATCAGCTTCACGCCCAGGTGCTGCTCCAGCGCATCGAGGCGCCGGCCCATGACCACCGGGGTCACGCCTTCACTCAGCGCCGCCGAGGCGAAGCTGCCGTTGTCCGCTACCAGGACGAAACTGCGGATGAGGGTATAGCGGTCCATTCGATACTCCAGATATCGACAGAACTGAAGTATCCATCAATTCCGTCGCTTTGGCACAGCCGGCATCCTTGCCCCCAACAAGAAAACCACCGACTCAAGAGGAAAGGTCATGGCCAAAATGAGAGCGATCGAGGCGGCCGTCCTGGTCATGCGCCGCGAAGGCGTGGACACCGCCTTCGGCGTGCCGGGCGCCGCCATCAACCCCATGTACGCGGCGATGAAGAAGCTCGGCGGCATCGACCACGTGCTGGCCCGCCACGTCGAGGGCGCCTCGCACATGGCCGAAGGCTACACCCGCACCAGCGCCGGCAACATCGGCGTGTGCATCGGCACCTCCGGCCCGGCAGGCACCGACATGGTCACCGGCCTGTACTCGGCCTCCGCCGACTCCATCCCGATCCTCTGCATCACCGGCCAGGCGCCGTGTGCGCGGATGCACAAGGAAGACTTCCAGGCCGTGGACATCACCAGCATCGTCAAGCCGGTGACCAAGTGGGCCACCACCGTGCTGGAGCCGGGCCAGGTGCCCTACGCCTTCCAGAAGGCCTTCTTCGAAATGCGCAGCGGCCGCCCCGGCCCGGTGCTGATCGACCTGCCGTTCGACGTGCAGATGGCCGAGATCGAGTTCGACATCGACGCCTACGAGCCGCTGCCGGTGCACCGCCCGAGCGCCACCCGCGCCCAGGCCGAGAAGGCCCTGGCCCTGCTCAACGACGCCGAGCGCCCGCTGCTGGTCGCCGGCGGCGGCATCATCAACGCCGATGCCTCGGCCAGGCTGGTGGAGTTCGCCGAACTGCTCGGCGTGCCGGTGATCCCGACCCTGATGGGCTGGGGCACCATCCCCGACGACCACCCGCTGATGGCCGGCATGTGCGGCCTGCAGACCTCGCACCGCTACGGCAACGCCACCCTGCTGGAATCCGACCTGGTGTTCGGCATCGGCAACCGCTGGGCCAACCGCCACACCGGTTCCGTGGACGTCTACACCGCCGGCCGCAAGTTCATCCACGTGGACATCGAGCCCACGCAGATCGGCCGCGTGTTCACCCCGGACCTGGGCATCGTTTCCGACGCCGGCGCCGCGCTGGACGCCTTCCTCGAAGTGGCCCGCGAGTGGAAAGCCGCCGGCAAGCTCAAGGACCGCAGCACCTGGGTCGAAGCCTGCCGCGAGCGCAAGCGCACCCTGCAGCGCAAGACCCACTTCGACAACGTGCCGGTCAAGCCGCAGCGCGTGTACGAGGAGATGAACGAGTTCTTCGGCAAGGACACCTGCTACGTCAGCACCATCGGCCTGTCGCAGATCGCCGGCGCGCAGTTCCTCCACGTCTACAAGCCGCGCCACTGGATCAACTGCGGCCAGGCCGGCCCGCTGGGCTGGACCATCCCCGCCGCCCTCGGTGTGGTCAAGGCCGACCCCAGCCGCCAGGTGGTGGCGCTGTCCGGCGACTACGACTTCCAGTTCATGATCGAGGAACTGGCCGCCGGCGCGCAGTTCAACCTGCCGTACATCCACGTGCTGGTGAACAACTCCTACCTGGGGCTGATCCGCCAGGCCCAGCGCGGCTTCGAGATCGACTACTGCGTGCAGCTGGCGTTCGACAACGTCAACGCACCGGAACTCAACGGCTACGGCGTGGACCACGTCGCCGTGGTGGAAGGCCTCGGTTGCAAGGCGATCCGCGTGTTCGATCCGAACCAGATCGGCGCGGCCTTCGCCCAGGCCCGCGAACTGATGCGGCAGCACCGCGTGCCGGTAGTGGTGGAAGTGATCCTGGAGCGCGTGACCAACATCGCCATGGGCACCGAGATCAACGCCATCAACGAGTTCGAGGAGCTGGCCCAGAGCCGCGACGACGCGCCCACGGCCATCTCCCTGCTCGACTGACGAAGTACCGGGCCCCGCGTGCGTGGGAGCCGTGGCAGGGAAAACCACAACCTGCGCGCGGCGGGGCCCACCCTTACGGAAATACGTGTTTCATCACCAGGAGGCCCCGACATGCCCCGTTTCTGCGCCAACCTGTCCATGCTCTTCACCGAGGTGGACTTCCTCGACCGCTTCGAAGCCGCCGCCAAGGCCGGTTTCAGCGGCGTCGAATACCTCTTCCCCTATGACTTCGAAGCCGAGGTCATCAAGACCAAGCTGCAGGAGAACGGCCTGGAGCAGGTGCTGTTCAACCTGCCCGCCGGCGACTGGGGCAAGGGCGAGCGCGGCATCGCCTGCCACCCCGACCGCGTCGAGGAATTCCGCGCCGGCGTCGACAAGGCCATCGCCTACGCCAAGGTGCTGGGCAACAAGCAGGTCAACTGCCTGGCCGGCATCCGCCCGCAGGGCTACGACTGCGCCACTATCGAGAACACCTTCCTGAACAACCTGGAGTACGCCGCCGAGAAGCTCGAGGCCGCGGGCATCAAGCTGGTCATGGAGATGATCAACACGATCGACATCCCCGGCTTCTACCTGCAGACCACCCAGCAGGCGCTGGACGTGCGCGAGAAGGTCGGCAGCCCCAACCTGTTCCTGCAGTACGACATCTACCACATGCAGATCATGGAAGGTGACCTGGCCCGGACCATGGAGAAGAACCTGGCGGCCATCAACCACATCCAGCTGGCCGACAACCCCGGCCGCCACGAACCGGGCACCGGCGAGATCAACTACCGCTTCCTGTTCGGTCACCTGGACCGCATCGGCTACCAGGGCTGGATCGGCTGCGAATACAAGCCGGCCACCACCACCGAGGCGGGGCTGGGCTGGCTGAAGAGCCATAACGCGATCTGAACCGGACACGAGTCCGAAGGCGCTGGGCCCCCGCGTTCGCGGGGGTGACGGGGAGATCGAAGCTTTCCAACGTCATTCCCGCGAACGCGGGAACCCAGCGACTCCCCAACCCAATACAGAACACCAGGAGACACCCTCATGGCCAAGATCGGATTCATCGGCACCGGCATCATGGGCCTGCCCATGGCGCAGAACCTGCAGAAAGCCGGCCACCAGCTGTTCCTCTCCGCCCACCACGACAAGGCCCCGGCCGCGCTGGTCGAAGCCGGCGCCGTGGCCCTGGCCAACCCCAAGGAAGTGGCCCAGGAAGCCGAGTTCATCATCGTCATGGTCCCGGACACCCCGCAGGTCGAGGACGTGCTGTTCCGCCAGGACGGCATCGCCGAGGGCGTCGGCCCGAACAAGGTGGTGATCGACATGAGCTCCATCTCGCCCACCGCCACCAAGGCCTTCGCCGAGAAGATCAAGGCCACCGGCGCGCAGTACCTGGACGCCCCGGTCTCCGGCGGCGAGGTCGGCGCCAAGGCCGGCAGCCTGAGCATCATGGTCGGCGGCTGCCCGAACACCTTCGAACGCGCCCTGCCGCTGTTCCAGGCCATGGGCAAGAACATCACCCGCGTCGGCGGCAACGGCGACGGCCAGACCGCCAAGGTGGCCAACCAGATCATAGTCGCGCTGAACATCCAGGCGGTGGCCGAGGCCCTGCTGTTCGCCGCGCGCAACGGCGCCGACCCGGCCAAGGTGCGCGAGGCGCTGATGGGCGGCTTCGCCTCCTCGCGCATCCTCGAGGTGCACGGCGAGCGCATGGTCAAGGGCACCTTCGACCCGGGCTTCCGTATCAGCCTGCACCAGAAGGACCTCAACCTGGCCCTGGCCGGCGCCCGCGAACTGGGCCTGAACCTGCCCAACACCGCCAACGCCCAACAGGTGTTCAGCACCTGCGCGGCGCTGGGCGGCAGCAACTGGGACCACTCAGGGCTGATCAAGGGCCTGGAGCACATGGCCAACTTCTCGATCCGCAAGGACTGAGAAAGCGGACCGTAGGATGGTGTTGAGCGCAGCGATACCCATCGATTCATGCAGCATGGGTTTCGCAAGCTCAACCCATCCTACGGGCCAGTCACTGGTTTCCCGCGTTCGCGGGAATGACGGGAACACACTCGGCTTCGTTATGGGAGTGATGAAGCAGAGTTGAAGCATGAACGTCACCCCCGCGAACGCGGGGCCCAGCGACTCGCTTTCGAACCCCGGCCGGCGTGAACACGGCTTCGCCGGCCGGGCGTATCGAAGGCATTGCCCAGGCGCTTGCCCCCAGGCGCCTGCGCAATGCCGCAATAAAGAACAACGACAAGCACCTGAGGAGCCCCAGATGAGCCTCGACCCACGCGCCCTGCTGCGCGAGCTGTTCGACACCGCCATCGCCGCCGCCCACCCGGCGCAGACGCTGGCCCGCCACCTGCCGCGGGTGCATGGCGGGCGCACCATCGTCATCGGCGCCGGCAAGGCCGCTGGGGCCATGGCCGAGGTGGTCGAGGCGCACTGGAAGGACGAGCAGGTGGACGGCCTGGTGGTCGCCCCCTACGGCTACGGCGCCAATTGCCAACGCATCGAAGTGGTGGAAGCCGCGCACCCGGTGCCGGACGACGCCGGCGAACGCGTGGCCCGCCGCGTGCTGGAGCTGGTCAGCGACCTGAGCGAAGACGACCGGGTGATCTTCCTGCTCTCCGGCGGCGGCTCGGCCCTGCTCGCCCTGCCCGCCGAAGGCATCTCCCTGGATGACAAGCGCGCGCTGAACAAGGCGCTGCTCAAGTCCGGCGCCGCCATCGACGAAATGAACTGCGTGCGCAAGCACCTCTCGGCCATCAAGGGCGGTCGCCTGGCCCGCGCCTGCTGGCCGGCCAGCGTGTACACCTACGCGATTTCCGACGTGCCCGGCGACGAGGCCACGGTGATCGCCTCCGGCCCCACCGTGGGCGACCCGACCACCTCCACCGACGCCCTGGCCATTCTCAAGCGCTACGCCATCGACACCCCGGCGCACATCCGCGCCTGGCTGGAAGACCCGCGCTCGGAGACCGTCAAGCCCGGCGACGACTGCCTGTCGCGCAGCTATTTCACCCTCATCGCCACGCCGCAGCAGGCCCTCGACGCGGCCGCCGCCAAGGCCCGCGCCGCCGGCCTGGAGGTGCTGATCCTCGGCGACCTGGAAGGCGAATCCCGCGACGTGGCCAAGGTCCACGCCGGCATCGCCCGCCAGGTGCGCAAGCACGGCCAGCCGCTGGCCGCGCCCTGCCTGCTGCTCTCCGGCGGCGAGACCACCGTCACCGTGCGCGGCAAGGGCCGCGGCGGGCGCAACGCCGAGTTCCTGCTCAGCCTCAGCGCCGCGCTCAAGGGCGAGCCGGGCATCTGGGCGCTGGCCGGCGACACCGACGGCATCGACGGCATGGAGAACAACGCCGGCGCGCTGATGAGCCCATGCAGCTACCGGCGCGCGCTGGCCGCCGGGCTGAACCCGCTGCACGAACTGGACGACAACAATGGCTACGGCTTCTTCGCCGAACTGGACGACCTGGTGGTCACCGGGCCGACCCGCACCAACGTCAACGACTTCCGCGCCATCCTGATCCTCGAGAGTGACGAGCAATGAACAGCGACAAGAAGGTCAAGATCCTCGCCACCCTCGGCCCGGCCATCAAGGGCCGCGAGGACATCCGCGCCCTGGTGGACGCCGGCGCCAACCTGTTCCGCCTGAACTTCAGCCACGGCGAGTACGCCGACCACTCCCAGCGCTACCAGTGGGTGCGTGAAGTGGAGGCCGAGCTGGGCACGCCCATCGGCATCCTCATGGACCTGCAGGGGCCGAAGCTGCGCGTCGGGCGTTTCGAGAACGGCGCGGTGATGCTGCAGAAAGGCCAGAGCTTCACCCTCGACCTGATGGACGCCGCCGGCGACGAGCGCCGCGTGACGCTGCCGCACCCGGAGATCATCCAGGCCCTGGAGCCGGGCATGAGCCTGCTGCTGGACGACGGGCGCATCCGCCTGCAGGTGCTGAACAACCACGGCGACGCCATCGAGACCCGCGTGCTCAACAGCGGCGAGCTGTCCGACCGCAAGGGCGTCAACGTGCCCGAGGCGGTGCTCAAGCTCAGCCCACTGACCGCCAAGGACCGCCGCGACCTGGAATTCGGCCTGGAGCTGGGCGTGGACTGGGTGGCGCTGTCCTTCGTGCAGCGCCCGGAAGATATAGAGGAAGCCCGCGCGCTGATCGGCGACAAGGCCTTCATCATGGCCAAGATCGAGAAGCCCTCGGCGGTGCAGTGCATCGAAGAGATCGCCCGCCTGGCCGACGCCATCATGGTCGCCCGCGGCGACCTCGGCGTGGAAGTGCCGGCGCAGAACGTGCCGGGCATCCAGAAGCGCATCATCCAGGTCTGCCGCCAGCTCGGCCGGCCGGTGGTGGTGGCCACGCAGATGCTCGAATCCATGCGCTTCTCTCCGGCGCCGACGCGCGCCGAGGTCACCGACGTGGCCACCGCGGTCAGCGAGGGCGCCGACTGCGTGATGCTCAGCGCCGAGACCGCCTCCGGCCAGTACCCGGTGGAAGCGGTGGAAATGATGGCCAAGATCATCCGCCAGGTGGAAGCCGAACCGGACTACCAGGGCCAACTGGAACTGAACCGCCCGGAGCCGGACGCCACCGTGTCCGACGCCATCAGCTGCGCCATCCGCCGCATCAGCCGCATCCTGCCGGTGGCGGTGCTGGTCAACTACACCGAGTCCGGCAGCTCCACCCTGCGCGCCTCGCGGGAACGGCCGAAGGCGCCGATCCTCAGCCTGACGCCCAACCTCAAGGCGGCACGGCGGCTGAGCGTGGCCTGGGGCGTGTACTCGGTGGTCAACGAGCAACTGGCCCACGTCGACGAGATCTGCGCCACCGCCCTGGAGATCGCCCTGGCCCAACGCATGGCCCAGCGTGGCGATACCGTGGTGGTGACGGCGGGGCTGCCGTTCGGGCAGCCGGGGAGTACCAATATGTTGAGGATCGAGACGGTGGCGCCGGCGTTGTCGGCCTGAAGAGCAAAGAGCCCCTCTCCCCAACCCTCTCCCGCAAGCGGGAGAGGGAGCTGAACGGCAGAAGGCGTAACGCCGGAGTCACCGGCCACGCCGGACTGCCCCCTCTCCCTCCGGGAGAGGGCTGGGGTGAGGGAACCAGGCGCCACCGGTAACTCCGGCGCCCCACCTTCTGCCACGCAAGTCCCCTCTCCCTCCGGGAGAGGGCTAGGGTGAGGGAACCAGGCCCACCGCCAACACCGGAGCCAGGCCTGGCCCCCTCCCCCCTCTTCAGGAAAAACCTGGAGAGAGAAAAAACAGAGTTCCGGAACCCTGCCAAAGCCTGGTTCCACACCGCGTCACTCCCGGACGGACGGGGCCGGGAAAACGGGGCCGCGACCCCGTCCGTCCGGGATTGGCCTTGAACGGCCAGCAGTTCTGTCGGCCATAGCCACCCTCGCACCCTCCCACGCAGGCTATGGACATTCGAGGCCACCCTCCGGCGATCCCGGGGACCGGCCTCTTTTTTATTCACGCCCCAAAATGGTGCCATGGCAGAATGCGCCCGCTGACACAGCCCACGGAGCTTCCCGCGATGCCCTCCCCCGATGGAGGGCACGGCCGCCGATGCGGAACCGGAGACGCCCCGGACATCCCCTTCAACTGCCCAGACCCTCGATGCGCCCACTACCGTTACTGAGCCTCTGGCTGCGCGGCTTCAGCCAGGTGTTCCTGCAACCCTCGCCGCTGTTCGGCCTGCTCTGCCTGGCCCTGATCGGCGCCTGCGCCCCCGGCCTGCTCCCCGGCGCCGTGATCGGCGCCGCTGCCGGCCCGGCCTTCGCCCACCTGCTGCGCTGCCGCCAGGGCGACATAGACGCCGGCCTGTACGGCTACAATGCTGTGCTGATCGGCCTGCTGCTGCCGCTGAAGTTCGCCTGGTCGCCCATGCTGGTGGCGCTCGCGCTGTTCGCCAGCCTCGCCAGCGTGTTGCTGCAGCGCCTGCTGCTGCGCGCCTCGCGCCAGCGCCACGGCCTGCCGCCCTACACCCTGGCCTTCGTCCTGCTCGGCTGGACGCTGCCGGCGCTGGGCACGCTGCTGTCGCTGCCAACTGCCGCGCCCCTGGCCGGGCTGGTCGAGCTGCCGCTGCCGACGCTGCTCGAAGCCACGTCCCGCGCCTTCGGCCAGGTGATCTTCCTCGATGCCCCGCTGGCCGGCGCGCTGATCTTCCTCGGCCTGCTGCTGGGCGCGCCGCGCGCCGCCACCTGGGCGCTGTTCGGCGCAGTGATGGTGCTGCCGGTGGCGGTGTTCGCCGGCATTCCCCAGGGCGACGTGCACAGCGGCCTGCTCGGCATGAACAGCGCCCTCGCCGCCCTCGCCCTGGCCCTGCGCGGCCCCGGCCCCTTCGCCCCGCTGGCCGGCGCCGTGCTGGCGCTCATCCTGCGACAGGCCATGGTCGCCCTGGGCATCCCCTTCATGACCGCGCCCTTCATCTTCGCCTGCCTGCTAGTGCTGCTGGGCGAACGCCTGCTGCGCCCGGCCTCGCGCCGCGCACCGCTGGCCGGTAGCTGAGGCGGATTGGCCAGGCGCGCGCGGGGCTGGCTATAGTGCAAGGCCCCCGCCGTCTGGAACCCGACCCGCGATGCGCTTCCACAAGTACCACGCCCTGGGCAACGACTACCTGGTCTACGCCGACACCACGCCCTTCCCCTTCGACGACGCGGCCGTGGTGCGCATCTGCGACCGCCATCGTGGCCTCGGCTCCGATGGCATCCTGGTGCCCGACGGGCACGGCGACGATGGCTTCGGCCTGCGCATCCTCAACCCCGACGGCTCCCTGGCCGAACGCAGCGGCAACGGCCTGCGCATCTTCTCGCGCTACCTGTGGGACCAGGCCCTGGTGGGCGACGCCCCCTTCCGCATCGTCACAGTCGCAGGGCCAGTAGTCAGCCAGGTATTCGACCAGGGCCGCGAAGTCGAAGTGGACATGGGGCACGCCGAATTCGCCAGCGCCCGCATTCCCGTGCAGGTCGCCACGCCAGAGGCCCTGGACCTGCCCGTCGAGCTGGAAGGCCAGGCCTTCCGGCTCAACGCGGTCTCCATGGGTAATCCGCACTGCGTGGTGTTCGTCGAACGCACCTCGGCGGAACTGGCGAAGACCTTCGGCCCGTTGCTGGAACGCCACCCCCTGTTCCCCAACCGCAGCAACGTGCAATTCGTCGAGGTGCTCGGGCGCAACGACCTGCGCGTGGAAATCTGGGAGCGCGGCGCCGGCTACACCCTGGCCTCGGGCACCAGCAGCTGCGCGGCCGCCGCCATGGCACGGCGCAAGGGCTACTGCGACGGCGAGGTTCGCGTGCACCTGGCCGGCGGCCAGCTGCGCATCCGTGTCGAGGACGACTTCCGCGTGCACATGCGCGGCGCCGTGCAACGCATCGGCGAGATGCGCCTGCACGCGGAATGCCTGCGCTGACCGCCAACCGTGACGCCATGTCACATGGCAATCCCATCCAGGCCGGCATAGGTCAAGGCCGGCCCGGCTCCACGCCGCCATGCTGGCGAGGCGTGGGCCTGGTTTCCGACGACCGCCGCGCATTTTCCCGCCCGTGACGGCATAATCCGCGCCCTTCCGCGGCCCGCCGGGTTCGCGTTTCCATTTGCAAGCAGCGGTAAGGTCATGACGCTTCCCTCCCCCACCCTGTTCCAACGCATCCAGCGCAGCAGCCTGGTGATGCGCATCTTCGTCGGCATGCTGGCCGGCATCGCCCTGGCGCTGGTCGCCCCCGACGCCGCCCTGGCCGTCGGCCTGCTCGGCAAACTGTTCATCGCGGCGCTCAAGGCCGTGGCGCCGGTGCTGGTCCTGGTCCTGGTGTGCGCCTCCATCGCCAACCACAAGGCCGGGCAGCGCACCCACATCCGACCGATCCTGGCGCTGTACCTGCTGGGCACCTTCGCCGCCGCGGTGGTGGCGGTGGCGGCCAGCTTCGCCTTCCCCTCCACCCTGGTGCTCGACGCCCCGGCCAGCGGCAACGCTCCGCCCGGCGGCATCGGCGACGTGCTCAATGGCCTGCTGTTCAGCGTCGCCAGCAACCCGGTGAAGGCGCTGCTGGAGGCCAACTTCATCGGCATCCTGGCCTGGGCCGTGGGCCTCGGCCTGGCCCTGCGCCATGCCCGGCAGAGCACCCGCGACCTGCTCGACGACCTGGCCGGCGGGGTGACGCTGATCGTCCGCGTGGTGATCGCCTTCGCCCCGCTGGGCATCTTCGGCCTGGTGGCCAGCACCTTCGCCGAATCCGGCCTCGATGCCCTGCTCGGCTACCTGCAGCTGCTCGCCGTGCTGCTGGGCTGCATGCTCTTCGTGGCGCTGGTGGTGAACCCGGCGATCGTGTTCTGGAAGCTGCGCCGCAACCCCTACCCGCTGGTCTTCACCTGCCTGCGCGAGAGCGGCGTGACCGCCTTCTTCACCCGCAGCTCGGCGGCCAACATCCCGGTCAACCTGCAGTTGTGCGAACGCCTGGGCCTGCACGAGGACACCTACTCGGTGTCGATCCCGCTGGGCGCCACCATCAACATGGCCGGCGCCGCCGTGACCATCAGCGTGTTGAGCCTGGCCGCGGCCCACACCCTGGGCATCGCCATCGACCTGCCCAGCGCCCTGCTGCTGTGCGTGGTCTCGGCGGTGTGCGCCTGCGGCGCCTCCGGCGTGGCCGGCGGCTCGCTGCTGATGATCCCGCTGGCCTGCGGGCTGTTCGGCATCTCCGGCGAGGTGGCCATGCAGGTGGTGGCGGTGGGCTTCGTCATCAGCATCCTGCAGGACTCGGCGGAAACCGCGCTGAACTCCTCCACCGACGTGATCTTCACCGCCGCGGCCTGCCTGGCCGAGGAGCCGGCAGCCGGCGAGGCGGGCCTGGGCGAGAAGCGCTGAGCCAGGCGACGCGCCCCGCGGGGCGCGTCCCTGCATAAGCAAATAGCCTTTGGGTATTTAAGCGCCATATAACCCATGGGCATAATCGGGCGATCCAACACTGCCGAGAAGGAACCGCCCGTGAAACGACTCTTCGCCGCCTCCCTGCTGGCCGCCGGAATGGCCCTGGCCGGCGCCGCCCAGGCCGCGCCGCCGCTGCTCAACGTCTCCTACGACGTGATGCGCGACTTCTACAAGGAGTACAACCCCGCCTTCCAGAAGCACTGGGAAGCGGAGAAAGGCGAGAAGATCACCATCCAGATGTCCCACGGCGGCTCCAGCAAGCAGGCGCGCTCGGTGATCGACGGCCTGCCGGCCGACGTCATCACCATGAACCAGGCCACCGACATCGACGCCCTGGCCGACAACGGCGGCCTGGTGCCGAAGGACTGGGCCACCCGCCTGCCGAACAACAGCGCGCCCTTCACCTCGGCCACCGTGTTCATCGTGCGCAAGGGCAACCCCAAGGGCCTGCACGACTGGCCGGACCTGCTCAAGGACGGCGTGCAGGTGGTGGTGCCCAACCCGAAGACCTCGGGCAACGGCCGCTACACCTACCTTTCCGCCTGGGGCTACTCGCTCAAGCACGGCGGCGATGAAGCCAAGGCCAAGGAATTCGTCGGCCAGCTGTTCAAGCACGTGCCGGTGCTGGACACCGGCGGCCGCGCGGCGACCACCACCTTCATGCAGAACCAGATCGGCGACGTGCTGGTGACCTTCGAGAACGAGGCCGAGATGATCGCCCGCGAATTCGGCCGCGGCGGCTTCGAGGTGGTCTACCCGAGCGTCTCCGCCGAGGCCGAGCCGCCGGTGGCGGTGGTCGACAAGGTGGTCGAGAAGAAAGGCACCCGCGAACAGGCCGAGGCCTACCTGAAGTACCTGTGGTCCGACGAGGGCCAGACCATCGCCGCCGACAACTACCTGCGCCCGCGCAACCCGGCGATCCTGGCGAAATACTCGGACCGCTTCCCGAAGGTGGACTTCTTCTCGGTGGAGAAGACCTTCGGCGACTGGCGCACGGTGCAGAAGACCCACTTCGCCGATGGCGGGGTGTTCGACCAGATCTACAGCGGTAACTGATAGCGCCCGCTGCGCCGAGGCGCTCTTCGTAGGAGCGAGCTTGCTCGCGAACCGCATGGCACAGCGTTTGTTCGCGAGCAAGCTCGCTCCTACGAGAAGCCGGGCCTGCCCGTACCGTAGGAGCGGACCTTGTCCGCGATGGCCGGACGTCCCGGCGCGATTCGCGGATGAGATCCGCTCCTACGCGGCCCCACCACTCCATTCCCCTGTAGGAGCGCGCCCTGCGCGCGATTCGCGGGCAGGGGAAATGCCGTGCCTCATGGCCTGGGCAGGCCTGCGGCCCCCTCACCCTAACCCTCTCCCAGAGGGAGAGGGGACCGTTCGGAGTGCGTTGGTATTTCGGCGTTAGCCGGCCAGCACAGGGATTGCCGGCTGAAACCAGGCCGCCTCTCGGCACGGACCAGCCCCCTCTCCCTCCGAGAGAGGGCTGGGGTGAGGGAAAACCCGCGCGCCGATGTCATTCCCAGGTAGGAGCGCGACCTACGCATGAATCGCGGACGGAACCCCCGCCTCCTCAGCGCTGCCGCCACCCCACCTCGCGCAACGCCTCCAGCAGGCGCTCCCCGCCCAATGCCGGCACCAGCGTGCCGTCCGCCGTGCTCATCTCGCGGCCGGCCAGGATGGCGTTGACGATGGCTTCCTCCACCGCTTCCGCCGCCGCGGCGAACAGCGGCGAGATGTGCTCGTTGTTGAGCATCTGCAGCGGCGTGCTCTGCGGCAGGCCCTTGCGACCGTAGTCGGCCGGCGGCAGGTCCCGGTTGCCGGTGGCGAAGGCCAGGAAGATGTCGCCGCTGCTGTCCTCGGTGCCGCCGCCGGTGCGGGCGATGCCGATGGAGGCGCGCTGCGCCAGGCGCTGGCACTGGTGCGGCAGCAGCGGCGCGTCGGTGGCGATGATGACCACGATCGAGCCCATGCCCGGCTCGCCCTTTTCCGCGAAGGGCGAGGGAATGTCGCCCAGCACCCGGCCCACCGGGTAGCCGTCGACGCGCAGTTCGCGGCGCTGGCCGTGGTTGGCCTGGACCAGCACACCGACAGTCCAGCCGCCCTGCTCCGCCGGCAGCTTGCGCGAGGCGCTGCCGATGCCGCCCTTGAACTCGTGGCAGATCATCCCGGTGCCGCCGCCCACCGGGCCTTCGGCCACGGGCCCGGACTCGGCGCCGGCCAGGGCCTGGCGCACCTGCTCGGGGCCGACGTGCTGACCCCAGATGTCGTTGAGCAGGCCGTCGTAGGTCTCCATCACCACCGGCATGCACCAGTACACTGCCGGGTCGCCCAGGGCGTCGCGCTCGGCGGCCACCAGGGCGTCGCGCACCACGCCGACGCTGTGGGTGTTGGTGATGGCGATCGGCGTGGTCAGCAGGCCGGCCTCGCGGATCCACTCCAGGCCCGTGGCATCGCCGTTGCCGTTGAGCACATGGACGCCGGCGAAGCAGGGTTGCAGGCGGGCCTCGCCGGCGCGGGGCTGGACAATGGTGACGCCGGTGCACACCTGCTTGCCATCGCGCTCGGCGATCAGCGTGCTGTGGCCGACGCGGACGCCGGGGACATCGGTGATGGCATTGAATGCGCCGGGCGTGCCCAGGCCCAGGGTGATGCCGAGTTGACGAGCGCGCATGGGGACTCCTGTGGTCTTCAGAGTTTCTGGAAAGCCGGGCTCAACTTGCCGTAGGTGCCGTAGAGAATCACCGACACGGCCAGTATCCCGATAATGGTCATCACATCCCGCGCCGAGGCGTCCAGCAGCAGGTTGAGCAGCAGATAGCCGGCGCCGACCACCGCCAGCAGCGCCGGCAGCGGCCACAGCGGCATGCGGTAGGGGTGCTCGCGGTCGCGGCGCAGCACGCGGCTGAACAGCGCGCACAGGGCCACCACCAGGTAGATCAGCACCAGCAGCAACACGGTGAAGGAGGTCAGTTCCTCCAGGTTGGAGCTGAAGCTCAGCGCCGCCGAGGGCACGCCGAGGAACAGCGTGGCCAGCCAGGGCGACTCCCAGCGCGGGTGGATGCGGGTGAAGGCGCGGTTCAGCGTTGGCGTCCAGAGGGCGTCGCGGCCGCTGCTGAAGATCACCCGGCCGACCTGGATGACGATCGCGACTATGGCGTTGAACACCGAGAGGAAGATGCCGGCGCTGACCAGCCGCGACAGCGTGGCGTTGCCGTGGGCAGTGAGCAGGTAGCCGATGGGGTCGGGGCTGGCGAGCATGTCCTTGAGCGAGGGCGCGCCGATCAGCAGCGCGGTCAGCGGCACCAGTTCGATCACCACCACCAGCACCAGCGACCAGAGCACCGCGCGGTGCACGCTGCGGCCGCCGTCCTTCATGTCCTCGGCCAGGAGCACCGCGCCGCCGAAGCCGTTGTAGGAGAACACCGCTGTGCCCACCGCGCCTATCACCAGCGCCCAGGGCGCCGCCGCCAGCACGCCGCCGCTCAGCGTCTGCGGCTGCAGCAGCACGCTCAGCGGCTGGCTGGCGTGGCCGAAGCCGAGCACCACTATCACCAGCAGCGCGGCCACTTCGCAGAGCAGGAAGACCCCGGTGACCCAGGCGTTGACGCGGATGTTGAGGATGCCCAGCACGTAGCTGGCGGCGACTATGACCAGGGCCACGGTCTGGGTGTCGAACTGCGTGCCCAGCGCGCCGTTGAGGTAGGTGGCCGCGCCCGTGGCCAGCACCGGCGGGATGAACAGCAGCGAGACCAGCACGGCGAGGAAGGTGGCGTAGCCGGCCATGCCGCCGAACACCCGCTTGGCGTAGACGTACTCGCCGCCGGCCGAGCTGTGCGCGCGGCCCAGCTCGGCGTAGCACCAGGCGAACATCAGCGCCAGCGCCGCGGCCATGACGAAGGCCAGGAAGGCGCCGCTGCCGGCCTGCTGGATGGCGAAGGGAGCGATGACGAATACGCTGCTGGCGGGGGTGACCGCCGAGACGGTGATGGCGACCACGTCGAACACGCCCAGGCTGGGCTTGAGCGCGCCGTCCGGCGCTGCGGGAGAGCTCATGTCGTTTTCCTCGAATTGTTATTGGCGGTTGAGGCAGGAACGAAAACCCTTGTGGCGCCCTCTGCGCGGGGCGCTGCATGGCCCGCAGTCTGGGCGGCCGGGCCCTGGCGGCCAATCACCATTTGGGGTTACGCCCCTTGACGGCGGGGCCTGAAAAAGAGGAAACCGGGTGACCTTTCGCGCCGGAGCCCCGGGGATGCACAACCTGTTTCGCGAAGTCGGCATGCACGCCAACCTCGGCCGCGCCATCGAGCAGATCGGCCAGCCGCGCTTCTGGAAGCAGTTGATCCTGCTGCTGCACCAGTGGCTGCCGTTCGACAACGCCCTGGCGGCCTTCTACCCCGCCAACGCCATCCCGGTGGCGCTGGAGGAATACGACGCCGATCCACAGGCCGTCTCGGCGGCCATGCCCGCCTACCTCAGCGGCCTGTACCAGCTCGACCCCTTCTACCAGGCCTGCCGCGAAGGCCTGCCCAGCGGCCTGTACCGCCTGGAGGAAGTCGCCCCGGACCAGTTCCGCCAGAGCGAGTACTTCCTCAACTACTTCCACGACAACGTGCTGGAAGACGAGGTGCAGTTCATCCTGCAGTTGCCCGGCCAGGGCGCGCTGTCGCTGTCCCTGGGCATGCGCAAGCCGTTCGACGCCGCACAGTGCGGCCTGCTGGCGATGCTCTGCCCCTGGGTGCTGGCGCTGATGCAGCAGCACTGGCAGCAGCGCAGCCAGCGCCTGCTGCCGGCGAACCCGGAGGGCGTGGCCACCCAGGTGCGCGACGCCCTCAGCCACTTCGGCGCCGGGGTGCTCTCCGAGCGCGAGCTGGAGATCGCCCGGCTGATCCTGCGCGGCTACTCCTCCAAGGCCATGGCCGAGCGCCTGGCCATCTCCCCGGAGACCATCAAGGTGCACCGCCGGCACCTCTACGCCAAGCTGGACATCTCCTCGCAGCCGGAGCTGTTCTCACTGTTCCTGCAGTCCCTCGGACACGACCCGGAGAACCCCTGAGGCAGGCTCCATCGACCCGGCGAATGCGCCCGAGCGGGGAGCTTCGCGGCCTGAATGGGCGTGTCCGGAGAGACAGCAGCCTGTCCGCCGCGGCCACTGGCCGGCTACGGCCGGGCCCCTAGACTGAAGGCCGTCCAAACGACAATCACAAGAGGACAGCCCGATGAATGCCCGCGCCAAGTTCACCCACATGGAAGACGGCAGCGTCGAGGACTGGTCGATCATCGCCCAGGATTTCGCCGCCTACGCCACCCAGTTGCCCGACCGCATCCTCACCCACCTGCGCCTGCTCGACGGCGACTTCGGCGGCTTCCCGGTGGACCGCCTGAGCCACTCGCTGCAGACCGCCACCCTGGCCCACCGCGACGGCCGCGACGAGGAATACGTGGTCTGCGCCCTGCTCCACGACATCGGCGACACCCTCGGTTCCTACAACCACGCCGACATCGCCGCCGCCATCCTCAAGCCCTTCGTCAGCCCGGAGAACCTCTGGATGATCGAGAAGCACGCGATCTTCCAGGGCTACTACTTCTTCCACCACCTGGGCCTGGACCGCCACCTGCGCGAGCAGTTCAAGGACCACCCGCAGTTCGAGCAGACCATCGAGTTCTGCGCGCGCTACGACGCCGCGGCCTTCGACCCCGAGGGCGAGACGCTGCCGCTGGAGTTCTTCGAGCCGATGCTGCGGCGCGTCTTCGCCAAGCCGCGGCAGTCCATCTACATGGCGCGGGACGCCGACTGAAACCGGCCGCCGGCCGGGGCGATGAATCGTCACTGGCCGGCGGATGGGCGCTTGGTTAAGATCCCCAGGTCGTACTTGTGGAAGGCGCACGTCAGAATGCGCCATCACCGATCAGGGATAATCCGAGCGCATGAAGCCCAACCGTTCCGAAACGCCGTCCCGACCTGGCGCCGCCCCTCTGCGCGAGTACCATTCGCGCGTCCTGGCCTACCTCGCCGTGGCCGCCACCGTCAGCGCCGGCACCTTCAGCCAGTACTTCGGCTACGACGCGCTCTGGATGGTCCCCTACGCCCTGCTCTACCCGCACCTGGCGCAGAACCTGAGCCGCCGCTACAAGCACAGCCACCCGCAGCAGACACGCCTGGTCCTGCAGGCCCTGGACGCCCTGCACACCGGCGCCGGCGCCGCCCTGCTGGGCTTCTCGGTGGTGCCGGCGCTGATGCTGGTGCTGATCCTGGCCTTCTCCTCGCTGGTCGTCGGCGGCCTGCGCACCCTCGGCCTGGCCCTGCTGATGGCGCTGAGCGCCGCGGTGCTCACCGGCGCGCTGGCCGGCCCGGGCTTCAAGGGCAACGCGCCGCTGCTGGTGAACCTGGTCAGCGTGCTGTTCTGCGCCTTCTACATCTGCGTCACCGCCTACTTCACCCACCAGCAGGGCCTGCGCCTGGCCCAGGTGCGCGGCGAGATCGCCCGCGAGCAGGAAAAGGCCGCGAGGCTGGCGCACAACCTGGCCAAGTACCTGTCGCCGCAGGTCTGGGAATCCATCTTCAGCGGCAGGCGCAGCGTGCGCCTGGAGACCCAGCGCAAGAAGCTCACGGTGTTCTTCTCCGACATCAAGGGCTTCACCGAGCTGTCCGAGGAGCTGGAGGCCGAAACCCTGACCGACATGCTCAACAACTACCTCAACGAAATGTCGAAGATCGCCCTCAAGTACGGCGGCACCATCGACAAGTTCGTCGGCGACTGCGTGATGGTGTTCTTCGGCGACCCCGCCACCCAGGGCGCGAAGAAGGACGCCGTGGCCGCGGTGTCCATGGCCGTGGCCATGCGCAAGCACATGAAAGTGATGCGCCAGCAGTGGCGCGCCCAGGGCATCACCAAGCCGCTGGAGGTGCGCATGGGCATCAACACCGGCTACTGCACGGTGGGCAACTTCGGCGCCGACACGCGCATGGACTACACCATCATCGGCCGCGAGGTGAACCTCGCCAGCCGCCTGGAAAGCGCCGCCGAGGCCGGCGAGATCCTCCTCAGCCATGAGAGCTACTCGCTGGTGAAGGACGTGATCATGTGCCGCGACAAGGGCCAGATCAGCGTCAAGGGCTTCAGCAAGCCGGTGCAGATCTACCAGGCGGTGGACTTCCGCCGCGACCTGGGCGCCAACCCCAGCTTCATCGAGCACGAGTTGCCGGGGTTCTCCATGTACCTGGACACCAACAACGTGCAGAACTTCGACAAGGACCGGGTGATCCAGGCGCTGCAGCAGGCGGTGGAGAAGCTCAAGGACAAGATCATTCTTTGAGCTTGTGCCGCTGGCTGCCTTCGTAGGAGCAGCGGTCGTGCCCAGCGCACCGGGGGGCTTTTCGTAGGATGGGTTGAGCCTGCGATACCCATCGGCCATGGTGATGGGTATCGCTTCGCTCAACGCCATCCTACGAAAAGCCGTGCTTCCTGGAACTGTAGGAGCGGACTTCGTCCGCGATTGGGCTCGCCGTTCGCGCCGGACCGCCCATAAAAAAGCCCGCTGCGGGGGCGGGCTTGAAGGAGGCGCGGCGCTTCACGTCGCCACGCCCAACCGGAGAACCGGGAGGTATCAGGCGGCCTGGGCCTCCTTGGCTTCCAGCGCCGACGGGCCGGCGGCCAGTTCGCGCTCCAGTTGCGCGGAGTCCAGCTGCTTGCACCACTTGGCGACCACCACGGTAGCCACGCCGTTGCCCACCAGGTTGGTCAGCGCGCGGGCCTCGGACATGAAGCGGTCGATGCCGAGGATCAGCGCCAGGCCGGCGACCGGCAGGTGGCCCACGGCGGACAGGGTGGCGGCCAGGACGATGAAGCCCGAACCGGTGACGCCCGCCGCGCCCTTGGAGGCGATCAGCAGCACCAGCAGCAGGGTCAGCTGGTGGGTGATGTCCATCGGGGTGTCGGTGGCCTGGGCGATGAATACCGCGGCCATGGTCAGGTAGATCGAGGTGCCGTCGAGGTTGAACGAGTAGCCGGTGGGGATCACCAGGCCGACCACGCTCTTGTCGCAGCCCAGCTTCTCCATCTTGGCGATCATGCGCGGCAGCGCCGATTCCGAGGACGAGGTGCCGAGGACGATCAGCAGCTCCTCGCGGATGTACTTGATGAACTTCAGGATGTTGAAGCCGTGGGCGCGGGCGATGCCGCCCAGGACGATGAGCACGAACAGCAGGCAGGTGATGTAGAAGCAGGCCATCAGCTGGCCCAGCTGCACCAGCGAGCCCACGCCGTAGGCGCCGATGGTGAAGGCCATGGCGCCGAAGGCACCGATGGGAGCGACCTTCATGATCACGTTGATGATGTTGAACATCACCTGGGTGAAGCGCTCGATGAACTGGAAGATCGGCTGGCCGTAGCTGCCCAGGCGGTGCAGGGCGTAGCCGAACAGCACGGAGAAGAACAGCACCTGCAGGATGTCACCGTTGGCGAAGGCGCCGACCACGGTGTTGGGGATGATGTTCATCAGGAAGTCGACGGTGCTCTGCTTCGCGCCGGCGGCCGCGTAGGCGGCGATCTTGCTGGTGTCCAGGCTGGCCGGGTCGACGTGCATGCCGGCGCCGGGCTGGACCACGTTGACCACCACCAGGCCGATGATCAGCGCGATGGTCGAGACGATCTCGAAATACAGCAGGGCCATGCCGCCGGTCTTGCCTACAGCCTTCATGCTCTGCATGCCGGCGATGCCGGTGACCACGGTGCAGAAGATGATCGGCGCGATGGCCATCTTGATCAGTTTGACGAAGCCGTCGCCCAGGGGCTTCATCAGCACGGCGGTCTGCGGATAGTAGTGGCCCAGGGCGATGCCGATGGCGATGGCGATCAGCACCTGCACGTACAGGCTCTTGTAGAAGGGTTGCTTGGTCATTGCGGCAGGGTCCTCTTGAGCTGGCGGCCCGCCTTCCTGGCGGCGGCGCGTTGCCCGAAGCGTTATCTCCCTTCAGTGGGAGAATTTGTTTTCGTCCTGCCCGTCGGCAGGCCTTGAACCCTATTGGCAAGCCCTGTGCCAAATCGCCATCCTTTAATTTTCACTTTAATTTCAACAGCTTAATAAATCACTAAAGCAACATGCGGGCTGATCGATGGCGGAAACCCGCCAAGCCCGCGGCGGGTTTCCCGCCACTTGGCGGGTATCCGCCAGGGCCCCGGGTGCCTTAGATTTGCCCCACGGCCGCCGCGAACCGGCGCCCGGCACACACGCAGCAGAACAAGGAAAACCCATGCGTGAACGCACCATCGCCAGCCATTTCGTCCGCGCCGCCCTGCGCGGCGCCCGCCAGCAGGGCCACGACCCCCTGCCCCTGCTGCGCGCCGCCGGCATCCAGCCGGCCTTGCTCGAAGAGCCGCGGGCGCGGGTCTCGCCCGAGCAGTTCGGCCGGCTGATCCAACTGGTCTGGGAAGACCTCGACGACGAGTACATGGGCTTCGGCGAGGTGCGCAGCAAGCGCGGCACCTTCGCCATGATGTGCCACGCCATCATCCAGTGCCGCACCCTGGAGAAGGCCCTGGGCCGCGGCGCGCTCTTCTACGACCTGTTCCCCGCCGCGCCGCGCATCGAGCTGCGCCGCGACGGCGAGCGCGCCGAACTGGTCATCGACCACAGCGCGCTGCAGGACCCGGAACACTTCCTCACCGAGAGCCTGCTGGTGATCTGGCACCGCCTGGGCAGTTGGCTGATCGGCCAGCGCATCCGCCTGGAAGAGGCCCGCTTCGCCTACCCCGAGCCGGCCCACGCCGCCGAGTACGACCTGCTGTTCCCCTGCCCGCGGCGCTTCGCCGCCGACAGCACCGGGCTGAGCTTCCACGCGCGATACCTGGACATGCCGCTGCTGCAGGACGAGCGCAGCCTCAAGCACTTCCTCAAGGACTCCCCGGCCGACCTGCTGGCCCGCCCGGACGGCGGCGACAGCCTGACCAGCCAGATCCGCCGCCTGCTCGGCCGCGACTGCCGGCGCTGGCCGGACCTGGAAAGCGTGGCGCAGCAGCTGCACATGAGCCCGCAGACGCTGCGCCGCCACCTGCGCGAGGAAGGCCCGAACTTCCAGGAACTCAAGGACCAGCTGCGCCGCGACCTGGCCATCTACCACCTGGGCCGCGACGAATTGTCGATCCAGGACATCGCCGACCAGCTCGGCTTCTCCGAGCCCTCGGCGTTCCACCGCGCGTTCAAGAAGTGGACCGGGCTGACGCCGGGGGCGTACCGGGCGCAGCAGGGGGAGTGACGGGCTTTGCGGGCGATGGGTATCGCTGCGCTCAACGCCATCCTACGACAGCGTTTTTCCTACCCCCGTAGGAGCGGACCTTGTCCGCGATAGCCGGCCGTCCAGGCGCGGTTCGCGGATAAGATCCGCTCCTATGCTGCCCCACCTACGCCATTCCCATGTAGGAGCGCGCCCTGCGCGCGATTTCGCGGGCAGGGCCCGCTCCTACAGGTTGCCGGGAAACACGGTATTCCTCCCCCGTAGGAGCGGACCTTGTCCGCGATAGCCGGAGGTCCAGGCGCGGTTCGCGGATGAGATCCGCTCCTACGCGGCCCCACCTACGCCATTCCCATGTAGGAGCGCGCCCTGCGCGCGAAATCGCGGGCAGGGCCCGCTCCTACAGGTTGCCGGGAAACACGGTATTCCTCCCCCGTAGGAGCGGACCTTGTCCGCGATAGCCGGACATCCCGGCGCGATTCGCGGATGAGATCCGCTCCTACGCTGCCCCACCCACACCATTCCCCTGTAGGAGCGCGCCCTGCGCGCGATTTCGCGGGCAGGGCCCGCTCCTACAGGTTGCCGGGAAACACGGTATTCCTCCCCCGTAGGAGCGGACCTTGTCCGCGATAGCCGGAGGTCCAGGCGCGATTCGCGGATGAGATCCGCTCCTACGCCGCCCCACCCACACCATTCCCATGTAGGAGCGCGCCCTGCGCGCGATTTCGCGGGCAGGGCCCGCTCCTACAGGTTGCCGGGAAACACGGTATTCCTCCCCCGGAGCGGACCTTGTCCGCGATAGCCGGAGGTCCAGGCGCGGTTCGCGGATAAGATCCGCTCCTACGGTACGGGCAGGCACGGCTTCTCGTAGGAGCGCTCCGACGCACCTACCCCGGCAAACGGATGCGGAAACAGGCGCCGCCCAGCTCGGAGTCATCCAGCGCCAGGCTGCCGCCGTAGCTGTCGAGGATGTCCATCACCACCGCCGTACCTATGCCCTGCCCCGGGTGCTGGGTGTCCAGCCGCTCGCCGCGCTGGAGGATGCGCTGGCGCTGGTCCGGGGGGATGCCCGGGCCGTCGTCTTCCACCCGCAGTTCGTAGCCGCCGTCCTGCTGGCGGGCGCTGATGCGCACCCGGGCCAGGCACAGGCGGTAGGCGTTCTCCAGCAGGTTGCCGAGCAGCTCCAGCAGCGCGCCCTGTTCCAGCGGCAGGCTCAGGTGGCCGGGAAAGTCGCGTTCGAGGATCACCCGCTTGTCGCGGTAGACCTTGTCCAGCGCGCCGGCCAGGGTGTCCAGCAGCGGGCCGAGCTGCACGCGGTGGCGCACCAGGCCGCTCTTGCGCAGGCTGGCGCGCTGCAGCTGGTAGCCGATCTGCTGGCTCATGCGCTCGATCTGGCTCTGCAGCACCTGCACCTGCTCGCGGTTGCGCGGCTCGTCGGCGAGGTTTTCGCTCACCCCCTGCAGCACTGCCAGCGGCGTCTTCAGGCTGTGCGCGAGGTCCGCCAGGGAGTTGCGGTAGCGCTCGCGCTGGCTGCGCTCGCCGTCCAGCAGGCGGTTCAGCGAGTCGGTCAGGCGCAGCATCTCGCTGGGGTGTTCGCCGCTCAGGCGTTCGCGCTCGCCAGCCTCGATCTGGTCCAGCTCCTCGCGTATGCCGCGCATGGAGCGGAAGCCCCAGCCCAGGCCGAGCCAGAGCAGCCCGAGCAACAGCAGCAGCGCGCCGCCGAGCCAGATGTACAACTGCTCGCGGAAGCCGTGCACCAGCTCGCGAAAGGCGCTCACCGGCTGCATGGTGACGATGCTGTAGGCGGCCTGCTTGCCGCCCACCAGGTCGATCTCCACGTCGTAGACGAAGAATTCGTTGCCGTGGTCGTCGCGGGCGCGGGTGAACACGTCGGGCTCGCCGTCGTAGAGCGGCACGTACTGCACGCTCTCGTCCTGGGTCGAGGTGGAGCGCCAGACCATCCGCCCCTCGCGGTCGTAGATGTAGCCCAGCAGCTTGGACTCCGGCAGGTTGAAGTCCTCCACCGCCAGGTGCTCGGGCATGTTCAGGCGGTCGCCGTCGATGCGCGCGGACGACACCAGGGTGGCGACGTCCGAGGCCAGGCGCTGCTGGATGGCGTTCACCAGGGCGATGCTGAACGCCCGCTGCAGCGCCGGCAGCAGGGCCAGCATGAACAGGATCGCCAGGGCCGCGGCCCCCAGCATCAGGCGCAGGCGCAACGAGCGCATCAACGGCAACGCTCGGTGAACAGGTAGCCCTGGCCGCGCACGGTGTCGATCGGGCGGAAGCCCTCGTGCGACTCCAGCTTGCGCCGCAGGCGGCCGACCAGCACCTCGATGACGTTGGGGTCGCGCTCGTCGTCGTCCGGGTAGAGCTGCTCGATCAGCCGCTCCTTGCTCACCACCTGCTGGTGGTGGCGCATGAGGTATTCGAGGATGCGGTACTCGAAGGCGGTCAGGCCCAGGGTCTCGCCGGCCACCGTGGCCTGCTTGCGGTTCAGGTCGAGCAGCAGCGGGCCGGCCTCGATGGTGGCCTGGACGAAGCCGCTGGAGCGGCGCAGCAGGGCGTTCAGGCGCGCTTCCAGCTCCTCGAACTGGAACGGCTTGACCACGTAGTCGTCGGCGCCGGCGGCGAGGCCTTCGACCTTGTCCTGCCAGTTGCCGCGGGCGGTGAGGATGAGGATCGGGAAGGCCTTGCCCTGGCTGCGGAACTCGCGGATCAGGTCCAGGCCGCTCATGCCCGGCAGGCCGAGGTCGATGATCGCCAGGTCGTGATGGTATTCGTGGGCCCGGTACAGGGCCTCTTCGGCGTTGCCCACGGCGTCGACCACGTGGCCCTGTTCGCCGAGGCGGGTGTACAGGTGATGACGCAACAGCGCCTCGTCCTCCACCACCAGTAGTTTCATGGGACTTCCTCCTTATGCGGGGCCGGGCCGCGAGCCCGGCCCCCTGCCAGTCAGAACCGGTAGTTGGCGCCCAGGTAGAGCTGCGCGCTGCTGTGCAGGTCCAGCGAGCCGACCTTGTCGCCGCCGTGCGGGCTCATCTCCGTGCTGGCATTGGTACGCAGGTAACGATAGCCGCCTTCCAGCGAGGCGTTCCGGCCGATGTCCTGGAGGATACCGGCCTGGGCGCCGATGGCGTAGCCGATGTCGCTGTCACGGCTGTAGCCGCGGGAGTCCTGTTCCAGCTTGGTCAGGCCCAGGGTGCCGCCGCCGAACAGCTTGGTGCCCTGGTCGTTGAGCGGCAGGAAGGCGTCGTAGCTGCCGAGCAGGTTCTGCTGGCGCAGCTTCAGGCCGCGGTAGGTGTCGGAGGTGTTCTCGTAGGTGGCGTAGTAGCGGCCCTGCTCATTCTGCTGGCCGGCGCGCACGCCCCAGGTGCTGCTGTTGTTGATCACGCTGTCGAGCTTGGGATCGTTGAGGTTGCGGTTCAGCGCGTCGGACTTCTGGATGTTGTTGCTGGTTTCGCCCCAGGTCAGGCCGGCGAAGTTTTCCGAGGCCTGGGCGATACCTGCGGAGGCGCCGAGGATGGCGGTGGCGAGGGTGAGCTTCTGCAGCAGGTTCATGGTGTTTCTCCGTCAAGGATGTGGGTAAGTGGTTGACGGAGTGCAGGTTAAGGGGCGGCCACTGAACGCAGCCTGACGCGCCGCTGAACCTGGCCTGAACGGAAGGCCCGCGGTGCCTCGATCCCGTCTTGCCGGCTGTGCCGAAGCGCTCTTCGTAGGATGGGTTGAGCGAAGCGAAACCCATGCTGCCGTGGTGATGGGTATCGCTTCGCTCAACCCATCCTACGGGGCTGTTTTCTGGGTTCCCGCGTTCGCGGGAATGACGTCGGAAAACACCACTCTCCCCCCGTCATTCCCGCGAACGCGGGAACCCAAATAGACCGTTGTTCCTACGACAGCGCTTCAGTGCGCGGCTTGCAGGGCCTTGAGGATCTTCTGCCCGGCACGGCCATCCGCCGGCTGCAGGCCCAGGCGCTGCTGCTCGGCCTGGATGGCGCGGCGGGTGTTGTCGCCGATCAGCCCGTCCGGCTCGCCGATGGCGTGGCCGCGGGCCAGCAGCAGTCGCTGCAACTCCTTGCGCTGGGCGCGGCTCAGGCCGGGGTCGTCGGTCGGCCAGGGGGTGCGCAGGCCCGGCTCGCCGCGCAGGCGGTCGGACAGCAGGGCGATGGCCAGCGCGTAGCTTTCCGCCGCGTTGTACGAATAGATCGCGTCGTAGTTGCGCAGCACCAGGAAGGCCGGGCCGGCCTTGCCGGTGGGCAGCAGGATGGCGGCGCGGGCGTCGCCGGCCGGCAGCGGCCCGCCGTCGATGCGCTTCACGCCCAGGGCCTGCCAGTCCGCCACTGTACGCCGCTTGGTGCGCCCGGCCTGGGACTCGGCGAAGTTCGCCGGCAGCTTCACCTCGTAGCCCCAGGCCGCGCCCGGCACCCAGCCGGCCTTGCGCAGGTAGTTGGCGGTGGAGGCCAGGGCATCGGGCACGCTGCCCACCAGGTCGCGGTGGCCGTCGCCATCGAAGTCCTCGGCGATGCGCGCGTAGGTGCTGGGCATGAACTGCGTCTGGCCGAAGGCGCCGGCCCAGGAACCGGTGATGGCCGGATCGCGCAGGTCGCCCTGCTGCAGCAGCTTGAGGGTGGCGAAGAACTCGCCCTGGAAGAACGCCTGGCGCCGCCCGTAGCACGACAGCGTGCCCAGCGAGACCAGCAGCGGACGCTTGCCGGTGATGCGGCCGAAGTCGCTCTCCACGCCCCACACTGCCGCCACCGTGTACTTGTCCACCCGGTACTGGCGGGCGACGCGCTCGAACAGCTCGGCATGCTGCGCCAGCATGGCCTTGCCGTCGGCGACGCGCTGTTCGTCCACCAGCCCGGCCAGGTAGTCCCACAGCGGGGTGACGAATTCCGGCTGGGCGTTGAGCAGGTCGAGCACGCTGAGGTCGGCCGCAAGGCCGCCGGTGTAGCGCTGGTAGGCCGCGGCGCTCACGCCCTTGGCGGCGGCCTGCGGCTGCAGGCGCGCGAGGCAGGCGGAGAACTCGTCGGCCACGGCGCCCGGGGCCTGGGACAGGCCGGCGGCGAGCAGCAGGGCCGGGAGGATTCGGGAAGGCAGCATGGGGCAGTTCCTCAACGGTGCATGATCGACAGGGCGCTGAAGGTCGCCCGCCCGCCTTCGCTGGCGGGGCCGCGATTATCCTGCAGGTACAGCCCCGCCTTGAAGTACAGGCCCTGGCGCGCCCACTGCGGGTCGAGTTGGCGGACCAGGCGCTGGTCGTTGACCTCGATGCTCAGCACGCCCGAGCGCGACACGCCGATGCGGTAGTCGAAGCTGCGCCCCAGGGGGATGCCGTCCAGCACCGTGTAGGTGATGGCGGTGGCGTCGCCCGGGCGCTCGCGGATCTGCGCCAGCACCCGGCCCTGGTCCAGGCGCAGCTGGTAGACCAGCTTCAGCAGCGGCGCGGCATCGCCGCTGCCGGCGCCATCGCTGTGGATCTGGCCGATCACCATGCGCCGCATGGAGGGCACCGCGTCCACGTGCAGGGTGGCGCGCAGCAGGCTGTCGACGTTGGGATAGCGCCAGGTGTAGGGCGAGCCGTCGCTGCGCGTCTCGCGCAGTTCGGTGCGCGGGAACTCGCTGTTGCGCGTGTGGCTGCCGTTCACCGGCACCCAGAACTCCACGCCGTCGGCGCTGCGGTGGAAATACGGGCTCTGGTAGTCGCGCTGCAGCGCCGGGGTGGAAATGGTCCTGGCCGGGCGGCCTTCGGGAAGGGTGAGGTTCCAGGTACTGAGGTCGAACATCCGTTGTGGGTCCCGCACGGCTGACTGGCCCGGCAAGGGTAGCCGATGGCGCCGCGGCTTTCACGCCATGCCGCGGGCTTGAGCGGTTGCGCGGGGGAAATCCGACCGCCGCCGCACAACCGGCTATCTTTTTCAGTCCACCCTCTGGAGAAAACGCCCATGCGCCTGCTCGCCACCCTGCTGCTGCTCGGCCTGGGCTTCGCCGCCCAGGCGGAGGTCAAGACCCAGGAAATCCCCTACCAGGCCACCGACGGCACCAAGCTGGTCGGCTACTTCGCCTACGACGACGCCCAGGCCGGCATCCGCCCGGGGATCATCGTGGTCCACGAATGGTGGGGCCTGAACGACTACGCCAAGCGCCGCGCCCGCGACCTCGCCGCGCTGGGCTACGCGGCGCTGTCCATCGACATGTACGGCGAGGGCAAGGCCACCGAGCACCCCGAGCAGGCCCAGGCCTTCATGCAGGAAGCATTGAAGAATGCCGACGCCGCCAAGGCGCGCTTCCAGGCCGGCCTGGACCTGCTGAAGAAACAGCCGCAGACCGACCCGGCGAAGATCGCCGCCATCGGCTACTGCTTCGGCGGCAAGGTGGTGCTGGACATGGCCCGCCAGGGCCTGCCGCTGCTGGGCGTGGCCAGCTTCCACGGGGTGCTGGCCACCGCCACCCCGGCGCAGCCGGGCGCGGTCAGCGCCAAGGTGCTGGTCGAGCACGGCGGCGCCGACACCCTGGTGCCGGCCGACAGCGTGGCCGCCTTCAAGCAGGAGATGGACGCCGCCAAAGTGGACTACAGGTTCGTCGTCCAGCCCAACGCCAAGCACAGCTTCACCAACCCCGACGCCGACAAGCACAAGGGCCACGGCCTGGACGTGGGCTACGACAAGACCGCCGACCAGAAGTCCTGGGCCGACCTGCAGGCCTTCCTCAAGGACATCTTCCAGCAGAAGGCCGACTGAAGGGCGATGGGTATCGCTTCGCTCAACCCATCCTACGGGGGTGTTGGCGTTTGGCCGGGCAAAAAAAACGGGAGCCCGAAAAGGGGCTCCCGCCACGATCTGTGAAAAGGCCGGAGCGCGCGGCTCCGACAACAACCTCACCTGCGTTCCGGCAAAGGAACGCGAGGCGCAGTGTGGCAAATTCCCCGGCCGCCGATCCGTAGCGCTTCGGTAAGCCTTTGCAAGCGAATGTAAACGCCGCGTGACCGCCCGGACGCGACTGGGCGGTCACTCGCCACACGAATCCACTGGCACCGCGTCCGGCGGCCGGGCAGAATCCCCGCCATGCCCGACACCGACGACTTCCTCACCCCGCCCCAGGCGCACTGGCCGCTGCCCCAGGCGCTGCCCGGCGCCCTGCTCCACAGCTGCCGCTTCCAGCCGCAGAAGCTCGACGCCCAGGCCTTCGGCCGCCACGGCGTGGACCTGCCGCCGAACATCGGCCGCGCGGTGGCCAAGCGCCGCGCCGAATTCCTCGCCGGGCGCCTGTGCGCCCGCGCCGGCATCCAGCGCCTGACCGGCCTGCCGCAGACGCCGGGCCTGGCGCCGGACCGCGCGCCGATCTGGCCGGGCGGGCTGGTCGGCTCCATCACCCATGGCGACGACTGGGCCGCCGCCGTGGTGGCCCGCCGCGACGCCTGGCGCAGCCTCGGCCTGGACGTCGAGACGCTGCTGGACGACGCCCGCGCCAGCCGCCTGCTGGAGGAAATCCTCACCCCCGCCGAGCGCGAACGCCTGGCGCCGGAGCAGGTCGGCCTGGGCGTGACCCTGACCTTCTCGCTCAAGGAAAGCCTGTTCAAGGCCCTCTACCCTCTGGTGGGCCGGCGCTTCTACTTCGAGGATGCCGAACTGCTGGCCTGGGACGCCGAAGGCCGCGCGCGCCTGCGCCTGCTCTGCGACCTGTCCGCGGAATGGCACCACGGCCGCGAGCTGGAGGCGCAGTACGCGCTGTTCGACGGACGCCTGCTGAGCCTGGTGGCGGTCGCCTAGCGCTCCGCCGCCAAGGTGCGGCATCGCGGCCATTGACTGGAAAGTCAGAATTTGGCCTCATGCACCGCGTCCAGCGACCGACCCTAGCCTTTGCCTGACCGCGTCATCGTCACGGCAATCGCGTCTTGCGCCTATCGCTATATACAAAAACATATAGCGATGGACATCAGCCGCGGCTACCTTGGCCGGCGCGGACGGCGCCACCCCGGCCACATACATAGAAAAAGAACGGACCAAGGAGCATGACAATGAAGCGATCCACCCTCGCCCTGGCGATCGCCGCGGGCGTCCTCGCCCAGCAGGCCAGCGCCGGCGGATTCATCGAAGACAGCAAGGCCAGCCTCGGCCTGCGCAACTTCTACATCAACACCGACAACCGCAACGGCCCCGCCTCGCCCAGCAAGCAGGAAGAATGGGGCCAGGGCTTCATGCTCAACTATGCCTCCGGCTTCACCGAGGGCACCGTCGGCTTCGGCGTCGACGCCCTGGGCCTGCTCGGCCTGCGCCTGGACGGCGGCGGCCGGTCCGGCAAGAGCGGCATCGACCGCCAGCCCGGCACCATCTTCCCGCTGGAGAGCGACGGCAGCGCGGTGGACGAATTCAGCAGCCTGGGCCTGACCGCCAAGGCCAAGGTGTCGAAGACCGAATTCCGCTACGGCACCCTGCAGCCCAAGCTGCCGGTGGTGGTCTACAACGACGCGCGCCTGCTGCCGATGACCTACGAGGGCGGCCAGGTCACCTCCAACGAGTTCAAGGACCTGACGCTGATCGGCGGCCAGCTGACCCACACCAAGGGCCGCAACTCCACCGACTGGCGCAGCATGTCCATCGCCGGCGCCAACGGCAGCAGCGCCAGCTCCCGCGACAGCAACAAGTTCTACTTCGCCGGCGGCGACTACAAGGCCACCAAGGACCTGACGCTGCAGTACTACTACGGCCAGCTGACCGACTTCTACCAGCAGCACTTCCTCGGGCTGACGCACAACTGGGCGGTCGGCCCGGGCACCCTGAAGACCGACCTGCGGGTGTTCATCAGCGATTCCGACGGCAAGAACGGCAGCACCTCCGGCCGCGCCGACGGCTACGTCAGCAGCGGCTACTACGGCAGCGGCGTGACCAAGGGCGAGGTGGACAACAACGTCTACAGCGGCCTGCTCACCTACAGCCTCGCCGGCCACAGCATCGGCGCCGGCTACCAGGTGCTCACCGGCGACAGCGACTTCCCCTACCTGAACCGCGGCGACGGCGAAGGCACCAGCACCTACCTGCACACCGACGCCCAGCTGCTGAAGTTCAACCACGCCGGCGAGCGCACCTGGATCGGCCGCTACGCCTACGACTTCGCCAAGCTCGGCGTGCCGGGCCTGACCTTCAGCGTGCTCTACCTCAACGCCGACGACATCAGGACCGGCCGCGGCGACCAGGGCGAATGGGAACGCGACATCGCGGTGGGCTACGTGGTCCCCGAGGGCACCTTCAAGGGCCTGGGCCTGGCCTGGAAGAACGCCACCATGCGCAGCGGCCTGCCGGTCAGCGGCTCGGGCACGGCGACGCAGCGGGATCAGGATGAGAACCGGTTGATCGTGAGCTATACGTTGCCGTTGTTCTAGGTCTGGAGTGGGGGCTGTTGGAGTCAAGAGCCAAGAGCCAAGAGCCCCTCTCCCTAACCCTCTCCCTGAAGGGAGAGGGGACTGTTCGGCAGGGTTGGATGTTCTGGAGTCAGCCGGCAACTCCAATGATTTCCAGCTGAAACCATTCCCTCTCTCGGCACGGACAAGCCCCCTCTCCCTTCAGGGAGAGGGAGCGGAGCCACCCCAAAGCCCAAAAGCCACCGGGCCGCGCCAGGATGCTCTTCGTAGGAGCGAGCTTGCTCGCGAACCGCATGGCACCGTATTTGTTCGCGAGCAAGCTCGCTCCTACGAAAAGCCATAAAGCCATAAAGCCATAAAGCCATAAAGCCATCCGGCCCTCAGGCCAACACCGCCACCGATTTCACCTGCGCCCACACCCCCTGCCCCACCCGCAACCCCAGTTGCTCGCAGGAATACCGGGTAATCCGCGCCAACAACGGATTCCCCCCCACATCCAGCCGCACCAGCAGATGCGCCGGCGTATCCGTGGGAGCCAGCTCGGTCACCGTGGCCGGCAGCAGGTTGAGGATGCTGCTCTGCTGCGGGCGCTGCAGAGTCAGGCTGACGTCGCGGGCCTGCACCTTGATGCGCAGCGCCTTGCCCACCGGCAGCGGGCCATGGGCCAGGCGGATGCGTTCGCCGCAGTTGGGCAGGCCGAGGTCGAGCAGGCCGTATTCGGCGTCGTGGCCCAGTACCTGGCCGTCGATCACCACGCCGGCGTCTTCCAGCAGCGAGGTGGGCAGGTCGGTGCGCGCCAGGGTCTCGCCCACCGCGCCGCTGGCCAGCGCGCGGCCGGCTTCCAGCAGCACCAGGTGGTCGGCCAGGCGCGCCACTTCGTCCGGCGAGTGGCTGACGTAGAGGATGGGGATGTCCAGCTCGTCGTGCAGGCGTTCCAGGTAGGGCAGGATTTCCGCCTTGCGCTTGAGGTCCAGGGCCGCCAGCGGCTCGTCCATCAGCAGCAGGCGCGGGCTGGTCAGCAGCGCGCGGGCGATGCCCACCCGCTGGCGCTCGCCGCCGGACAGGTGGCGCGGCATGCGTTCGAGCAGGTGGCCGATGCCCAGCAGCTCGCAGGCCTGGTCCATGGCTACGCGGTGCTCGCGCGCCGGCACGCGCTTCATGCCATAGCGCAGGTTGCGCTTCACCGACAGGTGCTCGAACAGGTTGGCATCCTGGAACACATAGCCGATGGCGCGCTTGTGCGGCGCCAGGAACAGGCCCTGGGCGCTGTCCTGCCAGGTTTCGCCATTGACCACCAGGCGCGCCTCGCGCGGCCTTTCCAGGCCGGCCACGCAGCGCAGCACGGTGGTCTTGCCGGAGCCGGAGTGGCCGAACAGCGCGGTCACTCCGCGGCCCGGCAGGCGCAGGTCGACGTCCAGGGTGAAGCTGCGGTATTCGAGCAGGAAGCGCGCTTGGATGTCTGCCGGCATCTCAGTTCCAGGCCGAGTGGCTGCGGCGCGTGGAGTACAGCGCCAGCAGCACGAAGAAGGAGAACACCACCATGCCGCCGGCCAGCCAGTGCGCCTGGGCGTACTCCATGGCCTCGACGTGGTCGAAGATCTGCACCGAGACCACGCGGGTCTGGCCGGGGATGTTGCCGCCGATCATCAGCACCACGCCGAACTCGCCCACGGTATGGGCGAAGCCGAGGATGGCGGCGGTGACGAAGCCCGGCCGCGCCAGCGGCAGGACCACGCTGAAGAAGGTGTCCAGGGGCCCGGCGCGCAAGGTCGCCGCGGCCTCCAGCGGGCGCGTGCCGATGGCCTCGAAGGCGTTCTGCAGCGGCTGCACCACGAAGGGCAGCGAGTAGATCACCGAGCCCACCACCAGCCCGGCGAAGCTGAACGGCAGGCGCTGCCAGCCGAGGGCGTCGGTGAGCTGGCCCACCGGGCCGTTGGGGCCCAGCGTGACCAGCAGGTAGAAGCCGATGACCGTCGGCGGCAGCACCAGTGGCAGGGCCACCAGCGCACCCAGCGGGCCCTTGAGCCACGAACGGGTGCACGCCAGCCACCAGGCGATGGGGGTGCCCAGCAGCAACAGGATCAGGGTGCTGACGGTGGCCAGCTCGAGGGTGAGCCGGATCGCCGTGAGGTCCGCCGCGGTCAGGTGCATCGTTTTCCCTGTTTACAGCTCGTAGCCGTAGGCCTTGATCACCGCTGCCGCCTTCGGCCCCTTCAGGTAGTCCACCAGGGCCTTGGCCGCGGCGTTGTCCTTGCCTTTTTCGAGGATGACCGCGTCCTGGCGGATCGGCTCATAGAGGTCGGCCGGGACGATCCAGGCCGAACCGGCCGTCACCTTGCCATCCTTGTAGATCTGCGACAACGCCACGAAGCCCAGTTCGGCATTGCCGCTGGACACGAACTGGTAGGCCTGGCCGATATTCTGGCCCTCGACGATCTTGCCGGTCAGCTTGTCCTTCAGGCCGAGCTTGTCCAGCACCTGGGTGGCGGCCAGGCCGTAGGGCGCGGTCTTCGGGTTGGCGATGGACAGGTGCTGGAAGCCGCCTTGCTTCAGGACCTCGCCCTTGGCATCGACGTAGCCGTCCTTCGGCGACCACAGCGCCAGCTTGCCGATGGCGTAGGTGAAGCGCGAGCCGGGGACCACCGCCTTCTCCTGCTCCAGCTTGGCCGGGGTGCTGTCGTCGGCGGCGAGGAACACCTCGAAGGGCGCGCCGTTCTTGATCTGCGCGTAGAACTGCCCGGTGGCGCCGAAGGAGGCCACCAGCTTGTGCCCGGTGTCCTTCTCGAAGTCCTTGGCGATGGCCTGGATGGGCGCGGTGAAGTTGGCCGCGACCGCGACCTGCACCTCGTCGGCCAGCGCCGCGTGGGTGGCCAGGCAGGCCGCCAGGGCCAGGGAAAGGCGGGCGAATGTCTGTTTCATCGATGTGCTCCAGTGGTTGGCTGTCGTTCTGCTTCGAAGGGCCCGCCGGCTCTGCTATACCTTCCTGACCTCACTGGATCCAAGGAGAGAAAGACATGAAAGTCAGCGCGCGCAATGTGTTCCGCGGCACGGTCAAGCAACTGCGCAACGGCGCGGTGAATGCCGAGGTGGTGGTGCAACTGCCCGGCGGCAACGACCTGGTGGCCATCGTCACCGAGGAAAGCGTGAAGAGCCTCGGCCTGGCCCAGGGCAAGGACGTGGTGGCGCTGGTCAAGGCGCCCTGGGTGATGCTGATGACCGATGCCGAGGGCATTCGCCTGTCGGCGCGCAACTGCCTGGCCGGCACGGTGAAGTCGGTGGCCGACGGCGCGGTGAACGCCGAGGTGGTGCTGGACCTTGGCGGTGGCAGCGAAGTGGTGGCGGTGGTCACCCGCGACGCCGTCGCCGAACTGGGGCTGGCGGCCGGCGTCAAGGCCACGGCGGTGATCAAGGCTTCCCATGTGATTCTCGGTGTTCCTTCCTGACGGATGCCACGGCGCGACGCTGGAGGGCCCCGGTCTGTCCGGGGCCCGCTGCCGGAGAATCGTTATATCAAAAATTACATAACGATACCCGCGCCGCAGCAATACCCATTAAGGGCAACGCCATGGGCTTGGCCACGGGCGTCGGTGCCGATGGGCACGCCAGCATTCTGCATTTATTGACCTGAAGGTCAATTTTTCCGCAAGGCTACAACGCCAGGTACAGCGTCAGCAGCAGGCCCAGGCCGGCCACCGTCAGGTTGAGCCAGGGCCCGGCGTTGACCCGGTAGCCCTCGGGAATCTCCACCGGCTTCAGCCCGCGCACCACGTTGCGGTACTGCAGCGCCGAGCTGCAGGCGGCCACGCAGCCGAGCAGGATGAAGCCCAGCCCCACCCAGAACGACATGCGCAGCGCCGCCGCGGTCTCCAGGCCGGCGTGCATCAGGCGCAGCAGCAGGCCGGTGCGCTCCACCACGAAGCCGAAGGCGATCAGCGCCAGGGCGGTACGGTTCCAGGCCAGCAGGGTGCGCTCGGCGGCGAAGAAGACGCGGGGGTCGTTCAGGTCGGACATGGGGCCTCGGTTCGCAGGGGAATCTCCGGGTAGCGTAGGCGGCGGGCGGCGCTGCGTCTAAGGCACGGCTTCATGTCCCCGCGCCCTTGCGCCGCTGCTGCCATTCGAACGCCGCCATGCCGGCCAGCATCCCCAGCACGAACAGCGCTGCCTGCCAGTGGCCGGCGCCCAGGCCGACCAGCGCCGGCCCCGGGCAGATGCCGGCGATGCCCCAGCCAACGCCGAACACCAGGCTGCCCAGCACCAGGCGGCGGTCCAGGTCGCGCCGCGTCGGCAACTGCATGGCGCCGCCGAGCAGGCCGTGCGCCTTGCCGCGGGCCAGGCCGAAGAACGGCAAGGCGGTGAGGATGGCGCCGACCATCACCAGCGCCAGGGACGGGTCCCAGGCCCCGGCCGGGTCAAGGAAGGCCAGCACCTTGGCCGGGTCGGCCATGCCGGCCAGCAGCAGGCCGAGGCCGAACAGCAGGCCGCAGAGGAAAGCGCTCAGGCGGGCCATGCTCAGGCTCCCAGCAGGTGGCGGATGCAGAAGACGGTGGCGAAGCCGCTGGCCATGAAGCACAGCGTGGCCAGCAGCGACCGCGGCGACAGCCGCGCCAGGCCGCACACGCCATGGCCGCTGGTGCAGCCGGCGCCATAGCGGCTGCCCAGCCCCACCAGCAGCCCGGCCAGCAGCAGCGCTGGCCAGGCGCTGTCGAAGTGCAGCGCCGGCAGCGGACCGAAGGCCAGCCACAACAGCGGCGCCAGCAGCAGCCCGAGGAGGAACGCCAGGCGCTCGCCGCCGACGCCGCCCCTGGCCAGCAGGCCGCCGAGCAACCCGCTGATGCCGGCCACGCGGCCGTTGAGCAGGGCGAACAGGCCGGCGGAAAGGCCGATCAGCGCGCCGCCGGCCAGGGCGCTCCAGGGGGTGAAGGCATTCCAGTCGATGTTCATTCGGCATCCTCTGCGCAGAACAATCGGTAGAGAGTCTGGATCACCGCCAGCGCCTGCGGGCTGCTGATGCGGTAGTACACCTGCTTGCCCTCCTTGCGCGTCGCCACCAGACCTTCGCGGCGCAGCACGCCCAGTTGCTGGGACAGCGTCGGCTGGCCGACGCCCACCCGCTCCTCCAGGGCGCCGACGTGCAGCTCCTCCTGGGACAGCATGCACAGCAGCAACAGGCGGTCGGGGTTGCCCAGGGCCTTGAGCAGGCGCCCGGCCTGGTCGGCGGAGCGGCGCAGGCGTTGCAGGTCGATGGCTGGGGTGGCGGGCATGGGTACGCTCTACGAAATTACAATATATGAAAACATATAATATAAATCTGCAGAACGTCCACCCTCACCCGCCGCGGGCTATTCCTTGGGCGCCTGGCGCCGCGGCCAGGCCAGGGTGAAGCAGGCGCCGCCCAGGGCCTGGCTGCGGGCGATGGACACCCGGCCGCCGTGCCAGCGGATGATCCGCCGCACGATGGACAGCCCCAGGCCGTGCCCGCCGGTGACCCGCGTGCGGCTGTCGTCGACGCGGAAGAATGGCGTGAACAGGCGCTCCCAGCGGTCCTCCGGCACGCCCGGGCCGTCGTCCTCGACATCCACCTGGCAGCGGTCCAGGCTGACCCGGTAGCTCACCCGCACCCGCGTCTCGGCGTAGCGGATGGCGTTGCTCAGCAGGTTCTGCAGGGCGCGGTGCAGGTAGCGTGGCTCGGCCTCGATCCAGCTACCCTGGTCGAAGGGCACCAGCGCGCCGGCCTCGCAGGTCACCTGCACCTCGCCGCGCAGCGGGGCGATCTCCGCCACCACCTGGCGCACCAACTCGCCCAGCTCCACGCTCTGGTAGGTCAGCGCCGGCGAGCCCTGCTCCAGGCGCGCGTAGGTGAGCATCTCGTCCACCAACTGGTCGAGGTCCTGGATGTCGCCGTCCATGCCCTCCAGGTACTTGCGCCGGGTCTTGTCGTCCTCGGCGGACTCGATCATCTCCAGGCCGAAGCGCAGCCGCGCCACCGGTGTGCGCAGCTCGTGGGACACCGCGCGGACCAGCTCGCGCTGCACGCTGATCAGGCGCTGGATCTGCTCGGCCATGTGGTTGAAGGTGCCGGCCAGGCGCCCCACCGAGTCGCTGCCGCGTTCCTCCACCCGGGTGTCCAGGCTGCCGCGGGCGATGCGCGAGGCGGCCGACTCCAGGCCGCGCAGGCGCTGCTCCAGGCGGCTGATCAGCAGGTACAGGGTGAGACCGATCAGCGACAGGCCGACGGCGGCGATCAGCAACAGCAGTTGCGGCGGATAGGGGTTCATCTGGTAGATCGGCCCCAGCTCCAGCACCCAGGGCGTGTCGACGATGCCGGCCACCACGCGGATGGAGTCGCCGTTCTTGCCTAGCGCCAGCACGGTGTCGCCCTCCTCCACCCGGCGGCTCTGGTCGTCGTCCAGATCGATCTCCTTCAGGCGCAGCAGGTGCACGTCGAAACCGAAGCGCTTGTCGCGCACGATGCGCGCCAGGTGGTAGGGCTGCTCGCTGGCGGGGAAGCGGCGCAGCTCGTCCATCAGCATATAGATGGTGGCCCGCGCCAGTTGCTCGCTGACCTGCTCCACCTCGCCGGTGAGCACCAGGCCCTCCTGCAGGCTGACCTGGGTATGGATGCGCACCTGGTGCGGCCCGTCGGCCTCCACCAGCACCTGGTCGTTCATCAGCCGCGCGCGGTCGCGGCCGTCCATGCCCAGGGCGTCGAGCTTCTGCAGGCTCAGCGGGATGCCCATCAGGCGGCTCCACTGCAGCAGCGCGCGCTTGCGGTCCACCTCCTCCATGCCCGCCATCTCGTCGGCCATCAGGCGGAAGGTGCCGCGCGCCAGCTCCTCGCGGTAGCGATCGCCGCGCACCTCGTTGACCAGGTGCAGGGTCAGCACGCCGAGGACGGCGACCAGCACCAGGGTCAGCAGCATGCCGCCGTAGATGCGCAGGAAGATGGATTTCATCGGCGAAGCCCTGTGCCGGGTTCATGGGCCGGGGTGAAGTCGCTGGGTTCCCGCGTGCGCGGGAATGACGCCGGGGAGTCTGGATGCCGGGGGGTTGCTGCGCAGGGTGCGGGAAACACCGAACCCACCCCCGTCATTCCCGCGCACGCGGGAACCCAATGAACAGCCGCAGCAACGCACGAACCCGACGCCAGGCAGCGAATCAGCGCAAGCCCCCTACTGCTCGCCAACGAACAGGTACCCCTTGCTGCGCACCGTCTTGATCAGCCGCGGGTGCATGGGGTCGTCGCCGATCTTCGGGCGGATGCGCGAGATGCGCACGTCGATGGAGCGGTCCTGGCCGTCGTATTCGATGCCGCGCAGGGAGTTGAAGATCTCCTCGCGGGAGAGAATGCGCCCGCTGTTGGCGGCCAGCAGCCACAGCAGGTCGAACTCGGCGCTGGTCAGCTCGATGGTCTGCTCGTCCAGCCAGGCCTCGCGCATCACGTTGTCGATCACCAGCTTGCCGAAGGTCAGGCGCTTGCTGCCCGCCGCGGGCGCCTCGTCCGGCCCCTCGCTGCGCCGCAGCAGGGCGCGGATGCGCGCCAGCAGCAGGCGCGGGCGCACCGGCTTGCACACGTAGTCGTCGGCGCCCATCTCCAGGCCCTGGATCTGGTCCATGTCGTCGGTGCGCGCGGTGAGCATCAGGATCGGGCCGTCGTAGTCCGGGCGCAGGCGCCGGCAGATCGACAGGCCGTCCTCGCCGGGCAGCATCAGGTCCAGCACCACCAGGTCCGGCCGTTCCGCCAGCACGCGGTCCACCGCGCGGGCACCATCGGCCTCGACGCCCACCTTCAGGCCGTTGCTTTCCAGATAGTCCTGGGTCAGCTCGGCCAACCGCTGGTCGTCCTCGACAATGAGGATTCGCGCCTCTTGCTCCACACCGCCTCCCAATGCACCTGAACGGGTCCGCCGCGCACCGCCGCGAGGCAGGCGGGACGTGCCGCATTGTAGCCAGGAAGCCGCGCCATGGCACGGGCGGAACGCGATGGGGCAGGACCACAAGATATTGTGGTAGGGTTCACACCCTGACAGCCTCAGGCCAACTCCTGAATCTGTCAGTCGCTCATGACGAACGGTGAAAATCAGCAGCGGTGCGGCCTGGCGCGATCCCTACGCGATCACGCACACGCCACCCACAATTTATCCACAGGTTTCCCCCAGCCTCCCGCCTTGCAAAGCCTCCCATAGCGCATTATCTTGTATCCCCGTTGCGGATAACCCCTACATGTTGGGTCCGCAACCTGGAACCGGACACAAGAAGAAGCATGAGGTCGCGAGCCTTTTCCACGGCTCCTCCGGTTCCCCCAGCAGCTGCATCCAGGCGTACGGAAGTCCGACGCGGCGTAGGCCGCAAAGGAGTGATCGATGTCGATGGCCATGCGGTACGGGTGTTGCAACCGATCGGTCAACACCACTAGGTATTGTGGTTCCGGCCCGTAAAGCCGGACACCCGACTTGGGCCAGGGAGGCGCTTGAGTCCCCTTCCCCTGTTACGCAAGTTTTCATGCGGCCGGCCCCGCCGGACGCACACGCTCTTTATTGCTGTTTTTCCGGAGCGGCGCCCCCGGCGCCAGTGACAGAACCCACTAAGAGAATGTGGAGACAACCCCCCATGCAGACCGACACCACTCGCGAGAACCCGCAGGCCGCAGCGCCGCAGGCAGCCGAATCCGCCCAGGATCTGGCCGCCACCGCGCCCGGCCAGCTGCGCGTGATCAAGCGCAACGGCACCGTAGTTCCCTACACCGATGACAAGATCACCGTAGCCATCACCAAGGCGTTTCTCGCCGTGGAAGGCGGCACCGCTGCCGCCTCGTCGCGCATCCATGAAACCGTCGCGCGCCTGACCGAGCAGGTCACTGCGACCTTCAAGCGCCGCATGCCCTCCGGTGGCACCATCCACATCGAAGAAATCCAGGACCAGGTCGAACTGGCCCTGATGCGCGCCGGCGAGCAGAAAGTCGCCCGCGACTACGTGATCTACCGCGAAGCCCGCGCCAACGAGCGCAAGACCGCCAGCGCCGCCGGCGAAGTCGCCCAGCCGCACCCGAGCATCCGCATCACCAAGGCCGACGGCAGCACCCAGCCGCTGGACATGGGCCGCCTGCAGACCATCATCCGCGAAGCCTGCGAAGGCCTGGCCGAAGTCGATGGCGGGCTGATCGAACGCGAAACCCTGAAGAACCTCTACGACGGCGTGGCCGAGAAGGACGTCAACACCGCCCTGGTGATGACCGCCCGCACCCTGGTGGAACGCGAGCCGAACTACTCCTACGTCACCGCCCGCCTGCTGATGGACACCCTGCGCGCCGAAGCCCTGGGCTTCCTCGGCGTGGTCGAGAGCGCCACCCATCACGAAATGGCCGAGCTGTACGCCCGCGCCCTGCCGGCCTACATCGAGAAAGGCGTCGAGTTCGAACTGCTCGATTCCAAGCTCAAGGGCTACGACCTGGCCAAACTGGGCGCCGCGCTGAACCACGAGCGCGACCAGCAGTTCACCTACCTGGGCCTGCAGACCCTGTACGACCGCTACTTCATCCACAAGGACGGCATCCGCTTCGAACTGCCGCAGGTATTCTTCATGCGCGTGGCCATGGGCCTGGCCATCGAAGAGCCGCAGAAGGAAGAACGCGCGATCGAGTTCTACAACCTGCTGTCGTCCTTCGACTACATGTCGTCGACCCCCACCCTGTTCAACGCCGGCACCCTGCGTCCGCAGCTGTCCAGCTGCTACCTGACCACCGTGCCGGACGACCTGTCGGGCATCTACAGCGCCATCCACGACAACGCCATGCTGTCGAAATTCGCCGGCGGCCTGGGCAACGACTGGACCCCGGTGCGCGCGCTGGGCTCCTACATCAAGGGCACCAACGGCAAGTCCCAGGGCGTGGTCCCGTTCCTGAAAGTGGTCAACGACACCGCCGTGGCCGTGAACCAGGGCGGCAAGCGCAAGGGCGCCGTGTGCGCCTACCTGGAAACCTGGCACCTGGACATCGAAGAGTTCCTGGAGCTGCGCAAGAACACCGGTGACGACCGCCGCCGCACCCACGACATGAACACCGCGAACTGGATTCCCGACCTGTTCATGAAGCGCGTGTTCGAAGACGGCACCTGGACGCTGTTCTCCCCGGCCGACGTCCCCGACCTGCACGACCTCTACGGCAAGGCCTTCGAAGAGCGCTACGAGTACTACGAAGCCCTGACCCAGTACGGCAAGCTCAAGCTGCACAAGGTCGTCCAGGCCAAGGACCTGTGGCGCAAGATGCTCTCCATGCTGTTCGAGACCGGCCACCCGTGGCTGACCTTCAAGGACCCGTGCAACCTGCGCAGCCCGCAGCAGCACGTGGGCGTGGTGCACAGCTCGAACCTGTGCACCGAGATCACCCTGAACACCAACAAGGACGAGATCGCCGTCTGCAACCTGGGCTCGGTGAACCTGGTCAACCACATCGTCGACGGCAAGCTGGACGTCGAGAAGCTCGGCCGCACCGTGAAGACCGCGGTCCGCATGCTCGACAACGTCATCGACATCAACTACTACTCGGTGCCCCAGGCGGAGAACTCCAACCTCAAGCACCGTCCGGTGGGCCTGGGCATCATGGGCTTCCAGGACGCCCTGTACCTGCAGCACATCGCCTACGGCTCCGACGCCGCCATCGACTTCGCCGACAAGTCCATGGAAGCCATCAGCTACTTCGCCATCCAGGCCTCCTGCGACCTGGCCGAGGAGCGCGGCGCCTACGAGACCTTCGCCGGCTCGCTGTGGTCGCAAGGCATCCTGCCGATCGACTCGCAGAAGCTGCTGATCGAAGCCCGCGGCGCCAAGTACATCGAAGTCGACCAGAGCGAGAGCCTGGACTGGGCCCCGGTGCGCGAGCGCGTACAGAAAGGCATCCGCAACTCGAACATCATGGCCATCGCGCCGACCGCGACCATCGCCAACATCACCGGCGTGTCGCAGTCCATCGAGCCGACCTACCAGAACCTCTACGTGAAGTCGAACCTCTCCGGCGAGTTCACCGTGATCAACCCCTACCTGGTGCGCGACCTCAAAGCCCGCGGCCTGTGGGACCCGGTCATGGTCAACGACCTGAAGTACTACGACGGCTCCGTGCAGCAGATCGAGCGCATCCCGCAAGATCTGAAAGACCTGTACGCCACCGCCTTCGAAGTGGAGACCAAGTGGATCGTCGACGCCGCCAGCCGCCGCCAGAAGTGGATCGACCAGGCCCAGTCGCTGAACCTCTACATCGCCGGCGCCTCGGGCAAGAAGCTGGACGTGACCTACCGCATGGCCTGGTACCGTGGCCTGAAAACCACCTACTACCTCCGCGCCCTGGCCGCCACCAGCACCGAGAAGTCCACCATCAACACCGGCAAGCTGAACGCCGTGAGCTCGGTGATCGACGAGGGCCTGCAAGCCGCCCCGGCCGAGCCGAAACCGGCTCCGGTGCCGCAAGCCTGCAGCATCGATAACCCGGACTGCGAAGCCTGCCAGTAAGGAAGCAGCGGCCCTCGCCCGAGGGCCGCGTTTCCACGCAGCACGGATATCCCCTCTCCCTTCAGGGAGAGGGCTAGGGAGAGGGGCTCTTGTCCCCTCCTCCCCCAGACATAACAGCTTCCCCTCGTCATTCCCGCGGACGCGGGAACCCAGAGAAGGGAAGCCAAGCAAGCTTTAGCGTGCCCCCCATCACGCAACCAGACCAGGAGAGGAACCAATGCTGAGCTGGGACGAATTCGACAAAGAAGACCCCACCGAAGCCAAGGCCGCCCCGGCCGTGGCCAAAGCCGCCGCCCAGGCCGCCGACAAGCTGGACGACGAAGCCGCCGGCTCCGTGGAAGAAGCCCGCGCCGTCTCCGCCAGCGACTCCGACGCGGTCGCCCGCGCCAAGCAGGCCCTCGACGCCCTCGACATCCAGGAAGGCCTGGACGACCTCGAAGGCGCCTCCGCCCGCGTGCAGGTCGGCGACAAGCAGATGATCAACGCCCGCGCCGACCTCAACCAGCTCGTACCCTTCAAGTACGACTGGGCCTGGCAGAAGTATCTGGATGGTTGCGCCAACCACTGGATGCCGCAGGAAGTGAACATGAACGCCGACATTGCCCTGTGGAAGAGCAAGGACGGCCTGTCCGAGGACGAGCGCCGCATCGTCATGCGCAACCTCGGCTTCTTCTCCACCGCCGACTCCCTGGTGGCGAACAACCTGGTGCTGGCCGTGTACCGCCTGATCACCAACCCCGAATGCCGCCAGTACATCCTGCGCCAGGCCTTCGAAGAGGCGATCCACACCCACGCCTACCAGTACTGCATCGAGTCGCTGGGCATGGACGAAGGCGAAATCTTCAACATGTACCACGAGATCCCGAGCGTCGCGAAAAAGGCGTCCTGGGGCCTGAAGTACACCCGCTCGATCTCCGACCCGCAGTTCCAGACCGGCACCCCGGAAACCGACCGCCAGTTCCTGCGCAACCTGATCGCCTACTACTGCGTGCTCGAAGGCATCTTCTTCTACTGCGGCTTCACCCAGATCCTCTCCATGGGCCGCCGCAACAAGATGACCGGCACCGCCGAGCAGTTCCAGTACATCCTGCGCGACGAATCCATGCACCTGAACTTCGGCATCGACGTGATCAACCAGATCAAGATCGAAAACCCGCACCTGTGGGATGCCCAGATGAAGGACGAAGCCACGCAGATGATCCTGCAGGGCACCCAGCTGGAAATCGAATACGCCCGCGACACCATGCCGCGCGGCGTCCTGGGCATGAACGCGGCGATGATGGAGGACTACCTCAAATTCATCGCCAACCGCCGCCTGACCCAGATCGGCCTGAAGGAAGAATACCCGGGCACGACCAACCCGTTCCCGTGGATGAGCGAAATCATGGACCTGAAGAAGGAAAAGAACTTCTTCGAGACCCGCGTGATCGAGTACCAGACCGGCGGCGCGCTGAGCTGGGACTGACGGAAGTAGTAGCAAAGCAGCAAGTCAAGACCATTAGAAACGCTGATACTCGAAATGGAATTTTGGGGCAGTGATTAGAAAGACAAAAGCCCCGCCTTGTGCGGGGCTTTTTATAAGGAGCATACTAATTGGGTGAATTAATAGGAAAACTAACCAACTTAAGCTATGAACTATTTGGAATAATCATCCCTGGTGCCATAATTACTCTCTTCTTCGCGATATGGCTAGCATCCCTAGGAAACATTCCAACAATATTAATCTCCTCAAACTTCCCAATTCTAACAATCAAGAAAATTGTAGAAATAATAGGAATTACATTTACTGAAAATGGCTTTGGAACTTTAATACCACTACTCCTCAGCTGGTATGTATTCGGGCACATCACACAATGGTTCTCTCGATACAGCTCAAAAGATTCCGATGAAAAAATTTGGTTTTGGAAAAGAATTGGACTTTCTTTAATACTACGCCCACCTCGCCCGAAAGAAAAATACGATCAGAAACTTGAAGAGCTTTTTATTCAATCAAGCAAAAAACTTTCAAGATCAGATAACGTACTTCCTTGGGAGCAATTCTTTCCTGTAGCTAAAAATCTAATAGCTAGAAGCATTCCAAACTCTCTAATATCAACATATCAAAATAAATATACTTTACATCGCTCCATAACGATAACTAGCGCCTTTCTATTTTGGTTAGACTTGGCAGGACTAGCAATTTCCTTTATCCTAAGTAGGGTTTCGTGCCATACAGTTGATACGAATCTCCCGCTACAGATACTCATAATTCCAGTATCAATATTTCTAGTGTGGGGATTTTCGGGAGGCTACGAGTTCAATTGGAAAATGTTCGGAAACACAGTAGTCACCGAAGCATACTCAGTTTTAAATTTCCCCAAAAATAGCGACACGAAAGAAAATGACAAACCTAGCAATCCTTGACCTAGAAACTAGTGGGATCAACCCCAACAAGCACAGCGTCCTGGAAATAGGACTTGTTCCGCTTGACGATAAAATAGAACCTTTCCATGCATACATAAAGTCAAAAAATATAATTTGGTCCGAATATGCAAAGGATAATTTCAAGAAATTCTCCAGCGAGTGGGAAATTAACGCTATCTCTCCAGAGAAGGCCGTTAGAAACCTATCTCAATACATAAAAAATAACTTCTCCAACAAAAAAATCACTCTTATAGGCCACAATATTGGCTTCGATATTTCTTTTTTAAAAAAACTAGCTTTTGATGCCAATCTTGATGAGATACCAGGCATTTCTCATCGCGCGGTAGATACGCACACACTGCTTTATATACTGAATTCGCAGGGAAAGATACCGGACTCAGCGCTCACCTCTGACGGTGCATTTGATCACTTCGGAGTCACCCCACCCTCGAAGCTAAGACATACAGCCTTGGGTGACGCCATAGCGACCCAAAAGCTATTCAAGAACATACTGAAGCTGTTAGATGTAAATCAAATAAAATAGTAAATTCCGATGAGCAGTGAAATCACCTCCGCTCATCTTTATACCAAGCACAACATTAAATTTTACTATACACCAGCGCCTAAGAAACGCTTCACATAGCGGCAAAACTGCTCCCGAAAGTGGCGATGTACTCCATTGAGGAAATGGATATGCCTTTCTCTCTTTACCTTCACGAAGGCGCTTCACTCTGCCTACCCTCTTCCCCGGAGGTGCGCCATGTCTGAAGAGGTCCTGATCCCCACCCTGTTCACCCGCCACAAGCGCCAGCTGCGAGCCCTGCTGCTGGAAGACCAATGCTGGTTCAGCACCCGCGACCTCGGCCGGCTGATGGGCGTGCCGATGCTGGAAGAGCGCGTGCAGCGCAACCTGGACGACGACCAGTACCGCCGCGCCTGGTTGCGCGGCGGCAATGGCGACTACGAGGACGAACTGCTGCTCAGCGAATCCGCCGTGTACGCCACGCTGATCCACTACTTCCACCCGGAAAACCGCTGCATCCGCCAATGGATCACCCAGGAGGTGGTCCCAGCCCTGCGCGACAGCTACCGCCACGACACCCGCCAACCCCGCCGCGAAACCCTCCACGGCCCCACCCAGGCCCTGACGGTGCTGCACTGGCAAGGCATGCTCTGGGTGCCCTACCGGCAATGGCCACAGCTGAACACCGTTCCCACCCGCTGAACACCGGACCTGTTCGTAGGATGGCGTTGAGCGCAGCGATACCCATCGATGGCACGGCAGCATGGGTATCGCTTCGCTCCACCCATCCTACGGAGCGGCGTCTTTTCGTAGGAGCGAGCTTGCTCGCGAACGGGCCGCGTGCCTGAGGTTGTTCGCGAGCAAGCTCGCTCCTACAGGGTTCGGCGCCAGGGGATGCGCGGGCACGGTACGTAGGGCGAATAACGCTCCGCGTTATCCGCCGTTTGACCTTGGTCCCATCCCGCTCGCTGCCAAGCACGGAGCCGCCCTCGAAACCGCGCCCGGCTCAACCACGGAGTTGCCGACAAGGAAGGTGAAGCGGCGTACAACCGCGAACGGTTGTACGCCCTACGCAACTTGCTCACCGGGGACGATCACGCCACCTGATGTTCTATGGTCAGGCCGATGGACAATCCGGCGTGAACGGCGAGCACAACCAGGGCATCCAGGCTGAACTCACCCAACTGGCCGCGCTTGAGCAGGGTATAGCGCGGTGCAGTGATACCCAGACGCTTGGCGCGGCTGCGGTCAGTGCCATCCCAACTGGCCGCCTCCTTCTGGATCGCCTGCAGGAGGGTCGCGCGCAGGCGCAGCTTTTCCGCCTCGGCGGTGGTGTCTGCAATGGCATCGAAGACGCTGTTGAACGCTTGGGCCTCGATCATTTTCTTTCCCTCGGTCAATCGCGCAGGCGGCTCCTGGCCAGGTCGATAGCTGCCCGCCGATAAAGCCAGGCAAGCAAAGTTATCGGAATCGATAACGCGGCATAATTTTCCTGTCGACCAAAAGCGGAGTTTGGCGCCCAGCACCGTAGGGCGCAGGGAAGCACGGTCGTAGGAGCGGACTCCGTCCGCGATTCGGCGGATAACGCCGGCAGTCGGGGTTAAGAGCACCCTCTCCCCAGCCCTCTCCCGCAAGCGGGAGAGGGGGCTGTTCGTGCCACCGGGGCATCCGGCGTGGCCGGGGAAGCCAATCGCAGACGGAGTCCGCTCCTATGGGGAAACTCCGTGCCTCATTGCAGACTGTAGGAGCGGGCCCTGCCCGCGAATCGCGCGCAGGGCGCGCTCCAACAGGGGAATGACATCGGCGCGCGGGCTTTCCCCTCACCCCAGCCCTCTCCCGGAGGGAGAGGGAGCTAGGCCGTGCCGAGAGGAGGCCTGGTTTCAGCCGGCGATCCCTGAGCTAGCCGGCTAACGCCGAAACACCCATGTACTCCGAACGGTCCCCTCTCCCTCCGGGAGAGGGTTAGGGTGAGGGGGCCGCAGGCCTGCCCGCAATTTCGCGCGCAAGGCACGCTCCTACAAGGGAATGGCGCGGGCGGGGCAGCGTAGGAGCGGATCTCATCCGCGAATCGCGCCGGAGGTTCCGGCTATCGCGGCCTCAGAACACCGGCGGCCGCCGGGTGATCAGCCCCTGGCGGGCGACGCGGGTCAGCTCGTGGACCAGCGGCTGCAGTTCCTCGGCACGCGGCGACTGGATCACGGCGAAGTCGAAATGGTCGCGGGGGAAGCGGGCGATTTCCGCGAGGTCGGCGGCGAACTGGATGAGGAAGGTGCGCGAGCCCTGCCAGCGCTTCGGCCAGCCTTCGAGGTAGCGAACCAGGGTGGGCTGGTGATGGCCGCACAGGAGGATGCGCGGGTTGCGCCGCAACAGGCCGGTAGTGATGGGGGCCAGGCGCACCTGGGGATTGGGACAGGTCATGGTGTCATGTCTCCGCCTCTGGGGTCCTGCTGGACGCGGCGAGAGGCACACCGAACCAGCGCTTTAGCGGTATTTCGATGCCCCTGAGGCATCAGCGCCCCGCAAGTTGCTACTTAAATCGGCGCTGTGCGGCATCCTAGAGAAGCCCCGGCGATACTGTCAAGGCGACTTCCGGCCGACGAGAGAGCCCCGATGAGCACCCCACCCCTGCGCCTGTTCTTCGCCCTGCCCTGTCCGGAGGAAATCCGCGCGCCCCTGGCCGCCTGGCGCGACGGCCTGGCCATCGACGGCCAGCCGGTGGCGGCGGCCAACCTGCACCTCACCCTGGCCTTCCTCGGCTCGGTACCGCGCGCCCGCAAGGCCGAGTTGCTAGACCTGGGCGCGAGCCTGCCGCGCACACCCTTCGAACTGCTGCTGGATCGCCTGGAACGCTGGCGCAACGGCATCCTGCACCTGGCGCCGACGACCATCCCGCCGGCGCTGCCCAGCCTGGTCCAGACCCTGCAAGATGCCCTGCAGGTCAGCGGTTTCGAGATCGAGCGGCGGCCCTTCCGCCCGCACCTGACCCTGGCCCGTCACTGCCGCCATGCGCCCGATGCCGAGGCGCAATTCGCCTGGCCAGCCCGCGAACTGGTGCTGTACAGCTCTGAGAACGGCCCCCACGGCGTGCATTACCGGGCCATCGGCCGCTGGCCCCTGGACGGCGAACGGGCGCTCAGCGATTGAGCACGGCCCACGCCTCGGCGTAATCGAGGAAGCGGCGCAGCCCCTGGGTCGGGTACTTGTCCACGTGCAGGGCGCGGAAGAAGGTGCGCCGCAGCGGCCCCAGGGGATTGTCCAGGGCGACCAGCTCGCCGCTGGCCAACTCGTCGGCCACCACCCGCCGCGACAGGCAGCTGATGCCGGCCCCGCTGGCCACCAGGTGCTTGATCGCCTCGGCGTTGCTCACCTCCAGCGGCGCCGCCAGGCTGCCCAGGCGCGGCAGCACCTGCTGCTCGAAGGTCACCCGGGTGCCGGAGCCGGCCTCGCGGAGGATCCAGCGTGTCGCCGCCAACTGCTCGAAGGTCACCTGCGCCGCCCGCGCCAGCGGATGCTCGGGCGCCGCGACCAGCAACAGCTCATCCTCGATCCACGGCAACAATTGCACCTGGGGATGCTGGATGGGCGACTCGATGTAGGCCACGTCCAGGCGGAACTCGCAGAGCGCGGCCAGGATCTCGCGGCTGTTGGCCACCTGCAGTTGCAGGCGGCTGTCCGGCAGTTCGGCGAGAAACCCGGCCATCACCCGCGGCAGCAGGTAGCCGCCGATGCTGCGGCTGGCGCCCAGGGCCAGCTGCACCGGCGCGTGCTGGAACAGCGTCTCCAGCTCGGCGCCCTGGGCCAGCAGGGCGCAGGCCCGGGGATACAGGGCGCGACCGTTGTCGTTGAGCGCCAGGCGCTTGCCGCTGCGGTCGAACAGGCGCGTCTGCAGGGTGCGCTCCAGTTCCTGCAGCGCCTGGCTGGCCGCCGACTGCGAAAGCGCGATGGCCGCTGCCGCCTGGGTCACGTTGCCGTGCTCGGCGATGGCGGTGAAGGTGGCGAGCTGGCGCAGGGTGATTCGCGGGCCCATATCGATAAAACCGTTTGATCCAATAAGAACAATCCGTTTTTACACTAAGCGCCCGCCGCGCACCATGGCAGCACCTTACACAAGGAGCCCGTCATGCTTACCCGCCTGCGCCGCACGCCCTACCTGGTCCCCGGCGCCCTGCTCTGCCTGCTGATCGCCGGCGCCGCCAACCTGCTGGTGCGCATCCCCGCCATCAGCCATCTCGGCCTCGGCAGCCTGACCCTGGCCATCCTCCTCGGCCTGCTGCTGGGCAACCTCGGCCTGGCCCGTTTCGGCGGCCTGCGCCCCGGCGTCGAGCTGTCGCGCCAGCAACTGCTGCGCCTGGGCGTGGTGCTCTACGGCCTGCGCCTGACCTTCCAGGACATCGCCGACCTCGGCCCGGCGGCGCTGGTGATCGATGTGCTGATGGTCACCAGCACCCTGCTGGTCGCCGGCTGGGTCGGCGTGCGCTGGCTCAAGCTGCCGCGCGAGAGCGCCCTGCTGATCGGCGCCGGCAGCGCCATCTGCGGCGCCGCCGCGGTCATGGCGAGCAGCCCGGTGCTGCGCGCCCGCGCCGAGCACACCGCCGTGGCGGTGGCCACCGTGGTGCTGTTCGGCACCCTGGCCATGCTCCTGCACCCGCTGCTGTTCGCCCACCTGCCGAACCTGTTCGGCAGCGCCAAGGCCTTCGGCATCTTCAGCGGCTCGACCATCCACGAGGTGGCCCAGGTGGTCGCCGCCGGCCGCGCCATGGACCCGGCCGCAGCCGACGCCGCGCTGATCAGCAAGATGCTCCGCGTCCTGCTGCTGGCCCCGGCGCTGCTCTGCCTGGGGCGTTTCGCCGCCAGCGACGAGGCAGCCGGCGAAGGCCGGCGCCGCCTGCACATCCCCGGCTTCGCCGTGGCCTTCCTGCTGGTCACCGGCCTGCGTTCGCTGGGCCTGGTGCCGCACGCCTGGCTGGCGCCGCTGCAACAGCTGGACGACGTGCTGCTGGGCATGGCCATGGCCGCCCTGGGCCTGGCCACCCGCCTCGGCGACCTGCGCCGCGAAGGCCCCAAACCGCTGCTGCTGGGCGCCGGGCTGTTCGTCTTCCTGCTGGTCGGCGGCGGCCTGATCAACAGCGGCGTGCAGCACCTGCTGGGCTGAAGCACAATGAAAATAAAAAAAGCGGATGCCGCTGGGCATCCGCCTTTTTCATGGCTGCGGGATCGCTCAGCTGGAGAGCTTGCGGTCCAGCGAGAAGGGACCGGCGCCGCTGATGAGCAGGGCCACGCTGATCATGATCAGGGTGAAGGCGTATTCGAAGCCGTTGTTGGTGATGAAGAAGCCGTTGGCGATGTGCACGCTGAACACGGCCACCAGCATGGCGACGATCAGCGGGATGCTGGCCAGGCGCACCAGCAGGCCGAGCACCAGGAACAGCCCGCCGAAGAACTCCGCGCTGCCCGCCAGGGTGGCCATCAGGTAGCCGGGGGTCACGCCGAGGGATTCCAGCCACTGGGCCATGCCCGACAGGCCCGGGCCGCCGAACAGGCCGAAGAGTTTCTGCGAGCCGTGGGCCATGAAGGTCAGGCCGGTGGTGATGCGCAGCACGGCCAGGCCGACGCCGGCGTTGGTGGACAGGACGGATTTGACGAGAGCGTTCATGGTGCATCCTTGTGCAGAGGAAAGTGGGTGAGGCAACCGTCGTTGCTTGAGCAGCAATATAGATCATCGATTCGATATAAAAAGCGCAAAAACACGCTAAAAAATATCGAAACGACCGATCACTTCTGGACGGAAGCTACCCGCTGCCGGGACTCCAACCCATCACGCTCCCGCTGATAGGCAAGATAGTACTTGTTGACGCTGCTGACGTAGTTCACCACGCCCATGCCCACTTCCTGGGCCGCCACGCGCTCCACCTGGAAGAACCAGCGGTCCGGGTTCAGGCCCTGGCGGCGGGCCTGGGCGCGCAGGCCCTGGACGCGCTCGGCGCCGACGTTGTAGGCGGCGAGGATGAAGCCCAGGCGCTCGTGCTCGTCCATGCGCGGGCTATTGAAGTAGCTGCGGCGCAGCATGGCCAGGTACTTGCTGGCGGCCTGTACGTTGTTCTCCTTGCCCTCCACCGAGCGCAGCCCGACGCTGCGCGCCGCCGCCGGGGTGACCTGCATCAGCCCGGTGGCGCCGGACGCGCCGCGGGCGCCGGGGGTGAGGTTGGATTCCTTGTAGGCCACCGCGGCCAGGGCCAGCCAGTCGAGGCGGTACTGCTCGGCGAAGCGCTGCAGGGTCGGGCGCACCGCTTCGAGCTTCTTGCGGTCGCCCTTCTCCAGCGGGTTGCGCACCTGGTAGGCATGGCGGTACAGGCGCTGGAAGTTGCCGTCCTGCTCCGCCGGGGCGTGGTAGTCCTTGAGGAAGCGGTCGACGCTGGCGTGCAGCATGGAGGCGTCGCGGCGCACGTACCAGGTCATGTTCTGGCGGTTGTCGAGCACCAGATGGCGGTCGATGCGGATCTTCTTGAACACCTTGGCCCAGCGCTCGGCGATCGGCTGTTCCACCACGGTGCAGGGATAGATGCCGGCCTGGACCATCTCCAGCACGTCTTCCACCGCCAGGGACGGGTCCACCCAGTCGATGCCGATGGGCGCCAGGCGGCGTTGCGCAAGGCGCTCGTTGACCTGCCCGATGGCCTCGCCGGCGGCGCTGCCGGGGGCCAGGGCGATACGCTTGCCGGCCAGTTGTTCCAGGCGCGCGTAGCGCTTGTTGCCCTGGCGCGAGACCAGCACCAGCGGCACATCCTGGCGCCACGGCAGGCTGGCGGCGACGTCCTGGCCGTCGCGGGCCACCAGCACCTCGCCGGGGGCGACCAGGTCGCCTTCGCCACGCAGCAGCGCGGCCAGCAACTGGTCCTTGGCCTTGGGAATGAACTTCAGGGTGAGCGGCTTGCGCCCGGGGGCGTTGTCGTTGAGGTATTGCTCGAAGGCGCGCAGGCGGTTGTACTCGACGCCGATGGGCTCGCCCTTGATCTCGCCGGAGCTGTTGCGGCTCTGGTTGACCAGCACGCGCAGCACGCCGCTGCTGCGGATGCTGGCCAGGTCGCGGGTGTCGGCGCTCTCGCGCTGCCAGTTGTCCGGCTGGCTGGTCAGGCGCGCGGCCGCCGGCTGCGGCAGCAGTGCCAGCAGGCAGAGGGAGAGCAGCAGCAGTCGCGTCATCCAGGTCTCCAAGGATTGGTCATTCACCGGCGGTCCACTGAGAACCTGATTACGATCTGCTGCGCGTCGGCATAACTGCGTTAAAAACAGGCGAGTAATGCTCATTTAGAAATCTAAACTGCGCTTCCTCGCCTGTTTTTGCCTTGTTCTGCTCTAGCTCGCGAGATCGTAAACGAGGTCCTAAGAAAGCGGCGCCCTCCGCAAGTTCCCGGCCCCGAAAAAAGGGGCGCGAGCGTCTCACAAGCAGAGACTGATGCCAATCCAAAATTCCCGAAGCACTTTCACAAGTGCATTCAACAGGCTGTTTTTTAAGACTTTCTTAAGAAAACAGGGGATTCTGCTATGCTGCCCGCCCGAATCCACAGGGGTCTGAAGATGTTTGATCACGACCGCGACGGCGCCTGTTTTTGTGCGGGACTAGGCGCGAGGAGAGCGGTTTGGTCATTCCAAATAAACGACGAGCAACGACGTACCGCACAAAAACAGGCCCGTCCCTTCGGGTTGCGCGGCAAATGGCGCCATGCGTCGTTGCGGGACTTGGCAAGGGGGCACCATTCCCGGCGTCCCGCGCCTAACCTGGCGCCATTTGACGCAGCAACGCGGTTCGTGATCAAACATCTTCAGACCCCGGTGAACCATGCAACTGATCGACATTGGCGTCAACCTCACTCATCCGACTTTCGCCAACCGGTTGCCGGCGGTCATCGAGCAGGCCATCGGCGCCGGCGTGGTGCAGATGGTGCTGACCGGCACCAGCCTCGACGAGAGCGAAGCCGCCCTGCGCCTGTGCCGCGAACGCGACGAAAGCGGCCAGCGGCTGTTCTGCACCGCCGGTGTCCACCCGCACGATGCTTCGCAGTGGAACAGCGCCAGCGCCGCCACCCTGCGGGGCCTGCTGGCGGAAGACAGGGTACGCGCGGTCGGCGAGTGCGGCCTTGACTTCAATCGGGATTTCTCGCCGCGACCGCAACAGGAAAAGGCCTTCGAGGAGCAGTTGGCCCTGGCCGTGGAGCTGCAGCGCCCGGTGTTCATCCACGAGCGCGACGCCGGCGAGCGCCTGCTGGCCATCCTCAAGGGCTTCCGCGACCAGTTGCCCGCCGCCGTGGTGCATTGTTTCACCGGCGAGCGGCGCACGCTCTACAACTATCTCGATCTCGACCTGCACATCGGCATCACCGGCTGGATCTGCGACGAACGCCGCGGCACCCACCTGCAGGAACTGGTGCGGGAGATCCCCCGCGGCCGCCTGATGCTGGAGAGCGACGCCCCCTACCTGCTGCCGCGCAGCCTGCGGCCCAAGCCGAAGCACGGGCAGAACGAGCCGGCCTTCCTCCCCGAGGTGTTGCGCGTCACCGCCCTGCATCGCGGCGAGACGGAAGACGACCTGGCGGCCCATACCACGGCCTGCGCCCGGCGCTTCTTCGGCCTGTCGGAAATTGCCGAACAAGGCTGACGAATACCCCTCAAGAATGTCCGGAAAGCGACGCTAACCTGGGAGGCGAAGCTGTCTTGACCCTCATCAAGACAGACTTCTTCTCTTCAACGAGAATGAAGGCCAAAAGCCATCATTCCCACTACAAGAAGCATCCCCATGGGCGCCTGGATCCGCGATATCTCTCTGAAGTACAAGTTCTGGGCCGTGAACGCGGTCGCCTTCTTCACCACCTTGCTGCTCGTGCTGTTCTCCATGCACCAGGAAGTGGACGCACGCAACCAGGCCGCCCGCCAGGGCGCCGAGGTCCAGGCCCGGCTGCTGCAGAACTGGCCGGCCGGCACGGCGCTGCCCAGCGCCGACAACCTGCTGAGCTTCGCCAGCGGCAGCGCCCCGCAACTGCCGGGCGTGGACACCGGCGCGCTGGCTCGCGGCAACGGCTGGGTCGACCTGGGCGGCGCCTCCAGCCGCCTCGGCCCGCTGGCCGGCGCCTGGGTGCGGGATGCCGGCGACGGCCAGCGCATCGCGGTGCTGGCCCCCGGGGCCGACCTCTGGCAGGTGTTCAGCGAGCGCGCCCTGGCTTACGCCGGCGCGGTGCTGGTGCTGATGATGGCCCTGCTGGCCGCCTCGCAGTTGCTGATCCGCTTCATCCTCACCCACCTGCTGAAGCTGCGCGACGTGATGCAGCACGTGGAGCGCAGCGGCGACCTTTCCGCCCGCGTGCCGCTGGACAGCCGCGACGAGGTGGGCCAGATGGCCACTGCCTTCAACGCCATGCAGGCCGGCTACCAGCGCGTGGTCGGCACCGTGGCCCAGGCCGCCGGGCGCCTCGACGAAGGCGCGCGCACCCTCGCCCAGAGCATGGGCCAGGTGCGCCAGGGCATGCTCGGCCAGCAGAGCGAGACCGACCAGGCCGCCACCGCGATCAACGAGATGTCCACCACCGTGCACCACATCGCCCAGCACGCCGCCGACACCCGCGACCAGTCGCAGGAAGCCGACCGCCTGGCCGGCGCCGGCCAGCAGGTGGTGGGCCGCGTCGGCGAGTCCATCGCCGGGCTGTCCCAGGGCGTGCAGCAGACCGCGCAGATGATCCAGCAGCTGGCCGAGGACAGCCAGAAGATCAGCAGCGTGGTCAGCGTCATCCATGGCATCGCCGAGCAGACCAACCTGCTCGCCCTCAACGCCGCCATCGAGGCCGCCCGCGCCGGCGAGATGGGCCGCGGCTTCGCCGTGGTGGCCGACGAGGTGCGCAACCTGGCCAAGCGCGTGCAGGACTCCACCGACGAGATCACCCAGATGATCAACGCGCTGCAGTCCGGCACCCGCGACGCCGTGGAATTCATGCAGGAAAGCTCGTTCAAGGCCGACGGCTGCGTCGAGCAGGCCCAGGAAGCCGGCGAGGCGCTGGCGGCCATCGCCGGGGCGGTGGCGCTGATGCGCGAGAGCAACACGCAGATCGCCGTGGCCGCCGAGCAGCAGAGCCAGGTGGCCGAGGAGATGACGCGCTCGGTGGTGGGTATCCGCGACGTCACCGAGCTGACCGTGCAGCAGACGGTGGATTCGGCCGGCACCAGCCACGAGCTGGCCGAGTTGGCCGGCGAGCTGAGCCGGGCGATCCGCCAGCTGCGCCTGTAGCCCCTCCGCCCTGCAACGCGGCCCGGCACTGTCCGGGCCGCGCCGTTTCCGGCTATCGAAGCCATAGGCGATAGTCATTCGCCGCCCACCCGCCGCGGACCTAGACTTTGTGCAAGCGTCCGTGAAAACGGGCAAGACCGGAAAAGGAGTCCGCCTATGGGCAAACGTCATCCCAACCTGTTCGCCTGGCAATGGCAGGGCTATGCCGCCAATCACCGCAACCCGACCAACCTGGCGTTGCACCTGGTGGCGGTGCCGCTGTTCGTGGTCGCCGCCCTGGTGCTGCTGGGCGGGCTGTTCAAGCTGAGCCTGGGGAGCATCCTGCTGGGCGTCATCGGCATGGTCGCGGCGCTGGCCATCCAGGGCCGCGGACACAAGCTGGAAGAACAGCCCCCCGAGCCGTTCAGCGACCGCAAGGACGCCGTGAGCCGCCTGCTCGCCGAGCAGTTCGTCACCTTCCCGCGCTTCGTCCTCAGCGGCGCCTGGTGGCGCGCCTGGCGTAACCGTCGGCGCTGAGCCCTAGCCGAAGATGGTCGCGGTCTGCCGCGAGATCGCCAGCAGTTGGCCGTCCGCCGTCCAGCACTGGGCGGCGATGTGCCCGTAGCCGTCGCGGGCGTGTTCGATGGTCGCCAGGTACTGGCACCAGCCGTTGGCCGGCAGGGCCGGTTGCGGCTGGACGAATTCGATGGTCCAGGTCAGCGAGCTGGACGGCGCCGGCGTCTTGAGCATCGGCAGGGTCGCCGGCGGCCAGGCGTCGATCAGCGCCAGCAGGTGGCTGACCTCCATCGGCTCGTCGCCCACGCCATCGCCGCGGAAGCGCATCCAGCCACCCATCTCCCGTGAAGTGCTCGACGAAAAGGGCATGCCGCCCACAGCCCAGCGCATGGCGATGTGGCGGGTGAACTCGGGCATCAGCTTGCGGATGAAAGGCAGCTCCTGGCAGTCGTCCACCGCCTTGAAGGCCGGCGCCGGCAGGCCCTCGACCTGCACCACCGACTCGCGCGGCAGGCCGAAGCTGGCCTGGGCCAGGGTCAGCACCTGGCCGTTCTGCACGGCGCGGCAGAACACCTGGCTGACCGCCTTGCCCTCGCGCAGCACCTCGGCCTGGAAGCTCACCGGCACTTCCGGCTCCACCGGGCCGACGAAGGTGACGGCCAGCGAGCGCAATGGCCGCCCGGCCTCGGCGACGCCGGCCATCGCCTCGTAGGCCATGGCCGCCACCAGGCCGCCGAAGCTGGCGCGCCCCTGGCCCCACTGCGCCGGGATCACCACGCTCGTGGGTGCACTGCGCACCGCCTGGATGAGTTCGGGAAAGGTCATCGTCGCCTCCTGCTGAGTGGGTCAGGGGGCATCTTAGGGGGAAAGGCGGCGGGGCTGGCAACCATCCTTAGGGCTGAACGCGGGTCCACTCAAGGGGCGAATGTTCGTTCATACATGGGAGTAGGGTTGGTCGTGGGGCATATGTGCAGGGCTTTAAGAGCGCCCTCTCCCCAACCCTCGGCTGCGCGCCCCGCCCTGAAGGGAGAGGGGGCTGTCCGGAGCGGATGGGGAGTTCGGAGTCATCCTGGCGCGTAGGGCGTATAACCGTTCGCGGCTATACGCCGTCGGCCGTGCCACCGGGGCGTCCGGCGTGGTTGATGAACCAATCGCGGACGGAGTCCGCTCCTACGACCGTGCTTCCCTGAACCGTAGGAGCGGACTCCGTCCGCGATTATCCGTCGCTGAAAACGGCGGATGGCGCTCAGCCCAACGCCTTGAGCAACCGCTCCAGGCTCTCGTCGGCATCCCGCTCGGCCAGGTCGTGCAGGGCGTTCCAGTGCGGCTGCAGGGGCATCAGGTCGAGTTCGCGCTCGCTGCGGATCAGCCACTGCTCGTAGTCGTGCCAGGTGCCCAGGATGGACTGGGCCTCCTTCAGCGGCGCCAGCACCTTCTGCGGCAAGGGCGAATCCTTCGGGTAGGCCTCCAGGGCGTAGCGCACGCGCTTGATCAGCAGGCGCAGGCGATGGCGGTCGTGGGCCGGGTCCTTCAGGGCGATGCGCAGCTTGTGCCACTGCTTGGCCAGGCGCTTGCGCACCTGGGCGTGCAGGCCTTCGAGCACGCCGTGGCGTTCGGCGGTGCGCCAGAGCATCGGCCAGCCGTCGAGCAGGCGCATCAGCCGGTCCCACTGCGGGCTGGCGAGCAGCGCCAGGTAGCCGGAGGTCAGTGCCGGCCGGCGCAATGCGGCGGCCTTTTCCAGGCCTTCGGCTTCCAGCACCGGCAGCAGCACTTCGAGGTCGCGCAGCGGCCCGCTCAGGCGGCCCAGTTCGCTCAGCGCCGCCTCGATCTCGTCGATGCCGGGCATGCCCTGGGCCGGATGCAGCAGGCTGCGCAGGCGCCGCACGGCGATGCGCAGGTCGTGCAGCGCCTCGCTGTCGGAGCGCGCGCGCAGGCGCTCGGAGGCCGCGAACAAGGCCACCTCCTGCTCGATCACATGGGAAACCAGATAGTCGCTGAAGGATGACACGGCGAACTCCGTCCGTCGGGGCCTGGAATCTATGAGGTTAGCTGGCGGCGCATCGGCGGCAAGCCGCCGCCCGTGGCCGATGGTCGCATGGTATTTCAGCGGCCGCGCCGGGCCAGCCGCCAGGGCAGTTGCCGGCGCAGCCGCGCCAGGTGCTCGCGCAGTTCCTGCGGCGCGGAACCGGCGCCGGCGTAGCGCTGGCGTTCGAACGCCGCCAGGTAGGCCTGGATGCTCGCGGCCTGGGCCGGCAGCGCAGCCATCGCCCGCTCGGCGAACGCGCGCGGCCCTTCGCCGGCGTGGCGCTGCAGGCCCTGGCCGGCCAACAGTTGTTCGAAGCGCTCGAAGCTGCGCAGTTGCACATCCCGCGTCCGCCGCCAGGGCTTGAACAGCAGCAGCGCCAGCAGGCCCAGCGACAGCGCCCCGCCGCCCACCAGCAGCACGCCGGTCCAGAGGCTGTCGCGATCGCCGAACCAGGCCCGCAGCAGGCCCGCCTGCTGCTCGCCCTGGTAGCCCAGCACCCAGCGCTGCCAGTCGTAGTTGAGGTTATCCCAGCTCAGGCGCAGTTGGCTGAGCAGGCCGAAACCGCCATAGCGCAGGCGGGCGAAGGGCGAGTCGGCGAGGAAGCTGCCCTCCTCCGCCAGCGCCGCCTGCAGGCCGCGCTCGATGCGCGAGGGGGCGACCTGGAAGGTCGGGTCGACGCTGCGCCAACCCGCGCCCGGCGACCAGTACTCGACCCAGGCGTGGGCGTCGAACTGGTGCACCAGCAGGTAGTCGCCGGCCGGGTTCAGCTCGCCGCCCTGGTAGCCGGTGACCACCCGCGCCGGGATGCCCGCCGCGCGCAGGACGAAGGTCATGGCCCCGGCGTAGTGCTCGCAGAAGCCGCGGCGGGTGTCGAACAGGAAGCCGTCGATGCGCTCCTCGCCGGTGGCCGGCGGACGCAGGGTGTAGGCGTAGGGTTGGTCGTGGAAGTGGCGCAGCACCGCCTGCACCAGCGCCTCCGGCTGCGGGTAGCGCTCGCGCAGCTCTGCGGCCCAGGCGCGCGAGCGCGGGTTGCCGCGGGCCGGCAACTGCAGGTCGCGGCGCAGCGCCGTGGCGCTGCTGTCCGGCTCGCGCAGGGCCCGGGGCCAGGAGCTGGCGCGGTACATCAGCACGTCCTGCACCGGGCGCCGCCGCTCCAGGCGGAAGTCGCTCATCATGCGCGCATCGTCCGGGCCGCCCTCGGCGACGTCGAGGGTGAACAGCCAGGGCCGCGAGCTGGGCTGCATGATCACCTGGTAGCTCAGCGATGGCCCCTGCCTGCGCCAGTCCGGCGCCCGTTCGCTGCGCCCCTGCCAGGACTGCGTCCAGCGCTGGCCGTCGAAATTCTCCAGGGTCAGGGCGCGCCAGTAGAGCTGCTCCTGGGGTGGCGCGGCGTCGTCGAACTTGACGCGGAAGGCCAGCTCGGTGGACTGGCTCAGCTCGACGAAGTCGCCGGGCATCATCGAGTCGCTGAGCCCGGTGGTGGCCTGGCCGCCGGGCAGCGGCAGCGACCACAGCGGGCCCAGGCGCGGGAACAGCAGGAACAGCAGGAGCATCAGCGGCAGCGCCTGCAGCAGCAGGCCGCCGGCCAGGCGCAGGGTGCGCCAGGGGCCTTCGGCGAAGCTGCTCTGCTGCAGGCCGATCAGCGCCGCCAGCAGCGCGGTGACCGGCAGCAGGCTGAAGGCCGCGGCCAGCAGGCTGGCGTCGAACAGGTAGCTGGTGGCCACGGCGAAGAAGCCGAGCAGGATCAGCACCAGGGCGTCGCGGCGCGTCTTCAGCTCCACCAGCTTGATGACGAAAGCGGCGATCAGCAGCACCACGCCGGCGTCCAGGCCGATCAGCGAGCCGCGCGACAGCCACACGCCGATGCCCGCGGCGATCACCAGGGCCAGCTTGGCCAGGCCGTTGGGGTAGCGCGCGCGCATGCGGTAGACCTGCACGCGCCAGGCCGCGCAGCCGAGCCAGAAGCCCACCACCCAGAAGGGCAGGTGCTCCAGGTGCGGCAGTATCACCAGGGCCTGGGCCACCAGCAGCCAGGTCAGGGCGATGCGCGGGATCGGCCGCTGGCTCACGGCCGTACTCCGAACAGCGCCAGCTCGCGCAGGCAGGCGCCGCGGTGGGCATCGCCGCTGGCCAGCGGCAGCTGCACGCCGGGCAGGCGCAGGCCGAAGCTCTGGCCGCGCAGGGACAACTGCAGCACCCAGTGGCAGAGGCAGGACAGGCGCGTCTCGACGTCGCCGCCGAGCAGCTCGAAGTCCAGCCAGAGGTCGCGCCCGCTGAGCGCGGCGAAGTCCTTCACCAACAGGCCCTGGCCGCGGGAGTAGGCCTTCCAGTGCAGGCGCCGGCGCGAGTCGCCGCTCTGGTAGGGGCGCAGGCCCTGGAAGTCGTCGGCGCCGCTGCCAGTGGCGCGCAGGCCTTCATCGTGCTCGTCGGCGCGGCCGCCTTCCAGGGGCAGGTCGGCGGGCAGCGGGCGCGGGTAGACCAGGCCGGCCTGGTCCAGGTCGAGCCAGCTCCAGGCCACCAGCAGGCCCAGGGGGAAGCGGCTCTCCACCCGCAGGCGGCCCGGGCGCAGCCAGCCGCGGCGCTCGGCCGGCAACGTCAGCAGCAGTTCCTCGGCGCCATTGGCGCGCACGTCGGCGTACTGCAGCGCCTGTTCCGACCAGCCGAGGCCGATGGCCCGGCGTTCGCGCCCTTCGCCTTCCAGGCGCACGCGGAAGCAGACCTGCTCGCCGACAAACACCGGCAGCGCGCCCAGCGCGGTCAGGCGCAGGCCGCCGAGGTTACGGTAGGTGTGCAGGATGGCGACGATGAACAGCGACAGCAGCAGGAAGGTCAGGCCGTAGGCCAGGCTGTTCTGGTAGTTGATGGCGGTGAGCAGCAGCAGGACCACGGCGACGCCGAAGGCCACGCCCTGCCCCGAGGGGATGATGAAGATGCGCCGCTGGTTCAGTTGCAGCGAGGGCGATGGCGGGATGCGCCGGGCGATCCAGCTCTGCCACAGCGGGCGGACCTTCACCAGCATGGCCGGGCCCCGCTCACAGCGCCGGGACTTCGCGCTGCAGCCACTGCACCAGGGCGCCGCCACCGTGCCCGGAAGGGTCGGCCTGGTCGCGCAGGCGGTGCCCGGCCACCGACGGCAGCACCGCCTGGACGTCCTCGGGGATGGCGTAGTCGCGCCCGGCCAGCAGGGCCCAGGCGCGCGCCGCGGCCAGCAGCGCCAGGCTGCCGCGCGGCGACAGGCCGAGGGCGAAAGCCGGCTGGCTGCGGGTGGCTTCGGCCAGGCGCAGCACGTAGTCCACCAGGGCGTCGCTGACGTGGACCTTGGGGACTTCGGCCTGCAGCGCCGCCAGCTCGGCGGGGGTGAGGATCGGCTCCAGGCGCGGCAGCAGGTCGCGGCGCGCCTCGCCCAGCAGCAGGGCCTTCTCCGCCGCGCGCCCCGGGTAGCCCAGGGACAGGCGCATGAGGAAGCGGTCGAGCTGGGATTCGGGCAGGGCGAAAGTGCCGCCCTGGGTCACCGGGTTCTGCGTGGCGATCACGAAGAAGGGTTCGGGCAGCGGCCGGGTGGCGCCCTCGATGGTCACCTGGCCCTCTTCCATGGCCTCCAGCAGCGCGCTCTGCGCCTTGGGCGTGGCGCGGTTGATCTCGTCAGCCAGCACCAGCTCGGCGAAGATCGGCCCGGGGTGGAAGACGAACTGCCCGGTGTCCTTGTCGAACACCGAGGTGCCGAGCACGTCGCCGGGCAGCAGGTCGGAGGTGAACTGGATGCGCTGGAAGCTCAGCCCCAGCACCCGCGCCAGGGCGTGGCTGAGGGTGGTCTTGCCCATCCCCGGCAGGTCTTCGATCAGCAGGTGCCCGCGGGCCAGCAGGCAGGTCATGGCCAGGCGCACCTGGACTTGCTTGCCCAGCAGGATCCGGTCCACCGCTTCCAGGCATTGCTCCAGCTTGCCGCGCATCCTCACCTCGTGCCGTGCAGACGAAAAGTCCGATCCTACTGGCCCGCCGCGGCAGCGAACAGGCCGCTTCGCCACAAACTGTGACGGGGCCGGCTCAACTGGCCAGCAGCCGTTCCACCAGCCAGCGCGCCGCCGGGCCCAGGCTGCGCTGCCGCGACCAGACCACGTCGACCGCCACGCTGCGCGGCCAGCCGGGCACCTGCAGCGGGTGCAGGCGGCCGTTGGCGAAGCGCTGGTTCATCCAGGTCGGCAGCTCCACCCAGCCGAAGCCGAGCACCGCCATGTCCAGCAGCAGCAGGTAGGTCGGCGCCGACCAGAAGCGCCCGCCCAGAGGCGGCTCGGCGTCGTCGATGAAGGTGTTCAGGCGCAGGTTGCGGTGGCCCAGCAGGTCGTTGCGCTCGACCTTCTCCAACTGCGCCAGCGGGTGCGCGCGGCTGACGAACAGGCCGAACTCGGCGCATTCGCCCAGGGTGGCCGAGCCGATGTCCGGCGGGTAGTTCGGCTGCGCGGCGAGCAGGCCGAGGGAAGCGCGGCCCTGGCCGACCAGGTCGATGACATCGCCGTGCTCGGCGATCAGCCATTCGAACTCGAGGTCGGGGAAGTGCCGGTCGATTTCCGCCAGGCGTTTCTCGAAGGGTTCGGACTGGTAGGTGTCGGACATCGCCAGGGTCAGCCGCGGCTCCATCCCCGCCGAGAGCTGCCCGGCCAGTTGGCCGAGGCGGTCGTTGGCCATCAGCACTTCCTCGACGCGCCCGAGCAGGGCCTTGCCGGCCTCGGTCAGTTTCGGCTGGCGCGCGCTGCGGTCGAACAGTTCCAGGCCCAGGTCGATCTCCAGGCGGGCGATGGCCTCGCTGACGGTGGACTGGCTCTTGCCCAGCTTGCGCGCGGCGGCGCTGAAGGAACCCAGGCAGGCGGCCTCGGCGAAGGCCTGGAGGGATTCGGGGGAATATTGCATGGGGGGGCCTCGTCCATCGGTTTTCCCGATGCTAGCCAACTTCGAAACAACCCTTCAACCGATGAGAATAGCCGCCAGCCGGCCCGGTGGGGCCCCTCTTTATCTGGAGAAAACCCATGAGCATGCAAAAGACGCTGAAGGAAAGGCTGTTCCACGCCCTGCTCTTCGAATTCATCGCCCTGGCCATCTGCGCCCCGACCCTGGCCTGGCTGATGGACCAGCCGCTGGGCCACATGGGCGCCCTGACGCTGATGTTTTCGCTGATCGCCACGCTGTGGAACATGGTCTACAACACCCTGTTCGACCGCGCTCAGCGGCGCCTGCAGTTCGCCCGCACCCTGCCGGTGCGCGTGCTGCACGCCTCGCTGTTCGAGCTGGGGTTGATCTTCATGCTGGTGCCGCTGGCGGCCTGGTGGCTGGGTATCGGTCTGGTGGAGGCGTTCGTGCTGGATATCGGGCTGATTCTGTTTTTCCTGCCGTACACCATTGCCTTCAACTGGGGGTATGACGCGCTGCGGGCGCGGTGGGTGGAGCGACCGCGGGAGGTTTTGGTGCGTTGAGGGGGGGGACTTGGCACTTGTAGGAGCGAGCTTGCTCGCGAAGGGGGGGTTGCCGGGAGCTGTGGTGCTGGGGTTAAGAGCGCCCTCTCCCCAACCCTCTCCCTGAAGGGAGAGGGGGCTGTCCTGGGCGATGTGTCGGTCAGGCGTCATCCTCCCAACCTCGTCATTCCCGCGAACGCGGGAACCCAGAGACTTGGGGGCTTGGTGTAGCGCGCCGCACCGAGTGTTCGGATGTTTCTTGTTTCGCCCCCTCGGGCGAGTCCCTTTTGTCAAACGGTGGAAGGCCACCCCCGCAAAAAGGAACCAAAAAGGCTTGCCCCAACATACGGGCCCGACAGAGTCGGGCTACCCTCACGAATTCCCCCGCCACGGAGGCCCGAACTAGGCGTCCCCCCCCGAGCGTACGTCCCTGTAGCCCGCGGGGCTCTCGCGACATCCATGTCGCATGACCTCCTGAGCGGGGGTTTCGTTCGGCCTTCTGAAGGGGCACTCCGGTGCACTCGGAGGTTTCTCTGGAAGTCAGAATCGCGGACGGAGTCCGCTCCTACGGTTCCAGGAAGCTCGGCTTTTCGTAGGATGGGTTCAGGGAAGCACGGACGTAGGAGCGGACTCCGTCCGCGATTGGTTCATCAACCACGCCGGACACCCCGGTGGCACGAACAGCCCCCTCATTCAAGCCAGGGAAGCGACTATCGCCGCCAGCGCCGCGGCCGGGTCGGCGGCCTGGCTGATCGGGCGGCCGATCACCAGGTAGTCGGAGCCAGCGTCCAGGGCCTGGCGCGGGGTGAGGATGCGGCGCTGGTCGTCCTGGGCGCTGCCGGCCGGGCGGATGCCCGGGGTGACCAGTTGCAGGGCCGGGTGCGCGGCTTTCAAGGCCGGGGCTTCCTGGGCCGAGCAGACCAGGCCGTCCATGCCGGCCTTCTCCGCCAGAGCGGCCAGGCGCAGCACCTGCTCCTGGGGCTCGACGTCCAGGCCGATGCCGGCCAGGTCCTCGCGCTCCATGCTGGTCAGCACGGTCACGCCGATCAGCAGCGGCTTCGGGCCATCGAAGGCGTCGAGGGTCTCGCGGCAGGCCGCCATCATGCGCAGGCCGCCGGAGCAGTGCACGTTGACCATCCACACGCCCATCTCGGCGGCGGCGCGCACGGCCATCGCGGTGGTGTTGGGGATGTCGTGGAATTTCAGGTCGAGGAACACCTCGAAGCCGCGGCCGTTCAGCGTCTCGACGATACCCGCGGCGCAACTGGTGAAGAGTTCCTTGCCCACCTTCACCCGGCACAGTTTCGGGTCGAGCTGGTCGGCCAGCGCCAGGGCGGCCTCGCGGGTGGGGAAATCCAGGGCGACGATGATCGGGGTCTGGCAGACGGACATGGGCTCTCTCGCGGGGGGATTCTGAAAAACGCCGCGCATTGTCGCAGAAAGCGCCGCCGCCGGCAGCTTCCGGCGACGCGTTGCCCGTCCTATACGCTCAGGCGCTCGCGCAGGCGGCCGAGCATGCCCAGCAGGCTGCCGACCTTCTCCCGCTCGCGCTCCTCGCGCGGCGCCTCGGCCAGGCGCGCCACCTGCGGCTGCGGTTGCGCGCGCCACAGCTGGGCCTGTTCGGCGGCGGCCTTCAGGCCCTTTTCGAAGAGGCCCCGGCGGATCGGCTTGGGCAGGTAACGGAAGATCTGCGCCTGGTTGATCAGCGCCAGCAGGTCCTGGGTGTCGCGGAACGGCGTCACCACCAGGCTGAGCAGGCGCGGGTGGGCCTGGGCCAGGGACTTGAGCAGCGGCGCGGTGTCCTCGCCGGCGAGCTTGAGGTCGCTGACCAGGATGTCGATGGGCTCGGCGTTCAGCCGCAGCAGCGCCTCGGCCAGGTTGCGCGCGCGGTGCAGCTGGTGGTTGCCGGCGGCGCAGAAGTCGCCGACGCTGGCCAGGGTGTCGGCGTCGTCGTCCAGCAGCAAGACGTTGAGCGGCGCGGCCAGCCGGCTGATGGCCTGCAGGTCGGGCGCGGCGGCCTGGCGCCCGGCGATCTCCGCCGCCTGGCGCAGGGTGAAGGCCATTTCCTGCGGGTCCCAGGGCTTGGTCAGGTAGCGGAAGATGCCGCCGTTGTTCAGCGCTTCCACCGCCGCGTCCAGGTCGGAATAGCCGGTGAGCAGGATGCGCAGGCAGTCCGGGGCGATCTCGCGGGCCCGGGCCAGCAGCTCGGCGCCGCTCATCTGCGGCATGCGCTGGTCGCTGACGAGGATCTGCACCGGCTCGCTGCGCAGGCGCTCCAGGGCGCGCCGCGGGTCGCTCTCGGTGAACACCTCGTAGTGCCGGCGGAACTGCATCGCCAGGCTGCGCAGGATGCGCTCCTCGTCGTCGACGAAGAGGATGCGGGTCAGGCCGGTGGGCTGGGCCTGGCCGGACTGCGGCAGGGCCTTGAGCGGCTGGGTCATGTCAGGCACTCCGTTTCAGGTCGCTGGCCTGCGCGCGCGGCAGGCGGATGAGGAATCGCGTGCCGCGCCCCGGCTCGGAGGCGACGCGGATGCTGCCGCCGTGGTCCTGGACGATCTTGTAGCTGATCGACAGGCCCAGGCCGGTGCCCTGGCCCGGCGGCTTGGTGGTGAAGAAGGGGTCGAAGATGCGCGCCAGCACCTCGGCGGGCATGCCCTTGCCGTTGTCCTGCACCGAGACGTACACCGCCGCCTCGTCGGCCCAGGTCTTGACGTGGATGTGGCCGTAGCCGTCCATGGCCTGGGCGGCGTTGGTGAACAGGTTGAGCAGCACCTGGTTGATCTGCGAGGGCGCGCAGGCGATGGGCGGCAGCTCGCCGAGCTGGCGGATGATCTCGGCCTTGTCCTTGATGCTGTTGCGGGCGATCAGCAGCGCGCTCTTCACGCACTCGTTGAGGTCCACCTCCTCGCTCATGGCGCGGTCCAGGCGGGCGAAGTCCTTGAGCCCGCCGACCAGCTCGCCGATCTGCGCCAGGCCGTAGGTGGTGTCGCCGAACAGCTGGTCGAGGTCGCCCAGCAGTTGCTCCAGGGGCGCCTCCGCACGGGCCTGCCCAGCGGCTTGCAGGGCGCGGGCCAGGCGCGCCTCGTCGCAGGCTGCATCGTTCAGGCAGTCCGCCAGCTCGGCCTGGCTCTCGGCCAGTTGCAGCAGCGGCAGGAACTGCTCACGGATCAGCTCCAGGTTGTTGCGCACGTAGCCCAGCGGGGTGTTCAGCTCGTGGGCGACGCCGGCGACCATCTGCCCCAGGGAGGCCATCTTCTCCGACTGCACCAGCTGCGCCTGGGATTCCCGCAGGTCGACCAGGGCCCTGCGCAGCACGCGGTTGCGCTGGGCGATGCGCGCCTCCATGGCCTTGAGCAGGTCGAGCACGGTGCCCAGGCCCAGGTAGGCGCCTTCGCCGTCGACCAGGATGAAGTCCTCGGTGATCGGGTACTTCAGTTGCGCGGTGACCTGCTGCGCCGCCTGTTCCAGGCTCCACTCGATGTCCACCCGCAGCGGGCTTGCGTTCATCATCTCGCTGACCGGGCGGCGGCCCCAGAGGTCGCGGCCGAAGCGCTGCATGAAGATGTCCTGCAGCATGTAGCGGCTGATCAGACCCAGCGGGCGGCCCTGCCCATCCACCACCGGCAGCGAGAGGAAGGCGCGGTGCTCGGCGGTGAGCAGGCGGTCGGCGACGTCGCTGAGGCTCATCTGCGCCTGCAGCGGTTCCACGGCGCGCAGGAGTGCGTGCAGGGCGCTGGTGGTCATCGGCGGACTCCGCTGGCTGAAATGCCCGCCAGTCAATCAGGTCCAGATTGCCATCATGTGACAACGGTCGCGCGCCACGCATCCTTCACGGGAAGGTCATACGCCGGCAACAAGCCTGCGTCCGACCACCGCCACACACTGACAAGCCGGGCGCGCGGGTTTATGGTGAAAGCTCGCATCCCAAGGAGAACGCCATGCCCTGGTACGCCTGGTTGATCATCGTCCTCGCCCTGGGCTCCATCCTCGGCGGCCTGTTGTTGCTGCGCGACAGCGCCCGCAAGCTGCCGCTGACCGAGGAGCAGCTCAAGCGCATCCATCAGCGCAACGCCGAAATGGACGCCCAGGACGCCCGCGACGACAAGCGCTGAGCGCCGCCGGCCGCCCCGGCGCCCGAGGTCATTTCCCTCATTCACCGCCGCAGGCATGGATCAGGCTGGGCGAATTGCCTAGACTGCGGCCGGTGGATGGAGGACACGATGCTCAGGAAGCTACTCCCGCTGCTGCCAGGGTTGCTCCTGCTCGGCGGTTTCGCCCTCGGATTCGTCCAACCCCTGGGGCTCTTGATAGGCGCACTCTTCGTCGCCTGGACACTCTACGGCGAACAACGCCTGCCCTGGCTGCTCTGGTGGCCGGTGTGCCTGCTGGCGAGCTTCGCCCTGGCCGCGCACCTGCTGCCCGGCACCCAGTCGTGGACGCTCTGGCCGCCGCGGCAGCTCTCCGCCGACGCCCCGGCCTACGCGCTGCGCCTGTCCTGGGACAAGGCGCTGGCCGGCGTCACCCTGCTCGCCTGGTGGCTGCGCCGGCCGCCGCTGGCGGGGGCCTCGCCGGACTATGCCGGCATCACCGTGGTCGCCACCCTGTTCGCCGTGCCGCTGCTGGCCACCGCCCTGGGCCTGGTGGTGTGGCGGCCGAAATGGCCCGACGGCCTGTGGATCTGGCTATTGGTGAATTTCGCGGTGATCGCCCTGACCGAGGAACTGATCTTCCGCGGCCTGCTGCAGACCTCGCTGGTGGAGCGCCTGGGCGCCCCCGCCGGGATCATTGTCAGCAGCCTGCTGTTCGGCCTGGCGCACCTGCCCTTCAGCGGCCAGTTCGCCGTGGTGGCCGGCATCGCCGGGCTCGGCTACGGCCTGGCGCTGCACTTCAGCGGGCGCATGCTGGTGCCCATCCTCCTGCACGGGGTGGTCAACAGCGTGCACCTGCTGCTGCTGAGCTACCCGCTGCACCTGGGCCTGGGCTGATCAGGCGGCCTTGTAGACCAGCAGCAGGGCCTGCTCGGCCAGGTCGTCGAGGGTCATGCTGCCGTCCTGGCGGAACCAGGTCATGGTCCAGGACAGCGCGCCGGTGAGGAAACGCCGCAGGATGAACGGGTCGCCCTCGCAGTAGCCGGCGGCGCGCGCCTCGCCGAGCACGTCCAGCCACATCTGCTCGTAGATGTCGCGCAGGCCGAGGATGTAGGCCTGGCCCTCCGGCGACAGCGAGCGCCACTCGTAGACCAGCACCGCCATGGCCTCGCCGGTGCCGCCCATGATCGATTGCAGCTCGCAGCGGATCAGCGCCAGCAGGCGCTCGCGCAGGTCCTCGGCGTCGGCCAGGGCGGCGCGCATCAGCGCGGTGTTGTAGAGGATGGTCTCCTCCATCACCGAGCGCAGGATTTCGTCCTTGCTCTTGAAGTGGTGGAAGATGCTGCCGGACTGGATGCCCACGGCGCCGGCCAGGTCGCGCACCGTGGTGCGTTCGTAGCCCTTGGCGCGGAACAGGTGGGCGGCGGTCTGCAGCAGCTTGCCGCGGGCGCTCTCCGGGTCGGTGACCTGCCCGTTCGCCACCAGCTCCAGCATCACTTCGCGCGCTTTCTGGTCATCCACGCTCTGCTCTCCCCTCGTCCGCCATCCGGCCGCCACTGTTCAGGGCGATTCCATGATCGCCACGCAAGTACTTGTGCATACAGGTGAAATGTATGCCTGCGGCGGCAACCAAGCAAGCGCTTGGCCATCACTTGGTTGGGTTGTCTGGCGCTTATGCCCTCTTTTCAACCAAGCGCTTGCTTGGTAATGTCGAAACACCTCTCGACCGTCACGGGCAGAACAATGACCAAGACCGTACGCATCGGCTGCGCCTCGGCTTTCTGGGGCGACACCTGCAGCGCCGCCGCCCAGCTGGTGAAGGGCGCGGAGCTGGACTACCTGGTGTTCGACTACCTGGCCGAAATCACCCTGTCGATCATGGCCGGCGCGCGCCTGAAGAACCCCGAGGCGGGCTACGCCACCGACTTCGTCGAAGTGCTGGCGCCGCTGCTGGGCGAGATCGCCGGCAAGCGCGTCCGCGTCATCAGCAATGCCGGCGGGGTCAACCCGCAGGCCTGCGCCAAGGCCCTGGCGGCCGCCTGCGAGAAGGCCGGGGTGCAGCTGAAGATCGCCGTGCTGGAAGGCGACAACCTGCAGCCCCAGGCCGGCGAACTGGCCAAGGCCGGGACCGTGGAAATGTTCAGCGGCGCCCCGCTGCCGCCGATGTGCGTATCGATGAACGCCTACCTGGGCGCGCCCGGCATAGTCGAAGCGCTGGCGCTGGGCGCGGACATCGTCATCACCGGCCGCGTGGTGGACAGCGCGGTGGTCAGCGCCGCCCTGGTGCACGAGTTCGGCTGGGCCTGGAACGACTACGACAAACTGGCCCAGGCCGCGCTGGCCGGGCACATCATCGAATGCGGCGCGCAGTGCACCGGCGGCAACTTCACCGACTGGGAAAGCGTGCCGGACTACGAGCACATCGGCTTCCCCATCGTCGAAGTGCAGGCCAGCGGCGACTTCGTGGTCACCAAGCCGCAGGGCACCGGCGGCCTGGTCACCCCGCTGAGCGTCGGCGAGCAGATGCTCTACGAGATCGGCGACCCGCGCGCCTACCTGCTGCCCGACGTGGTCTGCGACTTCACCGGCGTGCAGTTGCGCCAGGCCGGCGCCGACCGCGTCGCCCTCAGCGGCGCCCGCGGCCTGCCGCCCACCGGCCAGTACAAGGTCAGCGCCACCTACCCCGACGGCTTCCGCTGCACCGCCAGTTGCCTGATCGCCGGCATCGACGCAGTGAAGAAGGCCGAGCGCGTGAGCCGGGCGATCATCGCCAGGACCGAGGAGATGTTCGCCGAACGCGGCTGGGGCCCCTACCGCGAAACGAGCATCGAGCTGCTCGGCAGCGAAGCCACCTACGGCCCCCACGGCCGCCGCCAGGACAGCCGCGAGATCGTGGTCAAGCTCGCCGTGCGCCACGCCCGCAAGGAGGCGCTGGTGCTGTTCTCCCGCGAAATCGCCCAGGCCGCCACCGGCATGGCCCCGGGCCTGACCGGCATCGTCGGCGGGCGGCCCACGGTTTACCCGGTGATCCGCCTGTTCTCCTTCCTGGTGGACAAGGCGCGCTGCCAACTGGCGGTGCGCATCGGCGAGGACAGCCATGCCGTCGTCCTGCCGCAGCTGGAGCACTTCGACCCGGCGGACCTGGCCGAGGCCGCGCAAGCCCCTGCCGCCAACGGCCAGGCCACGGCCAGCGTGGCGCTGGTGAAGCTGGCGGTGGCGCGCTCCGGCGACAAGGGCGACCACAGCAACATCGGCGTGATGGCGCGCAAGCCCGAATACCTGCCGTGGATCGCCGAGGCGCTGAGCGAAGGCGCGGTGGCCGAGTGGATGCAGCACGTGCTGGACCCGCAGCTGGGCCGCGTCAGCCGCTGGTACCTGCCGGCCAGCCACAGCCTGAACTTCCTGCTGGAGCACGCCCTGGGCGGCGGCGGCGTGGCCAGCCTGCGCATCGACCCGCAGGGCAAGGCCTTCGCCCAGCAGTTGCTGGAATTCCCGGTGGCGGTGCCAAAACACATCGCCGATGAACTCAGCTCTTCTACGACAAGAACAAACGCTTGAGCAGGACGACAAGAACAATGGCATACGACTCGATCTTCAAGCCCGGCCTGTTCGCCGGCCAGACTGTAATCGTCACCGGCGGCGGCAGCGGCATCGGCCGCTGCACCGCCCATGAGCTGGCGGCCCTGGGCGCCCACGTGGTGCTGGTCGGGCGCAAGGCCGAGAAGCTGGAGAAGACCGCCGGCGAGATCGTCGAGGACGGCGGCAGCGCCAGCTGGCACAGCTGCGACATCCGCGACGAGGAGGCGGTGAAGGCGCTGGTGGCGCAGGTGCTCGCCGAGCGCGGGCCGATCCGGCACCTGGTCAACAACGCCGGCGGCCAATACCCCGCGCCGCTGGCCTCGATCAACCTCAAGGGCTTCGAGGCGGTGGTGCGCACCAACCTGGTGGGCGGCTTCCTCATGGCCCGCGAAGTGTTCAACCAGAGCATGAGCAAGCACGGCGGCAGCATCGTCAACATGCTCGCCGACATGTGGGGCGGCATGCCCGGCATGGGCCACTCCGGCGCCGCCCGCGCGGGCATGGAGAACTTCACCAAGACCGCCGCCGTGGAGTGGGGTCACGCCGGGGTGCGGGTCAACGCGGTGGCGCCGGGCTGGATCGCCTCCAGCGGCATGGACACCTACGAGGGCGCCTTCAAGGCGGTGATCCCGACCCTGCGCGAGCACGTGCCGCTCAAGCGCATCGGCACCGAATCGGAAGTGGCCTCCGCCATCGTCTTCCTGCTCTCCCCCGGCGCCGCCTTCATCAGCGGCAACACGATCCGTATCGATGGTGCCGCCAGCCAGGGCAGCCGCGCCTTCCCGCTGAGCAAGGGCAAGCCCGGGCAGAGCCGTTCCTACAACGGCTTCCACCGCGCCTACCTGCCCGACGTGCTGAAGGACCAGGAGTAAGCCATGCCGCTGATCCAGTCGGAAATCGACACCCAGGGCGAGGACTTCGCCCGCAACCGCGAGGCCATGCTGGCCGCCGTGGCGAGCTTCCGCGAGGTCGAGCAGAAGGTGCTGGACAAGGCCGCCGAGGCCAAGCCGAAGTTCGACAAGCGCGGCCAGCTGCTGCCGCGCGAGCGCCTGAACCTGCTGCTCGACCCCGGCGCGCCCTTCCTCGAACTCTGCTCCCTGGCCGGCTACAAGCTGCACGACGACAAGGACGGCACCCAGGCCGGCGGCGGCATCATCTCCGGCATCGGCTACGTGGCCGGGGTGCGCTGCCTGGTCAGCGCCAGCAACAGCGCGATCAAGGGCGGCACCATCTCGCCCACCGGGCTGAAGAAGACCCTGCGCCTGCAGCAGGTGGCGCTGGAGAACAAGCTGCCGCTGATCGCCCTCACCGAGAGCGGCGGCGCCAACCTCAACTACGCGGCGGAAATCTTCGTCGAAGGCGCCCGTGGCTTCGCCAACCAGGCGCGGCTGTCGGCCGCCGGCATTCCCCAGGTCACCGTGGTGCACGGCTCCAGCACCGCCGGCGGCGCCTACCAGCCGGGGCTGTCGGACTACGTGGTGGTGGTGCGCGGCAAGGCCAAGATGTTCCTCGCCGGCCCGCCGCTGCTCAAGGCCGCCACCGGCGAGGTGGCCACGGACGAGGAACTGGGCGGCGCCGAGCTGCACGCCCAGGTCGCCGGCACCGCCGAGTACCTGGCCGAGAACGACGCCGACGGCGTACGCCTGGCCCGCGAGATTCTCGCCGCCCTGCCGTGGAACGCCCAGCTGCCGGCGCGCCCGGCAAGGCAGTGGGACGAGCCGCTGTACCCGGCCGAGGAACTGCTCGGCGTGGTCCCGGCGGACGCCCGCAAGCCCTACGACGTGCGCGAGATCATCGCGCGCATCGCCGACGGTTCGCGCTTCCTCGCCTTCAAGAACGAATTCGACGCCCAGACCGTCTGCGGCCACCTGCACATCGAAGGCCACGCCTGCGGCCTGATCGGCAACAACGGCCCGATCACCCCGCAGGGCGCGGCCAAGGCGGCGCAGTTCATCCAGCTGTGCGAGCAGAGCAACACGCCGATCCTGTTCCTGCACAACACCACCGGCTTCATGGTCGGCACCGAGTCCGAGCGCCTGGGCGTGATCAAGCACGGCTCGAAGATGATCCAGGCGGTGGCCAACGCCACGGTGCCCAAGCTCACCCTGGTGGTCGGCGGCTCCTACGGCGCCGGCAACTACGCCATGTGCGGCCGCGGCCTGGACCCGCGCTTCATCTTCGCCTGGCCGAACAGCCGCACCGCGGTGATGGGCGGCGCCCAGGCCGGCAAGGTGCTGCGCATCGTCACCGAGGAAAAGCACGCCAAGGAGGGCAAGGAGGCCGACGCGAAGATGCTCGACATGCTCGAACAGATGACCGCGCAGAAGCTCGACGCCCAGTCCACCGCGCTCTACGGCACGGCCAGCCTGTGGGACGACGGGCTGATCGACCCGCGCGACAGCCGCCGGCTGCTGGGCTATCTGCTGGACATCTGCGCGGAGGCGGCGGTGCGACCGCTCAAGGGCAACAGTTTCGGGGTAGCGAGGTTCTGATACAGGCGCCCTCTCCCAGGGAGAGGGTGCCAAAGCGATCCGGCGTAAAGCGAACTTCCCGCCCGCTCCGAACAGCCCCCTCTCCCTTCAGGGAGAGGGTTGGGGAGAGGGGAAAGGGAAGTGAACACCCAAGGCTCAGGAGGAAAACAACAAATGCTCTTCACCCAGGAACACGAAGAACTCCGCCGCACCGTCCGCAACTTCGTCGACAAGGAGATCAACCCCTACGTCGACCAGTGGGAAAAGGACGGCCGCTTCCCCATCCATGAAGTGTTCAAGAAAGCCGGCGCCCTCGGCCTGCTGGGCATCTCCAAGCCGGAGAAATTCGGCGGCATGGGCCTGGACTACAGCTACTCGGTGGTCGCCGCCGAAGAGTTCGGCACCATCCACTGCGGCGGCGTGCCCATGTCCATCGGCGTGCAGACCGACATGTGCACCCCGGCCCTGGCCCGCTTCGGCTCCGACGAGCTGCGCGAGGAATTCCTGCGTCCGGCCATCGCCGGCGAGATGGTCGGCTGCATCGGCGTCTCCGAGGTCGGCGCCGGTTCCGACGTGGCCGGGCTGAAGACCACCGCGCGCAAGGATGGCGACGACTACGTGATCAACGGCAGCAAGATGTGGATCACCAACTCGCCGTCGGCCGACTTCATCTGCCTGCTGGCCAACACCTCCGACGACAAGCCCCACGTCAACAAGTCGCTGATCATGGTGCCGATGAAGAGCAAGGGCATCAGCGTCAGCCCGCACCTGGACAAGCTCGGCATGCGCAGCTCGGAGACCGCCCAGGTGTTCTTCGACGACGTGCGCGTGCCGCAGCGCAACCGTATCGGCGCCGAGGGCGCGGGCTTCATGATGCAGATGCTGCAGTTCCAGGAGGAGCGCCTGTTCGGCGCGGCCAGCGGGATCAAGGGCATGGAGTACTGCGTCAACGCCACCATCGACTACTGCAAGGAGCGCAAGACCTTCGGCCAGGCGTTGATCGACAACCAGGTCATCCACTTCCGCATGGCCGAGCTGATGACCGAGATCGAGTGCCTGCGCGCCCTCACCTACCAGGCCACCGAACAGTACATCCGCGGCAGGGACGTGACCCGCCTGGCCTCCATGGCCAAGCTCAAGGTCGGCCGCCTGGCCCGCGAGGTCACCGACGCCTGCCTGCAGTACTGGGGCGGCCAGGGCTTCATGTGGGAGAACCCGATCTCCCGCGCCTACCGCGACACCCGCCTGGTGTCCATCGGCGGCGGCGCCGACGAGATCATGCTCGGCATCATCTGCAAGCTGATGGGCACCCTCCCGGGCAAGAAAAAGAGCTGAGCGCTTTCGCCCTCGTAGGAGCGAGCTTGCTCGCGAACCAGCCCCGCTGCGGAAGCGTTCGCGAGCAAGCTCGCTCCTACGAAAAGAAAAGACGATGAATCGACGAGGATTTCCGGCATGAGCGAATTGCCGAACTGCGAAACCCTGCTGCTGGAACGCGATGGCGGCGTGCTGCACGTCACCCTCGACCGCCCGGACAGCCGCAACGCCATGAGCCTGGCCATGGTCGGCGAACTGCGCGCGGTGCTGGCCGCGGTGCGCGATGAACGCGAAGTGCGCGCCATCGTCCTGCGCGGCGCCGGCGGGCACTTCTGCGCCGGCGGCGACATCAAGGACATGGCCGGCGCCCGCGCCGCCGGCCCGGACGCCTACGCCGCGCTGAACCGCGCCTTCGGCGGCCTGCTGGAAGAGGCCCAGGCGCAGCCGCAGGTGCTGGTCGCCGTGCTGGAAGGCGCGGTGCTCGGCGGCGGCTTCGGCCTGGCCTGCGTGTCGGACATCGCCATCGCCGCCGACGGCGCCCAGTTCGGCCTGCCGGAAACCAGCCTGGGCATCCTGCCGGCGCAGATCGCCCCCTTCGTGGTCAAGCGCATCGGCCTGACCCAGGCCCGCCGCCTGGCGCTCAGCGCCGCCCGCTTCGACGGCCGCGAGGCGCTGCGCCTGGGCCTGGTGCACTTCAGCGAAGCCAGCGCCGATGCGCTCGGCCAGCGCCTGGCGGAATGCCTGGAGCAGGTGCGCCGCTGCGCCCCCGGCGCCAATGCGCAGACCAAGGCGCTGCTGCTGGCCACCGAGACCGAGGCCCTGGGCCCGTTGCTGGACGAGGCTGCAAAACAGTTCGCCGCCGCCGTGACCGGCGCGGAAGGCGCCGAAGGCACCCTGGCCTTCGTGCAGAAACGCAAACCCAACTGGGCACAGTAGTCGCTGGATCACCGCGTTCGCGAGGATGACGGAACGCCTCCGTCATTCCCGCGAACGCGGGAACCCACGACCAGCACCCAAGCCAGCAGGAGCACATCCATGCCCAGCTTCGACAAGATCCTCATCGCCAACCGCGGCGAGATCGCCTGCCGGGTGATCCGCACCGCCCAGGCCCTGGGCTACCGCACGGTGGCGGTGTACAGCGAGGCCGACGCCGAGGCGCGCCACGTGCAACTGGCCGACGAGGCCGTGTGCATCGGCCCGGCGCCGGTCGGCCAGTCCTACCTGAAGGCCGCGGCCATCCTCGACGCAGCTCAGCGCACAGGCGCCGGCGCCGTGCACCCCGGCTACGGCTTCCTCTCGGAGAACGCCGAGTTCGCCCGCGCCTGCGAGGCCGCCGGCATCGTCTTCATCGGCCCCAGCGTGGAGGCCATCCACCTGATGGGCAGCAAGCGCCTGTCCAAGCTGGCCATGCTCGAAGCCGGCGTGCCCTGCATCCCCGGCTACGAAGGCGCCGCGCAGGACGACGCCACCCTGGCCCGCGAGGCCGAGCGCATCGGCTACCCGCTGATGATCAAGGCCAGCGCCGGCGGCGGCGGTCGCGGCATGCGCCTGGTGCAGGCGGCCGACGAGCTGGCCGCGCAACTGCGCACCGCGCGCTCCGAGGCCCTGAACGCCTTCGGCAGCGACGAACTGATCCTGGAGAAGGCGGTGATCCGCCCACGCCACGTGGAAATCCAGGTGTTCGGCGACAGCCACGGCAACCTCGTCTACCTCGGCGAGCGCGACTGCTCGGTGCAGCGCCGCCACCAGAAGGTCATCGAAGAAGCGCCCTGCCCGGTGCTCGGCGCCGAACTGCGCCAGGCCATGGGCGAGGCGGCGGTGAAGGCGGCGGCGCGGGTGAACTACGTCGGCGCCGGCACCGTGGAGTTCCTGCTGGACGCCAGCGGCGCCTTCTACTTCCTGGAGATGAACACCCGCCTGCAGGTCGAGCACCCGGTCACCGAACTGGTCACCGGCCAGGACCTGGTGGCCTGGCAGGTCCGCGTGGCCGAGGGCCGGCCACTGCCGCTGAAGCAGGAGGAAATCCCGCTGCGCGGCCACGCCATCGAGGTGCGCCTGTACGCCGAGGACGCCGGCAACGGCTTCCTGCCGCAGACCGGCGAAGTGCTGCGCTGGGAGCCGCCACTGCTGGACGGCATCCGCATCGACCACGGCCTGGTGGAAGGCCAGGCGGTGACGCCCTTCTACGACCCCATGCTGGCCAAGGTGATCGCCTATGGCGCCACCCGCGACGAGGCCCGGCGCAAGCTGGTTCGCGCCGTGGAGGATTGCGTGCTGCTCGGCGTGAAGGCCAACCAGCGCTTCCTCGCCAACCTGCTCCGGCACCCCGAGTTCGCCGCCGGCAACGCCACCACGGCATTCATCGCCGAACACTTCGCCGACGACCCCAGCCTGCGCCCGCAAGCGCCGCAGCCCAGCGAACTGGCCCTGGCCGCCGCCCTGCTCTACCAGGCCTCGGCCAGCGCCCGCGCGCACCAGGGCGGCCTGGTCGGCTGGCGCAACGCCGGCAGCCTGCCCTGGCGCTACCAGTTGCACGACGGCGAGCAGAAGCACGCGGTGGAGCTGGATGTGCTGGAGCCCGGCGCGCAGCCCAAGCTGCTGGCCTACATCGGCGAATCGGTGGTGGCGCTGTGGCTGATCGCCATCGACGAGCGCTGGGTCGTGGCGGAGATCGACGGCATCCGCCGGCGCATCGCCCATCACACCCAAGGCGAACGCATCTGGCTGTATGGCGCCGGCGGCAACCTGGAACTGCGCGACATCACCCACGAGCCCGCCGGCGCCCAGGGCGGCGCGGCGTCCGGCACGGTCAAGGCGCCGATGGACGGCGCCATCGTCGACGTGCTGGTCAGCGAAGGCGCGCGGGTCAGCAAGGGTCAGCTGCTGCTCGTGCTGGAGGCGATGAAAATGGAACATCCGCTCAAGGCCGGGGTCGACGGCATTATCCGCCGCATCCAGGTGAGCAAGGGCGAACAGGTCAAGAGCCGCCAACTGCTGGTGGAGGTCGAGGCCGAGGAGGCCTGAAACGCTTTTCGTAGGAGCGAGCTTACTCGCGAATGGGGGTTCTGCTGGTGGCTTCGGTGCTGGGCCTGAAGAGCGCCCTCTCCCTAACCCTCTCCCTGAAGGGAGAGGGGACCGTTGGGCAGGGCTGGGTGTTCTGGAGTCAGCCGGCAGCGCCGTTGGTTTCCGGCTGAAACCACACCTCCTCTCGGCACGGACAAGCCCCCTCTCCCTTCAGGGAGAGGGCTGGGGAGAGGGAACGGAGTCAACCCAACGCACCAGAACCGCCGGGAAACCCCATTCGCGAGCAAGCTCGCTCCTACAGGTGCAGTCCGAACACAACAAGAACACGGAGCCAAACCATGTCCCTGAATGCCAAGACCCTCTTCATCACCGGCGCCAGCCGCGGAATCGGCCGCGAGATCGCCCTGCGCGCCGCGCGCGACGGCGCCAATGTCGTGATCGCGGCGAAAAGCGCCGAACCCCATCCCAAGCTGGCCGGCACCATCCACAGCGTCGCCGAGGAAGTCGAGGCCGCCGGCGGCAAGGCCCTGGCCCTGCAACTGGACGTGCGCGACGAGAATGCCGTGCGCGAGGCCATGGCCCGCGCCGCAGAGCATTTCGGCGGCATCGACGGGCTGGTCAACAACGCCGGCGCCATCAAGCTGGTGGGCGTGGAGCGCCTGGAGCCCAAGCGCTTCGACCTGATGTTCCAGATCAACACCCGCGCGGTGATGGTCTGCAGCCAGGCCGCCCTGCCCTACCTGAAGCAGAGCCAGGGCCATATCCTCAGCCTGTCGCCGCCGCTGAACCTGGCGGAAAAATGGTTCGCCCAGCACGGCCCCTACACCGTCACCAAGTACGGCATGAGCATGCTCACCCTCGGCATGCACGAGGAGTTCAGGAAGTACGGCATCAGCGTCAACGCCCTGTGGCCGAAGACCATGATCGCCACCGCCGCCATCGAGTTCGAACTGGGCAGCCGCGACGCCTTCAAGCGCGCCCGCACCCCGGCGATCATGGCCGACGCCGCCCACGCCATTCTCGACAGCACGGGCCGCAGCATCAGCGGGCGCCTGCTGATCGACGAAGACATCCTCCGCGAACAGGGCGTGAGCGACTTCGAGCAATACCGCTTCGATCCTCAAGGCGGGCCACTGGTGCCCGATCTGTTCCTGGATTGAGGCTGCGTGCCGTCCCTGTAGGAGCGAGCTTGCTCGCGAACCGATTCCGCAGCCGGACTCGTTCGCGAGCAAGCTCGCTCCTACGAAGAGCCCTGCCCGGTTTGCCGAACTGCCCGGCGGCGCGCGCGCCAAGGTCATAGCCCCAGCCTCGCCAGCGTCCTAGAGTCGAACGGGCGTGCACACGCCAGACAACAACGACAACAAGGGCCCGCGTCAATGAGCCATGCCGACCTGATCACCCCCACCCGCTTCATCGCCCACCTGCCCGCCACCCTCGGGCGCGTGCCGCGCATGCTGCGCGGGCTCTACTACACCGGCATCCGCAACCGCGAGAAGAACCTGTCCCTGGGCTGGGCCCTGGAGCGCGCGGCGCGCCTGTACCCGGACGCCCCGGCCCTGCTGGAAGGCCCGCGGCGCCTGTCCTACGCCCTGTTCAACGGCTGGGCCAACCGCCTGGCGCGCGCCTTCCAGGCCGAGGGCGTGAAGCACGGCAGCGTGGTCGCGGTGATGCTGGAGAACCGCGCCGAACTGCTGGTGACCCTCGCCGCCCTGGCCAAGCTCGGCGCCGTGGGCGCGCTGATCAACACCACCCAGCGCGGCCAGGTGCTGGCCCACAGCCTGAACCTGGTCAGCCCCGGCCACTTCGTGGTCGGCGAGGAACTGCGCGAGGCCTTCGACGAAGTCCGCGCCAACCTGCAGGGCGGCGCCGAACGCCTGTACTGGGTGGCCGACGACGATACCCTGCGCGACCCCGGCCAGGCCCCGGCGGGCTGGGCCAACCTGATGCGCCTGGCGCAGTCCCAGGCCTCCAACAACCTGGCCGAGACCACCCAGGTGCGCCTGAAGGACGCCTGCTTCTACATCTACACCTCCGGCACCACCGGCCTGCCGAAGGCCTCGATCATGAGCCACGGGCGCTGGATCAAGGCCTACGGCGGCTTCGGCCACTCCGGCCTGGGCCTGGGCCGCGAAGACGTGCTCTACCTGACCCTGCCCTGCTACCACAACAACGCCGTCACCGTGTGCTGGAGCGCGGTGCTGGCCGGCGGCGCAGCCATCGCCCTGCGCCGCAAGTTCTCCGCCAAGGCGTTCTGGAAGGATGTGCGCCATTACAACGCGACCTGCTTCGGCTATATCGGCGAACTGTGCCGCTACCTGCTCAACCAGGCGGCCTGCGAGGAAGAGCGCGACAACAGCCTGACCTGCATGATCGGCAACGGCCTGCGCCCGTCCATCTGGGGCGAGTTCAAGGCGCGCTTCGGCATCGAGCGCATCACCGAGTTCTATGCCGCCAGCGAAGGCAACATCGGCTTCACCAACGTCTTCAACTTCGACAACACCGTGGGCTTCTCCCCGGCCACCTACGCCATCGTCCGCTACGACCTGGAGAACGACCGCCCGCTGCGCGATGCCAAGGGCTTCATGGAGAAGGTCGGCAAGGGCGAGTCGGGCCTGCTGATCAGCGAGATCAGCGACAAGTGGCCGTTCGACGGCTACACCGACCCGGCCAAGACCCAGGCGGTGATCTACCGCGACGTGTTCAAGAAGGGCGACGCCTGGTTCAACACCGGCGACCTGATGCGCGACCTGGGCTTCAAGCACACCCAGTTCGTCGACCGCCTGGGCGACACCTTCCGCTGGAAGGGCGAGAACGTCTCCACCACCGAGGTGGAAAACGTCCTCGGCGCCTTCCCCGGCGTGGAAGACGCGGTGGTCTACGGCGTGGAGATCCCCGGCACCGACGGCCGCTGCGGCATGGCCGCACTACGCCTGGCGCCCGGCCAGGCGCTGGACGGCCAGGCCCTGGCCGAACACCTGGACCGCGAGCTGCCGGCCTACGCCGTGCCGCTGTTCCTGCGGCTTCTGCAGCAGGTGGAGACCACGGGGACCTTCAAGTACAAGAAGGCGGACCTGAAGAGCGCCGGGTTCGATCCGCGGCAGGTTGGCGAGGCGCTGTTCGTGCGGTTGCCGGGGGAAGTGGATTATCGGCTGCTGGATGAGGAGGTGTTCGGGGCGATCCAGCGCGGGGAACATCGGTTCTGACGGGCTTTTCTTTCTTTCGTAGGAGCGAGCTTGCTCGCGAACAACCGAGTCAAGCCCCACTCCGGAGCGATGTCGAAGTCCGTCCCCTCTCCCCAACCCTCTCCCTGAAGGGAGAGGGGGCTTGTCCGTGCCGAGAGGAGGCCAGGTTTCAGCCAGTAACTTTCGATGCTGCCGGCTGACTCCAGAACGTCAGCCTATGCCCAACGGTCCCCTCTCCCTTCAGGGTGTATGGACCGGAGACATGGTGAACAGGTGTTCGGAGACATGGCGAACACATCATGCTGAGGCATCGAAACGCATGAGGAGCGTGAGATGCCCTGGCAGGAGGTGTCCAAAATGCAGGTACGCGAGGAATTCGTTGCCTTGGCCAGCACGCCGGGTGCCAACCTCCGCCAGCTTTGCCGGCGCTTCGGAATCAGTCCGAATACCGGTTACAAATGGCTGAAGCGAGGTCAGGCGGGCGAGGGGCTGGAGGATCGCTCACGACGTCCAAAGCGCTCTCCGGGCCGTTCGCCGGAAGATCTCGAAGCGCACGTCGTGGCTCTGCGCCAGGAGCATCCGAGCTGGGGCGCACGCAAGTTGCGGCAGCTCTTGCTCAATCAGGGGGTGGATGCTCCAGCGGTAAGCACTGTGCATGCGATCCTGCTCCGCCATGGCTGCATTCAACCGGAGGCTGGCGAGCGCTGCCAGCCGTGGCAACGCTTCGAACATGTTGCCCCGAACGATCTGTGGCAGATGGACTTCAAGGGGCACTTTCCCCTCGCCAAAGGGCGTTGCTATCCCCTGACGATCCTTGATGACCACTCCCGCTATGCCCTATGCCTACAGGGTTGTAGCGATGAGCGACGGGAAACCGTGCAGGCCCACCTCATCGCGACCTTCAGGCGCTATGGGCTACCGCGGCGTATGACCATGGACAATGGCAGCCCCTGGGGTGATACCGAAGCCCATTACACGGCCCTGGAGGTCTGGTTGATGCGCCAGGGTATCCGGACCAGCCACTCCAGCCCTTACCACCCGCAAACCCAAGGCAAGGACGAGCGCTTCCACCGCACGCTCAAGGTCGAATTGCTGCAAGGACGAGTTTTTGATGACTTGATCCACGCCCAGGCGGCGTTTGATCGTTGGCGCGGGCTTTACAATCAGCAGCGTCCGCACCAGGCACTGGACATGCAGGTTCCGCAACAGCGTTATCAACCGAGCCCGCTTGAATATCAGGAGCATCCACCCGCTCCGCAGTACGATGAGCTGGACCTGGTGCGCAAGGTCCAGGGCAAAGGTGAAATTTACTGTCAGGGGCGGCCGTACCAGGTAGGCAAGGCATTCATCGGTGAGTCGGTCGCGATACGGCCGACTACCGAAGAGGGACAGTACAACGTGTACTGGAGCACGCACCGTATTGCCAGGATCGACCTGCGCGAGCAGCTATGCATCGCTGGCAAACGGCTTCCCTAATCTGTTCACCTTGTCTCCGAACAGGTGTCTACCATGTCTCCGGTCCATACACAGGGAGAGGGTTAGGGAGAGGGCGCTCTCCAGGCCCAGCACCAGAACCGCCGGGAAACACCATTCGCGAGCAAGCTCGCTCCTACGAAAAGCCCCCCAACTCAATTGCGAAACTGAAACTGCACCTCCGCCCCACGAATCTCCGAATGCCAGCTGTCATCACTGGGATCGCTACGCTCCCCCCGCTCCCGCTGGATCAACCGGCCACCCACCTGGAACGGGCTCTCCTTCTCCTCGAACATCGGCGGCAGCAGCGGCTTGTCCAGGTCCTCGCGCAGGGCGCGGCCCGGTTCCAGGCCGTGCAGCACGTCCCTGGGCAGGCGCAGGTCGAGCTTGGAGGGCGGCAGCGGCTTGTTCACGCTGGGTTCGGCGGCTTTCTTCGGCTTGGCGTCGGCCACCGGCAGGCGCTCGGGGGCCAGGGGCTTGCCCAGTTCCGCCTTGGGCGCGGCCGGCTTCGCGCTGGCGGCGGGCGCCGGCCTGGGCTGCGCCGCGGGTTCGGGCGGCGGGGCCTTTTCCGCCGGGGCGGCAGGCGCCACCGCGGGCGCCTCGGCCTTGGCCGGTGGCGTCTTGTCGGCATCGCCGCAGGCGCTCAGCAACAGCGGCAGGAGGGTCAGCAGAACGAAGCGTCGCAACATCACGGGGCAGGCAAATGGCCAGGGGCGCGTCATCCTCGCCTTAGTTGATCTGTAAGACAAGAGGCTCAGATCAATCCGAAGGCAATTCCGATAGACGCGCTCAGGCTCTCAAGGGCGGGCCTCCAGGCGCCGCAGCTCGGCGTCGATATCCAGTCGCGGATAGCGCCGCTGCAGGTCCTCGCGCAGACTCTTGGCGGCCGCCTGGTCGCCCTGCCGTTGCAACTCGGCCAGGCGCCGCAGGCTGGCCTGCGGTTCCGCCGGGACCGGCTCGGCGCTGCGCTTGGCCATGGGCGCGGCCGCGTCGGCGGCTACCGCGCTTTCCGCCATCTGCTTGCGTTGCTCCAGCTGCGGAGCCGGCGCCGCGGCGGGGGCGGCCGGCGCCGAGTACAGCGCCGGGGCGGCCTGGCGGGCGGAGCGGGCCATGGATTCGGCCTTGGGCGCCGGGGCCATGGCCGGTGCGACGGCATCGTAGTGCGGGGCTTCTTCGAAGGTGCGCAAGGCCAGGCTCAGGCCGATGCCGAGGGTCGCCACCCCGGCCAGGGCCACCGACCAGCGCTGCGGCCGGCCAAACAGCCAGCGGCCCAGGTGCTGCCAGGCACTCGCGCGTGGTTGCACGGCGGCGCGGGCCGCGGCCAGGATGCGGGCGTCCAGCTGAGCCGGGGGCTGCTCGCCGCCGTGCCGGCGGAAATGCTCGAGCAGCTCGGCTTCCTCGGCGTCCGGCCGCTGCGGATGGCGGGTCATGGGGATACCTCCTGGGTCGCCGCCGGGTCGGCGAGCAACCGGCGCAGTTTCTGCAACGCGTAGCGCAGGCGGCTCTTCACCGTCTCGGCGGGCGTGCGGGTCAGTTCGGCGATCTCCTGCAGCTCCAGGTCGCCGTGGGCGCGCAGCAGGAACACTTCGCGCTGCTCGCCGGGCAATACCTCCAAGGCCTGCTGCAGGCGCTCGCGGTCGCGGCTCAGGCTCAGTTGCCGCAGCGGGTCCTCGGCCTCGCCGGGCAGCGCTTCGCCATGTATCTGTTCGTCGAAAGTCTCGTGCTGCGCGCTGCGCCGGCCGTTGCGCCGCCAGTGGTCGATCAGCCGGTTGCGGGCGATCCGGTACAGCCAGGTGCGGAAGCTGGCCCGGCCCTGGGGCTCGCTGTCGCTGCGGATCAGGCTCAGCCAGGTTTCCTGGAACACTTCCTCGGCCTGCGCGACGTCGCCGCCCAGGCCGCAGAGGAAGCGGTACAGGCCCAGGCGATGGCGCGCGTAGAGCGTGGCGAAGGCCTCGGCATCGCCTTTGCGGTAGCGCCGCAGCAGCGCGGCGTCGTCTTCGTCCGTGGTCAAGTCAGGGGTTCCGTGCCAAGGGGGTTTGCAGGCTGCGCGCCAGCTCGACGAGCTGGAGGAATTCACCGCGCAGGCCGAACGGGTCCTCGCCGCGCGCGCTTCGGGCCAGGGCCAGAGTATCGCCCAGGTCGAAGCCGCCGGTGTAGCGCGCGCCGTCGAGTTGCTGGGCGAAGGCCGCCACCGCCGCGGCGAAGCGCAGGTCGTCGCTGGCCCGGGCCAGATCGGTAGCGCCGGTTGTAGCTATCGGGCGTTCGACGAGCTGGCTGGGCCCGCCCTCCGGCTTCTGCCAGCGCACCCGCAGCCAGGCCAGTTCGTCGCCCTTGCCGGCGGGCTTGGCCTCGGCCTGGTAGCGCAGCGGCTCGAGCCAGCCCTTCTGCCCTTTCGGGACGATCTCGTAGAGCGCGGTGACCGTATGCCCGGCGCCGATCTCGCCGGCATCGACCTGGTCGTTGTTGAAATCCTCGCGCTTCAGAGCGCGGTTCTCGTAGCCCAGCAGGCGGTACTCGCTGACCTGCGCCGGGTTGAACTCCAGCTGGAGCTTCACGTTCTTCGCCAGCACCGCGAGGGTCGAGCTGAGCTGTTCCACCAGCACCTTGCGCGCCTCGCGCAGGTTGTCGATGTAGGCGTAGTTGCCGTCGCCGGCGTCGGCCAGCTGTTCCATCAGGCGCTCGTTGTAGTTGTCCACGCCGAAGCCCAAGGTGGTCAGCGACACCCCGCTGCGGCGCTTCTCGGCGGCCATGGCCTTGAGCGTCTCGAAGTCGCTGACGCCGACGTTGAAGTCGCCGTCGGTGGCCAGCAGGATGCGGTTGATGCCCTTGTCGATGAAGCCCTGCTGCGCCATGCGGTAGGCCAGTTCGATGCCTGCCGCGCCAGCGGTGGAGCCACCGGCCTGCAATTGCTCGATGGCGGCGCGGATCTTCGCCTTGTCCTTGCCGGAAGTGGGTTCCAGCACCACCCGCGATTCGCCGGCATAGACCACCAGCGACACCTTGTCCTGCGGCCGCAACTGGTCCACCAGCAGCTTGAGGGTGCCCTTCACCAGCGGCAGGCCTTCGCGGCGGTCCATGGAGCCGGAGACGTCCACCAGGAACACCAGGTTGGCCGGCGGCAGTTGCTCGACGCTGCGCTCGGAAGCCTTGATGCCGATGCGCAGCAGCCGGGTGTGGGGGTTCCACGGCGTGGGCGCCAGCTCGGTGGTGATGCCGAAGGGGCTGTCGTCGCTGGGCGGCGCGTAGGCATAGGGGAAGTAGTTGAGCATCTCTTCCAGGCGCACCGCGCCCTGGGGCGGCAGGCGGCCCTCGTTGAGCAGGCGGCGGACGTTGGCGTAGCTGCCGGTGTCCACGTCGATGCTGAAGGTCGACACCGGCGCCTCGGCGACGCTGTGCACCGGGTTCTGCGCCAGCTTCTGGTATTGCTCGCGGTCCTGGTCGCGATAGCCGGCCGGCAACGGCTCGGGCGCCACGGGCAGGGCGTAGCTTTCCAGCATCGGCGCGGCGGCCGGCATGGCAGCACGGCGGGCCTCGCTCTTGGCGGCCAGGTCGGCGAGCGGCGCCTGTTTCGTCATCGAAGGCTGGGCGGCCTGCTGCTGGGTGGACTGGCCACAGCCGCCCACGGCCAGCAGCAGGCCGATGGCGACGGGACGAAAGGAAGTGACGGGAAACGACATGACGGCGGCCTCGGTGAAGGAGTCAAACCTTCAGACGAGGCCGTCAGCCAAAACGGGTTAAACATCAACGCTATTCAACCCCAGGTGCATCAGGCAGCGATCTGCTCCTCCTGGCACAGCTGGCAGGCCAGCATGCCGAGGGTCATGATCGCCCGCTCCGCCTCGCGGTTCCACGGGATGCCGCAGGTCAGGCGCAGGCAGTTGTTGAACTGCTCGGTGTTGCTGAAGATCAGCCCCGGGGCGATGCTGATGCCCTGCTCCAGCGCGCGCACGTGCAGTTCCTTGGTGTTCACCTTGGCCGGCAGGCTGACCCAGAGGATGAAGCCGCCCTTGGGCCGGGTCATCTGCGTGCCTTCGGGGAAGTACTGCTGCACCGCCAGCTGGTAGGCGGTCATGTTCTTGCGGTACTCCTGGCGGATGTAGCGCAGGTGGCGGTCGTAGCCGCCGTTCTCCAGGTAGGCGGCCACGCCCATCTGCGTCACCGTGCACGCCGAGTGGGTGGTGAAGGTCTGCAGGCGGCGGATTTCCTCCTGGTAGCGCTCGGCGATGATCCAGCCGATGCGCACCCCCGGCGAGATGGTCTTGGAGAAGCTCGAGCAGTACACCACCCTGCCCTCGCGGTCGTGGGCCTTGAGTGACTTGGTCTGGCCCTCGTCGAACATCAGTTCGCCGTAGATGTCGTCCTCGATCACCCCGATGTTGTGCTCGGAAGTGAGCTTGAGCAGTTGCTTCTGGCGCTCCTCGGGGATGGTCCCGCCCAGTGGGTTGGACAGCCGCGCGGTCAGCACCAGGGCCTTGATCGGCCACTGGTTGGCGGCCAGCTGCAGGGCTTCCAGGCTGATGCCGGTGAGCGGGTCGCTGGGGATCTCGATGACCTTCAGGCCGAGGATGTCGGCCAGTTGCAGCAGGCCGTAGTAGCTGGGCGACTCGGTGGCGATCAGGTCGCCGGGGCGGGTCATCACCCGCAGCGCCATGTGGATGGCGTCCACGCAACCGTGGGTGATGGTCACCTGGCTGGGATCGACCACCACGCCGGCGTCGCGCATGCGGATCGCCACCTGGCGGCGCAGCGGCTCGTAGCCGGGGCTGAACATGTAGCTGAAGGCCCGCGGGCTGGAGAAGCGGGTGACCTTGGCCAGTTGCTGGTGCAGCGCGCGCACCGGCAGGTAGTCCACGTGCGGCACCGCCGCGCCCAGGGGGAACACGCCCTCGCGGCGCGCCTCGGCCAGCACCTGGTTGATGATGCTGCTGCGGGTCACCAGGCCGGGGCGCTCGACCCGCGCGATGTCCGGGGTCGAGGCGGTCAGCGCCGGGGTGTGGTGCACGTAGAAGCCGGACTGCGGGCGCGCGCGGATCAGCCCCTGGTCCTCCAGGGTGGCGTAGGCCTGCAGCACGGTGGCGTGGCTGACGTTGAGCTGGGTGCTCAGCTTGCGTACCGAGGGCACGCGCTCGCCCGGCTGGTAGACGCCGCGGCGGATGTCCTCGGCGAGTTGCTGGGCGATGCGTTGGTACAGAAGCAGATTGCTCATGGCGGCGATCCCTCGGGCATTGGACCGAAACAGTAGCCAAAAACTCGAAACTGTTCCAGAACAGTAGCAGGGAAACATACCGATACAGCCCGCCGCCGATGATCGGCGCAGGCCGCGCGCCAGAGCGCCTCAGAACTCGCCGAGCCAGTCCAGCATGCCGGCGATCACCAGTTGCGCGTCGTTGGTCACGCCCAGCTTCCTCATGGCGTTGCGCTTGTGGGTGCTGATGGTGGAAACGCTGCGGCTGGTGCGCTCGGCGATCTCGCCTACCGTGGCGCCATGGGACAGGCGGAGCAGGATGTCGATCTCGGTGGGGCTCAGCGGCTGGCCGGTATGGCGCTGCGGGCGCAGGGTGGGGTCGGTGTAGGTCAGCCCCTGGCGAATCCGCGTCACCGCCTCGTCCAGTACCGACAACGGGCTGCGCTTGCAGACATAGGCGCTGGCGCCGCACTTGAGCGAGGCCCGCGCCATCAGCGGCGCCCCCGACACCGAGTAGACCAGCACCTTGAGCTGCGGGTAGTTGCGCTGCAGCCATTCGAGCAAGTGCACGCCATCGCGCCCGCGCGAGCCGGGCAAGGCCATCTCGGTGATCAGCAGATCGAGGTCGGGGCGTTCGCTCAACTGGCGCAGCAACGAATCTGTATCGGTGACCCAGTCCAGCACCTGCACCTGGCCCTGGTCGGCCAGGTAGCGCTGCAACCCCCAGCCGGTCAGCGGCTGGGCATCGGCGACGAGGGCTTTGAGAGTTTCACGTTTGAAGGGCATTGCGGGTTCCTGCTGGCGGACGCCCCGGAGTGGGGTGGTCCCATCGGCGTATTTTCGCCAAGGCGACCCTCGAACAGCTTCGAGATGCCGCCCTGCCAACAGGTTAGCAGCGCCGGGCCGGCCCGCCCGGCGCCGGGGGCTCAGCGCTGGGCGCCGAGCTGGCCCTTGTCGTCGGAGAAGACGATTTCCACGCGGCGGTTCTGCGCGCGGCCCAGGGACGAGGCGTTGTCCGCCACCGGGTAGGCCTCGCCGAAGCCCTGCACCTGGATGCGCTTGGCGTCCACGCCGAGGTCGGTGAGCACGTCGGCCACCGCCTGGGCGCGGTCCCGGGACAACTGCTGGTTCTCCTGCTCGTCGCCCTGGTTGTCGGTGTAGCCCTCGATGCGGATCATCCGCCGCGGGTTGAGCTGGAGGAACTGCACCAGCTTGAGCACGGTGCGGTTGGCGGCGGGCTTGAGGTCGGACTCGCCGCTGTCGAACAGCACGTCGCCGAGGGTCAGCACCAGGCCGCGCTCGGTCTGGTCGGTGGCCAGGCTGACCATCTGCTCTTCCAGCCACTTGCTCTGCTCCTGCACGCTGGCCAGCTTGGCCTCGCGCAGGGCCAGCTGCAGGCGCTCGCGGTCGAGCTGCTGGCGGGCCAGGCGCTCCTGGTTCAGCGTCAGGTTGCTGCGCTCGCGGGCGATCTCGCTGTAGCGCTGGCTGAGGTAGGCGTACTGCAGCACGTCGTCGTTGCTGCCCCAGTAGCTGGACAGGCGCTCGGCGCGGGCCAGCGACTCGCCGGCGCGGATCACGTCGCGCGGCGCGCTGTGCAGCACGCCGGTGTCGTCCTTGACCGCCTGGAACTCGCTGTGCGCGCGCTCCAGGGATTGCTCGGCGACCTGCCCGTGGGTGCAGCCCACCAGGGCCAGGGCGGCGGCGACGAGGCCGAACGGCATCAACTGGCGCAGGCTCATTTCACCTCCCCCAGCTGGCGGCGCAGGCGCTGGATGCTCTTGCCCTGCTCGGCCAGTTGCGCGGCGCTCTTGCCGGTCAGCACCTTGGCCTCGGCCAGGCGCGCGTCCAGCTCGGCCTGCTCGGCGAGCTGCCGGGCGCGCTTGTTGGCGGCGCCGGCCATGGCTTCGCGGGCAGCCTGGTACTTGTCCTCGGCCAGCTTGAACTCGGCCACCTCGTCCGTGGCGCCGACCGCCCGGGCCTGGTCCAGGGCCTGCTCGGTGAGGCGCATCTGCTCGTTGGGAAGCGGGTCGTTGGCGCATCCCGCCAGGGCGCACAGCAACAGCCCGGGGAGGGTCATGCTTGGCTTGCTCACGAAATCTTCTCTACTGCGTGGGAGAGGCGGCGGACCGCGCTTGCTCGGCCTGCCAGCGCTGCAGGTTGCGCTGCAACAGGCGCTGCGGTACGCCGGCGGCGATCAATTCTGTCATCTTTTCCTGCAGTTGTCCGCGCAGTTCCGGGCCGTAGCAGGGCGAGGCGTGGGCCAGGGTCAGGTACAGCCCTTCGCTGGAGATCGGCGGTTCCAGCGGCTGCAGGCGCTGCTGCAGGCCCAGCCGGGCCGCCGTGGCCAGGCCGGGGAAGCGCTCGTAGAGCACGTAGTCGGTGCGCCCCAGGGCCAGCTTCTGGAAGGCCTGGGCCACGCTGGGCACCTCTTCCAGGGTCAGCTGCTGCTCGGCGAAGTCGTCGAAGGCGGCGCCGAAGCTGTTGTTCACCAGGGTGCCGCCCTTGTGGCCGCGCAGGTCTTCCCAGCGGGCGTAGGGGAAGCCTTCGCCCTTGTGCACCCAGACCACGTTGTCGGTGCTGAGGAAGGCCGGGCGGATGTAGTCCATGATCGCCTCGCGCTCGGGCGTGAGGAAGGCGCCGGCGAGCAGGTCGACGCGGCCCAGGCGCGCCTCTTCCTGGGCGCGGGCCCAGGAGCCGGTGTAGCGCACGCGGATGCTCACGCCCATGGCCTTGCCCAACTGCTCCAGCAGCTCGGCGCTGGCCCCGACCAGGCGCTCCGGCTGGGCCGGGTCGCGCCAGAGGAACGGCGGGTATTCCGGGTTGCCGCTGGCCACCAGCACCGAACACTGGCTGCTCTGGGCGTGGGCATGCAGCGCCAGCAGGCCGACCATGGCCAGCAGGACGCGGCTGCGCCTGATCATGCGCGGTCCTCGCGAACCGGCGAAAGGGAGGGCGATGCGTATGACGACGGCATGCTAGCTTCTGTAAGAAAAAGTTCTGAGCGAAGGGTCAGACTAGGCGAATTCGGACGCCAGTGCAGCATGTCACTGTTCAGGTGGATACGCCATGCCGGGAACCGTCGCGTTCCCGTCCCGACTCTGAATTTCCGTTACCCCGGTCACAAGGATCACCGATGAAGAAAGTCCTGCTCGCCCTCGTCCTGCTGCTGGCCGCCGGCGCCGGCGTGCTCTACGCCTTCCCTTCCACCCTGCTGGCCAGCGCCCAGTTCGTCGAGCGCACCCGCGCTGGACTGGACGAGCAGAGCGTGCGCGTCGACGGCCTGGACATCCGCTACTACGAGGGCGGCCCGCGCGAGGCGGAGACTGTCCTGCTGGTCCACGGCTTCGGCGCCGACAAGGACAACTGGCCGCGCTTCGCCCGCTACCTGACCTCGCGCTACCACGTGCTCATCCCCGACCTGCCCGGTTTCGGCGAAAGCAGCCAGCCCCAGGCCATCAGCTACGACGTCGGCACCCAGGCCGAGCGCCTGGTGGACTTCGCCAAGGCCCTGGACATCGGCCGCCTGCACCTGGTGGGCAATTCCATGGGCGGGCAGATAGTCGCGCTGATGGCCGCGCGACACCCGGACATGGCCTTCTCCGTGGGCCTGTTCGACAACGCCGGGATCATGGCCCCGCAACAGAGCGAGCTGTTCAGGCGCCTGCTCGGCGGGCAGCCCAACCCGCTGGTACTGAGCCGCCCCGAGGACTTTTCCGGGCTGATGGACTTCGTCTTCTACCAGCGCCCGCCGATGCCCGAGCGCCTGCAACTGTACCTGGGCGAGCGCGGGGTGCAGCGCAGCCAGCTCAACGCCTACATCTTCGGCCAGCTGCGCGAGCGCTACATCCCGCTGGAGCCGGAGCTGCCGAAGATCACCGCGCCCACCCTGCTGCTGTGGGGCGACCGCGACCGCGTGCTGGACGTTTCCAGCATCGAGGTGATGAAGCCGCTGCTCAGGCATCCCAGCGTGGCCATCCTGCGCGACTGCGGCCACGTGCCGATGATCGAGCGCCCGGAAGAGACCGCCAGCCACTACCTGGACTTCCTCGAACAGGCCAAGGCCCAGCGCACCGCGGCTCGCTGAGACACAAATGCAGAACCGGCGCCTGGGCGCCGGTTCTGTGCGGAGCGAAGATCAGCGCTTAAAGCTGGATCAGACCGGGAATCTGCACGTCCGGATTGACGTCCTGCTCGTAGTCCACGCCGGCGATCTCGAAGCCGAACAGGCGCAGAAACTCGGTCTTGTAGCCGGTGAAGTCGGTCAGCTGGTACAGGTTCTCGTTGGTCACCTGGTTCCACAGCGTCTTCACCTTGTCCTGCACGTCCGGCTGCAGCTCCTTGTAGTCGGCGCGCAGGCGGCCGTCGGCATCCAGGTGCGGCTGGCTGCCGTAGAGGCTGTCGCGGAACAGGCCGTCGACCTGCTCGATGCAACCCTCGTGGGTGCCCTTCTCCTTCATCACCTTGAACAGCAGCGACAGGTACAGCGGCATCATCGGGATGGCCGAGCTGGCCTGGGTGACCACGGCCTTGAGCACCGACACGCGGGCGTCACCGCCGGTGGCGGCCAGCTTCTCGCGAATGCCCAGGACCTTCTGGTCCAGGTCCTTCTTGGCCGCGCCGATGGAGCCGTTCCAGTACAGGTCGTGGGTGATCTCTTCGCCCAGGTAGGTGAAGGCGGTGGTCTTCACGCCATCGGCCAGTACGCCGGCCTCCTGCAGCGCGTCCATCCACATCTGCCAGTCTTCGCCACCCATCACCGCGACGGTGTTGGCGATCTCCTCGGGGGTCGCCGGCTCCATCACGCTTTCCTTGATCACTTCCTTGTCGGTATCCAGGCCACGGAAGTTCACGGCCTTGCCCACCGGCTTGAGCACCGAGTTGAAGACTTCGCCGGTCTTCGGATGGGTGCGGCGCGGGGCAGCCAGGCTGTAGACCACCAGGTCGACCTTGCCCAGGTCCTGCTTGATGGTTTCGATGGTGGCTTTCTTCACCGCGTCGGAGAAGGCGTCGCCATTGATGCTGCGGGCGTACAGGCCCTTGGCGTGGGCGAACTTCTCGAAGGCCGCCGAGTTGTACCAGCCGGCGGTGCCAGCCTTGGTCTCGCTGCCCGGGCGCTCGAAGAACACGCCCAGGGTGGCGGCGCCGGCGCCGAAGGCGGCGCTGATGCGCGCGGCCAGGCCGTAGCCGGTGGACGAGCCGATCACCAGGACCTTCTTCGGACCGTTGGCGATGGGGCCATGCGCCTCGACGTACTCGATCTGTTCCTTGACGTTGGCTTCGCAGCCGGTCGGATGGGTAGTGACGCAGATGAAGCCACGCACGCGCGGTTTGATGATCATGAAAACCTCGTTTGCCAGGTGCCGTTAGAACAGGTTCAGGTACTGAAGACGTTGCGCATTGTAGATGAGACACCTTCTCTTGGGCGCAACCGGGAGAAGATTCGTGACCAGTGGGTCATCCCCTGCGGCGAACACGGGAAACCCGGGGCCCGAAATGAAAGAACCCGCTCCTGGGAGCGGGTTCCTTCGTCAGCGGTTCAGGCTCAGACGGCCTTTTCCAGCTCCGGTACGAGCTCGAACAGATCGCCAACCAGGCCGTAGTCGGCGACCTGGAAGATCGGCGCCTCTTCGTCCTTGTTGATGGCCACGATGACTTTCGAGTCCTTCATGCCCGCCAGGTGCTGGATGGCACCGGAGATGCCCACGGCGATGTAGAGCTGCGGGGCGACGATCTTGCCGGTCTGGCCGACCTGCATGTCGTTCGGCACGAAACCGGCGTCGACGGCGGCGCGGGAAGCACCGACGGCGGCGCCCAGCTTGTCGGCCAGGGCGTAGAGGATCTTGAAGTTGTCGCCGTTGCCCATGCCGCGGCCACCGGAGACCACGATCTTGGCGGCGGTCAGTTCCGGACGGTCGGACTTGGCCAGCTCTTCGCCGACGAAGGCGGACTTGCCGGCGTCGGCCGGGCCGGAAACCTGCTCGACGGCAGCCGAACCGCCTTCGGCGGCGACGGCGTCGAAGCCGGTGGTGCGCACGGTGATGACCTTGACCGGGGCCGAGGACTGCACGGTGGCGATGGCGTTGCCGGCGTAGATCGGGCGCTTGAAGGTGTCGGCGCTGACCACGTCGATGATCTCGGAGATCTGGTCGACGTCCAGCAGCGCGGCGACGCGCGGCAGGTAGTTCTTGCCGTTGGTGGTGGCGGCGGCCAGGATGTGGCTGTAGCCCTTGCCGAGTTCGGCCACCAGCGGAGCGACGTTCTCCGGCAGTTGGTGGGCGTAGGCGGCGTTGTCGGCGACCAGCACCTTGGCAACGCCCGCGATCTTGGCGGCGGCTTCGGCCACGGCGCCGACGTTCTGGCCGGCGACCAGCACGGCGACATCGCCACCGATCTTCTGTGCGGCAGCGACGGTGTTCAGGGTGGCAGCGCCCAGGACGCCGTTGTTGTGCTCAGCGATTACCAGGATAGCCATCAGATTACTTTCGCCTCGTTCTTCAGTTTCTCGACCAGTTCAGCCACGGACTTGACCTTGATGCCGGCGCTGCGGGCAGCCGGAGCTTCCACTTTCAGGGTCTTCACGGTGGAAGCGGTGGAAACGCCGAGGGCGTCCGGGGTCACCACGTCCAGCGGCTTCTTCTTCGCTTTCATGATGTTCGGCAGCGATGCGTAGCGCGGCTCGTTCAGGCGCAGGTCGGTGGTGACGATCGCCGGCAGGTTCAGCGCAACGGTCTGCAGACCGCCGTCGATTTCACGGGTGACGTTGACCTTGTCGCCAGCCACTTCGACCTTGGAGGCGAAGGTGCCCTGGGCGTAGCCGGTCAGCGCGGCGAGCATCTGGCCGGTCTGGTTGTTGTCGCTGTCGATGGCCTGCTTGCCGAGGATGACCAGCTGCGGCTGCTCTTTGTCGACCACGGCTTTCAGCGCCTTGGCGATGGCCAGGGAGCTCAGTTCTTCGTTGGTCTCGACCAGGATGGCGCGATCGGCGCCCAGAGCCAGGGCGGTGCGCAGTTGTTCCTGGGCCGCGGTCGGGCCGACGGAGACGGCGACGATTTCAGTGGCGACGCCTTTTTCCTTCAGACGCACGGCCTCTTCCACGGCGATTTCGCAGAAGGGGTTCATGGACATTTTCACGTTGGCGAGATCGACGCCGGAGTTGTCCGCCTTGACGCGGACCTTGACGTTATAGTCAACCACTCGTTTGACAGCTACAAGAACCTTCATGGATTCCTCGTTTTTCTCCGGTGAATAGGAATGTCGCCAGACAGGCCTGGCCGGTAGTGCACGCCATCTGCGACTACATCCAGCGAGACCGCGACCGCAAAACCGTGGCTATCTTGACCGCATCGCCCTGTCGGGTCAATACGCGTGAATGCCCGTTCATAAGGCGCGGAAGCCGATTCTATCAGGCTTCCGCGCATTTCAAACAAACGTTTGTATTGCCCAAAACGGGGGGTATAACTATGCTGGGCCCTGTCGCTATAATTGCGCCCCGCTCTGTCCGGGGTAGCGCCCCCGGCCCCATACCAACAAATAGCCTGTAGAGCCTTGAGTTAGGAGAGATCGAGAAGTGGAACGCGAATACATGGAATTCGACGTCGTCATCGTCGGCGCCGGCCCCGCCGGTCTGTCCGCCGCATGCCGACTGAAGCAGAAGGCCGCCGACGCGGGTCAGGAAATCAGCGTCTGCGTGGTCGAGAAGGGTTCCGAAGTAGGCGCCCACATTCTCTCCGGCGCCGTGTTCGAGCCCCGCGCGCTGAACGAGCTGTTCCCCAACTGGAAGGAACTCGAAGCCCCGCTGAACACTCCGGTCAAGCGCGACGACATCTATGTCCTGAAGAACGACCAGGCCGCCACCAGGGTGCCGAACTTCTTCGTGCCCAAGACCATGCACAACGAGGGCAACTACATCATTTCCCTGGGCAACCTGTGCCGCTGGCTGGCCCAGCAGGCCGAGGGCCTGGGCGTCGAGATCTACCCGGGCTTCGCCGCCCAGGAAGCGCTGATCGACGAGAACGGCGTGGTCCGCGGCATCGTCACCGGTGACCTGGGCGTCGACCGTGAAGGCAATCCGAAAGAAGGGTACTACACCCCGGGTATGGAGCTGCGCGCCAAGTACACCCTGTTCGCCGAAGGCTGCCGTGGCCACATCGGCAAGCAACTGATCAGGAAGTACAAACTCGACAGCGAAGCTGACGCCCAGCACTACGGCATCGGCATCAAGGAAATCTGGGACATCGACCCGGCCAGGCACGACCAGGGCCTGGTGGTGCACACCGCCGGCTGGCCGTTGAACGACGACAACCCGGGCGGCTCCTTCCTCTATCACCTGGAGAACAACCAGGTGGTGGTCGGCCTGATCATCGACCTGTCCTACAGCAACCCGCACCTGTCGCCCTTCGACGAGTTCCAGCGCTACAAGCACCACCCGGTGATCGCCCAGTACCTCGAAGGCGGCAAGCGCGTGGCCTACGGCGCCCGCGCCATCTGCAAGGGCGGCCTGAACTCGCTGCCGAAGATGGTCTTCCCCGGCGGCGCGCTGATCGGCTGCGACCTGGGCACCCTGAACTTCGCCAAGATCAAGGGCAGCCACACCGCCATGAAGTCCGGCATGCTGGCCGCCGAGGCCATCGCCGAAGCCCTGGCCGCCGGCCGTGAAGGTGGCGACGAGCTGAGCAACTACGTGGACGCCTTCAAGGCCAGCTGGCTGTACGACGAGCTGTTCCGCAGCCGCAACTTCGGCGCGGCCATCCACAAGTTCGGCGCCATCGGCGGCGGCGCCTTCAACTTCATCGACCAGAACTTCTTCGGCGGCAAGATCCCGGTCACCCTGCACGACACCACCCCGGACTACGCCAGCCTGAAGAAGGCCAGCGAAGCGCCGAAGATCGACTACCCGAAACCGGACGGCAAGCTCAGCTTCGACAAGCTCTCCTCGGTGTTCCTCTCCAACACCAACCACGAGGAAGACCAGCCGATCCACCTCAAGCTGACCGATCCGAGCGTGCCGATCAGCAAGAACCTGCCGCTCTACGACGAGCCCGCGCAACGCTACTGCCCGGCCGGCGTGTACGAAGTGGTGAGCAACGACGACGGCAGCAAGCGCTTCCAGATCAACGCGCAGAACTGCGTGCACTGCAAGACCTGCGACATCAAGGATCCGGCGCAGAACATCACCTGGATCGCCCCGGAAGGCACCGGCGGGCCGAACTATCCCAACATGTAAGGCCGCCGTGTAATGAAGAACGCCGTTTCCCTCACAGGAAACGGCGTTTTTTTGTGCCTGTCGTAAGAGCAAACCTGGCGCGGCCGGAGTCCGCTCCTACATTGCAGGCGAGCACGGCTCGCTCCTACGAAGAGCACCTCGGCGCAGCCGGCAAGACAGTTGCTGGACTGTAGGAGCGGGCCCTGCCCGCGAATCGCGCGCAGGGCGCGCTCCTACAAGGAGTGCGGGCGCAGCGGCTTGAGGCCCCACCGCTGTAGCGACACCTTCCGCGAACTACCGGCCGCTCCGGGACCCGCCGGTCACGGCTGTGGGCCGATGGCGAAGAACTCGCCGCCGCTCCACACGCCCAGCCATTCCTGGCCATCGATCAGCCGCGGCACGGCCAGTTCGACCATCTGGTAGAAGACGTTGCGGTGGATCAGCGCCTCCAGGTTGCTACGCACCAGCACGTAGGGCGCCGGTTCCTGGGTCTGCGGGTCAATGTCGACGCGGATCGGGTGGTCGGGGCCGGCGACGAACTCGTCCTCGACGTTGCTGGTGAAGCGCAGTTGCTGGGCCTCGCCCTGCCCTTCCACGCTCAGCGTCACGGCGACGAAAGGCGCGTCGTCGACGCGGATGCCGCACTTCTCCACCGGGGTGATCAGAAAGTAGTCGTCGCCATCGCGGCGGATGATGCTGGAGAACAGCCTGACCATCGGCTTGCGCCCGATGGGCGTGCCCAGGTAGTACCAGGTGCCATCGCGGGCGATGCGCATATCGATGTCGCCGCAGAACGGCGGGTTCCACAGGTGCACGGGCGGCAGGCCCTTGCTGGCGGGAATCTGCGCCAGCAGGTCGCCGGCCTTGCCTGTATCGGTCATTGGAACTCCTCGGTCGCCTTCACCCCCAGCAGGCTGCGGGCGTAGTCTTCCAGCGGCGGCCCGATCAGGTCCTCGGGCCGGGCGTCGTAGAACGTCAGGAAACCGCCGCGGCTGCGGATGGTGGCGCTGTCCAGCAGGAAGCGGTTGCCGGTGTCGATCAGCATCACCTGGATCACGCTGCGGTCACGTCCGACGTCATTGTCGGTGTCTTCGTACTCTTCCCAGTTTCCCACATTGTCCTCGCCACGGGCGAAGCGCGTGTACAGCAGGTAGTCGGCGCCGGCCGCCCGCGCCTCCTGCATGGCCTCGTCCAGGCCCTCCGGGGCCTTGGCCCGGCGCACCTGCGGGAAGTATTCGACGAAGCCCTTGAAGGCCTCCTCCGCCACCACGTTGGGCCGCGCATAGGGATGCCCCGGCGGCACGAAGTGCCCCTGGGCGATGTAGATGAAGGAGTCCGGCTGCACCCGCCAGTTCCCCGTGCGGCGGGTGTGGCTGTGGTCGAGGAAGCCGGCATCGCCCATGTAGTAGCCGGTGCGTTCGGCCATGTCGCTGGGCTTCATGCAGCCGGCCAGCGCAGCCAGGGCCAGGGTCAACAACAGGTAGCGCATTCGATCTCTCCGCGGCCGGCGTCGAAAAACCGGCGTTGGCCGGACGGATGCAGCTTCCGCGCCATCACAGGCCGCGCTGCCATTCCTGGCGCAGCTTCGCCTGCTGCGGCCGCTCGATGGCCTCGCGCACCTGGGCCAGCAGGCGCGGCTTGTCGGCGCCGAGCACGCCCTTGAGCACCAGGTAGTTGGAGGCATGGTCGCTGCGGAACACGGTGTCGCGCAGCTCCAGGCCCTGCAGCAGGCGCTCGACCTCGGCGAACAGCTGGGCCTGGCCCAGCGGCTGGAAGTCGGGGAAGCCTTCGCGGAAACGCTGCTCCCCGGTGGGGAAGCTGACCACCAGGGTGGAGAGGAACTCCGGCTGCGCAGCGTTCATCAGCCGCGCCGAGTTGTCCGCGTGCTGCTCGCTCAGCCCCTGGCCGCCGAGGCCGTTGAGGATCATCACCGAGCGCTTGATGCCGGCCTGGCCGAGCTTGTCCAGGGCGTCGAGGGTCGAGGCGTAGGTCTCGCCCTTGTTCACCCGCGCCAACACCTCGTCGTCGCCGGACTCGGCGCCGACGTAGGCCATGCCCAGCCCGGCGTCGGCCAGTTCCTTCAGTTCCTCCACCGATTTCTTGCGCAGGTTGCGCGGCAGGCAGTAGCTGGACACCCGCCGCACCTCCGGCAGGTGCTCGCGGATCGCCCGCAGGACGTTCAGCAGGCGCCGCGTCGGCAGCACCAGGGCATCGCCGTCGGCGAGGAACACGCGCTGGACGATCAGGCGCTCGCCGCAGCGGCGGATCTCCTCCAGCACCTCGGCCTCGTCGCGGGCGCGGAATTTCTTCTGCGGCTGCGTATACATCTCGCAGAACCCGCACTGGTTCCAGGAACAGCCGTTGGTCACCGGCAGGATCAGCGAATGCGCCTCGCTCGGCGGGCGGAACACCGGTTCGATATAGGAAATGGGGAAGTCGTGCATGGATCGCTTGGCTTGAGGAATGTCGGGTTTCAGCCGCCGATGATCTTCATCACCGTGACGCCGCCGGAGAAGGCCACTTCCTGCTTGTCCGCCAGGGCCTTCACCAGTAGCCGCTGCAGGGCCGGCAGGGCCTGGTGGCGCGGCTTGTCGAGCAGGTCGCCGACGTAATGGCGGTTGCTGGAGGACAGGCAGCCGTGCAGCCAGCCGGTGGAGGACAGGCGCAGGCGCGAGCAGGTGCGGCAGAAGGGTACGCTTTCGTTGGCGATCACGCCGAAGAAGCCCTGCCCAGGCACTTCGTAGCGCAGCGCGGTGGCGTCCACCGGGGCGTCGGCCTGGATGTAGGGATGGTCGCGGCCGATCAGTTCGAGCAGTTCCCGCAGGCCGACGAACTGGCTGGCGAAGGCATTGCCGTCGCGGGCCAGGTGGCCCATGCGCATCAGTTCGATAAAGCGCAGTTCGAAGCCGCGCGCCAGGCAGTAATCCAGCAGCGGGACGACCTGGTCGAGGTTCTGCCCGCGCAGCGGCACCATGTTGACCTTGACCTTCATGCCCGCGGCGCTGGCCTCGTCCAGCCCCTTGAGCACCGTGGCCAGGTCGCCGCCGCGGGCGATGCCGCGGAAGGCCGCGGCGTCCAGGGTGTCGAGGGAGACGTTCAGCCGGCGGATGCCGCATTCCAGCAGCAGCGGCAGCTTGCGCGAAAGCAGCTGGCCGTTGCTGGTCAGGCTGATGTCCTTCAGGCCCAGGCGGCTGACGCCATGCAGGAATTCGTCGAGCTTGGGGCTGACCAGGGGTTCGCCGCCGGTGACGCGCAGGCGTTCGATGCCGGCGGCCTCGATCAGGTAGGCCACGCCGCGCACCAGGCTCTGCGCGGACAGCTCGTCCTGCGCGGCGACCAGGCGCTTGCCGTCCGGCACGCAATAGGTGCAGGCGTAGTTGCAGGCGGCGGTAAGGCTGACGCGCAGGTTGCGGAAGCGCCTGCCCTGGCGGTCGACGATCATCGATCGACTCCGGCGGAGAGTGGTTCTGTCAGTATATCCCCGCCGGGCCGCGGCGGCGGCCCGAAAGCGCCGCCGGCATTGGCTCAGGCGGCAGGGGTGTCGCCGTCGCGCTTGCGCTTGTTGCCCATGCGCACGCCGATGTCCATGAGGAACTGGAAGAAGCCCTCCTGGTCCTCCAGCACCTCGCGCCAGAACGGCGAGTGGTACAGCGCCACGGCGCCGTGCACCAGGGCCCAGGCCGCGCAGTAGTGGAAGTACGCGGGCACGTCTTCCAGCTTGCCGGCGGCGATGCGCTCCTTGATCAGCTGGCTCAAGCGCTCGAAGTTGGATTCGCGGATCTTGTGCAGTTCCTCGACCATCTCCGGCACCTGGCTGTTCTTCACCACCTTCTCTTCCAGGCGGTCGAACAGGCGGTAGCGCTGCGGATCGCGCATGCGGAACTCGAAGTAGGCGCGCGACAGGCGTTCCTTGTCGCGGGCGACGTCCTCGGAGTGGAACAGCGCCGCCAGGTCGCGCTCGTAGTCGAGCATCAGGCGCAGGTAGATCTCCGCCTTCGACTTGAAGTGCTTGTAGATGGTGCCTTTGCCGATACCCACGGCATCGGCGATCATCTCGACCGTGACACTGTCTTCGCCCTGCTCAAGGAACAGCTTGAGGGCGGTGTCGAGGATCTCCTGTTCGCGACGACGGAATTCGCGAACCTTGCGTGGCTCTTTCTGCATAAAAAGACTGTTCGGTCAAAAATAGTCAAAATCCGGAGCCGCGTATTATGCCTATTCAGCGACAAAATGCACGGAACATCCGCTATGAATCCGCTTTCCCATGAGTTTCCCCAGGAACCCGGCCTGCGCTACCTGAACCACGCCGCCGTGGCGCCCTGGCCCAAGCGCAGCGCCGACGCCGTCGCCGCCTTCGCCAGCGAGAACATCCGCCTGGGCGCGCGCGACTATCCGCAGTGGCTGCAGGTGGAGAATCGCCTGCGCCAGCGCCTTGCGCAGCTGGTCGGCGCCGCCACCACGGGCGACGTCGCCCTGGTGAAGAATACGTCCGAAGCCCTTTCCTTCGTGGCCTTCGGACTCGACTGGCGCCCCGGCGACCAGGTGGTGATCAGCGACCAGGAATTCCCCTCCAACCGCGTCGTCTGGGAAGCCCTGAAACCCCGCGGGGTGGAGGTCATCCAGGTGAGCCTGGAAGGCGCCGATCCCGAGGCCGACCTGCTGGCCGCCTGCGGGCCGCGCACGCGCCTGCTGTCGATCAGCGCCGTGCAGTACGCCAGCGGCCTGCGCATGGACCTGGAGCGCCTCGGCGCCGGCTGCCGCCAGCGTGGTGTGCTGTTCTGCATCGATGCCATCCAGCAACTGGGCGCCCTGCCCTTCGACGCCCAGGCCTACGACTGCGCCTTCGCCATGGCCGACGGCCACAAGTGGATGCTCGGCCCCGAGGGCCTGGGGGTGTTCTACTGCCGCGCCGCCGAGCGCGACCTGCTGTCGTTGCAGGAATACGGCTGGCACATGCTGGAGAACGCCGGCAACTACAACCAGACCGATTGGCAGCCGGCGCGCAGCGCACGGCGCTTCGAATGCGGCAGCCCGAACATGCTCGGTGCCGTGGCCCTGGACGCCAGCCTGGGGCTGCTGGAGGAATTCGGCATGCCGGCGGTCGGCGCAGCCCTGGCCGAACGGGTACAGGCCTTGCAGGATGGCCTGCAACGCATCCCCGGAGCGCGCCTGCACAGCCCGCTGCAACCCGAGCGCCGGGCCGGCATCCTGACCGTCAGCCTGGACGGCTGGGACAACGCCCGCCTGCACGAGCGGCTGAAGGCCGAACAGGTGGTATGCATCCAGCGCGGCGCCGGGGTGCGCTTCTCGCCGCACTTCTACACGCCGGAAAACCTGATAGAGGACACACTGGCCATCATCTCGGCCCTGGCCCGGGAATAAGCCGCAACCCGCGAGCCAGGGGGCCTGGCCCCGCTGGCAAGCGGTAAATGGCAGGCCATGGGCGCGGCAGTATTCCAAATCTGTTTAAAAAACCGCCGGGTGGTTGTGGAAGCTCTGCCATCTTGGCCAATACTTCAACTTACTGGTGTGCGGCATCTCCCCCCAAGTGCCCCGCCAGTGAAGGTACCGAGGATCGCGTACCTTATTGTTACACTCCTAATGGTCTTGACCCGGATTCATCCCCCAGAACCCGGGTTTTTTTTATGTGCGTGAAATAATTGGGGTTGTGTGCCCTCTTTCTGTAAAGCCGTAGGGCGTTATCCGCCGAATCGCGGACGGAGTCCGCTCCTACACCTTCCGGCAAATATGACACCCCGTAGGATGGGTTGAGCGAAGCGATACCCATCACCACGACCGCATGGGTTTCGCCAAGGCTCAACCCATCCTACGAAGAGCGCCTCGGCGCCCCGGAGACGTCCGCAGAGGGTCCAGGAAAGCACGGTCGTAGGAGCGGACTCCGTCCGCGATTGGGCTCGCCGTGCATGGAGCTAGCCGGTGGCACGAACCACCGAGCATCACGCCGCCAACGGGAACAACCGCCTGAAATTAGCCGTAGTCTGCTCAGCCAACACCTCGAAACTCACCCCCCGCAGCACAGCCAGGTACTCAGCCACCTCGCGCACATACTCCGGCAGGTTCGGCTTGCCGCGGTGCGGTACCGGCGCCAGGTACGGCGAATCGGTTTCCACCAGCAGGCGGTCGGCCGGTACCTGGCGGGCCACTTCGCGCAGGGCTTCGGCGTTGCGGAAGGTGACTATGCCCGACAGCGAGATGTAGAAGCCGATGTCCAGCGCCGCCTTGGCCATTTCCCAGTCCTCGGTGAAGCAGTGCAGCACGCCGGCTTGGGGCAGCGCCGCCTCGCGCAGCAGCGCCAGGGTGTCGGCGCGGGCCTCGCGGGTGTGGACGATGACCGGCTTGCCGGTGAGCTTCGCCGCCTCCAGGTGCAGGCGGAAGGCTTCCTGCTGCAGTTCGGCGGCTTCGGGTTCGTAGTGGTAGTCCAGGCCGGTCTCGCCGATGGCCACCACCCGCGGGTGGTTCAGTTCGGCCAGCAGCCAGTCCAGGGCCGGGGCTGCGCCGGGTTCCAGGTCCAGCGGGTGGACGCCCACCGAGCAGTGCACGTCGGCGTAGCGCTCGGCCAGGTCCTTGACCGCCCGGGCGTTGTCGGCGCTGACGCCGATGCACAGGAACTGCCCGACGCCCCGGGCGCGCGCGGCGTCCAGCGCAGCGTCGAGCGAGCCGCCGTGGGCGGCCAGGTCGAGGCGGTCGAGGTGGCAATGGGAATCGACGAGCATGGAAAGGCTACTCCGGAAATGACGAAGCGCCCCTTCGGGCGCCTCCTGCGTTCGATGGTACGTCTGCCGCGGATTACATGGTGTGGGTCGGCCTGTCGGACTTCAGCGCCCCGGCCAGGTAGGTCTCGATCTTGTTGCGCGCGGTGTTGTCGCCGTCGTTGAACTGCACGCCGATACCCGCGGCGCGGTTGCCCTGGGCGCCCTTCGGGGTGATCCAGACCACCTTGCCGGCCACCGGGATCTTCTCCGGCTCGTCCATCAGGTTGAGCAGCATGAAGACCTCGTCGCCCAGCTTGTAGGTCTTGTTGGTCGGGATGAACAGCCCGCCGTTGCGGATGAACGGCATGTACGCGGCATAGAGTACGGACTTGTCCTTGATGGTCAGGGACAGGATACCGTTACGCGGTCCCAGGTTCGGTGGCAAGCTCATGCGGCTGTCCTAGCGATGATCCGATTGGCCGATTCTAGCCCGGCCCCGGCAGGCTTGCCCACTGCGCGAGCAGGGCTTCGAGAAGCAGGGCACGGTTGAGGTTGGCCTTGTTCAGGACTTTCTGCCGGTGCTCCAGCAACCAGTCCTGGATCGCCATGACCTTGGGCTGGGTGGACTTCTCCGCCAGGTACTGCACCACCTTGCGCATGTCCGCCAGGCCCAGCCCCGCCTCGTCGCGGGTCAGTTGGTAGCGCAGGATGCCCAGCGCCCAGTCGCAGAACCAGTCGAACAGCAGCGGCAGCGGCACGGCGTTCCAGCTTTCCGCCAGTTGGCCGGGGGCGATCTGCTGCTTGAGCAGCTTCTTCACTCCCTCCACCACCAGCGCGCGTTGTTCGCGCACGCCCTGGCCATACAGGCGCTGGGCGGTCAGCGGCGAGCCGCCGGCCAGGACCAGCAGTTCGTCGAGCGCGGCGGCGTCCTCGCCGGGCAGCACGCTGGCCAGGTAGGCGCGGCTCTGCTCGGCGCTCGGCTGCGGGCAGGCCTGCTGCACGCAGCGGCTCTTGATGGTCGGCAGCAGGCGGCTGGGCTGGTGGCTGATCAGCAGCAGCACGGTGTCGCCGGAGGGCTCCTCCAGGCTCTTGAGCAGGGCGTTGGCGGAGTTGAGGTTCATCGCCTCGGCCGGTTCCAGCAGCACCACCTTGCGCCCGCCCAGCTGCGCGGTCTGCACCACGAAGTCCACCAGTTCGCGGACCTGGTCGACGCGGATGGGCTTCTCCGGCTCTTCCGGCTCCAGCAGGAAGAAGTCCGGATGGGTGCCGGCGGCCAGCAGTTGGCAACCCTTGCACTGGCCGCAGGCGCGGCCGCCGGCCGGGTGCTGGCAGAGCAGCAGGGCCACCAGGTTGTCGGCCAGGGCGCGCTTGCCGATGCCGGCCGGGCCGTGCAGCAGGTAGGCGTGGGCATGCCGCGGGCGGCCGCTGAGCTGCTGCCAGAGCGTGGCCTGCCAGGAGTAGATCTCAGCCATGCAGGCGCTCCAGCAGGTTCGGCAGCAGGGCCTCGATGTCGGCCTGCACGCGCGCCAGCGGCTGCGCGGCGTCGAGCACGTGGTAGCGCCGCGGCTCGTCGGCGGCGCGACGCAGGTAGGTCTGGCGCACCGCCTCGAAGAATTCGCGGCCTTCCTGCTCGAAGCGGTCCAGGCGGCCACGAGCGGCGGCGCGGGCCAGACCGACTTCCACCGGCAGGTCGAAGACCAGCGTCAGGTCCGGGCGCAGGTCGCCCTGGACGAAGCGTTCCAGCTCGGCGATGCGCGACTCCGGCAGGCCGCGGCCACCGCCCTGGTAGGCGTAGGTGGCGTCGGTGAAGCGGTCGCAGAGCACCACGGCGCCGCGGGCCAGGGCCGGGCGGATGACCTGGGCGATGTGCTGGGCGCGGGCGGCGAACATCAGCAGCAGCTCGGTATCCACCGCCATCGGCTCGTCACTGGGGGCCAGCAGCAGGTCGCGGATGCGCTCGGCCAGCGGCGTGCCGCCGGGCTCGCGGGTCAGCTGCACTTCCACGCCGCGTTCGCGCAGGCGCTCGGCCAGGTACTCGCGGTTGGTGGTCTTGCCCGCGCCTTCGGGGCCTTCCAGGGTGACGAACAGGCCGCTCACTCGGCTCTCCTTCTGTCTGTGCTACTGCTGCTCCGACGGTTGCTCGGGAGCCTCCGCCGGCGCCGGTGCGGGAATGGGCGCGGGGCTGGACCGGTAGTCCGCGCGCCGCTTCAGCTGGTATTCCTGCACCGCCTTGTTGTGGTCGTCGAGGTTGTCGGAAAACACGTGGCTGCCATCGCCACGGGCGACGAAATACAAGCTCTGGCCATTGGCCGGGTTGAGCGCGGCGTGGATCGCCTCGCGCCCGGGCATGGCGATCGGCGTCGGCGGCAGGCCGGCGATCAGGTAGGTGTTGTAGGGGGTGGGCTCGCGCAGGTCGGCGCGGCTGATCTTGCCGTTGTAGCGCTCGCCCATGCCGTAGATCACGGTCGGGTCGGTCTGCAGCAGCATGTTCTTCTGCAGGCGGCGCACGAAGACCCCGGCGATCTGCTGGCGCTCCTGGGGCACGCCGGTTTCCTTCTCGATCAGCGAAGCCATGATCAGCGCCTGGTACGGGTCCTTGTAGGGCAGGTCGCCGCTGCGGGCCTGCCACTCCTGATCGAGGATGCGCTCCATGCGCTGGTAGGCCAGCTTGAGCAGGTCGATGTCGCGCATGCCGCGGACGTAGCGGTAGGTGTCCGGGAAGAACTGCCCCTCGGGCACGACGCCGGCCTTGCCCAGGCGCTTCATCACCTCTTCGTCGCTCAGGCCGCCCAGGGTGGCCTCTAGCTTGGGCTGGCGCGCCAGCAGCTCGCGGAACTGGTGGAAGGTCCAGCCTTCGACCAGGGTCAGGCTGTACTGCACCACGTCGCCTTCGCGCCACAGTTCCAGCAGGTCATCGCCGCGCATCCCCGGCTTGAGCCGGTATTCGCCGCTGTGCAGGGCCTGCCCGGCCAGGTTGAAGCGCCAGTACAGGCGCAACCAGAAGGCGCCGTGCAGCACTTCCTCGTCCTGCAGGCGCGTCAGCAGCGCCCCCGGGGTGGCGCCGGAAGGGACGTCCAGCAGGCGTTCTTCGGTCAGCTGCAGCGGCTGCTGCAGGGCCCGGCGCTGCTCCCAGCCGGCCAGGCCGAGCAACAGCCCGGCCAACAGCAGGCCGCTTTCCAGCAGCACCAGCAATTTGCGCATCACAGGTCAGGAATCCAGGCGTTCGCGGAAGTGGGCTTGCAGTTTACGGGTGATCGCCCCGACCGGCCAGGCATGGGCTTCGAGTCGACGCACCGGCCAGACACCATAGAGGCTGTTGCAGAGAAAGACCTCATCGGCCTGCAACAGTTCGGCGTAGGCAACATCCCGAACCGCAGTGGGAATGCCCTGCCCCACCGCCCATTCCAGCAGTTCGGCGCGCATCACCCCGGCCACTCCGCAGCGGCTCAGTTCGGGCGTGATCAATTGGCCGTCGCGGACCAGGAACAGGTTGCTGAATACGCCTTCGACCACGCGCCCGCCCTGGTCGCGCATCAGCCCCTCGGCGAAGGCCGGGTCGCTCCATTCGCTGCGGGCCAGGACCTGCTCCAGGCGGTTGAGGTGCTTGAGGCCAGCCAGCAACGGCTGCTCGGCCAGGCGGGTGGCGCAGGGGAAAAGGGCGATGCCCTCGTCGAAATTGGCCGCCGGGTAGGCCGGCGCCGGTGAGCCGATAAGGATGCGCCGCACCTGGGCATCGGCCGGCGCGGCATAACCGCGCAGGCCTTCGCCGCGGGTCAGCATCAGCTTGGCCACGCCCTCGCCCAGCTGCGCGGCGAAGGCCAGCAGTTCCTGCTCGACCTGGGCCAGCGACACCGGCAGGAACAGGCGCCGCGCGCCCTCTTCCAGGCGCGCCAGGTGCCGCGCCAGCAGGCGTGGCCGGCCGGCGCGCACGGCGATGGTCTCGAACAGGCCATCGCCGTAGGCCAGCCCGCGATCGCGCACGGACAGGGCCTCGGCTGGCTGGCCGTCGACCCAGGCGGACATCAGCCGTTGAACCGGCGGAACACCAGGGAACCGTTGGTGCCGCCGAAGCCGAAGGAGTTGGACACCGCCACTTCGATGCTGCGCTCCTTGAGCCGGTTCGCCACCAGGTCGAGGTCGCAGCCTTCGTCCGGGTTGTCCAGGTTGATGGTCGGCGGCGCCACCTGGTCGCGCAGCGCCAGGATGCAGAAGATGGCTTCCACCGCGCCGGCGGCACCGAGCAGGTGGCCGGTCATGGACTTGGTCGAGCTCATCGATAGCTTGTAGGCGTGCTCGCCGAAGATCGACTTCACCGCGGAGATCTCGGCGATGTCGCCGGCCGGGGTGGAGGTGCCGTGGGCGTTGATGTAGTCGACCTGCTCCGGGTTCAGGCCGGCGTCGCGCAGGGCGTTCTTCATGCAACGGGCAGCGCCGGCGCCATCTTCCGGCGGCGCGGTCATGTGGAAGGCGTCGCCGCTCATGCCGAAGCCGACCAGCTCGGCGTAGATGCGCGCGCCGCGGGCCTTGGCGTGTTCCAGCTCTTCCAGCACCACGGCGCCGGCGCCGTCGGAGAGCACGAAACCGTCGCGATCCCTGTCCCACGGGCGGCTGGCCCTGGCCGGCTCGTCGTTGCGGGTGGACAGCGCGCGGGCCGCGCCGAAGCCGCCGATACCCAGGCCGCAGGTGGCCATTTCCGAACCGCCGGCGACCATCACGTCAGCCTCGCCGTAGGCGATGTTGCGCGCGGCCATGCCGATGTTGTGGGTGCCGGTGGTGCAGGCGGTGGTGATGGCGTAGTTGGGGCCCTGCAGACCGAGGTTGATCGACAGGAACCCGGAAACCATGTTGATGACCGAGCCGGGCACGAAGAACGGCGAAATGCGCCGCGGCCCCTGCTCGAACAGAGAACGGCAGGTGTTCTCGATGTTGGTCAGGCCGCCGATGCCGGAGCCGATGGCGACGCCGATGCGCTCACGGTTGGCGTCGCTGACTTCCAGGCCGGAATCGCGCACCGCCTGGTAGCTGGCGGCCAGGCCGTACTGGATGAACAGGTCGAGTTTGCGGGCTTCCTTGGCGGACATGTACTGCTCGACGTCGAACCCCCTCACCGAACCGCCGAAGCGGGTGGAAAAGGCGGAAAGGTCCATGTGCTCGATCGGGGCGATACCGCTGCGGCCGGCCAGGATACCCTGCCAGGAACTCGGCACGTCCACGCCCAGCGGCGAGAGCATACCCATGCCAGTGATGACGACGCGTCTGCGCGACACTACGACTTCCTCATTTTGCGAATACACGGCATAGGCGCCGGACCGCGACCAGGGCTGTCCAGCGCCATGCTAAAGAAAAGCCGCACGCCTTTGCAGGCCGTGCGGCTTCTTCCGTCGGAAACGGCTACTTATTGCTGGTGGGCAACGATGTAGTCGATGGCTTCCTGCACGGTGGTGATCTTTTCGGCTTGCTCGTCGGGGATTTCGGTCTCGAATTCCTCTTCCAGAGCCATCACCAGCTCAACGGTGTCAAGGGAGTCGGCGCCCAGGTCTTCGACGAAGGAAGCGCTGTTGGTGACTTCTTCTTCCTTAACGCCGAGTTGCTCAGCAACGATCTTCTTGACGCGTTCTTCGATGGTGCTCATACCTTGTTTTCACTCCTATGGACAATCCGTACAGCTGGGCTGCGGGTAAGTGTATAGAAAGGGTTTTCTGCATTTCAAGCTGAACGCCGACGCCCCTTCGCGACCACCACGATGTTCTGTCTATAACCCAGTTGCATCTATATAACGGATTTTAGACAGCGCATATGACACATCCGCGAAGAGTAAGGTCACATTCAGCTCATGTACATTCCGCCATTCACCGGTACCGTGGCGCCGGTCACATAGGCGGCACCATCGGAGGCGAGGAATCCTACCACCTTGGCGATCTCTTCGGCTTGGCCGAGACGCCCGAGCGGAATCTGGCCGAGCAGCGCTTCGCGCTGGGCTTCGGGCAGCTCGCGGGTCATGTCGGTGTCGATGAAGCCCGGGGCCACCGCGTTGACGGTGATGGCACGGGAGCCCACTTCGCGCGCCAGGGCGCGGGTGAAGCCCTCTAGGCCGGCCTTCGCCGCGGCATAGTTGGTCTGCCCGGCATTGCCCATGGCGCCGACCACCGAGCCGATGTTGATGATGCGACCCCAGCGAGCCTTGGTCATGCCGCGCAGCACGGCTTTCGACAGACGGTAGAGGCTGTTGAGGTTGGTGTTGACCACGTCGAACCACTCGTCGTCCTTCATCCGCATCAGCAGGTTGTCGCGGGTGATGCCGGCGTTGTTGACCACGATCAGCGGCTGGCCGAGGTGCTGCTGGATGTGTTCGAGGGTGGAGGCGACGGATTCGTCGCTGGAAACGTCCAGGACCAGGCCGGCGCCTTCGATGCCGTTGGCCTTGAGGTATTCGGCGATCTTCTCGGCGCCCGAGGCGCTGGTGGCGGTGCCGATGACGATGGCGCCCAGGCGGCCCAGTTCCAGGGCGATGGCCTGGCCGATGCCGCGGCTCGCGCCGGTGACCAGGGCAACCTTACCTTGCAGACTCATGCTCTTATCTCCTGTTCAAGCCAGAGCCGCACGAGCCGCCGCGAAGGCGTCCGCCGAATCCAGATTGTGGGTGTTCACGCCCTTGGCGCAACGCTTGTTCAGGCCGGCCAGGACCTTGCCAGGGCCGCACTCTACCAGATCGCTCACGCCCTTGGCGGCGAGCAGTTGCACGGTCTCGACCCAGCGCACCGGGCTGTACAGCTGCGCCAGAAGGTCGCGCTTGAGGGTGTCGAGGTCCGCCGGCACCTGGGCGCTGACGTTCTGCACCAGGGCGATCTGCGGAACCTGCCAGGCGATGGCTTCCACCGCTTCGGCGAAGCGCTCGGCGGCCGGACGCATCAGCGCGCAGTGCGACGGCACGCTGACCGGCAGCGCCACGGCGCGCTTGGCGCCACGCGCCTTGCAAGCCTCGATGGCGCGCTCGACCGCGGCGGCGGCACCGGCGATCACCACCTGGCCGGGAGCGTTGAAGTTCACGGCGCTGACTACGTCACCCTGCGCAGCTTCGGCGCAGGCGGCCAGCACGTCGGCGTCTTCCAGGCCGAGGATCGCGGCCATGCCGCCGGTACCGGCGGGCACCGCTTCCTGCATCAATTGGCCGCGGCGCTCGACCAGTTTCACCGCATCGGCGAAGCCCAGGCTGCCGGCGGCGACCAGGGCCGAGTACTCGCCCAGGCTGTGGCCGGCGACGTAGGCCGGCGCGGCACCGCCCTCGGCCTGCCACAGGCGCCACAGGGCGATGGAGGCGGTGAGGATGGCGGGCTGGGTCTTGTCGGTCTGGTTCAGGCGCTCTTCCGGGCCTTCCTGCACCAGCGCCCAGAGGTCGTAGCCCAGGGCCGCGGAGGCTTCGGCGAAGGTGTCACGCACCAGTGCGTGCTGCGCGCCCAGCTCGGCCAGCATGCCGAGGGATTGCGAGCCCTGGCCGGGGAAAACGAATGCGAGGGATGCGGACATTGCAACGGGTCCCTTGTGTCTGTTTCGTCGAAGGGTAACGCCAGCAGCAGCCTGGCGCATGGAACTGACAGTTGGATGACGGCCTCGACCGCGCGGTCACATCGCCAGGGCGAGGACATCATCTCGCCGGGCGGCCTTGCGAGCGCGGTGCGCAAGCATACTTCCATTACCGCCAGAAATCTCTATTTCCTTTCTATTCAGCTACTTAGAGAAGGCTTTCAAGCCGCCCATGGAGCCGCTGCGGCAGGTTCTCGCGGATTTCCGCCAGGGCCCGGCGCAGAGCGCTCTGGATGCCCTCCTCGGCCGCGCTGCCGTGGCTCTTCACCACGATGCCCTGCAGCCCCAGGAAGCTCGCGCCGTTGTGCCGGGCCGGCGTCAGGTCGCTGCGCAGACGGCGCAGCAGCGGCATGGCCACCAGGCCGATGGCCTTCGCCGACAGGCTGGAGGCGAATAACTCCTCCAGGCGGCTGACCACCATGGCCGCCAGCCCCTCGCTGGCTTTCAACAGGATGTTGCCAACGAAGCCGTCGCACACCACCACGTCGGCCAGGCCACGGTACAGGCCGTCGCCTTCTATGTAGCCGATGTAGTTGATGCCGCGCGCCTGCTCCAGCAGGGTCGAGGCCAGCTTGACCTGCTGGTTGCCCTTGATTTCCTCGGTGCCGACGTTGAGCAGCGCCACCCTCGGGTTGGCCTTGCCCAGCGCCTCGGCCGCCACCGCGCCCATCACGGCGAACTGGTAGAGGTGCTCGGCGCTGCAATCGACGTTCGCCCCCAGGTCCAGCAGGTGGCAATGCCCGGTCTGGGTCGGCACGGCGGTGACCATGGCCGGCCGGTCGATGCCCGGCAAGGTCTTGAGCAGATAGCGCGACAGGGCCATCAGCGCGCCGGTGTTGCCGGCACTGACGCAGGCATGGGCCGTACCGTCGCGGACCAGTTCCAGGGCGACGCGCATGGAGGAGTCGGGCTTGCTGCGCAGGGCCTGGGACGGGCGTTCGTCCATGCCGATGACTTCGCTGGCGTGCTGGATGTGCAGGCGCGGGCGGTCGACCGCGGGAACGCGGGCGCAGAGTTCTTCGAGAAGGGGTGCCTGGCCGACGAGGACCAGTTGCAGAGCGGGGTGCTGGGCCAGGAAGGAAATGCTGGCCGGAACAATGCAGTGGGGACCGAAGTCCCCACCCATTGCATCAATCGCGATGATTGGTGCGGACAAGGATTACTCGTCAGAGCCCTTGTCTACGACCTTGCGGCCGCGATAGAAGCCGTCCGGGGAGACGTGGTGGCGCAGGTGGACTTCACCGGTGCTCTTTTCCACGGACAGAGCGTTCGCATCGAGCGCATCGTGGGAACGACGCATGTCACGAGCGGAACGGGATTTTTTGTTCTGCTGAACAGCCATGATTGATTAACTCCTAAACGTTTGGGTCACGCTTCAACTGCGCCAGTACGCTGAACGGGTTGGGACGTTCTTCCACGTTCTCGCTCGGCTCGGGCGCTGCTGCAAATCCCGCCGGATGCTGGCATTCTTCAGGGTCATGGGCCGGAACGATGGGCAAGGCGAGCAACAGCTCGTCCTCGACCAGAGGCGGCAGGTCGAGGGGTTCCTCCCCCACTTCCAGCGCATCGTACCCCTTCGGCAGCCCTTCGGCAGACTGGCCTTCCCAGAGGATGGCGAAGTCGGACTCGCTGGTGACCTGGAAGGTCGCCGGCTCGAGGCAGCGTTGGCATACCATGCTCACCTGCGCGTCGACTTCGACATGCATGACCGCCAGCTTCTGCTCGTCGCGGTGGAAGAAGAACTTCGCCCGGACGTTGCCTTCGCTGCTGGTCAGCTGTTCGCAAACCCGCGGCATACTGGCGAGCGGCAGCACACCCTCGAGGGTGGCTTCGCGCTCTACCAATTTGCGCGGATCGACGTGAGGTGGTATCGGCCCATTCAACATAAGCGCGCCATTATAGGGATGCCCCCGTCCCTGTCAAAGGAAATTAGGCATAAACCGCTGTATGGACAGCCTTTTCGCTAGAATCGCGGACTTCGCCCAGGAGACTCCCGATGCGCCCACTGATTCTCGCCTCAAGCTCGCCCTACCGCCGCGAATTGCTGCAACGCCTGCGCCTGCCCTTCGAATGCGCAAGCCCGGATATAGATGAAAGCCCGCTGCCCGGCGAAAGCGCCGAACAACTGGTGCGCCGCCTCGCCGAAGCCAAGGCGCGGGCGCTGGCGGCGCGCTTTCCCGAGCACCTGATCATCGGCTCGGACCAGGCCGCCGTCCAGGGCCAGGCGATCCTCGGCAAGCCGCATACCCTGGAGCGGGCCATGGAGCAGCTCAAGGCCGCCAGCGGCAACAGCGTCAGCTTCCTCACCGGCCTGGCCCTGCTGGACAGCGCCAGCGGCCGCTGCCAGGTGGATTGCATCCCCTTCCGCGTGCACTTCCGCGAACTGGACGAGGCGCGCATCCACCGCTACCTGGAAGCCGAACAACCCTTCGATTGCGCCGGCAGCTTCAAGGCCGAGGGCCTGGGCGTCAGCCTGTTCCGCGCGACAGAGGGCGAGGATGGCACCAGCCTGGTCGGCCTGCCGCTGATTCGCCTGGTGGATATGCTGCTGGCGGAAGGCGTACAGATTCCCTGACCGCTCCTACGCTGCAGGCAAGCACAGCTCTTCGCAGGAGCGAGCTTGCTCGCGAACGGATTCCGCCACGAGGCTATTCGCGAGCAAGCTCGCTCCCACGAAGAGCACGAAGAGCATCCCGATACCTGTCGCCCCGGAAACGAAAAAGCCGCCGCCTCATATATAAGGCAGCGGCTCGTTTCGAACCCCAGAACCTCAGCGCAGCGCCGGCCCCTGCCAGCCCATCCACAGCGCCAGGCGCTCGGCGACGCTGGCGCCGATCTTCTTGGCGAAGCGGTCGAACGGCGTTTCCTGCACGGTGTAGTCGACGATTTCCTTTTCCTTGATCACGTCGCGCGCCACGTAGCTGGTGCTGCCCAGGCCATCGATCAGGCCGAGCTGCAGCGCCTGCTCGCCAGACCAGATCAGCCCGGAGAACAGCTCGGGGTGATCCTTGTCCTTCAGGCGATCGCCGCGCCCTTTCTTCACGCTGTCGATGAACTGCTTGTGAGTGGTGTCCAGTACGTCCTGCCAGAACTGCGTCTCTTCGGCCTTGGGCGGCTGGAAGGGATCGAGGAAGGCCTTGTGCTCGCCGGAAGTGTAGACGCGGCGATCGACGCCGAGCTTCTCCATGGTGCCGACGAAGCCGAAGGTGGCGGCGGTCACGCCGATGGAGCCGACCAGGCTGGCCTTGTCGGCGTAGATCTCATCGGCGGCGCTGGCGATGTAGTAGGCGCCGGATGCTCCCAGGTCGCTGATCACCGCGTAGACCTTCACGTCCGGGTGCAGGCCACGCTGGCGCTTGATCTCGTCATATATATAGCCGGACTGCACCGGACTGCCGCCCGGGCTGTTGATGCGCAGAACGATGCCCTTGGTGCCGCTGTCCTCGAAGGCCGCCTTCAGCGCCCCGACGACATTGTCGGCGCTGGCCGGCTCGTCGTCGGCGATCATGCCCTTCACCTCGATCAGCGCGGTATGGCTGCCGCTGCGCGAGGCGGACTTGGACAGGCCGCTCAAGGGGGTGAACAGCGCCAGGGCGCCGAACAGGTAGATGAAGGTCAGCAGCTTGAAGAAGATGCCCCAGCGACGGGCCCGGCGCTGCTCCTGAACGCCCGCCAGCACTGCCTTCTCCAGCAGTTTCCAGCTCTTCGCGTCTTCCTTGCCGGGCTCCTCGGCCTTCCACTCATCCGACATGCTCGCTCACCTCGATCCGTAGGTCCTGCACCCGGCCATCCAGCCAGGCGCGCAATTCGTTGAAATGCCCGACTTCCAGGCGCGGGCCGTATTCGCGCAACACGGACAGCGGCTGCGCCCCGTAGGACACCGCCACCGAATCCATGCCCGCCCGGCGCGCCATCTCCAGGTCGAAGGGCGCATCCCCGACCATCAGCGCACGACCCGGCTCGACCCGGCAATGCGCGAGGATCTCATGCAGCATGCGCGGATCGGGCTTGCTCGCCGACTCGTCGGCGGCGCGGGTGATGTCGAAGAAACCTTCCCAGCCCTGCCCCTTCAGCACCCGGTCCAGGCCGCGGCGACTCTTGCCGGTGGCGACCGCCAGACGGTAGCCGGACTGGCGGAAATGCTCCAGCGCATCGGCCACGCCGGGGAACAAAGGAGAAGGCTCGACCTCCAGCATCAGATAATGCTCGGCGTAATCGCCGCGAAATACTGTCAGCGCCGCCTCGTCGTCGACTTCCGGGTACAGCGTCTGGATCGCCTCCGGCAGCCCCAGGCCGATGATGCCTTTTATGGCTTCGTCGCTGCGCCGCGGCAGGCCGGAACGCTCGGCCGCCACCCGCATCGACTCGACGATGCGGCCGACGGAGTCGACCAGGGTGCCGTCCCAGTCGAAGACCAGCAGCGCGTACTCAGGCATCCAGGCGCTCCAGCGTGCTGCGCCAGATGTCGTCCACCTCGGCGTCCAGCTCCAGGGTGGAGCCGTCGGGCATGGGCACACGCAACTGCGCGGAATGCAGGAACAGGCGCTTGCCGCCCAGCTCGCGGATCTCGCGGGAGAACTCGTCGTCGCCGTACTTGGCGTCGCCGGCGATGGAATGCCCGGCGTGCTTGGCATGCACGCGAATCTGATGGGTGCGCCCGGTGATCGGCCGCGCCTCCACCAGGGTGGCGAAGTCGCCGAAGCGGCGCAGCACCTTGAACTCGGTGAGCGCGTCCTTGCCTTCGACGTTGACTTCCACCATGCGCTCGCCGGAACGCAGGTTGTTCTTCAGCAGCGGCGCGCGGATCTGCTTCTTCGCCGCCGGCCAGCTGCCGCGCACCAGGGCGTGGTAGCGCTTGTCCACCACGTGCTCGTTGCGCAGCGCATCATGCAGGTGGCGCAGCATGCTGCGCTTCTTGGCGATCATCAGCAGGCCGGAAGTGTCGCGGTCCAGACGATGCACCAGCTCCAGGTCCTTGGCCTCCGGGCGCAGCTGGCGGAAGGCCTCGATCACGCCATAGCTGAGGCCGCTGCCGCCGTGCACGGCGATGCCGGCGGGCTTGTTGATCACGATCAGCGCCTTGTCTTCGTAGACGATGGCGGCCTCCAGGCGCTCGAGCAGCCCCTGGGCCAGCGGCGCCGGCTCGTCGCGCTCGGCCAGGCGCAGCGGCGGCACACGCACCACGTCCCCGGCCTGCAGCTTGTACTCGGGCTTGATCCGCCCCTTGTTCACCCGCACCTCGCCCTTGCGCAGGATGCGATAGATCAAGGTCTTGGGTACGCCTTTGAGCTGAGTTCTGAGGAAATTGTCGATGCGCTGGCCGGCATATTCCGGCGCGACTTCAAGCAGCTGGACGCCGGAAGTCGGAGGGGAGGAAGTCGTCATCCGCTCATCATAGCAATTTTTCATTCAATTGAAGCACTTAATCATTGCTGCTATATTCGGGAGGCCGCCAAAAGTGGCCGGGCCCGCGGATGTCAGCGAAATCGCCATCCCCGCTGCCTGCAAGCACATTGAACGGACGTGAGGCAGTCCTGCGAAGCGTTGCCGTGACGGACCCATGAATCCCTCGCCGCAACGATTCGGAACCCGAGCCTTGAGACATGACGCACGGCTGCCTCGGTAGCCGTGAAAAGCCAACCCGCTCCCGGATTCTGCGAGCGGCACCCGCTTCTTCAATAGGAAACGTGCAGGGTGGAGATGCACAACTGTCGGACCGCGTAGCTGGCACAGCCTTGTTTCAGACGCACTCTTTCGTCCGCCTCCGACAGCTGATTCCTCCTCCTGTTGATTGCTTGTTCGCAGGACAAGCAGGAGACGTAGTCGCGACCCGGCCCGTTGTTGGCCGGACGTCGCTGGACACGGGAATGGTCCGCCGTTCCTGAGTACGCGCCTGAGCACCGACCGTGAGAGTCGTGGGTGCCGATTGCCGTTTCCGGTGGCCCCGGAAACCATTGGTACTACATGAAAAGAATGCTGATCAACGCAACTCAACCCGAAGAGTTGCGTGTAGCGCTGGTAGATGGCCAGCGTCTGTTCGATCTGGACATAGAGTCCGGCGCGCGCGAACAGAAAAAGGCCAACATCTACAAGGGCCGCATCACCCGCGTCGAGCCCAGCCTGGAAGCCGCCTTCGTCGACTTCGGCGCCGAGCGCCACGGTTTCCTCCCCCTCAAGGAAATTTCCCGCGAGTACTTCAAGAAGAGCCCCGAAGGGCGCATCAACATCAAGGAAGTGCTCAGCGAAGGCCAGGAAGTCATCGTCCAGGTCGAGAAGGAAGAACGCGGCAACAAGGGCGCGGCCCTGACCACCTTCATCAGCCTGGCCGGCCGCTACCTGGTGCTGATGCCGAACAACCCCCGCGCCGGCGGCATCTCCCGCCGCATCGAGGGCGAAGAGCGCAATGAACTGCGCGAAGCCCTGAACGGCCTCAACGCTCCCGCCGACATGGGCCTGATCGTCCGCACCGCGGGCCTGGGCCGCAGTTCCGAAGAGCTGCAGTGGGACCTGGACTACCTGCTGCAACTGTGGGGCGCCATCAAGGAAGCCTCCGGCGAGCGCGGCGCGCCCTTCCTGATCTACCAGGAAAGCAACGTCATCATCCGCGCCATCCGCGACTACCTGCGCCAGGACATCGGCGAAGTGCTGATCGACAGCATCGACGCCCAGGAAGAAGCCCTGAACTTCATCCGCCAGGTGATGCCGCAGTACGCCAGCAAGGTGAAGCTGTACCAGGACAGCGTTCCGCTGTTCAACCGCTTCCAGATCGAGAGCCAGATCGAGACTGCCTTCCAGCGCGAAGTGAAGCTGCCCTCCGGCGGCTCCATCGTCATCGACCCGACCGAGGCCCTGGTGTCCATCGACATCAACTCGGCGCGCGCCACCAAAGGCGGCGACATCGAGGAAACCGCCCTGCAGACCAACCTGGAAGCGGCCGAGGAAATCGCCCGCCAGCTGCGCCTGCGTGACATCGGCGGCCTGATCGTCATCGACTTCATCGACATGACCCCGGCGAAGAACCAGCGCGCCGTGGAAGAACGCGTGCGCGAAGCCCTCGAGGCCGACCGCGCGCGCGTGCAGGTCGGGCGCATCTCGCGCTTCGGCCTGCTGGAGATGTCCCGCCAGCGCCTGCGTCCGTCCCTCGGCGAGACCAGCGGCATCGTCTGCCCGCGTTGCAACGGCCAGGGCATCATCCGCGACGTGGAATCCCTGTCGCTGGCCATCCTGCGTCTGATCGAGGAAGAAGCGCTGAAGGACCGCACCGCGGAAGTCCGCGCCCGCGTGCCCTTCCAGGTCGCCGCCTTCCTGCTCAACGAGAAGCGCAACGCCATCACCAAGATCGAGCTGCGCACCCGCGCGCGCATCTTCATCCTGCCGGACGAGCATCTGGAAACCCCGCACTTCGAAGTGCAGCGCCTGCGTGACGACAACCCGGACCTGCTGGTCGGCCACACCAGCTACGAGATGGCCCAGGTCGAGCACGAGGAAGTCCAGCCGGTCAGCGCCACCCGCACCCTGGTGCGCCAGGAAGCCGCGGTGAAGACCGTCTCCCCGCAGACTCCTGCCCCGCAACAAGCCGAGCAGGCTGCCGCCGTGCCGCAACCGGTGGAAGCCGCCAAGCCGATGCCGCAGCCGAGCCTGTTCCAGGGCCTGGTCAAGTCGCTGGTGAGCCTGTTCGCCGGCAAGGAAGAACAGGCCAAGCCGGCCATCAGCGCGGAGAAACCCGCCAGCGAGCGCAGCTCGACTCCGGACGAGCGCCGCAACGGCCGCCAGCAGAACCGTCGCCGTGATGGCGGCCGTCGCGACGACGACCGCAAGCCCCGCGAGGAGCGTGGCGAGCGCAACGAACGCCGTCGTGAAGAGCGCGCCGAGCGTCCGGCCCGCGAAGAACGCCAGCCCCGTGAAGAGCGCGCCGAACGCCAGCCGCGCGAGGAGCGTCAACCGCGCGAAGAGCGTGCCGAGCGCCAGCCGCGCGAGGAACGTCAACCGCGTGAAGAGCGTGCCGAGCGTCAGCCCCGCGAGGAACGCCAGCCGCGTGAAGAACGCGCTGAGCGCCAGCCCCGCGAGGAGCGTCAACCGCGTGAAGAACGTGCCGAGCGCCAGCCGCGCGAGGAACGTCAGCCGCGTGAAGAGCGCGCCGAACGTCCGGCCCGCGAAGAACGTCAGCCGCGCGAAGAACGTGCCGAGCGCCAGCCGGGCGAAGAGCGTCAGCCCCGTGAAGAACGCCAGCCGCGCGAAGAGCGTGGTGAGCGTCGCGAACGTGGCGAACGCCAGCCCCGCGAGGAGCGCCAGGCCCGCGAAGCCGCGCTGGAAGCCGAAGAGCTGCCGAACAACGAGGAACTGCTGGAGCAGGACGATCAGGAAGGCAGCGATGACGATCGTCCGCGCCGCCGCTCCCGTGGCCAGCGCCGCCGCAGCAACCGCCGCGAGCGTCAGCGCGAAGTCGGCGTGGAAGGCCCGGAGGCCGGTGAGCAGCCGCAAGGCAGCGAGTCGCCGTCCGCCCCGGCCCTGGCCGCAACCGGCGTTGCCGCGGTAGCCGTGGTCGCCGAGCAGGTCGTCGAAGCCGCCAGCGAGCAAACCGCCGAGCCGGTCGCCGCCGTCGAAGCCAGCGCCGACACCGTCGTGGTCACCGAGACCCGCGAGGAAAGCGCCGGCGAGCAGATCGTCGAGTTCAGCCTGCAGCCGAGCGAATCCGCCCCGGCCGCCGCCGAACCGGTCGAGCGGCCTGCTGCGGAAGCCGTGGTCGAGGCCGCTCCGGTCGTCGAAAGTGCCCCCGTCGAACCCCAGGTGGTCGAAACCCCGGTCGCCGAGGCCGAGCCTGCTGTCGCCGCGCCGAGCCAGGACGAAGCCCAGCCGGCAGCCAACGCCAGCGGCCGCGCCCTGAACGATCCGCGCGAGCGTCGTCGCCTGCAGCGCGAAGCCGAGCGCCTGGCCCGTGAAGCCGCGGAAGCCGCCGCTGCCGCTCCGGCCGTAGTGGAAACCGCCGTGGTCGAGCAGGCCGCCGAGGTGGAAGCCATCGCCGAGGAACCCGTCGTCGCCGCGGAAGAAAGCGTCGTGGAAGCGGCCCAGGAGACTGTCGAAGCGTCTGCCACCACCGAAGCCGTCGAAGCACCCGCTGCCGAAGCTGCCGAAGCTGCCGAAGCTGCCGAAGCTGCCGAAGCTGCCGAAGCTGCCGAAGGCGAGCAGGCCATCCAGGCCGTCGAGGAGCAAGTCGAAGCCGACAAGGCCGAGCAGCACCGCGACGAGGTGGAGAAGCACCACGGCTGATCGCCCGCGTGTTGAAAAAGGGGATGCCTAGGCATCCCCTTTTTTTATGGTTCCTGGGTTGCGTAGGGCGGATAGAGCCTCCTACCGGGAAACGCCATGCCCCACGACACCTGTAGGAGCGGGCCCTGCCCGCGATTTCGCGCGCAGGGCGCGCTCCTACAGGGGAATGGAGTGGTGGGGCAGTGTAGGAGCGGATCTCATCCGCGAATCGCGCCGATACCCCCGGCTATCGCGGACAACGTTGCAGGCGAGCATGGCTTTTCGTAGGAGCGAGCTTGCTCGCGAACAAACGCGGTGCCATGCGGTTCGCGAGCAAGAACTAGGCGTCCCCCTCGCTCCTACGAAAAGCAGCACGGACAAAAAAGGCGCTTGCCATTGCCGGCAAGCGCCTTTTTTTCAAGCCTGCAAACCTCAGTAGAGGTTGGGCTCCATCTCCAGCTCCACGCCGAATCGCTGCCGAATGTCCTCGCGGATGCGCTCGGCCAGTGCTTGGATCTGCGCCCCGCTGGCGCCACCGTAGTTGACCAGCACCAACGCCTGCTGGGCATGCACGCCGGCGGCGCCATCGCGGAAGCCCTTCCAGTCGGCCTTGTCGATCAGCCAGCCGGCGGCCAGCTTGACCTGGCCGTCGGCCTGGGGATAGGCCACCAGGTCCGGGTATTCGCCACGCAAGCGCTCGGCCACGGCGGCGGACACCAGCGGGTTCTTGAAGAAGCTGCCGGCATTGCCCAGCACTGCCGGGTCGGGCAGCTTCTCGCGGCGGATGGCGCAGATCACCCGCGCCACGTCGGCGGGGCCAGGAGCGTCTATGCCCTCCTCCGCCAGGCGCTGGCGCACCGGACCGTAGTCGAGGCGCAGGCTGGCCCGGCGCGCGAGCTTCAGGCGCACGCGCAGGATCACCCAGCGCCCCGGCTCGCGCTTGAACAGGCTCTCGCGGTAGGCGAAGGCGCAATCGTCCAGGTGGAATTCGCGCAGGCCACCACTGTGGCGGTCCAGCGCCACCAGGCTGTCGAACACGTCCTTCAGCTCCACGCCGTAGGCGCCGATGTTCTGCATGGGCGCGGCGCCGACGGTGCCGGGGATCAGGCTGAGGTTCTCCAGGCCGGCGAAGCCCTGCTCCAGGCTCCAACGCACCAGGTCGTCCCAGACCTCGCCGGCCTCAGCTTCGATACGCACCCGATCACCGTCGTCTTCGAGGATGCGCACGCCACGGCTGGCCATGCGCAATACCAGGGCCTCGACGTCGCGGGTCAGCAGCAGGTTGCTGCCACCGCCGAGCACCAGCAGCGGCAGGTCATGCTCCACCGCCAGGGCAAGGCCCTGCATCACTTCCTGGTCGTCGCGGGCTTCGGCGAACAGCTGCGCGCGCGCTTCGATGCCGAAGGTATTGAAAGCTTTCAGGGAAACGTCTTTCTGCAAAACCAGGCTCACAGGCGCCCCTTCACTTCCAGCAGCAGGGCGTCGCAGGCGGTTTCGAGCAGGTCCAGCACCTGCTCGAAACCGGCCTCGCCGCCGTAATAGGGATCGGGCACCTCGTCCAGCACGCCGGCGTAGCGGCGCAGGAACAGGTCCAGCTCGGCGGGACCACCGCCACGTAAGCGTTCGAGATCGGCCAGGTTGCTCAGGTCCATGGCCAGGATCAGGTCGAAGTCGGCGAAATCGGCAGCGCTCACCTGGCGCGCACGCAACGCCGACAGGTCATAGCCACGGCGCATGGCGGCGACGCGAGTGCGGGCATCCGGCGCCTTGCCCACGTGCCAGTCGCCGGTGCCGGCAGAGTCGACGGTCACCCGCGCCTCCAGCCCGGCCTCGCGCAGCTTGTGGCGGAACACGCCCTCGGCGGTGGGCGAACGGCAGATGTTGCCCAGGCAGACGAAGAGAACCCGCATCAGCCCCCCAGGATGCGCCTGACGCGCTCCAGGTCCTCGGCGGTGTCCACCCCGGCCTGCGGCGCCTCCAGGGCGTCGGCGACGTGGATGCGTACGCCGTGCCAGAGCGCGCGCAGCTGCTCCAGGCACTCGGTGTCTTCCAGCCAGCACGGGCCCCAGGCGACGAAGTCGCGGAGGAAGCGCGCGCGGTAGGCGTAGATGCCGATGTGGCGGCGGTAGAGCACGCCCTGCGGCAAGCCGTCCGGCTCCTTGGCGAAGGCGTCGCGGGCCCAGGGCAGCGGCGCGCGGCTGAAGGTCAGCGCCAGGCCGTTGAGCTCGGTCACCACCTTCACCACGTTCGGGTTGAACAGCGCGGCCAGCTCGTGGATCGGCTCGGCCAGGGTGGCGATGCCGGCTTCCGGGTGGGCCGCCAGGTTGGCCGCCACCTGGTCGATGATGGCCGGCGGGATCAGCGGCTCGTCGCCCTGCACGTTGACCACGATGGCGTCGTCGGCCAGGCCCAGGGCATCGGCCACCTCGGCCAGGCGGTCGGTGCCGGAGTTGTGGTCGACGCGGGTCAGCAGCGCCTCGGCGCCGAAGACGTTGGCCGCCTCGAGGATGTGCGCATCGTCGGTGGCGATCACCACGCGGTTGGCGGCGCTCTTGCGCGCCTGCTCCCAGACGTGCTGGACCATGGGCTTGCCGCAGATGTCCTGCAACGGCTTGCCGGGCAGGCGGGTGGAGGCGAAGCGGGCCGGGATGACGACGGTGAAGGCTTGGCTCATCGCGAGGTCTCGGTCACTTGTCCAGGCGTTCGTCGACGTTCAGGGTGCGGGCCTCGCCCTCGAGCATCACCGGGATGCCGTCGCGCACCGGGTAGGCCAGGCCGTCGGCCTTGCAGATCAGTTCGGACTTGTCGTCGGTGAGCTTCAGCGGCCCCTTGCACAGCGGGCAGGCGAGGATGTCGAGGAGTTTCGGGTCCATGGCGGAATCCTTGGAAAGCAATGGGTGGCAGCGCCACCCGTCAGCGCGCGATCAGACGCTCGAGCTGGGCGTCGAACCAGGCGACGAAGGCCGGGGATGGCTGCGCGTCGACCGCGAGGTACCACCAGTCGGCGGCGGCGAAGGCCCGGCATTTCACCGCGTCCTTCTCGGTCATCAGCAGCGGCAGCGGCGGGCTGAATTGCAGCTGCTCGGCGCTGTAGGCCGCGTGGTCCGGGAAGGCGTGCGGAACAGGCCGCCAGTGTAGCGCCTCGAGCGTCGCGAAGAAACGCCGGGGGTTGCCGATGCCGGCCAGGGCGTGGACCTGCTGGCCCGGCGGGAAGTGCGTCAGGTCGCCGCGCTCGCCGCTGCGCAGGTTGACCAGCGCGCTCGGCCGCAGGACGAAGGAAAAGGCGCCGGCCGGATCGCTGCTGGCACCGTTGTAGAGCACCGCGTCCACCGACTCCAGGCGTTCGGCCGGCTCGCGCAGGGGGCCGGCCGGCAGGCAGCGGCGATTGCCCAGGCCGCGCGCGGCGTCGATCAGCACCAGTTCCAGGTCGCGGGCCAGGCGGTAGTGCTGCAGGCCGTCGTCGCAGAGGATCAGGTCCACCGGTTCCTCGGCCAGCAGCGCGCGCACCGCGGCCGGGCGGTCCGGGTCGATGACCAGGGGCACGCCGCTGCGCAGGACGATCATCAGCGGCTCGTCGCCGGCCTGCGCCGCGTTCTGTTCGGCGCGCACCCGCCAGGGCAGGCTCGGCGGCTTGGCGCCGTAGCCGCGGCTGACCACGCCGACCTTGAGGCCGCGGGCGCGGCAGTGTTCGATCAGCCAGAGGATCATCGGCGTCTTGCCAGTGCCGCCGACGGTGACGTTGCCGACCACGATGACCGGCACCGGCGCGCGGTAGGCCTGACGGCGGCCTTCCAGGTAGTCGGCGCGCTTGCGCAGGGCGATCCGCCGGTACAGCGCTTCCAGCGGACGCAGCAGGCCGAGGGCCGGGTGGCCCTGGTACCAGGCCTGCAAAAGGCGCTCGGAAAACGCCATCAGGGCTTGGCCGCCGGCTGCGCCTCGACGGTGGTGATGCGCAGGTGACTGAAGCCGAGCTTGCCGGCGGCGTCCATGGCGGTGACCACCGACTGGTGGGTGGCCTTGCCGTCGGCGGTGATCACCAGCGGCAGGTTGCTGTCGCCGCCGGATTCCTTCTGCATCGCCGCCATCAGGGTGGCGATGTCGCCGTTGACCAGGCTCTGGCCGTTCAGCGCGTAGTGGCCGGCGGCGTCGATGTCCAGCTCCAGCGGCTTGATGTCGGTGGCTTCCGGCGGCGTGCCGCTGACCGCCTCGGGCAGCTCGACCTTCAGCTGCGTCGGCCGGCTGAAGGTGGTGGTGACCACGAAGAACAGCAGCAGGACGAAGATCACGTCGATCAGCGACGCCAGGTTGATGAACACGTCATCGCGGGCGGCGCTGCCGTTTCTGCGGCGGAATTTCACGCTTTGCCATCCTCGGAGAGGTCGACCTCGCGGTCGCCCTGAACCATTTCCACCAGCTTGATCGCTTCCTGCTCCATGGCCACCACCAGCTCATCGACGCGGCGCAGCAGGTAGCGGTGGAAGAACACCGCCGGGATGGCCACGATCAGGCCGGAGGCGGTGGTCACCAGGGCCTTGGAGATGCCGCCGGCGAGCTGCGGTGCGTTGGCCATGCCGTCGCCCATGAAGGCGCTGAAGATCTGGATCATGCCGAACACCGTGCCCAGCAGGCCGAGCAGCGGGGCCATGGCGGCGATGGTGCCGAGGGCGTTGAGGTAGCGCTCCATCTCGTGGATCACCCGGCCGGCGGCTTCCTCGATGCACTCCTTCATGATCTCGCGGCCGTGCTTGGAGTTGACCAGGCCGGCGGCGAGCACCTCGCCCAGCGGGGAAGACGCCTTGAGCTCCTTGAGCGCCTGGCTGTTCAGCTTCTTGTCCTTGATCTGCTTCCACACCTGGCCCAGCAGCTGCGGCGGGGCGATGCGGCTGCGGCGCAGGGTCCAGAGTCGTTCGGCGACGATGGCGGTGGCGGCGATGGAGCTCAGAATGATCGGCAGCATCATCCAGCCGCCGGCTTTGACCAGTTCCCACACAGTGGCGAATCCCCTGAAAAAAAGTGGCGACACTCTAGCACAGGGCCCCTGCCCCGCCGACCGTCGCCGTTCTCATTTTTCCCTCCAGAATCCGGCATTTTCGCGCACGCCGCGCAGCGCTCCACGCTGGCCCAGGAGCAGGCGCAGGGCACCCTCCCGGGCCACATCGTGCACCTTCGTCCCCTGCTCGGCAAAGCGTTGCAGCACCTCGCTGGACGGATGGCCATGGGCATTGTGCCGCGAGCGGGAAATCAGCGCCGCGCGGGGCGCCAGCTGCCTGACGAAGGACTCGGAAGAGGCGCTGCGGCTGCCATGGTGGCCGGCCAGCAACCAGTCGGCGCCAAGCCCTGGATGGCTGGCCAGCCAGGCGGCCTCGCCTGCGGCCGGCAGGTCGCCGGTGAGCAGCAGGCTCTCGCCGCCGGCCTCGACGTGCAGCACGCAGGAGCGGCCGTTACTGTCCGTCGCGCCGGGCCACTGCCAGGTGGAAAAGCGCACGCCGTCCAGCAGCCATGTCTCGTTGCCGCAGGGGTCGGCAGGCAGGCTGCCCGGCAGACGCCGGGGTTCGCCGCTGATGATTCGCGTCACCGGCACGGCCGCCGCCACCGAGCGGGCACCGCCGGCGTGGTCATTGTCGGCGTGGCTGAGCAGCAGCACGTCCAGGCGTTCGACGCCCAGGCCGCGGAGAGTCGGCAGCACCGCCACCTCGCCGAGGTCGAAATCGCCCCGGCGCGGTCCGGCGTCGTACAGCCAGACGTGGTGACGGGTGCGGATCAGCACGGACAGCCCCTGGCCCACGTCCAGCACCCGCACTTCGGCATGACCGTGGGGCGGCGCACTGGAATGCGGCCAGAACATCGGCAACAGCAACGCCAGGCCCAACGGACGCAGCGGCAGCCCGGCCGGCGCCAGGCACAGCAGCGCGCCGAATAGGGCCAGGGCGATGCTCCAGGCCGGCGGCGCCATGGGGTGCCAGGCCGGCGAGTACGCCGACAGGCGCCCGAGCAGGCCCAGCAGAACATCGAGCACGCCACCCGCCAGCCACAGCAGCCCCTCGCCCACCACTGGCAGCCACAGCAGCAGGCTGCCGACCAGCGCCAGGGGCACCACCAGCAACTCGACACAGGGCACCGCGATCAGGTTCGCCAGCGCGCCGGCGGGACTCAGCGGCAGGCCCAGGGCCAGCAACACCGGGGCCAGCCCGAGGGCCATGAGCCACTGCGCACGCCCCCAGGCCAGCCAGCCGGCCCCGCGCCCCAGGCGCCCGGCGAAGCCGTAGACGAGCAGCGCCACGGCGGCGAAGGACAGCCAGAAGCCGGGCGTCAGGCTGACCAGCGGATCGACCAGCAGCACCACCAGCAGAGCGCCGAGCAGCGGTAACCAGACGCCCTGGCGACGAAAGTGCAGGCGCCACAGCAGCACCATGCTGAGCATCAGGCAGGCACGCAGCGCCGGCACCTGCAGTCCGGCGATCCAGCCATAGCCCCAGGCGCCAGCCAGTGCAACGGCACAGGCGCAGGGCAGCCAGGGCACGCGCGCCGGCCAGGCCCCCAGGCGCGCCAAACCCGCCACCAGGGCGTAGAGCAAGCCGCCCAGCAGGGAGATGTGCGAGCCGGAGATCACCATCAGGTGCAGGGTGCCGGTGTCCTGCAGCATGTCCCAGTCTTCCCGGCCCAGGCCACTGCCGTCGCCGAGGACCAGGGCCACCAGGTAGGCGTTACGCCCCCGGGCATCCACGGCCAGCAGCCGGTCCTTCCAGGCCTCGCGCCAGGCCATGGGACCCGCGGCCTCGGCCAGGCGCCGGCCATCCTTGACGCTGCCGGTGGCGCCTATGCCGTCGGCCGCCAGCCAGGCTTCATAGTCGAAACCGAAGTCGTTGGCCAGGCCATGGGGGCGACGCAGGGTGACCGCCAGGCGCCAGCGCTCCCCGGCCCGCACCTCCGGGCCGTCATACCAGGACACGCGGATGCACCCGGGCAGTTCCAGGCGCGCCTGGACGTCCTCCAGCTCGAAGCGGACGATGCCATCCGCGGTAGCCGGCAGGCCGGCAACCTGCCCTTCCAGCCACAGCGTCCGCCCGTCCAGTTCGGGAGCCAGGCGCCCTTCCCACGAGTCATGGGCGAACAGGCAGGCCCAGGCAAAGCCGAGCAGGAAAAGCGCCACCGCGTGATGTCGCCGACACAGACACAGCAGCGCCATTCCGACCAATGGCAGCAGGGCCGCCAAGGGTGGCAGCTGGGGCAGGAAACGCAGCAGCAACAGGCCGCAGGCCAGCGCCATCATCCCTGTGCGCACGGGTTGCCTCCCTGGCAGCGAAGTCCGGTGCACCGCGCCCGGTTACACATGGACATAGTTGGTGAACAGAAGCTGTCATCTAGCTAGGCATAATGGCCGGTGTTCGTCTGCCAGAGATTTCCCCATGCCGCGCCGACTTTTCCAGCGCTACATGCCGGACCCCGAGCTGATCAGGAACCACAAGTCCCTGCGCTGCTTCGGGTCCCTGCTGCACTCGCCCAACCTCTGGCACCTGAATCGAAGGTCGGTATCCCGCGCCATGGGCATGGGCCTGTTCGCCGCCTTCGTGCCCATTCCCCTGCAGATGCTGCTGGCCGCCACGCTGGCGGTGTGGGTGCGCGCCAACCTGCCGATCTCGGTGGGGCTGGTCTGGCTGACCAACCCCATCACCATGCCGCCGGTGTTCTATTGCACCTACAAGATGGGCGCCTGGGTCATGGGCGTACCGGCGCGCACGCTGCCGGAGAACCTCACCTGGGAATGGATCAGCGGCGAACTGACGCTGCTCTGGCAGCCGTTCCTGCTCGGTTCGATCATCTGCGGTCTGCTGGTGGGCGTGCTCGGCTACCTGGCCACCCAGGCCTACTGGCGCTGGTGGATAGGCCGCAGCTGGCGACGACGCCAGGCGTTGCGCAATCTGCGCCGGGGGTTGTGAGCCCCTTGTAGGAGCGGACCTTGTCCGCGATAGCCGGAGGTATCGGCGCGGTTCGCGGATGAGATCCGCTCCTACGCCGCCCCACCCATGCCATTCCCCTGTAGGAGCGCGCCCTGCGCGTGAAATCGCGGACGGAGTCCGCTCCTACAGTTCGCGGGGAGCCACGGTATTCCTCCCCGTAGGAGCGGACCTTGTCCGCGATAGCCGGAGGTATCGGCGCGGTTCGCGGATGAGATCCGCTCCTACGCTGCCCCACCCATGCCATTCCCCTGTAGGAGCGCGCCCTGCGCGCGATTTCGCGGGCAGGGCCCGCTCCTACCCCCTTCGGCAAACACGCCCCCGTAGGATGGGTTGAGCGAAGCGATACCCATCACCATGGCCCGATGGGTTTCGCAAGCTCAACCCATCCTACGAAAAGCAGATCGGCGCAGTCGGCAAGACAGTGCCCCACGGAACGAAGAAGCCGCCCCTCGGGGCGGCTTCGTTCATTCGTAGCGCAGCGCTTCGGCCGGCTGCGTCCTGGCGGCGCGCCAGGCCGGATACAGCGTGGCGAGGAAGCTCATCAACAGGGCCGCGCAGCACACCAGCACCACGTCCGTCACCTGGACGTCGGAGGGCAGGTAGTTGATGAAGTAGACATCGGAGCTGAACACGTGGGTGCCCAGGGCCTTCTCCATGGCCGAGACGATGGCGGTGACGTTGAACGCCGCCAGCACGCCCAGGGTGCCGCCGACCAGGGTACCGATCACCCCGATCACCGTGCCCTGGACCATGAAGATGGTCATGATCTGCCCCGGCGTCGCGCCCAGGGTGCGGAGGATGGCGATGTCGGTGCGCTTGTCGGCCACCACCATGATCAGCGTGGCGATGATGTTGAAGGCCGCCACCGCGACGATCAGCAGCAGCAGCAGGCCGATCATGGTCTTCTCCATCTTCATGGCGCCGAACAGGCTGCCCTGGGTGTGCGTCCAGTCCACCGAACGGAAGCCCGGCCCCAGGTCGGCGGCGATGCGCTGTCCCACTTCCGGCGCCTGGAACAGGTCCTTCAGGGCGATGCGCACGCTCTGCACCTGGCCCGGCTCCCAGCGCAGCAGGTGCGCGGCGTCGTCGACGTGGACCAGCGCCAGGGTGCCGTCCAGCTCGGCGCCGACCTTGAACACCCCGACCACATTCAACCGCTGCATGCGCGGCGTCACGCCGCCGGCGGCGGAGGTGGACTCGGGGACGATCAGCAGCAGGCTGTCGCCGACGTTGACGCGGAAGCGCCGCGCGGTGATTTGGCCGATCACCACCCCGGACTCGCCGGACTTCAGCGCGTCCAGGCTGCCCTGGACCATGTGCGAGCCGATGATCGAGACCTTCGGCTCCAGGGCCGGGTCGACGCCGTCCACCTCGATCGGCTGCATCATGCCCTTGAACGAGAGCATGCCGTCCAGCTCGGTGTAGGGCACCGCGCCAACCACCTCGCGCTGCTTCGAGGCCGCGGCGGCCACCGCCTGCCAGTCAGCCAGCGGCTTGCCGTCGGCGTTCTGCAGTACGGCGTGGGGCACCATGCCGAGGATGCGCGAGCGCATTTCCTTCTGGAAGCCGTTCATCACCGAGAGCACCACGATCATCGCCAGCACCCCGAGGGTCAGGCCGATCATCGAGGTCAGGGAGATGAAGGAAATGTAGTGGTTGCGCTTCTTGGCCCGGGTGTAGCGGGTGCCGACGAAGATCGATAAGGGTCTGAACATGGCGTCTGCGGCTCGATCAGGCAGCGATCAGGCGGCCGTCCTCCAGGCGCAGCACGCGGTCCATCTGCTGCGCCAGGTGCGGGTCGTGGGTCACCACCAGGAAGGCCGTCTGCAGCGACTGCGACAGTTCGAGCATCAGCTCCTGGATGGAATGCGCGGTGTGCTGGTCGAGGTTGCCTGTGGGCTCGTCGAGCAGCACCAGCTGCGGGTGGTTGACCAGGGCGCGGGCGATGGCCACGCGCTGGCGCTCGCCGCCGGACAGCTCCGACGGCTTGTGCTGCAGGCGCGGTTTCAGGCCCACCCGCTCCAGCAGCGCGGCGGCGCGCTCGCGGGCCTCGGGGATCGGCGTGCGGCCGATCAGCAGCGGCATGCAGACGTTCTCCAGGGCGGTGAATTCCGGCAGCAGGTGGTGGAACTGGTAGACGAAGCCCAGCGCGCGGTTGCGCAGCAGGCCGCGCTGCTTCTCGTTGAGCGCCGACAGCTCCTCGCCGGCCAGCCAGACGCTGCCGCTGCTGGGGATGTCGAGGCCGCCGAGCATGTTCAGCAGGGTGCTCTTGCCGGAGCCGGAGCTGCCGACGATGGCAACGCGCTCGCCGGGGAACAGCTCCAGTTGCACGTCGACCAGCACCTCGACCGACTGCGGGCCCTCCTCGTAGCTCTTGCGCAAATTGCGGCAGCTCAGGACGGTCTTGTCACTCATAACGCAGGGCCTCCGCGGGCTGGGTGCGGGCGGCACGCCAGGCCGGATACAGGGTGGCGAAGAAACTCAGGATCAGCGCGGCGGCGCACACCAGGATCACGTCCTCGCGCATCAGCTGCGAGGGCAGGTAATCGATGAAGTAGACGTCCGAGCTGAGGAACTTGTGGCCGATCAGCCGCTCCAGCAGGGCGATGGCGTCGCTCACCTTGAGCGCCGCGAGCACGCCGAGCACGCCGCCGATCAGGGTGCCGATCACGCCGATCACGCTGCCCTGGACCATGAAGATGGCCATGATCTGCCCCGGCGTGGCGCCCAGGGTGCGGAGGATGGCGATGTCCGACTTCTTGTCGGTGACCACCATGACCAGGGTGGAGATGATGTTGAAGGCGGCCACCGCGACGATCAGCAGCAGCAGCAGGCCGATCATGGATTTCTCCATCTGGATGGCCTGGTAGAGGTTGCCGTGGGTGCGCGTCCAGTCTCGGGCGTAGAAGTCGTTGCCCTTCAGCGTCTGGGCGATTTCCCAGGCGGTGCGCGGCGCCTGGAACAGGTCGTCGAGCTTCAGGCGCAGGCCCTGGACCTCGCCGTCCTTGAAGCGCTGCATGCGCGCGGCGTCCTCGACGTGGGTCATGGCCACGTAGCCGTCCAGCTCGCCGGCGCCGACGTGGAAGATGCCGGCCACGGTGAAGCGCTTCATGCGCGGGAAGATGCCGGCGGGGGTCACCGAGACCTCGGGGGCGACGAAGGTGACCTTGTCGCCGACCTTCACTCCCAGGTTGGCCGCGGCCTTGTCGCCGATGATGATGCCGAACTCACCGGGCTTGAGGCTGGCCAGGCTGCCTTGCTTGAAGAAGTCGCCGATGATCGAGACCTTGCCTTCCTCGGCCGGGTCCACGGCGTTGATCAGCACCTTCTGCACCACGCCGTTGTTGCTCAGCAGGCCCTGCATCTGGATGAAGGGCGCCACTTCCAGCACGTTGGGGTGCCGCGCCTTGATCTGCGTGGCCAGGCCGCGCCAGTCGTCAATCGGCTGGTAGGCCTCGACGGTGGCGTGCGGCACCATGCCCAGCACCCGGGTGCGCATCTCGTGGTCGAAGCCGTTCATCACCGAGAGCACCACGATCATCACCATGACGCCGAGCGCCAGGCCGATCATGGAAGTCAGGGAGATGAAGGAAACGAAGTGGCTGCGGCGCTTGGCGCGGGTGTAGCGCGTCCCGATATAGACGGAAAGAGGTCTGAACATGTGGGGCCGTTGTCAGGGGATTGGGGCGTCGGTCCGGCCGGCGTCCGCTACCGCGCAAGGGTTTGCGGAGGCCGTTGTGGCGAGCTACGGCGGGCGGCTTTACACTCAGACCATCACTGCCGCCGTGGGTTCGCCATGTCCACTCCAGACGCGGATGACCGCCGCGAATACTACCGTATCGAGGATCACCTCGCACTGGAATTTCGCCCTCTTGCGGAGGACGCGGAGCAGGTGGCGCAAGCGTTACAGGATGATTCGCCGCTGTTCAACCTGCTCGGCGACCTGCACCTGCTGGAGGTGGAGGCGCAGCACCTGCTGCGGCAGATCGCCGAGCGCGACCGCCCCCTGGCCAGCTACCTGAAGCTGCTCGACAAGCGCCTGGACCTGGTGGCCGGCGCCCTCGCCCAGGGGCTGCTGGAGCAGGTCGGCCCGGCGCAGCCGGTGGTCCTCTCCGAGGGCGGCATCGCCTTCACCGCTCCCGAGCCCCTGCTCGCCGGCCAGCTGCTGGCGCTGAGGCTGGTGTTGCTGCCCCAGGCCCTGGGCCTGAGCCTGCGCGCGCGGGTCACCCATTGCGAGTCGCGCGGGCTGGGCGAATACGAGATCGGCACCCTGTTCGAGAACCTCGAGGAGCCACAGCGCCAGCTGCTGGCCCGGCACATCCTGCAGAAACAGGCGGCCGAACGGCGCCAGGCGAAGGACCGCAACGACTCATGAAGGCCCTGTACATCCTCTTCCTGCTGCTGTGCCTGGGCATGGCCCTGCCGGCCGCGGCCGACACCCTGGAAATCCCCGTCGGCGCCCAGGGCGACGCCCGCGTCGCCCTGCCCGCCCGTGGCGAGAGCCGGCGCGCCGTGCTGGAGCGCTTCGGCCTGCCCGACGAGGAGCACCCGGCCGTGGGCAGCCCGCCGATCACCCGCTGGGACTACCGCGAATTCAGCGTCTATTTCGAATACGATCACGTGGTCGACGCGGTTCGCGCGCATCGCCCGCAGAACCCGATCCCTTCCTCTCCCAAGGAGCCCCAGTGACTCTCATCTATGGCCATCGCGGCGCCAAAGGCGAAGCGCCGGAAAACACCCTGCCCAGCTTCCAGCGCTGCCTGGAACACGGCGTGACGCGTTGCGAACTGGACCTGCACCTGTCCCGCGACGGCGAACTGATGGTGATCCACGACCCGACGCTGAAGCGCACCACCGGGCGCCGCGGCAAGGTGTCCGAGCAACTGGCCGAGGACCTGGTCACCTACGACGCGCGCCAGGGCGGCCCGGGCTGGGTGCGCCCCTGCCCCATCCCGCGGCTGGCCGAGCTGTTCGAGCGCTGCGAGTTCGAGCATTGGCAGCTGGAAGTGAAGAGCGCCTCGCGCGAGCGCGCGGCGCGTACCGTGCAGGCCATCCACCAGTTGGTCGGGCGCTTCGGCCTGCGCGAGCGCATCACCGTGACCTCCAGTTCGCGCACCGTGCTGCGCGCGCTGCAGCAGCTGACGCCGGACCTGTCGCGCGGGCTGGTGGCCGAATACGCCTGGCTCGACCCGCTGAAGGTGGCGGCGAACTATGGCTGCGAGCTGCTGGCGCTGAACTGGACGCTGTGCACCCCGGAGCGGCTGCTCAAGGCGCAGAAGCAGGGACTGCACGTGTCGGTGTGGACGGTCAACGAACCGGCGCTGATGCGCCGGCTCGCCGACTTCGGCGTGGACAGCCTGATTACAGACTTTCCCGGTTTGGCCACTGCCACGCTCGGGAATCGCTGAGCGGGTCGCCCCCGGCCGGCTCAGGCCGCCGGTCGGGGTATTTCAGAAAAGCCGGTTGAGGCCGTCGAACGCCGCTACGCGGTAGGCTTCGGCCATGGTCGGGTAGTTGAAGGTGGTGTTGACGAAGTACTTCAGGGTGTTCAGCTCGCCCGGCTGGTTCATGATCGCCTGGCCGATGTGGACGATCTCCGAGGCCTGGTCGCCGAAGCAGTGCACGCCGAGGATTTCCAGTGTCTCGCGGTGGAAGAGAATCTTCAGCATGCCCACCGGCTCGTTGGAAATCTGCGCGCGGGCCATGCCCTTGAAGAACGCCTTGCCCACTTCGTAGGGAATCTTCGCCGCGGTCAGCTCGTGCTCGTTCTTGCCGATGGAGCTGATCTCCGGGATGGTGTAGATGCCGGTGGGCACGTCGTTGACGAAGCGCCAGGTGTCCTGCTCGACGATGTTGCCGGCAGCCGAGCGGCCCTGATCGTAGGCGGCGCTGGCCAGGCTCGGCCAGCCGATCACGTCGCCGGCGGCGTAGATGTTCGACACCGAGGTGCGGTAGTTCTCGTCCACCTCGATCTGGCCGCGGCTGTTGACCTTGATGCCGATGTTCTCCAGGCCCAGGCGGTCGGTGTTGCCGGTACGGCCGTTGCACCACAGCAGGGCGTCGGCCTTGATCTTCTTGCCCGACTTCAGGTGCAGGATCACGCCGTTGTCCAGGCCCTCGACGCGCTCGTATTCCTCGTTGTGGCGCACCAGCACGTTGTTGTTGCGCAGGTGGTAGCTCAGGGCGTCGGAGATTTCGTCGTCGAGGAAGCTCAGCAGTTGGTCACGGGTGTCGATCAGGTCGACCATCACGCCCAGGCCGCTGAAGATCGAGGCGTACTCGCAGCCGATCACCCCAGCTCCGTAGATGATCAGCCGGCGTGGGGTGTGGCTCAGCGAGAGGATGGTGTCGCTGTCGTAGACCCGCGGGTGGTTGAAGTTGATGTCCGCCGGACGGTACGGGCGCGAGCCGGTGGCGATGACGAACTGGTCGGCGACCAGGCGCTCCACGGCGCCGCTGGGGGTCACCACCTCGACGGTACGCTCATCGACGAAGCTGGCGGTGCCGTTGAACATGTCGATGCGGTTGCGTGCGTAGTAGCCGGTGCGCGAAGAGACCTGCTTGTTGATCACCTTCTCGGCGCTTTTCAGCACGTCGGGGAAGGAGAACCAGCGCGGCTCGCCGATCTGCCGGAACATCGGGTTGGTGTTGAACTCGATGATCTGCTTCACCGAGTGACGCAGCGCCTTGGACGGGATGGTGCCCAGGTGCGTGCAGTTGCCGCCGACCACGCGACGGCTGTCCACCACCGCCAGCTTGCGCCCGTACTTGGAGGCGTTCATCGCCGCCCCCTCGCCCGCCGGGCCCGTGCCGAGAATCACCACGTCGTAGTTGTAGACAGCCATGCGTACTCCTTCAGAACAGGCCGGGGCGCCCCTGTGGCGCTTCCGGCAAAGTCCCGGCGCGCCTGGCACCGGGAGCCGATCGAATCGATGTTGGCAGCTTAGCCGCGCGACAAATTGCTGCACATTAGCGCTTGGTCGTGCGGTAGGCGAATTTTGCCATCACTACATTTCATGTGGCTTTCCGGGCCGCGCCGGGTCCGGGAAGAGCTCGGCGAAGCGCGGCGTGGCGCGCATGGCGAAGCCCTGCCCCTGGTGCACGACGAACCAGGCGGCCAGCCCGTGCTGCTCGGCGTAGCGGTAGCCCTCGTCCGGGCCCAGCACCATGAGCAGGGTCGACAACCCGTCGGCGTGCAGCGTCGAACGGTCGACCACGGTCACCGCCGCCAGCCTGTGGCGCACCGGCGTGCCGCTGCGCGCGTCGAAGGTGTGCGAGTAGCGCTGCCCACCTTCCTCGAAATAGTTGCGGTAGTCGCCCGAGGTCGAGACCCCGTAGCCGTCCACCGCCAGCGAGCGCGCCACGCTGCGCTCGCGTTCGCCGCTGGGCACTTCCAGCGCCACCCGCCAGGGCGAGCCGTCGGGCTTGTGGCCCACGGCCTTGAGTTCGCCGGTGATCTCCACCAGGTAATTCTTCACACCCAGCTCGACCAGGCGCTGGCTAACGCGGTCCACCGCGTAGCCGGCGACGATGCTGTCGAAGTCCAGCTGCGTTGCCACGTCCTTGCACACCAGGCTGCCGTCCACCCGCACATGGCGGTAACCGACGCGCGCCCGCTCGCGCTCCAGCGCGTCGGGCGCCGGCACCAGCTCGCCACGGGACTGCGGGCCGAAGCCCCAGAGGTTCATCAGCGGCTCGACGGTGAGGTCGAAGGCGCCGGCGCTGGCCTCGGACAGCTCGTTGCCGTAGCGCAGCAGTTCCACCAGCTCGATCGGCATGGCCTGGCAGGCGCCGGCCGGCAGGGCGTTGAAGCGCGAGACCTCGGAGTCGTCGCGGTAGGTGGAGAACTGCCGGTCGAGCTCGCCGAGAATGCCCTCGACCTCCGCCTGCAGGCGCTGCGGCGCGGGGCTCTGCGCCGTCGGCAGGTACTGCACGGAATAGCTGCTGCCCATGGTCGGGCCGCCGAAGCGCTCGACACGCTCGCCGCAACCGGCCAACGCCAACAGCCCCAAGCACAGCCAGATGCCTCGCAACGCGCCACCTCCATTCCCCTGCCCCGGCACGGGCGGCGCACATTCTACCGGAAACGGCGGGGCTTACTGTTGCCCAGGCGGTAAAGGTTCGTTGACCGAATCACCGCCCTCCAGCGGCGCGCCGCCGCCCAGGGCCTTGTACAGCGCCACCAGGTCCAGGCGCAGCTGGCCGTCGCTGTCCACCAGGTCGCGACGCGCCTGCAGGTAGTTGCGCTGGGCGTCCAGCTCCACCAGGAAATCGGTCATGCCGCCGGCATAGCGCGCCTTGGCCATGTCGTAGGCCTGCCCGGCGCTGCCCAGCCGTGCCTGCAACTGGGCATTGCGCTGGCGCTCGGCGCCGTAGCCGCTGAGGGCGTCGTCGACTTCCTGCCAGGCCTTGAGCACGGTCTGCTGGTAGTTCACCGCGGCCTCCTGCTGCTCCAGCTTGCGCAGGGTCACCTGGGAGCGGCGCCGGCCGTTGTCGAAGATCGGTACGCTCAGGCTCGGCCCCACCGCCCACTGGCGGCTGCCCCAGTCGGAGACGTCGCCGCTCTCGAAGGAGGAATAGCCGAAGCTGGCGCCCAGGCGGATGTTCGGGTACAGCTCGGCCACCGCCACCCCGATGTTGGCCGTGGCGGCGTGCAATTGCGCTTCGGCGGCGCGGATGTCCGGGCGCCGCCGCGCCACCTCCGAGGGCAGGCCGGGGCTGAGGTCGGGCAAGGCGGCGGGCTGTGCGGGCGGCATCTTCAATTGCGCCTGCAGTTCGCCCGGCTGCGCGCCGACCAGCACGCCGAGCTGGTTGATCGCCTGGCTCTCGGCCGCCTGCAGTTGTGGCAGGCGCGAGCGCAGTTCCTCCAGCTGGCTGCGCTGGCGCACCAGGTCGAAGTCGTCCACCAGGCCGCCGTCGGCGCGGGCCTGCACCAGTTCCAGGGACTCCTCGGTGGCGCGCAGGTCTTCCTGTGTCACGGCGATCTGCTGCTGCACCCGGCGCAGCTCGAAGTAACCGCGCGCCACTTCGCTGGCGACCAGCAGCCGCGCCTGTTCCAGCAGGGCGCGCTGCTGCTCGACGCGGGCGTCGGCGGCCTCGATGGAGCGGCGCACGCGGCCCCAGAAGTCGATTTCCCAGGAGGCGTCGAAGCCGGCTTCGTAGAGGGTGAAGGGCTGGGCCAGGGTCTTCACCAGCTCGTCGCTGTCGCCCGGCGCCAGGCTGGAGATCATCCGCGCACTGGCGCCACGCTCGCTCTGCCGTTGGCGCTGCACGTCGGCGCTGCCGTCGACGTTCACCCCGCGCTGGGCGGCGACCATCTGCCGCTGCATGCGCGCCTGGGCGAAGCGCAGGGCGGCGCTCTGCAGGTCCGGGCTGGCCGCCGTGGCGCGGCGTTGCAGATGGTCCAGGGCCGGGTCGGAGAACTGCGTCCACCACTGCGCCGGGATGGCCTGGCCGCCCTGCCCCGCGCCCAGCAGCGCGGCATCGCCGGCATGGGCCGCGCGCCAGTCGGCCGGGGCCTGCGGCTGCGGCGCCTGGTAGTCCGGCCCCACCGCGCAGGCGCCCAGCGCCAGCAGCAGCGGCAGGAGGAGGTAGGGATTGGGCGACGACGGCATGGTGGCCTCCGGTCAGGCGAGTCGATTGCGGAACAGCCAGGCGGACAGCGGCAGGGTCACGCTCGCCACCACCAGCATCGGCAACAGGTCATGGGCCACCTCGAACAGGCCCACGCCTTCCAGGTAGATGCGCTGGATCAGGTCGATGGCGAAACGCAGCGGGTTGATGTACGTAGCCATCTGCAGCGCCTCGGGCATGTTGCGCACCGGCGTGGCCAGGCCCGAGAGCAGCATCAGCGGCATGATCAGCACGAAGGTGTAGAGCATCGCCTGCTGCATGTTCAGCGACACCGCCGAGATCGACAGGCCCAGGCCGACGCAGGAAACCATGAAGATCAGCAGCCCGCCGTAGAGGTCGAGCAGCGAGCCGGCCATGGGGATGCGGAACCAGAACAGCGCCATCAGCAGCACCAGGGACGCCTGCGTCAGGCCGATGAGGATCGGCGGCAGGGCCTTGCCGAGCATGATTTCCATCGGCGAATAGGGCGTGACCAGCAACTGGTCGAAGGTGCCCTGCTCGCGCTCGCGGGCCACCGACAGCGCCGAGAGCAGCAGCGTCTGCAGCATGCTCAGCGAGGCGATCAGCGCCGGGATCAGCGGCCAGCGCGTCTCCAGGTTGGGGTTGTACCAGGCGCGGGTGACCACGCTCAGCGGCGCCTGGGCCAGGCCGCGCTCGCGGTTGAAGTCGCTGACCACGCTGGCCAGCCCGGCTGCCGCGGCGCCGGCGGTGGTGGAGTTGCGCCCGTCGAGGATCACTTGCAGCGGCGCCGGCTCGCCGCGGGTCAGGCGGGTTTCGAAGTCGGCGGGAATCTGGATCACCAGCAGCGCTTTCTCGGCGTCGATCACGCTGGCGATGTCGCGCGGCGCGCGCAGGGTCGCCACACGGTGGAAGATGCCGCTGCCGTCCAGGCGGTTGGCCAGGCGCTGGGAGGATTCGCTGTGGCTCTGGTCGAGCAGCGCGTAGGGCGCGTCGTTGAGGTCGAAGGTCACCGCGTAGCCGAACAGCAGGCTCTGCATCAGCACCGGCGCCAGCAGCACGATGCGGTTGGCCGGGTCCTTGAGGATCACCAGCAGCTCCTTGCGCCAGAGGTTGGCCAGGCGGCGGAGGAATTCGGCGAAGGCGCCCATCTCAGTCCAGCCTCTTGCGCGTGGCCAGGCGTGCCAGGCCCAGCAGGACCACGGCGTAGCCGGCGAGGATCAGGCAGTTGCGGATGATCAGCGGCCAGAAGTCGCCGGCCAGGAACAACGATTTCACCAGTTCCATGAAGTAGGTCGCCGGCAGCAGGTTGCCGACCACCCGCACGGCGGTGGGCACGTTGCGCAGGTCGAAGATGAAGCCCGAGAGCATCATCGCCGGGAGGAAGCTGGCGAGCAGGGAAATCTGGCTGGCGAGGAACTGGTTCTTGGTCACCGCCGAGATCAGCAGGCCGATGCCCAGGGCGACGAACAGGTAGAGCATGGAGCTGACCAGCAGCGCCAGCAGCGAGCCGTAGATCGGCACGTGGAACAGCAGGCGCGCCGCCAGCAGGCACAGCGCCAGGCCCAGCAGGCCGACCAGGAAGCAGGGGATGATCTTCGCCAGGAGGATTTCCACCGAGCGCACCGGGGTGACGAACAGCGCCTCCAGGGTGCCGCGCTCCCATTCGCGGGCCATCACCAGCGCGGTGAGGAAGGCGCCCACCAGGGTCATGATGAGGACGATCAGCCCCGGCACCAGGTACCAGGTGCTGGTGTTGGCGGCGTTGAACCACATGCGCTGCTCGATGCGCACGCCGCCGGATTGCAGCCCGGCGTTGCGCGCCGCCTGCTTCTCGCCCCACAGCGCCAGGGCCTGGTTGAGGTAGTTGCTCACCCCCGAGGCACGGGTGGCGTCGGAGCCCTGCACCAGCACCAGCACCTGGGCGTTGCCGTCCTGCAGGCGGCGGCTGAAGTCGGCGGGCAGGTAGACCAGGGCGTCGGCCTGGCGCGACTCCAGCATGCGCCGGCCCTCCTCGAAGGACTTCAGCGGCAGCGGCCGCAGGTATTCCGAGTCGCTGATGCTGGCGAGCAGGTCGCGGGACTGCGGCGCCGGGTCGTCCTGCACCACCGCCACCAGGCTGTGGCGCACGTCCAGCGACAGGCCGTAGCCGAAGATCAGGATCAGCGCGATGGGCAGGCCGATGCCGATCATCAGGTTGCTGTGGTCGCGCAGCAGTTGGCGCACTTCCTTGCGCGTCAACGAGAGCAGCCGGCGCCAGAACGAACCGCTCATGCGCGCGCCTCCTGCTGGTGCTGGCGGGCCTGCTCGACGATCTCGATGAAGGCCTGCTCCATGTTCAGCGAGCTACCCTGGCCGCCGGCCTGCTCGCGCACCTGCTGCGGCGTGCCCATGGCGAGGATGCGCCCGGCGTCCTGGATGACGATGCGGTCGCAGTACTCGGCCTCTTCCATGAAGTGGGTGGTGATGATGATGGTGGTGCCGCCGGCCGCCAGCGCCGTGATGCGCTGCCAGAAGCCGCGCCGGGCCAGGGGATCGGCGCCGCTGGTGGGTTCGTCGAGGAAGAGGATTTCCGGCTCGTGGAGCAGGCCCACGGCCATGGCCAGGCGCTGCTTGTAGCCGCCGGGCAACTGGCCGCTGGGCTCGCCCTCGTGGCCGGAAAGGTCGAACTGCCGCGACACCTCGTCCATGCGCCGTCCCAGCTGCTTGCCGGCCAGGCCGTAGGCGCCGCCGAAGAACTGCAGGTTCTCGCGCACCGAGAGGTTGCCGTACAGCGAGAACTTCTGCGACACGTAGCCGATGCGCCGGCGCGCCTGGGCGCGGGCGTGGCGCAGGTTGACGCCGGCCACCTGCAGGCTGCCGGAAGACGCCGGCAGCAGCCCGCAGAGCATGCGGAAGGTGGTGGTCTTGCCGGCGCCGTTGGGCCCCAGCAGGCCGAAGATTTCGCCGCGGGCCACGCTGAAGCTGGTGCGGTCCACCGCGGTGAAGTCGCCGAACTTGCGCACCAGGTCCTTCACTTCGATCACCGCCCCGCCGTTGTCGGACGTGCTGCCCGGCGCGGCGGCCTTGAGCGCCTCGGTATCCACCTGCTCGGCGCCGCTCCTGGCCCGCAGCAGGACCATGAAGCCGTCCTCCAGGCGCGCTTCCACCTCGCGTACCGGGGCGCCGTCGAGCAGTTCGTCCAGGCGCTTTTCATCGGCATCGCGCTGGCGGATGAAACGCACCTCGCCGCCCTGGGGCACCGCGTCGATGATCAGCTGCGGGTCGTCCAGCAGCCGCGCCTGCAGCTTGCGCGCCGGCTGGTCGGCCGGCGGCACGGCGACGCGGCAGAGGCCGTCGGCGTGGCGGCGGATGTCCTCGGGCAGGCCCTGGGCCAGCAGTTGCCCCTGGTGCAGCAGGTACACCTCCGCGCAGCGCTCGGCCTCGTCCATATAGGAGGTGGTCAGCAGCACGCTCAGGCTCTCCTCCTCCACCAGTTGCTGGACGATCTCCCACAGCTCGCGGCGCGACAGCGGGTCGACGCCCACGGTCGGTTCGTCGAGCAGCAGGAGTTGCGGCGAGCGCACTAGGGTGCAGGCCAGGCCGAGCTTCTGCTTCATGCCGCCGGACAGCTTGCCCGCCGGGCGGTCGGTGAAGCGTCCCAGGTCGGTCATCTGCAGCAGGCGCTCGAAGCGCTGGCGGCGCTGCTGCGCGCCGACGCCGTGGAGGTCGGCGTAGAGGTCGAGGTTCTCCTGCACGCTCAGGTCCTCGTAGAGGCCGAAGCGCTGCGGCATGTAGCTGATCAGGTCCTGCACACGCTGCGGGTGCGCCTTGACGTCGATGCCCAGCACCTCCAGCTCGCCGCCGTCGGCGCGCAGCAGCCCGGCCACCAGGCGCAGGAAGGTGGTCTTGCCGGCGCCGTCCGGGCCCACCAGCGCGGTCAGCGCGCCCTTGCGCACCTGCAGGTCGAGGCCGTGCAGGGCCTGCACGATCTGCCCGGATTCCTTGACCAGGAACTGCCTGGCGACGCCGCGGGCGTCTATCACCAGGTCCATCAGTCGGCCTTCCCGTCGCGTACCTGGTCGCCCTCGGCGATGCGCACCGTGGCCGGCATGCCCAGGCGCAGGCGGTTGTCCTTGTCCTCGACTATCACCCGCACCTCGTAGACCAGCGCGGTGCGCAGCTCCTCGGTCTGTACGGCCTTGGGGGTGAACTCGGCGACGTCGGAGATGTAGCCGACGTGCCCCTGCACCGGCTGCTCCGGATGGCTGTCGGTGCTGACGCTGGCGCGCATGCCCGGCTTGATGTGGCCGAGCTGGGTTTCGTTGACGTACACCCGCACCCACTTCGGATCGGTGATGGCCAGGGCGTAGACCGCGCGCTGCGGCGAGGCCATGTCGCCCGGTTCCAGCAGGCGCGAGCGCACCGTGGCGTCCTGCGGGGCGCGCAGCTGGGTTTCGTCGAGGTTGTGCTGCAGCAGCGCGAGCTGGGCGCGGGCGCCCTGCAGCTGGGCCTCGGCCTGGGCGATGTCCTCGGCGCGCGGGCCGATCTTCGCCAGGCGCAGGGCCTTTTGCGCATCCTCCAACTGGGCCTGGTCGACCTTCAGCTGGGCGCTGGCGTTGTCCAAGTCCTGCTGGCTGACCGCGCGCCCGCCGGGGCTGTTGGCGCGGATGCCCTGCAGGCGGCGCAGCTGGATGCCGGCCAGTTCGACCTGGGCCCTGGCGCCATCCACCTGGGCCTTGGCGCGGTCGATGTCCTCGGGGCGCGAGCCGTTGTGCAGGCGCAGGACGTTGGCTTCCTGGGCGGCGATCTGCGCCTTGGCCTGGTCGATCTGCAACTTCAGGGTGCGGCTGTCGAGGCTGGCCAGGACCTGCCCGGCCTTGACCACGTCGCCCTCCTCCACGCGCATCTCGGCGATGCGCTCGCTGCCGGTGAAGGCCAGGGACACCTGGCGGATGTCGACGTTGCCGTAGAGCACCAGGTCGCCGCCCTGCTCGGCCTTCGAGTGGAAGTAGTACCAGGCTCCCAGACCCGCTACGGCGAGCAATGCCAGGACAACGATGAGCTTCTTGCGCATGATGACGACCCGCTAGCCAGTGGCGACGAGAAACAAGCATACAAGCATAGACCAGTAATTCAAATTTGAATTTGATCTATGCAGGCTTTAGTCTGCTACACCTGATCCAGCAGGGTGCCGTCATGCCTAGCTCTCCTCCCAAGCCCCGCCAAGCGCCGCAACGCGCGCCCCGCCAGGACGGCGAAGCCACCCGCCAGCGCATTCTCCTGGCGGCCGGCGAACTGTTCGCCGAGCGTGGCTACGCCGACACCACCAGCAAGGCCATCTGCCAGCGCGCGCAGTGCAACATGGCCGCGGTGAACTACCACTTTGGCAGCCGCGACGGGCTCTACCGCGCGGTGCTGCAGGACATGCACAAGCACCTGATCAGCTACGACCAGCTCGAACAGCTGACCCGCAACGAGCGCCCGCCCCGCGACAAGCTCGCCGGCCTGATCGGGGCGCTGACCCTCAACGTCGCCAACGGCCAGCGCTGGCAGGCACGCCTGTGGGCCCGCGAGCTGCTGACGCCCTCGCCCTTCCTCTCCGAACTCATCGACCAGGAGGCCATGCCCAAGGTGCGCCTGGTGCTGGCGCTGCTCGGCGAGGTCACCGGCATCCCCGCCCAGGAGCCGGCGCTGCTGCGCTGCCTGTTCAGCGTGATAGCGCCCTACCTGACGCTGCAGGTGATCAGCCGGGAAATCCCCACGCCGCTGACCGGCCTGTTCGAACAGCCGCCGGAAGACCTCGCCCGCCACCTGCAGCTGTTCGCCCAGGCCGGGCTGGAGGCGGTGGCGCGGGATTATCGCGACGGGCGGGTGTAGTACGGCGCTGGCCGGCCTACAGCGCCGCCGGTGGGGCCCATCGCGGACGGAGTCCGCTCCTACGGTTCCAGGAAGCACGGCTTTTCGTAGGAAGGGTTGAGCGAAGCGATACCCATCGCCATGGCGGGTCGGGCCCGGAGTGCCCCGGGAACAGGTGCTCCGGGCTCGAACCCGGAACGCGCCTGGAATCACGGTCAAACGGCGGATAACGCCGTAGGCGTTATGCGCCCTACGCAATGCCCAACCATGACGTAGGGCGGATAACCGTTCGCGGTTATCCGCCGCTGCAAGCAAAAAGGCCGCACCCCGGTAGGAATGCGGCCCTTTCTCGTCCAGCGCCGGCGGGATCAGGCGGTAGCCCGTGCCTCGCCCTTGCGCTTGACCAGGTAGCAGATGCCCATCAGCACCACCCACACCGGGATGGCGTACACCGACACGTCGATGCCCGGGATCTGCAGCATGATGCCGAGGATGAACACCACGAAGGCCAGGCACAGCCAGTTGCTGAACGGGTACCACAGGGCGCGGAAGCTGGTGCGCACGCCCTCGCGATTCTTGGCGCGGCGGAACATCAGGTGGGCCAGGCTGATCATCGCCCAGTTGATCACCAGCGCCGCCACCACCAGCGACATCAGCAGCTCCAGCGCCTGGTGCGGGATCACGTAGTTGACCACCACGCAGGCCAGGGTGATGAAGGCCGAGACGCCGATGGCCAGCAGCGGCACGCCGCGGTCGTCGACCTTGGCGAAGGCGCGCGGGGCGTCGCCCTGCTCGGCCAGGCCGAAGAGCATGCGGCTGTTGCAGTACACGCAGCTGTTGTAGACCGACAGCGCCGCGGTCAGCACCACGAAGTTCAGCACGTTGGCCGCCACTTCGCTGCCCAGCAGCGAGAACACCTTCACGAAGGGGCTGCCGCTGTACGGGTCGCCGGAGCTGTTGATGCTCTGCAGCAGCGCATCCCACGGGTACAGCGAGAGCAGCACGGCCAGGGCGCCGATGTAGAAGATCAGGATGCGGTAGATCACCTGGTTGATCGCCTTGGGGATCACCTTCTTCGGTTCCGCAGCCTCGGCCGCGGTGATGCCCACCAGCTCCAGGCCGCCGAAGGAGAACATGATGATCGCCAGGACCATCACCAGGCCGGAAATGCCGTTGGGGAAGAAGCCGCCGTGGCTCCACAGGTTGCTCACCGAGGCCTGCGGGCCGCCGTGGCCGCTGGCCAGCAGCCAGATGCCGAGCAGGATCATGCCGATGATGGCGGCGACCTTGATGATGGCGAACCAGAACTCGGTCTCGCCGAAGGCCTTCACGTTGAACAGGTTGATGGCGTTGATCAGCACGAAGAACACCGCCGCGGTGGCCCAGGTGGGGAACTCCGGCCACCAGAACTGGATGTACTTGCCGACCGCCGTCAGTTCCGACATGCCGACCAGGATGTACAGCACCCAGTAGTTCCAGCCGGACATGAAGCCGGCGAAGCCGCCCCAGTACTTGTGGGCGAAGTGGCTGAAGGAACCGGCGACCGGCTCCTCGACGATCATCTCGCCGAGCTGGCGCATGATCAGGAAGGCGATGAAGCCGCCGATGGCGTAGCCGAGGATCATCGACGGGCCGGCGGATTGCAGGACACCGGCCGAGCCCAGGAACAGGCCGGTACCGATGGCGCCACCCAGGGCGATCAGCTGGATGTGGCGGTTCTTCAGGCCGCGTTTGAGCGAGCCTTCATGCAGATGGGGGTGTCCATCCATTGCGGGGTTCCTCGGTAGAGGGGGTTGGCATTTTTATCGTTATGGTGCGCGGGGTAAGCGCGAAGACTAACGAAAAACGGGAGCCCGAGAGCTCCCGTTTTCGATTTTCAGGCGTGAATCAGCGCGGGAAGGCCGGCGGGTTGACCCCTGCCATCTCTTCCATCACGCGGACCACCTGGCAGCTGTAGCCGAACTCGTTGTCGTACCACACGTACAGCACGACGCGGTTGTCGTTGCAGATGGTGGCTTCGGCATCGACCACGCCGGCGTGGCGGGAGCCGACGAAGTCGGTGGAGACCACTTCCTGCGAGCTGACGAAGTCGATCTGCTTCTGCAGGTCCGAGTGCATGGCCATCTGGCGCAGGTACTCGTTGATCTCCTCGCGGGAGGTCGACTTGTTCAGGTTCAGGTTGAGGATGGCCATGGACACGTTCGGGGTGGGAACGCGGATGGCGTTGCCGGTCAGCTTGCCTTTCAGCACCGGCAGGGCCTTGGCGGCGGCGGTGGCGGCACCGGTCTCGGTGATCACCATGTTCAGCGGAGCGCTGCGGCCGCGGCGGCTGCCCTTGTGGAAGTTGTCGATCAGGTTCTGGTCGTTGGTGTACGAGTGAACGGTTTCGACGTGGCCGTTGACGATGCCGTACTGGTCATCCACAGCCTTGAGCACCGGCACGATGGCGTTGGTGGTGCAGGAGGCGGCGGAGACGATCTTGTCGTCGGCGGTGATCTCGCCATGGTTGATGCCGTGGACGATGTTCTTCAGCGCGCCCTTGCCCGGGGCGGTGAGGATCACGCGGTCGACGCCGGCGCACTTCAGGTGCTGGCCCAGGCCCTCGGCGTCGCGCCACTTGCCGGTGTTGTCGACCAGCAGGGCGTTCTTGATGCCGTACTGGGTGTAGTCCACCGAGGACGGATCGTTGGAGTAGATCACCTGGATCAGGTTGCCGTTGGCGGTGATGGTGTTGTTGGCTTCATCGATGGTGATGGTGCCGTCGAACTTGCCATGCACGGAGTCGCGGCGCAGCAGGCTGGCGCGCTTGACCAGGTCGTTCTCGGCGCCCTTGCGCACGACGATGGCGCGCAGGCGCAGGCCGTCGCCGCCACCGGTCTTCTCGATGAGGATGCGCGCCAGCAGGCGGCCGATGCGGCCGAAGCCGTACAGCACGACGTCGGTGCCTTCGCGGGCGGCGCCGTTCTGCTTGCCGACCACGTCGGCCAGCTCGTCCTTGGTGAACTGCTCGATGCTGCGGCCGTTACCCTCGGCCTTGAACTTGGCGACCATCTTGCCCAGGTCGACGGAAGCTGCGCCGAGCTTCAGGTCGCTCATGGCCTTGAGGATGGGGAAGGTGTCGTGGACCGACAGCTCGGCTTCGTCGGCCAGGCGGTGGCGGGCGAAACGGTGAGCCTTGAGGATGTCGATCACCGAACGGTTGATCAGGCCACGGCCGTAGATCGAGGTCACCACGTTGTTGTTGCGGTAGAGCTGGCCGATCAGCGGAATCATGGCTTCCGCGAGGGCTTCACGATCGATCCACTCACCGAGACACTGGTCGGGCTTCTGATTCACGGGCATTACCTTCCACATGTAGGAGAAGAAAAAAGGGGCTACATTATGACGGTGCAGGCCATCGCCGGCAATCTGCAGCGCTGCAAAGACTGACAGCCGTCAATCGGGATAGTTACAATCCACCCGGTCAAATTTCCGACCGGAGCCCGCTACGCCCGTGTCCGTATTGCGTATTCCCGCCTTGCCGGCCGCGGCTGGCAAGCAAACCTGGGGCAACCTGCCCGGCGCCGCCCTGAGCCTGGCGATCGCCGAGGCCGCCGCCCAGGCGAAACGATTCACCCTGTTGCTCACCGCCGACAGCCAGAACGCCGAACGGCTGGAGCAGGAGCTGCGTTTCTTCGCCCCGGACCTGCCCGTGCTGCAGCTCCCGGACTGGGAAACCCTGCCCTACGACGTGTTCTCGCCGCACCAGGACATCATTTCCCAGCGCGTCGCCACCCTCTACCAGTTGCCCGGTCTCAAGCACGGCGTGCTGGTGGTGCCGATCAGCACCGCCCTGCACCGCCTGGCGCCGGCCAGGTTCCTGCTGGGCAGCAGCCTGGTGCTGGACGTGGGCCAGAAGCTCGACGTCGAGCAGATGCGCCTGCGCCTGGAAGCCGCCGGCTACCGCTGCGTGGACACCGTCTACGAACACGGCGAGTTCGCCGTGCGCGGCGCGCTCATCGACCTGTTCCCGATGGGCAGCGAGCTGCCCTACCGCATCGACCTGTTCGACGACGAGATCGAGACGCTGCGCACCTTCGACCCGGAGAACCAGCGCTCCATCGACAAGGTGCAGAGCATCCGCCTGCTGCCGGCGCGCGAGTTCCCCTTGCGCAAGGAAGCGGTCGCCGGCTTTCGCGCGCGCTTCCGCGAGCGCTTCGACGTCGACTACCGGCGCTGCCCGATCTACCAGGACCTGACCAGCGGCCTGACCCCGGCCGGCATCGAGTACTACCTGCCGCTGTTCTTCGAGGAAGGCGAGACCTCCACCCTGTTCGACTACCTGCCGCAGGACACCCAGGTGTTCTCCCTGCCGGGCATCGAGCAGGCCGCCGAGCAGTTCTGGAACGACGTGCGCAGCCGCTACGAGGACCGCCGCTACGACCCCGAGCGGCCGCTGCTGCCGCCGGCCGAGCTGTTCCTGCCGGTGGAGGACTGTTTCGCCCGCCTGAAGAACTGGCCGCGCGTGGTGGTCAGCGCCGAGCCCGTCGAGCCGGGCGTCGGCCGCGAGAGCTTCCCCGCCGAGCCGCTGCCGGACCTGGCCATCGAGGCCAAGGCCACGGAACCGCTGGCCAAGCTGCGCCGCTTCATCGAGGAATTTCCCGGGCGCATCCTGTTCAGCGCCGAATCCGCCGGGCGCCGCGAGGTGCTGCTGGAACTGCTGGCGCGGCTGAAGCTGCGCCCCGGCGAGGTGGACGGCTGGCCGGCCTTCCTCGCCCAGCCCGAGCGTCTGGCCATCACCATCGCGCCGCTGGACGACGGCCTGCTGCTGCAGGACGAGGTGGCGCTGATCGCCGAGAGCCCGCTGTTCGGCCAGCGCGTGATGCAGCGCCGGCGCCGCGAGAAGAGCCGCGACGGCGGCGAGAACGTCATCAAGAACCTCACCGAGCTGCGCGAAGGCGCGCCGGTGGTGCACATCGACCACGGCGTCGGCCGCTACATGGGCCTGATCACCCTGGAGATCGACGGGCAGAGCGCCGAATTCCTGGCCCTGCAGTACGCCGACGAGGCCAAGCTCTACGTGCCGGTGGCCAACCTGCACCTGATCGCCCGCTACACCGGCAGCGACGACGCCCTGGCGCCGCTGCACAAGCTCGGCTCCGAGGCCTGGCAGAAGGCCAAGCGCAAGGCCGCCGAGCAGGTCCGCGACGTCGCCGCCGAACTGCTCGACATCTATGCCCGCCGCGCCGCGCGCAAGGGCTATGCGTTCAAGGACCCGCAGGCCGACTACGCCACCTTCTCCGCCGGCTTTCCCTTCGAGGAGACGCCGGACCAGCAGGCGGCCATCGACGCCGTGGTGGCCGACATGCTCGCCGACAAGCCGATGGACCGCCTGGTCTGCGGCGACGTCGGCTTCGGCAAGACCGAGGTGGCCATGCGCGCCGCCTTCGTCGCCGTGCACAGCGGCAGGCAGGTGGCGGTGCTGGTGCCCACCACTCTGCTAGCCCAGCAACACTACAACAGCTTCCGCGACCGCTTCGCCGACTGGCCGGTGAACGTCGAGGTGATGAGCCGCTTCAAGACCGCCAAGGAAGTCGAAGGCGCGGTCGGCCAGCTCGCCGAAGGCAAGGTGGACATCGTCATCGGCACCCACAAGCTGCTGCAGGGCGACGTCAAGTTCAAGAACCTCGGCCTGGTCATCATCGACGAGGAACACCGCTTCGGCGTACGCCAGAAGGAGCAGCTCAAGGCCCTGCGCAGCGAGGTGGACATCCTCACCCTCACCGCCACGCCGATCCCGCGCACGCTGAACATGGCCGTGGCCGGCATGCGCGACCTGTCGATCATCGCCACGCCGCCGGCGCGCCGCCTGTCGGTGCGCACCTTCGTCATGGAAGAACAGAAGGCGGTGATCAAGGAAGCGCTGCTGCGCGAGCTGCTGCGCGGCGGCCAGGTCTACTACCTGCACAACGAGGTGAAGAGCATCGAGAAGTGCGCCCGCGACCTGGCCGAACTGGTGCCCGAGGCGCGCATCGGCATCGGCCACGGGCAGATGCACGAACGCGACCTCGAACGGGTGATGAGCGACTTCTACCACAAGCGCTTCAACGTGCTGGTGGCCTCGACCATCATCGAGACCGGCATCGACGTGCCCAGCGCCAACACCATCCTCATCGAGCGCGCCGACAAGTTCGGCCTGGCCCAGCTGCACCAGCTGCGCGGGCGCGTCGGCCGCAGCCACCACCAGGCCTACGCCTACCTGCTCACGCCGCCGCGCAAGCAGATGACGCCCGACGCCGAGAAGCGCCTGGAAGCCATCGCCAACGCCCAGGACCTGGGCGCCGGCTTCGTCCTGGCCACCCACGACCTGGAAATCCGCGGCGCCGGCGAACTGCTCGGCGAAGGCCAGAGCGGGCAGATCCAAGCGGTGGGCTTCACCCTCTACATGGAAATGCTCGAACGCGCGGTCAAGGCCATCCGCAAGGGCGAACAGCCCAACCTGGAGCAGCCCCTGGGCGGCGGCCCGGACATCAACCTGCGGGTGCCGGCGCTGATCCCCGAGGACTACCTGCCCGACGTGCACGCCCGGCTGATCCTCTACAAGCGCATCGCCAACCAGCTGGACGAGGACGGCCTGCGCGAACTGCAGGTGGAGATGATCGACCGCTTCGGCCTGCTGCCCGACCCGGCGAAGAACCTGGTGCGTCTGACACTCCTGAAACTGCAGGCGGAGAAGCTCGGCATCGTCAAGGTGGATGCCGGGCCCCAGGGAGGCCGGGTAGAATTCGCCGCCGATACCTGCGTCGACCCGCTGGTGCTGATCAAGCTGATCCAGAGCCAGCCGAACCGCTACAGGTTCGAAGGCGCGACCCTGTTCAAGTTCCAGGTGCCCATGGAGCGCCCGGAAGAACGCTTCAACACCCTCGAGGCGCTGTTCGAGCGCCTCGCGCCCAACGTTTCCTAAAGGACCAGTATGTTCCGCTACCTGCCGCTGCTGCTTGCCCTTATCGCCCCGGCGAGCTTCGCCGACGATCTCTACCAGGTCGAACTGATCCTGTTCCAGCAGGAAGGCGACGTCGTCTACTCCAGCCAGCCGGCGCCCGACGACTGGGCCAAGGGCGCCCAGCCGCTGGGCGAGGACAGCCGCCGGCCGACGGCGATGGACGCCCAGGCCAACAAGCTGGCCCAGACCCAGGGCTACCACGTGCTGATGCACAAGGCCTGGAAACAGTCCATTGGCGACACGCCGGTGAAGATCGCCCTCAGCGAAGGCCGCCAGCAGGACGACCACTTCCCCGTGGAAGGCACCATCAGCCTGCGCCAGCAGCGTTTCGTCGACACCCAGGTGGACTTCTGGATCAACCAGTTCGGCGCCGACGGCCTGCTCGCCAACAGCCAGCACATGGTCCAGGACGTCAGCCTGAAGAACGACGTGCTGGCCTACCTCGACCACCCCAGCCTGGGCATGCTGATCCGCGTCAGCCCGCTCAACGCCAAGCCGACCACCCCGCCGCCGGCGGAGATGCAGGAAGAGGCGCCTGCCGGGCAACCGCAGCAGCCCGCCCCGGAAGCCCCGGCCAACGGCGGCTTCGACGCCCCGCCGGCGAGCGAGCCCGACCAGCAGTAAACCCGCCCTGAAGGCCGCGCCATGGTTCCGTTCGCCGAACACCTGCAACGCATCCCCTGGCGCCGCCTGTTCCCCGCCGTCACCCTGGTGCGCGGCGAGGCCTACGCCCGCGAGGGCCGGGTGCGACTCAGCCGCCTCACCGAGCGTACGCTGGACAGCCTGTGCCAGGGCTCGGGCGGCAACCGCTACCGCCAGCGCATCAGCTTCTCCCGCAGCGGCGACACCCTCGACTGCCAGTGCGACTGCCCGGTCGGCTTCGACTGCAAGCACTGCGTGGCGGCGCTGCTGCAACTGCTGGAGGAACAGCCGGCTTCCGCTGCCACGCCGTCGCCACCTCCGCCCGCGCCGCCAGTCAGCCAGCCCGCCAGCAACCTGTCGCCCCTGCTGCAGACCTGGCTGAAGAAGCTGCCCGCAACCCTCAAGGCGCAGCCGGCAGCCCGGCAAGCGTACAACGCGCCCCTGCACTACCGGCTGACGAAGAGCGGCCGGGTGTTCATCCATACCGCGGCGTACGGCGAGGACAGCCGCCCCCTGGGCTACCCGCGCATCCAGTCGATCGCCCTGGCCCTGGGCCGCGGCGTCGCCGAGCAGGACCGGCCGATCCTGACGCGTGCGCTGGGCGCCGCGGGCGTGCAGCCCCACGACAACGAAGTGCTCCTGCAAGGCAGCGATGGCGCCGAGCTGCTGGCGTTGCTCCTGCGCAGCGGGCAGCTGTTCCTCGAACTCGACGACCTCTCCAGCCGCCTGCAGCCGGGGCCGGAGCTACCCGCCCGGCTCGCCTGGCACTACCGCGAGGACAACTGCTACGCCATCGCCTGGGAAACCGACGCCGAGCCCCGACCGCAACTGCTGACGCAACTGACGCCGCCCTGGTACGTCGACCGCCAGGGCCGGCGCGCCGGGCCCCTGCGCCACGACCTGCCCGACGCCCTGGCCGGCTACCTGCTGAACGCCCCGCCGGTACCGGCGGAGCAGGCCACGCTGTTCGCCCTGCAACTGAAGGAACTGGCACCCACCGCGCCCTTGCCGGTCCCCGCCGGCGAACGCCGGCTGGATGACGTGCAGCCGGTGCCGCACCTGCGGCTGAGCACCCTGAGCGACCACATCTTCGGCGACCGCGACAAGCACCAGGCCTGCCTCGAATTCGCCTATGGCAAGGAGCGCGTGCACGGGCCGGCGCGCAGCGGCCAGCCGGTCCGCTATCTGGAGGACGGCGCCTTCGTCGTCGTCGAGCGCCAGCCCAAGGCCGAGCAGGCCTTGCGCAAGGTCCTGCAGCGCCTGGGCCTGAGGAAGCTCGACAAGGGCGCAACGTCCCACGGCCTGGAAAGCCGCTACGACTGCTACCGCCCGGCCGACGACGGGCAATGGGCGCGCATCGTCCGGCAGCTCCCGGAGCTGCGCGCCCAGGGCTGGGAGGTCGAGATCGACGCGGACTTCCCCTTCGACTTCAGCGAGGTCGAGGACTGGTACGCCCGCATCGACGAAGAGCCCGGCCACGCCTGGTTCGACCTGGAACTGGGCATCGTGGTCGACGGCCAGCAGATCAGCCTGCTGCAACCGCTGCTGGAACTGATCCGCCATCGCCCTGCGGCGCTGCATGGCGGCGCCGGTGCCGAACTGCCGATCCGCCTCGATGCCCGCCGCCGGGCCGATGGCAAGCCCCTGAGCGTGAGCCTGCCCCTGGCCCGCGTGCAGGCCATGCTCCAGCTCCTCGAAGGCCTGCTGCTGGCCAGCGCGCAGCGGGACGACGCCAGCCTGCGCCTGTCGAGCGCCGACGCCGGCCTGCTCGCCCCGCTCGACGAACACCCCCTGCACTGGCAGGGCGGCGAGCGCCTGCTGCGCTTCGCCAAGCGCCTGCGCGGCCACCAGCAACAGCCCTGCGCGGCGCCAGCGGGCTTGCGAGCCGAACTGCGCCCCTACCAGCTTCAGGGCCTGGCCTGGATGCAGGCGCTGCGCGAACTGGAGGTGGGCGGCATCCTCGGCGACGACATGGGCCTGGGCAAGACGCTGCAGGTGCTGGCGCACATCCTCACGGAGAAGCGCGCCGGGCGCCTGGACCGCCCGGCCCTGGTGCTGATGCCCACCAGCCTGGTGGCCAACTGGCAGGACGAGGCCGCACGCTTCGCCCCGGACCTGCGCGTGCTCACCCTGCACGGCAGCGACCGCCACAAGGGCTTCGACGAGCTTGGCCAGTACAACCTGCTGCTCAGCACCTACGCCCTGCTGCCGCGGGACATCGAAGCGCTGAGCCGGCAGCCGCTGCACCTGGCGGTATTCGACGAGGCGCAGTACCTGAAGAACGCCAGCAGCAAGTCGGCCCAGGCCGCGGCGAAGCTCGACGCCCGCCAGCGCCTGTGCCTGACCGGCACGCCGCTGGAGAACCACCTGGGCGAACTCTGGGCGCTGTTCGACCTGATCATGCCCGGCTGGCTGGGCGATGCGCGCGGCTTTGCCCGCCTGTACCGCAACCCCATCGAAAAGGCCAGCGACGGCCAACGCCTGGCCCACCTCAACGCCCGCATCAAGCCCTTCCTGCTGCGGCGCAAGAAGGAACAGGTGGCCAGCGAACTGCCGCCCAAGAGCGAGATCACCCACTGGGTGGAACTCAGCAACGTCCAGCGCGACCTCTACGAGACCGTACGCCTGGCCATGGACAGCAAGGTCCGCGCGGAAATCCAGCGCAAGGGCCTGGCGCGCAGCCACATCGTGGTCCTCGAAGCCCTGCTCAAGCTGCGCCAGGTCTGCTGCGACCCGCGCCTGCTGGACAGCACTCTGCCGGCGGTAGGCTCGGGCAAGCTCGCCGGCCTGCTGGAAATGCTCGACGAACTGCTGGAGGAAGGCCGCCGCGTGCTGCTGTTCTCGCAGTTCACCTCGATGCTCGAACTGATCCAGACGGAGCTGGAGCAACGCGGCATCCCCTACGCCCTGCTCACCGGCGACACCCGCGACCGCCGCCAGCCGGTGGAAGACTTCCAGCAGGGCCGCGTGCCGCTGTTCCTGATCAGCCTGAAGGCCGGCGGCACCGGCCTCAACCTCACCGCCGCCGACACCGTGATCCACTACGACCCCTGGTGGAACCCGGCGGTGGAACAGCAGGCCACCGACCGCGCCTACCGCATCGGCCAGGACAAGCCGGTGTTCGTCTACAAGCTGATCGCCCGCGGCACCCTGGAAGAGAAGATCCAGCAGTTGCAGGCAAGGAAGGCGGCGCTGGCGGCCGGCGTATTGGAAGAAGGCAAGGACGGCGGCCTGCAGCTGCAGGACAGCGATATAGACGCCCTCTTCGCGCCCCTGCCGAAAGCCTGACCTGCCGCACGATTCTCATGTAGGAGCGCGCCCTGCACGCGAAATCGCGGGCAGGGCCCGCTCCTACAGCCCACCGGGAGGCATGGCGTTCCATTGTAGGAGCGGACCTTGTCCGCGATAGCCGGAACCACCGGCGCGATTCGCGGATAAGATCCGCTCCTACGGGTACGCCCTCACACCATGCGCGCGCCCTGCGCGCGAAATCGCGGGCAGGGCCCGCTCCTACAGCCGCCGGGAGGCATGGCGTTCCATTGTAGGAGCGGACCTTGTCCGCGATAGCCGGACGTCCCGGCGCGATTCGCGGATAAGATCCGCTCCTACGGGTACGCCCTCACACCATACGCGCGCCCTGCGCCCGAAATCGCGGGCAGGGCCCGCTCCTACAGCCGCCGGGAGGCATGGCGTTCCATTGTGGAGCGGACCTTGTCCGCGATAGCCGGACGTCCCGGCGCGATTCGCGGATAAGATCCGCTCCTACGGGGACGCCCTCACACCATACCCCCTTGTAGGAGCGCGCCCTGCGCGCGAATCGCGGGCAGACCGCGCCGGAGTGCTCTTCGTAGGAGCGAGCTTGCTCGCGAACAGACTCCGCTGCGGGGCTCATTCGCGAGCAAGCTCGCTCCTACGAGAAGCCGTACCCGCCGGTATGGTGGGACCTTGTCCGCGATAACCGGACATCCCGGCGTGAATCGCGGTACGAGGCCTTTCAGCCCACCAACACCCGCGCCAGCACCTCGCGCACCTTGCCGATGCCCTCGTGCAGGGCCTGTTCGATCTCGGCCATGGTGATGATGCCGCTGGACTTGCCCGCCGCCGGGTTGACCACCAGCGACAGGCAGGCATAGGGCAGCTCCAGCTCACGGGCCAGGGCGGCTTCGGGCATGCCGGTCATGCCGACGATGTCGCAGCCGTCGCGCTCCAGCCGGGCGATTTCCGCCACCGTTTCCAGACGCGGGCCCTGGGTCGCGGCGTAGACGCCATGGCTGCTGTGCGGGTGCCCCAGCGCCTGCAACGCCGCCACCAGCTTCTGGCGCAGCCCTTCGTCATAGGGATGGCTGAAGTCGATATGGGTGACGTGGTCGATGTCGCCGGCGAAGTAGGTGTGCTCGCGGCCGTAGGTGTAGTCGATGATCTGGTGCGGCACGCAGAGGTGGCCGCTGCCCATGGCGGCATGGATGCCGCCCACCGCGTTGACCGCCAGCACCGCCTGGGCGCCGGCCTGCTTGAGCGCCCAGAGGTTGGCGCGGTAGTTCACCTGGTGCGGCGGGAAGCGGTGCGGGTGGCCGTGGCGGGCCAGGAACAGCACCTCGCGGCCGGCGTACTCGCCGCGCTGGATCGGCGCCGAGGGTGCGCCGTAGGGCGTGTCCAGGTTCAGCGAATCCTTCAGGGTCAGGCCTTCCAGCTGGGTCAGGCCGGTGCCGCCGATGATGGCGTAGACGGTCATGGCGAATCCTCAGTCGATCAGTTGTGCCGCGCGCAGTTCGCCCACGGCCTGCTGCCAGCGCGGCAGCTGCTTGTATTCGATGCCCGGCCAGGCCTTGGCGCGCATCCGCGCCAGGCGCTCGGGGGCCTTCGCCTTCAGGCGCTGCAGGGCGCCCAGGGCCAGTTCGGCCGAGCCGCGGTCGTTGCATACCAGGCCCATGTCGCAGCCGGCGTTCAGTGCGGCCTGGATGCGGCTGGCGGCGTCGCCCGCCACGTGGGCGCCGGCCATGGACAGGTCGTCGCTGAAGATCACCCCGTCGAAGCCCAGCTCGCCGCGCAGGATGTCCTGCAGCCAGCGCCGCGAGAAACCGGCAGGGCCGGCATCCACCTGCGGGTAGATGACGTGGGCGGGCATCACCGCATCCAGCTCGCCGGCCAGGCGCTGGAAAGGCACCAGGTCGCTGCGGCGGATCTCGTCGAGGCTGCGCTCGTCCTCGGGAATCCCCACGTGGGAATCCACCTCGGCCCAGCCGTGGCCGGGGAAGTGCTTGCCGGTGGCGGCCATGCCGGCGGCGTGCATGCCACGGATGAAGGCGCCGGCCAGCCGCGTGGCGCGCTCGGGGTCGCCCTCGAAGGCGCGGCTGCCGACCACGGCGCTGCGCTGGTGGTCCAGGTCCAGCACCGGAGCGAAGCTCAGGTCCAGGCCCACCGCCAGCACCTCGGTGGCCATCAGCCAGCCGCACTGCTCGGCCAGGCGCTCGGCATTGTCGTTATCGGCGATGGCGCGCATCGCCGGCAGGCGCAGGAAGCCCTGGCGCAGGCGCTGCACGCGGCCGCCCTCCTGGTCCACCGCCAGCAGCAGGTCCGGGCGCAGGGCGCGGATGGCCGCGCAGAGTTCGCGCACCTGGCGCGGGCTTTCGATGTTGCGGGCGAAGATGATCAGCCCGCCCACTTCGGGGTGGCGCAGGATCCGGCGGTCCTCGGCGGTGAGCCAGGTGCCGCCGATGTCGAGCATCAGGGAGCCTTGCATGGGGGAATCCTTAACAGAGTTCGGCCGCGCGCCACTGCGGCTGCGGCGCCTCGTCGAGGCGCACGGGGCAGTGCAGCGGCACACGGGGGAAGAGTTGCAGCAGGTCGGCGTTGCGCAGGCGCACGCAGCCATGGGACAACGGCGCGCCCATGGGTTCGCAATCCGGCGTGCCGTGCAGGTAGATGTAGCGACGGAAGGTATCCACCTCGCCCAGGCGGTTGACGCCGGGCTCGCAGCCGCTCAGCCAGAGGATGCGGGTGAGGATCCAGTCGCGCCCGGGAAACTGCTCGTGCAGCGCCGGGCTCCACACCTCGCCGGTCCAGCGCCGGCCACGCAACACCGCGCCGCAGGGCAGGCCTTCGCCGATCTTCGCCCGAACCTGGTGCAGGCCGCGCGGCGTGCAGCCGGAGCCTTGGCGCTCGCCGGCGCCATTCAGCGCGGTGGAGACGGGCAAACGCAGCACCAGACGCCGCGCGGCGAAGCCGTAGAGCATCTGGTCGGCGAGGGAAATGTGCAGCAGGTCGAGATCGGGCATCGTCCGCCAGTGACAGCAGGAATGGCCCGCTACTTTAGCCGATCGGCCGTGGCAGGCCCAGCGCGGTCAGACCTTGGCTGGCGCCGGCGCCTTGCTCCGCGGCTTGGGCTGGGCGCCGGCCAGGGACGGGTCGCTGACGCCGCTGTCGGCGCGCATGCCGGCGGCGAGGAACGGCACCATCAGTCGCATCACCTGCTCGATGGAGGTGTTCACCCCGAAGTCGTTTTCGGCCATGGCGCGCAGCGCCTTGATCCCGGACATGCTGAAGGCGGCGGCACCGAGCATGAAGTGCACGCGCCAGAACAGCTCGATGGGCGGCAGGCGCGGCGCAGCCTCGTTGACCAACAGCATGTAGCGGCGGAACACCTTGCCGTAGACCTCTTCGAGGTACTTGCGCAGGTGCCCCTGGCTCTGGCTGAAGGCCAGGCCCAGCAGGCGCATGAAGATCGACAGGTCGTTGCCGCTGCGCGGCTTCACCGCCATGGCCTGCACCACCAGCAGTTCGAGCAGTTCCTCGAGGCTGGCGCGCGGCGCGTCGGGCTTGGCCTGGCGCCGGTCCAGTTCCTTTTCCAGACTGGCGCAGAAGGGCCCGAGGAAGCGCGAGAAGACCGCCTGGATCAGCGCCTTCTTCGAGCCGAAATGGTAGTTCACCGCCGCCAGGTTGACCCCGGCCTTGCTGGTGATCAGACGCAACGAGGTCTCGGCGAAGCCTTTTTCCGCGAACAGCTGCTCCGCAGCATCGAGGATACGTTCGACGGTTTCCGACTGGGCCATGGATGAATTCACCTGACAAACACTTGTTTGAAACTTACGTTTCACAGCAATCCATTGTCAAGCCTGGCGCAGAGGGATTGTTGCGGATTCTCGGGCAATACGACGAACGATACCAGCGGGACGTTGGCCGAATCCGCCGAATTACAGCCTCCGGCCGATGAAATAATTCGTTGCCAGCGGCCGACCACTGTATATAATCCCAGCAACTGTACAAAAAGACAGAGTAGGGACATGCAGAAGCTGACGCCGCGCCAAGCCGAGATCCTCGCCTTCATCAAGCGTTGCCTGGAAGACAACGGCTACCCGCCGACGCGCGCCGAGATCGCCCAGGAGCTCGGCTTCAAGTCGCCCAACGCCGCCGAGGAGCACCTCAAGGCACTGGCCCGCAAGGGCGCCATCGAGATGACCCCCGGCGCCTCGCGCGGCATCCGCATCCCCGGCTTCGAACCCAAGGCCGCCGCCAACGAGGACGAACTGCCGATCATCGGCCGCGTCGCCGCCGGCGCGCCAATCCTCGCCGAGCAGAACGTCGAGGACGCCTGCCGCATCAACCCGGCCTTCTTCAACCCGCGCGCCGACTACCTGCTGCGCGTGCGCGGGCAAAGCATGAAGGACGTCGGCATCCTCGACGGCGACCTGCTCGCCGTGCACGTCACCCGCGAGGCGCGCAACGGCCAGATCGTCGTCGCCCGCCTTGGCGAGGAAGTCACGGTGAAGCGCTTCAAGCGCGAGGGCAGCAAGGTCTGGCTGATCGCCGAGAACCCCGAGTTCGCCCCCATTGAGGTCGACCTCAAGGAACAGGAACTGATCATCGAAGGCTTGAGCGTCGGCGTCATCCGCCGCTGACAGGAGGCACCATGCAGTATCCCCAGCCGCTGGACCTGCCCCAACTGCCGCTGTTCCAGGAGGCGCTCTGGGCCAACGCCGAAGAGCCCCTGCTGGCCAAGCTGGCAGAACCGGATGCCGTCGAGGACGAAGCCTTCAGCGAGCTGTCGCTGCGCGGTCTGCCGGGCCACTGCCAGAGCCTGCTGGCGCCCATCCTGCGCGAACTCAGCGAAGAGAAGGATGCCCGCTGGCTGACGCTGATCGCCCCGCCGGCCAGCCTCACCCACGACTGGCTGCGCAAGGCCGGGCTGAACCGCGAGCGCATCCTGCTGCTGCCCGCGCGCGACCAGGCATCCGCCCTGAGCCTGGCTTGCGAGGCGCTGCGCCTGGGCCACAGCCACACGGTGGTCAGTTGGCTGCCGGCGCTCAGCGGCAAGGCGCGCGCGCAACTGTCCCGCGCGGCGCTCGCCGGGCAGGCGCAGAGCCTGAATATCCGTCTGGGGTAGTAAAGGAAGGAATCAGTGCAGGACGCGCGGGCCGTCCTGCTCGACCTCGCCACCTTCGGCGAGGCGGCCGGCCAGTTGCACGCCGACGTTGAACATCGCCTTGGCGATCTCGATGTGCTGGCCCTGCAGGAAGCCCTTGGCGTCGTTGGAGAACTCCAGGGTCACCAGCGCCTCCTCGTCTTCCGCGCGGCGCAGTACGATGCGCCCATCGGGCAGTTCAACGATTTCCAGGAATGAGGTCGGCATGGCTAGGTTCTCTCACAGCAGAACGGCCATTGTAACAGTCATGGCCGCTCTCCCCTAGCCCAACCGACTTCCGGCAGGCTTCAGAGCTCGGTCAGCGCCCCGCGGAAGCGCAATACCATTTCCTTCAGCGACTTGCGCCAGGCTTCCAGTTCGGCGTTGCCCAGGACCTGCGGCTCTTCGTCGTCCAGGCTGACGGCCTGGATCAGCGGCTGGGTCGGGTCGACCTTGGCCTTGCGCGGCTCGCGCGGCGGCAGGAACAGCTCGGCGTAGGCGGCCAGCAGCTGCGCCAGCCAGGTTTCCGGCTGCTGCGCCAGCTCCACCAGCTCGGCCAGTTCTGGGCTCGGCGAGGCCGCCAGCACCTCGGCGTTGAGCAGCAGTTCGACGCGCGGCGCATTGGCCTCGGGCAGGCGGTAGTAGCCGGCGATCTCATGGGCTACGCCCAGCACCGCGCCGTACAGGTGGAACAGCGCCGCCTCGCGCTCGGCCTGCACCAGCGCCTGGGCGTTCATCGGCCGCGCCTCTTCCGCCTTGCGCCAGGCTTCCAGGGCCAGGCCGGCGAAATACAGCTTCTGGTTGGTGCGGGTGTAGAGTTCCTGAGCCATCAGCGCGCCCTCATGCGGTCACTCGGCAGTATATGCGCGCCCCGCCTGCGTGGGGCGCGCCGCCCATCAGCGCTTGTCCTCGACCTTCCACTTGCCGCCGTCGAAGAAGGCGCGCCAGCCGCTGGGCTTGCCGTCCACCTCGGACTGCACGTACTGCTCCTTGGTCTTGCGGCTGAAGCGGATCACCGCCGGGCGGCCGTCCGGGTCCTTCTGCGGCGCAACGAGCAGGAAGTGGTATTTCGGGTCCAGCTCGTCCTTGTGCGGGATCAGCTCGCTCACCAGGGGCGCGCGGGTCTCGCGGTTCTTGGGGAACTGGCTGGCGGCCAGGAACAGGCCGGAAGCGCCGTCGCGCAGCACGTAGACGTCGTCGACCTTCTCGCACTTGAGCTCGGGCATACGGATGGCGTCCATCTTCGGCGGTGCCGGTTCGCCGTTCTTCAGCAGCTTGCGGGTGTTCTTGCAGGTCGGGTTGGTGCAACCGAAGAACTTGCCGAAGCGGCCGGTCTTGAGCTGCATCTGGCTGCCGCACTTGTCGCATTCCAGGCTCGGGCCTTCGTAGCCCTTGATGCGGTACTGGCCTTCCTCGATCTCGTAGCCCGGGCAATCCGGGTTGTTGCCGCAGATGTGCAGCTTGTGCTTCTCGTCCAGCAGGTAGGCGTCCATCGCCGTGCTGCAGATCGGGCAGCGGTGCTTGCCGCGCAGCACGCGGGATTCGGACTCGCCCTCGTCGTCCGCGGCGATCTCGTCGCCGGGGATGAGGTTGATGGTCGCCTTGCAGCGCTCCTTCGGCGGCAGGCTGTAGCCGGAGCAGCCGAGGAACACGCCGGTGGAGGCGGTGCGGATCATCATCGGCCGGCCGCACTCGCGGCAGGGAATGCTGGTCAGGGTCGGCTGGTTGGCGCGCATGCCTTTCTCGCTGACCTCGGCCACTTCGAGCTTCTTCTTGAAGTCGCCGTAGAACTCGTCGAGCAGGTGCTTCCAGTCGCGCTCGCCCTGGGCCACGTCATCCAAGTGCTCTTCCATGCCGGCGGTGAAGCCGTAGTCCATCAGGTTGGAGAAGCTCTCGTTGAGGCGGTCGGTGACGATGTCGCCCATCTTCTCGGCGTAGAAGCGGCGGTTGTGGGTGGTGACGTAGCCGCGCTCCTGGATGGTCGAGATGATCGCCGCGTAGGTCGACGGGCGGCCGATGCCGCGCTTCTCCAGTTCCTTGACCAGGCTGGCTTCGGAATAGCGCGCCGGCGGCTTGGTGAAGTGCTGGCTCGGGTCGAGCTTGAGCAGCTTCATCGCATCGCCCTGGTCCATCATCGGCAGCACGTCGTCCTCGCCCGGCCTGCTCTGCTGCGGCAGCACCTTGGTGTAGCCGTCGAACTTGAGGATGCGGCCCTTGGCGCGCAGCTCGAAGTCACCGGCGGCGACGCTGACGGTGGTGGACAGGTATTCGGCCGGCGGCATCTGACAGGCCACGAACTGGCGCCAGATCAGGTCGTACAGGCGCTCGGCGTCGCGCTCCATGCCCGACAGCTGGGTCGGACGCAGGTTGACGTCGGACGGACGAATCGCTTCGTGCGCTTCCTGGGCGCCTTCCTTGCTGGAATAGAAGTTCGGCTTGGCCGGCAGGTATTTCTTGCCGAACTCGCCGTCGATGAAGCCGCGCACCATGTCGATGGCGTCGGCCGACAGGTTGGTCGAGTCGGTACGCATGTAGGTGATGTAGCCGGCTTCGTAGAGACGCTGGGCCATCATCATGGTCTTCTTCACGCCGAAGCCCAGGCGGTTGCTCGCGGCCTGCTGCAGGGTCGAGGTGATGAAGGGCGCCGAGGGCCGGCTGGAGGTCGGTTTGTCCTCGCGCTTGGCCACGCTGTAGCTGGAGGCCTTGAGCTTCTCCAGGGCGGCCATGGCCTGGGCTTCGTTGAGCGGCTTGAAGGCTTCGCCCTTCTCGCGCACCACTTCGAAGCGAGCCTTCTCGCCGCGCGGGCTGTTCAGGTCGGCATGGATTTCCCAGTATTCCTCGGGGACGAAGGCGCGGATCTCGCGCTCGCGCTCCACCACCAGCTTCACCGCCACCGACTGCACGCGGCCGGCGGACAAGCCGCGGGCGATCTTGGCCCACAGCAGCGGCGAGACCATGTAGCCCACCACGCGGTCGAGGAAGCGCCGCGCCTGCTGGGCGTTGACGCGGTTGATGTCCAGCTCGCCGGGCTGCGAGAAGGCCTCCTGGATGGCCTTCTTGGTGATTTCGTTGAACACCACGCGCTTGTAGCGGCTGTCGTCGCCGCCGATGGCCTCGCGCAGGTGCCAGGCGATGGCCTCCCCTTCGCGGTCCAAGTCGGTTGCGAGATAGATGGTGTCGGCATCCTTGGCCAGGCGGCGCAGCTCGTCGATCACCTTCTCCTTGCCGGGAAGGATCTCGTACTTGGCCTTCCAGCCGTGCTCCGGGTCCACGCCCATGCGGGTGAACAGCTGGCGCTTGGCCTTCTCCTTCGGCGACAGCGCAGGGGCTTCGGCAGCGCTCTTGCGGGCCTTGGCCGCGGCCGGCTCCTTCGCGCTGGACGAACCGCTGGTGGGCAGGTCGCGAATGTGGCCGATGCTCGACTTCACCACGTACTGGCTGCCCAGGTACTTGTTGATGGTCTTGGCCTTGGCCGGTGATTCCACGATGACCAGCGATTTACCCATGGATCGGAAGATTCCTGCTTCGAGAAGGTGAATATAAGGAGGGAGGCGCCCGGAACGGCACCGCTATATATAGTGGTGGTCCGCCCAAGGTCAAGTTCAGGATTCGCCGAAACCGACCTGGGTCAATCCCAGCGGGTCGCTTTCGGCGCTCACCAGAGCAAAGCGCGGAACCAGCTCGCCGTCCACCTCCACCGCTTCGGTGAACATGCCCAGCGGGCGCACCCAGAGGCCGAACTCGCCGTACAGCGCCTGGTAGACCACCAGGGTCTCCTCGCTCTCCGAATGCCGCGCCACGCCCAGCACGCGGTAGTGCTGGCCCTTGTAGTGACGGTACAGGCCGGTCTGCAGTTCCATACGCTGCCCTCCTCGGCAAAAAAGCCGCGATTCTCCAGGCCCCGGGCGATCGGGGCAATCCCCCATTCCCGGAAAAACGAAAGCCGGGGCACAGGGCCCCGGCTCGTCCATCGACGAAAGCTTAGAATCTGTTCACGATCTCGCTAGCTGGCGCAGCAGATCGTGGGCAGGTTCCTAGACGCGTTCGAAGATGGTGGTGATGCCCTGGCCGAGGCCCACGCACATGGTGGACACGCCCAGGGTGCCGCCGTTCTGTTTCATCACGTTCAGCAGGGTGCCGGAGATACGCGCACCGGAGCAGCCGAACGGGTGGCCCAGGGCGATGGCGCCGCCGTGCAGGTTGACCTTCTGGTCCATCTTGTCGAGCAGCTTGAGGTCCTTCAGCACCGGCAGGGCCTGGGCGGCGAAGGCCTCGTTGAGCTCGACGAAGTCGATGTCGTCGATGGTCAGGCCGGCGCGCTTGAGCGCCTTGTTGGTCGAGGGCACCGGGCCGTAGCCCATGATCGCCGGGTCGACGCCCGCCACGGCCATGGCGCGGACCACGGCCATCGGCTGGATGCCCAGGTCCTTGGCGCGCTGGGCGCTCATGACGATCATGCAGGAAGCGCCGTCGGTGATCTGCGAGGAGGTACCCGCAGTCACGGTGCCGCCTTTCGGGTTGAACGCCGGCTTCAGCGCGGCCAGGCTTTCCAGGGAGGTTTCCGGACGAATGGTCTCGTCGAAATCGAAGACCTTCAGGAAGCCGTTCTCGTCATACCCTTCCATCGGGATGATCTCGTCCTTGAACTTGCCTTCCTGGGTAGCCTTCCACGCCAGCTGGTGCGAACGCACGCCGAACTTGTCCTGGGCCTCGCGGGTGATGCCGTGCATCTTGCCCAGCATCTCGGCGGTCAGGCCCATCATGCCGGAGGCCTTGGCGGCGTACAGCGACAGGTGCGGGTTCGGGTCGACGCCGTGCATCATGCCGACGTGGCCCATGTGCTCCACGCCGCCGACGACGAAGACGTCGCCGTTGCCGGTCTGGATCGCCTGCACGGCGGTGTGCAGGGCGCTCATCGACGAGCCGCACAGGCGGCTGACGGTCTGGCCGGCGCTGGTGTGGGGGATCGGGGTCATCAGCGAGGCCATGCGCGCGATGTTCCAGCCCTGTTCCAGGGTCTGGTTCACGCAGCCCCAGATGACGTCCTCGACTTCCGCCGGGTCGACCTTCGGGTTGCGTGCAAGCACGCCGCTGATCAGGTGCGCGGACATGTTCTCCGCACGGGTGTTGCGGTGCATCCCGCCCTTGGAACGGCCCATCGGGGTGCGGCCGAAGTCGACAATGACGGCGTCTCTCGGATTCAGGCTCATAAATTCACTCTCGCTCTATTCGTTCGCACTCAACCGAAGAACTTCTGGCCGTTCTTGGCCATTTCACGCAGCTTCGCGGTCGGGTGGTACAGCGGGCCCAGGTCGGCGTACTTGTCGGCCAGGGCGACGAATTCGGCCACGCCGATGGAGTCGATGTAGCGCAGCGCACCGCCACGGAAGGGCGGGAAGCCGATGCCGTAGATCAGGCCCATGTCGGCCTCGGCGGCGGTTTCGACGATGCCGTCTTCCAGGCAGCGCACGGTCTCCAGGCACAGCGGGATCATCATGTAGTTGATGATGTCCTCGTCGGTCAGCTCACGCTGCTCGCTGACGATGGCCTTGAGCAGTTCGTAGGCCTGCGGGTCGTTGACTTTCTTCGGCTTGCCGCGCTTGTCGGTCTCGTAGACGTAGAAGCCCTTGCCGTTCTTCTGGCCCAGGCGGTTGGCCTCGTACATGACGTCGACGGCGGTCTTGCCTTCAACGGCCATGCGGTCCGGGAAGCCTTCGGCCATCACGTCGCGGCCATGGTGGCCGGTGTCGATGCCGACCACGTCGGACAGGTAGGCCGGGCCCATGGGCCAGCCGAACTTCTCCATCACCTTGTCGATGCGCGCGAAGTCGACGCCGAAGCCCAGCAGCTTGGAGAAGCCGCCGAAGTACGGGAACAGCACGCGGTTGACCAGGAAGCCGGGGCAGTCATTCACCACGATGGGGTTCTTGCCCATCTTCTTGGCGTAGGCCACGGTGGTGGCGACGGCCACTTCACCGGACTTCTCACCGCGGATGACCTCGACCAAGGGCATCATGTGCACCGGGTTGAAGAAGTGCATGCCGACGAAGTTTTCCGGGCGCTTCAGGGCCTGGGCCAGCAGGCTGATGGAGATGGTCGAGGTGTTGGAAGCGAGGATCGCGTCCTCCTTGACCACGCCTTCCACCTCGGCCAGCACGATCTGCTTGACCTTGGGGTTCTCGACCACGGCTTCGACGACGATGTCGACGTTGCCGAAGTCGCCGTAGGACATGGTCGGGCGGATGGCGTTCAGCGCCTCGGCCATCTTGGCCGGGGTCAGGCGGCCCTTCTCGACGCGCTTGCCGAGCAGCTTGGAGGCCTCGTTCAGGCCCATCTGGATACCCTCTTCGCGGATATCCTTCATCAGGATCGGGGTGCCCTTGACCGCCGACTGGTAGGCGATGCCGCCGCCCATGATGCCGGCGCCGAGCACGGCGGCCAGTTTCACGTCCTTGGCGACTTCGTCGTACTGCTTGGCTTTCTTCTTCAGTTCCTGGTCGTTCAGGAACAGGCCGATCAGGCTTTGCGCGACCGAGGTCTTGGCCAGCTTGACGAAGCCCTGGGCCTCGACTTCCAGCGCCTTGTCACGGCCGAAGTTGGCGGCCTTCTGGATCGACTTGATGGCTTCGACCGGGGCCGGGTAGTTCGGGCCGGCCTGGCCAGCGACGAAGCCCTTGGCGGTCTCGAAGGCCATCATCTGCTCGATGGCGTTGAGCTTGATCTTTTCCAGCTTGGGCTGGCGGCGGGCCTTGTGGTCCAGCTCGCCGGCGATGGCGCGCTTGACCAGGTCCAGGGCCGCGGCCTGCAGTTGCTCGGGGGCGACCACGGCGTCGACGGCGCCGACTTTCAGGGCGTCCTCGGCACGGTTTTCCTTGCCCGAGGCGATCCACTCCACGGCGTTGTCCACGCCGATCAGGCGCGGCAGGCGCACGGTGCCGCCGAAGCCCGGGTAGATGCCCAGCTTGACTTCCGGCAGGCCGATCTTGGCGGTGGCGCTCATCACGCGGAAGTCCGCGGCCAGGCACATTTCCAGGCCGCCGCCCAGGGCGATGCCGTTGATCGCGGCGACGGTCGGGACCTCGAGGTCCTCGAAGGCGCTGAAGATCGTGTTGGCTTCGAGGTTGCCGGCCAGCAGTTCTTCGTCCGGCAGCTTGAAGTTGTCGACGAATTCGGTGATGTCGGCGCCGACGATGAACACGCCTTTGCCGCTGGTCACGATCACGCCCTTGACGGACGCATCGGCCTTGATCGCATCGACTGCTTCACGCAGTTCGTTCAGGGTGAGCCGGTTGAACTTGTTGACGGACTCGCCCTTGAGGTCGAAATTCAGCTCGACGATGCCGCTCTCAAGAGCCTTAACCGTGATGGCTTTACCTTGGTAAATCATCAACTGATCTCCACGCTAGGGAAGCTTGAACTCACGCATCGGACGCCGTGTATCGGGACCGTTCCGCAGTCGCGGAGCATAGTCCCAAAGCCTGCGGCACACCCGCCGATGCGATAGTCGGGGCCTTGGTTCGACCGTTCGTACATGGCAAACGCTCGATTCATACGCCCGTTTGATTCGGGTGTGCACACCTTCTTCGAAAAGCCTGCGCTTGTCAATCGCGGACGGCTGTCCGAAAGGCCTCTGGTTCGCCGCATTCAGCGAGGTTCTGCCGCGACATTCAGCAAAACCATGGCGCCCCGTGCCGCTGTCTGGCCCGGGGCCAGCCACGTCGTTGGCAAAATGCCCGGACGCGGGTTAGAGTCCGGCGAATCGCTTGTCGCCGAGCATCGCGAAGAACAACAAGAAGCCCCACGGCCCCAAGGAGACGCGCCCATGCCATGCCGACCGCTGGCCCGCCTGTTGTCCCTGTTCGTCCTGTCCGCCCTGCCCTTTCTGGCCCACGCCGAGCCCGCCGGCGACCTGCTGGCGCTGCACCAGATGCGCCTGGCCGCCCAGCGCAGCCTGAGCGACCTGTTCCTGCTCAACGCCATGGCTGGGGACCCGCGCTACGCGGGCCTGGTGGCCAGCTCCACGGCCGACGCCGGCGCCGCCCTGGAACGCCTGGGGCAGATGCCCGGCAGCGCCTCGGCGCAGCTCAGGAGCAAGCTGCAGGAACAGTGGGACGGCTACCGCCAGGCCCTGGAGCAGCAGCTGCAGGCGCAGAAGCAGAACGGCTACAACGACTTCCAGCCCCTGGGCGATCTGGCCAGCCGCAACAGCCAGCTGCTGGATACCGCCGAACAGCTCTACGAGGGCATCCAGAAGGACAGCGGCCAGCAGGTGCCGCCGCTCACCCAGCAGAGCCGCGAGCAGAGCCTGCTGATGCAGTCGATCACCTGGAACTACGTGTCGCGCAACGCCTCGGTGGGCGCCAACCCGGTGCGCAGCGAGGACCAGCAGGCCCTCGACGACCTGACCAACCGCTTCGCCATCAACCTGCTGCAACTGCAGCAGGCGCCGCAGACCAGCCCGGAGATCGGCCGCGAGCTGCGGGCCATCTCCACCAAGTGGCGGTTCATCGAGAAATCGCTGCAGAGCGCCGCGCAGAGCAACGTGCCCTTCCTCATCGACAAGTACTCCGACGGCATCATCACCGACCTGGAGCAGGTCTCCGGCCGCTATGCCGCGGCGCAGCTCTGAATGACGGCAGCGCCACGGCGCTCAGGCGCGCCGGGAAAGGAACTCGGCGATGCGCTGCAGGTGGCTGGCGTCGCCGCGCTCGCCCCAGTACAGGGCGATGAACTGCGCCGAAGCCTCGACCATGTACACATCACCCGGCAGCGTCGCCAGGTCGGCGAGCAGCTGCGCATCGGCGCAGGGCTCGCGCCAGCGGTCCAGCCACACGCCCGGTGCGCTCTGCCAGTAGCGCCACTCGTCGTTGCGCCCACGGCTGCGGCCGCGGTGGTACTGCGCGCAGCTCTGCGGCGGTTGCCGCTCCAGCCAGTGCGGCCACTCCTGGCGCGCCATCTGCATGGCCAGCCCCAGGCGCCGCGCCTGCAGGCGCAGGTCCATCTGCCCGCGCTGGCCGCGCGAAGGCATCAGCCAGGCCAGCGGGCTGAGCACCAGCGCCAGGAGCAGAATCGACCACCAGACCGTCATATCGGGTATACCTCGGCCCAAAGAGCCATACTTGCATTCATAACTGTCCCCCGGAGGAGACGCTCATGCCCTACCAACACATCCTGGTCGCCGTGGACCTCACCGACGAATGCGATCCGGTGATGAAGCGCGCCGTGGCGCTGGCCTCCAGCACCCAGGCGCAGCTGTCCACCGTGCACGTGGTCGAGCCCATGGCCATGGCCTTCGGCGGTGACGTGCCGATGGACCTGTCGATGCTGCAGCAACAGCAGTTCGACCAGGCCAAGGAGCGCATGCACCAGTTCACCCTCTGCTACCCGCAGGTATCCATCGCCCAGAGCCACCTGGTCTACGGCCAGCCGCGCCAGGAAATCCACCGCCTGGCCAAGGAGCAGGGCTGCGACCTGATCATCGTCGGCAGCCACGGCCGCCACGGCCTGGCCCTGCTGCTGGGCTCCACCGCCAACGACGTGCTGCACGGCGCGCCCTGCGACGTGCTGGCGGTGCGCCTGCAGAAGACCGAGTGAGTCAGCCCGGGCGCCCGTCGCGGCGGGCGCCTGGCTTCAGAACACCTCTCCCCCGCTCATCAATGCCGGGCGAACCTTCTGCAACTGCGCCTCCAGCGAATAGCTCATGCTCGAGGACATGGAGAAGAAGCTGAGGAAGGCCTTGAGGTTGGAGTCGCCCACGCAGCTGTCGTGGATGCGCTGCCAGAACGCCTGGTTGACCAGCTGCAGCTGCTGGTATAGGCGCACCAGCCCCTTCAGTTCCCAGTCGGCGTGGCGCCCCTCGCGGTAGTTGAAGTACTGGCGCATCAGGTACAGCGACACCGCGCGGGTGATGAACTCCTGGTTGCTGGCGAACGGCAGGTGCTGCTGGGCCATGGGCTTGAGCCGCCCCAGCAGCGGGCAGGCGCTGGTGGCCATGATCACCCCCAGCAGCGCCCGCAGGCCCTCCTCCAGGCCGACCTGCTTGTGGTACTCGCGCTCGGGGGTGCGCACCAGCACATCCACCTTCTTCAGCGCCGGCAGGCCGCGGAAATCCTCGATCACCCGGTGCAGGTCCACCGCCGCCGGGCAATACCTGTGCTGCTCGCGGGACAGCGGGCAGTTGCTGCACTGGTTGTGCTCCAGGCGCGTCCACGCCGGCGCCCCGGTGGCCTGCTCGCCATCGAAGCGGCGTTCCAGCTCGATGCGGTAGCTGAAGCCCTGTTCGTCATCCAGATTGATGCGGTACTCGATCGCCATGCCCTTCCCCAACTCGCCGATCGCCGCCACAGCGGCAGCCCCCGGGCACCTTCCCGACGGGGCAGGTCATTCTTCCAGTTCGGCCCAGCGCTCGATCAGCCGGTCCAGCTCGGCCTGCAGGCTGTCCAGGCGCTCCAGCACCACGCGGGTCTCCTCCGCCGGGCGCTGGTAGAAGCTGGGCGCCGAGATTTCTTCCTGCACGCCGGCCAGTTCGGCCTCCAGGGCGTCGATCTGCCCGGGGATGGCCTCCAGTTCGCGCTGCAGCTTGTAGCTGAGCTTCTTCTTCGCCGCCTCCGGCGCCGCGGCCGGTGCCGCAGTTGCCTGCGGGGCGGGCTCGGATTTCGCTGCCTTCTCCTCGCCCACGCCCAGCAGGCGCGGCGAACCGCCCTGGCGCAGCCAGTCCTGGTAGCCGCCGACGAACTCGCGCACGCGGCCCTCGCCTTCGAACACCAGGGTGCTGGTCACCACGTTGTCGAGGAAGGCGCGGTCGTGGCTGACCATCAGCACGGTGCCGTCGAAACTCAGCAGCACCTCTTCCAGCAGCTCCAGGGTTTCCACGTCCAGGTCGTTGGTCGGTTCGTCCAGCACCAGCAGGTTGGCCGGCTTGCTGAACAGCTTGGCCAGCAACAGCCGTGCCCGTTCGCCGCCGGACAGCGCCTTGACCGGCGTGCGGGCGCGCTGCGGGGAGAACAGGAAGTCGCCCAGGTAGCTCAGCACGTGGCGGTTCTGGCCGTTGATGGTGATGAATTCGCGGCCTTCGGCGATGTTGTCGATGACAGTCTTTTCCGGCTCCAGCTGGTGACGCAACTGGTCGAAATAGGCCACTTCCAGGCGCGTGCCTTCCTTGATGCTGCCGGAAGTCGGCTGCAGGTCGCCCAGCAGCAGCTTGAGCAGGGTGGTCTTGCCGGTGCCGTTGGCGCCGAGCAGGCCGATGCGGTCACCGCGCTGCAGCACCATGGAGAAATCGCGGATCAGCGGCTCGCCGCCGGGATGGGCGAAACCGACCTTCTCGGCGACTATCACCTGCTTGCCGGACTTCTCCGCCGTCTCCATCTGGAAGCTGGCCTTGCCGGTGCGCTCGCGGCGCTCGGCGCGCTCGTTGCGCATGGCCTTGAGCGCGCGCACGCGGCCCTCGTTGCGGGTGCGCCGGGCCTTGATGCCCTGGCGGATCCACACTTCCTCCTGGGCCAGGCGCTTGTCGAACAGCGCGTTGGCCGCCTCTTCCGCCGCCAGTTGCTGCTCCTTGTGCACCAGGAAGCTGGCGTAGTCGCCCTTCCAGTCGATCAGGTGGCCGCGGTCCAGTTCGAGGATGCGGTTGGCCACGGCCTGCAGGAAGGCGCGGTCGTGGGTGATGAACAGCACCGCGCCGGGGAAGCCGGACAGCGCCTCTTCCAGCCAGGCGATGGCGCCGATGTCCAGGTGGTTGGTCGGCTCGTCCAGCAGCAGCAGGTCCGGCTCGGCCACCAGCGCCTGGGCCAGCAGCACGCGGCGGCGCCAGCCACCGGAAAGCTCGGAGAGGGTCTTGTCGGCCGGCAGTTGCAGGCGCGTGAGGGTGGTTTCCACCAGTTGCTGCAGGCGCCAGCCGTCGCGGGCCTCCAGGGCCTGCTGGACGCGCGCCAGCTGGGTCAGGTCGTCCTCGCCCTGGATGTGCAGGCTCAGGTGGTGGTAGCGGCTGAGCAGCTCGCCGACCTCGGCCAGGCCCTCGGCGACCACGTCGTAGACCGTGCGCTCGTCGGCCACCGGCAGCTCCTGCGGCAGCTCGCCGATCTTCAGCGCCGGGGCGCGCCAGATAGCGCCGTCGTCGGGCATCTGCTCGCCCTTGACCAGCTTGAGCATGCTCGACTTGCCGGTGCCGTTGCGACCGATGATGCAGACCCGCTCGCCCTTCTCGATCTGCCAGGACACCTGGTCCAGGAGCGGCGTGGTGCCAAAGGCGAGGGATACATCGGTGAACTTCAGCAGGGTCATGGGGCATCTCCGGAAACTGGGGCCGCAGTGTAAGGGAAACTCGAAAAAAGTCAGAGCCTTGCACGAGCGCTGCGGCTGTCATCTTTTGTGCCCGACGGTAGCCCCACAACGCTTCCGCCGCCGCGGCGCAACAGGCTAAGCTTGTGCCTATCGGCGCCGGCCAGACTGCGCCACGAATCACTTTGCGGAAGAGTCATGCGCGGTCGCCTTTCACTATTGTTCTCCTGCCTGATCCTCACCCTGACCAGCGCCGCGCCGGCGCACGCTGCCCCGCTGCAGCAACAGCGGCAGATGTACGACGAGGCCAAGGCTGCCCTGGCGCGCAACGACAACGGCCCCTACCTGCGCTACCGCCAGGCCCTGGCGGATTATCCGCTGGAACCCTACCTGGGCTACGACGACCTGACCAACCGTCTGAAAAGCGCCAGCGACGCCGAGATCGAGGGCTTCCTCACCGAGCACGGCGACCTGCCGCAGATCAACTGGCTGAAACTGCGCTGGCTGCGCCAGCTGGCCGACCGCCAGGACTGGAAGACCTTCCTCAACTACTACGACCCGAAGATGAACTTCACCGAGCTGGACTGCCTGTACGGCCAGTACCAGCTCACCCACGGGCAGAAGGCCGCCGGCTACGAGACCGCGCAGAAGCTGTGGCTGGTGGGCAAGTCGCAGCCCGACGCCTGCGACACCCTGTTCGACCTCTGGCAGGCCGACGGCCAGCTCACCGAGGACATGGTCTGGAAGCGCCTGAAGCTGGCGGCCGAGAAAGGCAACTACGGCCTGGCCACCACCCTCGCCAGGCGCCTGCCAACCCTCGGCAGCCTCGGCGAGCTGATGGTCAAGGTGGCGCAGAACCCCGCCCAACTGAGCCAGACCGAACGCTTCAGCCTGCGCACCCACGCCATGGCCGACGTGGTCGGCCTGGGCCTGCGGCGCCTGGCCAAGCAGGACCCGGAGCGCGCCCTGGGCCTGCTCGACGGCTACGAGAGCAGCCTGCCGTTCACCGGCGAGGAGAAGGTCAACATCGCCCGGCAGATCGGCCTGGGCCTGGCGCGCCGCTATGACCCGCGCGCCCTGCCGCTGATGACCCGCTACGACCCCGAGCTGCGCGACAACACCGTCAGCGAATGGCGCCTGCGCCTGCTGATGCGCCTGGGCCGCTGGGAAGACGCCTACCAGTTGACGCGCCAGTTGCCCAAGGACCTCGCCGAGACCAACCGCTGGCGCTACTGGCAGGCACGCACCCTGCAGCTGGCCCAGCCGCAGAACCCGCAGGCCATGGCGCTGTACCAGCCGCTGGCGCGCGAGCGCGACTTCTACGGCTTCCTCGCCGCCGACCGGATCAACGCGCCCTACCAGCTGAACAACCGCCCGGTGAGCATCAGCCCGCAGGTGATGCAGCGCGTGCGCAACGCCGCCAGCACCCGCCGCGCCCTGGAGTTCTACGCCCGCGGCGACGTGATCAGCGCCCGCCGCGAGTGGTACTACGCCGCGCGGGTGTTCAACCGCGACGAACTGCTGGCCCAGGCCCGCATGGCCTACGACATGCAGTGGTACTTCCCGGCCATCCGCGCCATCAGCCAGGCGCAGTACTGGGACGACCTCGACATCCGCTTCCCGGTGGCGCACCGCGACAGCCTGCTGCGCGAAGCGCGCAACCGCGACCTGCACCCCAGCTGGGTGTTCGCCATCACCCGCCAGGAAAGCGCCTTCATGTCCGATGCGCGCTCCGGCGTCGGCGCCACCGGCCTGATGCAGCTGATGCCGGCCACCGCCAAGGAAACCTCGAAGAAGTTCGGCATTCCCCTGGCCGGGCCGCAGCAGTTGATAGTGCCGGACCTCAACATCCGCCTCGGCGCCGCCTACCTCAGCCAGGTGCAGGGCCAGTTCAACGGCAACCGCGTGCTCGCCACCGCCGCCTACAACGCCGGCCCCGGCCGCGTGCGCCAGTGGCTGAAGGACGCCCGCCACCTGTCCTTCGACGTCTGGGTGGAGAGCATCCCCTTCGACGAAACCCGCCAGTACGTGCAGAACGTGCTGTCCTACGCGGTCATCTACGGCCAGAAGATCGGCGTGCCGCAGCCGCTGGTGGACTGGCACGAGCGCTTCTTCGACGAGCTCTGACCGCCCCTTGGCGTAGGGCGGATAACCGTTCGCGGTTATCCGCCGCCTGACCTTCGCATCCGCGCACTGCGAGCGCGGGCCGGAGCGCCTTTCAGAATCGTGGCGATGGGTATCGCTTCGCTCGACCCATCCTACGGCGGTGTTTGCCGGAGAATGCAGGAGCGGACCATGTCCGCGATAGCCGGGGGTATCGGCGCGATTCGCGGATGAAATCCGCTCCTACCATACGGGCGGGCACGGCTCGCTCCTACGAAGAGCATCTCGGCGCAGTCGGCAAGACCGTTATTCCCAACGCCATTCCCCCTGTAGGAGCGCGCCCTGCGCGCGAAATCGCGGGCAGGGCCCGCTCCTTGTATGTCGACGACCCGCCATAACGGCGGGTAGTCTCCGGCTGATCACCGGAAGGAAGACCAGGAAGACGTGTCCGCTCCTAGGCTACGAGCCTGCACTGTAGATAGTCTCCTGCCTTCCCAATCCACTCGTGAGTCCGAACGGTATCTGGAGCCCCACCCCGGTGGTAGCTCGTATAGGCAAGGTTGGATGGAGTGGAGTGCTGATGATGTAAAGCTGTAAGAGGTAGCAGGAGTTATGGCCATCGTAGTTGGCGTGGATATCGCCAAGAAAACTTTCGACATTGCGGTTCTGCAGAGCAATGGCAAATACCGCACCAAAGGCAATCTGAGCAACGATCAGTCGGGCTTCAGCGTCTTTGACCAGTGGCTGCAAAAACATGCCGAGCCAGGGGCGTGGGTGGTGATGGAAGCCACCAACATCTATCACGAAGCTCTGGGCGATTATCTGTTGGCCCGGGGATATCGTGTCTGCGTGATGAATCCGGCACGTATCGCCAGCTATGCGCAAAGCCAGTTGCAACGGGTCAAGACCGACAAGGTCGACGCCAAGTTGATCGCCCTCTACGGCGCTCGGCATGCCGAGGATCTCCAGCTCTGGCAGCCGGACCCGGTGAGCGTGCGGCAACTCCGTGCGCTGGTACGGCGCTACGAAGAGCTCAAGGAGCTGTTCCAGATGGAAATCAACCGCCTGGAAACCGCCAAGAGCGACGTGGTGAAAGAGTCGATCCTGTCGGTCTCGGCCCATCTGGAACAGCAGATTGAACAGACGCTGGAAGCGATTCGCCAACATATCGACAACGATCCTGACTTGCGGGGCAAGCGCGATCTGCTGACGAGTATCGAGGGTATCAGCGACAAAACTGCAGCCCTGTTGCTGGCCGAACTTGGATCAATCAGCCGCTTCGAGAGTGCCCGGGCGGTCGTGGCTTTTGCAGGGCTCAATCCGAGGCTCAGGGAATCCGGTCAACACAAGGGCCAGGTGAGGATTTCAAAGATCGGCTCACGCCTCTTGCGGGCAGGCCTGTTCATGCCAGCCATCTGTGCCATGAGCCATAACCAGGCGATACGGGCACTGCGTTTACGGCTCGAGGAGAAAGGCAAAGCGGGTAAACAGATCATCTGTGCCGCCATGCGCAAGCTGCTGCAGATCGCCTATGGCGTCCTCAAGTCGGGCCAGCCATACAATGTGGAACTGGCCCTTGCTCGAGGCTAGGTGACACGGTATCTACAGGTGCGGGCGAAAGCCCATCCGCGGGAGCTGGATCACTCCAGGACTTCCACCGGCATGCCCACGCGCAGCTCGCCGCGGCCGAGGGGGAGCAGGTTCTGCCCGAGCAGCGCCTCGCCGTCCACCTGGCGGTACTTGAGCAGCGTCGCCAGGGGTTCGCGGTTGGGGTCGCGTTCGCCGGTGTGCGGGTCGATGGTGGTGAGGATGCAGCGGCCGCAGGGCTTGGCCACGCGGAACTCGACCTCGCCGATGCGGATGCGCTTCCAGCCGTCCTCGGCATAGGGCGCGCTGCCCTCCAGCACCAGGTTGGGGCGGAAGCGCAGCATCTCCAGGGGATGGCCGACGCGCGCGGCCAGGTCGTCCACCGAGGCCTGGCTCATCAGCAGCAGCGGGAAGCCATCGGCGAAATGCACCTTCTCGCCCGGCTCGGCATAGGCGGTGTCCACCTGCCGCGCGCGCTGCTCGGGGATCTCCACCAGCCGGCACGGGCGGCCGAGGAAGCGGCTCAGCCAGTCCGCCGCGGCCTCGCCGGCATCCGGCACCTGCAGGCTGTCGCGCCAGATGGTCACGCCGCGCAACGCATCGTCCACGCCGGGCACCGCCACCAGCAGGTCCTCCATGCCCGGCGCACGCAGGCGCAGGGCCTTGCCACCGTCCTGCCAGCGCGCCTCGATGCGGCCCAGCTGCGGCAGCAGGCGCTGGGTGAGGAAGCGCCCGCTGGAAGCCTCCACCGCCATCCAGCGACGGTCGCCCTGCAGGCCGAGGGCGTCCAGCCCGATGCGCTCCAGGGGCTCGAACTGCCCGGACTTGAGCGGGTAACGGTAGAGGGCGCTGAGGGTAATCATGCTGGCGGCTTCCTTGATGCGGCAAAGAAGCCGTTATACGGGGCGGGCCGGCGCCTAGCAATCGGCGCATCGCGGACCTGTCGGCGCGATTCGCGGATGAGATCCGCTCCTACGCCGCCCCACCCGCGCCATTCCCCTGTAGGAGCGCGCCCTGCGCGCGAATCGCGGGCAGGGCCCGCTCCTACAGGTGGTGAGCAGGCCGCGCCGGGATGCTCGCTCCTACGAGAAGCCGTGCCCGCCCGTATGGTAGGAGCGGATCTCATTCGCGATTGCGCCGGCAGGCGCCGGCGTTCACACCATCGCGGCTCAGGCCGGCAGCTTCTCCAGGCGCCGGCGGATCACGTCCACCAGCAGGTCCGGCTGGAACTTGGAGAGGAAGTCGTCACAGCCCACCTTGCGCACCATGGCCTCGTTGAAGCTGCCCGACAGCGAGGTGTGCAGCACCACGTAGAGCCCGGCCAGGCGCGGGTCGTTGCGGATCTCGGTGGTCAGGCGGTAGCCGTCCATCTCCGGCATCTCGGCATCGGTGAAGACCATCAGCAGCTTCTCGTCCATGTCCTCGCCGGCATTGGCCCAGGCCTGCAGCTGGCGCAGCGCGCGCAGGCCGTCGGTGGCCACGTGCAGCTTCAGGCCGAGCTGGCCGAGGGTGTCGCGCAGTTGGTTGACGGCGACGCTGGAGTCGTCCACCACCAGCACCTCGCGGCCGCTGGTCTGCGCCAGCAGGTCGTCGTCCAGGCGCTCGGCGGAGACGCGGGTGTTCATCGGCACGATCTCGGCCAGCACCTTCTCCACGTCGATGATTTCCACCAGGCGCTCGTCGATGCGGGTGATGGCGGTCAGGTAGTGCTGGCGCCCGGCCCCGCCGGGCGGCGGCTGCACCGCCTCCCAGTTGAGGTTGAGGATGCGCTCCACGCCACCGACCAGGAAGGCCTGCACCGAGCGGTTGTACTCGGTGACGATGATGGTGCTGCGCTCCTCGGGGCGCAGCGGGCGCATGCCGATGGCGTGGGACAGGTCGATCACCGGCAGCGTCTGGCCGCGCAGGTTGATCACCCCGCAGATCATCGGGTGGCGCTGCGGGATCAGCGTCAGGCGCGGCAGCTGCAGCACCTCCTGGACCTTGAACACGTTGATCGCGAACTGCTGCCGGCCGGCCAGGCGGAACACCAGGATCTCCAGGCGGTTCTGCCCCACCAGTCGGGTGCGTTGATCGACGCTGTCGAGAATGCCGGCCATGGGGGCTCCTGAAATCGGGATGAATAGCGTGTCGCTGTATCGGCCAGAATTCCGGCGACGAAATACTGGCGCAACGCCATCATGCCTCAGAAGCCCGTTCCGGGCCAGCCCCGGCGATCAGCCGCCGAGCAGCGGCGAGTCCGCCGGCAGATGCAGGCGCAGCGCCGCCGGACGCACCTCGAAACGCGCCCGGCGCGCCTGAAGGGGCTCGCCATCGAGATTGATCGCCAGGCCCTCGCCGGCCTCCAGTTCGAGCCACGGCAGGCGCGCGCGGACGAACAGCTCCTGCAGCCCGCCACCGCTGCCGAGCAGGCTGCCCAGGGCGGACAGCATGTCGCCCGGCGCCGGCAATATGCTGACGTCGAGCAGGCCGTCGTCGGCCAGCGCCTGGGCGCATAGCGGGTGCCCGCCGCCGGCCTGGCGGCCATTGCCTATGCCGCGCCGCCCAGGGCCTTCTTCAGGTCTTCGGAGGTGTTGGCCGTGACCGTGGAACCGAAGCCGCCGGTGGCCATGTTGAGGAAGATGCGCCTCTCCACCTCGCCCAGGTCGATGGGCCGCGCCACCTCCTCCAGCAGGCCCAGCGCCGCGGCCGGCTCCAGCGGGATGCCGGCGGCGCGGGCGAAGTCGTTGGCCGTGCCCAGCGGCAGCAGCGCCAGGCTGGCCGCGGCGTCGGCGCGGTACAGCGCCTCGGCCACGGCCCGCGCGGTGCCGTCGCCGCCGCCGGCGACCAGCGTCGGGTAGCCGGCCGCCAGGGCTTCGCCGACCAGGCGCTCGGCATCGCCCTCCTCCCAGGTGACCCGCACGTCCAGCCGCCAGCCGGCTTCGCGGCGCGCCAGCACCGCCGCGCGCACCTCGTCGTTGGCCGCCTGCTTGCCGTGCAGGATGAGCATCGCCTCGGGTTTCGCCATGGTCCTCTCCCCTCCTTGAAGTCCATTCACTATGGACCATCGAACCGGGGCGCGAAGTTCAGGCCGGGTAGCCGGTGATCTCGCGGATGCTCCGGTACAGCGGCTTCAGTTGCCGGTACATGCGCTGGTAGACCTCGCGGTACAGCCGCTCGTAGGTGCGCTGCGCCTGCGGGCGCGGCTGGAACACCTCACCGACGCGGGTCATGGCGGCGATGGCGGCGGCGAAGTCCGGGAACAGTCCCAGCCCCACCGCGCAGTCGATGGCCGCGCCCAGGCCGGAGGCCTCGTAGACATGCGGGCGCTCCGCCGGCAGGCCGAAGATGTCGGCGGTCAGTTGCATGGCCGCATCGCTCTGCGAGCCGCCGCCGGCCACGCGCAGGCGCTCGATACGGGTGCCGGAACGCTTCTCGATGCGCTCCTTGCCCTGGCGCAGCGCATAGGCCAGGCCTTCAAGAATGGCGCGGTAGATGTGCGCGCGGGTGTGCACGTCACCGAAACCGATGATCGCGCCCTTGGCTTCCAGGCCGGGTTCGCGGATGCCCGGCGTCCAGTAGGGTTGCAGCATCAGGCCCATGGAGCCGGGCGGCACCTGTTCGACCAGTTCGTCGAACAGCTTCTCCGGCTCCACGCCCAGCTCGGCGGCACGCTGCATCTCGCGCAGGCCGAACTCGCGCTTGAACCAGCTGACCATCCAGAAGCCGCGGTAGATCATGACTTCGGTGTTGAAGTGATCGGGAATCGCCGCCGGGTATGGCGGGATCAGCGGGATGGTCTCCAGGTAGCGCGCACGGGTGGTGTTGATGGTCGCCGTGGTGCCGTAGGACAGGCAGGCCACGCTGGGCTCGATGGCCCCGGCGCCGAGCACCTCGCAGGCCTTGTCGGCGCCGGCGGCGATCAGCGGCAGGCCTTCGGGGATGCCGGTGTGGCGGCTGGCCTCGGCGCTGATCGCGCCGAGCTTGGCGCCGGGCTTGAACAGCTCGGGCAGTTGCTCCTGGCGCACCTTCACCGCCTGCCATTTCCAGTCCCGCGGGGCGGCCCACTTCAGGCGTTTGTAGTCGAACGGCAGGTAGGCCACGCTGCATGCCAGGGAGTCGACGAAACGCCCACACAGACGATGGGTGAGGAAGCCGGACAGCAGCAGCACCTTGTGCGTGGCCGCGTGCAGCTCCGGCTGTTGTTGCGCCACCCAGTTGACCTCGGCCTGGCTGCGGAAGTAATCCACCGCGCCCTCGGCGCCGGCCAGCTTGAACAGCCAGCCCCAGGGCCCCTTGATGCGGCCCTCGACTTCCGCGCGGCGCTGGTCCAGCCAGAGGATCGCCGGGCGCAGCGGCTTGCCCTGCCCGTCGACATGAATCACGGTGCCGCGCTGGGTGGTCAGCGACACGCCGCGGATCAGCCTGCGGTCGATGCCGCTCTGCGCCCAGAGCAACTGGCAGGCCTCGCCGAGCTTGGCCCAGTAGTACTCCGGGTCCTGCTCGGCCCAGCCGGGCTGGCTGGAATAGTAGGCCTCCAGCTCGACCTTGCCCTTGCCCACCAGGTTGCCGGCGAGGTCGAAGAGCAGCGCCCGCACGCTCTGGGTGCCGTTGTCGATGGCCAGCAGGTAGCTCTTGTCGTTATCCATTGCACGCTCTCGGTCTTCTTGCGGCTTGCCGCTCATGGCTTTCAGCTACCCGACAGGGCCGGCAAGCTGTAGCAGCGCCGCCAAAGCTCCAGGTAGGCGCGCTCTTCTTCATGCCAGCGCCCGTCGTCCCAGCCCAGTCGCGCCTGGCACAGCGCGCGGATGGCCGGCAGTTCGCCGGCGCCGCCGTTCTCCAGCAGCAGGCCCAGGCGCGTGCGGCGCAGCAGCAGGTCGTCCAGGTGCAGCACCAGCTCGCCTTCGGCGGCCCAGGCCAGTTCGGCCCACAGGCAGTCGCTGTCGCCCACTCGCCCGTTGCCGATTTCCGCCAGCAACCTCGCCAGTTGCGGCAGGTTGCGGCCGTGGCGGCCGGCCAGGCGCCGCCGCTGCTGCGGACCCAGGCCGGGCAGGTCGACCTCGGGCACTGCGGCAAAAATTGCTGAGCCGCTGTCCTCCAGCGTCTTGCCAAGCATGGGCGCGCAGGCCTGCAGCACTTCCAGGGCCAGCAGGCGGAAGGTGGTCAGCTTGCCGCCGGCCAGGGTCACGCAGCCGGGCTCCTGCCACAGGGCGTGCTCGCGCTTTTCGTCCGAGGGTTTCTTCTGCGCCGCGCCGCTGCTGACCACCGGACGCACGCCGGCCCAGGTCGAACGGATGTCGGCCCGGCCGATGCACGCGGCGGGGAACTGCTGCGCGCAGGCGGCCAGCAGGTAGTCGACTTCCTCCTCGCTGATGCAGGCATCGCTGTCCAGGCCGTCGCCATGGTCCAGGTCGGTGGTGCCGACCACGCTGGCGCCTTCCCAGGGGAAGACGAACACCGGGCGCCGGTCCGCCGCGTGCATGAAGCTGAAGGCGTGAGCCACCGGCAGGCGCCAGGCCGGCAGCAGCAGATGGCTGCCGCGCAAGGGGCGAATGTGCTCGTCGCCTTCCCTGCGGCGCAAGCCGTCGGCCCAGGCGCCGGTGGCCAGGGCCACCGCGCCGGCGCGCAAGGCGAAGCGCTCGCCGCTTTCCCGGTCCTCGGCCAGTAGGCCGGTCACCCGGCCGCCGTCCCGGCTCAGTTCCAGCACGCGCAGGCCGTTGAGCGCCTCGCCGCCGTCGGCACGGGCCTCGTCCAGCACGCGCATGACCAGGCGGGCGTCGTCCACCACCGCATCGGCGAAGCGCGTGCCGCCCAGCAGGCCATCCTCCTTCAGCCCCGGCGCCAGGTAGCGCAGTTGCTGCAGCGGGTAATAGAGGTGGTTGCGCTTGCCGGCCAGGGCGTCGTACACGGCCAGCAGGCCGCCGAACACCTTCGGCCCGGGGAAGCCGCCGCGGTAGTGCGGCATGATGAAGCTCAACGGTTCCACCAGCCCCGCCGCCTCGCCGAGCAGACGCTGGCGCTCGCGCACCGAGTCGCGGGTCAGGCCGAACTGGCCCTTGGCGATGTAGCGCAGGCCGCCGTGGACCATCTTCGAGGAACGGCTGGAAGTGCCCCAGGCGAAGTCGCGCTGTTCCAGCAGCAGGCAGCGCCAGCCGCGCCGGGCGGCCTCGCGGAGGATGCCGGCGCCGGTGATGCCGCCGCCGACCACGATCAGGTCCCAGTCGCGCCCGGCCAGTTCTGCCAGCGCCTGCCGACGCCAGGCGGCGTTCCACATGGCGTCAGTCCTGCAGCAGGGTGCCGGGGTTGAGCCGGCCCGCGGGGTCGAAATGGCCGGCCAGGGCGCGCAGGGTGGCCATGCCCAGTTCGCCCTTCTCCAGCGCCAGGTAGGGCGCGTGGTCGCGGCCCACGCCGTGCTGGTGGCTGATGGTGCCGCGGTTCTCGACGATCGTCCGGCTGGCGGCCTGCTTGAGCCGGCGCCAGCGCTCATGGGTGGCGGCATAGCTGGACGCCGGGCGGAACACGTAGGTGGTGTAGATGCTGGAGCCTTCGCCATAGACGTGGGACAGGTGGCTGAACACGTGCACCCGCTCGCCCTCCGCCGCCAGGCCGTCGTGCAGGCTGGCCTCGATGCGCTGCATCAGGTTGTCGACGTTGCTCCAGTCGGTGGCGGTCTCCAGGGTGTCCACCACGTAGCCGGCCTGCCAGAGCGTCTCGCGCAGGTAGGGCGAGCGGAAGCGGCTGGCTTCCCACTTGCGCCCCAGCAGGGTGCCGGTGAACACCCCGCCGAAGCCCTTCAGCTGGCGCCGCGCGAGCTTCAGCGAGGCGACGTTCTGCGCGCGGCTGCCGGTGACGCCGAAGGTCAGCATGCACTTGCCCTCGCCCGCCCCGCGCCACTTCAGGTAGCGCTCCAGCCAGGCGATCTGCCCGGGATGGCCGGCCAGGGTCAGCTGGGTGCGGGTTTCCACCGCGTTGGACAGGCGCAGCATGGACAGTTGCACCCGCGCCTGGGCCAGGCTGCGGATGGCCGCCAGGCCCTGTTCCCAGGACGGCAGGAAGACCACGTAGAAGCGCTCCTGCTCGGCCAGTCGCGAGACGCGCACCTTGACCGAGGAGATGACGCCGAAGCGGCCCTCCGAGCCCAGCACCAGCTCGCGCAGGTCGGGGCCGGCGGAGGATGCCGGGAAGGTGGGGATTTCCAGCGGCCCGGCGAAGGTCTCCAGGGTGCCGCCGGCGAACAGTTGCTCGATGCGCCCGTAGCGCAGCGATTGCTGGCCGCTGGAGCGGCTGGCCACCCAGCCGCCGAGGGTAGACAGCTCCCAGGACTGCGGGAAGTGGCCGAGGGTGTAGCCGCGGGCGCGCAGCTGGCTTTCCACCTGCGGGCCGTTGGCGCCGGGGCCGAAGGTGGCCACCAGGCTCTCCTCGTCCAGCTCCAGCAGGCGGTTCATGTGCGCCAGGGAAACGGTCAGCACCGGCTTGTCGGAGGCCGGCGGGTTGATGTGCCCGGCCACCGAGGTGCCACCGCCGTAGGGGATCAGCAGGCAATCGGTGCGTTCGGCATAGCGCAGCAGTTCGCGGATCTGCTCGGCGCTCTGCGGGTAGGCCACGCCGTCGGGGAAGCGGCCGAACTCGCCCTCGCGCATGGCCAGCCAGTCCGGCAGGCTCTGGCCGCGGGCGTGCAGCAGGCGGTCCATGGGCTCGCGAAGCAGCAGCGGGTGCTCGGCCAGGCGCGAGGCCGGCACCTTGGCCAGCACGGCGTCGAGGCTGGCGTCGGGCAGCGCGAGGCCGGGGCCGATCTGCTCGGCGAGAAAGGTCCGGCCCGAGCCGGGCAGTTCCATCGAAGTGCTTTCCTCACCCCAGCCATTCCAGCGTCGCATGCCTGCCGTGCTCCTGTTCCGGTCGCTCGCAATGGCTGCCTATACTAGTCGGCCGCCCGGGCCTGTCACTGTCGGATCGGGCCAGCGCCAGTCGCCAATAGAGCCACCAGAACAAGAGCGCACCATGCACGCCCTCGGCTATACCTCCGTACCCGCCCTGCTCAAGTACCTGCGCCAGGCCGAGCACCTCGGCCTGGACGTCGACGCCGCCCTGCGGGCCGCCGACCTCACCCGCGCACAGCTGGCCGACAACAGCCAGCGCCTGCCCAGTGAAGCCCACGAACGCCTGCTGGGGTATTTCTGCGAACACGCCGACGACCCGCTGTTCGGCCTGCACGCCGCGCGCTTCGTGCAGCCGGGCTCCTGGAGCGTGCTCGGCTACATCACCATGAACTGCGCCACCCTGGGCGAGGCGATGAACCGCATCATTCCCTACGAGAAGCTGGTGGGGGACATGGGCGTGAGCCGCGTCGAGCCGGGCGACGGCCACGTGCGCCTGGTCTGGAACTGCCGCCACCAGGCCGCCGAAATCCGCCGCCACATGGTGGAGAACGTGCTGGCCTCGTGGCTGCTCTACGCGCGCTGGATCGCCGATTTCGAAGGCTCGCCCGAGGAAGTCTGGTTCGAGCACGCGCAACCGGCCGGCACCGAGCTGGCCGAGTACGAGCGGCTGTTCGGCTGCCCGGTGCGCTTCGAGAAACCCTGCAGCGCCCTGCTGGTGCCGCTGCCCCTGCTGGCCTTCCCGCTGCGCCAGGCCGACGCCAACCTGCTGCGCACCCTGGAAGAACACGCCCTGGCCATGATGGCCGAGCTGGACGACGACGAACCGCTGCCGCTACGGGTGAAGAACGCCCTGCGCCTGCTGATGAAGGACGGCCTGCCGCGCAAGGAACGCGTCGCCGAGCGCTTCGACATGACCGTGCGTACCCTGCAACGCCACCTGCAGCAGGCCGGCACCAGCTACCAGCAGATCCTCGACACGCTGCGCCAGGAACTGGCCGAGCACTACCTGCTGCACAGCGACCTGCAGATCCAGGACATCGCCCAGTACCTGGGCTTCACCGAGTCGCGCTCCTTCCACCGCAGCTTCAAGGGCTGGACCGGGGAGACGCCGGGGGAATACCGCCAGCGCCATCGGCCGGCGGCGGGGTGAGTAGATTCGCGGGCAGGTGCCGGGTGTCCCCTGTAGGAGCAACTGTCTTGCCGGCCGCGCCGGAGTGCTCTTCGTAGGATGGGTTGAGCTTGCGAAACCCATGCGGTGGCGGTGATGGGTATTGCTTCGCTCAACCCATCCTACGGGGCCTTGTGTTTGCCGGAGGTGTAGGAGCGGGCCCTGCCCGCGATTCGCGCGCAGGGCGCGCTCCTACATGGAATGGTGCGGGAGGAGTGGATCTCATCCGCGAGTCGCGCCGATATCCTCGGCTATCGCGGACAAGGTCCGCTCCTACATTACCGGCGAGCACGGCTTTTCGTAGGAGCGAGCTTGCTCGCGAACAGACTCCGCTGCTGGGCTCATTCGCGAGCAAGCTCGCTCCTACGAAGAGCACCCCGGCGCAGCCGGCAAGACAGTTGCACCTACAACAGCACTTCGCTCAGGGGAATGAAGGGCACCATCTCGCCCTCTTCCAGTGTCCGCCCCTCGCGCACTTCCACCAGGCCATCGGCCCAGGCGGCGCTGCGCAGCACGCCGGAGCTCTGGTTCGGGTAGATCAGCGCACGGCCGTTCTCCAGGCGCGCGCGCAGGTATTCGCGGCGGTTGCCGGCGTGCTTCCAGGCGAAGCCGGCGGGCACCTCGAAGCGCAGCGGCGTCACCGCCTCGACGCCCAGGCGGCGCAGCAGGTAGGGGCGCGCCAGCAGGGCGAAGGTGACCAGGGTGGAGGCCGGGTTGCCCGGCAGACCGATCACCGGCGTCCCCTGGTAGTGGCCCACGGTCAGCGGCTTGCCCGGCTTGATCGCCAGCTTCCACAGCGCCAGCTCGCCGGCCTCGCGCAGGGCCGCGCCGAGGAAGTCGGCCTCACCCACGGAAACGCCGCCGGTGGTCAGGATCAGGTCGGTGCCGCCCTGCGAGCCGAGCACTTCGCGGGTCTTCGCCAGGTCGTCGGGGAGGATGCCGGCATCTCGCACCTCGCAGCCGGAACGCAGCAGCCAGGCCTTCAGCACGGCGCGGTTGCTGTTGTAGATCTGCCCGGTGCGCAGCGGCTGGCCCGGCTCCACCAACTCGTCGCCGGTGGACAGCAGCGCCACCCGCGGCTTGCGCCGCACGTTCAGCACGGCCTGGCCGAGCGAGGCGGCCAGGCCAAGCTCGATGGCGCCCAGGCGCGTGCCGGCGGGCAGCACCTGGTCACCCTGGCGGGTCTCCTGGCCCTGCGGGCGGATGTGCTGGCCGAAGCGCAGCGCTTCGCGGAAGCGCACGCGGCCGTCCTCCAGCACCTCGACGTTTTCCTGCATCTCCACGCAATCCGCGCCATGGGGCACCGGCGCGCCGGTGAAGATGCGTGCGCAGGTGCCGGGTTGCAGCGGCTCGGGGGCGATGCCGGCAAAAATCTTCTGGCTCACCAGCAGCGGCTCGCCCTGCCAGTCGGCCAGGCGCAGCGCGTAGCCGTCCATGGCACTGTTGTCCCAGGGCGGCAGGTCCAGGCCGGCCAACAGCGGCTCGGCCAGCACGCGGCCCTCGGCCTCGCCCAGGGAAACCTGTTCGACTTCCGCGATCGGCGCCTGGGCCGCCAGCGCCATCAGCCGCGCCAGGGCTTCCTCGACCAGCAGCAGGCCGGGCTTGTCGCAGCAGCTCATCCGCGGCTCTCGCAGGGCGCGGCCTGCTTCAGGTGCGGCACGAAGTTGCACGGGCGGTGGCGGGCGTCCAGTTGCTCGGCGAGGATGCCATCCCAGGCGGTGCGGCAGGCGTTGGTGGAACCCGGCAGGCAGCACACCAGGGTGCCGTTGGCCAGCCCGGCCAGGGCGCGGGACTGTACGGTGGAGGTGCCGATGTCGGCCACCGAGATCTGCCGGAACAGCTCGCCGAAGCCGTCCACCAGCTTGTCCAGCAGGCAGGTGACCGCCTCCGGGGTGCTGTCGCGGCCGGTGAAGCCGGTGCCGCCGGTGACCAGCACCACCTGCACCTGCTCCTCGGCGATCCAGGCGGCGACCTGGGCGCGGATGCGGTAGAGATCGTCCTTCAGCAGCACCCGCGCGGCCAGGTTGTGCCCGGCGGCGGTGAGGCGGTCGACGAACAGCTGGCCGGAGGTGTCGGTCTCCAGCGTGCGGGTGTCGCTGACGGTGAGCACGGCGATGTTCAGCGGCACGAATTCGGGCGTGGCCAAATGGCTCATGGACGGTGTCCTTGCTTGAGAGACGGGGATGCCGGTGTTATATCACAGGCCCGTTCCGGAGACCTCGCCATGCCTGACGCCACCCTGCCGCCCTGTTCCGTCCTGCTGCTCGCCGGGGGGCGCGGCCAGCGCATGGGGGGGCGCGACAAGGGCCTGCTGGAATGGCGCGGGCGGCCCTTGATCAGCTACCTGCGCGAACGCGTGCGCCCGCTGAGCGACGACCTGATCATCTCCTGCAACCGCAACGCCGACATCTACCGGGCCTACGCCGACCAGTTGGTGCACGACGACACCCCGGACTACCCCGGCCCACTCGCCGGCATCCGCGCCGGCCTGCAGGCCGCCCGCCACCCCTGGCTGCTGGTGCTGCCCTGCGACGCCCCGCTGTTCGACGAAGAGCTCATCGAACGCCTGCGCCAAGCCGCCGCGGCACATCCAGAGGCACCGCACATGCTGTACGACGGCGACCACTGGGAACCGCTGTTCTGCATCCTGCCCAAGGCCCTGGCGCCACAGCTGGAAGCCGCCTGGCAACGCGGCGAGCGCAGCCCGCGCCAGGTCCTGCTACCCCTGGGCGCGCGTCCCGTGGCCTGCGCCAAGGGGGACCCCCGCCTGGCCAACCTGAACTCCCCCGAACTGCTGAACGGCCCGAGCTAGACAGCCGATACACTGTCTTTCGAGAATTTCCCGGGAACTTTGCCACTACTCTCCCAGTCGGAAACTCCGAACAAACCTCGATTCGTACAGGAGATATACGAATGATCAATCGCGCGCTCCCAGCTTTCCTGCTCGTCCTGGGCCTTGGCGCACTCGCTGGCTGCTCCAGCCCCAGCGTCATCACCCTGAACGACGGCCGCGAGATCCAGTCCGTCGACACGCCCAAGTACGACGACGACACCGGTTTCTATGAATTCGAACAACTGGACGGCAAACGCGTACGCGTGAACAAGGACCAGGTGCGTACCGTCAAGGATCTCTGATCCCCGACCTCCAGCACCAGGGCGCCCCGCCGGACTCCGAGTCCCGCGGGGCGTCGGCTTTTTCGGGGGGCGGAAAATATTTCTGAAAAAATTTTCGCTAACCCCTTGTGCATCAAAAGTTTTTCGGTAGAATGCGCGCCATCAAACGGAGCGTAGCGCAGCTTGGTAGCGCGTCTCGTTCGGGACGAGAAGGTCGCTGGTTCGAATCCAGTCGCTCCGACCAATTCCCGAAAAACCCGCCTTAACCGGCGGGTTTTTTATTGCCTGCGATTTTTCCCGGCAGGCATTTCCCCACCCGCGAATCACGCGCTGGGCGCGCGCCTACATGCTGTCCGGGAGAGCGTAGGAGCGGATTTATCCGCGATTCCGCCGGCAAGGCCGGCGCGCATGCCATCGCGGACGGAGTCCGCTCCTACAAGTGCCTGGCTTCAGGCCTGCCCGGAGCGGCGCATCGCCACCTGCGCCAGCGCCGCCCAGTCCCGTTCGCCGTCGCCCTGGGCCACCGCTTCCAGCAGGTTGTCGCGCAGCACGCTGGCGAACGGCAGCGGCACGTGGCAGCTCTGCCCCGCCGCCAGGGCCAGGCCCACGTCCTTCAGGCCGAGCACCAGGCGGAACGCCGCCGGCTCATAGCGCTGCTCGGCGATCAGCGCGCCGTAGTTGCGGTACACCGGTGCGTTGAACAGAGTGCTGCCCATGATGTCCAGCAACTGCGCGGACTCCACGCCGAAGCCCTTGGCCAGGGCCGAAGCCTCGCCCATGGCCTCGATGGCGCTGGCGATCATGAAGTTGCCGGCGATCTTCACCGCCGCCGCGCTCAGGGGAGCGTCGCCCAGCGGCCAGGTCTTCTGCCCCATCAGGTCGAGCAGCGGCTGCACTTCGGCGATGGCCTCGGTGGGCCCGGCGGCGAGGATGTTGAGCTTGCCGGCCTCGGCCACGTCGGTGCGGCCGAACACCGGCGCGGCGATGAAGGCGACGTCGCGCTGGCGATGGCGCTCGGCCAGCTCGCCCACCAGGGCCACCGACAGCGTGGCCATGCTCAGGTGGATCAGCCCCGGCCGCGCCGAGTCCAGGGCGCCGCTGTCGAGGAGCACCGCACGGGTCGCGGTGTCGTCGGCGAGCATGGAAATCACCACGTCGGCATCGAAGGCCGCGACCGGGTCGGCCGCCGCCAGGCCGCCCAGGGCCAGCAATGGCTCCAGCGCCGCCGGCGAGCGGTTCCACAGGTGCACCTGGTGACCGCCGCGGATGAGGTTCGCGGCCATGCCGGCGCCCATGCCGCCAAGACCGAGGAATCCGATTTTCATAAGTGCTGTCTCCAACGAAAGGGTACGACAGCGCAAGACTGACACAGAGCAGCGCCAGGCACAGAAACGTCGGAGGAAAAATCAGCAGCGCAAAAAAGCAGCTACCTGTTCGGCGTCGAACGGCCAGTTCAGCTCCGCTCCCGTGTCACAGCGGCGCAGCACCGGGATGCTGAGGCCGTAGCGCTCGACCCATTCCTCGCGGTCGGCGATGTCGATCAGTTCCACCAGCAGGCCGTGCTCGACGAAAGGCATCAACACCGCTTCCGCCACCTCGCACAGGTGGCAACCCAGGGTTCCGAACAGTTGGCATTCAGGGCCCATCGTCTCCTCCCCCGTCAATGGCCGGCCTGGCGCAGCAAGGTTTCCGCCACCTCGCGCGCTTCCAGGGCCTGGTCGGCCGGACCGTGCATGTGCGCCATGACCAGCACCCCTTCCAGCAAATATTGCAGCTGCCGCGCCAGCTTGCCCGGTTCGTGCACGCCGAGGGCCTCCAGTTGGCGACGGAAGAACGCCTCGATGAAGCCCTTGTGCTCGGCGGCCTGGCGGTGGATCGGGTGCCCGCGGTCATGGAACTCGGCGGCCGCGTGGATGAAGGCGCAACCGCTGAAGCCGTCCTCGTGCAGGTAGCCGTGCAGGTTGTCGAAGACCGCCAGGATGGCCTCGCGCGGTGCCCGCCGCGGTGCATCGCCGAAACGCCGCAAGGTGCGCGCATGGCGTTCCTCCAGGGCGGCCATGATCAGCTCGTCCTTGGACTTGAAGTGCTTGTACAGGGTCATCTTGGCCACCCCGGACTCGGCCAGGATGCGGTCGATGCCCGTGGCGTGGTAGCCCTCGCGGTAGAACAGGTCAAGGGCGGTATTGAGCAACTGCTCGCGCTTGCTGGAAGCCTTGCTGGACGTCATGGGCACCTCCTGGGCGGTCATTATGCGCGAGGCGTCGGCGCTCTTGAACCGGCGGGCACGGGATGGCCGTATTTCGAGCTTGAACTATACAGACTTGTCTGTCTAATATTTACCGAAGCCGTTCCCGACAACAACACCCAGCAGGAACACCGCCATGAAACTGCATGACATCCCGCTCTCCGGAAATGCCTACAAGGTCCGCCTGTTCCTCAGCCTGATCGGTCAGAGCGCCGAACTGGTCAACGTCGACCTGCGCAACGGCGTGCACAAGCGCCCCGCCTTCCTCGCCATCAACCCGCGCGGCCAGGTGCCGGCCCTAGAGGATGGCGATTTCGGCCTGGGCGACTCCCAGGCCATCCTTGTCTACCTGGCGCGCCGCTATGCCGAGCCGTCCTGGTACCCGCTGGACGCCGAGCCCCAGGGGCGCATCGCCCACTGGCTGAGCTTCGCCGCCAACGAGATCCAGCACGGGCCGGCACAGGCGCGGGTCATCCAGCTGTTCAAGCGCCCCGGCGACCTCGGCGCAGCCCAGGCCAAGGCGCGCCAGGCCCTGGAACTGCTCGACGGGGAACTGTCGCGGCATCCCTGGCTGGCCCGTACGGCCGGGCCGAGCATCGCCGACATCGCGGTCTACCCCTACGTCGCCCTGGCCCCCGAAGGCGGCCTGGACACCACTGCCTACCCCCACGTGCAGGCCTGGCAGGAACGCATCCGCGCCCTCCCCGGCTACCTCCCCCTGCCCACGCTCTGAGCCGTCGAAAAGGATGCCGAACATGCGCCTCGCCAGATGCTTCCTCGCCCTGCTGCTGGGGTTGGCCAGCCTGCCCGGCCACGCCGACGGGCTGCGCTTCGCCCTGGTGCGCACCTCCGGGCTCACCACCCTCGACGCCCTGACCCTCGCCGACGGCGACTGGACGCGAAAGGTGCGCGTCAACCACACAGCGCTGCTCATCCAGCACCATGCGGCCACGCTGCTGTTCGACACCGGCCTGGGCAGCCAGGCGCAGGCGCAGTTCGCCCAGGACATGCCCTGGTGGGACAAGCCGCTGTTCCGTTTCGGCGAGGTGCATCCGGTGCGCGAGCAACTGGCCGGCAGCGGCATCCGCATCGACCGCATCTACCTGTCCCACGCACACTGGGACCATGCCTCGGCACTGGTGGACTTCCCCGAGGTGCCGGTATGGGCGCCCTATGCGGAAATCGACTACGCCCACATCGCCACGCCGCCGGCGGTGTTCCCCAGCCAGTTCAGCGCGGCGACGCCCTGGCGGCCCTACGTGTTCTCGCCCACGCCCTTCCTGGCCTTCGACGAGAGCCTGGACCTGTTCGGCGACGGCAGCCTGGTGCTGGTGCCGATGCCCGGCCACACGCCCGGCTCGGTCGGCCTGTTCCTCACCCTGGCGGACGGCCGCCGCTTCTTCTTCAGCGGCGACACCAGCTGGCGCCTGGAAGGCTTCAGCGGTCCGCGGCAGAAGTTCTGGGTCAGCAGCCGCCTGGTGGACCGCGACCGCGCGCAGACCCTGGCGCAACTGGCGAAGGTCCACGAAATGCTCCTGGCGCACCCGGAAATCACCGTGGTCCCGGCGCACGACGCGCAGGTACAGGACCGCCTCGGCTACTACCCGCATTGGGTGCAATGAAAGGCCCTCCTTTGGTGCAGAGCGCAGGGGGTAGGCCAACTCCAGGCAAATCAGCGGGATAACTCGGAGAACAGCGACTAAGGTCTAAGAGTCGGAAAAAGCCTGTAATGATTTAGTAGACAGGCTGTAACAGATCGACATGCCGGCGTAGTCCAGGCATCACCGAACTGCTCAAAGCGCTCGAGGAGACAATAACAATGAGCAAGACTCCGATCGCCCGCGCCGTGGCCATGGCCACGCTGGGTTCCACCTGCATCATCCCCGCCCTGGCTCACGCCGACTTCATCTCGGACAGCAAGGCCAGCGTCGAACTGCGCAACTTCTACTTCAACCGCGATTTCCGCACCTCCACTCCGGCCCAGCAGAGCAAGGCCGAAGAGTGGGCGCAGGGCTTCATCCTGCGTTACGAGTCCGGCTATACCGAGGGCACCATTGGCGTGGGGGTAGACGCCATCGGCATGCTCGGCCTGAAGCTGGACTCCAGCGCGGACCGCACCGGCACCGGCCTGCTGCCCAAGACCGCCAGCGGCGACGCCGCCGACGACTACAGCAAGCTGGGCATGACCGCCAAGCTGCGCTACGAGAAGAACACCCTGAAGGTCGGCACCCTGATCCCGAAACTGCCGGTGATCATGCCCAACGACAGCCGCCTGCTGCCGCAGGTGTTCCTGGGCGGCGCCTTCAACTCCACCCAGCTCGACGGCCTGACCTTCGACGCCGGCCGCCTGAACCAGACCAACCTGCGTGATTCCTCCGACTACCAGGAGATGACCATCACCGGCGGCGGCAAGAAGAACATCACCTTCCGCACCGGCGCCACCACCAACGAATTCGACTTCGCCGGCGGCACCTACGCCTGGACCAAGAACTTCAGCACCGGTTACCACTACGGCCAGCTGGAGGACTTCTACAAGCAGCACTTCCTGACTGCGACCTACGTCCTGCCGATCACCGAGGGCCAGTCGCTGAAGACCGACCTGCGCTGGGCCAAGTCCAACGACGACGGCACCAGCAACGTCGACAACAAGGCGCTCAACGCCATGTTCACCTACAGCCTGGGCTACCACGCCTTCGGCCTCGGCTACCAGAAGATGAGCGGCGACACCGGCTTCGCCTACATCAACGGCACCGATCCCTACCTGGTGAACTTCGTACAGATCAACGACTTCGCCAACAAGGACGAGAAGTCCTGGCAGGCTCGCTACGACTACAACTTCGCCGGCATCGGCATCCCTGGCCTGACCTTCATGACCCGCTACATCAAGGGCGACAATATCGACCTGCTGACTACCAGCGGTGAAGGTAAGGAATGGGAGCGCGATACCGATGTCGCCTATGTGTTCCAGGACGGTGTGCTGAAGGGCTTCGGCGTGAAATGGCGTAACGCGACCACTCGCAGCAACTTCAGTCGGAACTCTGCTGCCAGCAACGCTGCGGATGAGAACCGTCTGATCCTCAGCTATACCATGCCGCTCTGGTAGCGGACTGCAGGCGGGGGCCATGCGTAGTGGCCTTCCGGCCTGGTGCCAGTGGCCTTGATGGTAATTTGGGCTACTCATGAAAATGCCGTTTCTCTCCCTGGGGGAAACGGCATTTTTCATTTGGGATGGGACGATGGCTTCGCATGTGAGCTTTGGTCCCTTGCACCCAACCTAACACCGTCATTCCCGCGAACGCGGGAACCCAGCTGCCTTCTTGCTTGGTGTAACGCGCCGCTCCGAGTCTGCGGAGATTTTTTGTTTCGCCCCCTCGGGCGAGTCCCTTTTGTCAAACGCCACAAAAGGAACCAAAAAGGCTTGCCCCAACATACGGGCCCGATGAAGCCGGGCTACCCTCACGAATTCCCCCGCCACGGAGGCCCGCCCCGAGGGTACGTCCCTGTAGCCCGCGGGGCTCTCGCGACATCCATGTCGCATGACCTCCTGAGCGCGGGTTTCGCTCGGCCTTCTGAAGGGGCGTTTCGGTGCGCGCGGGTGTTTCTCTGGAAGTCCAAGAGCAAACGCGCTTTTGCTTTTGCTCTTCGTAGGAGCGAGCTTGCTCGCGAACTGGCCGGTGACATCCGCGCACGGGTTCAACTCCGCCCCTCTCCCTAACCCTCTCCCTGAAGGGAGAGGGAACCGTTGGGCAGGGCTTGATGTTATGGCGTTAGCCGGCAGCCTCGGTGATGTTCGGCTGGAGCCAATTCTTTTCTCGGCACGGACTGCCCCCTCTCCCGCTTGCGGGAGAGGGTTGGGGAGAGGGCGCTCTTGAACCCAGCACCTAAATCCGTAGGGCGCCTAACACCTACGGCGTTATCCACCACGACACCAGGAAAGCACGAACGTAGGAGCGGACTCCGTCCGCGATTGAATTCACCGGCCACGCCAGATACCCCAATGGACGGACAGCATTCAATCGTGATTGATCGCCCCGATCTTGTGGATCGACAGGTCAGCCCCGTAATACTCCTCCTCCTGGCTCAGGCGAATACCCACCACCGCCTTGATCCCGCCGTAGACCAACACCCCACCGACGAAGGCGATGACCACGCCCAGCAGAGTGCCCAACACCTGGCTGACCAGACTCACCCCACCCAAACCACCCAGCGCCTGCTGGCCGAAGACGCCGCAGGCGATGCCGCCCCAGGCGCCGCACAGGCCGTGCAGCGGCCACACGCCGAGTACGTCGTCGAGCTTCCAGCGCGTCTGCGCCGCGGTGAACACCCAGACGAACAGCGCACCGGCTACAAGGCCAGTGGCCAGGGCGCCCACCGGGTGCATCAGGTCGGAACCGGCGCACACTGCTACCAGCCCGGCCAATGGGCCGTTGTGCAGGAAGCCGGGGTCGTTGCGCCCCACCAGCAGCGAGGCGATGGTGCCGCCGACCATGGCCAGCAACGAGTTCACCGCCACCAGGCCGCTGGCGTGGTCCAGGGTCTGTGCGCTCATCACGTTGAAGCCGAACCAGCCGACCACCAGGATCCAGGCGCCCAGGGCCAGGAACGGAATGTTCGACGGCGCGAAGGCCACCAGCCGGCCCTCGCGATAGCGGCCGTTGCGCGGGCCCAGCAGCAGCACCGCGGCCAGCGCCAGCCAGCCGCCGAAGGCGTGCACCACGACGGAGCCGGCGAAGTCATGGAAAGGCGCGCCGAACTTCAGCGCCAGCCAGGCCTGCAGGCCATGGTTGCCGTTCCACGCCATGCCCTCGAAGAAGGGGTAGACGAAGGCCACGATCAGCGCCGTGGCGCACAGCTGCGGGGCGAATCTGGCGCGCTCGGCGATGCCTCCGGAAATGATCGCGGGGATGGCGGCGGCAAAGGTCAGCAGGAAGAAGAACTTGACCAGCGCGTAGCCGTTCTCCGCGCTCAGCTCGCTGGCCGGCTTGAGGAAATCCACGCCGTAGGCGACCCAGTAGCCGATGAAGAAATACGCCAGGCTGGAGACGGCGAAGTCCGAGAGGATCTTCGACAGCGCATTGACCTGGTTCTTCAGGCGCACCGTGCCGACCTCGAGGAAGGCGAAGCCGGCATGCATGGCCAGCACCATCACGGCGCCCAGCAGGATGAACAGGGTGTTGGAACCGTGGATCAGGGTTTCCACGGCACTGTTGAGGTTTTCCATGAATCAGGCAGCCCCGGATCAGACCGAAAAAGCACCAAAACAGCTCATCGCCCCGGCGCACCGCACCAGCATGAAGCGCAGACGCACCGATAAGGTCCACCCCACTGCTCCACACAGCACACGAGGATGCGCAGGGGTACCTCTGTTTTTTTGATTTTTCTTTTGTCTTTCAGTTGGTTAATGGATTTTCCGGCGGTCTTCGGACGTCCCTGAACGCCCCCCTCTGGGGCACTCGCACCGGATGACGCACCATGGCGTTGCAAGCGGCATACCATGCGTGAAACGGGCGAAGCGGCGCGGACTGGTCTTCAATGAACGGGCCTGTGCCCTGCTCTGCGTCGCCGCTTCGCCGGCGATTTATGGGAAACTTCCCAACGCCACGGGGCTCAGAAACCAGTGAACCCCTCGCAAACACAAGGAGCCTCACAATGCCCCGCAAGAGCACCGCGAATACCACCAAGGACGAACTGCTGGCCGAATTCCAGGCCCTGGTGGCCGATACCGAGAAACTCCTGCAGACCTCCGCGGAACTGGCCGGCGAGGAAGCCGACGCCCTGCGCGAGCAACTGCGCTCCGGCCTTGGCCGGGCCCGCGAACGCATCGATGCGGCGCAGAGCGCCGTGCGCGACCAGGGCCGCGCGGCGGTAGACGCCACCGAAGACTACGTCGGCGAACATCCCTGGCAGGCCGTGGGCGTGGCTGCCGGCGTCGGCTTCCTGCTCGGCCTGCTGGTCGGACGGCGCTGACCGATGAGCGACGCCACGGACGCCCCGCAACACCATGGCCCTTCCGTGCGGCGCTTCGGCGCCGCACTGCTGGGCCTGCTGCATGGCCATGTCGAACTCTTCGGCCTGGAACTGCAGGAACAGAAGAGCCGTACCCTGGCGCTGTTGCTGTTCGCCGGGCTGGCGTTGCTGTTCGCCCTGCTGCTGATACTGGGCCTGTCGCTGCTGGTGCTGGTGCTGTTCTGGGACAGCGACCGGCTGGCCGCGGTGCTCGGCCTGTGCGCCTTCTATGCGCTGGGCGGCGGGCTGTGCGCCTGGCGCCTGTACCAACTGGTGGACGACGACAGCTCGCCGTTCAGCGCCACCCTGGAAGAACTGGCCCGCGACCGGGAGCAACTGCTGCCATGAGTGAACTGCCGCAACTATCCCCCCGCCCCTCGCGGCGGGAACTGCGCAAGGCGGTGCTGCGCCTGCGCCTGGAAGTCCAGCGCCAGCAACTGCGCCAGGAAAGCGAGAAGCTCCTGCAGCCGCTGCGCCAGGCCCGCGACCTGGGCCAGGGCGTGCGCCAGCAGTTTAGCGGCGGCGCCTCCCTGTGGGCCGCCGGTGGCGCCGCAGCCGCGGCCGCCCTGATGCTGCGTCGCAAACGCGGCCTGGTGCGTCTGCTGCGCCTGGCCGTGGTGCTGGCGCCCCTGCTGCTCAAGCTGCGGAAGACGGCGGACAAACCGACGAAACCGACTGCGGACCAGGGCGGCTGAGCGCCCTGGCTGCATTCTTGCTAGGAGGCAATCCCGGGCCGGCGGCAACGCCTTCCTTTTCCTCCCACTAAGGATGTGTCCCTTGATCGACGGGCAACCGATCGCCTGCTTCCAGCCCTTCATCGATACCGCCACCGGCCTCATCGCCGGGGTCGAGGCCCTCGGCCGCATGCGCCAGGCCGACGGCCAGTTGCTCTCGGTGGGCCCGCTGTTCGTCGATCCGAAGATTCCCCCGGCCACCTTGCGCCGCCTCGACCGGCAGATCCGCGACGACGCCCTGGCGCGCCTGCCGGAAGCGCCGGCGGACTGGTTCCTCAGCCTGAACATCTCGCCGCGCTGGATCAGCCGGCTGCGCCCCAACCAGCCGCTGCCCAGCCTCAAGCAACTGCAACAGCACGGCGTCGACCCGCACCGGGTGGTCTTCGAGATCACCGAGCTGGGCGGCGGCAACCAGCGCCTGCCCGAGGTGGTGGCGCGCTACCGCGAAGCCGGCGCGCGCATCGCCATCGACGATTTCGGCGCCGGCTACTCCCAGCTCGACCGCGTGCTGGCGCTGCAGCCGGACATCCTCAAGCTGGACATGCGCCTGTTCCAGCAGGCCGCCCGCGGCGGCCCCAGCGGCGAGGTGGTCAAGGCCCTGGCGCAGATGGCCGAGAAGACCGGCTGCTGGATCATCGCCGAAGGCGTGGAGACCGAGGCGGAACTGGACTTCGCCCTGGAATGCGGCGCGCGCTTCGTCCAGGGCTACCTGTTCGCCCGCCCGGCCCTGGACTTCCCCGCCAGCGACGCCTACCTCGACGCCTTCGGCCAGTGGCGCGACCGCTACGTGCAGCGCAAGCTGAGCGAGCGCGCCCGGCTGGTGCAGCTGCGCCAGCAACTGGCCGAGCTGGTCGCCAACCTGCGCCCCTGGGCCGAGGGCGGCGCGCGCCTGGCCAGCCTGCCCACGCCCGACGGCTTCCCGCGCCTGTTGCGCGTCTACCAGTGCGACCGCCACGGCACGCAGATCTCGCCCAACCTGGAATGGAACGGCCTGTTCTGGAAGGAAGACCGGCGCTACGTCGGGCACAACTGGTCTTGGCGCCCCTACTTCTACCAACTGCTCGCCGAGGGCTGGGAAGAGCGCCGGCTGACGCTGTCCAACACCTACCGCGACGCCACCTCCAACCAGTACTGCATGACCGCCGGGCAGTTCATCGACCAGGGCCGCCGCCTGCTGCTGATCGACATCGACGCCGAAGGCCTGTAGGCCGCGATTGAGATTGCCGCGGGCAAGGGGTAGCGTTGGCTGCACCACGAGCAATCGGACGAGCGAATGGACTGGCATACCCTGCTCCCCCGCGAGCGCCTCGGCAAACCCGTGCACAGCAGCGCGGAACTCGGCCGCAGCGCTTTCCACAAGGACCACGACCGCATCATCTTCTCCGGCGCCTTCCGCCGCCTGGGGCGCAAGACCCAGGTCCACCCGGTGTCGAGCAACGACCACATCCACACGCGCCTGACCCACTCCCTGGAGGTCGGCTGCGTCGGCCGTTCGCTGGGCATGCGCGTCGGCGAGATGCTGCGCGGCGAACTGCCGGAATGGTGCGACCCAAGCGACCTTGGGGTGATCGTCCAGTCGGCCTGCCTGGCTCACGACATCGGCAACCCGCCCTTCGGCCATTCCGGCGAGGACGCCATCCGCCACTGGTTCCAGCAGGCCGCCGCGCGCGGCTGGCTCGATGCCATGGACGCCGACGAGCGCGCCGACTTCCTCAATTTCGAGGGCAACGCCCAGGGCTTCCGGGTGCTCACCCAGCTGGAGTACCACCAGTTCGACGGCGGCATGCGCCTGACCTTCGCCACCCTGGGCAGCTACCTGAAGTACCCCTGGACCGCGCGCCACGCCGACTCCCTTGGCTACAAGAAGCACAAGTTCGGTTGCTACCAGAGCGAGCTGCCGCTGCTGGAGCAGATCACCGAGAAGCTGGGCATGCCCAAGCTCGACGACGAGCGCTGGGCGCGCCACCCGCTGGTCTACCTGATGGAGGCGGCGGACGACATCTGCTACGGCCTGATCGACCTGGAAGACGGCCTGGAAATGGAACTTCTCGACTACCCCGAGGTGGAAGCCCTGCTGCTCGACCTGGTCGGCGACGACATCCCCGAGACCTACCGCCAGCTCGGCCCCAGCGATTCCCGCCGGCGGCGCCTGGCTATCCTCCGCGGCAAGGCCATCGAGCACCTGAGCAATGCCGCCGCACGAGCCTTCGTCGAGCAGAAGCAGGCCCTGCTGGACGGACGCCTGGTCGGCGACCTGGTCGAGCACATGAGCGGCCCGGCCAAGCGCTGCGTGCAGCAGGCCAAAGCCCTGGCGCGGCAGAAAATCTTCCAGGACAAGCGCAAGACGCTGCACGAGATCGGCGCCTACACCACCCTGGAAATCCTCCTCAACTCCTTCTGCGGCGCGGCCCTGGAACAGCATGGCGGGCGCAGCCCGTCGTTCAAGAACCAGCGAATCCTCGACCTGCTCGGGCACAACGCACCGGACCCCGACTGGCCGCTGCACAAGGCCTTCCTGCGCGTCATCGACTTCATCGCCGGGATGACCGACAGCTACGCCACCGAAATGGCGCGGGAGATGACCGGGCGCTCCAGCCCGGTGTGAGGCCCGGTTTCGTCGCGGCCGCGACGAAACCCCGGCGCTAGGCCTAATGCCGTTCATTTAAGCGATGCTTTGAGTTGGCGAAGGCAGGAGCGTAGGGCGCATGACCTCCACCGCCATCCGTGCCACCGGGATTTCCGGCGTGGCCGGTGAGCCCAATCGCGGACGGAGTCCTACGTCCGTGCCTTCCTGGAACTGTAGGAGCGGGCCCTGCCCGCGATTTCGCGCGCAGGGCGCGCTCCTACATGGGAATGGTGCGGGTGGGCGGCGTAGGAGCGGCTCTCATCCGCGAATCGCGCCGATATGTCCGGCTATCGCGGACAGGGTCCGCTCCTACGAAGAGCCCCACGGCGTGGCCGGCAAGGCAGCCCCGTAGGATGGGTTGAGCCTGCGAAACCCATGCGGCGGTGGCACGGGGTGTGGTGTTTACCGGGGGTAGGAGCGGACTCCGTCCGCGATTGGGCCCCCGGACCACGCCATGAGCCCAAATGAAAAATGCCGTTTCTCCCAGACGGAGAAACGGCATCCTTACGGCGCTAGACCGGATCGTCCTCGGTGGCCGACTGCAGCGGGCGGATCTGGCCCTCCTCGTCCAGTCGCTTCAGGTGGCCATGCAGGCTGGCCTGCAGCGCATCCAGCGCCCTGCGCAGTTGCTCCACGGCACTGCGCAAGGTCGAGAACTCGGCGCGCTCGGTGCAGACCTTCTCCAGCTCCGCGCAACGATCATGCAAGGCCATGGCGCCCACCAGCCGCGCCGCACCCTTGATGCGGTGGGCCAGCTCGGCCAGGTGCCGCCGGTCCTGGGCGTGCAGCAAGGGTTCGAGCTGTTCGGCGTCCGCCTCGTTGCTCGACACCAGCTCGGCCATCAGGTTGCGCGTCAGCTGGGCGTTGCCGCCGGTCATCTCCAGCAGGGCGCCTATGTCCAAGTCGCCCTCCTCCTGCGGGTGTTTTTCAGGAACCGGTTCCGGCGGCATGATCTCGCCGCGCTGAAGTTGCTCCAGCTGCTCACGCAGTTGCTCGATGCTGATCGGCTTGAACAGGCAGTCGTCCATGCCGGCCTCCTTGCAGCGGATGGTTTCGTCGGGCTGGGCATTGGCCGTGAAACCGAGGATGGGGGAACGCGCCGCGCCGCTCTCCCGCTCGATCTCGCGAATCCGCCGGGCCAGGCTGTAGCCGCTGAGCACCGGCATGTTGCAGTCGGTGATGACCAGGTCGAATTCGCCGGGCCGCCACATCTGCAGCGCCTCACCGCCGTCCGTAGCCATGGCCACGGTGTGCCCGAGGTGTTCCAGCTGCTGCGCCAGCAGCAGGCGGTTGACCGGGTGATCGTCGACCACCAGTACGCGCAGCGTCCTCTGCACCACCGCACTGCGCAGGATGATCGAATCGTCTTCCGGTGCCAGGGGCTCCAGCACCTGCAGCACCAACCTGACGTGCACCTTGGTGCCCACGCCGGCCACGCTCTCCAGGCGCACCGAGCCCCCCATCATTTCCGCCAGCTTGCGGCAGATGGTCAGCCCCAGCCCCGTGCCGCCATGGTTGGTGCTCCCCTCGCGCTGTACCTGGCTGAAGGGTTCGAAGAGCTGCTTCTGGTCTTCCTCGGCGATGCCGATGCCGCTGTCCTCGACACACACCTCCAGCGCCAGCCGCTCGTTCGGCAGCGGCTCGCCCGACACCCGCACCCAGACGCTGCCCGCGTCGGTGAACTTGATGGCGTTGCTCACCAGGTTGGAGAGAATCTGCTTGAAGCGCAGCGGGTCGATGAGTACGTCGCAGGCTGCCTCGGTTTCGATCTCCAGCTTCAGCAGCAGGCCCTTCTGCCGGGCCAGGCCGTCGAAGACACGGGCCACCGATTCGATCAGCTCGCGCAGGCGAGCCCGTTCGGGCAGCAGTGTCAGGCGGCCGGACTCGATCTTGGCGACGTCAAGGATGTCGCCGATCAACAGCAGCAGCGACTTGGCCGACTCGTAGGCCACCTCGATCGGCCCCTGTTCGCCGCAACCGCCGCAGCGATTGCGCGTCAACGCCAGTTCGAGCATGCCGATCACCGCATTCATCGGCGTGCGGATTTCGTGGCTCATGGTCGCCAGGAAGGTGCTCTTCGCCCGGCTGGCTTCCTCGGCCTGCTCCTTGGCGATCTCCAGTTGCTGAAGCAGGCGCTCGCGCTCGGTGACGTCGACCCAGCCGGAAACCACGCCGCGGAGCTTGCCGGACGCGCTGTGGTAGGGCGTGAGCCAATGGTGCACCTGGCGCGTCTCGCCGTTGATCTCCAGCATGCGGTCGACGGCGACCGACTCCCCGCTGGCCATTACCTGGAGGTATTCCCGGTGCAGGCCCTCGGCCTGTTCCGCCGAAAGCCAGGTGCAGTCCGCCAGCTGCGAGCCCACCGCCAGGTCTTCCGGCAGCCCGGTGGCCTCGCGGAACGCCCTGTTGCAGGTGATCAGGCGCCCATCGGCGTCGCGCACCGAGACCGGCTGGGGAATGCCGTCGATCAGTGCGCGCTTGAACGCCAGGCGGTCCTGCAGCTCCAGCTCGGCGCGGCGGCGCGCGCGCATCCGCAGCAGCAGGTACCAGTTCCACAGCAGGATCAGCCCGAGCAGCGCCAGTCCGCCCCACAGCAACCAGAAGAACTGCGAGCGGTAGCCTTCCCAGACGCTGTCCGGCGACGCGCCGCTGGTGGACCAGCGGCTGATGATACTGGCCATGTCTTCCGGCGAGATCGCCAGCAGGGCCTTGTTGAGGATGCTCAGCAGCTCCGGGTCGGCCCGCGAGACGCCCAGGGAGATCTGCGCCGGCTCCAGGTCCAGGGTCGCGGCGATGCGCAGGTCGCGGTAGTAGCGATTGACCAGGAAGGTGGCGGTGAGCATCGGCTGCAGCGCGGCATCCGCCTTCCCCTCCTGCAGCAACGGCAAGGCATCGCTGTAGTTGTCCACCTCAACCAGCTTCACCCGCGGGAACTGCTCGCGCACGTAGGACACCAGCGAACTGCCATGGGCCACCGCCACGCGCTTGCCGTTGAGGTCGGCGAGGTTGTTCAGCCGGGTGTTGTCCTTGTGCGTGAGCAGCACGAAGGAGGTACTCAGGTAAGGCCGGGTGAAGTCTACGTGCGCCTCGCGCTCGACGGTGGGCGACATGGTGGCCAGGGCATCGACCTGGCCCCGGCGCACCTGGGTGAACATGCCGGAGATCGACGAGGTCGGCACCACCTCGAACTGCAGGCCGGTACGGGTGCGGATCAGGTCCAGCAGGTCCGCGACTATGCCGCGGAAATTGCCCTGGGAGTCGAAGAAGGTCAGCGGGGCCAGCGACTGGTCGATGCCCAGGCGCGGCCGCCGGTTGCGCTCCAGCCAGCGAAGCTCCTGGGGCGTGAGGTTCAGCCGGTGGTTGGAGATGGAGAACACGCCGCCCACGCTCCAGCGCCGCTGGATGGACAGGTGTTGCTGGGCGCTGATGTTCTGCAGCACCTCGTTGACGCTGTAGAGCAGCGGGCTGCCGTCCTTGCGCGCGGCGAAGGAAAAGCCGACGCCGTTGAAGTTGGCGAAGTTCAGCAGCTTGAGGTTGACCAGGTAACCCTGGCTGATCAGGTACTGCGCGCTCAGGGCGTCGCCGACGTAGGCGTCCACCTGCCCGAGGGCGACGGATTCCAGGGCGCGGCGCAGCGAGTCGAAATGCACCACCTCGGCATCGGGGAAATGGTCGGCCAGCTCCTTCGGCGAGAAGTAGTCGCCCACCACGGCGAGCCGCCGGCCGGCCAGTTGCAGGTCGCCTTCCAGGCGCATGTCCTGCTGCCCGACGATCACCGGCTGGTTCAGGGAATACGGGCGCGACAGCAGCAGGTCCGGGATTTCGGCCTCGAAGCCGGTGGCGCGGCCGATCAGGTCGATCTCGCCATCCTGCAGCGCCTGGATGGTCTGGCGCCGGGACGGGTAGCGACGCATCTCGATGCGGACGTTGAGCGCTTCGCTGACCAGCCCGAGGTAGTCGGCGGTGACCCCCTCCAGCTCGCTGCCGCTGACGGTGACGATCAGTGGCGCATAGTCCGGCGCGGCCACCCCCACCACCAGCGTGCGCTTCTCGCGCAGCCACTGCCAGTCCGACTCCGGCAGCTCGACCCGCGGCCTCTCGGGAAGCGCCGCCGTACGGGCCAGCAAGGCGAGTTGCGTCCAGGGCGCGGGGGCCTGGACCTCTGCGGCCCAGGCCCCCATCGCCAGCATCGCACCGAGAACGGCACCCAGCAGCGCCCTGCACTTCGAGCCCATGGCGACTGTCTCAGACCAGTGCGTTGCGCTTGGCGAACTCGATCAGGTCGACCAGCGAATGGGCATTGAGCTTCAGCAGCAGGCGCGTCTTGTAGGTACTGACGGTCTTGTTGCTGATGAACATCTGCTCGGAGATGTCCTTGTTCGAATAACCATTGGCCAGGTATTGCAATACCGACATTTCCCGGTCGGAGAGGCGCTGGATGAGTTCATGGTCATCCATGCTGCCGTTGTTCTTGCGCGCCGGGCGCACGGCCGTGCTGGGGAAATAGTTGTACCCGGCGATCACCGCATTGACCGCGCTGATCAACTCGGCCAGCCCGCCCTGCTTGCAGACGAACCCGGAGGCCCCGGCCTGCATGCAGCGCATGGCGTAGAGCGAGGCGCTCTGACCGGTCAGCACGAGGATCTTCAGGGGCAGGTTGAACGCGGTCAGACGGCTGATGACTTCGAGCCCGTCCAGCTTGGGGATGCCGATGTCCAGCACCACCAGCTCCGGCAGCAGATCCTTCACCAGGGACAGGGCGTCCACGCCGTTGTCGGTTTCCCCGATGATGGTATGACCTTCCTTTTCCAGCAGAACGCGCATTGCCATCCGTATCACCGGATGATCATCGACGATAAGAACCTTGCTCAATTTTCAATCTCCGACAGACTTCCCAAGAGTGCGCCGTAAGATATCGTCTAGGAAATCAGTGTCGAGATTAACTGGTGCCACTTTTAACATCTTAAGTAAATTCCCATACATCAAAGTATAAATTCCTACACAAACTTGATCGACCAACTTCCGTTAACTTTCAAGCCGGACTTTTTCAACATCTCCTAATGCAAATTCCCACAACGGAAATGGAAGTTTTTTAAATAAATGGCACCCGCCAGCCGGCACACTGCGGCCGTTATCCAATTCGGTACGCGCGACCATGAACATATCGATCCCATCCAGCCTGCTGGTGCTGGAGGACCATGCATTTCTGCGCGAGGCCACCGTGCACGGCTTGCGGGTCCTCGGCTACGAGCAGGTCCTGGCCGCCGGCGACGGGGACAGCGCCATCGAACTGCTGAGGCAGAAGGGCGGAGTCGACATCTGCATCTGCGACGTGCTGCCGCCGGGCATGGACCTGCTCGGGTTCCTGCGCCTGGCGGCCCAGGAGAAGCTGCTGCGGGCGATCATCGTGGTCAGCGAGGTACCCGCCGACCTGCGCCGGGCCATTGCCCACATCGCCACGCTGTACGGCCTGTCGGTGCTCGGCGAGCTGACCAAGCCGCTGCAGATGTCCAGCCTGCAGGCACGCCTGCGCCACTACAGCCCTGCACCCGCCGCCGCCCCGCCGCTACCGCGGCCGACGCCATCGGCACTGGAGGTCTGGCAGGCCATGCGCAACCGGGAGCTCAGGGCCTACTACCAGCCCAAGGTCGACCTCGACACTCTGCAGGAGATCGGCGCCGAGGTGCTGGTGCGCTGGGACCACCCGGTCTACGGGCTGTTGCGCCCGGCCTACTTCCTCGCCGCGATCCGCCGGATGAAACTGCTGCCCGACCTCTTCGACCTGGTTCTGGACCAGGCCCTGGATTTCGCCCGGCGCGAGCTGCGCCACGGCACCCAGCGAGCGCTGTCGATCAACATCGACCTCGAGGTGCTGCAGCAGCGCGACCTGGCCGGCCACCTGAAGGAAAAACTGCGGCAGACCGGCGTCGACCCCGCCAGCCTGACCATCGAGATCATCGAAGGGGGGCTGGCGACCACGCCCCTGGCCAGCCTGGAGAACCTCACCCGCCTGCGCCTGCTCGGCTGCAACGTCGCCATCGACGACTTCGGCACCGGCTACTCCTCGCTGCAGCGTCTTTGCGACCTGCCCTGCAACGAAATCAAGCTGGACGCCTCCTTCATCCGCGACATGCAGCACAACCCGCGCACCCACGAGTCGGTCGCCAGCACCCTGGTGCTGGCGCGCCACCTGCAGTTGCGGGTGATAGCCGAGGGCATCGAGACCTACCAGCAACTGCAGCGCATGCGCGAACTGGGCTGCCGGTTCGGCCAGGGCTTCCTGTTCGCCCGGCCGATGTCGGAGGACGCCTATCGCCACTGGACCGGCGTCGACCTGCAACCGCCGGAGCCGGAAGCCGGCTCCGCGCTGGAACTGGAGGGCGTGCGCACGCCACCGGGCTGAGCCCGGAGTAGACGCCCGTTTCAGTCTTGTTGGTGAATGGGCTGCTCCGGATACCAGGCATCCTGCAGGGGGCTGACCGAACTGCCGCTCAGCTCATCCTGCTGCTTCAGCCAGTCCTCCACGGCCTTGCGCTGCTCCTCGGTGACCGAGCCGCGGCGCGCCAGGCACACGAAGCCGAAATCGTCGCAACCGGTATAGGCCAGGCCGTTGGCGGTGATGGCCTGCTCCACGAAGCGCTTCAGGAAGGCCTGCAGCACCTGCTCGGGGAGCCCTTCGCGATAGTCGAGCGACAACTCGAACCCCAGTTCCTGGAATTCATCGACGCAGAGCTTCTTGCGCAGACGACGGGAACGGTTGCTGGCCATGTGGCGAATCTCCTCGATTGATGACGGCATGCGGGACACGGGCGAAAGCCGCCCCGCACAGACTCTAGCAGTTCGGGCGCAGCGCTCCCACGCGCATCGGCTTACAAACCCCAGCGCATCCCGCAACGGCTTGCGGCATAATGCGCCGGCGCGTTGCCGCGTCACTGGCGCAATCGTCTATCGTCAGTGTCTTCTTTCGTCACCTTCGTCATGTCGATGCCCTGAATCGGGATTTCACTTCAAATATGTTCAAGTCGCTGCGTGTTCTCGCCTTCGCTACCCTGCTGCCCTTCGCCCTGCCCACCCTGGCCGCCCCGATCAAGTCCGCCCTGCCCGAACGGGTGGAGAAGGCGCTCAAGGCCAGCAAGCTGACCAACGATGCCCTGTCGCTGGTGATGATCCCCCTGGACGGCCCGGGTACGCCCACCTACTTCAACGCCGACGTCTCGGTGAACCCGGCCTCGACCATGAAGCTGTTCACCACCTATGCCGCCCTGGAGTTGCTGGGCCCCACCTACCAGTGGAAGACCGAGTTCTACACCGACGGCAAGCTGCAGGACGGCGTGCTCAACGGCAACCTCTACCTCAAGGGCGGCGGCGACCCCAAGCTGAACCTGGAAAAGCTCTGGCTGATGATGCGCGACCTGCGCGCCAACGGCGTGCTCAAGGTCAACGGCGACCTGGTGCTGGACCGCAGCTACTTCAACCAACCGCAGCTGCCGGTGTTCAACGATGATGGTGGCGACGACAACAAACCGTTCCTCGTCGGCCCCGACGCTGCCATGGTCAACCTCAAGAGCGTGCGCCTGGTGGTGCGCAGCGAAGGCAACCAGGCCTCGGTGATGATGGACCCGCCGCTGGCCAACGTGCGCCTGGAGAACCAGATCAAGGTCAGCGGCCCGGCCAACTGCCCGGCCTGGCCGAAGCTGCGTTTCGTCCCGGAAACCCGCGCCGAGGGCACCGTGCTGGTGGCCGCCGGCGAGATTCCGCGCGGCTGCAGCGCGCAGACCTACATGTCGCTGCTCGACCATCCGGGCTACACCGCCGGCGCCATCCGCGGCATCTGGCAGGAACTGGGCGGCAGCATCAGCGGCGCCGACCGCCAGGGCACGGTGCCGAAGAACGCCACCCTGCTGGCCCGCGCGCTGTCGCCGGACACCGTGGACATCATCCGCGACATCAACAAGTACAGTAACAACACCATGGCCCGCCAGGTGTTCCTCAGCATCGGCGCGCAGAACCGCACCAGCGCGGACGCCAACGACGGCCTGGCGGCGCAGCGGGTGATCCGCCAGTGGCTGGCGCGCAAGGGCATCACCGCTTCGCACCTGGTGATGGAGAACGGCTCCGGGCTGTCCCGCGACGAGCGCGTCAGCGCCCGCGAGATGGCCGCCATGCTGCAAGCTGCCTGGCACAGCCCCTACGCCTCGGAGTACATCTCCTCGCTGCCGATCGTCGGCATCGACGGCACCATGCGCAAGCGCCTGCGCCACACGCCCATGACCGGCGAGGCCCACGTCAAGACCGGCACCCTCAACACCGTCCGCGCCCTGGCCGGGTTCAGCCGCGACGCCCGCGGCAACAACTGGGTGGTGGTGGCCATCCTCAACAGCAACCGGCCGTGGGGCGCTTCGTCCATCCTCGACCAGGTGCTGCTGGACCTCTACGCCTCCACCCGCGGCCAGTGAAACCAGCCGCGGGGCCCTGGCGAATCAGCGAGCGCTGATGCGCCAGGCCCGGTGGATCTTCGGGTTGCGGGCGAAGTCCTGGTCGAGGGTCTGGGCGCTGATGTCCTCGACCTGGTAGCGCGCCGCCAGGCTCGGCTCCAGCTCGAACTTGCGGAAGTTGTTGGAGAAATACAGCACGCCGCCCTTGGCCAGACGGGTCATGGCCAGGTCGATCAGCTCGACCTGATCGCGCTGCACGTCGAACACCCCTTCCATGCGCTTGGAGTTGGAGAAGGTCGGCGGGTCGATGAAGATCAGGTCGTACTCGCCGCGGTCCGCCCGCAGCCATTCCATGACATCGCTCTGCACCAGCTTCTGCTTGTCGGAGAAACCGTTGAGCGACAGGTTGCGCCGCGCCCAGTCCAGGTAGGTCTTCGACAGGTCGACGCTGGTGGTGCTGCGCGCGCCGCCCTTGGCCGCATGCACGGTGGCGGTGGCGGTGTAGCAGAACAGGTTGAGGAAGCGCTTGCCGGCAGCCTCGCGCTGCAGGCGCAGGCGCATCGGCCGGTGGTCGAGGAACAGCCCGGTGTCCAGGTAGTCGGTGAGGTTGACCAGCAGGCGCACGCCGCCCTCCTCCACTTCCATGAAGCGGCCTTCGCTGTTCTGCCGTTCGTACTGCTTCTTCCCGGCCTGGCGCTCGCGGCGCTTGATGACGATGCGCTCGGTGGGAATGCCGAGGGCCTGCGGCAACGCCGCCAGGGCGTCGAGCAGACGCGCCTGGGCCTTGGCCGGGTCGATGGACTTGGGCGCGGCGTATTCCTGCACGTGCACCCAGTCGCGGTACAGGTCCACGGCCAGGGCATACTCGGGCATGTCCGCGTCATACACGCGGTAGCATTCGATTTTCTCGCGCCTGGCCCATTTGCCCAGTTGCTTGAGATTCTTCTGCAGGCGGTTGGCGAACATCTGCCCGCCTTCGCTCAGGCGCGCCGGCTCGGCCGGGGCCTCGACGCCGGAGGCTTCCTGGCGCGCCTCGGCGCCGCGCTCGCCGGTGACGAACTGGCGCGGCTCCACCTCGAACATCAGCAGCTTGCACGGCAGCGCGCCGTTCCAGAAGGCGTACTGCTTGTGGCTGCGGATGCCCATGCGCTTGCCCAGCTCGGGCGCGCCGGTGAAGACCGCCGCGCGCCAGCCCAGGCAGGCCTGGCGCAGGCGCTCGCCCAGGTGCTGGTAGAGGTACAGCAGGCTGGCCTCGTCGCCCAGGCGCTCGCCGTAGGGCGGGTTGCAGATCACCAGGCCGCGCTGGCCCTTGTCCGGGCGCGGCTCGAAGGTGGCCAGCTCGCCCTGGTAGACCTTCACCCACTCGCCCAGCCCGGCCCGCTCGATGTTGTTGCGCGCCGGCTGGATCAGCCGCGGGTCGGCCTCGTAGCCGCGGACCCACAGCGGCGGCCGCGCAAGGCCGACGGCGGCGCGCTGCTCGGCCTCGGCCAGCAGCTTGCGCCACAGCACCGGGACGTGGCCCAGCCACCTGTCGAAGCCCCAGTGCTCACGCTTGAGGTTGGGCGCGATGTCGGCGGCCATCAGGCCGGCCTCCACCAGGAAGGTGCCGACGCCGCACATGGGGTCGGACAGCGCCCCGCCCTCGGCAGCCAGCTGCGGCCAGCCGGCGCGGATGAGGATGGCCGCGGCGAGGTTCTCCTTCAGCGGCGCGGCGCCCTGCTGCAGGCGGTAGCCGCGCTGGTGCAGGCTGTGCCCGGAGAGGTCCAGCGAGAGCACCGCCTGGCCGCGGTCAAGGTGCAGGTGCACGCGGATGTCCGGGTTGACCTTGTCCACCGTCGGCCGCCGGCCGAACTCGGCGCGCAGGTTGTCGACGATGGCGTCCTTGACCTTGAGCGCGCCGAAGTGGGTGTTGTCGATGCCCGAGCCCTTGCCGCTGAACTCCACCGCCAGGCTGCCGCCGGGGTCGAGGTGATCGCTCCAGTTGACCGCGTTCACGCCCAGGTACAGTTCCTCGGCGTTGGCCACCGGGAAGCGCGCCAGCACCAGCAGCACGCGGTTGGCCAGGCGCGACCAGAGGCACAGCCGGTAGGCTGTCTCCAGGTCGCCGCGGCCGCGCACCGCGGACACCTGCGCGCGGGCATCGATCAGGCCCAGCGCCTGCGCCTCGTCCAGCAGCAGGCCGTCGAGGCCCTTGGGACAGGTGAGGAAGAGTTCGTAGTGTTCCGACATCGCGATTCCCGGGCCCAAGCCCTTTCCAGAGGGGCCTCGGCCCCTGTTGAGCGGATGCCGCGCGCAAACGCTGGCACCCGGCCATGGTTCATTTCAAAAGGTTTCACAAAACCGCGACCGGAGGTCGCAGGTACTTGCCCGCCCGTCGGGATGAGAGAACCTCTCAGTTTCCTGGCAGTTCGCCAGACTCCGTCGCACAAGCCCCTGAACATGCGGTTTCGGGCAATTTGCCCGACCCGCCCGGGGGAAAAACTTATGGCTTGAACCCATAAGAGTTAAGTCTTTATGACAAATTGGTTGTTCACAGGCTCGAAGCCCATGGTTTAGAACTCAGCTTAACCCGTCGCCGCAAAGGTGTCGGGCGGGGTCTGTCACGCCGGCAACAGGCCCCTTTTTGGCGGAACTGTCCGCCAGGCCTCCCAAGGGGGCCAACGGGACATAACAGTCAACAAGTGAGGGCAACACCCTATGAGAAGACTCAAGCGTGATCCGTTGGAAAGAGCCTTTATGCGCGGTTACCAGTACGGCATCAGTGGCAAGTCTCGCGATCTCTGTCCTTTCACCCATCCCACCACCCGGCAGTCCTGGCTCAACGGCTGGCGCGAGGGTCGCGGCGACAACTGGGATGGCCTCACCGGCACCGCCGGTCTTCAACGTCTGAATCAGATGCAACACGCCACCAGTTGACCAAAGGATCACACCGATTTCCCCAAGGCACGCCCCATCCGGGCGGCAGGGCGTAAGCCCAAGGGCTCCGAAAGGAGCCCTTTTTATTTGCCCGCGCGCTGCGCCTGGGCGATGGCGTCCACCGCCTCGCGGATCAGCGCCGGCCCCTTGTAGATGAAGCCCGAGTAGATCTGCACCAGGTTCGCGCCGGCGGCGATCTTCTCCGCCGCATGGGCGCCCTCGGTGATGCCGCCCGCGGCGATGATCGGCAGGCGGCCACCCAACTCGCCAGCCAGCACCTTGACCGTGTGGGTGCTCTTCTCGCGCACCGGCGCGCCCGACAGGCCACCGGCCTCGTCACCGAACGGCAGCCCCTCGACGCCTTCGCGGCCCAGGGTGGTGTTGGTGGCGATCACCGCATCCATCCCCGCCTCCACCAGCGCCGCGGCGACCAGGGCGGTTTCCTCGTCGGTCATGTCCGGGGCGATCTTGATCGCCAGCGGCACGCGGCGGCCATGCTGTTCGGCCAGGTCTTCCTGGCGCTGGCGCAGGGCCTCCAGCAGTTGCTTGAGCGAGTCGCCGAACTGCAGGCTGCGCAGGCCCGGGGTGTTCGGCGAACTGACGTTGACCGTGACGTAGCTGGCGTGGGCGTAGACCTTGTCCAGGCAGATCAGGTAGTCGTCCACCGCGCGCTCGACCGGGGTGTCGAAATTCTTGCCGATGTTGATGCCCAGCACGCCGCGGTACTTCGCGGCCTTGACCCGCTCCACCAGGTGGTCGACGCCCAGGTTGTTGAAGCCCATGCGGTTGATGATCGCGGTGGCCTGGGGCAGGCGGAACAGCCGCGGCTTGGGGTTGCCCGGCTGCGGGCGCGGAGTGACGGTGCCGATCTCGACGAAGCCGAAGCCCAGTTGGGCGAAGCCGTCGATGGCGTCGCCGTTCTTGTCCAGGCCGGCGGCCAGGCCCACCGGGTTGGGGAAGTCGATGCCCATGACCTGCACCGGCAGGCTGGCCGGCTTCGGGCAGAACAGGCCGTTGAGCCCCAGGCGGCCGCCGGCGCCGATCAGATCGATGGACAGCTCGTGGGAGGTTTCCGGGGAGAGTTTGAACAGCAGCTCGCGGGCCAGGCTATACATGGTCGGGCATCGGTCGGCAAAATGGGGCGCTAGTATAGCCGGCCGGCCTGCCCCTAGGCGAGGCGCGGCCGCGGCGGGCCCGGCATGGCGCTCGCCCTTGAAAGGAAGGAAGCAACATTTGTCACTGCCCGGAAGCACAACCGCGACTGGCTTACCTATGCTTAAGGCTGTCGGCCGGGCATCGGGAGTTTGCCTTCGATCATGAATCCACCCCGCAACATGGCCCAGCGTCTCGCGGCCATCGCCCAGCGCCTGGGGCTCGGCAACGCCGACCTGCACAAGGTCTCGCAGCGCACCCGGTCCCTGGCCCTGAGCTTCAGCGCCCCGGCGAGCCCGCCCAGCGGCATCGGCTGGCAGTCCGGCGCGCCGCTGTACCGCCTGATCGACCTGCCGCGCGGCGCCTTGTCCGGGCCGGTGCAGGAAGACAAGGCGCGCGCCCATGCCGCACTGAAGAAACTGGTCGGCTCCCGTCTGCTGGAGCTGCACGATGTCGACCTGCGCGAGGTGGACGGCCTGTGCACCCGCGGCCCCCTGGCGAATTCGGCGCTACCCGACTTCGAAGCCGTGGCGGCCGGTGACGCCGGACGCAAGGTGCGGATCATCAGCTACCGGGACTTCGGCAAGGCGCTTGGGCAGGCCCTGCCCGGCTTCGAGCGCGGCATCGAGCTGCAGTTGCGCCGGGCCGACTGGCATGGCCAGCGGCTGTTCCTGGAGCTGGACAACCACACCGAGGCGTTCGCCTGCGCGGTGGCCTATGCGCGCCGCCGCGGCCTGGAACTGTGCCTACCCGGCAGGGTGCGCCAGTTCAGCCTGCAGGGCAGCGCCCTGGACGACCTGGAGCGGCGCTACCACATGCTGGCGATGCCGACCCAGGCCTGGAGCGATGCCGGGTTCATGGGCCTGCTGCTGGACACCGGCCTGCCCTATGCGCGCTTCGGCCTGTTCAACAGCGAAACGCCGGAATCCCTGCTGCTGCCCAAGGACCACCCGCAAGCCGACGAATTCGGCGCCGGCCTGCGCAGCATCGGCGCCCCGGACCTGCTGGGCTACCTGCGCGGCTGCGTCGCCTAGTCCCGCGTCTCTTCTTCGGACTCGTCGTCATCGTCGTCGGTCTCTGCGACGAGCTCGCGCCCCGGCTCCTGGCGCAGGCGCTCGAGCACGTCGTGGTGGCGGTTGCGCCACTCCTCCAGGCTGAGGCTGCTGCTCTCCAGCAATGCGGGGTTCTGCTCCACCAGGTAGACGGCGGCGGACTGCGCCGAATCGGCGATCTCCCAGGCCACCGACGCCGAGTCGATGGGCCCTTCGTAGGTGATCCAGCGGGCGAAATCCGGATAGACGCTGCAGACCTTCTCGAAATCCTCGTCGCGCATGCGCTGGCGACCGAACTCGATGTTCTCCACCGTCTTGGCCTTCATGCCGACGATCTTGGCGAATTCCGGGCGTTTGAGCCCGGTCAGCTCACGCAGGCCACGCAGTCTTTCCCCAGCGGTAAAAAGGAAACGTTTCTTCACGATCTGTAATCCATTTCCGGACATTCGAAGCACCATACAAAAACACTAATATTTAGTGTATTGTCTCGAGAGAGTCATTTAGTCTCCCTCCCCTAATAGCGCAGGCCATGGTGCAGGACACCACATGAAAGTGGAAGAACCCTTCTCCCCCGCTCCCGAGGACGAAACCTATTACTTGAGCCTCGAGCGTTTCGCCGAATTGCTCGGGATGTCCGATCAGCCGGAGGTTCTGGAGGAATGGATCGCCAACGGCAAGCTGCCGACGCGGGTAATTGCAGGACATCGCCTGGTTGACCTCAGAGCATTCCTACGCTCAGACGGGAAACCAAAGCCCTGAACACGCCGGAACTCCCACACTTATAAGCAGCCCACCGGGAGCAGGTGCGCGGTCATCCGCCGTGCCTGGAGAATAGCCAGGGCGTTTTTCCCTGGCAGGGGCCGCCGGAAGGACGGCGGCCGAGGGGGCATCACTCTTCCCGGCTGGCCTCGACCAGGCTCTCGTAGGCCGGCGCCGCCGGAATGCCGATTTCCAGGCACAGGGCCATGACCTTTTCCAGGTCGCAGCGGTACACCAGCACCGCCTGCAGCTCGTCGTCCAGCGGTTCGCTGAAGTCCAGCAGCACGTAGCCGCCCTTTTTCGGATAGAGCGCGCTCAACTGCACCTGGATGCGCTTCAGCGCGGCGAGCGGCTCGGCCTTGTGCAGCTGCTTGGCCTGCAGGACGAAGTTCACGCTGGCGTCGAACGAGGCGCGGATGCCTTCGAACAGTTCCTTGTAGTCATCGCCCTGGAACAGCACGATGTCCGGCAGGCTGCCGACCACCACCCACTCGCCCAGCGGGATGGGGAAGCTGTCGTCGTAGTTGATGTCCGGGTTGGCGGCGAGGAAGGCCTCGGGGTCGGCGTAGGCCGCGGCGGCATCCTCGGCGATCTGGCGGATTTCCTCCGCGCCCATGCAGCCGGAGCTGATCAGGGTGAGGAGTTCGACGAGCTGTTCTTTCATGGCGCGGTCCCGGGAAGTGGCGAAGGCCGCGAAGGATAGCCGGATTCGGCCCGGCTTGCTGGGCCGCCGGAACCTATTGGCGCTCCCGGGTGTCGGAAGTCGGCTCGGACGATAGCGACTATCGACCGGGATGATTTCCCAGGCCGGCGGGCCATCGCTAGCCTTAGTCCATTCCCACTTTCCATGCCCCGGGTGAACCCGCCATGTTCCGATCCCTTTCCAGCCTGGTGCTGGCCGTCCCCGTGCTGGTGGGCTGCGCCGCGCAACCGGCCGCCACCGAGCCCCAGCGGGCGTACAGCGACGCCGAGGTCAAGGCCTTCGCCCTGAAGATCCTCAGCGCCAGCAACATGGACAGCGACCTCTACGCGCGCTACCGCCGCGCCCTGACCGAACCGCACCACGAGCGCAACGACGACACCGGCAGCTGAGGCCGCTCAGGGCGCCTCGACTTCCATCTCCGCCGGGTTCTCCACCCACACCAGGTTGCCATGCTCGTCGTTGTGCAGGGTCACCACCTGGGCCCCGTGCAGGCGGGCCAGGGTATCGCCACTGATGTTGAAGCTGCGCGACAGCGCCTGCCGGGACAGGTCGGGCATGCGTGAGCGGCGCTCGTAGCGCGCCGCGCGAATCTGGTTGTAGCGGGCCCAGGACACCAGCAGCGCGGCGATCAAGGCGCTGCACAGCACATAGACCATCAGCGTATCGAGCGTCTGCAGGAACTGCCCGCCCCAGTCCAGGCGCGGCCCTCGCCAGCCGCTGGCGAGCAGGCTGGCGATGCCGCGCTCCATCAGCCAGACGAAGACCGCCCAGGCGCACAGGGTCAGCAGAACATCCAGGCTCCGGGGCAGCCAGTGCTGCGGTGTCTTGATCAGGTTCATCACGAACTCCTCTTGATGCCACGGTCGGGGCTGGTCCAGCGCGCCCGGGTCTGGCGCGCCTTGAGCATCACCTTGGGGAAACTCACCAGGGTGGTCAGCAAGGTGACCAGCCAGAAGGCGAAGGGGTACCAGATCACCCAGAACAGCGAACTCGCCAGGTGACGCTCGTAGCGCCGCTCGATCAGCAGGCTCAGGGCGAACTGCAGCAGGCACACGCAGGCCAGCAGCAGCCCGGTGAAGGCCGGCGGCACTATGTCGGCGACGCGCAGGCTGGGCGGCATCTCGACCACCAGGCCGAGCGCCCAGAGCAGGATCGACAGCAGGAAGGTGAAGGCCCAGGCCGCCGACAGGCTGAACTCGATGAGCAGCGGCCACATGTAGCGGTAGCGCCAGGTCCAGATGCTGCGGATGTTCTTCAGCAGCACCTCGGCCCCGCCCTGCGCCCAGCGCAGGCGCTGCTTCCACAGGCCGCGGAGGGTCTCGGGCATGAGGATCCAGCACAGCGCGCGCGGCTCGTAGAAGATCGACCAGTGATCCAGCTGCAGCTTCCAGCTGATGTCGATGTCCTCGGTGATCATGTCCGTGCTCCAGTAGTCGACCCGCGCCAGGGCCGTGCGGCGGAACGCGGCGACCACGCCGGAGACGGTGAAGACCCGCCCGTAGACGCGCTGGGTGCGCTTGATCAGGCCGATGATCGAGGAGAACTCGCCGACCTGGACGCGGCCGATCAGCGTCGAGCGCGTGCGGATGCGCGGGTTGCCGGTCACCGCGCCGACCCGCGGGTTGTCGATCAGCGGGGCCACCAGGTAGGCCGCGGCGTTGGGGTCGAGCAGCGCGTCGCCGTCGATGCACACCAAATACTCGCTGCGCGCGGCCAGCGCGCCCATGCGCAGGGCCACGGCCTTGCCCTGGTTCTGCGCCAGGTGCAGCACGCGCAGCCGCGGCTCGCCTTCGGCCAGGGCATCGAGCACCTGCGCGGTGTTGTCGGAGGAACCGTCATTGATGGCGATGACTTCGATGTTCGGATAGTGCTGCGCGAGGGCCGCGCCTATGGTGTCGGCGGCGTTGTCGCCCTCGTTGAAGCAGGGGATCAGGATCGACACCAGCGGCTCGCCCTCCAGTTGCGGGACGTCCTCCGGCCAGGCCCAGTGGCGTTCCCAGTGCGCCCAGAAGTAGATGCCGCCGGCCATCCACAGGGCCGACATGAACAGTGGATAGAAGAACACGAAGTTCAGCAGTATCTCGCCGGTGAGGACGATGGCTACGCCGATCGGGCCGCCGAGCAACAGCAGCAGGACCAGCAAGGCAACGATGCGATCGATCATGGCTCGGGGTACCAGGCGTTGGAGATGGCCGGACGCAGCGCCTTGAGTTCGGGCTGGTCGTTGACGAAATCGTCCGGGTAGTAACCGAAGCTGCGCACGCCCTCCCACTGCAGGCGGTGCATCCAGCGCCGCAACTGCGCGGCGTCGATGGGCGCCTCGCGCCCCTCGCGCCAGTCGCGCGCCTGCAGTTCGAAGACGCTGCGCTGCAGCGCGCCGGGGCGCTTGGCCACTTCGCGCACCAGGCGCTGCAGCCAGGCCTCGGACTGCTCCAGGGGCACGCCCTCCATCAGCGGCATGGCCATGGGCGCGGTCCAGTCGTAGGCGGCCAGGAAGTCGTCCAGGTTCTGCGCGAACCAGGCTTCGCTCTGCGGTTCGAGGATCGGCAGCGCATAGATGTTGCGCGCCGTCTGCACCTGCGGGCCGCGGATGGCGCGCACGCGCTCGGCAAGCTGGCGGGTGAAGTCGATGAGGTAGCGGCTCTTGAAGCGCGTCCAGCGCTGCAGCGTCTGCGCATCGCCGCGCAGGCTGGCGATGTCGCCCGGCAGGCCGGCTGCGCGGTAGGCCGCCAGCGCCTGGGGCCCGGCATCCTCGAAGTCGGAGAACAGCGCGTCGTCGTGGAACAGCAGGCCGGCGAAGGCGGCGTGCCCGGCCAGGTCCTCGTAGATCTCGCTGATCTGCCGGCGTACTTCGGGGTCGAACGGCGACAGCCGCCGGTACTGCTGCGGGTCGATCTCCAGGCGCCCGCTGTGCGGGTCCCAGCGCTGCACCCGCGGCAGCTGCGGCGACAGGTCGAAGGCCAGCACCGGCATCCAGGCGAACACTTCCACGCCGGCGCGGGTGCGCAGCTGCCAGGCGGCGCGGTTGAACAGGTCGGCGCGCATCGGCAGGTGCCGGTTGGGGAAGTACAGCGCTTTCACCGTGCCATCGCCCACCGGGTCGGCATAGGCCTGGAGGAACACGGTGTTGATGCGCAGGTCGGCGATGCGCTGCACCAGTTGCCCGAGGTTGGCCTCCATCTGCTGCGGGTCGGGATCGTAGACGTAGTCCAGGTCGACGTGGGCGACGCGCAGGTTATCCTGCGCCTGGACGCGGCTGATGGCCGAGGTGAAGTGATGCAGGTTGGGGTCGCCGTTGAGCAGGAAGCGCGGCAGGTTGTCCAGGTGGTCGATGCTGCCCAGGCCGTCCTCGAGGGTCAGGGCCAGGGCGTAGCCGTCGTCGCCGACCACCTGCAAGGCGGTGCCGCTGGCCGCGCCGTAGGGCCACACCCACACCCGCGGCGCCTTGCCGGTGATGCCCTGCAGGGTGCGGCTGATGCGCTTGACGTCGATGCCCACGCGGTTGCGGTATTCGGCCTCGGTTTCGTAGCGCCCGGCATTGGCCAGGTACAGGCGGTTGGCCGCTGCCGGCAGCTGACTGCCCTGCGGGTTGCCGGGGCCGCCGAAGTGCAGGGCCTCGGTGTGCGCGCCTATTTCCACCAGGCCGGACCGGGCGATTTCCGCGAGCTGCTGGCGGGTGAGGAAGCGCCGGCGCTCCACCGCCAGGCCGCCGAAGTCCACGCGCTGCTGGTCTGGGGTATCCAGCCAGACGCCCACCGGCGCCATGATCGCCGGCCAGTCGTAGGCCTTCAGGATCGGCAGCACGCGCTGGTAGAAGCTGCTGTAGCCGTCGTCGAAGCTCAGCAGCAGCGGTTTCTCCGGCAGGCTGCCGCGGCCGGCGCGGGCGGCCAGCAGCTGGTCCACGGAAATCGCCTGGAAGCCCTGCTCGTGCAGCCAGGCCAGTTGGTCCACCAGGTTGGCGGTGCGCACGGTCATGAAGGCCTGGTTGGCGTCGCTGTCGGCGATCTCGTGGTAGGCCAGGGTCAGGATGCGCCCAGACGGCCAGGGCTTCTCGTTGGCGGCGAGGGTGCGTTGCGCCGGCTCGACGAAGGGGGGCGCCTCGCTGGCGCAAGCCCCGATCAGCAGCGCCAGCCCCAACAGCAGGAAACGGTAGGTGGCTCTCATGTTCGGGTCCTAGAAGCGGTAGCTGAGGTCGAAGACCAGGCGGTAGTCCAGTTCGCGGTCGCCGTCGTAGGGGCGGCTGACAGCGGACAGGTTGAAGCCTGCGTCGAAGCGGTCGTCCAGGCTCAGGCGCTGGCCGTAGCCGAGCAGGCCGACGGCGCCGGTGCCGTGGTGCTGCTGGCTGTAGCTGCCGGCGCCGAGCTGGCCCTGCTGGGTCCAGCGCGTCTGGTAGCGGCGGTAGAGGGTGTGCTCCAGGTTCAGGCTGGGTAGCAGCAGCAAGTCCGACTTCGGGTTGAAATAGGGGACGTCCTCCGACTTGCTGTTGCGGCTGCCGGAAACCTCCAGGCCCAGGTCCGCCACCAGGTAGGGCGAGCTGTAGACACGCTGGCTGCCGGTGAGGGCGAGTTCGTGGCGCATGTTGCCGTCGCTGAAGTGCGAGGGTGAATAGGCCAGGCGCCATTCGCGCTGCTCGTTCTGGCGCCAGCGCAGGTAGCCGTCCAGGCGGTCGGAGCGGATGCCGCTGTTGAGCGCCCGCAGCGGTGTCTCGCGGGACAGGCGCGCGGCGCTCCAGCCGTACTGCCATTGGTCATCGATGTCGTGGACGCCGGACAGCCGCAGGCCCAGCTTGTCGCCGTCGCCGTAATTGTTGTGCGACACCTCCGCCTCCAGCGTGGTGTTGCGCCCGGTCCATTCGGTGCCGACGCGCTGCCAGCGATAGTGCCCGGTGCCTTCCTCGAAATCGCCGGTGGCGTAGCCGGCGCCGCCGAACAGCCGCCAGTGGTCGGCGATGGGCGGGCTGTAGAGCACGCTGTCGAAGCCCAGGTCGCGGCTGCCGTTGACCTCGCCGCCATTGGCATGGCCGCCGTAGGCGCTGATGCGCAGCTCGGCCATGTGATGCACCTGGCGCAGGTAGTCCAGGCGCTGGGCTTGCAACTGTTCGGGGAAGCGCTGGATGACGTCGTCGGCCAGCAGGTCCAGCTGCCGCCATTCCTGCAGCTCGCGCGCCACCATGCCCTGCTCGGTTTCCAGGGCCACGCCGCGCGGGTCGGTGCTTTCGGCGATCTTCAGCTGGTCTTCGGCGCGCCGCGGCCAGCCGCGGGACAGGTAGGTGCTGGCCAGGCCGGTGCGCAGCCGGGAGTTGTCCGGCGCGCCGTCCACCAGGCTTTCGTAGTCCTGCTGCGCCGCCGGCAGGTCGTTGCGGTACAGCCGGCCGTTGGCCTGCAGCAGGCGGGCCTCCAGCCAGTCGTCGTTGGGCAGGGCCACACCCATGCCCGGCGGATGCAGCCGCGTCGGTTGCTGCGCCACCAGGCCATCGCTCAGGGAGGGCACCTCGTCGAGTCGTTCGCTTTCCACCAGGGCGTAGAACAGCCCCTGGTGGTCGTCCATCCAGTCGCTGTCCTTGTCGTTCTCGCTGGCGATCACCTGGCGGTAGAGTTCCGCGGCCCGCTCCGGCTGGCGCTGGTACAGGCTGGCGCCGGCGACCCAGCGCAGGGCGTAGGGCGGCAGTTGCACGCCCTCGGCATGCAGCCGCTCGTATTCCTCGACCACCTCGGCCATGCGCGCCCGGGCATAGAGGCCGCCCAGGCGATCGATGCGCACCCGGCGCACCTCCTGTGCCGCGGCCGGGTCTCTGGCCCATTGCGCGAGGGACTGGTCGGCCAGGGCGATGGCCCGGTCAGCGACCACGAAGCGCTCGCTGTCGCGCAGGGGCGACACTTCCGCCAGGCGCACCAGCTCGGCGACGCGGTCGGCCTGCAGGCTGCGCTGCTGCGCCGCCGACAGCACGCCAGGGTGGCGCTCGCCGAAGGCCAGCGCCTGGCGCGGCAGGCCGGCCGCCTGCAGGGCATCGACGTACTCGCTGAGCACGCGGCTTTGCTGCGGGGCCAGTTGGCGAGCCTGGTCTACCTGGAACAGCGCCGCATAGGGCTCGCCCATCTGCTGGTGGACATAGGCCAGGGCCAGGCGCCGCTCGGCATCGCGCGGCGCGGCGGCGACCAGGGCCGCGGCCTTCTGCAGCGCCTCGGCGCCACGCCCGGCATCCACCAGCGTCATCGCCTGGCCTTGCAGCAGGACCTGGTCGCCGGGGTAGGCGGCCAGGCCGCGACGGTAGGCCTCCAATGCCTGGGGCCAGCGCTTGAGGTTGCGATAGGCCCGCGCCACCGAGGCCCAGGCGCCGCTGGACAACCGCGCCTGAGGATGGCGCTGGTAGGTCTGCAGCACCTCCTCGTCCAGTCCCGCCCAGCCGGCGATGATCAGGTGATCGTCCAGGCGCGCGGGGTCGTCGGGGCTCTGCCGCAGGCGCTGCAAGGCCGGCTGGTAATTGCCGGCGCGGGCCTCGCGCACGAGTTGGTCGTAATCCTCGGCGGCCTGGGCCCAGGCGCTGCCGAGCAGCAGCACGGCCAGGCACCCGCCAAGGGACAGCCCTCGCGGGAGCGGCCGTGAAGCAAGGAAGGACAAGGAAGTTTTGGGCACCACGAAGCAATCATCCCTAACTGCATGGAAGCCGCGCGAAAGCCGACACTCTGTCGATAACTGACGCAGCCGCCGCATGCCGGTTTATTGACATTCAGGCGAGAAGAAAAGCTTTCCGTCAGAATTTAGTCAACTGCCGTTCGTGAAAAAACGCTGACGTCCTACAGCGATCCACCCAGCCTATCCGGATAAAAGCCAGTAAATTGACGAACAAGGGCAAAACCTGGCAAAGCGATTTTTTGACGGAGGCAAGCTACGGCTTAGCCATACATGTCATTCGGGACCTTGAATATCGATAAATATCGACATTGATTCCTGTCTTCCGGAAAACTGTCGAAAGATGGCTAATAGCCATTGACCATAGCCGTTCCTTCCGAAAGAGCGGCCAGAAATGTAACCAAACATTTCGAAATAGAGTGAAACGCGAAAGGATCTCAAACGGATCCTTCGGGCGACATTTCCTCGTAGGAGCGAGCTTGCTCGCGAATGAGCCCCCCCCGCAGCGGAGTCTGTTCGCGAGCAAGCTCGCTCCTACGAGAAGCCGTGCCCAGGTCCTGCCCGTGATTCGCGCGCAGGGCGCGCTCCTACAGGTGGGATCGGAGGTGGGTGTGGGGTAGGAGATCCTATCCGCGAACCGCGCCGATATGTCTGGCTATCGCGGACAAGGTCCGCTGCTACGACGGTGGTTCTCCTTCTCCATAGGCCGCGCCGCGGGGCTCTTCGTAGGAGCGAGCTTGCTCGCGAATGAGCCCCGCAGCGGAATCTGTTCGCGAGCAAGCTCGCTCCTACGAGAAGCCGTGCCCGCCGGTATGGTAGGAGCGGACTCTGTCCGCGATTCGCGCGCAGGGCGCGCTCCTACATGGAAATGGTGTGGATGGGGCCGTCGTAGGATGGCGTTGAGCGAAGCGATACCCATCGCCATGGCCGCATGGGTTTCGCCAAGGCTCAACCCATCCTACGCAGAGCCGGCAAGGCAGTCCGCCCTGCGTCCGGGCAAAAAAAGCCCCGCACAAGGCGGGGCTCGGGAACAGCGACGGGCTCAGCCGGCGGGCGTCAGGCAGCGACGCTCGCGCCGTGCTGGCTGCTCTGCGCCAGGTCCAGCAGCTCTCGGTTGGCCACCGCGTACATGGCGTAGTCGGTGCTGGTGGAGGCACGCAGTTCCACCAGCATGGCGCGCCAGCGCTCGGCCATTTCGCGGTGCTGTTCTATCCACAGCGCCACGCGCTCGCCCATGTCCTGCGGGCCGTCCTGCATCTGCAGCACCGAGACGGTGATCGCCCGCTGCTGCCAGTCGAGGTCGTCGCGGAAGGCTTCGCGGGCCAGCGCCTGCCAGTTGTTCTCCACCGGCAGGTTGCTGATCTGCTGCAGGTACCAGGTCAGCTCCAGCTCGCTGCCGATGGCGAAGTAGGCGCGCGCCACGTCGGCCGGGTCGCGGCCGGTGACGTCCGCCGCCTCGATGATCGGCAACAGGGTGTAGAGGTGGCTGGTGCCGGCGACCATGCGCGCCAGCAGTTCCGGCACGCCGGCGTCGACGTAGGCCTGGTAGCGCGCCTGCCACAGCTCGCGGGTCGGGCCTTCGAGCAGTTCGTTGAGCTTCAGGCCCAGGGCCGCGATGCGCGGGCCGAAGTGGGCCACGTCGCGAGCGGCGTCCTGCTCGTTGCGGCGGCTGCGCAGGAACCAGCGGGTGGCGCGGCGGCCCAGGCGCATCAGTTCGTCCATCAGGGTCAGCTGGACTTCCGCCGGCACCTGGTAGTCGAGCTGCTCGATCTGGCGGAACCAGTGCGGCAGGTGGAACACGTCGCGGACGATCACGTAGGCGCCGGCGACGTTCGCCGGGGTCATGCCGGTGGATTCCTTCAGGCGCTGCACGAAGGTGATGCCCATGTGGTTGACCAGGTCGTTGGCGATCTGCGTGCTGACGATCTCGCGCTTCAGCCGGTGCCGGCGCATGGCCGTGCCGAACTTGGCCACCAGGGTCTGCGGGAAGGCCGTTTCCATGTCGCGGGTGAGGTAGTCGTCGTCCGGCACCAGCGACTTGAGCAGCGATTCCTTGAGGTCGATCTTGCTGTAGGAGATCAGCACCGACAGCTCGGCGCGGGTCAGCCCCTGGCCCGCGGCGATGCGTTCGGCCAGGGCCTCGTCGTTGGGCAGGAACTCCAGGGCGCGGTCGAGCTTGCCGCGAGCCTCCAGGTCGCTCATCAGCCGCTTGTACTCGGCGATGCGCTCGCGGGCGCGGCGTTCGGCCAGGCTCAGCGCCTGGGTCTGCTTGTAGTTGTTGCCCAGCACCAGGTCGCCGACCTGCTCGGTCATCTCGGCGAGCAGCACGTTGCGCTGCTTGCCGGTCATGTCGCCGGCGGCCACCACCTCGTTGAGCAGGATCTTGATGTTGACCTCGTGGTCGGAGCAGTCCACGCCACCGGCGTTGTCGATGAAGTCGGTGTTGCAGGCGCCGCCATTGAGGCCGAACTCGACGCGGCCGAGCTGGGTCACGCCCAGGTTGCCGCCCTCGCCCACCACCTTCACGCGCAGCTCGCGGCCGTCCACGCGCAGGGCGTCGTTGGCCTTGTCGCCGACGTCGGCGTGGCTTTCCTTGCTGGACTTGACGTAGGTGCCGATGCCGCCGTTCCACAGCAGGTCGACCGGCGCCTTGAGCAGGGCGTTGATCAGCTCGGTGGGGGTCAGGCGTTCGGCCTGGATGTCGAAGCGCGCGCGCACCTCGGGGCTCAGGGTGATGCTCTTGGCGCTGCGCGGGAACACGCCGCCGCCGGCGGAGATCAACGAGGCGTCGTAGTCCGACCAGGCCGAACGCGGCAGGTTGAACAGGCGCTGGCGCTCGGCGAAGCTCACCGCCGGGTCCGGGTTGGGGTCGAGGAAGATGTGCAGGTGGTTGAAGGCGGCCACCAGCTGCAGCTTGTCGGACATCAGCAGGCCGTTGCCGAACACGTCGCCGGCCATGTCGCCGATGCCGATGACGGTGACGCTGTCCTTCTGCACGTCGATGCCGCGCTCGCGGAAGTGCCGCTGCACCGAGACCCAGGCGCCGCGGGCGGTGATGCCCATGCCCTTGTGGTCGTAGCCGGCCGAGCCGCCGGAGGCGAAGGCGTCGCCCAGCCAGAAGCCGTACTCGGCGGCGATGCCGTTGGCGATGTCGGAGAAGGTCGCGGTGCCCTTGTCGGCGGCCACCACCAGGTAGGGGTCGTCCTCGTCATGGCGCACCACGTTGGCCGGCGGCACCACCTCGCCTTCCTTGAGGTTGTCGGTGATGTCCAGCAGGCCGGAGATGAAGATGCGGTAGCAGGCGATGGCCTCGGCCTGGATCTCGTCACGGCTGCCGCCCACCGGCAGGCGCCGCGGGATGAAGCCGCCCTTGGCGCCGACCGGGACGATCACCGCGTTCTTCACCTGCTGGGCCTTGACCAGGCCGAGCACTTCGGTGCGGTAGTCCTCCTCGCGGTCGGACCAGCGCAGGCCGCCGCGGGCGACCTTGCCACCGCGCAGGTGCACGCCTTCCACCCGCGGGCAGTAGACGAAGATTTCGTACTTGGGCACCGGCTTGGGCAGCTCGGGGATCGCCTTGGGGTTGAACTTGAAGCTGAAGTAGCTCTTGTTCTGGCCGGCGGCGTCGGGCTGGTAGAAGTTGGTGCGCAGGGTGGCCTTGATCAGGTCCAGGTAGCGCCGCAGGATGCGGTCCTCGTTGAGCACCTGGACGTCGTCCAGGGCGCTGAGGATCGCCTGTTCGAGCTTCTGCTGCTTGTCTTCCAGGTCCTCGGCGGTGAGCTTGCGGGCCAGGTAGAAGCGCGTCTTGAACAGCCGCACCAGTTCGCGGGCGATGTCCACGTGGGCGTTCAGCGCGCTGGCGATGTAGCCCAGGTCGAAGCCCAGGCGGATCTGCTTGAGGTAGCGGGCGTAGGCGCGCAGCAGGGCGACGTCGCGCCACGGCAGGCTGGCGGTCAGCACCAGGCGGTTGAAGGCGTCGTTCTCGGCGTCGCCGTTGACGATGTGGATGAAGGCGTCCTGGAGGATTTCGTTGAGCTGCTGGATGTCCACGTCCAGGCCTTCGGCGTAGGTGAAGGCGAAGTCGTGGATCCAGTACTCGCGGCCGTTGGCGTGGCGCAGGCGGTAGGGGAACTCGCCGAGCACGCGCAGGCCGAGGTTCTCCAGGATCGGCAGCACGTCGGACAGCGCCAGCGGCGCGTCGGCGTGGTACAGCTTGCAGTGCAGCTGCTGTTCGCTCTGCGCCAGCGGCTGGTAGAAGCTCATCACCAGCGGGCGGGCGTCGGACAGGCTGAGCAGGTGCTGCAGGTCGACCACCGCGAAGTGCGGGGCGAAGCGCTCGCGGTAGCCGGCCGGGAAGCCCTTGGGGAAGTCCTCGAGGATGTTGGTGCCCTGCCCTTCGCCGAAGTTCTCCACCACCAGCGCGGCGTAGTCGTCCTGCCAGGAACGGCAGGCCTGGATGGCCTCTTCCTCGAGCAGCTTGGTGTCGATGTCGATGCGCGTCTTCGGGTCCACCCGCAGGATGAACTGCACGCGGGCCAGGGTCGATTCGGAGAAGAAGGTCCAGAACTCGCAGTCGCTGGCCTTCAGGCGCTCGCGCAGGACCTGCTCGATCTTGATCCGCGTCTCGGTGGAATAGATGTCGCGCGGCACGTAGGCCAGGCAGTAGGCGAAGCGGCCGTACGGGTCCTTGCGCAGGAACAGGCGGATCTTGTTGCGTTCCTGGATCTGCACGATGGCCATGGCGGTGCTGTACAACTCGTCCACCGGCGTCTGGAACAGGTCGTCGCGCGGCAGCACTTCCAGCACCTGGGCCAGCTCCTTGCCCAGGTGGCCGTTGGCGTCGAAGCCGGAGCGGCGCTCGACCTCGGCGACCTTGCCGCGGATCGACGGGATGTGGCTGACGCTCTCGTTGTACACCGAGGAGGTGAACAGGCCCATGAAGCGGAATTCGCGCAGCACCTTGCCCTTGGCGTCGATCTCGCGGATGGACACGTAGTCCGGGTAGGCCGGGCGGTGCACGCGGCTGGGGTGCGAGGCCTTGGCGAAGGACAGCAGCAGCGGCTCGCGCAGGTAGGCCACCGCGTAGTCCTCGATGTGCAGGTCTTCCTTGCTCAGGCCGGTGCGCAGCAGCTTGGTCACGCCGAGGAAGGACTTCTCGTCGTAGTTCACCCGGCCGCCGTCGCCCTCGTCGACCACGGTGAATTCCTCGTAGCCGAGGAAGGTGAAGTGGTTGTCCAGCAGCCATTCGAGGAAGGCGCGGACCTCGGCGGTCTCCTCGGCGCGGGCCTTGGCCTTCGACTTGCCGAGCCAGGCCAGCAGTTCCTCGGCCTTGCCGCGCATGGCCGGGAAGTCGGCCACCGCCAGGCGCACCTCGCCCAGCACTTCCAGCAGGGTCTTCTCCAGGGTGCGCAGCTCGCCGACGTGGGAGGCGCGGTCGATCTCCAGGTACATCAGCGACTCATGGCGCACGTCCTTGCCCTGGCTGTTCTTCGGCAGCACTTCCAGCAGCTCGCCCTTGGCGTTGCGGCGCACGCTGACCACGGTGGTCTGCAGGGTGTGGATGCTGTAGCCGCGGCGGTTCAGCTCCATGCGCACCGAGTCGACCAGGAACGGCTGGTCCGGGTGCAGCACCTGCACGGCGGTGTGCGTGGACTGCCAGCCGTGCTTCTCGTAGTCGGGGTTGTACACGCGCACTTCCGGCTCGGCCGGGTCGAAGCGCTCCAGCAGGCGCCAGGAGGACAGGGTGCAGCCGACCAGGTCGGACAGGCGGCGCTGGGTCAATTCGTCGAGGGAGATGAGGCTGAAGAACTGTTCGGCGAACAGGGCTACTTGTGGCAGCACCTTTTCGCCGACGTGCTGCGCCAGGGCCGATTGCAGTTGCTGCTGGAAATCGGCTTTGCTGGCCGCGGTGAAGAACGCCATGGTCAATGCTCCGCTTGGCTTGTCATTGGGTGAAGCAAGGGCTTTCTCGAGCTGCGAATCGCCCCGGGAGTGGCGCCGAGCCACCGTCTTCCGATGAAGTTCAGCAGATGCTGGGCATTAATCCAGGCAGGGGAGGCATCCAGGATGGCGGCCGGACCGCCCGGTCACGATTCACTTGCGGAGCTTAACGAGACGGCGCGGCAATGGGATTACCAAGCCGCGACATATTCGTTCATGCAGGGGTAACGGGGTGTGCCGGCCGCCGGCCGGCACGCCCGTCGCGGCGGGCTCAGCGCTCCCAGTCGGGCTTCTGCAGGCGCAGGCCGTGGAGGCCGTCGTAGGCCGCGCGCTGCGGCGGCTGCCAGCCTTCGAGCAGGGCCGGCTCGACGCGGTAGATCTCCACGCCCAGCGGGCGGCAGACGCTCAACGGGTCCTGCGCCTCGGGGCCCCACATGGGCAGCGACAGGTCGCCGCCCGGGCAGGTGGACAGCGCGCAGAGCACGTCGATCTCGGCGAAGAACTCCAGGTAGTCGCCCTGCTTCGCCGGGCAGGCCTTCATGAAGTACATGTCGTCGTGGTTCAGGCCGGTGCACTGGAAGATGTTCAGCACGTCGTGCACGTCGAACTCGGTGAGGCCGTGGGGCAGCACCGCGCGGGTCAGGTTCGAGTGGCAATGGTGGTGGAAGTCCTCGCCGGTGAGCATCTTGTTGACGTAGGGGTCGCAGCGCGTGCCGAGCAGGTCGTGCACACGCCCGCCGTGCTCGTCGATGCCGTAGGCGGCCAGGCTGTCGTCGGTGATGGTCAGCAGCGGGCGGAGGAACGGCAGGTTCGACCACAGGCGGTCGTAGGTGCTGACGTGGGCGCCCTGCAGCTGGCGGGTGCGTGCGGCCCACATGCGCTCGCGCGGGTCGTTGGCGTTCCACACGTTGAAGTCGCCGACCTGCGGGCCCACCGGGGTGGTGACGCGGAACAGGTGCCCGGCCGGCACCTTCCAGGCGCGGCCGGTGCGGATCGGCACCTCGAACTGCTCGATCAGGCTGCGCGCGCCCTTGTCCTCGCGCAGGCGGTCGTAGAACGCCTTGTCCACCTGCAGGGCGGAACCCTTGTTGGCCTGGTAGGCGGCGGGATAGTCCTTGTACATGTTCGGTGTCTCCTGGTTCAGAGGGAGTGGGGCGTGCTGAGCAGGTCCAGCAGCGCGTTTTCGGAATCCTCGAGGTAGCTGGCCATGGCCTCCGCCGCCTCGTGCTTGCGACCGGCGCCGAGCAGGTCGTGGATGTGCCGGTCGCGGTCGATCCAGGGGCGCTGGAAGTTCTCCTCGTTGGGCGCGAGGGAGAACACCAGGCGCATCTGCGCCGCGACGTTGGCGAAGAACTCGTCGAACAGCGGGCTGCGCATCAGCCCGACGATGTGCTGGTGGAAGTGCAGGCTGTGGGTGCCGAAGCCCTGCCAGTCCTCGCGATCCTGGGCCAGCTCGGCGGCCTCTATGGCCTCCAGCATGCGGTCGGACTGGTACTCGCGCAGCGGCTTGCTGGCGAGGATCGCCTGCAGCTCCAGGGTGCGCCGCACCAGGAAGATGTCGCGCACCTCGGCCAGGCCCAGGCGGCGCACCATCACGCCCTTGTTGCGCACGTAGGTGGCCAGGCCCTCGCGGCCGAGCTGGTGCAGGGCCTCGCGGATGGTGTTGCGCGAGGCGTTGTAGCCCTTCACCAGCTCGCTCTCGACCAGCGCCATGCCCGGCAGCAGGCGCCCGCCGATGATGTCCTCGCGCAGTTCGTTGGCGACCTGGGCCGACAGCGACAGGCCGCCGGCATCTTTGTTTTTCATCTGCGGCCCTCCTCAGGCCAGTTGGACGTCCTTGAGGAACCGCCCCATGCGCTCGCTGCGCTGCTCCAGCAGCTCGCGCGGCGGCCCGGCCTGGACGATGCGCCCGGCCTCCATGAACACCACGCGGTCGGACAGACGGAAGGCGAAGTTCATTTCGTGGGTGACGATGACCATGGTCATGCCCTCCTTGGCCAGCTCCTCGATCACCGCCAGCACGTCGCCGACCAGCTCCGGGTCCAGCGCCGAGGTCGGCTCGTCGAACAGCATCACCGCCGGGCGCATGGCCAGCGCGCGGGCGATGGCCACGCGCTGCTGCTGGCCGCCGGAGAGCTGGTGCGGGTACTTGCCGGCGTGTTCGAGCATGCCCACCTTGTTCAGCAGCGCCAGACTCAGCTGGCGCAGCTCGGCGGCGTCGGCGTGACCATGGTGGTGCGGGGCGAGCATGACGTTCTCCAACACCGTCTTGTGCGGGAACAGGTTGAAGCCCTGGAACACCATGCCGACCTGGACGATGCCCTGCATGTGCACCTTGTTGCCCAGCGGCCCGCCCGGCTCGCGCGCGCCGCGCAGGAACGGCTTGCCGCAGAGAGTCACCTCGCCCTGGTCGAGCGCTTCCAGGCCGTTGAGGGTGCGGATCAGGGTGGTCTTGCCCGAACCCGAGGGGCCGATGATCGACACCACCTCGCCCCAGCGCACGTCGAGGTCGATGCCCTTGAGCACCTCCAACTGGCCGTAGTGCTTGCGCGCCCCACGCACCTGCAGGGCGAAGGCGCCCTGCCCGGCGCTGGCCTCGCTGCGCCGCGAAACCACCGCCGGCAGCTCGCCGACCGGCACCGGGCGCGGCTGCCGGCGGGTGACGTCGAGATGGTTCTCCAGGCGCCGCAGCAGGTAGCTGAACACGGTGACGATGAACACATAGTAGAAGGCCACCGCCAGCATGGTCTCCATCACCAGGAAGTTCTGCGTGTAGAGCTGCTGGCCGACCAACAGGATTTCGCTGAGGGAAATCACCGAGACCAGCGAGGTCAGCTTGACGATGGTGATGTACTCGTTGGCCAGGGTCGGCAACGCCACGCGCAGCGCCTGGGGAATCACGATCAGCCACTGCACGCCGCGGTAGCCGATGCCCAGCGCCTTGCCGGCCTCCAGCTGGCCCTTGGCGATCGCCAGCAGGCCGCCGCGATGGATTTCCGCGATATAGGCCGTCTCGCTCAGGACCATGGCGATCAGCCCAGCGCCGTAGGGGTTGGAGAGCAGCGCGCTGGTGCCGGGGAAGACCTGCGGCAGGTTGTAGACGAAGATCAGCAGCACCAGCAGCGGCAGGCTGCGGAAGAACCAGATATACAGCGCCGCCGCGTCGCGCAGGTAGCGCCGCGACGATTGCCGGGCCAGGGCCACCAGGAAGCCGAGGACGATGCCCAGCAGCCAGGTTTCCAGGCTCAGCTCCACCACGGTGCCCACCGCGCGCCAGAAATCGGCGTTCCACAGCAGGCCCAGGGCATAGTGCCAATCGAAATGCATGTTCTTGCTCCGTATTGCTCGGCCGGTCGTCGGTTCAGTTGCCCAGCGCCTGGGCGACGTCCGCCGCGCTCGGTTCGGCGAGGTTGTAGCGCGCCAGCAGGGCCTGGTATTCGCCGTCCTGCTTCATGGCCTCGAAGCCCTGGCGCAGGCCGTCGAGCAGTTCGCCGTTGCCCTTGCGCACGGCCAGGCCGATGACCACCGGGTAGATCAGCTCGCGGGAGGCGATCTGCAGGCGGCCCTGCAGCTTCTCGGCGGTGATCTTGGCCACCGCGGCGTTCTCGAACTGCACGTCCACCGCCTTGGCCAGCAGCGCCTGGGCGGCCTCGGGCGAGGTGGGGAACTCGCGCGACTGGATCGCCGGCTTGCCCTGGGCCTCGCAGTAGTCGCGCGACACCTCCAGCAACTTGGGAATCCACGAACCGCCCTTGATCGAGGCCACGCGCTTGCCGCACAGGTCCTCGGCGCGCTGCGGGCGGAAGTCGTCGTCGCTGCGCACCATCAGCGAGGCGCCGCTCTTCAGGTACGGCAGGAAGTCCACCTGGCGGGCGCGCTCGGGGGTGACGTAGAGCGCCGAGGCGACCACGTCGAAGCGCCGCGCGTTGACACCCATCACCAGGTTGGCGAAGCGGGTGTCGCGGAACTCCGGCTGCAGCTTCAACTGCTTGCCCAGCGCCCTCATGAACTCCGGGTCGAAGCCGGCGGGCTGGCTCTGCTCGAGGTAGGCGTAGGGTGGGTAGGTGAGGTCCGAGCCGATGCTCAAGCTGCCCTCCTCCAGGGTGCCGGTTACCGCCGCCATGGCCGGTGCGGCCAGCGCCAGTACGCCGGGCAACGCCAGTGCCGCCAGCCAGCCCGCCTTGCCTGCAAATCGCTGTTTCATGGTGAAGCCCTCGCATGGTGATTGTTCAACAATATTTCCGTTACGAGCAATCAAACTTGATGCCAATTAATAAGAAGGCCGACTGAAAATGGCGTTGGGAAGGAAAAAATCCGCTCTTTTGGGGGGAAGTGCCGGCCCCCACATGCCCCACTACGGGGCGGGCGTTACCAAATGGAGCAGCGTGCTAGCGAAAGGCTACCCAGCGCCCCGGCGGTAACAGCGACAAACCAGGCAACGAGCAGGCTGCACGGCCTAAGGTGGCCGGTAACACGCCGGGAAACGCTCCGTTATCCGTGCCGCCTGCGGGCTGAGCCAGGCGTAGATGGCCTGGCGCAGCGCCTGCGCGGTAGCGGGCATGCAAGGGTAGCGGGGGCGCCCAGGCAGCCGAGCTTCCCCCGCAACAGGCGCCCCGGGCGCGGGACTCAGAGCTGGCCGTAGAGCAGGTCGCTGACCAGCATGCAGCCCGGCGCATGGGTGATGAACAGCTCCGGCTCGGCCTCGGCCAGCACCGCCTGCGGGGTGACGCCGCAGGCCCAGAACACCGGCAGTTCGTCGGCGGCCAGGGCCACCGGCTCGCCGTAGTCCGGCGCCTGCAGGTCGGCGATGCCGATCAGCGCCGGGTCGCCGATGTGCACCGGGGCACCGTGGGTCAGCGGGAAACGCCCGGTGATCTGGCTGGCGCGCACCGCGTCGGCGGCCTTCAGCGGGCGCATCGACACCACCATGTGGCCGGCCAGGCGCCCGGAGGGGGTGTTGGCGATATGGGTGCGGTACATGGCCACGTTGCGCCCCTGCTCGATGTGGCGCAGGGCTATGCCTTCGTCCTGCAGCGCCTGCTCGAAGGAGAAGGAGCAGCCGATGGCGAAGGCGACGAAGTCGGCCTCCCACAGCTCGCCGATGTCGCTCGTTTCGCGGTGGGGCTGGCCGCGGCGGTACACGCGGTACAGCGGCACGTCGCTGCGCACGTCGATGTCGACGCCGAGCTTGTGGAAGCGCGGCGAGCCGGGCTCGGTGACGTCCAGCAGCGGGCAGGCGCGCGGGTTGAGCACGCAGAAGCGCAGGAATTCGTCGGCCCAGGAACGCTGCAGGATCACGATGTTGGCCTGCAGGTGGCGCTGGCCGAGGCCGCTGGTGTGCCCGGCGTAGTCGCCGCGGCGGATCAGCCGGCGCAGTTCGAGCGGGCTCAGGGAGGCGAGATCGTGGGGCTGGGCCGGGGTCATCGGCGGTCTCCTGATGGTGGACAAGGCCCCTGTTCTAGTCGGCCGGCGCCGACGCCGTCCAACAAATAGTTTCCGTCCCCGGGCATCGGAAAAATTGATTCAGCGGCCCGCCGGCAGCAGCACGATGCGCGACTCGCCGGCGCCGGCCGCATAGTCGGCGAGCACCGTCCGGCTCATTTCCACCACCTGCGCCACCAGCTCCAGGCCGCTGCCGCCGCGCCAGGAGGCCACCAATGGCAGCTCCGGCGGCGACGGCTCCACATCCAGCACCCGCAGTTCGCCGCGCTCCAGCTCCTGGACCACCAGCGCCGGCGGCAGCGCGCCTATGCCGAAGCCATCGCGTACCAGGCGCGTCATCGCCGCCACCGAGTTCACGCAATTCAGGCGCGGCAGGCTGACGTCGCGGGCCTGGAGCATGGTGAGCAGGTCCAGGTGCGGCCGCGAATGCTTGGAGAAGGTCAGCACGCGCTCGCGGAACAGGTCTTCCAGCCCCGTGTAGTCGCGGTCGTAGGGCGAGCCCCGGGGCACCACCCAGCGCAGCGGATAGCTGCCCAGCTCCAGGTTGAGCACCGATTCGTGGCGGATGGCGTCGGTCTGGAAGATCAGGTCCAGGTAGCCCTTGCGCAACTGCTCGGCGAGGTTGATCGCGGTGTCCGCCATCAGCTCGATCTCGAGGTCCGGGAAACGCTCCATGCCACGCGCCACCAGGGGGCTGAGCCAGGTGTGGATGACCGTGTCCATGGCGCCGATGCGGATACGCCCCTGGCCGACGCGGCCGGCATCTATGGCCTGGCGCAGCGACTGCGCGGTGTCGAGCATGCGCTCGGCGTACTCCAGCACCTGGTGGCCCTCGGGGGTCAGGGTCACGCCGCGGGAATCGCGAACGAACAGCTTCACGCCCAGATCGCCTTCGAGCACGGCGATACGGCTGGAAATGGCGGCCTGGGTGCTGAAGAGCTTCTCGGCGGTGAGGCGGAAGCTCTTCAGGCGGGCGACCCAGACGAAGGTCTCGAGGAATTTCAGGTTCATGGCCGGTACCGGGCGGGGACGCGCAAGCATAACCCCGCCCCGCCGGCGCCGCGAATGCCGCGCCAGGGGCGGGTATCGGAAATTCTTGTCACCGGCGACCGCATAAATTAGTTGGACGCATGCCCCCGCGCCTCGAAGAATCCGGGCCCAGGCGACGGCGAGATGTGGTACCGGCCGCTAGAACAATTCCAAGAACGCAAGAGCGGAGATCCCCCATGGAAAAGCAGGCGAGCCCGGCCGTCCCCCTCGACGTGGGCAGCGGGAGCTATTTCGGCTGGTACCGTGAACTGGACAAGCAGGAACGACGGACCTTCTGGAGCTGCAAGATCGGCTACGGCCTGGACGGCATGGATACCCAGATGCTCAGCTTCGTCATTCCCACGCTGATCGCCCTGTGGGGCATCAGCACCGGCGAGGCGGGCCTGATCCACACCCTCACCCTGCTGGCCTCCGCCGCCGGCGGCTGGGTTGCCGGCATCCTCTCCGACCGCATCGGCCGCGTCCTCACCCTGCAGTTGACGGTGCTGTGGTTCGCCTTCTTCACCTTCCTTTGCGGGCTGGCGCAGAACTACGAGCAGTTGCTGATCGCGCGCACCCTGATGGGCTTCGGCTTCGGCGGCGAGTGGACCGCCGGCGCGGTGCTGATCGGCGAGGTGATCCGCGCCCGCGACCGCGGCAAGGCGGTGGGCCTGGTGCAGTCCGGCTGGGCGCTGGGCTGGGGCCTCACCGCCCTGCTCTATGCCCTGCTGTTCAGCGTGCTGCCGCCCGAGTACGCCTGGCGCGCGCTGTTCCTCCTCGGCCTGCTGCCGGCGCTGTTCGTGCTGTTCGTCCGTCGCCTGGTCAAGGAGCCGGAGGTCTACCAGCGCGCCAAGGCCCTGGAAAGCAACGAAAAGACCAGCTTCCACGAAATCTTCGCCCCCGGCATGCTCAGCATCACCCTGCGCGCCTCTCTGCTCACCACCGGCGCCCTGGGCGGCTACTACGCCATCACCTCCTGGCTGCCGACCTACCTGAAGACCGAACGCCATCTCAGCGTGCTCGGCACCGGCGGCTACCTGGCCATGGTCATCCTCGGCTCCTACGTCGGCTACGTGATCAGCGCCTTCCTCACCGACCTGCTGGGGCGCAAGAAGAACTTCATCCTGTTCGCGGTCGGCTCGTTCATCGTGGTGCTGCTCTACACCCAGCTGCCGATCGCCAACGCGGCCATGCTCTGGCTGGGCTTCCCCCTGGGCTTCTTCGCCTCGGGCATCTTCAGCGGCATGGGCGCCTTCCTCACCGAACTCTTCCCCACCCGCATCCGCGGCTCGGGCCAGGGCTTCTGCTACAACGCCGGGCGCGCCATCGCCGCGCTCTTCCCCATGCTCATCGGCATGATCAGCCAGCACGTGCCGCTGGGCCTGGGCATCGGCGGCTTCGCCGCGGTGTCCTACGGCGTGGTCATCCTCGCCGCCCTGAGCCTGCCGGAAACCCGCGGCAAGCAGCTGGAACCCTGAACCGCAACGACCTTCGAGGACGACCATGCACCTCCCCCTGCTCAACTGCGACATCGGCGAAAGCTTCGGCGCCTGGAAAATGGGCCTGGACGCCGAGGTCATGCCGTACATCGACTGTGCCAACGTCGCCTGCGGCTACCACGCCGGCGACCCCGGCAGCATGCGCCGTACCGTGGCCCTGGCGCTGGCACACGACGTGCGCATCGGCGCCCACCCCGGCTACCCGGACCTGCTCGGCTTCGGCCGCCGCTCGCTGGAATGCAGCGCGCAGGAGATCGAGGACATGCTGCACTACCAGATCGGCGCCCTCGACGGCATCTGCCGCGCCCAGGGCGCGCGGGTGAGCTACGTCAAGCCGCATGGCGCGCTGTACAACGACATGATGCGCAAGCCCGAGCAACTGCGCGCGGTGATGCGCGCGGTCGCGGCCTACGACCGCGGGCTGCCGCTGATGCTGCTGTCCACCCGCGACAACCACGGTGCCCTGGCCATGGCCGCCGAGTTCGGCCTGCGCCTGTGGTTCGAGACCTTCGCCGACCGTGCCTACACCCCCGAAGGCCACCTGGTCTCGCGCCAGTTGCCCGGCGCGGTGCACCACGACAGCCGCCAGGTGATCGCCCAGGCGCTGACCCTGGCCCGCGGCGAGGCGCTCGGCGCCAGCGACGGCAGCGCGCTGCGCCTGCGCGCCGACAGCATCTGCGTGCACGGCGACAACCCCGGTTCGGTGGAGGCCGTGCGCCAGCTGCGCGTGGCCCTGGACGCCCTGGTGCCGGCATGAGAGCGCGCTTGGAAGTGGTCGCCCTGGACAGCTACATGTTGCGCCTGTTCGACGCCATCGACGAAGCCAACATGCCCTGGCTGCTGGCCGCCGCGCAGCGCCTGCGCGCGGTCTTCGGCGACGAGCTGCTGGAGCTGGTGCCTTCCTATACCACCCTGATGCTGCGCTTCGACCCGCTGCGGCTGGAGCCGTTGGCGATCCGCGAGCGCCTGTTCGCCGCCCTCGACGGCCTGCAGCCGCTGGCCGGCGAGAACAGCCGCGAGCAGGTCCTGCCGGTGTGGTACGACCCCAGCGTCGGCCCCGACCTGGCGCGCCTGGCGCGGCACAGCGGGCTGGGCGAGGCCGAGGTGATCCGCCGCCACAGCGGCCGCGCCTACCAGGTGTTCGCCCTCGGCTTCGCCCCGGGCTTCGCCTTCATGGGCCTGGTCGAACCGGCCCTGGCCACCCCACGCCTGGCCACCCCGCGGCAGCGCGTCGCCGCCGGCAGCGTCGGCATCGCCGAGCGCCAGACCGCCGCCTACCCGCTAGCCTCCCCTGGCGGCTGGAACCTGCTGGGACGTACCCCGGCGCGCCTGTTCGACCGCGGGCGCGACGGCTACAGCCTGCTGCAGCCCGGCGACCGGGTGCGCTTCGAAGCCATCGACCACGCCGAATTCATCCGCCTGGGCGGCGACGACACGCCCATGCCCGTCGAGGAGGGCCAGGCATGAAAATCCTCCACGTGGAAAAGAGCACCCCGCTGGCCCAGTTGCAGGACGGCGGCCGCTTCGGCGTGCGCCACCTGGGCGTGACCCAGGGCGGCGCCCTGGACTGGGAAGCCCAGGCCTGGGCCAACTGGCTGCTGGGCAACCGCCTGGACGCGGCGGTGCTGGAGATTCCCCTGGGCGGCGTGACCCTGCGCGCCCGTGCCGACGTACGCCTGGCCCTGGCCGGCGCGGACCTGGCGGCGGAGATCGACGGCCAGCCGCTGGCGCCCTGGCAGGCCTTCGAACTGCGCAGCGGCCAACGCCTGGCCTTCATCCAGCCACGCAGCGGCGTGCGCGCCTACCTGGCGGCGCCCGGCGGTTTCCTCGGCGAGGCGATGCTGGGCAGCTGCGCCACCGTCGTCCGCGAAGGGCTCGGCGGCCTCGACGGCCAGGGCAAGCCGCTGATGGCCGGCGACGAGCTGCGCGCCGCCGGCGGAACGCCCCCGCAGCGCCATATGCAGGCCCACCAGCAGCCGCGCTACGACGGCCCGGCGGAACTGGAACTGGTGCTCGGCGCCCAGGCCGGCGACTTCGCCGGGCAGAGCCTGTTCGACGCCTTCGACGCCACCTGGACCCTCGACCAGCGCGCCGACCGCATGGGCATGCGCCTGCTCGGCCCGGCGCTGCAGTACCTGGGCCGGCCGATGATCTCCGAGGGCATCCCCCTGGGCGCCGTGCAGGTGCCGCCGGACGGCCAGCCGATCGTGCTGCTCAACGACCGCCAGACCATCGGCGGCTACCCGCGCCTGGGCGCCCTCAGCCCCAGGGCCCTGGCGCGCCTGGCGCAATGCCTGCCGGGCGCCGAGCTGCGCCTGCGGCCCAGCGTGCAACCCGCGGCGCTGGCGGCGCACCGGCAGCTGCTGGCGCAATGGCTACAGGTCGACTGAAGCCAGCCAGCAACAGTGGCAAAATGGCATCTTCCAGACATCACGGAGGATGCCATGCAAGCCGTTCCCCCGTTGCAGCGCCCGCTGCTGCGCCACCTCGCCAACCTGCTGGTCACCCTGCTCGGCCTGCTCCTGCTGGGCCTGGCCTGGCTGCTGCAGCCGCTGTTGCTGCAGTACCTGCTGGCCGGCGCGCTGCCGGTGTACCTGGGCGTGCTGCTGCCGCAACTGGTCGGCCGCCGCGAGCGCCTGCGGCGCGTGCGTGCCGCGCGGGCAGCCTCGGTGGAGCGCTGGGGCTTCTGCAGCCGCGACAGGCCCGGCCCCTGGGTCAACTACATCGACTTCCCGCTGACGGTGTTCTGCGAAGAGGCCCGCGGCCGTTTCTTCTATAGCGAGTGGCTGGTGATCCACGACGGGCGCATCATCGTCAATCCTGGGCACAGCGAGGTCGACCTGGCCCGCGGCGAGGTGCGCTACCACTTCGACCGACCGCGCACCTACGCCTGGGATGGTTGCTCGCCGAAGGTGCCTTTCTACTGGCTGGCGATCTTCGGCACCCCGGACTGGTGGGAGCACCTGGAAGACGTGGCCTGCATCCGCGACGGCGAAATCCGCCGCAGGCAGGTGTTCTGGCCGGTGGCGCACCATGCCAGCCTGGTGCACGACGCGCTCTACCAGTTCCTCAACGTCTCGCCGCTGGACAAGGCCAGCGCCGACCGCCTGTTCCTGCGGATGCTGCGCAATGCCGGCATGCCCCGCCCGCTGGCCTGGGTCTATTACCTGGCGGTGGTGCTCGGCGGCGCGCCGAAGATGCGCCAGGTGCGCAACGGCAACAGCCCGCTGCGCTGCCTGACGCCGATCCCCGGCGCGGCCGCCGAGCCACTGGGGGAGGCCCGGTTCGGGGGGCCTGATGCGGTTCATTCGGGCAAGGGCTAAGCGTCCCTTTCCGGGGGCCCGTCACCCCAACCCTCTCCCGCAGCGGGAGAGGGGGCTGTTCGTGCCACCGGGGTGTCCGGCGTAGCCGGTGAATCCAATCGCGGACGGAGTCCGCTCCTACACCCGTGCTTTCTGGAACCGTAGGAGCGGACTCTGTCCGCGATTCGGCGGATAACGCCGGAGGCGTTATGCGCCCTACGGATTTCCAGAGAACTTCGGGTGCTGGGTTCAAGAGCGCCCTCTCCCCAACCCTCTCCCGCAAGCGGGAGAGGGGGCCGTTCGTGCCACCGGGGTGTCCGGCGTAGCCGGTGAATCCAATCGCGGACGGAGTCCGCTCCTACGCCCGTGCTTTCTGGAACCGTAGGAGCGGACTCTGTCCGCGATTCGGCGGATAACGCCGGAGGCGTTATCCGCCCTACGGATTTCCCGAGAGCTTTAGGTGCTGGGTTCGAGAGCACCCTCTCCCCAACCCTCTCCCTGAAGGGAGAGGGTTGGGGAGAGGGCGGAGTGGAACCAGTGCGCAGATGTTGCCGGTCAGTTCACGGGGTTCGCGAGCAAGCTCGCTCCTACGAAAAGCAAAAGCAAAAGCACGTTTGCTCTTGGGACTTCCAGAAGAATATCCGAGCGCACCGGAACGCCCCTTCAGAAGGCCGAGCGAAACCCGCGCTCAGGAGGTCATGCGACATGGATGTCGCGAGAGCCCCGCGGGCTACAGGGATGTACCCTCGGGGTGGGCCTCCGTGGCGGGGGAGTTCGTGAGGGTAGCCCGACTCTGTCGGGCCCGTATGCGGGGCAAGCCTTTTTGGTTCCTTTTTGCAGGGGTGGCCTTCCACCGTTTGACAAAAGGGACTCGCCCGAGGGGGCGAAACGAGAGACATCCGAGCACTCGGAGCGGCGCGCTACACCAAGCACAACCCCAAAGAAGTCTCTGGGTTATTCCCCTTCGGGCCAGCGCAAGCGCTGTTCGCGATGGAGCCGCGTCCCGCGTTCGCGGGAATGACGAGGGTGAGGATCGGAGCGAGGGATCAGGATTCGCAAGCGAAGCCACAGCCCCATCCCAGATGAAAAAATGCCGTTTCTCCCATGGAGAGAAACGGCACTCTTTCTCAAGCAAACAGCATCAGGCTCGCAGCACCGGCCTAGAGCGTCCACTTCCAGGGAATATGCGACTCGACATCGCCGTTGCTGAAGATATCCCCCTCATCCTCCAGGCTCCCCACGTCCAGATAAAGCTCGGAACCACTGCCCAGCACACCATAGTTGACCAACCGCCCAGCATTCAGCCAGATCTCGTCATAGGCCAGAAGAGTGCCGTGGTTGACGAATGCGTTGCGGATATCGAGCTGGGCATACATCCCACTTATCAAGCTGCCACCACGCTCCAGCTCCAGAGAGTCGGCACTGATCCTCAGGCCATCCTGGCTGAGCAACCGGCCGCTGCCGCTGTAGCGCCCGCTCAGCTCCAGCGACAGCCCGGACTCGCTGGTGATCAGCCCGGCATTGCGCCAGTTGTGGCCGCTGCCGCGCACGTCGAGGATGCCGTTCAGGCGCCCACTGGCGCCCTGCTCCAGCTCACCCACCTCCAGGATCAGCTCGCGGGCCTGCAGGCTGCTGTTGTTCAGCCAGTGATCGCGCTTGATGTGCAGCACGGAACGGGTGACGAAGCGGCCACCGGCCAGGCCCAGCTGCGCCAGGTCGATGCCGAAGCGGCCGTTGCCGCCGTGCCAGACCCAGCCGTTGTCGTTGAGCAGGCTGCCGCTGCGCAGGTCGAGGTCGCGGGCGTAGGTCTCCAGGCTGCCGTTGCGGTTGTCCAGCACGCCGCTGATGCCGATGTCGGTGCCGCCCTCCCAGCCACGGGCGCGGATGCGCCCCTGGCCGTTGCTCAGGGACGCGGCGTACAGGCGCAGGCCGCCGCGGCTTTCGATCAGCCCCCGGCTGTTGTCCAGCGCCCCGGCCAGGCTGAGGTCCATGCTCTGGGCGCGCAGCTCGCCGCCCTGGTTGACCAGGCCACCGCCCAGGCGCATGAACAGGCGGCCGGCGCTGTCCAGGCGGCCCTGGTTGGTCAGGCTCCCGGAGGCCCACAGCTCGGTGTCGCCCCCGGCGCTGACCGGCCCCGTCAGCTGCATGTCCCCGGCCTGCAGGTGCACGCCGCCGGCGCTCTGCAGACGCGCCAACTCCAGGCGGCCATTGGCGTCGATGCGGATGTCGCCGGCGCTGGCGGCCAGTTCCCCGGCCAGCTTCACGCCCACGCCCTGCTCGGTGCCGACCAGGCGGATGGCGTTGGCGTACATCCCGCCCAGCGCCGAGCTGTCGATGGCCAGGCGCGGCCGCGGGCGGCCATCGTCGGCCTTGGCACTGGCCGCCAGGCTTTCGCCATCCACGCGGTTGCGCCCGGCCACCACGTCGAGCTGCCGCGCATGCAGCGCGGCGTTGAGCGTGGCGCTGCGGGTGATCAGCTCGAAGCGCCCCACCTCGCGGGCGTCGAGCCCGGCGCCTTCGATGCCGATGTGCCCGCCGTCGACGTCGTAGCCCGCCAGGCGGTTGCCATCGAATATCGGCTTGCCGGTGGTCAGGGTGGCCCGCGGCATGTTGATGAAGCCGCAGCCGTTGCAGGTCACCCCGTGGGGGTTGGCGAGGATGAAGTGCGCGCCCGGCCCGGCGATCTCGATGGCGCCCCGCAGCTGCGAGGGGCTGCCGCCGGTGACCTCGCCGAGGATCTTGCGCGCCGCGCCCTTGCCCAGGTTGGGATTGCCGGCGATGGCACCGCCCAGCTGCGACTGCGCCCCGCCCGGCGAGTTGTTGAGGATCAGGCCTTCGCGGCCGACGTTGAACTGGCCGAACTTGTTGTGCGACAGGCCATTGGCGTTGGGGCTGGCGATGTTGACCACGGGCACGCCGTTGCCGGCGGAACCCAGGCCGGCATTGCCGGAACCGGGGTCCAGGCTCAGCGGCGCGGCCGCGGCGTGCGGGTGAGCGAAGAACAGCAGACCGGCCAGGACGGCCGGGAAATGCAGAGCATTGCGTTCCATGTCCATCTACTCCACGTTGTCCATGAGGAGCTTCCCAAATTAGTGGCAGTGCGCTTCGGAAACGCGTCCTTGTCCCGTGGGAAGCCTCCTCGTCGGCCCGTGGAAGCGTGGAGCCGCGCGGCGGCTCCACGCCACCCTGCACGCGCCTGCGCCGATGCAGTAAAGTAATGCCCCCGGCGGCCCCGGCACGCCGCCTTCCCCATTCCAGGAACCCGCATTCGATGGAACACCGTGAGTCGCTCCTCGCGTTGCGACATTTCCTCTCCAGCCAGATCCTCGGCCAGGAAAAGCTCGTCGAGCGCCTGCTCATCGCCCTGCTCGCCGACGGCCACCTGCTGGTGGAAGGCGCACCCGGGCTGGCCAAGACCAAGGCCATCAAGGACCTCGCCGAAGGCCTGGAGGCCGAGTTCCATCGCATCCAGTTCACCCCCGACCTGCTCCCGGCGGACATCACCGGCACCGAGATCTACCGCCCGGAAAACGGCACCTTCTGCTTCCAGCAGGGGCCGATCTTCCACCACCTGGTGCTGGCCGACGAGATCAACCGCGCCCCGGCCAAGGTACAGTCGGCGCTGCTGGAAGCCATGGCCGAGCGCCAGGTCAGCATCGGCCGCAGCACCTACGACCTGCCGCCGCTGTTCCTGGTGATGGCCACCCAGAACCCCATCGAGCAGGAAGGCACCTACCCGCTGCCCGAGGCCCAGCTCGACCGCTTCCTGATGCACGTGAAGATCGGCTACCCGGAAGCCTCGGTGGAGCGCCGCATCCTCCAGCAGGCCCGTGGCGAGGCGCTCAACGGCGAGACGCGGCCGGAACGCCAGGTGACCCAGGAAGCGATCTTCGCCGCGCGCAAGGAAATCCTCGGCCTGTACATGGCCGACGCGGTGGAGGAATACCTGGTGCAGTTGGTCATGGCCACCCGCACCGCGGCCAAGTTCGATCCCGAGCTGGCCGAGTGGATCGCCTACGGCGCCAGCCCGCGCGGCTCCATCGCCCTGGACCGCTGCGCACGGGCCCACGCCTGGCTGGGCGGGCGCGACTTCGTCAGCCCCGAGGATATCCAGGCGGTGCTGTTCGACGTGCTGCGCCACCGCCTGATCCTCTCCTTCGAGGCGGAAGCCGCGGGGATCGACCAGGACCGCGTGGTCCAGCGCATCCTCGACGTGGTCGCCGTGGCCTGATGCCGGACACCGCCAGCAACGGCGTGACGGTCAGCCTGCAAGAGCTGATCGACATGCGCCATCGCCTGCGCGAGGTGCAGCTGTTCTCCACCCCGGCCCGGCGCAGCCCGCTGATCGGCCTGCACCACTCGCGCCTGCGCGGGCGCGGCGTGGACTTCGACCAAGTGCGCGTGTACCAGCCCGGCGACGACGTGCGCACCATCGACTGGCGCGTCACCGCTCGCACCCGCGAGCCGCACACCAAGCTGTTCCACGAGGAGCGCGAACGCCCGGTGTTCGTCCTCGTCGAGCAGAGCCGGCGGACCTTCTTCGGCTCCGGCCTGTGTTTGAAGTCAGTGCTGGCCGCGCGCGCCGCCGCCCTGCTCGGCTGGGCCGCGCTGGCCCACAACGACCGCATCGGCGGCCTGGTGCTGAGCGACCACGACACCCACGAGATCAAGCCGCGGCGCAGCAAGCAGAGCCAGCTGCAGTTGCTCAACCTGATCGTCCGCGCCAACCACGCGCTGCTCGCCGACGGCGCCGCAGCGCCCTCCGGCGACGGTTTCGGCCTGGCCCTGCGCCGCGCCCGCGAGGTGCTGCGGCCGGGCAGCCTGGTGATGATCGTCTGCGACGAACGCGCCCTCGCCCACTCGCCCCAGGGCGACCTGGCCGAGCAGCAACTGGGCCTGCTGGCGCGGCACACCGACCTGGTCCTGCTGCCGGTGTCCGACCCGCTCGACCACGCCCTGCCGGCCGCAGGGCTGATGCGCTTCGCCGAAGGCCAGGCCCTGCTCGAAGTGGACACCCACGTCGACGAACAGCGCCTGGCCTACCGCGCCCTGGGCGAGGCGCGCCGCGAGCGCTGGGCGCGGGTCAGCCAGCGCCTGGGCGTGCCGCTGCTGCCGCTGAGCACCCAGCTGGACCTGGTCGAACAGTTGCTCGACCACCTCGAACAGCCCACCGCGAGGCTGCGCTCGTGAATCCCCTCGACGCCCTGGAACCGCTGATCCAGCCGGCCGCCGTGCCCTGGTGGCCGCCGGCGCCGGGCTGGTGGCTGCTGGCCGCGCTGCTGCCGCCGCTGGCCTGGGCGCTATGGCGCTGGCGCCACCGCCTGCTGCCGCGACGCCGCGCGCCAGTTCCGGCGGAAGCGCCGCTGGACCCTATCCGCCTCGCCGCCCTGGAAGAACTGGCGCGCCTGCCGCGGCCCTACGACGGCGCCCCCGCCGGCCCCTGGCTGCAGGCGCAGAACGCCCTGCTCAAGCGCCTGTCGCGGGCGCGCTGGCCGGACGACAGCTGCCACACCCTGAGCGGCCGCGCCTGGCTGGCGTTCCTCGACAACCGCTGCCCGGCCGCCGGCCTGACGCGCTGGATGATCCTCGTGGAAGGCGGCTACCGCGCCGAATGCAAGCTCGACGACAAGGCCATCGACGGCCTCGCCGCCGCCGTGGAAACCTGGGTGCGCAAGCATGTTTGAGTTCGCCTGGCCCTGGGTCTTCCTGCTCGCCCCGCTGCCCTGGCTGCTGCGCGTGCTGCTGCCGCCGGCCGACAGCGGCGAGGCGGCGCTGAAGGTCGGCTTCCTCGCCGAACTCGAAGGCCTGGCCGGCCGCCGCGCCCGCGCGCAACTGCCGGCCTGGCGCCTGCAGGCGCCCTTCGTGCTGCTCTGGCTGCTGTTGCTGCTGGCGGCGGCGCGCCCGCAGTGGGTCGGCGAGCCGCTGCCGATCCCCGCCAGCGGCCGCGACCTGCTACTGGCGGTGGACGTCTCCGGCTCCATGGACACCGCCGACCTCACCTGGCAGGGCAGCGAGATCAGCCGCCTGAACCTGGTGCAGAAACTCTTCGGCGACTTCATCGAGGCGCGCCGCGGCGACCGCGTCGGCCTCATCCTGTTCGGCAGCAAGGCCTACCTGCAGGCGCCGCTGACCTTCGACCGCCACACCGTGCGCGTCTGGCTGGACGAGGCGCTGATCGGCATCGCCGGCAAGGATACCGCCCTGGGCGACGCCATCGGCCTTGCCGTCAAGCGCCTGCGCCAGCGCCCGGCGCAAAGCCGCGTGCTGGTACTGATCACCGACGGCGCCAACACCGCCGGCGAGATCCCGCCGCTGACCGCCGCGCGCCTGGCCGCCGAGGAAAGCGTGAAGATCTACACCATCGGCATCGGCGCCGACCCGCAGCCCGGCGGCGTGCTCGGCATGCTCGGCCTCAACCCCGGCCTGGACCTGGACGAAGCCACCCTGAAGGCGATCGCCGGCCTCACCGGCGGCGAATACTTCCGCGCCCGCAACGGCGCCGAGCTGGAGGCCGTCTCCAGCACCCTGGACAGCCTCGAACCGGTGACGCAGAAGCCCACCCAGGCGCGCCCGGCCCTGGCCCTCTACCATTGGCCGCTGGCCGCCGCGCTGCTGCTGAGCCTGCTGCTGGTGGCCGCGGAACTCTGGCCGGCGCAGCACTGGCGCTGGCCGTGGAGGCGCCCATGAGCCTCTGGCCGCACCTGCTCTACCCAGGCTGGCTGCTGCTGTTGCCGCTGCTCGCCTGGCTGCTGTGGAAGCTGCTGCACCGCCAGCGCCGCGCCGGGCGCTGGCAACTGCTGCTGCCGGCGGCCTTCCACCCCTGGCTGCTGCAGGGCGGCAGCGGCCGCCCCGACCGCCGCCCCTGGCTGTACCTGGGCCTGGCCTGGCTGCTGGCGGTGCTGGCGCTGCTCGGGCCGAGCTGGGAGCGCGTCGAGCAGCCGGCCATGCAGCGCAGCGACCCGCTGGTGGTGATCCTCGAACTGACGCCGCGGATGCTCGCCGGCGACCTGCCGCCCAGCCGCCTGGAACAGGCCCGGCGCAAGCTCCTCGACCTGCTGCGCGCGCGCCCCGACGCGCAGACCGCCATCGTCGTCTACGCCGGCAGCGCCCACACCCTGGTGCCGCTGTCCAACGACCTGTTCACCGCGCGCAACCTGCTCGATGCGCTCAAACCGTCGATCATGCCCGAGCCGGGGCAGCGCGCCGACCTTGCCGTACAGCAGGCGCGCCGCCTGCTCGACCAGGGCGCCCAGGGCAACGGGCGCCTGCTGCTGCTCACCGGCGGGCTGGAGGAAAGCGAACAGCAGGGCATCCGCCAGGCCCTGCACGGCCACGGCCGGGACTTCGCCATCCTCGCCGTGGGCACTGCCGGCGGCGCGCCCATCCCCCAGGAAGACGGCACCTACCTGAAGGACGACCAGGGCGGCATCCTCCTGCCGCGCCTCGACGAGGCCGGGCTGCGCCAGTTCGCCGCCAGCCTCGACGCCGGCTACCAGCGCCTGGGCGCCAGCGACCGCGACCTCAGGGCCCTCGGCCTGCTGGACGCCAACCGCGGCCTGGAAGCCGCCGGCAACGACGCCGTGCTGCGCCTGCAGCGCTGGGCCGACCAGGGTTACTGGCTGCTCCTGCCGCTGCTCTTGCTGGCCGCCTGCGCCGGGCGCCGCGGCTGGCTGTTCAGCCTGCCGCTATTGCTGCCGCTGTGGCTGGGCGCGCCGCAACCGGCCATGGCCTTCGAGTTCGCCGACCTCTGGCTGCGCCCCGACCAGCAGGGCCAGCGTCTGCTCGCCGAGCAGCGCCCGGCCGACGCCGCCCGGCGCTTCGCCGACTTCCGCTGGCGCGGCCTGGCCCTCTACCAGGCCGGCGACTACGACGGCGCGGCCCGCGCCTTCGCCCTGGGCGACAGCGCCGCCGACCACTACAACCGCGGCAACGCCCTGGCCCGCGCCGAGCAGTACGAGGCGGCCATCGACGCCTACGAGCGGGCGCTGGAACTGCAGCCCGGCCTGCAACAGGCCCTGCGCAACAAGGCGCTGCTGGAGGACCTGCTGCGCCAGCGCGAGCAGGACGCCGCCCAACAGCGCCCCAATGCCTCCCAGGCCAGCCGAAGCGGCGAAACCGAGCCGGCGCCGACGGCAGCGGCCAAGCCCTCGGAGCAGCAGAACCTGGAAGAACGGCCGACGCGCCCCTCCGCGGCCCTGCAGAACCGCCAGCAGGCCAGCGCCGAGCGCCTGCAGGCCACCGACCCGGACGACGAGCCGCCCGCCGATTCGACGGAACTCCCCGCCCCCACGGCGGACGAAGGGAAACTCAGCGACGAAAGCCGCCAGGCCCTGGAACAGTGGCTGCGGCAGATTCCCGACGAACCCTCCGAACTGCTGCGCCGCAAGTTCTGGTACCAACAGCAGCAGCGCCAGGAAAACCTGCCATGAAACGGATGATCTGCCTGATCCTGCTCAGCCTGCTCGCATTCCAGGCGCAGGCCAGCTTCACCGCCAGCGTCGACCGCGCGCGCCTGACCGAGGGCGAGAGCCTGGACCTGACGCTGGAGTCCGACGACCCCACGCAGTTCGGCAAGCCGGACCTCACGCCCCTGGGCGACGCTTTCGAAATCCTCGGCACCCGCCAGGTCAACCGCCTGACCACCCTCGACGGCCAGGCCCAGGCCACCACGCGCTGGATCATCACCCTGCGCCCCACCCGCAGCGGCGCCCTGCAGATACCGGCGCTGCGCATGGGCAACGGGCAGACCCAGCCGATCGCCCTGCAGGTGCTCAAGGCCGAGGACGCGGACGAGCAGCAGAAACTCTCGCCGGTGTTCATCGACGCCAGCCTCGACCACGAAACGGTCTACGTGCAGGCCCAGGCCATCCTCACCCTGCGCATCTACCACTCGGTGTCGCTGTACGACGACAGCAGCCTCAGCCCGCTGCAGATCGACGACGCCAAGGTCGAGCAGCTCGGCCAGCCGCGCACCTACGAGAAGGAAATCAACGGCGTGCGCCACGGCGTCATCGAGGTGCGCTTCGCGATCTTCCCGCAGCACAGCGGCGAGCTGACCATCCCGGCGCTGAACTTCAGCGCCACCCGGGTGGCGCGCAACAGCCCCGGCGACACCTTCGGCGTGCTGCCTGGCAAGCGCCTGCGGGTGAGCTCCCCGGAAATTCCCCTGGAAGTGAAACCCAAGCCCGCCGACTACCCGGCCGACGCGCCCTGGCTGCCGGCCCGCGCCGTCGCCCTCAGCGAAAGCTGGGCGCCGCAGCCGGAGCAGGCCAAGGCCGGCGAAGCCCTGACGCGCAACCTGATGCTGCGCGTCGAAGGCCTCTCCAGCGCCCAGCTGCCGCCGCTGCCCCAGGCCCTGCCGGCCGGGCTGCGGCACTACCCCGACCAGCCGCAGCTGGCCGAGGAACAGGGCGACCAGGGGGTGATCGGCAGCCGCGAGGAACGCCAGGCCCTGATCCCGGAGCAGGCCGGCCAGTTGAGCCTGCCGGACATCGAGATCACCTGGTGGAACACCCAGGAAGACCGCCTGGAGCACACCACCCTGGCCGGCCGCAGCCTGGACGTCGGCGCCAACCCGCAGCTGGCGGCCCCGCCCCCGGCGCCGCTGGAAGGCGCCGTGAGCCCCGACGGCCAGCGCCTCTGGCCGTGGCAGCTGGCGACCCTGCTGCTGGCCCTGACCAGCCTGCTCGGCTTCGGCCTCTGGTGGCGCGCCCGGCGCCAGCCGGCCATCGTCCGCGCCGCGGCCAACGCGCCCAGCGCCCGCACCCTGCTCGACGAACTGCGCCGCTGCTGCCAGGCCAACGACCCCCACGCCACCCGCCAGGCCCTCGACGCCTGGGCGCGCCAGCAGCCGGAAACCCTGGCCGACATGGCGGCGCGCTTCGTGCCGCTGTCCGACGCCATGGACGGCCTCAACGGCGCGCTCTACAGCGACAGCGAGGGTGGCCACAACTGGGAAGGCGAGGACCTCTGGCGGGCGATCCGCACCCTGCCCGCCGCGGAAGGCGGCGGCGCGGCGACGGCCGAGGGCAACAGCCTGCCACCGCTCTACCCGCGCTGAGCCACGCCGGCTAGGCTGAGGAAAACTCCCTGGCAAGAGGCAGACCCATGGCCGAACGCCCGTGCCGGCTCGCCACCCTGCTGCTCTGCGGCCTCCTGGCCCGCGGTGCCCAGGCCGGCCCCGCGGCCCCGCCGCCGCAGCCGCTGGACGGCCCCGGCGGCTCGCGCCTGGCCCACGCCGACCTGCGCCAATGGCGCGGCGGCGAACAGGGCAGCGAATACTGGCTGTTCACCCCCGCCGCGCCAGTGCCGGCGCAGGCCCCGCTGGTGGTCTTCGTCCATGGCTGGAGCGTGATGCAGCCGGACCTCTACCGCGCCTGGATCGAGCACATCGTGCGGCGTGGCGCCATCGTCCTCTACCCGCGCTACCAGCAGAACCTGAAGACGCCGGCCGGCGAGTTCCTGCCCAATGCCGCCGAGGCGGTGCGCCAGGGCATCGCCGAACTGCAGTCCGGGCGGCTCGGGGTACGCGCCGACCTGCAGCGCCTGGCCTATGTCGGGCATTCCGCCGGCGGCCTGATCGCCAGCGGCCTGGCCGCCGGCTACCAGCGCCTGGGCCTGCCCCGGCCACGCGCCCTGTTCGCCGTGGAGCCGGGGCGCAGCCAGGGCCCGCGCTGGCGCCAGGTGCCGCTGGAGCCGCTGTCCGGCATCCCGCCGGGCACTCTGCTGCTGGCCCTGTGCGGCGACGAGGACGAGCGCGTGGGTTGCGACGACGCCCGGCGCATCTACAGCGAGAGCACCCAGGTCGACGGCGCCGACAAGAACCTCCTGCTACTGCGCAGCGACCGCCACGGCAGCCCGCCGCTGCTGGCCAACCATGCGGCGCCCACCGCGCCGCGCTTCGACCCGCGCTACCCGCCCTCGGACTCCGGCAACTGGCTGCTGCAACGGGTACAGGAGCGCCAGCAACGGCGCCAGGCCGAAGACCGCGCGTCGACGAACCACAACGCCCTGGATACCGACGCCCTGGACTGGTACGGCCCGTGGAAGCTGTTCGATGCGCTGTGCGACGCCGCCTTCGCCGGCCGCAACCGCGACTGGGCCCTGGGCGGCACCCGCGCGCAGCTGTCCATGGGCAACTGGAGCGACGGTACGCCGGTGCGCCCCATGCAACTGCTGGCGCCGCTGCCGCCGGGGCATCGATAGCGTCGATAGTCACCAGCAGGCGGATTCAATTCCCTTCGCCGCGCGCGGACGCGAGCATAGCCCATGGCCCCGCGAACCCCGGGGCCGCGAGGCGGCCTGAGCGTGCACTCCCCGGAACGCCCCGCTGACCACGAGGCTGAAGGAGGAGGAACGCACCATGCAGGCCGCGCTGGATTTTCTGCTCATCATCGGTTCCCTGGCGGAGCTGCTGCTCTACGTCGCGCTGGCGGCCATCGGCCTGGCCGTGACCCTGCTGCTGGCCGCCATCGGCGTGCTCACCCTGCGCTCGCCCGGCGAGCCCATCCGCATCGACGAACCGCCGCGCCGCCGCATCCGCGGCTGAAGCGCGGCCGGCCCGCTCAGGGCTTGCCCACGCCGCGGTCTTCCAACTGGTCGCCCTCGAACAGCGTCTCCAGTTCCTGGCGCGCCTCGCGGGCGGTCTGGATCACCGCCGAGGCGTCGTCGTAGACCTTGTACTGGGCCATCAGCACTTCCTCGTCGTGGCGGCGGAAGCGGCGGATGCGCGCCAGCGCCTGCTCCTCGGAAAGGCCCATTTCCACCAGCACCCGCCGGCTCATCTCCAGGCTGGAGTGGAACAGCTCGCGCACCGGGCTGGCCCCGGCGTCGAGCAGGTGGTAGACGTGCTGGCGGTTGCGCGCGCGGGCGATGATCTTCACGTGCGGATAGAGCTTGCGCACCAGGCGCGCGGTGTCGATGTTGGTCTGCGGGTCGTCGGTGGCGACGACGAAGAACTCGGCCTTGTCCACCTGGGCCGCGCGGAGGATTTCCGGGCGCAGCGGGTCGCCGTAGAAGATCGGGATGCTGCCATAGCTGCGGCTCAGCTCGATGGTGTCCACCGAGGTGTCCAGGGCGATGAAGGGCACGCGCTGGGCGCGCATGATCCGCGCGACCACCTGGCCCATGCGGCCCATGCCGGCGATCACCACCCGCGGCGCGTCGCCCTCGATGCGCTTGTACTCCTCCGGCGCCTCGCGCACCGGCACGGGCTCGGGCTTCATCAGGCGCGCGGCCAGCAGCACCAGCAGCGGCGTCACCGCCATCGACAGGGTGATGCAGAGCACCAGCAGGCTGTGCAGGTTGGCGTCCAGCAGCCCTTCGGCGCGGGCCAGCTTGAACACCACGAAGGCGAATTCGCCGCCGGCCGCCAGGACGATGCCCAGGCGCAGCGCCGAGTGGCCGTCGAGGCCGCCGGTGAGGCGCCCGAGCAGGTACAGCAGCGGCAGCTTCAGGCCGATCAGCAGCAGCGTCAGGCCCAGCACCAGCAGCGGCGAATGCAACAGCAGGCCGAGGTCGGCGCTCATCCCCACGCTGATGAAGAACAGCCCCAGCAGCAGGCCCTTGAACGGCTCGATCTGCGACTCCAGCTCGTGGCGGTACTCCGAGTCGGCCAGCAGCAGGCCGGCGAGGAAGGCGCCCAGGCCCATGGACACCCCGGCCAGCTCCATCAGCCAGGCGGTGCCGACGACCACCAGCAGCGCGGTGGCGGTGGACAGGTCGGCCATGCCGGTGCGCGCCACCGTGCGGAACACCGGGCGCAGCAGGTAGCGCCCGCCGACCACCACCACGGCGATGCTCCCCACCACTTCGAGGAAGTGGCGCCAGTCGCCGCCCGGCGCGGCCTCGTCGGCCCGCGCGCCGAGCAACGACACGGCGGCGATCAGCGGGATGGCGGCGATGTCCTGGAACAGCAGGATGGCGAAGGCCAGGCGGCCGTGGGGGCTGGCCAGCTCCTTGCGCTCGGCGAGGATCTGCAGGCCGAAGGCGGTGGACGACAGCGCCAGGCCGCCGCCGAGCACCACCGAGGTGTTCAGCGGCAGCTCGAAGGCCAGGTGCGCCAGCACGCCGATCACCAGCGCGGTGAGCAGCACCTGGGCCAGGCCGATGCCGAACACCGCCTTGCGCATCACCCACAGGCGCTTGGGCGACAGCTCCAGGCCAATGATGAACAGCAGCAGCACCACGCCCAGCTCGGACAGGCTGGAGACGCTTTCCGGATCATCGATCAGGCGCAGCACCGAAGGCCCGATCAGCACCCCGGCCAACAGGTAGCCGAGCACCGCGCCCAGTTGCAGGCGCTTGGCCAGCGGCACCATGAAGACGGTGGCGATGAGGAAGACCACCGCCGATTGCAGATAGTTGGAACCATGCTCCATGCCGGAACGCTCCTTGGCAGGATGAGGCCCGGCGCACGGCCGGGCGGGTGGAACGGAAAGGGTGTCGATCAGACCGGCGGCAGGCCCTGGCTGATCAGGTGGCGCTGGAACTGCCCGGCGAGTGCTTCGACCTGCTGCCAGGGCTGCGAGTGCCGTTCGTCCAGCGCGACGTGGCTGGTGCCACGGATGTCGGCCGGCAATTCGACGGCGCGGTAGAAGGCGTTGACCACCTCGGCCATGGCCTCGCGCTGGTTCTCCATGAGGATGGCGCCGTGGGCCAGCACCACGTAGCGCCCGTCGCTCTGCCGGCGGCGCCAGCGCTGGGCGGTGCCGACCAACTTGCGGCCGCCGATGTTGACGTTGTAGCGGCCGTCGCAGAAGGCGCCGTCGACCTCGCCCACGCCGGCGTCCAGGCCCATGGCCACGAGCCAGTCGCAGAGCGGCTGGCACAGGCGCAGGTAGGCGGTGTCGATGCGCGTCTGCTCGTTGTCGCCGTCGGGCACCGCGTAGCACAGGGCGACGTTGAGCACCGCCGGTGACTGCGGCACCGGTTCGCCGCCGGTGTCGCGCAGGGCGATCGGCCAGCCGAGTTCGGCGCAGCGCGCCTCGGCCTCGGCGAAACCGGCCAGGCGGCTGAGCCGGCGCGGCATCACCAGCGCCTGCTGCAGCGGGCGCCAGAACAGCAGGCGGCTGTCGGCCTGGCCGCTGAACACTTGGTCCAGGGCGGCGCGTTCGGCATCCAGGCCATCCTGTGCGGAAAACCGCAGTACCCGTTCGCCCATGTCCTACTCCTCTCGCCGTGCTGCCTGACAGGTAGCGGACTATGCCCAGCCGCCACGCCAGGCTGCAAGCGAAAAGCCGCGCTCCCCCGGCAGGCGGCGGGACAGCCTGGCGGCATATGGCTATGCTCATAGCCGGATGCCATCGCGCACAGGACGAGTCCCCGTGTCCCAGCCGTTCCCGCAACGCCTTCGCCAGCAATTCCGGCTCGCCCGCTCCCTGGCGCGACCGGTGGCCACGGAGAACCTCAGGCGCCTGGCCTGGCTGGCGCTGCTGGCCGTGCCCTTCGGCCTGGTGCACATCCTGGTGTTCTGGCTCAACCTGCAGGGCAGCCTTCCGGAATTCGACGGCTGGCGCCAGCACATCATCCTCACCCACGCGGTGGTGGCCGCGCTGCTGCTCGGCCTCGGCCTGCTCGCCTGGCAGGCCCGCCAGCGCCCGCAGGCGCCGCCGCCGTGGTACTGCGAGCTGCTGGCGCTGCTGGGCGCCGGCGTGCTGCTGGGCTTCGGCCTGGTCATCACTTGCTTCGACCAGGAGGTGACCAGCAGCATCACGCCCTTCCTCATGGGCGCGGTGGCCACGGCGCTGATCCTGCTGCTGCGCCCGGTGTTCGCCACGCTGCTCTACGTCGTGCTGTTCATCGCCTTCGAACTGGCCATGGAAGTGGCCCAGCCGGACCCGCAATTGCGCCTGTCCAACCAGATGGGCGGCCTGACCATCTGCGGCATCGGCCTGCTGCTGTCGCAGATCCTCTGGTTCGGCCACCTGCGCAACCTGCGCCAGCGCCAGCACCTGCGCCGGCAGCGCAAGGAGCTGGAGGAGAAGAACCTGCAGCTGGAATACCTGGCAGGCCACGACCCGCTGACCGGGCTGTTCAACCGCCGCCAGTTCGACCAGCTGGTGAAGCAGGAACTGGCGCGCTGCGACCGCCAGCCGATGCCGGTGAGTCTGCTGATGATCGACCTGGACCACTTCAAGTTCATCAACGACCGCTACGGCCACCCACTGGGCGACGAGGTGATCCGCCACACCGCCACCCTGCTGCGCAAGCACACCCGCAGCAGCGACAGCGTGGCGCGCCTGGGCGGCGAGGAGTTCCTCCTGCTGCTACCGGACACCGCCGCGCCCCAGGCCCGGGTGATAGCCGAGAAGCTGCGCAAGCTGCTGGAAGACACCCCGCTGCCGATGAAGGACGGCCTGCTCTACCTCACCGCCAGCTTCGGCATCGCCGGCCTGGCCAGCGGCGTGTCGAGCACCTACGAGAGGCTGTACAGCACGGCGGACCAGGCCCTGTACCGGGCCAAGGCGAGCGGGCGCAATCGCGTGGAAGTGATGGATGCGGCGCCCCATGGGACGTTGGAGTGAGCTTTTGTGTAGGAGCGAGCTTGCTCGCGAATGGGGTTTCCCGGCTGCTGCGACGTTTGGGGTTGACGCCGTACCCTCACCCCAGCCCTCTCCCAGAGGGAGAGGGGGCCGTTTGGAGCGAGCGGCAAATTCGGAGTCATCCTGACACTCCTATCTATATTTCCATTCCCGCGTTCGCGGTTATGCGCCCTACGGGCTGGCAGTCCCAAAGCAAGAACTGGCCCGGCTCTTCGTAGGAGCGAGCTTGCTCGCGAACAGCGTTTCCCGGTGACTGCAGTGTTTGGGTTGACTCCGTACCCTCACCCCAGCCCTCTCCCAGAGGGAGAGGGGGCCGTTTGGAGCGGGTGGTGAATCCAGAGTCATCCTGAGGCTCCCATCTATTTCCTCCATTCCCGCGTTCACGGGAATGACGAGGGAGAAGGATCGCGCCTGACTTCCAGGCCGCTCAGGACAGCCCCCTCTCCCTTCAGGGAGAGGGTTGGGGAGAGGGCGCTCTTGAACCCAACATCCATGCCACCGGGAAACGCTGTTCGCGAGCAAGCTCGCTCCTACGAAAATCCCCTAACCTCAGGGCTGCGCGTAGCGGCGGCTCAACCCCGGCGGCACGCCGTTGGCGTCGGTGGCGGTCCAGGGGCCCTGCGGGCTCACGCCCCAGTACCAGGCGCCGTCCCAGTGGTAGTAGGTGCGCTGGCGGTAGTACAGGTCCTTCTGCCCCTGGATCACGTAGACGCCCAGGTTCGGGTCCCAGCGGCCCTTGCCGCCCGGCGGCGGGGCGAACTGGGTGTGGGTGCTGCGTGGCTTGTTCGAGGGGTTCTGCGGGTTCGGCGTGATGGCCGTGCGCGGCGCCGGCTTGTTCGACGGCGTGGCCGCTGGCACCTGGCCGCCGGCGCCGGGTTGCGGGGCCGGCGCCGGTGCTTGCGAGTGGGGCTGCTGGCCGGCGCAACCGGCCAGGGCGAGCAGGGCCGCGAGGGCGAGGATTCGGCCTTTCACGGGCGCACCTCCAGGAAGGGTTCGGTCAATGCTGGTCCGGGCTGTCGATGGTCACCGCCTGATCGCCCGCGCCGGCAGTAGACAACGGCTGGCTGCGTCCGATCCATTCGCCGCTGATGGCATTGCCGGCGCGCGACACCCGCGCCACCAGCTCCACCTGCGGGAAGGCCGACAGCTTCAGTTGCGGCATCATGGCGTCGGCATCGCTGAGCGACACCTCGTCCGGCAGGTCGGCCACCTTCAGGCGCTTGACCGCCAGCGGCATCGGCGGGCCGTTCACCGCGCGGGCGAAGACGAACACGCTGTCGTCCGGCTTGACCTGGCCCTTCACCGCGTCGCTGAGGTCCACCCGCACCTTCAGCGTCACGCCGGCAGTGGCTGCCGCGGCCGGCGCTTCCGGCAGCTTCTCGCCGCGCTCGACCAGGTGCTGGCGGGCGCGCTCGATACCGCTCTGGATGGCCGCGCGCGACGGGTCGTCGGCCGGCAGCGCGGCGACCAGGCGTTGCCAGTAGTCCACGGCATCGGCGTAGCGCTGGTCTTCGAAGGCGGCGATGCCCATCAGGCCGAGGGTGGTGACCTCTTCCGGGTTCTGCTTGAGCGCCTCGTCGGCCAGGGCCTGGGCGGCGCCGGCCATCTTCTTGCCGTTGGCGAAGTACAGCGCCTGGGCCCACTGGCCGAGCACCTCGGACTGGCGCCCAGACAGGTTGGCGGCGCGCTCGAAGGCCTTGGCGGCATCCTCGAAGCGCTCCTGGGTCATGTAGGTGCGACCGAGGAAGTACCAGCCCTCGGCGGAATCCGGCTGGGCCTGCACGGCCTTCTCCAGGCGCTCGGTCATCTCCGCCATGGAGTGCGGCGGCTCGGCTAACTCGCGGGACAGCGCCAGCTTCTCGCTGGCGCCCCAGTGCAGGTACAGGCCCAGGCCCAGCAGCGGCAGCAGCACGGCCGCCAGCAGCGGCGCGGCGCGGCCCAGGCGCGAGCGGCGCTCGCCCTCGCCTTCGGTGTCGGCCAGCAGTTCGCGGGCGGCCTCGGCGCGCCCGGCCTGCAGCTGGGCGTCGTCCAGGGTGCCGGCGGCGTGCTGGGCGTCCAGCTCGGCGAGGCGTTCCTGGTACAGGGCGACGTTGAGGGCGGTGCGGTCTTCCTCGGCCTGGGCGCGGCGGCCACGCAGCAGCGGAATCAGCAGGAAAGCCATGGCCACCAGCGCGAGCAGGCCGGCGGCGAGCCAGAAGTCGATCATTTGTCTTGGTTATCCAGCAATTGATTCAGGCGGGCCTGTTCCTCGGCGGACAGGCTGGCGGACGGACCGGCGGCGCTGCGGCGGCGGCGCGCCACCAGCACGCCCACCACCAGCACGCCCAGGCCCAGCAGGGCCGCGGGGCCGAACCAGAGCAGCCAGGTGCGGGCGTTGACCGGCGGCTTGTAGCGCACGAAGTCGCCGTAACGGTCGACCATGTAGTCGACGATCTGCTCGTCGCTCTTGCCCTGCTGCAGCTGCTCGTAGATCTGCTTGCGCAGGTCGGCGGCGATGGGCGCGTTGGAGTCGGCGATGTCCTGGTTCTGGCACTTCGGGCAGCGCAGCTCGGTGGTCAGGCTGCGGAAGCGCTGGCGCTCGGCCTCGTTGGGGAATTCGTAGGTGTCGATGGCGGCGTGGGCCACGCCGGCGAGACTCAGGCCCAGCAGGGCCGCGGCGAGGAGTCGCTTCATTTGCCCCCCGCCTCGTCCACCAGGCGCTGGTAGATCGGCGCCAGTTGCTCGCGCCAGACCTTCTCGTCGACGGCGCCGACCAGCTTGTGGCGGATGATGCCGTCCTTGTCGATCACGTAGGTCTCCGGCGCGCCGTACACGCCCAGGTCCAGGCCCAGGGTGCCCTGGGCATCGGCGATGTTCAGCACGTAGGGGTCGTGCAGGTCCTGCAGCCACTTCTGCGCGGCGGCGTTGTCGTCCTTGTAGTTGATGCCGACGATCACCACGCCCTGCTCGGCCAGCTTGGCCAGCACCGGGTGCTCGAAGCGGCAGGTCGGGCACCAGGTGCCCCAGACGTTGACCAGCGCCGGGCGGCCCTTGAGGTCGGCCTGGGTATAGGTCTTGCCCGGCTCCAGCACGCCGGGCAGGGCGAAGGCCGGGAACGGCTTGTCGATCAACGCCGAGGGCAGCTCGCTGGGGTCGAGCCACAGGCCGCGGAACAGGAATACCGCGACGACCAGGAAGATCGCCAGCGGCAACAGCAGGATCGCACGCTTCACACTCAGGCTCCCTGTCCGGCGGCGAGGCCCAGCGCCTCGCGCACCTTGGTTTTCACTTTCAGCCGGTAGCGCCGGTCGCACGCCGCCAGCACGCCGCCCAGGGCGGTGAGCAGGCCGCCCAGCCAGATGAAGCGGACGAACGGCTTGATGTGCAGGCGCACGGCCCAGGCGCCGTCGTCCAGCGGCTCGCCCAGGGCGACGTAGAGGTCGCGGGTCAGGCTGCCGTGGATGCCGGCCTCGGTCATCATCGAGCGCTGCACGCTGTACAGGCGCTTCTCCGGGTGCAGCACGGCCACTTCGCTACCGTTGCGGGTGACGCGGATGGTGCCCTTGTCGGAGGTGAAGTTGGGGCCTTCGAAGTGCTTGGTGCCTTCGAAGGCGAACTGGTAGCCGCCCAGCTCCACGCTCTCGCCCGGGGCCATGCGCAGGTCGCGCTGGGCGCTGAACTGGCTGGTGAGGACGATGCCGATGGCGCACACGGCGATGCCCAGGTGCGCCACCTGCATGCCCCAGTAGCTGCGGTTGAGGCTCGCGGCGCCGGCCACCAGGCCCTTGTGGCGGACCTTGTCGAGGAAGTCGCGCACCCCGCCGAGGATCACCCAGAAGGCCAGCAGGAACACCGCCAGCACCGGCCAGTGCAGGTCGCCGTAGAGGAAGGTGGCGACGCCGCCGAGCACCACGGCGCCGATCAGCACCGGCGTCAGCATGCGCAGCAGCCACTGCGTCGGGGTGTCCTTCCAGCGCACCAGCACGCCCACGGTCAGGGCCAGCATCATCCCCGTCATCAGCGGCACGAACAGCGCGTTGAAGTACGGCGGGCCGACCGACAGCTTGGCGCCGCTGATGGCGTCGAGCACCAGCGGGTAGAGGGTGCCGAGCAGGATCATCGCGGCGGTCACCACCAGCACCACGTTGTTCAGCAGCAGCAGGGTCTCGCGCGACCACAGGGCGAAGCCGACCTGGCTCTTGACCACCGGCGCGCGCAGAGCGAACAGCGTCAGCGAGCCGCCGACCACCACCAGCAGGAAGGCCAGGATGAACACCCCGCGCTCCGGGTCGGAGGCGAAGGCGTGCACCGAGGTCAGCACCCCGGAACGGACCAGGAAGGTGCCCAGCAGGCTGAGGGAGAAGGCGGCGATGGCCAGCAGCACCGTCCAGCTCTTGAACACCCCGCGCTTCTCGGTCACCGCCAGCGAGTGGATCAGCGCGGTGCCCACCAGCCAGGGCATGAAGGAGGCGTTCTCCACCGGGTCCCAGAACCACCAGCCGCCCCAGCCCAGCTCGTAGTAGGCCCACCAGGAGCCGAGCACGATGCCGATGCCGAGGAAGGTCCAGGCCACCAGGGTCCAGGGCCGCGACCAGCGCGCCCAGGCCGCGTCGAGGCGGCCGCCGAGCAGCGCGGCGATGGCGAAGGCGAAGGCCACCGAGAAGCCGACGTAGCCCATGTAGAGCATCGGCGGGTGGATGATCAGGCCCGGGTCCTGCAGCAGCGGGTTGAGGTCGTTGCCGTCGGCCGGCACCTGCGGCAGCAGGCGGCTGAAGGGGTTGGAGGTGATGATCAGGAACAGCAGGAAGCCGGTGCTGATCATCCCCATCACCGCCAGCACCCGCGCCAGCATCGGCTCGGGCAGCTCGCGGGAGAAGATCGACACGGCGAAGGTCCAGCCGCCGAGGATCAGCGCCCAGAGCAGCAGCGAGCCCTCGTGGGCGCCCCACACGGCGCTGAACTTGTAGTACCAGGGCAGCGCGCTGTTGGAGTTGCTGGCCACGTAGGCCACGGAGAAGTCGTCATGCAGGAAGGACCAGGCCAGGCAGGCGAAGGCGAACACCAGGAAGGCGAACTGCCCCCAGGCCGCCGGACGCGCCAGGCTCATCCACTGGCGGTCGCCGCGCCAGGCGCCGACCAGCGGGAAGAAGGACATCACCAGCGCCATGCACAGCGCCAGGATCAGCGACAGGTGGCCGAGTTCCGGGATCATCGTCAGTTGCTCCCCTGGGCCGCGGCGCCGGGCTGGCCGCCCTGCTGGTATTCACCGAGCTTGCCGCTGTCCTTCAGCGCCTTGGTGACTTCCGGCGGCATGTATTTCTCGTCGTGCTTGGCCAGCACCTCGTCGGCGGTCAGCACGCCGTTCTGGTCGAGCTTGCCGAGGGCGACGATGCCCTGCCCTTCGCGGAACAGGTCCGGGAGGATGCCGCGGTATTTCACCGTGACTTCCTTGGCGAAGTCGGTGACCACGAATTCCACGTCCAGGGAGTCGGCCGAGCGTTTCAGCGAGCCCTTCTCCACCATGCCGCCGGCGCGGATGCGCGTATCGTGCGGCGCTTCGCCGTTGGCGATCTGCGTCGGCGTGTAGAACAGGTTGATGTTCTGCTGCAGCGCCGACAGCGCCAGGGCCACGGCGACACCGACGCCGGCGACGATGGCGAGGACGATGTACAGACGCTTCTTGCGGACCGGATTCACTTGCTGGCCTCCCGGCGCAGACGGCGCGCCTCTTCTTGCAGGTAACGCTTGCGCGCCAGGATGGGCGCGGCCACGTTGATCGCCAGCACCACCAGGCTGATGGCGTAGGCCGACCACACGTAGGGGCCGTGGTGGCCCATGGCGAGGAATTCGCCGAAGGAATGGAAACTCATAGCGCGCGCTCCACCTCAGCCTTGACCCAGGACGCGCGGGCTTCGCGCTTGAGCACTTCCAGGCGCATGCGCATCAGCAGCACGGCGGCGAAGAAGCAGTAGAAGCCGAGCACCATCAGCAGCAGCGGGATCCACATCTCCGGCGGCATCGGCGGCTTCTCGGTGAGGGTGAAGGTGGCCGGCTGGTGCAGGGTGTTCCACCACTCCACGGAGAACTTGATGATCGGGATGTTGACCACCCCGACGATGGCCAGCACCGCGCTGGCCTTGGCCGCGCTGTCGCGGTTGCCGATGGCCTGGCCGAGGGCGATCACGCCGAAATAGAGGAACAGCAGGATCAGCATCGAGGTCAGGCGCGCGTCCCACACCCACCAGGCGCCCCAGGTCGGCTTGCCCCAGATGGCCCCGGTGACCAGGGCGACGAAGGTCATCCAGGCGCCGATGGGCGCGGCGCACTGCACGGCGACGTCGGCGATCTTCATCTTCCAGATCAGGCCGATGGCGCCGGCCACCGCCAGCATCACGTAGCAGGACTGCGCCAGGAAGGCCGCCGGCACGTGGATGTAGATGATGCGGAAGCTGTCGCCCTGCTGGTAGTCCGGCGGCGCGAAGGCCAGGCCCCAGACGAGGCCGACGGCCATCAGCAACGCCGCGGCGACGGCGAACCAGGGCAGCCAGCGTCCGCTGATCTCGTAGAACCACTTGGGCGACCCAAGCTTGTGAAACCAAGTCCAGTTCATCATCAGGCTCTGTGTGTCAGGGCACTTTTTTCTAGTGCCGGCGCCGCTCCAGCGGCACCGGCAGGCGTCATTCGCCCACGCTGATCTTCAGGCCGGCAGCGATGGCGAAGGGCGTCAGCGTCAATGCTAACGCCGTCAGGCTGGCCAACCAGAGCAGGTGCCCGGCGGTCGGCAGCCCCTGCAGCGAGGCCTGGAGGGCACCGCTGCCGAGAATCAGTACGGGGATGTACAGCGGCAGGATCAGCAGCGCCAGCAGCAGCCCTCCGCGCTTGAGCCCCACGGTCAGCGCCGCGCCGACCGCGCCGAGCAGGCTCAGCACCGGGGTGCCGAGCAACAGCGACAGCAGCAGCACCGGCAGGCAGCGTACCGGCAAACCCAGCATCAGGGCCAGCAGCGGCGACAGCAGGACCAAGGCCAGCCCCGAAACCAGCCAGTGTGCCAGCACCTTGGCCAGGACCAGAAGAGGCAGGGGGTGCGGCGAAAGGACCCACTGTTCCAGGGAGCCGTCCTCGAAATCGCTGCGGAACAGGCCGTCCAGCGACAGCAGCACCGCCAGCAGCGCCGCCACCCACACCAGGCCGGGCGAGAGGTTCTGCAGCATCTGGGTTTCCGGGCCGACGGCCAGGGGGAACAGGGCGATGACGATGGCGAAGAACACCAGCGGGTTGGCCAGCTCCGCTGGGCGGCGGAACTGCAGGCGCGCCTCGCGCGCCAGGAGCAGGCCGAAGACGTTGCTCATGCGCCCTCCCCGGCCGTTTCGCGGGCGTGCTGGCCGAGGTCCAGGTCGCGATAGCCGCTGGGCATGCGGCTCAGCGTGTGGTGGGTGGTGAGCACCACCAGGCCGCCGTCCTCGCAGTGCCGCGCCAGGTGCTCCTCGAGCTGGGCGACGCCCTGCTTGTCGAGGGCGGTGAAGGGTTCGTCGAGGATCCACAGCGGCGGCGCCTCCAGGTACAGGCGCGCCAGGGCGACGCGGCGCTGCTGGCCGGCGGACAGGGTGTGGCAGGGAACGTCCTCGAAGCCGCGCAGGCCGACCGCCTCCAGGGCGCGCCAGATCGCCGTCTTGTCCGCCGGCTGGTGCAGGGCGCAGAGCCAGGCGAGGTTCTCCTCGGCGGTGAGCAGGCCCTTGATGCCGGCGGCGTGGCCGATCCACAGCAGGTTGCGCGCCAGTTCGCCGCGCTGTTCCTCCAGCGGCCGGCCGTTCAGGCGCACCTGCCCGGCGGTGGGCTGCATCAGCCCGCAGAGCAGGCGCAGCAGGCTGGTCTTGCCGCTGCCGTTGGGGCCGACCACCTGCAGCATCTCGCCAGCGGCCAGGCGCAGGTCCAGGCGCTCGAAGAGCATGCGCCAGTCCCGCTCGCAGGCGAGCGCCACGGTTTCGAGAAGCGGGCTGGTCAAGGCATCGGCACCCATCGGGAAAATCGAATTCAGGCTAAAGTCGGTGCAGCGCAGGCCGCTATAGTGGCCACGGGCGGCGCATTATACACGCCTGTTTCCGGCCCCGGCGCCGGCAATTTCGACAGCTTGTTAAGGCTTTTCAGGCATTCGCCGCCCCCGCGACGATGCGCCGCAAGCCCTGAAGGACGCAGATGCCGAGCGAGATTGGCGCTTCCCGCCCGCTCCCCATGGCCACGGCCAGCCGCTCCGTGCAGAACGCCGCGCAGCTGTCGCTCACGCTCGCCCGCAGCCTGGGCGACCTGCTGCCGCCCGGGCAGAGCGCCCAGGCCGAGGTGCTGGGCGTGAAGCAGGCGGCCTACAACTTCCAGCTGCTGCTGCGCCTGACCCTGGCCGGCGGCCAGCAGACGCTGGTCACCGCCGAGAGCCCGCAGGCCCTGCCCCAGGGCAGCACCCTGAACATTTCCGCCCTGAGCGCCACCAGCCTGGCCGCCACCCTGCTCTCCAGCGCCCAGCAGGCGCTGGGCGACCTGCCGCCGCTGGACAGCCTCGACCTGGAACAACTGCCGGTGGGCAGCCTGCTGCAGGGCAAGGTAGTGTCCAGCACGCCCCAAGGCGGCACCCCGGCGCAGCCGGCCAGCTACCGGGTGCTGCTCAGCCTGCTCGGCGGCCCCCTGGCCGGCCGCCTGCTGGACATCGACTCGGCGCGCCCGCTGAAGGCCGGCAGCCTGCTCAGCGCCCAGGTCCAGGACAGCCGCGCCCTGCTCTTCCTGCCCCTGGCCGGGCGCCTCGACCGCCTCGAACTGACCAGCCAGCTGGGCACCCAGCAGGCCCGCCAGGCCTCGACCGAGGGCCTGCTCGACAACCTGCTGGCGCTGAAGGCCGGCAACCAGTTGCCCGAGGCCCTGCGCGGTGCCGTCGAGCGCCTGCTCGCCGGCCTGCCCGACGTGCGCCAGCTGAGCGACGCCAAGGGCCTGGCCCAGGCCCTGCAACAGAGCGGCGGCTTCCTCGAGGCGCGCCTGCTCCAGGGACTGGCGCCGCTGCCGGGCGACTTCAAGGCCAACCTGCTGCGCCTGCTCGGCCAGCTCCTGCCCACCGGGCAGGGCAGCGCCGCGCCGGGCTTGCTGGCGAACCTCGCCAACAACGCCGCCGCCAACCTGGCCAGCAGCCTGCCGGCCTTCGTCCGCAACGCCCTGGGCGCGCTCAACCAGAACGGCAGCCCGCGCCTGCAGCAGGCGGACTTCCCGCTGCCCTCGCGCATGCTGCAGAAGCTGGAAGACGAAGACGACCTGGAGTCCCTGCTGAAACTGGCCGCGGCCGCCGTGGCGCGGCTGCAGACGCACCAGCTGAGCAGCCTGGTGCAGAGCGAGCCGCTGCGCGGCGGCGGCCAACTGCACACCTGGCAGATGGAAGTGCCCATGCGCGCCGAGGATTCGCTGGTGCCGCTGCAGGTGCGCATCCAGCACGAGGACAGGCGCGAATCCCAGGACCCTGAGCAGCCGCGGGAAAGCCTGTGGCGCATCGACCTGGCCTTCGACCTCGACCCGCTGGGGCCGCTGCAGGTCCAGGCCACCCTGGCGCCGCTGGGCCTGAGCAGCCAGTTCTGGGCCGAGCGCGAAAGCACCGCGAGCCTGATGGAAAGCGAACTCGGCTACCTGCGCCAGCGCCTGCAGGACGCCGGCTTCACCGTGCGCGAACTGTGCTGCAACAAAGGCCGCGCGCCACAAGGCGCACGCACCGCACTGGAACAACGCTGGGTGGACGAAAAGGCATGAACAGACAGACCGCGCCGCGCCAGGCCATCGCCCTCAACTACGACGGGCAGAACACCCCGACGCTGAGCGCCAAGGGCGACGCCGAACTGGCCGAAGCCATCCTGGCCATCGCCCGCGAACACGAAGTGCCGATCTACGAGAACGGCGAACTGGTGCGCCTGCTGGCCCGCCTGGAACTGGGCGACGCCATCCCCGAGCCGTTGTACCGCACCCTGGCGGAAATCATCGCCTTCGCCTGGTACCTCAAGGGCAAGAGCCCGGCGCCGCGAGCGCCAGAGAATGCCGCGAAGGCGTTGATGTTGCGGCCCTAGTGAAACAGCGAAGGCACTTCAGGGTGAAGTGCCTTCGCTATCGATGGCGTGGCTTTGCGGACGCCAGCCCTACCCGCGCGCCGGCCACTCCGGCATGCCGCGGACCGGCTTCAACGACGGGGCCTCGCTGGGAACCAGCGGGTGGGCACCCGGGAAGCTTCCCTGGTCGGCTTCGGAATAGTCGACAAGGCTGGCGACAACTGCGCGCAGCTGGCCGAGGCTGAAGGGCCGTTCCAGCACCTGCAGCAACGGCACGTGCTGGTTCCAGGCCCAGTCCAGCAGTTCGCGGCGCTGCGTGTCGCTGAAGCTGCCGACCAGCAGGAACTGCTGGATCTGCGGGTTGCGGCTCAGGTGCAGCAGGGTCGCGAGGTCGTCCTCGCAGAGGCTGAACTTGTCGTAGATGAACAGGTTGTAGTGCTGCCCGCCGGACAGCGCCTGGTCCACCTCGGCCAGGCTCACGCACAGGCTCAGGTGGAAGACTTCCAGGCGGTTCAGCAGGATGCCGTACTGCTGCAGGCAGCCGGGATGCGGGCAGAACACCAGGGTGCGGCGCGACAGCGGCAACATGGCGGTTTCCTCGAAGATGGCGACAGCAGCCACTGTAAAGACAGCTTCCGAGGAAAGAGATCGGACAAATCCGAAAAGCACCTAAGGGTATACCGAGCGGTCGCCCGGCATCATTCCTCGGGCTTGTGGCCGCTGTGCAGGCGGGTGATCAGCTCCGCCTCGGCCTGGGACAGCCCGCAGGCCTGGGCCAGGTCGGCGGCCGAGGCGCCCATCCCGGCCAGGCGCGCGGCCTGGGTGAAGGACAGGCTGGTGGGGTCGCGCTGCTCCAGGCGCGCCAGGCGCTCGGGCAGGTTGGCCAGTTGCTTGCGCAGCTCGCCCAGTTCCTCGCCCATGCGCACGTTGACGCGCTGGTAGGCCTCGCTGCGCTTGGCCAGCTCCTTCAGGCGCTGTTCCAGGGCGGCCTGGCGCGCGGCCTGCTCGGCCAGTTGCGCGGCCTGGCGGCGCTGCCCCTGCAGCAGCCAGGCGCAGAAGCCGCCCAGGCCGAGGCAGGCGACGGCGAGCAGGATGACGAGCTCGAGCACCTCAGATGCTCTCCAGCTCCGACCACTCTTCCTCGGTCATCATCTTGTCCAGCTCGACCAGGATCAGCAGCTCGCCGTTCTTGTTGCACACGCCCTGGATGAACTTGGCCGACTCGTCGTTGCCGACGTTGGGCGCGGTCTCGATCTCCGACTGGCGCAGGTAGACCACCTCGGCGACGCTGTCGACCAGGATGCCCACCACCTGCTTGTCCGCCTCGATGATGACGATGCGGGTGTTGTCCGAGACCGGCGCCGGAGCCAGGCCGAAGCGCTGACGGGTGTCGATGACGGTGACCACGTTGCCGCGCAGGTTGATGATCCCCAGCACGTAGCTGGGCGCGCCCGGCACCGGGGCGATCTCGGTGTAGCGCAGCACTTCCTGGACCTGCATCACGTTGATGCCGTAGGTCTCGTTGTCCAGACGGAAGGTGACCCACTGCAGGATCGGATCCTCGGCACCTTGCGCAGACGTCTTGTTCATATCCCTAGCCTCTCGTGTTCGGCCACGCTTCAAGGGTAGCGCGGCGGTTGTCGTTCAATTGCGTTGCCGGCCCGTCAGTGACGGGCCTGGCTGCGGAGCGCGCCGCTGTCGATCAGCCCGGCCAGGGCCGAGACGTCGAGCAGCGCGCACATCTGTTCGATCACCGTGCCGGCCAGCCACGGGCGTTGCTGGCGCTGGCTGCGCCATTTCACCTCGGACGGGTCCAGGCGCACCGAGCGGCTGACCTGGTGCACCGCCAGGCCCCATTCGTAGCCCTGCACGGAAATCACGTACTGCAGGCCCTCGCGGTAGTCGTCGCGGTAGCGCTCGGGCATCACCCAGCGCGCGGTGTCCAGCACCTTCAGGTTGCCCGACTGGCTGGGCAGGATGCCGAGGAACCAGTCCGGCTGGCCGAACAGCGGCGTCAGTTCCTTGCCGGCCAGCGGGTAGATGGAGCCCAGGCACACCAGCGGCACCGCCAGGGTCAGCCCGGCGACGTCGAACAGCAGGCACTCGAAGGGCTCGGCGGCCCACTCCGGGCGGCCGTCGTCGAGCAGCGCCAGCGGCGCCGGGGGCATCTGCGCGCTGCCCGGGCGGTGCAGGTCGATCACCTCGTCGGCAGCCTCCACCGGCTGAGCGGCTTCGACCACCGGCGCGACGGGCAACGGCGCCTCGGCCACCGGCAGCGGGACAGCGGCGCGGGTGACGCGGTGGGCATCGCGCACCTGTTCCTCGAGCACCGCGGCCTCGAACTCGTCGAGGCTGACGCTGCTGACGGGCTCGGCGACCGGCGCCGGCGCGGGAGCCGGCACGGCGGCCAGGACCGGGGCGGCCGGCGCGGGGGCCGGCGCCTCGACCTCGAAATCGTCGAATGTGGCCTCCTGCAGCAGCGCGTCCAGGTAGGACTGCAGCGCGAGCTGGGGGCGTGTGGCGGTAGCGGAACGGCTCATGCAGAAAATCCGCGCAAAGGGTTCACCCAGTCTATCGGCTGGACCGGGCCCGGACTTGAAGGCAGCCGTCGGAAAAACATCGCTCAGGCCACCTGGCTCGCCGGCACCTGGCCGAGCAGGTGCTTGAGCAGCGCGCGGTAGGCGATCACCCCGCGGCTGTTGGCATCGTGGCGCGACGGCACCACGCCGTGGCGGCTGGCGTCGCGCAGGCGGGTGTCGATCGGGATGAACGCCGGCCAGAGGGTCTCCGGGTAGGTGTCGCGCAGCATGCGCAGGGCGCCGATGGAGGCCTGGGTGCGGCGGTCGAACAGCGTCGGCACTATGGTGAAGGGCAGCGCCTGGCGCCGCGAGCGGTTGACCATGTTGAGGGTGTTGACCATGCGTTCCAGGCCCTTCAGGGCGAGGAATTCGGTCTGCACCGGGATCACCAGGTGCTGGCTGGCAGCCATGGCGTTGACCATCAGCACGCCCAGCAGCGGCGGGCTGTCGATGATGGCGTGGTCGAAGTCCTGCCACAGCTGCGCCAGGGCCTTGGAGATCACCAGGCCCAGGCCGTTCTGCCCGGGAGACTGGCGCTCCAGGGTGGCCAGGGCGGTGCTCGACGGCAGCAGGGCGATCTTCTCGTGGCTGGTGGGCAGCAGCAGTTGCCGCGGCAGGCCCTCGGGCACCGCGCCCTGGTGCTGGAACAGGTCGAAGACGCTGTGCTCCAGGGTGTCCGGATCGTGCCCGAAGTAGCTGGTCATGGAGCCGTGGGGGTCGAGGTCGACCACCACCACGCGCTTGCCGGCGTCGGCCAGCAGGCCGGCCAGGGCGATGGACGAGGTGGTCTTGCCGACGCCGCCCTTCTGGTTGGCTACCGCCCAGACTTTCATGCTGCTCTCCCCGGTCCGTATGCTCGGTTCATGTACTTCATCTTTCTCAGCTTCCAGGGGCCGGCGCCGGCGGCGGGGAATTGACGCCTCCGGCCGCGGGCGCACCACTGGCAGCCACCGGTGCAGGTTGCGTGCCAGCCTGCCGCAGGGCGCCATCGGGCTGCGCCTTGGCGCTGCCCACGCCGCTCACGCTGCGGCGCACTTCCAGGTTGCGGGAGATCACCAGCACCACCCGGCGGTTGCGCGCGCGGCCCTCGGCGCTGGCGTTGTCCGCCACCGGCTGGAACTCGCCGTAGCCCACCGCGGCCAGGCGCGAGGGGGCGACGCCGTCCTGGGCCAGCAGGCGGACTATGCTCGCTGCCCGCGCCGTGGACAACTCCCAGTTGGTGGGGTACTGGGCGTTGTGGATGGGCACGTTGTCGGTGAAGCCCTCGACGTGGATGGGGTTCTGGTAGGGCGCCAGAATCCTGGCGACCTTCTCGACGATGCCGAAGGCGGCGTCCGCCGGCATGGCGTCGCCGCTGGGGAACAGCAGGCTGGAGTTGAGGGTGATCTCGATCCACAGCTCGTTGCCGCGCACGCTCAACTGGTCGCTGCCGATCAGGTCGCCGAACTGCTCACGCACGGCATCGGCGATCTGCGTCAGCGGGTCGCCGTCGACGTTGTCGTCGCCGCCCTGCTGCATGGCGTCGTTGGGCTGCTGGGTGGTGCGCGGGCGGTCGTCGCCCACCGGGATCGGCTTGATCGAACGGTCCGGCTGGTTGAACACGCCGGTCAGCGTCTCGGAGAGGATCTTGTACTTGCCCTCGTTGATCGAGGAGATGGAGTACATGACCACGAAGAAGGCGAACAGCAGGGTGATGAAGTCCGCGTAGGACACCAGCCAGCGCTCGTGATTCTCGTGCTCCTCGCGGGGCGGTCGACGGGCCATGGCGCAGCGCCCCTCAGCCGACGAAGCCTTGCAGCTTCAGTTCGATGGAGCGCGGGTTCTCGCCCTCGGCGATGGACAGCAGGCCTTCCATCAGCATCTCGCGGTAGCTGGACTGGCGCATCACCAGGCTCTTGAGCTTGTTGCCCACCGGCAGCAGCAGCAGGTTGGCCATGCCCACGCCGTAGATGGTGGCGACGAAGGCCACGGCGATGCCGTTGCCCAGCTGGCTGGGGTCGGCCAGGTTGCCCATCACGTGGATCAGGCCCATGACCGCGCCGATGATGCCGATGGTCGGCGCATAGCCGCCCATGGCTTCGAACACCTTGGCGGCCTGCAGGTCGCGGCCTTCCTGGTTGAACAGGTCGACTTCGAGGATGCTGCGGATGGCCTCCGGCTCCACGCCGTCCACCAGCAGCTGCAGGCCCTTGCGGGCGTAGGGGTCGGGCTCGGCGTCAGCGATGGTCTCCAGGCCCAGCAGGCCTTCCTTGCGCGCGGTCATGCTCCAGCCCACCACGCGGTTGATGCCGCCGGGCAGGTCGACCTTCGGCGGCAGCACTATCCAGCGCAGCAGGCTCAGGGCGCGCTTGAGCACCAGCACCGGGGTTTGCACCAGGGCCGCGGCCAGGGTGCCACCGACCACGATGAGCGCCGCCGGACCGTTGGCCAGGGCGCTGATGTGCCCACCCTCGAGGAAGTTGCCGCCGATGATGGCGACCAGCGCGAGGATCAGGCCAACGAGGCTCAGCACATCCATCAGCCACAGGCCTCGGAGAGGTGCCGGCCGATGTCGTCGAGGCTGTACACGGCGTCGGCCAGGCCGGCCTTGGCGATGGCCATGGGCATGCCGTAGATCACGCAGCTGGCCTCGTCCTGGGCCCACACCTGGCTGCCGCTCTGCTTGAGCATCCGCGCGCCCTCGCGGCCGTCGGCGCCCATGCCGGTGAGGACCACCGCCAGGACCTTGTCGCCGTAGGCCTTGGACGCCGAGCCGAAGGTGACGTCGACGCAGGGCTTGTAGTTCAGTCGCTCGTCGCCGGGGAGGATGCGCACCACCCCGCGCGAGTCGATCATCATCTGCTTGCCGCCGGGCGCCAGCAGGGCCAGGCCGGGGCGCAGGTGGTCGCCGTCCTCGGCTTCCTTGACGCTGATCTTGCAGAGCTTGTCCAGGCGCTCGGCGAAGGCCTTGGTGAAGGCCGCCGGCATGTGCTGGATGAGCACCAGGGGTGCAGGGAAGTTGGCCGGCAGCTGGGTCAGCACCCGCTGCAAGGCTACCGGCCCACCGGTGGAAGTACCGATGGCGACCAGCCGGTAGGGCTTACGCTTTGGCGCGGCGGAGGCCGCCGGGGCCGAGGCAGGCGCCGGCTGCGCGGAAGCGCGCGGCGCGCTGCTGGCCGGCGCCGGGGCGCTGGCGCTGCTGCTCGGCGCGCTGAGGACCGAGGCATAGCGGCGGTTGGCGCGGGCGATGCTGTGGACCTTCTCGCAGAGCAGCTGGCGCACCTTCTCGGGGGTGCGCGAGATGTCCTCGAAGTTCTTCGGCAGGTAGTCCACCGCGCCGGCGTCCAGGGCGTCGAGGGTGACGCGGGCGCCTTCGTGGGTCAGCGAGGAGAACATCAGGACCGGCGTCGGGCAGCGCTGCATGATGTTGCGCACCGCGGTGATGCCGTCCATCAGCGGCATCTCGTAGTCCATGGTGATGACGTCGGGCTTGAGCGCCAGCGCCTGCTCGATCGCCTCGCGGCCGTTGGTGGCCGTGCCGACCACCTGGATCTGCGGGTCGGCGGAAAGAATCTCCGAGACGCGGCGGCGGAAGAATCCCGAATCGTCCACTACCAGGACTTTGACAGCCATAAACACTCCTGATTAAAGCCTTGCGGGCGCGGGCGTCCCCGCGCGCCGGATCAGATACGCCGCGCGTAGCGCTTGAGCATGCTCGGCACATCGAGGATCAACGCGATGCGCCCGTCGCCGGTGATGGTCGCCCCGGCCATGCCGGGGGTGCCCTGGAGCATCTTGCCCAGGGGCTTGATCACCACTTCTTCCTGGCCCACCAACTGGTCGACCACGAAGCCGATGCGCTGGGTGCCCACCGAGATGATCACCACGTGGCCCTCGCTGGATTCGTCGCACTCGGCGCCCGGCACCAGCCAGCGCTTGAGGTAGAACAGCGGCAGGGCCTTGTCGCGGACGATCACCACCTCCTGCCCGTCGACCACGTTGGTGCGCGACAGGTCGAGGTGGAAGATCTCGTTGACGTTGACCAGCGGGAAGGCGAAGGCCTGGTCGCCCAGCATCACCATCAGCGTCGGCATGATCGCCAGGGTCAGCGGCACCTTGATGACGATCTTCGAGCCCTGGCCCTTGGCCGAGTAGATGTTGATGATGCCGTTGAGCTGGGAAATCTTGGTCTTCACCACGTCCATGCCGACGCCGCGGCCGGACACGTCGGAAATCTCGGTCTTGGTCGAGAAGCCCGGGGCGAAGATCAGGTTGTAGCAGTCCGACTCGCTCAGGCGCTCGGCGGCGTCCTTGTCCAGCAGGCCCTTCTCCACCGCCTTGGCGCGGAGGATGTCCGGGTCCATGCCCTTGCCGTCGTCGGAGATCGACAGCAGGATGTGGTCGCCCTCCTGCTCGGCGGACAGCACCACCCGGCCGCCACGCGCCTTGCCGGCGGCCTCGCGCTCCTCGGGCGACTCGATGCCGTGGTCCACGGCGTTGCGCACCAGGTGCACCAGCGGGTCGGCCAGGGCCTCGACCAGGTTCTTGTCCAGGTCGGTCTCCTCGCCCACAAGCTCCAGGTTGATCTCTTTCTTCAGGTTGCGCGCCAGGTCGCGCACCAGCCGCGGGAAGCGTCCGAAGACCTTCTTGATCGGCTGCATGCGCGTCTTCATCACCGACATCTGCAGGTCGGCGGTGACCACGTCGAGGTTGGCCACGGCCTTGGCCATGGCTTCGTCGCCGCTGTTGCTGCCCAGGCGCACCAGGCGGTTACGCACCAGCACCAGCTCGCCGACCATGTTCATGATCTCGTCCAGGCGCGCGGTGTCCACGCGCACCGTGGTTTCCGCCTCGCTGGCGCTCTTTTCGTGGGCCGGCGCGGGAGCCGCGGCCGGGCGCGGGCTGTCCGCGGGCTTGGCGGCCGGCTTGGGCGCGGGCTTGGGCTTGGCCACGGCGGCCGGCTCGACAGCCTTGGCCGGCGCGGGGACGGCTTGCGGGGTCGGAGTGGCGGCAGCGTCGGCACTGAACTTGCCCTTGCCGTGCAGTTGGTCCAGCAGCGCTTCGAATTCGTCGTCGGTGATGTTGTCGCCGGTGGCGGCGGGCGCCTCGGCTTCGGCCGGCGCAGCGGGTTCTTCCGCCGCAGCGCCGAACTTGCCCTTGCCGTGCAGCTGATCGAGCAGGGCTTCGAACTCGTCGTCGGTGATCTCGTCGCCGGCGGCCGGCGCTTCGGCCGGAGCGGGCGCAGCGGCGGCCGGCTCTTCCGGCTGGTTGCTGGCGCCGCTGAACTGGCCCTTGCCATGCAACTGGTCGAGCAGGGCCTCGAATTCGTCGTCGGTGATCTCGTCGCCGGTGCCGGCGGCCTCGGCCTGTGGCGCTTCAGCCTGCGGCGGCTGTTCGGCCGGCGCGGCCTGGCTGCCCGGCTGCAGGGCGTCGAGCAGTTGCTCGAACTCGGCGTCGGTGATGTCGCCATAGGCGGCCGGCTCGGCGGCGGGCTCCGGCGCGGCGGCTTCCTCCCGGGGCGCGGCTTCGACGGCGTCGTCGTCGCCCGGCTCGGCCAGGCGCGCCAGCGCGGCGAGCAGCTCCGGGGTGGCCGGGGTCGGCTCTTCCTGGTCGCGGACCTGGGCGAACATGACGTTGACCGTGTCCAGCGCCTGCAGGACCACGTCCATCAGCTCGGAGGTGACGCGGCGTTCGCCCTTGCGCAGGATGTCGAAGACGTTCTCCGCGATGTGGCAGCACTCCACCAGGGCGTTCAGCTGGAGGAAGCCGGCGCCGCCCTTGACGGTGTGGAAACCACGGAAGATGGCATTGAGCAGGTCCATGTCGTCGGGCCGGCTTTCCAGCTCGACGAGTTGCTCGGACAGTTGCTCGAGAATCTCGCCGGCCTCCACCAGAAAGTCCTGGAGGATCTCATCATCGGCGTCGAAGCTCATTCGGTGCTCCCCACGGTGTGTTCACACACCTCAAAAACCAAGGCTGGACAACAGGTCATCGACATCGTCCTGACCGGATACGACGTCCACTCTCTTATCGGCAGCAACCTGCGGACCTTCACCCTTGGACGATCTTTCTTTTTCCACCGCCGTGCGCAGGCCCTCGTGGTCGTGCTCGATGCCGGCGTAGCGATCCACCTGCCCGGCCATCCAGACCAGCTTGACCAGGTTGCTCTCCACCTCGGTGACCAGCCTGGTGACGCGCTTGATCACCTGCCCGGTGAGGTCCTGGAAGTCCTGCGCCAGCAGGATGTCGTTCAGGTGCGCGGAGAGCTTGCGGCTGTCCTGGGCGCTGCTGTAGAGGAAGGCCTCGACGCGCTTGGCCAGCTCGCGGAAGGCCTCCGGGCCCAGCTCGCGGCGCATGAAGCGCGACCACTGTTCCTGCAGCTCCTTGGCCTCGCCCTCGATGTGGCCGACCAGCGGCGTGCACTCTTCCACCAGGTCCATGGTGCGGTTGGCCGCTTTCTCGGTCATCTGCACCACGTACGACAGGCGGTCGGTGGCGTCGGCGATCTGCGACATTTCCTCGGCGTGGCGCGAGCGCGGGTCGATCTGGAAATTGACGATGGCGTTGTGCAGTTCGCGGGTGAGCTTGCCGACCTCCTGGTAGAGGCCGCGGTCGCGGGCCTCGTTGAGCTCCTGGATGAGCTGCACGGCCTGCTGCACTTCGCCGCGCTCCAGGCTCTCGACCAATTCGCGCGCGTGTTTCTTCAGGGTCGACTCGAAGTCGCCCCCCTTGGATTCGTTGACGAGATCCATGACGCCCTCTTGGTCGGCTTCAGCCGCCGACCCGCTCGAATATCTTCTCGATCTTCTCTTTCAGCACCTGGGCGGTGAAAGGCTTGACCACGTAGCCGTTGACCCCGGCCTGGGCCGCTTCGATGATCTGGTCGCGCTTGGCCTCGGCGGTGACCATCAGCACCGGCAGGTGCTTCAGGCGCTCGTCGGCGCGCACCGCGCGCAACAGGTCGATGCCGGTCATGCCGGGCATGTTCCAGTCGGTGACGAGGAAGTCGAAGTTGCCGCTGTGCAGCATGGGCAGCGCGGTGGTGCCGTCATCGGCTTCCGCGGTGTTGGTGAACCCCAGGTCACGCAGGAGGTTCTTGATGATGCGCCTCATCGTGGAGAAGTCGTCCACGATGAGAATTTTCATGTTCTTGTCCAAACCTGCCTCCGTCCAGTCCCGGCGCGCCGTGGCGGGCGCGCCTTGAATACCCTTGGGCGGGCGCCCTTGGCGGCGCCTGCCGTGTTGCTTGTCGGTGGCGGGGTGCCCCGCCCTTTTCGCCGCCCTCATAGCAAAGGGCCAGCAGTGTCGAACCGACGGGATTCTATACGCCCCGCCGGAAAATTCCGTTACTTCCTTGCGTCCACCGGTCGCTCAGTGCGCCCGCCACTCCGAGAGCCGGGCCCGCAGGCGCGCGGCGCACTGGCTGTGCAGCTGGCTGACGCGCGACTCGCTGACCCCCAGCACCTCGCCGATCTCCTTGAGGTTGAGCTCCTCGTCGTAGTACAGCGCCAGCACCAGGCGCTCGCGCTCCGGCAGCTTGGTGATGGCGTCGGCCAGCGCCTGCTGGAAACGCTCGTCCTCCAGGCCGTGGGAGGGCTCGTTGTCCAGGTGCGTGGTGTCTTCCGCCGGGCCCTGGGCGCCTTCCTGCAGCAGGTCGTCGAAGCTGTACAGGCGGCTGCCCTGGGTGTCGCTCAGGATCGCGTAGTAATCGTCGAGACTCATATTGAGTTCGGCAGCGACCTCCTGATCTTTAGCATCGCGTCCGGTCCGCGCCTCGATGGTGCGGATGGCGTCACTCACCATGCGGGTGTTTCGGTGCACCGAACGCGGCGCCCAGTCGCCCTTGCGCACCTCGTCGAGCATGGCCCCGCGGATGCGGATGCCGGCGTACGTCTCGAAGCTGGCGCCCTTGCCCTGGTCGTACTTCTTCGCCGCCTCGAGCAGGCCGATCATCCCGGCCTGCATCAGGTCTTCCACCTGCACGCTGGCCGGCAGCCGACCCAGCAGGTGATAGGCGATCCGCTTGACCAGCGGCGCATAGCGCTGGATCAGCTCTTCCTGGGAATTGCGCGCCTGCGTCTTGCTGTACATAAGCGCTCCGGAGCCGCTCATCATACGGTCGAACCCGTGGTCGGATGCTGCACCAGGCGCTCGACGAAGAACTCCAGGTGCCCGCGCGGGTTGGCCGGTAGCGGCCAGCTGTCGACTTTCTGGGCGATGGCGCGGAAGGCCAGCGAGGCCTTGCTGCGCGGGAAGGCTTCATAGACCGAGCGCTGCTTCTGCACGGCCTTGCGCACCGACTCGTCGTAGGGGATGGCGCCGACGTATTGCAGCGCCACGTCGAGGAAGCGGTCGGTGACCTTGGTCAGCTTGGCGAACAGGTTGCGCCCTTCCTGCGGGCTGTGCGCCATGTTCGCCAGCACGCGGAAGCGCGTCATGCCGTAGTCGCGGTTGAGCAGCTTGATCAGCGCATAGGCATCGGTGATCGAGGTCGGTTCGTCGCAGACGACCAGCAGCACTTCCTGGGCCGCGCGGACGAAGCTGACCACCGAATCGCCGATGCCGGCGGCAGTGTCCACCAGCAGCACGTCGATGTTCTCGCTGATGTCGCTGAAGGCCTGGATCAGCCCGGCGTGCTGCATGGGCGAGAGCTGCACCATGCTCTGCGTGCCCGAGGCCGCCGGGACGATGCGGATGCCGCCGGGGCCCTGGAGGATCACGTCACGCAGGTCGCATTCGCCTTCGATGACGTCGGCCAGGGTGCGCTTGGGCGAAAGCCCCAGCAGCACGTCGACGTTGGCCAGGCCGAGGTCGGCGTCCAGCAGCATGACGCGGCGGCCGAGGTCGGCCAGCGCCATCGCCAGGTTCACCGAGACGTTGGTCTTGCCGACGCCACCCTTGCCACCGGTGACCGCGATTACCTGAACGGGATGCATACCCATAGTCTTACCTTGTCTCTTCATCGTCCCCGGCGCGGCTGGCGCCTGGGTCTGCCGGTCGCGGTGCTCTCCCGCCACCAGCGCTTACGGATCTGCTCGAGCATCCGTATCCGCCTGGCGCCCCCGCGTGCGGGAGCGCCCCTGGAATCCGTCAGCCGACGTGTCGCGCCGGCTGCTGATAGAGGCCGGCGAACATGCCGGCCATGGTGTCTTCGCACGGCTCCTCAGGAGCCTGCAGGCTGACCGCGCGGCTGACCAGCTGGTGCGCGCGCGCCACCTGCAGATCATCCGGAATTCGCGGCCCGTCCGCCAGATAGGCAACCGGCAAGCGTTGTGCTATCGCCAGCGCCAGGGCTTCGCCCAGGCTGCCCGCCTCGTCCAGCTTGGTCAGTATGCAACCGGCCAGGCCGCAGCTGCGATAGGCGTGCAAGGCAGCCTTGAGCACCTGGCTCTGGCTGGTCGCGGCCAGCACCAGGTAATTCTTCACGTTCAGGCTCTGCGCCGCCAGGGCTTCCAGCTGCATGCGCAGCGCCGGGTCGCTGGCCGGCAGGCCGGCGGTGTCGATCAGCACCAGGCGCTTGCCCGCCAGCGGCGCCATGGCCTGCAGCAGCGACTGGCCAGGGTCGACCAGGCTCACCGGTACGTTGAGGATGCGGCCCAGGGACTTGATCTGCTCCTGGGCGCCCAGGCGGAAGCTGTCCATGCTGACCAGCGCCAGGTTGTGCGCACCGTACTTGAGGACGTAGCGCGCCGCCAGCTTGGCCAGGGTGGTGGTCTTGCCCATGCCGGCCGGGCCGACCAGGGCGATCACCCCGCCCTGCTCCAGCAGGTCTTCTTCGGGGGTGCGGATCGAGCGCGCCAGGTGGGCCAGGAGCATGCGCCAGGCCTGCTTGGGATCGGCGATGGAGGCCACGCGTTCGAGCAGTTGGCGGCTCAGGTCCGCCGGCAGGCCCATGCGCTGCAGGCGGCGCCACAGGCCGGCCTGCTTCGGACGCTGGTGCTGCAGCTGGCCCCAGGCGATGGAGCCCAGCTGCACTTCGAGCAGCTCGCGCAGGCCGTTGAGTTCGAAGCGCATGGCATCCAGCGCCTGCTGGCTGACGGCGGCCGGCGCGGCGGCGGGCGCCGGGGCGGCCATGGCCTCGGCCAGGCTCGGGCGCTTGGCCGGCTCGGCGCCGTACAATTGACGGTCCTTGCGCGCGGTGGCGGCGGCGCGCACCGGGCTGTCCAGCTCGGCGCGGGCCTGGGCGATGCGCGCCTGGGTCTGGCGCAGCTCGGCCTCCAGCGCCGGGTTCGGCTTGCTGGCCGCTGCCGGCGGTTGATAGTCCAGCGCCGCGGTCAGCTCGACACCGCCGGCGACCCGGCGGTTGCCGATGATGGCGGCATCCGCGCCCAGCTCGTCACGGACCAGTTTCATGGCCTGACGCATATCGGCGGCGAAGAAGCGTTTAACCTGCATGGCGCTGTCCTTCAGTTCTGTCCAACGGTGGCGACGATGGTGACTTGCTTGTTATCCGGAATTTCCTGGTAGGCCAGCACGCTCATGCTCGGCACCGCCATCCGCGCGAAACGCGACATCATCGCGCGGATCGGCCCGGCCACCAGCAGGATCGCCGGCTTGCCGAGCATTTCCTGGCGCTGCGCGGTCTCGACCAGCGAGCGTTGCAGTTTTTCCGCCATGCCCGGCTCCAGCAGAATGCCGTCTTCCGAACCTTGCCCGGCCTTCTGCATACTGTTGAGCAAGATCTGTTCCAACCTGGGTTCCAGGGTGATCACAGGCAGCTCCGGCTCTAGTCCCACAATGCCTTGGACGATTGCGCGGCTCAGCGCCACGCGTACCGCTGCCACCATGGCGGCGGGATCTTGACTCTTGGCGGCAACGTTGGCGATGGCCTCGGCAATGGTGCGGATGTCGCGCACCGGCACCTGTTCCTGCAGCAGGTTCTGCAGGACCTTGAGCAGGGTGGACAGGGAAATCAGCCCCGGAACCAGTTCTTCCGCCAGCTTCGGCGAGGTCTTGGCCAGCAGTTGCAGCAGTTGCTGGACTTCCTCGTGGCCGAGCAACTCGTGGGCATGCTTGTGCAGCACCTGGTTGAGGTGGGTGGCGACCACGGTGCTGGCGTCCACCACGGTGTAGCCCAGGGACTGCGCCTGGTCGCGCTGGCCGGGCTCGATCCACACCGCTTCCAGGCCGAAGGCCGGGTCCTTGCCGGCGATGCCGTTGAGGGTGCCGAACACCTGGCCGGGGTTGATCGCCAGCTCCCGGTCCGGGTAGATCTCCGCTTCCGCCACGCTGACGCCCATGAGCGTCAAACGATAGGCGTTGGGTAGCAGGTCGAGGTTGTCGCGGATGTGCACCGAGGGCATCAGGAAGCCCATGTCCTGGGACAGCTTCTTGCGCACGCCCTTGATCCGCGCCAGCAGCTGGCCGCCCTGGTTGCGGTCCACCAGCGGGATCAGCCGGTAGCCGACCTCCAGGCCGACCATGTCCACCGGGGTCACATCGTCCCAGCCCAGCTCCTTGGTTTCCTGGCTGCGCTGGGCCGGCAGCAGTTCCTGCTGGCGCTGGGCTTCCTGGACCTCGGCCTGGGCCGCCTTGCGCTGGCGCTGGACGATCATCCAGGCGCCGCCGGCGGCCACGGCGCCGAGGCCGATGAAGGACACGTGCGGCATGCCCGGGACCAGGCCCATGGCGATGAGGATGGCGGCGGAGATGGCCAGCGCCTTGGGCGAGGCGAACATCTGCCGGTTGACCTGCTGGCCCATGTCCTCGGAGGAAGACACGCGGGTCACCATGATCGCCGCGGCGGTGGACAGCAGCAGCGACGGCAGCTGCGCCACCAGGCCGTCGCCGATGGTCAGCAGGGCGTAGACCTTGCCGGCGTCGCCGAACGACATGGAGTGCTGGATCACGCCGATGGCGACGCCGCCGATCAGGTTGATGAAGAGGATCAGCAGGCCGGCGACGGCGTCGCCGCGGACGAATTTCGAGGCACCGTCCATGGAACCGTAGAAGTCGGCTTCCTGGGCCACCTCGGCGCGGCGCTTCTTGGCCTCGGCCTGCTCGATCAGGCCGGCGTTGAGGTCGGCGTCGATGGCCATCTGCTTGCCGGGCATGGCGTCGAGGGTGAAGCGCGCGCTCACCTCGGAGATGCGCCCGGCGCCCTTGGTGACCACCACGAAGTTGATGATCATGAGGATGGCGAAGACCACGATGCCGACCACGTAGTTGCCGCCGATCACCACTTCGCCGAAGGCCTGGATCACCTTGCCGGCGGCGGCGTGGCCGTCGTGGCCGTGGAGCAGCACCACGCGGGTGGAAGCGACGTTCAGCGCCAGGCGCAGCAGGGTGGCGACCAGCAGGATGGTCGGGAACACGGCGAAGTCCAGCGGGCGCAGGGCGTACACGCAGACCAGCAGGACGACGATGGACAGGGCGATGTTGAAGGTGAACAGCACGTCCAGCAGGAACGGCGGGATCGGCAGGGTCATCATGCCCAGCATCGCCAGCAGCAGCAGCGGCACACCCAGGTTGCCACGGCCCAGGCCGGCCAGGTTGCTGCGCACTGTTCCGATCAATTGCGTACGATCCACCCCGAACTCCCCTACCCTGCTACAACAAACTTTTGACGCCGAGAGTGGCGTCGACAGGGTATCTGCAGGAAGTGTTCCAACTTTGCCGGCGCCAGGTGTGGCGCGGATTTCCGACGAAATCCCGGAGGGCGGCCGAGGCCAACAGCGGATAACCGCGAACGGTTATTCACCCTACGCTGGGAGTGGCGACGTAGCCAGGAGGAGTATCAGGATGGCTGCGGATTTTCCGGCCGCTCAGGACAGCCCCCTCTCCCGCTTGCGGGAGAGGGTTGGGGAGAGGGCGCTCTTGAGCCCAACACCTACGCCACCGGCAAACCCCGTTCGCGAGCAAGCTCGCTCCTACGAAAAGCACCTCGGCAGCGCTTCCTTGTAGGAGCGCGCCCTGCGCGCGATTCGCGGGCAGGGCCCGCTCCTACACGTCCGGATATTTCCCGTCCGCGGATCCGCCCGCCGTCGCCCCGGCGAGCAAAAAAAACCGCGGCCGAAGCCGCGGTTTTCTGGGTCACGCCAGGATCAGTGGACCAGGATCGACGCCTTCTTCGCCCGGACCTTCTCCGGGTTGATCAGGAAGCGGGCCAGGGCCGGCAGCAGCCAGAGCGCGCCGAACATGTTCCACAGCAGCATGAAGGTCAGCATCAGGCCCATGTCGGCCTGGAACTTGATCGCCGAGAAGATCCAGGTGGCCACGCCGATGGCCAGGCACAGGCCGGTGAACAGCACGGCCTTGCCGGTGGACTTCAGCGTCTCGTAGTAGGCCTCCTGCAGCGACAGGCCCTGGCGCAGGAAGGACTCCAGGCGGGTGTAGATGTAGATCCCGTAGTCCACGCCGATGCCCACGCCGAGGGCGATCACCGGCAGCGTCGCCACCTTCACGCCGATGCCGAGGGTGGCCATCAGCGCGTTGCCCAGCACCGAGGTGAGGATCAGCGGCAGGACGATGCAGAGGGTCGCGGTGAAGGAGCGGAAGGTGATCATGCACATGACCGCCACGCAGATATACACCAGCACCAGGATGATCAGCTCGGACTGCTTGATCACCTCGTTGGTGGCCGCCTCGATGCCGGCGTTGCCCGCGGCGAGCTTGAACTTCAGGTCATCCTTCTCGTGGTCCTTGGCGAACTCCTGCACGGCGAGCACGGCGCGGTCGAGGGTCTCGGCCTTGTGGTCGTTGAGGAACACCAGCAGCGGCGCCAGCGAGCAGGCGCTGTTGTACAGGCCGTCGGCGCGGCTGATGGAGTTGTTCAGCACGTCCTTGTTGCGCGACAGGGTCTCCCACTTCAGGTTGCCCTCGTTCATGCCCTTGATCACCTGCTTGGACACGGTGACCAGGGAGATGGCCGACTGCACGCCCTCGGTGTTCTCCAGCTTCCACGACAGCTCGTCGATGGCCTGCAGCGTCTGGTGCGCGGAGCAGCCCTCGGCCGCCGACTCGACCATCACCACCAGCACGTCGGAGCTGGTGGAGTAGTTGCGGATGATGAAGTCGTTGTCGAGGTTGTAGCGCGAGTCCGGACGCAGTTCCGGGGCGCCCTGGTCGAGGTCGCCGATCTTCAGGTGGTGGCCCTGCCAGAGGCCGCCGGCGAACATCACCAGGGCGATCAGGATGGAGATGGGCGCCACCTTGGCGCTGGCGAAGTTGGACAGCAGGCGCCAGAACGGATGCTCGCGCACCGCGTCCTTCTTGCTGCGCTCCACGGCGCGCTTGCTGATGCCGATGTAGGAGATCGCCACCGGCAGCAGGATCAGGTTGGTGAAGACGATCACCGCCACGCCGATGGAAGCGCCGATGGCCAGTTCGCGGATCACCCCGATATCGATCACCAGCAGGGTGATGAAGCCCACGGCGTCGGCGAGGATGGCGATCATGCCCGGCAGGAACAGCTGGCGGAAGGTGCGCCGAGCGGCCAGCAGCGGGGTTTCCGCGTCACTGGACTGCAGGGCGATGCCGTTGATCTTCTGCACCCCGTGGGAAATACCGATGGCGAAGATCAGGAAGGGCACCAGCATCGAGTACGGGTCCAGCCCGAAGCCGATGGTGTGCAGCAGGCCGAGTTGCCAGATCACCGCCACCAGGGTGGTGGAGAGCACGGCGATGGTGGAGCGCACGCACTTGGTGAACCACAGCAGCAGCACCAGGGTGATGACGAAGCAGATGCCGAAGAAGCCCACCACCATGACCAGGCCGTCGATCAGGTCGCCGACCTTCTTGGCGAAGCCGACGATGTGGATCTTCACGTTCGGATTCTGCGCCTGGTACTTGTCGCGGATCTTCTCTTCCAGCTCATGGGAGAACTGGCGGTAGTCCAGCTTCAGCAGCTTGCTCTGGTCCTGGGCGTCGGGGTAGACCTCCAGCAGCGGCACGTCGACGATGCTGGACTTGAAGTTGTTCGCCACCAGGCGGCCGATCTGGCCGGATTTGAGGACGTTGTCGCGCAGCTTGTCCAGGGCCTTGGCCGAGCCGTCGTAGGTCTGCGGGATGACCTCGCCGCCGGCGAAGCCCTCTTCCGTCACCTCGGTCCAGCGCACGCTGGGGCTCCACAGCGACTTCAGGCCGGAACGGTCGACGCCGGGGATGTAGAACACCTCGTCATGGATCTGCCGCAGGGTGTCCATGTATTCCTTGGTGAAGATGTCGCCGTTCACCGCTTCCACCGAGATGCGCACGGTGTTGCCGAGGTTGGAGAGGTCGTTGATGTGGCTCAGCATGTTCTGGATGAACGGGTGCTTGAGCGGGATCATCTTCTCGAAGCTGGTGGACGGCCGTACCTGGGTCGCCTGGAAGGCGAGGAACAGGGTCACCAGCAGGCAGATGACGATCACGACCGGGCGGTTGTTGAAGATCAGGCGTTCGAGCAGGGTCGCCTTGTCCTGGTGATGCGAGTTGACTGCGTTCATAGGGCTTCCCCGGCTCATTGTTGTTCTGTCAGCTCGGCGCCGGTCGCCGAAGCCAGGTGGATGCCGCCCTGGCCGACCAGGACCAGGTTGCCGTCGCCGGCCGCGCCGACCCCGGCCAGCGCCAGGCGGTCGGGCCGGTTGAAGATGTTGAAGGTGCGGCCGTCGTCCTTGCTCACCAGCACGCTGCCGCTGTTGCCGACCACGGCGATGCTGCCATCGGGCAGCAGCGAGCCTTCGGCCAGGCCGAACTCCAGGGTGCCGTCACCGGCGATGGGCAGCGCCACCTGTTGCCAGGTGTCGCCGAAATCGGTGGAGCGGAACAGGTGCCCGCGCAGGCCGTAGATCAGCACGGTGCCGGGCTGGGCGGTGCCGACGGCGCCGAACAGCGAACCCTCGTAGGGGCCCTGCAGTTTCTCCCAGGTGGCGCCCCAGTCCTTCGAGCGGAACAGGCTGCCGGATTCGCCCACCACCAGCAGGCCGGAATCCTTCACCGCGGCGATGCCGTTGAGGTGGAACTGGTCTTCGTTGTCCAGGCGTTCGCTGACGTCTTCCCAGTTCTTGCCGCCGTCGTGGGTTTCCAGCATGGCGCCGTAGGCGCCCACGGCCAGGCCGTGGCTCTCGTCCTGGAACCACACGTCCAGCAGCGGCGCTTCGCGCTTGAGGTCTTCGAACTGGCGCGTCCAGGTGGCGCCGCCGTCCTCGCTGGCGAGGATCTGCGCGTCGTGGCCGACCGCCCAGCCCTTCTTGTCGTTGACGAAGAACACCGCGGTCAGCAGCTGGCGGGTGGGCACCTTGGCCTGGGCCCAGGTCTTGCCGTTGTCGTCGGAATAGAGGATGTGCCCCCGGTCGCCGACCGCCACCAGGCGCTTGCCGGCGTGGCTGACGCTCAGCAGCAGACTGCTCGGGGCCTTGGCCGAGGCGATGGCGTAGCCATCGGTGTCGCTGGCCGGCGCTTCGCTCGCACCGGCATGCAACGGGGCGGCCGCCAGCCACAGCAGCGAGAACGCGCCGAGCAGCGAAAGCGATTTGCGCAGGGGGGACGGGGTGGCGGAAACCGAGAGCCCGGACGAACGCACGGACAGCTCGCCGGTGGCGTGCCGCAGATGCTCACGCATATAGCCTTACCTCTTTGTTTTTATTGCAGGCGGATAGGGAGTGGTCGTTATATGCCAGCCTTTCTGCAGCCTGACAATTAAAGGCACGTTATCTTTTGTTAAGCGCAGCGGGAGTCATCCAAAAGGACTAGGTAAAGCTGCAGCCCAGTCGCCACGCGGCCTCCAGCGGACAGGAAAAAAGATACCGACGGTAACACTCCGGGTATTTCCGGGTACCTGGAAGCTCCCGCGGGAACACTTGGGAACTGGCTGCGTGGCTTTCGCCGCGAGGGTGCTTTCCTGTAGGAGCGAGCTTGCTCGCGAACGGGGTTTGCCGGGGACTTTAGGTGCTGGGCTTTAGAGCACCCTCTCCCCAACCCTCGGCTGCGCGCCCCGCCCTGAAGGGAGAGGGGGCCGTTCGGAGCTAGCGGCGAGTCCAGAGTCATCCTGAAACGCCTATCTATATCCCGTCATTCCCGCGAACGCGGGACGCGGCTTCATCGCGAACAGCGCTTGCGCTGGCCCGAAGGGGAATAACCCAGTGACTGGCGGGTTCGCGAGCAAGCTCGCTCCTACGAAAAGCGCCTCGGCGCTGTCGGCCTGCATGGCAGGAGGAGCACCGCCGTAGGATGGTGTTGAGCGCAGCGATACCCATCACCACCACCGCATGGGTTTCGCAGGCTCAACCCATCCTACGAAGAACGCCTCGGCGCGATTGGCGAGACAGCAAGTCCACAGGCGAAAAAAAGGTGTTACCGGCAGGGCCGATAACACCTTTTTTCGTCAGCCGGGAGCAGCGTCAGGCGAGGCTCTTGCTGACCACCTCGTAGACGTCGCTGGACAGCTCGCCGGAGGCCAGGATGCGCTCCAGCTCGGCGCGCATCAGGGCCTGGCGCGCCGGGGCGTACTTGCGCCAGCGGGTCAGCGGCGCCAGCAGGCGCGAGGCGATCTGCGGGTTGAGCGCGTTGAGGATGATCACCTGGTCGGCCAGGAAGCGGTAGCCCGCGCCGTCGGCGCGGTGGAAGTTGACCAGGTTCTGGTTGGCGAAGGCGCCGATCAGGGCGCGGATCTTGTTCGGGTTCTTCAGGGTGAAGGCCGGGTGGCCCATCAGCGCCTGCACGCGCTCCAGGCCGCCGGGCAGGGTGCAGCCGGCCTGCACGCTGAACCACTGGTCCATCACCAGCGGGTTGTCCTTGAAGTAGTCGGCGAACATTTCCAGGCCCTTGGCCTTCTCGTCGTCGTACGGCGAGTTGACCAGCACCGCCAGGGCGGTCAGGCGTTCGGTCATGTTGTCGCAGCCCTCGTACTGCTCGAGGCAGGCCGCCAGCACTTCATCGCCGCCCACCAGCATCAGGTAGGACAGCGCGATGTTCTGCAGGCTGCGCCGGGCGATGTGCTCGGCCTCGGCCACGTACGGCGTCTTGCGCGAGGCTTCGCGGTTGGCCTGGTAACGCTGCCACAGCGGCTCGCGCAGGGCCTCGGCGATGCGCTTGCGGGCGAACTCGCGGGCGGCGTGGATGGCCTCGACGTCGGCTTCCTCGCTCAACTCCGTGAGGTAGGCCTCGCTGGGCAGCGAGAGCATCTCGGCGACCATCGCCTGGTCCAGGGCGTTGTCCTGCAGCAGGGTGTGGAAGGCAGTGATCAGTCGCTCGTCGAGCACCAGTTGCTCGCCGCGCTGGTGCTGGCCGATCAGTTCCTGGAGCACCTGCACCGACAACTGCTGGCCGGCTTCCCAGCGGTTGAAGCCGTCCTCGTCGTACTGCATGAGGAACATCAGCTGGTCGCGGTCGTAGGGGAAGCTCAGCTTCACCGGCGCGGAGAAGCCGCGCAGCAGCGACGGCAGCGGCTTCTCGGCCAGGCCGACGAAGGTGAAGGATTGCTCGGCCTCGGTCACCTGCAGCACGCGGTTGCTGCCGTGGGCGTGTTCCTCGCCGGCCAGGCGCAGCGGCAGCGGGTTGCCCAGGTGGTCCAGCAGGCCCATTTCCACCGGGATGACGAAGGGCTGCTTGTCCTTCTGGCCCGGGGTCGGCGGGCAGCTCTGGCGGAAGGTCAGGGTGTAGCTCTGCGCCGCGGCATCGTAGCTTTCCTCCACCGCCAGGCGCGGGGTGCCGGACTGGCTGTACCAGCGCTTGAACTGCGTCAGGTCGACGCCATTGGCGTCTTCCATGGCCTTGACGAAGTCGTCGCAGGTCACCGCCTGGCCGTCATGCCGTTCGAAGTACAGGTCGGTGCCCTTGCGGAAGCCCTCGGCGCCGAGCAGGGTGTGGATCATGCGCACCACTTCCGAACCCTTCTCGTAGACGGTCAGGGTGTAGAAGTTGGAGATTTCGATGAACGAGTCCGGGCGCACCGGGTGGGCCATGGGGCCGGCGTCCTCGGCGAACTGGTTGGTGCGCAGGAAGGCCACGTCCTCGACGCGCTTGACGGTGCGCGAGTTCATGTCGGCGGAGAACTCGCTGTCGCGGAACACGGTGAAGCCTTCCTTGAGCGACAGCTGGAACCAGTCGCGGCAGGTCACGCGGTTGCCCGACCAGTTGTGGAAGTATTCGTGGGCCACCACGCCCTCGACGCGCTGGTGCGCGGCGTCGGTGGCGGTCTCGGCCTTGGCCAGCACGCAGCTGGAGTTGAAGATGTTGAGCCCCTTGTTCTCCATGGCGCCCATGTTGAAGTCGTTGACCGCGACGATCATGAAGATGTCCAGGTCGTACTCGCGGCCGTAGACCTTCTCGTCCCAGCGCATGGCCTTCTTCAGGCTGTCCATGGCGTGCTGGCACTTGTCGATGTTCTCCGGCTCGACGTAGATGCGCAGGGCGACTTCGCGCTCGCTCAGGGTGGTGTAGGTGTCTTCCACCGCCCAGAGGTCGCCGGCGACCAGGGCGAACAGGTAGGCCGGTTTCTTGAACGGGTCCTGCCAGGTGGCCCAGTGGCGGCCGTCCTCTTCCGAACCGCTGGCCACCGGGTTGCCGTTGGACAGCAGCACCGGGTACTTGTGCTGCTCGGCCGAGACGGTGGTGGTGAAGCTGCTCATCACGTCCGGGCGGTCGAGGTAGTAGGTGATCTTGCGGAAGCCCTCGGCCTCGCACTGGGTGCAGAACATCTTGCCGGACTTGTACAGGCCTTCCAGGGCGGTGTTCTTCTCCGGGTGGATGCGCACGGTGCTGTCGACGGTGAACTGCCTGGCGGTCGGCTGCAGGGTCAGGTGGTTCTCGTCCAACTGGTAGTCGCCCTCTTCCAGCACGCGGTCGTCCAGGGCCACCCATTGCAGCTCCAGCTGCTGGCCGTCGAGCACCAGCGGCGGCAGGCCCTCGCCGCGCTCGGGGTTGCGGCGCATGACCAGTTGCGCGTGGACCAGGGTGTGGTCCTCGTACAGCTCGAAGGTCAGGTTGGTCTCGTCGATCAGGTACTCGGGCGCCTGGTAGTCCTTGAGGTAGATGACTTTCGGTTGATCAGTGCGCATGTGGCCCTCCGGGCAGCTTCAAGCTTCGAGCTTCAAGCCGCAAGTTCATGGTTCGCCGGCTCAGCTTGCCGCTTGAGGCTTATAGCTGATGGCTAGCTGATAAGCTGTGTACTTACGGATATTGATGACGCCGGTGTCGAAGATCAGGTACTGGCCCTTGATGCCTTGCAGGGTACCCTCCACCACCGGCGTCTTGTCCAGATCGAAGCTGGTGATCTTGGCCAGGTAGGCCTGCACCGGGTAGCGGATCTCGATCGGCTCGATGTCGCTCACCGGCTGGATGGCCTGCAGGCCGAAGCGCTGCTGCAGCTCGCGCAGGCCCTCGGCGCAGTGGTCGAACAGCTGCTCGCGGATGGCCGCCAGGTCCAGCGGCTCGGCCTCGCCCTTGAGCAGGGCGCGCCAGTTGGTGCGGTCGGCCACCTGGCTGCGCAGCAGGTCTTCCACCAGCCCGGACTGCTGGCGCGTGGCCACCCGCAGGATCGGCAGCGCCTGGCGCGCGCCCTGGTCGATCCAGCGCGTCGGCACCTGGGTGGCGCGGGTGATGCCCACCTTCACGCCCGAGGAGTTGGCCAGGTAGACCACGTGGTCGGTCATGCAGAAGCGCTCGCCCCACGCCGGCTCGCGGCAGGTGCCCTCGTCGTAGTGGCACTTTTCCGGGCTGACGATGCAGCTGTCGCACTGCGCCAGCTTGGTGAAGCAGGGGTAGCAGTAGCCCTGGCTGAAGCTCTTCTTCGTCTTGCGCCCGCAATGGCAGCAGTGGATGGCGCCCAGGTACTCCAGGCGCAGGGTCTTGCCGATCAGCGGGTTGACCGCCACTTCCGCCTCGCCGAGGCGGAAGGCGTACTGTACGGGGCTTTCAAGGCGCGCCGACATCTTGCTCAGGGCGCCGCGTCCTAGCTCTTTCATCAAAGCCCGGTCATCAGTGCAGCGAATTGGACGAGAAGAGGATGTTGGGGATCGCCTCGGCGTGGGACTCGCACTCCTGCGGACCCATGTAGCCGGTGCGCTGGTCCTCGGGCAGGTTCTGCAGCTCCCAGGCGATCATCGCCTGCAGGCACAGCTCCTTCTGCTCCTGGGTGAGCTTGCGGCCGTCCGGCCACTTGCCGATCTCCACGGCGAGCTTGAGGCTCTCGTAGATTTCCGGGGTGATGTTCTCGATGGTTTCGGCGAAGGACGACATGGGGCCGGCTCCTGCTGGGGGCAAAACCGGCATTCTACCGGGCCGGGCGGCCTGGCGCACGAACAGAGGTCAAACGGTGGCATCGACGTAGGGCGTATAACGTTCCGCGTTATACGTCGGTTGGCCGTGGCCGCCGGCCTGCTCGCGGTCATGCGGGAAATCGTCGGCCCGGTTCGTCCCTGGCGCCGGCGACGAATCGGGTGTAACGGCGTACAACCGCGAACGGTTGTACGCCCTACGGCGCGCGTGGGATCAGGCCTGGCGCCCGCGCGCCAGCATGCCGCCCAGCGCGCCGGTCAGGCAGCCGATCACCAGCCCGCCGACGTGGGCGCCGTTGGCGATGGAGCCGAAGCCCAGCAGGTCGATGACGCCGGACAGGCACACCAGCAGCCAGATCAGCATCATCGCCACCACGCCCTTCGGCAGGCGGTAGGCCGGGGTCGGCGCCAGCAGCTGGAAGATCCAGCAGTGCCCGAGCAGGCCGTAGAGCACGCCGGACAGGCCGCCGAACAGGCTCGGCCCGGAAGCCAGGTACTGCACGACGTTGGACACCAGGCCGAAGCCCAGGCTCAGGCCCAGCAGCATGACGCCACCCTGGCGGTATTCGATGCGCCGGCCCAGCTCCCAGTACCACATGGCGTTCATCGCCAGGTGCAGCCAGCCGAAGTGGATCAGCATGGGCGTGAACAGGCGCCACCACTGCCCCGCCGCCAGGCCCTCGGCCAGCGGCTGGAACAGCACCCGGTCGGTGCCGACCAGCTGGAAGTCCTGGAAGGTGAACCAGCGCAGGGTGTCCGGGTTGCCGCCGAGCAGGGTCAGGGCAGCGACCGCGAAGGTCACCAGCAGCACCGCGGCGGTCACCTTGCTGGCCCGCACCTGGGCCAGGAAGCCCGGGCCGCGGCGCTGCGGTTGGGCCGCGGAAGCCAGCTCGGGGTCGCCCTGCGGGTAGCGCCGGTAGAGGTCGCGCACCTGCTCGGCCAGGCTTTCGTCCGGCACCCAGAGCACCTGTTCGCCGGCCTCCTCGCTGACCCGGAAGGGCACGTTCAGGCGTTGCAGCAGACCGACGAAACCGGCGAGATCCGCCGCCAGGGGCAGGCGCATGGCCACTACTGCACTCACTCATCCTCTCCCGGACGCTTCACGTCCACCCAGACGAACTTGTCGCGCTGCAGGCGCGTTTCCTGGTCCAGCCGGTAGGCCACCAGCTTGCCGTACATGACCGCGCTGTAGTCCAGGCAGGCCAGGTTCGGGCGGATCGGCGCCGGCGTGCCGCGGCGCCAGTAGTGGCCGACGAACAGCAAAGGCTCGTCGGCGCCGTAGCTCAGCAGGCTGGACTTCTGCTCGGCGCTCAGGCGCTCGGCGGCCACCTCGTCGGGCAGCGCGTCGGGCTGGAAGACAATATCGCCGTAGGTCTCCGGCTCGCGGTCCTCTTCCCAGAACTTGGTGCGGAAGAACGCGCGGGTGAAGCCGTCGCTGCCGGTCAGCGTCATGCCGTTGGGCAGGCGCATGTCGGTGCCGCGCAGCAGGCGGTTGCACACCTGGTAGGCGAAGCTGCCGTGCTCGGCGGAGGATTGTAGGAAGGCCTCGTCGATGCGCCCATCGGGGAACTGCCGGCGCAGCGAGTCGATCAGCTCGTTGTCCCAGCAGGCGTGGACCATGCGGAAGCGCCCGGCGTCGAGGAACAGCGGCAGACGCCGGAACCAGCCGAGGAAGTCGCGCCAGTCGCCGGGGTGGCCCTCGAACTGATCCAGGGTTTCCTGGATCAGCCGCGCGTGCCGCGGGGTGTGCTCGCGCAGGTACTGGCGGCCGCTGCCCGGCGCCGCCGGGGTGGACCAGCCGAGCAGGTTGTACTCGTGGTTGCCCATGATGCACAGGGCCTCGCCGGCGGCGACCATGTCGTGCACCCGGTGCAGGGCCTCGCGGATGCGCGGGCCGCGGTCGACGATGTCGCCGAGGAACAGCGCCTGGCGCCGCGGGTGGCGCCAGACGCCGCCGTGCAGCTGGTAGCCCAGCCGCTCCAGCAGGCGGTCGAGGGTGTGTGCGCAGCCGTGGACGTCGCCGATCAGGTCGTAGCCACGGCCCGGGTCGAGTTCGCTCACTCGCTGCTCCCCAGCCGGCTGCCCCAGCCGAGCTTGGTCCGGCAGACCTCGTAGTAGTTGTGGTCGATCGGGTGGATCAGGCGCAGCTTCTGCGGCTTCTTGCTCACCGTGACCATGTCGCCCGGCGCGCAGGTGAAGTGGTTCTGCCCGTCGCAGGAGACCTGCGGGTAGATCTGCATGTTCGGCGACACCACGATCTTCAGCTCGCTGTTGCCATCGACCACGATCGGCCGGCTGGACAAGGTGTGCGGGTACATCGGCACTATGACGATGGCGTCCAGCTTCGGATGCATGATCGGCCCGCCGGCGGACAGCGAGTAGGCGGTGGAGCCGGTGGGCGTGGCGACGATCAGGCCGTCGGCCTTCTGGCTGCAGACGAACTGGCCGTCGATGTGCAGCTCGAACTCGATCATCCGCGTCGACTTGCCGGGGTGCAGCACCACGTCGTTGAGCGCGTCGCCCTGGCCGATGGATTCGCCGTGGCGGCGCACCTGGGCGTCGAGCAGGAAGCGGCTTTCGACGATGTACTGGCCGCCGAGCACCTCGTCCACCTTGGTTTCCAGCTCGTCCGGGCGGATGTCGGTGAGGAAGCCCAGGCTGCCGCGGTTGATGCCCAGCACCGGCACCTTGTGGCGGGCCAGCGCGCGCGCCGCGCCGAGCATGCTGCCGTCGCCGCCGACGACGATGACCAGGTCGCAGATCTCGCCCATGATCTTCCGCGAGCAGGTCTGCAGGCCGTGGCCGGGCAGGACTTCGGCGATGGTGTCCTCGAGGATCACATGCAGGTGCCGCTCGGTCAGGAAGCGCTTCAGCCGGCGGATGGTTTCCAGCACCTGGGTGCTGCCGAGGCGGCCGATGATGCCGATATTGCGAAAGGATTCCATGAGACTCCAGGCGGCGGGTGCGAGCGGGTAGTGCCCGGAATTATGGGGGAAACCCCCGAACAGCGGCAAACCCGCGCACCAGCGCGGGCGTTCGGCTAGGCTGCACGGATGAAGTCGACCGCCTACCTGCTCGATGAGCTGCTAGCCGAACTGCGCCAACCCGCGGTACGCGACCTCGCCTGGACCCTGCTCGGCGAACCCCTGCTGGATGCCGGCGCCCTGCCCCTGCGCCATCCGCTGGCGGCGAGCCGCTGGCTGGCCGAACCGCGGCTTCTGGGCGACTGGCTGCGCGAACAGGAAAGGCACAGCGAAGCGTTGCAGGCCTGGTTGCAGAGTTCGCCGCAACAACGCCTGGGCCGCTACTACGAACGCCTCTGGCAGTTCGCCCTGCAGCAGGCCCCCGACCTGCGCCTGCTCGGCGCCAACCTGGCGGTGCGCGACAACGGCCACACCCTGGGCGAGCTGGACCTGCTGCTGGAGGACGACGACGGCCTGCATCACCTGGAACTGGCCATCAAGCTCTACCTGGGCCCCAGCCGCGAAGGCCCGGACGACTGGCTCGGCCCCGGCGCCGAGGACCGCCTGGCGAACAAGCTGCGCCACCTGCGCGAGCACCAGTTGCCGCTCTCCTCCACCCCACGCGGCCGCGCCCTGATCGCCGGTTTCAGCAGCGCCCCGGTGCAAGCCGCGCTCTGGCTGGGCGGCTACCTGTTCTACCCCTGGCCCGGCGAGTGCGCGGCGCCGGAGGGCGCCAACCCCGAGCACCTGAGCGGCTCCTGGCTGCACCGCCGCCACTGGCCCCTGTACCGCGCCCAGGGCACGGGGCGCTGGCAGCCGCTGCCGCGCAGCGAATGGCTGGCTCCGGCGCGCAAGGCCGCGGAGCAGAGCTGGACGCCGGAACGCTTCGATGCCTGGTTGGCGCAACTGCCGGCGGATGCTTTCCCGCAGTTGCTGGTGCGTCTGGAGGAACAGCAGGGGGAATGGTACGAGGCCGAACGGCTGTTCCTGGTCGGTGACCAGTGGCCAAGGGTGCATAACGGGTATTCCCATTGAGAGGAGCATGGCTTCTCGTAGGAGCGAGCTTGCTCGCGAATGAGCCCCGCTGGGGAATCTGTTCGCGAGCAAGCTCGCTCCTACGAAGAGCACCGCGGCGCGGTCGGCAAGACAGTCGCGCCTATATCCGTGCCCTACGTGTTCGCCGTGGAGTACGGCCTACACCTGTAGGAGCGGGCCCTGCCCGCGATTCCGCGCGCAGGGCGCGCGAATGACGTGGGTGGGTCGTAGGAGCGGATCTCATCCGCGATCCGCGCCGATATATCCGTCCGGCACGAACGAATGCCCTACGGCAATCGCCCCAAGCGCTCTTCCATCGCCCGCCTACCCTGCAGGCCGCCGCTGTGCACGGCAACCAGGCGGCTGCCGCGGGGCACCCGCCTGGCGCTTACCTCATCATGCAGGACCAGCAGCAGCTTGCCGGTGTACAGCGGCTCCAGCGGTACACCGGTCGCCGCCTCGAAATCGGCCATGAACCGCACCAGCTCGGCATCCACCTTGCCGAAACCGCCGCGGCTGGCGTCCAGTAGGCGATAACCGGCGTCTTCACGCCCCGCCTCGGCCAGCAGCCGCGGCAGCATGGCTTCCACGCCATGGCCGGGAGGTACCGCCAGGGCGCCGATCAGCGGGTGCGCGCCCTGCTCGCCCAGCACCAGCCCGGCCAGGGTGGTGCCAGTGCCACAGGCAGCCCAGAGCTGGTCGTAACCGTTCCAGCCAATGCCCAGCAATTGCACACCCAACTGTTCCACCAACGGCGCGCAACCCAGCGCGCCGTGCAAACCGCCGCCGCCCTCGTCCACCGCCAGCAGGCGCGGGTAGCGTTCGCGCCAGGGAGCCCAGAAACCTTCGGCATGGCGCTCGCGGTAGCCGGCGTAGCCGAGCCAGTGTAGTTGCATGCCCCAGGCGCGCAGGTCGCGCACCGTGGGCGTGTCCTGCTCGTTTCCGCGCAGCAGGCCAACGGTGGCGAAGCCGAAGCGCTGGCCGGCGGCGGCCAGGGCGTGCAGGTGGTTGGAATGGGCGCCGCCCAGGCTGATCAGGCCTTCCAGGCCCTGTTCGGCGGCCTGGCGCAGGTAGGGCGCCAGCTTGAACCACTTGTTGCCGGACACCCGCTCATCGACCAGGTCCAGGCGCAACAGCGCCAGCTCGACGCCAGCTTGTTCCAGCCAATCGAGGCGCAGCTGTTGCAAAGGGGGTAGCGGGCACCAGTCGGGGAATCGCAGGGCAGCCACCTAGCCCGCGGTCACGCCACGCAGGCCGCCGCTGGTCTTGTGCCGGGCACAGCAGTTGCTGTCGCCGTCGACGAAGCGGCCCGGGGTGTCCACGCGGTCGACCGGCAGCGCGCAGCGTTCGCCGTTGGACAGGCGGCCGTCGCAGGTTGGCTGCTGGTAATGGGCCAGCCACTGGCAGTACTGGGCTTCGGAGACGAAGCATTTGGCGGCGGCGTAGGCCATGGGGTTTTCCTGGTAGCGCGGGATGTCCTGCAGCGGAATGGTCAGGTGCCCGGCGCCGGGATGATAGACCACGAAGATCACCCCGAGCGAGGTCAACTTCTCCAGCAGCGCATCGCTCTCCGCCCGCGCCGCCTGGGCGGCCAGTTCGCGGCGCAGGGCCTCGTTGTCCTGCTGCAGCTGGCGGTCCAGTTCGTTGCGGTAGCTCAGTTCGGCATCGCGCAGCGCCAGCTGTTCCTTGTACTGGGCGATCACCACCGCGACCTTCGCATCGGCCTCGCCCTCGAACTGCGTGCGCAGTTCCTCCAGCTCCGCGCGCCCCTGCTGCTCGATGCTGCGCAGTTGCGCGGTCAGTTCCTCACGGCCGCGCTGGAAGCCGTCCACCCGCTCATCCAGCTCGCGGCGCAGGCCGGCATTGATCTCTTCCTCGCGCTTGAGCCCTTCGCGCAGCGCGGCCAGCTCGGCCTGCAGCACCTTGACCTGTTCCTCGGCGCCCAGGCGCAGGCGCTGCAGCTCCTGCTCGTGCTGCTGGCTCAGGGTGGACAGGCGCGAGGCCTGCTGGCCGAGCAGCTCGGCGGTCTTCTGCCGGTGTTCTTCCAGCATCGCCTGGGCCAGCTTCTCGGCCTGCTCCTGCGGGTCCTGCGCCGGCGTCGCGTACCACTGGTGCTCGGCGGCGACCTTCAGGCGCTGCGGCTCGACGGCGACGGGCTCCTCCTCGACCAGCAGGCCGAGGTGGTTGCGCCGGATCGCGTCGCGCAGCATCACCAGGTGGTTGTTGCCCGTCACCAGGCTCGGGTCCCACAGGTGCATCTGGTGCCAGGACACCGGGCACTGGCTGCGGCAGGCCAGGCGGATGGGCCCGGCGCCCATGTCCGGGCCGCGCCCGGCGCGGTCGGCGAGCTGGCGCAGCGGCAGGTTCCAGCCGCGGTCGGCCTCGCCGTTCTCGTCGAAATCCAGGTAGAAGAACACCGCGGCCTTGACCTGCAGGCGCGCGTTGATCAGCACATAGGCCAGGCACATCTGCCGGTCGGCGAACTCGTGCATCTGCACGACGTTGTCGAGCAGGGCCTCGAATTCGGGATAGAGCATCTGCTTGCAGATGCCTCGCTCATCGAAGAAGGCCACGGCCTCGACCATCTGAGGCTTCTTCTGCAGGCTCATGACGGGACCTCTGGACTGTCGCGAACAGGGTTGGGCCCGCACAGGGGCCGGCGGCCGGGCCTCGAGCGCACCGGTGCCGGGGCAAGTCTAGGGGAAATGATGTCGCAGGCAATGTGACTGGGTTGGCAGTCGCTCGGCCGTTCGTAAGAAAACGACGTACGACAGACGGAAAACTGTGACGGGCTCCGCCCTTTGCCGCCCGGACAGCGCATCCGGGCGGCAAAGGCAAGGGATCAGAGTTCGGCGGCCAGGCGCGAGCCCTGGTTGATGGCGCGCTTGGCGTCCAGCTCGGCGGCCACGTCGGCGCCGCCGATCAGGTGCACATTCTGCCCGGCGGCGACCAGGCCGTCGTGCAGCTCGCGCAGCGGCTCCTGGCCGGCGCAGACGATCACGGTGTCCACCGGCAGCACCTGCGGCTCGCCCTCGGCGATGCGGATATGCAGGCCGGCGTCGTCGACCTTGAGGTACTCCACGCTGTTGAGCATCTGCACCCGCTTGTTCTTCAGCCCGGTACGGTGGATCCAGCCGGTGGTCTTGCCCAGGCCGTCGCCGACCTTGGACTTCTTGCGCTGCAGCAGGAACACCTGGCGCGCCGCGGCATGCGGGTGCGGCTGGATGCCGGCGACGCCGCCGCGGGCCTCCAGGTTCTCGTCGATGCCCCACTCCTTCCAGAAGGCGTGGCGATCGAGGCTGGTGGATTCGCCGTCGTGGGTGACGTACTCGGAGACGTCGAAGCCGATGCCGCCGGCGCCGATCACCGCCACTTTCTGCCCCACCGGCTTGCGCTCGAGGATGGCGTCCAGGTAGCTGATCACCTTCGGGCTGTCGATGCCGGGGATGGCCGGGGTGCGCGGGACGATGCCGGTGGCCAGGAGGATCTCGTCGAAGCCGCCCTTGGCTAGGTCGCCGACCGACACGCGGGTGTTCAGGCGCAGGTCGACGCCGGTGGTCTCCAGCTTGCGCTTGAAGTAGCGCAGGGTCTCGTAGAACTCTTCCTTGCCCGGCACGCGCTTGGCCACGTTGAACTGCCCGCCGATCTCGCCGCCGGCGTCGAACAGAGTCACCTGGTGGCCACGCTCGGCGGCCACGGTGGCGGCGGCCAGGCCGGCCGGGCCGGCGCCCACCACGGCGACCTTCTTCACGTGGGTGGTGGGGATGTAGTTCAGCTCGGTCTCGTGGCAGGCGCGCGGGTTGACCAGGCAACTGGTCAGCTTGCCGCCGAAGGTGTGGTCCAGGCAGGCCTGGTTGCAGCCGATGCAGGTGTTGATCTCGTCCGCGCGGCCTTCGGCGGCCTTGTTGACGAAGTCCGGGTCGGCGAGGAACGGCCGGGCCATGGAGACCATGTCGGCGTCGCCCTCGGCCAGCACCTGCTCGGCCACTTCCGGGGTGTTGATGCGGTTGGTGGTGACCAGCGGGATGCCCACCTCGCCGCGCAGCTTGGCGGTGACCTTGGTGAAGGCCGCGCGCGGCACCTTGGTGGCGATGGTCGGGATGCGCGCCTCGTGCCAGCCGATGCCGGTGTTGATCAGGGTGGCGCCGGCCTGCTCGATGGCCTTGGCCAGCAGGACGATCTCGTCCCAGGTGCTGCCGCCTTCCACCAGGTCGAGCATCGACAGGCGGTAGATGATGATGAAGTTCGGCCCCACCGCCTCGCGCACGCGGCGGACGATCTCCACCGGCAGGCGCATGCGGTTCTCGTAGCTGCCGCCCCAGCGGTCGGTGCGCTGGTTGGTGTGGGCGACCAGGAACTGGTTGATGAAGTAGCCTTCCGATCCCATGATCTCGACGCCGTCGTAGCCGGCCTGCTGGGCCAGGCTGGAGCAGTTGACGAAGTCGGTGATCTGCTTCTCGATGCCCTCCTCGTCCAGCTCGCGCGGCTTGAACGGGTTGATCGGCGCCTGGATGGCGCTGGGCGCCACGGATTTCGGGCTGTAGGCGTAGCGCCCGGCGTGGAGGATCTGCATGCAGATCTTGCCGCCGGCCTCGTGCACCGCCTGGGTGACGACCTTGTGTTTCTCGGCTTCCTCGGCGGTGGTCAGCTTGGCCGCGCCGGCGTACACGCCGCCTTCCTCGTTCGGGCCGATGCCGCCGGTGACCATCAGGCCGACGCCGCCGCGGGCGCGCTCGGCGAAATAGGCGGCCATGCGTTCGAAGCCGTTGGGCTTCTCTTCCAGGCCGGTGTGCATCGAGCCCATCAGGGTGCGGTTGCGCAGGGTGGTGAAGCCCAGGTCCAGGGGCGCGAGCAGGTGCGGGTAGCGGGCGGCGGTCATGATTCCTCCACATCGGGCATGGTGCCGGGGCCTCGGACGGGCCACGGTCGGTATGGGGCAGACTCTAAGCAGCGCCCCGGGCGCGCTCAATGACCGGAAATGACAACTTACTGATCGAAGATGACAGCACCGCTTGGCAAGCCGGCGCCGCTCCCCTACCCTGACGGCCAGTCCCGGAGCCCCGCATGCGCAAGCTGACATTCCTCATCCTGGTCACCCTCTTCGCCGCCTACGCCGGCTGGGCCGAGCGCCGCCCGGTGGGCCACTACCTGTCCGACCTGCGCAGCCAGGTGGTGCTCAACCAGGGCGCGCCTTCCGAACGCGGCAACCTGCTGGGCGTGCAGCCCGAGCTCTATGCCGCCGACTACCAGAACGTCGAGCGCCTGCGCCTGAAGCTTGCGGCCTACCTGGAGAAGGCCCGCAGCGAGGGCCTGCTCGGCCCGCGCACGGTGGTGGTGTTCCCCGAGCACATCGGCACCTGGCTGGTGGCCGCCGGCGAGAAGCCCGAGGTCTACCAGGCCCAGCACCTGGCCGAGGCCATGCAGTGGATGGCCGTCAGCAACCCGGTGAAGCTGGCCCGCGGCTGGCTCATCGCCAAGGGCCGCGACCGTTTCACCGACGCCCTGTTCCGCATGAAGGCGGTGGACATGGCCCACGACTACCAGACGCTGTTCGGCGGCCTGGCCCGGCAGTTCGGCGTCACCCTGGTGGCCGGCTCCATCGTCCTGCCCAACCCCAAGGTGGAGGACGGCGTACTGGTCACCGGCAACGGCAGCCTGTACAACGCCAGCCTGGTGTTCGGCAGCGACGGCAGGCCGCTGGGCCAGCCGCAGCGCAAGGTCTTCCCCATCGACGACGAGAAGCCCTTCATCCGCGCCGGCCACAGCGACAACCTGCAGGTGCTGGACACGCCGGCCGGGCGCCTGGGCGTGCTGATCTGCGCCGACAGCTGGTACCCGATCAACTACGCGGTGCTGGCCTCGGAAAAGGTCGAGCTGCTGGCGGTGCCCGCCTTCCTCAGCGGCAACGACCAGTGGCAGCAGCCCTGGCGCGGCTACAACGGCGCGCGCACGCCTTCCGACGTGCAGCTCAAACCCGGCGAGCTGAGCGAAGGCCAGGCCTGGCAGCAGTTGGCCCTCGGCGGGCGCCTGGCCGCCAGCGGCGCCCAGGCCGGCATCGCGGTGTTCCTCCGCGGGCAGCTGTGGGACCTGGGCAGCTCCGGCCCCGGCCTGGTGGTCGACCGTGGCGGCCAGCAGCTCGCCGAGGACGGCCCCGGCGCGCGCCTGATCAACCTCTGGCTGTGACCATGAAGCAACCGGGCATGCGGCTGGGCGACCTCTCCATAGGCTTCGTCCACGGCCTGGCCGACGCCCTGGAAGACCGCGGCGTGCCGGCGCAGCCGCTGCTGCTGCAGTACGGCCTGGACGCGGCGCGCCTCGCCGAGCCCGGCGGGCGCCTGTCGATCCCGCGCTACATGCGCCTGGGCCACGCGGCCATCCAGCTCAGCGGCGACCCCGCCCTGGGCCTGCGCATGGGCCAGTTCAGCCGCATCCAGCAACTTGGCCTGCCCGGCGTCAGCGCCGCCCTGGCCCCCGACCTGCGCGCCGCCAGCCGCGCGCTGATCCGCTTCGAACCGCTCTACGCGCAGAACTACCGCGGCCGCTCCAGCCTGACCGAGGACGCCGGCGGCGCCTGGCTGAGCTTCTATTCCATCAGCCCGTACAACGCCTACAACCGCTTCGTGGTGGATTCGGTGCTGGCCGGCTGGCTCAGCTACCTCACGCGCATCGCCGGGCAGCCGGTGCGCCCGCTCCGGGTGGAGATCGAGTACCCGGCGCCGGACTATGCGGCCCGCTACGAGGAATTCTTCGGCTGCCCGGTGGAATTCGCCGCCGGCGCCAACCGCCTGCGCCTGGACCAGGCCAGCCTGGCCCTGGGCAACCGCGAGCACTGCCCCAGCACCTGGCGGCAGATGCAGGAAATCTGCGAGAAGGAACTGGAGCAGCGCACCCGCACGCGCACCCTGCGCGAGCGCGTGGTGCAACTACTGGGGCCACTGCTCAACGGCCGCGAGCCGGACCTGGAAGAGGTCGCCGCGCGCCTCAAGCTGCCGACCTGGACGCTGCGCCGCAAGCTGGCCGAGGAAGGCACCCAGTTCCGCAGCATCCTCAACGAGACGCGCCGCGACCTGGCGATGATCTACATCCGCGACACCGACCTGGCCTTCGGCGAGATCGCCTACCTGCTCGGCTTCGCCTCGGCCGAGGCCTTCCAGCGCGCCTTCAAGCGCTGGAGCGGCCAGCCGCCGGGGGAATACCGCCGCGCGCAGCGGCAGGCCGGCTGATCACATCTCGGTGGCGTCGTCCGCCGGCTCCGGCGGATCGCATTCGGTACGGTGTTCTTCGAGCAGTTCTTCCTGGTAGTCGTCCATGGCTGCCTCCCATCGCGTTCGACAAGGTCATGGATGCAGCCTAGCCGGCGCGGATGAAGCGCACATGACCGAGGACTTTTCCCGGCGCAATGAAAAAGCCCCCAGGCATGGCTGCCTGAGGGCTTGGAAGATGGCGCAGCGGACGGGACTCGAACCCGCGACCCCCGGCGTGACAGGCCGGTATTCTAACCGACTGAACTACCGCTGCGCGTCGGCTGGACTTGCATCCAAGGGTGTTACGGCCTTCCATCCTGCCTGTCGCTACGGAGCCTTGACTCTACGTGGCGGTGAGTTCGGGGTGGTGAACTCCAGGAGGGGGAAGATGGCGCAGCGGACGGGACTCGAACCCGCGACCCCCGGCGTGACAGGCCGGTATTCTAACCGACTGAACTACCGCTGCGCGTAACTTGCGAGATGGTGGGTGATGACGGGATCGAACCGCCGACCCTCTGCTTGTAAGGCAGATGCTCTCCCAGCTGAGCTAATCACCCTTCGTCTCGAAGTGGGGCGCATTCTACCGGCGGCATTTCCTAAGTCAATGCCCTGGTTGGATTTTTTTTGAAATTTCGCGTTTTGGGGGGAACGCGGGAAGCCAGCTGCCTTTGGGGTTGGGTGTAGCGCGCCGCTCCGAGCATCCGCCGAATCGCGGACAGAGTCCGCTCCTACAGGTGGGTTCAAACCCCGTAGGATTGTGTTGAGCGAAGCGATACCCATCCTACGAAAGCACCTCGGTGTAGCTCCTACGGTTCAGGGAAGCACGGGCGTAGGAGCGGACTTTGTCCGCGATTGGATTCACCGGCCACGCCGGACGCCCAGGGGGCTCCTGAGAAATACGAAAAAGGGCGGCCCCTGGGCCGCCCTCCTCCATCACCCTCCCGACCTCAGTCGAGATAGATCATCTTGCGCGTCATGCCGCCGTCGACGACGAACTCCTGGCCAGTGACGAAGCCAGCGTTGTCGCCCAGCAGCCAGGCCACCAGCGCAGCGACATCTTCCACCGTGCCGACGCGGCCGACCGGGTGCTGGTCGTGGTCCAGCTCGGTGAGCGGCGCCGCCTGGCGCTCGTGGAGGTCACGGGCGTCGATCCAGCCGGGGCTGACCGCGTTGACGCGGATTTCCGGGCCCAGGCTCATGGCCAGCGCGTGGGTCAGGGCGAGGATGCCGCCCTTGCTCGCCGCGTAGGCTTCGGAGCTGCGCTCGGACTGGTGCGCGCGGGTCGAGGCGATGTTGACGATGCTGCCCTGGTGCGCCCGCAGGTAGGGCGCGCAGTGCTTGGCCAGCAGCATCGGGCCGCTGAGGTTCACCGCCAGGGTGCGGTTCCACTCGTTGAGCGTCAGGCTCTCCAGCGACGTGACGCCCGGGCGGGCGATGGCCGCGTTGCACACCAGGGCGTCGAGGCGGCCGAACTGCCCGAGCACCTCGGCCACGGTCTGCGCCACCTGGCTCTCCTGGGACACGTCCAGGGCGATGAACCAGGCCTTGTCGCCCAGCGCCTCGGCGACCTTGGCGCCGCGCTCGCGGTCCTGGTCGACCAGCACCACCTGCCAGCCCTCGGCGATCAGCCAGGCGCTGATCCCCAGACCGATGCCCCGCGCCGCGCCGGTGACCAGCGCGACCTTGCCGTTGCCGATGATCGCTGCCAGGTCGCTCACAGTGCCGCCAGGCCTCGTGCCAGGTCCTTCTTGATGTCGTCGACGTCTTCCAGGCCCACCGCGACGCGGATCAGGTTGTCGCGGATGCCGGCGTTCTCGCGTTCCTGCGGCGACAGGCGGCCGTGGGAGGTGGTCGCCGGGTGGGCGATGGTGGTCTTGGTGTCACCCAGATTGGTGGTGATGGAGATCATCCGGGTGGCGTCGATGAAGCGCCAGGCCGCGGCCTTGTCGCCCCTCACCTCGAAGCTGACCACCGCGCCGAAGCCCTTCTGCTGCTGCTTGGCCAGCTCGTGCTGCGGGTGGCTGGCCAGGCCGGCGTAGTAGACGCGCTCGATGCCCGGCTGCTGTTCCAGCCACTCGGCCACGTCCTGGGCCGCGGCGCAATGCGCCTGCATGCGCACGCGCAGGGTTTCCAGGCCCTTGAGGAAGATCCAGGCGTTGAACGGGCTGAGGGTCGGGCCGGCGGTGCGCAGGAAACCGACCACGCCTTCCATCAGCTTGCGGCTGCCGGCGACCACGCCGCCCATGCTGCGGCCCTGGCCGTCGATGTACTTGGTCGCCGAGTGGATCACCACGTCGGCGCCGAGCTTCAGCGGCTGCTGCAGCGCCGGGGTGCAGAAGCAGTTGTCCACCGCCAGCAGCGCGCCATGGGCGTGGGCGATCTCGGCCAGGGCCGCGATGTCCACCAGCTCGGCCAGGGGGTTGGACGGCGACTCGACGAACAGCAGCCTGGTGTTCGGCTTGATCGCCGCTTCCCAGGCCTTGAGGTCGCTCAGCGGCGGGTAGTCCACCTGCACGCCGAAGCGCTTGAAGTACTTCTCGAACAGGCTGATGGTCGAGCCGAACACGCTGCGCGAGACCAGCACGTGGTCGCCGGCGCTGCAGTGGGTCATCACCAGCGAGAGGATGGCCGACATGCCGGTGGAGGTGGCCACCGCCTGCTCGGCGCCTTCCAGGGCGGCGATGCGCTCCTCGAAGGTGCGCACCGTCGGGTTGGTGTAGCGCGAGTAGACGTTGCCCGGCACCTCGCCGGCGAAGCGCGCGGCGGCGTCGGCGGCGCTGCGGAACACGTAGCTGGAGGTGGGGAACAGCGCTTCGCCGTGCTCCGCCTCCGGGGTGCGTTGCTGCCCGGCGCGTACCGCCAGGGTGTCGAAGGCGGCGCCTTCCAGGTCACTGTCCAGGCGACCGGCTTCCCATTCCTGTGCCATCCCCTGCTCTCCTTCAGTCGTTGTACAGATCGATGATGGCGCTGACCGCGTTGGCCTTGGCCTTGGTCGCGTCGTTGCGCGCCTGCTCGATCCGGTTCAGATAGGCTTCGTTGACGTCGCCGGTCACGTACTGGCCGTCGAAGACCGCGCAGTCGAAGTGCTCGATCTTGATCTTGCCGCCGCCGACCGCGTCGATCAGGTCCGGCAGGTCCTGGTAGACCAGCCAGTCGGCGCCGAGCAGCTCGCCCACTTGCTCGGTGCTGCGGTCATGGGCGATCAGTTCGTGGGCGCTCGGCATGTCGATGCCGTAGACGTTGGGGTAGCGCACGGCCGGCGCCGCGGAGCAGAAGTAGACCTTCTTCGCCCCGGCCTCGCGGGCCATCTGGATGATCTGCTTGCTGGTGGTGCCGCGGACGATGGAGTCGTCCACCAGCATCACGTTCTTGCCGCGGAATTCCAGCTCGATGGCATTGAGCTTCTGGCGCACCGACTTCTTGCGCGCGGCCTGGCCGGGCATGATGAAGGTGCGGCCGATGTAGCGGTTCTTCACGAAGCCTTCGCGGAACTTCACGCCCAGGCGGTTGGCCAGCTCCAGGGCGGAGGTGCGGCTGGTGTCGGGGATCGGGATGACCACGTCGATGTCGTGTTCCGGGCGCTCGCGGAGGATCTTCTCGGCCAGCTTCTCGCCCATGCGCAGGCGCGCCTTGTACACCGAGATGCCGTCCATCAGCGAGTCCGGACGGGCCAGGTAGACGTGCTCGAAGATGCACGGCGAGTATTTCGGGTTGGCCGCGCACTGGCGGGTGAACAGCTTGCCTTCCTCGGTGATGTACACCGCTTCGCCCGGCGCCAGGTCGCGGATCAGGGTGAAGCCGAGGACGTCCAGGGCCACGCTTTCCGAGGCGATCATGTATTCCACGCCGTTCTCGGTGTGGCGCTGGCCGAAGACGATCGGGCGGATCGCGTTGGGGTCGCGGAAGCCGACGATGCCGTAGCCGGTGATCATCGCCACCACGGCGTAGCCGCCGACGCAGCGGGCGTGCACGCCGGCCACCGCGGCGAAGACGTCTTCCTCGGTGGGCTGCAGCTTGTTGCGCACCGCCAGCTCATGGGCGAAGACGTTGAGCAGCACTTCCGAGTCGGAGTTGGTGTTGACGTGGCGCAGGTCGGATTCGTAGATCTCCTTGGCCAACTGCTCGACGTTGGTCAGGTTGCCGTTGTGCGCCAGGGTGATGCCGTAGGGCGAGTTGACGTAGAACGGCTGGGCCTCGGCGGAGCTGGAGCTGCCGGCGGTCGGATAGCGCACGTGGCCGATGCCGGCCTTGCCCACCAGGCGCTGCATGTGGCGCTGCTGGAAGACGTCACGGACCAGGCCGTTGTCCTTGCGCAGGTAGAGCCTGTCGTCCTGACAGGTGACGATGCCGGCAGCGTCCTGGCCGCGATGCTGGAGAACGGTGAGCGCGTCATACAACGCCTGATTGACGTTCGACTTGCCCACGATACCGACGATGCCACACATGCGACGCAACCCCTAGTTGGTTTACAGGCTAAAAAATTCCGTTCCCGCCGCCCCACCCGGGCCGGCATCGGGCGGCGCACTGCGCCACCCTGGCCCAGCCGTCACTGGCTGGGCAGCATACTCCCCATCCCGACCGGCGGTGCCAGTTGGCCACTGGCGAACCAGTGCCCGGCCAGGTTGAGGACGATGTTCTTAGACCAGTCGGCGACCAGCAGGAAGTGCGGCAGCAGCACCGACTGCTGCCACCACGGGTCCTGTTGCACCGGCGCCAGGCTCAGCAAGCCGACCAGCAAAACCACCAGCAGCACGCCGCGGGCGCCGCCGAAGGCCATGCCGAGCACGCGGTCGGTGCCGGACATGCCGGTCACCCGGACCAGTTCGCTGATGAGGAAATTGACCAGCGCCCCCAGCAGCAGGGTGACCACGAAAAGCAGCGCGCAGGCGGCGATGACGCGGCCGGACGGCAGTTGGATGTATGGCGCGAGACGTTCGGCCAGCGCGCCGCCGAACATCCAGGCGACCGCACCCGCGACAATCCAGGTGAGCAGGGACAGGGCTTCCTTGACGAAGCCGCGGCTCAGACTGATCAGGCTGGAAATGACGATGATGCCGATCATCGTCCAATCGACCCAGGTAAATGCCACGTTGCGGCCCAGAAACGAAAAAGGCCCCGCATTTTAGCAGAGCCCCGGGGTTTAGCGGAGCCCCCGATGCATCGGGAGCCGCTCATCGGTGTCAGCCGCGTTCGGGCTGGAAGCGCACCACGAAGCCGTTGAGCTTCTGCTGCTTGCTCAGCTGCTCCTTCAGGCGGTCGGCCTCGGCGCGCTCGATCACCGGCCCGACGAACACCCGGTTCATGCCGTCGAAGCTGCGCACGTAGGCGTTGTAGCCCTGGCTGCGGAGGCTCTTCTGCAGTTCCTCGGCGCGGGCGCGGTTGGACAGGCTGGCCAGTTGCACCGACCAGCTCACCGCCAGCTTGTCGGCATCCAGGCGCTGGGCCGGAGCGGCGGGCGCGCTGGCCTGGGCCGGCGGCGTGGCCGGTTGCTGGGCAGGGCGCGGCGCCGGGGCGGCGGGCTGCTGGGCCGGCGTTTGCGGCAGGCTGGCGATGGGCGTCGAAGGCGCAGTGGTCGGCGCGGGACTGGGCACCGGCGCCTGGACCTGGGGCTGAGCGTCGGGGGCCTGTGGCGCTTCGGCCACCGGGGCCTGGGGTTCGGGCACCGGCGTCGGCTGCACTTCCACCGCAGGCATGGCCGGCGTCTTCGGCATCGCCGGGGCGTCGACCGTCACCTGGCGCACCTCGTCCTGGCGGCTGAACAGCATCGGCAGGAAGATCACCGCCAGCGCCAGCAACACCAGCGCACCGACGATCCGCTGCTTGAGCCCCTTATCCAGCAAAGCCATTGCCACTCCCCCGTTTCTTGACCGCTTGTCAGTCCTGGTTGCCGTCCAGCCAGCTCAGGGCATCCGCCACGCTGTAGAAGGAGCCAAACACCAGGATCTCGTCGTCCGCCGTCGCCTGCGCGCACTGTGCTTCGAGCGCCGCGGCGATGTCGTCATGCACGCTGGCCTGCGCGCCACGCGCAAGCAAGGCTGCCGCCAGCTCGCCGGCCGGGCGCGAGCGCGGCGTGGGCAAGGGGGCGACCGCCCAATCCTGCACCAAGCCGAGCAAGGGTTCCAGCACCCCGTCCAGATCCTTGTCCGAAAGCAGGCCGAAAACCGCCAGGCGCCGGCCCTTCGGCGGCCGCGCGGCGAGGCGGCGGGCCAGGTAGTCGGCGGCATGGGGGTTGTGCCCGACGTCCAGCAGCAGGTGGCGCGGCTGCCCCTGCCAGGTCGCCACGCGGCGGTCCAGGCGGCCGCTCACGCGGGTCCGCAGCAGGGCCGCGAGCAGGCGCTCGGGCTGCCAAGGCAGGCCCAGCAGCGCATAGACCTGCAGCGCCAGGGCGGCATTCTCCATGGGCAGGTCGAGCAGGCTCAGGTGGTGCAGGCGCAGCGGGGTGCCGTCGGCGCCACGGCCGTGCCAGTGCCAGTCGTGCTCGCCGATGGCCAGGTCGAAGTCGCGGCCGCGCAGCAGCAGCGGCGCGCCCAGGGCGCGGGCCTGGTCCAGCAGCGGCTGCGGCGGTTCCAGGTCGCCGCACACGGCCGGCTTGCCGGCGCGGAAGATGCCGGCCTTCTCGAAGGCCACGCTGTCGCGGTTGTCGCCCAGCCATTCGGCATGGTCGAGACCGATGCTGGTGACCACGGCGACGTCGGCGTCCACCAGATTGACCGCGTCGAGCCGGCCACCGAGGCCGACTTCCAGCACAACCGCATCGAGACCGGCGCGCTCGAACAGCCAGAAGGCCGCCAGGGTGCCCATCTCGAAATAGGTCAGGGAGATTTCGCCGCGCGCCGCCTCGACCGCGGCGAAGGCCTCGCAGAGCGCTTCATCGCTGGCCTCGCGGCCCTGAATGAGCACGCGCTCGTTGTAGCGCAGCAGGTGCGGCGAGGCGTACACGCCGACCTTCAGGCCCTGCTCGCCGAGCAGCTCGGCGAGGAAGGCGCAGGTGGAGCCCTTGCCGTTGGTGCCGGTGACGGTCACCACGCGCGGCGCGGGGCGCCCCAGGCCGAGGCGGACGGCCACCTCGCGGGAGCGCTCCAGGCCCATGTCGATGGCCGAGGGATGCAGCTGTTCGAGGTAGCCGAGCCAGTCGGCCAGGGAACGCTGGCTCATCCTGCGAGGGCGGTGCTGGGGGTATTGGTGAACTTGGCCAGCAGCTTGGCCAGGCGGTCGCGCATTTCCGCGCGGTGCACGATCATGTCGATGGCGCCGTGTTCGAGGAGGAACTCGCTGCGCTGGAAGCCTTCGGGCAGCTTCTCGCGCACGGTCTGCTCGATCACCCGCGGGCCGGCGAAGCCGACCAGGGCCTTGGGCTCGCCGACGATCACGTCGCCGAGCATGGCCAGGCTGGCGGAAACGCCGCCGTAGACCGGGTCGGTCAGCACGGAGATGAACGGGATGCCTTCCTCGCGCAGGCGCGCCAGGGCGGCGGAAGTCTTGGCCATCTGCATCAGCGAGATCAGCGCTTCCTGCATGCGCGCGCCGCCGGAGGCGGAGAAGCAGATCATCGGGCAGCGGTGCTCCAGGGCGTAGTTGGCGGCACGCACGAAGCGCTCACCGACGATGGAGCCCATGGAGCCGCCCATGAACGAGAACTCGAAGGCCGCGGCCACGACGGGCAGGCCCTGCAGCTTGCCGCTCATGGCGATCAGCGCGTCCTTCTCGCCGGTGTCCTTCTGCGCGGCGGCCAGGCGGTCCTTGTACTTCTTGGTGTCGCGGAACTTCAGGCGATCCACCGGCTCCAGCTCGGCGCCCAGCTCCTCGCGGCCTTCCTCGTCGAGGAAGATGTCCAGACGGGTGCGCGCGCCAATGCGCATGTGGTGGTCGCACTTGGGGCAGACGTCCAGGGTCTTTTCCAGCTCCGGCCGATACAGCACGGCGTCGCAGGACGGGCACTTGTGCCACAGGCCTTCCGGTACCGAGCTCTTCTTCGCCTCGGAACGCATGATGGAAGGGATCAGCTTGTCTACCAGCCAGTTGCTCATGCTCTGTTCTCCAATGCGGGGACAGTGCGCTCAGCGGCCCGAAGCCTTGCGCCTGCCCGTGAGCAGAAAAAATCACCATCGGCGCCGTGGCTCGGCCACGGCCCCTCGAAATCGCGGCGCGCCCTGGGCGGCGCCTTCGCCAGGCCGACACGGGGTCGGCGCTCGCATGACAAAACGTCAACAGCTCCTAATGACGGTGGCAGACCGCCTGCCGTCACATGCATCTCACCGGGAATCCGCCTCGCGGCAGCGGCGGATGAAGGCGCGGATCTTCTCGGCGTCCTTGATCCCCTTGCTCGCCTCCACCCCGCCGCTGACGTCCACGGCATAGGGGCGCACCTGGCGGATCGCCGCGGCGACGTTGTCGGCGTTGAGGCCGCCGGCCAGCACCAGCGGGCGCGGCAGGGTTTCGGGAATCAGGGACCAGTCGAAGGCCGCGCCGGTTCCACCGGGAACGCCCTCGACGTAGGTGTCCAGCAGGATGCCGGCGGCCCGCGGGTACTGCGCGGCCTGCGCGGCGATGTCGTCGCCGGCCTTGACGCGCAGCGCCTTCAGGTACGGCTTGTGGTAGCCCTCGCAGTCCGCGGCGCGCTCGTCGCCGTGGAACTGCAGCATGTCCAGCGGCACCGCATCGAGGATTTCCCCCAGCTCGCAGCGGCTGACATTGACGAACAGGCCAACGCTGGTGACGAAGGGCGGCAGCGCCGCGACTATGGCGCGCGCCTGCTGCACGCTGACCGCGCGCGGGCTCTTGGCGTAGAACACCATGCCGATGGCGTCGGCGCCCGCCTCGGCGGCGGCCAGGGCGTCCTCGACACGGGTAATGCCACAGATTTTGATGCGAACGGCGGACAAGATGCGGCGACCTTCCTTCAAAGCAATCCGTCGATGGTAGCAAATGCCCCGGACAGCGTCAGCCGAGCGTATCGGGCAAAGATGAAAGGAAATGTGGCCCCAGGTAGCGCTGCGGCAGCGCGAAGGCCTCGGGGTATTCCACCCGCACCAGGTAGAGCCCGAAGGGGTGCGCGGTCACTCCGCCGGCGCGGCGGTCGCGCGCCGCCAGCACCTCGTCGACCCATTCCAGCTCCCGCTCGCCCGCCCCGACCGTCATCAGCACCCCGGCGAAGTTGCGCACCATGTGGTGGAGGAAGGCGTTGGCGCGCACATCCAGCACGATGAAGCGGCCGTGCTCCAGCACCTGCAGGTGGTGCACCGTCTTGATCGGCGACTTGGCCTGGCACTGCACGGCGCGGAACGAGGTGAAGTCATGGGTGCCGACCAGCTTCTGCGCCGCCGCGCGCATGCGCTCGACGTCCAGCGGCCGGTGGTTCCAGGTGACCTCCTCGGCCATGTGCGCCGGGCGGATCGGATCGTTGTAGATGACGTAGCGGTAACGCCGCGCCACGGCCGAGAAGCGCGCATGGAAGTCTGCCGGCATGACCTTGGCCCAGGTCACGCTGATATCCGCCGGCAGGTTGGCATTGCTGCCCATCACCCAGGCCTTCAGCGGGCGCTCGACGCGGGTGTCGAAGTGCACCACCTGGCCACTGCCGTGCACCGAGGCATCGGTGCGGCCGGCGCACATCACCCCGATCGGCTCTGCCGCGACCTTGGACAGGGCCCGCTCCAGCGCTCCCTGCACCGACGGCACGCCGTCCTCCTGGCGCTGCCAGCCGCGGTAGCGCGCGCCCTTGTATTCGACGCCCAGGGCGATCCTGGTGACGTCAGCGGTGGCGACCTCGCCCACCGCGCTCTCGAACTCGTTCAACTGCTCAGGCCATCCCGAAAAGGTAACTCAGCGGGCTATTCTGCCTGGATTGCCGTGCCCGGGCGATGCGCCGCGATCGGCGCGCCGCCGCCAGGCGCGCAATGTCCACGCCCTGAAACGACGATGGCAGCCCGAAGGCTGCCATCGCTTTACCTGCGACCTGCTCAGGACAGGCGTTCGAGCAGCTCGCGGGCTTCCTGCTGCTGCTGGTCGCTGCCTTCGCTGATAACCTCGTCGAGGATGTCGCGCGCGCCCTCGGCGTCGCCCATGTCGATGTAGGCACGGGCCAGGTCGAGCTTGGTCGCGGCCTCGTCGGCGCCGGAGAGGAAGTCGAACTCGTCGTCCACGTCGCCCTCGTCCAGTGCGGAGTCCAGCGACGGCTCGACCTCGGGCTCCAGCGATGCCGCCGGGCTGGCCGGTTGCTCAAGGTCGCTGGCGAGCTTGTCCAGCTCGGCGCTGACCTGGTCCAGCTGGGCCGCGAAGCTGTCGTCGGCCGGCAGCTCCTGCGGGGCCTCTTCGGGCAGCGACAGGTCGAAGTCGTCCGCCAGGCCTTCGACCAGCTTGGCCGCGGGCTCGCTCTCGGCCCCCAGGTCGAAGCTGAAGTCGTCGTCGGTACTCGCGGCAAGCCCGGCGCCCTCCTCGCCCAGGTCGAAGAGGAAGTCCTCTTCCTTGTCCGCGAGGGCTGCCGGCTCGTCCGGCAGGTCCAGGGTGAAATCGTCCAGCGCGTCGCTGGCCGTGGGCGCCGCGGGTGCGGCCTTGGCCAGGTCGTCTTCCAGATCGAGGTCGAAGGCGAAGTCGTCGTCCGACTGGGCCGGCTGGGCCGCGGCGGCGGGCTCGTCCAGGCGCAGGTCGTCGTCGAGGTCGAAGTCCTCCAGCGACAGTTCGTCGGCCTTGGCTTGCGGCTCGACTGCGGCGTGCGGCACCTCGTCGTCGAGCTGCAGGTCGTCCAGGCCCAGGTCGAAGGCGTCGTCCAGGTCGCCGGCGGCCTGTGCGACCGGTTCGCCGACGGGCGCATCGCCGTCGTGGGTCAGGTCGAGGTCATCGAGGCTGAAGTGATCCAGCTCGTCGCTGCTGGCTGCGGCCGCGGCCAGGCCGCCGGCCACGGCAGCCGCCGCGACCATGCCCGGGTAGCGCGACTTCAGCTGCTCCACCTGCGGTTCGGCGCCGCCCAGTTCGCGCAGTTCGTTTTCCTGGCGGGCGAAGCCTTCGCGGTCGCCGATCTCGGCCAGGACCTCCATCAGCTTCAGGCGCAGGTCGGCGCGCTGCGGTTCGTCGTAGATGGCGCCCTGCAGCAGTTCGGCGGCCTGGTTGAAGCGGCCGTAGGCGATGTAGATATCGGCCTCGCCCAGCGGATCGCTGGTCTGCGCGGCGACCTTGTCACCGGCGGCCGGCGCGCTTGCCGGGGCTGCGTCCTCGTCTTCCAGGCTCAGGCTGTCGAATTCGCCGGCAGCCAGTTCCAGCGGCTCGTCCGTCCCGCTCGGGCCGGCCACGGCGGGCTCGACCTTGGCGGCCTCGGCCTGGGCCGCGCGGCGGCGCAGCAGGAGCAGCACCAGCAGCAGGACCAGCACCAGGCTGCCGCCGATGGCGGCCAGCAGCGTCGGGTTGGCCAGCAGTTCCTCGATCAGCCCCGGCTCGTTTTCGGCGGCCGGTGCAGGTGCAGCGGGCTTGGGCGCCGCCGGTTTGGGTTCGGCCGGCTTGGCGGCTGCCGGCGCGGCCGGTTGAGCGGGGGCGGCAGGCGTGGCATCGGGCTGCTGAGCCGCTGCCGGGGCGGCCGGAGCTTCGGCGCCAGGCGCCGGCGGCTGTCCCGCGGGCGCGGAGCCCGGCGCGGCGGGCTGCGGCGTAGTCGCCAGCTCGCCCTGCAACTTGGCCAGTTGCGCGTCCTTCAGTTCGATCAGCTTCTGCAGCTTGTCCAACTGGCTCTGCAGGTCGGTCATGCGGCTCTGCAGTTCGTCGTTCTCGCGGCGGGTGCTGTCCAGGCTTTCCTGGGTGACGGCCAGCTTGTCGGAAAGCGCCTTGCCGTTCTTCGCGCCCTTGTCGGAGCCCTTGGCCTTGCCGGCTTCGCCGGAGACCAGGCGCAGGTTGTCCTTGCTCTCGGCCTGCTCGGGCGCAGCGCCGGCATTGGCTCGGCGGGTGGCGTCCAGCTGGCGGGAGGAACCGGCCAGGCTGCGGCCTTCGCGCCAGGCGCTGCGCTGCTCGCGCACCTGCACGTCGGCCTCGCCCGCGGAGCGGCTGCGGATCTGCTCGGCATCGGGCAGGCGCAGCACCTGGCCGCTCTTCAGACGGTTGATGTTGCCGTCGAGGAAGGCGTCGGGGTTGAGGTCCTGGATCGCTAGCATGGTCTGGTTGACGGTCACGCTGCCGTCGGGACGCGCGCGGGAGGCGATTTCCCACAGGGTGTCGCGGGAACCGGTGCGGTACTCGTTACCGTCCAGGCGGGCCTGGCGCGGCGCGCTGGCCGCGGGGGCCGGCTCCACGGCGCGGGGCGCGGCCGGGGCCACGGGCTGGCGCGCGATGGGCGCGGGCGCGGCGACCGGCGCACGCGGCGCGGCGGCGGCAGCCACCTGCGGCGAGTACAGCGGCGGGTCGAGCAGCACGGTGTATTCGCGAAGCACCCGGCCGCTGGGCCAGAGCACTTCCACGAGGAAGTTCAGGTAGGGCTCCTGCACCGGCTTGTCGGAGGTCACATGGATGACGCTCTTGCCGTTGGGCTGGACCACCGCGGTGAACTTGAGCCCGGTGAGGAAGAAGTTGCGATCGACGCCGGACTTGCTGAAGTCCTCCGGCGAAGCCAGCTTGGGAATGATCTCGCCGGCCGTCAGGTCGCGGACGTCCGTCACGTCGATATCGGCATTCAGCGGCTGGTTCAGCGCCGAGTGCAGGTGGATGTCTCCCAACCCCAGCGCATGCGCCATGCCGGTGGTCAACGCCGAAGCAGCCGCAATTGCCTGCACCAGTTTACGAAGCCGGACCATAATCTAATCCCTTGTTTTAACAGCTTTCTTCTGGATTCGAGCGTTTCGGAACAACACCTGGCGCCCGCTATTCCCGGCGTCGAAAACGCCGGGATATCCCCCCGCCAGGGCCGTCCAAGCCAGTATTGCCAAGCTAGAATGCTTCTTCAAATATTCGATAAGTATCTTTTACAGATAGTGTTTTATCAATAATGCAGCCAGGTTCGCAGCATTCAGTCCCAGGCCTTTTCGCACATTATCAGACGCAATCCACAAATTGAGGTTGCAAGGGCCGGCGGCACCCTGACGCACCCGGCCGACGTGGATGGCATCCTGGCCCAGGGCATCGCCGATCACCGTCGGGTAATCGTCCTCGACCAGTTCGATGCCCTCGGCCGCCTCCAGAGCGGCTCGCACTTCCGACAAATCTATCGGCACGGCGCTGCGCAAGTTGAGGTTCAGGGCGTCGCCGAAGAACACCGGGGCCAGCAGGCAGTCCGCCTGCACCCTGCCCTGCAGCTGCGGCAGCAGTTCGTTCAGCTCGGCGTTCAGGCGCCGCTCGATGGCGCTGTAGCCCGAGGCGTCGGCCGCACCGACCAGGCCCAGCAGGTTGAAGGCGTACTGGCGATCGACGAGGCGCGGCTCCACCGGGCGCGCGTTGAGCAGCTCGGCGGTCTGCCGGGCCAGCTCCTGCACGCCTTCGCGGCCCAGTTGCGAGGCGGACAGGCAGGCGGTCAGCGACAGTTCCTGCAGTTCGACGCAATCGCCCAGGGCGGCGACCACTTCGGCCACCTCGGCAGCCGGGGCGCAGGGTACGCGCAGCAGCGCCGGGAAGCTGAGCTCGTCCAGGCGCGCCGGGTTCAGCGCCGTCAGTACCAGGGCGCCTTCCACGCTGCCGCTCAGGTCGATCACCGTGCAACCCTGGGCCAGGGCGCGCGCGGCGTGCTCGCCGGCGACCTCGGCCGAGGTGGCGAACAGCGCCAGCTTCACCTGGGTGAAGGAGAAACCGTCCAGCTCGCGCACCCGCAGATTGCGGCCGCGGAAGGGCACGCTCTTGCCGGCGGACTCGCCGCTGGCCAGCAGGTGCAGCTCGGCCACGGGGCAGTCCAGCTCTTCCAGCAACTCGACCAGCGCTTCGCCAACCAGACCGGTGGCCCCTACTACAGCAACGTCGACGGACATCGAAAATCCCATGGACTAGAAGGAAACAAGACGCAGCACTTTACTGCCCCCTTCCCCGCCCAGGCAATCGCGCCCGTGCCCGTCGATCGCCGTTCGCCTTCCCCCTATCGGGCGACTTCCTGCGCGGCGGCCGGCGCCGCCTGCGGTGTTGGACTGCCTACCACGGCGACCGGCGGCTCGGCCGGAGCGCCCGCGGCCTGTTGCCGCGACTGCGCCGCCAGGCGCGCCACCAGGGTGGCGATCTGCGCATCCTTGAGTTCGATCAGCTTGTTCAGCTTGTCCAGCTGGCTCTGCAGGTCGCCGATCCGGCTGGTCAGCTCCTCGCCCTGGCGGCGTGCGCTGTCCAGGTCTTCCTGCAATAGCGCCAGGCGCTCCGCGGCGGCCTTCGCCTGGGGTTGCTTCGAGGCCTGCCCGGACTGCAGGCGCAGTTGGTCACGCACCTCCGCCACGGCAGGCGCGGCACCGGGTGCCGCCTTGCGGGTGGCGTCCAGTGCGCGGGGGCGTTCGCGCCAGCGGGCTTCCTGGGCCTGGAAGTGGCTCACCGCCTCGGCATGCCCCTGGGCACGGACCTGGCTGGCGTCGGGCAAGCGCAGCACGGCGCCGACCCGCGGCAGGTTGGCGTTGCCGTCGATGAAGGCCTGCGGGTTCAGCGCCTGGATCGCCCGCATGGTCTGCATCACCGAGGCATCCCCGGCCGGCCGGTGGCGGGAGGCGATGGCCCACAGGGTGTCGCCGGCGGCGATGCGGTGGCTGCCCGAGGGCGCCGACGCGGCGACGCCCGGCGCCTTCACCGGCGCCGCGATGGCCGCCGACGGCGCGGCGGAAACGACCGGCGCGCTGGGCACCAGGGCGACGGCCTGGTAGTTCGGCGGATCGAGCAGCAGGGTGTATTCGCGCATGGCCCGCCCTTGCGGCCAGGCCACCTGCAGGACGAAGTTGACGTAGGGCTCGCGCACCGGGCCGCTGGATTGCACGCGGATCACCCCGCGGCCGTTGCGCCCGACCTCCGGGGTGAAGCGCAAGCCGGAAAGGAAGACGTAGTTGGGCTCCATGCCCAGCCGCTCGGCCTCCTGCTGCGGCACCAGGCTGACCTTGAGGTCCTCGCTGCCGAGATCGCCCATGCCGCGCAGCTCGATCCGCGCATCCAGCGTCTGGCCCAGCGCGGCCTGCGAAGCGATATCCCCCAGTTCCAGCGCGCTAGCGCGTGCCGGCAGGAAAGCGGCCGCGACGGCGGCGGCCAGAAATACGTGCGCGAAGCGGAACATCCCCATCCCCTGCTGTCGATGACTCCCCCCGGCGGCCCCAACCCACCGGCCGGCCCGAACGGGCCGGGCAGCGAGGATAATCACAGGGCGCCGGACACCAGCCCGCGCTCCGTCACAGAAAACGACGCCGGCGCCGGCGACTTCGCCGTTCTGTCGAGTGATCGACTTTTTCCGCCTGTACAAAGCAAGACGCCGGCACAGGGCCGGCGTCTTCGAGGAGGCTGCGATCAGCGCTCCAGCAGGATGCGCAGCATGCGCCGCAGCGGCTCGGCCGCGCCCCACAGCAGTTGGTCGCCGACGGTGAAGGCGCCGAGGTACTGCGAGCCCATGTTGAGCTTGCGCAGGCGGCCGACCGGGACGCTCAGGGTGCCGGTGACGGCGGCCGGGGTCAGCTCGCGCATGCTGGCTTCACGCTGGTTGGGGATCAGCTTGACCCAGGGATTGTGCTGGCTGATCAGGCCTTCGATGTCGGTCAGCGGCACGTCCTTGTTCAGCTTGATGGTCAGCGCCTGGCTGTGGCAGCGCATGGCGCCGATACGCACGCAGATGCCGTCCACCGGGATCGGATTCTTGAAGCGGCCGAGGATCTTGTTGGTCTCGGCCTGGCCCTTCCACTCTTCGCGGCTCTGGCCGTTCGGCAGCTCCTTGTCGATCCACGGGATCAGGCTGCCGGCCAGGGGCGCGCCGAAGTGCTCGGTGGGCAGGGCTTCGCTGCGGATGGCCTCGGCGACCTTGCGGTCGATGTCGAGGATGGCGCTGGCCGGGTTGGCCAGGTCGTCGGCCACGGCGGCGTTGATGGCGCCCATCTGCTTGATCAGCTCGCGCATGTTCTGCGCGCCGGCGCCGGAGGCGGCCTGGTAGGTCATGGCGCTCATCCACTCGACCAGGCCGGCTTCGAACAGGCCGCCCAGGGCCATCAGCATCAGGCTGACGGTGCAGTTGCCGCCGATGTAGTTCTTGGCGCCGGCGTCCAGCGACTGGTCGATCACGCGACGGTTCACCGGGTCGAGGACGATCACCGCGTCGTCCTGCATGCGCAGGCTGGAGGCGGCATCGATCCAATAGCCCTGCCAGCCGGCTTCACGCAGCTTGGGGAAGACTTCGTTGGTGTAGTCGCCGCCCTGGCAGGTCAGGATGACGTCGAGGCTCTTGAGTTCCTCGATGCTGTAGGCGTCCTTGAGGGTGGCGATGTCCTTGCCGATGGACGGACCTTCGCCACCGACGTTGGAGGTGGTGAAGAACACCGGCTCGATCAGGTCGAAGTCCCGCTCTTCCAGCATCCGCTGCATGAGCACCGAACCCACCATGCCACGCCAACCGATCAGACCTACACGCTTCATCGCTACTACACCTTCGAATAAGTAGTGGACCGCCGCCCCTGCCCGCTCTGTGCGGGTGCCCAGGGGCGGGCGAACCGGAGAGATTACAGATTCCGCAGCGCGGCGACTACCGCATCGCCCATTTCGCGGGTTCCGACCTTCTTGCAGCCTTCGGACCAGATGTCGCCGGTGCGCAGGCCCTGGTCGAGGACCTGGCTCACCGCCTTCTCGATGGCGTCCGCCGCGGCGCCCTGGTTGAAGCTGTAGCGCAGCATCATGGACACCGAGAGGATGGTCGCCAGCGGGTTGGCGATGCCTTTGCCTGCGATGTCCGGCGCCGAGCCGTGGCACGGCTCGTACATGCCCTTGTTGTTCGCATCCAGGGACGCTGAAGGCAGCATGCCGATGGAACCGGTGAGCATGGAAGCCTCATCCGACAGGATGTCGCCGAACATGTTGTCGGTGACCATCACGTCGAACTGCTTGGGCGCGCGCACCAGCTGCATGGCGGCGTTGTCGACGTACATGTGGCTCAGCTCGACGTCCGGGTAGTCCTTGGCCACTTCTTCGACGATCTCGCGCCACAGCTGGCTGGAGGCCAGGACGTTGGCCTTGTCCACCGAGCACAGCTTCTTGCCGCGCACGCGGGCCATGTCGAAGCCGACGCGGGCGATGCGACGGATCTCGCTCTCGCTGTACGGCAGGGTGTCGTAGGACTGGCGCTCGCCGTTCTCCAGCTCGCGGGTGCCGCGCGGGGCGCCGAAGTAGATGCCGCCGGTCAGCTCGCGGACGATGAGGATGTCCAGGCCGGCGACGATTTCCGGCTTCAGGCTGGAGGCGTCGGCCAGTTGCGGGTAGAGGATGGCCGGGCGCAGGTTGGCGAACAGGCCCAGTTGCGAACGGATCTTCAGCAGGCCGCGCTCGGGGCGGATGTCGCGCTCGATCTTGTCCCACTTCGGCCCGCCCACGGCGCCCAGCAGCACGGCGTCGGCCTTGCGCGCGCGCTCCAGGGTCTCGTCGGCCAGCGGCACGCCGTGCTTGTCGATGGCGGCGCCGCCGATGACGTCCTCGGTCAGCTCGAAGCCCAGCTGGAACCTGTCGTTGGCCAGCTGCAGGACCTTGACCGCCTCGGCCATGATTTCCGGGCCGATACCGTCGCCGGGGAGAACCAGAATCTGTTTGCTCATCACTTTCTTCCTTCGGAATAGGTAAAAGGCTGCAGGCGCTTGTTGTCGCCTGCAGCTCGTCGCTTGCAGCCGTTACTTGTTCGCCCAGAGCACCAGCACGTCGGTGCTGAAGGAACCCTCGGCGTCGATCTCGAAATACTCGCGCACCTCAATGCCCACGGAAAGCTGCAGGGCGCGGATGGCCTGGCGCATCACCTCCGGCGTGCGCATGCGCTCGACCCAGGAGGTGAATTCCAGGCGCAGGCGTTGGCGGCTGCACGCGGTGACAGCCAGGCCCGCCTCGCCGACCAGCCGCGCCCACTCGGACGGCGAATAGTCGCGCACGTGGCTGGTGTCGCGCAGCACTTCCACCGCTTGCAGGTGGGTGTCGAGCAGCGGCAGCCCGGGGGCCGCCACGTCGATGAAGCAGGCCACGCCGCCCGGCTTCAGCACCCGGCGCACTTCGCGCAGGGCCTGGCCGACATCGCGCCAGTGGTGCGCCGAGTAGCGGCTGAAGACGAAGTCGAACTCGCCGTCCTCGAACGGCAGGCGCTCGGCCACGCCCTGGCGCGTGCTGATGTTGTCCAGGCCGCGCTCGGCTGCGGCCGAGGCCACCACGGCGAGCATCTGCTCGGAGAGGTCGTAGGCCACCACTTCGCCGGCCAGCGGCGCGACATGGAAGCTGACGTGCCCCGCCCCGCAACCCAGGTCCAGCACGCGGGCGCCGCTGCTCGCCGACAGTCGCTCGCGCAGCTGGGCGAACTCTTCGCCCTGGGCATGCACGGCGCTGTTCAGGTAAGCGCTGGCCTGAGCGCCGAACTGGCGCTCGACCACGGCTTCGTGGCGACTCTGGGTCATGACTTTCTCCTCGCGGGGTGATGATGCGACGCCGTCAGGCGTCGCGGAACAACCAGGGCTGGCGCTGCCTGTAGCCGGCCTCGAAGTCGCGGATGGCGTCCGCGTCCTGCAGCGTCAGGCCGATGTCGTCCAGGCCGTTGAGCAGGCAGTGCTTGCGGAAGGCGTCCACTTCGAAGTGGTACTGCTTGCCGTCCGGGCGGGTCACGGTCTGCGCGGCGAGGTCGACGGTCAGTTGGTAGCCCTCGGTGGCCTCGCACTGCTGGAAGAGTTCGTCGACTTCCTCGTCCTTCAGGATGATCGGCAGCAGGCCGTTCTTGAAGCTGTTGTTGAAGAAGATGTCGGCGAAGCTCGGCGCGATGACCGTACGGAAGCCGTACTCGTCCAGGGCCCAGGGCGCGTGCTCGCGGGAGGAGCCGCAGCCGAAGTTCTCGCGGGCCAGGAGCACGCTGGCGCCCTGGTAGCGCGGGAAGTTCAGCACGAAGTCCTGGTTGATCGGGCGCTTGGAGTTGTCCTGGTTCGGCTGGCCGACGTCCAGGTAGCGCCACTCGTCGAACAGGTTGGGGCCGAAGCCGGTGCGCTTGATCGACTTGAGGAATTGCTTGGGAATGATCTGGTCGGTGTCGACGTTGGCGCGATCGAGCGGCGCGACGAGACCGGTGTGCTGGGTAAAGGCTTTCATGTTCGGTCTCCTCAGGCCTGCATCAATTCACGGACGTCGATGAAGCGGCCGGTCACCGCGGCGGCGGCGGCCATGGCCGGGCTCACCAGGTGGGTGCGGCCACCGGCGCCCTGGCGGCCCTCGAAGTTGCGGTTGGAGGTGGACGCGCAGTGCTCGCCGCTCTCCAGGCGGTCCGGGTTCATCGCCAGGCACATGGAGCAGCCCGGTTCACGCCACTCGAAGCCGGCCTCGATGAAAATCTTGTCCAGCCCTTCCTGCTCGGCCTGCGCCTTGACCAGGCCCGAGCCCGGCACCACCAGCGCCTGCTTGACGCTGGAGGCGACCTTGCGGCCCTTGGCCACGGCGGCGGCGGCGCGCAGGTCTTCGATCCGCGAGTTGGTGCAGGAGCCGATGAACACGCGGTCCAGCTGGATGTCGGTGATCGCCTGGTTGGCGTTCAGGCCCATGTACTTGAGGGCGCGGACGATGGAGTCGCGCTTGACCGGGTCGGCCTCGACGGCCGGGTCCGGCACGTTCTGGTCGACGGCCAGGACCATTTCCGGCGAGGTGCCCCAGCTGACCTGCGGCTTGATGTCCTCGGCGCGCAGCTCGACGATGGTGTCGAAGTGGGCGTCTTCATCGGAAACCAGGTCGCTCCAGGCTTCCACGGCCTTGGCCCAGTCGGCGCCCTGCGGGGCGAACGGACGGCCCTTGACGTACTCGATGGTCTTCTCGTCCACCGCCACCATGCCCACGCGGGCGCCGGCCTCGATGGACATGTTGCAGATGGTCATGCGGCCTTCCATGGACAGGTCGCGGATGGCGCTGCCGGCGAACTCCAGGGCATGGCCATTGCCGCCGGCGGTGCCGATCTTGCCGATCACCGCGAGGACGATGTCCTTGGCGGTCACGCCGAAGGGCAGCTTGCCCTCCACGCGCACCTGCATGTTCTTCATCTTCTTGGCCACCAGGCACTGGGTGGCGAGCACATGCTCGACCTCGGAGGTGCCGATGCCGTGGGCCAGCGCGCCGAAGGCGCCGTGGGTGGAGGTGTGCGAGTCACCGCAGACCACGGTCATGCCCGGCAGGGTCGCGCCCTGCTCCGGGCCGACCACGTGGACGATGCCCTGGCGCACGTCGTTCATCTTGAATTCGAGGATGCCGAAGTCGTCGCAGTTCTCGTCCAGGGTCTTGACCTGGATGCGCGAGACTTCATCGGCGATGGCTTCGAGGCCGCCCTGGCGTTCGGCGCGGGTGGTCGGCACGTTGTGGTCCGGGGTGGCGATGTTGGCGTCGATGCGCCACGGCTTGCGGCCGGCCAGGCGCAGGCCTTCGAAGGCTTGCGGCGAGGTCACTTCGTGGAGGATGTGGCGGTCGATGTAGATCAGCGACGAGCCATCATCGCGGCGCTTCACCTCGTGCAGTTCCCAGAGTTTGTCGTAGAGCGTCTTGCCGGCCATCAGAGATTCCTCATCAGCGTATTTCTATGCCCCTTGGGCTTGTGGGGATGATGCTATGGTCTGTCGACGAATAACTCAAATTCATATTTTTTATTCAAAGGATTCCCAAGAGGAATGCTACAGGCTATAAGCTGCAGGCTGCAGGCAAGAGCGCCCCGACCGCCCTTCGCCTGCCGCCTGTAGCCTGCCGCCTGGAGCCCCCTCGATGGACCTGACCAGCCTCAACACCTTCCTCGCCATCGCCGAGTCCGGCAGCTTTTCCGAGGCCGGCGAGCGCCTGCACCTGACCCAGCCGGCGGTGAGCAAGCGCATCGCCGCCCTGGAAAGCCAGCTCGGCGTGCGCCTGTTCGACCGCGTCGGCCGCGAAGTGAGCCTGACCGAGGCCGGCCGCGCCCTGCTGCCGCGGGCCTACCAGATCCTCAATGTGCTGGACGACACACGCCGCGCGCTGACCAACCTCAGCGGCGAGGTCAGCGGCCGCCTGGTCCTCGCCACCAGCCACCACATCGGCCTGCACCGCCTGCCGACGCTGCTGCGCGCCTTCACCCGGGCGCACCCGCAGGTGGCGCTGGACATCCAGTTCTGTGACTCGGAAGTGGCCTACGAGGAAATCCTCCACGGCCGCGCCGAACTGGCGGTCATCACCCTGGCCCCGGAAACCGCCGAGCCGGTGCGCGCGGTGCCGGTGTGGGACGACCCGCTGGACTTCGTCGCCGCCCCCGAGCACCCGCTGGCCATGCAGGGCCCGGTGTTCCTCGCCGACGTGGCGCGGCACCCGGCGGTGTTCCCCGGCGGCAACACCTTCACCCACCACATCGTGCGGCGCATGTTCGAGGCCGAGGGGCTGACGCCGAACATCGGCATGAGCACCAACTATATGGAGACCATCAAGATGATGGTCTCCATCGGCCTGGCCTGGAGTGTGCTGCCGCGCACCATGCTCGACGAGACGGTGGTGCGCCTGCCGCTGCAGGACATCCAGCTCAGCCGCCAGCTGGGCTACATCCTGCACACCGAGCGCACCCTGTCCAATGCCGCGCGGGCCTTCATGGCCCTGCTCGACGCCCAGGCGGTGGCGCCCATCGCCTGCGTGGTCTGAAGCGACGGAAAAGAAAAAGGCGCCTTTCGGCGCCTTTTTCATGGCTGGGTCATCAACCCTCCAGCGCCGGGCGCTGGCCGTTGATGGCGATCCGCTTGGGCTTGGCCTCTTCCGGAACGATGCGCACCAGTTCGATGCTCAGCAGGCCGTTCTTCAGCGATGCGCCGCGGACCTCGATGTGGTCGGCGAGGCGGAAGGACAGCTTGAAGGCGCGCTGGGCGATGCCCTGGTGCAGGTAGGTGACGTCGCTGGCAGCCTTCTCGCGCTTGCCGCCGCTGACGGTCAGCACATCGCGCTCCACTTGCAGCTCCAGGTCTTCCTCCTGCAGGCCGGCGGCGGCGACGACGATGCGGTACTGGTCGTCACCGTGCTTCTCGACGTTGTAGGGCGGGTAGGAACTGCCGTTCTCGCTGCGCAACGCCGATTCGAAGAGGTCGTTGAAACGATCGAAGCCGATCGACTGGCGGAACAGCGGGGCAAGAGAAAGTACGTTGCTCATGGCGAATCTCCTGAATAATTCAGCAAGGTCATTGGTGGAGCCTGTCTGCAGGACTCCGGAAGCGGGACCCGGTTTCGGCCTCCCGCACGGATACAGATAGGGTCGCCTCGCAGCCTTTCAAGCCCACTCGTCGAAGGAACAGCCACATGCGCAAAGTCATGCTGATCACCGGCGCCAGCCGCGGCATAGGGGCCGCCACCGCGCTGCTCGCCGCCGAACGCGGCTATGCCGTCGCCATCAACTATCACCGCCAGCGCGAAGCCGCCGACGGGCTGGTACGGCGCATCCGCGACGCCGGTGGCCAGGCCGAGGCCTTCGCCGCGGACGTCGCCTGCGAAGAGGAAGTGGTGAAGCTGTTCCGGGAACTGGACCAGGCCTTCGGCCGCCTCGACGTGCTGGTGAACAATGCCGGCATGCTGGAGCGCCAGATGCGCCTGGAAGACATGGACGCGGCGCGCCTGCAGCGGGTGTTGGCGGTCAACGTCACCGGCAGCTTCCTCTGCGCCCGCGAGGCGGTGCGGCGCATGGCGAAATCCCATGGCGGCGCGGGCGGCAGCATCGTCAATGTGTCGTCCATGGCCTCGCGCCTGGGCTCGCCCAACGAGTACATCGACTACGCCGCGGCCAAGGGCGCCATCGACAGCATGACCATCGGCCTGGCCAAGGAAGTGGCGGCCGAAGGCATCCGCGTCAACGCCGTGCGGCCGGGGCTGATCGACACGGAAATCCACGCCAGCGGCGGCGAGCCGGGGCGCGTGGAGCGGCTGAAGAGCGCCATTCCGCTGGGCCGTGGCGGGGAACCGGAGGAAGTGGCGCGGGCGATCCTGTTCCTGGCCGGGGACGAGTCGAGCTACAGCACCGGGACATTCATCGATGTCAGTGGCGGGCGGTAGGGCGGAGAAACACCATGCCTCACGGCGAACTGTAGGAGCGGGCCCTGCCCGCGATTCGCGCGCAGGGCGCGCTCCTACAGGGGAATGACATCGGCGCTCGGGCTTTCCCCTCACCCCAGCCCTCTCCCTCCGGGAGAGGGCTGGGGTGAGGGGGCCGCAGGCCTGCTCGCTCGATTCCGTGCCCCTACGCGCTCCGTGAGGCACTGCATTTCCCCGCACCTACATGGGAATGACGTGGACGGGACAGCGTAGGAGCGGATCTCATCCGCGAATCGCGCCGGGACGTCCGGCTATCGCGGACAAGGTTGTTCGGGCACGGCTTCTCGTAGGAGCGAGCTTGCTCGCGAACAGACTCCGCTGCGGGGCTCATTCGCGAGCAAGCTCGCTCCTACGAAGAGCACCGGCGCAATCCATCCTACGCGGCGTCTTCCACCTCGACCTGCAACAGCCGGTCGATCAGCTCGCAGTCGCTCTCGCGGCGGATCTGCGCGAACAGCTCCACCGCCTCGGGATAGCTGCGGGTGAGCATGCCCAGCCACTGCTTCAGGCGGCCTGGCGCATAACGTGGCGCCAGCTTGCGCCGGGCCTGGCGCCAGAAGTCGTCGAGCAGCACGCGCACTTCGTGCCAGGGCATCGGCCGCACTTCCCTGCCCTCGCGCCAGGCGGCTATCTGCCGGGCCAGGTCGGGGCGCGAGACCAGACCGCGGCCCAACATGATGTCGTCGACGCCGCTGATGGACCGGCAGCGCAGGTAGTCGTCGAGGCTCCAGACTTCGCCGTTGGCGAACACCGGCACCGTCACCGCATCCGCCACCTTCGCCACCCACTCCCAATGAGCCGGCGGCTTGTAGCCGTCGCTCTTGGTCCGCGCGTGGACCACCACGTGAGCGGAACCGCCGTCGGCCAGGGCGCGGGCGCAATCCAGCACGCCGTCCGGGGACTCGTAGCCCAGGCGCATCTTCGAGGTCACCGGGATGTGCGCCGGCACCGCGCGGCGCACGGCCTCGACGATGGCGAACATCAGCTCCGGCTCCTTGAGCAGGACGGCCCCGCCGCGGGACTTGTTCACCGTCTTCGCCGGGCAGCCGAAGTTCAGGTCGATCACCGGGGCGCCCAGTTCGCAGGCATAGGCGGCGTTTTCCGCCAGGCACTGCGGGTCGGAACCAAGGAACTGCACACGCATCGGCGTGCCGGCGCGGGTGCGGCTGCCGTGCAGCAGCTCCGGCGCCAGCTTCTCGTAGGTGGCCAGCGGATGCAGGCGGTCGGTGACGCGGATGAACTCGGTGACGCACCAGTCGATGCCGCCGACGCGGGTCAGTACGTCGCGGAGGATTTCGTCGACCAGCCCCTCCATCGGGGCCAGGGCAATTTGCACGGCGGGGAACCTTTACTGTCGAAGGCGGCGAATTCTAGGGGGACTCGCCGCCCGCGCAAAGTGCCGTCAGGCCGGCGCAGCGCCGAGCAACGCGCGGCCGTAGCCTTCGATGAACTCCACCGGCATGCGCCTGGGCCGGCCGCTGGACAGTTCGATGCAGACGAAGGTGGTGCGGGCGCGCAGCAGGGTCACGCCGTCGGCCGGGCGCACCAGCTGGAAGCGGCGGTCCATGCGCAGCTTCTGGTCGGACTCGACGATCCAGGTGGCCATCTGCAGTTCCTCGCCCTCGTAGGCGGCGGCGAGGTAGTCGATTTCGTGGCGCACCACCGCCATGGCGCGGTCGAGCCGGCGGTATTCGGCCAGGTCCAGGCCCAGGCGCTGCGAATGGCGCCAGGCGCAGCGCTCCAGCCAGCTCACGTAGACGGCGTTGTTGGCGTGGCCGAGGCCGTCGATGTCCTCGGCGTTCACGCTGATGTCGATGACGAAGGGGTCGGGCAGGTCCCAGGCCATGCGCTTGCTCCAGTCCGGGGCCGGGTCCGAGGACCCGGCCGCATGATCGAAGCCGGCAGTTTACAGGGCCCGGCAGCGTCCCGCCCCTCCCCTGTCGTCAGGAGGCCAACGCCATGGGCAGCAGATACCGCTCTTCCTGGCCTTCCAGCAGCGCCAGCACGGCGTCGCTCAGGCGCGGGTCGGCCAGCACGCGCTGGTGGCCGCCGCCTTCCAGGCGCAACAGGCGGCTGCGCGGCCAGGCCGCATGGATGTCCTGCGCATCCGCCACGGGCACTTGCGGGTCGTCCTCGGCGTGCACCACCAGCCCGGGCATATTCAGCGTGTAGCGGCTGACATCCAGTTGCGCCGCAGGCATGCCGGTGTAGGCCTCGACCTGGCGGACGAAGCGGTACCGCGCCTCGGCCGGCAACCCCATGAAGCCGGCGAAACGGCGCAGTACGGAGATGACCCGGCTCGGCGCGGCAATGCAGACCAGCGCCTCGGTGCGCAGCCCCATCTGGGTGGCCAGCAAGGCACTGGCGCCGCCCATGGAATGGCCGATCACCGCGCGCAGCGGCGGCAACTCGCTGGCCGCTTCCAGCAAGGCACGGGCGAACAGCAGCGGATGGGCCTCACGCCCCGGCGAACGGCCATGGGCCGGGCCATCCAGCGCCACCACGGCGTAGCCGGCGCCGACCAGTTCGCGGATCAGGTGGGCGAACTGCGTCGGCCGCCCTTCCCAACCGTGCATCAGCAGTACCGCCGGCCCCTCGCCCCAGCGCAGCGCGGAGAGGCCGAAGCGCAGGGTGATGCGCTCGGAACTGGCCAGCAGCGGCAACTCCCAGTCGCGCGGCTGCAGCGCCCGAGGGGTCATGAAGACTTCACGCATGCGTCGCGCCGCCCATTCCGGCGCCACACGCCCCAGGGTGGCGTTGACGCCACGGATCCAGGTCAAGCTGCTCATTGCCAGGCCCTCCTTCGAGGTCTCAATCCACCGCTTTCTTGGCGGCACGCAGGACACGGTCGGACAGGTCGCTCGGGCCAAGGGCCCGCGCCAGTGCCAGTCCGCCCACCATCAGGGCGATGTCGGCGAGCACGGTGTCGGCGTCCTCGGGACGCTCGGCCAGCTCGGCGACCATGAGTTCGAGGTGTTCGGCCAGGGCTTCGTGGAAGCTCTCCGGCAGTTGCGCCATGTCGCCCAGGGAACTGGGGATGGGGCAGCCCGGCTCCTCGCTGTCGCGGTGCTTGCGCGACAGGTAGAAGGCCGCGACCAGTTGCCGGCGCTCGCTGAACGGCATGTCCGGGTCGAAGTGCTTGAGCTTGGCCCGGCGCGAAGACAGCAGGTGGCGGAAGGCTTCCAGCATCAGCGCATCCTTGCTCTGGAAATGCGCGTAGAAGCCGCCGACGGTCAGCCCGGCGGCGCCCATCACCTCGGCCACGCTCGGCTCCAGCGGCCCGCGGCGGACCAGGGCATCGGCGGCCGCGCAAAGAATGCGTTCACGGGTCTGGGCCTTCTTCTCGCCCAGGCCTTTTTCATTGCTGCCGGTCTTCTGGCTCATGGCGCACCCCAAAATATTATGAGTGAAATATTATGCTCATAATAAAAATCGGCAAGCGACGATGGCGACCATTGGTCGGACGAGAAGATTTTCGAAAGGGGAAAAAACAAAAGGCCACTCGAAAATTGAGTGGCCCTATAGGCCCCGCAGAGCGGGAAAATTGGCGTCCCCTAGGGGACTCGAACCCCTGTTACCGCCGTGAAAGGGCGGTGTCCTAGGCCACTAGACGAAGGGGACGTATCCTTCGAGGAAATCCGCGCCTGGCGGACTCTGGCGATTTGGTGGAGCTAGACGGGATCGAACCGTCGACCTCTTGCATGCCATGCAAGCGCTCTCCCAGCTGAGCTATAGCCCCAGATGACTCTGGCGGACGACGCGAGCGCATCGTCGCTGGAATAAGTGGCGTCCCCTAGGGGACTCGAACCCCTGTTACCGCCGTGAAAGGGCGGTGTCCTAGGCCACTAGACGAAGGGGACGCAAACCTTCGATTTTCGGCTCCGCCCCGAAGTGGCGAAACCTACTGGTAATTTGGTGGAGCTAGACGGGATCGAACCGTCGACCTCTTGCATGCCATGCAAGCGCTCTCCCAGCTGAGCTATAGCCCCAAAGTACCGCTACATCTACCGTTCCGCTTCGCCCTGTCGTTCAGTTCGTCGCTGGAACGGGGCGCATCTTAGGGGCGGGAGGTAACCCTGTCAACAAGAATTTTCGACTTTTTTAAATTTTTTCTCCCAAAGAACAATCACTTAGCAAAGGAGCCCGGTTCCCCTCCCCTGCGCCGCGCCTTCGGCCCCTTACAACCGCGGCCCGGCCCCAGGGATTATGGACACGAAAAAGGCCGGGCGCCCGGAGGCGGCCGGCCTTTTGTCAGGCGGAATCCGTCAGCCGGCGATGGCGTCGCGGATCTTCTCCCACTCCTTGGCTTCCTTCTTCGACGCCCCGCCCAGCAGTTCCAGGGCCTGGCGCAGGCGATAGCGCGACAGGTCGGCGCCGAGGATTTCCATGGCGTCGAGCACCGACACCGAGCTGGCGTGGCCGGTGATGGCCGGGAACATCAGCGGCATGACGTCGCGCAGCTTCAGGCCCAGGTGTTCGGCGACGGCCTGGATAGTCGCGGTGATGCGCTCCTTCTCCCACTGGCGCAGCGCTTCCAGCTTCCACAGCACCAGCTGCAGGACCTGGCGCACCTGGGTGGCGTCGAGCTTCTTGTGCTCGAACAGCTTGGCGTCCAGCGGCACGCCGCCGCTGAAGAAGAAGCCGGCCAGCGGGGCGATCTGGCTGAAGTTCTCCACCCGGCCCTGCACGTGGGGGGCGATCTTCATCAGGTACTCGGGGTTGAGCGCCCATTTCTGCACTTCGCGGGCGAACTCCTCGACCGACTGCTCGCGGATCCACTGGCCGTTCAGCCAGGACAGCTTCTCCATGTCGAAGATCGGCCCGCCGAGGGACACGCGGGACAGGTCGAAGTTGTCGATCATCTCCTGCAGGCTGAACTTCTCGCGCTCGTCGGGCATCGACCAGCCCATGCGGCCCAGGTAGTTCAGCAGCGCCTGGGGCAGGAAGCCCATGCGCTCGTAGAAGGTGATGGAGGTGGGGTTCTTGCGCTTGGACAGCTTGCTCTTGTCCGGGTTGCGCAGCAGCGGCATGTAGCAGAGCACCGGCTGTTCCCAGCCAAAGTACTCGTACAGCTTGATCAGCTTGGGCGCCGAGGGCAGCCACTCTTCGCCGCGCAGCACGTGGGTGATGCCCATCAGATGGTCGTCGACCACGTTGGCCAGGAAGTAGGTGGGCAGGCCGTCGGCCTTCATCAGCACCTGCATGTCCATGCGGTCCCACGGAATCTCGACGTCGCCGCGGAGCATGTCCGGGACCACGCAGACGCCCTCGGTCGGCACCTTCATGCGCACCACGTGGGATTCGCCGGCGGCGATGCGGCGCTGCGACTCCTCTTTGGGCAGGTGCATGCAGTGGCCGTCGTAGCGCGGGGTTTCCTTGCGCGCCTGCTGCTCGGCGCGGATGGCGTCCAGGCGCTCGGCGGAGCAGAAGCAGGGGAAGGCGTGGCCCTTCTCCACCAGTTCGTCGCTGTACCGCTTGTAGATGGCGCCGCGCTCGCTCTGCCGGTACGGGCCGTGCGGGCCGCCGACGTCCGGGCCTTCGTCCCACTCGATGCCCAGCCAGCGCAGGGCGTCGAAGATCTGCTGTTCCGACTCGCGGGTGGAACGCACCTGGTCGGTGTCCTCGATGCGCAGGATGAACTTGCCGCCGTGCTGGCGGGCGAAGCACAGGTTGAACAGCGCGATGTAGGCGGTGCCGACGTGCGGGTCGCCGGTGGGGGACGGCGCGATGCGGGTGCGGACAGTGGTCATGAAAGCTCTCGTGAAAACCGGAATGAAAGATGCGGACCGCGGCCCGCATTCATGGGTGCGATGTTATCAGGCGCGCCGCCCCCGGCTCCAGCCGATGGGCTTCGTCGATGGGCAGGCGGTGGATCAGGTAGTCGAGGAAGGTCTTCACCTTCATCGCCTGGAAGCGCCGCGAGGGATAGACCGCATAGAGTTCGCCGATGGGCAGCTGCACCTCCGGCAACAGGCGCTCCAGGCGGCCGCTTTCCAGTGCCACATCGACGATCAGCTCCGGCAGCGAGGCGATGCCCGCCCCGGCCAGCACCGCCTCGCGGGCGAAGGAGATGTTGTTGCAGGACAGCACGCGCTGGCAGGGCACGCTCTCGTTCAGCAGCGGCCAGTAGCGTTGCGAGTCCTGCGCCAGCAGCACCGCGCGATGCCGCGCCAGGTCCTCGACGTGCAGCGGCCGCCCGTGCTGCTGCAGGTAGCCGGGGCTGGCGCACAGGCAGCGGCTGGTCACCAGCAGGCGGCGGGCGATCAGCGTCGAGTCCTCCGGCTGGCCGACGGTGATGGCGATGTCCACGCCCTCCTCCAGCGGATCGACGGTGCGCGAGCCGAGCTCCACTTCCGCGGTAATCTGCGGGTAGAGGCGCATGAAGTCGCCGAGCACCTCGGCCAGGTACAGCTGGCCGAACTCGATGGGCGCGGTGATCCGCAGCAGGCCCGAAGGCTCCTGCTGCAACTGCATCACCGCCTGCTCGGCCTCGGCGAAGTCGAGCATGATCTGCCGGCAGCGGTCGTAGTAGGCCTGCCCCACCTCGGTCAGGCGCAGCTTGCGCGTGGTGCGGTTGAGCAGGCGCACGCCCAGGCGCTCTTCCAGCAGCGCTATGCGCCGGCTGACCGTGGACTTCTGCATGCCCAGGCTGTGGGCGGCCTGGGTGAAACTGTGGAACTCCACGACACGGGTGAAGATCAGCGCATCATCCAGCCCCATTATTGTTCCTTATAAACAACAAAGTTTCCGAATTGTAGCGACTGCGCCCCGGCCGGGAACACTGTTACATTGGCGGGAAAAATTCTGCCAAACAAACGCTCGTTTATCATGCCCGCACAATTAAAACGCCGCCTGAGCATCTTCTTCGTCATTTTCTGCCTGGTCGCCCTGGCCTTCCTGGCGCGCTGGTACTTCATCGGCCGCTTCCAGGAAACCACCGACAACGCCTACGTCCAGGGCGAGATCACCCGCATCGCCAGCCAGCTGGGCGCGCGCATCGACCAGGTGCTGGTCACCGACAACCAGCACGTGGAAAAGGGCCAGTTGCTGGTCAAGCTGGAAGATGCCGACTTCCGCCTGGCCCTGGACCGCGCCCGGGCCGCCCTCGCCACCCATGAGGCGGAGCTGGCCCAGGCACGCAGCAAACTCAAGGGCCAGGGCAGCATGATCGCCGCCAGCGAGGCCGACCTGAACGCCACCCAGGCCACCTTCGGCCGCACCCAGATCGACCTCAACCGCGCCCAGACCCTGCGCAAGCCCGGCTACGTTTCCGAGGAACGCGTCACTACCCTGACCGCCGATTCCCACGTGGCCCGCTCGCAGGTGGCCAAGGCCCAGGCCGACCTGCAGGCCCAGCGCATCCAGATCGACGCCCTGAACGCCGACATCAAGCGCCTGCAGGCGCAGATCGACGCCTCCCGGGCGGAGATCGCCCAGGCCGAGATCAACCTGGCGCGCACCGAACTGCGCGCGCCCGTCGCCGGCCTGGTCGGCCAGCGCAGCGCGCGGGTGGGCCAGTATGTGCAGGTCGGCAGCCAGCTGCTGGCGCTGGTGCCCGACGAAGGCATCTGGGTGCAGGCCAACTTCAAGGAGACCCAGGTCGGCCACATGCGCCCGGGGCAGAAGGCCCGGCTGATCCTCGACAGCTTCCCCGACACCCCCATCGAAGGCTGCGTGGACAGCCTCTTCGCCGCCTCCGGCGCCCAGTTCAGCCTGCTGCCGCCGGACAACGCCACCGGCAACTTCACCAAGGTGGTGCAACGCATCCCGGTGAAGATCACCTTCGCCGCCGACAACCCGCTCAAGGGCCTGATCCGCCCGGGCATGTCGGTCGAGGCCGAGGTGCAGCTCGGTGAGCGCTGACGCCCTCGTCCGTCCGGCCGGTGAGCCCACCCGGCGCGACTGGATCGCCGTGCTCTCGGCGATGCTCGGCGCCTTCATGGCGGTGCTGGACATCCAGATCACCAACTCCTCGCTGAAAGACATCCAGGGCGCGCTGGCCGCCACCCTGGAGGAAGGCTCGTGGATCTCCACCTCCTACCTGGTGGCCGAGATCATCATGATCCCGCTCACCGCCTGGCTGGTGCAGCTGCTGTCGGCGCGGCGCCTGGCGGTGATGGTGTCGATCGGTTTCCTGTTCTCCTCGCTGCTGTGCTCCTTCGCCTGGAACCTGGAGAGCATGATCGTGTTCCGCGCCATGCAGGGTTTCACCGGCGGCGCGCTCATCCCCCTGGCCTTCACCCTGAGCCTGCTCAAGCTGCCGGAGCACCACCGGCCCAAGGGCATGGCGCTGTTCGCCATCACTGCCACCTTCGCGCCGTCCATCGGCCCCACCCTGGGCGGCTGGCTGACCGAGAACTTCGGCTGGGAATACATCTTCTACATCAACATCCCGCCGGGGCTGCTGATGATCGCCGGGCTGCTCTACGGCCTGGAGAAGAAGCCGCCGCACTGGGAACTGCTCAAGAGCACCGACTACGCCGGCATCGTCACCATGGCCATCGGCCTGGGCTGCCTGCAGGTGTTCCTCGAGGAAGGCCACCGCAAGGACTGGCTGGAGTCGAACCTGATCGTCGCCCTGGGCAGCATCGCCCTGGTCAGCCTGATCCTCTTCGTCATCCTGCAGACCTCGCGGCCCAACCCGCTGATCAACCTGGGCATCCTGCGCAACCGCAATTTCGGCCTGGCGAGCATCTCCAGCATCGGCCTGGGCATGGGGCTGTACGGTTCGATCTACGTGCTGCCGCTGTACCTGGCGCAGATCCAGGGCTACAACGCCATGCAGATCGGCGAGGTGATCATGTGGATGGGCGTGCCGCAGCTGTTCCTGATCCCGCTGATCCCCAAGCTGATGAAGGTCATCGAGCCACGCCTGCTGTGCGCCCTGGGCTTCGGCCTGTTCGGCCTGGCCAGCTTCAGCTCCGGGGTACTCAACCCGGACTTCGCCGGTCCGCAGTTCAACCAGATCCAGCTGCTGCGCGCCCTCGGCCAGCCGATGGTGATGGTGACCATCTCGCTGATCGCCACCGCCTACCTGCAGCCGCAGGATGCCGGCTCCGCCTCCAGCCTGTTCAACATCCTGCGCAACCTCGGCGGCGCCATCGGCATCGCCCTGCTGGCGACGCTGCTGGATAGCCGCGCCAAGGTCTATTACGACTACCTGCGCGAAGCGGTGGTGCCGATGAATGGCGCGGTGGAAGAGCGCCTGGCGCAACTGGCCGCGCAACTGGGCAGCCAGCAGGCGGCGCTGGGCGAAGTGAGCGTGATCGTCCACCAGCAGGCGGCGATCATGGCCTACAACGACGCCTTCCACGCCATCGGCATCGTCCTCGCCGTGAGCATGCTCGCAGCCCTGCTGACGCGCCCCCTGCCCGCGGGCCTCGGCGCCCAGGCTGGCGCCGGCGCGCACTGAGCCCCGCGGTGGAGGTCAGCCGACCTCCACCAGGCGTTCGCGCAGCTTGTGGATTTCGTCGCGCACCGCGGCGGCGGCTTCGAACTCCAGGTCCCGGGCCAGCTGGTACATCTTCTCTTCGAGCTGGCGGATACGCTTGCCGATCTCGTTCGGCGAGCGCAGTTCGCCCTCGTAGCGCCCGCTCTCCTCCGCCACCTTGGCCACGCCGCGGCGCTTGCCCTTGGCGCCCGGCACGCTGGCGCCCTCGAGGATGTCCTTGATGTCCTTCTTCACACCCTTGGGCACGATGCCGTGCTGCTCGTTGAAGGCGATCTGCTTGTTGCGCCGCCGCTCGGTCTCGTCCATGGCGCGCTGCATCGAGCCGGTGACGTTGTCGGCATAGAGGATCGCCTTGCCGTTGAGGTTGCGCGCGGCGCGGCCGATGGTCTGGATCAGCGAGCGCTCGGAACGCAGGAAGCCTTCCTTGTCGGCGTCGAGGATGGCCACCAGCGACACCTCGGGCATGTCCAGGCCCTCGCGCAGCAGGTTGATACCCACCAGCACGTCGAAGGCGCCGGTGCGCAGGTCGCGGATGATCTCCATGCGCTCGACGGTGTCGATGTCCGAGTGCAGGTAGCGCACGCGCACGTCGTGGTCGCCCAGGTAGTCGGTGAGGTCCTCGGCCATGCGCTTGGTCAGGGTGGTGACCAGCACGCGCTCCCCGCTGGCCACGCGCAGGCGGATTTCCGAGAGCAGGTCGTCGACCTGGGTGGAGGCCGGGCGCACCTCGATCTGCGGGTCGACCAGGCCGGTGGGCCGCACCACCTGCTCGATCACCCGCCCGGCATGCTGCTCTTCATAGGGGCCGGGGGTGGCGGAGACGAAGATGGTCTGCGGGCTGATGGCCTCCCATTCCTCGAAGCGCAGCGGCCGGTTGTCCAGCGCCGAGGGCAGGCGGAAGCCGTATTCCACCAGGGTTTCCTTGCGCGAACGGTCGCCCTTGTACATGGCGCCAACCTGGGGAACGCTGACGTGGGATTCGTCGATCACCAGCAGCGAGTTGGCCGGCAGGTAGTCGTAGAGGGTCGGCGGCGGCTCGCCGGGGCCGCGCCCGGAGAGGTAGCGCGAGTAGTTCTCGATGCCGTTGCAGTAGCCCAGCTCGAGGATCATCTCCAGGTCGAAGCGGGTGCGCTGCTCCAGGCGCTGGGCCTCCACCAGCTTGTTGTTGTTGCGCAGGTAGTCCAGGCGCACCTTGAGCTCTTCCTTGATCTGCTCCACCGCCTGCATCAGGGTTTCCCGCGGCGTCACGTAGTGGCTCTTGGGGTAGAAGGTGAAGCGCGGCAGCTTGCGGATCACCTCGCCGGTCAGCGGGTCGAAGGCGGAAATGTTCTCCACCTCGTCGTCGAACAGCTCGACGCGGATGGCTTCCAGCTCGGATTCCGCCGGGAAGATGTCGATCACGTCGCCGCGCACGCGGAAGCTGGCGCGGGCGAAGTCCATGTCGTTGCGGGTGTATTGCAGGCTGGTCAGGCGGCGCAGCAGCTCGCGCTGGTCCATGCGGTCGCCGCGGTCCAGGTGCAGGACCATCTTCAGGTAGGACGCCGGGTCGCCCAGGCCGTAGATGGACGACACGGTGCAGACGATGATGGCGTCCTCGCGCTCCAGCAGGGCCTTGGTCGCGGAGAGGCGCATCTGCTCGATGTGGTCGTTGATCGACGAGTCCTTCTCGATATAGGTATCGGAGGACGGCACGTAGGCTTCCGGCTGGTAGTAGTCGTAGTAGGAGACGAAGTATTCCACCGCGTTGTGCGGGAAGAAGGTCTTGAATTCGCCGTAGAGCTGCGCGGCCAGGGTCTTGTTCGGCGCCAGGACCATGGTCGGGCGCTGCACCTGGGCGATGACGTTGGCGATGCTGAAGGTCTTGCCGGAGCCGGTCACCCCCAGCAGCGTCTGGTGCGAAAGGCCCGCTTCCAGGCCCTCGACCATCTGTCGGATCGCCTCGGGCTGGTCGCCCGCCGGCTTGAAGCGCGAATCCAGTTGGAATGTCGACATGGGAACCTCGCTGTGGGGTGTGACGCGGGCGCGGCTGCGGCGTCAAACCAGGCGAAAGCATGCGCGATCAACTCGCCGCCTGCCATAGAGGCCTATATAATACCGGCCCGTCGACGCATCCCCCAGCGCCGTGCGCGGGGGGTTGCAATTGCATCTTCACTCCCGCCCTAGAGCTGCTGCCAAAATGAGTCTGTTCTCCGCTGTCGAAATGGCCCCCCGCGACCCCATCCTGGGCCTGAACGAAGCTTTCAACGCCGATACCCGCCCGGGCAAGATCAACCTGGGCGTTGGCGTGTACTACAACGAAGAGGGTCGCCTCCCGTTGCTGCGCGCGGTACAGGCCGCGGAGAAAGCCCGCATCGAAGCACACGCTCCGCGCGGCTACCTGCCGATCGAAGGCATCGCCGCCTATGACCAGGGCGTGCAGAAGCTGCTGTTCGGCGCCGACTCCGAGCTGCTGGCCGAGGGCCGCGTGGTCACTACCCAGGCCGTGGGCGGCACCGGCGCGCTGAAGACCGGCGCCGACTTCCTCAAGCGCCTGCTGCCCAACGCCACCGTGGCCATCAGCGACCCGAGCTGGGAAAACCACCGCGCGCTGTTCGAGGCCGCCGGCTTCCCGGTGCAGAACTACCGCTACTACGACGCCGCCAGCCACGGCGTGAACCGCGCCGGCCTGCTGGAAGACCTCAACGCCCTGCCTTCGCAGTCCATCGTGGTCCTGCACGCCTGCTGCCACAACCCGACCGGCGTCGACCTGAGCCTGGACGACTGGAAACAGGTCCTGGAAGTGCTCAAGGCCAAAGGCCACGTGCCCTTCCTCGACATCGCCTACCAGGGCTTCGGCGACGGCATCGACGAAGACGCCGCCGCAGTGCGCCTGTTCGCCCAGTCCGGCCTGAACTTCTTCGTTTCCAGCTCCTTCTCCAAGTCGTTCTCGCTGTACGGCGAGCGCGTCGGCGCGCTGTCGGTGGTCACCAACAGCCGCGAGGAGTCCGCCCGCGTCCTGTCCCAGGTCAAGCGCGTGATCCGCACCAACTACTCCAACCCGCCGACCCACGGCGCCAGCGTCGTTTCCGCCGTGCTCAACAGCCCGGAACTGCGCGCCTTGTGGGAAGAGGAACTGGGCGAAATGCGCAGCCGCATCCGCAACATGCGCGTCGCCATGGTCGAGCAACTGGCCGCCCTGGGCGCCAAGCGCGACTTCGGCTTCGTCGCCCAGCAGCGCGGCATGTTCTCCTACTCCGGCCTGACCGCCGAGCAGGTGGAGCGCCTGAAGAACGAGTTCGGCATCTACGCCGTCGGCACCGGCCGCATCTGCGTCGCCGCGCTGAACAATGGCAACCTGGAAACCGTCACCCGCGCCATCGTCCAGGTGCTCTGAAAAAAACCGGGGAAGTCATCGGCAGAATGTTGACTTCCCCTTCTTAATCAGTAAGATACGCCCCGTTGTTCCGCGATAGCTCAGTCGGTAGAGCAAATGACTGTTAATCATTGGGTCCCTGGTTCGAGTCCAGGTCGCGGAGCCAAAATTCAAAAGCCCTCGGCATATGCCGGGGGCTTTTTCTTTGGGGCGACGCCCAGCTCTTCGTAGGATGGGTGGAGCGAAGCGATACCCATCGCCCTGCTCGACGGAATGCTGGTCCTACCGGCGGAATCGCGGATAAATCCGCTCCTACGAGGAAACGTCCACACCAATCGTCCTGTCCGCCGTTTCCCTAGACAACGGCGGATAACCGCGAACGGTTATCCGCCCTACGCAACGAAAAAGGCCGGTCACCCGGACCGGCCTTTCCATCGCGGAGTGCCTCAGTCGAGGCTGATCGCCTCCCGGTTGCTCTCCAGGATCGCCTTGCCGATGCCCTTCACTTCCAGCAACTGATCCAGGCTGGTGAAGGGGCCATTGGCCTGCCGATAGGCCACTATGGCTTCGGCCTTGGCCTTGCCGATCCCCTTGAGCCGCTTTTGCAGCGTCTCTGCGTCCGCCGTGTTGGGGCTGACCAGCCCTTCCTTCTCGTCGTGCATGGTGACCGTCGCCGGCGTCAGCTTCTCCGGCGCGGGAGCGGCGGCAGCCATGCCCGACAGGGAAAGGGAGGAAAGCACGACCAGCAGTAGCGCGAATGCCTTATGCATGAACAACTCCTTTTAGTCACTGGGTATGGCGAGCCAGAACGGGCTCGCCATTCACCTTTAGCGACAGGAGCGGGGCAAGGGGAAGAAGGGAAAATCACACTTTGAATGAATCAGGGGCTTCCTCGCCGATTGGACGAAGAGCCCCTCCTGCAACAAGGCAGTGTCCGACCGAGCACCGGTATCGGTCTGTCAGGGCTCCATACGACGCTGCTGGTGGACCAGGTCGACGATGTCGCCATCCGGGCAGTAGCCGTTGACCGTCTCCCGCAGCAGCATACGCACCTGGGCGTAGTCGCCCCGCTCCACCGCCTTCAGCAGCGAGACCAGCACCGTCTTGAACGCCTCCCAAGGCAGCATTTCCTCGTTCGCCTTCATGATCATCGGGTGCTCGGTGGCGCCTACCTCGTCGCCGATCAACAACTCCTCATAAAGCTTCTCGCCGGGACGCAGGCCACTGAACTCGATGGCGATGTCACCGTGAGGCGAACTCTCCGAGCGCACGCTGAGCCCGGAAAGGTGGATCATCCGCTGGGCCAGCTCGAGGATTTTCACCGGCTGGCCCATGTCGAGCACGAAGACGTCGCCGCCGCGCCCCATGGAGCCCGCCTGGATCACCAACTGCGCAGCCTCGGGAATGGTCATGAAATAGCGGGTGATCGCCGGATGGGTGACGGTCACCGGGCCGCCACGCTTGATCTGCTCACGGAACAGCGGGATGACCGAGCCGGACGAGCCCAGCACGTTGCCGAAACGCACCATGGTGAAGCGGGTCTTGTTCACATGGTGGACCCCGGTCTTGTCGCCGAAGAGCACCGGCGCGGGCTCCAGACTGAGCGCCTGGAGGATCATCTCGGCCAGGCGCTTGGTCCCGCCCATGACGTTGGTCGGTCGCACAGCCTTGTCGGTGGAGATCAGCACGAAGTTCTGCACGCCAGCCTGGATCGAGGCCTGGGCCGCATACAGCGTCCCCAGGACGTTGTTCAGCACCCCTTCGGAAATATTGTGCTCGACGATGGGCACATGCTTGTAGGCGGCCGCGTGGTAGACGGTGTTGATCTTCCAGCTGCCCAGCACCTCCAGCAGGCGCTCGGCGCTGCGTACCGAGCCCAGGATGGGCACGAGCTGCACCGGCAGGGATTGCCGCCGGACGCGTTGCTCCAGTTCCTGGTGGATGCGGTAGAGATTGAACTCGCAGTGCTCGAACAGCACCATCACCGTGGGCCCGCAGGGCAGGATCTGGCGGCACAGCTCCGAACCGATGGAACCGCCCGCCCCGGTGACCATCACCGCCTGGCCGCGGATGCAGTGCTCCAGCAGCTCCTTGCGCGGCGCCACCGGGTCGCGCCCCAGCAGGTCGGCGATGTCCACTTCCTGGATGTCGTCCACCTTCACCCGGCCGTTGGCCAGGTCGATGATGCCGGGCACGCTGCGCACGTGCAGCGGATAGGGCTCCAGCAGACCGAGGATTTCGCGACGGCGCGCCCGCGAGGCGGAAGGAATCGCCAGGAGGATTTCCTGGGCCCCGGTCTCCTCGATCATCTGCTGGATATGCTTGGGCTTGAACACCCGCAGGCCGGCAATCACCCGGTTGGCGATCTCGTCGTCGTCGTCGATGAAGGCCACCGGCCGCATCACCCGCCCCAGGCGCAGTGCGGCGACCAATTGGTTGCCCGCGGTACCGGCACCGTACACCGCGACCTTGATCAGGCCATCATCCTGCTTGAGGAAAGGCACGACCTGGATCGCGCTGTACCAGTCGCCCATGAAGTACTGGCGCATGGCCAGGCGCAGGCCGCCGACCATCAGCAGGCTCAGCCACCAATAGTTGAGCACCAGGGAGCGCGGCACCGCCTCGACGACCGAGCGGTTCCAGTAGACCACCAGCGAAAGCACCAGGGCCGAAATGGTCACCGCCTTCCAGATGGCGATCAGCGCATCGTTGCCCAGGTAACGCATGACCGCCCGGTACATGCCGAAGCGGATGAACAACGGTATCGCGATCAACGGCGCGGCGATGAACAGCCAGGCATGCACACGGAAGGGATAGGTCAGGTCATCCGTACCCAGGCGCACCACGAAAGAGAGCCACAGGGCCAGCCAGACCAGGAGCACGTCCGTGACGACCTGCAGCATTCGCTTGTAACGTCGGGGCAACCTCAGCAGGCGCTCTCGCAGCATATCCTTTCATCCTTCCCAGTCCGGGAGCGCAGTCTCCCGTTACATTGACCACCATTTCCCATGGAGTTCACTTCGATTTGCCGTTTTCAGGCCCACCGGCGCCCAGCAATGCCACGACCAGCACCAATGGAGCATAGGCAAGAAACAGACCGGCGACGCCGTCGATTCGGCCCAGCGCCACGAAAACGGCGATCGGCGACAGCCATATCAGATTGATCGCAGCCACCGACAAACTGATGGCGCGATGCTGGCCAAGACGCCGCGAAGCCCGCTGATAGGCATGGCTGCGGTGTGCTTCGTGGACCCGCTCGCCGCGCAGCAAGCGCCGCGCCAGGGTCCAGGTGGCATCGACCACGAAGGCGCCCAGCAGGATCAGCCACGACCAGAACAGTTGCGGCGCCTGCCAGGCCGCCTGCAGCGAGAGCCCGCCCAGCATGATGCCGAGGAAGCCGCTGCCGGCATCGCCCATGAATATCCGCGCGGGTGGGTAGTTCCAGGCCAGGAACCCCGCGGTGGCCGCGGCGAGCAACAGCGGCAGCCAGGCGGCCGACCCCACCCCCGCCAACCAGCAGCAGAGCGCCGCGCCGCCGCAGACGGTAATCGCCTCCAGGCTGGCGATGCCGTCGATGCCGTCCATGAAGTTGTAGAGGTTCAGCAGCCACACCAGGTAGAACAACGCCAGCAGCGAGCCGAATAGCCCCAGGTCCCAGCGAACGCCGGCGAACGACAGGGCCGGCAGCCCCCCCAGCATGTAGAGCAGGAAGGCCGCGCCGAGGAAATGGCCGAGCAGGCGCCAGCGCGCCGGTACGTGACGGTGATCGTCGATGAATCCCACCAGGGCTATCCAGCCCCCCGACAGCAGCAGGGCAAGCATGGCGCGCGTATCGGTCAGGCCCATTCCCCAGGACAGCAGCAGCGCCAGCAGGAAGCTCAGGACTATCGCCACCCCGCCGCCCCTTGGCGTCGGCACACTGTGGGAGCTGCGCTCGTTGGGCACGTCCATCACGCTGCGCGCCAGGGCATAGTAGCGAACCCCGGCGGTACCGGCCCAAGCCAGCAGCAGGGCGAGAAACAGCAGGAGGAAGATCATGCCCGGGCCTCCCGGTACCAGCGCACCGTCTCCGCGAGCGCCTGGTCGACGCTCACCGGCGGCTGCCAGCCCAGCAGCTCGCGGGTCTTGCCGATATCGACCTGCAACGAGCCCAGCACGCGCTGCGCCTGGGCTCCTCGCCCAAATAGCGCGGCCAGCCCCTGCAGCAGGGCCACCGGCACAGGCAGCAGCCGCGGGCGTACGCCGAGAGCCATGGCCAGGCGACGGCACAGCTCAGCACTGGAAAGATCGTGGTCGTCGCTGACCAAGAAGACCTGGTTGGCGGCACGCTCGTGCTCCAGGCATACGCGCAGCAGATCGACCAGATTATCCCTAGCCACCAGGCTCCGCTGGTTGCGCACCCGAGCGAACGGCAGGGGCAGTTGCCGCTGCACCGCACGCATCAGGCTGGCGAAGTTGGCCCCCACACCCGGGCCGTAGATGAGCGGAGGGCGGATGATCACCCACTCCATCGCGCTCCCTTCGGCCAAGTGCGACAGCGCCCTCTCCGCCTCCAGCTTCGACTGGCCGTAGGGATCGACCGGCGCCGGCCGATCCTCGGCACGGAACGGCCGGCCGGGCGGCGTCAGCTCGCCGTTGACCTTGATCGAACTGATGAAGATGAAACGCCGTACCCCTGCGGCTGCAGCCTGGCGCGCCAGGTTGAGGGTGCCCTCGACGTTGACCGCGCGGAACTCGGCCAGGGGATCGTCCGCAGTTTCGCGCATGACATGCACCCGGGCCGCGGCATGGACCACGACGTCCACGCCAGCCAGTGCAGAAGTCCAGTCCTGGGTTGCGTCCAGGCCATCGATGGAGTGGACCTCCACGCCGGGAAATTCGCCAGACAGACGGGAACGCACCGCCACCGCCAGGCGCAGCTCCGGTATCGCGGCAAAGGCTTCGAGAATGCCCCGCCCGACAAAACCGGTCGCACCGGTCAGAAGTACTTTCAACACCACTCCTAGAGATTCAGGGCGCCGGGGCACCATCCATGATTCCGGGCATCGGCATCACTGCTGGGGAGCAGCGATCGGCCTGAGCGTATTCCACGCGTGGCAGCCCGGACATTGCCAGTGCAGTTCGCGCCCGGCGAAACCGCAATTGCCACAGCGATAGTGCGGCATCGATCGATACAGGCCGAGGATGATCGGCTGCATGTGGGTGAACAGCTCCTGGTCCGCCCTTCCACCACCCAGCGTACCGAGCATGTCCAGCAGCCCTCGCCAGGACGGCTGTTGCTGGACCTTGGCCAGCAAGCGGCCACGCCAGCCCTGCCCGTCCGCATCGAGCTGGGCCAGGATCGCCAGCAGCGCCGGCGATGCATCCGGCGCCTCCGCAAGACGGCGCAGGCAGGCAAGGATTTCCGGCTCGGCACAACACTCGCGCCGCCGCAACATGGGCAGCAGCTCGCCGAGAAAGCCGGCATCGGCCGCGCAGAGCTCGGTGATGGAGGCGTCGGCAGCCTGGAAGTTGCGCTGCCACAGCTCACAGTCCAGGCGCATCAGCAAGGCGCGCACGCATTGGGGGTCGACCCGCCGGGCTTCCTTGAGAAGCTCGCGGGCACCGTCGCGGTCACCCGCGCGAATGCGCTCCTGAGCCTGCTCGCAATAATAGTTGGCCAGCACCGTCTTCAGCTGAGGACGCCGCCCCACCAGGCGCGCAGCGAGTTCAACGGCACGCGCCCAATCCTTCTCGCGCTCGGCGATGCGACGCAACTCGTCCAGCGCCTCCAGTGAGATGGCCTGGCCATCTCGCTGCATCAGCTCATCCAGCAGTTGCTCGGCACTACCGAGCAAGCCTCCGGCGATGTAATCACGAGCGAGTTCGAGACTGATCTGCGCGGACAGCTCGGGGTTGGCCGATGCCTTGTCCAGCAATTCCTGGTGGATCTGGATGGCCTTCTCGATATCCCCACGGCGACGGAACAGATTGCCGACATGAACATGGCTTTCGAGTGTTTCCTCGTTCAGCGAAAGCCCTTGGGAAAGACGCTCCAGCGCGTCGTCGGAATGCCGGTCGAGCAGGTTGTGCATGTTGCGCACCCGCTCGCGCAACGCCTCGTCAGCCGAAGCCGGCCAAGAGCCCGGGCGCAACGAGCGTCGCCCCAGCCACCAACCGACGGCCAGGGCCAAAACGAACAGCAGCATCGCTACAACGCTGGACATCCCGGTGTCACTGGGTCTTCAGCGACTGGTCGCGCAGGGCCTGGTTTTCCTTGCGGAAGCGCGACACTTCGGAACGCAGCCCCGAGAGATGCAGGCGCGTGCGCGCCCGGAATGGAATGCTCAGCAGCAGGCCGATGACACCACCCAAGACGAAGGACAGGGTAATGAAGACCACCAGCGGCCACTCCGGCGTCTGCCAGCCCAGGAAGGCCAGTTGAACCCGCTGAAGGTTCTCCAAGACGAAGACGACGACCACTGCGCAGAGCAGGATGGCAGCCAGGAAGGCCAGAAAGCGTTTGAGCCGAAGCATGAAAAATCCTCGATCGTTCTCTAGCCGGCTACACGGGCTCGTTCACCCGATCGCGCAATTCCTTGCCCGGCTTGAAGTGCGGAACGAATTTACCATCCAGGCGCACCGATTCGCCGGTCTTCGGATTCCGGCCGACGCGCGGTGCGCGGTAATGCAGAGAGAAACTGCCGAACCCACGGATCTCGATGCGATCGCCGGTAGCCAGAGCCTGGGACATCTGCTCAAGCATCGTCTTGATCGCCAGCTCCACATCCTTTGCGGAAAGCTGCCCCTGATGGGTGACGATTCTCTCGATCAACTCCGACTTGGTCATGGTTTTCCCTTCTTTTTCAAGCGGCTAGATCAGCTCTAGGTTCTTTTAGCACGCAGCTCAAGCTTTGAACAGCCTAAAGGAGGGAAAACGAAAAAGGGCGACCGAGGTCGCCCTTTTTCTTAGAGGAATCAGGACTTAGCCCTGATTCTCCATTTGCGCACGAATCAGATCACCAATGGTGGTCGGACCGGTGTTTTCTACCTCTTGCTTGCTACGCAGCTCTTTCATCGCATCCTTCTCGTCATCGACGTCCTTGGACTTGATGGAGAGGCTGATGACGCGGCTCTTGCGGTCGATGCTGATGATCTTGGCTTCGACTTCTTCGCCTTCCTTCAGCACGTTGCGGGCGTCTTCGACGCGGTCGCGGCTGATTTCGGAAGCCTTCAGAACGCCTTCGATCTCGTCGCCCAGGCTGATGACGGCGCCTTTGGCGTCAACTTCCTTGACGATGCCGCGAACGATGCTGCCCTTCTCGTGCTGGCCGGCGTAGCTGGAGAACGGATCGTCTTCCAGTTGCTTGATGCCCAGGGAGATGCGCTCGCGCTCCGGATCGACGGAGAGGATGACGGTTTCCAGCTCGTCGCCCTTCTTGAAGCGACGCACGGCTTCTTCACCGGCTTCGTTCCAGGAGATGTCGGACAGGTGAACCAGGCCGTCGATGCCGCCTTCCAGACCGATGAAGATACCGAAGTCGGTGATCGACTTGATGGTGCCGGAGATCTTGTCGCCCTTGTTGAAGCGGCCGGAGAAGTCTTCCCACGGGTTGGATTTGCACTGCTTGATGCCCAGGGAGATACGACGACGCTCTTCGTCGATGTCCAGAACCTGAACTTCCACTTCGTCGCCAACCTGAACGACTTTCGACGGGTGGATGTTCTTGTTGGTCCAGTCCATTTCGGAGACGTGTACCAGGCCTTCCACGCCCTCTTCCAGCTCGGCGAAGCAGCCGTAGTCGGTGAGGTTGGTGACGCGGGCCATGACGCGGGTGCCTTCCGGGTAACGAGCCTTGATGGCAACCCACGGGTCTTCGCCCAGTTGCTTCAGGCCCAGGGATACGCGGTTGCGCTCGCGGTCGAACTTCAGAACCTTGACATCGATCTCGTCGCCGACGTTGACGATTTCCGACGGGTGCTTGATGCGCTTCCAAGCCATGTCGGTGATGTGCAGCAGGCCGTCTACGCCGCCCAGGTCCACGAATGCGCCGTAGTCGGTGAGGTTCTTGACGATACCCTTGACTTGCTGGCCTTCCTGCAGGGATTCCAGCAGGGCTTCGCGCTCGGCGCTGTTCTCGGCTTCCAGGACGCTACGACGGGAAACGACAACGTTGTTGCGCTTCTGGTCCAGCTTGATGACCTTGAACTCGAGCTCTTTGCCTTCCAGGTGAGTGGTATCACGCACCGGACGGACATCGACCAGGGAACCCGGCAGGAACGCGCGGATGCCGCTGACGTCGACGGTGAAGCCGCCCTTGACCTTGCCGTTGATTACGCCCTTGACCACTTCATCAGCGTTGAAGGCAGCTTCCAGAACCAGCCAGGATTCGGCACGCTTGGCTTTTTCGCGGGACAGCTTGGTTTCACCGAAGCCATCTTCAACCGCGTCCAGCGCAACGTGGACTTCGTCACCCACCTTGATGGTCAGCTCGCCCTGTTCGTTGTAGAACTGCTCGACCGGGATGACGCCCTCGGACTTCAGGCCGGCATGCACGGTGACCCAGTCACCGTCGATGTCGACCACGATGCCGGTGATGATGGCACCCGGCTGCATGTCGAGGGATTTCAGACTTTCTTCAAAGAGTTCTGCGAAGCTTTCGCTCATGTTTATACCTGTAGTCAAAGGCCTGTAGGCCCGGCTCCGCGCCACCAGCGAACGCGGTCAAGTGATGAAAAAGAAGCCAGCAGGATCGAGACTGGTATCCTGCCGGCCCCTGGCCGCGCCCGGCCGAAGCCGGGCACTCCACATTCAATTTTTACGGGTTGCTTCGCCAGATACAGACGAAAGCCTCCCAATACAAGGTCTGGAATGTTAGCAACCGCCGCACCAGGCGTCAAATGGGCTTGGTGCGCATCTTCCCGACCCATTCGCCACAATGCCGCAAGGGCGCTGTCACACGCCAGGACCTGCTGGCCAGGACCTGTTCCAGGTGTCCAAGGGTCGCTGAATGCTCTGCGCGCAAACGGCATTGCTCGGCCTCCAGGGAAGCAAGCTTCTGACGCTGGCCCTCCATCGACTCGAGAAGCATTTCGCGCTCCTGTTGCAGCGCCTGAAGCCCGGCCAGATAGGCCCGCTCCTGCTTCTCGAAGAAAGCAGCGGCCTCCTGACGTGCAGTCTCACCTGCCCTAATGGTGGATTCCAGCTGGAATATCCAGCCGACCAGTTCGGCTTCCCGCGCACTCGATCGCTTCCGGTCACCCTGGTACCACTGGCTGGCGCTCCAGGACTCCATATCCAGGCGTCCGAAATGCCGTAGCATCGGCCACACCTCAGCGAACTGACGCTCAACAGCCTCTAACTGACGAACGGATACCTGTCCCTCGTCCCTGGCCAGCCGGCCCAACAGTTCATGAAGCCCGACCAATGCGGGAAAGGCGTCTGCATGTCGGCGCAGAAGTGCCTCATCGAAACAGGTATGCCGAAGGGAACGATCCAGGATGTCGACGGAGAAACGCTCGAACAACGCATCCGAAAACGGCAAACCCAGGCGATCCGCCACCCGCTGCAGGGACTCTCGCGGCTGCGCCATGAAGCCGTCGTAGTCAACTACGACCATGCGCCTGGCGGCGGCGAATCGTAAGGCCCTGTACATGTGTTCGTACCACAGCATCAGACTCTTCGCCGTGGAAAAACCATCACGCGCCTCCAGCGATGCCGCCACGCTCAGCGGATGACGCAGGGGAACGACCAGTGCAACGTTCACCCCCCTGGCATCCAGCAACGGCATCCAGAAATCCATGAGGCGCGGCAGACGGGGATCCTTGATGCCGAACAGATCACGCCCTGCCAGGCGTTGATCCAGCAGCGAACCCATCCGGCGCTGCAGGTCTTTGCCGGACTCGCTATCCAGCAGGAGGCTCCCATCGACTCCAATGCAGGAAGACGAGAAGCCTTGCGCTGCGAACACTTCCTCGTTCAGGTCGATGATCGCACGATCTTCCCAGAACCCTCGTGGATTGTCTGGCCCCGGTGCAATGAGGTGTTCCCCAAAGTCCACTCCCAGGCATTCCAATGCCGCAGACAACAGGCTGGTGCCGGAGCGGTGCATACCCAGCGTCATGACTACCGTTTTCAACTCATTTCCTACCTGCTACCAGCGATCCTGTCGAACCGACCAATCTCCACTTTCACGACACCGGCCTGGCCATCCCTCATACGCTCATCCGGACGAAGAAGCGTGGCCTTGCCGGATACCTTAGGAAGGACCAGGGCAGCACACCAATCCCGGGTCGCGAAATAGTTGTTCACGAACGCAGCGCATTGGCTGTCATCCAGGAGGTCGGCCAACCGATAGACAATGACGGCCCGGCAGAGCAACCAGTCCGGCAGCACAACGCCTCCCTCGGCGATAAGATGCAACGGCGCCTTGCCAACGAGAGCCTCCAACGCAGAACGAGGCCATGACCGCAGATCGCTACCTCGCTTCAGGTGAATCACAAACGCCAGCACCGGCGAACGTCGATACTGGCTCGGGCGCGATAGGTTGAGCAGCGGCTCATTCACCGGTCGCCGGCGATAACCATTGGCTAACGACTTTCGCCATGCCGTGTTGACATAGAACTCCCGGTGCACCAAGCGCAGTTCGCAACGGGCCTGGCGCGAACGGCAACTGGCCTGATCCAGCCGCGATCCGGGGTGCCGCCGGTAGAGCATCAGCGCTTCGCCTATCACCCGGCCATGCACGCCCAGACTCGCCAGGCGAATCCAGAAGTCCCAGTCCTCGTACAAGGAACTGCGCACCTCCGAAAAGCCACCTGCTGCCACCCAGGCGACACGCGAGAATACGGCCGAAACCCCCAAGTGATTGACGTAGGGCAGCAACACCGGATCGAGGTCGCAGGTCCTGACCACTCCTCGCTCCCCTCCGAACAGTTGTAGCCAGCTATGCGCCAAGCTCACGCCGGCATCCGCCTCCAGCATCACCACGCACTTCTCCAGGTACGACGGGGCCAGCAGGTCATCGGCGTCAAGGCAACAGATGTAGCGCCCCCGGGCTTTGGCAATTCCTGCGTTGCGTGCTGCCCCGGGGCCTGCATTGGCCTGCCGGAGGACAGTCAATGAAGTGCACCGTTCAAGCAAGGCGAGCAGACGCCGGGTAGCGGGATCATCGGAGCCATCGTCGACCAGGATGACCTCGAAGTCCTGCAGCGTCTGTTCACGCAAGCTCCGCAGCGCCTGCAACAGATAGGCGCCATAGTTGAAGCAGGGGACAATCACGCTGACCAACGGCATCCCCGAGTCCCAGGGTTCCGCTGTAGCGGGCTCGCATGGCGGACTGCCACGTGAGCGCGAGCCCAATATCCAGTGGAGCAGAGTCCGGCCCGGATTTCCCGCTACTCGCCGGAGCACGGGCCGACACAGGAACCAAAGCCATGCTCCTCCGGAACGAAGTGCCTGCGCTATCGACACGATGGGCGACACTCACCCGACCGGCTGTAATGCGGCGCATGTCGGCAAGTATCCCGGCACGGCGGAGACTTGCTGCTCAAAAGCGGACCAATTGTGCCGCCCACGCATCAGGGCCTGGGCACAGGCCACTTTCCTTTCGGCCTGCTGCCGATCTTCCAGTACCGTCCTGATCCTCTCGGCAAATGCGAGCGGCCCGGCAGTGGCATCGAGAGGATAACCACTATCTTCGTTGACCAACTCCGCTATACCGCCAACCGTTGGTGCGACTATGGGAAGGCCCGCGGCAGTGGCCTCGAGCAGGACATTCGGTAGACCGTCGTAGGCGGATGTATAGAGGAAGACTCCATAATCACTCTCCTGGGCGATGGTCGCAAAACTGTCGAAGCCGCCAGCCAGGGAAATATTCGGTAGAGCTCTCAGGCGTTGCAGTACATCTCTATCGTAGGCGGGGTCGGCTTCGCCATGGACATCGAAGCGCACCTCCGGCAAGGCCCTGGCGATTTCGTAAAGCAACTCGGGACGCTTCTGCGCAGCCAGGCGCCCTGCCCACAACACCTTCCTACCGTCCCTGGGCGTGCTGGCCATATTGCCAACGAATGGGAAATACAGGGTATGCAGACGTTCCCGCGGCAGACCGTCACGCCGCTGTATAAGATTGAGGAAACACAGGTTGTCGGTGAAGATACCTGTCAGGTGCATCCAGGCCTTCGGCAAGAATTCCGTGGCATAGCCACAACGCACGCCATTGCGGTCGACATCATCACAATAGACGCTGGCAAACAGGCGTTTGCCGCTACTCACCAATGGCTTGCCGAACCGCTCGAACAATTGCCAGCCCAGCAACGAATTGATCAGATGCAGCGTGCAGGCCGGACTCTGCAGCAACAACCGCAGCAGAACCAGTTCGCGATCCTCGGGACTGGCATGCCGCGTCAGTTGCCCGAACTCGACCACCCTGGCCTCGACTGGTAAACGATTAACCCAAGGCGACAGGACGTCCCGTGTCAGCACGACCGTTACCCGAAGCCCCTGCTCCACACAAAGGTTGACATGGTGCAACGTGCCCAGGTCGGCCCCTCCGCGCATCATATGGGGAATGATGAAGATCATCTGGGGACGGCTGTCGACGAAATCAGACGCTAACGCCCGGTAGAGCGCGGCAGCGTGAGGATCCTCGCCTGGCTGCCAGGAACGGAAACGACCGAGCAGCTCATCGCTGGGGTACAGCGCCGGCTCGATATTCGACAGTTCGCGCAATTCCTCGACTATCCACTGCGGCAGCGCTACCGGTGCATCGTCCCGGGCCACCACGGCCTCCGGGAAATAGCGATGCCTGAGACGACGGCAGAACACCACGAAGCCTTGCAGCTGTCGTTCACTCAGGAAGCGCCGCAGCAGTGCGAACAACCATCCATAAGCACGCCAGGCGAACCATACGAGAAGCTTCTTGAGACGTACGGACATCAAAACCTCTTACTTCCAGAGTCCATCGGCGAAGAATGGTCCCGGGCGAACGATGACCTGCTGTCGCAGGCCGGTGTTCTGCCGGGAGCCAGCCGGCTTGCGCCGGTAGAACAGCGCTGTCTGCGGTGCCGTGGTATGGCAGGCTCCCGCAGCCAACGCAGCAAGGCTCCAGTCCCAGTCTTCGTAACCGAAGCCGGTCCTGGCCATGTTTGCCTCCCGATACGGGCAACGCAGGAACAGCTCCCGGGAGGCGAACACTGTCGAGGCCCACAGGTGGTGCTTGAAGCAGGTATCCAGGCTTCCTTCCCCAGAGAGTTGATCGCTCTGCCGGGACAATTCCCAGGACTCACCGAAAGTCAGCAGATAATCGGTATGCACGACCACCTCGCCCGGCTGCGCTGCTATGACGCTCAACGCCGCAGTGATCCAGTTCGCCGAGCAATAGTCATCGCCATCGAGAATGCCGATAAGCTCTCCGTCTGCCTCGGAGATCCCTGCATTACGCGCCAGGCCAGGATCTCCCAAGCCTACTTCGATGATGCGATCGGTCGAACGCACGGCAGGATGCTCGCGGACCACCCGCAGCGTGAGCGGATCGGCATGATCCAGTACCGCCAGCAACTGCACCTCGTGCCCGAACGACTCGGCATGGCGGCGAAGGCGTTCGAAACCGGATAGCGACCAATGGCCCAGAGTGCGCTCGCCATGAAAGGTCATTACCACACAGGACTTGGGCATGACTTCAACGAACCTCTGGCAGGCGACTGGAAAAGAAGGCGCCCGGCCTGAGTACACTGGCCATCCCCTTGCACAGAGAGGGAAACGTCTCGGGCATTCCACGACAAAAGGCCGCGGTACCCACGGCCAAAGTATGCAGGCGGCCGGAAGCGATGATCTCCAACCCCCAGTGCCAGTCCGGAAAAGCGAACCCAGTCTGCTCGGTGGCCACCGGCTGGTAGGGAACGGCCTCGAACACATCGCGGCGGGCAAAGACCGTGGCGCCCCACGGATAATGCTTGAAGCAGTTCTCCGGGTTGTAGGTATCCACCAATTGGTCGATGCAGCGCGTGTAGGAGAACACCTGCCCGTGATGCAGGAGATATTCGGGGTGTACGACCACCTGGCCTCCACAACGCCGCACCACGCCCAGCGCCTCTATCAGCCAGTTGGCACTGCAATAGCTGTCGCCATCGAATATGCCCAAGAACTCTCCATCCGCCAGGCATACGCCGGCATTGCGCGCCTGGGACAGGTCGCCGTGCTCGACCTCCAGCAGCCGATCCGTCGACAGCAACGCCGGATGCTCGCCGACTATCCGCCGGGTATTTCCGTCAGGACGGTCGAGGACTGCCACCAGTTGCACCAACAGGCCATGGAATGCAGCCCATCGGCGCATGCGCTGAAATGACCAGAGGCTCCATTGGGCCCGTATGCCTTCCCTATGAAACACACCCACCAGACTGATCTCCGGCAGTGCGGAAACTGTCCCATGCACCTTGGAGCCCTTTGTATCGGAAGAGCGTTCAAAGCACATATCGCAGACTCTCGGCAACATCGCTCACCACGGCCGCGACCAGATCACGCTCGCGCTCGTCCATCTCGTCACCGAGGCAAGGCAACGGAACCAGTTCAGGCAAAGGTGCGCTGCCCAACAGGCAGTCAACCATGTCGGACGGCTTGCTGATCAAATCCTCGTATCGCGTCCAGCGCAGGTGTGCCTCCATCTCCAACAGCTGGCAAGCGAGATAGCGCCACCATAGCGCCCGGCGCACAGGTAGGTAGTCGCAAGCCATGACCTCCCGGAGCATCTTGCGCTGCCAACCGCTCAATCCGGGATCGTCCGGATGACCAATCGGTTGTGTCTGCACCGCCGCCGTGCGCAGGTGCTCGAAGGTCCGCTTCCAGGAAGACAGGCTGTCGTAGGGATGACGGATGAGCGCGATGCAAGTGGCGTCGGGCATAGCCCGGAGCAGGCCCGGCAGACGTGACAGGTAGGCCAGGGTATTCTTGGTACCCAGGGTGAAGGACGCGCCCTGGAGTTGCACGCGATAGGGCTGCCGACGGTCGCCCTCACGGGCGGTGTCGTCTACCAGGCGCCCCTCCACGTGCTTGTTCGGCACGGACAGCCCCGCCAGCAGATCACGGCGTAGTTCGCCATACAGCCGTGGTATGCCCCACGGGGTAGCACCAGCCGTCAGCACAGGAAATACTTCAGCGGGCTCATTGATGATCACGGTATCCCGACGTTCCGATAGCAGCCGGCACAGGTAGCTGGTACCGCTGCGCGGCAGGCCGGTGATCAATAGGTCACGCCCGTCGCGCTCCAGAGACGGACCTGTGCCCAACCCAGCGAACCAGGCGGGAGAATATGCCTGGACATCCACAGATTGCCGGAGCACCTCGGTCAGTTCGGGGAAACGCTGCTGGAGCCCGTGCAGGTCCCGCAGCAATTCAGGCTCACGAGCCAGCACCGGCAGATCGTGATAGTGGCAGAGGAAGGGCCTGCTGCCCGGCTTGCGCAAAGGTTTCAGGTGCAACGGAAAGTTGTAGCGCTCATCGAGAGAGCGTGTCCGCATCTGCGATTGCGCCAGGGCGATCGGCAGCGCCAACTGGTCCAGCCAGGGCCATTTGTGCTCGACTTCCGGCGCCTCGGCGAGGAGTTTGGCCACCCGTAGCCAGCAAGCGGCAAACCGCTCGGCATCGCGTACCCAGATGAATCCGGCGTTGAAATATCCGGGCATGACCTCCTGGCCATGACTGGTGAGCACCCGCACTTCCGGGAGATCGAGCCCCAACACTCCGTACAGTTGCCTCCAATAGCCATCATCGGTGGGCACCAAGGCCACGTCCGCCGGTTTCAGGGCCGCATCGGCCTGGCGAAGCGTATCGATATCAGGGACGTGCAGGCAGTACATATCCGAATCGAGAAACAGGGTATGCCCATACCCCTCCCCCAAGGCCAGGGCGGCGAACTTGTTACCTATGGGGTATTCGGGGCCGAAAGGGTTCTCGATTTCTCGCAGAGGGATGGCAAGGCGGTTGTACAGGCTGCGCGAGGCCTGACTGAGAGCCCCCCAGGACGACGCGGGAGTGGCCAGGGCAGCCAGTATCGGGACACTTTCTCCAAACCGGGCTCTCAAAGAGGTCGCCAGCAATGCGGCCTTGTACTCGAGTATCCCGCCATGCGTAACGAAAACTACGCAGAAATCGGAAGAGGGGCGATCAGGGAATGACTGGGTCATGATGCGTGGGGCAACTCGAAGGAACCGTGCAGGTTGACCACGGCATCGAAACGCTTGATGGGGTTGTTGATCCGGAAAATCGCGGCGTTCACCTGCTTGTCCAGCAGTTCGCAAAGCTCATCCGTCAACGCATCGTCCAGACGCACGGTCAGGGCATAGTCGCCAGCCTGCAGATCGCCAGCGAAGCTGATACGGGCATGCACGAGTCCATCCTCACCCACCGGCAGCTCGATACCCTGGTGCGCATTATTGAACGCGTAGAGGTTGTATCCGCGCAGGTCACGAAGGACCACAGTGATCCTGGGCCTCGACACCGCTTGGAACAGCCTGGCCACCACCTCGACAACGATTCGTTCGCCGCTGTCGAACGCTTGACGCCACTCTCCGGCGACTCCCAGGCGCAGTTGCAGAATCCGCCCCTTGGCATTGCCGAACGCCATGCCCTCGAGGCCAAGAGGAAGAGAGGTATCGTCCTCTCCTCCTTCTGCTGATGCCGCTCCGGCCTGGCTATCGCGCTGATAGAGTTCGCAAGCCGTTTCGCAATCGCCATCGAATGCAACCAGGCCATCCTTCAGGTAGACAGCCCGACTGCAATAGCCCTTGATCAATTGCGCATCATGGGACACCAGCAATATCGTGACGCCTCGAGCCAGCAGTGCATCCAGCCTACCAAGGCACTTGAACTGGAAAGCGGCATCGCCGACGGCAAGGGCCTCGTCGATGATCAGCACGTCGGCATCGACATGGGCATTGAGTGCGAAGGCCAGGCGGACATACATGCCGCTCGAATAGGTCTTGACCGGCTGATCGATGAATTCGCCTATGTCCGCGAAAGCGATGATCGCCTCCAGTTTCCCGGCTATCTCGTCCTTCGTCATGCCCAGCAACATGGCATTGAAGATTACGTTGTTCCTTCCGGTTTCCTCCGGATCGAACCCCATCCCCAACTCCAGCAAAGCGGCCACCCGGCCATGGACCTGCGCCCTGCCCCGGGATGGACGCAAGGTCCCTGCGATGATCTGCAGCAAGGTCGACTTTCCGGAACCATTGCGACCGATGATGCCAACGACCTCTCCCGCCGCTACTTGTAGTGATAGGTCGCGCAAGGCCCAGAACTCGCGATGAAAACTGAAGCGGTTGCCCAAAAGCACCTGCAAGAAACGCTTGCCGGAGCTGTCGAACAGATGGAAACACTTCCCAAGTCCGGAAACCTGGATCATGGGGCGTTGCGCAACATTCATCTCGCTACCATTGGCCGGCCATTACATGCTCGCCAGCACTTTCCTGTTGATTTCACGAACGTCATAACGTGCTTCGGCGATACGCCGACTCTCCCTTCCCATCCGCAGGATGAGCTGGGGGTCATGGATGAAACGAGCCATCGCCTGCGTCAGGGCCTTGGGGCTGCGGATCGGCACGAGAAAACCGTTGACGCCATCGACGATGCTTTCCCGGCAGCCCACCCAGTCAGTGGTGATCACGGGACGCCCCAGCGCCATTGCTTCCTGGATGCAGCGGGGAATGCCTTCGCGGTAATAGGAAGGCAGCACCAGGACGCTGGATTCGTTCAGCCACCCCCGCACATCCCTCACCCAGCCGACCCAGCGTACCGAACCCTCCTCACTCCAGCGGTGGATTTCCTCTTGCCGGATGGAGTCCGGGTTCACGTCCGTGTCGCCAAGAACGATGCATTCAATCTCGGGGTGCTCGGCCTTCAGCGAGCGGGCGGCCTCGACGAAGTCCTGGATACCTTTCTGCTGCAGAAGGCGACCGACGAAGATGAAAACGACCGGACTCACCGGCGGCCGCGAGGGTAGGAAATGCGTTAAATCCAGACCGATGCCCGGCAACAGCACGACCTTCTCCGCCGCCACCAGGCCTCCATGCACGAAGAGTGCGTAGTCATCGCCATTGAGCAGGAAAACCCGCCGGGATGACTTCAGGGTGAGGCGATAGAGCCCCCGTACGAGGCCACGCAACATCCCCCTGGCAGGGCTCGATGCACCCACGTCAGAAAAGACGTAGCCCGCGCCCTCGATCATCGAGTAGATGATGCGAACCCCGGCCAACCTGGCGGCCAGCCCGCCAAGGATCACCGGCATGGGGAAGTAGCTGAAAACGGCATCGACTCTGAAGGAACGAAGCCGCCACGCCGTTTTCACGATCGCCCACAATGCGACGAACGGGTTCATGCCGCTGCGCCCGATGTAGCCCTCGACCGGCATTGCGCCCAACTGGCGAATCTGCCTTCTGCTGTGTTCGTCATGGTCGGGAGCGAAGGCATAGACCTCCACGCCCCTGGCGACCATGTCGCGAATCAGTTCGCCGCGAAAATTGACGATCGAGAAAGCCTGGTTGGAAACCAGCGCCAGCCGCCGGAAGCCAAGGTTGCACGCACCAGGCTGGCCTGAAAGCATCATGTTTCCAGGCCCGACGTCTGCCAACGCCAGACATCGGCCACTATCTGCCCGATGTCCTTGCGGGACTTCCAGCCCAGCTCTCGCTCGACCTTGGCGACATCCGCCCAGCTTTCCGCGATATCTCCCGGGCGACGGTCACGAACCTCGTAGGGTATCGGCTTGCCGCATGCCGCTTCGAACGCCCTCAGGACCTCCAGAACCGAATATCCCCGGCCCACCCCCATGTTCCAAACACGGACGCCGGCATGCCGGAGGAGATAATCCAGGGCCTGCACATGTCCCTGGGCCAGGTCGCAAACATGCACATAGTCGCGTACCCCCGTACCATCTGCCGTGGGGTAGTCATTTCCATATATCCCCACGACCGGCTGCTGGCCCACAGCGACACGGCCAACGATGGGCAGCAGGTTGTTCGGCTGGCCTTTGGGGTTTTCGCCGATCAGGCCGCTGGCATGCGCGCCAGCGGGGTTGAAATAGCGCAGTATCGCTACCGCCCAGCGCGGATCGGTGGCGGCGAAATCCTTGATCACTTCCTCGGCGAAGAACTTGCTTCGGCCATAGGGGTTGACCGCACGCCCCGCCGGATGCGTCTCGGCAACAGGAGCGCTTTCGGGGTCGCCATACACAGTGGCGGACGAACTGAAAACCACGCGATGAATTCCCACCTCCGCCATCGCCTCCAGCAACGCCAGGATGCCGCCGACATTGGTGGAGTAATAATCCAGCGGCAGCCTTACGCTTTCCGCCACGGACTTCAGCCCAGCCAGATGGATAACGGCATCGATGGCGTGCTCGGCGAACAGCTCCCGAAGCAGGGAGATATCCCGAACGTCCCCCTTCACGAAACACAGGGGCTTGCCGGCCAGGACTTCTATTTTGTCGAGAATGGCCAGGGAGCTGTTGGCCAGGTTGTCCAGGACAACGACATCGGCCCCCCATTCCAGCAAGTGAACGACCACGTGGGAGCCAATGAAACCTACCCCGCCTGTCACCAACACTTTCATCGCAACACCAGTGAAAACGTCATGCCTCGAAAAGCAAAAGTGAAGAGGCGGTTCACACCGCCTCTCCACAACCTCATGGCCTGGGCCAGAGATCAGTTGCGGTTGTTGCCACCGCGATGGTTGACAGTGGAGGACGGACCGGAGTCGCCATTGAAGTTGCCCTGGGTGGTGGAGGTCATGTTCACCAGGGTGCCGTTCGGCGTACGGATCAGACCGAGCGCCTCACAGGTGGGGAACTCGCCTTCCAGCACCAGGCGGGCACGGCCACCTACACCGTTCCAGTCGGCACCGTTGACACCGAAGGCGGAAGCGACCTGATCCACGCTGTAAACACCGGTTTCGTGGGCCTGGAGAGCCTCCTTGCCGCTCTGGTCGACGATATAGGCGCTGCCGACTTCCGGATAACGCTTGCCGTTCTGGTCGAACAGCACGCCGCGGACCTTGCCGGCACGACCGCTGTCGCTGGTATTGGTCAGACGGATGAAGAACGCATCGGCGTTGTTGGCGGCCGGCAGGTTGAACAGGCTGGCAACGCAGCTGCTCTTCCAGAAGTGGTCGATCTCACCACCATTGATCACCCGGTCGACATAACGGACGTTACCGAAGTCGATGCTCAGCGGACCTACGACGAAGCTCTGCTGGGCGACCATGGGGTCGGCGCCACTGGACTTCACACAGATGTTGTAGGTCTGGTTGACGTCGCCATTCACCAGCTCCAGCGGCAGCTTGGTCGTGCCATTGGACCCCGGATTGGGCTTGAGGGCCTCACCGGTCCAGGAGTGAGCGATCTGGTCGGCGGCGGCAGTGCCGTTGGCGTAGGCCTGGCAGTTGGCGATGGTCAGAGCCACGGACTCGATGCCGCTGAAGTTGCCGCTGATGTAGCTGTGCAGCTTGTCACTGCCGTTGAAGCCGAACACGTTGCGACCGTCTTCGTTGAGCACATCCTGGTTGACGCCAAGGCGCACGCTGCCCAGACGGGCGTAGTTGGTGCCGTAGTTGTTCGGATCGGTCACTTCCGGCTGCACGGAAACGGAAGTGTCGAAGCTCTTGTCCTGGTTGGCCAGGTCCAGCGAGTGGAGAACCTGGTACTGTCCCCAGACGTTGGTATTAAGGACATCCCAATAGACTGCCGGCAGGGAGGTGAATACCATCAGCGGCGGAGCGGAGTCGTTGTTCTTTGCGTCGCCGCCGTTCGGGCCGGTGGTGGTATCCAGCTGTGCGGAAACGGTCACGTTGAAACGGCGCTCGTTCAGCGGGTCGTCCAGCATGCTGACGTTGGACTGGCTCAGGAAGGTTGTATCACCTTGCAGGGCGGCGCGCAGGCGATCGATCCGCCCCGGTTGCAGGCCGGCGGTGCTGTTGGTGCGGAAGTTGAAGTGAACGATGGAGTTATCAGCTGCCGCCTTCTTGATTTCCTCGGCACCGGTGGTGTCCAGTGTCAGGCTCAGGGTGTTGACGCCGGTGCCGCTGGTGATGGTGAAACCTTCGCCGGCGGCCAACGTACCGATCTGGATCTGGTTGGGGCTGATCGTGTTGGCGAACTGCGCCACGGTACGATCCAGGGTCAGCTTGATGGTGTGGCCGGGTGCAACGTTGACGGCCTTGACCAGGTCGATGGCGTACTTGAGGTCGGGAAGGTCGAACTGGGTGGTTTCGGAGAGGTTGCCGAAGACTTCCTGGGCGATGGTGATGTTGGCGGCGCGGCTGGTGTAGTTCGCCCCAGTCTCGATACTCACACCCGCCTTGTAGTTCGACTGGCCCGGAGCATATTGATCTTCGGCCCCCGGAGAGTTCTGAAGAACTGTCCCGTTGGAACTCTCACCAACAACGATGCTGACCACGCCGGCATTGGCCGCGCCCGCGAACATGGCAGAGACAATAGCCGCGCTCAGCAGTGTTCTTTTCAACATTTTTCAAGCTCCTAACTTTTTCTAGTATTTCCATCCAGCCGAACGACTGGGTTGCCGACGGCAAATTACATACGGGCCATATATACCCAAAGTGGAAAGGCCATATCGGGCTCCACTCCAGGAACGGTTCGCCGCTCCCTGGCCAGCCGCTCCGGGCCAGTCAGAACTGGGGAAACTGCCTATAGCCATATGACTTACTTCGCACCATCCCACTACTTACAGCCATATCTGACTGAATATTGGAACAGCGCAAGCCAACACAAAATTCAGCATCAGCTTCAGGCAGCGTTATATATTCGGAACTTCCTCAAAACAACGGGCCACACCCCGCAAACCCCCAAATAGCAAAAATATGGAAAATACCTACAGGGCAAGAAATTAAAACCCTAAGAAAATTCGAAAATTTATATTCAGCAATTTCAACAATCCTCTCCGCCAACCGAAACAGCGCCGAAGTTGCAACCATTGTGCGATGCAATGGAAGCAGCCCTTTCCCCACGCTGTAGGAAGAGGGTTATGGAAGAAGGACGAGGCCAATTGGCGGTGGGGGGTGAGAATGCGATGCGGGGTCTGCAGCCCGAATCGAAGCATCGCGGCAAAAGGGGCCCCGCCCCTGCGGAGTCCCCTCGGAATGCCAAATGAGAGGGAGGGCAAGCGCTCGTGGATGACCAGCTCTGCCCGTCCGAAGATGCCGCCTGGCTACAGGCGGCGGCATTCAGCCAAGGACTTCTCGCAACCGAGCGCCGGCTCAATCATCCGACGAAGTTTCTCAGTGACCTCTCTGGCCTCTTCCGCTCCGTCGATGACGTAAGGCTGGATAAGCATCACCACCTCATCCTTGGAGGTGTTCCGGGTCTGTTTGCCGAACAGATATCCCAGAACCGGCAGGTTCTTGAGCCAAGGGACGCCATCATTACTGTCCGCCTCGTTCTCGTTGATCAACCCCCCCATGAAAATGGAGCCGCCACTCTGCAGGGTCAGCGAAGTTTCCAACGAGGTACGCTTGATCGGGGGAGAAGAAATATCGCCACCTTCGCTACCAGAAGACCCAGTTCCACCGCCATCGCTGACTTCCTGGCTGACAGTCAGGTCCACCCGGTTGTTCGAATAGACGACAGGAGAGACGTTGAGGATGACGCCGGTCGAACGATAAGAGATGGACTGCAGGAGGTTGGAGTTCCCGCCGGTATTGCTGCCGTCGGTTTGCCGCCCGGTTACGACCGGAATGTCGGTACCGACATTGATGTTGGCCTGTTCTCCGCTTTTCACCAGAATCCGTGGGGTGGCGAGGATCCGAGTCCGCTTGTCACTTGCCAGCGCGGTCAGTGTCGCCTTCGTGCCACCGGCCGTATTGATCAGGTATTTGAAGCCCTCTTTCCCTGCAGATATTTCACGAGAGAACTTGGAGCCGGAATTCGCCGCCCCACTCAGCAAGGACCATTCCAGGCCCGCCTCTTGGTTGTCGCTCAGCGTCACACTGGCGACAGTCACCTCGATCAACACCTGGCGCGCCGGCTTGTCCAGTTGCCGCAGCAGCGTCTGCATCTGCTGCCAGACCCTGGCCGGGCCTCGGAACAGGATGGCGTTGCGGTTCTCGTCCTCGACGATGGTGCCGCTGCCCGACACACCAGCCGCCAGGCTATCCATCAGGCTGCTACTGCCGCCCGACAACAAGGCCTGAGCCCCGGCAAGGCGGACAAGCGGAGCGACACCGGACTGGCCGCCCCCCATGTCGCCGCTGCCACGTCCCGACGCCGAGCGTGACAGTACGGCATTGTTGCCAGAGGCCGCTGCGGCCCGGCTCGAAGCGCTGCTGCCCAAGCCCGGCGTCAACCCGTAGGCACCACTGCCCGCCGGACCGGAAACCAGCGCCCGCAGCGAGCGAGCCACTTCGGTGGCGCGGGTGTTACGCACTTCGTAGAAGAACAATCCCTCGCTTTCCGCCCCAGCCCCGGCGGAATCCACCGCGCTGGCCAGGGGGACGCGATCCACCTGTCCGGCCCAGTCTCGGGCCAGGTCCAGCAGCGAACGCTGGCTGGAGAACACGATCAGGCCATTGGAGCTTTCCAGCGGCACCAGCACGACGCTGCCGGAGGCCTCACCGATGCCAACGCTGTAACCCTGGGCCTCGAGCAGAGTCTTCAGTTGTTTGGCCATCTCCGCAGAGGTGATGAATGCCGGGTCGATGCGCAAGCTGTGCTGCCCCCGCATGAACGGCTGGTCGAGCAGCCGCACGGCCTGCACCGCCTGCTTGACCAGGGATGCCATCCCCTTGAGCATCAGGCCGCCGCGCGGATTGTCCGCAGAGGCCGACAGCCCGGATTTGTCGTATGCATTGTTCAACCAGGGAATCACGTCCTTGGGATCGACGTTGTGCAAGGGTATGAACTGGAACACGGGCCGGTAGGCGTTGGGCACATCGGGAAGCGCTTCGCCGCTGACGAGGATCGGCGGCTCCTCGGGGCTCAGGCCGATCTGCTTGACCTGGAAGCGCAGGATGCCACCCTGCTTGACGATCTCTACGCCGTAATTGGCCATGACCTGCGAGGCGATGTCATAGACCGTCTGCCGGGTCTGCGCCTGCTCCAAGCGCAGGGTGACCCGGTCGTTGCGTTTCTTCAGGTTGTCGTCGATCTCGAACGACAACGCCAGCAGGTTGCCAAAGACTTCGTTGATGAAGCCCGGCAGGGCGACGTCTTCGACGCTCACCTGCAGGTCGGCGTTCTTGTCATCGAGCACCAGGCGATCAGCCTTGTCCACCAGCCCACCCACAGGCCCGGCGGGAGGTGCTGGCGTCAGGCTCACCTGCGGCCCCGCCGATTGCTGCGGGCGCTGCACCGTTCCCTCGGCCCCCTCCTGCGGCATGTTCTCCTCCATGGCCTGGCGCGGCTCCAGCAAGGGCGCGGGCAATTGCAACTGCGTCTTACCACAGCCCCCCAGCAGTCCCAGACAGATCGCGAGCAACAGCGGGTGCGGGGGAAAGGCCGCAAGGGCGTTATTCGAGGGGGGCATAGAGTTTCCTTTCAAAGTCCTGTGTTGCGCCATCCTCGGACAGCGAGAAACGAATGCCCTGCCCTGCGATCCGTTCGAGGCGTTCGCCTCCCGGTAGCTGGTCGCCCGGGGCATAGCGCAACAGCGGCGCGGCGGCATCCTTGGCGATCAGGGCGAAACGCTGTCCACCCTCGGCGACCACACCGCGAAACAGCCATTGGACCTTGACCCGGGCCACGCCCTGCTCGTCCAGGCTGATGCGCGCCGAGTGTGCTTTCTCGGCCTCCTCCCTGGCGCTCCCCCACCAGGACATGCCAGCAATCTGCGCCGGGATGCTGGCATTGCGAGAGACAGGCCGGACCTCCGGTAGCCGCCACTGCGCAGTCTCAGCCGGAGCCTCGGGTATGGCTGCCTGTGGCTGCCAGAGCAGCGCCAGCAGGACGCCGCCGGCAAGCGCCGCCCAGGCCAATCGGAAGGGAAAGGAGGAAGTCATAGGAAACCGATGAATCGATACCGCTAGGGAAAGGTGCATTCGAAGCAAGTTGAAGGCGGGATTCTGTCATTACAGAAATGCTGCCTTTGCCGCTTTCCATGAAGGAAGTTTCCCAACCTGGGACTGCGAACGATCGGCAGCACCTGAATGGCCTGAATGTCCTTCCGAATCAGGGCCTTCCGCGCTCATCCGCTCAAGGGGGCGTTGCGTTCGGACGAAAATGGAAGGTGAGTTGCAGGTTCACCGACGGCGAGCCGCGGTCGTTCAACTCGAGGGCGTCGATGCTCACCCAGTGCTCCGCCGTTTCCAGCGCATGCAACAGGTGGCCGAAACTCTTCGGCTCGAAGCGTCCGCGCACTTGTGCCTGGACCCTGGCACCGATGCCTTCCTTGTCGAAGTCCAGAGGTGGCAACACCGAGATGCGTGCATCCTGCAAGCCGCTCTGTCTGGCCTGTGCATCCAGCCAGGCCTGCACATCGGCCCTGGCCAACGAGGGGTTCTGCGCCTGCCACAAACGCATGCGCAATGCGCTACGTACGTCTTCCGCCTGGACGGCACGGTCCGGCCAGTGTTCCTGGGCGGCCAGCGCGCGCATCTGCGCCAGGCGCCTGGCCGATTCCTCGAACGCCTGACTGCGGGCGTCGCGCCAGTCGCTGCCCAGCAACAGCAGATGCACGACCAGCAGCGCCAGGATCATCCATCCCGCCAGGCGCAGGCGGGGCTGTTCCCGCCACTGCTCGCGCAGCCGGGACCAGTGAGGCAAAACCTCTTGCAATCGAGCGTCCATCTATTCCCCCTGCCGAATGTTCATGGCCAGTTGCAGGCCATCGCCCCTGGGCGAGGGTTCGACCCGGACATCCTGGAACCTGCCGCCCTCCTGCAGCCGCTGGACGAAGAACCGCGGATCCGCGCGATTGCTCTGGATGAGTAGTTCCAGCGTGTGTTCCCGGAAACGCCAACTCAGCAGGCGGCTATCCTCCGGCAGCAGCCCCGCCACGGTGCCCAGCAGTTCGACCTGCGAGGGTGCATCCCGCAAGCGCAGCAGAGCCTGGATTTCGCTCTCGGCCTGCATGGCCCGAGTACGTGCCGCCAGCACCGGCTCGACCTGCTGGGCCAGCGCGACCTGCTGCCCCGCCAGGCCGCGCTCGGCCCACCACCATTGCGCCCCCTGCGTCAGGTTGAAAGCGCTGCCCGCCAGCAGGGTGGCCGCCAGGCCATAGGGCAACCAGCGCTCCCAGTCCCGTCCTACCAGACTGGCGCCGGAGGCCCAGGGACGCTCGAGGCAGGCCGGCACCTCTTCTTCCAGCCGCTCGGGCAGGCGTACGCCGGGAACCCCTCGCACTGCCTGCCAGGCCATCGCGGACAGCGGCAGGCCATCCTGGAAGACGCTCGCCCGCAGCACGCCGGCCCGCCAGACCTGCAGGTCCACACCGTCCTGGACGCTCACCAGGCGAACACTTGGCTCCGGCGTCGTCGCCGGCGGAGCCTGCAGCAGGGTTTCCGGCAGGCAGAGGCAGCCGGACGCAGCCTGTTGCGCTTCGGCGAGCCGCTGGCGCTGCTGTTCGTCCCAGAGCCACAGCTGCACCCAGCCGTCGCGCCAGACCGCGTAGTGCCCCGGCAAGCGGAACGGAGACAGGCCGGCGAGCTTCAGGGCAAGGGCCTGGGCCCTCCCGCTGGCCGGCACATGGGACAGGTCCAGGCAGCGGTACAGGCATTGCGAACGCTCGATGACCCATTGCGTGCGGAGCATCCGCCCCAGACCATGGGGCTGGCGCCGCCACTCCAGGCAGGGCGAGCCATCCGCGTCATGGGCTTGCCACAAGCGGGGCGGAAAGCAGTCCAGGCGCCTCATGATGGATGGGCGCTGTGTCGGTGATGGGGACATTGCGCGGCAGGGACCTCCGTTGCAGAAATTGCCAGGGCGACCCTTGCAGGTCGTCGCTCTCGAATCGCAGTTGGTATTCGTAACGCGCCACGGCGTCCGCGGGGCGCAGGCGGATGAACAGGGTGGCACTGGCCAGGCGCGACCAGTTCTCCGCGGGTAATTGCTGCAGGTACATGCCCAACACGCCCTCGAGGTCGCCCACGCCCCGCAACGGCCGCTCATGGCGCGCCGCGAGCAACAGCGCCAGGCTGTCCTCCGGCAGCCGCCAGGCCAGGCGCAGGAGCTGGCCGCTGGCGGTGTTCACGTTCAGGGACGGCTCGCCGACCGTGACCAGTTCCTCCCAGCCGGCAGCCCGCAACGCGGCCTCCCAGGGGCGCCAGCTGTCGAGGACGAAGACTTCCTGCGGGGCATGCAGGCTGCGCAGCACGGCGCTACCCGGTGGGCCACGCAAATGGCCGGCAAGCTCCGCCAGCATTGGCGCTATCCTCTCCGGCGCTATCCCCAGCCCTTCCAGCAACGAGGCCAAGGCCGCCGGCGGGGCCTGTTCCAGGCCAAGACGCGATGCGCGGTCGACGAAGGCGAAGCACCAGCCGTTGGCCAGGCAGTATTCGCGGCCATCCAGGGCCAGCTCGGCCCCTACCGGCAGGACCGACATATCCATGTCGGCAAGGCTCGGAGCCGGGCTGTCGGGTGTGGTCAATCCGGCCAGGGTCAAGCGCTGGGTCGATGCCAGCCAGGTCAGCCGGCTGAGCATGGAGCGTTCCGTCATGTCGCGCAGCAACCCCTGACGCTCCTTTTCGATACCGTCCAGCGAGCGTTCGATCCAGGTCACGGCCGAGGCCACCACCAAGGTCATGATGGCGAGAAACCAGATGACGCCGACCAGCACGAAGCCACGCTCAGTCCGCATCCGCATTCACCCGTCGAAGCGGCGTCGCGACCCTGGCCAGGCGGAACAGGCGCTCCGCGGGCGCGTTCAACGCCACCGCCGCGGGAAGGCTGTCGGCCAGCACCGGCAAGGGCGGCCAGTTGTCATGCCAAGCTCCCTGCTCGTCGCGATAAAGGAAATGCGCCGGCCCCTGCAGTTCCAGCAGTGGCCAGCGGCTGGCCTGCAACCGGCGCACGTAGATCATCGCGGTCCGCTCCCGGCCCGGCTCGCCAAGCCGTTCCAGGCGAAAGGCAAAGGGCACCGGGACGCCTTCGATACGTTCGGCGCTGGCCAGGGAGACGGCTTCGAAGCTGAGCGGATCGCCGCGGAAACGGGCCGGCGCATCTCCCCTGGCCGGCGCAGCCAGCTGCGCTATCGCGTCGTCGAACCAGCCGAAGGCCAACACGCGTAGTTGCCGCGACTCGCCCTGGCGCAGAAAGCTGTCGTTGGCCCGCGAGACATAGTCCATACCCTGCATCAGCAGGGTGGTGACCATCGCCGCCAGCAACAGGACCACGATGAGCTCCAGCAGGGTGAAGCCCCGCTCCCGTCCTCCCGGAATGCGTCGGCTCATGGCGCGGCCCCTCCGTCCGGCAGGCGGGCCATCCGGTACCCCGCCAGTTCCAGGCTCAAGGGCAGCGGCGGTAGGTCCTCGCCGAACAGTGTCGCCTGGACGCGATACAGGGCGCTGTCGAAGGGACCCGGGTGGCCGCTGTAGCGGCTGACGACGGGGCGCGGAGCGGCGAGAAGCCGGCTCTCCCAGTCCAGCCGGTAGCTTCCAAGGGCGGCGCTGCCGCTCGGCTGGAGCATCGGGTTGAGCCCCTCGAGAAACGCCAGGCCGGTGCGGGTCGCATCGATGCGGCGCTGAACCTCGTTCATTCGCTCCAGGCTGCGGAAGCCCGTCCCCAGCCAGGCCAGCAGCGCGCTGCCCACCACAGCCAGCAGCGTCAGGGCGACCACCGCTTCCAGCAGTGTGAAACCGGCTTGCCGCCCGCGCTTCACTGGACGAACTCCGGCAGGCATTGCGGCGGAACCAGTTGCAACTGCCGAGCGACATCCCCCTGCCGCAACTCCAGCGTCCCCCCCAGGCAGACGCCATTGGCCAGGTAGATGACGGGCGCGCTTGCGCTCAGCGTCCAGCCCTGGGGCAGCTTCAGCATCTGCGGCGGCTCGACGCCAGCCGGCCCGATGAGGGTCTGCCGGGCTTCCAGCCGGGCCCGGTAGCCCAGCGTCTGCAGCTGGTTGGCGATGTCCTGCAGGTCGACACGACGACGCCAGGCCTCCTGCATGTTCAGCAGGTTGGGCATGACGACGGCGCCCACCGCGGCGACCAGGGCCAGCACCACCAGCAGTTCGAGCAGGGTGAAACCGCCGCAGCGCTCATTGCCGGGGCAGGAAGCCGATGTCCGCATTCTCCCCTTCCCCGCCAGGCTGCCCGTCGGCGCCCAGGCTGTACAGCGAGAACGGCTGTTCAGCACTGGGCGCATTGCTGTAGACGTAGGCACGGTTCCAGGGATCCAGCGGCACCCCGCCGTCCAGATAGGGGCCTTTCCAGAAGGCCTTGATCCGCTCGTCCGCAGGCGCCGCGTTGAGCAGGGCCAGCCCCTCCTGTTCGCTGGGCAGGCGGCCGATGTCCAGGCGCATGGTCATCAGCGCGCCCTTGAGCATCTTCACCTGGGTATCCGCGGTCTGCACCTTGGCCTTGTCGGCCTGGCTGAACAGGCGCGGCCCGACCAGCCCCATGAGCAGCCCGATGATCACCAGCACCACGATCATTTCCAGCAGGGTGAAGCCGCGCTCGCGTCCCGGCGCCGGCACTTTCCTGTTCCCCTCCCGGGGTCCTCTTCCCTCATGCCCGTCGCGCATCCACTCCCCCTTTTTCAGAACACAATGTCGTTGGCGCTGGTGATGGCCAGCACCACACCGGTGATGATCACGCCGAACAGCGAGCCGATCAGCAGGATCGCCAGCGGCTCGATCAGCGCCAGGACCTTGCGCATCCGTGAGCGCCCCAGTCCCTCGTAGAGTTCGGCGAGGCTGTCGAGCATCTCGGCCAGGCGCCCGGACCTTTCGCCGACGCGCACCAGGTTGCCGCCCGTGGCGGTGATCGCCCTGCGCAGTTCCAATGCCTCGGACAGGGAAGTTCCGCCCCTGACGTCCTGGGTGACCCTTTCCAGCAGCTCGCGTTGCAGACCGATGCGCACGCCCGCGCTGGCCAGGCGCAGGGCCTCGACCAGCGCCACGCGGTTGCCCAGCAGGGTGCCGAGGACCTTGGCCCACTGGGCGATCTCCGCTTGCAACAGCCAGTCGCCGAGCAATGGCAAACGCAACAAGCCGTTGAGGAAGCGGCCGCGAACCTTCTCGCTCCTGGCCAACGGCAGCCCCAGGGCACCCAGCAGCAGGCCGGCGAGCAGCAACGGCAAGGCATTGGCCTTGCTCCAGACGCCGGCACTGAGCACTGCCCAGGCCAGCCAAGGCAGCTTGTCGGCGTGCTCCAGCAGGTTGGCGAACTTGGGCACGACGAAGACGAACATCACCATGACCGCCCCGATTCCGCTGAGCACCAGCACGCTCGGGTAGATCAGAGCGTTGCGCACTTCCTCGCGGGTGCGCCGCTCGTACTCCATCTGCGTCACGCAGTCCCGCAGCGCCGCCGCCAGGTTGCCGGTCATCTCGCCCGCCGCCACCAACTGGTAGGCGTAACGTGGCAGGGGCAAGCCGGCTTTCTCCAGCACCTGAGGGAAGGAACGCCCTTGGCGCAGACCTTCGCTCATGCTCTGCAGCGCCGCGCAGAGACGTGGATGGCTGCTCGAGCGCTCCTGGGCGGAGACTGCGTCGGCCAGGGCGACGCCCGCCGCCAGCAGGGTCGCCAGCTCGTGCAGCGCCATGTTCAGTTCTTCCGCGCGCAGGCGCCGGCGCCCGGGTTGCGGCGCACGCTGGCCCGCCTCCAGGCTCAGAGGCGTCAGGCCCTGTGCCTCCAGCTGGCGAAGCGCGTCGCTGTGAGAACCAGCATCGAGGTCACCGCTGCAACGCCGGCCTTGCCGGTCCACTGCCTGGTATTCGAAGCGCATGCCGTTAACCGCTGGTGACCCGATGTACCTCGTCCAGCGAGGTCAGGCCCAGCCAGGCCTTGATGAAGCCGTCTTCGCGCATGCTGCGGAAGCCCTGGCTGGCCGCCAGCCGGCGCATCTGTTCGACGGGAGCCTGTTGCAGGATGAGCGCCTGCAGTTCGGGGCCGACGTCCACCATCTCGTAGATTCCCAGCCGCCCGTGATAGCCCGTGCCCTGGCACTGCTCGCAGCCCTTCGCGCGGAGCCAGTTCGGTGCCTGCCCGGGGTAGAGGCGCTGGATCGCCGCGTCCAGCGCGGCCTTGTCCTCTGCCGCCAGGCCGGGCTCGCAGGGCTCCGCGCAATGCCGGCACAGAGTGCGCACCAGGCGCTGGGCCTGGACGCCGCGTACCGGCGAGGCGACCAGGAACGGCTCGATGCCCATGTCGATCAGGCGGGTGAAAGCGCTGAGCGAATCGTTGGTGTGCAGCGTGGAGAACACCAGGTGCCCGGTGAGGGACGACTGCACGGCGATCTCCGCCGTCTCCAGGTCGCGTATCTCGCCGATCATGATCACGTCCGGGTCCTGGCGCAGGATTGAGCGCAGGGCGGCGGCGAAGGTCAGGCCGATGTCGGCGTGGGCCTGGACCTGGGTGATGTTCGGCACCTGGTACTCGACCGGGTCCTCCACCGTGATGATCTTGCGGATGCCGTCGTTGATGGCCTCGAGCGTGCCGTAGAGGGTCGTCGACTTGCCGGAGCCGGTCGGGCCGGTGACCAGCACGATGCCGTGGGGCTCGGCGATCCAGGCGCGCATCAGTTCCAAGTGGTCCGCCAGCATTCCCAGGCGGTCCAGGCGCAGACCTTCGCGGGCCTTGGGCAGCAGGCGCATCACCACCGACTCGCCATGCACCCCGGGCAGCGTGGAAACGCGGACGTCCATATCCTGCCCGCCCACTCTGGTGCTCATCCGCCCGTCCTGGGGCAGGCGCCGTTCGGCGATGTCGATGGCGGAGATCAGCTTGATCCGCGAGACCACCGCGGCGAAGCGCTCCCGCGGCAGGCTCAGCTGCGATTGCAGGACGCCATCGATGCGGAAGCGGATATGGAAATTGAATTCGCGCGGCTCGATGTGGATGTCCGAAGCGCGTTTCTCCACCGCCTGGCTCATGACGTTGTTGACCAGTTCGACGATGGGCGCCTCCTCCGCCATTTCCCGCAGCTGGCGGATGTCATCGGAGGCGAAGCGCAGCCCCTCGCGGCTCTCCTGCTGCAGGCGCTCCTTGAGCAGCTCCAGCCAGGCGTCGAGATCCTGGGAACGGCACAGCACCGTGCGCAGAGGCTGTCCGGGATGGAAATAGCGCAGGACCTCCAGGACGAAGGACGCCATCGGGTCACGGGAAGCGACCAGCAGGCCGCCCTGGGCATCGTTCCAGACGACCACCTGTTCGGCGACGAACCATTCCACACCGATGGAGGTCGCTTCGAGGAAAGCCAGCAACTCGGCGTTGCCGGGGGACTCCAGGTCCACGCCCACCAAGGGCATGCGCAGTTGTTCGGCGAGCACTTCCAGCAGGGCCGCCTCCGAAACACCGCCCGAGCGCAGCAATAGCGCCCCAAGGCGCCCGCCGATCCTGGCCTGCAGTTCCAGCGCGCGCTCCAGCTCCTGGGCGTTGCACAGGCCGCGCTCGATGAGCATCTGCCCCAGCGGGCGGGCATCGGCAACGACCGCCGGCACGGTGTCGGCGAGCGGTTCAGAGGACATCGGCGAAACCGTCCTTCATACGCCGGAACCACAGCCAGCCCAGTACCGCCAACAGACAGGCGATGGCGGCATAACCCAGTTGGACGCCCATCGGCGGCATCGGCATGCCGAACAGGCAGGCCCTCACCGCTTCCACCGGAACGCTCAGCGGATTGAGCAACAGGTAGGGGCGCAAGGCTTCCGGCAAGGCGCTCACGGGGTAGAACACCGGACTGAGGAACAGCAGCAATACGAGAAGAAACTGGATGAACTGGCTGGTATCGCGGAAATAGGCGCCGAACACGGCGATGATCCAGCTGAGGCCGCACACGCACAGCACGAAGGGCAGCAGGACCAACGGCAGGTAGAGGATGCTCCAGCCCAGCGGTTGCCCGAGCCAGGGCATCAGCAGGAGCAGTACGAGAAAGCCGATGACGGCGTTCGACAGGGCGGACAGGGCCAGCGAAAGCGGCAGGAGTTCCAGCGGGAAGACCAGCTTCTTCACCTGGTTGCGGTGGTTGTGCATCACCGTGACCGCGCGGGACAGGCTGTCCGCCAGCATGCCGTGGAGCAACAGCCCGACGAAGAGCGTCAAGGCGAAGGAGGCCGTGCTTTGCTCCGCACCCCAGCGTGACTTGAGCACTTGGCCAAAGACGAAGGTATAGACCGCCAGCAGCAGGAACGGCGACAGCAGCAGCCACAACCGCCCGAGCAGGGCGCCCTGGTAGCGCGCCAGGATTTCCCGCCGGGTCAGTGCGAGCAACAACTGGACCCACGCGCCCTGCGAGGAATGCAGTGCGGCGGGGACGGGACTGTCGGACAAGGGGCCTCCACGCTATTCACGGCCCGCTCGGGTCGAGCGGGCGCTATTGAACAGCGCGGAAGTTTGGCAGCCTGGGCAAGACGTCTCTAGAAGAAACGTCCTCAGCATCAAGAGGAATCATCCTCAGAAACATCTTCAACCACATGGCGCCGAAATCTGCCGCAGCTGAAGGATTCCCAGGCCTCAGTCGGTCAGACCGAGCCTCTCGACTTCACCAAGAATGCTGTCCACCACCGCCTCGATGCTCATGCTGGTGGAATCCACCACGATGGCGCCTTCGGCTGGTTTCAGCGGGGCCACGCTGCGCTGGCTGTCGCGTTCGTCGCGGGCGCGGATTTCCTCGGTGAGCGCGGCCATGTCGCAGTCCACGCCCTTGCCCTTGAGTTGCAGGTAGCGGCGGCGGGCGCGCTCCTCGGCCGAGGCGGTGAGGAAGATCTTCAGCGGCGCGTCGGGGAACACCACGGTGCCCATGTCGCGGCCGTCGGCCACCAGGCCCGGGGCTTCGAGGAAGGCGCGCTGGCGTTGCAGCAGGGCGTCGCGCACCGCCGGCAGCGCGGCGACCTGGGAGGCGCCGGCGCCGACCTGTTCGGTGCGGATGGTGTCGGTGACGTCTTCGCCTTCGAGGATGATGTGCTGGCCCTCGCCGCCCTTGGCGTGGGTGAACTGCACGTCCAGGTGTGCGGCCAGGACCTTGAGGGCTTCCTCGTTGGTCAGGTCGATGCCGTGGTTGCCGGCGGCGAAGGCCAGCAGGCGGTACAGCGCGCCGGAGTCCAGCAGGTTCCAGCCCAGGCGCTTGGCCAGGATGCCGGCCACGGTGCCCTTGCCGGAGCCGCTGGGGCCGTCGATGGCGACCACCGGCCAGGCCGCGGAGAAGTCGGGAGCGGCCATCAGTTGCCCTCCTCCGCCACACGGATGCCTGCGCCCGCGGCCAGGCCGAGGAAGTTCGGGAAGGAGGTGGCGACGTTGGCGCAGTCGTGGATGCGGATCGGCGCCGAGGCGCGCAGCGAGGCCACGCTGAAGGACATGGCGATGCGGTGGTCGCCGTGGCTCCAGACTTCGCCGCCGCCATAGGCGCCGCCGTCGATGATGATGCCGTCCGGGGTCGGCTCGCATTTCACGCCCAGGGCCAGCAGGCCGTCGGCCATGACCTGGATGCGGTCGGACTCCTTCACCCGCAGCTCTTCGGCGCCGCGCAGCACGGTACGACCTTCTGCGTTGGCGGCGGCGACGAACAGCACGGGGAATTCGTCGATGGCCAGGGGCACCAGGTCCTCGGGGATGTCGATGCCTTTCAGCTTGGCCGAGCGCACGCGCAGGTCGGCCACCGGCTCGCCGCCCACTTCACGCTGGTTCTCCAGGGTGATGTCGGCGCCCATCAGCTTGAGGATGTCGATCACGCCGGTGCGGGTCGGGTTGATGCCGACGTGTTCGAGGACGATCTCCGAACCTTCGGCGATGCTCGCCGCGACCAGGAAGAAGGCCGCGGAGGAGATGTCCGCCGGGACTTCGATGTTGGTGGCGCTGAGCTTGTGGCCGCTTTCGACCTTGGCGGTGCTGCCTTCCACCTCCACCGGATAGCCGAAGCCGCGCAGCATGCGCTCGGTGTGGTCGCGGGTCGGCGCCGGCTCGGTCACCGAGGTTTCACCGGCGGCGTAGAGGCCGGCGAGCAGCAGGCAGGATTTCACCTGGGCGCTGGCCATGGGCATGTCGTAGTGCATGCCGGTCAGCTTCTGGCCGCCCTTGATGGTCAGTGGCGGGCGCCCTTCGGCGGCGGTCTCGATCACCGCGCCCATCTCGCGCAGCGGTTTGGCCACGCGGTTCATCGGACGCTTGGTCAGCGAGGCGTCGCCGGTCAGGGTGCTGTCGAACGGCTGCGCCGCCAGCAGGCCGCTGAGCAGGCGCATGGAGGTGCCGGAGTTGCCCAGGTAGATGGGGCCCGGCGCCGGCTTCAGGCCGTGCAGGCCGACGCCGTGGACGGTCACGCGGCCGTGGTGCGGGCCTTCGATGACCACGCCCATGTCGCGGAACGCCTGAATGGTGGCCAGGGCGTCCTCGCCCTCGAGGAAGCCTTCCACCTCGGTGGTGCCTTCGGCCAGGGAGCCGAGCATGATCGAGCGGTGGGAGATGGACTTGTCGCCCGGAACGCGTACGCGCCCGGACAGGCGGCCACCCGGCTGGGCCAGGTAAATCAGGTCGTTGTTGTGCATGGCGTCCACATAGGCCCGGCGGGCCAGGATTTTGCTGAAATGTTCACGGGCGACGCGGGCGCGGGTGAAGACGCCCATCAGTTGCTGCCCGTCCCCTGCATCGACGGCCTCGCGCAGAGCGTCGAGGTCGTCGCGGAAAACGTCGAGGATGCGCAGCACCGCCTTGCGGTTGGCAAGGAAGATGTCGTGCCACATCGTCGGGTCGCTGCCGGCGATCCGCGTGAAGTCGCGGAAGCCGCCGGCGGCATAACGGAAGATTTCCAGATTTTCGCTGCGCTTGGCCAGCGAGTCGACCAGCGTGAAGGCCAGCAGGTGCGGCAGGTGGCTGGTGGCCGCGAGCACTTCGTCGTGGTGCTCGACTTCCATCAGCTCGACGTCCGCGCCCAGCTCGCGCCACAGCGCCTCGATGCACCGGACCGCGTCCGCATCGGCATTATCCAGCGGCGTGAGGATGATTTTATGACGGCGGAACAGTTTGCCGTTGGCCGCTTCTACCCCGCTCTGCTCGGAGCCGGCGATGGGATGGCCGGGAACGAAGCGCGCCGGCATCTCGCCGAAGGCGGCCCTGGCCGCGCGCACCACGTTGCCCTTGGCGCTGCCAACGTCGGTGAGCACGGCATGGCCGAGGTCGAAGGTGGCCAGTTCCACCAGCACCTTCTCCATGGCCAGGATCGGCACGGCGAGCTGGATCACGTCGGCGTCGCGGCAGCCTTCGCGCAGGCTCTCCTCGCAACGGTCGACCACGCCCAGCTGCACCGCCAGGCGGCGCGTCTGCGGGTCGCGGTCGACGCCGACCACTTCTTCGAACAGGCCTTTCTCGCGCAGCCCCTTGGCGAAGGAGCCGCCGATCAGGCCCAGCCCCACCACCACCAGGCGGCGGAGCTTGCGTGGCGTCACCTCAGGCACGGGCGAGCACCTTGGCCAGCGCTTCGAGGAAACGTGCGTTCTCTTCCGGCAGGCCGATGGAGATGCGCAGGTGCTGCGGCATGCCGTAGCCGCCCACCGGACGGACGATCACGCCTTCCGCCAGCAGGGCCTGGTAGACCGGGCCAGCGTCGCGCTGCAGGTCGACGGCGAGGAAGTTGCCCTTGGACGGAATCCAGGCCAGGCCCAGGGCGCGCAGGCCGTCCTGCAGCTGCTGCATGCCGGCGTCGTTGATGCGCTTGCCTTCGGCCAGGTACTCGGCGTCGTCCAGCGCAGCGCAGGCGGCGGCCAGGGCCAGGCTGTTGACGTTGAACGGCTGGCGCACGCGGTTCAGCACGTCGGCGATCTGCGCCGAGGAGATAGCGTAGCCGACACGCAGCGAAGCCAGGCCGTAGGCCTTGGAGAAGGTGCGCGAGACCAGCAGGTTCGGGTAGCGGGCCAGGTAGGCCAGGCCGTCGGGCAGTTCGTCGCCCTCGGCGTACTCGATGTAGGCCTCGTCCAGCACCACCAGGACGTTTTCCGGCACGCGGGAGAGGAATTGCTCCAGCGCGTCCGGACCGAACCAGGTACCGGTGGGGTTGTTCGGGTTGGCGATGAAGACCACGCGGGTGTTGGCGTCGATGGCCGCCAGCATGGCTTCCAGGTCATGCCCCCAGTCTTTCGCCGGCACCGCCCTGCCCTCGGCGCCAACGGCCTGGGTGGAGATCGGGTAGACGGCGAAGGCGTACTGGCTGAACACGGCGTTCAGGCCCGGGGCCAGGTAGGCGCGGGCGACCAGGTCGAGGATGTCGTTGGAGCCGTTGCCGAGGGTCACCTCGGCGGTGGAAACGCCGCAGCGGGCAGCCAGCTTGCTCTTCAGCTCGAAGCCGTTGCCGTCGGGATAGCGGGTCATTTCCGCCAGTTCGCCGCGGATCGCTTCCAGCACCTTGGCGCTGGGGCCCCGCGGGTTCTCGTTGCTGGCCAGCTTGACGATCTTCGCCGGGTCCAGGCTCAGCTCGCGGGCCAGTTCGTCCACCGGCTTGCCCGGCACGTAGGGCGAGAGTTTCTGTACGCCCGGCTGGGCCAGGGCGAGGAAGTCGCAAGACATTTTTTCAGCTCCGCTGGAGCTGAAAGCCGAGAGCTGGAAGCTTGAAGCTGGAAGCGACCGCGCGACTCCAACTTCCAGCTTCGAGCTTCCGGCTTCCAGCCACTTGTTAGAGTACCGCTTTGGGATAGGAGCCCAGCACCTTCAGCGCCACGGCTTCGCTGTTGATCTTCTCCAGCACGTCCTTGATCAGCGGGTCCTTGTGGTGGCCGACGAAGTCGATGAAGAACACGTAGGTCCACTTGCCGCTGCGCGACGGGCGGGTCTCGATGCGCGTCAGGTCGATGCCGTTGGTGTGGAACGGCACCAGCAGCTCGTGCAGCGCGCCGGGCTTGTTGCGCATGGAGACGATGATCGAGGTCTTATCGTCGCCGGTCGGCGGCACTTCCTGGCTGCCGATGATGAGGAAGCGCGTGGAGTTGTCCGGGCGGTCCTCGATCTTCTCGTGCAGCTTGTCCAGGCCGTACAGGCTGGCCGCCATGTCGCCGGCGATGGCCGCGCTGTTCCACTCGCTCTTCACCCGCTTGGCGGCGTCGGCGTTGCTCGGCACCGCCACGCGCTCGACGTTCGGGTAGTGCGCGTCCAGCCACTTGCGGCACTGGGCCAGGGACTGGGCGTGGGAATAGATGCGGGTGATGCTGTCGGTCTTGGTGTTCTCGCCCACCAGCAGGTGGTGGTGGATGCGCAGCTCGACCTCGCCGCAGATCACCATGTCGTGTTCGAGGAAGCTGTCGAGGGTGTGGTTCACCGCGCCTTCGGTGGAGTTCTCCACCGGCACCACGCCGAAGTTCACCGCGCCGGCGGCCACTTCGCGGAACACTTCGTCGATGGCCGCCATCGGCGTGCTGATCACCGCATGGCCGAAGTGCTTGAGCGCCGCGGCCTGGGTGAAGGTGCCCTCGGGGCCGAGGTAGGCGACCTTGAGCGGCTGTTCCAGGGCCAGGCAGGAAGACATGATCTCGCGGAACAGCCGCGCCACTTCCTCGTTGCCCAGCGGGCCCTTGTTCAGCTCCATGATGTGCTTGAGCACCCAGGCCTCGCGCTCGGGCCGGTAGAACACCGGCTTCTCGCCCTCGGCCAGGGACTGCATCTTCACCCGCGCCACGTCGGTGGCGCAGCGGGCGCGTTCGCTGATCAGCTCGAGGATCTTCTCGTCGAGGCTGTCGATGCGTACGCGCAAAGCCTTGAGCTGGTCAGCGTCGCTCATCAGCCGTGCTCCTTCTCGAACTCGGCCATGTAGGCCACCAGGGCCTCGATGGCGTCCAGGCCCAGGGCGTTGTAGATGGAGGCGCGCATGCCGCCCACCGAGCGATGGCCCTTGAGGTTGAGCAGGCCGCGGGCGTCGGCGCCGGCGAGGAAGGCCTTGTCGAGCTTCTCGTCGGCCAGGCGGAACGGCACGTTCATCCAGGAACGGGCGCTGTGCTGGATCGGGTTGGTGTAGAAATCGCTGGCGTCGATGAAGGAGTACAGCAGGTCCTTCTTCGCGCGGTTGCGCTTCTCCATGGCCTCGACGCCGCCCTGCTCCTTCAGCCACTGGAAGACCAGGCCGGAGAGGTACCAGGAATAGGTGGCCGGGGTGTTGTACATGGAGCCATTGTCGGCGGCGACCTTGTAGTTGAGCATGGTCGGGCAGATGCTGCGGGCGCGGCCGAGCAGGTCTTCGCGGACGATGACCACCACCAGGCCGGACGGGCCGATGTTCTTCTGCGCGCCGGCGTAGATCAGGCCGAACTTCGACACGTCGACCGGGCGCGAGAGGATGTCCGAGGACATGTCCACCACCAGCGGCACGTCACCCACTTGCGGAATCCAGTCGAACTCCAGGCCGCCGATGGTCTCGTTGGACGCGTAGTGCAGGTAGGCTGCGTTCGGCGTCAGGTTCCACTCGTTCTGCCCGGGGATGGCGAAGTAGTCGTACTTGGATGCGCTGGCGACCACGTTGACGTTGCCGAAGCGGCGCGCTTCCTCGATGGCCTTCTTCGACCAGATGCCGGTTTCCACGTAGTCGGCCACGCCGTCTTCGGGCAGCAGGTTCAGCGGAATCTCGGCGAACTGCTGGCTGGCGCCGCCCTGGAGGAACAGCACCTTGTAGTTCGACGGCACGCCCATCAGGTCGCGCAGGTCCTGCTCGGCCTTCTCGGCGATGGCCACGTAGTCGTCGCTGCGGTGGCTCATCTCCATGACCGACAGGCCCTTGCCCTGCCAGTCGAGCAGCTCTTCGCGGGCGCGCTCCAGCACCTCGGTGGGAAGCGCAGCTGGACCTGCGCAGAAGTTATAGGCTCGCTTGCTCACATCCACTCTCGCTAATCAGTCTTCGCTGGCCTGCGGCGCTTCCTCGGCCGCGGCTTCGCCTGCTTCTTGATTCTCGTCGAACGCTTCGTCGTCCACGATTTCGCCCTCGACCACGGTCGGCTCCTGCACCCGCTCCAGGCCCACCAGGGTCTCGTCGGCGGCCAGCTTGATGAGGATCACGCCCTGGGTATTTCGGCCTGCGCCGCGGACTTCGTCGACGCGGGTGCGGACCAGGGTGCCCTGGTCGGAAATCAGCATGATTTCCTCGCCGTCCAGCACCTGCACGGCGCCCACCAGCTTGCCGTTGCGCTCGTTGATGACCATGGCGATCACGCCCTGGCCACCACGGCCGCGGCGCGGGTAGTCGGCCAGCGGGGTGCGCTTGCCGTAACCGCGCTCGGAGGCGCTGAGGATCTGCGCCTCGCGGCATTCGGGGATCAGCATGGAGATGATGCGCTGGTCTTCGGCCAGGCGCATGCCGCGCACGCCACGGGCGTTGCGGCCCATGATGCGCACCTTGCTTTCCTTGAAGCGGATCACCTTGCCGGCGTCGGAGAACATCATCACGTCCTTCGAGCCGTCGGTGATGGCGGCGGCGATCAGCGAGTCGCCCTCCTCCAGCTTCAGCGCGATCAGGCCGTTGGAGCGCGGCTTGGTGAACTGGATCAGCGGGGTCTTCTTCACGGTGCCTTTCATGGTGGCCATGAAGATGTACGCGCCGGTCGGCTCGTCCTGGCTGAAGTCGGCGTCGTCGCCCTCTTCGGCCTCTTCGGCTTCCACCACTTCGGCGACCTGCTCGGCGACCACGTCGTCGTCATCGCCCTCCTCGCCGGCGAACTGGGCGCGCACGGCTTCCAGGTCAATCTGCAGCATGGCGGTGATGCGTTCGCCTTCGTCCAGCGGCAGCAGGTTGACCAGCGGACGGCCGCGCGCGGTGCGCGAGGCTTCCGGGATCTCGAAGGTGCGCAGCCAGTAGACCTTGCCCTTGCTGGAGAACAGCAGCAGGGTGGCGTGGCTGTTGGCCACCAGCAGGTGTTCGATGTAGTCCTCGTCCTTCACCCCGCTCGCCGACTTGCCCTTGCCGCCGCGGCGCTGGGCCTCATAGGCGGCCAGCGGCTGCGACTTGGCGTAGCCGCCGTGGGAGATGGTCACCACGCGCTCTTCCTCGGTGATGAGGTCGGCGATGGTCAGGTCCACCTGGGAGGCGACGATCTCGGTGCGGCGGGCATCGCCGAACTCGGCCTTGACCTTCTCCAGCTCCTCGCGGATGACTTCCATCAGGCGCTGCGGGTTGGTCAGGATACGGATCAGCTCGCCGATCAGGGTGAGGATTTCCTGATATTCGGACAGGAGCTTCTCGTGCTCCAGGCCGGTCAGGCGGTGCAGGCGCAGTTCCAGGATGGCCTGGGCCTGCTCCGGCGACAGGTAGTACTTGCCCTCGCGCAGGCCGTACTGCGGGTCCAGGTCTTCCGGGCGGCAGGCATCGGCGCCGGCGCGCTCGACCATGGCTTCCACCGCACTGGATTCCCAGGCGGTGGCGATCAGGCGCTCCTTGGCCTCGGCCGGGGTCGGCGAGGTCTTGATCAGCTCGATCACCGGGTCGATGTTCGACAGCGCGACCGCCTGGCCTTCGAGGATGTGGCCGCGCTCGCGGGCCTTGCGCAGCTCGTAGACGGTCCGCCGGGTCACCACTTCGCGGCGGTGGCGGATGAAGACTTCGAGCATGTCCTTGAGGTTCAGCGTGCGCGGCTGGCCGTCGACCAGGGCCACCACGTTGATGCCGAACACGCTCTGCAGCTGGGTCTGGGCGTAGAGGTTGTTCAGCACCACCTCGCCGACTTCGCCGCGGCGCAGCTCGATGACCACGCGCATGCCGTCCTTGTCGGACTCGTCGCGCAGCTCGGTGATGCCCTCGATCTTCTTCTCTTTCACCAGTTCGGCGATCTTCTCGATCAACCGCGCCTTGTTCAGCTGGTAGGGCAGCTCGGTGATGATGATCTGCTGGCGGTTGCCGCCCTTCTCCATGTCCTCGATATCGGCGCGGGCACGGATGTAGATGCGCCCGCGGCCGGTACGGTAGGCCTCGATGATGCCGGCGCGGCCGTTGATGATGCCGGCGGTCGGGAAGTCGGGACCGGGGATGTACTGCATCAGGTCGTCGACGGACAGCTCGGGGTTGTCCATCAGCGCCAGGCAGCCGTCGATCACCTCGCCCAGGTTGTGCGGCGGGATGTTGGTCGCCATGCCCACGGCGATGCCGCTGGAGCCGTTGACCAGCAGGTTGGGGATCTTGGTCGGCATGACCGCCGGGATCTGCTCGGTGCCGTCGTAGTTGGGCACCCAGTCGACGGTTTCCTTGTCCAGGTCCGCCAGCAGCTCGTGGGCCAGCTTGGCCATGCGCACTTCGGTGTATCGCATGGCCGCGGCGTTGTCGCCGTCCACCGAACCGAAGTTGCCCTGGCCGTCCACCAGCATGTAGCGCAGCGAGAACGGCTGGGCCATACGCACGATGGTGTCGTACACCGCGGTGTCGCCGTGCGGGTGGTATTTACCGATCACGTCGCCGACCACACGGGCGGATTTCTTGTAGGGCTTGTTCCAGTCGTTGCCCAGTTCGCTCATGGCGTACAGGACGCGGCGGTGCACGGGCTTGAGGCCATCGCGTGCATCGGGCAGGGCACGACCGACGATCACGCTCATGGCGTAATCGAGGTAGGACTGTCGGAGTTCGTCTTCGATGTTGACCGGGAGGATTTCTTTGGCCAGTTCGCCCATGAGAAGCCTGGTTCCTTTTGCAGATGGAACTCCGCCTCGCCCGTCCCGAGCCCGGCGGAGTGCGACAGCGCTATCAGAACGCCATCGACTCACAACAAATCAACGACTTAGGTCAATGATCCGCGCAATCGACGGGGCCCTGAAAAGGCCCCACTGAGAACCGTCGGAGCTTACCACAAGCCAGGGGGAACACCTATCCCCGCCGGGCGCCCTCAATGCAGGCGCTTGCGGCTCATCAACTGGGCCATGCGCTCGGTGTCCGGACGCTCGACCACGCCGCGTTCGGTCACGATGGCATCGATCAGGTCGGCCGGGGTCACGTCGAACACCGGATTGTAGGCATCCACCTCGGCGGCTATCCGCTTGCCGCCGATTTCCAGGAGTTCGCGGCCGTTGCGCTCTTCGATGGGGATGTCCTCGCCGCTTTCCAGGTTCATGTCGATGGTCGAGCTGGGCGCCACCACCATGAAGCGCACGCCGTGGTGCATGGCGTTGATCGCCAGCTGGTAGGTGCCGATCTTGTTCGCCACGTCGCCGTTGGCGGTGATGCGGTCGGCGCCGACGATGACCCAGGTGATGCTCTGGGTCTTCATCAGGTGCGCCGCCGCGGCGTCGACATTCAGGGTGACCGGCACGCCCTCGTTGGCCAGCTCCCAGGCGGTCAGGCGCGCGCCCTGCAGCCAGGGGCGCGTCTCGTCGGCATAGATGCGCTCGACCAGGCCCTCCAGGTGCGCCGCGCGGATCACCCCCAGGGCGGTGCCGAAGCCGCCGGTGGCCAGGGCGCCGGTATTGCAGTGGGTGAGGATCTTCTGCGGGCCGGAGTGCTGCTTGCGGATCAGCTCGACGCCGAGCTGGGCCATGGTCAGGTTGGCCTCGCGGTCGCTCTCGTGGATGGCGATGGCCTCGGCTTCCAGCACCTGCAGCGGGTCGTCGCCCGGCTTCAGGCGCTCGAGGCGCTCGCGCATGCGGTTCAGCGCCCAGAACAGGTTGACCGCCGTGGGCCGCGACTCGGCCAGCACGCGGAAGTCGTCCTCCAGGGCTTCGCGCCAGGCGCCGCCGTTGTTCAGGCGGGCCTGCAGGCCCAGCACCAGGCCGTAGGCCGCGGCGATGCCGATGGCCGGGGCGCCGCGCACCACCATCTGGCGAATGGCCTCGGCGACGCCGGCGGCGCTGTCGTAGCTCAGCCAGGTTTCCTCCAGCGGCAGCAGGCGCTGGTCGAGCAGACGAAGGGTGCCCTTGCGCCAATCAATGGCCGTGACCCGCTCGGCCGCCAACAGTCGCTCACGCATGGAACACCTCGTTCTTCTATCAGGTCCGGGCGCGCCGGGCGGCGCGCCGATATCGAGCCCGGCCAGGGCCGGGAAAACCCGCGAGTATAACGAGCCGCAGGCCAAGGTGCTCGGGTATACTGCCGGCCACCCGTTCCCGCGCCGCAGGAAGCGCCCCATGCCCGACGCCAAAGCCCCTCTCGACCTGCTTCTGCTGCCGACCTGGATAGTCCCGGTGGAACCCGCCGGCGTGGTCCTGCGCGACCATGCGCTGGGCATCCGCGACGGCCGCATCGCCCTGCTCGCCCCGCGCGCCGAGGCCCTGCGCCAGCAGGCGGCGGAAACCCGCGAGCTGCCGGGCATGCTGCTCGCCCCGGGCCTGGTCAACGCCCACGGCCACGCCGCCATGAGCCTGTTCCGCGGCCTGGCCGACGACCTGCCGCTGATGACCTGGCTGCAGGAGCACATCTGGCCGGCCGAGGCGAAGTGGGTGGACGAGGACTTCGTGCGCACCGGCAGCGAGCTGGCCATCGCCGAGCAGATCAAGGGCGGCATCAGCTGCTTCTCGGACATGTACTTCCACCCGCGGGTGACCTGCGAGGCGGTGCACGACAGCGGCATCCGCGCCCAGGTGTGCGTGCCGGTGCTGGACTTCCCCATGCCCGGCGCCCGCGACGCCCAGGAGGCGATCCGCCAGGGCGTGGCGCTGCACGACGACCTCAAGCACCACCCGCGCATCCGCGTGGCCTTCGGCCCGCACGCGCCCTACACGGTCGGCGATGACAAGCTGGAGAACGTGCTGATGCTGGCCGAGGAACTCGACGCAGGCATCCAGATGCACGTCCACGAGACCGCCTTCGAGGTCCAGCAGGCCCTGGAGAAGAGCGCCGAGCGCCCGCTGGCCCGGCTGCATCGCCTGGGCCTGCTGGGGCCGCGCTTCCAGGCCGTGCACATGACCCAGGTGAGCGACGAGGACCTGGAGCTGCTGGTGGAAACCAACAGCTCGGTGATCCACTGCCCGGAATCCAACCTCAAGCTGGCCAGCGGCTTCTGCCCGGTGGAGCGCCTGTGGCAGGCCGGGGTCAACGTCGCCATAGGCACCGACGGCGCGGCCAGCAACAACGACCTCGACCTGCTCGGCGAAACCCGCACCGCCGCCCTGCTGGCCAAGGCAGTGGCCGGCCAGGCCACTGCCCTGGATGCCCACCGCGCACTGCGCATGGCCACCCTGAACGGCGCCCGCGCCCTGGGCCTGGAGCAGGAGATCGGCTCGCTGGAGCTGGGCAAGTCCGCGGACCTGGTGGCCTTCGACCTTTCCGGGCTGGCCCAGCAGCCGGTCTACGAGCCGGTTTCGCAACTGATCTACGCCACCGGCCGCGACTGCGTGCGCCACCTGTGGGTCAGCGGCAAGCAGCTGCTGGACGCTGGCCGCCTGACGCGCCTGGACGAGGGCCGCCTGGCCGCCGAGGTCGGCGCCTGGGGCCGGCGCATCGCCGGCGCCTGAACACTGCCGGGCGCGGCTGCGACAATCTGTCATGCCGCGCCCATCCGCCGCGCGAAGCTGGCATCATAGTCGGCCTGCGCGCCACGATTTCCCATGATTTGCAACGAAGGTACGCCATGAGCAACGTCGACCACGCCGAGATCGCCAAATTCGAGGCACTGGCCCATCGCTGGTGGGACCGCGAGAGCGAGTTCAAGCCGCTGCACGACATCAACCCGCTGCGCGTCAACTGGATCGACGAGCGCGCCAGCCTGGCCGGCAAGAAGGTGCTGGACGTCGGCTGCGGCGGCGGCATCCTCAGCGAGGCCATGGCCCAGCGCGGCGCCACCGTCATGGGCATCGACATGGGCGAGGCGCCGCTGGCAGTGGCCCAGCTGCACCAGCTGGAATCCGGGGTGCCGGTGGAATACCGGCGCATCACCGCCGAACAGCTGGCCGAGGAAATGCCCGGGCGGTTCGACGTGGTCACCTGCCTGGAAATGCTCGAGCACGTGCCCGACCCGGCCTCGGTGATCCGCGCCTGCCACAAGATGGTCAAGCCCGGCGGCCAGGTGTTCTTCTCCACCATCAACCGCAACCCCAAGGCCTACCTGTTCGCCATCGTCGGCGCCGAGTACGTCATGCGCCTGCTGCCGCGCGGCACCCACGACTTCAAGAAGTTCATCCGCCCCTCCGAGCTGGGCGCCTGGTCGCGCGATGCGGGTCTGGCGGTCAAGGACATCATCGGCCTGACCTACAACCCGCTGACCAAGCACTACAAGCTGGCCGACGACGTCGACGTCAACTACATGATCCAGACCCTGCGCGAGGAATGACGGCGATGCAGCTCAGAGCGGTTCTCTTCGACATGGACGGCACCCTGCTGGACACCGCGCCGGACTTCATCGCCGTGTGCCAGGCCATGCTCGCCGCCCACGGCCGCCCACCGATCGACGCCCAGCGCATCGCCGACGTGGTCTCCGGCGGCGCCCGCGCCATGGTCGCCGCGACCTTCGACATGGACCCCGAAGCCGACGGCTTCGAGACGCTGCGCCAGGAATTCCTCGACCGCTACCAGGACCACTGCGCGGTCTACAGCCGCCTGTACGACGGCATGCCGGAGCTGCTGGAAAGCATCGAGCGGGCCAACCTGATCTGGGGCGTGGTGACCAACAAGCCGGTGCGCTTCGCCGAACCGATCATGCAGCAGTTGGGCCTGGCCGAGCGCTCGGCGGTGCTGGTCTGCCCGGACCACGTGACCAACAGCAAGCCCGACCCGGAGCCGCTGCTGCTGGCCTGCAGCCAGCTGGGCATCGACCCGGCGCAGGTACTGTTCATCGGCGACGACCTGCGCGACATCGAATCCGGCCGCGCCGCCGGCACCAAGACCGCGGCGGTGCGCTACGGCTACATCCACCCCGAGGACAACCCCGCGCACTGGGGCGCCGACGTCATCGTCGACCACCCGCGCGACCTGCTGGCGGTGCTCGACCGCGCCCTCTGTAGCTGCTAGAGCAGCAGCCCCAAGCAACAAGCTGCAAGCCTCAAGCTCAAGCCGCTCTTTGTCGCTTGCAGCTTGAAGCTTGTCGCTCGCCGAAGGAGATTCCATGTTCCAATATTCCGCCCGCCCCGACCTGCTCAAGGACCGGGTGATCCTGGTCACCGGCGCCGGCCGCGGCATCGGCGCCGCCGCCGCGCGGGCCTATGCCGCCCACGGCGCCACCGTGCTGCTGCTGGGCAAGAGCGAAGAAAACCTCAACCAGACCTACGACCAGATCGAGGCCGCCGGCCACCCGCAGCCGGTGGTCATCCCCTTCAACCTGGAAACCGCCCAGCCGCACCAGTACGACGAGCTGGCGGCGACCATCGAGAAGGAATGCGGCAAGCTCGACGGCCTGCTGCACAACGCCTCCATCCTCGGCCTGCGCTCGCCCATCGAGCAGATTTCCGGGGAAAACTTCATGCGCGTCATGCAGGTCAACGTCAACGCCGTGTTCATGCTGACCCACGCCATGCTGCCGCTGCTCAAGCTGGCCAGCGACGCCTCGGTGATCTTCACCTCCAGCGGCGTCGGGCGTAAGGGCCGCGCCTACTGGGGCGCCTACGCGGTGTCCAAGTTCGCCACCGAGGGCCTGATGCAGGTGATGGCCGACGAGTGCGACGGCACCAACGCCGTCCGCGCCAACAGCGTCAACCCCGGCGCTACCCGCACCAGCATGCGCGCCATGGCCTACCCCGGCGAGAACCCGGCGAACAACCCGGCGCCCGACGAGATCATGCCGGTCTACCTGTACCTCATGGGCCCGGACAGCATCGGCGTCAACGGCCAGGCGTTCGACGCCCAGGCCTGACCGGCACGGGGCGGCGCGATAGCCGCCCCGCCGGTTTTCCGGCTACGCCCGGGGAAAGCGCCTACGGCCACCCCGGAAAATTCGCCATCATTTTGACATCCCACCCTCCGGGGCACTCCCAGCCTACGGAACCAAGCCCGCGCCAGACGGTCCCTTGAGCCGTCAGAACAGAACTTTTCGCGGGTTGGCACGAAAATAGCTCAGCCCTCACTGTCGCCGTTTTGCGCCAGAGGTCGCCACGCGTCATGGCCCCGCCCAAGCAGTCCAACACCATCGATTTCGATACCGCCAAGCTCCAGCGCCTGAGCCAGGTCGAGAGCGGCCGCCCGCGCGGCCGGCGCCCGGCCAGCCTGACGGACGTGCGCCGGCAGCTCGCCGTGCAGCTGCAGACCAGCCTCGAGGCCGAGCGCGTCCTGGGCCTGTTCTTCCAGGAGATCCAGGCGCTGCTGCCGCTGGACTACCTGAGCTACCAGAACGGCAGCGCTGACCTGCGCCTGGAGTTCGGCGAAGCGGCCAGCCACGGCGCCACCTACAACCTCAACCATGCCGGGGAATACCTGGGCGAGCTGGCCTTCCGCCGCCGCCGCCCCTTCGACGAGATCGAACTGGGCCAGCTGGAAAGCCTGATCGCCAGCCTGCTCTACCCGCTGCGCAACGCCCTCCTCTACCGCGCCGCCATCCAGGCCGCCCTGCGCGACGCTCTGACCGGCACCGGCAACCGCATCGCCATGGACCAGGCCCTGGGCCGCGAGGTCGAGCTGGCGCGGCGCAGCCTGCAGCCGCTGTCGGTGCTGATGCTCGACCTGGACCACTTCAAGCGCATCAACGACCAGTACGGCCACAGCCACGGCGACGAAGCCCTGCGCTGCGTGGCCAGGGCGATCAAGGCGAGCCTGCGCAACGTCGACATGGTCTTCCGCTTCGGCGGCGAGGAGTTCCTCGTGCTGCTGTCCAACACACCGAGCAGCAGCGCCGCCCAGGTCGGCGAGAGGCTGCGGCATGCCATCCAGGAGCTGGCCTTTGCCGTCGATGGCAAGCCGGTGCCGCTGTCCGTCAGCCTCGGCTGCGCCACCCTGATCGCCGGCGAGCGCGTCGACGACCTGCTGCACCGGGCCGACGCCGCGCTCTACGCGGCCAAGCGCGACGGCCGCAACCGCCTGGCCTGCGCTGGCTGAGCGGACTTTCCGGAAGACGAAAAAAAGGGCTCCGCGGAGCCCTTTTTTCATGCCTGACGCTTAGCGCTTGAAGCCCGGGCGCATGCCGTCGCCGGCCGGCTGCGGGCGGCGCTTGTTCAGCGGCTTGCGCGCCACTGGCTTGGACGGGCGCTCGTCCCGCTCGGCGCTCGGCTTGGCCGGACGCGAACGCGGCGCCTCGCCGGCCGGGGCCTTGCCACGGCCTTCCGGACGCGGCGCGCGGGCCGGGCGCTCGGAATCCTGGCGCGGGCCACGGGCCGGACGGTCGGAGTCCTTGCTCGGACCGCGGGCCGGACGCTCGGCATCCTGGCGCGGACCACGGGCCGGACGCTCGGAATCCTGACGCGGACCACGGGCCGGACGATCGGAGTCCTTGCGCGGACCACGAACCGGACGCTCCGAGTCCTGGCGCGGACCACGGGCCGGACGATCGGAGTCCTGACGCGGACCACGGGCCGGACGATCGGAGTCCTTGCGCGGACCACGAGCCGGACGATCCGAATCCTGGCGCGGGCCGCGAACCGGACGATCCGAGTCCTGGCGCGGACCACGGGCCGGACGCTCGCTGGCGCCCGGACGCGGGCTGCGGCTCGGACGCTCGCCTTCGAAGGACTCCTTGCGCTGGCGATTGCCGCGACCGGCATCCGGGCGCTCGCTGCGCGCCAGCGGCTTGGCCAGCTTGCGCTGCTGGCGTTCGAGCTTGTCCTTGGCCTTGGTGGTCATCTCCGGCAGCTTCACCGGCTTCAGGCCGACCTCTTCGCTGAGGATGTCCAGTTCGCGCTGGTCCATCTCGCGGTAGCGGCCCATGGTCAGCTCGGAGGTGAGGAACACCGGGCCGAAGCGCACGCGCTTCAGGCGGCTCACCACCACGCCCTGGGATTCCCACAGGCGGCGCACTTCGCGGTTGCGGCCTTCCATCACCACCACGTGGTACCAGTGGTTGAAGCCTTCGCCGCCGGGCGCCTGCTGGATGTCGCTGAACTTGGCCGGGCCGTCTTCGAGCATCACGCCGGCTTTCAGGCGCTCGATCATCTCTTCGTCGACTTCGCCGCGCACACGCACGGCGTACTCGCGGTCCATCTCGTAGGACGGGTGCATCAGGCGGTTGGCCAACTCGCCGTCGGTGGTGAACAGCAGCAGGCCGGTGGTGTTGATGTCCAGGCGGCCGACGTTGATCCAGCGGCCGCTGCGCAGGCGCGGCAGGCGGTCGAACACGGTGGGACGGCCTTCCGGGTCGTCGCGGGTGCAGACCTCGCCCTCGGGCTTGTTGTAGATCAGCACGCGGCGCACGTGCTCTTCGGCCTGCTCGCGGCGGATCAGGTGCTCGTCGACGGCGATGGCGTCGTGGCCTTCCACGCGCTGGCCGAGGCTGGCGACCACGCCGTTGACCTTGACCCGGCCTTCCTCGATCCAGGCCTCGACGTCACGGCGCGAGCCGACGCCCAGACGGGCCAGGACCTTCTGCAGCTTCTCGCCGGCGGGGGAAATTTCTGGGTTTTCGTGCGTGTCGTTCATCTGGGCACCTCCCGGTGTGTCATGCAACGAAGAAAAAGGTCGCGCATCATACGCGCTTGGGCGCGGCAAAGCACCGTCCGTGATCGGGAAAGCCTAGCCGCTTTTGCCATTCGCGCCGCTTTCAGGGGAAAACCGAGTTGAGCGACGAATCCGCCTTCACCGGCGCCAAGCTGGCGCTGTTCCACGACGGCCACCTGGTGGTCTACCGCCGCGACGAAAAGCCCGGCATCCCCTTCCCCGGCTGCTGGGACTTTCCCGGCGGTGGCCGCGAAGGTGCGGAAACCCCGGCCGAATGCGCTTTGCGCGAGCTGGAGGAAGAGTTCGCCATCCGCCTGAGCCAGGAGCGCATCGAGTGGCAGCGCCGCTACCGCGCCACCCACGGCCCGGCGCCCTGGGCCTGGTTCCTGGTGGCGCGGCTGCGGGCGGCGGAGTTCGAAGCCATCCGCTTCGGCGACGAGGGGCAGTATTGGCGGCTGATGGCGGTGGAAGAGTACCTCGGGTTGGATGAGGGGGAAGCGGTGCCCTATCTGCAGGAGCGGTTGCGGGATTATCTGGAAGGCTGCTCGTCGTAGGGCGCATAACGTCTACGGCGTTATCCGCCGAATCGCGGACAGAGTCCGCTCCTACGGTTCAGGGAAGCACGGTCGTAGGAGCGGACTCCGTCCGCGATTGGAATCACCGAGCTCCCCGCCCCCATAAAAAAGCCCGGCACAAGGCCGGGCACGTCCGATCGTGGGACAGCTCAGTGTGATTCGAGCAGCGCCAGGGCCTCGCGCGACAGGCGCTCGACCGCGGCCCAGTCACCGCTGGCGACCGCAGCCTTGGGCAGCATCCAGGTGCCCCCCACGCACATCACGTTGTCCAGGCGGTAGTAGTCGTTCAGGTTGTCCGGCCCTACCCCGCCGGTGGGGCAGAAGCGCACCTCCGGGAAGGGGCCGGCGAAGGCCTTGAGCGCTTCCACGCCGCCGCACACCTTGGCCGGGAACAGCTTGAAACGGCGCAAACCGTGGCGGTAGGCGGCCATGATCTCGGAGGCGGTGGCCACGCCGGGCAGCAGCGGCACCGGGCGGCTCACCGCGTGCTGCAGCAGTTCCTCGGTGCAGCCGGGGGTGACGATGAACTGCGCGCCGGCCTCTTCCGCCTGGCGGAAGGTTTGCGGGTCCAGCACGGTGCCGGCGCCCACGCACAATTCCGGGCGCTGCTCGGCCAGGGTGCGGATGGCGGTCAGGCCCAGCGGGGTGCGCAGGGTCACTTCCAGCACAGTGATGCCGCCGGCCGCCAGGGCGTCGGCCATGGGCAGGATGTCCTGCTCCCGATCGATGGTGATCACCGGCAGGATGCGGGCGCGCTCGGCGAGGGCGTCGATGCGCTGGATGTGGGAATCAAGGCTCATGTTGCGGTAACTCCGTGCCTCAGGGGCACCAGTGGATCGACAGGGGAGCGCGGAGGAAGGCGCTCACCGGCATGCTTGCTTCGTCTTCGGCGGCCAGCGCGGCCCTCAGGGTGGCCAGCTTGGCCTCGCCCTGGATCGCCAGCAGCTGCACCCGCGAGGCGGCCAGCAGCGCACGGCTGAGGGTCAGGCGCTGGTGCGGCACGCTCGGCGCCCAAGCCGGCAGGCAATGGCGCGCGCCGGCCGGGTCGAGGGCCTCGGCCAGGCCGGGGCTGGCCGGGAACAGCGAGGCGGTGTGGCCGTCGTCGCCCATCCCCAGCACCAGCACGTCGATCGGCAGGGCCAGCTCGGCGACCTGGCGGTCGGCGATGGCCGCCGTTTCCTCCAGGCTCGGCGCCGAGTGATACAGGCCGCAGAACAGCGCCTTGGCCGCCGCGCCCTTGAGCAGATGGCGGCGCACCAGGCCGGCATTGCTGTCCGGGTGGACTTCCGGCACCCAGCGCTCGTCGGCGAGGGTCACGGTCACCTTGTCCCAATCGAGGACTTCGCCGCTCAGGGCTTCGAGGAACGCCACCGGGCTGCGTCCGCCGGACACCGCCAGCAGCGCGCGGCCGCGCTCGGCGATGGCCCCGCGCAATTGTTCGGCCACATTGGCGGCCAGGCCGCGGGCCTGCGCCACCGGGCTTTCCCAGGCCGTCCAGCGCACGCCGGCCGGCAGTTTCAGATCAATGGTCGCCATACCAGTCCTTCCCGTCTCTCGCGATCAGCGCCACGGCCGCCTGGGGTCCCCAGGTGCCGGCGGCGTAGGGTTTGGGGGCATCGCCCAGGCGTTCCCAGCCGGCGATCAGGTGGTCGCACCACTTCCAGGCGAACTCCACTTCGTCCTTGCGCACGAACAGGTACTGGTTGCCCTGCATCACTTCCAGCAGCAGCCGCTCGTAGGCGTCCGGCACGCGCGCGGCCTGGTACGCCTCGGAGAAGCTCAGCTGCAGCGGCCCGGTGCGCAACTGCATGCCCTTGCCCAGGCCCTGGTCCTTGGTCATCACCTGCAGGGAGATGCCCTCGTCCGGCTGCAGGCGGATGATCAGGCGGTTGCTGATCAGCGAGCGCTGCTCCGGGGCGAAGATGTAGTGCGGCGGGTTCTTGAAGTGGATGACGATCTGCGACAGCTTCTGCGGCATGCGCTTGCCGGTGCGCAGGTAGAACGGCACGCCGGACCAGCGCCAGTTGCGGATGTCCACGCGCAGGGCGACGAAGGTCTCGGCGCCGCTCATGCGGTTGGCGTGTTCCTCTTCCAGGTAGCCGGGCACCGCCTTGCCGTCGATGAAGCCGGCGGTGTACTGGCCGCGCACCACGCGGCTGGCCAGTTGCTCCGGCGGGATCGGCTCCAGGGCGCGCAGCACCTTGACCTTCTCGTCGCGGATGCTGTCGGCGGAGAGGTCGCTGGGCGGGTCCATGGCGATCAGGCAGAGCAGTTGCAGCAGGTGGTTCTGCACCATGTCGCGCAATTGCCCGGCGCGGTCGAAGTAGCCCCAGCGGCCTTCGATGCCGACCTTCTCGGCCACGGTGATCTCCACGTGGGAGATGTGGTTCTGGTTCCACTGCGTCTCGAACAGGCTGTTGGCGAAGCGCAGGGCGATGAGGTTCTGTACCGTTTCCTTGCCCAGGTAGTGGTCGATCCGGTAGATGCGGTTCTCCGGAAAGAACTTCGCCACCGCCTCGTTCACCTCGCGGGAGGACGCCAGGTCGTGGCCGATGGGCTTCTCCAGCACCACCCGGGTGCGTTCGGCCAGGCCGAGGGCGGCGAGGTTCTCGCAGATGCCGCCGTAGACCGCGGCCGGGGTGGCGAAGTAGGCCACCAGCGGCAGGCCGGCCGGCACCGCATCGCGCAACGCCGGGTAGGAAGCGGCGTCGAGGAAGTCCATGCTCAGGTAGCTCAGGCGCTGCTGGAAGCGCGCCCACACGGCGTCGTCCCATTCGCGCGCCGGCACGGCCAGGCGCAGGCGCTTCTCGAGGGTGGCCAGGTGGGCGGCGGGGTCGCCTTCTTCGCGGGCCAGGGCGAGGATGCGGGTGTCGCCGTGGAGCAGGCCTTCACGGTCGAGCTGGTAGAGGGCGGGGATCAGCTTGCGGAGGGCGAGGTCGCCCAGCGCGCCGAACAGCGCCAGGGTGCAAGGCAGAACGCGGACATCAGGCATTTGTTGTTACCAAACAGATTTTGAGGAACATTTGCCGAATACACCGCGCCATTAAGGCAAAAATGTAGTAATTAAACAACATATTTTTCCCAAGGCACGGTCCAGTTGGTCGTCTGCCGACCTGACGTTAGGATAGCGCCGCTGGCCGCAGGCACGTCCCCGGCCGTCGATTGCCCCACAGGGGCCACCAAGGAGAACGGATGAAGAACCTGCTGGAGCAGATCCAGACGCGCCTGGAAGACTTGAACAAGGCCGAACGCAAGGTCGCCGAGGTGATACTGCAGAACCCGCAGCAGGCCACCCGCTTCAGCATCGCCGCGCTGGCCCAGGCCGCGAGCGTCAGCGAGCCGACGGTGAACCGCTTCTGCCGCTCCTTCGGCATGAGCGGCTACCCGGAGCTGAAGATCCAGCTGGCGCAGAGCCTGGCCAGCGGCGCGGCCTTCGTCACCCAGGCGGTGGCCGAGGACGACGGCCCCGAGGCGTACACGCGGAAGATATTCAGCAGCACCATCGCTTCGCTGGACGCCGCCTACAAGCTGATCGACGCACGCGCCGTGGACCGCGCAGTGGACCTACTGATCCAGGCCAGGCAAATCCACTTCTTCGGCCTCGGCGCCTCCAGCTCGGTGGCGCTGGACGCGCAGCACAAGTTCTTCCGCTTCAACCTGGCGGTGTCGGCGCAGAGCGACGTGCTGATGCAGCGGATGATCGCCTCGGTGGCGCACACCGGCGACCTGTTCGTGGTGATCTCCTACACCGGCCGCACCCGCGAGCTGGTGGACGTGGCGCGCCTGGCGCGGGACAACGGCGCCTCGGTGCTCGGCCTGACCGCCGCCGACTCGCCGCTGGCCAAGGTCTGCACCCTGACCCTGGACATCCCGCTGCCGGAAGACACCGACATCTACATGCCGATGACCTCGCGGATCATCCAGCTGACGGTGCTCGACGTGCTGGCCACCGGCGTGACCCTGCGCCGCGGCGTGGACTTCCAGCCGCACCTGCGCAGGATCAAGGAGAGCCTGGTGCCGACGCGCTACCAGCTGGACGAGGAAGACTGACGCCCCGTCGCGGTGATTTCGTAGGAGCGGATTCATACGCGATTTCGGCGCAGGGGATCGACCAATCGCGGATGGAGTCCGCTCCTACGCTGTTTTCTGGGTTCCCGCGTTCGCGGGAATGACGGGTTGAGAATCGTGTTTTCCGACGTCATTCCCGCGAACGCGGGAACCCAGAGACTCTGGCGCCCTGCCCGCTCCTATAGCTCCAGGGAGGCACGATCGTAGGAGCGGATTCATCCGCGATTTCGGCGCAGGGGATCGGCCGATCGCGGACGGAGTCCGCTCCTACATGGCAGGAGGAGCACCGTCGTAGGATGGTGTTGAGCGAAGCGATACCCATCACCATGGTTCGATGGGTATCGCAAGCTCAACCCATCCTACGAAGAGCACCTTGGCGCAGTCGGCAAGACCGTTGTTCCTACGCTCAAGCCCCGTGCAGCGGAAACCGTCAGACCAGCCCGGCCTTCAGCCGCAGGCGCATGCGCTCGCCCTGGGCCAGGATCAGACCGCCGGGGCGGTAGCCGGCAGCGCCGATGCACAGGAAGCGGTCGGCCTCGCCCGGCTCCACCTGCTCCACCGCGCGGCTGCCGGGGTGCCAAATGACGCTGCCGGCGGCGGCGTTCTTGTCGATGCGCAGGCGGCGCTGCCAGCCGGCGTCTTCCAGCACCAGCGCGCCGGTGTTGTACAGCACCTGCTTGACCGCGCCCCGCGGCGTCCAGGTGTTGGGCAGCGGCGCAGCCGGGCGCTGGCCGCCCTCCAGCTCCATGCCGTGGACCACGCTGCGGCGCAGCGAACCGATGCGCCAGTAGGGTTGCAGGGCGAAGCTGAACAGGCAGTCGCTGTCGTCCTCGTGGTAGCTGGACAGTTCCATCTCCAGCTCGCGGCCCAGGCGCGCGTCCAGGCGCACGTGCCAGTCCTCGATGTCCAGCTGCCAGCTCACCTGCACCAGGCTCTCGTCGGCGTGGGCGTCGAGCAGGCGCCATTCGCGCTGGCGGGCCCAGCCGTGGGGCGGCCAGTCGGGCTCGCTGGGGTGGCTGCCGAACCACGGCCAGCACACCGGGATGCCGCCGCGGATGGGCGCCGTGCTCAGCGCCGGCCACTGGCTGGAACACCACAGCATGGAACGCTCGCCCTGGGGCCGGAAGTGCAGCAGTTGCGCGCCCTGGCGGCTGAAGACCGCCTGGCACAGGGGGTGATCGATCAGCAGCAGGTCGCGGCGCTGGAAGCGCACCCAGTCGAAGGGGCGCTTGGCACGCATGGAATGGAAGAAGCGCTGCAGCGGATGCTCGAGCATTGTCCGGAGGTCCTGAATCAATCCCTTCCCGGACGCTCCCGGGGCATGACATCTATGTAGTTTTACTACACGTTGGTGAAAAAAGCGCAGATTCTACCTGAAAAGCATAGAACCCCAGTCACATGTCCGGATTTTTTCGTCCGCGGGAGCAATAAGCCCCCGTAGGAGCGAGCTTGCTCGCGAACCGGACCACGAAAGCCGCTGGATTCCCGCGTTCGCGGGAATGACTGGGTAATAGGGATGTCAGCCACGTAGGGCGGATAACGCCTCCGGCGTTATCCGCCGTCCAGCCTCGCTGCCCGGCGGCTCCCAGGTTGACCTGGGCGTTGGCTGTGGCCCCCGGCGTATCGGCGGATAACCGCGAACGGTTATGCGCCCTACGAACAAAAAGCCCGCCCCGGTGATGGCGGGCGGGCCAAGTACAGCAGCACCTCAGGAGCGAGTCGTTTGGCGCATCAGAAGCTGGACTGGATCTTCAGGCCGGCGACCAGGGCGTTGTCCACCTCGTAGACGCCGCCGGGATGCTTGATGTACTGCAGGTTCGGCCGCACCGTCAGCCAGTTGGTCACGTGCACCCCGTAGTACAGCTCGGCGTCGTATTCGCTGTGCTGCACCGGCTGGAACAGCGGGTTGTCGTAGTCGTCGAGGCCGGAGACTTCGTTGATCTGCTTCTGGTGCTTGGTCACGTCGTCGTTGATGTGGATGCGCGCCACCGCCAGGCCGATGTCGTCCTTCGGCCGGGCATCGAACAGGCCTTTGTAGACCATGCCGACCTGCTGGTAGTTGTCGACGCTGTTGGTCGCCTGGTCATGCACGGTGAAGTTGGCGAACAGGCTCAGGCCGCGCGAGGCGTCGCCGTTGTGCGCAGTGACCTGCTGCTGTGCCACCACCCACCAGCCGTGCTTGCTGCCGTGGGACTTGAAGGCATTGCCGGTCAGCGCCTGGGGCTGGCCGTTGACGTCCTCGTAGACGTCGTCGGCCTTGGCGGTGCTGTAGTAGTAGCCCAGGCGGTATTCGCCCGGCAGTTGCTGCGCCCCCACCTTCGGCGACCACACCAGCTCCACCGGCAGGATCGCGCCCTTGGTGCCGCTGCCGCTGAGCTTGAAGCCGTTGCCGGTCTCCAGGTTCGAAGGGTTCTGCTCGTAGGCGCCGACCTGCACGAAGAATTCCGGGCTCAGGTTGTACTTCACCCGCAGCGCCCACTGCGCCACCGGCCAGTTGTACCAGATGCCGCCGACCCAGTTGCCTACCTGCGAGCCGCAGAACGCCAGGTTCTGGAAGTCGCAGGGGAAGCTGTTGAAGTCCTCGCCCTCGCCGAACTGGCCGACCTTGATGTCCAGGGCGTCGTCGAGGAAGGTCTGCTTGTACCACATCTGCGTCAGCCGCCAGGTCTGGCCGCGGCCCCAGACTTCCTGCACCGAGCTGAGCTGGCCGGCGCGCGGATCGCTGATACGGTCGTTGGAGAGGTTGTTGCCACTGCGCTCGGTCACCGTCAGCTGGAACTCGGCGCCGTGCCAGCCGAGGATCTTCTGCAGGTCCAGGTGGGTGCTCAGCGCCCACTGGTCGGTGTAGCGCGCGGTCTTGTCGTCGTTGTAGCCGCCGTGCAGGTTGCCCGCGGCCTCGCCGACGTAGTCCAGCTTGAAGTCGTAGCCCTTCTCCAGCAGCTCGGTCCGGGTGCCGCCCCAATCCCCCAGGCCCCATTTCGAATCGGCGGAGAAGGCCTCGTCGGCGCAGGCCAGGCCATTCAGGCCGACGGCGCCCAGGGCGAGCAGGCAGCCCAGGGCGGGCCGGATCTTGTTGTTCTTATGCATTGCTGACGTCCTCGTTGGTGAAATGCCTTGCGGCGTTCAGTGCTTGTGCCGGGCCAGCGGGGTGACCTTGGCCTCCCCCGCCCCGCCCGGCGCCTTGCGCAGGCGCTCGCCGCTGCCCGCGTCGAACAGCAGTACCCGCGCCGGGTCCAGGCGCAGTTGCAGGGTCGAGCCCAGGGCCGGCGCGGCGTCCGGAGCCAGGCGGCAGCAGACCTTGGCGCCATTGAGGGTGACGAAGGCCAGGGTGTCCGGGCCGGTGGGCTCCAGCACCTCGACCTCGGCGCGCACGTCCACCAGGCCGTTGCCGCTCTCGGCCACGCCGATCTGTTCCGGACGCACGCCGAGGATCAGCTCGCGGCCCTCGGCCACTTCGGCGTCCAACTCCAGCGGCAGCTCGCAGCGGTCCTGGCCGCTGTCCAGCAGGCCGACCAGGCGGCTACCCTGGCGCTGCACGCGCAGCGGGATGAAGTTCATCGGCGGCGAGCCGATGAAGCTGGCGACGAACAGGTTGGCCGGGTCGTTGTAGATCTGCTGCGGGGTGCCGAACTGCTGGACGACGCCGTCCTTCATCACCGCCACCTTGTCGCCGAGGGTCATGGCCTCGATCTGGTCGTGGGTGACGTAGACCGTGGTGGTCTTCAGGCGCTGGTGCATCAGCTTGATCTCGGTGCGCATCTCCACCCGCAGCTTGGCGTCGAGGTTCGACAGCGGCTCGTCGAACAGGTAGATCTTCGGCCGCCGCGCCAGCGCCCGGCCCATGGCCACGCGCTGCTGCTGGCCGCCGGAGAGCTGCGAGGGCTTGCGCTGCAGCAGGTGCTCGATCTGCAGCAGCTTGGCCACCCGCGCCACCTCTTTGTCGATGGCCGCCTGGGGCAGCTTGCGGATCTTCAGGCCGAAGGCGATGTTCTCGCGCACCGTCATGGTCGGGTACAGCGCGTAGGACTGGAACACCATGGCGATGTCGCGGTCCTTCGGGCTCATGCCGCTGATGTCGCGGCCATCCACCAGGATGGCGCCACCGCTGATGTCCTCCAGGCCGGCGATGCAGTTCATCAGCGTGGACTTGCCGCAGCCGGACGGGCCGACCAGGATCAGGAACTCGCCGGACTCGATCGCCAGGTCGATGGACTTCAGGGTGTCCGCCAGGCCGCTGCCGTAGGACTTGTGCAGGTTGCGCAGTTCGAGTGTTGCCATGTCCGATTACCCCTTGACCGCGCCGGCGGTCAGGCCGCGCACGAAATACTTTCCAGCCAGTACGTAGACGATCAGCGTCGGCAGCGCGGCGATCATCGCCGCGGCCATGTCGACGTTGTATTCCTTGACCCCGGTGCTGATGTTCACCAGGTTGTTCAGCGCCACCGTGATCGGCTGGGCGTCGCCGCTGGCGAACACCACGCCGAAGAGGAAGTCATTCCAGATCTGGGTGAACTGCCAGATCAGGCAGACCATGACGATGGGCGTGGACATCGGCAGGAGGATGCGCGTGAAGATGGTGAAGAAGCCGGCGCCGTCGAGCCGCGCGGCCTTCACCAGGGCATCCGGGATGGCCACGAAGTAGTTGCGGAAGAACAGCGTGGTGAAGGCCAGCCCGTAGATGCAGTGGACCATCACCAGGCCCGTGGTGGTGTTGGCCAGGCCGAGCTTGCCGAGGGTGAAGGACATCGGCAGGAGGATCACCTGGAACGGCAGGAAGCAGCCGAACAGCAGCGCGCCGAAGAACAGCTGCGAGCCGCGGAAGCGCCACATGGACAGCACGTAGCCGTTCAGCGCGCCGATGAAGGTGGAGATCAGCACGCCGGGCACCGTGATGCGAACCGAGTTCCAGAAGAAGTCGCCCACCGCGCCCCAGGCCTTCACCCAGCCGATCAGGGTGAACACTTCCGGCAGCGCCAGCAGGTTGCTGTTGCGGATGTCCTCGGGGCTCTTGAAGCTGGTCAGCAGCATCACCAGCAGCGGGATCAGGTACAGCGCCACGGCGCCCCAGAGGGTGGCGTGGACCGCCAGGCGGCCGAGGCTCGGCTTGAAGGTCGCGTCACGCATGGCGCTTGCCTCGCAGTTCGGAATACAGGTAGGGCACGACGATGGCCAGCACCGCGCCGAGCATCAGCATCGCGCTCGCCGCGCCCAGGCCCATCTGGCCGCGGGTGAAGGTGTGGGCGTACATGAACATCGCCGGCAGGTCGGAGGAGTAGCCGGGGCCGCCGGCGGTCATGGCGGCGACCAGGTCGAAGCTCTTGATGGCGATGTGCGCGAGGATCATCAGCGCGCTGAAGAACACCGGGCGCAGGCTCGGCAGGACGATGCGCAGGTAGATGGTCGGCAGGCTCGCGCCGTCCACCTGGGCGGCGCGCACGATGGCCGGATCGACGCCGCGCAGGCCGGCGAGGAACAGCGCCATGACGAAGCCGGAGGCCTGCCACACGGCGGCGATCACCAGGCAGTAGACGACGCGCTGCGGGTCCACCAGCCAGTCGAAGCGAAAGCCCGTCCAGCCCCAGTCGCGCAGCAGCTTGTCCAGGCCCAGGCCGGGGTTGAGCAGCCACTTCCAGGCGGTGCCGGTGACGATCATCGACAGCGCCATGGGGTACAGGTAGACGGTGCGGATGAAGCCCTCGCGGCGGATGCGCTGGTCCAGCAGCACGGCGAGGAACACCCCGAGCAGCAGGCAGATGACGATGAACAGGCCGCCGAACAGCAGCAGGTTGCGGCTGGCCACCCACCAGCGGTCGTTGTCCCACAGGCGCAGGTACTGGCCAAGCCCGGCCCAGCTGTAGCTGGGCATGAAGCGCGAGTTGGTGAAGGACAGCAGCAGCGTCCAGCCGATGTAGCCGTACACGCAGACCAGCACCACGAGCATGCTCGGGGCCAGCACCAGTTTCGGCAGCCAGCGCTGCAGGCCGTCGAGCAGCGAGGCGCGCGGGGCCGCCGCGGGGGTAAAGGTGGGGTTTTCTGTCGCCATGGGTCTTCCCGGGTGCGAGTGAAGCCGTCCGGGCCATGGCGATGGCCCGGAGTGGGTCGGCTGGGAGTGGGGCGGCGCCTGGCGGAAGGCGCCGCGCGGCTTACTGCGCCGCCGCCTCGATCGCCGCGTAGAGCTGCTGGGCAGCCTTCTGCGGGTCCGCGGCGGGGTCGTTGAAGAAGTTGGTCACCACGTCGAAGATGGCGCCCTGCACGTAGCTGGAGGCGGCCATGCTGTGGGCCATGCTCGGCACCAGGGTGCCGGCCGCGGAGGCCGCCTTGAAGTCCTTCATCGACTGCTGGGCGCAGGCGTCGAAGGGCGCCATGTCGGCGTCCAGGCGCACCGGGATGGAGCCCTTGGCCAGGTTGAAGTCCTTCTGGAACGCCGGGTCGAGCACCGCGCGGGCCAGGTCTTCCTGGGCCTTGCGGTTCTCGGCGTTGCTCAGCTTGAACATCACCAGGGAGTCGATGTTGTAGTCGAAGTCCTTCTGCGTGCCGGGGAACGGCAGGCACTGGTAGTCCTTGCCGGCGACCTTGCTGGCAGCAGTGAACTCGCTCTTGGCCCAGTCGCCCATGATCTGCATGCCGGCCTTGCCGTTGATGACCATGCTGGTGGCGACGTTCCACTCGCGCCCGGCGGCGTCGGCGTCGATGTAGCCGCGCAGTTTCTTCAGCGCGCTGAACACCTCGACCATCTGCGGCCCGGTGAGGGTGGCCTTGTCCTGCTCGACGAAGGCCTTGCGGTAGCCGTCCGGGCCCATCTTGCTGAGCACCAGGTTCTCGAACAGGGTGCCGTCCTGCCAGGGCTGGCTGCCATGGGCCAGGGCCACGAAGCCGGCGGCCTTGAGCTTGTCGGCGGCGGCGAAGAACTCGTCAAGGGTGGTCGGCGGCGTGGCGCCGGCCTTCTTGAAGACCTCGGGGTTGATGTACAGCCAGTTCACCCGGTGCACGTTGACCGGCACGGCGACGTAGTCGCCCTGGTACTTCATGACCTGCGCCACCTGCGGCGGCAGCAGCTGGTCCCACTTGCCCTCAGCGGCGACCTGGTTGAGGTCGGCGAGCAGGCCGAGCTGGCCCCACTCCTGGATGTCCGGCCCCTTGATCTGCGCGGCGGCCGGCGGGTTGCCGGACACGGCGCGGGTCTTCAGCACGGTCATGGCGGCCTCGCCACCGCCGCCGGCGACGGCGAAGTCCTTCCAGGTGTGGCCCTTGGCCTGGACGAGTTTCTTCAGGGTTTCGGCGGCGCGCGCCTCGCCGGGGGAAGTCCACCAGTGCAGGACTTCGACTTCGCCGGCGTGGGCCGGGGTGGCGAGATAAAGCGAGGAAAGACAGACAGCGGCGGAAAGGCGGCGGAGCGCATTCATGGGGGAGGACCTGTTCTTGTTATTCGGGGCAAGTCTGCGCTTGCGGTAGTCCGAGTCTATCCAAGGCATTTCCTGCTCCGGGTAACGAAGGGATGGTGGATTGTCACGGGGTGGTGACATTTGGGGTGGCTGGGTTGGGGTTGATTTGAAGAGCCAAGAGCCCCTCTCCCTAACCCTCTCCCTGAAGGGAGAGGGGACTGGTTCTGAGTGGCTATATGTCCTGAGTCATCCTGATAGTCGAATGTTGCCGGCGAGCGCCATCGCCTCGCTTCACTCCGAACTGCCCCCTCTCCCGTCAAGGAGAGGGGCTGGTCCTGAGGGGCTATATGTTCGGCGTCATCCTGATAGCAAGATGTTGCCGGCTAACTCCATGATTGCAGCCCGCGCCGAACGGCCCCCTCTCCCTTCAGGGAGAGGGCTGGGGAGAGGGTTGCGAACTCGAATCGAGCGCCAGGCGTATCGCCTCCAGCACCGAATCCATCTTCAACAGCACGTCATGGTTCCAGAACCGTAGCACCTGGAAACCTCGGGCGCAGAGCCAGGCGTCCCGCTCCAGATCGGTAGCAGAGCCCAGGTGCTGGCCGCCGTCCAGTTCGATCACCAGCATTCTTTCCAGGCAGATGAAGTCGACTATGTAGTGGCCTACCACTTTCTGGCGCTTGAACTTCAGCTCCATGAAGCGGTAGGCACGGAGTTGTTGCCAGAGGGCTCGTTCGGCGTCGGTCTGGTCCTTGCGGAGTTGGCGGGAGAAGTCGCGGTATGAGGGGGACATCCTTGATCTCCTTTTTTGCGAGATCAGGGAAGTTACTCGGCCTTGGTTGAAGAGCCCCTCTCCCCAACCCTCGGCTGCGCGCCCCGCCCTGAAGGGAGAGGGGGCTGTCCTCTGCGGGATGTGATTACGGAGTACGCCGGCAATATCAGAGCCAGGATCAGGAAATGGCTTTATTCCACAACCAACCTAGGTAGACGCAACCTCACCCTCAACCCCCCTTCCCGCCTGTTCTGCAAACTCACCTCCCCGCCATGGGTATGCGCGATATTCCTCGCAATCCCCAGCCCCAACCCATACCCCTGCCCCCGCTGCGACAGGCGCACCCGCGGTTCGAACACCTGCTCCAGCCGCTGCTCCGGCACCCCGGGCCCCTCGTCGTCGACGTGCACGACCAGCGCTTCCGGGCCGTCCTCGACCTGCAGTTGCGCGCGTTCGCCGTACTTCAGGGCGTTGTCCAGCAGGTTGCCGATGCAGCGGCGCAGGGCCAGGGGCTTGCCGGGATAGGGTTCGCCCGCCTCCCCCAGCAGCTTCACGCGGCCGTCGGCCAGGTAGGGGCCGGCTACGTGCTGTAGCAACTGGTTGACGTCCACCGGCTCGATGTTCTCGTGGATGTCGGTGTCCTTCACGCATTGCAGGGCGCCCTTGACCAGCAGTTCCAGCTCGTCGAGGTCCTGGTTGAGCTTGTCGCGCTGCGGCTCGTCGTCGAGCAGTTCGACGCGCAGGCGCAGGCGGGTGATGGGCGTGCGCAGGTCGTGGGAGATGGCGCTGAACAGCTGGCCGCGCTCGCTGAGGTAGCGGTCGATGCTCTCGCGCATGGTGTTGAAGGCGCGGCTGACTTCCACCAGCTCGCGGGCGCCGCGCTCTTCCAGCGGCGCCGCCGGGCTGCCCAGGGCGACTTCGCGGGCGGCGCGGGCCAGGCGCTTGAGCGGGCGGCTCTGCTGGTGCACCAGCAGGCCGGCGAAGAGCAGCAGCAACAGGCTGGTCAGGCCGATGGAGAGCAGTTGCTGCGGCTGCAGCGCCTCCGGCTCCAGGCTGACGTAGGGCGCCGGCATCAGGCTGGCGATGTAGAGCCATTCGTTCTCGCCGATGCGGATCTGCGTCACCAGCACCGGCGGGTTCACCGGCTCCAGGGTCAGCGCGTAGTGGGCCCAGGAGCGCGGCAGCTCCTCCAGCTTCAGCTGGCTGTTGAACAGGCGCAGGTCGTCCGGGGCGACGAACTCCACTTCCAGCTCCACGTCCTTGCCCAGCTTCTGCTGCAGCACGTCGCGGACGATGTCCAGCACCGCCTGCTTGTTCGGCGTGTCCGGCAGGCTCTGCATCTGCAGCGGGCGCTCGTTGAGCGAGACGAAGAAGCGCGTGCCGCCCATGCTGCGCAGCTGGTCCAGCACCAGCGGGCGGTAGCCGATGGGCAGCGAGCGGAAGTAGCTGACGCTGGCGGCCATGGAATAGGCCAGGCTGCGCGAGCTGGTGAGCAGGCCCTCGCGCTGGCTGGAGCGCAGGTGCGAAAGCCAGAACAGGCTGGACAGGCCCTGGGCGACGAGGATCGCCAGCAGCGTCAGCAGCAGCATGCGCCCCAGCAGCGAGCGCGGGACCAGCGGCCAGCGCCGCCGCTCGCCCATCACGGCCCCAGGTGCGGGCGGACCTGCGCCGCCAGCAGGTAGCCGCTGCCGCGCACGGTCTGGATCAGCCGCGGCGCCTTGCCGGTGTCGCGCAGGCGCTGGCGCAGGCGGCTGACCGCCATGTCGACGATGCGCTCCAGGGGCATTACCTCGCGGCCGCGGGTGGCGTTGGCGATGGTGTCGCGGTCGAGGATCTGCTGCGGGTGGTCGAGGAACAGCTTGAGCAGGGCGAAGTCGGCGCCGCTGAGGAAGAACTCCTCGCCGTCCTCGTGGAACAGCCGGTGGCTGACCGTGTCCAGGCGCCAGTCGTCGAAGGCCAGCACCTCGCCGCCGCGCACCTGGGTGAACTGCGCGCGGCGCAGCAGGGCCTTGATCCGCGCCAGCAGCTCGCGCGGGCTGAAGGGCTTGCCCAGGTAGTCGTCGGCGCCCAGCTCCAGGCCGATCACCCGGTCGGTTTCGTCGGAGCTGGCGGTGAGCATGATCACCGGCATGCAGGCCAGGCGCTGGTGCGAGCGGATCCAGCGGCACAGGCTGAAGCCGTCCTCGTCGGGCAGCATCACGTCGAGGATGGCCAGGGCGGCCTCCTCTTCCAGCAAGGCCTGGCGGAAGGCCGCGCCATCGGCGGCGCTGCGCACCTGGAAGCCGGCGCGGCTCAGGTAGGTTTCCAGCAGCTCGCGGATTTCCTGGTCGTCATCCACCAGCAGGATGGATTTGGCGGGTGCGTTCACGGGGCATCCCTTGTTGTTGTTCTAGTGGTTGCCGTTGGTCGTTCAGGCTTTTGCCTGCAGCGTCTGCTCCAGGGCCACGCCGGCGCCGAACAGGCCCGGATGGCTGGCGGTCATCACCCATACCGGCACCTGGCTCAGGTAGGGGCCGCTGGTCTTGCCGCGGGTGCAGAAGGCCTCGGCGAAGCCGCTGCGCTGGAAGCGTTCGAGGAAGCGCGGGACTATGCCGCCGGTGATGTACACGCCGCCCAGGGCGCCGACCGTCATCACCGCGTTGCCGGCGACCCGCGCCAGCCACACGAAGAAGTGCTCCAGCACCGCGTCGCAGTAGGCGTCGCCGGCCAGGGCGCGCTCGCCGATCTGCGCCGCGGAGAGCGCCAGCGGCTCGATGCCGTCGACCTTGCAGCTGGCCTGGTAGATGTTCTCCAGGCCGCTGCCGGAGAGCGCGCGCTCGGCCGAGACGTGGCCGTACTTCTCGCGCAGCTGCTGCCAGATGGCGAAGTCGCGCTCGCCGGTCACCGGCAGGTCGACGTGGCCGCCCTCGCAGGGCAGCACGTCCCAGCCGCCGCCGGGCAGCGGCACCAGGCTGCCGACGCCCAGGCCGGTGCCGGGGCCGATGATCAGCTTGGCGCGGCCCGGCAGGGCCTGGCCGTCGCGCACCTGCACCAGGTCCTCGCCGCCCAGGCGCGAGGCGGCCCAGGCCATGGTGCTGAAGTCGTTGACCAGCAGCAGGTGGTTCAGGCCCAGCTCGGCGCGGAAGGCCTCGCGCCTGATGACCCAGTGGTTGTTGGTGAAGCGGAAGTCGGCATCGCCCACGGGCCCGGCGCAGGCCAGGCAGACGCTATGGATGGCGCCGAGCGGCTGGCCGACGCGCTGCAGGTACTCCAGCACGGCGTCTTCCGGGCGCGGGTAGTCGGCGCAGGCCAGCACCTCGATGGCCTCCAGGCGCTGCTCGCGCCAGAGGGCGAAGCGGGCGTTGGTCCCGCCGATGTCGCCGACCAGCGCGATGCCGGTCGGTGCTTGGGATTTGTTGTTGGAATTCATCGCAAGCTCGGGCAACTGAAAGGTTTGAGCGGGTTCCGGGAGGCGAATGCTCCGCCAAGCATAGCCCCTACCGCAAGCTGTCCAGCTCGGCGGTGAAGGCGCAGGCGCCCTGCTCCGCGGAACTGAACGACTGGCGCATGAAGGCGAACAGCTCGCGGCCCATGCCGCTGCCGTCGTCCTCGGGCAGCGGCGCCAGCGGGCGGGCCTGCCATTCGGCGGCGTCGACCAGCACGCGCAGCTCGCCGGTGGTGCCGTCGACGCGCACCACGTCGCCGTCGCGCAGGCGCGCCAGCGGGCCGCCGGCGCTGGCTTCCGGGGACACGTGGATCGCCGCCGGCACCTTGCCGGAGGCGCCGGACATGCGCCCGTCGGTGACCAGCGCCACCTTGAAGCCGCGGTCCTGCAGCACGCCGAGGAACGGAGTCAGCTTGTGCAGCTCGGGCATGCCGTTGAAGCGCGGGCCCTGGAAGCGCACCACGGCGACCAGGTCGCGCTCCAGCTCGCCGGCCTTGAAGGCCGCGGCCAGGCTGGCCTGGTCGTGGAAGATGCGCACCGGCGCCTCGACCACCTGGTGTTCGGCGGCCACGGCGGAAACCTTCATCACGCCGCGGCCGAGGTTGCCCTCCATCAGGCGCAGGCCGCCCTCGGCGGAGAACGGGCGCGACAGCGGGCGCAGGATGTCCTCGTCCAGGCTGTCGGCCGGGCCCTCGCGCCAGACCAGCTTGCCGCCGTCGAGGAAGGGTTCCTGCAGGTAGCGGCGCAGGCCCTTGCCGACCACGGTCTGCACGTCTTCGTGGAGCAGCCCGCCGTCGAGCAGCTGGCGGATCAGGAAGGACATGCCGCCGGCGGCCTGGAAGTGGTTGATGTCGGCCTGGCCGTTGGGATAGATGCGCGCCAGCAGCGGCACCACCTCGGAGAGCTCGGCCATGTCCTGCCAGGTCAGCTGGATGCCGGCGGCCTGGGCGATGGCCAGCAGGTGCAGGGTGTGGTTGGTGGAGCCGCCGGTGGCCAGCAGGGCCACCACCGAGTTGACGATGGCGCGCTCGTCGATGACCTCGGCCATGGGCGCGTACTGGCCGTTCTCCGGGGTCAGGCGGCTGGCCTGGCGCGCGGCCTCGCGGGTCAGCTCGTCGCGCAGCGGGGTGTTCGGGTTGACGAAGGAGGCGCCCGGCAGGTGCAGGCCCATCACTTCCACCAGCAGTTGGTTGGTGTTGGCGGTGCCATAGAAGGTGCAGGTGCCCGGTGCGTGGTAGGAGGCCATCTCCGAGACCAGCAGTTCCTCGCGGCTGGCCTTGCCTTCGGCGTAGAGCTGGCGCACCGCGGCCTTCTCCTTGTTGGAGATGCCGGTGGGCATGGGCCCGGCGGGGACGAACACCACCGGCAGGTGGCCGAAGCGCAGCGCGCCGATCAGCAGGCCGGGGACGATCTTGTCGCACACGCCCAGGCACAGCGCGGCGTCGAACATATTGTGGGACAGCGCGATGGCGGTGCCCATGGCGATCACGTCGCGGCTGGCCAGGGACAGCTCCATGCCCGGCTCGCCCTGGGTCACGCCGTCGCACATGGCCGGCACGCCGCCGGCGAACTGGCCCACCGAGCCGATCTCGCGCAGGGCGTCCTTGATCAGCGCCGGGAAGCGTTCCAGCGGCTGGTGCGCCGAGAGCATATCGTTATAGGCAGAGACGATGCCGACGTTGGCCTGGTTCATCAGGCGCAGCGCCTGCTTGTCGTGCTCGCCGCAGGCAGCCACGCCGTGGGCCAGGTTGCCGCAGGGCAGCGTGCCGCGGTGCGGGCCCTTGGTGGCGGCGGCCTTGACCATGGCGAGGTAGCGCTGGCGGGTGGCGGCGCTGCGTTCCTGGATGCGACGGGTGACTTCGAGCACGCGCGGGTGCATGGCAGCATTCTCCTGCAGACTAACGATTGTTGTTTTTACAACATAATCATCGGTTAAAGGATATTTACTTTTGTTTGACGAAAAAATTTAATGGTTTTTACCACAAAAACACAAAAGAGACGACCTCCATGACCATTCGCCTGGCGATCAACGGGTTCGGCCGCATCGGCCGCAACGTCCTCCGCGCCCTTTATACCGCCGACTACCGCCAACAGCTCGAAGTGGTGGCCATCAACGACCTCGGCGACGCCGCCATCAACGCCCACCTGCTGCAGTACGACAGCGTCCACGGGCGCTTCCCCGGGCAGGTCGAGCATGATGACGAGAGCCTCACGGTGAACGGCGACCGCATCGCCGTCACGGCCCTGCGCGACCCGGCGCAGCTGCCCTGGAAAGGCTTGGACGTCGATATCGTCTTGGAGTGCAGCGGACATTTCACCCGGCGCGACAAGGCCGCCGCGCACCTGGCCGCCGGCGCGCGCAAGGTGATCGTCTCGGCGCCGGGGGCCGGCGTCGACGCCACCATCGTCCATGGCGTCAACCACGAGCTGCTGCGCGCCTCGCACCAGATCATCTCCAATGCCTCCTGCACCACCAACTGCCTGGCCCCGGTGGCCCAGGTGCTGCACCGCGAGCTGGGCATCGAACAGGGCCTGATGACCACCATACACGCCTACACCAACGACCAGAGCCTGTCCGACGTGTACCACGGCGACGTCTACCGCGCGCGCTCGGCCACCCAGTCGATGATCCCCACGCGCACCGGCGCCGCCGAGGCGGTGGGCCTGGTGCTGCCGGAGCTGGCCGGCAAGCTCACCGGCCTTGCGGTGCGGGTGCCGGTGATCAACGTCTCGCTGGTGGACCTGACCGTGCAGGTCGGCCGCGACACCACGGTCGAGGAGGTCAACCAGTTGTTCAGGATAGCCAGCCAGGGTTCGCGCATCCTCGGCTACAACAGCCAGCCGCTGGTCTCGGTGGACTTCAACCACGACCCGCGCTCGGCCATCTTCGACGCCAACCACACCAAGGTCAGCGGCCGGCTGCTCAAGGTGATGGCCTGGTACGACAACGAATGGGGCTTTTCCAACCGCATGCTGGACAACGCCCTGGCGCTGTGGCGGGCGCCGGCCTGAGGCGCGGCGGCGCAGAAGGCGGCGGGGCCTTGCGCCCCGCCGCTGCGAACGAACTCAGGCGAAGAACTCGACCTCGCCGCCGTTCAGGTGATAGAGCGCCCCGGCCAGCTTGATCCGCCCTTCCCGCTCCAGCTGGGCCAGCACCGCGCTCTCCTTGCGGATGTGTTCGAGGGTGAGGCGTACGTTGGTCCTGGCCACGGCATCGACGAAGGCGGCATTTCTGGCGTTGCGCTCGCCGTCATAGGCAGTCGCGGCGACGGCCGGCTCGATCTTGTCCAGCAGGCCGGTCAGGTGGCCGAGCCGGGCATCGTCGATGGCGCCCTTGATCGCGCCGCAGCCGGTGTGCCCCATGACCAGCACCAGTTTGGCGCCGGCCACCGCGCAGGAGTATTCCAGACTGCCGAGCAGCTCCGGGCTGGCCACGTTGCCCGCCACGCGGGCGTTGAAGGTGTCGGCGATGCCGAGGTCGAAGAGGATTTCCGCCGGCGCGCGGGAGTCGATGCAGCTGAGGATCACTGCCGCCGGATACTGGCCGTCGCGGCTGGCGCGCTTCTGTGCCAGGTAGTCATGCTGCGATGCCTGGCCGCTGCGGAAGCGCCGGTTGCCCTGGCGCAGGCGTTCAATGACCTGGTCGGGCGTCAGGGCGTCGCGCTCGGCCTTGCCCAGCGCAGCGGCATGGGCCTGGCCCGGCGCGCCCAGCCAGCCGGCGGCCCCGAGCAGGCCGAGGGCGGCGAGGCCGGCGCCGCCCTTGAGCAGGGCGCGGCGGCGCGGGTCCTCGGGTGCGTGGTGCGGGCAGCAGTGGAATTCGTTCATCGGGGCTCCTGGTGGCTCGGTTGAGGTTGGCGCCACTTAACATCAGAGCCCGGCTCTCGCTGAAGGCCCTGATTCTGCGAGTGTCGTGGGCCTTTTCCTGTCCCGGGGGAATTGATAGCTGGCGTCCATCGGCCTTTGCGGCGGGTGCCTTACCGGAGACCCCATTGTTTGGGCGAACTCCGCTCCCTCTCCCCAACCCTCTCCCTGAAGGGAGAGGGGGCCGTCCGGTGCGGACGGCAAGTACAGAGCCAGCCTGCAAGGCCGTGCCAAGGCGCCCTTCGTAGGAGCGAGCTTGCTCGCGAACAGAACCGCAGGGCGGATAACCGTTCGCGGTTATCCGCCGCCATCCGTGCCACCGGGGCGTCCGGTGTGACCGGTGGATCCCATCGCGGACGGAGTCCGCTCCTACGCCCGTGCTTCCCTGAACCGTAGGAGATGATTCCCTTGTCCGGGCGAACTCCGTTCCCTCTCCCCAGCCCTCTCCCTGAAGGGAGAGGGGGCCGTCCTGAGCGGCGGCAAGTACAGAGCCAGCCTGCAAGGCCGTGCCAAGCCGCTCTTCGTAGGAGCGAGCTTGCTCGCGAACAGAACCGCAGGGCGGATAACCGTTCGCGGTTATCCGCCGCCATCCGTGCCACCGGGGCGTCCGGCGTGGCGGGGTGAGTCCAATCGCGGACGGAGTCCGCTCCTACGCCCGTGCTTCCCTGAACCGTAGGAGATGATTCCCTTGTCCGGGCGAACTCCGTTCCCTCTCCCCAGCCCTCTCCCTGAAGGGAGAGGGGGCCATCCGGTGCGGACGGCAAGTACAGAGTCAGCCTGCAAGGCCGTGCCAAGCCGCTCTTCGTAGGAGCGAGCTTGCTCGCGAACAGAACCGCAGGGCGGATAACCGTTCGCGGTTATCCGCCGCCATCCGTGCCACCGGGGCGTCCGGCGTGACCGGTGGATCCCATCGCGGACGGAGTCCGCTCCTACGCCCGTGCTTCCCTGTCACCGCTAACGGTATTTGCGCCGCCCCTGCGCCTGCAGCACCAGCAGGCGCATGTCGGCTTCGGCCAGCACCGCCAGGCGTTCGGGCTTGTCGAGTTTCTTCCAGGCCTTGACCTCGCTGCGGCTGCGCCCGCAGCCGCGGCAGATGCCGTCGTCGAATTCGCAGACCTTGATGCAGGGATCTTTCACGGGGCCTCCCGATGGGTCGCGCACACCTCCACCATGGGGATATGCCGGGCCTACTTGAAGGCACAGGCGACGAAAGGTCCAACGCAGAAAAGACATCGCCCCGATTGGCCGGGCCAATCAGGGCGATGTCGTGGTTCGGCAAGCCGGCTCAGAGCAGGGTGAATTGGCTTTCCTTCACGTCATCCGAGTCCAGGCCGATCATCACCTTGAACTCGCCCGGTTCCGAGGCGTAGCGCAGGTTGCTGTCGTAGAAGCGCAGGTCTTCCTCGCGGATCGGGAATTCCACCACCTTCGACTCGCCCGGCTGCAGCATGACCTTGCGGAAACCCTTGAGCTCCTTCACCGGGCGGCTGATGGAAGCCACCTCGTCGCGCAGGTACAGCTGCACCACGGTCTCGCCGGCGCGCTTGCCGGTGTTCTTCACCGTCACCCGCGCCTTGAGGGTGTCGCCCTTGTGCATCCGCGGGCTGGACATCTGCACGTCGGAAACGCTGAAGCGGGTGTAGCTCAGGCCGTAGCCGAAGGGGTACAGCGGGCCGTTCTGCGAGTCGAAGTAGCGCGAGGTGTACTTGTTCGGGTGCTCGTGGTCGAACGGGCGGCCGGTGTTGAGGTGGTTGTAGTAGATCGGAATCTGCCCCACCGAGCGCGGGAAGGTCATCGGCAGCTTGCCCGAGGGGTTGTAGTCGCCGAACAGCACGTCGGCGATGGCGTTGCCGCCCTCGGTGCCGCTGAACCAGGTCTCCAGCACCGCGTCGGCGTTCTCGGTTTCCCAGCGCAGGTCCAGCGGGCGGCCGTTCATCAGCACCAGCACCAGCGGCTTGCCGGTGGCCTTCAGCGCCTTGAGCAGGTCGTACTGGCTCTGGGCGATGTGCAGGTTGGTCTTGCTCGACGCCTCGTGGGCCATGCCCTGGGCCTCGCCGATCGCCGCCACGATGACGTCGGCCTGCCTGGCCTTGGCCACCGCCTCGTCGATCATTGCCTGCGGGCTGCGCGGGTCGATCTTCACGTCCTCGTTGTATTCGTTGAGGTACTTGATGATCTCTTCATCATTGGTGACGTTGGCGCCCTTCGCGTACAGCAGCGCGGCCTTGCCGCGGGTGGCGTGGCCCATGCCTTCGAGCAGGGTCACCGCCTGGAAGGCCTTGCCGGCGGCGGACCAGCTGCCCATCACGTCGCGCTTGCTGTCAGCCAGCGGGCCGACCAGGGCGATGGTGCCGCCGCGCTTGAGCGGCAGCACGTCGCCTTCGTTCTTCAGCAGCACCATACCGCGGCGTGCCACGTCGCGGGCCTCGGCGCGATGCAAGCGGCTTTCGGCGTCGGTGTCGACCGGGTCGGCGCCCTGCAGGTAGCGGTACGGGTCCTTGAACAGGCCCATGTCCCACTTGGCCGCCAGCACGTCGCGGCAGGCGCGGTCGATGTCGGCCTGGCTGATGGCCCCGGTCTTGAGCAGCTCCGGCAGTTCCTTGCCGTAGAGGTCGTCGTTCATGTTCATCTCGACGCCCGCGGTCATCGCCAGGCGCGCGGCCTCGCGCGGTTCGCCGGCGACGCCGTGCTTGATCAGCTCCATCACCGCGCCGTGGTCGCTGAGCAGCACGCCCTTGTAGCCCCACTGCTTGCGCAGCACGTCCTGCAGCAGCCACTTGTTGGCGGTGGCCGGCACGCCGTTGACGCTGTTCAGCGAGACCATCACCGCGCCGGCGCCGGCGTCGATGGCCGCGCGGTACGGCGGCAGGTAGTCCTGGAACATGCGCGGCAGGCTCATGTCCACGGTGTTGTAGTCGCGCCCGCCCTCGCCGGCGCCGTACAGGGCGAAGTGCTTGACCCCGGCCATGATGGTGCCCGGCTGGTCCAGGCCCTTGCCCTGGTAGGCCTTGACCACGGTCCCGGCGATGCGGCTGACCAGGTAGGTGTCCTCGCCGAAGCCTTCGGACACGCGCCCCCAGCGCGGGTCGCGGGCGATGTCGACGGTGGGCGAGTAGGTCAGGTTGAGGCCGTCGGCGCTGGCTTCCAGAGCGGCGATGCGCGCGCTGGTGGCGACCGCGTCCATGTCCCAGCTGGCGGCCAGGCCCAGGCCGATGGGGAACACGGTGCGATGGCCGTGGACCACGTCGTAGGCGAAGAACAGCGGGATTTTCAGGCGGCTGCGCATGGCCGCGTCCTGCAGATCGCGGATGCCCGGGCGGACCACGGTGTTGAAGATGGCGCCGGTATTGCCGGTCTTGATCTCTTCCAGCAGCACCGGTTTGGGATGGTCGGGGCCGACGCTGACCAGGCGCAGCTGGCCGATCTTCTCTTCGAGGCTCATCTGCTGCATCAGCTGGCTGATGAAGGCGTCCTTGGACTGCCCCGGCAGCGGAACCGCCGGCCCCTCGGCAGCGAACAGGGAAACGCTGTTCAACCCCAGCAGGAGGCCGAGGCAGAGGTGTGTTCTCTTCATTATGTGTGCGCACTCAGTGGCCCGCGCCAGGGCGGCGGCCGACTGTTGAATGTTGGAAGGTTCGATGACGGCCATACCCGGCGCTGTTCCGGCGGCTCCCCCAGGTGCTGCCGCCGGCGCCCGTGCGGCGCGGCACATAAGGTCGTCCCGCGCGCGATGGAAGTCAACGGTTGAAAGCTTTCAGGGGCGGCGCCCCCGACTTTCGGACGCGCGGATCAGTGGTCGCGTTCCCTGGCCATGGCCTCGAGTTCCTCGCGCATGGCCTCGGCCAGGGCGCGCTCCTCGTCGTATTCCTCGGCCTCGGGCGCCGGCGCGGCGGGCTCTGCGGCGGGCTCCGGGGCTGCCTCGACGGCGTCGTCGGGCGCTGTCGGCAAGGCTTCTTCGGCCGCTGCGGGGTCGTCCGCGGCCTCGTCTTCGGCGACCGGCGGCGGTTCGATCAGGTCGTCGAAATCGGTCTTCAGGCCCTGCTCCATTTCGTCCAGCTCGGCCAGCAGGCTGCGGAAGCTGGTCTCCTCGGGCTTCTCCTCCGGCGGCGCGGCTTCCGGCTCTTCGCCGGCTTCGCGCAGCGCCTGGTCGGCCAGGGCCTGGATGGACGCCGGCACGTAGTCCTCGTCGAGGATCGGGCTGGGCAGGTGGACCGGCACCAGTTGCACGTCTTCCGGCTCGGCTTCCATCTCGCGCAGCTCGGCCAGCGGCGGCAGCTCTTCCAGGCTCTTGAGGTTGAAGTAGTCGAGGAAGGTGCGGGTGGTGGCGAGCATCGCCGGGCGCCCCGGCACCTCGCGGTAGCCGACGATGCGGATCCACTCGCGCTCCATCAGCGTCTTGACGATCTGGGTGTTCACCGCCACGCCGCGGATGTCCTCGATCTCGCCGCGGGTGATGGGCTGGCGGTAGGCGATCAGCGCCAGGGTTTCCAGCAGCGCGCGAGAGTAGCGCTGCGGGCGCTCCTCCCACAGCCGGCCGACCCAGGGCGAGAGCGGCTCGCGGATCTGCAGGCGGTAGCCGCTGGCTACTTCCTTGAGTTCGAAGGCGCGCCCGGCGCAGGACAGCGACAGGATCGCCAGGGCGTCGCGGAATTGCTGCGGCTCCGGGCGCTCAGCCTCCTCGAACAGCTCGCCGAGGCGCTCCAGCGACAGCGGCCGGCCGGAAGCCAGCAGGATGCCTTCGAGCAGGGTCGCCAGTTCGTGGGGGTCGGAGAGGTTCATCGGGTCGCTCGGTTCGGGTTGCGGGAATCGCCGGTCTGGCGGGAAAACTACTCAATGCGCGGCGCCAGGGCAACGCCGGCGGCTCAGAGCGGCTCTTCGTCGAAGTCCTCGGCGTCCGCCGTCTCGTCGAAGCCGCCGTCCTCGAAGGTCGGCTCCGGCGCCGGCGCCTCGACCGGCTCGAAGACGCCCTCGTCGCCCTCTTCCAGCTCCTCGAGCGGCGCTGCGCCCTCCTCCACCTCGATCCGGGCGCGCACGTGGATGGGCGCGAAGGCCTGGTTCTGCACCAGCTCCACCAGTTGTTCCTTGACCAGTTCCAGCACCGCCATGAAGGTCACCACCACGCCCAGGCGGCCTTCCTCGACGCTGAACAGCTCGATGAAGGGCACGAAGCCGGCGTCCTTGAGGCGTTCGAGGATTTCGCTCATGCGCTCGCGGGTGGAGAGCATCTCGCGGGTCACCTGGTGGCTCTCGAACAGGTCGGCGCGGCGCAGCACCTCGGCCATGCACAGCATCAGCTCCTGCATGTCCACCTGCGGCAGCAGCTTGCGCGCCTTGGCCTCCGGCGCCGCCACGGTCGGCACCACGTAGTCGCGGCCCTGGCGCGGCAGACCGTCGAGGTCTTCGGCGGCCTGCTTGAAGCGCTCGTATTCCTGCAGGCGGCGGATCAGCTCGGCGCGCGGGTCTTCCTCGTCCTCCTCGGCCTCGGCCGAGCGCGGCAGCAGCATGCGCGACTTGATCTCGGCGAGCATGGCGGCCATCACCAGGTATTCGGCGGCCAGCTCCAGGCGCACCGACTTCATCAGCTCGACGTAGGTCATGTACTGGCGGGTGATTTCCGCCACCGGGATGTCGAGGACGTCGATGTTCTGCTTGCGGATCAGGTACAGCAGCAGGTCGAGCGGGCCTTCGAAGGCTTCGAGGAAGACCTCCAGGGCGTCCGGCGGGATGTACAGGTCCTGGGGCAGCTCGGTGACCGCCTCGCCATAGACGAGCGCCAACTGCACCGGTTCGCGATATTCGGCGGGGCTGGGCGGGGTTTGCGGCTCGTTCAGGTCGCTCATCGGCCTCTCGTCGGGCGGGGCGGGCTCAGGGCGGCATTATCCCTGCTTTTCAGCGGCGATGGTGAGGGAATTGGACGGAATGGCGCCTATCCACGCCATCCCCTGTAGGAGCGGGCCCTGCGCGCGAATCGCGGGCAGGGCCCGCTCCTACAGGTTGCACGGTATTCCTCCCCCGTAGGAGCGGACCTTGTCCGCGATAGCCGGAACCACCGGCGCGATTCGCGGATGAGATCCGCTCCTACGCTGCCCCACCCACGCCATTTCCCTGTAGGAGCGAGCTTGCTCGCGAACAAACGCGGTGCCATGCGGTTCGCGAGCAAGCTCGCTCCTACGAAAAGCCATGCTCGCCTGCAACGCAGGATTTTATCCGCAATGCCGGGCAACCTAGCGGTACACCAACCCCATGGCCTGGCGCACTTCCACCAGGGTCTCGCGCGCCGCCTCGCGGGCGTGTTCGGCGCCCTCGGCGAGGATGCTGCGCACCAGTTCGGGGTTGTCCTCGTAGTCCTGGGCGCGCTCGCGGATCGGCGCCAGTTCCTGGTTGATCGACTCGATCAGCGGCCGTTTGCAGTCCAGGCAGCCGATGCCGGCGCTGCTGCAGCCCTCCTGCACCCACTGGCGGCAGGCGTCGTCGGAGTAGATCAGGTGCCACTGCCACACCGGGCAGCGCTGCGGGTCGCCCGGGTCGTTGCGCCGCACCCGCGCCGGGTCGGTGGGCATGCGCGCGATCTTCTCCTCCACTTCCGCCGGGCTTTCGCGCAGGCTGATGGTGTTGTCGTGGGACTTGGACATCTTCTGCCCGTCCAGCCCCGGCATGCGCGAAGTGCTGCCGACCAGCGTCTGCGGCTCGGGCAGCAGCACGCGGCTGCTGCCTTCGAGGTAGCCGAACAGCCGCTCGCGGTCGCCGAGGGTCAGGTTCTGCTGCTCCTTGAGCAGTGCCCGCGCGGTTTCCAGGGCATCCTCGTCGCCCTGTTCCTGCCAGGCCTTGCGCAGGCTGCTGTAGAGCTTCGAGGTCCTCTTGCCCAGGCGTGCGACGGCGGCCTGGGCCTTGTCCTCGAAGTCCACCTCGCCGCCATAGAGGTGGTTGAAGCGCCGAGCCACCTCGCGGGCGAACTCGACGTGGGCCAGCTGGTCCGAGCCCACCGGCACCAGGCCGGCGCGGTAGACCAGGATGTCCGCCGCCTGCAGCAGCGGGTAGCCGAGGAAGCCGTAGGTCGACAGGTCCTTGTGGCCGAGTTTTTCCTGCAGCTCCTTGTAGGTCGGCACCCGCTCCAGCCAGGGCAGTGGGCAGATCATCGACAGCAGCAGGTGCAGCTCGGCGTGCTCGGGCACCTGGGACTGGATGAAGAGGGTCGCGGCGCTGGGGCTGACGCCCACCGCCAGCCAGTCCACGGCCATGTCGCGGACGTGCTGGCGTATCGGCCCGACGTCATCGTACTCGGTGGTCAGGGCGTGCCAGTCGACGATGGAGAAGAAGCATTCGTACTCGTGCTGCAGGCGCACCCAGTTCCGCAGCACGCCGTGCAGGTGGCCCAGGTGCAGGCGCCCGGTGGGGCGCATGCCGGACAGCACACGGCGCTGGGATTCGACATTGCTCAAGCGCGGGACCTCGGACGGACAGTCAAGGGCGGCAGTATAGAAAAGCGCCTCAGGCGAAGGCCTCGAAGGGGGCCGGGTCGCCGCAGCCGACGCGCACCACCTCCGGCTCCTCGCCGGTGAGGTTGATCACCGTGGAAGCCTCGACGCCGCCGTAGCCGCCGTCCAGCACCAGGTCCACCTGGTGTTCCAGCGCGCCGCGCATTTCATAGGGGTCGCTCATCGGCTCGGTCTCGCCGGGCATGATCAGGCTGACGCTCATCAGCGGCTCGCCCAGCTCCTGCAGCAGCGCCTGGGCGATCGGGCAGGCCGGCACGCGCAGGCCGATGGTGCGGCGCTTGGGGTGCAGCAGCATGCGCGGCACCTCGCGGGTGGCGTCGAGGATGAAGGTGTAGGGCCCGGGCGTGTGGGCCTTGAGCAGGCGGAACAGGCGGGTGTCGACCTTGGCGTACAGGCCCAGCTCGGACAGGTCGCGGCACACCAGGGTGAAGTTGTGCTTGTCGTCGAGCTTGCGCAGCCGGCGGATGCGCTCCACTGCGCCCTTCTCGCCCAGGCGGCAGCCCAGGGCATAGGAGGAATCGGTGGGATAGGCGATCACCCCGCCCTGGCGGACGATCTCCACCGCCTGCTTGATCAGGCGTGGCTGGGGGTTTTCCGGGTGGACCTGGAAGAACTGGCTCATGAAGTCTCCTCGAGGGCCCGGGCCGCGCCGGCGAAGCGCGTCCACAAGGGCGGAAGGTCGTCCGGCACGGGCCGGTACAGCCCCAGCTCCGACCAGTCGCTGGGGCCGTGGAAATCGCTGCCGGCGCTGACCAGCAGGCCGAATTCGCGGGCCAGGATGCTCAGCACGCCGACCTGCTCGGCCGGCTGCAGGCCGTTGACCACTTCGATGGCGTGGCCGCCGGCGTCGATGAAGTCGGCAATCAGCTTGCGCCGCTTGGTGCGGGTGAAATCGTACTGGTAGGGGTGCGCCAGGCTGACCCAGGCGCCCGCCGCGCGCAGGGTGCCGACCGCCTCGGCGAGGCTCGGCCAGTGCTGCTTGACGTCGCCCAGCTTGCCGGCGCCCAGCCACTTGCGGAAGGCCTCGGCACGCTCGGCGACGTGACCGGCGCGCACCAGGAACTCGGCGAAGTGCGGCCGCGCCGGGGCGTTTTCGCTGTCGCCCAGCTCGCGCTGGACGGCCCGCGCGCCCTCGAAGGCGCCGGGCATGCCCTTGGCCTCCAGGCGCCGGCCGATCTCCTCGGCGCGCGCCCAGCGCCCGCGGTGCAGGTCATCGAGGGCGCGAACCAGCGGCTCGGCGGCGCTGTCGAAGGCGTAACCCAGGACGTGGATGGTCGCCCCACCCCAGGTGCAGGACAGCTCCACGCCGTTGACCAGTGTCACCCCCAGCGCCTCGGCGGCGGCGCGCGCCTCGGGCAAACCTTCCAGGGTGTCGTGGTCGCTCAGGGCGAGCAGGCGTACGCCGCGCTGGTGTGCGCGGGCCACCACGGCAGCGGGCGGCAGCTGGCCGTCGGAGGCGGTGCTATGGCAATGCAGGTCGACACGCATGGGCATACCGGAACGGGTTTTACTTCTGTATAGACGCTGCGCGGCGGCGATTCACGGCGTGCGAGCGCAACGGCACGAGACGGGTGACTATTTCAGTTCTTCCGCAGGTTGGTATTATGCCGCCACAACTGGGCTCTGGCTGCCGTAATGAAGCAATTCATCGATTTCATCCCCCTCATCCTGTTCTTCATCGTCTACAAGCTGGACCCGCGCACGGTCGAACTCGCCGGACACTCCTTCAGCCTGGGCGGCATCTACAGCGCCACCGCGGTGCTGATCGGCGCCTCGGTAGTGGTCTACGGCGCCCTGCTGATCAAGCAGCGCAAGCTGGACAAGGGTCAGTGGCTGACCCTGGCCGCCTGCCTGGTGTTCGGCGGCATGACCCTGGCCTTCCACAGCGAGACCTTCCTCAAGTGGAAGGCCCCGGTGGTCAACTGGCTGTTCGCCCTGGGCTTCCTCGGCAGCACCCTGGTGGGCGACCGCCGGCCGCTGATCCAGCGCATCATGGGCCATGCCGTGCACCTGCCGGAACCGATCTGGCAGCGCCTGAACCTGGCCTGGGTACTGTTCTTCGTGTTCTGCGGCTGCGTCCAGCTGTTCGTCGCCTTCACCTTCGAGCGTTTCTGGGTGGACTTCAAGGTGTTCGGCAGCCTGGGCATGACCCTGCTCTTCCTGATCGGCCAGGGCGTGTTCCTGGCTCGCCACATGCACGACGCCCCAACCGGCGAAAAGCCCAAGGACTGACATGCTCTACGCAATCATCGCCCGCGACATCACCGCTTCCCAAGAACGCCGCCTGGCCGCGCGTCCGGCGCACCTGGCCCGCCTGGAGCAGCTCAAGGACGAGGGCCGCCTGGTCCTGGCCGGGCCGCACCCGGCGATCGACAGCCCCGACCCGGGCGCGGCCGGCTTCACCGGCAGCCTGATCGTCGCCGAGTTCGAGTCGCTGGCCGCCGCCCAGGCCTGGGCCGATGCCGACCCGTACCGCGCCGCCGGCGTCTATGCCGAAGTCGTGGTCAAGCCGTTCAAGAAAGTCCTGCCGTAAACCGGCGAGCGGCGGCGTACGGACGACGCCGCATGGCCGGACACACAGGCCCGGCCCCGCGGCCGGACAGCGCCCGGAGCGCGGTGCCCGGCGGCTCATCAGCGTACAAGGAGTTCCGATGTCCCGACGTCATCTGCTGCCCCTGCTGTTCTGCCTGAGCCTGCCGCTCGCCGCCCACGGCGAGGAGCCCGTCACCGACGACCCCGGCGCCATGCCGGCTCCCACTGCCGCGCCGGCCCCGGCCAGCGACGACTTCGCCCAACTGCAACAGCGCCTGGACGAGAGCGAGAAGCAGCGCGCCGACCTCGCCGCCCAGCTGCAAGGGGCGGAAAGCGCCGTGGTGGGCCACCTGCGCCAGGAAAACCAGCGCCTGAAGCTGCAATTGCGCGAGCTGCAGGCCCAACAACCGCCGCGCCTGCTCAGCGACGAGCAGACCTGGTTCGCGACCGGCGGCGCCGTCGCCCTCGTCGCCTTCGTCCTCGGCGCCCTGAGCCGCGGCCGACGCCGCCGGCGGCGTGAATGGATCAACTGAAAGAAGCCCGAGCAATGAGTGAGCTGCTGCTGATCGACGACGACCGTGAACTGTGCGAACTGCTGTGCACCTGGCTGACCCAGGAAGGCTTCAGCGTGCGCGCCAGCCACGATGGCGGCGCGGCCCGTAGCGCCCTGGCCAGCCGCACGCCGGACGCCGTGGTGCTGGACGTGATGCTGCCCGACGGCAGCGGCCTGGAGCTGCTCAAGCAGCTGCGCAGCGAGCACCCCGACCTGCCGGTGCTGATGCTCTCGGCCCGCGGCGAGCCGCTGGACCGCATCCTCGGCCTGGAACTGGGCGCCGACGACTACCTGGCCAAGCCGTGCGATCCGCGCGAGCTGACCGCGCGCCTGCGCGCCGTGCTGCGCCGCAGCCACCCGGCGCAGCCCAGCGCCCAGGTCGACCTCGGCGACCTGAGCCTGAACCTGGCCCGCGGCGTGGCCAGCGTCGCCGGCCAGGAGGTCAGCCTGACGCTGTCCGAGAGCCGCATCCTCGAGGCGCTGCTGCGCCAGCCCGGCGAGCCGCTGGACAAGCAGGCCCTGGCGCAGATCGCCCTGGGCCGCAAGCTGACGCTCTACGACCGCAGCCTGGACATGCACGTCAGCAACCTGCGCAAGAAGCTCGGCGCGCACCCGGACGGGCGTCCGCGCATCCTCGCCCTGCGCGGGCGCGGCTACTTCTACGCGCCCTGAGCGAACGGTCGGGAAGCCCGCCCTAGAGCGGTAGACGCAATCTTTACCGAAGCTTTACCCGGCCCTGACCGCCCTTGACCTTGCCATCCCTAGACTGGGCACATCCGGTTCAGAAACCGGTCCACGAAAGGAGAAGATTCATGCGCAAGACCCTCACCGCACTGATGTTCGCCGCCGCCCTGCCGACCCTGGCCATGGCCGCCACCCCGGCACCGACCGACGTTCCCCCGCCGCCCGCCGGCGCCCCGATGATGGACGGCCACGGCCCGCGCTTCGGCCACGGCGACCGCGGCGGCCCGATGCGCGAGCTGAACCTGAGCAAGGAACAGCGCCAGCAGGTCGGCAAGCTGATGGGCGACTCGATGAAGAGCCGCCACGACATCACCGACAAGTACCTGAGCAAGCTGTCCGCCGCTGACCGCAAGGCCATGCAGGATGAACTCAAGGCCAGCCACGACAAGACGCAGAAGGACATCCGCGCGCTCCTGACGCCCGAACAGCAGAAGAAGTTCGACGAGCTGAAGACCCAGCGCGAACAGCGCAAGGCCGAATGGGCCGAGTTCCAGCAATGGAAAGCGCAGAAGGATGGCAAGACCAACTGATAGCGCCAGCCACGCGGGCGCCGGGCTCACCCCCGGCGCCTCGGCGTGCCCGCGCCCCTGACCCGAAACGGACATGCGACTGAACCGAAAGACCATGCGCTCGCTCTTCTGGCGAATCCTCGCCGCCTTCTGGCTCGCCCTGCTGCTGGTCGCCGGCCTGTCCATCCTGCTCGGCCGCGCGCTGAACCAGGACACCTGGATCATCGCCCGCTACCCCGGCATGCACGATCTCGCCCAGCAATGGACGCGGCTCTACGAAAACCAGGGTCCCGCCGCCGCCCAGCAGCTGCTGGAGCAACGCCGCCGCGACTACGACCTGTCGGTGCAGGTGCTCGACGAAAGCGGCCAGCGCCTGGTCGACGGCACCTACCTGCCGCGCCCGCCACGGCGCAACAACGACGAAGGTTTCGACCGCCGGAACCTGCCGCGCTTCCCCTGGCGCCAGCTCAGCCAGGAATACACCAGCGCGGACAGCGACCACACCTATCTGTTCATCTACCGGATTCCCCACGGCGCGCTGGAAGCCTGGCACCGCGGCAGCCTGTTGTGGCCGCTCAGCGCGCTGGGCATCGCCCTGGTGGTGCTGACCATCTTCAGCCTGCTGGTGACGCTTTCCATCACCCGCCCGCTCAACCGCCTGCGCCGCGCCGTGCACGACCTCGGGCAAACCGCCTACCAGCAGGACAGCCTGGCGCGCCTGGCCCGCCGCGGCGACGAGCTGGGCGTGCTGGCCCGCGACTTCAACCGCATGGGCGCGCGCCTGCAACGGCTGATCAGCAGCCAGCGCCAACTGCTGCGCGACGTTTCCCACGAACTGCGTTCGCCGCTGGCGCGCCTGCGCATCGCCCTGGCCCTGGCCGAGCGCGCCAGCCCCGAACAGCGCGCCAGCATGTGGCCGCGCCTGGAGCAGGAGTGCGACCGCCTGGAAGCGCTGATCGCCGAAATCCTCGCCCTCGCCCGCCTGGACGCCGAGCCCGGGCCGACCAGCCGCGTCGAACTGCTGCCACTGCTCGAACGCCTGCGCGAGGACGCCCAGCTGCTTTCCCCGGAACAGCACATCCAGCTGCGGGTTCCCGCCGACCTGGCCCTGGATGGCTGGCCCGACATGCTCGAACGGGCGCTGGACAACCTGCTGCGCAACGCCCTGCGCTTCAACCCGACGGACAAGCCGCTGGAAGTCGAAGCCGACAGCGACGGCGCCGTGCTGCGCGTGCGCGTTCGCGACCATGGCCCGGGAGCCGACGCCGAACACCTGGCGCAGCTGGGCGAGCCCTTCTTCCGCGCGCCCAACCAGGACAGCCCCGGCCACGGTCTGGGCCTGGCCATCGCCCGCCGCGCGGTGGAGCGCCACGCCGGCCGCCTGCGCCTGGCCAATCATCCCGACGGCGGTTTCGTCGCCACCCTGGAAATACCGCTGGCGCGCCACGCCGCCTGACCCCGGAGCCCGATCATGAACCTAGCCGCCGAATACCTGCCGTCCCCCTCCCCGGCCCTGCCGTTGGCGGCCGCCGGCCTGCCACGCGAGCGCCCGCGGGACGAGCCGCAGAGCCTGGTGCTGGCGGTGGAGCTGGGGCTGCTGGCGCAGCGCTGGCGGCGCCGCTGGCCGGAACTGCGCCTGAGCCTGCCGCGCGGCGGCACCTGGCCGCTGCACAGCTGGCCGCAGGCGCTGCACGAAGCCCTGGATGAATTGCTGGATACCGCGGTGGAATGGCAGCAGGACGCCGCCATCGTGCTGGAACCGCGCCTGGAGCGCGGCCTGCTGCGCCTGGACCTCGGCGGCACCGACGAACAGGCCCGGCGCTGGCTGCCCCGGGCCCTGCGCGCCGCCCAGCGCCTGGCCGCCTGGCAGGGCGGCCGGCTGCTCTGGCGGGCCGGCGGGGCGCGCTGGAAAGTCCGCCTGAGCCTGCCGCTCAGCCCCGCCAGGCGCTGACGAAGGCCGCCGGGTCCAGCGGCGCCGGTTGGCGCAGCTCACCCATGGGCGTGCCCAGGTAGATGAAACCGACGATGCGCTCGTTGGCCGCCAGGCCCAGCCCCTGGTGCACGACTGGATCGAAAGCCATGGCGCCGGTGCGCCACATGGCCCCCAGCCCCTCGACGAACGCCGCCTGGACGATGCCGTAGGCAGCACAGCCGGCGGCCAGCATCTGCTCGATCTCCGGCACCTTGGGGTGCTCCTGCAGGCGCGCGATGGCCACCACCAGGGTCGGCGCGCGCAACGGCATGGCGCGGGCCTTGGCCAGCGCCTCGGGGCTGGCGTCGGGTTGCTCGGCGCTCAGCGCGCGGGCGAACAACTCACCCAGCTGCTGGCACGCCTCGCCTTCCACCGTGAGGAAGCGCCACGGGCGCAACTGCCCATGATCCGGCGCGCGCAAGGCGACGCGGAACAGCCGCTCGAGCTGCCCGGCAGTGGGCGCCGGCTCGCCCAGGCGGGCATGGGATACACGGTTGACCAGCGCTTCGTAGGCCTCCATGGGCTACCTCCTGTACACACAAGGACGGCCATTGTAGTCGCAAAGGCTTCTCATCTGCCTGCTCACCTGCAGCCAGGGTGCTTCGTATCCGTGTAGGAGCGAGCTTGCTCGCGAAGGGGGCTTACCGGCGACTCCTGCGTTTCGGGTTAGCTCCGATCCCTCTCCCCAGCCCTCGGCTGCGCGCCCCGCCCTGAAGGGAGAGGGGGCTTGTCCGTGCCGAGAAGGGCTCTGGTTTCAACCGGATACTCAATGCAAGCCGGCTAACGCCGAAGTGTCAGCACACCCCGAACGGTCCCCTCTCCCTTCAGGGAGAGGGTTAGGGAGAGGGCGCTCTCAGGATGAACACCAGCGTTCGCCGGTAGAGCTGTTCGCGAGCAAGCTCGCTCCTACAGGGAGCCCAAAGTCATGCGCCCACAGTCAAGCCACCCGCTCCGGCGACGGCGTGATGATCGGCTGCAGCGGCGGCAGGCCGTAGGCGGCGCGGGCCGTGTCGCAGTTGGGGTTGTGCTGGCCGTCGAGCCAGGAGGCCTCGAATTCCCGGCAGGTGCTGGAGCGCTGCTCGTAGACCGTGCAGCGCACGCCGCAACCGACCTCGCCCAGCAACCCCACGCAGCGCACCGGCTTGGCCTCGGTGCCGCGCATGGCGGCATGGTATGGGCCGACCTGCACCACCAGGTCGTCGGGTACGCGGCCGCCGGCGGAACGGCACTCGCCCCAGTAGAAGGACACACGGAAATACGCGCAGCAGGCGCCGCAGTTCAAACACGGATTGTCGATGGGCATGATGTGCGAATGCACCAGAAGAAACCGGCGAGCGCCGGCGGGCAGCGCAGGATTCTAGCGATTGCGCAGCCGTTGTGAAGAGCCCTCCGGCGCGCTGCGCATCGCGCCGAGGGCAGGTACAATGGAGGGTTCATGTCCATCGAGTCCGCTTCATGGCGCTGCCGACACTACGCACCCTCGGATACATCATCGGCCTGTTCCTGATCACCCTGGCGGTGGCCATGCTGGTGCCCATGGCCACCCTGCTCTACTACCACCGCCCGCAGGAACTCTCGCCCTACATCTGGTCGAGCCTGATCACCTTCAGCGCCGGCCTCGGCCTGGTCCTGCCCGGCCGCCCCGAGCAGGCCCACCTGCGCCCGCGGGACATGTACATGCTCACGGTCTCCAGCTGGGTGATCGTCTGCTTCTTCTCCGCCCTGCCCTTCATCATCGCCCGCCACATGAGCGTCACCGACGCCTTCTTCGAGAGCATGTCGGGCATCACCGCCACCGGCTCGACGGTGCTTTCCGGGCTGGACAAGATGTCGCCGGGCATCCTCATCTGGCGCTCGATGCTGCACTGGCTGGGCGGCATCGGCTTCATCGGCATGGCGGTGGCGATCCTGCCGATGCTGCGCATCGGCGGCATGCGCCTGTTCCAGACCGAATCCTCGGATCGCAGCGACAAGGTCATGCCGCGCTCGCACATGGTCGCCAAGTACATAGTCGCGGTGTACGTCGGCATCACCATCCTCGGCACCCTGGGCCTGTGGTGGGCCGGCATGGGCCTGTTCGACTCGCTCAACCACGCCATGTCGGCGATCTCCACCGGCGGTTTCTCCACCTCCGACCAGTCCCTGGCCAAGTGGCACCAGCCGGCGGTGCACTGGGTGGCGGTGGTGATCATGATCCTCGGCAGCCTGCCCTTCGCCCTCTACGTCGCCACCCTGCGCGGCCATCGCAAGGCTCTGCTCAGGGACAGCCAGGTGCACGGCTTCATCGGCCTGCTGGTATTCACCTGGCTGGTGATGGGCACCTGGTACGCCTTCAATTCCGACCTGTCCTGGCAGGACGCCTTCCGCATCGTGGCTGTGAACGTCACCTCGGTGGTCACCACCACCGGCTTCGCCCTGGGCGACTACAGCCTGTGGGGCCACTTCTCGATCATGGTGTTCTTCTACCTGGGCTTCATCGGCGGCTGTTCCGGCTCCACCGCCGGCGGTTTGAAGATCTTCCGCTTCCAGGTCGCCTACATCCTGCTCAAGGCCAGCCTGTACCAGCTCATCCACCCGCGCGCGGTGCTGCGCCAGAGCTACAACGGCCACCGCCTGGACGAGGAGATCGTGCGTTCGATCCTGACCTTCTCGTTCTTCTTCGGCGCCACCGTCGGCGGCCTGGGCCTGGCCCTGACCTTCCTCGGCCTGGACTGGATGACCGCGCTGACCGGCGCCGCCAGCACCGTCTCCGGCGTCGGCCCGGGCATGGGCCCGGTGATCGGCCCCTCGGGCAACTTCTCGTCCCTGCCGGACACCGCCAAGTGGCTGCTGTGCGCCGGCATGCTCGCCGGGCGCCTGGAGATCCTCACCGTGCTGGTGCTGTTCACCCCGGCCTTCTGGCGCCACTGAGGCGCGTCAGCCGAGGATGCCGGCGGCGATGTTGATGCTCAGGCCGAGGATCGCCGTGTTGTACAGGAAGCAGATGATCGACTGCGCCAGGGCCACCCGGCGCAGCGCCGGCGAGGCGATGGCCACGTCCGAGGTCTGCACGGCGACGCTGAGGGTGAAGGAGAAGTAGGCGAAGTCCCAGTAGTCCGGCTGCCGCCCGCGATCGGGGAACTGCAGCGGCGCCTCGCCATCCGCCGCCGTGTAGAACATGCGCGCGTAGTGCATGGCGAAGATGGTCCCGATGAGGAACCAGGAACCCAAAACCGTGCTGCCGGTGAAGGCGTAGCGCAGCAGCCGCTCGCTCCCCGGCAGCTGGCGCGCGCCGGCCAGCTCGTAGACGATCGCCACCAGGCTGGCGATGGCCGCGGCGCTGACCAGCACCAGCACCGCCTGGGCGTTCTCGTCCTCGATGGCGGCCAGGCGCTGCACCTGGTCCGCCCCGGCGCGCAGGGCGAGCACGGTGATCAGCAGCACATAGCCCCAGGCGGCGACGTTCCAGCCGACCAGCGTGCGCATCAGCGGCGGCAGGTGGTAGCAGGCCAGCCCCAGCGCCAGGCCGGCGGCGCAGGCGAGGAGCAGGCGCGGATGGGTGTGCAGCAGGGTACGGCTGAGCAGCATGCGTGGCGTTCCAGGCGGGGGACCTGGGCTGAGCCTAGCTCAGTAGACCGGCGGCCGCAGGCGCTGGGCGAATTCGTCGAGCTGCTTCTGTTCCTGTTTGTCAGCCAGCAGCCGCGCTTCCTCGCGATAGCGTTCCACCAGCTTGCGCAGGCCTTCCAGGCGGGCGTACTTCTCCGACCAGGTGACACGCGCCTTCTCCACCACGTCCTGGTGCCAGGCCAGGCTGCGGTTCTGCTGCTCCACGGCGGTTTCCAGCTGCGCCAGGAAGCGTTGGTAGTCCAGCAGCCACTGGCCGCTGACGCCCTGGCGGCCGCGGTCGATCCACTGCTGCTGGTAGTCGGCGCGGAAACGCTCCAGCTCGGCCAGCTTGCGCTGCGCCTGGAGCAGTTGGTTCTGCGCCTGGCCGAGCTGGCGCGCGGCCTCGCGTTCGGCCTTCAGGGCCATTTCCACGACAGGAGCCAAACGGTCGGCGCGGCGATTCATGGCAGGCGGGCCTCAGGCATGATGCGGCAACCTCAGCCGGCCTTGCCGGACAGCACGGCGTCCAGCAGCTGGGCGCTGTCTTCCAGGCTCTGGCTTTCGTTCAGGCCCTGGCGGAGGAACTGGCGCATCACCGGGAAGCGCTGAATGGCCAGGTCGGTCTCGGCATCGCCGCCGGCGACGTAGGCGCCGACGCTGATCAGGTCGCGGCTCTGCTGGTAGCGCGACCACAGCTGCTTGAAGCGCTGGGCGTGCTGCAGCTGCTCGGGGCTGACCACCTGGGGCATCACCCGGCTGATCGAGGCCTCGATGTCGATGGCCGGGTAATGGCCTTCCTCGGCCAGCCGGCGCGACAGCACGAAGTGGCCGTCGAGCACGCCGCGGGCGGAGTCGGCGATCGGGTCCTGCTGGTCGTCACCCTCGCTGAGCACGGTGTAGAAGGCGGTGATCGAGCCGCCGCCCTTCTCGCCGTTGCCGGCGCGTTCCACCAGGCGCGGCAGGCGGGCGAACACCGATGGCGGGTAGCCCTTGGTCGCCGGCGGCTCGCCGATGGCCAGGGCGATCTCGCGCTGGGCCTGGGCGAAGCGCGTCAGCGAGTCCATCAGCAGCAGGACGTTCTTGCCCTTGTCGCGGAAGTATTCGGCGATGCGCGTGCAGTACATGGCTGCGCGCAGGCGCATCAGCGGCGCGTCGTCGGCGGGGGATGCGACCACCACCGAGCGCTTGAGGCCCTCCTCGCCGAGGATGTGCTCGATGAACTCCTTCACCTCGCGGCCCCGTTCGCCGATCAGCCCGACCACGATGATGTCGGCCTTGGTGTACTTGGTCATCATGCCCAGCAGCACCGACTTGCCCACGCCGGTGCCGGCGAACAGGCCCAGGCGCTGGCCGCGGCCGACGGTGAGCAGCGAGTTGATCGAGCGGATGCCGACGTCCATGGGTTCGTGGATCGGCTCGCGCTTGAGCGGGTTGATGGTCGGGCCGTCCATCGGCACCCAGTCCTCGGCGCGCATCCCGCCCTTGCCGTCCAGGGCGCGGCCGACGCCGTCGAGCACCCGGCCGAGCATGGACATGCCCATGGGCAGGCGGCTGCTGTCGGGCAGCGGCACCACGCGGGCGCCAGGGGCGATGCCGGCGAGGCTGCCGACCGGCATGAGGAAGATCTTGCTGCCGGAGAAGCCCATGACCTCGGCTTCCACCTGCACCGAGTGGTAGCCGCTGTCGTTGATCACCATGCAGCGGCTGCCCACCGCAGCCTGCAGGCCCTCGGCCTCCAGGGTCAGGCCGACCATGCGTAGCAGGCGGCCCTCCACCACCGGCTGCGCCGGCAGTTTGGCGGCTTCCATATAGCCTTCCAGGCGCTTGGCGAAACTCACCCGGTCAAGGCGCATCGGGCTGGTCCAGGTCGATGTGCAGGTCCGGCTCCAGGGCGTGGGTGGCCTGCTCGCGCTGCTGCTCGAAGAGCTGCTTGGTGATCTGCGCCAGGCGCGTCTCGATGCTGGCGTCGATGCGCGAATGCTCGGTCTCGATGCGGCAGCCGCCGGGCAGCAGCTGCTCGTCCTCGAGGATGCGCCAGCTTTCCTCGTGGCGGTCGCGCAGCGCCTTGACCAGCTCGAAGTCCTGCGGATTGACGTGGATGCGCACGTTGTCGCTGCCCATCGGCAGTTGCTTGAGCGCCTCGCGCAATACCTGGCGCAGCTGGCTGGAGTCGCCCTCCAGCTCGCGCTGGATGACCTGGCGCGCCACCTGGCCGACCAGGTTGACCAGCATCTGCTCGATCAGCAGGTCCTGCTCGGCGATGGGCTCGAACAGCTGGCCCATCAGTGTCTCCAGGCCGGCCAGGCGCTCCTGCAGCGCCACCTCGGCCTCCTGTCGGGCCTTGAGCTGGCCGGCGTGGAAGCCGTCCTTCTCGCCGGTGGCGAAGCCTTCGTTGTAGGCGTCCTGGCGGATCGCTTCCAGCTCCTCGAGCGTCAGCGGTTTGACTTCCTCGACGGGGACTTCCTCCACCGCCGGGGTTTCCGGCTCCTCCGGCTCGGGCGCAGGCTCCGGCGGCCGCTCCACCACCGGGTCGAAGCTGGGCAACGCCCAGCGGTCGAAGCCGGCGACGTCGCGCGCGCGGATCAGGCCATCGTGTTCCTCGCCCTTGGGTTTCGCGGGACCACTCACTTAGATCATCTCCTCGCCACCCTTGCCGCCGAGAACGATCTCCCCGGAGTCGGCCATGCGCCGGGCGATGGTGAGGATTTCCTTCTGCGCGCCCTCCACTTCGCTGACGCGCACCGGGCCGCGGGCCTCCAGGTCGTCGCGCAGCAGTTCGGCGGCGCGCTTGGACATGTTGCGGAAGATCTTCTCGCGGATGCCCTCGTCCGAGCCCTTGAGGGCCAGCACCAGCACGTCCGAGGAGACTTCTCGAAGCAGCGCCTGGATGCCGCGGTCGTCGACGTCGGCGAGGTTGTCGAAGACGAACATGAGGTCCTCGATCTGCCCGGAGAGGTCTTCGTCGACATCGCGGATGGCGTCCATCAGGGCGCCCTCCACCGAGCTGTCGAGGTAGTTCATGATGTCCGCCGCGCGCTTCACCCCGCCCATGGTGGTGCGGGTGGCGTTGGCGTTGCCGGCGAACTGCTTCTCGAGGATCAGGTTGAGTTCCTTCAGCGCCGAGGGCTGCACGGTGTTCAGCGAGGACACGCGCAGGACGATGTCCAGGCGCACCTTGTGGTCGAAGTGGCTGAGCACTTCGGCGGCCTGGTCCGGGTCCAGGTAGGCGACGACGATGGCCTGGATCTGCGGGTGCTCGTAGCGGATGACGTCGGCCACGGCGCGCGGTTCCATCCACTTCAGGCTATCCAGGCCGCTGGTGTTGCCGCCCAGCAGGATGCGGTCGATGAGGTTGTTGGCCTTGTCCTCGCCCAGGGCCTGGGTGAGCATCTTGCGGATGTAGCCGTCGGCGCCGACGCCCAGGCTGGTCTGGTCGCCGACCACCTCGACGAACTCGCTCATCACCTGCTCGACCTGCTCGCGATGCACGTTGCGCATCTGCGCCATGGCCACGCCGACCCTCTGCACTTCCTTCGGGCCCATGTGCCGCAGCACCTGGGCCGCGTCGGTCTCGCCGAGGGACAGCAGGAGAATCGCGGCCTTGTCGACCTTGGTCAGTTTGGCGTTCAACCGGGTCTCGCTCATACCGCATCACTCATCGGAGTTGATCCAATCCTTCACTACCTGGGCCACGCGGCCCGGGTCCTGAGCCACCAGGCTCTTGATCGCGTTCAGCTGCGCATCGTACCCCTCGCTGGGGCTGGGCAACAGGATGCTCGGCGGGCCGCCCAGGCTGACGCGGTCCTCGGCCAGCTCGCCTTCCAGGCCGCCCATCTCGCCCAGGGCCATGTCGCCGCCGCCGGCGCCGGCCACCAGGGCCTTGTTCTTGTTGCCGGCGAGGTTGTTCAGCACCGGGCGCAGCACGCCGAACACCAGCACCAGGATGAAGACGATGCCCAGCACCTGCTTGACGATGTCCCAGAACCAGGGCTGCGAGTAGAACGGCGGCGAGGCGATCTCCAGGTTCTGCTCCGGGGCGAAGGGCGCGTTGATCACGCTGACGCTGTCGCCGCGGCTGGCGTCGTAGCCCACCGCGTCCTGCACCAGGCGGGTGAAGCGCGCCAGTTCGTCGGCGCTCCAGGGCTTGTGGCTGACCTCGCCGGTCTTGGCGTCGGCGACCATGTGGTCGTCCAGCACCACCGCGACGGAAAGCCGGCGCAGACGGCCCTGTTGCTGCTTGGTGTAGCTGATGGAGCGGTCCAGCTCGTAGTTGCGGGTGTTCTGCTCGCGCTTGTCGGTGGGGTACGGCGCCAGCACCGGACGGCCGGTCTTCGGGTCGATGATGGTCTGGCCGTTGGCGTCCTTCAGCGGCTGGCCCGGGGCGACGAAATCGCCGCCGGCGCTCTTGCCGGTCTGCTGCGGCGCGCTGGCCGGGCCCGGCGGCTGGTTCGACAGCGCACCCGGCACGCCCTGCGGGCCGTTGCTGTTCTGGCGTTCTTCGTTGTTCACCTGCTCGCTGCGCAGGGCCGGCTGGTCCGGGTTGTAGGACTCGGCGGTGGATTCCACGGCGCTGAAGTCGACGTCGGCGGACACCTCGGCCTTGTAGCGGCCGTCGCCCAGCACCGGCTGCAGGATGCTGTGCACGCGCTGGGTGAACATGCTTTCCATGCGCCGGGAATAGTCGAACTGCTTGCCGGCCATGGTCAGCTCGGACAGCTCCTGCTGGTCGGAGAGCAGGTTGCCCTTCTGGTCGACCACGGTGACCTGGGACTTGTCCAGTTCCGGCACGCTGGTGGCCACCAGGTTGACGATCGCCAGCACCTGGCTGGGCTCCAGGCTGCGCCCCGGGTACAGCTCGACCAGCACCGAGGCGGTGGGCTTGCGCTCGTCGCGGACGAACACCGAGCTCTTCGGGATGGCCAGGTGCACGCGGGCGGCCTTGACGTTGTTCAGGCTGGAGATGGTGCGCGCCAGTTCGCCTTCCAGGCCGCGACGGTAATTGGTCGCCTCCATGAACTGGCTGGTGCCCAGGGCCTGTTCCTTGTCGAGGATCTCGAAGCCGACGTTGCTGTCGGTGGGCGTCAGGCCGGCGCCGGCCACCTTGATGCGGGCGCGGCCGAGGTCGTCGGCCTTGACCAGCAGGGCGCCGGAGTTGGGGTCGACCTTGTAGTTGATGTCGGCGGCGTTCAGCGTCTCGACCACCTTGTTGGCGTCGACGCCGTTGAGGCTGCCGTACAGCGGCTTGTAGTCCGGCTGCTGGGACCACAGCACCATGCCGAAGCCGATGGCGATGCTCGCCGCCAACCCGACCAGCAGGCCGACCTGGCGCAGCACCGGCATCTCGGCGAGGCTTTCGAGGAACTGCAGGCCCATCAGCGGCTTCTTCAGCATTTCGGCTGCGCCGGCTTTGGCGGGGACCTGGTTGTCTATAGTGGCTTCGGCCATGAACTATCTACCTACCCCGTGGCTCAGATGGGCATCTGCATGATGTCCTGGTAGGCCTGGACCAGTTTGTTGCGCACCTGGGTCATGGCCTGGAAGGACACGCTGGCCTTCTGCGAAGCGATCATCACGTCGGTCAGGTCGACGTTGCTCTGGCCCACCTCGAAGGCATTGGCCAGCGCGCTGGCGGCCTGCTGGGTGGAGTTCACCTTGTTCACCGCCTGGCCGAGCATGTCCGAGAAGCTCGGCGCGCCCTCCACGGCAGCCGGCGCCGAAGCGGCCGGCTTGGCCTTGGCCATGGCGTCCATCTGCATGGAGCGCATTTCCAGTAGCAGGCGGTTGAACTCGATACCCTGACTCATTTGCTTTCCCTCTGACTACGGGCCGCGGCTTTTTTGACGCCGCGGCGCTTTGGCATAGGGGATTGCAACAAGGGTGCCAGGTTTCAGGGGGACTTGTAGGATGTGGCTATTGGGAGCAAGAGCCCCTCACCCCAGCCCTCTCCCGGAGGGAGAGGGAGCCCCTCCTCTGCCGTGCGAATCAAGGCATGCAGCCTGGAACATCGGTGTCGGCCACACCTATGCGCCAGGAGAAAACCATCGCCTATCGCCGCGCCGAACGGCCCCCTCTCCCTCTGGGAGAGGGCTGGGGTGAGGGTGCTCTATCCAGGCTCCAATGCCAACAGAATCGCCTCCAACACCCCCTCCGTCCGCACCAGCACGTCATGGTTCCAGAACCGCAACACCCGCAGCCCCTGGCCCCTCAACCAGGCATCCCGCTCGACATCCGCGGCACTTCCCAGGTGCTGCCCGCCATCCAACTCCACCACCAACTGCCGCTCATGACAGTAGAAATCCACCACATACGGCCCCAGCGGCACCTGACGCCTGAATTTCCAGCCGAGTAGCCGGCGATCCCGCAAACGACTCCACAACAGCCGCTCCGCGTCGGTTTGCCGACGCCGCAGCCCCCGGGCGAATTCCGTTGGCTTCGACATGCCCTGCCCCTCCTCCATGGAAAAGCAGAACCCTGCGCCACCCACTGCCCTCACGACTGCCGGCAAGCGCTGAAACCACCACGGGAAACTCCCCTCACCAGACAAAGAAAAGGCCCGCGAACAGCGGGCCCGAACAGGGGAAATCGGCGCCACTCAACTGGCGTACAAGTAGGCCTCCACATCCATCCCCGCATCACGCATCTGCGCCAGCTTGTAGCGCAGGGTGCGCGGGCTGATGCCCAGGCGTTCGGCGGCCTCCTTGCGGCGGCCGCGTTCGCTGCGCAGGGTGTCGATGATCATCTGGAACTCGCGGCGGCGCAGGTCTTCGCCGAGGCCGCCGGCGTTGTCCGCGGGCGCCGACGGAATTCCGGCGCTGGCGGCGGCCACCACCGGGGCGGGCTGCACCAGGGGGATCACGGGCGCTGCGGGCGCCATGCCGATGGGGGCGTTCAGGCACAGGTCCAGGGCGCGGACCTGGCCGCCCTGCTGCAGGATCAGCGCGCGCTGGATGGCGTTGTCCAGTTCGCGCACGTTGCCCGGCCAGGGGTGCGTCAGCAGGGCGTCGCGGGCGTCGGCGGCCAGGCTCACCGCGCCCAGGTTCATCTTCTTCACGTACTTGGCCAGCAGGCGTTCGGCCAGCGGCAGGATGTCCGCCGGGCGCTCGCGCAGGGCGCGCCAGGCCAGGGGGAAGACCGACAGGCGATAGTACAGGTCCTCGCGGAAGCGCCCCGCCGCCACCTCGCCGAGCAGGTCGCGGTTGGTGGTGGCCAGCACGCGGATGTCCAGCTCGATCGGCTTGCGCGCCCCCACGCGCTCCACCTCGCGCTCCTGCAGCACGCGCAGCAGCTTGGCCTGCAGCGCCAGGGGCATCTCGGAAATCTCGTCGAGGAGAATGGTGCCGCCGTCGGCCAGCTCGAACTTGCCCGGCTGCGCGGCGATGGCGCCGGTGAAGGCGCCCTTCTCGTGGCCGAACAGGGTGGCCTCGAGCATGTTGTCGGGAATGGCCGCGCAGTTGATGGCGATGAAAGGCTTGCCGGCGCGCGGCGACTGCTGGTGGATGTAGCGCGCCAGCACTTCCTTGCCGGTGCCGGACTCGCCGGAGATCAGCACGGTGGAATCGCTGCGCGCCACCCGCGCGGCCAGCTCCAGCAACTGGCGGCTGGCCGGCTCCACGGCCACCGGCCCCTCGCCCTCGGCGACGGGCGCCTGGCCCAGGGCGTGGCGGGCCACCAGCTCCAGCAGCACCTTGGGCTCGAAGGGTTTCACCAGGTAGTCGGCAGCGCCCTGGCGCATGGCGTCGACGGCGCGCTCGACGGCGCCGAAGGCGGTCATCAGCAGCACCGGCAGCTGCGGGTAGCCGGCGCGGATCAGGCCGAGCAACTGGTGGCCGTCCATGCCGGGCATGTTGACGTCGCTGACCACCAGGCCGAAGGCCTCGCGCTGCAGGGCGACCAGGGCCGCCTCGGCGCTGTCCACGGCGGTGAACGCGCAGCCGCCGATCAGCAGGGTATCGGAGAGGGCTTCGCGCAGGGCGCGGTCGTCTTCGACGAGCAGGATTCTGGCGGGCATGGGGTTATTCCTTGTGTTCACGGACAGGGGCCGCGATCAGCGGCAGGACCAGGCTGGCGCAGGTGCCACGGCCTGGTCGCGATTGCAGGCGCAGTTCGCCGTGGTGCGCCTTGGCCACCGCCTTGACCACCGCAAGGCCGAGGCCGGTGCCGGTGGTCTTGGTGGTGAAGAAGGGCTCGCCCAGGCGCGCCAGGGTGGCGGCGTCCATGCCCGGGCCGCTGTCGCTGATGGCCAGACGCAGGCTGTCGCCGCGAGCGTAGAGATGGACTTTCAGACGCACGTCCTGGCCGCCGGCCTGGATGGCGTTGTGCAGCAGGTTGAGGACGCTGCCGACCAGGGTGTCGCGGTTGCACAGCAGCTCGCCGCCGCGCACGTCGCATTGCCAGCGCAGTTGCAGGCCGGCGACATGGGCCTCGGCGGCGGCGCGCAGGCCGGCGAACAGCTCCGCCGGGCTCAGGCGATCCGGCAGCGGCAGGTCGCCGCGGGCGAACACCAGCATGTCGCGCACCTGGTTCTCCAGCTCCTGCAGGCGCTCCTTGAGGCGCCCGGCGAAGCGCTGCTGCTGCTCCAGCGGCAGCGCCTGCTCGCTCAGGTGGCCGGCATAGAGCATGGCCGCGGACAGCGGCGTGCGAATCTGGTGGGCCAGGGACGCGACCATCCGGCCCAGGGCCGACAGGCGCTCGTGGCGGGCCAGTTGGTCCTGCAGGCGGCGGGTCTCGGTGAGGTCGTTGAGCAATACCAGTTGCCCCGGCTCGCCGTTCAGCGAGCGGGTGGCGATGGACAGGCGGCGCCCGTCGCGCAGGGAAATCTCGTGGCCGTCATCCTTGCGCGGCGCGAAGCAGCGGGCGATGACCTGGCGCCACAGCATACCCACCAGGGGCTGGCCGAGCAGGCCGCGCGCCGCCGGGTTGGCCTCGCGCACCACGCCCTGGCCGTCAATGACGATGACGCCGCCGGGCAGCAGGTCCAGCAGGCTCTGCAGGCGGTTGGCCAGGCGTTCCTTCTCCGCCAGCTCCTGCATGCGCTGGGCGCTGACCAGGGCCAGTTGTCCCTTCAGTTCGCTGACCCGCGCCTCCAGCATGCTGTACGACTGGTTCAGCTGGGTGGACATCTGGTTGAACAGGGCGAAGGCCTGGTCCAGGCCGGCGCGACCGTTCTCCTCCGGCGCATCGCTGGAGGTCGGCTGGGACTGCTGGGGTACGGCTGGCATCATGCTGTCTCTCTTCCATCCGACGTCGTGAAAGCGTCGGCTGGCAGAGTCTTAGCAATCTGCGTGCCTAAAAATTAGTCCTTTATTTTCAGGCACTTATTGGAAGGCAGTGGCAAGCGGCGTCAATCCTCCGCCACTTCCTCCTCGCGACGGCTCATGCCGTACTTGCGCATCTTCTCCACCAGGGTGGTGCGGCGGATGCGCAGGCGCTCGGCGGCGCGGGCGACCACGCCGTTGGCGTCGTCCAGGGCCTGCTGGATCAGCCCCTGCTCGAGGTTGGCCAGGTAGTCCTTGAGGTCGATGCCCTCGGCCGGCAGCATCGCCGGCGAGTCCAGGCCCGGCAGCCCGGCGGTGATGGCGGCGCGCTCTTCCAGCTCCTCGCGCAGGCTGCTGGCGAGTTGCTCGTCCTCGTCGTCGACGTGGCGGAATTTCTTCGGCAGCTCGCCCACGCCGATCACCCCGTAGGGGTGCATGATCGCCAGGCGTTCCACCAGGTTGGCCAGCTCGCGCACGTTGCCCGGCCAGTCGTGGCGGCACAGCGACATGATGGCGGCGGAGTTGAAGCGGATGGAGCCGCGCTTCTCGTGCTCCATGCGCGAGATGAGCTCGTTCATCAGCAGCGGGATGTCTTCCACCCGCTCGCGCAGCGGCGCCATCTCGATGGGGAAGACGTTGAGGCGGTAGTACAGGTCCTCGCGGAAGCTGCCGCCCTCGATCATCTTCTCCAGGTTCTTGTGGGTCGCGGCGATGATGCGCACGTCGACGTTCTGCGTCTTGTTGCTGCCGACGCGCTCGAAGGTGCGCTCCTGCAGCACGCGCAGCAGCTTGACCTGCATCGGCAGCGGCATGTCGCCGATCTCGTCGAGGAACAGGGTGCCGCCGTTGGCCAGCTCGAAGCGCCCGGCGCGGCTGGTGATGGCGCCGGTGAAGGCGCCCTTCTCGTGGCCGAACAGTTCGCTTTCCAGCAGCTCGGCGGGAATGGCCCCGCAGTTAACCGGCACGAAGGGCGCTTCGCGGCGCTTGGAGTGGTAGTGCAGGTTGCGCGCCACCACTTCCTTGCCGGTGCCGGACTCGCCGAGGATGAGCACGCTGGCGTCGGTGTCGGCCACCTGCTGCATCATCTGCCGTACCTGCTGGATGGCCCGGCTGGTGCCGACCAGGCTGCGGAACAGGTTGGGCTCGCGCTGGCGGCCGCGCTCACGGGCCTGGTCGTACATCTCGCGGTAGACCTGGGCGCGGTGCAGGGAATCGAGCAGTTTGTTGTAGCTGGGCGGCATCTCCAGGCTGGCCAGCACGCGGCGGCGCAGCTCTTCCGGCCAGTCGGTCGGCGCCGAGTCGCCGATCAGCAGCACCGGCAGGAATTCGTCCCAGGCCGAAAGCTGCTTGAGCAACTCCAGGGCGCCGCCCTTGTGCTCGACGCTGCCGAGCAGCACGCAGAGCACGCCGCGGCTGCCGTTGGACAGGTCGTCGACCGCCAGACGCCATTCGCGGCTGCGGCAGGACAACTGGTCCTCGCCGAGGAAGTTGAGGATGGTGGAGAGTTCGCGGCAACGCTCCAGGTCGTCGTCAATCAGCAGAATCTTGGTTTCACGCCACATCTTGCTCTTGTCTTCCGAAGGCATGTGGGCCGGCGAACGGCAACGGGAAAGAGGCGGAAACAATCCGCCATCATTTAGCCACCAAGTAAAGTCAAAAATGTGGCAGGAGTCAAATTTATGGCGTGATTTATTCGTTGTTTCCGACGGAAGAACTTACCTGCTGGCACGAACGGCGGCAACGGCGAAAACGGGGGGCCGCGCCGAACGGGCGACCCGCGGGGCTCAGCCGAAAAGCTGATAGACCTTGGCGCCTTTGTGCGACCGATTGACGCGGATGATTTCCTCGGCCACGCCCTGACGCTGACGGGTGACTTCCTGGACCAGTTCACGGTACAGCACGAGCAGGCCTTCGAGGCTGCGCTTGAGGTCGCTGTCGTCGTCCAGCGGCTCGTGCATGGCGGCATCCACGTGCTGGCGGCACTCCAGGTCCAGCCGGGCGATGGCTTCCCAGTCCTGCTCCGCCAGGGCGGTGCCCAGGGCGCTGCGGGTTTGTTCGATACGCTCGACGGCGAGGGTCATGCTTCGTGTCTCCTGGAGGGACGGTATTACTGCGGGATACCGTCCCAACCTTCCTTGATGCTGCGAAGCAGGTTGGCCACTTCGTCGAGCATATGTTCGTCGTTCTGCCGGTTGGCCTCAAGCAGGCGGCGACCCATGTAGATGTACAGGGCGTTCAGGCGCTCGGCATAGTCGCCGCCGGCTTCCAGGTTCAGGCCGTCGCGCAGGCCACCGACGATGGCCACGGCCTTACCGATCAGCTGGCCCTTCTCCGCCATCTGGCCGCGCTGCATGGCGCCGCGGGCCTGGGCGATGCGGCTCAGGCCACCTTCCATCAGCATCTGGATCAGGCGGTGCGGACTCGCCTCGTGGAGCTGTGCCTGGACACCCACGTTCTGATATTGGCGAAGCGCTGCCATCGCATTCATTTCGAGATCCCCTGGTGTGGAAGGTTTCATATCCGATGTCCAGGGTATCGGCGCGGCGGCGCCAGACTTTAATCGCGAATTGCGTCTGCGCCGGGCGCTGCCGGTCGGCTAGACGCTGCCGGCGTCAGTCGTCGGAGCTCTTGTTCAGCGCGTTCAGCGTGGTCATCACGCTGTTGCTGGTGGCATTGAGCTGGGCGACCAGGCTGTCCATGGCGTTGTACTTGGCGTACAGGATGTCGGTCAGCTTGGTGGTGCGGTCGTCGAGATCGGTCTGCTGCTTTTTCAGGCTGGCGATGGTGGAGTTGATCGAATCGGTCTGCTGGTCGAGCAGCCCGTCGGTCTTGGCGTAGGTGTCGACGGCGTTGTACATGCGCTTGAGGAAGCCGTCGCTGCCGGTGAAGAAGCTCTGGATGCTGCCCGAGTAAGTCGCCAGGCCTTTTTTCAGCTGGGTGCTGTCGACGCTCAGGGTGCCATCTTTCTGGCTGGTGATGCCCAACTGCGACAGTACCTTCAGCGAACCGCTGCTGCTGGAGAGGTTGACGAACTCGTTACGCAGGCTGTTGAGCAGGCTGCGGGTCATGGCATCGCTGGCCAACGGCCCGACGCTATTGCTGGTGGTGCCGTCCTCGTTGGTGGTAGTGGTGATGTCGGTCAGGCTGGACACAGCCTTGATGAGGGTGTTGTACGCATCGACGAACTGCTGGATGTTGGCGGTCAGGTCGTCGGTGTTGGTCGCTACCGTCACTGTGGAGCTGCCAGTGCTCACCAGGTCGAAGGTCACACCGCTGACGGCCTTGTCCAGGGTATTGCTGGAACTGGTCATCGACAGACCGTCGAGCTTGAATTCGGCATCGCCGGCCTGCACCAGGTAGCCACCGGTGGAACTGCTGTAGGCGGCGCTGCCATCGATGGCCAGCTTGCCCAGGGTGCTGTCGCCCGAGGTCTTGACGCTGATGTCGGTGCCGGCGCCGGTGGTGGTGGAGCTGAGCACCAGGCGCGAACCGCTGGAGTCGGTGACGACGTTGGCCGAGATGCCGCTGGTTTCGCTGAGCTTGTTGATGTTGTCGCGGATGGTCGACAGCGAATCGCCGGCGGACACCGTCACGAAGTAGCTCTTGCCGCCCTGGCTGAGGGTCAGGCGGCCGGCGCCGTACTTGTCGGAAGTGCCGACATACTGGCTGGCCACCTTGGAGGAAGTCGCCAGTTTTTCGACGTCCAGGGTATAGGTGCCCGGGGTCGCCGAAGAGGTGGTGCTGGCGGTTACCGCGTCCTCGTTGGAGGAAGTGGCCTTGAGCCCGGAGAAGGAGTCGGCGGTGTTCAGCGTCGCCAGCGCCAGCTGGAAGGTCGACAGGGCGCTCTTGAGCTGGCTGGTCGCCGACAGCTGGGTGGTGCTCTTGGTGGTGAGGTTGGTGATCTGCGTCTGCTTGGCGCTGGTCTGTGCCTTCACCAGGGCGCTGACGATATCGTCAATTTTCAGGCCCGATCCCAGACCTGTCGAAGCGATACTGCCCGTTGCCATTGCCAACCTCCTTCAATCGATTTCTTGACGCATCGGCGTCTGTGCCCGTGCTTTCAGCAAGAAGCAGGCCAGGCTGTCAGGCCTGCTCGCGGAACAGCAGGTTGCCGGCTTCCTTGATGCTCTCCGCCAGCTTCACCGCGACCTCGGAGGGAATCTGCCGGATCACGTCGCCACTGGTGCTGTCCACCACCTTGACCACGGTGATGCCCGACTCCTGGTCGACCGAGAACTCCAGGTTGCGATGGATGACCTGGGCATTGCTGCGCAGGCTGTCCAGCGCGCGATCCAGGGTAGCCTTGTCCGGCTCGGCCTGGGCGCTGCCGGTGGACGGCGAGCCCTTGCCGTCGACGGCAACGGTTTTGCCGCCGGCCGCGATGGGCGTGGCCGCCTGGGCCTGGTCAGCCCTGACGGGGGCTCCCAGTCCGATCGTAGAGAAAGTCACGCTCATCATCGACTCCTCATTGTTCTGGACAAATGCAGGAAGGGCGCAGTGCGCCCTTCCTTCGTATCAACCGCCGATGACCTTACTGCAGCAGCTTGAGTACGGCAGAAGGCAGCTGGTTGGCCTGAGCCAGTACAGCGGTGGCTGCCGACTGCAGGGTCTGCTGCTTGGTCATCTCCGCCGTTTCCGCGGCGAAGTCGGCATCCTGGATCGTACTGCGTGCCGAGGTGGCGTTCTCCGCGATGTTCTGCAGGTTGGAGATGGTGCTGTCCAGACGGTTCTGCACCGCACCGAGGGCCGAGCGCTGGGTGTCGATCTGCTTGAGCGCGCCGTCGATGACCTGGATGGCCTTCTGGGCACTGTCTGCGCTCTTGATGTCCAGGGACTGGATGTTCAGCGAGCCGGAGGTCATGGCCGCACCGGTCACGTCGGAACCGCCCAGCGCCTTGCTGGAGGTCAGGGTGATGCTGCCCGAGCTGTCGGCCACGGCGGTGATGCCGCTGATGTTGCTGTTGAGCGCGCTGACGATGTCGTTGACGGTGGCGCCCTTGTCGTAATCGACAGTGTAGGCCTTGCCATCGACGCTCAGGTTCAGCGAACCGGCAGCGCTGGCACCACTGGTGGTGGCATCGAGCTTGGAGGAGATGTCGACGGTGCCCGAAGCCGAGGAGTAGGTGCCCTTCAGCGCCTGGGCGCTCATGTCGTTCAGGGTGAAGCTGACGGTTTCGTTGGCGTTGGCGCCGACCTGGAAGGTCATGGTGCCATTGGTGCCGGCGTTGCCGTTGAGCAGGGTCACCGCGGTGCTGCCGCCACCGAAGGTGGTGGTGTCGGAGATACGGGTCAGTTCGGCGGTCAGCGATTCGAACTCCTGGTTCAGCGAGGAGCGGTCGTCTTCGCTGTTGGAGCCGTTGGCGGACTGCACGGCCAGGACACGCATGCGTTGCAGGATGTTGGTGGATTCCTGCAGCGCGCCTTCTGCGGTCTGGGCGATGGAGATGGCGTCGTTGGCGTTGTCCACAGCCTTGTTCAGGCCGTTGATCTGGCTGCTCAGGCGGTTGGAGATCTGCAGACCGGCGGCGTCGTCCTTGGCGCTGTTGATGCGCAGGCCGGTGGAGAGCCGGGTCATGGCAGTGTTCAGGTTTTTCTGAGCGTTGTTCAGGTTCTTCTGAACGGTCAGCGAAGAGATGTTGGTATTGACGGTAAGGGCCATGACGAGATCCTCGTGGATAGGCGACTGCTTTCAGTTGGTCCCTGGCCGCTGGCTAGTGCCGCCCGATATGGCCTGGAGAACCTTCGTTAGGGTTATCGTCCGTGGCGGATTTTGCTTTAGGGCGATTTTCGATTTTTTTTCAAGCCCTTCTTGCACAGGGCTCCGGAAAAAAGTCGAAAGCCCCGGGAAACGGGGCTTTCGAGGTTCCGCACGGACAGGCGAAAAGCCTCAGTCCGGCTGCCAGGCGTAGTGCCAGGCCTGCAGGTTGTCGCCCTGCAGCATCCATTCGGCACGCACCCTGTCACGCAACTCGTCGCCCATTCGCGCCGTGGCGTCGAGGTCGGCCAGGTGCATGCGGATCGCCTCCACCCAGTCGCGGAAGCGGTTCTTCACCCGGGTCACCGGCAGGTCGCCGGCATAGGCGCGGTTGTCGCTGCACACCACCGGGAAGCCGCAGGCGCCGTATTCCAGCAGGCGCAGGTTGCTCTTGCACTGGTTGAACAGGTTGTCTTCCAGCGGCGCCAGGGCCAGGTCGAGATCCAGGCTGGCGAGCTTGGCCGGGTATTGCTGTATCGGCAGGCCCGGGTGGAACTCGTGCACATAGGGACGGATCCTTTCCGGGCACATGCCGAAGAAGACCCACTCGACTTCGTTGGCCAGTTCCTTGACCACGTCGGCGATCAGTTCCAGGTCGCCGGTGTGGCTGACACCGCCCGCCCAGCCCACCCGCGGCTTGGCTCCACGACGGCGCAGGCTTGACGGCAAGCCGCCCCACCAGCCCGGAGCGAGGCAGTTATGGGCGACGCGGATGTCCGGGTGCAGGTCGGCGAACGCCTCTGCCAGCGGCTCGGTGGAGACCACGAAGCGATCGACATAACCCAGGCCCCGACGCAACGAACGGACGATGTCCTTGGGCATGTGGCTGCGGTGCACGCTCTTGACCGGCAGGTTGGGCAGGTAGTCGTCGAGCTCGTAGACCTTGAAGGCGTTCGAGAAGGCCTTCATGCGCCGCATGGCGTCCAGGCGCTCGTCGCCGATCTGGCGCTGCAGCAGTATCACGTCCGGCGCGAAGCGCTCCAGGTCGACCACCGGCAGCAGCGAGTGGGTCACCACGCCCTCGATCAAGCCCTGCTCGCGCTGCGCGAGGTACGGCTGGATGACGCGGTAGTGGCCGCAGCCGAAGGTATCGGCGAAGTGCGCCAGCACCGTCGGCACCGGCTGCCAGGTCAGCGGGCGCCAGGTCAGCTGGGTATCCGTGAGGACGAAGCCGGCGCGGCTGCGGACCCGCGAGAAGTTCGGGTTGTACGCCGGGTCGCGGGCCAGGCGTGGCAGCCAGCGGGCGTAGAAGGCGTCCTGCAGCTCCACCGGTTCGGCTTCCGTAGCCGGGCTGTGCAGCAGGGTCGCATGGGGCGTCCACACCACCAGGTAACCGGCCTCGCCGGCGCGCAGGCAGAGGTCGACATCGCCGCCACGCTCGGCGAAGTCGCCCTCGTCCAGGCCACCCAGTTCGTCGAACAGCGCCTTGCGGATCATCAGGCAGCCATCGGAGACCGCACTGTAGTTCTGCGCCACCTGCAGGCGGTTCATGTAGCCGGTGGCGTTCATGTCCTCGCCGATGAAGGCGTGCCCGGCGATGCCGCGCAGGCCCAGCACCAGCCCGGCATGGGTGATGCGTCCGTCACCGTCGATGGTCCGCGCGCCGACGACGCCAACCTCCGGACGCTGCGCCTGGTTAACCAGCTCGCCCAGCCACTCGCCCTGGAAGACGGCGGCCTCCGGGCGCAACAGCAACAGGTAGTCGCCACGGGCGTGGGCAGCAGCCAGGTTCTTCAGGCGCGCATCGGCCAGCGGCTCGCCCGAGCGCAACACGCGGACGCGCTCGGCGGCCATCTGCTCGACGCCTTCCAGCCACTGGCGGGTGGCCGGGTTCTCGCTGGCGTTGTCCACCAGCAGGATTTCGTAGTTGGGGTAGGCCGTGTGTTCGAGCAGGCTCATCACGCAGCGCTGCACGGCCGCGAGCTGATCGCGCAGGACGATGAGGATGGATACCGGCGGCTGTCCGGCATGGCCATAGTCGATCTGGTAGCGGCCCGGCAGCGGACTCAGGACCCGCGCCCGCTCGTAGCCACGCGCCAGCAGGTGGCGCTGCAGGGTGCGCTCCTCGTCGGGGTTGGCCTGCAGGCGCGCGGCCGGGGTGCTGAGCAGCGGTTCGGAAAGATGCGCCAGGCCGCCCAGCCCGCCCTCTTCCACCAGGCGCAGCAGCAGGTCGAATTCCAGGGCCCGTGGATAGCCCGCATCGAAGCCGCCCATTTCGAGGAGCGCCTCGCGGTTGTACAGGCAGTGACGCGCCTGGGACGCCGGGAAGCTGATCAGCAGGTCGAGGTTGAAGTCCGGGCGCAGCGCCGGCCCCTGGGATCCGTCCTCGCCGCGCATCACCAGGTCGGTGGAAACGGCTCGGCACCCCGCGGCCGTCATCAGTTCGAGGCCGGCGATCATCAGGCCGGAAGTGGTGAAGATATCGCCGGCGTCGGCCAGCAGGAGCCAATCCGCCGTACTGCCGTGCAGCGCCGCGTTGAGCGCTACGCCAAGACCATCGGCATCCACCGGCTGGTGCCGCAGGCGCAGCCCGTTGTGCAGTTGCGGAGGCTGGTCGGCCAGCAGCGTCACGCTGACGTTCGGATAGAGCCCGGCGGCGACCGCCAGGCTGTCGAGCGTCGCCTGCAATGCCGCGGCATCCTCGCCCACCAGCAGCACCTCGATGTGCACGCCCATGCCGTTGGCCTGCAGGTGCTCGTCGATCAGGCGCTTTTGTACCGGGCTGGGCTTGCGCGCCTCCAGCCACTCGTCGAAGCGCTCGATCATCTCGCTCAGGGCATGGGCCTGGCGCAAGGCGGCAAGCAGGTCGACGCGCTCCGGAACTTGTTCCCGATGCAGCGGCGAAACACCAACCAGCTGGTCGCCGCCCTCGATGTACCAACCCAGGTCGCGCACGGCCTGGCGGAAGTCCTGGTGGCCCTTGTCGCCGATGCCCGGCTTGTCGCGGCCGAGCTGACTGAACTGCTCGCGGGAGACGCGGAAGTCCACCAGGGGGGCGGAGAGGAACGCCAGGTCCCCCTTCTGCAGCAGCTTGACATAGAGCGCCAGGTCGCCCACCCAGCGGATGGGCACGCCATTGAGCGCCATGACCTGGTCGCCGAACGCAGCCACCGCCTCCCGGCGGCACAACACGGTGCTGGGCTCGCCGATGAAGTTGACCGTGTGTTCGGCCAGGAACGACGTCAGGCCGATACCATCGACCAGCGCATCCTCCACGAACGGCAATGCGGTGGCCAGGATGTCCGGCAGCTGCCGTCCCTGATCGTCGATGCGCCGCCGCCGCGAACTGACCAGTTCAATCCCCGGCCGCTCGCGCATGGCGTCGACCATGCGTTCGACGCACTCCGGATGCAAGACGTCGTCGTCATACAGGAACTTCAGGTATTCGCCGCTGGCCAGGCTGACGCACTTGGCCAGGTTCTTCGATTCGTGCAGGCGCGTCTCGTTGTACGAGTAGTGCACGGGGAAATCGAGAATGCCGCGGTACTCGTCCACGACCGCCCGGACTTCGTCCGTCCGGCAGTCATCGCAGATCACCAGTTCCAGGGGGCGATAGGTCTGATCCTGCAGGCTCTGCAGGGCCTCCTTGAGGTAGGCCGCCTTATAGGCCGGCATTACGACGCTGACCAGCGGGTTGATATCGTTGGGTTGGTTCACCATCACACCTCAACTTGGCTTCAGGCAATCCGCGGGCACCATGCCCACGGCTTGCGAATTGAACTCGTCAGAACAGCAGATCCATCGCATCCACATCGAATACGGGAATGCCATGGCGTCGGGACACGTCCAGACGTTCGGGAAAATGGTTGTCGATGAAGATCGCCGGCGCGCGCACATGGTCGGACTTGGGCTCGCCTTCACGCAGGTGGACGATCCGTTCGAACATCGTCAACGGGATATGCGCGGCCTCCAGGGTGGCCGTCAGATCACCGGCATGGCGCGTGAGCAGCACCAGCCGCTTGTCCAGTTGCAGCAACCGGTAGGCAAGGCGCATCGCCTGGGGGTTGGCGCGGCCGGCGCACACCAGGGTGTCGTCCAGGTCCAGGTAGCAGGTATCGAAGTCGTAGTCGAGCACCGCCTTGTTCTCCAGGCGGCGCTCGACCAGTTGCAGGCGCGGCTCCGGCAACAGCAGCAAGTCTCGCCCGAGGTAGTCCTGCACCGCCAGCAATGGCAGGTTGACGCCAAGGGCGCGCGCCACGACCGAGCCGGTGGACAAGCGACTGCTGAACTCCAGCAGTTTCCAGTCGCCCTGGCGGTCCCGGCGAACCTGGAAGAACCAGGGCCCACGCAGGGCGAGCCGGGCGTTGAGCGTGGTGGCGATGTCGTTCAGTTGCGTATCGGTGGGCCGAGGTCCCGAGCGCATGGCGATGCCGCCCACCACACGCTCGCGGGAGCGCGCCCCGACGTGCAGCAGTTGGCCACGATGACTGGTGAAGCAATCCACGGTCAGCTCTTCGCCCGGCAGGTACTCGCAGACCAGCGGTTGCTGCACGACAGCCAGCGCCACGGCCAGCTCATCGGCATCGGCGACCAGAGTCACCCCCTGCCCGCCCTGCCCCTGGTCGGGCTTCACCACCACGGGCCAGGCCTCCACGGCCGCGGCATTGGCATATCGACGCGGAACCCATGGCGTATCGTCCAGCAATTCATAGGTCAACGATTTGCGCCGGGCGATGCGCGCCGTTCGAGCGTCACCGTTGACCAGTTGCACGCCAAGGCCTTCGACACGGGGCGCCAGGTAGTCCTGCACGCTGTCGTGGGTGGCGAACACCAGGTCGATGTTCCACTGCGCCAGCAAGTGCGCGAAGCACTCATCGAAGGTCGCATCGGCAATGTTGGGCAGGTGTGCGTGCCGGACATAGGCCTGCTCGCCGTGGTCGACACGGCTGGAGGCGCCGTGCAGCTCGACGTGCAGCGAGTGCTCCAGGGCACGGGCGATCTCCAGCCCCACTTCGGTGCCGCAGGGAAACACCAGTACCCGGACCTTGCTCATTCCGACGGCGCCAGGTGGTGGTCGGCGAAGTATTGGGAAATGCACTCGCCGATAGCCGGATCGCGGTAGAAGAACACGTAGCGCTTGCGCGGGCCGCCAGTACTCATCTTCAGCGCGATGGCGGGGGTGCGGAAATCAACCTTCACGCCGAAGCGCCTGCCGATCTCGATGAGCGAGCGACCGGAATAATAGGAGGTGTGCCCTTCTTCGAACGGATAGGTGACAGTCTCCAGCGGCAGGTCATCGCGCAAGTTGGTACTGGCGATGACCAGCCCGCTATCGCGCACTTTGTGCAGCAGGTTGGCGAAGTCCTCGTCCAGGTCGACGAAGTGCTCCACCACTTCGCAGGCGACCATCAGGTCGAATTCCGCCTCGCGCGAATCGAAGGGGACGAAATCCTGCGCTTCCTGGAAATTGCCCAGGTCGGATACGGCGACCCTGGAAACCGGCAACTGCTGCTGGATCAGCACATGATCCTGGGACAAGCCGGCGCCATAGACCACCACATCGGGAGCGAAGGCTTCGCCGAAGTGATTTTGCAGGATTTCGATGCCCATCTCCGCCATCCGGTACTCGCGGCGCGGAGTAACCCCATCGCCAGCGCGCACGCTGGTCTCGGGCTGGCTGCCGGGGTCGAAGGGGGCGCAACGATAATCGTGGGTGTTGCCCGGGTTGCCAGCGTACCCGCAGCAACTGCAGATCACGAAGTCACAGGTTTTACCCAGCCATTTCTGGATGGTGCAGGTAACGGTTTCGAAGGAAAGGTCGGTGCTTCCGCACGCGCTGCATTGTAGGGTGGTCATGATTCTGATCCTTGCGGTTCTGGCAACCTGTTTCGCTTAAGGCAGGGGGCGGCGCAACTCGGCCGAGTGCCCGACGGGCAACTTGGGCGGGCGCTGCAGTATCGGTAGGCTGGTGATGACGTAGAGCAAGGCCAGCCAGCGCGGCGAACGAGCCAGGGACGTGTCCAGCGACTGGGACCTGATCGGCTCCCCCCGCAGGTTGCGCACGATGTCCGCCAGCGTGAGCGCAGGTGAGTATTCGGTGTTGCTTCCATGGCTGTACATGGAGTCGGTCAGGTGGGAAATCTCCTTGACCACCTCGGGGTTGAATCTGTTGCGGGCGAAGTGATCGATCGACCAGTCGAACAATGTGCGCATGGCGTCGACTTCGTCCTGCAGCGGCAGCCGGCAGAGTTCGCGGGCGAACTTCGGCAGTTCGCGCTCCATGGCCTCATGCAATGCCATGTCGCAGTCGCGCGGCGGAATCACCGGCATGAAGTCTCCGTCACGCAGCTCATAGCCGCTGGTGCTCGCATAGGGCAGGTTGGCGAAGAGGGTCTCCACGAACAGCAGCGATGCCCTGCTCACCGTCAGGTTGTACCGCGCCCTGCCGGGCTGGCTGCGGTAGATGCTTCGCGCGTAGTAGAAATCGGCAGGCACGGGGCTGCCCGCGGCCAGCTCCAGGAGCCGCGCCAGGCAATCCTGGGTATAGCCCCGCCCCCAGTACTCGACGAAAGCGAAGCGTTGATCGAAATCGATCTGCGAACGCAGGTAACCAATCGCCGTGGGGCGCTCCCGGTTCCCCACCTCCAGCAAGTGCCGACGGTATCGCTCGGCGTTCTTCGCTTCGTGCACCACCAGGGTGACGAAGGTCGTCGGCAGATCATCCCGCCTGGCGGGCACGCTCAGGTCGGGGAAGAACTCCGCGAACTGGCTGGCGTCAAGCCGCAGCCCTTCCAGCAGGCCGTCGAAGGAAATCGCCCCCGTGTAGGCGAGAATGCTGGCGAAGAACTCCGCATCGATCTCATCGACATAGGACGCCACCCACCAGGCCTGGCGCGAGCCATAGAGATAGCGGGTCTGCAACGGCAAACCGCACTCCTCGATGATCGCATCGGCGATGCGCTTGAGATGGTGGCCATCGCGGGCGACGAAGTACAGGCACTCGATACCGCGCGCCAGCGCATCGCGCACCACCCACATCGCATAGCAAACCAGATACAGGGAGGCCCGGGTGTAGGCATAGCAGGCCTTGCCATCCTGATTCCGATGGCGGAAGCGAGCCATGAGCGCGGCGACGCAATAGGCGTCATAGCTGCCCAGGCTCTCGACGATCTCCCGCTCGAATGCATCGAACTGCGGTAGTTCATGCAGCACCGGAGCGATTCCCAGCGCAGCGGCACTCTTGCCGTCGGCGTTGGGGTTGTCGCCATGGTGGACCCACCTGGAGAAACGATATCCCGCCTCCCGGAACGCATCCAGATAAAGGGTACGGGTGCTTTTCTGGGTGCCTCGCGTGGACGAAAGGAACAGCGGCAGCTCGGCCAGGCGCGGCTCGGCCTTGGCCAGCAAACGCCGGATGAAGTCCTCGGGCAGGTACATGTCGGACAGCAGGATCACCCGTTCGCCGCGCTGCAACAGTTCGAGAGCGTCAGCGATCTTGTCCGGGCATGGCTGGCAGGAGACGAACTCGCTTTCCAGCTCCTGCTCGCGCAGGAATGCCGCCTGTTCCGGCGTCAGCCCATAGACATCGGCCAGGCGCTCGATGACTTCGTCAAAGGTGATCTCCAACAAGTCGCTGCCACGCTGAAGCTTCGTGGCGCTGTACATGTAGCGAACATTGGACTCGGCCCCCATGCGCGCTTTCGGGTAGTCGGACAGCAGCGATTGAGGGAAGCCCAGGCCGGAATCGCGCATCGCCCGCTGTACCCGGAAGAACACGCCTGCAGGTTCCAGCGTCGTGCGCTGAATGAGGGTGTCGAACACGTCGAACGAATACAGGGTGGGTGAGACCAGGGCCGGCGTACGGAAGGCGCGCGCCGACTCGATCAGGTAGTCGTTGTTGTCCGCCCGGGAGTACGACCAGAACAGCTCGGAAATGGCCGCCCGCTCGTGGTCGGACTGCTCGCGGTAGCGACCTAGCGCCTGCAGAAGCTGGTCGAAGTCATCGCATTCGAGGCCACAGGTCATTTCCCGGCAGTCGTAGACGAAATCGCGGCAGTTGCCGTTGGTACCGTAGTCGAAGAAATAGCGGATGAAGTACGGAACCCCGGCGGCCAGCAAGTCGTAGAAGATTGACGAGTAGTCGATGATCGCCGCATCGACCTGGCCCATGACCTCGTAGAAATCCTCGTGGTTGTCCCAGAACAGCAGACGAGGCTGGTCGGCATAGCGCTGCTTGAGCGCCTTGTACTTCTGATACCCCTCGATCATCGGATGGACCTTGAGGATGAACAGCAGACCGTTCTCCTCCAGCGTGCCGAGCAGCTTCTCCATGTCCGGCAGGGCGCGATTGAAGAAGTCGTTATGCGACTTCTCCCGATAGGTGGGGCAATAGGCGACGATCCGAGTGTCCGGCGGCAGGTTCCTGCGCCCCAGCAGGTCGTGGTCGAAGGTCTTGACCGCGACCGTCTCATGGCAGCGGGGATAGGCTCCCCGCAGGATCGAATGAGGCTCCAGGGCGCACTGCTCGATGAAGTGCTTCTCCATCAGGGGCGAAGTGGTCAGAAACAGCTGGTGATTGCGATAGGTTTCGTGATGGACGATGTGCTTCTTGACGATCCTTTCATGCAGGAAACCGCTGCTGACGCCCCGCTCGACCGTCTTGCAGCCCACGCCGTGCCACAGGTTGAGGATAGTGATCCCCTGCAATTCCTCCTGGATGACTTCCTTGAAGTTCTCCACCACGTACACGCCGGCTTGCCGCATGATCCGGCGGGCAGCCGGCGAGTCGTAGCGATGGGCGCTCCAGCCTTGCCGGCGCACCAGCGCAATGGTCTGGTCGTCGTCGCACAGCCAGTGCGCCTGGATATCGGGCCGCTTGTACTGGATGTAGGCAAACAGCCATTTCGGATTGCCAGCGAAGTTCATCCCGGCATTGAACACCCAGATGCTGTCGTTTCTGCTGTTCTGTGACATGGTGCGGTCCATTGGTCAGCTTGTTGCAGGCGCTCATGCGCCATCGGCGGAAGTCAGGGAAGCCAGGGCTATGCGGTGGCCGGAGTGGCGTCGCTCCAGCGGAGGCAGTTGCCGGAAGTCGCCATAGATGCTGGTGAGATAGGCCTCGGTCTGCTCCGGCGCGCGGAAATCGCGCCCTTCGAACACGACCGAAGCCCCCTTGCCGAACACCTGGGTGGGCACTATTTCGCGCTCGCCATACAGGCCGTACAGGTTGCCTTGCCACCCGCTATCGCTCAGCGAAACCATTGCCACCAGGCGGTCGTAGGCGGCGAAAAGCAGGGCGCGGGGCACCAGGCTCGCAGCCAGCGCCACCAGCGCGAAACGCCAACGCTGGCCCGGCGGGACGGGACGCGGGTAGTAGCCCTTCTGTTTGTTCATGGTCATCGAGCGCAGCAGCGCGATGGACTTGTGCAACAGACGGCGACGCAGGCCGGGAGGCGGAACGCCGTCCAGCGGGAAGACGTCCACCCCGATGCCCCGGTCGAACGGGCGTGCGTAGTCCACCACCCAACGCGAATGGCGATCGGTCACCACCAGGAACGGATAAGGCGTATGGGCATCGATGGACGGATGGATCGCCCGCAACGTCGACGGCAATCGATCCAGCAACCCGAGCAGACGGCGGTAATCCTTGCGCGGCACGACGATGTCGATGTCATCATCCCAGGGAATGAAACCGCCATGGCGCACGGCGCCCAGCAGCGTGCCACCGACCAGGTAGTAGTCGATTGCATGGGCCCGGAAGAAATCGACCAGCGCGCACAGCACGGCGAAGGCCCGCTGCTGGATCTGCTCCAGGGGCACGCCGGCCACCGTGGCCCGATCAAGCATGACGGCGGACATCGAACACCATGCCTGTCAGTGTCGAGCCCAGCGCCTGCAGGGTAGCGAGCGCCACCGCCGAAGGGTCCAGCAGGCTCTCGACCGGCTCGGCACCGAAGTTGCGCGTGCGCATCGGCGTGCGGGTCCGTTCGGGGTTGATGCAGACCACGCGGATTCCTTCGCTCGCCCACTCCTCGGCCAATGCCTGGGTGAGGTTGACCACGCCGGCCTTGGTGGCGCTGTAGGCGGCGTAGAATGCGCGGCCCCGGGTGTAGGAGCTGGAGGCGAAATTCACCAGGCAGCCGCGGCTTTCTCGCAGATACCCATGGGCGGCCTGGGCCAGGTGGATGGTGCCGGTGAGGTTGGTGGCGATGAGTTGCTCGACCTCGGACTCGCTCAGCAGCGTCAATGGCTTGTGCAACAGCATGCCGGCGGTATTGACCACCGCGTCTATCCGCCCTTCACGCTGTGCCACTTCGGCCAGGAAGCGTTCCACGTCGCTGCGCCGGGAGATATCGATGTTGCCGTCGCCACGGCTGGCGCCATGGACGCGAGCGCCATGGGCCCTGGCCAGCTCGGCCACCGAAGCGCCGATGCCGTAGCTTGCGCCGATCACCACCACCACGCGGTCACGCAGCAGCCCTTGCAGGCCGTCGTCCTGCGCAGCCTCGGTGCTGCGGATCTGGATCAGCTTTTCGGCGATATACAGGTCCACCCCGTCGGTGATCTTCAGATTGGACGGAGAGCCGGAAACAGTGGCGATGGTCACCTCGGGCATCTCCCGGCGCAGTACGCCGCAATCGCAGGTCACGCCCTCCAGTCCATGCCGCAGGGCGAGCCGATAGGCTTCACGCAGGATGCCCAGCCGGAACCCTTGCGGCGTCTGCCCACGGCGCAGCCGGCTGCGGTCGGGAATGTCGCGAATGTGCCCCTCTTCTGCCACCTCGACGATGGTATCGCTGGCAGGCACCACCACGTCCACGGCCTCGTATCGCTCCAGCGCATCGAGGCAGCGAACGATGGTCGGCTGGTCCAGCAGCGGGCGAGCCGCATCGTGAATGAGAATCCGCGCCTGTTCCGGCTGCCCGTCCAGGGCGGCGATGGCCGAAGCGGTGGAGTCGGCACGGTCGCGGCCACCGGCGACGATCTTCGCCACCTTGCGCCAGCCGTTGCGGGTGACCGCCTCCCACAGCACGCTTTCGTAGCCGCCGGGCACCACCAGCACTATCTGCTCCACTGCCGGCGAGTGCTCGAAGACTTCGACGGTATGCTCGATGACCATGCGCCCAGCCAGCTTGACGAACTGCTTGGGCACCTCGCTGCCGAAGCGCAGGCCACGCCCTCCAGCGAGCACTACGGCGATGACCGGGGATTCGATTGCGCTGGTGGTCATGCTGCATCCTCCAACTCGCCCATCGACAGCATCCGCTCGACGGCCTGAGGCGGGTTGTGCATCAGCACATCGATCATCGACAGGCCTGGCATGAAGTTCTCCACTTTCTGTTGCTGGTAGGCAGGAAAGCAGCCGTGCACGAAACGCAGTTGCACGTGCTGTTCCCGGAACGCGGCGGCGCTGTACAGCGAACGGCCACCGCTGGCGTTGTGGTAGGTGTCGGCGTCAAAGAGCCGGCAAAGCTCCAGAATGCGCTCCTGCCCCCGAAGCGCGCTGGGCTTCTGCGAAGCGAAGGAAACCGAAAACGGCCTGCCGAGATAGGCGAACACCGCCTGGATGGACGCGGCGCAGACGCTGGCGACGCTCTGCTCGGGCATCCTGCAAATGGACTCGACCAGGGCGAAAACCTCATCGAAGAAGGGAGCCTGCCGGTAGGCATGACGCAGCACCTGAAGGAACTTGTCGTGCTCACCGACGAAATGGTGCTGGTCGATCCGCATGTTCTGGCTGGCCCCAGCCACCGGCAGCGTGAAGCGGAACGGCTGGCCGTCGAGCAGGATGTTGTTGCGGTGGATGAACCCCCGGCGGATGAATGCCACATCGTCCAGGAAGACGAAGTGATCCACGCTCCCCGCCAACTGGTAGTAGCCCAGGTAGGGGAAGAAATAGGGTTGCATGACCGCGAGAATCACGCCCGGACTCCTGCGCTGACGACCAGGTCGCAGATGCGCTCGACATCCTCGTCGGCCAGGTCCGGGTAGATCGGCAGACACAGGACGCGGCTCGCCACCTGGCGGGCGACCGGCAGGTTGCTCGGCTCGGCCGACGGCAGCCCGCGGTACATCGGGAAGTCGCTGATCAGCGGATAGAAGTAGCGGCGCACCACGATGCCCTGATCGCGCAGCAGTTCGTACAGCCGGTCGCGCTCCAGGGCGAAGTCCTCGTCGATCAGCACCGGGAAATAGGCGTGGTTGGGCACGCAACCGGCGCGGAACTCGATGAAGCTCAGCCCCGGCAAGCCGGCCAGGCGCTCGCGGTAGAGGCCGTCGATTTCCTTGCGCCGCGCCAGCGCGCGGTCGATGTGCTGCAGCTGCAACAGGCCGAAGGCGGCGTTGATCTCGCTCATCTTGCCGTTGATGCCGGGGGCCACCACCGTGGTTTCGTTGACGAAGCCGAAGTTCTTCAGGTGGCCGATGCGCCGGTAGGTCTTCTCGTCGGGGCAGATGATCGCCCCGCCCTCGAAGGTGTTGAACACCTTGGTGGCGTGGAAGCTGAGCACGCTCAGGTCGCCATGGCGCAGGATGCTGCCGCCGGCGTCGCGCACCGAGAAGGCATGGGCCGCGTCGTAGATGACCCGCAGGTTGTAGTTGTCGGCGATGGCCTGGATGGCCTCGACGTCGCTGGGGTTGCCGTAGCAGTGCACCGGCATGATCGCGGTGGTCTGCGGGGTGATCGCCGCCTCGATCTTCGCCGGGTCCAGGCTGAACGTCTGCGGGTCGATGTCGACGAACACCGGACGGATGCCGTTCCACAGCAGCGAATGGCCGGTGGCGACGAAGGAGTAAGGCGTGGTGATCACTTCCCCGGTGACGCGCAATGCCTGCAGGGCGGTGACCAGCGCCAGGGTGCCGTTGGCGAACAGGGCGATGTGTTCGACGCCCAGGTACTCGCACAGCGCTTTCTCCAGCGCACGGTGCATATCACCGCCATTGGTGAGGATGCCGCTGGCCCAGACCCGTTCCAGGTAGGGCAGGAATTCTTCGAGGGGCGGCAGCAGGGGCCGGGTGACCGGGATGATCTTGGTCATGACTACTCCCTGCCGACCGACATCGGACAGACGCAGCGACGGGAATACGACAGGGGGAAGTCGGGCTTCCCCTCGTATCCATCATTCATGCGGAGGCGGTTCGAAGACTCCTGGCCAATACCGGACCTGGCCGGGGCTCCAGAGGGAATGATCGTGTTCGACATGCTGCATCTCTCCCCGCCTGCCGCTACGGCAAGGTCTGGCGAAGGTTCCGAAAGCACTGGCGGTTGAGCTCCCGTAGGAATCCAGCCAGTGGACGGGGCGTCAATTCGCTGACTGAAAGAACCGCCCCGACAGGACCTCAGCAAATTGAATGCCATCTTCCGCGAAGGTGCGCGGGACGCGGCGTATGAGGGATTGGGGAAGGCTTGAAGCGCTGGCAGGAGAAGGCGGGAGGCAGCGGCAAGGGATTGCCGCCGAAGGAAACGCCGCGCGCCCTCCCACGGGAGGCGCACGGCGATCGAGTAGGCTCAGAGCTTGTTGAACAGACTCAACTGGCTGACTCGGGCAAACGCCGCCTGGGCCGCTTCGAGCATGGTCTGCTGCAGCACCAGCTTGGAGGTGGCCTCGGCCATGTCGGTGTCGCGGATCGACGACTGGGTGGTGCTGTTGGTCAGGCTCAGGCTCTGGTTTTCCTGGCTGAGCACGTCGATGGTGTTCAGCCGCGAGCCCACCGACGACTGCACGTTCATCACCTGGTTCATGCCGTTGTCGATGTTGGTCAGCGCCGAGGCCACCATGTTGCGGATGTTCAGCTGGGCCTGGGGATCGTCGGCGGTGGAGGCGCTCAGCGCGGTGCGCAGGTCGCCGATGGTGTTGAGGATGTTCTGCCGCTCCGGCGAGCTGGCGGTGACGCTGAACTGGTCGCCGGCGGCCGGCGAGGCGCTGATCGAGAGGTCGACGCCGGCCACGCTGATGGTCTGCGGGAAGGTGCCGCCGAGGGTCCCGCTGGAAATCGGCGTGGCGCCCTGGCTGGCCGGCAGCGCGTAGACCTCGTAGTCGGTGGCGCTGGTGAACTTCAGCTGCACGCCGTTGGCCGGGAACTGGGTGGCGTAGGCGGTCTGGTTGCTGACCGTGCCGCTGGTGATCTGCGCGCCCGAGGTGTTGGTGGCGCTGCGCTTGATCGAGATGTCGTCGGGGGCCATGCCGAAGCTGAAGCTGTAGCCGCCGACCAGGCTGTCCATGTCGCTGGCGTCGTCGCTGCTGGGCAGCGAGACGTCGAGCTGGAACTGCGCGCCGCGGAAGCTGATGGCGTTGCTGTCCGCGGAGGTGGCGTCATAGGTGCCGTTGGTGTTGGCCTCGCTGGTGACGTCGTTGCCGTCCTTGTCGAGGATCTGGTACTGGGTGCCGCTGAGCACGTTCAGGGTGTAGGGCGCGCCATCGCGGAAGCTGGCGTTGTAGGTGCTGTCGCTGGTCACCGTGCCCTGGGAGAGGAACGCCCGCTGCACGCCGTCGCTGTTCGGGTTGCTGCTCAGCGAACTGGTGGTGCGGCTGGCGTTGGCCGCCATCTCGAAGATGCTCCAGCCGTTGTCGCTGGTCGGCAGCAGCAGGTTGTCGGCGATCTGCAGGTTCAGCGAGCTCTGGTCGCCCTGGTAGCTGTAGGTGCCGTCGGCGTTCTGGATGAACGGCTGCACCGTGCTCTTGCTGCCGGAGAACAGGTAGTTGCCGCTGGCGTCCTTGCTGTTCATCAGCGTCAGCAGCTGCTGCTGGATCTGCCCGAGCTGGTCGGCCAGGGCCTTGCGGTCGTCGTCGGTGAGGGAGCCGTCGCCGGCGCGTACCGCGACCTCGCGGGCCTGCTGCAGCACGTTGGTGATCGACGACAGCACGCTCTCTTCCTGGTTCAGGGCGTTCTGCGCGGTGGTCATGTTGCTGCTGTATTGCGTCAGCAGCGCCTGCTGCTGTTGCAGTTGCAGCAGGCGCGCGGCGCCGACGGGGTCGTCGGCGGGGGTCTGGATGCGCACACCGCTGGAAATCTGCTCCTGGGTCTTGGCCAGGCTGGCGTAGCCGCGGTTGTAGTTGTCGATGTTGGAACTGAAGATCTGCGGGGTGGAAATACGCATCACGGCCGCCTCAGATGTTGTTGATCAGGGTGTCGAAGAGCGTCTGCGCGGTCTTGATGATCTGCGCGGAGGCCGTGTAGTACTGCTGGAACTTCACCAGGTTGGCCGCTTCCTCGTCGAGGTTGACCGCCGACAGCGAGTCGCGGGTGTTCTGCGCCTGGGTCAGCACCGCACTGGTGGCGGTGGCGTCCAGCTGGGCCTGGTTGGCCTGGGCGCCGACGGTCTCGGTCAGGCTGCTGTAGGCGCCGGTCAGGCTCATGCCGCTGCCACTGCCGGTGCCGCTGCCCACGGTCTTGGCGCTCTGCAGGTCAATGAGCTTCTGCGCGTTGCCATTGTCGGCGTCGCCACCGGAATTGAAGGCGACGGTGAAGCTGTCGCCGCTGCCGGGGTAGCCGCCGATGCTGGTCTGGAAGCTGAACGACGGCGTGCCGGGCACGGTGACGCTGATGTCGTTGCTCTGCCCCGGCACTATGCTGCCGGTGCCCAGCGAGTTGCCGGCGGAATCGTAGATCGTGTAGCCCTGGGTGCCGTCGCCGGCGGCGGCGTCGAACACCAGCTTGACCGGCATGCCGGCCTTGATCGCCGCCGCCAGGTCGGCGCTGTTGCTGGCGTCGAGCTCGGTGGTCAGGCTGGTGCCGCTGATGGTGCCGCTGCCGATGTTGCCGGTGGTGGTGGTGGAGACCAGCGGCGAGGCCAGCGCCAGGCGGTTGGCGTCGGTCATCGCCACGGAGATGTCCGCCGCGGCGGTGCGCGTGGGGATCACCGTGAAGCGGTCGCCGGCCTGGATGGTGCCGACACTCTGCTGGCTGAGGCTGAAGCCGTCGAATTCCTTGGGCGGATCGTCGGTGAGGTCGCCGCTGCCCATCACCTCGCCATCGGACAGGCGCCTGACGGTGTAGCCGGTGGCCGAGGTGAAGGTCACCTCGTAGTCGCTGGTGGTCAGCGCGCTGCTGTCGTCGATGCTGACGTTGAGGTTGCCGGTGCCGCTGTTGAGGCCGTTGGCCAGGCTGCGGTTGCCGATCACGCTGGCGTCGTTGATGTCCTTGAACAGCGCGGCGCCGAAGTTGCCGTTGAGGTCCAGGCCCTGGGCCAACTGGCTGTTGAAGGTGTCGGCGAGGACGATGGCCATGCGCCCCAGTTCGTTCTGGGTGGTGTTCAGCACCTCGCTGCGGTAGCGCAGCAGGCCGCCCATCTGGCCGCCGGTGACCACCGAGGTGACGTCCACGGTCACGCCGCTGGAGCTGGAGTTCAGCGACAGGCTGTACTGCGACGGGTTGCTGGCGCTGGGCGCGGCGCTCAGGGTCGAGGCGTTGCTGCCCACCACCAGCGGCTGGCCGGAGCCCAGGTAGAGGTTGTAGCTGCTGCCCTGCTTGACCACGCTGACGCCGATCATGTCCGACAGCTGCACCACCGCCTGGTCGCGCTTGTCCTGCAGGTCGTTGGCGCTGGCGCCGGCGGACTCGGCGGCGGTGATCGCCTGGTTGTACTGGGCGATGGTCTTGGCCAGGTCGCTGACCTGCCCGGCCAGGCTGCTCATCTGGGTGTTGACGTAGCTGTTCTGGGTGCCCAGCTGGGTGGAGATGGAATTGAAGCGTTGCGCCAGGTTCTTCGCCTGGGTCAGCACCAGTTGCCGCGAGGCGGAATCGGTCGGGGTGCCGGCCGCGGTCTGCAGCGAGGCGAAGAAGTTCTGCATCACCGAGGACAGGCCGGTGGTGCTGTCCGACAGCAGCGAGTCGACCTGGTTGACCTGGCTCAGGTAGGTCTGCGCATCGCTGTTCACCGCCGTCGCGCCGCGCAGCTGGTTGGCCAGGAACTCGCTGTACATCCGGCGCACGTCCTGCACCGTGGTGCCAGTGCCCACGTAGTAGCGCCCGGAGAACTGCGCGGCCGAACTGACCTGCATCGACTGCTGGCGGGTATAGCCGGCGGTGTCGACGTTGGTGATGTTGTTGCCGGTGGTGCTCAGCGCCGTTTGCGAGGCGTTGAGACCGGACAATCCTATGGATAACAGGCTCATGGGCTTTCCTTAGAGCGTTCCATTCTTCAAAGCGTACGGGTCGGGGCGTCGGCCATGGCCACGGTCTGGTAGACCTGCACCTGCCTGGCGATCTGCGAGACCTTGCGCGCGTATTGCGGGTCGGTGGCGTAGCCGGCGCGCTGCAGCTCCTTCATGAACTGCTCGGGGCGCGCGGCGGAGTCCAGGGCGCCCTGGTAGCGGTCGTTGTTCTGCAGGAAGCTGACGTAGTCCTGGAAGCTCTGCTCGAAGGAGTTGTAGGCACGGAACGAGGCCACTTCCTTCACCTGCTTGCCGTTCTCGTACTCGCTGGTGACCGCTCGCGCCGAGTCGCCCCTCCAGCTCGAACCGCTCTTGATGCCGAACAGGTTGTGGCTGCTGCTGCCGTCGCGCTGGGCGATCATCTTCTTGCCCCAGCCGGTTTCCAGCGCAGCCTGGGCCACCAGGTAGCGCGGGTCGACGCCGATGCGCTTGGCCGCGCGTTCGGCCATGGGCAGCATGGTGGCGACGAAGTCGTCGGCCGAGGCGAACATGGACTTGCCCGGCTTGGTCGAGATGGCCGAGGTATCGGCGACGGCGGCGCTGCCGGCGGTATCGTCCTGGCGGGCGTAGCCCCTGCCGTTGCGCCAGTCGCTGCTGGCCAGCTGCGTCGGCTGGCTGGCGCTGGTGGCATTGGCGTCCGGCACTATGCCGGCGGCTATGCGCTTGGCCAGCGTGCCCGGCAGGGCCAGGCGCCGCGCGTTCAGCGCCTGGCGGTCGTCGCGGCCGGGCTCGGGCTGCGCCAGCGGCTTGCCGCTGGCGGACCACAGGCTCCTGGCCCGCTGCCGGTCCTGCCCCGCTACAGCCTGGGTGGCCTGGGTGTCGGATTGCGCCTGCACCTGGGCGAAGGGGTTGTTGCCGGTGTGGCGTACGCCCTGCATCTTCTCCATCTGCTTGACCAGCACGTCGGCCAGGCCGATGCCGTGCCCCTCGCGCGCCAGGGACACCGACAGCTGGTGGTCGTACATGTCCTGGTACTGCTTGGCGGTCTCGCTGTTGAGCGGGTTGTCCTTGGCGAACACTTCGTTGGCCGAGCGCATCGACTTGAGCATCTCGTTGAGGAACAGCGACTCGAACTCCTGGGCCACCTTGCGGATGTTGCCCTGGCTGTTGCGGTCGCCGCTCTTCAGCTGGCTCAAGCGGTTGAGGTCGGTGTAGGCCTGGCTGTCGCTGGCGCTGGCGCCGGAGTTGAGCAGTCGTGCGTCCATGGCGGCGTCCTCAGATGACGATCAGCTCGGCCTGCAACGCGCCGGCCTGCTTGAGGGCTTCGAGAATGGCCATCAGGTCGCTGGGCGCCGCGCCCACCTGATTCACCGCGCGGACGATCTCGTCCAGGGTGGTGCCCGGGCCGAACTTGAACATCGGCTTGGCTTCCTGCTCGGCGTTCACCCGCGAGCGCGGCACCACCGCGGTCTCGCCGTTGGAGAAGGGGCCGGGCTGGCTGACGATCGGGTCCTCGGTGATGGTCACGGTGAGGCTGCCGTGGGTCACGGCGGCCGGCGACACGCGCACGTTCTGGCCGATGACGATGGTGCCGGTGCGCGAGTTGATGATGACCTTGGCCACCGCCTCGCCGGACTGGATCTCCAGGTTCTCCAGCACCGACATGTAGTCCACCCGCTGGTTCGGGTCCAGCGGCGCGCTGACGCGCACCGAGCCGCCGTCGATGGCCTGGGCCACGCCCGGGCCGAGCATGTCGTTGATGCGGTCGACGATATGCTTGGCGGTGGTGAAGTCGGGGCGGTTGAGGTTCAGCGTCAGGCTGTTGCCCTGGTCGAAGCCGCTCGGCACCGCGCGTTCGACGGTGGCGCCGGAGGGAATGCGCCCGGCCGACGGCACGTTGACGGTGATCTTCGAGCCGTCGCGGCCCTCGGCGTCGAAGCCGCCCACCACCAGGTTGCCCTGGGCGATGGCGTAGGTCTGGCCGTCGATGCCCTTGAGCTGGGTCATCAGCAGGCTGCCGCCGCGCAGACTCTTGGCGTTGCCGATGGAGGAGATGGTCACGTCGATGGTCTGGCCCGGCTTGGCGAACGCCGGCAGGTCGGCGTGCACCGACACCGCGGCGACGTTCTTCAGCTGCACGTTGCCGCTGCCGGCCGGCACCTTGATGCCGAACTGCGCCAGCATGTTGTTGAAGGTCTGCAGGGTGAAGGGCGTCTGCGTGGTCTGGTCGCCGGAACCGTTGAGGCCGACCACCAGGCCGTAGCCGATCAGCTGGTTGCTGCGCACGCCCTGGATGCTGGCGATGTCCTTCAGGCGCTCGGCGTGGGCCGGCAGGCAGAGGAACAGACACAGCAATGCCAGACCGTAGGAGCGAGCTTGCTCGCGAACCCTTCCAGCGCCGATTTTCGCGAGCAGTCTCGCTCCTGTGAAAGCCATGTCGGCCACCCTCAGAACGGCCACAGCGGGCTGAGGAAGAAGCGGTCCAGCCAGCCCGGCTGACTGGCGTCGGCGAAGGCGCCGGTGCCCGAGTAGGTGATGCGCGCATCCGCCACGCGGGTCGAGGACACGGTGTTGTCGGTGGCGATATCGTCGGCGCGGATCAGCCCGGCGATGCGCACCAGCTCGTTGCCGGTGTTCAGCGTCATCCACTTCTCGCCGCGCACGGCGAGGATGCCGTTGGGCATGACTTCGGCCACGGTCACGGTGATCGAGCCGGTCAGGCTGTTGCTCTGCCCCGCCGCGCTGTCGCCCTTGGTCTCGCGGTTGCCGCTGTACTCGGCGCTGAGGCTCAGGTCGCCGCTGCCGAAGGGGTTGTTGGTGGTGGCCTTGCTGCCGAACAGCGAGGTCAGCCCCATCTTGTTGCTGCTGTCCTTGGAGATGTCCGAGTTGGCCTTCTTGCTCGCCTGGGTCTTCTCGTTGAGGGTGATGGTGATGATGTCACCGATGCGGAAGGCCTTGCGGTCGCCGTAGAGGTTGTTTTCGAACCCGGCCTGGTAGATGGAACCGTTGTTCTGCGCCGCGGGCATGGGCGTGCGTGGCATGACCGGCGCGTAGTACGGGTCGTCCGGCTTCGGCGGAGGACTGACGCAACCGGCCAGCGCGGCGAGCGCCAGCAGCGGGAGAAGATGGGAACGGTTCATTGCAACTACCTCTCGGGGAGAGCCACTAACTGGCGGGCCGCGGGGCCCGCGTCATGCATCAAAGGTTCTGGGTGATGAAGGACAGCATCTGGTCGGCGGTGGAGATCACCTTGGAGTTCATCTCGTAGGCGCGCTGGGTGGTGATCATGTTGACCATCTCCTCCACCACGCTGACGTTGGAGTTCTCCAGGGTGTTCTGCTGCACGGTGCCGAGGCCGTTCAGGCCCGGGGTGCCGACCTGCGGCGCGCCGCTGGCGGCGGTTTCCAGGAACAGGTTGTTGCCGGTCGCCTGCAGGCCCGCCGGGTTGATGAAGTCGGCGGTCTGGATGTTGCCGATGATCTGCGGCTGCGAGTTGCCGGCCACGGTCACCGAGACGGTGCCGTCGTTGCCGACGGTGAAGGTCTGGGTTTCCGCCGGGACCACGATGGCCGGCTCCAGGGCGTTGCCGTTGGAGGTGACGATCTGGCCGTCGGAGTTCAGGTGGAAGCTGCCGTCGCGGGTGTAGGCGACGGTGCCGTCCGGGGTCAGCACCTGGAAGAAGCCGCGGCCGTTGACCGCCATGTCCAGCGGGTTGTCGGTGGTCTGCAGGCTGCCGGCGGTGAAGTTCTTCTGGGTGCCGACGATGCGCACACCGGTACCCAGCTGCAGGCCCGAGGGCAGCTGGCTGTCCTGGGTCGACTGGGCGCCGGGCTGGCGCTTGATCTGGTACAGCAGGTCCTGGAACTCGGCGCGATCGCGCTTGAAGCCGGTGGTCGAGACGTTCGCCAGGTTGTTGGAAATGGTGGTCAGGTTCATGTCCTGGGCGGACAGGCCGGTCTTGCTGACCCACAGTGCCGGAAGCATATGTCTTCTCCTCGGGCGTCGGATTCATGACGCCTCGATCTGGTGATTAGCTAAATTGCAAAACCCGCGCCATGGCCTGGGAATCGTCCTCGGCGGTACGCATCATCTTCACGTGCAGCTCGAACTGGCGGGACAGCGCCAGGATCGAGGTCATCTCTTCCACCGCGTTGACGTTGCTCGCCTCGAGGAAGCCGGACTGCACGCTGGCGTTGGCGTCGGGCTGCGGCGCCGGCTGGCCCTGCTTCATGCGGATCATGCCGTCGGTGCCCTTCTCCAGTTGCTTCGGGTCCGGGGTGACCAGCTTGATGCGGTCGACGGTGGCCAGCGCGTTGGGATTGTTGCCCTGGCCGCGGACGGTGATGGTGCCGTCCTCGCCGATCTCAATCTTTTCTTCCGGCGGAATGGCGATCGGCCCGCCGTTGCCGAGCACCGGCAAACCGTCGCCGGTGCGCAGTTGGCCGAGGGCGTCGATTTCCAGGCTGCCGGTGCGCACGTAGGCTTCGCCGCCGTCCGGGGCCTGCACGGCGATCCAGGCGTCGCCCTTGGCGGCGACGTCCAGGTCACGTCCGGTTTCCTGCAGGGCGCCGGCGGTGAAGTCGGTGGCCGGGCGTTCGCTCATGGCGAACACGCGCGCCGGAAAGCTGTCGCCGAAGACCGGCATCGCGCGCGCCTGTTCGAAGTCGCGACGGAAACCGGTCGTGGAAATGTTCGCCAGGTTGTTGGCGTGAGCCTGCATGGCCTGCGTGTTCTGGCTCGCGCCGCTCATGGCGACATACAGCATTCTGTCCAAGGCATTCCTCCAGTGCCGGGTCGGATTCCCGGCGGTGCTGGAGGTGTCTCAGCAAGGGCTGTGCCAGAATTGAAAAATCAGCGCAAGCCGCTGATTCGAAAGGACGAATGAAAAAGAAAAGGCTCCCGAAGGAGCCTGAGGGGCCGTCAGGCGGCGAGGGGCTGCCGCCTGCGGCAAGAGCGCTTTGCCGCCATCAACGCAGGTTGATGATGGTGTCGGAGATGGTGCTCTCGGTCTGCACGGTCTTGGCGTTGGCCTGGTAGTTGCGCTGCGCGACTATCAGGTTGACCAGCTGCGCGGTGAGGTCGACGTTGGACTCCTCCAGCGAGCCGGAACCCACCGAGCCCAGGGTGCCGGAGGTCGGCGTGCCGATCACCGCCTCGCCCGAGGCCAGCGACTGTTTCCAGGCGGTGCTGCCGACCGGGGTCAGGCCCTGGGTGTTGGCGAAGTTGGCCAGCACCAGTTGGCCGATCACCTTGGACTGGCCGTTGGTGTAGGTGGCATACATCTGCCCGTCCACGTCCACCGACAGGCCGGACATCTGGCCGGTGGCGTAGCCGTCCTGGGTCACCGCGGTGACCGCGAAGGCGGCGTTGGTCTGGGTGGTCTTGGTCAGGTCGAGGCTGATGCCGCCGGTGGCCCCGGCCGCGCCGTTGGCGCCCCAGGTCACCGGGTCGGTGGTGGAATCGGTGATCGCCGCCGGCACCCAGCCGGTGAGGGTCATGGTCTTGTCCGCATTGACGGTCATGCCGGTGGAGGTGACGCCGGTCAGTTGGCCGGAGCTGTTGAAGCTCAGCTGGCTGGTCAGCGGCGTGGTGCTGGTCGGGTCGGTCGGCGAGCGGCCGTCCACCAGGGTGTGCATGGTCCAGTTGTTGCTGCTGTCCTTGACGAAGTAGTTCGTCATGGTGTGCGAGTTGCCCTGGGAGTCGTAGATGTCCACCGAGGTCGACCAGTTGTAGCTGTCGGAATCGGCCGGGTCGAAGGTGGCGTTGGTCGGCGTGCTGGCCGCCGAGTTCAGGCTCAGCGTCGAGGTGATCTTCGAGGTCGGGCTCGGCGGCTGGTTGGCGGTGTCCACCTTCAGGTCGGTGATCACGCCGTTGACGACCGAGCCGTTGCCGTTGACGCCATAGCCCTGCAGGCGGTTGCCGGAGCCGTCGACGATGTAGCCGTTGGCATCGGTATTGAAGGAGCCGTTGCGGGTGTACAGGCGGCTGCCGTTGTCGCTGACCATGAAGAAGCCGTTGCCGCTGATGGCCAGGTCCAGGCTGCGGCCGGTGGAGGTCAGGTTGCCCTGGGTGAACTGCTGCGAGACCGACTGGGTGATCACGCCGCTGCCCACGGCGTTGCGCCCGGTGCCGAGCATCGAGGCGGCATACAGGTCGGCGAACTCGGTGCGCGAGGACTTGAAGCCGGTGGTCCCGACGTTGGCGATGTTGTTGCCGGTCACGTTCAGGTCCGTGCTAGCGGCGTTCAAACCACTCAGGGCGGTATTGAAAGACATGGTCAGCTCCCGTGCCGAAGGACGGCGTTATTTTCCGATGGTCTGAATGCTGGAGGCGGAGACACTGCCGATGCCAGCGAGATTGAGGGTCATTTCCCCGCCGCTCTGGCCCAGCGTGACGCTGTTGACCGTGGCCGGCAGGTAGGTGGTCAGGGCGGTGCTGGTGCCGTCCAGCGAGGCCGTGGCCTTGATGGTGTAGGTGCCGGAGGCCACCTGCTCGCCGCTGTCGTCCTTGCCGTCCCAGGTGAAGTCGATGTTGCCGCTCTTCTGGCTGCCCATGTCGATGGTGCGCACCAGCTCGCCGTCGTCGTCATAGATTTTCAGGGTCACGCCATCGCCGTTGGACGGCATCACCAGCGAGCCCTGCACGCCGGCGCTGGGGTCGTCGACCTGGACCTTGCTGGAGTTGACGATCACCGAGCGGCCGACCAGGGACGAGGCCTGCAGCGCCTGGGACGACTGGAACGAGGAATAGAAGTTGCCCAGGGTGGTATCCAGGTTCTCCATGCTCTCCAGGCTGCTGAACTGGGCGAGCTGGGAGACGAACTGGGTGTTGTCCTGCGGGTCCAGCGGGTTCTGGTTGTTCAGCTGGGTGACCAGCAGTTGCAGGAACGAATCCTTGCCCAGCGCACTGGTGCCGGTTTCCGAGGTGGAAGACGAGGAACTCGACCCGGCGTTCAGCGACGAGAGGATCGAGTTCGAAGTGCTGCTGGTGTTATCGATGCTCATGGGGCGTCCTCTGCGCTTACTGACCCAGGGTCAGGACCTTCTGCATCATCTGCTTGGCGGTGTTCATCATTTCCGCGTTGCTCTGGAAGGAGCGGCTGGCGGAGATCATGTCGGCCATCTCCTCCACCACGTTGACGTTGGGGTAGTACACGTAGCCGTTGGCGTCGGCGGCCGGGTGGCTCGGCTCGTAGCGCGGCACCAGCGGGCTCTGGTCCTCGACCACGCCCGTCACCTGCACGCCGCTGCCGGCCTGGTCGGTGTCCTGGAACAGCGAGCCCTGGCCGCCCTGCGCCTGCTGGAACGTGGCGGAGAACACCGGGTGGCGGGCGCGATAGGTCTGGTCGATGCTTGAGGACACGCTCTCGGCGTTGGCGATGTTCGAGGCGGTGGTGTTCAGACGGGTGGTCTGGGCACTCATGCCGCTACCGGCGATGTTGAAGACACTGGCAAGGGACATGGCTATCACTCTCCGCGCAGGGCGCCCATCAGGCCTTTGAACTTGCTGTTGAGGAAGGTGAAGCTGGCCTGGAACTGCACGGCGTTCTGCGCGTAGTTGGCCTGCTCGACCTGCTCGTCGACGGTGTTCTGGTCGATGGAGGGGTTGGTCGGGATGCGGTATTTCAGCGAGTCGTCGCCCATGGCCACGCCGTCGGCCTCGATGTGCCGGGCGTTGGTGACGGCGGTGCTGAAGGTGCCGCTCTTGGCCTTGTCGGCCTGGGCTGCGAGCACCGAAGCGAAGTCCAGGTCGCGCGCCTTGTAGTTGGGGGTGTCGGCGTTGGCCAGGTTGTTGGCCAGCACTTCAGCGCGCTGCGAGCGGAAGCTGAGCGCTTGTGCGTGGATGCCGAGGGCGGAGTCGAAGCTGATGCTCATGGTCACGAACCTGTTTGCCGGTGTGGGCTTGCCAGCACTTCAGCAAGGTGCGTGCCAAAACGCTAAATCCTTATTAATCAATGAATTACCGATGATCAACAAGCGGCAAAGGGCGGCAAACCGCGGCAAGCGGCAAGGCCTTACCGCCCGGCGGCAATGCGTTCTGCCCATTCGAAGGGGTGAGCGGTGACGTAGGTGTTGGGCTCAAGAACACCCTCCGTGCCACCGGGGCGTCCGGCGTGGGCGGTGGGTCCAATCGCGGACAAGTCCGCTCCTACGCCCGTGCTTCCCTGGAACCGTAGGATGGGTTGAACCTGCGAAACCCATGCGGTGGTGACGATGGGTATCGCTTCGCTCAACCCATCCTACGGGGTGTGGTGTTTGCCGGAAGCGTAGGAGCGGACTCCGTCCGCGATTCGGCGGATAACGCCGCAGGCGTCATGCGCCCTACGATGAAACCTCCGCACACTCCGAAACGCCCCTTCAATCCATCCGACGAAAAGCCCCCAGGCACAGCCGGCAAGACGGCGAACGGCTCGTGCGGATAGGCGAAGGGCGCCCCAGGGGCGCCCTTCTGTGATCGGCATAATGCCCGGCTACTTGGCCTTGTAGATGATCCCCGGATTGCACTGGACCATCTGGTAATGCTCCGGCAGCCCGTTGAGCGCCTCGGAGGCGCCGAGGAACAGATAGCCGCCGGGCTTGAGCGCCGCGTGCATGCGCAGCAGGATGTCGCGCTTGACCTCGGCGGAGAAGTAGATGAGCACGTTGCGGCAGAAGATCAGGTCGAACTTGCCGAGGGTGGCGTAGCTCTCCAGCAGGTTCAGCGCGCGGAACTCGACGCGGCCCTTGATCGCCGGCTTCACCGCCCAGCGCCCCGACCCCTTGGTGTCGAAGTAGCGCTGCAGGCGCTCCTGGGACAGCCCGCGGCCGATGGCCAGGCTGTCGTACTCGCCGGCCTTCGCCGCGTTGAGCATGGAACCGGAGAGGTCGGTTGCGACGATCTGCACGCCGGCCTTGAGCTGGCCGAGGTTGGTCTTCTCGAACTCGTCGATGGTCATCGACAGCGAATAGGGCTCCTGCCCCGAGGAGCAGGCCGCCGACCAGATGCGCAGGCGCTGGCCCGGGTTGGCCTTGATCAGCTCGGCGAGGATGCGGTTCTTCAGCACCTCGAAGGGGTAGGTGTCGCGAAACCAGAGGGTCTCGTTGGTGGTCATGGCATCCACCACCTGCTCGCGCAGCTGGCTGCGGACCTGGATCTTCTGCACCAGCTCGCCCAGGCTCCTGATGCCCTGCTGCTCCATCAGCTTGTTCAGGCGGCTGGCGACCAGGTACTGCTTGTTGGCACCCAGGACGATGCCGCAGGCCTTTTCCAGGAAGTCCCGGAACAGCTCGAATTCCATGTTGGTCGATGTCACCGATCACGCCTCTTTCCAGTTGGCCGGGCGTCGATCCCGACGCCAGGCGGCCGGGGTCGCCCCCGGCCGTTGCAGACTACCCCGAAGTGCCCTCCTCAGCGTGCGTCCGCCGCCTTGATGCGCTCGACGACACGCGCCGCCAGATCATCGGGCCGGAACTTGGCGAGGAAGTCGTTGGCGCCGACCTTCCGCACCATCGCCTGGTTGAACACCCCGGACAGCGAAGTATGCAGGAGAATGTGCAGGTCCTGCAGCCGCGGATCGTGGCGAATCTCCGCGGTCAGGGTGTAGCCATCCATTTCCGGCATCTCGATGTCGGAGATCACCATCAGCAATTCCTGGCCCGGATTACCACCGGCGGCCAGCATCTGTTGAAGGTAGTCCAGCGCCTGGCGTCCGTCATTGAGCGCGAGCACTTCCACACCGACAGTCTCCAGGCAGCGGATCAGTTGCTTGCGCGCCACCGAGGAGTCGTCCACCACCAGCACCCGCTTGGTCACCGCCTGGGCCTGGGTGTCGGCGTCGATCACGCCTTCGGAGATGTCCTCGCTGGTGGGCGCGACCTCGGCGAGGATTTTCTCCACGTCGATGATCTCCACCAGTTGCTTGTCCACCCGCGTCACCGCCGTCAGGTAGTGGTCGCGGCCGGTGCCCTTGGGTGGCGGATGGATCTCCTCCCAGTTCATGTTGACGATGCGTTCCACCGAATGCACCAGGAAGCCCTGCACCTTGGTGTTGTACTCGGTGATGATCACGAAGCTGTTGTCGATCTCGCGCAGGCCGCGACGGCCGGTGGCCATCGACAGGTCGAGGATCGGAATGGTGCCGCCACGGATGTTCGCCACCCCGCGCACCACCGGACTGGACTTGGGCATCACGGTCAGGCGCGGGCACTGCAGTACCTCCTTCACCTTGAACACGTTGATGCCGTACAACTGGCTGCCATCCAGCCGGAACAGCAGCAGTTCGAGACGATTCTGCCCAACCAGCTGCGTTCGCTGGTTGACCGAATCCATGACTCCGGCCATTGCGCCCCCTTCGTATCCGCCGTGCCGCCCAGGGCGGCAATCGGCACGAGCCTTGCTTGAAGTCGTGGCATGAAACTGCCAACGACGTTTTTCCGACGGTCCCGAGCCCATGCCCTGTCACTCTGCGGAGTGCTCGGCATGCTGGGCGCGTTCGCCCCGGGTCCGACCTGGGCCGACGACTTCACCGCGCCCGAGATTCTTATCGGCTCCACCCAGGGCTTTCTTGAGTTCAAGGTGGAAGATTATCTGCAACGCAGCGGTATCGAGGCACGCTACGAGATAGAAGTGGCGCGCATCGACCCGCGCCTGCGCCTGGCGGCCTGCGACAAGGACCTGACGCAATCCCTGGAAAGCCCCGCGCAACCGGTGGGGCGCGTCTCGGTGCTGGTGCGCTGCGAAGGCTCCTCGCCCTGGTCGGTGTACGTGCCGGCGCAGGTCAAGCTGTTCCGCCAGGTGGTGGTGACCACCCAGCCGCTCAAGCGCGACCACGTGCTGGAGCCGGGCGACATCAGCCTGATGGAGCGCGACATCGGCCTGCTCAGCCAGGGCTACCTGACCGACCCGCAGCAGGCCGTGGGGCAGAAGCTCAAGCGACCGGCGGTCAGCGACCAGATCCTCGCCCCGGTCTTCCTCGAACAGGCCGCGGCGGTGCGCAAGGGCGACCAGGTGGTGATCCGCGCGCAGACCGGCGCGGTCAACGTGGTGATGCCCGGCGAGGCCATGGCCGACGGGGTGCCCGGCGAGCAGATTCGCGTGCGCAACCTGCGTTCGCAGCGCATCATCAGGGCCCGGGTGGTGGAACCAGGCGCGGTGCAGGTCACGCTCTAGCGGCGGAAGTCTGGCGCTTGCGCGCCAGCCTTCACTAAACTGTGCGAAGGCGCACGAAAAACCGCCCTAAAGTTTTACGGATGTCAGCCGAAACCTACAGGCAAGCGTCCTAAACCCGCAGAGGTTCACTACCATGGTCATCGACTTCAACCGGCTGAACAATGCCAGCGCGCCGGTCTCCACCGGCAGCACCGGCAAGCCCCAGGCCGGCCGCAGCGAAGCCGCCGGCAGCGAAAGCGCCGGCAGCGCGTCGGCCGCTGGCAGCGGTGAGTCCGTGCAACTGAGCAGCACCGCCCAGCAATTGCAGAAAGCCAGCGACCAGCTGAAAGACCAACCCGTCGTCGACTCGGAAAAGGTCGCGCGGCTGAAGCAGGCCATCGCCGATGGCAGCTACCAGGTCGACAGCCAGAAAGTCGCCGGCAAACTGCTCGACTTCGAATCCCAGCGCTGAGCGCGGGGTTCCCCAAGGACGCCCTGAACGCCGAGCCGCCATGCCAAACGCCAGCCTGCTCCACCTGATCACCGAGGATATCGGCGCCGCCGAGGCTCTTCTGCAGCTGATCGAGGACGAATTCCACGCCCTCGACGCGCGTGACCTGGAGCGCCTGCAGGGCCTGCTCGACAGCAAGCTGCCGCTGCTCCAGCAGTTGGAGCGCAATGGCCGCCAGCGCAGCGAGACGCTGCGCCAGGCCGGCGTCAGCAGCGACCGCGCCGGCCTCGCCGCGCTGGCCGCGCAGGGCAAGGTGGAGCCGGGCACCGTGGAACTCAGCGAGCGCCTGGCGGCGCTGCTGGAACAGTGCCAGCAGGCCAACCTGCGCAACGGCCGCATCATCCGCAACAACCAGCACGCCACCGGTCGCCTGCTGGACATCCTCCGCGGCCAGGACACCCCCAGTCTCTACGACCGCCGCGGCGGCGCGATCCAGGGCAGCCGCCAGCGTCCCCTCAGCCAGGCCTGAACCCTGGCGCCCGGCAGGGCGATGCGGCAGAATGCCATCGCCTTGCAAAAGAAAATTCCCACAATAAATACATCTGGAGATCGTAGGACAGTGGCAAGCCCGTTCGCCGAGGAAAATGGCCCGCAACCGCCGAAAACGCTCAAGGCGGCCGTGGAGATCCAGGCCAACCTGCGAATCCTGATGGATAGCCATGACCCGCTGGTGATCAGCTTCGCCGAGCGCAACCAGCGCTTCCAGAGCTTCGTCGTCGCGGTGGACCGCGAACGCAACCGGGTAGCCCTGGACGAACTGATCCCCAACGACGGCGAGCGCTTCCTGCAAAACGGCGAAAACTTCCGCATCGAGGCCTTCCACGAAGGCGTGCGGATCGCCTGGGAATGCCAGCAGGCCGCGCAGTTCAGCGAACTCGACGGCGCCCGCTGCTACTGGCTGCCGATGCCCGCCGAGATGCTCTACCACCAGCGCCGCAACGCCTACCGCGCCGCCCTCAAGCAGACCCAGCCGGTCGCCGTGGAACTGGCCGGCGACAAGCTCAAGGCCGCGCTGAGCGGCAACCTGCTGGACATCTCCGCCACCGGCTGCAAGGTGCGCTTCGCCGGCGACGTGCACGAGCGCCTGCAACCCGGCCAGCTCTACGAGCGCTTCACCGCCCGCCTGCCGTTCGGCGCCATCACCCTGGAAGTGGAACTGCGCCACGTGCACTTCGACGAGAAGGTCAACGCCAGCTTCGCCGGCCTGCGCTTCAACCGCCTGAGCGGCCTGGAGCAGCGCCACATCGAGCGCTTCGTCTACCAGTTGCAGCGCGAAGCGCGGCGTTTCGAGAAGGACGAGCTGTTCTAACGCTCGCCCTTCCCCCGCCCTACCCCGGCCGGCTTTCCTCCTCCGCCTCGGGCGCCGCGGGCGCTGGCACCGGGGTGGTCTTCATCTGTTCTTCCACCGTTTCATCGGCCACCCGCGGGTCGAGCGCCGCCGACAGCGGCGAGCTGGCCAGGCTGTCCGGCGTGGGCACGTGCTTCACCGGCGCCTCGTCGACACGGTGCAGGCCGCTGACCTTCTCCGGGCGCACGCGCCAGATGACGATCAGCGCGCAGGCCGCGGCGAAGGCATAGAGCATGTTCGGGCCGAACGCCCGCATCAGCGCGCCGGTCGCCAGCGGGCCGACGCAGGCGCCGACGCCGAAGGTGACCAGCAGCATGGCGGTCAGCGACACGCGTCGCTCGCCCTCGACGTGGTCGTTGGAGAAAGCCACCGCCAGCGGGTAGAGGGTGAACTGCACCAGGCAGACCATGAAGCCCATCGGCACCATGGCCTCCATCGGCAGCGACGGCAGCACCGCCAACGGCAAGGCGAACACCAGCAGCAGGATGCCGGCGTTGCGGATCAGCAGCGCGCGGTCGTAACGGTCCGACAGCCAGCCCAGCGGCCACTGCACCAGCAGGCCGGCGAAGATGCACACGCCCATGAACACGCCGATCTGCTCGACGCTCAGGCCCTGCTCGGTGGCGTACAGCGGCGCCAGGCCGTAGAAGGAGCCGATCACCAGCCCGGAGACCAGCACCGTGGTCAGCGACTGCGGCACCCGCTGGATGAAGAAGCGCGGCTCCAGCGGCGCCGGGCGCAGCGGCGCGGGGTGGACCTTGTGGGTGATGGACACCGGGATCAGCGACAGGGCGAAGGCCAGCGCGATCATCATCGGCAGGTCCGGGCCCAGCCCCGGGTGCGCCACCAGGATCAGTTGGCCGGCCACCAGGCCCAGGTAGGAAGCCACCATGTAGCCGGCGAACACCGCGCCGCGCTGGCGCGCCTCGGCCTGCTCGTTGAGCCAGCTCTCGATGACCATGTACTGGCACATCATGCCCAGGCCGATGAGCGTTCGCAGCAGCAGCCAGATCGCCGGCCAGTTGGTCAGGCCGATGCCCAGGACCGCCGCCACCACCAGGCCGCCGCAGGCGACATAGGCACGGATGTGGCCGACGCGGGCGATCAGCCGGTGGCCGATCTTGCCGCCGAGCACCAGGCCCAGGTAGTAGGCCGCCATCATGGCGCCGATCCACAGGCCGTCGACCTTCTCGGCGGCCAGGCGCAGGCCCAGGTAGGTGCTCAGCAGGCCGGAGCCGGTGAGCAAAGTGAGGGTGGCGAAGTAAAGCGCACGGAAGGCAGTGAAAATCCGCATCGGACCTCCGGTCCAAGACGGGCGGCAGGACGCCGCCGTACTACACGAAGCACGCCCGCGCGAAGGCGGGCGTTCGCTACCAGCCTAGAGCCTGCCGCAAGGCGCGTCGAGCCCTTTGACGGGTACGCAAAGAAAGGCGTCGTCCATGGCAAAGCCGGCGGTCGGAACCCGCCGTGGCGGGCTCCGCTCGGCCTCAGGCCTGGGCGGCCAGCACCCGGCGTTCCCAGGGGGTGATTTCGTCGAAGAAGCTGGTCAGTTCCAGCTCCTTGCTGGCCACGTAGCCGTCGACGAATTCGGCGCCGAACATCCGCCGCGCCAGCTCGCTGCGCTTCAGGCGACGCAAGGCGTCGTACATGGTGCAGGGCAGCAGCAGTTCGTCCGGCACCTCGAACTCGCCCTGGATGGCCGCGCTGGGCTCCAGCTCGTTGTCGATGCCGTGCAGGCCGGCAGCCAGGCTGGCGGCGATGGCCAGGTATGGGTTGGCGTCGGCGCCTGCCAGGCGGTTCTCCACCCGCCGCGCCACCGGCGGGCTGGCCGGGATGCGCAGGCCGGCGGCGCGGTTGTCGTGGGACCAGCAGGCGTTGTTCGGCGAGGCGTAGGGGTGGCACAGGCGCTGGAACGAGTTGACGTTGGGCGCGAACAGCAGGGTGAAGTCGGCCAGGCAGGCCTGCAGGCCGCCGATGAAATGACGGAAGGCCGGCGTGGCCTCGCCCTCGGCGTCGCTGAAGATGTTGCGGCCCTCGCCGTCTACCACGCTCTGGTGGATGTGCATGGAGCTGCCCGGGGTGTGCGCCAGCGGCTTGGCCATGCACACGACGAGCAGGCCGTGCTTGAGCGCCACTTCCTTGAGCAGGTGCTTGAACAGGAAGGTCTGGTCGGCCAGCAGCACCGGGTCGCCGTGCAAGAAGTTGATCTCGAACTGGCTGGTGCCCATCTCGTGCATGAAGGTGTCGCGCTCCAGCCCCACCGCGGCCATGCAGCGGTAGACGTCCTCGAAGAACGGACGCAGGCCGTTGTTGGACGACACGCTGAACGCCGAATGGCCCATCTCGCGGCGGCCGTCCAGGCCCAGCGGCGGCTGGAACGGCTGTTGCGGGTCCGGGTTGGGGGCGAAGACGAAGAATTCCAGCTCGGTGGCCACCACCGGTTGCCAGCCATGTTCGGCATAGAGCGCCACCACCTGCTTGAGCAGGCCGCGGCTGGACAGGCCGGAGGGCTGGCCGTCCAGCTCCACCGCGTCGCAGATGGCCAGGGCGCGCGGAGTGTCGCTCCAGGGCAGGCGGTGGACCTGGGTGGGCTCGGCGACCAGGGCCAGGTCGCCGTCGTCGCTGCCGTAGAAGCGCGCCGGCGGGTAGCCGCCCATGATGCACTGCAGCAGCACGCCGCGGGCCAGCTGCAGGCGCCGCCCGGAAAGGAAGCCCTCGCCGGTCATCACCTTGCCGCGCGGCACCCCGTTGAGGTCGGGGGTGACGCATTCGATCTCTTCGACTCCAGCCAGGCGCTCGGCGAGCGGGCTGCGTCCTTCGCTAGTCATGACTTCTTATCCTTGTAGTACGGCCGCACACAGGCTGTGCGACCTGTACAAAATACGCACCGGTCGTTCGATATTTCAAGCAGGCAAAAGGGATGTTTTTTGTTCGCGAGCAAGCTCGCTCCTACGAAGAGCGCGGCCCCTCCCTGTAGGAGCGAGCTTGCTCGCGAACCGCCTCTGGTTTCCCGCGTTCGCGGGACGCAGCTCCATCGCGAACAGTGGAGGCGATGGGTATCGCTTCGCTCAACCCATCCTACGGGGCTGCCCCGCCCGCACCATTCCCATGTAGGAGCGCGCCCTGCGCGCGATATCGCGGGCAGGGCCCGCTCCTACGGGTACGCCACACACCGCGCCCATGAACGAAAACGCCGCCCCGAGGGGCGGCGCTGCGAACCTGGCGATCCGTCAGAACAGCCGGGTGAACAGCCAGTACAACGAGCCGGACAGCACGATGGCCGCCGGCAGCGTCAGCACCCAGGCCATCAGCAGGTTGCGGATGGTGCGCATCTGCAGGCCCGAGCCGTTGGCCGCCATGGTCCCGGCCACGCCGGAGGACAGCACGTGGGTGGTGGACACCGGCAGGCCGTACATGTCCGCCGCGCCTATGGTGAGCATCGCCACCACCTCGGCCGAGGCGCCCTGGGCGTAGGTCAGGTGGCTCTTGCCGATCTTCTCGCCGACGGTCACCACGATGCGCTTCCAGCCGACCATGGTGCCCAGGCCGAGGGCGATGGCCACGGCGATCTTCACCCACAGCGGGATGAAGCGGGTGGCGTCGTCGATCTTGCCCTTGAAGGCCATCAGCCGCGCCTGGGTATCGGCGTCGAAGTCGCCGGCCTTGTCCTTGTCCATCACGCGGATGGTCTCGGAAGCCAGGTACATGTCGTTGCGCACGTTGGCCATGGCCTCGGCGGGCACCTTGGCCAGGCTGCCGTAGCTCTTCACCTCGGCGCCGATGCTGCCGGTCAGCGCGGCCAGCGAGGGCACCACGGCCGGTTTCACTTCATGGGTGCGGATGTACTCCGAGAGCACCGGGCGCGGATCGGCCGGCGCCGTGCCCTGGGCGCTGCGTTGCAGGCCCTGCTGGGTGGCTTCGGCGAGGACCACGAAGGCGGTGGTCTGGTCGGCCGGGATGGTGCGGTTCAGCGCATAGGCCATGGGCACGGTGCCGATCAGGATCAGCATGATCAGGCCCATGCCCTTCTGCCCGTCGTTGGAGCCGTGGGCGAAGGACACCCCGGTGCAGGTCAGCACCAGCAGGCCGCGGATCCACCACGGCGGCGGCGCCTTGGCCTTGGGTGCCTTGTACAGCGCGCGGTTCTTCACCAGCAGGCGCAGGGCCAGCAGCAACAGCGCCGAGCAGGCGAAGCCGATCAGCGGCGAGAGCAGCAGCGAGTAGCCGACCTTGGTCGCCTGCGCCCAATCCACGCCGCTGGTGCCGTCGCGGCCGTGCATCAGCGCGTTGGCCACGCCGACGCCGATGATCGAGCCGATCAGGGTGTGCGAGGACGATGCCGGCAGGCCCAGCCACCAGGTGCCGAGGTTCCACAGGATGGCGGCGATCAGCAGGGCGAAGACCATGGCGAAGCCGGCCGAGGAGCCGACCTGCAGGATCAGCTCCACCGGTAGCAGGGCGATGATGCCGAAGGCCACCGCGCCGCTGGAGAGCAGCACGCCGAGGAAGTTGAAGCAGCCGGACCAGACCACCGCGAAGTGCGGCGGCAGCGAATGGGTATAGATGACGGTGGCCACGGCGTTGGCGGTGTCGTGGAAACCGTTGACGAACTCGAACCCCAGGGCGATCAGCAGCGCCACGCCGAGCAGCAGGAAAGGCGTCCAGGTGGTGACCGCGCTGGCCACCTCGTCGACGTCGTGGACCAGGCTCCAGGCGGAGAACAGCAGGCCGACGGCCAGCAATGCATAGAACGCCAGGGCGGTGAGGCGGCCGGGCTTGCTGTCCAGGTGCGGACGGCCTTCGAGAACGGCGGCGCCGTCCCTGGCCAGGGTTTCGCTAGTCATGCGGGAATCCGGTTGCGGGGGATGACCGCGCCAGCATGACGGGCAAGTGTGACAATTTATGTCTTGGAGGCCGAGAACATCCCTGGCGTAGGGCGTATAACCGTTCGCGGTTATACGCCGCCTCACCCTCCTCTCCGCCCCTGCCTCGGCCGAACCGGGAGAATGCGTGACCTGCGCCAAGCTCGACAGCGAGCGGGCCGGCGACCAAGGTCAAACGGCGGATAACGCCAGAGGCGTTATACGCCCTACGCGAAGGCCGAACCTGGCGTAGGGCGTATAACCGTTCGCGGTTATACGCCGCCTCACCTTTCTCATCGACCCTGCCTCGGCCGAACCGGGGGAATGCGTGACCCGCGCCAAGCTCGACACCGAGCGGCTGGCGGGCGAGGTCAAACGGCGGATAACGTGGAACGTTATCCGCCCTACGCCTGGTCTGGACTCAATAATGCTCCGGCACCACCATTTCTCCCGGCGTGGGAATGCGCACGTAGTCGGCATGGCGCTGGCGCATCGGCAACTCGACGTGCAGGTGCGCCACTTCCTCGTAGGGCACCTGGCCGAGCAGGTGGTGGATGCAGTTCAGCCGCGCGCGCTTCTTGTCGTCGGCCTGCACCACCCACCAGGGCGCCTCGGCGATGTGGGTGCGTTCGAGCATGATCTCCTTGGCCTTGGTGTAGGCCTCCCAGCGGCGCCGCGATTCCAGGTCCATGGGGCTGAGCTTCCACTGCTTGAGCGGGTCGTGGATGCGGCTCAGGAAGCGCATGTGCTGCTCCTCGTCGGTGATCGAGAACCAGTACTTGACCAACTGGATGCCCGAGCGCGCCAGCATGCGCTCGAATTCCGGCACGCTGCGGAAGAACTCTTCGTACTGCTCGTCGTTGCAGAAACCCATCACCCGCTCGACGCCGGCGCGGTTGTACCAGCTGCGGTCGAACAGCACGATCTCCCCCGCCGCCGGCAGGTGTGAGACGTAGCGCTGGAAGTACCACTGGGTGCGCTCGCGGTCGTTCGGCGCCGGCAGCGCGGCCACCCGGCACACGCGCGGGTTGAGGCGCTGGGTGATGCGCTTGATCACCCCGCCCTTGCCCGCCGCGTCGCGGCCTTCGAAGAGGATCACCAGCTTGTGCCCGGTCTTGACCACCCAGCTCTGCAGCTTCACCAGTTCGCCCTGCAGGCGGAACAGCTCGCTGAAGTAGCGGCGGCGGGCGATCTTCTCCTCGTCGCCGTCGGGGATGTGGTCGTCGAACAGTTCGTCGAGGTTGCGCACGTCCTCCAGCAGTTCCAGCTCCAGTTCCTCGTCGCTGTGGTCGAGAAGCTCGCGGTGGATGCGGCGGATCAGGTTGTCGTTGCTCAGTGGCATGGCCGGGACCTCGCTGGCGGGATGCGTGTCGCGCCAGCCTAGGCCGCGCCGGTGTCAGCCGCGTGACAGTTCAGGCGTCGTTGCGCTTGCGGAAGGCCCAACGCCAGGCCAGCAGGGTGAAGCTGGCCACCAGCATCACCAGCAGCCAGAAGCCGTGGGGGTTCTCCGCCAGGGGAATGCCGCCGACGTTCATGCCGAAGAAGCCGGCGACTATGTTGATCGGCAGCGCCAGCACCGTGACCACCGTCAGGGTGAACAGGGTGCGGTTGCTCTGTTCGTTGAGCTGCGCGGCGATCTCTTCCTGCAGCAGCTTGATGCGCTCGCCCAGGGAGGTGAGGTCGCTGATCACCAGGGAGAATTCCTCGGTGGCCTCGCGCAGGTCGCGCACGTCGGCCTCCTGCAGCCAGTCCGGCGGGCGGTTGAGCAGCCGCAGCAGCGAGCCCGGCTCCAGCGCCAGCAGGCGCTGCAGGCGCACCAGCACGCGGCGCATGGCGCCCAGGTCGGCGCGGTTGTCGGAGAGGTTCTGCGACAGCAGGCGGTCCTCGATGCGGTCCACGCCCACGGTGGTCTCGCGGACGATCTGGGTGAGGATGTCGCCCTGGTCGCGCAGCAGGTGCACCAGCAGTTCCAGCGGCGAGCGGAAGCACTCGCCGTGCTTGACCGAGGAGCGCAGGCGGTCCACCGAGCGCAGCGGCTGCATGCGGGCGGTCACCAGCAGGCGGCGGCGCGCGCAGACCCACAGGGTGGCCACGTCCGAGGAGACGCTGCCGAAGTTGAACACCACGTCGTTGACCACTGCCAGCAGCGCCGCGTCGACGTGCTCGATGCGCGTGGAGCGCGAGCCCTCGCGCAGGGTCTCGAAGAAGGTTTCGGGCAGCTCCAGGTGGCTCTTCATCCAGCGCTCGCAGGCGGCGTGGGCGAGGTTCAGGTGCAGCCAGACGAAGTCCTCGCCCTCCCCCGGCGCCTCCAGCCAGCGCAGCGCAGCGCTGGAATCCAGCTCCTGGCCGCGCTGCCCGGGGTGGAAGCGGAAGCCGTAGAGCAGCCCGAACAGGTCGGAATCCCAGGGGTCCTGGGTGAAACGTTGGTTCATGCGCGCTCGCTGAATGTGGCATCGCCCTGGGCCGGGCCGGCGACCTTCCTGCTTAGCAGGCCGGCATGACGTTCCGGTGCCAGAACGATGACAGCGCGATGACAGGCGCCTCAGCCGAACAGCCCGGCGATGGTCCGCTCGCCCAGCGCCGGGCCCACGCTCATGCCCACGCCGGTGTGCATCAGCACTGCGCTGATGCCCGCCTCCACCTGCAGCACCGAGAACGGCGCCGGGCCGCGCGCGCCGTACACGCCCTGCCAGCGCTCGACCACCTCGACGCGCATGCCCAGGGTGTCCTCGGCCAGGTCGAGCATCAGGCGGTCCACCACTTCGGCGTTGAAGGGCGCGGCATCGCTGCCGTAGTCGTGGGAATCGCCGATGATCAGCTCGCCGTAGGGCGTAGGGCTGATCAGCAGGTGGATGCCATGGCGCTCCAGCGCCGGCGTCTCGCGGCGGATCTGCGCGTGGATCGCCTGGGCCTGCGGCAGGTCGGCGAAGGCGCCGTAGTGCACGCAGCTCAGGCCGGTCAGCAGCGCGTGGCCCAGGCCCAGGTCGCGCTCGGGGCGGGCGCGGAGCATCTGCAGGCGGCACACCTGCGGCTTCAGCGCGGCCAGTTGCTCGGCCAGCAGGGTCTGGTAGTCGTGGCCGGAGCAGACCAGGATCTGCCCGGCCTGGAAGGTGCCGGCGGTGGTGCGCAGCAGGCCCGGCTCGATGTCACGCACCAGGGTGGAGAAGTGGAATTCCACCTTCAGCTCCCGGCGCAGCCAGTCGATCAGCGCCGGCAGCGCCTCGCGGGAGTACAGCTGCTGGTCGTCGAGGCTGTGCAGGGCCGCGCGGTGCTTGCAGAACGCGCCGTCGTAGAGCGCGTCCAGAGCCTTGCCGCGGAGCAGTTCGGCGCGGTAGCCGTGCTCCCTGGCGCGGCCGGCACAGAAGGCTTCCAGCAGGTCTTCCTCGGCCTCGCTGCGGGCGAACAGCAGCGAGCCGTTGCTGCGGATGGCGAAGCCGGCGCGCTCGGCCCATTCGGCCCACAGCGGGCGGCTGGCGCGGGCCAGGTCGAGCATGACGCCCGGCGGCTGGCCGCCGACCAGGGCCTGGCCGAAGTTGCGGATGGAGGCGCCGAGCGGCGTGGCGCTGCGTTCGAAGACGCGCACGCGCAGGCCGCGGCGGGCGGCGGCATAGGCGTGGGACAGGCCGAGGATGCCGGCGCCGATGATGGCGATGTCGGTGTTTTGTTGGGACATGGGTGGATTCCTGGGATCGAAGAGCCCCTCTCCCCAACCCTCTCCCTGAAGGGAGAGGGGGCTGTTCGGTGCGTGGATCGGCATCGGAGCCCGCCTGGAACCTCAGGATGAACTCGGTGATGGCAACCAGTGCAGAGGAGGGTTCCCTCTCCCTTCAGGGAGAGGGCTAGGGAGAGGGTGCTCTCCTCTGCTTCGCGCTTACTGCTGCGCCACCTTCTCCGACTTGCCGTCATAGCGCTTGCGCCATTCGGCCAGGATGGCGTCGCGGTTCTTCGAGGCCCAGGCGAAGTCGTTCTTGATCAGGCGCTGCTCGTAGTCCGCCGGCAGTTCGGTCTGCGGCTTGGCGATGCCCGGCTGGGCGAGCACGGCGAAGTTCTCCTTGTACAGCTCCATGGCCGCGGGGCTTGCGGAGAAGTCGGCGAGTTTCTTCGCCGCTTCCAGGTGCTGGGTGCCCTTGACGATGCCGGTGGCCTCGATCTCCCAGCCCAGGCCTTCCTTGGGCAGCACTATGTCCAGCGGCGCGCCCTGGCGCTTGAGCTGCACCGCCGGGTACTCGAAGGAGATGCCGATGGGGAACTCGCCGGCGGCGGCCAGCTTGCACGGCTTGGAGCCGGAGTGGACGTATTGGCCGATGTTCTCGTGCAGGGCGTCCATGTAGGCCCAGCCCTGTTTCTCGCCGAAGGTCTGCAGCCAGGCGGAGACGTCGAGGAAGCCGGTGCCGGAGGACGCCGGGTTGGGCATGACGATCTTGCCCTTGTACTCGGGCTTGGTCAGGTCCTGCCAACTGATGGGCTTCGACAGGCCCTGTTTCTCGGCTTCCACGCTGTTGAAGCAGATGGTCGCGGCCCACACGTCCATGCCCACCCACGCCGGCGGGTTAGCCGGGTCGCGGTAGTTCTTGCCGATCGCCGCCAGGTCCTTGGGCGAGTACTGCTCGAGCATGCCCTGCTGGTCGAGGATGGCCAGGCTGGAGGCGGCCAGGCCCCAGACCACGTCGGCCTGCGGGCGGTCCTTCTCGGCCAGCAGCTTGGCGGTGACGATGCCGGTGGAGTCGCGCACCCACTTGATCTCGATGTCCGGGTTCTGCTTCTCGAAGGCTTCCTTGTAGGCCTTCAGCTGTTCCGGCTCCAGGGCAGTGTAGACGGTCAGTTCGGTGGCGGCGCTGGCGTGCAGGCTGAAACCGGCGAGCACGGCGGCGGCGAGGGCGAGGCGTTTGAACATGGTGCGCTCCTTCTGTTTATTGGGCCCCCGCGTTCGCGGGGGTGACGGTCAGGTGCAACGTGGGTCGTGGGGAATCAGTGGCCGCTCCGGCGCCAGGCCTGGGACCGGCGCAGCAGGCCGCGCGAGGCCAGGGCCAGGACGAGCGAGGCGGCCGCCGAGGTGAGCAGGATCAGCGTGGACATGGCGGCGGCGCCGCCGACGTTGCCGGCGTCGTCCATGTTCAGCACGGCGACGGCGGCGAGGATGCTATCCGGGCTGTAGAGGAAGATCGCCGCCGACACCGTGGTCATCGCCGAGACGAACAGGTAGCGGACGATGTCCAGCAGCGCCGGCAGGCAGATCGGCAGGGTCACCTTCAGGTAGTGGCGCCACAGCGGCATCTTCAGCGACAGCGCGGCGGCCTCGAACTCGCCGTCGAGCTGGCGCAGCGCGGTGGTGGCGGTCATCTGCGCGGTGGTCAGGTAGTGGGCGATGGTGCACACCACCAGCAGGGCCATGCTGCCGTAGAACACGTGCAGCGGGTTGCCCGGCAGGTTGAAGAAGAACACGTAGCCCAGGCCCAGGACCAGGCCCGGCACCGCCATGGGCACGAAGCAGAACATGCGCAGCAACTGGTTCAGCCAGGCCTGCTCGCGAGTCTTCTCGATCAGGTAGGCGCCGGTGAAGATCAGCGCACTGCCGAACAGCGCGGTGCAGCAGGCCAGGGTCAGGCTGTTGCGGTAGGCCAGCCAGCCGCCGCCGGCGGTTTCCTCGAAGGCGTAGTGGCGCAACGACAACGACAGGTTGTACGGCCAGAACTTCACCAGCGAGGAATACACGGCCATGCCCAGCACGCCGAGGATCACCGCGCTGACCAGCAGCACCAGCGCCAGGTAGGCGCCGTCGCGGCGGCGCGAGGGCTTGGGCTGGTAGACCTGGGCGCGGCCGCTCATGGAGTCGCCCTGGCGCCGGCGCAGCCAGGCGTCCACCGCGAAGCTCAGCAGTGCCGGCAACAGCAGGAGCATGCCGATCTGTGCGCCGCGGCCGAACTGCTGCTGGCCGACCACTGCCTTGTAGGCTTCCAGCGCCAGCACCTGGTAGTCGCCACCGACAACCACGGGCACGCCGAAGTCGGTGATGGTCAGGGTGAACACCAGGCAGAAGGCGGCGAACACGCCCTGCCGCGAGGCCGGCCAGGTGATGCTGCGGAACGCCTTCCAGGGGCTGGCGCCCATGCTGGAGGCGGCGTCGAACAGCCGCGCGTCGGCCAGCGACAGCGCCGAAAGCAGGATCATCAGCGCATGGGGGAAGGTGTAGATGGCCTCGCCCAGGACGATGCCCCAGAAACCATAGATGTTGTCCGGCACCCAACTGCGCAGCAGGCCCTGGTTGCCGAACAGGTAGATCAGCGCGATGCCCGGGAGCATCGACGGCGCCAGCAGCGGCAGCAGGGAAATGCCACGCCACAGGCCCTTGGCCGGGATCAGCGTGCGCTGCAGGGCGTAGGCGAAGCCATAGGCCAGCGGCACCACGATGGCCGCCACGCTCAGCGAGACCTTCAGGCTATTGCCCAGCAGCCAGTGGAAGTTGGCGCTGGCCAGCAGCTCGGCCATGGCCGTCAGGCCGCCGCCCTGCCCTTCGGCGCCGCTGAAGCCACGCCAGAAGATGGCCAGCAGCGGCAGCAGCACGGCCAGGGCCAGCAGGGCGAGCAGCAACAGCTTGCCGCCGAGGATGAACAGGCGGTCGCCGAGGTCGCCGCGGGCCTGGCCGGCGGCCAGGGTCGGGTCGAGTTTCATTACCGCGCTCATGTCAGGCGAACACCTGCAGGCTCTGCGGCGGCAGCGAGACCCAGATGTCCGCGCTGCCCAGGCGCGGCATCTGCTCCGGGGCCAGCTCGGCCAGCAGCGCGTGGCCGGGCAGCTCGTGCAATTCGAAGCTCATGCGGCAGCGGTTGCCGAGGAAGGTGATCTCGCGGACCTGGGCGCGGAACAGGTTCTCCTGGTGCACCACCGGGTTGATGCCGATCGCCTCCGGGCGGCAGAACAGCCGCCCGCGCGTGGCGTTGGCGCGCTCGCCGTGCAGGCGCAGGCTCAGGCCGCCGACCCGCGCCATGCCGTCGGCGCCGCGCTCGAAGGGCAGCCAGTTGCCCTGGCCGACGAACTCGGCGACGAAGGGCGTGGCCGGGGCGCTGTAGATTTCCTGGGCGGTGCCGTACTGCTCGACCTTGCCGTGGTTCATCACGGCGATGCGGTCGGCCATCAGCATGGCCTCGTCCTGGTTGTGGGTGACCATCAGGGTGGTGATGCCCAGGCTCTTCTGCAGTTGGCGCAGCTCGCCGCACAGGTGCTCGCGCACCCGGGCGTCCAGCGCCGACATGGGCTCGTCGAGCAGCAGCAGCGACGGCGCCGGGGCCAGCGCGCGGGCCATGGCCACGCGCTGCTGCTGGCCGCCGGAGAGCTGGCCGGGGTACTTCTTCTCGCTGCCGGCCAGGCCGACCAGTTCGAGCATCTCGCCCACGCGCTTGCGCGCTTCCTCGCGGCTGGCGCCGGTCAGGCCGTAGGCGACGTTCTGCTCGACGCTGAGGTTGGGGAACAGCGCGTAGGACTGGAACAGAATGCCGTAGTCGCGGGCCTGGGGCGGCAGGCGCGAGACGTCGCGCTCACCGATATGGATGGCGCCGCCGTCCTGGCGCTCCAGCCCGGCGATGCAACGCAGCAGCGTGGTCTTGCCACAGCCGGAGGGGCCGAGCAGGCAGACCAGCTCGCCGCCCTCGATGTCCAGCGAGACGCCGTCGAGGGCGGCGAAGTGGCCGAAGCGCTTGTGCATGTCGCGCACCCGCAGCGGGGTGCCGGTGGGGAGGGAATCGTGCATGGCGGAACCTCTTGCAGCTGGCCCGCGGCGACAGACCGCGGGGCTCGATGGAGGGCCATGCTAGGGAAGGAATGCGAAGGCTCTGTTGCGATGGGTGCAACTGCGCCGATAGAGGTATAGGCAGATTTGCGATGCCGAAAGGCTTTTTACAGGGCGGGCCCTGCCCGCGATTTCGCGCGCAGGGCCCGCTCCTACAGGGGAATGGCGCGGGTGGCGCGGCGTAGGAGCGGATCTCATCCGCGAATCGCGCTGGGACGTCCGGCTATCGCGGACAAGGTCCGCTCCTACGGTACGGGCAGGCCCGGCTTCCTACGAAAACCCCCAGGCAATTGCAGCTATGGGGCGGGCGCGGTTTCCCGTGCCAGGGCCAGGAAGGCGCTGGTCAGGCGCGCCTGGCGGCGTTCCTTCAGGCAGAACAGGTATTCGTCGATCAGCGGCGCACCCTGCAGCTCCAGCACGCGCAGCTCGGGGTTATCCGGCACTTCCTGGCGCGAGATGATGCTCACCCCGAGGTTGCGGATCACCGCCTCGCGGATCGACTCGCGGCTGCCGATCTCCAGCATCGAGGCCGGCATTACCACGGACTCGCGCAGCAGCTTCTCGGTCAGTTCGCGGGTGGTCGAGCCGGCCTCGCGCATCAGCAGGCAATGGTTGCGCAGCTCGCCCAGGGCCACCGAGCGCTGCGCCGCCAGCGGGTGGCTGCGGTGCACCGCCAGCACCAGCGGGTCGCGGCCGAGCACCAGGTGGATCAGCCGCGCGTCCTCCACCGGCTGCGACGAGGCCGCCAGGTCCACCCGGCATTCATAGAGGGCCTCCAGCACCTGCTGCGAGTTGCCGATCTCCACCGACACCTCGATCTGCGGGTAACGCTCGCGGAAGGCCTTGATCAGCCCCAGCACGTAGTAGGGCGAAGTGGCGCCGATGCGCAGGCTGCCCTGCATCTGCCCGCAGTTGCGCAGGAAGAACTCGATGTCCGCCTCCTGCTGCAGCAGCGCCTGGACCATGGGCAGCAGGCGCGCGCCTTCGTCGGTGAGGGTCAGGCGGCGGCCGCCGCGGTAGAACAGCTCCACGGCGTACTGGCCTTCCAGGCTGCGGATTTGCGTGGTCACCGTCGGCTGGCTGAGGCCGAGCTTCTTCGCCGCCTGGGTGATGCTGCCCAGGCGCGCCACCATATAGAAGGCCTTGAGTTCGGCGCTCAGCATCGCTCGGACCGCTCAGGGAAATGGCTCATCGCTTCTCCGTCATCGCCAGGCGTCTGGATTCGACTATCGGGTATCGGCGCCAGGCGCAGTGGCAAGAAACCGGGGGCAATGAGGAAACGGCGGGAAGGATGGCGTCCCCAACTGGATTCGAACCAGTATCTAGCCCTTAGGAGGGGCTTATTCTATCCCTTGAACTATGGGGACACGCCTGGGCCCGCGGCGGCTGCCGGGACCGGGTGGGCATGTTAACCAGCGTCGGCGCATTTGTCATGCCGCGGCGCGGATTTCGCACCTGCCGAGAAGGCCCGCCTGAACGAACAGCGGCGTCAGCCTGGCGTTGCCGCTGCGCTGACCCCGGCGTCGTCCAGCAAGGCCAGCAGGCCGCCCACGCTGGTCTCCAGGCTGGCGGAGTTGTCCAGCACCCGCAACGGCGGCGCCAGGCCCTCGGCGAAGGCGGCATTGCGCGCCAGGCGCGCCTCGATCTCCGCCAGGGTTTCCCGGCCGCGGGCGACCAGGCGCTGGCGCAGCACCTCGGGGGCGACCTGCAACAGCACCGCGAGCAGGCCGGGATAGCGTCGTCGCGCTTCCTCCAGATAGCCGCGCGAGCCGTTGACCAGCACGACGCGCCCTTGGGCCAGCCAGTGGTCGATCTGCCGCGGGATGCCGTAGCACAGGCCATTGGCCCGCCAGCTCATGGCGAAGGCGCCCTCGCGCTCCAGGCGCTCGAAGGCTTCGGGGGTCACCGCTTCGGCATCCTCGCCGCGGGCCTCGGCGGAACGGGTGATCACCCGCCGCACGACGTACCCGCCCCGCTCGGCCAGCGGCGCCGCCGCAGCCTGGAGCAGGCTGTCCTTGCCCGAGCCCGAAGGCCCCATCAGATAGATCAACTTGCCGCTCATGCTCATCTCTGCACCGCGCCTCCCGGGGCGCGGACGCCGCGTATGATACCCGCCCGCCGGCGCCGCGGAAGCGGGAAAATGGCCGGCCCGGCGCTGCATGGCGAGCCAGGTTGTGACATCATCCGCGCCCCTCGTGAACCATTGCCCGTGCGGGTGGTCGGATGATGGCGCAATGGCGGCCGGGACCTGGGACTTGAGCTAATCTGAGCGAATGGAGCCCATGGGCCGCGCCACCCATCGAAAGAAAGATATGCAGATAGCCTCGCATTTCGGACGATTGGTGCTGGCATTTAGCCTTCATGCGACGCAAAATACGTCGCAGAATTGACGTCAAGTAATTGGTCGGCCACCTGATTACTGCCCTTGCGCTGAACGGCCAACGGATTTCGCTGTCATAGGGACTCGAACACAGACCCCTTGGCACCGTTTCCCTGACTTACAGGTTTAATGTATGCGCCCATTGAAACAGGCAACCCCAAGCTACTCCAGTCGCACCGCCGACAAGTTCGTCGTCCGTCTGCCCGAAGGCATGCGTGAGCGTATCGCCGAGGTCGCCCGCAATCACCATCGCAGCATGAACTCGGAAATCATCGCCCGCCTGGAGCAGAGCCTGCTGCAAGAGGGCGCCCTGCAGGACAACCTCGGCATCCGCCTGGACAGCCCCGAGCTGAGCCTGCACGAGCGTGAGCTGCTGCAACGCTTCCGCCAGCTGACCCATCGCCAGCAGAATGCGCTGATCGCCCTGATCGCCCACGATGCGGAAATGGCCAGCAACGCCTGAGCCCAGTTGCACCGAAGAAGCGCTGTTCGCTTAAAGAGAAATGCCGTTTCTCCCATGGGGGAAACGGCATTTTTCATTCCAGCGGGCCATGCCCCGTCCGGCGTGGCCGGTGAATCCAATCGCGGACAAAGTCCGCTCCTACGCCCGTGCCCTCCCTGAACCTTAGGCTTGCGCCGAGGTGCTCTTCGTAGGATGGGTTGAGCTTGCGAAACCCATCGCCCCCTGATGATGGGTATCGCTTCGCTCAACGCCATCCTACGAAAAGTCGTGCTTCCCGGAACCGTAGGAGCGGACTCTGTCCGCGATCCGGCGCTCAGGAGGTCCTGTGATACGGATGTAGCGAGAGCCCCGATTCCTGCCCGCAAAGCCCCGCTCCTGAAGTGCAAAAACCGCCCGAAGGCGGTTTTTCGCAGCCGGCATGGGCCTACATCAGGAACAACGTGGCCAGGCCCAGGAAGATGAAGAACCCACCGCTGTCGGTCATGGCGGTGATCATCACGCTGGATCCCATCGCCGGATCGCGCCCCAGGCGCAGCAGCGTCATCGGAATCAGCACCCCCGCCAGCGCAGCCAACAGCAGGTTGAGGGTCATGGCCGCGGTCATCACCACGCCCAGCTCCCAGTTGCCGTACAGGTAGAAGGCCACCACGCCTATCACCCCGCCCCAGACCAGGCCGTTGACCAGCGCCACGCCCAGCTCCTTGCGCAGCAGGCGCGTGGCGTTGCTGGTCTGGATCTGGTCCAGGGCGATGGCGCGGACGATCATGGTGATGGTCTGGTTGCCCGAGTTGCCGCCGATGCCGGCGACGATGGGCATCAGCGCGGCCAGCGCCACCAGCTTCTCGATGGAGCCTTCGAACAGGCCGATCACCCGCGAGGCGACGAAGGCGGTGATCAGGTTGGTGGCCAGCCAGGTCCAGCGGTTGCGCACCGACTTCCACACCGAGGCGAAGATGTCTTCCTCCTCGCGCAGACCGGCCATGTTCAGCACTTCGGTCTCGCTCTCCTCGCGGATGAGGTCGACCATCTCGTCGATGGTCAGGCGGCCGATCAGCTTGCCGTTCTTGTCCACCACCGGGGCGGAGATCAGGTCGTAGCGCTCGAACGCCTGGGCGGCGTCGTAGCCGTCCTCGTCGGGCTGGAAGGTCACCGGGTCGGTGGCCATGACCTCGGCCACCTGCTTGTCCGGGTCGTTGACCAGCAGGCGCTTGATCGGCAGCACGCCCTTGAGCAGGCCGTCGTAGTCGACCACGAACAGCTTGTCGGTATGCCCCGGCAGCTCCTTCAGGCGGCGCAGATAGCGCAGCACCACTTCCAGGCTGACGTCGTCGCGGATGGTGACCATCTCGAAGTCCATCAGCGCGCCGACTTCGTCTTCCTCGTAGGACAACGCCGAGCGCACGCGCTCGCGCTGCTGCGCATCGAGGGTTTCCATCAGCTCGTGGACGACGTCGCGCGGCAGTTCCGGCGCCAGGTCGGCGAGTTCGTCGGCGTCCATCTCCTTGGCCGCGGCGAGGATCTCGTGATCGTCCATGTCGGCGATCAGCGTCTCGCGGACGGCGTCGGATACTTCCAGGAGGATGTCGCCGTCGCGCTCGGCCTTGACCAGCTGCCAGACCGTCAGGCGGTCGCTCAGCGGCAGCGATTCGAGGATGTGGGCGATGTCGGCGGGGTGCAGGTCATCAAGCTTGCGCTGCAGCTCGGCGAGGTTCTGCCGGTGTACCAGGTTCTCGACGAGATCCTGGTGCTGGCCTTCCTGGCGGTGCGCCAGGTCTTCGACCAGCTTGTGCTTGTTCAGCAGCTCGACCACCTGGTTCAGGCGGTCCTGCAGGCTTTCCTGCGGCTTCTTGGCTTCTACTTCGGTCATAGCACGCTCCACCCCCAGCGGCGGAGCGCGCACGGGGGCTTAAAACATCAGGTCGTGTTGAGGCAATCGGGGTTCTGGGTAACTACTGGGTAAGTCCATGGTGGTGTGCCCACGCGCCCATATCGGGCAGATAGGAGAAATGATAACACTCCGGAGCCTGTTCAGCGTTACAAAATAGCGGCTAGAACAATCGCTTGCGGCACAAAGTTGAGGGTGACTTCACTCGCTATCACAGACGCCGGAAAAAGCTGTCGAGACACCCGGAAATTTCGCGAAGGCCAGGCGGGATAGGCTGCATGCAACCCTGTCACGGAGGATCGGAGATGCGCCTGTCGCCCCTGTACTGCCTGCTCCCGCTGCTCGCCCTCATGCCAATGGACCGCCCCGCCGCCACGCCGTTCCGCTGCGAGACCGCCGATGGCCATGTCAGCTTCCACCAGCATGGCTGCCCGCCGGGCCAGGCGCAAAGCCGGCAGCGGGCGCACAACCCGACGCCGGGCAGCGGCAGGCCGGTGCCCCTAGCCCACCCTCCCCACGAGAGCCGGCGCGCGCCATCCGACAACCCGCTGGTGGTGGTTGGCGAGCGCGAGGATGGCTGCGGCAACCGCCTCGACGAGCGCGAAAGGCGCACCGCGATCCTGCAGAAGCGCATTCGCACCGGCATGACCCGCACGGACGTGGAAAGCGCCTTCGGCCGCCCGGACCGCGTCAGCCAGCTCGACGAGCGGCAGCGCTACCACTACGACGCCAGGCCCGACCAAGGCAGGCGCACAGTAACCTTCGACGAGTTCGGCTGCGTGCAGGGCAAGGCGACGCGCAAGCGGCGCTGAGCCCGGCCCGATGCGGAAAAACGCGAGGCAAAGAAAAAGGGCCTGCATTGCTGCAGGCCCTTTCGGTAGATGGCGCACTCAGGAGGATTCGAACCTCCGACCGCTCGGTTCGTAGCCGAGTACTCTATCCAGCTGAGCTATGAGTGCGCTGGTTGGTGCAGTTTAGCCAGGTTCACCAACTGGTGCAGCTTCTGGGGCCGAGGCCTTTCGTCGCTGCTGGCGTCCGCTTGCGCGTACCGCCTGTGTAGTGGCGCACTCAGGAGGATTCGAACCTCCGACCGCTCGGTTCGTAGCCGAGTACTCTATCCAGCTGAGCTATGAGTGCGCTGATGGGGCGCAGATTCTAGTTCGAACATTCAGACGTGTCAAACAGATTTTTCAATCTTTTCAGTAGCTTAGCTACCTGACTCGTCATTCGCACCAGAACGTGCAAATGGCGGAGAGGGGGGGATTCGAACCCCCGACACCCTTTTGAGGTGTACTCCCTTAGCAGGGGAGCGCCTTCGGCCACTCGGCCACCTCTCCGCAACACGGGGCGCATGATATCCATGTTTTCCCCGTTTGCAAAGAATTTTTTATAGAAAAATTAATGGTTTGGTTCTTGGTCTTTCTCTTTCTGGATGCGCTGGTAGATCTCTTCGCGGTGAACAGCGACTTCCTTCGGCGCGTTCACGCCAATGCGCACCTGATTTCCCTTGACGCCCAGCACGGTCACAGTGACGTCATCACCAACCATCAGGGTCTCTCCGACCCGGCGAGTCAGAATCAGCATTCCTTTCTCCTTTCGTGTTTCGGATAAGCAGTCTGCAAAAAAAGAAATGGCGGCAGAGCCACTGAATATCAAGTGTGTGCTCCTTCACCCAAGTATTGACCAGTCCGCGCGGAATGAAAGTTCCGGTGGCCCGGTCAAAAACGACAAAAGGCGCGGGATGAGCCGCGCCTTTTGCATGATGCCCTCTTACTCGCCCTGGCGGGCCGGGGCATCCAGCTCGAAGGCGGTGTGCAACGCACGTACCGCGAGCTCCAGGTATTTCTCCTCGATGACCACGGACACCTTGATTTCCGAGGTGGAGATCATCTGGATGTTGATGCTCTCCTTCGCCAGCGCCTCGAACATGCGGCTGGCGACGCCGGCGTGGGAACGCATGCCGACGCCGACGATGGAGACCTTGGCGATGTTGGTGTCGCCGGTGGCCTCGCGCGCGCCGATGTTGGCGGCGGTCTGCTTGAGGATTTCCAGGGCCGCGAGGTAGTCGTTGCGGTGCACAGTGAAGGTGAAGTCGGTGGTGTTATCGTGCGAGACGTTCTGCACGATCATGTCGACTTCGATGTTCGCGGCACTGATCGGCCCGAGGATCTTGAAGGCCACTCCGGGGGTATCCGGTACGCCACGGATGGTCAGCTTGGCTTCGTCGCGGTTGAAGGCGATGCCGGAGATGATCGGCTGTTCCATGGATTCCTCTTCATCAAGGGTAATGAGGGTGCCCGGACCCTCCTGGAAGCTGTGCAGCACGCGCAGCGGAACATTGTACTTGCCGGCGAACTCCACCGAGCGGATCTGCAGCACCTTGGAGCCGAGGCTGGCCATTTCCAGCATTTCCTCGAAGGTGATCTTGTCCAGTCGGCGGGCCTGCGGCACTACGCGCGGATCGGTGGTGTAGACGCCATCGACGTCGGTATAGATCTGGCACTCGTCGGCCTTCAGCGCCGCGGCCAGGGCCACGCCGGTGGTGTCGGAGCCGCCGCGGCCGAGGGTGGTGATGTTGCCGTGCTCGTCCACGCCCTGGAAGCCGGCGACCACGACCACGCGGCCGGCCTTGAGGTCGCTGCGGATGTTGGCGTCGTCGATGCTCAGGATACGCGCCTTGGTGTGCGCGCTGTCGGTCAGGATGCGCACCTGGTTGCCGGTGTAGGAAACCGCCGGCACGCCGCGCTTGATCAGGGCCATGCTCAGCAGGGCGATGGTCACCTGCTCGCCGGTGGAGACCATGACGTCCAGTTCGCGCGGAACCGGCTGGTCCATGATCTGCTTGGCCAGGCCGATCAGGCGGTTGGTCTCGCCGCTCATGGCGGAAACCACCACCACGATATCGTCACCCGCCTCGCGGAATTTCTTCACCTTCTCGGCTACCTGCTCGATACGCTCGACGGTGCCGACGGAGGTCCCTCCAAACTTCTGTACGATCAAAGCCATTTCAAAAGCCGCCTGATTCCTGAAGGGCGCCCATTAGACAGACATCGCTGCCCCTTGCCAAGGCCCGCCGGGCGCGCCGCGGGCCTGGCCTTGCCGGTGCTTACCGGCCCTGTTCGACGAAGGCCTTGGCCAGGGCCAGGGCCTCGTCCAGCTTGCCGGCGTCGGTGCCGCCGCCCTGGGCCATGTCCGGGCGACCGCCGCCCTTGCCGCCCACGGCTGCCGCGGCCTGCTTCATCAGGTCGCCGGCCTTGAGCCTGGCGGTCAGGTCCTGGGTCACCCCGGCGACCAGCACCACTTTCTCTTCGAACACGCCGCCGAGCAGGATCACGCCGCTGCCCAGCTTGTTCTTCAGCTGGTCGACCAGCGCCAGCAGCGCCTTGCCGTCCAGGCCGTCGAGACGCGCGGCCAGCAGTTTCACCCCCGCCACGTCCACGGCCGAACCGGCCAGGTCGTCGCCGGCGGCGCTGGCGGCCTTGGCCTTGAGCTGCTCCAGTTCCTTCTCCAACTGGCGGTTGCGCTCCAGCAGGCCGGCGAGCTTGTCCAGCAGGTTGTCACGGCTGCCCTTGACCAGGCCGGCCGCTTCCTTGAGCTGCTCTTCGGCGCCATTGAGGTAGGCCAGCGCAGCCGCGCCGGTCACCGCCTCAATACGGCGCACGCCGGCGGCCACGCCGCCTTCGCTGGTGATCTTGAACAGACCGATGTCGCCGGTGCGGCCGACGTGGGTGCCGCCGCACAGTTCGACGGAGAAGCCGCCGCCCATGGTCAGCACGCGCACCTGGTCGCCGTACTTCTCGCCGAACAGCGCCATGGCGCCCTTGGCCTTGGCGGTGTCGATGTCGGTCTCTTCGGTCTCGACCTCGCTGTTGGCGCGGATCTCGGCGTTGACGATGTCTTCCAGTTGCTTCAGCTGCTCGGGCTTGATGGCCTCGAAGTGGCTGAAGTCGAAGCGCAGGCGCTGGCTGTCCACCAGCGAGCCCTTCTGCTGCACGTGGTCGCCCAGCACCTGGCGCAGCGCGGCGTGCAGCAGGTGGGTGGCGGAGTGGTTCAGCGCGGTGGCCTGGCGCACGCCGGCATCGACCTCGGCCTTGACCGCGGCGCCGACGCTCAGGCTGCCCTGGGCGACGATGCCGTGGTGCAGGTGGGCGCCGCCGGCCTTGGTGGTGTCGCGCACGTCGAAGCGCACGCCGGCGCCGGAGAGGGTGCCGCAGTCGCCGACCTGGCCGCCGGATTCGGCGTAGAACGGCGTCTGGTCGAGGACGACCACGCCCTCCTCGCCTTCCTTGAGCTTCTCGACGGCCTTGCCGTCCTTGAACAGCGCGATGATCTGGCCGGCGCCGGACACGCCCTGGTAGCCCAGGAAGCGGGTGTCGCCGTCGACTTTCACCAGGGCGTTGTAGTCCATGCCGAAGGCGCTGGCGGAGCGGGCGCGCTCGCGCTGGGCCTCCATCTCGCGCTCGAAGCCTTCCTCGTCGAGGGTCAGGCTGCGCTCGCGGGCAATGTCGTTGGTCAGGTCCACCGGGAAGCCGTAGGTGTCGTACAGCTTGAACACCACGTTGCCAGGGATGACGCTGCCCTTCAGCTCGCCCAGGTCCTGCTCGAGGATCTTCAGGCCCTGCTCCAGGGTCTTGGCGAACTGCTCTTCCTCGGTCTTGAGCACGCGCTCGATGTGCGCCTGCTGCTGCTTGAGCTCGGGGAAGGCTTCGCCCATCTCGGTCACCAGGGCGGCGACGATCTTGTGGAAGAAGCTGCCCTTGGCACCCAGCTTGTTGCCGTGACGGCAGGCGCGGCGGATGATGCGGCGCAGCACGTAGCCGCGGCCTTCGTTCGAAGGCAGCACGCCGTCGGCGATCAGGAAGCTGCAGGAACGGATGTGGTCGGCCACAACCTTCAGCGACGGCGCGTCGTCGTTGGCGCAGCCGATGGCTTCGGCGGAGGCTTTGAGCAGGCTCTGGAACAGGTCGATCTCGTAGTTCGAGTGGACGTGCTGCAGCACGGCGCTGATGCGCTCAAGGCCCATGCCGGTGTCCACGCTCGGCGCCGGCAGCGGGTGCATGACGCCGTCCGCGGTGCGGTTGAACTGCATGAACACGTTGTTCCAGATCTCGATGTAGCGGTCGCCGTCCTCTTCCGGGGAGCCGGGCGGGCCGCCCCAGATGTCGGCGCCGTGGTCGTAGAAGATCTCGGTGCAGGGGCCGCAGGGGCCGGTGTCGCCCATCGCCCAGAAGTTGTCGGAGGCGTAGGGGGCGCCCTTGTTGTCGCCGATGCGCACCATGCGCTCGGCGGGCACGCCGACTTCCTGGGTCCAGATGTCGTAGGCCTCGTCATCGCTGGCGTAGACGGTGACCCAGAGCTTGTCCTTGGGCAGGTTCAGCCACTTGTCCGAGGTGAGGAATTCCCAGGCGTAGTGGATGGCGTCGCGCTTGAAATAGTCGCCGAAGCTGAAGTTGCCCAGCATTTCGAAGAAGGTGTGGTGGCGCGCGGTGTAGCCGACGTTTTCCAGGTCGTTGTGCTTGCCGCCGGCGCGGACGCACTTCTGGCTGGTGGTGGCGCGGGTGTAGGCGCGCTTTTCCAGGCCGAGGAAGCAGTCCTTGAACTGGTTCATGCCGGCGTTGGTGAACAGCAGGGTCGGGTCGTTCGCCGGAATCAGCGAACTGGACGCTACGCGGGTGTGCCCCTTCTCTTCGAAGAAGCGGAGGAAGGCTTCACGGATTTCAGCGCTTTTCATAGGTTCTTCCACGGAAAAATGCGGCCACGAATCGCCGGCAAAGGGCCGCATTATATCGGCCCTGCGCACCGGGTACAGTGTGTTTCTACGATAGATGGCAGCTATTGCGCCTCTATCCTAGTCAGTCGCGACGAAAGGCGGCGAAAGCCTCGACGATACGGGGAATGTCCGCGGTTTTCACGTCCAGGTGGGTAACCAGGCGCAGGCGCGGGGCAGCGCTGACGCGGATGCCGCGCTCGCCGAGGAAGTCGCGCAGGGCCGCGGCACGCTCGCCGAGGTCGACGTAGACCATGTTGGTCTGCACCGGCTCGACGGCGTAGCCCAGGTCCGCCAGGCCACGGCCGAGGGTTTCGGCATTGGCGTGGTCCTCGGCCAGGCGTTGCACCTGGTGGTCCAGGGCGTACAGCCCGGCCGCCGCGAGCCCGCCGGCCTGGCGCATGCCGCCGCCGACCATCTTGCGCAGGCGCCGGGCCTTGCCGATCAGCCCGGCGCTGCCGCACAGTACCGAGCCCACCGGCGCGCCCAGGCCCTTGGACAGGCACACCGAGACGGAATCGAAGTGGCGGGTGATCTCGCCGGCGTCCACACCCAGCTTGACCGCGGCGTTGTACAGGCGCGCGCCGTCCAGGTGCAGGGCCAGGCCGCGGCGCTGCGTCAGCTCGCGGGCGGCGGCCAGGTAGGCCAGCGGCAGGACCTTGCCCTGCATGGTGTTCTCCAGCGCCAGCAGGCGGGTGCGGGCGAAGTGGAAGTCGTCCTGCTTGATGGCCGCCTCGACCTTGGCCAGGTCCAGCGAACCGTCGGCCTCGCCCTCGATGGGCTGCGGCTGGATGGAGCCGAGCACCGCGGCGCCGCCGCCTTCGTATTTATAGGTGTGGGCCTGCTGGCCGACGATGTACTCGTCGCCGCGCTCGCAGTGGGCCATCAGCCCGAGCAGGTTGCTCATGGTGCCGCTGGGCACGAAGAGCCCGGCCTCGAAACCCAGGCGCTCGGCCAGGGCGGCCTCCAGGCGGTTGACGGTGGGGTCCTCGCCATACACGTCGTCGCCCAGTTCGGCCCGGGCCATGTCCTCGCGCATCCCGGCGCTGGGCAGGGTGACGGTGTCGCTGCGAAGGTCGATGACGGACATGGCGGGGCTCCTGGAAAGCGGGGAAAGAGCCCGATGCTATGTGCTTGGCTGCCTGGGGACAAGGCTCGGAAGGCGGGTCTTCGCGGGCAGGGGAATGGCGCGGGTGGAGCGGCGTAGGAGCGGATCTCATCCGCGAATCGCGCCGGTGGGTCCGGCTATCGCGGACAAGGTCCGCTCCTACGGCGGGAGGAATACCGTGCCTCCCGGCAACCTGTAGGAGCGGGCCCTGCCCACGATTTCGCGCGCAGGGCGCGCTCCTACAGGGGAATGGCGTGGGTGGTTCCAGCTATTGCGGACAACGTTGCAGGCGAGCATGGCTTCTCGTAGGAGCGAGCTTGCTCGCGAACCGCATGGCACCGCAGCCGCCGGAAAAATCTGTTCGCGAGCAAGCTCGCTCCTACGAAGAGCCCCAGACGCCGGGCGCTCAGAGTTCCGTGGGCACCACGAGGATGCCGGCGCGAAGGCCGTTCCTCACCCGCGGGTTGGGGAAGATGATGCGCGCGCCCTTCTCTTCGACGATCCAGCGGGTGCCGCCGATGTCCTCGGCGAGCAGGTAGCCATGGTCCAGCTCGGTGAAGTTGTCCACGGCGTCGTCCAGGTGCAGGCGGAAGTGGTCGCTGTGCTTGATCACCTCGCGGGACACGGCGAACAGTTGCAGGCCGTCCAGCCCGCCCTCCTCCACCGGCGCCTCGCTGCCGTCGACCAGCACCTGCAGCAGCGCCTCCAGGCGGCCCAGGTTGACCACCTGGTTCTGCCCGAAGGGCCGCGCCTTGCCCAGCTCCAGGGTGAAGGCCTCGGCGCCCAGGCGGCTGTAGGTGTAGGAGCTGAAGGTGATGCCGGTCTTGTTCTGCAGCAGCACCGCGTCTATCCCGGCGCTGCGCAGGCGCGCCAGCTCCGCGCGGGAATGCTCGCGGCCCTCGCTCCAGGGGTAGAGGGCGAACTGCTCGATCTTCGAACCGCGGATCGCCGTGTGCAGGTCGTAGTGCAGCCGCTGGCGGCCGTCGCGGGCGAAGAAGGCCGCGGCCAGGCGCTCCAGTTCGGCGGCGCGCAGGGCCTCGCTGCCGCTGCCGTCCTCGTGGCGGCCGCAGAACAGGCGGTTGATGTCCTGTTCCAGGTAGCGCTCGCCGCGGCGCATGGCCTCCGGGTTGCCAAGCAGGAACAGCAGGCGCGCCGCCGGCTTCAGCTCGCCGCGGGCGATGCGCTGGACGAGGCGGTCGAGCAGTTCGATGGGCGCCGTCTCGTTGCCGTGGATGCCGGCCGAGAGCAGCAGGTCCAGGCCATTGTCGCGGCCGCTGGCGGGGGTCACCTCGAGGGCGCCTTCGGCCAGCCAGTGCAGGCGCGTGCCGTCGGCGGTGAGCTGGATCTTCTCGGTCGGCTCGCGACCGACGAGGGTCAGGTCGAGCAGCTTGCCCAGTGCTAGCATGCGCGGGTCTCCCGGTTGGCCGCCGGCACCTGCGGGCGGCGGCCCCTGCGATCAGTGATGGTCACATCCACAGTCTGGACCATGTTCGTGGACTTCGGCGGCCTCCAGCTCCAGGCTCAGGCTGAGCTGGTTGACCGCCTGCGGGCGGACCACCAGCAGCGGCACCTCGGTGTCCTCCTCGAAGGACTCGGCGTAGATCAGCAGGCCGCCCTTGCCGTCGGCCTCCAGCCACAGGTCGCGGCCCTCCAGGCGGATGGCCAGGCGGGCGCTGTGGGTCTCGCGACGGGCGCCGGTGGCGTCTTCGAGGATCAGCGGAAGGCTTTCGGTGGTCATGATGTTCAACTCATCTGGAAGGGATAGACGGAGCCCAGTTTAAGGATCCGGCTCAGTTCATCCAATGCCGTCCGGCACTCCACCAGCAGCTGCGGGTCGGCCAGGTCGGCTTCGGACAGGCGGTCGCGGTAGTGCTTGTCGACCCAGGCCACCAGGGTGTCGTACAGCGCCGGGGTCATGACCACGCCGGGGTTCACCGCGGCCAGCTCGGCTTCGTTGAGCGCCACGCGCAGGCGCAGGCAGGCCGGGCCGCCGCCGTTCTGCATGCTCTGCTTGAGGTCGAAGACCTTCACTTCGCGGATCGGCCCGCCCCCGGCGGTCAGGCGCGACAGGTAGTTCCACACGCGCTCGTTCTGCCGGCACTCTTCCGGGACGATCAGCAGCATGCTGCCGTCGGCGCGGCTGAGCAGCTGGCTGTTGAACAGGTAGGACCTGACCGCGTCTTCCACGCTCACCTGGTCGCCCGGCACGCAGACCGGCTGGAAGCGGCCGCCGCGGCGGCCCAGCTTGGCGTCCAGCTCGGCCAGTACCTTGTCGGTGTCGAGGAAGGCGTCCTGGTGGTAGAACAGCACCTCGCCGTTGCCCACGGAAATCACGTCGTTGTGGAACACGCCCTGGTCGATCACCGCCGGGTTCTGCTGGGCGTAGACCACGCCCTCCTCGCCCAGGCCGTGCAGGCGGGCCACCGCCTGGCAGGCTTCCAGGGTCTGCCGCGCCGGGTAGCGCTGCGGCGCCGGGAAGCGGCTATCGAAGGCGCTGCGGCCGAACACGAAGAACTCCACGCCGGCCTCGCCGTAGCCCTTGCAGAAGCGCGTGTGGTTGGCCGCGCCTTCGTCGCCGAACTGCGCCACCGCCGGCAGCGCCGCGTGGTGGGCGAAGTGTTTCTCGTCGCGGAACATGGCGCCGAGGATGCGGCTGGTGACCGGGTGCTCGATGGAGCGGTGGAACTTGCAGTTCAGATTGGCCGCGGTGAAGTGCACGCGGCCATCGGCGGTATCGGCGCTGGGGCTGACGGTGGCGGCATTGGCCGTCCACATGCAGGAGGCCGAGCTGACCGCGGCGAGCAGCGGCATGGCTTCCTTCGCCGCCTTGGCGATCACCTCGGCGTCGCTGCCGCTGAAGCCGAGGGCTCGCAGCGAGGCCACGGCCGGGCGTTCCTGCGGGGCGAGCACGCCCTGCTTGAAGCCCATTTCCATCAGCGCCTTCATCTTCGCCAGGCCCTGCTTGGCGGCTTCCTTCGGGTTGGACGCCACCTGGCTGTTGCTCTGCGAGGCGACGTTGCCGTAGGACAGGCCGCCGTAGTTGTGCGTCGGGCCGACAAGACCGTCGAAGTTCATTTCATAGGCGGTCATCACAGGCTCACTCCCGGAGTCAGGGTTGCAGGCAGGGCAAGGCTTTCGCTTTCCAGCGAGGCCACCGGATAGGCGCAGTAGTCGGCGGCGTAGTAGGCGCTCGGGCGGTGGTTGCCGGAGGCGCCGATACCGCCGAAGGGCGCGCTGCTGGCGGCGCCGGTCAGTTGCTTGTTCCAGTTGACGATGCCGGCGCGGCTGTCGAGCAGGAAGCCCTCGAAGCGCTCGCGGGAATCGGACAGCAGGCCGGCGGCCAGGCCGTACTGGGTGGCGTTGGCTTCGCGCACTGCTTCGTCGAAATCGCCATAACGGATGACCTGCAGCAGCGGGCCGAAGAATTCTTCGTCCGGGCGCTGCGCCACGCCGGTCACGTCGAGGATGCCGGGGGTCAGCAGGGCCGCGCCTTCCAGCGGCTGGGACATGGCCAGCAGGGCCACGGCGCCGTTGGCCAGCAGGTGCTCCTGGGCCTTGAGCAGGTGCTCGGCGGCGGCCAGGGAAATCACCGAGCCCATGAAGGGCGCCGGCTGTTCGTCGAAGCGGCCGACCTTGATGCTCGCGGTCACCGCCACCAGGCGCGCCAGCAGGGCGTCGCCCCACTCGCCCGCCGGCACCAGCAGGCGCCGCGCGCAGGTGCAGCGCTGGCCGGCGGAGATGAAGGCGGACTGAATGATGGTGTAGACCGCGGCGTCGACGTCTTTCACTTCATCGACGATCAGCGGGTTGTTGCCGCCCATCTCCAGCGCCAGGATCTTCTGCGGCTGGCCGCCGAACTGGCTGTGCAGCAGATTGCCGGTGCGGCTGGAGCCGGTGAAGAACAGGCCGTCGATGTCCGTGTGCGCAGCCAGGGCCACGCCGGTGTCGCGGGCGCCCTGCACCAGGTTGAGCACGCCCGCCGGCAGGCCGGCGTCGATCCAGGCGCGAACGGTCAGCTCGGCGACCTTGGGCGTCAGTTCGCTGGGCTTGAAGATCACACAGTTGCCGGCCAGCAGCGCCGGCACTATGTGGCCGTTGGGCAGGTGGCCGGGGAAGTTGTAGGGGCCGAACACCGCGACCACCCCGTGCGGCTTGTGGCGCAGCACGGCGCTGGCGTCGGCCAGCGGGCCGCTCTTGATGCCGGTGCGCTCGCGGTAGGCCTGGACCGAGATGGCCACCTTGTTGACCATGCTGGTGACTTCGGTGCCGGCTTCCCACAGCGGCTTGCCGGTTTCCTCGCCGATCGCCCGGGCCAGTTCGTCGCTGCGCGCCTTGAGGGTGGCGGCGAAGGCTTCCAGCACGACGATGCGTTCCTCCAGCGGGCGCCGCGCCCAGGCCGGGAAGGCGGCGCGGGCGGCGGCCACGGCGGCATCGACCTGTGCAGCACTGGCGGCGCGGCCGCTCCAGACCACGGCCTGGCTGACCGGGTCGAGGGATTCCAGGGTAGCGCCCTCGCCCGCCTGCCACTGGCCGGCGATGTAGTGGGTAGTCATCTCTTGTTCTCCTCCGATCCGCGCGGGATCAGCGTTTTCCGGCGGACAGCGGCACCGCGCGCACCGAGGCGCCGGCGGACAGGCGCAGGCGCTTGGCGGTCTGCGCGTCGACCACCAGGGAGCCGGCGGCGACCCGCGCCGGGGCCGCGGCGATGCGGCATTCCTCGCGCTTGCGGTTGTGGATCAGGTAGGGCTCGGCGTCATCGCCCGGCGTGCCGATGGCCAGCACCAGCGCCTGGCTGTCGGCGATGGCGCGGATCTTCTCGGTCGGCGCCTCGATGGCCGGGCCTGCGTCGAAGATGTCGACGTAGCCCTGGTAGCTGAAGCCCTCGGCCTTGAGCATGGCCAGCGCCGGCTCGGTGTCCGAGTGCACGCGGCCGATCACGTTGCGCGCCTCTTCCGAGAGGAAGCAGGTGTATAGCGGGAACTTCGGCATCAGTTCGGCGATGAAGGCCTTGTTGCCGACACCGGTCAGGTAGTCCGCCTGGCTGAACTCCATCTTGAAGAAGTGCCGGCCCAGGCTTTCCCAGAACGGCGAGCGGCCGTCGGCGTCGGACATGCCGCGCATCTCGGCGATCACCTTGTCGCCGAACAGCTCGCGGAACTCGGCGATGAACAGGAAGCGCGCCTTGGACAGCAGGCGGCCGTTGAGGCCCGTGCGGTGGTCGGCATGCAGGAACAGCGAGCACAGCTCGGACTGCCCGGTGAGGTCGTTGGCCAGGAACAGCGTGGGGATCTCGCGGTGGATGCCCAGCTCCTGGGAGGCGCTGACGGTGAGGCCGACGCGATAGTTGTACCAGGGCTCGCGCAGGCCGACGGCGCCGGCCACGGCGGAGATGCCGACGACCTTGCCGGCATCGTCCTCGAGGACGAACAGGTAGTCGGCATCGGCGCGCTCGGCTTCGCCGCGGAAGGCCTTCTCGGCCCAGCCGACGCGGTGCGCCAGGCGCTGTTCGTTGGCCGGCAGCGTGGTCAGCCCGGTGCCGGTGCTGCGCGCCAGTTCGATGAGGGCCGGCAGGTCGGCGCTGGTGACAGGACGAACGATCATATTCACTCCGTTTCGGCTTCAGGCCGCAGGCTGCAGGCCACAGGCGAAAGCTTCCGTTTGGGCCCGCAGCCTGCCGCTGGCAGCCTGCAGCCCCTGACTCATACCGCTACCAGACGCACGCTGGCGCCTTCGCCGATGCCCAGGGCCTCGGCGGTTTCGGCGCTGAGGGTCACCGGCTTGCCGGGCACCCAGTCCAGCTCGGCGACCACGGCGCGGTAGTCCTGCAGCAGGCCGTTGGTGACCAGGTAGCTGCGGGTGGCCTTGGGCACCTCGCCGATGCGCACCGGCACCAGGCGGCTCTGGGCGATGGAGCGGATGCCCGAAGTGCGCGCATGCAGGGTCGGGCCGCCATCGAAGATGTCGATGTAGTTGTCGGTCTCGAAGCCTTCGCGCATCAGGATGTCGAAGGTGATCTGCGCCCGCGGGTGCACCTGGCCCATGGCTTCCTGGGCCTCGTCCGGCAGCAGCGGCACGTAGATCGGGTAATGCGGCATCAGCTCGGCGAGGAAGGTGCGGCTCTTCAGGCCCGAGAGCTTCTCGGCCTCGCTGTAGTTGAGGTCGAAGAAGTTGCGCCCCACGGCGTTCCAGAACGGCGATTCGCCCTGATCGTCGCTGTAGCCGACGATCTCGGTGACCACGGCGTCGGCGAAGCGCTCCGGGTGGCTGGCCATGAACAGCAGGCGGCCGCGGGAGTTGAGCTCGGCGATGGGCGTGTTCACCAGCTCGCGCTGCACGTAGAAGCTGGTCAGCAGGCTGTTGCCGGTGAGGTCGTGGCACAGCGAGAGGACGTGGATCTTGTTGTGGATCTTCAACTCGCGCGAGGCGTGCACGAAGGTCTCGTTGCGGAAGCTGTAGAAGGGCTCGGAGAAGCCGGCCGAGGCGACTATGGCCGAGCAGCCGACCAGTTGCCCGGTCTGCGTGTCCTCGAGGACGAAGAAGTAGCTTTCCTCGCCGTTGTAGCTGACTTCGGCGGCGAACGAGGCCTCCGAGGCCAGGATCTTTTCCTTCAGCCGTTCCGCGTCGTCCGGCAGCGACGTGACGCCGACCGGGCTGTCCGCGGCGAGACGCTGCACCTGCTGCAGGTCGGCCACTTGGGCGGGGCGCATCACCAGCATGGCGTCACTCCTCTAACCAGACAAAACCATATGAACTTCCCCGTCGCGTCGCGGGCACGGAACAGCCTGCGCCAACGCATTCGGGGCCTGCGAAAAACGGCCGGGCAAGCCGGCCGCGTCGAACCGGCGCCGGCGGGATGCCCGGCGCCGTACTGCGGATCAGCCGCGGGTGAGCTTGGCCACCGCGCGTTCCAGGCGATCCAGGCCTTCGTCGATGTCGGCGTCGTCGATCACCAGGCTGGGCGCGAAGCGCACCACGTCCGGGCCGGCCTGCAGGATCATCAGGCCTTCGCGCTCGGCGGCGTTGAACACGTCCTTGGCCTTGCCCTTCCAGGCATCGGCCAGCACCGCGCCGATCAGCAGGCCGAGGCCGCGGACCTGGGTGAAGATGCCGTATTCCTGGCCGAGCTTCTCCAGGCGCGCCTTGAAGCGCTCGTGCTTGGCGCGCACGCCTTCGAGCACCTCGGGCGTATTGATCACGTCGAAGGCCGCGCCGGACACCGCGCAGGCCAGCGGGTTGCCGCCGTAGGTGGTGCCGTGGGTGCCGACGACCAGGTGTTCGGCGATCTTCGCGGTGGTCAGCATGGCGCCGATGGGAAAGCCGCCGCCCAGGCTCTTGGCGCTGGAGAGGATGTCCGGGACCACGCCGTAGTGCTGGTAGGCGTAAAGGTAGCCGGTACGGCCGAAACCGCTCTGCACTTCGTCGAAGATCAGCAGCGCGCCGTTGTCGTCGCACAGCTTGCGCACGCCTTCCAGGTAGGCCTTGTCGGCCGGCAGCACGCCGCTCTCGCCCTGCACCGGCTCGATGATGACCGCGCAGGTCTTGTCCGAGATGGCGGCCTTGAGCGCGTCCAGGTCGTTGAACGGGATGTGGGTGATGCCTTCGACCTTCGGCCCGAAGCCGTCGGAGTACTTGGCCTGGCCGCCGACGTTGACGGTGAACAGGGTGCGGCCGTGGAAGCTGTTGACCATCGAGATGATCTCGTACTTCTGCGCGCCGTAGACGTCGTGGGCGTAGCGACGGGCCAGCTTGAGCGCGGCCTCGTTGGCCTCGGCGCCGGAGTTGGCGAAGAACACCCGCTCGGCGAAGGTGGCGTCGATCAGCTTCTGCGCCAGGCGCAGGGCCGGCTCGTTGGTGAACACGTTGGATACGTGCCAGATCCTGTTGGCCTGCTCGGCCAGCGCGCCCACCAGCGCCGGGTGGCAGTGGCCCAGGGAGTTCACGGCGATGCCGCCGGCGAAGTCCACCAGCTCGCGGCCGCTCTGGTCCCAGACTCGCGAACCCTGCCCACGCACCGGAATGAAAGCGGCCGGGGAGTAGTTGGGGACCATCAGCTGGTCGAAGTCGGAGCGTTGTACCTGAGCGTGCGGAGCGGACATCGGTGTTCTCCTGCCTGGTGAGGCGGCTATCGATGGAAGGATTGTAGGGACGAAAGACCGGTTGGCATTGCCGCCAAGCGACAACTTCTTATAGCGCCAACCCGTGGATTTCCGAGGCTTTCGGAAATGCGACAGAAAGCGTCGGTAAGGCGCAGTGTAAAGCCAGGGCGGGCCTGCGGGTACAAGGCGCGGGGGAATTTGTTCGATGGTCGGACGGGGGAAGGTTGGGTGGGGTTTTCGTGGGGGAGAGAGGACGCCTGGCCCTTCCTCTCCGGGGCGTTCGGCGGTGCCGGGAAATCCTGAGCCGGCATGGGCGCTTTGTTCGCGAGCAAGCTCGCTCCTACGAAAAGCCCACGCAGCACCGCGCTTGCTCTTGTAGGAGCGAGCTTGCTCGCGAAGGGGGTTCCCCGGTGGCTACGGTGCCTGGGCTCGGCTCCGCCCCTCTCCCCAACCCTCTCCCTGAAGGGAGAGGGGGCTTGTCCGTGCCGAGAGGAGGCATGGTTTCAGCCGGTAATTTCTGTGCTAGCCGGCTAACGCCGAAACATCAGCATCTGCCCAACGGCCCCCTCTCCCTTCAGGGCGGGGCGCGCAGCCAAGGGCTAGGGAGAGGGAACGCGGCCACGCCCAACATCAGCGTAACCGGGAGCCTCCCCCACTCAGCTCACCCCCGCTCCCCCGGCCCCAGCGCACCATCGGCAGCCCCCTGCCCACGACGCTGGTTCCGGTCCTCACGAGGGGTAACGCCAAAGAAATTACGGTAAGCACTGGAGAAGTGCGGCCCACTGGAAAACCCGCAGGACAGCCCGATCTGGATGATCGACTTGCTGGTCTGCATGAGCATCTGCCGCGCGCGGTTCAGGCGCAGTTCCAGGTAGTACTGGCTGGGCACGCGGGTCAGGTACTGCTTGAAGATGCGCTCCAGTTGGCGGCGCGACACGCAGACGTGCTGGGCGATCTCGTCGGTGGTCAGCGGCTCTTCGATGTTCGCTTCCATCAGCAGCACCGCCTGGGTGAGCTTCGGGTGGCTGGAACCGAGGCGGTTCTTCAGCGGGATGCGCTGGCGCTCGCTGCCCTCGCGGATGCGCTCGACCACCAGTTCCTCGGACACCGCGCCGGCCAGTTCCGCGCCGTGGTCGCGGGACAGCACCGCCAGCAGCAGGTCGAGCACGGCCATGCCGCCGCAGGCGCTGAGGCGGTCGCGGTCCCACTCGAACAGGTGGTTGGTGGCGATGACCTTGGGGTAGCGCTCGGTGAAGTCGTCGTGCCAGCGCCAGTGCACCGCGGCGCGGTAGCCATCGAGCAGGCCGAGCTGGGCCAGCGGGTAGATGCCGGCGGACAGCGCGCCGACGCTGGCGCCGCCGCGGGCCAGTTGCTTGAGCGCGGCGGCCAGCGGCGCGGAAACCTGCTGCGGCGCCTCGTCGGCCACCAGGAAGACGCGCTGGCACTGCTCCAGTACGCCCTGCCAGGCCTGCCCCGGCAGGCGCCAGCCCTCGCCCTCGGCGGGTTGCTCGGCGTTCATGAACACCGGGTCGTAGAGCGCTTCGGGGTGCAGGCGCCGGGCGACCCGCAGGGCCTCCTCGGCGAGCGCCAGGGTCAGCGCGCGGGTCTGGGGCCAGAGCAGGAAACCGATGCGTTGGGCAGTCATGCGGAGGCTTCTGTCGACGTCGTCGGGGGACAGCTTACTTCAAGCTGCCGGAAAGGAACTGCTTGAGGCGGTCCGATTGAGGATTTGCCAGGACTTCCTTCGGGCAACCGCGCTCTTCCACCAGGCCCTTGTGCAGGAACACCAGTTGGTTGGAGACCTCGCGGGCGAAGCCCATCTCGTGGGTCACCACCACCATGGTGCGGCCTTCCTGGGCCAGGTCCTGCATGACCTTGAGCACCTCGCCGACCAGCTCCGGGTCCAGCGCCGAGGTCGGCTCGTCGAACAGCATCACCTCCGGCTCCATGGCCAGGGCGCGGGCGATGGCCACGCGCTGCTGCTCGCCGCCGCTCATGTGCGCCGGGTAGGCATCCTTGCGGTGCGCCACGCCGACCTTGGCCAGGTAGTGCTCGGCCTTCTCCAGGGCTTCCTTCTTCGACACGCCGAGCACGTGCACGGGCGCCTCGATGACGTTGTCCAGGGCGCTCATGTGCGACCACAGGTTGAAGTGCTGGAACACCATCGACAGGCGCGAGCGCATGCGCTGCAGCTGGCGGGTGTCGGCGGCCTTGAGCGCGCCGTCCTTGTTCGGCAGCAGCTTCAGCTCCTCGCCGTTGAGCAGGATCTTGCCGGCGTGGGGCTGCTCCAGCAGGTTGATGCAGCGCAGGAAGGTGCTCTTGCCCGAGCCGGAGGAGCCGATGATGCTGATCACGTCGCCCGCTTTCGCCGCCAGGGAAACGCCCTTGAGCACTTCGTGGGTGCCGTAGCGCTTGTGCAGGTCTTGGATTTCCAGTTTGTACATGTCGGTTACTCGAATTCAGTCGTTGATCAGCCGGCCCGTACGGAACGGCTCGCGCCCGGCCACCTTGGCCATCCAGTGTCCCGCCAGCGCGTAGCGCCCCCGCTCCAGGGCGAAGAGCACGCCGGCGGTCCCGGCGTACACGGTGCTGACCTTGTCGTTCAGCGGGTCCACCACCTCGAACAGCACCTCGCCCTTCTCCACCCACTCGCCGGCGCGGCGCAGGAAGCTGACCACCCCGGCGTGGGGCGCGGCGAGGTATTCGGTGCCCTCGAAGGGCATGCCTTCGCAGCATTCGGCCGGCGCTTGCGGCCATTCGCCGGCGATCAGCCCCTGTTCGGCGAGGAAGGCCAGGATCGCCTCGGCGTTGTCGCGCGCCTGCTCGACGCGGGTATCGCCCATGCTGCCCAGCTCGACCGTGGTGGCCATGCATGCCGCAGGCACGGCGGCCTGTGGATAAGCGCGGGCCAGGCGCAGCCAGGGCAGCGAGCAGGATTCGTCGAAGGAGTTGCCGCCGGAGTCCTCGGCCAGCAGCGCCACGCCCGCCTTCAGCCGCGCGGCCAGGGAACGCCACTGCGGCCAGTGCTGGGGAATGGCGTAGAGGTGGATGCAGGCCTCGAAGTCGCAGTGCAGGTCGAGCACCACGTCGGCGTCGCAGGCGTGGCGCAGCAGCAGGCGCTGCATGGCTTGCAGCTCGGAGGTGGCCGGCGCCAGCGCGTCGAGGACTTCGCGCATGTGCTGGCGGATCAGTTGCACGTTGGCCTCGGCATCGGCGCCCAACTGGCCGGCGACGCGCGGCTCGACCAGGGATGCCAGGTCGACGAAGCCGCGGTTGAAGTTCTGCCCGCTGTTCGCCTCGAAACGCCCGAGGTGGCTGGCCTGCAGCCATTGGCCAAGGCCGATGGGGTTGGCCACCGGCACCAGCTCGACCGTGCCCAGCAGGCGGCCTTCGGCCTCCAGCGCGGCCAGGCGCAGCTTCAGCTCCCAGGCGGTGCGCATGCCCGGCAGCTCGTCGGCGTGCAGGCTGGCCTGGATGTAGGCCTTGCGCGGGCCGGCGCCGTAGCGGAACACGCTCAGGCGGCGTTCGCTGCCGAGGCTGGCGCAGGGCAACAGGTGATCGATGCGTTGCATGTTCCCCTCCTCCGGCTCAGTGCTTGCGCGGCGCCAGGTAGGCCAGCCAGCGGCGTTCGGCGGCCTTGAACAGGCGCACCAGGATCAGCGTCAGGATCAGGTAGAAGACCCCGGCGGTGATGAAGGCCTCGAACGGCAGGTAGTACTGCGAGTTCACGGTGCGCGCGGCGCCGGTGATGTCCACCAGGGTGACGATGGAGGCCAGGCTGGTGGTCTGCAGCATCATGATCACCTCGTTGCTGTACTGCGGCAGCGCGCGGCGCAGCGCCGAGGGCAGGAGGATGCGGCGGTACATCTTCAGGCGCGACATGCCCATGGCCTTGGCCGCCTCGATCTCGCCATGGGGCGTGGCCTTGAGGCTGCCGGCGAGGATTTCCGCGGTGTAGGCGCTGGTGTTGATGGCGAAGGCCAGGCAGGCGCAGAAGCTGGCGTTGGACAGCCAGGGCCAGAACACGCTGTTGCGCACCGCCTCGAACTGGGCCAGGCCGTAGTAGATCAGGAACAGCTGCACCAGCATGGGCGTGCCGCGGATCACGTAGGTGTACAGCCAGGCCGGCAGGTTCACCGCCGGGCGCTTGGACACGCGCATCAGCGCCAGCGGCACGGCCAGCAGCAGGCCCACGGCCAGGGAGATCAGCAGCAGCTTGAGGGTCACCAGCAGGCCGCCGAAGTACAGCGGCAGGTTTTCCCAGATGACGGTGTAGTCGAAGATCATCGCGTGGCTCCCCTTACAAATCCGCGACCTTGACGCCCACCGAGTAGCGGCGCTCGAGCAAGCGCAGCAACAGCAGCGAGACGCTGGTCACCACCAGGTAGAGGGCGGCGACGAACAGGTACCAGGTGAACGGCTCGCGGGTGGCGTCCGCGGCCTGCTTGGCCTTGAACATCATGTCCTGCAGGCTGACCACCGAGATCAGCGCGGTGGCCTTGACCAGCACCAGCCAGTTGTTGGTGAAGCCGGGGATGGCCAGGCGGATCATCTGCGGCACCTGCACGCGGAAGAACACCTGCAGGTGGCTCATGCCGTAGGCGAAGCCGGCCTCGGCCTGGCCCTTGGGGATGGCCATGAAGGCGCCGCGGAAGGTTTCCGAGAGGTAGGCGCCGAAGATGAAGCCGAGGGTGCCGACGCCGACGACGAAGGGGTTGAGGTCGATGTAGTCGTCGTGGCCCAGCAGCGGCGCGACGCGGTTCACCAGGTCCTGGCCGCCGTAGAAGATCAGCAGGATCAGCACCAGGTCGGGTACGCCGCGGATCACCGTGGAGTAGGCGTCGCCGCACCAGGCCAGCCACCTGACCGGCGACAGGCGGAAGGCCGCGCCGACCAGGCCGAGCACCGCCGCCAGGGCCATCGACAACAGGGCGAGCTGGAGGGTCAGCCAGGCACCATCGACGATGGTGGCCGCGTAACCGTTGAACATGGTCAGCACCTCATGCAACCGCTCGCCGCAGCGGCGAACGCAGAACGACGGGCCACGGAGCCCGGGAAAACCGGCCGCGGTCGCCCAGCGTCCGCCGCCCAATAAAAAAGTGGCACAAACTTCAGGTCTCGGCCCGGGTTTGCGCCACTTTCCGGTCAGGGGTCAGTTCGAGCCGTAGACGTCGAACTTGAAGTACTTGTCCTGGACCTGCTTGTACTTGCCGTTGGCGCGCAGCGCGGCGATGGCCGCGTTGAACTTGCCGGCCAGGGCGCTATCGCCCTTGCGCACGGCGATGCCCACGCCTTCGCCGAAGTACTTCTCGTCGGTCAGTTGCGGGCCGACGAAGGCGAAGCCCTTGCCGGCGTCGGTCTTGAGGAAGCCGTCGTCGAGGTTGACCGAGTCGGCGACCACCGCGTTCACGCGGCCGGCCACCAGGTCCATGTTGGCTTCCTGCTGGGAGTTGTAGCGCACCACTTCCACGCCGGCCGGGGTCAGCTCGCCGGAAGCGTAGCGGTCCGCGGTGCTGCCGCGCAGCACGCCGACCTTCTTGCCCTTGAGGTCGGTCAGCGGGTCGTTCAGCGCCGAGCCTTCCTTCATCACGTAGCGGGCCGGGGTGTTGTAGTACTTGTTGGTGAAGTCCACAGACTTCTTGCGCTCGTCGGTGATGGTCATCGACGAGAGGATGGCGTCGATCTTGCGCACTTTCAGCGCCGGGATCAGGCCGTCGAATTCCTGCTCGACCCAGGTGCACTTGACCTTCATCTCTTCGCACAGGGCGTTGCCGATGTCGACGTCGAAGCCGGCCAGCTGGCCATCGGGGGTCTTGAAGGAGAACGGCGGGTAGGCCGCTTCGATGCCGATACGCACGGGCTTGTCGTCGGCGTGGGCCATAGCGGTGATAGCGGAGAGCGCCAGCGCGCCGAGAAGTGCGAACTTCTTCATCAGTAACTCCTTCGAGGGTAGGACTTCGATTGGCAGGAGAAAGGGGTTGGCCCAGGCTGCCCGTGCAGAAGTGAAGGTTCTTGTCGTCTGCGCGCATTGCCGTGGCGGGTTTCTCGTGGAAAACCACGCCATCCAGGGTGAGCGGCATTCTAGCGACAGCCCCTGGGCGGTTATTTCTTCAATGCGACAACTAATTATAGAAGCACCGGAGAGCGGGCTCCGACGTCTTGACGGGGCGGATTTTAGGTGATCAAGGAGGGAAGAGTAAAACCAATTTTCATTGCAGGTATCGGGCCAACGGATGTACGCCTCAATGAATACGGGGCCTCCAGCCTGGGGGCGGTTTTCTGGAGTTCAGAAAAGGCGCACAGCAAGCGTGCGAAATGTTTCCAGGCGCCTCATTTTGTCGCAGCGGGGCGGGGCGGTGTTACCGCATGCCATTCGGCGTCGGGCATCAACCTGTAGGAGCGGACCCTGCCCGCGATTCGCGCGCAGGGCGCGCTCCTACATGGGAATGGCGTGGGTGGGGTGGCGTAGGAGCGAGCTTGCTCGCGAACACACTCCGCTGCGGGGCCCATTCGCGAGCAAGAACTAGGCGTCCCCCTCGATCCTACGAAGAGCATCCTGGCGCGGTCTGTCCTACAGTGGAAGAAAGAAAAACGCCCCGGCAAGCCGGGGCGTTTTTCGTTGCGGAGGCGGATCAGGCGGCTTTCATCGCCCGGTGGGTGTCCACCAGGTGCTGCACCACGCCCGGGTCGGCCAGGGTGGAGATGTCGCCCAGGGCGTCGTACTCGGCGGTGGCGATCTTGCGCAGGATGCGGCGCATGATCTTGCCCGAGCGGGTCTTCGGCAGGCCCGGGGCCCACTGGATGACGTCCGGGGTGGCGATCGGGCCGATCTCCTTGCGCACCCAGGCCTTGAGTTCCTGGCGCAGTTGCTCGTTGGCTTCCTCGCCGGCGTTCAGGGTGACGTAGACGTAGATGCCCTGCCCCTTGATGTCGTGCGGCACGCCGACCACCGCGGCCTCGGCCACTTTCGGGTGGGCGACCATGGCGCTCTCGATCTCGGCGGTGCCCATGCGGTGGCCGGAGACGTTGAGCACGTCGTCGACGCGGCCGGTGATCCAGTAGTAGCCGTCCTCGTCGCGGCGGGCGCCGTCGCCGGTGAAGTACATGCCCTTGAAGGTCTTGAAGTAGGTGTCGACGTAACGGTCGTGGTCGCCGTACAGGGTGCGCGCCTGGCCCGGCCAGGAGTCGAGGATCACCAGGTTGCCCTCGGCCGCGCCCTCGATGATGTTGCCCAGGTTGTCCACCAGGGCCGGCACCACGCCGAAGAACGGCTTGGCGGCGGAGCCCGGCTTCAGCGCGTGGGCGCCCGGCAGCGGGGTCATCAGGCAGGCGCCGGTCTCGGTCTGCCACCAGGTATCGACGATCGGGCAGCGCGACTGGCCGACGGTCTCGTAGTACCACTGCCAGGCTTCCGGGTTGATCGGTTCGCCCACCGAGCCCAGCAGGCGCAGGCTGGAGCCGTCGGCGCCTTCGACCGCGGCCTTGCCCTCGGCCATCATGGCGCGGATGGCGGTGGGCGCGGTGTAGAGGATGTTGACCTTGTGCTTGTCGACGATCTTGGCGACGCGGCTGATGTCCGGGTAGTTCGGCACGCCTTCGAACAGCACGGTGGTCGCGCCGTTGGCCAGCGGACCGTAGACCACGTAGCTGTGGCCGGTGACCCAGCCGATGTCGGCGGTGCACCAGAAGACCTCGCCGGGACGGTAGTCGAACACCCGCTCATGGGTCAGCGAGGCGTACACCAGGTAGCCGCCGGTGGTGTGCAGCACGCCCTTGGGCTTGCCGGTGGAGCCGGAGGTGTAGAGGATGAACAGCGGGTCCTCGGCGCCCATTTCCTTCGGCGCGCAGGTGGTGCCGGCGACCTTCATCAGGTCTTCGTACCAGACGTCGCGGTGCGCGTTCCACTTGATGTCCGAACCGGTGCGCTTGCAGACGATGATCTTCTGCACGCTGTTGGTTTCCGGGTTGGTCAGGGCGTCGTCGACGTTGGACTTGAGCGGGGTCTTCTTGCCGCCGCGCACGCCTTCGTCGGCGGTGATCACGATCTTCGAGCGGCAGTCGATGATGCGCCCGGCCAGGGCTTCGGGGGAGAAGCCGCCGAACACCACGGAGTGAATGGCGCCGATGCGGGTGCAGGCGAGCATGGCCACCACGGCTTCCGGGATCATCGGCATGTAGATGGTCACCACGTCGCCGCGGTGCACGTCCTGGCCGCGCAAGGCGTTGGCGAACTTGCAGACCTGCTCGTGCAGCTGGCGGTAGGTGATTTCCTGGTGCTCGGACGGGTCGTCGCCTTCCCAGATGATCGCCAACTGGTCGCCGCGCTCGGCGAGGTGGCGGTCCAGGCAATTGTAGGAAACGTTGAGCGTGCCGTCGGCGAACCACTTGATGTCCACGTGATGGTCGTCGAAGGAGGTCTGCTTGACCTTGGTGAAGGGCTTGATCCACTCCACCCGCTGGGCCTGCTCGCGCCAGAAGCCGTCGGGGTTGACCACCGACTGCTGGTACAGCTTCTTGTAGCTGGCTTCGTCGGTCAGGGTATTGGCGGCCACTTCGGGACGCACGGGATACACGGATGCCGCACTCATGACGCATTACCTCGGTTCGGAGTGTTGTTCTTGTTGGGACCAAGTTGTAACGGCCGGGGTGCGCAGGGACCATACGACCATGGTCTTACCAATCCTTAGTCGTAGTGATAGGCCCCATCAGCCCGGCTGACGGGGCCTGCGGCAATGCGTCACAGTCCCAATAGACGAGGCAGTCCGAGGGAGATCAGGGGTACGTAGGTGATCAGCAGCAGGAACACCAGCAGCACGCTCAGCCACGGCAGGGCCGCGCGCACCGTGGCACCCAGCGGCATGCCGGTGACCGCCGAGGTGACGAACAGGTTGAGCCCCACCGGCGGGGTGACCAGGCCGATCTCCATGTTCACCACCATGATGATGCCCAGGTGGATGGGGTCGATGCCCAGCTCCATGGCGATGGGGAAGAGGATCGGCGCCAGGATCAGGATCACCGCCGACGGCTCCATGAAGGCCCCGGCGACCAGCAGCAGGACGTTCACCAGCAGCAGGAACTGCCAGGGGCGCAGGCCCAGGTCGACCATCCAGGCGGTGACCTGCTGGGGAATCTGCTCGGTGGTCAGCACATGGGCGAAGAGCATGGCATTGGCGATGATGAACATCAGCATCACCGACAGCTTGCCCGACTCCAGCAGTACCCGCGGCACCTCGCGCCAGGCCAGGTCCTTGTGCACACACAGGGCCACCCAGGCGGAGTAGACCGCGGCCACGGCAGCCGCCTCGGTGGGGGTGAACAGGCCGCCGTAGATGCCACCGAGGATGATCACCAGCAACAGCAGCCCCCACACCGCCTCGCGCACGGAGCCCAGCAACTGCGCCAGGCTGGCCCTCGGCAGCGCCGGCAGGCGGCGCACCCGCGCCACCACGTAGATCGCCAGCATCAGCACCAGGCCCAGCAACACGCCGGGGATCACCCCGGCCATGAACAGCGTGCCCACCGACTGCTCGGTGGCCGCGGCGTAGACCACCATGACGATCGACGGCGGGATGAGGATGCCCAGGGTGCCGGCGTTGCACAGGATGCCGGCGCCGAAGGCTTGCGGGTAGCCGGCGCGGACCATGCCGGCGATGGCGATGGAGCCCACCGCGGCGACCGTGGCCGGGCTCGAGCCGGACAGCGAGGCGAACAACATGCAGGCCAGCACCGCACCTATGGCCAGGCCGCCGCGGATGTGCCCGACGCAGGCATTGGCCAGGGCGATCAGCCGCCGCGCCACGCCGCCGGTGGTCATGAAGGCGCCGGAGAGCAGGAAGAACGGGATGGCCAGCAGGGTGTAGTGCTCGCTGGTCTCGAACAGCTTGATGGCCAGCGAGCGCACCGAATCCTGGCTGAACAGCATGAGGGTGAGCGAGCCGGCCAGGCCCAGGGAGATGGCGATGGGCACGCCGATGAACATCAGCGCGAACAGCAGGATGAACAGAACCAGCACCGTCATGGGCGCACCTCCTCGGCGTCCTGCAGCTTCAGCGCCTCGGCGGCCTCATCGGCCAGGCCGAGCCCGGTCTGCCGTCCGCGCAGGATGCGCACCAGCACCTGGAGGAAGCGGACGAACACCAGGGCGAAGCCCAGGGGCACGACCAGCGCTATGTGCCACTGGCGCACGCCGAAGTGGGCCAGGTCCTCGGCGCCGATGCCGGCGCCGCGCAAGGTGTTCACCCAGTCGAAGCTGCCCACCGCGAGCAGGCCGGCGTAGGCCAGGCAGCACAGGCAGGCGAGCAGGCCGAGCCAGCGCTGCACGGGGCGCGACGCCAGGCGCACCAGTACATCGACGCCGATGTGCCCGGCCGTGCGCACGCCATAGGCCAGGCCGAGGAAGATCAGGGCGGCGAACAGCGCCTTGGTCAGCGCGTTGCTCCAGCTCATGTCCTGGGCCAGGCCGAGGATGGCGTCGCCCACGGCGTAGCTCGGGCCGCTGAGCGCCGGCCAGGCGTCGCCCAGGTCGTAGAACAGGGTGAAGACGTTGGTCACCACTACGTAGAAGAAGGTCACCAGGGCCATGGCCGCCAGCAGCAGGGCGATGAGGCCCTCCTCCAGGCGCTCGCAGGCACGCTTGAGTCGTTGCATGACTTCGCTCCGGGATGGTTCGGGGGAGGATTCAGAGAGGATGGTTGGCCGCTTCCGCGGCCTGGATCAGCTCGGGGCCGATGTCGTCGGCGAACTTGCGCCACACCGGCTGCATGGCCTGGCGCCAGCTGGCGCGCTGGGCCGGGGTGAGTTCGTGGATCTGGCTGGCGCCGCTGCCGGCGATCTGCTGGCGGGCCTGCAGGTTGAGCTCGGCGGCCTGGCGGTTGACCTCCGCCGAAACCTCGTCCATCACCGCCTGCAGCGGCTCGCGCAGGTCCGCCGGCAGGCCGTTCCAGAAGGCGGCATTGGTGATCACCATGTAGTCCACCAGCCCGTGGTTGGAGGCGGTGAAGTGCTTCTGCACCTCGAAGACCTTCTGACTGGCGTAGTTCGACCAGGTGTTCTCGGTGCCATTCACCACGCCGCTCTGCAGGCCTTGGTAGACCTCGGCGAAGGACATCTTGCGGGAGATCGCGCGCAGGGCGCGGAACTGTTCGTCGAGCACCGCCGAGGCCTGCACGCGGAACTTCAGGCCGCGGGCATCGGCCGGCTCGAGCAACGCGCGGTTGGCCGACAACTGCTTCATCCCGTTGTGCCAGTAGCCCAGGCCGAGGATGCCCTTGTCCTGCATGCTGGCCAGCAGCGCCCTGCCCTGCAGGCTGCGCTGGAAGCGGTCGACGGCGTCGATGTCGTCGAACAGGAACGGCAGGTCGAAGACCTGGATGGATTTGGCGTAGTGCTCGAACTTGGCCAGCGACGGCGCCAGTATCTGCACGTCGCCCAGCAGCAGCGCCTCCATTTCCTTGCCGTCGCCGAACAGCGAGGAGTTCGGGTAGACCTCCACGCGCACCCGGCCGGGCAGGCGCTCCTCGGCCAGGCGCTTGAACAGCAGCGCGCCCTGGCCCTTGGGGGTGTTCTCCGCCACCACATGGGAGAACTTGATGACCACCGGAGCCTCGGCAGCCTGCGCCAGGCCGGCGCCGAACACTGCCAGGACGCCCAACAGCGCCCGTAAAGTCGAACCTAACATCGCGTCACCCTCGTTTTTCTTGTATTGGCGAGGCAGGCCGCAGGGCGGCCGGGGCTGCCCAGACTGACGCAACGATGGCGTTCGGAGAATTCGCGATTTCCCAAGGCCGCATTCGGAATTCCGGAATGCGGGCACGAAAACGCCGAGGGCCGGGGGATGTAGGAAAACTCGGGAGGAAGGAAGGCGCCGCCCGGGCGGGCGGCGCGGATCAGACGGCCTGGCGCCTCAGTTGGGCAGGCGCGCGCTGTGTTCGAGCATCAGTTGCTCGTCCTCGGCGAGCATGCCGGGGATGCAGTCGCGGAGGAATTCGACCCAGGTGCGGATCTTCGCATCGAGGAACTGCCGCGACGGGTAGAGCGCGTAGATGTTCAGGTGGAACAGGCTGTAGCCGGGCATCACCCGCACCAGGCTGCCGTTGCGCAGCCCCTCCACCGCCGAGTAGACCGGCAGCGCGCCTATGCCCATGCCGGCCACCACCGCCTCGGTCAGGGCGTCGGCGGTGTTGACCTGGAAGTGGGTGTGGTCGATGTGCGCCAGCTCTTCGCCGTCCGGGCCGTGGAACAGCCACTTGTCCAGCGACATCACGCTGTTCACCAGGCGCAGGCAGCGGTGCCCGGCCAGTTCCGCCGGCACCTTGGGCGAGCCATGCCGCGTCACGTAGGCGGGCGCCGCGCAGAGCACGCTGTGGGTCTGCCCCAGGCGCTTGGAGACGAAGCCGGAGTCGGGCAGCTCGGGGGCGATCACCACCGAGATGTCGTAGCCCTCGTCGAGGATGTCGGTGGTGCGGTTGGCCAGGGTCAGGTCGAAGCTGACTTCCGAATACATCTCGCTGTACTGGGAGATCGCCTTGATCAGGTAGTGCTGGCCGATGCCGGTCATGGCATGCACCTTGAGCTTGCCGGCCGGGCGCGAGTGGGCGTCGCTGGCCTCGGCCTCGGCTTCCTCGATGTAGCCGAGGATCTGCTGGCAGCGCAGCAGGTAGCGCTGGCCGGCCTCGGTGAGGGCGATGCGGCGGGTGGTGCGGTGCAGCAGGCGGGTACGCAGGTGGGCTTCGAGCTTGGCCACGGTACGCGAGACGTAGGCCGTGGTGAGGTCCATGCGCTGGGCGGCGGCGGTGAAGCTGCCGGTCTCGGCGACACAGACGAAGGCACGCATGTTGTGCAGCAGGTCCATCATTTCTCCTGAGAGCCTGTCCGCGCGCCGTGCCGGGCGATGCCGGCTACAGCAAAGTCTTGTTACAGATTCGCGACAGGCGGCGAATTGTCGCATAACTGCCCACGGCGAATTGTTGTTTTTCAGGCAACAATAATTCGCCCAACTGTCAGCTTATCCTGCCTCCGGCGGTTTTCTAGAATCGCCTCCCCACCGCGGCCCCTCCGCAGTTCCCAGGATTCACAGCTGTGTTCCGCCATACGCGCCAGGCTCGTTTCGCCCCTGCTCCGTCGCCCTTCCCGCAGCCCTGCGGTTGCACAGTTCCCAACTCGCCGCTGCCCCGATGAACAGCCTCACCCGCATCAGCGCGCGCCTGCCCGGCGCCGACGCGCTGCGCCAGGCGGCGTCCGCCTGGGCCCATAGCGACGGGGTGACCTGGGTGTTCATCGGCAAGACCCTGCTCACCGCCTTCCTCGCCCTGTGGCTGGCCTACCGCCTGGAGCTGCCGCAGCCGAACACCGTGCTGGTCAGTGCCTTCATCGTGCTGCAGCCGCAGAGCGGGCAGGTCCTGGCCAAGAGCTTCTACCGCATCCTCGGCACCCTGGCCGGGCTCACGGTGATGGTCACCTTCATCGCCCTGTTCGCCCAGGAGCGCGTGCTGTTCCTGCTCTGCGTGTCGATCTGGGTCGGCCTGTGCACCGCCGGCGCCGCGCGCTACCGCGACTTCCGCGCCTACGCCTGCCTGCTGGCCGGCTACACCGCGGTGATGATCGGCATCCCCGCCACCCTGCATCCGGAAGGCGCCTTCATGGCGGCGCTGTGGCGGGTGCTGGAGATCACCCTGGGCATCTTCTGCACCGGCCTGGTCAGCGCCCTGGTGCTGCCGCAGACCAGCAGCGCCGCGCTGCGCAATGCCCTGGACACACGTTTCGGCGACTTCGCCGGTCTGGCCGCCGCCGGCCTGGAAGGCACCCTCGATCACGCCCGCTTCGAGCAGGCCGCCGCGCGCATCGCCGCCGAGGCCGTGGGCCTGGAGAACCTGCGCAACGCCACCGCCTTCGAAGACCCGCACATGCGCCTGCGCAGCGGCCGCCTGGCGCGCCTGAACAGCGAGTTCATGCAGCTGACCACGCGCTTCCACGCCCTGCAGCGCCTGCTCGACCGCCTGCGCGAACGCCAGGCCGGCGCCGTGCTGGAAGTGCTGATGCCGTGCCTGGTGGAGGTCGGCGGGCTGCTCGCCGGCTGGCATGGCCGGCCGCTGCGCGACGCCGACGCGGCCTTCCTCGCCGCCCAGCTGGAGCACTGCCGCCAGCAGCTGATGCCACACATCCGCGAGGCCCGCGCCAGGCTCGCCCATGCCTGCCCGCGGGAAGCCGACCAGCTGGACTTCGAGACCGCCGCCGAGCTGCTGTTCCGCTTCGCCGGCGACCTCCACGACTACGCCCAGACCCACGCCTCCCTGGCCGCCCACAGGCACGCCCGCGAGCAGTGGAAGGAGCGCTTCACGCCCAAGGCCAACGCCGTGGCCGCGGCGGTCGCCGGGCTGCGCTGCGCGCTGCTGGTGCTGGTCGGCGGGGTGTTCTGGATCGAGACCTCGTGGCTCAGCGGCGCCACCTTCACCCTCACCTCGGTGCTGATCGCCGCGCTGTCCTCGGCCTCGCCCAACCCCAAGCGCCTGTCGCTGCAGCTGACCTTCGGCACCCTGCTGGGCGCCACGCTGGGCTTCATCCTCACCTTCCGCGTGCTGCCGCACCTGGATGGCTTCCCGCTGCTGTGCATGGTGCTGGCGCCGGTGTTCGCCCTCGGCGCCTTCCTCATCACCCGCCCGCAGTGGAGCGGCTACGGCGTGGGCCTGCTGGTGTGGTTCTGCATCGCCTCGCTGCCGGCCAACCTGGCGCGCTACGACGCCTACACCTTCATCAACGAATACCTGGCCATGCTGCTGTCCATGGGCATGGCGGTGGTGGCGGCGATGGTGATACTGCCACCGAACCGCCCCTGGCTGTGGGAGCGCCTGGAGGCCGAACTGCGCATGCGCGTGGTGCACACCATCAGCGACCCGCTGAAGGGCCTGTCGGCCGGTTTCGAAAGCGGCACCCGCGACCTGCTCAACCAGGCCTACGGCCTGGCCAGCGGCCGCCCCGACGTGCAGCGCCGGCTGCTGCGCTGGATGTTCCAGGTGCAGGAGGTGGGCCTGGCGATCATCGAGCTGCGCCGCGAACAGGCGGTGCTGCCCGACGAGCCCTGGTACGCCGAGCACATGCCCTGGCGCCGCGCCATCCGCGCCATGGGCCGGGCGCTGATCCGCCTGTTCATCCAGCCCAGCGAGCACAACCGCCTGCGCGCCCTGGCGGCGGTGGAGCACGCCATCCACAGCACCCGCAGCACCCAGGAACCGCGCCCGCCGCACTTCGACACCTCGCCGCTGCGGCGCATGTGCAGCTACCTGCACTTCATCCGCACCTCGCTGCTCGACCCCAGCTCGCCGCTGCGGGAGAGCTCGCGGGGTTGAGGAAGCCGCGCGCTCCTACCGGCTTCTCGTAGGCGCGAGCTTGCTCGCGAACAAACGCGGTGCCATGCGGTTCGCGAGCAAGCTCGCTCCTACGAAGAGCACCTCGGCGCAGTCGACAAGACAGTTGCTCCGTGAGGCATGACATTTCCCCGTAGGAGCGGACCTTGTCCGCGATAGCCGGAACCACCGGCGCGATTCGCGGATGAGATCCGCTCCTACGCCGCCCCACCCACGCCATTCCCCTGTAGGAGCGCGCCCTGCGCGCGAAATCGCGGGCAGGGCCCGCTCCTACGGTTCCAGGAAGCACGGTCGTAGGAGCGGACCTTGTCCGCGATAACCGAAACCACCGGCGCGATTCGCGGATGAGATCCGCTCCTACGCCGCCCCACCCACGCCATTCCCCTGTAGGAGCGCGCCCTGCGCGCGAAATCGCGGGCAGGGCCCGCTCCTACACCGGCCCCTATCGCACAACGACCGCGACACGACCGCGCAGCGTCATCATGGCCACCCTCGCCCCGCAAACCCGCGCCGTTGCTGGATTGTTGCCTTTTAGTACGAGGTATTTTTGGCTTCCAGGCATATGAATATGCCCGCCGCGGACCTACCATTTGCTTGCTGTTGAAGCGCGCCGCAACACCCAAGAACCCGATTGCAACATCCCTAAAGACATCTTCCCGATGAAGCTGATGAACTTCGTCCTGGCCGCGTGCGCCCGGATGCGGCTCCCGCTCGGGAAAAAGGCAGGAAAATTCATGAAAGCCCTAGTCGTTCTGGCCCTGGCCGGCTTCTCCTCGCTCGCCCTCGCTGCGCAAGCGGACGAGGCTGCCCAACCTCAGAGTCCGGCAGTGGAGCAATACACCTACGGAATGAACCTGGACGTCGCCCACGTGGTTTCCACCACCGACGTCTCCAACCAGTGCGGGGTCGTGCCCGCGCAGATGACCTACGAAGACTCGAAGGGCGAGCGTCACACCATCGAGTACCAGGTCTGGGGCAACGGCTGCACTGGCGGCTAGGCCCATCCGGAACGCAACCGCGAAGGGTCCACGCCCCCTTCGCGGCGCGTTGCAGGTTCTCTCCCCTCCCCCTTCCCTAACGCTGCAGCACCGACCTCGCCAGGTTGCGGCTGTGCGCCCCGAACGCCCGGATCAACGCCAATAGCTGTTCGTCCAGCTGCGCATCGTGCTGCAGCGGCGCCAGTTCGTTGCCGGCGCTGAAACCGACGCCGGCATCCGCCGGGACCGTCGCCAGCCAATGACCGATCGCCGCATCGAAGGCCGCCGCATGGGCATGGGATTCGGCCGCCACCACCTCCCGCGGGTAATCGGCCGAATACGCCGGATAGCCGTCGTCGCCGGAAGTATCGGCATAGGCGGCAAGCAGCGCCGAACCCTGCGGCTTGCGCAGCGATTCCAGCAGCCAGTCCAGCTGGTAGCGCTCCACGCCCAGGTGGCGGCTGGCCACGCGGCTGATGGCGGTCTTCTTGTCGGCGTCGAAGCCGGCCATGGCCTTGAGCGCGGTCCACAGCATGCTGGCGGTGGTTTCGCCGGGTAATGGCGTGCTGTGGTAGGGCTGCGTCAGGTCCTGGATGTAGTGCATCGACCAGCCGAGGAAGCGGTAGCCCCAGTACGGGTGGCCATGGTTGAAGGCGTAGCGCGCCAGGCCGTGGAACTGGTAGGCGCGCCATTCCGGCCAGCTGCGCTGCAGGTAGGGCGCGCCGGCGAAGATGATCGCCGACTCGTGGTAGAAGCCCATGTGGAACGGCGCCTGGGAGCTGAACTCGTAGCCAGGGTCGCCGAACGGCTGCGGGCCGAAGCCATAGCGCTGGCCAGCCGTGCCAGGGTTGTCGCTGAACAGGTGGATGTCGTGGCCGAAGTCCGGCTCGTCGCTAGCGCTGGCCAGCACCGCCAGGGCCGGCACCGGCTCGCCCGGCTGCAAGGCGATGAAGCGCCAGCGCGCCCAGCCGGCGAGGTCGTGGAACACCAGCACGTCGAACGCCTTCAGGTGCGGCCGCCCGGGCTGGTCGTGCCCCGGCGCGGGCTGGATGGCATTGGCCAGCTTGATCTCCGGGTTCAGCCGCAAGGCCGTGAGAAAGGCCAGGCGCAAATCTTGCTCCGTACCGGTGAAGCGCAGCGCGTCGGGGCGCGCCGGGTACTTGCGGAAGTGCTCGCGGGCGAAGCGCTCCTGCTCGTCGAGCAGTGACACCAGGCCCTCGCGTTCGGCGGCGAGGAAGGTCTCCAGCGGCTCCATGGGCACCGCCGGCGCAGCGGCCACGGCCGGTAGTCGGGCCAGGGCCTGGTAGCTGCCCAGGGCATGGTTGGACCAGGCCCAGAGGCAACGCGGCAGGATCAGCAGGGACAGCAGCAGGCAAATGCGCAACCGGTGGCTCATGGGGCCTCCACTCTTCTCGGACGATGCCCCGCAGCCTAGCAATCCCGGCGCTGCGGGGCACTGTCGCAGAGGGCCAGGGCGATTCACCGATAAGGCCAGGCTGACCATCATCAATGGCGAGCGCGGGGCCAGCCACTACACTTGCCGGGCATGACCTGCCGGCAGAGCGCCGTCGTCGCCGGCCATCGCAAGAAGGCATTTCCCCCATGCTGCAATCCGTTTCACCGAAGAACGACCTGCCGCTGAAGAACGAGGCCGATCCCCAGCGCAGCGGCGTGCTCGCCCCGTTCGGCATCGCGGCCTTCCGCATCATCTGGATCTGCAACCTGTTCGCCAACCTGGGCACCTGGGCGCAGTCGGTGGCCGCCGCCTGGGTGGTCACCGAGGCCCACGCCAGCCCGCTGATGGTGGCGATGATCCAGGTCGCCTCGGCGCTGCCGCTGGTGCTGCTGTCGATCCTCTCCGGGGTGCTGGCGGACAACCACGACAGGCGCAAGATCATGCTCGTCGGCCTCACCATCGAACTGTCCGGCGCCGCCCTGGTGACGCTGCTGGCGTTCCTCGGCTACCTCGACCCGCTGCTGCTGATCGCGTCCATCCTCTGGCTGTCCCTGGGCAGCTCCATCACCATCCCGGCCTGGCAGGCGGCGGTGAACGAGCAGGTGCCGCCGCGCCTGGTGGGCGACGCGGTGCTGCTCAACAGCGTCAACTACAACGTCGCCCGCGCGGTCGGCCCGGCCATCGGCGGCCTGCTGCTGTCGGCCACCGGCGCGCCCTGGGTGTTCCTGTTCAACTGCCTGTGCTACGCCTCGCTGATCTGGGCCATCTGGCAATGGCGCCGCGAGGTGCCCAAGCGCACCCTGCCGCCGGAGCACATCGTCGAAGGGGTGGTGGCGGCGCTGCGCTTCACCCAGTACTCCAGCGTAACCCGCCTGGTGATGCTGCGTTCGGCGGTGTTCGGCCTGTCGGCCAGCGCGGTCTGGGCGCTGCTGCCGCTGCTGGCGCACCGCAACCCCGACGGCAATGCCTCGGTGTACGGCTACATGCTCGGCGCCCTGGGCCTGGGCGCCATCCTCGGCAGCACCCTGGTCGGCCGCCTGCGCAAGGTGATCGGCACCAGCCGGCTGATCAGCCTGGGCGGCGGCACCCTCGGCCTGGTGCTGCTGGTCCTCGGCACGGTGGACAACCTCTGGGTGCTGTTCCCGGCGCTGATCCTTGGCGGCAGCTGCTGGATAGCCGCGGTGGCCAGCTACAACTCGGCGGTGCAGATACTGGTGCCGGACTGGGTCAAGGCGCGCGCCCTGGCGCTGTACCAGACGGCCATCTACGGCGGCCTGGCGCTGGGCTCGTTCCTCTGGGGCCACTTCGCCGGCACCCTGGGCGTGCAGGGCGCGCTGCTGGCCGCCGGCTGCCTGCTGCTGGTGTCGGTGGCGCTGCTGTACAACTCGCGCCTGCCGGAGCTCAACCCCGGCAGCATCGCCCGCGCGCCCAGCACCCTGCCGGGGGAGCCGACCTTCGTCTTCGACACCCAGCGCGGCTCGGTGCTGGTGACCATCGAATACCGCATCCCGGCCGAGCGCACCCGCGACTTCGTCCGCGCGGCCAAGGCGCTGCGCCGCCTGCGCCTGCGCAACGGCGCCGAACGCTGGGCGCTGTACCGCGACATCAGCGACAAGGAGGCCTGGCAGGAGGTGTTCCTGGTGGACAACTGGATCGCCCACCTGCGCATGCTCGACCGCATGACGCTGGAGGACAAGACCATCATCGACACGGTCACCAGCCTGCATGCGGGGGATGCGCCGCCGAAGATGCGGCATGGGGTGAGCTATGAGTCGGGGAGCTACGAGGCGCCGCCGGAGACGTTGGGGTGAGGGTGTTCGCCTTGGGGTGAGGTGCCCGGCGGGAAGTCCGCTCCCTCTCCCTAACCCTCTCCCTGAAGGGAGAGGGGACCGTTCGGAGCGCTTGGATGTTTTGGAGTCAGCCGGCAACACCGAGGGTTTCAGGCTGAAACCATTCCTTCTCTCGGCACGGACAAGCCCCCTCTCCCTTCAGGGAGAGGGCTGGGGAGAGGGCTACGCGGTCGAATCACACACCACAGCGTTCCGGCTGATTAGATCGCCAGAGCCACCAACACCGCACACTCCACCAACTCCACCAAGGCCCCCGCCGTATCCCCGGTCGTGCCATCCAGCCGCGCCATCAGCCGGTTGCGCCACCAGAGGAACACCGCCAGCGCCACCACCAGCGCCACCAGGCCGCTCAGGCCGGTGAGCGGCATCAGCGCGGCGTTGAGCACCAGCATCCAGGGCAGCGCGCGGCGCGGCAGGTGGTCGGCCAGGGCCTGGCCGAGGCCGCCGGGGCGGGCGTAGGGAGTGGTGAGGAACAGCAGCGGCAGGGCCACCCGCGCGAGCCAGGGCGCCAGCAGCAGGGCCCAGAAGTGGTGGGCGTCGAGCAGCGCCGCGATGGCGCAGAACTTCACCAGCAACAGCACTACCAGCACCACCACCGCCACCGGGCCGCTGCGCGGGTCCTTCATGATCGCCAGGGTGCGCTCGCGGTCGCCCAGGCCGCCCACCCAGGCGTCGGCGGTGTCGGCCAGGCCGTCCAGGTGCAGGGCGCCGCTGAAGGCCACCCATACGGCCAGCAGCAGCGCGGCGTGCAGCAGCAGGTAGGTCTCGCCGAAGAAGTAGCCCAGCGCATAGAGCCCGCCCCCCATCAGCGCCCCCACCAGCGGGTAGAACAGCGTGGCGCGGCCGAACTGCTCGGGCGTGGGCACCTCGCCCAGGCGGATCGGGATGCGGCTGAGGAACTGCAGGGCGATCAACGGCAGGAACAGGTTGCTCATCGGGGCGCGCTCACGGCGGACTCGACCGGTTGGATGTTCCAGCCGCCGGCCTGCGGCTCGATGCGCAGCGCCAGCCGTTCGCCGTGGGCGACGCTCACCTGCAGCAAGTGCTCGCGCGGCAGGCCCTGGGCGCGCGCGCCGAGCAGGCGCATCACCCCGCCATGGGTCACCAGCAGCAGGTGCTTTCCGGCATGCGTCGCGTACAGCCGCTGCAGGGCGGCGAACACCCGCGCCTCGAAGGCCGCGAGCGGTTCGCCGCCCGGCGGGGTGAAGGCGTAGGGGTCGTTCCAGAAGCGGGCTAGCGCATCGCTATCAGTCTCCATCAGCTTAGCTGCGGAAAGCCCTTCCCACTCGCCGAAATCCATCTCGCGCAGGTCCGGTTCCAGGTGCAATGGCAGGCCGCTTGCGGCCGACAGGCGCTCGGCGAAGGCGGCGCAACGGCGCAGCGGCGAGCTGACCAGGGCCTCCCAGGGCTGCTCCAGGCCCAGGCCGGCCTGCATCTGCGCCCAGCCGGCGGCGGTCAGGGCGTCGTCCAGGCGGCCGCGGAAGCCGCCGCCCAGTTCGGTTTCGCCGTGGCGCAGCAGGTCCAGGCGCAGGCTCATGCCGGGCGGTCCGACACCGCCGCCTCGGCGAAGGTGGCCATCCCGGCGTGCAGCCGGCAGGCCTGGCGCAGCAGCGGCACGGCCAGGGCGGCGCCGCTGCCCTCGCCCAGGCGCAGGCCCAGGTCCAGCAGCGGCTGCGCCTCCAGGGCCTGGAGCACGCGCTGGTGGCCGGGCTCGGCGCCGCTGTGGGCGAACAGCAGCCAGTCGCGGCACTGCGGGTTGAAGCGCACCGCGCAGAGCGCCGCGACGCTGCAGATGAAGCCGTCCACCAGGGCGACGATGCCCTTCTGCGCGCAGGCCAGGTAGGCGCCGGCCAGGGCCGCCACCTCGAAGCCGCCGAGGCGGCACAGGGCCTCGAAGGGGTCGGCACAGTGCCCGCCATGCAGGGCCAGGGCGCGTTCGATGACCTCGGCCTTGTGCGCCACGCCTCGCGCGTCCAGGCCAGTGCCCGGGCCAACCAGAGGCGCCGCGCGCTCGCCCAGCAGGCCGCAGGCCAGCGCCGCGGCGCAGGTGGTGTTGCCGATGCCCATCTCGCCGCCGATGAACAGCTCGCTGCCGGCCTGTTGCGCGCGGCGCACGGATTCGCGCCCGGCCTCCAGGGCGATCAGGCACTGCGCGGCGGTCATCGCCGGCTCGCGGGCGAAGTTCAGGGTGCCGGCGCCGACCATCAGGTGCAGCACGCCGGGCAGCGGTTCCAGGGGCACGGCGGTGCCCAGGTCGATCACTTCCAGGCGAGCGCCCAGGTCGCGGGCCAGCACGCTGATGGCCGCGCCGCCGCGCACGAAGTTGCGCAGCATCTCGCCGGTCACCGCCTGCGGGTAGGCCGAGACGCCCTCCTCCACCACGCCGTGGTCGCCGGCGAACAGGGCGATCCACAGGTGCTCCAGGCTCGGCCGCTCGCGGCCCTGCAGGCTGGCCAGGTGCACGGCCACGTCCTCCAGGCGGCCCAGGGCGCCGCGCGGCTTGGTCAACTGGTCCTGGCGCGCGGCGGCCTTGTCGCGCGCCACGCGGTCCGTGGGTTGGCACGCTTCGCGCCACCATTGCAGGCTCATACGGGATCTCCCTTGAGGGTCATGGGCAGGCCGGCGACGGTGAACACCACCCGCTCGCTGGCCTCGGCCAGGGCCTGGTGCAGCCAGCCGGCCTCGTCGACGTAGCGCCGCGTCAGCTCGCCCAGGGGCACCACGCCCAGCCCGGTTTCGTTGCTGACCAGGAGGATGCGGCCCGGCAGGGCCGGCAGCGTGGCCAGCAGTTTGTTCACTTCATGTTGCAGGTGCGCGCCGTCGTCGGCGAGCAGCAGGTTGGTCAGCCACAGGGTCAGGCAGTCCACCAGCAGGCAGCGGTCCGGCGCGGCGTGCTCGGCGAGGGCCCGCGCCAGGTGCAGCGGTTCCTCCACCAGGCCCCATTCGGCGGGGCGCCGGTCGCGGTGTTGGCGGATGCGCTCGCCCATCTCGCCGTCGCCGATCTGCGCGGTGGCGAAATAGGTGACCGGCAGGCCGCTGTCCCGGGCCAGGCGCTCGGCCAGGCGGCTCTTGCCGGAACGGGCGCCGCCGAGGATGAGTTCAAGCATGGGTTTTCTCCGGGGAAGTCATGTCCTGTAGGAGCGAGCTTGCTCGCGAACGGATTCGCAGCGGGGCGGGTTCGCGAGCAAGCTCGCTCCTACGAAGAGCCGCAACTGCGGCCCTTGGCTCAAAGGCCACACAGGGATTTCAGCTTCTGGGTGTCCAGATACGCCTCCACCTGGTCCGCCAGGCGCTCGATGTCGCGCTCGCGCAGGGCGTGGTAGTCCAGCTGTTGCACTTCGCCCAGGCCGGCCCAGCGCAGCAGCGCGGCGCAGGCGGCGGGGGATTCGAACAGGCCGTGCAGATAGGTGCCCATGACCTGGCCGTCGGCACTCAGCGCGCCGTCGCAGCGGCCGTCGTCCAGGCGCACCGCCGGGCTCTCCAATGCGGGCCCGCTGGTGACGCCGGCGTGGATTTCGTAGCCGCCGACCTCGGCGTCTTCCAGGGCCAGCCGGCCGCGTACGTTACGTAGTTGCTTCTCCGGTTCCAGCACCGTGTCCAACTCCAGCCAGCCGAGGCCGGCGCTGTCGCCGGCGGCGCCTTCCAGGCCGTGGGGGTCGGACAGCGTGCGGCCGAGCATCTGCAAGCCGCCGCAGATGCCCAGCAGCTTGCCGCCATAGCGCAGGTGGCGCTCGATGGCGGCGTCCCAGCCCTGGGCGCGGAGGAAGGCCAGGTCCGCGCGCACGCTCTTGGAGCCGGGCAGGATGACCAGGTCCGCCGCCGGCAGCGGCTGGCCGGGGCCGACGAAGGTCAGTTGCACCTGTGGGTGCAGGCGCAGCGGGTCGAAGTCGGTGTGGTTGCTGATGCGCGGCAGCACCGGCACCGCCACCTTGAGGCTTTCCCCGGCCTTGGCGGCCTGGCGGGTGTCGATGGCGTCCTCGGCTTCCAGGTGGAAGTCCATCAGGTAGGGCAGCACGCCCAGCACCGGGATGCCGGTGCGCTCCTCCAGCCAATCCAGGCCCGGTTGCAGCAGAGCGATGTCGCCGCGGAAGCGGTTGATGACGAAGCCCTTCACCCGCGCCCGCTCGCTTTCCGAAAGCAGCTCCAGGGTGCCGACCAGATGGGCGAAGACGCCGCCGCGGTCGATGTCGGCGATGAGGATCACCGGGCAGTCCACCGCCTCGGCGAAGCCCATGTTGGCGATGTCGTTGGCGCGCAGGTTGATCTCCGCCGGGGAGCCGGCGCCTTCCACCATCACCACCTGGTAGGCGTCGAGCAGACGCTGGTGGGATTCCAGCACAGCCTGTTTGGCGACCCTCTTGTAGTCGTGGTAGGCGGCGGCGTTCATGCTGGTCACCGCGCGGCCGTGGATGATCACCTGGGCGCCCACGTCGCTGTTGGGCTTGAGCAGCACCGGGTTCATGTCGGTGTGCGGCGCCAGGTGGCAGGCCTGCGCCTGCACCGCCTGGGCGCGGCCGATCTCGCCGCCGTCGGCCGTCACCGCGCTGTTCAGCGCCATGTTCTGCGGCTTGAACGGCGCCACCGCCACGCCCTGGCGGCGCAGCCAGCGGCACAGCGCGGTCACCAGGGTGCTCTTGCCGGCGTCGGAGGTGGTGCCCTGCACCATTAAAGTAGTGCCTTGCACCATCAGGGTGGTCATGTCGGGCTCCATTCGCCGAGGGCCTGGCCCAGGCGCTGCCAACCGGCTTCGTCGGCGGGCAGGCCGAAGCGCAGGCTCGGCGGGCTGTCGAAAAGGCGTACGAGGATGCCGCGGCGAGCCAGGTGCTCGTGCAGTTCGCCGGCCCGAGGGTAGGCAAGCCACTGGAACAGCGCGGTGCCCTGGGTCAGCAACCGGTGCGTTTTCAGAAGCGCGGCCAGGCGTGCGCCGGCCTGCTCCAGCGCTGCGCGGCGTTCACCTTGCCGCGCATGGTCGGCCAGGGCGTGCTGCGCCACCCAGCGCGTCGGCCCGCTCACCGCCCAGGGCCCGAGCAGCTCGGCCAGGCCCCGCAGCAACGCCGGCTCGGCGAAGGCGAAGCCCAGGCGCGCGCCGGCCAGGCCGAAGAACTTGCCCAGCGAACGCAGCACCACCAGGCCCGGCTGGCCGCCGGCCAGGGGCAGCAGGCTGTGGCCGGGGGTGCAGTCCATGAAAGCCTCGTCCACCACCAGCCAGCCGCCGCGGGCCCGCAGGCGCTCGTGCCAGGCCAGCAGGCGTTCGCAGTCGAAGCGTCGGCCGGTGGGGTTGTTGGGGTTGACCAGCAGCAGCACGTCGAGCTGGTCGATCAGGCCGTCCACCTCATCGTCGGCCAGCTCCAGCAGCTCATGGCCATGCTGTTTCCAGGCCGTCGCGTGTTCGGCGTAGCAAGGCGCGAGCACGCCGACCCGGCCCGGTGCGCGCAGACGCGGCAGAGCCTGGATCGCCGCCTGGCTGCCGGGCAGCGGCAGCAATGAGTCACAGCCGTAGTAATCGCGCGCGGCCTGCTCCAGGCCGTCGTCCTCTTCCGGCAGGCGCTGCCAGGCGCTGGCGGGGATGTCCGCCAGCGGCCAGGGCCAGGGCGCGATGCCGGTGGACAGGTCGAGCCAGTCCTCCAGCGCGATGCCGTAGCGCTGCGCGGCTGCGCGCAGCTTCCCGCCGTGCTCAAGCATGCAGCAGCGCCCCCAGGCCGAGGATCGCCAGCAGCCACAGCAGCACGCCCTGACGCACCAGGGCCAGGGCCCGCCAGATGTCGCGGGCGCCCGGCGCCGGGCCTTCGCCCAGATGCGGGCGTTCATGCAGTTCGCCGTGGTAGACGGCATTGCCGCCCAGGGCCACGCCCAACGCACCGGCGCCGGCGGCCATCACCGGGCCGGCGTTGGGGCTGTCCCATTGCGGCGCCTGGCGGCGCCAGCTGCGCAGGGCCAGGCGGGTGTTGCCGAGCAGCGCATAGGTCAGCGCGACCAGGCGCGCGGGGATGTAGTTGAGGGCGTCGTCGATCTTCGCCGCGGCCCAGCCGAAGCGTTCGAAGCGTGGGTTGCGGTAGCCCCACATGGCGTCCAGGGTGTTGCTCAGGCGATAGAGCACCACGCCCGGCGCGCCGGCCACGGCGAACCAGAAGAGCGCGGCGAACACCGCGTCGCTGCCGTTCTCCAGCACCGATTCGGTGGCGGCCTTGGCCACCGCGCTGTCGTCCAGTTCAGCGGTCTCGCGGCTGACCATATATCCCACGCGCTTGCGCGCCTCGGGCAGGTCGCCGTCGCGCAGGGCCAGGGCCACGGGTTCGGCGTGCTCGCCCAGGCTGCGTAGGCCGATGGCGGCGTAGAGGGCGATGGCGGAGACCAGCCAGCCGAGGTGCGGGACCAGGGTCAGCAGCCAGGTGAGGAAGGTCAGTGGCAGTACGGCCAGGGCCCAGGCGGTGACGCCGTGGCTGCGCCAGCCTAGGCCGGGGGTGTGGTTATCGGAGGTTGGGGAGTTTGGGAGAGCACCCTCTCCCCAACCCTCTCCCTGAAGGGAGAGGGGGCTGTCCGTGCCAGACGTCGACAATGGCACTCGGGCGCGATTGAAGCGGCGTTCCAGGCGGTCGGCCAGGCGGCCGAAGGCCACCAGCGGGTGCCAGCGCTTCGGCTCGCCCAGCAGGCCGTCCAGGGCCACGCCGGCGACGCTCAGCAGGGCCAGGCTCATGGGCGTTCTCCCCAGTGATTTTCATAAAGCAGTTCGTTCAGCGGGCGCGGCTGGCGCCAGCCTTCCAGGGCCAGCATGGGCGCCGGGTAGAACTCCGCCACCGGGCCCAGGCAGAGCACCGCCACCGCCTCGCTGCCCGCCGGCAGGCCGAGCAGTTCGCCCAGGGCGGCGGGTTCGAACAGCGACACCCAGCCCATCCCCAGGCCTTCGGCGCGGGCCGCCAGCCAGAGGTTCTGGATGGCGCAGGCCAGCGAGGCCAGGTCCATCTGCGGCAGGGTGCGGCGGCCGAAGACGTGGGCCTCGCGGCCGTCCGCCAGGGCCGCCACCAGCAGCTCGGCGCAGTCGCGGATGCCCTCGACCTTCAGCCGCATGAATTCCTCGGAGCGCTCGCCCAGGGCCTCGGCGGTCTTCACCCGCTCCGCCTCCACCAGGCCGTGGATGGCCTCGCGCAGTTCCGGGCGGGTGATGCGGATGAAGCGCCAGGGCTGCATCAGGCCGACGCTGGGGGCCTGGTGCGCCGCTTCCAGCAGGCGCGCCAGCAGCGCCGGGGCCACCTCGCCGCCGCTGAAGTGGCGCATGTCGCGGCGCTCGGCGATGGCGCGGTAGATGGCCGCGCGTTCCTCGGGGCTGTAGGCGTGCTGGTTCATGGGCGGAAGATCGCGGCGGCGGCCGCCGGGTTCGACGGCAGGTAGAAATGGATATAGGACGCGGTCAGTCGGCCCAGGCGGAACACCGCCTCGGCCACCGGCTTGGCGTTCGGGCAGGTGCCGCGCAGGGCCGGTTCCAGTTGGCTGTCCAGCAGCGAATGGTGGAAGGTGTGGCCGCGCAGCGGGCCTTCCGGCAGTTCCACTTCCTGCAAGGCCAGGGCGGCGAGGCGCTTCTGCAAAGTGGCGCGGCCGGGCAGCAGGCCCAGCAGCCGACCGCTGCGGCCCTCGGCGTCAGTCAGGCCGTCGAGCAGGTAGAGCATGCCGCCGCATTCGGCCAGCAGCGGCTTGCCGGCGGCGTGGTGGGCGCGGATGGCCTCGGCCATGGCGCGGTTGTTCTCCAGCTGCGCCAGGTGCAGTTCCGGATAGCCACCGGGCAGGTAGAGGCTATCCACCTCCGGCAGGCGTTCGTCGGTGAGCGGCGAGAAGAACTTCAGCTCGGCGCCCAGTTCGCGCAGCAGGTCGAGGTTGGCCTGGTAGAGGAAGGCGAAGGCGGCGTCCCGCGCCACGCCGATGCGCACGCCGGCAAGGGCTGGCGGCACGGCGTGCTCGGCCGGCGCCGCGAAGCTCACCGGCGGCGGCAGGTCCACCGCGCTGCTGGCGGCCAGGGCGTCGGCGGCGGCGTCCAGGCGCGCGTCCAGGTCGGCCAGTTCCTCGGCCTGCACCAGGCCCAGGTGGCGGCTGGGCAGTTCCAGGTCGGCGCTGCGCGGCAACGCACCGTACCAGCGGATCCACTCCGGTAGGCTGTCGCGCAGCAGGTCGCTGTGGCGCTGGCTGCCGACGCGGTTGCCGAGCACGCCGGAGAACGGCAGGCCCGGCTGATAGGTGGCCAAGCCCACGGCCAGGGCGCCGAAGGTCTGCGCCATGGCCTGGCCGTTGATCACCCCGAGCACCGGCATATTGAAGGTGCGCGCCAGGTCGGCCGCCGAGGGCGTGCCGTCGAACAGGCCCATCACCCCTTCGATGAGGATCAGGTCGGCCTCCCCCGCCGCTTCCCAGAGCAGCCGGCGGCTCTGCGCCTCGCCGACCATCCACAGGTCGAGCTGGTGCACGGGCGCGCCGCTGGCGCGGGCGAGGATCATCGGGTCGAGGAAGTCCGGGCCGACCTTGAACACCCGCACCCGCCGCCCCTGGCGCGCGTGCAGGCGGGCCAGGGCGGCGGTGACGGTAGTCTTGCCCTGCCCCGAGGCGGGAGCGGCGATCAGCAGCGCCGGGCACTGGCGCGCCTGGGTCATCAGAACTCCACCCCTTTCTGCGCCTTGATGCCGGCCTTGAAGGCGTGCTTGACCAGGCCCATCTCGGTGACGGTGTCGGCGGCGTCGATCATGCCCGGCTGAGCGGCGCGGCCGGTGACCACCACGTGTTGATGCGCCGGGCGTGCGGCGATGTCCGCAAGCACGGTATCCAGTTCCAGGTAGCCGTGCTTGAGGGCGATGTTCAGCTCGTCCAGCAGCACCAGGCCGACGGCCGGGTCGGCCAGCAGCTCGCGGGCCACGTCCCAGGCCTGCCGGGCTTTCTCGATGTCGCGCTGGCGGTCCTGGGTCTCCCAGGTGAAGCCCTCGCCCATCACGTGGTAGCGCACCTGCTCGGGGAAGCGCCGGAAGAAGGCTTCCTCGCCGGTGCTCGCGGCGCCCTTGATGAACTGCACCACGCCGGCCTGCATGCCGTGGCCGAGGGCGCGGGCGAGCATGCCGAAGGCCGAGCTGCTCTTGCCCTTGCCGTTGCCGGTGAGCACCAGCAGCACGCCGCGCTCGTCCCGGGCCTGGGCGATCTTCTCGTCGATCACGTCCTTCTTGCGCTGCATGCGCGCGCGGTGGCGCTCGTCCTTTTCCGGGGATTCGCTCATCGTTGTGTCTCCTGGCCGAAGGCGGCCGTGCTCGCGATGCCAAGGCACCGGGGCTGAAGGGGCGTGCGGGAGTGACGAAGGAAAGCAGCCGCGCGGCGCGGGGCCGTGGCTGGAAGGAGAATGCTCATCTGCCTGATCGCTCCACCGCTCTCACCCGCGCGGCTAGTAAACCGGGATGACGCGGGGCGATCGGAGCGCGGCCTGGGCAGCGCCCGACGGCTTCCTGCGCGTCGTCTTGCGCTACGGGCCGGTCTCCGGGCTCGCGAGTGAAGGTCATTGGACCTCTGCGGCTGCGCCTTCCCATGCCGTTGGCACAGTGGCTGTTGCGTCCGCGTGACTCGCCTACCGTTGCGGGGGCAGCGCCGGAATGACCGAATTGGCTCGGTTGCACCGGCTTCCCTGTTTCACCTCCAGCCGTGGCTGGAGGCACCTGTAGCAGGCGCGCAGCTTAGAGGCTGGCGGGGTGGCCGGTCAATCGGCGGCGGCGATGGGTCGCGCCGCCGGCGCGGGCGCGGCGGCCGGGTCCTGGCGGCACCAGCGCAGCCAGATGAACTGCAGCTGGACCAGGGTGGCGCAGGCCAGCTCGCGGCCTTCGGCGGGCAGCCGGTGGTCGTTTTCCAGGGCCTGGAACAGCGCCACGCTGGCGGCGTCCAGGGCCTGCTCGCGGCCGGCGCGCGGGCCGCCGGCGAGCAGCAGGTCGTGCAGGCACAGCAGGTAGGCGTCGCGGGCCCGGCGTACGGGGCCGCGGGCAGCGGCCAAGCGCGCACGCAGGAACAGCAGCTCGTCGCCCAGATCCAGCCCCAGCAGCCCGCCGCGCCAGCGCGCGCGGCGCTCGGCCGGCAGGTTCTTGTAGAACTGCGCCAGGCGCAGCAGGCGGTCGGCGCTGCGGCCGTCGAACCACACCTCCGCCACCGGCAACGGGCCGCGGGTGAGCCGCGCGAGGTCGGCGAGGATGGCCGCCAGCACGCGGCGGTAATGGCGCTGCCCGGGCGCCAGGCGTACCAGGTTGAATACCAGCACGGCGAAGGCCACGCCAACCACCGTGGCCAGCGCCGAGTTGAGGAAGTGACCGAGGTCGTAGCTCATCTCGTTGCTCGGCCCGATGTTCTTCACATAGAAGATGCAGAAGGACGAGGCGATGGCGGCGATCGGCGGCCGCGTCATGCACAGCGCGGCGATGAACAGCGGCACGCCCAGCACCAGCGCCAACGCCGGGAAGCCATCGCACAACGGCAGTATCACCAGGCCCGCGACACCGGCAAAGGGCACCGACAGGACGATGCCGCGCAGGAAGTTCAGCCCGGCGCCGGCCGGGTTGTCGCGGCTGGCGAACAGGCTCAGCACCACGCCGGTGATGGACACCGCGCCCAGGCCGCTGGGCCAGGCCGTGGCCAGCCAGAAGGCCGACACGCAGAGGAACGCCAGGGCGCTGCGCAAGCCGTAGAGCAGGCCGCGTTCGATGTCGCGGTGCCAGACGATCACCCCCGGCGCGTTGCGCGGCGCCTCGCCGTAGACCAGCGCCTGCATGCTGCGCTGGGCCTCGCCGGCCATCTCCAGGGTGCGCGCCAGGCATTCCAGGCACAGGCTCTGCTGGGCGTTGTCCAGTTCCCGAGCGGCGACGCCAAGGCGTTCACGGCAGTCTTCGAAGTCGCGGTACTCGGCCTTATCCAGCAGAGCCATGACCTCGCACCGCCAGGGCTCCAGCGCGGCCGCCGCGGCCTGGTCCAGCAGCCGCCATTCCCGCGCCACCTTGCGCGCCGCACGCAGCAGGCCCAGCAGGTCGGCATTCAGTACCCGCAGCGCCTGGGCCCGGCGCCGGCCGCTCTCGCCCTCGAACCAGGCGTGCTCGCGCTGCGCATCCACCGCCACGATGCGGCCCATGGCGCGGATCAGCGGGCCGCGCTCGTCGGCGCCGGTCAGTTCGGCAGCGGCCGCCTGCAGGCCGGTCTCCCAGGCGCCCTTGCCCTGCTCCGCCAATTGCTGCTGCACCCGCCGCGGCCAGAGCACGATGCTCACCAGCGAGGCGCAAAGGATGCCCAGGCCGATCTCCGAGCAGCGCGCCACGGCCTGGTCGAACACCGTCATGGGCGCGGCGCTGGAAGGCAGCGCGATGATCGCCGCGGTGTAACCGGCGAGCACAAAACCGTAGGAAGAGAAGTTCTGCAGCAGCGAGGCGCCGGCGGTACAGAATGCCAGCCAGGCGGCCATGGCCAGCAGGAAAGGCAGCGGCGCCTGGCCGAACAGGGCGATCAGCGCCACCGAGACCATGGCCCCGATGCAGGTGCCGAGCAGGCGGAACACGCTCTTGGCCAGCACCATGCCGCTCAGCGGCTGGCTGACCACGAACACCGTGACCAGCGCCCATTGCGGTTGCTGCAACTCAAAGCGGAACGCCAGGTAGAGCGCGAGAATGCCGGCCAGCAGCGACTTGCTGGCGAACTGCAGGTCCGTGCGGCGCGGGCGCAGCACGGCGCGAAAGAACTCGGTGAACAGCGACAGGAAGGCAGGCATGCAGACATACCGGCAAAATCGTTGACCGAACTATTAAATAGCTTGCTAACAATGTCAAGAAACATCCTGTAACCTCCCTGGATGCAAGGCGACGGATGGTCCCGTCACACAACTCCGCTAGACTCCGTGGGATGACCGAAACCGCTCAAGCCGGCCAGCTGCGCCTGGACACCTCCGCCTCCCCGCCCCTGCTGCAAGTCAGCGGCGACTGGACGCTCGCCCATTTCGCCGACCTGCAGCGCCAGGTCGGCGCCCTCGACGGCCAGCGGGCCCACGCCGGGGGCTTCGACTTCAGCCAGCTCGGCGCCCTCGACACCGCCGGCGCCAGCCTGCTCGCCGACCTGATCGGCGCCAGCGGCCTGCAGCGCCTGGACGAGATCGCCGCCGACGTGCCCAGGGAACGCCGCGACCTGCTGCGCGCGGTGGGCAGCTCCATCACCCAGTGCCGCCTGCACGAGAAGAAGCCGCCGCCGGGCAATGCCCTGGCCGACCTGCTGGAACGCATCGGCCGCGCCATGGAGGTCTTCTGGAAGGACCTGGTGGGCGTGCTCGGCTTCATCGGCCTGACCCTCGAAAGCCTGGCGCGCTGCGCCCTGAATCCCCGGCGCTGGCGGCCCACCTCGCTGGCCGCGCACATGGAGCAGACCGGCCTGGACGCGGTGCCCATCGTGGCCCTGCTGACCTTCATGGTCGGCGCCGTAGTGGCCTTCCTCGGCGCCACCGTGCTGAACAAGTTCGGCGCGGCCATCTACACCGTCGACCTGGTGGGCTTCTCGTTCCTCCGCGAGTTCGGCGTGCTGCTCACCGCCATCCTCCTCGCCGGGCGCACCGCCAGCGCCTTCACCGCGCAGATCGGCTCGATGAAGTCGAACCAGGAGATCGACGCCATCCGCGCCCTGGGCCTGGACCCGATGGAACTGCTGGTGCTGCCGCGGGTGCTGGCGTTGCTGCTGGTGCTGCCGCTGCTGACCTTCCTGGCGATGCTCTCGGGCATCGTCGGCGGCGGCGTGGTCTGCGCGCTGTCGCTGGACATCTCACCACGCATGTTCATGGTCATGCTGCAGAACGACATCGCCGTACAGCACTTCCTGGTGGGCCTGGTGAAAGCGCCGATATTCGCCTTCGTCATCGCCGTGATCGGCTGCCTGGAAGGCTTCCGCGTCAGCGGCAGCGCACAGTCGGTGGGCGAGCACACCACCTCGGCGGTGGTCCAGTCGATCTTCGCGGTGATCGTCATCGACGCCATCGCCGCGCTGTTCTTCATGGAGATGGGCTGGTGAGCGAAGAAGCCATCATCCAGGTCCGCGACCTGTGCAACCGCTTCGGCGACCACGCGGTGCACGAGCACCTGGACCTGGACGTGCGCCGCGGCGAAATCCTCGGCGTGGTCGGCGGCTCGGGCACCGGCAAGTCGGTGCTGCTGCGCGCCATCATCGGCCTGCGCCGGCCCCAGGAAGGGCAGATCCACGTGTTCGGGCAGAACCTGCTGGAACTGCCGCCGGAGCAGCGCTCGAAGATCGAACGGCGCTTCGGCGTGCTGTTCCAGAACGGCGCGCTGTTCTCCTCGCTGACCGTCAGCGAGAACGTCTGCCTGCCGCTGATCGAGCATGCCGGGCTGTCCCGCGACGACGCCGAGTACCTGGCCAAGGTGAAGATCTCCCTGGCCGGCCTGCCGCCGGAAGCCGGCGCCAAGTACCCTTCGGAGCTGTCCGGCGGCATGGTCAAGCGCGCCGCCCTGGCCCGCGCCCTGGCCCTGGACCCGGACATCCTGTTCCTCGACGAACCCACCGCCGGCCTCGACCCGATCGGCGCGGCGGCCTTCGACCAGTTGATCCTGACCCTGCGCGAGGCCTTCGGCCTCACCGTGTTCCTGGTCACCCACGACCTGGACACCCTCTACACCATCTGCGACCGCGTCGCCGTGCTGTCGCAGAAGCGCGTGCTGGTGGTCGGCAGCCTCGACGAGGTGGCGGCCAACCCCGACGCCTGGGTCCAGGACTATTTCCACGGCCCGCGCGGCCGTGCCGCGCAGCAGGCGGCGGACCGCCTGCGGGAGGAGAACTGAATGGAAACCCGCGCCCACCACGTGGTCATCGGCCTGTTCACCGTGCTGGTGGCCATCGGCGGCCTGCTCTTCGGCCTGTGGCTGGCCAAGAACAGCAGCGACCAGCAGTACAACTACTACGACGTGATCTTCACCGAGGCGGTGACCGGCCTGTCCCAGGGCGGCACCGTGCAATACAGCGGGATCAAGGTCGGCGACGTGGTCAGCCTGCGGCTGGACCCGCGCGACCCGCGCAAGGTGCTGGCGCGCATCCGCGTCTTCGACCAGACGCCGATCCGCCAGGACACCCGCGCCAAGCTGGCCATCACCGGGGTCACCGGCACCGCCATCATCCAGCTCAGCAACGGCTCGCCGGAAAGCCCGCCGCTGGTGGGCAAGGACGGCCAGGTGCCGGTGATCAAGACCATCCCCTCGCCGCTGAGCAAGCTGCTGGCCAACGGCGAGGACATCGCCACCAACGTCAGCAACCTGATCAACAACGTCAACCGCATGTTCTCCCAGGAAAACGTCGACCGCATCAGCCGCACCCTCGACCACATCGACCAGGCCACCGCGGTGATCGCCGAGCAGCGCGGCGACATCCGCCGCACCGTGCAGGAACTGGCCGCGGCCAGCGAACAGGCCAAGCTGACCCTGGCCAACGCCAGCCAGCTGCTGGGCAACGCCAACCAGTTGCTCGGCAGCCAGGGCAAGGATTCGCTGGTCAGCGCCCAGCAGACCCTCGCCGCGCTGCAACGCAGCAGCGAGAAGGTCGAGCGCCTGCTCGACAGCAACTACGACTCGGTCAACGGCGGGCTGAACGGCCTGGGCGAGATAGGCCCGGCGGTGCGCGAACTGCGCGCCACCCTGGAAAACCTGCAGCGGGTCACCCGGCGCCTGGAAGAGAACCCGACCAACTACCTGTTCGGCGGCAACCGCACCAAGGAGTTCCAACCATGAAGGCCCCCCTGCGCCTGCTCGGCTACAGCGCCCTCGCCGCCCTGCTCGGGGCCTGCTCGATCCTGCCCAAGGCGGAGACCCCGGACATCTACCTGCTGCCGGCGCAGCAGCAACCGCCGCGCGCCACGCCGGCGGTGGACTGGTCGCTGCGGGTGCTGGCGCCCAGGGCCAGCCAGGTGCTGGACAGCAACCGCATCGCCGTGCAGCCCAGGGGCGACCTGCTCAGCGTCTACAAGGGCGCGCGCTGGGCCGACGGCGCCCCGCCGCTGCTGCGCGACCGCCTGCTCGACGCCTTCCGCGCCGACGGCCGCATCCAGGCCCTGAGCAGCGACGAAGTCAGCCTGCAAGCCGACCTGGAACTGGGCGGCGACCTGCGCGCCTTCCAGGCCGAATACCGCGACAAGGGCGTGGAAGCGGTGGTCATCCTCGAAGCCCGCCTGGTGCGCAGCGCCACCCAGCGCATCATCGCGACGCGACGCTTCGAGGTCCGCCAGCCGTCCGCAGGGGAAAAGGTGCCGGAAGTGGTCAGCGCCTTCGGCCAGGCCACCGACCGCCTGGCCGCCGAGGTGGTGGGCTGGACGTTGCAGCAGGGGCAGGCGCAGAAGTTCGAGCGGTGAAAGACCGCACCCCATGGCGCGTAGGGCGCATAACGCCTACGGCGTTATCCGCCGTTTGGCCTCGGTCCCCGGCGGCGCCAAGGCCAACCGTGGCGTTGGCTGTGGCCCCGGCGTATCGGCGTATAACCGCGAACGGTTATACGCCCTACGGAGCGCCTTTCGTAGGATGGGTTGAGCGAAGCGATACCCATCGCCACGGCTAGTCGGAAACTCGCCTGCGCCAACCCGGATCGGTCAAGCGATAACACTGCAGGGGACTGCGCGGAGAATCCGGTTGGGTCATTTCCAGCAATCCGGACGCTATCGCCGGCCCCAGGTAGTTCTTCCGGAAGGTTGGCCGGTGCGACAACCCCAACCTGCGCATGATTTCCGAGGACTTGAGGGCTTCTCCCTTGTTGAAAGCCTGCAACAGCTGTTGCACGCTCTCGTTTACTTGGTCGGTAACTTGATCGCTTACTTGTTCGGTCTGCGCGACTTCGTCCATGGCTGCCAGTAATGCCCGCAACATGTAGTCAACGAAGGGCGTCGCCTGTGCAACATGATCGGCCTCGGCCAAGGCCGCGTAGTAGGCCTCCTGCTGGGCATGGATGACCGTCTCCACGGGCAAGTAAGCCAACAGCGGATTCCAGCGACTGAGTATCAAGGTCTGCCAGAGTCGTCCCATGCGCCCGTTGCCATCGGCGAACGGGTGAATGAATTCGAACTCGTAATGAAAAACACAACTCGCCAGTAGCGGGTGCCAGTCCGTATGGCCCAGCCACTCCAGCAACTGCCCCACCAGCGTCGGGACACGGTTGGCCGGCGGCGCCATGTGTAGCAGTTGGTCACCCCGGTAGATGCCGACACCACCCTGTCGAAAATGCCCTGCGTCGTCGATGAGCCCTTCCATCAGGCTGGCGTGGGCTGCCAATAGATCGAGTTGAGAGGTCGGGTGCCAGGAAGGCAGGTATTCATAGGCGCGAAAGGCATTGCGCACTTCCTGGATTTCACGGGGCAATCCCAGCACCCGCTTCCCCTCCAGCACGGCAGTGACCTGCTCGACGCTGAGGGTGTTGTTTTCGATGGCCAGAGAGGCCTGGATGGTACGGATACGGTTGTCGCGCCGTAGTTGAGGCGTCAATGCCGAGTCGCCACCCACCGAAAGCCGACCGACCCGCTCGCAGATTTCACCGACCAATCGCAGCAGTGAAGCGGAAAGGGCAAGCGGTGGTTCATAGGCCTTCATGGCGATATCGGGTCCGAGTCTGCGCAGGCATCCGAAGCGATAGTGCGTACATTGGCGGCACTGCCACCCGTGGCAAACACCGAGCGCACGTTATTGGTTCTCCACCCGCCGCAACAGATAGGTATCCATGATCCAGCCATTGGCCTCGCGGGCCTTCAGGCGCGTGTCGCGGATGCGTTCGGCGACTTCGTCCAGGCGGCCGGCGATCAGCAGTTCGTCCGGGGTGCCGACGTAGGCGCCCCAGAAGATTTCCAGGTCCTGGCCGCGCAGGCCGGTGTAGCTGTCCTGGGCGTCGAGCATCACCACCACGTCCTGCACGCCGGCGGGCAGGCCTTCGCGGGCCAGGCGGCGGCCGGTGGTGATCTGCAGCGCGCCGCCTATGTGGTTGAGCGGGATGCGGTGGCGCGCGGCCAGGGCCTGCACGCTGGTGATGCCGGGGATGACTTCGTAATCGAAGCGCAGCCGGCCGCTGGCGAGGATGGCGTCGAGGATGCGGATGCTGCTGTCATACAGCGCCGGGTCGCCCCAGACCAGGAAGGCGCCGCACCCGTCTTCGGCCACGTGCTCGTCGATCAGCCGCTCGAACAGCGCCTGCTTGGCCGCGTTGAGGTCCACCACGCTGCCGGCGTAGTCGGCCACGCCGCGCTCGCGCTCCGGCAGTTCGGCCTCCACCACGCGGTAATCGCTGCGCTCGACGTAGCGCTCGCAGATGTCGCGGCGCAGGTCGAGCAGCTTGCTCTTGCTGGCGCCCTTGTCGAGCAGGAAGAACACGTCGGCGCGGTTCAATGCCTTGACCGCCTGAATGGTCAGTTGCTCGGGGTCGCCGGCGCCCACGCCGATCAGCAGCAGTCGTTTCATGGTCATTTGCAGTGGTAGGGGCTTTCGCCTTCCAGTTCCTGGTCGGCGTCGATGTCACGGATGATCACCGTGGCCTTGGGATAGCTGGAGCAGAGCGCGTTGCGCACCGTGTAGATGCCGCTGCCCTGGGCCAGGAAGGATTTCTTGTTGAGCTTCTGCCCATTGGCGTCGACGGCGTCTATCTCGTAGTGGCCGCCGAAGGTCTTGCAGCCGCCCAGCACCAGCAGGCTGGCGCCGAGCAACAGGGGAATCGCTTTCATTGCCTCTCCTTGTCTGCGACCGGCAAAGGTGCGAGCCGGTCATTCTGAGGATGTCGGGCCTGTTTCGACAAGCCCGGCGGCCATTTGCTCCCCGCCGGAGCCGTCAGCGCTTGCCCATGGAGCGGCGCGAACCGCGGGGCGCCGGTGGACGGCGTACATCCTTGTCGTGGGCCTTGCGCGGCTGGTAGCCGGCGGCGGCGTCCTTCTGCGCGGCGAGGGCGGCGCGGGTCAGTTCGGCCAGGGACAGCGGGGCCTGGGCCGGGGTGTCCGCGCTGTCGTCGCGCGGCGGCTGTTGCGAGGAAGTCATGATAGAGACCGGGTGAAAGATGCGGAAACGGCGCCCATCATACCCGATAGGCACCGTGCCCGCTGCTCCTCAGGCGCCGACCGGCTCCCCGGTGGGCCCCGCCGGGCGCGCCTGGCCGAGGCTTTCGTCGAAGCGCAGCAGGCGCCCGGCGTTGCCCAGCACCAGCAGGGTGCTGAGGTTGTGCAGCACGGCGGCGATCATCGCCCCGGCGGCGCCGAGCAGGCCGAAGGCAGCCGCCGCGACTATCGCCAGGGTCCAGCCCAGGCCGATCGCCACGTTCACCTGCAGGGTGCGCCGGCACTGGCGGCTCAGCCGCACGCAGGTGCCCAGGCGGCGCAGGTCGCTGCCGATCAGCACCACGTCGGCCGAAGCCAGGGCGATGTCGGCGCCGCCGGCGCCCATGGCCACGCCCACCACGCCGGCCTTGAGCGCCAGCGAGTCGTTGATGCCGTCGCCCACCACCAGCGGGCGGAAGCCCTTGTCGATTTCCTCGCCGACGCGGTGCAGCTTGTCTTCGGGCAGCGCCTGGGCGCTGACTTCGGCGATGCCCACCTCGCGCGCCACGCCTTCGGCGACGCTCTGGCGGTCGCCGGTGAGCAGCAGTTGGCGGCCCAGGCCCAGCTCGCGCAGTTCGGCCATGGCCTGCGGTGCCTCAGGGCGCAGGCTGTCGGCCAGCAGCAGCCAGGCGCAGAAGCGCCCGCCCAGGGCCAGGCCGGCGATGGGGCCGTCGTGCTCGGGCACCGGCGCGGTGGCGATGCCCAGTTGGGCGAACAGTTCGGGCCGGCCGAGGGCCGCCTCGCCCTGCGGGGTGTGGGCGATGACGCCCAGGCCCTGGCGTTCGCGGATGTCTTCCAGCGGGTGGTAGACATCGTGGGGCACCAGCGCGGCCAGGGCGCGGCTGACCGGGTGGCTGCTGGCCGCGCCCAGGCTGGCGGCCAGTTGGCGCAGCGCCGCCGGGTCTTCCCCGGGCTCGCCGCACAGGGCCTGCAGGCGCAGGCTGCCGTGGGTCAGGGTGCCGGTCTTGTCGACCACCAGCGAGGTCAGGTCGGCCAGTTCCTCGAGGAAGGCCGAACTGCGGATCAGGATGCCGTGGCGCGCCGCCACGGCGATGCCGGCGATGGCCGTGGCCGGCGCCGACAGCACCAGGGCGCAGGGGCAGGCGGCGACCAGCACGGCGAGCATGGCCTGGGGGTCGTTGGTGACGAACCAGGTGACCGCGGCGATCAGCAGCACCAGCACCATGTAGCGCCCGGCGTAGCGCTCCAGCAGGCGGGTGATCGGCGGCTTGGCGCGCTCGGCGCGCTGCATCAGGGCGATCACCTTGCCCAGGGTGGATTCCTCGCCGGTGCGCGTCACCTCGATGCGCAGCAGGCCGTCGAGGTTGATGGCGCCGCCGTAGACTTCCATCCCGGCCTGCGCCTCCAGCGGCACCGATTCGCCGGTGATGGGCGCGGTGTCCAGGCTGGCCTGGCCGTCCAGCACCCGGCCGTCGGCCGGCACGCGGTCGCCGGCGCGCACCTCCACCTGGTCGCCGGCGCGCAGCTGGGCGTTGTCCACTTCCTCCACGGCGCCGTCGGCGCGGATGCGCCGGGCCTGGCTGCGGGTCAGGCGGCCGAGGGCCTCGATGGCTTCCTGGGAGCCGATCACGCTGCGCTCCTCCAGCACATGGCCGAAGATCATGATGATCGGCAGCAGCGCCGCGGTCAGCAGGTCGCCGGTGGCCCAGGCGCCGAGCATCGCCAGGGCGATCAACTGGTCGGTGATGCCGTGCAGGCTGGGGTGGCGCAGGCTGGCGGCGGCCGAGCGCAGCACCGGCACCGCCACCAGCAGCGAGGCGACGCCCAGCAGCATCTGCGCCACGCCTTCCTGCTGCGGCGCCAGCCAGCGCCAGAGCAGGCCGAGCAGCAGCAGGCCGAGGGCGAGCATGGCCAGGCTCAGCTGGCGGGCGGCGGCGCGTTGCTCGTCGCGGCTGAGCATGGCCCCCGTGAGGTGGCCGTGGCTGTGGCTGTGGCTGTGGCTGTGGCTGTGGCTGTGGCTGTGGCTGTGGCTGTGGCCATGGTGATGGCCGTGGTGGTGGTGTGCGCTCATCTATCGCTCAGGTCATTGGCTCGACGCGGTCTCGTCGTCCTTGAGGAGGGTGGCCCGGGGCGGGAAGCGGGTGTCCGGGCGCTGTACGTATTCCTCGGCCTCCGCCTCGGTCAGCACCCAGATCTGGTTGACCTGGCCGCTGAGGCCGCTCTTCAGGGCGACGAACTTGTCCTTCAGCTGCGGCATCAGGCCGTTGACGATGAACAGGTTGTTCTCGTTGCGGATGCGCACCGAGACCGCCACCGGGTAGCTCACGGTCTTCTGGTACAGGCCGAGGCTGACCACCTGCTTGAGCAGGTTGGGCTTGGGCCGCTTGAGGGTGATGACCGGGAAGCTGGCGCTGTCCACCACGCCCACCAGCATGCCCGAGGGCAGTTCGCGGCCGGCCTCGGCGCTGCCGGCGCCGAGCAGCAGGCCCAGGGCCAGCAGCAGCGCGCCCAGGGGGCGCCAGCGGTTGCCCCGCGACGAAGTGGAAGAGTGCCGGTAAGCGACAGCGTTCATGGAGTGTCCCGCCCTAGGTGTTTTCTCGGAATGTGGGTGTCGGGCCTGCGGCCCTCGGCGAGCCTAGCGCGTCCGTGTGACATCTGTCCGCCCATTGCTTCACGGCTGCGGCCCCTGGAGGATCAGGCGGCCGGCGTCGCGGGGGTCGACGGTGGTGACCGCGCCGGCCTTGCCGAGGATGCCGGGCACCCGCTCGCGGTACAGGCGCAGCAGCAGGCCGGGGTCCTGGCTGGCGGCCAGGCTGGTGATGGTCGCGGTGTCGGCATGGGCCTTGGCCAGGCGCTCGCCGGCCTGGGCGCGGGCCACCTGCAGGGTGCGGTCGGCGGCCTGGGTGGCCGCCTGGGTCTGCCGCGCGGCGTCGTTCTGCGCGCTGGCGACGTTCTGCTCGGCCAACTGGCTGGCGGTGAGCACGGCGTTGAAGGCACTCACCGCCTCGCGCGGCAGCGAGGACTGCACGTCCACCCGCTCGATCTCGATGCCCAGCCCGCTGCCGGCGGCGGCCAATGCCGCCAGGCTCTGGTTGACGCCCTGCTGCAGGTCGCCGCGCAGGCGCTCGCGGCGCTCGGCCACGGCGCTGTCGCTGCCGACCAGTTCGGGGCGGGCGACCAGGATGGTGTCCAGGTCGCGGGCCGCGCACACGCTCACGGCGTTGCGCGCCACCAGGCGGTCGAGCGCCGGCAGCACGTGCTCGCCCTGGAGCACGTAGGCGTAGGGGTCGACCACCTTGTAGAACACCCGCACGTCCAGTTGCACGACGCCGGCATCACCGGTCAGCAGGTAGCCGGAGCCGGCCGTGGCGTCGTTGACCAGGCTGACGTCAAGGTCGGCCTTCTGCGCCTGGGCCGAGCGCAGCAGGGTTTCCACCCGGCGCTCGATGACGCGCTCGGCCGCCGGCAGCAGCACCACCTGCTCGAAGGGCCGCGGCCAGGCCAGCAGCAGGCCGGGGTTGGCGATGCGCTGCAGGGCGCCCATGCGCAGCACCACGGCGCGGCTGTCCGGTCCGATCTCGCGGACGTTGGACAGCGCCCAGCCGAGCGCCGCCAGCAGCGTCACACCATAGAGCGCGACGAACGCCAGGCGCCCGGCCTGCAGCCAGGGGCTGCCGCCCTCGCCGCGCTCACTCATGCTGCGCGCCCGGCTTGGGCGCCGGCAGTTGCGGCGGGCCGTCGACCAGCACGCGGAAGGGCGCGGCGTCGGTGCGCAGGACCAGGCGGGTGCCGGAGTTGACGATGGTGCCCAGGGTATCCAGCGAGCGCAGCAGGTTGTACAGCTCGGGCGAGCCGGCGTAGGCCTTGGCATAGATGTCCGCCGCCTCGACGCGGGACTGCGCCTCGATGTCGGCAGCCTTGACCGTAGCGTCGGCCTGCAGGATGCGCGCGTCGCGCTCGGCGGCGGAGCGGATCTCGGCGGCCTTGCGCTTGCCCTCGGCGGTGCGCTCGGTGGCGATGGTCTCACGCTCGGCGCGCATGCGGTCGACGGTGGCGCCGAGGGTCACCGAGGGCAGCGTCAGGCGTTCGATGCCCACCTGCAGCACGCGCACGCCGTAGGTGTCGCGCAGGGTCTTGTCGATCTGCCCGCGCAAGCGCTGTTCGAAATCGGCGATGCGCACCTTGCTGCCGTCGGTGTTCACCAGGTCGGCCAGGTCGAAGCCGCTGGCGGTGGTTTCCAGGGCCGAGCCGACGAAGGTGCGGATCTGCCGCGCCGCCTCGTCCGGCTGGTTCTGCACCGCGCGCATGAAGCGCTGCACGTCGTCCGCGTCGGGCTGCACCTGCCAGGCCACGTAGGCCTGGACGATGATGCGCAGGCCGTCTCGGGTGCCGACGTCCTGCAGGCCGCTGGAGGTGGTGCGCAGGCGCAGGTCCACCGGGATGGCCGCCTCGAACGGCGCCGGCAGGCGCCAGGCCAGCCCCGGCTGCAGCAGCACGCGCACCGGGTTGCCGAAGCGGGTGACGACCGTGGCCTCGCCGGAGCGCACCTGCACCAGGCAGGCGGTGGCGGCGGCGAACAGCACCAGCAGCGCGGCCAGGCCGATGCGCCGCCAGGGCAAGGGCCCGGCGCCGCCGTGCTCATGCTCGTGATGGTGATGGCCGTGGTCGTGGTCGTGGTGCGCGTGGTCGTGGCTGTGCGACGAACTCAAGGGGCGAGCTCCTGTTTGGCCGGCTTGCGCGCCGGGTCGAAGGGCGCGGTGAAATAGCCGCGCAGGTCGAGGGTCGGCGCATCGCCGGCGCCCAGTCGATGGTCGATGACCAGGGCGCTGGCATTGCCCAGGCCCTGGCCCAGGCGGGCGAAATACTGTTCCAGCAGGAACGACTGGCCGGCGTCCTGCCAGGCCTTGCGCTCGGCGCCGAAACGCAGGTCAGCGGCCCGCGCCGCGGCCAGCGTCTCGCGGGCGTCGGCATTGGCCTTGTCCACCGCCTGGCTGGCGGCCAGACGGGCCTCGTTGCCCTGCTCGGCGGCCTTGCCGCGCTCGCGGGCGATCAGCGCCTGGGCGGTGATCTGCGCCGCCTGCACGCCATGGTAGGCATTCGCCGCGCCGGCCGGCGGGTGAATGGCCTCGACCACGGTGGCGAGGATTTCCACACCGCTGTGCAACTCATCGAGGTCGGCCTGCACGGCCTTGCCGATGTCCTGCGCCAGGGCCTCGCGCTCGCCGCCGAGGACGCCGTCCAGGGTGCGCGAGGCGAAATCGTGGACCAGCACGCGGCTGGCGGTGCTGCGGATCAGCGCCGGCACATCGGCGCTGTTGTAGGTCGCCGCCAGGGCCGCGGCATCGTCCAGGCCGATGCGGTAGACGAAACGCACGTCCATGTTGACCACCTGGAAGCTCTGCTTGCCCTCGGCGGCGCTGGCGATCACCTGGGACTTCTCGCTGCGGTGGGAGGCGTCCCACAGGCGGTTGGCGCTGTCCGGCGCGGGACCATCGGCCGGGCCCGGCGGGTCGGCGACGGCGGAATCGCCGGAGGTGGCCAGTTCGTGGATCACGCCGTTCTCCACCGCGAGCACCCGCCCGAACGGCCAGGGCAAGCCGACATGCAGGCCCGGCTGCAGCACCGCCTCGGGCTTGCCGAAGCGCTCGTAGACGCCGCGGCCGTCCAGGGACACCTCGTGTATGCCGCTGAGCAGCCAGCCGACCAGCGCCACCAACGCGGCCACCGGCAGGAAGGCGCGACGCATGAAGGCGAACGCCCAGACCTGGCGCAGGTCGATGCCGAAGCGCTGCTGCAGTTCGTCCTGCAGGAACTGCAGCGGCCGCGGCGGCCAGCGCAATTGCCCGGCCACCAGGCTGCGGGCGACCAGGCGCGGCTCCTCACGCTCGCGTTGCGGCAGGAAGGCGGAAAATACTGCGCGCGCCAGCAGCTCCACGGCCACCGCAGCGGGCAGCAAGCCGATCAGCACCAGCAGGCGCACCGGCCAGAGGTTGTCGGCGCTGGCGAACAGCAGGCCGGGCAGCGACAGCAGCTGCACGGCGATGACCAGCCGCAGCAGCGGCGCCAGGGCGGCGGCTTCCGGCCACTGGGCCTCGCCGCTGGCGGCGAAGTGGCGCTCCAGCACCAGCAGGCCGAAGGCGCCCAGCAACAACAGGCCGGCGCCAACATAGGCCGCCTGGCCGAGGTCGGCGCCCGGCAGCGCCAGGCTCCAGCCGGCGCGGATCACCAGCAGCGCGGCGACGCAGAGCCCCGCCAGCCAGAGCGAGCCCGGGCCGATGCGCCGCAGCAGCGAACGGATGCCACGGCCGATGCTGTCGAGGAAGCGGTCATAGGCGCTCAGCGCCTCGGGGGCTAGCGGTTCGTCCGCCGTCTCACGCCCGCCGAACCAGCGCAGCGAAGGCTCCTGTCCCAGGGCGCGCGCCCGCCAGGCGTCGACGCGCCAGGCCGACTGCGCCGCCGCGGCCAGTAGCAGCAAAGCCGCCGCGTTGTTGCACAGCAGAGGCAGCCAGGGCGAGCGGGCGGCGAACAGGCCGATGAGAATCGCCAGGAGGAACAGCAGCGCGGCCAGCAAGCCGCTGCCCAGGGCCAGGGCGAACAGGCGCCGGGCATGCACCGCGGCCTGCTGGAAGCGCGGCAGCGCCTGCAGGTCCTCGCCCGCGGTGTCCAGGTCGACTCGCATCACAACTCCAGAGGCGGCCAGGAGGCCAGCCGGTACATCGGCGCGCAGGGAAACAAAATGTAACCTTATAACAATCGGCGTGAAATTCTCGTCGAGACGCGGCGCAAAGAAAAGCCCCGCCGGCGAATTGCCGCGCGCCCCTGCCCCGTTCTATCTTGGCGGATCGTTCAAGTATCGCCGAGGTCCCCTCCGATGAGTTCCCTGCGCGACGCCCTCACCCGCTTCCCCCGCCTCGACCTGGTCGGCGCCCCTACCCTACTGGACAAGCTGGAGCGCCTGTCGGCGCAACTGGGCCGGGAGCTCTTCGTCAAGCGCGACGACCTCACCCCGCTGGCCATGGGCGGCAACAAGGTGCGCAAGCTGGAGTACCTCGCCGCCGATGCCCTCGCCGCCGGCGCCGACGTGCTGGTGACCGCCGGCGCCATCCAGTCCAACCACGTGCGCCAGACCGCGGCGCTGGCCGCGCGCCTGGGCCTGGGCTGCCTGGCCCTGCTGGAAAACCCCATCGGCACCGACGACGCCAACTACCTGGGCAACGGCAACCGCCTGCTGCTGGACCTGTTCGGCACCCAGGTGGAAGCGGTCGCCAACCTCGACGACGCCGACGCCCTGCTGCAGGACGCCTGCGAGCGCCTGCGCGCCCAGGGGCGCAAGCCCTACCTGGTGCCCATCGGCGGCTCCAATGCCCTCGGCGCCCTGGGCTACGTGCGCGCCGGCCTGGAGCTGGCCGAGCAGGTGCGCGCCAGCGGCCAGCACTTCGCCGCCGTGGTGCTCGCTTCCGGCAGCGCCGGCACCCATGCCGGACTAGCCCTGGCGCTGGCCGAAGCGCTGCCGGAAACCCCGGTGATCGGCGTCACCGTCTCGCGTCCCGACGCCACCCAGCGGCCCAAGGTGGAAGGCCTGGCGCAGCGCACCGCGGACCTGCTCGGCCGGCCGCTGGCGGCGCACTTCGCCGTGCACCTGTGGGACGCCTACTTCGGCCCGCGCTATGGCGAGCCCAACGCCGGCACCCTGGACGCGATGCGCCTGCTCGCCGCGACCGAAGGCCTGCTGCTGGACCCCGTCTACACCGGCAAGGCCATGGCCGGCCTGCTCGATGGCGTGGCCCACGGCCGCTTCGCCGAAGGCCCGCTGCTGTTCCTGCACACCGGCGGCGCCCCGGCGCTGTTCGCCTACCCGTCGCTGCTGTGAATTCATTCAAGTTATATGAACAGGATATTTCATTATTTTATTGCATAACCATTGACCCCCTATAGTCGCGCAGCCTACTAACCTGCTTGAAACACCAAGAACGAGGGCAATCATGAACTTCTCCATCCTGCGACGCGGTTTCATCTTCGCCGGCCTGACCCTGGCCCTCGGCGCCAGCTTCCTCGGCCAGCAGGCCTCGGCCGACGAGGACCTGCTCAAACAGATCCAGGGCAACGGCGCGATCAAGGTCGGCCTGGAAGGCACCTACCCGCCCTTCAGCTTCGTCGACGAGAACGGCAAGCTGTCCGGCTTCGAGGTGGACTTCGCCGAGTTGCTGGCCAAGGAACTGGGGGTGAAGGCCAAGTTCCAGCCGACCAAGTGGGATGGCATCCTCGCCGCCCTGGAGTCCAAGCGCCTGGACGTGGTGATCAACCAGGTGACCATCTCCGAGGAGCGCAAGAAGAAGTACGACTTCTCCGAGCCCTACACCGTCTCCGGCATCCAGGCCCTGGTGCGCAAGGGCGACGAAAGCAAGTACGACACGCCCGAGAAGCTCGCCGGGGTGAAGGTCGGCGTGGGCCTGGGCACCAACTACGAGCAGTGGCTGAAGCAGAACGTGCCGCAGGCCGACGTGCGCACCTACGAGGACGACCCGACCAAGTTCCAGGACCTGCGCAGCGGGCGCATCGACGTGATCCTGGTGGACCGCCTGGCCGCCTTCGACATGGTCAACAAGACCAAGGGCGCCATGGCCCTGACCGGCGCGCCCTTCGCCCGCCAGGAAGCCGGCATCGCCCTGCGCAAGGGCAACCCCGAGCTGCTCGGCGCGCTGAACAAGGCCATCGAGAAGTTCAAGGCCGATGGCTCGCTGAAAAAGCTTTCGGAGAAGTGGTTCCAGGCTGACGTGACCCAATGATCGACGAAAGCCTGCAGCTCGCTCTGGATTCCGCGCCCTTCCTGCTCAAGGGCGCGGTCTTTACCGTAGTCCTCAGCATCGGCGGGATGTTCTTCGGTCTGCTGCTGGGGTTCATCCTCGCCCTGGCGCGGCTGTATGGCCACGCGGTGTTCAGCTGGCTGGCGCGCATCTACGTGTCGTTCTTCCGCGGCACGCCGCTGCTGGTGCAGCTGTTCATGATCTACTACGGCCTGCCGCAGCTGGGCCTGGAGCTTGACCCGCTGCCGGCGGCGCTGATCGGCTTCTCGCTGAACATGGCCGCCTACGTCTGCGAGATCCTCCGCGCCGCCATCGGCTCCATCGATCGCGGCCAGTGGGAGGCGGCCTCCAGCATCGGCATGACGCGCGCCCAGACGCTGCGCCGGGTGGTGCTGCCCCAGGCCGCGCGCACCGCCCTGCCGCCGCTGGGCAATAGCTTCATCTCGCTGGTCAAGGACACCGCCCTGGCCGCCACCATCCAGGTGCCGGAGCTGTTCCGCCAGGCGCAGCTGATCACCGCGCGGACCTTCGAGGTGTTCACCATGTACCTCACCGCCGCGCTCATCTACTGGGTGCTCGCCAGCGTCCTGGCGCACCTGCAGAACCGCCTGGAAGAGCGGGTCAACCGCCATGACCGGGAGCACGAGGCATGATCGAGGTACGCAAGCTCACCAAGCAGTTCCGCGGCCAGGAGGTGCTCAAGGGCATCGACCTCTCCGTCGCGGCCGGCGAGGTGGTGGCGATCATCGGCCCCAGCGGCTCGGGCAAGACCACCCTGCTGCGCTGCCTGAACCTGCTGGAAATCCCCAACGGCGGGACCATCCGCGTCGGCGACATCGAGATCGACGCCTCGCGCCCGCTCAAGCCACAGCAGGGGCTGATCCGCAAGCTGCGCCAGCACGTCGGCTTCGTGTTCCAGAACTTCAACCTGTTCCCCCACCGCACCGCGCTGGAAAACGTCATCGAAGGCCCGGTGATCGTCAAGAAGGAGCCCCGCGACAGCGCCGTGCAACGCGCCCGCCAATTGCTGGCGAAGGTCGGCCTGGCCGGCAAGGAAGACGCCTATCCCAAGCGCCTCTCCGGCGGCCAGCAGCAGCGCGTGGCCATCGCCCGGGCCCTGGCCATGCAGCCGGACGTGATCCTCTTCGACGAACCCACCTCAGCGCTCGACCCGGAACTGGTCGGCGAAGTGCTGGCGACCATCCGCGGCCTGGCCCAGGAAAAGCGCACCATGGTCATCGTCACCCACGAGATGAGCTTCGCCCGCGACGTCGCCAACCGGGCGATCTTCATCGACAAGGGCGTGATCGTCGAACAGGGCGACGCCAAGACGCTGTTCGCCCAGCCCCGCGAGGAACGCACCCGGCAGTTCCTCAGCAAGTTCCTCAATCCTGATCAGGGGCGATCTGAATAAATCTGTAAATTCGATAAATTATCTCGGATATTTGCGCTTTTATATCGACTCAATCGGGATCAACATAGCCTCCATGAACCGCGCAGGCCGGCCAACTCGCCGGCCCAGCGCCCCAAGAGGACTGATCCCATGATCGAACGCAGACCCTTCGCCCAGCTCGGCGGCGCCCACCACGGCTGGCTCAACGCCAAGCACCACTTCTCCTTCGCCGAGTACTACGACCCCGAGCGCATGAACTGGGGCAACCTGCGCGTCTGGAACGACGACGAGATCGACCCGGGCACCGGCTTCCCGCCGCACCCGCACCGCGAGATGGAAATCATCACCTACGTGCGCCAGGGTGCGATCACCCACCAGGACAGCCTGGGCAACAAGGGCCGCACCGAGGCGGGCGACGTGCAGGTGATGAGCGCCGGCAGCGGCATCGTCCACTCCGAATACAACCTGGAGCAGGACGTGACCAGGATCTTCCAGATCTGGATCCTGCCGACGCAACGCGGCGGCACGCCATCCTGGGGCGCCAAGCCCTTCCCCAAAGGCGACCGCGCCGGCCGCTTCGTGATCCTCGCCAGCGGCGATGAAAACGACGAAGACACCCTGCGCATCCGCGCCGACGGCCGCCTGGCCGCCGCCACCCTGAAAGCCGGCCAGAGCGCCGAATACGCCCTGGGCAACGAACGCCGCGCCTACCTGGTGCCGGCGGCTGGCAAGGTGGAAGTCAACGGCATGCTCCTGGAAGCCCGCGACGGCGCGGCCATCGCCGAGGAAGCGGTGGTGAAGGTGACGGCGCTGGAGGACAGCGAGGTGATTCTGGTGGATGTTGCCTGATCCCCATCTACAACGAAAAGGCACGCCTCGGCGTGCCTTTTTCGGTCCATCAACCACTGCACTTAAGGCTGATTTTGATCTGTTCGACGACCTGGTTCTGCTCCGCTTCGGAAATCCCCAGCCACAAGGGCAAACGTACCAAGCGCTCGGATTGCCGTTCAGTCACCGCCATGCTGTCGTGAACTCGACCGTAGCGCTCACCTGCCGGGGAGGCATGCAGCGGCACGTAATGGAAAACGGCCCCTATCCCCTGTCGCTTCAGATCGTCCAGCAGTTGCTCCCGACTTGCAGCGGAATCCAGTAGCACATAGTACATGTGGGCGTTGTGCTGGCAGTCGGCAGGCACCACGGGGCGACGCAGGAGGCCTTCCTTCTCCAGCGGCTCGAGCAGTTGGTGATACAGCTCCCAGCATGCCAGACGCTCCTCGGTGATGCGTTCGGCTTCGTCGAGCTGCGCCCAGAGGAATGCCGCTATCAATTCGCCAGGGAGGAATGAGGACCCCACTTCCTGCCAGGTGTACTTGTCCACTTCGCCTCGGAAAAAGCGACTGCGGTCGGTCCCCTTTTCGCGAATGATCTCCGCACGCTGGACCAGCAGCGGCTCGTTGACCAGCAATGCCCCGCCCTCTCCGGAGATGACATTCTTGGTCTCATGGAAGCTATATGCCCCAAGGTCTCCAATGCTTCCCAGAGCACGCCCCTTGTAAGATGCCATCACACCCTGGGCAGCATCTTCCACGACCTTGATCTGCCGTTTATGCGCGACGGCCATGATGCTGTCCATTTCACAGGCGACACCCGCATAGTGGACCGGTACCACTGCACGGGTACGTTCAGTGATTGCCGACTCGATGAGGCGCTCATCAAGATTGAGAGTATCCTCGCGGATATCCACGAAGACCGGCACTGCTCCGCGCAAGACAAAGGCATTAGCTGTGGAAACAAAGGTGAATGAAGGCATTATGACTTCATCCCCCGGCTGGATCTTCAGCAGCAGAGCAGCCATTTCCAAGGCCGCAGTGCAGGAATGGGTCAAGAGCGCCTTGGCCGATCGGGTGTATCGCTCCAGCCAGGCATGGCACAACTTGGTGTACTGACCATCTCCAGAAAGATGCCCGGAAAGATGGGCATTGGCGATATTGTAAAGTTCTCGTCCGGAAATGTACGGGCGATTGAATGGAAGCTTCTTCGACACAGGCTTATCCCTTGTTTCCGGTTATGCATCTGGCATTGACGACAACAATGCTGCCAAGATTCTTCACAACCTTGAGTTCCAACTCACCTTGATGCCGTTGCATGCAGTAGTTGCGAAGATATTCCCCCTGGGCTGGAATCGGTCTATCGGCATAGCCACTGAAGTCGAGGCCTTGCGAGGACAACAGGCGTTGCACGAACCAGCCCGGCTTCTCACTTTCCAGCCGATAGGCCAGCGAAGTCGGAGCATAGGTTCCGGATGAGAGGGAGTAAAAACGAAACCCTGCGTTGTGCAGATTACGATCAAACGGCGAGTAGACATATTCATAAGGGAAATAACCCCCCCAGGTTACGATCACATCCGTACCCAGCTCTTTGACGTCGCGCCGGATATCCTGGACCATCCCGTCTATCTGCTGATGCTGTTTTACTGTTTGCCAAAAGGTACTGGCTGCCAAAGAACAAAGTGCTATATATGCCAGCCACCGGCGCGTACCTCGCAACGTCGACGCCTGTGCAATCATCCACAGGAGGCAAGCACTCAACGCTGGATAATAAGCCCAGAAGACACCTGGCCTACCTATATAACCGGTATAGAACAGACCAGCGTAAAATAAAAAAAGGCATAACCACACTCGCAAACTACCCAATAGCGCACCGATGACCAGCCCTGCCAGCGCAAGTGGAAAAGCACGTGGATCCTGCCAAGCAGAACGGATGGATTCGATCCCTCTCCCAACGCTACGCGGCGCGCTGAGTTCACCCGGCACAGCCTGGCGCAACGCCTCCATGGTCCGCGAAGACGTCAGGTTGTCATCGACAAAGAACCAGTTCCTCAACAGGTCGAAGTCATTGACGCTCAACTCGCTGGAAGAATGCAGGGGAAGGGTTTTCAGATAGTCCGCCAGGCCATAGTCCGTAAGCTTCACCCTTACGGCATTGAAGGCGTTGTACTTCGCCCAACTGACATCCGAATAGGACGCGCGATCGAAAGCGATTGCCGCAAGGCTGGCAGCAGCAATTGCAAGGAACAGCAAGAGAAACGCCCGATCACGCAGGATACGGAGCGACAGCCAGAGCGGTATCGAAACAGCAACGATGAAGAGAAACTCGTTCCATCGAATCAGATAGGACACCAGGGCCAGAATGAAGCACAGGAACAGTTCCCCGTTGCCACGTCGCTCCCGATAATCCAGCAGCGCCAACACAGCGGCCATCCCAGCCAGCCCTGAAACAACTGTGAACTGTGGGAAGACGCACGGGTAAAAGAATACGCTGAATACCGCAACCACGGCGGCCCAGGGGCCCATGCCTCGACGGATGAGAAAATGGCAGGCCACTAGCGCAACTGCCAGCAGAACCAGATAAGTGACCAACGAATATCCAAGTAACCCGCGGACACTCGGTATGCATTGAATGAACGCCCCCCACAGGGCGTTGGAGAAGATCAGATTGCGACTGGGCACGGCAATCGAGCCGAACCCTTCCACACGCATCGCCATGCCTACATCGTCATTGGTCTGCCAGTAGGGCTCCCATACCGACAATGCACTCAACAACAACACACAGAGCAGCAACGGCAACGCCAATGGCAGGGTACGCGCCCAGAGGGCAGAAACCGATATCGAATTCACGTGCGTTTTCCAGCACCGATCAGGGTATGCAATGCCGCTACGGCACCACCGATCAGGGCAAGCGCCACACGATTGAGATACATCAGGAAGGCGAGCAGCACGGCGTCCGCGACTGGCACACCGATTCTTCCCAGCAACCAGACCATCACACCTTCCCGAACGCCTATGCCCCCCAGTGAAATGGGTAATACAGTTGACAGATAGATGATTGGAATGACTACCAGGCAGAGTGCCAGGGGCAGTTCCAGTTCCATGACATGCGCGAAGTAATAGAAAACCAGGATATCTGCGGCCTGGAACAAAGTGCTAAGCAGCAAAGTAGACAACAAGGTCCCAGACGGGAGACTCCATAACTTCTGGTAGAGCACCACCAATCCGTCCAGGCGCTGGCCGACAAACCTGCCGCCAAGCCATTTCAACAACCGTGGGGCACCGCTCAGCACCACGATTAAAACCAATAGCGAAGCCACAATCGTCGGGGCAATCAACAGGGCCTCCGAGCCTAGCTTTCGACGAAGGGCATCATTCAGCACAAGCACACCCAGCGAACCGACCAAAGCCACACCGCAGAGCCCCAGTCCGCGCTCGATGGCCACCGAAGCCAAAACCCTGGATACGGCTCCACGCTGGCGCGCCGCACACAGAGCCACCCGTACAGCATCGCCACCCAGCACACCGGGCAACATGACACCGTAGAAGGTGCCCACCAGATACAGATAGAGAGCACTCGAAGATCGCAGGGCGATACCTAAAGCGGCAAGAACCAGACGCCAACGATTGGCAGCCATGACCAGCCCCACGAGAAGAATCAATGGCCCGGGCCAAAGACGATAAAGGCTCCCATCGCGCAACAGCGAGGCGATAGCCGACCAATCGAGAAAACGAATGAGGTAGACGACTACGGCAACAGAGAAGCTTGCCTGGAAGAGAACCAGCCACATACGACGAGACATCAACAATCCGTCAGCTCTGATAGTTTCGGTTCAGTAGGACTTCCAGTGCCTCAGCATCAGGAACCGAACTCAATAGATCGAAGTGTCGCTGAATATCATCGGCTGACCAGTCCCACCACCGCAGCTCTTCCAGCTTCCGGATGATCGCTGCCGGGAAGCGATACTTCACCACCCTGGCTGGCGCCCCAACCACCACGGCATAGGGTTCAACGTCAGTCGTAACTACGGCATTGGCTCCAACGACAGCGCCGTTACCTATGCGTACTCCGCGACAGACCACTGCACCCGCGGCTATCCAGACATCGTGTCCGATGCTCAACGGCAACGCGAAACGGTCATAAGGAATTTCTGCCGAGAACGGACGGAGCTGGTCATGATCGTTATATAAGAACGAGTGTTGAACGATGCGTGAATGATCATGCTCGCCGCCACCAATGCTGGCATTCCATGAGATGGAACAGAAACTGCCAATATCGGCATACATGATCACCGTATTCATGCCGGTATAGGAATGTCGCCCCAGACTCGCATGAAGCAGATGATTGGCACGCTCTATCCTGACTCGGCTGGCCAACTGGCTGAAGTCGACACGAGAGAAGTTGCCGACCGAAACATGCTCCGCCAAAGTAGACGCCTTGATTCGTGCGCCAGAGTACACTGTGGCCAGCGGGTCTATCTGGCTGTCAATCTCCTGATAATCCATACCTGGCCGCCTCCCGTTCATCGCGCAGCGTCATTGCAATGTCTTCGGCAGCAGCCTGCAGAGTCCATACAGGGGCCCAATCGAACTCTCGGCGGAAGCACGAACTGTCCATCAATGAATGCTCCGGTACGCTCTTCATACTCTGCGCCTCACTTACTCGGTACTCCCGGCCGAATGCCCGGAATATCGTCCGCGCGATCTGTTCCAACGATGAGCACTCTCCCGAGCCCAGATTGAAGACTCCATTGCCAGATCTAAGCAGCGTAGCCTCGATGGCAGTAGCTATATCCCTGATATAAAGATATTCCCGAAGAATACCTGTCACTGTCAGGGTCACCGGTTCATCACGATAAGCCTTGCGAATGAAGGTGGCGATGGCACTGCTCGGATACTCCCCCAGTCCGAATACCTGGGCCAGACGGAGGGTCACGATATTCAGCCCACGCTGCATGAAGTAATCCGCAGTCAGTTCTGAGTGCCTCTTGGCCAAGGCATAAGGCGACTCCGGCGCTGGCGTTTGAGCCTCGCTCCACGGCACGGGCAATCGCCCATAGACACCCCGTGTCGAGGCTAGTACGACCTGTTGGAGTGCACATTGTTCAGCACAGAGCAGCACCCGGTAGTCCAGGCTTACATTACCCAGAACATCGGAATCGATATCCCCCTTGGGCCGAGCGGCAGCGAGATGAACCAAGCCATCCATCCCCGCGAGATGACGCCGCAGGGACTCAAGGGAGTAGTCAGTCGCAATATAGGTGACTCCCGGCAATCGCTCGTCAGGAACCGTACGCGACAAAGCAAATACTTCGTATCGTGGTCCGAGCAACTCGACCAGATGCTTGCCGACGAAACCGTTAGCCCCGGTGATGGCGAGCTTCATGGGCTAAAGCTCTCCCATCACGATCTGATAGCCGCACTTTTCCATGAGCCCGTTGGTGCTACGAACGTACTCGCCAGGTGCGTAATAGAATTCGACATGAACGGCATCAGGATGCGCATCGACCAAGGCGAAGCTCTCGCCGGGCGGCTGACAAAAGAACTCCAGATAGGCTGGCCGGACGCTCAGGGTAGCGGGCATGGTGACCGTCCGCCCTTGCAACCGCTTGATGCATCCATCCAGCAGATCGACACCGGTGCTGGCCAGAATCAGGCGCCACAGATGGCAGCCATCCAGCCGCGGGGCAACCTCGATCAAATAGGGGAAGTCCCCATTCATCTTGATCTGAAAATACAGCGGTCCTTCCTGTACACCCAGTTGTGCCGCTGTCTGTAGCACCAGTTCACGAACCGCCTGCTCCGCCCCGTCCGAAAGGCTGGCTGGAAGGATGTGTCGGCGAATGATGCCACCATCAAACTGAGCCCAGGACTCCCGGTCGGAAGGGAGGAAGAAAACCATCTCACCCTCGGCGAAGAAGGCATTCACGGATATCTCCCGCCCCTCGACTTTCTGCTCGACTATGACCCGACCGGAACGAGAGAAACCTACGGCCGCGGCAAAAGCCGCCGGTATCTGCGCGTACGCCGACACACTGCAGACACCCCGCTGCCCCTGACTGTCGACCGGCTTGAGCATCGCTGGCAAGGGCACGTCGGTCGCCTGGTTCGCATGCTCCAGCACCTCGAACTCCAGAGATCCGGGCAAGCCCTGCAAGTGATGCCGCAACAACCCCTTGTTGTTACAGGTCACCGCAACCTCTTCACTGGCCAGCCGCGGCAAATGAAGTTGCTCCGCCACGTACCCCACCGTAGGCATTGCGACATCAGACCCGACGGAGTAGATCTGATCCACGGCATGGTCGCGGGCATAGCGCAGGACGGAGCCTCTGTCGGTAATGTCCACCTGAGCGAAATGCCGTGCATGGGTTCGACCTGGGCCAGCCGTGGTATTGCTCAATGCATGCGTTTCAAATTCGCCCGACAAACGCGCCAACAGATCAGCCTGCGCTGCACCAATTCCCAGTACCAGAAATCTTTTAGTCACTCCAAGCCCTCATCCATCCGTCCTAGCGCTGGCTACCACCATCATAGCCCCCATGCAACTCGGCTTCCGTAACGCTCGTCTGCCTGCGCACGAAGTACTGGGGAGTGGCATTGACCCGCTGGAGAATCCGTAAAACATACTCACCGATCACGGCGAAGGCGAAGAAGTTGAAACCGGAGAGGAACAGCAACAGCAAGGTTGTGGTCATCCAACCCGGAACCGCGATACCGCCCAGAAAATACCGGCATAGCAGATAAACGGAGAACAGCACGCTGAAAATGATCCCGAAACCACCGATCACTCCCAGGAGACGAAGGGGAAGAACGGACTGCCCGATGAAGTTGCTCATCGTGGCCCGCAGCAGGCGCGCCAAGGTATACCCGCTTTTACCCGCTCGACGGGGATAATGCGGAACAGTGACATTGGCGATACGCCGCGTTACCGAACTTAGCATAACGCCTAACACAGGATTCAATGCTCGTAGCTCAAGCAAAGCATCAACCACCGGCCGCCGAATGGCTCGAAAACTGGTAAACCTCAAATCCCGCGGTTTCCCCAGGAACAGCGCGTTCATTTCATTTACCAGGTGGCTCCCCAGGCGCCGAAACAAACTATGCTGCTTTTCGGCTGGAACCCCCATTACGACGTCTACATCACTTTCCAGCCCCCTCAGTAAAAGCGGGATATCCTCCGGTGCACTTTGTAGATCGTCGTCAATGGTCACTACAACCTGACCGCGCGAATGAGCCATGCCGCACAAGGTGGCACTGCCTTGGCCGAAGTTGCGCATAAGCTGAATAGCAGTAGTATGAGAATCCTTTTCGGCAAGCGACTGTAGGATAGCCCACGTACTCCCGGGCCCACAGTCATCAACAAAAACGATCTCATAACTCTTCCCCTGCGTCTTCAACGTCTCTGTCAGGCGCTCATGAAGTTCGCGAAGGATAAGCTCCGAACCATAAACTGGAACAACGACACTATACGCGACAAAGTCATTCACTTTTAAACCTCTCAAATGCTCCTCGCAGGGCATGAAACAAAAACATATCAATCCTCGCCAGGAAAATCCTTAGCTACGAACACACGACAAGACGGACAACGAGCATCGGAGTCAGGTAAAGCACGGAAATTTTCCACTACATATTCATATATATGCGGATTAGTATTTCTAAACCTCAGCTCCTCACGACCATCCAGAGGAAGGTCGACAACAATTATCACACCTGGGTTCGCCGCTTTGATTCGCTCAACTTCCTCTTGCTCAAAAGCGATCCCACGCGACCACAGTGCATAGTTCGCCCAAAGTGGAGACTTGACACCAAGCAGCGCATAGGCACCCGGCCAATACGGGGTCGCTATAAATGCGTGATGCTCTCCTGAATATTTTTCAGCAAGATCCAATATGAACTGGACATTTTTTGCAGTCGCAGAGTCCACTTCCAACTGATCGCCAGCTACCACTAGCTTGTCGCATCGGTTATCTCCACTACAGTTCCAACCTGGCTGATTGGCTCCGACACCGATTAGGCTAATCGCCAATAGCCCCAATAGCAAAAGCCCCCTCCTCTTCCCATTCTGTCGGAAGATCAGGAGTAAGCAACCTATAAGCAGAGGAAAAATCCCTTGAGAAAGATGACCTACATCCGCACGTGAATAAGCATAGTGCGCGTAAGGTAGCGACAAGAAAGCAGCACCTACAAAAACCGGCGGAACGGCCCTACCTCTCAGCCTTTCAAAAAAAACCCACAGAAGAGAAAGGCCCCCAAATATCAATAAAGAAACAAAAAGAACACCAACCAAAAATGCTCGCAGGCTGTCCAGCCAAAATGACGTGGAAAAATCAACAAGCCATGGCCAGGGAATAGGGAGAGGGAGGTTCGTTGAGCCTCGGGAAATCTGAAATTTCACTCCATTTAAAAATGCATCCTCAAAACCAGGAACAAAGAGAATCAAGAAAAGCATAGGAGCGTATCCCACCACAACGCCTACACACCAAGAAGAAATTTTCTTTACTGCAGCCTCTCTCGCCCCCTCCCCAATCAATAACCAAGCCATTACAGCCACGCTCGCCACAGCCCCATACACTCCGTGGTTACGCCCTAAAAAAGCAATCAATCCGATCCCAACTCCCGCCCCAAAATAGTGACGAGGAGTTCTGGAGCCCGCAAGACATGCCAATATCCCGACCAGAAATATCGAAATGGAAATATCAAACAACTTATGACGCGGAAACATCCAAAGCACAAAAACAGCTGCAGCAAACAGGAGAACGACCCCATCTACGCTCCTCAAGCGGGGACGAGACCGAGCGATTAGATATACCCCACAGAACAGCCCAAAAAATTGAAAAATAGAAACTGCCACACGAAGAAAGACTATTCCATCTCCCCCCATCATGGACATCACCGCCGCCGACCAGTAATAACGCCCCGGATCATATGACATAAAGTCCTTGAGCGGTACCTCACCCAACATAGTCCGCTGAACGCCATACCACAGGAAACCCTCATCCCACAGATTCAAGCCCCGATGACCAAACCACAAGAAAGCCACCAAGACAAAGAGCAGAGATATCACCCCACTCCACGTAAATTGTCTAAATAAATCGCTTCTTTGCCCTACGAGCGCCTTCAATCCATAACCCTCAAAAGTAAACATAAAAATATTTTATATATATAAAGCAGCGCCCATGTAAGGCATAAAAAACCCAGCCGAATGGCTGGGTTCTCTAATAGCTGGTGGACCGAAGGAGGATCGAACTCCCGACCTCCGCATTGCGAACGCGGCGCTCTCCCAGCTGAGCTATCGGCCCGATAGGGTAGGAATCTAACCCAGGCACTATCTGCAGGCAACGATGGCACTGTCGGAAAAATAGACGCCCTCTCAGCACCAATTCAGCGCTTGCGACACAGCCCCATGCCGTCGCCCAGCGGCAGCAGCGAATAGTCCACCCGCGCGTCGCTTTTCAGCGCCAGGTTCAATTGCTGGATGGCGCGGGTGTCAGCGCTTTGCGGGTTGGTTTCGAGTACCCGGCCACTCCACAGCACGTTGTCGAAGATCGCCAGGCCGCCCTGGCGCAGCAGGGTCAGGGCGTGTTCCAGGTAGCGTGGGTAGTTGGCCTTGTCGGCGTCGATGAAGGCGATGTCGAAGCTGCCCGCCTGGCCTTCCCTTTCCAGGCCAGCCAGGGTGTCCAGCGCGGGACCCAGGCGCAGTTCGATGCGGGTTTCGACGCCGGCTTCGCGCCAGTAGGACTGCGCCGTGGCGTTGTAGTCGCCGGGGAGGTCGCAGCAGAGGATGTGGCCGTCTTCGGGCAGCGCCTCGGCCATGCACAGGGCGCTGTAGCCAGTGAAGGTGCCCACTTCGAGGATGCGCCGGGCGCCGGTCAGCTTGACCAGCAGGGCGAGGAACTGGCCTTGTTCGGGGGCGATCTGCCAGCGCGCCATGGGCAGGGCGGCGGTTTCCTCGCGCAGGCGCGCCTTCAGCGGGGTGTCGCGCAGGGAGGTGTCGAGCAGGTATTGGTAGAGCGCGTCATCGAGGTTGAGCGTACGGGTGGTCATGGGCCCTCCTGAAGATCAGGGGTGGAGGGCGAGGCTCTGTACCGCGAGGACGCGCTTGGCTTCCAGGAAGGCCCGCTGCCAGTAGGGGCTGTCGAGGCTGTCCAGGCGTACGGTCCCGCCCGTTCTGGGCGCATGCACGAAGCGCCCCTCGCCGACATAGATACCCGCATGGCTGACGTTGCGTCCACCGTTGGTGGCGAAGAACACCAGGTCGCCGCTCTGCAGGCCCTCGCGGCCGATCGCTGGGACGCGCATGCCGATCATCTCGCGGGTGGAGCGCGGCAGTTGCAGGCCGGTGGCATCGCGGTAGACGTAGCCGATCAGGCCGCTGCAGTCGAAACCGCCATCAGGGGTATTGCCACCCCAGCGATAGGGAGTACCCACCAGGCCGATGGCGCGGATCAGCACGTCGTCCGCAGCCTGGGAATCGCCGAAGTTGTTCGAGGGCGCGTAGACCACCGGCGGCGGCGCGGGCGGTGTATGGCTAGCGCAGGCGGCCAGCAGGGAAACGAGTGCGAGGGTGATGATTCGGAGGGAGGTATGCATGTGATGGCATCCCCTGTTCAGGAATGCCATCACTTTGCACCGTCAAACGCTTAAGCGCAATACTTAAAGTAAAACTTTAAGATTAGCGCGTTACTGTCTGTTGTGCCTGGTAACCCGGCTCCAGGACGCGCTTGGCTTCCATGTAGCTCAGGCGCCAGTAGCTGTCGTCCAGGTTGTCCACCCGTACACCACCGCCACGGCGGCTGGCGGAGTGGATGAACTGGCCATCGCCAATATAGATGCCGGCGTGGCTCACACGTCCGCGACCACGGTTGTTGAAGAAGATCAGGTCGCCCGGTTGCAGGTCTTCCTTGGAGACCAGCGGGACGTCCATGGTGATCATCTCGCGCGTGGAACGCGGCAGCTTGATCCCAGCCTCTTCGCGGAACAGGTAGCCGACGAAGCCGCTGCAATCGAAACCGGTTTTCTCCGAACGGCCCCCGAAGCGATACGGCGTGCCGATCAGTTCGAATGCGCGATCCAGAATGCTGGAAACCCGCCCTGACGGGTTCCCGTTATCATTTCCTGCCCCCTCGTCTTCTACATCCGCCAGCGTTGCCTGATGGTGGTCAATCTGAGCCCAGCTGCGGGTGGCCTGCTCTACGGCGACCTGCTGTTGACCCGGCTGGGACTCTGGCGAATGGCTGGCGCAAGCGGCCAGCAGCAAGACGAAACTCATGGGCACGAGGGGTGCGAAGCGTCTAAGCATGGGCACGACCGTGTCTCATTAGTTCCATTAGCGCGCTAATTTGCCCGCTCGATCGAGCCGATGCAAGTTTTTTATCGCGAAATGTGACCTATCAGTTGCGGCAGAATGTCTAAGGCTCGTCCTGCAATTTTTACATCGACCCTCGAACTGAGGTCGGTCGGCGCCGGATTCACCTCGGCGACGAAGCCGCCGGCGGCCCGTGTGCGCAGCACCGGCTCGACGATGTAGGGGAAGCTCGCCGTGGTCCCCACCAGCAGCACGACTTCGAAGCCTTTGCGCAATTCGCCGTAGAGGCTGTCGATCGCCGCCTCCGGCAACATCTCCTCGAACAGCACCACCGGCGGCCTCAGCACACCGCCACAGACCGCGCATTGCGGTGGCAGCGGACGCTGCAGGTGTTCCTCCAGTTCATCGCTCTCGGCCCCGCAGGACTGGCAGTACAGCGGCCGCAGTTCGCCGTGGATCTCGATCAGCCGTTCCATCGGCGAACCGGCGCGGCGGTGGAAGCCGTCGATGTTCTGCGTCAGCACCCAGCACTCCGGCTTGCGCCGCTGCAGTTCGGCGATGGCCTCGTGGCCGGCGTTGGGCGCTGCCGCGAGGCAGGCCCGGCCGAGTTGCGCCAGGTACTTCCAGCACAGCGCCGGGTCACGCCGCAGCATGGGCCCGGAGATGGCCGCCTCGATGGCGATGCCCTCCTCGGTCACGCCGTTGTACAGGCCGCCCAGGCCACGGTAGGTGGGCATGCCGGAATCCGCCGAGAGGCCGGCGCCGGTGATCACCAGGATGCGTTCGGCGGCCTGCACGGCTTGGACGAGCGCGGCCATTGATGAGTCCATGGGCGGGTTCCTGTCAGGCCAGCGTGTCGCCGGCGGGTGGGTACTGTACGGCGAGGCGCTGCAGGCGCCCCAGCAGCGTCGTCCGTGGGATGCGCAGGCTGGCGGCGGCCTGCGAGAGGTTGCCCCGCGCCCGGCGCAAGGCCTCTTCTATCAGCTTGCGCTCCTGTTCCGCCAGCCTCTCGCGCAGGCCCAGCGCTGGCGGCCCGTCTCCGGCCACCGCCATGTCCCGTGGCTCCTCGTCGGCGAAGACCACCTCGTCGAGCACCGGTCCGCCCTGGCCATGCAACAGCAGGCTGCGACGGATCACGTTTTCCAGCTGGCGCACGTTGCCCGGCCAGGCGCAGGCCTGCAGGCGCGCCAGCGCCCGCGGCCCCAAGGCCGTCACCCGCGGGTTCAGGCTGCGCGCGTCGCGGCGCACGAAGGCCCGGGCCAGCAGTTCGACGTCAGCGGGGCGCTCGCGCAACGGCGGAATGCTCAGGCAACCGACCTCCAACCGGTAATACAAGTCCTCGCGCAAGCGCCCCTCGGCGATCGCCTGGCGCGGTGCCTGGTTGCTCGCGGCGACCAGGCGCACGTCCGCGCGCAACGGCCGCAGACCGCCCAGCGGCAGGTAGCTGCCGTCCTGCAGCACGCGCAGCAGCTTGCTCTGCAGGGCCATGGGCATGGAGTTGATCTCGTCGAGAAACAGCGTGCCACCTTCTGCCAGGGCGAACATGCCCTTGCGGTTCTCGGCGCCGGTGAAGGCGCCGCGGGTGGTGCCGAACAGGGTGCTCTCCAGCAGTGTCTCGGGGATGGCCGCGCAGTTCAGGCTGATCATCGGACCGTTGCGCCGCGGGCTGAGGGCGTGGGCGCGGCGGGCGAAGAGTTCCTTGCCGGTGCCGGTCTCGCCATGGATCAGCAGCGGCAGGTCGGTCGCGGCGAAGATGTCCAGGCGCTGCAACTGCCGCTGCAGGCCGGGGGTGACGCTGAGGATCGGCGGGCAGTCCGGCTCGTCGTCCGTTGCGGCGCATTCCGCCACCACCTCGCCCACCTCCATCGCCCCGAGCAACTGGCCGCCGCGGCCGTGCAGCGGGATCGCCCGGTGCCGGTACTGCAACAGCTCGCCGCCGGCGCCGACATAGGCCTGCAGCGTATCGATGGATGGCCGCCCCTGGGCCAGGCAACGCAGCAAGGTGCTCTGCTCCGCCTGCAGCCAGGGCGCGCTCTGCAGCACGTGCATGCCCAGCGCCTGCCGCGGGTCGAGGCCGTCGAGCAGGCCGCTGGCCTGGTTGTAGTAGACGAAGCGCCCCTGGGTGTCGACCACCGTGACCGGTTGCCGCAGCCCATCGAAGATCGGCGCCAGGCTGTCCACCAGCCAGCGCAATTCGTCCTTTTCCGTAGGAACCGTCGCATTCTCGACAACAGCCATGGCAGCCCAGCCTTTTATATCCGTCCGGTTTTCGACAACTGTCCCAGTTTCGACGAAAGCGCGCGAGCCCGCCCCGCTGCGGGTCAACGCCAGGCCAGGAAAACCGTCTGCGGCACGCCGATCCGCCTGGCGCACGCCTTGCAACGCGGCAAGCATCCATCTGCAAGAGGAAACGCCATGTTCAAGCACATCATCGCCCGCACCCCGGCCAGCAGCCTGGTCGACGGCCTGACCTCCAGCCACCTGGGCAAACCGGACTTCGCCAGGGCCCTGGAGCAGCACAACGCCTACATCCGCGCGCTGCAGACCTGCGACCTGGACATCACCCTGCTGCCGCCGGACGAGCGCTTCCCCGACTCGGTGTTCGTCGAGGACCCGGTGCTCTGCACCCCGCGCTGCGCCATCATCACCCGCCCCGGCGCCGAGTCGCGGCGCGGCGAGACCGCAATCATCGAGGAGACCATCCAGCGCTTCTATCCGGGCAAGGTCGAGCGCATCGAAGCACCCGGCACGGTGGAGGCCGGCGACATCATGATGGTCGGCGAGCACTTCTACATCGGCGAATCGGCGCGGACCAACGCCGAAGGCGCCCGGCAGATGATCGCCCTCCTCGCCAAGCACGGCTTCACCGGTTCGGTGGTGCGCCTGGAGAAGGTGCTGCACCTGAAGACCGGACTCGCCTACCTGGAGCACGGCAACCTGCTGGCCGCCGGTGAGTTCATCGACAAGCCGGAGTTCCAGCACCTGAACATCGTCGAAATCCCCGAGGAGGAGGCCTACGCGGCCAACTGCATCTGGGTCAACGAACGGGTGATCATGCCCGCCGGCTACCCGCGCACGCGGCAGAAGATCGCCGACCTCGGCTACCGGGTGATCGAGGTCGACACCTCCGAGTACCGCAAGATCGACGGCGGCGTCAGCTGCATGTCCCTGCGCTTCTGAACGGCCGCTCCAGCGGCGGGCCTCCCGGCCCGTCGCGCCGGCGCGGGCCCCCTCCCCTGCGCCGGCGTCATGCGTGGCGACAGATGCCGCCACGCCACCGGTTGCTGTCTCGGAGGCGCAAGATGTCGATTTCGGATAAAGGAAAACTCGGCCTGCCGGCGCTGACCGCCCTGGTGGTGGGCGGCATCATCGGCAGCGGTATCTTCAGCCTGCCGCAGAACATGGCCGAAGGCGCCGGTGCCGGGGCCATTCTCATCGCCTGGGGCATCACCTTCGTCGGCATGCTGACGCTGACGCGGGTCTTCCAGTGGCTGTCGACCACCTGCCCGGAACTGGACGACGGCGTCTACGGCTACGCCCGCGAGGGCTTCGGCGAGTACCTGGGCTTCAATGCCGCCTGGGGCTACTGGATCTCCGCCTGGGTCGGCAACGCCGGCTACCTCGTCGTGCTGTTCAGCGCCCTGGGCTCGTTCGGCGCGCTGGCCTTCTTCGGCGACGGCACCACCTGGCCGGCGCTGCTCGGCGAGCTGGCGGTGCTCTGGCTGATGCACGCCTTCGTCCTGCACGGGGTGCACAACGCGGCCATCACCAACGCCATCGTCACCCTGGCCAAGGTGGTGCCCATCGCCCTGTTCATCCTCTGCGTCGCCCTGGCCTTCCGCGTCGAGGTGTTCCGCCTGGATTTCTGGGGCAGCCCGGCGCTGGGCAGCGTCACCCGCCAGGTGGAAACCACCATGCTGTACACCGTGTGGGTCTTCCTCGGCATCGAAAGCGCCACCGTCTATGCCAGCCACGCGCGGCGCGCGGCCGACGTCAGCCGGGCCACCCTGCTCGGCTTCGTCATCACCCTGCTGTTGCTGGTCTGCGTCTCGGTGCTGTCGCTGGGGGTGGTGCCGCAGCACGAACTGGCGCAGATGAAGAACCCGTCGATGGCCCAGGTGATGGCCGCGGCCGTGGGCCCCTGGGGCGCCACGCTGATCAACGTCGGCCTGATCGTTTCGGTGGGCGGCGCCCTGCTGGCCTGGACCATGCTGGCGGTGGAGATGCTCTACCTGGCCAGCCGCGGCGAAGGGCACACCGCGCCGGCGCTGTTCGGCAGGACCAACGACGTGGATACGCCAGCGCCGGCGCTATGGCTGACCAACACGCTGATCTCGGCGCTGCTGCTGGTCGCCTTCCTCAACGCCTCCGGCTACAACGCGCTGATCCAGCTGGCCACCTCGATGGCGCTGATCCCCTACCTGCTGTGCGCCGGTTTCTGCCTCAAGCGCGTGCTGCGGCAGCCGAGCCCGGCACTGCTGGCGATGGCGACGCTGGGCACGCTCTATGGCTTCTGGCTGCTGTATGCCGCCGGCCTGAAGTACCTGCTGTTGTCGATGATTCTCTACGCCCCGGGGCTGGGCTTCTTCATCCACGCCCGGCGCCAGCGCGGCCTCGCGGCCTTCGGCAACGCCGGGGAGCGGGCGCTGGGCGCGCTGGTGCTGGCCCTGGCGCTGGCCGCGCTGTGGATGGTCGGCAGCGGCCGCCTGGGGCTCTAATGGTTGACGGTGTACGACAGCATCATCGAGAGCTGACACAGCGGCCGGCCGCTCTGTTCGTGCCAGGTGTTGAAGGCGGTCTGCACGGCGGCGAGGTCCTTCTGGCTGGTGGGCGCCTTGTCGACGATTTCCTGGGCCTTGAGCGCGGCGACCACGTCGTCGCTGGGGATGAAGGTGTCCTTGCCGGCCATGCGCAGGAAGCGCGGCGCCGACAGCCCGCCGAGCTGGTTGCCGCGCTTGGCCAGCAGCTTCCACAGGCCGACGATGTCGGTCACCGGCCAGTCCGCCAGCAGCTTGCCGAAGCTGCCGTGCTCATGGGCGATGTCGAGGATCATCTGGGCGTTGCGCGGCACGCTCTTGAGCTTGCCCAGGTGGCGGATCAGGCGGGTGTCCTGCATCAGGTTCTCCAGGCGCTCGCCGCCCATGAGCACCACCTTCTGCGGGTCGAAGCCGAAGAACACTTCCTCGAAGGCCGGCCACTTGGCGTCCACCAGGCTGTGCTTGAGGCCGGCGCGGAAGATGCGCAGGCTGATCAGCGACAGGTAGCGGTCATCGCTCACCGCGGCCAGTTCGGCCGGACTCTTGGGCTGCGGCAGGCGCGCTTCCAGCGCCGCCGCCGAGCCGAAGCGGTTCAGGCAGTATTCGTGCAGCCATTGGTAGTCGCGCATCGCCCTTCCTTTATTACAGGTTCATCACGTCGACGAAGCGCGGCGTGGCGTTGTCGTCGATACGCAGGCTGGCGAAGTCGAACAGGTTGCGGTCGGCCAGTTGCGAGGGCACCACGTTCTGCAGGGCGCGGAACATGATCTCGGTGCGGCCGGGGGTCTTGCGCTCCCATTCCAGCAGCATTTCCTTGACCACCTGGCGCTGCAGGTTCTCCTGCGAGCCGCAGAGGTTGCAGGGGATGATCGGGAATTCCTTGAGCACCGAGTAGGCCTCGATGTCCTTCTCGTTGCAGTAGGCCAGCGGGCGGATCACCACGTTGCGGCCGTCGTCGGACAGCAGCTTGGGCGGCATGGCCTTGAGGGTGCCGCCGTAGAACATGTTGAGGAAGAAGGTCTCGAGGATGTCGTCGCGGTGGTGCCCCAGCGCCATCTTGGTCGCGCCGATCTCGTCGGCGTAGGTGTAGAGGGTGCCGCGGCGCAGGCGCGAGCACAGCGAGCAGGTGGTCTTGCCCTCGGGAATCTTCTCCTTCACCACCGAATAGGTGTCCTTCTCGATGATGTGGTACTGCACGCCGATGGACTCCAGGTACGCCGGCAGCACGTGCTCGGGGAAGCCGGGCTGCTTCTGGTCCATGTTCACCGCGACGATTTCGAACTTGATCGGCGCGACTTTCTGCAGGTACAGCAGGACGTCGAGCAGGGTGTAGCTGTCCTTGCCGCCGGACAGGCAGACCATGACCTTGTCGCCGTCCTCGATCATGTTGAAGTCGGCGATGGCCTCGCCGACCTGGCGGCGCAGGCGTTTCTGCAGTTTGTTCTGGTTGACCGAAAGGGTGCTGGCCATGGTGCTGTGGAATCCGGGGGGAAGACGAAAAGCTGGTTATTTTACGCGCACCCCGCCTTCATCGGTAGCCTGATGCTAGGCTCATGCCCATGACTCCCGACCTCGACGCCCGCCTCGACCTCGCCGGGCAGTTGCTCGAACTGCTGCGCGAGGCCCCTGAAGGCCTTTCCGAATATCAGCTGATCCAGCAGCTGAAGGCGCGGCATTCCACCCATGTCCCGCACCTGCCGCTGCTGGACAAGCTGGTGCTGTTCCGCACTCACTTCCTGGTGTTCAACGCCCTCTACCGCCTGCGCGATGAGCTTTGCGCCGACGAGGCCGGCTTCCTGCAGATCGGCCCGCTGCAGATCCGCCTGCTGCCCTGGCAACCCGGCGCGCCGGGCCTGGTGGAGAGCGACCCGCTGCGCGACTACTACCTGGACGAAAGCAACCTGCGCGACACCACCGAGCGCGACGTGGAGAAGCTGCTGGAAAGCTTCTGGACGCGCATGCAGGGCGACGGCGAGAAGGCCGCCGCGCTGGCCCTGTTCGAGCTGGAGGACGGCCCGGTGGACTACGCGCTGATCAAGCTGCGCTACCGCCAGTTGGTCAGCCAGCACCACCCGGACCGCGGCGGCAGCACCACGCGCCTGCAGTCGATCAACAAGGCGATGGAAATTCTCGAGCGCTATTACAGCCGCCCATGAAGCTCCGATTTGCTCTAACCCCAGGCAGGACGCGGCCTTCGGGGCTTTCCTATACTGCGACACAAGGTCGCACGAGTCTGACGGGCACCGGAAGGCGCTGGCCATGCGTCCCCGGCGCGGCGCTGGGAGGCGGCCTGCATAATAACGAGGAGGTTGCCGAGATGATCCATCATGTGTGGGGGCTCTTCACCCATCCCGATCAGGAATGGCAGGAAATCCGCGGCGAAGAAGAAAGCATCAGCCACATGTACCTGACCCATGTGCTGATATTGGCTGCCATCCCGGTCATCTGCGCCTACATTGGCACCACCCAGGTGGGTTGGGTGCTGGGCAGCGCAGGGCCGGTCAAGTTGACACCGGCGAGCGCGATCCAGCTCACCGTGCTCACCTACGTGGCGATGCTCGCCGGCGTCGCCGTCATGGGCGCCTTCATCCACTGGATGGCGCGCACCTACGACGCCACTCCGAGCATGACCCAGTGCATCGTGTTCGCCGCCTACACGGCGACCCCGCTGTTCATCGGCGGCGTGGCCGCGCTCTACCCGCACCTGTGGCTGGGCATGGTCATCGGCACCGCGGCGATCTGCTACACGGTCTACCTGCTCTACGTCGGCATCCCGGCCTTCATGAACATTCCCAAGGACGAAGGCTTCCTGTTCTCCAGCTCGGTGCTGGCGGTGGGCCTGGTGGTGCTGGTGGCGATGATCGCGCTGTCGGTGATCCTCTGGGGGAGCGGGGTGGGGCCGGAATATACCTGAGGCTTGACTGGCGAATGCAGACCGGGCCCTGGGGGCCCGGTTTTCGTTTGTGGGGGGTCGGTTTCTGGCTTGGCTCCAGGAGCGTTGTCGAAGTCCGCGCCCTCTCCCTAACCCTCTCCCTGAAGGGAGAGGGGACCGTTCGGCGTGCTCGGATGTTTCGGTGTCAGCCGGAAACGAAGTTACAGGTTGAAACCATGCCCATCAGCCGGTACGGACAAGCCCCCTCTCCCTTCAGGGCGGGGCGCGCAGCCGAGGGCTGGGGAGAGGGCGCTCTTGAATATGGCGCCTACGCCACCGGCAAACTCCCTTCGCGAGCAAGCTCGCTCCTACAACACCGGCTCTTCCTTGCCTGGAACTCCCCGCCACTTGCCCGAACCTGCACGGCAGACGAGCGGCCTGCACAACGCCCGCGGCTCCGGCATAATCGGCAGCCGTCGGAGAAAATACTGTATGCCCGAACAGCTCAACGCCCGTGTCGAAGCCTGCTACCAGTTGGCGGAAAGCTTCTTCCAGCGCCGCTTCCCGCGTCCGGAAGTGAGCTTCCGCCTGCGCGGGCAGAAGGCCGGGGTGGCGCACCTGGACGAGAACCTGCTGCGCTTCAACCCCCAGCTCTACCGCGAGAACCGCGAGCACTTCCTCAAGCAGACCGTGGCCCACGAGGTCGCGCACCTGATCGCGCACCAGATGTTCGGCCCGCGCATCCGCCCCCACGGCGAGGAGTGGCAGCTGATCATGCGCGGCGTCTACGGCCTGCCGCCGGACCGCTGCCATACCTACGAGATCAAGCGGCGCCGCGCCACGCGCTACATCTACCGCTGCCGCTGCGACGAGAACCCCGACTTCCCCTTCTCCGCCCAGCGCCACAACCTGGTGGCCCAGGGCCGCCGCTACTACTGCCGGCGCTGCCGCACCACCCTGGTGTTCACCGGGGAAGTGGTCCGCGAGTAGCTTCAGCCCACCGCGCCCGCGGCTTTCAGCGCCGCCACCTGCTCGTCGCTATAGCCCAGTTCGGCCAGGACCTCGGCACTGTGCGCCCCCGCCGCCACGCCTATGTGCTTCGGCGCCGGCAGGCCGGCGGAGAAGCGGATCGGACAGGCCATCTGCCGCTGGCTGCGGCCATCGCCGCGGGGCACTTCGGTGACCAGGCCGCGGGCCTGGATCTGCGGGTGCTCCACCGCTTCGGATAGCGGCAGCATAGGTTCCACGCAGGCGTCCACGGCGGCGAAACGTTCGCACCAGTCGGCGAAATCGCGCCTCTCGAACTCGATGGCGATCTCGCGCTTGAGCAGCCGCTGGTCCTCGGCCTTGGGCGACAGGCCGCGGGCGGCCAGCTCCGGGCGGCCGATGGCGGTGCAGAACTGCTGCATGAACTGCGGCTCCAGGCTGCCGACCGAGAACCAGCGGCCATCGCGGGTGCAGTAGTAGTCGTAGAAGCTACCGCCATTCAGCGCCTGGGCCTCCATGCCCGGCTCCACGCCGCAGGCCAGGTAGCCGGCGCCGGCCATGCCGTTCAGGCTGAAGGCGCAGTCGGTCATGCTGATGTCCACCTGCTGGCCTTCGCCGGTCTGCTGGCGGTGGATGACTGCAGCGAGCAAGCCCATCACCCCGTGCAGCGAGCCGCCGGCGATATCCGCCAGTTGCACGCCCAGGGGCAGCGGGCCGGTGTCCTTGCGCCCGGTGTAGCTGGCCACGCCGGCCAGGGCCAGGTAGTTGATGTCGTGCCCGGCGCGGTCGCGGTAGGGCCCGGTCTGGCCGTAGCCGGTGATGGAGACGTAGATCAGCTTCGGGTTGATCGCCTTGAGCGCCTCGTAGCCGACGCCCAGCTTGTCCATGACGCCGGGGCGGAACTGTTCCAGGACGATGTCGTACTCGCGCACCAGTTGCTTCACCACCTCCACCGCCTCGGGCCGCTTCAGGTCCAGGGCGATGCTGCGCTTGTTGCGGTTGAGGTAGGCGTGGCTGGCCGAGACGCCGTCGTCATGGGGTGGCAACACGCGCACCAGGTCCATGCGCGTGGGCGATTCCACCCGCAGCACCTGGGCGCCCATGTCGGCCAGCAGCAGCGAGGCGAAGGGCCCCGGCAGCAGGGTGGAGAAGTCGAGGACTTTCAGCGAGGCGAGCGGGCCTTTCATGGGGAACTCCTGGGTGTGGTTTCTGGATCCCCGCGTTCGCGGGGAAGACGCTGTCCGTGAACTGGCCTTCCCCGTCATTCCCGCGAACGCGGGGATCCAGTGAAACAGCCGCGCCTCAGAGCTTCATGCCGCGGCTGATGATCTCCTTCATGATCTCCGAGGTGCCGGCGAAGATGCGCTGGATGCGCGCGTTGGCGTACATCCGGCAGATCGGGTATTCCCACATGTAACCCCAGCCGCCGTGCAGTTGCACGCCCTCGTCGACCACCTTGCCGAGCAGTTCGGTGGTGAACAGCTTGGCTTCGGCGGCCACCTCGGGGCTGAGCTTCTTCTGGTTGTGGTCCATCACGCAACGGTCGGTGAACACCTGGGCCACGTCCACCTGGGTGCGCATCTCGGCGAGCTTGAAGCGGGTGTTCTGGAAGTGCGCGATGGGCCGGTCGAAGGCCTTGCGCTCCTTCACGTAGTCGAGGGTGGCCTGCAGCGCCGCCTCGGCCCCGGCCACCGCGCCGCAGGCGTTGGTCAGGCGTTCCTGGGCGAGCATGTTCATCAGGTAGTAGAAGCCGCCCTTGGCGTCGCCCAGCAGGTTTTCCTTGGGCACCTTCACGTCGTTGAAGAACAGCTCGGCGGTGTCCTGGCTCTTCATGCCCAGCTTCTTCAGGTTGCGCCCGCGCTCGAAGCCGGGCATGCCGCGCTCGACCAGGAACAGGCCCATGGCGTGCTTGTTGTTCGGGTCGGTCTTGGCCGCGACTATCACCAGGTCGGCCAGCAGGCCGTTGGAGATGAACACCTTGGAGCCGTTGAGGACGTAGTGGTCGCCCTTGTCCACGGCGGTGGTGCGCATGCCGGCCAGGTCGGAGCCGGCGGAAGGCTCGGTCATGGCCACGGCGAGGATGGTCTCGCCGCGGATGATCCCGGGCAGGAAGCGCGCCTTCTGCTCGGCGTTGCCGTATTCGGCGATGTAGGGCCCGCACAGCGCCGAGTGCAGCGGGATCATGAAGCCCGGCTCGTTGATGCGCGCCAGTTCCTCGCACATGATCTGCTCGTAGCGGAAGTCCTTCAGCCCGGCGCCGCCGTATTCCTCGTCGGCCCAGGGCAGCAGGAAGCCCAGCTCGCCGGCCTTCAGCCAGACGCTGCGGTCGACCACCCCAGCCTCTTCCCAGGCCTCCTGGTGCGGCACCACTTCCTTGGCGAGGAAGGCGGCGAAGGCATCGCGGAACAGGTTGTGCTCGGTCTCGAAGTGTATGCGCTGCATGCTGGCGAATCCTGGTCGGTGGAAGTGCCGGCAGGTTAGGTGCCAGCCCCGCCACGCCTCAATGACGGCAGCGCTCAGCCTGGATTGACGCTTTCGTCCATGGAGGAAACCACGCGGATGTTTCCCTGTAGGAGCGAGCTTGCTCGCGAACAGATTCCGCAGCGGGGGCGTTCGCGAGCAAGCTCGCTCCTACGAAAAGCCGCGTTCGCCTGCAACGTAGGAGCAAACTCCGTCCGCGATGGGCGGTTCGCAGACGAAAAAAAGCCCCGCCAGGTGGCGGGGCTCAAACCATAGGAGTGACGTCTTACTTCAGCGCCATTACCACAGCGGCATGGTGTAGCTGAGGATCAGGCGGTTCTCGTCGGCCTTGTTGGACGAGGCGCTGTTGCGGGCGAAGTCGCTGCGGGTGGTCGCGTTGCGCCACTTGACGCCGAAGCCCTTGAGCGCGCCTTCCTGGACGACGTAGGCGATGTCGGTGTCGCGTTCCCATTCCTTGCCGTCGTCGCCGCTGGCGTTCAGCAGGTCGACGTTGTCGCCCTTCACGTAGCGGGTCATGAAGGTCAGGCCGGGGATGCCGAGGCCAGCGAAGTTGTAGTCGTAGCGGGCCTGCCAGGACTTCTCGTCCTTGTTGGCGAAGTCCAGGATCTGGATGTAGTTCACCAGGTAGGGGTCGGTGCCGTTGATGTAGGCGAAGCCGGTGTCGCCGCTCATCTTCTGGTAGCCGACGCCGAAGGCGTGGTAGCCCAGGTTGTAGGTGACCATGGCGTTGAACGCCTTGTTGTCGACGTTGCTGCCGCCGTCGTCGGTGGACTTGGCCCAGCGGACGTCGGACTTCAGCGACTGGCCTTCGGCGATCGGCAGGGTCCAGCCGAGGGTCAGGTAGTGCTGCTTGTAGAAGTCGTCCAGCTGGCCGTAGTGGTAGCCGGTGCTGAAGTTCTTGGTCCAGTTGTAGGTAGCGCCGGCGTAGTCGAACTCGTTGGTGGTGTTGCCGCTGCGCACGGTGATGTTCTTCTTGCCGCCGGTGGTGACGGTCATTTCCTCGTAGTTGGAGGAGTCACGGCGGTTGGTCTGGTTCAGGCGGCCGGCGTCGAAGTTCAGGCCGTCGAGCTGGGTGGAGTTGATCGCGCTACCCACGAAGAGCTGCGGCAGCAGGCGGCTGTCGTTGGTCACCACGACCGGCAGCTTGGGCGTCAGGGTGCCCATCTTCAGGGTGTTCTTCTCGTAGCGCAGCTTGAGGGTGGCGCCGCCCTTGCTGAAGTCGTCCGGCGCATCGCCGTCGGCGGTCTTCGGCAGCAGGCCGGTGCCGGTGCGATCCGGGCTGGAGTCCAGCTTCAGGCCCAGCGCGGCGATGCCGTCGACGCCCACGCCGATGGTGCCGTCGGTATAGCCCGACTCGAATTTCAGGATGAAGCCCTGGCCCCACTCTTCCTGCTTGCTCTGCTGCGCCTGGGTGGAGCTGCGGAAATCGCGGTTGAAGTAGAAGTTGCGAAGTTCAACGTTGGCCTTGCTGTCCGAAATGAAGTCGGCGTGAGCGACTGCGGGTACGACAATGCTGGCGCCGAGCACGGCCTGCGCCAGGCCGCCCATGGCAAAACCGGCGTAGTTCTTACGGATCATCAGGATTCCCCTTATGGTGTTTTAAGCGTTGAACACGCTGAGCGCCTGGCATGCAGGGCGCGGCCCCCATGGTCTCGCGCAGCCGTTTGGCGGCTCTTCTGTGTTGCGGGGAATCTTGGCGGGGGGTTATTTCAGATCGGCTGCATAGATATAAACTTTTTGTTACAGCTGAACTTTTCCGAAAAATTCGACTACGCGGTCATGGGCTGAAAGCAGCGGCTGTCAGCGGGGACTGACGCACCGGACGAGCGGCAGTATGCTGTCGCCTCCCCCTCCGCCACCGCGCCCACTCCATGCAAGAACTGCAACCGCTGATCGAACGCTACGGCCCCGCCCTGCTCTTCCTCAATGTGCTGCTGGAGCAACTGGGCCTGCCGATTCCGGCCTACCCGGCGCTGATCGTCGCCGGCGCCCTCGCGCTGCAGGGGCACGGGGTGTCCCTGGGCGAGGCGCTGGCGGTGGCCACCCTGGCCTGCCTGATCGCCGACACCGCCTGGTACTTCGCCGGCCGCCGCTACGGCGGCTTCCTGCTGCGCAGCATCTGCAGGGTGTCGCTGTCGCGCGACAGCTGCATCCGCCAGAGCCAGAGCCTGTACCTGCGCATCGGCCCGCGCGCGCTGCTGATCAGCAAATTCCTGCCCGGCGCCGGCGCGCTGTCCACCAGCCTGGCCGGCATGACCGGCACGCCGCTGCGCCGCTTCCTCGGCTACGACTTCGCCGGCTCGGCGCTGTGGGTGGGCTCGGCGCTGCTGCTGGGTGCCATCTTCAGCGACACCGTCGACAGCCTGCTCGGCTGGCTGCACGACTACGCGACCCGCGGCCTGCTGTTGTTATTGGCGGCCTTCGCGCTGTTCATCGCCTGGCGCCTGTGGCAGCGCTACAGCCTGCTGCGACGCACCGCGCGGATTCCCAGGATCAGCGTCGAGGAACTGCGCGAACGCCTGGACCAGGGCGACACCCCGCTGATCCTCGACGTGCGCGCCGAGGCCGGCGAGGACGGCATCCCCGGCGCCATCCCGATGACCCTGGACACCCCGCTGGACGGGCTCGCCGACAGCCTCGGCCAGGCCGACGTAGTCATCTATTGCGCCTGCCCCAACGAACTCTCCGCGGCCATGCTCGCCGAGCGCCTGCGCAAGCACGGCTACCCGCGCGCCTGGGCGCTGTCCGGCGGGCTGGAGGCATGGCAGGCGAGCCAGGCCCGGGCCGATGGGCTTTCGTAGGATGGGTTGAGCTTGCGATACCCATCGGGCCACGGTGATGGGTATCGCTTCGCTCAACCCATCCTACGGTGTGCTACCTGCGCCATTCCCCTGCCCGTTCCTGGAGGCACGGTATTCCTCCCCCCGCAGATACCGTGTCACCTAGCCTCGAGCAAGGGCCAGTTCCACATTGTATGGCTGGCCCGACTTGAGGACGCCATAGGCGATCTGCAGCAGCTTGCGCATGGCAGCACAGATGATCTGTTTACCCGCTTTGCCTTTCTCCTCGAGCCGTAAACGCAGTGCCCGTATCGCCTGGTTATGGCTCATGGCACAGATGGCTGGCATGAACAGGCCTGCCCGCAAGAGGCGTGAGCCGATCTTTGAGATCCTCACCTGGCCCTTGTGTTGGCCGGATTCCCTGAGCCTCGGATTGAGTCCTGCAAAAGCCACGACCGCCCGGGCACTCTCGAAGCGGCTGATTGATCCAAGTTCGGCCAGCAACAGGGCTGCAGTTTTGTCGCTGATACCCTCGATACTCGTCAGCAGATCGCGCTTGCCCCGCAAGTCAGGATCGTTGTCGATATGTTGGCGAATCGCTTCCAGCGTCTGTTCAATCTGCTGTTCCAGATGGGCCGAGACCGACAGGATCGACTCTTTCACCACGTCGCTCTTGGCGGTTTCCAGGCGGTTGATTTCCATCTGGAACAGCTCCTTGAGCTCTTCGTAGCGCCGTACCAGCGCACGGAGTTGCCGCACGCTCACCGGGTCCGGCTGCCAGAGCTGGAGATCCTCGGCATGCCGAGCGCCGTAGAGGGCGATCAACTTGGCGTCGACCTTGTCGGTCTTGACCCGTTGCAACTGGCTTTGCGCATAGCTGGCGATACGTGCCGGATTCATCACGCAGACACGATATCCCCGGGCCAACAGATAATCGCCCAGAGCTTCGTGATAGATGTTGGTGGCTTCCATCACCACCCACGCCCCTGGCTCGGCATGTTTTTGCAGCCACTGGTCAAAGACGCTGAAGCCCGACTGATCGTTGCTCAGATTGCCTTTGGTGCGGTATTTGCCATTGCTCTGCAGAACCGCAATGTCGAAAGTTTTCTTGGCGATATCCACGCCAACTACGATGGCCATAACTCCTGCTACCTCTTACAGCTTTACATCATCAGCACTCCACTCCATCCAACCTTGCCTATACGAGCTACCACCGGGGTGGGGCTCCAGATACCGTTCGGACTCACGAGTGGATTGGGAAGGCAGGAGACTATCTACAGTGCAGGCTCGTAGCCTAGGAGCGGACACGTCTTCCTGGTCTTCCTTCCGGTGATCAGCCGGAGACTACCCGCCGTTATGGCGGGTCGTCGACATACAAGGAGCGGACCTTGTCCGCGATAGCTGGAGGTATCGGCGCGGATCGCGGATGAGATCCGCTCCTACGCTGCCCCACCTGCGCCATTCCATGTAGGAGCGCGCCCTGCGCGCGAATCGCGGGCAGGGCCCGCTCCTACAGGTTACCGGGAGGCACGGTATTTCTCCCCCGTAGGAGCGGACCTTGTCCGCGATAGCTGGTCATCCCGGCGCAATTGCGCTCAGCGCCGCGAATGGTCCCGGCGCAGTTCGGCCAGGCGGGCGGCCAGCAGGTCCAGGCCGGTGTCGCGGTCTTCCGGCAGGCGGCGCACGCTGGCCTGGGTCAGGCGCATCTGGCGGATGAAGCGCCGGCAGTGGCGGCACAGCAGCAGGTGGCGGCGCACCGCGAGTTTCTCGCGCAGGCCGAGCTGGCTGTCCAGCAGGTCGCTGGAGAGGGCCACCAGTTCCTTGCAGGTCAGCATTGGCCGGTCTCCTCGAAATGCTCCAGGGTGGCGAACAGCTTCAGCCGCCCGCGGTGCAGCAACACCCGGACATTGGAGAGGGAAAGCGACAGAAGATTACAGATCTCCTGCAATTCCAGGCCCTGGCGCTCGCGCAGCAGGACCACGCTGCGCTGCATGTCCGACAGGCTCAGCAGGGTCTTTTCCAGGCATTCGCGCAGTTCGTCCTCGGCCAGCAGGGCCTCGGGCGAGTCCGAATGCCAGGCCAGGGGCGCGGCGCTCCAGTGGCCGTCGGCGGCGAAGCGGCTGTCGTCGATGCTGCCGTGGGGCGCCGGCATGTCGTCCAGGGAGACTTCCCGGCGCACCTGGCGCAGCTTGCTCTTGGCGGTGTTGGCGGTAACGGTCAGCAGCCAGGTCTTGAGGCTGGAGCGCCCCTGGAAGCCGTCCAGGTGACGCACCACGGCGAGCCAGGCGTCCTGCACCACCTCGTCGGCGTGGGGGCTGCCGACGATGGCCAAAGCCACGGCGCGCATGGCGCCCTGGTAGGCCGCGACCATCTCGCGGAAGGCCGCGTCCTCGCCGGCGCGCAGGCGCGCCAGCAGTTCGCCGTCGGCTTCGCCCACCCGGTCAGCGCTTGCGCAGGATCACGCTGCCGATGGAGTAGCCGGCGCCGAAGGAGCTGAGCACGCCGATGGAACCGGCGGGCAGGTCCTCGTGGTACTTGTGCAGGGCGATCACCGAGCCGGCCGAGCTGGTGTTGGCGTAGCTGTCGAGGATCACCGGCGCCTCGTGGGCCTCGGCGTCGCGGCCGAGCAGCTTGCGGGTGATCAGCAGGTTCATGTTGAGGTTGGCCTGGTGCAGCCAGAAGCGCTTGACGTCGCCGACCGGGATGTCGTTCTGCGCCAGGTGCTCGCCGATCAGCTCGGCGACCATGGGGCAGACGTCCTTGAACACCTTGCGGCCTTCCTGGACGAACAGCTTGTCGCGCTGGCCGATGCCCTCTTCCGCGGCGCGGTTGAGGAAGCCGAAGTTGTTGCGGATGTTGTTGGAGAACTGCGTCAGCAGCTTGGTGCTGACAATGTCGAACTGCTGCTTGCCGATGGCCTGGTCGGCGCGCTCGACGATCACCGCGGTGGCCGCGTCGCCGAAGATGAAGTGGCTGTCGCGGTCGCGGAAGTTCAGGTGGCCGGTGCAGATTTCCGGGTTGACCATCAGGATGGCGCGGGCCTGGCCCAGTTGCACGGCGTTGGCCGCGGCCTGCAGGCCGAAGGTGGCCGAGGAGCAGGCGACGTTCATGTCGAAGCCGAAGCCCTGGATGCCGAGGGCGGCCTGGACCTCGATGGCCACCGCCGGGTAGGCGCGCTGCAGGTTGGAGCAGGCGACGATGACGCCGTCGATGTCCGCCGCGCTGCGGCCGGCGCGCTGCAGCGCCTCCTTGGCGGCGTGCACGGCCATCTCGCAGAGGATGCCCCAGTCGTCGTTGCTGCGCTCGGGGATGCGCGGGACCATGCGCTGCGGGTCGAGGATGCCTTGCTTGTCGACCACGAAGCGGCTCTTGATGCCGGAGGCCTTCTCGATGAACGCCGAGCTGGATTCGCTCAGCGCTTCCAGTTCGCCCTTGGCGATGGCTTCGGCGTGCTGGTCGTTGTACTGGCGGACGTAGGCATTGAAGGACTCCACCAGTTCATCGTTGGAGATGCTGAACGGCGGGGTATAGAGACCGGTTCCGCTGATCACGACTTTATGCACGGTCAATCCTCTTCTCAATCTGGCTGCCGGCCCCGGCAGCATGGTTAGGCATCGATGTGCCCGCCCGCGGGCCGGCACTGCAAAAGGGGTTCGGCCCGCATGGGCCTGAGGGCACGGCCTGATGACCAGGCAGTGTGCCATCGAAGGTGGCGCGCTGGCATCTTCCACCGCCCAACGGCGGCGGCGCTGCGCGGCGCTCGAATAACCGCCGATTATGCGGCAAATCGCCGGGAAATGCCGCTACCGCGGCGCAGTTTTCCAGCATACAGACCTTGTACCGGCCGGTGATTGAAATTCCCGAAAGCCTCGATAGCCAGGCCATCCAGGCGAGTTGGCGGAAGCGCCCTGCGCTCTTGCGCAAATGCCCTTGGGGCGAGTGCCCGCATGCCACCGGGCAGGTGCGCTGAACCCCGGCGGGAAAACCGCTGTCGAGGAAAGGGGCGCCCGCCGGCGCCCCTTTTCATTGGCAAGCACAGAGGTAGCGATGCTGGTTTCCCTTCAGGCGCTGCGGGCCCTGGCCGCCTGGCTGGTGGTGTTCCATCACTTCATGCAGGTGTTCTTCGATTTTCGCGCTGACAGCCTCGGCGGGCGCCTGCTGTCCACCCGCGGCCAGGTCGGGGTGGACATCTTCTTCGTCCTCAGCGGTTTCGTCATCCAGCTGTCCTGCGCCGGGCGCCAGGTGCCCGGCCTGACCTTCCTGGCCCAGCGGCTGGCGCGCATCGCCCCGGCCTACTGGCTGTACACCGCCATCACCGCGCTGATCCTCTACGCCTTCGGCAACCTGATGCCGGTCTACGGCGTGGCCCTGCCGCAACTGCTGCTGTCGTTGCTCTTCCTGCCCAGCCAGAACCCCGGCGGCTTCGGCTTCTACCCGATCCTGCCGGTGGGCTGGACGCTGAACTTCGAGATGCTCTTCTACCTGCTGTTCGCCCTCTCCTTCGCCGCCGGCGAACGCTGGCGCCCCTGGCTGGTCGGCGCGCTGCTAGCGCTGGTCAGCGGCGTGCTGGCGAAGGCGCCGTGGCTGAGCAATTTCTACCGCAACCCCATCGTCTGCGAATTCCTCTTCGGCCTGCTGCTGGCCGAGCTGTACCGCCGCGGCCTGCTGCGCCTGCGGGCATCGCTGGCACTACCGCTGGCGCTGGGCGCGGTGCTGGTGCTGCTGCACTTCCCCGCCGACCATCCCTGGCGCCCGCTGACCTGGGGCCTGCCCAGCGCGGTGCTGGTGGCCGCCTGCGTGGCGCTGGAGCCATGGTTCGCCGGCTGCCGCCCGCTCAAGGCGCTGGGCGACTGGAGCTATTCGGTGTACCTGGTCCACGTGATCGTGCTGTGGCTGGCCAGCTACTGGCTGCACCAGCGCCTGGGCCTCGGTCCGTACCAGACGCTGGCGCTGTGCCTGCCGGCGATCCTGCTGCTGTCCTGGCTGAGCTACGAATGGGTGGAACTGCGCCTGGGCCGGCGCCTGAAGCAGGCCTGGGCGCCGCGCCCGGTGCCGGCCTAGCCGTCGCCGCAGACCAGGCGGTTGCGCCCCTGGGCCTTGCCGCGGTACAGGCGGTGGTCGCAGCAACGGTACAGGGCCTCGGCGTCGTCGCCGTCCACCGGCCACTCGGCCAGGCCGAAGGTGGCCGACAGCGGGATGACATGGCCGCGGTACAGCAGCGGGTTGGCCGCCAGGTCCGTGCGCAGGCGCTCCACCAGCGGCGCGGCGTCGAAGCGGACGGTGTTGCGCAGCAGCAGGGCGAACTCCTCGCCGCCCAGGCGGCCGATCATGTCGCCGGCGCGCAGGTGCAGGCGCAGCCGGGCGCAGAGGTATTGCAGGGCCTTGTCGCCGGCGTCGTGGCCCCAGCGGTCGTTGACGTCCTTGAAGTGGTCCACGTCCAGCAGCACCAGCACCCAGCGCTGGCCGTTGCCGCGGGAATCCTCCAGGCAACGCAGCACCGCGCGCTGGAACGCCTCGCGGCTGGCCACGCCGGTCAGCGCGTCGCTCAGCGCCAGGCGCTGCAGCAACTGCTGGGCCTGGGCGCGGCGGGTTTCGTAGATGTGCACGAAGGCCATGATCAGCAGGCCGCAGAGGATGGCGTTGCCCAGGTCGATCATCCCCGGGGCGTCCAGGCGCAGCGGGTGCTGGCGCAGGTAGAGCAGCGCGGCCACGCCGACGAAGGGCACCGAGAGCAGGAAGCCGCGCCACGCGCCCAGCAGCAGGTAGGCCATCACCGGCATCAGGTAGAGCCAGACGAAGGCCGTGGCCGAGGCCTGCGGCATGATGATGATGTAGACCAGGAAGCAGAAGGTGGGCAGCAGGTAGGCGTAGATCCACGGCGTCAGGTCGCGCACCCGCGCCAGGCGCGAGGTGGCCCACAGCAACAGCGCGCAGACCAGCGCCTCCAGGCCCGCCAGCAGATAGTTGCCGTTGAGGCACTGGAGCACCGAGAAGATTCCCAGGGTCAGCCCGGTGCAGAAGAAGATCAGGCGCATCAGCAGGCGCTGGTCGGCCAGGTCCAGTCCGCTGGTGCTGGCTGCCGGCTCCCCCGGCGCATTGGCTTTGGCCTTGTCGTGCATGGCTACCTTTCCCTGGCCCCGCCAGGCATGGCGGAGCGCTGGACGAAACGACCGCCCATCCGCGTGGATGGAGTCTAGCCAGTCCGCCCGCCCGGCATGACAGCCGGTCGTCGCCCGCCGGACGGTGCAACGACGACGACCAACGCCGCCACGGCGAATTCACGGCAGCCTCGGCGACGCTGCGCTAGCCTTCGAGGAACCCCAACCACGGAGGGCGCCCATGCGCGCATTGATCGCTTCGCTGTCCCTGCTGGCCCTGGCCGGCTGCTCGTCCTACCAGGCCAAGGAAACCGGCCCGGTGCCCGCCGACCGTTTGCTGGGCTTCCAGCAGGAGGCCCAGGGCGACGCCAAGGTCGAGGTCGAGCGCGACCTGGGCTTCCTCGGCGGCGGCTGCATGGTCGCCTTCAAGATCGACCGCCAACTGGCCGCGCGCATTGCCGTGGGCGAGACCGCCAGCTTCCAGCTGCCACCCGGCCAGCACATCGTCGGCATCGGCGCCGACGAACAGGGCGAGGGCCTGTGCAGCAAGGGCCTGCTGCGCCGCGAACTGCTGGTGGACCTCGCCGCCGGCGAGACCGCGCAGTTCCGCATCCTCAGCGACGCCAACAAAGGCTTCGACATCCTCCCGGCCCAGCGTTGACGCCCGGGCGGGGCCACGGCCCCGCCCTTCCCCGCTTTACCCGTTGATACGTCGCACCAGGCGCGCCTGCAACTGCTCCAGCTCGGCGGGGTCGGCCTTCTGCGCGGCGTGGATGCCCAGGCCCTGGCCGGCATAGCGCGGCACTATGTGCACGTGGATGTGGAACACCGTCTGCCCGGCCGGCGCGCCGTTGAACTGGGCCACCTGCACGCCGTCGGGGTTCAGCTCCTCGACTATCACGCGGGTCAGGCGCTGCACCACGCCCATCACCTTGCACAGCGCATCGGGGTCGACTTCGAGGATGTTGCGCGCGGCGCTGCGCTTGGGCACCACCAGCGCATGGCCGTGGGACTGCGGGAAGAGGTCGAGGAAGGCGAGCACGTCGTCGTCCTCGTACAGCTTGTAGCAGGGTGCCTCGCCGCGAATGATCTGGGCGAAGATGTTCTGCGCATCGTAGGTGCCTTGCAGGCTCATGGCGCTGTCCTTGAGCGGTGGATCGGAGACGGCACCATACCGGCTCGCGGCGCCGCTGGCACCTCCCCCCTGCGCGATCGGCGGCGTATGCTGGGCGTTCGACTTTCAGACCGGAGTTCCCATGCCTTCGCTCGCCGACTTCCCGATCACCCGCAAATGGCCCGCCACCCGCCCCGACGTCCTGCAGCTGTATTCGCTGCCCACGCCCAACGGGGTGAAGGTCTCGATCATGCTGGAGGAAACCGGCCTGGCCTACGAGCCGCACCTGGTCAGCTTCGAGCGCAACGACCAGTTCAGCCCGGAATTCCTTTCGCTGAACCCGAACAACAAGATCCCCGCCATCCTTGACCCCAACGGCCCCGGCGGCCAGCCGCTGGCGCTGTTCGAGTCCGGCGCCATCCTCATCTACCTGGCCGAGAAGACCGGCCAGTTGCTGCCCAAGGACCCGGCCCGGCGTTACGAGGCGATCCAGTGGCTGATGTTCCAGATGGGCGGCATCGGGCCGATGTTCGGCCAGTTGGGCTTCTTCAATAAATTCGCCGGTCGCGAGATCGAGGACAAGCGGCCGCTGAATCGCTATGTGGAGGAGTCCCGGCGGCTGCTCGCGGTGCTCGACCAGCGCCTGGAAGGGCGCGACTGGGTGATGGGGCAGGAGTACGGCATTGCCGACATCGCCATTTTCCCCTGGGTGCGCAACCTGGTGGGCTTCTACGAGGCGGGGGACCTGGTGCAGTTCGAGCGCTTCGGCAATGTGAAGCGGGTGCTGGAGGCGTTCCTGGCGCGGCCGGCGGTGCAGCGGGGGTTGGGGATTCCGCAGAAGGGTTGAGCGGTACGCCTGTAGGGGCGACTGTCTTGCCGGCCGCGCCGAGGCGCTTTTCGTAGGATGGGTTGAGCTTGCGAAACCCATGCGGTTGCGGTGATGGGTATCGCTTCGCTCAACACCATCCTACGAAAAGCCATGCTCGCTTATCCGCGATGTTCTGTGCGCAGGCTCGGCCCATCGCGGACGGAGTCCGCTCCTACCAAAAGCGATCAGCCCTGCGTCAGGCCTCGACCTGGCCCCACTGCTTGCTCAGCCGCTTGTCCGACACCGGCACCTTCGTTCCCAGTTGCTGGGCGAACAGCGACACGCGGTACTCCTCCAGCATCCAGCGGTACAGCACCAGTTCCGGATCGCGCTTGCCTTCCTGGGCGTGCTTGGCCTGGCGGGCCTTGTACTGGTCCCAGTAGCCGGCCATCTCGCCGCTCCACACGCGGTCGCGCTGGACTTGCCCAGCGACCTTGTCCAGACGCTGTTCCACGGCCTTGAGGTAGCGCGGGTATTCCTTCAGCCATTCCAGCGGGGTGTCGCGAACGAAGCCGGGATAGACCAGGTTGGCCAGTTGCCCCTTCACGTCGTTGAGCGGCACAGTCATGGCCAGGTCGACCTTGCCCTTGAAGCGCTTCTGCAGGCCGTGCCAGAGCTTGAGGATGTCCAGCACCAGGCGGGCGATGCGTTCGGCGTGCTCGGTCCAGGCGCCGCGTTTTTTCTCCGCCAGCGAAGCCAGGGCCGCGCCGTCGCGGGGCAGGCTGGCCTCGCCTTCGAGGATGCAGGCGTCCAGGCTGGCCAGGAGGATGTCTTCCACCAGCGCCTCGACGCGGCCCAGTTCGCGGTACAGCAGGCCCATCTCGGTCTGCCCCGGCAGCTTGCCACGCAGGAACTTGGCCGGCTCGGCCAGTTGCTGCAGCAGCAGGCGCTGCAGGGCGCGGCGGTGCTGGTACTCGGCCTCGGCCTGGGTCGGGAAGCGGTTTTCCTTGACCACCCCGCCCTCTTCCACCAGCGCCGGGTAGACCGTCATCGACAGCCCGGCGATCTTCTGCTGGGCCTTTTCCGCCACCTCGGCGAAGCCCTTGGCTTCCACCGGCTTCTGCGGCTTGTCGGCCTGGGGGATGGCCAGGGCGGCCTGGCTGGCTTCGGCGAAGCGCGCGGTGAGTTCGGCGAGGTCGCGGCCTTCGCCGAGGAACTTGCCGCGGGCGTCCACCACCTCGATGTTCATGCGCAGGTGGCTTTCCACCAGCGCGGCGGCCTCGGCCCAGGCTTCCTCGGCCACGCGGCTGCCGGTCATGCGTTGCAGCTCGCGGCCCAGGGCCCCGGGCAGCGCGCCTTCGGCGAAGGTCATCTTGCCCAGCGCGGCGCGGACGAAGTCCGGCACCGGCACGAAGTTCTTGCGGATGGCCTTGGGCAGGTTGCGCACCAGGGCCACGCACTTGGCTTCCAGCAGGCCCGGCACCAGCCATTCCAGGCGCTCGGCGGGAAGCTGCGGCAGCAGCGGCGCCGGTACACGCAGGGTCACGCCGTCGCGCGGGTGGCCCGGTTCGAAGTGGTAGGTCAGCGGCAGCTGCAGCTCGCCCAGGCGCAGGCGGTCCGGGTAGAGGCCGGCGGTGACTTCGCTGGCGTCGCGGGCCAGCACGTCTTCCTCGCGCATGATCAGCAGGTCGGGCTGCTGCTTGTGCTCGCGCTCGTACCACTTCTCGAAGCTGGCGGTCTGGTAGATGTCCGCCGGCAGGCGCGCGTCATAGTAGGCGAACAGGGTTTCCTCGTCGGCGAGGATGTCGCGGCGGCGCGCCTTAGCTTCCAGCTCGTCGAGCTTCTCCAGCAACTGGCGGTTGGCGGCAAGGCACCTGGCGCGGCTGTTGATCTCGCCGCGCACCAGGGCCTCGCGGATGAACAGCTCACGGGCCACCGGCGGGTCGATGGGGCCGTAGTGCACGGCGCGGCGGCCGACGATGATCAGCCCGTAGAGGGTCACTTGCTCGTAGGCCACCACCTGGCCGCGCTTCTTCTCCCAGTGCGGCTCCAGGTGGTTCTTCTTCACCAGGTGCGCGGCCAGGGGCTCCAGCCAGTCCGGCTCGATCTTGGCGACCATACGGGCGAACAGCTTGGTGGTCTCCACCAGTTCGGCGGCCATGATCCACTGCGGCTTCTTGCGCCCGATGACGCTGGAGGGGTGGACCCAGAAGCGCCGCTGGCGCGCGCCCAGGTAGTCGCCGTCCTCGGACTTCTGGCCGATCTGGCTGAGCAGGCCGGAGAGGATGGCCTTGTGCACGGCGGCGTAGTCGATGTCGCGCTTGGGCTGCTCCCCGTCTTTGTAGGAGCGAGCTTGCTCGCGAACGCTCTTTGCGTCTTTGCCGGCCTGGGGTTTCGGAGCGTTGGGTTGTTCGCGAGCAATGACTGAGGCGCCCCCCTCGCTCCTACGAGAAGCATCGCCCTTGCCGAAGGGGAGTTTGAGTTCGCGGCAGATCAGGGTGAGCTGGCGGTGCGCGTCGCGCCATTCGCGCAGGCGCAGATAGTTGAGGAAGTTCTTCCGGCACCATGCGCGCAGGGCGTTGGAGCCCAGGGCCTGGCGCTGTTCCTCGAAGCCGCGCCAGAGGTTGATCAGCGCGGCGAAGTCCGAATCCGGGTCCTTCCACTGCGCATGGGCCTGGTCGGCGGCCTGCTGGCGTTCGATCGGGCGTTCGCGCGGGTCTTGCACGGAGAGCGCGCTGGCCACCGTCAGCACTTCGTTCAGGCTGCCCTGGTGGGCCGCTTCCAGCAGCATGCGGCCCAGCCGCGGGTCCACCGGCAGACGCGCCAGCTGGCGGCCCAGCGGCGTCAGCTGACCCTCGCGGTTCACCGCCGAGAGTTCCTGCAGCAGGGTGAAGCCGTCCTTGATCGCCTTGCCGTCCGGCGGCTCGATGAAGGGGAAGGCCTCGATGTCGCCCAGGCGCAGGTGGAGCATCTGCAGGATCACCGCCGCCAGGTTGGTACGGAGGATCTCCGGGTCGGTGAAGGCCGGCCGGCCGTTGAAGTCGTCTTCGCTGTACAGACGCACGCAGATGCCCGGCTCGACCCGCCCGCAGCGGCCCTTGCGCTGGTTGGCGCTGGCCTGGGACACGGCCTCGATGGGCAGGCGCTGGACCTTGGCGCGGTAGCTGTAGCGGCTGATGCGCGCGGTGCCGCTGTCGATCACGTAGCGGATGCCCGGCACCGTCAGCGAGGTCTCGGCGACGTTGGTGGCCAGCACTATCTTGCGCCCCGGCATGGGCGCGAAGATCTTCTGCTGCTCCGCCGGGGTCAGCCGCGCGTACAGCGGCAGCACTTCGGTGTGGCGCAGGTTGGCCTTGCGCAGCATGTCCGCGGCGTCGCGGATTTCCCGTTCGCCGGGGAGGAACACCAGCACGTCGCCGGGGCGCTTGCCGACTTCGCGCTCGTGGGCGGCGATTTCGTCCAGGGCGCGGAGGATGCCCTCGTCCACCGAAAGGTCGTCGAACAGCGCTTCACCGTCCTCGTCCACTTCGGCGGCCAGCGGCCGGTACCAGGTGTCCACCGGGTAGGTGCGCCCGGAAACCTCGACGATCGGCGCATCCCCGAAGTGCTTCGAGAAGCGCTCTAGGTCGATGGTCGCCGAGGTGATGATCAGCTTCAGGTCCGGCCGGCGCGGCAGCAGGGTCTTGAGGAAGCCGAGCAGGAAGTCGATGTTCAGGCTGCGCTCGTGGGCCTCGTCGACGATGATGGTGTCGTAGCGCTCCAGGTAGCGGTCGTGCTGGGTCTCGGCGAGCAGGATGCCGTCGGTCATCAGCTTGACCAGGGTGCTGTCGTCGCTCTGGTCCTCGAAGCGCACCTGGTAGCCCACCAGCGAACCCAGCGGTGTGCCGATCTCCTCGGCCACCCGCGTGGCGACGCTGCGCGCGGCCAGGCGGCGCGGCTGGGTGTGGCCGATCAGGCCGTGGCTGCCGCGGCCCAGCTCCAGGCAGATCTTCGGCAGCTGGGTGGTCTTGCCCGAGCCGGTCTCGCCGGCGATCACCACCACCTGGCTCTTGAGCAGCGCGGCCTTGATCTCGTCGCGCTTGGCGGCGATCGGCAGGCTGTCGTCGTAGCGGATCGCCGGGACGCTGGCGCGGCGCGCCTCGACCTTGGCGCAGGAAGCCTGGAAGCGCTCCACCCACTGCGCCAGCTTGCCGTCGTCGGGGTGCTTGCGCAGTTCGTGGAACTGCCGGCGCAGGCGGTGGCGGTCGCGGATCAACGCGTGGTCGAGGCGTTGCAGGAGCTGTTCGGGGCTGGGCGTTACGTCGGTCATCGGCTGAGCTGGCGTCTGTGCCGGAGGCGGCCGCGCGCCTGGCGGCGGCCGCTTCCGGAAAGGGGCAAAGGCGCGATTGTCGCAGAGTAACGCCCCGCGTCGCCACGCCCAGTGCGTGGCGGCGGGGTTTCAGGCGCGAATCAGATGCGGAACTGGCCGACCAGTTGGCGCAGGCGCTCGCCCAGGCCGCTCAGCTCGCCGGCGGTGCGCGCGCCCTGCACGGCGTCCTCGGCCACCCGGTCCACGCCGTCGGCGATCTGGTGCACGCTGCGGTTGATCTCCTCGGCCACCGCGGTCTGTTCCTCGGCGGCGCTGGCGATCTGCGCGTTCATCGAGTTGATGGTGCCGATCAGGTTGGCCATGGCGTCCAGCGACTGCCCGGCCTGGTCGGCCTGGCTGCGGGTGCGCCCGGCCATCTCGCTGGCGCGCTGCATGGCCTGCACGGAACCGGCGGTGGTGGCCTGCAGGCGGTCGATCATCTGCTGGATCTCGCCGGTGCTCTGCTGGGTGCGGCTGGCCAGCGCGCGCACTTCGTCGGCGACCACCGCGAAGCCGCGCCCGGCCTCGCCGGCCCGCGCCGCCTCGATGGCGGCATTGAGCGCCAGCAGGTTGGTCTGCTCGGCGATGGAGCGGATCACCTCCAGCACGCCGACGATGCCGCGCACGTCCTGGCTGAGGGTGTCCAGGGCCTCGCTGCTGCTGCTCACCTCGCCGGCCAGGTCGTTGATCTGCGCCACGCACAGGTCCACCTCGCGCTTGGCCGCCTGGCCCTCGCGGTCGGTGTCGCGGGCGGCATCGGCGGCGCGCTGGGCGCTGCGCGCCACTTCCTGGGCAGCGGCGGTCATTTCGTTGATCGCCGTGGCCACCTGGTCGGTCTCGCTGCGCTGGCCGGCCATCGCCTGCTCCGAGCGCTGCGCCTGCTGGGCGACGTTGCCGACCAGCCCGGACAGTTGCCCGGTGGTGCCGGCCACCTGCTGCACCAGGGTGTGGATCTTCTCGACGAAGCGGTTGAACGACTGCGCCAGCTCGCCCAGTTCGTCGCGGCTTTCCACCGGCAGGCGGTGGGTCAGGTTGCCGTCGCCGGCGGCCATGTCGTCGAGGTTGGCCTTGACGCGCAGCAGCGGGCGGACGATGGCGTTGCCGGTGGGCACCGCCACCAGGGCGATGATCACCAGCAGCGCCAGGGCCGAGCCGATCATCAGCGTCAGCAGGCTGTTGATCTGCCCGTGCAGATGTTCGCGGGCCTTGGCCACGTCTTCCTCGATGTCGTCCAGGTTCAGCGAGGTGCCGAACACCAGGTTCCACTTCGGCAGGTACTGCGCGTAGCCGATCTTCGGCACGACGGCGCTGTTGCCCGGGCGGGTGAAGCTGTAGTGCACGTAGTGGCTGTCGTCCTGGCCGGCGCGCACCAGCTCGCGGATGGCGTAGACGCCGTTGGGGTCGCGGAAGCTGCTGAAGTCTTCGCCGATGCGCTCTTCGCTGGTGCCCTGGAAGACGCGCACCGAGCGGGTGTCGTAGCCCCAGAAGTAGCCGCCGTTGCCGTAGGCCAGGCGCTTGAGCAGCGCCACCCCGGCCTCGCGCGCCGCCGCATCGCCCTCGGCCGCGGCCTGGTACTGCGGGCCGACCGCCGCCAGGGCGACGTCGACGAACTGCTTGAGCTGGACCTGGCGGTCGTCGATCAGGCTCTGGCGGATCTGTTCTTCCTGCTGGCCGGACAGCCGCTGCAGGGCCACCAGGGCCACGGCGCAGAGCACCAGGGTGAGGATCAGGATCGGGAGTAGCGCCAGGCTCAGGACCTTGGCGCGCAGGCGCAGGGAGGGAATCACGGTGGCAGCCTCCATAGGCAGGGGCGACGGCATCAAAAAACCCGCCGTGGGGCGGGTTTCTTGTTATCGGCTCAGGCCTGGGCCTTCTTTAGCTCCTGGTCGCGCAATTCGCGACGGAGGATCTTGCCGACGTTGGTGGTCGGCAGGCTCTCGCGGAATTCCACGTACTTCGGACGCTTGTACCCGGTCAGGTTGTCGTGCATGTGCTTGACCACCTGCTCCTTGGTCAGGGTCACGCCCGGGCGCGGCACCACGAACACCTTGATCACCTCGCCGGAGCGCTCGTCCGGCACGCCGATGGCGGCGCACTGCAGCACGCCCGGCAGGGTGGCGAGGACGTCTTCCAGCTCGTTGGGATACACGTTGAAGCCGCTGACCAGGATCATGTCCTTCTTGCGGTCGACGATGCGCATGTAGCCGTCTTCCTGGATGATCGCCACGTCGCCGGTGCGCAGCCAGCCGTCCGCGTCGAGGATCTCGTCGGTGGCTTCCTGGCGCTGCCAGTAGCCCTTCATCACCTGCGGGCCCTTGACACACAGCTCGCCGCGCTCGCCCAGGGGCAGCTCGTTGCCGGCGTCGTCGATGACCTTGCACAGGGTCGACGGGACCGGGATGCCGATGGTGCCGATCTGGATGTTCTGGAACGGGTTCACCGACACCACCGGGCTGGTCTCGGTCATGCCGTAGCCTTCGCAGATGGCGCAGCCGGTGACTTCCTTCCAGCGCTCGGCCGCGGCCTGTTGCAGGGCCATGCCGCCGGAGAGCGTCAGCTTCAGGCTGGAGAAGTCCAGCTTGCGGAACGCCTCGTTGTTGCACAGGCCGACGAACAGGGTGTTCAGGCCGACGAAGCCGGTGAACTTCCACTGCGCCAGCTCCTTGGAGAAGGCGTTCAGGTCGCGCGGGTTGGTCACCAGGATGTTGTGGTTGCCGGTGAGCATCATCGCCATGCAATGGAAGGTGAAGGCGTAGATGTGGTACAGCGGCAGCGGCGCGATGAGGATCTCGCAACCCTCGTTGAGGTTGGCGCCCATCAGTGCCTTGCACTGCAGCATGTTGGCCACCAGGTTGCGGTGCGTCAGCATGGCGCCCTTGGCCACCCCGGTGGTGCCGCCGGTGTACTGCAGCACGGCCACGTCGTCGGCCTTCGGCGAGGATTCGCGCACGCTCTTGCCGCGGCCCTTGGCCAGGGCGTCGTTGAGCTTGACGGCGTTGCCGATGTGGTAGGCCGGGACCATCTTCTTGACGTACTTGACCACCGCGTTGATCAGCAGGCGCTTGAGCGGCGGCAGCAGGTCGGCGACCTCGGTGATGAGCACGTGGCGGATGCCGGTGCGCGGCAGCACTTCCTCGGCCAGGTGGGCCATGTTGGCCAGGCACACCAGCGCCTTGGCGCCGGAGTCGTTGAACTGGTGCTCCATCTCCCGCGCGGTGTACAGCGGGTTGGTGTTGACCACGATGAGGCCGGCGCGCATGGCGCCGAACACCACGATGGGGTATTGCAGGACGTTGGGCAGCTGCACCGCGATGCGGTCGCCCGGCTGCAGGTCGGTGTTGTTCTGCAGGTAGGCGGCGAAATCACCGGAGAGGCGGTACAGCTCGCCGTAGGTCAGGGTCTTGCCAAGGTTGCTGAAGGCAGGCTTGTTGGCAAAGCGTTGGCAGGACTCCTTGAGCACCGCGAGGATGTTCGGGTACTGGTCGGCATTGATCTCGGCAGCGATACCTGCTGGGTATTTGTCCTTCCAGAAATTGTCGATCATGGAAGCCCACTCCTAAGCAACAGCTTATCTTTACCGCGTACGCGGTTCTTTGTTGTGTTTGTGCCGCTTTCCCTTGAGTCGGGGAGCGAAAAGCGGGCCGAGATTAACAGCTTTGCCAAAACCCGACCAGCACCAAACACAGCCTACCCAGTCATAAAAATGACCAAAAGCAGGCAAATCGGTCACAACCCGTCCATCGGTCGGAAAAGCCCGTGCCAGAAGGGCTGCGGCCTTGTTGGATTGTCTGACAAAGACGCTGCCAGGGAAAGCGAGACGAAAAAAACGGAGGCGGGTCGTCGGACCAGCCTCCGTTCGGAGGGTTGTTGCGGCCGAACCGGTCAGGCGCTCTCGCGCAGCTCGCGGCGCAGGATCTTGCCCACCGGGGTCATCGGCAGGGCCTCCTTGAGGACGATCTGCTTGGGAACCTTGTAGCCGGTGAAGTTCTCCTTGCAGTAGGCCTTCAGCTCCTCCACCGTCAGACCCGGCTCACGGGCCACGACGAAGAGTTTGACGGCCTCGCCGGAACGTTCGTCCGGCACCCCGACCGCGGCGCAGTTGGCCACCTTCGGGTGGGCCATGACCACGTCCTCGATCTCGTTGGGGTAGACGTTGAAGCCGGAAACGATGATCAGGTCCTTCTTGCGGTCGACGATGCGTACGAAACCGTCCGCGTCGATCACCGCGATGTCGCCGGTGCGCAGCCAGCCCTCGGCGTCCAGCACCTCCTCGGTGGCCTCCGGGCGCTGCCAGTAGCCCTTCATCACCTGCGGGCCCTTCACGCACAGCTCGCCGCGTTCGCCCACGGGCTGCTCGTTGCCCTCGTCGTCGATCACCTTCAGCGCGGTGCCCGGCACCGGGATGCCCACGGTGCCCAGGCGCGCCAGCTCGCCGTAGGGGTTGGTGCTGACCACCGGCGAGGTCTCGGTGAGGCCATAGCCCTCGACCACGGTGCAGCCGGTGGCGGCCTTCCAGCGCTCGGCGGTGGCCGAGACCAGGGCGGTGCCGCCGGAGTTGGTGACCTTGAGGTTGGAGAAGTCCAGGTCCTTGAACTCCGGGTGCTCCATCAGCGCCACGAACAGGGTGTTCAGCCCCAGCAGCGAGGAAAAGCGCCACTTCTTCAGCTCCTTGATGAAGCCGGGGATGTCCCGCGGGTTGCTGATCAGCACGTTGTGGTTGCCGTTGTGCATCATGCACATGCAATTCGCGGTGAAGGCATAGATGTGGTACAGCGGCAGCGGCGCGATCATCACCTCGCCGCCCTCGTTCATCAGCGGGCGGCCGTCGGGGCCGTGCTGCGACAGGCAGGCGTCCACCTGCAGCATGTTCGCCACCAGGTTGCCGTGGGTGAGCATGGCGCCCTTGGCCACGCCGGTGGTGCCGCCGGTGTACTGCAGCACGGCGATGTCCTCCAGGCCGACCTTGACCGGCTGCAGCGCATGGCCGCGGCCCTGGCGCAGCACCTCCTTGAAGGGCACCGCCTGGGGCAGCTGGTAGTCCGGGACCATCTTCTTCACGTGCTTGACCGCGGCGTTGACCAGCAGGCCCTTGAGCGCCGGCTGCAGGTCGCCCATCTGCGCCTCGATCAGGTATTCGATGCCGGTGTCCGGCAGCACTTCCTGCACCAGCTTGCCGAACAGGTTGACGTAGACCAGCGCCCGCGCGCCCGAGTCCTTGAACTGGTGGCGCATCTCGCGGGCGGTGTACAGCGGGTTGGTGTTGACCACCACCAGGCCGGCGCGCAGGGCGCCGAACACGGCGATGGGGTATTGCAGGACGTTGGGCATCTGCACGGCGATGCGCTCGCCGGGCTTGAGGTCGGTGTTGCGCTGCAGGTAGGCGGCGAAGGCGGCGGACAGGCGGTCCAGCTCGGCGTAGGTGAGGGTCACGCCCATGTTGCTGAACACCGGGCGGTCGGCGAAGCGCTTGCAGGAGCGCTCGAACACTTCCACCACCGATTTGTAGGCGCCCAGGTCGAGCTGGCTGGGCACGCCGGCGGGACGTTTGTCGTTCCAGAATTCCGCTTGCATTGGCTGTTGTCCTCTTTATTACCTGCAAGGCTGTTCCCGGCCGGCTCCCTCGGGCATCCGGCGCAGGGGCATCCGTCGCAAAGTAGCAGTTGCCCGGTGCAGCGCAAATAGTTCGGCCATTCCCATTTACTTCGTGAATCTTGCGCCACCGCCGGCGGGATGCTGCGCAGCGCCAGGCGCTGCTAGAATGCCGCCACTCCGAGCCGGCACAAGGATTGCCCATGCCGTACGCCGCCTACTGGCTGACCGCCAGCGACCAGACCCCGCTGTACACCCACCATTGGACCGCAGACGCAGCCAAGGGCGTGGTGATGCTCTCCCACGGCATGGCCGAGCACGCAGGGCGCTACGCCCGCCTGGGCGAGGCGCTGAACGCCGCCGGCTGGTCGCTGCTGGCCATCGACCAGCGCGGCCACGGCCGCACCGCCGAGCACGGCGACCTGGGCCACTACGCCGACCAGGGCGGCTGGGGCAAGGTGGTGGGCGACCTGCTCAGCCTCAACCGCCACGTGCGCGAGCAGCACCCCGGCCTGCCGGTGGTCCTGCTCGGCCACAGCATGGGCAGCTACATCGCCACCGCCTACCTGCTGCAGCACAGCGCCACGCTGCAAGGCGCGGTGCTCTCCGGCTCCAACTACCAGAGCATCGCGCTGTACCGCGCCGCGCGCCTGGTGGCCCGCTTCGAGCGCTGGCGCCAGGGCCCGCTGGGGCGCAGCGCGCTGATCGAATTCCTCTCCTTCGGCTCGTTCAACAAGGCCTTCAAGCCCAACCGCACGGAATTCGACTGGCTCAGCCGCGACACCCGCGAGGTGGACAAGTACATCAGCGACCCGCTGTGCGGCTTCCGCTGCAGCAACCAGCTGTGGCTGGACCTGCTCGGCGGCCTGGAGGACATCACCCCGGTGCAGCACCTGGCGCGCATCGACAAGGCCCTGCCGCTGCTGATCATCGGCGGCGAGCGCGACCCGGTCAGCCAGGGCAAGCGCCTGCGCGACCTGGCCGGGGCGCTGGGCCGCGCCGGACTGCGCGACGTGCAGACGCAGATCTACCCCGAGGCCCGCCACGAGTTGTTCAACGAGACCAACCGCGACGAGGTCACCCGCAACCTGATCGCCTGGCTGGACGGAATCCTTTCCGCAGGCCAAGGCGCGAACCACGAGGAAAAGCCATGACCCAGGTGCAGAACGTTCCCTACGCCGAGCTCGAAGTCGGGCAGAAGGCCTGCTTCCAGCGCCCGGTCGGCGAGCGCGACATCCAGCTCTTCGCCGAAGTCTCCGGCGACCGCAACCCGGTCCACCTGGACGCCGACTACGCCGCCACCACCCTGTTCAAGGAGCGCATCGCCCACGGCATGCTCAGCGGCGCGCTGATCAGCGCCGCCATCGCCACCACCCTGCCCGGCCCGGGCACCATCTACCTGGGCCAGAGCCTGCGCTTCACCCGCCCGGTGAAGATCGGCGACGTGCTCGATGTGGAGCTGGAAGTGCTGGAAAAACTGCCGAAGAACCGCGTGCGCATCGGCACCCGCGTGCTCAACCAGAACGGCGAGGCGGTGGTGGAAGGCGAAGCCGAGGTGCTGGCGCCGAAGCAGAAGCTGGACATCGAACTGCCGGCGCTGCCGCCGATCACCATCGGCTGATCCGCGCCCACAAAAAAACGCCGCTTTCCCCCGAGGGGGAAGCGGCGTTTTTTATTCATTGCCTCGAAGCCGACTGCGCCGAGATGCTCTTCGTAGGATGGGTTGAGCCTGCGAAACCCATGCGGTCGTGGCGATGGGTATCGCTTCGCTCAACCCATCCTGCGATGGCGTTTCTCCTGGCCATCGTGCGACCTGCGCGGGCGGAGCCCTACCATACCGGCGGGCACTGCTTCTGGCTTCTCGTAGGAGCGAGATTGCTCGCGAACCGCATGGCAGCGTGTTTGTTCGCGAGCAAGCTCGCTCCTACGAAGAGCATTCCGGCCCAGCCTGCAAGAGTGGGAAGCACGGATGCAGGAGCGGACTCCGTCCGCGAGGAAAAATCGCAGGCAAAAAAACGGGCGACCGAAGTCGCCCCAAGTGCCTTGCGTGCTCTGTGATCGGGAAGGAGATCAGCCCTTCTTGTGGCTGTCCTTCCAGATGAAATATCCGACTCCACCGCAGAACAGGACCATCAGACCAACGGTGACAATGCCGGCGAGAACCACTTCGTCGATGAACATGATGCTGGCCTCCTGAATCCCTGTGCGTTTTGAAGATGGGCTCAGGTTAGCGTCGGCCGGGGGCGCGATATTGACCTGGATCAATGGCCGCAAAGCCCCGGTTCACGGGGCTTCGGATAACTGATCCAGATCAAGTTCGGGGCGGGTTGGGATGCGGTGCATGGCCGCGCGGGGCGGCTTCTGGCGGGATGTTCGGAACGGGCGGAGCGGATTCAGCGCTTCTTCGGCTTGCCCTTGCCCTTCTTGCGTGCCTTGCCCAGCGGCAGGGCCTGCTCGAAGGCCTTGCGCACTTCCTGCAGGCGCTTCTCGTGGACGTCGTGGATGCGCTTGTCGCGCTCGGCGTTGAAGTCGATCAGCTTGTCGTCGTTGCTCATGATCAGGCGTGCACCAGGCGGAAGGTCAGGTTCAGGCGGGGGGCGACCGGGCGCCGCGTCTTGGCCACCTGATGCTGCCAATAATGCTGTGTTGCGCCGGACATGACCAGCAGGCTGCCGGAATCCAGCGCCAGGGAATGCTCGATGGCCGCGCGGCCCTTGCGGCGCAGGTCGAAGCGCCGCGTGCCGCCGAGGTTCAGCGAGGCCACCAGCGGGTTGCGGCCCAGCTCCGGCTCGTCGTCGCTGTGCCAGCCCATGGAATCCTGGCCGTCGCGGTAATAGTTGAGCAGCACGCCGTTCAGGCGCTGGCCGACCTCAGCCTGCACGCGCTCGCGGATTTCCGCCAGCAGCGGCGTCCACGGCAGCGGCCGGTGGACCAGGCCGGAGTAGCGGTAGCTGGCCTCGGCGTCGCCGTACCAGGCCACCAGGCGCGGCACCGGGTAGTCGCGGCCGTGCAGGCGCACGCTGGGCCGCTCCCAGGGAGTGTTCTCGACCAGCTCGGCGAACCAGGCCGTGGCGCAGGCTTCATCGCACCAGTGCGGGATCAGGCGCAGCTCGGCGTGTTCGAGATGAATGGGCGCGTCGGCGAAGAGCATGGCGGTGACGGGAGACGGGTCGGGAAGGACAGCTTACTACGCGGCGCGCTCAGACCTCGATGTCGATCCACACGCCCTTGCGCGGCGCCTCGCCCAGGCCGTCGTCGGCGGGCTCCTCCGGCGCCTCGGGCTCAGCCTCCTCGCCCTGCGCCTGCTGCCGGCGCCGCTGGTGCTGCGGGTACTCTTCCTCCGGCGTCATTTCCGCCGGGCGGCGCTCCAGGCCCACGGCGGCATCGCTCGTGGCAGGGACCACCGGCGCCACCGGGGCGACATCCGGGCGCGAGCGCGCCGGGTCCTGCTGCGCGGTGACCGGCAGTACGTCGCTGGGGATCGGCGGGATCATGGCTGTCGCTGGCTCCTCGCGGGCTTCAGGTTGTCGGCTGGCGGCGGCAGGCGCCGGGGCCGTCGCTACACTTCACGGAACAATCCGCATCCATCCCGGTCCTGGCCGGCGGCGCGGAGCCGGCGCAGGCCCATCGCCCCCCGAGGCGGCGATGCCACCCGGCCGCTGCGTGCGAACGGGCGTCGCTGAAAGCCGCGTGTTCCGTTACCATAGCCGGCTTTTTGCGGGAGGTGTCCATGGCGCAGTATCAACCGGGTCAACGCTGGATCAGCGACAGTGAAGCAGAATTGGGGCTGGGCACCATCCTGGCGCTCGACGGACGGCTGCTCACCGTGCTCTATCCGGCCACCGGGGATACCCGCCAGTACGCCGAACGCAACGCCCCGCTGACCCGCGTGCGCTTCGCCCCGGGCGACGAGGTGACGCATTTCGAAGGCTGGAAGATGACCGTCCGCGAGGTCGAGGAGGTCGATGGCCTGCTGGTCTACCACGGCATCAACTCGCACAACGACGCCAAGATACTCCCGGAAACCCAGCTGTCCAACTTCATCCAGTTCCGCCTGGCCAGCGACCGCCTGTTCGCCGGGCAGATCGACCCCATGCCCTGGTTCGCCCTGCGCTACCACACCCTGGAACACCGCACCCGCCTGCTGCAATCCTCCCTCTGGGGCCTGGGCGGCGCCCGCGCCCAGCCCATCGCGCACCAGCTGCACATCGCCCGCGAGGTCGCCGACCGCATCGCCCCGCGCGTCCTGCTGGCCGACGAAGTGGGCCTGGGCAAGACCATCGAGGCCGGCCTGGTGATCCATCGCCAGCTGCTCTCCGGGCGCGCCAGCCGCGTGCTCATCCTGGTGCCGGAGAACCTGCAGCACCAGTGGCTGGTGGAGATGCGCCGGCGCTTCAACCTGGAAGTGGCGCTGTTCGACCGCGAGCGCTTCGCCGAAAGCGACGCCAGCAACCCCTTCGAGGACAGCCAGCTGGCCCTGGTGGCCCTGGAGTGGATCCGCGCCGACGAGCGCGCCCAGGACGCCCTGTGCGCCGCCGGCTGGGACCTGCTGGTGGTCGACGAGGCCCACCACCTGGTCTGGCATCCGGAGCAGGCCAGCCGCGAGTACCAGCTGGTGGAAACCCTGGCGCAGATCATCCCCGGCGTGCTGCTGCTCACCGCCACCCCGGAACAGCTGGGCCTGGACAGCCACTTCGCGCGCCTGCGCCTGCTCGACCCGGACCGCTTCCATGACCTGGAGGCCTTCCGCCGCGAGAGCAGCCAGTACCGCCCGGTCGCCGAGGCGGTGCAGGAACTGATCGACCAGGGCCGCCTGTCCTCCGCCGCGCGCGAGGCCATCCATGGCTTCCTCGGCGCAGCCGGCGACGAGCTGCTGGCCGCCGTCGAGAGTGGCGACGACGATGCCCGCGCGCGCCTGATCCGCGAACTGCTGGACCGCCACGGCACCGGCCGCGTGCTGTTCCGCAACACCCGCGCCGCGGTACAGGGCTTCCCCGAGCGCCAGCTGCACAGCTACCCGCTGCCCAACCCGGTGGAATACATGGAGCTGCCGGTCGGCGAACACCCGGACCTGTACCCGGAAGTGAGCTTCCAGGCGCAAGTCGACGACAACACCGACGAAAACGCCCGCTGGTGGCGCTTCGACCCCCGCGTGGAATGGCTGATCGACACCCTGAAGATGCTCAAGCAGTTCAAGGTGCTGGTGATCTGCGCCCACGCCGAGACCGCCCTGGACCTGGAAGACGCCCTGCGCCTGCGCTCGGGCATCCCGGCCACGGTGTTCCACGAGGGCATGAGCATCCTCGAGCGCGACCGCGCCGCGGCCTACTTCGCCGACGAGGAATTCGGCGCCCAGGTGCTGATCTGCTCGGAAATCGGCAGCGAGGGCCGCAACTTCCAGTTCGCCCACCACCTGGTGCTGTTCGACCTGCCGGCCCACCCGGACCAGCTGGAACAGCGCATCGGCCGCCTGGACCGCATCGGCCAGCGGCACACCATCCAGATCCACGTGCCGCACCTGGAGAACAGCCCGCAGGAACGCCTGTTCCAGTGGTACCACCAGGCGCTCAACGCCTTCCTCGCCACCTGCCCCACCGGCAACGCCCTGCAGCACCGCTACGGCCCGCGCCTGGTGGAACTGCTCGAAGGCAGCGACGACGACGCCTTCGCCGCCCTGCTCGAAGAAGGCCAGGCCGCGCGCCTGGCCCTGGAAGCGGAAATGCACAGCGGCCGCGACCGCCTGCTGGAGCTGAACTCCGGCGGCGCCGGCGAGGGCGAGGCGCTGGTGGAAGCGATCGAGGAACAGGACGACCAGTTCGCCCTGCCGATCTACATGGAGAAGCTGTTCGACACCTACGGCATCGACAGCGAGGACCACTCCGAGAACGCGCTGATCCTCAAGCCCAGCGAGAAGATGCTCGACGCCAGCTTCCCCCTGGGCGACGACGAGGGCGTGACCGTCACCTACGACCGCGCCCAGGCCCTGGCCCGCGAGGACATGCAGTTCCTCACCTGGGAGCACCCCATGGTGCAGGGCGGCATGGACCTGGTGCTGTCCGGCTCGCTGGGCAACACCTCGGTGGCGATCATCAAGAACAAGGCGCTCAAGCCCGGCACCGTGCTGCTGGAGATGCTCTTCGTCAGCGAGGCGGTGGCCCCGCGCAAGCTGCAGCTGGGCCGCTTCCTGCCGCCGGTGGCGCTGCGCTGCCTGCTCGACGCCAACGGCAACGACCTGGCCGCCCGGGTGGCCTTCGAGACGCTGCACGAGCAGCTGGAAAGCGTGCCGCGCGCCAGCGCCAACAAGTTCGTCCAGGCCCAGCGCGACGTGCTGGCCAAGCAGTTCGCCATTGGCGAGGCCAAGATCGCCCCGCGACACGCCGAGCGCGTGGAGAAGGCCCGCCAGCAACTGGTGGCGAGCCTGGACGAGGAACTGGCGCGTCTGACCGCGCTCAAGCAGGTCAACCCCAGCGTGCGCGACAGCGAGCTGGAAGCCCTGCGCACCCAGCGCGACGAGAGCGTTGCCCTGCTGGACAAGGCCTCGCTGCGCCTGGAGGCGATCCGCGTGCTGGTCGCCGGCTGATCCGCGCCACGCCCAAGAGGCCGCCCCGGGAAACCGCGGCGGCCTTTTTCATGCCTGCCCAATTGGCGTCCCCCTGTAGGAGCGGACCTTGTCCGCGATAGCCGGACGATCCGGCGCGATTCGCGGATGAGATCCGCTCCTACGCTGCCCCACCCACACCATTCCCATGTAGGAGCGCGCCCTGCGCGCGAAATCGCGGGCAGGGCCCGCTCCTATAGGTTGCAGGGGAGCACAGCGTGCCTCCCCCGTAGGAGCGGACCTTGTCCGCGATAGCCGGGCGATCCGGCGCGATTCGCGGATGAGATCCGCTCCTACGCTGCCCCACCCTCACCATTCCCATGTAGGAGCGCGCCCTGCGCGCGAAACCGCGGACGAAGTCCGCTCGCGCGGAGCCCCTTCCGCCGGCACATCCGCCCTCACGGTCTACTATTGACGCTGCGCAAGGGAATCCACCCCGGGGAGAGCTAGAGTTTTCCCACCAAGCCACTCATTGAGGGATACATCATGTACGAGCGCATTCTGGTAGCAGTGGACGGCAGCCCGGTTTCCGACCGCGCGCTGGGCGAGGCGGTCAAGCTGGCGCAACTGACTGGCGGCGAGCTGCGCGTCATCACCATCGTCGACAGCCCGCTGCGCCACCTGCCCGACTATGCCGTCTACTACAACCCCGAACCGCTGCGCGAAGCCGCGCTGAAGGCCGCCGACGACGTGCTGGCCAAGGCCCGCGAGCAGGTCGGCGACAAGGTCAAGGCGAAGTTCGACCGCGTGTGCCAGGAGCGCGCCAGCGAGGAAATCGCCGAGCGCATCGAGCTGGAGGCCGAGGACGCCAAGGCCGACGTGATCGTCATGGGCACCCACGGCCGCCGCGGCGTGCGCCGGCTGATGCTGGGCAGCGTGGCCGAGGGCCTACTGCGCGTCAGCAACCGCCCGGTGCTGCTGGTTCGCGACAACTAAGTCCACCCCGATGAAAAAGGCCGTGCGGGATGACCCGCACGGCCTTTTTTCGCCTGGAGCCCCCCTGTAGGAGCGAGCTTGCTCGCGAACGAGCCCCGTTGCGGAATCCGTTCGCGAGCAAGCTCGCTCCTACGAAAAGCAGAAGGCTACGGCATCGGCGTCACTCACCCGCCGCCACCGCGTTGCCGCGGCAGGAGTGGAAGATGTCCAGGCCGGGCTGATACAGGCTGGTGCGCACGTCCAGCAGGCCGAGCACCGAGTGGAACAGGTTGTCGTGGCTCAGGTCCTGCTCGTCGCGCTTGCCGGCCAGGCAGCCGCGGTCGATGCCCAGGTCGCGCAGGGTCGAGGGGCCGAACCACATCACCATGGGCACGTGGACCTGCGCCGCCGGGGCAATGGCGTAGGGCGCGGCGTGCAGGTACACGCCGTTCTCGCCCAGCGACTCGCCGTGGTCGGAGACGTAGAGCATCGAGGTGTCGTACCTGTCGCTGTTCTTCTTCAGCAGATCGATCACCTTCGACAGGAAGAAGTCGGTATAGAGGATGGTGTTGTCGTAGACGTTCACCAGCTCGTCCTTCGAACAGCTGCCCAGCTGGTTGGTGCGGCACACCGGCTTGAAGCGCTCCATGTCCGCCGGGTAGCGGTCGTAGTACTCCGGGCCGTGGCTGCCGTCGGCGTGCAGGACGATGATGGCGTTGTCCTTCAGGCCGTCGATGTACGCCTGCAGGTCCTGCAGCAGGGCCTCGTCCAGGCAGCGGTTGCCGTCGCAGAACGGGCCGGGCTGGTTCTTCGGGATGTCGCGGTGCGGCACGCGCAGGCAGGTGCCCTTGCAGTCGCTGTTGTTGTCCAGCCAGATCACCTGCAGGCCGGCGCGCTGCAGCACGTCCAGCAGGCTCTCGTAGGTCTTGCCCTTCTTGTCGCTGTAGTCCTCGCGGGGGAACTTGGAGAACATGCAGGGCACCGACACCGCGGTGGAGGTCCCGCAGGAATGCACCTGGGTGAAGTTGAGGATGTCCAGCTTCGCCAGCTCCGGGTTGGTCTGCCGGGCGTAGCCGTTGAGCGAGAAGTGGTCGGCCCGCGCGGTCTCGCCGACCACGAAGACGAACAGCGACTTCTTCGCCCGCTGCGAAGCCTTGGCGCTCTGCACCGCGTCCTCGCCGATCTTCTGCACCACCAGCTCGGCCTTCTTGATGCCCAGGCGCTGCTTGCCATACTTGGTCACGGCATAGATGTAGTTGGTCGGGTTGATGAAGTGGGTCAGCTTGTCTTCCTCGCGGAAGATCGGCGCGTAGGTGGAATAGAAACTACCCACCATCACCGCCACCGCCGCCACGCAGGCGAACACCACCAATACCTTGTTCAGCAGCCCGCGCAGGAACGGCTTGTAGGCCACCGGCAGCGCCCAGACCAGCGCCGACGGCAGCGCCCCGAGCAGCAGCAGGTAGGCCACCAGCCTGCCGCTGAACAGCGCCTCGGCCTCGCCCGGGTTGGTCTCGAAGACGTTCTGCACCATCACCGTGTCGATGGCGATGCCGTAGCTGTTCATGAAATAGGCGGCGGCGGCCGAGCACAGCGCCACCAGGGTCAGCGCCGGCTTGAGCAACGGGCGGAACGACACCAGGGTCAGCAGCAGGCTGAACGCGGCCCAGAGGAAGACGCCGAAGGACGCGAAGAAGGCGATGCGATACGCCCCCTGCAGCGGCACCAGGCCGTCCAGGGCCTTCCAGGTGGCGAGGTTGTAGAACAGCACCAGGGCCAGGGAAAACAGCAGCACCAGGCGGTTGGAACTGATCGTGGGTAACAGGTGACGGTTGTCCTCGGACATCGAGGCACTCCTTGACTGGGCGCAGCGGAAGAACGGCATCGCCCACCGTCACGGCGGGCGCGCCGAATCTACTGATCAGTTAGTCAAAAAAGTGTCAAATTCGCCACTGAATCGATACAACGTTTGTCGGCTCAGGCCGATTGCAGACGTTCCCGCCAAGCCGGCAACCAGCCCAGGCCGGCGCTGGTAGCGCCAACCGGGCGGTATTCGGCGCCCAGCCAGCCGGCGTAGCCCTGGGCCCGCAAGGCCGCCAGCGCCGGTCCGAAGTCCAGTTCGCCGCTGCCCGGCTCGCCGCGCCCGGGGGCGTCGGCGAACTGCACGTGGCCGATATGCCCTTGCAGCTGGCGCACGCAGTCGGCCAGGTCCAGGCCCATGCGCGCCATGTGGTAGAAGTCCAGCTGCGCCGCCAGGTTCGGGTGGCCGACGCGCGCCAGCATGTCCAGCAGATGCTGCGGGGTGTTGAGCAGGAAGCCGGGCATGTCGTGCAGGTTGATCGCCTCCATCAGCACCGCAATGCCGCGCCCGGCGAAGGCCTCGGCGGTCTGCCGCAGGTGTTCGGCCAGCAGCGCCAGCGCCTGCTCGCATTCGACGCCCTCGGCCAGGCGCCCGGCCAGCACGTTGATCTTCTGCGGCCGCAGCACCTCGGCGTAGTCCAGGGCCTGGCGCAGCCCGACGGCGAACTGCGCCTCGCGCCCCGGCACCGCGGCCAACCCGGCGCCGCCCTGCATCAGGTCGCCGGCCGGCAGGTTGAACAGCACCAGCGGCATGCCACTGCGCTGCAGCTCGGCCTGCAATGCCGCGGCCGGCACCTCGTAGGGAAACTGGATCTCCACCCCGGCGAAACCGGCCTCGGCGGCGGCGCGCACGCGCTCGATCAGCGGCAGCTCGGTGAACAATAGGGACAGGTTGGCGCAGATCGGCATGGCGGCATTCCTCAATCGCGGGGTTGGCGGTACTGCTCGACCAGGGTGGCCGGGTCGTGCGCCAGGTGGCCCTGGCTGCCGTGCAGGCGCATCAGTTGCGCGGCCAGGCCGCTCATGGGCGTGGCCGAGCCCTGCTCGCGGGACAGCTTCACCGCGGTGTCCAGGTCCTTGAGCAAAGTGCGCACGTGCCACTTGATGGGCTCGAAGCAGCTCTCAGCCATCTGCGGGGCGAGGATCTGCAAGGGCTTGGAGTCGGCGAAACCGCCGGCCAGGGCCGGGGCGATCAGGCTGGCGTCGACCCCGGCGCTCTCCGCCAGGGCCACCACTTCGGCGATCACCAGGGCGTTGCAGGCGACGATCATCTGGTTGCACACCTTGGTCACCTGGCCGGCGCCGACCTCGCCCATGCGCGTCAGGCGCTGGCCGAGGTGGGCGAGGACGGGGCGGACGCGCTCGATGTCCTCCACCCGGCCGCCGGCCATGATCGCCAGGCTGCCGGCCTCGGCGCCCGGGGTGCCGCCGGAAACCGGCGCATCGATCCAGCGCATGCTGCTGCGGGCTTCCAGCTCGGCGGCCATCTCGCGGGTGGCGGCCGGCTCCAGGCTGGAGAAGTCCACCAGCAACTGCCCCGGTTTCGCCCCTTCGACGATGCCGCCGGGGCCGAACACCACCTCGCGCACGGCGGCGGTGTCGGCCAGGCAGAGCATGACGATCCCGGCATCCGCGCACAGCTGCGCGGGGCTCTGCGCGGCGCGGGCGCCCTCCCCGGCCAGCAGCTCGCGCTTGGCGGCGGAGCGGTTCCACACGGTCAACGGGTAGCCGGCGGCCAGCAGGCGGCGGCTCATGGGCACGCCCATCAGACCGAGGCCGGCGAAGGCGATGGAGGGCAAGGCAGACATGGATGGCTCCTGTCGGGCAAAATAGCGGGCACGGGGACGGCCATCTTAACCGTCCACCGCCGCCTTCGCCGAGCCTGCGAGCCCGCCGCCGTGGTCATTTCCACGCGCACCGGCAGACCGCCACTATACTTCCCAGGCTTTTTCCGCTATTGAACCGGAGACTGCTCCCATGCTGAAACGCACCCTGGCGCTCGCCGCCTGTTTTGCGCTGTCCCTTTCCGCCAGCTTCACCCAGGCCGAAACCCTGAAGGAACTGAAGGTCTCGGCGATCCCCGACGAAGCCCCCACCGAGCTGCTGCGCAAGTTCAAGCCGCTGGGCGAATACCTGCAGGAACGCCTGGGCATGCCGGTGAAGTTCATCCCGGTGTCCGACTATGCCGGCGTGGTCGAGGCCCTGGCCGCCGACCGCCTGGACATGGCCTGGCTGGGCGGCTTCACCTTCGTCCAGGCGCGGCTGAAGACCGGCAACGCCATTCCCCTGGTGCAGCGCGAGCAGGACCAGCAGTTCACCAGCAAATTCATCAGCGCCGACCCGCACGTGAAGTCGCTGCAGGACCTCAAGGGCAAGACCTTCGCCTTCGGCTCGGTGTCCTCCACCTCCGGCAGCCTGATGCCGCGCTACTTCATGCAGAAGGATGGCATCGTCCCCGAGCAGTTCTTCTCCCGCGTGGCCTACTCCGGCGCCCACGACGCCACCGTGGCCTGGGTCCAGGCCGGCAAGGTGGACGCCGGCGTGCTCAACGCCTCGGTGTGGCAGAAGCTGGTGGACGCCGGCAAGGTCGACACCGACAAGGTGAAGGTCTTCGCCACCACCCCGACCTACTACGACTACAACTGGACCGTGCGCGGCAACCTCGACCCGGCCCTGGCCGAGAAGATCAAGCAGGCCTTCCTCGACCTCGACCCGAGCAAGCCGCGCGACAAGGCCATCCTCGACCTGCAGGCGGCCAGCCGCTTCATCGAGACCAAGCCGGAGAACTACAAGGGCATCGAGGAGTCGGCCCGCGCCGCCGGCCTGTTGAAGTGAGCCTGCGCCTGACCGGCGTGGAGCACCAGCACGCCAACGGCCAGCGCGCCCTCGCCGGCATCGACCTGAGCGTCGAGGCCGGCGAGCGGGTGGCGATCATCGGCCCCTCGGGCGCCGGCAAGACCACCCTGTTGCGCGTGCTGGCCACCGCCCTGAAGCCCAGCCACGGCGAAATCGAACTGCTCGGCAGCCAGCCTTGGCGCTTGAGCAGTCGGGCCCGCCAGCGCCTGCGCGCGCGCATCGGCCTGATCCACCAGGCGCCGCCGCTGCCGCCGCGCCAGCGGGTGGTCAACGCCGTGCTGGCCGGGCGCCTCGGCCAGTGGCCGCTGTGGAAGAGCCTGGCCAGCCTGCTCTACCCGCTGGACATCGACGGCGCCCGCGAAGCCCTGCGCAGCCTGGACCTGGCCGACAAACTGTTCCAGCGCTGCGACCAGCTTTCCGGCGGCCAGCTGCAGCGCGTCGGCATCGCCCGCGCGCTGTACCAGCAGCCGCAACTGCTGCTGGCCGACGAGCCGGTCTCGGCGATGGACCCGGTGCTCGCCGGGCACACCCTCGACCTGCTCACCCGCGAGGCCGCCAACCGTGGCCTGACGCTGCTGGCCAGCCTGCACGCGGTGGACCTGGCGCTGGCGCACTTCCCGCGCATCGTCGGCATCCGCGACGGGCGCATCGTCTTCGACAAGCCGGCCGCCAGCGTCAGCCCGGACGACCTGCAGCAGCTCTACGCCAACGAGCAACTGAGCCTGGATGCCCCGGCGCCGGTCGAGCCCCTGCACGTGGTGCAGATCCCGCGATGCTGAAACCCCGCGACCCCGCCGCCCTGCCGCGGCTGCTGCTGACCGCCCTGGCGCTGCTGTTGCTGTGGCCCGGCCTGCGCCTGAGCGAACTGGACATCCGCGGCCTGTTCACTGGCGACAACGCGCGCACCATGGCCGGCTTCCTCGCCGGCTTCTGGCCGCCGGCCCACGACGCCGAATTCCTCGCCATCCTCGGCCGCGCCACCCTGGAAACCCTGGCCATCGCCACCGCCGGCATGGCCCTGGCCTGGCTGATCGCCTTCCCCGCGGCGCTGCTGGCCACCCGCGCGCTGTCGCTGTCCGCCCTGCCCCGCGGCGGCCTGCCGGCCTGGTGGGCGCGCGCCCTGCGCTGGCCGGTGCGGCTGCTGCTGATCGTGCTGCGCAGCATCCCGGAGATCGTCTGGGCGCTGCTGTTCGTCCGCGCCGTCGGCCTGGGCCCCACCGCCGGCGTCATGGCCATCGCCATCACCTACGGCGGCATGCTCGGCAAGGTCTACGCGGAAATCTTCGAATCGGTGGACCCGCGCCCCACCCGCGCGCTGCTGCTGGGCGGCGGCTCGCGCCTGGGCGCCTTCGCCTACGGACTGCTACCCCAGGCGGCCAGCGAGATGATCTCCTACACCGTGTACCGCTGGGAGTGTGCCATCCGCGCCTCGGTGGTCATGGGCTTCGTCGGCGCCGGCGGGCTCGGCCAGCAGGTCGACCTGTCGCTGCGCATGTTCGCCGGCGGCGAGGTGGCCAGCATCCTGCTGACCTTCCTGCTGCTGGTGCTGGGCGCCGACCAGCTCAGCCGCTTCCTGCGCCGGAGGCTGGAATGAACCGCGCCCGCGCCGGACTGCTGCGCGCCATCGGCTGGAGCCTGGCGATCCTGCTCGCGGTGGCGGCCTCCTTCATCTATCTGCAAGTCGACAGCGATGGCCTGCTCAGCGGCGAAGGCCTGCGGCAGATGCTCGGCTACGCCCGCGACTTCTTCCCGCCGGACCTGTCCGCCACGCACCTGAGCGCGGTGGCCCGCGGCGCTCTGGAAACCCTGGCCATGTCGGCCCTGGGCACATTGCTCGCGGCGCTGCTGGGCATGCTCTTCGCGCTACCGGCCGCCGGCCGCTTCGGCGCCGCCGCGCAGAGCCTGGCGCGCTTCGTCCTCAACGCCCTGCGCGCGGTGCCGGAACTGGTGTGGGGCGCGCTCATGGTGCTGGCCGCGGGCCTGGGCCCCAACGCCGGCACCCTGGCCCTGGCCCTGCACACCGGCGGCGTGCTCGGCCGATTGTTCGCCGAAGCCCTGGAAAACACCCCGGCCGAACCCGCCGAGGCCCTGCGCCTGGGCGGCAGCGGGCGGGTCGCGGCCTTCGCCTACGGCACCCTGCCGGCGGTCTGGCCGCAACTGGTGGCCTACATCCTCTACCGCTGGGAGAACAACATCCGCATGGCCAGCGTGCTCGGCTTCGTCGGCGCCGGCGGCCTGGGACAGATGCTCTACTTCAGCCTCAGCCTGTTCCAGCAGGCCCAGGCGGCCACGGTGATCCTCGCCATGCTGGTGCTGGTGCTGGGCGTCGACACCCTCAGCGCCTGGGCGCGGCAGCGGTGGGTCAGTGCCTGAGGGCGTAGGGCGGAACACCGGAGCCGAACAACAATGGCGGATAACGCCGTACGGATTTCCAGAGAACTTTAGGTGCTGGGTTCAAGAGCGCCCTCTCCCCAACCCTCTCCCGCAAGCGGGAGAGGGGGCTGTTCGGAGTGGGGGGAGAATCCTGAGTCATCCTGATACGCCCAACCCCCACCTCGTCATTCCCGCGAACGCGGGAATCCAGTGACTGCGGGGTTCGCGAGCAAGCTCGCTCCTACGAAAAGCAAAAGCAAAAGCAAAAGCGCGTTTGCTCTTGGACTTCCAGAGAAATAGCCGCGCGCACCGAAACGCCCCTTCAGAAGGCCGAGCGAAACCGGCGCTCAGGAGGTCATGCGACATGGATGTCGCGAGAGCCCCGTGGGCTACAGGGACGTACCCTCGGGGCGGGCCTCCGTGGCGGGGGAGTTCGCGAGGGTAGCCCGACTCTGTCGGGCCCGTATGTCGGGGCAAGCCTTTTTGGTTCCTTTTGTGGCGTTTGACAAAAGGGACTCGCCCGAGGGGGCGAAACAAGAAACATCCGAGCACGCCGAAGCGGCGCAAACACACCCAAACCAGAAGTCTCTGGGTTCCCGCGTTCACGGGAATGACGGGGTGGAGATCGGAGCACGGAGCCGAGGTCCCCCGCTCCGCAAGCAAAGCCATGGCCCACCCCATATGAAAAATGCCGTTTCCCCCACCCAGAGAAACGGCATCCTCTTTTAAGTAAACAAGCAACATCACGGCACCCGCCGGACCTCCGCGTATCAGCGCTCACTCACCGCCATGGAGCACCTTGTCCAGGTCCACCGGATCCCCCGGATGGGTCCCCAGCTTGACGCGAATGTCCTCGAACATCGCATCGTATTCCTTATGGATGCGCACGATCGGCCCGAAGCGCGGGTGCAGGCCATGCTTCTGCGCAATGCGGGTAGCATCGCTGGCGAAGTTGAAGGCCTGGTCCTTGGGCATGTCGAACTCTTCCTTGAAGGCATTGCCGTCGATGCTGCCGTCCATGGTGAAGTGGACATAGGCGCCCTTCTCGGCGTCGTGGCGAATCTCGTAGTACAGGTGGATATCCAGCGCCTGCTGGTCAAGGCCCGGCAGGGCGTGGAGATGCAGGTGACCAGGCTCGAACATGACGTGACTCCTTGCAGTGGTCCCGCAAGTCTAGCTCGCCTGCGGGCAACGCAAGCCGCCCCGGGTCAATGCAGGCGGTTTTTTTCCGCACGCTCCTGCACCAGCACCCAGGGCGCCACCACCACCGCCCACAGCTGCGGGTCGCGTTCGAGGAAGTCGCGGGCGCGGGCCTCGTCGACCCGCGCCAGGTCGCCGCTGGCCAGCCAGGCGGCGACCTTCTGGCGGTCGTCCTCGGCCACGGCCTGCGCGGCCTCCACCAGGTCCACGGCCTCGCCCACCAGCAGCAGGGCGCCGCGGGCGAAGAACGGCTGCAGCTCCTGCCAGGAAATCATCGCGGTCTCGCCGAGCAGCTTGGCATAGAGGGTGCTAGTTTGTTCAGTCATGGTGCTCACCGGGAAATCAGGCGGCGCCATGATACCGCCCGGTCGGCGCCAGGCAAGTTTCCCGGGAGCCGCGGGGGCGGATGGGACCAAAGGAGGGTACTGGCACAACGCCGTTTTTCTATACGTTTATTGCGACTTTGCGACATGGGGCGAAACGCCCCGCCGCCAGCGGCTTTTCAAGCGGCGAAGCGGCACTCTACACTGTACCGGTACAGTTGCCGGCGGCTTCCCCCGGGCGCAAAGCCCGTCGAACCGCGGCCACGAACCACAAGAACGAAAACACAAGAAAGAGTGGAGCATTATGAAAAAGGGTACCCAACGTCTTTCCAAACTGTTGACCGCCATGGCCCTGGCCGGCGTCGCCAGCTATTCGATGGCCGCCGATACCATCAAGATCGCCCTGGCCGGTCCGGTGACCGGTGCGGTCGCCCAGTACGGGGAGATGGAGTTCGTCGGCGCCAAGATGGCCATCGAGCAGATCAACAAGGCCGGCGGCGTCGACGGCAAGCAGCTCGAAGGCGTGGTCTACGATGACGCCTGCGATCCGAAGCAGGCCGTGGCGGTCGCCAACAAGATCGTCAACGACGGCGTCAAGTTCGTCGTCGGCCACCTGTGCTCCAGCTCCACTCAGCCGGCCTCGGACATCTACGAGGACGAAGGCATCCTGATGATCTCCCCGGCCTCCACCAGCCCGGACATCACCAGCCGCGGCTACAAGCTGATCTTCCGCACCATCGGCCTGGACAACATGCAGGGCCCGACCGCCGGCAAGTTCATCGCCGAGCACGTCAAGCCGAAGATCGTCGCGGTCATCCACGACAAGCAGCAGTACGGCGAAGGCATCGCCACCGCGGTCAAGAAGACCCTGGAAGACGCCGGCGTGAAAGTCGCCCTGTTCGAAGGCATCAACGCCGGCGACAAGGACTTCTCCTCGCTGATCGCCAAGCTCAAGCAGGCCAAGGTCGACTTCGTCTACTACGGCGGCTACCACCCGGAACTGGGCCTGCTGCTGCGCCAGACTTCCGAGAAAGGCCTGAAAGTCGGCTTCATGGGCCCGGAAGGCGTCGGCAACAAGGAAATCTCCGCTATCGCAGGCCCGGCTTCCGAAGGCCTGTACGTGACCCTGCCGAAGTCCTTCGACCAGGATCCGAAGAACCAGGCCCTGGTCGCCGCCTTCAAGGCCAAGAACCAGGACCCGAGCGGCCCGTTCGTGTTCCCGGCCTACGCCGCCGTGCAGGTCATCGCCGACAGCATCAAGAAAGCCGGCAGCGAAGACACCGAAAAGGTCGCCGCCGCCCTGCGCAGCAACACCTTCGATACGCCCACCGGTGCCCTGGCCTTCGACGAGAAGGGCGACCTGAAGAACTTCAACTTCGTGGTCTACCAGTGGCACAAGGACGGCACCAAGACCGAAGTCAAATAAGGTCTGCCGCCTGAGGTCCAGAGCCCACTGCACCCGCAGTGGGCTTTGTTTATTCCGCGTATTCCGGGGGTCCGTCGCGCCACAAGCGCCGCTTCACGCGACGCCCGAGGAGTTAGGTGATGCCTGAGCTCTATCACTACCTGCAACAGCTGGTCAACGGCCTTACCGTTGGCAGCACCTATGCCCTGATCGCCATCGGCTACACCATGGTCTACGGCATCATCGGCATGATCAACTTCGCCCATGGCGAGGTTTACATGATCGGCTCGTACGTAGCCTTCATCGTGATCACCGGCCTGGCCATGATGGGGATCGTCAGCCTGCCGATCGTCATCTTCTGCACCTTCGCCGCTGCCATCATCGTCACCAGCGCCTATGGCTACAGCATCGAACGGATCGCCTACCGCCCGCTGCGCGGCAGCAACCGGCTGATCCCGCTGATCTCCGCCATCGGCATGTCGATCTTCCTGCAGAACGAGGTCCTGCTCGCCCAGGATTCCAAGGACAAGGCCATCCCCAACCTGCTGCCGGGGAACTTCGTCTTCGGCGATCCCAGCTACGGGGTGACCGTCTCGTACATGCAGGTGCTGATCTTCATCGTCACCCTGCTGGCCATGTACGGCCTCAGCCTGTTCATCTCCCGCTCCCGCCTGGGCCGCGCCTGCCGCGCCTGCGCCGAGGACATCAAGATGGCCAACCTGCTGGGGATCAACACCAACAACATCATCGCCCTGACCTTCGTCATCGGCGCCAGCCTCGCGGCCGTGGCCGCAGTCCTGCTGGGCCTGCAGTACGGCGTGATCAACCCGAACATCGGCTTCCTCGCCGGCATCAAGGCGTTCACCGCCGCGGTGCTCGGAGGCATCGGCAGCATTCCGGGCGCCATGCTCGGCGGCCTGGTGCTGGGCGTCGCCGAAGCCTTCGGCGCCGACGTGTTCGGCGACCAGTACAAGGACGTGGTGGCCTTCAGCCTGCTGGTCCTGGTGCTGCTGTTCCGCCCCACCGGTCTGCTCGGTCGTCCGGAGGTGGAGAAGGTATGAACAAGCGACTCAAGACGGCTTTCTTCAGCGCCCTGCTGGTGCTGGCGGTGGCCTACCCGATCCTCGGCCTGAAACTCAGCGTCATCGGTATCGGCCTGCAGCTGGAAGGCGTCAGCCCCAGCACCCTGTGGACCATCGCCGCGTGCGCCGTGGCCATGTTCGTCTGGCAACTGGTGCGCGACCGCTTCAGCTTCAGCCGTGGCCGCACCCTGCACCTGGGCGAGAACAACTTCCTGTACCGCTCGCTGACGCAGCCCTCGGTGCAGCGCAAGGTGATCATCGTGATGATCCTGGTCGCCCTGGCCTGGCCCTTCTGGGGCTCGCGCGGCGCGGTGGACATCGCTACCCTGGTGCTGATCTACGTGCTGCTGGGCCTGGGCCTGAACATCGTGGTGGGCCTCGCCGGCCTGCTCGACCTCGGCTACGTCGGCTTCTACGCCGTGGGCGCCTACAGCTACGCGCTGCTCTCGCACTACTACGGCCTGGGCTTCTGGACCTGCCTGCCGATCGCCGGGGCGATGGCCGCGCTGTTCGGCTTCCTGCTCGGTTTCCCGGTGCTGCGCCTGCGCGGCGACTACCTGGCGATCGTGACCCTGGGCTTCGGCGAGATCATCCGCGTCCTGCTGCGCAACCTCACCGGCCTGACCGGCGGCCCCAACGGCATCAGCAACATCGAGAAGCCGAGCCTGCTCGGCCTGACCTTCGAGCGCCGCGCCCCCGAGGGCATGCAGACCTTCCACGAGTTCTTCGGCATCGCCTACAACTCGAACTACAAGGTCGTGTTCCTCTACCTGGTGGCGCTGCTGCTGGTGCTGCTGGTGCTGTTCGTCATCAACCGCCTGCTGCGCATGCCCCTGGGCCGCGCCTGGGAAGCGCTGCGCGAGGACGAGATCGCCTGCCGCGCGCTGGGCCTGAACCCGACCATGATCAAGCTCTCGGCCTTCACCCTCGGCGCCTGCTTCGCCGGGTTCGCCGGCAGCTTCTTCGCCGCGCGCCAGGGCCTGGTGACCCCGGAGTCGTTCACCTTCATCGAGTCGGCCACCATCCTCGCCATCGTCGTCCTCGGCGGCATGGGCTCGCAGCTGGGCGTAATCCTCGCCGCCGTGGTGATGATCCTGCTGCCCGAACTGATGCGCGAGTTCAGCGAATACCGCATGTTGATGTTCGGCGCCATCATGGTGCTGATGATGATCTGGCGTCCGCAGGGCCTGCTGCCGATGCAGCGCCCGCACCTGGAGTTGCGTAAATGAGTCGACCGATTCTTGAAGTATCCGGCCTGACCATGCGCTTCGGTGGCCTGCTGGCCGTCAACAGCGTCGCGCTCAAGGTCGAGGAAAAGCAGGTGGTCTCGATGATCGGCCCCAACGGCGCCGGCAAGACCACCGTGTTCAACTGCCTGACCGGCTTCTACCAGCCCACCGGCGGGCAGATCCTGCTGCGCGGCGAGCCCATCCAGGGCCTGCCGGGCCACAAGATCGCCCACCGCGGCGTGGTGCGCACCTTCCAGAACGTCCGCCTGTTCAAGGAAATGACCGCGGTGGAGAACCTGCTGGTGGCCCAGCACCGGCACATCAACACCAACTTCTTCGCCGGCCTGCTGAAGACCCCCGGGTTCCGCCGCGCCGAGGCCGAGGCGCTGGACTACGCGGCGCACTGGCTGGAAGTGGTCAACCTCAAGGACGTCGCCAACCGCCCGGCCGGCACCCTGGCCTACGGCCAGCAGCGCCGCCTGGAGATCGCCCGCTGCATGATGACGCGCCCGCAGATCCTCATGCTCGACGAGCCGGCCGCCGGCCTCAACCCGCGCGAGACCGAGGACCTCAAGGCGCTGATCGCCATGCTGCGCGCCGAGCACGGCGTGACCGTGCTGCTGATCGAGCACGACATGAAGCTGGTGATGAGCATTTCCGACCACATCTACGTGATCAACCAGGGCACGCCCCTGGCCGACGGTACCCCGGAGCAGATCCGCGACAACCCGGACGTGATCAAAGCCTATCTGGGGGAGGCCTGAGCCATGCTGAAGTTCGACAAGGTCTCCACCTTCTACGGCAAGATCCAGGCCCTGCACGAGGTCAGCCTGGAAGTGCAGCAGGGCGAGATCGTCACCCTGATCGGCGCCAACGGCGCCGGCAAGTCGACCCTGCTGATGACCCTCTGCGGCTCGCCGCGGGCGGCCTCCGGCAGCATCAAGTACCTCGGCGAGGAACTGGTCGGCCAGGAGTCTTCGCACATCATGCGCAAGAGCATCGCGGTGGTCCCCGAAGGCCGCCGGGTGTTCGCCCGCCTGACCGTCGAGGAAAACCTGGCCATGGGCGGCTTCTTCACCAGCAAGGGCGACTACCAGGAGCAGATGGACCGCGTCCTGGGCCTGTTCCCGCGCCTGAAGGAACGCTTCAGCCAGCGCGGCGGCACCATGTCCGGCGGCGAGCAGCAGATGCTCGCCATCGGCCGCGCGCTGATGAGCAAGCCCAAGCTACTGCTGCTCGACGAACCGTCCCTGGGCCTGGCGCCGATCATCATCCAGCAGATCTTCGACATCATCGAACAGCTGCGCAGCGAAGGCGTGACCGTCTTCCTCGTCGAGCAGAACGCCAACCAGGCGCTGAAGCTCGCCGACCGCGGCTACGTGCTGGAGAACGGCCACATCGTGATGCAGGACACCGGCGCCAACCTGCTGGTCAACCCCAAGGTACGCGACGCCTACCTGGGGGGTTGAGCCTCTTGCGGCAAAAGAAAACGGCCCTTCGGGGCCGTTTTTCTTTGGTTCTCCAGCAATGTATATCCCATTGACATATCCCTCATCATCCTTACCATGAAGCCTCCCCTTTCCCCATCCCGGAGGCCGAGCATGGAACAAGGCGCCGTATTCCAGAGCAACCGCAGCCAGGCCGTGCGCCTGCCCAAGGCCGTCGCGCTGCCTGAAGACGTGAAGCGCGTAGACGTCGTGGCCATCGGCCGAACCCGCATCCTCACCCCGGCCGGGGAGAGCTGGGACAGCTGGTTCGACGGCGAGAACGTCAGCGCCGACTTCATGAGCGAGCGCGAGCAACCGGCGGAACAGGAACGCGAGGGGTTCTGATGCTGAAGTTCATGCTCGATACCAACATCTGCATCTTCACCATCAAGAACAAGCCGCAAGTCGTTCGCGAGGCCTTCAACCAGCACCATGGGCAGTTGGCGATCAGTTCGGTGACGCTGATGGAACTGATATACGGTGCCGAGAAGTCCTCCATGCCGGAACACAACCTGGGCATCGTCGAAGGCTTCGCCGCCCGCCTGGAAGTGCTCGACTACGACGGCAACGCGGCGGCCCACACTGGGCAACTGCGCGCCGAACTGGCGCGAATCGGCAAGCCCATAGGCCCCTACGACCAGATGATCGCCGGGCACGCCCGTTCCCGCGGGCTGATCCTGGTCAGCAACAACCTGCGCGAATTCGAGCGGGTACCGGGGCTGCGCCTGGAGGACTGGACTGCGGCCCCATCGCCTTAGGTGCCGCTGCGGAATCTGTTCGCGAGCAAGCTCGCTCCTACGAAAAGCCGTGCACGCCTGTAGCGTAAGAGCAGGCCCTGCCTGCGAATCGCGCGCAGGGCGCGCTCCTACATTGGACTGCGCCCTCTGCGGACCTGCGAAAACGGCAGGATGAAACCTCCCTCCCCGATCGCACGGACAGCCCCCTCTCCCGCTTGCGGGAGAGGGTTGGGGAGAGGGAGCGGCGTCAATCCGAAACACAGTTGCCGCCGGTAAACACCGTTCGCGAGTAGGAGCGCGCCCTGCGCGCGAAATCGCGGGCAGGGCCCGCTCCTACATTGGCATGGCATGGCGGATAGCCGCAGGAATGCACGGTCGTAGGAGCGGACCTTGTCCGCGATAGCCGGAACCACCGGCGCGATTCGCGGATGAGATCCGCTCCTACGCTGCCCCACCCGCGCCATTCCCATGAGGGATTCAACCCGCCGCCCGCGCCTCGTCCTCTTCGCGCTGAGCGAGGAACTCCAGCATCTTCTGGCTGCCATCGGTGAGGTCGGCGCAGATGGCTGCGCGCGCCGCGGCGCCATCGCCTTTCTGCAGCGCGTGCAGCACTTCCCAGTGGTGCTCCACCGCCATGCGTTCGTTGAAGCTGCCGTAGGTCCGCGCGATCAGCGGCCCGGTGCGCATCCACAGGCTGTCGAGGAAGCCCTTGAGCAGCGGCATGCCGGCGATCTCGGCGAGGGCGAAGTGGAAGGCCTGGTTGAGCTTGAGCGCCGCCACCAGGTCGTCGGCGTGGATGGCCGCGAGGTTGTCGCGGATGTTCTTCTCCAGCATCGCCAGTTGCGCGGGCGTGACGCGGCCGGCCGCGGTCTCGGCGGCCAGGCCCTCCAGGGCCACGCGGATGCTGCGGATTTCCAGGTACTGCTCGCGGCTCAGCACCGGCACGCGGATGTCCCTTGGCGTGCGCAGCACCAGGGCCTGCTCCTTGGCCAGTTGCAGGATGGCGTCGCGCACCGGCGTCACGCTGGTGCCCAGCTGCTGCGCCAGGTCGCGGATGCGCAGGCGGTCGTCGGGCTGGAAGCGTCCGGTGATCAGCGCCTCGCGCAGCAACGCGTAGACGCCGCTGCCCAGGTAGGCGTGGTTGAGGCCGTCGATGGGATAGTTCATGGGCTCCTCGTGCTATTCCGGGCGCGATGATGCGGCGGTCGCCGGCGAATTGCCAGCCACCCGCTCAGACGTGCTGGCCGCCATTGACGTGGATTTCCGCGCCGTTCACGTACGAAGCCCCCTGGGTGCACAGGAAGTGGATCAGCGAGGCCACCTCCTCCGGCTTGCCCAGGCGGTGCATGGGGATGTCGCGCTCGACGATCAGTTCGGTGCCCGACGACAGGATCGAGGTATCGATTTCCCCCGGCGCGATGGCGTTCACCCGCACGCCGTGGCGGCCGAAGTCGTAGGCCATCTCGCGGGTCAGCGCCGCCAGCGCGGCCTTGGACGAGGCGTAGGCGACGCCGGCGAAAGGGTGCACCCGCGAGCCGGCGATGGAGGTGACGTTGATGATGCTGCCCTGGGCCGCCTTCAGCTCCTCGAACAGCCCGCGGGCCAGCAGCGCGGTGGAGAACAGGTTGACGTTGAACACCTTCAGCCAGGTGCCGTAGTCGCTCTCCAGCACGCCCATGCGCTGGCCTTCCGGGCCCTTGGGCGAAATGCCGGCGTTGTTCACCAGGGCGTCCAGTCGGCCGCCGAGCTTCTCGCGGATGGCTGGCAGGGCGGCCTCGACGCTGGCGATGTCCTCGAGGTCCAGGTGGATGTGGTTGAGCAGCCCCTCGGCCCAGGGGCATTCGGCCACCCAGTCCTGGCGCGAGGCGGTGAACACCCGCCAGCCGGCGGCGTTGAAGTGCTTCACGGTGGCGTGGCCGATGCCGCGGCTGGCGCCGGTGAGCAGCAGGGTCCTGGGTTCGCTCATGTGCGTGTCCATCCATTCGGGCTTGCGGAGTGCGTTCGATAATGACGCAATCGGCCGTCGAATAAAATATGATGCATCATATTTTCTTTATGCTTTAATGGCCGCCAGCCCCACAAGAACGACAAGCACGACAAGAACCGGAGTCCCCGCGCATGCCGCTGACCGCCCTCGCCCACGATCCCCTGCTGGAAGCCACGCCCGCCCAGGTCACGCCGGACCAGGCCGCGGCCATCGCCCGCGACTGCTTCGGCCTGGAAGGCCCGCTGCAACGCCTGGCCGGGGAGCGCGACCTGAACTTCCAGATCGGCGCCCACGACAGCGCCAGCCGCCTGCTCAAGCTGTCCCACCCACTGGAGGACCCGCAGGTGGTGGACTTCCACAACCGCGCCCTGCTGCGCGTCCAGCAGGCCGACCCGAACCTGCCGGTGCAGCGCGTCTACCCGGCCCTCGACGGCCAGTACCAGACCTGGGTGGAAGTGGACGGCCAGCGCATGCTGGCGCGGCTGATGTCCTTCGTCGAAGGCCTGCCGCTGCACCGCGTGCCCCAGCGCTCGACGGCGCTGCGGCGCAACCTGGGCGAAGCCCTGGCGCGCCTGGACCTGGCCCTGCACGGCTACCAGCACCCGGCCTCCGGCCACGAACTGCTCTGGGATCTGCAGCACGCCCAGCGCCTGCGCCCGCTGCTGCGGCACATCGACGACGGCGAGCTGCGCGGCCTGGTCGAGCGCGCCCTGGACAACTTCGAGGAACACGCCCTGCCGCGCCTGCCGACGCTGCGCGCCCAGGTGATCCACAACGATCTCAACCCGCACAACGTGATAGTCGACGCCGCGCACCCCGAGCGGCTGCGCAACATCCTCGACTTCGGCGACATGGTCCATGCCCCGCTGGTCAACGACCTCGGCGTGGCCGCCGCCTACCAGCTGGGCAGCGAGGGCGACGTGCTGGCCCCGGCCCTGGAATTCATCGCCGCCTATCACGCGCGCAACCCGCTGCTGGAAGCCGAGCAGGACATCCTCTGCGACCTCATGGCCACCCGCCTGGTGCTCACCCTGGGCATCACCGCCTGGCGCGCCAGCCTGCACCCGGAGAACCGCGACTACATCCTGCGCAACGCCCGCCAGGCCCGCGCCAGCCTGCAGGGCCTGGCCGGGCTGTCCCGATCCGAGGCGCGCGAACGCATCGCCCGCGCCTGCCACGAGGAGTCCCCCGCATGACCATGACCAATGGCTACAGCCCGGCCGACGCCGAGCGCCTGAGCGACAAGGAACGCAGCCTGATCGAGCGCCGCGAGCGCCTGCTCGGCCCGGCCTACCGGCTGTTCTACGAGCGCCCGCTGCACACGGTGCGCGGCGAGGGCGTGTGGCTCTACGACGAGCGGGGCCGGCGCTACCTCGACGCCTACAACAACGTCGCCTCGGTCGGCCACTGCCACCCGCGGGTGGTCGAGGCCATCGCCCGCCAGGCGGCGGTGCTGAACACCCATACGCGCTACCTGCAGGAAGGCATCCTCGACTACGCCGAGGACCTGCTGTCCACCTTCCCCGCAGAACTCGGCCAGGTGATGTTCACCTGCACCGGCAGCGAGGCCAACGACCTGGCCCTGCGCATCGCACGCCACCACACCGGCGGCAGCGGGGTGATCGTCACCCGCTTCGCCTACCACGGCGTCACCGGCGACATTTCCGAACTCTCGCCGGCGCTGGGCAGCGGCATCACCCTGCCCGCCCACGCCCGCACCGTGCGCGCGCCGGACGCCTACCGCCTGGGCACGGAGAACGTCGCCCGCCTGCTCGCCGAGGACGTGCGCGCCGCCATCGCCGACCTGCGCGCCAACGGCATCGAGCCCGCCGCGCTGCTGGTGGACGGCATCTTCGCCAGCGACGGCGTGTTCGCGGGCCCCATCGGCGTCCTAGCCGAAGCGGTGGCCGTGGCCCGCAGCGAAGGCCTGCTCTACATCGCCGACGAAGTGCAGAGCGGCTTCGCCCGCACCGGCGAGCACATGTGGGGCTTCCAGCGCCACGGCGTGCAGCCGGACCTGGTCACCCTGGGCAAGCCCATGGGCAACGGCCAGCCCATCGCCGGCGTGGTCGCGCGCCCCGAGGTGCTGGAAAGCTTCGGCCGCAGCGTGCGCTACTTCAACACCTTCGGCGGCAACCCGGTGAGCTGCGCCGCCGGCCAGGCGGTGCTCGACGTGATCCGCGACGAAGGCCTGCAGCAACGCTCGGAACGGCTCGGCAACTACCTGCGCGAGGGCTTCCAGCGCCTGGCCCAGCGCCACGAACTGATCGGCGACGTGCGCGGCGCCGGGCTGTTCCTCGGCGTCGAACTGGTCGCCGACCGCGCCAGCAAGGCCCCGGCCGCCGCGCAGACGCGCCGGGTGGTCAACGCCATGCGCGAGCGCGGCGTGCTGATCAGCGCCGCCGGCCCGCAGGAGAACATCCTCAAGATCCGCCCGCTGCTGGCCTTCGAACAGGAACACGCCGACCTGCTGATCGACACCCTGGACGCCGCCCTGGCCGAAACCGCCGGCTGAACGGGGCGCGCCGCTACAGGTGCACGCCCAGGTTGACCATCCCGGCCGAGTTGCCCAGCACCACGAACTCGCTGGCGAAGCGGCCGACCTGGGCGCCGACCGAGGGAATGACGGCCGGCGCCACGCCGTAGCGGTTGAGCGGGATCTTGTCGCGGTACTCGCCGCGGTAGCCCTGGATGGCGCCGCCGGTGACCTTGAAGTAGAACGGCGAGTCGTCCAGGTCGAAACGCTTGCCGGCGTAGACGTAGTTGGAGCGCTGGCGGAACGAGTTGCGGAAGGTCGCGCCGCCCCACACCCAGCCATCGTCGCGGTTGCGCTCGACACCGATCAGGTCCTGGTGGTTGTTGTGTTGCGGGTCGTGGTTCCAGTGCCGGGTGAGCACGCTGGTCTGCAGGTACCAGGAGTCGCCCTCGCCGGCCCAGGCGGCGGGCGCCAGCAGCAACGCCGCCAGCAGGATCAGCGCCTTGTTCATGACTGTGCCTCCTGCACGGCGGCTCAGAGCGTCACGCGGCTGGCGCCGTTGACACTCATGATGCGGACGCGGTCGCCAACGCGGAAGCGCTGGCCGGCATCCACCGCCTGGACGTAGGCGCGGGACATGCCGTCGTCCTCGCGGACCACGATTTCCACGCCCTGGGTACGCGTCAGGCCCTCTTCCACCGCCGAGCCGGCGGCCCCACCAGCGACGCCGCCGAGAACGGTGGCGATGGCGGCGCCACGGCCACCCCCGATGCCGCTGCCGGCGATACCGCCGACGGCGGCACCGGCCAGGGTGCCGATCGGCGTCCTGGTGCCTTCGATCTGCACCGCGCGCAGGGATTCGATGGTGCCCATGCGCACGCTCTGCACCGCGCGGGCATCGGCGCGGGAATAGCTGCTGCCGGACAGGTTCGAGGCACAGCCGGACAGCACCAGGGCGCTGCCGACGAAGGCGGCGAGCAGCAGGGAGCGGGAGGCTTTCGGGGTCGAGGTTTTCATGGTCGGGTCCTCGCGGACGGTCACTAAGGGAATGGACAAAGCCTATTCCCTCGTCACTGAACACCCCCTGAACTCCAGCTGAACCCACACTGAACGAAGCTGAACGAAGCCGTTTTCAGCCCTGTAATTGCAGCAGGCGCTGGCGGGCGCGCTCGAACCAGGCCAGCAGGTAGTCCACCAGCAACTGCGTGCGCCGCGGCAGCCCGCCCTGGTAGGGGTGCACCAGGAACACCGGCGTGCTGCGCGTCTGGTAGTCGCGCAGCAACCAGCGCAGGCGGCCGTCGGCCAGTTCGTCCTGGAGCATGTAGGACGGCAGCCGGGCGATGCCGACGCCGGCCAGCGCCGCCTTCTTCAGCAGGGTGTAGTGGTTGCTCGCCAGCACCCCGCCGACCTCCACGCGGAACAGCTCGTGCTGGCGCTGGTACAGCCACGGGCCAGGGCCCGGGTAGTGGGTGTTGAGCAGGCAATTGTGCCCGGCCAGGTCCGCCGGCCGCTGCGGCTCACCGTGGGCGGCGAGGTATGCCGGGGTGGCGCAGGTCAGTTCCTGCAGGGCGAACAGCGGATGCGCCACCAGGCGCTCGTCGCCGCCGACGCCGGAGCGGATCGCCAGGTCGAAGCCGTCGGCCACCAGGTCGCGGCGCTCGTTGGCCAGGTCCAGTTCCAGGCGGATGCCCGGATGGCTGCGGGAGAACTCCACCAGCCAGGCGTCGAAGAAGGTCTCGCCGAGGGACACCGGCACACTCATGCGCACCGTGCCACGCGCCTCCTCCTGCAACCGCGCCACCGCCTGCCGCGCCCGCGCCGCCTGGGCGTTGAGCGCCTGGGCCTCGGGCAGCAGGGCCTGGCCGGCGGCGGTCAGCGCCAGGCTTCGCGTCGTGCGGTGCAGCAGGGTCACACCCAGGGACTGCTCCAGGGCGCTGATGCGCTTGGACAACTGCCCCTTGCTGCAACCCAGGCGCTCGGCGGCGCGAGTGAAGCTGCCGCATTCCAGCAACACGGCGAAGGCCGAGAGGTCTTCCAGTTCGCCCATGATTGTTTCCCCACGAAAACGCCAGGTTGCCGATTACCCCGGTTATCTCAACAAAATACGTCCCTAGACTGGCTCCGTCACCCACTCACTCCCGGAGTCAGCATGAAGATCATCCTCGTCGGCGCCAGCGGCACCCTCGGCCAGGCCGTGGCCAGCGAACTGGGCCAGCGCCATGAGATCGTCCGCGTCGGCCGCAGCAGCGGCGACCTGCGCGTGGACATCACCGACAGCGCCTCGATCCGAGCCCTGTTCGAGCAGGTAGGCCCCTTCGACGCCCTGGTCAGCGCCGCCGGCAAGGTGCACTTCGCCCCGCTCGCCGAGATGGGCGAAGCGGAGTACGCCGTCGGCCTGAAGGACAAGCTGATGGGCCAGGTCAACCTGGTGCTGATCGGCAGCCACTACGCCAACGACGGCGCCTCCTTCACCCTGACCACCGGCATCCTCAGCGAGGAGCCGATCCGCCAGGGCAGTTCGGCAACCCTGGTCAACGCGGCGGTGGAAGGCTTCGTGCGCAGCGCCGCCATCGAACTGCCGCGCGGGCAGCGGGTCAATGCGGTGAGCCCGAACGTGCTGGTGGAGTCGATGGCGGGCTATGGGCCGTTCTTCCGCGGCTTCAAGCCGGTGCCGGCGGCGGATGCGGCGCTGGGGTTCGCGCGGAGTGTGGAAGGGGCGGAGACGGGGCGGGTCTACAAGGTTTGGTGAGTGTGGGGCGGGGGCTACTTGCTACTTGTAGGAGCGAGGGGGACGCCTAGTTCTTGCACGCGAATCCTCAAGAGCGCCCTCTCCCTAACCCTCTCCCTGAAGGGAGAGGGGACCGTTGGGCAGACACGGATGTTCTGGAGTTAGCCGGTAACACCGAAAGCTACCGGCTGAAACCTGACCCTCTCTCGGCACGGACAAGCCCCCTCTCCCTTCAGGGAGAGGGTTGGGGAGAGGGGACGGCGTCAACCCCAAACACCGAAGCCACCGGATAACTCCGTTCGCGAGCAAGCTCGCTCCTACGAAAAGCCAACCCCCTCACTCCTTCTTCCCCGCATAGCACACCGGCGAACTCCCCTCTCCCACCCTTTCCATCTCATCCTCCAGAAACTCCGCCAACACCCGCGCATTGTTGTGCTCGGTATCCTTCGCGCCATAGAGCAGCGTCAGGTCGCCCTTGCCAGCGATCCCCAGCAGCTTCCACCAGTGCTCCGGATGCGCCGCCAGTTCGGCGTGGTAGGCGCGGCGGAATTCCTCGAACAGGCCGGGATCGTGGTGGAAGCGCTGGCGCAGCTCGGTGGACGGCGCCACGTCCTTGAGCCATTCGTCCATGTGCAGCTCCTCCTTGTTGATGCCCCTGGGCCAGAGCCGGTCCACCAGGACCCGGTAGCCGTCCTCCGCGGCCGGGGCCTCGTAGGCGCGCTTGTAGCGAATCATCGGATGCCTCCTTTTGCGACTGTCCCTACCACTGTAGCCCTTGAGCAGGTGCCATTGGCTCGGTAACGTGGGCGCATTTTTCCGGGAGCCCTATCTCATGCGCCAAGCCCGTCTCTTCCTCTATGCCCTGCTGCCCCTGTTCGCCGCCTGCCAGGTGTGGAAGCCCGAGCCCACCCGCCAGGATGCGCCGACGCGGGTACAGGGCGAGGTCACCCGCGAGGACGGCGGCCTGGTGCTGCGACCGTGCAACGAGCAGCGCCGCTTCAACCTGGTGGACGGCGCCGACAGCGCCGTGGCCCGCGAGTCCCGCGACCTGTTCGCCGACGGCGCCGGCAAGCTGTTCATCGACGCGCGCGGCGCCTATTCCGGCGGCCAGGCCAGCAACACCGACGGCAAGTTCGAAGTGCGCTCGCTGTACCGCCTGCAGAACGAGGGCCACGGCTGCGACGACCCCAACTTCAGGCAGACCATCGTCCAGGCAGGCGGCAACGAGCCGGGCTGGAGCGTGATGGTCAACGCCCAGGGCCTGCTGCTGCAGCGCCCGGGGCAGCCGGACCAGGTGCTGCCCTACGTGGTGGAAAGCGTGCCCGGCGGCAGCAGCAGCTATTCCACCGAGGCCAACGGCGAGAAGCTGGAGCTGTGGGTGGCCCCGGCGCGCTGCGTCAACGGCATGAGCGGCGCGGTGAACAACCTCACCGCCGAACTGCGCCTGGACGACAAGGTCATGCGCGGTTGCGCCTACCCCGGCGCCGCCTACCAGGAATAAGCCGGCCCGTCACAACCCCAGCGCCGGCAACGCCTCCGGCAGTGCGCTGCCCTGCTCCACGCAGGCGCGCACCGCATCGATCATCGGCTCCAGCTGGAAGCCCTGCTGGATCAACCACAGCGGGTCGTAGTAGCTGGTCGCGTAGCGTTCGCCGCCGTCGCAGAGGATCGCCACGATCGAGCCGGACTCGCCGCGATCGAGCATGCTCCGCGCCGCCAGCAGCGCGCCCACCAGGTTGGTCCCGCTGGAGCCGCCGACGCGCCGGCCCAGGCGCTGCGCCAGGTAGTGCATGGCCGCCAGCGACCAGGCATCGGGCACCTTGACCATGGCGTCGAGCACCGCGGGCAGGAAGGACGCCTCCACCCGCGGCCGACCGATGCCCTCGATGCGCGAGCCGCAGTCCAGGGTCAGGCTGCGGTCGCCGGTGCGGTAGGCATCGAAGAACACCGAGCGCTCGGCGTCGGCGCAAAGCACGCGGGTCTGGTGCCGGCGGTAGCGGGCGAAGCGCCCGAGGGTGGCCAGGGTGCCGCCGGTGCCGGGGCTGGAGACCAGCCAGGCCGGCTCGGGGAAGCGCTCGTGGCGCAGTTGCTGGAAGATCGATTCGGCGATGTTGTTGTTCGCCCGCCAGTCGGTGGCGCGCTCGGCGTAGGTGAACTGGTCCATGAAGTGCCCGCCGCTCTCGCGGGCCAGGCGCTCGGACTCGGCGTAGATCTGCGTGGGGTCGTCCACCAGGTGGCTGCGGCCGCCGTAGAAGGCGATCTGGGCGATCTTCTCCTTCGAGGTGCTGGCCGGCACCACGGCGATGAAGGGCAGCCCCAGCAGGCGCGCGAAGTAGGCCTCGGAGATCGCCGTGGAACCGCTGGAAGCCTCGATCACCGGCGCCCCCGGCTTCAGCCAGCCGTTGCACAGCGCGTAGAGGAACAGCGAGCGCGCCAGGCGGTGCTTGAGGCTGCCGGTGGGGTGGCTGGATTCGTCCTTGAAGTACAGGTCGATGCCGGGCAGGCCGGGCGCTTCCAGGGGGATCAGGTGGGTGTCGGCGCTGCGCTGGAAGTCCGCCTCGATGATGCGGATGGCTTCGCGGGTCCAGTCACGGATGTCGATGGACATGGGGCGGTTCCTCGTTCGGTCAGTCGAGCACCCCGGCGGGCGCGGGCGTGGCGCTGCGCCACTGGCTGAGGGCGACGCCGGCGAACACCAGGCCGGCGGCCAGCAGCTGCTGGCCGTTCAGGCGCTCGCCCAGCAGCAGCCAGGCGAATACCAGGGTGAACACCGGGATCAGGTTGATGAAGCCGGTGGCCTGGCTCGCCGGCAGCCGGCTGACGCCGAAGTTGTACAGGCCGTAGGCACCGACGGTGACCACGCTGCCCAGGTACACCAGGGCGAACAATCCCTGGCCGCTGGGCGCCGGCGGCACGCCGGAGCTGAGGGCGGCCAGGGGCAGGAAGAACACCGAGCCGATGAAGGCCTGCATGGCGGTCAGGATGAAGGGCGAGTAGCGCGCCGACAGGTGCTTGAGCAACAGGGTGTAGCCGGTGGCGCAGACCATCGCCAGCAGTTCGAAGAAGTTGCCCAGCAGCGGCTGCGGCGCATGCTGGTCGGGCTCGCCGGCGAGGGTCAGCCAGAGCGCGCCGAGCACCGCCAGGGCGAAGCCGGCCCAGGTGTTGCGGGCGATGCGCTCGTGCAGCAGGAGGAAGGCGCCGACCGCCACCAGCAACGGCAGCAGCGCGGTGATCATCCCGGCCTGGGCGGCGCTGGTGTACTGCAGGGCGAAGGACTCGCAGACGAAGTACAGGCACGGCTCGCACACCGCCAGGCCCACCAGGTACTTCCAGTCGCCCGCCTGGTAGTCCATCCGCCCGCGCCAGCGCCAGGCGGCGAGGAAGATCAGGCTGCCGATGGCCATGCGGGCGAAGATCACCCACATCGCCGGCCATTCGGCGAAGGCCAGTTTCAGCGCGATGAAGGAACTGCCCCACAGCGCCATGGCCAGGACCAGGCATGCCAGGGCGAAGGGCCGGGACTGCTGCACGGGACGCTCCAGGAAATGAATCCCCGCAGTATAGAAGCGCGCCGCGGGTGGCCGACAGGCACAGCGCCGGGGGAAAACTGTAATGGCCTGCGCCAGCGTCTCTCCCGCCCGTAGGAGCGGACTCCGTCCGCGATTTCGCGCGCAGGGCGCGCTCCTACAGGGAATGGCGTGGGTGGGGCAGCGTAGGAGCGGATCTCATCCGCGAACCGCGCCGGAACCTCCGGCTATCGCTGTGGTGGTCAAATAATTTCGGACACTTCGATAGGTTGTCTGGGTGGCCTGCGCTCGTAGCGGGTGGGAGGCAGATAGCCCAGGCTGGAGTGCAGGCGCACGTTGTTGTAGAAGCCGACGATGTAGTCGGCAATGTCGGTCATAGCCTCAGCATGGTTGGCGTAGTCACGTTGCCAGACCCGCTCCATTTTCAGGTTCAGGAAGAAGCGTTCCATGACCGCGTTGTCCCAGCAATTTCCCTTGCGGCTCATGCTCAACACCAGGCCATGCCGCCTGAGCAGCGCACGATAAACCTCGCTGGCGTACTGGCTACCACGATCCGAGTGCACAACCAGGCCTGGCGCTGGCTGCCGCTGAGCAATCGCCATCTGTAGCGCCGAACAGGCCAGTTCCGCCGGCATGTTCGGCGCCATCGCCCAGCCGACGATCTTGCGCGAATACAGGTCCATCACCGCAGCCAGGTACAGCCAGCCACGGCGGGTACGGATGTAGGTGATATCTGCCACCCAGGCCTGGTTTGCCGCTGGAGGATCGAACCGGCGGGCCAGGATATTGGAGGCTATCGGCAGGTCATGCTTGCTGTTGGTCGTGTGCACGAACTTGCGCTTCCAGACTGGCCGAAGCCGGTGCTCGCGCATCAGCCGGCGGACTCGGTAGCGCCCTACATGCACGCCCTCGCCATTGAGCGCGGCTTGCAGGCGACGGCTCCCATAGGTACGCCCGCAGCTCATGAACAGGGCCTTCAAGGAAGCGGCTACCGGGCAGTGCAAGGCTGGGCGCAAGGGGCGGCGCTGTGCGGCGTAGTAGCCCGACCGACTGACACCCAGCAGCCGACACAGCCGTGCAACTCCGGCCTTCTTCTGCTGCTGCTGCTGCGCGATCAACCGGTGAATCACTTCAGTTCGCGGGCGAAGAAGGCCGAGGCCTTTTTTAGCAGGTCGTTGTCCTGCTTCAACTGGCGATTCTCGGCCTCCAACTGACGAATCCGCTGCTGCTCGGGTGTCAGCGGCTTACCCACTCCCGCCTGCCCCGACAGCTCGGCTTCGTATTGCTGAACCCAGCGGCGAACTGCCGTCTCTCCCAGGTCCATGTCTCGACAGACCTGCGTAATGCTCAGGCCCTGGTCTTTGATCATCTGGACGACTTGCAGCTTGAAGCTGGCATCGAATGCTCTGCGTTTACGGCTCATGAATGACTCCTCTATTCAGTGGATTTTCCACCTATCGAGGTGTCCGAGGAAATTGAACCACCACACGCGGACAAGGTCCGCTCCTACCCCCTCCGGCAAGCACGAGACCCGTAGGATGGTGTTGAGCGAAGCGATACCCATCAGCGCAACCGCATGGGTTTCGCCAAGGCTCAACCCATCCTACGAAAAGCACCCCGGCGCAGCCGGGAGCCCTACTCCCAAGGCTCCCCACGGGTACGCGGGGTGCGCGGCAGGCGCGCCTGCATGGCGGCCTTGGCCAGCAGGTGGGCGCTGACCGGCGCGGTGATGAACAGGAACAGGGTGATCAGCACCTCGTGCAGGCTCACGCCGTTGCCGCTGGTGCTGAAGTACAGCAGCGAACCCAGCGCCACGCCGCCCACGCCGAGGGTCGAGGCCTTGGTCGGCGCGTGCAGGCGCGTGTAGAAGTCCGGCAGGCGGTACAGGCCCAGGGCGCCGAGCAGGGCGAACAGGCTGCCGCCCAGCAACAGCGCGCTGACGAGGATTTCCACCAACAGGCTCATTCGATGATGTCTCCACGCAGCAGGAACTTGCACAGCGCCACGGTGCTGACGAAACCCATCACCGCGATCAGCAACGCCGCCTCGAAGTACAGGCCGCTGCCGCTCCACAGGCCGTACAGCAGGATCAGCGCGATGGCCTCCACCGACAGGGTGTCCAGCGCCAGGATACGGTCGGCCGCGCTCGGCCCGCGCACCAGGCGCGCCACCGTCAGCAGCAGGGCCAGGGCGATCAGCGCCAGGCACAGCGGGATCACGTAGGCGAGCATTCGAACACCTCCTTCAGCGGCGCCTCGTAGCGCGCCTTGATGTCCGCCACCAGGGCCTGCGGGTCGGGCACGTCCAGGCCGTGCACCAGCAGGCTGCGGCGGTCGGCGCTGAGGTCGGCGGAGACCGTGCCGGGGGTCAGGGTGATGACGCTGGCGAGGATGGCGATGGGCAAATCCTCGCGCAGTTCCAGCGGCACCTCGACGAAGCCCGGCTGCAGCTTGCTGGTGGGCCCGAGCACCAGGCGCGCGACCTGCAGGTTGGCCATGACGATGTCGTACAGCACCAGGCCGATGAAGCGCAGCAGCGGGCCCGGGCGGCGGATGCGCAGCGGCGCCAGCAGCATGTCGCGGCACAGCAGCGGCAAGGCCAGGCCGAGCCCGGCGCCGAGCAGCCAGTGGCCGAAGGAGAAGTCATCGACCAGCAGCACCCAGCCCAGCAGCAGGCACAGGCTGAGCAGCGGATGCGGCAGCAGGCGGCGGATCATGCGCCACCTCCAGACAGGATCGCCCGGCGATAGAGGTCGACGTCCAGCAACTGCTCGGCGGTGGCCTGCAGGTAGGCCTGCAGCGGCTTGGCGAACAGCACCAGGAGCACGGCCGCAGCCAGCAGCGCCACCGCCGCCAGCAGGCGCAGCGGGTCACGCTCGGCGTTGCCGAGGACGCTGCGCCCGGTGTTCCAGAACAACGCGCTGCCGGCGCGGCTGAGGGTCACGGTGACCAGCAGGCCGCTGCCCAGCACCACCGCCCACAGCGCCAGCGCCTCGCCGCCGCTGGCCGAACGCAGGATCAGCAGCTTGGCGAAGAAGCCGGAGAACGGCGGCAGCCCGGCCACCGCGATGGCGCCGACGAAGAACAGCGCGCCCAGCAGCTGTGGCTGCAGCAGCGCCGGGCCCTGCACCAGCAGGCCGGCCTTGTCGCCGCGCTGGCGGGCGATCAGGTCGGCGAGCAGGAACAGCCCGCCCACCACCCAGGTGCTGTGCAGCAGGTAGAACAGCAGCGCCGCCAGGGATTGCGCGGAACCCAGCGCCAGCACCGCCAGTTGGGTACCGGCGGAAATCACCACCAGGTAGGCCAGCAGGCCCTGCAGGCGCGTCGCCGCCAACGCCCCGAAGGTGCCGACCAGGATGCCGGCCAGGGCCAGCGGCCACAGCCAGGCCTGGGCCAGGTTGGCCAGCTCGCCGGCGTGGTCGCCGAAGATCAGCGTGTACACCCGCAGGATCGAGTAGATGCCCACCTTGGTCATGATCGAGAACAGCGCCGCCACCGGCGCACTGGCCTCGGCATAGGCCCGCGGCAGCCAGAAGTACAGCGGCAGCAACGCCGCCTTGAGGCCGAACACCACCAGCAACAGCAGCGCCGCGGCGCGCACCAGCGGCGCGTCGGCCGCCCCCAGCTGGGCTACGCGGACGGCCATGTCGGCCATGTTCAGGGTGCCGGTGACGCCATAGAGCGTGCCCACGGCGATCAGGAAGAACGCCGAACCCACCAGGTTGAGCACCACGTAGTGCACGCCGGCGCGCACCCGCCCTGCCCCGCCGCCGTGCAGCAGCAGCGCGTAGGAGGCGATCAGCAGGATCTCGAAGAACACGAAGAGGTTGAACAGGTCGCCCGTGAGGAAGGCGCCGTTGAGGCCGAGCAGCTGGAACTGGAACAACGCGTGGAAGTGCTTGCCGCGGCGGTCGTCGCCGCGCAGCGCGTACAGCAAGGCAAAGCTGGCCAGCACCGCGTTGGCCAGCAGCATCAGCGCGCTCAGGCGGTCGAGCACCAGGATGATGCCGAATGGCGGCTGCCAGTTGCCCAGGGCGTAGAACTGCACCTGGCCGCCGGCAGCCTGTTGCAGCAGCAGCGCGGCCAGCGGCAGCAGCGCCAGGGTGGCCAGCAGCGAGATGCCCCGCGCGGCGCGTGAGGCATGGCCGGCGAGCAGCAGCAGGCAGCCGGCGAACAGCGGCAGCAGGACCGGGGCGATCAGCAGGTGATTCATTCGCCGTCCTCCCGCGCCTTGCCGTCGACATGGTCGTCACCGGTCTCGGCAAGGCCGCGCAGGGCCAGGACTATGACGAAGGCGGTCATGGCGAAGCCGATGACGATGGCGGTCAGCACCAGCGCCTGCGGGATCGGGTCGCCGGGGTTGGCCACCTGGCCCAGCACCGCCGGCTCGCCGGCCAGGCGGCCCATGGCGAAGAGGAACAGGTTCACCGCGTAGGAGATCAGGGTCAGGCCCAGCACCACCGGGAAGGTGCGTGCCCGCAGCAGCAGGTACACGCCACTGGCGGTGAGCAGGCCGAGGGTGATGGCGAACAGCGCTTCCATCAGCGGGCCTCCTTGGCCGGCGCCGGCTGCGGCGGCGCGTTCAGTTCGCCGAGGCCGGCGAGGATCAGCAGGGTCGCGCCCACCACGGTGAGGTAGACGCCCAGGTCGAAGAGCATGGCCGTGGCCAGCTCGAACTCGCCCACCAGCGGCAGCTGGAAGTGGCCGAAGGACGAGGTCAGGAAGGGATAGCCGAAGGCCCAGCTGCCCAGGCCGGTGAGGCCGGCGACGAATACGCCCAGGCCGGCCGTGCGCGAGTAGTTCAGCGGCAGGCGGGTATGCACCCAGCGGCTGCCGCAGGCGATGTACTGGAGGATCAGCGCCACCGCGGTGACCAGCCCGGCGATGAAGCCGCCGCCCGGCAGGTTGTGCCCGCGCAGGAAGATGAACACCGCCACCAGCAGGGCCAGCGGCAGCAACAGCCGGGCCAGGGTGGCGAGGATCGGCGGGTGGGCGTCGGCCGACCAGGCCAGGCCCTCGGCGTCGCGCGCGCGGCGCGGCAGGCGCAGGCCGTCGAGCAGGGCGAAGATGCCCACCGCGGCAATGGCCAGCACGCTGATCTCGCCCAGGGTGTCGAAGCCGCGGAAGTCGACCAGGATGACGTTCACCACGTTGTGCCCGCCGCCGCCGGAAACGCTGTGCTGCAGGTAGTAGCCGGCGATGCTGTCGTAGGGCCGGCTGAACACCGCGTAGGCCAGCAGCGCCACCATCACCCCGCAGGCGACGGCCACCAGGAAGTCGCGCAGGCCGCGCAGGCTGCTGCTTTCCCGCGGCGTGCGCTGCGGCAGGTAGTAGAGCGCGAGCATCAGCAGCACCATGGTCACCACTTCCACCGCCAGCTGCGTCAGCGCCAGGTCCGGCGCGGCGAAGCGGGCGAAGGCCAGGGCCACCAACAGCCCGGAGATGCTCAGCAGCACCAGCGCCACCAGGCGCTGGCGGTGGAACACGACGGTCAGCGGCCCGGCCAGGGCCAGCAGCGCCAGGCACAGGGCGGTGACGGCGTCGACCTCGACGAAGGCGCGGCTGCCGGCGAGCGCGGGCAGGCCCGCCAGGCCGGCGCAGACCACCACCACGGCCGCCAGCAGCAGCCAGAGCACGTAGCGTTGCAACGAGCCGTTCTCCAGCAGCCCGGTCAGCCCACGGGCGAAGCGCGCCAGGCGTTGTACCTGCGCCTCGAACACCTGCTTGGCGTCCACCGCCGGCAAGCCGGCGAACCAGGCGAACAGCGGCCGCCGCTGCAGGTACAGGGCGATGCCGCCGACCAGCGCGATCAGGCTCATCGCCAGCGGCGCGTTGAAGCCGTGCCAGATCGCCAGGCTGTAGGCCGGCAGCGCGCCGTTCAGGCTCGCCGAGGCGGCTGCCGACAGCAGCGGCGCCACCGTCCAGGCCGGGGCCATGCCCACCAGCAGGCACAGGCCCACCAGCACCTCCACCGGCACCTTCATGTAGCGCGGCGGCTCGTGGGGCGTCTTCGGCAGGTCGACCGGCTCGCCGTTGAAGAACACGTCGTGGATGAAGCGCACCGAATAGGCCACCGAGAACAGCGTGGCCACGGTGGCGAGGGTCGGGATCAGCCAGTTGAAGGCGCCGGCCATGTTCTGCGAGAGGGTCTCGCCGAAGAACATCTCCTTGCTGAGGAAGCCGTTGAGCAGCGGCACCCCGGCCATGGACGCGGAAGCCACCATCGCCAGCACCGCGGTGTGCGGCATGTACTTCCACAGGCCGTTGATGCGGCGCATGTCGCGGCTGCCGGTCTCGTGGTCGATGATCCCGGCGGCCATGAACAGCGAGGCCTTGAAGGTGGCGTGGTTGATGATGTGGAAGATCGCCGCGACGTTGGCCATGGGCGAATCCAGGCCGAACAGCAGGGTGATCAGGCCTAGGTGGCTGATGGTCGAGTAGGCCAGCAGGCCCTTGAGGTCGTTCTGGAACAGCGCCAGGAAGGCGCCCAGCAGCAGCGTCGCCAGGCCGGTCAGGCCGACCAGGTAGAACCACAGGTCGTTGCCGGCCAGCGCCGGGTACAGGCGCGCCAGCAGGAACACCCCGGCCTTGACCATGGTCGCCGAGTGCAGGTAGGCCGACACCGGCGTGGGCGCCGCCATGGCGTGGGGCAGCCAGAAGTGGAAGGGGAACTGCGCCGACTTGGTGAACACGCCCAGCAGCACCAGCACCAGGATCAGCGGGAACAGCGCGCTGGCCTGCAGCACCTCGCGCGCGGCGAGCACGTCGCTCAGCTCGAAGCTGCCCACCACCTGGCCGATCAGCAGGATGCCGGCGAGCAGCGCCAGGCCCCCGCCGCCGGTGACCGCCAGGGCCATGCGCGCGCCGCGGCGGGCGTCGGAGCGGTGGCTCCAGAAGCCGATGAGCAGGAACGACGACAGGCTGGTGAGCTCCCAGAACACCAGCATCAGCAGCAGGTTCTCGCTGAGCACCACGCCGAGCATGGAACCCATGAACAGCAGCAGGAAACCGTAGAAGCGCCCGGTGGGCTCGCGCTCGGAGAGGTAGTAGCGGGCGTAGAGGATCACCAGCAGGCCGATGCCGAGGATCAGCAGGGCGAACAGGAAGCCCAGGCCGTCCAGGCGCAGGCTGAGGTTCAGGCCCAGCTCCGGCAGCCAGTCGTAGCGCGCCAGCAGCCGCTCGCCGCCGAGCACGCCGCGCTGGCCGAACAGAATCCCCAGGCCCAGCAAGGGCGCGACGGCCGCCGCCGCGGCGCAGGCGTTGCGGCCCAGGCGCTCGAACAGCGCCGGCAGGCAACAGCCCAGGAAAGGCAGCGCGATCAACAGCGCCAGCATCATCACCTTCTCCTTAATCCTTCAGACATGGCTGACTTACCAGGAAAGCCATGGAACCGGGCGATTATCCATATCTATCGAATGCGCGTCTTGGATAGAACTATTACGAAAGGCTGGGCGCGGGAAAAAGCGCTACCCGGAAACGATAGCGCGCGACACCGGAAACCGGTGTCGCGCGCCAGGAAACGCTCCCGCCCAGGCGGGCGGGGCGGGCCGATCAGTGGGAAACGCGGCTGGTGCCGTTGACGGTCAGGATGCGCACGCGCTCGCCGACGCGGAAGATGGCGCCCTGGTCGACTTCCTGCACGTAGGCGCGGGAGCTGCCGTCGTCTTCGCGGACGGTGATCTCCACGCCCTGGGTGCGCGTCAGGCCCTCTTCGGTGGCCGCGCCCAGCAGGCCGCCGGCCACGGCGCCGATGATGGCGGTCACGTAGCTGCCCTTGCCGCCACCGATGGCGCTGCCGCCGATGCCGCCCACGGCGGCGCCCGCCGCGGCGCCGATCGGCGTCTTGGTGCCCTCGATCTTCACCGGACGCAGGGCTTCGATGGTGCCCCAGCGCACGTTCTGCACGGTGCGGGCCTCGTCACGGCTGTAGGTGTCGCCGGTCAGGCTGGACTGGCAGCCGCCGAGGGCCAGGGCCACTGCAGTGAAACCGGCGAGCAGGAAGGCGGATTTACGCATACGGGAACCTCCGGATAGATATGTGAATATTAGACTCTGCCGCGCCACTTGCTGTCACGCCGGCCAGGTCAAAGTTTTCGTTCGATTCAGCCGCCGTACAGCCTCTTCCGACAGCTGCGGCAAAAGCGCGCGTTCATTCCCCCATCCCGCCTGGGGTAAGGTCAGCATCCCCACGAGGAAGGCCCATGGACTACTTCATCATCGTCGTCACCACCGCCGCCGGCCTGTACTTCCACTGGTGGCTGTTCGTGCGCATCCGCCGCTGGATGGACCGCGACCTGGCGCTGTCGCTGGCCGGCGACGACCCGCACAAGCGCGAGTACCTGCTGCAGTGCCTGCAACTGGCCCGCGACGAAGGCGTGTCGCGCAGCGAGCTGCCGGCCTGGCTGCAGCGCGCCGCCGACGACTACCGCGCCGGCTGAGCCAGGCTCCACAGGCGCGCCAGTTCCTCGGCGCGCGCCTCCAGTTCGCCCGCGGCGCCGGCCATGGCCTCGGCCAGGCTGATCGGCCCCGGGACCAGGCTGAAGGCCGCGGCGATGCCCGCCTCGTGCAAGCGACCATAGCCTTTGCCCAGGCTGCCGGCCAGGGCGATCAACGGAACCCCTGCCTCCCGTGCCAGCCGAGCCACGCCGATGGGCGTCTTGCCGTGCAGGCTCTGCTCGTCCAGGCGGCCCTCGCCGGTGATCGCCAGGTCCGCGCCCCGCAGCGCCTCGGCCAGGCCGGAAACCTCGGCCACCAGCTCCACGCCGGGACGGAAGCGCGCCCTGAGGAAGGCCCGCGCGGCGAAGCCCAGGCCACCCGCCGCGCCCACACCGGGGAACAGGCTGTGGTCCTGGCCGAGGGTGCGCGCGGCGACTTCGGCGTAGCGCGCCAACGCGGCATCGAGCTGGCGGACCTGCTCGGGGCTGGCGCCCTTCTGCGGGCCGAACACCGCCGAGGCGCCATGCTCGCCGCACAGCGGATTGTTCACATCGGCGGCGACTTCCACTTCGACCCCGGCCAGGCGCGGGTCCAGGCCAGCCAGGTCGATCGCGTGCAGTCCGGCCAGCGCCGCGCCGCCGTCGCCCAGGGGCTCGCCGCGTTCGTCGAGGAAGCGTACGCCCAGGGCTTGCAGCAGGCCCATGCCACCGTCGTTGGTGGCGCTGCCACCGAGCCCGAGGATGATCTTGCGCGCGCCGGCGTCCAGCGCCGCGCGGATCAGCTCGCCGGTGCCGTAGCTGGTGGTGCGGGTGGCGTCGCGTAGCTGCGGGGCGACCCAGTGCAGACCGCTGGCGGCGGCCATCTCGATCACCGCGGCGCCCTCCTCCAGCCAGCCCCAGTGGGCCTGTACCGGCGCACCCAACGGCCCGCGCACCGCGCATTCGCGGCGCTCGCCACCGGTGGCCGCCAGCACCGCATCCACGGTGCCCTCGCCGCCATCGGCCATGGGCCGCAGCAGTATCTCGTCGAGCGGCCGCGCCCGCGACCAGCCGCGGGCGATGGCGGCGGCGACCTCGGGGGCGGACAGGCTTTCCTTGAAGGAATCGGGGGCGATGACGAGTTTCATGGGCGGGTCCGGTGTCGGTATGTAGGGGGCATCCTACAACGCCGTGCAGCGGAGGAAAGGGTTGGCGTAGGGCGGATAACCGTTCGCGGTTATCCGCCGCTTGACCTTGGCCGTATCCCACTCGGACTCATGCCGGGAGCCGGGGCGGACTGCGGGTTCGGCTCGACCATGGTGTCGATGCTGGGATGGGTGTAACGGCGTACAACCGCGAACGGTTGTACGCCCTACACCTGTAGGAGCAACTGTCTTGCAGGCCGCGCTGGGATGTTCTTCGTAGGAGCGAGCTTGCTCGCGAACAGACTCCGCTGCGGGGCTCATTCGCGAGCAAGCTCGCTCCTACGAGAAGCCGTGACCGCCGGGCCCTGCCCGCGAATCGCGCGCAGGGCGCGCTCCTACATAGGAGGGCGCGGAGCTTTGTACGAGCCGCCGTAGGATGGCGTTGAGCGAAGCGATACCCATCACTGTGACCGCATGGGTTTCGCAAGCTCAACCCATCCTACGAAAAGCACCGTGCGGGATCAGGGCGCCAGGCGCTCGCGCTGCCACGCGCCGTCCACCAGACGGTAGTTCAGGCGGTCGTGCAGGCGGCTCGGGCGGCCCTGCCAGAATTCGATGCGCTGCGGCAGCAGGCGGTAGCCGCCCCAGTGGTCCGGGCAGTGCGGGGCGACGTCCATGAAGCGCTTCTCGGTTTCCGCCAGCAGCCGTTCCAGCTCCTCGCGGCTGCCGATCACCCGGCTCTGCGGCGAAGCCCAGGCGCCCAGGCGGCTGCCCAGCGGGCGCACGCGGTAGTAGGCGTCGGACTCTTCCGGCGAGACCTTCTCCACCCGGCCTTCGATGCGCACCTGGCGCTCCAGCGCCGGCCAGAAGAAGGTCATGGCCGCGCGCGGGTTGGCCGCCAGTTGGTCGCCCTTGGCGCTGTCGTAGTTACTGAAGAAGGTGAAGCCGCGGTCGTCCAGCCCCTTGAGCAGGAGCACGCGGCAATGCGGTTGGCCGTCGGCGTCCACCGTGGCCAGGGTCATGGCGTTGGGTTCGACCGGCAACTGCTCGGTCTTCACCGCGTCCTCGAACCATTGCTGGAACAGCACGAAGGGCTCCGCGGGCGCCTGGGCCTCGCAGAGTCCGTCCCGGGTGTATTCGCGGCGCATGTCGGCCAGGGTCTGGGCCATCGTCGTCTCCTCGAAAAAGCCAGTGCATTAGCTTAACCAGTGGCAGGCGAGATTGCTTGACCGGCGACAAGCGCCGCGCTGCTTCAGTTGCTCTGGGCCAGGGCCAGCAGGCCGCCACGCGGGGTCAGCATGACTTCGACGCGGCGGTTCTTGGCGCGGCCGGCCTTGGTCTTGTCGTCGGCGATCGGTTGCGCGTCGCCCACGCCCTTGTAGCGCAGGCGGTCGTTGCCCAGGCCGCTCAGGCGGAAGATCGCGGCGATGGCCACGGCGCGCTGCTGGCTGACCTTGTCGTTGGCCGCCTTGTCGCCGCTGCTGTCGCTGTGGCCGAGGATGAACACGCCGGCCTGCGGGTCCTTCTCGACGATCTTGGCGACGTTGGCCAGCGGCGCCAGGGTGATCGGCAGCAGCAGTTCCTGGCGCTTGGGATTGAAGGAGCCGTCCACCGGCGCGGTCAGCACCAGGGCGTTGTCGCGGCGTTCGACGCTGAACTTGCTGCCGGCCACGGCGGCGCGCACGGCGGCTTCGTGCTGGTCCAGCCAGGCCTTGGTGTCCTGGGCGCTGGGCGCGGCCACCGGGTTGTCGGCCTTGGCCTGGGCCGAGGCGGAATCGCCGAAGGGCCACCACCAGTGGCCACCGGCGGACTTGTCGGTGGCCGCGTCCACCTGGGCCACCACCGGCTTGGGCACCGCGGCGGGAGCCTTGGTCTCGGTCTGGGCACTGGCTTCGGTGTTACCGAACGGCCACCACCAGTGGCTGCCGCCGTCGGCCTTGGCCTGGCTAGGCGCCGGCGCGGCGGCGTCCTGGGACTGGAAGTGGCTGCAGGCGCCGAGGGTGACGCAGAGGGTCAGGGTGGAAAGCTTGAGCAGTCTCATGGGCGGAATTCCATTGGACGGTCTTGGGCAACAGGGACGGACACAAGTTAATGTCGCGAATCAAGATTCGAACATAACTTACTAAGGGAAATGGGCATTTTGCTCTTCAACTGACGAGCGGTGGAACCCCGGCCGTAGCAGCGGGGGAAAAAACGCGACGAAACCCGGCGCGGTTTCCCCATGAAGTCGCCATTCGAGCGGAGCCGCGGCGGAAGGTTCCGCCGCTTCGTCGGCCAGGCGCTGCGCGGCGTCTGGCCCGGGGCGCCTACAGGCAGTCGCCGGCGATGCGCGCCAGCTTCTGGGCGCGCGGGTCCATCAGCACGTAGGGGCCGAGGGTGTTGGTGACGAAGCCGAAGGCCAGGCTGCGCTCGGGGTCGGCGAAGCCCACCGAGCCACCGGCGCCGGGGTGGCCGAAGGCCTGCGGGCCGAGGCCGTAGGTGGCGTTGGCCAGTTCCGGCTGGTCGAGCATGCAGCCCAGGCCGAAGCGGGTGCCGGTGAGCAGGGTGCGGTCCTCGCCGCGGGCGTGCTCGCAGGTCAACTCGGCGAGCAGCGCGGCATCCAGCAGCTTGCCCTGCAGCAGGCCGTCGTAGAAACCGGCCAGGGCGCGGGCATTGCCGTGGCCGTTGGCGGCCGGCTGCTGCATGCGCCGCCACTCGGGCTTGTTGGTGCTGGTGAGGATCGACGGCGGGTTGGTGAAGGCGCGGGTGCTCAGGGCGCTCGGCTCGCTCATCAGGGTGCGCAGCAGGCGCTGCGCCGCGGCGTCGCCGAGGTTGCCCTTGGCCCGGGCGATGTGCGCCACGCGCGGGAACTCGGCGTCGTCCAGGCCGATGTGGAAGTCCAGCCCCAGGGGCTTGGCGGTGCGCTCGACGATGGCGGTGCCGGGCTCGCGGCCATCCACCCGGCGGATCACCTCGCCGATCAGCCAGCCGTAGGTGATGGGCGCGTAGCCATGCTCGCTGCCCGGCGTCCACCAGGGCGTTTCGGCGGCCAGCGCGGCGGTCATCGCCTGCCAGTCGTACAGCGCCTCGGCGGGCAGCATCTGGTGCAGCGCCGGCAGCCCGGCGCGGTGGCAGAGCAACTGGCGCAGCGTGATGGCCTGCTTGCCGGCGGCGGCGAACTCCGGCCAGTAGCGCGCCACCGGGGCGTCCAGCTCCAGGCGGCCCTCGCCCACCAGTTGCAGGGCGGCCACGGCGGCGAAGGTCTTGGTGCAGGAGAACAGGTTGAGGATGGTGTCGGCCTGCCAGGCCTGGCCTTCGTCCTTGCCGGCGTTGCCGGCCCAGAGGTCCACCAGGGTCTCGCCGCCGACCTGGATGCACAGCGCGGCGCCTCGTTCCTGCGGGTCCTCGAAGAGCGCGGCGAAGGCGTCGGCTACGGGGGTGAAGCGGCTGTCGCAATGGCCTTGCAGGGTCATGGGGCACTCCGGACTGGGGACGAAAGGCGCATTCTTCCAGCACCCCGCCGGCTTGTGAACCCGACCTGGGTAGGGCCGCGGCCATCATGGCCGCGGCGAATGCCGTTCTATTGCGCGGCCGGCACGTCCTGTGCGGCGCTGGCGGTGGCGTCCGGGTCGACCCGCGGGGTGGGCGCCTCGGGCGCTGCCTTGGCGGCGGCACGGGCCTGTTCCAGCATGGCCTTCATCACCTGCTGGTTGCCCTTGCGCACCGCGTCGATGAAGCCGGCGAACGGCAGGTCGGTGATGCCGACCAGGCCGATGTGGCCGTTCTCGCCGTCGAGCAGGCGGCCGCTGGCGGGCTGGTCGAGGTACTGGAACCAGTGCGCGCCGACGATCTGCGGGTCCTTCACCGCGGCGGCGAGGAACTGCTGGTAGCGCTCGCCGCGCTGCTGCTCGTTGTACACCTCGGAAACCCCGCCCCAGAACGGCCCGCGGTCGCGCGAGCCGAAGTGGAATTCGCTGATCAGCACCGGCTTGTCGAGGCTGCGCACGTAGGCGGCGTCGTAGCCCTGCTGCGGCGTCGGCGCGTAGAGGTTGAAGCTCAGCAGGTCGCAATACCGCGCGCAGGAGGCCAGCGCCTCGGGGGTGTTCACCGCGAAGCGACCGCCCAGCAGCAGGTGGTTGGGGTCGTGCCAGCTGAGGGAGTCGCGCAGGGTCTTGAAGTACTGGTCGGCGTACAGGCGCAGGAAGGCGCTGTAGTCCTGCTCGATGGCCGGGTGTTCCGCCTGCACCGCGGGGGCCTGGTAGCCCGGCGCGTCCAGGTCTTCCCAGGCGCCCAGCTCGACGCCCCAGGCTTCGGCCAGGGCCTCGTGCTCGTGGTACTTGTCCTTCAGTTGCTTGATGAAGGCGCGCTTGGCCGGGCTGTCGGTGGACAGCGCCAGGGTGCCGAAGGCCAGCGCGTAGCGGTTGCGCGGCTCGCTGCCCTGTCCGGCCCAGGCCAGTTCGTTGTCGGCGTAGTAGCCGAGCAGCCAGGGGTCTTCGCGGTGGTCGCGGGTGGCGATGGCGATGGCGCGCTCGGCGGCCATGGCGAATTTCGGGTCGAAGGGGTCGGGCATGGCGCCCCACCAGTCGTAGCCGGTGCTGACCGTGGCGTAGTCGCCGCCGATGGCCAGCGGCAGGCTGTAGGGTATCCGCGAGGCGCCGGCGAAAGCCGGCTGGCTCCAGTTGCCCAGGCCGTTGAAGCCCCAGGCGTCGAGGCGCGCCAGGGTGCGCTCCAGCCAGGCGTCAGCAGCCGGCTGGCCGCTCAGCCCGCCCGTGGCGCGGTAGCGGTTGGCGGCGTAGAAGTCGTACCAGCGGCCGTGGCCGAAGGCCCTGCCCTGCTGGGCGCCGACGCCGTCGCGGTCGTCGCTCTGGCCGTAGAAGTCGGCCAGCGGCTCACCCTCGGCGGGCAGCTCGGCGAACATGTATTCGCGGCCTTCGACGTAGGTCTGGCTGCTTTCGCTGTTCACCGTGTTCACGCCCAGGGACCAGTACGGGTGCCCGTCCGGCGTCACCAGCCACCAGCGGCCGTTGCGCTTCTCCGTGCGGAAGAAGCCGGTGGCCTGGAAGTCCGGGCCTTCCAGCAGACCGCCGAAGGTGTCGGTGGGCTGCGCCTGGGCCTGCCATTTCTTCAGTTGCTCGCCTTCGGCCTTCCAGGCGTTGGCCAGTTGCTCGACACTCTTGACCTTCTCCGGCCAGTCGCTGCGGGTGGACTGGCCGTAGGCGTCGATGATGCCGGTGTAGGCCTTGCGCAGCTCGTCGCCGCCGGAACGGGTGCCGAAGCGGCCGACGAGGATGTCCTGGGCCGCCTTCGGGGCGTTCAGGTAGATGCGCACCGCGCCGACCTTGTTGCGCTGCAGCTCGCCGGTGACCACCGGGGCGATGAGCACGCGCTGGCCGTCGAGGCTCATCGGCATCGGCACCCCGGCGCGCATGCCGAACAGCTGCGGCGCGGTGGCCTGCAGCGGCACCAGCAGGGTCTGCGCCGGGCCGGCGGGCAGCGCGACGCTGGCGTGCAGGCCCGGCGTGCCGTCGAGGTTGTCGATATCGATCTCCAGGGTCAGCGCCCAGTCCATGGCGCTCTGGATGCGCAGGCTCATGGCGTCGGCCCGCGACCAGTCCCAGCTGCCGCTGGCGGGCTTGAGGGTGAGCGTGGGGCGCGCCGCCGGATGGAACTTCACCCGCCGCAGGATCTCGCCCTCGGGCGTGGCCTCGGCGGTGGAGCTGGGCAGGTCGGCGTCCTGCAGGCCGACGCCGACCACGGCCATCGGCTTGACGAAGTTGAACAGGGTGTCGTCGCTGGGCGCGGCCCACAGCGGGGCGCAGGCGAGGCTCAGGCTGAACAGCAGGGGCAGATGCCAACGGGATGAACGCATGCAACCTTGTCCTTGGGGCAGCGCCGGGCGCCACCGGGGTTTGCGACCTGGGACGGCGCGCCGTCCCCTGTTACGGGTGCCGCACGCCTCAGGCGATCTCGCGGCGGAACGGCGGCAGGGCGTTGAGGATGGCCTTGCCGTAGCGCTGCGTCACCACCCGGCGGTCCAGCAGGCTGATGGTGCCGCGGTCCTGCTCGGTGCGCAGCAGGCGCCCGCAGGCCTGCACCAGGCGCAGCGAGGCGTCGGGCACGGCGATCTCCATGAAGGGGTTGCCGCCGCGCGCCTCGATCCACTCCGAGAGCGCCGCCTCCACCGGGTCGTCCGGCACCGCGAAGGGAATCTTGGCGATCACCACGTGCTCGCAGTAGGCCCCCGGCAGGTCGACACCCTCGGCGAAGCTGGCCAGGCCGAAGAGCACGCTGGGCTCGCCGTCGTCGACGCGGGCCTTGTGCTTGTTGAGCGTCTCCAGTTTGGACAGGTTGCCCTGGATCAGCACGCGCTTGCGCCAGTCGCGCTCTAGGCCGTCGAACACGTCCTGCATCTGCCGCCGCGAGGCGAACAGCACCAGGGTGCCCCGCGCGCCTTCGACCATGGCCGGCAGCTCGCGGACGATGGCCGCTGTGTGGGCAGCGGCGTCGCGCGGGTCGGCCTTCAGGTCCGGCACCCGCAGCAGGCCGGCATCGGCGTGGTGGAAGGGGCTGGGCACCACGGCGGTGACCGCCGCGCGCGGCAGGCCGGCGCGCATGCGGTAGCGGTCGAAGGTGCCCAGGGCGGTCAGGGTGGCGGAGGTCACCAGCACGCCGTAGGCCACGTTCCACAGGTTGCGGCGCAGGGTCTCGGCGGCGAGGATCGGGCTGGCGTTGGCCTCGATGTCGTAGAAGCTGCCGCTCTCGGCGAGGGTCAGCCAGCGCGCCATGGGCGGGCTGTCCTGTGGGTCCTCGCAGGTGAAGGCGGTCCACAGTTCCCAGTTGCCCTGGGCGCGCGACAGCAGGCTGCCGAACAGCGGGTACCACTCCTCTGCCTGGTAGCTGGCGACACCGGCGGTGCCCTCGCCGTCCATGGCCTGCTTGAGCAGTTCGGTGAGGCGGGTGAAGAGGTCGGTGAGCTTGGAAAAACCCTTCTTCAGCTCGATGCCCATCTCGCGGATGTGCTCGGGGACCACCCCGCCCACGAAGCGGTGGCGCGGGCGCTCGCGGCCTTCCATGTCCTCGCCGGCGCGGAAGTCGCCGATCTCCTCGCAGGCGGTGAACATGAACTGCTGCTGGGTGCGCAGTTCGCGGGCCAGTTCCGGCACCTGCTCGATCAGCCGGCCGAGGTCGCCGGGCAGCGGGTTCTGCGCCAGCAGCTTGGTCAGGTTCTTCTCCACCTGCCCCAGCCAGTCGGCGGTGGCGCGCAGGCGGGTAAAGTGGGCGAAGTGGCCGATGGCCTTGTCCGGCAGGTGGTGGCCTTCGTCGAAGACGTAGAGGGTCTCGCGCGGGTCCGGCAGGATGGCGCCGCCGCCCAGGGCCAGGTCGGCCAGCACCAGGTCGTGGTTGGTGACGATGACGTCGACCTTGGTCATGCCCTCGCGCGCCTTGTAGAAGGCGCACTGCTGGAAGTTCGGGCAGTGGCGGTTGGTGCACTGGCTGTGGTCGGTGGTCAGCTGCGCCCAGTGGGCGTCCTCGATGGCCTCGGGCCAGGAGTCGCGGTCGCCGTCCCAGCGGTTGCCGGCCAGACGCTCGATCATCTGGTTGAACAGCTTGGTGCCGCTCTCGTCGACGTCGATGCGGAAGCCTTCTTCCTCGAACAGCTGGGCCGTGGCGTTCTGCGCCTGGCCTTCCTGCAGCAGGTGGTCGAGCTTGGACAGGCACAGGTAGCGGCCGCGGCCCTTGGCCAGGGCGAAGCTGAAGGCCAGGCCGCTGTTGCGCAGCAGGTCGGGCAGGTCCTTGTGGACGATCTGCTCCTGCAGCGCCACCGTGGCGGTGGCGATCACCAGGCGCTTGCCGGCGGCCTTGGCGCAGGCGATGGCGGCCAGGCTGTAGGCCACGGTCTTGCCGGTGCCGGTGCCGGCCTCCACGGCCACCACCGCGGCCTCGCCGGTGCGATGGCCTTCCTCGTCGGTCTCGATGGTGCCCAGGACCTTGGCCACTTCGGCGATCATCAGGCGCTGGCCGTAGCGCGGCTTGAGTTCCTTGGCTTCCAGGAAGCGCGTATAGGCGCCCTGGATGGTGGCCTTGAGTTCGTTGCTGAGCATGGAATTCCCGGGCATGCGGGATACATCCCGATGCTGGATAAATTTTCAGTGGTAGCAGGGTCTGTTGGCGTTTTGTCACGACCGCGACGGAGCCATTTTTTGCGTAGGGCAAGGCGCGAGGAGAGCGGTTTGGTCATTCCAAATGAACGACGAGTAACGCGGCACCACGCAAAAAAGGGCCCGTCCCTTCGGGTTGCGCGGCAAATGGCGCCATGCGTCGTTGCGGGACTTGCCAAGGGAGCGCCATTGCCTGCGTCCCGCGCCTAGCCTGGCGCCATTTGTCGCTGCAACGCGGCTCGCGACAAAACGTCAACAGACCCTGTGGGCCGGCTATGATAGCGCGCTTATTTTCAACCGCCAGCGGAGATCGCCGAATGACCGCCTTTGCCCCCGTCTACGCCCTGCACGTCCTGGCCGCCCTGGTCTGGGTCGGAGGGATGTTCTTCGCCTGGATGATCCTGCGGCCTGCGGCCGTCGCCGCGCTGGATGCGCCGGCGCGGCTGAAGCTGTGGGCCGAGGTGTTCCGGCGCTTCTTCGTCTGGGTCTGGGTGGCGGTGCTGGTGCTGCCGGTGACTGGTATCGGCATGTTGCAGCTGAGTTTCAACGGCGTGGCCGGCGCGCCGCGCTACGTGCAGGTGATGATGGGGCTGTACGTGGCGATGCTGGCGCTGTTCCTGCGGGTGCAGGCGCTGCAATTGCCGGAGCTGCGCCGTGCCATCGAGGCGTCCGACTGGCCCGCCGGCGGCGCGGTGCTGGGGCGAGTCCGCCGCACCGTGGGCGGCAACCTGCTGCTGGGCATGGCGCTGGTGGCGATAGTCGCCGCGCGCCCGCACTGGTGAACATTGGCGCGGGCCGCGGGCCCGCGCCGGTTTCAATCAGAAACGCACGACGTCCAGACGGCCCTGGGCGCCGCTGGGGCCGGGCTTGCCGGCGTTGCCGTCGTGGCCGGCCTTGCCACCGTCCACCGAGTACAGCAGGCAGCCCTTTTCGCCGCTGCGCGCGCCGGCCTTGCCCGGCTGGCCCGGGGCACCGCCGGCGCCGCCTTCCAGGCGCACCTTGACCGACTCCACGGGGAATTGCTGGGGCACTTCCAGGCGCACCACGCCGCCGGCGCCGCCGGTCTGGCCGTCGCCGGCGTCCTGGCCGTCGCCGCCCTGCTCCGCGCCGCCCCACAGGCAACCGCCGCTGCGCGCATTGGCGCCGTCGAGGCCGTCGTAGCCCGGCGCGCCGACGCCGCCGCGCACGTCGACCAGCAGGTTCTCCACCTGCACGTCCTGCAGGCGCAGGGTCAGGGTGCGGCCGGCGCTGGCCGGGCGGTGGAAGCTGCCGGCAGCGCCCTGGGCGGCGATCACGCTGCCATCGGCGAGGTGCCCGCGGGCCACCTCGATGCGCAGCGGCTGCTCGCCGGGGAACACGCCGAGGCGGGCGTTCTTCTGCAGGTCGAGTTCGTCGATGTGCAGCACCTTCACCCGCGACGGGATCAGCAGCGCGCCGCCCTCCGCCACGCGGACGTGTTCCAGGCTCAGGGACTCGCCCTTCACCGGCAGGCGCAGCACGGTATTGGCCTCCACCTGCACCGAAGCGGCGCTGGCGGCCTCGATCGGCGCCAGCAGCATCAGGCCCAACAGCAGCTTACGCATGACCGCCCTCCTTGACCGGTGCCGGCAGCGAGAGGAAATGGAAGATGCCGAACAGCAGGACCTGGATGCGGTCCAGCCAGGGGGACGAACGCCCCTTCAGGCGTGCGCCGAGCGCCAGCAGTTCAAGGATGTGGATCAGCAGGATGAGGCCCCCGGCGACCTTCAGCAGGGTCGCGAACGGATGAGCGAAGGGATGCAGCAGATTGGCCAGCACCGCCAGCCAGAACAACAGGGCAACCAGCTTGCCCAGCCCCACAAAAGCCTTCATGTAGATGCTCCCCCGGTTTCTTGTGCCGGCACCATACTCCGGAGGCGGTGACGATTTCCATAGGCGGCGGAAACACGAAAGGGGCGCAAAGGCCCCTTTCGCTTCAGCACACGCCGGGTGTCACTGGCGCTTGATCAGGATTTCCACGCGACGGTTTTCCGCGCGGCCTTCCTTGGTCTTGTTGTCGGCGACCGGTTTGCTTTCGCCGTAGCCTTCCACCGACTTGATGCTGCTGGCAGGCACGCCGGCATCCACCAGGTAGTTGGCCACCGCGTGGGCGCGGCGATCGGACAGTTTCTGGTTGTAGGCGTCGGTGCCGACGCTGTCGGTGTGGCCGGAGATATCCAGCGTGGTGGTGGAGGCTTCCTCTTTCAGGCGGGTGGCGATGGTGTCGAGCTTGTCCTTGTCACGGTTGTCGATCTTCGACGAGTCGAAGGCGAAGTGCAGGTCCCTGACCACGATGGTCTCTTCCTTCGGCAGCGGTGCCGGAGCCGGTTCGGGAGCCGGTGCGGGCGGCGGCGCCTCGACCACCTTCTCGCCTTCGCCATGCACCCAGCAGTAGGACGCGCCGAGCACGCCGCCGATCAGCGCGCCCCAGCCCGCCCAGGCACTGCTTTCGATGGAGCCCAGGCCAGCGCCCCCTACACCACCGACCAATGCGCAGGTCGGCCAGTCGGACTTCTGCAACCCTGCGCAACCGGTGAGCAGCGTGCTTACCAGCAGCAGGGGTAAAGCGGTCCTTTTGATGCTCATATATCAGTCTCTCCTGTGAGATGGGTCTGAACCGACAATTACCGAGTAAAGACGGCGATGCACGAATACGCCAGCACTAGGCCATGAAGGGGTTCACAGGCTAGTCTCTGCGCATTCCGAACGAGAGTTTCCGCACACCGATGATTTCCGATCGCACGCCCCAGCAGGCGCTGGCCGCCCTGCTCGACCGCTACGCCCCGCAACGCCTGCTGCTGGTAGGCGCCAGCGGCATTCCCGCCGTGGAAGCCTTCCGCCAGGCCCACCCCGATTGCCAGGTGCACGGCGCCGCCGCAGGCGAGCTGCCGGCGGAACTGGCGGCGCAGCGTTACGACCTGGCGCTGCTGGCCGACTGCCTGGAACACCTGGAGCGGCGCGCGGCGCTGCAACTGGTCGGCGGCATCCGCAACCTCAACAGCAGCCGCGTCGCCGTGCTGGTCGACCTGGCCGAGGCCGGCGTCGCCGAAATCGACTTCTACGCCCTGGGCATGCAGGCCAGCGAACGCTTCCAGCGCGACGATCAGACACTCACGCTGTTCACCTACGATCTGCGTGAATACAAGCAGGTCCCGGATTGGCTGAACGCCAAGTTCTGGGCCAACCCGGAAAACTTCGGCAAGTACTGGTGGTGACCATGACCGAGCCCTGCTGCCCCTGTGGAAGCGGCCTGTCCCTGGCGGACTGCTGCGGCCGCCTGCACGCCGGCCAGCCGGCGCCCACCGCCGAGGCGCTGATGCGTTCGCGCTACAGCGCCTACGCCCTGGGCCTGGTGGACTACCTGCGCGACACCACGCTGCCGGCCCAGCAGCCCGGCCTGGACCTGGAGGCCATCCGCGCCTGGAGCCTGGGCAGCACCTGGCTGGGCCTGGAGGTGGAAAGCCACGAGGTGCTCGGCGGCACGCCCGAGCATGCCCGCGTCACCTTCACCGCGCGCTGGCACGACGCCAACGGCGAGCACAGCCACCGCGAATGCTCCGGCTTCGTCCAGCGCGACGGCCGCTGGTATTTCCTCGACCCGACGGTGCCGCTCAAGCTGGGCCGCAACGATCCCTGCCCGTGCGGCGCCGGCGGCAAGCTGAAGAAATGCTGCGGGCCGTGGATCGGTTGACACGGCGGACGCACCGGGGCGTGCCTCGTAGGATGGGTTGAGCGAAGCGATACCCATCGGGCCATGGTGATGGGTATCGCAACAACCCATCCTACGTCAGAGCTTCTCTTGCACCTGTAGCCAGGGCTTTCCGGCGGGCGTGGATAGCGAAGGATTCGTTCCCACCTAAAGAGGGACACCGCATGCACCCATTGGGTGCATCGGGCCCATCGGCTAGAATGCGCGCTTTTTCGCGGGCCCCTCGCCATGCTGCTGACCGTCCTCTACATCATCGCCATCACCGCCGAAGCCATGACCGGCGCGCTTTCGGCCGGGCGCCGCAGCATGGACCTGTTCGGCGTGGTGCTGGTGGCCTGCGTCACCGCCCTGGGCGGCGGCTCGATGCGCGACATGCTGCTGGGGCACTACCCGCTGACCTGGGTGCGCCACCCGGAATACCTGGCGCTCACCGCCGGCGCCGCGCTGGTCACGGTGTTCATCGCGCCGCTGATGCGTCACCTGCGCTCGCTGTTCCTGGTACTCGACGCCATCGGCCTGGTGGCCTTCACCCTGATCGGCTGCCAGGTCGGCCTGGAGATGGGCCACAGCCTGCTGATCGCCGCGGTCAGCGGGGTGATCACCGGGGTGTTCGGCGGCATCCTGCGCGACATCTTCTGCAACGACGTGCCGCTGATCTTCCGCCGCGAGCTGTACGCCAGCGTGTCCTTCGCCAGCGCCTGGTGCTACCTGATCTGCATCCAGCTGGACCTGCCCAACGAGCAGGCCATGCTGATCACCCTGTTCGCCGGCTTCCTGTTCCGCCTGCTGGCGATCCGTTTCCACTGGGAAATGCCCAAGTTCGTCTACAAGGACGATCCCCAGCAGAACGGCTGAGCGCTCAGTCGGCCAGCTTCAGATGGCTGGTGTCGGGCGCCGGCGCGGCGGGGTCCGCCTTTGCCTGGCCCATGTCGCTGCCCACCGGCGCCAGGCTGAACTGGCTGAGGTCAACCTGCGGCGCATGCGGCTCGGCCTTGTCGTCCTGCAGGTCGGCGCCCACCGGGGCCAGGCCGAAGTCCGGCGCGTCTACCTCGGCGAAGGCCGCCATGTACTCGTCGCGCGGGGCTACCTTCAGCCGTCCCGGCGTAGCCGCGGCCGGTGCCGGGGTAGGAGCGGGTTCGGCGGCGGGCGGCGGGGCCAGTTCGATCTCCTCCACCGCGGGGGCCATGTCCACCACCTCGACGCGCGCGCCGGCCCGTTCCAGAGCGGCGCGGTACTTGTCGGCGGCGGCGGCGTCGAGGTTATTCTTCAGCACCAGGCGGCGGCCGGAAAACAGCAGGGCGATGCGTTGCGCATCGGCCTGGAACAGCTTGGCCAGGTTGGCCTTCACCGCTTCCGGATCGGCGCCTGGAAGCGTCTGACCGGAAAAGACGATTTCGAAACGGCTCATCCATCACACTCCTGTGTTCTCCCGTCTGCCGACGGGCGGCCCAGTATGGGACAACTTCTTTTAACGCAACAACAACTTGCGGCCAAGCAGCCGCTTGGTACACTGGGGCGTCTTGGGGGATTGAAATGAATTATCAGGCGCAAACGATAAGAATTATCAGCCTAGTCTGGATTTTCGCGCTCCTCTCCGGTTGCAGCTGGATGACCGGTAGCTTCGAAAGCCCCGACGTGAAGCTGATGAAAGTGGACGTGGTGAAAGCCCGCCTGCTAGAGCAACAGTTCACACTGCACTTCCGTATCGACAACCCGAACGACTTCAGCCTGCCGGTGCGCGGCCTGGCCTACAAGGTCAAGCTGAACGACGTCGACCTGGCCGAAGGCGAATCCAGCGTCTGGTTCACCGTGCCCGCCAACGGCCGGCAGTTCTTCGAGGTGCCGGTGCAGACCAACCTCTGGCGGCACATGAAGTACATCGTCAAGCTGCTGGAAGACCCGGACAAGCCGATCCGCTACAGCCTCGAAGGCGACGTGAAGACCGGCCTGCTGTTCGGCCGCACCGTGCATATCGCGCGCAATGGCGAGATAATCCCCGGCGATTTCATCCCGGAGTGAGGCACCCATGAGCCAGGAACCCCATGTACATGGTCCCGACTGCAACCACGACCATGATCATGACCATCATCACCACGTGCATGGCCCGCACTGCAATCACAGCCACGAGCCGGTGCGTAATCCGCTGAAGGACGTTGGCCGCAACGATCCGTGCCCTTGCGGCAGCGGCGCCAAGTTCAAAAAGTGCCACGGCGCCTGAGGCGGGTGGGCTAGGTGAGAACGCCGTTTCTTCCGTGAGGGGAAACGGCGTTTTCGTTTCCGGCGGGCACAAAAGCCCCTGTAGGAGCGAGCTTGCTCGCGAACGGGGTTTACCCGGTGGCGATGGTGTTGGGGGTAAGAGCGCCCTCTCCCCAACCCTCTCCCTGAAGGGAGAGGGGCTGTCCTGAGCGGTGCGTCGATCAGGCTCCATCCTCCCACCCCTAACCTCACCCCCGTCATTCCCGCGAACGCGGGAACCCAGTTGCCTTCTTGTTTGGGTGTTTCTGCGCCGCTCCGAGTCTGCGGAGATTTTTTGTTTCGCCCCCTCGGGCGAGTCCCTTTTGTCAAACGCCACAAAAGGAACCAAAAAGGCTTGCCCCAACATACGGGCCCGATAAAGCCGGGCTACCCTCACGAACTCCCCCGCCACGGAGGCCCGCCCCGAGGGTACGTCCCTGTAGCCCACGGGGCTCTCGCGACATCCATGTCGCATGACCTCCTGAGCGCCGGTTTCGCTCGGCCTTCTGAAGGGGCGTTTCGGAGTGCACGGATGTTTCTCTGGAAATCCAAAAGCAAACGCGCTTTTGCTTTTGCTTTTCGTAGGAGCGAGCTTGCTCGCGAACCCAACCACCCGTCACTGGGTTCCCGCGTTCGCGGGAATGACGGGGGTGAGGTAAGGCGTATCAGGACGACTCAGGATTCTCCCCCCACTCCGAACAGCCCCCTCTCCCGCTTGCGGGAGAGGGTTGGGGAGAGGGCGCTCTTGAACCCAGCACCCGAAGTTCTCTGGAAATCCGTAGGGCGCATAATGCCTACGGCGTTATCCGCACGAATCGCGGACAGAGTCCGCTCCTATAGTTCCAGGGAAGCACGGGCGTAGGAGCGGACTCCGTCCGCGATTGGACTCGCCGGCCACGCCGGACGCCCTGGTGGCACGAACACCCATCGCGAGCATCCCCGCGCCCACCCTCCCGAACCACCCACACCCCGCGAATTCCCTGCCCCGCGGCTTGCGCGAAGGTGCGCGCCTCTCTAACGTAGCGGCTTTCCGCAAGCCCCTGTGCAGGAGCACGCTTCCATGGCCTCGCGAGCCTTCCGCCCGCTTCCCCGACTCGGCCTCGCCGCCACCCTCAGCGCCGCAGTCAGCCTGACTGGCTGTCAGACCTGGCTGAACGACCGCTACGCCGACAGCCTGCCGCCCACCTCCGGCGTGCAGCCGCTCAAGGGCCTGGCCGAAAGCGTGTCGGTGCGCCGCAATGCCCTGGGCATGCCGCTGATCGAGACCAGCACCTTCCACGACGCGCTCTTCGCCATGGGCTACGTGCATGCCAGCGACCGCATCGGCCAGATGGTCAGCCTGCGCCTGATGGCCCAGGGGCGGCTGTCGGAGATGGTCGGGCCGGGCGCCCTGGAGATCGACCGCTTCATGCGCACGGTCAACCTCAGGCAGGCCGCCAATGCCCTCTACACCGGCTCCTCGCCGCGCCTGAAGCGTTTCTTCGAAACCTACGCGCGCGGCGTCAACGCCTACCTGTTCCGCTACCGCGACAAGCTGCCGATGGACATCGCCGAGTCCGGCTACCGCCCGGAATACTGGAAACCCGAGGATTCGGCGCTGGTCTTCGCCCTGCTCAACTTCGGCCTGGCGGTGAACCTGCAGGAAGAACTGGATTCCCTGGTGCTCGCGCAGAAGGTCGGCGCCGGGAAGCTCGCCTGGCTCACGCCCATCTACCCCGACGAGGAACTACCCTTCGCCGAGGCCGACAAGCTCAAAGGCCTGAACCTCGCCGGGCAGATTCCCGGCCTGGCCGAGGTCGGTGGCGCCGCCGAGGCCGTGGCCGGGCTGCAGATGCTCGGCGTGGCCGCCTCCAACAACTGGGCCATCGCCCCGCAGCGCAGCCGCAGCGGCAAGAGCCTGCTGGCCAACGACACCCACCTGCCGCTGTCGATGCCGTCGATCTGGAACTTCATGCAGATCCGCTCGCCGAAGTACAGCGCCGCGGGCGTCACCATCGCCGGCGTGCCCGGCGTGGTGGCCGGCTTCAACGGCAAGCTGGCCTGGGGCATGACCATGGTCATGGGCGACAATCAGGACGTCTTCCTCGAACAGCTGCGGCGCCAGGGCGGCAAGCTCTACTACCTGGCCGACGGCCAGTGGAAGCCGGCCAGCGAGCGCGTCGAGACCTTCTTCATCAAGGGCCAGCGCCCGGTGCGCGAGACCATCTATGAAACCCGCCACGGCCCGCTGCTCAACAGCGCCCTGCTCGGCGCGAAGAAGAACGACCTGCAGCCGCTACCGCTGTCCAGCAGCTACGGCCTGGCCTACCAGAGCATCCAGGCGGTGTCGGACAAGAGCCTGGACGCCTTCTTCGACCTGTCCCGGGCCAAGAGCGTCGAGCAGGCCTTCGACGCCACCCGCGAAATACGCGCCATGCCGCTGAACATCGTGTTCGCCGACGAGAAGCACATCGGCTGGCAGGTCACCGGGCGCTTCCCCAACCGCAAGGACGGCCGCGGCCTGCTGCCCTCCCCGGGCTGGGACGGGCGCTACGACTGGGACGGCTATGCCGACCCGATCCTCCATCCCTCCGACCAGGACCCGCAGCAGGGCTGGCTGGGCACCGCCAACAACCGCACCGTGCAGCCCGGCTACGGCGCGCAGCTGTCCAGTTCCTGGTACTACCCCGAACGCGCCGAGCGCATCGCCCAGTTGGCCAACGCCAGCAACCGCCACGACGCGCGCAGCATGATCGCCATGCAGTACGACCAGACCACGCCCTTCGCCGCCAAGCTGCAGGGCATGCTCGACGCGCCCGGCATGGCCGCGCCGCTGAAGCAGGCGATCCAGGCGCTGCCCGAGGGCCAGCGCGAGCGCGCCCGCGAGGCCCTGGACCGGCTGATGGCGTTCGACGGCAAGCTCTCCGCCAGCTCCGCCGACGCCGCCCTCTACGAGGCCTTCCTGCAGGAAAGCGCGAAGCAGATCTTCCTCGACGAACTCGGCCCGGAAGACAGCCCGGCCTGGAAGGCCTTCGTGCAGAACGCCGACCTCTCCTACTCGGCCCAGGCCGACCACCTGCTGGGCCGCGATGACAGCCCCTTCTGGGACGACGTGAAAACGCCGCAGAAGGAAGACAAGCCGGCCATCCTCGCGCGCAGCCTGGCCGCCGCCACCGCCTTCTGCGAACAGAAGCTGGGCAGCGACCGCCATGCCTGGCAGTGGGGCAAGCTGCACACCTACAACTGGGTCAGCGACAGCACCAAGATGGCGCCCTACCTGGACGCTGGACAGCGCGCCGGCCTGGGCGCCATCAAGGGCTACCTGGACCGCGGCCCCTACCCGGCCGGCGGCGACCACAGCACGCTGAACGTTTCCGCCTACAACTGGGGCCAGAACTTCGACACCTGGCTGATCCCGGCCATGCGCATCGTCGTCGACTTCGGCCAGAGCGAGCCCATGCTCGGCGTCAACAGCAGCGGCCAGTCCGGCAACCCGGCCAGCCCGCACTACGCCGACGGCATCGACGCCTGGCTGAAGGGCGACTACATGAGCTTCCCGTTCCAGAGCCAGAACCTCGACCGCGTCTACGGCAGCAAGCGCCTGACCCTCGTCCCGCAGAAATGAGCGCGCGGTGCGGAACTTCCGCCGCGCCGGCGGGTCGGATCTGTCGACTTACTCCATGATCATCTTCAAGGCACCCTCGGGTGCCTTTCTTTTTTGCTGCCCGCGCCACAATCGGCGCACCAGGCTGTTACCGAAAACCCCGCCCCCTCGCCCCGTCTTGGGGCATCCCTTCCCCGACCGGCTGCTATACCTGTCGTAGGAACGCGCCCGTCGTCCGTCTCCTACCGCCGAGGCCCGTGGTTGCGCCCCTGGTTCGAAACTTGCTGTCACATTGATGTTATGCCTTTGGTTCCACTGCTTGAATCAACCACCAAGGATTCCAACCGATGAAAAAAGCATGGCTGACCCTCTCCGCCCTGGTGCTGCTGGCTGGCGCCGGAGCCTTGCAGGCCAAGGAATGGAAAGAAATCCGCTTCGCCACCGACCCGTCCTACGCGCCCTTCGAGTCCAAGGCGCCGGACGGCAGCCTGGTCGGCTTCGACATCGACCTGGGCAACGCCATCTGCGAGCACCTGAAGGTCAAGTGCGTGTGGATGGCCAACGACTTCGACGGCATGATCCCGGGCCTGAAGGCTCGCAAGTTCGATGGCGTGATCTCCTCGATGACCGTCACCGAGGCGCGCCAGAAGGAAATCGACTTCAGCGACAAGCTGTTCACCAGCCCCACCGCGATGATCAGCAAGAAGGGCTCGGGCCTGGAAGCCACCGCCGAATCGCTCAAGGGCAAGACCGTCGGCGTCGAGCAGGGCACCATCCAGGAAACCTTCGCCAAGGCCAAGCTGGAGCCGGCCGGGGTCAACGTGAAGAGCTACCAGAACCAGGACCAGGTCTACGCCGACCTGGTGTCCGGGCGCCTGGACGTCTCGCTGCAGGACATGCTGCAGGCCGAACAGGGCTTCCTCACCACCGACCAGGGCAAGGGCTTCGAGATCAGCAAGCCGGTGCATGACCCGCTGATGCCGGCCGACATCGCCATCGGCATCAAGAAGGGCAACAACGAACTGCGCGAGATGATCAACAAGGGCATCAAGGCGATCCACGCCGACGGCACCTACGACAAGCTGCAGAAGAAATACTTCGGCGACATCGACATCTACAACGACTGACCCGCGTCCACCGCACCCGGCTGCCGCCAAGGCGGCCGGGCGCGGTCTATTCTGCTGATAACGCCGCACAAGGAGTTGCCTGCGCATGCTCCAGGACTTCTTCCGTACCCTGGCCGAGACCATGAGCCTCAAGGGCTACGGCTCCATCCTCCTCGACGGCACCTGGATGACCGTCAAGCTGTCGATCTGCTCGCTGCTGCTGTCGGTGACCCTCGGCCTGCTGGGCGCCAGCGCCAAGCTGTCCGGCTCCAGGCTGCTGCGCTTCCCCGCCACCTGCTACACCACGCTGATCCGCGGGGTGCCCGACCTGGTGCTGATGCTGCTGATCTTCTACAGCCTGCAGACCTGGCTGGCGGACCTGACCGACTACATGGACTGGGACTACATCGAGATCGACCCCTTCAGCGCCGGCATCATCACCCTCGGCTTCATCTACGGCGCCTACTTCACCGAGACCTTCCGCGGCGCCATCCTCGCCGTGCCGCGCGGCCAGCTGGAGGCGGCCAGCGCCTACGGCCTGACGCGCCTGCAGCGCTTCCGCTTCGTGCTCTTCCCGCAGATGATGCGCTTCGCCCTGCCGGGGGTGGGCAACAACTGGATGGTGCTGATCAAGTCCACCGCGCTGGTCTCCATCATCGGCCTCTCCGACGTGGTGCGCGCCGCCCAGGACGCCGGCAAGAGCAGCTACCGCCTGCTGTTCTTCCTGCTGGTGGCGGCGGCCATCTACCTGCTCTTCACCACCGTTTCCAACATCGTGCTCAACGCCCTTGAGCGCCGCTACGCCATCGGCGTGCGCGAGGCCCTGCGATGATCGAGTTGCTGCAGCAGTACGGCAAGGCCTTCCTCTGGACCGACGGCTACCACATCACCGGCCTGGCCATGACGCTCTGGCTGCTGACGGTGTCCATCGCCTTCGGCTTCACCTTCGCCATTCCCCTGTCCATCGCCCGCGTCTCGCGCAACCCGCTGCTGCGCTGGCCGGTGCAGTTCTACACCTACGTGTTCCGCGGCACGCCGCTCTACATCCAGTTGCTGGTCTGCTACACCGGCATCTACAGCGTGGCGGCGGTGCGCGAGCAGCCGATCCTCGACGCCTTCTTCCGCAACGGCCTGAACTGCACGCTGCTGGCCTTCGCCCTGAACACCTGCGCCTACACCACCGAGATATTCGCCGGGGCCATCCGCAACACTGCCCACGGCGAGGTGGAAGCGGCCCGCGCCTACGGCCTGAGCGGCTGGCGCCTGTACCGCTACGTGATCATGCCCTCGGCGCTGCGCCGCTCGCTGCCCTACTACAGCAACGAGGTGATCCTCATGCTGCACTCCACCACCGTGGCCTTCACCGCCACGGTGCCGGACATCATGAAGATCGCCCGCGACGCCAACGCCGCCACCTTCCTCTCCTTCCAGTCCTTCGGCATAGCCGCGGCGCTGTACCTAGTGACCTCCTTCACCCTGGTCGGCCTGTTCCGCCTCGCCGAACGCCGCTGGCTGGCCTTCCTCGGCCCCAGCCATGGCTGAACCCCATCCCGGCCGCGCGGCGGCCGTAACCTGAGGACTCCATGACCACACTGAAGATCGACGCCCTGTACAAGCGCTACGGCGACAACGAGGTGCTAAAGGGCGTGTCCCTGGAAGCCCGCACCGGCGACGTGGTGAGCATGATCGGCGCCAGCGGCTCGGGAAAGAGCACCTTCCTGCGCTGCATCAACTTCCTCGAACAGCCCGACGAAGGCCGCATGAGCCTGGACGGCGAGGAAATCCGCATGGTCGCCAGCCCCGGCGGCATGCGCGTGGCCGACGCGGCGCAGCTGCAACACATCCGTACGCGCCTGGCCATGGTGTTCCAGCACTTCAACCTGTGGAGCCACCTGACGGTGCTGGAGAACGTCACCCTGGCGCCGCGCCGGGTGCTCGGCGTGGAGCGCAAGGAAGCCGAGGAGCGCGCCCGCGCCTACCTGAACAAGGTCGGCCTGCCGGAACAGGTGGTTGGCAAGTACCCGGCGTTCCTCTCCGGCGGCCAGCAGCAACGCGTGGCCATCGCCCGCGCGCTGGCGATGGAGCCGGAGATCATGCTGTTCGACGAACCCACCTCGGCGCTGGACCCGGAACTGGTGGGCGAGGTGCTCAAGGTGATCAAGGCCCTGGCCGAGGAAGGCCGCACCATGATCCTGGTGACCCACGAAATGGCCTTCGCCCGCGAGGTTTCCAGCCAGGTGCTGTTCCTCCACCAGGGCCGCGTCGAGGAACAGGGGCCGCCGCAGGAGGTGCTGGGTCAGCCGAAGAGCGAGCGGTTGCGGCAGTTTCTCAGTGGGAATCTGAAGTGAGGGGGGCTCAGTCGTAGGATGGGTTGAGCGAAGCGATACCCATCGCCACGGCAGCATGGGTTTCGCAGGCTCAACCCATCCTACGAAAAGCGCCACGGCGCAGTCGGCAAGATGGTCGCTGCGTCCAGGACTGCTCCGCGCCAACCGCCAGGCAACAAAAAACCGGGCCAAAGCCCGGTTTCTCGCATCCGCCTAAAGCCTCAGGCCTTGGGCAGCGTCACCCCAGTCTGCCCCTGGTACTTGCCCCCACGATCCTTGTACGACACCTCGCAGGCCTCGTCCGACTGCAGGAACAGCATCTGCGCCACGCCCTCGTGGGCGTAGATCTTCGCCGGCAGGTTGGTGGTGTTGGAGAACTCCAGGGTCACGTGGCCTTCCCACTCCGGCTCCAGCGGGGTGACGTTGACGATGATGCCGCAGCGGGCGTAGGTGCTCTTGCCCAGGCAGATGGTCAGCACGTCGCGGGGGATGCGGAAGTACTCCACGGTGCGCGCCAGGGCGAAGGAGTTCGGCGGGATGATGCAGACGTCGCTGTTGATGTCGACGAAGCTCTTCTCGTCGAAGTTCTTCGGGTCCACCACCGCCGAGTGGATGTTGGTGAACACCTTGAATTCCGCGGCGCAGCGCACGTCGTAGCCGTAGCTGGAGACGCCGTAGGAGATCACCCGGCTGTCGTCGGCGCCGCGGATCTGGCGCTCGACGAAGGGCTCGATCATCCCGTGCTCCAGGGCCATGCGGCGAATCCACTTGTCCGATTTGATGCTCATGGCGGGCGTCCCGTAGCTGCTGAAAAAGAAACGCGAATCTTACCGGCAGCGCCCGTCGGCAGCAAAGGCTGCATGACCAACGTCGAAAACGCGTTGCACACGGGCCCGCCGAAGACCGTCCAACAACACACGAATGCTGGCCGCGAGGGTAGCGGGCCAACGCGTATTTCAGATATTGCCGAGATACTTCCAACTTTTTAAGAAAAATCTCACAAGACTCAAAAGAAACTTCACCTGCACCTTGAACCGGACGTGAAAGATACTTTGCCCCCTGCCCCGCCATAAGTTGCCTACAGCGGAAATCACAATAAACGCCCCGCAGGGAACTCCCATGAATCCAAAGATTCCCCTCCTGCTGTTTCCCTTATTGCTAATTGCGTGCGCGACAAACGACCCGAAGCCGGTTTGCGATGAACAAGGTTGTGGAACACAACAGCCCCCGGCGTCATCTTCAGCTGCCGGCAATAACCCCACGGATACCGACGCGGACCGAGCCTCGAGCGCGCTCCTGTCCCTCGCCGCCACCGACCCGCGCGCGGCCTACGACCTGGGGCTGCGCTATTTCCGCGGGGATGGAGTGGCCCAGGACAGCTACCAGGCGCTGCAGTGGATGCGCAGCGCCGCGGAGCGTGGGGACCTGGAGGCGCAGAAGGCCCTCGGCGGCCTCTACCTGGGCGGCCTCGAGGAAATGGGCGCCGACCCGCAGGAAGCCGAGAAATGGCTGGCGATGGCCGCGGGCCGAGGCGATCAGGAGTCGATGCAACTCCTGGCCCAGGCCCGCGCCGCCAAAAACTCCGAAGCCGCCTATTTCAAGTGGAAGAGCGACTGGCGGGAAATGACCCTGCGCTATTGGTACTCGGCCTATCCCTATCGCAGTTATTGGCGGGATGACAACTGGCACTGGCGCTAGCTGGAAGTCACAAGTCGAAAGTTTCCGCAACGGCAACTGGCAGAAGAACAAACACCCCCCAACACCAAACGGCAAAACAACATGAAATCAAAATCGAAGAGCATTGTTAAATACATGCTGGGCGCGGCCATTGCCGGCACATTGAATGGATGCGCGGCACTGGGCGGGGGGTTGATCTCGCCGGGGGGACAGCATGCCGGGGTTTCCGGCGCGGCGGCCGGCGGCAACAGCAACGGCGCGCAGCAATCGCTGCAGCGCTGCGACAAGCCACTGGGCACCATCGCCGTGGACGACGGGCGCGAGGCCGACTGGTACGGCCCCTTCGGCAGCGCCACGCAGATGACCTCCATCGAACCCCTGCTGCGCCTGGCGGTACAGCAATCGAACTGCTTCGTCATCACCTCGATCGGCAACCAGCGATCCGACGCCCGCCTCTCGCGCATCACCGAGATACAGCGGCTATCCGGCGAATACCGTGCCGGTTCTAAACAGCACAAGGGCCAGCGGGTCGCCGCCGACTATTACCTGGAACCGCAGATCATCATCAACGACTCCGCCATTGGCGGCCTGGCCGGAACCCTCGGCGGGCTGATCGGCAACGCCGCCATCGGCCAACTCGCCGGCGCGCTGCAAACCAAGGCCTCGGTGGTCACGCTCTCGCTGTTCGACATTCGCTCCTCGGTGCAGATCGCCGCAGCCGAAGGCAACTCGACCGCGACCAACTACGGAGCCGCGCTGGCCGGCTTCGGCGGTGGCGTCGGCGGAGGGCTGGGCGGCTTTTCCCGCACGCCCGAAGGCAAGGCCACGGTGGTCGCCTTCATCGATGCCTGGAACAAGATGGTCGTGTCCCTGCAGGACTACAAGGCCCAGAACGTCGAGGGCGGGCTGGGCCGTGGCGGCAAGCTGAAGGTCAACTGAGGCCACCGCGGCCATGGCGTCCGGCAAATGACGAGCGCGGCCGCCAGGCCGCGCCCTTGATCAGTCCTCGCTGATGGAGATGCTCGGCATCGCCGGCGCGTCCTTCTCGCTCAGAGCGATGCGCGCGCCCACGCAGCGGGCCATTTCCTGGTAGATCATCGCCAACTGGCTTTCCGGGTCGGCGATCACCGTCGGCTTGCCGCCGTCGGCCTGCATGCGGATGGCCATGGACAGCGGCAGCGAGGCCAGCAGATCCACGCCGTACTGCGCCGCCAGCTTCTCGCCGCCGCCCTCGCCGAACAGGTGCTCGGCGTGGCCGCAGTTGGAGCAGATGTGCACCGCCATGTTCTCCACCACGCCCAGCACCGGGATGTTGACCTTGCGGAACATCTCCACGCCCTTCTTGGCATCGAGCAGGGCCAGGTCCTGCGGAGTGGTGACGATCACCGCGCCGGCCACCGGGACCTTCTGCGCCAGGGTCAGCTGGATGTCGCCAGTGCCCGGCGGCATGTCGATCACCAGGTAGTCCAGGTCGTTCCAGGCGGTCTGGGTGATCAGTTGCAGCAGCGCGCCGGAAACCATCGGCCCGCGCCACACCACCGGGGTGTTGTCGTCGGTGAGGAAGGCCATGGACATGACTTCCACGCCATGGGCCTCCAGCGGCACGAACCACTTCTGCTCGCGCACCTTCGGCCGGATGCCCTCGGGAATGCCGAACATGATGCCCTGGCTGGGGCCGTAGATGTCGGCGTCGAGGATGCCCACCTTCGCCCCTTCGCGGGCCAGCGCCAGGGCCAGGTTGGCGGCGGTGGTGGACTTGCCCACGCCGCCCTTGCCGGAGGCCACGGCGATGATGTTCTTCACGTTGCTCATGCCCGGCACCTGGGCCTGGGCCTTGTGCGCGGCGATCTTCACGTCCACCTTCACCTGGGCCGAGTCCACGCCGTCGAGGGCTTCCAGGGCCATCTGCACGGTCTGCGCCAGGCCATTCCTGAACAGGCCGCAGGCATAGCCCAGCTCCAGGCCCAGGGCGATGCGCCCGCCCTGGATGTCGAGATCGCGCAGGTAGCCGGCGTCGAGCAGGTTCTGGCCGCTGTGCGGGTCGGTGATCTGGCGGAGGACGGCCTCCACCGTGGCGCGGGTGACGACGCTCATGGGTTCTCCCGAAAAAAGGCTGAGCACGGTAGGCGGACATTCTAACAGCAGCTGCAGGCGGCAGGCTTCAGGCGAACACGGCGCCTCGCTCCCGGCGTACGAGCGGGAACGGCTTCTCGTAGGAGCGAGCTTGCTCGCGAACAAAGTCCGCTACAGGCCCATTCGCGAGCAAGCTCGCTCCTACAGAACACCTCGGCACGACCGGTCGCCCCTACCGGCAGCTCGCCGCCTGTAGCCTATTGTGGCTTGCAGCTCGCCGCTTCCTATATAGTTACCGACTTCCCTCGATTTACCCCAATGGCCTGAGCATCATGTCCGAAAACCGCCAGATCCTCGTCACCAGCGCCCTGCCCTACGCCAACGGCTCCATTCACCTGGGCCACATGCTGGAATACATCCAGACCGACATCTGGGTGCGTTTCCAGAAGATGCGTGGCAACCAGGCGGTGTACGTGTGCGCGGACGACGCCCACGGCTCGGCCATCATGCTGCGCGCCGAGCGCGAGGGCATCACCTCGGAGCAACTGATCGACGCCGTGCGCGCCGAGCACATGACCGACTTCGCCGACTTCCTGGTGGACTTCGACAACTACTACTCGACCCATTCGGAAGAGAACCGCGAGCTGTCCTCGGCCATCTACCTGAAGCTGCGCGACGCCGGGCACATCGCCACGCGCCCGGTGACGCAGTACTTCGACCCGGAAAAGCAGATGTTCCTGGCCGACCGCTTCATCAAGGGCACCTGCCCGAAGTGCGGCACCGCCGACCAGTATGGCGACAACTGCGAAGCCTGCGGCGCCACCTACTCGCCCACCGAGCTGAAGGACCCGAAATCGGCCATCTCCGGCGCCACCCCGGTGCTCAAGGAGTCGCTGCACTACTTCTTCAAGCTCCCGGACTTCGACGCCATGCTCAAGCAGTGGACGCGCAGCGGCGCGCTGCAGGAGTCGGTGGCCAACAAGATCGCCGAATGGCTGGACGCCGGCCTGCAGGAATGGGACATCTCCCGTGACGCGCCCTACTTCGGCTTCGAGATCCCCGAGGCCCCGGGCAAGTACTTCTACGTCTGGCTGGACGCGCCCATCGGCTACATGGCCAGCTTCAAGAACCTCTGCGCGCGCCGCCCGGAGCTGGACTTCGACGCCTTCTGGAACAAGGATTCCAAGGCCGAGCTGTACCACTTCATCGGCAAGGACATCGTCAACTTCCACGCGCTGTTCTGGCCGGCCATGCTCGAAGGCGCCGGCTACCGCAAGCCCACCGCGCTGAACGTGCACGGCTACCTGACCGTCAACGGGCAGAAGATGTCCAAGTCCCGCGGCACCTTCGTCAAGGCGCGCACCTACCTGGACTACCTGGACCCGGAATACCTGCGCTACTACTACGCCTCCAAGCTCGGCCGCGGCGTCGACGACCTCGACCTGAACCTCGAGGACTTCGTGCAGAAGGTCAACTCCGACCTGGTCGGCAAGGTGGTCAACATCGCCAGCCGCTGCGCCGGCTTCATCCACAAGGGCAACGCCGGCTTGCTGGTGGATGCCAATCCGGCGCCGGAGCTGGTCGAGTCCTTCAAGGCCGCCGCGCCGAGCATCGCCGCCGCCTACGAAGCCCGCGACTTCGGCCGCGCCATGCGTGAAATCATGGCCCTGGCCGACCAGGCCAACGCCTGGATCGCCGACAAGGCGCCCTGGGCGCTGAACAAGCAGGAAGGCAAGCAGGCCGAGGTCCAGGCCATCTGCGCCCTGGGCGTGAACCTGTTCCGCCAGCTGGTGATCTTCCTCAAGCCGGTGCTGCCGAAGCTGGCCGAGGCCGCCGAAGCCTTCCTCAACGTCGCCCCGCTGAAGTGGAGCGACCACGAGCAGTTGCTGGCCAACCACCAGCTGAACCCGTTCAACCCGCTGATGACCCGTATCGAGCCCGCGAAAATCGAAGCCATGATCGAAGCCTCCAAGGAAGACCTCGCCGCCGCCAACCAACCCAAGGGCAATGGCGAACTGACCAAGGACCCACTGGCCGCGGAAATCAACTTCGACGCCTTCGCCGCCGTCGACCTGCGCATCGCGCTGATCGAGAAGTGCGAGTTCGTCGAGGGCGCCGACAAGCTGCTGCGCCTGTCCCTGGACATCGGCGACGAGAAGCGCAACGTGTTCTCCGGCATCAAGAGCGCCTACCCGGACCCGAGCAAGCTCGAAGGACGCCTGACCCTGTACGTGGCCAACCTGGCCCCGCGCAAGATGAAGTTCGGCGTCTCCGAAGGCATGGTCCTGGCCGCCGGCCCCGGCGGCGAGGAAATCTATCTGCTCAGCCCGGACAGCGGCGCCAAGCCGGGCCAGCGCGTGAAGTAAGCGGCACGCGCCGAACGCGACGCCGGCCCCGGGGCCGGCGTCGTCGTTTCTGCCTTGCCCGGGTACGACCATGCGCATAACCTATGCGCATCCGTCTCGGAGGTTCCCATGCACACGACCTACGATCCCCAAGCCCCGAAGAAAGCCACCAACCTCAGCCTCAACAGCGACCTGCTCAAGCAGGCCCGCGAGCTGGACGTGAACCTCTCGGCGGTGCTGGAGGAAGCGCTGGCCGACGTGGTGCGCGAACGCCTGCGGCAACGCTGGCTGGAACAGAACCGCCAGGCGATAGACGCCTACAATCAGCATGTGGACGGCGCCGGCGTGTTCGCCGACGACCTGCGGAGCTTCTGATGCCGCAGTTCGACCTGTACCGCAACCCCAGCCCGCGCAGCCGCGAGGACATCCCGCTGCTGCTGGACGTGCAGAGCGAGCTGCTCACCTCGCTGAACACCCGCGTGGTGATCCCGCTCAGCCGCGGCAAGGGCCTGGCCGGCATCGACCGGCTGATGCCCGAGGTGACGGTGGAGGGCGAGAAACTGCTGCTGCTCACCCCGCAGATGGCCGGCGTAGCGCGCCGCGAGCTGGGCGAGCCGGTGGGCAGCCTGGCGCACCTGCGGTTGGACATCATCGCCGCCATCGACCTGCTGATCACGGGAATCTGAGCATGCCCAAGCTCCGCCACCGCCCGGCCCGAGGCGCCCGGCCATGACCGAACTCGCCCTGATCCTGGTCAGCGCCATCCTGGTCAACAACTTCGTGCTGGTGCAGTTCCTCGGCCTGTGCCCGTTCATGGGCGTGTCGCGCAAGATCGAGACGGCCATCGGCCTGGCCCTGGCCACCACCTTCGTGCTGACCCTGGCCTCGATCTGCAGCTACATCCTGCAGCGCTACGTGCTGCGGCCGCTGGACCTGGAGTACCTGCGCACCATCGGCTTCATCCTGGTGATCGCCGTGGTGGTGCAGTTCACCGAACTGCTGGTGAAGAAAAGCAGCCCGCTGCTGTACCGCGTGCTGGGCATCTTCCTGCCGCTGATCACCACCAACTGCATCGTCCTCGGCGTGGCCCTGCTCAACGCCAACAAGCCCGAGTACGGCTTCCTGCAGTCCAGCGTCCAGGGCTTCGGCGCCGGGCTGGGCTTCTCCCTGGTGCTGGTGCTGTTCGCCGCCCTGCGCGAGCGCATTGCCATCGCCGACGTGCCCAAGCCGTTCCAGGGCGCGGCCATCGGCATGATCACCGCCGGGCTGATGTCCCTGGCGTTCATGGGCTTCACCGGTCTGATCAAGCTATGAGCGCCGTGCTGCTCGCGGTCGGTGTGCTGCTGGCCCTGTGCCTGGCCAGCGGCGCCCTGCTCGGCTACGCGGCGGTGCGCTACCGCGTCGAGGGCGACCCGGTGGCCGAACAGGTCAACGCCCTGCTGCCGCAGACCCAGTGCGGGCAATGCGGCTATGCCGGCTGCAAGCCCTACGCCGAGGCCATCGCCCAGGGCGACGCGATCAACAAGTGCCCGCCCGGCGGCAGCGCCACCATCGCCGCCCTGGCCGACCTGCTCGACGTCGAGGCGCCGCCCCTGGACGCCCCGGCGCAAACCCCGCCGCGTGTGGCCTTCATCCGCGAGGCCGAGTGCATCGGCTGCACCAAGTGCATCCAGGCCTGCCCGGTGGACGCCATCGTCGGCGCCGCGCGGCAGATGCACACGGTGATCGCAGCCGAATGCACCGGCTGCGATCTGTGCGTCGAGCCCTGCCCGGTGGACTGCATCGACATGCTCGACCTGGAAGTCGGCGTGCGCGACTGGAAATGGCCGCTGCCCGATGCCCGGCTGATCGCCAGCGACCGGGAGCAGGCCGCATGAACGCCAAGGCCTGGGACTTCCCCGGCGGCCTGCATCTGCCGACCAACAAGGCACAATCCACCGCCGGCCCCATCGTCCGGGCGCCACTGCCCAGCCGGCTGATCCTGCCGCTGCAGCAACACACCGGCGCGCCGGCCCTGCCCTGCGTGGACGTCGGCGAGCGCGTGCTCAAGGGCCAGATGATCGCCAGCCCCGGCAGCGCCATCAGCGCCGCCGTGCATGCACCGACCTCCGGCACGGTGGTGGTGATCGGCGAGCAGCCTTATCCACATCCCTCCGGCCTGCTGGCCGAAGCCATCGTCATCGACGCCGATGGACTGGACGAATGGGCGCCCTTGCAGCCCTGCCCCGACTACCGCCAGGAAAGCCCCGCCGCCCTGCTGGAACGCATCCGCCAGGCCGGCATCGCGGGGCTCGGCGGCGCCGGCTTCCCCACTGCCGCCAAGCTGGCCGCCCGCGCCGCCGAGGACCTGCACACCCTGGTGATCAACGGCGCCGAGTGCGAGCCCTACATCAGCGCCGACGACATGCTGATGCGCGAACGCGCGGCCGAACTGGTGGAAGGCATCGAAATTCTCATGCACCTGCTGCAACCGCAGCAGGTGCTGCTCGGCATCGAGGATGACAAGCCCCAGGCCATCGAGTCCCTGCGCCAGGCCATCGGCGAGCGCGCCATCGAACTGCGGGTGGTCCCGACCAAGTACCCCTCCGGCGGCGAACGCCAGCTGATCCAGCTGCTCAGCGGCCGCGAGGTGCCCAGCGGCGGCCTGCCGGCGGACATCGGCATGGTCTGCGTCAACGTCGGCACCGTCGTGGCGCTGCGCGATGCGCTTATCCTCGGCCGCCCGCTGATCTCACGCATCACCACCCTAACCGGCGCCGCCCTGGCACGGCCGATGAACGTCGAGGCGCTGCTTGGCACGCCGGTCGGCGAACTGCTGGAATTCGCCGGCCTGGACCGCGGCCGGCTCGGCCGCCTGCTCATGGGCGGCCCGCTGATGGGCATCACCCTCGGCGACCTGCAGGCCCCGCTGATCAAGACCGCCAACTGCCTGCTGGCCGCCAGCGCCGAGGAGCTGCCGACACCGCCCGCCGCCCTGCCGTGTATCCGCTGCGGCGACTGCGCCCAGGCCTGCCCGGCCAGCCTGCTGCCGCAGCAGCTGTACTTCTTCGCCCAGGGCGACGACCACGAGCAGTTGCAGGCCTACAACCTGTTCGACTGCATCGAGTGCGGCGCCTGCGCCTACGTCTGCCCCTCCAGCATCCCGTTGGTGCAGTACTACCGCGCGGCCAAGGCGGACATCCGCGAACTGCAGTTGAAACAGCAGAAGGCCGAGCATTCGCGCCTGCGCTTCGAGCACCGCCAGGAACGCCTGCGCCGCGAGGAGCAACGCAAGGCCGAGGAACGCCAGGCCCGCCTGGAACGCGCCGCCCGCGCCCGCGAAGCCCAGGCCGCCGCGCCGCTGGTGGAAGCGCCGCAGTCGGCCATCGAACGGGTGAAATCGGAGAAGGCCGTGGGCAACGCCGGCGCCGACCTCAAGCGGCTGAAGATCGAAGCCAGCATGGCCCGCGTCGCCCTGCAGAAGGCCGAGAAGCAGCTGGCCGCCCACGACACCGAACAATTGCGCGCCCAGGTCGAGACGCTGCGCCAGGCCGCCGAGCAGGCCCGCCTGGCCCTGGAGACTGCCGAAGCCGAACCAGCCCCCGCCGCTCCCAAGCCAGCAATCGGCGACGAAGCGGCCCTGAAGAAGGCGAAGATCGACGCTGCCATGGCCCGCGCCCAATTGAAGAAGTCCGAGAAAGCCTTCGGCGAAGCGCCCGACGAACAGCAGCAGGCCACCCTCGCCCAGCTGCGCGAAGCCGCCGAACAGGCCGAGCGCCACCTGGCGCAATTGCAGGCAGCGCCCGAACCCAAGGCGGAGCCCGCCGGCGACGGCATGGCGAACCTGAAGAAAGCCAAGATCGCCCTGGTCAGCCGCCGCGCCGAGCTGAGGAAAGCCGAGCAGGACGGCGCCGGCGAAGCCGAACTGGCCCTGCTGCGCGAAGCCCTGGCCGAGGCCGAGCGCCAGCTGCACGCCGCCGAGGACGCCAGCGGCAAGCCGGCGCCAGACCTGCAACGCATCGACAAGCGCCCGGTGGACGCCGCCACCCGCGCCCTCAAGACCGAACTGGCCTACGCCCGCGCCGACCTCAAGAAGCTCGAACGCGAAGGCGCCGACGAAGCCCGCCTGGCCGCCGCGCGCGAGCGTTTGGCAGCGGCGGAAAACGCGCTGGCCGCGCGCGATACGGAGTGACCCATGGCCCTGCCGCATTTTTCCTCGCCCCACGCCACCGGCGCCAACCGCACGCAGAAGGTCATGCTGCAGGTGCTAGCCGCGCTGGCCCCGGGCGCCCTGGCGCTGATCGCCCTGTACGGCGTCGGCACCCTGTTCAACCTGCTCTGGTGCAGCGCGGTGGCCCTGGGCACCGAGGCGCTGATGCTGCACCTGCGCAAGCGCCCGCTGGCGGTGTTCCTCAAGGACGGCAGCGCGCTGGTCACCGCCGTGCTCCTGGCCCTGGCCCTGCCGCCCTACGCGCCCTGGTGGCTGAGCCTGCTGGCCAGCGCCTTCGCCCTGGTGTTCGGCAAGCACCTGTACGGCGGCCTCGGGCAGAACCCGTTCAACCCGGCGATGCTCGGCTACGTGGTGGTGCTGGTGTCCTTCCCCCTGGAAATGACGCGCTGGCCCAGCCCCGACGCCGGCCTCGGCCTGGTCGACGGCCTGTCGCGCATCCTCGGCCTGGGCGCGCCGCCGCCGGACGCCTGGGCCGGCGCCACCGCGCTGGACGTGCTGAAGAACAACCACAGCCTGACCATCGACGAGCTGCTGACGCAGAGCGCGGCCTTCGGCCACGTCGGCGGGCGCGGCGTGGAGCTGGTCAACCTGGCCTTCCTCGCCGGCGGCCTGTTCCTGCTCTGGCGCAAGCTGTTCACCTGGCATGCGCCGCTGGGCATGCTCGGCGGCCTGTTCGTCATGAGCCTGCTGTTCTGGAACGGCTCGGGCTCGGATTCCCACGGCTCGCCGCTGTTCCACCTGTTCAGCGGCGCGGCCATGCTCGGCGCGTTCTTCATCGTCACCGACCCGGTTTCCGGCGCCACCAGCAACCGCGGGCGCCTGGTGTTCGGCCTCGGCGTGGGCATCGTCACCTACGTGATCCGCGCCTGGGGCGGCTACCCCGACGGCGTGGCCTTCGCCGTGCTGCTGATGAACCTGGCGGCGCCGACCATCGACTATTACACCCGCCCGCGCACCTACGGGCACAAGAAGCCCAAGCGCGGCTTCAAGCTGGGGGAATGAGATGGCCGACAGCCGCCGTTCCATGCTGAAGAACGCCCTGCTGCTGGGGGCCTTCGCGGTGCTCTGCGTCGGCCTGGTGGCGGTGGTTCACCAGTTCACCCAGGCGCGCATCGAGCAGGCCCAGCGCGAGGCGCGCGGGCGCCTGCTGCTGGAACTGCTGCCGCCGGGAAGCTACGACAACCACCCGCTGGACGCCCCCGTCGAAGTCTTCGAGCCCAAGCTGCTGGGCAAGCCGCAGCCGGCCCAGGCCTTCGTCGCCCGCCTGCAGGGCCGCGCCACCGGCGTCATACTCCCGGCCACCGCGCCGGACGGCTACAGCGGCGCCATCGAACTGCTGGTGGGAGTCAGCGCCGAAGGCCGCCTGCTCGGCGTGCGCGTGGTGGCGCACAAGGAAACCCCGGGCCTGGGCGACAAGATCGAGCCGGGCAAGAGCGACTGGCTGCACGGCTTCGACGGCCGTTCCCTGGCCGACCCGGACGAGGCCGGCTGGAAGGTGAAGAAGGACGGCGGCCGGTTCGACCAGTTCGCCGGCGCCACCGTCACCCCGCGCGCCGTGGTCAAGGCCACGCACAAGGCGCTGCAGTATTTCGATGCGCACAAGGCCGCGCTGCTGGCGCCGGCGGCCGGAGGCGAACAACATGAATAGCTACCGCGAGATCGCCCGCCAGGGCCTGTGGCGGAACAACCCCGGGCTGGTCCAGCTGCTGGGCCTGTGCCCGCTGCTGGGCACCAGCAACTCCATGGTCAACGCCCTCGGCCTGGGCCTGGCGACCATCTTCGTGCTGGCCTGCTCCAACGCCGCCATCTCCGCGACGCGGCGCTGGGTCGGCGCGGCGGTGCGACTGCCGGTGTTCGTGCTGATCATCGCCGCGCTGACCACCTGCATCGAACTGCTGATGCAGGCCTGGACCTACGAGCTGTACCAGATCCTCGGCATCTTCATCCCGCTGATCACCACCAACTGCGTGATCCTCGGCCGCGCCGAAGCCTTCGCCGCGCGCAACGGCGTCGCCCGCGCGGCCTTCGACGGCCTGATGACCGGCGCCGGCTTCGCCCTGGTGCTGCTGGTGCTGGGCACCTTGCGCGAACTCATCGGCCACGGCACCCTGCTGGCCGACATGAACCTGCTGTTCGGTCCGGCCGCCGCCGGCTGGAAGTTGCAGATAGCCGATTACCAGGGCTTCCTGCTCGCCGTGCTGCCGCCCGGCGCCTTCCTCCTGCTGGGCCTGCTGATAGCCCTGAAGAACCGTATCGATGAAAGCCTGGCGGAACGCGCCAAGGCGCAGGCGGGCAACGTACCCGCCGCAGAGCGCCAGCGCGTCCGCGTGACCGGAGTGATCGAATGAATGCCGCCAAGCGCGCGGAGATTTTCCGCCGTCTGCAAGAAGACAACCCCGACCCCAAGACCGAGCTGGCCTACGATTCGCCCTTCGAGCTGCTCATCGCGGTGATCCTCTCCGCCCAGGCCACCGACGTCGGGGTGAACAAGGCTACCGCCAAGCTCTACCCGGTGGCCAACACCCCCGAAGCCATCTACGCCCTGGGCGTGGACGGGCTGTCGGAGTACATCAAGACCATCGGCCTGTACAACAGCAAGGCGAAGAACGTCATCGAGACCTGCCGCATCCTCATCGAGAAGCACGGCAGCAAGGTGCCGGAGAACCGCGAGGACCTGGAGGCCCTGCCCGGCGTCGGGCGCAAGACCGCCAACGTGGTGCTCAACACCGCCTTCCGCCAGTTGGCCATGGCGGTGGACACGCACATCTTCCGCGTCGCCAACCGCACCAACATCGCGCCGGGGAAGAACGTCCTGGAGGTGGAGCGCAAGCTGCTCAAGTTCGTGCCCAGGGAATACCTGCTGGACGCCCACCACTGGCTGATCCTGCATGGCCGCTACGTCTGCAAGGCGCGCAAGCCGCAGTGCGGCAGCTGCCGCATCGAGGACCTGTGCGAGTACAAGCACAAGACTTCCGACGATTGAGTGCTATCGTCAAAAGCATCGCCGCTCATTGAAAAAATCTTTTTTACCGCCCCGAGCTTTGTCGCTATAAGGGGCGCCAAGCACACCCCGCACGTTGGAGTGATCGTTATGGCCGATAAAGAAGATCTCGAGCTCGAAGACGAAGTGAGCACCGACGATGCCGATGACAGCGTCGAAGCTGCCGCCGAAGTCGCCAAGACCAACCTCACCAAGCGCCGCATCATCGACAACTACCTCGAAGAGCGCCGCCTGCAGCGCCAGCTGTCGGACTACGATTTCGACCTCTGAGTCTTGCGCCCAAGCTGAAAAAAGCCCCGCACTTGGCGGGGCTTCGTTTTTTTCGGTTCTCACCTCCGGCACGCACGGGTGCATGCCTGCGCTCATCGGAAAACCATATTGTCATCGGCCAGCACGACGCGCCCTCCATACAGCGCCTGCAAGCGCAGCAGCAGGTCACCGCGCGCCTCCCCGTGCGTCAGCGCGTGGGTGCCGATCAGCAGCCTGGGCTGCACCTTGGCCATCAGCGCCGCCAATTGGGTTTCCGTGGTGTGGGCATCGAGCATGTAGTCGCGCCACTCGCCGGGAAGCTTCGCGGTGCCCGCCGAGCTCATGACTTCGCTGATGACGATGTCGCTGCCCGCGAGCTTCTCTTCCAGCGCCGGCGTCAGGCGGTACGAATAGTCGCCGGTGATGGATATCACCAGGTCCGGCGTTTCCACCCTGTACCCGTAGGTCCTGCCGGGGTCCCAACTACCATGGACGACCTGGAAGGCGGAAACGCGAACGTGCTCATCGGAGAAGACCGGGCCAGGGGCTGAAAACTCCTTGGTTTCCACGGTGATGCCCGCCTTGTTCTTCGTTCTCGTCGAAGCCAGGCGATAGTCTATCCACTGCTTGTTCCCCTCCAGCACGCCGCGCACCAGCGCCTCCGTGCCCGGCGGACCGTGGACCCGGGCCGGCCCCTGGCGGCCATAGATCCAGAAGCGCAGGAGAAACGCCGGCACGTCGAGAACATGGTCGCTATCCAGGTACGTCAGGAACAGCTTGTCCATGTAGCCGGCCCCCGGATACCCGGTAGGCATCTTCCACGGAGGGAAGACCTTGCCGTCGCCGTACCTGGACAGGTTGTTCATGCTGCCGTGCCCTGCGTCGAACACGTAGACGCTGTCCCTGACCACGATCGCGATCGACTGCCCCGCCTTGTCCGGCTCGAGGATGGGGCTTCCCGTCCCCAGGAAGACGATCCGCGTCTGGTATTCCCTGCCCGTCCCCATCGCTCGGCCCAGGTCGACGGTGCGGTAGAGGGGAGCCTCATCCTTCGACGCAGCGCCGCTCGGCAAACCGAGGACACAGAGCGACAGCAACAACAGGATCAGCTTGTTGTCCATAGCCCCTCCTCAGAAGCCCTTGTGGATATTGGCGATCACCCGGGTGCCCTGGCCCCGGTTCCTGGCATCGAACTCCTCGTACCAGGCCACTCCGAAGCCCAGCCGCGCCTGGCGATGGAAATAGGAAAAAGCCGGTCCGAGCGCCGAGACGGACTCCTTCGAACGGCTGACCCTGCGCCCGTCGAGGCGATCGTCGCTCAGCTGTTCCAGCCTGTAGCCCGCCAGGCCCAACCTGAGGCGCTCCGACAGCAGATAGCCGCTCGACAGGCTCAGGTTCATGGCGGTGCCGGGCTGCGCGCTGCGGGCTCGACCGCCGACCGGATCGTCGTTGCGGTCGCTCCAGACGTATCCGAGGTTGAAGCTGTGGCTCCAGCGCCCACTGAAGTAGGTGCCGGCGAACATGGGGTTCAGGTAGAGGTAGTTGCTCCCGACATTGACGTACCGCTTGTCGTCGTATGCGCCGGTCGGCAGCGTCAGCGCCAGGATCGACTGCAGGGTGAGCCGTCCGGAACCCAGCGGCATGTCGCGCCAGGTCAGTTTCACCGGCCGCAGGGTGAGGTCCCCCACGCCGGAATCGCGCCCCTTGGCTCCGACTTCGACATCGATGTCCGAGTGGATGACAGGCACCCTGACGGTGAAACCGTACTCGGCGCCAAATATCTTCCATGGGGTATTGAGCGCGTACTGAAAGATACTGGTGCTTATCCGGTTGTTCTTCTCCCCGGGTGTTTCATCGCCTTCGCCATCCTTTATGTTTTCGACTGAATAGAAGTTCTGTTGGAACATCAGGTGATGCCCCGGCCTCGCCAGTCCCTCGGAGAAAAAACCACCGCCGAGATTGACCGGCGGCAGTTTTACCGGGTCGATGTTCTTTGCCAGAACGGGCTGCTGCAACATACAGCCCAGGATGCCCAAGGCCAGAAGTGACGCTTTCATTTCCATTCCTTTTTCTTGTTATTCGCCACCTTCGGGCAAAGCCGTCCCTTGACCGCGATCGTCACGTCGACGAGCAGCGCACAGGAGGCTCAGGAACCGAAATGGCTATTCAATGGAGCGCCACTGGCAGCACTCCCCCGGCTCGTCCCTGAGCAAGGCTCTGACTCAGCTATTTCCCCCGCGAAACAATGTTTCCCTGAGAAAATTGCAGGAGGCATGCCAGCTCATGGAGAAGGAAGGGAAATGCCTGTTTCAGGCATTAAACCTTTGGAATCAGCCGGTTGAATGGAAACTCGCCAAGGACCGATATGCCGGCCAGTTTTCGATGTTTCACTACCGAATAAGCGGATGAAGGGATAGGCAGGGTGAGGCGATCATGCCCACGCCCCTGCCGGTGCGCGGCTCATTCGGTAACACCCGGCGCCTGGCCGGAGGGACCAGGCGGTTCGAACATGGCGTCGGAGGCGGTCGCCCCCAGGAACGACCTCAGTCCTTGCGCTGCGGCGACAGCAGCTCGATCTTGTAGCCGTCCGGGTCCTCGACGAAGGCCAGGATGCTGGTGCCGTGCTTCATCGGGCCCGGCTCGCGGGTGATCTTGCCGCCGCGCGAGCGGATGTCCTCGCAGGCCTTGTAGACGTCGTCCACTTCCAGGGCGATGTGGCCGTAGCCGGTGCCCAGCTCGTACTTGTCCACGCCCCAGTTGTAGGTCAGCTCGATGACGCTGTTCTCGTCCTCGGCGCCGTAGCCGACGAAGGCCAGGGTGAACTGGCCGTCCGGGTAGTCCTTGCGGCGCAGCAGGGTCATGCCCAGGACTTCGGTGTAGAAGGCGATGGACTTGTCCATATCGCCGACGCGCAGCATGGTATGCAGCAGTCTCATGGGGGTCGTTCTCCTCATCCGGCCCGTTTCGGGCGCATAAAAGCAAACCCCGGCTCGTGGCCGGGGTTTGTCTGGCTCAGGCTGGCAAGCTTATCAGAACAGCTTGCGGCCCTTGTTCGCGGCGATGCGCATGCGCAGCGCGTTGAGCTTGATGAAGCCCGCGGCGTCGGCCTGGTTGTAGGCGCCGCCGTCTTCCTCGAAGGTCGCGATGTTGGCGTCGAACAGCGAGTCGTCGGACTTGCGGCCGACCACGATGACGTTGCCCTTGTACAGTTTCAGGCGCACCACGCCGTTCACGTACTCCTGGGAGGCGTCGATCATCTGCTGCAGCATCTCGCGCTCCGGGCTCCACCAGTAGCCGGTGTAGATCAGCTTGGCGTAGCGCGGCATCAGCTCGTCCTTCAGGTGAGCGACTTCGCGGTCCAGGGTGATCGACTCGATGGCGCGGTGGGCCTTGAGCATGATGGTGCCGCCGGGGGTCTCGTAGCAGCCGCGGGACTTCATGCCGACATAGCGGTTCTCGACGATGTCGAGGCGGCCGATGCCGTTGGCGCCGCCGATGCGGTTCAGCTCGGTCAGCACCTGCGCCGGGGTCATTTCCTTGCCGTCGATGGCGACGATGTCGCCCTTGCGGTAGGTCAGCTCGATGTAGGTCGCAGCATCAGGGGCCTTCTCCGGGGAGACGGTCCACTTCCACATGTCCTCTTCGTGCTCGGTCCAGGTGTCTTCCAGCACGCCGCCTTCATAGGAGATGTGCAGCAGGTTGGCGTCCATGGAGTACGGCGACTTCTTCTTGCCGTGGCGCTCGATCGGGATGCCGTGGGTCTCGGCGTAGTCCATCAGCTTCTCGCGGGACAGCAGGTCCCACTCGCGCCAGGGGGCGATGACCTTGACGCCCGGCTTGAGCGCATAGGCGCCCAGCTCGAAGCGCACCTGGTCGTTGCCCTTGCCGGTGGCGCCGTGGGAGATGGCGTCGGCGCCGGTCTCGTTGGCGATCTCGATCAGGCGCTTGGCGATCAGCGGACGGGCGATGGAGGTACCCAGCAGGTACTCGCCTTCATAAATGGTGTTGGCGCGGAACATCGGGAAGACGAAGTCGCGGACGAACTCTTCTCGCAGGTCCTCGATGTAGATTTCCTTCACACCCAGGGCCTTGGCCTTGGCGCGGGCCGGCTCGACCTCTTCGCCCTGGCCGAGATCGGCAGTGAAGGTCACCACTTCGCAGTTATAAGTATCCTGCAGCCACTTGAGAATCACCGAGGTATCCAGGCCACCGGAATACGCCAGGACTACCTTCTTCACGTCCGCCATGCCATCACTCCACGGGGGGTTGTCACGAAAACCGCCGATTCTACTGCTGCGTTTCAGGAAATTACAGAGGCGCGACAGCTTTTGACGACAAAGCGACAGATTCTATCGTGAGTGCGACTAGGCACCGCGTGCTGGCGACTGGCCCGGCGACGCCGAAGCCGGGGCGTTGCCGGCTGGCGTCTTGGCCTGCGGAGCCGCGGGCGCGGGGGCTGGCGGTGCGGCTGGCGTCGTGCTGGGCGCGGCGGTTGGCGCCGGCGGGGTTTCCGGCACGGCCTCGCGGGACAGGTGCAGGGTCACCCGGCGGTTGCGCGCGCGGTTGGCCTCGGAACTGTTCTTCACCAGCGGGTAGCGCTCGCCATAGAAGCGCACGGTGATCTGCTCCTCGGGCACGCCGTGGGCCTTGAGGTATTCCATCACCGCCACCGCGCGGCGCCGCGAGATGTCACGGTTGCTCAGGCGGTTGCCGCTGTTGTCGGAATGGCCGTCCAGCTCTATGCGGTTCACCGTCGGGTCGGCCTTGAGGTACTGCAGGACGATGTCCAGCTTGGCGCGGGCCACGGCGTCCAGGGCGTCGCCGCCGCCGGAGAAGCCGACCTGCGCCTGGCGCACCTGCTCGAAGTTCACCGGCAGCATCTTCGTCGAGCAATCCTGCAACTGCGCGTAGCCGTCGGCGAAGCGCGCCGGCAGCAGGCGCACCCGCAGGTCCTGGCCGCCCGTCGCGCGCAGGCGCACCTCGGGGCTGCGCCCTTCCAGCACGCCGTCGAGCAGGCGCCCGGCCTGCTGCTGGCTGCTGGTGAAGGGCACCTCGCCGGCGACCAGGGCCACCGAGCCCAGGTTGATGTCGCCCTGGGTCGGCCGCCACGGCGGCGCCGCCGCCAGGAGCGTCGCCGAACCGCCGCCGGGCCAGTTGCGCTGTGGCTTTAAGCGGAAGGTCGGCTGCTCGCCGGCGCGCCAGACGAACTCGCCGACGCCGAAGCCGTCCACCTGTTGCGACAGGCGGCATTCGAACTGGTCGCCCGCCGCCGTCCAGCGCGCGTTCTCCAGGCGCGTCTGGAAGGTCAGCCCCCAGGCCGGCAGGCTGGCGCACAGGCCGAGCAGGAGAAAGTAGGAATGGCGCACGGACGGCTCCGGGTAATGCTGGAAAGTACCCAGGAGATATCGGACGGTCCCGGCGAAACTTGATAGCGAGTGCCGGCGGCGGGCTTTTCCGGTAGCATTTCCCCACTTCAATTCCGCTGCAAATCGTCCTCTGGTATCCCCATGTCCGACCGCCTGACCCTGCTGCGCCCCGACGACTGGCACATCCACCTGCGCGACGGCGCCGCCCTCGCCCAGACCGTCGGCGATGCCGCGCGCACCTTCGGCCGCGCCATCATCATGCCCAACCTGGTGCCGCCGGTGCGCAACGCCGGCGAAGCCGACGCCTACCGCCAGCGCATCCTCGCCGCGCGCCCGGCCGGCAGCCGCTTCGAACCGCTGATGGTGCTCTACCTCACCGACCGCACCAGCGCCGAGGACGTGCGCAACGCCAAGGCCAGCGGCTTCGTCCACGCGGCCAAGCTGTACCCGGCCGGCGCCACCACCAACTCCGATTCCGGCGTGACCAGCATCGACAACATCTTCCACGTGCTCGAGGCCATGGCCGAAGTCGGCCTGCCGCTGCTGGTGCACGGCGAGGTGACCCGCGCCGAGGTAGACGTGTTCGACCGCGAGAAGCGCTTCATCGACGAGCACCTGGCCCGCGTGGTCGAGCGCTTCCCGACGCTCAAGGTGGTGTTCGAGCACATCACCACCGGCGATGCGGCGCAGTTCGTCCTGGCCGCCCCGGCCAACGTCGGCGCCACCATCACCGCCCACCACCTGCTGTACAACCGCAACCACATGCTGGTCGGCGGCATCCGCCCGCACTTCTATTGCCTGCCGATCCTCAAGCGCAACGTGCATCAGGAAGCCCTGCTCGACGCCGCCACCAGCGGCAATCCGAAGTTCTTCCTCGGCACCGACTCGGCGCCCCACGCCCGCCACGCCAAGGAAGCGGCCTGCGGCTGCGCCGGCTGCTACACCGCCTACGCCGCCATCGAGCTGTACGCCGAGGCCTTCGAGCAGCGCAACGCCCTGGACAAGCTGGAAGCCTTCGCCAGCTTCCACGGCCCGGACTTCTACGGCCTGCCGCGCAACGCCGACAGCATCACCCTGGTCCGCGAGGAATGGCAGGCGCCCGCCAGCCTGCCCTTCGGCGACCATGAGGTGGTGCCCCTGCGCGCCGGCGAAAAACTGCGCTGGCGCCTGCTGGAGGCCGGCGCATGAGCGAGGAGCATTACGAAGAAGAGTTCGACGGCAACTTCCCCCCCGGCCCGCGCCACCCCATGGCGCGCCGCTTCCGCGGCTACCTGCCGGTGGTGGTGGACGTCGAGACCGGCGGCTTCAACTGCGCCACCGACGCCCTGCTGGAAATCGCCGCGGTGACCATCGGCATGGACGAGAACGGCTACCTGTTCCCGGAACATACCCATTTCTTCCGCGTCGAGCCCTTCGAAGGCGCCAACATCGAGCCGGCGGCCCTGGAGTTCACCGGCATCAAGCTCGACCACCCGCTGCGCATGGCGGTGGCCGAGGAGCAGGCGCTCACCGAGATCTTCCGTGGCGTGCGCAAGTCGCTGAAGGCCAACGGCTGCAAGCGGGCGATCCTGGTCGGCCACAACAGCAGCTTCGACCTGGGCTTCCTCAACGCCGCGGTGAACCGCACCGGGCTCAAGCGCAACCCGTTCCACCCCTTCTCCAGCTTCGACACCGCCACCCTGGCCGGCCTGGCCTACGGCCAGACGGTCCTGGCCAAGGCCTGCCAGGCCGCCGGCATGGAGTTCGACAACCGCGAGGCGCACTCGGCACGCTACGACACCGAGAAGACCGCGGAGCTGTTCTGCGGGATCGTCAACCGGTGGAAGGAATGCGGTGGGTGGATGGAGGATGAGGACTGATCCTTGTTCTTGGCCCTTTGCTATGAGAAAGCCCCGCCGATGCGGGGCTTTTTTATTGGATCGATGCCTGGGGCTGTTCGTGCCACCGGGGCGTCCGGCGTGGCCGGTGAACCCCATCGCGGACGGAGTCCGCTCCTACGCCCGTACCTCCCTGAACCTCAGGCTTATGCCGAGGTGCTCTTCGTAGGATGGGTTGAGCTTGCGATACCCATGCCGTGGTGATGGGTATCGCAAGCTCAACGCCATCCTACGAAAAACCGTGCTTCCTGGAACCGTAGGAGCGGACTCCGTCCGCGATTGGGCCCTTCCCCCCGAAAGACCGTTCGTCGACACGCCAAAAAGTCTCCCCTCAACTTTTGACAATCATTCTCATTAACATTAGTATCGACGCCAACAACCCCACACCAGTAGTGCCATCCATGTACGTCTGCCTCTGCCAAGGTGTTACCGATACCCAGATCCGCGACGCGATCTATGAAGGATGCTGCAGTTACCGCGAAGTGCGTGAAAGCACCGGCGTCGGCACTCAGTGCGGCAAGTGCGCCTGCCTCGCCAAGCAGGTGGTGCGCGAGACCCTCGGCGACCTGCAGGGCGCGCAAACGATGAACTACTCGCTGGCCTATGCCGCCAGTTGAGCGATGCCGATTCGGCATACGCCAGAAGAACCGGGCCCAGGCCCGGTTTTTTTATGCCCGCAATTCAAGGATTTAGCGCCTAACTGCGGAATGAAAACATTCGTATTCATATTCCTTTTTATAACTAAATCAATAGCTTACGTTTGACATCCGGTTATAAGAGGGCGAAAATTCCAGTCCTACCCACTCCACACGGCAGGACTCGGCATGAAAGGCGACAAGAAAGTCATCCAGCATCTGAACAAGGTCCTCGGTAACGAGCTGATCGCCATCAACCAATACTTCCTGCACTCGCGCATGTGGAACGACTGGGGCCTGAAGCGCCTCGGCGCCCACGAGTACCACGAGTCGATCGACGAGATGAAGCATGCGGACAAGCTCATCGAACGCATCCTCTTCCTCGAGGGCCTGCCCAACCTGCAGGACCTGGGCAAGCTGCTGGTCGGCGAGAACACCCAGGAAATGCTGCAGTGCGACCTGAACCTGGAACTCAAGGCCGCGAAGGACCTGCGCGACGCCATCGTGCATTGCGAAAGCGTGCATGACTACGTCAGCCGCGACCTGCTCAAGAACATCCTCGAGTCCGAGGAAGAGCACATCGACTACCTGGAGACCCAGCTCGGCCTGATCCAGAAGGTCGGCCTGGAGAACTACCTGCAGTCGCACATGCACGAAGACGACTGACGGTTGCGGGCGCCGCCTCGCGCGGCGCCCCCGTTCTTCCCTACCCCGCCTGCTGCGGGCGGCGCACCAGGTGCGCCCAGAACAGCAGCCCCGCGCACAGCCCCACCACCACCAGCAATGCCAGGCGCAGGCCGATGTGCTCGGCCAGGATGCCGATCAGCGGCGGCCCCAGCAGCAACCCGCCATAACCGAACGACGCCACCGCGGCGACCCCGCTCGATGCCTCCACGCCCGGCCGGTTGCCGGCCGCGCCGATGAGGATCGGAACCACCACCGACAGGCCCAGGCCGACCAGTGCGAAGCCCGCCACCGACAGCTCGACGCGGCCGCCGAACAGCGCCAGCAGCATGCCGGCGATGGCCAGCAGGCTGAGCCCGCGCACCAGGGCGACGTCGGCGACGTGCAGGCGCAGGCGGTCGCCGAACAGCCGGCCGATCACCATGGTCGCCGAGAAGGCGGCGAAGCCCAGCGCTGCCATCCGCTCCGAAGCGCCCAGCACGCTGTGCAGCAGCAGCGCGCTCCAATCCGCCACCGCGCCTTCGGAGACGAAGGCGCAGAGCGTCAGCAGCCCCAGGCCGACCAGCGCCGCCGGCGGCAGCCGGAGCCCCCGCCGGCGCGGTTGTGCATCGGCCTGAGGTTCGCTGCGCCCTTCCAGCAGACGCCGGCCGAACAGCGGCAGGGCCAGTAGCGCCAGCACGGCGAGCAGGCTGAAATGCCGGAACGGCGTGAGGTCTGCCAGCAAGGCCGCGCCCAGCGCGCCGATCAGGCCGCCGAGGCTGTACATGCCATGCAGGCTGGACAGGCAGGGCCGGCCCAGCAGGCGCTCCACCTCCACCGCCTGGGTGTTCATCGCCACGTCCAGGGTGGCGAAGGTCAGCCCTACCAGCAGCAGCGCGAGAGCCAGCGCCCACCAGCTCTGGCACAGCCCCAGCAGCGGGAACACCAGCAGCAGCGCCGCGGCGCTGGCCAGGGTCACCCGCCGGCTACCGAGGCGCCGCACCAACGTGCCGGCGAAGGAGAACGCCAGCAATGCGCCGAGTCCGGCGCCCAGCAGCGCCTGGCCCAGGCCCTGTTCGTCGACGCCGGTGAGGCTCTTCAGCGCCGGGATGCGCCCCATGACGCTGCCATGCACCAGCCCGCCGGCGCCGAAGCAGAAGGCGCAGGCCCAACGGGCCGCGCGGGCCCTCTTACGGTCGTCCATCGGTTCGAATCCTTTCCCCGCACAAATGAAAAACCCCGCGCTGGCGCGGGGTTCTTCGCTACAACGGCTATGCCGTCGATCAGGCTTCGGCGTTGCCGACGGCCTGCTTGATCAGCGGCTGCAGTTCGCCCTTTTCGAACATCTCGACGAGGATGTCGCTGCCCCCGACCAGTTCGCCCCCCACCCACAGCTGCGGGAAGGTCGGCCAGTTGGCGTACTTCGGCAGGTTGGCGCGGATTTCCGGGTTCTGCAGGATGTCGACGTAGGCGAATTTCTCGCCGCAGGCCATCAGCACCTGCGCGGCGCGGGCGGAGAAACCGCACTGCGGAGCGTTCGGCGAACCTTTCATGTACAGCAGGATGGGGTTGTTGGCGATCTGCTCTTTGATGGTATCGATGATGTCCATTGGCTAACCTCGGCTGAACTTCGCTACTGCCCGGCAATGCAGCCGGTACTTTGCCGACAGTGTACCGGAAAGCCGAGCACAGCGCTCGGCTTTGCCGCGCGCCTCAGGCCGCCTCCACCTCCACCGGCACGCCGTTGAGCGCGGCGTTGCCGGACAGCGCGTCGAGGTGGCGCTCGTCGGTCAGGTCGTTGGCGCTGGCGCCGCCCTGCCCGCTGGCGATGGCCAGTTGCACGCCGGGGCGCGCATGGCCCCAGCCGTGGGGCAGGCTGACCACGCCGGCCATCACCTCGTCGCTGGCCGCCACCTCGATCTCGACGCTGCCCACCCGCGAACGCACCCGCACCCGCTGGCCGTCCACCAGGCCGCGGCTGGCCAGGTCCTGGGGGTGCATCAGCAACTGGTGGCGCGGCTTGCCCTTCACCAGGCGGTGGTAGTTGTGCATCCAGGAGTTGTTGCTGCGCACGTGGCGGCGGCCGATCAGCAGCAACTGGCCCTCGGCCGGCGCCGGGGTGTCGGCGAAGCGCCCGAGGTCGGCGAGGAACAACGCCGGCGCGGCTTCCACCTGCTGGCTGGAAGTCTTCAGGCGCGCCGCCAGGTTCGGCCGCAGCGGGCCCAGGTCGAGGCCATGGGGATGCTCGCGCAGGCGCGCCAGGCTGAGCTTGTGCTCGCTGGCATCGCCATAGGGACCGAAGCGCAGGCCCATGTCGATCATCTGTTCCGGCGCCACGGTCGGCTTCAGCTCGGTGCCCTGGCGCGCAGCATAGGCCTTGGCCAGGCCGACGAAGATCTCCCAGTCGTGCAGCGCGCCGGCGGGCCTGGGCAGCACCGCCTCGTTGAAGCGGGTGACGTTGCGCACTGCGAAGACATTGAAGGTGCTGTCGTAGTGCTCGTGCTCCAGCGGCGCGGTGGGCGGCAGGATGAGATCGGCGTAGCGCGTGGTCTCGTTGATGTAGAGGTCGATGGCGAGCATGAACTCCAGGCCGTCGAGGGCCTGCTCCAGGCGCCGCCCGTTGGGGGTGGAGAGCACCGGGTTGCCGGCCACGGTGACCAGCGCGCGGACCTGGCCCTCGCCCTCGGTGAGCATTTCCTCGGCCAGCGCTGCCACTGGCAGTTCACCGCCGTACTCCGGCAAGCCCGATACCCGGCTGCGCCAGCGGCCGAAGGCACCACCGGAAGTGCTCGCCACCAGGTCCACGGCCGGCGTGGTGCAGAGACTGCCGCCGACGCGGTCGAGGTTGCCGGTGACCAGGTTGATCAGTTGCACCAGCCATTGGCAGAGGGTGCCGAAGCGCTGGGTGGAAACGCCCATGCGCCCGTAGCACACCGCCTTGTCGGCGGCGGCGAAGTCCCGGGCCAGCTCGCGGATGTTCGCCGCCGGCACGCCGCAGCGCTGCGCCATGGCCTCGACGCCGAAGGGCGCCAGCGCCGTGCGCACCTCCTCCAGCCCGGCCACCGGCAGGTGTCTGGCGCGCCCCAGGTTCTCACTGAACAACACGTCGAGGATGCCCAGCAGCAGCGCCGCGTCCTGCCCCGGGCGGATGAACAGGTGCTGGTCGGCCAGCGCCGCGGTCTCGGTGCGCCGCGGGTCCACCACCACCAGGCGGCCGCCGCGGGCCTTCAGGGCCTTGAGGCGTTTCTCCACGTCCGGCACGGTCATGATGCTGCCGTTGGAAGCCAGCGGGTTGCCGCCGAGGATCAGCATGAAGTCGGTGTGGTCGATGTCCGGGATGGGGATCAGCAGGCCGTGGCCGAACATCTGCTGGCTGACCAGGTGGTGCGGCAGCTGGTCCACGGAGGTGGCCGAGTAGCGGTTGCGCGTCTTCAGCTGGCCGAGGAAGTAGTTGCTGTGGGTCATCAGCCCGTAGTTGTGCACGCTGGGGTTGCCCTGGTACACGGCCACCGCGTCGTTGCCGTGGCGCTCGCGGATCTCGGCCAGGCGCGCGGCGACCAGCTCGAAGGCCTCGTCCCAGGCGATCGGCTGCCACTCGCCACCGACCCGCCGCATCGGCTGGCGCAGGCGGTCGGGGTCGTTCTGGATGTCTTGCAGGGCCACTGCCTTGGGGCAGATGTGGCCGCGGCTGAAACTGTCCTGCGCATCGCCCTTGATCGACAGGATGCGCTGCTCCTCGGTTTCGATGGTCAGGCCGCAGATGGCCTCGCACAGGTGGCACGCACGGTGGTGGAGGGTCTTGCTCATGGCTCGCCTCTTGTTGTTGCGCCGGCCTTCATGGGCCGGTCGTTACCAGAGCGAGCACTATGGAACGGCGCCGCGGCGAACGCCACAAGCCTAAGTGCAGTGAATCGGGGGGTATAGACGTGAATCGGGCCGGCACGGGGCCGGCCCTCCACCAGGGGACGACGGTCGGCAGAGGGGGGATGCCGACCGTGCTGGCATCAGCGGATGCCGGCGATGTTGCCTTTGTTGCCGGTGACCTTGACGTCGACCTTCTTGAACACGAAGTAGTCCTGTACCGACACTTCGTAGCGCGGCGCGACGATCAGGTCGGCGCCGGAGCTCTTCACGGCCTTGAAGGCCGCGGCGGACTTGACGCTGGACACCGGGTCGAAGGACAGCAGCGAGCCGCCGTCGGTGCCGCCGTAGGCCACGCCGTCGGCGAACTGGTTGTCGCCGCCGAACTTGAGGAAGCCGAACAGGATGTTCACCGAGGATTGGCCGGTGATCGGCTCGCCGACGCGGACGTCGGCCTTGAGGTCGGTGCTCACCACGCCATCCATGGGCGCCGACGGCTGGTTGACGTTGTAGCTGGTGCAACCGCTGGCGGTCACGATCACCGCTGCCAGGGCGGTGCTCATCCATAGTTTCTTCATTGAAAACTTCTCCTAATGGCTTGTGCCGCCGGACTCGGCGGCGGCGAAAAGCTATCAAGGGAGACGCGGGCGTTTATGTAGTCCCGCTCGCCAGACCCAATAGGACCTTTCCGTTCGTTTCCGAAATGTTCCGAAACCCGCCGCCACCGGGCCCGGCGGGGCTCTCCGCGGCAAACTTGCGTGGATGCGTAATTTCCTTATAGGATCGCGTCTTCCCCCTAAATTTCCGCTGCATGCGGTCAGGCCGCAGGTTCAGTCCGTTTTTTCTCGAAAAGCCGGCCAGACCCTCGGTCGCAACTCTGAGAATAAGCAGTAGGTACTGAATCATGAGCGCAAGGCACTTCCTCTCGATGCTGGATTACACGACCGACGAACTCCTCGGTCTGATCCGCCGCGGCAGCGAGCTGAAGGACCTGCGCGACCGAGGCGTGCTCTACGAGCCACTGAAGAACCGCGTGCTGGGCATGATCTTCGAGAAGGCCTCGACGCGTACGCGGATCTCCTTCGAAGCCGGCATGATCCAGCTCGGCGGCCAGGCGATCTTCCTCTCCCCGCGCGACACCCAGCTGGGCCGCGGCGAACCCATCGCCGACGCAGCGAAGGTGATGTCGCGCATGGTCGACGCGGTGATGATCCGCACCTTCGCCCACAGCACCCTCACCGAGTTCGCCGCCAACTCGCGGGTGCCGGTGATCAACGGCCTGTCCGACGACCTGCACCCCTGCCAGCTGCTGGCCGACATGCAGACCTTCCACGAGCACCGCGGCAGCATCGCCGGCAAGACGGTGGCCTGGATCGGCGACGGCAACAACATGTGCAACAGCTACATCGAGGCGGCCATCCGCTTCGACTTCCAGCTGCGCGTGGCCTGCCCCGAGGGCTACGAGCCCAGCGCCGCGCTGCAGGAACTGGCCGGCGAGCGCGTGCGCGTGGTCCGTGACCCGCGCGAAGCGGTGGCCGGCGCGCACCTGGTGAGCACCGACGTCTGGGCCTCCATGGGCCAGGAAGACGAAGCCCAGGCGCGCCTGCGCACCTTCCGCCCCTACCAGGTGAGCCGCGAGCTGCTCGACGGCGCCGCCGCGGACGTGCTGTTCATGCACTGCCTGCCGGCGCACCGTGGCGAGGAGATCAGCGAGGACCTGCTGGACGACCCGCGCTCGGTGGCCTGGGACCAGGCGGAGAACCGCCTGCACGCGCAGAAGGCGCTGCTCGAACTGCTGGTCGAACACGCCCACTACGCCTGACCTTCACCCAGCCGCACGGCCCCGGCCCGCCGTGCGGCACGGGGTCGCCGCGTTCGCGCCGGCGAGTAATTCTCATTCGCCACGTGTAAACTCTCTGCCTCCGCTTCTTTCTCCACGGCCCGATCCATGACCCGACCGCTGTTGCTCGAACTCAGAAACCTCTCCTGTGGCTATGGGCAGCAGCGCGTGGTGCAGGACGTCAGCCTGCACCTGAACGCCGGCGACATCGGCTGCCTGCTGGGCCCCTCCGGTTGCGGCAAGACCACCACCCTGCGCGCCATCGCCGGGTTCGAGCCGGTGCAGGAAGGCGAGATCCACCTGGCCGGCGAGGCCATCTCGCGTCCCGGTTTCACCCTGGCGCCGGAGAAGCGCCGCATCGGCATGGTGTTCCAGGACTACGCGCTGTTCCCGCACCTGACGGTGGAGGACAACGTCGCCTTCGGCATCCGCAAGCACCCCGAACGCCGGCGCATCGTCACCGAGCTGCTGGAGCTGGTGAAGCTCGACAAGCTCGGCCGGCGCTACCCCCACGAGCTGTCCGGCGGCCAGCAGCAGCGCGTGGCCCTGGCCCGCGCGCTGGCCCCCGAGCCGCTGCTGCTGCTGCTCGACGAGCCCTTCTCCAACCTTGACGTGGAGCTGCGCCGCAAGCTCAGCCACGAGGTCCGCGAAATCCTCAAGGCGCGCGGCACCAGCGCCGTGCTGGTGACCCACGACCAGGAAGAGGCCTTCGCCGTCAGCGACCAGGTCGGCGTGTTCAAGCACGGTCACCTGGAGCAGTGGGACACCCCCTTCAACCTCTACCACGAGCCGCAGACGCCCTTCGTCGCCAGCTTCATCGGCCAGGGCTACTTCATCCGCGGGCAGATGCTCGACCCGGACAGCGTGCAGACCGAACTGGGCGTGCTGCGCGGCAACCGCGCCTACAGCCTGCCCCAGGGCAGCGCGGTGGACGTGCTGCTGCGCCCGGACGACCTGGTCTACGCCCCGCAGGGCACCCTGAAGGCGCGCATCGTCGGCAAGTCGTTCCTCGGCGCGGCGACCCTGTACCGCCTGCAACTGGCCACCGGCACCCTGCTGGAATCGATCTTCCCCAGCCATGCCGATCACCAGCCGGGCGAGGAAGTCGGCATCGGCGTGGCCGCCGACCACCTGGTGCTGTTCCAGGCCGAGGGCAGCGTGGCGCTGGACTCGCCGCGCTGACGCCGCCCCGGAGGGAGAGGGGCTGTGTTCGTGCCACCGGGACGTCCGGCGTGGCCGGTGAATCCCATCGCGGACGGAGTCCGCTCCTACGGTTCCAGGAAGCACGGCTTTTCGTAGGATGGCGTTGAGCGAAGCGATACCCATCCTACGGGGCTTCCCTGGAACTGTAGGACTCCGTCCGCGATAGCCGGAGCCACCAGCGCGATTCGCGGATGAGATCCGCTCCTACGCTGCCCCATCCACGCCATTCCCATGTAGGAGCGCGCCCTGCGCGCGAATCGCGGGCAGGGCCCGCTCCTACAGGTTGCCGGGAAGCACGGTATGCCTCCCCCGTAGCGGACCTTGTCCGCGATAGCCGGACGATCCGGCGCGATTCGCGGATGAGATCCGCTCCTACGCTGCCCCACCCACGCCATTTCCATGTAGGAGCGCGCCCTGCGCGCGATTTCGCGGGCAGGGCCTCCTACAGGTTGCCGGAAAGCACAGCATGCCTCCCCCGTAGGAGCGGACTCTGTCCGCGATTCGGCGGATAACGCCGTAGTGATCAGCATTACGCCGCGGCTCAGGCCTTCTCCGCCTGCCCCGCCTCGACGATGGCCAGCACCGCCGCTTCGTCCACCACATCCATCTGCTCCGGCCGCAGGAAGCGCTCGCCGTACTCGCGGTACACGCCGCTGGCCACGAACAACCGGAACAGCCCCGCGTCCACATGGCGGTCGCGGGCCATGCAGGCGAGGATCTTCAGCGACTCGGACAGCGTCTTCGGCGCCTTGTAGGGGCGGTCGGCGGCGGTCAGCGCCTCGAAGATGTCGGCAATAGCCATGATCCGCTCGGGAATGCTCATCGCCTCGCCCGACAACCGCCGCGGGTAGCCGGTGCCGTCCATCTTCTCGTGGTGGTTGGCGGCGATGGTCGGCACCCGGCGCAGGTGCCGGGGCAACGGCAGCGCGCTGAGCATCATCAGCGTCTGGACGATATGCTCGTTGATCTTGAAGCGCTCCTCGTCGGTCAGGGTGCCGCGGCGGATGCCCAGGTTGTACAGCTCGCCGTAGTGGCTGGCGAAGGCCGGCAGGCGCATGTCGAAACCCCAAGTGTTGCGCGGGTCGTCCTTGGCCACCGGCGGCTTGCGTTCGCCCCAGGGCACCTGGTGTGCGGGCTTGTCGGCCAGCAGGCGTTCCTCCACCGGCAGCGGCTCGACCGGCGTCGCGGCCAGGCGCTCGGCCTCGTCGTGGGAGATGCCGATACGGTCGTCGAAGTGCCGCCACCAGCGGCGCTCACCGATGCGCGCCAGGCGCTCGATGTCCTCGTCCTTCATGAACTCGCCGCCGACGTTGGTCTGGGCGACGAAGGCGAAGTCCTCGCGCAGCGCCTGCTGCTCGGCATCGCGCCGTTCGCGCAGCACGCTTTCCTCGCCGCCCTCGGCGCGGCCGCGCCAGTAGCGGATGTCGGCGTCGCGCCAGAGCACCTCGAAGCGCATGCGGACTTCGTGCAGGCGGTTGTACAGGGTTTCCAGCTTGGTGGCCTTGTCCACCACGTACTCGGGGCTGGTGATCTTGCCGCAGTCGTGCAGCCAGGCGGCGATCTGGAATTCGTAGCGCTCGGCGTCGCTCATGGCGAAGGCCGCGTAGGGCCCGTCACGGTCGTCGATGGCCTTCTGCAGCAGCATGTCGGCCAGTTGTGGCACCCGCTCGCAATGGCCGCCGGTGTAGGGGCTCTTGGCGTCGATGGCGTCGGCCAGCAGCTTGATGATGGCGTCCAGCAGGCGCTGCTGCGCCTCGATCAGTTGGCGCGTCTCGATGGCCACGGCGGCGGCGCCGGACAGCTCCTCGACGAAGCGCTTGAACGGCCGCCGCGGCGTGCGCCGGCGCTCGCCCTCCTCCTGCAGCTGCAGCACCAGAATGCCCAGCAGCTCCTCGCTGCGGTTGCGCAGCGGCACCTCCATGTGCCGGCCGCGGCCGCTCAGGGCCTGGTCCAGCAGGCTGGCCAACTGCGCCTCGTCGAAGCCCTCGATGAGCAGCGACTGCGGGTAGTGCTCGCCGTTCACCGCGCAGGCCTGCACCAGGCGGTTGTCCTGTTCCTGCAGCAGGTACACCGCGCCGCCCTGCACGCCGGTGGCCACCACCAGGCGCGACAGCACCTCGGCGAGCATGCTGTCCAGGCGCGTCTCGCGGCTCAGGCTGAGGGTGATGCCCTGGAAGTTGTGGATGGTCCGCGACATGCCGCCGAGCACCCGGCTCAGCTCGCGCACCTCGCGGATCTTCGAGTCGACGCCCACCGGCCGGGCGAAGTCGAAGGCCGCCAGCGCCCCCACCTGGTCGGCCAGGGCCCGCAGCGGGCGGGCGATGCGCCGGCCGATCAGCCAGCCGAGCAGCAGCAGGGCCAGCAGCAGCGCGCCGCTCCAGGCGGCCTGGTGCAGCAGCATCTGCCGTGCGCCGGCCAACAGTTCGTCGGCCGGGATGCCGATCAGAACCCGCGCCTGGCCGCTGGCGAAGTTCACCAGCGGCACCCAGATGCCGTACCAGTCCTGCCCCGCCACCTGGTAGCGCTGCGGCGTGCCGGGCGGGCCGCCGAGCTCGACCAGGCGTTCCAGGCTGGGCACGCCGAGTTCGTCGAGGTGCGCCAGGCGCACCTCGCCGCCCTGGTTCAGCAGCAAACGCTCCAGGTCCGGGTAGGCGATCACCGTGTTCTGCGCGCCGAGCACCGCCAGCTCGGTGTTGGCGGTCTGGCGCAGGCCGCCCATCTCGGTGGCCAGGTCGTCCACCGAGGCGTCCATGCCGATCACCGCCGCGCCGTCGACGCTGCGCAGGGCCAGGGTCAGGCCGATCTCCTGGGTGGTGAAGAACACGTAGGGCTGCGTCAGCACCGTGCCCTTGCCGGCGTAGGCGTCCTTGTACCAGGGGCGCTGGCGCGGGTCGTAGCGGTAGTCGGGGCGTTCCTGGCGCTGCAGCAGTTGCAGGCGCGCGTCGTAGAAGCGCCACTCGCCGACCAGCGCGCCCTGCTCGCCGAGGGTCTGGCTCTGCACCAGGTAGAAGGTCTTCTCCGGGGCCTTGAGCGCCTGGCGCGCCTTGGCCGTGCGCAGGGCGCGGATCAGCAGGAACTCGCCGTTCGGGTAGCCGATGTAGAGCGCGCTGAGGGTGCGGTTGGCGCGCAGGTTCTCGGCCAGCATCGGCAGGCGCTCCAGGCGCGCCGGCAGGTTGTCGGTCTGCGAGATGCCGTCGTAGCTGAGCAGGCGCAGGGTGTTCTGCGCCGGGTCGAGCAACCGGCGGATGCGCTCGTTGACCGTCACCCCCAGCTGCGCCGCGGATTCCCCCGCCGCCGTCACCAACGCCCCTTCCACGCCCCGGTAGCCCTGCACCAGCAGGGACACGGCCAGCACCAGCATGCTCAGGATGATGGCGCCGGTCACCAGGACCTGCAGGGGGATGCCGCGCTTGTCTGCCCTCATGGTGCCTCGTCCTGTCCGCCTTGCCCGTCGGGGGTCGGCCGGTAGCCGTTGTCGAGAAGCGCCGCAGCGACGTCCAGCGGCGCGTTGCGCAGGAAGATGCGGACCAGCGAGCCGTCCAGCCGCAGGTCCTCGAACAGGCGCTGCCACTGCGCGCTCTGCGCCGCGCTGAAACGCCCGCGGGCCAGCACCAGGCTGCGCGGCACGCCGGGCCCGCGGGCCACGTCGATGCCGCGGAAGCGGTGGCGCAGCGCCGGCTCGTGGAGCAGCCCGGACAGGCTCAGTTCGTGGCCGATCAGCCCGTCCACCTCGCCGCCCAGCAGAGCGTTGAAGCAGGCCGTCTCGTCGACGTATTCGCGCACCCGCCCCTCGCTGCGCAGGATGCGCAGCATGGCGTCCAGGTAGGGGCCGTGGTTGTAGCCGGCGACCGCGCCCAGGCGCACGCCCGGCAGCGCATGGAAGTCGTCCAGGCTGTGCAGGTCGGCGGACAGGTCCAGCGGCACGATCAGCCGTTCGCGCAGGCGCAGGTAGGGCACGAAGTAGGCGTAGCGGCGCTGCTCGACGGTGGCCACGGCGCTGGTGGCCATGTCCAGTTCGCCGCGCTGCAGGGCCGTCCAGATCTGCGCCCGCGGCCGCACCGAGACCTCGAAGGCGCAGCCGGTGCGGCGCGCCAGTTCCGCCACCAGGTCGGCGTCCAGGCCCTTGCCGTCGTGGTAGAACACCTGGTTGCGGTAGAACGCCAGGCGCACCGGTTGCGCGCAGCCGTAGAGGTCATCCGCGGCCGCGGGCGGACCCGCGCAGGCCAGCACGGCGAAAACCAGCCCGGTTCGCAAAACAGGGTGCACGACCATGAATCCGACCCATCCGTTGTGTCGGCCAGGGAGGAGCGCAACGACCTCTTCCGCGGCAGGAGAGTTAGTTAGAAAGAGCTGTAGGAAAGTGTAATAGGACGCTGGCCTTTTGCCGGAAAAACGCAGTTCGTCGGATTCCACCCCGGCGGTGGCGGGAAAACGCCCGGCACAGGCTTGCGGCGGGCGAACCGTCCTGCTTAACTCTGCCCCATGCGTGACTCATCGGTCACGCATCACGTCCAAGAAGATTTTTCCGCTCGGCACTTCCCGGCCCAGCCTTTCCTACCTGCCTCGAAAGCCCCGTGCACGGCCCTCCCGAAGAGGTTCGGCGCTTCGCTTTTGCACTTATAAGTTTTTGAAAATAAAAGAAATATGAACTTTCGCCGAGTGACATGAAGCTGTCACCTCGAGGCGTTTTCCTTCTGCCTGGTAGTTCTCTCGTACCCAATCGTGGGTGCATCCATTCGAGCTGCGTATGGAGGAAGCGACATGAGGCCGGAAACCGCCGTCGTCGAAATTCTGCAACACCGGGTCTACACGGAGTTCCACGCCAACAGGGAAGCACGCCAGACCATCATCCTGGTCAACGGCTCGCTGGCTACTACCGCCTCCTTTGCGCAAACGGTGAAATACCTGCAACCGCACTTCAACGTGGTCTGCTACGACCAGCCCTATGCCGGCGGGTCCAAGGCGCACAACGACTGCCGCGAATTCATCAGCAAGGAGTACGAGGCGCAGCTGCTGCTCGGGCTGATCGAGCACTACCGCGCCGACGTGGTGATGTCCTTCTCCTGGGGCGGGGTGGCCACCCTGCTGGCCCTGGCGCAGCGACCCAGCCGCATCCGCAAGGCGGTGATCAGCTCCTTCTCGCCGCTGCTCAACGCCTCGATGCTCGACTACCTGCACCGCGGCCTGGACTACCTGGGCGCCTGCGACCGGCCGAACGTCGCCAGCCTGGTCAACGAGACCATCGGCCGCTACCTGCCGCAGTTGTTCAAGCGCTACAACTTCCGCCACGTCGCCGGCCTGGACGAGCACGAGTACCGGCAGATGCATTTCCACATCTGCCAGGTGCTCAAGCTCAGCGCCGAGAGCTACATGGAGAAGTTCGCCGCCATCGACATCCCGCTGCTGTTCCTCAACGGCGAGCTGGACCTCTACACCACGCCGGCCGAGGCCAAGCTGTTCCAGCAGCTGATCCGCGATTGCGAGTTCCGCACCATCCGCAATGCCGGGCACTTCATCGATGTCGAGCACAAGCAGGGCTGGCACGACACCCGCGATGCCCTGCTCGGCTTCCTGAAGCCACAGCGCCAGCCGATCAGCCTGTCCCTGGGCAACGGCTACCTGCCCAACCAGCAGGGCATTCCGGTGGCCGCCCTGGCCGGCTGAACGCCCCGCCCCGTCGTCCGGCTCCCGCCTTCCCGGCGGGTGGCCGAGGCCTTCCCGCAGCCGTGATGGCAATCCGCAGGGCTCGCGGCCTCGCTCCCCACGCACTACTATCCGCTTAAGCCCCACCCTCACCGGGCCGCCCTTGCGGCCATCCCGGGGCAGGACACCGCCACCGCGCGGTCGAGTACCCAGGTGCCCTCCCGGGCATCCGCACCAATGGAAGCTGTAATGTCCCCCAGACCCACCATCAATGCCTCGGTCAGCCCCAAGGGCACCCTCGAAACCCTGTCCCAGCGCGAAGTCCAGCAACTCAGCGAAGCCGGCTCGGGCAGCGTCTACCAACTGTTCCGCCAGTGCGCCCTGGCCATCCTCAACACCGGCGCGCGCATCGACAACGCCAAGACCATCCTCGACGCCTACCGCGACTTCGAGGTGCGCATCCACCAGCAGGACCGCGGCGTGCGCCTGGAACTGGTCAACGCGCCGGCCGACGCCTTCGTCGACGGCGAGATGATCGCCGGCACCCGCGAGATGCTCTTCAGCGCCCTGCGCGACATCGTCTACACCGCCAACGAGCTGGACAACCAGCGCGTCGACCTGCACACCTCGCAGGGCATCACCGACTACGTCTTCCACCTGCTGCGCAACGCGCGCACCCTGCGCCCGGGCGTGGAGCCGAAGATAGTCGTGTGCTGGGGCGGCCACTCCATCAGCACCGAGGAATACAAGTACACCAAGAAGGTCGGCCACGAACTGGGCCTGCGCAACCTGGACGTCTGCACCGGCTGCGGCCCGGGCGTGATGAAGGGGCCGATGAAGGGCGCCACCATCGGCCACGCCAAGCAGCGCCACCACGGCGGCCGCTACCTGGGCCTGACGGAACCGGGGATCATCGCCGCCGAGGCGCCCAACCCCATCGTCAACGAACTGGTGATCCTGCCGGACATCGAGAAGCGCCTGGAGGCCTTCGTGCGCGTCGGCCACGGCATCATCATCTTCCCCGGCGGCGTCGGCACGGCGGAGGAATTCCTCTACCTGCTGGGCATCCTCATGCACCCGGACAACCAGGACCTGCCCTTCCCCCTGGTGCTCACCGGGCCGCGCAGCGCCTCGGCCTACTTCGAGCAGCTGCACGCCTTCGTCGGCGCCACCCTGGGCGAGGCGGCGCAGCGGCGCTACCAGATCATCATCGACAACCCCGCCGAAGTGGCGCGGCACATGGCCCAGGGCCTGAAGGAGGTCAAGCAGTTCCGCCGCGAGCGCAACGACGCCTTCCACTTCAACTGGCTGCTGAAGATCGACGTCGGCTTCCAGCGCCCCTTCGACCCCACCCACGAACACATGGCCGCCCTGCAGCTGAGCACCGACCTGCCGGCCCACGAACTGGCCGCCAACCTGCGCCGGGCGTTCTCCGGGATAGTCGCGGGCAACGTCAAGGAAAAGGGCGTGCGCGCCATCGAGGAATTCGGCCCCTACGAAATCCACGGCGAACCCGCGCTGATGCGGCGTCTGGATGAACTGCTGCATGCGTTCGTCAAGCAGCACCGGATGAAGCTGCCGGGTGGGGCGGCGTATGAGCCGTGCTATCGGGTGGTGGAGGGCTGACCTGCGCCATTCCTGTAGGAGCGCGCCTTGCGCGCGAATCGCGGGCAGGGCCCGCTCCTACGGGAGCCGCTATTGCGCTCGGGTATTGGCCAGCTTTTCGTAGGAGCGAGCTTGCTCGCGAACGAGGTAACCGGCGGCTCCGCTGCCATGCCAACCTCCGCGCCCTCTCCCTAACCCTCTCCCTGAAGGGAGAGGGGACCGTTGGGCGTGTTCGGGGGTTTCGGCGTTAGCCGGCTAGCACAGAGGTTACCAACTGAAACCATTCCTCCTCTCGGCACGGAAACGCCCCCTCTCCCTTCAGGACGGGGCGCGCAGCCGAGGGCTGGGGAGAGGGAACGCCCCCACCAAAACCACCGGCGAGCCCCTCCACAAAAACCCCTACTCCCCCTGCAAATTCGCCTCCACCCGCGCCAACAACCCCTGTAACTGCTCCCGCTCCTGCGCGCTGAAGCCCCGCACCGCCACCTCCGACAGATGCCGGCCCTGCCCTTCCACCTCGGCGTAAACCGCCTGACCCGCGGCGCTCAAGCTCAGGCACACGCTGCGCTTGTCCAATGCATCGGCGCTGCCCTCCAGCAAACCACGGTTGCGCAGACCCTGGATCAGCCGGGCGATCTGCGCCTTGTCGCGGCCGCTGTGTTCCACCAGTTGGCGCTGGGTGGCGCCCGGGCGGCGGGCGAAGAAGGACAGCACCTTGAATTCCATGTGCGTCAGGTCGTGGGGGCCGTCGCGCAGTTCGCGGTATTGCCGCGAACGGTACAGGTGCATGACGGCATGGATGGTTTCGAGAACGTCGTCGGCTTTCATGACTATACGGTTGACTTTATCAACTAATGATTCTTATGATCGTTGATATTATCAACCATAGCCCAAGAGGGCCACCCATGACTCAAGCCACCCAACAACGCCGCGTGCAACGCGTCCGCCACGAACTGCGCATGCGCGAAGTGAAGGTCGCCCGCCGCGAACAGCTCAGCCCGCACTTCGTCAGCCTCACCTTCGCCGGCGAGGCCCTGGCCGATTTCGTCTCCGCCGGCTTCGACGACCACGTCAAGTTCATGTTCGAGGACGACGACGGCAGCATCGTACGCCGCGACTACACCCCGCGCCGCTTCGACGCCTCGGCCCGCGAGCTGACCGTCGAGTTCGCCCTGCACGGCCACGGCAAGGCCTGCCAGTGGGCCGAGCACGCCCAGGTCGGCGACAACGCGGTAATCGGCGGCCCGCGCGGCTCGATGATCGTCCCGCTGGACTTCGACTGGCACCTGTTCGTCGCCGACGCCACCGGCCTGCCCGCCGTGCACCGGCGCCTGGAGGAGATGCCGGCCGGCACCCGCGCCATCGTCCTGCTGCAGGTGGAGGCTGCTGATCGTCGCCAGTTCGCCAGCGCCGCCGACCTTCAGTTGCACTGGTTCGATGACGGCGAAACCCTGCTGGCCGCCGTCGAGGCTCTGCAATTGCCCGCCGGCGAAGGCTTCGCCTGGGGCGCTGGCGAGGCCGCGGCCATGGTCCGCGTGCGCAACCTGCTGCTGGAGAAGGGCCAGGCGAAGGAAGCCATGCGCGTCGCCGCCTACTGGCGTCAGGGCCAGGCCGACTACCACGAGGAACTCAATCAGTGAAACCTGCCCGCCAGGCGTCGCCGGCCCCGGCAACGCCTGCGCAAGCGCCCCATAAACAAAACCGATACCCGCTTAAGGATTTCCCAGAGGCAAGCCCCGCCCCTTGAGCCTTACAGTCGCCCCACGCCGAAAAACGGCGAGGTGATTCCTGCCGGTCATCATCGTTTTCGAAGCCTGTTGGAATTTTCACCACTACAAGAACAAAAGGTGAACGCGAATGCTCAAGCAAAACCCCGGTGGCATGGAGACCGTCGATGTCAAAGACTGGATCGACAGCCGCCCGATCTCGGCCTACCAGTGGCTGATCCTGTCCCTGTGCTTCCTCATCGTCCTGTTCGACGGCTTCGACGTCGCCGTGATGGGCTTCATCGCCCCGTCGCTGATGCAGGAGTGGGGCCTGTCCCGCGCCGCCTTCGGCCCGGTGATGAGCGCCGGGATGATCGGCCTGGCCATCGGCGCGCTGACCGCCGGCCCCTATGCCGACCGCCTCGGCCGCAAGAAGGTGCTGCTGATCGCGGTGACCGGCTTCAGCCTGCTCAGCCTGGCCTGCGCCTTCGCCCGCAGCCCCTACGAACTGGCCTTCCTGCGCCTGCTCACCGGCGTCGCCCTGGGCGCGGCCATGCCCAACAGCACCACCCTGCTGGCCGAGTACCTGCCCGAGCGCAGCCGCTCGCTGCTGATCACCATCATGTTCACCGGCTTCAACATGGGCTCGGGCCTGGGCGGCTTCCTCGCCGCCTGGCTGATCCCGCACCACGGCTGGCAGGCGGTGCTGCTCGCCGGCGGCCTGCTGCCGCTGGCTCTGCTGCCCTTGCTGCTGTGGCTGCTGCCGGAATCCGCCCGCTTCATGGCCGCGCACAAGGCCCCGGCCGAGCAGATCGCCGCGGCCCTGGCCAGGCTCGGCGGGCGCTTCGCCGCAGGCACCCGCTTCACCGTCAGCGAGCCGCCGGTGCGGCACAAGACACCGGTGCGCCAGCTGTTCGACGGGCGCTTCCGCCTGGGCACCCTGGCGCTGTGGGCCACCTACTTCATGGGCCTGCTGGTGATCTACCTGACCATGGGCTGGCTGCCCACCCTGCTGCGCGACGGCGGCCTGTCCATCGAACGCGCCGCCACCATCACCGGGCTGTTCCAGATCGGCGGCACCGTCGGCGCCATCGTGGTCGGCTGGATCATGGACCGGCGCAACCCCAACCGCGTCATCGCCATCGCCTACGCCCTGGGCGGCCTGTGCATCGTCAGCCTCGGCGCGCTGAGCCTGGAGTCCAGCCTGCTGGTGGTCGGCGTGACCGCCGCCGGCTTCTGCATGAGCGGCGCGCAGACCGGCCTCAACGCCTTCGCCCCGGGCTACTACCCCACCGAGTTCCGCGCCACCGGGGTAAGCTGGATGCTCGGCATCGGCCGCTTCGGCGCCATCTTCGGCTCGCTCATCGGCGGCGCGGTGCTCAGCCTCGGCCTGGGCCTGCCGCTGCTGTTCACCTTCCTCGGCCTGCCGGCGTTCGTCGCGGCCCTGGCGATCCTGGCCAACGGCCACGCCCGGCGCCGCGCGAGCCAGGCGCTGGCCGCGCAGTAACCTGAACCAGAGGACCCCGTCATGGCACGCATCATTGGTGGCCTAGCCGTCTCCCACACCCCGACCATCGGCTTCGCCGTCGACCACGACAAGCAGGAGGAAGCGGCCTGGGCGCCGATCTTCAAGAGCTTCGAACCGATCCGCGCCTGGCTCCAGGAACAGCGCCCGGACGTGCTCTTCTACATCTTCAACGACCACGTCACCTCGTTCTTCTTCGACCACTACAGCGCCTTCACCCTCGGCGTCGACGACCGCTACGGCGTCGCCGACGAGGGCGGCAACCCGCGCGAGCTGCCGCCGGTGGGCGGCCACGCGGCGCTGTCGCGGCACATCGGGCAAAGCCTGATGGCCGACGAGTTCGACATGAGCTTCTTCCGCGACAAGCCGCTGGACCACGGCTTCTTCTCGCCGATGTCGGCGCTGCTGCCCTGCGCAGACGGCTGGCCGCTGCAGATAGTCCCGCTGCAGGTCGGCGTGCTGCAGTTGCCGATCCCCAGCGCGCGGCGCTGCTACAAGCTCGGCCAGGCCCTGCGCCGCGCCATCGAGAGCTACCCGGAAGACCTCAAGGTCGCCATCGTCGCCACCGGCGGCGTGTCGCACCAGGTCCACGGCGAGCGCTGCGGCTTCAACAACCCGGAGTGGGACGCGCAGTTCATCGAGCTGCTGGTCAACGACCCCGAGCGCCTGACCGAAATGACCGTCGCCGAATACGCCACCCTCGGCGGCATGGAGGGCGCCGAGGTGATCACCTGGCTGATCATGCGCGGCGCGCTGTCCGCCAGCGTCGACAAGCTGCACCAGGACTACTACCTGCCGTCCATGACCGGCATCGCCACCCTGCTGCTGCAGAACCGCGACCAGCGCCTGCCGGCCCCGGCCATCGAGCGCCACCGCCAGCACATGCAGCACCAGCTGGCCGGCGCCGAGCAGTTGGAAGGCACCTACCCCTACACCCTGGAGCGCAGCGCCAAGGGCTACCGGCTGAACAAGTTCCTGCACCGCATGATCGAGCCGCAGTGGCGCCAGCGCTTCCTCGCCGAACCCGAGGCGCTGTACGAAGAAGCCGACCTCAGCGAGGAAGAGCGCGACCTGCTGCGCCGCCGCGACTGGCGCGGTCTGATCCACTACGGGGTGATCTTCTTCGTGCTGGAGAAACTCGGCGCCGTGCTCGGCGTCTCCAACCTGGACATCTACGCCGCCATGCGCGGCCAGAGCCTGGAAGACTTCATGAAGACGCGCAACCAGCAGGTGCGCTACTCGGTGGCCGGCAAGGCCCCGCGCTAACCCCGCTCCCCCGCCCAGCTTCACCGCCCACCAGCGACGCCATCGTGCCGCTGGCCGGCGACGCTTTGCCCAAGAAACGGAGAACAACAACAATGATCCGCCCGTCCCACAAGCACCGTCTCGTCTGCACCCTGGCCCTGGCCTCGGCCCTGCCGCTGGAGGCGCTGGCCGAAGGCTTCCTCGACGACGCCAAGTCCAGCCTGACCCTGCGCAACTTCTACATGAACCGCGACTACACCGGCGATGCCGCCCAGGGCAAGGCCGAGGAATGGACGCAGAGCTTCATCCTCGACTTCAAGTCCGGCTTCACCCAGGGCACCGTCGGCCTGGGCCTGGACGTGCTCGGCCTGTACAGCGTCAAGCTCGATGGCGGCAAGGGCACCGCCGGCACCCAGTTGCTGCCGGTGCACGACGATGGCCGCCCGGCCGACGACTTCGGCCGCCTGGCGGTGGCCGGCAAGGCGCGAGTATCGAAGACCGAACTGAAAGTCGGCGAATGGGCGCCGGCACTGCCGATCCTGCGTTCCGACGACGGCCGTTCGCTGACGCAGACCTTCCAGGGCGCGCAGGTGACCTCGAAGGAACTCGCCGGGCTGACTCTCTACGGCGGCCAGTTCCGCCAGAACAGCCCGCGCAACGACGCCAGCATGGAGGACATGAGCCTGTTCAACCGCACGGCCTACACCTCCGACCGCTTCGACTTCGTCGGCGGCGAATACCGCTTCAACCACGAGCGCACCCTGGTCGGCCTGTGGAACGCCGAGCTGAAGGACATCTACCAGCAGCAGTACCTGCAGGTGCAGCACTTCCAGCCGATCGGCGACTGGGTGCTGGGCGCCAATCTCGGCTACTTCTGGGGCAAGGAAGACGGCAGCGCCAAGGCCGGCGACCTGGACAACCGCACCGCTTCGGGGATGTTCTCGGCGAAGGTCGGCGGCAACACCTTCTACGTCGGGCTGCAGAAGGTCATGGGCGACGACGAGTGGTTCCGCGTCAACGGCGCCAGCGGCGGCACACTGGCCAACGATGCCTTCGGCTCCAGCTTCGAGAGCGCCAGGGAACACTCCTGGCAACTGCGCCACGACTTCGACTTCGCGGCCCTCGGCGTGCCCGGCCTGACGCTGATGAACCGCTACATCCACGGCGACAACGTGCACAACGCCAGCACCGACGACGGCACCGAATGGGCCCGCGAGAGCGAGCTGGCCTACACCGTGCAATCCGGGCCGCTGAAGACGCTGAACGTGAAGTGGCGCAACTCCAACATGCGCCGCGACTGGGGGCGCACGAACAGCTTCGACGAGAACCGGTTGATCGTGAGCTATCCACTGAGCCTGCTGTAGGCCCCACGCCGAGGCGCTTTCGTAGGATGGGTTGAGCTTGCGAAACCCATCCTACGATTGTCAGGTGCCCCCTGTAGGAGCGGACTTTGTCCGCGATCGCGGATGGAATCCGCTCCTACGCTGCCTCACCCGCACCATTCCCCTGTAGGAGCGCGCCCTGCGCGCGAATCGCGGGCAGGGCCCGCTCCTACAGGTTGCCGGAAGCGCGGTATTTCTCCCGTAGATACCGTGTCACCTAGCCTCGAGCAAGGGCCAGTTCCACATTGTATGGCTGGCCCGACTTGAGGACGCCATAGGCGATCTGCAGCAGCTTGCGCATGGCAGCACAGATGATCTGTTTACCCGCTTTGCCTTTCTCCTCGAGCCGTAAACGCAGTGCCCGTATCGCCTGGTTATGGCTCATGGCACAGATGGCTGGCATGAACAGGCCTGCCCGCAAGAGGCGTGAGCCGATCTTTGAGATCCTCACCTGGCCCTTGTGTTGGCCGGATTCCCTGAGCCTCGGATTGAGTCCTGCAAAAGCCACGACCGCCCGGGCACTCTCGAAGCGGCTGATTGATCCAAGTTCGGCCAGCAACAGGGCTGCAGTTTTGTCGCTGATACCCTCGATACTCGTCAGCAGATCGCGCTTGCCCCGCAAGTCAGGATCGTTGTCGATATGTTGGCGAATCGCTTCCAGCGTCTGTTCAATCTGCTGTTCCAGATGGGCCGAGACCGACAGGATCGACTCTTTCACCACGTCGCTCTTGGCGGTTTCCAGGCGGTTGATTTCCATCTGGAACAGCTCCTTGAGCTCTTCGTAGCGCCGTACCAGCGCACGGAGTTGCCGCACGCTCACCGGGTCCGGCTGCCAGAGCTGGAGATCCTCGGCATGCCGAGCGCCGTAGAGGGCGATCAACTTGGCGTCGACCTTGTCGGTCTTGACCCGTTGCAACTGGCTTTGCGCATAGCTGGCGATACGTGCCGGATTCATCACGCAGACACGATATCCCCGGGCCAACAGATAATCGCCCAGAGCTTCGTGATAGATGTTGGTGGCTTCCATCACCACCCACGCCCCTGGCTCGGCATGTTTTTGCAGCCACTGGTCAAAGACGCTGAAGCCCGACTGATCGTTGCTCAGATTGCCTTTGGTGCGGTATTTGCCATTGCTCTGCAGAACCGCAATGTCGAAAGTTTTCTTGGCGATATCCACGCCAACTACGATGGCCATAACTCCTGCTACCTCTTACAGCTTTACATCATCAGCACTCCACTCCATCCAACCTTGCCTATACGAGCTACCACCGGGGTGGGGCTCCAGATACCGTTCGGACTCACGAGTGGATTGGGAAGGCAGGAGACTATCTACAGTGCAGGCTCGTAGCCTAGGAGCGGACACGTCTTCCTGGTCTTCCTTCCGGTGATCAGCCGGAGACTACCCGCCGTTATGGCGGGTCGTCGACATACAAGGAGCGGACCTTGTCCGCGATAGCCGGAACCTCCGGCGCGATTCGCGGATGAGATCCGCTCCTACGCCGCCCCACCCGCGCCATTCCCCTGTAGGAGCGCGCCCTGCGCGCGAATCGCGGGCAGGGCCCGCTCCTACAGGTTATGGGCCCCTGTCCCCTGGATCACCTCGCGGATGCTCTGCATCAACGCCGCCGACACCGGCGAATGCAGGCAGCCGCTGCGGCAGGTCAGGCCGATGGCGCGGGTGGTCTGTTGCAGCTGCACCGGCAGGCGGCACAGCTCGCCGGAGGCTATCTCGTGTTCCAGCTGGTGCGCCGACACCGCCGCGAGCATGTCCGAGCGCAGCAGCAGGCCGCGGATGGTCGCCAGGTCGCCGCTCTCCACCACCGGCCAGGGCGCGGCCATGCCCGAGGCGGCGAAGCAGGCGTCGAGCAGGCCCCGGGCCGGGGAGCCCGCGCGCGGCAATACCCAGCGCGCCCGCTGCAGTTCCGCCAGCTCGCGGGTGCCTTCCAGCAGCGGGTGGCCACGGCGCGCCAGCAGCACCATCTCCTCGGTGAGCAGCGCCTCGCCGGCCAGGTCGCTGGCGTAGTCCGCCGAGCGCAGGGCGCCGAAGACGAAGTCCAGGTCGCCGGCGCGCAGCTCGGTGGCCAGCAGGTCGAACGGACTTTCGTTGGTGATCACCCGCACCCCGGGATGCTCGGCGGTGAGGCGGACGATGGCCTCGGGCAGGATGCGCGTGCGCCCCAGCGGCAACGCGCCGACATGCACCACGCCCTGCAGGCTGCCGCGCATGGCGCTGAGGTCGGTCTCGATATGACGCAGCTCGTTGAGCGCGCGGCGGATCGGAAAGAGGATCTCGTGGCTCGCCCGCGTCGGCTGCAGGCCGCGCGGGGTGCGCTCGAACAGCGGCCGGCCGCAGCCGCCCTCCAACACCTTGAGCGCCGAGCTGACCGCCGGCTGGCTGAGGCCGAAGTGGCTGGCCACGGTCTGCATGTGGCGCGTCTCGCAGAGCTTGACGAAGACCTCCAGGCGCCGCCCCTGGAACAGGTACAGCGGCTCCACCGGCGCCGCGCCCAGCACCCTCGGCACGCTCTCCAGCTCGGCCAGCACGCGGCGCGCGCGGGGCAGCACGCAGTCGCCGTAGTCGGTCAGGCGCATGCCGTTGGCGTGGCGTTCGAACAGCGGCGCGTCGAGCCGCGCCTCCAGCTCGGAGATGGCGCGGGTGACCACCGACTGCGCGCGGAACAGCGCCTCCGAAGCCCGCGACACGCTGCCCAGGTCCGCCACGCGGACGAAGGCGCGGACCTGCATCAGGTTCGGCAGCTCGAAGTCGCTCATATCCCCTCCCGGCGCGCAGCCTTACTCCGACGGGACTATGCCCAGCCCTCCGGACAAGCGCAATAAGCAGAACGCATACCTCCAACAACTGAACGCATTAGTCCGCCGTGGCCCTCGGTGACATCCTCGACACATTCCCAACCGGAGCCCACCCACATGAACGCAGCACAAAAATCCGCCCTGGTGGTCAGCGCCCATTCCGCCGATTTCGTCTGGCGCGCCGGTGGCGCCATCGCCCTGCACGCCGAGCAGGGCTACGCCGTGCACATCGTCTGCCTGTCCTTCGGCGAGCGCGGCGAGTCCGCCAAGCTGTGGCGCAAGGGCGAGATGACCGAAGCGAAGGTCAAGGCCGCGCGCCGCGAAGAGGCCCTGGCCGCCGCCGAAATCCTCGGCGCCAGCGTCGAGTTCTTCGACATCGGCGACTACCCGATGCGCGCCGACCAGGACACCCTGTTCCGCCTGGCCGACGTGTTCCGCCGCGTGCAGCCGGAATTCCTCCTCAGCCACTCGCTGAAGGACCCGTACAACTACGACCACCCGCTGGCCATGAACCTCGCCCAGGAGGCGCGCATCATCGCCCAGGCCGAGGGCTACAAGCCGGGCGAGAAGATCGTCGGCGCGCCGCCCGTATACGCCTTCGAACCGCACCAGCCGGAGCAGTGCGAATGGCGCCCGGACACCTTCCTCGACATCACCGGCGTGTGGGACAGGAAGTACGCCGCCATCCAGTGCATGGCCGGCCAGGAACACCTGTGGGAGTACTACACCCGCGTCGCCCTGCAGCGCGGCGTGCAGGCCAAGCGCAACGTCGGCATCACCAGCGCGCGCAACATCGTCTACGCCGAAGGCTTCCAGAGCGTGTTCCCGCGCGTGACGGAGAACCTGGCATGAGCGCGCTGATCGGCAAGACCGGCATCGTGGTGCGCAACATCCCCCGCGCAGCGCCGGAAGTGATCGACGAACTCGCCCGCCTGGGCGTGGCCACCGTGCACGAGGCCCAGGGCCGCAAGGGCCTGCTGAACACCGGCATCCGCCCGATCCAGCAGGGCGTGGCGGTGGCCGGCAGCGCGGTGACCGTGCTGGTGGCGCCGGGCGACAACTGGATGTTCCACGTCGCCGTCGAACAGTGCCGCCCCGGCGACCTGCTGGTGGTGGCGCCCAGCTCGCCGTGCAGCGACGGCTACTTCGGCGACCTGCTGGCCACCTCGCTCAAGGCCCGCGGCGTGCGCGGCCTGGTGATAGACGCGGGCATCCGCGACAGCCACACCCTGCGCGAGATGGGCTTTGCCGTGTGGTCCAGGGCCATCAACGCCCAAGGCACGGTGAAGGAAGTGCTCGGCTCGGTGAACCTGCCGCTGCTGTGCGCCGGGCAACTGGTGAACGCCGGCGACATCGTCATCGCCGACGACGACGGCGTGGTCGTGGTGCGCCACGGCGAAGCGGCCCAGGTGCTGGAAGCCGCGCGCAAGCGCGCCGATTTGGAAGAACGGAAGCGCCTGCGCCTGGCCGCCGGCGAACTCGGCCTGGACATCTACGAGATGCGCCCACGCCTGGCCGCCAAGGGCCTGCGCTACGTGGACAGCCTCGACGAACTGGGAGGCTGAACATGAGCCAGACCCGCATCCCCTGCCTGCTCATGCGCGGCGGCACCTCCAAGGGCGCCTACTTCCTCGGCACCGACCTGCCCGTCGACGCCGGGTTGCGCGAGCGCGTGCTGCTGGCGGTGATGGGCTCGCCGGACAAGCGCCAGATCGACGGCCTCGGCGGCGCCGACCCGCTGACCAGCAAGGTCGCCATCGTCCAGGCCTCGCGCCGCGAGGACGCCGATGTCGACTATCTGTTCGCCCAGGTGCTGGTGGACGAGGCGCGGGTGGACTACGGGCAGAACTGCGGCAACATCCTCGCCGGCGTCGGCCCCTTCGCCCTCGAGCGCGGCCTGGTGCCGGTGCGCGGCGCCAGCACGGCGGTGCGCATCTTCATGGAGAACACCGGGCAGATCGCCGTGGCGCACGTCCCCACGCCCGACGGCGAGGTGGAATACGCCGGCGACACGCGCATCGACGGCGTGCCCGGCAGCGCCGCGCCGCTGGTGGTGGAGTTCGCCGACGTGGCCGGCTCCAGCTGCGGTGCCCTGCTGCCCACCGGCAATGCCCGCGACAGCTTCGACGGCATCGAGGTCACCTGCATCGACAACGGCATGCCGGTGGTGCTGCTGCGCGCCGAGGACCTGGGCCGCAGCGGCTGCGAAAGCCGCGAGGAACTGGACGCCGACGCCGAGCTGAAGGCGCGCCTGGAGTCCATCCGCCTGCAAGCCGGCCCGCGCATGAACCTGGGCGATGTCGGCCAGCGCAACGTACCGAAGATGTGCCTGGTCTCGGCACCGCGCCAGGGCGGGGCGATCAACACCCGCTCGTTCATCCCGCACCGCTGCCATGCCTCCATCGGCGTGTTCGGCGCGGTGAGCGTGGCCAGCGCCTGCCTGGTGCAAGGCTCGGTGGCGCAGGACGTCGCTCGCGCCGGCGAAGGCGAAGTGCGGCGCCTGGCGGTGGAACACCCCAGCGGCGAATTCAGCGTGGAAATCCGCCTGCGCGACGGCCTGGTGGCCGGCTGCGGCCTGGTGCGCACCGCGCGCCTGCTGTTCGACGGCCAGGTGTGCATTCCCCGCGCGCTGTGGGCCGGCCACTGACCCGGGCAAACCGCGCGGCGCCCTGCCGCGCGGCTTTGACACAAATCATCGCAGTTGTAAAAAAACGGTAAATGCGAGTGATTCCAACTCGCTTCTGTCGTATCTATGGGCGTTTCCCAACCGCCCGCCATCTTCGGCGCCTCAGGAAAACCTCCATGCAAGCCCGAGCCCTTCCCCTCTCCCGCCGCCTGCTGGCCTGCGCGGCCGCCGCCGTCACCAGCGCCTTCCTGCTCCTGCTGCCCAGCGGCGCCAGCGCCGCCACCCTGGACACCGCCTTCGGCCCGGTGCAGGTCAAGGACCACCCGCAGCGCGTGGTGGCCCTGGGCGAGAACACCCTGGACGCCGCCCTCGCCCTGGGCGTGCAACCCCTGGGCGCGCTGGCCAGCCGCGGCGGCAGCGACATCCCCGAATACCTCAAGGCCAAGGCCGGCAAGCTGCCGCTGGTGGGCACCGTGCGCGAAGTCAACCTGGAAGCCGTGCTCAAGCTGCGCCCGGACCTGATCCTCGCCAGCCCCGGCCTGACCCGCGAGCAGTACGCCAAGCTCAGCCTGATGGCGCCCACCGTGGTGCCCAAGGGCGGCGCCCTGGAGGACTGGCGCGCAGCCTTCCGCACCTACGCCGCGGCCCTGGACAGGAACGCCGAGGCCGAGCAGCGCCTGAACGAACTCGACCAGCGCATCGCCGGGCTGCGCCCACGGCTGCCGGCCGACGCCAGCCTGAGCGTGGTGCGCTGGAACCCGCAGGGGCCGATCATGATGTCCAGCCACCTGTTCGCCGGCCAGCTGCTCGACCAGTTGGGCCTGCGGCCCAACCCGCTGGCGGCGCAGCAGACCCAGCGTCCGCACACCGACATCCTCAGCCTGGAGAACCTGTCCAAGGCCGATGCCGACTGGATCTTCCTCGCCACCCTCAACCCCGACGGCGAGAAGGCCCTGGCCGAAGCCCGCCAGCAACCGGCCTTCACCCGCCTGAAAGCGGTGCAGGCCGGGCACCTGGCCAGCGTCGACGGGCAGATCTGGAGCAGCAGCTCCGGCTACCTGGCCGCCCAGCAGGTGCTGGATGACGTGGAGAAGGCGCTGGCCAACTGATGCTGCCCGCGCGCCTGCCCCAGCCGCTGGCCCTCGGGCTGGCGGCTTCGCTTCTGTTGCTGCTGTGCCTGGCCAGCCTGCTGCTGGGTGCCGGCGACGCCGGTCCCTGGGCCAGCCTGCAAGCCTTGTTCGGCGGCGCCGACGAAGACACCCGCTTCGTCGTCGGCGTGCTGCGCCTGGCGCGCACCGAACTGGCCCTGCTGGTGGGCGTGGCCCTGGGCGCCGCCGGCCTGCTGCTGCAATCGGTGACGCGCAACCCGCTGGCCGAGCCCGGCCTGCTGGGCGTCAGCGCCGGCTCGGCCTTCGCCGTGACCCTGGCGATCAACCTCGGCGCCACCGCCGCCGGCCTCAACCTGGCGGTGGCCGTGCTCGGCGCCCTGGGCGGCTGCCTGCTGGTGCTGGCAGTGTCGCGCCTGCGCGGGGTGGGCGACGACCCGGTGCGCCTGGTGCTGGCCGGGGTGGCCTTCTCCGGCCTGCTCACCGCCCAGAGCAGCCTGGTGCTGCTGTGGGACCAGCGCACCGCCGACGAGGTGCGCTTCTGGGTGGTCGGCAGCCTCGCCGGCCGGCCGCTGGATACCCTGCACTGGAGCCTGCCGGGGCTGCTGCTCGGCCTGCTGGTGGCACTGCCGCTGGTCCGCCCGCTGGCCGCCCTGGCCCTGGGCGAACGCGTCGCCAGCGGCCTCGGCCATCACCCGCAGCGGGTGCGCCTGGCCACCCTGCTGGCGGTGGCGCTACTGGTGGGCACGGCCAACGCCGCCGCCGGGCCCATCGCCTTCCTCGGCCTGATCGTGCCCTTCATCGCCCGCCGCCTGGTGGGCAGCGACATCCGCAGCTGCTTCGGCCTGTGCCTGCTGCTGGGGCCCTGCGTACTGCTGCTGGCCGACATAATCGCGCGCCTGCTGGTGCGCCCCTACGAGATGCCGGTGGGGGTGGTCACCGCCTTCGTCGGCGCGCCCATCCTCATCGCCGTGGTGCGCTCGCACCGCCTGCCGACGCTGCAACGCCAATGAACGCGCCCTCTCCCCACGGCTACGGCCTGCTGCGCCTGGGCCGGCTGTCGCTGCTCTGGCACCGCCGCAGCCTCATGGTCGGCCTGGCGTTGCTGGCGGCGCTGGCCGCCGCCTTCGTGTTCTGCCTGAGTGGCGACGGCCTCGGCGCCGGCCAGGCCATCGCCACCCTGCTCGGCCAGGGCGACCCCTTCCAGCAACTGCTGGTGCGCGAGCTGCGCCTGCCGCGCCTGCTCGCTGGCCTGCTCAGCGGCGCCGCCCTGGGCGCCGCCGGCTGCCTGATGCAGACCCTGGCGCGCAACCGCCTGGCCACCCCGGGCATGGTCGGCCTGGACAACGGCGCCACCGCCTTCGCCGTGGCCTCCATAGTCGCGGTGCCGACCAGCCTGGCGCCCTCGGCCCTGGCCCTGACCGGCGCCGCCAGCGCTGCCGCGCTGACCTTCCTGCTCGCCGCCGGGGCCGGCGCCCGCGGCTATCGCTTCATCGTCGTCGGCCTGGGCATAGGCGCGCTGTTCGGCGCCCTGACCAACCTGATGCTGGCCCGCGCCGACATAGACGCGGCCAACGCCGCCTACCCCTGGACCGTCGGCAGCCTCAACGCCCGTCCGCCGCTGGCCGTGTGGCTGCTGGCCGGCGGCCTGGCCCTGGGCCTGCCGGCGGCGCGCCTGCTGACGCGGCCGCTGATGCTGATGCGCTTCTCCGACAGCGTGGCCATCGGCCTGGGCGTGCGCCTGGGCGCCATGCGCATCGCCACCCTGGCGCTGAGCGTGGCCCTCACCGGGCTGGCCGTGGCGGTGGCCGGGCCGGTCGGCCTGGTGGCGCTGATCGCCCCCGAGGCAGCGCGCTACCTGGGCGGCCAGCACGGCGTGCCGGTGCTCAACGCGGCCCTGGCCGGCGCCCTGCTGACGCTTTTGGCCGACTGGCTGGGGCGCACCCTGCTGGCGCCCATCGAAATCCCCGTGGGCATCGTCATGGCGGTGATAGGCGCGCCCTACCTGCTGTGGATCATCCTGCGCCAACCCTCCGGGAGACAGCCATGAACCCGAACCCCAGCGCCCCGCTGGAAACCCGCGGCCTGTGCATGGCCTACGGCAAGCGGCCGATCATCGAAGGCCTGGACCTGCGCCTGCCGGCCGGCCAGGTCACCGCCATCGTCGGCCCCAACGGCTGCGGCAAGTCCACCCTGCTGGCGGGCCTGGCGCGCCTGCAGAGGCCCAGCGGCGGCGCCGTGCTGCTCGACGGCAAGGCCATCGCCAGCCTGCCGTCGAAGGAAGTGGCGCGGCGCCTGGCGCTGCTGCCCCAGGACGCCAGCGCCCCGGACGGCCTCACCGTGACCGAGCTGATCCGCTTCGGCCGCCAGCCGCACCAGGGCCTGTTCCAGCAATGGAGCGCCGAGGACCAGAAGGTGGTGGACGCCGCCCTGGCCGCCGCCGACCTCGGCGAGCTGGCCGAGCGGCCGCTGGAATCCATGTCCGGCGGCCAGCGCCAGCGCGCCTGGATCGCCATGGCCATCGCCCAGGACACCCCGCTGCTGCTGCTCGACGAACCCACCTCGGCGCTGGACCTGGGCCACCAGATCGAGGTCTTCGAACTGATCCGCCACCTGGCCGAGGCCGGCAAGACGGTGGTGATGGTGGTCCACGACCTGTCCAGCGCCTGCCGCTACGCCGACCACCTGGTGGCGATGAAGGGCGGCCAGGTGCTGGCCGAAGGCGCGCCGGCCAGGGTGGTGACGGCGGAACTGGTGGAGGCGCTGTATGGCGTGCGCTGTACGCTGCTGAGCGATCCCTACAGCGGCACGCCGCTGATCGTTGGGGCCAGTCGGGTGCGAGCTTGCTTTTCGTAGGAGCGAGCTTGCTCGCGAATGGGGCTTCGGCGCCAAGACTGAGAGCACCCTCTCCCTAACCCTCTCCCTGAAGGGAGAGGGGACCGTTCGGAGTGCTTGGATATTCCTGAGTCAGCCGGCAGTACCGAAAGCTGCCAGCTGAAACCATTCCTCCTCTCGGCACGGACAAGTCCCCTCTCCCTTCAGGGAGAGGGGGCCGTTGGGCAGACACGGATGTTCTGGAGTCAGCCGGCAGCACCGTTGGTTTCCGACTGAAGCCATTCCTCCTCTCGGCACGGACAAGCCCCCTCTCCCTTCAGGGAGAGGGCTGGGGAGAGGGGACCGGCTTCGACATCGCTCCGGAGCAAGGCTTGACGCCATTGTTCGCGAGCAAGCTCGCTCCTACGAAAAGCACCATCCCCCCAGCACCTCAGATGCGACGAAATGCCAGCACCCAGCCATTGCCCCGCCCCCACCGCCAGTGGGATCATTTGCAATTGCTTTTTGTTCTCATCCATGGCTGATCACGTGTCACCGCAACTACTCCTCGTGGAAGACGACGCCCACCTGCGCCCGGACCTGGAACGCCACTTCCTGGCCCGCGGCTTCGCCGTGCGCGCCTGCGAGAACGGCACCCAGGGCCTGGCCGCGCTGCGCGAGGGCCGCTTCGACCTGGTGCTGCTGGACATCATGCTGCCCGGCGTCGACGGCCTCAGCCTGCTCGACGAACTGCGCCGCCGGCAGACCGTGCCGGTGATGCTGATGTCCGCCCTGGGCGCCGAGCAGGACCGCATCAGCGGCTTCACCCGCGGCGCCGACGACTACCTGCCCAAGCCCTTCAGCCTGGCCGAGCTGGACGCCCGGGTCGACGCCCTGCTGCGCCGCGTGGCCCTCGACCGACGCCCGGCCGAGGCCCCCCGGGACGGCGAGCTGACCCTCGACGAGGAGGCCCGCGACGTCACCCACCAGGGCCGCGCCGCCGGCCTCACCGGCTCCGAGTACCGCCTGCTGGCGACCCTGCGCGCGCACCCCGGAGAAGCGCTGAGCAAGGCCTTCCTCTACCAGAGCGTGCTGCACCGCGCCTACACCCGCCTGGACCGCGGCCTCGACGTGCACGTCTGCAACCTGCGCCGCAAGCTCACTGCCATCGGCGCGCAGCACCTGCAGATCCAGGCGGTGCGCGGCCAGGGCTACGTGCTGGTCGAAACGGACGGCGCCTGATGCGCCGCCACCCGCTGCTGTGGAAGCTGGCCCTGCTGCAGGTGGGCTTCTGCCTGACGCTGACCTGGCTGATCTGGAACTGGGGCCTGTCGGTGGAACGCAGCACCTACTTCCTCGACGAAGCCGACCGCCTGTACCTCGCGCGCTACGCCCTGCAGGCCGAGCAGGCCTGGCGCCAGGGCGGCGCGGCCGGCGCCGAAGCCTTCCGCCGCCAGCTGGAACGCGAGGAAGACACCTGGGTCGCCCTGGTCGGCCCGCGCCTGGAAAGCCTCGGCACCACCGCGCTGAGCGCCGAGGAAGCCAGCCACCTGACCTTCATGCGCAAGCTCGACTGGCCCATGAGCCGGCGCCTGCAGGACGAGCTGCCCTACGTCAGCATCGAATTCCCCGAACGCCCCGAGGACGGCCGCCTGGTCATCCAACTGCCCGAGCGCCTGCTGCCCAGCGGCCTGACGCCCTGGACCCACGTCATCACCCACGGCGTGGCGCCGACCCTGCTGGCCCTGCTGCTGGGCCTGGCCCTGTACCGCCACCTGGTGGTGCCGCTCAACCGCCTGCGCGACCGCGCCGACGCCCTGCGCGCCGACGACCTCGACAGCCCCGGCCTGCCGCTGCAGGAGCGCCGCGACGAACTGGGCGAGCTGGCCCAGGCCTTCGAACACATGGCCGCGCGCCTGCGCCAGAGCCTGGCCCAGCAGCGCCTGCTGCTGCGCACCCTGTCCCACGAACTGCGCACGCCCCTGGCGCGGCTGCGCATCGCCCACGACGGCGAGCTGCCGCCCGAACAGCTGCGCCAGCGCCTGGGCCGCGAAGTGGCCGACATGCAGCGGCTGCTGGAAGACACCCTCGACCTGGCCTGGATGGACACCGAGCGCCCGCAGTTGCCCACCGAACCGGTGCTGGTGCTCTCGGTGTGGGAAGCGCTGCGCGAGGACGCCTGCTTCGAGAGCGGCTGGGAGCCGGCGCGGCTGCCCTGCTCGCTGGGCACCGAATGCAGCGCGCAGGTGCACCTGGACAGCCTGGCCCAGGCCCTGGAGAACCTGCTGCGCAACGCCATCCGCCATTCGCCGGCGGGCGGCCGCGTCAGCCTCGACGGCTGGCGCGAAGGCCGGCACTGGCACCTGTGCCTGCGCGACCAGGGCCCCGGCGTGGCCGAGGCCGACCTTGAGCGCATCTTCGAGCCCTACCAGCGCCTGGAAGGCAGCGGCGCCGGCTTCGGCCTGGGCCTGGCCATCGCCCGCCGCGCCATCGAGCTGCAGGGCGGCCGCCTGTGGGCCACCAACGCCCACCCCGGCCTGTGCCTGCACCTGCTGTTGCCGGCGGCCTGGAAGTGTTTAGAAAGTTAATGCGCTTTACTCGCAATTGTGAGTAATTATCATCTTCGATCTCTCGCCTTCAGGCTGAACTTCCGGAGATCGAAGATGTCGTCCCGTGCCCAACCCCTAGTCCCCTTCCTGCTGCTGTCCAGCTGCCTGCTGGCCAGCGCCGTCCATGCCGCCAGCCAGGACGAGCAGCCCGTCGAACTGGACAGCCAGACCGTGGTCGCCACCGCCCAGGAAGAAACCAAGCAGGCCCCGGGCGTGTCCGTCATCACCGCCGAGGACATCGCCAAGCGCCCGCCGGCCAACGACCTGTCGCAGATCATCCGCACCATGCCGGGGGTCAACCTCACCGGCAACTCCACCAGCGGCCAGCGCGGCAACAACCGGCAGATCGACATCCGCGGCATGGGCCCGGAGAACACCCTGATCCTGGTCGACGGCAAGCCGGTCAGCAGCCGCAGCTCGGTGCGCTACGGCTGGCGCGGCGAGCGCGACACCCGCGGCGACACCAACTGGGTGCCGGCCGACCAGGTCGAGCGCATCGAAGTCATCCGCGGCCCGGCGGCGGCGCGCTACGGCTCCGGCGCCATGGGCGGGGTGGTGAACATCATCACCAAGCAGGCGGCCAGGCAAACCCACGGCAACCTCACCGTCTACCAGAACTTCCCGCAGCACGGCGACGAAGGCGCCAGCAAGCGCGTGAGCTTCGGCCTCAACGGCCCGCTGACCGACACCCTCAGCTACCGCGTCTACGGCAACCTGGCCAAGACCGACGCCGACGACTGGGACATCAACTCCGGCCACGAGTCCGAGCGCACCGGCAACCAGGCCGGCACCCTCCCCGCCGGCCGCGAAGGCGTGCGCAACAAGGACATCAACGGCCAGCTGAGCTGGAAGCTGGCGCCCAACCAGAGCCTCGAGTTCGAGAGCGGCTTCAGCCGCCAGGGCAACATCTACACCGGCGACACCCAGAACACCAACAGCAACGCCAACGTGAAGAGCATGCTGGGTCACGAGACCAACATCATGTACCGCGAGAACTACTCGCTCACCCACCGCGGCGACTGGGACTTCGGCAGCTCGATGGCCTACCTGCAGTACGAGAAGACGCGCAACAGCCGCATCAACGAAGGACTGGCCGGTGGCACCGAGGGCATCTTCAGCAACACCGACTTCTACACCTCGACCCTGCGCGACCTGACCGCCCACGGCGAGGTCAACCTGCCGCTGCACGCCTGGCGCGACCAGACCCTGACCCTGGGCAGCGAGTGGAACCAGCAGAAGCTCGACGACCCCAGCGCCAACACCCAGACCACCACCGAGGGCGGCTCGGTCGCAGGCCTGACCAGCAGCGGCCGCGACACCACCTCGCAGGCGCAGATCTTCTCACTGTTCGCCGAGGACAACATCGAGATCCTCCCCGGCACCATGCTCACCCCGGCGCTGCGCTTCGACCACCACAGCATCGTCGGCGACAACTGGAGCCCGTCGCTCAACCTGTCCCACGCGCTGAGCGACACCCTCACCCTGAAGGCCGGCATCGCCCGCGCCTACAAGGCGCCGAACCTCTACCAGCTCAACCCCGACTACCTGCTCTACAGCCGCGGCCAGGGCTGCTACGGGCAGACCACCAGCTGCTACCTGCAAGGCAACGAGGACCTCAAGGCCGAGACCAGCGTCAACAAGGAACTGGGCATCGAGTACAAGGACGACGGCTGGGTCGCCGGGCTGACCTACTTCCGCAACGACTACAAGAACAAGATCGACTCCGGCCTGACCCCGGTGGGCAGCGCGACCGGCGGCACCGGCAGCTACGCCAACGCCGCGATCTACCAGTGGGAGAACGTGCCCAAGGCACTGGTCGAGGGCCTGGAAGGCACCCTGAGCATCCCGCTGGCCGCGCAGCTGACCTGGAACAACAACTTCACCTACATGCTGCAGTCGAAGAACAAGGAAACCGGCGACGTGCTCTCGGTGACGCCGAAGTACACCCTCAACTCCATGCTCGACTGGCAGGCCAGCGACGACCTCTCGCTGCAGCTGAGCGTGGCCTGGTACGGCAAGCAGAAGCCGAAGAAGTATGACTACCACGGCGACCGCGTGACCGGCAGCGCCAACGACCAGCTCTCGCCCTACGCGCTGACCGGCGCCAGCGGCACCTACAAGATCAGCAAGAACCTCAGCCTCACCGCCGGCGTCGACAACATCTTCGACAAGCGCCTGTACCGCGCCGGCAACGCCCAGGGCGTGACCAACATCGCCGGCGCCGGCGCCGCCACCTACAACGAACCCGGCCGCACCCTCTACACCAGCCTGACCGCGTCCTTCTGAGGACCACCCGGCCCCCGCTCCCGGCGGGGGCCGGCAGACGAGATCGCCTGATGAAAACCACCACCCTGCCCCTGGTCCTGGCGCTGGCACTGGCCGCGCCGGCCCCGGCGGCCCTGGCGCAACCGGCGCCGGACCAGAAGATGGACACCACCTTGCTGCAACGCCAGGACCTGGCCTACCGCTTCACCCAGCTGGAACTCGACTCCGCCGACGGCCAGCGCCACTACCGCCTGTGGGTCGGCAAGCCCGAACGTCCGGCGCCCGCCGCCGGCTACCCGGTGCTGTGGATGCTCGACGGCAACGCCGCCCTCGGCGCGCTCGATGCCGCCAGCCTGGACAAGCTCGCCAGCGGCCAGGCGCCGCTGCTGGTCGCGGTCGGCTACCAGACCGAGCAGCGCATCGAACGCAACGCCCGCACCTACGACTACACCCCGCCGCTGCCCGGCGAAGCCAGGCAACTCGACCCGCTGACCGGCCAGCCCAGCGGCGGCATCGACGCCTTCCTCGACCTGCTGCGCCAACGCATGCGCCCCATGGTCGCCGCCGTCGCCCCCATCGACGCCAGCCGGCAGACCCTCTGGGGCCACTCCTACGGCGGCCTGGCCGTGCTCCACGCCCTGTTCACCCGCCCCGGCGAGTTCAACACCTACGCCGCCGCCAGCCCCTCGCTGTGGTGGCACGACGGCGCCATCGTCCGCGAAGCCGCCGGCCTGCAACAACGCCTGGGCGAAAGCCGCCCGCGCCTGCTGCTGATGCGCGGCGGCGACGAACCGGGCAACCCGCGCGGCCCGCTGAAAGGCGACGCCGAACGCCCGGCCCGCGAACTGAGCGCCGACCTGGCCAAGGTGCCGGGCCTGCAGGTGCAGTACCAGCGGTTCGATGGTCTGGGTCATGGGCCCATGTTGCCGGCGTCGCTGCGTTATGTGCTGGAGCATTACCCGTAACCGAGGCGCGCCGGGGAGCAAGGTCAAACGGCGGATAACCGCGAACGGTTATCCGCCCTACGCCAGGTCCACCCGGTGATGCAGGGCGTACAACCGTTCGCAGAAATGACGATGTACAAGGATGACACCTGACCCCCAGCCCACTCAGGACAGCCCCCTCTCCCTTCAGGGCGGGGCGCGCAGTCGAGGGTTGGGGAGAGGGCGTTCTTATCCCCAACACCTACGCCGCCGGTAACCCCTGTTCGCGAGCAAGCTCGCTCCTACGAAAAGCCCAAAAGCCAAAAAGCCAAAGCCATCCCCTCCGCCCTTCCCCCTTTTTCACACTGGCAATGAAGTTTGCGGCAGGAGCACAATCCGGAGTTCGCCCCTCCCCAGGAAGCCCCCGGATGCCCGACAGCCTGCATGCGGCCCTGCGCCACTTCGTTTCCACCCTGCGCCACGACCCGGCCTTCCGCTCCCTGCGCCTGGTGCAGCGGCACAGCCTCGATTGCGGCGTGACCCGCGACCAGCCCGACCCGGTGCGCCACGGCCTCGACCAGGGCGCCATGCTCTGCGCCGAGATCGATGGCGTGGAAGCCTTCGCCGCCACCAGCGACCTCGGCGAACAAGGCCTGCGCCAGGCCTTCGAACGCGCCCGCCAGCTCGCCGCCGGCATCGCCGCCCGTGCCCTGCCGCGCCCGGCCCAGACCGGCGCCGACCTCGGCCGCCAGCGGCGTAGCAGCCCGAACCTCGACACCCCGCTGCCGGACCTGGCGCAATGGCTGGACCTGCTGCGCGCGGAATGCGCCGCGGTGCCGCGCGAGGAACGCATCGTCGACTGGTCCGCCAGCCTGCGCGTGGTGCGCGAGCGGCAGCTGTACCTCGACCGCCACGGCAGCGACCTGCTGCACGAGACCCAGCGCCTCTACCCCTGGCTCTCGGTGACCGCCTTCGACGGCCGGCAGAGCCAGACGCGCACCTTCGACGTGGCGCGCCAGGGCGGCGCCGAGGTGGTGCTGCACAGCGGCTTCGCCGGCGCCGCCGCGCGCGTCGCCGACGAGGCCCTGCAACTGCTGCTGGCGCCCAACACCCCGGAAGGCACCCGCGACCTGCTGCTGATGCCCGACCAGATGATCCTGCAGATCCACGAATCCATCGGCCACCCGCTGGAGCTGGACCGCATCCTCGGCGACGAGCGCAACTACGCCGGCACCAGCTTCGTCACGCCGGACATGTTCGGCCATTACCAGTACGGCTCGCCGCTGCTCAACGTCAGCTTCGCCCCGGACGTGCCCGACGAACTGGCCAGCTACGCCTACGACGACGAAGGCACGCCCGCCGAGCGCCGGCTGCTGATCGCCGGCGGCATCCTCCAGCGCCCCCTGGGCGGCGCCCTGTCCCAGGCCCGCAGCCAGCTCGCCGGGGTGGCCAACAGCCGCGCCAGCAGCTGGAACCGCGCGCCCATCGACCGCATGGCCAACCTCAACGTCGAGCCCGGCGACCAGAGCCTGGCGCAACTGATCGGCGGCATCGAAAAAGGCATCCTCATGGCCACCAACCGCTCCTGGTCCATCGACGACGCGCGCAACAAGTTCCAGTTCGGCTGCGAATGGGGCCAGCTGATCGAAAACGGCGAACTCGCCGGCGTGGTGCGCAACCCCAACTACCGCGGCATCTCCGCGCAGTTCTGGCGCAGCCTGGGCGCGGTGGGCGACGCCTCCACCTTCAGCGTGCTGGGCACCGCCAACTGCGGCAAGGGCGAGCCCAACCAGGCGATCACCGTCGGCCACGCCTCGCCGGCCTGCGTGTTCAAGGACGTCACCGTGTTCGGAGGGCAGGCCTGATGCAACTGCGACTGTCCCCCGACCACCTGCGCGAACTCGCCGACTGGCTCAAGGGCCGGCTGCGCGGCGACGAGGAATTCAGCCTGTGGCTCGCCGCCGAGGACTCCGACTTCGTGCGCTTCAACCACGCCCGGGTGCGCCAGGCCACCCGCGTGCTGCAGATCGAAGCGCAGCTGCGGCTGATCCGCGGCGCGCGCCACGCCAGCCTGGAGCTGAGCCTGACCGGCGGCGCGGAAGAAGACCGCCAGCGCCTGCAACAGGGCCTGGAACAACTGCGCGGCACCCTGGAAGTGGTCCCGGAAGACCCCTACCTGCTGCTGGAGGACGAGCCCTGGACCCGCGTCCAGGAAGCCCCCGGCCGCTTGCCGGAAGTCCGCGAGGTGATCGACCAGGTGGACGCCCGGGCGCAAGGCCTGGACCTGGTCGGCATCTACGCCGGCGGCCCGCTGTACCGCGGCTTCGCCAACACCCGCGGCAGCTTCGGCTGGCACGCTGCCGGCAGCGCCAGCCTGGACTGGAGCCTGTTCGCCGACAACGGCGAGGCGGTGAAGACCACCTACGCCGCGCGCGACTGGAACGCCGCCGCCCTGGGCCAGGCCTTCGCCCGCGCCCGCGAGCAGCTGGACTACCTGCAACGCCCACGGCGCACGCTGCAACCCGGCGCCTACCGCGCCTACCTGGCGCCGGCGGCGCTGGAGGAAATCATCTCGCTGCTGTGCTGGGGCGGCTTCTCCGCCCGCGAACTGGCCACCCGCCAGAGCCCGCTGCTGTCGCTGCACCTGGGCCATGCCAGCCTGTCACCGCAAGTCAGCCTGGAGGAAGCGGCCAGCACCGGCCTGGAACCGCTGTTCGACAGCGACGGCTTCCTGCGCCGCGACCAGGCGCTGATCGAGGGCGGACGCATGGTCGGCCAACTGGTCAGCCCGCGCTCGGCGAAGGAATTCAACCTGCCCGCCTACGGCGCCAACAGTCACGAGACGCCGCAGTCCCTGGTCATGGCCGCCGGTGAGCTGCCCGAGGACGAAGTGCTGGCGCGCCTGGGCACCGGCCTGTACATCGGCAACCTCTGGTACCTGAACTACTCGGACCTGGCCGCCGCGCGCATCACCGGCATGACGCGCTTCGCCAGCTTCTGGGTGGAAGACGGCCGGATAGTCGCGCCCCTGGCCAGCATGCGCTTCGACAACAGCCTCTACAGCCTGCTCGGCGAACACCTGCAGGCGCTGACCCGCGAACGCTCACTGCGCATCGACACCAACACCTACGGACGCCGCAGCGCGGCCACCCAGTTGCTGCCAGGCGCGCTGGTGGAGCGTTTCACGCTGACGCTGTAGGGCGTACAACCGTTCGCGGTTGTACGCCGTTACACCCATCTCGACGCCGGCCTCCTGGTCAAGCCCGGAGCGCTCGGAAACGGGAGCTTCGGGTTCGAATCCAGCGCGCCCTGGGGCCAAGGTCAATCGGCGGATAACCGCGAACGGTTATCCGCCCTACGCCAAGCCCACCCGGTGATGCAGGACGTACAACCGTTCGCGGGAATAACGATGTGTAAGGATGGCACCTGACCTCCAGCCCGCAGAGGACAGCCCCCTCTCCCTTCAGGGAGAGGGTTGGGGAGAGGGCGTTCTTACCCCCAACACCTGCGCCACCGGTAACCACTGTTCGCGAGCAAGCTCGCTCCTACGAAAAGCCAAAGCCGCTCCCAGGGCCGCACGGTCAAGCGGCGGATAACCGCGAACGGTTATCCGCCCTACGCCACGCCCACCCGGTGATGCAGGGCGTACAACCGCTCGCGGGAATGACGATGTGTGAGGATGGCACCTGACCTCCAGCCCGCAGAGGACAGCCCCCTCTCCCTTCAGGGAGAGGGTTGGGGAGAGGGCGCTCTTGAACCCGACACCACAGCCACCGGCAAACTCCCTTCGCGAGCAAGCTCGCTCCTACGAAAAGCCAAAGCCGCTCCCAGGGGCGCAAGGCCCAACGCCGTTACCAGTCGCAGTAGCAGCCGGTGGCGAGGGTGCTGGGGGACTTCACCTGGCGGCCTTCGACCAGCGCCTGGATCACCGGCTCGATGAAGCTGTTGGCCGAAGTGCAGGTGGCGCCTTCGCTGTAGGGGCCGAAGTAGGCCAGCTTGCCGTCGCGGTCCCACACCGCCACCGAGGGGCTGGCGGCGATGGGCGGCGGCGAGGGGAATTCCGGCAGCGGCTTCAGGCCCCACAGCTCACTGGCCAGGCGGCCCTGGGTGCCGGGCTTGCGGTAGGCGTAGAAGTCCACGCCCTGGGGCTCGAAGCGCTTGATCAGCGAGGCCAGGTGCTGCTGGTTGGCGACGTTGCACGGGCATTCCGGGTCCCAGAAATGCACCACGCGGATGTGCCCCGGGCCTGCCAGTTGCGCCGGCAGCTGCAGCGCCTGGCCATCGAACAGCTGGGTGGTATCGGGATAGCTGCGCAGGTAGCGGCCGTGGAACGACCAGAAGGCGGCGAACAGAATGCCGAGCCAGGCCACGATGAGCACGCCCGCGAGAACGACTTTGCGATTGAGCGACATGATGCGGAAGGGGTGGACGGGAGGGCCGCTAGCTTGCCACGTCCAGCCGCCAGGGCAAGCCCTTCCTGACCGGCAGGCTGCGGCCGCAGCCTGCCGGATGACGACAAAACCAGGCTATATGCGGGCTAGAGCGAAGCTCGCAGGCGCCCCAGCCAGCCACTACCTTCGCCGCTGCAAGGGCTGAAAGTGGGCAATTGCTGCAGCGGCACCCATAGCTCACCCTGCCAGTCCAGCAGCGTCACCCGTTGCGAGCGCCAGCTCATCAGCACCCGCCGGGGCCGTTGCGGATCGACGCGGCCCTGGTCGCGCAGCAGCGGAATCACCTGCTCGCCCAGCCAGCGCCCCAGGGCGCGGTTCTCCGGGTGACCGAAGCGGATCAGCGCCTTGTACAGCGCGGCTTCGTTGACCACCTCCAGCCACTCCTCGGCGCCGGAGGCCGCGCACAACAGCACCGAGCGCGCCTCATGTGCATCCAGCCGCCGCGCCAGCGCCTGTGGATGATGCAGCCCGAGCAGCCGCGCCAGGTCGTGGGCGACGAACCAGGGTTGGTCATCGATCAGCAGGCCGCGCAGGGGACGGTTGTGGCGGAGGAAGGTGGTGGCGGTATAGGCATCATGCATGCTGGGAACTCCTGTTCAGAGAGGGGAGTCCGCCGCTGCGTCGTCAAACGAAGGGAGGCGGACCGCGCGGGGTTGACGAACCGGGAACAGGTACCGGCAGGCCCGAAGGCCTCCCCGCGCGATCCGCCATGAAGCGTGGCAGATGGATCGAACTGCGCACGGGGGCCTGCAAAAAACGCTACGCCGTTTTCGCATATGCCATCGGCGCGATCGCGCCTGTTCCACGGGTCGTCAAACCCGGCCACGGGGTCGACCGTGACCGGCGGAGAATAGAGAGGCGCGATGTAAGCCCGTAACGGATAGCCATGTGGGAAGCCTCCGAAACGCTGTTCGGGGCATGGTCCGAGCGGGCCTGCTCAACCATCGTCCAGCCTTCGCCTATCGGGAGCACCGCCATGAACACACGCCGGCATACGGCACGCGCCGTTTCGCTCACCCAGTTGAAGAGAACGCTCGACGCCCGGCTGCGGGAAGTCGCGGCGCAAAAGCACGAGAAGCTGGTAGTCGTCAGGGGCAGGATTCCCATGGCGGTCATCCTGGACGTCGAGTCCTACCAGGCCCTGCTCGATGAGTTGCACGACCTGCGCCTGGAGAACCTCGCCCATGATCGCCTGGCCGGTTTCGAACCGGGCCGGGCGATCCGCCATGAGGACCTCGTGGAAAGCTTCAGCGACCGCTGAACGTCCCTTCAGGCGCCGCCTGCGTGGTTTATCGCCCCGCCTTCGCCACACCCCGCGCCAGTGTTAGCATGCGCGCCCCATGCGCCTGACCGATTTCGACCAACTCCTCGCCGACCTCGGCGCCCTGCCCCGCCATCGCGGGCGGATGCTGCGTGCCTGGCTGCAGGGCCGGGCGCTGGATGCCGGGACCAAGCGCCAGGCCAGCGAGGACTTCCTGCCGCTGGCGGTGCGCAACGCCGTGCCGGAGCTGGCCGCGCAGCTGGAAGGCCTGGCGCGCCTGCACTCCCGCCACCCCGCCGGGGACGGCTCCGAGCGCCTGCTGGTGAGCCTGGCCGACGGGCAGATGGTGGAGAGCGTGCTGCTGCCGCGCGATGGGCTGTGCGTCTCCAGCCAGGTCGGCTGCGCGGTGGGCTGCCGCTTCTGCATGACCGGCCGCAGCGGCCTGCTGCGCCAGGTGAGCGCCGCCGAGATGGTCGCCCAGGTGGTGCTGGCGCGGCGCCTGCGGCGGGTGAAGAAGGTGGTGTTCATGGGCATGGGCGAGCCGGCGCACAACCTCGACAACGTGCTGGAGGCCATCGACGTCCTCGGCGGCGACGGTGGCATCGGCCACAAGCACCTGGTGTTCTCCACGGTGGGCGACCCGCGGGTGTTCGAGCGCCTGCCACAACAGCGGGTGAAACCGGCCCTGGCCCTGTCGCTGCACACCACCCGCGCGGACCTGCGCGAACACCTGCTGCCCAAGGCGCCGAAGCTCACCCCGGACGAACTGGTGGAGCTGGGCGAGGCCTATGCCCGCCAGGTCGGCTACCCCATCCAGTACCAGTGGACGCTGCTCAAGGGCGTGAACGATGGCCAGGATGAATTGGACGGCATCCTGCGCCTGCTCAAGGGCAAGTTCGCGGTGCTCAACCTGATCCCCTTCAACGCCCTGGAAGGCGACGCCTACCAGCGCCCGGACGGCGAGCGCATCGTAGAGATCGTGCGCTACCTGCACAGTCGGGGGGTGCTGACCAAGGTGCGCAACAGCGCGGGGCAGGATGTGGAGGGTGGTTGCGGGCAGTTGCGGGCGCGGGTGGTGGAGTTGGTGGATACCAGCCGGCTGAGCATCGCGCCGAGGCGCTCTTCGTAGGAGCGAGCTTGCTCGCGAACAAACCCGGTGCCATGTGGTTCGCGAGCAAGCTCGCTCCTACAGGGGAATGGCGCGGGTGGGGCAGCGTAGGAGCGGATCTCATCCGCGAATCGCGCCGGTGGTTCCGGCTATCGCGGACAAGGTCCGCTCCTCCGGGGGAGGAATACCGTGCTCCCCAGCAACCTGTAGGAGCGGGCCCTGCCCGCGATTTCGCGCGCAGGGCGCGCTCCTACAGGGGAATGGCATGGGTGGGGCAGCGTAGGAGCGGGTCTCATCCGCGAATCGCGCCGGTGGTTCCGGTTATCGCGGATAAGATCCGCTCCTACGGGGGAGGAATACCGTGCTCCCCAGCAACCTGTAGGAGCGGGCCCTGCCCGCGATTTCGCGCGCAGGGCGCGCTCCTACAGGGGAATGGCGCGGGTGGGGCAGCGTAGGAGCGGATCTCATCCGCGAACCGCGCCGATGGTTCCGGTTATCGCGGATAAGATCCGCTCCTACGGGGGAGAATGCCATGCCTCACGGAAACCTGTAGGAGCGGGCCCTGCCCGCGATTTCGCGCGCAGGGCGCGCTCCTACGAAGAGCACCTCGGCGCAGCCGGCACCTACGGGGCTGCGTCCTCGGCGGCGGCGCACGGCGCCAGGGCCTGGCGGGCGTGTTCGATCCAGTCGTGTTCGCTGGCGAAGTCGGTCGAGTAGTCGGCCAGGCCCATGCTCAGCGAGAGCGGCGGCAGCGAGGCCTGGTCGAAGTTGCCGAACAGTTGGGCGATGCGCTCGACGCAGGCGCGAGCGCCGGCGCCGTGGGTCTGGCGGAACAGCACCAGATATTCGTCCGGATGCTTGCGGCTGACGTGGTCGGTGTTGCGCACCTCGGCCTTGATCAGGTGGCCCAGGCGCACGCTGAGGGCCTCGGCGGTGAGGTTGCCGTAACGCAGGCGCAGGCGGGTGTGGTCGTCGATGCGGATCAGCGCCAGGGTCGCCCGCGGCCCACCGCGCCGGCAGCGGCCGAATTCCTGGGCCAGGCGGTGCAGCCAGACGTCGTAGGACAGCAACAGCTGCTGCTGGTCGAAGCAGTCCACCAGGGAAAAGGCGCGGCGCTGGGCGTGCAGGCGGCGCGCCAGGCTGTAGCTGGTCCAGCCCACCGCCAGCGGGTAGAAGAACAGCATCGGCAGGCAGGCCCAGATCACCCGCCTGGGCGTCTCCAGGTCCACCTGGTAGCCGGTCAGCAAGCCCATCGCCAGGATGCCCGCCGCGTTGGCCAGCAGGCCCTTGAGCATGAAGCCGGGGCCGTTGGCCGCCACGTTGTGCATGGTGACCATCGACAGCAGCAGCGCCGAGGGCAGCAGGCTGAAGTGCATGATCGCCACCCAGCCGCCGGCGAACAGCGAATCCAGCAGCAGGTTGCGCAGCTCGGCCCGGTAGGGCACGGCGGCGCGCACGGCGATGAACCGGGCCAGGCCCGGCCAGAGGAAGCCGTTGACCAGCATCCAGGCCCAGAGCGCGGGGTGGCCGGGATAGACGAGCACCGCGATGAACACGAAGCTGAGACCGCAGCCCAGGCTGCGTGGCGCGTGGATGCGCCTGGCGAAGGCGATACCGGCGGAAGTACTGCTTTCCATTTCCATACATCAATCCAGAGACGGCCTTCGGCGAAGGGTCGCCAGGCGGCATCGGCAACTGCGCCTGTAAATTGCCAGCATGTCTGACGTGCCTTTCCCGCTGGGCGCGTTATGCTTCCCCATTGGGTGAAAGCGTCAGCCTTCCGTCCACATAGCGGCGACGTTTACCCGCAAGACCGGCAATGTCAAAAAATCGCCATTGCCATGAACATTGATGACTTGCCCCTCGCCGAGCGGGTGGCAAGCGTTGACGAATCGGTCAGGAATGGAAGCCACCGCCTCCCTGCCGGACAGGGTCCCAGGCCATTACCGCACGCGCGCAGCTCTAGCGGCTGCTGCGAATCGAGAAGGACCGTGCCGTCCCCAGGCTGCCAGGCGCAGCGGGGCACAACCGGCACGGGCGGCCGCACGGCTGGCCAACCTTAAAATACGACCGTATTCTAATGCAGAAGAGACCCGATGAGTAAGCGCCCCGTCATTGATAGAGGCAAGGTCCTGGATGCCGCCGAAGGCGTGGTCATGCGCGAAGGCGTTGCGGCGCTGTCCATCGGCGAGGTGGCCAAGGCCGCCGGGATCAGCAAGGGTGGCGTGCAATCCTGCTTCGGCACCAAGGATGGCCTGATCGAGGCCATGTTCAACCGATGGAAAGCGGAGTTCGAGGTGGCTGTACGCGACAACACCCCAGACGAAGCGGAACCGCTCGACAACCTGCGCGCCCACGTGCAACTGCTGGCCGCCAGCGACGAGGCCCTGGGCAAGCGCGCCGCGGCCGTGCTCGCGGCGATGCTCAGCCGGGAGGAACTGCGCCAGCGCTCCAGCGACTGGTACCGCCCCCTGCTCATCCAGGAAGGCGGCGACGACGAGCGCAGCCGCAACGCCCGCCTGGCCTTCCTCGCCGCCAAGGGCGCCTTCCTGCTGCGCTCCTTCGGCCTGATGGAGATGAGCGAGGCGGAATGGCAGGCGATCTTCCGCGAGATCGATACGCTGCTCCCGCCAGGGGAATGAACGCCCGGTGACCGGGGAGGCGCAGGCCTTCCCTTTGCGCAGTACACCCGCCGCCCGAGAACCCACGCCGATATTCCACCTGGATAGCCCCCGGGAAAGTTGTGCCTATTCAATAACTAGACGAAGCAACTAGTTCAATGTGGATATATCCAAGTCATCCACCCACTTCCATAATTCAAAAGTCGAGCCCTATGCAAAACCAGAAGAACGACTCATCCTTCATTCAAGGAATGCCATGCAAGCAAAAGTTCAATACGAGGACTCCGGCCTGGTCTGGATGTACGGCCACCTGAGAAGGATAGGCTGCAGCTTCCCCACCGCCCTGTACCGCAGCATGCGCTTCAAGCTGCTGGGCGATACCGGTGACTTCAGAAGCGAGGTCAGCTGGCAGAAGATCCGCTTCTCCAGAGCCCGGGCCGGCTAGCCCGGCGCACAACCCCACCACCCCGCGCAGCCGCTACAGCCCAGGCAGCGCCCCTCCGCAACACCTGGCCGCCCCCGTTGCAGGGACAGCCTCCCGCCCTCTCTGCCTCATTCGTCTTCAGGATTGCGCCGCCGTCTACGGGCGGAGTTTCTCAATACGCGTAGAAACTCAAGGACAATAACAACAAGCACACCAGCAAGGATCGCCAACAGCATACCAATGCCCTCGATGTATTATCTTCGCACCCAAGTATTCTTCGAATGATGAAAAACAAAGTACACCACCAGGGAGCAACTTAGCCCGACATCAAAACCCACTGTTTCATCGCGAAACTAAACCGGCGAACTTCTTCGCCGGCGATCATCACCCCGGAACTTTCAGCCTTCCGCCAGGGGCAGGCGGATGACGAACAGCGCCCCGGCTTCGGCGTTGCTCACGCACAGGCTGCCGCCCATGTTGCGGATCAGGTCGTGGCTCACCGACAGCCCCAGCCCGGTGCCCTGCCCCACCGGCTTGGTGGTGAAGAAGGGTTCGAAGATGCGCTCCAGCAGTGCCGGCTCGATGCCCCCGGCGCTGTCGCACACGTGCAGTTCCAGCCACCCGGGCTCGGCGCAAGGGTGCTGGCCCAGGCGGATCCACCTGGCACCCTCGCGCTTTTCCAGCAAGGCGTCGCGGGCGTTGGCCAGCAGGTTCACCAGCACCTGTTCCAGCTGGTCGGCAAAGCCCATAACCTTCGGCCGCGCCTGGGGCGCCTCCAGCTCCAGGGTGATGCCCTGCTGGGTCATGCTCTCGCCCAGCAGCAGCACCACCGCCTCGCAGCAGGCCTGGGGATCGAACGGGGCCATGTCCAAGTCGGACTTGCGGCTGAACACCCCCATGTGGTTGACCACGCGGGTCAGCCGGTCGACCTGGGCATCCACCCGCTTGAGCTTCTCGCCCAGGTACTGCGGGTCGTCCAGGCGCTGCCAGGCGTTGAACAGCGCCAGGCGCATGACGTGCAGGGGCTGCTTCATCTCGTGGGCCATGCCGCTGACCATCTGCCCCAGGGCGGCCATCTTGGCGCCCTGGGCGAGCTGTTGCTGGGAATGGCGCACCGAGGTGTTGTCGCGGGCGACCGCCTGGACTTCGCGCAGCCGGCCCTGGTCGTCGAACAGCAGGCGGTCGCTCCAGATCAGCCAGCGACACTCCCGGCCGGGCAGGTTGAAGCGCAGCTCCCAGGATTCCTCGACGCCGCCGCCGGCCCCTTCGACCAGGCGGGCGCGCAGGGCGCTGCAATCGCGCTCGGACAGCCAGTAGTCCAGGCGCCGCCCCAGCAGCGCCTGTACCGGCTCGCCGAGGAAGCTGGCGAAGGTGTGGTTGACGAAGGTCAGCACCAGGCTGGCCGAATAGCGGCAGATCAGCGCCGGCGAGTCCTCCACCAGCATCCGGTAGCGCTCCTCGCTCTCGGCGATGCGCTGCGCGGCCTGGTGCCGCTCGGTCACGTCCAGCCACAGGCCCACCACTTCCCGCGGCAGGCCCTGGGCGTCGCGCAGCAGCTTGGCCTCGTCGTACAGCCAGTGCCATTGCCCGGCGCCGTCGCGCAGGCGGTACTCGGCGTTGACGCGCCCTTCGCGCAGCAGCGTGCGGCCGCGCTCGAAGAAGCTGCCCAGGTCGTCCGGGTGCACGCGCTCGGCCAGGGCCTGCCAGCTGTTCGCCTGCAGGTCCAGGCCCAGCAGGTTGCCGGCGCTTTCGCTGTAGAACTCCGGAATCAGCTGGCCGTCTTCCACGCGCTGCACGTAGATCACCACCGGCGCCTTGTCGATCAGGTTGCGCAGGCGCGCATGGGTGGCCTCGGCCTGCTGTGCCTGCTGGCGGGCCTCGCTGACGTCGAGCAGCACGCCGTCGAGGAAGCCGTGCTCGCTGCCGCCCTGCCAGCGCCCCTGCAGGTGCAGCCAGCGGCGGATGCGGGTCCAGGAATCCGGGCAGAGGCGCAGGTCCTGCGCCAGCTCCCCGCCGGGGCCCAGTTGGCGCAGGCGTATCAGCAGTTCGTCGGCATCGGCGGGGTGCAGCCGCTGCAGCAGTTCCTCCCGCGACAGCCGCGTCTGCCCCTCGGGCAATTCCAGGATGGCCGCCACCGCGGCGGAGAACTGGAAGCCTTCGCGCGCCGCGTCGTAGCGCCAGTAGCCGCCCTGCACCCTGCTCTCCAGCAGGTTCAGCCGGTGCAGGGCATCGCGCAGGCGCTTGCGTTCGAGGCGGCCGAAGACCTGCAGCGCCAGTTGTTCGGCCAGGCACTGCCAGTCGCCGGGCGACAGTCCCGCGCGGCCTTCGTCGAGGCCGTCCGGTTCGCCGATCAGCCAGGCGCCCTGCCCGCCCTGCGGCGTCGCCGGCACCACCCGCAGGCGTTCGCAGCACAGTTGCTTCAGCAACGCCGAGCCGGGCCCGCCGGCGCCGAGCAGGGTGCTGTCGGCCAGGGCGGCGAGCCCGCAATCCGGCAGGGCCAGGCCTTCGCGCAGCAGGCTGTGGGCGCCGGGGCGGACGTAGCAGGCGAACACCCGCCCGCCGCCGCCCGGCTCCGCCAGGACCAGCGCCATGGATTGCAGCGCGAAGCTGTTGGCCATGACCTCCAGCACTTCGCCCAGCGCGCCCGGCAGCTCGGCCAGGGCGACGTGGCTGAGCCGGGAGAGCAACTGCTTGATGACGTTGAAGCACTGCATCTGCGACTTTTCCCGGTCGCTCTGCCAGTTCAGGTCGGAGATGTCGGTGCCCAGCAGCAGGCAGCCGCGGCCGGCCAGCGGGCTGACCTGCACGCGGAAGACCAGCGGCTGCTGGTCGAGGCTGCGCAGGGCCAGGTCCGCCTGGCGGCTCTGGCGCAACTCCGGCGCCGGGCTGGCGGGCCGGGACCTGCGCTCCAGATAGTCGCCCAGGCGCGCCGTGCCGGCATGTGTCGGCTGCGCCAGGCAGCGGGCGCGGCGCCCGCCCAGGCGGCACACGCGGTCCTCGGCATCCAGCTCGATGCACAGGTCCCAGTGCGCCTGGCTCCATTGCCAGTACTGCTCGTCCAGCCCGCTCTGCGCCTCGTCCATCAGCGCTTCGCCGTTCTGCGCCAGGGCGGCCTTGTCGTTGGAGTGGCCACGGAACAGTCCTCGCATCGTCGACCTCACAGCAGCAGGCTGGCCTGGGCCTGCAGCACCGCGGGCAGCCGCGGCACCGGGCCGATGCCCGGCAGCGTCAGCACCGGCACCAACGGGGTGGCGTCGGCGGGGTAGCGCACGCAGACGGTGATGCGCGTGTAGCGCCCCTCGGCCACCGGCGCGGCCACGTACTTGCCGTCGCTGCAGCCGGTGTACCAGCGGCTCGGCATCCAGCCCAGGCGGCTCGACACGGCCTGGGCCACAGTGTCCTGCAGGGCCGCCTGGTACTGCTGCGAGCCCAGCGAGTCGTTCACCGACAGCGCCACCCGCGCGCCGGCGGCCGCGGCGTCGTTGAACGACTGCAGCACCAGCATGGGGATGCCATACGCCAGCACGCCGTACATCACGGTGAAGAACAGGATGAAGGCGGCAGCGAACTCGATGGTCACGGCGCCGCGCTGGCGGCTCGGGTGTTTCTGCTGCATGGGTTCCCCCGGGTAGAGTCGTGGTTGCCTGGCGACGGCCGTGGCCTAGATCAGGAGTTGGGCGCCCGGGGTGCGCAGGTCGATGATGCGCACGTCGAGGGTGCCGGTCTGGATGCCCAGCAGTTGCAGCAGCGGGTCGATCAGCTGGCTGCCCAGGCTGGCGAGCACCGAGGCCAGCGCCTGGGTCAGCAGGCTGGTCAGGTCGCCGAGCGAATTCACCAGGCCGCCGACCACGCCGTCGAGCAGTTTCCCCAGCGGGCAGAGCAGCCAGCCGACCAGGGGCGCCTTGCACAGCAGGCCCTGGGTGTTCAGTTCGACGGACAGGCTCAGGCTCCGCGACAGGCTGGCGATGCCCGCCGCCAGCGAGGCGCCCAGGGGGCTCTGCACGCGCTGCACGGCGCTGGGCAGGTCGACCGGCGAGGCGATGTCGAAGGCCAGCGGCTGTTCCCCGGGGGCGGCCAGCGCCACGTCGCCCTTGCGGGTATTCACCGACACGCTGGCCAGGTAGGCGTTGCCGTTGCCCAGCAGCTTCACGCTCAGGTCGTTGAGCGCCACCGCCGCCACGCCGGGCTGCGCCTTGACGTTGACCTGCGAGGCCCGCTGGGCGCCGCCGCAGGCGATGCTGTCCAGGGCGGCGTAGCCCTGGGCCACGCTGGCGCCCAGGTCGACATGGGCGTTGACCAGCCCGAGCCTGAGCAGGTCCACGTCGGCCACTACGTTCAGGGCCACCTGCACCGAGCTGGCGCGGGTCCGCCACTGCCCGCCGGCGTCCTTGCCGGGGTAGCCGACGGCGATGGTCGGCGGGCTGATCACCGTGAGCTTCACCGTCAGGCTGGCCAGCCCCGGCACGTTCAGCGTCAGGCCGGGAATCGCCAGCGCATGCTGCTTGTTGGCCACCAGCGCGGTGGTCATCAGCAGGTCCAGCAGGTTGACGTCGGCGCCCAGGGCCGCGTTGCGCGCGCTGTCCGGGGCGATGACGCTGATGATCTGCCCCAGGCTGATGTTCGCCGAGGGCACCTTGATGCTGGCCAGGGCGCTGCGCAGCAGGGCGAGGTTGACGCCGGCGACCTGCGAGGCGTCGGCGGCGTCGATGGCGGCCTGGAGCAGTTGCGCCACGCTGACGTCGGCGTCCAGCAGGCTGTCCACCGAGCCGAGGTCGAGGTCGACGCCGGCCAGCTGCAGCTGCTCGCCCAGGGCGAGCAGGTTGACGTTGGCCCCGGCGATGCCCTGGTAGGTCACCAGGTCGAGGTTCAGCCGGGTGCCCAGCAGGCCGCCGAGCAAGGCGTTGAGCAGAGGTGAATTGCTGCTGTCCAGGCGCAGCAGGCCGCTGCCCGCCGACAGCGCGGCCATGGCCTGGCGCCGGGCCACCGCCTGGGCCTGGAGGGTGACGCTGGTGGGCGTGCCGGCGCCGAACACCGAGGCGACGTTCAGCACCAGGCTCGAAGGCACCGTGCGGCTGGCGACGACCTGCACCGAGTCGTTCCAGCTGCTATTGGCGGCGCGGAACACACGCCGCTGGCCGCTGCCGTCGAAGACCACGTCGCCCAGGCTTGCGACCAGCCGGCCGTCGTCGGCGAAGCCGTTGCGCCGCGCGCTGGTGATCGCCAGCGCCTGCACGTCGGCGTTCGCCTGGGTAGCGCACATGCCGCTCTGGGTGGCGCTCTCCAGCGCCGCCATGTCTGCCACCCGCTGCAGCTTGCGCTGCTCCAGGTACAGGCGCCCGGTGTCCACCACCAGGGCCATGCAGATCAGCACCAACAGCAGGGTGACTGCCGCCAGCACACCGATAGCGCCGCGCTGCCGCTTGCCGAACATGGACATCTCCTTGACGTCGGGGATCACTTCTTGCCGGTGTTGAAGCCCTGGTTCTCGTCCAGCAGGTACTCGGGGATCGGGTGGCTGTAGCTGTCCAGGTAGCGCCGGTAGGCGCGGTCGCGCTCGGCCGCGGTGGCGGCCTGGCGGTTGGCCGAGGCCTGCTGGCCGCTGCGCTGCAGTTGCAGCCAGTGGTCGACTTCCCACTGGTCGCGGGCGCTGCTGCCCGCTTGCGGCCGCGCCGACTCGGTGGCGCCAAGGCTCAGGGGGGCGGCCAGCAGAAGGCCGCTGAGGATGATCCGTTTCATAGCTAGTCTCCGTTTCCATCGCGGGCCCTGGCCGCCTTGCGGCCGGGCGCCCGCCGTCGATTACCTGATCTGCTGTTCCACCAGCGGCTGCGGCAGGGGCTGCGCCTGCACGCGGACCTGGGCCACGCTGGCGCCGTCCGCCGCCGGCACGGCTGGCAGCGCCGCTGCCACCTGAGCTGCCCGCGGCGCCGGCGCGCCGCCCCTGAGCGCATCGGCGCGCTGGCGGGCCTGGCGCACCTGCTCGTCGGACAGCCGCGCCTTCTCGGCCAGCGCCGTGGCCTGGGCGGTCTTGCCCTCCAGCAGCAACAGGCTGAGCAGGTTGCTGGCCGGCAGCTTGTCGTCGCCGTCCAGCTCCAGGGCGGTGAGGAATTCGAAGCGCGCGCCTTCGCGGTCGCCCTTGCGCAGCAGCACCACGCCCAGGTCGTTGCGTACCAGCCGGTCGGTGGGCTGCAGATGCGCCGCCACGCGCAGTTCGCGCTCGGCCTCGGCGATGCGCCCCTCGCGCAGGGCGATCTGGCCCAGGCCGTGGTGCGCCTCGCCGGCCTTGCAGGTGCCGAGCAGGGCCTGGTACTCGGCCCTGGCCTGCGGGCTGCCGATGCGGCGCAGAGCCACGGCCTTGCTTTCGCGCACGTCCAGCGACTGCGCCGGCAGCGTCTGCAGGTGCGCCAGGGCGGCGTGCAGGCGGCCCTCGCGCAACATGCCGCGGGCCATGTCCAGCTGCAGTTCCTGGTCCTGGCTCAGGCGGCTGCCGCAGCTCTGGCCGAGGGCCGGGAAGCTCTCCGCCAGGTTGCCGCGCAGATCGTCCGGCAGGTTGGCGCAGCCGCCCAGGGCCAGGCCGAGCAGGCCCAGCAAGCACAACGTCTTCATCACATTCCCCCCAGTGCCTTGGTGATGGCCATGAACCCCGGCCCGGCCAGGATGATCAGCAGCGCCGGGAACAGCAGGGTGATCATCACCAGGCTCATCTTCGCCGCCAGCTTGCTGATCTTTTCCTGCAGCGAGGTCAGCCGGCGGTCCTCGAACAGGGCCTTGAGCGTCGCCAGCGAGGCCCGCGCGCTGCCGCCCTGGCGCAGCATCTGGCGCAGCACGCCGCAGCAGTCGGCGAGCTCGGTCACCTGCAGGCGCCTGGCCAGCTGGTCCAGCTCGTCGGCCAGGTCCAGGCCGCTGTCGGCGTGGGCCAGCACCAGGTCCAGCTCCTGGGTCAGCAGCGGCACGATGTTGCGGCCCTCCAGTTGCACCACCCGCAGCGCCTGTTCCACCGTCAGGCCGGTGTCGAAGAGGATGCGGACCAGCTGGATGAAGACGATGACTTCCTCGGCCAGGCGCCGGCAGCGCTTGTCCGCCAGGTGCGCCAGCACGCGCTTGGGCAGCAGGAAGCCGAGGCCGGCGGCGAAGGCCAGCGGCAGCAGCAGGTCGTCCAGGGCGTCGCCCCGCAGCAGGCCGGCCAGCGCCACCAGGGCGCAGGCCAGCAGCGGCAAGGCCAGCTGCGCGGCCTGGTACAGGCTGCGCGGCAGGTTGCCGTTCCAGCCGGCGCGGGCCAGCAGGTCGCGCACCTCCTGGTCGCCCGGCTGCAGGCGCCGCCCCAGCGGGCCGTCGCCGAGCCGTTCGATGGCCCGGGCGCTCCAGCGCGCGGCGTCCTCGCCGCCCTGCGCGGCGGCGCCCAGGCGTTGTTCGATCAGGTGCTGCTCGCGGTTGGCCGCGCGGCTCTGCGACACCAGCAGGGCCAGCGCCGCGCCGAACAGCAGCAGGGCCAGGAGTACGTACCAGGTTGCGTCCATGTCCGTCTCCTACACGCTCTTGAGCATGCGCCACAGCGTGACGCAGCCGACCGCCTGCAGCCCCAGTGAGGTCAGCAGCAGCGTGCGGCCGAAGCCGTCGGTCCACATGGCCATCAGGTAGCCGGGGTTGCTGGCCAGGATGTACATGCCCAGGCCCAGCGGCAGCACCGCCAGCACCAGGGCGCTGAAGCGCGTCTCGCCGGTCATGGCGCGCAGCTGGCGGCCGATCTTCTCGCGCTCGTGGATGACCTTGATGATGTTGTCCAGCAAGTCCGTGGTGTTGCCGCCGTAGCGGTAGTTGACCGTCACGCCCAGGGCGAGGATGTGCAGCTCCTCCACGTCGTAGAGTTCGGCGATGTCCTGCAGCGCCTCGGGCAGGCTGATGCCCAGCTGCACGTGGCTGCTGGCGCGGGCGAAGATCGAGCGCAGCGGGTCGTCGGCCGCCACCACCGCCTGCTCGATGGCGTCACCCAGGGTGCGTCCGGCCTGCAGGCTGCGCACCACCTGGTCGAGGAAGGCCGGCATCTGCCGGATCATCTTCTGCAGGCGGCGCTGGTACAGCAGGCCGAGCAGGCCGTTGAACAGCAGCAGCACCAGCGGCACGGCCAGCAGCACGCCGAACACGTTGAGCAGGCGCCAGCCCGGCACGGCCAGCGCCAGCATCGCCAGCCCCGCGCCGACCAGCCAGGGGCGCATCTGCACGATGCCGGCGCGGCGCATGCGCCGCACCAGCCAGTGCTGGGTGCGCGGCCGCGCCGCGGCGAGGTCGCCCAGGGCCTGGCCGGGCACCAGGCGGCGCACCACCTGTTCGTTGTTGCGCGCGCGCAGGCCCAGGCCGAGCAGCAGCACAGCCAGGCCCACCAGCGCCAGGCTGGCCACCACCAGCAACAGCGCCCCGGCGCTCATGCCGCCACCTGGCGCAGTTTCAGTCCCGACGGCACGCCGGTGCGCACGAACCTGCCGCTGGCGCGCCGGTCCAGGCTGAACAGCGAGTTGGTGACGTAGATGCCGTCGCGCACCTCCAGCACTTCCAGCACTTCGCTGATGCAGCGCCGGCCGTTGGCCTGGCGGGTGATCTGCACCACGATGTCCAGCGCCGCGCAGATCATCTGCCGCAGCGTCTGCTCGGGCAGCTTGTGCCCGGCCAGGCCCACCAGCATTTCCATGCGCAACAGCGAGTCCATCGCCGAGTTGGCGTGCACCGTGCTCATCGAGCCGTCGTGGCCGGTGTTCATCGCCTGCAGCACGTCGAGCACTTCCACCCCGCGGATCTCGCCGAGGATGATGCGGTCCGGGCGCATGCGCAGGGCGTTGCGGATCAGGTCGCGGGCGGTCACCTCGCCGTAGCCCTCGGCGTTCGGCGGGCGCGTCTCCAGGCGCACCACGTGGTCGTGGCCCAGCTGCAGCTCGGCGGTGTCCTCGATGGTGACGATGCGTTCGCGCGCGTCGATGAAGCCGCTCAGCACGTTGAGCAGCGTGGTCTTGCCGGTGCCGGTGCCGCCGCTGATGAGGATGTTGCAGCGGTTCTCCACGGCCTGGCGGAGGAACCCCAGCAGCGCCTCGTCGACGCTCTGGTAGGCCAGCAGGTCGGCGCTCTGCAGCAGCTCCTTGCTGAACTTGCGGATGGAGATGCACGGGCCGTCCAGGGCCACCGGCGGGATGATGGCGTTGACCCGGCTGCCGTCGGGCAGGCGCGCGTCGACCATCGGGCTGGATTCGTCCAGGCGCCGCCCCAGGGGCGCCAGGATGCGCTGGATGACGCGGTACACGTGGTGGTCGTCGATGAAGCGCAGGTCGCTCTGGTACAGGCGGCCGCGCTGTTCGATGAAGACTCGGTCGGGGCCGTTGACCAGGATTTCGCTGATGTCCGGGTCGCGCAGCAGCACTTCCAGCGGGCCGAAGCCGGTCAGCTCGTCCACCACTTCCTCGGCCAGGCGGTCCAGCTCGTAGCGGGAGATCGCCAGCTGGCGCCGCGCGGCGTACTCGCCGACCTTCTCGGCGACGTACTGGGCCACCGCCGGGCGCGCGCCCTCCAGCAGGTTCACGCCGTCTTCGTCGATCTCGTCGATGATGTAGCGGTGCAGGCGCATCTTCAGCAGCTGCATTTCCTGCTCGTGCGCGCCGAGGCTGCTGGCGTAGCTCATGGACGCGCGCCCCGGAAGCGGCCGAACCAGGGGAAGCGCCGCCGCGCCTGGCCGCCCACCGCGCCGAGCGGCTCGGCCAGGGCGCGCAGCTTGAGCGCCAGGGGGTCGCGCGGGGCCACCTCGAACAGGCTGCGCCCGAGGTTCTTCGCCCGCAGGCGCGCCTCGGCCGAGGCCGGCAACACGCCGAAGAGTTCCAGGCCGAACATGCGGCACAGGGCCTGCTCGTCCGGCGGCACCGCGGACAGGTAGCGCTCCACCAGCAGTTCGATGCGCGGCAGCGCCTGGCTGTTCTCGCGCAGGCGGCGCAGGCTTTCCAGGCCCTTCCTGCACGAGGGCACGCTCTGGTCCACCAGCCACAGCACGCGGCTGGCCTGCTGCAGCAACTGGCGGGCGAGCTCGCCTTCGGGCATGGCGGTGAAGTTGATCAGCACGTGGCTGAAGGCCGTGCGCAGGTTGCCCAGCAGCAGGTACAGCTCGGCGGTGGTCATGCGCTCCAGCACCCCGGGCTCGTCGGTCAGGCTGAGCAGGCGCAGGCCGGAGTCGTGGCGGCTGAAGGCGCTGTCGATCAGCGTCTGGTCGAGGCGGCGCAGGTTGCGCATGGCGTCGGCGAAGGTGAAGGGCGCATCCATGCCGAGGATGGCCAGGGCCTCGCCGGCCGGCTGGCCGATGTCCACCAGCAGCACCCGGCTACCCTCCCGGGCTTGCAACGCCAACGCCAGGTGCAGGGCGACGAAGGCGCCGTCGGCGTCCGGCCGGGCGCTGGCCAGGGCGAACAGCTCGCCCTGCTGCACGGCGCTCACCGGCACGCTGGGCAGGCGCCCGCCCAGGCGCCGGACCAGCCCGCCCAGTTCGCTGGCGCGGGCGCCATAGGTGACGAAGTCGCGGGCGCCGGCGCGCATGGCCGCCAGCACCAGTTGGTTGTCCAGGCCATCGCCCACGGCCACCACCGCCAGCATCGGCCGCGCCGACACCAGGCCCTCGATCAGGGCGCCGTGGACCATCAGGTTGGCCTTGTTCAGGCTGATGAAGAGCACGCCGGCGCCGGTCACTTCCAGCAGCGCCAGCAGCTCCTCCAGGGTGCCGCTGGTGGCGGCGACCACCTGGCCGGCGCTGGCCAGGCTGCTCTGCAGCCACTCCAGCTCGCCGGCGTGCTGGGTCAGCGCGACGAAGGTCTGGGCGGCGTTGCGGCTTTGCGCGGCGGGCACGCGGCTGCCGCTGCGGCCCAACGGATCGCCGGCCATCACTGGGACATCCCGCTGGCCGAAGCGCGGCCGTCGTACTGGCCGTTCTCCAGGAAGTAGAACTCGCCGAAGCCGGGGTCGTACTTGCGCAGGCCCTCGCCGGGCAGCTTGGGCAGCGCGGCATTGGCCGCCAGCGGCTGGACCAGGTGCGGGGTGACCACCATCAGCAGTTCGCGGTCGTCCTTGTCCAGCTGCGAGGAGCGGAAGAACGCGCCCAGCACCGGCAGGTTGCCCAGGCCGGGGAACTTGTCGACGTTGCTCACCGTGTTGCTGCTGATCAGGCCGCTGATCACGAAGCTCTCGCCGTCGGCGAGGATCACGCTGGTGTCGGTGCGCCGCACGTTGAGCGCCGGCACCGCGATGCCGTTGGTCTGGATGCCGGCGGAGAAGTCCAGCTCGCTGACCTCCGGCGCCACCTTCAGGGCGATGCGCCCGGTGGACATCACCGTCGGCGTCAAGGTCAGGCGCACGCCGTATTCCTTGTACTCGATGGTGATGTTGTTGTTATCGCCGTTGGGCACCGGGATGGGGAACTCGCCGCCGGCCAGGAAGGACGCGCTCTGCCCGCTGGTGGCCACCAGGCTGGGGCGCGCCAGGGTGTAGGCGAAGCCGCTGCCTTCGAGCATGTTGAGGAAGCCCAGCACCTTGCTGCTGCCGCCGCCCCAGATGACGTTGAAGCCGCTGTCGCTGGTGCCGAAGTTGCCCGTCACACCGCCGTCGGAGCCCACGCTGATGCCGCTCAGGCTGCCCGGCGCGCCGAGCATGAACAGGTTGGAGCCGCGCCGCACCAGCGAGGTGCTGGCCTGCTTGAGCTTGCTGCGGCTGACCTCGACGAAGCGGATGTCGGTCTGCACCTGGCTGGCCAGGTTGGCGGCGGCAACGGCGTCGCTGGTCGCGCCCACGTCGCGGATCGAACGCCCGGCCACCTGCACCTGGGCCCGCAGCGGGTCGCCCGGGCAGCCGGTCCAGACCAGCAGGCTGGTCTCGCCCTGGGCCTTGCCGGTGACCAGGAAGTTGCGCTTGTCCAGCAGCTGCACGTCGGCGATCTGCGGGTCGCCAATGGCCAGGCGCTTGATCGGCAGCGGCAGTTGCTGGTCCTGCTGGACGCCCTGCTGCAGCGCCAGCACCAGCTTCTGCGGCAGTTGCGCCAGCCCTTCGCAGGCCTTGGGCGCGGCCTGCGCCGAACCCAGCAGCGCCCATGCCATGACGCCCGCGAGGCAAACGCCCACCCCACCAGCCGGACGCCGGTATCCCATATTGCAAGCCATCCTAACTACTCCCTCTCCCTGCTTCAGGGGCTGATTCAAGGCGCCTCGTGGGCGACCGTGCCGCCGCGGTAGACCGTCACGCCCGCAGCGGCCCGCGGCCGGGCCGGGCTGCGCGGAACCGCCGCGGCCACCGGCTGGCGGCGGCCGAGCAGTTGCTCCAGGGTGATGGACTCGGTGTTCGCGGCGCTCAGGGCGGTGTGCTGGTAGCTGCCCTGCTGCTCTTTCTCGTAGAGCTTCTCGTCCTTGCTGCGTACCGCCAGGCGCAACGAGCCGGCCTGGCTGGCCAGCATCAGCCGCGCGGTGGCGTTCGCCGGCACCGCCAACACCGCGGTGCGAGCCACCTTGCGTTCCTTGTCCTTGCCGTCGTCGGCATTGCGCGCCTGGCCGTCGCCGCCCACGGCGATCTGCTCGCCATAGGTCAGGACGCGCACGCCCGGCAGCACCAGCTGGGCGCGGACGTCGCGCTGGATGCCCTGCTGGTCGGCGACGTAGAGCACCACGTCGACGTAGTCGCCCGGCAGCACGAAGCCGCCGCCGCCGACCACGTCGTCCACGGCGATGGCCATGGCCCGCTCGTCCGCGCGGATGGTCCGCGCCAGCGGCCCGCCGGGTTCGAGCACGGCGCCGGAGAGGATGCTGCCGGCCGCCACCGGCACCCACACGCGCTGGCCGAGCAAGGCCTCGACCTGGGTGTAGCTGCCCGCCGGCGCGGTCTGCAGGTATTCCAGGCGCAGATCGTCCTTGCCCAGCAGCGCCAGCGCCGGCAGGTCGCGGGTGACCACCACCACGGGGGTGCGCTGCAGCTTGTCCGGATCGGTGGGGAGCACGGTGGGAACGGGTTCGCTGGCGACCACCGGCGCCTCGGGCCTGCCGATGGACAACCCCAGGTAACCGACCACCACCGCCCCCAGTAACAGAAGCCCGGCAAACGCCATCAACAATTTACTTTTCATGATGATTATTTCGTTGCAGCCAGCGGAAAGCACATTCGGGAAGCAAGTATCGAAAGCAGACTCGTCGATCTCGCGAGAAGGCCGGCAAGCTACCTTGATGCCCCGATAAATAAAACGACCAAAAGCTACTAGGCCCTTCCTACTAGTTGTAAAAAGTTACTCCCCATAAAAGAATCGGAAGATATACCCGCAACGGAGGCACCATGAACTTCAAGTTGAAAATCCAGAAACTCGTCTCTTCCGCAAAGGCATTCGCCAAGGACAAGGAAGGGGCCACCGCGATCGAGTACGCGGTCATCGCCGGCCTGATCTCCGTGGCCATCATCGCCACCCTGAAGATCCTCGGTCCCAAGCTGGTCTCGGTCTTCCAGCAGATCTCCGACGCGCTCTGATTTCTCGCCGCGGCAATCGCACCGCCCCACTTCATATCCGCAATTGAAGTGGGGCAAATTCATGAATATCCGCGCGCGCACTGGGCAGCTTTAATCAATAAAACCTGCCCAGCGGAAATCAAAAAGGAAACAGGCGAACACCACTCTCCGCAGAACTTCGGTAAAAGCGATGCTGACCCGTTCGGAACTTCCCCTGATATTGCTCGTTGACGATGACCCGGACGCACTGGCCTCGACGGCGGAGTTGTTCGAAAGTCTCTTCAATATAAAAACCGCAGGCTCCGGCCACGAGGCCCTCGGCACGCTGGAGGAAACGCCCCTGCCGGACATCGTCATCGCCGACCTGGGCATGCCGGGCATGAACGGACATCAGTTGTGCGAAGCGATCAAGTCCGACGCCCGCACCCGCGACATCACCATCATCTTCCTCACCGGCGAGGACACCACCGAAGCCGAGCTGGAAGGGTTCGAGCTGGGCGCGGCCGATTTCATCCCCAAGCCGGTGGAGCCCCGCACCTTCGTCAGCCGGATCAGGTCGCACATGCGCAGGAAGCTGGAGCGCGACAGGCTCCAGGACCTGAGCGAATACCTGGAACTGCGCTCGCGAAACCTCACGCAATCCAGCTGAACCGCCGGGGCCCGGCGCCTGCGCAACAAGGTCTGAACACAGTGGCTACAACAAGAAAAGCGAACCTGCACGGGCACCAGGCACTCATCCTCGACGACGAGCCCGACATCGTCGAAGAGGTCGTCGACCTGCTGAACTGCGCCGGCTACCCCTGCCTGGGCGCGCACACGGCGGAACAGGCCCTGGCGCTGTTCCAGGCCAACCCCGGCATCGACATGCTGATCCTCGACTTCGACCTGCAGGACAGCCAGGGCCCGCGAGTGCTGGAGCGCATGCAGGCGCTGGCCGGCAGCGAGCGGCTGTTCGAGGCCATCACCATCAGCGGGCGGGCCGGCAAGGACGAACTGATCGACGTGCTGCGCAGCGGCTTCTGCGACTTCCTCGCCAAGCCGCTGAACCCCGAGCACCTGTTGGCCGCGCTGGAGAAGCTGGCCGAGAAGCTGGAGGAACGGGCCCGCGACCGGCAGCGGGTCATCCGCGCGGAGTCGCGCCTGGACGTGCTGACCGAGAGCCTGAAGTCCCTGGCCAGCGATGCGAAGAAGGCCATCAACTACGCGAGCACTGCGTCCAGGCCCGCCAGGGGCGAGCCCTCGAAGGACGACGAGGCCCTGTTGAACACGCCGGAAGACCAGTTGGCCAACCCCTTCTTCGCCAAGCTCTCCCTGCGCCAGCTCGACGTGGTCAGGTTGATCGGCAAGGGCCTGAGCAACTACCAGATCGCCTGCAAGCTGGGCATCAGCGAGCATACGGTGAAGCTCTACGTCTCCCAGTCGCTGCGCCTCACCGGGCTGAGCAACCGCACGCAGCTGGCGCTCAAGTCATCGCCCAGGCGCAAGGCGAACCACGACCTGTAGGCGCCCGCTTATTGCGGATTACCTCAGCGCCCCCCTGGCATCCAAGCCTCCAGGCGCGCCGGAGGAGGCAGCCAGCAGCATGGCCAGCTGGGTGCGGTTGCTGACCCGCAGCAGCTTGAATATCTGGGTGATGTAGAGCTTCACCGTGTTCTCGGAAATGCCCAGCTCATGGGCCACCCGGTAGTTCGAATAGCCCTTGCAGATCAACTGCGCCACTTCCTGCTGGCGCTGCGTCAGGTTGAAGAACAGCGGGCTGCTGATGTCGACCTTGTCCGGGGCGGCACGCTCGTCATCGTCCAGGTCGAAGACGTTCGGGCCGCCGTGGACGTCCATCTTGATCGCGCTGACGTCCTGAAACAGCGAGTTCAGCGACTCCGCGATATGCTCCAGCCGGCCGTTGAGGTGAAGGATCCTGCGTTGCCGGCGGATGCTCTGCAGCAGCTTGCTCTCCACCCGCTCCACCGACTCGATCAGCTCCTGCGGCGCCACCGGCTTCATCAGGAAGTCCGAGGCCCCGGCGCGCATCGCCTCGACCACCTTGTCGCTTTCGCCGTACCCGGTGAGGACGATGACTTCGAAGATATAGTCGTCGCCCACCGCGCCGTGGATTTCCTTGATGGCGTCCAGGCCCCATTCGCTGCCCAGGTTCAGGTCGCACACCAGGATGCGCAACTTGGCGTTCTTCTTGAACAGCGCGACCGCCTCGGCGATGGAACTGCAACCGACCGAGGAGAAACCGACGCTCTCCAGCACTTCGGAAAGCTCCGATGCGACCAGCGGCTCATCGTCGATGACGAGCACCTCGAACGCCCGGTGTTGTTTGTTTTTCATTTGACTCCCCACACTCGACCCCCTAAGCCCGCAAGCCGCCAGGGCCTTTCCTTTCCAAAAATAAAACGCGGGACTTCACGGGTTGCTTCCCAGTAACCCCATCATTTCTTCCATGGAGTCCAGGTCCCCTGTTTCTGCCAGTTCTCGCAAGTACACCGCCAACTCCCCAGAGGCATCGGCGAGTGTTCGACTCCATTCGATGAGGTCGGTGATGGCGCCCGATTCCACGAGCGCCTGAAGTTGTTGCCGCTGCCCTCGGCTCAAGGATTCCAACTGTTCGGCCAGCGCTTGCTGACGGCGGTCAGGCTTTTCGGTCACGCCGGCCAGGCCGCCGCGCAGGCGCAGCAACTGGGCCAGGGTCACGCCCAGGTCGGCCAGGCTGATGGGCTTCACCAGGCTGGCGTCGAACGGCAGGCCGCCCGCCTGGCCGAGGGACTGCATGGTCTGCTGGGTGGCGGACATCAGCACCACTGGCAGCCCCGGCCAGCGCTCGCGCAGCGCCAGCAGGAGTTCGCCGCCGTTGCAGCGCGGCATCAGGTAGTCGGTCAGGACCAGGTCCGGCCGCTGCCCGCCCGGGCCCATCAGGCGCTCCAGGCAGTCCTGCCCGTCGACGGCCGCCTCGACGCGGAAGCGGCTGGCCTCGAGCAGGTCCACCAGCATGTCGCGGATGTCGGCGTTGTCCTCGACGACCCACACCAGCTGCCCCTCGCCTCGCACCGGCAGGCTCTTCATCGGCAGGTCGAACAGCTGCGGCTGGGCCATGTCCTGCTCGGTGCCGACGGCCAGGGTCAGCTCGAAGGAAACCCGGGTGCCTTCGCCGGGCGCGCTCTGCACCGTCACCCGCCCGCCCATGAGCTGGACCCAGTGCTCGACGATGGCCAGGCCGAGCCCGGCGCCTTCCACGCCGGTGGCGTCGCAGCGGAAGAACGGGGTGAAGAGCTTGGGCAGGTCCTGCTCGGGAATGCCGCAGCCGGTGTCGCTGACGCAAAAGCGCAGCTGCGCCAGGCCCGCCTTGAGCGGCTGCCCGGCGGCCTGCACCTGCAGGGCGATGCGCCCGTCGCGGGTGAACTTGGCGGCGTTGTCCAGCAGGTTGGTCAGCACCTGGCGCAGGCGCTTGGCATCCAGTTGCAGCACCGTGGGAATGTCGCCGCACAGCGTCAGGCGGAAGGCGTTGCGGTTGCGCTGGGCGAGGATGTGCGCATCCATCGCCACCGCGTCGAGCAGGCCGTGGATGTACACCGGCTGGATGTCCAGGCGGTCGCTGGAAACGCCGCGGGCGTGGTCGATCAGGTCGTTGATCAGGGTCAGCATGTGGCCGGCGCTGCGCAGGATGACACCGGCCTTGCGGGTGCTGCGCCCGCCCTCCTCCTGCAGCAGCTGGGCGTAGCCGATGATGGAGGTCAGCGGCGAGCGCAGGTCGTGGCTGACGCGCCCGAGGAAGTCGATCTTCGCCTGGTTGGCGTCCTTGGCCTTCACCAACGCGGCCTGCAGCTCTGCGGTGCGCCGGGATACCGCCTCTTCCAGCTGCGCCTTCTGCCGGCGTTCGCTCTGCAGGCTCTCGGTTTCCAGGCGTTGCTTGCGCATCTGCTGCTGCAGGGTGAACAGGCCGATGATGCCGATGATGATGCTCAGCCTGAGCATCACCACGTCCACGCTGAACTGCCCGCTGTAGCCCAGGTTGAGCAGGTAGCGAAGGATGAACCAGGAACTTTCCGCCCAGCTCAGCAGGAACAGCCCCGCCAGCACCTGCCGGCAGAAGTCGCCGCGCAGCCGCAGCGAGAACAGCGACAGCGGCCAGCAGGCCAGGAGGCAGAAGCTCAGCGACAGGTTCAGCGTGCGCGCCAGGTTGTTCGGCAGCAGCGGCAGGGCGACGGCCAGCGCCAGGCAGGCGAACACGCCGGCCAGGTACAGGCGCCGCCATGCGCCCTGCCCGGCCAGGCCGAGCAGGCGCCGGGCGGCGACCAGGAAGCCGACCAGGGAAACCAGCCAGAAGGCGATGCGCATGCCCGGGCCGTGGATGAACTGCCCGCTGAACAGGTGGAAGGCCAGGTAGCCCTCCTTTTCCGCCTCCAGGGCGTAGGCCGCGCCCAGCCACACGGCGAGCATGGCGAAGCTCCAGTCCAGGCGCAGCAACAGCAGCACGGTCAGGGTGAGCACGCAGCCGAACAGCATCGAATGGGTCAGTTGCTCGACGTTGTCCTGGGCCAGCACGGCGCCCATGTCCCACAGGTTCAGGGCCAGGCCCGGGCGGCTCTCGCTGCGCACCCGCAGCAGCAGCTCGCGGCTCTCCCCGGGGGCCAGCGCCACCGGCAGCAGGTTGCGCCGGCTGTGCAGCGAACGCTCGGCCAGGGGCACCGACAGGCCGATGTGCCAGTGCCCGTCGACGCGCCCGCCGGCCGCGTCCAGGCGGTACAGATCGACCTCGCCGACGCGCCAGGGCGCCACTTCCAGCCAGCGCTCCCAGGCGAGGGCGTCGGGGTTTTCCAGCCGCAGGCGCAGCCAGAGCGTCGACTCCCGCCGCGGCGCCGCCAGGCTGCTGGCATCGGCCGGCCGCCAGTCGGCCTGGCGCCAGGCTTGCTCGGGCGTCAGCGCCTGGCCGGGGGCCTCCTCGAACACCTGGGCGCTGCGGGTCAGGTCGATGTAGGGCGCCTGCAGGTCGCCGCGGTTGAGGAACAGCGACACGCCCATGACCAGCAGCAGCGCCAGGCTCCCCAGCAGGGCCGTGAAGGCGGCGCGCGGGTCAGGGCGCATCGCCGGGCTCCAGGTCCAGGCGCGACTGGCGGAACTGGCTGGGCGAGAGGCCATAGCGCTCGCGGAAGGCGGTGGAGAAGTTGGCCCCGCTGGTGAAGCCCACCTCCAATGCGATGGCCTGGATCGGCAGGCCGGTGCCGCTGAGCAGCACGCAGGCCTCCTTCATGCGCTCCTCGCGCAGGTACTCGAAGACCGTCACGCCCACGCACTGGCGGAAGGCCTCGTTCAGGCGCTTGCTGTTGGTGCCCACGGCCTCGGCCAGCTCCTGCAGTTCCGGGGTGTGCGACAGGGTGCGCAGCAGTACCTGGCGGGCCGACTGGAAGAGGATGCTGTCAAGGTTGCCGGCGTGGCTGGGCGGCATGGGCGAGGCCTGCCGGTCGGTGCCCCAGCGGCGCAGGTGGATGGCCAGGCGCAGGCGGATTTCCTCGAGGTTGAAGGGCTTGGTGATGTAGTCGACGGCGCCCACCAGCAGCCCCTGGACGCGCTCCTCGGGGGTGTTCGCCCCGCTCAGGAACACCACCGGGATGTCCCGCGTATGGGTGTTCGCCTGCATCATCCGGCAGCAGGTCAGGCCGTCCCACACGGGCATCAGCACGTCCATCAGCACCAGGTCCGGGTTGATCATCTGGACTTTCTTGAAGGCGTCCTGGCCGTTGCTCGCCAGGTAGATGCGGCAGCCCTGCTGCTGCAGGTATTCGGCGAGCAGGCGACGCTCGCTCTCCAGATCATCGACGACCAGGATGCGCTGCCCCTCCAGCGCATCGGGAATAAAGCTCGGCATTCCGATGAGTTCCTACACGTCAGTCCCCGCCCGACCGTTACTTTGCCATTACAGAGGGAATTTTCCGTATACGACGAAAATATTTTGCCTGCTGGCAAAGGGCCACAGCACTCCAGCAGAAGCGCTACTTCCTGGCGCCGAGATAATGGCACCGAACGAAGGAGAGGCCCCTTGGCCCGTAGGTACCCCATGCCAGCAGAGTGCGTGACTGTCTCGCCCGCCCGCCCCGGCCGGCGTTCCCCGGAGGGCTGCCGCAGCCCGGCGCCGCCGCCACGGAGCCTGCCCCATGCTTAAGCGGATTCGCACCGACCAGGTTCGCCTGGGCATGTTCATCCAGTCGCTGGAGGGCAGCTGGCTGTCCCACCCCTTCTGGAAGACCCGCTTCATGCTGGAGAACCCCGGCGACCTGCGCGCCCTGCAGAACAGCGGCGTGCAATGGCTGTGGATCGACGACGCCCGCGGCCTGGGCGTCACCGACGCCGTCGCGCCGGCGGCGCAGGGCCCCGGCGCGGCGCCCGCCACAGGCATCGCCGAGCCGGTCGTGGCGCTTGTCGGCGAGGCGCCGCCGGCCATCTATCCGAACGAGTTCTTCGAAGCCGCGCGCATCCTCGAACGCTCCAAGCTGACGCTGATGGAACTGTTCCGCGAGGCGCGCATGGGCCGGGCGATCGACCTGGACCTGTGCCTGCCGCTGGTGGAGGACATCTGCGCCTCGCTGGCCCGCGACGCCTCGGCGCTGATCAGCCTGGCGCGGCTGAAGAACAAGGACGAATACACCTACATGCACTCGGTGACGGTGTGCGCGCTGATGGTCGCCCTGGCCCGCCAGCTCGGCCTGGACGTCGAGGCCCAGCGCGAGGCCGGCCTGGCCGGGATGCTCCACGACATCGGCAAGATGGCCATGCCGCCGGCGATCCTCAACAAGCCCGGCAAGCTCGACGAGGCCGAGCTCGCCATCATGCGCACCCACCCCGAACGCGGCCACGAGATGCTGCGCCAGCACACCCGGCTGTCGCCCCAGGTGCTGGACGTCTGCCTGCACCACCACGAACGCTACGACGGCACCGGCTACCCGCACCGCCTGGCCGGCAACCAGATCAGCCTGCTGGCGCGCATGGCGGCGATCTGCGACGTCTACGACGCCATCACCTCGGACCGCCCGTACAAGTGCGCCTGGGAAGCCGCCGGCTCCCTGGCGCGCATGGCCAGCTGGGAGGGGCATTTCGACCCGCAGTTGTTCCAGGCCTTCGTCAAGACCATCGGCATCTACCCCATCGGCAGCCTGGTACGCCTGGAGTCCGGGCACCTCGGGGTGGTGGTCCAGCAGAACCCGGAGAACCTGACGCGCCCGCAGGTGCAGGTGTTCTTCTGTTCCCACCGGCGCCAGGCCATCGCCAAGGAACTGCGCGACCTGGCCGACGTGCGCATCTACGACCGCATCGTCCAGCGCGAGGACCCGCTGCGCTGGGGCTTCAGGAACCTGGAGCGGCTGTGGCTGCCCGAGGGCCTGGTGCCGCCCGGGATGGTGCCGAGCCGGGGCCACGACGACGGGCACGACTGAGGGCGTGCCCAGGCCCCGGCGGCGTTCGGGGCTCAGACGTGGAAACGGCCGACCAGCGCCTGCAGCTCGCCGCCCAGCCGCGCCAGCTCCACGCTGGAAGCGGCGACCTGCTCGCTGGCCGCGGCGGTCTGCTCGGACACGTCGCGCACGCTGACCACGCTGCGGCTGATCTCCTCGGCCACGGCGCTCTGTTCCTCGGCGGCGGTGGCGATCTGCTGGTTCATCGCCTGGATGCTGGACACCGTGCGGGTGATGCTGCCCAGCGACTCGCCGGCCTGGCGGCTGAGGGCCACGCTGCTGGCGGTCAGCTCGCGGCTGCCGAGCATGGCGTTGGAGACCTGGCGGGTGCCGTTCTGCAGGCCGGCGACCAGGGCTTCGATCTCCTCGGTGGACTGCCGGGTGCGCAGGGCCAGGCCGCGCACCTCGTCGGCCACCACGGCGAAGCCGCGGCCGGCTTCCCCGGCGCGGGCCGCCTCGATGGCGGCGTTGAGCGCCAGCAGGTTGGTCTGTTCGGCCACCGACTTGATCACGTCCATGACCTTGCCGATCTTCTCGCTCTCCTGCTCCAGGCGCTGCATGGCGTCGGCCGAGCGTTCCACTTCCCGGGCCAGGCGCTCGATGCGCTCCACCGCCTGGTTCACCACGCGGTCGCCGTCGTGGGCCTCGCGGTCGGCGGCGGACGCGGCCTGGGAGGCCTGCTCGGCGTTGCGCGCCACTTCCTGCACGGTGGCGGACATCTCGTGCATGGCGGTGGCCACCTGGTCGGTCTCGACCTTCTGGCTATTGGCGCCGGCGCTGGTCTGCTCGGTGACCGCCGAGAGCTGCTCGGCCGCGCTGGCGATCTGCGTCACGCCATCGCGGATGCCGCCGATCAGGTCGCGCAGGTTCCAGCTCATGCGCTGCATGCTCTGCTGCAGGCTGCCCAGCTCGTCGCGACGGCGGACCTGGATGTTCTGCGACAGGTCGCCCGAGGCGATGCGCTCGACCACCTGCATGGTCTCGTGCAGCGGCCGGGTGATGCGGCGGGTGATGAACCAGGCGGCCAGGGCGCTGGCCAGTATCGCCAGCAGGGCCACGCTGGCCTGGGCCAGGCGGCTGAAGGCCGCCACCTCGTCGCGCAGTTCGATCTGCTGGCGGGTCAGCGCCTGGGTGATTTCGCGGGTCTGCTCGGCGACCTTGACCAGCACCTGGCGGGCCTGTTCCACCGTGGCGGTGGCGGCCCGGTAGGCCTCGATGCACTTGGCGTAGCTCTGCTGGTCCGCCGCCACCGCCAGTAGCTCGGCGGGGGGCTGTGCGCCGAAGACCTTGGCCTGGCGCGGGAAGTTCTCCATGGCCAGGCGCATCTGTTCGTTCAGCAGCCGCTCGGACTCCGGCCCGGGATGGGCCACGTAGCCCGCCGCGCGGTAGCGGACCAGCAGCAGGTCCTGCATCAGCTGCGTGCCGGCCTGGTAGTAGGCGAAGCGGCGTTCGTCGTGTTCGTCCAGGCCCGCCGCCAGCGCTTGCAGGGCGCTGAGCGCCTTGAAGGCCCGCTCGGCGCGCTCGGCCATCTCGTCGCGAACGGCGCTGGCCGCATGGTTGGCGGCCTGCAGCTTGCCAAGGGCCTGGCGGTAGTCGCCGACCAGTTCGCCCTGTTGCTGCTCCAGGGCGAGCAGGTCCGCGCGGGCGAACAGCTTGCGCGCGCGCATCGCCGCCTGCTGGCGCTCGAAGTCATCCAGCGCCGCGCCCAGGCGCTGCTCGCTGGCCGCCTTGGCGCCGTCCAGCAAATAGTCCTGCAACGACAGGCGCAGTTCCGCCAGCGATTCGTTGAGCGCGCCGTAGACCTCCTGGGCCCGGCTGCGCTGCAGCAGGCTCTCGCGGCTGATCCAGTCGCCCACCGCGAGCAGCGCGGTGAGGCACAGGACCAGGCCGAAGCCCAGCCCCAGCTTGTAGGTGACGCCGAGGTTGTCAAACCAGTTGCGCATGGCGCGAGTCGCTCCCGTTCCGGGGCCCCCGGCACCCGGCGTGCGCGGAACGGGCCAGTGGATTCAGCTGTGCGAAACGGCCCCGCCGGCGATTGCCGGCGGGGCCTGTTGCGGTTGCTAGAAGTTGTTGGCGAGGTCGATGCCGGACTTGCCCGGCGAGAGGATGTTGTTCGGGTCCAGGGCGCGCTTGATGGCGTGCTCCACCCGGCGCTTGACCGGGCCGTAGATCTGCGCCACGCGGTCCTGGAAGGCGGTGTTCACGCGGTACACGGCGTAACCCTCCTTGGCGAACTCATCCAGCAGCTCGGCGAAGCAGTCGTGGGCGCGCTGGGTCTCCTCGGGGTCGGTGCGGTCGTAGAGCACGTCGATCACGTGGTGCATGTCGCGCCAGCCGACGATGAACTCGCCGGTGTAGTCCAGGCCGTGCTTGTTGAGGATGCGCTTGGCCAGCACCTTCTGCTTGTCGCACTCGCTGCCGCGGGCCTGGCTGACCGGGGCGAACCACATCGAGCCACCGCCGCCGCGCCAGTTGTACAGGCCGAATTCCTGCAGGTTGGGCACGCCGCTCATCAGCTCGGCGCGGTACTTGAACGGCTGGGTGTCGCCGGCCTGCTCCTGGGTGACGATGCGGCCCTTGCCGGACTTCTTCACGGTCTCGGTGACGATCTTCCAGTTCACCTCCACCTGCTCGGGGGTGCCGTACAGCGCCGCGTAGACGTTCCACTGGCCCAGGCCCTTGTCCTTGACGACCTGCTGGATCACCGAGTCGGGCGTCGCGCCCTTCTCCTTGATGTAGTCCGAGCGGCGCACGCTGATGCCGGCGGCCTCCCACAGCGCGTTGGCGATCACCACCGCGTTGGGGATGATCTGGGCGATGCGCAGCGGGCGGATCATCTCGACGATGTCGGCGATATCCGCCTCGTCGTCGTAGACGATGCTGAAGGGCTTGAACACCGGCGGCTTGGGCATCAGCCAGAAGCCCATCTTGGTGCAGATGCCGTAGTTGGCCTGGGTGAACATGCCGTCCAGGGTCGGGCCGTAGCCCCACTTGAACACCTGCCAGGCCTTGTCGCCGGGCACCCCGCCCATGCCGGTGCGGTAGACGTCGCCGTTGGCCAGCACCACTTCCATGCCGCACTGCATGAGGAAGTGCTCGCCGTAGGGGGTGTAGCCCACGCCGCGGTCCATGGTGTTGCCCACCGGGCCGGCGATGGCCGAGGGCGCGGAGAACGACAGCATCAGCGGCAGGTTATTTTCCTGCAGGTAGTCGTAGAGCTGGCCGTAGGTGACGCCGGGCTCGACCAGGGCGGTGCACAGCTCCGGGTCGATGTGGATGATCTTGTTCATCTTCTTCAGGTCGAGGATGACCTGGCCGCGTTGCGCCGGGGCCGCCGAGCCGTAGCCGAAGTTGCGGCCGGTGGAGATGGTCCACAGCGGGATCTTGAACTCGTTGCAGATCTTCACCACGCCCTGCACCTGCTCGACGCTGGTGGCGGTGACGGCGGCGGAAGGCGCGTGCTCGGCGTTGTCCACCGGCATCATGATCTTGCCGTAGGGGATCAACTGGTCGTCCTTGGCCAGGACGTTCTCCTCGCCCAGCAGCTTGCGGAACTTGGCCAGCGCCTGCTGGAAGTGGTTCGCGTCGACTCCGCGCGGGAGCACGGCCTTGTTGGTTGCGTCAGTCATGGGAGGTGCTCCTTCAAGCCTGGATCGAGAACGAAACGAAATGCCCGGCCAGCGGGCTCGGGCGGCCGGCCACCAGCGGCGCGGGCGCCGGCGGCTGCGCGCCGAGCGAGGCCAGGCCGTAGCCGAGGGTGGCGGCCCATTGCTCGGCGTTGCCGGCGTTGCGGCCGGCGGCGCCCAGGCGCAGGGGCTGGCGACTGCCCAGCGGGCACTGCTCGCGCAGGTCGAAGCCGGCGCCGCAGGCGTCCAGCTGCAGGCCCAGTTGCAGGGCGTGGCCGTGGGCGGCATCCGCGGTGATCAGCCGGTGCCGCGAGGCGCGCGCATCGGCGCTGTGCTCACCAAGCCACTGCACGCGGGCGCCGGCGCTGCGCGCCAGGTCGACCACCAGCGCGGCGCTGGCGTCGTCCAGCAGGCCGACGATGCGCTGCGGCCGTCCGGCCTCCAGGCGCTGTTGCAGCTCGCGGATGAAAGCCAGGCTGGCATCGCTGCGCAGCAGCTCGGCCCGGGCCGCGGCCGGGTTGGCGGCGAGGCCCTGGAGGAAGGCCGAGCCGGCCACGGCCGGGCTGATGAGCACCAGTGTCGGCTGTGCCACGGCGCCACCGGCGACGCCACGCGCCAGGGCCAGGCCGGAGCCGCCCATGGCGATGCCCGCCAGCCCGCCCAGGGCCATGCCCTTGAGCAGGGAACGACGTTCGAGATTCATGGCGCGCTCCTCAGGGCTTGGCCGCCGGCGCGGGCGCCTGCGAGATGTAGTCGGCGACCTGTTGCAGCGCCTTGTCGTCGATGAAGGAAGCCGGCCAGGCCGGCATCGCCCGCAGGCCGTTGCGCGCCACCGCGACTATGTAGGGCGACGGCAGCTGGCGCCCCTTCAGCTCCGGCCCGATGCCGGTCTCATGGCAGCGGCCGCAGACTTTCTCGTAGACGTTGGCGCCGCCTTTCCACACGCCGTCGCCGTCGGCGAAGGCGCTACCGGCCAGCACGAGCAAGGGCACGCAAAGGCAAGCAGCGAAGGTCCGTTTCACAGCCGGGCTGTCGAAGGATAAGGACATTTCGTACTCCATCTTGTTATTGGATTGGTGGGACCGGCGGCCGCTCAGAAGGGATAGGGCCGCGGCGAGTGCTGCAGGGTGATCCAGTGGTCGGTGGTGAATTCCTCGATCGCCCAGTCGCCGTTGAAGCGGCCCAGGCCGGAGTTCTTCTCGCCGCCGAAGGGCGCGTTGGGTTCGTCGTTGACCGGCATGTCGTTGACGTGGGTCATGCCCGCGTGGATGCGCTGGGCGAACTGCACGCCGCGCTCCAGGCTCGACGTGAACACCGCGCTGGACAGGCCGTATTCGCTGCCGTTGGCCAGCTCCAGCGCATGCTCGGCGTCGCGCGCGGCCTGGATGCCCACCAGCGGGCCGAAGATTTCCTCGCGGGCGATCTCCATGCCGGCGTGCACGTCGCCAAACACGTGGGGCGGCATGACGTTGCCCTGGGGCTCGCCGCCGACCAGCAGGCGCGCGCCCTCGTCGAGGGCCTTGGCGACCTTCTCGCGCAGGCCCTGCAGCTGGCGGTCGTTGATCACCGGGCCGACCACGGTTTCCGGCTTGCGCGGGTCGCCATAGGGCAGCGCCTGGACGCGCTCGACGAAGCACCGGGTGAAGGCCTCCAGCGCCGGCTGCTCGACGATGATGCGGTTGATCGCCATGCAGATCTGCCCCTGGTGGAGGAACTTGCCCACCACCGCGGCGTTCACCGCCTGCTCGATGTCGGCGTCGGCCAGGACCACGAAGGGGCTGTTGCCGCCCAGCTCCAGGGCCACGTGCTTGAGGTGCGCGCCGCCGCTGGCGATGCGGCCGATGTTGCGCCCGACCTGGGTCGAGCCGGTGAAGGAGATGAAGGCCGGCACCGGGTGCTCGACGAAGGCGTCGCCGATCTCGCTGCCGGCGCCGACCACCACGCTGAGCACGCCGGCCGGCAGCCCGGCCTCCTCGAACACGCGCGCCAGCAGCAGGCCGCCGGACACCGGGGTGTCGCTGGCCGGCTTGACCACCACGGCGTTGCCCAGGGCCAGGGCCGGGGCCAGCGAACGCTGGGTGAGGTGCAGCGGGAAGTTCCACGGGCTGATCACCCCGACCACCCCGAGCGGCACGCGGTACACGCGGCTTTCCTTGCCCGGCACGTTGGAGGCGACGATGCGCCCGTGCACGCGGTTCGGCAGGCTGGCCGCCTCCAGGGTGATGGCGCGCGCCGCGCCCCATTCGATCTGCGCCTTGAGCAGGGTGCTGCCGGATTCGCGGACCAGCCAGTCGATGATCTCCTCGCGGCGCGCATCGAGGATGCGCACCGCTTCGAGCATCACCCGGGCGCGTTCGGCGGGCGCGCTGGCGGCCCACGCCACCTGGGCCTCGGCGGCCTTGGCATAGGCGGCGTCAAGGTCGGCGCGGTCAGCCAGGGCCAGGCGCAGCAGGCTCTGCCCGGTGTAGGGGTCGAGGACCTCCATGTGCCGGCCGCTGCCGCCGGCGCGCCAGGCGCCGGCGATCGGCTGCAGGTCGAGGTTCTGGTAGGGCTGGGGTCTGGTGCTCATCGTTGCTGGTGCCTCTTGTCTGGACGAGGGACGGCCGCCGCCGGCCTGGGCGAAGGCCACGGAAACAGGGAAACGGGCTGGGCGAAGGTCAGTCGCCGGGGCGGGCCGGGCGGCGCCGGGCAAGGGCGGGATGGGCTAGTGCACGGGCATGGTGGAAAGCGCGGAGGATGTTCATGTCGAAATCACCGGTTTCTTGTTATGGATTTTTCAGTTGCAAGTGTTTCGGCATTAACAACTATCGTGCCAGCTGCGCTATCTTTAAAAATTTCCTTTAAAAACAAATAGTTGTTATTTGATCTGAGGATTTCTGCGGCGCCTTTCGCGCTGGCGGCGCGGCGGCCGCGGAATTTTGTGCAGAGAAAATCGCGGCGCTGGAGAAAGCTCGACGGACGCGGCCAAAAGCGGGATTCCGTGCGGTTATCGTACGTTTTGCGCTCGCCGCCCCTCCCCCTCGGACTGGAATCCGATTGACCGCCGTGGCCGGGCCGGCATACTCCCCAGACCAGCCTGCGTCTTCTTGAACTGCCTTATGACTATTACAAATCCGGGCAAACACGGGCGCGCGGTGGACGAAGAGTTCTTCCGGCACATGCTCAGCCGGCAGAAACGCCTGATCGTCGACCGCGCCTGCCAATTCGATCCACGGGGCCTGCCTTCTGCCGAGCAACTGGCCGAGACCGTGGCCTTTTCTCCCCAGGACGGCAGCATCTGGCTGTGCGGCCAGCGCATGATGCTGCTGCAGGGCTCCGCCTTCGGCGCCATCCGCCGCGAACTGATCGAGGCCCAGGGGCTGGACAAGGCCCGCGGCCTGCTCACCCGCATCGGCTGGCAGGCCGGCGCGCGCGACGCGGCGCAGGTCAGCGAGCAGTGGCCCGAGGGCGACCACGCCAGCCTGTACAGCGCCGGGCCGCGCCTGCACATGCTCGAAGGGATGGTCAACGTCGAGCCGATCAACTTCGAGATCGACACCAGCATCGGCCACTTCTACTCCGAGTTCTTCTGGCACAACTCGCTGGAGGCCGACGAACACATCGCCACCTACGGCCTGGGCAGCGAGCCCTCGTGCTGGATGGGCATCGGGTACGCCAGCGGCTACGCCTCGTCACTGCTCGGGCGCCTGGTGGTGTTCCGCGAGGTGGAGTGCCGCGCCATGGGCCACCACGCCTGCCGCATCATCGGCAAGCCGGCGGAGGAATGGGACGACATCGACGCCGACCTGGCCCACCTGGACGCCAGCGACTTCCTCGGCCGCAGCACCTACGGCAGCAGCCAGGCGACCACGGCCGCCACGCTGCCCAGCCCCGCCGAGGACCAGCCGATGGTCGGCATCTCCGCCGCCTTCATGGCCGCCAGCCAGCTGCTGCAGCGCGTGGCGCCGACCCAGGCGACGGTGCTGCTGACCGGGGAATCGGGCGTGGGCAAGGAACTCTTCGCCCGCACCCTGCACCAGGCCAGCAAGCGCAGCCAGGGGCCACTGGTGGCGCTGAACTGCGCGACGCTGCCGGAGAACCTGGTGGAGGCCGAGTTGTTCGGCGTCGAGCGCGGGGCCTTCACCGGCGCGGAACGCTCGCGGCCCGGACGCTTCGAAAGGGCCAACGGCGGCACCCTGTTCCTCGACGAGATCGCCACCCTCAGCCTGGCCGCGCAGAGCAAGATCCTGCGCGTGCTGCAGGAAGGCGAGCTGGAGCGGGTCGGCGGCACCACGGCGATCCGCGTGGACGTGCGGGTGGTCGCGGCCACCAACCTCGACCTGCGCCGCGAGGTGGAGGCCGGGCGCTTCCGCGAGGACCTGTTCTACCGCCTGAACGTCTTCCCCATCCACCTGCCGCCGCTGCGCGAGCGCCGGGAAGACATCCCGCTGCTGATGAGCTACTTCCTGCGCAAGTTCAGCCTGCGCCACGGCCGGCAACTGGCCGGCTTCAGCACGCGCCTGGTCAACGCGCTGCTGACCTACCGCTTCCCGGGCAACATCCGCGAGCTGCAGAACCTCATCGAACGCGGCGTCATCGCCGCCGCCGATGGCGAGGTGATGGACGTCATCCACCTGGCCGAAGGCGGCGCCGCGCCGATCGCCGCGCCCATAGGGCTGACGGCGGAAGGCCGGCTGTCCCGCCCCCTCGCCGAAACCGGCAGCGAACAGCCCGCGCCGGCGCCAGCGACGCCCGAGGCAGCGCCCGGCAAGGCCGTGGAAGAACCCGAACTGGCCAGCCTGCTCGCCTTCGTCTCCGGCCGCAACCCGACCCTCGGCATCTCCCTGGAAGACGTGGAAAGACGCCTGGTGCAAGTGGCGATGGAACGCACCGGCGGCAACATCACCGCCGCCGCGCAGATGCTCGGCATGAGCCGCGCTCAGGTCAGCTACCGGTTGAAGGGGCGCTGAGGCCGCAACTGTCTTGCGAACTGTGCCGAGGCGCTTTTCGTAGGATGGGTTGAGCTTGCGATACCCATCGGGCCAGGGTGATGGGTATCGCTTCGCTCAACCCATCCTACGGGGCGTCATGTTTACCGTAGGAGCGGACCTTGTCCGCGATTCGCGCGCAGGGCGCGCTCCTACAGGGGAATGGCGTAGGCGGGGCAGCGTAGGAGCGGATCTCATCCGCGAATCGCGCCGGTGGTTCCGGCTATCGCGGAGAAGCTCCGCTCCTACCGCATGGGCGAGCATGGCCTTTCGTAGGATGGTGTTGAGCGAAGCGATACCCATCACCACGACCGCATGGGTATCGCAAGCTCAACCCATCCTACGGGGCGTCATGTTTACCGCGGATCTCATCCGCGAATCGCGCCGGAACCTTCGGCTATCGCGGACAAGGTCCGCTCCTACAGGGGAATGGCGTAGGCGGGGCAGCGTAGGAGCGGATCTCATCCGCGAATCGCGCCGGTGGTTCCGGCTATCGCGGAGAAGCTCCGCTCCTACGGCTCAGGCAGGCACGGCTTCTCGTAGGAGCGAGCTTGCTCGCGAATGAGCCCCGCTGCGGAATCTGTTCGCGAGCAAGCTCGCTCCTACGAAGAGAGAGCACCCCAGACTCTTAGAGCGGCGTGGTGAACTTGAACCAGAAGGTCTGCCCATCCGGCCGGTTGCGCACGCCCGTATCGTCCTGCCACTTGGCGCTGAAGAACCAGCCGTCCTTGCTCGCATACTGCACCGCCGGGCCGATGGAGAAGGTCCGCCCGCGGGAGTCCTCGACGGTATGGCCATCGAGCTTGTCGTCGCTGATCTGCTGGTAGGCGTGGCCGCCGACGCCGAGCACCCAGCCGTTGCCCATGCCCCAGCCAAGGGTGTAGTCGGCGTGCAGCTCACGGCCGGACTGGTAGTCGGTGGCTCGGTTCTCGAAGTTGTAGTCGTGCATCAGGCGGATGTCGGCGTTGGGCCCCGCCGGGTCCACGTAGGTCATCGCCAGCACCGCCTGCACGGTGTAGTAGTGGGTGCCCAGGTTGATGATGTCGTCCTTGTCGTAGCTGCCGGTGGGCAGCACGAAGTCGACGCCGGTGGCCACGTGGAACTTCTCGCTCGGGTGGAAACCGATCACCGGCCCCAGGTGGGCGTCGCCGATGCCGCGCTTGTGGTCGTGGGGGCCATTCTTGATGTTCAGGCGCATGTCGGTGAGCGGCAGCAGGGCATGGAAGCCGAGGTCGCCGCCCAGTACCTTCTGCTCCGTCACCCAGACGAAACGCGGCACCAGGGTAGAGACCCGCAGGTCGATGTCGGCGGCCTTGTGGCCGCCGTTGTCGCGCAACGTATCGGCCAGGTAGTTGCCCGCGAACAGCTGGGCGTAGGTGCCAGGCGGTGGAAGGATGCCCATCCCGTAGATCTCGATGCCCATGGGCCAGGAGGAGGTGCCGCCCTCCGTGGCGAGGGCCGAGGTGGCGGCGCCGGCCAGGAACATGGCGCAGGCGAGGCGGGATACGCGAAGGCGAACGGATTGATCGAACATGGGAGTGCCGGCCTTTTGTTGTTATCGGATTGGCGCGCGGCCACTTGCGTGCCGCGCCGGCGACCCCCAATCAATTACCATGCCACGAGTTAAATACTTGAAAATCAATTAGTTATAAATATTCAGCGGACAAGCCAAGCGAATACTCTTAAGAAAATTCCACTCCTCGCGGAAAAGTCTCCAGCCCTGCCCTCCCGCCGTAGATCGGCCACCCGCACGATCCACGAAAAGTCCAGGTTATCTGTTGGATAGTGCCTTCTGCAGCAGAACCCACCCACCAAAAATGCAGGCGCCAATAACAACAACCGAACCGCGATCTGGAGACATGGTGATGGGCATATTCGACTGGAAACACTGGCTGGTCCTGCTGCTGGTGGCGCTGCTGGTATTCGGCAGCAAGCGGGTGAAACACCTGGGCAGCGACCTCGGCGAAGCCATCAAGGGCTTCCGCCGCTCGGTCAACGCCGAAGACGAGCCGGCGGCGCAGAAGCTGGCCGGCGAAGAAGCCGCCGCCGAGCCCCGGCGACTGCAGGAAAGCGCCCGCCAGCAAGCCTGAAAGCCCACAACCTGTAGGAGCGGGCCCTGCCCGCGAAATCGCGCGCAGGGCGCGCTCCTACAAGGGAATGGCGCAGGTGGAGCAGCGTAGGAGCGGATCTCATCCGCGAAGCGCGCCGATACATCCGGCTATCGCGGAGAAGCTCCGCTCCTACGGGAAAAACACCACGCATTCCCGCACGGCCCCTGCCCGCGATTTCGCGCGCAGAGCGCGCTCCTACAGGGAATGGCGCAGGTGGGGCAGCGTAGGAGCGGATCTCATCCGCGAAGCGCGCCGATACATCCGGCTATCGCGGAGAAGCTCCGCTCCTACGGGAAAAACACCACGCATTCCCGCACGGGCCCTGCCCGCGATTTCGCGCGCAGGGCGCGCTCCTACAGGGGAATGGCGTAGGCGGGGCAGCGTAGGAGCGGATCTCATCCGCGAATCGCGCCGGTGGTTCCGGCTATCGCGGAGAAGCTCCGCTCCTACGGCTCAGGCAGGCACGGCTTCTCGTAGGAGCGAGCTTGCTCGCGAACCGCATGGCACCGCGCTTGTTCGCGAGCAAGCTCGCTCCTACAAGAGCACCTCGGCCAAGCGCCCCACCGCCTGCTCGAACGCCGCCTTCATCTCCTCGACCACCGCATCGGTATGGGCGAAGGACAGGTACAGCCGGCCATAGGGCGACGGCATCAACAGCACACCCCCGCGGCGCAGTTCCAGATGCAGCGCCTTGCTGAAGCCAGGGTTGGCGATGCGCGCGGCTTCGTCGAAATCCCGCGGCGCCCGCTCTGCCGGCCAGAGGCCGAAGACGTTGCCGTAGCCGCTGGTGGACAGGGGCATGCCATGTTCGCGGAACAGCCGCTCGATCCAGCTGCGAAGCGCCTCGCCACGCGCCATCAGCGCGGCGTAGTCGGCGTCTTCGAGCTGCGCCAGCGTTGCCTGCACCGCCGCGCAGGCCATGGGGTTGCCGCTGAAGGTGCCGCCGCGCAGCACCCGGCCTTCCTCGAAGCCGGCCAGGATGTGCGCCTTGCCCAGCACCGCCGAGACCGGCACGCCATTGCCGATGGCCTTGCCGACGCTGGCCAGGTCCGGGTCCAGCCCCTCGTACAGGCTGCTCAGCCCGGCGTGACGGCGGAAGCCCATCAGCACCTCGTCGCTGATCACCAGCGCGCCGTGGGCATGGGCCACGCGCTGCACGTGCGCCAGGTAGCCGGGCGCGGCCATGATGCAGCCGGCGTTGGCCAGCATGGGTTCGAGCAGCACGGCGGCGATGTCGCTGTGCTCGGCGAACAGCCGCTCGACGTCGTCGAAATCGTTGTAGCGCAGCAGCGTCATGCGCTCGCTCGCCGGGCGCTCGCCAGGGGCGAAGGTGGCTTCGGCGGAACCGACGTTGCCCAGGGTCACCTCGTCGAACCAGCCGTCGAAGCCGGCGGCCATCTTGGCGATGCGCGGCCGGCCGGTGTAGGCGCGCGCCGCGCGGCAGGCCAGGTGCACCGCCTCGCTGCCGGAGTTGGTGAAGATCACCTTGTCGAGCGCGCCGCCGTGGCGCGCCAGGCAGTCGGCGGCGGCATGCTCGCGCACGTGGGCCCAGGACGGCGCGGCGGCGTCCTGCAGAGCGGCGCCCACCGCCTCGATCACCGCCGGCTCGGAATGGCCGAGCAGCACCGCGCCGAAGCCCAGCGCGGTATCGATGTAGCGCCGCCCCTGGGCGTCCCAGAGATAGGCCCCCCTGCCCCGCTGGATGAACAGCTTCTCGCCGTCCAGGTCGGGAAGAATGCGCGCGGCGCTGGATACGTCACCCACCAGATGGGCCATGGTCTACTCCTGCATCGCGCCCGCCGTGCGGGCGCCTCGTGAATGGGTCGTAACGGCCTGCCCTAGGACAGGCTCCAGGGAGCCTCCCGCAGGCGCTGCTCGAGGAAGTCGCGGAAGACCTTGATCCTCGGGCTCAGGTGCCTGCGGTTGGCATAGATCAGGTACACCGGCTCGCGCAGGTCGCTGGGGTATTCCTCCAGCACCTGCACCAGGCGGCCGGCGCGGATGTCGGCGCCGATGTGGAAGTCGGCCAGGCGCACGATGCCGGCGCCGGCCAGGGCCATGTCGCGCAGCAGGTCGCCCTGGGCGAAGGTCGCCGCGGGCGTCACCGGCACGCTCAGGCGCTCCGGGCCTGCGCGGAAGCTCCAGCGGTTCCACGGGCTGTCGAAGCTGAACTGGAAGCAGCGGTGGCGCAGCAACTCCTGCGGGTGGCGGGGCGTGCCGCAGCGCGCCAGGTAGGCCGGGGCGGCGCAGGTGATCCACTGCGTCTCGCCCAGGCGCCGGGTCACCCGGCTGGAGTCCGGCAGCACGCCGCTGTGGATGGCCAGGTCCAGGCCCTGCTCGAACTGGTCGACGTACTGCGCGCCGACCTGGATCTCCACCTGCAGCGCCGGGTAGCGGTCGAGGAACTCCGGCAGCCAGGGCGCTATCTGGTGCTTGGCGAAGGTGGTCATGGTGTGGATGCGCAGGGTGCCGCTGACCCGCGTAGGCAGCGCTTCGGCCAGCGAATCCGCCTCGGCCATCGCCTCCACCACGGCGCGGGCGCTGCGCAGGTAGGCGGCGCCCTCCTCGGTCAGCGTCAGGCTCCGCGTGCCGCGCTGGAACAGGCGCACCTGCAGGCGATCCTCCAGGCGGCTGATCAGCTTGCTGACCGCCGAAGGCGTCATCTCGTGGGCGCGCGCCGCGGCGGAGAAATTGCCGTGCTCGACCGCCCAGATGAAGGCCAGCAGTTGCGAATAGTTGTCCATGTCCGGTCCTCGATGCGCCGTGGCGGCGAGCATAGCGCCCGCCGTGCCGGCCCGCTTCAGCGGATGAAGCGCTCGACGTAGTCCTCGCCCAGGCCGATGGACGCATAGTGCCGGCGCGCCGCCTCCAGCTTGGTGAAGACGTCCTCGTAGCCCACCGCCACGCCCTGCGGGTCGACGTAGGTGTAGCCGCCCTGGACGTGGAACCAGGTGATCATTTCCTCGACGTCCTCGGGCACGAACAGGGTGTGGGTCTCGCCCGGCGGCTCGAAGGCGAAGGAGCCCTGCTCGGCGACCCAGTCGTGCTCCAGGTACCACCAGCGGCCCTTGAGCACCAGCGCGTGCACGCCGCCGGTGTGGCGATGGCGCGACAGCACGCCGCTCTGGCGCACGCGCAGCAGGTTGATGTAGTAGCCGCCGCTCACGCTCAGCAGCAGCGGCTTGAAGGAGACGCTGGCGGTCACCGGGACCCACAGCCGGTCGTCTTCCAGCCACTGGTCCAGCACGCCGGGCAGGACCATGTCCGGCGCCATGAACGGCACCTGCGGCAGTTGGTAGGGAATCGCCAGTTCGTCCGGCTTCATCGCGATGCTCATCGATCACTCTCTATCAGGCGGTTGGGGAAGGCCACGGCGGGCTCGGCGAGCCGCGCCACGGGCAGGTTAGGTGGGCGCCGGCGGCGGAAAAACCGGGCCGCCGGCACAGGCGTTGTGAAGTGGCGTCACAGCACCGCCAGTTCGCCGAAGCCGCCCTGCGCGCGCTGCGCGGAGAGCTGCGGCTGGCGCTTCTGCAGGTACAGGCCGATGCCCACCAGCACGGCGCTCAGGCCCAGGGTGGTGAGCAGCTCGCCGCGGTGGCCGGGGAACACCGACATGATCGCCAGGATGCCGACGATCAGCGCGATGGTCGCCAGGGTCAGCCAGGGGAAGGCCCACATCTCCACCGCCAGGGGCTCGCCGCTGGCGCGCAGCTTGCGGCGCATGCACAGCTGGGTGACGGCGATCACCAGGTACATCAGCAGGGCGATGGCGCCGCTGGAGGCGAGCAGGAAGTCAAACACCTCCTTGGGCAGCAGGTAGTTCGCGCCCAGCGCCAGCAGGGCCACGCCGGCGGTGCTCAGCACCGCGCCCAGCGGCACGCCGCGGCGGTTGGTGCGGCCCCAGGCGCGCGGCGCATCGCCGCGGCAGGCCAGCGAGTAGGCCATACGCGAGGCGGTGTAGATCGCCGAGTTCAGGCAACTGCTCACCGCCACCAGCACCACCACGCTCATGATCTGCGACGCGTAGGGAATGTTCATCGCCGCCAGCACCGACTGGTAGGAACCCTGCGCCAGCCCCGGCGCATTCCACGGCACCAGGCACACCACCACCAGCATCGAGCCGAGATAGAACAGCCCCAGGCGCCAGACCACGGCGCGGATCGCCTTGCGGATGTTGGCGCGCGGCTCCTTGGTCTCGGCGGCGGCGATGGTCACGATCTCGCTGCCCTGGAAGCTGAACATCGCGGTGAGCATGGCCGCCACCACCGACACCGGCCCCTTGGGCATGAAGCCGCCGTCGGCATACAGATGCTGCACGCCGGAAGTGGAAGAACCCGGCAGCAAGCCGAAGATCGCCAGCACGCCGAGGACGATGAAGCCGACGATGGAAACCACCTTGAACAACGCCAGCCAGTACTCCAGCTCGCCGAAGTTGCCGACGCTCAGGCAGTTGCACAGCGTCAGCGCCAGGGTGATGCCCAGCGCCGCCACCCAGGGCGCCACGCTCAGCCAGGGCGCGAGGATGTTGCCGGCGACTATGGCCTCGATGCTGATCACCAGCACGTAGAACCACCAGTACAGCCAGCCGATGGAAAACCCGGCCCAGCGCCCCATGGCCTGGTCGGCATAGGACGAGAAGGAGCCGGTGTCCGGCCGCGCGGTGGCCATCTCGCCGAGCATCTGCATCACCAGCACGACGATGACCGCAGCCAGCAGATAAGCCAGCAACACCGCCGGCCCGGCAGTGGCGATGGCATTGGAGGAACCAACGAAAAGCCCGGCGCCGATCACGCCGCCGATGGAAATCATGGTCACCTGGCGACTCTTCAGGCCGTGGCCCAGGCGGTTCTTGGGTGGGTTCTCAGGCGTCGCGTTCATCGACAGCACCTCGGCACGCAGGAATTGTTCTTGTGATTGTCCAGGGCCTCACGGGCCCTGGTCTGCGCAGGGTAGGGAGCCGGGGGCGGGGTGATAATCCCTGTTGGTGGCATAGGGGCTGTGAACTCAGTTCACAGCTAGGGATGAGGGATAGCCGAAGGATTCAGTGCAGTCGGAGCCGCGCTGCTCATTGAAGCAATCGCCATTTTGGCAGTGATGCTCGATTCAACCCGCTCATAGGCTGAACGTCGCAGTGTTGGCAGAGGCAAAGAAAAAAGCGTCCGCAGACGGTTCAAATTCGGTCCGAATTCAGGCTACGATACGAAACCGATCGGCAGATTCAACTGTCGACGTGTGAATCCCATCGGTTGCCTGGATATGGAGCTTGGTGGAGTTCGAACACCGTAGAACCTGAGTTCCAGGCCTTGAGTGTTCCCACAGCAATGGAGGTACCGACTCATGCGAGTCGAGACAATTAGTTATTTGAAACGCCATGCGGCTGACCTGGATTTATCCGAGCCAATGGTTGTCACACAGAACGGTGTTCCTGCCTACGTGGTTGAGTCATATGCAGAACGAAAGCAACGTGACGAAGCAATTGCGTTGGTGAAGCTGCTTGCGATTGGCTCTCGTCAATACGCAGAAGGCAAACATCGCTCTGTAGATGATCTGAAAGCTCGTCTTTCCAGGAGGTTCGATCAACCAGAATAAGGAGGTTCGATGTCCAAGCTCGTCATCCGTCTCACCGATACCGCAGAACAAAGCATCGAAGACCAAGTACACCACTTGGTTCAATTCCAAGGTTCGCAGGCTGCACTCCAGTCAGTGCTGAGCCTTTTGGATGAGATTGAAGAGAAGATTTCTCTTACACCCCAAGGTTACCCAATCAGCCAGCAGGCAAGCCTTTTGGGGGTGTTGAACTATCGCGAACTCAATACCGGCCCTTATCGCGTCTTTTACGAACTACACGAAGAGCAAGGCGAGGTCGCGGTCATCTTGGTCTTACGCCAGAAGCAGAGTGTGGAACAGCAATTGATTCGCTACTGCTTGGTGGGGCCTATCGGGTGATGGCCCTCTGCGCCCAAGTGCGTATGAGTAAGTGTGCCTCGACACTTTTTCGACACCTTCCCGCCCCCAAAAAAGCAAAACCCCCGAAACGCTAGGCATTTCAGGGGCTTGGCTGGGTTTGTTCTGGAGCGGGCGAAGGGAATCGAACCCTCGTCATGAGCTTGGGAAGCTCAGGTAATGCCATTATACGACGCCCGCTTGGGGGTGCCTTTTTACCAGAAGGCGCGGGCGGAGTGAAGCCTTGGTGCTGCACTTCGGCGCATTCGCCGATTCGGCTGTGCCGGGGGATGCCAAATGCCAGCATCGGCGGTATCTTCCGCTCCCATCGATTTCCCGCTGGGTTCAAGGCGAGGCAGGTTCATGGGCAATACCCTGGTGCGCGCGGCCGTGCTTGGCCTTTCGGTGCTGTGTTCGACGGCGGCTCTCGCGCGGGTCGAGGTTGCGCCGGTGCAGAACAAGTCGCTGGGGCTCACCCTGGCGGTGCGCATCACCGAGGACATCGCGCCGGGGGACTACGAGCGCCTGCTGCAGGGGCTGAAGCACAACCCCGGCAAGTTCGCCCGCAGGATCGCCCTGCTCGACTCCATCGGCGGCAGCCTGGGCGAGGCCATCAAGATGGGCCGGCTGCTGCGCGAGGCCGGGTTCGACACCTGGGTGCCGCGCAACAGCGTGTGCCAGGGCACCTGCGTCTACCTGCTGGCCGCCGGGCATGCGCGCCGGGTGCGCGGCTATGTCGGCCTGCACCGTCCCTACTTCCCCGGCGGCGATTCCTGGCTGGCCGACGGCGCCAGCCGCTACAGCCCGGCCGCCTACCTGCGCGAGATGGACGTACCCGTCGCCCTGCTGGACGACATGGCAGCCATCGAGCCAGGGCGCATGCGCGTGCTTTCCGCGCAGGACCTCGCGCGTTACCGGCTCGATTGAGCCACCTGGTACGACGGTACGCCTTGTAACAGCCCGCGCCGGGATTCCGTCGCCGCGCCCGCCTGCCCTCCTCCCGCCCCTTAGCGCCAGGCTAGAGCCACCGGGGGCCGGCCGCCGGTAAATGGCCGGGGGCCATTATCGGGAATGGTTCTTGCTGTCGATCCGTGCGGAAGACCCAACTTACGCACGGATAGAAGAAAATCGGAGCAACCTGCATGTTCAAGACCTTCGGCAAGACCCTGCTCGCCGTGACTCTGGCGGGCGCTGTGGCTGGTATGGCGCAGGCGGACAACAAAGTGCTGCACGTTTACAACTGGTCCGACTACATCGCCCCTGACACGGTCGACAAGTTCACCAAGGCCACCGGCATCAAGGTCGTCTACGACGTCTACGACAGCAACGAAGTGCTGGAAGCCAAGCTGCTGGCCGGCAAGTCCGGCTATGACGTGGTGGTGCCGTCGAACAACTTCCTCGCCAAGCAGATCAAGGCCGGCGTCTACATGCCGCTGGACAAGTCCAAGCTGCCGAACTGGAAGAACCTCAACCCGGACCTGATGAAGACCCTCGAGATCAGCGACCCGGGCAACAAGTTCGCCATCCCCTACATGTGGGGCACCATCGGCCTGGGCTACAACCCGGACAAGGTCAAGGCCGTGCTCGGCGACAACGCCCCGGTGGATTCCTGGGACCTGGTGTTCAAGCCCGAGAACATCCAGAAGCTCAAGCAGTGCGGCGTGAGCTTCCTCGACTCGCCCACCGAGATGCTGCCGGCGGCCCTGCACTATCTGGGCTACAAGCCCGACAGCAATGATCCGAAGGAGATCAAGGCGGCCACCGCGCTGTACCAGAAGATCCGTCCGTACATCACCTACTTCCACTCCTCCAAGTACATCTCGGACCTGGCCAACGGCAACATCTGCGTCGCCGTCGGCTACTCGGGCGACGTCTACCAGGCCAAGGCCCGCGCCGCGGAAGCGAAGAACAACGTCCACGTGCTCTACAACATTCCGAAGGAAGGCGCCGGCGCCTTCTTCGACACCGTGGCCATTCCGAAGGACGCCGAGAACCCCGAAGGCGCGCTGCAGTGGCTCAACTTCCTGCTCGAGCCGCAGGTGATCGCCGAGATCAGCAACGTCACCTCCTTCCCCAACGGCAACGCTGCCGCCACCGCGCTGGTGAACGAGGAAATCCGCAACGACCCGGGCATCTATCCGAAGGAAGAGGTGATGAAGAAGCTGTACGCCTTCCCGGACCTGCCGGCCAACACCCAGCGCCTGATGACCCGCAGCTGGACCACCATCAAGACCGGCAAGTAAGCCGCCCCGGGAGATAACGCACCAGGATGGTGCCACGGCAAGAAAAACGCCCCCTTTTCGCCCAGCGAGAGGGGGCGTCTCGCTTTCCGCTTCCCGCCCGGCGGCGCTGCCTTCCGTCGTCCGCGGGCTCGAATTCCCATCGTACTCCAGGCATGATGGCACTGAGACATCACTGCATTTTCCCGCGCAACGGAAGCCATCGGTCGGGCCGGGCAACCGCACCGCCATGGACCGAGGCGCCAGCGCGCCGGGCCGGCGCGTGCCTGCGCCCGCCCCCGCCGCACCGTCCCGGGGCGAACCCAGGAGCCCAGGCATGACCGCCTACCCCGACACCAACCCGCCACCGCTGCCCGAGCGCCCCGCCGAGGACTACCTGGCCGAGCGCGTCGCCACGCTGTTCTCCACCAGCCCGTCCACCGCGGTGGGCAACGTGTTCTCCGGCACCATGGTGTTCGGCGTCTACCATGCCAGCGCGCCCCTGCTCGGGCGCTGCCTGTGGCTCGCCGTGCTGGTGCTGCTGATGAGCGTGCGCCTGGGCCTGGTGTACGCCTGGCGGCGCAACCCGCAGCGCCTGGCGCCGCAGACCTGGGCGCGCCTGACCATGCTGCAGTGCGGCGCCGTGGGGCTGGCCTGGGGCATCGGCGCCATCTGGCTGATGAGCTACGGCACGCCCTACGAGGACGTGATCTACGGCTGCATCGCCCTGGCCTCGGTGATGGTGGCCATGAGCAACGTGTCCTACTGGCCGGCGCACCTGGCGTTCCACGTGCCCATGTTCTTCTTCCTGGGCATCGCCTATTTCCGCGACCCCGAACCCCAGGCGACCTTCCTGGCGGTCTCCGCCTGGGTGGTCTGCCCGTTCATCGCGGAGATGGGCCGGCGCCTGCAGATCCGCTTCAACGAGGCGCTCAAGCTGGCCTGGGAACACCAGGTGCTGGCGCACAAGTACGCGCTGGCCAACCAGGAGCTGGCGGTGCTCAGCCGCACCGACGACCTCACCCGCATCGCCAACAAGCGCCACCTGGACGAGACGCTCAAGCGCGAATGGCACCGCTGCGCACGGCACGCCGAGCCGCTGAGCGTGCTGATGCTGGATATCGACCACTTCAAGCTCTACAACGACGGCTACGGCCACCTCGCCGGCGACGTCGGCATCCGCCGCGTGGCCGAGGCCATCCGCGACAACGTGCGCGAGCACTGCGACTTCGTCGCGCGCTTCGGCGGCGAGGAGTTCACCGTGGTCATGCCCGGCGCCGACCTGGCCAGCGCCTGCGCCATCGGCGAACGCATCCGCGCCGCCGTCGAGGCCCTGCAGCTGCCCCACGCCTGGGCTGCCCGCGGCCACCTGACGGTGAGCATCGGCGTGGCCTCCACCGCCCAGGGCCCGGTGGCCAGCCAGGAAGCCCTGGTGGGCAACGCCGACGTGGCCCTGTACGCCGCCAAGCACGGCGGGCGCAACCGGGTGGAAGCCTTCAGCGGCGACCCGGCCAAGGCGCCGCTGCCGCCCGGCAAGGTCGAACTGCCCGGCTGACGGGCCGGGGCGCCAGCGCCCCCGCAGGAAAGCTTCAGACGCGGCGCTCGCTCAAGAGCGCGGCCGGCGCGTGCCCGGCGATTCCCGTGAAAATGTTCAGTATAATTTTCACGAAAAGGCCGGATCCGTAAAAAATAATGGACCGATATTTATCGAATTAAATAAAAAATCCTTTAAATACAGCGGCTTGAAAATGAAATCGCCGTGAATTTCGGCCATTATTTTTAACGATCGAAAGCGAAATTGTTTGACATATTTTACGGCTCTGGCAGGCTGGTGGGCAGGCTTCGACCGTTTGCGGGCGCTTCCAGCCCCGCTACGGCAGTGCTCGGAGCCCCAGGTAGCGCCCTCCCGGCCGCGCCTGCACATAAACGACAGGCCGAGCCTGTCCCAAGGTGACATATGTCCAACAGCAACATTGGCAATAACAATCAGAAACTCCGCAAGCCCGTCGTCCTGATGTCCATGGGCGCCCAGGAACGCAAGGGCCACGACTATCAGGTGATGACCCACAAGTACATCACCCCGATCACCGACATCGCCGGTTGCGTGCCGGTCCTGGTGCCGACCTGCTGCGGCATCGACGATCTCGAGCAGTACCTCGACATGGCCGACGGCGTCTACCTCACCGGCGCCGGCAGCAACATCGACCCGGCCCTCTACGGCCAGGAAAACGAAACCCCCGGCAAGGCCCAGGACAAGCAGCGCGACCTCTTCGACCTGCCCCTGATCAAGGCCGCCATCGCCCGTGGCCTGCCGATCTTCGGCATCTGCCGCGGCATGCAGGAAATCAACGTGGCGCTGGGCGGCGACATTTACCAGAAGGTCTACGCCGAGCCCGGCTTCAACGACCACCGGGAAAACCCCGAAGACCCGGTCGAGGTGCAGTACGCCCCGGCGCACAGCGTGCGCGTGGCGCAGAACACCTGGCTGCACAAGCTGCTGCAGACCGACTCGATCCAGGTCAACTCGCTGCACGGCCAGGGCCTGAAGAACCTCGGCAAGGGCCTGGAGCCCATCGCCCACGCCGAAGACGGCCTGGTCGAGGCGGTCCACGCGCCGAGCCTGTCGCCCTTCCTCTTCGCGGTGCAGTGGCACCCGGAATGGCAGGCGCTGAAGAACCCCGACTCGGTGAAGATCTTCCAGGCCTTCGGCGACGCGTGCCGCCAGCAGGTCAAGAAGAAGCAGGCCCGCTACGGCAACGCTGCCTGAGCGGGCGCCGAAAGGCGCTGATGAAAAAGCCGCTCCTCCTCATGGGGGAGCGGCTTTTTCGTTTGTGCGGCGTTCGGGCCACTGCAGAGGCTGGCCAATCGCGGACGGAGTCCGCTCCTACGTTGCAGGCGAGTGCGGCTTTTTGTAGGAGCGAGCTTGCTCGCGAATGGAAGCTGCCGGTGGCGCAGGTGCCTGGCTCAAGAGCGCCCTCACCCCAACCCTCTCCCGCAAGCGGGAGAGGGGGCTGTCCTGAGCGGCCTGGAGGTCAGGCACCATCCTTCCCCTTCGCCACTCTCGCGAACGCTGGGATAGACAGGCGTTTCAGGCTGACTCTGGATTCACCACTCACGCCGAACGGCCCCCTCTCCCTCCGGGAGAGGGTTGGGGTGAGGGAACGGAGTCAACCGAATACACCGCAGTCGCAAGGAAGCCCCCTTCGCGAGCAAGCTCGCTCCTACCCTCACCATTCCCGCGAACGCAGGGACAGATAGGCATTTCAGGCTGACTCTGGATTCACCACTCACGCCGAACGGCCCCCTCTCCCTCCGGGAGAGGGCTGGGGTGAGGGAACGGAGTCAACCGAATACACCGCAGCCGCCAGGAGGTTCGCGAGCAAGCTCGCTCCTACACCCTCATCATCACTGCGACGTCCCCGCCGCCGGAAACACCCGCTGAATCCGATCGGCCAGCGCCAACGCCCGCTCGCTCTTGGTGAACAGCAACAGATAGTCATGATCGGACTTGGCCGCCGGGGCGATGCGGTACTCCAGCGGCCCCTGCACCACCTGCTGACCCACCGGCACGCGGAAGGTGGCCACGCATTCGAGCACGCCGCTGTCCGGGTCCTTCTCGAGGATGGCCGCGTCGCGCAGCTCCACGTCCTTGAGCAGGTCGCCGCGGCCGGACAGCGGGCCGTCGGTGAACACCTTCACCAACTGGTCGCGCATGTCCTTGCTGGCGCACACCTCCGCCTCCTTGCCGCCGCAGGCGCCGAGCAGCACCGCGACACCGATCATTGGCAACAGCTTGTAGTTCATCATTCACCCATGGCGTGACTTGGTGGGAGTTGGAGTCGCCGCCAGGGGAAAAATTCCCACCCCTCAGCGCTTTCCGTAATCCGTCCCACGCAACGCGAAGCGCGCGGCCAGCCACCGCGGCAGCCCCCAGTCGCGCTGCATGCCGGCCGCGGCCAGGAGGATGGCCGCCACGCCCAGCCACTGCACCAGGCCCAGGCGGTGGCCGAACACCACCCAGTCCACCAGGATCGCCGCCACTGGGTAGATGAACGACAGCGCGCCGGTCAGCGCCGTCGGCAGCTTCTGGATCGCGCCGTAGAGCAGCACGTACATCAGCCCGGTGTGGACGATGCCGAGGGTGGCCAGGCAGGCCCAGGCCGAGGGCTGCTGCGGCAGCGCCGAGAGGTTGGCCAGGGGCGCCAGCAGTAGCACGCCGCTGCAAACCTGCACCAGCGCGATCACATGCGGCGGCACCGCCTGCAGGCGCTTGACGATCAGCGCCGCGAAGGCATACAGCAGTGCCGCGCCCAGGGCCAGGGCGATGCCGCCCAGGTAGTCGCTGCCCGGCCCGCCGCTGCCGTGGGCGCTGACGATGGCCAGCATGCCGGCGAAGGACAACCCCAGCCAGCCGAGCTTGCGCGCGCTGAGCTTCTCGCCGAGGAACACCGCGGCCAGCAGCACCAGCATGAAGGGCTGGGTGTTGTAGACCGCAGTGCCGATGGCGATGGACGCCCGCGAATAGGAGGCGAACAGCAGCACCCAGTTGCCGACGATGGCCACCCCGCTGAGCAGCGCCAGGCCGAAGGCGGAAAGGCTCAGCACGCCAGGGCGCAGCATCCCGAGCAGGGCGCAGGCGACCAGCAAGGTGGCGGCGCCGAACACGCAGCGCCAGAACACCACGTCCAGCACCGGCTGGCCGGACACCAGCACCAGCCAACCGATGGTGCCGCAGATCAGCATGGCCGCGGTCATCTCCAGAGTGCCGCGTTGAAGGGACTTGTCCATGGGGCTTCCTCCTGCAAGGTGTGCCTACAGCATGACAAGGCGTCACCCCGTCCTTCCATCGCAAACGGAAGGCATCCACCAAATATCGCCTTTACTATCAAGGCATCCACCCGCAATCGCCTAACGAGCAAAAAAATGACCGACGAAATCGACCAATTGCTGATCGCCGCCCTGATGGAAGACTCGCGCCTGTCGCTCAAGGCCCTGGCCCAGGTCAGCGGCCTCTCCGCGCCCAGCGTCGGCGAGCGCCTGCGCAAACTGGAGGAACGCGGGGTGATCCGCGGCTACACCCTGGAGGTGGACCCGAAGGCCTTCGGCTACCTGCTGCAGGCCATCGTCCGCGTGCGCCCGCTGCCCGGCCGGCTGCACGAGGTGGAACGGCAGATCCAGGCCATCCCCGAGTTCACCGAGTGCGACAAGATCACCGGCGACGACTGCTTCGTCGCCCGCCTGTGCGTGCGCGACATGGAGCAACTGGACACCCTGCTCGACCGCCTCAACGCCTACGCCGAGACCAGCACCGCCATCGTCAAGAAGACCCCGGTCAAGCGCCGCCTGCCGCCCATGGCCTGAGGCGGGCGCCGGCAGCAATAGGCAAGAATGCGGCAGCATCGAGCGCCGTCCTTCCTGGGCGCGGCGCCCATACTGGTGGCGTCCGCCGCTGCGCGAGGCAGCGGCGCCTTCCCTGCCCCCTCCCGAGGATTGCTCGCCATGCGCTACAGAAAGTTCGGCAACACCGGTCTGTTCGTCTCGGAACTCTGCCTGGGCACCATGACCTTCGGCGGCGAAGGCCAGCTGTGGAGCCAGATCGGCAAGCTGCAGCAGGCCGAGGCCGAGCAGCTGGTCGGCGCGGCCCTGGCGGCCGGCATCAACTTCATCGATACCGCCGACGTCTATTCCGAGGGCCGCTCCGAGGTCATCACCGGCCAGGCCCTGAAGAACCTCGGCGTGCCCCGCGAGGACGTGGTGGTCGCCACCAAGGTGTTCGGCGAGACCGGCACCCGCGGCGCCAACTCCCGCGGCCTGTCGCGCTACCACATCGCCGGCGGCGTGCAGGCCAGCCTGGAGCGCCTGCAACTGGACCACATCGACCTCTACCAGGTGCACGGCTTCGACCCGGCCACGCCGATCGAGGAAACCCTGCGCGCCCTCGACGACCTGGTGCGCCAGGGCCTGGTGCGCTACGTCGGCGTCTCCAACTGGGCGGCCTGGCAGATCATGAAGGCCCTGGGCACCGCCGAGCGCCTCGGCCTGGCCCGCTTCGAGTCGCTGCAGGCGTACTACAGCATCGCCGGCCGCGACCTGGAGCGCGAACTGGTGCCGCTGCTACGCAGCGAGAAGGTCGGTCTGATGGTCTGGAGCCCCCTGGCCGGCGGCCTGCTCAGCGGCAAGTACGGCCGCGGCGGCGAGGCCGAGGCCGGCAGCCGGCGCACCCAGTTCGACTTCCCGCCGGTGAACCGCGAACGCGCCTACGACTGCATCGACGCCATGCGCGGCATCGCCGAAGCCAAGGGCGTATCGGTGGCGCAGGTGGCCCTGGCCTGGCTGCTGCACCAGGAAGCGGTGACCAGCGTGATCATCGGCGCCAAGCGCCTGGAGCAGCTCGAGGACAACATAGCCGCCACCCAGGTCGAGCTGAATGCCGAAGAACTGGCCACCCTCGACCAGGTCAGCGCCCTGCCGGCCGAGTACCCCGGCTGGATGCTCGAACGCCAGGGCGAGTACCGCCGCGGCCAGTTGGGCGGGCGCTGAGCAGGCGAGCATAGCCTCTCGTAGGATGGGTGGAGCGCAGCGATACCCATCGCCGCAACCGCATGGGTTTCGCAAACTCAACCCATCCTACGAAAACCACCTCGACGCCTCCTGTAGGAGCGCGCCCTGCGCGCGATTCGCGGACAAAGTCCGCTCGCATGGCTTCTCGTAGGAGCGAGCTTGCTCGCGAACAGACTCCGCAGCGGGGTTCATTCGCGAGCAAGCTCGCTCCTACGAAGAGCACCTCGGCGCAGCCGACTGGTCAGCCCCCTCCTGCGCGCGATTCGCAACCACCGCCCCGGCTTTCCAGGCGCGGGCGAAACCGGCAAGCGCCTGCCCCTGGGCGCGGCGCAGGAAGGCATCGTCCGCCACGAACGGATCATGTCCGACGGGCGCAAGCGCGACTCGGTGCGCTTCAGCATCATCGACGACGAGTGGCCGGTGGTGAAGGCCGCGCTACTGGCGCGCCTGGGCCGCGGCTAGGCGCACCCGCTCGATGTAGCGCGCCACCGCCGGCGCCTTCTCGAAGCGCCGGTGCAGCAGCGACAGCCAGGAACTGGCCCGGCTGCCGGCGACGCGCCGGTAGTTCACCTGCGGCAGGCTGATGCGCCGCAGCACCGACTCCGGCACCAGGGCCACGCCCTGGCCCAGGGACACCAGGGCGATCACCGCCACCAGGCTGCCCGGCTGCGGCCCCAGGCGCGGCACGAAGCCGCCCTGGGCGGCCACCTCCAGGGTGCCGGAAATCTGCTCGGGGAGGATGAAGGTCTCGCCCGCCAGGCGCGCCGCGGGAATCTCCGCCAGCTCGTTGAGCCGCGAGGCCTCCGGCAACGCCAGGACGAAACCCTCGTCGTGCAGGCGGATGGCCTCCAGCTCCGCCGGCAGCTCCATGGGCGAGCGCACGTAGGCCAGGTCCAGCTGGCCGTCGCGCACCAGCGCCGGCAGCTCGGCCATGGGCGCCTCGCGGATGTTCAGCAGCACCGCCGGGCACGCTGCGGCGAAGTCGCTCACCTGGCGCTGCAGCACCCCGGAATAGGCCGCCGAGGCCACGTAGCCCAGTTCGATGTGTCCGGCCTCGCCGCGCCCGGCGCGCTGCGCGCCCAGCTGCGCCGCATCGAACTGGCGCACCGCCTGCTCGGCCTCGGCCAGCAGCGCCTCGCCGGCGGCGGTCAGGCGCACCTCGCGCTGGCTGCGCTGGAACAGGCGCACGCCCAGTTCCTTCTCCATGTCCTGGATCTGCCGGCTCAGGGTCGGCGGGGCGATGCCCAGCTGCTCGGCGGCGCGGGTGAAGTGGCCGTGGCGGGCGACGCTGATGAAATAGCGGAAATGGCGGATTTCCATGGGGCCTCGTTAGCTGCGGGCTAATGACGCAGGCCGCCGCGCCTAACAAGCCCGGCGCGCGCTGGCGTTACCGTGGCAGCAACACTACAAGGCCGGTGCCGCACGGCAAAGTCCGGCGCCGGCACCGCTCCGGAGCCTCGCCATGTCCAGCCGCCCTTCCGCGCGCTTCACCCTGCTGACCGCCTCGGCGGTGTGCGCGCTGATCATCCTCGACACCAACATAGTCGCCGTCGCCCTGCCGAGCATCGCCCGCGACCTGTCCGGCGCCTTCGCCGACATCGAATGGGTGGTCAGCGCCTATCTGCTGGCCTTCGCCGCCTGCCTGCTGCCGGCCGGCAGCCTGGCCGACCGCTTCGGCCGCCGGCGCATGCTGCTGCTCGGCCTGGCGCTGTTCGGCGCCGCCTCCCTGGCCTGCGGCGCCGCGCCCAACCTGGCGTTCCTCGACCTGGCGCGGGCGGCCAAGGGCATCGGCGCAGCGCTGTTGCTGACCTCCGCCCTGGCCGCCATCGGCCACCGCTTCCACGAGCCACGGGAGCGCCTGCGCGCCTGGGCCTTCTGGGGCGCCTGCATGGGCGCCACCATCACCTTCGCCCCGCTGCTGGGCGGGCTGATCGCCGCCAGCCTGGGCTGGCGCTGGATCTTCTACCTCAACCTGCCACTGGTGGCGCTGCTGGGCGCCATGGCCCTGCGCAGCATCGAGGAATCCCGCGACAGCGCCGCCGCGCGCCTCGACCCACTGGGCAGCCTGACCTTCGCCGGCGGCCTGGGCTACCTGATCTGGGCGCTGATCGACGCCAACCGCGCCGGCTGGGACAGCGCCCCGACCCTCGCGCGCCTGCTGCTGGGCGGCTTCCTGCTCAGCCTGTTCGTGCTGGTGGAGCGCAGCCAGGCGCGGCCCATGGTCGACCTGCGCCTGCTGCGCAATGCCCGCTTCATCGGCGCGCTGCTGGGCATGTTCGCCTACGCCGCCTGCGCCCAGGTGATGATGACGCTGCTGCCGCTGTACCTGCAGAACGGCCTGCAACTGACGGCGGTGGCCGCGGGCGCCGGCATGCTGCCCTTCGCCCTGGCCATGCTGCTGGCCCCGCGCCTGGGCCTGCGCCTGGCCGCGCACCTGAGTCCGGCGCAGCTGTTCGCCCTGGGCCTGGCCCTGGTCGGCACGGGCAACCTGCTCTGCGCCGTGGCGGCGGGCCACGGCGGCTACCCGGCCTTCGCCCTGGCCAGCCTGGTGCTGGGCGCCGGCGCCGGGCTGCTCAACGGCGACACCCAGAAGAACATCATGGCCTGCGTGCCCCGCGAACGCACCGGCATGGCCTCGGGCCTGAGCACCACCACGCGCTTCGGCGCCATCGTCCTGGCCATCGGCATCCTCGGCGGTGTGCTCGCCGCGCGCAGCGCCCAACTGCTGCGCGAAGCCCTCGCCAACGTGGCGCCGGCGCAACTAGACAAGGCTGCGGACATGGCCACCCGCGTAGCAGCCGGTGACCTGCCGGCGGCCCTGGCGCTGATCGACCCGGCCCTGCGCGAGGCCCTGGCGCCGCTGGCGCGGCAGGCCTTCGTCGGTGGTTTCGAGACGCTGCTGCAGGTGGCCGGCATTGCAGCGCTGGCGTTCGCCGTGCTGGTCGGGGTGCTGCTGGGCAAGCCGTTGCCGGAGTTGGAAATCGCCCGGCCGGACGGCATTGCCTGAGCACTGTGATCGAATCTGCAAACAACCGGAAAAGCCTCTCACCCAGCCAAGAAACCACCGACAGCCAAACCCTCGACAAAGGCATTTCCTGCCAGCCGGACTCATCCGAATGCTTGCAGGAGCTGCAACATGGGCCAGCGTTTCGTCGTTCGCAAGGACGACAGCACTACCACCGGCGGCCAGGTGCTCGCCGGCTCCCCCGACCTGATCATCGGCCATCGCCTCGCGGCGAGGCGCAACGACCCGGTGCGCTGTCCGAGATGTGGCAGCGTCGGGCTGATCGCAGAAGGCAACCCGACCTGGCTGGCCAACGGTGAACCGGTGGCCGGCCATGACCATGTGGTCAACTGCGGCTGCCCGCCCGGCAGCCATCGACTGATCGCCAGCCAGACCCACACCCTGATGGCCGAGGAAAGCGTCGGCCTGGACTGGCAGCCGCCAGGCGAAATGGCCAGCGGCGTACACCTGCGCTTCCCCAGCCTGGAGGCCTTGCAGGCATTCCAGCAACTCGAGCTCGACGGCCAGGCCGTGCGAGTAGCCGTTGACCAGGAAGAACCGGAAGAAGAAGACGAAGAAGAAGAGCTGGACGAGACGCCAGGCCTGACCCTGCGCCTGGCAGCCTTCTTCGACGGCACCGGCAACAACCTGGCCAACGCAGCACTGACCGAGCGCTGCCGCCAAGACGACCGTCAGCAGCTCGGCGAGGAAACCCTGCTGGACACCATCGCCATCTGCGAACGCTTCGGCTTCAGCGCCCCGGACGAGCATGGCGTCTTCCAGAGCCATCCGAACGACAGCTACGGGAATGCACCGAGCAATGTGGCCCTGCTATCCGAACTCTACTTGGACAACACCAGCATTCCCCTGGAGCCAGATGCGACTATCGGTTACGTGCCGATATACATCGAAGGCATAGGCACCACCAGCGGCGCGCCGGATTCGCGTGTCAGCCAGGCGACGGGGCGGGGGGAAACCGGCGTACTGCAACGCGTAATACAAAGCCCTGCGGCGATCAAAGACCAACTGCTGCTATTCATAAGAACCAACCCAGGCATCCATGTAGCCCGTCTCGAATTCGACCTCTTCGGTTTCAGCCGCGGCGCGGCAGCAGCCCGCCACTTCGCCAACGAAGTGCTCAAGCCCGATGGCGGCATCCTGGGCGAAGTATTAAAGCCCGGGCAGTTCGGCCTGCAGGCGGATTTCGACTGGAGCACCGACGTTTGCATCAACTTCATCGGCCTGTTCGATACCGTGGCCGCCATCGTCGACCCACTGCGCGGCGACTGGAGCCCAGCCAACGACCTCAACCCCGGCATCAACCTCTACCTGCCCCCCGGTTGCGCGCGCAAGGTCGTGCAATTGACCGCGGCCGACGAACACCGCTGGAACTTTCCCCTGACCAGCGTAGCCCCGCACCACCAGGAGATTTCCCTGCCCGGCGCACATTCGGACATCGGCGGCGGCTACCCGGCTCTGATGCAGGAGAAACTGCTGCTGAGCCGGCCACGCGCCACCCGGGTCAGCCCCAACATGCCCCTGGAACGCAGTTCGGTGTGGCGGGAGGCCCAGCTTGAAGTCGCCCGGCTGGAACTGGACGGACTGCCCGGTGATGGCCAGATGGAGCCGGTCGGCTGGCATTTCCCCAACGCCAATGAACACGACGTGTCGCAAAGGGCGTTGGTTGCCATAGCCATTCAGCGTCGGGTACGAGGTGAACTGTCGCGGGTGGCGCTTCGGGTGATGCGTGAATTGGCCCTGCTACATGACGTGCCATTTGGCCGGATTCTCGAAGATGATCCGAATCTCAGGTTACCCATGGAGTTACAGACCATATCCGCCAGCCTTCTCGCCTATGCCCAAGGCGCGCCCTTTCGATTGAGCAAAGCAGAAAATCGCCTGCTCAAGGCTCGCTATATCCACTTGTCTGCCCACTGGTCGCCCAGCTACGGAGCAATGGTCAACAAGCCCGCGCCGAATCGGCGCCTGACCTATAGCAACAAGCCAGAGGAAGGCCAGCCACAATGAAAAAGCTTTTATGTATTGCCCTCGCAGCCACGCTTACGGGCTGCAGCACAAGCCAAGGTCGCCCCAAGTTGCCCTACAACGCCTGGTCCATCGGCATAGGTGCGCCGAAATACATGGAAGTCTGGGTCGAAAGCGTCGATGTGGTGGACAGGCGCGGGCTAGCCTATGAACGCGTTCATGCCGGCGTCGTGGCCTACAACAACAAGACCGCTGGCTGGTGGAGCGGCGGCGGCAAGATGAAGCCCGTGACAGGCGTCGACCTACCGGAAATTATCTTTGTCCGTTGGCAGTCCCTTGTGGAGCCCCAGACCTATAACGTGCGCATCAACATCCCGCAGTGGGTCCGCGATGAGATGCTCAAACCTCAGCAGGCCTACTGCCTGGGCACCAAGAGTTGGGAAACCGACTACCGAAAGATGATCTCCATTGGCATGGCCCCTGGCGGCATCGCCAAGGCCTGGATCGGCGGACCTTGCCTGGAGGAAAAGGAAATCGGCCGATACAAGGCCGTTATCGACAAGCGTGGACCATACGAAGGTCTCTCGGGCGGCAAGTATTACTACCTTTCCGAGAAAGCCGAGGCGTATGTCAAAGACCACGGCATTCCCTATGACTCCTGGTAATCGGCGACAAAGGCGACTGCCCATCACGAACGCGCTCCTGCTCTGCATTACAGCAGCCACGCTTACGGGCTGCAGCACAAGCCAAGGTCGCCCCAAGCTGCCCTACAACGCCTGGTCCGTCGGCATAGGTGCGCCGAAATACATGGAAGTCTGGGTCGAAAGCGTCGATGTGGTGGACAGACGTGGGCTGGCCTATGAACGCGTTCATGCCGGTGTAGTCGGCTACAGCGGAAGCCCTGTCGGCTGGCCCAAGAACGGCATGGGCAAATTGAAGCCCGTGACAGGCGTCGATCTGCCGGAAATCATCTTCGTCCGCTGGCAGTCCCTCGTGGAACCCCAGACCTACAACGTGCGCATCAACATCCCGCAGTGGGTCCGCGATGAGATGCTCAAACCCCAGTGGACCTACTGCCTGGGCGACAGGAGTTGGGTAACTGACTACCGCAAGATGATCTCCATTGGCATGGCCCCTGGCGGCATCGCCAAGGCATGGATCGGCGGTCCCTGCCTGGAGGAAAAGGAAATCGGCCGATACAAGGCCGTTATCGACAAGCGTGGACCATACGAAGGTCTCTCGGGCGGCAAGTATTATTACCTTTCCGAGAAAGCCGAAGCGTATGTCAAAGATCACGGCATTCCTTATGGCTCCTGGTAGCTACCCGAAGCCCCCCTCCTTCAGACCTGCCCCCGATAACCAAAAGCCGCCTCGCTCAACGCCGGCAACACCACCCCGGCAGGCCCTTCCAGGCTGAACTGCCGCGGCCCGCGCACGCTCACCGGCTGCGGGTTGACGTGGGCGACCACGGCGCCGCTTTCCGCGGCCAGTTGCGGAATCATCGCGGCGGGCTGGACCACGCCGGAGGTGCCGATGGAGAGCAGGCAGTCACAAGCCCTGGCGGCGGCGAAGGCTTCCTCCAATGCGGCTTCCGGGAGCATTTCACCGAACCACACCACGCCGGGGCGCACCCGCTCGCCGCAATGGACGCAGCGTGGTGGTTCCAGACGGCGGCCCTCTTCCGGTTCCCGCAGGCTCGTCGAAAGGCCGTCGTGGGCCCGGCCGCAGGCCACGCAGCGCGGCTGGTGCAGGCTGCCGTGCAGGTGGATCGCCGCCGGGCTGCCGGCGCGTTCGTGGAGGTCGTCGACGTTCTGCGTCACCAGGCTCAGGCGCGGTACCCGCGCGGCCAGTTCGGCGATGGCCCGGTGCGCCGGGTTGGGCTGCGCGGCCAGCACCTTCATGCGCCGCCATTCGTACCAGCCCCAGACCAGCGCCGGGTCTTCGGCGAAGGCTTCGGGGGTGGCCAACTGGGCGGGATCGAAGCGCTGCCACAGGCCACTCAGGGCATCGCGGAAGGTGGGGATGCCACTCTCTGCGGAAACCCCGGCGCCGGTGAACACCACCAGGTGCCGTGCCTGACGCAGGGCATCGAGCAGGACGGGAGGGGAGGATGCGGGCATGCCGGGCGACTCGTCGGGAGTGGGCCCGGGATTATTCGCGGCGCCGGGCGAGCAGCGCAAGGCGGCCCGCGGCGGTCAGCGCTTGCCGGCCCGCGCCAGGCAGCTCTGGTAGCGCTCGTCCACACGCTGGGCGAACCAGGCGGTGGTGAGGTTGCGGGTGATCTTCGGGCTGTGCAGGGTGATGCCCGGCAGCACCGCCCGGGCCAGGGGCTTGCCTTCGTTCTTCTCGGCCAGGGCGAAGACCTTGGCGTAGAGCTTCGTCTCGCCGAATTCGGCGCGCTCGCCCTGCTCCAGGTCGCGGCGGACCTGGCTGTCGCTCAGGCCCAGGCGCGGGCCCAGGGTGCGCACCGCAAGCTCAGTGGCGCCGGCGGCGCTGGAGTCGTAGCGGATCAGGTCGCCGTCCAGCGCCAGCGGGATGCCGGTGGCCAGGCTCACCGCGCGCTGGAAGGCGGCGTTGCGGCTGGCGTACCAGCCGGCGTTGAAGTCGGCGAAGCGGTACAGCGGCCGCGGGTAGTCCGCCGGGTAGCCCAGCAGGTGGGCGATGCCGAAGTACATGCCGCCGCGGCGGCTGAACACTTCCTGGCGCACGCTGCCCTTCATCGGGTACGGGTAGCCCTCGGCGTGCTGCTCGGCGAAAGCCACGCTGACCTGCATGGGCCCGCCGGTGCGCACCGGGTTGAAGCGGCCGAACAGCTGCTGGCCGAGCGGCACCATGCCGATGAAGTCGTCGAAGATGACGCTCAGCTCGCGCTCGCTGCGCACCGCATCCAGGCGCTGGCTGTAGCTCTTGCCGGTGGGCGACTTCAGCGCCAGCGCGGCGTCGAGCAGGAAGTTGGGGACGTGCAGGCGCGCGGCGCGCTTCTGCATCTCGCCGCGGGCGATGCGGCCCAGGCCCGGCACCTGCGGGTCGGCCTGGAAGTTGGATTCCTGCTCGGTGATCGCCAGCACCGAGCAGAGGTTCTCGGTGCTCGGGCGGATGCGCTGGGCGGCGAAGGCCGCCTGGATGTCCGTGGCCCAGCCGCTGCGGTCGCTCACCTTGGCCGGCAGCAGTTGCGCCAGGGTGGCGCGCACCTGCGCCGGCGTCGGCTCCGGCGCCTGGCGGGCGGACTGCGAACTGCAGCCGGCCAGGGCCAGCAGGCCGAGGGCGATGCCCAGGGCGCGCCAGGGCAGGCTGGCGGGACGGGCGAGCGGAATGGCGATGGCGGACATGGACGCTTCCTGACGACGAGACGCCGCGACCATCGCAGAAATGCCCTTTCCAGGCCAGCCCAAGGCGCCGACTTGCAGGCCCCTGGCCAGCCTCTAAGCTCGAATTCATGGCCCCCGGATTCGAGGTGAACGATGGACATCAAGGAACTCCGCAAGCAGGGCAAGGACGCCCGCGACAAGTGCCCGCGCAGCAGCCACTCCGAACCCGGGAAGATCGATCGCGACCCGCTGCCGCTGATCGAGGCCTCCAGCGCCGGCCGCGTGCAATCCCTGGTGGCGCTGCGCTACGGGCGCATGCTGGTGTCGCCCTTCACCTTCTTCCGCGGCAGCGCCCTGCTCCAGGCCCACGACCTCTCGGGCACCCCGGACATGGGCATGGAGCTGCCGATCTGCGGCGACTGCCACCTGATGAACTTCGGCGGCTTCGCCTCCCCCGAGCGCAACCTGCTGTTCAACGTCAACGACTTCGACGAGGTCCACCCCGGCCCCTGGGAGTGGGACCTCAAGCGCCTGGTGGCGAGCTTCCTGATCGCCGCCCGCGACCTGCGCCACGGCGAGACCGTGGAGGAGAACGCCTGCCACGAACTGATCGCCTCCTACCAGCAGAACATGGCCGAGTGCGCCGAGATGGGCGCCCTGGAGCTTTGGTACGGGCGCATCGACTACGAGGTGGCGCTGGAGCAGGAGAGGGAAAAGGACCTGCGCGAGCACGTGCAGCGCGCCATCGAGAAGGCCAACCGGCGCACCCACGCCGAGCTGCTGCCGAAGATCGCCGAGCGCGACGCCAAGGGCCGCCTGCAGATCCGCGACGACCTGCCGGAAATCTTCCACCTGCACGCCTCGACCTCGCTGCTGGACAAGGACGACGACTGGATGGACCTGGAGCACTGGCAGGACCTGCACGACACCTTCATGCGCGACTACCGCTCCACCCTGCAGGCCGACCGCCGCGACCTGCTCGACCGCTTCGAGGCGCAGGACCTGGTGTTCAAGGTGGTGGGCGTGGGCAGCGTCGGCACCCGCTGCCTGGTGGCGCTGCTCACCGATCCCCAGGAGCAGCCGCTGTTCCTGCAGTTCAAGGAAGCCCGCCCCTCGGTGCTGGCCGGCTACGTGCGCAGCAAGCTGCGCACCCGCCACCAGGGCCAGCGGGTGGTGGACGGCCAGCGCCTGATGCAGTCGGCCAGCGACCTCTTCCTCGGCTGGACCACCGGCCCCGGCGGCCGCCATTTCTACGTGCGCCAGCTGCGTGACATGAAGGTTTCGGCGGAACTGGAGACCTTCGACGAAAACGCCTTCCTCGCCTACGCCCGCGTCTGCGGCCGGGCCCTGGCCTGCGCCCACGCCAAGTCCGGCGGCCAGGCGGCGCGGATCGCCGGCTACATCGGCAAGAGCGATGCGCTGAACGATGCGCTGGTGCATTACGCCAAGGCTTATGCGTTGCAGAACGAGCGGGACTTCGAGCGGTTCCAGCGCGCTTGCCGCAAGGGGCAGCTGGAGGCGCGTTCGGAGGCGGATTTCGTGGCGGATCGGATGCCGTGAGGGGGATTGGTGGTTGTAGGAGCGAGCTTGCTCGCGAATGGAGTTCTACCGGGAGGTCCGGAGCGCATCCTCAAGAACGCCCTCTCCCTAACCCTCTCCCTGAAGGGAGAGGGGACCGTTGGGCAGAAACGGGAACGCTGGAGTTAGCCGGCAGTTGTGGAGTTGGAGGCGCGTTCGAAGGCGGATTTCGTGGCGGATCGGATGCCGTGAGGGGGATTGGTGGTTGTAGGAGCGAGCTTGCTCGCGAATGGAGTTCTACCGGGAGGTCCGGAGCGCATCCTCAAGAACGCCCTCTCCCTAACCCTCTCCCTGAGGGGAGAGGGGACCGTTGGGCAGAAACGGGAACGCTGGAGTTAGCCGGCAGTTGCGGAAATAGCCGGCGAACGCCATAGCCTCCGCCGGCACGGACAAGCCCCCTCTCCCTTCAGGGAGAGGGCTGGGGAGAGGGGGCTCTTGAACCCAACACCGCAGCCACCGACAAACTCCATTCGCGAGCAAGCTCGCTCCTACGAAAAGCGCCATGACGTAGGGCGTATAACCGTTCGCGGTTATACGCCGTTAGATCAGGCTCCCCCCTCCAGCGACTCCGTCCCCAGCTCGTTCCACACTTCCTCCGCCAGGTGGAAGGTGGCGTTGGCCGCCGGGATGCCGCAGTAGATCGCGCTCTGCAGCAGCACTTCCTTGATCTCCTCGCGGCTCACGCCGTTGTTGCGGGCGGCGCGCAGGTGCAGTTTCAGTTCGCCCTCGCGGTTCATGCCGATGAGCATGGCGATGGTCACCAGGCTGCGGGTGTGCCGCGGCAGGCCGGGGCGGGTCCAGATGTCGCCCCAGGCGTGGCGGGTGATCATTTCCTGGAATTCTTCGTTGAAGGCGGTGCGGTTCTGCAGGCTGCGGTCGACGTGGGCGTCGCCCAGCACCGCGCGGCGGACTTGCATGCCGGCTTCGTAGCGTTGTTTCTCGTCCATCGGGTTCTCTCTCGCTTGTCTGTCGCGCCTCAGCCGAGGCGCGCGTGTTCTTCCAGGGCGCGTTCCACCCAGCGGCGGCACTGGCCCAGGTAATGGGCCGGGTCGAGCAGTCGATCCAGCTCGGCTTCGCTCAATTGCGCGCGGACCTCGGCGTTGCCGCCCAGCACCTGGCGCAGGTGCGCGCCTTCGGCCACGGCCTGGCGGCAGCATTGCTCCACCAGGTGGTGCGCGGCGTCGCGGCCGATGCGCCGGGCCAGGGCGATGCTCACCGCCTCGGCCAGCACCAGGCCGCGGGTCAGGTCGAGGTTGCGGGCCATGCGCTGGGCGTCCACTTCCAGGCCCGGCACCACCAGCAGCGCCTGCTGCAGCGCGCCGGAGACCAGGCAGCAGAGTTCCGGCAGGCTTTCCCATTCGGCGTGCCACAGGCCGAGGCTGCGCTCGTGCTCCTGGGGCATCGCGCTCAGCATCGTCGCCACCAGGCCCGGCGCGCGGGTGGCGGCGCCGATCAGCACGGCGGCGCCCACCGGGTTGCGCTTGTGCGGCATGGTCGAGGAGCCGCCCTTGCCCGGCGCGGAAGGTTCGAAGACTTCGCCGGCCTCGGTCTGCATCAGCAGGCTGAGGTCGCGGCCGAGCTTGCCCAGGCTGCCGGCCACCAGGCCGAGCCAGGCGGCGAATTCGACGAGGCGGTCGCGCTGGGTGTGCCAGGGCTGTTCCGGCAGTTGCAGGCGCAGTTCCTCGGCCAGCGCCTCGGCTACGGCGAAGCCGTCGTCGCCCAGCGCCGCCAGGCTGCCGGAGGCGCCGCCGAACTGCAGGCTGAGCAGGCGTGGCTTGAGTTCGGCCAGGCGCTCGCGGTGGCGGGTGACCGCGCCGAGCCAGCCGGCGATCTTCATACCCAGCGTCACCGGGGTGGCGTGCTGCAGCCAGGTGCGCCCGGCCATGGGCACGTCGGCGTGCTGGCGCGCCTGCTCGGCCAGGGCCGCGCCCAGGCGCGCCAGGTCGTCTTCCAGCAGGCCGACGGCGGCGCGCAGTTGCAGCACCAGGCCGCTGTCCATGGCGTCCTGGCTGGTGGCGCCGAAGTGCACGTAGCGCTCGGCCTCCACGTCCGCCGCGGCGACCTGGCGGCCCAGCGCCTTGGCCATGGGGATGGCCGAGTTGCCGGCGCTGCAGATGGCCGTGGCCAGGGCGTCGAAGTCGTACAGCTCGGCGCGGCAGGCGGCCTCGATGGGCGCCACCGCGCTGGCCGGGATCACCCCGCAGCGCGCCTCGGCGCGGGCCAGGGCGGCCTCGAAGTCGAGCATGCCCTGCAGGCGCGCGCGGTCGCAGAACAGCTCGCGCATCGCCGGCTGGGTGAAGTAGGCGTCGAAAAGTCGGTTGCTCACGCAAGGGCTCCAGTTTTCTTCGTCATCAGGCACAGCCTACGCCATGCCGTGAACGCCGACGGGCGGACCGCTCGCGCGGCCCGCCCGTTCAGGCGTCGGAACGCATCAGAAATCGAAGAACACCGTCTCGCCTTCGCCCTGGATGCGGATGTCGAAACGATAGGCCAGTTGGCCGTTCACTTCGCAGCGGCGGGCCACCAGGGTCTCGCGGCGCGGCGCCTGTTCGATCAGGTTGAGCACCGGGTCCTTGGCGTTGGCCTCGGCCTCGTCCTCGAAGTACAGGCGCGTCTGCAGGTGGATGTTGATGCCGCGGGCGAACAGCGACACGTTGATGTGCGGCGCCTGCGGGCGGCCATCGGCGGCCTTGGTCACGCCGGGCTTGATGGTCTTCAGCGTCCACTCGCCGGCATCGAAGGTGGTGGCGGTGCGGCCGAAGCCGTTGAACGCCTTCTCGGCATCGTAGCGGCTGTCGTAGTTGCCTTCGTGGTCGGCCTGCCAGAACTCCAGGAAGGAGTCGCGCACCAGGTGGCCGTTGCCGTCATAGACGTGGCCCAGCAGCAGGATGTGCTCGCCGGCGGCGCCGGGCTTGGCCATCTGGTTCCAGATTTCCAGGTCGCGGGTCGGGTTGCCGGCCGCTTCCAGGGCCAGGCCGATGTGCACGTAGGGGCCGGCGGTCTGCGAGGGGGTTTCGGGGAGCAGTTGAACGGGCATGGCGAACCTCCTCAGCGATTCTCGAAGTGGGTCTGGCGCTGGCCGCGCAGGACGATGTCGAAGCGGTAGGCCAGGCAATCCATGGGGTTGGCCATGCCCATGTCCAGGCGCGCGATCAGGCTCTGCACCGCCTCGGGGTTGGCGATCGACTTGACGATGGGGCACATCGGGATCAGCGGGTCGCCCTCGAAGTACAGCTGGGTGATCAGCCGGGTGGCGATCGACGGGCCGCTGATGGAGAAGTGGATGTGCGCCGGGCGCCAGTCGTTGGGGCCGTTGCGCCACGGGTAGGGGCCGGGCTTGATGGTGCGGAAGATGTAGCGGCCGTCGCTGTCGGTGATGGCGCGGCCGACGCCGCCGAAGTTCGGGTCCAGCGGCGCCAGGTAGCGGTCGTTCTTGTGCCGGTAGCGGCCGCCGGCGTTGGCCTGCCACATTTCCACCAGGGTGTTGGACACCGGCTTGCCGTACTGGTCGACGACGCGGCCGTGGACGACGATGCGCTCGCCGATGGGCAGCGCGCCGGTGTTGAAGTTGAGCAGCAGGTCATTGTCGTGCTCGCCGAACTTCAGGTGCGAGAAGTCCGGGCCGGTGGTCTCGGAGATCGACTGCGGGATGCTCACCAGCGCCTGGCGCGGGGAGCGGGCGACGGAGGTCTTGTAGTCGGGGGTGAGGGCTTTGGGGTGCCAGTTGCGGTCACGGATGACGAACCGGCTGTTGTCCACTTCGGACATGGCGGTCTCCTGTTGTTGGAGTTATAGGAGCCTGTAGAGCATCAGGCATGTGCTCCGCAGTTTCCGCCAGCTCGGCGCGCAGGAAAATTGAAAAGCTGCCCGCAACCCATAACCAAATGGTTATGGATAAACCCCCTCGCGGTACTCCTGGCCCACCTCGCGCAGCACCTCCTGGCACCAGTGCGCACCGAGGGACAGCGGCAGCGAGGCGTTGCTGCAGATGCCCACCGAGCCGCCGGCCTCCTGCAGCTGCGGCGCCAGCTCGGCCAGCTCGCCCTTGCCCAGGGCCGCGCGCACCGCGTCCAGCGGCGCCATCCAGACCGCGTCGCTGTCGTCGACGTAGCGCCGGCTCAGGCTCAGCGAGAGGGTTTCCAGGCGCCGCGACGACTGGCGCAGGCCGTGCTCGACGAACAGGCTGTCGACGCGCTTGCGGATGGTGGTGCCGGCGGTGGGCAGCACCAGCGGGTATTCCTCCAGCTCCGCCGCGTCCAACGGCCGGCCCAGCAGCGGGTGGCCGGCGCGCACCACCAGGGTCAGCGGCTCGTTGTACAGGTGTTCGAAGGTCAGGCCCTGGATCTGCGGGCTGTCGGTCATGCGCCCGACCACCAGGTCCAGTTCGCCGACGCGCAGTTGCGAGAGCAGGTGCGCGCTGGGCCCGGTGACCACGCTGACCACCAGCGCCCCGTGGCGCGCGTGCAGGCGCCGCACCACTTCCGGGAGGAAGGCGCCCTCCACGGTGGAAAGCACGCCCAAGCGCGCGCTGCTGGCCGCGTATTCGCCGCCGCGCAGGCTCTCCACGCCGTCGCGCAGGGCCTGCACGCAGGGCCCGGCGTAACGCAGGAAGGCGATGCCGGCCTCGGTCAGCACAGCACCGCCCTTGCCACGTTCGAACAGGCTGGCGTCGAGCACTTCCTCCAGCTCCTTGAGGGTCTTCGACACCGCCGGCTGGCTCACCGCCAGGCGGTCGGCGGCGCGCGCCAGGCTGCCCAGGCGGGCCACTTCGAGGAAGCACAGCAGGTGGCGGAACTTGATGCGTGAGTCGATGTTCATCGGTTACCCCGGAAGGCCCTGGGCGACTGCCCGGTGCCGCGCTTGAAGAATCGCGAGAAGTACGCCGGCTCCGAGAAGCCCAGCTGGTCGGAGACCTCCTGCACGGTCATGTCCGTGTACACCAGGTTGCGCTTGGCCTCCAGCAGCAGGCGCTGGCTGATCAGCTGCAGCGCCGAGACGCCGGCCAGGCGCCGGCACAGGGCGTTGAGGTGCGCCGCGCTGATGCCCAGGCGCTCGGCGTAGCGCTCGATCGGCAGGTGCTCGCGCAAGTGCTCCTCCACCAGCCGGCGGAACGCCTGCAGGTGCTCGCGGCCGCGATCCGGCGCGGCGCTGGCGGCGTGGCTGGCCTGCAGGTGGCGGCGGCCCAGCCACACCAGCAGGGCGCTGACCAGCGAGCGCAGCATCAGCTCGCGGCCCGGCTCCTGGCGCGCGTATTCGCGCTCGATGGAGTCGAACAGGGTGCTCAGGTAGCGCTCGTCCTCGCCCACCGCGTAGCACTGCGGCTGCTCCAGCACGGCGCGGTCGAACTGGCGCAGCAGCTCCTCGGCGAAGGGCTGGGCCAGGCTGAGGACGTAGCCGTCGATCTGCGCGGTGAAGCGGAAACCGTGCACGCACAGGGGCGGCGAGACCTGCACTGTGGCCTCGCGCACGCGGGTGACGCTGCCCTCCACTTCCAGCTCGGCCTCGCCGGCGCGCACGTAGAGCAGCTGCACCAGGTCGGCGTGGCGGTGCGGGCGGATCTCCCAGTCGTAGAGGCTGCTGCGCGACGGAATGGTCTCGCAGTGCAGGGGGTCGGGTGTCGGCCAGGCGTGGGTCTCGCCGTAGAGCTGGAACACCGGGACCGGATTCGAAGCGGGCGTCTTGTGCATTTATAGGCCGCCGGGGCTATCCACGAAAAATCCAGGTTATCTGTTGGATATTGCCTTCTGCGCGGCGATTCATCCACCAAAAATGCAGGTGCCAATAACAACTACGCGGCCAGGGGGCGTGCCTACGACAAGGCCCCGGCCCGCGACGACGAGGAAAACAACAATGAAAACCCAGGTTGCCATCATCGGCGCCGGCCCTTCCGGCCTGCTGCTCGGCCAACTGCTGCAACGTGCCGGCATCGACAACGTCATCCTCGAACGCCAGAGCCCGGACTACGTGCTCGGGCGCATCCGCGCCGGGGTGCTGGAACAGGGCACCGTGGACCTGCTGCGCGAGGCCGGCGCCAATGCCCGCATGGACGCCGAGGGCCTGCCCCACGACGGCTTCGAGCTGGTGCTGGACGGCCGCCGCGAGCGCATCGACCTCAAGGGCCTGACCGGCGGCAAGAACGTGATGGTCTACGGCCAGACCGAAGTCACCCGCGACCTCATGGAAGCCCGCCAGGCCAGCGGCGCCCTGAGCATCTACGAAGCCGGCGACGTGCAACTGCACGAGGTGCAGGGCGAGAAGCCCTACGTCACCTTCACCAAGGACGGCGAGACGGCGCGCCTGGACTGCGACTACATCGCCGGCTGCGACGGCTTCCACGGCGTGTCGCGGCAGACCATCCCGGCGGACAAGCTCAAGATCTACGAACGCGTCTACCCCTTCGGCTGGCTCGGCCTGCTCAGCGACACCCCGCCGGTCAACCACGAACTCATCTACGCCAGCAGCGAGCGCGGCTTCAGCCTCAGCAGCATGCGTTCGGCCACCCGCAGCCGCTACTACCTGCAGGTGGGCCTGGAGGAGAAGGTCGAGGACTGGTCCGACGAGCGCTTCTGGGACGAACTCAAGCGCCGCCTGCCGGCCGACGCCGCCGCGCGCCTGGTCACCGGCCCGTCGCTGGAGAAGAGCATCGCCCCGCTGCGCAGCTTCGTGGTGGAGCCGCTGCAGTACGGCAAGCTGTTCCTGGTCGGCGACGCCGGGCACATAGTCCCGCCCACCGGCGCCAAGGGCCTGAACCTGGCAGCCAGCGACGTCGATGCCCTGTACCGCATCCTGGTGAAGGTCTATGGCGAAGGCCGCGTCGAGCTGCTGCAACGCTACTCGGAAGTCGCCCTGCGGCGCATCTGGAAGGCCGAGCGCTTCAGCTGGTGGATGACCAGCATGCTGCACAAATTCCCCGACAACGACGCCTTCACCCAGAAGATGCTCGATACTGAACTGGCCTACTTCCTCGACTCCCAGGCCGGGCGCACCTGCATCGCCGAGAACTACGTCGGCCTGCCCTTCGAACGCATCGACTGAAGGCAGCGCGGCGAGCCCCCGAAGGAGCGCGGGGGCTTGCCCTCGGCGAAAAAATTACGCAGAGTGTAAGGCAATTATGAAAACAACAGTGCCCGCCACGACGCGCACGCAGCCTGCGAGTGAGAGTCCATGGACCTCTACACCTACTACCGCTCCACCTCCAGCTACCGCGTGCGCATCGCCCTGGCCCTCAAGGGCCTGCAGCCCCGGCACGTCCCGGTCAACCTGCTGCAGGGCGAGCACCGCCAAGGCGCTTACCTGGCGCTGAACCCGCAAGGCCGCGTGCCGGCCCTGCGCACCGACGAAGGCGAACTGCTGATCCAGTCGCCGGCGATCATCGAATACCTGGAAGAACGCTACCCCGAGCCCGCCCTGCTGCCGGCCGACGCCCTGCAGCGCGCCCACCAGCGCGGCGTGGCGGCGCTCATCGGTTGCGACATCCACCCGCTGCACAACGTCGCCGTGCTCAACCGCCTGCGCGCCCTGGGCATAGACGAGGACGGCGTGAACCAGTGGATCGCCCACTGGATCGGCGAAGGCCTGAAGGCCGTGGAAGCGCTGATCGGCGACCAAGGCTTCTGCTGCGGCCCGCAGCCGGGCCTGGCCGACGTCTACCTGCTGCCGCAGCTGTACGCCGCCCGCCGCTTCGAGGTGGACCTGAGCCCATTCCCGCGCATACTCAGGGTAGAGCGCCTGGCCCTGGAGCACCCGGCCTTCCGCCAGGCCCACCCGGACGTCCAGGCCGACAAGCCGGCCTGAGGAGCGCGCCATGCAAAGCCTCGGATTCAAAGTCACCATCGGCGACTTCCTCGCCCGCAGCGTACGCGGCGTGCCCTGCTCGCCGCCGCGCCAGCCGCGCAGCTGACCCCACGACTTTCCGAATCCCGGACGCGCCGCCGAGCGCGTCCACCGCGAGGAACACGAACATGGCAGACCTCTTCGACAACCCCATGGGCCTCATGGGCTTCGAATTCATCGAATTCGCCTCCCCCACCCCCGGCGTGATGGAACCCATCTTCGCCAGCCTGGGCTTCACCAAGGTGGCCAGCCACCGCTCCAAGGACGTGCACCTGTACCGCCAGGGCGAGATCAACCTGATCCTCAACAACGAGCCCAAGAGCCTGGCGGCCTACTTCGCCGCCGAGCACGGCCCCTCAGTGTGCGGCATGGCCTTCCGCGTGAAGAACGCCCACCAGGCCTACGCCCGCGCCCTGGAGCTGGGCGCGCAGCCGGTGGAAATCCCCACCGGGCCGATGGAGCTGCGCCTGCCGGCGATCAAGGGCATCGGCGGCGCGCCGCTGTACCTGATCGACCGCTTCGGCGAGGGCTCGTCGATCTACGACATCGACTTCGAGTTCATCGAAGGCGTGGACCGCCACCCCAAAGGCGCCGGCCTGAAGATCATCGACCACCTCACCCACAACGTGTACCGCGGGCGCATGGCCTACTGGGCGGACTTCTACGAGAAGCTGTTCAACTTCCGCGAGATCCGCTACTTCGACATCAAGGGCGAGTACACCGGCCTGACCTCCAAGGCCATGACCGCGCCGGACGGCATGATCCGCATCCCGCTCAACGAGGAATCCTCCAAGGGCGCCGGGCAGATCGAGGAATTCCTCATGCAGTTCAACGGCGAGGGCATCCAGCACGTGGCCTTCCTCACCGACGACCTGGTGAAGACCTGGGACGCCCTCAAGGGCCTGGACATGCGCTTCATGACCGCGCCGCCGGCGACCTACTACGAGATGCTCGAAGAGCGCCTGCCCAACCACGGCGAGCCGGTGGAGGAACTGCGCAACCGCGGCATCCTCCTCGACGGCACCTCCGAGGGCGGCAACCGCCGTCTGCTGCTGCAGATCTTCTCGGAAACCCTGATGGGCCCGGTGTTCTTCGAGTTCATCCAGCGCAAGGGCGACGACGGCTTCGGCGAAGGCAACTTCAAGGCGCTGTTCGAGTCGATCGAGCGGGATCAGATCCGCCGTGGGGTGTTGGAGACGAAATAAACCGCGCCGAGGTGCTCTTCGTAGGAGCGAGGGGGACGCCTAGTTCTTGCTCGCGAACAAACGCGGTGCCATGCGGTTCGCGAGCAAGCTCGCTCCTACGAGAAGCCGTGCCCGCGATTCGCGCGCAGGGCGCGCTCCTACCGCGGACAGAGTCCGCTCCTACGACTCCAGGGAAGCACGGGCGTAGGAGCGGACTTCGTCCGCGATTAGATTCACCGGCCACGCCGGACGCCCCGGTGGCACGAACAGCCCCCTACTCCGGCCTGCGCCCCGCCATCCGCGCGGTAATCGCCGCCGCAGCCTCCTTCAGCAACTCCGCCGCCCGCCCCTGAGTCTCCGCACGAAAGGCACTCGCCGCCCCCACCACCGTCACCACCCCGGCCAGTTGCTCACCCACCGCAAACACCGGCGCCGACAGCGCATTCACCCCCGGCATCAACAACCCGTGCACATGGTGCAGGCCCGTGGCACGGATCTCCGCCGTCTGCTTGTGCAACTCCGCATCGTCCAGCGCACCAGGCATGCCCTTCTCCTCCTCGCGCAATGGCGCAGTCTCGCCGTCGGGCAGGTAGGCGTTGAATACCAGCCCGGTGGACGAGCCCAATAAGGGCAGCACCGAGCCCACGCGGGTGACCAGGGTCACCGCGCGCAGCGGCTGCTCCACCTGCACCACGGTCGGGCCCTTGTTGCCCCACACGGCGAGGAAGCAGGTTTCGTTCAGCTCGTCGCGCAGGGCGCTCAGGTGCGCCGTGGCGGCGCGCACCACGTCCAGCCGGCCGATGGCGGCCAGGCCGACGAACAGCGCCTCCGGGCCCAGGGCGTAGTGGTTGGTGGCCGCGTCCTGCTCGGCGAAGCCGCTGGCGATCAGTGCCTGCAGGTAGCGGTGGACCTTGGCCGCGGGCATGCCCACGTGCTCGGCCAGGCGCGACAGCGAAGTGGCCGGGGCCAGGTCGGCCAGGCCCTTGAGGATGTCGGTGCCGACTTCGGCGGCCTGCACTTTCTGGCGTTTCGGCGCGTCGCCGGTGTCCCTGGGAATGGCCATGCAATGACTCGTTCGTCGATGGAGGCGCTGTTATAGCTTGACCCCTTCCGGCGTTCAAATTACGTTATTCGTAATTCGATTACAAAAACAACGAGGTCGCCATGTCGTCCGCCGAATCGCTCACCTACCTGTCGGGTTTCAACAACCAGTTCAGCAGCGAAGCCCTGCCCGGCGCCCTGCCCCACGGGCAGAACTCGCCGCAGCAGGTGCCCTTCGGGCTCTACGCCGAGCAGCTTTCCGGCACCGCCTTCACCGTGCCGCGCAGCGAGGCCCGGCGCACCTGGCTGTACCGCATCAAGCCCTCGGCCAGCCACCCGCGCTTCGAGCGCCTGGCGCGGCAGATTCCCGGCCGCGAGCTGGGCCAGGTGAACCCCAACCGCCTGCGCTGGAACCCCCAGGACATCCCCGGCGAGCCCACCGACTTCCTCGACGGCCTGCTGACCCTCGCCGCCACCGCCGACGCCGAGCAGGCCAGCGGCGTCAGCGTGCACCTGTACCGCGCCAACCGCTCCATGGACCGGGTGTTCTACGACGCCGACGGCGAGCTGCTGATCGTCCCGCAACAGGGCCGCCTGCGCCTGGCCACCGAGCTGGGCCGGCTGGACATCGAGCCGCTGGAGATCGCGGTGATCCCGCGCGGCATGAAGTTCCGCGTCGAACTGCTCGACGCCAGCGCCAGCGGCTACATCTGCGAGAACCACGGCGCCGCCCTGCGCATCCCCGACCTGGGCCCCATCGGCAGCAACGGCCTGGCCAACCCGCGCGACTTCCTCGCCCCGGTGGCCCACTACGAAGACGTCGACGCGCCGGTGCAGCTGGTGCAGAAATTCCTCGGCGAGCTGTGGGCCTGCGAGCTGGACCACTCGCCGCTGGACGTGGTCGCCTGGCACGGCAACAACGTGCCCTACAAATACGACCTGCGCCTGTTCAACACCCTCGGCACGGTCAGCTACGACCACCCGGACCCGTCGATCTTCACCGTGCTCACCTCGCCCAGCGACACCCACGGCATGGCCAACGTCGACTTCGTGATCTTCCCGCCGCGCTGGATGGTGGCCGAGAACACCTTCCGCCCGCCGTGGTTCCACCGCAACCTGATGAACGAATTCATGGGCCTGCTCCTCGGCGCCTACGACGCCAAGGCCGACGGCTTCGCCCCCGGCGGCGCCTCGCTGCACAACTGCATGAGCGCCCACGGCCCGGACAACGCCAGCACCGTGCAGGCCATCGCCGCCGAGCTGAAACCGCACAAGATCGAAAACACCATGGCCTTCATGTTCGAGACCGGCCGCGTGCTGCGCCCGAGCCGCTACGCTCTCGAATGCCCGCAACTGCAGCGCGACTACGACGCCTGCTGGAGCGGCATGGCCAAGACCTTCCAGAGGAACTGAACCCCATGAACCAGGCAGACACCCGCCGCAGCTGGCTCGACTCCGCCAACGGCCACCCCGACTTCCCCCTGCAGAACCTGCCGCTGGGCGTGTTCAGCAGCCCCGGCCGCGAGCCGCGCGGCGGCGTGGCCATCGGCGAGCACATCCTCGACCTGAAGGCGGCGCTGGCCGCCGACCTGTTCGAAGGCGAGGCCCGCCACGCCGCCGAAGCCGCCAGCGGCGCCAGCCTCAATGCCTTCTTCGCCCTCGGCGCCGGCCCGCGCCGCGTGCTGCGCGAGCAACTGCAGGCGCTGCTGGCCGAAGGCAGCCCGCAGCAGGCGCGGATGCAGGAGCTGGGCGCCAGCCTGCTGCCGGCCCAGGCCGGCTGCCAGCTGCACCTGCCGGCCCAGGTGGGCGACTACACCGACTTCTACGTCGGCATCCACCACGCCAACAACGTCGGCCGCCTGTTCCGCCCGGACAACCCGCTGCTGCCCAACTACAAGCACGTGCCCATCGGCTACCACGGCCGCGCCTCCACCGTGGTCGCCTCCGGCGCCGCGGTGCGCCGGCCCAACGGCCAGACCCTGGCGCCGGGCGCCGAGGCCCCGGGCTTCGGCCCGAGCAAGCGGCTGGACTACGAACTGGAGCTGGGCATCTGGATCGGCCCGGGCAACGAGATGGGCGAGGCCATCGGCATCGGCCAGGCCGAGCAGCACGTGGCCGGCTACTGCCTGCTCAACGACTGGTCGGCGCGCGACGTGCAGGCCTGGGAATACCAGCCGCTGGGCCCGTTCCTGGCGAAGAACTTCGCCACCAGCGTGTCGCCCTGGGTGGTCACCGCCGAGGCCCTGGCGCCGTTCCGCAAGGCCCAGCCGCCGCGCCCGGAAGGCGACCCGCAACCGCTGCCCTACCTGCTGGACGAACACGACCAGGCCCAGGGCGCGTTCGACATCCAGCTGGAAGTGCTGCTGCAGACCGCCGCCATGCGCGAGCAAGGCATCGAGCCGCTGCGCCTGGCGCTGAGCAACACGCAGAACATGTACTGGACGGTGGCGCAGATGGTCGCCCACCACAGCGTCGGCGGCTGCAAGCTGCAGGCCGGCGACCTGTTCGGCTCCGGCACCCTCTCCGGGCCCGCGCCGGAAGCCTTCGGCAGCCTGCTGGAGAGCACCTTGGGCGGCAAGCAGCCGCTGGAACTGCCCGGCGGCGAGCAGCGCACCTTCCTGCAGGACGGCGACGAAGTGATCTTCCGCGCCTGGTGCGAACGCGAAGGCTACCCGCGCATCGGCTTCGGCGAGTGCCGCGGGGTGATCCTGCCGGCGCGTTGAAACACGAGGGTTCCCCTACGCGTAGGGCGTATAACCCTCCGGGTTATACGCCGCCTGGCCTTGGCCATGCCCCGTTCGGGGTCGGCCTGAAGGAGCCGCCCAGCATGGCTGCGAGGTCAGCGGAGGCATCGGTGAAACGGCGTATAACCGCGAACGGTTATACGCCCTACCCCGCCGGGGACAACGTCCCCAACAGCGACACGACGGCCACAGCCGCGAGCCCGCACACCCACTCCAGCACCACGCTGCGCCGCAGCGCCAGCAGGCGCTTCTCGCGGAACGCCAGGGCCACGCGGTTGAGCAGGGCCAGGGCGAGCATCCCCGCCACCAGCAGCAGCTTGATCGTCAGCACCAGCCCGAAGGTGGAAGTGCGCGGGTCCGGCCATTGCCCGACCAGCGCCCAGACGTTCACCAGCCCGCTGGCCGCCACCCCGGCCACCAGCAGGTAGCCCACGCCACTGAAGCGCCGCAGCGCCTCGCCATGGGTGGAATCCGGCGCGCGGTACAGCAGCGCCGCCAGCAACAGCAGGCCGCCGAGCCAGGCGCCGGCGCAGAGCAGGTGCAGGGCCTGGTTGAGCATCAGCCCGACGCCAGCCCAGCCGTCGAGCATGGCGCCATGGCCCACCGGCGCCAGGCTGGCCAGCACGGCGCCGGCCAGCAGCACGCGCAGCGGGTTGTCCACCGACAAAGGCAGGCACAGCGCAACCAGCAGCGCGACGTTCGCCAGCAGGTGCCAGGCCCAGACCTGGCCGAAGAAGGTCTGCCCCAGCACCAGCCGCAGCGTCGGCCCATCCAGGGCGGCGGACCAGTCGCCGGCCATGCTCGCCGCCACCAGGCCGAGCCAGGCCAGGCCGCTGAACAGCGCCAGCGCGGCGGCGATGCGTTGCCCAGCGAGCACGCGGCCGTCCAGCGCCGCCAGCACGGCGGGCTCCTGGCGGCGCAGCACCGCACGGAACAGCGCCACGCCGAACAGCGTCAGGGTCAGGGCGAGATGCAGGAAACGGCAGAAAACCAGGGCGTCATCCATGGCGGATGCGGCTCATGGTTCAGGGCGCGACCTTGAAAGCATAGCTGCCGTTGCTCTTGTGGGTGTCCACCGAAACGGCGTGCCATTCCACCTTGTACTCGCCGGCCGGCAGCGGCTGGTCGAAGGTCACCACCAGCACCTTGGCGTCGCCCTCGGTGGTGGCGATGCCGGCCACCTTCACGGCCTTGCCGTCGGCGGCGGTGACCGTGACCTTGGTGAACTTCGCCTCGACGCCCTCGGAGAAGGTCAGGCGCAGCTCCTTGGGGGCGGCGGCGGTGCTGTCGGCGGCGGGGGTTTCGCTCTTCAGGTGGGCGTGGGCGAAGACGGCGGGGGCGTTGAGGATGGCGAGCAGGCCAAGGGTGGCTAGCAGGGGGGAACGGCGCATGGCGGGACCTCGAATGGATTGCGGCGCCGGGGAGCTTAGCAAAGACGCCGCCGTGCCAACGACGAATAATCGCGGACGGAGTCCGCTCCTACCCCCGGCAAATATGCCCCGTAGGATGGGTCGAGCGAAGCGATGCCCATCGCCGTGGCCGCATGGGTTTCGCCAATACTCAACCCATCCTACGAAAAGCGCCCCGGTGCCCCGGAGACGCCCGCAGAGGGTCCAGGAAAGCACGGTCGTAGGAGCGGACTCCGTCCGCGATGGCCCCAGGCCGCGCCGGGCTCACCCCTGCAACCGACTCACATCCCCCGGATCGATAGAAGCCCCAGCCCCCAACTCCTCCCGCTGCTGCGCCAGACGCGCCCCCTCCTGCGCAACCAGCGCAAAAAGCTTCTCCGGATCAGCCTGCCGCAACTGCAACGCCAGCTTCTCCATCCCCTCGGCCACCACGATGTCATGCTGCCGCGCAGCCAGGCCGGCGAGGATGGTCTGGGCCGCCACCGCCGGGTCGATGCCGTTGTCGATGTTGGTGTCCGAGCGGCCGCGCTGGGTGCCGTTGCCTTCCAGGGAGTTCAGCGCGATGGCGGTGCGCACCGAGCCCGGCAGGATCACGCTGACGCCGATGCCGTAGGCTGCCTCCACTTCCGCGCGCAGCGCCTCGAAGTAGCCGACCACCGCGTGCTTGGCGCCGCAGTAGCCGGTGCGCAGCGGCGCGCCGACCTTGCCGGCCACCGAGCTGACCACCGCCAGTTGCCCGCCGCGCTGTTCCACCAGGCGCGGCAGCAGGGCCTGGGTCAGGGCCACGGGGGCCAGGTAGTCCACTTCCATCAGTTGGCGATAGACCGCAAGGCCGGTATCCAGGGCCAGGCTGCGCTGGCTGACGCCGGCGTTGTTCACCAGCAGGTCGATGCGCCCGCGCCAGGCCCAGGCCTGCTCCACCAGGGCCGGCAGGCGCTCGTAGTCGGTGCTTTCGAAGGGCAGCACCAGGGCCCGCTGCGGGGCGCGTCCGGCCAGCGCCTGCAGGGCCTCGACGCGGCGGCCGGAGAGGATCACCTCGGCGCCCTGCTCCAGCAATGCCAGCGCCAGCGCCTCGCCGATGCCGGAAGAGGCGCCGGTTATCCACACTACCTTGGCTGCGAAACTCATCTTGTTGTTCTCCTTGGCCTGCGGGCGCACGCCGCCCGCGTTGCCAGGCAGGCTAGGCCAGCGCGTGGCGCAGGACTGCCGGAAACCCGACAATTGCCATGGCTTGCAGCGGCCGGGCAAGGCGGTCAAAGTGCCTCGACCCACTGCCCGAACCCGCCCCATGCCCGATACCGAAGACCTCCTGCAGCAATTGGGCGCCAACCCCTGGTTCGCCCGCCTGGCGCCCACGGTGCGCCGCACCCTGGCCGCCGAGGGCCGGCGCCAGCCGTTGCGCGCCGGCGAGTTCGTGTTCCGCCAGGGCGACCGCGGCGAGCACTTCCTCACCCTGCTGCACGGCAAGCTGAAGGCCTCGACCCTGCGCGAGGACGGCAAGGAGGCGATCCTCGCAGTGCTGGAGCCCGGCCACTGGTTCGGCGAGGCGTCGATGCTCGACGGCCTGCCGCGCACCCACGACGTGCTCGCCAGCCGCGACAGCGAGGTGCTGGGCGTGGACCAGGCGACCTTCGACCGGCTGATGCTCGACAACGGCTTCGCCCGCGCCGTCTGCGTGCTCCAGGCGCAGCACACGCGCCTGGTCTACCGCCTGCTGGAAGACGCCATGCTGCGCTCCACCCGCGCCCGCATCGCCAGCCGCCTGGAACAGCTGGCGCGCGGCGACGGCAGCATCGACGGCGAGCAGCGCCAGCTGGTGCGCATCAGCCAGGACGAGCTGGCGATGATGCTCGGCATCAGCCGCCAGACGCTGTCCCTGGAACTGCGCGAGCTGGTGGCCGGCGGCGCGCTGGAGCTGGGCTACCGGCAGCTGCGCATCGTCTCGCTGGAGAAGCTGCGGGAGATGGCGGCGCAGAGTTGATGGTGCCCTACGTTTCCAGCTCCCGCAGGCGCTGTTCGAGGAAGCGTCGCTCCGGTTCCAGGCGCGTCAGCGCCAGCGCGCGCTGGTAGGCCTCGCGGGCTTCGGCGGGGCGGCCCAGGCGTCGGCAGAAGTCGGCGCGGGCGGCGTGGGCCAGGTGGTAGTCGGCCAGTTCGCCGCGGGCGAGGATGGCGTCCACCGCTGCCAGCCCGGCCTCGGGGCCGTCGCGCATGGCCAGGGCCACGGCGCGGTTGAGTTCCACCACCGGCGAGGGCTGCAGTTGCAGCAGCGCGTCGTACAGCGCCACCATCCGCGGCCAGTCGGTGCTGGCCAGGTCCGCCGCCTCGGCGTGCACCGCGGCCAGGGCCGCCTGCAGGCTGTAGGGGCCGAAGCGGCGGCTGGCCAGGGCCAGGCCGACCAGGCGCTGGCCCTCGGCGATCAGCCCGGCGTCCCAGCGCGAACGGTCCTGATGCTCCAGCAGCACCAGCTCGCCATGCTCGTCGCTGCGCGCGGCGCGCCGCGACTCCTGCAGCAGCATCAGCGCCAGCAGGCCCAGCACTTCCGGCTCCGGCAGCAGTTCCAGCAGTTGCCGACCGAGACGGATGGCCTCGGCGGAAAGCTCGGCGCGGGTCAGGGATTCGCCGCTGGAAGCCGCGTAGCCCTCGTTGAACACCAGGTACACCACCCGCAGCACGCTGGCCAGGCGCTGCGGCAGTTCAGCCGGCTCCGGCACCTGGTAGGGGATGCGCGCGTCGCGGATCTTCTGCTTGGCGCGGACGATGCGCTGGGCGATGGTCGCGGGCGCTGCCAGGAAGGCCCGGGCGATCTCCTCGGTGCGCAGGTCGCAGACTTCGCGCAGGGTCAGCGCCACCTGGGCGTCGGCGGCCAGCGCCGGGTGGCAGCAGGTGAACACCAGGCGCAGGCGGTCGTCCTCCAGGCCTTCGTGCTCGGCCTCGTCCTCGCCCTGGGCGTCGATCTCCAGCTGGCGGGCGATCTGCTCCAGCGAGGCGTCGAAGCGCACCCGCCGGCGCAGGTGGTCGATGGCCTTGAAGCGCCCGGCGGAGACCAGCCAGGCCCGCGGGTTGTGCGGCAGGCCATCGCGCCCCCACTGCTCCACGGCGGCGGCGAAGGCGTCGTGCAACGCTTCCTCGGCGCGGTCGAAGTCGCCCAGCAGGCGAATCAGCGTGGCCAGCACGCGCCGCGATTCGCGGCGGTAGATGTCATCCACCGTATCCCGCAGCGAAGGCGGCGCGTAGTCATGCATGCGGCCGGCTCATGGCTGGGCGTCGAACAGCAGCTGCCCGGTGTGCATGTCGAAGGGGATGGAGAAATGCTCGTGGACGATCTTCCATTCCCCGTCCACCCGCCGCAGGCCGAAGCTCGCCCGCGCCCAGGAGGCCTTCTCCTCGCCCTTCTCGTCCTTGCCGCCGCAGTACGACAGGTAGTGGCCGAAGGCGACGTCGCCGCCCTGCTCCACCGCCAGGTGGTGGCGCTCGAAGCGCGTCTGCTGGCAGGCCTGCAGGCAGGTGCGCCAGTGCTGCGCGTAGGCCTCGCGGCCGACGAACTGCAATTGGGCCACGGCGTCGAAGGCCAGCACGTCGTCGCTGTAGTGGCGGACGATGGCCGCCACGTCGCCGGCCTGTACCGCTTCCAGCCAGCCGTCCAGCAGGCGCTGGATGGCCGGGTCGATGGGACTTCCCATGGCAATTCCTCCTCTTCAGGATGCGCAGCAGCCGTGCGGCGGTTGCTCGTCGTCGTAGCGGTCATGGTAGCGCAGCCAGTTCATGCCCTTGCCGTCGAGGTCGGCCATGCCGCCCCAGCCCTCGCCGCGGCCCAGGGGCGAGAGGTCGAGCAGGTGGTAGGTGAACAGCGGCGCCTCCAGCCCGCGGCCGTAGGCGGAGTAGCTGTGGTAGACGCTGTCGCCGTCGCGCAGGAACACGCTCATCCCCGGCTGCTCGCCCTGGATGTGGTAGTCCTGGCCCAGGCGCCGCAGTTCGTCCAGGTCGCGGTAGTTGTATTCGATCGGCGCCACCTTCTCGTCGAGGGTGACGTGGAAGTCGTAGTTGAAGTCGCTGCCGAAGGACGAATACCAGGGCAGCCGCCAGCCCATGCGCGCGCGGAACGGCGCGATCTCCGCCAGCGGCGCGCGGGACACCAGGGCCAGAGTGGTGCCGCGGGCGTGCAGGTGCTCCAGGCGGCCGAGGTTGTCGACCAGGAAGGAGCAGCCCTCGCAGCCCTCGCCACGGTCGCGGTGGAACATGAAGTGGTAGACGATCAGTTGCGGCCGCCCCTCGAACAGGTCGAGCAGGCGCAGCGGGCCGCTGGGGCCTTCGAAGCGGTAGTCCTTGTCGATGCGCACCAGCGGCAGCTTGCGCCGCTCGGCGTTGAGGGCGTCGCGGGCGTGGGTGGCCTCGCGCTCCAGCTGCCACAGGCGCTTGCGCGCGGCCAGCCAGTCTTCGCGGGGCACCACGGGCGGCAGGGTGAAGTTGTCGATGCTCATGCTTGGCTCTCCTCTTCGCGCGGCTCGCCGCCGCGGCGGGTGGCGGGGCTCAGCCCTGGGCGGCGAAGTGCTGCTCCCAGTCGCGGATCGGCCGCACCTCGATGCAGCCCAGGCGCCCCGGCGGGATCTTCGCGGCGATCTGGATGGCCTCGTTGAGGTCGCGCGCCTCGATCAGGTAGAAGCCGCCGAGCTGCTCGCGGGTCTCGGCGAAGGGCCCGTCGGTGACCGACAGCTGGCCGTCGCGGTGGCGCAGGGTGGTGGCGTTCTCCACCGACTGCAGGGCCTCCACCGCCACCAACTGGCCGCGCTCGCGCAACTGCTGCTCGTAGCCCAGGCACTCTTCCACCACGGCGCGGTAGTCATGGGCGGGCAGCTGCGCGGCGGCTTTCTCGTCCAGGTAGATCAGGCACAGGTATTTCATCCTCGGCTCCTCCGGGCGTTGGGACGCAGATACCTATAGTCGCGCCGGGCCGGAGGGGATCGACAGCAGGTCGGTTTTATCCCCCGCCAACGGACGAGCGGTCGCTCATTCGTAGGTCATGGTGAAGGTCGCGGTGACCGCCACCTGCCCGCCCGTCACCGTGCTGGCGGTCTTGTAGTACTTGGCCGCCAGGGGAATGCTCACCGCCTGGCCAGCGTTCGTGGTGGTGGCCGCCAGCGAGCGGGTGGCCAGGGGGTGTACCAGGATGCTGCTGGCGTCGCCCAAGAACAGCTGGACGCCGACGCCGCCGGCCATGCCGGCGCCGCTGGCGTTGTCGAGGACCTGGTTGCCGCTGCTGGCGCCGTCGATGCGGTACCAGACCTTCACCCCGCTGTCGCAGCGCAGGTTGATGTGGAAGGCGCGGGCCTTGCCGTTGTCGGCCAGCACGCCGAGGCCGGCGGGGAAGTCGCTCTTGAGCACGGTCGGCAGCGGCACGGTGATGCCCTGGCTGTCGGGGTTGATCTCGCAGGCCCGCGAGGTGACCGCGGTGGCGCCGGTGAAGGTCAGCTGCGCCACCGTCAGGTTCTGGTACGACACCGTGGAGGTGCCGCTGACCTGCAGCTGGCCGCCATTGAGGATCGGCCCGGTCTTCACCAGGCGCACCCACCAGGAGTTCTTCAGCGGGTACTGGGTGGCGCTCACCGGCCAGGCCAGGCTGGCGATGGGCGTCACGTTGTTGTAGTTCGGGTTGCAGTTGGCGTTGTTGCACCAGTAGACCGAGATGCCGATGCCGTCGATGTTGGTCTTGAACACCGAGGGGTAGCCGCTGCTGTTGGTGAAGCCCGGCACCGCCGCGCCGATGCCGCCGGCCAGCACGCCGGAGACGACGCCGGTGCTGTTGCAGCTGATGTTGTTGCCGCTGGCGGAGACCCAGCCGCTGCTCCACAGCTCGGTGTTCGGCGTGGCATCGACGGGCACGCTGATGGTCGCCGGCAGGCTGATGTTCAGCTGCGAGGTCATGTAGCCGGAGTCGAAGCTGCAGCTCGCCCAGGCCGTGGTCGACAGGCCGCCGAGCAACAGCAGCAGGCAGAACAGGAAAATCTTCTTCATGGATACCTCGTCGAACGCGGCCGCCTAGCGGGCCGCCAGTTCACCGCCGGCGGACGGGCGCACGCACACCGCCTCGGCCTGCTGGAAGGGTTTGCCGTCGCCGGTCGCGGCCGGCACCTGGTAGCGCGCCCGGCATTGCCGCTGCGGGCCTTCGCCCCAGCGCACCTGCAGCTCGCCGCTGGTGTCGCGCAGGCGCAGGAACACCCGGCTGCCCTGGCCCACCAGGGTCAGGCTGTTGCCCTGGGCGTCGAGCACCTCGGCGCCCACCGGCAGGTTGTTGCCCTGCTCGTCCAGCAGGCGCAGCAGCAGCGGCTGGCCGCTGACGGTGGGGTACTTGAGCATCACCACCGCGCCGTAGCGCGGCGCCACGTTCTGCGCGGTGGTCTGCAGCTCGACGTCGTCGGGCAGGCCCTTGGGGTCGAGCGCCACCTGGTTCTCGCGGTAGGGCATCAGGCTGGAGACCACCCCGTAGCCGTTGCCGCCGACCGCGCCGCCGCTGCTGTTGACCAGCGCCGCGCCGGCCGCGCCCCTGGCCTCGATCACCGCGCGGGTCTCGCCCTGGGCCTGGCTGAAGTTGATCCCGCCGGGGTGCGCCACCACGCTGCCGGTCAGGCCCAGGCCGTACTGGTGGTAGCCCTCGCCTTCGCTGTAGCTGGCCGACAGGTTGGTCTGCGGCGCGCGGTACTGCACGTTGGCGCCACCGGTGTTGCTGCTCTGCCCGTCGATGCGGCTGCGCGAGCCGTACACGCCGTAGCTGAACTGGTTGTAGTCGCCCAGCGAGCCGGCCACGCTCAGCTGGCTGTTGATATCGCCGTTGCTGTTGCGCGTGGTGGTGCTGTTCAGGTACGGCGCGTGGCTGGAGCGCCCCAGCGGCAGCGACAGGTTGAGCATGTACTGGGTGTCGGTCTCGCCGGACAGCGCGCGGGTGCGGTTGGCCGACAGGCTCAGGCTGCCCCAGCTGAAGCTGTTGGAGTAGCCGGCCTGGTAGCTCATGTCGCTGCCCTTGCCGGTGTTCCAGTAGTTCTGCGCCGAACCGCTCAGGTACAGGCTGCCCAGGCGCTCGCCCAGGGGCTGGCTGAGGTTGACCTGGAAGCGGTTGCGCTGGCGCCAGGCGATGTAGTTGGCGTCTTCCGGCGAGCGCGCGTAGGCGAAGTCGGCGAAGTTCAGGTAGCCGTCGCTGGAGAAGCGGTAGGCCGCCACCGCGAAGTTGGTGCGGGTGGACTCCAGCAGCTTGCTGTAGCTCAGGCGGAAGCTCTGGCCACTGGCGCTGCCGCCCTGGTCGCCGGCCTTCAGGCCGCTGGCGTGGGACTGGGTGACGTCGAAGGCGAAGGCGCCCACCGGCGTGCTCAGGGCCAGGCCGCCCTGCAGCGCCAGGTAGTTCTCCGCGACTATGCTGCCGGTGTAGCCGGTCCACAGGTTGGAGATGCCGCGCTGGTAGGTGCCCTGGACGAAGTTCGGGGTGTCGTCCAGGCGGTCGTCGCGGTACTTGCCGGCGGTGACGCTGTAGCGCGACACGCCCGGGCGCAGCAGCTGCGCGACGCTGGCGAAGGGCACGGTGAACTGGCGCACGCGGCCGTCGGCCTCGGTCACCGTCACTTCCAGGTCGCCGGCGTAGCCGGAGTTGTACAGGTCGTCGATGACGAAGGGCCCGGGCGCCACGCTGGTTTCGTAGAGGACGTTGCCGCCCTGGCGCACCGTGACCTTGGCGTTGGTCTCGGCGGTGCCGCGGATGGCCGGGGCGAAGCCGCGCTGCGAGTCGGGCAGCATGCGGTCGTCCGAGGCCAGCTGGACGCCGCTGTAGGGCACGCTGTCGAACAGGTCGGCGGGGGTGAAGTATTCGCCCAGGGTCAGCTGCGATTTCAACGCGGTAACGTCGCGCTGGGCGTAGCTGCTGATCGCGTCGTAGTGCCGCGTGCTCTTCTGCCGGTCGCCCTGGCTCTGGCTGTAGCTGCCGTTGTGGCGCAGGCGCCAGTCGCCCAGGTTGAGCCCGGCGTTGAGGCCGGCGTAGTACTGGTCCTGGGTGCCGCCGGCCTCGGTGCGGTAGGCGTTGGCGTTGTAGTCGACGAAGGCCGCGGTGACGCCGCGGTCCCAGTCGCGCGGGTCGACGTAGCCGCGCGACACCCGGCCCAGGTAGGCCTGGGGAATGCTCAGGTCCAGGCGCAGGTCGCCCTGGACGAAGTCCGCGCGGGCGCCGGGCACCAGGCGCACCACGTCCACGCAGTCGGCGTCCTCCAGGGCGCGCGCAGCGGCCTTGGCGTCCGGCAGCCGGGCGCTGTCCAGGCCCAGGGCCGGCAACTGGCTGCGCTTGAAGCAGTAGCTGGGCGGGGCGTCGCCCTCGCCGCCGCGCACCCGCAGCTCCTGGCGGCCGGTCCAGGTCTGGTTGACGTAGACGTCCACCCGGTAGCTGCCCGGGGTGACCGGGTTGCCGTGCTCGTAGCGCGTGACGTCCAGCGGGCGGCCGTCGGGGCCGCGCAGGAAGGCCGGGTTGAAGGCGGCGTAGAGCGCGTCCTCGGCGGCCCGCAGCGCGTCCGCCGGGAAGGCGGCCCAGGCCGCGGCGATAGCCAGGGCCAGCGGCCCCGGGCACGGCCAGGCGCGCCGGCGCGCGGCCGGAATACGACGGGAATGACGAGACATCGATGTACCTTGTCGGATCGGCCCTCGCGCGCCAGGCGCGGCCGGGGTCAATGCAGGCTGGCGGTTCGTTCCGGGGCGGCGCCGTAGTCGCTCATCCAGCGGTAGCGCACCTGCCCGGCGCCCGTGCCGCCGGCGAAGCCGTCGAGGGCGAAGGTCTGGCTGGCGAAGGGCGCGATCATCCCGCCCGCCGCCTTGTAGTCGCGGCCGCCCTGGACCAGGGTCAGGCCGCTGTAGGACAGGTGGTAGGGGCTGGAATTGTCGCCGCGCAGGGCATAGCCCGCGCCCTGGCGCACCAGTTGCCAGCGCACCTGGCCCACCGCGCTGCCCACGTCGCCGGGCAGCCCGGCCGGCCGGTAGAACAGCTTCAACCGCGAGCGCACGGCGATCTGCATGTAGTTGGCCTCGGCGCCCTGGGGCATGGGCGGCACTTCCAAGGCGTTGAACCAGAACAGCGACTCGCGGTCCTGCGGCAGCTTCTCGCCAGTGAACATCAGGCGCACGCTCTGGCCCTTCTGCGGGTCCAGGCGGAAGATCGGCGGCGTGATGAGGAAGGGCGCGTTGGCGGTCTGCGGCGTGGAGCGTTCGTCGCCGCGGTCGGCCCAGACCTGCATCAGCACCGGCTGTTTGCCCTGGTTGGTCAGGCGCAGGGTGACCTCGCGTTCCTTCGCCGGGTAGATCACCCGCGTGCCGTCGATGACCACCCCGGCGCGGGCCAGGGGCGCGCCGAAGGCGAGCAGCAGGAAGCCGGCCAGCAGCCAGGCCGGCCGCAGCGAGGGGAAGACTTGTTTCATGGGTACCTCGATGCCCGGGGCGGAGCCTCGGGCAGGTCGATCACGGGTGGATCACTGATAGATCAGCTGGAAGTTCGCCTGGGTCGCGACGTCACCCGCGCCAGCCCCGCCGGCCGCGGAGAAGTAGCGGGCGTAGTAGTTCAGGTTGATGTCGCCGCCGGACACGTCGGTGGACTCGCCGCGGGCCACCTGGGCGCTGTAGCTGTCGTTGTGGATGTTGATCGGCTGCTGGTTCTTGTCCAGCAGCTGCACCGCCACGGCGCTGGCGCCGCCGGTGTTGACCAGGTTGCCGTTCATGTCGACGTTGGCGTCCGGGACGAAGGCGATGGACACGGTATCGGCGCCGGTGCCGGAGCTGCCGGTGCAGCCGGAGACCTTGACCGAGAACGGGGTGATGCCGGTGTTGCTGCCCGGGTTCTGCAGCAGCGACTTGTCGACGTTGGGCAGGGTCACCTGGACATTGCCCGAGCCGGCGTCCACCGAGCAGGTGGTGTCCACCACCTTGCCGGTGATCTGGATCTGCCCGGTCTGGGCCGCCTGGGCGTTTAGCGACAGGCCGGCGCCGGCCACGATCAGGGCGGCGAGCAGGTTCTTGTGCATGATCGAACTCCAATTGAATGCGGTTGCGCTGGCTGCCTGCCGAGCGGCAATGGCCCGCCCGAGGAACCCGAGCCACTCGAAGGTTCCTCGCCACCGCCTTCCAGCGCAGTGGCGATGGAGGGCCGGCAGCCTCGACGCCGCATACTTTAGGGAGTGCGTAGGAAGGCTTTAATCAGACAAATCTCAAAGGAATTTCAAACTCTTCCTATGGATGTAACGAGAAGATTCCTACAGCCTCTCACTGGAAGAGCTCGGCCTTGATGCAGAAGGTCAGCAGCGCCTGGTCGCTGTCCACCTCCAGCTTGCGCATGGCGGCGATCTTCTGCGCGCTGACGGTCTTCACGCTGCGGTTGAGCACCCGGGCGATGTCGCGCACGCTCAGGCCCGAGACGAAGTGGCGCAGCACTTCGTACTCCTTGGTCGAGAGGCTGGCGATGCGCCCCTCGATGTCGTCGCCGCCGGGCAGCACGCTGTTCGGGTCCTGCATGCAGGCGCCGCGGTAGATGCGCCCGCCGGCGATGGCGTCGAGCGCCGCGAGGATTTCCTCCGGGTCGCTGCTCTTGGGCACCACCCCGGCCACGCCCAGATCGTAGAGGCTGGAGAAGATCAGGTTGTTGCTGAGCATGGTGTAGATCAGCACGCGGGTGCCCGGGAACTGCCGCAGCAGGTAGCCGACCAGCTTGAGGCCGTCGCCGTACTGCTCGTCGCCGGGCATGTTGTAGTCGGCGATGACGATGTCCGGCGCCAGCTCGCCGTACAGGCGCACCAGTTCGCTGGAGTTGGCGGCCATGCCGACGATGGAGAAGCGCGGGTCCCCCTGCACCACTTCGCGCACGCCCATCCGTACGATCGAATGATCATCGGCCACCACGATTCTGAGTTTTTCCATAACGGTCTCTTGGTCATGCCTGTTGCCCGCCGCAGCGACGGGCCGTCCTTCTCAGCTTAGCCCTCAGAGGCTGCACAGAGCCTCGTCGATCCGCGCCAGCAGGCGCGCCACCCGCGGATCGTCGCAGTCCACGCGGCCTTCCCCGAGGCCCTCCTCCAGCAGCCGGCAGCTGCGCACCAGGGCCTGCCCGCGCACCACCGCCAGGGCTCCGGCCATGCGGTGCAGGGCCTGGCACAGCGCCGCCGCGTCGCCCGCCTGGCGGGCCTGGGCGGCGCTTTCCAGGTCCTGGCGCATGGTGTCGACGAACAGCCGCAGCATGTGCGCCGGCACCTGCAGCCCCGCCGCGGCCTGCGGCGCCTGCGCAGTGCCAGCCGCCGCGCCGGCCGTCGCCTCGGCCGCCACGCCGGGCGCCGCCAGCGCGCGCAGGGTGTCGTGCAGCACCTGCAGGCTCAGCGGCTTGACCAGCCAGGCGTTCATCCCCACCGCCCGGCAGCGCTCGCCCTCCTCGCGCATGGCGTTGGCGGTCACGCCGATGATCGGCAGCGCCAGGCCGCGCTCGCGCAATTCGCGGGTCAGCTGGTAGCCGTTGCAGTGCGGCATGTTGACGTCGGTGAGCAGCACGTCGAAGGTCTCGCCCTCGAACTGCCGCAATGCCTCGCGGCCGTCGCCGGCCAGGCGCACCTGGCAGCCCAGCTCCTCCAGTTGCTCGCGCAGCAGCACCTGGTTGACCGGGTTGTCCTCGGCCACCAGCACCCGCAGGCCGAGCTTGCCGAAGCGCGGCGGCTCGGCCACCGCCGGCAGCTGCTCCTCGCCGTTCTGCGCCAGCGCCAGGGCCCGGGCGATGCCGCGCAGGCTGAGCGGGCTGACGCACCAGGCGCCGCGCTCGAACTGCGGCTGGCCGGCGGCCTCGGCCAGGACGCGCACCCGCGGCCCCGACCAGTCGCAGCGCTCCAGGGCATCGGGAAACAGCTCCAGCAGCACCGTCGTCGCCTCGCTGCCGGGCGGCGGCTCGCCGGGCAGCACCAGGCAGCCCCAGCGCTGCAGCCAGGCCTCCAGGCAGCCGGCCAGCTCGCGCACGGCACCGCGCAGGTAGACCGGCCCGGATTGCAGCTGCACCTCGGCCAGGGCGCTGCCGCCCTCGCCGCTTTCGGGCAGGTCGAGGAACAGCGAGAAGCTGCTGCCCAGGCCCGGCTCGCTGACCAGGCGCAGCTCGCCGCCCATCAGTTGCGTGAGCCGCGAGCAGATGGCCAGGCCCAGGCCGGTGCCGCCCAGGCTGCCGTGGCCCTCGGCGACCTGGAAGAAGGGTTCGAACAGGCGCGGCTGCAGGTGCTCGGGAATGCCGATGCCGGTGTCGGTGACCTGCCATTGCAGGCGCACCCGCTGCCCGCTGCGGCCGAGCACCTTCAGGCGCAGCACCACGCGGCCGACGTCGGTGAACTTCAGCGCGTTGCTCAGCAGGTTGTTCAGCACCTGGCGCAGGCGCGCCGCGTCGCCGTGCAGGCGCGCCGGCACCTCGGCGTCGATGCAGGCGTACCACTGCAGGTGCTTGGCCGCGGCGCCGACGGCGAAGCCGCGCATCACTTCCTCGGCCAGGTCCAGCGGGCTGAAGTCCTCTTCGGTGAGGAGCATCTGCCCGGCCTCGATCTTGGACACGTCGAGGATGTCGCTGATCAGTTGCAGCAAGGTCGTCGAGGAGCCCTGGATGGCCTGCAGGTAACCGCGCTGCTGCACGTCCAGGCTGGTGAGGGCGAGCAGTTCCAGGGTGCCCAGCACGCCGTACAGCGGCGTGCGGATCTCATGGCTCATGTTGGCCAGGAACAGCGTCTTGGCGGCGTTGGCCGAGTCCGCCGCGCGCTTGGCCTCGGCCAGCGCGCCCTGGGCCTGGTGGTAGGCGGTGATGTCGCGGAACACACAGAGCAGCGCTTCCTCGCCGTGGTAGCGGGTGGCGGCGAAGGCCGCCTGCAGGTACAGGCCGTCGTTGCGGATGCACAGCTCGCCGTGCTGCCAGCCGCCGTCGAACAGCCGCCAGTCGCGGGCCAGGGCGAGGATGTCGGCCTCGCTGCCCAGCCACTGCGCGGCCAGCTGGTTGTGGATGATCAGCTGCTGGCCATGGCGGCCCAGCACGCACAGGGCCACCGGCGCGGTGTCGATCACCGTGCGGCTGAAGGCATCGCTCTCCACCACCCGCAGGTGCGCCGCGCTGGCCGGCCCCACCACCCGCCGCGCGTACCAGCGCACGCTGTACAGGCCGATGCCCACGCCCGTCAGCACCAGCGCCGGCAGGCTCAGCAACAGCCACTCCAGGTTGCGGAAGAACAGCGTGTAGTCCACCCCGTAGACGGCAACCCAGCCGCCGTGGGGCTGGCTGCGCAGCTTGAACAGCATGCCGCGGCTGCCCAGGCTCAGGCCGTCGTCCAGCTCCGCCGGGCGCGGCGGGCCCATCAGTTGGCGGCCGTCCGGCGCCAGCAGGGTCAGCTGGCCGAACAGCGGGCGCAGGAGGGTCTGCTCGTAGTCGTTGATGCGGTCCAGGTCGAGCAGGCTGGCGGCGATCACCTGGCGCTCGCGCTCGCCTTCCCACCACAGGCTGTCCGGCAGGTCGACGGTGACGTAGCCGAGCAGCGCGCGGCTGTCGCCGTGGTAGGTGTCGGCGCGGCCCCAGTGCACCTGGTAGTCGTGCGCGGGGGGCGGGCGCTCGCGCACGCCGGCGGCGACCCGCGCGGCCACTTCGAGGAAGGTGTCGCGGGCCAGCCCGCCGCGCCCCGGGGAGCTGGCCAGGGCCGGCACCGCGATGCTGGTGGTGCCGTCCAGGTCGAACAGCAGCGCCTGCGGCGCCGGGTAGCTGGAAGTGCTCCAGACGCTGGAGTAGAAGTTCGCCAGCATCACCCCGAGGGAGAACGGCCCGGTGGAGACGCCGTCCGCCGGCGCGTGGTCGCGGGCGGCCAGGGTGAAGGGCATGGCGAAGGAGAACTCGCGGCCCTCGTAGACCTCCATCGGCCCCTCGCGCCATTGCAGCGAGAGCTGCAGCGGCACCACGTCCTGGTCGCGCTTGCGCGTGGCCTCGTCGCTCTGCTGGGCGATGCGCAGCAGGAACGCCTCGTGCTCGCGGATGTCGCCCATCAGCCGGGAGAAGTGGAAGTCGATCTTGTCGTACTCCTCCTGCAGCACGCGCTTGATCGCCCAGAAGCTCACGCCCACCAGCCCGAGGCTGAGCGCCAGCAGCCCGAACAGCCAGAAGTTCAGGCGCTGCGAGCTGCGGGCCAGCTTGCCGATCGAGCCTTCGTTGTGTTCCAAGGTGCAATGGGCTCCGCGCATGAAACATGCAGAACATGATTCGCTGACTGTAGATGGCCCCGGGCGAGCCCGCGAGGCTGCGCCGCCGGCGCGGCGCCGGACGAGGCTCAGGGAGCCCCCGCCGGCCCGTCTTCGTGCAGCAGGCGGTCGAAGGCCTCGGCGCACACCGCCTCGGAGATCAGGAAGCCCTGTACCCGGTCGCAGGCCAGGCGCCGCAGCAGGCTCAGCTCGGCGGTGCTCTCCACGCCTTCGGCGACCACTTCCAGGCCCAGCCGGTGGCCCAGGGCCACGGTGCTCTCCAGGGCCGCGGCGAGGGATTCGTCCTCGACGCTGCCGTGCACCAGGGCGCGGTCGATCTTCAGCTCGGTGAAGGGCGTCGACACCAGGTTGTACAGCGAGCTGTAGCCCTGGCCGAAGTCGTCCTGGGCCAGGCCGAAGCCCTTCATGCGCAGGCGGCAGGCCCCGGCATGGTAGTTGCCGGGCCGGCGCGTGGTGCTGCTTTCGGTCAACTCGAAGCACAGCGAGGCCGGCTCGCCGCCCTGCAGCACGACGAAGTCGGCCAGGCGGTCGGGCAGGCCGGGGTCGTCCAGCAGGTGCGTCGGCAGGTTCACCGACACCGGTATGCGGTAGCCCTGCTGGCGCCAGCCGGCCTGGGCGCGCAGCGACTGCTCGATCATGGTCCACAGCAGCACCTGCTCCAGGCCGTGGCGGGCCAGGTCGTCGATGAAGGCGCCGGGCAGCAGCAGGCCGTGCTCCGGGTGCAGCCAGCGCACCAGGGCCTCGGCGGCGACGATGCGCCCGTCGCGCAGCGACTTCTTCGGCTGGAACCAGGCCTGCAGCTCGCCCCGCGCCAGGGCCAGCAGCAGTTGCGAGCGGCTGAAGCAGGTCGCCTGCCGGCCCGGTTCGCGCGCGGCGCCCTGGCGCTGGCCGAGGCGCTCCAGCAGCCGCGCGATGGCCGCCGGCGGCGCCGGCTTGGCGATCAGGTCGAGCACCGACAGGCCCAGCGCCCTGGCCGCCTGGCAGGCGCCGCCGAGCACCCGCTGCGGCGCCGAGCTCATCAGCGCCAGCTGCGGGCGCCACTCCAGGGTGGACAGGTGCTGGATCAGCTGCACGCCGTCCATCCCCGGCATCAGCAGGTCGCTGAGCACCAGGTCGAAGCGCTGGCGCTCCAGGCGCTCGATGGCCTCGGCGCCGTCGGCGGCCGCCTCGAGGTAGCACACGCCCTGGGTGCGCAGTTGCTCCAGCAGGTACTCGCGCTGGAAGGCCTGGTCTTCGACGACCAGCACCCGGTAAGGCAGGGGGTTCATGAAATCTCCTTCGCTGCCGCCAGGCAGCGGTACAACGTCTCCAGGTCCACCGGCTTGAGCAGGCAGTCGTCCATGCCGGCGGCGAGGCAGCGCTCGCGCTCCTCGCGCATGGCATTGGCGGTGGCCCCGATGATCGGCTGCTGCCAGCCGCGCTGGCGCAGTTCGCTGGCCAGCTGGTAGCCGTCCATGCGTGGCATGTTGAGGTCGGTGAGGACCACGTCGATGTCTTCGGCGCGCCCGCGCTGCAGGGCTTCCTGGCCGTTGCCGGCCAGTTCCACGCGGCAGCCCAGGGCGTTCAGCTGGTCACGCAGGATCAGCTGGTTGATCTGGTTGTCTTCCACCACCAGCACGCGCAGCCCCAGCAGGTCGCGCGCGGCGCCCGCCGGGCGTTCGCGCTGGGCGCCGCCGCCGAGGCAGCCCTGGGCCAGCCCGATGGCCCGGCCCAGGGCGCCCAGGCTGTGCAGGCCGACCAGCCAGTCGCAGCCCAGGCGCGCCGGCTGCAGGTGCCCCTCGGCGCTGAGCACCACGCGGCAGCCCGGCCAGCCCTCCAGCGGCGCCGCCGCCGGGCCGTGCAGGCGGACCTCCACCAGCACCGACTGGTCGTCGGCCTCGGCCAGCAGCTGCGGCGTGGCCATCCGCGCCCGCGCGCCCCAGCGGGCGATCCAGCCGCACAGCGCCTCGCCCAGCTCGCGCATGGGCGAGAGCACCAGCACCGGGCCGTCCTCCAGAATCGGTTGCGGCGCCGCGGCCTCGACCGGCTCCAGCGGCAGGCTCAAGGTGAAGCTGCTGCCCAGGCCGAGGTCGCTGACCACCCGCAGGCGGCCGTGCATCAGGCGGGTGAGGCGCTTGCAGATCGACAGGCCCAGGCCGGTGCCGCCCACCTGGCGGGCGCTGCCGCCGACCTGGTAGAAGGGCTCGAACAGCCGCACCTGCTCTTCGGCGGCGATGCCGCAGCCGCTGTCGATCACCTGCCAGTCCAGGATCGCCTTGCCGCCCTCCTCGCCGCGCTGGCGCACGCGCACCAGCACGCGGCCGCTGTCGGTGAACTTCAGCGCGTTGCTCAGCAGGTTGCCCAGGATCTGGCGGATGCGCGTGGCGTCGCCGGACAGGCGCAGGGGCAGCTGCGCGTCGATGCAGCTGAACAGTTGCAGGCCCTTGGCCCGCGCCGCGCCGGCGAAGGACTGGACCACTTCCTCGGTCAGCTCCAGGGGCGAGAATTCCTCCGGCTCCAGCACCAGTTGCCCGGCCTCGATCTTGGACACGTCGAGCACGTCGCTGATCAGCTGCAGCAGGGTCGAGGAGGAACGCTGGATGGCCTGCAGGTAGCCGGTCTGCTGCAGGTCCAGGCGGGTGCGGCCGAGCAGTTCCAGGGTGCCCAGCACACCGTACAGCGGCGTGCGGATCTCGTGGCTCATGGTGGCCAGGAACAGCGTCTTGGCCTGGTTGGCGGCGTCGGCCAGCTGCTTGGCGCGGGACAGCTCGGCCTCGGCCTGCTTGCGCGCGCTGATGTCGCTGAAGGCGCAGAACAGCACGTCCTCGCCGTTGTAGCGCGTCGGCGTGTAGCTCAGGTACAGGTGACGCCCGCCGCCCACCGCCAGTTCCTCGCAGGCCGCGCCGCCCTCCCTGGCGAAGGCCTGGGCGATCCAGCGCGCGCCGTCGCGGGGGATCACCTGGCCGCCGTCCAGCCACTGCTCGGCCTGGGGGTTCTCCAGCACCACCGCGGCATCGGCGCGGCGCAGCACGCACAGCGCCACGGGGGCTGCGCGGATGACCGCGCGGGAGAAGGCTTCGCTTTCCTTGAGCGCCTCCAGGCGCTGCTGCGCCGGGCGGATCAGGCGCTGGTCGATGCGCTGCCCCAGGCGCTGCAGCAGCAGGCCGGCGGCCAGCGCCAGGCCGCTGGCCAGCAGGATCGGCAGCCAGAGGGCGACCAGCAGCTGGCCGACGCCCTGGTGGTAGACCAGCGCCCAGTTCGAGGCGCCCAGGTGCTTGAGCAGGGCCACCTGCAGGGGAATCGGCCCCAGGCCGACGAAGTCGAAGCAGTCGCCATTCCACAGGTTGCGGAACACCTCGCCGTCGGGGCTTTCGGCGGGGCTGGAGAAAACCACCCGGTGCCGGCGGTCCAGCAGCAGGTAGTCGCCGGCCTCGGGCCGCTGCAGCGCCGCGTCGAGGTCGTCGCCGCGGATTTCCAGGCCCAGCCAGCCGTCCTCCAGGCGCTTGAACAGGAACAGCCGACCCAGCGGGTCGCCGGGGTCGGCCAGCCAGCGCGTGCCCGGCCCCGCCCCGGAGCTGCCCGCCAGGGCGGCGAGCACGCCGGCCGGCAGCGCGGCGTCGGGGTGGCCCGCCTCGTTGAGCCGGCTGACCTGCGGCGTAGCGCCGGACGCCACGTGGATCAGCCCCAGGCGCTTGTCGCGCAGCTCGGCCAGGTCGCCGGGGAACAGCAGCAGCGCCCGCGCGGCGCCGGGCAGCGGCAGCAACAGCGGCGCCGGGCCTTCGCCGGGCCAGGCCGGCAGCCGCGTGGCCGCGCCGGCCGGCGTGGCCAGCGGCAACTGGCCGCGGCCGAGGTAGTCGAGCAGCGACTCGCGCTGGCTGAAGTACAGCTGCGCCTCGTACATGGCCGCATTCATGTCGCGGCGGCGGATCGACACCTCATGGTTGAACGCCATGCTCAGGGCGAACGCCAGGCTGCACAGCAGGCACAGCAGCAGCGCGCCGCTGAGCAGGCGCAGCAGTTTGCGGGCGGCGCTGGGAGTGGAAAAGGAGGCGTCCAGCGGACGAAGGAATTGTCCTAACTTCATCCCGTCAGCTTGTAGGCAATGACCTCAATCTGACATCAGACAATTCTAATTGTGATGCCTATCGCAATTTTGCCCCTCAAGCTTCCAGCAACCCGCTGGCCCGCTGCACCCGCCGCTCGATCGCCGCCTCCAGCACCCACTGGCCGCGCCCGGCGCTGGCCAGGCTGAACCAGCTGCGCGCGCGGGTGATGCCGGTGTAGACCAGCTCGCGGGTGAGGATCGGGTTGAGCGCGTCGGGCAGCACCAGGGCGGCGTGGGTGAATTCCGAGCCCTGGGACTTGTGCACGGTCATGGCGAACACCGTTTCCACCGCCTGCAGGCGGCTGGGCAGCACCCACTTGATGCCGCCGCGGCCGTCGGCGAAGGCTACGCGCAGCGGCCATTTGCGTTCGCCGCCCTCCTCCCGGGGCAGCGCCAGGGTGATGCCGATGTCGCCGTTCATCAGGCCCAGGCCGTAGTCGTTGCGCGTGACCAGCAGCGGACGGCCGAGGTACCAGGCGCCGCCGTGGGGCTGGATCAGCCCCTCATCCTGCAGCAGGTCGGCGATGCGCAGGTTCAGCCCGTCCACGCCCCAGGGGCCGCGGCGCAGGGCGCAGAGCACCTGGAACTGGCCGTGGGCGGCGAGCACGCGCCCGGCCCAGGCGTCGAAGTCTGCCTGGGCGGCGTCCGGCGCCGGGCGGGTGTCGCGCAGCACCTGCAGGTAGTGGCGGTAGCCCTGGGGCGGGGCTACATCCGGGCGGGCGGCGGCGTCGAGGAAGTAGCGGCCGCCGCCTTCCACCACCAGTTCGCGCAGGCCGCGGTCGTCGCGGGCGTCCAGGGCCAGGCGCGCCAGGTCGGCGTAGCCCTGTTCCCAGACCGCGCGCATGGCCGCCACGTCGCCGGCGTTGACCGCCTCGGCGAGCTGGCCGATGCCGCTGGCGGAACTGAAGCGGTGGCTGTGGCGGAGCATGGCCACGGCCTGGTCGAGGGGCTGGCCGTGGGCGTCGAGCAAATCATCGTCGACGTGCTCGCCGCTGACTGCCTGCAGCCAGTCACGAGTGGCCGCGCGATAGTGGCCTTCGCGGGCGCGGCTGCACAGTTCGCCGAGCACCGCGCCGGCTTCCACCGAGGCCAACTGGTCCTTGTCGCCGAGCAGGATCAGCCGCGCCTTGTCCGGCAGCGCGCCGAGCAGCGCGGCCATCATTTCCAGGTCGACCATGGAGGCCTCGTCCACCACCAGCAGGTCCAGCGCCAGCGGGTTGCCGGGGTGGTGGCGGAACTGGCGGCTGTCCGGGCGGCTGCCGAGCAGGCGGTGCAGGGTGGTGACTTCCTTGGGCACCTGCTGGCGTATCTGCTCGCCGTTGGCGAAGGCGCCGAGGTCCAGGCGGTCCACGGCGTTAGCGATGGATTCGTTGAGCCGCGCCGCCGCCTTGCCGGTGGGCGCCGCCAGGCGGATGCGCAGCGGCCGGCCACCCTCGCCGCCCAGGGCCAGGCTCTGCAGCAGCGCCAGCAGGCGCACCACGGTGGTGGTCTTGCCGGTGCCGGGGCCGCCGGTGACGATGCCGAAGGCGTTGCCGGCGGCCAGGGCGCAGGCCAGTTTCTGCCAGTCCGCCGGGGCGCCGGGGCGTTTCGGGAAGAGCGCGTCCAGGGCCTGGCGCAGGGCATCCATCGGCAGCGCCGCGCGCAGGGCCTCGCCGCGGGCCAGGCGCTGGTCGATGCCGGCGCGCACCTCGCGTTCGTACTGCCAGTAGCGGCGCAGGTACAGGCGCGGGCCAGCCAGCACCAGCGGCGTGGCGCCGGGGCCCTCGCCCACCAGGCGCGGGTCGGCCAGGGCGGCCTGCCAGGCGGCCAGGTCGAGGCCATCGAGCAGTTCGCCGGGCAGCGTCAGCGGCGTGCCTTCCAGTTCGCCGTCTGGCGGCAGCGACAAGGCGAAGCGGCTGTCGGCGAGGGTCGCGGCCAGGTCCAGGCACACGTGGCCGCGGCCCAACTGGTGGCTGGCCAGGGCGGCGGCGAGGATCAGCAGCGGCTCGGCGTCGGGCGCCTGTTCCACGAGGAAGGCCGCGAAGGCGCGGTCCAGCTCGCGCAGCCAGCCGCGTCCGGCCCATTGGCCGAGCAGTTCCAGCAGTTGCTCGCGGGTCATGCCGGCACCTCCTCGGCGTGCTGGCTGAACAGCGCTTCCAGCGCCTCCATCAGCGCCTTCGGCGGGCGCTCGTGGAACACGCCGTGCTCGCCGCCGCGCAGGAACAGGTAGAGCGCGCCGCCGACGTGGCGGTCGTAGTCGTAGTCCGCCAGGCGCGCCTTGAGCAGGCGGTGCAGGGCGAACAGGTAGAGCGCGTACTGCAGGTCGTAGCGGTGCTCCAGCACCGCCGCGCGCAGGGCCGGCGCGGTGTAGGCGGCGGCGTCGGGGCCGAGCCAGTTGGATTTGTAGTCGGCCACGTAGTAGCGCCCCTCGTGTTCGAAGACCAGGTCGATGAAGCCCTTGAGCATGCCGCCCAGCTGCGTCGGCTGCAGCGCCGGGCGCGCCTCGCCGGGCAGCACGTGGGCGCGCACGGCGGCGTCGAGGCGGGTGCTGTCGGTGGGTTTCACGGCGAACCAGAACTCCATTTCCTTCTGGTAGCTGGCCAGCGCCGCCAGTTGCACCGGCGCCGCGCCGGGCACCGCCAGGCTGGCCTGGAGGAAGGCCGGCAGCCACTGCGCCAGGGGCTCGATCCAGGCTTCCCAGCCGCGCAGCTGGCAACGCCGGGCGATCAGGTCGCGCAGGGCCTCGGGTTGCTCCGCCACGGCGGCGAAGTCCTCGTCGGCGGCCCATTCCAGCAGGCCATGGAGGAAGCTGCCGGGGTTGGGCCCGCGCGGGAAGGCGTGCAGGCTGCCGGCGGCCGGCGCGGCCTGGGCCAGTTCGGCCGCGGCGCTGTCGGCGTCGCCTTCGCGCAGGGTGGCTTCCTCGGCGCTGATGGGTTCGCTGGCCGGCGCCGGCGCATCGCCTTCGGCGTCCAGGGTGGCCAGCGCGGAATAGCTGGCGATCCACCATTTCTCCGCCACCCGCCGCTGCGGCTCGCGGGCCTGGCCGAGCTGGCCGGCGCGGGCCTCGTCGTAGGCCGTGGCGTCCACCGCCGGCACGGGCTCGATGCGGATGCCGGGGCAGCCGCCGCCCAGGGCCTGCAGGCAGCCGGCGAAGCCGTCCAGGGCGATGGCCGCGCCGCCGCCGAGCAGGTAGCCGAAGGCGCCCTTGTGCAGCTCGGGGTTCTTCGCGTTGCCCGCCACCAGCGGCGCCACGCCCAGCCACAGAGCGTGGCGGGCGCGGGTCAGGGCCACGTAGAGCAGGCGCATGTCCTCGCCCAGGCGTTCGTCGTTGGCCAGGCGGTAGGCGGCCTCGGCCAGGTCCTTGCCGCGCGCCAGTTCGATCACCTTGCCCTCCTCGCCCTGGAAGCTGGGCGGCGTCTGGCTCTTGCCGTCCAGCTCCTTCCAGCTGCAGATGAACGGCAGCAGCACCAGCGGGTATTCCAGGCCCTTGGACTTGTGGATGGTCACCACCTTGATCAGGTCGGCGTCGCTTTCCAGACGAAGGATTTCCTCGCTCGACGGGCTGGCCAACTGCTCGGCCAGCACCCGCAGCAGGGCGTGCTCGCCGTCCAGCTCGGCGGCCTCGCGCTGCAGCCATTCGGCCAGGTGCAGCAGGTTGGTCAGGCTGCGCTCGCCGTCGGCGCGGCGCAGCAGCCGCGCCGGCAGTTCGAAGTCGGCCAGCAGCCGGCGCAGCATGGGCAGCACGCCCTGCTGCTGCCACTGGCTGCGGTAGTCGCGGAAGCGCATGAGCATGCCTTCCCAGAACTGTTCGTCCTGGTTCAGCCGTTCCAGGGTCTGCCAGCCCAGGCCCAGAGTGCGGGTGGCCAGGGCGCTGCGCAGCAGGGCGTCGTTGCCCGGCTCGGCGCAGGCGCGCAGCCAGTGCAGCAGGTCGCCGGCCTCGGGGCTGTCGAACACCGAGTCGCGGTCGGACAGGTAGACGCTGGCCAGGCGCCGCGCCGCCAGTTCCGCGCGCACCGCCTCGGCCTCGCTGCGCCCGCGCACCAGGATGGCGATGTCCGCCGGGCGCAGCGCCCGGCCCGTGCCATCGGCCTTGTACAGCCCGGCGCGGCCCTGCTGGGCCAGGCTCAGCCAGTGGCGGATGGCGCTGGCGGCGCCGGCGGCCATCTGCTCGCGGTAGAGCCGGCTGCCGACCACCTGGCCGTCGTTCTCCAGCTGCCAGAGGGTCAGCGCCGCGGCTTCCTCGCCGTCGATCAGCAGGCGCTCGTCGCGTCCCTTGGCGGCCACCGCCTGGAACGGCACCGGGTTGTCGCCCTGCGCGGCGAAGCGGAAGGCGCCGCGCTCGTGGCCCTCGGCGAAGGCGAAGCAGTGGTTCACCGCCTCCACCACGGCGAGCGTCGAGCGGTAGTTGGTGCCCAGGGTGTAGTGGCGCCCGGCGGTGGCGGCGCGGGCGCGCAGGTAGGTGTGGATGTCGGCGCCGCGGAAGGCGTAGATCGCCTGCTTGGGGTCGCCGATCATGAATAATCCGCAGTCGCGAGGATTCTCGGCGATGCGGTAGATGCGCTCGAAGATGCGGTACTGCAGCGGGTCGGTGTCTTGGAATTCGTCGATCAGCGCCACCGGGAACTGCTCGCGGATGCGCTCGGCCAGGTGCTCGCCGCCGGGGCCGGCCAGGGCGCGGTCCAGGCGCGCCAGCAGGTCGTCGAAGCCTAGTTCAGCGCGGCGCTGCTTCTCCGCCTCCAGGGCGCGGCTGATTTCCCCCAGGGCGTGCAGCAGCAGTTGCGGGGCGATGTCCGGCTGCTGCTCGGCGGCCTCCAGCCAAGCATCGATGGCCTGGAACGCGGCATGCTCGGGCACCGGCGTCTTGCCCTTCACCTTGATCCGCGTCTGGCCGAAGCGGGCGAGGTTGTCCGGCGCCGCGCCGCCCAGGCTCCAGGCTTCCAGCGCCTGCAGCCAGCCTTCGAAGACGGCGTCGTCATCCTTGTTGCGGTAGCTGTTGCCGTTGAGCTGCGGGCGCAGGTCGATCAGCAGCTGGCGCAGGCCCTGGGCATCGGTGGCCCAGGCGGCGCGGGCCTGTTGCTCCAGTTCGTCCAGGCGCGCGTAGAAGGCGCCGGTTTCCTCCAGCAGCTCGCGCAGCGAGCCGGGCGCGCTCAGTGGCTGGTCGGCATAGCGGAAGCCGGCCTCCTGTTGCGCCAGCAAGGGCTGCAGCAGGCGCGCCAGGGCTTCGGGGCCGCCCTTGTAGATGTCGCCGACCACCTTCGCCGCCGGCGCCGGCAGCGGGTAGAAGTTGCGCCGCCAGTAGTCGCGCACCACTTCGGCGAGCAGTTCGCTCTGGTCGGTGATCAGGTCCTGGGTGAACAGGCTGCCGCTGTCGAAGGCGTGCTCGCGGAGCATGCGGTAGCACCAGCTGTGGATGGTCGACACGGCGGCCTCGTCCATCCATTCGGCGGCCAGGCGCAGCAGGCGCGCGCAGCCGGGCCAGCGCTGCTCCGGGTAGCTGGCGCGCAGCTCCACCAGCAGCGCATCGTGCTGCAACGCCGGCTCGGCGAAGCAGGCGGCGGCCTCGCCCAGGCGCGCGCGGATGCGTTCGCGCAGCTCCTGGGTGGCGGCGTCGGTGAAGGTCACCACGAGGATTTCCGGCGGGCTCAGCGGCCGGCCGAAGGCCAGTTCGCCGCCGTGGTCGAGCACCAGGCGCAGGTACAGCAGGGCGATGGTGAAGGTCTTGCCGGTGCCGGCGCTGGCCTCGATCAGGCGGCTGCCGTGCAGGGGGAATTCCAGGGCGCGCAGTTCGCGGCTCATTGGCCTTGCTCCTCGTCGTCGCGGCGTTGCAGCAGCTGGTACAGCGGGCCGTAGAGGTTCTCGGCCCAGGTGGCGAATTCACCGCTGGCGTTGAGGCTGGCGAAGTCCGGGTAGACCCGCGCCAGCGCCGGCGAGGAAGCTGCCTCGCCGGTGCTGCCGAAGCCGCCGTCGTAGCGCTTGGCCGCCTCGCTGGCGGCGCGGGCTTCGTCACCGCCGGCTCCCAGCCAGGCGAAGGCCGCCTTGCAGGCCACCGGTAGCGGCCGGCGCAGGCCTTCGAGCCAGGCGGTGATCAGCGCGTCCAGGTGACCGCGGGCGATCTCCGCGGTCAGCGGCGGCAGTTCCAGGGTGCCGGTCTGGCTGACCAGCAGGCTGTGCACCGGCGCGCCGCACAGTTGCAGGCCCAGGTGGCGCACCCAGTGGCGCACCAGGCTGTGCCACTTGTAGCCGCGGCCTTCGTGCAGCTTGCCGCTGACCAGTTGCACGCTGGCCCAGTGGCCCTCGGCGTTGCGCCGCAGGCCGCCGAGCCAGTCGCCCAGCTCCACGCCGCTGGCCGCGTGGCTGTGGATAAGCTCGCGCTGGCCTTCCTCGGCCTCGCTCCAGTGCTCCAGTTCCTCGCGGTAGCGCGTCAGCAGTCCGCCCAGCGGCGCGCTCAGCTCGCGGGCACTGAAGGCGCCGAAGGCCGCCAGCGGCAGGCGCCCCTCGCCGCGCAGGCGCGCCAGCTGCCCCACGATGCGGCCGGGCAGTTCGCCGTCGGCCCAGTGCTGCTCGATCCACGGGCGCAGGCGCTCGCACAGTTCGAACTGCAGCTGCCAGACCTGCAGGCCGTCGAGGGCGAAGGTTTCCTCGTCGTGGCCGGTCAGGTCTTCCTCGGCGAAGCGCACCTTCAGGCGCTGCTGGAAGAAGGCGTTGACCGGGCTGGCGAGGAAGTCGGCGAGCACGCGCAGGCCGATGGGCGCGTCCGGCAGCAGTTCGGGCAGCGGCGCCTCGGCCTGTGCCGCCGGCTCGTCGTCGCGGTGCACCTCGCGCCATTCGCGGGCGTAGGTGTAGAAGCCGTCGACGCCCTCGCCCCGGCCTTCGAAGTAGCGGCGGCTGAAGGGTTGCAGCGGATGTTCGGTGGTCAGCGCGTGGAGCAGCGCCTTGCCGTCGCCGGGCTGGCCGGGCAGCGACCAGCCGGCCGCCAGGTGGTCGCGCAGCTGGCCGATCAGCACCGAGGGCGGGCGCTCGCTGTTGTCGCGGATGCTGCGGCCCACCCAGCTGACGTACAGCTGGTCGCGCGCCGAGAGTACGGCTTCGAGCAGCAGGTAGCGGTCGTCCTCGCGCCGCGAGCGGTCGCCGGGGCGGTAGTCGTTGCGCATCAGGTCGAAGTCCAGCGGCGGCTGCTGGCGCGGGTAGTCGCCGTCGTTCATGCCCAGCAGGCAGACCACGCGGAAGGGAATGGCGCGCATCGGCATCAGCGTGCAGAAGCTCACCGCGCCGGCCAGGAAGCGCTGGTTCAGGCCGCCGGCGTCGAGGCCGCCGAGCCAGGCCTCGCGCACCACCGACAGCGGCAGAAGTTCGCCGAAGGCGGCGCGCCCGCAGGTTTCCAGCCAGCGTTCGAGCAGTTGCAGCAGTTGCTGGCGCAGCAGTTCGTCGTGCTCGTCGCGGGTCAGGAAGAAATCGTCGAGCAGCTGGCGCAGGCGCTCGCGCCAGACCTCCGGCGGCGCCGGCTCGGCCAGGCGTTCGCAGGCCTCGGCCAGGCGCTGCAGCAGGCCGGCCAGGGGGCCGAGCACGGCGGCGTCCAGGCCGCCGATCTCGGCATAGGGCTGGATGCCCTGGAAGGCCTCGCCCTCGCCCACCGCAAAGCCCAGCAGCATGCGCCGCAGGCCGAAGCGCCAGGTGTTGGCCTCTTCGGCGGCGGGCAGGCCGAGATCTTCGCGCTGCCCGCCGTCCAGGCCCCAGCGCACCCCGGCGCCGTCGATCCAGCGTTGCAGCAGCGGCAGGTCGGCCTCGCCGATGCCGAAGCGCGCGCGCAGGGCGCCGACGTCCAGCAGGTCGAGGATCTCGCTCACCGCGAAGCGGCTGTCGGGCAGTTGCAGCAGGTGCTCCAGGGCCACCAGCAGCGGCTCGCGGCCGCGCTGGCCCTGGTCGGCCAGGGTGAAGGGGATGAAGCGCCGGTCGTCGCGCCCGAGCTGGCCGAACACCGCCTGGACGTGCGGCGCGTAGGCGTCGATGTCGGGGACCATGACGATGACGTCGCGCGGGCGCAAGGTGGCGTCGGCATCGAAGCGCGCCAGCAGCTGGTCGTGCAGCACCTCCACCTCGCGCTGGGCGCTGTGGGCCAGGTGGAAGCGGACGGAGCGGTCCCGCGCCGGCTCCAGCGCCGGCCATTGCCCGCGGGTCTCGGCCAGCGGGCGCAGTTCGAGGATGTCGTCCTGCAACTGGCCGAGCAGGTGCGCCGGTGATTCCTCGCTGAACAGGTCGATGCGCCCGCCGCTGACCTCGCCGAAGCGGCTGCGGTAGCTCTCGGGGTTGTCGTACTGGTCGAGCAGGTTGATGTAGTCGCGGCCCTGCTTGCCCCAGGCCGCCAGCAGCGGCTGGGCGTACTGGTGCTGGAGGTCGTCGTCCAGCTGCAGCGGCACGCCGGGGCGGCGCTGCTGGCGGCGGTATTCGTGGCGCAGCAGGTCCTTGTCGGCGACGATATCGGCCCAGTGGTGGCGGCAGGGGTTGTGCACGCACAGCAGCACCTGGGCCACCTGCGCCAGCGCGGCCAGGGCTTCCACCGTCTGCGCCGGCATGGCGGAGATGCCGAACACCACCACCCGGCGCGGCAGGCCCCTGGGCGGCGCGCCTTCGCGCAGGCGTTCGAGGAAGCGCCGGTGCACGCCGGCGCGGCTGCCGGCCAGGCCGTCGTCGCCCACCTCCGCCAGCAGAGCGCGCCACAGCTCGGCCTGCCAGCGTTCGTCGTCGTTCAGCGGGCGAAGGTTGCCGCCGGCGGTGCGCAACTGGTCGCGGTGCTCGCTCCAGTCCTCCAGCCAGTCGGCGCGGTACACCTGATACTGGTCGAACAGGTCGGCCAGGCGCTCGGCCAGTTGGTAGCGCTTGCGCAGGTCGGCGTCGTCGGCGAGGAAGCGGCGCAGGGCCTGGAATTCCTCGCGCGCCAGCAAGGTCGGCAGCAGGCGCATCAGGCGCCAGGTGAGCGGCGCCTTGTCCAGCACCGAGACTTCCGGCACCTGGTCCTTGCCCAGCGCGCCGCGGTAGGCGCGCCAGAGGAACTGCGCGGGCAGCTGCACGTCCAGCGCCGCGGTGATGCCGCAGCCGCCGTCGGCGACGTCGCGGCCCAGGGCCAGTTTCAGCCACTGGGCGATGCCGTTGCTCTGCACCAGGATGGTTTCGCTTTCCAGCGGCGCCAGCGGGTAGCGCGCCATCCAGGCCACCAGCAGGTCGCGCAGCGCCTCGGGGTGGTTGCCGTGGATGACCATCAGGCCGGGGCTCAGGGCTTCGCTCATCGTTTCTCCAGGTTTGCCGGGGGGCCCGGCAATTTGAGCAGAAGCCGGGGTGGGGTGGGAGGGTTTTTCCTGCGAGGGGGGGATTTTATCGGGGTGGGGCGACGGTCTGTGTCGCTAAGCGCGTGCTTCGATCTTGAACTCGTCATTCCCGCGAACGCGGGACGCGGCTCCATCGCGAACAGCGCTTGCGCTGGCCCGAAGGGGAATAACCCAGTTGCCTTGGCTTGGGTGTTTCTGCGCCGCTCCGAGTTTGCCCGGCCTTCTTGTTTCGCCCCCTCGGGCGAGTCCCTTTTGTCAAACGGTGGAAGGCCACCCCCGCAAAAAGGAACCAAAAAGGCTTGCCCCGCATACGGGCCCGACAGAGTCGGGCTACCCTCGCGAATTCCCCCGCCACGGAGGCCCGCCCCGAGGGTACGTCCCTGTAGCCCATCGGGGCTCTCGCGACATCCATGTCGCATGACCTCCTGAGCGCGGGTTTCGCTCGGCCTTCTGAAGGGGCGTTCCGGAGTGCGCGGATGTTTCTCTGGAAGACTCAAGAGCAAAAGCCAGAGCAGAGCTGCTTTGCTCTTCGTAGGAGCGAGCTTGCTCGCGAACCCCGCAGTCACTGGGTTCCCGCGTTCGCGGGAATGACGGGGTGAGGTTAGGGAGTATCAGGCTGACTCCAAACTCCCCACCCACTCCGAACAGCCCCCTCTCCCTTCAGGGAGAGGGTTGGGGAGAGGGCGCTCTTGAACTCAGCACCTAAATCTCTCGGGAAATCCGTAGGTTACAAGGAAGCACGGACGTAGGAGCGGACTCCGTCCGCGATTGGGTTCACCGCCCACGCCGGACGCCCCGGTGGCGCGGCCAACGGCGGATAACCGCGGACGGTTATCCGCCCTACGATGGACGCGAATCACCCCGCCCCAGGTACTCTTCCACCTCCTCCGCCAACCACTGGGCAAACACCGCCACCTTGGTCCGCGTCTCCTCCCGCTGCGGCCACACCAGCCAGTAGGGGTAGGCGTAGGGCGCGCTGACCTCGCCCAGTTGCACCAGTTCGCCGCGGGCCAGGGCGCCGGCCACCAGGCTGCGGCGTTCGACGCTTATGCCCAGGCCCAGGCGCAGGGCTTCCACCACCAGGTTGGAGTCGTTGACGGTGAACAGGCCGTCGCCTTCGGGCAGCGCCACGCCCGCCGCCTGGCACCAGGGCAGCCAGGATTCGAAACCGTGGATCAGCGGGCCGGCGAGGATCTGCTGCGGCGTGCGCGGCAGGCGCCCGCCGTTGAAGTGCGGGGCACAGACCGCCAGCAGTTCGTCGTCGAACAGGCGTTGCTGGGCCAGGCCCTCCCAGTGCCCCTGACCGATGCGGATGGCCACGTCGGCCAGGCCCTGGCGCAGATCGATCACTTCCAGGCTGGCCAGCAGGCGCAGGCGGTATTCGGGATGACGCTGACGGAAGCCCGGCAGGCGCGGCAGCAGCCATTGCTGGGCGAAGGACGGCAGCACCGCCACCACCAGTTCCCCCTCGCTGGGCCGCGCCCGCGCCAGGCGCGTGGCTTCGGCTATGTCGCGCAGGGCGCGGCGCACCTGCAGGGCGTAGAGGCGGCCCTCCTCGCTCAGGCGCAGGCCGCGGCCCTCGCGCTGCAGCAGGGTGACGCCGAGCAGTTCCTCCAGCTGGCGCACCTGCTGGCTGACCGCCGAGTGGGTGACGTGCAGCTCGGCGGCGGCCTGGGTCACGCTGCCGAGCCGGGCCACGGCCTCGAAGCTGCGCAGCGCGGACAGGGGTGGATAGGCGCTCATGTAAGTTCCGCTAACCCTTGCAGTTATAAATCGTCGATTTTTTCCGGCCTTTCCAGCCGCTAGATTTAGCGACAGCAGCGCTGCCATGCGGCCTTCGCAGCCGGCCACCCCATGTAATCTCCAATAACAGGATGCCTCCATGCAACTGATCGGAATGCTCGACTCGCCCTACGTCCGCCGCGTGGCCATCAGCCTGCGCCTGCTGGACGTCGACTTCAGCCACCGCTCGCTCTCGGTGTTCCGCCACGTCGAGGAGTTCCGCGCCATCAACCCGGTGGTCAAGGCGCCCAGCCTGGTGCTGGACGACGGCCAGGTGCTGATGGATTCGAGCCTGATCATCGACCTGGCCGAACACCAGGCCGGGCGCAGCCTGATGCCCGCCGAGCCGGCCGAGCGGGTGCGCGCCACGCGCCTGCTGGGCCTGGCCCTGGCGGCCTGCGAGAAGGCCGTGCAGCTGTACTACGAGCTGCAGCGCGACGAGGCCCGCCGCGACGCCGCCTGGTACGCCCGGGTGGACCAGCAGCTGCGCGCCGCCTGCGCCGGCCTGGAGCTGGAGCTGCTGACGCAGCCGCTGCCGCGCGACGGCCGCCTGGACCAGGCTGGCCTGAGCGCCGCCGTGGCCTGGACCTTCATCCAGCTGGTGCATGCCGAGCGCGTGGCCGCCGGCGACTACCCGGCCCTGCGCGACTGGACCGCCTACGCCGAGACGCTGGAGGCGTTCAAGGCCTTCCCACCGGTGTGAGCCCCGCGCGGGCGCGCCCACACTTCACCGATATTGCACTCAAACAGCAATAACATTCATTGGATATGGATCGTCACGCTGTCTAGGATGGCCGTCGGCCTCGCCCCTGCGACGAATCGCCGCTCGACCAACCATAAGGAAGCGCCCGCCCGACCGGCCCAGCCCGGAATCGTGATGCGCGGTGCCTGCGTGACATGCATCCATTGACTGCCCCCCTTCCCGGCGCCTCCCGCGAGGTGCCGCGATGAAAGCCGCTGCCTTCGGCGCCTGGCTGCACCGCCTGGCGCCCTGCGCCGGCCCCTCGTCCAACCGCGACTGGCTGCGCGCGGTGCTCGGCTGCGGGTTCGCCCTGGGCCTGTGCATGCCCTTGTGCGCCTGGCTGTTCGGCGTCGACACCATGCTGCGCATCGGCCCGCCGCTGGCCGCCTCGGCCCTGCTGGCCATCGCCGTGCCGTCCAGCCCGCTGGCGCAGCCCTGGTCGCTGCTGGGCGGCAATCTGGTGGCGGCGCTGGTGGGCCTGCTGCTCGGCCACTGGCTCGGCCACAGCTGGCCGCAGGCGTCGCTGTCCATGGTGGTGGCGGTGCTACTGATGCTCGGCCTGCGCTGCCTGCATCCGCCGAGCACGGCCATGGCCTTCAGCCTGGCCGTGGGCGGGCCGCTGGTGGACCAGCATCTGCTGCACCTGCTGCTGCCGGTGGGCGTGGCCTCGCTGGCGCTGATCGGCTTGGCCCTGGTCTACAACAACCTCACCCGCGCGCCCTACCCGCGCAAGCTCGCCGTCCCGGCCAGCAACCCGCACCTGACCGCCGACCCGCTGCCCGGCGAGCGCCTGGGCCTGCACGCCGACGACCTGGAAAGCGCCCTGGCCAGCGCCGGCGGCTTCGTCGACGTGACGCCCGAGGACCTCGAACGCCTGCTGCTGGCCGCCGAGAAGCACGCCAGCGAACGCCTGCTGGGCGGCATCCGCGCGCGCGACATCATGTCCCGCGACATCCGCTCGGTCAGCCCGGACGCGCGCATCGAGGAAGCCTGGGGCCTGCTCGACAAGCACCACCTCAAGGCCCTGCCAGTGCTCGACCGCGGCCACCTGGTGGGCATCCTCACCTTGAGCGACCTGTTCCGCGGCCAGCGCCGCCTGCGCTCGCCCTTCGGCCAGCGCGTCGGCAACCTGATGACGCACCGCGTGCAGTCGCTGCGCGAGGACGCCCAGCTGCCGGAGCTGATCCAGCTGCTCTCCGACCAGGGCCGGCACTGCCTGCCGGTGGTCGACGGCGCCGGCCGGCTGGTCGGCATGCTCAGCCAGACCGACCTTATCGCCGCCTTCCGCCACCTCTGGCTGCAGCCGCAGGTGCAGGCCGAGCGCGCCCTGCAGGTGGCGGTCTAGGCCTCGTAGTCCCAGCGCTGCGACCAGTCGATGTCCCCGGCCACCACCTCGCGGAGGATGGCCAGGGCGTTCTGCAGCGCCGGCGAATCCTTCTCGCGGGAATACACCAGGTAGGTCGGGTAGATGAATTCCGGCGCCAGCGGCACCCGCTCCAGCACCCCGGCCTGCAGGTAGCTGTGCACCACCCGCGTGCGGAAATAGCCGCTGCCGCCGCATTGCAGCAGGTGCTGCAGGGCCAGCGGGCCGAGGCTGAAGCTGGTGGCGGCGTGGGCCCGGTCGGGCAGCGCGGCGTCGTGCTGGCGGCGGAATTCCTCGCCCCAGTCGATGTAGATGTAGGGCTCCGGCTGCTGCGTCGAGCGCACCAGGATCAGCTTCTCCTCCAGCAACTGCTCCACCTGCATGCCCGGCCAGTAGTCCGGGCGGTAGACCAGCGCGGCGTCGAGCACGCCCAGCTCCAGCTGCTTCTGCAGGCGCTCGCCGCTGCCGATCTCGGCGTGCAGGGCCAGGGCTGGCATGCGCTGGCGCAGGCGCACCGTCCAGGCGAGCATCAGCGGGTTGCTCAGGCTCAGCTCGCCGCCGATGTTGAGCACCTCGCGGTAGCCCGCCGGCAGCGGCAGGTCGCGGCGCGCCGCGTCCCAGGTCTGCACCAGCTGGTTGGCGTAGCCGAGGAAGCGTTCACCATCATCGGTCAGCCGGGCGCCGGCGCGGCTGCGCTGGAACAGCCGGCAGCCCAATTGCGTCTCGAGGTTGTGCACCCGCGCGGTGACCGTGGTCTGGGTCACGTGCAGGCGCTGCGCGGCGGCGACGAAGCTGCCGCCACGGGCGATTTCCAGGAAGGTGCGCGCCAGTTCGATGTCCATGGGAAGCGGTCACGGCGGGGGAAGCCGCAGTCTAGTCGAAGTCCAGTTCCTCGTGGCGCTGGCGGGTGAAGCGCAGCAGCCAGAGGCAGATGAGGAAGCCGCAGGCGGCCAGCAGCGCGGCCACCAGGAAGATGCTGGCGTAGTCCGAGTGCGCGGCCACCGCGCCCATCAGCGGGCCAGCCAGGCCCAGGGCCAGGTCGAAGAACAGCGCGTAGGCGCCCAGCGCCGAACTGCGGCTGGCGGCGGGAATGCGCAGCACCGCCTCGACGCCCAGCGCCGGGTACACCAGCGACAGCCCGGCGCCGGTCAGCGCCGTGCCGAGCAGGGCGAAGGCCGGGCTAGGCGCCTGCCACAACAGCAGCAGGCCGGCGCTTTCCACCAGCAGGCAGAGCACCGCCACGTTGAAGCCGCCGAAGCGGTTGATGGTCCAGGACAGCAGCAGCCGCGCGCCGACGAAGCTGATGCCGAACAGGCTCAGGCACCAGGCCGGGTCGGCCCAGCCGCGGCTGCCGTAGTAGAGGGTGATGAAGGTGGCCAGGCTGCCGAAGCCGATGGAGCCCAGGGCCACGCACATACCGTAGGGCAGTACCCGGCCGAGCACGGCGAAGAAGGCCATGCGCGTGCCGGCGATGATCGGCGCCGGCGCCTTGCCGCGGGCCAGCAGCAGGCCGAGCCCGGCCAGCGCCAGGATGCCGGCGCCCAGGCTCCACAGCCCCAGGTGCGCGGCCATGCCCACGCCCAGCGGCGCGCCCAGGGCGATGCCGCCGTAGCAGACGATGCCGTTCCAGGAGATCACCCGCGCGGTGTTCTGCGCGCCGACCCGGGCGATGCCCCAGCTCGCCGTGCCGATGCCCATCAGGCCCTGGGCGAAGCCGATCAGCAGGCGGCTGCCCAGCAGCAGCGCCAGGCTCGTCCAGACCAGCGCCTGCAGGCTGGTGGCCAGCAGCACCAGCGCCCCGCCGCCGGCCAGGCTGAGCAGGCCGTAGATCACCGCGCGTTTGGCCCCCAGGGTGTCGGTCAGGCGCCCGGCCAGCGGCCGCGAGGCGAGGGTCGCCAGGTATTGCGCGCCTATCACCAGGCCGGCGGTGGTGGCGTCGAAGCCCAGCTCGTGGTGGACGAAGCCGGGCAGCACCGGCAGCAGGAAGCCGATGCACAGGAACAGCAGGAAGGTGAAACCGACGATCGAGACGATCTGCAGGGTGATGGCGTGCGGACGCTGCTCGGGAGAGCTCATGAACGGGCCTGGCGCGAGGGGATGTCAGGGACTGCGCCATCATTGCCCGGCGCCGGAAAAATTGAAAGCCACCTATCGATTCCGCGGCCGACCGGCCCGCGCCGAACGCCTATAGTTGATGCACGACCGACCACAGGAGGCCCGCCATGGACACCACACCCCACACCTTCACCGAGCTGTTCAAGCAACTGGGCCTGCCCAGCGGGCGCCAGGAGATCGACGCCTTCCTCGCCGCGCACCGCCTGCCCGCGGACCAGGCCCTGGCCGACGCGCCCTTCTGGAACGAGGCCCAGGCGACCTTCATCCGCGAGGCCCTGGAAGAGGACTCGGACTGGGCCGAGGAAGTCGACGAACTGGCCGCGCGGCTGTCCCACTGAGCTACTTCAGGTAGGAACGCAGCACGCTCATCACCTGGTCGAGGTCTTCCGCGCGCTGTTGCGGCGTGCGCGCCTCGGCCGCCAGGTGCTCGCGCAGGTGCCCTTCCAGCACCTCGGCCATCAGGCCGTTGACCGCGCCGCGGATCGCCGCGATCTGCTGCAGCACCGCGGCGCAGTCGCCCTCCTCCTTCTCCAGCGCGCGTTCCAGCGCCTCGCTCTGCCCCTTGATGCGGCGGATGCGGGTGAGCAGCTTGCGTTTGTCACGGATGGTGTGGGCCATGGGCTGACGTCCTGAAAGTATACTGGGGTATAGTATCTGAAAATGACTCCGGGACATTTTCGCATGCCAGCCCCCGCCCTCGACCAGTCGCACCAGCACGACTTCAACGAAAGCAACCCGCTGGCCGAGCGCAACACCCTGCGCGCGGTGGTGCTCACCGCGCTGATGATGGTGCTGGAGATCGCCGGCGGCTGGTACTTCAACTCCATGGCCCTGCTCGCCGACGGCTGGCACATGAGCTCCCATGCCCTGGCCCTGGGCCTGGCGTTCTTCGCCTACGTCGCGGCGCGGCGCCTGAAGGGCGACGGGCGCTTCGCCTTCGGCACCTGGAAGATCGAGGTGCTGGCCAGCTACAGCAGCGCCCTGCTGCTGCTCGCCGTGGCGGCGCTGATGCTGTTCGAGTCGGTCGCGCGGCTGCTCGCGCCCTCGCCCATCCACTACGCCCAGGCCATCGCCATCGCCGCGCTCGGCCTGCTGGTCAACCTGGCCTGCGCCTGGCTGCTGCGCGACCATCACGGTCATGACCACGGGCATGGCCATGATCACGATCACCAGCATGACCACGGGCACGCCCATGGCCACGACCTCAACCTGCGCGCCGCCTACCTGCACGTGTTGGCCGACGCCGCCACCTCGGTGCTGGCCATGGTCGCGCTGCTCGGCGGCATGCTCTGGGGCGCGGCCTGGCTCGACCCGCTGATGGGCATCGTCGGCGCGGTGCTGGTGGCGATCTGGGCCCGCGGCCTGCTGCGCCAGAGCAGCCGGGTGCTGCTCGACGCGGAGATGGACGCGCCGGTGCTGGAGGAAGTGCGCCAGGCCATCGCCGCCGGTCCCTACCCGGCGCGCATCACCGACCTGCACCTGTGGCGGGTGGGCAAGCGCAAGTACGCCTGCATCCTCAGCCTCAGCAGCGCCAGCCCGGCGCGGCCGGAGGACTTCAAGGCGCTGCTGGTGGAACACGAGGAACTGGCCCACGTGACGGTCGAGGTCAACCCGGCCTGAGATGCCGAGCGGTCTTTGACGGACGCAACCATCTGCGGCCTAATGCACGCCCCCGACCGCCACCGCCGACCATGTCCGAGAAGCCGTTTTCCGCCGCCCAGCACCGCGCCAGTACCCTGCACCTGCCGGCCGGGCCCTGGTCGACGGTGCTCGACTGCCTGTGCGCGCGCTTCCCGGCGATCCCCCGCGAGACCTGGCTGCAGCGCCTGGCCCGCGGCCGCGTGCTGGACGCCGAGGGCAAGCCGCTGGACGCCAGCACACCGCACCGCGAGGGCCTGCGCGTGCACTACTTCCGCGAGGTGGAGGCGGAAACGCCGATCCCCTTCGAAGAACGCATCCTGCACGTCGACGAACACCTGGTGGTGGTCGACAAGCCGCACTTCCTGCCGGTGACGCCCTCCGGCCAGTACGTCGAACAGACACTGCTGGCGCGCCTGGCCCGGCGCCTGGACAACCCGCTGCTGGTGCCGCTGCACCGCATCGACCGGCCCACCGCCGGGCTGGTGCTGTTCTCCGCCAACCCGGCCAGCCGCGCGGCCTACCAGGCGCTGTTCCGCGAGCGGCGCATGCACAAGCGCTACGAGGCGATCGCCCCGCCGCTGCCGCAGCTGGACTTCCCCCACGTGCGGCGCAGCCGCCTGGTGGACGGCGAGCCCTTCATCCTCATGCGCGAGGCCGAGGGCGCGATCAACAGCGAAACCCGCATCGAGGTGCTGGAGCGCCGCGAGCACTGGTGGCGCTACGCGCTCTACCCGGTGAGCGGCAAGCGCCACCAGTTGCGCGTGCACATGGCCGCCCTGGGCGCGGCGCTGCGCAACGATCCGCTTTATCCACAGCTGCTGCCGGAAGAGCAGCGGCGCAGCGACGACTATTCCCACCCGCTGCAGCTGCTGGCCCGGCACCTGGCCTTCGACGACCCGCTGACGGGCCGGCCGCGGCAGTTCGACAGCCAGTTGCAGTTGGACTGGTGAGCCGGGCCTTTCATCGATTTCATCAATAGTCGAAAGCAGGAAGTTCCATTTCCGTTGATGGTGGCCGTTGCGTTTTCATAGCTCCGTCCCCCACTGACGGAACGCAAGGAGCCCGCCATGAGCTATACCGCGAAGTCCTTCTCGGCGCTGGTCAACGCCCTGCGCGCCAACGGCATCACCCGCCCGGAGCAGATGGCCCGGCAGCCTTTCCGCAATGCCCAGGGCTACTGGTCGGCGGAGGTGAAGGCATGAACATGAACGCACGGCATGTTCTTCAATCGCCGTTGGGCGAGGATGGGTCGGTGTTGTTCTATCTGCTGGCGGTGGCCTGGTTGTTGTGTTCGGGGGTTTGAACGAGGGGGCCTCGTGAACCTTGCCCTCTCGCTCCTGCCCCACCCCCGTCATTCCCGCGAACGCGGGACGCGGCTCCATCGCGAACAGCGCTTGCGCTGGCCCGAAGGGGAATAACCCAGAGACTTTTGGGGTTGGGCTCGGTGTAGCGCGCCGCTCCGAGTGCGTTGATGTTTCTTGTTTCGCCCCCTCGGGCGAGTCCCTTTTGTCAAACGGTGGAAGGCCACCCCCGCAAAAAGGAACCAAAAAGGCTTGCCCCGCATACGGGCCCGACAGAGTCGGGCTACCCTCGCGAACTCCCCCGCCACGGAGGCCCGCCCCGAGGGTACGTCCCTAGCGCGGGTTTCGCTCGGCCTTCTGAAGGGGCGTTCCGGTGCGCTCGGAGGTTTCTCTGGAAATCCGTAGGGCGAATAACGCTCCGCGTTATCCGCCGTTTGGCCTTGGCGCCCGGCGGCTCCGGGGCTGGCCTGGGCGTTGGCTGGGGGCTTGGGTGTGGCGGCGGATAACCGCGAACGGTTATACGCCCTACGGTGGGCTTGGCGTATGGCGTTATCCGCCGAATCGCGGACGGAGTCCGCTCCTACGGTTACAGGGAAGCACGGGCGTAGGAGCGGACTTCGTCCGCGATCGGGTTCACCGGCCACGCCGAACGCCCCGGCCACACCAGCGCCCCGCCTCCGCTATTTCTTCAAACAACCACTCATGAACGTCTTGCGCTCGTCGCCCTTCAGCGCCTTGGCCGCGGCGTCCTTGTTGCACTGGGCCATCTTCTCCTGCTGCGGCGTCAGCTTCTTGCCGGTATCGCCGCCGCCGGCTTTCAGGCAGCTGCTCATGAAGGTCTTGCGCTCGTCACCCTTGAGCGACTTGGCGGTGGCGTCGGCGTTGCAGGTCTTCATCTTTTCCTGCTGGGCGGTGTTGGCGGCGAAACCCTGCACCGAGAACAACAGCGCACACAGCAGCAGGGGAAGGCGGAGCTTGATCATGGAGCGGTCTCCTCGAATGTTGATCGCTTCCTGAGCGTAGCCTGCTGTTACATTTGTGCGAACCCACCCGCTCTTCCCGCCCCCGGCTGACAGCGCCCCGCCAGCGGTTATAATCGCGCCTGCTATGCTTTTCCCGCATATCCCCCCATCAGCCACACGCCATCAGGAACACAGGTGACGAAAGACGAACTGCGCGCCGAACTGGAGCGCCAGGAACAGCGTTACAAGGATGTCTATGGCGGCGAGGTCACCCTCTACGCCGCCCAGCCCGACCCCGACAAGAAGCCCTGGCGCAAGCGCCCGTCCGTGCAGGACAAGGCCTTCGACCGGGAACTGGAGAAGATGCAGACCGACCTGCAGAAGGCCCAGCAACGCCAGGCCGAACAGGACGCGAACTGAGCCGCGGGGCCCCTCGAAAACGTTGCAGAGCATTGCCCGCAGCGCTGCAAGCCCCGTGCGACCGGGTGTCGCTGGATTCCGAGAATCGCTTCAGGTTTCAGACGACATCCTATCGCTTCTGGCATAATCGCCGCCCCGTCACCGACCGGTCACAGAAACTTCATGTTCGATCTCTTCAGCGGACTCGACCTCTGGGTAGGCATCAGCCTGGTGCTGGCGCTGGGCTTCGTCCTGGCCTTCGAGTTCATCAACGGCTTCCATGACACCGCGAACGCGGTGGCCACGGTGATCTACACCAAGGCCATGTCGCCCTACCGCGCGGTCATCCTCTCCGGCATCTTCAACTTCCTCGGCGTGCTGCTCGGTGGCGTCGGCGTGGCCTATGCCATCGTGCACCTGCTGCCGGTGGAACTGCTAATCAACGTCAACAGCGGCCACGGCCTGGCCATGGTGTTCTCGCTGCTGGCCGCGGCCATCGCCTGGAACCTGGGCACCTGGTACTTCGGCATCCCCGCCTCCAGCTCGCACACCCTGATCGGCTCGATCCTCGGTGTCGGCCTGGCCAACGCCGTCATCACCGGCGTGCCGCTGGCCGACGGGGTGAACTGGCAGAAGGCGATCGACATCGCCATGTCGCTGATCTTCTCGCCGCTGGCCGGCTTCTTCGTCGCCGCCCTGGTGCTGATCGGCCTGAAGTGGATGTACCCGCTGTCGAAGATGCACAAGACCCCGGAAACCCGCCGCGAAGTCGACGAGAAGAAGCACCCGCCGTTCTGGAACCGCCTGGTGCTGGTGCTCTCGGCCATGACCGTGAGCTTCGTCCACGGCTCCAACGACGGCCAGAAGGGCATCGGCCTGATCATGCTGGTGCTGATCGGCATCGTCCCCGCCAAGTTCGTCCTCGACCTCAACAGCACCACCTACCAGATCGAACGCACCCGCGACGCCGCCATCCACCTCAGCCAGTTCTACCAGCGCCACACCGACGTGCTCGGCGACATGCTCGCCCTGGGCAAGGGAGCCGACGGCGAGATGCCCGAGCTGTACCGCTGCGAACCGAAGCAGACCGAGTCCACCCTCAAGGGCCTGCTGAGCGACATCAAGGGCATCTCCAGCTACAACGAGCTGTCCGCCGACAGCCGCGTGCAGGTGCGCCGCTACCTGCTGTGCCTGGACGACACCGCGAAGAAGGTCGGCAAGCTCGACAGCCTGCCGGCGCGCGAGAAGGCCGACCTGGAGAAGCTGCGCAAGGACCTGACCAGCACCACCGAATACGCGCCCTTCTGGGTGATCATCGCGGTGGCCCTGGCCCTGGGCGTAGGCACCATGGTCGGCTGGAAGCGCGTGGTGCTCACCGTCGGCGAGAAGATCGGCAAGCAGGGCATGACCTACGCCCAGGGCATCAGCGCCCAGCTCACCGCCACCGCGGCGATCGGCATGGCCAACCTCTACAGCCTGCCGGTGTCCACCACCCACGTGCTGTCCTCGGGCGTGGCCGGCACCATGGTCGCCAACCGCAGCGGCCTGCAGGGCGGCACCGTGCGCAACATCCTGATGGCCTGGATCCTCACCCTGCCCACCTCCATGGCCCTGGCCGCCGGTCTGTTCTGGCTGGCCTCGCGCTTCTACTGACGGCCCCGCCGACGCCTGCCCCGCGCAGGCGTCGCCTGGCCATCCGGGCCTGACCTGAGCAGGACACGAGCGAATGCTGGCGACATGGATGCTGCTCGGTTGGCTGGCGGCCTGTGCCTACCAGGACCTGCGCCGCCGCAAGGTGGACAACCTGCTGACCCTCGGCGGCCTGGCCGCGGCCACCGCCTACCTCTACCTGCACGGCCACAGCCTGACCCAGCATTCCGTGGCGGCCGCCCTCGCCGCGGCGGCCCTGGGCCTGGGGCTGAGCCTGCCCGGCTACCTGCTCGGCAAGCTGGGCGCGGCGGACGTCAAGCTACTGGCCGCGCTGGGCCTGGCCAGCGACCCCGACACCCTGCTCTATAGCCTGGGCCTGGCCTGCCTGGCGACGCTGCTGCTGATGCTGGGCAGCAGGCTTTCGATCGATTCGCACAGGCTTCCGCAGCCCGTCGTGGCGCGGCTGAAATCCTTCGATGTCAGCCGTTCCAAGTCTTTTCCCTTCGTTTTCTCGATCTTTACCGGCTATCTGCTGCAACTGGCATTCACCTGAACGATGCCCGCGGGATCCGTCATTCTTTTCTGACGTCATTTTCCCATCGCAAAGCTAAAGTCCTACAGAAGACGGCCGATACAACCTGCCCACACCGTCGTTCCCGCAGGATGCTCTACCCATGCTTCGCTCGCTGTCCTTCGCCAAGAAGATCCTTCTGGCGGCCTCCCTCGTGGTGATCTTCGCCTTCGCCTGCTTCATCTTCTTCAACGACTTCCGCCAGAGCCGCGCCATCCAGGAGGACACCGAGTCCTACCTGCGCGAGGTCGGCAGCCTCACCGCCAGCAACATCCAGAGCTGGCTGGAAGGCCGCATCCACCTGGTGGAGATGGAAGCCGCGCAACTGGCCGATGGCGAGCCCACCGCCGAGCGCATCCAGCACGTGCTGGAGCAGCAGGTGCTGCAGCGGAACTTCGAATCGGTGTACCTGGGCGAGGCCGCCAGCGGCGTCTTCACCATGCGCCCCTATTCGCCCATGCCCGACGGCTACGACCCGCGCCAGCGCGGCTGGTACAAGGACGCCGCGGCCGCCGGCCGGCTGATCGTCACCGAGCCCTTCCTCGACGCCGGCACCAAGGAGCAGATCCTCGCCATGTCCATGCCGGTCATGCGCAACGGCCAGTTGGTCGGCGTGGCCGCCGGCGACATGAAGCTGCAGACCATCACCGCCATCCTCAACTCGCTGAAGTTCGACGGCGACGGCTATGCCTTCCTGGTCAGCGACGCCGGCAAGATCCTCCTGCACCCGGACGACGCGAAGGTGTTCAAGAACCTCACCGAGGTCTACCCGCATGGCGCCCCGCAGGTTCGCCCCGGGGTGCAGGAAGTGCAGGTCGACGGCCATACGCAACTGGTCTCCATGACCCGCGTCGAGGGCTTGCCGGGCGTGTCCTGGTACGTCGCCCTGGTGCTGGACAAGAGCGCCGCCTACGCCATGCTCAGCGACTTCCGCACCTCGGCGGTGATCGCCACCCTGGTCGCCATCGTCGCCATCATCCTCCTGCTGGGCATGCTGATCCGCGTGCTGATGCAGCCACTCACCGCCATGGGCCGCGCCATGCAGGACATCGCCCAGGGCGAGGGCGACCTGACCAAGCGCCTGGCGGTGCACAGCCGCGACGAGTTCGGCCTGCTGGCCGAGGCCTTCAACCGCTTCGTCGCGCGCATCCACGAATCCATCCGCGAAGTGGCCGGCACCGCGCGCCAGCTGCATGACGTGTCGCAGCTGGTGGTCAACGCCTCCAACTCGTCCATGGCCAACTCCGACGAGCAGGCCACCCGCACCAACAGCGTGGCCGCGGCGATCAACGAACTGGGCGCCGCCGCCCAGGAAATCGCCCGCAACGCCGCCGATGCCTCGCACCACGCCAGCGACGCCAGCCACCAGGCCGGCGACGGCCGCCAGGTGGTGGAGCAGACCATCAGCGCGATGAATCAACTGTCAGAGAAGATCAGCTACGCCAGCACCCACATCGAGGCGCTGAACAGCCGCACGGTGAACATCGGGCAGATTCTCGAAGTGATCAAGGGCATCTCCGAGCAGACCAACCTGCTGGCGCTCAACGCCGCCATCGAAGCCGCCCGCGCCGGCGAGGCGGGCCGCGGCTTCGCCGTGGTGGCCGACGAGGTGCGCAACCTGGCGCACCGCGCCCAGGAGTCGGCGCAGCAGATCCAGGGCATGATCGAGGAACTGCAGGTGGGCGCCCGCGAGGCGGTCAACACCATGGGCGAAAGCCAGCGCTACAGCCTGGAGAGCGTGGAAATCGCCAACCGCGCCGGCCAGCGCCTGGCCAGCGTGACCGGGCGCATCAGCGAGATCGACGCGATGAACCAGTCGGTGGCCACCGCCACCGAGGAGCAGACCGCGGTGGTCGACTCGCTGAACATGGACATCACCGAGATCAACACCCTCAACCAGGAAGGCGTGGAAAACCTCCAGGCCACCCTGCGCGCCTGCGCCGACCTGGAAACCCAGGCCGGACGACTGCGGCACCTGGTGGACAGCTTCCGTATCTGATCCGCCATCCATGAACAAGGCGCCTGCGGGCGCCTTTTTCATTTGCGTCCGGACGGCCATGCCCTGTGCTCTTCGTAGGAGCGAGCTTGCTCGCGAACACACTCCGCTGCCGGGCTCATTCGCGAGCAAGCTCGCTCCTACGAGAAGCCGTGCCCACCCGTAGGGTAGGAGCGGGGCATGGGCACCCGTAGGGCGTATAACCGTTCGCGGTTATACGCCGATACACCTCATCCACAAGCCACCTCCATGGCCAAGCCCGGAATGCGCGGAAACAGAGGTCCGGGCTCGACCGAACAAATGCCTGGAACCAAGGTCAAGCGGCGTATAACGCGGAGCGTTATACGCCCTACGCACGTCTCTGCCTTTCACCCTCCGACCGCTACCGTTCGTCCGCCTCGCTAAAGCTTCCTACGGAAAATGCCGACTTCTTGTCTGAAAGCCGCATCAGCCGGCGCTTCAGCCCCGGGCAAGGGCTTCCCGGCACAGGAGTGCCACCGGCCGCACGTCACCCGCGGGCGGCCCCCACCGCCGCCCCACCCGGCGCGCGGTCTGTAGTCCGGGGGCTCGGAACCATCGCCGAGGCCCCCAATCACTGGCCCCATCCCTGGATGCAAAAACAAGATGATGAAGAACCTGAAGTTCAGCCACAAAATACTGCTGGCCGCTTCTCTGGTGGTTTTCGCCGCATTCGCGCTCTTCACCCTGTACAACGACTACCTGCAGCGCAGCGCCATCCGCGCGGACCTGGAGTCCTACCTGCAGGAAATGGGTGAAGTCACCGCCAGCAACATCCAGAACTGGCTCAGCGGGCGCATCCTGCTGGTGGAACACACCGCCCAGAGCATCGGCCGCGACAGCGCGCCGGCCAGCCTCGGCGGCCTGCTGGAGCAGAAGGCGCTGACCTCGACCTTCAGCTTCACCTACCTCGGCCAGGCCGACGGCACCTTCACTATGCGCCCGGACGACAAGATGCCCGACGGCTACGACCCGCGCACCCGCCCCTGGTACAAGGACGCCCTGGCCGCCGGCGGCACCACCCTGACCGAACCCTACGTCGATGCCGCCACCGGCCAGCTGATCATCACCATCGCCACGCCGGCCCAGGCCGCCGGCAAGACGGTGGGCGTGGTCGGCGGCGACCTCAACCTGCAAGCCATCGTGCAGATCATCAACTCGCTGGACTTCAGCGGCATGGGCTACGCCTTCCTGGTCAGCGGCGACGGCAAGGTGCTGGTCGCCCCGGACAAGCAGCAGGTGATGAAGAACCTCAGCGAAATCTACCCGCAGAACACCCCGCGGATCGGCAACGGCTTCAGCGAGAGCGAACTCAACGGCGCCACCCGCATCCTCGCCTTCGCCCCGGTCAAGGGCCTGCCTTCGGTGAACTGGTACATCGGCCTGTCCATCGACAAGGACAAGGCCTATGCCATGCTCAGCACCTTCCGCACCTCAGCGGTGATCGCAGCGCTGGTCGCCATAGTCGCGATCCTCCTGCTGCTGGGCATGCTGATCCGCGTGCTGATGCAGCCCCTCACCGCCATGGGCCGCGCCATGCAGGACATCGCCCAGGGCGAAGGCGACCTGACCAAGCGCCTGGTGGTGCACAGCCGCGACGAGTTCGGCGCCCTGGCCGAAGCCTTCAACCGCTTCGTCGAGCGTATCCACGAGTCCATCCGCGAAGTGGCCGGCACGGCCCGCCAGCTGCATGACGTGTCGCAACTGGTGGTCAATGCATCCAACTCGTCCATGGCCAACTCCGATGAACAGGCCAACCGCACCAACAGCGTTGCCGCGGCGATCAACGAGCTGGGCGCCGCCGCCCAGGAGATCGCCCGCAACGCCGCCGATGCCTCGCACCACGCCAGCGACGCCAGCCACCAGGCCGGCGACGGCCGCCAGGTGGTGGAGCAGACCATCAGCGCGATGAACCAACTGTCGGAGAAGATCAGCTACGCCAGCACCCACATCGAGTCGCTGAACAGCCGCACGGTGAACATCGGGCAGATTCTCGAAGTGATCAAGGGCATCTCCGAGCAGACCAACCTGCTGGCGCTCAACGCCGCCATCGAAGCCGCCCGCGCCGGCGAGGCGGGCCGCGGCTTCGCCGTGGTGGCCGACGAGGTGCGCAACCTGGCGCACCGCGCCCAGGAGGCCGCGCAGCAGATCCAGGGCATGATCGAGGAACTGCAGGTGGGTGCCCGCGAGGCGGTCACCACCATGGGCGAAAGCCAGCGCTACAGCCTGGAGAGCGTGGAGATCGCCAACCGCGCCGGCCAGCGCCTGGCCAGCGTGACCGGGCGGATCAGCGAGATCGATGCGATGAACCAGTCGGTAGCCACCGCCACCGAAGAACAGACCGCGGTGGTCGATTCGCTGAACATGGACATCACCGAGATCAACACCCTCAACCAGGAAGGCGTGGAGAACCTCAAGGCCACCCTGCGCGCCTGCGCCGACCTGGAAAACCAGGCTGGACGACTGCGGCACCTGGTGGACAGCTTCCGTATCTGATCCGCCCTCCATGAACAAGGCGCCTTCGGGCGCCTTTTTCATGCACGGTGTCTGCACATGCGTAGGGCGTATAACCGTTCGCGGTTATACGCCGATACACCTCATCCACAGGCCACCTTCATGGCCAAGCCCGGAGTGCGCGGAAACAGAGGTCCGGGCTCGACCGTGCAAGGGCCTGGAACCAAGGTCAAGCGGCGTATAACGCGGAGCGTTATACGCCCTACGCTCCGTTCGCGATCCGTTCCCATGCCCAGCCCATCGCGGACGGAGTCCGCTCCTACGGCTCCAGGAAGCACGGCTTTTCGTAGGATGGCGTTGAGCGAAGCGATACCCATCACCGCAACCGCATGGGTTTCGCAAGCTCAACCCATCCTACGAAGAGCACCTCGGCGCAAGACAGTTGCTCCTACATCACCGGTTGGCAGCGATTTTCGCAGGAGCGAGCTTGCTCGCGAACAAACGCGGTGCCATGCGGTTCGCGAGCAAGCTCGCTCCTACGAAGAGCATCGCGGCGCCGGCTGTAAGCGATATGCCCACCTACCGCCGCTTGCCCCCCAGCAGCGAGCCCATCAGCCCGCGCACCAGCTCGCGGCCGATCTGGTTGGCGGCCTGGCGCACCACGGTCTTCATGGTCTGGCTGGCAAGGTTGCCGAGAATTTCCCCGGCCATGCTGCCCAGGCTGCTGCCGGCGTCGGCCTTGGTTTCGCTGGGCGCCATCTTGTCGTCGGTGCGGCCGGTCAGGCGTTCGTAGGCCGATTCGCGGTCGATCGGCTTGTCGTAGCGACCGGCCAGCGGCGAGGTACGGATGATCTGCGCACGCTCGGCGTCGGTCAGCGGGCCGATGCGCGATTGCGGCGGGGCGATGGCCACGCGCTGGACCATGGCCGGCGTGCCCTTCTCTTCCAGGGTGCCCACCAGCGCTTCGCCGATGCCCAGTTCGGTGAGCACCTTCAGGGTGTCGAACGCCGGGTTCGGGCGGAAGCCGTCGGCCACCGCGCGCAGGGATTTCTGCTCCTTAGCGGTGAAGGCGCGCAGGCCGTGCTGGATGCGCAGGCCGAGCTGGGCCAGGACGTCGTCCGGCAGGTCGCTGGGCGACTGGGTGACGAAGTACACGCCCACGCCCTTGGAGCGGATCAGCCGCACCACCTGCTCCAGGCGGTCGTGCAGGGCCTTGGGCGTGCCGTTGAACAGCAGGTGCGCCTCGTCGAAGAACAGCGCCAGCACCGGCTTGTCGGCGTCGCCGCGCTCGGGCAGTTGCTCGAACAGTTCCGACAGCAGCCAGAGCAGGAAGGTGGCATAGACCTTGGGCGCCTCGTGCACCAGCTTGCTGGCGTCGAGCAGGTGGATGCGCCCGCGGCCGTCGGAATCCGGGCGCAGGATGTCTTCCAGCTGCAGCGCCGGTTCGCCGAAGAAGGCCTCGGCGCCCTGCTGCTCGAGGGTCGCCAGGCGCCGCAGCAGCGCCTGGGACGAAGCGCCGGTGAACAGCGCGCGGTCGTCGCCGAGCACTTCCGGGTGGTCCTTGAGGTAATTGAGCAGCGCCTTGAGGTCCTTCAGGTCGAGCAGCAGCAGGCCCTGCTGGTCGGCCACCTTGAAGGCGGCGAAGAGCGCGGCCTGCTGGCTGTCGGTCAGCTCCAGCAGGTTGCCCAGCAACAGCGGGCCCATCTCGCTGAGGGTAGTGCGCAGCGGGTGGCCGCTGTGGCCGGCGACGTCCCACAGGCTCACCGGGTAGGCCTTGGCCTGGTAGCCCAGCCAGGGCATCGAGGCGATGCGCTCGGCCACCTTGCCCTGCGGGTTGCCCGCCGCGCCCAGGCCGCAGAGGTCGCCCTTGATGTCGGCGGCGAACACCGCGATGCCGGCATCGCTGAAGCTCTCGGCCAGGTGCTGCAGGGTCACCGTCTTGCCGGTGCCGGTGGCGCCGGCGATCAGGCCGTGGCGGTTGGCCAGCTTCCACGGCTGGCTGACGGGCTGGCCATCGGGACCGGCGCCGATGATGAGTTGGTTGCTTGCTGACATCCTTGCTCCCCTGGTGAACGGAAGGTCACCCGGCAAGACTGGCGCTTCGCGCGCCCGAGCGCAACGGCGCCGAAGCGCTTTTCAGCCGCGGGCCTCGTCGACGCGGAAGACGTGCTTGAGGTAGCGGCCGAAATTCTCGTCGTTGCATTGCATCTTGCCCGGGGTATCGGAGATTTTCGCCACCGGTTGGCCGTTGCAGGCGGTCATCTTCAGCACGATGTTCATCGGCTCGACGCCGGGGATGTCGCAGGTGAAGTGGGTGCCGATGCCGAAGCTGACGTCGATGCGCCCGCGCAGCGAGCGGTAGATGTGCAGCGCGCGCGGCAGGTCGAGGCCGTCGGAGAACACCAGGGTCTTGCTGCGCGGGTCGATGCCGAGGCTCTCGTAGTGGGTGATGGCCTTCTCCGCCCAGACCAGCGGATCGCCGGAGTCGTGGCGCAGGCCGTCGAAGAGCTTGGCGAAGTACAGGTCGAAGTCGCGCAGGAAGGCGTCCATGGTGATCACGTCGGTCAGGGCGATGCCCAGCTGGCCGCGGTACTCGCGGACCCAGGCGTCCAGCGCGGCGGCCTGGCTGTCGATCAGCCGCGGGCCGAGCTGCTGGTGGGCCATCAGCCATTCGTGGGCCATGGTGCCCAGCGGCTTGAGGTCGAGCTTGCGCGCCAGGTGCACGTTGCTGGTGCCGACGAAGCGCCCGGGGAAGCTCGCCTTCAGCTCGCGCACCACGCATTCCTGCACGGCATAGGAGAAGCGCCGGCGGGTGCCGAAGTCGGCCATCTTGAAGCCGGCCAGTTCCTCGGCGCTGGCCTCGCGGCGCAGCCAGTCGAGCTTGTCGCTCAGGCGCTCGCGCACCAGCTCCAGGGTCACCTGTGGATAACGCTGCAGGTTGCGCGCCTCGCTGATGCTCGCCAGCACCGGCACCTCGAAGAGGATCACGTGCAGCCAGGGGCCTTTCAGGCGCAGGAAGAACTCGTCGTTCTCGATGCCGGTCTGCACGTAGCGCATGTTGAAGCGGAACAGGCCGAGGAAGCGGATGAAGTCCGGCTTGAAGAAGGGAATGCGTTCGAGGAAGGCCAGTTGCTCGCTGCTGAAGCTCAACCCGGCCAGCGCCTCGATGCGCTCGCGGATGCGCGCCAGGTATGGGCGCAGGTCTTCGCGGTTGCGGCAACGGAACTCCCACTCCACCTCGACGTTGGGGTAGTTGTGCAGCACCGCCTGCATCATGCTCAGTTTGTAGAAGTCGGTATCCAGCAGGTTCTGCACGCCGAAGGGGGTGAATGCGGACTCAGCCATGCTCGCCTCTCGCTTGTCGTCAGCTTGCAGTCTAACGGGATGTGTTCGGCAGGCGGCAGAAAAAACCCTGATGAGGGGGGATGCTGTGCATTTGGGGTGGAGCCTGTTGGTGGTTTCGGGGCTGGGTTCAAGAGCGCCCTCTCCCCAGCCCTCTCCCTGAAGGGAGAGGGAGCTGTCCGGAGTGGCCTGGAAGTCAGGCACCATCCTTCCACCTCGTCATTCCCGCGAACGCGGGAACCCAGAGACTTTGGGTTCGCGAGCAAGCTCGCTCCTACGAAGAGCAAAAGCAAAAGCGCGTTTGCTCTTGGGACTTCCAGAGAAACATCCGCGCACTCCGAAACGCCCCTTCAGAAGGCCGAGCGAAACCCCCGCTCAGGAGGTCATGCGACATGGATGTCGCGAGAGCCCCGCGGGCTACAGGGACGTACCCTCGGGGCGGGCCTCCGTGGCGGGGGAATTCGTGAGGGTAGCCCGGCTCCATCGGGCCCGTATGTCGGGGCAAGCCTTTTTGGTTCCTTTTGTGGCGTTTGACAAAAGGGACTCGCCCGAGGGGGCGAAACAAGAGACATCCGAGCACTCGGAGCGGCGCGGTACACCAAGCCCCCAAGTCACTGGGTTCCCGCGTTCGCGGGAATGACGGGGGTCAGGCTGGGTGCAAGGGGACCAAGGTTCACAAGCGATAGCCTCATCCCATATGAAAAATGCCGTTTCCCCCATGGAGAGAAACGGCATTCTTTTCTTAACGCCCGGAATTCCCCGCCGTCGCGGGCTCAACGTGGCGCGCTGACACCACCCTGCGACATGCCAAAGAGGAACAACAGCAGATCGTGGTCCGGCCGCGCCGCCTGTTTGGCCTGCACATTCGCCGGCACACGGCAGCTGGCCTGCTCGCCATGGGAGCCGATCACCTCGGGACCCGGCTCATGCCAGGCAGCCGCCGCCAGCGTTGCCACGCCCAAGGCGCCAACGAGGAGCAAACTTCGTGTGATTTCTAGTTTCATGTCTGCAACCCTTTGATGGCGCTGCCAAACGCCGCCTCGTAACCATAGACAAAGGCTTGCCACTGCGCTTCCGTCCACGACGAACGGCGTTTCACCTGGCGCAGGTCGTGGCGGGCCGCGCGGCGGGCGCTGAAGCGCTGGCGGGCTTTTTCCATGTCGATCAGGGCGACGTCGATCTGCTCGCCCTCGACCTTGACGAAGACATGCTTGAGGTACAGGCAGCCATGCTGCCAGCGGCCCAGGTTGAGCCTGGCGAGGGTCTTGCCGTACTGCTGCAGGATGCGCTGGTGCACGGCCTCGCCCCAGCGCTCGTGGTCGCCGCGGGCGTAGCAGTCTTCCAGGCTCGAATAGCCGTCCAGCGACTCGGTGACCAGCAACGCCTGCCATTCGCCGTCCACCTTGCGGCAGCCGGCGTAGACCAGGGTCGGCACCTTGACGCCCAGGCTCGCGGCGGCCTGCAGCGCATCGCGCTCGCGGATGGCGGTCGGGTAGCCGAAGGGGTGCAGCAGGTCGCGGTAGATATGCCCGACCTGCTGCTTGCGATAGAGCAGGCGGCCATCGTCGGTCAGCACGCGCTGGACCCCGCTTTCGCCGCCCCGCCGCCGATTCGGCTCCTCTACCCATTTGCCGGGAATCTGCAACCAGCGATCGATGGCATCTTCACCGGAAATTCGCTGCAGAGCTGCCAAATCAGCGCCCATCATTACTCCTTACGCAGAATGTAGACCCGCCACATGTGCACCAGCGGGACGAAATCGATATGGTCCTGCACCGAGAAACCGGCCTGGCGGAACTCCTCCTCGATGCTGCGGGCAGGAATCACGAAGCGGTTCTGGTACGCGTGCTTCTTGCGCCCTTCCTCGGCGCGACGACGTTTCCAGGCCTTGAAGTTGCCGTCGACCCACAGCGAGAGGATCACGCTGTCGCGGGTCACGCGGTGGAACTCGCGCAGCATGGTCATGCGGTCGCTCGGTTCACCGATGTGGTGCATCAGGCGCATGCTGAAAATGCTGTCGACGGCGTTGTCCGGCAAATCGATGGCGAACGCCGAAGTCTGCAAAGGTCGCACGCGTTTGACAACCTCCTCCGGCTGGCCGGCGCAGGCCACGGCGATCATGTCGGCGGAATTGTCCGCGCCGATGATCACCCGGTTGTCCTTCTCGGCCAACATCGGCCAGAAGCGACCGGCGCCGCACGGCAGGTCCAGCACCAGGTTCGGCTGGCCGGCCAGCTTGAGCGCCTGGCGGGCGATCTGGACATCGCGCCAATGGGAAAGTTTCCGGGACAGCCCACTGCGATGCTTGCGCAGGTAGCGCTCGGCATGCTGACGGTCGTATTTCTGGGAAAACTCGAGCTCGACGGGCTTGTCGCTCATGATGGGGTTCCTGCTCATTTTTTATACGAAACTAAGGGTGATTCTGTATCCATGCGGTCATGCGCATGTGAAAAATTCGTCAAGGCTCGCCCACCAGGCGAACCTCGAAACGGCATCCGTGCGGTTGCGCCGGCGTGAGGCCGACTTCCCAGCCTTCCGCCGCGCAGATCCGCTTCACCAGCGAAAGGCCCAGGCCAAGGCCCTCGCCGCGCTGTTGCGGGCCGCGGACGAAGGGCTGGAACATGCGTTCGCGCTGTTCCTCGGGGATGCCCTGACCGCTGTCCTCGACGACGAAACCGCTGTCGGTCAATTGCAAGCGGATATGTCCGGCGTCCGTGTAGTGCATGGCGTTGCGCAACAGGTTGCTCATCACCGAGCGCAGGAAAGCCGCGTTGTATTCCTCCGGCGGCACTCCCCGCACCTCGTAGATCAGCTGCAGCCCCTTGGCCTCGATGGGCCCGCGCCATTGCCCGGCCAGGTCGTCGGCGATGCGCTGCAGGCCGGCCCGCGGGGCGATGTCCAGTTCCTTGGTGCGCGAGCGCGCCAGCATCAGGAAGGTCTGTACCAGGTCGCGCATTTCCTCGCTGGCGGTAGTGATCCGCGCCAGCTGGGTGCGCGCCTTCGGGCTCAGGCCCGGCTCCTCGGCAAGCAGCTCGCTGCTGGTGGCGATCACCATCAGCGGCGTGCGCAGCTCGTGGCTGACGTCGCTGGTGAACAGCTTCTCGCGGGTCAGCACCTGGTGCAGTTGGCCGATCGCATAGTCGAAGGCCTCGGCCAGTTCGCCGACCTCGTCGTGGGCGTAGTCCGGCGCCAGCGGCGGCGCCAGGTCCAGCAACTGGTCGCGGTGGCGCACCTGGCGCGCCAGGCGCACCACCGGCTCCATCACCTTGCGCGAGAGCAGCCAGCCGAGCAGGCCGGCCAGCGCCAGGCTGAGCACGTAGCCGGTCACCACGGCGGCGTACAGCACCTGCTCGCGCGCCTCGAAATCGCTCTGGTCCTGCAGCAGCACGTAGCGGCGGCCGTCGGTGTCGCGCACCAGCGCGTGGAACGACAGCTCGCCGTCGAACACTTCGTGGAAGCCCGACTCCAGGCGCCGCAGCGCCGGCGGCATGGCATAGATGCCGACGCCATCGCTGACGAAGAAGCGCATGCCCGGGTCCAGCCGCGGGCCCCTGCCGCTGTGCAGGTCCTCGTTGATGATGCGGTCCAGTTCGCCGCCCAGGTCACGGGAGATCAGGCGTTCCTCGACCACGTGCACCACGCCGACGATGCTCAGCGAAAACAGGCCGCCGACCAGCGCGGTCATGAACACGAAGGCAAAGACGATCCGGCGGGAAAGGCTCTGCCTATACTCCATTCGTTTCCTCCGCCAGGCGGTAGCCGACACCATGGACGGTGTGCAGCAACGGCAGGGCGAAAGGCTTGTCGATCACCTGGCGCAGTTGATGGACGTGGCTGCGCAGGCTGTCGCTGTCCGGGCAGTCGTCGCCCCAGACGGCTTCCTCGAGTACGTCGCGGCGCACCACGTGGGGGCTCTTCTGCATCAGCACGGCCAGCAGCTTGAGGCCGATGGGGTTGAGCTTGAGCGCCTTGCCGGCGCGGTTCACTTCCAGGGTGTCGAGGTTGTAGCTCAGGTCCGCCACCTGCAGCTCGCGGCGGCCGCCGCCCTGGGTCCGGCGCAGCACCGCCTCGATGCGCGCGGCCAGCTCCGACAGGGCGAAGGGCTTGAGCAGGTAGTCATCGGCGCCGGAGCGGAAGCCTTGCAGGCGGTCATCCAGTTGGTCGCGGGCGGTCAGCATGATCACCGGGGTGTCGCGCCGCGCGTCTTCGCGCAGGCGCCGGCACAGGGTGAAACCGTCCAGGCCGGGCAGCATCACGTCCAGGACGATCAGGTCGTAGTGCGCGGTGGCCGCCAGGTGCAGGCCGGACAGGCCGTCCTGCGCGCAATCCACCGTGTAACCCTTGAGCCCCAGGTAATCCGCCATATTGGCCAGGATGTCCCGATTGTCTTCCACCAACAGAATCCGCATGTTCCTCTCCGCTTTGCAGGGCACCCTAGACTAGCTCGCTTAATTGGAACTTAAGCGTCTTTGACGTTTTTTTCACAAAGCGCCAGGCCGCGCCAGCCGGGGCGTGAAGGGGATCGCGGGAGAGGTGTCGCGAAGAGTCGCGGGGGCGAACTCGCAGCGCCCCCGCGGCGGTTCATCTGCCTATCAGCCAGTTGCCGGTGAACAGGCCGAGCAGGGTCATCGCCAGGGAGCCGCAGACATGCACGGCGACCGCGCCCATGGCCCAGGCCAGGCGGCCTTCCTGCAGCAGGGTGACGACCTCGGCGGAGAAGGTCGAGAAGGTGGTCAGGCCGCCGCAGAAGCCGGTGATGATCAGCAGCCGCCACTCCGGGGCGATGCCCTGGGCGCTGGCGAAGTAGGCGACGGCGACGCCGATGATGTAGCCGCCGATCAGGTTGGCGGCCAGGGTGCCGGGAGGGACGTTGGGCATCAGGCTGTTCAGCTTGAGGCCGAGGTACCAGCGCAGCAACGCGCCGATGGCGGCGCCGAGGGCGATGGCGAGAACGGGTTTCCACATGATCCTGTCCTTGAGGGGCTTTCGGACAGGCCGCAGGCGAACGCCTACGCGCCTGGTCCAGGTGAATGCGTAGGCATCATCAGCCACGGGGAGCGGTTGAAGGAGGAATGCCATCTCCTGCGCGGCACATCTTGGCACAAAGGGCCGGAAACGAAAAAGCCCCGCCGAAGCGGGGCTTTTTCTCAGCCAGGGGCCGGGAGGCTTACATCATGCCGCCCATGCCACCCATGCCGCCCATGTCCGGCATGGCCGGAGCGGCCTTGTCGTCCACCACTTCGGCAACCATGGCCTCGGTGGTGATCATCAGGCCGCCGATGGAGGCAGCGGCCTGCAGGGCCGAACGGGTGACCTTGGCCGGGTCCAGGATGCCCATCTCGATCATGTCGCCGTAGACACCGGTAGCGGCGTTGAAGCCGAAGTTGCCGGAGCCTTGCTTGACCTTGTCGACCACCACGCTCGGCTCGTCACCGGCGTTGGCGACGATCTGGCGCAGCGGGGATTCGACGGCGCGGCGCAGCAGGGCGATGCCGACGTTCTGGTCTTCGTTGTCGCCCTTCAGGCCTTCGATGGCCTGCAGTGCGCGCACCAGGGCCACGCCACCGCCGGGGACCACGCCCTCTTCCACCGCAGCGCGGGTAGCGTGCAGGGCGTCTTCGACGCGGGCTTTCTTCTCTTTCATCTCGACTTCGGTGGCAGCGCCGACCTTGATCACGGCAACACCGCCGGCCAGCTTGGCCAGGCGCTCTTGCAGCTTCTCGCGGTCGTAGTCCGAGGAGGTCTCTTCGACCTGCTTGCGGATCTGGGCGACGCGGGCCTCGATGTCGGCCTGGGCGCCGGCGCCGTCGATGATGGTGGTGTTTTCCTTGTTGATGGAAACACGCTTGGCGTTACCCAGGTGCTCCAGGGTGGCGCCTTCCAGGCTCAGACCGACTTCTTCGGAGATGACGGTACCGCCGGTCAGGACGGCGATGTCCTGCAGCATGGCCTTGCGGCGATCGCCGAAGCCCGGGGCCTTGACGGCGGCGACCTTGACGATGCCGCGCATGTTGTTGACCACCAGGGTGGCCAGGGCTTCGCCCTCGACGTCCTCGGCGACGATCAGCAGCGGACGGCCGGCCTTGGCGACAGCTTCCAGCACCGGCAGCATTTCGCGGATGTTGGAGATCTTCTTGTCGACCAGCAGCAGCAGCGGGTTTTCCAGCTCGGCCACCATGGTGTCCGGCTTGTTGATGAAGTAGGGCGACAGGTAGCCGCGGTCGAACTGCATGCCTTCGACGACGGACAGTTCGTTTTCCAGGCCCGAGCCTTCTTCGACGGTGATAACGCCTTCTTTACCGACCTTGTCCATGGCTTCGGCGATGATCTGGCCGATGGATTCGTCGGAGTTGGCGGAGATGGTGCCGACCTGGGCAATGGCCTTGGAGTCGGTGCACGGCTTGGCCAGGTCTTTCAGTTGGGCGACGATGGCGATGGTGGCCTTGTCGATGCCGCGCTTCAGGTCCATCGGGTTCATGCCGGCGGCAACGGCCTTCAGGCCTTCGTTGACGATGGCCTGGGCCAGGACGGTGGCGGTGGTGGTGCCGTCACCGGCGGCGTCGTTGGCCTTGGAGGCAACGTCTTTCACCAGTTGGGCGCCCATGTTCTCGAACTTGTCCTTCAGTTCGATTTCCTTGGCAACGGACACGCCATCCTTGGTGATGGTCGGTGCGCCGAAGGACTTGTCCAGCACCACGTTGCGGCCTTTCGGGCCGAGGGTGGCCTTGACGGCATCGGCCAGCACGTTCACGCCGACCAGCATTTTCTTGCGAGCGGAATCGCCGAATTTGACTTCTTTAGCAGCCATGTTCTGTTTCCTCTAAATCGAATTCAGTGGGGTTGGGGCGGACTGATCAGTCTTCCAGGACGGCGAGGATCTCGGACTCGCCCATCACCAGCAGTTCTTCGCCGTCGACCTTGATGGCGTTGCTGCCCGAGTAGGGGCCGAACACCACCTTGTCACCCACTTTCACTGCCAGAGCGCGAACTTCGCCGTTGTCCAGCACGCGGCCGGCACCGACGGCGACCACTTCGCCACGGTTCGGCTTCTCGGCGGCGGAACCCGGCAGCACGATGCCGCCTGCGGTCTTGGTTTCTTCCTCGCTGCGACGGATGACGACGCGATCATGCAGAGGACGAAGCTTCATAGTCGTAACTCTCCCAAACAGTGGTTTACAACGGCCGGATCAGTGTCCGGCAGGTTTTGTTGAAGCCGGCTTCGCCGGTTTGCGGCCCGACGGGCGAGCCGCGTAAGACAGCCTGTCCGAATGACAGGGACCTTGCGGTGCCTGCTACATGAGGTCGTCGTGGGGCATTTCAAGGCCGTGAAGAAAAAATTTTCAGCGCAGGCGATCGTTGTCGCGGCGTTCGAACTCGCCCTCGATCACGTTCGGCCCTTGCGGGCCGCGGGATTGCGCCGACGGGTCGCCGGCGAAGGCGCGGCGCCGCTCTTCCTGCTCGCGCATGCGCCGGCGCAGGCCGCCCAGCAGCAGGCTGCGGGTGAATGGCAGCAGGCAGAGCAGGCCGAAGACGTCGCTGATGAAGCCCGGCAGCATCAGCAGGGCGCCACCGACGGCGATCAGCAGGCCCTCGAGCATTTCCTGCTCGGGCATCTCGCCGCGGGCCAGGCGCTCGCGGGCGCGCCACAGGGTGGCCAGGCCGGCCACGCGCAGCAGCGCCGCGCCGAGGAAGGCGCTGGCGACCAGCAGCAGCAGGGTCCAGCCCACGCCGATGACGCTGCCGACCTTGATCAGCACGGCCAGTTCGATCAGCGGGAAGAGCAGCAGGAAGAACAGGGTAACTCGCATTTCAGGGGTCCTTGGCGGGGCGTCGGCCCGGATATTCAGTAGTTGGCGCCGACACCCGCCTATTTCAAGCCTGGATCACCTCGTTGCCCGGCCAGGCCTGCGCCCGCGCCAGTTGCACCAGCGCCTGGCGAACCTCGCCGGGGTTGGCGCAGGGCGCCGGGAACGGCAGCCAGTGGAGGATGGAGCCGACGCGCAGGTGGAAACCTTCCGTATCGATTCCCACCAGTTCCGGGGCCTCGCCCACCGGCAGGCCGGCCAGCTCCAGGTAATGCGCGATGGCGTTGGCGTGGTCCTGGTTCATGTGCCCGACCATGCTCCGCTCCACCTCGCCGACGAAGGGGTTGGCCAGCGGCACGCTGTCGGCGCCCAGCCAGTGGATGTCGCCGAAGCCGCCGATGAAGCGCCACTGCACCGGCTGCAGCACCCAGAAGTCGAAGTCGTGGGCCGTGTGGTAGTCGCGCGAGCCGGGGAAGAAGCGGTAGTAGCGCTCCGCCGCGGCCTCGATCTCCTCGACGTCCTCCAGTTGCCGGGCCTCGGCCAGCAGGGTCAGGCGGCCGGCGGCCTGGATGTCGTCGGCGCCGCGCTCGCCGACCAGCAGCGAGCACTTGGCGTCGGCCTGCAGGTTGTGGGTGTGCTGGGCGATCCGGCTGATCAGGATCAGCGGCCGGCCGGCGCCGTCCAGGCAGTATGGGACCACCGAGCCGAAGGGGTAGCCCGGCCACTTCTTCGACTGGGTGGAAAGCACTGCCCGGTATTCCTTGAGCAGCAATTCTCGGGCATTCTTGGCAGCTTTCACGCTCACCTTATGACTCCTCGCTAAGAATCCGTCGCAAACGGACGGGCACAGAAAATTCGTTCACCGTTGCCGGCGAGGCCAATCACTCGACATTGCCGTGGGGATTCCAACCATGCAATTGCAAGACAAGGTCATCATCATCACCGGCGGCGGCCAGGGCCTGGGCCGCGCCATGGGCGAGTTCCTCGCCGCCAAGGGAGCGAAACTGGCGCTGGTCGACCTGAACCAGGAGAAACTGGACGAGGCCGTCGCCGCCTGCAAGGCCGCCGGCGGCGACGCCCGCGCCTACCTGTGCAACGTGGCCAACGAGGAACAGGTTAGCCACATGGTGGCCCAGGTGGCCAGCGACTTCGGCGCCATCAACGGCCTGGTGAACAACGCCGGCATCCTGCGCGACGGCCTGACCATCAAGGTCAAGGACGGCCAGCTGAGCAAGATGAGCCTGGCCCAGTGGCAGGCGGTGATCGACGTCAACCTGACCGGCGTGTTCCTCTGCACCCGCGAAGTGGCGGCGAAGATGATCGAGCTGGACAACAAGGGCGCGATCGTCAACATCTCCTCGATCTCCCGCGCCGGCAACATGGGCCAGGCCAACTATTCCGCGGCCAAGGCCGGCGTCGCCGCCGACACCGTGGTCTGGGCCAAGGAACTGGCGCGCTACGGCATCCGCGTGGCCGGCGTGGCGCCGGGCTTCATCGAGACCGACATGGTCGCCAGCATGAAGCCCGAGGCCCTGGAGAAGATGACCAGCGGCATCCCGCTCAAGCGCCTGGGCCGCCCGGACGAGATCGCCCACTCGGTGGCCTACATCCTCGAGAACGACTACTACACCGGCCGCGTGCTGGAACTGGATGGCGGGTTGCGTCTGTGATTCCGTCGTGCTGACGAAAAAGCCCCGCTGATGCGGGGCTTTTTTGTTGGGGGTGCTTTTTTGTAGGAGCGAGCTTGCTCGCGAACAGGGCTTCCGGGGACTTTGGCGCCAAGACTGAGAGCACCCTCTCCCTAACCCTCTCCCTGAAGGGAGAGGGAACCGTTGGGCAGATGCTGATAGTTCGGCGTTAGCCGGCTAGCACAGTGATTACCGACTGAAACCATACCTTCTCTCGGCACGGACAACCCCCCTCTCCCTTCAGGGCGGGGCGCGCAGCCGAGGGCTGGGGAGAGGGCGCTCTAGAACCCAACACCGCAGCCGCCGGCGAGCCCCTTTCGCGAGCAAGCTCGCTCCTACGAAAAGCCTGCCTACCACCCCACCCCGATCCCCAGCGTATAGCGCCGCTGGTTCACCCCGCCGTCCTCGGCGCTCAGGCGGTCCCACTCGCCCTTCAGGCTCAGGGCCGCCCAGGAGGTCAGCTTGTAGCGGACGCCCGCCTCGCTCTCCACCTCGTAGTCCACCTTCGAAGACAGCGGCTTGCCCACCTCGCCGTTGGTGAAGATCTCGAACTGCTTGGCGAACAGGTAGCGGTTGTAGTCCCACTTCACGCTCGCCGAATAAAAGTGGTCCTTCTCGCCGCCGACGAAGTCGTAGTCGTTGCGGTTGACCAGGGTGGCCAGGGAGAAGGCGCCCAGCTCGTTGTCCCAGAACTGGTAGCCGGGGCCGGTACCGACGGTGCGCTTCTTCTCCAGGTCCTCGACCCAGTCGCGCTTGTATTCCACCTTGCCCTGCCAGAACCAGTGCTCGTCCAGGAAGCGGTCCAGGGCGTATTCGGCGGAATAGTTGTTGACGCTGACCGAGTCGTCCTTCTTCTCGCGGTTGTACTCGCCCTGCAGGTTGTGCCGCCACATGCCGTGGCGGGCGTTGGTCTTGAAGTCGACGTCGTAGTCCTCGACGTCGTTCTCGGCCATGGTGTGGTCGACGGAGAAGTCCACCTGGCCCTTCCATACCCAGTCCTGCAGCAGCGGGCGCGGCGGCACTATCTGCTCGATGCTGGCCAGCGGTATCGTCTCCTCGGCGCCGTTGACCAGGGTGACCTTGCCCGGCTCGGCGGCCTTCAGGCCCTTGGAGTGCTCGCCGGTGGCATCCTCGTCGTGCTTGACCAGCAGGTTCTGCTCGGTCTGCAGGGTGGCGATCTTGTCGCCGGTCAGGGTGACCTCGCCGGCATAGTCGGTGGCCAGCACCAGGCGGCCCCCGTCGTAGAGCTTGATCTTGCCGGTCAGCCGGTCACCGTTCTTCAACCAGACGGTATCGGCCAGGGAAGTCAGGGGAGCGGCGGCGACGGCAAGGCACAGTAGGGTTCTCGACAGCATGAGCGGCATTCAATTCGGATGGCTGGAAAAAAAGCCGGGCATTATCCGCATACCCGACACCAGAGCAACGACTGACCGGGGCCCATGCAGGGAGTTCAACTGGATGGATGAAGGGTACCTCCTGCATCATTGCCCCGACGGTGCCTGGCGATATGCTGTCGACCTGGCCCGCAGCCATCGGAAAGCCGCCCCATGCCTTCGAGAAAACCGCCCGCCCCCGCCCCTGAAAATGTCGCCGACCTCGGCCTGGAAAGCCTGCAGGTGCGCCGCGAAGCCATCTACCTGGCGCTGTCCCAGGTGCCCGAAGGTTACGTGGTGAGCTACGGCGAGCTGGCCCGCATGGCCGGCCTGGGCCGCTCGGCGCGCCTGGTGGGCCGCGTGCTCAGCCAGTTGCCGGAGGGCTCGCGTCTGCCCTGGCACCGGGTGATCGCCGCCGGCGGGCGCATCAGTCTGCCGCTGGGCAGCCCGGGCGGCGACGAACAACGGGCACGATTGCGCGCCGAGGGAGTCCGAATCCACAACGATCGGGTGGACATACGTCGGCATGGCTGGCTTCACGCCGGGCTCTGCTAGTAGAGTTCGCGATAATTTTTTGCGTGCTGGAAACCTTTCATGAAGAAGCACTCCTGGCGAGAGGCACTGGTTGCCTACAAGTCTCCCGCCAGTCTCGCGCTTTTGCTGCTCGGCTTCGCCGCCGGGCTGCCGACGATGCTGGTCTTCACCACCCTCTCGGTGTGGCTGCGGGAAGCCGGCGTGGCGCGGGAAACCATCGGCTTCGCCAGCTGGCTGGGGCTGGTCTACGCGTTCAAGTGGGTGTGGTCGCCGATGCTCGACCAGTGGCGCCTGCCCATCGTCGGCCGGCTCGGCCGGCGCCGCTCGTGGCTGGTGTTCTCCCAGGCGCTGATCGCCATCGGCCTGCTCGGCATGGCCCTGTGCAACCCGCAGAGCCACCTGCCGTGGCTGATCGGCCTGGCCCTGGTGGTGGCCTTCGCCTCGGCCACCCAGGACATCGCCATCGACGCCTACCGCCTGGAGATCGCCGAGAACACCCGCCAGGCCGCCCTGGCCGCCTGCTACATGACCGGCTACCGCGGCGCCGTGCTGCTGGCCAGCGCCGGCGCGCTGTTCCTCGCCGAATGGCTGGGCTCCAGCAGCCTGCACTACAGCCAGGCGGCCTGGGGCCTGACCTACGCGCTGTTCGCCCTGCTGATCCTCCCCGGCCTGGTCACCAGCCTGCTGATCCGCGAGCCCGAGGTGAACGTCCAGCCGCAGGCGGTGGGCAACTCCGCCTACGCCTTCAACCACCAGCTGCTCTCGGTGCTGCAGTTGCTGGTGCTGCTGATCTCGGTGCCGGCCATGCTCACCGCGCTGACCAACCAGGCCTGGCCGCGGGCGGCGCTCTACGCCCTGTTCATCGTCCTCTGCCTGAGCCCGCGCGGACGCAAGCAGATCCGCCCGGTGCGCGAGCTGCTCTCGCGGGTGCGCCGGCCGCTGCTGGTCGCCGCCCACGGCAAGGGCGTGCCGCAGTTCGACTTCGTCCACCAGGCGGTGTCGGTGATAGTGCTGATCATCCTGCTGGTGACCGGGACAGCCATGACCAACTCCGCGGGCGCCGGCAAATGGTGGCTGGCGAGCCTCTACCTGCTGATCGCCCTGAGCTGCCTGTCGGCCCCCGGCCGCCTGCTGATGGCGCCGGTGCTCACGCCCATCACCGAGTTCATCCGCCGCTACCGCTGGCAGGCGCTGCTGCTGCTCGGGCTGATCTCCACCTACCGGCTCTCCGACACCGTGATGGGGGTGATGGCCGGGGTGTTCTACATCGACATGGGCTTCTCCAAGGAAGTGATCGCCACCGTCAGCAAGCTGTTCGGGGTGATCATGACCCTGGTCGGCGCGGCGGCCGGCGGCCTGCTCATCGCCCGCTTCAGCATCCTGCCGATCCTGTTCATCGCCGGCGCCGCCTCGGCCGGCACCAACCTGCTGTTCGCCATGCTCGCGCACATGGGGCCGATCACCGACCCGAGCGTGATCAGCGAAGACGTCTTCACCCTGCTGCGCGAATTCGAGCCCCACGTCAGCATGTTCGTGCTGACCATCATGCTCGACAACTTCAGCGGCGGCCTGGCGGCCTCGGCCTTCGTCGCCTACCTGTCGAGCCTGACCAACCTGAAGTTCTCCGCCACCCAGTACGCCATGCTCAGCTCCACCATGCTGCTGCTGCCGCGCTTCATCGGCGGCTACTCGGGCAAGATGGTCGAGCACATGGGCTACGAGCATTTCTTCTTCGTCACCGCTGTGCTCGGCATCCCCACCCTGCTGCTGATCGGCTGGCTATGGATGCGCCGCGACAAGGGCATGCCCGACGGCGTGCCGAGCGAGCCGGAAGAACCGGCAGCCACGCGGCACAGTGCCGAGCGCAGCGGCTGAGCTGCCTTGGGCGGGCCCTGCCCGCGATTCGCGCGCAGGGCGCGCTCCTACAGGGGAATCTGCACCGAGGCGCCTTCGTAGGATGGGTTGAGCCTGCGAAACCCATGCGGTCATGGCGATGGGTATCGCTTCGCTCCACCCATCCTACGCCAGAATTCCCCCTTGACCTGTAGGAGCGGGCCCTGCCCGCGATTGCGCCGGCAAGGCCGGCGCAGAAACGCAAAAGGCCGGCGATATGCCGGCCTTTTCCATGGACTCGCCCTCACTCGGCCAAGGCTTCTTCCTCGGAGCCCCTGACCACCCGCACCACCCGGCTCGGCAGGGCCAGGTCGATGCCGCGGTCGCGCAGGCACAGGCGCACCTGCTCGTTGAGCATGAAGGTCACCGCGCCGAAGTCGGCGTTGGCGGTCCACAGGCGCAGCGACAGGGTCACCGAGTTCTCGCCCAGGGCCGAGACCACCACCACCGGCGCCGGGTTCTTGAGCACGCGCGGGTCCTGGGCCAGTTCCAGGAGGATGCCGCGGGCCGCGTCCAGGTCGGCGTCGAAGGCCAGCTTGATGTCGAAGATCACCTGGCGCGTGGCCTGGCTCGAGACGTTGGTGATGATGCCGTTGGACAGCGCGCCGTTGGGCATGATGACCGTGCGGTTATCGCCGGTGCGCAGCACGGTGTGGAAGATCTGGATGCTGTCCACGGTGCCGGAGACGCCCTGCGCCTCGATGGCATCGCCGACCTTGAACGGACGGAACAGCAGGATCAGCACGCCGCCGGCGAAGTTCGACAGGCTGCCCTGCAGGGCCAGGCCGATGGCCAGGCCGGCGGCGCCGATGGCGGCGACGAAGCTGGTGGTCTGGATGCCGATCATCGAGGCCACGCTGACCACCAGGAGGATCTTCAGCGCCACGTTCACCAGGCTGCCGATGAAGCCCTGGAGAGTCTTGTCCACCCGCTGGCTGGCCATCAGCCCGCCCACCCGGCGGGTCAGCAGGTTGATCAGCCACCAGCCGATCAGCAGGGTGATCAGCGCCAGCACGGCGTTGCCCAGGTAAGTCAGCACCACCGGCATCCAGGCCTCTGCGCTCCGTACTAGCTGGTCGTAATTCATGTCCATGGAATGGGGCCCCCTTGGTTTTCGATTATTAGAAATACGAACGCCATGGCGAACCATGGCGATCGGTATTCGCCGAGCGGCGCTCTATTTGCGACGCCGCCCGGACAACGAGGTTCCGCTCAATCGCGGAAGTTGTTGAACTGCACCGGCATGCCCAGGGACTCGCCGCGCAGCATGGCGATCACGTCCTGCAGGTCGTCGCGCTTCTTGCCGGTGACGCGCACCTGCTCGCCCTGGATGGCGGCCTGGACCTTCATCTTGCGGTCCTTGATCAGGCCGACGATCTTCTTCGCCAGGTCCTTGTCGATGCCCTCGCGGAAGTTCACTTCCTGCTTGACCACCTTGCCAGAGGGGTAGGCATCCTTGAGCTCCATGCACTGGATGTCGATCTTGCGCTTGATCAGGTTGCTGCGCAGGATGTCGAGCATCTGCTCCAGCATGAAATCGGCCTCGGCGGTCAGGGTAACCGACTTGTCCTTGGGCTCGAAGCTGCACTTGCCCTTGAGGTCGAAGCGGCGCTCGAGCTCCTTGCCGGCGTTGTCCAGGGCGTTGGTCAGTTCGTGCTTGTCCAGTTCGGACACCACGTCGAACGAAGGCATGTCATCTCTCCAGATGGACGGCGCGATCCGGTTCACACTCGGGCACGCGCCTGGCTTGACGGTAAAAATGCGCGCTCATTATAACTGAGCCACAAGCACGCGCCCGGCCCAGAACCGGCGAATCCCCGCCTCCTCCGAGTTCCCTGCCCCATGCCAACCAACCATCTGAGCATCCTGGTGGTCGACGACGCGAAATTCTCCAGCGCCATGATCGGCCGGGCGCTGAGCCAGGCCGGCTACCAGAACGTGCGCTTCGCCAGCAGCGCCAGCGAGGCCCTGCAACTGCTGGAACGGGAACCGGTGAGCGTGCTCCTGGCCGACTGGCTGATGCCGGAGATGGACGGCCTGGAGCTCACCGCGCGGGTACGCCAGCTGGACGAAAGCGGCGACCACTACACCTACATCATGCTGCTCACCGGCAAGGAGGGCGACAACGCCCTGGCCGAGGCCTTCGACCGCGGCGTGGACGACTTCGTCAGCAAGACGGCGATGAGCGAGCAACTGGTGCCGCGGGTGCTGGCCGCCGACCGCCTGTGCAACACCCTGCAGCGCCTGCTGGTGGAGAACCGCCTGCTCACCGAGAACATCAACCGCCTGGAAGAGCGCAACCTGGTGGACGCCGCCACCGGCCTGGGCAACCTGCGCTACCTGCGGCAGAAGCTCGCCGACAGCATTCGCCAGGTGGAATCCCGCGGCGGCGCGGTGTGCTACCTGCTGATCGGCATTCCCGTCCTGCTGGAGCAGGACGGCCAGCACTTCCCCGGCTTCCACCAGGAGCTGCTGCACGGCATCGGCCGGCGCCTGCAGCAACTGGTGCGGCCGCTGGACGTGCTGACGCGCATCGACGAGCAGCACTTCGGCCTCATCACCCTGATCGACGACCTCCAGGAATGCTCGCCGAGCAGCTTCCGCCGCCTGCACGAAGGGCTCAACCTCAAGGCCTTCAAGACCAGCCGCGGCTTCGTCAGCCTGAAGGCCGGCATCGGCCTGGTGGGGCTGGACGCCAAGTCCCTGCCGCTGCAGGCCGAAGAGGTGATGGAACAGGCCCGCCAGCTGCTGCCCGACGCCTATGCCAGCGGGCGAATCAACGCCAGCCGGCTGCCCGGGGTGCGCTAGACTTCGCTGTACGCCCATCGACACGCGAAGCCCACCATGAACTGGACCATCCTCGGCGCCGGCAGCCTCGGCAGCCTCTGGGCCGCCCGCCTGGCCCGCGCCGGCCTGCCCGTGCAGCTGCTGCTGCGTGACCGCCAGCGCCTGGCGGCGTACCGCGCCCGCGGCGGCCTCACCCTCTGCGAGGACGGCCGCGAGAGCCTCTACCCGATCCCCGCGGAAACCGCCGGGCACCTGAACGCCCCGATCCAGCGCCTGCTCCTGGCCAGCAAGGCCTACGACGCCCAGGAAGCCGCCGCCAGCGTGGCCGCGCACCTGGCGCCCGGCGCCGAGATCATCCTCCTGCAGAACGGCCTGGGCAGCCAGCAGGCGGTGGCCGCGCACCTGCCGCGGGCACGCTGCCTGTACGCCTCCAGCACCGAAGGGGCGTTCCGCGACGGCGACTTCCGCGTGGTCTTCGCCGGCCGCGGGCAGACCTGGCTCGGCGACGAGCGCGGCGGCCCGGCGCCGGCCTGGCTGGACGACCTGCCCCGCGCCGACATCCCCGTGCAGTGGAGCGGCGACATCCTCGAACGGCTGTGGCGCAAGCTGGCGCTGAACTGCGCGATCAACCCGCTGAGCGTGCTGCACCACTGCCGCAACGGCGAACTGGCCGGCCATGCCGAGCAAGTCGCCGGCCTGTGCGACGAACTCGGCCAACTGCTCCACGCCTGCGGCTACGACACGGCAGCGCGGGAGCTGCAGGGCGAAGTGGAACGGGTGATCGCCGCCACCGCGGCCAACTATTCCTCCATGTACCAGGACGTGGCCAACGGGCGGCGCACCGAAATCGCCTACCTGCTCGGCCATGCCTGCGCCGAGGGCCAGCGCCGCCACCTGGCGCTGCCCGGGCTGAACGCCCTGCACCGGCGCCTGCGCGACGCGCTGCGCCAACGCGGATTGCCCGAGGCCTGAGCGGCGGGCTAACCTGCCCGCCCCCGCTTTCGATCGCCGAGCCCCTATGCCGTCCTTCATCAACCTGCGCCAGCGCCTGGAAAACCTGCCGGTCGGCCAGAAGATCCTCGCCGCCCTGCTGGTGCTGCTGGCCACCGTGTTGCTGGCGGCCAACCTGGCGTTCATCAGCGCGGCCTACTGGATCTCCCAGGACAGCGTGGCGCCCCAGGCCCTGCAGACCATCGGCCGGCTGATCGCCAACCCGGCGCTCAGCTACCCGGCGCTGAGTTCCCCGGAGCAGGCCGATACCCTGCTGCACCAGCTCGACGACTACCAGCCGTTGCGCGCCGCCGCGCTCTACGACGCCAACGGCACGCGCATCGCCCAGTCGCCCCGGGAAGGCTCGCTGCCCAGGCACCTGGAGGACCTGGAACGCTGGCGCGCCCACGAATACCGCCTCAACGCCCTGTTCGAACTGCCGCAGCCCGGCGGGCGCAACGGCTACCTGCTGCTGGTGGCCAGCAGCGAGCTGCCCGGCGCCTTCTACACCGGCACGCTGACCGCCAGCCTGGCGATCCTGGCCGTCAGCGTGCTGCTGTGGATGCTGATCGCCCGGCAGATCCGCCGCCTGATCACCCGGCCGATCCGCAGCCTGGAAGAGCTGTCGCGCCAGGTCACCCGCGAGGAGAACTACTCGCTGCGCGCCGAACGCGGCAACGCCGACGAGATCGGCCGCCTGTCCGACGCCTTCAACACCATGCTGACCCGCATCGAGGCCCGCGAGCAGCAGCTCAAGCGTGCCCGCGACGACGCCCAGGACGCCATGGCCCAGGCCCAGGACCTGGCCGAGGAAACCCGCCGCTCCAACCGCAAGCTGGAGCTGGAAGTGCAGGTGCGCAGCAAGATCGAGAAGAAGCTCACCGGTTTCCAGCACTACCTCAACAGCATCATCGACTCCATGCCCTCGGCGCTGATCGCGGTGGACGAGCAGCTCTACGTCACCCAGTGGAACCAGGAGGCCAGCCGGCTTTCCGGCACCAGCCTGGACGACGCGGTGAACCAGCCGGTGTTTCTCGCCTTCCCTTCGCTCAAGCCCTTCCTGCTGCAACTGACCCGCGCCGCCGAACAGCACAAGGTGGAGCGCGTGGAGCGCGTCACCTGGGCATTGATCGACTCGCCACGGCACTACGCCCTGACCTTCTACCCGCTGATGGGCGGCACCGGCCGCGGCGCGGTGATCCGCATCGACGACATCACCGAGCGCCTGGGCATGGAAGAACTGATGGTGCAGTCGGAAAAGATGCTCTCGGTGGGCGGCCTGGCCGCCGGCATGGCCCATGAGATCAACAACCCGCTGGGGGCCATCCTGCACAACGTGCAGAACATTCGCCGGCGGCTGTCGCCGGAACTGCCGAAGAACCTGGAAGTGGCGGCCGAGGTGGGCGTCGCCCTGGACGACCTCAACCACTACCTGGAGGCGCGGGAGATTCCCAAGCTGATGGACGGCATCCAGTACGCCGGCTCGCGCGCCGCCAAGATCGTCACCCACATGCTCGCCTTCAGCCGCCGCAGCCACCGGCAGATGGCTCCCTGCGAACTGCCCTCGCTGATCGAGCAGGCGGTGGAGATCGCCGGCAACGACTTCGACCTGGCCGGCGGCTTCGACTTCAAGTCGCTGGAGATCGTCCACGAGTTCGATCCGCGCCTGGGCCCGGTGCCGGTCATCGCCAACGAATTCGAGCAGGTGCTGCTCAACCTGCTGAAGAACGCTGCCCAGGCCATCCACCTGCGCGACGACGAAGAGGAAGGCGAGCACGGCCGCATCGTCCTGCGCACCCGGCTCAACCCGCCGTGGGCGGAAGTGCAGGTGGAAGACAACGGCTGCGGCATGCCGGAAACGGTGCGCAAGCGCATCTTCGAGCCCTTCTTCACCACCAAGGAAGTGGGCCAGGGCACCGGCCTGGGCCTGTCGGTGTCGTATTTCATCATCACCAACAACCACAAGGGGCAGATGGAAGTGCAATCGGAACTCGGCCAGGGCACCTGCTTCACCCTGCGCCTGCCGCTGGGCGACGAGCCCGTGGCGCCGGTGGCGCTGCCGCCCCCGCAGAACAAGGAGCTCTGAGGCATGGGCTATCGCCTGTCGAAGATCTACACCCGCACGGGCGACGCCGGCGAGACCGGCCTGGCCGACGGCAGCCGGGTGCCGAAACACCACCCGCGGATCGAAGCCATCGGCTGCGTGGACGAGCTGAACAGCCAGCTGGGGCTGCTGCTGGCCGACCTGCAGGAAGCCCGCAGCGCCGCGCTGGACCAGTTGCTGACGGTGCTGGCGCCGGTGCAGCACCGCCTGTTCGACCTCGGCGGCGAACTGGCGATGCCGGAATACCGCGCCCTGGACGACCACGAGGTGGCGCGCCTGGAGCAGGCCATCGACGCCTGGAACGAGGAACTGGAACCGCTGAAGGACTTCATCCTCCCCGGCGGCTCCCGGCTGGTGGCGCAGATCCACGTATGCCGCGCCCTGGCGCGCAAGGCCGAGCGCCGCTGCCAGCAGCTCAACGCCGAGGAGCCGCTGGAAGGCGCCGGGCTGCGCTACCTGAACCGGCTGTCGGACCTGCTGTTCGTGGCGGCCCGCATGGCCGCCAAGCGCCAGGGCGTCGCCGAAGTGCTGTGGAAGGCGGCGGAAAAGCCCGCCTGAAACAAACTGTAGGAGCGGGCCCTGCCCGCGAATCGCGTGCAGGGCGCGCTCCTACAATGGGAATGGCATGAGTGGGGTAGCGTAGGAGCGGATCTCATCCGCGAATCGCGCCGATACCTCCGGCTATCGCGGACAGAGTCCGCTCCTACGGGGAAACGCCATGCCTCACGGCAAAACTGTAGGAGCGGGCCTTGCCCGCGAATCGCGCGCAGGGCGCGCTCCTACAATGGGAATGGCATGAGTGAGTGGGGCAGCGTAGGAGCGGATCTCATCCGCGATCCGCGCCGATACGTCCGGCTATCGCGGACAAGGTCCGCTCCTACGTTGCTGGGGAACACGGCTTTTCGTAGGAGCGAGCTTGCTCGCGAACAGGAACCGCTGCGGGGCTCATTCGCGAGCAAGCTCGCTCCTACGAAGAGCACCTCGGTACGGCCTGGCTGCTCCGGCCTACGCCCCGGCCTTCGGCCAGAGCGCGCGGATGCCCGCCACGCCCTGGGCGCCGATCTGCCAGGCACGCTCCAGGTCCTGCGGGCCCAGGCCGCCGAGGAGGAATACCGGCTCGTTGAAGCCTTCCACCAGTTGCTGCGCCACATCCCAGCCCAGCGCCGGTTCGCCCGGATGGCTCTGGGTCGGCTGCACTGGCGACAGGGTGATGAAGTCCACGCCCATGGCGCTAGCCAGCGCCAGTTCCTCGGCGCCGTGGCAGGACGCCGCCAGCAGGCGGTCCTGGGGGAACGGGCGGCCGTTGGGGGCGTACTTGCGCAGTTGCTCGGCGGTCAGGTGCCAGCCGGCGGCGGGGAAGTCGCCCAGCCATTCCAGCGGACCCTTGAGCATCAGTTGCGCCTTGCCCGCGCACAGCCCGACGGCGTCCACCGCCATGTCGCGGTACTCCGGGCTGTACATGTTCGGCGCGCGCAGCTGGATCAGGCGTACGCCCTCAGCCACGGCGGCGCGGATGCCTTGCAGGACTTCCTGCGGCTCCAGCCCGTCGGGTGTGATCAGGTAGCGCTCGGGCAGCCGCGCGGCCTGCACGATGGGCCGGTTGGCGGCGGGGAATTCGTAGTCAGGCAGCTCCCGGGGAGCCACCCAGGCCAGCGGCTGGCCTTCGGCGCCATGGGGTTCGCCGGAGAACGCCGAGACCTCCCAGACGTCCAGCAGCACCTGCTTGTCCGGGTAGTCGTGGGCCACGCGGATCAGCGGCCGGGCGCGCTCGACGCGGATGCCCAGCTCCTCTTCCAGCTCGCGGGCCAGCGCGGCCTGCACCGGCTCGCCCTCCTCCACCTTGCCGCCGGGGAATTCCCACAGGCCGCCCTGGTGCTTGTCGTCCGGGCGCCGGGCGATCAGCACGCGGCCATCGGCGCCACGGATCACGGCGGCGGCGACATGTACTCGTTTCACAGCATTACTCCTCGTCGGTTGCCGGCGCTCAGGGGCGCTCGGCCAGCGCGGCCTGCAGCCAGGGCTGGAAGGCCGCCCACTGGTAGATGGTGTCCACGTAGGCCTTGGCCAGCGGCGGCAGCTCCACGGCGTAGCTGCGCAGGCGCGTGGCCACCGGCGCGTAGAAGGCGTCGGCGATGCTGGCGTGGCCGAACAGGAACGGCCCGTCCTGGCCGAAGCCCTGGCGGCACAGGGTCCACAGCTCGATGACGCGGGCGATGTCGGTTTCCACTTCGGGCGGCACCTTGGCCAGCGGCTTGTGCCGCTGCAGGTCCATGGGCATGTGCGAGCGCAGGGCGAGGAAGCCGCTGTGCATCTCCGCGCAGATCGACCGCGCCAGCGCCCGGGCCGCCTCGCCGCGCGGCCACAGGTGCGCCTCGGGGAAGCGTTCGGCCAGGTATTCGGCGATCGCCAGGGAATCCCAGATCACCCCGTCCTCGCACTTGAGCACCGGCACCTTGCCGGTGGGCGAGTGCTCGCGGATGCGCCGCGCGGTGTCGACGCCGCCCAGCGGGATCAGCACTTCTTCGAATTCCGCGCCGGTCAGTTGCATGGCCAGCCAGCCACGCAACGACCAGGACGATAGGTTCTTGCTGCCAATGACCAGTTTCATCGCTCGTTCCTCGCGCCGGCTGAAGGCTGAAGGCTGAAGGCTGAAGGCGAAGAGCGTATCACCCCGCGCCGGACATCAAGCTCTATCGCTCGTACCTACAGCCTTCAGCCTATAGCCGCTTTCAAGTCCTGTATTCCGCGTTGATCTTCACGTACTCGTGGGACAGGTCGGTGGTCCAGATGGTCTCGCTGCAGTCGCCGCGGCCCAGCTCGATGCGGATGGTGATCTCTTCCTGGGCCATTACCCGCGCGCCCTGGTCCTCGGTGTAGCTGGCGGCGCGGCAACCGCGGCTGGCGATGCAGACTTCGTCGAGGAAGACGTCGATCCTGCTGACGTCCAGGTTCGGCACGCCGGCGTAGCCGACCGCGGCCAGGATGCGGCCCCAGTTAGGATCGGAGGCGAACAGCGCGGTCTTGATCAGCGGCGAGTGGGCCACGGCGTAGCCGACGTCCAGGCACTCCTGGTGGGTGCCGCCGCCGTTGACCTGCACGGTGACGAACTTGGTGGCGCCCTCGCCGTCGCGGACGATGGCCTGGGCCAGCTCCATGGACACCTCGATCACCGCCTGCTTCAGGGCGCTGAACAGCGCGCCGCTGGCCTGGGTGATCTCCGGCAGCGCGGCCTGGCCGGTGGCGACCAGAATGCAGCTGTCGTTGGTGGAGGTATCGCCGTCGATGGTGATGCGGTTGAACGACTTGTTCGCCGCGTCGCGCAGCAGGTCCTGCAGCACACCCTGGGCGACCTTGGCGTCGGTGGCGATGTAGCCGAGCATGGTGGCCATGTTCGGCTTGATCATGCCGGCGCCCTTGCTGATGCCGGTGACGGTGACGGTGACGCCGTCATGCACGAACTGGCGGCTGGCGCCCTTGGGCAGGGTGTCGGTGGTCATGATGCCGGCGGCGGCCTCGGCCCAGTTGTCCGGGCCCAGGGCAGCCAGGGCGGCCGGCAGCGCGGCTTCGATCTTGGCCACCGGCAGCGGCTCGCCGATCACCCCGGTGGAGAACGGCAGCACCTGGCTTTCGTCCACTCCGGCCAGTTCGGCCAGCTTGGCGCACACCGCCGAGGCGTTGGCCAGGCCCGGCTCGCCGGTGCCGGCGTTGGCGTTGCCGGTGTTGGTCACCAGGTAGCGCACCGGCCCGAGGAAGCGCTGCTTGCACAGCAGCACGGGCGCGGCGCAGAAGGCGTTGGTGGTGAACACACCCGCCACGCTGGAGCCTTCGGCGCAGCGCATCACCACGACGTCCTTGCGACCGGGGCGCTTGATGCCGGCGGAAGCGATGCCGAGTTCGAAGCCGGGGACCGGGTGCAGGGTGGAGATGGGGCCGAGACCGACAGCCATGGATGTGCTCCTCAGGAAAAAGGGTGGATCGAATGTGAAAAACGCCGCGAGCGGCAGGGCCGGTCGCGGCGTCGGGGGTTACGACGGCAGGCGGATCAGTTCACCTGGCCGTGGCAATGCTTGTACTTTTTGCCGGAACCGCAGGGGCACAGCTCGTTGCGGCCGATCTTCGGCTCGGCGCGCACCGGCTCCAGCGGCACGACCTGGCCCGGGCCCTGCTCGCCTTCTTCGCCTTCCTCGGCATCGGGGGCCTGGTCGATGGACGGCGCCTCGGCATGCTGGAACTGCATGCGCTTGGCCATTTCCTCGGCTTCGCGGCGCAGGCGCGCCTCTTCCTCGGCCGGGTCCTCGCGGCGGACCTGGACGAAGGACAGCACGCGGATGGTGTCGCGCTTGATCGAGTCCAGCAGTTCCTGGAACAGGTTGAAGGACTCGCGCTTGTACTCCTGCTTCGGGTTCTTCTGCGCGTAGCCGCGCAGGTGGATGCCGTGGCGCAGGTGGTCCATGGTGGACAGGTGGTCCTTCCACAGGTCGTCCAGCACGCGCAGCAGCATCTGCTTCTCGAAGGTGCGCAGGGCCTCGGCGCCGGCCAGATCTTCCTTCTCGTTGTAGGCGGCGACCAGCTCGGCGAGGATCTTCTCGCGCAGGGTCTCCTCGTAGAGCTTCTCGTCGTCGTCCAGCCACTGCTGGACCGGTAGCTTCAGGCCGAAGTCGCTGTACAGCGCGGCTTCCAGGCCGGCGATGTCCCACTGCTCGGGCAGCGACTGCGGCGGGATGTGCTGGCTGATGGTGTTGTTCAGCACTTCCTCGCGGAACTCGGCGATGGTGTCGCCGATGTTCTCCGCGGCCAGCAGGCTGTTGCGCATGTGGTAGATCACCTTGCGCTGCTCGTTGGCCACGTCGTCGAACTCGAGCAGTTGCTTGCGGATGTCGAAGTTGCGGCCTTCGACCTTGCGCTGCGCCTTCTCGATGGCGTTGCTGACCATGCGGTGCTCGATGGCCTCGCCCGGCTGCATGCCCAGGGCCTTCATGAAGTTCTTCACCCGGTCGGAGGCGAAGATGCGCATCAGGTTGTCTTCCAGCGACAGGTAGAAGCGGCTGGAGCCCGGGTCGCCCTGGCGGCCGGAACGGCCCCGCAGCTGGTTGTCGATGCGGCGGGATTCGTGGCGCTCGGAGGCGATCACGTGCAGGCCGCCGGACTCGATCACCTGCTGGTGGCGCTTCTGCCACTCGGCCTTGATCTGGGCGATCTGCTCGTCGCTGGGGTTCTCCAGGCTGGCGATCTCGGCTTCCCAGTTACCGCCCAGGAGGATGTCGGTACCACGGCCGGCCATGTTGGTGGCGATGGTCACCGAGCCCGGCGCACCGGCCTGCGCGATGATCTCGGCTTCCTTCTCGTGGTACTTGGCGTTGAGCACCTTGTGCTCGATGCCGGCCTGTTCCAGCAGCTTGGACACGTACTCGGAGGTCTCGATGGACGCGGTACCGACCAGGATCGGGCGGCCCAGGGCCTGGCTCTGCTGGATGTCGGTGATGATCGCGGCGTACTTCTCTTCCTGGGTCAGGTAGACCAGGTCGTTGAAGTCCTTCCGCGCGACCGGGCGGTGGGTCGGGATCACCACCACGTCCAGGCCGTAGATCTGGCGGAACTCGAAGGCCTCGGTGTCGGCGGTGCCGGTCATGCCGGACAGCTTGGCGTAGAGGCGGAAGTAGTTCTGGAAGGTGGTGGAGGCCAGGGTCTGGCTCTCGGCCTGGATCGGCAGGTTTTCCTTGGCCTCGATGGCCTGGTGCAGGCCTTCGGAGAGGCGGCGGCCGGGCATGGTGCGGCCGGTGTGCTCGTCGATCAGCAGGACCTGGTCGCCCTGGACGATGTACTCGACGTTGCGGTGGAACAGGGTGTGGGCACGCAGCGCGGCGTAGACGTGGGTCAGCAGGCTGAGGTTGTGCGCCGAGTAGAGGCTCTCGCCCTCGCCGAGCAGGCCGGCCTGGCTCAGCAGTTCCTCGACGTAGGCGTGGCCCTGCTCGTTGAGTTCGACCTGGCGGGTCTTCTCGTCGATGCTGTAGTGGCCCTGCTGGGTCACCTGACCCTCGACTTCCTCGATGTGGCGCTTCAGGCGCGGGATCAGCTTGTTGATCTTGATGTACAGCTCGGAGCTGTCTTCGGCCTGGCCGGAGATGATCAGCGGGGTCCGTGCCTCGTCGATGAGGATGGAGTCCACTTCGTCGACCACGGCGAAGTTCAGCTCGCGCTGGAACTTGTCCTGCAGGCTGAAGGCCATGTTGTCGCGCAGGTAGTCGAAGCCGAATTCGTTGTTGGTGCCGTAGGTGATGTCCGAGGCGTAGGCCGCGCGCTTCTCCTCCGGCGGCTGGAAGGGCGTGACGATGCCCACCGAGAGGCCGAGGAACTCGTACAGCGGACGCATCCAGTTGGCGTCGCGGCGGGCCAGGTAGTCGTTCACGGTGACCACGTGCACGCCCTTGCCGGACAGCGCGTTCAGGTACACCGCCAGGGTGCCCACCAGGGTCTTGCCCTCACCGGTGCGCATCTCGGCGATCTTGCCCTCGTGCAAGGTCATGCCGCCGATCAGCTGGACGTCGAAGTGGCGCATGCCCATCACCCGCTTGCCCGCCTCGCGGCACACGGCGAAGGCTTCAGGGAGGAGCTCGTCGAGGCTTTCGCCCTTGGCCACGCGCGCCTTGAACTCTTCGGTCTTGGCCTTCAGTTGCTCATCGGAAAGCGCCACCATCTGTGGTTCGAGCGCATTGATGGCCTGGACCTGCTTGGCCATGCGCTTCACTTCGCGCTCGTTCTTGCTTCCAAAGAGTTTTTTCAACAAAGGCGCAAACATATCGACTGGGTCATCCGAACTTGGGGAATGGAGGGCTGCCCGACTGGCTGGCCGCGGCTTGCATCGACGGCAAAGGGGGCATTCTACTCGGAAACGTGAACGAAAGAAGTGCCCAGGTCATGCCGGGGACTTTCCATGCGCGCACATTGCCCGGCAGGAACTCGGGGGAGGACTGGCAGTCCGCCTGCTTTATATTGTGTCGCGCAGGCAAAGTTCAAGGCTCGACGTCGGCGGGCGTCGGCGCGACGGCCGGCGATGACCGCATTCTGATACCATCGGCGCTCAACAACCCCGGAATTTTCACCATGGCGTTCCGCCCGCTGCCCGCACAGGCCACCACCAAGCTGCTGCGCGAAGCCAAGCCGCTGCAGTCGCTGTTCAACGAGGCCCAGCGCCTCGCCCAGTTGCAACAGCTGCTCGACAGCCAGTTGCAGCCGGCCGCGCGCCCGCACTGCAGGGTCGCCTCCTGGCGCGGTGGCAACCTGCTGCTGGTGCTCACCGACGCGCACTGGGCCACGCGCCTGCGCTACCAGCAGAAGCGCCTGCTGCGCCAGTTGCAGATGTTCGACGAGTTCGCCGGGCTGCAGCACATCCTGTTCAAGGTCCAGCCCCAGGTCGAGCGCCAGGCGCCGGTGCGCACCCACCAGCTCTCCCCCGCCGCCGCCGAGGCTCTGCAGGAAGCCGCCGAGGGCATCGCCAACCCGCGCCTGCGCGCGGCGCTGGAACGCCTGGCCAGCCGCAGCCGCCCGCGCGAAGACTGAACCGCTCGCCTACCACTGGTCCCATAACGTCCCTCGTCGGCTCTTGCCGATGAACTCGTGAGAACTTTCCCCCTCCAAACTCCAAGCCTCCTGCCCGCGCCATTTCGCGCGCATAAAAAAAGGCCACCCGAGGGTGGCCTTCAATATGTACAGCTTGAAAGGAGGAGGTTCCCTCAAACGGCCGCAGCGGGCCGCATGTAGGAAATCGGCGCGGTGCTCGCGTCTTCGAAGGTGACCACTTCCCAGGCCTCCTTGTCCGCGATGAGTGCGCGGAGCAGGCGGTTGTTCAGGGCATGGCCGGACTTGAAGCCGCGGAACTCGCCGATAAGGCTGTTACCAAGCAGGTACAGGTCACCGATGGCGTCCAGGATCTTGTGCTTGACGAACTCGTCCTCGTAACGAAGGCCGTCTTCGTTGAGCACGCGATACTCGTCGACCACGATGGCGTTCTCCACGCTGCCACCGAGCGCCAGGTTCTGCGAACGCAGGTACTCGATGTCGCGCATGAACCCGAAGGTCCGCGCACGGCTGACTTCCTTGACGAAGGAAGTGCTGGAGAAGTCCACCGTCGCCTTCTGGGTGCGACCACGGAAGACCGGGTGATCGAAATCGATCTCGAAGCTCACCTTGAAGCCGTCGAAGGGAACGAAAGTGGCGCGCTTGTCGCCCTCTTCCACGGTCACTTCACGCTTGATGCGGATGAACTTCTTGGCCGCCTCCTGCTCCTGCAGGCCGGCGGATTGGATCAGGAATACGAAGGGCCCCGCGCTGCCGTCCATGATCGGCACTTCCGAGGCGGACAGCTCGACATAGGCGTTGTCGATGCCCAGGCCAGCCATGGCCGAGAGCAGATGCTCCACCGTATCCACTTTGACGTCACCCTTGACCAGGGTGGTCGACATGGTGGTCTCGCCGACGTTCGAGGCCCGAGCCGGGATTTCCACCACCGGGTCGAGGTCGGTACGGACGAACACGATACCGCTGTCCACCGGAGCCGGCTTCAGGGTGAGGTAGACCTTCTCCCCCGAGTGCAGACCGACGCCGGTGGCCCGGATGATGTTCTTCAAGGTGCGTTGTCTGATCATGGCTTTGGCCGCTTTCGCGCAAGTTGCGAACTGTTGTCAACAATGGGCGGCGATGATAGCAGAACCGCCCTTTGCTGAACACCAATCACATTCATACTCCTGATAAATTGCCTCAATCGGCCTGGCGACGCAGGAATGCCGGGATATCCAGGTAGTCCAGGTCGTCCTGCGGGTTGAGCTTGGCCGCGGTGGCCGCGCTGCCGTGCGCCTGGTTGCGCATCACGGTCGGGCGGTCCAGGTCGCGGTAGTTCACCGATTGCTGCTCGCGCTGTACCGGAGCCTGGCTGCTGACCGCCTGGGTCTGCACGGTGTTGTCGACCACCTTGACCGGTTTTTCCAGGCGTGCGCCCAGGCCGGTGGCGACCACGGTGACGTGCAGCTCGTCGCGCATGTCCGGATCGATCACGGTGCCCACCTTGACGGTGGCGTGCTCGGAGGCGAACTGCTCGATGATGTTGCCGACGTCGGAGTACTCGCCCAGGGACAGGTCGGGACCGGCGGTGATGTTCACCAGGATGCCGCGCGCGCCCTGCAGGTTGACGTCTTCCAGCAGCGGGTTGCGGATCGCCGCCTCGGTGGCCTCGCGGGCGCGGTTCGGGCCGCTGGCGGCGCCGGTGCCCATCATGGCCATGCCCATCTCGCTCATCACGGTCTTCACGTCGGCGAAGTCGACGTTGATCATGCCCGGACGCTTGATGATGTCGGAGATGCCGCGCACGGCGCCGGCCAGCACGTCGTCCGCCTTGGCGAAGGCGGCCAGCAGGCTTGCGTCCTTGCCGAGGATGGTCAGCAGCTTCTCGTTGGGGATGGTGATCAGCGAGTCGACGCTTTCCGCCAGGGAGCGGATGCCCTCGTCGGCGATCTGCATGCGCTTGCGGCCTTCGAACGGGAACGGACGGGTGACCACTGCAACGGTCAGGATGCCCATTTCCTTGGCCACTTCGGCGATGATCGGCGCCGCACCGGTACCGGTGCCGCCACCCATGCCGGTGGTGATGAAGACCATGTCGGCGCCTTCCAGCACCTCGGCGATGCGCTCGCGATCCTCGATCGCGGCCTGGCGGCCGACTTCAGGGTTGGCGCCGGCGCCCAGGCCCTTGGTCACGCCCGGGCCGAGCTGCAGCACGGTGCGCGCCGCGATGTTCTTCAGCGCCTGGGCGTCGGTGTTGGCGCAGATGAATTCCACGCCGTCGACGTTGTTCTTGGCCATGTGGTTCACGGCGTTGCCGCCGCCACCACCGACACCGATGACTTTGATTACTGCCGTTTGTGGGACGTTATCGACGAGTTCGAACATTTTCCCCTCTCCTTCCTTTCTAGTTGTGTCGCCTACGTTTTACCGCGCCGGTAAATCAGAAATTGCCCTGGACCCAGCGTTTGAGCCGTTCCAGAACAGGTGTCTTGGGTTCATCGCTGAAGCTGCTGCCGCCGGACATGGAGATGCCGTCGGACTGCTTCTGCAGGCCATACATGAGCAGGCCCACGCCAGTGGAATAGATAGGATTGCGCACGACGTCGGTCAGCCCCTTGACGCCATGCGGCACGCCCAGGCGCACCGGCATGTGGAAGATCTCTTCGGCCAGCTCCACGGCGCCTTCCATCTTGGCGGTGCCGCCGGTCAGGACGATCCCGGCCGGGATCAGGTCCTCGTAGCCGCTGCGGCGCAGCTCGGCCTGCACCAGGGTGAAGAGCTCGTCGTAACGCGGCTCCACGACCTCGGCCAGGGCCTGGCGCGACAGCTCCCGCGGCGGCCGGTCGCCGACGCTGGGCACCTTGATGGTTTCGCCCGCGCCGGCCAGCTTGGCCAGTGCGCAGGCGTAGCGGATCTTGATTTCCTCGGCGTACTGCGTGGGCGTGCGCAGGGCCATGGCGATGTCGTTGGTGACCTGGTCGCCGGCGATCGGGATCACCGCCGTATGGCGGATGGCGCCTTCGGTGAAGATGGCGATGTCAGTGGTGCCGCCGCCGACGTCCACCAGGCACACGCCCAGTTCCTTCTCGTCCTCGGTGATCACCGAGTAGGCCGAGGCCAGTTGCTCGAGGATGATGTCGTCGACTTCCAGGCCGCAGCGGCGCACGCACTTCTCGATGTTCTGCGCGGCGTTCACCGCGCAGGTCACCACGTGCACCTTGGCTTCCAGGCGCACGCCGGACATGCCCAGCGGCTCGCGCACGCCTTCCTGGTTGTCGATCACGTAGTCCTGCGCCAGGGTGTGCAGCACCCGCTGGTCGGCCGGGATCGCCACGGCCTGGGCGGCGTCGAGCACTCGGTCGATGTCGGCCGGGCTGACCTCGCGGTCGCGGATCGCCACGATGCCGTGGGAGTTCAGGCTGCGGATGTGGTTGCCGGCGATGCCGACGAAGGCCGAGTGGATCCGGCAGCCGGCCATCTGCTGCGCCTCGTCGATGGCGCGCTGGATGGACTGCACGGTGGACTCGATGTTCACCACCACGCCCTTCTTCAGGCCGCGCGACGGATGGGTTCCGATCCCGACGATCTCCAGCTTGCCGTCGGCCGCGACCTCGCCCACCAGCGCCACCACCTTGGAGGTGCCGATGTCCAGGCCGACGACCATCTTGCCGCTCTGCACGCTTGCCATGTTTATTGCTGTCTCCTCAAATCACTGCGCGGGCGCGGCCTGGGCCACGTCCGTCTGCGGCAGCGGGTCGCGCCACGCCACGGCCAGGCCGTTGGGGTAGCGCATGTCGATGCGCGCAATCTTCGATATCTGTTCTTTCAGGGCCTTTTCGTAGATGGTCACGAAACGGCGGATCTGTTCGACCGTGTGGTCGCGGCCCAGGACGATCTGCACGCCCTGGGCGGTGTCCAGGGTCCAGGCGCCGCGCGAGCTCATCTCCAGGCTGGCGATGGTGAAGCCCAGGGGCCGCAGCAGTTGGCTGAGGATCTGGTACTGCTGCATCACCTTCTGCTGGGCGAACTGCGGGCCGGACAGGCGCGGCAGGTGCTCGTAGTGCGACACCTCGTGGGGCGCGAAGGCCTGGCCCTGGTTGTTCAGCAGCGCCTCGTCGCCCCAGCGGGCCACCGGCAGCTGTTCCTCCAGGTGGATCACCACCTGGTCCGGCCAGACGCGGCGGACTTCGGCGTGGGCGATCCAGGGCATCTGCTCCAGCTCCTGGCGCATGCCGGCCAGGTCGATGCTGAAGAAGCTGGCCGAGACGAACGGCGCGATGCGCTGCTGCACCGCCTGCTGGCTGATGTAGCTGAGGTCGCCTTCGACGCTGATCTTGGCGATCGGGCGGTCGGCGTAGGGCAGCACGTACTGCGCGCCCTGGTAGGCTCCGAAGCCCAGCACGGCCAGCAGCACCGGCCACATCAGGATGCGCAGGAAGCCGAAGCTGGGCCTGGGCAGGCGAGCGCTGATCGGCTCCTTCGCCACCAGGCGGCTGGCGCCGCGCGGCACCGGCTTGCGCGCGGGTGCGCGGCCGATACCGGGTTGCGAGTGGCGGAGCATCGCGCCGTTCATGGTCTTACCCCCTTGCCTCGACGCTGTCGGCGAGGATCGCCAGCACCAGTTGCTGGAAATCCAGGCCGGCCGCGCGCGCGGCCATGGGCACCAGGCTGTGGTCGGTCATGCCCGGTGCGGTGTTGACTTCGAGCAGCCAGAAACGCCCCTCGGCGTCCTGCATCACGTCGGTCCGCCCCCAGCCCTGGATGCCCAGCGCCTCGCAGGCGCGGGCGCACAGGCCCTGCAGCTCGCGCTCCTTCTCGGGGCTCAGGCCGCAGGGGATGCGGTACTGGGTGTCGCTGGCCAGGTACTTGGCGTCGTAGTCGTAGAAGCTGTGCGGGGTGCCCAGGCCGATGGCCGGCAGCACCTGGCCGCGCAGGGTGGCCACGGTGAATTCGGGGCCGCTGATCCACTGCTCGACCAGCACTTGCGAGTCGTATTCGGCGGCGCTGCGCCAGGCGGCGATCAGCGCGTCCACGCCGTCGACCTTGGCCATGCCGATGCTGGAGCCTTCATGGGCCGGTTTGACGATCAGCGGGAAGCCCAGTTCCGTCGCGGCGCGGCGGCAGTCGTCCGCGCTGGCCAGCACCGCGTAGGCCGGCGTCGGCAGGCCCAGGCTCAGCCACACGCGCTTGGTGCGCAGCTTGTCCATGGCCAGCGCCGAAGCCAGCACGCCGCTGCCGGTGTAGGGGATGCCGGCGACTTCCAGCAGGCCCTGCATGCTGCCGTCCTCGCCGCCACGGCCGTGGAGGATGATGAAGGCGCGGTCGATCTTCTCGCTCAGCAGGCGCTGCAGCAGGTCGTCGCCCACGTCGATGCCGAAGGCGTCCACCCCGGCGTCCTGCAGGGCCTTGAGGACCATGCCGCCGGACTTCAGCGACACCTCGCGCTCGGCGCTCTTGCCGCCGAACAGCACGGCGACGCGGCCGAAGGCGCGGGGCTCGAGGGTGGATTTGAGTGCGTCGTTCATCACGCCTTCCTCGGGGCGTCGCCGCCGAACATCGGGTTCTTGATCAGCGCCGGGGCCAGGCCGCCGATGTCGCCAGCACCCTGGCAAAGCAGGATGTCGCCGGCGCGCAGCAGCGGCTTGAGCAGCGCGGCGAGGTCGCCGTCACGCTCCAGGTAGATCGGGTCGAGCTGGCCGCGCTGGCGGATGCTGTGGCACAGCTGGCGGCTGTCGGCGCCGGGGATCGGCTCCTCGCCGGCCGGGTAGACCTCCATCAGCAGCAGTACGTTGGCCTCGCCGAGCACCTGCACGAAGTCTTCGTAGAGGTCGCGGGTGCGGGTGTAGCGGTGCGGCTGGTAGACCATCACCAAGCGGCGCTCCGGCCAGCCGCCGCGCACGGCCTTGATCACCGCCGCGACTTCGCGCGGGTGGTGGCCGTAGTCGTCGACCAGCATCACGCTGCCGCCGTCGACCTGCAGCTCGCCATAGACCTGGAAGCGCCGGCCCACGCCCTGGAAGCCGGACAGGCCCTGGACGATGGCTTCGTCGGAGATGCCTTCGTCGGTGGCGATGACGATGGTCGCCAGGGAGTTCAGCACGTTGTGCAGGCCGGGCATGTTCACCGAGACGTCCAGCGGCTCGCGCTCGGGGCGCAGCACGGTGAAGTAGGTGCGCATGCCTTCCTGGCGGATGTTGATGGCGCGGACGTCGGCGTCCTCGCTCAGGCCGTAGGTGACGGTCGGGCGCGCCACCTGCGGGAGAATCTCGCGGACCACCGGATCGTCCACGCACATCACCGCCAAGCCGTAGAACGGCAGGTTGTGCAGGAAGTCGACGAAGGTCTTCTTCAGCTTGTTGAAGTCGCCGCCGTAGGTGGCCATGTGGTCGGCGTCGATGTTGGTGACCACGGCGACCATCGGCTGCAGGTGCAGGAAGCTGGCGTCGCTCTCGTCGGCCTCGGCCACCAGGTAGCGGCTGGTGCCCAGCTGCGCGTTGGTGCCGGCGGCGTTCAGACGGCCGCCGATGACGAAGGTCGGGTCCAGCCCACCGGCGGCGAACACCGAGGCGATCAGGCTGGTGGTGGTGGTCTTGCCGTGGGTGCCGGCAACGGCGATGCCGTGGCGATAGCGCATCAGCTCGGCGAGCATTTCCGCGCGCGGCACCACCGGCACGCGGCGCTCCAGGGCGGCGGCGACTTCCGGGTTGGCCTTGTTCACCGCGCTGGAAACCACCAGCACGTCGGCGCCGTCGGCGTTTTCCGCGCGGTGGCCGATGAATACCTGGGCGCCAAACTTCTCCAGGCGCTCGGTCACAGCCGAGGCCTTGAGGTCGGAACCGGACACTTCGTAGCCGAGGTTCAGCAGCACTTCGGCGATGCCGCACATGCCCGCGCCGCCGATGCCGACGAAGTGGATGCGGCGGATGCGCCGCATGGTGCGGGTGATGCCGTTGGGTTCCTTAACCACGGGCCACCTCCAGGCAGGCATCGACTACCGTGCGGGTAGCCTCGGGCATGGCCAGGCGCCGGGCGCTGGCGGCCATCTGCTTCAGGGATTCGGGATGCATCAATACCTCGGACAGCTGCGCGGCCAGGTCGGCGGCGCCGGTAGACTTTTGCGGCAGCAGGCGGGCGGCGCCCTCCCGTACCAGGAATTCGGCATTGCGGGTCTGGTGGTCGTCGATCGCGTGGGGCAGCGGCACCAGGAAGGACGGCAGGCCGGCGGCGGTCAGCTCGCTGACGGTCAGGGCGCCGGCGCGGCAGATCACCAGGTCGGCCCAGGCGTAGGCCGCGGCCATGTCGCCGATGAACGCAGCGACGTCAGCTTGGACACCGGCCTGGGCGTAACGCTCCGCGGTGACCTCGGCATGCTGACGACCGGCCTGGTGGCGAATGGCCGGGCGCTGCTCGGCGGGGATCAGCCGCAGCGCCTCGGGCAGCAACTTGTTCAGCGGCTCGGCGCCCAGGCTGCCGCCCAGCACCAGCAGGTTGACCTTGCGGCCGGCCAGATCGGCGCGGGCATCGGCCTCGAGGAACAGCTCGGCGCGCACCGGGTTGCCGGTGGTCAGGCGCTTGGCGCTGGCCGGGAAGGTGTCCGGGAAGGCCTCGCAGACGCGCCGGGCCAGCGGCGCCAGGCCACGGTTGGCGGTGCCGGCGACGGCGTTCTGTTCGTGGATCACCAGGGGCGCGCCGCTCAGCTTCGCCGCCACGCCGCCGGGGCCGGTGACGTAGCCGCCCAGGCCGAGCACGCAGACCGGCTTGAGCTTGCGCACCACGCCCAGGGCCTGGAACAACGACTTGAGCAGGTCGAAGGGCGCGCGCAGCAGGGCCAGGCGGCCCTTGCCGCGCAGGCCGCTGACGTTGATCAGGTGCAGCGGCAGGCCAGCCTTGGGCACCAGGTCGTTCTCGATGCCGCGCGGGGTGCCGAGCCAATGCACGGCGTAGCCGCGGGCCTGGAACTCGCGGGCGCAGGCCAGGGCCGGGAACACGTGGCCGCCGGTGCCGCCGGCCATGATGAGGACGTTACCTTTCATCGGCAAAGTCCTCCTCGGTGAATTCGTACTCTTCGCTGCCCACCGCGGTGCGCCGCTCCCATTCGATGCGCAGCAGCATGCCCAGGCAGCCGCAGCAGATGACCAGCGAGGAACCGCCGTAGCTGAGGAACGGCAGGGTCAGGCCCTTGGTCGGCAGCAAACCGACGTTCACCCCGACGTTGATCAGGAACTGGCCGATCCACAGGAACGCCAGGCCGTAGGCCACGTAGGCGGAGAAGTACTGCTTGGCCTGCTCGGCCCAGATGCCGATGTAGAGCGCGCGCAGGCCGACGAAGACGAACAGGCCGACGGTGGCCAGGGCGCCGACGATGCCCAGCTCCTCGGCCAGCACGGCGAAGACGAAGTCGGTGTGCGCTTCGGGCAGGTAGAACTGCTTCTGGATGCTGTTGCCCAGGCCCATGCCCAGCCAGCCGCCGCGGCCGAAGGCGATCAGCGCCTGGCTGAGCTGGTAGCCGGCGCCGAACTGGTCGGCCCAGGGATCGCTGAAGTTGGTCAGGCGCGCCATCCGGTAGGGTTGCGTCCAGATCAGCAGGGCCACCGCGCCCACCGCCAGGGCCACCATCAGGCCGAAGCGGAACAGGCCGACGCCGCCGAGGAACAGCATGGCCGCCGCGGCGCCCATCATCACCACGGTGGCGCCGAAGTCCGGCTCGCGCAGCAGCAGGCCGGCGAACGGCAGCAGCACGGCGAAGGGCTTGAAGAAGCCGATCCAGCTCTCGCGCACCTCGTGCTGGCGGCGCACCAGGTAGCCGGCCATGAACACCACCACGAAGACCTTGGCGATCTCCGAGGGCTGGATGTTGAACAGGCCGAAGCCGATCCAGCGCATGGAACCGTTGACCTCGCGGCCGACGCCGGGGGTGATCACCGCCACCAACAGCAGGAAGGCCACGCCCAGCAGCTTCCAGCTATGGCGCTGCCAGGTCTCCATCGGCGTCAGCATGGTCACGCCGCAGGCGACGAAGCCGATGGCCAGGTAGATCAGGTGGCGCACCGAGAAGTACAGCGGGTTGCCCGACTGCGCCGCCGCCACTTCCGAGGACGCCGAGGTCACCATCACCAGACCCAGGCCGAGCAGCGCCAGGCAACCGGCGAGCAGCGGGAAGTCCAGATCGATGCCGTTGCGGCTGATCAGCGGGGACGGGTACGGGCGCAGGAAGGAGAACATCAGGCGATCTCCTCCACGGCCCTGGCGAACAGGCGGCCGCGCTCTTCGAAGTTCTTGAACATGTCCAGGCTGGCGCAGGCCGGCGACAGCAGCACGGCATCGCCCGGCCTGGCCAGCTCGGCGGCCTTGCGCACGGCTTCGTCCAGGGTCTGCACACGCACCTTCGGCGTCTCGTCGCTCAACGCGGCGCCGACCAGCTCGGCATCACGGCCGAGCAGCACCACTGCGCGGCAGAACTTCGCCACCGGCTCGCGCAGGGCGCTGAAGTCGGCGCCCTTGCCGTCGCCGCCGGCGAGCAGCACCAGCTTGCCGTCGATGTCGGCGCCCAGGCCCTCGATGGCGGCCAGCGCGGCGCCGACGTTGGTGGCCTTGGAGTCGTCGTAGAAGCTCACCCCGGCGCGCTCGCCGACCCACTGGCAACGGTGGGCCAGGCCGGCGAATTCACGCAGGGTCCGCAGCATGGGCTCGAACGGCAGGCCCACGGCGTGGCCCAGGGCCAGGGCGGCCAGGGCGTTGGATTGGTTGTGGGCGCCGCGGATCTTCAGTTCGCGCACCGGCATCAGCGCCTCGAACTGGAAGGCCAGGTACTTCTCGCCGCCCTCCTCGACCAGGCCGAAGGCCTTGAAGTCGGGCTTGTTGGTGCCGAAGGTCCAGCACGGCACGCTATCGGCGATCAGCGGCCGGCTCAGGGCGTCGGCGCGGTTCACCACAACCTGGCGCGCGCCGCGGAAGATGCGGTGCTTGGCCAGGTGGTAGTCGGCCATGCCGTCGTAGCGGTCCATGTGGTCTTCGCTGACGTTCAGGCAGGTGGCGACCTCGGCGCCCAGGCGTTCGCAGGTCTCCAGCTGGAAGCTGGACAGCTCCAGCACGTACAGCTCGACGTCGTCGGCCAGCAGGTCCAGGGCCGGGGTGCCCAGGTTGCCGCCCACGGCGACGCGTTTGCCGGCCGCCACGGCCATCTCACCGACCAGGGTGGTCACGGTGCTCTTGGCGTTGGAGCCGGTGATGGCGACGATCGGCGCCCTGGCATGGCGGGCGAACAGGTCGATGTCGCCGGACAGGCGCACACCGCGGGCGGCGGCCTCGACCAGCGCTGGCGTGCGCAGCGACAGGCCGGGGCTGACGTACAGCTCGCTGGCGCGGCAGAGGAAGCCGGCGTCCAGCTCGCCGCAGCGGACTTCCACCTGCGGGTACTGGGCGCGCAGGGTGGCCAGCTCCGGCGGATTCTCGCGGGTGTCGGCCACGGCGAAAGGCACGCCCTGGCGCGCCAGGAAGCGCACCAGCGACATGCCGCTCTTGCCGAGGCCGACAACGATGCGGAAATTGTCCGAAGCGATCAGGCTCATGCTCGCTCTGCCCTCAACGCAGTTTCAACGTGGCCAGGCCGATCAGCACGAGAATCACCGTGATGATCCAGAAGCGCACGATCACGCGCGGCTCCGGCCAGCCCTTGAGTTCGAAGTGGTGGTGGATGGGCGCCATGCGGAACACCCGTTTCCCGGTCAGCTTGAAGCTGGCGACCTGGATGACCACTGACAGGGTTTCCATGACAAATACCCCGCCCATGATGAACAGCACGATTTCCTGGCGCACGATCACCGCGATGGTGCCCAGCGCGGCGCCCAGGGCCAGCGCGCCGACGTCGCCCATGAAGACCTGCGCCGGGTAGGTGTTGAACCACAGGAAGCCCAGCCCGGCGCCGACGATGGCGGCGCAGAAGATGATCAGCTCGCCGGCCCCCGGCACGTTGGGGATCAGCAGGTATTCGGCGAATTTCACGTTGCCCGACAGGTAGCAGAAGATGCCCAGGGCGCCGCCGACCATCACCGTCGGCATGATCGCCAGGCCGTCCAGGCCGTCGGTCAGGTTCACCGCGTTGCTGGAGCCGACGATGACGAAGTAGGTCAGCACCACGAAGAAGATGCCCAGGGGAATCTCGATGTTCTTCAGCAGCGGCAGGATCAGCGTGGTCTCGACCGGCGTCTCGGCGGTCAGGTAGAGGAAGACCGCGGCGCCCAGGCCGAACACCGACTGCCAGAAATATTTCCAGCGGCTCGGCAGGCCGCGGGAGTTCTTCTCGATCACCTTGCGGTAGTCGTCGACCCAGCCGATGGCGCCGAACAGCAGGGTCACGGCCAGCACCACCCAGACGTAACGGTTCGACCAGTCGGCCCAGAGCAGGGTGCTGATGGCGATGGCGGTGAGGATCAGGGCGCCGCCCATGGTCGGGGTGCCCTTCTTCGACAGGTGCGACTGCGGCCCGTCGTTGCGCACGGCCTGGCCGATCTGGCGGATCTGCAGGGTGCGGATCATCCACGGGCCCAGCCACAGCGACAGGGCGAGCGCGGTCAGCACGCTGAGGATGCCGCGCAGGGTCAGGTACTGGAAGACGCCGAAGCCCTTGTAGAACTGTTGCAGGTACTCGGCGAGCAGCAGCAGCATTAATGTTTCTCCTCGGGGGACGCGCACAGCGCCGCGACGACCTTGTCCATCGCCGCGCTGCGCGAGCCCTTGATCAGAATGGTGGTGGTGGAGGGTTCGCCGGCCAGGGCCTGGATCAGGCTGGCCTGGTCGGCGAAGTGCCGGCCCGCCGCGCCGAATGCCTCGACGGCGTTGCGCATCAGCGGCCCCACGGCATAGAGCGCACCGACCTTGCCCGCGGCGTAGGCGCCCACCTCGCGGTGCGCGGCCTCGGCCCAGGCGCCCAGTTCGCCCATGTCCCCGAGGACCAGGACGGTCCGGCCGGAAAAGCCGGCGAGTATATCAATGGCCGCGCAGATTGACGCCGGATTGGCGTTGTAGCTGTCGTCGATCACCCGCATGCCGTTCGTCGCCAGCTGGGCTACCGCGCGCCCCTTGACCGGCTGCAGTTGCTCCAGCCCCTGGACGATCCCGACCAGCGGCACGCCGAGGGCGTGGGCCGCAGCCACGGCGGCCAGGGCGTTGGCGACGTTGTGCTCGCCCAGCAGGTTGAGCTGGATGCGCGCCTCGCCGGCCAGCCCCAGCAAGGTGAAGCCGACGCAGCCGCGGGCGTCGCGCTGCAGGTCGCGGGCACGGAAATCGGCGCTGGTTTTGTTCAGCGCGAAACTCAACACGCGGCGTTCGCCATTGCGCTTCTTCCAGGTGTCGAAGGCGCGGTCGTCGAGGTTCAGCACGGCAGTGCCGGTGTCGCCGAGCCCTTCGAGGATCTCCCCCTTGGCCTGGACGATCTTGTCCTGGCCGCCGAACTCGCCGACGTGGGCGGTGCCGGCGTTGGTGATGATGGCCACCTGCGGGCGCGTCAGGCCGACGGTGTAGGCGATCTCGCCGACGCGCGAGGCGCCCAGCTCGATCACCGCGCTGGCGTGCTGCGGGCCGATCTGCAGCAGGGTCAGGGGCGCGCCCAGGTCGTTGTTCAGGTTGCCGCGGGTGGCCAGGACTTCGCCCTGGGTACGCAGGATGCTGGCGAGCATCTCCTTGACCGTGGTCTTGCCGCTGGAGCCGGTCACCGCCGCCACCTTGCCGGTGAAGCCGGCGCGGTTCAGCGCGCCGAGGCGGCCGAGGGCCTCGCGGGTGTCGGCCACCAGCAGTTGCGGCAGCGGCGCATCCGCCACTTCGCGCTGTACCAGGGCGGCGACGGCGCCCTTGGCGGCGACCTCGGCGAGGTAGTCGTGGCCGTCGAAGCGCGGCCCACTGAGGGCGACGAACAGTTGGCCGGCCTCGATGGCGCGGCTGTCGGTGCTCACCGCGTCGAAGGCGACGTCGGCGCCCAGCACGCAGCCCTCCAGGGCAGCGGCGACTTCACTGAGCAGCAGCGGCTTAAGCATCTTTCTTCACCTCCCAGGCAGCCAGCGCCTTGGCGGCTTCTTGCAGATCGGAGAACGGATGGCGGACGCCGGCGATCTCCTGGTAATCCTCATGGCCCTTGCCGGCCAGCAGCACCACGTCGTCGGCGCTCGCGCCGGCGATCAGTTGGGCGATGGCCAGACCGCGGCCCGGCACGAAGCGCACGGCCTCGGGCCTGGCGAAACCGGCGCGGATGTCGTCGATGATCCGCGCGCTGTCTTCGCTGCGCGGGTTGTCGTCGGTCACCAGCACGCCGTCGGCATGCTGTTCGGCCACCTGGGCCATGATCGGGCGCTTGCCGCGGTCGCGGTCGCCGCCGCAGCCGAACAGGCACAGCAGCTTGCCGTGGGCGTGCGGACGCAGCGCCAGCAGGACCTTTTCCAGGGCATCGGGGGTGTGGGCGTAGTCCACCACCACCAGCGGCTTGTCGCCGCCGCCCAGGCGCTGCACGCGGCCCACCGGGCCTTGCAGCTGCGGCAGCAGCTTGAGGATGTCGCCCAGCGGGTAGTCCAGGCCGAGCAGCGCGCCGACTACCGCCAGCAGGTTGCTCAGGTTGAAGCGGCCGAGCAGCGAGCTGCGCAGCACGCCTTCGCCCTTGGGCGTGACCAGCAGGGCCTCGACGCCGGCGTCGCTGAAGCGCGCCTCGCGGCAATAGAGGAAAGCGCTGGCGTCTTCCAGGCTGTAGCCCATCAGGCGCGATTCATGGGCCTGGCCGGCCAGTTGGCGGCCGAAGGCGTCGTCCAGGTTGATCACCCGGCACTTCAGGCCCGGCCAGGCGAACAGCCGGGCCTTGGCGGCGCCATAGGCTTCCATGGTGCCGTGGTAGTCGAGATGGTCGCGGGACAGGTTGGTGAACACCGCGACGTCGAATTCGAGGGCGGCCACGCGGCCCTGCTCCAGGCCATGGGAGGACACTTCCATGGCCACGGCGCGCGCGCCGGCCTGTTTCAGCCGCGCCAGGGTGGCCTGCAGGGCCAGGGCGTCGGGCGTGGTGTGCTTGCCGCTTTCCAGGGCGCCGTGGAAACCGTTGCCGAGGGTGCCGACGATGCCGCAGCGCTGGCCGAGCAGGTCCAGGGCCTGGGCCAGCAGTTGGCTGACGCTGGTCTTGCCGTTGGTGCCGGTGACGCCGATCAGCTCGACGCCGCGGCTGGGCTCGCCGTAGAAACGCCCGGCGATGGCCGACAGCTGCGCGGCCAGGCCCTTGATGGCGACCAGCGGCGTATCGCCGATGGGCGCGACGGACGCGCCCTCGGCTTCGTAGGCGATGGCGGCGGCGCCACGGGCGACGGCGTCGGCGATGTGCGCGCGGCCGTCATGCTGGGCGCCGGGAATGGCCAGGAACAGGTCGCCCGGCTTGATCGCGCGGCTGTCCAGGGTCAGCTCGCGGATCAGCACGCCGGCTTCGGCCTGCGGCAGCAGTTGGTTAAGGCTCATCGGCATCAGCCACGCCCTCCTTTCGTGGGCGCAGCATCGGCTTGCTGCTGCGGGGTCGTCTGCAGGTTGTCTGGCGGAATGTTCATCAAGCGCAGCGTGCCGGACATCACCTTGCTGAACACCGGGGCCGAGACCAGGCCACCGAAGTAGCCGGCCTTGCTGGGTTCATCGATCACCACGACGACCACGAAACGCGGGTTGCTCATCGGCCCGAAGCCGGCGAACAGCGAGCGGTAGGAATTCTCGGCGTAGCCCTTGGCGCCGGTCTGGGTCTTGCGCGCGGTACCGGACTTGCCGGCCACATGATAGCCGGGGACCTGGGCGCGATAGACGCCGTTCGGCGCCTCGACCACCTGCTGCAGCATGCCCTGCATGGTCTTGGCGACCGGCTCCGGGATCACCTGGCTGGCGGTCGGCTGGCGGTCGGCGCGGACCATGGTCAGCGGCACCGTCTGGCCGTTGTTGGCCAGGGCCGCGTAGGCGTGGGCCAGCTGGATGGCGGTGACCGACAGGCCGTAGCCGTAGGACAGGGTCGCGGTCTCGGCCTTGCGCCACTCGCGGTAGTTGGGCAGGTTGCCGACGCGCTCGCCGGGGAAGCCCAGCCCGGTGTCCTGGCCCAGGCCGACCTTCTGCATCAGCTGGTAGATGGCCTCGCCGCCGATGTCGAAGGCGACCTTGCTCATGCCCACGTTGCTGGAACGGATGAGGATGCCGGTGAGGTCCAGCACCGGGCCTTCGGTGCGCGACACGTCGCGGATGGTGTAGCGGCCGATCTGCAGGGTGCCCGGGTAGACCTCGACGGTGTCGCTGGGCTTCCAGCGTCCGGTTTCCAGGGCCGCGCTCATGGAGAACGGCTTCATGGTCGAGCCCGGCTCGAAGACGTCGATCATGGCGCGGTTGCGCATCATCTCCGGCTGCATGTCACGGCGGTTGTTCGGGTTGTAGGTCGGCTGGTTGGCCATGGCCAGGACCTCGCCGGTCTTCACGTCGAGGATCACCAGGCTGCCGGCCTTGGCGCCGTTCTCGACGATGGCGTTGCGCAGCTCGCGGTTGGCCAGGTACTGCAGGCGCAGGTCGATGGACAGCGCCAGGGTCTTGCCGGCCTTGGCGTTGCGCGTGACCTGCAGGTCGCGGATCAGGTGGCCGCGGCGGTCCTTGAGCACCTGGCGCTTGCCCGGCACGCCGGCCAGCCAGCTGTCGTAGGACAGCTCGACGCCCTCGCGGCCGCGGTCGTCCACGTCGGTGAAGCCGACCACCTGGGCGGTGACGTCGCCGGCCGGGTAGAAACGACGAAACTCCTCGATGGAGTAGACGCCGGGAATCCTGTTGGCCTTGACCTCGGCCATCACCGCCTCGCCCTGCTCGGGCGTCAGCCCTCGGACCAGGTAGATGAATTCCTTGTCGGCCATCTGCTCCAGCCGTGCGCTCAGCGCATCGCGGTTGATCCCCAGGGCGTGGGCCAGGATCGGCCACTTGTCGCGTTCGAGGACCAGCTCCTTGGGGTTGGCCCAGAGAGTGGCGACCGGGGTACTCACCGCCAGCGGCTCGCCGTTGCGATCGGTGATCTGCCCGCGGTGGGCCGGAATGGAGATGTGCCGCACGCTGCGCGCGTCGCCCTGCTCCTGGAGGAAGTCGTGGTCGATCACGTGCAGGTCGACGATGCGCCAGACGATGGCCGACACCATCACCAGCAGCAGGCCGACGGCGACGCGGAAACGCCAGGGGTAGAGCGCGCCGTTGAGGTTCTTCATGGCGCCACCATGATGATTTCCGCCGGGTCCGGCACGCGCATCTTCAGTTGGCCGGTGGCCAGGGTCTCGATGCGGTTGTAGGCGGTCCAGGTGCTCTGCTCCAGGACCAGCCGGCCGTACTCGGCCTGCGCCTTGTCGCGCACGCTCAGCTCGGTGTACAGGGTGTTCAGCAGCTGGCGGTTCCAGTAGGCGCTGTAGGCCACGGAAATAGCCGACAGCAGCAGGCCGATGAACAGCAGCAGCATGATGAAGCTACCGGTGGGCAGGCGCTTGGCGAACAGGCGGCTCATCGCAGCTTCTCCGCCACGCGCATCACCGCGCTGCGCGAGCGCGGGTTGGCCTTGAGCTCGGCCTCGGAAGCGTACTGCGGCTTGCCCAGCAGCTTCAGGCGCGGCTCGAAGGCCTTGGCGCGGATCGGCAGGTCGCGCGGCAGGTTGTCCGCCTCGCCCTTGGCGTGCTTGCGCATGAACTGCTTGACGATGCGGTCTTCCAGGGAGTGGAAGCTGATCACCACCAGGCAGCCGCCCACGGCCAGCGCCTCCAGGGCGGCGTCCAGGCCGCGCTCGAGGTCGCCCAGTTCGTTGTTGACATGGATGCGCAGGCCCTGGAAGGCCCGGGTGGCCGGGTTCTTGCCCTTTTCCCAGGCCGGATTGGCCTCGGTGATCACGGCGGCCAGGTCGGCGGTGCGCTCGAAGGGTTTCTCCGCCCGGCGCTGCACGATGGCACGGGCCATGCGCTTGGCGAAGCGCTCCTCGCCGTATTCCTTGAACACCTGGGCGATCTCGTCCTCGGCGGCGCTAGCGATCCACTGGGCGGCGCTGACGCCGCGACTGGGGTCCATGCGCATGTCCAGCGGGCCGTCGTTGAGGAAACTGAAGCCGCGCTCGGGGTCGTCCAGCTGCGGCGAGGACACGCCCAGGTCCAGCAGAACGCCGTCGACATGGCCGGTCAGGCCGCGCGCGGCCAGCTCTTCGCCCATCTCGGCGAACGACCTTTGTACAACGACGAAGCGGCCATCTTCGGCCGCCAGTGCTTGACCCGTGGCTATCGCCTGGGGGTCCTTGTCGAACCCGAGCAACCGCCCGCCCGGGTCCAGCCTGCCAAGCAAGGCCCGGCTATGCCCTCCTCTGCCGAAGGTACCGTCCACATAGCAGCCGCCCGCCCTTGGGGCCAGCGCTTCGACGGCCTCCTCGAGCAGTACGGTGATGTGTTGGTAGGTGGCGTTCACAGGCAGGCTCACAAAATAAGGTCGCGTAGTTCGTCCGGCAGTCCGCCGGGTTCCTTGATGGCGGCGAGATCGGCCTCTGCCACCGCATTCCACTTGTCTTCGTCCCACAGCTGGAACTTGTTCAACTGGCCGACGAGCATCGCCCGCTTGTCCAGCTTGGCGTACTCGCGCAGCCGCGGCGGCACCAGGAAACGCCCGTTGCCATCCAGTTCCAGGTCCACCGCGTTGCCGATCAGCAAACGCTGCAGGCGCCGCGTCTCTTCACGCAGCGAGGGCAGCTCGCGGAGCTTGGCTTCGATGATTTCCCATTCGGGCAAGGGGTAGACGGTCAGGCAGGGGTCGACGGCATCGATGGTGACGATGAGCTGGCCATTGCAACGCGAAACGAGCTCGTCACGATACCGACTCGGCATCGCGAGGCGCCCTTTGGCGTCGAGACTGATGGCGTTAGCTCCGCGAAACACGTCAGCGTTTCCCCCGGTGGTTGGCTTTCCTTGCCAATTGATCCCACTTTTACCCACTTCATACCACTTGCGCACACTATAGAAATGCGCGCTCCCCACCGTCAAGGCGAGGCTGGAGGGAAAAATCCTTATAGGACGGAGATTTAGCGTGCTTTTAAGAGGTTTCGCAGTGTTTTTGACGCCACCTTGAAAGGCAAAAAGCCCAGTGTTTTCAAAACACTGGGCTTTTCTACTTAAAGCAACTTCTTAAGATTTATGCTTCTTCCATCGCGCGACAAATGGTCGTTGTGGGAAGAAGTGGGAAAAGAGGAGAGAGTCGATCTGTAAGCCGGGTTCTGTCGAGGACAGCCATTCCTCTGGGACGTCCATCACTGAACGCCTCAAGCGACCTACCCGAATCCAGCGCGGGCCACGCAACGGATTCCTATTTGGTCTTGCTCCGAGTGGGGTTTACCTAGCCACGCACTGTTGCCAGCCGTGCGGTGCGCTCTTACCGCACCTTTTCACCCTTACCGGCGCTGTAGCGCTTAGGCGGTTATTTTCTGTGGCACTTTCCGTAGGCTCGCGCCTCCCAGGCGTTACCTGGCACTCTGCCCTATGGAGCCCGGACTTTCCTCCCCCCCGTGGCGAACCACGGAGCAGCGACTGTCCAATCGACTCTCCGCCGCCAAGGTTAGCGACAGCGGCGACCTGCCGCAAGGGCAATCCGCCAGCCTGGTACGAAGGTCTTGGATTCGCGAACCAATGCCTCAGTCCGCCTTGCGCTCCAGCGCCGCCTGGTACAGCAGGTTCTTGCGCACACCGGTGATCTCCGCCGCCAGCGCCGCCGCGCGCTTGACCGGCAGCTCCGCCAGCAGCAGATCGAGCACCCGCAGCGATTCGGCGTCGATGCCCTCTTCCTCAGGCGCCTCCCAGCCGGCCAGCAGCAGCACGCACTCGCCGCGCTGCTGGTTGGCGTCCGCCGCCACCCAGTCGCGCAGTTCACCCAGGGGCAGGCCCTTGAGGGTCTCGAAGGTCTTGGTCAACTCGCGGGCCAGCACCGCCTGGCGCGCCTCGCCGAACACCTCGGCCATGTCCTGGATGCACTCCAGGATGCGGTGCGGCGCCTCGTAGAAGATCAGCGTGCGCGGCTCCTCGCGCAGCGCCTCCAGGCGCGCCTTGCGCCCGGCGGTCTTCGCCGGCAGGAACCCTTCGAAGACGAAGCGGTCCGACGGCAGGCCCGCCGCCGACAACCCGGCGATCAGCGCGCAGGCCCCCGGCACCGGGACCACCCGGATACCCGCGGCGCGCGCCTGGCGCACCAGGTGGTAGCCGGGGTCGGAAATCAGCGGCGTGCCGGCGTCGGACACCAGCGCCACGTCGTCCCCCGCCAGCAGGCGGGTGATGAAGCGCCCGCCCTGCTCGCGCTCGTTGTGCTCGTGGCAGGCGGCCAGCGGCGTCTCGATGCCGAAGTGCTGCAGCAGGCGGATCGAATGGCGGGTGTCCTCGGCGGCGATGAGGGCCACCTCGCGCAGGGTGCGCTGGGCGCGGGCGCTGATGTCGTCGAGGTTGCCGATGGGCGTAGCCACCACATACAAGGTACCGAGGGACACGCAGCACTCCTTAAGCCCGAACCGGAAAATTCCCCATTGTATCCCGTTTCCGGCGCCCGCCATCGCCTCGGCCAGCCGCCTTGGGTACAATTGCCGACTCTTTTTGAATGCGCCACGAGAAGCCCGATGATGATCGCTCGACTGCGTCTGCTTTCCGCCCTGTGCCTGGCCACCCTGCTGGCCGCCTGCGCCAGTTCGCCCTCTTCCAACCTCGGCGAACTGCCGCGCACCCCGAACGCCAGCATCGAGCAACTGCTGCAGCAGGCCGCCACCGCCAAGCCCGAGGAAGCCGTGCTGCTCAAGCTGTCGGCCGCCGACCTGGCCTACCAGCAGAAGGACGTCGGCCGCGCCGCGCAGATACTCGAGCAGATCCCGATGGATAGCCTGAAGCCGGCGCAGCAGATCTTCGCCAGCACCCTGGATGCGCAGATCGCCCTGGCCCGCAACAAGCCCAAGGCCGCCCTCAAGGCCTTCGACCGCCCCAGCTTCACCCACCTGGGCGAACTGCCGGTGGAACAGCAGGCGCGCAGCGGCCTGGTCAAGGCCCAGGCCCTGGCCGCCGACGGCCAGGCCCTGACCGCCGCCCGCGAACGCGTGTTCGTCGACCCGCTGCTCAACGCCGAGGCCAGCAAGGCCAACCACGAGGCCATCTGGGGCCTGGTCTCCAGCCTGCCGGTGGAGCAGCTGCAACCCGTGGCCAACGAAGGCGACCTGAACGGCTGGATGGAGCTGGCCCGCGTGGTGAAGAGCGCCTCGACCCTGCAGGAGCAGCAGGCCAACATCGACACCTGGCGCCAGCAGAACCCGCAGCACCCGGCGGCCAAGCAACTGCCGGACGCCCTGGAGAAGCTCAAGTCGCTGGCCGCCCAGCCGCTGAACAAGATCGGCCTGCTGCTGCCCCAGCAGGGCCAGTTGGCCGGCGTCGCCCGCGCCCTGCAGGACGGCTTCATGGCCGCCTACTACCAGGCCCAGCAGAGCGGCAGCCAGCAACCGTCCATCCAGCTCTACGACAGCAGCCAGGTGCGCTCGCTGGACGACTTCTACCGCCAGGCCCAGGCCGACGGCGTGCAACTGGTGGTCGGCCCGCTGGAGAAGCCGCTGGTCAAGCAGCTCGGCGATCGCCCGCAGTTGCCCATCACCACCCTGGCCCTGAACTACACCGACAGCGCCCAGACCGGCCCGGCCCAACTGTTCCAGTTCGGCCTGTCGGCCGAGGACGAGGCCCGCGAAGTGGCCCGCAAGGCCTGGGACGACGGCCAGCGCCGCGCCGTGGCGCTGGTGCCGCGCGGCGACTGGGGCGACCGCGTGCTGGCCGCCTTCAGCCGTGACTGGCAGGCCCGCGGCGGCACCCTGATCGCCGCCGAGCACGTCGACCAGCCGGTGGAGCTGGCCCAGCAGATCGCCGACCTGCTCCAGCTGCGCCAGAGCGAAGGCCGCGCCAAGCGCCTGCAGGGCGTTCTCGACAGCAACGTCGACACCCAGCCCTCGCGGCGCCAGGACATCGACTTCATCTTCCTCGCCTCGACCCCGCAACAGGCGCGCCAGATCAAGCCGACCCTGGCCTTCCAGTACGCCGGCGACCTGCCGGTCTACGCCACCTCCAACCTCTACACCGGGCAGAACAACCCGGCGCAGGACCAGGACCTCAACGGCATCCGTTTCTGCGAGACGCCCTGGCTGCTGCAGACCGGCAACCCGCTGCGCCAGCAGGTCGTGGCCCAGTGGCCGCAGGCCGCCAGCAGCCTCGGCCGCCTCTACGCCATGGGCGCCGACGCCTACCGCCTGGCGCCGCGCCTGCCGGAACTCAAGGCCCTGCCGAGCATGCAGCTCGACGGCTTCACCGGCAACCTGAGCCTGGCGCCCAACCAGCGCATCCAGCGCCAGCTGCCCTGGGCGGAGTTCCGCAATGGCCGGGCACAGCCGCTGGAGAACGGCGGCCTTTGAGCGGACGGCGCGGCGACTCGCAGGAACTCGGGCGCCGCGCCGAGCAGCTCGCCCGCGAGCACCTGCAGCGCCAGGGCCTGCGCCTGCTGGCGCAGAACTGGCGGTGCCGCCGCGGCGAGCTCGATCTGGTCATGCTGGACGGCGATACAGTAGTATTCGTCGAAGTTCGCTGCCGCCGGCACCAGGCCTGGGGCGGCGCCCTGGAAAGCGTGGACGCGCACAAGCGCCAGCGGCTGATCGCCGCCGCCGAACATTTTCTGCAACAGGAAGCCCGCTGGTCCCGGCACCCTTGCCGGTTCGACGTAATAGCGGTGCAGCCCTCCGCGGGAACCCCACCCGCTCAACTGAACTGGATCACCAACGCCTTTGACACCTGATCAGACGCTCGACGAAAGGTCACACCTGATGGACATGCAATCCCGTATCCGCCAGCTCTTCCATGCCAGCATCGAGACCAAGCAGCAGGCCACGGAAGTGCTGATTCCGCATATCGAACAGGCCAGCATGGTGATGGTCAATGCCCTGCTCAACGAAGGCAAGATCCTCAGTTGCGGCAACGGCGGCTCGGCGGGCGACGCCCAGCATTTCTCCTCCGAGCTGCTCAACCGCTTCGAGCGCGAGCGCCCGAGCCTGCCCGCAGTGGCCCTGACCACCGACAGCTCGACCATCACCTCGATCGCCAACGACTACAGCTACAACGAGGTGTTCTCCAAGCAGATCCGCGCCCTAGGCCAGCCCGGCGACGTGCTGCTGGCGATTTCCACCAGCGGCAACTCGGCCAACGTCATCCAGGCCATCCAGGCCGCCCACGACCGCGAGATGGTGGTGGTGGCCCTGACCGGCCGCGACGGCGGCGGCATGGCCTCGCTGCTGCTGCCGGAGGACGTCGAAATCCGCGTGCCGGCCAAGGTGACCGCACGCATCCAGGAAGTGCACCTGCTGGTGATCCACTGCCTGTGCGACCTCATCGATCGTCAACTGTTCGGGAGTGAAGAATGAGTCGTAGTCCGCTGACCCTCGCCGGCCTCCTTGCCCTGACCCTGGTCATGGGCGGCTGCAGCAGCTTCCTCAGCGCCACCCGCGAGGAGCCCATCGACGACAACCGCGGCACCCGCACCATCGGCAGCACCATCGACGACTCGCTGATCGAGACCAAGGTCGCGGTCAACGTCGCCAAGGCCGATCCGGACCTGGACCGCAATTCGCACATCGTGGTCATCAGCTACAACGGCGTGGTCCTGCTGGCCGGCCAGACGCCGCGCGCCGACCTGAAGAACAAGGCCGAGCAGGCCGCGCGCAACGTGCAGAAGGTCAAGACCGTGCACAACGAGCTGCAGGTCCTGCAGCCCTCCTCGCTGCTGGCGCGCAACAACGACACCTGGCTGACCACCAAGATCAAGACGCAGATGCTCACCGACGCCAACGTGCCGTCCTCGCGCATCAAGGTCGTCACCGAGAACGGCATCGTCTACATGCTGGGCCTGGTGACCCGCCGCGAGGGCGACCTGGCCACCCAGGTGGTGCAGAACGTCAATGGCGTGCAGAAGATCGTCCGGCTGTTCGAGTACATCGACTGAGCGACCTCAACCAGTTGAAAAAGCCCCGCCACGCGGGGCTTTTTCTTGCTACCGCGACCGCTGTAGGGCGCATAACCGTTCGCGGTTATCCGCCGTTGGCCGTGCCACCGAGGCGTCTACAGTCCAGCGGAAGGCATGGCGTCTTCCCTGTAGGAGCGAGCTTGCTCGCGAAGGGAGTTTCCCGGCGGCTGCGGCGTTGGGGGGGGTAAGAGCGCCCTCTCCCCAACCCTCTCCCTGAAGGGAGAGGGGGCTGTTCGGAGTGGGCGGGGAGTTTGGAGTCAGCCTGGAACGCCTAATCCCACCCCGTCATTCCCGCGAACGCGGGAATCCAGTGACGGGCGGGTTCGCGAGCAAGCTCGCTCCTACGAAGAGCAAAAGCAAAAGCGGTTTTTGCTCTTGGACTTCCAGAGAAACCTCCGAGCGCACCGAAACGCCCCTTCAGAAGGCCGAACGAAGCCCGCGCTCAGGAGGTCATGCGACATGGATGTCGCGAGAGCCCCGCGAGCTACAGGGACGTACCCTCGGGGCGGGCCTCCGTGGCGGGGGAGTTCGCGAGGGGAGCCCGACTCTGTCGGGCCCGTATGCGGGGCAAGCCTTTTTGGTTCCTTTTTGCGGGGGTGGCCTTCCACCGTTTGACAAAAGGGACTCGCCCGAGGGGGCGAAACAAAAAATCTCCGCAGACTCGGTGCGGCGCAGAAACACCCAAGCCAAGGCAGCTGGGTTCCCGCGTTCGCGGGAATGACGGGGTTGAGGTTGGAGCGGAGGACAGGATTCGTACGCGAAGTCATAGCCCCATCCCATATGAAAAATGCCGTTTCTCTCATGGAGAGAAACGGCATCCTCTCTTAAGTAAACAGCATTACCGCCACGCGGTTTTTTTCTTGGCGCAGTCGCTTTCCGAAGGATTGAGGCCATGCATTGTCGCTACTCCTACGGACCAACCTGCCTGTCGACGAACCATCGAAACCGCGCAGGCATGAAAAAGGCGATCCTCGGATCGCCTTTTTTCTACTTGACCACTTTCAGGCTGGGCCGCCCGCTGGGCCTTGGCGGCTCGTCGCTGGGGCCACCGTCGTCCTGCAACTCCTCGTCGTCCGCCGGCACCGGCGGCTCCAGGTCGAAGACCATGCCCTGGCCATTCTCCCTCGCGTAGACCGCCATCACCGCCTGGGACGGGATGTACAGGCTCTGCGCCACGCCACCGAAGCGCCCCTCGAAACTCACCGCCTCGTCGTCCATCTGCAGGTGGCGCACGGCCGTGGGCGACACGTTGAGGACGATCTGGCCGTCGCTGGCATAGCCCGGCGGCACCCTGACCCCCGGATACTCGGCGTTCACCAGGATATGCGGTGTACAGCCGTTGTCGACGATCCACTCATAGAGGGCTCGTACGAGGTAGGGTCGACTGGAATTCATCATCGGTTTCCTTAGCGCATATCACGTTCGATGGAGGACAGACTAGCCTGGAAGCTGTCGCGGGCGAACTGCCGCTCCATGTAGTCGAGCAACGGTTTGGCCTGGCGCGGCAGCTCGATGCCGAGCAGCGGCAGGCGCCAGAGGATCGGCAGCAGGCAGCAGTCGACCAGGCTCAACTCCTCGCTGAGGAAGAAAGGCTTCTCGGCGAACAGCGGCGACACCCCCGTTAGACTCTCACGCAACTCCTTGCGCGCCAAGGCGCGATCGCCATCCTTCTGACGATCGTCGAGGATGCGGTCGACCAGGGCGCACCAGTCGCGCTGGATGCGGTGCACCAGCAGGCGGGTGTTGGCCCGCGCCACCGGGTACACCGGCATCAGTGGCGGGTGCGGATAGCGTTCCTCCAGGTACTCCATGATCACCGTCGACTCGTAGAGTACGAGGTCGCGGTCGACCAGGGTCGGCACGCTGGCGTAGGGGTTCACCTCGGCCAGCTTCGGCGGGCAGCGCCCTGCCTGGACCTCGACGATGTCGGCCTGGACGTTCTTTTCCGCCAGGACCAAACGCACACGATGGCAGTAGTGATCGGCAGGGTCGGAGTAACAGGTGAGCTTATTGACTGCGGCCATGCCGGGCCTCCTCGCAACAGCATTTCAGGGAGCTAAAAAGACGCGCGCGCCCCGTAGGGCGCGCGCGCTTCAACGCTTGGAACTGGCTTGTGCTTAGTGCACGTCCTTCCAGTACTCGCGCTTGAGCAGGTAGGCGAACACGAAGAAGAAGGCCAGGTACAGCAGGACGTAGGTGCCGATGCGGTGGGAATCCAGCTTGTTCGGGTCAGCCGAGTAAGCCAGGAAGGTCACCAGGTTCTTCACCTTCTCGTCGAACTGCGCCTCGGTCAGCTGGCCGGTCTTCGGCACCACGGTGAGCTGGTCGCAGGCCTCGTGGGTCAGCGGCGTACCGGTCAGCGGATCGAACTGCTTCTTGCCATTTTCCACGACCTGGATCTGCTTGCAACCGATAACCTGGCGGCCTTGCACGCTACCCAGCACGTTGGGCATGCCGACGTTGGGGAACACCTTGTTGTTCACCCCCCACGGACGCTTGGGGTCCTCGTAAAAGGAGCGCAGGTAGGTGTACAGCCAGTCGGTGCCACGCACGCGGGCCACCAGGGTCAGGTCCGGCGGCGCGGCGCCGAACCAGACCTTGGCGTCGGCCGGCTTCATGCCGATGTCCATGTGGTCGCCGATCTTCGCCCCGGTGAACACCAGGTGGCTGAGCATCAGCTCCTCGGGAATCCCCAGGTCACGGCCAACGCGCTCGTAGCGCTGGAACTTGGCGCTGTGGCAACCCATGCAGTAGTTGGCGAAGGTACGCGCGCCATCCTGCATGGCTGCTTTGTCGGTCAGGTCGATGTCGACGTGATCGAGGGCCGGTCCGTGGCCTTCGGCGGCGAAGCCGAAGAGGGGCACCAGGGCCAGAATCAATGCTGCGAATTGCTTTTTCATCAGCCAGTCACCCTTTCCGGAACCGGTTTGGTTTTCTCCATCCGGGTGTAGAACGGCATCAGGATGAAGAACGCGAAATACAGGATGGTGCACAGACGCGACAGCGTGGTGCCCAGCGGCGACGGCGCTTGCGAGCCGTAGTAGCCGAGGATCACGAAGGACACCGCGAAGATCACCAGCCAGATCTTGCTCAGCCAGCCCTTGTAGCGGATCGAGCGCACCGGGCTACGGTCGAGCCACGGCAGTACGAACAGCACGGCGATGGCGGCGCCCATGGCGATGACGCCCATCAGCTTGTCCGGAACGGCGCGCAGAATCGCGTAGAACGGGGTGAAGTACCACACCGGGGCGATGTGCTCGGGGGTCTTGAACTGGTTCGCCATCTCGAAGTTGGGCTTCTCGAGGAAGAACCCGCCCATTTCCGGGAAGAAGAAGATCACGGTGCAGAACACGAACAGGAAGACCACCACGCCGAGGATGTCCTTGACGGTGTAGTACGGGTGGAACGGGATGCCGTCCAGCGGGATGCCGTTCTCGTCCTTCTTCTTCTTGATGTCCACGCCATCGGGGTTGTTCGAGCCGACTTCGTGCAGCGCCAGGATGTGCAGCACGACCAGGCCGAGCAGGACGATCGGCAGGGCGATCACGTGCAGGGCGAAGAAGCGGTTCAGGGTGATGCCGGAGATCAGGAAGTCACCGCGGATCCACTGTGCCAGCGCCTCGCCCACCACCGGGATGGCGCCGAACAGCGAGATGATCACCTGGGCGCCCCAGTAGGACATCTGGCCCCAGGGCAGCAGGTAGCCCATGAAGGCCTCGGCCATCAGGGCGAGGTAGATCAGCATGCCGAACAGCCAGACCAGTTCGCGCGGCTTCTGGTAGGAGCCGTAGAGCAGGCCGCGGAACATGTGCAGGTAGACCACGATGAAGAACGCCGATGCACCGGTGGAGTGCATGTAGCGGATGATCCAGCCGTAGTCCACATCGCGCATGATGTATTCCACGGAGGCGAAGGCTTCTTCCGAGGAAGGCGTGAAGCTCATGGTCAGCCAGATACCGGTGAGGATCTGGTTGACCAGCACCAGCAGTGCCAGGGAGCCGAAGAAGTACCAGAAGTTGAAGTTCTTCGGGGCGTAATACTTGCTCAGATGGTCTTCCCACATCTTGGTCGCGGGGAAGCGGGCATCGACCCAAGCCATGAACTTGTTCATCAGGCTTTCTCCTGGTCCACACCGATGGTCAGCACGTCACCATCGAGGCTATAGGGCGGAATCGGCAGGTTCAGGGGCGCGGGCTGGCCCTTGTAGACGCGACCGGCCAGATCGTAGTGGGAGCCGTGGCAGGGGCAGAAGTAGCCACCCTTCCAGTCCGGGCCGAGGTCGGCGGGAGCGACTTCCGGGCGGAAGGTCGGCGAGCAGCCCAGGTGGGTGCAGATACCAACGATGACGGCGAGTTCCGGCTTGATGGAGCGCAGCTTGGGATCGACGTAGGTCGGCTGGTCGGAGGCCTTGGAGTCCGGGTCGGCCAGCTGACTTTCGAGGGTCGGCAGGGCATCGAGCATTTCCTTGGTTCGGTGAACCAGGAACACCGGCTTGCCGCGCCACTCAGCGATGACCTGCTGCCCTGGCTCGATCTTGCCGACGTTCACCTTCACCGGTGCGCCGGCCGCCTTGGCCTTGGCACTGGGGAACCATGACCCCACGAACGGGACCGCAGCTCCGACAGCTCCCGCGGCGCCGACCACCGAAGTGGCCGCGACGAGGAAGCGACGCCGGCCTGCATTCACGCCGTCATTACTCATTCAGTCGTCTCCCATCAGCTTTAGCCCGTTATCTTCTCGGGCCTTAGAGTAAAAGTTGTGCCGCATAAAAATTCGCCAAATGGTAAAGAAAAGCCCTGTAGCTGACAAGGTAATTACCCCCGAGCAGGAAGCTGGAACCCTTGCGCCATGCGGCTCCCAGACCGTGCGACACCTTGCCGCATAAATTACCAGCCCCCTTAATCCTAGGCATAAAAAAACGCCCAGTCCTCTCGGCACTGGGCGTTTTTTTCGAAGCGTCGTATTAACGCTTGGAGTACTGCGGACGCTTACGCGCTTTACGCAGACCGACTTTCTTACGTTCAACCTCACGGGCATCGCGGGTGACGTAGCCGGCTTTGCGCAGGGTGCTGCGCAGGGTCTCGTCGTATTCGATCAGGGCGCGGGTGATACCGTGACGGATCGCACCGGCCTGGCCGCTGACACCACCACCGACGACGGTGACGTAGATGTCGAACTTCTCGGTGTTCTCGGTCAGCTCGAGCGGCTGACGTACGACCATGCGAGCGGTTTCGCGGCCGAAGAACACGTCCAGGCTGCGGTTGTTGATGGAGATATTGCCGGTACCCGGACGCAGGAAGACGCGTGCGGTAGCGGTCTTACGACGGCCAGTGCCGTAATTTTGAGTCGCCGACATGATGTGCTATCCCGTTAAATCTTCAGTTCTTGAGGCTGCTGAGCGGTGTGCGGGTGGTTGGCACCCTTGTACACTTTCAGCTTGCGGTACATGTCGCGACCCAGCGGGTTCTTCGGCAGCATGCCTTTGACCGCGATCTCGATGACGCGCTCGGGAGCCTTGGCAATCAGCTTCTCGAAGTTGATCGACTTGATACCGCCCGGGAAGCCCGAGTGATGGTAGTACATCTTGTCGGTGGCTTTGGCGCCGGTGACACGGACCTGTTCGGCGTTGATCACGACGATGTAGTCGCCGGTATCAACGTGCGGGGTGTATTCCGGCTTGTGCTTGCCGCGCAGGCGGGTAGCGATTTCGGTAGCCAGACGACCCAGGGTCAGGCCAGCAGCGTCGACGACGAACCAGTCGCGCTTAACAGTTTCTGGTTTCGCGGTGAAAGTTTTCATTCGTTATAGCCTCAGGGGCCGCCTGAAAATAAGACGGCGAATCTTACTGGACAGTGGTTGCCTTGACAAGTCAAGGACAGCCAGAAACAGACACGATTTGGGGCTCGGGTCAGTGTGCGTCCGTAACGACTAGATGTATCAATCGGCAGGCTAGGCATCCCCCACCGATGAAAGGCTGCCGAATTATGCAGATTCCGGCAGAATTTACAACCTCGTCGACACTCGATTTCATCAGGAGAAGCGCATGGAGTACCGCCCGCTCGGCCGCACAGGACTGAAAGTCAGCGCCCTGTGCCTCGGCACCATGACCTGGGGGGAGCAGAACAGCGAAACCCAGGCCTTCGCCCAGATCGACCTGGCCAAGGCCGCCGGCGTCAATTTCATCGACACCGCCGAGATGTACCCGGTGCCGCCGCGCGCCGAAACCTACTCGCGCACCGAGCAGATCATCGGCAACTGGTTCCGCCAGCGCGGCGACCGCGCCGAGTGGATCCTGGCCAGCAAGGTGGCCGGCCCCGGCAACGGCATCAGCCACATCCGTGACGGCCAGCTCAAGCACGACCGCAAGAACATAGTCGCCGCCCTGGACGCCAGCCTGAAGCGCCTGCAGACCGACTGGATCGACCTCTACCAGCTGCACTGGCCCGAACGCAGCACCAACTTCTTCGGCCAGCTCGGCTACCAGCACAAGGCGCAGGACTTCACCCCGCTGGAGGAAACCCTGGAGGTGCTCGACGAGCAGGTGCGCGCCGGCAAGATCCGCCACGTCGGCCTCTCCAACGAAACGCCCTGGGGCACCATGCGCTTCCTGCAGCTGGCCGAGCAGCGCGGCTGGCCACGGGCGGTGTCGATCCAGAACCCCTACAACCTGCTCAACCGCAGCTTCGAAGTGGGCCTGGCGGAAATCGCCATCCGCGAGCGCTGCGGCCTGCTGGCCTACTCGCCGCTGGCCTTCGGCATGCTCTCGGGCAAGTACGACAACGGCGCGCGCCCGGCCAACGCCCGCATCACCCTGTTCAGCCGCTTCACCCGCTACACCAACCCGCAGAGCGAGCGCGCCTGCGCCCGCTACGTGGCCCTGGCCCGCGAACACGGCCTGGACCCGGCGCAGATGGCCCTGGCCTTCGTCACCCGCCAGCCGTTCGTGACCAGCAACATCATCGGCGCGACGTCGCTGGAGCAGTTGGAAAGCAACCTCGCCAGCTTCCAGCTGCAACTCTCCGAGGAAGTCCTGGCCGGCATCGAGGCGATCCACAAGGACCAGCCGAACCCGGCGCCCTGAGAGCCGCCCCTGTAGGAGCGAGCTTGCTCGCGAACCGCACTCTGCCGGACAGGCCCTGTGCAAGGAAGGTTCGCGAGCAAGCTCGCTCCTACGAAAGGCCCGCAGCCGCTTACAACGACCGGGCGATGATCTCCTTCATGATCTCGTTGGTCCCCGCATAGATGCGCTGCACCCGCGCATCGGCCCAGGCGCGGGCCACCGGGTATTCCCACATGAAGCCGTAGCCGCCGTGCAGCTGCACGCACTCGTCGAGCACCTTGCACTGCAGGTCGGTGGTCCAGTACTTGGCCATGGCCGCGGTGGGCACGTCGAGCTTGCCTTTCAGGTGCAGCTCCAGGCAGCGGTCGACGAAGGTGCGCCCGATCTGGATCTCGGTGGCCATCTCGGCCAGCTTGAAGCGGGTGTTCTGGAAGTCCGCCACGGCCTTGCCGAAGGCCTTGCGGTCGCGGGTGTAGTCGAGCGTCCACTTCAGCGCCGCCTCGGCCGAGGCCAGGGCGCCCAGGGCCACGGTCAGGCGCTCCTGGGGCAGTTCCTGCATCAGGTAGATGAAGCCCTGCCCCGGCTGGCCGAGCAGCGCCTCCTTGGGCACGCGGACATCCTGGAAGAACAGCTCCGAGGTGTCCTGGGCCTTCATGCCGACCTTCTCCAGGCGCTTGCCCTTCTCGAAGCCCGGGGTGCCGGCCTCGACCAGGAACAGGCTGGTGCCCTTGGCGCCGGCCTTGGGATCGGTCTTGGCCACCACTATCACCAGGTCGGCGAGGAAGCCGTTGGTGATGAAGGTCTTGGAGCCGTTGATCACGTACTCGTCGCCATCCAGCACCGCGGTGGTCTTCACCCCCTGCAGGTCGGAACCGGCGCCCGGCTCGGTCATGGCGATGGCGCCGACCATCTCGCCGGAAACCAGCTTGGGCAGGTAGTGCTGCTTCTGCGCCTCGCTGCCGTAATGCAGGATGTAGGGCGCGACTATGTCCGAGTGCAGGGAGAAGCCGATGCCGGTCAGGCCGAAGCGGCCGATTTCCTCGATCACCACGGCGCTGTAGAGGAAGTCCGCGGCCATGCCGCCGTAGGCCTCGGGGATGTGCGAGCAGAGCATGCCCGCCTCCCCCGCCTTGTTCCACAGGGCGCGGTCGATGTGACCGTCCTTTTCCCACTGGTGATGGAAGGGCACGGCTTCCTGCTCGAGGAACTTGCGCACGCTGTCGCGGAAAAGCTCGTGGTCGGAACTGAACAGGGTTCTGGGGATCATGCTCGCCTCCTGGCGCCTCGCTGAAGGGCCGAATGTAGGTCAGCCCGCCGAGCGGCGCCTACTGGACACTTGCGCCAAAAAATAAGACGATCCAGCCGCCATTTGACCGGTTAGGCGTCGAATGCGGCCCTCCACAACAATGATAAGAACGATGTCCGAACAATCCGAATCTTCCCTGAAAAGGGTCTGCATCCTGGCGACCGACGGTGTCTTCGCCTCCACCCTCATGCAGGCGCGGGACTTCCTGCACATGGCCAGCCTGCGCTTCGGCAGGCAGGAAGGCCTGGGCCTCACGCCGCTGCTGCAAAGCCGCATCGTCAGCCCCGACGGCCAGCCGGTGCGCGCCTTCAGCGGCGACCTGCTGGCGGTGGACGGCGCCCTCGAGGAATCCGACCTGGTGATACTGCCGGCCTTCTGGGGCGACTTCGACCAGCTCCTGGCGCGCTACCCGCAGGTGGTGCCCTGGCTGCGCGAACGCCATGCCGCCGGCAGCGCCATCGGCAGCGAGGCCACCGGGGTGTTCTGGCTGGCCGAGGCCGGCCTGCTGGACGGCAAGGAGGCGACCACCTACTGGCGCTTCTTCGACGACTTCGCCGCGCGCTACCCCAAGGTGCTGCTCAACCGCGAGAAGCACATCACCGACGCCGACAACCTCTACGCCGCCAGCGGCGTGACCTCCGCCCGCGACCTCTACCTGTACCTGATCGAGCGCTTCTGCGGCGCCAGCGTGGCCCAGGGCGTGTCCCGCGACATCCTCTTCGAGGTGCAGCGCAGCTACACCCCCGGGCGCCTGGGCTTCGGCGGCCAGAAGCTGCACCACGACCCGGCCATCCTGCAGGTCCAGCAATGGCTGGAGGAGCACTATGCGGACAAGTTCCGCTTCGAGGACGTGGCCCGCGAGCACGGCATGAGCATCCGCAACTTCATGCGCCGCTTCCAGGCCGCCACCGGCGACAAGCCGCTGCACTACCTGCAGCGCCTGCGCATCGAGACGGCGCGCAGCCTGCTGTCGACCTCGCGCAAGAGCATCAAGACCATCAGCTACGAGGTGGGCTACGACGACGCCAGCTTCTTCGCCCGGCTGTTCCGCCAGCACACCAAGCTGTCACCCAACCACTACCGCAACCAGTACCGACGGAAAGAGGCCTGAAACAAGCTATCCATAGGATAGGTCCCGTGCCTGCGGGCAGCTCCCTATGATCGGGGCTGCCCTTCCAGAACAAGAACACGGGATTCCCTCATGCGCCGCCTACTATTCGTCCTGCTCGCCTGCTTCTGCCTGCCCGCCTTCGCCGCCGGCGACTGGAAGCCCTTCCCCTACGACCAGAGCACCTTCGACTACTCCGGCGACAAGCTGCGCAGCGCCTGGCCACGGCTGACCCGCGGCTTCGGCGACTACCCCTTCCCCGACGCCGACTGGGTGACGAAGATGGCCGCCGCCCACCCGGACGCGGTGGCGAAGACTGTCGCCGCCGGCAGCGGCTTCAGCGGCAGGCCAGAGGAGGCCCAGGCCTATGCCGAGAAGCTGCAGGACGTATGGCGCAAGCTGTTCCGCGGCGACTTCGCCCAGGCCAAACAGGACGGCCTGGCCCTGGGCGTCGGCGGCCAGGTGCCGGCGATGTTCGCCCAGGTGCTCTACGCCATGTTCCTGGCCCCGGCGGCGGACAAGCAGCAACTGCTGGAAGAGGTGATCAGCTACACCGACCAGGCCGGCCCGCTGCTCAACGCCGACCCCATCGCCCAGTTCGGCCGCGCCTACGCCAAGGCGCGGCTGGCCGAGGAACTGCCGGTCCCGGTGGTGCTCAAGCGCGGCTACACCAGCGACATTCCCAAGGAACTGGACGCGATCCTCGCCAGGCGGCCCGGCCAGCCCTTCGCCCTGGCGCTGTACGGCGGCTACGAGGCCGGGGTGATCCGCAAGGTCGGCAAGCTGGTCGGGCGCATGACCTACGGCGTCAGCGCGGACAAGATGGAGACCTACTTCGCCCGCTCCTTCCGCGCCAGCGACGACCTGCCCATCGGGCACTACGAATATGCCAATGCGTTGGGTTATGTGTATGGCGACGACGAACAGGACAAGGCGCTGGAACAGTTGAGGAAAGCGGTGGCGATCAAGCCGATCAATGCCATGGAGGCGCTGGAAGTGGCGCATGCGAAGCAGTTGTTGCAGAAGGCTGAGGCGGCGCGGACTGCGCAGCGCTGAACGCTTTTCGTAGGAGCGAGCTTGCTCGCGAAGGGGGTTTGCCGGCGGTGCTTGGTGTTCGTCCCGAAGAGCCCCTCTCCCTAACCCTCGGCTGCGCGCCCCGCCCTAAAGGGAGAGGGGACTGTCCGTGCCAACGGGCATATCGGCGTTCGCCGGCAGCATCACGGTAGCAATGAGCACTGAGATTGCGCTTTATGCCGTACGGCCCCTCTCCCTTCAGGGAGAGGGTTGGGGAGAGGGAAAGGAACCAAACGGATGCACTAGCGCCACCTGTAAATCCCCTTCGCGAGCAAGCTCGCTCCTACGAAGAGCCCAAAACGAAAAAGGGCTGCCATCCGGCAGCCCTTTTCGCATCGGCACGACCCCATCAAGGCCGGTGCGGCCGGCTGAGGAACTCGTGGGACTGCATCTCCAGCAGGCGGCTCAGGGTGCGCTGGAACTCGAACTCCAGGCGCCCGCCGGTGTACAGGTCCTTCAGCTCCACCTCGGCGGAGATGATCAGCTTGACGTTGCGGTCGTAGAACTCGTCCACCAGGTTGATGAAGCGGCGGGCCATGTCGTCCTTGGCCACGTTCATCTGCTCGACGTTGGAAATCAGCACCGCGTGGAAGATCTTCGCCAGCTCGATGTAGTCGTTCTGGCTGCGCGGGCCGTCACACAGCTCGCGGTACTCGAACCAGGCCACGTCGTCGCAGGTCAGGCGCGCGCGGATCTCGCGGTTCTCGATCATCAGCACGTCGTCGCGGGTGGCCGCGGCGCATTCCGGGGTGAGCTTGCGGAAGTCGCGAGCCATGGCCTGCTCGGCCTGTTCGGTGAGCGGCCAGTGGTACAGCTCGGCCTGCTCCAGGGCGCGCAGGCGGTAGTCCACGCCGCTGTCGACGTTGACCACCTCGGTGTGCTCCTTGAGCAGGGCGATGGCCGGCAGGAAGCGGGCGCGCTGCAGGCCGTCACGGTACAGGCCGTCGGGCACGATGTTGGAGGTCGCCACCAGGCTGACGCCGTTCTTGAACAGTTCCTCCAGCAAGGTCGCGAGGATCATGGCGTCGGTGATGTCGGAGACGAAGAATTCATCGAAGCAGATCACCCGGGCCTCGTCGGCGAAGCGCTTGCCGATGATGGTCAGCGGGTTCTTCTCGCCCTTGAGGGTCTTCATTTCCTCGTGCACGCGCTTCATGAAGCGGTGGAAGTGCGTGCGCATCTTCTGCTTGAACGGCAGCGCGTCGAAGAAAGTGTCCACCAGGTAGGTCTTGCCGCGGCCTACGCCGCCCCAGAAGTACAGGCCCTTGACCGGCCCGTTGGACTTCTTGCCGAGCAACTTGCCGAACAGCCCGGGCTTGGCCTGGTCGGCCGCCAGCAGGTCGTCATATAGACGCTGCAGGTGCTTCACGGCATTGGCCTGGGCCGCATCGTGGAAGAAATCGGGACGTTTGAGGTCTTCCTGGTAGCGCTGAAGGGGCGTCATGATCGGTAGCAAGGCAACGAAAACGGGGCCGACACTTTAGCGACGGCCCCGCTTCTTGGCAATCGGCCATCCGTCGAGGATGGCTGTGTGCGGGCTTACTCCTGCGCCGCCAGGGCCTCGCGCACGCGCTCGATGGCGGCGTCACGGCTGGCGGCGTCGGCGAACTCGGGGCTTTGCGCCACGGCCGCGCCATCCAGCCACAGGGCGAAGGCATTGCCTTCGGCGCGCAGATCCAGCGCCTCGCCGCCCTGCAGGCGCTTGCTCACCGCACCGGCGGACTTGCCGTCGGCGAAGGCGTTGGACAGCAGCAGCTGCTCGCCGGCGGCGTCCAGCAGGCGGAAGCGGAAGCTGCCGTCATCCTCGCGGAAGCTGACGATGCGTGCGATCTTGGCGGCCTTCTTCTTGCCCTCGCCGGCCACCTGCACCTGCTCGCGGAACGAGCGCAGGCCTACGGCCTCGCGCAGCTCGCCGAGGAACGGGGTGGCGATGCGGCGGGCCTTGGCGGCGCCGGCCAGGAGGATGTCCTCCAGGTCGCCCGGGCGGGTGATCAGCGTGTGGTAGCGCTCGCGGGCCTCGCCCAGCTCGGCTTCCAGCAGTTCGTAGAGGCGCTGCTTGGCCTCGCCCCAGGCCAGGCCTTCGAGCAGCGCGGCGCGGAATTCGGCCAGCTGCGCCGGCGTGGCGAAGGCCTGGTAGAGGGTGAACAGGTGCGAGTTGTCCGGGTCCTTCGGCTCGCCAGGGGCGCGGGAGTCGGTGACGATGCGGGCGATGGCATCCTTGAGCTGCTTGCTGCTGCCGAACAGCGGGATGGTGTTGTCGTAGCTCTTGGACATCTTGCGCCCGTCCAGGCCCGGCAGGGTCGCCACTTCTTCCTCGATCACCACTTCCGGCAGGGTGAACAGCTCCTTGCCGTTGCCGAACAGGTGGTTGAAGCGCTGACCGATGTCGCGGGCCATTTCCACGTGCTGGATCTGGTCGCGGCCGACCGGCACCTTGTGCGCGTTGAACATCAGGATGTCCGCGGCCATCAGGATCGGGTAGCTGTACAGGCCCATGCTGACGCCGGCGTCCGGGTCTTCCCCGGCCTCGACGTTCTTGTCCACCGAGGCCTTGTAGGCGTGGGCGCGGTTGAGCAGGCCCTTGGCGCTGACGCAGGTCAGCAGCCAGGTCAGCTCGGGGATTTCGGGAATGTCGGACTGGCGGTAGAAGGTCGCCTTGTCGGTATCCAGGCCCAGGGCCAGCCAGGTGGCGGCGATCTCCAGGCGCGAGCGCTGGATGCGCAGCGGGTCGTCGCACTTGATCAGCGCGTGGTAGTCGGCCAGGAAGTAGAACGAATCGGCCTGCGGGTCGCGGCTGGCGACGATCGCCGGGCGGATGGCGCCAGCGTAGTTGCCCAGGTGCGGGGTGCCGGTGGTGGTGATGCCGGTGAGGATGCGGGTCGTCATGGGATACCAGAAATCAGCGCGGGAAAAATGAGCGGCCTGGATGTTAACCCGCGGCGCCGGCCGGCGCGAGCCGGGGCTGCAGCAGGTCCTTGAGCTCGATCAGCTTGCCGTGGAAGAAGTGGCTGCACCCGGGCACGCGCAGCAGTTCGTGGGGCAGCGCCAGCGACTCGCTCCAGGCGTAGACGCGGGCCGGGGTCACCACTTCGTCATCTTCGGGCTGTACCACGGTGATGGGACACTGCCGCGGCAGCTCGACCGCGAAGCGCTCCACCGGCGGCGCCAGCATGAACAGGTGGCGCAGGGCCACGCCCTGCCCTTCCAGGCGCGCCGCGGCATTGCCAGCCACGCAGGAGCCGAAGGAGAAGCCCATCGGCGTCAACGGCAGGCCGGGATGTTGCTCGCCGAGCCAGCGGGCCACGGCCAAGGCGTCATCGATTTCGCCACGGCCTTCGGCGTAGCTGCCAGCGCTCTGGCCGACGCCACGGAAGTTGAAACGCAGGGTGGCGTAGCCGGCGTCACGGGCGATGCGCTGCAGGGTGGCGACCACCTTGTTCTGCATGGTGCCGGCGAACAGCGGGTGCGGATGGCAGATCAGCGCCACGCCGATGGCGTCGGGGGTGTCCAGGTGCAGGGCTTCCAGGGGGCCGTCCGGGCCATCGATGAACAGGGGGATTTCGCGGGTGGACAAACAACAACTCCGTGACCCCGAAGCGGGTCGTCTCGTCTAGCTCGATACCGCGCCGACACCGAGGCCTCGCCCCGTGGTATACAGCGCAGGTGCAAGCCGCTAACGTAAAGCAAAGCCGTCTATAGAGGAAGGATTCGCGTGGAACAGTCCCTCACCACCTGGTTGGTCCCGGTCATCGCTCTGCTCGTCGGGGCCGCTGTCGGCTTCCTGATCGCGCGCCTGCTGCCCAGCGCCGCACCCAACCGCATGCAACGCCAGGTCGATGACCTGCAGGAACGCTTCGACAGTTACCAGCGCGAGGTGGTGACGCACTTCAACACCACTGCCAGCCTGGTGAAGAAGCTCACCCAGAGCTACCAGGACGTCCAGGAACACCTGTCCGAGAGCGCCGAGCGCCTGGCCCTGGACGAGCAGACCAAGCAGCGCCTGCTGGCCGCCCTGCACGCCGAGGACAGCTACCCCGAACGCCGCGAGCGCCTGACCCCGCCGGCCAGCCAGGAAGCGCCGAAGGACTACGCGCCGAAGACCGGCGAAGGCCCCGGCACCCTGGACGAGACCTACGGCCTCAAGCGCAAGCTCTGAGCCCGCAGCGCCCGCAGAAAAGCCCCGCCATGGCGGGGCTTTTTCATTTCAGAAGCGACCTACAGGCACTGGCGACGAGCATCCCCTGTAGGAGCGGACTCCGTCCGCGATAGTCAGCCCTCCACTCGGAGGCTGATTCATGGACAGAGCACAGCGGGCATCCTGGCAATCCGGACACAAAGCCCTGCGCAAAGGCAGGGCCTCTGCTCCCAGTGGAATCTATCTCCTCACTGCCACCACCTCAGGGCGAAAACCCCTGTTCGCAAATTTCCGCTTCGCCTGCATCGTTGCCAGTTGCTTCGAGCAACCTCTAGCACTTGGAACGAATCGCCTGCTGGCCTGGGTGTTGATGCCAGACCACGCTCATTGGCTGCTGGAACTGGGAAAGGGCGAGCGGCTGGAAACCAGCGTGGGGCGTTTGAAGGCCGTAAGCGCCCGCCAGCTCAATGACTGGCGGATGGCACATGGAGCAGTCTGGGCTGCCGCTTTTCATGACCATGCGCTGCGACGGGAGGAGGACCTGTTGCCCACGGCCCGTTACATCATTGCCAATCCCGTGCGTGCGGGGTTGACCAGGCAGGTTGGCGATTATCCTTTCTGGAATGCGGTGTGGCTTTGAACAATCGCGGACGGAGTCCGCTCCTACAACTCCTCGTGAGGCGTGACGTTCTGACCTGTAGGAGCGGACTTTGTCCGCGATGATCGAAGATGTCGGCGCGGATCACGGATGAAGTCCTACGCCGCCCCCACCATGCACCCCATGCAGGAGCGCGCCCTGCGCGCGAATCGCGGACGGAGTCCGCTCCTACAGCTCACCGTGAGGCGTGGCGTTCCGGCCCCCGTCGAGCACCAAAGAAAAAGCCCCGCCTAGGCGGGGCTTTTCACAACGCCGTCGCGATCAGATCGCGCCGCGCTGGCGCAGCAGGTCGAGGACCGCTTTCACGCCCTCTTCCACCGACTGGTGGTGGGTGTCGATCACCAGGTCGGCATCCAGCGGCACGTCGTAGGGGAAGGACTCGCCGGGGATGTTGTCCTGGCCGGCCGCGTACAGGCCCTGCGGGTCGCGTTCGCGGCAGACCTGCGGCGATGCCTGGACGTAGACGGTGATCAGGCGCTCGTCGCCGATCAGCGCCTTGGCCTGCTCGCGACCTTCGGCGCTGGGGGCGACGAAGGCGCACAGGCTGATCAGCCCCGCTTCGTTGAACTGCCTGGCGACGTGGGCGGTGCGCAGCCAGTTCTCGGTGCGCCCGGCGCGGTCCTGCGGCAGGCCCTTGTTCAGGTCGTGGCGCAGGTTCTGGCCGTCCAGCACGTAGACCGCACGCCCCATGTCGAACAGCTTGCGCTCCAGGGCGTAGGCCAGGGTGCTCTTGCCGGCGCCGGAGAGGCCGCTGAACAGCACCGTGGCCGGCTGCTGGCCGAAGCGCGCAGAGCGCTCCTCGCGGCTCACGTGGGCGCCCTGGCCGTGGTGGCTGGCATGGCTCTGGCCGGCCTGCGGCGCGGCGATGATCATGCCGGCGCCGACGGTGCCGTTGGTCAGCCGGTCGATGACGATGAAGGCGCCGGTGGTGCGGTTCTGCGCGTAGCCGTCGAGGGCGATGGGCGCATCCAGGCTGACCTTCACGCGGGCGATCTCGTTGAGCTTGAGTTCGCTGGCGGCGGTCTCTTCCAGGGTGTTCACGTCCACCTTGTGGGCGATGCTCGGGATCGAGCCCGGCACATAGCTGGTGGCGCGCTTGATGTCGTATTTCTTGCCCGGGAGCATGGGCTCCTCGGCCATCCACACGAGCATGGCGTCGAAGCCGTCGGTGACCAGCGGGCGGTTGTCGGCATGCACCAGCATGTCGCCGCGGGAGACGTCGATCTCGTCTTCCAGGGTCAGGGTGATGGCCTGGCCGGGACCGGCGTGTTCCAGCTCGCCCTCGAAGGTGACGATGGACTTGACCTTGCTACCCTTGCCCGACGGCAGCGCCACGACCTCGTCGCCCTTGCGCACGATGCCGCTGGCCAGGGTACCGGCGAAGCCGCGGAAGTTCAGGTTCGGGCGGTTGACGTACTGCACCGGGAAGCGCATGTCGTCCAGGTTGCGGTCGCCGGCGATCTCGACGGTCTCGAGGATCTCCATCAGCGACTGGCCGGTGTACCAGGGCGAACGCTCGGACTTGTTGACCACGTTGTCGCCCTTGAGCGCCGACATGGGGACGAAGTGCAGCGAGTTGGCCTTGAGGTTGATCTTCTCGGCGAACTGCAGGTAGTCGGCCTTGATCTGCTCGAAGACGCCCTGGTCGAAGTCCTTCAGGTCCATCTTGTTGATGGCCACGACTATGTGCTTGATGCCCAGCAAGGATGCAATGAAGCTGTGCCGGCGGGTCTGCGTCTGCACGCCGTAGCGGGCGTCGATCAGGATGATGGCCAGGTCGCAGGTGGAGGCGCCGGTGGCCATGTTGCGGGTGTACTGCTCATGGCCGGGGGTGTCGGCGATGATGAACTTGCGCCTGGCGGTGCTGAAGTAGCGGTACGCCACGTCGATGGTGATGCCCTGCTCGCGCTCGGCCTGCAGGCCGTCGACCAGCAGCGCCAGGTCGACTTCGTCGCCGGTGGTGCCGACCTTCTTGGAGTCCTTGGTGATAGCTTCCAGATGGTCTTCGTAGATCATCTTGGAGTCGTGCAGCAGGCGCCCGATCAGGGTGCTCTTGCCATCGTCGACGTTGCCGCAGGTGAGGAAGCGCAGCAGTTCCTTGCGCTCGTGCTGGGCCAGGTAGGCGAGGATGTCCTCGCTGATCAGGTCAGACTGGTGGGACATGGTCTTTCTCTATCGCTGAAGGCTTGAGGCTGGAGGCTGAACGAACAAGCGCACCTAGCAAGCCGATAATTCATGGACGTTGAAGTCGTTTTAGAAGGCCGGAAAGCATCGCCGCGATGCGCTTGCATCGCTCGATCCAGTCCCGGCCGATCTCGGCCGATATGAAGCCGACTTCAACACCTATATAAATCTGAGTTCTCAACTCCGAGCACGAGCCCTTGGCCATGCTCAGAAAGTAACGCTTTTCCTTGTCGCCATCCCGCGTCATGCCTTCGGCAATGTTGCTGGGAACGGACAGGGCCGATCGGGTGATCTGATCCTTGAAACCGGAGTCTCGGCAGCCAGCCAGCGCCCGATAGACATCAACCGAAAGCCTTGCGGAGAGCTTCCATACATCGAGTCGTTCGAAATCCATTTCGTCCAGCCTCAAGCCTTCCAGCGCTTTTTTCGGCTTTTAAAAATACCCTTGTCGCTTCTTCTCTTCCATCGAACCGGCCTGGTCGTGGTCGATGACCCGGCCCTGGCGTTCGGAAGTGCGCGTCAGCAGCATTTCCTGGATGATTTCCGGCAGCGTGGTGGCGGTGGATTCCACCGCGCCGGTCAGCGGGTAGCAGCCCAGGGTGCGGAAGCGCACCATCTTCTTCTGGATGCTGGCCTTCTGCTCGTCGCTGAGGTGTTCGAGGATGCGCTCGTCGTCGATCATGATCAGCGCGCCGTTCATCTCGATCACTTCGCGCTCGGCGGCGAAGTACAGCGGGACGATCGGGATCTGTTCCAGGTAGATGTATTGCCAGATGTCCAGCTCGGTCCAGTTGGACAGCGGGAAGACGCGGATCGACTCGCCCTTCTTCACCTTGCCGTTGTAGACGTTCCACAGCTCCGGGCGCTGGTTCTTCGGGTCCCAGCGGTGCTTGCTGTCGCGGAAGGAGTAGACGCGCTCCTTGGCGCGGGACTTCTCCTCGTCGCGGCGGGCGCCACCGAAGGCGGCGTCGAAGCCGTACTTGTCGAGCGCCTGCTTGAGGCCCTCGGTCTTCATGATGTCGGTGTGCTTGGCGCTGCCGTGGGTGAAGGGGTTGATGTCCTGGGCCACGCCATCGGGGTTGATGTGGGTGATCAGGTCCAGGCCCATCTCCTCGACCATCTTGTCGCGGAAGCGGTACATCTCCTGGAATTTCCAGCGGGTGTCGACGTGCATCACCGGGAACGGCAGCTTGCCGGGGAAGAAGGCCTTGCGCGCGAGATGCAGCATCACCGCGCTGTCCTTGCCGATCGAGTACAGCATCACCGGGTTGTCGAACTCGGCGGCCACCTCGCGGATGATGTGGATGCTTTCCGCCTCCAGCTGTTTCAGATGCGTCAGTTTGTCGACCATGGCTACTCACGGAATTGCTTATGGACGGCCTTCGGGCCGTAGACGAGGGCGCACTCTACCACAACGTCAGACTCTAACCGGGCGGCCACTTATACCGAAAGAATATACCCATATAGCCACTTGTCAGACCGCGCCAGCGCCCAGGAGACTAAGGCCCCGGGCCTGGCCGGGCAGATGGGGCGCGCCGCTGGAAACGAGATATCCACAGACCCCCGCCTCTCCGACGAACAGCCCTTCACCCGCAAAGCCGCCATCCGCCCCGGGCCCGGAAACAGATTCAGGAGGAAGCGCATCCCGCCCTCCGCTAGAGTAGGCCCCGGTAAGCGCCCCCATCTGCGCTACCCTATTCCTCATTCCCCACGCCCCAGCAGATTTCCCATGCGCCGCATCGCTCCGCTCCTGCCCCTGTTCCTCCTCATCGCCGCCTGCAGCAGCAAGCCCACCTCGCCGACGCCGGCAGCCGCCCCGCAGAAAAGCGCCGCCACCAACACGACGCGCCTGTACGCCCCGGCAAACCCGGTTCAGCCGATCAGCCCGCTGACCGGCGACTTCGCCAACAACCCCAACGCCCAGCGCTTCGTCGACCGGATGGTCAGCCTGCACGGCTTCGATCGCCAGCAGCTGCAGGACGTGCTGGGCCGCACCCAGCGCCTGGACTGGGTGATCCGCCTGATGGACCGCCAGGCGCCGACCTACCAGGCGCCTAGCGGGCCGAACGGCGCCTGGCTGCGCTACCGCAAGAAGTTCATCACCCCGGACAACATCCAGAACGGCGTGGCCTTCTGGAACCAGTACGAAGACGCCCTCGAGCGCGCCTCGAAGACCTACGGCGTGCCGCCGGAGATCATCGTCGGCATCATTGGCGTGGAAACCCGCTGGGGCCGGGTGATGGGCAAGACGCGGATCATGGATGCCCTGGCCACCCTGGCCTTCGACTACCCGCGGCGCGCCGACTTCTTCGCCGGCGAGCTGGAGCAGTTCCTCCTGCTGTCGCGCAAGGAGCGCGACGACCCGCTGGCCCTGCGCGGCTCCTACGCCGGCGCCATGGGCTACGGCCAGTTCATGCCAACCTCGTTCGCCCGCTACGCGGTGGACTTCGATGGCGACGGCCACGTCGACCTGTGGGACCCGCAGGACGCCATCGGCAGCGTCGCCAACTATTTCCAGCAGCACGGCTGGGTCACCCACGACAGCATCGCCGTGCCGGCCAGCGGCCAGGCGCGCGGGCTCGAGGATGGCTTCAAGACGCAGTATCCGCTCCAGACGCTGAGCGCCGCCGGGCTGCGCCCGCAGGCCCCGCTGGGCAAGCACCGGAGCGCCAGCCTGCTGCGCCTGGACATGGGCCGCAACTACCAGTACTGGTACGGCCTGCCGAACTTCTACGTGATCACCCGCTACAACCACAGCACCCACTACGCGATGGCGGTCTGGCAGCTCGGCGCGGCCGTGGACCAGGCCCGGCGCCGCTACGCCTCGACGCCGTGAGCCCCCGCGGCGCTCAGGCGGGGTTCGGGCAGTCGATGAAGCTGTGCTCGATGCCGAAGCGCTCGGCCAGGTAGCGGCCCAGCGCCTGCACGCCGTAGCGCTCGGTGGCGTGGTGGCCGGCGGCGATGAAGGTGATGCCGTTCTCGCGGGCGCTGTGCACCGTCTGCTCGGAGACCTCGCCGGTGAGGTAGGCGTCCACGCCCGCCGCGATGGCCTGGTCGATGTAACCCTGGGCGCCGCCGGTGCACCAGGCGATGCGCCGGATCGGCCGCTCGCCTTCCACCAGCAGCGGCTCGCGGCCCAGCACCCGGGCCACGTGGGCGGCGAAATCGGCCGGCGCCACGGGGGCCGCGGGCGCGCCCAGCAGCACGATGGAACGCGGGTTGCCCGGCTCCAGCGGGCCCTCGATGTCCAGGCCGAGCTGCTGGCCCAGCTGCACGTTGTTGCCCACCTGCGGGTGCAGGTCCAGCGGCAGGTGGTAGGCGATCAGGCTGATGTCGTGGGCCAGCAGGGTCTTCAGGCGGCGCTGCTTCATGCCCACCACGCAAGGGTTCTCGCCCTTCCAGAAGTAGCCATGGTGGACCAGCACCGCATCGGCCTGCGCGGCCACTGCCGCGTCCAGCAGCGCCTGGCTGGCGGTCACGCCGCTGACGATGCGCCGCACCTGCGGCCGGCCCTGCACCTGCAGGCCATTGGGGCAGTAGTCCTGGATGCGCGCGGCGTCCAGGTAGCGGTCGGCCTCTTCGACCAGCGCGGTCAGATCGATCGCCATCGAATTTCCTCCAGGCATTAGGGGAGACGGCTATTTTCTTGCCACGCCGCCCGTATAATGGCGGCCACCCTAGCGGCCTTCCCCAGGCCGAGCAACCCCCAAGGATCGTCCTCCGATGCTGAAGGCCCTGCGTTTTCTCGGCTGGCCCGCGCTTGTCGGCGTCTTGCTGGCGCTGCTGATCATCCAGCGTAACCCCGAATGGGTCGGCCTGCCCGAACAGGAAGTCCACCTGCAGCAGGCGCCCCTGCTCAGCCGCCTGCAGCAGGGCCCCGGAACCTATGCCGACGCCGTGACCCGCGCCGCGCCGGCGGTGGCCAACCTGTACACCACCAAGATGGTCAGCCGGCCGGGCAACTCGATGCTCGACGACCCACTGTTCCGCCGCTTCTTCGGCGACAACCTGCCGCAGCAGAAGCGCATGGAGTCGAGCCTGGGCTCGGCGGTGATCATGAGCCCCGAGGGCTACCTGCTGACCAACAACCACGTCACCGCCGGCGCCGACCAGATAGTCGTGGCCCTGCGCGACGGCCGCGAAACCACGGCGCGCCTGGTCGGCAGCGACCCGGAAACCGACCTCGCGGTGCTCAAGATCGACCTCAAGGACCTGCCGGTGATGACCCTCGGGCGCTCCGACGGCATCCGCACCGGCGACGTCTGCCTGGCCATCGGCAACCCCTTCGGCGTGGGCCAGACGGTGACCATGGGCATCATCAGCGCCACCGGCCGCAACCAGCTGGGGCTGAACACCTACGAAGACTTCATCCAGACCGACGCGGCGATCAACCCGGGCAACTCCGGCGGCGCCCTGGTCGACGCCAGCGGCAACCTGGTGGGCATCAACACCGCCATCTTCTCCAAGTCCGGCGGCTCCCAGGGCATCGGCTTCGCCATCCCGATCAAGCTGGCGCTGGAGGTGATGAAGTCGATCGTCGAGCACGGCTCGGTGATCCGAGGCTGGCTGGGCGTCGAGGTGCAGCCGCTGACGCCGGAGCTGGCCGAGTCCTTCGGCCTGCAGGACCAGGGCGGGGTGGTGGTCGCCGGTGTCTACCGCGACGGCCCGGCCGCCCAGTCCGGCATGCAGCCGGGCGACATCATCCTCGACATCGACGGCAAGAAGGCCGCCGACGGCCGCACCGCGATGAACCAGGTGGCGCGCACCAAGCCGGGCGAGAAGATCAACATCCAGGTGCTGCGCAACGGCAAGCACGTCACCCTGGAGGCGGAAGTGGGCCTGCGCCCGCCGCCCACTCCGCCGGTGCAGCAACCGCAGCAGCAGTAACGAAGAACGGCGCCCGAGGGCGCCGTTTCTTTTTCAGCCGGGCGTGGCTCAGAGCCGCGCGCGCAGAGCGTCCAGCAGCGCCTGGTTCTGCTCCTCGGTGCCGATGCTGATGCGCAGGAACTGGGCGATGCGCGCCTGCTTGAAGTGGCGGACGATCACACCCTGCTCGCGCAGGCCGGCGGCCAGTTCGGCGGCGTCGTGCTGCGGGTGGCGGGCGAAGATGAAGTTGGCCGCCGACGGCAGCACCTCGAAGCCCATGCCGCTCAGCTCGCCGACCAGCTTCTCGCGGCTGTCGATCACCGCCTGGCAGGTGCGCTGGAAGTACTCGCGGTCCTCGAAGGCGGCGATGGCGCCGGCCTGGGCCACGCGGTCCAGCGGGTAGGAGTTGAAGCTGTTCTTGACCCGCTCCAGGGCCTCGATCAGGTCCTCGTGGCCGACCGCCAGGCCGACGCGCAGCCCGGCCAGGGAACGCGACTTGGACAGCGTCTGCGCCACCAGCAGGTTCGGGTAGCGCTCCACCAGGCCGATGGCCGTCTCGCCGCCGAAGTCGACGTAGGCCTCGTCCACCAGCACCACGCTGTCCGGGTTGGCCAGCAGCAGGCGCTCGATGGCTTCCAGCGGCAGCAGGCAGCCGGTCGGCGCGTTGGGGTTGGGGAAGATGATGCCGGCGTTGGGGCGGGCGTAGTCCTCGACGCGGATCTGGAACTGCTCGTCCAGCGCCAGCGCCTCGAAGGGAATGCCGTAGAGGCCGCAGTACACCGGGTAGAAGCTGTAGGTCACGTCGGGGAACAGCAGCGGCCGGCCGTCGTGCTGGAACAGCGCGTGGAAGGCGTGGGCCAGCACTTCGTCGGAGCCGTTGCCGACGAACACCTGGCCCGGGCGCACGCCGTAGTAGTCGGCGATGGTCTGCTTCAGGCGGTCGGCGTTGGGGTCCGGGTACAGCCGCAGGGCGTCGCCCAACTCGGCCTGCATGGCGGCCAGCGCCTTGGGCGACGGGCCATAGGGGTTCTCGTTGGTGTTCAGCTTGACCAGCTTGGCCAGCTTGGGTTGCTCACCCGGCACGTAGGGCACCAGGTCCTTGACGAAGGGGCTCCAGAACTTGCTCATCGCCCTCTCTCCTTTAAAAGATTCGCTGAAGGCTGGAGGCTGGAGGCTGAACGAAAAGGCGAAACCCACTTCGTCCAGCCTCAAGCCTCCAGCGGCTTTTATCGGTTTTTATCGGCTTTTCAGCCCTTGATCCGGTATTCGGCGCTGCGCGCGTGGGCGGTCAGCGACTCGCCGCGAGCCAGGACCGAGGCGGTCTTGCCGAGCACCGAGGCGCCGTCGGCCGAGCAGAAGATGATCGACGAGCGCTTCTGGAAGTCGTACACGCCCAGCGGCGAGGAGAAGCGCGCGGTGCCGGAGGTGGGCAGCACGTGGTTCGGGCCTGCGCAGTAGTCGCCCAGGGCCTCGGCGGTGTAGCGGCCCATGAAGATGGCGCCGGCGTGGCGGATGTTCGGCAGCCAGCTTTGCGGGTCGGCCACCGACAGCTCCAGGTGCTCCGGGGCGATGCGGTTGGCCACCTGGCAGGCCTGGGCCTGGTCGGCGACCTGGATCAGCGCGCCGCGGTTGCCCAGCGAGGTGCGGATGATCTCGGCGCGCTCCATGGTCGGCAGCAGCTTCTCGATGCTGGCGGCGACCTTGTCGAGGAAGGCCGCGTCCGGGCTGACCAGGATCGACTGGGCGTCCTCGTCGTGCTCGGCCTGGGAGAACAGGTCCATGGCGATCCAGTCCGGGTCGGTGCCGCCGTCGCAGACCACGAGGATTTCCGAGGGGCCGGCGATCATGTCGATGCCCACCTGGCCGAACACGTGGCGCTTGGCGGTGGCCACGTAGATGTTGCCCGGGCCGACGATCTTGTCCACCTGGGGCACGCTCTCGGTGCCGTAGGCCAGCGCGGCCACAGCCTGGGCGCCGCCGATGGTGAAGACGCGGTCGACGCCGGCGATGCAGGCGGCGGCGAGGACGATCTCGTTGATCTCGCCACGCGGCGTCGGCACCACCATCACCACTTCGGCGACGCCGGCGACCTTGGCGGGAATCGCGTTCATCAGCACCGACGAGGGATAGGAGGCCTTGCCGCCGGGCACATACAGGCCGGCTCGGTCCAGCGGGGTGACCTGCTGGCCGAGCACGGTGCCGTCGGCCTCGGTGTAGCGCCAGGAGTCCTGTTTCTGCTTCTCGTGGTAGCTGCGCACGCGCTCGGCGGCGGTTTCCAGCGCCTCGCGCTGGGCCGGGGTGATGCGCGTCAGGGCCAGTTCCAGGCGCTCGCGCGGCAGGATCAGGTCGGCCATGCTGGCGACCGCGAGGCCGTCGAAGCGCTGGGTGAACTCGACCAGGGCGGCGTCGCCACGGCTGCGCACGTCAGCGATGATGTCCAGCACGCGCTGGTTCACGGCGTCGTCGGACACGCTTTCCCAGGACAGCAGATGGTCCAGATGACGCGCGAAGTCCGGATCGGCGGCGTTGAGTCGACGGATGGCGAAGGGTGCGGTCATAGCTGGCCTCTTAAAATTGGCGTGATCTCGGGCGCCGCTAGACTAGCAAGCCCACCGTGCGGGCACCCGAGAAAATTTGGCTATGACACGGATAGGCGGGCGCGGCGGGAAGGCCGCGCAGGGAATTACGCCCGGTGTCGAGACTCCACCGCTTCACGCAGAGTGTCGATCAGGGCCTGGATGCGCGCGTGCTGCATCTTCATCGAGGCCTTGTTGACGATCAGCCGCGAGCTGATGTGGGCGATCAGCTCCTGGGGTTCCAGGCCGTTGGCGCGCAGGGTGTTGCCGGTGTCGACCACGTCGATGATCTTGTCGGCCAGGCCGACCAGCGGCGCCAGCTCCATGGAGCCGTACAGCTTGATCACCTCGACCTGGCGGCCCTGCTCGGCGTAGTAGCGCTTGGCCACGTTGACGAACTTGGTGGCCACCCGCAGGCGCCCCTTGGGCTCGGCCGCGCCGACCGCGCCGGCGGTCATCAGCTTGCAGTTGGCGATCTTCAGGTCCAGCGGCTCGTACAGCCCCTGGCCGCCGTACTCGAGCAGCACGTCCTTGCCGGCCACGCCGAGGTCGGCGGCGCCGTGCTCGACGTAGGTCGGCACGTCGGTGGCGCGGACGATCAGCAGGCGCACGTCGTCGAGGCTGGTGGGGATGATCAGCTTGCGGCTCTTGTCCGGGTTCTCGGTCGGCACTATGCCTGCCGCTGCGAGCAGCGGCAGGGTGTCATCGAGGATCCGGCCCTTGGACAGGGCGATGGTCAGCATGTCTGGTCAGCCCTAGCCCGGTACGCGGCGGATCTTGGCGCCGAGCAGTTGCAGCTTCTCTTCGATGCACTCGTAGCCACGGTCGATGTGGTAGATGCGGTCGATCAGGGTGTCGCCCTCGGCCACAAGGCCAGCGATCACCAGGCTGGCGGAAGCGCGCAGGTCGGTGGCCATGACCGGGGCGCCCTTGAGCTGCGGCACGCCGGTGACGATGGCGGTGTTGCCTTCGACGAGGATCTGCGCGCCCATGCGGTTCATCTCGTAGACATGCATGAAGCGGTTCTCGAACACGGTCTCGATCACCGCGCCGGTGCCTTCGGCCACGGCGTTCAGCGAGATGAACTGGGCCTGCATGTCGGTCGGGAACGCCGGGTACGGCGCGGTGCGGATGTTCACCGCCTTCGGCCGGTTGCCCTTCATGTCCAGTTCGATCCAGTCGTTGCCGGTGTTGATGTGCGCGCCGGCCTCTTCCAGCTTCAGCAGCACCGCCTCGAGGATGGTCGGGTCGGTGTCCTTGAGCTTGACGCGGCCGCCGGTGGCGGCAGCAGCGACCAGGTAGGTGCCGGTCTCGATGCGGTCGGGCAGCACGTTGTACTTGGCGCCGCCCAGGCGCTTCACGCCATCGATGATGATGGTATCGGTGCCGGCGCCCTGGATCTGCGCGCCCATGGCGATCAGGCAGTTGGCCAGGTCGACCACCTCAGGCTCGCGGGCGGCGTTTTCCAGCACGGTGCGGCCGTTGGCCAGGGCCGCGGCCATCATGATGTTCTCGGTACCGGTCACGGACACGGTATCGAAGAAGAAGTGCGCGCCACGCAGGCCGCCGGCCGGGGCCTTGGCCTTGATGTAGCCGCCTTCGACGGTGATCTGCGCGCCCATGGCCTCGAGGCCGCGGATGTGCAGGTCGACCGGACGCGAACCGATGGCGCAGCCGCCGGGCAGGGCCACTTCGGCCTCGCCGAAGCGCGCGACCATCGGGCCGAGCACCAGGATCGAGGCGCGCATGGTCTTCACCAGCTCATAGGGCGCGACCAGGGTCCTGATGCTGTTGGCGTCGACTTCGACGTTGAGCTTCTCGTTGATCACCGGCTGCACGCCCATACGACCGAACAGCTCGATCATGGTGGTGATGTCATGCAGGTGCGGCAGGTTGCACACGGTGACCGGAGTGTCCGCCAGCAGGGTGGCGGCGAGGATCGGCAGCGCGGAGTTCTTGGCGCCGGAGATGCGGATTTCGCCGTCGAGACGGGAACCGCCGGTAATGATCAGTTTGTCCATAGCAGGTATATCCCCGGCGGCTCAGGAACGCTCGGCCCAGGCGGCGCGGCTGAAGAATTTCATGGTCACGGCATGGATGGCGCCACTGGCGATCCATTCGTTAAGGTGCGCGTAGATCTGCTGCTGACGTTTCACCGGGCTCAGACCGGCCAGTTCGTCACTGATCAGGTTCAGCTGGAAGTTGCAGCCTTCGCCTTCCACTTCGACCTGGGTACCCGGGAGCTTGGCTTCCAGGATGTTCTTGACTTCAATCGCCTGCATGCTCGACCTCGATCGGCGCTCAACGCGCGCGGGCCGGCAATGATACAAAAAAGCCCCCCGCCTGCGAACCCCGCCAGGGGAAGTCGCGGACGGAGGGCCTTTCGAGCACCCCGATCAGCCCTGCAGCGGCAGGATGCCGTCGAGGTCGCTGACCTTGGCGATGTCTTGCATGTCTTTCGGCAAGCCGCGAACCTGCAGGCTCTTGCCCGCCTGGTGCGCATCGCGCAGGAAGGCCAGCAACAGCGACAGGCCGACGCTGCTGGACTTCTCCACCGCCGAACAATCCACCACCAACTGCTGGGCGCCGCTCGCGGCGATCAGGGCCTTGCCCTGCTCGCGCAGCTGCGTGCCGCTGCGGTAGTCGAGCACCCCGGCCAGGCGCAGCTCGCCGGCCGCGCCCTCGCTGATGCTGGCGGCGCTGGTCATTGCGCGCCACCCTCGTCCGGGTTGCCCTTGGCGGCATCCTTGGCATGGGCGACCACCTGGTCCCAACTGGCGATGGTCTTCTCCAGGTCGTTGCCGTTCTTCTGCATGGAGTCGGCGAACTGGTCGCGGAACAGCTTGCCGATGTTGATGCCGTTGATGATCACGTTGCGCAGGCGCCAGGTCCCCGACTGGTTGACCATGGTGTACTGCACCGGATAGACGGTGCCCTTGCTGTCACGGATCTCCATGTTCACGCTGGAGCGCTCCGGGTCCTGCTTGCCGGTGGACGGCAGCACGCGGATGTCCTGGTTGTCGTACTCGAGCAGGGCGTTGCCGTAGAACTGCATCAGGCTGTTCTTGAACACCGTCTCGAAGCGCTTGATCTGCTCCGGGGAGGCCTGGCGCGAATACTTGACGGTCATCACGCCCTTGGCGATGCCCTCGGAGTCCACCACCGGGCCGAGGATGCGGTCCAGGGCGGCGTAGAGCTGCTTGGGATCGGCGCGGTAGGCCGGCTTATTGGCCTTGAGGTCGGACAGCAGGTTGTCGACGGTCTGCTGCACCACCTGCTGCGCATTGGGCGCGGCGTTGGCGATCAGCGGCAGTGCTGCGAGCAGGACCAGCAGGCCGCGGCGCAGGAGAGTCAGCATGGCGTTCATCCTCATCATCGTCATTGCTTCTTGGGCTCTTCTTTGTTGACCGAGTTCAACAGGAACTTGCCGATCAGGTCCTCCAGCACCAGCGCGGACTGGGTGTCGTGGATGACGCCGCCGTCCGTGAGCATCTTGTCGTCGCCGCCGACGCTGATGCCGATGTATTTCTCGCCCAGCAGGCCTGCGGTGAGGATAGACGCGGTGGAGTCGTCCGGCAGGTTGTTGACGCTCTTGTTGATCTCCATGGTCACCCGGCCACGGTAGCTGTCGTGATCCAGGTCCACGGCGACCACCTTGCCGATGGTCACGCCGGCCATGGTCACCTTGCCGCGCACGGTCACGCCGGCGACGTTGTCGAAGTAGGCATACAGCTGGTAGGTGTCATTGGAATGCCCGATGGTCAGGCCGCTGACACGCAGCGCCAGCAGCAGCAGGGCCAGCAGGCCGCCGAGAAGAAACAGGCCTACACCGATTTCCAGGGTGCGGGTTTGCATCAGAAGTCTCCAAACATCAAAGCGGTCAGTATGAAGTCCAGCCCCAGTACCGCCAGGGAGGCATAGACCACGGTTCGAGTCGTTGCGCGGCTGATCCCTTCGGAGGTCGGCTCGCAGTCATAGCCCTGGAACACGGCGATCCAGGTCACCACGAAGGCGAACACCACGCTCTTGATCACGCCATTGAGCACATCCTCGCCGAATTGCACGCTGTTCTGCATGTTCGACCAGAAGGAACCCTCGTATACGCCCAGCCAGTCGACGGCGACGGCGGCGCCGCCCCAGATGCCGACCACGCTGAAGATCGCCGCCAGGAGCGGCATCGAGATGAAGCCGGCCCACAGGCGCGGCGCGATCACGTAGCGCAGCGGGTCGACGCCGATCATCTCCAGGCTGGAGAGCTGTTCGGTGGACTTCATGTTGCCGATCTCGGCGGTCAGCGCCGAGCCGGCGCGGCCGGCGAACAGCAGGCCGGTCACCACCGGACCCAGTTCGCGCAGCAGGGTCAGGGCCACCATCTGCCCCACCGCCTGCTCCGAACCATAGTCCTTGAGGATGTTGTAGCCCTGCAGGGCCAGCACCATGCCGATGAAGATGCCCGAAACCACGACGATCGCCAGCGACAGCACGCCCACCGAGTACAGCTGCTTGATCAGCAACTGGCCCATGCCGCCGGGCACCCGGCGGCCGAGCATGGCGTGGCCGAGGAACAGCGTGGAACGGCCGAGCGCCTCGAGCACGTCGAGGCCCGACCGCCCGAGCAGGCGAATCCGCTCGAGCAGTGAAGTCTTGCGCATCAGCGTTCCCCCAGCAGGTCGGCGCGATAGTCGCGCGCGGGATAGTGGAAGGGCACCGGACCATCCGGAATCCCCTTCATGAACTGGCGCACGCGCGGATCGTCGAGCTCCTTGAGCTCCGCCGGCGTGCCCTGCCCCAGCACCTTGCCGTCGCCGACGATATAGATGTAGTCGGCGATGCTGGCGGTTTCCGCCAGGTCGTGGGAGACCACGATGCTGGTGATGCCCAGGGCATCGTTGAGCAGGCGGATAAGCCGCACCAGCACGCCCATGGCGATCGGGTCCTGGCCGACGAAGGGTTCGTCGTACATGAGGATCTGCGGGTCCAGGGCGATCGCCCGGGCCAGCGCCACGCGGCGCTTCATGCCGCCGGACAGCTCGTCCGGCATCAGCTCCAGCGCCCCGCGCAGGCCCACGGCCTGCAGCTTCATCAGGACGATGTCGCGGATCATCTCCTCGGGCAGGTCGGTGTGCACCCGCAGCGGGAAGGCGACGTTCTCGAACACGTCCAGGTCGGTGAACAGCGCGCCGCTCTGGAACAGCACGCCGAACTGCTTGCGCATGTCGAACAGGTCGGCGCGGGCCAGCTTCGGCAGGTTCTGCCCGTTGACCATGACGTCGCCCTTGACCGGGCGCAGCTGTGCGGCGATCAGGCGCAGCAAGGTGGTCTTGCCGCAACCCGACGGCCCCATGATGCCGGTGACCTTGCCGCGCGGAATACGGATATCCACGTTGTCGAAGATGGCGCGGGTACCGCGCTTGAAGGTGACCCCCTTCAGCTCGACAGCGTATTTTTCATCGGTGCTCATAGAACTCCTTGCATGACGGCCCTGTCCCTGCAATGCCCCGTCGAACCGTCGGAACACGGTAACGCAAGACAGGCCGAACGGCGGCGAACTATAGCATTGGCGCGCGCGGCGGCCCAAGGCCCGCCGCCGGCGATTCAGCTCGGATTCAGCTTTCCCTGTGCAAGATCCGGTATCGGCAGGGTGAAGCCCGGGCCGCTTTACCGTTATAATCTCGCCCTTCACTTCGCCCCACGCGATCGGAACATGAGCCAGAATCACGATTTCATCCAGTCGGCACAACGCACCATCGGCCTCGAGCGCGATGCGGTGGATGCCCTGCTGCCACGCATCGGGGCCGATTTCTCCAGGGCCTGCGAACTGCTGCTCGGCTGCAGCGGCCGCGTGGTGGTGGTCGGCATGGGCAAGTCCGGGCACATCGCCCGCAAGATCGCCGCCACCCTGGCCAGCACCGGCACCCCGGCGTTCTTCGTGCACCCGGCCGAGGCCAGCCACGGCGACATGGGCATGATCACCAGGGACGACGTGGTCCTGGCGCTGTCCAACTCCGGCTCCACCGCCGAGATCATCACCCTGCTGCCGCTGATCGCGCGCCTGGGCATCACCCTGGTGAGCATGACCGGCAACCCCGAGTCGCCGCTGGCCAAGGCCGCCGCGGTGAACCTGGACGCCAGCGTCGAACACGAGGCCTGCTCGCTGAACCTGGCGCCGACCTCCTCCACCACCGTCTCCCTGGTGCTCGGCGACGCCCTCGCCGTGGCCCTGCTGGAGGCCCGCGGCTTCACCGCCGAGGACTTCGCCTTCTCCCATCCGGGCGGTGCCCTGGGCCGGAGATTGTTGCTGAAAGTGGAAAACATCATGCACGTAGGTGAAGAACTGCCGCAGGTCTCCCCCGGCACTTCGCTCAGCGGCGCCCTGCTGGAAATGACGCGCAAGGGCCTGGGCATGACCATCGTCCTCGGCGAAGACGGCCGCCTGGCCGGCGTGTTCACCGACGGCGACCTGCGCCGCACCCTGGACAAGGGCGTGGACGTGCGCACGGCCACCATCGACCAGGTGATGACCGTGCACGGCAAGACCGTGCGCCCGGACATGCTCGCCGCCGAAGCCCTGAAGATCATGGACGACCACAAGATCAACGTCCTGGTGGTGGTCGACGGCGACGACCACCCGGTCGGCGTGCTGCACGTCCACGACCTGACCCGCGCCGGAGTCATCTGAATGACCGCAGACCTGCTGCAACGCGCCAGTGGCGTGCGCCTGGCGGTGTTCGACGTGGATGGCGTGCTGACCGACGGCAAGCTCTACTTCCTGCCCGACGGCGGCGAGTTCAAGACCTTCAACACCCTCGACGGCCACGGCATCAAGATGCTCATCGCCTCGGGCGTGCGCACCGCCATCATCAGCGGCCGCAAGAGCGCCGTGGTCGAGCGCCGCGCGCAGAACCTGGGCATCGAGCACCTGTTCCAGGGCCGCGAGGACAAGCTGGTGGTCCTCGACCAACTGCTCGCCGAACTCGGGCTAGGCTATGAACAGGTCGCCTACCTGGGCGACGACCTGCCCGACCTTCCGGTCATCCGCCGGGTCGGCCTGGGCATGGCGGTGGCCAGCGCCGACGCCTTCGTTCGCCAGCACGCCCACGGCGTGACCCAGGCGCGCGGCGGCGAAGGCGCGGCCCGTGAATTCTGCGAACTCATCCTGCGCGCCCAGGGCAACCTCGAGGCGGCGCAAAGCGCCTACCTGTAGAGCCAGACATGCCGAAGACCCTTCGCCAGAAGCTCCTCCTCGCCCTGATCGCGATCCTGCTGGTCGCACTGGGCTACTACTGGAACGTGCGCCTGGACTTCAACGAGCGCCAGGTCGCGCCGAGCAACGACGCCATCGACTTCTACGCGGCCAATGCCCACAGCCTGCAGTACCGCGAGGACGGCAGCCTGGCCTACGAGATGACCGCCGATCGCCTGGAGCACATGAAAGCCACCGACGTCACCAACGTCACCACGCCAGACCTGTTCTTCTTCCGCGAGGGCGAGCCGCAGCCGTGGCACGTGCAGAGCGTGCGCGCCGAGGTGGGCCCGGAAGGCAAGCAGGTCGAACTGATCGACAACGTCCGGGTCCAGCGCACCGACGCGCAGAACCGCACCCTGCTGCTCACCACCACGCGCATGACGGTGTTCCCGGACAAGGATTATGCCGAGACCAGTCAACCCGTTAAGATCACCGAGCCCCAAGGGGTGACCACGGCGGTAGGCATGAAAGCGTATCTGAAAGACAGCCGGATGACCCTGCTGTCCAACGTAAGAGGTCAGCATGAGGTTCGTTAAAACCTTCCCCCTTTTCCTCGGCCTCGTCGCCGCCCTGGGCAGCAGCGCTGGCTGGGCGCTGCCGACGGATCGCGAGCAGCCGATCCGCGTGCAGGCCGACAGCGCCGAACTGGACGACAAGCAGGGCGTCGCCGTATACCGCGGCGACGTGGTGGTGACCCAGGGCAGCATGAAGCTGACCGGCAACACCGTCACCCTCAAGCAGAACAAGGACGGTGAGATCGAGGTGGTCACCTCGGTCGGCAAGCCCGCCTATTTCGAGCAGAAGCCGGCGCCGGACAAGGAAATCACCAAGGCCTACGGCCTGACCATCCAGTACTTCGTCACCCAGAACCGGGTGATCCTGATCGACCAGGCCAAGGTGATCCAGGAAGGCAACACCTTCGAAGGCGAGAAGGTCGTCTACGACACCGAACGGCAGATCGTCAACGCCGGCCGCGCCACCGGCACCCAGGTGACCACCCCGCGCCCGCGCATCGACATGGTCATCCAGCCCAAGAAGAAGCAGGATCAAGCCCAGTAATGGCCACGCTCACCGCACAGCACCTCGCCAAGAGCTACAAGGGTCGCCAGGTCGTCCGCGACGTCAGCATGAGCATCGACAGCGGGCAGATCGTCGGCCTGCTCGGCCCCAACGGCGCCGGCAAGACCACCTGCTTCTACATGATCGTCGGCCTGGTCCGCGCCGACCAGGGTGTGGTCCGCATCGACGAGCAGGACGTCACCAACCTGCCCATGCACGGCCGCGCCCGCGCCGGCATCGGCTACCTGCCGCAGGAAGCCTCGATCTTCCGCAAGCTGTCGGTGGCGGACAACATCGGCGCCATCCTTGAGACCCGCGCCGACCTCGATCGCAACGGCCGCAAGGAGGCCCTGGAAGGCCTGCTGGAGGAGTTCCACATCCACCACATCCGCGACAACCTCGGCATGAGCCTGTCCGGCGGCGAGCGCCGCCGCGTGGAGATCGCCCGCGCACTGGCCAGCTCGCCGAAGTTCATCCTCCTCGACGAACCCTTCGCCGGCGTGGACCCGATCTCGGTGGGCGACATCAAGCAGATCATCCACCACCTCAAGGCCAAGGGCATCGGCGTGCTCATCACCGACCACAACGTGCGCGAGACCCTCGACATCTGCGAGACGGCCTACATCGTCAACGACGGCCAGCTGATCGCCGAGGGCGACTCCACGGCCATCCTGGCCAACGAACTGGTCAAGGAAGTCTACCTGGGCCACGAGTTCCGCCTCTGAGCCCCCTCGCCCCGGCCTCGCGCCGGGGCGGACGCCCGCCTCACGTCGGCCCGACCGACCGACAACAGATTTATGCGTAAACGCCCTAGGCAAAGTCTGAGAATTCAGGCATATAATTTGCTTCCTAGCGGCGTTCCGGAGCTTCGGCCCTGGCGCCCGTAGTCGTGGATATGGCGCACTACACGCCAGCGAACAAGGTGCCAAGTTCCAGCCATGAAACCATCGCTTGTCCTCAAGATGGGCCAGCAGCTGACGATGACTCCGCAGCTGCAACAGGCCATCCGACTGCTCCAACTCTCCACCCTGGATCTGCAACAGGAGATCCAGGAGGCGCTGGAATCCAACCCGATGCTCGAACGCCAGGAAGAAGGCGACGACTTCGACGGTAGCGATCCCTACGCCGAAGGCGCGGAAACCCCCGCCAATACCAACGTCAACTCGCAGAGCGAAAGCTTCCAGGAAACCACCACGCCCAGCGCCGACAGCCTGGACGAAGACCAGTGGGCCGAGCGCATCCCCAACGAGTTGCCGGTGGACACCGCCTGGGAAGACGTCTACCAGACCAGCGCCAGCAGCCTGCCCAGCAACGACGACGACGAGTGGGACTTCACCGCCCGCACCTCCGCCGGCGAAAGCCTGCAGAGCCACCTGCTGTGGCAACTGAACCTCTGCCCCATGTCCGACAGCGACCGTCTGGTCGCCCTCAGCATCATCGACGGCATCAACAACGACGGCTACCTGGAAGAGTCCCTGGACGACATCCTCGCCTCCCTCGACCCCGAGCTGGGCATCGAGATGGACGAGGTGGAAGTGGTGCTGCGGCGCATCCAGCAGATGGAGCCGGCCGGCGTCGGCGCGCGCAACCTGCGCGAATGCCTGCTGCTGCAGCTGCGCCAGATGCCCGCGGACACCTACCTGCTGAGCGAGGCCCTGCGCCTGGTCGCCGACCACCTCGACCTGCTCGGCAGCCGCGACTACACCCAGCTGATGCGGCGCATGAAGCTCAAGGAAGACGAGTTGCGCGAAACCATCGAGCTGATCCAGTCGCTGCACCCGCGCCCGGGCTCGCAGATCGAGTCCGGCGAGGCCGAGTACGTGGTGCCGGACGTGATCGTGCGCAAGCACAACGAGCGCTGGCTGGTGGAGCTGAACCAGGAGGCGGTGCCGCGCCTGCGCGTCAACTCGCAGTACGCCGGCCTGGTGCGCCGCGCCGACTCCAGCGCCGACAACACCTTCATGCGCAACCAGCTGCAGGAAGCCCGCTGGTTCATCAAGAGCCTGCAGAGCCGCAACGAGACGCTGATGAAGGTGGCGACGCAGATCGTCGAGCACCAGCGCGGTTTCCTCGAGTACGGCGAGGAGGCCATGAAGCCGCTGGTCCTGCACGACATCGCCGAGGCGGTGGGCATGCACGAGTCGACCATCTCGCGGGTCACCACGCAGAAATTCATGCACACCCCGCGTGGCATCTTCGAGCTGAAGTACTTCTTCTCCAGCCACGTGAGCACTTCCGAGGGCGGCGAATGCTCGTCCACGGCGATCCGCGCGATCATCAAGAAACTGGTCGCGGCAGAAAGTCCGAAAAAGCCGTTGAGCGACAGCAAGATCGCTGGTTTACTGGAGGCACAGGGCATTCAAGTGGCACGTCGGACGGTCGCCAAGTACCGGGAATCTCTCGGAATAGCTCCATCGAGCGAGCGCAAGCGACTGGTCTGATTGACCCAAGCCAAGGTGTTCCGGCGGCAGGCCCCATAACCTGCCACTTATACACGGGCAATAAGGAGAAAGCGGTATGCAAGTCAACATCAGTGGCCATCAACTGGATGTGACCGACGCCCTGCGCGACTACGTGGTCGAGAAACTCGGCCGACTGGAGCGCCACTTCGACAAGATCACCAATGTTCAGGTCATCATGGAGGTCGAAAAGCTGAAACAGCGTATCGAAGCCACGCTGCACATCTCCGGTGGCGAAGTGCAGGCCTGCGCCGAACATGAAGACATGTACGCCGCCATCGACCTGCTGACCGACAAACTCGACCGACAACTGATCAAACACAAGGAAAAGTACCTCGAACGCCAACAGGGCGTTGGAGTCCGCTAACCCCCCTCCCCTATGATCCGACTTGAGCAGATCCTGTCCCCCGGCCGTTCCCTGGTGAACGTGCCGGGCGGCAGCAAGAAGCGCGTACTCGAACAGATCGCCAACCTGGTCGTGAAAGACCTTCCCGGCCTCGACGCGCAAGACATCTTCGAAAGCCTGGTGGCCCGCGAACGCCTGGGCTCCACCGGCTTCGGCAATGGCATCGCCATTCCCCACTGCCGCCTGACCGGCTGCAAGGCGCCGATCAGCGCCATTCTTCACCTCGATGCACCGGTGGACTTCGACGCCCTCGACGGCGCCCCGGTCGACCTGGTGTTCGTCCTGCTGGTACCCGAAGCGGCCACCGAGGAGCACCTGGAGTTGCTGCGCCAGATCGCCTCCATGCTCGACCGCTCCGAGGTGCGCGAACGCCTGCGCCGCGCGAGCGACGGCGACGCGCTGTACCAGATAGTCGTGGAAGTGCAGAACGGCCACTAGCATGCGCCTGATCATCGTCAGCGGCCGTTCCGGCTCCGGCAAGAGCACCGCCCTCAACGTCCTCGAGGACAGCGGGTTCTACTGCATCGACAACCTGCCGGCCAGCCTGCTGCCGGACCTGGCCCAGCGCGCGCTGCTGCACACCGAACTGATGCACCCGCAGGTGGCCGTGTCGATCGACGCGCGCAACCTGCCCAGCCAGCTCAAGCGCTTCCCCGAGCTGCTGCAGGAGGCCCGCGACAAGCACATCCAGTGCGACGTGCTGTACCTGGACGCCGACGACGAGACGCTGCTCAAGCGCTTCTCCGAGACGCGCCGGCGCCACCCGCTGACCACCGACACCCGCTCCCTCGCCGAGGCCATCGCCGACGAGGAGCAACTGCTCAGCCCGATCGCCGATCTCGCCGACCTCAAGCTGAACACCACCAACCTCAACCTCTACCAGTTGCGCGACGTCATCAAGCTGCGCCTGCTGAACAAACCCGAGCCGGGCACCGCCTTCCTCGTCGAGTCGTTCGGCTTCAAGCGCGGCATGCCGGTGGACGCCGACCTGGTGTTCGACGTGCGCTGCCTGCCCAACCCCTACTGGAAACCCGAGCTGCGTGAACAGTCGGGCCTGGACAAGGGCGTGCAGGAATACCTCGCCGAGCAGCCCGACGTGGAAGAGATGTTCCAGGACACCCTGGGCTACCTGAACAAATGGCTGCCGCGCTTCGCCGCCAGCAATCGCGCCTACGTCACCATTGCCATCGGCTGCACGGGCGGCCATCATCGCTCGGTCTACCTCGCCGAGCGCATCGGCAATGCCCTGAAAGCCACCCTGAAGAACGTGCAGATTCGCCACCGCGACCTGAGCTAGCAGCAGATAACGAAAGGACAGCCCCCTCGCGATGCCCGCCCTCGAGATCACCATCATCAACAAGCTCGGCCTGCACGCCCGCGCGGCGGCCAAATTCGTCGGCGTGGCCGGCCGCTTCCCGTGCCAGGTCCGCGTCGGCCGCAGCCCGGAGAGCGCGGTGGACGGCAAGAGCATCATGGCCGTGATGATGCTGGCCGCGGGCAAGGGCACCAACCTGCACCTGAACGCCGAGGGCGAGCAGGCCGACGAGGCCCTGCAGGCCCTCGTCGACCTGATCAACAACTACTTCGACGAAGGCGAGTGAGCGCCCGCCTGCGCAATACCGGGCGCTAGCCCAGTGACGTATCCAGCACCATCATCAGGCAGAAGCCGATGATCAGCCCCAGGGTGGCCTCCCCGGCATAGCCCCGCCGTTGCGACTCCGGCACGATTTCCCGCACCACCACGTAGAGCATCGCTCCCGCCGCCAGGGCCAGGCCCCAGGGCAGCAGCATCCGCGACACCCCCACCAGCCAGGCGCAGAGCACCGCGAACAGCGGCTCGACCAGCCCGGAAGCCGCGCCGGCCAGCATCGCCCGCACCCGCGACATCCCCGCGCCGGCCAGCACCAGAGCGATGGCCAAGCCTTCGGGCACGTCCTGCAGGGCGATGCCCAGCGCCAGGCCGCCGGCGCCCTGGACCTCGCCGCCGGCGGCAACGCCCACGGCCATGCCCTCGGGAATGTTGTGCAGGACGATGGCCGCGACGAACAACAGGATGCGGGCGGGAATGGCGGGGGTCGGCGCGTCGTCCAGGTCATGCTGGGCATCGTCCAGCATCCGCCCGGCCAGCATCAGCCCCAGAACCCCCAGGGCCATGCCGAAGCTGACCAGCAGCGCGGCGTACAGCGGCGACCGCCCGCCCGCCTCGACCGCCTCCAGGGCTGGCAGCAGCAGGGAAAAGGCCGTCGCCGCCAGCATCACCCCGGCGCCGAAGCCCAGCAGGGTATCGGCCACCCGCGCCGGCATGCTGCGGATCAGCAGCACGGGCACGGCGCCCAGGGCGGTGCCCAGGGCGCAGATCAGGCCGCCGCTCAGCGCCTGGTACAGCGGCGCCGGCAATTGCAGGCGCGCCAGCAGCAACAGGTGGTTGAACAGCAGGCCGCTGCCCAGCAGCACTATCCCCAGGCCGAGCAGCCAGCGCAGGTTGCGCGCGCCGCCCTGCCGCGCGCTTGCCTCTAGCGGGCGCATGGCGTCACTTCCCCGGCGGGCATCAGGCGAGCCCCCGCTGCTCCAGGGCCAGGCGATAGCGGCGCGCCACTTCCGGCCAGTCGACGACCTCGTAGAAGGCCGCGATGTATTCCGGCCGGCGGTTCTGGTACTGCAGGTAGTAGGCGTGCTCCCAGACGTCCAGGCCGAGGATGGGGATCAGGTCCTGCATCAGCGGGCTGTCCTGGTTGGCGCTGCTTTCCACCTTCAGGCGGCCCTGGCTGTCGACGCAGAGCCAGGCCCAGCCGCTGCCGAAGCGGCTCAGCGCAGCCTTGGTGAAGGCCTCGCGGAAGGCCGCGTAGCCGCCCAGCTCGGTCTCGATGGCGCGGGCCAGGGCGCCGTCGGGCTCGCCGCCGCCGGTCGGCGACATCACCTGCCAGAACAGCGAATGGTTGGCATGGCCGCCGCCGTTGTTGATCACCGCGCCGAGCAGCTTCTCCGGCAGGCGGCCGAGCTGCTGCAGCAGTTCTTCCACCGGCAGTTCGGCGAAGGGCGTGCCCTCCAGCGCGGCGTTCAGGTTGTTGACGTAGGTCTGGTGGTGCTTGCTGTGGTGGATCTCCATGGTCCGCGCGTCGATGTGCGGCTCCAGGGCGTCGTAGGCGTAGGGCAAGGCGGGAAGACTGTGGGGCATGGTCGCTCCTAGTGGTAGCGCATGGATTGCGGGGTGGCGAAGAGGCCGGGGCGCAGCTCCACTTCGCCCTGCTGGTGCAGCAGCTCGCGGGTGCGCGGGTAATTGCCGTGCTCGCCGATGAAGTTGAGCAGCTCGAGGTAGCTGCGCCGGCTGTGGCGCAGCGCGGCCTCGCGCATGTCGCGGCTCTGCCGCGGGTCGATGCTCAGCTCCAGCAGCCGCTCGTGGCAGTTGCACAGGTATTCGGCGGCCTCTTCCGGCTGGCCCAGCTGCACGTGCAGGTCGCCCAGGTTGTGGTGGGAGATGACGAAGGCCATCACCGCCTCGTCCGGGTCGTGCCAACGGCCCAGCAGCAGCTGGGCGTGGGCCAGGGCATGGAGGTAGTGCTCGCGGGCATCGATCAACTCGTTGCGGATGAAGCAGCGGTTGCCCAGTTCGATGGTCTGTTGCCAATGGCGCATGTCACATACCTCCATGGTGAAGCGGCCTCAGAGGCCGCCGGCGGTGAGTTTCTCGGGGTCCAGCAGGGCCTCCAGGCGCTCGCGGCCGAGATCGGTGTTCTCCAGCGCCACCTCGATGATCGGGCGACCCTCGCGGTAGGCCTGCTTGGCGATCTTGGCGGCCTTCTGGTAGCCGATGATCGGGTTCAGCGCGGTGACCAGGATCGGGTTGCGCGACAGCGCCTCGCGCAGGCGCGCCTCGTTGACCCTGAAGCTGGCGATGGCCTTGTCGGCCAACAGGCGGCTGACGTTGCCCAGCAGCTGGATGCTCTGCAGCAGGTTGTCGGCGATCACCGGCAGCATCACGTTCAGCTCGAAGTTGCCGGACTGCCCGGCCACGGCGATGGTGGCGTCGTTGCCGATCACCTGGGCGGCGACCATGGCGGTGGCCTCGGGGATCACCGGGTTGACCTTGCCGGGCATGATCGAGGAGCCCGGCTGCAGGGCCTCCAGCTCGATCTCGGCGAGGCCGGCGAGCGGGCCGGAGTTCATCCAGCGCAGGTCGTTGGCGACCTTCATCAGCGCCACGGCAAGGGTCTTGAGCTGGCCGGAGACGGCCACGGCGGTGTCCTGGGCGCCGATCAGCGCGAAGAAGTCGTCGCCCGGGCGGAAGGCCAGGCCGGTCAGGCCGTTGAGCTCCTGGCAGAAGCGCGCGGAGAACTGCGGGTGGGCATTCACCCCGGTGCCGACGGCGGTGCCGCCCTGGGCCAGTTGCTGCAGCGCCGGCTGCAGGGCTTCGAGGTTGGCAGTGGCCTGGCGTACCTGCTGGGCCCAGCCGCCGAGCACCTGGCTCAGGCGCACCGGCATGGCGTCCATCAGGTGGGTGCGCCCGGTCTTGACGTACTGCTGCACCTCGCCGGCCTTGCGCTCGAGGGTGGCCTGCAGGTGGCGCAGCGCCGGCAGCAGGCGCTCGTGGATGTCCAGGGCGGCGCTGATGTGGATGGTCGAGGGGATGATGTCGTTGCTGCTCTGCCCGCAGTTGACCTGGTCGTTGGGGTTGACCGCGCGGCCCAGGCGACGGCCGGCGAGGGTCGCCACCACCTCGTTGGCGTTCATGTTGGAGCTGGTGCCGGAGCCGGTCTGGAACACGTCCACCGGGAAGTGCTGGAGGAAGTCGCCGGCCAGCAGTTCCTCGCAGGCGGCGACGATGGCCGCGCCGGTCTCGGCATCCAGTTGCTCCAGGGCGACGTTGGCCCGCGCCGCGGCGGCCTTGGCCAGCAGCAGCGCGCGGATGAAGGCGGCGGGCATGCGCTGGCCGCTGACCGGGAAGTTGTTCACCGCACGCTGGGTCTGGGCTCCATACAGCGCCGCGGCCGGCACCGCCAGTTCACCCATGCTGTCGCGTTCGATACGGCTGTCAGTCATTCTGCTTTCTCGCTTACAGGTCGTGGTACGTCAGGGAAGGCGCCATCGGCTGCGTGGCCAGCCGGCGCGAAAGCTGTTGCAGGCGCTGCCTGCGTTCGGCATCGCCGGCGAGGCGGCGCAGGTCGCAGAGCGGGCGATAGGCGTGGTCGAGGCAGAGCCCGCGCCAATGCCACGGCAGGGCGACGTCGGCGGCGGTGTCGAGCAGCAACTGGAAGCTCTTCTCGAACAGCTGCCAGGCCGGCAGCGGCTCCCAGGCCACCAGGTAGCGCGTCTCGAACAGGTAAAGCTCCAGCAGGCGCGGCTCGTCGGGCTCCAGCGCGCAGCGGATGCGGGTGCCCAGGCGGTACCAGCGGTCGAGCAGGGAGGTGTGGGTTTCGACGAACATGGGAATCCCTCAACCGATAATGAGATTGATTATCGTTACGAGAGAAGGAAAATACAAGTCAGACCAAGGGAGTAGGGCAAATCGGGGGTGGTATGCGCCGGATGCTCTTCGTAGGAGCGAGCTTGCTCGCGAAGGGGGTTTCCCGGTGGCTTCGGTGTTTCGGGTTGACGCTGCCCCTCTCCCCAGCCCTCTCCCTGAAGGGAGAGGGGGCAGTCCGTGCCGAGAGACGGCTAGGTTTCATCCGGCAACTTTCGGCGTTGCCGGCTAACTCCAGAGCACCAGCGTCTGCCCAACGGTCCCCTCTCCCTTCAGGGCGGGGCGCGCAGCCGAGGGTTAGGGAGAGGGCGCTCTTGGGGCAAGCACCGAGCCTCGCCGGCAGAACGCCATTCGCGAGCAAGCTCGCTCCTACGAAGAGCCATTGCGGAAAGAAAAACGCCGCTTCCCTCGGCAGGAAACGGCGTTCTCCAGAACCACAGACTGCTATCAGTTACCAGCCACCATCATCCTTTCCACCAGCACCGACCCGGTATGCAGGTTCCCGCGATTCTCCACGTCATTGCCGATAGCCAGGATGCTGGCGAACAGGTCCTTGAGGTTGGCGGCGATGGTGACTTCCTGCACCGGGAACTGGATCTCGCCGTTCTCCACCCAGTAGCCGCCGGCGCCGCGGGAGTAGTCGCCGGTGACCAGGTTGACGCCCTGCCCCATCAGCTCGGTGACCAGCAGGCCGCGGCCCATGCGCCGCAGCAGGGCCTTCTGGTCCTCGTCGCCGTGGCTGACGAAGAGGTTGTGCACGCCGCCGGCGTTGGCCGTGCTGGGCATGCCCAGCTTGCGCCCGGAGTAGGTGCCAAGCACGTAGGAGACCAGGGTGCCGTTCTCCACGAAGGGCTTGGCGTAGGTGGCCAGGCCGTCGTTGTCGAACGAGGCGCTGCCCAGGGCGCCGGGCAGCAGCGGGCGTTCGTCGAGGGTCAGCCACTCGGGGAACAGGCGCTGGCCCAGGCAGCCTTCGAGGAACGACGACTTGCGGTACAGGCTGCCGCCGGAGATGGCGCCGAGGAAGTGGCCGAACAGGCCCACGGCGACTTCCGGGGCGAACAGCACCGGCACCTCGGCGGTCGGCACCGGGCGCGCGCCCAGGCGGCTGGCGGCGCGCAGGGCGGCGCGGCGGCCGATGCTCTCCGGGCTGTCCAGCAGCTCGCCGCGGCGCTTCACGTCGTACCAGTAGTCGCGCTGCATCTGCCCTTCGCCCTCGGCGATCATCACGCAGCTGAGGCTGTGGCGGGTGCTGGCGTAGCCGCCGATGAAGCCGTGGCTGTTGCCGTAGACGCGGCAGCCATGGTGGATGTTCAGGGTGGTGCCGTCGGCCTTGGTCACCCGCGGGTCGGCATCGAAGGCCGCAGCTTCGCAGGCCAGCGCGCGCTCCACGGCCTGGTCCGGGGTCAACGACCAGGCGTGGTAGAGGTCCAGGTCGGGCAGGTCGCGGGCCATCAGCGCGGGATCGGCCAGGCCGGAACAGTCGTCCTCGGAAGTGTGCTTGGCGATGGCCAGCGCCGCCGCCACGGTTTCGCGGATGGCCTCGTCGCCGGTCGCCGAGGTGCTCGCCGAGCCCTTGCGCTGGCCGACGTAGAGGGTGATGCCGAAGCCCTGGTCGCGGTTGAATTCGACCGTCTCGACCTCGCGCTGGCGCACGCTGGTGGACAGCCCCTGCTCCAGGGACACCGCCACTTCGCAGCCCGTGGCGCCCTGGCGCTTCGCCTCGGCGACGATCCGCTCGACCTGCTCGCGCAGCGCCGGAAGTGCCTCGGGGCCGACTGCCTTGGCCTGTTCGCTCATTGCCAAACTCTCCTGTTCTGTTCCGCGGACGGGGCGACGGGCCCCGTGGCATCGCGGGCGGGCCGGACAAGCGACCCTCGACTCGTTATCATGGCGGCGTTTTCCACTGGACCACCGCCATGGCTGAATATCAAGACGACGACTCGCTGTTCGAAGAGAAGAGCAAGTCGCAAGTAAAACGCGAGCTGCACGCCCTGCAGGACCTCGGCGAGCGCCTGACCGCGCTCAAGCCGGACATGCTCGACCGCCTGCCGCTCACCGAGCCGCTGCGCCGCGCCATCGACGAGGCGCCCAAGCACAAGGCCAATGCCGCCCGCAAACGCCACCGGCAGTTCATCGGCAAGCTGATGCGCGACCAGGACCTCGATGCCATCGTCGCCCTGCTCGACCAGCTCGACAGCTCCACGCGCCAGTACAACGAGCGCTTCCACGCCCTGGAGCGCTGGCGCGACCGCCTCGTCACCGGCGGCGACGAAGCCCTTTCCGCATTCTTCGCCGAATACCCGGACAGCGACCGCCAGCACCTGCTGCAGCTGATCCGCCACGCCCAGCACGAGGCCGCTCACGACAAGCCCCCGGCCGCGGCGCGGAAGATCTTCAAATACATCCGCGAACTGGACGAGCTCAAGCGCGGCCTCCGCTGAAAGCCTACCCACGACCTGCTGCGCGTCGGCATAACTGCGTTAAAAACAGGTGAGAAATGCTCATTTAGCATCAGTAAACTGCGCTTCCTCACCTGTTTTTGCCTTGTTCTGCTCTAGCTCGCGAGGCCGTGAGCAGACTTTCCAAATGCTTCCCGGCGCCTCAGGCGCCGGTCCCGCCCACGGTGATGCCGTCGATCTTCAGCGTCGGCTGGCCAACGCCCACCGGTACCGACTGGCCATCCTTGCCGCAGGTGCCCACGCCGCTGTCCAGGGCCATGTCGTTGCCGACCATGGACACCCGGCTCATCACTTCCGGCCCGTTGCCGATCAGGGTCGCGCCCTTCACCGGGCGGGTGATCTTGCCGTTCTCGATCAGGTAGGCCTCGCTGGTGGCGAAGACGAACTTGCCGCTGGTGATGTCCACCTGGCCGCCGCCGAGGTTGGCGCAGTAGATGCCCTTCTCCACCGAGGCGATGATTTCCGCCGGGTCGCTCTGCCCGGCCAGCATGTAGGTGTTGGTCATGCGCGGCATCGGCAGGTGCGCGTAGGACTCGCGGCGGCCGTTGCCGGTGCGCGCCACGCCCATCAGGCGGGCGTTGAGCTTGTCCTGCATGTAGCCCTTGAGGATGCCGTTCTCGATCAGCACGTTGTACTGCGTCGGGGTGCCCTCGTCGTCCACCGACAGCGAGCCGCGACGCCCGGCCAGGGTGCCGTCGTCGACGATGGTGCACAGGCTGGAGGCCACCTTCTCGCCGATGCGCCCGCTGTAGGCCGAGCTGCCCTTGCGGTTGAAGTCGCCTTCCAGGCCGTGGCCCACCGCCTCGTGCAGCAGCACGCCGGACCAGCCGGCGCCCATCACCACCGGCAGGGTGCCGGCCGGCGCGGGGACCGCTTCGAGGTTGACCAAAGCCTGGCGCAGCGCCTCGCGGGCGTAGGACATGGCGCGGTCTTCACTGAGGAAATAGCGATAATCGGTACGCCCGCCGCCTCCATGGCCGCCGCGCTCGCGGCGACCGTTCTGCTCGACGATGACGCTGACGTTGAAGCGTACCAGCGGGCGGATGTCCGCGGCCAGGGAGCCGTCGGCGGCAGCGATGAGGACCTGTTCCCAGACGCCGGCCAGGCTCACGGTGACCTGCTGGATGCGCGGATCGAGGGCGCGGGTGGCGGCGTCGATCTTCTTCAGCAGCTCGACCTTCTCGGCGCGGCTGAGCACGTCCAGCGGGTTCTCGCCGGCGTACAGGCGCGTCGGCGCGACCGCCTTGAACGCCTGCACCCGGCCATTCTGCCCGGCGCGGGAAATCGAGCGCGCGGCGCGCGCCGCCTGGGATAGCGCATCGGGGGTGATGGCATTGCTGTAGGCGAAGCCGGTCTTCTCGCCGGACTGGGCGCGCACGCCCACGCCCTGGTCCATGTGGAAGCTGCCTTCCTTGACGATGCCGTCCTCGAGCATCCAGGACTCGGACACCTGGCTCTGGAAGTACAGGTCGGCGGCGTCGATGCCCGGGCCGCTCAGCTCGTGCAGGATCGGCTGCAGGCCGTCGACGTCCAGGCCGCCGGGGGCCAGCAGGTGCTGGCTGACGGATGACAACAACTCGCTCATGGCTACTCCGTAGGCGCCGGTCCGGGTACGGCCGGCGGGTAGAATCTTCGATGGCGGACCACCGGCATGCGTTGCCGGAGCGCCGCTTGTTCTTCACTGTCGCGTTCGGCCAGCAGCACCGCCTCGCCCTTGTCGCGCTCGGCGAGGATGCGCCCCCAAGGGTCGACGATGGCCGACTGGCCCCAGGTCTCGCGGCCGCGCGGGTGGGTACCGCCCTGCCCCGCCGCCAGCACGTAGCACTGCGTCTCGATGGCGCGGGCGCGGATCAACACTTCCCAGTGCGCCTGGCCGGTCACCGCGGTGAAGGCCGAGGGCGCCGTGATCAGCTCGGCGCCGGCCTCGCGCAGCCGGGTATAGAGCTCCGGGAAGCGCAGGTCGTAGCACACCGTCAGGCCCAGCCGGCCGACCGGCGTATCGGCCACCACCACCTGGCCGCCGAAGGCGTAGTCGTCGGACTCGCGATAGCGGCCGCGGGCATCGGCGACGTCCACGTCGAACAGGTGCAGCTTGTCGTAGCGCGCCACCCGCTCGCCGTGCTCGTCGACCAACAGCGAGCAGGCGTTGGCCTTGGCCTCGGGCTGGCCGTCCGGCGGCAGCGGCAGGGTGCCGGCGACTATCCACAACCTGAGGTCGCGCGCGGCGCTTTTCAACCAGGGCAGGATCGGGCCCTCGCCCAGGGCCTCGGCGCGGCCCAGTTCGGCCAGGTCGCGGCGGCCCATGGCGGCGAAGTTCTCCGGCAGCACAGCGAGGCGCGCGCCACCTTCGGCGGCCTGTTCGAGCAGCCGACGGGCGGCGGCGAGGTTGGCCGGGACGTCGTCCTGGCTGACCATCTGGATCACGGCGAGGGACATGCGTTTCTCCGACGACAGATGCGATTCATCCTAACCGATGCCCGCCGGCTCTGCTCACCGCGGTTTCTCGAACGGCTTGTCGAAGGCGATCTCGGGGTTCTGCCAGGGCCCCTTGACGCGGTACTGCACGCTGGCGAAGCGCGCCACCTTGTCGCCCAGCAGCTTGTCCACCACGAAGAGCGCGCCGCCCACCGCCGGCGCGCCGACGATGAGCGCGGCCAGCGGCAAGTTGTTGGTCAGCGGCAGGGTCACCAGCAGCTTGGCGTCGATCTGGTCGTGGGCCAGGTCCAGGGTGCCGTTCATCTCGATGTTGCTGGACGGCCCGGTGAGCTTGATCGGCTCGCGGGTGAGGTAGACGCCATTGGTGGCGCCCAGCACGCCCTGCACGCGGTCGTAGCTCAGGCCCTTGCCGAACAGGTCGGAGAAGTCCAGGCGCAGGCGGCGGTTGATGGCGTTGAAGTTGAGCAGGCCGAACACCCGCAGGGCCTGGGCGCTGCCCTCGACGTCGACGAACTGGCCCTTGCGCATGTCGGCTTCCAGGCGCCCGCCGAAGCGGCGCAGGCTGATGTAGGCCGGCGAGCCGGGCCAGTTGCCGTCGATGTCCAGGCTGAAGCGGTCGCTGGTGGCGGTGGGGGCGAAGTCCCAGGCCTTGAGCACGTCGGCCAGGTTCTTGCCTTCCAGGCGCCCCTGGAAGGTGCTGCGCGTGGAGCCCACCGGGCCTTCCCAGCGCAGCGTCCCGCCGACCTTGAGGCCGCGCAGGTCGAGGTTGAGGCTGTTGAAGGCGATGCCGCTGGTGGTCGGGCGCACGTTGAAGCTCCAGGCGCCGATGGGCTTGCCGCCCTGGGAGATCTGGCGGATGGCCACGTCCATCGCCGGAATGCTGCGCGGGTCGACCTTTTCCAGCGGGTCGGGGGCGATGGTCGGCGCGGCGGCCAGGTCGTTGGTGGGGTTCTTCGGCAGGTCCAGGCGCGCCAGGTTGATCTGGATGGGCCGCTGGCCGCTGTCCGGGAATACCGCCTGGCCGGCCAGCGGGGCGCTGTCGACGCCCAGTTGCCAACCGCCGGAAATCCGCGCCAGGTCGAGCTTGAAGTTGTCCAGGCTGGTGCCGAAGCCGCGGAAATGGCCGATCTGCAGGTCGGCGCCGCGCAGCAGGCCCTGGGTATCGCTGGGCACGCCGCCGATGCCGTACTTCTTCAGCACCGCCTGCCACTGCTCGACGTCCAGGGTGTCCAGGCTGCCGCGCACCTGCACCCCGCTCCAGTTGGGCAGCAGCGCCGGGTCGCCGCCCAGGCGCAGGGTGCCGCGCCCGCCCAGGGGTTTGTCGGCGGGGGCGGCGTAGGCCAGGCTGGCCACCTTGTCGTAGTTGGCCCAGTAGCGCCGCTCGGGGCCTTCGAGGGTCATGCGCCAGTCGCTGGCGCGGGTCTCGTCGGCGGCCTTGCCAAAGGGGGCCGGCAGGTCGATGGCCAGGCCCTTGAGGTCAGAATTGACCTGCAACTGGCTGTCATTGCCATCGAGCAGCAGGTCGAGCTGGAACGGCAGGCGCCCGGCGGCCGGCACGGCCTGCTTCACGCCGCCCCAGTCGAGCAGGCTCTTCAGCGCCACCTGGCCGCCCACCAGCACGCGGGTGCGCGGCTTGCCCGGGCTACCCTCGGCGCGGATGCTGCCGCTGACGCGGCTGCCCAGGGCCTGGGCGCTGAGGCCCTTGGCACTCAGGCCGCTGTTGGTGTCGTAGCGGAAGTCGCCCTTGAGCTGGGCCAGTTCCAGGGTCGGCTTGGCGATCTTCAGGCGCGCGCCCTCGGTGGCGAAGTCCACCACCACCCGCGCCTGCTTCGCCTGTTCCTTGGCCAGCGGGATGTCCAGGTTCAGGTGGCCCTTGAGCGGGCCCTCGCCCTCCCAGCCGGCGAAGACCTGCTGCACGCCCAGGGGCGAGTCCTGGAGGATCTTCAGGCCGTCGCCCAGGCTGCTGTCGACGTCGCCATCGACATGCAGGTGGGCGACTTCGCCCTTGGGCACGTGGGGAATGTCCACCTGCACGTCGCGGACCTGGCTCTGCAGGATGCGCCCGGACTGCGCGCGGATGCGCACGCCGCTGTCCTCCACCAGCACCTCGCCCTCGGCCTGGCTCAGCGCCGGCCAGCCCGGCTGGTAGTCCAGCTCGCCGTCGTGGACCTTGAAGTACAGGCTCATGGCGTGGTCTTCCGGCGCCGAGCCCTTTTTCAGCGAACCCTGCCACTGGAAGTAGCCCTGCTCGACGCGCCCGCCCTTGATGGCAGTGGCCAGCCAGTGGGCCAGGTCCTTGTTCATCTCCGGCAGCACCGTGGGCAGGAACTGCGGGGTGTAGCTGCCGTCGCCGTCCTCCAGGCCCACGCGCAGGTCCATGTAGCTTTCCTTGTCGTGGTCGTGCATCAGGCGGATCAGCATGTCGCCGCCCAGGCGGCCGACGTCGCCCTCGACCTTCATCAGGTGGCTGCCGAGGGTGAAGGCCTCGTCGTCCCACTTCCAGAACAGCCGCGCGTTGGCGCTGCGGAAGCGCCAGGGCTCGGGGAACAGGGTGGCCAGGTGGAGCATGAAGTCCTTGGCCGAGGCGTCCAGCTGGCCGCCGCCGAGGTTGCCGCTGAAGGTGCCGTCGACGTTGGCCACCGCTGGAACGTCGTGGAAGGCGCTGACGCCGACCTTCTCCAGGTTCACGCCGTAGGCCAGGCGCTCGGCGCCCTGGCGCTGCGGCCAGTAATCGAGGTTGAGGTGGTGCAGCACGCCCTGCGGCGCCAGGCCCTGCAGCCACTCCACAGCCTTGTCCGGCAAGGGCGCCAGGCTTTCCACCACCGGCAGCAGCGGGCCCAGGTCCAGGCGGTCGGCGCGCAGGCGCCAGTGTTCTTCGCCGCGGGTCTGCCGGTTCAGCTCCAGTTCTGCCTCGCCCCAGCGCTTTTCGCCGAGGTTGGCCGCCAGATCGCTGACGCGCAGGCTCATTTCGTCGCCCTGGCGCTGGAAGTACAGCCCCACGCCGAGGTCGCCAACCTTCACCGCCTCGCGGCCATCGAAGGAGGCCTGCACCTGCGGCGCATTGAGCCTGGCCACCGCCGCGCTGGGCTGGCCCTTGTCGATGCGCGCCCAGAACTCGCCGCCGGCCTCCAGGCGCTGGATGCGCCATTGCCGCGTCAGGCTCGCCGGCAGCCACTTCGCCCAGTCGCTCTGCGGCAGACTGAGGTAGGCGTCGGCCGAGCTGCGCTTCCAGTCCTCGCGGTCGATGCGCGTGTCCACCCGCAGCGCCACCGGCTGGCCGTCGGGCAGGTTGAAGCGGCCGTCCAGGCGCTGGCCGAACACGCCGCTGTGCAGCGTCAGGCCGAGGTAGGTCAGGTTGAGCGTCTGCCCCTCACGCGGCAGCAGGCTCAGCTGGCTGTCCAGCAGCGACAGGCGGCGCGGCGTCAGCAGCAGGTCGACGAGCTGGCGCGGGTCGCTGCCCTGCGGGCTGGCCGGCAGGCCCTCGACCTGCCAGTGGCCGTCCTCGCCCTCGCGCAGGCTCAGGTGCAACCCCTGCAGTTCCAGGCTGTCGATGCGCGGCTGGCGCGCCAGCAGGCTGGCGGGGATGTCGGGGGTCAGGCGCACCTGCTCCAGGCGCAGGGCGTCGTTGCCCTCGCCGAGCTGGATGTCGCGCACCGTGATGATCGGGCCGAAGCCGCGCCAGCTGCCTTCCAGGGCGCCGATGCGCACCGGCATGTGCAGCCGCGCGCTGGCCTGCTCGGCCAGGTCTTCGCGATATTCCGCCACCAGCGGCGCCAGTTGGCGCCCCAGGCTGACGTACAGCGCCAGCAGCACCAGGCCCAGGGCGCAGAGCCCCAGGAGCAGGCGCAGCAGGCGGGCGAACAGGCGGCCGAAGCGGTCCATCTCAGCCGCGCGCCTCAGAGCAGGACCACGTCGTACTGCTCCTGGGAATACATCGGCTCGACCTGGAACTTGATGGTGCGGCCGATGAACATCTCCAGATCGGCGACGTTGCCCGACTCTTCGTCGAGCAGGCGGTCGACCACCTTCTGGTTGGCCAGCACCACGTAGGAATCGGCCTGGTAGGCGCGGGCCTCACGGAGAATCTCGCGGAAAATCTCGTAGCAGATGGTTTCCGGCGTCTTCAGCATGCCGCGCCCCTGGCAGCACGGGCAGGGCTCGCAGAGCACCTGCACCAGGCTCTCGCGGGTGCGCTTGCGGGTCATCTGCACCAGGCCCAGCTCGGTGATGCCGATGATGTTGGTCTTGGCGTGGTCGCGCTCGAGCTGCTTCTCCAGCGTGCGCAGGACCTGGCGGCGGTGCTCCTCGTCCTCCATGTCGATGAAGTCGATGATGATGATCCCGCCGAGGTTACGCAGGCGTAGCTGGCGGGCGATGGCGGTGGCCGCCTCGAGGTTGGTCTTGAAGATGGTCTCTTCGAGGTTGCGGTGGCCGACGAAGGCGCCGGTGTTGACGTCGATGGTGGTCATCGCCTCGGTCGGGTCGATGATCAGGTAGCCGCCGGACTTGAGCAGCACCTTGCGCTCCAGGGCCTTCTGGATCTCGTCCTCGACGCCGTAGAGGTCGAAGATCGGCCGCTCGCCGGGATAGTGCTCCAGGCGGTCGGCGATTTCCGGCATGAGTTCGTCGACGAACTGCGTGATCTTCTGGAAGTTCTCCCGGGAATCCACGCGGATCTTCTCGATGCGCGGGTTGACCAGGTCGCGCAGGGTGCGCTGGGCCAGGGACAGGTCCTCGTAGATCACCGTCGGCGCGCCGACCGTCTGCATCTGCGCGTCGATCTGGTCCCACAGCCGGCGCAGGTAGCGGATGTCGGCGAGGATTTCGTCCTCCCCGGCGCCCTCGGCGGCGGTGCGCAGGATGAAGCCGCCCTTCTCGACGATGCCCTCGGCCTCGACGCACTTGGCCACCACCTGCTTGAGGCGCTCGCGCTCCTGCTCGTCCTCGATTTTCAGGGAAATCCCGACGTGGCTGGTGCGCGGCATGTACACCAGGTAGCGCGAGGGGATCGACAGGTGCGTGGTCAGGCGCGCGCCCTTGGTGCCGATCGGGTCCTTGGTGACCTGCACCACCAGGCTCTGGCCCTCGTGGACCAGGGCGCCGATGCTTTCCACCGCGCTGCCCTCGCGGGTGGAGATTTCCGCCGCATGGATGAAGGCCGCGCGCTCCAGGCCGATGTCGACGAAGGCCGCCTGCATCCCCGGCAGCACGCGGACCACCTTGCCCTTGTAGATGTTGCCGACTATCCCGCGGCGCAGCGTGCGCTCGACGTGGACTTCCTGAAGGACACCGTTTTCCACCACCGCCACGCGCGATTCCATCGGCGTGATATTGATCAGGATCTCTTCGCTCATGCGCCCTTCCTTATCGCGCCCGTGTGCAGCGCTACTTCTTCAAGACTGCCAGCAAGGGATCGCGAAGTCAGCCAACAGTTCCGCGGTCTCGCACAGGGGCAGGCCGACCACCCCGCTGTAGCTGCCCTCGACGCGGTTGACGAAGATAGCCGCCAGCCCCTGGATAGCGTAGCCGCCCGCCTTGTCCTGGGGCTCGCCGGTGGCCCAGTAGGCCTCGGCTTCGGCCTCGGAAACATTGCGGAACGATACCAGGCTGGTCACCACCCGCACCTCGCAACGGTCGCGGTCGGCCACCGCCACCGCGGTCAGCACCTGGTGCTGGCGGCCGGACAGCGCGCGCAGCATGGCCAGGCTGTCCTCGCGGTCCGCCGGCTTGCCGAGGATGCGGCCGTCGAGCACCACCGCGGTATCGGCGCCGAGCACGCAGACGTCGGGCCTCTGGGCAAGCATAGTCAGTCCGGCCAGGGCCTTGCCGCGCGCCAGGCGCTCGACGTAGGTGGCCGGCGTCTCGCCGTCCTGCGGCGTTTCGTCGATATTGCCGGAAACCAGGTGGAAGGACAGGCCGATCTGTGTCAGCAGCTCGCGCCGGCGCGGCGAGCTGGAGGCCAGGTAAAGCTGGGGCATCTGCGACTCCCGGAAGAGTCCCGGCCGCCCCTCCCCTGGCCCGTGCCAGGTGGGAAGCGGCGGGACGGGTATTAGTAGACCTTCAGGCGCTGGCCCAGGCCCTTGAGCAGCACCAGCACCCAGGGCCAGAGCAGGCCGCTGACCAGCGCCGGCAACAGGAAGGCCAGGGTCGGCGGACGGTTGCCGGTCAGGGCGTTGAGCCACAGCTGCACCAGTTGTGCCAGGCCGTAGACCACCATCAGCACCAGGCACTGCTGCCAGACGGGATACAGGCGCAGGCGCTGCTGCAGGGCCATGACCAGGAACACGATGAGGCTGAGGATCAGCGCGTTCTGCCCGAGCAGGCTGCCGTACAGCACGTCCTCGGCCAGGCCGCAGACCCAGGCGGTGACCATGCCCACCCGCTGCGGCACCATCAGCACCCAGAAGGTGAGGAACAGCGCCAGCCACAGCGGCCGGCCGATTTCCGTGAAGCTGGGCATCGGCGCCACCGACAGCAGCAGCGCCAGCAACAGGCTGACCCAGATCAGCCAGCCGTTGCGCGGTCCTTGGGCGGGCATCAGTGACGGTTCCTTTGTGGCGCGGCCTGGGCCGGCGCCGGCGGATGCGCGGGGGTCGCGGCCGGCGCGGCGGGTGCGGGTGCCGGAGCGGCGCCCTGGGTCGGGGCAGCCGGAGCGGCAGGCGTGGCTGGAGCGGCGGGCGCAGGCGCGCTCGGCGCCGGTGCCTGGCCGGCAGCCTCGGCAGCCTTGCGGTCGGCCTCGGCCTGGGCTTCGGCGGCCTCGGTGGCGCGCTGTTCGGGGGTGCGGCTGTCGCTGAACACCAGCAGCACGTAGCGGCTGCGGTTCATCTTCGCGGTGGGCACGGCGCGGATCACCGCGAACGGCTGGCCGGAATCGTGGATGACTTCCTTGACCACCGCCACCGGGTAGCCGGCCGGGAAGCGCTGGCCGAGGCCGGAGCTGACCAGCAGGTCGCCTTCCTTGATGTCCGCGGTGTCGGCGACGAAGCGCAGTTCCAGGCGCTCCGGGTTGCCGGTGCCGACGGCGATGGCGCGCAGGCCGTTGCGGTTGACCTGCACCGGGATGCTGTGGGTGGTGTCGGTGAGCAGCAGCACGCGGGCGGTGTAGGGCATGACCTCGACCACCTGGCCCATCAGGCCGCTGGCGTCGAGCACCGGCTGGCCCTGGAACACGCCGTCCTTCGAGCCCTTGTCGATGAGGATGCGCTGGGTGAAGGGGTTGGGGTCGACGCCGATCAGCTCGCTGACCAGCACCTTGTCGTCCACCAGGGCGGCGGAGTTGAGCAGCTCGCGCAGGCGCACGTTCTGTTCGGTCAGGGTGGCCAGCTTCTGCAGGCGGCGCTGCATCAGCAGCGACTCGGCCTTCAGCCGTTCGTTCTCGGCGAGCAGCTCGCTGCGGCTGGTGAACTGGTCGCGCACGCCTTCCCAGGCACGCACCGGCAGGTCGGCCACGCCATAGAAGGGGGTCAGCACCAGGCCCATCTGGCTGCGCACGGGCTTGAGGTAGTCGAAACGCGCGTCGACCACCATCAGGCCCACCGAGAGCACGGCGAGCACCAGCAGGCGCACGCCCAGCGAGGGCCCTTTGGAGAATAGCGGTTTGATGACCAGCTCCTAGCTGATTGAAGGCGGTTGATGTTTCGCCGCGCGCGACAAAACGTCAACCACCCTCAAGGCTCCCACCTCACTCGGTGGAGAGCAGGTCCATGGAGTGACGGTCCATCATGTCCAGCGCCTTGCCGCCGCCACGGGCCACGCAGGTCAGCGGGTCTTCGGCGACGATCACCGGCAGGCCGGTTTCCTGGGCCAGCAGCTTGTCCAGGTCGCGCAGCAGGGCGCCACCACCGGTCAGCACCAGGCCGCGCTCGGCGATGTCCGAGGCCAGCTCCGGCGGGGACTGCTCCAGGGCGCTCTTGACCGCCTGGACGATGGTCGCCAGGGATTCCTGCAGAGCTTCCAGGACCTCGTTGGAGTTCAGGGTGAAACTGCGCGGCACGCCTTCGGCCAGGTTGCGGCCGCGGACGTCCACCTCGCGCACTTCGCCGCCGGAGAAGGCCGCGCCGATCTCCTGCTTGATGCGCTCGGCGGTGGATTCGCCGATCAGGCTGCCGTAGTTGCGGCGCACGTAGGTGACGATGGCTTCGTCGAAGCGGTCGCCGCCGACGCGCACGGATTCGGCGTAGACCACGCCGTTCAGCGAGATCAGGGCGATCTCGGTGGTGCCGCCGCCGATGTCGACGACCATCGAGCCACGGGCTTCCTCGACCGGCAGGCCGGCGCCGATGGCCGCGGCCATGGGCTCCTCGATCAGGTACACCTCGCGGGCGCCGGCGCCGAGGGCCGACTCGCGGATGGCGCGGCGTTCCACCTGGGTGGACTTGCACGGCACGCAGATCAGCACGCGCGGGCTGGGCTGCAGGAAGCTGTTCTCGTGCACCTTGTTGATGAAGTACTGCAGCATCTTCTCGCAGACGCTGAAGTCGGCGATGACGCCGTCCTTCATCGGGCGGATGGCCGAGATGTTGCCCGGGGTGCGGCCGAGCATGCGCTTGGCCTCGGTGCCGACGGCGACCACGCTCTTCTGGTTGCCATGGTTGCGGATGGCCACTACCGAAGGCTCATTGAGGACGATGCCGCGTTCGCGCACATAAATAAGGGTATTGGCAGTGCCCAGGTCGATCGACAGATCACTGGAGAACATGCCACGCAATTTTTTGAACATGGAAAGGGAACCCTGGACGATGCGTGGGTGAAAAATGCGCGGGTAAAAAAGTGCGGCAAACTCTAACAACGACGGGGATTTTGGGCAAGGCGGCATTGTGTTAAATTGCTTGACTTTCAGCGCCTTTGAGGCCTGTCCCCGCGGTCCCTGGGACCGCCCGCCGCGGGTTCCGTTCCCCCGCCTACGTTTCGTCCGGCCATGCGTCCGATCGACGCTGGCAGCTCTAGCCTGGAGACCCCCGATGGCGCTTGACCGCTCCGACGTGGAAAAAATCGCCCACCTGGCCCGCCTGGGCCTGGCGGAAACCGACGTCCAACCGACCACCGCGACCCTGAACAACATCCTCGGTCTGGTCGACCAGATGCAGGCGGTGAACACCGACGGCGTCGAACCCCTCGCCCACCCCCTGGAAGCCACCCAGCGCCTGCGCCAGGACGTGGTGACCGAAAGCAACCAGCGCGAGGCCTACCAGGCCATCGCACCGGCCGTGGAAGACGGCCTGTACCTGGTTCCGAAAGTGATCGAGTAATAAGGAAGGACACGGACCCATGCTGCACCAACTGACCCTCGCCGAAGTCGCCCGCGGCCTCGCCGACAAACAGTTCTCCGCCGAAGAGCTGACCCGTGCCCTGCTGAGCCGCATCGAGCAGCTCGACCCGCAGCTGAACAGCTTCATCAGCGTCACCGCCGAACAGGCCGTCGCCCAGGCCAAGGCAGCCGACCAACGGCGCGCCAATGGCGAAAGTGGCGCCCTGCTCGGCGCGCCCATCGCCCACAAGGACCTGTTCTGCACCCAGGGCGTGCGCACCAGCTGCGGCTCGAAGATTCTCGACAACTTCGTCTCGCCCTACGACGCCACCGTCGTCGAGCGCCTGGCCGCCGCCGGCGCCGTGAGCCTGGGCAAGCTGAACATGGACGAGTTCGCCATGGGCTCGGCCAACGAATCCAGCCACTACGGCGCGGTGAAGAACCCCTGGGACACCAGCCGCGTGCCCGGCGGCTCCTCCGGCGGCTCGGCCGCGGCCGTGGCCGCGCGCCTGATTCCTGCGGCCACCGGCACCGACACCGGCGGCTCGATCCGCCAGCCGGCGGCGCTGACCAACCTCACCGGGATCAAGCCGACCTACGGCCGCGTCTCGCGCTGGGGCATGATCGCCTACGCCTCCAGCCTCGACCAGGCCGGCCCGCTGGCCCGCACCGCCGAGGACTGCGCGCTGATGCTCGGCGCCATGGCCGGCTTCGATCCCAAGGACTCCACCTGCGTCGACCAGCCGCTGGACGACTACCTGGCCGCCCTGGGCAAGCCCCTGGCCGGCCTGCGCATCGGCCTGCCGAAGGAATACTTCGGCGCCGGCCTGGACAGCCGCATCGCCGACGCGGTGCTGGCCGTGGTCGAGCAGCTCAAGCAACTGGGCGCGCAGGTCAAGGACATCTCCCTGCCGAACATGCAGCACGCCATCCCGGCCTACTACGTGATCGCGCCTGCAGAGGCCAGCTCCAACCTGTCGCGCTTCGACGGCGTGCGCTACGGCTACCGCTGCGAGAACCCCAAGGACCTGCAGGACCTGTACAAGCGCTCCCGCGCCGAAGGCTTCGGCGCCGAGGTGAAGCGCCGCATCATGGTCGGCACCTACGCGCTTTCCGCCGGTTACTACGACGCCTACTACCTGAAGGCGCAGAAGATTCGCCGGCTGATCAAGAACGATTTCGTCAGCGCCTTCGCCGACGTCGACGTCATCCTCGGCCCGACCACGCCGAACCCGGCCTGGAAGCTCGGCACCAAGAACGACGACCCGGTCGCCCAGTACCTGGAAGACATCTACACCATCACCGCCAACCTCGCCGGCATCCCCGGGCTGTCCATGCCCGCCGGGTTCGTCGATGGCCTGCCGGTGGGCGTGCAGCTGCTCGCCCCGTACTTCCAGGAAGGCCGCCTGCTCAACGTCGCGCACCAGTACCAACAGGTGACCGACTGGCACAAACAAGCACCGGCTGGATTCTGAGGACGACGCACATGCAATGGGAAACCGTGATCGGGCTGGAAATCCACGCGCAGCTCGCCACCCAATCGAAGATCTTCTCCGGCAGCGCCACCACCTTCGGCGCCGAGCCCAACACCCAGGCCAGCCTGATCGACCTGGCGATGCCCGGCACCCTGCCGGTGCTCAACGCCGAGGCGGTGCGCATGGCCTGCCGGTTCGGCCTGGCGATCAACGCCGAAATCGCCGAGCGCAACGTCTTCGCGCGCAAGAACTACTTCTACCCGGACCTGCCCAAGGGCTACCAGACCAGCCAGATGGACCACCCCATCGTCGGCAAGGGCTTCCTCGACATCACCCTGGAAGACGGCACCGTCAAGCGCGTCGGCATCACCCGCGCGCACCTGGAAGAGGACGCCGGCAAGAGCCTGCACGAAGACTTCCACGGCATGAGCGGCATCGACCTGAACCGCGCCGGCACGCCGCTGCTGGAGATCGTCTCCGAGCCGGACATCCGCAGCGCCAAGGAAGCGGTGGCCTATGTGAAGGCCATCCACGCGCTGGTGCGCTACCTGGGCATCTGCGACGGCAACATGGCCGAGGGCTCGCTGCGCTGCGACTGCAACGTCTCGGTGCGCCCGAAGGGCCAGGCCGAGTTCGGCACCCGCGCCGAGATCAAGAACGTCAACTCCTTCCGCTTCATCGAGAAGGCGATCAACCACGAAGTGCAGCGGCAGATCGACCTGATCGAGGACGGCGGCAAGGTGGTGCAGGAAACCCGCCTGTACGACCCGAACAAGGACGAGACGCGCTCCATGCGCAGCAAGGAAGAAGCCAACGACTACCGCTACTTCCCCTGCCCGGACCTGCTGCCGGTGGTGATCGAGCGCAGCTTCCTCGACGATCTGCGCGCCGGCCTGCCGGAGCTGCCGGACCAGAAGCGCGAGCGCTTCGAGAGCCAGTACGGCCTGTCTGCCTATGACGCCAGCGTGCTCTCGGCCAGCCGCGAGATGGCCGATTACTTCGAGCAGGTGCAGGGCATCTGCGCCGACGCCAAGCTGGCGGCCAACTGGGTGATGGGCGAGCTCTCCAGCCTGCTCAACAAGGACGGCCTGGAGATCGAGCAGTCGCCGGTTTCCGCCGAGCAGCTGGGCGGCATGATCCTGCGCATCAAGGACAACACCATCAGCGGCAAGATCGCCAAGATGGTCTTCGAGGCCATGGCTGCCGGCGAAGGTTCGGCCGACCAGATCATCGAGGCCAAGGGCCTGAAGCAGGTCACCGACACCGGCGCCATCGACAAGATGCTCGACGAAGTGCTGGCGGCCAACGCCGAGCAGGTCGAACAGTACCGCGCCAGCGACGAGGCCAAGCGCGGCAAGATGTTCGGCTTCTTCGTCGGCCAGGCGATGAAGGCCTCGAAGGGGAAAGCCAACCCCGGGCAGGTGAACGAACTGCTGAAGAAAAAGCTCGAAAGCTGAGCCCATTCTTCCTGACGCCGGGCTTGCCCGGCGTTTTTTCGTCCGGAGGTTCGATGCTGCGCTCCCTCGCCCTGCCTGCCCTGCTCTGCGGCCTGGCCCTGCTGGCCGGTTGCGCCAGTTCGTCCTATGAAAGCGGCTCGGCGCGCGGCTACCGCGCCGAGGGCACCGCGTCCTATTACGGCCGCGCGCACCATGGGAAGAAAACCGCCAGCGGCGAGCGCTTCGACCAGCACGCACTGACCGCCGCGCACCGCAGCCTGCCGTTCGGCACGCGGCTGAAGGTCACCAACCTCGACAACGGCCGCAGCGTGGTGGTGCGGGTGAACGACCGCGGGCCCTTCGGCCGCGGGCGGATCATCGACCTGTCGCGGGCGGCCGCGGAACGCCTCAACATGTTGCGCAGCGGCACCGCGCCGGTGCGCCTGGAAGCCATCGATTAGGAGCACCGAGCATGACCGACAAGCGCAAGGCCGGCGAACAGGTTCGCCGCGAAGTGATGGGCAACGCCTTCGTCGACCGCGCCCTGAACAACGCCACCGAGTTCACCCAGCCGCTGCAGGACTTCGTCAACGAAAACGCCTGGGGCAGCGTCTGGTCCCGCGACGGCCTGCCGCGCAAGACCCGCAGCCTGATCACCCTGGCCGCCCTGACCGCGCTGAAATGCCCGCAGGAGCTGAAAGGCCACGTGCGCGGCGCGCTGAACAACGGCTGCACGGTGGAGGAGATTCGCGAGGCGCTGCTGCATTGCGCGGTCTACGCCGGGGTGCCGGCGGCGATCGATGCGTTCCGTGCGGCGCAGGAAGTGATCGAGGCGTGGCAGGGGGATCAGAAGGCCTGACGGGCGCGGGCCTTGCCCGCGAATCGCGCGCAGGGCGCGCTCCTACATGGGCATGGTGTTGGGGCAATCCTTATCGCGCCGATACGTCCAGCTATCGCGGACAAGGTCCGCTCCTACGACAGCCGGAACGCCGGAGACCGGGGCCAATGGCGGATAACCGGGAGCTCCGCGATTCCAGCTCGCTCCGGACGGTCCCCTCTCCCTTCAGGGAGAGGGTTAGGGAGAGGGAGCGGAGCTCAGGCTATGCGCCGGAGCGCCGGCGAAGTCCGTAACCCTCTCCCCAGCCCTCTCCCTGAAGGGAGAGGGAGCCGTTCGGCGTAAAGGGAAAGCATGGAGTCAGCCGGCAACTTCGGCGCTTTCGTAGGAGCGAGCTTGCTCGCGAACCCGCCTCGCAGCAGAGCCGTTCGCGAGCAAGCTCGCTCCTACGAAAAGCCTCTGCCTCTCAGGGATAACTGAACCGCTTCACCAACGTCAGCTCCCCCGGCTGGCGCATCGGCACCAGGAAGCTCTCCTGCTTCTCGTTCGGCGTGCCCTCCTCCGTCACTATCGTCACCCTCGCCGTGGTCAGCGGCTGGGCGGCTTCCACGTCGCCGCTCTCCTCGTCCTGGCTGTAACCGCCGCCGAAGTAGTTCACGTAGACCAGGTACGCGCCCTTGAGCGGCGTAGGCGTGGCAATGATTTCCGGGCCGTAGCCGGTGGTCACGTCGACGTCCTGGGTGGCGCCGTTGGGCAGGCTGCGGTTGCCGTACCAGACGTGGCCGCCGTCGGGGGTCACCAGGTGCAGGTCGAGGTCGGTGTTGTCGCTGTCCCAGGACAGCATCACCCGCAGCTTGGCCGGCACCTCGCCGCCGCCACCGCCGTGGTAGAACTGCACGCGCTTGCGCTGCTGGCCGTCCGGGCTGATCACTTCCAGGCTGTTGCTGCCGGCCGGGAACGCGTAGGGCCTGTCGAAGCCGCCGTCCTCGCCGATCTTCAGCGGCATCGACACGCCGTTGACCACCAGGGTGGCCGGCTTGTCCTTCGCCGCGTTGGCGATCTCGCCCTTGATCCGCGCGGTCATGGCCTGGTCGGCCGGGGTGTTCACCGAGGCCGCCGGGTAGTTCACCGTCTGCCGGAAGTTGGCGCCCTCGCCGTTGCCAGGGCGCCAGCCGCCCAGCGGGGCGTCCAGGCGGATGCCCGGCTCGGCGGCCTGGGCGAGCCCGGTGATGAGGAGGAGGAACAGGCAGGGACGCAGCTTCATGGCGGTCATTCCAGTATCAGGCGGCGGGCGAGGCTTTCGACGAAGCCCTCGTCCTGGCCGTTGGGGTGCGCCTGGAAGGCCAGGTGCAGGTATTCGTGGGTGAGGTCGAGGCGGTCCTGCAGCGAGTACAGGCCGCGCACGTAGATGCGCTGGCGCTCGCGGTCGACGTAGGGGCGCCCAGAGGACAGCTGGCACACGGCGAAGCTCTGTAGTTCCTCGTAGCCCGGCTCGCTATCCAGCCTCGTGCGCCATGCGCGGCGCTGCTTGCGCAGCCAGTCCTCGGCCGCCGGCAGCGGCTGACAGGCGGCCACCGGGTTGCTCCAGGCGCTCAAGCTGGCCTGCGGGAAAGCGCGGGCGAGGATGGCGTCGAAGCGCAGGCCATTGGCCGCCTGGGCCTTGGCGTCCTGCCAGGAGAGTTTCGCCGGGCCGGCCTGGTCGGCGTGGTAGGTGACCGGGCTGCCGGCCAGCACCAGGCCATCGGTGAAGGCCGCCACGGCGCGCATCTGCGCCGTGGCCGGGCGCGGGGCGACGCGCTGGCGCTGGCTGCTGTCGGCGATGCTCAGGCACTCGCCGCGCTGCCCGGCGTGCTGCAGCAGGTAGCTGCGGATGGCCACGGCCAGGGCGCGGGCGGCCTCGACCGGGGTCGCCGCGGCTTCGCGCTGCAGCACCCGGGCGACGTATTCCTCGCGGTCCAGGCGCGCCACCAGTTGCGGCTTGCCGTCGCGCTGCAGGAAGAGTTCGCCGTCGCTGTGGATATCCAGGTTGTTGCCGTTCGCGAAGCTCACCCGGTAGCTGCCGCTGAGACCGCCGGCCGCCGCCGGGCGGCCCTGGACGTCGAAGACCTCGCGCAGCGGGTAGCGCTCGAACAGCGTCACCGCCACGCAGCGCCCCGGCTCGCGCGGCCAGGGCGCCGGCAGCGCGGCGCCGAGGGCTTCGGCGTAGTGCGCCAGCACCGTCTTGCTGGTGCCGGGCCCGGAGGCCCAGACCGCCGAGCCGTCCGCCAGCCAGCCGGCGAAGCCGCCGCGGCGGGCCTGCGAATCGTTGGGATCGAGCCAGCTCCAGGTCTTCACCCGCAGGCGCCCGCCCAGGCTGGCCAGGGCGCGGCCGTCGTCGGCGTTGACTACCACGTCGAGCAGTACGCGGCGCGCCTCGGGCTGGGCCGGCAGGCGCGTCAGCATGTCGAGCAGTTCGGCCACCGGCACTTCGGTCTGCGGCTGCAAGCGTTCGAGGTCGAGCAGCCAGGCCGGCGCCTGGCGTTCCTGCCAGTAGCGGCGCCAGGTCGCAGCGTCCAGGCCGAGGCGCGCCGGCTGGTAGTAGAGGCCGCAGGACTTCACCAGCGCCTGGTCGCGGCCGATGCTCTGCCCGGCCGAGCAGCAGTAGACCTCCTCGCGGGACTGGCCCTTGCAGGCGTACTCCGGCTCGTGCCGGTCGTTGTCCACCAGCCAGGCGAAGACGAAGAGTTTCCACAGGCTGCCCAGCGGCGTGCGCAGGTCCGCCGGCAGGGGCCCGCGGGCGAGCACCTGCTGCTGGTCCAGGCGCAGCAGCAGGTCGCCCTGGGGGCTGCGCCAGGCCAGCTCGACGGGCGCCTGCGCCGCCGCGCACAGCGGCAGCAGAAGCAGCAGAAGCAGCAGAAGCAGCAGCCAGGCCAGGCGCCGTCCCATTTACTGCACCTTCACCTTGGCCAGCGCCGGGCTCTGCTCCAGGGCCTGCTCCGCCGGCGCGTACATGCGCACATAGCGCGCCGGCGGCAGGGCGAACTCGCCCTTCTGCGAGAAGCGCACCAGGTGGCGGAAGCGCAGTTCGCCGGCCAGGCTGTCCACCGGGATGCCGTAGTGCAGGTCGCCCGGCTCGTTGCGCGCGCGTTCCAGGCTGGCCGCCTCGGTGCCGCCCAGGCCGCTGACCTGGATGCCCCAGGTGGTGCGCTCGACGTCAGCGCCCGGCGGCAGCGGCACTTCCAGCATGCCGTAGCGCAGCGCGGCGGGCTGCTCGGTCTTGACCGTCACTTCGTCCAGGTACAGCTCGTCGCTGGACAGCGGCTTGTCGCCCAGCTCCTCGACCTTGAACTCGAAGGCCTTGTCCCCCGGCACCAGGCGCAGCAAACGGCGGCTGATGCTCACCGGCAACTGGCTGGCCGGCGCCTCGGCGCTGCGGTAGCTGAGCGATGCATTGAGCGGGCGCGACGGCGGCGTCTGCAGGGTCAGCTCGGCGGGCACGCCCTGGCCTTGCCACTGCCAGTAGCGCTCGCCGCTGGGGCCCTGCTGCTCGGCCCAGTCCTTGCCCGGCTTGAGCGGCTCGGCCGCCGGCGCCTGGGCCAGGGCGCGCTGCAGCCAGGTCAGCGCCAGGGCGCGTTCCAGGGTCGACTGCTGCGGCCCCAGGCGCGCCAGCAGGACGCGGGCGCGGTTGACGTCGGGCGCCGCCAGCGACAGCTGCACCGCCTGGGCGAACGGCTGGTCGCTGCCGTTGACCTTCAGCCGCGCACCGTCCAACTGCTTGGCGAAGGCCGCCGGCAGCGGCACCTTGGCCTGCTGCGCAAGGTTCGCGGCCAGCACCCGCGCCACGGCCAGGCCGAGGCTGGAGTCCGGCTCGGCCATCACCAGGCTGACTTCGGCGTCGGCCGGCAGCTTCGCGTCCTCGCCCGCCCCGGCCTTGGCCAGGTCGTCGAGCAGGCCGCCGACCAGGGTCTGCACCGGCAGTTGCATGTCGCGGGCGAAGCCGAGGATCAGCGCGCGTTGCAGCAGCGGCGTCTGCTCGGCCAGCTTGGCGTAGAGGTCGAGCACGCGCTGCCAGTGCTCCGGCGGCAGGCTGATCTGCAGCGCGCGGCTGGCGTGCCAGTCGGCGTAGTAGGCGTAGGCGGTGAGGAAGGCGTCGCTGTCGGTGTTGTCGCCCCACCAGGTGAAGTAGGCGTTCGGCCCGGCCATCTGCACCAGGCGCAGGCGGCTGTTCTGCATGATCAGGCGCAGGCGGTCGCGTACCCGCGGCTCGCCCTCGGCCAGCAGCGGGTAGGCCACGCTCAGCGGCAGCAGGCGGCTGGCGGTCTGCTCGACGCAGCCGTAGGGGTAGGCCAGCAGGTCGTCGAGGCTGCCGCGGAACAGCGCGGCGGCGCTGTCGTCCAGGCGCAGGCGGATGTCGCGGGCGTCCGCCGGCAGTTGCAGCGGGCTGTTCTGCCCGGCCAGTTGCAGGCTGCGCGCTTGCAGCACCTGCCAGCCGTCGGCGGCCAGGGCGAAGCGCACGGCCAGACTGTCGCGCGTCTGGCCGTCCTGGCGCAGCTCGGCGCTCCACTCGCCGTCGCTCAGGGCCTGGGCTGGCAGGCGCACGTAGTTCACGCCCTTGGCCAGTTCCAGCGCCTGGGTCTGCTCCTGGCCGGCATAGCGCACCAGCAGCTCGGCCTTGGCCTGCTCGCCCTGGTTGAAGACGAACAGGCCGAGGTCCGGCTTGTCGCCAGCGCGGAAGCGCTTCGGGCCGCTCCATTTCAGGTACAGCGGTTTTTCCGAGCGGATGAACTGTTTCTTCTGGCCGACCTGGCCGTCGCCGTCCATGGCCCGCGCGGTGATGCGCCAGCGCGTCAGCGAATCGGGCATGCGGAAGCTGAAGCGCGCCTTGCCCTCGGCATCGGTGACCAGTTTCGGTTCCCAGGCGGCGGTGTCCACATCCTCGCGGCGCGGCCGCTCCAGCACCTTCACTCCGCGCTCGCTGCGGTTGCTGCGCCCCGGCGCGCTGGCGCTGCCCGGCAGGGCCACGTCGTAGCTGATGAACGACAGGCTGGCGCTGGTGCGCACGTTGTTGCGCCGCGGGTGGTAGAAGAACTGGTCGATGCCCGGGGCGATCTCCGGCTGCAGGGCGTAGATCATCTCGTCCACCACGCCCACCGCCACCTGACTGGACACCGGCTTGCCGGCGTAGGTGGTGGAGAGGTCGACGGTCACTGTGTCGCCCGGCTCGTAGCGTTCCTTGTCGGTGGCGATAGCGATCTCCACCTGCGGCACCGTCACCTTGATGCCGGCGTTCTGGAAGCTGTAGTCACCGCCGCGGGTGTAGAGCACGGAGAAGGTCAGGTTCGGCGAGAAGTCCGGCTTCACCGGGATGCGCGCGCGGTACTGGGTGGGGTTGAGCTTCTCCAGCTTGAGCCAGTCGCCGCCCTTGGACAGCAGCGCGGTGGCCTCGACCTTGTCGCGCTCCAGGGACAGCAGGGCGTCGTCCACCGGCTCGGGGAAGGTGATCAGCGCCAGGGCTTCGTCGCCGGCCTGGTACTCGGCCTTGTCGAGGACGATTTCCACGGTGCCGGGCACCGCCTTGACGCCCTCCCCGCTCACCGCGTGGCCGGTGCCGCCGAGCAGCTGGCCCTGGGCGTCGCGCAGCTCGATGCTGTAGGTGCCGGGCTTGTCGAAGGTGATGACGAACTTGCCGTCGCCGGCCTCGCCGTCACCCGTGGAGCGGTCCTCCAGGCGCACCCAGCGATAGCTCTTGGGCTTGAGTTCGGTGGGCTGTTCCGCCGCGTAGCTGAACTCGACCTTGTCGCCCACCGCGCTGAAGCGCTGCGGCGCGGCCAGGCGGTAGCGCGCGGCGCCGCGCTCGATGAGGATTTCCTTGCTGGTCTTCACCCGGTAGGCCGCGCCGTCGCTGGCGAACACCGTCAGCAGGTAGCGGCTGGGCTTGTCCGCCGCCGGCAGTTCGAGGGCCGCGCGGCCCTGGGCGTCGGTGGCAAGCTCGGTGCTGCTCAGCTCCACCGGGAACTGGCCGAGGTACTGCAGCTCGTTGTCGACCATGGACAGCTGCTGGGCGCGCAGGCTCAGTTGCAGCTTGGCGTTGGCCACCGGCTTGCCGTCCGGGTAGAGCAGGATCAGGTTGCCCTTCACCGCTTCGCCGGTCTTGAAGTCGGGCTTGGCCAGGTCGAGGGATATCTCGAAGTGCGGCTTGATGTACTCGGCCACGCGGAAGGCGCTGCTGTAGGTCTGCCCGCGGTAGTCGAAGCGCAGCTCGTAGCCGCCGGCGACGGCGTTGTCCGGCAGCTGGAAGCGGCCGTTGGCGCCGGCCTTGGGGTCCAGTTGCAGGTCGAGGGTCTGCAGGGTGGTGCCGGCGGCGTCGATCACGCTCAGCTTCACCGGCGCGGCCTGGGGCGCGGCGGAGTCGCGGGCGTTCTTGAATTCGCGGCCGTAGATCTTCAGCGCCACCCAGTCGCCGGGGCGGTACAGCGGGCGGTCGGTGAAGGCGTAGAGCTTGGTGTCGTAGATTTCGCTGTCGTAGTAGAAGTTTTCCGAGACGAAGACGCCGCCTTCCTTGTCCTCGCCGATCACGAAGGAGCGCTCGGGGCTGGCGTGCTGCAGGCGCAGCAGGCCCTCGGCATCGGTGCGGCCGCTGCTCATCACGCCCAGGCCGTCGGTCCAGAGCACCTGGGTATCCGGCACCGGGGTGCCTTCATGCTTGCGCGCCGACCACACCAGCAGTTCGTTGCCGGCGATCTTGCTCACCGCCACGCTGCTGGAGACGAACACCACGGTGGTGGCGCGGTACTTGCCCACCAGCGCCTCGACCAGGTACAGCCCCGGCTTGAGCTTGCCCAGCGGCACGTAGACGTTGCCCGGCGAGACGTTGATGAACTCGCTGGAGGAGCCGGCCAGCTTGACGTCGGCCGGCGGTTCGATGGGCTTGGCATCCCACAGCGGATAGCGGAACTGCTCGACCAGCGGCAGGCCGGGAATCGGCGCGTACTGCGGCTGGGCATCGTAGGGCGTGGGCGCGGCCATGGCCTGGCCCATCTTCAGCTCCGGCACCACCTCGGTGACCTGCTTGCGCGACTCGTAGGAGAAGGCGCGCTGCATCACCCGCCGCGACTTGCGGTACCAGTTGTCCCACAGGTAGGCCAGGGTGTTGGACAGCCCCTCGCCCTTGAACTGCCCCTCGGCCAGCACCCGGTGCAGGTTCTTCTGGCGCTTGAGGAAGTCCAGCGGCTTGTCGATGCGGTAGACGCGCATGTCCACCCCGCCGTAGGCCTCCATGCGGTAGCGGCGGTAGTCGCGGCCCGGCGCTTCCAGGCGCACGCGGGCCTCTTCGTCGGGGGCGAAGCTGCTGTCGGCGAGCAGGAAGAACGACTCGCCGCTGATCGGCGCGTAGTTGCTCGCCGGCACCTCGTCGTCGGCCCGGGCCTGCGCCGGCGCGCCCGCCAGCAGGCCGCCCAGGGCCAGGCCGGCGCACAGCGCGAGCAGCTTCATCGGGCGAGGAACGACAAGCGGTACACGCCGACGAAGTTGGGGTTGGCAGGGTCGGGTATCCATCGGGTGTCCTTCCATGTCATGAGTTGTTGCAGGCTGACCGAGCGCATGCCGTTGTCGGTCGGCGTGCTGGTACCTGTGTGGTAGGCGATGTTGCGGCCCATCCAGATCATCAGGTGCTGGTCGTCGCCCTGGTCGAAGAAGATCAGGTCGCCCGGCCGCGCCTGGTTGAGGTCGCGGCCGACGAGGGTGCTGTTGTACTGGATCAGCTTGATGGCGTTGACGTAGGGGCCGACCTGGCCGCCGCCCTGCCGCCAGTTCTGCGCCAGGGCGCGCTGCTCGTCGCTCAGCGCCAGCTCCGGCGGCAGGTAGCGGTTGGACAGGCCGTTGGCGCGCAGCCACTTGGCGTCGTGGGGCTTGAGCGCCTCGTTGGCGGCGAAGCGCACCAGGCCCGCGCAGTCCTGCTGGTGCCAGCGCGGGCTGGGGCCCTGGCGCAGTTGTTCCTCGGCGATGCGCACGAACCAGGCGCGGAATACCTGGGACTGCTCCGGATCGAGCGACGCCGCGCCGGCCTGGGCGGCCCACAGGCCGAACGCCAGCAGCAGGGCGCGTGCCGTCACAGCGCGCGCCACTGCAGCGGCAGCCATTGCCAGGGTTGTTCGGCGCGGCTGCCGGCGGGCAGGCCGAGGGCGTAGCCGCCGTGCCCGGCCAGGGCCTTCAGGCGCGGCAGCAACAGGCTGTCGGCGGCGTTGCGGAACACCGGCTCCATGTCCTGCGGCAGGCTGTCCAGGGTTTCGCGCTGGAGCAGCGTGGAAAGCGACTGCGGCGCCAGGTAGGCCGGCACCAGGGCATCCTTGGGCAGCACGTCGGCCAGCGGCGGGAAGCGCTTGTCGAGGGTGCCCAGGGCCTTGTCCAGCAACTGGTCGTCGAGGGAGAACAACAGGGTGCTGCCCTGCCGCGCCAGGCCGACGCGGAAGAAGCCGCGGCCGCTGAGCGCGTCCGGGTCGGCCGCATCGGCGGCGGCGTACTGGCCGAAATTGGAGCTGACCTGGCGCAGCCACTTGTGGGTCTCGCCCTGGTTCTGCTCGTCCACTGGGAAGTTGCCGCCTTCGGCGTTGGCCTCGTAGGCGCCCACCAGGCTGTCGAACAGCCTGCCCAGGTCGGCGTCCAGTTCCGGGCCGGGCGGCGCGCTGAGCGTGGCCACCAGCAGCGGCGTGTACAGGCGCGAGTCGGCGTACCAGCACAGGCCGGCGGCGCCGGAGAGGTGTTCGGAGAAGGCCGCGGCCATCTTCTGCTCGGCGCCCAGGCGCACCAGCAGGCTGTCGTACAGGCCCGGGGTCAGCGGCAGGGCCACGCAGGCGCTGGCGCCCATGGGCATGGCCTGCCACACGGGGCTGAAGTCGAGGTCCGGCTGGCGCTCCACCGCGTTCAGCGCCAGGTAGCTGCTCCAGCCCTTGGCGTCCTTGTCGAAGCGCACCCCGGCGAAGGCCGGGATGAAGCGCTGGTAGCCCATGGCCAGGGCGCCGGCGCCAAGGCTGATGCGCTGGCTCAGCTCGCCGCGCGGGCCCAGGCCGAAGGCGCGCGGGAAGGCGTCGTCACCGCCGAGCAGGGCGGCCAGGTCTGCGCTGACCTGGGCGTCGGCCTCGCCGGGTTCGTCGTCACTGGCGTTGGGGAACAGCATCTTCGGGTTGGACAGCAGCACCAGGTAGTCGCCGCTGGAGGCGAACAGCAGGCTCTTCTGGGCGTTGTAGCGCAGGCGGTAGACGCCGGTGCCGCCCTTCAGCTCGCCGACCTTGCGCAGTTGGCTGTCGCCGGCGGCGATGTGCGCCAGCGGCTCCAGCAGCCTGGCCAGGCCGCCGCGCTTCATCACCACCAGGAAGTCGCGCAGGCGGCCGTCGGCGCCGCGCCACAGGGCGACCTGGGCCGGCTGGTCGAGCAGTTCCTCGACCAGGCTGTCCTTCAGCGTCAGGTCGTGCTCGTAGACGATGCGCCGCAGACTGCCGGCCAGGCCGAGGCGGTCGCCGTCGTTCTCGTAGTAGAAGACGAAGTCCTCGGTGAGGGTGTCGCGCAGCAGCGGCACCTCCAGCAGTTCCTTGGGCAGGCGGGCGAGCGAGGCGCTTTCGATGAGCGCGTCCGGGTGCTTGATGTCACGGCCCGGGGCATTGGCCGGCGGTACATCCAGCCCGGCCAGCGGGCCGCTCGGCGGCGCCAGCCAGACGTAGCGTGCCAGCAGGCCGCCGAAGACCAGCAGGGCCAGCACCAGGCCACCGAAGATCAGCGGCCAGCGTTTCACCGGCGCGGTGTCGGCGGAAGGAGTGGGGCTGGGGGAAGTGTTGTCGCTCATGCTTGCTCGATCCCATTTCATCCCTGGCAGGGGACAGCTTTCAATAGGTGAAGGTCTTGACCAGGACCAGGTCGCCGATGGTGCGCAGCGGCACCACGAAGGTCTCGCGCTTCTCGTCGACGCTGTTTTCGTTGAACACCAGGTTGACCTGGGCGGTGATCACGTCCTGCTGGTTGGCGCCGGCCTGGAAGTTATAGCCCTGCGCGCCGAAATTGCCCCAGTAGTTGACGTAGACCAGGTAGGTGCCGTGCAGCGGCGCGGCCATGGTGAACATCTCCGGGCCGGGGCCGTCGACGCCATCCGGGTCGAGGCCACCGCCGTTGCCCAGCCGTGGGCGCGCCCAGAAGGCGTGCTGGCCGTCGGGGGTGACGATGTGCAGGTCCAGCTCGGCCTTGGGGTCGTCCCAGCCCAGCGCCACGCGCACCCGCGGCGGCACGCGCCCGGCGTTGGCCTCGTAGAACTGCACGCGCTTGAGCGACTGGCCGTCGGCGCTGGCCACCTCGATGCTGTTGGAGCCCGCGCCGAAGGCATAGGGGCGGACGAAATGGCCCTGGGCATCGGTGTATAGAGGCAGCGGGTTGCCGTTGACCACCAGGCGCTGGGCGCGGTCGGTGCCGGCGAGGTTCTTCAGGTCGCCCTCGATCAGGCTGCGGCCACGCTGGCCGCCACGGTCGATGGGCGGGGTCGGATAGGCCACGCGCGGGCTGTCGAGGTCGTCGAGCAACCCCGAGTAGCGCCAGCCGGCGGCCGGGCTGGACAATTCGGCGCCGGGCCCGGCGTACGACGACGCCAGCCACAGCAGGCCGAGCAACAGCGCGAGGCTGCGGGCGGAATCCTGGAAACGCATGAGCAATCCTTTGTCGCGCGTTGGAAGGGGGTAAGTGTAACCGCCTGTAAAACGGCTTGAAATGGCCTTCGGGCAGAGTAAGTGATGCTGTCTGCGAATTCAGATTCTGCCTAGACCGCGCCCCAGCGGGAGGCTGTCCAGGGCGTAGGGCGTATAACGCCTACGGCGTTATACGCCGTTTGACCTCGATCCCAGTCGCGCTTCGAACTCGGTCACGGAGCGCCTGTTTCCGGGCACTCCGAGTTCGACTGCGACACCGGGCATAAGCTCGGTGTAACGGCGTATAACCGCGAACGGTTATACGCCCTACGCCGAGGGAGGGCTGGGCGTAGGGCGTATAACGCCTACGGCGTTATACGCCGTTTAACCTCGATCCCAGGCGCGCTTCGAGCTCGGTCACGGAGCGCCTCTTTCCGGGCACTACGAGTTCGACTGCGACACCGGGCATAAGCTCGGTGTAACGGCGTATAACCGCGAACGGTTATACGCCCTACGAACTTGCCGGCTGACGCCGCGATTCGGGGTTGAGCACCTCAGATCCACCCACCCCACTGCAGGATGAACAGCCCGAGGTTGGTGGTCAGCGCCGCGGCCAGGGTGGTGATGACGATGATCGAGGCCGCCAGTTCGGCGTTGCCCTGGGCGGCGCGCGCCATCACGTAGCTGGCGGCGGCCGTGGGGCTGGCGAAGTAGAGGAACAGCACGCCCAGTTCGGCGCCGCGGAAGCCGCAGAGCCAGGCGGCCGCGGTGCACAGCGCCGGCAGCCAGACCATTTTCATCAGGCTGGCGCTCAGGGCCAGGCTGCCACTGCTGCGCAAGGCCGGCAGCGACAGGGTGCCGCCGATGCAGACCAGCGCCAGGGGCAGGGTCATCTGCGCGAAGTAGTCGCCGGAGGTGAGCACCCAGGCCGGCAGCTGGATGCCCCACCAGGCGAACGGGAAGGCCGCCAGCACGCCGATGATCAGCGGGTTGACCAGCACCTGGCGGGCGATGCTCAACGGGTCGGACTTGAGCGCCGGGCTGTAGATCGCCAGGACCACGGTGGCCAGCGTGTTGTAGCAGAGGATCACCAGGGCCGCGAGCACCGAGCCCAGGGCCAGGCCATGTTCGCCGTAGAGGCTGGTGGCCAGGGCCAGGCCGACGATGCCGTTGTTGCCGCGGAAGGCGCCCTGCACGTAGACGCCGCGCTCTTGCCGCGGCACCCGCCAGTGCGCCCAGGCCCAGGCGAGCAGGAAGCCGCCGAGGGTGGCCAGGCAGAAGAACGTCAGCACCGCCGGGCTGGCCGCGCGGTGCAGGTCGGAATGGTAGATGCCGAGGAACAGCATCACCGGCATGGTGGCGTTGAACACCAGGGCCGAGGCGGTCTGGATGAAGCCCTGGTCGATCCAGCCGACGCGGCGCAGCAGCACGCCGATGAACAGCATGGAGAACACCGGCGCGGTGATGCCGAGGGTCTGGAACAGCAGTGCGAGCATGGAGGGGAAACGCCGGCGGAAGAACTGCGGCGATCATAGCAAGGGGCAGTGCTTCGCGTGCTAACGATTTGCCTCAGGCGGGCTCCGCTTCCTCGGCCCCGGCACGTGCCCGGTGGCTCTCGGGCGCCGGCAGTTCCAGCGGGCGCTGCTCGTCCAGGCGGGTGAGCTTGCCGTCGACGCTGGCGCCGTTCTCCATGCTCAGTTGGCGATAGTGGATGTTGCCGATGACGCGGGCGTTGGAATGCAGTTCCAGCAGGTGCTCGACGTACAGGTCGCCGACGATGGTGCCGTCGATCAGCGCGTCGTAGCTGCTGACGCAGCCCTCGATCCGCCCTTCCGCGCCCAGGGCCAGCAGGCTCTGGGTGCCCGGCTTGTGGCGCACGTTGCCCTGGATGCGGCCCTGGACCTTCAGGCCCTCCTCGAACTCCAGGTCGCCCACCAGCGCCAGGTTGCCCGACAGCAGGCTGGAAAACCTGTCCACCGCCACCTGCGGCCCCTTCTTCTTGTTGCTGCTGAACATGTTCGTCCTCCTGCGGATCACTTGGCGGGTTTCTGCTGGCGGTAGAACGCCAGGTCGGTCTTGAGCTTCTTGAGTTCCCCGGACATCTGGTCGATGCGCCGCTGCAGTTGCTCGCGCGTGGCCTGGGCCTCGGCGGTCAGCAGGCGCTGGCGCTGCAGGTCGGCGGCCAGCGCGGCATTGCCGGCCTGCAGCGCTTCGATGTGCTGCTGTGTTTCGGCCTGCTGCGAGCCGCGCCAGAAATGCAGCGCGGCGAAGGCCACGGCCAGCGCCAGCACGGCCCAGAGCAGCGGCCGGTAGCTGCGCGCCACCTGGGCCCGCGGCTGGTGCTCGGCGCGCAGCAGTTCGCGGGTGGTCGCCGGCCTAGTCCTGCGCCAGCGCATCGAGGGCCTTCTCCATGTCGCCGAGGGAAAGGAAGTGCTGCGGGTCGACGAACTCGCCGCGGTAGAGCACTTCGAAATGCAGGTGCGAGCCGGTGGAGCGGCCCGTGGAGCCCATGGCGGCGATGCGCTGGCCGGGCATCACCACGTCGCCGACGCGCACCTCGGCCCTGGACAGGTGCGCATAGCGGGTGAGCAGGCCGTTGCCGTGGTCGATTTCCACGCGGATGCCGTAGGAGCTGAAGGGGCCGGCGGCGACCACCCGGCCACCGGCGGCGGCCTGGATCTCGGTGCCGCCGGGCGCGGCGAAGTCGAGCCCGGAGTGGAAGGCCAGGCGGCGGTTGAACGGGTCCAGCCGGTTGCCGAAGGCCGAGCCCAGGCGCGCCTTGTCCACCGGGCGGTGGGTGGGGATGGCGAGGAAGTCGGCGTTGCGCCGCGACACCGCATCCAGCAGCAGGTCGAGCTGACGCCTCAGGCAACGCGCGGCCTCGGTGCCCTGCTGCACGTCGACCAGCGGCGCGGCCTGGCATGGCCGCGGCGGCAGCAGCAGGCCGCCCTCCCCCTCAGCGCCGCGTGCCGGCGCCTGCTCCGGCACCAGGCCGGGGTCGATGCGCGCCAGCTTGCGGGCGATGTCCTCGTGGCCGTCGACCACTTTCAGCAGGTAGGCGGCGTCCTTTTCCAGCACTTGCAGGCGCCCGGCCAGCTCGCCCAGGCGCGCCACGGCGAAGCGCTGCTCCGGCGTCTGCTGCGGGGCGGCCTCGGCCAGCGGCGCGGGCGGCGCCATGACGCGGCCGAGCCACAGGCCGGCGGCGAAGGTCAGCAGCGCCAGCGCCGTGGCGCCGGCGAGCGCGAGGCCAAGGAAGCGGCGCGGGTTCACCAGGCGCAATGCCTCGCGCGTCAACGCCTGACCAGAAGGGGAAAGACCATGCATGGCGATATCCGGAATCCGAATGCGACGGGCTGTTTACCGCAAAGCCGTCGAGGGTACCGGGTATCGGTCAGGGAACGATGCAGCAGTCCCCAAAACTGCCAATCAATTGCGAGCTTTCCTGCAAAATCTGAAGGAATTCACAGCACGATCTTTCCCAAAATCCTATCGCCGGGGGATTCCCTTGCGACAGGTAGGCGTGTCAGGCCGGGAGCACCGCCTCGACCTCCCGCAGGTGACGATCCTCCAGGCGCAGCTGGCGCTCGTGGAAGCGCCTGAGGTCGGCGCGGTGGCCGATGCTGACCAGGGTCACGCCGGGCAGCTGCTCCAGCAGGGTCTGGTAGAGCGCGGCTTCGTCGTTGTCGTCCAGCGCCGAGGTGGCCTCGTCGAGGAACAGCCAGGCCGGCGCGTAGAGCAGCGCGCGGGCGATGGCCAGGCGCTGCTGTTCGCCCGGCGAGAGCAGGCGCTGCCAGTGCTGGGCTTCGTCCAGGCGTTCGCCCAGGTGCTCCAGGCGGCACAGGCGCAGCACTTCGCGCAGGCGCTCGGGGCCGTGCCGGTCGGGCGCCTCGGGGTAGCTCAGGGCCGTGGCCAGGCTGCCGATCGGCAGGTAGGGCTTCTGCGGCAGGAACAGCGTGCGCGCCGCGGGCATCTGCACCTGCCCGGCGCCGTAGCGCCAGAGCCCGCTCATGGCGCGCAGCAGGGTGCTCTTGCCGGCGCCGGAGGGGCCGCTGATCAGCACGTGTTCGCCGGCCCGCAGGGTCAGGTCGGTAGGCTCCAGCAGCACGCTGCCGTCGCCCAGGCGCAGGCTCAGGTGCTTGAGCTGCAGGCCGTTGCCGGCGGCGTGCACGGCGATGCTCTCGTGCTCGCCGGCGACCTCGTCCATGGCGTTGCGGAAGCTCAGCAGACGGTCGCAGGTGGCGCGCCAGGTGGCCAGGCTGGAGTAGGCGTCGATGAACCAGCTCAGGCCGTCCTGGACGTTGCCGAAGGCGGAGTTGATCTGCATGAGCTCGCCGAGCTGGATCTTGCCGGCGAAGTAGCGCGGCGCGGCCACCACGATCGGGAAGATGATGGCGATCTGGGCGTAGCCGGAGCTGAAGAAGGTCAGGCGCTTCTGCACCTTCATCAGTTCCCAGAAATTGCCCCAGACGTTACGGAAGCGCGTCATCAGGCGTTCGTTCTCGCTGCCCTCGCCGTTGTACAGGGCGATGCTCTCGGCGTTCTCGCGGATGCGCACCAGGCCGAAGCGCAGGTCGGCCTCGTAGCGCTGCTGCTGGTTGTTCAGGCCGATCAGGCGGCGGGCGATCAGGTGCGTCAGCCAGCTGCCGACCAGGGCGTAGAGCAGCGCGGCCCAGAACATGTAGCCGGGAATGCTGATGCCGAACAGCTCGATGCTGCCGGACACGCCCCAGAGGATCACCGAGAAGGACACCAGGCTGACCAGGTTGCGAATCAGCCCCAGGCCCAGGCTCAGGGTGGTGTCGGTGAAGCTGTTGAGGTCCTCGGACAGGCGCTGGTCGGGGTTGTCGGTGTAGCCGCGCTGTTCCAGGCGGTAGTAGTTCTTGTCGGACAGCCAGGCGGCGAAGTGCTTCTCGGTGAGCCAGCGACGCCAGCGGATGGTCAGCATCTGCGTCAGGTACAGGCGGTACACGGCGACCAGGATGGCCACCGCGGCGATCCCGCAGAAGTACAGGATCAGCCGGATGAAGGCATCGAGGTCCTTGTTCTGCAGGGCGTTGTAGAAGTCGCGGTACCAGGTGTTGACCCACACCGAGACGCCCACGCCGACCAGCGACAGGGCGATCACCACGATCAGCAGCAGCCAGGCCGTGCCCTTCTCTTCGCTGCGCCAGTAGGGCGCCGTCAGTTTCCACACCTGGGAGAAGAAATGCCCGCGAACGGCATCGTTCGCGGCACGGTACTCGGCGCTTTCGGTCATTGATCAGGGCTCGGCACGGGCGGCACAAAAAAAAGAGCGCCCAGTCGGCGCTCCCTGTCTTAGAACCTGTCTACGATCTGCTGCGCGTCGGCATAACTGCGTTAAAAACAGGCGAGTGATGCTCATTTAGCGGACTGAACTCGAACGCGAGCCCGGTGCCTCCCTCGCCTGTTTTCGCCTTGTTCTGCGCTAGCTCGCGAGATCGTAGATACAGCTTCTTATGAATTCCTTAACGCCTTACAGGGCGCTTCTGCAGCTTACGCTGCAACGTCCGCCGATGCATCCCCAAGGCGCGGGCGGTAGCGGAAATGTTGCCGTCGTGCTCGGCCAGCACGCGCTGGATGTGCTCCCACTGCAGGCGGTCCACCGACATGGGGTTTTCCGGCACCAGGCTGTCCAGGTCGGCGTGCTGCGAGAGCAGTGCGGTCAGCACGTCGTCGGCGTCGGCCGGCTTGCACAGGTAGTTGGTGGCGCCGCGCTTGATGGCCTCCACCGCGGTGGCGATGCTGGAGTAGCCGGTGAGGATCACCACGCGCATCTCCGCGTCCAGCTCCAGCAGCTTGGGCAGCAGCACCAGGCCGGAGTCGCCGTCCATCTTCAGGTCGAGCACGGCGTAGTCGGGCAGGTCTTCCTTGGCCAGGGCCAGGCCTTCCTCGGCGGAGCCGGCGACCGATACGCGCAGGCCGCGGCGGCTCATGGCGCGCGCCATCACACGGGTGAAGGTGGCGTCGTCGTCCACCAGCAGCAGGTGGGGTTGCTCTTCGCCTTCGAACAGATTCTCTTCGCTCATGGGTACTTCCTCGCGCGTGGGTTCACACCACACCGTAGCTGCGCGGCAGGCGCAGCTCGGTAAGCGTGCCGCCGTCTTCGTGGTTGTACAACTTCACCGTGCCGCCGGCGCGGGTGACGCTGGCCTGGCTGAGGAACAGGCCGAGGCCGAAGCCCTTGCCCTTGGTGGTGAAGAAGGGTTTGCCGAGTTGCTCGGCGATCGCCAGGGGCACGCCGGGGCCGTGGTCGCGGATGCTCAGGCAGATGTCGGTGGCAGTCCAGTCGACGCAGATCTCCAGGTCGTCCGGGCAGGCATCGGCAGCATTGTTCAGCAGGTTCAGCAGGGCCTGGGTGAGGTCGGTGGGCGGCGTCAGCCGCGGGGCGCTGCCCGGGCCCAGGTTCAGGTAGCGGTAGGTGGCCTCCGGGCGCATCAGGTGCCAGCGGCGCAGCACCGCCTCCAGCCATTCGTTGACGCCCTGCTCCTGGATGGCCTGGCGGCGGTCGGCCTCGGCGGCGCGCACCAGTTGCTGCAGGGTGTCCTTGCACAGCTTGACCTGTTCCTGCAGCAGCGCCAGGTCTTCCTGCAGCAGCGGATCCTTCGGGTGCGCCTGGCGCAGCTCCTTGAGCAGCACGCTCATGGTCGCCAGCGGCGTGCCCAGCTCATGGGCGGCGCCGGCGGCCTGGGTGGCCACGGCGAGCAGTTGCTGGTCGCGCATGCCCTCCTCGCGGCGCTGCGCGACTATCTGTTCCTGGCGGCGCAGCGCCTGGGACATGCGCGCGACGAAGAAGGTGATCAGCCCGGCGGCCAGGGCGAAGCTCAGCCACATGCCGTAGATCAGCAGGTAGTCGCGCTGCGCCGGGGCGATGTTCAGCGGGTGGAACCACACCAGCAGCACCGTGTAAGCGGCCAGGGCCAGGCCGGCGAGGACGATGGTGTAGAGCCACGGCAGGGTCGCCGCGGCGATGGTCAGCGGCACCAGGTAATAGGAGACGAAGGGGTTGGACGAGCCGCCGGAGAAATACAGCAGGGCGCTGTGGATGATCAGGTCGCAGCCCAGCTGCACCGCGTATTCCACCTCGGTCACCGGCCAGGGCCCACGCAGGCGCAGGGCGGTGGCCAGGCACAGCACCAGGGACACGCCGAGGGTCACCCCCAGCGCCGCCCAGGGCAGCGGGATCAATTGGGCCTTGTAGGCGATGCCCACCGAACCGGCCTGGGCGGCCAGCACGAGAATACGGATGAGCGTCAGGTGCAGCAGGTTCTGCCGGCTGGCGGATAACTGGAAAACCGGTGTGCGCATGGTGAATTCCGGAATTTGCGCGAGTATAGCCAAGCCCCTTCCCCTCTCGGTGCGTCATAGCGACACAGCATACGAGATAAAGGCTATCGCGATTCAACCCCTTTGAACGCCGACCTGCGTCAATAGGTCTGACTGTCCATGTGCGGGGTCGTCTACCCTGCACCCGGGACTCATTACAGGACCAAGGAGTCGAACATGTCCGCATTGAAGAAAAGCCTCGCCGCCCTGGCCGCAGCCGTCGCCCTGGCCGCCACCAGCTTCGCCGCCCACGCCGACGAGCCGCGCTACAACCTGGTGTCGCTGCACGCCGAGGCCAGCCAGGAAGTGGCCCACGACCAGATGCACGTGACTCTCTTCAACGAAGCCCAGGCCAGCGACCCGGCCAAGCTCGCCGCCGAGACCACCGCCGCCCTCAACGCCGCGGTGACCGAGGCGCGCAAGGCCAAGGGCGTGACCGTCAGCCTGGGCAGCCGCAACAGCTACCCGGTGTACGACGACAAGGGCCAGAAGATCACCGCCTGGCGCGAGCGCGCCGAACTGCGCCTGGAAAGCTCGGACTTCGCCGCGCTGTCGCAGCTCACCGCCAGCCTGCTGGGCAAGCTGAAGATGGGCAACATGAGCTTCAGCATCGCCGACTCCACCCGCCAGCAGAACGAGGACAGCCTGATGAAGAACGCCGTGGCGGCGTTCAAGGCCCGCGCCCAGCTGCTGACCGACTCCCTCGGCGGCAAGGGCTACCGCCTGGTCAACCTGAACTTGAACAGCGCCGGCGCGCCGCGGCCGATGCCGGTGATGCGCATGGCGGCGATGAAGGCCGACGCCGGCTTCGCCGCGGCCCCGGAGATCGAGGCCGGCACCAGCCAGGTGACGGTGACCGCCGACGGCACCATCGAAGTGCAGATGCCCTGATGCGGGCCCGCCGCGGCGCCACCCGCCCGGGCGCCGCGGCGGGCTTCTTGCGTTATTGCGACATTCCCTTACGACTTCCCCACAGCTTCTACACTGTGGCGGGTGTGGCCCTTGCGCCCGGCATGTGCCCTGCATAGTTTCAGGCGACACGCCCCACAAGGACGTGCCTCGATGACAACCACAACAAACTGAGGTCAGCATGCGCAAGAATGCCGTCATCCGCTCCATGATCGCCGCTGGGTTGATCGCCAGCGCTCCCTTCGCCCACGCCGCCGGCAACCTGGTGTTCTGCTCCGAGGGCAGCCCGGCGGGCTTCGACCCCGGCCAGTACACCACCGGTACCGATTTCGACGCCGCCGCCGAGACGGTATTCAACCGCCTCACCCAGTTCGAGCGCGGCGGCACCCAGGTGATCCCCGGCCTGGCCGAGAAGTGGGACGTTTCCGATGACGGCAAGACCTACACCTTCCACCTGCGCCACGGCGTGAAGTTCCACACCACCGACTACTTCAAGCCCAGCCGCGAATTCAACGCCGACGACGTGCTGTTCACCTTCGAGCGCATGCTCGACAAGAACCACCCGTTCCGTAAGGCCTACCCCACCGAATTCCCCTACTTCACCGACATGGGCATGGACGCCAACATCGCCAAGGTGGAGAAGGTCGACGACTACACCGTCAGGTTCGTCCTCAACGAGGTCGACGCCGCGTTCATCCAGAACCTGGCCATGAGCTTCGCCTCCATCCAGTCCGCCGAATACGCCGACCAGTTGCTCAAGCAGAACCGCGCCAGCGACATCAACCAGAAGCCGATCGGCACCGGGCCCTTCGTGTTCAGCCGCTACCAGAAGGACGCGATGATCCGCTTCAAGGCCAACAAGGACTACTGGGTGCCCGGCGAGGTGAAGATCGACAACCTGATCTTCGCCATCAACACCGACGCCTCGGTGCGCATGCAGAAGCTCAAGGCCAACGAGTGCCAGATCACCCTGTTCCCGCGCCCGGCGGACCTGGAGTCGCTGAAGAAGGACGCCAACCTGAACATGCCTTCGCAGCCGGGCTTCAACCTCGGCTACATCGCCTACAACGTGCTGCACAAGCCGCTGGACAAGCTGGAAGTGCGCGAGGCGCTGGACATGGCGGTGAACAAGAAGGCCATCATCGACGCCGTCTACCAGGGCGCCGGCCAGCTCGCCGTGAACGGCATGCCGCCGACCCAGTGGTCCTACGACGACAGCATCAAGGACGCCGGCTACGACCCGGAGAAGGCCAAGGAACTGCTGAAGAAAGCCGGCGTGCCCGAAGGTACCGAGATCACCCTGTGGGCCATGCCCGTGCAGCGCCCGTACAACCCCAACGCCAAGTTGATGGCCGAGATGCTCCAGGCCGACTGGGCGAAGGTCGGCATCAAGGCGAAGATCGTCACCTACGAATGGGGCGAGTACATCAAGCGCGCCAAGGCCGGCGAGCACGACGCCATGCTGATCGGCTGGAGCGGCGACAACGGCGACCCGGACAACTGGCTGGGCACCCTGTACAGCTGCGACGCGGTCAACGGCAACAACTTCTCCAAGTGGTGCGACCAGCCCTACGACAAGCTGATCAAGGAAGCCAAGCGCACCCCCGACCAGGCCAAGCGCACCGAACTGTACAAGCAGGCCCAGCACATCCTCAAGGAACAGGTGCCGATCACCCCGATCGCCCACTCCACCGTGTACCAGCCGATGCGCAAGACGGTCGAGGACTTCAAGATCAGCCCCTTCGCGCTCAACTCCTTCTACGGCGTGGGCGTCGGCAAGTAAGGCCCGCGGCCGCCGCGAGGCGGCCGTCACGCCATGCTGCGCTGGCCACAGCCGCTTGCCGATAGACGACCGGGCCGCCCCACGTGGGCGGCCCTGGCGTTGCTGCTCGCCGCCGCGCCGGCCCTGGCCCGGCCCCTGGTGGTGTGCACCGAGGGCAGCCCGGAAGGCTTCGACATCACCCAGTACACCGCCGCCACCACCGCCGACGCCACGGCGGAGACGGTGTACGAACGCCTGGTGCAGTTCGCCCCCGGCAGCACGAAGGTGATCCCCGCGCTGGCGCAGAGCTGGGACATCAGCGCCGACGGCCTGGCCTACACCTTCCACCTGCGCCCGGGCGTGAAGTTCCAGCGCACCGACTACTTCACCCCCACCCGCACCTTCAACGCCGACGACGTGCTCTGGAGCTTCCAGCGCCAGCTCGACCCGGCGCACCCATGGAACAAGCTGGCCCCGCGCGGCTTCCCCTATGCCCAGTCGATGGGCCTGCCGGGGTTGATCGAGCGCGTCGAGAAAGTCGACGACCTGACCGTGCGCTTCACCCTGCGCCATCCCGAGGCACCCTTCCTCGCCGACCTGGCCATGGGCTTCGCCTCCATCTATTCAGCCGAATACGCCGACCTGCTGCTGGCGGCCGGCAAGCCCGAGCAACTGAACAACCTGCCCCTGGGCACCGGCCCCTTCGTCTTCCAGCGCTACCAGAAGGACGCCCAGGTGCGCTTCGCCGCCAACCCCGACTACTGGGGCGGCACGCCGAAGATCGAGCGCCTGCTGCTGGCGATCACCCCCGACCCCAGCGTGCGCCTCCAGAAACTGCGCGCCGGCGATTGCCAGGTGGCGGTGTACCCGCGGCCCACGGACATCCCCGAACTGCGCAGGGACCCGCGCCTGAAGGTGGAGGAACTGGACTCCCTGCTGGTCGCCTACGTCGCCATCAACACCCGGCACAAGCCGCTGGACGACGTGCGCGTGCGCCAGGCCATCAACCTCGCCTTCGACCGCGACGCCTACCGCAAGGCGCAGTTCGGCGAGGGCGGCGCCAGCCCCGCGGTGGCGCCCTACCCGCCGACGCTGTGGGGTTCGGACGCGGACCTGAAGGGCTGGCCGCGCGACCTCGAACGGGCCCGCCAACTGCTGGCCGAAGCCGGCGTGCAGCCCGGGCAGAAGCTCAGCATCTGGACCCGCCCCGGCGGCGGCCCGACCAACCCCAACCCCGGCATAGGCGCGCAGATGCTGCAGAACGACCTGGGCAAGCTGGGCATCCGCGCCGACATCCGCGTCTACGAATGGGGCGAGCTGATCCGCCGCGCCAAGCACGGCGAGCACGACCTGGTGTTCATGGGCTGGGTGGGCGACAACGGCGACCCGGACAACTTCCTCACCCCCAACCTGTCCTGCGCCGCCGCGCAGAGCGGCGAGAACATGGCCGGCTGGTGCAACGCCCAGTTCGACGACCTGCTGCGCCAGGCCCGCGCCAGCACAGACCAGGACGCCCGCGCCGCGCTGTACCGCCAGGCCCTGGCGATCTTCCAGCGCGAAGCGCCCTGGATAGCCCTGGCCTACCCGAAGCAGTTCGTGGTGCTGAGCCCCAGGGTGAAAGGCTTCACCCTGAGCCCGCTGGGCTCGAACAACTTCACCCACGTCGAACTGGGGCCCTGAGCCCGTATTTCCCGCCCCTGTAGGAGCGAGCTTGCTCGCGAACCGCATGGCACCGCCTTTGTTCGCGAGCAAGCTCGCTCCTACGAGAAGCCGTACCCACCGGCTAAGGAGCGGACCTTGTCCGCTATAGCCGAAACCACCGGCGCGGTTCGCGGATGAGATCCGCTTACGCTGCCCCACCCACGCCGTTCCCATGTAGGAGCGCGCCCTGCGCGCGAAATCGCGGGCAGGGCCCGCTCCTACAGGTGGGCGCCAAGATTCCCACTACGCCGCCTCCCAAAAACGCCGCGAAGCCTCTATTCCGGGCATCGGCGAGAAGCGGCGTAGTGAAGCACCAGGCATTTTTTCATTGTCGCGGCCGCCAGGCATGGCTTAGCTTCCCCCCCTGAAGGTCCGGCAGCCCCGGCCCCCACACCTTCCACGGCACGGCGTACCCGCCGCTGCCGCCCCTGCGCCCGCCTCATCCGCTGCGGGCAGCCACGAGCCAGGCCCGACCGGCCAGGCTCTTCCAACAATCATCCCACCGCACTCGCTTCCCGCCTTGCAGCCGGCCACCGGCCGTTCCCGGCGCGCGCCCAGGTGCCCGCCGTTGCGCACAGCACTAGAAACGAGGAGCAATCAGATGACCAATCCACACATCCGCCCCACCACCATCGGCCTGGCGCTGCTCGCCGGCGTCACCGGCCAGGCCTGGGCGGCCGAAGAGGACGACAGGCAGCGGGGGCAGGCCGCCGCCAAGGGCTTCATCGAAGGCCAGAGCCTGACCCTGAGCACCCGCAACTTCGCCTCCCGTGAGCAGAAGCACGGCCGCTTCATCTTCAAGATCCCCAAGGACGACGGCTACGAGCCCACCCACAGCCGGCGCACCTGGGTGCAGGGCAGCATCCTGCAGTACAGCTCCGGCTACACCCGGGGCACCGTCGGCTTCGGCCTCGACGTCGGCGCCTTCCATGCCCTCAACCTGGAGCGCGGCAAGGGCGTCGTCGCCGGCGGCAGCAACCGCACCCTGACCGACAGCGACGGTCGGCCGCTGGACGAGTGGTCCAAGCTGGGCGTGGCCAACCTGCGCCTGCGGCTGTCCAACAGCGAACTGCGCGCCGGCCGCTTCCAGGTCGAGACGCCGGTGCTAGCCACCATCGACAACCGCGCCCTGCCCTCCACCTTCCGCGGCGTCGGCCTGACCAGCAGCGAACTCACCGGGCTCAGGCTGCAGGCCGGCAGCTTCGATCGCGTCAGCCCGCGCACCGGGGCCGGCGACGAGAAACTCACCACCACCTACGGTGACCGCAAGGCCAAGGGCGACCGCTACAGCTACCTCGGCGGGACCTACCGCGCGACGCCCAACCTCAGCCTCAGCGCCTACGGCGGCGAGTTCGAGGACATCTGGCGGCAGTACTACCTGGGCTTCTCCCACGACCTCGGCGACCCCGACGTGCTGGCCCTGCACACCCGCTTCGACGGCTACAGCACCCGCGATGCCGGCAGCCGCAAGGCCGGCTACATCGACAACGATACCTGGAGCCTGGCCTTCACCCTCGCCCGCGGCGCCCATAGCCTGATGGCGGGCTGGCAGCAGGTCGATGGCGACGAGTACTTCGACTACGTCAACGAGACCGCGGCCATCTACCTGGTCAACTACCTGCAATCCGACTACAACGGCCCCAACGAGAAGTCCGCCCAGCTGGCCTACGGCACCGACTGGGCCCGCTACGGCATACCGGGGCTGAGCAGCACGTTGTGGTACGCCAAGGGCTGGGGCATCGACGGCACCCGCTACGATGGCGACCGCAACGGCGCCCACGGCAGCTACGCCGAGGTGCGCAAGCAGGATGGCGAAAGGCATCGCGAACTGGGCATGACGCTCGCCTACAAGATCCAGGACGGCCCGCTCAAGAGCAGCAGCATCAAGCTGACCTACCGGCGCCACCGGGCCAGCCAGAACCAGGCCGACGGCAGCATCGACGACGTGCGCCTGATCACCACCCTGCCCTTCAACCTGCTGTAGTCCCCACCCCGGCGCCGCCCCGCCAGAGGCGGCGCCGGGCAGGTACGCGCCCTCCATCGCCCCCGCGCCTACCTTCGACGAGTACCCCGTCGCCCGAATGCAATCCCCTGAATATTCGGAATTTTCCGTTTTTCGCAGCGCGGCCGAATCCGCCTTGATCGCCCTTCCCGCCCCCACTTAGCTTCGGCCCCTCACAGGGGCCGGGGCGTCCATCAGGCACACCCCGGACGCCGGTACCGTCATCGGCATAGCCCCTCCAACAAGAAAAACAAGAAGGGAGCAACAGCCAATGATCCAGCAGCACATCCGCCCCACGGCCCTGGGCCTGTCCCTCGGCGCCTGCCTGTTCAGCCAGGCCTGGGCCGCCGAGGACGAGCGCCGCGAGGCCCGCGGCCAGGCCGGTGCCAAAGGTTTCGTCGAAGGCCAGAGCCTCAGCCTGCGCACCCGCAACTTCGCCGCCCTGGAGCAGGCCCAGGACAGCAACGGCTTCCGCATCCCCAAGGAGGGCGGCTCGGAGTTCACCCACAACCGCCGCACCTGGGTGCAGGGCACCCTGCTCAAGTACAGCTCCGGCTACACCCAGGGCACCGTCGGCTTCGGCCTGGACGTGGCCGGCTACCACGCCCTCAGCCTGGAGCGCGGCAAGGGCGTGATCGCCGGTGGCGGCGGCAACCGCACCCTGACCGACAGCGACGGCAACGCGGTGGACGAATGGTCCAAGCTGGGTATCGCCAACCTGCGCCTGCGCGTCTCCGGCACCGAACTCAGGGGAGGCCGCTTCCAGGTCGACACGCCGGTGTTCAACAGCCACGACAACCGCGTCCTGCCCGCCAGCTTCGACGGCTTCGCCCTGCTCAGCGAGGAACTGCCGGGCCTGGCGCTGCAGGCCGGCAGCTTCACCCGCGCCAGCCCCCGCGCCGGCGCCGGCGAGGAGGACCTGACCACCGAATACGGCACCCGCCTGGCCAAGGGCGACCGCTACAGTTACCTCGGCGGCAGCTACAAGGCCCCCGGCGGCCTGTCGGCAACCCTCTACGGCGGGTATTTCGAGGACGTCTGGAACCAGTACTACCTGGGCCTGGGCCACAGCATGGGCGACCCGCAGAAGCTCGCCCTGCGGACCCGCGCCAACCTCTACAGCACCCGCGACACCGGCCGCCGCGCCGCCGGCTACATCGACAACGACACCTGGAGCCTGGACTTCACCCTCAGCCGCGGCGCCCATTCGCTGATGTTCGGCTGGCAGCAGGTCGAAGGCGACGAATACTTCGACTACGTGCACGAGACCAAGGCCATCCACCTGAGCAACGTGGCCTTCGCCGACTACAACGGGCCCAACGAGAAATCCGCGCAGCTGCGCTACAACACCGACTGGGCGGCCTACGGCGTGCCGGGGCTGAGCACCTCGGTGTGGTACGTCAAGGGCTGGGACATCGACGGCACGGGCTACACCGGCGACCGCAACGGCGCCTACGGCAACTACGCGAAGGGCCGCGAGCAGGACGGCGAGAAACACCGCGAACTGGGCCTGTCGGCCGCCTACGTGGTGCAGAACGGGGCGCTCAGGCGCAGCCACTTCCGCCTCATGTACGTCAGCCACCGCGCCAGCCAGAAGCAGGGCAACGGCAGCGTCGACGAGCTGCGGCTGGTCAGCACCTTTCCCTTCGAGTTGCTCTAGCCACCGTGCAACATTGCAGGCTGTACCGAGGTGCTCGCGCCTACGAAAAGCTGTGATCGCCTGCAACGTAGGAGAGGACCTTGTCCGCGATAGCCGGACGTCCCGGCGCGGTTCGCGGATGAGATCCGCTCCTACGCTGCCCCACCCGCGCCATTCCCTTGTAGGAGCGCGCCCTGCGCGCGAATCGCAGGCAGGGCCTGCTCCTACAGGTCACCGGGCAGCGCGGCATTTCTCCCGTAGGAGCGGACCTTGTCCGCGATAGCCGAACGCCCCGGCGCGATCACGGATGAAATCCTGCGCCGCCATCCCCCTGTAGGAGCGCGCCCTGCGCGCGAATCGCAGGCAGGGCCCGCTCCTACAATGCCCCCCGGTGCGGTAGGCCCTACCCCGCCAGACCGAACGGATCGTCGATGGAATGGCTCGGCCGGGTGAACCAGCGCGGGCCTTCGGCGCTCATGTAGAAGTGGTCTTCCAGGCGGATGCCGAACTCGCCGGGCACGCAGATCATCGGTTCGTTGCTGAAGCACATGCCGGCCTCCAGCGGGGTTTCGTCGCCGCGCACCAGGTAGGGGCCTTCGTGTATGTCGAGGCCGATGCCGTGGCCGGTGCGGTGCGGCAGGCCGGGCAAGGCGTAGTCCGGGCCCAGGCCGCCGGCCTCCAGGCAGCGCCGCGCAGCGGCGTCCACCGCCTGGCAGGGCGCACCCGGCACGGCGGCGGCGAAGGCGGCCAGTTGCGCGGCCTTCTCCAGGTTCCACAGGCTGCGCTGGCGCTCGCTGGGCGTGCCGAATACGTAGCTGCGGGTGATGTCCGAGTTGTAGCCGTGCAACTGGCAGCCGGTGTCGATCAGCACCATGTCGCCTTCGCGCAGCGGGCGCGGCTCGCGCACGCCGTGGGGGAAGGCGCTGTCCTCGCCGAACAGCACGATGCAGAAGGTCGAGCCGGGCGCGCCGACGCGGCGGTGCGCGGCTTCGATGAAGCGCACCACCTCGGTGGTGGTGATGCCTTCGCGGAGGATGCTGGCGGTGGCCTTGTGCACTTCCAGGGTCATGTCCTTGGCGCGCTGCATCAGCGCCAGCTCGGCGGCCGACTTGCGCTGCCGTCCATGGTCGACGACGGCGCTCGCATCCACCAGGCGCAGCGAGCCGACGACTTCGCGCAGGCGCTCGACCATGCCGAACGGCAGGCTCGGGCACAGGCCGAGGCGGGCGTTGGCCGGCACGCCCAGTTCCACCAGCATGTCCAGCAGCAGGCGGTAGGGGCTCTGGTGTTCCTGCCAGGTGCGGATCGCCCCGGGCAGCACCTGGAAGTCGCGCACCGTGCCCTCCTCGAAGGCCGGGGCGAGGTACTGCGGCTCGCCCTCGGCGGGCACCAGCAGGCCGACCAGGCGTTCGCTGGGGTTCCATTTCACCCCGCTGAAATAGCGCAGGTAGCTGCCGGCATCGACGAATGCCGCGGCCATGCCCTGCTCGCGCAGGCGCGCCTGCAGGCCGGCCACGCGGGCCCGGTATTCGTCCAGCCCGATCGGCCCGACGCCACCGCTCATATCGTGCAGCCCCGCCAGAGCCTGCTCGGGACTACTGCCCCCAACGCCCAACGTCATCGCCAACTCCCATCCTGAAAATTCCGGCGAAATTTAAGCACTACTTAAAATCATTGCCAAACGAATTTTAAGCACCACTTAAAATCACAGCAAAAGCCCTCTTCGCAAGCCAACCTTTCCGGCCCTCCTCCTCCGCCTTCCTTCGCCGGTATACTGCCGGCATCCTCCAAGAGCCCAGCCAATGACCGTCGATCGAATCGGAGAGCGCCTGCGTCGCTATCGGCGCGCCGCGAAGAAGACCCTCAACCAGGTGGCCAGCGAATCCGGCCTCACCGCCAGCTTCCTGTCCCAGGCCGAACGCAACCTCACCGGGGTTTCCATCTCGTCCCTGGCCAGCATCGCCAAGTCCCTGGGGGTGCCGCTCAACGAACTGTTCGACCAGCCGCAGCAACCGCAGCCGGACACCCACCAGGGCGAGCGCGTGCGCTATGCCATCGAGGGCCAGCCGCTGGGCTACGAGCGCCTGTCCAGTTCCTTCCCCGGCAACCAGCTCAACGCGGTGAAGATGAACATGCCGGTCGGCTACCAGTCCGAGCTGATTGCCCACGAGGGCGCGGAATTCGCCTACGTGCTCAGCGGCAGCATCGTCTACACCATCGACGGCCGCAGCTACCCCCTGGGCCCCGGCGACTCGGTGCACTTCGACGCCGGCAAGCCCCACTGCCTGCGCAATGCCGGTGGGGAAACCGCCGAGGTGCTGACCGTCACCACCATGCCGCTGTTCGGCGAGCATCCGGGTACCTGAGACATTCCCTAGGTATTAGGACTCTTCTGATTTTTGCAGTAGCACTGAATTTAAGTTGACCTTAATTTCAGCCTGACTTAACTTCGCGTTCGACGTTCGCCGGCTACCCCGGCGGCATCCGACCATCGCCCACGGGGGAGCGGTGGCGCCCGAGCCGGCACAGGCCCATCAGGCCCGCGCCCGGCTCCCTCAGAAAAAGAACAACGAGGTTAGGCATGCGTATGAAGCGTCGTAACTCCATGCATTCACTGGTCGCCGGCGGCCTGCTGCTGGCCAGCTCGGCGAGCTTCGCCGGCAACACCCTGGTGTACTGCTCCGAAGGCAGCCCGGCCGGCTTCGACCCGGGCCAGTACACCACCGGCACCGACTACGACGCCACGTCGGAAACCCTGTTCAACCGCCTGGTGCAGTTCGAGCGCGGCGGCACCGAGGCCGTGCCGGCCCTGGCCGAAAGCTGGGAGACCAGCGCCGACGGCAAGGCCTGGACCTTCCACCTGCGCCACGGCGTGAAGTTCCACACCACCGACTACTTCAAGCCCAGCCGCGAATTCAACGCCGACGACGTGGTCTTCACCTTCGAGCGCATGCTCGACAAGGACCAGCCGTTCCGCAAGGCCTACCCCACCGAGTTCCCCTACTTCACCGACATGGGCCTGGACCGCAACATCGCCAGGGTGGAGAAGCTCGACGACTACAGTGTCCGCTTCGTCCTCAACGAGGTCGACGCCGCCTTCATCCAGAACCTGGCCATGAGCTTCGCGGCCATCCAGTCCGCCGAATACGCCGGCCAGTTGCTCGCCCGGGGCAAGGCCAGCGAGATCAACCAGAAGCCCATCGGCACCGGGCCCTTCGTGCTCAGCCGCTACCAGAAGGACGCGCTGATCCGCTTCAAGGGCAACAAGGACTACTGGAAGCCCGAGGACGTGCGCCTGGACAACCTGATCTTCGCCATCAACACCGACGCCTCGGTGCGCATGCAGAAGCTCAAGGCCGGCGAATGCCAGATCAGCCTCAACCCGCGCCCGGCGGACCTGGCCTCGCTGAAGCAGGACGCAAACCTGAACATGCCCTCGCAGCCGGGCTTCAACCTCGGCTACATCGCCTACAACGTCACCCACAAGCCGCTGGACCGCGTCGAGGTGCGCCAGGCGCTGGACATGGCGGTGAACAAGCCGGCGATCATCGACGCCATCTACCAGGGCGCCGGCCAGTTGGCGGTGAACGCCATGCCGCCGACGCAGTGGTCCTATGACGAATCCATCAAGGGCCAGGCCTACGATCCGGCGAAGGCCCGGGAACTGCTGAAGCAGGCCGGCATCGCCGAAGGCACCGAGATCACCCTCTGGGCCATGCCGGTGCAGCGCCCGTACAACCCCAATGCCAAGCTGATGGCCGAGATGATCCAGGCCGACTGGGCCAAGGTCGGCATCAAGGCCAGGATCGTCAGCTACGAGTGGGGCGAGTACATCAAGCGCGCCCACGCCGGCGAGCACGACGCCGCCCTGTTCGGCTGGACCGGCGACAACGGCGACCCGGACAACTGGCTCGGCACCCTCTACGGCTGCGACGCGGTCAACGGCAACAACATCTCCAAGCGGTGCGACACGGCCTACGACAAGCTGGTCAAGCAGGCCAAGGCCACCACCGACCACGCCCAGCGCGTCGCCCTCTACCAGCAGGCCCAGCAGTTGCTCGCCCAGCAGCTGCCCATCAGCCCCATCGCCCACTCCACGGTGTACCAGCCCATGCGCAAGTCGGTGCAGGGCTTCCTCATCAGCCCCTTCGGGCGCAACACCTTCTACGGCGTGAGCAACCAGCCCTAGCCGAGGCTTTCGGCCCGCCGACCCGGCGCAGACCGGGCGGCCCTTCGTTTCGCCACTGCCCCACACCCCGCGCGCCCGCCCAGGCAGGCGCGGCGGGATGCGTTTGCCGTCTCGAACAACAACGAAGAAGAAAAAGGAGCAATCCATGCAGTGTCCCTACCTCAAACCCGCTGTACTGGGCCTGGCGATCGGCGCCGGGCTGCTCGGCCAGGCCCAGGCCGCCGAGGATGATGCGAACAAGGGCCAGGCCGGCGCCAGCGGCTTCATCGAGGGCCAGAAACTGACCCTGAGCACGCGCAACTTCTTTTCCCGCGAGCAGATGCACGACAGCTTCGGCTTCCGCATTCCCAAGGAAGGCGGCTCGGAATTCACCCACAGCCGCCGCGCCTGGGTGCAGGGCACCATCCTCCAGTACAGCTCCGGCTACACCCAGGGCACCGTCGGCTTCGGCCTCGACGTGGCCGGCTTCAACGCCATCAACCTGGAGCGCGGCAAGGGCGTGATCGGCGGCGGCGGCAACCGCACCCTGGCCCACAGCGACGGCGAGGCGGTGGACGAATGGTCGAAGCTGGGTATCGCCAACCTGCGCCTGCGCGTCTCCAACACCGAACTCAAGGCCGGGCGCTTCCAGGTGGAGACGCCGGTGTTCAACAGCATCGACAACCGCGCCCTGCCGTCGAGCTTCAACGGCGTCGGCCTGCTCAGCGAGGAGCTGGCCGGCCTCTCGCTGCAGGCCGGCAGCTTCACCCGCGCCAGCCCGCGCACCGGGGCGGGCGACGAGGACTTCACCACCGAGTACGGAACGCGCCAGGTCAAGGGCGACCGCTACAGCTACCTCGGCGGCACCTACAAGGTCGCCGATAACCTCTCGGTGAGCGCCTACGGCGGGCATTTCGAGGACGTCTGGAACCAGTACTACCTCGGCTTCTCCCACGACCTGGGCGATGCGCAGAGCCTGGCCCTGAACACCAGTTTCAACCTCTACAGCACCCGCGACACCGGCAACCGCGAGGCCGGCTACATCGACAACGACACCTGGAGCCTGGCCTTCACCCTCAGCCATGGCGCCCACAGCCTGATGCTCGGCTGGCAGCAGGTGGACGGCAACGAGTACTTCGACTACGTGCACGAGACCTCGGCCATCTACCTGGCCAACTCGCTGCTGTCGGACTACAACGGTCCCAACGAAAAGTCCGTGCAGCTGCGCTACGGCACCGACTTCGCGCCCTACGGCGTGCCCGGCCTGAGCACCGCGGTGTGGTACGCCAAGGGCTGGGACATCGACGGCACCCACTACGACGGCGATCGCAACGGCGCCTACGGCAACTACGCCGAGGTCCGCGGCCAGGACGGCGAGAAGCACCACGAACTGGGCCTGATGGGCACCTACGTGGTCCAGGACGGCCCGCTCAAGCGCAGCAAGTTCCGCCTGATGTACATGAAGCACCTGGCCAGCCAGAACCAGGTCGACGGCAGCGTCGACGAGGTCCGCCTGGTCAGCACCTTCCCCTTCGACCTGCTGTAGGAGAACCCGCATGATCCCGCGCTACCTGCCCCTGCTCCTGGCGCTCGGCGCCGGCCCCGCGCTGGCGCAGAACCTGGTGGTGTGCACCGAGGCCAGCCCGGAGGGTTTCGACATCGTCCAGTACACCGGCGCGGTCACCGCCGACGCCGCCGCCGAGACGGTGTTCAGCCGCCTGGTGGCGTTCCGCCCGGGCACCACCGAGGTCGTGCCGGCCCTGGCGCAGCGCTGGGAGGCCAGCCCCGACGGGCTGGCCTACACCTTCCACCTGCGCCCGGGGGTGAAGTTCCACAGCACCGGGTACTTCAAGCCCAGCCGCACGCTGAACGCCGACGACGTGCTCTGGAGCTTCCAGCGCGCCCTGGACCCGCAGCACCCCTGGCACGCCTCGGCGCCGCGCGGCTACGCCTACTTCGAGGCCATGGGCATGGGCGAGCTGATCAAGTCGGTGGACAAGCTCGACGACCTGACCGTGCGCTTCACCCTCAACCACCCGGAAGCGCCCTTCCTCGCCGACATGGCCATGGGCTTCGCTTCCATCTACTCGGCCGAATACGCCGACCAGTTGCTCAAGGCCGGCAAGCAGGAACAGCTCAACGCCCAGCCCGTCGGCACCGGCCCCTTCGTCTTCAGCCGCTACGCCCGCGACGCCCAGGTGCGCTACAAGGCCAACCCGGACTACTTCGGCGGCAAGCCGGCCATCGACAACCTGGTGTTCGCCATCACCCTCGACCCCAACGTGCGCATGCAGAAACTGCGCCGCGGCGAGTGCCAGGTGGCGCTCTACCCGAAGCCGGCCGACGTGCCGCAGTTGCAGAAGGAAGCGAACCTGGCGGTGGACAGCACCGACGCCCTGCTGACCACCTACGTGGCCCTCAACACCCAGCACAAGCCGCTGGACAATGCGCGGGTGCGCCAGGCCATCAACCTGGCCATCGACAAGCCGGCGCTGCTGGAGGCGGTGTTCGGCCCCGGCGCGGCGACGCCGGCTATCAACCCCTACCCGGCGACGCTGCTCGGCTATAACAAGCAGCTGCAGGACTGGCCGCACGACCCCGGGCGCGCCCGGGCCCTGCTCAAGGAAGCCGGGGTGGACGACGGCCTGAAGCTGACGCTGTTCATCCGCAACGGCAGCTCGCCGACCATCCCCAACCCGGCGCTGGCGGCACAGATGATGCAGGCGGACCTGGCCAAGGTCGGCATCGCGCTGCAGATCCGCTCGCTGGAATGGGGCGAGCTGCTCAAGCGCTCCAAGGCCGGCGAGCACGACCTCTCGCTGCTCGGCTGGGCCGGCGACAACGGCGACCCGGACAACTTCCTCAGCCCCAACCTCAGCTGCGCGGCGGCCAGGTCCGGGGAAAACCAGGCGCGCTGGTGCGATGCGGCCTTCGAATCACTGATCCAGCAGGCCCGGCGCACCGACGAGCGGTCGAAACGGCAGGAACTTTATGAAAAGGCGACAAAGATATTCCACGAACAGGCCCCCTGGATTCCCCTGGCGCATCCTAAGCTGTTCAATGTGCGCCGCAGCAATATCGAGGGCTACACCATCAGCCCGCTGAGCAATAACAACTTCGCCGAAACCCGGGTGAAGTGACAATAAAAACGGGCGCCCGCGTTATCCCCGCGGGCAGCCGCGTGATGAGGAGTCCGCCCCCACCATGCTGAGTTTCATCGCACGCCGTTTCGGCCTGCTCATTCCCACCTTCTTCGGCGTCACGCTGCTGACCTTCGCGCTGATCCGCATGATCCCCGGCGACCCGGTCGAGGTGATGATGGGCGAGCGCCGCGTCGACCCGCAGATGCACGCCGAGGCCATGCACCGCCTGGGCCTGGACAAGCCGCTGTACCAGCAGTACCTGGACTACGTCGGCAACCTCGCCCAGGGCAACCTCGGCGAATCCCTGGTGACCCGCGACAGCGTCTGGCACGAGTTCCTCACGCTGTTCCCGGCGACCCTGGAGCTGGCCATCGCCGCCATGCTCTTCGCCGGCACCTTCGGCCTGCTGGCGGGGGTGATAGCGGCGCTCAAGCGCGGCTCGATCTTCGACCACGGGGTGATGACCATCTCCCTGGCCGGCTACTCGATGCCGATCTTCTGGTGGGGCCTGATCCTCATCATGCTGTTCTCCGTGACCCTCGGCTGGACGCCGGTGTCCGGGCGCCTGGACCTGCTCTACGACATCGAGCCGAAGACCGGCTTCATGCTCATCGACACGCTGCTCTCCGACGAGGAGGGCGCCTTCCTCGACGCCCTGCACCACCTCATCCTGCCGGCCATCGTGCTGGGCACCATCCCGCTGGCGGTGATCGCCCGCATGACCCGCTCGGCCATGCTCGAGGTGCTGCGCGAGGATTACGTGCGCACCGCCCGCGCCAAGGGCCTGTCGCCGGCCCGCGTGGTGTTCGTGCACGCCCTGCGCAACGCCATGATCCCGGTGCTCACCGTGTTCGGCCTGCAGGTCGGCGCGCTGCTGGCCGGCGCCGTGCTGACCGAGACCATCTTCTCCTGGCCGGGCATCGGCAAGTGGCTGATCGACGCCATCAGCCGCCGCGACTACCCGGTGGTGCAGAACGGCATCCTGCTGGTCGCCACCCTGGTGATCCTGGTCAACTTCACCGTGGACATCCTCTACGGCCTGGTCAACCCGCGCATCCGCCACCAACGCTGAGGAGCCCGCGATGAATTCCATGCAAAACGCTCCCGCCGGCGACCCGAGCCTGGTCTACCCCTCGCCCCTGAAAGAGTTCTGGCAAGCCTTCGCGCACAACAAGGGTGCGGTGGGCGGCCTGGCGTTCATGGTGCTGATCGTCTTCTGCGCGCTGTTCGCGCCCTGGGTGGCGCCCTACGACCCCAGCGAGCAGTTCCGCGACTTCCTGCTCACCCCGCCGGTGTGGCTGGAAGGCGGCACCGGGCAGTTCCTGCTGGGCACCGACGAAGTGGGCCGCGACATGCTCTCGCGGCTGATCTTCGGCGCCCGCCTGTCGCTGCTGATCGCCTTGAGCTCGGTGGTCATCTCGCTGCTGCCGGGGCTGGTGCTGGGCCTGGTCGCCGGCTTCTCGCCGAACCGCCTGGGCCCGGTGATCATGCGCCTGATGGACATCATGCTGGCGCTGCCCTCGCTGCTGCTGGCGGTGGCCATCGTCGCGGTGCTCGGCCCGGGGCTGTTCAACACCGTGATCGCCATCGCCGTGGTCTCGCTGCCCTCCTACGTGCGCCTGACCCGCGCGGCGGTGCTCGGCGAGGTCAACCGCGACTACGTCACCGCCTCGCGCCTGGCCGGCGCCGACCTCTGGCGGCTGATGTTCGTCACCGTGCTGCCCAACTGCATGGCGCCGCTGATCGTCCAGGCCACCCTGAGCTTCTCCTCGGCCATCCTCGACGCCGCCGCCCTGGGCTTCCTCGGCCTCGGCGTGCAACCGCCGACCCCGGAGTGGGGCACCATGCTGGCCTCGGCGCGCGACTACATCGAGCGCGCCTGGTGGGTGGTGAGCCTGCCGGGCCTGGCCATCCTGCTCAGCGTGCTGGCCATCAACCTGGTAGGCGACGGCCTGCGCGACGCGCTGGACCCGAAACTCAAGAGCGCGGCGTGAGGATGACCCCGATGAAGACTGCGCTTTTCGTAGGAGCGAGCTTGCTCGCGAACCTGCCTCCCCGCCATACCGCCGTTCGCGAGCAAGCTCGCTCCTACAGGAAGAATTCGCTGGAGACCGCCGTATGAGCCTCCTGGAAATCCGCAACCTCTCGGTGCGCTTCGGCGGCGCCGACGCCGTGCCCGTGGTCGACGGCCTCGACCTGAACGTCGACAAGGGCGAAGTGCTGGCCATCGTCGGCGAGTCCGGCTCCGGCAAGTCGGTGACCATGATGGCGCTGATGGGCCTGATCGACGCCCCCGGGCGCATCACCGCCGACACCCTGCGCTTCGACGGCAGCGACATGCTCAAGCTCAAGGGCCGCGAGCGCCGGAGCATCGTCGGCAAGGACATCGCCATGGTCTTCCAGGACCCGATGACCGCGCTCAACCCCAGCTACACCGTGGGCTTCCAGATCGAGGAAGTGCTGCGCCTGCACCTGGGCCTGCGCGGCAAGGCCGCGCGCCAGCGCGCCCTGGAACTGCTGGAAAAGGTCGAAATCCCCGGCGCCGCCCAGCGCCTGGACGCCTACCCGCACCAGCTCTCCGGCGGCATGAGCCAGCGCGTGGCCATCGCCATGGCCATCGCCGGCGAGCCCAAGCTGCTGATCGCCGACGAGCCCACCACGGCCCTGGACGTAACCATCCAGGCGCAGATCATGGAACTGCTGCTGAACCTGCAGCGCGACCAGGGCATGGCGCTGATCCTGATCACCCACGACCTCGCCGTCGTCGCCGAGACCGCCCAGCGCGTCTGCGTGATGTACGCCGGCCAGGCGGTGGAGATCGGCCAGGTGCCGGCGCTGTTCGACCTGCCCACCCACCCCTACACCGAGGCGCTGCTCAAGGCCATTCCCGAGCACAGCGCAGGCCTGGAACGCCTGGCCACCCTGCCCGGCATCGTCCCCGGGCGCTACGACCGGCCGCAGGGCTGCCTGCTGTCGCCGCGCTGCCCCTACGTGCAGGACAACTGTCGCGCCGTCCGCCCGGCCCTGGAACCCCACGTCCGCGGCGCGGTGCGCTGCTACTACCCGCTGAACCTGAAGGAGGTGGTCTGATGGAAGCCGTACTGACCGCCCGCGACCTGACCCGCCACTACGACATCGCCCAGGGCCTGTTCAAGCCCCACGCCCTGGTCCGCGCCCTCAACGGCGTGTCCTTCGAACTGCAGGCCGGCAAGACCCTGGCGGTGGTCGGCGAATCCGGCTGCGGCAAGTCGACCCTGGCCCGCGCCCTGACGCTGATCGAGGAACCCACTTCCGGCTCCCTGCGCATCGCCGGCCAGGAAGTGAAGGGCGCCAGCCACGAGCAGCGCAAGCAACTGCGCCGCGACGTGCAGATGGTGTTCCAGAACCCCTACGCCTCGCTCAACCCGCGGCAGAAGATCGGCGACCAGCTCGGCGAGCCGCTGCTGATCAACACCAGCCTGTCGCGCAGCGAACGCCGCGAGCGGGTGCAGGCGATGATGCAGCAGGTGGGCCTGCGCCCGGAGCACTACCAGCGCTACCCGCACATGTTCTCCGGCGGCCAGCGCCAGCGCATCGCCCTGGCCCGCGCCATGATGCTGCAGCCCAAGGTGCTGGTGGCCGACGAGCCGACCTCGGCGCTGGACGTGTCCATCCAGGCCCAGGTGCTCAACCTGTTCATGGACCTGCAGCAGGAGTTCGGCACCGCCTACGTGTTCATCTCCCACAACCTGGCGGTGGTGCGCCACGTGGCCGACGACGTGCTGGTGATGTACCTCGGCCGCCCGGCGGAGATGGGCCCGGCGGACAAGCTCTACGAACGCCCGCTGCACCCCTACACACGCGCCCTGCTCTCGGCCACCCCGGCGATCCACCCGGACCCGAGCAAACCGAAGATCAAGATCCAGGGCGAACTGCCCAACCCGCTCAACCCGCCCAGCGGCTGCGCCTTCCACAAGCGCTGCCCCTATGCGACGGAGCGCTGCAAGGTGGAAGTGCCGGAACTGCGGCTGCTGGATGAGCGGCAGGTGGCTTGCCATCATGCGGAGCAGTTTCTGGGGTAATGGTGCTAATGCTGGGCTCCGCTCCCTCACCCTAACCCTCTCCCAAAGGGAGAGGGGACCGTTCGGAGTGTGCTGATATTTCGGAGTCAGCCGGACGCTGTGACATCCGGCTGAAACTTCACCCCCAGCCGGCACGGACAAGCCCCCTCTCCCTCCGGGAGAGGGGCCGTTCGGGGTGTGCTGATATTTCGGAGTCAGCTGGACGCTGTGATATCCGGTTGAAACCCCACCCCCAGCCGGCACGGACAAGCCCCCTCTCCCTCCGGGAGAGGGGCCGTTCGGGGTGTGCTGATATTTCGGAGTCAGCCGGACGCTGTGACATCCGGCTGAAACTTCACCCCCAACCGGCACGGACAAGCCCCCTCTCCCTCCGGGAGAGGGCTGGGGTGAGGGGAACGGAGCATCCCTGTACTCCACAACTCCCCCACACACTCACCCCCCTCTTGTAGGAGCGAGCTTGCTCGCGAACCCGCCCAACCCCACAACCCCCGGCAAAATCCATTCGCGAGCAAGCTCGCTCCTACACCTCCCTCAACAAAGCCAACCGCGCCCCGAACCCGATCAGCAACGAAGCAAAAGCCCACTGCTGCACCCGCTGCGCCAAGGCATGCCGCTCCAGCCAACGCCCCAACCGCGCCCCGCTCAACGCATAGAAACTATCGAACACCAACCCCACCCCCACCAACACCGCCCCCAGCACGCCAAACTGCAACGCCAACGGCCCCGCATCCGGCCGCACGAACTGCGGCAACAGCACCGAACAGAACAACAACGCCTTGGGATTGAGCAGATTGGTCAGCAACCCATTGCCAAAGGCCCGCCGCCAACCCCGCGCCTGAACCTCGGCCACAGGTTCGATGCCCGTCAACGACGACCGCGCCAGCAACATGCGCAACCCCAGCCAGGCCAGGTAGGCCGCGCCAGCCAAACGCACCACATCGAAGGTCCAGGGCACGCTGCGGAACAACAGCGCCAGCCCGGCACCAGCCAATACCACATGGCAGCCCCGCGCCGTGGCCAGGCCCAGGGCGGTGACCAGGGCCGTGCGGCCGCCGCGGCTGGTGCCGGTGTGCAGCAGCAGGAGCATGTCCGGCCCGGGCAGCAGGTAGACCATCGCCAGGGCCAGCAGGAAGACGCCGAAATCCATGGTTCGCACTCCGCAGCAAGGGACTCCGGTCAAGGATTCTATGCCCGAAGGCCGGGGCAGGTGCTTGCGTATTCGGCTTGCCAGTCCATCTGGTTTTGGCATGATCTGCCAATCCAAATCCTGAAAGCTGGCCAGATATGCCAAACCACAAACTGGACGCCTACGACCACCGCATCCTCGCCGCCCTGCAACGCGACGGCCGCCTGAGCAACGTGCAACTGGCCGAGGCCATCGGCCTGTCGCCCTCCCCCTGCCTGCGCCGCGTGCGCCTGCTGGAAGAGGCCGGGGTGATCCGCCGCTACGGCGCCGACCTGGACCGCGACCAGGTCGGCCTGGGCCTGACGGTGTTCGTCGGGATCAAGGTGGAGCGCCACCACGAGGAACAGGCCGAAGCCTTCCGCCGCGCAGTGGTCGACCTGCCCGAGGTGATCTCGGTGCACCTGGTCTCCGGCGAATCGGACTTCCTGCTGCAGGTGGTGGTGCCGGACCTGCGCGCCTACGAGCACTTCCTCACCGGCACCCTGCTGAAGCTGCCGGGGGTGAGCGACATCCGCAGCAACTTCGCCATCAGCACCCTCAAGGAATCGGCGCCGCTGCCCCTGCAGCACCTGCCCCGCTAGCCGCGGAAGAAACGGTAGAAGCGCCGCAGTTCATCCTGCGCTGCTTCCAGCGTCGTCTCGGCGAAGCGCACCTCGGCGTGGGCCGGGCACTGCGCCAGGCGGCCCAGGTCCAGGGGGTGGACGAAACCGAGCAGCGGGTAGCCGCCCATGCTCTGATGGTCGGCCTGCAGGACGATGGGCTGGCCGTCCGGCGGCACCTGGATGGCGCCGCGGACCATGCCCAGCGACCATTGCCGGCTGGGTGCGCGGATCGGCTCGCCGTGCAGCCGTGCGCCCATGCGGTCGGATTGCGGGCTGAGTTGCCAGGTGCGCTCGAAGAAGGCGGCACGCTGCTCCGGCTCGAAGACGTCGCCGCCGGGCAGCACGCGCAGCACCGGCGTCTCGCGGTAGTCCGGCACGTAGGGCCAGGGCACGCTGGCGCCGCGTTCGAAGGCTGCACCGCTAGCCGCGCAAGGCAGCAGGTCGCCCTCCTCCAGCGCCCGGCCGTCGCCGTGCAGGCCGCCCAGGCCCTCGCGGCGCTGGGTGGCGACGCTGCCCAGCACGGGTTCGACGCGGAAGCCGCCCGCCACCGCCAGGTAGGCGCGCTGGCCGCTGGCGGCGAAGCCCAGTTCCAGTTCCTGCCCGGCGCGCAGGGCGAAGCGCGACCAGCCAGGGCGCGCTTCGCCGTCCACGCGGATCGGCACTTGCGCACCGCACAGCGCCAGCCAACAGTCCGCTTCGGCCCGCAGGCGCAGGCCGCCGAGGGCTACCTCCAGCAGCGGCGTGCCCCAGGCGTTGCCCAGCAGATGGTTGGCCCAGGCCGCGGCATGGATATCCACAGGCCCGCCGGTGGAAACACCGAGATGCTGCCAGCCGTGGCGGCCGGCATCCTGCAGCAGGCTCAGCGGGCCGGCCTTGAGCACCCGCAGGTCGCTCATGGGCGGCCTCCGGCGCGGCGGAAGGCAGCCTCGTCGAGGGGCAGGAAACGCACCCGGTCGCCCACCGCCAGCGGGCACGGCGGCTCCTGGTGCGGGTCGAACAGACGCTGCGCGGTGAGCCCCAGCAGGTGCCAGCCGCCCGGCGAGGCCTGTGGATAGACCGCGGTCTGCCGCTCGGCGATGGCCAGGCTACCGGCCGCCACGCGGATGCGCGGGTTGGCCCGGCGCGGCAGGGCCAGGCGCTCGTCCAGCTCGCCGAGGTAGGCGAAGCCGGGCGCGAAACCGATGGCGCCGACGCGGTACTCGCGGGCGCTGTGCAGCTCGATCACCTGGTCCCGCCGCAGGCCACAACGCCGGGCCACCTCGTCGAGGTCCTCGCCGGCGTACCACACGCCGATTTCATGCAGGCGCCCGGCGTCGTCGCTCGGCTCGGGGCCGGGCCAGTCCGCCAGCAACGGAGCCAGGCGGCGCTGCAGGTCGAGGGGCTCGGTGCAGCGCAGGTCGTAGTGCAGCAGCAGCGTGGTCCAGCCCGGCACCAGGTCGGTCAGCACCTCGCCCAGGGCCGCGCGCAGGCGTTCGGCCAGAGCGGCGATGCGCAACGGTAGGTGCGCATCCGGGCGTTCGGCCAGGGTCAGCAGCAGGGCTTCGGCGCCGAAGGGCTCGACGCGGATCATGCGGCGTCCAGCAGGCCACGCAGGCGCCGCAGCACCGCCAGGGATTCGGGGTTGTCGCCGTGCACGCAGAGGCTGTCGGCACGTAGCCGCAGCGGGTTGCCATCGATGTCCGGGAAGGGCTCGCCGCGGGCGATGGCCAGGGCCTGGTCGAGGATGCGCTGCGGCTCGTGGTGCACCGCGCCGGCCAGGCGCCGCGGGGCCAGCTGGCCGTCGGGCAGGTAGGCGCGGTCGGCGAAGGCCTCGAACATCAGCGGCACGTCGGCGGCGTCGGCCAGGGCCAGTTCGCGGCGGTTGTCGGCCAGGGCCAGGACCATCAGCGGCAGGCCCTTGCGGTAGGCCGCGCAGGCATCGAGCACCGCTGCCAGCAGGGCGTCGTCGCGCACCAGGTCGTTGTACAACGCGCCATGGGGCTTCACGTAGTCGACGCGGGTGCCGGCGGCGCGGCAGAAGGCGTCCAGCGCGCCCACCTGGTACAGCACCAGGGCCTGCACCTCTTCCGGCGAACAGCTCAGATGGCGGCGGCCGAAGCCGGCCAGGTCGGGGTAGGACGGGTGCGCGCCTATGCTCACGCCCTGCTCCACCGCCAGGCGCACGGTGCGCTGGATGGTCAGCGGGTCGCCGGCGTGGAAGCCGCAGGCCAGGTTGGCCTGGTCGATCAGCGGCATGGCGTGGACGTCGTCGCCCATGCGCCAGGCGCCGTAGCTTTCCCCCATGTCGCAGTTGAGCAGGATGCGAGTTGACTGATCGGTCATGATACTGCCTCGACTTCGCCGGCGAGTTTCGGAAACATCCCTAGGGTAAACCAGAGGGCCATCATTTAGTCTTAGGAATATTCAGTAACGATTCAGGGGAGTAATATCCTTCGCTTCCTCCCGCCGAAAGCCATCGACTCGAAGATGAAAGCCCTGATCCTGGCTGCCTACGCGGCCTGCATCGCCTATGTGCACGTACGCGGCAAGGTCCGCCACAAGCTGTCCCGGCAGTTGAGCGACCACTCCAGCTTCCTCGCCCCGCTGAACTGCTTCATGTACCTGTTCTCCAGGGTGCCCAACACGCCGTACCTGACGCCCAACGCCTTCCCGGAGATGCAGAAGCTCACCGACAACTGGGAAGTCATCCGCGCCGAGGCACTGCGCCTGCGCGAGGCCGGCAGCATCAAGCGCTCCGAGCAGTACAACGACGTCGGCTTCAACTCCTTCTTCAAGACCGGCTGGAAGCGCTTCTACCTGAAGTGGTACGACGACGCCCACCCCTCGGCCGACGTGGTCTGCCCGCAGACCACCGCGCTGCTGCGGGAAATCCCCTCGGTGAAGGCGGCGATGTTCGCCGAGCTGCCGCCGGGCTCGCGCCTGGTGCGCCACCGCGACCCCTACGCCGGCTCGCTGCGCTACCACCTGGGGCTGTTCACGCCGAACGACGAGGGCTGCTTCATCGAGGTGGACGGCCAGCGCTATGCGTGGAAGGACGGCGAGGCCGTGGTGTTCGACGAGACCTACATCCACTACGCCGAGAACACCACCGAGCACGACCGGGTGATCCTCTTCTGCGACGTCGAGCGGCCGCTGAAGTACCGCTGGGCGCAGGCCTTCAACCGCTGGTTCAGCCGCAACGTGATGGCCGCCGCCGCCTCGCCCAACGACGACGGCGACAAGACCGGCGGCATCAACCGCGCCTTCGGCACGCTGTACAAGATCCGCCTGCAGGGCAAGGCGTTGAAGAAGCGCAACCGCAAGCTGTACTACCTGCAGAAGTGGGCGTTCTTCGGGGCGATCCTGGCGTTCATTCTCTGGGTTTGAAGAGCCGCTGGAGGCTGAAGGCTGGAGGTAAGAGCCTTTCCGCCTTCAGCCTTCAGCCTCTTTAATAAACATCCCGCCGATAGCGCCCTTCTTCCAGCAACGCTTCCACCGCCAGGTCGCCCAGCGCTTCGCGCAGCACCGCGTCCACGCCGCCGGCCATGCCTTCCAGGCTGCCGCAGACGTAGATCGCGGCGCCTTCCTCCAGCCACTGCCTCAATTCCTCGGCGCGTTCACGCAGCACGTCCTGCACGTAGACCTTGCTCGCCTGGTCGCGGGAGAACGCCACGTCCAGGCGCTGGAGTTCGCCGCTCAGCAGGTAGTCCTCCAGCTCTTCGCGGCAGTAGAAGTCGTGCTCGCGGTTGCGTTCGCCGAACAGCAGCCAGTTGCGTCGGCGGCCCGCGCCTATGCTGGCGCGCAGCAGCGAGCGCAGGCCGGCCAGGCCGGTGCCGTTGCCGATCAGGATCAGCGGGCGGTCTTCCTCCGGCAGGTGGAAGCCGGCGTTGCGGCGCAGGCGCAGGGCCAGGCCGGCACCGGGTTGCAGGTATTCGGTGAGCCAGCCGGAGCCCACGCCCAGGCTGCCGTCGGGGTGGCGTTCCTGGCGCACGATCAGTTCCAGGGCGCCGTCGCTGGGCAGCGAGGCGATGGAGTATTCCCGCGCCGCCAGCGGCACCAGGGCGTCCAGCAGCGCCTGCGGGTGCAGGCCGACCAGGTGGCCGAGGGAAACCGGTAGCTCGCGCCCGGTCAGGGCATCGGCCAGGGCCATGCTGCCGCCCTCGACTTCGACGCAGGCCATGCTATCCACGCCCAGGCGCGCCAGCCACGCCAGCACGCGTTCGCGCGGGTGCTGCGGAAGGATTTCCACCAGGTCGCCGGCGCGCCAGTCGGCGCTGCTGCCGGCCGGCGCCTGCAGGCGCAGCAGCCAGGTGGACTGGCCCTGGCTGCCGGGGTTGAGGTGTTCGCGGGCGGCCAGGCTCCACAGCTCGTACTGCGGCGCGGCGAAGGGCGTCGGCGCGGCCACGCCGGTCAGTTGCGCCAGGTGTTGCTGCCACTCGCGCAGGGCAGCGGCGTCGCCGTTGTCCACTTCCACGCCGTCGAACAGCGGCTGTGCGCCCTGCCCTTGCAGCCAGCCCTGCATGCGCCGGGCGAAGCCGCAGAAGGCCTGGTACTGGCGGTCGCCCAGGGCGAGCATGGCGAAGCGCAGCTGGCCGAGGCCGGCGGCTTCGCCGAGCAGCTTGCGCTCGAAGCCGCGGGCGCTGTCCGGGGCCTCGCCGTCGCCGAAGGTGCTGACCACGAAGAGCGCGTTGCGCGTCTGCTCCAGCTGCTGGCGGTCCAGGCGCGCCAGGGGCTCGACGCGCACCGCCAGGCCCGCGGCCTGCAGCTGCCCGGCGCTCTGCCAGGCCAGTTGTTCGGCGAAGCCGCTCTGGCTGGCGTAGCCCACCAGCCAGGCATCGGCGCCGCCGGCGCCAGCCAGTTCGACGCGGGCGGCCTGGGCGGCCTTCTTCTTGCGCCGGCGGTCGAGGTAGAGCAGCCAGCCGGTGACGAAGAACAGCGGCATGGCCAGGCTCGCCAGCATCATCAGGATGCGCCCGGGCATACCGAAGTAGCTGCCCACGTGCAGGGCGTAGACGCTGGTCAGCAGTTGCTTGCCGAAGCTGCTGTCGGCGTAGCGCTTGTCGCCCAGCAGGCGGCCGCTCTTCGGATCGATGCGCATTTCGTTGAAGGCGCGTTCGTGGGCAGCGTCGTCCAGGCGGTAGAACACCGTGGCCGGCTGCCCACCCACCGGCGGCAGGCGCAGGTTGTAGGCCTCAAGGCCAGGGCCGGCGGTGCTGCGCAGGGTGTTCCACAGGGCGCTGTAGTCCACTTCCAGCGGCGGCCCCTTGGGCGCTTCGCCACCACGGCCACCGCGGCCGCCCTGGCGCTGCTGGCCGGCCGGGGCGTCGTCGAGCAGCTTGAACAGCGCGCCGCGGTACCAGTCGTAGGACCAGTACAGGCCGGTCAGCGAGGCCAGCAGGTAGAAGGCCAGGCACCAGGTGCCGGCCACGGCGTGCAGGTCCCAGTTGAAGGCGCGGCCCTTCTTGCGCCAGTCCAGGGCCAGCCAGGCGCGCCAGCTCAGGGTCTTGCGCGGCCAGCGCAGGTACAGGCCGGAGAGGCAGAAATAGATGAGGATCAGGGTGCAGGCAGCGGTCACCTGCTTGCCGAACTCGCCCAGGGCCAGGAAGCGGTGCAGCTGCATGATGAACATGAACAAGCCTTCCCCGGACGGCGCCGGCAGCGAGGCACCGGTGTAGGGGTCGACGTAGCGCGATTCGCCGCGGCGCTGGCCCGGCGGCGGGGTGAAGAAGATGCGCGCGGCCTCGTCGCCGTCGACCTTGGCCCAGACGAAGGACACCTTTTTGCCCGGCTCGGCGGACTCCACCCGCCGCACCAGTTCGTCCAGCGCCAGGGTGCCGCCGGGCTGCTCCTGCACCGTCAGGCTGGCAGGGTTGAAGGCGCGCAGCAGTTCGTCCTGGAACGACAGCGCCGCCCCGGTCACGCCCATCAGGGCCAGCACCAGGCCGGCGCTTATGCCGAAGAACCAATGCAGCTGGAACCAGACTTTCTTCAACACCTTGCTCTCACCTCGGGCGCGGGGCGCCAAACAATAGAAAACCCCGCCCGAAGGAGCAACGGGCGGGGTGCACGGAAGGCCGTGCGATCAGAAGTGCAGGTTCACCCCCAGCAGCGCCGTGCGGCCCGGGGCCACGTGGGCCATGTGGGTGCTGTAGACCTGGTCGAAGTAACGCTTGTCGGTCAGGTTCTGCACGTTCAGCTGCAGGTCGACGTTCTTGCTCAGCTTGTAGCTGGCCATGGCGTCGTAGCGCCAGTAGGACGGGATGTAGGTCGAGTTGGCAGTGTTGCCGAACTGCTTGTCCACATAGGTGGTGCCGCCGCCGATGGTCAGGTCCTGCAGCACCTCGTAGGTGGTCCACAGGGTGAAGTTGTTCGGTGCCACCTGCGGCATGCGGTTGCCTTCGTCGGACTTGGTGGTCGACTTGCGGATCTCGCTATCCAGGTAGGTGTAGCCGCCGAAGACCTTCCACTTGGGCGTCAGCTGGCCGCTGAAGCCCAGTTCCACGCCCTGCACGCGCTGTTCGCCGTCGAGCACCTGGAAGGAGCTGTTGTCCGGGTCGGCGACGCGGGCGTTGGTCTTGTCGGTGCGGAACACCGCGGCGTTCAGCGACAGCGCCTCGTCGAAGAAGTCCCACTTGGTGCCCAGCTCCAGGTTGCGGTTGCGTTCCGGGTCCAGGCTGGTGTTGGCCGCGCTGACTTCCTGGCCGCCCTCGCCTGCGGTCTCGCCGCTGGGGTTGCTGGAGGTGGACCAGGCCAGGTAGATGCTGCCGTTGGGCAGCGGCTTGTAGACCAGGCCGGTCTGGTAGTTCCAGAAGTGGGTGTTGCTCTCGCGCTTGAAGTTGCCCGGCGCCGAGCCGCGGCCACCGGTGCTGTAGCCACTGGACTCGGTGTCGAAGTCGTCGTAGCGCAGGCCCAGGTTCAGGTCCCACTGCTCGTTGAGCTTGAGGGTGTCGAACACGTAGACGGCCGAGGTCTTGGTATCGGTGTCGGTGTAGGCCTGGCTGTCGACGATGCTGCCGGTCCAGGGGTCCTTGGGCGTCGGGTTGGCCAGGCTGGTGCAGTCGCCGCTGGCCAGCAGGGCGGCGTTGCAGGTGTTGCCCGCGGCCCCCGGGGTCACCACGTAGGGACGGTTGTGCACGTCCTCGTAGCTGAACTCCAGGCCGGTCACCAGGCTGTGCTGGATGCTGCCGGTGTCGAAGGTGGCCTTCAGGTCGGTCTGGTTGACCCAGCCCTTGGAGGTGGAGTTGCGGTTCTTCGACGAGCGATAGACGTAGCCGTTGGCGACGTTGCCGCGGCTGTCGTCGGGGTTGCTGACCACGTAGTCGAGCGTGGTGCGGACCATGCGGAAGCTGTTGGACAGCGTCAGGTCGTCGTTGAGGTCGTGCTCGATGCGGAAGGTGCCGCTGTCGGTGGTGCTCTTGCGGTAGTCGCGGTGGGTCAGGCCGTAGAAGTTGTCGCGGTCGACCGAGGCCGGCTTGCTCGGGTTGTGCTTGCTGCGGTCGACGTTGGTCAGCGGCAGGCCGTAGTCCGGGATGTCGTCGGTGGCCAGGTGGTAGTAGGAGAAGGTCGCGCGGGTCGGGGTGTTGAAGCCGAAAGTGATGGTCGGCGCCACGCCCCAGCGGCTGACGCTGACGTCGTCACGGCCGGCGACGTTGGCTTCGTGCTTCATCAGGTTCAGGCGGAAGGCCGCGTTGTCGCCCAGGGTGTGGTTGACGTCCAGGGTGGTGCGGTGGGTCTGGTCGGAACCGTAGGTGAAGCTGGCGTCGTTGAAGTCCTGCAGCTTGGCGGTCTTGCTCACCAGGTTCAGGCTGCCGCCGGTGGAGCCGGCGCCGGTGTAGGCCGAGCCCGGGCCCTTGCTGACTTCGATCTGCTCGATGTTGAACACTTCGCGGGTCTGCGAGGCGACGTCGCGCATGCCGTCGAGGAAGGTGTCGCTCTCGGCGTTGAAACCGCGGATGAACGGACGGTCGCCCGCCGGGTTGCCGCCCTCGCCGGCGCCGAAGGTGATGCCGGGCGTGGTGCGCAGGGCATCGACCAGGGTCAGGGCGCCGGTGTCCTTGATCACCTGCTGCGGGATCACGGTGACGGTCTTGGGCGTGTCGAGCAGCGGCGCGGTGTACTTCTGCGAGGCCGACTGCTGGACGTTGTAGGTTTCTTCGCCCTGCTGGCCGACGACGGTGTCGGCATCCAGCGACAGCACATCCTGTGCGGGCTTCTTCTCGGTGGACTCCGCCGCCTGGGCGAAGTGGCTGCCGGACATGGCGGTGATGGCCACACCGACGGCGGAGACCAGCAGGCGCGGAGCGCTGGTGGCTTCGACAGATTGACGCGACATCGAAAGTTCCCTCCCCAGGGACTTGCTGAAGGCGGCGCAATCTAGTGCAAAACGAGAATCTGTATCAATTAGTAAATATTATCAGACGCACTTTATTTACAACATTTACATTTACCCCGTGCGACCGTTCGCCACCTCCGCTATACGCTGCAAATGCAAATGTCTATCATCGGCGTCGGATTTTCATTTGACCGAGCCCCGCCATGCTGCTGCACATTCCCGGCCTGTTCACCCGCGACGAGGTGACCCGCATCCGCACCGCCCTGGAGCAGGCCGAGTGGGGCGACGGCAAGGTCACCGCCGGCTACCAGTCGGCCAAGGCCAAGCACAACCTGCAGCTGGCCCAGGACCACCCGCTGGCCCGCGAGATTTCCGAAGCCATGCTGCTGCGCCTGTGGCAGAACCCGCTGTTCATGTCCGCGGCCCTGCCGCACAAGGTGTTCCCGCCGCTGTTCAACTGCTACACCGGCGGCGGCAACTTCGACTTCCACATCGACAACGCCGTGCGCGACGTGCAGGGCGGCCGCGAACGGGTGCGCACCGACCTCTCCTCGACGCTGTTCTTCAGCGACCCCGAGGACTACGACGGCGGCGAACTGGTCATCCAGGACACCTACGGCGAGCAGCGCGTGAAGCTGCCGGCCGGCGACCTGGTGCTCTACCCCGGCACCAGCCTGCACAAGGTCGAGCCGGTGACCCGCGGCGCGCGCTTCGCCTCGTTCTTCTGGACGCAGAGCCTGGTGCGCGAGGACAGCCAGCGCGCCCTGCTGTTCCAGATGGACCAGGCGATCCAGAAGCTCAGCGCCGACGTGCCGGAGCACCCGGCCCTGGTCGAGCTGACCGGCACCTACCACAACCTGCTGCGGCGCTGGGTCGAGGTCTGACATGGCGTTCGTTCTGCGCCGACGCGAAGAGCTCTCGGTGGAACAACTGCGCGCCCGATTGGCCAGCGACCCGCGCCAGGCCGCGGCGGCCATCCTCGAAGCCGCGCGCCAGGGCGACGTCGAGGCCCAGGCGCTGCTCGGGCAGATCCTCCTCGACGGCCAGGGCATCGAGCGCGACGCCGCGCTGGCGGCGACCTGGTTCCGCATCGCCGCCGAGCGCGGCCACGCCATGGCGCGCAATATGCTCGGACGCTGCCTGGAGCACGGCTGGGGCGTGCCCGCCAACCCCGCCGAGGCAGCCGAGCACTACGCCCGCGCGGCGGCCGTGGACCTCGACTGGGGCCTGTACAACCTGGCCAACCTGCTGGCCACCGGCCGCGGCGTGCCACGCGACGCGGCCCATGCCCTGGCGCTGTACCGGCGCGCCGCCGACCTCGGCCACGCCAAGTCGATGAACCTGGTCGGCCGCCATTACGAGGAGGGCCTGTGCGTGCCGCGCGACCCCGAGCAGGCCCGCGAGTGGTACCGCCGCTCGGCGGTGGCCGGCGACTTCCGCGGCCAGTTCAGCCACGCCGCGGCACTGGCCGAACGGGGCGAGGTGGAGGACGCGCGCTACTGGCTGCTGCGCGCCCTGGAGGGCGGCAACCTGAACTTCCTGCGGGTGGCCCGCGAGCAGCTGGAACGGGCGCCGCAGGCGGAACTGCGCAGCCTGGCCCTGGCCTACTACCGACGCGCCGCGGAACTCGGCGAGACGGCCGACGCCGACCTGTTCGCCGCGGCGCTCAAGCGCCTGTAAGCGCTTTCTTGACGTTTTTTTCACACGCCCTTGCCTCGCCCTTCACACGCCCCCCGCTAGGCTCGCTGCCCAACTGACCGCCCCGCACGGGCGGCCCCTGGCAAGACGAGGCAAGCGTGTCGACTGCAACCACCCCCTCACGCCGCAAGGTGGACTGGGCCGGCCTGGGCTGGCTGCTGCTGTTCTTCTGGTATTTCTCCGGCGTCACCCAGGCGCTGATCCTGTTCAGCGGCACCACCGGCTTCGCCGGCTTCCGCGACGCCTTCTTCCTCAGCAGCCTGTGGCTGGCCCCGCCGCTGCTGCTGCCGCGCTTCACCCGCGGCCTGGCGGCGCTGATCGGCCTGGTGCTGTGGGCGGCCTCGCTGGTGGGCCTGAGCTACTTCGGCATCTACCACCAGGAGTTCTCGCAGAGCGTCATCTTCGTCATGTTCGAGTCGAACACAGCCGAGGCCGGCGAATACTTCAGCCAGTACTTCAGCACCTGGCTGTGCCTGGCGCTGCTGCTCTATACCGCGGTGGCGGTGCTGCTGTGGCGGCGCGTGCGCCCGCTGCGCATGCCGGCGCCGGCCCGGGTGGCCCTGGCCGTGCTGCTGGTGGCGGCGAACCTGGCCTACCCCTTCTACAAGCAGATGGTCAGCCAGGAGCGCAGCTTCGCCCAGGCCCTGGAGAAGGTGCAGCAGCGCATGGAGCCGGCGGTGCCCTGGCAACTGGTGGTGGGCTACGCGCAATACCGCCAGCAGTTGGACAACATGCAGAAGCTGCTGCAGCGCAACGCCGCGCTGCCGCCGCTGAAGAACCTCAAGGATGGCAGCGGCGAGGCGCCGCGCACCCTGGTGCTGGTGCTGGGCGAATCCACCACCCGCGAGCACATGCACCTGTACGGCTACGACCGGCCGACCACGCCGAACCTCGACGCCCTGGCCGCCGACGACCGCAACCTGACGGTGTTCAAGGACGTGGTCTCGCCGCGCCCCTACACCATCGAGGTGATGCAGCAGATCCTCACCTTCGGCGACGAGCAGCACCCGGACCGCTTCCTCACCGACCCGTCGCTGATCAACCTGATGAAGCAGGCCGGCTACAAGACCTTCTGGATCACCAACCAGCAGACGATGACCAAGCGCAACACCATGCTCACCACCTTCTCGCAGCAGACGGACGAGCAGTTCTACCTGAACAACCAGCGCAACCAGAACGCCCGCCAGTACGACGACGTGGTCTTCGCGCCCTTCGAGCAGGTGCTCAAGGACCCGGCGCCGAAGAAACTCATCGTGGTGCACCTGCTGGGCACCCACATGGACTACCGCTACCGCTACCCCGAGGCGTTCGCCCGCTTCAAGGACCGCCAGGGCGTGCCGGCCGGGCTCTCGGACGATCAGGCGGACACCTACAACGCCTACGACAACGCGGTGCTGCACAACGACTTCGTGGTCGCCAGCCTGATCAAGCGCTACGCCGCCAGCGAGCCGAACGGCTTCCTGGTGTACCTCTCCGACCATGGCGAGGAGGTCTTCAGCTCCGGCAAGCACGATCGCCTGGGGCGCAACGAGGGCGACCCGACACGGCCGATGTACACCATCCCCTTCCTGCTCTGGACCTCGCAGAGCTGGCAACAGGCCCACCCGCGCGACCTGCAGGCGCTGAGCGGAAGGCCCTACAGCAGCTCGCACCTGATCCACACCCTGTCCGACCTGGCGGGCCTGAGCTACGACCGCTACGAGCCGGGCAAGAGCCTGGTCAGCCCCGAGTTCGTCGCGGCGCCGCGCTGGATCGGCGATCCCTACGCGAAGAACGGCCTGCACGAGTTCGACAAGTTGCCGCTGGATAACGCAATGGGCGACCAGCAGTTGGCCAAGGCAAGCAAGGCGCCGGCCACCGTACAAGTGCGCCAGGCCAACGAGGGTTGAGGCCGCACGGGCCCTGCCCGCGAATCGCGCGCAGGGCGCGCTCCTACATGGAATGGCGTGGGTGGGGCAGCGTAGGAGCGGATCTCATCCGCGAATCGCGCCGATACCTCCGGCTATCGCGGACAAGGTCCGCTCCTACGCCCGTGCGTCCCTGGAACTGTAGGAGCGGGCCCTGCCCGCGATTTCGCGCGCAGGGCGCGCTCCTACTACATGGGTATGGCGTGGGTGGGGCAGCGTAGGAGCGGATCTCATCCGCGAATCGCGCCGATACCTCCGGCTATCGCGGACAGGGTCCGCTCCTACGCCCGTGCTTTCCTGGAACTGTAGGCTGCGCCGAGGTGCTCTTCGTAGGAGCGAGCTTGCTCGCGAACCGGGCTGGCACGGTGCCGGAGGGTTGGTTCGCGAGCAAGCTCGCTCCTACGAAAAGCCGCTCCTACACCCTCCGGCAAACACTACGCCCGTAGGATGGGTTGAGCGAAGCGATACCCATCACCACCACTGGGTTCCCGCGTTCGCGGGAATGACGGGGTAAGAATCGTGTTTTCCGACGTCATTCCCGCGAACGCGGGAACCCAATAGACAGCTGCTCCTACGCGCAACCGGCAGGACAACTGCCGGGGACAAAAGAAAAAACCCCGCATCAGCGGGGTTTCTTCGGTTCAGCTGCGGCTCAGATGTAGAAGGCCTTCAGCGGCGGGAAGCCGTTGAATTCCACCGCGCTGTAGCTGGTGGTGTAGGCGCCGGTGGACAGCCAGTACAGGCGGTCGCCGGCGGCCAGGTTCAGCGGCAGGCCGTACTTGTAGTGCTCGTACATGATGTCGGCGCTGTCGCAGGTCGGGCCGGCGATCACCACTTCTTCCATCTCGCCCTTCTTCTCGGTCCAGATCGGGAACTTGATGGACTCGTCCATGGTTTCGATCAGGCCGGAGAACTTGCCCACGTCCGCGTACACCCAGCGCTCCACCGCGGTGCGCGACTTGCGCGCCACCAGCACCACTTCGCTGACCAGGATGCCGGCGTTGGCGATCAGCGAGCGGCCCGGCTCGAGGATGATCTCCGGCAGGTCGTCGCCGAAGTCTTCCTTGAGGAAGCGGATGATTTCCTCGGCGTAGGTTTCCAGGTCGTTGGTCTTGGCGATGTAGTTGGCCGGGAAGCCGCCGCCCATGTTGATCATCTTCAGCTCGATGCCGTCTTCTTCCTTCAGGCGCTCGAAGATCACCTTGACCTTGGCGATGGCCGCATCCCACACGGAGATGTCACGCTGCTGCGAGCCGACGTGGAAGGAGATGCCGTAGGGCACCAGGCCCAGCTGGCGGGCGAGGATCAGCAGGTCCATGGCCATGTCGGTCTGGCAGCCGAACTTGCGCGACAGCGGCCAGTCGGCGGTGGTCGAACCCTCGGTGAGGATGCGCACGTAGACCTTCGAGCCCGGCGCGGCCTTGGCGATGTTGCGCAGGTCGGCCTCGGAGTCGGTGGCGAACAGGCGCACGCCCTTCTCGTAGAAGTAGCGGATGTCCTTGGCTTTCTTGATGGTGTTGCCGTAGCTGATGCGCTCCGGGCCCACGCCGGTCTTCATCACCTTGTCCAGCTCGTAGATCGAGGCGATGTCGAAGTTCGAGCCCTTGTCGCGCAGCAGCTCGGTGATCTCGGTGGCCGGGTTGGCCTTGACCGCGTAGTACACCTTGGCGAACGGGAAGCAGTGGGTCAGCTGGTCGTAGGCGTCGGCGATGGTCTGCTTGTCGATGACGACGAAGGGGGTTTCCTGCTTGTCGGCAAATGCCTTCATACGCTGGAAGGTTTCAGGGGCGAAGTAATCCTCGACCTTGATGGACATGGTTGGGACTCCCAATGGCAAAACACATGGATACGTAGGGGTGAAGCTGAACGTCTAATCCGTTTCCCCACTTTGGTTCGCCTACTTCCCAAGGCATGTCGCCGAGTATCACCTGGTGCCCGGCGCTTTCTGCGAAGGGCTCGCAGAAACCACTGAACTGATTAGTCAGGCAGACTCTCGTCGTCAGTACTTGAGCCGGATGGATCGTTTCCAGCATGGACGTTCGGGCGCGAACTTTAGGACCTGAAGTCCGTGAGTTCAACCAGAAATTGCCGCTTTCCCGAATCCCTTTGTCGCCTGGCCGGTTGACTGTTCTAGATACTCGACAAAATGCACGGAATACCGCACAGCACGGGCTTTCCAGGGGTTTCGGAACGCCCCGATCATCCCCCTTCTTTTTGACAGACCGGGGACAGCGACGAGGGTTCATCCCCAGCATCGTCACGCACCAGGTTTTGGAGAAAGTTCGCGCACCAGGCTCGGAAACCCTGACCACGGGAGGAACCCATACTCCCCGCCCCTGTCGGACGAAACCTCGGCGCTCGCCAATATGTCCGCCATATCCGGTTATCATCCGGTCTCTTTTTCCGCGTGCCCCCGACCCAGGGATAGGTCACTGGGGCCGGCCCACTTGCCTTGCCAAGGAGTACCTGCGACATGCTCGACCTCGCCGCGGCGTTCATCACGCTGACCACCCTGCTCACCTACGTGAACTACCGCTTCGTGCGGCTGCCGCCGACCATCGGCGTGATGGCCACGGCGCTGGTGTTCTCGCTCCTCGCCCAGGGCCTGTCGATGGCCGGCTACCCGGTGCTGGAGGTGGAGATGCAGCAGATCATCCGCCGCATCGACTTCTCCGAAGTGCTGATGACCTGGTTCCTGCCCGCGCTGCTGTTCGCCGGCGCCCTGCACGTGAACCTCAGCGACCTGCGCAACTACAAGTGGCCGATCGGCCTGCTGGCCACCTTCGGCGTGCTGATCGCCACCACGGTGATCGGCTACCTGGCCTACTACACCTTCGCCCTGTTCGGCTGGCACGTGGACTTCATCTATTGCCTGCTGTTCGGCGCGCTCATCTCGCCCACCGACCCCATCGCCGTGCTCGGCATCCTGCGCTCGGCCGGCGCGCCCAAGCCGCTGGCCACCACCATCGTCGGCGAGTCGCTGTTCAACGACGGCACCGCGGTGGTGGTGTTCACCATCCTCCTGGGCATCCTCATGGCCGGCGAGACGCCGACCGTCTCGGCCACCGCCTGGCTGTTCCTGCAGGAGGCGGTGGGCGGCGTGCTGTTCGGCGCGGCGCTGGGCTACGGGGTGTTCCTGATGATGCGCGGCATCGACCAGTACCAGGTGGAAGTGATGCTGACCCTCGCCCTGGTCATCGGCGGCGCCGCCCTGGCCGCGCGCCTGCACGTGTCGGCGCCGATCGCCATGGTGGTGGCCGGGCTGATCATCGGCAACCAGGCGCGCCAGTACGCCATGTCCGACGAGACGCGGCGCTACATCGACAAGTTCTGGGAGCTGATCGACGAAATCCTCAACGCCCTGCTGTTCGCCCTGATCGGCCTGGAACTGCTGCTGTTGCCGTTCAACTGGCTGCACGTGGTGGCCGCCTTCGCCCTCGGCGGCGCGGTGCTGGCCTCGCGCCTGCTCACCGTGGCCCCGGCCATCCTGGTGCTGCGCCAGACCGAGGCTGGGCGCCGCCAGGTGCCGGGCGGAACCATCCGCATCCTGGTCTGGGGCGGCCTGCGCGGCGGCGTCTCGGTGGCCCTGGCGCTGTCGCTGCCGCTGGGCGAGCAGCGCGACCTGATCCTCAGCCTGACCTACGTGGTGGTGCTGGTGTCCATCCTGCTCCAGGGCCTGTCCATCGGCCCGCTGGTGCGCACCATCTACCGCGGCGCGGCGCCCGCGGCCGACGACGGCCACTGAGGCGGGGCCTTGCGTCGCCGCACCTGCCGGCGACGCAAGGCTTTGGGCTATAATCCCGCGCTTTTCCGGGCCGACCGCGCCCGCCGTCACCGAACTCCAGCAGGCACGCACCCATGACCAACCAGGCCGCCGAAGTCGCCAAGCGCCGCACCTTCGCGATCATCTCCCACCCCGACGCCGGTAAGACCACCATCACCGAGAAGCTGCTGCTGATGGGCAAGGCCATCGCCGTCGCCGGCACCGTGAAGTCGCGCAAGTCCGACCGCCATGCGACCTCCGACTGGATGGAAATGGAGAAGCAGCGCGGCATCTCCATCACCACCTCGGTGATGCAGTTCCCCTACCGCGAGCACATGGTCAACCTGCTCGACACCCCCGGCCACGAAGACTTCTCCGAAGACACCTACCGCACCCTGACCGCGGTGGACTCGGCGCTGATGGTGCTCGACGGCGGTAAAGGGGTGGAGCCGCGGACCATCGCCCTGATGGAAGTCTGCCGCCTGCGCGACACGCCCATCGTCAGCTTCATCAACAAACTCGACCGCGACATCCGCGACCCCATCGAGCTGCTCGACGAGATCGAGGCGGTGCTGAAGATCAAGGCCGCGCCCATCACCTGGCCGATCGGCTGCTACCGGGACTTCAAGGGCGTGTACCACCTGGCCGAGGACAAGATCATCGTCTACGTGCCCGGCCACGGCCACGAGCGCATCGAGACCCAGGTGATCGACAAGCTCGACTCCGACGAGGCCCGCGCGCACCTGGGCGACCTCTACGACAACTTCCTCGAAGAGCTGGAGCTGGTGCAGGGCGCCTGCCACGAGTTCGACAAGGACGCCTTCCTCAAGGGCGAGATGACCCCGGTGTTCTTCGGTACCGCGCTGGGCAACTTCGGCGTCGACCAGGTGCTCGACTGCATCGTCGACTGGGCCCCGCAGCCGCTGGCGCGCGCTGCCCACGAGCGAGAAGTGCAGCCCACCGAGGAGAAGTTCACAGGCTTCGTGTTCAAGATCCAGGCGAACATGGACCCGAAACACCGCGACCGCATCGCCTTCATGCGCATCTGCTCGGGCAAGTACGAGAAGGGCATGAAGATGCGCCACGTGCGCCTGGGCAAGGACGTGAAGATCGCCGACGCCCTGACCTTCTTCTCCAGCGAGCGCGAGCAGCTGGAAGAGGCCTACGCCGGCGACATCATCGGCCTGCACAACCACGGCACCATCCAGATCGGCGACACCTTCAGCGAAGGCGAGAACCTGGGCTTCACCGGCATCCCGCACTTCGCCCCGGAACTGTTCCGCCGCGTGCGCCTGAAGGACCCGCTGAAGTCCAAGCAGTTGCGCCAGGGCCTGCAGGAGCTGGCCGAGGAAGGCGCTACCCAGGTGTTCTTCCCCGAGCGCAACAACGACATCATCCTCGGCGCAGTCGGTGTGCTGCAGTTCGACGTGGTCGCCAGCCGCCTGAAGGAGGAATACAAGGTCGAGTGCGCCTACGAGCAGATCAACGTCTGGTCGGCGCGCTGGATCGAGTGCAAGGACGAGAAGAAGCTCAAGGAGTTCAAGGACAAGGCCTTCGAGAACCTCTCCGTGGACGGCGGCGGCCACCTCACCTACCTGGCCCCCACCCGGGTGAACCTGAGCCTGATGGAAGAGCGCTGGCCGGACATCACCTTCCGCGCGACGCGCGAGCATCACTGAGTTCGGTGCCTTCGTGAAAACGCCCGCCGTTGTGCGGGCGTTTTTGTTTGGGTGGGTTCGCGAGCAAGCTCGCTCCTACGAAAAGCAGGTGCCACGCCCGACCTGTAGGAGCGAGCTTGCTCGCGAACCGCCCCAGACACCTTCCTTCCCGGATAAATCCGATACCTCTCCCTGCCATGCTCCCAGCGTCCCCCCAGCAAGGAGCACCCCATGGGCTTCCACGGAAAGGACCTGCGCAAGGGCCGCCATTCCATACCCGGCCAGATCTACCTGGTCACCACGGTCACGCCCCACCGCGAACGCCTCTTCGAGGACTGGACGACCGCCTGCCAGGTCTGCCGACAAATCCACCATGCAGAGGAGTTGCAGACCCTCGCCTGGGTTCTGATGCCGGACCATCTTCATTGGCTGTTGCAACTTCAGGAAGAGCGTCTGGAACAGGTGATGCGAAGCTTCAAGTCGCGCACGGCTATCGCCATCAATGCAACCTCGCAGCGAACAGGAAAAGCCTGGCAATCCGGCTACCACGACCGGGCACTGCGGCACGAAGAAGACCTCAAGGCCGTCGCCCGCTACATCATCGCCAATCCGCTGCGGGCAGGCCTGGTGAAACGCGTCGCCGACTACCCCTTCTGGAACGCCATCTGGCTGTGATGCCGCACGGTGCTCTTCGTAGGAGCGAGCTTGCTCGCGAACAGATTCCGCAGTGGGGCTGGTTCGCGAGCAAGCTCGCTCCTACGAAAAGCCAAAAAAGCCGAAAGGGCGTGTGGTGTTATGGATCGAGCGCACCGGAACTCCAGGTGGACGACGGCGCCGACCCGGTGAACTTCGCCGCAATCGCCCCGCGCGGGATCAGCCGGTCGCGATAGCGGGTAACGAACAACCCGGTCTGCGGCGCCCGCAGCACCACCTCGCTCCCGGCATCCCCCGGCCTCGCGACGATCCGAGCGAAACGCTCGCCAGCCTGCACCACCTCGCCCAGTTCGCGTTCGAACACCAGCACCCCGGCCACCGGCGCGAACACCGTTTCCATGAAGCCCATGGGCACCGCCACGCCTTGCCAGGCCGGTAGTTCCACCATTTCCTCGATCACCCCGCGCCCGCAGAGGAAGGCCCACAGCCCGTCAGCATCCTGCTGCGCCAGCGCGTCGCTGACGTCACCCTGGCCACGCAGTTCCACCGTGGCCACCAGGCGCCCGTCGAAGTGATCCTCGGCCAGCCAGGGTTCGATCACCACTTCCTCGAAGGCGCCGTCGCTGTCGCCTTCCCAGATGATCGCCAGCTCGGCGCGCAGCGCCGCGGCCAGGTCCTGCGCCGCCGGCCACAGACGTTCGTGGACGTAGAGGTATTGCAGCGCCTCGTCGTCGGTGTGCAGGTCCAGCACTATGTCCGCAGGCGCCGCCAGCGCGGCCAGCTGGCGCTGCCAGTCGGTGAGGTTGTCCACTGTGCCCGTGGCTTTCGCCGAGGCCGGGAAGCCGCGGTTGAAGTTGCGCGCCGTCGCTTCGTGATGGCGGCCGAGGATGCGCCCCTGGCGGAACTGGCCGATGCCGAAGGGGTTGGCCTGGGGCACCAACGTCACGCTGCCGTTGAGCCGCCCCTGCTCCGCCGCCTGGCGCAGCCTCGGCAGCAGTTGGTGCAGCACCAGCATGCCGGCGATTTCGTCGGCGTGGACCCCGGCCTGCAGGTGCACCCGCGGCCCCGGCCGGCCGGCGTCGATGCGCCAGGCCGGCACCGTCAATGGCGCGCCGGAATCCCCGCTCAGCCGCAGCGATACGTCTTCGATCATGCTTGCCTCCTCCCTCGTCGCGGGGCATGGCAAACTTGCCCGGCGCCCCCTAGTATCGATTCCACCCACCGCGCCCCGGCGCCCCGCACAAGGAACTCCCCCGCGTGGACAGCCCCCGCCAGAAAGCCCGCCGCGCCACGCCCGAGGAACGCCGCGAGGACCTGGTGCGCGCCTGCCTCAAGTGCCTGGTCGCCGATGGCCATGCCGGCATCTCGGTGCGGCGCATCGCCAAGGAGGCGGGGGTGGCCGTGGGCCTGGTCAACCACCACTTCGGCAGCATCGAGGCGCTGGTCGCCCAGGCCTATGAGAGCCTCGCCGCCGGCGTCACCCAGTCGCTGCGCGAGAGCGTCGCCGCCGCCGGCAGCGATGCCGCCGCGCGCCTGGACGCCTTCCTGGTCGGCTCCTTCTCCCCCGGCGTGCTCGACCCCGACCTGCTCAGCCCCTGGGTGGTGTTCTGGAGCCTCATCCGCCACTCCACGCCGGTCAACGACGCCCACGAGCGCGGCTACCGCGCCTACCTGCAACTGCTCGAAGGCCTGATCACCGACCTGGCGCGCAGCGAGGGCTTCGCCATCGCCAACCCGCGCCTGGCCTCCATCGGCCTGTCGGCCATGCTCGACGGGCTGTGGCTGGAGTGGTGCCTGAACCCCACCACCTTCAGCGCCGAGGACGGCCTGCAGCTCAGCCGCCACTGGGTCGAGGGCCTGCGCCGCGGCGCCTATGCCTAGACCTTCGCCTTGCGCCGCCAGAACACCCAGCCGGCGCGCGAACGCGGCGCGGCGGACTCGCGGCGGACCGGCGCGGTGCGCTCCAGCAGGTTGAAACAGCCCTCGATGATGAACGTCAGGCACACGTAGATGGCCGCCACCAGCAGCAGCGGCTGGTACACCTGGAAGGTCTGCGCGCGCACCACGTTGGCCGCGCCCAGCAGGTCGACCACGGCGATGGTCGAGGCCAGCGCGGTGGACTTGAGCAGCAGCACCGTTTCCCCGGCCAGGGTCGGCAGCAGCAGGCGGATCGCCCGCGGCAGCCACACCCGGTAGAGCACCAGGCGGCGGTGCATGCCGAAAGCCGCAGCGGCTTCCAGCTCGCCGCGCGGCACGGCCTTGAGGCCGCCGCGCACCACCTCGCCGACGTAGGCCCCCACCGACAGCACCAGCGCCAACACGATGTACCAGTAGCCATCGCGCAGGTACGGCCAGAGGAAGCTGCTGCGGATCGGCGGGTAGGTGGCGAACAGGCTGCCCAGGCCGTAGTAGCAGGTGTAGATCTGCACCAGCAGCGGCGTGCCGCGGATGACGCTGGTGAAGGCCAGGCTGGCCTTGGCCACGAACAGGTTGCGCGACATCCGCGCCAGCGCCACCAGCAGCGCCAGGGCGAAGCCGAGCACGGCGCTGAGCAGCAGCAGCGACAGGGTGGTGCCCAGGCCGCGCAGCAGCAGGCTGGCGTAGCTGAATATCCAGTGATCGCTCATCGCGCGCGCCTCATACCGCCGGTATCCAGCGGCGGAAACGCCGCTCGAGCCAGCCGGAGAACAGGTTGGAGAGCACCGTGAGCAGGTAGTACAGCGCCGCCGCGGTGAGGTAGAAGGTCAGGTAGTGGCGCGTCGAACCGGCCGCCTGCTTGGCGGTGTAGAGCAGCTCGTTGGTGCCCACCACGCTGATCAGCGCGCTGTCCTTGATCAGGTTGACCCACAGGTTGGCCATCCCGGCCAGGGCGTTGGGCGCCATGATCGGCAGGGTGACGCGGCGGAACAGGCCGAAGCCGTGCATGCCGTAGGCCCGCGCCGCCTCGATCTGGCCGTAGGGGATGGCCTGGATGGCGCCGCGGAAGATTTCCGAGGCGTAGGCGCCCTGCACCAGGCCGAGCACGGCGATGGCGACCATGGTGCCGTTGAGCTTCACGTCGCCGTAGCCGAGCCAGGCGAACAACTGGTTCAGGCCCATGGAGCCGACGTAGTACAACAGCAGGATCAGCAGCAGCTCCGGCACCGCCCGGCACAGCGTGGTATAGCCGCGCGCGGCGGCGGCCAGCGGGCGCGGGCCGTTGAGCTTGGCGCTGGCGGCGCCCAGGCCGATCAGCATGCCGACCAGGAAGGCGCCGAAGGAAATCTGCAGGGTGACCAGCAGCCCGCGCAGCAGCGCCGGCCCCCAGCCCTGGGCGCCGAAGCCGACGAGGTCGAGATAGGATTGCATGGCGAATTCCTCGAACCACGGCGCCGCCCGGGCAGGGGCGGCGCCGGCTCATCACTGCTGCTTGGGCGCGACGCTGAGGCCGAAGTACTTGTCCGACAGCGCCTTGTAGTCATCGCTGGCCAGCAGCTTGCCGATGGCCTCGTCGAGCCTGGCCTTCAGCGCGGTGTCGTCCTTGCGCAGGCCGGCGCCCACACCGCGGCCGAACAGCGGGTCGTGGGGCACCTCGCCCTTGCTGACGATGCCCGCGGCCTTGGCGTCGGGGGAGTCGAGGAAGGACTTCACGGCGATGCCGTCGGCCATCATCAGGTCGATGCGCCCGGCCACCAGGTCGGCGTTCACCGAGTCCTGGGTGTCGTAGTAGCGCACGTCGGCGATCTTCTCGTAGTACTTCTTCAGGTAGTTGGAGCTGACGGTGGAGATCTGCACGCCGATCACCTTGCCCTTCAGGCCCTCGGGGCTGATGGTGATGTCGCTGGCGGCCGGCGCGGCCACCGCCACCGGGGTGTCGTAGTAGGGCACGCTGAAGGCGATCTGCTTCTCGCGCTCGTCGGTGATGGACATGGAGTTGAAGATGACGTCGATCTTCTTCGCCATCAACGCCGGGATGATGCCGTCCCAGGCCACCTCGTCGATCTCGCACTGTGCCTTCATCTCGGCGCAGACCTTGTGGATCAGGTCCGGCTCGAAGCCGGTCCACTGGCCGTCCGGCTGCTTCACCGAGAACGGCGGGTAGGGCTCCGCCGCCAGGGCGAAGCGCAATGTCTCCGCCTGCGCGCTGGCCATGCCCGCCGCCAGCAATGCCGCACCCGCCAACCAACCGCAAAGACCCTGTCTGTTCATGATGCCCCTTCCGCTTTCTTGTGGTTTGTCGTGCTAGAAGCTTGCCCGGGTGGCCGCGCGGGGCGGCCGGTTCAACGATTCTGGTGGGCGTTGACGAACTGCCGGCAGCGTTCGCTGCGCGGCCGCGCGAAGACCTCCTCGGGGGTGCCCTCCTCCTCGATCAGGCCCTGGTGGAGGAAGGCCACGTGGCTGGAGACGTCGCGGGCGAAGGCCATTTCGTGGGTCACCAGGATCATGGTGCGGCCCTCCTCGGCCAGCGAGCGGATCACCCGCAGCACCTCGCCGACCAGCTCCGGGTCGAGCGCCGAGGTCGGCTCGTCGAACAGCATCACCTTCGGCCGCACCGCCAGGGCGCGGGCGATGGCCACGCGCTGCTGCTGGCCGCCGGAGAGGAAGGCCGGGTATTCGTTGCGCTTCTCCGCCAGGCCCACCCGCGCCAACAGCGCCTCGGCGCGTTCGCGGGCCTCGGCCTTGCTCTCGTGGAGGACGAAGGTCGGCGCCTCCATCAGGTTCTCCAGCACGGTGCGGTGCGGCCACAGGTTGAAGTTCTGGAACACCATGCCCAGCCGCGAGCGGATGCGCGTCAGCTGCTTCTGGTCGGCCACCCGCGGCTCGCCGTGGCGGTCCTGGTCGAGGCGGATGATCTCGCCGTCGACGCTGACGCTGCCGGCGTTGGGCACCTCCAGCATGTTGATGCAGCGCAGCAGGGTGCTCTTGCCCGAGCCGCTGGCGCCGATCAGCGAGACCACGCCGCCCTCGCGGGCCGACAGCGAGACGCCCTTGAGCACCTCGAACTGGCCGAAGCGCTTGTGCAGGTCGCGGACTTCGATCACCGGTTTGCCGGCGGGCTGCGCCGGTACGCTCTGTGTAGGAGCGCGCCCTGCGCGCGATTCGCGGGCAGGGCCCGCTCCTACAGGGGAGGCCGCGGGCAGGGATTCGACGAAGGCGAGGATGCGCTCGCAGGCCTCGGCCAGGGTCTCGTCGGCCAGGGTGAAGGACAGCCGCACGAAGCCGTCGGCCTGGGGGCCGAAAGCGGCGGCGTCGAGCACCGACACGCCGCGGGCGCGGAACAGCTGCCAGGCGAAGTCCAGGGAGCTGAGGCCCGTGCCGCGCACGTCGACCATCACGAACATCCCGGCCTCGGGGCTCAGCACCTTCAGCCGCGGGCTGCGCGCCAGCTGCCGCAGCACCAGGTCGCGGCGCCGGCGGTAGACCTCGCGCATCCCGGCGGCCACCTCGTCGTGGCGGCGCACCGCCGCCAGCGCGGCCTCCTGCACGAAGCCGGGCAGGCCGTAGAGCATGTTCAGCGCCAGGTTCTCGATGTGCCCGACCAGCTTCGGCTCGGCGACTATCCAGCCGGCGCGCCAGCCGGTCATGGCGTGGGACTTGGACAGGCTGCCCAGGCTCAGGGTGCGCGTGGCCATGCCCGGCAGCGCGGCGAAGCTCTGGTGCGGCTGCTCGAAGGTCAGCGCCTCGTACACCTCGTCCACCACCACCCAGAGGTCGTGGCGCTCGGCGACGGCGGCGATGGCGCGCAGCTCGTCGGGGCGCATGACCACGCCGGTGGGGTTGTTCGGGTTGGCGAAGAAGATCGCCCGGGTGCGCGGGGTGATGGCCGCTTCCAGGGCCGCCGCGTCGAGGCGGAAGCCGTTGTCGGCGGGAGTGGACACCGCCACCAGCTTGGCGCCGGTGGCCTTCAAGGTGGCCTCGTAGGTGACGTAGACCGGGTCGAAGACGATGACTTCGTCGCCGCCCTCCAGCAGGCACAGGGCGGCGGCGAACAGGGCGTTCTGCGCGCCGGCGAGGACGATGACGCTGTCCGCGCCCACCTGCAGGTCGAAGCGCCGCCGGTACAGGTCGGCGATGGCCTGGCGCAGTTCCGGGCGCCCGGCCACGTCGCTGTAATGGGTGTCACCGGCCTGCAGCGAGGCCACCGCGGCGTCGGTGATGAAGGCCGGGGTGGCAAAGTCCGGATCGCCGACGCTGAGGACGATCGCGTCCTCCCCGGCGCGTTGCGCCGCCACGGCGGCGTAGTGGATATCCCAGGCGGCTGCGCCTGGCCCGACCATCCTGTCCACAAGCGACGAATAACGCATGCACGGACCTCACCCGAATGACGGAGAACCCGCGGCCGGAACGGCGTTCGGCGGCGGGGCGTGGCATCACCATAACCACGAATGAACGAGTGTTCAACAGTGTTTTCCGGCCAAATCGAGCGCTCGTTCAATTTGCCCCGGAATAGAGCGGCCGCGGCCTGCGGGCCCATTTTCGGCGCCCTGCGCGGCAGCCACCGTCGCCCCTGGCGAAGGGCCCGCAACGATCCCTTCCCACCCGTCTGCCCTGCCCCGCCAGGGTGCAGGCAGGGCCGCGACATTTTCCGAACATGCTCATAACGGGTTCTTAACGATTGCTCGGCGAGCATGGATGCACTCAATGGCCACAGTCCCGTGACCCGCATGGACAACGCGTTCCTCCCCTTCTCCCGGCCCAGCATCGGCGCCGAGGAAATCCAGGCCGTCAGCGAAGTGCTCGGCTCCGGCTGGATCACCACCGGCCCGAAGAACCAGCTGCTGGAGCAGCGCTTCGCCGACTACGTCGGCTGCAAGCACGCCGTGGCCGTGGCCTCGGCCACCGGCGCCATGCACATCGCCCTGCTGGCGCTGGGCATCGGCCCGGGCGACGAGGTGATCACCCCGTCGCAGACCTGGGTGTCCACCGCCAACATGATCTGCCTGCTGGGCGCCACCCCGGTGTTCGTCGACGTCGACCGCGACACCCTGATGACCGACGCCGCGCGCATCGAGGCGGCCATCACCCCGCGCACCAAGGCGATCATCCCGGTGCACTACGCCGGCGCCGCCTTCGACCTCGACCCGCTCTACGCGCTGGCCGAAAAGCACGGCATCGCGGTGATCGAGGACGCCGCCCACGCCGCCGGCACCCGCTACCGCGGCCGCCACGTCGGTTCACGCGGCACGGCGATCTTCTCCTTCCACGCGATCAAGAACATGACCTGCGCCGAGGGCGGGATGTTCGTCAGCGACGACGAGGCCCTGGCCAACCGCGTGCGCACCCTGAAGTTCCACGGCCTGGGGGTGGACGCCTACGACCGCCTGAGCCACGGCCGCAAGCCCCAGGCGCAGGTGATTGAGCCGGGCTTCAAGTACAACCTCACCGACATCAATGCCGCCATCGCTCTGGTCCAGCTGGACCGCCTGGAGGCGATCAACGCCCGCCGCGCCGAACTCGCCGCCCAGTACCTCAAGCGCCTGGCACACCTGCCGGTGCAGCCGCTGAGCGTGCCCGGCTACCCGCAGCAGCACGCCTGGCACCTGTTCATCCTGCGCATCGACGAGCAGGCCTGCGGCATGCACCGCGACGCCTTCATGCAGGCCCTGCAGCAACGCGGCATCGGCAGCGGCATCCACTTCATCGGTACCCACCTGCACACCTGGTACCGCCAGCGCTTCCCCGGCGTCAGCCTGCCCGCCACCGAATGGAACTCGGCGCGCCTGTGTTCCATCCCGCTGTTCCCCGACATGACCGACGCCGACCTGGAGCGCGTGGTCGGGGCCTGCGAAACCCTCCTTCGGTGACCCCCGTGAAACCCTATGCCATCGACTGCGTCTCCGTGGTCATCCCGGTGTACAACGAGCAGGACAGCCTGCCCGAACTGCTGCGCCGCACCGACGCCGCCTGCCGCCAGCTCGGCCGCGCCTATGAAATCGTGCTGGTCGACGACGGCAGCCGCGACGGCTCCGCCGAACTGCTCCAGGAGGCCGCCGAGGCGCCCGACAGCCACGTGCTGGCGGTCATCCTCAACCGCAACTATGGCCAGCACGCGGCGATCATGGCCGGCTTCGAGCAGTGCCGCGGCGACCTGGTGATCACCCTCGACGCCGACCTGCAGAACCCGCCGGAGGAAATCCCGCGCCTGGTCGAGCAGGCCGCCAGGGGCTACGACGTGGTCGGCACGGTGCGCGGCAACCGCCAGGACTCGGCCCTGCGCCGCTGGCCGTCGAAGCTGATCAACCTGGCCGTGCAGCGCTCCACCGGCGTGGCCATGAGCGACTACGGCTGCATGCTGCGCGCCTACCGCCGCGGCATCGTCAAGGCGATGCTGGCCTGCCGCGAGCGCAGCACCTTCATTCCCATCCTGGCCAACAGCTTCGCCCGCCACACCAGCGAGATCGTCGTCGGCCACGCCGAGCGCGAGCACGGCGAGTCGAAGTACGGCTTCCTGCGCCTGGTCAACCTGATGTTCGACCTGGTCACCTGCATGACCACCAGCCCGCTGCGCCTGCTCAGCCTGGTCGGCGCCGGCATGGCCCTGGCCGGCACCGCCTTCGGCGCCCTGCTGCTGGTGCTGCGCCTGCTGTTCGGCGCGGCCTGGGCCGGCAACGGCCTGTTCGTGCTGTTCGCCATCCTCTTCCTGTTCAGCGGCGTGCAGCTGGTCGGCATGGGCCTGCTCGGCGAGTACCTGGGCCGCATGTACAACGACGTGCGCGCCCGCCCGCGCTTCTTCATCGAGCGCGTGGCGCGCGGCGCGGCCCTGCCCACCGCCAGCACCGCGTCGATCTCCCCTACCCCTGCCGTCGAGTCCCTAGCCCAATGAGCGCCAAGACCCTCGTATTCGCCTACCACGACATCGGCTGCGCCGGCATCGAAGCCCTGCTGGCCGCCGGCTACCAGATCGACGCGGTGTTCACCCACGCCGACGATGCGCGGGAGAACCGCTTCTTCGGCTCGGTGGCGCAGCTGTGCGCGCAGCGCGGCATCCCGGTGCACGCCCCGGAGGACGTCAACCATCCGCTGTGGATCGCGCGCATCCGCGAGCTGCAGCCGCAGTTCATCTTCTCGTTCTACTACCGCCACCTGCTCGGCGAGGAACTGCTGGCCTGCGCCCGCCGCGGCGCCTTCAACCTGCACGGCTCGCTGCTGCCGCGCTACCGCGGCCGCGCCCCGGCCAACTGGGTGCTGGTCAACGGCGAAAGCGAGACCGGCGTGACCCTCCACCGCATGGTCAAGCGCCCCGACGCCGGCGCCATCATCGCCCAGCAGCGCGTGGCCATCGACGCCGAAGACACCGCCCTGAGCCTGCACGGCAAGCTGCGCGAGGCCGCCGGCGAACTGCTCGACCGGCTGCTGCCGGCGATGCTCGAAGGCGACTTCGTCGAGCGCGAGCAGGACGAAAGCCAGGCCAGCTACTTCGGCCGCCGCACCCCGGCCGACGGCCAGCTCGACTGGCGCCGCCCAGCCGGCGAGCTGCACAACCTGGTGCGCGCGGTGACGCAACCCTACCCCGGCGCCTTCGCCCCGGTGGGCGAGCGCAAGCTGATCGTCTGGCAGTCGAAGGTGGTGCCCGGCAACCAGGGCCGCCCGGCCGGCGCCGTGCTTGGCGTGGAGCCGCTGCGCATCGCCTGTGGCGAAGACAGCCTGGAGATCGTCGCCGGCCAGCAGGGCGACGCCGGGCTGTTCCTCGCCGGCGCGCAACTGGCCCGCGAGATGGGCCTGGTGACCGGCTCGCGGCTGCACGCGGTGGGCAAGCCCCGGCGCAAGACGCGGGTGCTGATCCTCGGCGTCAACGGCTTCATCGGCAACCACCTCTCCGAGCGCCTGCTACGCGACGGCAATTACGAGGTGTACGGCCTGGACATCGGCTCCGACGCCATCGAGCGGCTGAAGAGCAACCCGGACTTCCACTTCGTCGAGGGCGACATCAGCATCCACACCGAGTGGATCGAGTACCACATCAAGAAGTGCGATGTGGTGCTGCCGTTGGTGGCCATCGCCACCCCCATCGAATACACCCGCAACCCGCTGCGCGTGTTCGAGCTGGACTTCGAGGAAAACCTCAAGCTGGTGCGCTACTGCGTGAAGTACGGCAAGCGGGTGATCTTCCCGTCCACCTCCGAGGTGTACGGCATGTGCAGCGACGCCAGCTTCGACGAGGACAGCTCCAACCTGGTGGTGGGCCCGATCAACAAGCAGCGCTGGATCTACTCGGTGTCCAAGCAGCTGCTCGACCGGGTGATCTGGGCCTACGGCCAGAAGGGCCTGCGCTTCACCCTGTTCCGCCCGTTCAACTGGATGGGCCCGCGCCTGGACCGCCTGGACTCGGCGCGCATCGGTAGTTCGCGGGCGATTACCCAACTGATCCTGCACCTGGTGGAAGGCACGCCGATCCGCCTGGTCGACGGCGGCGCGCAGAAGCGCTGCTTCACCGACGTGGACGACGGCATCGAGGCCCTGGCGCGCATCGTCGACAACGACGGCGGGCGCTGCGACGGGCAGATCGTCAACATCGGCAACCCGGACAACGAGGCGAGCATCCGCGAGCTGGGCGAGGAACTGCTGCGCCAGTTCGAGGCCCACCCGCTGCGCGCGCACTTCCCGCCCTTCGCCGGCTTCCGCGAGGTGGAGAGCCGCAGCTTCTACGGCGACGGCTACCAGGACGTGGCGCACCGCAAGCCGAGCATCGACAACGCCCGCCGCCTGCTGGACTGGGAGCCGAAGGTGCACATGCGCGAGACCATCGCCAAGACCCTCGACTTCTTCCTGCGCGAAGCCATCGCCGAGCAGCAGCAGGCCGGCAAGCTGAGGGTCGCCAGCTGATGCAGGCCGGGCTGCGCATCGACGTCGACACCTACCGCGGCACCCGTGACGGCGTGCCGCGGCTGCTGGAGCTGCTCGACGAGGCGGGGGTGAAGGCGACCTTCTTCTTCAGCGTCGGCCCGGACAACATGGGCCGCCACCTGTGGCGCCTGGCGCGGCCACGCTTCCTGTGGAAGATGCTGCGTTCGAAGGCCGCCAGCCTGTACGGCTGGGACATCCTCCTGGCCGGCACCGCCTGGCCCGGCCGCCCCATCGGCCGCGACCTCGGCCCGCTGATGCGGCGCACCCTGGCCGCCGGCCACGAGGTCGGCCTGCACGCCTGGGACCACCACGGCTGGCAGGCCAACGCCGGGCGCTGGAGCGCCGAGCAGCTGCACCGGCAGATCGCCCTGGGCGTGGACAGCCTCAGCGACATCCTCGGCCAGCGCGTGGACTGCTCGGCGGTGGCCGGCTGGCGCGCCGACGAGCGCACCGTGCAGGCCAAGGAGGCCTTCGGCTTCCGCTACAACAGCGACTGCCGCGGCGCCTCGCCGTTCCGCCCGCGCCTGGCCGACGGCCGCCCGGGCACCCCGCAGGTGCCGGTGGACCTGCCGACCTTCGACGAGGTAGTGGGCCCGGACCTTTCCGCCGACGCTTTCAACGACTTCATCATGGCCCGCTTCCACCCGCAGGCGCTGAACGTCTACACCGTGCACGCCGAAGTGGAAGGCATCGTCATGGCCGACGCCTTCCGTGCGCTGCTGGGCCATGCCCGCGAGGGCGGCATCCGCTTCCACCCCCTCGGCCAGTTGCTGCCGGCTGACCCGGCGACGCTACCACTGGGCGAACTGAGCCGCGGCAGCCTGGCGGGCCGCGAAGGCTGGCTGGGCGTACAGCGATGAACCGGCGCTATAGCTTGCTGGCCGGGGCCGTGCTGGTCCTGTTCTTCCTCGTGCCGCTGGGCCTGCACGGCCTGTGGATACCCGACGAGACGCGCTACGCGCAGGTCGCCCAGGAAATGCTGCAGCGCGGCGACTGGGTAGCGCCGCACTTCCTCGGCCTGCGCTACTTCGAGAAGCCCATCGCCGGCTACTGGCTGGTCGCCCTCGGCCAGGCGGCGTTCGGCGAGAACCTGTTCGGCGTGCGCTTCGCCTCGGTGCTGGTCAGCGCCTGCAGCACCCTGCTGGTCTGGCTGCTGGGCCGGCGACTGTGGCCGCAGCCGGGCCGGGCGTGGACGGCCGCGCTGCTCTACGCCAGCTTCGCGTTGATCGCCGGGCAAGCCGGCTACGCCAACCTCGACCCGCAATTCACCCTGTGGGTGAACCTGAGCCTGTTCGCCCTGTGGTTCGCCTTCGAGGCCACTTCGCCCCGCGCCCGCCTCGGCGCCTGGGTGGCGCTGGGCGCGGCCTGCGCCATGGGCTTCATGACCAAGGGCTTCCTCGCCGGCCTGCTGCCGGTGCTGGTGGCGCTGCCCTACGCGCTGTGGCGCCGTCGCCTGCGCGAACTCTTCCTGCTCGGCCCGCTGGCGGTGCTGGTGGCGCTGCTGGCCAGCCTGCCCTGGGTGCTGGCGGTGCACCTGCGCGAGCCGGACTTCTGGCATTTCTTCTTCTGGCACGAGCACATCCAGCGCTTCGCCGGCAGCGACGCCCAGCACGCGCGGCCGTTCTGGTTCTTCGTGCCGCTGCTGTTCGCCTGCGCGGCGCCCTGGACGCTGCTGGTCCCCGCCGCCTTCCAGCGCGGCTGGCAGGCGCGCCGCACGCCCCACGCGGTGTTCCTGCTGCTGTGGTTCGCCATGCCCTTCCTGTTCTTCAGCCTGGCCAGGGGCAAGCTGCCGACCTACATCATGCCCTGCTTCGCGCCCCTGGCCCTGCTGATGGCCGATGCCCTGGCCAGCGCCCTGGAGAGCGGGCGCCTGCGGGCGCTGCGCCTGAACGGCGCGCTGAACCTGCTGCTGGGCCTGCTCGGCCTGGCCGCGCTGGCATTCCTGCAGGCGAAGAAGGCGCTGTACCACCAGCAACTGCCGAGCCTGCTGCTGATCGGCCTGGTCTGCGCCCTCTGGGCCCTGTGCGGCGTTCTGCAATGGCTGCGCCCGCAGCAACTGTGGGCCGCGCCGGCGCTGGCCGCCTGGCTGCTGGTGGCTGCGGCGCCGGCAGCGATGCCCGAGCGCATGGTCAACAGCAAGATGCCCGACCAGTTCATCGCCCAGCACCTGGAGGAGCTGGCCAGCGCCCGCACCCTGCTGAGCAACGACCTGGGCGGCGCCTCGGCGCTGGCCTGGCGCACCGGGCGCAGCGAGGTGTTCCTGCTCAACACCGAGGGCGAGCTCAAGTACGGCCTCGGCTACCCCGACGCCCAGGGCCGCTCGCTGAGCCTGGAAGGCTTCCCCGCCTGGCTCGCCGATGCGCGCCGCAAGGGTCCGGTGGGCGTGATCCTGCGCGTCAACAGCCCCGGCGACGAAGCCGAGCTGGCGCTGATGCCGCGGGACGTCACCAGCTACCGGGAAAACCACCTGGTCTTCCTGCTGATCCCGCAGGCTGCGCCATGACCGCCGTGCTGCTCGCCGCCGTGTGCCTGCTCACCTGCCTCGGCCAGGTGGCACAGAAGCTCGCCGTGGACGGCTGGGGCGAACGCAGCCTCGGTCTTGCAGGCAAGCTGCTGTCGCCCTGGCTGCTGCTGGCCATGGCCTGCCTGGGCGCCGCCCTGCTGCTCTGGCTGCTGCTGTTGCAGCGCCTGCCGGTGGGCCTGGCCTACCCGATGCTGAGCCTGAACTTCGTGCTGGTCACCCTGGCCGCGCGCCTGCTCTTCGGCGAAAGCGTCGATGCGCGCCACTGGCTGGGCATCCTGCTGATCGGCGCCGGCGTGGCGCTGCTGGGGGCGCAGGCATGAGCCGCGTCACCGGCTTCGCCCTGGCGCTGGGCAGCGTAGGCCTGGTCAGTGGCGCCCAATTGGGCATGCGCTGGGCCATGGTGCGCCTGCCCGAGCCGGCGCAGTGGCTGCAAGCGCTGAGCACCTACCACCTGCCACTGCTGGGGATGCTCGCCGCCGCCGTGCTGGCCTACGCGCTGTCGCTGCTGTGCTGGCTGGGCGCCCTGCGCCACCTGCCGCTGGGCCGCGCCTATTCGCTTCTGAGCATCAGCTACGCCCTGGTCTACCTGGGCGCCGCCGCGCTGCCCGGCTTCGGCGAACCGCTGAACGCCCGCGGCGCCCTCGGCGTGGCCCTGGTGATCGCCGGCGTGCTGACCATCAACGCGCCGCGCGGCAAAAGAACCGTAACGAAGCACCGGCATGCTGGCCCAAGCCAGGGCGGCAGTGGACCGGCGCACTCGAACCACCTGTAACCAGGACACAACCATGAAAATCAGCGTATTCGGGATCGGCTACGTCGGCCTGGTGCAGGCCGCGGTCATGGCCGAAGTGGGCCACGACGTGGTCTGCATGGACATCGACCAGGCCAAGGTCGCCAAGCTGCAGCGCGGCCAGGTGAGCATCTACGAACCCGGCCTGGCCGAGCTGGTGAAGGAGAACCTGGAAGCCGGCCGCCTGCGCTTCACCAGCGAGGTGGAAGTGGCCGCGGCCCACGGCCTGGTGCAGTTCATCGCCGTGGGCACGCCGCCGCTCGCCGACGGCTCGGCCGACCTCGGCGCGGTGTTCGCGGTGGCCGAGGGCATCGCCCTGCACCGCAAGGCGCCGGTGGTGATCGTCGAGAAATCCACGGTGCCGGTGGGCACCGGCGACCTGGTCAAGGCGCACGTCCACAAGGTGCTGAGCCAGCATGGCCGCAGCCTGGACTTCGATATCGTGTCCAACCCGGAATTTCTCAAGGAAGGCTCGGCCCTGGCCGACTGCCGCCGCCCCGACCGCATCGTCATCGGCTGCGAGCGGCCCGAGGTGCTGGACGTGATGCGCGAGATCTACGAGCCGTTCAACCGCAACCACGACCGCCTCCTGTGCATGAGCCTGCGCAGCGCCGAGCTGACCAAGTACGCCGCCAACTGCATGCTCGCCACCAAGATCAGCTTCATCAACCAGATCGCCGAGCTGGCCGAGCACCTGGGCGCCGACATCGAGGCGGTGCGCCAGGGCATGGGCGCCGACCCGCGCATCGGCTACCACTTCATCTACCCCGGCTGCGGCTACGGCGGCTCCTGCTTCCCCAAGGACGTCCAGGCCCTGATCCACAGCGCGGACGACGCCAGTTGCTCCAGCGACCTGCTGCGCGCGGTGGAAGCCATCAACCAGCGCCAGAAGCACAAGCTGTTCGAGCGCATCGCCGCCTACTTCAGCGGCAACCTCAAGGGCCGCACCTTCGCCCTCTGGGGCCTGTCGTTCAAGCCCAACACCGACGACATGCGCGACGCCCCCAGCCGCGCCCTGATGGAGGCGCTGTGGGCGGCCGGGGCCAAGGTCCGCGCCTTCGACCCCGAAGCCATGCCCGAGGCCCAGCGCCTGTACGGCCATGACGAACGCCTGACACTGATGGGCACCCCCGAGGCGGCGCTGGGCGGCGCCGATGCCCTGGTGATCTGCACCGAGTGGCAGCAATTCAAGGCCCCGGACTTCGAGCTGCTGGCCAGCCGCCTGAAGGCGCCGGTGATCTTCGACGGGCGCAACCTCTACGATCCGGAGCGGATGGCGCGCTATGGCTTCGAATACTTCGCCATGGGCCGGGGGGATTCGCACCGGCTGCCGGTGCCGGCGCAAGAGCAGCCGTTGCGGCGCAGCGCCTGAGGGGCGCTCTTCGTAGGAGCGAGGGGGACGCCGGGTGTCCGCCGCCTGGCCTTGGCCCGAGGCTGCTTCGGGTTCGACCTTGGCGTGGGTTGTGGCGAAGGTGAAACGGCGGATAACCGCGAACGGTTATGCGCCCTGCGTCACGGTCAAGCCTGGCGTAAGGCGCATAACGCCTACGGCGTTATCCGCCGTCTGACCTTGGCCCGAGGCGGCTTCGGATTCGACCTTGGCGTGGGTTATGGCGAAGGTGAAACGGCGGATAACCGCGAACGGTTATCCGCCCTACGTCACGGTCAAGCCTGGCGTAGGGCGCATAACGCCTACGGCGTTATCCGCCGTCTGACCTTGGCCCGAGGCGGCTTCGGATTCGACCTTGGCGTGGGTTATGGCGAAGGTGAAACGGCGGATAACCGCGAACGGTTATCCGCCCTACGTCATGGCCAAGCCTGGCGTAGGGCGCATAACGCCTACGGCGTTATCCGCCGTCTGGCCTTGGCCCGAGGCGGCTTCGGGTTCGACCTTGGCGTGGGTTGTGGCGAAGGTGAAACGGCGGATAACCGCGAACGGTTATGCGCCCTACGTCACGGTCAAGCCTGGCGTAGGGCGCATAACGCCTACGGCGTTATCCGCCGTCTGACCTTGGCCCGAGGCGGCTTCGGATTCGACCTTGGCGTGGGTTGTGGCGAAGGTGAAACGGCCAACGGGATCATTCGGCGGCCCGCGCCAGCACCCCCACCATCCCCTGCGCCTCATCCCGCTTGAGCACCGCATAAATCACCCCCGTCACCACACTCCCCACGACGATCGCCAACAGATACGCCAACGCATGATTCATCGCATTGGGAATCAGCAACACGAACAACCCGCCATGGGGCGCCAGCAGCTTGCAGCCGAAGTACATCGACAACGCCCCGGTCAACGCGCCGCCCACCACGCTCGCCGGCAGCACCCGCAGCGGGTCCTTGGCGGCGAAGGGGATGGCGCCCTCGGAGATAAAGCACAGGCCCAGCACCAGCGCCGCCTTGCCCGCCTCGCGCTCGCTCTGGGCGAACTTGCGCCGGGCCAGCAGGGTGGCGAGGCCCATGCCGATCGGCGGCACCATGCCGGCGGCCATGGTCGCCGCCATGGGCGCGTAGCTCTGCGAGGCCAGCAGGCCCACGGAGAAGGCGTAGGCGGCCTTGTTGATCGGCCCGCCGAGGTCGACGCACATCATGCCGCCGAGCAGCAGGCCGAGGAGGATCGCGTTGGCCGTGCCCATGCCGGCCAGGAAGTCGGTCAGCGCGCTCATCAGCCCGGCCACTGGCTGGCCCACCACGTAGATCATCACCAGCCCGGTGAACAGGCTGCACAGCAGCGGGATCAGCAGGATCGGCTTGAGCGCCTCCAGGCTCTGCGGCAGCTTCAGCCACTGGCTCACCGCGCGCGCCGAGTAGCCTGCCAGCAAGCCCGCCACTATGCCGCCGAGGAAGCCCGCGCCCAGGCTGCTGGCCAGCAGCCCGCCGATCATCCCCGGCGCCAGGCCCGGGCGGTCGGCGATGGACCAGGCGATGTAGCCGGCGAGCATCGGCACCATCAGCTTGAAGGCGCTTTCGCCGCCGATCTGCATCAGCGCCGCAGCCAGGGTGCCCGGCTCCTTGAAGGCCTGGATGCCGAACACGAAGGACAGCGCGATCAGCAAGCCGCCGGCCACCACCATCGGCAGCATGAACGACACGCCGGTCAGCAGGTGCTTGTACAACCCACGCGCCTCGCCCTTGCCCGGCTTCTGCGCAGCGGCGGCGACGGCGCTTTCTGTGGCGCCTTCCTCCAGGGCCTTGCGCAAGGTCGCCTCGGGCTGCTTCAGCGCCACGCCGGTGCCGCAGCGGAAGATGCGCTTGCCGGCGAAGCGCTCGGCGTTCACCTCGATGTCGGCCGCCAGCAGCACCACGTCGGCGGCGGCGATGTCCTCGGCCGACAGCGGGTTGCGCGCGCCCACCGAGCCCTGGGTTTCCACCCGCAGTTGCCAGCCCAGGCGCTCGGCGGCCTGCTGCAGCGCCTCGGCGGCCATGAAGGTGTGCGCCACGCCTGTGGGGCAGGCGGTCACCGCCACTACCCGCACCGCCTTGGCCTCGGCCTGCGTGCCTTGCCAGGGCTGCGCCTCAGCAGCGGCGCGTTGCAGAAAGGCCGCCGGCTCGGCCAGGGCCTCGGCCGGTCGCGCCTGGAACAGCGGCTTGCCGGCGAAGCGGGACAAGTCCAGCGGCTGGCTGCTGACCACCAGCACCAGGTCGGCCGCGCCGATCTGTTCGGCGCTCAGGCGCTGCTCGGGGCGCTGCGGCTCGTTGCTCTCGACGCACACCGACCAGCCCAGGCGTTCGGCGGCGGCGCGCAGCAGGCGCGCGCTGAGCAGGCTGGTGACCTGGCCGTTGGGGCAGGCAGTGATCAGGGCAAGGTTCATCGTCGTACCTCTTGTTATGGCTCCGCCCGGCGCTGCGGGCGGGCGGATCAATCCAGCGCGCGCACCGCCACCTGCGCCTGCAGGCGGGCCAGGCGCTCGCGGTCGGCGATGCCGAAGTCGAACTGGGTCACGGCCAGGGCGGCCACCGCGGTGGCCTCGCGCAACACCTGTTCGGCGGGCCGGCCGGCGAGCAGGCCGTCGACCATGGCCGCCAGCAGCGAGTCGCCGGCGCCCACGGTGCTGGCCACCTCGACCTTCGGCGGCGTCGCCTGCCACAGCCCGTCCGGGCCGTACCAGCGCACGCCCTCGGCGCCCTCGGAAAGCACCAGGTGCTCGATGCCGCCGGCGCGCAGGGCGCGGGCTTGGGCATCGACGCCGCCCTCACCCGCCGGGCCACAGGCCTCGCTCAGCTCCTCGGCGTTCGGCTTGACCAGCCAGGGCTTGGCCGCCAGCCCCTGGCGCAGGGCCTCGCCGCTGCTGTCCAGGGCCACCCGCAGGCCCAGGCGCTTCAAGCGCAGCAGCAGTTCATGCAGCCACTGCGGGTCCACGCCGCGCGGCAGGCTGCCGGCCACCACCACCAGGTCCTGATCGGCGGCCAGTTCATCCAGGCCGTCCAGCAGACGCCGCTGGGCCACGGCATCCACTTCCAGGCCGGGACCGTTGAGATCGGTGATACGCCCGCTGCGCTCGGCCAGCTTGATGTTGCTGCGCGTCTCGCCCGGCACCCGGACGAAGGCGTCGCGGAAGCCGCGGCGGCGGAACAGCGCCTCGAAGGCTTCGGCGTTGTCGGCGCCGAGGAAGCCGCCCACGCTCAGCTCATGGCCGAGGTCGGCGAGCACCTGGGCGACGTTCAGGCCCTTGCCGGCGGCCTGGGCCAGCACCGCCTCGCAGCGGTTCACCGCGCCCAGTTCCAGGCTCGGCAGGCGCACGGTGAGGTCCAGCGCCGGGTTCAGGGTGAGGGTGAGGATGCGGGCCATCAGCGCACCTCCCCCAGGGCCCGCGCCACCAGGGCACGGACCTCCGCCGCCGAGGCCAGGCCGAGGGCGGCGCCGGCCAGTTCGCGGGCCTGGCCCAGGTCCAGCTCGCGCACGCCCTGCTTCACCAGCGGGATGCTGCGCGCAGACACGCTCAACTCGTCCACCGCCAGCCCCAGCAGGACCGGCAGCGCCTGGGCGTCGGCGGCCAGCTCGCCGCACACGCCCACCCACTTGCCGTGGGCATGGGCGGCGCGCACGGTCATGTCGATCAGTTGCAGCACCGCCGGGTGCAGGCCGTCGGCCTGGGCGGACAGCGTCGGGTGGCCGCGGTCGATGGCCAGGGCGTACTGCGTCAGGTCGTTGGTGCCGACGCTGAAGAAATCCACCTCGCGCGCCAGCACCGGCGCCAGCAGCGCCGCCGAGGGCACCTCGACCATGATCCCCAGCTGCAGGTCGGCGCAGTCGTATTCCTCGCGCAGGGCCAGCGCCAGGTCGCGCGCCCGGCGCCATTCCTCGACCTGGCCGACCATCGGGAACATGATCCGCAGCGCCCGTCCGGCGGCGGCCCGCAGCAGGGCGCGCAGTTGCGTCTCGAAAATCTGCGGGCGCTGCAGCGTCAGGCGGATGCCGCGCACGCCCAGGTAGGGGTTGGCCTCGGCCGGGATCGGCCAGTACGGCAGCGGCTTGTCGCCGCCCACGTCCAGGGTGCGCACCACCAGCGGGCGGCCGCCGAGGGCGTCGAGCACACGGCGGTACTCGGCTTCCTGGGCCGCCAGGTCCGGCGCGCGCGGGCTGTCGAGGAAGACGAACTCGCTGCGCAGCAGGCCCACGCCTTCGGCGCCCAGCTCCACGGCCTGGGCGGCGCCGGCGCTGTCGCCGAGGTTGGCGCAGACTTCCACCGCATGGCCGTCGCGGGTGCGCGCCGGTTCATGCCGGCGCGCCTCGGCCAGGGCCTGGCGGCGCTGGTGTTCCTCACGCTGGCGCAGGGCCTGTTCCAGCACCTCGTCCGCAGGCGCCACCACGAAGCGGCCGCGCTCGCCGTCGAGCAGCAGCGGCGTGCCCGGCGGCAGCGCCAGCAGCCCTTCGCCGGCGCCGACCAGGGCAGGAATGCCCAGGGCGCGGGCGATGATGGCGCTGTGCGAGGTGGCGCCGCCGCGCACGGTGAGGATGCCGGCCACGCGCTCGGAGTCCAGGCGCGCCACGTCGGAGGGGCCAACCTCGTCCATCACCAGGATGTACGGCTGCGCCGGCTCGGTGGCCAGGCTCACCCCGCACAGGCGCGCCAGCACCCGGCGGCCGAGGTCGCGCAGGTCCGCCGCGCGCTCGGCGAGCAGGGCGTCGCCGAGGGCTTCCTGCTGGCTGGCGGCCCGTTCGATCACCGCGTGCCAGGCCGCTTCGGCGCTGGCGCCGTCGGCCAGTTGCACGGCCACTTCGGCGCCCAGTTCGGGGTCGTCGAGCAGGGCCTGGTGGGTGACGAAGATGTCGCGCACCGCCTTGCTGCGGCTGTGCTCCACCAGGGCCTCGATCTCCGCGGCGATGGCGGCCTTGGCCTCGGCCAGGCGCTGCGCCTCGATCTCGGGGGATTCGCCGCGGGCGGAGTACTGGAATTTCGGCTCCACTTGCAGATGCGCCGGGCCGCTGGCGATGCCCGGGGCAGCAGCGATGGCGTCCAGCCATTCGCCCCGGAGCAGCTCAAGCAGGGGCGCTTCCGGCTCGGCAGGCGCCTCGGGTTCCACGGGCGCGTCCGCCAGCGGCAGGACTTCCTCGCCCAGGCCCTGCTCCACCGCTTCGCGCAGGGCCGGCAGGGCTGCCTCAGCGATCGCAGGCTCGGCGAAGAACTCCAGCACCTGGCCGCGCCGGGCGCCCAGGCTGAGCAGCTTGCTCAGGCTGCGGATGGACACCGGCGCCGCCTCGCTGTCGGCGACGCGCACGCGGATTTCGCCGTCGAAGTCGCGGGCCATCTGCATCAGCACCTGCGACGGCCGCGCATGCAGGCCATGGGGGTTGGCCAGGGGCACGCTCAGGCTCGGCCAGTCCACCGGCAGCTCGCCGCCCAGGGCCTCCAGCACGGCGCGCACCGAAGTCGCACGGGCCAGTTCGGCGCCGCGGCCGTCCACCAGCAGGTCGCACAGGCGCTCCAGCACAACGCGCGCCGCATCGCCGCGCTCGGCCAGGCAGAACAGCCCGCGCAGGGGCTGGCCGGCGTGCTGCAGCTCGCGTTGCGGGGTGACGAAGGCCAGGCCGGGGCTGCTGACCTTCTCGCCGCCGCCCAGCCACCACAGGCCCTCGCCCAGCGGCAGCGCCTCACCCTGCTGCAGCGCGGCGAGGAAGCCGCTCTCCACGCAGCCGGCGGCCTTGAGCCGGCGCGCGGCGAGCAGCAGCAGTTCGTCGAAGTCTTCGGCGCCCTGCCCCAGCGCCACCAGTTGCGCGTCCAGGGCCAGGGCTTGCGGGGCGCCGCTCAGGGCCTTCAGCAGTTGCTCGGCATCCTGCGCCTCGCGCAGCACCGCGCCGGTGTCGCCCTCGCCCAGGGCGCGGGTCAGCAGTTGCAGCAGGTTCAGGTGCTCGTCCGAGCGCGCGGCGATGCCGATGGCCAGGTAGACGATCTGCCCGTCGCCCCAGTCCACGCCTTCGGGGAAATGCAGCAGGCGCACGCCGGTGCGGCGCACGAGGTCGCGGGTCTGTGGGGTGCCATGGGGGATGGCGATGCCCTGGCCGAGGTAGGTGGAGCCCTGGGCCTCGCGGGCCTTGAGCCCGGCGAGGTAGCCCGGATCGACCAGGCCGTCGGCCTCCAGGGCCTGGCAGAGCAGTTCGAGGGCGGCCGGCTTGTCCGCGGCCCGCTGTTGCATGCGGACCTGCTGCGCGGTCAGTTCGAGCACATCGTTCTCCTCAGCGGCTCGCCCGGGAGGAAAGCCGGGCTGCCGAAACGGGGCGGTTATCCGCTTGTTGGGGTGAACAGCGAGGCTGTCCCTGGTGACCAGCATAGTGGCCGCAGGCAGGGGGACAGCTTTTGCTGAATCGTTTCACCTATTGAGACTGGCACGTTACCCGATAATGCGTGATCCTTGGAAGCCTCCAGTTGTCAGTCAGCAGTGCCGGGGTATGTGTTGAAACTCAGTGATATCGCCCGTCTGGCCGGGGTCTCGGTGACCACGGCCAGCTACGTCATCAACGGCAAGGCCGTGCAGCGGCGCATCAGCGCGGCCACCGTGGAGCGCGTGCGCGCGGTGATCGAGGCCCACGGCTACCACCCCGACCAGCAGGCCGCCAGCCTGCGCCGCGGGCAGACGCGCACCCTCGGCTTCATCCTCCCGGACCTGGAGAACCCCAGCTACGCGCGCATCGCCAAGCTGCTGGAACAGGGCGCCCGCGCCCGCGGCTACCAGTTGCTGATCGCCTGCTCCGACGACGAACCGGAAAGCGAGCGCCAGGCCCTGAGCCTGTTCCGCGCGCGGCGCTGCGACGCCCTGGTGGTGGCCAGCTGCCTGCCGGCCGACGACGACAGCCACCAGCTATTGCTGGACAAGGGCGTGCCGGTGATCGCCATCGACCGCCAACTGGACCCACGGCGCTTCTGCTCGGTGGTCAGCGACGACCGCGACGCCGCCCAGCGCCTCACCGCCACCCTGCTGCAACCCGCGCCGCGGCACATCGCCCTGCTCGGCGCGCGCCCGGAGCTGATCATCAGCCAGGAACGCAGCGCCGGTTTCGAACAGGCCCTGCAGGGCTTTGGCGGCGAGCGCTTCATCGAACAGGGCGCCAGCTTCAGCCGCGAGTGCGGCCGCCAGTTGATGGAAGGCCTGCTGCAGCGCCTGGGCTACCTGCCGGACGCGCTGATCACCACCTCCTACGTGCTGCTCGAAGGCGTGTTCGACGTGTTCCAGGCGCTGCCCGGCGGCTGGCCGCGCGACCTGCGCCTGGGCACCTTCGGCGACACCCAGCTGCTCGACTTCGTGCCGCTGAAGGTCAACGCCATTTCCCAGCAGCACGCGCTGATCGCCGCCCGCGCGCTGGACCTGGCCCTGGAGGCCGTGGAACACGAGCACTACCAGCCCGGCGTGCACCCCATCCCGCGCACCCTCAAACTGCGCGCCGGGTGACCGCCATGCGCCTGGTCGACACCCACAACCACATCGACTTCCCGGACTTCGACGCCGACCGTGCCGCCCTGCTGCAACGCTGCGCCAGGCTCGGCGTGGAGCGCCAGGTGCTACTGGGGGTGTTCCGCGAGAACTGGGAAAGGGTGCTGCGACTGGCAGAGGAAAACGATTCGCTCTACGCCGCCCTGGGCCTGCACCCGATCTACCTGGCGCAGCACCGTCCCGAACACCTGCGCGACCTGCGCGAGCACCTGCAACGCCTGGCCGGCCACCCGAAGCTGTGCGCGGTGGGCGAGATCGGCCTGGACTACTACCTCGAAGACCTGGACCGGGAGGCGCAGCAGGCGCTGTTCGAAGAACAGCTGCGCATCGCCATCGACTGCGAACTGCCGGTGCTGCTCCACGTGCGCCGCGCCCACGCCGCGATGATCGCCACCCTCAAGCGCTTCCGCCCGCCGCGCCGCGGCATCGTCCACGCCTTCGCCGGCAGCCGCGAGGAAGCCCGCGAGTACATCAAGCTGGGCTTCCGCCTGGGCCTGGGCGGCGCGCCCACCTGGCCCCAGGCCAACCGCCTGCGCAAGACGGTGGCGGAACTGCCGCTGGAGTCGATAGTGCTGGAAACCGACGCCCCGGACATGGCCCCGGCGATGTTCCCCGGCCAGCGCAACAGCCCGGAGCACCTGCCGGCGATCTGCGAAGCGCTGGCGGCGTTGCGGGGGGTGAGTGCGGAGGAGTTGGCGGAGGTTAGTACGCGGAATGCGGGGGAGGTTTTCGGCTGGACGTAGGGCGTACAACCGTTCGCGGTTGTACGCCGTTACGCCGAGGCCCTAGCCGACGCCCAGGTCAACCTCGGAGCCGCCGGGAATCAAGGCCAGACGGCGGATAACGCCGTAGGCGTTATGCGCCCTACACCAGATCCATCCATAACGTAGGGCGGATAACCGTTCGCGGTTATCCGCCGATACACCGGAGCCACAGCCAACGCCAATATCAACCCCGGAGCCGCCGGGAGGCGAGGCCAAACGGCGTATAACGCGGAGCGTTATACGCCCTACGCTCCCGGCAACAGCCTTTTCACCGACAACCCGGCACCCGCGAGACGGGGAAGCATCCTTGCGCTCGCGCGGGTGCCGGGCTGCTGGTGAAACCCTTTAGACCCTGAAGGCGCCGATCAGCCGCTTCAGCTCCACCACCTGCTCGGACAGCTCGCGGCTGGCGCGCTCGGTCTCGTTGGCGCCCAGGGCGGTGCGCTCGCCGGCCTGGTTGATCTGCACGATGTTCTGGTCGATGTCGTGGGCCACCGTGGTCTGCTGCTCGGCGGCCGCGGCGATCTGCTGGTTCTGGTCGACGATCATGCCCACCGCGCCGAGGATGTTGTCCAGCGCCTGCTGCACCTGCGCCGACTGGCTGACGGTGCCATCGGCGGTCTGGTGGCTGCTGCCCATGGCCTTCACCGCGGCGCCCACGCCACTCTGCAGGCGCGAGATCATCTGCTCGATCTCCTCGGTGGACTGCTGGGTGCGCTTGGCCAGGGTGCGCACCTCGTCGGCCACCACCGCGAAGCCCCTGCCCTGCTCGCCGGCCCGGGCCGCCTCGATGGCGGCGTTGAGCGCCAGCAGGTTGGTCTGCTCGGCGATGCCCTTGATCACGTCCAGCACGCGGCTGATGGAGGCGCTGTCGGCAGCCAGTTGGTTGATCACTTCCACCGACTGGTCGATCTCCGCGGCCAGGCGCTGGATGCTGCCCACCTGGGATTCCACCAGGTCGCGGCCGCTGACCGTCTCCTGGTTCACGCTCTGCGCGCTGCCCACCGCGGCGGCGGCGCTACGCGCCACTTCCTGGGCCGTGGCGGCCATCTGGTTCATCGCCGTGGCCACCTGCTCGATCTGGTTGCGCTGGCCGGCCACCGCCTGGTTGCTCTGCGCCGACACCACTTCCACGCGGCCGGTCTGCCGTTCCACCTCGGCCACGGTGCGGCCCACCTGCTCGATCAGGTCGTGCACGCGGCGCACCGTCTCGTTGAAGGCCTGGCCCAGCTCGCCCAGCTCGTCGCGGCTCTGCGCCTGGTAGTTGACCGTCATGTCGCCGGCGGCGACGCGCTCCATCATCGCGCCCAGGCTCTTGAGCGTGGAGCGAGTGGAGACGTAGAAACCGCCATAGAGGTAGACGATGGCGAGGAACACCACCAGCAGCGCCACCACCAGCAGGACCATCTGCGCCTGCTTGCCGGTCAGGCGCTGCTCCAGCTGGCCGCCGAGGTAGCCGAGCACCTTGTCGTTGAGCTGGTAGGTCTTGTCCATGCCCTGGCTGACCTGGTCGTAGAACTGCGCCCAGGGCAGGTCGAGGGAGTCGGCCATCACCACCTTGTCCTCGATCAGCTTGCCCAGGCTCTTGAGCGTCTCGCGGCTGGCCTCGGCCTCGCCGGCCAGCGCCTGCTGCGCCGCGTTGCTGGCGCCCAGGGCCTCCTGCAGCTTCAGGGCGTATTCGCCGTGGAGCTTCTCCAGGTCCTGCAGCAGGTCGTCGAGCTTGCCGCTGGTGGAGGAATTGAGGAACCCCTGGCCCAGCGCCGCGGTACCCAGCACGCGGCCGCGGCTGATGGTCTCGGTGACCGCCGGGGTGACGCTGCTGATCAGGTCGGCCATCTGCCGCACTTCGGCGCTGTCGTCCTGGCTCAGCCCGGACTGCGTGGCCAGCAGCTTGTTGAAGATCTGCACGTTGCTCAGCAGGCGCATGGCCATGCCGGCCTTGCTCTGCATCGAGCCTTCGGTCTCCACGGCCTTGAGGGCGGCGAGCAGCTCGTCGCGCTTGGCGGTGAAGGCGGCCACCTGCTCGCTGTCCCGCGCCACCGGCTGCAGCGCCGAAAGCGCCGCGTGCAGGCGTTGCTGCAGCTGGCCGATGCGGCTGTCCAGGTCGCCGGTGGTGCGCGTCTGGCCGATGCCGATGTTGATCTGCAGGAGGTCGTTGTAGGCCTCGACGTCGCGGCGGATCTGCATGCCCGAGGCGATCAGCTGCAGGCTCTGCAGCTCGGCGCGGGTACTGACGAACTGGCGGTAGGAATCACGCACCAGGTAGAAGTTGGTCACCAGCATCGGCAGGAAGAAGAGCACGCTGATGAGGCTGAACTTCATGCCGAAGCTCAGGCGGTTCATCAGTGCGATAGCTGGATAGAGCACGGTCTTCACGTAAGACGTCTCCTGTTCCCGTTGTTGTTCTTGTGTGGGATGGCCGAGGCGGGCTACGAGCCCGCGCTTGGCGCAGGCTCCTGTGTACCCGATATCGGCGGGACGTTCTGTAACTTAAGGTTAAAACGCCATCAGTGGCGACGTGCGGTACTCAGAGGAAAATCGCGCACAGGGCGAAGGCCGCGTACCAGAGCACCGCCGTGCGCACCAGCAGTTGCCAGAGCGCATCCAGGCTGGCCACCCCGGCCGGGCCGGGGGTGGCGTCGCACAGGTCCTCGCCGACGCAGGCGGCCTGGGCCAGCAGGCGCGCCGCCGGGTAGTCCCAGGCCAGCAGGTGGTGCAGCAGCACCCGGGCCACGGCGACGAAGTTGCCGACGAAGGCGAAGCTCAGCGCCAGGGCCCGCGCCGGCAGCCAGTCGAAGGCATGGCGCAGCAGCGCGGCCCGCTCGCCGAGGCCCGTGCCCCGGCCCAGGTGCACCTCGGTCAGCGACAGCAGGCGATAGGCCAGGGCCGCCGCCGGGCCCAGCAGGGCGTACCAGAAGATCACCGCGAAGAAGCCCTGGAAGGCCTGCCACACCAGCATGCCCTGGACCTGGGCGAACAGCTCGGCATCGGAATCGGCCTGCACGCCCAGGTCGCGCTCGGCGACGTGGTAGGCGCCCTGCAGGTCCTCGCGGCGCCAGGCGTCGCGGAACGGCCCCATGGCCTGGTGCACGTCGCCGCGGCCCAGGCTCCAGATCAGCACCAGCAGGTGCACCGGCAGCGCCAGCAGGCCGTAGGCCAGCGGCTGCAGCAAGGTCAGGACCAGCGCCAGCACCAGCAAGGGCCCGAGCAGGGCCACCAGCAGCGCCAGCCAGGGCCGCGCCGCCACGCCCGGCAGGCCCTGCACCAGGCCCAGCCAGGCGAGCCAGGCGCCATCCTTCTGCAGGCGCGCGCGCCAGCCGGAGAACTTCTCTACCAGCAGGGCCAGCAGCAGTACCAGGAAACTCATGTCGACTCCTTGCAGAGGGCGGCGAGGAAACGCTGCCAGTCGAAAGCCGGGCCGGGGTCGGTCTTGCGCCCCGGGGCGATGTCGCTGTGGCCCTGGATGCGCTCAGGGGTGATGGCCGGGTAGGTCCGCAGCAGTTGCCGGCCCAGCTCTGCCAGGGCGGCATATTGCGCATCGCTGTAGGGCTCATCGTCGGTGCCTTCCAGCTCGATGCCGATTGAGAAGTCGTTGCAGTTCTCCCGGCCGTCGAAGCGCGACACGCCGGCATGCCAGGCGCGGTCGTTGCAGGAGACGAACTGGAACACGCTGCCATCGCGCTCGATGAGGAAGTGCGCGGACACCGTCATCTGCGCGATGTCGGCGAAATAGGGGTGCTCGTCGGCATCCAGGCGGTTCTGGAAGAAGCACTGCACCTTGCCGGTGCCGAACTGCCCGGGCGGCAGGCTGATGTTGTGGATCACCAGCAGGGAGACCACCTCCCCCTCCGGGCGGGCATTGAAATTGGGCGAAGGACAGTGGCTGACGCCCTGGCACCAGCCGCTGCGGGGATCAAACTGCATAGGGGCTCCTTGATTGGGCCCACTCTAAAGCAGCTTGCGGCGGAAGAGAACGGCCGCTTCGGTGCGGGAGCGACAGTCTTGCCGACTGCGCCGAAGCGCTTTTCGTAGGAGCGAGCTTGCTCGCGAACCGTGTTTCCCGGGGGCGCGGGTGCGTTGGGTTGACTCCGCTCCCTCACCCCAGCCCTCTCCCAGAGGGAGAGGGGGCTTGTCCGTGCCGAGAGAAGACCTGGTCTCAGCCGGTAGTCACCGTGCTAGCCGGCTGACTCAGGAACACCAGCGTCTGCCGAACAGTCCCCTCTCCCTCCGGGAGAGGGTTAGGGGGGCCGCAGGCCTGCTAGCTCGATTCCAAGTCGTAGGGCGTATAACCGTTCGCGGTTATACGCCGCAGTCCTACGGGTTCGACGTGAGATACGGCATCCCCTGTAGGAGCGGGCCCTGCCCGCGATTCGCGCGCAGGGCGCGCTCCTACACAGTCCCCAGGAGGCGGCTGGCTCAGCCGTTCTTCAACCGCCGCAGGTTGCCGATCACCGACTCCAACGCCCGGTCGAACAGCAGCGCGTCATCCAGCAGCCGCACGGCGTTGCGGCGGAATTCCACGGCCAGGCCCATGCGGGTCTTTTCCAGCACCTTCATGCCGGTGCGGTTGACGAAGATGTAGCGGCCGGTCGGCTTGATCACCGCGGCCAGCTTGCAACGCAGCTTGTGCTCGGAATCCTCGAGGATTTCCACCCAACTGCCGACGCGCAACTCGTCGACCTTGCGCAGCGACTCGTCGTCGTCCGCCAGCAGTTCTTCCGGCTCAGGCACGCGCTCCTCACCGGGCGTCGCCAGGACGATTTCCTCCACCACGGCGACCATTTCCGGCTGGCTGCTAGCCTGGGCCGCAGGCGCCTCGACAGCCTCGTCGAGCAGCGGAATGCCATCGAGCAGGTCGTCGTCGACCGCCGCTTCCTGCGCCTGCTTGAAGCGCTGGAAGGCCTGCACGTGCAGGCTCTCCAGGCGGCTGAAGAATTCGCCGGTGGAGAACGGATCGAAGGCCGCGCTGGTCAGGCCCTCGCGCAGCGACTTGAGCAGTTGCGGCACCATTTCCAGCAGGCGCGTGCGGGACTCCGGATCCTCGTGGGGCTCGACGCTCCAGATCAGGTCATCCATGGTCGCCACGGCGTCGCGCCAGGGTTGCGAGTCGCTGCCGTGCTTCAGGCAGGTCAGCAGCAGCACCTTGCTCCAGGCCTCGCGCAGCAGGCGCACCACCACTTCGGGCAGGGTGCGGCCGAACAGCCGCTGGTTGAGCACCTGCGCCACCTCGTGCCGGGCCGCGTCGGCGCGGGCTCGGCCTTCCTCGGCGTCGCGGGTGCGTTGTTCGAGCAGTTCGCTGCGGCGGCGTTCATCACCGGTGAAGGCGATGAAATCTTCCAGCAGCACGCCGAAGATCGCCGTGTCGTCGACGAAGTCGTTCAGCAGACGCATCACCACCTGCTCGATCTTCTGGTACAGGCTGTCGCGCTGCAGGTCGGTCTGTTCCGCCCAGCCGAGCGCCGCCGAGGCGATCTCGTTGAGCAGGCGCCGGGCGGGGTGGTTGCCGCGGCTGAAGAAGGTCTTGTCCAGCACCGCGACCTTGAGCATGGGGATCTGCATGCGGCCGATCAGGGCCTTGAGCGAATCCGGCAGGTTGCGGTCGTCGAGGATGAACTCGAAGAGCATGGACACCAGGTTGATCACGTCCTCGTCGACCTGCCCCACCACCCGCGAGCGCCCGCTCTTGTGGCTGACGCGGGTGAGCAGGTGGTCCAGGTGGTGGCGCACGTCCACCTCGTCCATGCCTTGGGCCGGCAGGTGGTCCTGCAGGTGCGAGAGCAGGCGCATCAGGTCGTTGCTGGAAATCGGCACCGCGTCGGCGGGCACCTGGCGGCGCGCGGCCAGGCTGCCGCGGACCTGGGACATCAGCTCCTGCAGCGCGCCGAAGGCTTCCTGGCTCTCGGCATCCAGGTAGGCGCCGGAAGCGGCGGCCTGGGCGGCGGCACCGGCGTAGCCGGCGCTGGCCGGGGCCTCGGCGGCGGGACGCGGCGGGCGGCGCACGGGGGCGGACTTCAGCTCCGGCAGCACGCCATGGGTGACGAGAATCTCGTTGGCCTCGGCATACAGTTGCTCGAGCTCGGCAAGCACGTACTTCTCGAACAGCTTGAGGACGATCAGCTTGACCTTGATCTCCACGCCCAGGCCCTGGCAGGCCTCGAGGAAGGCCTCGCACAGCGGGCGCGGGCCGAGCGGGTTGGTCTTGTCCTCGACCTTGTTGCTGACCAGGGTGTTCAGGCGCGTGGTCAGGTGGCCCAGGGCCAGGCCGTCGCGGCTGAGCACCTTGCCGACCATGGCATCCATCGCCACGGTCTCTTCCAGTTCGTCGTTCTGCACCAGCGACAGGTTGTCGAATGAGACGGCGTCCAGCTGCGGCGCCTTGCCGATCTGGTACTGGTTGAGGTTGGCGAAACCTTCGAAGAATTTCTGCACGAAGCCGCGCTCGATGCCCTTGCGCTTCAGGCGCAGGTCGCGCATGGCCTCGAAGAAGGCGCTCTGCTCGGCGTTGCTGGTGGCACGGTCGGCCATCTCGAAGAGGGTGTCGTCGGCATTGTCGAACAACACCTGCAGGGCCTGGCGCAGCTGCACCGAAGCCTTGTCACGGACGTTGACCAGCGCCGCGGGCAGGCGCCCGGGGATAGCAGTCGGCGACTGGCCCTGGGCCGCCTTGTTCAGCGGCACTACGTTCGCGTCGTTCTGCATTGCTAGTCTCCTGCCGCCGGGCCTGCCAAGGCCCGATGGCACCAATCAGGGGAGCGTCGTCCGTAACGTCAATCGACTGACGTCAAAATAGAAATATTCAGACTTATCTTATAGACAAGCATCAATCACAACCAGGGTCCTTAGAAGGCATTCTTGATGAAATTCACACAAGAACAGCCACCGTTCGTCCGACTCCCGCCGGCCGCCGCGGATGCACACGGCGGCCGCCGCGCCCCGTATAATCCCGCCACCGCGAATCAGGAGTCCGCCATGCCGAACCTCACCCTTGCCGACCTTTCCGGGGAAATCCAGGCCAACGTCCGCGCCGCCCTGGCCGAAGACATCGGCAGCGGCGACATCACCGCGCAGCTGATCCCCGCCGAGCGCGAGGCCCAGGCCCGCGTCATCACCCGCGAGGACGCCACCGTCGCAGGCACAGCCTGGGTCGACGAGGTATTCCGGCAGATCGACACGCGCGTGCAGGTGCAATGGCAGGTGCGCGACGGCGAGCGGGTCAGCGCCGACCAGACGCTGTTCAGCCTGCAGGGCCCGGCCCGCGCCCTGCTCAGCGGCGAGCGCAGCGCGCTGAACTTCTTCCAGCTGCTGTCCGGCACCGCCACCCGCGCGCGCCACTACGCCGACCTGGTGGAAGGCACCGGCGTCAAGCTGCTGGACACCCGCAAGACCCTGCCCGGCCTGCGCCTGGCGCAGAAGTACGCGATCACCTGCGGCGGCTGCCACAACCACCGCATCGGCCTGTACGACGCCTTCCTGATCAAGGAAAACCACATCGCCGCCTGCGGCGGCATCGCCCAGGCCATCGCCGAGGCCCGGCGCATCGCCCCGGGCAAGCCGGTGGAAATCGAGGTGGAAGACCTGGACGAACTGAACCAGGCCCTGGCCGCCGGCGCCGACATCATCATGCTCGACGAACTGAGCCTGGAAGACATGCGCACCGCCGTGCGGCTGACCGCCGGCCGCGCCAAGCTGGAAGCCTCCGGCGGGATCAACGAGAGCACCCTGCGCGGCATCGCCGAGACCGGCGTGGACTACATCTCCATCGGCACCCTGACCAAGGACGTCAAGGCGCTGGACTTGTCGATGCGGTTGAGCCTGTAACGGCGCGGCGGGTCAGATCAGCTCCACCAGGCCGATACGCTCGTCTTCCAGGCTCCTTTTCAATTGCTCTGCCGAATTGCAAAGAGCCTGGACGATCGCCTGGTTCGAACTGTTGCCCATCGCCAGCAGGATCACCTTGGGTGGATATCCCCAAGCTGCCTGCAAATCATGAAAGTCCTCGTCCTTGGTGACGATCACGTAGTCGTGCTGCTTCGCGTATTCCCATATCCGCCGGTCGCTTACCTGCTCGAGCCCGAGCAAGGCAACCTGGGAAGAGCCGGGAAAGTCCATTTCCAGGGAGGGCAACATGCGCCGGGAAAGATTCTCGTCCAGCAGCAGCTTCATGCCGCCTTGATCCAGGCCGAATGCTTCATGCGAGCCGCTGCGAAGGCCAGGCAAGCGAGAATGTCTTCACGCTCGAGCTCCGGGTAGTCAGCGATGATTTCTTCCGGGCTCATTCCGGCGGCCAGCCAGCTCAGGATATCCTCCACGGTTATCCGCAGCCCACGCACACAGGGCTTCCCGCCACGCTTGCCGGGCTCCAGGGTAATCCTCGACTCATCCGCCATGGCTCTGTCTCAGCTGAAAGGGTAACGACGTCCAACTATATCATCCGCTATGGCCATCGGTTTCTACCCTGGGCCAGCATGGGGCTGCTCGGCAATCAGGGGATACCAGCCTGCGACCAATAGCCAATACAGTCCGCGCCCTGCGCCAGGGCCTTCGGCTAGGCCCGGCGCGCCGCGGCGTCCAGCTCGGAAGCCAGGACGATGCGGTCGCGCCCCTGCCCTTTGGCCTCGTACAGCGCCTGGTCGGCCCGGCGCAGCCACTCGGTGGCGTCGGGCATGGCCGGATCGAAGCCGGCGACACCGATGCTGAGGCTGACGCGCAATTCCGGCACCCGCTCCCAGGCCTCCCCGGCCAACTCGCGGGACAGCCGCGCCAGAACCTCCCGCGCCGCCTCCGGCTGCAGCCCCGGCAGCAGCACGCAGAACTCATCGCCGCCATAGCGCCCGGCCAGGTCCTCGGCGCGCAGGTGGCTGCGCATGAACTCGCTGAGCCGACGCAACACCAGGTCGCCGATCACGTGCCCGTGGCGGTCGTTGGTGGTCTTGAAGTGGTCGACGTCGATCAGCGCCAGCGAAGCGGGCTGCTGCGCCTGCCGGCAGTGCTCGAAGGCCTGCTGCAGGCGCTCCTTCCAGTAGCCGCGGTTGAACAGCTGGGTCAGGCTGTCGGTACGGCTCAGGTCGCGCAGCGCCTTCTTGTGCCGCGACAGCTGGATGGCCAGGCGATAGAGCACCAGGCCGATGGTCATGGGGTGGATGACCAGCATGGGAATACAGGCATACAGCTCGGCCTGGGACGTATCAGGCGAGAAACCGAAGCCCAGCACCAAGCCGGACAGCAACATGCCGAGCGCCTGCAGCACGAAACCCTGAGCCACGAACCGCATGCCGCCTGCGGCGGTGTTGTTCATCGCCAGCATGGAAAGCATCATCACCGAGGGCAGCACGTTGAACTGGATGGTGGCGATCCAGAACCCGCCCATCAGCGAATCGAAGAGCACGAAACGCCGCTCCAGCTCCTTGGGCCGCGGCGAACGCGAAGTGATCTGGTAGGCCATCAGCGGCCACAGATAGCAGAACCACAGCAGCAGCCCCCACAGCCAAGGCGAATGCCCCTTCCCCCAGAGCACGCCGGCGACACAGAAGAACCCCACGGCCAAACCCACCGCGCGCGGCAAAAGCACGCGCTGGGCATAGGAACGGCTGAACCTGGCGGACTCACTCGACTGCTTCACAGACCGCTCCCTTCCTCACCGAAAGCTTCCCTGGGCAGCGGGAGTATAGTCCGGCAAATGATGGCAGTTCGATAGCGCCCGAGCGGCAAGTACGGCGGTTTCGGAGCCGGAAAGCAAAAAGCCCCGCCGAAGCGGGGCCTTTGCCAGAGATGGTGCCGGTAAGAGGAATCGAACCCCCGACCTTCTCATTACGAATTATATGAGCCAGCTACTAAGGGGACGCTAAGGACTTTTAATAAGGTCAGAAAGGCACTATGGTTACGGGGAATTGGCCGGTTTAAGTTAGAAGGTGACACTACCGGCTTTTAAGGATCAACCTTACTATCCCGTTACTAGAAAGGCCCAGCATGTCCACCTCGATCAAGCTCACCCAGAGCGCCGTCAAGGGGCTCCCCTTCGTCCAAGCCGACGACAAGAAGCGCCAGCACCTGTACTTCGACACCGACCTGAAGGGACTGGGCGTCTGCGTGGGCGCGAAGTCCAAGACCTTCTTTGTACAACGTGACATCAACGGCAAGACCGTCCGCACCTCCATCGGGCGGTATGGCGTGTACACCGTTGAGCAGGCCCGGGAGGAGGCGCGCGAACTCCTGATGAAGATGGGCAAGGGAATCAACCCAAACAGGGAGGATAAGCCCGCCGCCTCTGTCACCTTCGGGGATGCCCTCGACCTGCACCTGAAGTCGAACAAGAAGCGATCCGAACGGACCCTGAAGGACTACCGCTATTTGTCCGACCAGTACCTGAGCGACTGGCTCAAGAAGCCGCTGACTGAGATCACCCGGAAGGACTGCCGCGAGCGTCACCACAAGATCGGGGAGAAGAACGGCCCGTATGTCGCCAACAGTGCCTTCCGCGTCTTCCGCGCCGCCTACAACCACGCGCTGAAGATTCACGATGAGCTGGGCGTGAATCCGACCATCGCCGTGGACTGGTTCCCGGAGGAGCGCCGCAAGGCGGCGATCCCAAGCACGGACCTGACCGCGTGGTACACCGAGGTCACGGCGATGACCAACCCCATCCGCCGCGATTACCTCCGCTTTGTCCTGTTCACCGGCCTGCGCCGCGAAAGCGCCGCCGCGGTCCGCTGGGAGCATATCGACTGGACGAACAAGGCCCTGCTGATCCCGAGGCCCAAAGGGGGCGAGGCTCGCGCGTTCAAGCTGCCGCTGTCGGACTTCCTGATTGAGCTACTCAAGGAGCGCCAGCAGTGCGAGCAGGCCAAGACCTTCTTCCCCGACTCCCCTTGGGTGTTCCCGGCTGAAAGCAAGAGCGGCCACATTGCCGAGCCGAAGGAGAAGTTGGGCGTGAAGTTCACCGTCCACGGCCTGCGCAATACCTTCATCACGGTCGCGGAGTCGCTGGACGTGTCGCCCTACGCCATCAAGATGCTGGTCAATCACAGCCTACCCGACAAGGGCGACGTGACCGCGGGCTACATCAGCCCCGAACTCGACCGCCTCCGGGCTCCAATGCAGGAAATTTCCGACCGCCTCCGCCTCCTGTGTGATGACTCGAAGAAAAGCCAGAAGGGACAACCACTTGAGCCTGAAAAGGACCCGAAAAAGTAAATATACTTCTTTATGAATCAATCACTTAGGTCTTAAAAAGGCTTTACGGCCTCAGCCGTAAGTCTTAGAATCCCTCTCAATGTTCCCCGGGTAATCCGGGGCGACCTGAGTGATTGCTAGGTCGGCAAGAGTCTGTGGTGATACGCGTGATGCGGTCCGCTTTCAGCGGTTAGCCCTTACTGGAGCCGTCTCAAATCCGAGCGTGATGCAAGGGGGCAGTCGTGAGCCAAACACTGGCTTGCGCTGCCCCTTTCTTCTTGGTGGCGCGGGCCGAGTTGATCGGAGTTCCCGACCATGACCGAGAAGAACAACCGCGTTGCGCTCCGCCCTGCGCAAGCCGCCACCTATCTGGGCTGCTCTACCGCCACCCTCTGGCGCTGGGCCAAGACCCTCGAACACTTCCCCCAGCCGCACCGCCTCCCCGGCCAGCGCGTCACCGTCTGGTTTCAGGATGAGCTGGACCTGTGGCAAGCCACCCACGGCGCGAACCGGGCGACCCGTCAGAACCTCCTCGCGCTCGCTTGGCATTGCGTCGATGCCGGGCTGGAAGCCATCGCCCAGCCGGACGAGGCCCCGCACCCCTTCATCACCGCCTTCCTGATGGCTGGCGGGGGCTCGCTTGAGATGCTGGCGATTGAGTCCGGCCTACCGGCGGAGCGCGTCCGGCAACTGGCAGAGAAGTCCGACGAAATCACCGATGAGGAGCTGACCGCGCTTTTCGTACAAGCCGCGGCTCAGGTCCTCCGCCGTCAGCGTCAACTGGCCCAGCAACTCAGCGAGGACTCGAAGCTAAAGGACCGCGACGACTTCCGCCGCGCCGTCCTCGACCTGGACGAGGCGCACCGCCTGTGTCTTCGGCGGACGCTGATGGACTACCTGCTTGAGGAGGACCGCGATCATGGAAACGCGTGAACTCCTGACCCGTGAGCAGGTCGCCCAGCTCCTCGCTGAACTTCAACAAAACGTGTTCACCACCGAGGAGGCCGCGCACTACCTGCGCCTGTCCCGCCAAACGCTCGAACTCCTCCGCCTTCAAGGTGGCGGGCCGCGCTACGCGAAGCTGGGCCGCTCCGTCCGCTATCGCCGCGCCGCGCTCGATGAGTGGCTGGCCGCCAACGAACAAAACCACACGGCGGAGGGTGCGCAATGACGCCGATTGAATTTCTGAACCGCCTGCGCCCGGGTGGCCCTTGGTGCCTGACCGCGATCCCGCCGGAGGGTGGCGCAACCGAGACGCGCACCTTCAAGAACGCCAATGACGCGGAAGCGTGGATTGCCCAGCACAACGGCAAGCGCAACCTGTACTACACCGTGGGCACGGTAGCGAAGCCGACCGGCAAGAAGCCAACGAAGGCCGACATTGCCACGCTCGAATATCTGTGGGTGGACGTGGACCCGTTCGCGGGCGAGGACCTACAGGCCGAACGTGCGCGCATCCTCGACATGTTGAGGGACGCCAAGCCCGAGCCGTCCGTGATCGTTGACAGCGGGGGCGGATTCCAAGCCCTGTGGAAGCTGTCGGAGCCGCTGACCATTACCGACCCGGCGGAGGCCGAACGCTACAACCGCGAGCTGGAACGCATCTTCAAGGCTGACTCCTGCCACAACGTGGACAGGCTTCTCAGGCTCCCGGGCTCGCTCAACATCCCGAACGCGAAGAAGCGGGCGAAGGGCCGCGAGGCCGCGGAAGCCGAGGTGTATTGCTGGAATGACACCAGCTACCCCCTGTCAGCCTTCACCGCCGCGCCGCCGATCAACTCCGCCGCCAGCACGAAGCCCCGCGCTGCCACCGGGAAGGCATCCGCGTCCGTGTCGATGGGCGACGGTACAGCCGTGGGAGTCGATGAGCTGCGCGCGTGGGCGGAAGCGAACCGGGCGACGATCCAGGATCACACGCTTGCACTGGTAGCGACCGGCGCTGACCCTATAGACCCGCAACGCTACCCGTCGCGCAGTGAGGCCCTGTTCCGCGCCGTCTGCGATCTTGTCCGGGCGGGCCTGCCGGATGAATTGATCTTCGGGGCGATCACCGACCCGAACAACGGCATCAGCGCCAGCGTCCGCGAGCAACGCAACTGGCAAGGCTACGCACAGCGCCAGATCGAGAACGCCCGCGCCGCCTGCGCCGATCCGACCCTTGAGGAAATGAACAAGAAACACGCTGTGCTGCTTCAGGAGGGCGGCAAGACGCGCGTGCTGTCTTGGGAGCGGACGGAGCTGGACGAAGACCGCCTTGTGCCGGTGCTGCAATCGTTCGAGGACTTCCGCAACCGCTACATGCACCGCTTCGTGGAGTACCCGACCGACAAGGGCGTGGGTTACAAGCCGCTGGGCAAGTGGTGGCTTGAACACGGCCAGCGCCGCGAATACCTCGCCCTGCGCTTCTTCCCCGGCAAGCCCGAGGAGGTGGACGGCTACCTGAACATGTGGCGCGGCTGGTCGGTGATGCCCAAGGCGGGCGACTGGTCGCTGATGCGTGAGCATGTTCGGCGCATCCTCGCCAACGGAGACGAAGCCTGCACCGACTACATCCTGCGCTGGGCCGCGTGGGCCGTCCAGAATCCGGGCGAGCCTGCCGAGGTGGCGCTGGTCCTGCGGGGCGGTCGCGGCACTGGCAAGGGCATCTTCGCCCGCTCGCTCAAGCGCCTGTTCGGTCAACACGGCTTGCAGGTGAACTCCCCCGCCCAGCTCACGGGCCGCTTCAATGCGCACCTGCGCGACTGCTGCCTGCTGTTCGCGGATGAGGCGATTGTCCCGGGCGACAAGGCCGCGGAAAGCGTGCTGAAGGGCCTCATCACCGAGCCCGAGCTGACGATTGAGGGCAAGGGCGTGAACCTCGTGCAGGCCCGGAACCGGCTGCACGTTGTCATGGCCTCGAACGAAGAATGGGTTGTGCCCGCCGGGATTGATGAACGCCGGTTCGCCGTCTTCGAGGTATCCAGCCAGCACGCACAGGACAGCGACTACTTCCGCGCCATCGCTGAACAACTCCGTGGCGGTGGCTTGGCGGCGATGCTGCATGACCTTCTGACGATGGACCTTGGCGACTGGCACCCGCGCCGCAGCGTCCCCCAAACCGAGGCTCTGCACGCGCAGAAGGCGGCGACGGTCGGCGGCATTGATGCGGTGTTCCTTGACCTGCTGCGCACCGGCGAGATACCCGCGCGCCGCTGGGTCGGCTTCAATCAGCCGTTCTTGGCAACTGCCGACCTCCGCGACTACGCGCAAACGCGCCTGCGCCGCGATGACGTGACCCTCAACGCGGTCAACAAGCTCATGCGTGATCTGGGCTTCGAGTACCACGACAGGAGCCGTCCGCGGGGCTTCGTGATCCCGTCGCTGCCGGATGCACGGGCGGCATGGGATCGCGCACGGATGCCGATGCGCTGGGACGACCTCACGGACTGGGCGGAGCTGGGAGCCGATGAATACCCGGCGGCAGCGCGGAGCAAGGGGCCGTTCTGAAGGTCGGTTCATGAACCGACTTAGGCCGATACTTTTTTCAAGGTCGGTAGTGCCGGAAGCCCAGCCCCGCTGGGCTTTCGTGCTTTCTGTACCGACTTATCCCACTTAGCCGCCGTTTTTCTTCGCTAGGGCCGCGGAGGTTTCGGCGGTGATCCCCCGCCCAGAGGGGCGGCGCAGTCCGGCTCCGGCTTCTGCTTTTCTCTCCTGACTCTCTCTTAGTCGGTTAAGTCGGTTAAGTAGGAAAAAGCCAATAGCGGTTGGGGTTTCCGCATTACCGACCTTCAACCGACTTACCGACCTGCCGCCGAAGTCGGTAGCCGTCCCCTCCTTGGGCATGAGGCACCCCCGCACCGCCGCCCTGCGCCCTGATTCAACAATTCCGAAAACGTCCGCGGAACCACACCGCCGGAGCGCCAGCGAATCCACGCCCCTGTCTCCGCGGTTTTCGGTATTCCATTAACGCTCGATTTCGGAATGGTTCGCAGCTATAGTTACTGTACGTATATACAGTAATGAGAATCAGTCCATGAGAGTCGCCCTATACGCTCGCGTGAGCACCAACAAAGACCAGACGGTTGAGACCCAGTTACTTGCCCTGCGCGAGTGGGCCGCGGGCCGTGGTCATGAAGTGGTGGCCGAGTTTGTGGATGAGGGCATCAGCGGGACGAAGGGCCGCGACAAGCGCCCCGGGCTGGACGCCCTGATGAAGGCCGCCACACTCGGCAAGTTCGACATGGTCGGAGTAACCGCGCTGGACCGGCTGGGCCGGAGCCTGCCGCATCTGGTCGGGCTGGTGGCGGAACTCGAAGCCCTGAAGGTCGGGCTGTTCGTCCGCAACCTGGCGCTCGACACCTCCACGCCCGCCGGGCAGCTCATGTTCAACGTGATGGGCTCCCTCGCGCAGTTCGAGCGGGAGCTGATCCGCGAGCGGACGATGCTGGGCCTTGAGCGCGCCCGCAAGCAGGGCAAGACGCTGGGCCGTCCGAAGGTATCCGCCGGAACCGAGCACCGCATTGCCGACATGCTCCGCGCCAGCGTCCCCGTGAACAAGATCATGCGCCTGACCCGTGTAGGGGCCTCGACCGTGTACCGAATCAAGAAGGAGTTGGAAGCATGTCCGACAAGCAATTGACCAAGAAGCAGACCGCGCCCGCCCCGGCGCTGCCGTGCCTCTCGCCCCATCAGCTCGAAGTCGCCCGCGAGCTGGCGCAGGAAGGCAACCGTGAGCACACGATCCGGCGGGCCTTGGGCCTTACCCCAGCCCAATGGAAGCGCCTCAAGGAGGACAGCGAGGAAGGCGAGCTGTCGCCGCTCGCGCTCGCCCTCGAAGAAGGCCGCGCCGAAGGGGCCGGTGAGATCGTGGCCTTCATGAAAGACAAGATGAAAAACGAGGGCGACATCAGGGCCGCGGAATGGCTCGCGGATCGCATCTACAAGATCAACAAGGGCGACGGCAACAACGAGGACGCCCCGCGCGTGCTCATCCAGATCAACGCGGCGCTGTCGCCGGAGGACTACGGGAGGATCATCAATGTCGAACGTGCCTAACACCATCCGCCCGACTCCGTTTCAGGCGACCGTCCTGAGCATCCCCGAGGATCATTTCATCTTCTTGGGCGGGGGCCGCGGGGGCGGCAAGTCCTTCGGCCTGCAACTGCTCATCCTGCGGCACTGCGACCAGTACAAGAACCGCGCCCGCGTCCTCGTGACGCGCCGCCGGTTGAAGTCGCTGCTTCAGTTCGCGGAGGAGCTGCGCGGGCTCATGCGCTCCGCCTACGGCTCCGGCTTCACTTACAACCAGAATGACAACGTGTTCCGCCTCCCGAACGGGGCAACGGTCGCGCTGACGCACTGCGAGTCCAGCGCTGCCCTACAAGACACCGTGCAGGGCATGACCTTCTCGCTGATCGTGGTCGATGAGGCGGGCGAAGGTCCCGAGCTGCCGGTGATTGACGCGCTCGCGCTGACCCTCCGCGCTCCGGGCGTCCCGCTGCGCATGGTCTTGGCGGGGAACCCGGGCGGTGCGAACCATTCCGCCCTCGCGGAGCGGTACGTCACGGGCCGCGAGCCTTGGGCACCGTTCGAGTTCGCGGACCAGAAGTGGGTCTATGCGCCTTCGACCGTGGACGACAACCCGCACCTGCCGGACGCCTACAAGCGCAACTTCTCCGTCCTCGCCCACACCGACCCGGCGCTGTACAAGGCGCACCGTCACGGCGACTGGTCGGCCATCGTTGGCGATTACTTCGGGGGCGTCTGGCAGCACGCCCGCGCCGTGTTCGATCATCACGAGGTCCCGCCGCACTTCTTCGGCTCGCTGAAGCTGTCGATTGACTGGGGCAGCGCCGCGCCGTGCGCGTCTGTCTTGGGCGGACAGCTCGCCTATGACGTGCGCCTTAGCGATGACCGGGTGATGCCGCGCGGCGCTTGGGTGATCTATGACGAGCATTTCGAGTGCGACCCGAAGAACATCAGCCGCGGGACGGGCCGGACGCCCGGGCAGATTGCGCCAGCCCTCCACGCGATGGCCGCACGTAACGGCGTGCGCGCCCGGGGCGTGATCGACTCCGCCGCCGAAGCCCGGACCGCAGGCCGCGCGGAGGCGTCGATTGGCGACCTGTTCCGCGAGGCCGGGGTGAGGGTATCGCCCGCCCGGAAGGGGGCGCGTGTGCCTCGCTTCGAGTTGTTGAAGCAGCTCATGGCCAACGGTGAATTCTTCGTTGCCTCGCGCTGCCGCTTCTGGCTGGCGACGGTCCCGGCGCTGCCCCGCGATCCGCGCAACCCGGAAGACGTGGACAGCTCCGCGAACGATCACGCCTTGGATGCGACCAGCTACCTGATCGCCGGGGCGTCGCAGGGCCTCGTGAGCGTGGGCGACTTCGCCGGACCGCCGCCGCGGCTGCCCGATACCGGCAACCGCATCATGTACGTCTGAGGAGGTCCCGCTATGCGTAGCCTTGTAACCGTCGCGCTGCTGATTCTCGCCACCGTAGCGGCAGCGGAAGACCGCCCCCTGTACTCTGCCCAGGACTCGCTCCGGCGGGCGCAGGTCGGCACATTCTCGCCACGCCTCGCGCCTCCTGTCCGGGTTCAGGAGACGCCCCGGGGCGGCGCGCGTCAGTTCGAGCGCATGGAGTGCCGCCACGACCCCAGCCGACCGCTGGAACGGGCAATCATCTGCACTCCAGTCGAACCCGAAAAAGTAAAGTTAAGTCATTGATCTACAAGATATATTTCTTGCCGAGTGCTGGAAACGGGTCTTATCCTTACTGAAAGTGTGGGCATTGATGCGCCCGCCTTGATAGTGGGATGAGCCCCGCTGGTTACGTGCTTTGGGCCTCTCCCGGTTGTGACAACTGAGACAGGAGCCCGACATGGCAACCATCGACTTCAACACCGTTCCCAAGGGCGTGACGCTCAACGAGGAGCGCGCGCAATACCTCAGCGACCGTGCCGCCGAAACGGCCACCGCCTTCTCCCGCAAGGTTGAGAAGCTGCAAAACACAGTCATGGACGCCCGGAACAACTACAGCCGGGAAGCCGAAGACTTCATCACCTCCGCCTCGCCGGAGGATCGCGCCACCGCTCGCGCCTTCGCCAAGAAGAACGCCGCCAACAAGGCCGCGAACCTTCACCGCCAGCTCATCGCCAGTTCCGAAGCGGACCGCGCCGCCATGCTCAAGGGCCTGCAAGCCTACGCGGACGAAGCCGCCGCCATCCAAGCCGTGTACACCTCGCCCGCGACGATGCTGGGCCGTGTCGGCTTGGGCGATCCGAAGCGCACCCAATATCAGCTCCAGCTCGAAGGGGCTGGGCCGGTTGAAATGGAAACCGCCGCCCGGACCGCGATCATGACCGGCGACCTCGTGCTGGGCGCTGCCATCGCCACCGTGATCGACCGCCGCCCGAAAGATCGCCGCCCGTTCGCCGTGCAGGCCTTCGCGGAGCGTGTCGTGGGCGAGGTCTGGAAGCGCATGACGGCGAAGCTCGAAGGTGTCCAGCTCGCCTACAAGTCCGCCGTTGCGGCAGACCGCGAGTTTGTCCGCGGCAAGGCGGACGGCATCACGAACCTGTCGCTGGCGCTGTCGCAGCAAGCAATAACAGAAGCCGAAGCCTCAGCCACTTGAAAGAGGCTTCGCCTTCCGTATGACGGGCCGTACTGTTAGACCTGAACCACATGGGCAGAGCGCGGAGGAATATTCGCCTCGGGGTGATGTGCCTCCAGCTCTTGGCGAACCACTCGCGACAGCACCATCTGCCCCGCCTTCACTTCTTGAATACGCTCCTCGATAGAAGTGCGAACAGCATCAGAGGTGATTTTTGGCAATACGATGGAACAGATATCCTCTGCCGCTACTGAGGACAACCCATCAGAGCCAGTAGCACGGGCGCGCATTTGAACCTTGAAGGCTTCGGAGCAAAGACCAAAAACAAGATCGGGCAACAGAGCCTGCTGTTCAGGAATAACCTCAAATTGAGTGCACCCTGTCGTAACGAGCAATTTGCCATCTGCCGCCTCGTCGCCAGCGATCATCCACTTGCCCGCGCTTGACCAGATATTGGCGATGAAAATGTCACCAGGATTGGCTACAAGTTTCGCCCGATCCGGCAGAGCCCAACCATAATAATCTTCAGCGATGTAGGCACCGAAATTCTCGTAGATTTTCTCGATTTCTACGTAACGATAAATTGAGCCGGAGGATCGCTTCGTCCTGCGATTCACCGACCGAAGGACATCACCGATCTTGAAGTGTGCGCCACTACTTACTGCCTTGCACACGTTCATGTGTTTTGGACTCCAGAATTTTGGGTCCAAGCTGAGGTCATCACGTGCAAGAACGTCTGCCGCCTGAACAACCCAGCCGCCGGAGGAGTTCGCCTCGGGCACACCTGCGCTCAACCAGGGAAACGCATCCACAACCGTGGATGAATACAGGTCTCCAAGAACCCGACTGAAATCAGCATCAAGTACAGGCTGGTTTTCCGCGTCCAAGACCAACGATCCATCTTTTGGGTCACGCTTGTAAATACGGCCAGAACGCTTACTTTGCAAATCCCAGCCCACCTTCTCCACGAGGTTAAAGTGAATTGGGAAGTCAGCGCTGTCTTTCACATCAGCAAGCGGTTCCTCTCGTTTTTCGAGCACGACCACAGATGCCGAGACATCAGCCCCCGATTTCTTGAAGGTGAACCGAGGGAAACCGATTACCGCAGCTACTCGTGCCTGCCGCAGCAGCCATTTTCTGAACTCGGTGTAGCGGGGGCTGCGATTCCCCAGGTATCCGTTTGGAAGAATGATACCGACACGCCCACCGGGCACAACCGACCGCAAGCAAACCTCGACGAACAGCACCCCAGTTTCCTGGGACGCCAGCGGAACGCGCTTGCCACCTTTTTCTTCGGTACCTAGCTCATAAGCGGCAAGAACATCCTTTCGCTTTTCAACAATGCGTGTACCGAAGGGCGGATTACAAAGCGCCACCGAATACTGCTCTTCATGCTTTTTGATTTCTTTTAGGCTATCGCCACTCGTAATGTTCGAGCGGCCATCGCCGTTAAGAATCATGTTGAAAACGGAAAGGTTGACGGCCATATCCGCGATATCAACGCCGAAGAGCTGAGCGGATACATCTGCCATGTGCCGCTCTGAAGCAACCCTCTTTGCACCCACCAAAAAATCAGAGGTGCCGCATGCGGGGTCTTTGATTCGGTCCCCGAACTTAGGATTAACGATGCGCACAACGAGATCAATAACCTCGTATGGGGTGAAGTACTGCCCAAGATCCACTTTGTAGAGAAAGCGGCCAAAGTACATGAAGAAATCTTGCAGAACTTGTGGCGATGAGCCGAGGATATTAATTGGGCACAGAATTTTTGCCACATCCTTCAGCGTCGCACCCGTGCAGGCGATCTTCTTTGAGGGCTTCTTAGGCAACAGCGGCCCATAAATGCCGAGCGACTGCGACAGACCGCCTTCGAAGATACCCACTACATCTGCGTCAGAGTGCTTCTGTACACTGAAGTCCTGCAGAAGCATGCGTCCATTTGATGCTCTTTGGCTCTGCTCATCGAAAATCTTAACAAGCAAAATTTGGAAGAGAACCTGATAACGGTCGTCTTTAGAGTGTCCCGCCTGATGCAATACGTCATCGAGACGCGCAAACCGCGTGACAAGATCAAATGCAGGCTTAAGGTCGTTGTAATGGATGTCTTTGGAACCGAATGCCGAGCCAAACGCTGGCAGCATCGCGATGGAGGCATCCTTAATTTCTTGGTGAGTTCCCTTGTCCTCCTTGAAGAGGATGGACTGCTCGACATCATCCCAGTAGACACCGAGGGCATCCTTGGGCGAGGCCAGCTCAAGAGCAGGCTTGAGCTGGTTGTCTTTGGCAGATTCAGCATCTGCCGAGTCGCGCTTAATTTCCGCTACCAGTTTCATGAACTCGCGCCGCTTTTCCTCCGGCTGGAGCTTTACGTCTGCTACAGGCCGGTCGTACACCACAATATCGGCACGCAGGGAGTTCTTCCCTTTGTGTCCGAACCTAAGCACAACCGTCTCTGCTTCAATCCGATCCTTGGGGTAGCCCTTGCTCAACAAGAAGTTGATGCAGTCGATTCGACGCTTCTCCTCGGTAAAGGTCAAACCATCACTGGCTTTGAGCTTTGCCTTGAGAGCGCCGCGGATAGGGCAGAAGAGCTGAGGGTTGGCCGTCATTAGAGTTTACCTTACACTGTGGTGTAAGGTCGATTGTGACACAACCCAAAGCCCCCTGCAAGAAGGGCCTCACACTGTGGTGTAAGGGTTAAAATCAGGGCGCGCGTGCACCTCCATGCCAGGATCAGGCGGGCACTATGGACGGGGCGGGAAGTACAAGCGGGAGCGGCTGAGTGGTTGCGGCTAAGAAGGCGGAAACCTTCCTAGAAGCAAAAAGGCCCTCCGAGTGGAGGGCCTTGTGCTTACTGGTGCCGGCAAGAGGAGTCGAACCCCCGACCTTCGCATTACGAATGCGCTGCTCTACCAACTGAGCTATGCCGGCGAAACCTTACTATAACCTTCTTAGCCGTTCTGAGTCACCCAGAAGAGCCACTATCCGCTGGGGTTCCCGTGGGATGACCCTCTACTTACGAATGAGCTGCTCTACCGACTGAGCTACACCGGCGGGCGGGAGGCGAATCTAGCATTTCGGTAAAAAGAACTTCAACCCCCCAAATCTACTATCTAATCAGAACGCCTCCCAGAGCTGGACGCGCATTCCGACTCAGGAAGCTTCTTGATAATGCCGGCCGACCAGAACCTGGGGCGCTCAACCCAGCAAGTCTGCGAAACCACACCACTTTTATTGCGCTCGATAATCCCAGGGACATCCCTGAAAATTACGAAGACCAAGACAGAGCAGAAGGCCATCGAGAAAAACCTCCTAGCACTCAGAGCTGCCCGAGAAATTGGTAATATGGCGTCCTTCTTCGCCACTAACCCCCAGGCCCAACCAACCAGAACAGACAACCAGACCTGTGTGTAGGGCATGACCAAAGACCCATCAAACATTGCATGAGCAAGTGAAGCAATGAAGCTTGCCAGCAGGCAGATCTTGATAGCTCCCGTTGAGCCTCGCTCTTCAAGCCAACCCGTTGACCTCAAATACAACAACCAGAGCAACCGAAGTAGAAGAAGTGCCACTAGAACTGCTGAAATACTCCCCCACTCCGACGTCCACTGGAGTATTGCCTGATGCGGATGAGCCCCATATAAATTGGCCAACGCAGCATACTGCATCGGCCCAGCGCCCAACCATGGATGCTCCATCGTCATTTTCCATGCCTGCTCCCACAGGTACTCTCGACCAGAAAGTGACATATTCAGGCGCTCCTCGGCGAGCCCTGAAACTTGTAACCCACAAAATCCTGGTATTAACTTGAAGAAAACAACGTAGAACCCCAAACCAGCTACTAGCGTTCCCCCTTGATATAGGGAAAACAACCACCCACGTTTGATAAATATCGGCAGCAACAGGATCGCACAGGCCATACCCAGCCAACTGGCACGGGTGCCTACGCTTATAGTCGAGAACCACCATAGAGAACACAGAAGAAAGAACCAATACCGCCGCCGCCAATTTGCCAACATTGGGACAGTTAGAAGCGGCAGTGACAAAGTCTGAAACTGCCCAAGAAAACGTGGCCAACTGAAGCCATCGAAGAGAAACCACACGATTATTTTCTCGCGAGCCACCACAGCGAAAAAATAAGAAAAAAAGAACTTAGAAAGCAATCCAACTATAACAAAAGTCAACAACCACCATACAGCATTGTCAACAATTTCCCCACAACGAATCCTCCACTCACAAACACAACACACGACAATATAGCAACAAAAGAAAACAGACAACTCGACAAAAGACCAGAATACCTGACTAGAATGCAAGCATGAAACAATCGAGAGAAAGAATATACTCAAGAGAAAAGCTCTAGAATAAAAATCCCCACGCCTGCACCGAAACACCCAAAATAAAATTACTGAAAACAAGAAAATAACGACTTGCCCAATTCGTTGCTGGTCATGCCATGACAAATCAGGAGAAACACTAACCAAAGGCAAGACAAAGAGCACAAGGCATATCGCTCCACCAAGAATCTTTGGCAACAGATCAAACATTTCAGCTCCCAAAAAAAAGCCCCGCACATGCAGGGCTTTTATATTCCGAGTCAACCGAAATCAGCTACCGGTTGCAGCACCACAGCTACCCGGACGATATTTAGCGTCGAGGTTGGTGGAGCAGGTCCAAACGCCCTCAGTGCTACGATCCCAAGAGATGGTCTTACCGTTGAACTTATCAGCATTACCACCCTTGGTGGTGCACTGGATTTTAGTAGTTCCAGTAACAGCCACGGTGCAATAAGTGGTAGACGCCGGAACACCGATGTAACCATCGGCAGTAGTAGTAACGGAAGGAGTTTTCCCTTCGTTCACCGCCGCTTCAAAAGCAGTTTTACCGGGGGTGATTTCAGCAAGGGCGGCAGCGGCTTGGGAGCGGACGGTGTAGTCCTGATACGCAGGCAGCGCAATCGCAGCCAGGATACCGATGATCGCTACTACGATCATCAACTCGATCAGGGTGAAACCTTTTTGAGCCTTCATGAAACTCTCCTTGAGATGGGTAGAGGTCTATCGACCTGTCAGAAGCCAAGCACACGCCGTGCCAAATTCCCACAGCCAAAATCCTACGGATTAGGCCAAAACCTACAGACAAAGGAAACACTGGCGGGCAAGATCTGACAAAAAATGACACTTCACTGGTGCCGCATTTGGCAGGGTCGAGACGGTGCGTTATAAGACCTTCCACCTCAGTTCGAACAATGCCTCCCCATGAACGATCAAGTCGTGCTATCCGGCCTCGCCCGCCAGTTGGTCATCGCCGAGTTACTGGACGAAAGAAGCGCCCAGCAGGCCCAGCAGCAAGCTCAACGCAACAAGCTCTCGCTGGTGACTTATCTGGTGCAGAACAGACTGGTGAAGAGCCGCCCCCTGACGGAACTGGCCGCCGATCAGTTCGGTGTCGCCTTTTGCGACCTGGCAGCCATCGATAAAGATGGCATTCCAAAGGAATTGATCAGCGAGAAGCTGGTGCGTCAGCATCGCGTCATTCCGCTCTGGCGGCGCGGCAACAAGCTATTCGTAGGTATATCTGATCCCACGAATCATCAAGCCATCACCGATGTTCAGTTCAGTACCGGCCTGACCACCGAGGCGATTCTGGTCGAGGACGACAAGCTCGGCGACACCATCGAAAAACTCTTCGAGAGCGCCACCGGCGGCCTGGATGATCTGGCCGACGTCGATCTGGATGGGCTGGATATTGAAAGTGGTGACGCAGATCGCAAGGAAGAAAGCATTGGAGGCGATGCTGACGACGCTCCGGTAGTTCGCTTCGTCAACAAGATGCTACTGGACGCCATCAAGGGAGGCTCATCGGACCTGCATTTCGAGCCCTACGAGAAGATCTACCGCGTACGCTTCCGTACCGATGGCATGCTGCACGAGGTGGCCAAGCCTCCTATCCAGCTGGCTAGCCGTATTTCAGCGCGCCTGAAAGTAATGGCCGGCCTGGATATTTCCGAAAGGCGTAAGCCTCAGGACGGCCGCATCAAGATGCGTGTATCCAAGAGCAAGTCCATCGACTTCCGCGTCAACACCCTGCCTACCCTGTGGGGCGAAAAGATCGTGATGCGGATCCTCGACTCCGCCAGCGCGCAGATGGGTATCGATTCGCTCGGTTACGACGAGGATCAGAAAGAACTCTACCTGGAAGCGCTCAAGCAACCTCAGGGCATGATCCTGGTGACCGGCCCAACTGGCTCCGGCAAGACCGTATCCCTGTATACCGGCCTGAATATCCTCAATACCCCGGATATCAATATTTCCACCGCCGAAGACCCGGTGGAGATCAACTTGGAAGGCATCAATCAGGTCAACGTCAATCCTCGCCAGGGCATGGACTTCGCCCAGGCGTTGCGCGCCTTCCTGCGCCAGGACCCGGACGTAATCATGGTCGGTGAGATCCGTGACTTGGAGACTGCCGAGATCGCCATCAAGGCCGCACAGACCGGCCACATGGTGATGTCCACTTTGCACACCAACAGTGCTGCGGAAACCCTGACGCGTCTGCTGAACATGGGGGTGGCCTCCTTCAACCTGGCCACGTCCACCAACCTGATCATCGCCCAGCGTCTAGCACGCAAGCTCTGCGCACATTGCAAGAAGGAACACGACATTCCCCGTGAAACCCTGCTCCACGAAGGCTTCCCCGAGGACAAGATCGGCAGCTTCAAGCTGTACTCCCCCGTGGGGTGTGAAAATTGCAAGAACGGCTACAAGGGCCGCGTGGGTATTTATGAAGTGGTTAAAATCACGCCGGCGCTGCAGCGGATTATCATGGAGGAAGGCAACTCCATTCAGATCGCGGAGCAAGCCCGCAAAGAAGGCTTCAATGACCTGCGCACCTCGGGCCTGCTCAAGGCCATGCAAGGCATTACCAGCCTCGAGGAAGTCAACCGCGTGACCAAGGATTAATCCATGGCGGAAAAAGCACTGAAAATGAGCGTCTTTACCTGGGAGGGTACGGATCGCAAGGGTGGGAAGGTAAAAGGGGAGCTTTCCGGCACCAACACCGCGCTAGTCAAGGCGCAACTGCGCAAGCAGGGCATCAACCCTACCAAGGTGCGCAAGAAAGGCATTTCGCTGCTAGGCAAGGGCAAGCGAATCAAGCCCATGGACATCGCCCTCTTTACTCGGCAGATGGCAACCATGATGGGTTCGGGGGTTCCGCTCCTGCAATCCTTCGACATCATTGCCGAGGGCTTCGACAACCCCAACATGAGGAAACTGGTCGAGGACATCAAACAAGAAGTGGCCTCCGGCAACAGCCTAGCTAACTCGTTGCGTAAGAAGCCTCAGTACTTCGACGACCTTTACTGCAATCTGGTGGACGCGGGCGAGCAGTCCGGTGCATTGGAAACACTGCTGGACCGAGTAGCGACGTACAAGGAAAAGACCGAATCCCTCAAAGCCAAAATCAAAAAGGCGATGACCTACCCCATCGCAGTAATAGTTGTCGCAATCGTTGTCTCTGCAATCCTGCTGATTAAAGTTGTCCCTCAATTCCAAACCGTTTTTTCCAGCTTTGGTGCAGAACTACCAGCTTTCACTCGAATGGTTATCGGTCTATCCGAAGTATTGCAAGAGTGGTGGTTTATCGTTCTGATTGGGCTATTTGTAGTTGCATTCGCACTCAAAGAAGCCCATAAGCGATCAGAGAGTTTTCGTGACTCCGTTGATCGCGGCATTCTAAAACTACCGATCGTTGGTGGAATCATTTACAAATCCGCTGTCGCACGCTACGCACGCACACTATCTACTACCTTTGCCGCCGGTGTTCCTCTGGTGGAAGCCCTAGACTCGGTGTCCGGCGCCACTGGCAACGTCGTCTTCCGCAATGCGGTAAACAAGATCAAGCAAGACGTTTCTTCAGGCACCCAGCTCAACTTCTCCATGCGTACCACCGGAGTCTTTCCTTCGATGGCGGTACAGATGGCTGCTATCGGCGAAGAATCGGGCTCGCTGGACGCCATGCTGGACAAAGTAGCCAACTACTACGAAGAAGAAGTCGACAATGCCGTTGATAACCTCACCACCCTGATGGAGCCTATGATCATGGCCGTTCTTGGTGTGTTGGTCGGCGGCTTGGTGATTGCCATGTACCTTCCCATCTTCCAACTCGGCAACGTCGTCTAAGCATGCCTGTACTCGACTTCCTGGCCAGCCACGCGCTGGCCTTTGTTTTATGCGCTGCCCTGCTCGGTCTGTTGATCGGCAGCTTCCTCAACGTGGTCATTCACCGCCTGCCGAAGATGATGGAGCTGGAATGGCAACAGCAGGCGCGTGATGCGCTTTCCCTGCCCCAGCCTGAGCAAAAGGCCACCTACAACCTGGTCCTGCCCAACTCCCAGTGCCCTCATTGCGGCCATGAGATCCATGCCTGGGAGAACATCCCCGTAGTCAGCTACCTGGCCCTACGCGGCAAGTGCTCGGCCTGCAAGGCGCCGATCAGTGCGCGTTATCCGCTGGTCGAGCTGGCCACCGCCCTGCTCTCCGGTTTCGTTGCCTGGCACTTCGGCTTTACCTGGCAGGCCGGGGCCATGCTGTTGCTGACCTGGGGGCTGTTGGCCATGAGCATGATCGACGTCGACCACCAGTTGTTGCCGGATGCGCTGGTGCTGCCGCTGCTCTGGCTGGGGTTGATCGTCAATTACTTCGGGCTTTTTGCCAGCCTGGGCGATGCGCTCTGGGGCGCGGTGTTCGGTTACCTGAGCCTGTGGTCGGTGTACTGGTTGTTCAAGCTGCTGACCGGCAAGGAAGGCATGGGTTATGGCGACTTCAAGCTGCTGGCCATGCTCGGTGCCTGGGGTGGCTGGCAGGTGTTGCCGCTGACCATTCTGTTCTCGTCCCTGGTCGGGGCCGTGCTGGGCGTCATTCTGCTGCGCCTGCGCAATGCCGAGACCAGCACGCCGATCCCCTTCGGGCCCTATCTGGCCATCGCCGGCTGGATTGCGCTGCTCTGGGGTGATCAAATAACCACTACCTATCTGCAGTTCGCCGGTTTCCGGTAGCTCCTGCTCGAACGCTGGCTCGCCTGTGCCCCTACGTTCGCGGGGCGACGGGGAGCCTGGCGCGAGGAGTACGATGAAATCCTGGATTCTTGGCCTCACCGGCGGCATCGGCAGCGGCAAGAGCGCCGCCGCCGCCCACTTCGCCAACCTCGGCGTGCACATGGTGGATGCCGACCATGCCGCGCGCTGGGTCGTCGAGCCCGGCCGGCCGGCGCTGGCGAGCATCGTGGAGCGCTTCGGCGAAGCCATGCTGCAGCCCGACGGCACCTTGAACCGCGCCGCCCTGCGCGAGCGCATCTTCCAGTCCGCGGAGGAGCGCCGTTGGCTGGAGCAGTTGCTGCACCCGCTGATCGGCCAGGAGATCGCCAGCAACCTGGCGCAGGCCGAGTCGCCCTATGCCATCCTGGTTTCGCCGTTGCTGGTGGAATCCGGGCAGCACCGCATGTCCCAGCGGGTACTGGTGGTGGATACGCCCGAACACCTGCAGCTGGAGCGCACCGTGCGCCGGGACAACGTTTCCGAGGAACAGGTGCGCGCCATTCTGCAGGCGCAGGCGCAGCGCGACGACCGCCTCAAGCATGCCGATGACATACTGCTGAACGACCGCGATCTCGGCCACCTGCAGCGCGAAGTGGAGCGCCTGCACGACTTTTATCTCAGCCTGCGCGGAGGACGCCCATGAGCCAGCCCCTGACCGTTGAATGCCCGACCTGCGGCGCCCCGGTGGAGTGGAGTGCCAAGAGCCTCTACCGCCCCTTCTGTTCCGAGCGCTGCAAGCTCATCGACCTGGGCGCCTGGGCCGCCGAGGAGCATGCGATTCCCGGCAATGACCTGGAGGACGATGTGTTCTCCGGGGAGTTGGATGCCCCACCACTGCGGGGGCATTGAGGGTTCGCGAGGTGGGATGGGCCGGCCTGTTGGCCGGCATCGCGGATGAATCCGCTCCTACACCTTCCGGCAAAACACCCCGTAGGATGGTGTTGAGCGAAGCGACACCCATCACCCCGGCCGCATGGGTTTCGCAAGCTCAACCCATCCTACAAAGAGCATCTCGGCGCAGTCGGTAAAACTGTTGCTCCTACGAACCAACCAGAGATTTCACGGTTGCGCCCTGGTCCACACCGGGGTGTAAACTGACAAGAATCGCAGCAGAGGCCCGGATCATGAGCGCCCGACTTTCCCCCATCGTCTCCGAGTTCGAAACCCCGGAGCAGGCAGCCAGCCATGATCGCTGGGTCCGCCAGAAGGTGCAGAAGTCCCTCACGGACAACCAACCGGGGCGCCCCCATGATGAGGTAATGGCCGACATGGACAGCATCATTGCCCAGGCCGAAGCCAGGCACCAGGGCAACGACTAGTGCTATCGATCATCTGGCGCAGGAGCGCCAGTGATGACCTCGCGACCATTCTCGTCTATATAGCCAACGAAGATCCCCAAGCAGCGAGGCGCCTCAAGGAACGAGTGGAGTCTGCCGTGCTGCCATTGGCCCAGCATCCCTACCTTTACCGTCATGGACGAGTACCCGGCACACGAGAAGTCGTGGTCCATCCCAACTACATCCTGGTCTACCGGATCGACGCTGAATGCATCGAGGTCATCAGCGTCCTGCATTCGCGCCAGGAATATCCCTGATCGTCTTCACGGCCGCATGAACGCGTAGTCCCGATCCTCGTCGAGGTTGTCGGCGAGGAAGTGCAGTTCGTGCGCCAGGTCTTCTTGCGTGCGGACCTGGGCGTTGGCCCGCACCACCGAGCTGAGCAGGGCGCGCAGTACCAGGTGCGTGTCCATGCCTGCCGCTTCGGCTTCCAGCAGCAGTTCGTGAAGACGTTGTTCGGCCCAACTGTGAATACTCATGCCGTTCTCCATTGCTGTGGGGCAGCAGAGTGTCCCGGCGTAGCGGTTGTGGCGAACTGACCTGGATCAATCCGAGGAAAGGGATGACAGCGGCGAATTGGCTGTCATCAATGCGGGTCATCCTCGTCGTTCTTGCCCTCTTCCTTCTTCTCTTCCTTCCAGGGCGCCTGCAGGTAGCGGGTGCGGTTGAAGGTTTCCAGCCAGTCCGGGTAGAACACCACCAGGCCGGTAACCACGGTGCCGTTGATGAAGGCCTCGGGGAACATGATCAGCCACAGGTAACCGATGAAGTCGTCCAGCCAGGGCGGCATCGGGAAGATGCCGTCGGCCCACAGCAGGCCCAGGCCCAGCAGCATGCAGCACAGGGCCGCCAGCGCCGCGGGGAAGAAGCCCGAGCAGAAGATGTAGACGAACAGGTTGCGTGGCTGGCGGCGCTCGACGAACAGCGCGGCCATTTCGGTGATGAACACCGGCACCAGCACCAGAAGCACGCCGTTGACGCCGATCGCCACCCAGTCCTGGCGCCCCAGCAGGCACAGGCCGAGCTGCGCCACCAGGCCAACGAGCAGCGCCAGCGGCCAGTCCAGCAGCAGGGTCACCGCAGTCATGCCGATGAAGTGGAAGGACAGGCCCGAGGCGAAGTCCCGGCGCACCAGCCACAGCAGGAACAACGCCAGCATGGTGCCGAACACCAGGTGTTGGCGGCGGAAGTCGCTGACCATTTCCACCCAGGGTGCGCGCCACGCAGCGAGCGCCAGAGCGGGCAGGTAGATCGCCCAGCCCAGGGCCAGGCTCTCTTCCGAGAGCAACTGTGCAGCTATCACGGGCCGGCCTGCTCCAGCGCCTCACGCAACGCGGGCGCCGAGGTATAGGCCTGGCTGGCGACCACCCTGCCCTGCTGCAGGCTTATCCACAGCACGCTGTCTTCCGGCACCTGGAAGTGGCTGGCCACCCGCGGTTCGCGGTCGAGCAGCACGCGGTAGTTGTAGTCGCGCATGGCCGGCACGGCGAACATCTTGGAGATCAGCGAGGGCATGCGGCTGATGTCGGCGACGAAGACCGCGTGGCGTTGCTCCAGGTAACCCTGCGGGCGGCCCTCCAATGCGGCCTTCACCAGCTTGCCGCCGGCCATGTCGCGCGCCACCAGCAGGACCTTCAGGTCATCGTTCTGGGTGTAGGACTTGTCGTACTGGTCGAGCAGCGTCCAGCCCGCCGGGGCACCCGCCTCGCCGGCGGCCACGGCCAACAGCGGGACCAGGGACAGCAACAGTGCGACGCAGACTCTTCTCATTACTCAGACTCCGGCGGAATAGATCAGGATGTCGTCGCGCCGCCCCCAGTCGGCCTGGCCCTCCCAGAAGGCCAGCGCTTCGGGGGCGTCGCGCAGGACGAAGACATGGGACTTGCCGATGCCCAGCCGCGCCAGGCGTGCCAGGGCCTCGTCGAGCATCCGCCGGGCCAGCCCACGGCCGCGGTAGGGCGCGTCCACCACCAGGTGCTGCAGGTAGCCGCGGCGGCCGTCATGGCCGACCAGCAGGCTGCCGATCAGCGCACCCTCGGCCTCCAGCACCAGGCTGAGGTCGGGGTTGCGCGCGAGGTAGGCGGCGAAGGGTTCGAATTCGTCATCGCTGCGTAGTTGGATGCCCGGCGTGCGTTCCCAGAGGGCGATGAGCCGCGGGTGATCGGCGGTCGAGGCGCTGCGCAGGAACATGCTGAAGGGCTCCGGGGAAGGATCGCCACAGTGTACACAGGGCGCCGCCGATTCCACCGCTTTTGCCCAGCCGTGGGGTGAGGCGTCATGTCGCAGCGGGACCGAAGCGCCAGCAGCGGCTAAGCTGTTGATATGAATGAAACCGATTACCTGCACCTGCTCCGGCGCCAGGCGGAACTGGCCAATGAGTTCCTCTCCAACGCGCGCAAGTGGGACCGGGAGTGCTGGGCCTGCGAGCGCCTGCTGCAGACGCTCAAGGTGCCCTTTCGCCAGGACGAGTTCATCGCGCCGGAACAGCAGCCGCCGGACGTGCTGTTCCGCGATGCCTGTGTCGAGGTGTTCTTCGTCCTCGACGAGGGCCGCCGGCTCAACGAGGAATGGCGCGACGAGCTGCAGCGCCGGCGCCTGGCTCAGAGCCTGCGCCAGTTGATCCGCCGCGAACAGAAGCCCAGGCGGATCAACTGCGCCGAACTGCAGCGGCGCCTGGCGCCGACCCTGCGCAAGAAGGCGCACAACTACAGCGAGCGCGGCATCGACCCGGGCGAGCTGGACCTGCTCGCCTTCGTCAGCCTCAAGCGCGAAACGCCGGACTTCAACACCCCTTTTCCGCCGCCCACCGAGTTCCTGCGCCAGGGCTGGCGTTCGCTGTCGCTGGTGGGGCCGAACTTCGCCCGGGTGATCTTCGCCCACGACGACGCCCCGGACTTCCTGCGCGACCAGCTCGGCCGCGTGGTGCTGCTGGACAACGGTGTCGGGCTCTGACCGCCGGGTCGGATTGAGCGCGAGCCAACAGCCGACTAGAATGCTCGGCATTAGAAACGGAGGCCGCCCATGCCCAGTCGCTTGAGCCCCGAAGACCAGCAGAAGGTCGAGCAGTACCTCAGCTCGCCCGTTCACCAAGTCGAGCGTGCACCTTTCAAGCCCTGGCTGATGATGGCCGGGCTCACCCTCGTGGTCATCGTCCTGGGACTGCTCAGCCGCCTCCTGGCCTACCTCGCGCATTAGCAGCGCCGCCGGCCCGCACAGGATTCCCTAGCTATGAGTACGTCCCATGTCCCATCGTATCGTGATCGTCGGCGGCGGCGCCGGCGGGCTGGAGCTCGCGACCCGTCTCGGCCGCACCCTGGGTAAGAAGGGCCGCGCCCAGGTCACCCTGGTCGACGCCAACCTCACCCACATCTGGAAACCCCTGCTGCACGAAGTGGCCGCCGGCTCGCTCAACTCCTCGGAGGATGAGCTGAACTACGTCGCCCAGGCGAAATGGAACCACTTCCAGTTCCAGCTCGGCCGGATGAGCGGGCTGGACCGCGCGACCAAACGCATCCAGCTGGCCGCCACCCTCGATGAGGACGGCCGCGAGCTGCTGCCGGCGCGCACCCTGAACTACGACACCCTGGTCCTGGCCATCGGCAGTACCACCAACGACTTCGGCACCGCCGGGGCCGCGCAGCACTGCATCTTCCTGGACACCCGCGAGCAGGCCGAGCGCTTCCACAAACAGCTGCTCACCCACTACCTGCGCGCCCATGCGCGCCAGGGCGAGGACGACCAGATCAGCGTGGCCATCGTCGGCGCCGGCGCCACCGGCGTCGAGCTGTCGGCCGAGCTGCACCATGCCGCGCAGGAACTGGCCGCCTACGGGCTGACCGGCATCCAGCCGGAGAACATGCGCATCACCCTGATCGAGGCCGGCCCGCGGGTGCTGCCGGCGCTGCCCGAGCGCATCAGCCAGCCGGTGCACAGCACCCTGGAGAAGCTCGGCGTGCGGGTGATGGTCGGCTCGCCGGTCAGCGAGGTGACCGCCGAGGGCCTGAAGACCGCCAGCGGCGAGTTCATCCCCGCCAGCCTCAAGGTCTGGGCCGCCGGTATCCGTGCCTCCAGCCTACTGAAGGACCTGGATGGCCTGGAGAGCAACCGCATCAACCAGTTGGTGGTGCGTTCGACCCTGCAGACCACCCGCGACGAGAACATCTTCGCCTTCGGCGACTGCGCGGCTTGCCCGCTCGGCGACGGCAGCGAACGCAACGTGCCGCCCCGCGCCCAGGCCGCGCACCAGCAGGCCTCGCTGCTGGCCAAGTCGCTGGTGGCGCGCCTGGACGGCAAGCCGCTGCTGGAGTACCACTACACCGACTACGGCTCGCTGATCTCGCTGTCGCGTTTCAGCGCCGTGGGCAACCTCATGGGCAACCTGATGGGCAGCGTGAAGCTGGAAGGCTGGCTGGCGCGGATGTTCTACATCTCGCTGTACCGCATGCACCAGATGGCGCTGTACGGCGTGACGCGCACGGCGCTGATGATGATCGGCGACCGCATCGGGCGCAGCACCGAGCCGCGGTTGAAGTTGCATTGACGCGCCGGGAAACGGCGGATAACCGCGAACGGTTATGCGCCCTACGCCGAGGCGCCTTTCGTAGGATGGGTTGAGTTTACGAAACCCATGCGGTCGCAGTGATGGGTATCGCTTCGCTCAACCCATCCTACGCCAGGGGGCCCGTACGCCTGTAGGAGCGGATTCATCCGCGATCCGCCCCGTGCTCCCTGTAGGAGCGGGCCCTGCCCGCGATTCGCGCGCAGGGCGCGCTCCTACAGGAGGGTTCGGCGGTGGGTCTATTGTTCGCGAGCAAGCTCGCTCCTACGAAAAGCCGTGCCCGTCCGCACCGTATCGTCCGCGATGTTTTTCCAGGCATGAAAAAGCCGCCCCTCGGGGCGGCTTTTTCGTACCACTGGTTTGCCTTAGAGCGCGGCGACCAGCGCCGGGGCCGGGAGGCCCTGGAAGTCGATCGACATCATCAGGCTCAGCACGCTGATGGCGATGATGGAGAACGCGAACAGCTTGCGTGCCCACAGGCGATCGTCTTCGGCGCGGAAGCCCGACACGGCGATGAACAGCCACCAGGCGCTGACCGCCAGGGCCACCACCAGGTAACCGTAGCCGGCGAAGCCGGTCACGGTCAGCAGCAGGGTGGCGGCGCCGAAGGCCAGCACGTAGTAGAGGATCTGCCGCTTGGTCGCTTCGATGCCACGCGCCACCGGCCACACCGGGATACCCGCCGCCTTGTAGTCGTTCAGGCGGAAGATGGCGATGGCGTAGGAGTGCGGCATCTGCCACAGGCAGAAGATCAGCAGCAGCACCGCGGCGCCCATGTCGAAGTGACCGGCCGCGGCGCAGTAGCCCACTACCGGCGGCATGGCCCCGGAGAGGCTGCCCACCAGGGTGCCGTAGATCGAGGTGCGCTTGAGCCACAGGCTGTAGAAGCCGACGTAGACCACGAAGCCGAACGCCGCCATCAGGGTCGCCTGCAGGTTGGTCTTCCACAGCAGCAGGCCGAAGCCGGCCAGGCCGAGCACCACACCGTGGGCCAGGGCGGCCTTCAGCGAGATCTGCCCGGTCACGGTCACGCGGCCGCGGGTCCGCTCCATGTGGCGGTCGATGTCGCGGTCGATGCAGTTGTTCAGCACGCACCCGCTGGCCACCACCAGCGACAGCCCGATCACCGTCGCCAGCAGCAGCATCGGGTCGACACTGCCGCGCGCGGCGAGGAAGAAGCCCCCCGCCACGGCGATCAGGTTGCCGAAGATGATGCCCGGCTTGGTCACCAGGAGATAACGCTTCAGCTTCACGTCGTCAGCCTCAGTTCACCATCGGCATCATCAGGCCATCGGCGCTGAAGATGATCCACAGCGACAGGCCCACCACCAGCAGGATGACGATCACCGTGAAGATGAACGCCATCACGTTCCAGCGGCCTTCCGAGGACATGTTCATGTGCAGGAAGCACACCAGGTGCACCACCACCTGCACCAGGCCAAGGATGACCATGGTGAGGATGGTCGCGTGGCGGGTGAAACCACCGTCCATGACCATGTAGAACGGAATCGCGGTGAGGATGATCGACAGCACGAAACCGATTGCGTAGGAACCCAGGCTGCCGTGGCCGGCGCCGTGGTTGTCGTGTGCAGCGGCGCTCATTACACGGCCCCCATCAGGTAGACGACTGTGAATACGCAGATCCAGACGATGTCCAGGAAGTGCCAGAACAGGCTCAGGCACATCATGCGGGTGTTGGTCTGCGCGGTCAGGCCACGGCTGCCGATCTGCGCCATCAGCACCAGCATCCACAGCAGGCCGGCGGTCACGTGCAGGCCGTGCATGCCGACCAGGGTGAAGAAGGACGACAGGAACGCGCTGCGGCTCGGGCCGAAGCCTTCGACGATCAGGTGATGGAACTCGTTGACTTCCATCGCGATGAACGCGGCGCCGCAGAGGAAGGTCACGCCCAGCCAGGCGATGGCCTTGGCCTTGGCGCCCTTGTGCGCGGCCAGCATGGCCAGGCCGTAGGTGCAACTGGAGATCAGCAGGATCGCGGTTTCGACGGCCACGTAGGGCAGTTCGAAGATGTCCTTGCCGCTGGGGCCGCCGGCCGTATGGCCGACGAGCACAGCGTAGGTGGCGAAGACACTGGCGAACAGGATGCAGTCGGTCATCAGGTACAGCCAGAAGCCGAAGACCGTCATGCCACCCGCGTCGTGGTGTTCGTGATCGTGGTCATGCCCCGCTTCGTGGGCGACCGAGTGTTTGCTCAATACTGCCGTAGACATGGATCAGACCTGTTTGGCGAGTTGCTGGAAGTGGCGGTTCTCGATGCGCTCGATCTCGTCCGGCTGGACGTAGTAGTCCAGGTCGGTGACGTAGCTGCGCACGATGACGGAGGCGATCATGCCGACGAAGCCGATGCCCGCGAGCCACCAGATGTGCCAGATCGCAGCGAAGCCGAAGATGAAGGCGAACAGCGCGATGGAGAAGCCAGCGGCGGTGTTCTTCGGCATGTGGATCGGCTTGTACGAGGCCGGGGCCTGGTAGGCGCGACCGTTCTGCTTCATTTCGTGGAAGGCGTCGACATCACGCACCACCGGCAGCTCGGCGAAGTTGTAGTACGGCGGCGGCGAGGAAGTGGACCATTCCAGGGTACGGCCGCCCCACGGGTCGCCGGTCACGTCGGCCAGTTGCTTGCGGTTCTTGATGGAGACGAACAGCTGGATCAGCTGGCTGAGGATGCCGAACAGGATCAGCACGGCGCCGAAGAACGCCACCACCAGGTACGGCTTCCACAGCGGGTTGTCGTAGTGGTTCAGGCGACGGGTCATGCCCATGAAGCCGAGGATGTACAGCGGCATGAAGGCCATGTAGAAGCCGACCAGCCAGCACCAGAAGGAACGCTTGCCCCACTTCTCGTCCAGCTTGAAGCCGAAGGCTTTCGGGAACCAGAAGACGAAGCCGGCCAGGTAGCCGAACACCGCACCACCGATGATGGTGTTGTGGAAGTGAGCGATCAGGAACAGGCTGTTGTGCAGCAGGAAGTCAGCACCCGGAATAGCCAGCAGAACGCCGGTCATGCCACCGATGGTGAAGGTGATCATGAAGCCCAGGGTCCACAGGATCGGGGTGTCGAAGCGCAGGCGGCCACGGTAGATGGTGAACAGCCAGTTGAACAGCTTCACCCCGGTGGGGATGGAGATCAGCATGGTCGCAACGCCGAAGAAGCCGTTGACGTCGCCGCCCGAACCCATGGTGAAGAAGTGGTGCAGCCACACGGTGAAGCCGAGGAAGGTGATCGCGGCGCTCGCCCACACCATCGAGGTGTAGCCGAACATGCGCTTGCCGGCGAAGGTGGCGGTGACTTCGGAGAAGATACCGAAGGCCGGCAGGATCAGGATGTACACCTCAGGATGGCCCCAGGCCCAGAAGAGGTTGATGTACATCATGGCGTTGCCGCCGAGCTCGTTGGTGAAGAAGTGCATGTCCAGGTAGCGGTCCAGCGACAGCAGGCCCAGGGCCGCGGTCAGGATCGGGAAGGACGCGACGATCAGGATGTTGGCGAAGGTGCAGGTCCAGGTGAAGATCGGCATCTGCATCAGCTTCATGCCCGGGGTGCGCATCTTGAACACGGTGACCAGGAAGTTGATACCGGTCAGCAGCGTACCCATGCCGGATATCTGCAAGGCCCAGATGTAATAGTCCACACCCACGCCCGGGCTGTAGGCCAGCTCGGACAGCGGCGGGTAGGCCACCCAGCCGGTACGGGCGAATTCGCCCAGGCCCAGGGACACGTTGACCAGCATCGCACTGACCACCAGCAGCCAGAAGCTGAGGGAGTTCAGGAACGGGAAGGCCACGTCGCGGGCGCCGATCTGCAGCGGCACGGCCAGGTTCATCAGGCCGGTCATGAAGGGCATGGCCATGAAGATGATCATGATCATGCCGTGCGCGGTGAAGATCTGGTCGTAGTGCTCAGGCGGCAGGAAGCCGTGGTTGGCGCCTTCGGCCAGGGCCAGCTGGCCGCGCATCATGATGGCGTCGGCGAAGCCGCGCAGCAGCATGATCAGGGCGACGATGATGTACATCACGCCGATCTTCTTGTGGTCGATGGAGGTCAGCCATTCGGTCCACAGGTAGGTCCATTTGCGGTAGTAGGTGATCGCGCCGAAGACGCCGATGCCCAACAGGGCAACGACCGCCAGCGTGATCATGATGATCGGCTCGTGGTAGGGCACGGCCGACAGAGTCAGTTTCCCGAACATCTGCGCGGTTACTCCTGGATACTCGGATTGGATTGCGATTCTGCTTCGCCTTCGGCGTGTTCAGCCTTGCCCTTGCCCATCGCCAGGCCAGCACGCTCGTGCTTGGTCAGGATGTGCTGGAACAGGTCCGGGGTGACCGAGGAGAAGTAGGTAGCCGGAACGTTCTCGCTCGGCTTGGCCAGCTCGGGGAAACCTTCCTCGGTGAGGCCGGCCTGGGCGGACTTGACCTTGGCGACCCAGTCCTGGAAGCCCTGCTCGGAAGTGGCGATGGCCTTGAACTTCATGCCGGAGAAGCCGCTGCCGCTGTAGTTCGCGGAGATGCCGTCGAACACGCCTTCTTCGTTGGCGATCAGGTGCAGCTTGGTCAGCATCCCGGTCATCGAGTAGATCTGGCTACCCAGTTGCGGGATGAAGAAGGAGTTCATCACGGTGTCCGAGGTGATCTGGAAGTTCACCGGGGTGTCTTTCGGGAAAGCGATCTCGTTGACGGTCGCGATGCCCTGTTCCGGATAGATGAACAGCCATTTCCAGTCCAGCGAGACGGCCTGGATGGTGATCGGCTTGACGTCGGAATCCAGCGGGCGATAGGGGTCCAGCTTGTGGGTGGATTCCCAGGTCAGCCAGCCGAGGATGGCGATGATGATGCAAGGCACCAGCCACACCACCACCTCAATGCGGGTGGAGTGCGCCCAGTCGGGCATGTAGGTGGCCTTGGTGTTGGAAGCGCGGTATTTCCAGGCGAATGCCAGGGTCATGACGATGACCGGCACCACCACGAGCAGCATCAGCAGGGTGCAGGTGATGATCAGCGACTTCTCGTCGACGCCGATCTGCCCCTTGGGGTCGAACAGGACCATGTTGCAACCACCCAGCGAGAGCAGGGGGAGCAGCACGGACAATCTCTTCAGGTATCCAGAGTACTGGTCTATTTTCATCTTGCGGCCTTAATGGATGAACATAGCTACACCGCCCATGAGATTTACCCACGCAGGGTTCATGCTCGACGAACTGCCCGCCGCGCCTTCCAAGGCGAGACGTCTTAGTGGATCCATGGGGTAGCGAATCGGCGCTGCAAGAAAACAAGGCAAAAGGAACCCAGCCCGGCTTTCGCGTAGCGAAACCGATCCGTGTGCTGATTCGTTCCGTGTTATTCAGCGTGTTGGCGCCTGCCCTGCCGCTTCCTCGGAAGCCTGCCTGGCCGACACCTGTTCACGAGCGGATTGCCCTACTCGTTGTTGAGCAGAAACCCACCACAGTCAGCCCCTCGTTGTTATTCCAGCACCGCCTGCGGCGGGTGCCTGCCAAGGTTCTGCGACGCTGGAACCGAGGCGCTATGGGGTCAGGAATGGGCGGGCGATATTACAAGACATTTCAGAAACCACTGGCAAGGCCTGATGGTCTCATTTTTAACAAGACATTATCTCGCCAGGGTTAAGAGTGACCGCCGCCACTGCTCGAAAAACGAGCAATTCCCACAGGAAATGCAAGGTTGGAAAAGTGCCTTTCGGAGCCTTCCTGCAGTCATCGCTGAAAGGCCTGGATACTACGGCTGGCGCGGCATCCAGCCGCATCGGAAGGCGCCTTGGCGAGGCGCTTTATAACAGCGCCGCGAGGTTGAAAATGATCTCGATCAAGAGAGCTGGAAACGCCGTCGCAAACGCCCTGCGCAGAGTGCGACACATCGCCGCAGTAAGCGATTCGGGTGGGAAAAGCGTTTCAGATTCTGACTGGCTGGCCGTTTTTGACTGGGCAAAACCCGGCCGGATATGACTGATTTCGCGAAGGGTACAAACGGTGAAAAACATTAGCTCGGCGAAATGACAGCGTGATTGGGTTTGTATTTCAGCGAGGTTTCAGTCGTACCAGCTGACGCTAAAGGGATGGTTCGGCTCTTCGTAGGAGCGAGCTTGCTCGCGAATGGAGGATGCCGGATGACTTGGTGTACATCCTCAAGAGCCCCTCTCCCCAGCCCTCTCCCTGAAGGGAGAGGGGGCTTGTCCGTGTCGAGAGGAGGAATGGTTTCAGCTGGAAACCTTCGGCGCTGCCGGCTAACTCAGGAATACCCACGCACTCCGAACAGTCCCCTCTCCCTTCAGGGAGAGGGGACGGAGTTGAACCCGAGCGCAGAAGTCACCGGCCGGTTCGCGAGCAAGCTCGCTCCTACAAATCCCAGCACCGGCAAACCCCATGCCGAAAAACGAAAAAGCCCGCAATCTCAACGAGACCGCGGGCTTTTCGATTGCCGCTCACCTGGGCGACCGGCTGGAAGATGGTGGGTCGTGTAGGATTCGAACCTACGACCAATTGGTTAAAAGCCAACTGCTCTACCGACTGAGCTAACGACCCTCGATATGGTCGGGGTAGAGAGATTCGAACTCCCGACATCCTGCTCCCAAAGCAGGCGCGCTACCGGACTGCGCTATACCCCGCTTGGAAGTTGGCTCCGCGACCTGGACTCGAACCAGGGACCCAGTGATTAACAGTCACTTGCTCTACCGACTGAGCTATCGCGGAACGACGAGCCTTCCAATCCCTTCTACGTTTCGGCGTTGCCGTTTCCCGTATCAGAGGCGCGCCATTTTACGGGTCTCGAACGGACTGTCAACCCTCTGATCCAAAAAGTTTTTCTTCTTTTTCTTTGCAGGCCGGCAGGCAGATTGCTATATCTGCATAAAACAAAGTTGCCCTCGCCTGCAGGCACTGAGATCACGGACAGGATCGCCCATGAGTTCGAAGGACACCCCGCCGTCTTCCAACGTCGCCAGCCGGGCCATCCAGCCACGCTTCGGCGAGCTGGTACAGGGCTGCCGGCAGTTGGCGATGAACCACCTGGCGGAACTCCTGGGAGCGGTCTTCGCCCAGGTCGACGACACCCTCTTCGAATGCGCAGAGAAGGCCGAGAACAACCAGGTGCAGGCGCTGTTCTTCGACAGCATGCGCGAGATCCGCCGCCAGCGCCCCACCCTTGAGCGCCTTTATCACCAGCGCTTCGCCAAGGGCCTTGGCGACTTCATGCAGGGCACCCTGCCCTCCCGGGCGCACCTGGAGGAGCTGGACGTCGAGCAGTTGTCCCTGGTCGGCAACGAGGAATACGAGGAAACCCTGCTCATCACCAACATGGTGAACCAGGTCAAGGCGCAGTGCGCGCAATCCCTGTTCGCCCTGGACCAGCGCCTGGCCCTGCTCAACAACGGCAGCAAGCTGGCCGAGGACAGCAACCCCTTCGGCCCCCAGGCGATCGCCCAGTGCTTCCGCGAGATGCTCGCGGAAAGCCGCTTCGCCCTGCGCATCAAGACCGTGCTCTATGTCTTGTTCGACCAGCAGGTGATGCGCAACCTGCCACCTCTATATGAACAACTGAACCGACGCCTGACCGAAGCCGGCATCCTGCCCAACCTGCGCTACCGCGCCCAGCAGGGCTCTCGCCCGGCACCACGCCCGAGTGCAGCGGCCCCCGGGCAAGCCACGCCAGCGGCGCCGGCCGATACTGGCAGCGGAGGCAGCAACGCCGCGGTGCCTCCCGGCGCCCCGGGCGCATCCGCCAGCACCGAAGCGCCGCCGCTGGACTTCAGCGAGCTGCCGCCCTACCCGCCCAGCGACCAGCAGGCGCTCTACGGCGGCCTCAACGCCCTGCTCGCCGAACACCGGCGGCGCGGCCTGGAGAACTTCGGCCATAGCGACAGCATCGCCCGCCTGACGCCACGCGGGGCGACCCGCACCTACAGCGCCGGGGAACTGCTCGACGCGCTCAATCGCCTGCAGCGTATCTCCGCCCAGGACCTCGCCCGGCGCATCCGCCAGCCCCAGGCGGTCCAGCAGTTCAAGGAGGACCTGCACCAGCAACTGGAAGCCGGCAGCGACCGCCCCGGGCAGAACAAGCTGACCGACCAGGAAGCCGACGTCATCGACCTGGTCGGCATGGTCTTCGACTTCATCCTCGACGACGAAAGCCTGCCGGACAGCTGCAAGACCACCCTCTCCCACCTGCACACGCCCTTCCTCAAGGTGGCCCTGCAGGACAAGGCGCTGTTCACCCAGCACCACCACCCGGCCCGCCGCCTGCTCAACGCCATGGCCCAGGCCGGCTCGCTGTACGGCGGCGACGGCGAGGAGCGCGGGCTGCTGGCGAAGATGCACTGGGTGGTCGAGCGGGTGATCCAGGACTTCGCCGGCGACCTGCGCCTGTTCGACGAGCTGCTCGGCGACTTCAACGAATACATCGGCAACATCCGCCAGAAGGCCGAACTGCGCGAACGCCGCGCCACCGAGGCGGCCCGCGGCCGCGACCGGCTGCTGGGCGCGCGCGAACAGGCGATCGAGGTCATCCGCAACGCCTGCGCCGAACGCGAACTACCGCAACTGGTGCGCAATTTTCTCGACCTCAGCTGGGCCGATGCCCTGACCTTCATCATCCTGCGCAACGGCGAGGACAGCGATGAATGGCGCCGCGCCTGCGAGATCGCCGAGCAACTGGCCTGGAGCGTCACGCCGCAGGACAGCGCCGGCCGCGAGCGCCTGCAAGCCATGCGCCCGGCGCTGCTGGAAGACCTGCGCAAGGGCCTGGAAGTGCTCGGCGGCTACCACGAGGAAGGCATCCGCCGCCTGCTGCAGGACCTGGTCGCCTGCCAGCACGCGATCCAGGCGCAGCAGCCGGAAATCGCCGCCAGGCTGCACCCCGAACTGCCGGAAAGCCCGCTGGGGGCGATGCTCGACGGCGAAAGCGTGGCCGAGCGGCAGACCGAGGAAAGCCTGTCCATCCGCGCCCGGGCGATCATGGAGGAACTGCGCCGCATCGAATTCGGCACCTGGTTCGAGTTCACCGACAGCACGCCGCCACGGCGCCTGAAGCTGTCCTGGTTCAGCCCCACCACGCGCAACTATATGTTCGTCGATCACCTGGGGCAGCGCGTCGCCGTCAAACCCATCGGCCAGTTGGCGCTGGAGATGGAACAGGGCAAGGTGCGCCTGGCCGGAGCCGGGGCCCAGCCCCTGGTCGACCGCGCGCTCGGCGCCATCTACCGCATGCTGCAGCGCTTTGCCGGGCGCCCCAACAGCCCATCCGAGGAGTAAGCGATGGACGAACGCCGCCAGCACAACCGGCACAGCACGGACCTGAAGGTCGAGGTCTTCGACCGCCACACCGGACGCAGCCTCGGCCGCCTGGCCGACCTCTCCGTCGAAGGCTTCATGCTCTGCGGCGTCGACGTGCCGGCAGCGGATTCGGTGCTGGAATGCCGCCTGGTGCCCCTGCCGCCGCTGCACGAGGTGGGCGAGATCACCCTGGGCGCCGACTGCCTGTGGAGCCGCAGTGGCGGCGAGGGTCAGCTGGGCTGGGCGGGCTTCCACATCATCGACCTGGCGGACGACCAGGCGAAGGCGCTGGAGGAGTTGATTGCGCATCTTTGAGGGGGCTTCGCGCTACGCGAACCATCCTCCGATATCCCATCATTTGCCGCGTTCCTCGTAGGAGCGAGCTTGCTCGCGAATGGTGCTTACCGGCAGCACAGGTGCCTTGGAGTGGCCCCGCTCCCTCTCCCCAGCCCTCTCCCTAAAGGGAGAGGGGGCTTGTCCGTGCCGAGAGAAGGAATGGTTTCAGTCGGGTATTGCCGTGATAGCCGGCTAACGCCACAGCACCGAACCCTGCCCAACGGTCCCCTCTCCCTTCAGGGAGAGGGTTAGGGAGAGGGCGTTCTTCAGGATATGCACCGAACCTGACCAGCAGAACGCTGTTCGCGAGCAAGCTCGCTCCTACAAAAGCAAAAAACAAAAGCAAAAAAGAAAAAGCCCCGCAACGCGGGGCTTTTCTATAGGCACCAAGATCAGGCAAACACGATCTCGTCGCCCTCCACCTTGGCATGGATCTTCGCCCCGGGAAGGAACTTGCCGGCCAGGATCAGCTGCGCCAGCGGGTTCTCGATCCAGCGCTGGATCGCCCGCTTCAGCGGCCGCGCGCCGTACACCGGGTCGAAGCCGACGGCGATCAGCTTGTCCATCGCCTCCGTGCTCAGTTCCAGGCTCAGCTCGCGTTCGGCCAGGCGCTTGCGCAGGCGGCCCATCTGGATCTCGGCGATGCCGGCGATCTGCTCGCGGGCCAGCGGTTCGAACACCACCACCTCGTCGATACGGTTGATGAACTCCGGACGGAAGTGCGCGTTCACCGCGTCCATCACCGCCGCGCGCTGGGCCTCCTGGTCGCCGACCAGTTCCTGGATCTGCGCCGAACCGAGGTTGGAGGTCATCACCACCACAGTGTTGCGGAAGTCCACGGTGCGGCCATGGCTGTCGGTCAGGCGACCGTCTTCGAGCACCTGCAGGAGGATGTTGAAGACGTCCGGGTGGGCTTTCTCCACCTCGTCCAGCAGCACCACCGAGTACGGCTTGCGGCGCACGGCTTCGGTCAGGTAGCCGCCTTCCTCATAGCCGACGTAGCCCGGCGGGGCGCCGATCAGGCGGGCCACCGAGTGTTTTTCCATGAACTCCGACATGTCGATGCGCACCAGCGCCTCTTCGGTGTCGAAGAGGAATTCGGCCAGGGCCTTGCACAGCTCGGTCTTGCCCACCCCGGTCGGGCCGAGGAACAGGAAGGAACCGCTGGGCCGGTTCGGATCGGCCAGGCCGGCGCGGGAGCGGCGCACGGCGTTGGCCACGGCCACCACCGCTTCGTGCTGGCCGATGACGCGCTTGTGCAGCTCGTCTTCCATGCGCAGCAGCTTCTCGCGCTCGCCTTCGAGCATCTTCGACACCGGGATGCCGGTCCACTTGGACACGACCTCGGCGATCTCCTCGTCGGTCACCTTGTTGCGCAGCAGCTGGTTCTCCGCCTTGCCGTGCTGGTCGACCATCTGCAGGCTGCGCTCAAGGTCCGGGATAACCCCGTACTGCAGCTCGGCCATGCGGTTCAGATCGCCCTTGCGGCGGGCCAGTTCCAGCTCGGTCCTGGCCTGCTCGATCTTCTGCTGGATCTGCGCCGAGCCTTGCACCTCGGCCTTCTCCGACTTCCAGATCTCTTCCAGGTCGGCGTATTCGCGTTCGAGCTTGGCGATGTCTTCTTCCAGCTTGGCCAGGCGCTTCTTGGTGGCCTCGTCGTCTTCCTTCTTCAGCGCCTCGCGCTCGATCTTCAACTGGATCAGCCGGCGGTCCAGGCGGTCCAGCTCCTCCGGCTTGGAGTCGATCTCCATGCGGATGCGGCTGGCGGCCTCGTCGATCAGGTCGATGGCCTTGTCCGGCAACTGGCGGTCGGTGATGTAGCGGTGCGACAACTTGGCCGCGGCGATGATGGCGCCGTCGGTGATGGTCACCCCGTGGTGCACCTCGTAGCGCTCCTTGAGGCCACGCAGGATGGCGATGGTGTCTTCCTCGCTGGGCTCGTCCACCAGCACCTTCTGGAAGCGCCGCTCCAGGGCCGCGTCCTTCTCGATGTACTGGCGGTATTCGTCCAGGGTGGTGGCGCCGACGCAGTGCAGCTCGCCGCGGGCCAGGGCCGGCTTGAGCATGTTGCCGGCGTCCATCGCGCCCTCGGCCTTGCCGGCGCCGACCATGGTGTGCAGTTCGTCGATGAACAGGATGATCCGCCCTTCCTGCTTGGACAGCTCGTTGAGCACCGCCTTCAGGCGCTCCTCGAACTCGCCGCGGAACTTGGCGCCGGCGATCAGCGCGCCCATGTCCAGGGCCAGCAGGCGCTTGTCCTTGAGGCCGTCGGGTACTTCGCCGTTGACGATGCGCTGGGCCAGGCCTTCGACGATGGCAGTCTTGCCCACACCAGGCTCGCCGATCAGCACCGGGTTGTTCTTGGTGCGCCGCTGCAGGACCTGGATGGTGCGGCGGATCTCGTCGTCACGGCCAATCACCGGGTCGAGCTTGCCGTCCTCGGCGCGCTTGGTCATGTCCACGGTGTACTTGTCCAGGGCCTGGCGCGACTCCTCGGCATTGGGGTCGTTGACCGCCTCGCCGCCGCGCAGGTTGTTCACCGCGTTCTCCAGGGCCTTCTTGCTCACGCCCTGGCCGAGCAGCAGCTTGCCGAGCTTGGCGTTGTCGTCCAGGGCGGCGAGCAGCACCAGTTCGCTGGAAATGAACTGGTCGCCCTTCTGCTGGGCCAGGCGGTCGGCCTGGTTGAGCAGGCGCGCCAGGTCCTGCGAGAGGTTCACGTCGCCGGTGGGATTCTGGATCTTCGGCAGCGCGTCCAGCTCTTTATTCAGGGCAGTGCGCAGGGCCGGGATATCGAAGCCGACCTGCATCAACAGGGGCTTGATGGAGCCGCCCTGCTGGTCGATCAGGGCGCAAAGCAGGTGCACCGGCTCGATGGCCGGGTGATCGTGGCCAACGGCCAGGGACTGGGCATCGGACAGCGCCAGTTGCAGCTTGCTGGTCAAACGGTCGATTCGCATGGAGTTCGTCCTTCCTTCTAGATAGCGGGTCGGGGCGATACCTGCCCCTGATGAAGAAACAACCCGCCGGGATGCCAGTTAGATAGGGACGATTTTGGCCGCTTCAAGCCAATTCGCCATGACACCGGTCAGTTCGTGCCGGCGCAAGGCCACCACGGCATAGGCATCCGAATGCAGGGGAAGGGTATTGCCGACTGCGCCGAGGCGCTCTTCGTAGGATGGGTTGAGCGAAGCGATACCCATCACCACGACCGCATGGGTTTCGCAGGCTCAACCCATCCTACGGGGCTGCGGAACCTGTTCGCGAGCAAGCTCGCTCCTACGAAGATCGGGAGCTACAGAGTCAGGCCAACCAGACCAGGCTGGCCTGGCGCCCGGTGCGCGGGTTGCGGCGGTAGGAATAGAAACGCTCGGTGTCGCTGAAGGTGCACAGCCCCCCACCGTAGACGGCGGTCACACCCCGCGCGGCCAGGCGGATACGTGCGAGCTGGTAGATGTCGGCCATGTAGCGGCCGGCATTCATGCTGGGCACGAAGGCCGCCTCGGCCTCGGCGTGGTCGGCGAGGAAGGCTTCACGGACTTCCGGGCCGACCTCGAAGGCCTGCGGGCCGATGGCCGGGCCGAGCCAGACCAGCACTTCATCGGCTGGCACCGCCAGCTTGTCCAACGTGGCTTCCAGCACGCCGCCGGCCAGCCCGCGCCAGCCGGCGTGGGCCGCCGCAACGCGGGTGCCGGCGCGGTCGCAGAACAGCGCCGGCAGGCAATCGGCGGTGAGCACCGCGCAGGCGATGCCCGGCGTGGCGCTCCAGTTGGCGTCGGCAGTAGCGACGCGGGACGGGTCGGCTTCCACCACCTCGATGCCGTGCACCTGGCTCAGCCAGGCCGGCCGACAGCCCTGCGCCTGCTCCAGGCGGCGGCGGTTCTCGGCCACCGCGGCCGGATCGTCGCCGACGTGGTCGCCGAGGTTGAAGCTGTCGAACGGCGCCTGGCTCACCCCGCCGGCGCGGGTGCTGACGCAGGCGCGCACGTTGGCCGGCGCCGGCCAGTCGGGGATGAGCCAGGGCGAGGTCATACGAAGGACTCGTTGTCCTGGCGCAGCAGGCTGAGCAGCCAGGTGAAGTCGTCAGGCAGCGGCGACTCCCACTTCATGCGCACGCCGGTGGCCGGGTGGTCCAGTTCGAGGAAGCGCGCGTGCAGCGCCTGGCGCGGGAAGTCGCGTAGCGACTCGACCAGGGTCGGGCTGGCTCCCGGCGGAATGCGGAAGCGCCCGCCGTAGACCGGGTCGCCCACCAGCGGGAAGCCGATGTGCGACATATGTACGCGGATCTGGTGGGTGCGGCCGGTCTCCAGCTTCACCCGGGTGTGGGTGTGCGAGCGGAAACGCTCCAGCACCCGGTAATGGCTGATCGCCTGCTTGCCGGTGGGCACCACCGCCATCTTCTGGCGCATCACGCCGTGGCGGCTGATGGGCGCATCGACCTTGCCGCCGGCGACTATCACTCCGACCACGATGGCCTCGTAGATACGGCTCACCGAGCGCGCCTGCAGTTGGGCAACCAGATTGGTGTGAGCTTCGAGGGTCTTGGCCACCACCATCAGGCCGGTGGTGTCCTTGTCCAGGCGGTGCACGATGCCGGCACGCGGCACGTTGGCCAGGTGCGGCACGTGGTGCAGCAGGGCGTTGAGCAGGGTGCCGTCCTGGTGCCCGGCGGCCGGGTGGACCACCAGCCCCGCGGGCTTGTCGATCACCAGGATGTGCTCGTCTTCGTAGACGATGTCCAGCTCGATGTCCTGGGCCTTCCACTCGCCCTGGGCCTCCAGTTGCACCTCCAGCGCCAGGCGCGAGCCGGCGTGGACGACGTCCTTCGGGCGCAGCACGGCGCCGTCGACGGTCAGGTGGCCGTCCTTGATCCAGCCGGCCAGGCGCGAGCGGGAGTGTTCGGGGAAGAGTTGTGCGGCGACCTGGTCGAGGCGTTGGCCTCCCAGGTCGAACGGCACTTCTGCCGCCAGTTGGATGAGATCGGACATGATGGGACGCAGTGGGCGCGCCACCTTTTGGTGGGCGGCACGCTGTGGTTAAATACGGGGCCTTTGTCCCAGGGGTTCGCCTGGGGCGCCAATCATAACAGACGGATGCGGCCGCGACAGCCGACCGTCCAGGGACGCAAGCCGCCATGCAAGTGAAACACCTGCTGCTGATCGCCACCCTCGTCTTGGTCTCCGCCTGCTCGTCCAAGGGCGACAAGGTCGACGAGAACCTGAGCGAGAGCCAGCTGTACCAGCAGGCGCAGGAAGACCTCGGCAACAACAGCTACACCAACGCCATCAACAAGCTGAAGGCGCTGGAGTCCCGCTACCCGTTCGGCCGCTACGCCGAGCAGGCGCAGCTGGAGCTGATCTACGCCAACTACAAGAACGCCGAGCCGGAAGCCGCGCGTTCGGCGGCAGAGCGCTTCATCCGCCTGCACCCGCAGCACCCGAACGTCGACTACGCCTACTACATGAAGGGTCTGGCCTCCTTCGACCAGGACCGCGGCCTGATGGCGCGCTTCCTGCCGCTGGACCTGACCAAGCGCGACCCGGGCGCGGCGCGCGACTCCTTCAACGAGTTCGCCCAGCTCACCAGCCGCTTCCCCAACAGCCGCTACGCCCCGGACGCCAAGGCGCGCATGGTCTACCTGCGCAACCTGCTGGCGGCCTACGAAGTGCACGTCGGCCACTACTACCTCAAGCGCAAGGCCTACGTGGCCGCCGCCAACCGTGGCCGCTACGTGGTGGAGAACTTCCAGGAGACCCCGGCCGTCGGCGATGGCCTGGCGATCATGACCGAGGCCTACCAGCGCCTGGGCCTGAACGACCTGGCCGACAGCAGCCTGCAGACCCTCAAGCTCAACTACCCGGACAACCCCAGCCTGAAGGACGGCCAGTTCGTACCCCGCGAGGACGACGACAGCAGCCGCTCCTGGCTGGCCAAGGCCACCCTCGGCTTGATCGACTCCAACACCGCGCCGCCGCAGATGGAAACCCAGGCGAGCAAGGACGTGATGCGCCAGTACGAGGACGCGCGCCAGCAGATCCCGCGCGAGCTGCAGCCGGAGCACCAGGACGAGGAAACCGAGAAGCCCGACACCAGCGGCAAGAAGAGCCACTCCTGGTGGCACTACCTGACCTTCGGCCTGGTCGACTGATCGACCCGCCATGCAGAGGGAGGCTCCGGCCTCCCTTTTTCATGCCCGCGCGAATCTTCCGCACAGTAGCGGACAGCGCGACTTGTACGCCGTGGTGGCTCGGATAAACTGCGGCTCTTCGAGAAAAAAGGGAACGCCATGGTCCGCCTGCTGTTCTGGATCCTCCTCATCGCCCTGATCTGGTGGCTGTGGCGCAAGGCTACCCGCCCGCAACGCCCGCCCCAGGCGCCGCCGGACGACCCGGCCGAGCCCATGGTCCGCTGCGCCCAGTGCGGCGTGCACGTGCCGCGCGCCAACGCGCTGCAGCACGAGCAGCGCTGGTACTGCAGCCAGGCCCATCTGCAGCAGGACAGCCAGCGGCATGGCTAAGGCCATCCCCATCAGCGGCCAGCAGGGGCAGCGCATCCTCCGCCTGTACCACCTGTACCGCCTGAGCATCGGCCTGCTGCTGGTGCTGCTGATTTCCAGCGACCTCGACGACCGGGTGCTCAACGTCGGCCAGTCGGCGCTGTTCCATGCCAGTTGCTGGAGCTACCTGATCGTCAACATCCTGATCGCCGTGCTGATGCCGACGCCGCGCCAGTTGCTGCCGATCTTCCTCCTGGCGCTGTTCGACATCCTCGCGCTGTGCGGCCTGTTCTACGCCGCCGGCGGCGTGCCCAGCGGCATCGGCAACCTGCTGGTGGTGGCGGTGGGCATCGCCAACATCCTGCTGCGCGGGCGCATCGGCCTGCTGATCGCCGCCGTCGCCGCGATCGGCATGATCTACCTGACCTTCTACCTCAGCCTCAGCCAGCCCACGGCGATCAACCACTACGTCCAGGCCGGCAGCCTCGGCGCCCTGAGCTTCGCCGCCGCGCTGCTGCTGCAGGGCCTGGCGCGGCGCCAGCAACTCACCGAGCACCTGGCCGAGGAACGCGCCACCACCGTGGCCAACCTCGAAGAACTCAACGCCCTCATCCTGCAGCGCATGCGCACCGGCATCCTGGTGCTGGACAGCCGGCACCGAGTGCTGCTGGCCAACCAGAGCGCCCTGGGCCTGCTGGCCCAGCCGGAACTGGCGGGCAAGCTCGCCACCGAGCATTGCCCGGAGCTGCTCGACAGCCTGCAGCAGTGGGAACGCAACCCCTCGCTGCGCCCGCCCAGCCTGCAGGCGCCCGAAGGCGGCCCCATGCTGCAGCCGAGCTTCATCCCGCTGCGCCGCGGCGAGGAACAGCACACCCTGGTATTCCTCGAGGACATCTCACAGATCGCCCAGCAGGCCCAGCAGCTCAAGCTGGCGGCCCTGGGCCGGCTGACCGCCGGCATCGCCCACGAGATCCGCAACCCGCTGGGCGCCATCAGCCACGCCGCGCAGCTGCTGCAGGAGTCCGAAGCGCTCGACGCCCCCGACCGGCGCCTGACGCAGATCATCCAGGACCAGTCGCGGCGCATGAACCTGGTGATCGAGAACGTCCTGCAATTGTCGCGGCGGCGCCAGGCCGAGCCGCAACAGCTGGACCTCAAGGAGTGGCTGCAGCGCTTCACCGACGAGCAGCGCGAAGGCCTGCGCGGCGACCAGCAGATCCACCTGCAACTGGGCAGCGGCGAGATCCAGACGCGCATGGACCCCAGCCAACTCACCCAGGTGCTGGGTAACCTGGTGCAGAATGGGTTACGGTACAGTGCCCGGCAGAACGGCAGCGGCCAGGTGTGGTTGAACCTGTTCCGCGACCGGGACAGCGACCTGCCGGTGCTGGAGGTGCTCGACGACGGCCCCGGCATCGCCCCGGAGCAGCTGGGCAAGCTGTTCGAACCCTTCTTCACCACCGAGAGCAAGGGCACCGGGCTGGGCCTGTACATTTCCCGCGAGCTGTGCGAAAGCAACCAGGCCCGCATCGACTTCAAGAACCGCGACGAAGGCGGTGGCAGCTTCCGCATCACCTTCGCCCACCCGCGCAAGCAGAGCTGACAGAAAAGAGCATGAGCCGGCAAAAAGCCCTGATCGTCGACGACGAACCGGATATCCGCGAGCTGCTGGAGATCACCCTCGGCCGCATGAAGCTGGACACCCGCAGCGCCCGCAACGTCAAGGAGGCCAAGGAATACCTGGCCCGCGAGCCCTTCGACCTGTGCCTGACCGACATGCGCCTGCCCGACGGCACCGGCATGGACCTGGTGCAGCACATCCAGCAGCGCCACCCGCAGGTGCCGGTGGCCATGATCACCGCCTTCGGCAGCCTGGACACCGCGGTCAACGCGCTCAAGGCTGGCGCCTTCGACTTCCTCACCAAGCCGGTGGACCTCGGCCGCCTGCGCGAACTGGTGGCCACGGCCCTGCGCCTGCGCTCGCCGGGTGCGGAAGACGCGCCGGTGGACAACCGCCTGCTGGGCGACTCGCCGCCCATGCGGCAGATGCGCAACCAGATCGCCAAGCTGGCGCGCAGCCAGGCGCCGGTCTACATCAGCGGCGAATCCGGCAGCGGCAAGGAGCTGGTGGCCCGGCTGATCCACGAACAGGGCCCGCGCAGCGAAGTGGCCTTCGTCCCGGTGAACTGCGGCGCCATTCCGTCCGAGCTGATGGAAAGCGAATTCTTCGGGCACAAGAAAGGCAGCTTCACCGGCGCCGTGGAAGACAAGCAGGGCCTGTTCCAGGCCGCCAACGGCGGCACTCTGTTCCTCGACGAGGTGGCCGACCTACCGTTGCCGATGCAGGTGAAACTGCTGCGCGCCATCCAGGAAAAGGCCGTGCGCGCAGTGGGCGGCCAGCAGGAAGTGGCGGTGGACGTGCGCGTGCTCTGCGCCACCCACAAGGACCTGGCCGCGGAAGTCGCCGCCGGCCGCTTCCGCCAGGACCTCTACTACCGCCTGAACGTCATCGAACTGCGCGTGCCGCCGCTGCGCGAGCGCCGCGAGGACATCCCGTTGCTCACCGAGCGCGTGCTCAAGCGCCTGGCCAGCGACAGCGGCCTGGCCGCGGCACAGGTCAGCCCCGAAGCCCTGGAGAAGCTCAAGAGCTACCGTTTCCCGGGCAACGTGCGCGAGCTGGAGAACATGCTCGAGCGCGCCTACACCCTGTGCGAGGACGATGTCATCCAGCCCCAGGACCTGCGTTTCGCCGAGGCCACCGGCGGCGGCGAAAGCGGCGAGGCCAGCCTGGCGCAGATCGACAATCTCGAGGATTACCTCGAAGAGATCGAGCGCAAGCTGATCATGCAGGCGCTGGAGGAAACCCGCTGGAACCGCACGGCCGCGGCCCAGCGATTGGGTCTGACGTTCCGTTCGATGCGCTATCGCTTGAAGAAGCTGGGTATCGATTGATCATGGGGGCTTGAGCCCCGTGGCATGGTCGTAATGCTATTTAATTAATGAAGAGCGAATGCCGTTTCTCTCCATGAGAGAAACGGCATTTTTCATATGGGGTGGGGCTAGGGCTTCGCGCGCGAATCCTGTCCTCCGCTCCACCCTTAACCCCGTCATTCCCGCGAACGCGGGAACCCAGAGGCTTAGGGGCTTGGTGTGACGCGCCGCTCCGAGTGTTCGGATGTCTCTTGTTTCGCCCCCTCGGGCGAGTCACTTCTTTCAAACGCCAAAGAAGTAACCAAGAAGGCTTGCCCCAACATACGGGCCCGATGAAGCCGGGCTACCCTCGCGAACTCCCCCGCCACGGAGGCCCGCCCCGAGGGTACATCCCTGTAGCCCGCGGGGCTCTCGCGACATCCATGTCGCATGACCTCCTGAGCGCGGGTTTCGCTCGGCCTTCTGAAGGGGCGTTTCGGTGCGCTCGGACGTCTCTCTGGAAGTCCAAGAGCAAACGCGCTTTTGCTTTTGCTCTTCGTAGGAGCGAGCTTGCTCGCGAACCCCGCAGTCACTGGGTTCCCGCGTTCGCGGAAATGACGGGGTGGGGTTAGGCATTTCAGGATGACTCCGGACTCCCCACCCACTCCAAACAGCCCCCTCTCCCTCCGGGAGAGGGCTGGGGTGAGGGCAACGGACTTCGCCGATACTCCGCGACCAAACCAACACACCTCACTTAAACAACCAGCCCCACACGCTCTACGCCAACGGCGTCGCCACCAACCGCCCTTCCGGCGCATAGGGTTGCGCCTCGATGATCGGCTCGCGCTTCAACATCAGGTCCGCCAGCAACCGGCAGGACGCCGGCGCCAACACCAGGCCGTTGCGGTAGTGCCCGGTGTTCAGCCAAAGCCCTTCGTAGCCCAACACCTGGCCGATGAAGGGAATACCCTCGGGCGAACCCGGCCGCAGCCCTGCCCAATGCCCCACCGGCGCCTGCCCGGCGAGCGCCGGCAGCAATTCCTCGGCGGATGCGCGCAGGCTGGCCAGGGCCTCGTCCGTGGGCGTCTTGTCGAAGCCGGCATGCTCCAGGGTGCTGCCTACCAGGATATGGCCGTCGCGCCGCGGAATGGCGTAGCGCCCCTTGGCCAGCACCATGCTGGACAGGAAATCCACCGCGCACTTGTAGAGAATCATCTGCCCCTTCACCGGCGCGACCGGCAGCTCCAGGCCCAGGCTGGCCAGCAACTCGCCGCTCCAGGCGCCGGCCGCCAGCACGGTCGCATCGGCCCGCAGCTCGCCGGCGGCGCAGCGCACGCCGCGAATGGAGCCCTGCTCCTGGATGAAACCGCTGACCTCGCAACCCTCAAGCACCTCGACGTTCGGCATACGCCGCAGCGCCTCGCGCAGCGAACGCGCCAGGCGCGGGTTGCGCACATTGGCCACGCCCGGCATGTGGACCGCTTTCTGGAAACCGGCCCCCAGCGCGGGGACGGCATCATGGGCCGCCGAAATGTCTACTTCCTGTAGCGGGCGGCCGTTGGCGCGGGCCCAGGCCAGCGCCTCGGCCTGGTCGTCCAGGTCCAGCCAGTAGAGACCGGTGACGTGCACCTCGGGGTCTACGCCGGTGTCCTCCAGCAGTTGCTGGCCCAGCGCCGGATAGAAGTCCTGCGACCAGTGCGCCAGGTTCGCCACCGCCCGGCTATAGCGCCAGGGGTAGAGCGGGGAAACGATGCCGCCGCCGGCCCAGGAGGCCTCGCGCCCGGTCTCGCCACGTTCGACCAGAGTCACCCGCAGCCCCTCGCGCCCCAGGGTCCAGGCGCTCAACAGCCCAACAACGCCACCACCGACAAGCAGAACATCCGACATACCGCTGCACCTCGAACCGACAGGAAACCGGACGGTCATCCGGCGCGCCACTATACCAACCCCACCGAAGCGAATCGCCCTACACTCTCGACAGAATCGACGCACAACACCCAAGGCCCAGATAACGGACCAGAAGAAAGATACTGCGGCAGCAAGGCAAAGCCAGGGACGGCTCCTCATGCCCAAGAATCGCGGATTCAGCCTGCTGGAAGCATTGCTCTCGATTCTCCTGCTCTCGCTGCTCGCCAGCCTGGCCATACCGGCCTTCAACAACCTGCTCCAGTCAAATCGCGCCCTTGTCGCCCTGCACAGCCTGCATGGCGCCCTGAGCCATGCCCGGCAAACCGCGGTACTGACCGGCCGCCCGGTCAGCGTCGTGGCCCACGAAGGCGATTGGGCCAAAGGCTGGGCGCTGTTCCACGACGACAACAACGACGGCCAGCAGCAATCCGGCGAACCCCGGCTGCGCCTCCACCCACCCCTGGAAGGCGTGCAGATATACCCGGACGAAACCTCCCGCAGCTACATCCACTACCGCCCCCAGGGCCAGGCCATCCGCCCCAACGGAGCCTTCCACGCCGGCCATTTCAGGATCTGTACCCAGCACGCCACAGCCCACCGGATCGTGATCAACCGCAGCGGCCGCATCCGCAACGAAAGCGCCCCCAGCGCCAGCCTCTGCCCACGCTGAGCAGCGCACAACCGCTCTGCGACCGAGGTCACAGAAGACCAGCGGACATGACCGGACATCGCGCGATTTGTATCGGCCATCCAACAAAAAGGGACATTTCCCACACAAATTGGCAGCATTTCCTTCAAGACAAACTGGAGGAATGCGCCATGTCGCGCCCCAAGGAAATGGCGGGGTTCACGTTGATCGAGTTGATGATCGTCGTAGCGCTGCTGGTGATATTCGTCAGCATCGCGCTACCCAGTTTCAGCTACCTGATCAAGACCAACCGGACTCAGAGCGCCGCCAGCGAACTCGCCTCCCTGCTGCAATACGCCCGCGCCGAAGCGGTGACGCGCAATGTCGATATCACCGCAGCAGCCAGCAACGGAGCCTGGACAGTCAGCCAGGGCAATACCGTCCTTCGCCAACTGGATAGCCAGCAAAGCACCCTCAGCATCCTGCCGGCCACTGCCTCGGTGACCTTCTATCCGAACGGCACCGCCTCCGCCAATACCAACATCTACATCTGCAACGACGGTGATGCCGCCACCGGCTATCAATTGACCGTCAGCGTGGCCGGACAGGTGAGACTGTGGCCTCGCGGCACGTCGGACGCAGGTGAAGCACTCGGGAGTTGCGGATCATGAATGACGTTCGCAGGCAATCCTCCGGCTTCAGCCTGATCGAGGTGCTGGTCGCCCTGCTGCTGATCTGCATCGGCGTGCTGGGCATGGTCGCCATGCAAGGACGCACAGTGCAGTACACCCAGGACTCCGTGCAGCGCAGCACCGCCGCCATGCTGGCCAACGAGATGTTGGAGACCATGCGCAGCAACCGCGACCAGGTCTATACCGCCAGCGGCAACCTCAACCCGAACTCGGCGTATTTCACCGGTAGCGACGGCTACCCGGAGGCTCCCGAGGAGGGAAGCTGCCAGCCGCTCCCCGCCAACGCCAACCCCGCCGAGCAGCTCAACTGCTGGCTGACCCGCGTGCAGGAGACACTGCCCGGCGCCAGCGGTCTGGCAGCCGAGGTGCACGTCTGCCGCGCGGGGAGCAGCGCCGGCACTTGTGGCAGCGCGGGCCGCGCCATCGAAATCCAGGTGGCCTGGCGGGTGAAGAACGGCGAGTGCATGGATGCGGCGGACAGCGGCGACGACAAGACCATTTGCCGCTATCGGGTAAGAGCGGAAATCTGAGGCGGACCAGCATGCAGAAGCGCCAGCAAGGCCTGTCCCTGATCGAGCTGATGGTCGCCCTGACCGTCAGCAGTTTCCTGATCATCGGGATAGTGCAGATATTCATCGACAACAAGAACACCTTCGTCTTCCAGCAGGCCCAGACGGAGAATCAGGGAAACAGCCGCTACACCTTCCTGCTGCTCGACCAGGAACTGAGCAAGACCGGCTACCGGCGCCAGCCCGACCGCGGGTTCGATACCAGTTTCCCGGCGGCAGACTCAAGCAGCGGAGCCCCGGATGGATGCGCATTCGCCAAGGGCCAGACTGTCACGCTGGCCAGCGACAGCGGCATCTGCATCCGCTATGAACCCCGCGACCCCGACGAGCGCAATTGCCTGGGGGCGAAGCCCGCCGACGCAACCGTTCCCGACGAGCCCTACACCACCAGCACGCTGACTGTGATGGAAAAGTTCTTCATCGAAGACAACGAACTCAAGTGTGCAGCGGGTGAAGATGAGCCAGAAGCCATCCTAAGAGGCGTCGCCGACATTCAGTTCGAATACGGAGTCGGCCCGCAGACCGATGAACGCCAGGTCAACACCTACACGACCTCCCCGGGCACCCTGCCGATCCGGGCCGTGCGCTATGCCGCCCTGATGGTGAGTTCGGTCAATGCCCGCCAGGGCATGGACAGCGCCACCCTGACGCAATGGAAGACCCGCTACCCCGACTCCGGCATCGGCACCGACAACGGGCAGCTCTACCAGATCGCCCAAGGCTCGATCACCCTCAGGAACCTCATGCCATGAATGCATCCCGCCATTCGCAGCAGGGCGCGATCCTGTTCGTCTCGCTGATCATCCTGCTGGTCATCTCCGTGCTGGCCATCTCCAGCGTCCGCCAGTCGGCCCTGGAGGCCCGCATCACCGGCAGCGTGGCCGAGGAGAAGCGCCTGTTCAACAGCGCCGAATCGGCGCTACGCAACACCGAGGAGACCCTCAGCGAGTCGCTGCTGCCGCCCGATCGTTGCCCGGCGGACGCCACAACCGATGACCTGCCCTGCATCTGGAACAAGACCGCCAACGATTATGCCCAGGACTTCTCCGACGCCATGGGCTACACCGGCAACGGCGTTACCCCCTCCTCGCAGACCACCAGTGTCAGTCGCTACATGATCGCCGCTCCCAGCGGCAATGTCGGCGGCCAGTCGATCAACCCCGAGTACGGCTCGATGATGCTGGGCAACGGCACCTTCTTCTATGAAGTGAACAGCCGCGCCTCCAGCAACAACCGCGAGGCCCCACTGCGCTCCGTGGTGGCCCGGGTATACAACAACTGACCCCCAGGCACTGACATGAAGACTCTCCGCCAAACCGCGATCAACGCCAGCGCCAGCCTGCTCTGCGCCCTCCTGCTTCCGTGCGCCAGCGCCTGGGCAGACATCGACATCTCGCGCACCCCGGTCTTCGTCAACGACTCGGTGCCACCGCTGAACATGCTGGTCATGGGCCGTGACCACAAGCTGTATTACGAGGCCTACAACGACGCCTCCGACCTCAATGGCGACGGCATTCTCGACGTGGGCTACAAGGGGCACCTGGACAAGGACCACGGCGGCATCGACTACTACGGCTACTTCAACTCGTTCGCCTGCTACGACTATAGCGACGGCCGCTTCAGCCCGGTCAGCGCCACCACCAACAAGAAGTGCCCGGGGCACTGGAGCGGCGACTTCCTCAACTACCTGGCCACCTCGCGCATGGACGCCCTGCGCAAGGTGCTCTACGGCGGCTACCGGGTGGAGGACACCACCACCTCCACCGTGCTGCAAGGCTCCTACATCCCCCAGGACGACCACGCCTGGGGCAAGGAATACCTGAGCGAGGCCTACGACGGCTACCGCATTTCCGACTACACCCCGCTGAGCCAGCCGGCGGCCGGTGGCTACCGGCACCTGTTCGCCGTGGTGTCGCTGACCCAGGACACCGGCGTACCGCAGTTGCGCACCCTGACCAACACCAGCTTCCGTATCTGGAACTGGGTGTCGAAGGAGCGGCCGGTAGCCGGCAGCACCTGCGTGAACAGCGCCGGCTCGGAAGTCAACTGCACCAGCGGCGGCCCCAGTGGCGGCAACTGGACCATAGTGCCCGCCGACCAGATGTCGGGCCTTACGCTCACCACCTGGAAGGACTCGCGCTCGACTTCCACCAGCAAGTCGCAGATGGATGAGCTGTTCGGATCGACCTACAGCAATACCAGCTCGAGATGCGGCACAGGCACAGCCCCCTTCACCAATATCAACAGCCCGCAGAATTTCACCAACCCCTACTCTGCCAACGGCTGTGGCCAGGACAGCTATCACACCCTGATCACCGGCACGCTCACCCCCGCCCTCAGCGGCGTCTACCAATTCTCTGTGGACGGTGACGACGCCGTCGAATTCCAGGTCAACGGGGTTACCGCCTCGTACTACGGTGATCACGGCAAGTCAGGTAGCGGTGGTACCGGTACTACCGCTAGCGTCACACTCACGGCGGGCACGGCCTACTCCTTCACCTTCCGTCACGAGGAAAACGGCGGCGACGCCAACTTCTACCTGTACTGGAAGACCCCGGCCACCGGCACCAGCGAGATGACCGACAGGAACGTCAAGGTCTCGGTCTGCCCCAGCGGAACCGACAACGCCGGCCTGCGCGAAAGCAACTGCATCGCCTATGGCAACAACTTCAAGCCGACCGGCATCCTTCACGACTACGGCGCCACCAACAAGATGTACTTCGGCCTGCTCACCGGCTCGTTCCAGAAGAACATCAGCGGCGGCGTGCTGCGCAGCCAGTTGCAGAGCTTCTCCAAGGAGTACAGCTCGACCACCGGGCAATACTGCTTCGCCGGCACCAACGTGTGCGGTTCCGACGGCGTGAGCAACGGCATCGTGGCGACCATCAACAAGCTGCGCATCATCGACTTCAACTACGGCGACCATACCTACGGCTGCGGCTGGATCACCACGCGCCCGATCACTCAGAACGACACCTGCTACATGTGGGGCAATCCGATCGGCGAAATGATGTACGAGACGATGCGCTACTTCTCCGGTGAAACAACGCCCACCAGCACCTATGACTATGGCTCCGGCAACAGCAAAGACAAGGACGTGCTGGGCCTTCCGCGCATCGGCACCTGGACCCCGCCCTACAAGTCGACCGCCAACCCCAATGGCTACCCCGTGTGCTCGGTCCCGGCCATGACGGTCATCAGCGACATCAACCCGTCCTATGACTTCAAGCTGCCGGGCAGCAAATGGTCCACCGACGTTTCGGCGCCCTCCTCAGGATCGCTGGCGGGCCTGAACGTCTCCACCGAGGCGGACAAGATCTGGGCAGCCGAAGGGGGTGGCAGCAAGTCCATCTTCATCGGCGAATCCAACGGTGTCGCCGACAGCGCCCCCACAGCCAAGACCGTCAGCAACCTGTCCACCGTCCGCGGTTTGGCGCCGGAGGAGCCCAGCAAGCAGGGCACCTACTACTCCGCTGCCGTGGCGCGCTATGGCGCGAACAACAAGATCGGCGGCGACAAGGCCCTGTTGACCTACTCGGTGGCACTGGCCTCGCCCCTGCCGACCATCAAGTTCCCCGTCACCAGCAATGGCGTCACCAGCGTGGTGACCGTGGTGCCTTTCGCCAAGTCCGTCGGTGGCAGCAGCATCGACGCGAACGGCAGCTTCCAGCCTACCGACCAGATCGTCGACTACTACGTGGAGAAGTTCGCCAATACTTCGCCAGCCTGTAATGGCGGCACGCCCAGCCTGGTCAGCGACTGCGACACCACCCTCAACGGCGGCCGTCCCTACGCCAAGTTCCGCATCAACTACGAGGACGTGGAACAGGGCGCCGACCATGACATGGACGCCATCGCCCTGTATGAATTGCTGGTCAACGATCAGGGCAAGCTGGTCATCAACATGACCTCCGAATACGCCGCCGGCGGCATCGACCAGCACATGGGCTATGTGATCTCCGGCACCACCAAGGACGGTATCTACCTGGAGGTCAAGGACCAGGGCGGCAACAACGTCGCCTACAAGCTGGATACCCCCGATGGTCGCGATCCCAACTACTGCAACGCGACCACCAAACCCAACGACTGCACCCTGAGCCGGCTCAGCTCCTCGCGTACCTTCACCCTGTCGGGCACCCCGGCGGCCACCTTCCTGGAGAACCCGTTGTGGTACGCCGCCAAGTACGGCACCAACGCGACCAACAACGACACCGATGGCAACGGCGTGCCGGACAACTACTTCCTGGTCACCAACGCCCTGACGCTGAAGGACCAGTTGAACAAAGCGTTCAACGACATCTACCAGCGCAACAGCTCCGTCTCCACCCCGTCGGTGGAACGCCTGCAACCCGGCGCCTCGATCAGCGACGCGCGCTCGGTATACCGCTCCAACTTCCTGGTGGACGACTGGTCGGGCGACCTGATCAAGGAGACCATCAACCCGGCCACCTTCGCCCGCACCGTGGTCTGGCACGCCAAGGACCAGTTCCCGAGCACCCGCAACATAAAGTTCAGGGGCAGCAACGGCAGCCTGGCCACCCTCACCCACAGCAACCTGTCGGGCGTGACCTACAACGGCGTCGACCTGCAGACCACCCTGACCTCCGCGCAGCTCGGTTACGTGCTGGGCGACCGCAGCGGCGAAGGCAGCAGCTTCCGCCGGCGCAGCACCCTGCTGGGTGACATCATCAACTCCAACCCAGTGGTGGTCTCCGGTGCCCAGTACCTGGCCTACCTGGCAGGCGCCATCGATGGCGGCTACCAGAAGTACGCCGACTTCATCGAAGCCAAGAAGACTCGCCGCACCCAGGTCTACGTCGGCGCCAACGACGGCATGTTGCACGCCTTCGACGGCACCACTGGGGCGGAGAAGTTCGCCTTCGTGCCCCGCGCCGTCATCCCGAACCTGCAGTACCTGAGCAGCAAGGACTACACCGCCGCCCAGCACCGCTGGTTCGTCGACGGCAGCCTGACCGTGCGCGACGTCTACTACGACGACGCCTGGCACACCGTGCTGGTGGGTACCCTCGGCGCCGGCGGCAAGTCCGCCTTCGCCCTGGACGTGACCGACCCGGACAACATCGCCCTGCTCTGGGAGTTCGACGACGACAACGCCAGCAGCAAGGACGGCACCAACACGACGCTGAGCAACCTCGGCTTCACCATCCCCACCCCGGTGGTCGCCCGCCTGCACAGCGGACAATGGGGCGTGCTGCTGCCCAACGGCTACAACAGCGCCAACAACAGCAGCGGCAAGGCGGTGATGTACGTGCTGAACATCAAGACCGGCGCCGTCCTCAAGACACTGGAAGCACAGGGCGTCGCCGGCACCAACGGCCTGTCCAGCATCCGCGGCGCCGACAACAACAGCGACGGCATCATCGACTACGCCTACGCCGGCGACCTGCAGGGTAACCTGTGGCGCTTCGACCTGATCGACAGCTCCGCCACCAACCCCTTCGCCAACACCGACGTCCAGGCCTCGACCTTCAAGACATCCTTCAACGGTACCCCGCTGTACGTGGCCAAGGATGCCGACGGCAGTGACGGTGTGCGCCAGCCGATCACCGCGCCGCCATCGTTGGTACGCCATCCCTCGACCACCGGCTACCTGGTGATCTTCGGTACCGGCCGCTACCTGGGCACCGTCGACAAGACCGGTCCGTTCCAGCTACAGACGCTCTACGGCATCTGGGACAAGAAGACCAAGGGCGAAGCGGCCACCAGCACGCCAAGCCTGTCGCGAGCCAGCCTGCAAGGGCAGACCATTTCGTCCCAGGTGAACGCTGTGACCTTCGCCGACAACACGGCCAACACCTTCGATATCCGTCTGCTCAGCCAGAACAGCGTGGACTGGGCGACCAAAAGCGGCTGGTACCTGAACCTCCAGGTCACTGGGGGCAGCCTGGTAGGCGAGCGGATCGTCGACGAAATGGCGGCCCGTGGTCAGGCACTGCTGATCAACACCCGCACACCCAGCCTGGATGTCTGCCAGGCCGGCGTGGAAGGCTGGTCGTACGGCCTCGACCCTTATACCGGCGGCCGCGCCGACTTCAATATCTTCGACTTCAGCCAGAACTTCGTGGTCGACCAGGGTGACGCCTACGTTTCCGGCGACACCAGCCAGGTGGTCTCCGGCTACAAGACCCCGGCCGGTGGTGCGGCGCTTTCCGGCAATACCCGCTTCACCGCCGACGGCGCGCCGATGAATATCAGCTTCGGCCCTGAGTCCACCGGACGCCAGACCTGGCGCGTAGCCCCGCAATGAGGAAGCAGTACATGAAGAAGACAGCGGGTTTCACCCTGATCGAGATGATGATCGTGGTGGCCATCATCGGCATCCTGGCGGCCATCGCCTATCCCAGCTACCAGGAATACGTCCTGCGCGGCAACCGCAGCGAAGGGCAGGCTCTGCTCAACGACGCGGCCGCGCGTCAGGAGCGCTACTTCGCCCAGAACAATGCCTATGTCACCGCCCAGGCCAACATCGCCAGGCTGGGCATGCGCAATACCAGCGGCACGACCGTGACCTCGGATACCGGCAAGTACGCGCTGACCATCAGCAACCCCAACGGCAGCGGTGGCTACCAACTGACCGCGACCCCGCAGGGCGCGCAGACGAAGGACACCAAATGCGGCAACCTGACGCTCAATGCCATGGGCACCCGCGGCGTCAGCGGCAGCACCAGTGTGAACGACTGCTGGAAGTGAAGCGCTTGCGACAGGTTCGCGAGCAAGCTCTCGCGCCTACAGAGCAGGAGTTGGAGAGTTGCCGTCGTAGGATGGGTTGAGCGAAGCGATACCCATCACCACGGCAGCATGGGTTTCGCAGGCTCAACCCATCCTACGAAGAGCGCCTGGGCGCAGTCGGCAGGCAGGGATACGACGTAGGAGCGGATTTATCCGCGATTCCGCCGGCAAAGGCCGGCGTTCGGTCGAATATGGCGATGGGGTATCGCTTCGCTCCACCCATCCTACGCCGTGCTTCCCGGGGTGTGAGGGAAGACAGGAACGGGTTTAAACCGCCTTGACCCGCAGTTCCTTGGGCATCGAAAACGTAATGTTCTCCTCCCGCCCATCCAGCTCCACCTCGGGCTCCGCGCCCCATTTGCGCAGTTGCTCGATCACACCGCGCACCAGCACTTCCGGGGCGGAGGCGCCGGCGGTGATGCCGATGCGCTGCTTGCCTTCGAACCATTCGCGCTTGAGGTCCTCGGCGCCGTCGATCAGGTAGCCGGGGGTGCCCATGCGTTCAGCGAGTTCGCGCAGGCGGTTGGAGTTGGAGCTGTTCGGGCTGCCCACCACCAGCACCAGGTCGCACTGGTCGGCCAGTTCCTTGACCGCGTCCTGGCGGTTCTGGGTGGCGTAGCAGATGTCGTTCTTGCGCGGGCCCTTGATGTGCGGGAATTTCGCGCGCAGGGCGTCGATCACCTTGGAGGTGTCGTCCATCGACAGGGTGGTCTGGGTGACGAAGTGCAGGGCCTCGGGGTTGCGCACTTGCAGCGCGGCCACGTCTTCCTCGTCCTCGACCAAGTAGATGTCGCCGCCATTGTCGCGGTTGTACTGGCCCATGGTGCCTTCCACCTCGGGGTGGCCTTCGTGGCCGATGAGGATGCACTCCTGGCCGTCGCGGCTGTAGCGCACCACTTCCATGTGCACCTTGGTGACCAGCGGGCAGGTCGCGTCGAAGACCTTCAGGCCGCGGTTCTCGGCCTCCTTGCGCACGGCCTGGGAGACACCGTGGGCGCTGAAGATGACGATGGTGTCGTCCGGCACCTGGTCGAGCTCCTCGACGAACACCGCGCCGCGGTTGCGCAGGTTCTCCACCACGAACTTGTTGTGCACCACTTCATGGCGCACGTAGATCGGCGGGCCGAACACGTCCAGGGCGCGGTTGACGATTTCGATCGCCCGGTCGACGCCGGCACAGAAGCCGCGGGGGTTGGCGAGTTTGATTTGCATGGTCGGTCTGTCTCGGCGCGCAGAGGGGATGGCGCGATGGCTATCGCTTCGCGATACCCATCCTACGCCTGCGAAGGGCCCTCAGAGCGCCCTTACGTCGATGATTTCCACTTCGAAGGTCAGGCTCTTGCCGGCCAGCGGGTGGTTGAAATCGATGGTCACCTGCTGTTCGTCGAAGGCCTTGACCACGCCGGGCAGCTCGGTCTTGGCGGCGTCGTTGAAGATCACCAGCAGGCCCTCGGCCAGCTCCATGTCCTGGAACTGGTCGCGCGGCATCACCTGTACGTTGGCCGGGTTCGGCTGGCCGAAGCCCTGCTCCGGCTCGATGTTCAGGGTGCGCTTGTCGCCGGCCTTGAGGCCGAACAGCGCCTGCTCGAAGCCCGGCAGCAGGTTGCCGTCGCCGACCTTGAAGGTGGCCGGCTGCTTGTCGAAGGTGCTGTCGACGACGTTGCCGTCTTCCAGCTTGAGGGCGAAGTGCAGGGTGACTTCGGTATCCGCTCCGATGCGCTGGATATCACTGCTGCTGTCAGCCATGGGCGGTCTCTCCGGATTTCTTCGTCTTGAACATGTCCAGCGCCAGCATGATGGCGCCAACGGTGATGGCGCTGTCGGCCAGGTTGAACGCCGGGAAGTACCAGCGGTTCTGCCAGTGCACCAGGATGAAGTCGATCACGTGGCCGAGCACGATGCGGTCGTACAGGTTGCCCAGCGCGCCGCCCAGCACCAGGGCCAGGGCGATGGCCAGCCAGGTGTCGCTGGGCTTCAGGCGCTTGAGCCAGATGACCAGCACCGCGCTGACCACGATGGCGATCAGGGCGAACAGCCAGCGCTGCCAGCCGGAGCTGTCGGCCAGGAAACTGAAGGCCGCGCCGGTGTTGTAGGCCAGGGTCCAACTGAACAGGTCGGGGATGACCACGATCTGCTGGTACAGGCTCAGCGTGCCCTCGAAGTAGGCCTTGCTGACCTGGTCGAGGACCAGGACCAGCACGGTTATCCACAACCAGCCAAGGCGGCCGAAGCGGTTAGGCATAGTGGCGAACCTCGCCGGCGCCTTCGATGTTCTCCACGCAACGGCCGCAGATTTCCGGGTGCGCGGCGTTACTGCCGACGTCCTCGCGGTGGTGCCAGCAACGGGCGCACTTGGCGTGGGCCGACTTCACTACCTTCAGCTTGAGGCCGGGCAGTTCGCTCTGCACGGCATCGGCCGGGGCATCGGCCAGGGGCGCGAGGGTGGCGGTGGAGGTGATCAGCACGAAACGCAGCTCGTTGCCCAGCTTGCCCAGGCTGCGGGCCAGGTCGTCCTCGGCGTAGAGGGTGACCTCGGCCTGCAGGTTGCCGCCGATGGCCTTGGCGGTGCGCTGGTTCTCCAGTTCCTTGTTGACCGCGGCCTTGGCGGCCATGACCTGTTCCCAATAGGCGCGGCCCAGCTCGGCGTCGGCCGGCAGTTCGGACAGGCCGTCGTACCAGGTGGTCAGCATGACCGACTCGGCGCGCTCGCCGGGCAGGAACTTCCACACTTCCTCGGCGGTGAAGGCGAGGATCGGCGCGACCCAGCGCACCAGCGCCTCGGCGATGTGGAACAGCGCGGTCTGGCAGGAACGGCGGGCGACGCTGTCGGCCTGGGTGGTGTACTGGCGGTCCTTGATGATGTCCAGGTAGAAGCCGCCCAGCTCCTGCACGCAGAAGTTGTGCACCTTGGAGTAGACGTTCCAGAAGCGGTAGTCGCGGTAGGCCTCTTCCAGTTCGCGCTGCAGCAGCAGGGCGCGGTCCACGGCCCAGCGGTCCAGGGCCAGCAACTGGTCGTTGGGCAGCAGGTCCTTGGCCGGGTCGAAACCGGTCAGGTTGGAGAGCAGGAAGCGCGTGGTGTTGCGGATGCGCCGGTAGGCATCGGCGCTGCGCTGCAGGATGGTCTGGGAGACCGCGATCTCGCCGGAATAGTCGGTGGAGGCCACCCACAGGCGCAGGATGTCGGCGCCCAGGGTGTCGATCACAGTCTGCGGCACCACGGTGTTGCCCAGGGACTTGGACATCTTGCGGCCGGACTCGTCCACGGTGAAGCCGTGGGTCAGCAGCTGGCGGTACGGCGCGTGGCCGTCGATGGCGCAGCCGGTCAGCAGCGAGGAGTGGAACCAGCCGCGGTGCTGGTCGGAGCCTTCCAGGTAGAGGTCGGCGGCCGGGCCGCTGGCGTGGCCGAGTTCGGCGTGGGAGCCGCGCAGCACGTGCCAGTGGGTGGTGCCGGAGTCGAACCAGACGTCCAGGGTGTCGTTGATCTTGTCGTACTGCGCGGCTTCGTCACCGAGCAGTTCGGCGGCGTCGAGCTTGAACCAGGCCTCGATGCCTTCCTTCTCCACGCGCTGGGCGACTGCTTCCATCAGCTCGACGGTGCGCGGGTGCAGCTCGCCGGTAGCCTTGTGCAGGAAGAACGGGATGGGCACGCCCCAGTTGCGCTGGCGCGAGATGCACCAGTCCGGACGGCCGGCGATCATGCCGTGCAGGCGCGCCTGGCCCCAGCTGGGCACGAATTCGGTCTGGGTGATGGCTTCCAGCGCGCGCTCGCGCAGGGTGGCGCCGCTTTGCGGCTGCTTGTCCATGCCGACGAACCACTGCGCGGTGGCGCGGTAGATCAGCGGCGTCTTGTGGCGCCAGCAGTGCATGTAGCTGTGGTTGATGCTGGCGTGCTTGAGCAGCGCGCCCACTTCCTCGAGCTTGGCGACGATGTTCGGGTTGGCCTTCCAGATGAACTGGCCGCCGAAGAACGGCAGGTCCTGAACATATACACCGTTGCTCTGCACCGGGCTGAGGATGTCGTCGTTGCTCATGCCGTACTGCTTGCAGGTACGGAAGTCGTCCTCGCCGTAGGCCGGCGCGGAGTGGACGATGCCGGTGCCGGCGTCCAGGGCCACGTACTCGGCCAGGTAGACCGGCGAGAAGCGCTCGTAGAACGGGTGGCGGAAGCGGATCAGGTCCAGCGCCTCGCCCTTGGCCGTGGCGATGACCTTGCCTTCCAGGCCGTAGCGCTGCAGGCAGGACTCGACCAGTTCCTCGGCCAGCACCAGCAGGCGCGCGCCGGTATCGACCAGGGCGTAGGTGAATTCGGGGTGGACGTTCAGCGCCTGGTTGGCCGGGATGGTCCAGGGGGTGGTGGTCCAGATGACGATGGCGGCGGGCTTGGCCAGGCTCGCCAGGCCGAAGGCGGCGGCCAGCTTGTCGGCGTCTTCCACCGGGAAGGCGACGTCGATGGCGTCGGACTTCTTGTCGGCGTACTCGACTTCCGCCTCGGCCAGGGCCGAGCCGCAGTCGAAGCACCAGTTCACCGGCTTCAGGCCCTTGAACACGAAGCCCTGCTTGACCATCTCGGCCAGGGCGCGGATCTCGCCGGCCTCGTTGGCGAAGTTCATGGTCTTGTAGGGGTTGTCCCACTCGCCGAGCACGCCCAGGCGGATGAAGTCGGCCTTCTGCCCCTCGATCTGCTCGCTGGCGTAGGCGCGGCACAGTTCGCGGGTCTTGTCCGCCGGCAGGTTCTTGCCGTGGGTGGTCTCGACCTTGTGCTCGATGGGCAGGCCATGGCAGTCCCAGCCCGGCACGTAGGGGGCGTCGTAGCCGGCCAGGGTGCGCGAGCGGACGATCAGGTCCTTGAGGATCTTGTTGACCGCATGACCGATGTGGATGCTGCCGTTGGCGTAGGGCGGGCCATCGTGCAGGATGAATTTCGGGCGACCTTCGCCGGCCTTCCGCAGCTTCTGGTACAGGCCGATGTCGTTCCAGAACTTCAGGGTTTCCGGCTCGCGCTGGGGCAGGCCGGCTTTCATCGGGAACTGGGTATCGGGAAGGTTCAGCGTGGCTTTGTAGTCGGTCATCTCAGGGCCTGTTCGGAATCTCTTCAATCAAGCGGTTGGCCCAGCCAGTAGGCCCGGGCGGCGGCTATGTCGGCGAGGATCGCCGCCTTCAGTGCCTCGAGGGAGGCGAAGCGCTGCTCATCTCGCAGCTTCTGGTGGAAGGTCACATCCAGGTGCAGGCCGTAGAGGTCGCCGGCGAAGTCCAGCAGATGCACTTCCAGGTGGGGCCGGCCATCACCGTTGACCGACGGCCGCGTGCCGATGTTGGCCACCCCGTTGACGCGCTGGCCGGCCACTTCCGTGCTGACCAGGTAGACGCCGTTCAGCGGCGCCTTGCGGCGCTTGAGCTGGATGTTGGCGGTGGGCGAACCCAGGGTGCGGCCGAGCTTCTGCCCGTGCAGCACCCGCCCGCTCAGGCGGAACGGCCGGCCCAGCAGGCGCTCGGCCTGGTGCAGGTCGCCGTCGGCGAGCACCTTGCGGATGCGCGAGCTGCTCACCCGCATGCCGTCGACTTCCACCGTGGTGGCGGCCTCGACGGTGAAACCCTGCTCGGCGCTGGCCCTGACCAGGAAGGCGAAGTCGCCGGAACGGTCGCAGCCGAAGCGGAAGTCGTCGCCCACTTCCAGGTGGCGCACCGCCAGGCCGTCCACCAGCACCTGGCGGACGAACTCGGCGGCCGACAGTTCGCGCAGGCGGCGGTTGAAGGTCAGGCACAGGACGAAATCGACACCCTGCTCGCGCAGCAGTTCGAGCTTCTCGCGCAGGCGCGTCAGGCGCACCGGCGCGGCATCCGGGGCGAAGTACTCGCGCGGCTGCGGCTCGAAGATCACCACGCAGCTGGGCACGCCCAGCTCCTGCGAGCGCTCGCGCAGACGCGCCAGGATCGCCTGGTGGCCAAGGTGGACGCCGTCGAAATTGCCGATGGTGGCAACGCAGCCCCCGGACAGGGGCCGCAGGTTGTGGAGGCCTCGAAGCAGCTGCATAGCGCGCGTATTGCTCAGAAAGTGGTCGATTATACCTGCACCCGCCGCCGCGCGACAGGCACAAAGCCGCCGTGCGTCACGGATGCACCCAAGTGCCGGCGCCGGGCTAGCTCACCGCCCGCCGCGAGAAGTCGCGCAGGCGGAAGCCCAGCAGCGCCAGCATACCGAAATAGGCCACCACGCCGGCCACCACCAGCACGCCCAGGCGCGCCAGGCGCAGCGGCATGCCGCCCAGGTCCCAGGCCGGCATGAAATGCATCAGGCCCAGCAGCACGGCGGACATCACCAGCACCGCCAGCACCAGCTTGCCGAGGAACTTCGCCCAGCCCGGCTGCGGCTCGAACAGGTCGTGCTTGCGCAACTGCCAGTACAGCAGGCCGGCGTTGAGGCAGGCCGCCAGGCTGATGGCCAGGGCCAGCCCCGCGTGCTTGAGCGGGCCGATGAACACCAGGTTCATCGCCTGGGTGGAAACCAGGGTGAAGAGCGCGATCTTCACCGGCGTGCGGATGTTCTGCCGGGCGTAGAAGCCCGGCGCCAGCACCTTGACCAGGATGATCCCGAGCAGGCCCACGGCGTAGGCGATGAGCGCGCGCTGGGTCATGAGCGCGTCGTTGGCGCTGAACTTGCCGTACTGGAACAGCGACACGGTCAGCGGCTCGGCGATCAGCGCCAGGGCCAGGGCGCAGGGCAGCACCAGCAGGAAGCACAGGCGCAGGCCCCAGTCCATCAGGCGCGAATACTCGTGGCGGTCGTCGCTGGCGTAGGTCTTGGCCAGGGACGGCAGCAGGATGGTGCCCAGGGCCACGCCCAGCACGCCGGAGGGCAGCTCCATCAGGCGGTCGGCGTAGTACATCCAGGACACGGAGCCTGCGGCCAGGAAGGAGGCGAAGATGGTGTTGATGATCAGCGAGATCTGGCTCACCGACACGCCGAGGATCGCCGGGCCCATCTGCTTGAGCACGCGCCACACGCCGGTGTCGCGCAGGTTCAGGCGCGGCAGCACCAGCATGCCGATCTTCTTCAGGTGCGGCAGCTGGTAGAGCAGCTGCGCCAGGCCGCCGGCCAGCACCGCCCAGCCCAGGGCCATCACCGGCGGGTCGAAGTACGGCGTGAGGAACAGCGAAAAGACGATCATGCTGACGTTCAGCAGGGTCGGCACGAAGGCCGGCACCGAGAAGCGGTTCCAGGTATTGAGGATGGCCCCGGCCAGCGAGGCCAGGGAAATCAGCAGGATGTAGGGGAAGGTCACGCGCAGCAGCGCTGTGGTCAGGTCGAACTTCTCCGGAGTGTCGGCGAAGCCCGGCGCGGTGATCCAGATCACCCAGGGCGCGGCGAGGATGCCCAGCACGGTGACCAGCGCCAGCACCAGGGTCAGCAGGCCGGAGATATAGGCGATGAAAGTGCGGGTGGCCTCCTCGCCCTGCTGCGTCTTGTATTCGGCGAGGATCGGCACGAAGGCCTGGGAGAAGGCGCCCTCGGCGAAGATGCGGCGCAGCAGGTTGGGCAGCTTGAAGGCGACGAAGAAGGCGTCGGTGGCCATGCCGGCGCCGAACATGCGCGCTACTATGGTGTCCCGGACGAAGCCGAGCACCCGCGAGATCATGGTCATGGAGCTGACCGCGGCCAGCGATTTGAGTAGATTCATTGCATCCGGGACTTGTCAGCGCAGGGTGGCCCTGCCCGCGGGCGGCCGGATCGCCCGGCGGCCAGTAAAGGGCGTCGAGTGTATGGCCGCCGGTCGAATAAATCACCCACCCAGTCCGCGAATCCCCGGCCATGCCGCTCGTCGGCGGCCGCTCATACCCTTGACAAGGCACGGACTCGACGGCATCATTCGCGGCCTTAATTTATTCGCTACATCCCAAGTTTTTCTCGAGGAGCTCGACGGTGGCCAACACACCTTCCGCCAAAAAACGCGCCAAACAGGCTGAGAAGCGTCGCAGCCACAACGCCAGCCTGCGTTCCATGGTCCGCACCTACATCAAGAACGTAGTCAAGGCAGTCGATGCCAAGGACCTGCCCAAGGCCCAGGCCGCTCTGGTTGCCGCCGTACCGGTCATCGACCGCATGGCTGACAAAGGCATCATCCACAAGAACAAGGCCGCCCGCCACAAGAGCCGCCTGAACGCCCACGTGAAGGCCCTGGCCACCGCGTAAGCGTTCCGTTCTTGAAAAACCGGCCCTGGTGGCCGGTTTTTTATTGCCCGCTAAAAGCCCAACCCCGGCCCCGGACCTGTAGGAGCGAGCTTGCTCGCGAACGGTGCTTCCCGGTGGCGTAGGTGCTGGAGTTAAGAGCGCCCTCTCCCCAACCCTCTCCCTGGAGAGGGGGCTGTTCGGAGTGGGTGAGGAGTTTGGAGTCATCCTGAAACGCCTAACCATCCCCCGTCATTCCCGCGAACGCGGGAATCCAGTGACGGGCGGATTCGCGAGCAAGCTCGCTCCTACGAAAAGCAAAAGGCTTTTATTTCGTCGGCCAGGGCATGATCGGGATGGCGGTCACCGCGTTCTGCGGGCTGCCTTCGATGATGCGGTCGCTGTAGACGAGGTAGACCAGCGCGTTGCGCTTCTTGTCGAAGAAGCGCACCACCTGCATGGACTTGAACACCAGCGAGGTGCGCTGCTTGAACACTTCCTCGCCGTCCTTGAGCTCGCCGGCGAAGCGGATCGGCCCGACCTGGCGGCAGGCGATGGACGCCTCGGCGCGATCCTCGGCCAGGCCCAGGCCGCCCTTGACGCCGCCGGTCTTGGCCCGCGACAGGTAGCAGGTCACCCCTTCCACCTTGGGATCGTCGAAGGCCTCGACCACGATCTTGTCGTTCGGCCCCACCCACTTGAACACCGTGGAGACCTCACCGATCTCCTCCGCGCCGGCCAGCGCCGGCAGCATCAGCAGACCGGCGCACACGCCCTTCCATAGCTTCATGGCTCGCTCCTTCAGACCAGCACAAGGTTGTCGCGGTGCACCAGCTCCGGGCCGTCGACGTAGCCCAGCAGACCTTCGATGGCATCGGTCGGCTGGCCGATGATCTTCTGCGCCTCCAGGGCGCTGTAGTTGGCCAGGCCGCGGGCGATCTCGCGACCCTGCGGGTCCACGCAGACCACCATCTCGCCGCGACGGAAGCTGCCCTGGACCTGCTTCACGCCCACCGGCAGCAGGCTCTTGTGGTCCTCGGCGATAGCCTTGACCGCACCGGCGTCCAGCACCAGGGTGCCGCGCATCTGCAGGTGGCCGGCCAGCCACTGCTTGCGCGCGGCCTTGCGGCTCTGCTCAGGGGTCAGCAGGGTGCCCAGGCGCTCGCCGGAGCGCAGGCGGTCGAGCACGCGCTCGATGCGCCCGCCGACGATCACCGTGTGCGCGCCGGAACGCGCCGCCAGGCGCGCCGCGCGCAGCTTGGTCTGCATGCCGCCGCGGCCGAGGGCGCCGGCGCTGCCGCCAGCCACCAGGTCGAGCTGGGCGTCGTCAGCGCGGGCTTCGTAGATCAGCTGGGCTTCGGGGTTGTTGCGCGGGTCGGCGTCGAACATGCCGTCGCGATCGGTGAGGATCACCAGCAGGTCGGCTTCCACCAGGTTGGCCACCAGGGCCGCCAGGGTGTCGTTGTCGCCGAAGCGGATTTCGTCGGTGACCACGGTGTCGTTCTCGTTGATCACCGGGATCACGCCGAGGTCGACCAGGGTGCGCAGGGTGTTGCGGGCGTTCAGGTAGCGCTTGCGGTCGGACAGGTCGTCATGGGTCAGCAGCACCTGGGCGGTCTGCAGGCCATGCTGGCCGAAGCTGGACTCCCAGGCCTGCACCAGGCCCATCTGGCCGACGGCCGCCGCGGCCTGCAGCTCGTGCATGTCGCTCGGGCGGGAGACCCAGCCCAGGCGGCTCATGCCCGCCGCCACGGCGCCGGAGGACACCAGCACCAGCTCGACGCCCGCGCAGTGCAGCGCGACCATCTGCTCGACCCACACCGCCATGGCGTCGCGATCCAGCCCGCGGCCATCGGCCGTGAGCAGGGCGCTGCCGATCTTCACCACCCAGCGCCGCGCGCCGGTCACTTTCTCACGCATACATCAACCTTACGAAGTCAGGTTTCACCAGGTTGCTTCGGGACCGGCGCACGCGGCGCCGGTCAGGGCACGTAGAAGATTTCCGGCCCGTCGCCGTCGTCCTCGTCGTCGAAATCATCGTCGTCGTCGAGGTCGTCGGCATTCTTCAGGCCGGCACGGCGCAGCGCGCGCACGTCATCCAGGGCCTGCAGACGGGAACGCGCCTCGTCTTCGATGCGCTGGTCGAGTTCGGCCAGGGCCTCGCCGTAGGCCGGGTCTTCCTCGATGCGCAGGCTACGCTCGTCGAGGTACTTCATGATGTCCTGGCTGAGCGCCTCGGTGCCTTCGCGCTCCAGGGCGGAGATCACGTAGACCGGACCTTCCCAGCCCAGGCGCTCGACCACCTGCTGCTTGCGCCGCTCCTGCTCCTCGGGCTCGAGGATCTGGTCCATCTTGTTCAGCACCAGCCAACGGTCACGCTCGGTGAGCGCCGGGCTGAACTTGGCCAGCTCGTTGACGATGGTCTCGGCGGCATCGGCCGGGTCGCTCTCGTCCAGCGGCGCCATGTCGACGATGTGCAGCAGCAGGCGGGTACGCGCCAGGTGCTTGAGGAAGCGGATGCCCAGGCCGGCGCCTTCGGCGGCGCCCTCGATCAGGCCGGGGATGTCGGCGACCACGAAGCTCTTGAAGCGCCCGACGCTGACCACGCCCAGGTTCGGCACCAGGGTGGTGAAGGGGTAGTCGGCGACTTTCGGCTTGGCCGCGGACACGGCGCGGATGAAGGTGCTCTTGCCGGCGTTTGGCAGGCCCAGCAGGCCGACGTCGGCCAGGACCTTCAGTTCCAGCTTGAGGTCGCGGGCCTCGCCGGGCTTGCCCGGGGTGGTCTGCCGCGGCGCGCGGTTGGTGCTGGACTTGAAGCGGGTGTTGCCCAGGCCATGCCAGCCGCCCTGGGCGACCATCAGGCGCTGGCCGGGCTCGGTCAGGTCACCGATGACTTCATGGGTGCTAGCATCGATCACGGTGGTGCCCACCGGCACCGGCAGAACCAGGTCGTCGCCCTTGGCGCCGGTGCAGTCCTTGCTGCCGCCATTCTGCCCGCGCTGGGCGTCGAAACGGCGGGTGTAGCGGTAATCCACCAGGGTGTTCAGGCTCTCGTCGGCCTCGAGGAACACCGAGCCGCCGTCGCCACCGTCACCGCCGTTGGGGCCGCCCTTCTCGATGAACTTCTCGCGGCGAAAGCTCATGAGGCCATTGCCGCCGTCACCGGCTTTCACGTGGATGGATACTTCGTCGACGAATTTCATGGGAACGCCTCCCGCCAGCGTGGCGGGTTGAATAAGAAAAGGAGCATAGGATACAGCCAAGCCCGCGCAAACGCAGGAGCCCGGGATCCGTTGCCGGGAAACGCCAGAAACAAAAAAGCCCCGTCGCGAGACAGGGCTTTTTCAGTGAAGGCTCGCTTAGGCAGCGACGACGCTTACGTAGCGACGGCCGAAGGCGCCTTTCACTTCGAACTTGATCACGCCGTCGATTTTCGCGAACAGGGTGTGATCCTTGCCCATGCCAACGCCGTAGCCGGCGTGGAACTGGGTGCCGCGCTGACGCACGATGATGTTGCCTGCTTTGACAGCCTGGCTACCGAACAGCTTCACGCCAAGGCGTTTACTTTCGGAATCGCGGCCGTTGCGGGTACTACCGCCAGCTTTCTTGTGTGCCATGAGTCATATCCTCCAAAAAAGGAATTAGGCCTGGATGCCGGTGATCTTGATTTCAGTGAACCACTGGCGGTGGCCCTGACGCTTCATGTGGTGCTTGCGGCGGCGGAACTTGATGATGCGCACCTTGTCGTGACGACCGTGGGAAACCACTTCAGCGGTCACTTTCGCGCCTTCTACCACCGGCAGGCCGATCTTGACGTCATCGCCATTGGCGACCAGCAGAACGCGATCCAGGTTGATCGCTTCGCCGGTGGCGACGTCGAGTTTCTCGACCTTGAGGAATTCGCCTTCGGCGACTTTGTATTGCTTGCCGCCGGTAACAATAACTGCGTACATCTGGATGTCTCCGTTAGACCTGCTCACCCGACGCTTTATAGGAAGAGGTATCGGTCGGCATGGCTGCATGGGGCCGGAAGAGCGCCCGTGCAATTGCGTAAGGCAGGGTATGCCAGGGAAGTTCGGGGCCGCGATTGTACGCAAAGCCCTACGCGGACACAAGCCTTGCGGCGCTTTCCTTGACAGCCCCCACCCCGGCACCTAGCATGCCGCGCATTCTTCGAGGAGCGCCTTCGTAATATGCAACCCCAGGCTTTCTATCGGGTGGTGGCGGACGACTTCACCGCCGTCGACGGCATCATCCGTCGCCAGCTCAGCTCCCGCGTTCCCCTGGTCGAGAAGATCGGCGACTATATCATCTCCGCCGGCGGCAAGCGTCTTCGCCCGCTGCTGGTGCTGCTCAGCGGCAAGGCCCTGGGCTACTCCGGGGACGACCTGCGCCTGCTGGCCGCCACCATCGAATTCCTGCATACCTCCACCCTGCTGCACGACGACGTGGTCGACGCCTCCGGTCTGCGCCGCGGCCGCGCCACCGCCAATGCGCAATGGGGCAACGCGCCCAGCGTGCTGGTCGGCGACTTCCTCTATGCCCGCTCCTTCGAAATGATGGTCGAACTCGGCTCCATGCCGGTGATGCGCATCATCTCCCAGGCCACCCGGGTGATCGCCGAGGGCGAGGTGCTGCAGCTGACCAAGGTGCGCGACGCCAGCACCACCGAAGAAACCTACATGGAAGTCATCCGCGGCAAGACCGCGATGCTCTTCGAGGCCTCCACCCACAGCGCCGCCGCCATCGCCGGCGCCACCGCGGAACAGGCCGAGGCCCTGCGCCAGTTCGGCGACGCCCTGGGCATCGCCTTCCAGCTGGTGGACGACCTGCTGGACTACCGCGGCGACGCCAGCACCCTGGGCAAGAACGTCGGCGACGACCTCGCCGAGGGCAAGCCCACCCTGCCGCTGATCGCCACCATGCGCGACGGCACCCCGGAGCAGGCGCAGTTGGTGCGCAAGGCCATCCAGCAGGGCGGCAGCCAGGACCTGGAAGGCATCCGCGCCGCCGTGGAAGCCGCCGGCGCCCTGGACTACACCGCGAAGCTGGCGCGCGAATACGCCGCCCGCGCCATCGACTGCCTCAAGGCGCTGCCGGACAACGGGTACCGCGCCGCGCTGATCGAGCTGAGCGAGTTCGCCGTCGCCCGCACCCACTGATCCGCACACGATCCGACGAACGCCCGCCCGGCCCTGCCGCGCGGGCGTTCTGCGTTATGCGCGGTTGATCCAGGCCATGGCATTGGTCGGTTGGTGGAAAAAAATTCTGCATAGGGGCTTGCCATCGAGATAATAAGAATTATTCTCATTAACTCGGCTACCAAGGAGATGCAGAGATGACCTACATGATCGATGCCTGGCTGGACCGCCCCCATCCCTATCTGCGCATCCTCAATCGCGATACCGGGGAAGTCTGCGCCCTGCTGCAGGAAGACGCCCTGGACGAGCTGCGCGAACAGGGCGGCCTGGACCTGCACGAACTGGGCACCAGCGAGCCGCAGGTGCTCAAGGAGCTGGTGCGCAACCTGTTCCTGTTCTGCTACGCCCGCGCGCTGCGTTGAACGCCGCGGCTGTTCGCGGGAGCGACGGGGCTTTCGTAGGAGCGGACCTTGTCCGCGATAGCCGGACGATCCGGCGCGATTCGCGGATGAGATCCGCTCCTACGCTGCCCCACCCACGCCATTCCCCTGTAGGAGCGCGCCCTGCGCGCGAATCGCGGGCAGGGCCCGCTCCTACAGTTCCGGGCGATGGCGGGATGAGCGCCGGCACTGCCGACGGAATCGCGGATAAATCCACTCCTGCATCTCATCTGGCAAACATAACGACCCGTAGGGCCGTTCGCGAGCAAGCTCGCTCCTACGAAGAGCAAGAGCGGGAGCGGGATGTACAGGTTTTTTGCGATGGCGCAGGACGCGCCATCCGTGCGGTCGCCGCCCGGGAGGCGGCTGCACAGCGGGGGCAACGTGGAGCCCCCTGCACGCCGCGGCGGCCAGGGACGGCCGCCGCGGGCTGCATCCATCAGAGGATGTCGAGCAGCTCGACGTCGAACACCAGGGTGCTGTGCGGCGGGATGCTGCCCACCGCCTGGCCGCCATAGGCCAGCTCGGCCGGCACGTGCAGGCGCCACTTGCTGCCGGTGTTCATCAGTTGCAGGGCCTCGACCCAGCCGGCGATCACGCCGCCCACCGGGAACTCAGCCGGCTGGCCGCGCTGGTAGGAGCTGTCGAACACGCTGCCGTCGATCAGGGTGCCATGGTAGTGGGTGCGCACGGTGTCGTCGCGGGACGGCTTGGCGCCCTCGCCGGCGACCAGCACTTCGTATTGCAGGCCGGACGGCAGCACGGTGACGCCCTCGCGCTTGGCGTTCTCCACCAGGTAGGCCTTGCCTTCGGCGGCGGCCGCATCGGCCTTGGCCTGGGCTTCGGCCTGCATGCGCTGGCGGATCACCTGGAAGCTGGCGGACAGCTGCTCGGCGGGCACCCGGCTATCGGCACCGGCGAAGGCGTCGGAGAGGCCGGCCAGCACCGCGTCCAGGCTCATGCCCGGGACCGGGTTGGCACGCAACTGGTCGCCCAGCTGGCGGCCGACGCCGTAGCTGACGCGGGCTTCGTCGGTGGAAAGGTTGAGTTCGCTCATGGCGGGGCTCCGCTGGGTGAAAAAGGGCGGCCAGCCTAGCACAGTCGGCCGCCCCACCCCACCGCGACCTCAATGCAGCGGCATGGGCACGCCCTCGTCGTTCTGCGCGCTGCCGCTCTGCGAGCCGCACATCTCGTCCTGCACCGCGGCATGCACCAGTTGGAACGGAATCGGTGGCAACGCCGTCAGCAGTTGGCGGGCGTGCTCCAGCGAACGCACCCCGAGCACGTGCCCCTTGGCGTCCTGGATCGGGAAGAAACGCTGGCCCACGCGCGCCTCCAGCACGTAGATGCCGCCCTCCAGGGATACCAGGTTGAGTTCGTCGATATCCCCGGCGAGGGAACGGTTGGTCAGCTCTTGCAGGTTCATCGCGCACCTCCAGGGTAGGCTCCAACGCAGCCAGTCTGGTACAGCGCGCCGGCCGCGCCCAGCGCAAACGACGCCGCCCGTCAGTTGCGGCTGACGGGCGGTGCGCTGGAGGCGGGAAAAGCGATCAGTGGTCGTGGCGCGTGGCCTTGTCCAGGTAGCCCATGGCGAACGCGGAGAGGACGAAGGTGAGGTGGATGATCACGTACCACATCAGCTTGTTGTCCGGGACGTTCTTGGCGTCCATGAAGATGCGCAGCAGGTGGATCGAGGAGATCGCCACGATGGAAGCGGCCACCTTGTTCTTCAGCGAACTGGCGTCCATCTTGCCGAGCCAACTGAGCTTTTCCTTGCCTTCGGAAATGTCCAGCTGCGAGACGAAGTTCTCGTAGCCGGAGAACATCACCATCACCAGCAGGCCGCCGACCAGGGCCATGTCGATCAGCGACAGCAGCACCAGGATCAGGTCGGCCTCGGCGATCGAGAAGATGTCCGGGAGGATGTGGAAGATTTCCTGGAAGAACTTGATGGTCAGCGCCAGCAATGCCAGCGACAGGCCTATATAGACCGGCGCCAGCAGCCAGCGGGCGGCGTACATGCTGTTTTCGATGAAACGTTCCATGGCCTTCGCAAGGGGAGTTCAGAAATGGCGCAGGATTATAGCTGAAGGCCCGCGACGAGTTATCCAGTTATTCTGTGGATAAATATGTGCAGGAACGCGGGAAGAAACGCGCAAGCCCCCGCCCGCCGGGGGTCGCCGGCTGTCGCTCAGAGACTGCGCAATGCGCCTTCAGGACTCGGGGTGAGACTGGTAGTCCCCGAAATTGCGCACGCGCTCACCGTTGATGCGTCGCAGTTCGGCCTGCAGGTGCAGCTGCCAGATGGGCAGGTCGTCGGCGGGCACGTAGCCCTGCTGGGCCAGGCAGTCGGCGATGGCGTCGAGCACGCCTTCTGCCACGAAAGGCCCGTAGAACGGGCCCTGGGCCTTGATGGCGGTGGGCTGGGCCCCCGCCATGCCCGCGGCGCAGAGCAGTGTCCAGAGTCCATTCTCTCCGGCCAGCGGCCTGATCACGCACTCGATGCGCGTGGTCAGCCCCAGACAGGGGCGGATAAGGCAGAGGTTACGCGGCATGGCGGCACCCTCGCGGTTGTCCTATTTTCGAGCCTACACCCGGGGTTGACCTCGGAAAAGCCCGTTTTATCCACCATAGCTGTGGATATCGTTGTGGACACCACGGGGGCAACGGCGCCCGACGAGCGCCGTTGCTGGGGACCCCGCCGCTGGTCAAGGACTGGCCAGCGGCAGCGGGCTCAGTCGCTGTCCTTCTTCTTGCGCGCCCGCTCCTTCTCCACCTGGGGCGCCTTGGCGGCCTTGGCAGCGGCCGGCGCGGCTTCCTTGGCGAGCTTTTCCTTGTCCTCCTCGTCCATGCCCATGGCGTCGATCTCCTTGAGACGCTCGACCACCCGCGCGTTGACGCTGCCGGCCGGGAACTGGCCCTTGGCGTCCGGCGCACCGGCCGGCTCGCCGACCAGCAGGCCCAGCGCCTCGTCGACGTGGCGCACCGCGTAGACGTTGAACAGGCCGTTGCGCACCGCCTGCAGCACGCGCTCGTCGAGCATCAGGGTGCTGACGTTGGAACGCGGGATGATCACCCCCTGCTCGCCGGTCAGGCCGCGGGCCTCGCAGAGGCGGAAGAAGCCTTCGATCTTCTCGTTGACGCCGCCCACCGCCTGCACTTCGCCGAACTGGTTGATCGAGCCGGTGATGGCGAAGCACTGCCGCAGCGGCGTGCGCGACAGCGCCGAGATCAGCGTGCAGACCTCGCCGAGCGAGGCGCTGTCGCCGTCGACGTAGCCGTAGGACTGCTCCAGGGCGATGCTCGCGGAGATTTCCAGCGGGAACTCCTGGGCGTAGCGGCTGCCCAGGTAGCCGGTGAGGATCATCACGCCCTTGGAGTGGATCGGCTGGCCGAGGCTGACCTCTCGCTCGATGTCGACGATGCCGCTGCCGCCGGGGTAGACGGTGGCGGAGATGCGCGCCGGCACGCCGAACACCGAGTCGCCCACCTCCAGCACGGTGAGGCCGTTGCACTTGCCCACGGCGGCGCCTTCGGTGTCGATCAGCACGATGCCGGCCAGCATGTCGTCGAGAATTCGTGCCGAGACGCGGCCGGTGCGGGTTTCCTTGGCCTTGAGGGCGCGCTCGATGTGGCCCAGGTCGGTGACCGGCTCGTTGGCCAACTGGCGGATGAAGTCCGCCTCGCTGACCAGTTGGAACAGGTCGCCGATGCGCGCCGACAGCCGCCCCTGGTGCTCGGCCAGGCGCGCGCTGTAGGTGGCCAGGCGCGCCACCGCGGTGGCGCTCAGCGGCGCCATGCCCTCTTCCGAGGTGCGCGTCTTGAGCAACTGGGCGAACTGTTCGAGGCTGTCCTCGGCCAGCGGGATGTCCTCGTCGAAGTCGACCAGCACGCGGAACATCTCCTGGAAGTCCGGGTCCAGGTCCTGCAGGGTGTAGTAGATCTGCCGCGAGCCGATGATGATGACCTTCAGGTGCAGCGGGATCACCTGCGGCGTCAGGCTCATGGCGGCCAGGCGGCCGAGTTCGGCCAGCGGCGATTCCATCTTCAGCTGGCGCGACTGCAGGGCGCGCTTGAGCGCGTCCCAGACGAAGGGCTCGCCCAGCAGCTTCTCCGCCTCCAGCACCAGGAAGCCGCCATTGGCGCGGTGCAGCGCGCCCGGGCGCAGCTGCCGGTAGCTGGTGTAGAGGGCGCCCTGGTCGGAGGCGTACTCGATGCGGCCGAACAGGTTGTCGTAGGTCGGGTGCGACTCGAACACCACCGGCGCGCCGCTGGTGGTGTGGTGGCCGATCACCTGGTTGGGCGCGTACAGCTCCTGCAGCATCAGCTTGCGCTGGGCATCGCTACGCTCGGTGTCCACCAGTTGGTCGACCACGGTCTTCAGCAGGTTCAGCTGCATGGCCTGCAGGTAGGTGCAGACGCCGGTGTTGTTGTTGTACTTCTCCACCAGCGGCGCCAGCAGCGGCTGCAGCGCGAGGGTGATGGTCTCTTCGTTGAGCTGGCGCAGCTGGTTGCTGGACTCGCGCTTCCACTGCGGCAGGCTGGCCAGTTCCTCGTTGAGCTGTTCCTCGAGGTCGGCGATATCGGCGTGAAAACGCTCGCGCTCGGCCTCCGGCAGTTGGGCGAACTCGGCCTCGTCGAGGGCCTTGCCGTCCTTCATCGGGGTGAAGGCGATGTTCGCGCTGTCGCGGTACAGCGCCACGTCCTTCTCCAGGGCCAGGCGCTCGACGGTGTCCAGGGCCTTGTCGTAGCGCTGGTTGAAGGCGCGGTCGATGGCGCTCTTCTTCTGCTGGTAGGCCGGGTTCTCGAACACCGAGGGGAAGGTCGACAGCAGGTTGTCGATCAGTTGGTCGATGTCCGTGCCGAAGTCGGCGGCGCTGCCCGGCGGCAGTTCGATGGCGCGCGGCTCGCGGCCCTCCTCGAAGTGGTTGACGTAGACCCAGTCGGCCGGCGTCGGCAGGCGCTTGGCCTCGGCCTTCAGATAGCGCTGCACGAAGGAGAAACGCCCGGTCCCCGGCTCGCCCATGACGAACACGTTGTAGCCCGGCCGCGGCATCGCCACACCGAACTGCAGGGCCTCCACCGCGCGCTCCTGTCCTAGGACGCCGAGGAAGGGGTCCAGATCGTCGGTGGTGGCGAAGGCAAACTGCTCGGGCGAGAAGGGACGGGTCAGTTCATCGGGCGCCAGGCGCAGGCCGGCGGCAACGGATTGGGGCATCGGAAATCCTTGCATCGGGCGGCACGGGGCCGCGGAGAGTTGCCCGCATTCTCGCGCTGCCCGCGCGCCACTGGCAAGGCGCGCGCAAGCCCTGGCCGATCAGTGCTGCAGATCGGCGCAGCGCAGGCAGTATTCCGTGGCCGGCAGGGCGCGCAGGCGGCGGGGCTCGATGGCTTCGCCGCAGCGTACGCACTGTCCGTAGGTTCCGTCTGCCAGGCGCAGGCGGGCCAGGCCCACCAGACGCATGCCCGCCTCGGCTTCGGCCAGCAGGGCCCGCAGCACATCGTCGTTCTCCCGCTGCTGGGCCTGTTCGGCGAAGTCCGGCGAGTGGGTCCGCGCCAGGTCGCTGCGGATCGCGGCGGCACGCTGGGAATATTCGCTGGCCAGCGTATCCAGGGCAGAACGGGGGTCGAAATCATCTACGGCCATGACGCCTCTCCGACGGACAAGGAACTGTTTCAAGTGTGGCCGGTTCCAAGGGAATCGCCGCTGATACCGATCAATAGCCTGTTGCAAGGAGCATGACGCAGTTCGCCCCGTCGAGGGTTGGGGGACATCGCGCCTTGACACCCTCAGGATATTCCTACAAAGCTCTGCCTGGCGCTGTTTGCTGTCAGCGGCTACGTACAGCCATGCATTCGAACAAAGAGAGATACGCAGATGAAAAGGATTCTACTCGGTACCCTCCTCGCCACCGTTTCCATCGGCGCCTTCGCCGACGCCCCCGGCAGCGACGGCTGCGGCTGGGGCCAGATGCTCTTCAAGGGCCAGCGCGGCACCGCCACCCACGTGCTGGCGGCCACCACCAACGGCTCCTCGGGCAACAACACCTTCGGCATGACCACCGGCACCAACGGTTGCCACACCAATGGCGCGCTGACCTACGGCGGCAAGCCGATGATCGTGCTCAGCAGCATGATGGACGAGCTGTCCGAAGACATGGCCAAGGGTGACGGCGAAGCGCTGACCACCTACGCCGTGGTCCTGGGCGTGAAACCCGAAGACCGCGCGCACTTCGCCGAAGTGACCCACGAGCACTTCGCGCAGATCTTCAACAAGTCCGACGTCACCGCCGAGGACGTCTACGCCAACACCCAGGCCGTGCTGAAACAGGACACCCGCCTGGCCAAGTACGCCGAACAGGCCTGAGCCTGATGGCCCGCCCCACCGGGGCGGGCTCCCCTACCCCGACCCGCTAAGGTCCCCATGCCCAAACGCCTGTTGCCATGGCTGGCGCTGTGCGCCTGCGCATCCCTGCACGCGAGCCCCCAGTTTCCCGAATCCCGCCTCCAGGCCCTGGCCGCGCAGCCCTACTGGCTGGCCCTGGGGCACTACACGCCGAGCAAGCTGGGCGGCTGGCGCAGCTTCGTCGACGACGACAGGTTCTTCCTCGCCGAGGACGGCGACCGCTCGCCGGAGCATGAGCTCAAGGCCACCGTCGACGCCCTCTACGCCGCCCCCGGCCTCGGCGACAAGCATGCCCAGTGCGTCTACCCGGCGCGCACACGCTGGCTGAAGCAGCAATTGCAGTTGACCGGCCTGCCGCGGCCGGCGTGCAAGGAGTACGACACCTGGTACGGCGACATCAACCCGCACAGCGCCGTGCTGGTGTTCCCCGCCGCCTACCTGAACAGCCCCTCGTCGATGTTCGGCCACACCCTGCTGCGCATCGACCAGGCAGACGTCGACAGCAACAACACCGCCCTGCTCAGCTACGCGCTGAACTTCGGCGCCTACATCGAGGGCATGGACAACAGCATCCTCTACGCCTGGAAGGGCCTGATGGGCGGCTACCCCGGCCTGTTCGCCCTGGTGCCCTACCGCGAGAAGCTCTCCGAATACAGCCGCCTGGAGAACCGCGACCTCTGGGAGTACCGCCTGAACCTCACGCCCGAGGAGACCGGGCGCATGGTCGAGCACGTGTGGGAGCTCAAGCAGGTCCGCTTCAAGTACTTCTTCTTCGACGAGAACTGCTCCTTCCGCCTGCTCGAACTGCTGGAGATCGCCCGCCCTGGGGTGAAGCTGACCGACGAATTCCCGCTCTACGCCATCCCCACCGACACGGTGCGCGCGGTGAAGCAGGCCGGGATGATCGACAAGGTCGACTACCGCCCCTCGCGGGAGAAGGAACTGCTGGCCCGCGCCGAGCCGCTGGACGCCGGCGAGAAGCAGCTGGCCCGGCGCCTGGCCGACGACGACCGCCTGCTCGATTCCCCCGAATTCAAGGCCCTGCCCGCGCCGCGCCAGGCCCTGGTGCAGGACACCGCCTTCCGCCTGCTGCGCTACCGCGCCACCGGCAAGGAACGCGACGAGGCCGACGCCGCGCGCAGCTACCAACTGCTGCGCGCGATCAACCAGAACCCACCGCCGCCGGCCCAGGTGGAACGCCCGGGGCAGCCGGAGGAAGGCCACCAGTCGCTGACCTGGCAGCTCGGCGCCGGCAGCCGCGACGGCCAGGCCTTCGCCGACTACGGCCTGCGCATGGCCTACCACGACCTGCTGGACAACAGCTACGGCTTCCCCCAGGGCGCGCAGCTGGAACTGGGCGACCTGCGCCTGCGCCAGTACGAGGGCAACCGCTGGCAGCTGCAGCGCTTCGACGTGGTCAGCATCCGCTCCATGACGCCGCGCAACGCCCTGCTGCAGCCGCTGTCCTGGCAGGTCACCGGCGGCTGGGAGCGGGTGCCCGGCAAGCACAGCGACGACGACCACGACACCCTGGCCGGCCACGTCAACGGCGGCGCCGGCGGCAGCTGGAAGCTCGCCGACGACCTGCAGGCCTACGCCCTGGGCACCGCGCGCATCGAGAACAACCCCGACTTCGCCGCGACCATAGCGCCGGCAGTGGGCTTCGACACCGGCGTGCTCTGGCGCAACCCGCTGGGCAACCTGGCCCTGGAGGGCAAGGGCGACTACTTCCACAACGGCGAGGTGCGCCGCAGCCTGAGCCTCGGCCAGCAGGTGGAACTGGGCCGCAACCTGGGCCTGCGGCTGTCCGCCGAACGCCAGTTCAGCCACCAGGCCGGGCCGGTCAGCGAGGTCATGCTGGAGCTGCGCTGGTACCATTACTGAATCACCGGATTCAGCGCCCGCCGCGATGGCGGGCGGGTAGCGCGCCATGAAAACCCCAGCCCCCACCCTGCTCGAAGTCGCCGGCGGCAAGCCGATCAAGCTCTGGACCCAGGGCGTGCCCGTGGAAGACGAGGCGCGCCAGCAGTTGATGAACACCGCGCGCCTGCCGTTCATCTTCAGGCACCTGGCAGTGATGCCCGACGTGCACCTGGGCAAGGGCTCGACCATCGGCAGCGTGATCCCCACCGTCGGCGCCATCATCCCGGCCGCGGTCGGCGTGGACATTGGCTGCGGCATGATCGCCGCGCGCACCTCGCTGCTCGCCGCCGACCTGCCGGACAACCTGCACGGCCTGCGCAGCGCCATCGAAAAGGCGGTGCCCCACGGCAAGACCTTCGGCCGCCACGACCAGGGCGCCTGGAACGAGGTGCCGGCCCACGCCGACCAGGCCTGGAAGGGCCTGGCCCGGCGCTTCCGCGCCATCACCGACAAGTACCCGCGCCTGGAGAAGACCAACAACCGCAACCACCTGGGCACCCTGGGCACCGGCAACCACTTCATCGAGGTCTGCCTGGACGAGGCCGGGCGCGTCTGGTTCATGCTGCACAGCGGCTCGCGCGGGGTGGGCAACGCCATCGGCTGCCTGTTCATCGAACTGGCCCAGGCCGACATGCGCCAGCACCTGGCCAACCTGCCGGACAAGGACCTGGCCTACTTCGAGGAAGGCAGCCGGCACTTCGACGACTACGTGGAAGCGGTGGGCTGGGCCCAGGATTTCGCCCGGCAGAACCGCGAGCTGATGATGCAGGCGGTGATCGCCGCGGCGCGCAAGGTGATCCGCAAGCCCTTCGAGGCCAGCCTGGAGGCGGTGAACTGCCACCACAACTACGTGCAGCGCGAGCAGCATTTCGGCCGCGAGGTGCTGGTCACGCGCAAGGGCACGGTCTCGGCGCAGAAGGGCCAACTGGGCATCATTCCCGGCTCCATGGGGGCGAAGAGCTTCATCGTCCGCGGCCTGGGCAACGAAGAAGCGTTCTGCTCCTGCAGCCACGGCGCCGGGCGCAGCATGAGCCGCACCCAGGCGAAGAAGCGCTTCAGCGTCGAGGACCAGGTGCGCGCCACCGCCCACGTCGAGTGCCGCAAGGACAAGGACGTGATCGACGAGATCCCCATGGCCTACAAGGACATAGACGCAGTGATGGCCGCCCAGCGCGACCTGGTGGAAGTGGTGCACACCCTGCGCCAGGTGGTCTGCGTGAAGGGCTGAACGCCTGCGGCAAAGCCCCGCACCCCACCGCATGCCACGGGCTTGATCCCGGTCAAGTCGCCGCTTCGCCGGCTGGCCTCTCCTTGAATCAGAAAAGACCAATAGCCTGATAACGAGGAGAACACTCCATGCAGCCCCTGAAACTGGCCCTGGGCGGTTTATTGTTGGCCGCCAGCAGTACCGCCGCCCACGCCGACGCCTTGCGCGAGCAGGCCAACGCCATCTTCAAGCCCATCCCCGAGCAGACCACCGGGCTGGACGCGGCCCAGGTGGAGCTGGGTCGCCAGTTGTTCTTCGAGCCACGCCTGTCGGCCAGCCACGTGATCAGTTGCAACACCTGCCACAACATCGGCACCGGCGGCGCCGACAACGTGCCGGCCTCCAGCGGCCACGCCTGGCAGAAAGGGGCGCGCAACTCGCCGACGGTGTTCAACGCCGTGTTCAACGTGGCGCAGTTCTGGGACGGCCGCGCCAAGGACCTGGAGGAACAGGCCAAGGGCCCGGTGCAGAACCCGGTGGAGATGCACAACACGCCGAAGAACGTCGAGGCCACGCTCAAGAGCATGCCCGAGTACGTGACGGCCTTCGAAAAGGCCTTCCCCGGCGACAAGCAGGCGACGAGCTTCGACAACATGGCCCGCGCGCTGCAGGCCTTCGAATCGACGCTGATCACCCCCGACTCGCGCTTCGACCAGTACCTCAAGGGCGACGACAAGGCCCTGGACGCCAAGGAGAAGAAAGGGCTGCAGGCCTTCATGAGCGCCGGCTGCATCAGCTGCCACAACGGCGTGAACCTCGGCGGCCAGGCCTACTTCCCGTTCGGCCTGGTGAAGAAACCCGACGCCAGCATCCTGCCCAGCGGCGACAAGGGCCGCTTCGCGGTGACCAAGACGCAGAACGACGAATACGTGTTCCGCGCCGCGCCACTGCGCAACGTGGCCCTCACCGCGCCCTACTTCCACAGCGGGCAGGTGTGGGACCTGGAGGAAGCGGTGACGATCATGGGCACCGCGCAACTGGGCAAACAGCTGGATGCCGGCGAGGTGAGCGACATAGTCGCCTTCCTCAAGACCGTTACCGGCAAGCAGCCGCAGGTGGAATACCCGCTGCTGCCGCCGAGCACTGCCAGCACGCCGCGGCCGGTGGATTGACCAGGGGCCTCCCCCTGTAGGAGCAGGCCCTGCCTGCGATTCGCGCGCAGGGCGCGCTCCTACAGGGGAAAGGCGTAGGTGGCGCAGTGTAGGAGCGGATCTCATCCGCGAATCGCGCCGGAACCTTCGGCTATCGCGGACAAGGTCCGCTCCTACGGGTGGAATGCCGTGCTTCCCGGGAACTGTAGGAGCGAGCTTGCTCGCGAACCTGATGCCCCGCAGCGGAGTTCGTTCGCGAGCAAGCTCGCTCCTACGAAAAGCACTTCGTTGCGCTCGCGTAGGATGGGTGGAGCGAAGAGATACCCATCGCCGTGGCCGACCGGTACGTAGGGCGTATAACCGTTCGCGGTTATACGCCGCTACACCCATCTCATGCCCGGCTTATTGGTCGGGATCGAAGCGCCTCCGAAGCCAAATCCGGGCGCGCCTGGGACCAAGGCCAGGCGGCGTATAACGCGGAGCGTTATACGCCCTACGCCCCACCGGCCTTCGGCAGGTCAGACCACCCCTTGCGCCAGCATGGCGTCGGCGACCTTGACGAAGCCGGCGATGTTGGCGCCCTTCACGTAGTTGATCCGGCCGTTCTCCTCGCCGTGGGCGACGCAGGCGTGGTGGATGTTCTGCATGATGCCGTGCAGGCGCTGGTCCACCTCGCCGGCGCTCCAGTGCAGGCGCATGGCGTTCTGGCTCATCTCCAGGCCGCTGGTGGCGACGCCGCCGGCGTTGGAGGCCTTGCCCGGCGCGTAGAGGATGCCGGCTTCGAGGAAGATATCCACAGCCTCCAGGGTCGACGGCATGTTGGCGCCTTCGGCCACGCAGATGCAGCCGTTGGCCAGCAGGGTGCGGGCGTCCTCGGCGTCCAGTTCGTTCTGCGTCGCGCAAGGCAGCGCGATGTCGCAGGGCAGCGACCAGGGGCGCTGGCCGGCGAGGAAGCGCAGGCCGGGGCCGGCCATTTCGCTGAGACGGCCGCGGCGGACGTTCTTCAGCTCCATCACCTCTTCCCACTGTTCCAGGCTCAGGCCTCCCTCGGCGAACAGGGTGCCTTCGGAGTCGGACAGCGAGATCACCTTGCCGCCCAGTTCCATCACCTTCTGCGCCGCGTACTGGGCCACGTTGCCGGAGCCGGAGATGGCCACGCGCTGGCCGTCGAAGCCGCTTTCGCGGGCCTTGAGCATCTCCTGGGCGAAATACACGCAGCCGTAGCCGGTGGCTTCCGGGCGGATCAGGCTGCCGCCATAGGCCAGTCCCTTGCCGGTGAGCACCGAGCTGAACTCGTTGGCCAGGCGCTTGTACTGGCCGAACAGGTAGCCGATCTCGCGGGCGCCCACGCCGATGTCACCGGCCGGCACGTCCAGATCGGCGCCGACGTGGCGGTACAGCTCGCTCATGAACGACTGGCAGAAGCGCATCACCTCGGCGTCGCTCTTGCCCTTGGGGTCGAAGTCCGAGCCGCCCTTGCCACCGCCCATGGGCAGCGAGGTCAGGGAGTTCTTGAACACCTGCTCGAAGGCCAGGAACTTGAGCACGCCCAGGTTCACCGAAGGGTGGAAGCGCAGGCCGCCCTTGTACGGGCCGATGGCGCTGCTCATCTGTACGCGGAAGCCGCGGTTGACCCGCACCCGGCCCTGGTCGTCGACCCAGGGCACGCGGAACAGGATGGCGCGTTCGGGCTCGACGATGCGCTCGAGGATGCCGGCCTGCTGGTAGCGCGGGTTGGCTTCGAGGAATGGCCAGAGGGAACGCAGCACCTCTTCCACCGCCTGGTGGAATTCGGGCTGATCGGGGTCGCGCCGCTTGAGGCGCTCGAGGAACGAGTCAACGGATTGCGTCATGTCTACACCGGTCTTTCTGATTATGGGCGGGGCCCTTTTGCGGCGAGACTCTAACAACCGATATCGCACCGAGACAGTGCGACATGACGCCTTTATGAATCTTTTTGGTGCAAATCTGTAAGAAAGCCCTTTCAGCTACTGGGCTGCAGCAAGTATTTCAAAACATTTCAAACAGCTTCGTACACCTACGAAAACGGGGCCCGAAGGCCCCGTCTGTCGTGAGAAGCGGCTTACGCCAGCTTCTTGTAGCGCACGCGGTGCGGCTGCGCGGCAGCCTCGCCCAGTCGCTTCTTGCGGTCGGCTTCGAACTCGGTGTAGTTGCCTTCGAAGAAGGTCACCTTGCCGTCGTCCTCGTAGGACAGGATGTGGGTGGCGATACGGTCCAGGAACCAGCGATCGTGGGAAATCACGATGGCGGCGCCGGGGAAGTCCAGCAGCGCCTCTTCAAGGGCGCGCAGGGTTTCCACGTCGAGGTCGTTGGACGGTTCGTCGAGCAGCAGCACGTTGCCGCCCTGCTTCAGGGTCAGGGCCAGGTGCAGGCGGCCACGCTCACCACCGGAGAGGTCCTTGACGAACTTCTGCTGGTCGGCACCCTTGAAGTTGAAGCGGCCGACATAGCTGCGCGAGGGGACTTCGTAGTTGCCGATCCTGATCTGCTCGAAGCCGTCGGAAACCTGCTCCCAAACGGTCTTGGTGCCTTCCAGGCTGTCGCGGCTCTGGTCGACGCTGGCGATCTGCACGGTATCGCCGATATCGATGGTGCCCGAGTCCGGCTGCTCCTTGCCGGTCAGCATGCGGAACAGGGTGGACTTGCCCGCGCCGTTGCCGCCGATCACGCCGACGATGGCGCCCTTGGGGATGCTCAGCGACAGGTCGTCGATCAGCACGCGGTCGCCGTAGCCCTTGCACACGTTGTGCAGCTCGATGACCTTGTCGCCCAGGCGCGGGCCGGCCGGGATGTAGATTTCGTTGGTCTCGCTGCGCTTCTGGAATTCCTGCGACTGCATTTCCTCGAAGCGCTGCAGACGGGCCTTGGACTTGGCCTGGCGCCCCTTGGCGCCCTGGCGCACCCACTCCAGTTCGGCCTTCATGGCCTTGGCGTGGGAGGCCTCCTGCTTGGCTTCCTGGGCCAGGCGGCTGGCCTTGGATTCCAGCCAGCCGGAGTAGTTGCCTTCGAAGGGGATGCCGTGGCCGCGGTCCAGTTCGAGGATCCAGCCGGCGACGTTGTCGAGGAAGTAGCGGTCGTGGGTGATCGCCACCACGGTGCCGGGGAAGTCGTGGAGGAAGTGTTCCAGCCAGGCGACGGAGTCGGCGTCCAGGTGGTTGGTCGGCTCGTCCAGCAGCAGCATGTCGGGGGCCGACAGCAGCAGGCGGCACAGCGCCACGCGGCGCTTCTCGCCACCGGAGAGGTGTTCGATCTTCGCGTCCCACGGCGGCAGGCGCAGGGCGTCGGCGGCGACTTCCAGCTGGCGCTCCAGGTTGTGGCCGTCGGAGGAATGGATGATGGCTTCCAGCTTGGCCTGCTCGGCGGCCAGGGCGTCGAAGTCGGCGTCCGGCTCGGCGTAGGCGGCGTAGACCTCGTCCAGGCGGGCCTGGGCCTGCTTGACCTCGTCCACCGCTTCCTCGACCACGTCGCGCACGGTCTTCTGCGGGTCGAGCTGCGGCTCCTGCGGCAGGTAGCCGACCTTGATGCCCGGCATCGGGCGGGCTTCGCCCTCGATCTCGGTGTCGACGCCGGCCATGATGCGCAGCAGGGTGGATTTACCCGCGCCGTTCAGGCCCAGCACGCCGATCTTGGCGCCGGGGAAGAACGACAGGGAGATGTCCTTGAGGATTTCACGCTTGGGCGGCACGACCTTGCCGACCCGGTGCATGGTGTAGACGTATTGAGCCATGGATACCTAGCTTCTGGGATGAAAGAGTGAATGGCCGTCATGGCTGTCGCGGCCGGCGGGCCGGTGCGCCCCGGCATTCGGGGCGCGACCATTGGCCGCGGGCGACGGGCGAGGCGGGCGACGGCAGGGCCGGACTCGCGGAAACAGGGCGCAGCGTTCAACGCGCGCGTGCGGCAAAGCTACCGGAATGGACCGTGAAGGGCAAACGACGCTCGTCGGCGATACTGGCACTTGGCCCTGCTTCCGGGCATGCTACTGCGCGCCGAACCCCGTCGCCCCGTTCCAGGTAGCCGCTCCTTGTCCAGACCTCCCCGCCCTCCGGCCAGCCTGGCCCGGCCTGAACGGCTGGCCATCAGGAGCGCCCTGCTGCTGGTGCCGCTGATGCTCGGCCTGCTGCTCTGGCAGCTGGGCCAGGAATACTTCGGCCAGGCGCGGCTGGAGCGCGAGCGCGTGGTGCACCAGAGCCAGGAACTGGCGCACCAGCTGTCCCTGGCCCTGGAACTCAAGGCCCTGGCCGCGCGCAGCCTGGCGCTGCAACGCCTGGGCCGCGGCGAGGAGCCGGCGCTGCTGCTCGACGACCTGCGCCAGGTCTACCCCGCCCTGCGCAGCCTGGCCTGGTACGCGGCCAGCGGCGCCAAGCAACTGGACACCGCGCCGGACAGCGGCGACGACGCCTTCATCGCCGGCCTGCGCCAACGCGCCGGCGCCAGCCCCTTCCACTACGCCTACAGCGACGCCGATGGCGGTCACTTCTACCTGCTGCTGCGCCTCCAGGACGCCGGCGGCCCCTTCGCCGTGCTCCGCCTGGACGCCGCCGAGGCGCGCCGGCAATGGACCGGACGCATCCTGGACGGCGGCCACGCCTGGGTGCTGGAAGATGAGGTCGGCCACCCGATCCTGGCCGCGCCCGACGAGCCGACCGACGCCGCGCCGGAAAGCGTCGAAGCGCCGGCGCTGAAGGTCGCCAACAGCGACTGGCAGGTCCGCCCGCTGGTCGATGCGCCCGTCCTGCAGCCCAGGCTGCCGCCGCGCCTGCTCGGCGAGCTGGGCCTGCTGCTGTTGCTGGCCGGCATCAGCTGCGCCGCCCTGCTGCGCCTGCAACGCGAACAACAGAGCCTGCGCGCGCAGACCGCCGATTCGCAGTCGCGCCTGCGCCAGGCCGCCCAGGCCCTGGCGGCGGTGGACGAGCGGGTGCTGGTGACCAGCGCCGACGGCCGCCTGGTCTATCTCAACCCGCCGGCGGAGCGGCTGCTGGGCGTGAGCGCCGAAGACGCCCCGCAGCACCATCTCGCCCGCCTGCTGCCGGAACTGGAACGGCAGAGCGGCGAAGGCCAGCCATCGGGCACCCAGCACGTCACCCTGGAACGCAACGGCCGCCGCCGGCGCTATGCCGTCAGCCGCCATCCGCTGGAAGAATCCCCGCCGGGCGAGGCGCCCGGCTGGGTGCTGCGCGGCCAGCAGGCGCCGGGCGGGCACGTCTGGGTGCTGCGCGACGTCACCGAGGAACAGCGCTCGCTGCAGGTGCTGGAAGAAACGCGGCGGCGCTACCAGGACATCTTCGACGGCGTCGGCGTGGCGCTCTGCGTGCTCGACCTCTCGGACCTGCAGCGCTTCTTCACCGACAACGGCCTGCGCGAGCCGGGCCGCCTGGAGGCCTGGCTGGATCGTCGCGAGGAACACTGGCCGCAGCTGCTGCGGCTGATCCGCATCAGCGAGGTCAACGAGGTGGCGCGCCGGCTGTTCGGCGTGGAGAGCGGCGAGCAGGCCTGGCGGCGCCTGATCAGCGACAGCCCGCGGCGCCCCGGCAGCGCGCGCGCGCACATCATCGAGGCGATCCTCTGCGGCACCGGCCCCATCGAGCAGGAAGTCGCCATCCGCACCGGCCAGGGCGAGCTGCGCCACTTCTGGCTGCAGCTGCGCATCCCCGAGCACCTGCCGGACTACCGCGCGGTCACCCTGAGCCTGTCCGACATCAGCAGCCGCAAGCAGGTCGAGCTGTCGCTGATCGAGCGCGAGAAGTTCTGGTCCGACGCCGTGCGCGCGGTGCCCGACACCCTGTACATCCACGACATCACCGCGCGCCGGGTGATCTTCAGCAACCACCACCTGGGCAGCCAGCTGGGCTACGGCAAGGACGAGCTGGAGCAGATGGGCGAGCGCTTCTGGGAATGCCTGCTGCACCCGGACGACGTCGAGTACTACTGGCGCGTGCGCAACCTGCAACAGGTGATCGGCGACAACCTGCTGCTCGACAGCCTGCTGCGCTGGCGCCACCGCGACGGCAGTTGGCACTGGTTCGACATCCGCGAACAGGCCTTCAGCCGCGACGACGGCGGCCGCGTGGCGCGCCTGATCGGCGTGGCCAAGGACATCACCGACACGGTGGAGGCGAACAACTCGCTGCGCGAGAGCAGCCGCCGCTACCAGATGCTGGCGGAAAGCATCAGCGACGTGATCCTCACCACCGACGCCCAGCTGAACATCGACTACATCAGCCCGTCGATCGAGCAGACCTTCGGCTACAGCCCGGCCTGGCTGCTGCACAACGACCTGCAGCAGATCGCCGCCAACCCGGCGCAGCTGGGGCGCCTGCACGACCTGCTGGAGCGCGTGCGCGACGCCATAGGCGCGCCGCGCCGGCTGGCCGCCCTGCGCGAATCCAGCGCGGTGCACCTGTTCACCTTCGACTGCCTGCGCGCCGACGGCCGCAAGGTCCCGGTGGAGCTGCGCATCGCCCTGATGTGGGACGACAACGGGCGCTTCGTCGGCCTGCTCGGCGTGGCCCGCGACATCAGCCAGCAGCGCCGTGCCGAGCGCGAGATGCGCATGGCCGCCACCGTGTTCGAGCATTCCACCGCGGCCATCATGGTCACCGACCCGGCCGGCTACATCGTCCAGGTCAACGACTCCTTCTCGCGCCTGACCGGCTACAGCGCCGCCGAGGTGCTCGACCAGCAGCCCCGCCTGCTCACCGCCGACCAGCAGGAAGCCAACCAGCTCAAGCACGTGCTCGACAGCCTGCAGCGCAGCGGCAGCTGGGAGGGCGAGATCCTGCAGAAACGCAAGAGCGGCGAGCTGTACCCGTCCTGGGTGGGCATCACCGCGGTGCAGGACGAGGAAGGCGACCTGGTCAGCTTCGTCTGCTTCTTCAGCGACATCAGCGAGCGCAAGGCCAGCGAGCGGCGCATCCACCGCCTGGCCTACTACGACGCCCTCACCCACCTGCCCAACCGCACGCTGTTCCAGGACCGCCTGCACACCGCGCTGATGCAGGCCGAGCGGCACCGCCAGTGGGTGGTGCTGATGTTCCTCGACCTCGACCGCTTCAAGCCGATCAACGACTCCCTGGGCCACGCCGCGGGCGACCGCATGCTCAAGGAAGTGGCCGAGCGCCTGAACCAGTGCGTCAGCGACAACGACACCGTGGCGCGCATGGGCGGCGACGAGTTCACCCTGCTGCTGCCGGGCCTGGAGGACCGCGACAAGGCGCTCAAGCGCGCCATCCAGGTGGCCGAGCGCATCCTCGCCAGCCTCGCCCGGCCCTTCACCCTGGAAGGCCGCGAGTTCTTCGTCACCGCCAGCATCGGCGTGGCCCTGTCGCCGCAGGACGGCGCCGAGCTGAGCCAGTTGATGAAGAACGCCGACACCGCCATGTACCACGCCAAGGAAGTGGGCAAGAACAACTTCCAGTTCTACCAGGCCGAGATGAACGCCCGCGCCCTGGAGCGCCTGGAGCTGGAAAGCGACCTGCGCCGCGCCATCGAGCAGGACGAATTCATCCTGCACTACCAGCCGCAGTTCACCGGCGACGGCCGCCGCCTCACCGGCGCCGAGGCCCTGCTGCGCTGGCAGCACCCCACGCGCGGGCTGATCGCGCCGGCCGAGTTCATCCCGGTGCTGGAGGAACTGGGGCTGATCGCCCAGGTCGGCGACTGGCTGCTGGCCGAGGCCTGCCGGCAGATCCGCATCTGGCACCGCGACAAGGTGCGGGTGCCCAAGGTCTCGGTGAACCTCTCGGCGCGGCAGTTCGCCGATGGCCAACTGGGCACGCGCATCGCCGGCATCCTCATGGAAACCGGCATCCCGCCGGCCTGCCTGGAGCTGGAGCTGACCGAAAGCATCCTGATGAGCGACGTGTCCGAGGCCATGCACATCCTCTCCGGCCTCAAGCGCCTGGGCCTGGCCATCGCGGTGGACGACTTCGGCACCGGCTACTCGTCGCTGAACTATCTCAAGCAGTTCCCCATCGACGTGCTGAAGATCGACCGCAGCTTCGTCGACGGCCTGCCCCACGGCGAGCAGGACGCGCAGATCGCCCGCGCCATCATCGCCATGGCCCACAGCCTGAACCTGATGGTGATCGCCGAGGGCGTGGAGAGCCAGGCGCAGCTGGACTTCCTGCGCGAGCACGGCTGCGACGAGGTGCAGGGCTTCCTGTTCGGCCGGCCGATGACCGCCGAGCAGTTCGCCGCGCTGTTCTCCAGCAATGCGTTGTTCCTGCTCGGCTAGCGCCAGGATTCCCCTGTACGGGCAGGCACGGCTTCTCGTAGGAGCGAGCTTGCTCGCGAACAGATTCCGCAGCGGGGGCTCATTCGCGAGCAAGCTCGCTCCTACGAAGAGCACTTCGGCGTAGTCGGCAAGACAGTTGCTCCTACACCATGCCCCCGGCGCCACCTGTAGGAGCGCGCCCTGCGCGCGAATCGCGGGCAGGGCCCGCTCCTACAGCGCTCCCCCCGCGTGAATCCCGCTTGTCCGCCACATGACCGCCTTTCATATGCCAGCGCGCGCGCCCTGGGTTAGAATGCGCCCCTTTCCCAGCACCGATCCTTATGAGGACCGCCATGTTCAGCCGTGATTTGACCCTCGCCCGCTACGATGCCGAACTCTTCGCCGCGATGGAGCAGGAAGCCCAGCGCCAGGAAGAGCACATCGAGCTCATCGCCTCCGAGAACTACACCAGCCCGGCGGTGATGGAAGCCCAGGGTAGCGTGCTGACCAACAAATACGCCGAAGGCTACCCGGGCAAGCGCTACTACGGCGGTTGCGAGTACGTCGACGTGGTCGAGCAGTTGGCCATCGACCGTGCCAAGCAGCTGTTCGGTGCCGACTACGCCAACGTCCAGCCGCACTCCGGCTCCCAGGCCAACGCCGCGGTCTACATGGCCCTGCTGAACGCCGGCGACACCGTGCTGGGCATGAGCCTGGCCCACGGCGGCCACCTGACCCACGGCGCCAGCGTCAGCTTCTCCGGCAAGATCTACAACGCCGTGCAATACGGCATCGACGGCAACGGCCTGATCGACTACGACGAGGTCGAGCGCCTGGCCGTGGAGCACAAGCCGAAGATGATCATCGCCGGCTTCTCCGCCTACTCGCAGATCCTCGACTTCCCGCGCTTCCGCGCCATCGCCGACAAGGTAGGCGCCTACCTGTTCGTCGACATGGCCCACGTGGCGGGCCTGGTCGCCGCCGGCATCTACCCGAACCCGGTGCCCTTCGCCGACGTCGTCACCACCACCACCCACAAGACCCTGCGCGGCCCGCGCGGCGGCCTGATCCTGGCGCGCAAGAACGAAGAGCTGGAGAAGAAGCTGAACTCCGCGGTCTTCCCGGGCGGCCAGGGCGGCCCGCTGGAGCACGTCATCGCCGCCAAGGCCGTGTGCTTCAAGGAAGCCCTGCAGCCCGAGTTCAAGGCCTACCAGGAACAAGTGGTGAAGAACGCCCAGACCATGGCCCAGGTGTTCATCGAGAACGGCTACGACGTGGTTTCCGGCGGCACCCAGAACCACCTGTTCCTGCTCAGCCTGATCAAGCAGGACATCACCGGCAAGGACGCCGACGCCGCCCTGGGCCGCGCCTTCATCACCGTGAACAAGAACAGCGTGCCGAACGACCCGCGCTCGCCCTTCGTCACCTCGGGCCTGCGCATCGGCACCCCGGCCGTGACCACCCGCGGCTTCAAGGAAGGCGAATGCCGCCAACTGGCCGGCTGGATCTGCGAGATCCTCGCCAACCTGGGCGACGAGGCCGTGGAAGGCCGCGTGCGCGAGCAGGTCAAGGCCCTGTGCGCCCAGTTCCCGGTGTATGGCAAGTAAGCCTTAGCCGAGAACGACGAAAAGCCCGGCATTTGCCGGGCTTTTTCGTTTCACCTTCGGATAGCCCCGCGCAGCCTGCGAGCCCAATCGCGGACGGAGTCCGCTCCTACGCCTCCGGGGAAGCACGATCGTAGGAGCAACTGTCTTGCGGGCCGCACCAAGGCGCTCTTCGTAGGATGGGTTGAGCTTGCGAAACCCATGCGGCCATGGCGATGGGTATCGCTTCGCTCAACCCATCCTACGATTGTCAGGCGCCCCCGTAGGAGCGGACTCCGTCCGCAATTATCCGTCGTTGGAAGCGACGGATCAGGGCTGCACCGGCACATCCCGCAGCCCATTGAGCTGCCGCGCCAGCACCTCCGCCTCGGCCTGGCTGTCGAAGCCCTCCAGCATCACCCGGCCGTCGCGCACCGGCTCGGATACCTGCGGCAGCATGCGCAGGCGGCCGTCGATGACCACCGCCAGGGCCTTGCCCTGCTGCTTTTCGGTCAGCCGGGCCAGGCGCTTGCTGGCGTCGGGGGCGAAGGTCACCAGCACGCCGGGGCGGCCGCCGTTGCCCAGCACCACCTCGGCGCGCTGCACGTCGCGTTGGGTGAGTTCGGCGCGGGCCACGACCAGCACCGCCTGGCCCTGCGGGTCGGCCAGGGTGCGCGTGCTGGCGGTGGGCTTGTCGGCGGTGGCGTGGATGTCGAAGCTGTGCTGCGGCAGGACTGGCGGCGCGCCGGCGCAGGCGCCCAGCAGGGCGAGGAGGCAGAGCGGGATCAGGCGTTTCATGGGTCGACGATGGGGTCAGGCAACAATGGAATCGGGCCGAATGCCGGTTGGACAACGACACGCGCCGGTCATTGCGTACCGGCCGGCGCATGATAACGCCGATGGCGGCCCGGCAGGCGTGGCCGAAGTCAACGAAGGGGCTGGCGCGGGCCCTGCGCTGGCAGTGACGGCCCCAGCCAACTAGGCTCGTCGTGGGGCCGGTCGACGGGCTCGATACCCGCGTTTCCGGCGAGCTGCTATCATGCCCGCCTTTTTTGCCCAGGCCGCGCAAGACGGCCAATCCTGACCGACCGGTCGAGCCGACAAGACGCCCAAACACGGGAGCACGACATGCTGGAAAAGCTGTTCCAACTCAAGGCGCACAATACCAACGTACGCACCGAGATCCTGGCGGGGATCACCACCTTCCTGACCATGGCCTACATCCTCTTCGTCAACCCGAGCATCCTCGGCGAAACCGGCATGGACAAGGGCGCGGTGTTCGTCGCCACCTGCCTGGCCGCGGCCATCGGCTCGTCGATCATGGGCCTGATCGCCAACTACCCCATCGCCCTCGCCCCGGGCATGGGCCTGAACGCCTTCTTCACCTACACCGTGGTGCTGCACATGGGCCACACCTGGCAGGTGGCGCTCGGCGCGGTGTTCCTCTCGGCGTGCATGTTCTTCATCATTTCGATCTTCCGCATCCGCGAATGGATCATCAACAGCATCCCGCTGGCCCTGCGCTCGGCCATCGCCGCCGGCATCGGCCTGTTCCTGGCGCTGATCGCGCTCAAGGAGTCGGGCATCGTCGTCGCCAACCAGGCCACCCTGGTGGGCATGGGCGACCTGGCCAGGCCCGAGCCGCTGCTGGCCATCCTCGGCTTCATCCTCATCGTCGCCCTGGAAGCGCGCCGTGTGACCGGCGCTGTGATGATCGGCATCCTGGTGGTGACCTTCGTCGCCATCGCCCTGGGCGTTACCCAGTTCGGCGGCGTGGTGTCGATGCCGCCGTCGCTGGCGCCGACCTTCCTCCAGCTGGACATCAAGGGCGCCCTGGACATCGGCCTGACCAGCGTGATCTTCGCCTTCCTCTTCGTCGACCTGTTCGACAACTCCGGCACCCTGATCGGCGTGGCCAAGCGCGCCGGGCTGATGGGCAAGGACGGGCACATGCCGAAGATGGGCCGCGCGCTGATCGCCGACAGCACCGCGGCCATGTTCGGCTCGCTGCTGGGCACCTCCACCACCACCAGCTACATCGAGTCGGCCGCGGGCGTTTCCGCCGGCGGGCGCACCGGACTGACCGCCATCGTGGTCGCCGTCCTGTTCCTCCTGGCGCTGTTCTTCGCCCCGCTGGCGGGCAACGTCCCGGCCTTCGCCACCGCGCCGGCGCTGTTCTTCGTCGCCGTGCTGATGGCCTCGGGCCTGGCCGAGATCGACTGGGACGACCTGACCGTGGCCGCGCCGGTGGTGGTCACCGCCCTGGCCATGCCGCTGACCTTCTCCATCGCCAACGGCATCGCCTTCGGCTTCATCACCTGGACCGCCTGCAAGCTGCTGTCCGGCCGCTTCCGCGAACTGAACTGGGCGCTGGTGATCCTCTCGGTGCTGTTCGTCATCAAGCTGGGCTGGTACAACGCCTGACCGATAGCGATACCCGTGCAGCATGGGTATCGCTTCGCTCCACCCATCCCGCGAATCACCTGCAGGATGGGTCGGGCGCAACGAAATCCATCGCCCGCCACCGCGCGCAGCAAGAGTTCCCCATGAGCAGTCCCCGTTTCGACCCCGCCACCTACGACACCCAACTGGCCGACAAGGCCGCGCGCCTGCGCGAGCTGCTGGCGCCCTTCGCCGCGCCCGAGCCGCAGGTGTTCGACTCGCCCCGCGAGCACTACCGCCTGCGCGCCGAGTTCCGCCTGTGGCGCGACGCCGGGACCGAAAGCCGGCACTACGCGATGTTCGAGCAGGGCGACAAGCACACGCCCATCTACATCGAGCAGTTCCCCATCGCCAGCCAGCGCATCAACGCGCTGATGCCGCGCCTGAAGGCCGCCTGGGCCGAGCGCGCCCTGGGCCACAAGCTGTTCCAGGTGGAATTCCTCACCACCCTGGCGGGCGACGCGCTCATCACCCTCTGCTACCACCGCCCGATCGACGACGCCTGGCAGGCCGCCGCGCAGAAGCTGGCCGCCGAACTGGGCGTGAGCATCGTCGGGCGCTCGCGCGGCAAGCGCCTGGTGGTCGGCCGCGACTATGTCGAAGAGGAACTGCAGGTGGCCGGGCGGACCTTCCACTACCGCCAGCCGGAGGGCGCCTTCACCCAGCCCAACGGCGCGGTCTGCCAGAAGATGCTGAACTGGGCCTACGAGGCCCTCGGCCAGCGCGACGACGACCTGCTGGAGCTGTACTGCGGCAACGGCAACTTCACCCTGCCGCTGGCCACCCGGGTGCGCAAGGTGCTGGCCACCGAGATCAGCAAGACTTCGGTGAACGCCGCCCTGGCCAACCTGGCCGACAACACTGTGGATAACGTCACCCTGGTGCGCCTGTCCGCCGAGGAGCTGACCCAGGCGCTGAACGAGGTGCGCCCCTTCCGCCGCCTGGCCGACGTCGACCTGAAGGGCTACGACTTCGGCAGCGTGTTCGTCGACCCGCCGCGCGCCGGCATGGACCCGGACACCTGCGAGCTGACCCGCCGCTTCGAGCGCATCCTCTATATCTCCTGCAACCCGGAGACGCTGGCGCAGAACATCGCCCAGCTGCACGGCACCCACCAGGTGACGCGCTGCGCGCTGTTCGACCAGTTCCCCTACACCCACCACATGGAAGCGGGCGTGCTACTGGAACGCCGCGGCTAACCCAACCTGGGTTGGGCGGCGCGCACCGCGCCGCCGGCTAGGCTGCTGTGGATAACCACAAGAGAGCCTCGCCATGCACCGCTTCCTGCTTCCCCTGCTCGCCCTGTTGCTGGCCGCCTGCGCCGGCAGCGACCCGGCCAAAGTCACGGTCTCCCCGGCCGCCGATGGCCACCAGGGCAGCTTCTCCATCCAGGCGGTACGCGCCCCCGGCCATCGCCTGGACCTGGAGGAGCGCTTCGACGCCGCCCTGCGCCGCGCCCTGGAAGCCAAGGGCTACCGCTTCCAGGCGCAGAATGGCGAATTGCGGGTGCTCTATGCGTTGGGGCTGGAGCGCCAGACCGGAGTGATCCAGCGCCCGGTGGCGACCCAGGAAGGCGTGGTGAACCAGACGCAGTTCGCCGATTCCGACTTGGCGCGGCTGGTCATGCGCATCGTCGACGAACGCAGCCGCGAAGTGCTCTACGAAGCGCAGCTGAGCAGCCAGCTACAGGACCCGAACCTGAGCCAGGAGGCTTTCGACAAGGCATTGGCGAAGCTGCTGGAGGATTTCCCGGCGCACCGCCCCTGAGGCGGCTCAGCTGTAGCTGGAGGGAGTCTTGCGCACGAACTTGATGGTGTAGCTGAAGTCCGGCTTGCGAGTGACGCTGATGGCGCGGCGGGTGACGGTGTCCAGGGTGACGTTCCAGAACCCGGTGCTGGGCACCCGGATGCGCGCCGGGAAGCGCTCGAAGGCACCGCCGTGGTAGGCGTGGCGCGCGCCGTTCTTGAAGCTGCGGAAGTTGGCGTCGGTCATCAGGCGGATGTTGCAGGTGCGCGAGCATTCGATGACCACGAGGTCGCCCTCGTTGAGGTGTTCGCGCTTGTGGATGAATTTCATGTTGCGGGCCTGCGGGTGACGGTCGAACGGGGCGCAACGATAGCACGGAAGCCGGCGCCGCCCCAGCGGCGCCGGGCGGATGCGCGTCAGTTCGCGGCGCGCAGGCGGATACCGTCGGCCTCCACGCGCTGGCCCACCTGGAACTCGGCGTTGGGCGAACGCACGGTGCGCTGGCCGCCGTCCGCCGCCTGTACCACGTAGGCCTTCTGGCTGGCGCCGCTGGCCTGTTGCACGCCGCTGCCGGCCAGCCAGCCGATGCCGGCCCCCGCCAGTGCGCCGAAGGGCCCGCCCAGGGCGCCGCCGATCAGCACCCCGCTGCCCGCGCCGAAACCGCCGCCGACCGTGTTGTCCGGCCGTTCAGCCACCACCTGGTCCGCCTGCGCCACCGCGCAGGACAACAGCACCACACCCATTGCACACAGGCTCGCTACTTTCATGATCGCTCCATTGGCGTTTGAAGGTAGCCAAGCCATTACAGCAAGCGTGCCAGCCCCCGAGGGCCCATGGATCAAGGGTTGGCGCGATGAAGGAGTCTAAATGACATCATCCGACGGAGTCATCCTGACTCGCCGCAGAGTCATTCGGACCTTGTTTCAGAGCCCTTCGAAGTCGGCGTCGCGCACCTTCTCCACCGGCGCCTCCGGCAGCGGTTCGGCCGGCTCCGGCTCGCGCCGGCCGCGCTCCAGCCAGTACAGGGCGAAGATCGCCAGCAGCGACACGCTGCCGCGGTAGACCAGGCCGTAGAGGGTGGCGTCGGTGTCGATGCCCAGGCCCGAGGACCAGGCGATGAGCAGCCGCGACAGGGTCAGGGTGAGCTGCACCAGCACCACCAGGATCAGCCCGGCGCGCAGCAGCTCGCGGCGGCGCAGGGCGAACAGCAGGAACAGCGCCAGGGCGAACTGGTGGCCGCCGTAGAACACCTGGGCGTCGCTGACCGACTCCGGTTCCATCAGCAGCATGCCGCTGAGGTTGGCCATCTCGTAGGGGCGCACCCAGTACAGCAGGCCCAGGCCGGCCCACACCAGGGCCTGTAGCAGCAAGACGAAGCGGGCGAAGAGCATCCTGTTCCTCCTGGGGCCCGTCAGCCCTCGGCAAAATGAAGATGGATAAAGGACACAGACCTTGCTCGGCACGCCGAGTTCGCCGGCGGCGTCATAAGCTGATACAGAGCAGGGCCGGGCGCCGCCGTCCCTGAGAGTATGCTCCACGGATTTCGTTCTGACAGGAGCTTCCCATGCGCCGCATCCTCCTTCTCGCCGCCCTCCTCGCCGGCACCGCCCAGGCCGCCCAGCCGCTGACCATCGACGTGCACCGCGACGCCAACTGCGGCTGCTGCAAGGACTGGATCAAGCACCTGCAGGCCAACGGCTTCACGGTCAACGACCACGTCGAGGCGGACATGAGCGCGGTGAAGACGCGCCTGGGCGTGCCCTACGCCATGGGCTCGTGCCACACCGGGGTGATCGACGGCAAGTTCGTCGAAGGCCACGTGCCGGCCAGCGAAGTGCTCGAGCTGCACGAGCGCGCCGACCTGGTGGGCGCGGCGGTGCCGGGGATGCCCATGGGGTCGCCGGGGATGGAGATGGGTGGGCGTTACGATGCCTACCAGGTGCTGGGGTTGGGCAAGGATGGGAAGGCGGTGGTGTTGGCGGATTATCCGGGGCGTTGAGGGGGGCTTGGAGTATCCCTGCTGCTTTGGAGCCTGGGATCAACTCCGCTCCCTCTCCCCAGCCCTCTCCCTGAAGGGAGAGGGGGCTAGTCCGTGCCGAGAGAAGGAATGGTTTCAGCCGGAAACCTCCGGCGTTGCCGGCTAACGCCACGACATCCAACCCTGCCCAACGGTCCCCTCTCCCTTCAGGGAGAGGGTTAGGGAGAGGGCGCTCTCCAGTCCCCCACCAAGCCCTTCCGCCCCTCCCCCACAAACAAAAAGGGGCGACCAACCGGCCGCCCCTTCTTCATTCATTCCCGCCTTATTCAGCCACCTTGGCCTTCGGCAACACCCCATCCGCCCGGAACATCGCCTTGATCCCCCGCACCGCCTGGCGCAAGCGATCACGGTTCTCGATCAACGCAAAGCGCACATGATCATCGCCATAGTCACCAAAGCCGATACCCGGCGACACCGACACCTTGGCATCCTTCAGCAGCTTCTTGGCGAATTCCAGCGAGCCCAGGTGCGCATAGGGCTCGGGTATCTTCGCCCAGACGTACATCGACGCCTTGGGGTTCTCGACCATCCAGCCGGCCTCGTGCAGGCCCTTCACCAGCACGTCGCGGCGCGCCTGGTACTGGCTGGCGATGTCGCGTACGCACTGCTGGTCGCCTTCCAGGGCGGCGATGGCGGCCACCTGCAGCGGGGTGAAGGTGCCGTAGTCGTGGTAGCTCTTGATCCGCGCCAGGGCCGAGACCAGTTCCGGGTTGCCAACCATGAAGCCGATGCGCCAGCCGGCCATGTTGTAGCTCTTGGACAGGGTGAAGAACTCCACCGCGATGTCCTTGGCCCCCGGCACCTGCATGATCGACGGCGCCTTCCAGCCGTCGAAGACGATGTCGGCGTAGGCCAGGTCGTGCACCACCAGCACGTCGTACTGCTTGGCCAGGGCCACCACGCGCTCGAAGAAGTCCAGCTCCACGCACTGCGCGGTCGGGTTGGAGGGGAAGCCGAGAATCATCATCTTCGGCTTGGGGATCGACTCGCGGATCGCCCGCTCCAGCTCGTTGAAGAAGTCGATGCCCGGCACCAGCGGCACCGAGCGCACCTGGGCGCCGGCGATCACCGCGCCATAGATGTGGATCGGGTAGCTGGGGTTCGGCACCAGGATGTTGTCGCCGTGGTCCAGGGTGGCCAGCATCAGGTGCGCCAGGCCTTCCTTGGAGCCGATGGTGACGATGGCCTCGGTTTCCGGGTCGATGTCCACCGCGTAGCGCTCCCTGTACCAGTGCGAGATCGCCCGGCGCAGGCGCGGAATGCCGCGGGAGGTGGAGTAGCCGTGGGTGTCTTCGCGCTGGGCGACCTGCACCAGCTTCTCGACGATGTGCGGCGGGGTGGCGCCGTCGGGGTTGCCCATGGATAGATCGATGATGTCCTCGCCACGGCGGCGGGCGGCCATCTTCAGTTCGGCGGTGATGTTGAAGACGTAGGGCGGGAGACGGTCGATACGCGCGAAACGGCGTGCTGAACGGGGTTCAGTCATGATTTCCTCGGTGAACGTAAGCGCCCGGAACCGTCCGAGCGACGCCGGCCACTGCGGTGGCCTGAAAAGCTGGGCTTTTCTTGTCGGCGAACATATCCGCCGCTAGGCTCGCTGTCGAGCCCTACTTTCCACGGGAGCACCATGTCCTTTCTGCATTACTGGCAACTCGACGTGTTCGCCGACCGCCCGCTGGCCGGCAACGGCCTGGCGGTGTTCGCCGACGCGCGCGGCCTGGCCGACGCCACGCTGCAGGCGCTGACCCAGGAGCTGCGCCAGTTCGAGAGCATCTTCCTGTTCCCCAGCGCCGAGCTGGACACCTACGCCGCGCGCATCTTCACTCCCGAGGAAGAACTGCCCTTCGCCGGCCACCCGCTGCTGGGCGCCGCCGCGCTGCTGCACCACATCCACCAGCGTGGCGAACAGGAGCACTGGACGCTGCAGCTGGCGACCAGGGACGTGAACCTCACCACCCGCCGCCACGGCAACGGTTTCATCGCGCAGATGAACCAGGGCCAGGCGCAGTTCGGCGCCGTGCTCGACGCGGAGGAACGTCGCTGGTTCGCCGAAGCCTTCTCGCTGAACGCGGGCGACCTCGCCGACTACCCGGCGCAGGTGATCAGCACCGGCCTGCCCTACGTGCTGCTGCCGGTGCGCAGCGAGGCTCTCGGGCGCATCCGTCAGCGCGCCGAGCTGGGCGAGCGCCTGGCCGCCCTGGGCGCGGCCTTCGTCTTCCTGCTGGATGTGGATAACCGCGAGGGCCGCACCTGGGACAACGCCGGGCTGGTCGAGGATGTCGCCACCGGCAGCGCCGCCGGCCCGGTCGCCGCCTACCTGGTGGAGCTGGGCAAGGCCCGTCGCGGCGAGACCTTCGAGCTGAACCAGGGCCGCTTCGCCGGTCGCCCCAGCCTGCTGGAAGTACGCGTCGGCGACGACGACCAGGTGCAGGTGGGCGGCAAGGTGCAGCTGCTGGCCCACGCCCAGTTGCTCTGCGCGCTGGCCTGACGGCCGGCCTGGCGGGTCGGCCGGGCGCCGACGACACTCAATCCACGAACTTTCAGGAGAAGACGCCATGCTCTGGCGCAAAGGACGACGCAGCGACAACGTGGTGGATGCCCGCGACGACAGCGGCGGTGGCATGGGCGGTGGCGGCATGCGCATCGGCGGCCGCGGCCTGAGCCTGGGCGGGGTGGCCATCGTGGTGGTGGTCGGCCTGTTGATGGGCCAGGACCCGATGCAGATCCTCGGCAGCCTGCTCGGCCAGATGGACGCCGGCCAGGCCCCGGCGCGCTCGCAGGTGCAGGGCCGCCCGGCGACCGGCGCCGACCCGCAGGTGGACTTCGTGCGCGCCGTGCTCGGCGACACCGAGGACACCTGGGGGCAGATCTTCGCCCACAGCAACGCCCAGTACGAGCAGCCTAAGCTGATCCTGTTCAACGGCGGGGTGAACTCCGCCTGCGGCTTCGCCTCCTCGGCGGTGGGCCCGTTCTACTGCCCCGGCGACCACCGGGTGTATCTGGACCTGGGCTTCTTCCGCGAGATGGAGCAGCGCTTCTCCGCCGCCGGCGACTTCGCCCGCGCCTACGTGATCGCCCACGAGGTCGGCCACCACGTGCAGAACCTGCTGGGCATCTCGGCCAAGGTCGAGGCCGCGCGCCGCCGCGGCGCGCCCATGGAGGGCGCCAACGGCCTCTCGGTACGCCTGGAGCTGCAGGCCGACTGCTTCGCCGGCGTCTGGGCCAACAAAGCCCAGCAGCGCCTGCAGTGGCTGGAGCCGGGCGACATCGAAAGCGCGCTGAACGCCGCCAACGCCATCGGCGACGACCGCCTGCAGAAGCAGTCGCGCGGCACCGTGGTGCCGGACTCCTTCACCCACGGCACCTCGGCGCAGCGCATGCGCTGGTTCAAGCTCGGCTTCGACTCGGGCTCGCCGGGCAAGTGCGATACCTTCAAGGCGCAGGCACTGTAACCAGTACGAAGGAATTCCGCCGCGGGGACATGTTCGCGAGCAAGCTCGCTCCTACGAAAAGCCGTGCTCACCTGCAATGTAGGGTAGCCGGGAAGCACGGTCCTCCCCCCGTAGGAGCGGACCTTGTCCGCGATAACCGGCCATCCCGGCGCGATTCGCGGATGAGATCCGCTCCTACGCTACCCCACCCGCGCCATTCCCATGTAGGAGCGCGCCCTGCGCGCGAATCGCGGGCAGGGCCCGCTCCTACAGGTAGCCGGGAAAGCGCGGTGTTCCTTCCCCGGAGCGGACCTTGTCCGCGATGGCCGGACGTATCGGCGCGATTCGCGGATGAGATCCGCTCCTACGCCGCCCCACCCGCGCCGTTCCCATGTAGGAGCGCGCCCTGCGCGCGAATCGCGGGCAGGGCGCGCTCCTACAGGTTACCGGGAAGCACGGTATTCCTCCCTCGTAGGAGCGGACCTTGTCCGCGATGGCCGGACGTATCGGCGCGGTTCGCGGATGAGATCCGCTCCTACGCCGCCCCACCTGCGCCATTCCCCTGTAGGAGCGCGCCCTGCGCGCGAATCGCGGGCAGGGCCCGCTCCTACAGGTAGCCGGGAAGCACGGTATTCCTCCCCCCGTAGGAGCGGACCTTGTCCGCGATGGCCGGACGTATCGGCGCGGTTCGCGGATGAGATCCGCTCCTACGCTGCCCCACCCGCGCCGTTCCCATGTAGGAGCGCGCCCTGCGCGCGAATCGCGGGCAGGGCCCGCTCCTACAGGTAGCCGGGAAAGCGCGGTGTTCCTCCCCCCGTAGCGGAGATGGCCAGGGCTATCGGAACGCTTCACAGGCAACGCTTGAGCGTCCGCAGAAACTCCTCCGGCTCCACCGGCTTGAGCAGGAAGTCCAGCACGTTCAGGCGCATCGCCTCGACCACGTCGCGGGCGCGGGTGGTGCCGGAGAGCACGATGATCGGCAGGAAGGTGCCCCGGGCGTGGAGCTGGCGGATCAGCTCCAGGCCGGCGCCCTCGCCTTCCATGCACAGGTCGGTGACCAGCAGGTCGATGGCCGATTCGTCGCGGCCGATACGGCGCAGGGCCTGGGCGCTGTTGCTCGCGGTCAGGCATTGCAGGTCGGCGCTTTCGATCAGCTCGCGCATCTCGGCGAGCACCTGCGGGTCGTCGTCCACCAGCAGCACCGTCGGGGGGCGCTCGGGACGGACGGTGATTTCCAGCAGCGCCTCGATCTCTTCGTCGTCGAGCAGGTTGCGGTACGCGTGAGGCAAGGGCTCACCCATGGCGGCGTTTTGCCGTGAGTATAGCGGCATTCTGCCACGCCACCGTAGCCACCCCGGGCCCATGAAAAAGCCGGCCCGAAGGCCGGCTTTCAGCAAGGCGACTCGACTTAGCGCACGCCTTCCTGACGCAGCGCTGCGGGGGTGAAGTCGCTTTCAGAGGCGCTGTAGTTGAAGTCGTAGGCGGATTTCTCCTCGTTCTTCAGGCCCAGCACCAGGTAGCGGCTGGAGAGCAGGTCGTACAGGGTTTCCGCGGTGTACCACGGTACCTGGTTGTTGTAGTAGTACTGCGAGAAGGCCTCGGCCACGCGCCACAGGGTGCCGCGGCCGTCGTAATGGTCGATCTCGGCGGCTTGCCAGGTGTCCTCGTCGATGTAGAAGTCACGCTTGGCGTAGATGTGGCGCTCGCCGGCCTTCAGGGTCGCGACCACATGCCAGACGCGGTGCAGCTCGTAGCGGGTCAGGTCCTGGTTGAGGTGGCCGGGCTTGATGATGTCCGCATACTTCAGCTTGGGATCGTCGAGCTTGTAGTTGTTGTACGGGATGTACAGCTCCTGCTTGCCCACCAGCTTCCAGTCGTAGCGGTCCGGCGCGCCGTTGTACATGTCCAGGTTGTCCGAGGTGCGCAGGCCGTCGGCGGCGGTGCCGGGGCCGTCGTAGGACACCTGCGGGGCGCGGCGCACACGGCGCTGGCCGGCGTTGTAGAGCCATGCCAGGCGCGGTTCCTTGACCTGATCGAGGGTCTCGTGCACCAGCAGCACGTTACCGGCCAGGCGCGCCGGGGCGGTGACCTGCTGCTTGAAGTAGAACAGCACGTTGCTCGGCTTGCTCGGGTCGTAGTCCTTCAGGTCGGTGCGGAACACGAACTCGTCCTGGAAGTACACCAGCGAGTAGCTGCCGTTGACCTGCGGGGTGGCCTGGGTCACCAGACGGCGCACGTGGCCGCCGCGGTAGCGGGTGATGTGGTTCCAGATGACTTCCAGGCCGTTCTGCGGGATCGGGAAGGGGTTGGCGGTCTGGAAGTTCTGCAGGCCGTTGCCGCCCTGCACCAGGTTGGTGGCGGTGGCGTTCTTCCTGGTCGCTTCCAGCACCGAGTCAGGCAGGGTGGCGGTGCGGTGCGACGGGTACACCGGCATCTTGTAGGTGTCGGGGTAGCGCTTGAACATGGCCAGCTGGCCGGGGGTCAGCTTGTCCTTGTACTGCTCGACGTTCTGCGCGGTGATGGTGAACAGCGGCTTCTCGCTGGCGAAGGGGTCGGCGAGGAAGCCCTTGCTGTCCACGGCGCCGGCGTTCTTCGGCAGGCCGCCGGTCCAGGCGGGAATGCTGCCGTCGGCGTTGCCGGCCTTCTCGGCGCCGACCGGGGTCAGGGTGGTGCCCAGCTTGGCGGCGTCGGCGGCGGACACCGCAGCCATCACCTGGGTGGCCAGCAGGCTCAGGCCCAGGGCCAGTGCGCCGGTTTGCAGCAGTCTCTTTGTTGTTCTCATTATCGCGTCGTCCTCGATGAGTCGTTACTGCTCGCGCAGCGGCCGCGCCGCCGCGCTCGCGATCTCTGTCTGCTGGCGCCCCGCCCGGGCCCGGGCGGGGCGCGGGTGCCGCTTAGAAGTTCACGCCGAAGCTGAGCGCGACGAAGTCGCGGTCGACCAGGGTGGAGTACTTGCCGTCGAAGTAGTTGGTGTAGGAAAGGCTCGCGGTGTAGGTGTTCATGTAGTCGGCGTCGACGCCCAGGCTGATCGCCTTGCGGCCTTCCTCGAAGTTGCCGCCCGGGCCGGGCGAATAGCCGTCTACGTCGTGGGACCAGGCCACGTTGGGCTTGAGGTTCACCCCGGCGAACACGTCGTTGTAGTCCCAGATGGCGCGCATGCGGTAGCCCCAGGAGTCGGCGGTGGTGAAGCCGTCGTTCTCGCAGTTGCGCGACAGGTTGTTCTTCGGCGCGCTGCCCAGGGTCGAGTTGTTCAGCACCTGGCAGGTGTTCAGGTTGCCGGTCGCCGGGAGCGGGCCGGGGCCGAACACCGGGTCACGGCCGTAGCGCGCCTTGGAGGTGCTTTCCAGGCCGCCGACGTGGGTCCAGCCCACCTCGCCCACCAGGGTCAGACGCTCGGCGCCCATGACCTGGTCGAAGAAGTGGGTGAAGGTGGTCTGCAGCTGGGTGATTTCCTTGCGGCGATAGCCGTGCTGGTCGGTGTCCGGAGCACCCTGGAGCACCGAAGCGTTGCCGTACACGCCGCCCAGCGGCACCACGCCGGAGAACAGGATGTCGGTGGTGTTCAGCTGCACCGGGGCGTTGGGCCGGTAGCTGATCTCGCCCTGCCAGGCCGTGCCGGTGGGCAGGGTGGTGGAGAAGCTCAGGCCATACAGGTGGATGTCCTCCGGGTACTCGACGAAGTACGAGGAGTTGCCCGCCACCAGCAGCGGGGCGAAGGCTTGCAGCGGGGTGCCGCTGAGGGAGTTGGCCAGGTTGTAGATGGACTGGGAAGCGCCGCGGCCGCTGAAGATCGGCAGGCGGCTGTGGTAGTTCATGTAGTAGCCACCGAACTCGGTGTTCAGGGTGTCGGCGTAGTACTTCAGCGACAGGCCGTACTGGCCGCTGTCGCGGGCATCGCGGTCCGGCCCGCGGCGCACCAGGGCGCCCTCGTTGTTGACGTCCACGCCGAACTGCTTGGCCAGCGCCACGTTCCCCGCCCCCAGCGCCTGGGCATTGGTCAGCACGCGCAGGTTGTCGGTGCAGCCGTCGGCGATCACGTCCGGCTGGGAGAAGAAGGTGCCGCAGTTGTCCACCACCGTCTGGTCCCACTCCAGTTGGTAGAAGCCTTCGGCGGAGAGGTTGTCGGTGAGGTTCTGCGACAGGTAGAACATGTTCACCGGCACCAGGGCTTCCTTGATCTCGGAGCCCGGGCGGCGCAGCGCGGTGACGTCGAACGGGTTGATCGAGTTGATGCCACCCTGGATGAAAGTGCTCTCGCCCCAGTTCACCACCTGCTTGCCCAGGCGCACGTTGCCAGGCAGGTCGGCGATGCTGTACTTGTGGTAGATGAAGGCGTCCAGCAGCTCGGCGCCGGAAGCCTTGGCGGCAGTCTTGCGGCCACTGTCGCTGAGCGGCTTGAACTCGGTGCTCTCGTCCTTCTGCTCGAAGTCGTACCAGTACTTGCCGCGCAGGAACACGCCGGTGTCGCCGTACTTCAGCTCCAGGTCGTGGATGCCCTTGAAGATCTTCGAGAAGGTCTTGCCGGCCTTGTAGTTCAGGTGGCCGTCGTCGGAGGTCTGCGACAGGCCGTGACCGCCGTTGTTGGAACCGATCAGGTTCTTGTCCGGATTCTGCGTCGACCAGCTGGCGCCGACCGACAGGCTGGAGTCGAAGGAGCCCTCGATCTCGCCGATGTTGAAGGTGACCGCCGAAGCGGGGGTGGCAAGCGTGGAAGCCAGGCTGACGGCCAGTGGCAAACGAGCCAGGCGCCAGATCTTCTTCATTTGTGTCATCGACGCTACTCCATGTGTGTTTTTTGTTATGAGTGGCAGCGACTATAGCCAGCCCCCCGGCGGGCTTGATCCCTCGAAAGTGTGATTTAGCGCGTCGCTGCGGCAACGAGCCGCAAGCTAGACGGCTCGCAGAAAGGATTAGCAGAGGCTGCGCCCCGTGCCAAGCGCTTGCTCGGGGGACGCAGCCTGTAGGGAAAGGCTTACAGGGCGGAGAGGAATTCGCTGCCGGACTCCTGCCAACGAGCGATATCCACACGGATGCGCTTCTTGTCCAGCTTGCCCACGCTGGTCTTGGGAACTTCAGTAACAACGGCGATCTGCGAAGGAATCGCCCACTTGTTGATGTGGCCCTGCTCGACGAAAGGCTTGAGGTGTTCCTTCAGCCCCTTGGCGTCCAGCTGCTGGCCCTCGAAGAGCACCAGCAGGGCGAACGGGCGCTCGCCCCATTGCGGGTCCGGCACCCCTACCACCGCCACTTCGCGCACCGCCGGGTGACGGCTGATGAGGTCTTCCAGCTCCAGCGAGGACAGCCATTCGCCGCCGGTCTTGATCACGTCCTTGATGCGGTCGCGGATGTCGATGAAGCCCATGCCGTCGAGGGTGGCCACGTCGCCGGTGTGCATCCAGCCGCCGGCCCAGAGTTCCTCGCCCTTCTGCGGCTCGCGGAAGTAGCCCTGGGTCAGCCAGGGCGAACGCAGCACCAGCTCGCCCTGGGACTCGCCGTCGGCCGGCAGCAGCTGGCCGTGCTCGTCCATGATCGCCGCGTCCACCAGCGGCACCGGCACGCCGGCCTTGATCCGGTAGGTGGTGCGTTCGTCCTCGCTGCCGGCCAGGAGTTCATCGTTGAGGTAGGCGCAGGAGATCAGCGGGCAGGTCTCGGACATGCCGTAGGCTGCGGTCAGCTGGATGCCGCGGGCCTGGGCCGCCTCATACAGCGAGCGGTTCAGCGCGCTGCCGCCGATGATGATTTTCCAGTCCTTGAAGTCCACGCCCTGGGCGGCCTTGGCGTTCATCACCATCTGCAGGATGGTCGGCACGCAGTGGGAGAAGGTGACGTTCTCGCGTTTCCACAGATCGACCAGCAGTTCCGGGTCGTAACGCCCCGGGTACACCTGCTTGATACCGAGCATGGTCGCCACGTAGGGCACGCCCCAGGCATGCACATGGAACATCGGCGTGATCGGCATGTACACGTCGCTGTTGCCCATCAGGCGGATGCTGTCCAGGCTGGCGATGGTCGAGGCCATGGCCAGGGTGTGCAGCACCAACTGGCGGTGGGTGAAATACACCCCCTTGGGGTTACCGGTGGTGCCGGTGGTGTAGAAGGTGGTGGCCACCGAATTCTCGTCGAAGTCGGGGAAGGCATAGCGCGGGCTGGCCGCGGCCATCAGCGTCTCGTACTCGCCGATGCAGTCGACCAGGGCGCAGGTCTTGTCGGCGCCATCGCTCAGCAGCAGGGTCTTCTGCACCGTGGTCAGTTGCCCGGCGATGCCCTGGTAGAGCGGCACGAACTCGGCGTTGACCAGCACGAAGCGGTCCTCGGCGTGGTTCATGGTGTAGAGGATCTGATCCGGCGAAAGGCGGATGTTGATGGTGTGCAGCACCGCGCCGATCATCGGGATGGCGAACATCGCCTCCAGGTAGCGATGGCTGTCCCAGTCCATCACCGCCACGGTGTCGCCGGCCTGCACGCCGGCCTCGGTGAGCACGTTGGCCAGGCGCGCGACGCGCTCGTTGAAGGTGGCGTAGTTGTAGCGCACCAGGTCGCGGTAGACGATCTCGCGGCTTTTTTCGTAGCGCGCGCCGGACAGCAGCAGGCTCTTGATCAGCAACGGGTACTGGTAGGCATTGCTCGCAGCGGGGAAGAGACGGGTCTTGAGCATATTCGGCTTACCTGTGGGACCTTCATGGGAGTCGATGCCGGTGACTGTAGAGGTGCAACCATGACCAATCATCCATCCAAAGAGTGATTTGCGGGTGACTCTTTGGCCTGATCGGGTCACGCGCTAGAATCGCCGCCACCCGGTCGTTCACGGCCGAGCCCCCAGAACACTCCGAGAACAAAAGCCAAGAGGTAGTTTTCCATGTCCGAAATCGTCATCGTCAGCGGCGCCCGCACCCCCATGGGCGGCTTCCAGGGCAGCCTGGCCGGCGTTTCCGCCATCGACCTGGGCGCCGTCGCCATCCGCGAAGCAGTCGCCCGCGCCGGTATCGAGGCCGGCGATGTCGAGGAAGTGATCATGGGTTGCGTGCTGCCCGCCGGTCTGAAGCAGGGCCCGGCCCGACAGGCGGCGCTCAACGCCGGCCTGCCCGCCGCCACCGGCTGCACCACCATCAACAAGCTGTGCGGCTCGGGCATGAAGGCGGTGATGCTGGCCCACGACCTGCTCAAGGCCGGGACCAACAAGGTGATGGTCGCCGGCGGCATGGAAAGCATGTCCAACGCCCCCTACGTGCTGGAGAAAGCGCGCACCGGCCTGCGCATGGGCCACGCCGAGATCAAGGACCACATGTTCCTCGACGGCCTGGAAGACGCCCGCACTGGCCGCCTGATGGGCTCCTTCGCCCAGGACACCGCCGACAGGAACGGCATCACCCGCGAAGACATGGACGCCTACGCCATCGAATCGCTCAAGCGCGCCCAGGCCGCGATCCAGGATGGCTCGCTGGCCAGCGAGATCGTCCCGGTCACCGTCACCACCCGCAAGGGCGAGGTCGTGGTGAAGGACGACGAACAGCCGCTGACCGCCAACCTGGACAAGATCCCCAGCCTGAAACCCGCCTTCAAGAAGGACGGCACCATCACCGCGGCCAACGCCAGCTCCATCTCCGACGGCGCCAGCGCGCTGGTCCTGATGACCGCCGAGGAAGCCGCCCGCCGTGGCCTCAAGCCGCTGGCGAAGATCGTCGGCCACGCCACCCAGAGCCAGGACCCGAGCGAATTCACCCTGGCCCCCATCGGCGCGATGACCAACCTGTTCAGGAAGACCGGCTGGAACAAGGACGACGTCGACCTGTTCGAGATCAACGAAGCCTTCGCCATGGTCACCATGCTGGCCATGCGCGAGCACGGCCTGGACCACGCCAAGGTCAACGTCTACGGCGGCGCCTGCGCCCAGGGCCACCCGGTGGGCTCCACCGGCTCGCGGATCATCGTCACCCTGATCAACGCCCTGCAGAAGAAGGGCGGCAAGCGCGGCGTGGCCTCGCTGTGCATCGGCGGCGGCGAAGCTACCGCGGTGGCCGTCGAACTGCTCTGATGCCCTTCGCGCCGCCCCACCGGGCGGCGCGCTCCACCTCAGCGTCGGCGCAGAGCCGCTACCTGCCGCGCGCTCACCGTCGGCGCCTCGTGCCCCCAGGCCTGGCGCAGGAAGGTCGCCAGCGCGGCCACCTGCCGGTCGTCCAGCCGCCAGCCGAAGTCCGGCATGCGCAGCCCGCTCGGCGCCGCCTCGGTGACCGCCATGCGCGAACCCTCGAGGATGATGCTGATCAGCGAGGAAGGATCGTCACCGAGCACCGCCGAGTTGCCCTTCAATTGCGGGAAGGTATTGCGATACCCGGCACCATCCGAGCGATGGCAAGCCGCGCAGTTGTCGAGGTACAGGGCCGCGCCCTCGCTGGCTGGCTGCCCCGAAGCCAGCGCCTGGTAGGTGGAGCCATCGTCGTGCAGCAACATCGCCGCGGAGTGGCCTTCGCCCAGCGATTTCAGATAGACAGCCACGGCCCGCAGATCTTTCTCGTCGAAGTACTGGGTACTGTCCTGCACCGCCGCGGCCATGGCACCGAAGGCCGCTGTACGCTCCGTATGCCCGGTCCGGAGAAAGGTCATCAGCTCGGACTCGCTCCAATTCTGCAGGCTGGCCGGCGTGGCGCCGGTCAGGTCCGGCGCATGCCAGCCCTCCAGGGTGCCGCCGCTGAGGTAGCGGGGGTCGCGCTGATCCACGGCCTGCTCCTGGAAGGCCAGCCCGCGCGGGCTGTGGCAACTGCCGCAGTGCCCCAACCCCTGCACCAGGTAGGCCCCCCGGTTCCACTCGGGCGAACGCCGCGGGTCGTCCTGGTAGGGCCCGCTGTCGGCGAACAGGCTGTCCCACGCCTGCAACGGCCAGCGCATGTTCAACGGCCAGGGAATCTCCGCGGCCCGGTTGGCCTGTTCCACCGGGTGCACACCCTGGCGGAAGTACAGGTACAGGTCAGCGATGTCCTGGTCGCTGATCCTGGCGAAGGAGGGATAGGGCATGGCCGGGTACAGGCGGTGACCGTCCGCTGCCACGCCCCCGCGCACGGCCCGGGAGAAATTCCCCAGGGTGTAGGTACCGATCCCGGTGTGCGCATCGGGCGTGATGTTGGTGGAGTAGATGGCGCCGATCGGCGTCCCCATCTTCAGGCCCCCGGCGAATGGGCGCGCGGGGTCGGTGGTGTGGCAGGCGGCGCAGTCCCCCAGGCGGGCGAGGTATTCGCCGCGGGCGATGGACGACGCCTCGTCGGCGCGGGCCGTACCTGCCACCGACAACGCCAGGAGCAGTGGTGCGAGCAGCCTTGCTGAAATGTTCATGGCCGGCCTCCTCATGCGTCCACCAGCGGGCCAGGATCGCGCAGGTAGCGTTCGCGGATCGCCTGGGCGGCCCAGTAGGCCAGCGCCCCGACCATGCCGGTGGGGTTGTAGGCCATGTTCTGCGGGAAGGCGCTGGCGCCGAGGACGAACAGGTTGGGCACGTCCCAGCACTGCAGGTACTTGTTCAGCACGCTCTGCCTGGGGTCCTCGCCCATGATCGCGCCGCCGGTGTTGTGGGTGCTCTGGTAGCTGATGGCGTTGAAGTGCTCGCCGAAGGCCGGCGCGTGCACCACTATCTTCCGCGGGCCGAGCACCCGGGCGATCTCGCTCAGCCGCTCGGCCATGAAACGCCCCTGGCGGATGTCGTTGGCCTTCCAGTCGAAGGTCATGCGCAGCAGCGGCAGGCCGTGCACGTCGCGGTAGTTCGGGTCCAGGTCCAGGTAGCAGTCGCGGTAGGCCATGTTCGAACCTTCGGCGCCCAGCGACATGCTGTGCCCGTAGCTGTCGCGCAGCGCCTGTTTCCAGCCGCTGCCCCAGGTCGGCGCATCGTCCGGCAGGAGCGCCTGCTGGATCGGACGCCCGCCCGAACTGCCTACCGACAGATAGGCGCCACCGATGAAGTCCCGCTGCCCGGCCTTGAACGCCTCGCTGTTGAAGTCGTCCAGCGCCACGGTGCCGCCACCCGCCCCGATGAAGGGATTGAAGTGGGTGTCCTTGTCGAAGAACAGCGAAACCCCGGCATTCATCTGGTACGCATAGTTCTTCCCCACGACGCCTTCGCCCGTGCGCGGATCGTAGGGCTTGCCGATCTTCGAGAGCAGCAGCAGGCGCACGTTGTGCAACTGGTAGGCGCTGAGGATCACCAGTTCCGCAGGTTGCTCCACCTCCCGGCCCTGGCTGTCGATGTAGGTGACCCCGGTCGCCTTGCGGCCGCTGGAGTCGGTGTTGATGCGGATGACCTGGGCCTGGGTGCGCAGTTCGAAGTTCGCCTGCCGGTACAACGCCGGCAGGATGGTCGACTGCGGCGATGCCTTGGAATACAGGTAGCAGCCGAAGCGCTCACAGAAGCCGCAGTAGTTGCATGGCCCCAACTGCAGGCCATAGGGGTTGGTGTAGGCCTCGCTGCAGTTGGCCGCGGGGGAGGCGAACGGGTGCAGCCCCAGTTCCAGCGCGCCGGCCTTCAGCAGTTCGCCGGAGTAGAAGGTCTTCAGCGCCGCGGTCGGATAGGGTGCATGCCGGGGCGCCTCGAACGGGTTGCCGCCCGGCAGTATCCGCCCCTGCAGGTTGCCGGCCTGGCCGGCGGTGCCGCAGACCTTCTCGAAGCGATCGAAGCAGGGCTCCAGTTCCTCATAGCTCACGCCCCAGTCCTGGATGGTCATGCCCTCGGGGATGGCCGCCTTGCCATGCCGCTCCAGGGTATTGCTGCGCAGTTTCAGGTCGTAAGGCTGCATGCGCCAGTGCATGCCATTCCAGTGCACGCCGGCGCCGCCCACGCCGTTGCCGGGCAGGAAGGCGCCCAGGCGTCGGTAGGGCACCGCCCGGTCGGCCAGGCCATGGCGCAGGGTCACGGTTTCCCGGGCGAGGTTCTGGAACAGCTTGTAGCGGATGCCATAGGTCAGCTCGTCGGCGATCCTCGGGTAGGCGAAGTCCGGGTAGGTGTCGCGCTGCTCCCCGCGCTCCAGGGCGACCACTCGCAGCCCGGCATCGACCAGTTCCTTGGACATGATCGAGCCGGTCCAGCCGAGGCCGACCACCACCACGTCCACCGCCTCCCTGCGCGTGGCGCTCATAGCTCACCCCGCTGGCCGGAGATGCTGACCGGCCCTTGCGGGTAGGCCTTGTTCGGCTGGTCCACCCAGTCGGTGAAATCGGCGCGCGCACCGGGGAAGCCGATCATCCGCCAGGACGCCATGCTGCGGTTGCCGCCATGGATGGGATCGGCCAGGTAGCCCTCCCGGGTGTTCTGCCAGAGCTGTTCGAAGAACATCGACTCCGGGCAGGCCTCGAAGGCTATCCGGCCGCCCTCCATCTGCGTCAGCAATTCCTCCTGGCGGCCGCGCGGCAGTTCCTGGAAGCGCTTGCCGGCGAACTGCTGCCGACAGTGGCGCTGCAGCGCGGCGATACCCAGGCGGTAGATTTCCCTGGGGCTCAGGCGGCTCTGGTGGCCCAGTTCGGCGGGCGCCTCGAAGAACGGCCCCTGCAGGTACCAGATGCCGCCATGGCCATAGGCGGTCTCCATCTGCCGGTCGATGAACTCGGGCACCCCTTCGGCCACTGCGCCGGGGCCGTTGTCGTCATCGGGGATCAGGCAGTCGCAGGCGGCCAGCAGGAACAGCCACTCCTCGGAGTTGAAAAAGCGTGGCTGATAGGCCTGGCCCGGCTCCGGTGCGCTCTCGGCGCGAACAACGCCAGTCCCCATCACCGCCACGGCGGGAATGAGGCTCAGCGAGCCCTTGAGGAAACGGCGACGGGATGGGCCTGCAGCAGAGGCATTCCTTGGCATGGTTTGTTGACCTTCTCGAAGAGGAAACGCTTCGATACTAGCCATAGAGACCACACAGTTAGCAGGCTAATTATTGCAATAACGCTCTGTCGATTCCGCAAAAATCCCCGCGCAATCCAAGATCAAAAACCCGCTTTGCTTTTCGTAGGAGCGAGCTTGCTCGCGAACAAACGCGGTGCCATGCGGTTCGCGAGCAAGCTCGCTCCTACGAAAAGCGCGAGTCCCCAACCCTCAGCGCAACTCGGTGAAAGCCAGCTTGACCCCCAACCCCACCAGCACCACCCCCATCATCCGGTCGAACCAGTGCCCCATGCGGGCGAAGCCGGCGCGCACGCGCTGCTGGCTGAACAGCAGCGCCACGAAGCTGAACCAGGCTGCGGTGGCGCAGGCCAGGTAGACGCCGTAGCCGGCCTGCACCAGCACCGGGGTGTGCGGGTTGATGACCACGGTGAACAGCGAGAGGAAGAACAGCGTGGCCTTGGGGTTCAGGCCGTTGGTGACGAAGCCGGCGACGAAGGCGCCGCGCGGGGTGCGTTCGCTGGGCGCGGCGGCCGCCACGCTGCCGTCGCCACCGCTGGGTTTGGCGCGCAGGGCCTTGATGCCGATGTAGAACAGGTAGGCCGCGGCCAGCCACTTGAGGGTGTTGAACAGCATGATCGACTGCGAAACGATCAGGCCGATGCCCAGCAGCGAGTAGGTCACATGGATGGAAATGGCGCAGCCCACGCCCAGCGCCGTCCAGGTGCCGGCGCGGCGGCCGTGGGTGACGCTCTCGCGCACCACCACGGCGAAGTCCGGGCCCGGGCTGGCCACCGCCAGCAGGTGGATCAGCGCCACGGTGAGAAATTCCGTCCAGTACATGCAACCTCCGCAGGGGTGGGAAAAAACCGTTAGGCTGGCAACTTTAAGAGCCTGCTCACGATCTCGCGAGCTAGAGCAGAACAAGGCGAAAACAGGCGAGGAAGCGCAGTTTAGTCCGCTAAATGAGCATTACTCGCCTGTTTTTAACGCAGTTATGCCGACGCGCAGCAGATCGTGAGCAGGTTCTCACGCCAGCCCCGCTTCCCGCAAAAGGTACAGCCAGCGATGAACAGCACTCGCGCCGTCTTTCTCGACACCGCCTCCCTCGACCTCGGCGACCTCGACCTGCAGCCCCTGCGCCAGGCCTTCGGCGAGCTGGTCCTGCACCCCGCCAGCGCCCCGGACGAGATCGCCGGGCGCCTGCACGAGGCCAACGTGGCCATCAGCAACAAGGCGCCCATCAGCGCCGAAACCCTGGCCCAGTGCCCGGACCTCAGGCTGATCCTGGTCACAGCCACCGGCACCAACAACATCGACCTGGCCGCCGCCCGCGAACGTGGCATCGCCGTGGCCAACTGCCAGGGCTACGGCACCGCTTCGGTGGCCCAGCACGCCATCCTGCTGCTGCTCGCCCTGGCCACCCGGCTGCCCGACTACCAGGCGGCGGTCCGCGCCGGGCGCTGGCAGCAGTCCACCCAGTTCTGCCTGCTGGACTTCCCCATCGTCGAGCTGGAAGGCAAGACCCTCGGCCTGCTCGGCCATGGCGAGCTGGGCGGCGCGGTGGCCCGCCTGGCCGAAGCCTTCGGCATGCGCGTGCTGCTCGGCCAACTTCCTGGCCGCCCGCCGCGCGCCGACCGCCTGGCGCTGGACGAGCTGCTGCCGCAGGTCGACGCCATCAGCCTGCACTGCCCGCTGACCGAGCAGACCCGCGGGATGATCGGCCAGCGCGAACTGGACCTGATGAAGCCCGGCGCCTTCATCGTCAACACCGCCCGCGGCGGCCTGATCGACGAGCAGGCCCTGGCCGACACCCTGCGCCGCGGCCACCTGGGCGGCGCCGCCACCGACGTGCTCAGCGTCGAGCCGCCGAAGGACGGCAACCCGCTGCTGGCCGGCGACATCCCGCGGCTGATCGTCACCCCGCACAACGCCTGGGGCAGCCGCGAGGCGCGGCAGCGCATCGTCGGCCAGGTGACGGACAACGCCGCGGCCTTCTTCCGCGGCGACAAGCTGCGGCGGGTCGACTGAAGCGCGAAGTGCTAAACTCGCGCCCTTTTTCAGGAGGCCGCATGTCCAACGCCCCCACCAGCGAGGTGCTGCTGCGCCAGATCGAACGTTTCGCCGGCCGCGTGCTGCTGGCAGGCCTGCCCGCCGACGGCCTGCTCGGCGAGCTGCCCCAGGCTCTGGGCTGGAGCTGGCACGCCGGCGAGCAGCGGCAGCTGGACGGCCGCTACCCGGGACGCTGCCATTTCGGCGTGACGCCGCCGGAGGGTGAGTTCGACGCCGCCGTGCTGTTCCTGCCCAAGTCCCGCGAGCTGACCGACTACCTGCTGGCCGCCCTGGCCAGCCGCGTGCCCGGCGGCCAGCTGTACCTGGTGGGCGAGAAGCGCGCCGGCGTCGAACGCGCCGCCAAGCAGCTCGGCGCCCTGGCCAAGGCCGCCAAGCTCGACAGCGCGCGGCACTGCCAGCTGTGGCACGCCGCTATCGACGGCGCCCTGCCCTGCCCCGACCTGCATTCCTTGGCCCAGCGCTACACGCTGGCCCTGGCCGACGGCGAACTGCAGGTGGTCACCCTGCCCGGCGTGTTCAGCCATGGCCGCCTGGACCGCGGCAGCGCCCTGCTGCTGGACCACCTGGACGGCCTGCCCGAAGGCCACGTGCTGGACTTCGGCTGCGGCGCCGGCGTGCTCGGCGCGGTGCTCAAGCGCCGCTACCCGGGCAGCCGCCTGAGCCTGCTCGACGTCGACGCCTTCGCCCTGGAGAGCAGCCGCCTGACTCTCGCCGCCAATGGCCTGGAAGGCGAGGTGATCGGCGGCGACGGCATCGACGCGGCGCCCCTGGGCCTGGCCGCCATCGTCAGCAACCCGCCCTTCCACCAGGGCGTGCACACCGACTACCAGGCCAGCGAACGCCTGCTGCGCGAAGCCGCGCAGCACCTGCGCCCGGGCGGCGAACTGCGCCTGGTGGCCAACAGCTTCCTCAAGTACCCGCCGCTGATCGAACAGCACCTGGGCCCCTGCCGCAGCCTCGCCGTGGGCGACGGTTTCCGCATCTACAGCGCCCGCCGCCCCTGAGTCCGGGCGCCTCGCCGCAGCCCCACTACACTCCACCCAGACCGAAAGGGCGCGCCGGGCCGGCGCGCCTCACGAGCCGAGGATCGCCGTGAAAAGCACCGTGAAAGAAGCCGAGCTGACCTTCGTGAAGTCGCCGGAAACGACCCCAGCGCACCTGAAGCGTTCGCTCAAGCCCAGGCACCTGAACATGATCGCCATCGGCGGCTCGATCGGCACCGGGCTGTTCGTCGCCTCCGGCAGCACCGTCGCCACCGCCGGCCCCGGCGGCGCGCTGCTGGCCTACGCGCTGATCGGCCTGATGGTGTTCTTCCTGATGACCAGCCTGGGCGAGATGGCCGCCTACATCCCCGACTCCGGTTCCTTCTCCACCTACGGCAGCCGCTTCATCGACGAAGGCTTCGGCTTCGCCATGGGCTGGAACTACTGGTACAACTGGGCGGTGACCATCGCCGCGGAACTGGTGGCCGCGCAGCTGGTGATGAACTTCTGGCTCCCCGACGTGCCCGGCCTGTACTGGAGCGCGATCTTCCTGGCCATCATGTTCGGCCTCAACTTCTTCTCGGTGAAGGGCTTCGGCGAGAGCGAGTTCTGGTTCGCGCTGATCAAGGTGGTGGCCGTGGTGATCTTCATCGGCATCGGCCTGGCCAGCATCATCGGCATCATGCACGGCATCGACTCCCCCGGCTTCAGCAACTTCACCACCGGCGACGCGCCCTTCGTCGGCGGCCTGCAGGCCATGGTCGGGGTGGCGATGATCGCCGGTTTCTCGTTCCAGGGCACCGAGCTGATCGGCGTCGCCGCCGGCGAGTCGGAGCACCCGCACAAGTCGATCCCCATCGCCATCCGCCAGGTGTTCTGGCGGATCCTGATGTTCTACATCCTGTCGATCTTCGTCATCGGCATGCTCATCCCCTACACCGATCCGAACCTGCTCAAGACCGACAGCAGCGACATCAGCACCTCGCCCTTCACCCTGCTCTTCGAGCGCGCCGGCCTGGCCGCGGCGGCCGGGGTGATGAACGCGGTGATCCTCTCGGCGATCCTCTCCGCCGGCAACTCGGGGATGTACGCCTCCACCCGCATGCTCTACACCATGGCCCTGCATGGCCAGGCGCCGCGCCTGTTCCAACAGATATCCCAGAGCGGCGTGCCACGCTACGCGCTCTACGCCACCACGCTGGTCGGCGGCCTGTGCTTCCTCACCAGCTTCATCGGCGACAAGACCGTCTACACCTGGCTGCTCAACACTTCGGGCATGTGCGGCTTCATCGTCTGGCTGGGCATCGCCATCTCCCACTACCGCTTCCGCAAGGGCTACCTGCTGCAGGGCGGCAAGCTGGAGGAGCTGCCCTACCGCGCCAAGTGGTTCCCCTTCGGCCCGTTGTTCGCCTTCGCCCTGTGCCTGGCGATCACCCTCGGGCAGAACTACCAGGCGTTCGTCGGCGAGACGATCGACTGGACCGGGCTGGTCGCCACCTACGTCAGCCTGCCGCTGTTCCTCGTCATCTGGTGGGGCTACCGGCTGAAGAACGGCAGCCGCTTCGTCCGCTACGAGGAGATGGACGTCACCTCCGGCCGCGACGTCGACTGAACGCCGGGCTTGCCCAAGCCGGACGACTTGGGCAGAATGCGCCCCGTCCTAGGGGAGTAGTCTCCCGCGAGCGGTTCCCGCCCTCGCCCGGCACGCGTCAACACACTTGGTCCGCAGACCATGGCGCGTGCGGCCCCAAGGCCCGCAGCAGTCGGGCCCGGGTTTGACAAGACCTATGACACGAGCGATCCGACCCGGGGTGGGCGGATGGCACGTGTCATTGGTGATTAGTCGACCCGCCCCCTTAGGAAAGCCTGATGGAATCCCTGTTCGTCCCCATCCTGGTGGTTGCCCTCGCCGAAATCGGCGACAAGACGCAACTGCTCGCCCTCGTCCTCGCCGCACGCTTCCGCAAGCCCTGGCCGATCATCGCCGGCATCATCGCCGCTACCCTGGTCAACCACTTCGCCGCCGGCGCCGTAGGCAAATGGGTCTCCACCTTCTTCTCCGAAGCCGCCCTGAGCTGGCTGCTGGCCGCATCCTTCCTCGCCGTGGCGGCCTGGACCCTGGTGCCGGACAAGCTGGATGACGACGAAGAGGGCGGCCTGAAGAAATTCGGTCCCTTCCTAACCACGCTGATCGCCTTCTTCCTCGCCGAGATGGGCGACAAGACCCAGGTCGCCACCGTGATGCTGGCCGCGCAGTACCCGCACTTCTGGCTGGTGGTGCTGGGCACCACCATCGGCATGCTGCTGGCCAACGTGCCGGTGGTGCTGGCCGGCAACTTCGCCGCCGAACGCCTGCCGCTGGCGCTGATCCGCCGCCTGGCCGCCTGCGCCTTCGCGGTCCTGGGCCTGGCCGCGGCCTGGCACGCGGCCAAGCTGTCAGGGCTGTTCTGACAGGCGCTCCGGCGTGGCGGCCAATGTTGCCGCCACGCCTTCGTCCTACAGTTGTAGCTGTCGTCCCTTCGCTGAAGGAAACAGCCATGACCGACAAGGACCTGAAACGCCTCGCCCGCCAGCACATCGACCTGAGCTGGAACAAGGGCCGCCTGGCCCTGGCCACCCAGCTGCACAGCCCCGACTTCCTCTACAAGAGCAGCTTCTCCGCCCAGCCCCTGGACAGCGCCGGCTACCGGCAGCTGATCGAGGGCATCCGCGCGTCCATGGACGACCTGGAAGTGGTGGTCGAGGAATGCATAAGCGAGGGCCACAAGGTGTTCACCTGGAGCACCCTGGTGGGCACCATCAGCCGCCCCGCCTTCGGCTACCCGGCCAGCGACAAGGTGGTCAGCATCCCCGGCATGGCCCTGTGGCTGTTCAACAGCCAGGGCAAGCTGCAGGAGCTGTGCACGCTGATCGACATGGAAAGCTTCCGCAGCCAGATGGGCCTGCAGAACCGCCCGCTGGCGGAGCAGGCGCTGCCCTGAGGCGGCAGCCTTCTCTTGTAGGAGCGCGACCTGCGCGCGAAATCGCGGGCAAGGCCCGCTCCTACAGTTTGCGGTAAGGCACGGAGTTTCCCCGTAGGAGCGGACCTTGTCCGCGATAGCCAGACGTATCGGCGCGATTCGCGGATAGGATCCGCTCCTACGCCACCCCACCCACGCCATTCCAATGTAGGAGCGCGCCCTGCGCGCGATTCGCGGGCAGGGCCCACTCCTACAGTTGTCGGTGAGGCACGGAGTTTCCCCGTAGGAGCGGACCTTGTCCGCGATAGCCGGACGTATCGGCGCGATTCGCGGATAGGATCCGCTCCTACACCGCCCCATCCACGCCATTCCAATGTAGGAGCGCGCCCTGCGCGCGAATCGCGGGCAGGGCCCGCTCCTACAGTTTGCGGTGAAGCACGGCATTCCCCGTGCAGACATGGCTCTTCGCAGTCGGCAAGACTGTTGCGCCTACAGGTACCCGTTGGCGCGGAACCAGTCGATGGCCCGCTGCAGGGTGTCTTCCAGCGGCACGTGGCTTTCGAAGCCCAGCTCCTCGCGGGCCTTGCGTCCGTCGAGGAACTGCCCGCCGGCCATCACCTCGATGGCGGTTTCGTCCAGCAGCGGCAGCTTGCCGGTCAGGCGGTAGCGCCAGCGGCCCAGGGTGGCCAGGGCGCGGGCGCGGTGCAGCGGCATCGGCTGCGGTGCCGGGCGGCCCAGCAGGTGGGCGATGGTGGCGGTGAGCTCGGCCATCTCCACGTTGTGCCCGGTGAGCAGGTAGCGCTCGCCGATGCGCCCGCGTTCCAGGGTCATCAGCAGGCCGCGCCCCGCCTCGCCGGCATCGATCACGTTGCGCCGCCCCGGCACGTAGTGGGACATCTCGCCGCGGCCGATGGCGGTGATCAGGCGCCCGGTGGTCGGGCCCATGTCCAGCTCGCCCAGCACCATGCCGGGAATCCCGATCACCACCGGCAGGCCGCCGCGGGCCTGCTCGCGGGCCTGTTCGTCCAGCGCCCACTTGCACATCACGTAGGCGCTCTTGCCGGTGGGCAGGCTCTCGTAGAACAGCCCCTCGTGGCCGGGCAGGCCCTGGGGGTGCGGGGGCATGGCGAAGGCCGAGCCGACGTAGAGGATGCGCGGCACCTTGTTGTGCAGGCAGGCCGCGTAGAAATGATTGGTCTGGTCCAGGGCGCTGGCCACTTCCTCCTGCCAGCGGCGCGGCCGCTGCGGGTAGTAGCCGGCGCTGAAGATCACCGCGTCGAGCCCGCTCAGGGCGCGCTCCAGCCCCTTGTAGTCGAACAGTTCGGCGACCCGGCACTCCGGCTCCAGGTAGGCCAGGCGCTGGATCTGCGAGGACGGGCGATGGACCAGCACCAACTGGTGGCCGGCGGCCTTGATGGCGCGCGCGGCATGGTGGCCGAGGAGCCCGGTGGCTCCGAGTACTGCGATTTTCACTGGCGCTCCCTGGTGATGGTCGAACCGGCCGCGTCGGCGGCCGGCTGCAACGGATCGACGGCGTCGATCCCCCCGCTCGTCAATTGCGGCCCTTGGCCTGCTCGTACAGCGGCATCACCTTGGGAATGGCGGCCTGCAGGTTGGCCATGCGCGTGCTGTCCGCCGGGTGGGTGCTGAGGATTTCCGGCGGCGCGTCGCCACCGGCCTGGCCCATCTTCTGCCACAGCGTCAGCGCGGCCTGGGGGTTGTAGCCGGCGCGGGCGGCCAGCTCCAGGCCGATGAGGTCGGCCTCGGTCTCGTTCTGCCGGCTGTTGGGCAGGGTCAGGCTGTACTGCACCACCTGGTCGGCCAGCTGCTTGCTGGTCTCGCCCAGGCCCAGCAGCGCGCCGCCGAGGTTCTCGCCCATCTGCACGGCGTAGGCGCGGGACATCTGCTCGCGGCCGTGCTCGCGCAGGGCGTGGGCGATCTCGTGGCCCATCACCGCGGCGATCTCGTCGTCGCTGAGCTTCAGCTGATCGATCAGGCCGCTGTAGAAGATGATCTTGCCGCCGGGGCCGCAGTTGGCGTTGAGCTCGTCGCTCTTGATCACGTTGACCTGCCAGTCCCAGCCCGGGGCGTCCTGGCGGAACGAGCCGGTCTGCGGGATCAGCCGCGCGGCCACGGCCTTGACGCGCTTGGCGTCGCTGCTGTCGTTGTCCAGCTTGCCCGCCGACGTCGCGTCAGTGAGGGTCTTCTGGTACGACTGCGAGTACATCTGGTCGACCTGCTGGCTCGACAGCATGCTGAACATGTACTGCTTGCGCTCGACGCCGACGGCACCGCCGCTGGTGGTGTTGACCTGCTGGCACCCGGCCAGGAGCAGGGCGGCGGCCAGGCCGGTGAAGCGGAATAGGCTGGGCATGATGCTCTCCTGAAGCAATGCAATCTCCCTTGGACAGCGCGCAATGGTAGGCCGCCCCCCGATGGCCGGCAACCGCTCCGCAAAGGAGACGACACAAGGGCGTTACAACCCATTACAGGCATTTCCTAAGGAAACTCTGAAGTCCTGCCGATACAGCGGAACAGGCTGTCCCTGGTACGCGAGTATTTCGTCATGAAGTTCAAGTCGATCCAGTTTTCCGTGGTGGCGCTGGCCGGGGCCAGTGTCCTGGCTGTGGTGGCGGCGTTGGTACTCTATGCCCTGTTCGCCGGCGGGCGCACCCAGACGCTGGTACAGGAGCGCACCCAGGCGCTGCTGGAGAAGGTCATCAACGAACGCCTGGTAGCCCTGGCGCGTGCCCAGGCCAGCCAGATCCAGCGCGAGCTGGAATACCCGCTGACGGTGGTCAAGGGCCTGGCCCAGGCCAACATGCTGATGGATGGCAAGGATGCCGAAGGCAAACCGCTGCTGGGCATCAGCCGCGGCGAGATGTCCAACCTGCTGCGCCAGACCGTGCAGCAGAACCCCAAGCTGCTGGACGCCTTCGCCGGCTGGGAGCCCGGCGCCTTCGCCGGCCCCGACAGCCTCTACGCCGGGCAGACCGGCGCCGGCTACGACGCCAGCGGGCGCTTCATGCCCTGGTGGTACCGCAAGGCCGACGGCAGCCTCACCGTGGAAGCCATGGGCGACACCCTGGAAAGCCAGAAGGTGCTGCCCACCGGCGTGCGCGAGGGCGAGTACTACCTGTGCCCGAAGGAACGCCACAAGCCCTGCGTGATCGACCCCGCGCCCTATGAAATGGGCGGCAGGATGGTGCTGATGTCGTCCTTCAACGCGCCCATCCTGGTCGACGGCCAGTTCCGCGGCGCGGTGGGCGCCGACCTGTCCCTGGACTTCATCCAGGACCTGCTCAAGGCCGCCGACGCCACCCTCTACGACGGCGCCGGCGAGCTGGCGCTGATCTCCGCCAACGGCCGCCTGGTGGCCTACACCAAGGACGCCGGCAAGCTCGGCGAACCGGCCGACAAGGTGCTGGACGCGAGCCAGGCCGCCAGCCTCGGCAAGCTGCAGGGCGACGAGCCGCTGTACCAGCAGGACGAAGCCCGCGACACCATCGCCGTATTCCTGCCCTTCGCCATCGGCGACACCGGCACGCACTGGACGCTGATGCTGGAGATCCCGCGCCAGGCGGTGTTCGGCGAACTCAAGCAACTGCAGGGCGCGCTCAAGGCGCAGAGCGATTCCGACACCCTGGGCATGACCCTGGTCGGCCTGCTCATCGCCGCCGGCGGCCTGCTGGTGATCTGGCTGGTGGGCCACGGCATCGCCCGGCCGCTGCGCCAGCTGGTCGGCATGCTCGACGACATCGCCCAGGGCGAAGGCGACCTCACCCGCCGCCTGTCCAGCGAGCGCGCCGACGAACTGGGCTCCATCGCCCGCGGCTTCAACACCTTCCTCGGCAAGCTGCAGGGCATGATCGGCCAGGTGGTGACCTCGGTGCAGCACGTCAGCGACTCCTCCGAACACACCGCGGACATCGCCATCCGCACCAACCAGGGCGTGCAGAAGCAACTGGCGGAGATCGAACTGGTGGCCACCGCCGTCCACGAGATGACCGCCACTGCCCAGGACGTGGCGCGCAACGCCACCCACGCGGCGGAAGCGGCCAGCCACGCCGACCAGGCCGCGCACCAGGGCAAGCAGATCGTCGAGAGCAGCTCGACGGCGATCCAGGCCCTGGCCACCGAGATCGGCCGCGCGGTCGGCGTGGTGCAGTCGCTGGCCCGCGACAGCGAGAACATCAACGCCATCCTGGTGGCCATCCGCGGCATCGCCGAGCAGACCAACCTGCTGGCGCTCAACGCCGCCATCGAGGCGGCGCGGGCCGGCGAGCAGGGCCGCGGCTTCGCCGTGGTGGCCGACGAAGTGCGCAACCTGGCGCAGAAGACGCAGCAGGCCACCGAGGAAATCCAGAGCATGATCCAGCAGCTGCAGAACGGCACCCGCGAAGTGGTGCAGGTGATGCAGCAGAGCCAGGAGAAGACCGACGACAGCGTGCGCCACGCCCACGAAGCGGCCCAGGCGCTGGAGTCGATCACCCAGGCGGTGTCGGTGATCAACGACATGAACACCCAGATCGCCAGCGCCGCCGAGGAACAGAGCGCGGTGGCCGAGGACATCAACCGCAACGTCGCCAACATCGGCCTGGTCGCCAACCAGGTGGCCGGCGGCGCCGACGAAGCCTCCCAGGCCAGCGCCGAGCTGACGCGGCTAGCGGAGCAGCAGCGGCGGTTGGTGAATCAGTTCAAGGTGTAGGGCCTGGCTGCCGCCCTGAACCCGCTCCTACGGTTGCCCCACCACGCCATTCCCATGTAGGAGCGCGCCCTGCGCGCGAATCGCAGGCAGGGCCTGCTCCTACAGTCAGCCTGGAGGCACCGTATTCCCCTGTAGGAGCGAGCTTGCTCGCGAACAGATTCCGCAGCGGGGCTGGTTCGCGAGCAAGCTCGCTCCTACGAGAAGCCTTGCCCGCCCGTATGGTAGGAGCGGACTCCGTCCGCGATTGGACCCGCAGGTTACGTCGGCTTGCCCGGCGGCACGAAAACGGCCGTCAGAGCGGCTCCGGCAGCCGCTCGCACAGCCGCGCCAGCGCCAGCGCCCAGGCCTGCTGGTCGTTCAGGCAGGGAATCAGCACCAGCTCCTCGCCGCCGGCGGCGATGAACTGCTCGCGGCCGCGCTGGCCGATCTCCTCCAGGGTCTCGATGCAGTCGGCGACGAAAGCCGGGCACATCACCAGCAAACGCTTCACCCCCTGCTTCGCCAGGACGTCCAACTGCGCGTCGGTATAGGGGCCGATCCACTTGGCGCGGCCCAGGCGCGACTGGAACGACACCGACCAGCGGCCCTTCTCCAGGGCGGCGTTCTCGGCGAACAGCTCCGCGGTGCGCAGGCACTGGCTGCGGTAGCACAGCGCCAGGACCTCCGGGCGCACGTGGCGGCTGTCGGCGGCGTCGAGGTCGTGGTTGCGGTCGCCCACCAGCTTGCGGATGTGTCGCTCGGGCAGACCGTGGAAGCTCAGCAGCAGGTGGTCGTAGGGCTGCTCCAGGTAGGGCTGCACGCTGGTCAGCAGGGCCTGCTGGTATTCCGGCTCGGCGTAGAACGGCGGCAGCACCATCAAGTGCATGCCGTGCAGGCCGAGCTGGCGGATCAGCCGGCGGGCCTCCTCGATGACGGTGGTGGTGGTGCTGTCGGCGAACTGCGGGTACAGCGGCGCCAGGGTCACCTGGCGCACACCCTGCTCGTAGAGGTCCAGCAGGGCGTTCTCGATGGACGGCTGGCCGTAGCGCATGGCCAGCGCCACCGGGCCGTGCGGCCAGTACTTGCGCATGACCTGCTGCAGGCGGCGGCTGATCACCACCAGCGGCGAACCCTGGTCCCACCAGATGGAGGCATAGGCGTGCGCCGACTCCTCCGGGCGCTTGCGCAGGATCAGCGACACCAGCAGGCGCCGCGCCGGCCAGGGCAGGTCGACGACGTACGGGTCCATGAGGAACTGGTCCAGGTAACGGCGCACATCGGCCACCTCCGTCGAGGCCGGCGAGCCCAGGTTGACCAGCAGCAGGGCGTTGAGGGTCATGCAGCATCCTTAGTGACGGTGGGCGGCCACCGGACGATGCGCGAGGACATCGGCGAGGGCGGCCGGCAGATCGTTGTAGCGGAACACGAAGCCGGCTTCCAGCAGGCGCCGGGGCTCCACGCGCTGGCCGCCGAGCAACAGCAGCGACAGCTCGCCGAGCAGGGTGCGCAGGGCGAAGGCCGGCACGCCCAGCAGGGTCGGGCGGTGCAGCGCCTGGCCCAGGGCCCGGGTGAAGTCGCGGTTGCGCACCGGCTGCGGCGCGCACGCATTATACGGACCGCTGGCGTCGCTTAGCTGCAAGAGAAAATCGATCAGGCCGATCATGTCCTCGATGTGCACCCAGGACATCCATTGCCGGCCGTTGCCCAACTGGCCGCCCAGGCCGAAGCGGAAGGCCGGCAACAGGCGCGCGAGGAAGCCGCCCTCCGGCGCCAGCACCAGCCCGGTGCGCAGGCGCACCACGCGGATGCCCAGGCCCTCGGCCTGCATGGCGATCTGTTCCCAGGCCAGGCACAGCTCGCTGGCGAAATCCTCGCCGGCCGCCGCGCTGCTCTCGTCCAGCGGGCGCTCGCCGGCGTCGCCGTACCAGCCGACCGCCGAGCCGCTGATCAGCACCGAGGGCCGCTGGCTGCGGCCCTCCAGCCACTCCACCAGACGCTCGGTGAGGCGCACCCGGCTGTCCCACAGCAGCGCCTTGCGCCGCGCCGTCCAGGGCCGCTCGGCGATGGGCTCGCCGGCCAGGTTGAGCACCGCGTCGATGTGCTCCTCGCCCACCGCCTCGAAGCTGGAAACGCCCCGCACTTCACTGCCGCAAAGCTCGGCGACACGCTCCGGACGGCGGCTCAGCACCGTCAGCCGATGACCGGCGGCGCTCCAGTGGCGGCACAGGCGGCGGCCGATCAGGCCGGTACCGCCGGTAATGAAGATGTGCATCTGAACCTCCTTGCGCTGAACTCCCACACCTACCATCAGTCTGGACGAGGGAACGGCGCTTGCATTACTGCTCCCGTCCGAGTGTGGCGAACGTCTACGCTGTAAATGCCGGAACCGATACGCGACGCCCCCGAAGGAATGGCCGCGAAGCGTGGACGAAATTCCGCTCGACCGTTCGAACGGCGACCGAACAACTATACAAATAAAACCGATTGTACAAGGTTGTTCGACTCGCTAACCTGAACACAACAACCTACGAGGCATGTCATGAGCGCCCCCATTGCCATCATTGGCACCGGAATCGCCGGACTCTCAGCCGCCCACGCCCTGCTCGACGCGGGACAGGAAGTCCAGCTCTTCGACAAGGGCCACGGCAGCGGCGGCCGCATGGCGAGCAAGCGCAGCGATGCTGGCGCGCTCGACCTCGGCGCCCAGTACTTCACCGCCCGCGACCGCCGCTTCCTCGACGCCATCCAGCACTGGCGCGACGCCGGCTGGGTCGCCGAGTGGGACCCGGCCCTGTACCAGTACCGCGACGGCATGCTCAGCCCATCGCCGGACGAGCAGCCGCGCTGGGTCGGCACCCCGCGCATGAGCGCCATCACCCGCGCGCTGCTGCAGGGGCTGCAGGTCACCTTCTCCTGCCGCATCACCGAAGTCTTCCGCGGCCAACAGCACTGGCACCTGCAGGACTCCGAAGGCTGCAACCACGGCCCGTTCAGCCACGTCCTGGTCGCCACCCCGGCGCCGCAGGCCGCGGCGCTGCTGGCCGGCGCGCCCAAGCTGGCGGCGGCGGCGGCGAGCATCGCCATGGAGCCGACCTGGGCCGTGGCCCTGGGCTTCGCCGAACCCCTGCAGACACCGGTGCAAGGCTGCTTCGTCCAGGAAGGCCCGCTGACCTGGATGGCCAGCAACCGCTGCAAGCCCGGCCGCGACGAACACATGGACACCTGGGTGCTGCACGCCAGCAGCAGCTGGAGCCGGCAGAACATCGACAAGCCCAAGGAAACCGTCATCGAGCACCTGCTGGGCACCTTCGCCGAGATGATCGGCTGCGCGGTGCCCGAACCGGTGTTCGCCCTGGCCCACCGCTGGCTCTATGCCCGGCCGCTAGAAGCGCACCAGCTGGGCGCGCTGGCCGATGCCGACCTTGGCATCTACGCCTGCGGCGACTGGTGCCTCTCCGGCCGTGTCGAAGGCGCCTGGCTGAGCGGCCTGGAAGCGGCGCGCCGGCTGCTGCAACACCTCTGAGCCCCACGGCACCCGCCTGGGCGCCGCACCCTGTACAAGTAATTTGCGGCTGTACAACGTTCGGCCTATGCTGAAAAATAGTTGTACACGCGAAGCCTACTTGTACAGGGTCCGACCATGTCCACCTCCCCTTCCCGGCCCAAGCTCGGCATCAGCGCCTGCCTGCTCGGCGCGAACGTCCGTTACAACGGCGGGCACAAGGCTTCGCGCCTGTGCCTGGAGGACCTCGCCCGGCACTTCGATTTCGTCCCGCTGTGCCCGGAAGTCGCCATCGGCCTGGGCGTGCCGCGCCCCACCCTGCGGCTGGTCGGCGACGCCACGCAGCCACGCGCCGTGGACAGCCGCGATGCGACCCTGGACCACAGTGCGGCATTGCGTCGCCATGGCGCTGAACAGGCCGGCCAGCTGGACGAACTGGGTGGCTTCATCTTCATGCAGAAGTCGCCCTCCTGCGGCCTGCACCGCGTCAAGCTCTACGCGGAGGATGGCCAGCCGCCCATGGCCGGCGCCCGCGGCCTGTTCGCCGAAGCCTTCTGCGCCGCCCGCCCCGAGCTGCCGGTGGAAGAGGAAGGCCGCCTGCACGATCCCCGCCTGCGCGAGAACTTCGTCACCCGCGTCTACGCCCACCTCGATTGGCTCGCCCTGTGCCGCGCCGGGCTGACACACAAGGCGATCCTCGACTTCCACTCACGCCACAAGTACCAGCTGCTCGCCCACAATCCGCGCCAGTACGCCGAGCTGGGCCGCCTGCTGGCGGACATCGGCCGCTACCCGGCAGCACAGTTCGGCCCGCGTTACTACCGGGCCTTCAGCCAGGCGCTGGGCCACTGCGCCAGTAGAGGCAACCACAGCAACGTGCTGCAGCACCTGGCCGGCTACCTCAAGCGCGCCCTGGCGGCGGACGACCGCGCCGAACTGCAGTTGCTGATCGAGCAATACCGCCACGGCGAGGTACCGCTGGTGGTGCCCCTGGCGCTGCTCAAGCACCACTTCCGCCGCCACCCGCACCCGTACATCGCCCGCCAGGCGTACCTGCAACCCCACCCCGAGGCCCTGGGTCTACGCAATGCCATCTGAACGAAGCAACACCCTTCCCGACGATTATCGCCAGGCGCTGGCCGCCGGCTGGTTGCCGATCAGCGAAGTGGCGCGGCGCACCGGGGTGAACCCGGTGACGCTGCGCGCCTGGGAACGCCGCTATGGGCTGGTGGTCCCCCAGCGCACCGCCAAGGGCCACCGCCTGTACTCCGCCGAGCAGTTGGAGCGGATCCGCCGCGTGCTCACCTGGCTGGAGCGCGGCGTGGCGGTGGGCAAGGTGCGCGACCTGCTCGACGAACCGCCACGGACGGCAGCCGATACCCACTCGCCCTGGGACGACCTGCGCCAGCAGGCGTTGAGCGCCATCGCCCGGCTCGACGAGCAACGCCTGGACGAGCTGTTCAACGGCGCGCTGTCGATCTACCCGGCGCAGACACTGTGCGAGCACCTGATGCTGCCATTGCAGCGCGACCTCCAGCTACGCTGGCAGGGCCAGTTCGGCAGCGGCCTGGAGCGCCTGCTCTACCACTCCTGGCTGCGCAGCAAGCTGGGCGGCCGCCTGTATCACTACAACCGCCAGCACCAGGGCCGCCCCTTGCTGCTGGTGAACCAGTCGGAACACCCGCGGGAAACCGGCCACTGGCTGTGCGCCTGGCTGGCCAGTTCCGCCGGCTGCCCGGTGCAGGTGTTCGACGGCCCGCTGTCCTGCGCCGAGATCGCCCTGGTCGAGCAGCGCCTGAACCCACGCGCCCTGCTCCTCTATTCCGACCAGAGCCTGAGCCCGACGCAACTGTCGCGCCTGCTCGCCGGCTGCATCTGCCCCACCCTGCTGGTGGGCGCCAGCGTGGACATCCATGCCCAGGAGCTGGCCGACCTGCAACGTGAAAGCCACCCGGGCCTGCACCTGGCGCAGGACCCGCTGCAAGCGCGCGCCACCCTGCACGCCCTGGGCCTGCTCAACGGCGGGGGTGGCGAATGAAGCGCCAGCTGTTCTGGCTGCGCAGCGACCTGCGCGTGCGCGACAACACTGCCCTGGCCGCCGCCGCGCAGGCCGGCCCGGTCGTCGCCTGCTACCTGCTCAGCCCCGGTCAGTGGCGCGCCCATGACGATTCGCCGAACAAGGTCGACTTCTGGCTGCGCAACCTGCACGCGTTGCAGCGCGACCTGGCGCGGCTGAACATCCCGCTGCTGCTGCGCGAGGCGGACACTTGGAGCCAGGCGCCGGAAGTGCTGCTGCAGCTGTGCCGCAGCCTGGGCATCGCCGCGGTACGGGTGAACGAGGAGTACGGCATCCACGAAAGCCGCCGCGACGAGGCGGTGAAACTGCGCCTGGCCGAAGCCGGCGTGGTTTTCCACAGCCACCTGGACCAGTTGCTGTTCGCCCCCGGCAGCCTGCTCACCCGCGGCGGCAGCTACTTCCAGGTCTTCAGCCAGTTCCGCAAGCTCTGCTACCAGCGCCTGGCCACCGCGCTGCCCGCCCGCCTGCCGACGCCGCCAGCGCAGGCGCCGCTGGGGGTGAGCAGCGACCCCGTGCCCCGGAAACTTCCCGGCTTCATGCCCAGCGCAGCCCTGGCGCGGGAGCTCTGGCCCGCCGGGGAAAAGGCCGCCGACGAACGCCTGGCCGGCTTTGCCGAGGATGGCCTGACGCACTACCACGAGCGACGCGACCGCCCGGACCTCGACGGCACCAGCCAACTCTCCGCCTACCTGGCCGCCGGCGTGCTCTCGCCGCGCCAGTGCCTGCACGCGGCGCTGGCGAACAACCGGGGCGAATTCGAGAGCGGCGGCCCGGGCCCCGTAGCCTGGATCAACGAGCTGCTCTGGCGCGAGTTCTACAAGCACATCCTGGTCGGCTTCCCGCAGGTCAGCCGCGGCCGCGCCTTCCGCGCGCAAACAGAGGCCCTGCCCTGGCGCCGTTCGCCGGCGGAACTGGAAGCCTGGCAGCAGGGCCGCACCGGTTTCCCGATCATCGACGCGGCGATGCGCCAGTTGCTGGCCACCGGCTGGATGCACAACCGCCTGCGCATGCTCACCGCCATGTTCCTCAGCAAGAACCTGCTGATCGACTGGCGCGAAGGCGAGCGCTGGTTCATGCGCCACCTGGTGGACGGCGATCTGGCGGCGAACAACGGCGGCTGGCAATGGAGCGCCTCCACCGGCACCGACGCCGCGCCCTACTTCCGCCTGTTCAACCCGCTGGCGCAATCGCGCCGCTTCGATCCCCACGGGCGTTTCCTGCGCCAGTGGCTGCCGGAGCTGGCCGGCCTGGACAACGAAAGCCTGCACGAGCCATCGCGCCTGGGGCTGTTCGGCGCGCCCGGCTACCCGGCGCCGATGCTCGACCTGGCGGCGAGCCGCGAACGGGTGCTGGAGGCCTTCCGCAACCTGCCGGGGGCTGCCTAGTCCGCCTACGTTGCAGGCGAACATGGCTTCTCGTAGGAGCGAGCTTGCTCGCGAACAGACTCCGCTGCGGGGCTCATTCGCGAGCAAGCTCGCTCCTACGAAGAGCACCCCGGATGCGGTGCTACCCGATGACCTGTAGGAGCGGGCCCTGCCCGCGATTTCGCGCGCAGGGCGCGCTCCTACATGGAATGGTGTGGGTGGGGCGGCGTAGGAGCAGATCTCATCCGCGAATCGCGCCGGGGTGTGACATGGTCCGGAAGAAACACCCCGTAGGATGGGTTGAGCTTGCGATACCCATCGCCATGACCGCATGGGTTTCGCAAGCTCAACCCATCCTACGAAAAGCCCTTCGGCGTATTCGGCAAGCTCATACGGGCATAAAAAAACCGGCCACCAGGACCGGTTTTTTCGCACAGCTAGAACTTACAGCGGATGACTGTAGAACAGGCTGTAGGACTCGATGCCGTCGTTGGGCATCGAGAGCCCGGCATTCGAGTAGTGGATGGCGCGGATGCCCACCGACTGGCCGCCGGCGAACTTCAGGCCGAAGCCCAGGCGGTCTTCGAAGGCGAAGGCGCTGCCCAGGTCATGGTCGCCGACCTCGGAGCCGCTGAAGCCGGCGATGCCGATGCCCGCCTCGATGAAGGGCTTCACGCTGTCGCCGTTGAACTGGTAGACGAACACCGGCGCGACGGACAGCGAATAACGGGCGCCCGCGCGGTCGCCGGCCCCCCAGTAGGTGACGCCGGTGTCCCAGTAGCCGGTCAGGTGGCCGGTACTGCTTTCCCACCAGGTCTTGTCCCAGTCGAAACTCGCGCCCAGGCGCAGGGTCATGTCGCCCTGGCCGGTGGCACCTGCCGCGGCGGTCAGATTCGCGGCCTGCGCTGCGCCGGCTGCGCCCACCATCATGATTGCGGCCAAGGCGGCCAGCGAGAGTAGCTTCTTCATCGAAAGATCCTTATGGATAAGCTGAATGAAAAATCCCCGCGAATAGCTAATGATTATAAGGCGATTTGCCAGATATGGCCTGCGAAATGTCAGCGCATTGTTACGTATGCGCGGAAACTTCCTTGCTCAATCGGCAAAAAAACTGACCGATTCATCAAGGCCCCACAGCACCGGCAACACCCTCTCGAACATCTCGACTGCCCCGCTGGTGAAGAAGTGCGTTTTTTTTGCCGGCCCCCGCGCCTCCAGGCCACGGCTGGCCAGCGACGCCTGCAGGTGACGGGCCACTGCGGCGCCGGTGTCGATCAGCGATACGCCGGGCGGCAGCATCCGGCCCAGCAGCGGGCGCAGGAAGGGGTAATGGGTGCAGCCGAGGATCAGGGTGTCGCAGCCTTCGGCCAGCAGCGGCTCGACGAAGCCCTGGAGCAGCTCGCGGGTCTGCGGCCCGTCCAGGTCGCCGGCCTCGATGCGCTCGACCAGCCCCGGGCAGGGCTGGGTGATCACCCGCACGTCGCTGGCGAAGCGGTCGAGCAGCGCGGCGAAGCGTGCGCTCTTCAAGGTGCCGGTGGTGGCCAGCACGCCGACCACGCCGCTGCGGGTTGCAGCGGCGGCCGGTTTCACCGCCGGCTCCATGGCCAGGATCGGCAGCTGTGGATAACGCTCACGCAGGTCGGAGGCCGCCGCCGCGGTGGCGGTGTTGCAGGCCAGCACCAGGGCCTTGCAGTCGCGGGCGATGAGGAATTCGGCGATGCGCCGGCAGCGCTCGCGGATGTATTCCGGGGTTTTCTCGCCGTAGGGCACGTGGCCGCAGTCGGCCAGGTACACCAGCGATTCGTCCGGCAGGCGCGCGCGGATCTCGCGCAGCACCGAAAGGCCGCCGACGCCGGAGTCGAAGACCCCTATCGGCCGCTCGTCAGCCATGCCGTGAACCGCAGACCGCGCACTGCGGGTCGCGCTTGACGCGCAGCTCGCGGAAGCGCGTGCCCAGGGCATCCACCAGCAGCAGGCGGCCCACCAGCGGCTCGCCGAAGCCGGCCAGCAGCTTCAGCGCCTCCAGCGCCTGCAGGCTGCCGACCAGGCCCACCAGCGGCCCGGCCACGCCGGCTTCGCTGCAGGTCAGCTCGGCTTCGCTGCCGTGGCCGTAGAGGCAGTGGTAGCAGGGGCTGTCGTCGCGGCGCGGGTCGAATACCGAGAGCTGGCCTTCCAAGCGGATGGCCGCGCCGCTGACCAGCGGCTTGCCGGCGGCGACGCAGGCAGCGTTGACCGCCTCACGGGTGGAGAAGTTGTCGCAGCAATCCAGCACCAGGTCGACCTGGGCCAGCACCGCGGCCAGGGAATCCTCGTCCAGCGCCTGGCGGTGCGGCACCAGCTTCACCTGCGGGTTGATGGCGGCCAGGCGGGCCATGGCCGAGTCCACCTTGCTGCGCCCGACCTGGGTGCTGTCGTGCAGCACCTGGCGCTGCAGGTTGGTCACGTCGACGCTGTCGAAGTCGGCCAGGTGCAGCTCGCCGACGCCGGCCGCGGCCAGGTACAGCGCCACCGGCGAGCCCAGCCCGCCGAGGCCGACGATCAGCACGCGGGCCTGTTTCAGGCGCAGCTGGCCGTCGATGTCGATCTGCGGCAGGAGGATCTGCCGGCTGTACCGCAGCAGTTCTTCGTCGTTCAACATGGCAGGCGCCCCAGGCTGATGCGTTCGTGGCCACCGAGGTCGCGGCGGCTCTCCACTTCGCTGAAACCGTTGCCCAGCAGCAGGTCGCGCACCGCCGCGGCCTGGTCGTAGCCGTGCTCCAGCAGCAGCCAGCCACCCGGTTCGAGGAAGCGCGGGGCCTGGGCGACGATCAGGCGGATGTCGTCGAGGCCGTCGTGGCCGGCCACCAGCGCGCTCTTCGGTTCGAAGCGCACGTCGCCCTGCTGCAGATGCGGGTCGCTGCCGGGGATGTACGGCGGGTTGCCGACGATCAGGGCGAAGCGCTCGCCCTCCAGGGCGGAGAACCAGTGGCTCTGGCGGAAGCCGACGTTGGCCAGGCGCAGGCGCTCGCGGTTGCGTTCGGCCAGGGCCACGGCCTCGGGAATGCGGTCGACGCCGCTGACCTGCCAGCTCAGGCGCTCGCAGGCCAGGGCCAGGGCGATGGCGCCGGTACCGGTGCCCAGGTCGAGCACCCGCGCCGGGCTGGCCGGCACCAGCTGCAGGGCGGTTTCCACCAGCAGCTCGGTGTCCGGGCGCGGGATCAAGGTGTGCGGCGCCACTTCCAGGTCCAGGCTCCAGAAGCCCTGGCGGCCGAGGATGTAGGCCACTGGCTCGCCGGCACGGCGGCGCGCCAGCCAGCCTTCGAAGCGTTCACGCACCTCGCGGTCGACCACCCGCTCCGGCCAGGTGCGCAGGAAACTGCGCGGCTTGCCCAGGGCAGCGGCCAGCAGCAGCTCGGCGTCCAGGCGCGCGCTGGGCGAATCCGGCAGTTGCGCTTCGGCGAGCAGAGTCATGATGGTGGCCATGGCGCCTCAATCCCCCAGGGCGGCCAACTGGTCGGCCTGGTATTCCTGCAGCAGCGGTTCGATCACCTGCTCCACTTCGCCCTCCATCACCTCGCCCAGGGAGTACAGGGTAAGGTTGATGCGGTGGTCGGTGACCCGCCCCTGGGGGAAATTGTAGGTGCGGATGCGCTCGGAGCGGTCGCCCGAGCCCACCAGCAGCTTGCGGGTGCTGGCGATGGCCTGCTGCGCCGCGGCCTGCTGCTGGTCGTTGAGCTTGGCCGCGAGCCAGGCCATGGCCTTGGCGCGGTTCTTGTGCTGCGAACGCTCTTCCTGGCATTCGACCACGATGCCCGAGGGGATGTGGGTGATGCGCACGGCCGAGTCGGTCTTGTTCACGTGCTGGCCGCCGGCGCCGGAGGAGCGGTAGGTGTCCACCCGCAGGTCGGCCGGATTGATCTCGATGGCCGCCTGCTCGTCGGGCTCCGGCAGCACCGCCACGGTGCAGGCGGAGGTGTGGATGCGCCCCTGGGATTCGGTGGCCGGCACGCGCTGCACGCGGTGCGCGCCGGATTCGAACTTGAGCTTGGCGTAGACGTTGTCGCCCTCGACGCGGGCGATCACCTCTTTATAGCCGCCGTGTTCGCCCTCGTTCTCCGAGAGGACTTCGACGCGCCAGCCCTGGCGCTCGGCATAGCGCGAATACATGCGGAACAGGTCGCCGGAGAAGATCGCCGCCTCGTCGCCGCCGGTGCCGGCGCGGATTTCCAGGAACACGTTGCGCCCGTCGTTCGGGTCCTTGGGCAGCAGCATGCGCTGCAGGCGATCTTCCAGCTCGACCAGGAAGTCCTTGGCGCTGGCGACCTCTTCCTCGGCCATCTCGCGCAGGTCCGGGTCGCTGTCCTTGAGCAGCGCCTGGGCGCCCTCCAGGTCGGCCTGGGTCTTGCGGAAGTCGCGGAACGCCAGGATCACCGGTTCGACTTCGGCGAACTCGCGGGAATAGGCGCGGAACTTGGTCTGGTCGCTGATCACCTCGGCGTCGCCGAGCAGAGCGGTGAGCTCCTCGTAGCGGTCGCTGAGGGTGTCCAGCTTGGTCAACAGGGAGGCTTTCATCGCTTCTCAGGGCCCTCGTCGAGGGCAAACAGTTCCTGGGCCAGGGCCAGCGCATCGATGCGGCCCTCGGCGGAGAGTTTCTTCATCTGCACGCTGGGCGCGTGCAGCAGCTTGTTGGTCAGACCGCGGGCCAGCTGGGCGAGGATGTCGGTCGGGTCGCCACCGTTGGCCAGCAGGCGCTGGGCCTTCTGCAGCTCCTCGTCGCGCAGGCGCTCGGCCTGCTGGCGGTAGGCGCGCAGCACGTCCACCGCAGCCAGCTCGCGCAGGCGCTGCATGAATTCGTGGACGCCGTCGCCGACCAGTTCCTCGGCGGCCTGGGCGGCGCCCTGGCGACTCTTGAGGTTTTCCGCGACCACTTCGTGGAGGTCGTCGACGCTATAGAGGTAGACGTCGTCCAGCTCGCCGACTTCCGGCTCGATGTCGCGCGGCACGGCGATGTCGACCATGAACATCGGCTTGTGCCGGCGCTGCTTGAGCGCCCGCTCCACCGCGCCCTTGCCGAGGATCGGCAACTGGCTGGCGGTGGAACTGATGACGATGTCGCTGTGCGCCAGGTGCTCGGGCATGTCCGCCAGCAGGATCGCCTCGGCGCCCAGCTCCTGGGCCAGCAGGCTGGCGCGTTCGAGGGTGCGGTTGGCCACCACGATGCGCTTCACGCCCTGCTCGTGCAGGTGGCGGGCGACCAGGGTGATGGTCTCGCCGGCGCCGATCAGCAGCGCCTGGCTGCGGTGCAGGTCGCTGAAGATCTGCCGCGCCAGGCTGACCGCGGCGAAGGCCACCGACACCGGGTTCTCGCCGATGGCGGTGTCGGTGCGCACGGTCTTGGCGGTGCTGAAGGTGGCCTGGAACAGGCGGCCGAGCATCGGGCCTATGGTGCCGGCCTCGCGGGCCACGGCGTAGGCGGACTTCATCTGGCCGAGGATCTGCGGCTCGCCGAGCACCATGGAGTCCAGGCCGGCGGCCACGCGCATCATGTGGCGCACCGCGTCCTCGTCCTGGTGCACGTAGGCGCAGTTGCGCAGCTCGTCCAGGCTCAGGCGGTGGTAGTCGGCGAGCCAGGCCAGCACGTCCTCGGCTTCCGGATGCTCGATCTCCAGGTACAGCTCGCTGCGGTTGCAGGTGGAGAGGATCGCCGCCTCGCGGCTGGCGGTCAGCCGGCAGAGCAGCTGCAGGGCCTCGACCATCTGCCCGGGGGTGAACGCCACGCGCTCACGGACGGCCACGGAAGCTGTCTTGTGGTTGATGCCAAGGGCGATGAAGGCCATGCGGGATCGCTGAGGTAATTCGGGAAGCCCGCAATTGTCCTACGTCGACCGGTGGAGGACAACCACTGCAATACAAGCAGCCGATCTGTGCGTCTATGCTGGGTTTGGCAGTCCCCACCCCATGGGCTTGCCGAATGGCTTATGTCATGATGGGGCACAACCCGCCGTCCAGGTCCCTCTCTTTCGTCTATGAACAAATCCCTAGCGCTGCTGACCGCCCTGCTGCTGCTCGGTGGCTGCCAATCCATGCTGCACAAGGAACCGGCGCCGAAACCGGCCAAGGACAGTGCGGCCAGCGCGGAGAAGGGCCGCAAGTACGGCTCCTTCAGCGAGGACACCCTGTACTCCCTGCTGGTGGCGGAGATCGCCGGCCAGCGCAACCGCTTCGACATCGCCTTGGCCAACTACGTCGACCAGGCCAAGCAGACCCAGGACCCGGGCGTGGCCGAACGCGCCTTCCGCATCGCCGAGTACCTGGGCGCCGACCAGGAAGCCCTGGACACCTCGCTGATCTGGGCCAAGGCCGCCCCCGACGACCTCGACGCACAGCGCGCCGCCGCCCTGCAGCTGGCGCGCACCGGCCAGTACGACGAATCCATGGTGTACATGGAGAAGGTCCTAAACGGCCAGGGCGACACCCATTTCGACTTCCTCGCCCTGTCCGCCGCGGAAACCGACGCGGACACCCGCGCCGGCCTGCTGCAGAGCTTCGACCGCCTGCTGAAGAAGTACCCCGACAACGGCCAGTTGCTGTTCGGCAAGGCCCTGCTGCTGCAGCAGGACGGCCGCCCGCAGGAGGCCCTGAGCCTGCTGGAGAGCAAGCCGGCCAGCCGCCATGATGTGGCGCCGATGCTGCTGCGCGCGCGCCTGCTGCAGAGCATGAAGCGCAGCGACGAGGCCCTGCCGCTGCTCAAGGCCGGCATCAAGGAACACCCGGACGACAAGCGCGTACGCCTGGCCTACGCCCGCCTGCTGGTGGAGCAGAACCGCCTGGACGACGCCAAGGCCGAGTTCTCCGCCCTGGTGCAGCAGTTCCCCGACGACGACGACCTGCGCTTCTCCCTGGCCCTGGTGTGCCTGGAGGCCCAGGCCTGGAACGAAGCCAAGGTCTACCTGCAGGAACTGGTCGAGCGCGACAGCCACACCGACGCCGCGCACTTCAACCTCGGCCGCCTCGCCGAGGAGCAGAAGGACCCGGAAACCGCGCTCAAGGAATACGCCCAGGTCGGCCCGGGCAACGACTTCCTCCCGGCGCAGCTGCGCCAGAGCGAAATCCTCATGGACTCCGGGCGCAGCGCCGAAGCCTCGCGGCGCCTCGCCGAGGCCCGCGAGCGCCAGCCCGACTACGCCATCCAGCTGTACCTGATCGAGGCCGAGGGCCTGTCCAACCGCAACCAGACCGACCGCGCCTGGCAGGTCATCGAACAGGGCACCAAGCAGTTCCCTGACGACCTCAACCTGCTCTACACCCGCTCCATGCTGGCGGAGAAGCGCGACGACCTGGTGCAGATGGAGAAGGACCTGCGCCTGATCATCCAGCGCGAGCCGGACAACGCCATGGCGCTCAACGCCCTGGGCTACACCCTGGCCGACCGCACCACGCGCTACGACGAGGCCCGCGAACTGATCCAGAAGGCCCACCAGTTGAACCCCGACGACCCGGCCATCCTCGACAGCCTGGGCTGGGTCAACTACCGCCTGGGCAACCTCGACCAGGCCGAAACCTACCTGCGCCAGGCCCTGGAGAAGTTTCCCGACCACGAAGTGGCCGCCCACCTGGGTGAAGTGCTCTGGGCCCGCGGCAAGCAGCGCGAGGCCCGCGAAGTCTGGAGCACCGCCCTGCAGAACCAGCCCGACAGCCCGGTGCTGCGCGACACCCTGCTGCGCCTGACCGGGTCCAAGACCCCCTGAGATTTCCCATGCGTCTGATTCACGTCCTTGGCGCCGCCGCCCTGCTCCTGCTCAGCGGCTGCGCCGGCTTCACCACCCAGGAAGCCCTGCAAGGCCAGGGCAACGCCAACAGCTGGAAGACCCACAAGGAACGCGTCGCCGCCCTCGACGGCTGGCAGATCGACGGCAAGGTCGGCATCCGCGCCCCCCGGGACTCCGGCAGCGGCACCCTGTTCTGGCTGCAGCGCCAGGGCTATTACGACATCCGCCTGTCCGGCCCGCTGGGCCGCGGCGCGGCGCGCCTGACCGGGCGCGAAGGCGCGGTGACCCTCGAAGTCGCCGGGCAGGGCCGCTACCAGGCCGAGTCCCCTGAGACCCTGCTGGAACAGCAGATGGGCTGGCGCCTGCCGGTGTCCCACCTGCTCTGGTGGATCCGCGGCCTGCCGGCCCCGGACAGCAAGAGCCGCCTGACCCTCGACAGCGACAGCCGCCTGGCGCGCCTGGAGCAGGACGGCTGGGACGTGGAATACAGCAGCTACGCCCAGCAGGACGGCTACTGGTTGCCCGAGCGCCTGAAGCTGCACGGCGAGAACCTCGACGTCACCCTGGTGATCAAGAGCTGGCAACCGCGCCTGCTCGGCCAGGCCCGCTGACATGCGCGAACGCCTGACCCTGCCGGCCCCGGCCAAGCTCAACCTGTTCCTGCACATCCTCGGGCGCCGCGCCGACGGCTACCACGAGCTGCAGACGCTGTTCCAGTTCCTCGACCACGCCGACGAGCTGCACTTTGCCCCCCGCGAGGACGGGCAGATCCACCTGCACACCGAGATCCCCGGCGTGCCCCACGACAGCAACCTGATCGTCCGCGCCGCACGCCAGCTGCAGGAACAGTCCGGCTGCCGACTGGGCGCCGACATCTGGCTGGACAAGCACCTGCCCATGGGCGGCGGCATCGGCGGCGGCAGCTCGGATGCGGCCACCACCCTGGTCGGCCTCAACCACCTCTGGCAACTGGGCTGGGACGAAGACCGCCTGGCGGCCCTGGGCCTGGGCCTGGGCGCCGACGTGCCGGTGTTCGTGCGCGGCCGCGCGGCCTTCGCCGAAGGGGTCGGCGAGAAGCTCACGCCGGTCGAGCTGGAGGAGCCCTGGTTCCTCGTCGCCGTGCCGCAAGTCTTTGTCAGCACAGCAGAAGTTTTCTCCGATCCCGAGTTGACACGGGATACCGCGCCCATTAAAGTTCGCAGCCTTCTCGGGGTGGACGGTCGAAACGACTGTCAGACGGTCGTCGAGAAACGTTACCCAGCTGTACGTAACGCGCTGATGTTGTTGAACAAATTCACATCGGCCAGACTGACCGGAACCGGAGCTTGTGTGTTTGGGAGCTTCCCAAACCAGGGCGATGCTGATAAAGTTCGCCGCCAACTTCCGGCCACTCTGCCAAGCTTCGTCGCACGGGGTCGCAACATCTCCCTGTTGCATCGCAAGCTTCAAGAGCTGACCTGAGAAGGGATGCAGAGCATTCGGTTGTACGATACAGGGGCGTCGCCAAGCGGTAAGGCAGCAGGTTTTGATCCTGCCATGCGTTGGTTCGAATCCAGCCGCCCCTGCCATTAACCCCTCAGGGGTTTGCGTACGACGGTAACCGAAGCGCTGCACAGCAAAATTCATAGGGGCGTCGCCAAGCGGTAAGGCAGCAGGTTTTGATCCTGCCATGCGTTGGTTCGAATCCAGCCGCCCCTGCCATATACAAAAAAGCTGTTCAAAAGCCACGGCCTTTGAACAGCTTTTTGGTTCATCAGGCCCACCCTCAGCCGGCAGGTACTGCGCGTGTCCAAGATGATGGTCTTCACGGGGAACGCCAACCCCGACCTGGCACGCCGAGTCGTGCGTCAACTGCACATTCCCCTCGGTGATGTTTCCGTCGGCAAGTTCTCCGATGGCGAAATCAGTGTCGAAATCAACGAAAACGTCCGCGGCAAGGACGTCTTCCTGATCCAGCCGACCTGTGCTCCGACCAACGACAACCTGATGGAACTGGTGGTGATGGCCGATGCCTTCCGCCGCTCCTCGGCGACTCGTATCACCGCGGTCATCCCCTACTTCGGCTATGCCCGCCAGGATCGCCGTCCGCGTTCCGCCCGCGTGGCCATCAGCGCGAAGGTCGTCGCCGACATGCTGACCGTGGTGGGCGTCAACCGCGTCCTCACCGTCGACCTGCACGCCGACCAGATCCAGGGCTTCTTCGATATCCCCGTCGACAACATCTACGGCTCGCCCGTACTGGTCGACGACATCGAGGACCAGCGCTTCGAGAACCTGATGATCGTCTCCCCGGACATCGGTGGCGTGGTGCGCGCTCGCGCCGTCGCCAAGTCCCTGGGCGTCGACCTGGCCATCATCGACAAGCGTCGTCCGAAGGCCAACCAGTCCGAAGTCATGCACATCATCGGCGATGTCGAAGGCCGTACCTGCGTACTGGTCGACGACATGGTCGATACCGCCGGCACCCTCGGCCACGCCGCCAAGGCTCTGAAAGAGCACGGCGCCGCCAAGGTCATCGCCTACTGCACCCACCCGGTGCTGTCGGGCCGTGCCATCGAGAACATCGAGGGTTCCGTACTGGACGAGCTGGTGGTGACCAACACCATCCCGCTGTCCGCCGCTGCCCAGGCCTGTGGCCGCATCCGCCAGCTGGACATCGCGCCGGTCGTCGCCGAAGCCATGCGCCGGATCAGCAACGAAGAATCGATCAGCGCCATGTTCCGCTGAGGAACAGGGCCTGACGAAAGCGCCCCGCCACGGCGGGGCATTTGAAGAGTCGCCCGAACGCTGGTCGCAAGCGCTCGGGCGATCTTGTCATTGTGGAGAAAGTGTAATGGTTGACTTTATTCTGAATGCCCAAGCGCGTTCCGACCTGGGGAAAGGTGCGAGCCGCCGCCTGCGTCGTAATGCCGGTCTGGTTCCCGCGGTCATCTACGGTGGCGAGAAAGCCCCAGTTTCCGTGACCCTGGAACTGCGTGAAATCGCCAAACTGCTGGAAAACGAGGCTGCCTTCAGCCACGTCATCGCCCTGGACGTCGATGGCGCCAAGGAAACCGTGCTGATCAAGGCCCTGCAGCGCCATCCGGCCAAAGGCTTCGTCATGCACGCCGACTTCCTGCGCGTCGTTGCCGACCACAAGCTGACCGCTCACGTTCCGCTGCACTTCCTCAACGAGGAAACCGCAGTTGGCGTCAAGCAAGGCGGCGGTGAAGTTTCCCACGTCGTTTCCGAAGTCGAAGTTTCCTGCCTGCCGAAAGACCTGCCGGAATTCATCGAAGTCGACCTGGCGAAAGTCGAAGTCGGTCAGATCGTTCACCTGTCCGACCTCAAGCTGCCGAAAGGCGTGGAACTGGTTCAGCTGGCCCATGGCAACGACCTGGCCGTGGCCAACATCCACGCTTCCCGCGTAGTCAAGGAAGAAGGCGAGGAAGGCGCGGCCGAGTAATCGCTCGCTAGCCTCCCGCCTCAAGGAAAGGGCCCCCGTCGTGACCGCCGTGCAACTGATCGTTGGCCTGGGCAACCCAGGCCCGGAATACGAACAGACCCGGCATAACGCGGGGGCCCTTTTCGTCGAGCGCCTGGCCGACCGCGAACGCGTCAGCCTGAGCCCCGACAAGAAGTATTTCGGCTTGGTCGGCAAGTTCAGCCACCAGGGCCGCGACGTTCGTCTGCTCATCCCCACCACCTACATGAACCGCAGCGGCCAGGCCGTGGCGGCGCTCGCCGGGTTCTTCCGCATCCCGGTCGAAGCCATCCTGGTGGCCCACGACGAACTCGACATGCCCCCCGGCACCGCCAAGCTCAAGAAGGGCGGCGGCCATGGCGGGCACAACGGGCTGCGCGACATCATCGCCCAGCTCGGCAACCAGAACGGCTTCCATCGCCTGCGGCTTGGCATCGGCCATCCGGGGCACAGCAGCCTGGTCTCCGGCTTCGTCCTCGGCCGCGCCCCGCGCAGCGAGCAGGAGCTGCTGGACGCCAGCATCGATTCCGCCCTCGGCGTGCTGCCGGAAATGCTCGCAGGCGACTGGACCCGCGCGATGCAGAAGCTGCACAGCCCGAAGGCCTGACCCGTCTCGCCAGAGGTACACAGCATGGGCTTCAACTGCGGCATCGTCGGCTTGCCCAACGTCGGCAAATCCACCCTGTTCAACGCCCTGACCAAATCGGGTATCGCGGCAGAGAACTTCCCCTTCTGCACCATCGAGCCGAACAGCGGCATCGTGCCCATGCCCGACGCGCGCCTCGACGCCCTGGCGGCAATCGTCAAGCCCGAGCGGGTGCTCCCCACCACCATGGAATTCGTCGACATCGCCGGCCTGGTGGCGGGCGCCTCCAAGGGTGAAGGCCTGGGCAACAAGTTCCTCGCCAACATCCGCGAGACCGACGCCATCGCCCACGTGGTGCGCTGCTTCGAGGACGACAACGTCATCCACGTCAGCAACAGCGTCGACCCCAAGCGCGACATCGAGATCATCGACCTCGAACTGATCTTCGCCGACCTCGACAGCTGCGAGAAGCAACTGCAGAAGGTCGCCCGCAACGCCAAGGGCGGCGACAAGGAAGCCATCGCGCAGAAGGCCCTGCTGGAAAAGCTCATCGCCCACTTCACCGCCGGCAAGCCCGCGCGCAGCCTGGTCAAGGACATGGGTGACGAAGAGAAGCGCCTGGTGCGCGGCTTCCACCTGCTGACCAGCAAGCCGGTGATGTACATCGCCAACGTCGCCGAGGAAGGCTTCGAGAACAACCCGCACCTGGACGCCGTGCGCGCCATCGCCGAAGAAGAAGGCGCGGTCGTGGTGCCGGTGTGCAACAAGATCGAAGCGGAAATCGCCGAACTGGACGACGACGAGGAGAAGCAGATGTTCCTCGAGTCCATGGGCATGGAAGAGCCGGGCCTGAACCGCGTGATCCGCGCCGGCTACGAACTGCTCAACCTGCAGACCTACTTCACCGCCGGGGTGAAGGAAGTCCGCGCCTGGACCGTGCGCATCGGCGCCACCGCCCCGCAGGCCGCCGCGGTGATCCACACCGACTTCGAAAAAGGCTTCATCCGCGCCGAAGTCATCTCCTACGACGACTTCATCCAGTACAAGGGCGAAGCCGGCGCCAAGGAAGCCGGCAAATGGCGCCTGGAAGGCAAGGACTACATCGTCAAGGACGGCGACGTGATGCACTTCCGCTTCAACGTCTGACGATTTTTTCGGAACTCAGGAGCGTTCAGTAGCGCTTGGTGGATTGGGTAGGCCTTTTGAAATCAAGGGCTTGCAAAACAATACGGTCTGCTGAGCGTTCCTATTGTTCATCGAGGTCCAGAAAATTCGGGGGTAGCGTTGGGGGTACTCGTGTTCAACCGTGGGGGTATTTTTCCCCGCAGTGGAGTCCAACGATGCCCGAGAATCTACTCACCGACACCAAGATCAAGTCGGTCAAACCCACTGATCGAGACTGGAAACTTTCAGACGGCGGCGGCTTGTTCCTGCTGGTCAAGCCTACCGGCGGCAAGCTCTGGCGGTGGAAGTATCGCCTGCAAGGCAAGGAAAACCTCTTTGCCATCGGCAGCTTTCCGCAAGTAAGCCTTGCAGAGGCGCGTACTGCCCGAGAAAAAGCGCGCGCCCTGGTCAAGCAAGGTATCCACCCCGCCCATGAGCGGCAGCAGGTTAAGCAGCGCAATCTTGAGGCGCTAGCAGAACGCAAACGCGCCCGGGAAAGCTCGTTTGCCAAGGTGGCGCAAGCCTACCTGGCCGAGATCAAGCCTGTCTTCGCGCACAGCTCCTATCGCACGAAAGAGTCCCACATCAGGAAGTACCTGTCTCCCAAGTTCGACGGAATGCCGATGAGCGACATTGGCGTCAAGCAGATCCGCCCACTGCTAGAAGAGTGTAAGACTCATGGCGCGTGGGCTGCGATCCATGTCAAAGGCGATCTTTCGGCCATCTTCGAATTCGCGGTCGTGCGTGGCCTGGTTGAGGCCAACCTGATCCCGAGCCTGCGCGGGCTGCTACGCGTGCCTGCCAGCGAAAGCAAGGCGGCGATGACGCGCGAGCAGATCCAGAGGTTTTATCAGGCATTGCGCGGCTACAGGGGCTATCCGGAAACTGCCCTGTGCCTGCGGTTGATTGCGCTGACCGCTTGCCATCCCGGGGAGGCTGCCGATGCCGAATGGGAAGAGTTCGATTTTGAGGATGCCGTGTGGCGTCGACCTGCGGCCAAGATGAAGGCACGCCGTGACCACATCAGCCCGCTGTCCACGCAGGCCATTGCAGTGCTGAAGGACTTGCAGCGCATCACGAGTGGCGGACGCTACTTGTTCCCTCATCGGAGCGGCAAAGGCTTCAGCACGCCCAACCGGCTTACCTACGCCATGCGTGATATGAACCTGGGCCGGGGAACGACGCCCCATTGCTGGCGCACCACCTTTTCGACCTGGGCGAATGAAAACGGGTTCCGACCCGACGCCATCGAGCGGCAGCTTGCTCATGTGGAAAGCAACAAGGTTCGGGCGACCTACAACAAGGTGCTGCTGCTGGATCAGAGAAGGTCGCTACTACAGGCTTGGACGGGCTACCTGAGTGCGACAGAGCACAGCGGCACCGAATAATGCTGTTCGCCTTTGCAGAGGACTGGAGCCTATAAACGGGGCAATCCAATGATTAAAAAGGGTAATTTAGGCCGCTAATGCCCCTTTATAGACCGTGATTCACGTGGTCGCCCCCTGCCAGACAGGGTGACCTCCCTCTCCGCAAGGCCCATGGCAGTGAAAACAGGGTAACCAAACGACTTTAATGAGGCATTACAAAAGACAATACCCCATTTAACGACTATGATTGCCCCATTTAGACAGCCTGAGCTTACATTTCCATGCACTCGCTTACCCCCGAGTACCTCACCGCGCTTCGCTTCGATGGTACCCAGGCCGCCACACTGCGCGCATTGGGCGAGTATCAGGGCAAGCAACAGCTCTACGCCGCCCAGTCTCCGGAAGCCCTCAAGGGCCTGCGCCAGATCGCAGTGGTCGAATCCACCGAATCATCCAACCGATTGGAAGGTGTCGTCGTCGCGCCCTCGCGGCTGAAGTCCCTGGTCATCCGCAATGCAGCACCGAAGAGTCGCTCCGAACAGGAGATCGCCGGCTACCGCGATGCCCTGGCGTTGATCCACGAATCGGCCGCACATATGACATTCAACGAAGGCGTGGTGCTGCAATTGCACACCATGCTGTATCGCTACATGCCGCAGGCCGGCGGACGCTGGAAAGCCACCAACAACGACATCATCGAACGCCATCCGGACGGCACGTCACGACTGCGCTTCCAACCGGTCGCTGCGCATCTGACGCCGATGGCCATGGCCGATATGACCCGGCACTACGCCACCGCACTGGACCAACATCTGGCCGATCCGCTGGTGCTGGTACCCCTGGCGATGCTCGACTTCCTATGCATCCACCCCTTCCCCGACGGCAACGGTCGCATGTCGCGCTTGCTAACCCTGTTGCTGCTCTACCACTTCGACTACGCCGTGGGCCGCTACATCAGCCTGGAGCGCATCTTCGAGGAAACCAAGGAAGGCTATTACGAGACGCTGGAAGCCAGCTCACAGGGCTGGCATCAAGGGCAACACAACGTCAAACCCTGGCTCGACTACTTCTGGGGAGCTCTGTTACGGGCCTACCGCGAGTTCGAGGAACGTGTCGGTACCATCGAGCGTGGCCGCGGCAGCAAAGGCGACCGGGTGCGCACGGAAGTCCTGGGGCGCACCCTGCCGTTTTCCATCTCCGAGATTGAAGAAGCTTGCCCGGGCGTGAGTCGGGACATGGTACGACTGGTACTGCGGGCGATGAAATCAGAGGGTTTGATCGAGTCGACCGGCAAAGGGCGTGGGGCGAAATGGAAGCGCATCACGGCAGGCACCTCCGGTAGTACGGCGGTTCTGGCGACTAGCCGCAAGATGGATCAGTGAGGAGTCTTTATGGATAACGTTTTCCAATTCCGCGACCAGCTCATCGAACGCTATGGCAGCTTTTCCCGCAGTTTCGTTCGTATCGCCGCACCCGATATCCAGGCCGAGGTAGAACATCAGTACGCGCAGGGCCGCTACTGGCCTGAGCCGCTGGTGCAGATCAACCCGAACTACCAACGTCAGGGGACAGTGCAGCAACTGGTGGAGCAGGGCATCTTGGATTCTGCCTGCGCAGACATTTTCCAGGTCGGGAAAACTGAAGGTTCGCCACAACCTCTGCATCTTTACAAACATCAGATGGAAGCCTTGGCCAAAGGCCAGGGACGTCAAAGCTATGTCGTCACGACCGGCACGGGGTCGGGGAAGTCCCTGTCCTTCTTCATCCCGATCATTGACCGCATTCTCAAGGCCAGGAAATCCGACGGCAAAGCACGCACCAGGGCCATCGTCATCTATCCGATGAACGCCCTGGCCAACAGCCAACTGGAAGAGCTCGACAAATTTCTGCATGGCTATGCGCCAGAGCTTCGCCCCTTCACCGTGAAGCGCTACACCGGCCAGGAAAGCAAGGCGGAACGCAGTGCCATCGCGGATGCCCCGCCCGATATCCTGCTGACCAACTTCATGATGCTGGAGTACATCCTCACGCGCTTCGACGAAGTGGACCGGCGCGTGGTGGAGCACTGCGAGGGGCTTGAGTTCCTGGTGCTGGACGAACTCCACACCTATCGTGGCCGTCAGGGTGCAGACGTTGCCTTGCTGGTGCGCCGCCTGCGCGAGCGTCTGAAGGCCGGGCAACTGGTCTGCATCGGCACTTCGGCCACCATGTCCAGTTCAGGTAGTCAGGCCGACCGCAACCGCGTGGTGGCCGAGGTAGCCAGCAAGCTCTTTGGCACGACAATCAGCGAGCAGGATGTCATCGGCGAGACCTTGGAGCGGGTCACCAATCCGCTCAAGGACATCAACGCCATCCGCGCTGAACTACCGGCTGCCATTACGCGCGATCAGGATGCCTGGGGCGACTTCGACGCCTTCCGCAACGATCCGCTATCCATCTGGGTGGAATTGAACCTAGGTATCGAACTGCCGGCCGACGAGCCTCCCCGCCGCGCGCGGCCCATGATGTTGGAAGAGGCCAGCCGCCATCTTGCCGAAGACGCGGGTTGCCTGCCTGAAGCTGCCCGAGCCGCTTTACAGCGCTTTCTTGTGGCTGCCCATGACGTGCGCACGCCCCAGGGCAAGCCGCCTTTCGCGTTCAAGCTGCACCAGTTCATTAGCGGCCCCGGCAAGGTGCTTACCACCCTGGAAGCGCGCGGCAAGCGCCATATCACGCTCGATGCCCAGCGTTTCGCGCCGGGGCGCCAGCAAGAGAATGTACTGCTTTATCCCACGCATTTCTGCCGCGATTGCGGCCAGGAATACCTGCCTGTCTGGCACTCCCAGCATTCTGTCAGTTTCAGCTCACGTGAAATCGACGACATCGCAGCAGAGGACGACGCCAGCTATGGCTTTTTGTGCCCTCTAGTGCCCGGACAACAATACGGCGGCCTGCTCGAAGACTTGCCGGAAACCTGGATCGACCTCAGTCGCAGCGAACCCAAGGTCAAGCCCGCTTATAAAAATGCCGTTCCCTATATGGTCACTGTCGATGCCAAAGGGCAAACGGGCTCGGAGACAGAGTTCTGGTTCATCCCCGGCAAGTTCCGCTTCTGCCTGAACTGCGGCACGACACACGAAGCCCACGGCAAGGATGCCAACCGCCTCTCCAGCCTGTCCGGCGAAGGCCGCTCCTCGGCCACCACCATGATTGCCCTGGCGGCCTTGCAGCAATTGTTCGTGCTTCCCGTACCTGCGCCAGGCCAGCCCGATCCGCGCAAGCTGCTCGGCTTCACCGACAACCGCCAGGATGCCGCCCTGCAGGCGGGACATTTCAACGACTTTATTTTCCTGCTGACGCTGCGCGCCGGCTTGGTCGCGGCCCTGCAGGGCAGCGGCGGTCAGCTCGATGAAGAACACCTGGCCGAAAACGTATTCAAAGCTCTCGGTTTTCAAGGGGTCGATGAAGCGACCCTGGTGGAGTATCTGCGCACACCCAGGCTCATGGGACTAGCCCGGCAGGAAGCGCAACGTACTTTGCGCTTCATCATCGCCTACCGTCTATTGCGTGATTTGCGCCGGGGCTGGCGCTACAACAATCCCAATTTGGATCAGCTCGGCCTGTTGCAGATTCGTTATCGCGACCTGGATACCTTCTGCGCTGACGCCAGCATCTTTGCTGCCAATGGCATCCTGGCCGGATTGACGACCGCGCAACGGACAGGTCTGTACGAATTGCTGTTCGACACCCTGCGCCGCCACCTGTGCCTGGAAAGTCGTTACCTCGATCCAGTCGAGCAGGACAAGGCACGCACTAGCGCCCACACCTACCTGAATGAACGTTGGGCCTTCGCCCCCGACGAGAAGCTCGATACCGGCCGCTACCTCATCCTCGGTAAGCGTCCGGAATACCGGGGCAAGCCGCGTACTGATCTGGTGACGGGCGGCCCGCGCTCCCGTCTGCTGCGGCAAATCAAGACCGCCGCCTTCTGGCGCGACAGCACCTGCGCCAGCGAAGTCGCGCACTGGAAGGATGCCGAATGGGCCGAGTTGATCGAAGCACTGCTGGAGTCCGCCAAGCACTACGGCTACGTGCAGCGCCACCCTATCGATGCCCAACTCGCCGGTTGGCGCTTGAACGCAGCAGCCCTGGACTGGTGCCTGATTGCCGATCAGCCGCAAACTGACAGCAGCCGCATCAATCAGTATTTCCGCGCCCTGTACCTCGGCATTGCCGACCTGCTGCAACAGCCCTCGCATCCTCTGTTCGACTTCGAGGCCCAGGAACACACGGCCCAGGTGGATGCGCCACGCCGGCAACTGCTGGAACAGCGCTTCCGCTACACCGAAAAGGATAGGCAGGACTGGGCGCAGAACCCGGCTCACGAAGCGCCTCTGGAGCGTCTGCCGGTGATGTTCTGTTCGCCTACCATGGAGCTGGGCGTGGACATCTCCGCGCTCAACACTGTGTACCTGCGCAACGTGCCGCCGACTCCCGCCAACTACGCCCAGCGTAGCGGCCGAGCCGGTCGCTCTGGCCAGCAGGCGCTGGTCATCACCTATTGCGCGGCGCTCAGTCCGCATGACCAGTGGTTCTTCCACAATGCCGAGCAGATGGTGCACGGCGTGGTGCGTGCGCCGACCCTAGACCTGACTAATCGCGATCTGATCGACAGCCATCTGCAAGCAGTCTGGCTGGCCAGTACCCAGGTGCCACTGGACGACAGCATCGCGCCCATGCTGGATCTCGATCAGCCCGGCAAACCACTGAAACAGCCCTTGCACGAAGCGCTACGCTCACCTGCCGTCCAGCAGCGGGCATTGGTAAGTGCCGGGCGGGTCATCGACCAGCTCGCGGGCGAGCTCGTAGGCTGCTCCTGGTTCACCCAAGACTATGTGCGCCAGGTCATCGACAACGCCGCACAGGCATTCTCCGGGGCACTAGAGCGCTGGCGCGTGCTGTTCGATGCCACCCGCCAGCAGATGGACATGGCCGACCGTATCGTCAAGAGCCACACCGCCTCGCACACGGAGCGTCAAAATGCCCAGCGCCGCTATGGCGATGCCGCGCGCCAGTACGCCGTGTTGCTCAAGTCCGGCAACGGGCAGAACAATGACTTCTACACCTATCGCTACCTGGCCAGCCAGGGGTTCCTACCCGGCTACAACTTCCCGCGCCTGCCGCTGATGGCCTGGATTCCCGCCCGTGGCGGTCAGACTGCCAATGGCAAAGACGACGAAGGCAGCATGGTCAGTCGGCCGCGCTTTCTGGCCCTGTCCGAGTTTGGCCCACGCAGCCTCATCTACCACCAGGGCCGTATGTACCGCGTGGTGCGCGCCAAGCTCAACGTCGGCAATACCGACCACATTTCCGGTAACAGCCAACTGGCCACTATCGCCTCGCTGGTATGCAGCCAGTGTGGCTACGGTCATCTCGGTGAACCTGGCGGCGAACAGCCACTGGTCAACCGTTGTGAAAACTGCGACGCCTTGCTCACCGAGCACGATTGGGTACGCGAGCTCTATCGCATCGAAACCGTGGAGACCGTGGCCACCGAGCGCATCTCCATTAACGACGAGGAACGCCAGCGTCAGGGCTTCGAGCTGCAAACCACCTACCGTTTCCTGCCCGGCCCCGATGGCCGGATTCAGCAGCAGAAAGCCGTGATCCGGCAGAGCGACGAACTGCTGGGCGAACTCACCTATGCCCCCGCCGCACAAATCTGGCGTATCAACCGTGGCTGGCGCAGGCGCAAGGACAAGGAGCAACTGGGCTTCTATATCAACCCCATCACCGGTACCTGGAGCAAGCAGGATGCCCCGGATGCGGAAGACGACAAGGGCAGCGACGATGCCTTGATGGAGAAAGTGCCCAATCAGCGCATTGTTCCCTTCGTCGAGGATCACCGTAATTTGTTGATCCTCGCGCCTCTGCAAGCGTTATCGCTAGAGGCCATGGCCACGCTGCAGGCAGCGCTCAAGCGCGGCATCGAAATGACCTTCCAGATCGAGGAATCCGAACTGGTGGCCGAGCCTCTGCCGAAATCCGACGAGCGTCGCGCCCTGCTGTTCTATGAAGCCGCCGAAGGCGGTGCCGGCGTCCTCACCCGCCTGGCAAACAACCCCGCCGATCTGGCCCTTGTGGCAGACAAGGCCCTGCAACTGATCCACTATCGCGCCCCGCTTAACGGCGTCTGGGCTCTGGACGACCTGCCGTCACTGGAACGCAGCGATGAGTTTGGCAATCATCAGTGCGAAGCCGGCTGCTACCAGTGCCTGCTGTCCTACTTCAACCAGCCCGACCACGAGCACATCAACCGCCGCAACCCCGATGTGCTCAAGTTGCTGGTGGCGCTAGCCAACGCCCAGGTGCAGCCCACGGTGGAAAGCCCGACCGCTGCTGCCTCCGGTGCGTCAGCCGACGAGCCGCTCGATGCCTGGCTGACCGCGCTCCGGCAGGCAGGCGCAATACAACCTGATGTACTCAGCGTGCCCGTCAACAACGGCGCAGCCATCGCCGCCGCCCAATACAAGGCATCTCGTGCCCTGGTATTCCTGTCCAAGGTGGATGAGCAGACCACCAGCGTATTGCGGGACAAAGGCTGGCAGGTGCTCGATTTTTCGGATGCTTCACGCTGGTCACAACAATTCGCCGCGCACGCCGATGTGTTCGGTTCCAAGGAATAAAGGCGCATGACAACCCTCGAACACGACTTCCTGCCCGGCAACCTGGTGCGCGCCCGTGGCCGCGAATGGGTGGTGCAAAGCGATTCCCACCGCGACTGGCTGCGCCTGCGTCCATTGAGTGGCGCTGATGACGAAAGCATTGCCCTGGTTCCCGAGCTGGAACTGTACCCGGTCGAGCCTGCCACCTTTGCCTGGCCCGACCCCGTGCGTGCAGGCAACCACGCCGCCGCGCTGTTGCTGCGCGACGCCCTGCGCCTGACCCTGCGCGCCGGAGCTGGCCCGTTCCGCTCCTTCGGCAACATTGCCGTGGAGCCGCGCGGCTACCAGCTCGTGCCGCTGCTGATGGCGCTGCGCCTGTCCACCGTGCGCCTGCTGATCGCCGACGACGTGGGTATCGGCAAAACCATCGAGGCCGGCCTGATCGCCCGCGAACTGATGGATCGCGGTGAAATCACCCGCCTGGCCATCCTCTGCCCGCCGCACCTGGTCGAACAATGGCAAAGCGAGCTGGAAACCCGCTTCAACCTTCAGGCTGTGGCGTTGACTTCGGCTTCCGCCTCCCGTATCGAGCGCGAGCTGCCGCATGGCATGCGCCTGTTCGACTACCACCCCGTGGTCGTCGTCAGCCTGGATTACATCAAGAGCGAGAGCCACCGCGAACAATTCCTGGCAGCCGCTCCTGAGTGCATCATCGTCGACGAGGCGCACACCTGCACCAGTAGCGGTGCTGGCAAGCAACTGCGCTTCGAACTGCTGCAACGCTTGGCGAAAGATGAGCAACGCCACCTGATACTGCTCACCGCCACGCCGCACTCTGGCGACGAAGCCGCCTTCTACAACCTGCTGTCGCTGCTCGACCCGCGCTTTGCCGCCTTGCAAGGCCGCATGACCACAGCCGACCCGTTGCGTCAGGAACTGGCCCGCCACTTCGTCCAGCGCCGCCGCAAGGACATCGCCGAATGGCAGGCCGAAACCAACGACGGACGCGGTTTTCCCCGTCGAATGAAAACCGAGCTTACCTACCAGCTCAGCGGCGAATGGGGCACGTTCTTCGACGCGGTGCAGGATTACTGCCGCGAGCTGGCCGAAACCATCGAACAGCAGCAACAGCAGGGCGGCGCCCGCCTCATCTGGTACGCCACCCTCGCCTTGCTGCGCTGCGTGGCCTCGTCTCCCGCCGCCGCGGTCAAAGCCCTGACCACGCGGCTGGAAGGCACGCTGCCCGACGACAACCTCCTTGGCGACGAACGCCTGCACGACGGCGAGGCGGACGACCTCTCCAGCAACGATCTGGAGCCGCCCGCCCAGGTGCAGGACACCGCGCCGCGCCTGCAAACCCTGATCGCTGAAGCGCAACGCCTGTCCGGCAAGGCCGGCGATCCCAAGCTGGCCGCGCTCATTCAGCATATCGGCCCGCTGGTAAAAGATGGTTACCACCCCGTGGTGTTCTGTCGCTACGTCGCCACCGCCCATTACGTAGCCGAGCATCTCAAGGCCGCCTTTCCCAAGGCCTCCATCGAGGCCGTGACCGGCGAGCTCACGCCCGAAGAACGCCGCGAGCGTGTGGATGATATGGAAGATGCCGAGCAGCGCATCCTGGTCGCCACCGACTGCCTCTCCGAAGGCATCAACCTGCAGCACCTGTTCACCGCCGTCGTCCACTACGACCTGGCCTGGAACCCTACCCGTCACGAGCAACGGGAAGGCCGTGTCGATCGTTTCGGCCAGCATGCCGAAGAGGTGCGCTGCACCATGCTCTACGGCCAGGACAACCCGGTGGATGGCTTCGTGCTCAACGTCATCCTCAAGAAGGGCGAAGCCATCCAGAAGGAGCTGGGCGTGCTGGTTCCGCTACCCGAAGACGAGGCCCGCATCAACCAGGCGCTAGTCAAGGCCGCCCTGATGGGCCGTGAGCGAATGGCAGCACCCTACACGCCTGATCTATTTGCCGAAGCCAACGTCGAACTACAGCCACTGCAAGCGCAATGGCAAGACGCCCTGGAAAAAGCCAAGGCCAACCGCACCGTGTTCGCCCAGCGCCGCATCAAACCCGACGAAGTGTTGCCCGAGTGGCACAAACAACAACAAGCCCTGGGCACCCAGGCCGACGTGCAGCGCTTCCTGCAAAGCGCCTGCGTGCGTCTGGGCGCGCCGCTGGAAGCGGGCCGCAAGCAGACCGCACGCTTCCTGCCGCAGCACCTGCCCGAAGCCCTGCGCCAACGCCTGGCCGATGAAGGCATCACCGCGCCCCAGCCCATCGACTTTAGTGAACTGCACCGTAGCCACCCACTGGTGGGTCTGCTGGCCCAGCACCTGCTGGAAGGTGCGCTCGGGGGCGAAACTCCGCTAGCCGCCCGCTGCGCCGCCACCCTGACCGAAGACGTCGAAGTCGTCACCACCCTCTACCTGCTGCGCCTACGCCACCAGCTCAGCTACGTGCGCCGCCGCGAACCCTTCCAGATGATGGCCGAGGAAACCGTGGCCCTGGCCGTGCAGGGCCGCAACGCTCCGCAGTGGCTGGCCGACGACAGCGTGAGCCGCCTGCTCGAATGCACGCCCAGCGGCAACTTGCCTACGGAAGCCGTGCAACGCGAAGTGCGCATCGCGCTCGACTTCCTCGCCGCGCACCCACAGCAACTGCAAGCGCTGGCCCAGCAGCGGGCCGATGCGCTGCTGGCCGACCACCAGCGCGTGCGCGAGGCCACCCGCGACGTAGGCCAGTACAGCGTCAGCCCCTGCCTGCCTGTCGATGTGATGGGTGTGTACGTACTGCTGCCTGACTCGCTATAAGCCTGGGCCTAGAGAAGAACAACCATGAAACGCATCCGCAAAACCCAGGCCACGCTGAACCTGCCTACCCTCAAGCTCGAAGGCGGGCTGTTCCTGCCCGACCAACTGGAAAAAGCCGCCCTGGGCCGTGCCAGCGCCCAGCTTGAGGCCGACTACCGCACCCCCAAGGGCGTCAAGCTCAAGGACGAATACAGCCGCGCCTTCCAGATCGCCTGCGCCCAGTGGCAGCACTTTGCCGCGCAGATGGAACGCGCCGACCTCGATGCCACGCAGCTCACCACCGCTTTCATTGACGAACTACTGCGTCACGCCTTCGGCTACACCACCCTACATGCTGCGCAAACGCAGCAGGTAGGCGAATTACGCTACCCGATCAGCCTTATGACCGACCACGTCCCCGTGCTGGTCGCCCCGCACACCCTGGGGCTGGACGATGCCGACGCGCAGTTCGCCGTGCAGGGCGGCGGCAGCCGCAAGAAAGCGCCGTTCCAGGCCATGCAGGAATTGCTCAACGCCAGCGAACTATTGCAATGGGGCATCGTCAGCAACGGCAAACAACTGCGCCTGCTGCGCGACGCCGCCTCGCTCACCCGTCCCAGCTTTCTCGAAGTGGATCTGGCCGACTTGCTCGGCGGCCAGCGCTATGCCGAATTCGCCAACGTTTGGCGCCTGCTGCACGCCAGCCGCGCGCCGCAGTTACTCCCCCCACCCACCGGGAGAGGGGCCGGGAGTGAGGGCACCTGCATCTGGGAACAATGGCGTAACGAAGGCCAGATCGAGGGCACCCGCGTGCGCGATGGCCTGCGCAATGGCGTCGAACAAGCCCTGCTGACCTTCGGCACAGGCTTCCTGCAACACCCCGCCAACCAGTCCCTGCGCACAGCGCTGGACAATGGCACGCTGAGCAAGGACGCCTACTTCCAACAACTGTTGCGCCTGATCTACCGGCTAATCTTCGTCTTCACCGTCGAAGAGCGTGGCGTGCTGCACCCGCAGGACGACAGCCCGGATGCCCTGGCCGCCCGCCGTGCCTATGCCGAAGGCTACTCCCTGGCCCGCCTGCGCGAGCTGTGCCTCAAGCGCCGCACCCGCACCCGGCACGACGATCAATGGCAGGCCATCCGCATCGTCTTTCGCGGCCTGGCGCAGGGCGAACCACGCCTGGCACTGCCTGCGCTGGGCGGCCTGTTTGCACCCGAGCAATGCCTCGAGCTGGATACCGCCAGCCTGGACAACGCCCACCTGCTCGCCGCCCTGCAACACCTGCGCTGGGCGGTGGTGGCCCAGGGAAAAGGCAGCAGCCTGACCCCGGTGGACTACCGCAACATGGGGCCGGAAGAGCTGGGCAGCGTATACGAAAGCCTGCTGGAACTGGTGCCCACCATCGACCTGCCAGCCCGCACGTTTGGCTTTGTCGGCCGCACCGAGGAAGGAAGCACCGCTGGCAACGCGCGCAAGCTCACCGGCAGCTACTACACCCCCGACAGCCTGGTGCAGGAGCTGATCAAGAGCGCGCTGGAGCCGGTCATCGAACAGTGCCTGGCCGCCAACCCGGGAAACCCCGCCGCAGCACTGCTGGCTATCCGCGTCATCGACCCTGCCTGCGGCAGCGGCCACTTCCTGCTCGCCGCCGCCCGCCGTCTGGCGGAGAAACTGGCCCAGTTGCGCAGCCTCGAAGGCGGGCAGGAAGGCGCCATCAAGCCGCAGGACTACCGCCATGCCCTGCGCGAGGTCGTGACCCACTGCATCTACGGCGTGGACCGCAACCCCATGGCCATCGAACTGGCGCGCATGGCCCTGTGGCTGGAAGGCTACGAGGAAGGCCGACCGCTGGGTTTTCTCGACCACCACCTGCAAGTCGGCGACGCCCTGCTGGGCCTGACTGATCTGCAAGTGCTGGAAAAAGGCATCGCTAAGGATGCCTACAAGCCCCTCAGCGGCGACGACAAAGACGTGTGCAAGGCACTGGCCAAGACCAATGCCGCCGCCCTCAAGGACCTGGAGAAAAAGCGCACCGCGCGCGCTTTTGGCCAGACCGAACTGGTGCAGCGCCACGACAATGGCCTCGCCGCATTGCGCGCGCTGGAAGCCCTGCCCGAAGATAGCACCGAACAGATCGCCGCCAAGGCGCAAGCCTACGAGCACTACCTGCACAGCGCCCGCACCGGTCGGCTGGCGCAGGCCGCCGATCTGCTGCTGGGTGCCTACCTGCTGCCCAAAACCGAAGGCGACATCCAGGCCATCCCCACCACGGCCACCCTCTACCTCACACTGCTGGGCAGTGCCCTGCCTGCCGACCAGCAGCCCGCACTGGCGGCTGCCCAGAAAGCCTGCGAAGAAGCCCGCGTGCTCCACTGGCCACTGACTTTTCCGCAGGTGTTCGCACAAGGCGGTTTCGATTGCGTGCTGGGCAATCCGCCGTGGGAACGCATCAAGCTGCAAGAGGAAGAGTTCTTCGCTACCCGCCACCGCGACGTGGCCAAAGCCCGCAACAAGGCCGAACGTGCCCAGCGAATCCAGTGGCTCAGCGAAGGCATGCTAGCGCGCCACCTGCACCCCGACCTGGCCCACGAAACGCACGGGGACGAAGCCGAAAAACGCCTCTACCGCGAATTCATCTCCGCCCGCCGCACGGCAGAGGCGGCCAGCTTGTTCGCCCATGTGAAAGGCGTCAATGGTGGCCGCTATCCGCTGACAGGCGTGGGCGACGTGAACACCTATGCGCTGTTTGCCGAAACCATCCTGCAAATCCATGCCGACAGCGGCCGCGCCGGCTTCATCGTACCCACCGGCATCGCCACCGACGACAGCACCAAGGCGTACTTCGGACACATCACGCAGAGCCGACAGTTGGTCAGCCTGTATGACATCGAGAACCGTGACAAGCTGTTCCCCGCGGTAGATAGCCGCATGAAGTTCTGCCTGCTAACTCTGGGGGCGACTGAGCAGACCGAGTTCGTCTGCTTCGCCACCCAGGTCAGCCAGTTGGCCGACCCCCGCCGCCGCTTCACCCTCACGCCCGATGAATTCCACCTCATCAACCCCAACACGCTCACCTGTCCGGTCTTCCGCAGCGAGCGTGACGCAGAACTAACCAAGAAGCTCTACCGTAACAACGTAGTCTTGCGTATTGCCGAGCGTACTCCTACGCCGGACGAAAGCTGGAATGTGGTGCTCCGTACGATGTTCCACAAGTCCGGCGACTCCGAACTGTTTATTGAAACAACCAAGGCCGAGACCCACGATCTCCTGCCGCTATATGAGGGAGGGCTGGGGCATCAATTCAACTGTCGATACGCTGAATTTCGAGATGGTATTGAACAAGAATCTATGCTCGAACAGCTCAGCGATCCCTCTTACTTTCCAGTCACTGAGTGGTCGATCCTAGACGCGGACTTCAGAAAGAAGTGCGAGTCGATGAAGCTCAACGAACTTGCCAAATGTAAAACCGCCTTCCTCGGATTTCGCCGTGTATCGAGAAACACCGACGAGCGCACGGTAATTGCATGCATTTATCCTTGGATTCCAGCTACATATGGCTGGATTCTTTCGTTGGGTGTTGATGCGCAGCGTATAGCCATTTTGTGTGGTGCCTATAACTCGCTAGTGTTCGATTATCTGCTTCGCACGGCCTTGAGTCAGCCAAGCATTCCGCAAGGTACTTTTGAGCAGGTAGCGTTGCCGCCCCCCAACCACTACACCGAAGGCGATCTCGCTTTCATCATCCCGCGCGTGTTGGAGCTGACCTACACCTCCCACGACCTGGCAGCATGGGCCAAGGAACTGGGCTACGAAAGCCCACCCTTCGCCTTCGACCCCGATCGCCGCGCCACCCTGCGCGCCGAACTCGACGCCTACTACGCCAAACTCTACGGCCTCACCCGCGACGAACTGCGCTACATCCTCGACCCCGCTGACGTCATGGGCGAAGACTATCCCAGCGAAACCTTCCGCGTGCTCAAGAACAAGGAGCTGAAGGGATTCGGCGAATACCGCACCCAAAGGCTGGTGCTGGAGGCGTGGGATGCGTTGGAACAACAGCAGCCGATCACCATACCCACAATCAAACCGGCGCGACGTACCACGCCGCTTCCAATTTATGCCGAAGGCGGTACGCCTGCTTCCGAGGCCGAGGATTGGCTGGCTGGCCTGATATGCGACGTACTCCTGCAAACCGGAGCGTGTGACGACAATCGTTTGCGACGAATTCTTGGAGCGCAGTTGCCAGAAGGCACCCTTCATGCCGAGTTGTTGCATGATTGGCTGCTATCGGTAAACACGGAGCGTTGGACGCACATTTGCGGTTGGCTTCGCGATCTATTGGGCGTAGCCGTGACTGCATCGCTGTCCATTCGCACCCCAGAAGCACTGCACAACATCATTGGTGACCATCGCACCGAATCGCTGGCTCACGCCTTGATCGAAGCACGTCGCCAGAAAGAAGCTGCCTTGACAGAAGCGCTGGCAGGCTCGGAATCGACTACACAGACCGACGAGCTACGTAAACGGGGATAAATGGATATGGCCGACGCTGCAAATTTGCCGACAAACCCTGCCAAACCGCGCTTGTGGGTGGAAACTCTGTGGCTTCTGGACTCGCTGACAGCTCAGCAGCCATTGCGCGAAATTTCATTGCAGCGTGGGCTGAACCTGATCGTCTCACCACCGGGGTCAGGCAGTTCAGGACACGGTGTCGGCAAGACCGCGTTCTGCCAACTGCTGCGCTTTGTACTGGATGACCCGCTCTGGTCGAATGGTTCAACCTTGCGCGATGAATTGTTGAACAGCCGTGGGTTGAAGGAAGGTGCGGTAGCCGCTCGCGTTCATGTCGGCGGTGAAGCCTGGACTGTTCTGAAGCCATGGCTGTATCAGAAACACTATCGGGCATCACGCACAGCCAATTGGCGGCAATTGGCAACAGGTGATGCCGAAAATGAATTCAGCGCCTACCAAGCCGCGCTACGCCAGCATCTGGTCGAAATCCTACCCATTCAGGAATTGCCAACGTCGAAGCAATCCATCGAGTGGCATCATATTCTGGCCTGGTGTTCCCGCGACCAAAACGCTCGCTACCACAACTATTACCAGTGGCGCGCTGATGGGGTTGGATTCAGCCTGCCAGCGAAGTCCCCTGCAGCACTCATGCAAATCGTGCTGGGCCTGTTGCACGATGCGGCGACACTGCGCGACCTGCATAACACCGCCCAAAAGCTGGAAAGTCAAAAATCACAGTTGCAAACACTGCGCGAAGAACCCGCCCGCCTACTGAAACATGTACGTCGCCAACTGACTCGTCGCCTCAATACCCCCGTCACTACGCCCTTCCGGCAGGATGGCCTGTTTGATCATCCAAACCTGTTGGCCCTCGCCAAGCAACGGCATGACGGCTATCAGCAAGAGTTGCGGGAAATCGAAGCGGAACGGCTGGCGCTTGCAGCAGAGCACCAGATGCTGGTGGAGCAGCGAGCACCACTGAAAAGACTGATGGATATTCTCGCCAACGAGAAAAAACAGATAGAAGCGTTAATCGCTGGCGATATCCAGCGAGTGGAAGAACTGCAAAACGAGGCATCGTCATTACAGCAACGACTACCAACACGTTGCGACGCCGGGAATCGCCTGCTCAAGGATTGCAGCTACGTCATCGAGCGAGTCGAGCAGACGCAGATTAATCGGAAGCAACGAATAGCCGTGCATCAGCGCTCCAAAGAGTCTCTTGAAGGTGAATTGTCGCCCCTGCGCCACCGACTGAATGAGTTGGAGGCTGAGGCTAAGCCTATCGACACACGACTGACAGAAATCAACAACCGCAATATCGAGTTGGACGAAAGATACGCTCAATCCCTGTCTACGCAGGAGCTTCTCAATGAGTCCATTGAGGACTACGAAGCCTACGAGAGTTTCGTAACCGGCAAGTCACAATCTGCGGAGGTCGAAGAAGCAGAGAGAAATCTGATCTTGATTCAGCACCATCACGAACAATTGCAAATACAGCTTGAGACAGAGCGGGAAACCGTAAAAGGACGTCGTCGAGCCATCAGCGAGTCCATGCGGGATGTTGCCAAGTCGTTACCTTCGTTTGGGTGGGGCGTATTCAACGATGAAGACAAACACCGCAACCATCCTTTTCAGATGGGGCCAATGCACTCAACGACCTTCAAAGTTCTGGAGATTCTGGCTGGAGATATCGCCTGCTTGCTCGACAGTACGAACGAGGAAAGCTTTCATCCCGGATTCCTTCTTCATGACTCGCCCCGCGAGGCAGAAATGAGCGAGACCATATTATGGTCACTGCTTGGGCATGTCGCATCGAGTGGAAGTGATTCCTTCCAATACATCGTCACCACATCGACTGAACCCACGGCGGCTTTCAAGCCTTTTGAGCGCCTCAGACTTTCATCCGATAGCGAGGACGGTCTTCTGCTTCGTCAGCGCGTGGGTGCAGAACAAGCATCGTTAACATGAGTGTTGCGGTAAACCCACTACAGCGCGCGTTGGTCGAGAAAACTGGCCACGACAATGGCTTCGAGCACGTGCTGCTATCCGCTGGCGATACGGTGACATTGGCCTCAGCCCGCCACCGGAGCCAGGCGATGGTGACGTCATCAGATAACGGCTTCGATGTGTGCTTTCAACCGGGCACGCTCGCTCTGGTACCGGAATTGTTGCGTAGTTTCAAGCCCTGGTCAGGAACAGATGGAATGTTTCGTGTGCCCGTCCTGGCTGATCTGGCGTTATTGCTGCGCCGTGCGGCCAGCCTGTCACAAGCGCTGCCAAATCAGGCGGTGCGGGATTACCACACAGCCGTCGCGCAGGTACTGGCGGACTTGCCTGCCGAAAACCGGGGCACAGAGGTCGAACGTCTGGTGCGCCAGCGCGTGGGGCAGGATCATTATCGCGATGCCTTGCTGAACTACTGGGGCGGTGCCTGTGCGGTGACCGGCGTCGCCGTGACCGAGGCACTTCGCGCCAGTCATGCCAAGCCCTGGGCGGAATGCACAGACGATACCGAACGGCTGGATGCCTTCAATGGCTTTCTGCTAGTGGCCAACCTCGATGCGCTGTTCGACCGTTTTCTAATCAGCTTTGACGATGCCGGGCATCTGCTGATCAGCGCCCGCCTATCCCCGGACGATCTGCACGGGCTTGGCATTCACCCGGAGATGACGCTGCGCTGGCTGGCCAGCGAACACCGGCATTATTTGCAGTGGCACCGCGAGCGCTTCCTGCTCGGTGCCTGAACAAGGGAAGAGACATGGCCAAGGCCGAAGCAAGCGTCGAAGAGCTGGTATCCATGATCGAGCGCGGCGAACTGCGCTTGCCGGAAATGCAGCGCCAGTATGTGTGGCGTTCTACGCGAGTGCGCGATCTGCTGGACTCGTTGTACCGCGGCTATCCATCAGGCGCAATCCTGCTTTGGGAAACGGATGAAGCCGTGCCCTTGCAGGATTTCGCCGTCAGCCAGAGCACGAATCCCTACCAGAGCACTCGGCTCCTGCTGGATGGGCAGCAGCGTCTGACATCGCTTTCTGCCGTCATTCGCGGCGAGCCGGTGTCGGTACGCGGTCGCCGTCGCCCCATCGAACTGCTGTTCAACCTGGAGCATCCCGACCAGTTGGCTGTCGTGACCGAAGTGGAAGAGAACGGTGGCGACGAGGATGACATCGAAGACGATGGCGAGCTGATTGACGACGAGACAGATTCAACCGAGGACGAACTACTCAAGCGCTTCAATAAGATGACCTTCGTGGTGGCCACCAGGAAGCTGGAGCAGTTGCCGCATTGGGTAAAGGTGTCGGAAGTGTTCAAGATCGACAACGATGCGCCTTTCCTCAAGCGTGCCGGCATCACTGGTTTCGACGATCCGCGTTACGAGAAATACAGCCAGCGTTTGGCCCGGCTGCGTGGCATCCGCAAGTACGTTTATCGCATGGATGTGCTGGAGCGGACGCTTTCCTACGATGAGGTCACGGAAATCTTCGTCCGGGTCAACTCGCTGGGGGCAAAGCTGCGTAGCTCCGATTTGGCGCTGGCGCAGATCACTGCCAAGTGGCGACACTCGCTACAGACGTTCCAGAATTTCCAGAAGGAATGTGCCAAGACGGGTTTCGATCTCGATCTCGGTCTGCACCTGAAGAACCTGATGGCTTTTGCCACGGGCCAATCGCGCTTCCTGACAGTTGGTAGCCTGACAGTGGATGTGTTGCAGAAAGCCTGGAAGGAAGCCTGCGAAGGCATGGAGTTCGCACTCAACTTTCTGCGTAGCAATCTGGGGATCGATAGCCCCGCGCTGCTGTCGTCGCCCTTCCTGCTGGTGGTGCTGGCTTATTTCGGACACAGTCGCAACTATGCGCTGAACAACGATGAAGCCCGCCAATTGCGCTATTGGGCGCTGATGGCCAATGCCAAGGGCCGCTTCTCCCGGGGCTCCAGCGAAACCATTCTAGATCAGGACTTGGCAAGCATTCGCCAGGGTGGCCCCGTGAGCGAGCTGATCGACCGGCTGCGCCTGCAGTTCGGCCGTCTGGACATCACGGCGGAAGAACTGGAAGGCCGCAACCAGCGTAGCGCGCTGTTTAAGACCATGTTCCTGGCTTTCCGCGCCGCCGATGCCAAGGATTGGCGCAGCCACCTGATCATCGCCCTGGACCACTCCGGCACCCAGCATCGCTTGCAGTTCCATCACATCTTTCCCAAGGCCGTATTGAAGGCCAGCTTTACGGCCCGCGAGGCAGACGACATTGCCAACCTGGCTTTTATCGGCGGCAAGACGAATCGTGCGATTAGCGACAAGGCCCCGGCCATGTATCTGCCTCCACTGGTTGATCAGCTTGGCGAGGCGGCGTTTGCAGCACAATGCATTCCGGTAGAGGCATCGCTGCTGGAAGTGGAAAGCTACAAGACATTTTTGCTGGAGCGGCGCAAGCGGATTGCAGCGACATTGAATACGTTTGTTGGGCCAGCAGACTAAACCCGTGGGCTGGCTCCGTTTGTAGGCTAGGTACTCCCCGGACTATCTGGACTAGCTGCCGAGATAGGTGGCGGTGATTTGAACCCGCTCGTGTCCCAATTCACGACTGATGGTCTGGCGAGCACGGCTGTCTTCTACGCGCTGCGCTGGACTCAGCACCTTGACTGACTGTCCACCTGCCGCTGGCGCCGGCCACCCCGTCAAAGTCTCATAGCGGCTCTGGGCGTACTGATGACGTAGCCCATGCATGTGGCTCAGCCCCGCCGTCTTGCATTGGCCATCGTAGACATGACGCTGCTGGATGTAGGTTTTGTGGGCGGGGATCAATGACCCGCCCCCCGCCAGATGGTGCGCCGCCTGAAGCACTTCGCGTTGTTCTGGCGTCGTGATCGGCACGGTTCGCTCTCGCCCTCCTTTCGTCCACGAGCCTTTCAGGGCGAGATGATCGCCACGGTCGGCATAGCTGGGCTGGAACTTGATCGCCTCTTCCCGACGCAACCCGAAGACGGCCTGTAGCTGAAGGCTCATGCGCACGTGGGCATCGGTGACTAGGTCAAGCCCCCAGCCCAGTTCCCGGGCCTTGCTGACGTTGGTCACATAGCGGCGCTCGGCCACGCCAAGCTGCGTGTTGTCCGCTGGCAGGATGCCAGACTTGCCGATTTTCTCGGCCCACCAGCGCAGATGGGAGAGCCGATTCTTGATGGTGCCAGATGACAGGCCTTCGCCTTGCCAACGATCCAGCAGCGTCTGCACGTGCTTGCCCTTGAGCGACGATGCCTTCATCTGCCGATAGCCGGACTCGCGCAGTTGCCGTGCAGCCAACGTCAGAGAGCGCATGCGGTCGGCCTGTGTGTTGTGGCTGCCGTCGCGGTTGCGGTGGCAAAGCTGCCGCAGGGTATAGGTCAAGTCATCCATCTTCCGGTCTCCCAGAAAGCGTCGTCGGTGCTGCGTTGTCCTGAAACTCAATGGTTAGTGTTGGTGCCAGCTCGCTAGGCGAGATCCCGTGAGGGCAAGGGCATGGTATTCAGGAGACACCAGAGCCTCGGATGAGGCGTCCGTCTTGCTTCCTGCTGGAAGGCCGGGCGGAGGTCGTGCAGGATGAACAGGCTATTAACGTCGATGAGTCCTCCTATGAAGTGAGTGGGATAAGGAAAGCGGCGGCAGTCCTGTACGTTGCGCACAGGCCATAGCTGCGAGGGACAGTGCGCCGAGGGCGCAGGAAGGGATAAGTACAAGCAGATGAAGATGGCTCCGCCCATGGATAGGGGCCGGTATGCAGCAGGAGCCTGGGCATACCTGGGTGGGTTCCGCCCTGATGGGCCAGCACTTGCAGGAACCTGTGCTGTTGGGGTGCCGATGTACGAAGCCCATCGGTCTTGGCAACTGCCCGGTCAGTGTAGGGCGGGCATCATCATGTATGCCACACGCAATAGGATCTGGCTTTCGCCCATATTGTTGGCGGCGTGGGCAGGGCCGTCACTGCGGCGCGCAGTGACGGCCTATCTCATGGCATCCGAGCCGTGCAATGGGTAAGGGCGCTGCGGCAGACGCGTACATATTCCCTGCCTACTCTGCTGATGCGGCCTATGGCCTTGTCGGCCGCAGGCGAGCACCGAACGGGTGAGCACCCGGCGCAGCGCACCATTGACGCCCATGCAGCGCAGCAGCCCCCTGCACCCTGCCCTTCGGCGAGAACGGAGTTCCAAGAGGCCGCGCCTCTTGGTCAAGGCCGCAGGCCGCGAAGACAGAGCGCGCTATGCTGGTATCACTATCAGGACTGATCTATGATCCCGGCACCCCATTGGGATACAACTGGGGGTACTTCCAACGATTCCCGCAAAGGCCGCGACATGATTTCCCTGCGAAATCTAGTGCTCCCGGGCCCTTGCCGACCGATCAACGTTTAACGTCTAAGCCCCCGGCAGCGCCCCAGGGCGCCCGCCAGCAAGCCGAAAAGGCCCCGCGCACCGCGCGGGGCCTTTTTTCGTTCCCGCTCTACCGCTCGTCCCGCTAAACGCTTGAAAGAACAGAAAAATATCTAACCAAAGGGGGTTGACAGCCCCCCAAAAGATACGGAAAATGCGCGCCACTCGGCTACATAGCTCAGTCGGTTAGAGCGCAGCATTCATAATGCTGATGTCCCAGGTTCAAGTCCCGGTGTAGCCACCATACAAAACAAAGGGTTAGCGAAAGCTAGCCCTTTGTGCTTTCTGGGGTAGTGACTACGAAGTGACTACACCCTGTCTACGTTAGCCATCCTCAAGCCGAGCTCTGCTTTCGACCAGATTCTCGAGCACATCTTTTCGACCAATCCTTACCAGATAATCATCAAAATCCGGCCGCCGCTGCAGCACCCAGTCTGCAGGCGCTCCCAGGCTAGTCCAAATCGCATCCTCTACGTACCAGCTTTTTCCGAGCTTCTCTCGCAATAGATCGGGGACCAGACCATACCCCTGATCAAGCTTTGCCAACCGGTCAGCCGACATGACAGCCCCACGGATCGGGATGGAATGCATATGTGCGATTGCAGCAAGACTCATGAGTTGCAGAAGCCATTTGTAGTGCTCGAAAAAAGCCCCTTGCGTGAGGTAGTAGTAACGGTAAACACCATCGCACTGCTCCTCATCTAGATAGGTGAAGCACTCCTCTAAAATGACGCAAAAGCGCCCCCTGCTCCGGTGGATAGGGGTGTCATCCGTTTTGAACACATAGATGTCGAAGCGCACAGTCGCGGACTCATCGAAGGACTTCGACAGAAGGAACTCTTGCAAGTCATCGATATTTTTGTGTGCCCTAGAGGTTCGGCCTTTGAACCACGCGGGATCGAGTTGGAGCAATTCAGCCGCCCAAGGGGTGATCTTCCTGAGATAGGGCTTGAGATCCTTCGGACGCTCGAAGACCGATGGATCTTCAATCAGCCCGTCATCCATCAGGTCGGCAGCTACGTTAGGCGTAAGGTCATGGGCTTTGAAGGCAGCAATTACTCTCGCAGCTTCCTGGCGAAATGAGTCACGACGCTCAAGTGCGAAGTCCAGACCGGAGCGCAGCAGCTTTGCAGCGCTAAGTAGGTTTCCCAGAATATCCACGCTCGTATCCCTTCAAGCGATTGATGACATGATGATATTCGAAACCAACTGACGTCACTAATTGTGTTGGGCGTTATTCATCAACACTAGCAAATACGGCCCATCCTATTCAGGAAGCACCAGATTTCATTTGAGCCAAGGACCGCGCTAAATGAGCCGCGTTGGCCGGCGACTTAAGCAGATGAACAGTTTCCATCAGGCTGTTGAAGCTATCGAGCGAAAGCAGCACGGCATCCGGCGCATCTCGACGAGAAATCACGGTGAAATCCACGTCACCGACAACATCGTCGATGACTTGCTTCAGGTTGTCGCAGGCATAGGAGAAACTGACTACGCGCATAACAGCACCTCATGGGTATTTCACGGACAGGTCGAGCGCTAAAAAACCTCGAATTTCAGCTCCGAAAGCAGACCGGTGCCGAACAGGATCATTCTCCAAAGGCCACCGCTCGAGCCTTGCTCCTGCGAACTGGAAGCTCGATGTCAGCTCCACCTACAGATGCGAAGCGGGCATGAATCCGGCTCCCCAAGCCTTCCCGCTTTTCATCCTTGAAGAGTGCACGCACCAGGATCTCCCTGGCCTCCTCTTCCATAGAGCGACCATGACTGTCGGCGCGCGCACGGAGCCGGATCTCCAGGTCGTCGTCCAGGTTTCTGATGGTGATGCTGGCCATGGCTGCCTCCAGTGCGATCATTCAAATACCGGTGTCCACTGACGGAACTCACAGCTCATCCAGCGAAAGCTCCCTGGAAGGCCCGTCGCGACGCTCCTCCACTAGCTGGCGTAGCTCCATGTCTTCGTCATCGGCCGCTTCAGGGGCATCGGCGGCCTCAGGCGCCTGGCTGGGCGGTAAGGAGAAAGGATGCATGGTGGACTCCAAGTGTTCCGGGTCAATAGCGCATCCATGATGATCGAAGAGTGCCCCGGAATTCGCCGCAACGGCGGTATGCCCCCTCCCCCACTCCTGTAATGACAGGCGAAGGCATGCCGTAGGACGCAGCCCCGCCCATCGGCTCCCACTCCAGATACCCGAATTGTTTCACCCCGGGAAAAACTCCTTCGCGCATTCGTTAGCTAGCTAATGTTATCCCCGGACGCTACCTTTGCCTTCGCAGGTTCTTCCATTTCCCTGCCCTCCCATAGCCATTGCCCGCCCCCGCTCCGAGCGGGCGATGGCTTCTTTTTTCCCGCTTTTCAGGGCGTTTGTATGCGTTATCTCGTCCGCACGCTGATCGTGGTCTGTCTTTCCCTGCTGCTCGGGCTGGCGGCCCAGGAATGGACGCTGTTCGTCCAGGGGTTGCCCATGGGCGGAGGTTTGCGCGCGATGCTGACGGTGCTGCCCTTGTTGGCCGTGGGCAGCGGCTGCGCGGCCTGGCTGGCCGACCATCCCGAGCTGGGCTAGCCCTAGAGCCGCTGCAGGACGCCCTCGCCCACCACGCGGGTGGTTTCCAGGCCGTGGTCGAGGTGACCTTCTTCGCGCAGGAAGCTTTCCACCGCACGCTCGATGCGCGTGGCGCCGGTTTCGTCGTGCCAGTGGAAGCGCAGCAGCATGGCCGCGCTGAGGATGGCAGCCAGTGGGTTGGCGCGGCCGCTGCCGGCGATGTCGGGGGCGCTGCCGTGGACCGGCTCGGCCAGGGCCAGTTGCTCGCCCAGGTTGAGCGAGGGCGCCAGGGCCAGGCCGCCGCCCCAGTGGCTGGCGAGGTCGGAGAGGATGTCGCCGAACAGGTTGCTGGTGACGATCAGGTCGAAGGCTTCCGGGCGCTCCACCAGTTGCAGGGCCGCCACGTCCACCAGGCGCTCGTCGAGCACGTCGCCCCAGCCTTCGGTGGCCAGCAGGTCGCGGCAGGTGTCACGGAACAGGCCGCAGGTCAGCGGCAGGACGTTGGCCTTGTGCACCAGGGTGATGCGCCGCGCCTGGCGTTGCCGGGCGATGCGTGATGCGGCCTGGGCCAGGCGCGTGCAGGCGGCGCGGCTGATCACCCGCTCGGCGATGGCCACGCCGTCGGCCTCCCAGTGCTCGCGGCCGCTGTACAGGCCTTCGCTGTTCTCGCGCAGGATAAGCAGGTCGACGCCGGCGTGGGGCGACACCACCGGCCAGGTGCGCACCGGGCGCAGGTTGAGGTACAGGCCCAGTTCCTGGCGCAGGCGCAGGATGGCGCTGCGGTAGCCTTCCACCTTGTGGCTGGGCGAGGACACTGCGCCGAATAGCCCGGCTCCACATGCCCGCAGCGCCTCCAGGGTCGCCTCGGGCACCGAGGTGCCGTGGCGCTGGAAGCAGTCCCAACCCGCCTCCGCTTCGCGCAGGCGCAGGTCGGGCAGCAGTTTCTGCAGCACAGCCACAGCCGGCGGCACGACTTCACGGCCGATGCCGTCGCCGGGGATCACGCAGAGCTCGCGCATGCTCGCCTCTTCGTCAGTGACCTTCCCCTATCTTCGGTCTGCCCGGCGCGCCCGGCGAGGCGGGCCGGACGACCGGCACGGGGCGGCTCAGGCTTCGCCCATGGGGCGCAGGCGGTATTGCGGCGGCAGCTGGTCGAGGCCGCTGACAGTGACGTTGAGGTTCTTCCAGCGGCCGTCCTTGATGCCGTAGATGCAGCCGTGCACCGACAGCGGTTGGCCGCGATGCCAGGCGTTCTGCACGATGGTGGTGTGGCTGACGTTGGCCACCTGCTGGATGACGTTCAGCTCGCACAGGCGGTCGACGCGCTCTTCCTCGCTGGCGAACTGGGACAGGTGCTCGCGGTACTCGTAGGCGAGGTCGCGGATGGTCCGCAGCCAGCCGTCGATCAGGCCGAACTGCTGGTCCTGCAGCGAGGCGCGCACGCCGCCGCAGCCGTAGTGGCCGGTGACCAGGATGTGTTTCACCTTGAGCACGTCCACCGCGTACTGGATCACCGACAGGCAGTTGAGGTCGGTGTGCAGCACGACGTTGGCGACGTTGCGGTGGACGAACAGGTCGCCGGGCAGCATGCCGACGATCTCGTTGGCCGGCACCCGCGCATCGGAGCAGCCGATCCACAGGTATTCCGGTGCCTGCTGGCGGGCCAGCTTGGCGAAGAAGTCAGGGTCCTCGCGATTGATTGCTTCGGCCCAGCGGGCGTTGTTCTCGAACAGTTGTTCCAGGTCGCTCATGGTGGCTCCTCCTCTGCGGCTGGCGCACCTTACGTAACGCTGGCGGCCTTTGACAAGCACTATGGCTCAAGGCGTGGCGTGCTGCCGCCACCAGCGCGGCAGGCGCGGCTCCAGTTGCCCGGCGAGTTGCTGCCAGGCCGCGTGCCAGGCCTCGGCTTCGGCGGCCAGGCGCGCCCAGTCGGGGTTGCGACGGTCCAGCGCGGCGAGTTGCTCGGCCTCCAGCCAGGCGTGCCCGGCGCGCAGGGCGGCGGCGAATTCGGCGTCCACAAGCGCACGGCGGTGCACCGCTTCGAAACGGCACCAGAGGGACTGCTCCAGCGGCTCATCGGCCTTGCTGAGCAGGCTGGCGCCGGCCGCCGCCTCGAAGCCCAGCGGCTGGAACAGCGACAGGCACGGCGCCGAGGTGCCGGTGGCGGCCAGGCGCGGGCCCTCCGGGCCAAGGCGGGCGATGAGGCTGGCGGTGGTCTGCGAGGGACGCCAGAAGCTGCCGGCGTGCATGCACACCTGGCGGTTGTCGTGGCGGGTGAAGTTGTGGTCGCGCCGGCCATGGTTGCGCAGGGCGACCACCAGGGCCTCCCAGCCGGGCTGGCGCGGGCAACTGGCGAGGAACTCCTGGTTCATCCGCCGGCGCTGGTGCGCCCCAGCTACCCAGGGCAGCAGGCGGCCGTCGAAGGCGCGGGCGAAGTGGAAGTCGCCGCGGCCGTTCCAGCAGCCCAGGCGCCGGGCGTGGGCCGGCAGATCGTGGCTGCACAGGTCGTATTCGTGGCCGATGCTCAGGGCGTTGGAGATGGCGCAGCGCTCCACCCGCCGCGCCGCCCACAGGCGGCCGGCGGTTTCCAGCACCCAGGCCTCGCCGGCATCGGCGATGACGAAGCTGTTGTCGTAGCGCAGGCGCTTGTTGCGAAAGCCCGCCGGCCCGCCCTGGCCGTGGCGCTCCAGCAGGCCGGTGATCACCTCCAGGGCTTCGCGCGCGCTGGCGCCGCGTTCCAGGCCCAGGCGCACCAGGTCCATGCCCAGCAGCGCCTCGCCGGTCTGGTCCAGCAGGCGGGTGAAGACCGCTTCGTTGCCGATGGCCACGCCATGCTCGTTCACGCCCATTTCCGCGCCCCACAGCCAAGCGGGCTGGCTGAGGATGACGGCATGGCGGTCGGCGACCTGGGGAATTTCCAGGTAGGTGGCGCGCATCTGCCTGGCCGTATCGCCACGCACAGCGGACAGGCGCAGCAGGCGCTGGGGTTCGGAGGGCTCGCGGTCGCTGTTCTTGGCGAACCAGGTGCAGCCGTCGGCGCGCAGGACGAGGGTGTCACACATGGACGCCCTCCTGCCGCGCGCCGGCGGCATGTGAGGCGGGAAGCGGATGACGACGGGCAGGCGCCGCCGCTGCAGCGGTTGGCTTCATGTCGCGACCTTGTTCTTGTTATTGATCGCCCAGCCTACGCCTGTGCGCGGCGGCCGGATATGGCCTGGATGACGGTCAGTCGAGCAGCGTGCAGGCCATCACCAGGGCGTCCTCGCGCCCGCCCACCGCCGGGTAGTAGCCGCGCCGGCGGCCGATCTCGTTGAAGCCGAAGCGCTCGTACAGGCGGTAGGCGCTCTGGTTGGTCTCGCGCACTTCCAGGAAGCATTCCTGCGCGCCCAGCTCGCCGGCCCGCGCCATCAGGTGTTCGAGCAGGCGCAGGCCGAGGCCGCGGCCCTGGCTTTCCGGCTTCACCGTGATGTTCAGCAGGTGCGCCTCGTCGAGGATGATCTGGATGACGCCGTGGCCGACCTGCTGGGTGCCTTCGAACATCAGCCAGCAGTCGTAGCTCTTCAGGCCGTCGGTGAAGATGCCGCGGGTCCAGGGGTGGCTGAAGGCGGCGTATTCGATCTTGAGCACGGCGTCGAGATCCGCCTCGGTCATCGGGCGGAAGGAAATGGCGTCGGTCATTCTGCGTCCTGGTCCAGCCAGCGTTGGCGCACCCGGCGCATGGCGCGCCACAGTTCGCCCTTGAGGGCGGGTTCGTCGCTCAGCCGCTCCAGGCCGGGGATGGCCCAGGCCACACCCAGTTCCTCGATCTGCAGCTCGCGCAGCATCGCCTCGTCGTCCGCCTCGCCGGCGAAGCGCACGGCGGGCCGGCCGACCAGCCACAGGCAGCGGCACGGGCCGCTGTCTTCCAGGCGCGCGGCGACGAAGCCCTGGACGAACTCGCGGGCCGCCTGCGGGCCCTGGTCCATGTTGCCGCCGGAAAGCAGCGGCCAGCGCACCGGCTCGCCGAGCAGTTGCGGGCTGTCCGGCAGGCCGGCGGCGCGCAGCAGGTCCTTGAGCAGCAGGTAGGCCGGGTCGCGGCTGGCCAGGGGTTCGCCGGTGGGCAGCTCGACCAGCAGCGCACAGGCGCCGGCGCGCAGCAATTGCAGGCTGAAGCGCGGCGGCGGCTCGACCGGCGCGCGTGGCGCAGGCGCCTCGGCTTCGGCAGGCGCCTCGGCGGCCACCGGCGTGCGGGCCTGGGCGGCGGGGCGCGGCACCACCACCGGGATCGCTGGCCGGGCCTCGGCCGTCGGCGCCGGCTTCTCCGGCGCGGCGGCCGGCGTGCTGGCGGTTTCGGGCGCGGCGCTCGGCGCCGGGGCCTGGACGGGCTCCGGCGCTTCCAGCAACTGCGGGCGCGAAGGCGCGGCGAAGGGCAGCACCACGCGGGGCAGCCAGGAGGCGACCTGCATGGCGCCAAGATAGGCGCGACGGCGGGCTTCTTCGATCAAGAGTCCTGTACCTGTGGGCATCCTGCGGGCGCAGGGCTAAACGCAACGGAGCGGAATTGTCGCGTGAAATGCGCCCGACGGAAAGGCCGGCCGGCGGATGGGCCGCTCAGCAGCCCTTGTTCATGCCGACGCAGGTGTCCTGGCGGGGGATGCCGTTGAAGGCCTGGTTGAAGTCGATGTTGATCGGCGAAACCAGGTTGCCGTTGGCGTCGCGGTACTTGGGCATGTTCATGAAGGCGCCCTTGAGCGCGGTGATCATCTGCCCGGTGTCCATGTCGCGCCACTGCACGTCCTGGCTCTGCAGGGAGATGAAGAAGCCCTTGGCGGCGCCGGCCAGGCCGGCCTGGCTCAGGTCGCCCACCGGCAGCGACTGGAACTGGCTGAGCTTGAAGCAGGTGGTGATGCCGAGGATGGCGCAGTTGTTGGAGGTGAACAGCCCGGTGACGATGTCCGTCCACAGCGGCACGCAGCCATTGGTGCAGTCCAGTTGCGAGCCGTTGGTCATGCCGGCGTAGGTGCCGCGCACCGGGTCGCTGGCGCCGCCGGAGGTGACCAGGCCGGCATCCGCCTCCACCGTGCTGCTGCGGTAGATGCCCGCCAGGCCGAGCAGCAGCTGTTGCCCTACCGTGGCCTTGTTGTAGATGGCGTCGGCAGTGCCCTTGATGTGCACCGGAATGTTCCCGGTCAGCGACTGGATGTCGCCGGAAAGCACGCCCTTGGCCTGGTTGAAGCCGATGCGCACGCCGACCATCTTGTTGCCGTCGTAGGCGAACTCGACGTACGGATCGACGATGGTGAAGGGGTTGATCTGCCCGGTCTGGTTGTTGACCGTGCCCAAGGCGAAGTTGTTGATGGAGATGTCCGCGCTGTTGGCGGCTTCGCCGGCGCGGTCGTAGAGGCCGAGCTGCAGCTTGTTCATGTTCAGCTGCGTTTCCACCGTGGCGCCGATGTTCAGCCGGGTGTAGTTGATGCCCGCGGCGGCGTCGGTGGCCAGGTTGATGAAGGCCTGGCCGGTGACGTCGGACAGCTGGCTGTCGCTCAGCGCCCGCAGCTCGGCGTTCGCGCCGCCGGCCAGGCACAGCAGCACGCCGGCCAGCAGCAGGCGCCGTACGGAAAGGAAGGTCATGGGTTTTCCCCCTGGAGCTTGGTCCCGGCCATGCGCGCTCCCCTCATCGGGCCGGGACCTGGAACAGGTTGAGGTTGCCCTGCACGTGCAGCACGCCGTCGACGCGGGCGCTGAGCAGGTCGGTCTGCACCAGGCCGGCATCGGTGCTGCGGGCCTTGTTGGCGCCGGCCAGGGTCAGGCTGACGCCGTTGAAGTTGACGTCCTTCAGGCCGACCCGCAGGACCTGGCGGTTGAAGGCCGCGCCGTCGCCGCCGAAGCCGCTGTTGATGGAGAGGATGTCCACGGTGACCTCGTCGAAACTGAAGGTCCCGCTGATGTTGTCCAGCACCAGGAAGTTGTTGCCGCTGCCCGCCGGCTGGATCGCCACCCGTGCGCCGCAGCCACCCGGGCAGCGGGTGATGCTGGGGGTCTTCTGGATGTTGACCGTGACGCCCAGGCTCAGGCCGTCCTGGCCGACCACCTGGCCGAGGTCGTCGTCCGGCAGGGTGCGCAGTTCCGCCTGGGCGAGCGAGCCGGCCAGCATCGCCAGCAGGGCGACGGCGGCGGTCCGGAGCCGGCGGCGGGGCGGAAGCAGCGGTGGAAAGCTCATCGTGCCGTGCTCCGTCAGAGGTTGTGGGAAGTGACTTTGAGGTAGTTGAAGCTCAACCCGGACAGCTCGCTGCGCCCCAGGTTGACCCCGCCGGTCGGCACCGCGCCGTAGGAGGCCCGGGTGCCGCCGATGTTCAGGTTGTCGATCACCAGGCTGGTGCGCGGCGCGTTGGCGTAGAAGTCCGCGGCGTTGGCCGCGGTCAGCATGGGCAGCTCGAAGGTGAAGTTGCCGTCGGCGGTCACCGACAGCAGCAGCGGCTGGGACTTGCCGTAGCCCAGGGCGACGCTGGCGTAGGCGTTGGTCAGGTAGACGCTGCGCGCGGCCTTCTCCGCCGCGCTGGCGCAGTTGGTGTTGCCCGCGGCGCAGGAGAGGATGTCGAGGGTCTTGGCGTAGAGGTTCAGGCGCAGTTCGCCGACCAGTTGGCTGCGCGCGCTGGAGCCCCACAGGCGCAGGTAGCTGCCGTCCATCGCCAGGTCCTGGAAGTCCAGGGCCAGCACGTCGGTGCGGGTGCCGCCGCTGACCGGCACGGTGAAGTCGAAGCGCGCGCCCAGGTCGACCTTCTCGCTGGCGCGGCTCGAACAGCCGCTGCCGGCGCCGGCGTAGCCGCTGATGCAGGGCTGCCCGGCGTTGTTGGCGATCAGTGGCGGGAAGGCCAGTTCGAGTACGTCGGCGTCGCTGGGCAGGGTGTTGACCACGCGGCCGTCGGCGAGTTGGGTGGTGAGCACCGAGCCCTTGGCCAGGTTGAGCTTGAAGGGATAGGTCAGGCGGCCGATGGTCACCGGCTGCAGGTTGCTGCCGTGGTTGCTGCCGGTGGCGCCCAGGTAGAGATTGCGCACCGCGATGGAGACGTCCTTGCCGTTGGGGTCTTTCAGCCCGGTGATGTTGGTGGTGGCCTTGCTGCCGTCGATCATGGCGTTGTCCACCACGAAGCCGATGCCGGCGCCCTGCACGTCGGACAGCTGCTCGTCGTCCAGGGCGACCATGTCGGCGCGCGCCGCCAGGGCCATCCAGGCAAGGCAGGCGCCGGTCGCCAGCGCAATGCGGGCGGGGCGCGGAAGGCTGATACGGCTGCTGGCCATGGCCACCTCTTGTTCTTTTCTCGTTCGCCGACCAAGGGGCAAAAGCCCTGTCTGCCACTATAGGGAGTCGCCGGCCCTTGCGGCCCGACCCATAGTCGAGAATCGCCTGCTGGCAGCTGGCCGCCGTGTTACCCAAGGTCACACCGGCGTAACAGCCGCGTCAGCCGTGGCGGAACAGCCCGATCAGGTGCTCGGCGATGGCGCCCTTGATGGCCTCCAGGTTCAGCCGCGACTGCGCCTGCAGCTTCGCGCTGTTCAGCCGGTGCAGGTGCAGCGAGGGCATACGCGCCTCGTACTCGCGCAGGTCGCCCTTGACCAGCACCGGCAGGAAGGGCTCGTCGCGCATGCGATAGCGGCGGATCAGCAGCTTCAGGCCGTCCTGGAACGGCAGCTCGGCGGAGCCCACCAGGCGGTGCTCGCCGGGGATCTTCAGGTACAGGCCGCTGTGGCCCATGGTCTCGCCGGGCAGGATGTGGATACCGGTGGGTTCCACGGCGTCGGCGGGGATGTCGTGGAAGGTGTCGAACCAGGCCTGCTCGTTGGGCAGGATGGTGATGCCGCCCTCCTGGCTCTCCGGGATCACGAAGCTGTAGTTGCTGTAGAGCTTCTCCACGTAGGAGGAATAGATGCACAGGCGGTTCTCGAAGCGCCTGAGGAAGTCGATGGCCTCGCTGCGGTCGGTGATGGCGTCCAGGTCCCAGTCCAGGTCGTCCTGGCGCTCCAGTTCGGCCCAGCGGGCCTTGGCGAGTGCGGCGTCGTATGTCATGGCGGCAATTGGCTAGTGGCTGTTAGTCAACTGGCAGAAAACATGCCAGGAATTTCAGGGGGTTAACGCCGCTTTTCAGGACCTTGGCGACATCCCGCACGGCGTAAACTGCCGCGTTTCGTCACCCCTTCCGCCGCGGGCGGACCTTTGCAGTACAATCGCCCCCTTTACCCGTCAACAGCGGCTACCCGATGATCGACCCCCGACGCGTACTGCGCGCCCTCGCCGAACACTGGGCCCTGCTCGAACCGCTCTGCGAGCGCTTCGACAGCGGCACCCTGGCCCTGGCGGAGCTGCGCCTGCAACTCACGGCGCAGCTGCCCGAAGGCAGCCCGGCGGACGTCACCGCCCTGCTCGACCAGTGGATCCGCCTGGACATCCTGGTGCCGGTGGCCAAGAGCCCCAACCGCTTCGAGCTGAACGCCCAGATCCACGACTTCCTCGCCTACCTGCGCCACGAGCACCGCCTGGGCCTGTGCCTGGAGATCGAGGCCTACCTGCGCCACCTGGAGCGCCTGGCCGGCTACATCCGCGACGCCTTCGAAGTGCGCGACGGCAACGACCTGGCGCGCCAGTTGCGCCTGCTCGACATGCGCGTGCGCGACGTGCTGAAGAAGCTGGCCAACGACGAACAGGCGCTGATCGCCGTGGCCGAGCGGGCCAAGACCAGCGACCGGCAGATTCCCCTGCGCCAGCGCTACGCCGAGGTCCTGGCGACCTGGGACGAGTACGTCGAGCCGATGATCCAGCTGGTCTCCGCCGACGGCGCCTTCGAGCAGGGCGTGCGCCGCGTCGAGCAGGTGCTGCTGCGCCTGCTGGGCGAACAGCAGCGCCTCGGCCAGTTGGTGGACGACGACCAGCTGCTGCGCACCCACGCGCGCATCCTGGAGATGCAGACCACCGCCCAGCTCACCCTGCGCCGCGCCCGCGAATTACTGCTGCCGCTGCGCGAGGAGGCGCGCCGGCACAACGCGATCACCCGCGGCGCCGCGCTGGCCCTGTCGGTGATCCGCCGCAAGGGCATCGACGCCGTGCCCCAGGCCTCCCTGCCGCTGTTCACCCGGCCGCAGAGCACCTTCCTCGGCAGCGCCTCGCAGGTGGAAAGCTACGTCTTCGCCCTGGCCCGCTTCGAACCCAAGCCGGCGCATTTCCCCAAGGCCACCGGCAAGCGCGGCGGCGACGGCCCGCGCAACGCGCCACGCACCGCGCGAGAGATGCTCGAGCGCTGCCAGGCCGCCCTGCCGCTGCCGGACCTGATGGTCTGGTTGCTGGAGCAGGAGCCCGAGGGCGCCACCGACGAGCTGCTCTACTGGTTCTCGCGCCTGTCGCGCGACGGCCGCTTCCAGCGCGAGCGCCTGGAGCGCCGCGACTACGATACCGCCCAGCACAGCGTCAGCCTGTGCTCCTTCGCCCTGCTCGCCGCCCCGAGCGGCAAGGCCGACAAAGCGAGCGAACCCCATGCAAATTAATCTTTCCGAACTGACCCAGCTCGGGCCGATCTTCCGCGAGCTGTTCAAGGGCTTCCACATCAGCCGCCGCGACCCCGAGCTGTACAGCCAGTTGTCCAACCAGCAGGACCAGTACCGCGCGCTGTTCCGCTCGCTGGGCTTCGAGCTGGTCTGCGACACCCGTGGCTTCTACTACTTCGTTCCCGAGCAGATCGGCGCCCAGGTCAACAAGACCGCCCAGCGCCTGGCGCTGTTCACCTTCATCCTGGTGGAGCACCTGGCCGACCAGGGCCGCGACCCGCTGGCCGTGCTCGACGGCGGCAGCATCGGCCGCGACGAGCTGCCGCCGCTGCTGGAGAAGTACCGCGACCTGTTCCTGCAGGCCGAGGTGACCACCCAGGAAGAACTGGAAGAGAAGGTCATGCGCCGGATGACCCAGCTCGGCTTCGCCGCCGAGGACAACGGCGTGTACCGCTTCCTGCCGCCGATGCACCGCTTCCTCGACGTCTGCCTGTCGGTGCAGCAGGACCGTGACCTGGCCGCCAGCCTGCACGCCAAGGACCTGGCCTACGTCGCCCCGGCCCTGGCCGAGGAAGACGAGGAGCCGATCGTCAGCCTGGAAGAACCCGCCGAGCCGGCCGCGCCGCTCATTGAAGAAGTGGAAAGCGAGGAAGACGCCCTCGTCCGCGCCATCGCCGAAGAACAAGCCGACATGGAGGCCCAGGCATGACCCAGGAACGCTACGGCATTCGCCGCTTCGCCCTGCTCAACACCGCCGGCTACAGCCTCGGCGTGTTCCCCCTGGAGCAGCCGCTGTCGGTCTACGGCGCCAACAACCTCGGCAAGTCCGCCTCGATCAACGCGCTGCAGTTCCCGATCCTGGCGCGCATGTCGGACATGAGCTTCGGCAAGTACAGCCTGGAAGCCTCGCGCAAGTTCTACTTCGCCACCGACACCAGCTACATCCTCATCGAGCTGGAACTGCCCCACGGCCGCCACGTCATCGGCTGCGGCGGGCGCGGCCCGGGCGGCGGCTTCGGCCACCAGTTCTTCGCCTACCAGGGCGAGCTGGACCTGGAGCACTACCAGAAGAACGGCACCTGCCTGCGCCTGCGCGAACTGTACGCCAGCCTGGAGCGCGCCGGCCTGAAGGCCTACGAACTCAAGCCCGACGAGCTGCGCCGGCTGCTGGTCGGCGGCCACACCTCGGTGCCGCTGGACCTGACGCTGATCCCGCTGCGCTCCACCAGCGAGCAGAGCCTGAAGACCTTCCGCTCGCTGTTCATCAACCTGCTGCACATGCGCGAAATCACCGCGGCCAAGCTCAAGCAGCTGTTCCTCGACGCCTTCGAGCACAGCCTGCGCTCGGGCAGCGTCGACTACATCGCCGCCTGCGAGGAAGCCTTCCGCGACGTGCGCCGCATGGAGGGCGACTACCAGGCCCTGGTCGCCGCCGGCCCGCTGGTCGAGGCGCTGGCCAACGGCGTGCAGCAGCGCGAATTCCTGCGCGGCAAGATGCACCGCCTCTCGCCGCTGCTCGACAACCTGCTGGGCACCTGGGAAGACTACGCCGGGGCGCGCAAGGAAGAGCTGGTGATCCAGGCCGAGCACTACCGCAGCGAGCAGGACGGCCTGCAGAACGAACAGCGCGGCGGCACCGCCGAGCTGATGCGCCTGGAGCGCGAGATCAGCGAGATCCAGCGCTGGATGGGCGAGCTGGCGGTATTGAAGAACCGCTTCGCCCTGGTCGAAGACGCCAAGGTCCTGGAGCAGCAGCTGCTCGCCGCCAAGGACGCCCACGACGAACTGGCCGGCGCCCTGGCCCACTCGCGGCAGTTCTCCAGCGAAGACCTCGACGAGCGCGTGCGCGACCTGGAGAAGCGCGTGAAGAGCGTGCGCCAGCAGCTCGAACACGCCGACAACAACAGCTATGCGCGCCTGCGCGAGGAGTTCTCGCAGCAGGACGTGGAGCGCCTGATGCGCCTGTTCAACGGCGCGCTGTTCAGCCTGCCGCTGGGCGACAAGGGCGTGAGCCTGGACGAGGAAGGCCAGTGGGTGGGCAGCGTCGAGAAGATCCTCGACGCCTTCAAGGGCGAGCGCTTCGAAGTGCCGGGCCTTGCCATCGACCTGTCGCACATCGAGCCGCCGGCGCTGCAGGCCCTGGCCGACCGCGCCGCCCTGCGCGACCAGAAGGAGCGCCTGGAGAAGGAGCTCAAGCAGCTCAAGACGCAGCAGGCCGTGGCCGCCGACCGCAACGCCAGCAAGGCCCAGGCCGACAAGCTGTACCAGGACGTGCTCGACGCGCAGAAGGCCCTGGAAGACTTCCGCCGCAGCGAGACGCTGAGCGCCGAGGAACCGGCCAAGCTGGAAAAACTCGCGCAACTGGAAGCCACCCAGGACGAACTCAAGCGCTCGGCCGACGCCTTCACCGAGCGCGTCCAGCAGCTCTCCGCCAAGCTGCAGCTGGTGGGCCGCCAGCTGGCCGACCTGGAAGCCAAGCAGCGCACCCTCGACGACGCCCTGCGCCGCCGCCAGCTGCTGCCCGCCGACCTGCCCTTCGGCACGCCGTTCATGGAGCCGGTGGACGACTCCCTGGACAATCTGCTGCCGCTGCTCAACGACTACCAGGACACCTGGCAGCAACTGCAGCGCATCGACGGCCAGATCGAGGCGCTGTACGCCCAGGTGCGCCTGAAGGGCGTGGCCAAGTTCGACAGCGAGGACGACCCCGAGCGTCGCCTGCAACTGCTGATCAACGCCTACGCGCACCGCACCGACGAAGCCCTGACCCTGGCCAAGGCGCGCCGCGCAGCGGTGACCGACATCGCCCGAACGCTGCGCAACATCCGCAGCGATTACGACAACCTCGAACACCAGTTGGCGCTGTTCAACCGCGAGATCAACAAGCGCCAGGTGTCGAACCTGCAGAGCTTCCGCATCGTGCTGGCACCGAACAAGGAAGCGCTCAAGCACATCGACCAGATCATCCACAGCGCCGGCCAGTACGAGGAAGGCGAGAACCTCTCGGTGTTCGACCTGACGCAGAGCGCCGAGCAGGATGCGAAGAACGAGGAAGCCAAGGACTATCTGTCGCGCCTGGTGGCGGCGAACAACAACCAGCTGGGCCTGAAGGACCTGTTCGAGCTGGCGTTCGAGATCACCAAGGTCGGCGGCCAGCCGATCGTCCACACCGACATCGACGGCGCCGCCTCCAACGGCACCACCATGACCATCAAGGCGCTGACCAACATGTACCTGTTGCTGCACCTGATGGACCGCGAGCAGGCCGGGCGCATCCGCCTGCCCTACTACCTCGACGAGGCCGCCGACATCGACGAACGCAACCAGGCCGCGCTGCTGGAAACCAGCCTGCAACTGGGCTTCGTGCCGATCCTGGCGAGCGTCAAGCCGCAGGTCTCGGCGCAGGTAGCCATCGACCTGGAAGGCGGCAGCGGGCCCAACGGCATCTACATCGACGAGGCCGACTGGAAGTTCATCCGCCGCCGCGAACTGGCCGTCGACCACCCCGCCGCCACGGCCGAGGAGGCCGCGGAACCGGCCTGAGCGCCCCCGCCGCCGGCGCGCAGCCGGCGGCGGCATTCATGAGCAAGCTATGGAGTTTGGCCGGAAAGGCCAGGTTACATATAATGGCTTGCATTCTCATTGGCGACACCACGGGAGTTTCCATGTCTGTTCGTCTGCTCGCCGGCGTCAAGGGCGCTGTCCTGGCCTGCCTGCTCGGCGGCCTGTCTCTGCACGCCGCTGCCGATCCGGTCACCCTCACCCTGTACAACGGCCAGCACGCCGCCACCGGCATCGCCATCGCCAAGGCCTTCACCGACAAGACCGGCATCCAGGTCAAGATCCGCAAGGGCGGCGACGGCCAGTTGGCCAGCCAGATCACCGAGGAAGGCGCTCGCTCGCCGGCCGACGTCATCTACACCGAGGAATCGCCGCCGCTGATGCGCCTGTCCGGCGCCGGCCTGCTGGCCCCGCTGGACGCCGGCACCCTGGCCCTGGTCGAGGCGCAGAACGCCGGCGGCAAGGGCGACTGGGTGGGCATCACCGCCCGCGCCCGGGTGCTGGCCTACAACCCGAAGAAGATCGACGAGAAGGACCTGCCCAAGAGCCTGATGGACCTGTCCGACCCGCAGTGGTCCGGGCGCTTCGGCTTCGTCCCCACCAGCGGCGCCTTCCTCGAACAGGTTTCCGCGGTGATCAAGCTCAAGGGCCGCGACGCCGCCGAGGACTGGCTCACCGGCCTGAAGGCCTTCGGCGGCATCTACACCAACAACGTCACCGCCATGAAAGCCGTGGAGAACGGCGAGGTCGACATGGCGCTGATCAACAACTACTACTGGTACACCCTGAAGAAGGAGAAGGGCGAGCTGAACTCGCGCCTGTACTTCTTCGGCAACCAGGACCCGGGCGCGCTGGTCACCGTCTCCGGCGCCGCCGTGCTCAAGTCCAGCCAGCACCCGCAGGAAGCCCAGCAGTTCGTCGCCTTCATGCTCAGCGAAGAGGGCCAGAAGGCCATCCTCAGCCAGTCCGCCGAGTACCCGCTGCGCAAGGGCATGCAGGCCGACCCACAGCTCAAGCCGTTCGCCGAGCTGAACCCGCCGCAACTCAGCCCCGCCGACATGGGTGAGGCCAAGGACGCGCTGGACCTCGAACGCGACGTCGGCCTGAACTGATGTCCATCGCCGCGCCCGTGGTCCAGTCCCGCGGCGGCCACGGGCGCAAGGCGCCGCTGTGGCTGCTGCCGCCGGTGCTCCTGCTCGCCCTGCTGGCGGCGCTGCCGCTGTTCTACGTCGCGGCCAAGGCCTGGGACTCGGGCTGGCACGTGGCCTGGGAACTGCTCTGGCGGCCCTACGTGTTCCGCCTGTTCGGCAACACCCTCAAGCTGCTGGTGCTGGTCACCGTGCTCAGCGCCCTGCTCGGCCTGGCCTGTGCCTGGCTGGTGGAGCGCAGCGACCTGCCCGGGCGGCGCTACTGGAACGTGCTGCTGTGCCTGCCGTTCGCCATCCCCTCCTTCGTCAGCAGCTTCACCTGGGTGTCGCTGAGCCCGGCCTACGAGGGCCTGGGCGGCGCGGTGCTGGTCATGGCGATGTCCAAGTACCCGCTGGTGTACCTGCCGCTGGCCGCCACCCTGCGCAACCTCGACCCGTCGCTGGAGGAAAGCGCGCGCATGCTCGGCGTGTCGCGCCGCCAGGTGTTCTGGCGGGTGACCCTGCCGCTGCTGCGCCCGACCCTGGCCGCCACCAGCCTGCTGGTGGCGCTGCACATGCTGGTGGAGTTCGGCGCGCTGTCGATCCTGCGCTTCCAGACCTTCACCACGGCGATCTACCAGGAGTTCGAACTGGAGTTCAGCAACGCCACCGCGGCCATGCTCTCCTCGGTGCTGCTGGCGCTGTGCTTCCTGCTGCTGTGGCTGGAACTGCGCATGCGCGGCCGCGGCCGCCTGGTGCGCACCGGCCAGGGCAGCGCGCGACAGGCCGAGCGCGTTCACCTGCACGCCTGGAAATGGCCGCTGCAACTGCTGCTGGTGGCGCTGGTGGTGATCGGCACCGGCATCCCCATGGCCATGCTCGGCTACTGGCTGCTCACCGGCGCCTCGGCGGCCTTCCCGCTGCTGGAGATCGGCCAGGCGCTGCTGTCGTCGCTGTCGCTGTCCTTCGGCGGCGCCCTGCTCGGCTGCCTGCTGGCGCTGCCGGTGAGCATCCTGGTGGTGCGCTACCCGGGCCCGCTGGCGCGCTGGGCGCAACGCCTGCCCTACCTGCTGCAGGCCCTGCCGGGGCTGGTGATCGCCCTGTCGCTGGTGTACTTCGCCCTGCACTACGTGCCGGACCTGTACCAGACCAGCGCGCTGCTGCTGATCGCCTACGCCCTGCTGTTCCTGCCCCTGGCCCAGGCGCCTATCCGCGTGGCTCTGGAAAAGGCCTCGCCGCAACTGGAAGAAGCCGCCCGCACGCTGGGCCAGACACCGCTGCGCGCCTTCCTGCGCATCACCCTGCCGATCATCTCGCCGGCCATGGGGGCGGGGTTCGTGCTGGTGTTCCTGGATAGCATGAAGGAACTGACCGCCACCCTGGTGCTCGGGCCTACGGGGCTGACGACCTTGGCTACGGCGGTGTGGGTGCATACGTCGACGCTGGAATATGCGGCGGCGGCGCCGTATGCGGCGTTGCTGATCCTGATTTCCGGGGTGCCGGTGTACCTGCTGACGACGCGGGCAGCGCGGGGTGGGCGCTGAGGCGGAAGCGCTTTTCGTAGGAGCGAGCTTGCTCGCGAACCAAGCTCCTTGTGACATAGGTGCGGTGGGACACTCCGCCCCCTCTCCCTAACCCTCTCCCTGAAGGGAGAGGGGACCGTTCGGCGCGGCCTGGCTTTCCCGAGTCAGCCGGTCAGCACGGTAGTTTCCAGTAGAACCCATACTCTCTCTCGGCACGGACAAGCCCCCTCTCCCTTCAGGGCGGGGCGCGCAGCCGAGGGCTGGGGAGAGGGTGCTCTTCGGACTGGGACCATTCGCGAGCAAGCTCGCTCCTACGAAAATCAAAAGCCCCCGAACGTCCCAAGCAAAAACGCCCCGCCGGTCTCCCGGCGGGGCGCTTGGTCTCGGATAAGCGGCGTATAACCGCGAACGGTTATACGCCCTACTCGCCCACCGCCTTCCCCAGCGGAATCTTCGGCGCCCACTGCAGCCACTCATCCTGGTACTCGTCGAACAGCGCAAAGGTCTGCCCCGGCCGCGCCGCGGCGCCCATCTGCGCATTGTCCGGCGTAGCGAAGGCCACACCGCCGGCAAGGATGGTCTCGAAGGACTCGGTACGCACCTTCACCCCCTTGAACAGGCCGGCATCCACCCCTACCCCGCTGGTGTTCCAGAAGCGGCTGCCGGTGCGCACCAGAGGCGCGTAGCGCGGCTCGATGAGGATGTGGATCAGCACCCGGTCGCCCTGCTCGCCCAGTTCGAAGGAAGTCACCTTGCCCACCTGCACCTCGCGGTAGGTCACCGGCACACCCGGCTTCAGCGAGCCGCGGCGGGCGGCGCTGAGGGTCAGGCGCAGGCCGTCGGCGTCGAGCAGGCGGTTGGGTTCCTGGCCCAGCAGCTTGAAGCCGGTCTGCGCCGGGCCCGGCTTGGCCGCCGGCAGCACTTCGATGTACGGGCCGCTGACCAGGGTGCCGAGGTTCTCCGCGCCGCCCAGGCCCAACTGCGCCGAGACCACCCAGAAGCGGCTGCCCTGGCGGGCGATGCTGTCCTGGGCGCGGGTCAGGCGCGCCTTGAGCACCACGCCGCCGAGGTCGCGGCTGAGGTCCACCTGCTCCACACGGCCCACGTCCAGGCCGCGGTAGCGGATCACCGTGCCCTCGCGCAGGCCGTCGGCCGAGTCGGCGCGCAGCTCGATCAGTTGGCCCTTGGCGTGGGCGCTGTCCTCGCTGTCGTAGAGGGCGAAGCGGCGCACCTTGGTGATGGGCGCGGCCTTGGGATCGGGGGTGTCGAAGGCGATGCCGCCGCTGATCAGCGTCTGCAGCGATTCGCTCTTGAACTTGATGCCGTTGAGGTCGCCGCTCAGGGTCACGCCGCTGACGTTCCAGAAGCGCGTCGAGGTGTTCACCAGGGCCGCGTATTCGGGCTCGATGTGCACGCCCACCACCACCCGCTGGCGATCACGGGACAGCTGGTAGCTCTGTACGGTGCCGACCTTCATCTGCCGGTAGAGGATGGGCGTGCCCACCTCCAGCGAACCCAGGCGGTCGCTGGTCAGCACCAGGTGCAGGCCGGGCGCGTCCAGGTTCAGCGGCGGCGCCTTCGGGCGCACGGTGAACTCGCGGGTCGGCTCGCCCTCCTTGGAGAAGCGCACGGCGATGTAGTTGCCCTTCACCAGCGCCTCCAGCCCGGTGATGCCGGCCAGCGAGATGCTCGGCTTGACCAGCCAGAACTCGGTCTTGCCGTTGAGGAAGTCCTCGGTGCGCGGGTCCATGGACAGGGTGGCGGTGGCGCCGTTGAAGTCCTTGTTCATGTCGATGGCCTTCACCGTGCCCACCTGCACGCCGTTGTACATCACCGGGGTGCTGCCGGCGGAAAGGCCGCTGACGTCGTCCACCTTCAGGCGCACCGCCAGGCCCGCCTGGGCGGCGTCGTAGTCCTCGTAGAGGCGGAAGGGCTTGGTCGGGTCGGTGGGCGGGCTGTCCGGGTAGCTGTCCGGGGTGGCGAAGGCGATGCCGCCGGCGGCGATGCTGGCCAGCGACTCGGTGCGCAGCTTCAGGCCGCTGAGGCTGCCGGACAGGGTGATGCCGCTGGCGTTCCAGAAGCGCGTGTGCTTGCGCACCAGGTTGGCGTAGGCCGGCTCGATGTGGATCTTCACCTCGATGGTCTTCTGGTCGTCGGCCAGCTGGTAGCTCTTCACCTGGCCGACCTGGATCTGCCGGTAGTAGATGGGGCTGCCCTGCTCCAGCGAACCCAGGCGCTCGGCCTTGAGCATCAGGTGCAGGCCGGGCAGGCTGTCGGACAGCGGCGGCGGCTCCTTGAGCGCGACGAAGTCGTGGTTGAGCTCGCCCTTCACCGGGTCGACGGCGATGTAGTTGCCCGACACCAGGGTCTCCAGCCCGGTCACCCCGGCCAGGGACACGCGCGGCTTGACCAGCCAGAAGCGCGTGCGCTTGCTCAGGTACTCGATGCTTTCCTTGCGCATCTCGACCACCGCGGTGACGCCCAGGGTAGGCTTGTTCACGTGCAGGTCGATGACCTTGCCCACGGCGATGCCCTTGAAGATCACCTCGGTCTTGTTCGGCTGGATGCCATCGCCGCTCTCGAACTGGATGTTGATGGTCACCCCGGCCTGGTCGTAGGCGCGCCAGGCCAGCCAGGCGCCGATGGCCAGGGCGATCAGCGGCAGGATCCAGATCGCCGACCAGTTGGTGGTCTTGCGCAGTTTCGGGGTGGGGAGTTCACTCATCGTCGTTTTCCGCGTCCGTGTTATCCCAGATCAGCCTGGGATCGAAAGTCACTGCCGCCAGCATGGTCAGCACCACCACAGTGGCGAAGGCGGCTGCACCGAGGTTCGCCTCGATGCTGGCCAGGTTGCCGAAGTTCACCAGGGTCACGAGGATGGCGATGACGAAGATATCGAGCATCGACCAGCGACCTATCCACTCGATGAAGCGGTACATCAGGATGCGTTGCCGCGCCGACATCGGCTGGTGGCGCTGCACCGAATAAAGCAGCAGGGCGATGCCGACCAGCTTGAAGGTCGGCACCAGGATGCTGGCGACGAACACCACCGCGGCCACCGGGATCATGTCTGCGTGGATCAGCTCCACCACCCCTTCCATGATGGTCGCCGGGGTGCCGCTGCCAAGGAAGTTGACGGTCATGATCGGTAGCAGGTTCGCCGGGATATAGAGGATGGCCGCGGTGATCAGCAGCGCCCAGGTGCGGGTGAGGCTGTTCGGCCTCCGCGCGTGCAGCACCGAGCCACAGCGCGAACAGTGCTGCGGCTCCTCGTCGGTGGCGCGGTTGAGCTGGTGGCATTCGCCGCAGGTCAGGATGCCGGCGTCAATGGCCCTCATCGTCGAACTCCCCGGCCAGCGATTCCCACACCTGGTGGCGCGACATGGTCACCTCCAGCCATATCTGGCTGAGCAGCAGGCCGATGAAGCAGGCCAGGCCCACGCCGATGTGCAGCTCGGCCATATCGATCAGTTTGACGATGGCCACCAGAATGCCCATCAGGTAGACCTCCAGCATGCCCCACTCGCGCAGGTGCTGGTACCAGCGCAGCAGTTGCATGGCCTGCGCGCGCGCCACGTCGAAGCGCAGGCTGCAGAGGACGAACAGCTGGCACAGCAGCTTGGCCAGGGGAATCACCATGCTGCACAGGAACACCAGCACGGCCACTCCGTGCATGCCCGAAGCGTACAGGCCAAGCACCCCGCCCCAGACGGTGTCGATACCGACCTGGCCGAGGATGTCGATCTTCATGATCGGCAGGAAGTTGGCCGGGATGTAGAGGAAAAGCGCGGTGAGCACCAGCGCCATGGCGCGGCGCACCATGTGCGGCCGGTGGATTTCCAGCTCGTAGCCGCAGCGCGGGCAGACCGAGCGGTTGCCCGTGGGGACCGGCTCGCGGCGCATCAGCAGGTCGCATTCATGGCAGGCGATCAGCTGCTCCAGCGGCAGGTCTTGCAGCGCACGGCTGTCGGTTTCGGACATGGGGGGACTCTGGATGGTTTGTGCCTATTGTAGACGAGGCGGCCTGCGCGGCGCTGCGCCCGTAGCGCCTCGAAATCAGCCGGAAAACCGCCCGCGGGGCTTGCCGTAGACGGCATTTTCAAGTCTTGCGCGGCTTGGCCCGTGCGGTGGGTTCGGCGATCAGCGGATCGTCCGGCCAGTAGTGCTTGGGGTAGCGGCCCTTGAGGTCCTTCTTCACCTCGGCGTAGGTGCTGCGCCAGAAATTGGCCAGGTCCTGGGTCACCTGCACCGGGCGCTGCGCTGGCGACAGCAGGTGCAGTTTCACCGCCAGGCGGCCGCCGGCGATGCGCGGGGTGTCGGCCAGGCCGAACAGTTCCTGCAGGCGCACCGCCAATACCGGCGGGAATTCGCTGTAGTCCAGGCGGATGCTCGAGCCGGACGGCACCTGCAGGGTGCGTGGCGCCAGTTCGTCCAGGCGTTGCGGCAGCGGCCAGGGCAGCAGGCCGTGGAGGATGCCGGGCAGCTCCAGGTTGGCGAAGTGGGCCAGGCGCGAGACCTTGCCCAGGTACGGCAGCAGCCAGTCCTCCAGGGAGGCCAGCAGGGCCGCATCGCTAACGTCCGGCCACTCGCTTTCGCCCTTGCCTTCCAGATCGAGGCGGCGCAGCAGGTTCACCCGCGCCTGCCACTGGCGCAGTTCCGGGGTCCAGGGCAGCAGTTCCAGGCCCTTGCGCCGCACCAGGCCGAGCAGCGCGCGGCTGCGGGCCTCGGCATCCAAGCCGGGCAGCGCCTCGCGGCTGAGCACCAGTTCGCCGACCTTGCGCTGGCGTTCGGCGCGCAGCACGCCTTCGCGCTCGTCCCAGTCCAGTTCGTCGTGCACCCTCACCTGCTCGGCCAGCACCGAGTCGAACAGCGCCGCATCCAGGGCGGCGGCCAGGTAGATGCGTTCTTCGCGCTGGCCCTGGCGGCTGCCGAGGTCGGCGACCACCAGCCAGGGTTCCTTCATCAAGGCATCAGGCTCGCCGAACTGCGCGGCGCGGCCGTTGGCCAGGCGGTATTCGCCGCCGCCCTCGCGACGCTGGCGAGCCACGCGGTCGGGATAGGCGAAGGCCAGCAGCGCGCCCAGCCAGCGTGGATGGTCGGGGTCGGCCACCGCTTCGCTCGGCTTGCCACGCAGGTAGCCGCGGAACTGCCGGGCCAGTTGCTTGGCCCGTTGTACTGCGCCGCGACTGGCGCGGTTGCCGGCCGACTCTCCGGCGAGCAGCGCCGTGCGCTCGTGCAGGTCGGCACCGGCGCCGCGCAGGATGTCGCGCTCGCCCAGCAAGGCGGCAACGTCGCAGGCCAGGCTGCCCAGGCCCAGCGCCTGGCCACGCAGCAGCAGGTGGGCGATGCGCGGATGCGCCGGCAGTTCGGCCATGGCCTGGCCATGGGCGTTCAGCGCGCCGCTGTCGTTCAGTGCGCCGAGACGCGCGAGCAGCTCGCGGGCCTGGGCGTAGGCCGCCACCGGTGGCACGTCGAGCCAGGCCAGCTCCTCCGGCGCCACGCCCCAGCGGCCCAGTTGCAGCGCCAGGCCGGCGAGGTCGGCCTGGAGGATTTCCGCCGTTCCGTAGGCCGGCAGTTGCTCATGCTGCGCCTCGGACCACAGGCGGTAGCACACGCCCGGCTCCAGGCGCCCGGCGCGGCCGGCGCGCTGGGTGGCCGAGGCGCGGGAGATGCGCTGGGTCTCCAGGCGCGTCATGCCGCTGCCCGGGTCGAAGCGCGGCACCCGCGCCAGCCCGGCGTCGACCACCACGCGCACGCCGTCGATGGTCAGGCTGGTCTCGGCGATGTTGGTGGCCAACACCACCTTGCGCTTGCCGGCCGGCGCCGGCTCGATGGCGGCGCGCTGGGCGGACAGTTCCAGTTCGCCGTGCAACGGGCACAGCAGCACCTCGTCGCGCCCGGCCAGGGCCTCGCCCAGTTGCTCGGCGACGCGGCGGATCTCGGCCTGCCCGGGGAGGAACACCAGCAGGCTGCCGGGCTCGTCGGCCAAGGCCTGGAGCACCGTCTGCACCACCCGCGGCTCGACGAACTCGCCGACCTGCCAGGGCCGGCCCCAACGCAGCTCCACCGGGAACATACGCCCCTCGCTGCGCACCACCGGCGCCCCGCCGAGCAAGGCGGACAGCCGCTCGCCCTCCAGGGTGGCGGACATCACCAGCACCTTCAGCGGGGTGTCGCGCAGCAGCTCGCGGCCATTCAAGGTCAGCGCCAGGGCCAGGTCGGCGTCCAGGCTGCGCTCGTGGAATTCGTCGAAGATCACCAGGCCCACGCCTTCCAGCGCCGGGTCGTCCTGCAGGCGGCGGGTGAGGATGCCCTCGGTGACCACCTCGATGCGCGTCTTCGGCCCCACCTTGCTGTCCAGGCGGATGCGGTAGCCGACCGTCTCGCCGACCTTTTCCCCCAGCTCCGCGGCCAGGCGCTCGGCCGCGGCGCGGGCGGCCAGGCGGCGCGGTTCGAGCATGAGGATGCCCTGCCCGGCCAGCCAGGGCTCGTCGAGCAGCGCCAGCGGCACCCGGGTGGTCTTGCCGGCGCCGGGCGGCGCTTCCAGCACGGCCTCGTGGCGCTCGCCCAGGGCCTGGCGCAGGGATGGCAGAATGGCATCGATGGGAAGGGCATTCATGGCTATATTTCATCCACCCTTAAGCACACGGAAACAACGAACCGGCGATTATAACGGCGAACCACGGCCGGCCCGCCGCAGTCCTATGCAACAAGGAACAGCGGCCGACGATAGAGGCCCCTGCGCCGCATTGATATAGTTGCTCGAAGCCCATTCCGGAGGTCCTAGATGCGTCTTGCCACCCGAGTTTCCTGCGCGGTTCTCAGCGCAACCCTGCTGAGCCAGCTGGCCGCCTGCGGCACCCTGTTCTACCCCGACCGCCGCGGGCAGATCGACGGCCGCATCGACCCGGCCATCGCCGTGTTCGACGCCATCGGACTGTTGTTCTACATCATCCCGGGGCTGATCGCCTTCGGCGTAGACTTCGCCACCGGAGCCATCTATCTGCCGGACGAAAAATACTCCGTCGCCCCCGAGAAACTGCACGAGGCGGTCGGCGCCGACGGCCAGGTGGACCGGACTAAACTCAAGGCAATCATCGAACGCGAGACCGGCCGCGCCCTGCCGCTGGACGACCCACGCCTGATCCAGCGCGTCGGCAACCCGCAGCAGCTGGCCAGCCTGGGGCTCAAGCTGGAGGGCTGACATGCACGCGGCACTGGGGCGCCACCTGGAAAAACTCCTCGACTACCACCTGTGGGCCCACGAACGCATCCTCGAGGCCGTCGCGCCCCTGGACGAGGCCGCCTACCGCGAACCGCGCGGGCTGTTCTTCGGCAGCCTGCACGGCACCCTCAACCACCTCGCGGTGGTCGACCGCATCTGGCTCGACCGCGTCGAGGGCCGCACCTGGCAGTTCACCCGCCTGGACAGCGAGGCCGCGCCGGACCGCGCCGCCCTGGCCGACTTCCTCCGCGAGGGCGTACAGGGCTGGAAACAGTGGCTGGCCCGGCAGGACGAGCGCGACCTCGGCAAGCTGCTGGAATACCGCAACATGGCCGGCCAGGACCACCGCCAGAGCCTGGCCGACATCGTCCAGCACCTGGTCAACCACGGCACCCACCACCGCGGGCAGATGAGCGCCGCGCTCACCACCCTCGGCCAGCCAGCGCCGCTACTCGACTACATCTATTTCCTGCCGCAACGCCAGGACACCCGCTGAACTTGGACAACCAGCGCGCCCGCCTGCTGCACCTGGCCACCAGAGCCTCGCTGGCGGTGGCAGTCACCCTGGTGGTGGCCAAGGCCTTGGCATGGTGGCACAGCGGCTCGGTGAGCCTGCTGGCCGGCCTGACCGACTCCCTGCTCGACGGCGCCGCCTCGCTGCTCAACCTGCTGGCGGTGCGCTATTCGCTGCGCCCGGCGGACGACGACCACCGCTACGGCCACGGCAAGGCGGAGTCGCTATCGGGCATGGGCCAGGCGCTGTTCATCTCGGTCAGCGCGGTGCTCATCGGCTCCCAGGCGCTGGACCGCCTGCAGCACCCCGAACCGCTGGGCGCCACCGGCTGGGGCATCCTGGTGATGCTGCTGTCGCTGGCCCTGACCGCCGGGCTGCTGGGCGTGCAGCGCTACGTCATCAAGCGCACCGGCTCGCTGGCGGTGCAGGCCGACTCGCTGCACTACCGCTCCGACCTGCTGCTCAACGGCAGCATCCTGGTCGCCCTGTTGCTGGCGCACTACGGCTTCCCGCGGATGGACGCGGTCTTCGGCCTGGGCATCGCCGCCTACATCCTCTGGAGCGCCGTGCGCATCGCCCGCGAATCGGTGGCGGTGCTGATGGACGAGGAGCTGCCGGCGGACGTCAGCGAGCGCATGCTCGAACTGGTGCGCCAGGTGCCCGGGGTGGTCGGCGCCCACGACCTGCGCACGCGGATTTCCGGCGATCGCTGGTTCGTCCAGCTACACCTGGAACTGCCCGGCGACATGCGCCTGTCCCAGGCCCACACCCTGTGCGACCAGGCCGTGCTGGCGATCCGCGCCGAGTTCCCCCGGGCCGAGGTGCTGGTGCACGCCGACCCGCTGGAAGTGGTGGGCCGGGAAACCATCAGTTGATGCTGTAGCCACGCCCCTGCAGGCAACTGCCCAGCGCGCCGCGATAGGTATCCACGGCCTGCTGCGACGGCGCGTAACCGGCCATGGCCGGGTCGAAACCGCTCTGCCCGACCGCCCAAGTATGGCACTCGTAGTGGTCCTGGGCCTGCTGCTGCGGGCTCTGTCCGTACATCGGGTAGGCGATCACGTCGTAGGGGTTGCTCGTCGGCAGCGGGGCCTGCGCTACCTGCGGCGGGGGCGGCACCACCTCGTAGGTCTGCGAGGAATTGTCGAACAGGTAGTAGGTACCGGCGGCGAGGAAGTACAGCATGCTGCCGAACCACAGCTGCTCGGCGTAGGACGGCAGGTAGCTCACCCGCACGCCATAGGGCGGCGCCACCACCACATAGCGCGCGCCATGGGGGCGGTACCAGTAGCCGTCGTTGAAGAAATAGTCGCTGCCGCGCCAGGGCACCCGGTAGTAGCCCGAAGGCACGCGGTCCACCACATAGCCCGGCCGCCAATTCGACGGATGCGGCCCCCAGTTGCCGCCCGGGCGACCATGCCAGGCATTGCCGGGCGCGGACGGCGGCCGGCCCTGCCAGGAGCCGCCCCCGGCGGAAGGCCGGCCGGGGCCGTGGTCGTCACGGTCGCCATGGTTGAGGCTCGGCCATTGGGTGGTCCAGTCACCGGGGCGACGGTCGGGCCCACGGCCATTGCCGCCGCCCTGGTTGGGGCTGGACCACTGGGTGGTCCAGTTCCCCGGACGGTGGTCGGAGCCGCGGTCGTCATGACCGGTGGCGGGACGGCCCTGCGATTGGCCGTTCCAGTTGTTCTGGGGTCGGCCTTGCCCCTGGCTGGCCTGGTTGCCCTGCGGACGGCCTTGCCACTGGCCGCCCTGGTTGCCCTGCGGTCGGCCCTGCCATTGGCCGCCCTGGTTGCCTTGCGGACGGCCCTGCCATTGGCCGCCCTGGTTACCTTGCGGTCGGCCCTGCCACTGGCCACCCTGGTTGCCTTGCGGTCGGCCCTGCAACTGGCCCCCCTGATTGCCTTGCGGGCGACCTTGCCACTGGCCACCCCCATTGCCGCCACCATGCCCACCCTGTCCGCCATGGCCGTCCTGCCCGGGCCCCTGGCCTTCGGCGAAGGCCTGGCCGGCGATGGCCAGTGACAGCAGCCCAGCGGATGCCAGACGCCAGATGCCCGACTTCATGAATGCCTCACAGCGGCCTGCCGGCCGACCTCGCTCGTTTGCATGACAGATAGACAACCGCGCAGGCAGCGCATCCCCGGGGCCAGGGTAAAGTCAAGGTAAAGGTCGGCGGGCAAATCGCAGGCAAGAAAAAAGGGAGGTCGGTGACCTCCCCTCGGGGAATTCGTCCTGGCTCGTCGCTTCTGGCGCCGGCTCACCTCGCTCCACCTTCTGGGCGGTGCGTAGCCCGGTGGCCTGGGCGACCCGATCGGGTCGGCAGGCCGCGATTCGCCTGATTGGGCGGATCGCCGTGGACGTATGGGTCCGGGCCGTGATTTCTGGAGCCATGTTACGGGGAGCGAAGCGACAGCGGATTGCGAAGATTGCGCACCAAACTATCGATTGCGCAATAAATCACCAAGAATGTATAAAAACATGCAAGTCGATAAATTTTTGAGGCCACAATGAACAAACTGGACCGCTACGACCTGCGAATCCTCGCCGAATTGCAGCGCGACGCGCGCATCTCCAACCAGGAGCTGGCCGAACGCATCGGCCTGTCGCCCTCGCCCTGCTCGCGGCGCGTCAAGCAACTGGAAGACGACGGCTACATTCTGCGCCAGGTGGCCCTGCTGGACAGCAAGAAGCTCGGCCTGAGCCTCACCGCCTTCGTCCTGATCGGCATGGACAGGCACACCCCGGAGCGCTTCGAGCACTTCCAGTCGATCATCGCCCAGTGCCCGGAGGTGCTGGAGTGCAGCCTGGTCACCGGGATGGATGCGGACTACCAGCTGAAGGTGATGGTGCCGGACATGGAGCACTACCAGCACTTCCTGCTCGGCACCCTGACGCGCATCGAGGGCGTGACCAGCGTGCGGTCGAGCTTCGTGCTGCGCAACATCATGGCCAGCACCGAGCTGCCGCTGGAGCACCTGCGCAGCTGACCCGGCAAATGTAGGAGCGCGCCCTGCGCGCGAATCGCGGGCAGGGCCCGCTCCTACAGGGGAATGGCGTGGATGGGGCGGCGGGCATGGCTTCTCGTAGGATGGGTTGAGCGAAGCGATACCCATCACCACGGCCGCATGGGCAGGCACGGCTTCTCGTAGGAGCGAGCTTGCTCGCGAACAGACTCCGCCGCGGGGCTCATTCGCGAGCAAGCTCGCTCCTACGAAGAGCCGCCCCGGCCGCAAGCTGCGACAAATGCGCGCACCCCGCGTCCTGCCGGGGCCGCCCGGCGCTTGAGTATTTCCCGCCAGTGCCGCTGCGGCGGGACTTCTTCGGCCGTCGCCGGCCCCGCGCGGGACATTCTGCTCACTTTCTGAACAGCGCTGATCAACCGGCGACCAAGCCCTTATAATGCCGCCCGTCCTCGCGACCGCCGGACCTTCCGGCCCCCACTCAAGCGCCCGCGCCGGGCAGGAGCAGCAATGAACGAGAGTTTCGAAGACTGGATGATGTACGGGCTGGTCAGCGCCCTGGTCCTGTTCATGGCCTTCATCGTCTGGGACCTGGCCAAGAAGTCCAAGGCCGGACGCATGGGCACCATGGTGCTGTTCTTCGCCCTCGGCCTCGGCGTCTTCGGCTTCCTGGTCAAATCCTTCGTGGTCGCCGGCCTGGAAGGCGGTTTCTGATCCAGCCCTAGGGCTGCACCTCGCGCCACTCCCCCGGCTGCAGCCCGTCCAGGCCCCAAGGGCCGATGCGCACCCGCACCAGGCGCAGGGTCGGCAGGCCGACGGCCGCCGTCATACGCCGCACCTGGCGGTTGCGTCCCTCGCGGATCACCAGCTCCAGCCAGGCAGTGGGCACCGACTTGCGGAAACGCACCGGCGGCACCCGCTCCCACAATTGCGGCTCGTCGATGCGCCGCGCCTCGGCCGGCAACGTCGGGCCGTCGTTGAGCTGCACGCCTTCGCGCAGGCGCTGCAACTGCGCCTCGTCCGGCTCACCCTCCACCTGCACCCAATAGGTCTTCGGCAGCTTGTGCTTGGGGTCGGCGATGCGCGCCTGCAGGCGGCCGTCGTTGGTCAGCAGCAGCAGGCCCTCGCTGTCGCGGTCCAGGCGCCCGGCGGGATAGACGCCAGGCACCGGCACGTAGTCCTTGAGCGTCGCCCTGCCCTCGCCATCGCTGAACTGCGTCAGCACGTCGAACGGCTTGTTCAGCAGGATCAGCCGCGGCTGCTCCGGCGGCGCCTTGGCGACGCGGCGGGGAGCGGGACGGCGAGCAGTGGGACGAGGCGGACGGGGCATGGGTGAAAAGGCAACGAGTCGGCGCAGCACAAGGATGGGCCGGCATGCTAGGTTGTGCCACCGTTCCCCCGCAAGAGCACGCAGAGCATCCCACCATGCCCAAGGCCCGTCGCTCCCCCTGGCTGATCACCCTGCTCAACCTCGCCGGCCGCCTCGGTGGTGGCTACAGCGGTCCGCAAAGCACGAACTTCGACGGCCTGCGCTTCCGCAATCTGGACGCCAAGCCGCACCACGGCTTCCGTGAGTTCCTCAAGTGGCAGCTGGAGCGCGACAGGCAACTGGCCTGGATCGAACAGCCCGGCGCCGAACGCCGTCCGGAAACCCCGGCGCAGGTCAGCGGCGAGGAACTGCGCGTCACCTACATCAACCACGCCACCCTGCTGATCCAGCACCGCGGCCTGAACATCCTCACCGACCCGCTGTGGTGCGAGCGCACCAGCCCCTTCAGCTTCGTCGGCCCCAAGCGCCACCATCCGCCGGGCCTGGCCCTGGACGAACTGCCGCCGATCAACCTGATCCTGGTCAGCCACAACCACTACGACCACCTGGACGTCGGCAGCCTGGGCGAACTGGCCCGGCGCTTCCCGCAAGCGAAGGTGGTGACCGGCCTGGGCAACGCCGAGCTGATCCGCGCCTGCGGCTTCGTCGACGTGCACGAGCTGGACTGGTGGCAGAGCCTGCCGCTGCACGAGGGCATGCTGCTCACCGGCGTGCCGGCGCAGCACTGGTCGGCGCGCTCACGCTACGACACCAACCGCACCCTGTGGCTGGGCTTCGTGCTGGAATCGGCGGACGGCCCCGTGCTGTTCCCCGGCGACACCGGCCTGGGCCCGGAATTCGCGCTGATCCGCGAACGCTTCGGGCCGATGCGCTTCGCCGCGCTGCCCATCGGCGCCTACGAACCGCGCTGGTTCATGCGCCACCACCACATGAACCCGGACGACGCCGTGCAGGCCCACCGCACGCTGGAATCACAGTGCAGCATGGCCATCCACTTCGGCACCTTCCGCCTGAGCGACGAAGGCCAGTTCGCCCCCGTCCACGACCTGGCCCGGGCGCGGGATGAACAGGGCGTGGAAAGCCAGGCGTTCCGCGCGCCCAAGCCGGGGGAGCAGTGGTTGGTGGGGCGGATGGGTGGTGAAGGGGCCTAATGCTTGTTCGCGAGGGGAGTCTCCCGGAACCATTGGTGCCGACCTGAACGCCGCCCCTCTCCCCAACCCTCTCCCTGAAGGGAGAGGGGGCTAGTCCGTGCCAGCGTTGAGGACGTGCCTCATGAAGAATCAGGCGCTATGCGAGGCACCAGGGAGAGCTAAAGCACCGGCGCACGCCGAACAGCTCCCTCTCCCGTCAGGGCGAGGGGGCTAGTCCGTGTCGGCGTGGAAGACGTGCCTCATGGAAATATCAGGCGCTATGCGAGGCATCAGGGAGTGCTGAAGTGCCAGCGCACGCCGAACGGCTCCCTCTCCCTTCAGGGAGAGGGCTGGTGAGAGGGTGCTCTTCGGGATAAACACCAGGCATCGCAGAGAGGCACCATTCGCGAGCAAGCTCGCTCCTACACAAGTCACGCCTCCATTTCGCGCAACAGCTCATCGAGCAACGCCGAAGCCCCGAAGCGCAGGTGCTCGGATGTAATCCAGTCATCCCCAAGCATCTCCTGCGCGATAGCCAGGTAGACCTCGGCATCGTCCAGACTACGAATGCCACCAGCAGCCTTGAAGCCCATCTTGCCACCCGCCTCCACGATGCATTCAAGCATCACCCGCGCAGCCTCCGGCGTAGCATTCACGGCCACCTTGCCAGTACTGGTCTTGAGAAAATCGGCGCCACCGGCAATAGCCTCGCGACAAGCCGTACGAATCAACTCAGGCTCGCCCAACTCGCCACTTTCGATAATCACCTTGAGCCGATGGTAGGGCCCGCAAAGCGCCTTGCAGGCACGAATCAGTTCCACCGCCCCATCTGCCCGTCCAGCCTTGAGCGCCTGCCAGGGATAGACCAGATCGATCTCATCAGCACCCTCGGCGAGGGTACGCCGCACTTCTTCCACCACCTCCGCCCAAGGCGCATCGCCAGTGGGGAAGTTGCACACACTGGCGACCTTCACCGAGCGCGCACCAAAGCCATTGAGCGTACGCCGCGCCACATGCACGAAACGCGGGTAGACACACACCGCCGCCACCTCGCCATAGGGCGTCAGCGCCCGACGGCAGAGCTGGACGATGCGCGGCATATCGTCGTCGGCATTCAGCGAGGTCAGGTCGAGCAGCGACAGTACCCGCGCGGCGCGTTCGGCGCGGGTCGGTTGCAGGGGTTCAGCCATGGCGTCCTCCGGTTGCGGCCTTTGCGCCATCCTGCCACGGGCCCTCCCCGCGCGGGCGGGAAAGGGCCGTGGCCATGCGCCGGATCAACGGAACGGCGGCTCGTCGAAACTGCGCAACTTGCGCGAGTGCAGCGAGTTGAGCTGGGTACGCAGCAGGTCGACGGCGGCGATGCCGATCGCCAGGTGCTGGCTCACCGCGCGCTGGTAGAAGGCGCTGGCGGCGCCGGGCAGCTTGATCTCGCTGTGCAGCGGCTTGTCCGAGACGCACAGCAGCGTGCCGTAAGGCACCCGCAGGCGGTAGCCCTGGGCGGCGATGGTGCCGCTCTCCATGTCCACCGCCACGGCCCGCGCCAGGTTGATCAGCGGGCGCTCCTGGGCCCAGTGCAATTCCCAGTTGCGGTCGTCGTAGGTCAGCACGGTGCCAGTGCGCAGACGCCGCTTCAGCGCCTCGCCGCGCTCGCCGGTGACCAGCGCCGCGGCCTCCTGCAGCGCCACCTGCACCTCGGCCAGCGCCGGGATCGGGATGTGCGGCGGCAGCACCCGGTCGAGGATGCCGTCGCGGCGCATGTAGGCGTGGGCCAGCACGTAGTCGCCGATGGTCTGCGACTGCCGCAGGCCGCCGCAGTGGCCGATCATCAGCCAGCAGTGCGGGCGCAGCACGGCCAGGTGGTCGGTGATGTTCTTGGCGTTGGACGGGCCGACGCCGATGTTGATCAGGGTGACACCGTCGCCGTCGTTGGCGATCAGGTGGTAGGCCGGCATCTGGAAGCGGTGCCACTCGACGCCGGCGATGATGGCGTTGGCCTCGCCCCGATCCATGTCGCGCTCGATCACCACGTTGCCCGGCAGCACCATGCGTACGAAGCGCGGGTCCTCGTGCAGGCGCTCCAGGCCCATGTGGATGAACTGGTCGACGTAGCGGTGGTAGTTGGTCAGCAGGATCCACGGCTGCACGCAGCGCCAGTCGCTGCCGGTGTAGTGCACCAGGCGGCGCAGCGAGAAGTCGGTGCGCGCGGCGTCGAACAGCGCCAGCGGCATGGGGTCGGCGCCTTCCCACTGGTACAGGCCATCGGCGATGCCGTCGGAAGTGGCCGACAGATCGGTGCTAGGGAACACCCGCGCCAACTCGGCGGCGGTCACGCCCGAGCCGGCCAGTTCGTCGCCCTGCTCCACCACGTAGGGATAGGGAATGTTCTGCTCGCTGGGGCCGACCTCGATGCGCACGGTGAAGTCTTCCATCAGCGGGCGCAGCTGCTCCAGCAGGTATTTGCGAAAGGCCGCGGGGTGGGTGATGGTCACGGCATAGGTGCCGGGCGTCTGCACCTTGGCGTAGGCGCGGGTGGTCGAGGGCACCTCGCCCTGGCACAGGTAGGTCAGGCGCAGCTGCGGGTAGCGGAACAGCGCGCGCTCCTCGGCGCCCGGCTGCTCGCGGGTCTTCAGGTAGCGCCGCAAGGCCTGGCTGAGCGCCCCGGTGGCGCGCTGGTGCAAGGCGGCAAGGCGGTCGACCGCTTCTTCTGCGGTATGGGCGACGACGAAAGCGTCGCCGAGCTCGGCATTCATGGTGGGCTTCCTGTCTGAGCGATCAGCTCCATCTTGCCTGCTTATTTGCAGGAAGGGGATGACTGAATCATGTCCTTGGCGATGCCAGCCGACAGACAGGTGCCTACGGGCTAGGCCGGGAACCTCGCGGCTCCCGGCCAGCGGCATCAGGCCAGATGCGGCGTCGCCCGCGCCACCAGCTCCTCGACGTCCGTGCCGCGCGGCAGGGTGCCGTAGACGCGGCCGCCGCCGCCCAGGCGGCTGCCGATGTAGGCGTCGGAGACGGTGGCGTTGCCGGCTTCCAGCAGCAGCTTGGCCTGCAGGGCCACGGCCACGTCCTCGGTGAGCTGGCGGGCGCGGAACTGGATGTCGGCGGTGTCGGCGAAGGAGGCCTTGAGGTTGCCGATGAAGGCTGCCAGGCGGGCGTCGCCGTGGCCGTCGCCGAGTTCGTGGAACAGCGCGTCGAGCACGCCCGGCTCCTTCGACAGGGCGCGCAGCACGTCCAGGCACTGGACGTTGCCCGAGCCTTCCCAGGTGGAGTTCACCGGGGCCTCGCGGTACAGGCGCGGGAGGATGGTGTCTTCGACGTAGCCGGCGCCGCCCAGGCATTCGGCGGCTTCGTTGATCATCGCCGGGGCGCGTTTGCAGATCCAGTACTTGCCCACCGCCGTGACCAGGCGGGCGAACTTGTCCTCTGCATCGTCGTGCAGGTGGTCCAGGGCGCGGCCCATGCGCATGGTCAGGGCCAGCGCGGCCTCGCTTTCCAGGGCCAGGTCGGCCAGCACGTTCTGCATCAGCGGCTGCTCGGCCAGCACGCGGCCGCCAACCTGGCGGTAGGCGCAGTGGTGCGCGGCCTGGGTCAGCGCCTGGCGCATCAGCGCGCTGGAGCCGACCATGCAGTCGAAGCGGGTCATGGCCACCATCTCGATGATGGTCGGCACGCCGCGGCCCTCCTCACCCACCATCCAGGCCAGGGCGCCGCGGTACTCCACCTCGCTGGAGGCGTTGGACCAGTTGCCCAGCTTGTTCTTCAGGCGCTGCACGTAGAACTCGTTGCGCGTGCCGTCCGGGCGGTGGCGCGGCAGCAGGAAGCAGGTCAGGCCCTTGTCGGTATAGGCCAGGGTGAGGAAGGCGTCGCACATCGGCGCCGAGCAGAACCACTTGTGCCCGACCAGCTCGTAGGCCTGGCCTGGGCCGGGGATGCCCACCGGGTAGGCGCGCGTGGTGTTGGCGCGCACGTCGGTGCCGCCCTGCTTCTCGGTCATGGCCATGCCGATGGTGGCGCCGGCCTTCTGCTCGATCGGCAGGTTGCGCGGGTCGTATTCGCTGGCGAGGATCTTCGGCAGCCATTTCTCGGCGATGTCCGGCTGCAGGCGGATCGCCGGGACGCTGGCGAAGGTCATGGTCAGCGGGCAGCCGGTGCCGGCCTCGGCCTGGCTGTGCAGGTAGCTCAGGCCGGCGCGGGCGACGTGGGCGCCGGCGCGCGGGTCGGTCCAGGGCATGGACGGGATGCCGTGCTCGATGGCCGTGCGCATCAGCTCATGGTAGGCCGGGTGGAACTCCACCAGGTCGATGCGGTGGCCGTAGCGGTCGTGGCTCTTGAACACCGGCTTGTTCTCGTTGGCGAGGAAGCCGGCGGCCATCAGCGGCCCGCCGGCCAGGGCGCCGTATGCTCCCAGGCGCTGCTCGGCCCAGCCGCCGTCGTAGCGGCGCACCCACTCTTGCAGCGGCAGGTCGATGCGGTAGAGGTTGGCGCCATCCAGCGGCGGCACCTGGTTGGTCACTTCGTGGGTCTCGGCGTACTCGTGCAGGTTCATCGCTGTTCCTCCGGCTGGGGCGCGCCGACGGCGCGCAGGCAGAAATCGACGAGGGCCTGGCTGACTTGCTCCAGGCCAGGGCTGGCTTGCCCGGCATCGCGGGCGGCTCGGGCCGGCGGCGACAGCGGGCCGACCAGGGATTCGGCGATCGCCCCCACCAGGCAGGCAGCGATCAGCGGCGTGGGGCCGCAATGGAAGTGGCCGCTGCGCACGCCCTCTTCCAGCAGTTCGATGAACAGCTCGGCGTAGGCCTCGCGGTAGAGCAGGCGCTGCTCGTCCACCTCGGGGTCGACCGGTTCGGCGATCAGCGCGAAGGCCAGGCGCCGGCTCTCCCAGGCGCGCCGGGCGAACTGGCGCAGGCCACGGGCCAGGCGCCCGGCGGGCCCGCCGCTGCCGCGCAGGACGACGGCCAGGGCGTCCACCTCACGCTGGCTGGCGCGGGCGAAGACTTCGGCGGCCAGTTCGCCCTTGCCGCGGAAATGCCGGTACAGGCTGCCGGTGGCGATGCCCACCTCTTCGGCCAGGCCCTGCATGGTCAGCGCCGCAAAACCGCCCTCGGCGACCCGCGCCAGGGCCAGCTGGAGGATGCGTTCGCGCAGCTCCACATCTTTCTGCAGGCGGGCTTCGGTGAGACGGTAGACCATGCTCTGAATCCGGATTCACTGTTTCAAGCAGTGAATCACGGTTCAGGACTTGGCCATAGGGGGAATTGCGCCAGCGGTGCGGGCGTTCCGGCCAGCGGATCGCGCCGCGTGACGCAACGGGCGTGGCGGATCAGGCGTGGCTGGGCAGCGCCGGCTGGCACAGCAGCCAGTCGTGCAGCAGGGTCTGCAGTTCCTCGAACTTCACCGGCTTGGCCAGGTAGTCGCTCATGCCCGCCGCCAGGCAGCGCTCGCGGTCGCCGCTGTGGCTGTGGGCGGTGATGGCCAGCACCGGCAGCTCGCCGCCCTGGGGCAGTGTGCGGATCGCCCGGCAGGTGGCGAAGCCGTCCATGATCGGCATCTGGCAGTCCAGCAGCACGGCATCGACGCTCTCGCGGCGCAGCAGGTCGATGGCTTCCGAGCCGTTGTCGGCGGTGCGCACCCGGTAGCCCAGCTTGAGCAGCATGCCGCGGATCACCAGTTGGTTGATGGCGTTGTCCTCCACCACCAGCACCGTGCACTGGTCCGGGCGGCGCAGGGCCTGACCGCCGGCGCGGCGCGGCGGCACGCTGAAGCTCTGCGCCGGCTGGCCGAGGTTCAGTTCAAGGACGAAGCGGCTGCCGCGCCCGGGGCTGGAATGGTGCTGCAGCTGCCCGCCGAGCAGCTCGGTGAGCTGGCGGCACAGCGCCAGGCCGATGCCCAGGCCGCCGTACTCGCGGGTCAGCGAGCCGTCGAGCTGGTGGAAGCGCTGGTACAGCGCATCGTCGGCCGGCGTCTCGAAGCCGATGCCGGAGTCCTGCACCGTCACCCGCAGGGCGACGCCGTCGCTCTGCCGCTGGCCGTCCACGCGCAGGCTCACGCCGCCCTGATGGGTGAACTTGATGGCGTTGTCCAGCAGGTAGCCGAGGGTCTGGGCCAGCTTGCCGGCGTCGCCTTCCAGGGTGTCCGGCAGGTTCTCGTCCAGTTGCAGGTCGAAGCGCAGGCCCTTGGCCTCGGCGCGCGGCGCGTACTGGGCGCGCAAGCTGTCGAACAGGCCGCGCAGGCTGAAGGGCTCGCGCCGCGGGTAGAGCTTGCCGGCCTGCAGCTCGATCAGCGCGAGGATGTCGTTGACCATGCGCATCATGTCGCGCGCCGAGCCGGTGGCGGTCTTCTGATACTGCGCCAGCTCCACGTCCATGGGCACCGTCTGCATCAGCTCCAGCGAACCGATCACCCCGCTCATGGGAGTGCGCAGCTCATGGGTGACGGTGGCCAGGAACTCGTCCTTCAGGCGGTTGCTGTTGGCCAGTTCGAGGTTCAGTTGCTCCAGCTTGCGACTGGATTCCTGGAGAATACGCGTGCGCTCTTCCTTCATGGCGTTGATGCGGTCGGCCAGGGCCAGGGACAGCAGGCCCACTTCCAGGGCCGAGCCGATCTGCCCGGAGTACATGGTGAAGAACACGTTGGGCAGGAAGCCCAGCACCATCAGGGTGTTGATGGTCCCGCCGAGGAGGAAGGCGGTCCAGGCGAAGATGAAGTAGCGCGCCACGCGCATGCCGCGCAGCCAGGCGAGGATGCCGGCGCTGAAGATGACCACCACGAACGCCAGCGCCAGGTAGGTGGCCAGGCGCAGCGACAGCGCGTAGCTGGCCGACAACGCCAGCAGCATCACCAGCGCGCCCACGGCCATCAGCGCCAGCAGGGTGCGGTCGACCCATGGACTGTGCTCGCGGGTGTGCAGGAAGCTGCGGGCGAACTGGCAGCCGAACAGGCCGGCGGAGCCGATCAGGAAGGGCGTGGCGGCGTTGGCCCACCAGGGGCTGTCGGGCCAGAAGTACTCGATGCCGGCGCCGTTGACCGAGACCTGGTAGAGGCCGAAGGAGGCGATGTAGAGGATGTAATAGAGGTAGCTGGTGTCGCGCACGCTGACGAAGATGAACAGGTTGTACACCAGCATCACCAGCAGCACGCCGTAGATGATGCCGAGCACGTAGACGTTGCCCGGCAGGTTTTCCATGTAGGCCTTGGGCGACCAGAGCGTCAGCGGCGCCTGGATCGAGCCCTGGCTCTCCAGGCGCAGGTACACCCGCAGCGGCTTGCCGGGCGCGAGCTTGAGGTCGAACAGGTAGTTGGTCAGGCTGATCGGCCGGCTGGCGAACGGCAGGGTGTCGCCGGTGCGCTGGGCCAGGCGGTACTTGCCGTCGGCGTCGGGCAGGTAGAGGTCCAGGCGGTCCAGCGGCGGGTAGGCCAGTTCCAGCAGCCAGGGCGCCGGGTCCTGGGACTCCTGCGGGCGGTAGTCCAGGTCCAGGCGGATCCAGAACACCGAGCGCGAGTAGCCGGCGTTGAGCACGTCGCGGTCGTGGCGGCGGAAGCTGTCGGCCAGGGCCGCGGAGGTGATGTCGGCGATGTCGGCGGTGCCGCGCACATCCTCGAAGACGTCGATCGAGTGGCCCAGCGGCAGGCGGCTGGTGTGCTCGTCGAAGCTGACCGCGCCGGCCAGCGGCGAAAGAAGGAGAAGGAAGAGGATCAGCCAGCGCTGCATGCTACCCCGCAGTGCCCCTCCGGACGACGCCCAGGGGCCCCATCCCCCGCGATCGGCGCGCCCTGTGGGCGTGATTTTCGAATCGGCCAACTTTAGCACGCCGGCATGACGATCAAGCAGCGCCGGGCCGGGGGGCGGGGCAAACGACGCCTGCCGGGTTTAGTGGTAAGCTCCCGCGCCATGAAAACGCCAACCTCCCGTCCCGTAGTGCTCTGCCTGTCCGGCCACGATCCCAGTGGCGGCGCCGGCCTGCAGGCCGACATCGAAGCCCTGATCGCCCAAGGCTGCCATGCGGCGCCCGCCGTCACCGCGCTGACCGTTCAGGACACCGTCAACGTTGCCGACTTCCGCGTGCTCGACCGCGAGTGGGTGCTGGCCCAGGCCAACGCCGTGATCGCCGACCTGCCGGTGGCCGCGGTCAAGCTGGGCATGCTCGGCTCGGTGGAGATGGTCGACACCGTGGTCGAGATCATGCAGTCGCTGCCCGGCGTGCCACTGGTCTGCGACCCGGTGCTGCGCGCCGGCGGCGGCGGCGCCCTGGGCAAGGACGAGGTGGGCTACGCGATCCGCGAGCGGCTGTTCCCGGTGGCCGCCATCGCCACGCCGAACCTGCCGGAGGCGCGCATCCTCGCCGAGCTGCCCGAAGGCAGCGCTGACGAATGCGCCGAGAAGCTGCTGCCGTACATCCGCAACCTGCTGATCACCGGCGGCCACGGCGACGAATCCGAGGTGCACAACCGCCTGTACAGCCGCGACGGCAGCCAGCATAGCTTCACCTGCCAGCGCCTGCCGGGCAGCTACCACGGCTCCGGCTGCACCCTGGCCAGCGCCCTGTCCGGCCGCCTGGCCCTGGGCGAGGAGTTGGCCAGCGCCGTGCGCAGCGCCCTCGACTACACCTGGCGCACCCTGCGCGACGCCGAGGCCCCCGGCCACGGCCAGTACGTCCCGCGCCGGCTGCCGCTGGACTTCTGCTCCTGATTCACCTGCCGAGGCCTTCATGAAACTCCGCGGACTCTACGCCATCACCGATAGCAAGCTGCTCGCCGACGGCCGCCTGCTGCCCTACGTCGAGGCCGCGCTGCGCGGTGGCGCGCGCCTGCTGCAGTACCGCGACAAGTCCAGCGACGAGTCGCGCCGCCTGCGCGAGGCCGAGGCCCTGCGCGAACTCTGCGAGCGCCACGGCGCCACCCTGATCATCAACGACGACGCCGAGCTGGCCGCGCGCCTGGGCGTGAGCGTGCACCTGGGCCAGACCGACGGCTCCCTGGCCGCCGCCCGCGCCCTGCTGGGCCGCCAGGCGATCATCGGCGCCACCTGCCACGGCAGCCTGCAACTGGCCGACCAGGCCGTCGCCGAGGGCGCCGACTACGTGGCCTTCGGCCGCTTCTTCCAGTCGCTGACCAAGCCCGGCGCCTCCGAGGCCAGCCCCGAGCTGCTGGAGCAGGCCCGCGCGCGCTTCGCCAACGTACCGCTGGTGGCCATCGGCGGCGTGAGCCTGGACAACGCCCCCGAGCTGATCGGCCGCGGCGCCGACCTGCTGGCGGTGATCAACGCGCTCTTCGCCGCCGACACCCCGGCCGAAGTGGAGCGCCGCGCCCGCGCCTTCGCCGCGCTGTTCTAACCCTTTCCCGCGGCGCCGCTGCGCGCCGCTTTCACGGATCCCAACGAGAGGTCGCCATGTCCCGTTCCGAACTCCTCTTCGCCAACGCCCAGAAGCACATCCCCGGCGGCGTCAACTCGCCGGTGCGCGCCTTCAAGAGCGTCGGCGGCACCCCGCTGTTCTTCAAGCACGCGGAAGGCGCCTACGTGGTGGACGAAGACGACAAGCGCTACGTCGACTACGTCGGCTCCTGGGGCCCGATGATCCTCGGCCACGCCCACCCGGAAGTGCTCGACGCGGTGCGCCGCCAGCTGCAGCACGGCCTGTCCTACGGCGCGCCGACTGCGCTGGAAGTGGAAATGGCCGACCTGGTCTGCTCGCTGGTGCCGTCCATGGACATGGTGCGCATGGTCAGCTCCGGCACCGAGGCGACCATGAGCGCCATCCGCCTGGCCCGCGGCTACACCGGCCGCGACGACATCATCAAGTTCGAGGGCTGCTACCACGGCCACTCCGACAGCCTGCTGGTGAAGGCCGGCTCCGGCGCCCTGACCTTCGGCGTGCCGAACTCCCCGGGCGTGCCGGCGGACTTCGCCAAGCACACCCTGACGCTGCCGTTCAACGACCTGGAAGCGGTGGAGAAGGCCCTGGACGAGTGCGGCCAGAACGTCGCCTGCATCATCGTCGAGCCGGTGGCCGGCAACATGAACTGCGTGCCGCCCGCCCCGGGCTTCCTCCAGGGCCTGCGCAAGGCCTGCGACAAGCACGGCGTGGTGCTGATCTTCGACGAGGTGATGACCGGCTTCCGCGTCCACCTCGGCAGCGCCCAGGCGCTGTACGGCGTGACCCCGGACCTGTCGACCTTCGGCAAGATCATCGGCGGCGGCATGCCGGTGGGCGCCTTCGGCGGCAAGCGCGCGATCATGCAGCAGATTTCCCCGCTGGGCCCGGTCTACCAGGCCGGCACCCTGTCGGGCAACCCGCTGGCCATGGCCGCCGGCCTGACCACCCTGAAGCTGATCAGCCGCCCGGGCTTCCACGACGAGCTGACCGACTACACCAGCCGCATGCTGCAGGGCCTGCAGGAGCGCGCCGATGCCGCCGGCATCCCGTTCGTCACCACCCAGGCCGGCGCCATGTTCGGCCTGTACTTCAGCGGCGCAGACGACATCATCACCTTCGCCGACGTGATGGCCAGCGACGCCGAGCGCTTCAAGCGCTTCTTCCACCTGATGCTGGACGGCGGCGTGTACCTGGCGCCCAGCGCCTACGAGGCCGGCTTCACCTCCATCGCCCACGGCGACACCGAGCTGAAGCTGACCCTGGACGCCGCCGAGCGCGCCTTCGCCGCCCTCAAGTGATCCCCTCCGGCCGCGGCGCCCGCCGCGGCCAATTTTCCGTCGTTACGCTTTCCAGGCGAGTCCTACGCCGGTTTCTTGGCCATTCGGACGGAAACCGCGAAAAACACCGTAAAGACTTTGTAAGGAAGCGTCGGCTTATTTCATAATGTGCAGGCCGGCACGTTTTCGCCGGCCGGGCATTGCGCCCGCCCCGTTGCCGGAGGCCGTTTCTCCCCATGTACCGTTCTGGTCGCGCCCTGCTGCTGGGCAGCCTGTTGTTCATCTCGCCCCTGCTCGCGCAGGCGGGAGGCAACTCGCTGCTGGTCCCGGCGACCGGCCGTTGCACCCTGAACACCGTCCCCGAGCAACTGCAGCAGGCCCTGGCCAGCTGTCAGCAGATCGCCAATAGCGGCGACGCCGAAGCGCAATTCGAACTGGGCGAGTACTACTACACCGGCGAACGCGCCCCGCGCGACTTCCCGGCCGCGCTGCGCTGGTACGAAAAAGCCTCGCTGCTGGGCCACGCCCAGGCCCAATGGCGCCTGGGGACCATGTTCTTCCGCGGCGAAGGGGTCAAGGCCAACAACATCCAGGCCTACATAGTGCTGAAGATGGCCGCGGTGAACGGCGCCGAAGACGCCATGGACAGCGCCGACCTGGTCGCCGAGCAGATGAGCAAGGACGAACTGGACATCGCCAGCAAGGTGCTGGGGCAGATCTTCCGCAACTACCTGATCGAGCTGCAGACCGCGGGCAATACGCCGTTTTCGCCGCTGCCCTAAAAGCGGCTAGAGGCTAGAGGCTAGAGGCTAGAGGCTAGAGGCTAGAGGCTAGAGGCTAGAGGCTAGAGGCTAGAGGCTAGAGGCTAGAGGCTAGAGGCTAGAGGCTAGAGGCGAAGAGCATACGGGCTTTTCGTAGGAGCGACTCCAGCGTGCTCTTCGCTCTTGCCTATAGCCTCTAGCCTATAGCCTTCAGCTGCTCTTGTCCGGCATCGGCATCGGAAACGGCATCACGTTGCCGCCGCCCTTGGCCTCGCTGATCTTCGGCGTGCCCAGGCGCTCCACTTCGTCGATGCGGATGATCGCGTGCAGCGGCACGAAGCTGCGGATCACGCCCTCGAACTGGGCCTTGAGCTTCTCTTCGCTGGGATCCACGACCACCTGGGTGCGCTCGCCGAAGACGAACTCCTCGATCTCCAGAAAGCCCCACAGTTCGCTCTGGTAGATCTGCTTGGCGTACATCTCGAACACCTGGCCCTGGTTGAGGAAGACGACTTTGTAGATCGGGTTCTCGCGCTTGTTCATGAACGACGGATGACAGCTCTGCGAAAAGGGGGGCGCGAAGCATAGCACAGCCGCCTGGCGCGCAACCCTAGGAACGGGCCCGGCGCGCCACTATAATGCCCGGTCATTTTGGATTTCCCCGACGAAGCGCGCATGGCCAAGAAGCTTTTCATTCAGACCCACGGCTGCCAGATGAACGAGTACGACAGCTCGCGCATGGCCGACCTGCTGGGCGAGGAACATGCCCTGGAGCTGACCGAGAAGGCCGAAGAAGCCGACGTGATCCTCCTCAATACCTGCTCGATCCGCGAAAAGGCCCAGGAGAAGGTGTTCTCCGAACTGGGCGCCTGGCGGACCCTGAAGCAGCAGAAGCCGGAGCTGGTGATCGGCGTCGGCGGCTGCGTGGCCAGCCAGGAAGGCGCCGCCATCCGCGAGCGCGCGCCGTTCGTCGACGTGGTGTTCGGCCCGCAGACCCTGCACCGCCTGCCAGAAATGATCGACGCCGCGCGCACCACCCGCAAACCGCAGGTGGACGTGTCCTTCCCGGAGATCGAGAAGTTCGACCGCCTGCCCGAACCGCGCGTCGACGGCCCCACCGCCTTCGTCTCGGTGATGGAAGGCTGCAGCAAGTACTGCAGCTTCTGCGTGGTGCCCTACACCCGCGGCGAGGAAGTCAGCCGGCCGTTCGACGACGTGCTCGCCGAGGTCATCCACCTGGCCGAGAACGGCGTCAAGGAAGTCACCCTGCTGGGGCAGAACGTCAACGGCTTCCGCGGCGCCACCCACGACGGGCGCATCGCCGACTTCGCCGAGCTGCTGCGGGTGGTCGCCGAGGTCGACGGCATCGAGCGCATCCGCTACACCACCTCGCACCCGCTGGAGTTCAGCGATGCGCTGATCGCCGCCCACGCCGAGCTGCCGCAGCTGGTGCCCTTCGTCCACCTGCCGGTGCAGTCCGGCTCGGACCGCGTGCTGGCCGCCATGAAGCGCAACCACACCGCGCTGGAATACAAGTCGCGCATCCGCAAGCTCAAGGCCGCGGTGCCGGACATCTGCATCAGCTCGGACTTCATCGTCGGCTTCCCCGGCGAGACCGACAAGGACTTCGAACAGACCATGAAGCTGGTGGAAGAAGTCGGTTTCGACTACTCCTTCGTCTTCATCTACAGCCAGCGCCCGGGTACCCCGGCGTCGGACCTGGTCGACGACACCCCGGACGAGGTGAAGAAGCAGCGCCTGATGATTCTCAACACGCGCCTGCAGCAGCAGGGCTTCGAGATCAGCCGACGCATGGTCGGCAGCGTGCAGCGCATCCTCGTCACCGACTACTCCAAGCGCGACCCGGGCCAGCTGCAGGGCCGCACGGCGAACAACCGCGTGGTCAACTTCGCCTGCGACAACCCGCGCCTGATCGGCCAGTTCGCCGAGGTGGAAATCTACGAGGCGCTGCCCAACTCGCTGCGCGGCCGCCTCATCGAGCCCACCCGTCACTGAAGTCCATCCCGGCGCCCGACTTTCCCACAGGGGCCGCCGGGGTTATTCTTCGGTCATCCCTAATTTCCCAACGGTCATACCGACAGCACCTTGAACGCCCCCCTGGATCTTCACCGCTTCACCCTGGAACCCTTCGACGCACGCAGCTTCGCCAATCTCTGCGGGCAGTTCGACGAGCACCTGCACCAGATCGAGAAACGCCTGGACATCGAGATCCGCAACCGCGGCAACCAGTTCGAACTGGTTGGCGAGGCCGCGCGTACCCAGGCCGCCGAGCACCTGCTGCAGCGCCTGTACCGCGAGGCGCAGAGCGGCACCGAGCTGACCCCGGACATGGTCCACCTGTTCCTCCAGGAATCCGGCCTGGAAGACCTGGCCAGCGCCAGCGACGTGCCCAACATCACGCTGAAGACGCGCAAGGCGCACATCCGCCCGCGCGGCGCCAACCAGCAGCGCTACGTCAAGGCCATCCTCGACCACGACATCAACTTCGGCATCGGCCCGGCCGGCACCGGCAAGACCTACCTGGCGGTGGCCTGCGCCGTGGACGCCCTGGAGCGCGAGCAGATCCGCCGCATCCTGCTGGTGCGCCCGGCGGTGGAGGCCGGCGAGAAGCTCGGCTTCCTCCCCGGCGACCTGTCGCAGAAGATCGACCCCTACCTGCGCCCGCTGTACGACGCCCTGTACGAGATGCTCGGCTTCGAGACCGTGGCCAAGCTGATCGAGCGCCAGGTGATCGAGGTCGCGCCGCTGGCCTACATGCGCGGGCGCACGCTGAACAACAGCTTCATCATTCTCGACGAAAGCCAGAACACCACCATCGAGCAGATGAAGATGTTCCTCACCCGCATCGGCTTCGGCTCCACCGCGGTGATCACCGGCGACATCACCCAGGTCGACCTGCCGCGCGGCACCCGCTCGGGCCTCAAGCACGTGATGGAAGTGCTGCACGACGTACCGGGCATCAGCTTCACCCACTTCAAGCCCAAGGACGTGGTGCGCCACCCGCTGGTGCAACGCATCGTCGAAGCCTACGAACGCTTCGAGGCACGCCAGCCGGTGCGCCTGGACGGCGAACGCGCGCCCAGGGAAACCCGCGATGCTTGAACTCGACCTGCAGGTCGCCAGCCAAGCCGCCGACCTGCCCAGCGAAGCGCAGCTGCGCCGCTGGTGCGAGTTGGCCCTGCGCCAGCGCCAGGCCGACTCCGAGCTGACCATCCGCCTGGTGGACGAGGCCGAGGGCCGCGAGCTGAACCGCACCTGGCGGCACAAGGACTACGCCACCAACGTGCTGTCCTTCCCCGCCGACGTACCCGACGAACTGCTGGACATACCGCTGCTGGGCGACCTGGTGATCTGTGTGCCGGTGGTCGAGCGCGAAGCCGCCGAACAGGGCAAGGAACCGGCGGCGCACTGGGCGCACCTGGTGATCCACGGTTGCCTGCACCTGCTGGGCTACGACCATATCGAAGACGCCGAGGCCGAGGAAATGGAGGCCCTGGAACGGCAATTGCTGGCCGAACTGGGCTACCCCGACCCGTACGCGGCGGATGAAGAATAAAAGCCAACGAGCAAAGGAAAGATGAGCGAAGACCGATCGAGCAACGGGCATAAGTCCTGGCTGGACAAGATCACCCAGGCTTTTGCCCATGAGCCGAGAAACCGCCAGGAGCTCCTCGAGCTGCTGCGCGACGCCCACGACAACAAGCTGCTGGACAGCGAGGCGCTGTCCATCGTCGAAGGCGCCATCCAGGTCGCCGACCTGCAGGTGCGCGACATCATGGTGCCGCGCTCGCAGATGATCAGCATCAAGGCCAGCCAGAGCCCGCGCGAGTTCCTCCCGGCGATCATCGACGCGGCGCACTCGCGCTACCCGGTGGTGGGCGAGAGCCTCGACGACGTGATGGGCGTGCTGCTGGCCAAGGACCTGCTGCCGCTGATCCTCCACGACGGCAACCACGCCTTCAACATCAAGGACCTGCTGCGCCCGGCCACCTTCGTGCCCGAGTCCAAGCGCCTCAACGTGCTGCTGCGCGAATTCCGCGCCAACCACAACCACATGGCCATCGTCATCGACGAGTACGGCGGCGTGGCGGGCCTGGTGACCATCGAGGACGTGCTGGAGCAGATCGTCGGCGACATCGAGGACGAGCACGACGTCGAGGAAGACAGCTACATCAAGCCGCTGCCCAGCGGCGACTTCATCGTCAAGGCGCTGACCCCGGTGGAAGCCTTCAACGATTTCTTCGGCGCGGAATTCTCCGACGAGGAATTCGACACCGTCGGCGGCCTGGTGATGAGCGCCTTCGGCCACCTGCCCAAGCGCAACGAGACCACCGAGCTGGGCGGTTTCCGCTTCCGCGTGCTCAACGCCGACAGCCGCCGCCTGCACCTGCTGCGCCTGACGCCACTGCGCGACTGAGGCGGGCCGCTCCTACGTTGTTTTCTGGGCTCCCGCGTTCGCGGGAATGACGGGGTGAGAGTCGTGTCTTCCGACGTCATTCCCGCGAACGCGGGAACCCAATAGACAGCCATCGTAGGATGGGTTGAGCGAAGCGATACCCATCACCATGGCCCGATGGGTTTCGCAGGCTCAACCCATCCTACGAAGAGCGCCTCCCGCCGCGGACAAGCTCCGCGCCTACGGGCCGTTCTGACATCCTGCAACACAGCGTCGCAGACGCCTCATGGCTTTTCGCCCTCGCCCCCATAGCCGACCGTTCGTCTCTCCATTACTCTTGCGCATCGCCAAACCGCTTCCAAGGAATACCGATGCGCTGGATCACCCGTCCCGGCTGGCCGGGCCATCTGCTGGCCCTCGCCGCCGGCGCCATCACCCCACTGGCCCTGGCCCCCTACGGCATCTGGCCGCTGGCGCTGCTTTCCGTCGCCCTGTTCTACCTCGGGCTGCGTGGCGTCACCCCGGGCTCGGCGCTGTGGCGCGGCTGGTGGTACGGCTTCGGCGCCTTCCTCGCCGGCACCGGCTGGATCTACTACAGCATCCACGACTTCGGCGGCGCCTCGCCGGCCCTGGCCGGTTTCCTGGTGGTCGGCTTCAGCGCCGGGGTGGCGTTCTTCTTCGGCCTGCCGGCCTGGGCCTGGGCGCGCCTGCTGCGGCGCAACAACGCGCCGGTCAGCGATTCCCTGGCTTTCGCCGCGCTGTGGCTGGGCCTGGAAGTGTTCCGCAGTTGGTTCCTCACCGGCTTCCCCTGGCTCTTCACCGGCTACAGCCAGTTGCAGGGCCCCCTGGCCGGCCTGGCCCCGATCGGCGGCGTATGGCTGATCTCCTTCAGCATCGCCCTGTGCGCCGCGCTGCTGGTCAACCTGCCGCAGCTGACCTTCCGCCCGGCGCAACTGGTCGTCGGCCTGGTCCTGCTGCTGGCGCCGTGGATCGCCGGCCTCGTCCTCAAGGGCCACGCCTGGACCGCCCCCGCCGGCGCGCCGCTGACCGTCGCCGCCATCCAGGGCAACATCGCCCAGGAAATGAAGTGGGACCCCAAGCACGTCACCGCGCAACTTGAGCTGTACCGCGACCTCAGCGCCGAACAGCATGACGTCGACCTGATCGTCCTGCCGGAAACCGCCGTGCCGCTGCTCAAGGATCAGGCCGGCGGCTACCTGGGCATGCTCGACGAGATGGCCAAGCAGAAGCGTGCCGCGCTCATCACCGGCGTGCCCATGCGCCAGCGCGACGCCGACGGCGTGCACTACTACAACGGCATCACCGTGGTCGGCGACGGCAGTGGCGACTACCTCAAGCAGAAGCTGGTGCCCTTCGGCGAGTACGTGCCGCTGCAGGACCTGCTGCGCGGCCTGATCACCTTCTTCGACCTGCCCATGTCCGACTTCGCCCGCGGCCCCGCCGACCAGGCGCTGCTCAAGGCCAAGGGCTACGCCATCGCGCCGTACATCTGCTACGAAGTGGTCTATCCGGAATTCGCCGCCGGCCTGGCGGCGCAGAGCCAGCTGCTGCTGACCATCAGCAACGACGCCTGGTTCGGCACCTCCATCGGCCCGCTGCAGCACCTGCAGATGGCGCAGATGCGCGCCCTGGAGGCCGGACGCTGGATGATCCGCGGCACCAACAACGGCGTCACCGCGCTGATCGATCCGCAGGGCCGCATCGCCCACGAGATCCCCCAGTTCCAGCAGGGCGTGCTGCGCGGCGAGGTCACCCCGATGCAGGGCCTGACGCCCTACCTGAAATGGCGCCTGTGGCCGCTGGGCGCCCTGGCGGTAATCCTGTCGCTCTGGGCCGTGGTGCGCCGCCAGGCCGCGCCCGAGCAGCGCCGGATGTTCGGCTGAGTGTGGGGCGTACAACCGTTCGCGGTTGTACGCCGAGGTTGAGTTCAACAGCGGCTCCGTGCTCGACACCGAGCGGAATGCAGCCAAGGTCAGGCGGCGGATAACCGCGAACGGTTATCCGCCCTACGTTGCCCCACCCACATCGTTCCCCTGTAGGAGCGCGCCCTGCGCGCGAATCGCGGACAAGGTCCGCGATGCATCCCTTCAGCGATAGAACAACCGGTATCCCAACAACCCCAGCGCCTCGTTGAGCAACTGGTTGCTCTGCCAGAACGCCTTGGCCTCCGGCAGCCAGCCGCCGAACGGGCGGGCGTTGTCCACGCCAATGAAGCCCATCGGCGCCGGCACCACCTCCAGGCCGTTGGCCTCGAAACTCCAGACCGCACGCAGCATGTGCTGCGCCTGGGTGACCAGCACCACGCGGCGTACGCCGGCCTGGCGGAGGATTTCCGCGCTCATCACAGCATTCTCCCAGGTGGTGCGGCTGCGCCCTTCCTGCCAGCGCACGCTCACGCCGTAGTCATCCGCCAGGCTGGTGGCCATGATCTGCGCCTCGCTGGGCGGCGTGCCGTAGTGCAGGCCGCCGGAAGTCAGCAGCGGCAGGCCGCTGGCCTTGGCCAGGCGCGCGGCGTAGCGCAGCCGCTCGCGGGCCATCAGGCCGGGCTGGTCGTCGCCCCAGGCCGGGTCGCCGCGCTCGCGGCCCGCGCCGAGGATGACGATGGCCTCGGCGCGCTGCGCCAGCCCCGCCCACTCCGAACGCGCCAGGGCCGGCTGGCGCTCCAGCAGGCGCGCGCCCCACTCCACCGTCAGCGGCAGGCTGAGCAGCCAGAAGCCGGCGAACCCGGCGACGAAGCAGGCCAGCGCCAGCCTCGGCCGGCGGCGGCGCAGGACGAAACCCAGCAACAGGAGGATGAGCAGGATGCCCGGCGGCATCAGGATCTGCTTGATGAGATAGCGCAGCGGCATCGGCGGCTCCTTTCATGGAGCGCCACAGCCTAGCGGATGAACGCGTGGAATCAACGCCCGCGGGAGCCGCGGAACAACTGCGAACCACAGGAAGCGCAGGGCATCACCCCGTGCTGGCGGTTGTACACCACCGGCGTGCCGCACAGCGCGCAGAGCAATTGCAGGTGGCGATGGGACGGACGCGTCTTGCCGGCGCTGCCGCCCAGGCGCGCCCGCGTGGAGCGGGCGGGAGCGTGCTCGATCAGCGCCAGCTCCTCGGCGGCGGCGTGCCAGCCGCGCAGCCAGTTGACGTCCTGGTCGAGGTAGGCGCGGATCAGCTGCATCTCGGCGCTGCTCAGGCCGCGCAGCTCCAACTCCTCGGGATGCTCATCGCGCAGGCGTTCCGCGGTCTCGGCCTCGTCCAGGGCCAGTTCAAGTCGATGCAACAACCGCTCATAAAGACCGGAACCCGACAAACTTGCACGATGCAGCTCAGCCATCAGTCACCTCAAGCAGGCGGAAACCTCCCGCCCTCAGGCCAAGCTTAGCGTCCCGGCCCCCGGGCCACCGAGCGCGCGACAAACGGCGCGGGCTACCGGCTCAGGGAGGGCTCATGTATGCTACGAGGCTTTATGCAGCCCCTTGCCGACCGGCCGCCGCGGTGCCCCGGCAAGACGGGAGCGCCCGCTCCGCTCCCACGGCCGCGCCGTCTATTCCGTACAGGTCCAAGTCGCGCCATGCACGAGCAATACCAGCCTCTCGAGATCGAATCCCAGGCCCAGAAGTACTGGAACGAACACAACTCCTTCCGCGTCGAGGAAGTCCCCGGCAAGGAGAAGTTCTACTGCCTGTCGATGTTCCCGTATCCGAGCGGCAAGCTGCACATGGGCCACGTGCGCAACTACACCATCGGCGACGTGATCAGCCGCTACCAGCGCATGCGCGGCAAGAACGTCCTGCAGCCGATGGGCTGGGACGCCTTCGGCATGCCGGCGGAAAACGCCGCGATGAAGAACAACGTCGCCCCCGCCGCCTGGACCTACGACAACATCGCCTACATGAAGGCCCAGCTGAACAGCCTGGGCCTGGCCATCGACTGGTCGCGCGAAGTCACCACCTGCAAGCCGGACTACTACCGCTGGGAGCAGTGGCTGTTCACCCGCCTGTTCGAGAAGGGCGTGATCTACCGCAAGAACGGCACCGTCAACTGGGACCCGGTGGACCAGACCGTGCTGGCCAACGAGCAGGTCATCGACGGCCGCGGCTGGCGCTCGGGCGCGCTGATCGAGAAGCGCGAAATCCCGATGTACTACTTCAAGATCACCGCCTACGCCGAAGAGCTGCTGGAAAGCCTCGACCACCTGCCGGGCTGGCCGGAACAGGTCAAGACCATGCAGCGCAACTGGATCGGCAAGTCCCGCGGCATGGAGATCGCCTTCCCCTATGACCAGGCCTCCATCGGCGAGGCCGGCCAGCTGAAGGTCTTCACCACCCGTCCGGACACCCTGATGGGCGCCACCTACGTCGCCGTGGCCGCCGAGCATCCGCTGGCCACCCTGGCCGCCCAGCGCGAGCCGGCCCTGCAGGCATTCATCGACGAGTGCAAGCGCGGCGGCGTCGCCGAAGCGGACATCGCCACCCAGGAGAAGAAAGGCGTCGCCACTTCCCTGTTCGTCGAGCACCCGCTGACCGGCGAGAAGCTGCCGCTGTGGATCGCCAACTACGTGCTGATGACCTACGGCGAAGGCGCGGTGATGGCCGTGCCGGCCCATGACGAGCGCGACTTCGAATTCGCCAACAAGTACCAGTTGCCGATCAGGCAGGTGATCACCCTGGCCGCCGGCGACGACGGCTACGACGCCAGCGCCTGGCAGGAGTGGTACGGCGCCAAGGACGACAGCGTCCGCACCGTCAACTCCGGCAAGTACGACGGCCTCGGCTACCAGGCCGCCTTCGACGCCATCGGCGCCGACCTGGCCGCCAAGGGCCTGGGCCAGGCGCGCACCCAGTTCCGCCTGCGTGACTGGGGCATCAGCCGCCAGCGCTACTGGGGCTGCCCGATCCCGATCATCCACTGCGAAGCCTGCGGCGACGTGCCGGTGCCGGCCGACCAGTTGCCGGTGGTGCTGCCGGAGGACGTGGTGCCGGACGGCGCCGGTTCGCCCCTGGCGAAAATGCCGGAATTCTACGAGTGCAGCTGCCCGAAATGCGGCCAGCCGGCCAAGCGCGAAACCGACACCATGGACACCTTCGTCGAGTCGTCCTGGTACTTCGCCCGCTACGCCTGCCCGCAGTTCGAGGACGGCATGCTGGACAAGAAGGCCGCCAACTACTGGCTGCCGGTGGACCAGTACATCGGCGGCATCGAGCACGCCATCCTGCACCTGCTGTACGCGCGCTTCTTCCACAAGCTGATGCGCGACGAGGGCCTGATCGACTCCGACGAGCCGTTCAAGGACCTGCTGACCCAGGGCATGGTGGTCGCCGAGACCTACTACCGCACCACCGCCAATGGCGGCAAGGACTGGTTCAACCCGGCCGACGTGGAAGTCGAGCGTGACGCCAAGGCCAAGGTCATAGGCGCGCGCCTGAAGACCGACGGCCTGCCGGTGGAGATCGGCGGCACCGAGAAGATGTCCAAGTCGAAGAACAACGGCGTGGACCCGCAGGCCATGATCGACGCCTACGGCGCCGACACCTGCCGCCTGTTCATGATGTTCGCCTCGCCGCCGGACATGAGCCTGGAATGGTCCGACTCCGGCGTCGAGGGCGCGAGCCGCTTCCTGCGCCGCGTCTGGCGCCTGGCCCAGGCCCACGTCAACGCCGGCTTCGCCGCCGCCGTGGCGCAGGACACGCTGGACGACGCGCAGAAGGAAATCCGCCGCGCCATCCACCTGGCCATCAAGCAGGCCAGCCAGGATATCGGCCAGAACCACAAGTTCAACACCGCCATCGCCGCGGTGATGACGCTGATGAACGTGCTGGAGAAGGTCCCGCAGGAAGGCGCCGGCAACCGCGCCCTGCTGCAGGAAGGCCTGGAGACCGTCGCCCTGCTGCTGGCGCCGATCACCCCGCATATCAGCCACGTGCTCTGGCACGAGCTGGGCCACACCGGCGCGGTGATCGACGCGCCCTGGCCGCAGGTCGACGAGAGCGCCCTGGTGCAGGACACCCTGCAACTGGTGGTGCAGGTCAACGGCAAGCTGCGCGGGCACATCGAGGTGCCGGCCGAGGCCAGCCGCGAAGACGTCGAGGCCACCGCCCGCGCCAACGAGAACGTGCTGCGCTTCACCGACGGCCTGACCATCCGCAAGGTGATCGTGGTCCCCGGCAAGCTGGTCAACATCGTCGCCAACTGATGGCATTCGCCCGCGGCGCTTGCCGCGGGCAACCCGGATCAACAGGAGTGAGGGAAGCTTGATGAAACGTATCCTGACCGGCATCGCGCTGATCGGCCTGACCACCGTGCTGGCCGCCTGCGGTTTCCACCTGCGCGGCCTGGGCGATACGAACTTCGCGCTCAAGGAAGTCGACCTGAGCGCGCGCAACGCCTATGGCGACACCGTCAAGGACCTGCAGCGCCTGCTGGAGAACAGCGGCGTGAAAGTGACCAAGGGCGCGCCCTACCACCTGTTCCTCGCCCGCGAGGCCGAGACCCAGCGCACCGCCAGCTACAGCAGCTCGGCGCGCAGTGCCGAGTACGAGCTGACCACCACGGTCGACTACGAAGTGCGCGGCGCCGACAACCTGCTGCTGATGACCGACAAGGTCGAGGTGCAGAAGGTCTACCTGCACGACGAGAACAACCTGATCGGCTCCGACCAGGAAGCCGCCCAGCTGCGCAAGGAAATGCGCCGCGACCTGGTGCAGCAGCTCTCCCTGCGCCTGCAGATGCTCACCCCGGCCCGCCTGGAATACCTGCAGCAGCAGGCCGAAGCCAAGGCCAAGGCCGAAGCCGACGCGCTCAAGGCCGCGGACGAGGCGGCCAGGCAGCAGCCGCAGCAGTCGCCGATCGAACTGCCGAAGGCGCAGTAAGAGGACCCAGGGGCCGGCCATGCCGGCCCCAGTACTTTCATGAAGCTCAATCCCGCCCAACTCGCCAAGCACCTGCAGGGCAGCCTGGCCCCCGTCTACGTGGTCAGCGGCGACGAACCGCTGCTCTGCCAGGAAGCCTGCGACGCCATCCGCGCCGCCTGCCGCCAGCGTGATTTCAGCGAACGCCAGGTGTTCAACGCCGAAGCCAACTTCGACTGGGGCCTGCTGCTGGAAGCCGGCGCCAGCCTCTCGCTGTTCGCCGAGAAGCGCCTGCTGGAGCTGCGCCTGCCCTCCGGCAAGCCCGGCGACAAGGGCGCCGCCGCCCTCCAGGAATACCTGCAGCGTCCGCCGGAAGACACGGTGCTGCTGGTCACCCTGCCCAAGCTCGACGGCGCCACCCAGAAGACCAAGTGGGCCAAGGCGCTGATCGACGGCGAGGCCGCGCAGTTCATCCAGATCTGGCCGGTGGACGTGCACCAGCTGCCGCAGTGGATCCGCCAGCGCCTGTCCCAGGCCGGCCTCGCCGCCAGCCAGGACGCGGTGGACCTGATCGCCGCGCGGGTGGAAGGCAACCTGCTGGCCGCCGCGCAGGAGATCGAGAAACTCAAGCTGCTGGCCGACGGCAACCAGCTCGACGCCGCCACCGTGCAGGCGGCGGTGGCCGACAGCGCGCGCTTCGACGTGTTCGGCCTGATCGACGCGGCCCTGGCCGGCGAAGCCGCGCACAGCCTGCGCATGCTCGAAGGCCTGCGCGGCGAGGGCGTGGAGCCGCCGGTGATCCTCTGGGCCCTGGCCCGGGAAATCCGCCAGTTGGCAGGCATCGCCCAGCAGTTCGGCCAGGGCGTGCCCCTGGACAAGGCCTTCGCCCAATGCCGCCCGCCGGTGTGGGACAAACGCCGCCCCCTGCTCACCCGCGCCCTGCAGCGCCACAGCGGCAACCGCTGGAACCAGCTGCTGCAGGACGCCCAGCTGATCGACGCGCAGATCAAGGGCCAGGCCCAGGGCGACGCCTGGAACGGCCTGGCACGCCTGGCGCTGCTGCTGGCCGGCCAACGCCTGCCGTTGCCGCCGGGTTGATCCCCCTGCCGTCTCCCTGCGCGCGAATCGCGGATAAATCCGCTCCTACAGACCCAGGTGATGGGTATCGCTTCGCTCAACCCATCCTACGGGGTGTCGGGTTTGCCGGAGCCGTAGGAGCGGACCTTGTCCGCGATGGCCGGACGTCCCGGCGCGATTCGCGGATGAGATCCGCTCCTACGCTGCTCCACCCGCGCCATTCCCATGTAGGAGCGCGCCCTGCGCGCGAATCGCGGGCAGGGCCCGCTCCTACAGGTTGATGCCGGACAACCGCCGTTCGGCACCTGTGCACTGCACGACAAGAACCACTGCGCTGCCGCGCAATACGCCCGGCCGGCGCCTCCCTATCGTCGCCCCATCGACCCGCCGATAAGGAGAACAAAGCGATGCCGGCCGATCCGATTACCCTGGCCGTGGTGCGCGGCGCGCTGGAAATGACCCAGCGCGAGATGACCCTGACGCTGGAAAAAACCAGCCGTTCCAGCGTCTTCAACCTCGCCCACGACTATTCCAACGCCCTCTTCGACCACCACTCGGAAATGATCCTGCAGGGCCAGGACATCCCCATCCACCTGGGCTCGCTGATCCCGGCGATGAAGGCTGTGTCCGGCTACTTCGGCGACGACATCGCCGAAGGTGACGTGATCTACCACAACGACCCCACCTACGCCGGCAGCCACATCATCGACTGCTGCATGTACAAGCCGGTGTTCTACCAGGGCGAGTTGGTGTTCTGGACCGTGTGCAAGGGCCACCTCACCGACATCGGCGGCCCGGTGCCGGCCGGCTACAACCCCGATGCGAAGGAAATCTACGCCGAAGGCCTGCGCATCCCGCCGGTGAAGCTGTGGGAAAAGGGCCGCCGCCGCGAGGACGTGATCAACCTGCTGCTCACCAACATGCGCGCCCGGCGCAACCAGGAAGGCGACCTCAACGCCCAGTACGGCGCCTGCCGCGTCGGCGAGCGCAACCTGGTCGCCCTGCTCGACAAGTACGGCGTAGCCACGGTGCGCGAGTGCATCGCCGAGCTGAAGGACATGGCCGACCGGCAGATGCGCGAGCTGATCCGCTCGGTGCCCGACGGCAGCTACACCGGCCACGCGGTGCTGGAGGACTCCGGCCACGGCCTGGGCGAGCTGGCCATCCGTGCCACCGTCACCATCAAGGACGACAGCTGCCACATCGCCGTACAGAGCCCGCCGCAGGTGCCCTACTTCATCAACTCCTACGCCGGCAACTCGATGTCGGGCATCTACCTCGGGCTGATGATGTTCGCCCAGGTGCCGCCGCCCTATAACGCCGGGCTGTACCGCTGCGTGACCGTGGACCTGGGGCCGAAAGGCACCCTGTGCAACGCCGAGGAACCGGCGCCCCACGTCAACTGCACCACCACGCCCATGGAAACCCTCACCGACGCCGTGCGCCAGGCCTTCGAACAGGCCGCGCCGGAACGCGTCACCGCCTCCTGGGGGCACACCAGCGGGGTGAACATCGCCGGCGTCGACCCGCGCACCGGCGAGGAATACGTGACCATGGTGCTGGCCTCGATCATCTCCGGCGCCGGCGCCACCTCGGAGCTGGACGGCTGGCACGCCTGCGGCCCGCTGTGCTGCTTCGGCGCGCTCTACTCCGGGGACATCGAGCTGCTGGAGTACAGCTACCCGATCCTCATCCACCGCTACGGCCTGATGGCCGACAGCGCCGGCGCCGGCCAGTTGCGCGGCGGCTCGGGCACCTGCCTGGAAGTGGAGCCGCTGGACCACGAGATGACCGTGATCTCCTTCGGCGAAGGCCGCCAGCGCACCACCATGGGCGCCGCCGGCGCGGCCAACGGCCTGGACGCACCCAAGCTGGGCGGCGTGGAGATCGTCCGCGCCGGCGAGCACGAGAAGCACACCCGCAACGTCATGACCGTGCTCAAGCCCGGCGAACGCCTGGTCAACCGCACCCCGGGTGGCGGCGGCTACGGCCCGGCCTTCCGCCGCCTGCCCGAGGCGGTCGCCCGCGACGTGCGCGACGGCCTGGTTTCGCCGCGGGGCGCCGAACTCGACTACGGCGTGGTGCTGAGCCCCGCCGGCGAAGTCGACCACGACGCCACCGCCCAACGCCGCCAAACCGCCTGAGGAAACCGACATGCACAGCCAATACCGCCTCGGTGTCGACGCCGGCGGCACCTTCACCGACTTCATCCTGGCCGAGCGCGAAGGCCGCGTTCACCTGTTCAAGGCCCTTTCCACCCCGCAGGACGGCACCCTGGCCATCGCCGACGGCCTGCGCCAGATCAGCCAGGCGCTGGGCCGCCCGGTGGAAGAGGTCGTCGCCAACTGCGACCTCTGCATCAACGGCACCACGGTGGCGCTCAATGCACTGATCGAACTCAAGGGCGTGAAGGTCGGCCTGCTGGCCACCGCCGGCCATGAGGACAGCATCGAGATCCGCCTGGGCCACAAGGAAGAAGGCTACCGCTACGACCCCGACTACCCGCCGGCGCCGCAGCTGGCCCGGCGCTTCCTGCGCCGCCCGGTGCGCGGGCGTATCCTCGCCGACGGCCGCGAGCACACGCCGCTGAACGAGGACGACGTGCGCGAGGCCGCGCGGCTGTTCGCCGAGCAGGGCGTGGAGGCGGTCGCCGTGTCCTTCCTCTGGTCGGTGCGCAACCCGGCCCACGAGCAGCGCGCCGTGGCCATCCTCCGCGAGATGCTGCCGGGGGTGTTCGTCTGCAGCGGCACCGAGGTGTTCCCGCAGATCCGCGAATACACCCGCACCTCCACCACCCTGGTCAACGCCTACCTGAGCCCGGTGATGGCGCGCTACGTGGCGAAGATCGACGACTACTTCCGCCAGCTCGGCGCGCAGCGCCCGGTGCGCTACTTCCAGTCCAACGGCGGCCTGGCCACCGGCGAGCACATGCGCGGCCGCGCGGTGAACGCGATCAACTCCGGCCCGGCCTCGGCGCCCCAGGCCGGGCTGTTCGTGGCCCAGCCGTTCGGCATCCGCAACGTCATCACCGTGGACATGGGCGGCACCTCCTTCGACATTACCCTGACCCGCGAAGGCAAGACCAACCTCAGCCGCGACGCCGACTTCCTGCGCCAGCGCATCGGCGTGCCGATGATCCAGGTCGAGACCCTCGGCGCCGGCGGCGGCTCCATCGCCCACATCAACCCCTACGGCATGCTCGAAGTCGGTCCGCAGAGCGCCGGCTCCAGCCCCGGTCCGGTGGCCTACGGCCAGGGCGGCGAGCAGCCGACGGTGACCGACGCCAACCTCGCCCTGGGCTACCTCAACCCCGAGGCGCGCCTGGGCGGGCGCATCAGCCTGGACCGCGAGGCGGCGCTGGCGGCCATCCGCGGGAAGATCGCCGAGCCCCTGGGCATGGACGTGGACAAGGCGGCCTGGGGCATCCACGCCATCGTCAACGCCAACATGGTCAACGGCATCCGCCGCGTGTCCATCGAGCGCGGCTACGACCCGCGCGACTTCGCCCTGATCGGCGCCGGCGGCGCGGCGGGCGTGCACATGACCGCGCTGGCCGAGGACATGGGCATCGACACCGTGCTGATCCCCAAGGTCGCCTCCGGCCTGTGCGCGCTCGGGCAGATCCTCTCCGACGTGAAGCACAACTACCTGGCCACCTACCCCATCCTCGCCCGCGAGGACGCCGACCTGGCCGGCCTGGAAGCGGCCTTCGCCGAACTGGAGCAGCAGGGCCGCGCCACCCTGCGCGGCGACGGCTTCCGCGACGAGGACATCGCCGTGGTGCGCAGCCTGGAGATGCGCTACGTCGGGCAGATCCACGAATGCACGGTGGAAATCGGCGACCTGCAGGTCAACGCCGACACCCTGCCGGCCATAGTCGAAGCCTTCCACCGCCGCCACGAGGCGCTCTACACCTACGCCGAGGCGGACAACCCGGTGGAGATCGTCAACCTGGAAAGCCAGGTGATCGGCCGCGTCTCGCGCCCGCCCTTCCCCAGCCTGGCGGCCAGCGACGGCCATGCCCAGCGGGCCCTGGCCGGCAGCCGGCCGATGCTTTTCGGCGAGGACGGCATCCGCACCGACACGCCGGTCTACCAGGGCGCCCTGCTGCTGGCCGGCGACCGCCTGCACGGCCCGGCAGTGATCGAGGAAGCCACCACCAACATCCTCATCCGCCCCGGCTGGGTCGTCGAGCTGCACGAGTCCAGCTGCTACCGCCTGACGCGCCAGCGCTGAGCCGGGAGCGCCGGGCCTCCCGCGGAGGTCCGGCGCCCCTGCGCCTGGCAAGGCACAAGAGCTGCATGGATATTCCACCCCGAATACGCTGCAACCGCCGCCGCCATGACCAAGCAAGCCTGCTTCGACACCACCGATATCGCCAGCGAGCGGCGCCAGGACTACTGGAAGCGCTGCGTCAGCGACACCTATTTCCCGCTGGAACTGGACTACATGGCGGGCGAGCGCTTCCAAGGCCGGCTGGAGCTGTTCAGCCTGGGCGACCTGAGCCTGTCCTACCTCGACTCCTCGCCCCTGCGCTACCGTCGCCAGAACCACCATCTCGGCCAGAGCGAGGACGAGTCGTTTCTGCTCTCCCTGCCCCTGCGCAGCTGTTTCGAATTTACCCAGCGCGGCCGCCGCACCGTCTGCCAGCCCGGCAGCTTCGTGCTGGAGCGCAGCGGCGAACCCTACGAATTCCTCTACGCCCAGAGCAACGCCCTGTGGGTGCTGAAGTTGCCCGAACGCACCCTGCGCCGCCACGTCGCCACGCCCGACCAACGTTGCGCGCTGAATTTCGACGCCACCCGCGGCGCCGGCGCGCTGTTCGCCGACTACCTGGCCCTCAGCGCGCGCCGCCTGGGCGAGCTCGAACCCGGCGACGGGCAACGCCTGAGCCGCCAACTGCTCGAACTGCTGGGCATGGCCCTGGAGCGCCAGCACCCCGGCGAAAGCCAGTCCAGCGCCGTCGCCGCGGCCCACCTGCGCCGCGTCGAGCAGCACATCCACCGCCACCTCGACGACAGCGCCCTGAACCCCGCCGGCATCGCCCAGGCCTGCGGCATTTCGGTGCGCTACCTGCACCGGCTGTTCCAGGGCAGCGGCCGCAGCGTGCAGGAATGGGTCCGCGAACTGCGCCTGCAGGCCTGCCACGATGCCCTGCTGGCCATGCCGCCACCGCCGTCCATCGGCGAGCTGGCCTACCGCTGGGGCTTCGCCGACCAGGCCCACTTCAACCGCGCCTTCAAGGCCCGCTACGGCATCGCGCCCGGCGAGCTGCGCAGGGCTGCGCGGGTCAACTGACCTGCGGCCTGGACATCCCCGGAGAAAGCGCCGATGATGCTGTCGCCCGCAATGGGCGGGCGTTCATCCCGAGGAGAAGACCATGGCGAAGAAAGCCAAGCGGCCGAACAAGGCCAAGTCCCTGGTAGCCCAACCGCTGTTCCGCAGCCGCCAGGAAAAACCGCAGAAAGGCAAAGGCAGCTACCGCCGCGAAGCCTCCCACAACTGGGAGGCTTCGTTCTTTCTGGCAGCCTGAAAATCCCCGCGAAAGCCCCCTCCCGCAACCGCCCGCACCATCCCCCTCCCAGCGATCCCCCCGCCCTGAACCCGCTTGCGCTGGCCGACAAAACTTCCTGCGCTGTCGGCAAATACCCGGCGAAGCCGTTCCCCTAATGTCGTGCGACCGCTCATTTCAACAACAACAAAGGGGACGGTCATGGCAGGAGCAATCTCGAATTCGGCTTCATCCACGGAACTCGCCGCGGGAGTGATTCCCGAGGCCCAGCGGCTCGGCCGCGGCTCGCTGACGATGGCCTGGTGGGGCATCTGCAGCGCGATGTTCTACCTGGTGGTCGCCGCGGCGCTGGCAATGGGCTACGGCACCCTCAACGCACTCATCGGCCTGTTGCTATCGGTGCTCAGCTACGGGGCGATCAACGCGGTCATCAGCCGCTATGCCATCGCCAGCGGGCTGTCGGTGGCGCTGTTCTCCCAGGTGCTGTTCGGCAAGGCCGGCGCGGCCCTGGCCACGCTGATCTTCTGCGCCACGGCGGTCTACTACAGCGTGTTCGAGGGCTCGGTGATGGCCGTGGCGCTGCAGCACAGCTTTCCCGCGTTGGGCACGCACGCCTCGGCGCTGGTGGTAGTGGTCTACAGCGTGCTGATGATCTTCGGCAACGCCATGCGCCGGCTGGACAAGCTCAACGGCCTGCTGCTGCCGCTCTACCTCATCGGCCTGTTCGCCCTGGTCGGCATGAGCATCGCCGAATACGGCTACTCCACGGCCTGGCTGGAGCTGGCGCCGCCGGGCGGCCCGGTGGCGCACGGCTGGTGGAACTGCTTCACCTACTTCATGGGCGTCTGGGTGCTGATGATGTACACCTGGGACTACGCCCGCTACGGCCGCCCCGAGGACAGCGACTATCACGCGCGGGTGAACTTCGGCATTCCCTTCTACATGGTCACCTTCCTGCTCAACGGCACGGTCGGCATCTTCCTTGCCGCGACCATCCCCAGCGACGGCGGCCTGAGCGAGGTCTCGGTGGTCCTGGCGATCCTCAAGCTGATGGGACTGGGCGGCCTGCTGTTCGTCTGGATCACCCAGACGCGCATCAACACTGGCAACTTCTTCCTCGCCGCGACCAACATGCAGGCCTTCTTCGGACGCCTGGGCCTGCGCCGGGTGCCCTACGCGGCCTGGGCGCTGCTCACCGGGGCGCAGGTCTACCTGCTGATGCTGCTGGACGTCTTCGGCTACATCCTCCAGGCGCTGTCCTACCAGAGCATCTTCATCGTCTCCTGGGTGGCGATCGCCCTCGCGGAAATACGCAGGACACGCAGCCAGCCGAGTCGCCATCCCGCGCAACTGCCCGCCTTCAACGCCCGCGGCCTGCTGACCTGGTTCCTTTCCGCCGCGGTGGGCATCGCCCTGCTCGGCCACGCCGAGCTGTCCACCTTCTCCGCGCCGGCTTCCTTCTGCCTGGCCTTCCTCGGCTACCTGTGGGCGCCCTCCCTGGCCCGCCGCCCGCTCGCTGAAAGCGATATCGGCTGATCCCGAGCGGCCCGGCGCCGCTCGCTCCCGACAACAAGAACCGACAAACACTGGAGCACTCCATGCTGCACCTGCATCTGCGGCTCATCGCCTGCCTTTTGCCGCTGGCCCTGCTGGCCACCGGCGCCCACGCGGTATCCATCACCGACGATCTCGACCTCGGCGGCGCCCTGCGCGGCCGCCTGGACTACGACCCGGACCGGGATATTTCCAAGTTCAGCTTCGACACCTTCTTCCTCACCGCCGACTACCATTCCGACACCTGGATAGCCGCGGCCAAGTACCGCTTCTACGGCGACGCCTATCCCTACGAATACACCGACCGGGTCGGCGACATCGCCTTCGCCGAGTACGCCTGGGTCGGCTACAAATTCTCCGCGCAGCGCCAGGTGCAGGTCGGCCAGACGCCCATCCCCTTCGGCCTGCTGCCGTATTTCGGCAGCACCTTCTTCGAAACCCTGGGCAACGTGATCGGCCTGGAAGACACCCAGGACATCGGCGTGAAATACCTGCAGAACAGCGCCGGCTGGGACCTGCAGGCCGCCTACTACCCCATCCCGGCGGAACAGGGGCGCGGCACCAGCCGCGGCGGGCGCACCTACGGCACCAGCGTGGCGACGGCCGACGACTACGTGGTCGACGGCAGCGACAACCATGAACGCAACATCCTGGTCGGCCGGCTGGCCCGCAAGTTCGAAGGCGGCGGCTGGAACTCGGAGATCGGCGCCTCCGTCCTGGGCTCGACCCTGGACAACCGGGACACCGACGACAACGGCAGCCGCTATGCCTTCGCCCTGCACTACAGCGGCAAGCGCGGCCCCTGGGGCATACAGGCCCAGGCCACGCGCCAGCAGATGAATGCGAAGAACCCGGGCAGCGACAGGCTGGTCAGCTTCGGCAGCTTCGACGGCACCTTCAACGTCGCGGCCAAGGGCAACCTCTACGTCGCCGACCTCAGCTACGACATCCCCGGCCGCTACGGCTGGCTCTCCGGCATCAAGGTCTATGGCAACTACAGCCTGTTCGACAAGGACGAAAGCGCCTTCAGCGACTCCCAGCGCCTGATCCTCGGCAGCTCCTTCAGCCTCGGCCCGCTGTGGATAGCCCTGGAATGGCTGCACGGCAGGAACGATCCGTACATCGGCGGCAGCGACTACACCCAGAGCCTGGGCGCCGGCGGCACCGGCCACTGGGAAAACCAGCTGTACAGCAACATCGGCTACTACTTCTGAGGCCCGGCCCACGCGCCGGGGGAGCGCGGAGGCTTCCCCGCCGCGAAGGGATCCTGAGCCCGAGGCCAAGATCGATGGAACTCCGGCCCACCGTGCGCCCTCCATGGAATAGGCACAACACCCGGAGAAGCACGATGAACACCAGGACACTCGCCGCCGGCCTGGTGCTGGCCCTGCTGCCCATGGCCGGCTCGGCCTGGGCCTTCTGTTCCGACCAGCAGGCCCTGGCCAAGGGCCGCCAGGTCGCGGACAAGGTCGCCGCCATCACCCAGCGCGACCCGGAAACCGCCAAGCGCCTCAACGCCCAGCTCGCCGCCATGAAGAAGAGCCGTTCCAGCAAGGAGCGCCCGGACGACTGCGCGGCCTACGACCAGATGCTCAAGGAGCTGGACCAGAGCGCCGCCAAGGCCAAGCCCGCCCCCTGAACCTGCAACAACCTGTCATCGCGGCGCCCGGCCCGGCGGCAGACGCTCCGGCGTCCGCGTGCTAAGGTGGCCGCTGCCTGAAGAACCCGCCGAGGAGCGCAATGCGCACACCCGCTTCACCCTTCCGTCTGTTTCCCCTCTGCCTGACCCTTCTCAGTGCCTGCGTGCTCTCCGCCTGCGCCGACGCGCCGGCGGCGAATTCGCAGCCGTCCACGGCCAGCGTGCTGCTCGACGCCGATGGCCAGCCGTTGCCGTCCATCAGCTTCGAGACCTGGCGCGAGGGCTTCCGCCAGCAGGCCCTGGCCGCCGGCATCAGCGCGCAAACCTTCGACCAGGCCTTCGCCGGCCTGGAGCCCGACCCGGCGGTGGTCACCGCCGACCGCAGCCAGCCGGAGTTCACCCGGCCGGTGTGGGAATACCTGGCCGGCGCCGTGTCGCCGACGCGCATCCGCAATGGCCAGGGCAAGCTGACGCAGAACGCCGCCGTGCTGCAGCGCATCGACAGCCGCTACGCGGTGGATGCCGAGGCCGTGGTGGCGATCTGGGGCATGGAAAGCAACTTCGGCAACAACATGGGCGAGCGCAGCGTGATCCGCTCCCTGGCCACCCTGGCCTACGAAGGGCGCCGCCCGGAGTACGCCCACGGCCAGTTGCTGAGCGCCCTGCGGATCATCCAGCACGGCGACGTGCCGGCCAGCGCCATGGTCGGCTCCTGGGCCGGCGCCATGGGCCAGACGCAGTTCATTCCCACCACCTACGACCAGTACGCGGTGGACTTCGACGGCGACGGTCGCCGCGACATCTGGCGCTCGGCCGACGACGCCCTGGCCTCCACCGCCAACTACCTCCAGGCCTCCGGCTGGAAGCCCGGCCAGAGCTGGGGTTTCGAGGTGCGCCTGGCCCAGGGCTTCGACTACGCCCAGGCCGACATGAGCATCCGCAAGCCGATCAGCGAATGGCTGCGCCTGGGCGTGCAGCCGGTGGGCGGGCGCCTGCCGGGCAACCCCCAGGCCACGGCCTCGCTGTTGCTGCCGGCCGGCTACCGTGGCCCGGCGTTCCTGGTGCTGGACAACTTCCGCGCCATCCTCAGGTACAACAACTCCACCAACTACGCCCTGGCCGTCGGGCTGCTGTCGGACAGCTTCAAGGGCCTGGGCCGCATCGAGGCCGGCTGGCCGGTGGAAGACCGCCCGCTGAGCCGCAGCGAGCGCATCGCCCTGCAGCAAGGCCTGGCCGCCCGCGGCTACCAGCCGGGCAACCCGGACGGCATCATCGGCGCCAACACCCGCACGGCCATCCGCGCCTACCAGCAGAGCCAGGGCCTGCCGGCCGACGGCTACCCCACCCCGGCGCTGCTGGCACGCCTGCAGCAAGGCGACTGAAAGGCTCCGTGCGGACCGGCAATGCCGGCCCGCACCGACCGCCTCATTCGTAGAACAGCGTGAACATCGCCGAAGCCCGCACCGCGCCGCCGCTGATGCGGTTGGAAGTCTTGTAGTACCTGGCCACCAGCGGGATCGACAGCGGCAGGTTGGAGCCCGAGACGTTCGCCTGGGTCAGGCGGGTGGACAGCGGCAGCACCGTGGAACTGGACGTGTCGCCCTGGAACAGCTGGATACCGACGCCCGCCGCGTAGTCTGCACCCTTCGCATTGTCGATGACGTTGGCGACGGTCGCGGCGTTCAGCGGATCGATCCTGTAACTGACCTTCATGCTGCCGCTGCACAGCAGGCCGATATTGAACGGGGCGGCCTTGCTGTCGTCGGCCATCACCCCGATGCTCGGCGGGAAGTCGGTGACCGTCACCTGGGGCATCCGCACGCGCACGTCGGTGCCCGAGGTGATCTGGCAGGCGGGCGAACTGACGATGGTCTGCCCCGACAGGGTCAGCTGGGAGACCTCGATGGCGTTGTAGAACACCTGTGACAGGCCACCGATCCGTATCACTCCGGGGCTGACGTCGCCGGTCTTCACCAGATACACGATGAAGTGCGTGAAAGGATCGTAGGTGCCGGCCCGGTAGCTCCAGTTCAGCGCCGAGACTTCCGACCAGGTGCGGTTGTCGGTCACCCCGAGCGGAAACGGATCGGACGCGCAGGAAGACTGGCCCACGTTGCACCAGAACACCGCGATGCCGATACCGGGAACGTTCGTGGCATGGACCGCAGGATTGCTGGTGGGCTGGCCGATGTCGCTGGTCAGGCGGCCGCTGATACGTCCCGCCGAACAGCGGTTGAGCATGCCGGTGGCCCCCCATTTCCAACCCGAACGCCAGAGCACCGCGCCTACCGGTTTATCCCGCGGAACCGACAGCGTGGCAGGTAGAGGCCAATCGACTTTGCCGGGGCCGGCATACCCCGAGCCACCGTTGCTCCAGTAGCAGTCGGCCAGGGCCGGCGCCGACGACAGCAGCGCCAGGCCCGAGGCGATCGACAACCCCAGGGATTTCATGAGCAATGACAAGGATCCGACACGCAAGCATTTCCGTGACACTTTTCGTCCTCCATCCAGTGGCAGACGAACGGTGCCCGGAACCTCCGCACACGACTCCCCCGCTCCGTGGCAATATGCCCCGGCTCGGCGGCAGGCGCCTGCCGGGTCGGACCATGATCGTGGGGCCGCCGCCCTGGCTCAACGGCCCGTCCGCGCAAATGCAAACGGGTTCCGCCGCCAGGGCTCAGGATGTCGAATGCGTCACTCGTAGATCATGCTGAAGGTCGCAGCGGTGTTGAGGGCGCCGGGCGTGACCCGCGCGCCGGTCTGGTAGTAGCGGGCGAACAGCGAGATACGCTGCGCGCCGCCCTGGGTCCAGCCCTCGAACACCGTCATCCGCAGCGGCAGCACCACGCTCTTGCCGCCAAGCTCGCGGAACAGCTGGATACCGACGTTGCGCGCCAGGCCGTCGCCCTGCCGGTTGGCCAGGACGTCGGGGAAGTTGCTGGGGTACAGCGGATCGATGCGGTAGCTCAGGCGGATGTCCGGATCGCACTCCATGCGCAGGTCGAAGGGCCGCCCCAGCCAGGGGTCGGGCAACACGCCGCCCTCCTGGAAGGCATCCACCGGGACCGTCGGCAGGCGTATGGTCTGGGTGCTGCTGGCGGGGTCGAGCCGGCAGCCCCGGGCGGTCACCTTCAAGCGCCCGTGGATGCTCAGCTCGCCGACGTCCAGGTTGTCGTAGCGCACCGTCGCGGTGCCGAGGAAGTCGTGCACGCCCGAGGCGATCGGCCCGGTCTTGACCAGCAGCACCAGCCAGTTGTTCTCCGGATCGTAGTCCCAGGGCCCGACCTCCCAGTTCAGGCTGGTCACCGGCGGCGAGGGCTCGCAGCTGTTGCCCCGGTTGCACCAGTACACGGCGATGCCCACGCCCGGCACGTTGGTGGAATGCACGCCGCCGTTGTACCAGCCCGGCACCTCGAGCAGCGGGCCGATGTGCCCCGCCACCCGCCCAGACACCCTGCCCGAGGCGTTGCAGGCGATGCGCACGCCGGTGGCGCTCCGCCAGGCGCTGGAATACAGCATCCGGCCTGGCGCCAGGTCCTGGGGGAAGTCCAGGTCCGCCGGCAGCTCGACGTTGTAGACGGACTTCATATAGCCCGGCTTGAAACTGCATTTCGCCCAGGCCGCCGGTGCGGCGAGGCACAGCAGCAGGCACAGGGCACAACCCAGGGTTCTGTTGAACATGGGAGGCCTCACTCGTAGGTCAGGGTCAGCGTGGCCGAAGTGGTCACCAGCCCCGAGGTGACCTTCGGGGTGATCTGGTAGTACCTGGCCAGCAGCGGGATGCGCACCAGGCCGGCCGCGGTCGAGGGGGTGTGCAGCAGCTTGGTCATGATGGGCAGCGGTTGCGCGTCCTCGCCATCGCCGTGGAACAGCTGGATGCCGACGTTCCTGGCCATGTGCGGCCCCTCGCGGTTGGCCATGACGCCCACCGCCGCGGCCGACAGCGACAGCGGGTCGACCCGGTAGCTGAGGCGGATGCCGGCGTCGCACTGCAGGTTGATGTCGAAGCGCTTCTGCCAGGGCTCCGGCAATACCCCCGGGCCCTGGAAGGCATCCAGGGGCGCGGTGGGCATCTGCACCACCAGGTTGGGCGTGTCCAGCCGGCAGGTCGGCGCGCTGGTGCTCAGCGCGCCGTGGACGCTGAGCGTGGCGACGTCCAGGTCGAGGTAGCGCACCGTCGCCGTGCCGCTGAAACCGTGCAGCCCGGCCTGGAGCGGCCCGGTCTTCACCAGCCGCACCCACCAGTTGTTCCTGGGCGCATAGGTATCGGCAGGCACCCGCCAGTCCAGCTTCTGTACCAGCGACACGCTCCGATTCGGCACGGGAGGGTTGCCGCACTCGGAATCGTAGTTGCACCAGAACACCTGGATGCCCACGCCCGGAATCTCGGTGTCCAGCACCTCGCCACTGCCGAAGCCGGGAATGCCCTGCAGCGGCGCACCGAAGCCGCCGCCCAGCAGGCCCCGGGCGTGGCCGCTGCTGTCGCAGCGGATGGTCACGCCGGTCGCGCGCTGCCAGCCGCTGTCGAACAGCGCGGTGCCGACCGGCACGTCCCGCGGAACGGCCAGGACGTTATCGATGGGCACGCTGAAGACCGAAGTCATGTAGCCCGGCACGAAGGCGCAGGAGGCCCAGGCCGAAGGTGCGGCGAACAGCAGCAGGCAGAGCGGCAGGGTTGTTCTCAGCATGGGGACTCTCCGTGGGCGCCGGGCGCCCACCTGTCAGTTGGCGGATCGGCGGCAGAGCGCCTCGAGGCGGAAGAACGGCTGGCCTTCGGCCTTCGTTTCCGGCAGTTGGTAGGCGGCCCCGCACTGGCGGTCGGGGCTGGTTCCCCAGCGCACCAGCAGTTCGCCCTGCGCCTGCTCGGCGCGCAGGAACACGCGGCTGCCCTGCCCCACCAGGGTCAGGCTGGTGCCCTCGGCATCCAGCACCTCGGCGCCCACCGGCAACTTGCCGCCGTCCTCGTCCCGCAGCGTCAGCAGCAGCGGCTGGCCGTTGCGCGTCGGGTACTTGAGCAGGGCCACCGAGCCGAAGCGCGGGGCCACCGTCTGCTCGGTCAGTTGCAGTTCGACGTCCTCGCCCAGGCCCTTGGGGTCCAGCCCCACGCGATTGCGCCGGTAGGGGGTGAGGCCGCTGGTGAAGGCGAAGCCGTTGCCGGCGACCTGCGCGCCGATGCTGTTGACCAGGCCGGCGCCGCTGGCGCCGCGGGCCTCGACCAGTACCTTGGTCTCGCCCTGGTCGGGGCTGAAGTTGATGCCGCCGGCATGGGCCAGCAGGCTGCCGGACAGACCCACGCCCAGTTGCCGGTAGCCGTCGCCATCGCTGACGCTGGCCGACAGCGAGGCGGCCGAGGCGCGATACTGGGCGTTGGCGCCGCTGCTGGTGCTGTTGCCGCCGTCGTTGCGGCTGCGCGATGCATAGACGCCGTAGCTGAAGGCGCTGCGCTCGCCGAGGGAGCCGGACAGGCCGAGCTGGGCATCGCTGGCGCCGTTGTCGGTGCGGCTGTAGGAACTGCTCAGGTAGGGCGAGCTGGGCGCGCGGCCCAGGGGCAGCGACAGGCTGAGCATGTACTGGTTCTGGCTCTGCCCGGACTGCGAGCGGGTGCGGCTGGCCGACAGGTTCAGGCTGCCCCAGCGCCAGCCGTTGCTGTAGCCGGCCTGGTAGCTGAGGTCGCTGCCGGCGTCGATGTTCCAGTAGTTCTGCGCCGAGCCGCTGAGGTAGAAGCTGCCCCAGCCGTCCGCCAGGGGCTGGCTGATGTTGGCCTGCAGGCGGTTGCGCTGGCGGAAGCGCCCGGTGCCGCCGGAGCCGTCGCTCAGTTCGGCGAACTCGCCCAGCCCCAGGTAGCCTTCGCTGGAAAAGCGGTAGGCGGCGACCGCGAAGTTGGTGCGCGTCGATTCCACCAGCTTGCTGTAGCTCAGCCGGTAGCTCTCCCCGCTGGCATCGCCGCCCAGGCCGTGGACGGGGTCCAGGCCGGAGGCGCTGGAGCGGGTGACGTCGAAGGCGAAGGCGCCCACCGGCGTACTCAGCGCTACCCCGCCCTGCAGCGCCAGGTAGTTCTCGGCGACGATGCCGCCGGTATAGCCGGTCCACAGGTTCGACAGGCCGCGCTGGTAGGTGCCCTGGAGGAACTTAGGCGCGTCGTCCAGGCGCTCGTCGCGGTACTCGCCGGCGCTGAGGCTGTAGCGCGACACGCCCGGGCGCAGCAGTTGCGCCACGCTGGCGAAGGGCACGGTGAAGCGCCGTTCGCGGCCGTCGGCCTCGGTCACGGTGACTTCCAGGTCGCCGGCATAGCCGGTGCCGTAGAGCTCGTCGATGATGAAGGGGCCGGGCGCCACCGTGGTTTCGTAGAGGATGTTGCCGCCCTGGCGCACCGTGACCTTGGCGTTGGTCTCGGCGGTGCCGCGGATGGCCGGGGCGAAGCCGCGCTGCGAGTCGGGCAGCATGCGCTCGTCCGAGGCCAACTGGACGCCGGTGAAGGGCACGCTGTCGAACAGGTCGGCGGGGGTGTAGTACTCGCCCAGGGTCAGCTGCGACTTCAGCGCGGTGATGTCGCGCTGGGCGTAGCTGCTGATGGCGTCGTACTCGGAAACGCCGTCGGAGCGGCTATAGCTGCCGTTGTGGCGCAGGCGCCAGTCGCCGAGGTTCACCCCGCTGTTGAGCCCGGCGTAGTACTGGCTGGAACTGCTGCCGCCGACGTCGCTGTGGTAGGCGTTGGCGTTGTAGTCGACGAAGGCCGCGGTGATGCCGCGGTCCCAGTCGCGCGGGTCGACGTGGTCGGCGCGGGTGCGGCGCAGGTAGGCCTGGGGAATGCTCAGCTCCAGGCGCATGTCGGCCAGGTCGGGCGTAACCCGGCTATCCGGGATCAGGCGCTGGAGGTCGATGCACGCCGGGTCGGCGGCCTGCAGCGCCTCGCGGGCCTCGGCCGGCAGGCGGTCGATGGCCAGCCCCAGCAGCGGCAGTTGCTCGCGCGCCCAGCACACGCGGGCGTCCTCGCGCACCTCGACGCGCTGCCGCCCCTGCCAGTTGTCGTTGAGGTACAGGTCCAGCGTGTAGCTGCCGGGCTGCACCGGGCTGCCCTGCTCGAAGCGCGTCAGGTCGACCGTCTGGCCCGGCGCGTTGCGCAGGAAGTCGGTGTCGAAGCGCACCGGCTGGTCGTCCGCCCAGCCGGCGAGGCTCGGCAGGCCGGCCAGGGCGGCGGCGAGCGAGCCCAGGGCGGCGGTGGTCCTGCGCCGCCCGCTCCAGCGCCGGATGAAGCCTGTGCAGGAGCCCATGCCGGTCACGGCAGCTTGACCTTGTCGTCGGTGGCGACGCCGTAGTCGCTCATCCAGCTGTACTCCAGGGTGCCGCCGGCGGCCTTCAGGGAGGCGGGCAGGGCGAAGTCCTCGTGGGAGAACGGCTTGAGCATGCCCGGGCCGAGATCGTGGCCGCGCCCGCCCTGCTTCAGCCCCAGGCTGGCGTAGGACACGTGGTAAGGCGTGGGATTTTCCCCGCGCAGTACGCGCTTGCCCGCCTGCTCCAGCACCTGCCAGCGCACCTTGCGCACCGCCTCCGCGGCGCTGCCGGGCAGGCCCGAGGGGCGGTAGAAGAGCTTCAGCCGCGAACGCACGGCGATCTGCATGTAGCTGCGCTCGCTGGCGTCCGGCAGCGGCGGGATCTCCAGGGCGTTGAACCAGAACAGCGACTCGCGGTCGTCCGGCAGCGTCTCGCCGCTGAAGGCCACGCGCACCGACTGGCCCTTGGCGGGGTCGAGGCGGAAGATCGGCGGGGTGATGACGAAGGGCGCGTCGGCATCCTGGGGTTGCGTCTGGATGTCGCCTTCGTCGACCCAGATCTGCATCAGCGCCGGGACCTTGCCGTCGTTGCTCAGGCGGACGGTGATTTCCCGCTCGCCGGCGGGGTAGACCAGGCGGGTACCCTGGACGGTGACGGCGGCCCAGGCGGAAGTGCTCAGGCACGCGGCAAAGGCGAGCCCTGCCGTCATTGCGACAGCACGAATCAGCATGCTCATGGAAACCTCGGTGGATGCCCCGGGAGTCGCCTCCCGGGGGAAGCGGGACTTACTGGTAGCTCATGGTGTACTGCAGGTTGGTCTTCAGTACGCCAGGGGTGGTGGTGGCACTGCTCGCGGCATACTTGGCGACGAACCCCAGCGTGGCCTCGCCACCAACGGCCTGCGCCTGGTAGCCACCGGAGCTGGAGATGTCGTTCAGGTCGATCTTGGTGGTGCCGTCGGCGCGGAACAGGGCGATCTGCGCATTGGTGCCGCCGTTCGCGGAAGGGATGGTGTTGTTCAGGTTGCCGGTGGCGGGGTCGACGTTGCCGCCGCTGGCGAACACCGCGGCGACCATGGCATCGGCCTCGCAGTTGGTCGCCTTGAGGGTGAAGGTCTGCGAGCCGGCGACCGTGCCGGCGCCCTGCAGCAGGTCGGCGTTCACCGGCTGCAGGGTGACGAGCTGGCTGGCGCTGGAGGGCTCGAGGGTGCAGGTCTTGGCGTTGACCAGGCCCTCGAAGGTCAGGGTACCGTCGGCAGCCGTTGCCGCGCCGGACAAGCCGGCCACGGAAAGACACGCCAGGGCGGCGATTAGCTTCTTGCTCATTTGTTCGAACTCCAGGTCGATACGGCGTCAGGCAGCGCTTGGCTGGCACTGACTCGTTGGTTGTCAGGGCGTCTTCAAAGGCCCGGACAAATGGTCGAACAAACTCGGAAATGAATTAAGGTAAGGGAACCCCCAAAAAACGTAGGAAACGCCCTATACGCCCAATCGAACTTTTCCCCTATACAGTCAGGGAAAGGCGCCTTCAGCCCCACTTATTTCCTGGCAATGTGCCACTACTCCCGTAAGCCATATCTGTGACCGGCCGCACAGAGGCCCGGAGCAAGCGCGGTCCGTGGGTATGGCGCGGAGGGGAAAGAGAGGTGCCGCAGGGAGGGGAAAATTCGCAGGATGAACGGCCGGCCCCTTGCGGGCCGGCCGGGGTATCGGGCGCCGGTCAGCCGATCTTGCCGCCGTGGGCCTGCTGGTCGGCGTGGTACGAGGAGCGCACCAGCGGGCCGGAAGCGACGTTCTTGAAGCCCATCTTCGCGCCTTCCTCGGCGAACCAGGCGAAGGTGTCCGGATGGACGAAGCGCTGCACCGGCAGGTGGTTGCGCGAGGGCTGCAGGTACTGGCCGAGGGTGAGCATGTCGATCTCGTGCTCGCGCATGCGCTGCATGACCTCGATGACCTCGTCGTCGGTCTCGCCCAGGCCGAGCATCAGGCCGGACTTGGTCGGCACGTGGGGCACCAGTTGCTTGAACTTCTGCAGCAGGTCCAGCGACCACTCGAAGTCCGAGCCCGGGCGCGAGGACTTGTACAGCCGCGGCACGGTTTCCAGGTTGTGGTTGAACACGTCCGGCGGCTCGGCGGCGGTGATTTCCAGGGCGATGTCCATGCGTCCGCGGTAGTCCGGGACCAGGGTCTCCAGCTGGATGCCGGGGGACAGCTTGCGGATCTCGCGCAGGCAGTCGGCGAAGTGCTGGGCGCCGCCGTCGCGCAGGTCGTCGCGGTCCACCGAGGTGATCACCACGTACTTCAGGCGCAGGTCGGCGATGGCGATGGCCAGGTTGGTCGGCTCGTCCACGTCCAGCGGCTTCGGCCGGCCGTGGCCGACGTCGCAGAACGGGCAGCGGCGGGTGCAGATGTCGCCCATGATCATGAAAGTGGCGGTGCCGCCGGAGAAGCACTCGCCCAGGTTCGGGCAGGAGGCCTCTTCGCACACGCTGTGCAGCTTGTGCTTGCGCAGCAGTTGCTTGATGCGGTCCACCTCGGGCGAGACCGGGATGCGCACGCGGATCCAGTCGGGTTTCTTCGGCAGTTCCTCGGTGGGGATGATCTTCACCGGAATGCGCGCCACCTTCTCGGCGCCGCGCAGTTTCACGCCGACTTCCACCTTGCCCGGCTTGCCTTGGCCCGGGGTCTCCACAACAGTGCTCATCTCAGTTCGATCCCGCCCGTTAGGGTCTTCTGTTCAGCGTAGCCAAGACGCTCGGTGAGTTCGCCGCGCAGGCGTTCGCGCACCTCGGCCAGGGTGATGGGGCCGGCCAGCTCGCGCAGCTGGGTCATGGCCATGCCTGCGTAGCCGCAGGGATTGATACGACGGAAAGGCTCCAGGTCCATGTCGACGTTCAGCGCCAGGCCATGGAAGGACCGGCCGTTGCGGATGCGCAGGCCGAGGGAGGCGATCTTCGCGCCGTCCACGTAGACGCCCGGGGCGTCGGGTTTGGACACGGCGCTGACGCCGAAGCCCTCGAGCAGGCCGATCAGGCTCTGTTCGATGCGCGTGACCAGCTCGCGCACGCCCAGGTGCGAGCGGCGCACGTCGAGCAGCAGGTAGGCCACCAGTTGGCCGGGGCCGTGGTAGGTCACCTGGCCGCCGCGGTCCACCTTGACCACCGGGATGTCGCCGGGCATCAGCACGTGTTCGGCCTTGCCGGCCTGGCCCTGGGTGAATACCCGCTGGTGCTCCAGCAGCCAGACTTCGTCGGGCGTGCTCTCGTCACGCTCGGCGGTGAAGCGCTGCATGGCGTGCCAGGTCGGCTCGTAGGGCAACACGCCGAGCTCGCGGAAGCCCAGGGAAGGACCGGCCTCGGGCATCACAGCACCATGTGCACGCGGCCGCTGGCGCGCAGGTCGCTATGGATGTTCTGCAGCTGGTCGACGCCGGTGGCGGTGATCAGCACCTGCACCGAGAGGAAGCGACCGTTGCGGCTGTCGCGGCTCACCAGGGTGGCGACGTCCAGGTCCGGCGCGTGGCGCTGGATGATCTCCACGATCAGGTCGGCGAAGCCGTCGCCGGCGTCACCGATCACCTTGATCGGGTAGCGTTCGCAGGGGAACTCGATCTTGGGCGCGGGGGGAGTGCTGGTATCAGTGGTTTCAGTCATGGCTGTCGCGGGCGGGTAGCCCGCCTCCGTACGAAGCTCCCGGGTCGGGAGGTTCCGGATGGATCGGACCTGACGGCTGCCGACGCCACGGGGGAGGTCGATCAGGCGCAGGCGCGCATTTTACCTGAGTCGGGCGCGCGCATGCGTAGAAATTCCCGGGCTTGTATACAAAAGTACGAGCCCGGGGGACCGTCGGTCAGTTGAACAGGCCGTAGAAGAACAGGCGGATGCTATCCCACAGGCGGCGGAAGATACCCCCCTCCTCCACGGCGTTCAGAGCCACCAGATCGGAGGTGCGCACGACCTTGTCGCCCAGCTTCACTTCCACCTTGCCGATCACCTGGCCCTGCTGGATCGGGGCCATCAGCTGCGGCTGCAGCACCATGTTGGCCTGCAGCTGCTTGAGCTGGCCGCGCGGCACGGTCATGGTCAGGTCTTCGGACAGGCCGGCCTTGACCTCGTGCTCGGAGCCCTTCCAGACCAGGGCCTTGGTCAGCTCGGCACCCTTCTTGTAGAAGGTCTGCGATTCGAAGAAGCGGAAGCCGTAGGTCAGCAGCTTCTGCGTCTCGGCGGCGCGGGCCTGCTCGCTGTTGGTGCCGAACACCACGGCGATCATGCGCTGGCCGTCACGCACGGCGGAGGCCACCAGGCAGTAGCCGGCTTCCTCAGTGTGGCCGGTCTTCAGACCGTCGACGGTCTTGTCTCGCCACAGCAGCAGGTTGCGGTTGGGCTGCTTGATGTTGTTCCAGAGGAATTCCTTCTGGGCGTAGATGGCGTAGTGGGTCGGCTCGCCATAGATGATGGCGCGAGCCAGCAGCGCCATGTCGTGGGCCGAGGAGTAGTGCTCCGGGTTCGGCAGGCCGGTGGCGTCCATGAAGTGGGAGTTGGTCATGCCCAGCTTCTGCGCGGTGTTGTTCATCATATCGGCGAAGGCGTCCTCGCTGCCGGCGATGTGCTCGGCGAGGGCGACGGAGGCGTCGTTGCCCGACTGGATGATGATGCCGTGCAGCAGGTCGCTGACCGACACCTGCGAGCCCAGCTTGATGAACATGCGCGAGCCGCCGGTGCGCCAGGCGTGCTCGCTGACGGTGACCTGGTCGCTCTCGGCGATGCGCCCGCCCTCGATCTCCTTGGTGGCGATGTAGGCGGTCATCAGCTTGGTCAGGCTGGCCGGGGGCAGGCGCTCGTCGGCGTTGTTCTCCACCAGGACCTGGCCGCTGGCGCCATCCATCAGCACCCAGGCCTTGGCTGCCAGCTGCGGCGCGGCGGGGACAACGGATTCAGCCGCCCAGCCGGCCACGGGGGCGCTGAGCAACACGAGCATGGACAGGCGTTTGGCGATGGTGATGATGTTCATCCGTCTCTCTGGGTTCACTAATGGTCAAACAATCCCTTGGGGGAATTCCCGGGCGGCCTCTGGCGTGCCGCTTCATCGGTGCGCCGCGTTCAGTCCGGGCGCACCAGCTTGGGTTGGCCGAGGTTGGCCAGGCGGATGCTGTCCTGCATCCGCGCCGCTTCATCCTGCGTTCCGATCGGCCCCAGGCGTACCCGGTGCAGGGTCTGCTTGTTGACCACGACCGAGCTGATAAAGACCTGGGCCGAGGTCATGCCGCTGATCTTGTCCCTGAGCAGTTCCGCAGCGTCCGGGTTGGCGAAGGCACCCACCTGGAGATACAGGCCAGCGGCTGGTAATGAAGCGTTTTTTTTTGAGTCGACCTGCACCGGCGCCACGGGCGCGGCGTGCTGCGCCGGCGGCGGGGTGTAGACCTCGATCGGCTGGGCCATGGCCACCGCCTGGGGCTGTGCGCCGGCCGCCGGGGCGCTCTGCACCGGCGCCATCTTCGGCTGCGCCAGGACCATCGGCACCGGGCGCCCCTGGGCGGCCCACCAGCGCTGCGGGTCGATGCCCTCGACCTTGACCCGCGCGGTGCCGGTCTCGGCATAGCCGAGCTTCTTGGCCGCGGCGAAGGACAGGTCGATGACGCGGTCGGAATAGAACGGGCCGCGGTCGTTGACGCGGACGATGACGCTCTTGCCATTGTCCAGGTTGGTCACCCGCACGTAGCTGGGCAGCGGCAGCGTCTTGTGCGCCGCGGTCATGCCGTAGAGGTCGTACATCTCGCCGTTGGCGGTGGCCTGGCCGTGGAACTTGGTGCCGTACCAGGACGCCGTGCCGGTCACGCTGTAGGCGCGCGCGTCGTTCAGCGGGTAGTAGGTCTTGCCCAGCACGGTGTAGGGGTTGTTCTTGAACGGGCCGTTGTGCGGCATCGGCACGGCATCGGGGATGCGCGACACGTCGACGTCCCACCAGGGGGCGCCGTCGCGGTGCGGCCGGTTGTAGTCCATCGGCCCGGAAAGGCCGCCGCTTTTCGCCGGTTGCGGAGCCCGGGAGCTGGTGCAGCTGGCGAGCAGCACGGCGCTCAGGCCGAAACACGCCGCCGCCGACCAGAAGCCCGGTCGCTTCAGTCGCTGGTTCACTGGACACCTCGCGCCCGGACGATCTCGCCGGCCAGCTGATGGACCGCCATGGCGTACATGGCGCTGCGGTTGTAGCGGGTGATCACGTAGAAGTTGGGCAGCCCGACCCAGTATTCGGGGCCGTCGGCGCCTTCGAAGCGGATGGCGGTGACCTTGAGGTCGTCGCGCAGCACGTCATGGGTGCGCCAGCCCGCGGCGCGCAGCTGGCCGAGGCTCATCTGCGGCTCCAGGCCCTGGGTGATGGCGTCCTGGGCGCTGTCCATGCTCAGCTCGGCCTGCGACACCACCGGCTCGCCGGCCTGCCAGCCATGCTGCTTGAAGTAGCTGGCGACGCTGCCGATGGCGTCGGTCGGGTCGGTCCAGATGTTGATGTGGCCGTCGCCGTCGAAGTCCACGGCGTAGGCGCGGAAGCTGCTGGGCATGAACTGCGGCAGGCCCATGGCGCCGGCGTAGGAGCCGTTCAGGCCGAGCGGGTCGACCTGCTGCTCGCGGGCCAGCAGGAGGAACTGCTTGAGCTCCTTGCGGAAGAAGTCGGCGCGCGGCGGGTAGTCGAAGGCCAGGGTGGACAGCGCGTCCATCACCCGGTAGTTGCCGGTGTTGCGGCCGAAGAAGGTCTCGACGCCGATGATCGCCACTATGTACTGGGCCGGCACGCCGTAGTCCTTTTCCGCGCGGGCCAGGGCCTCGGCGTTCTGGTTCCAGAACTCCACGCCGCGCTTGATGCGCGCGTCGGTGAGGAAGATCGGCCGGTAGTCCTTCCACGGCTTGACGCGCTCGGCGGGCCGGGAAATGGCGTCGAGGATCGACTGCTTGCGTTCGACGTCCTGGAACAGCGAAAGCAGCTGCTCGTCGGCGAAGCCGTAGTCGCGGGTCATCTCGCCGACGAACTGGGCGACCTGGGGCGAGCCGTCGTAGTCGCCCGCCTGGGCGGCGCCGCCGAAGCCGATGGCCCCTGCCAGCCCCACCCAATGGACACCCCTGACTGCCCACTCGCGCAGTATCTGCATTCCTTTCTTCACTCTGGTCTCAACGTTTCTTCTTCAAACCTGGGCGATCCATTTCCGGTGCGTATGAATCGACATCAAAACCCCGAACCCTGACATCAGCGTCACCAGCGAAGTTCCGCCGTAGCTGATGAAGGGAAGCGGAACCCCCACGACCGGCAGCAACCCGCTGACCATACCAATGTTGACGAACACGTACACGAAGAAGGTCATGGTGATGCTGCCGGCCAGCAGCTTGCCATACAGCGTCTGCGCCTGCGCGGTGATCACCAGCCCGCGGTAGATCACCATCAGGTACAGGGCCAGCAGCAGGCATACCCCCACCAGGCCGAACTCTTCGCCGAGCACGGCAATGATAAAGTCCGTATGGCTTTCCGGCAAAAAATCCAGGTGCGACTGGGTGCCCAGCAGCCAGCCCTTGCCGAATACGCCGCCGGAACCGATGGCCGCTTTTGACTGGATGATGTTCCAGCCGGTGCCCAGCGGATCGCTTTCCGGGTCGAGGAAGGTCAGCACGCGCTGCTTCTGGTAATCGTGCATGACGAAGAACCACATGGCCACCGCCACCGGCACCGCCGCGGTCACCGCGCCGAGGATCCAGCGCCACTGCAGGCCGCCGACGAACAGCACGAAGGCGCCGGAGGCCAGCACCAGCATGGCGGTGCCCAGGTCCGGCTGCTTGAGGATCAGCACGAAGGGCACGCCGATCAGCGCCAGGCTGATCGCCAGGTGCTTGAGATTCGGCGGCAGGTTGCGCTTGGACATGTACCAGGCCAGCGTCATGGGCATGAACAGCTTCATGAACTCGGCGGGCTGGAAGCGGATCACCCCGGGGATGTTGATCCAGCGCGTGGCGCCCATGGCGTTGTGGCCCATGACGTCCACCACCACCAGCAGCAGCACCCCGATCAGGTAGCCCAGCGGCACCCAGCGGGCCAGGAAGCGCGGCTCGATCTGGGCGATGACGAACATCATCACCAGGCCCAGGCCGAAGGACGAGGCCTGCTTGAGCAGCAGGTCCCAGCTCTTGCCGCTGGCCGAGTAGAGGACGAACAGGCCGGCCGCGCCCAGCACCAGCAACAGCAGCAGCAGCAGGCCGTCGATGTGCAGCCGCTGCAGCAGGCTGGCGCGCCGCTTCATCACGTCCTCGTTGGACAGCGTGCGGTCGAAGTTGGGGTTCATGTTCATGCTCATGGCTTCGGCGCCTCCGCCACCTGTGGCGCGAATTCGGGCTTGAGCTTGCCGCTCTCGTCCAGCAGCCAGGCATCCATCACCTGCTTGAGCACGGGCGCGGCGACGCCGGAGCCGGACTCGCCGTTCTCCACCATCACCGCCACCGCGATCTGCGGGTTGTCCGCCGGGGCGAAACCGATGAACAGCGCGTGGTCGCGGTTGCGCTCGTTGAGCTTGGAACGGTCGTAGCGCTCGTTCTGCTTGATCGCCACCACCTGCGCGGTACCGGACTTGCCGGCGATGCGGTAGACCGAGGCGGCGCCGACCTTGTGCGCGGTACCGCGGGCATTGTGCACCACTTGCTGCATGTCGGAGTCGATCAGTTCCCAGTTGCCCGGCTCGCGCAGGTCGATGTCGGGCATCGGCTCGGGGTCGACCGGCGGCTGGCCGTCGACGGTCCTGGCCAGGTGCGGGCGGAGCCACTTGCCGTGGTTGGCGATCAGCGCGGTCATCTGCGCCAGCTGCAGCGGCGTGGACTGCATGTAGCCCTGACCGATGCCGAGGATCAGCGTCTCGCCGGGGAACCAGACCTGGCGGCGGGTGGCGCGCTTCCACTCGCGCGAGGGCATCAGCCCCGGAGACTCGCCGTACATGTCCAGGGACACGCGCTGGCCGAAGCCGAAGCGGCTCATGTAGTCGTGCAGCCTGTCGATGCCGAGCTTGTGGGCGAGGTCGTAGAAGTAGGTGTCGTTGGAGCGCATGATCGCCGTCTCCAGGTTCACCCAGCCCTCGCCGGAACGGTTCCAGTTGCGGTACTTGTGGTCGTAGTTGGGCAGCTGGTAGTAGCCGGGGTCGAAGACCCGCGAGCTGGGCGTGACCACTCCTGCATCCAGGCCGGCCAGGGCCACCGCCGGCTTCACCGTCGAGCCCGGCGGGTACAGGCCGCGTAGCACGCGGTTGTACAGCGGGCGGTCGATGGAGTCGCGCAGCGCCGAGTAGTCCTTGAAGCTGATGCCGGTGACGAACAGGTTGGGGTCGTAGCTCGGCTGGCTGACCATCGCCAGCACCTCGCCGGTGGACGGCTGGATCGCCACGATAGCGCCGCGGCGCCCGCCCAGGGCCTCCTCGGCCTTGGCCTGCAGCTTGCTGTCGATGCTCAGGACGATGTCCTTGCCCGGCACCGGGTCGGTGCGCTTGAGCACGCGCAGCACGCGGCCACGGGCGTTGGTCTCGACCTCCTCGTAGCCCACGGTGCCGTGCAGCTCGGCCTCGTAGAACTTCTCCACGCCGGTCTTGCCGATGTGGTGGGTGCCGGAATAGTTGACCGGGTCGAGCACCTTCAGCTCGGCCTCGTTGATCCGCCCGACGTAGCCCACCGAATGGGCGAAGTGCTCGCCCAGCGGGTAGTGACGGACGAACTGCGCGGTGACGTCGATGCCCGGCAGGCGGTACTGGTTCACGGCGATGCGGGCGATCTGCTCCTCGGACAGCTCGAACATGATCGGCACCGGCTCGAACGGCCGCCGGCCCTGCTTCATGCGCTTCTCGAAGATCGCCTTGTCCTCCTCGGTCAGGCCGAGGATCTCCACCAGCGCCTGCAGCTCCTGCTGCAGGTTCTCGGTGCGCTCGCGGGTGACCGTGAGGCTGAAACTGGGGCGGTTGTCGGCGATCAGCACGCCGTTGCGGTCGTAGATCAGGCCGCGGTTCGGCGGGATCGGCTGGACGTGGACGCGGTTGTTCTCCGACAGCGTCGAGTGGTACTCGTACTGGGTGACCTGCAGGTGGTACATGCGCGCCACCAGCACCAGGGCCAGGAGGAAGATCGCCACCGCGCCGACGACGACCCGGCGACGCACCAGGCGGGCGTCCTTCTCGTGGTCCTTGAGTTGTATCGGCTGCGGCATCGGGTACGGCTACGACTACTTGTGGTAGGGGTGCCCGGACAGCACCGTCCAGGCGCGGTAGATCTGCTCGCCCACCAGGATGCGCACCAGCGGGTGCGGCAACGTCAGCGGCGACAGCGACCAGCGCTGCTCGCTGCGCGCACAGACCTCCGGCGCCAGCCCTTCCGGGCCGCCGACCATGAGGTTGACGGTGCGCGCGTCCAGGCGCCAGCGGTCCAGTTCGGCGGCCAGCTGCGGGGTGCTCCAGGGCTTGCCTTCGACTTCCAGGGTCACCACCCGTTCACCGGGCTGCACCTTGGCCAGCATGGCTTCGCCCTCCTGGCGGATCAGCCGGGCCACGTCGGCGTTCTTGCCGCGCGTGTTCAGCGGGATCTCCACCAGTTCCAGGGACAGCTCCGAGGGCAGGCGCTTGACGTACTCCTGCCAGCCCTCCTCGACCCAGCGCGGCATGCGCGAGCCGACCGCGATCAGACGCAGGCGCAAGGGCGCTTACTCGCCGCTGTGATGGGCGCGGCTCTGTTCGGCGCCGAGCCAGAGGCGCTCCAGGTCGTAGAACTGGCGGGTGGCCGGCTGCATGACGTGGACCACGACGTTGCCCAGGTCGATCAGCACCCACTCGCCGCCTTCCTGGCCTTCGCTGCCGATGGGCTTGACGCCCTGTTCCTTGACCTTCTCCAGGACGTTGTCGGCCAGCGACTTGACCTGGCGGCTGGAGGAGCCGGAGGCGATGACCATGACGTCGGTGATGCTGGTCTTGTCGCGCACGTCGAGGACGGTGATGTCCTGCGCTTTCATGTCTTCCAGAGCGGCGACGGCCAGCTCGACCAGTTGTTCGGTTTGCATTGAATGACTCTCTAGTTTGCCAGGGACGCGCGGTACAGCCCGTGCGCCTCGATGTAGTTCAATACCGCGTCCGGCACCAGGAAGCGCGGCGAGCGCCCCTGCGCCAGCAGGGCGCGGATCTGGGTGGCCGACACCGCCAGGGGCGTCTGCCAGATGAAAGTGACCTGCCCGGCCGGCCCGGCGAGGGCGTTGGGGTCGGCCATGCTACGCGCCGCCAGCAGATCGCGCAGGGCTTCCGGCGCCTCCACGTCGGCATCCGGGCGCTGCAGCACCAGCACGTGGCAGTGCTGCAGCAGTTCGTCCCAGCGGTGCCAGGTGGGCAGGCCGCAGAAAGCGTCCCAGCCGACCATAAGGAACAGTTGCGCCTCGCTCCCCAGCTCCGCGCGCAGCGATTCCAGGGTGTCGATGGTGTAGGACGGCTTGTCGCGGGCCAGCTCGCGGGCATCCACCGTCAGGGGCGCGACGCCGGCCACCGCCAGCTCGACCATGGCCAGGCGCTGCTGCGCCGAGACCTGCGGCGTCTCGCGGTGCGGCGGGCGCGCCGCCGGCAGCAGGCGCAGCTCGTCCAGGCCCAGCAGCTCGGCGGTTTCCAGCGCACTGCGCAGGTGCCCGATGTGCACCGGATCGAAGGTGCCGCCGAAGAGGCCGATCCGCCGCGCTTGCCGTTTACTCATCAGGTGCGCACGTGCCCGTCGCCGAAGACCACGTACTTCTCGCTGGTCAGGCCTTCCAGGCCGACCGGGCCGCGGGCGTGCAGCTTGTCGGTGGAGATGCCGATCTCCGCCCCCAGGCCGTACTCAAAGCCGTCGGCGAAGCGCGTCGAGGCGTTGACCATGACCGAAGCCGAGTCCACCTCGGCGAGGAAGCGCCGGGCGTTGCTGAAGTTCTCGCTGACGATGGCGTCGGTGTGCTGCGAGCCGTAGGTGTTGATGTGCTCGATGGCGCTGTCCAGGTCGTCGACGATGCGGATCGACAGGATCGGCGCGTTGTACTCGGTGCGCCAGTCTTCCTCGGTCGCCTCCAGCACGTCGCTGCCCAGCAGCGCGCGGGTGGCGGCGTCGCCGCGCAGCTCCACGCCCTTGTCGCGGTAGATGGCGGCCAGCGGCGGCAACACGCGCGGGGCGATGGCCTTGTGCACCAGCAGGGTTTCCATGGTGTTGCACGGCGCGTAGCGCTGGGTCTTGGCGTTGTCGGCGATGCGGATGGCCTTGTCGAGGTCGGCCGACTCGTCGATGAACACGTGGCAGATGCCGTCCAGATGCTTGATCACCGGCACCTTGGCCTCGCGGCTGATGCGCTCGATCAGGCCCTTGCCGCCGCGCGGGACGATCACGTCGACGTACTCGGGCATGCTGATCAGCGCGCCCACGGCGGCGCGGTCGGTGGTCTCGACCACCTGCACGGCGCTCGCCGGCAGGCCGGCCGCGGCCAGGCCTGCCTGGATGCAGCGGGCGATGGCCTGGTTGGAATGGATGGCCTCGGAGCCGCCGCGCAGGATGGTGGCGTTGCCCGACTTCAGGCACAGGCTGGCGGCGTCGATGGTCACGTTCGGCCGCGACTCGTAGATGATCCCGACCACGCCCAGGGGCACGCGCATCTTGCCGATCTGGATGCCCGAGGGCACGAAGCGCATGTCGCGGATCTCGCCGATGGGGTCGGGCAGCTTGGCCACCTGGCGCAGGCCCTCGATCATGTCGTCGATGCGCGCCGGGGTCAGCGCCAGGCGGTCGAGCATGGCTGGCTCCAGGCCATTGGCCCGGCCGGCGGCCAGGTCCTGCTCGTTGGCGTGGGCGAGCTGCTCGCGGGCAGCGTCCAGGGCATCGGCGGCGGCCAGCAGGGCGGCGTTCTTCTGCGCGGTGGAGGCCCGCGCGAGCACGCGCGAGGCTTCACGGGCGGCGCGGCCCAGGCGGCTCATATAGTCGAGGACGGACTCGGTCATGGTTCGTACGCGTCTGCGTGAGGGAAATGCGCGATTATAGCGACCCCGCCTGCGCCCGCCCAGCCACAGCAGCCAGCCGGTAGACAGGGCGTCCCACCAGTGCGCCGGTAACGCCGCCCGGGCGCCGCGGGCCGCGCCCCGGCCGCGGAACGGTGACACCCGCAACAGCGCGTTGCGATTTCCCCCGCCCGAAGGTTGGGTAAACAAAAGGCCGGCCTCTGTCTACCTTGGAGCCACCCCGCCGCGCAATGCCAGCCGTTCGCCATCCAGCACGCCAGGGAAGAACAACAAGAGGCGGAACACCGCCGGAGATTCGCCATGCGCTACCGCACCGACTACAGCGCCCAGGCCCTCACCGCCGCCCCGGCGGTGCTCGAACTGGACGGCTGGCAACTCCACTACCAGGCCTTCGCCCACCGCGCGGACGACCCGCGCCCGCCGGTGCTGCTGCTCGGCGGCGCCTTCCAGAGCTTCCGCTCCTTCGCCAGCGAAGTCAGCGAGCTGCTCGCCGAGCACCCGGTGATCCTCCTCGACCTGCCCAGCCAGGGCGGCAACCTGCAACTGGCGCCGCAACTGAGCCTGGAAGACCTGGCCGACCTGATCGCCGCCTTCGCCGAGGCGCTGCGCCTGCCGCCGCTGATGCCCATCGGCCTGTCCTACGGCTCGGCCCTGGCCGCCCTCTTCGCCGCCCGCCACCCCGGGCGCTGCGCGCGCCTGCTGCTGGCCGGCATCACCGCCTTCGGCCGCCCCGGCGCCCGCGCGCTACTGGAAGAAGCCCTGGCGCGCCTGGACCTGGGCCAGCACGAAGCCTTCGCCAACGGCGTGCTGACCGGCCTGGTCAACCCGCTGCGCCTGGCCGATACCGGCGTCTCCCCGGTGTTCCGCAAGGCCCTGCTGCGCCAGTTGCAGCGCCTGACACCGGCGGAAGTCGAACGCTACCGGCAGAACAGCCGGCGCCTGCTGGCCTTCGGCGGCTTCGAGCGCCACCCGCAATGCCCGACCCTGGTGCTGGCCGGCGAATACGACCACTTCACCCAGCCCTGGGAGCACGCCGAATTCGCCCTCGCCTGCGCCGACGCGCAGTTCGCCCTGATCCACGACGCCGACCACCTGGCCCAGTTCGAACGCCGCGGCGCCTGCGCCCGGCTGTACACGCCCTTCCTAGACGGCCAGCCGCTGCCGCTCAACGCCGCCGGCAGCACGCGCTTCCAGCGCCAGCAACTGCCGCACCTGGAACGCCGCTTCGAACCGCGCCTGGCGCCACCGCAACCCCACGCCCTGCTGCGCCATGCCGATGGCGGGCAATGGCGCGCCGAACTGATGGAGATCGGCTACTTCGGCGGCCTGGCCCACGCCGACCTGCCGGCCGAACTGCCGCAACGCGGCTGGCGCCTGGCCATCCCCGGCGTGGAAGAACTGGACATCCTCCCTCTGCGCCGCACCACAGACGGTGTCGCCTTCATCTTTCCCCACGGCGATCCCCGCGCCAGCGCCAGCCTGGCGGAGCTGGTGGTGCCGTTGCAGCAAGGGGCCTGCGCGGCCTGAAGCAACGGAACGGCGTATAACCGCGAACGGTTATACGCCCTACACCCAAGGGCGAACCACGATGCCGCCTAGGTTCACCCTCCCCTGTAGGAGCGAGCTTGCTCGCGAACCCTGCCGAACCCACCCTTGGGCAGGATGCGGTTCGCGAGCAAGCTCGCTCCTACGAAGAGCCGTCGGGGCAGGTCAGGTGCGGGCTTCGATGACGCGCACCAGACTCGGCATGCGCCCGCGCGGCAGGCACAGTTCGGCGCCGTGCACCTGCGGGTCGAGCACTTCCACACCGGCGAAACCGCAGCCGCGGAAGGCCGCGGCTATTTCCGCCTCGCTGCGGTAGTGCAGCGGATAGCCGCCGCGAGTGAGCCGGCCGATCAGGCCGACGCCCCAGCGGATCTGCCGGTAGCGCGGGTGTTCGCGCAGGTCCGGGTAGAGTTCAGTGAGGTAGGTGGCCGCCGGGAAGTCGCCCAGGACTGCCGCCAGGCGCGTCCAGAAACCCTCGATCAGCGGGCGCTGGAAGTAGTTCACCAGGCCCTCGGTGATCACCACCACGGGGCGCTGGCGGTCGAGTTGGGCGAAGAGCGCGGCCAGGGTATGCGGGCCGTCCTCGGCGAGGATGTCCACGGGGTGCACCCGGTGCCTTTCGTCCAGCCAGCCCTGCCCTTGCAGCAGGGCCGACTTGCGCGCGGCCATGGGCGGCAGGTCCGCCTCCAGGTAGTCCAGCTGCGGATAACGCTGGCGGAAGCGCCTGCCGCGCGGCGACAGGCCGCAGGCGATCTCCACCACCTGGGTGACGCCGCGCTGCTCGATGGCCTGGCGCAGGCGCGCGTCTATCAGCAGGTGGCGCTGCAGCAGGAAGTCCTCGATGTTCAGCCCGAAGCCCAGGCGCGCGCCCCAGGCGATCGGCGCCATGCAGCCGTGCACCCAGCGCCCGAAGGCGGTGGCGAAGGCCGGCTCGGCGAGCTTGTGGCGGAACCAGACATAGCCGGTGTAGTGCGCACTGGGGGTGATGTGCGCGCTGTCGGCGCGGATGCGTTCAGCCATGATTCAGTCTCTTGTTGTTATCATCCGCCAGCCTAAGAGCGCCCTGGTACCCACGACAATCCCATGCCTGCCGATCCCATCCTTGGTTTGCCCTGGCCCGAAGCGCGGCCGCTGCCCCATTCCTTCTTCGACCGCGACGCCCTGCTGGTGGCGCGCCAGCTGCTGGGCAAGGTGATCCGTCACCGCGTCGGCGGGCTCTGGCTGTCCACGCGGATCATCGAGACCGAAGCCTATTACCTGGCCGAGAAAGGCAGCCACGCCTCGCTCGGCTACACCGAGAAGCGCAAGGCGCTGTTCCTCGACGGCGGGCACATCTACATGTACTACGCGCGTGGCGGCGACTCGCTGAACTTCAGCGCCGGTGGCGCCGGCAACGCCGTGCTGATGAAGTCCGGGCACCCCTGGATGGATCGCGTCAGCGGCGACGAGGCCCTGGCCCGCATGCGCCAGCTCAACCCCGCCGCCGATGGCAGCGAGCGCCCGCTGGGCAAGCTCTGCGCCGGCCAGACTCTGCTGTGCAAGGCCATGGGCCTCAAGGTACCGGACTGGGACGCCAAACAGTTCGACGTGCAGCGGCTGTTCGTCGACGACGTCGGCGACACCCCGGCGCAGGTCATCCAGACCACCCGCCTAGGCATCCCCCACGGCCGCGACGAGCACCTGATGTACCGCTTCGTCGACGCCGCCTTCGCGCCCTTCTGCACGCGAAACCCGCTGCGCCGCGGCCAGGTCGAAGGACGCGACTATTACCTGCTGGATAGCTCGGAAGCGCACCGCACATGAGCCTGGACCTGTTCAACCAATGGATCGCCGGCCACCCGCAGTGGCTGGGGCTGGTGGTCTTCCTCATCGCCTTCCTCGAATGCGCGGCGGTGGTCGGCCTGGTGCTGCCCGGCGTGGTGATGCTCTTCGCCGTGGCCGTGCTGGCCGGCGGCGGCGCCCTGGGCCTGGGGCAGACGCTGCTGCTGGCCTTCGCCGGCGGCCTGCTGGGCGACCTCTGCTCGTACTTCCTCGGCCGCCGCTTCCACCAGGACATCCGCCGCCTGCCGCTGCTGCGCCACCATCCGGAATGGCTGGCCGGCGCCGAAGGCTTCGTCGCCCGCTACGGCGTCACCAGCCTGCTGGTGGGCCGCTTCATCGGCGCCCTGCGGCCGTTCCTGCCGCTGGTGGCGGGCATGCTCGACATGCCCTTCGGGCGCTTCCTGGCGGTCTCCATCCTGGCCGCCGCCGGCTGGTCGGTGGCCTACCTGCTGCCCGGCTGGACCACCGGCGCGGCCCTGCGCCTGCCACTGCCGGAAGGCTTCTGGCCGGAGATGGCGGTGGTCGCCGGCGGCCTGGCCGTGCTCGGCAGCGCCTTGATCCATGCCTGCCTGAAGCGGCGCCACGGCACCGCACTGATCGCCGCCGGGCTGAGCGCCGCCCTGCTGCTGGGCATCCTGATCGGCTGGCCGCACCTGGACGCCCTCGACCACGGCCTGATGACGCTGATCCAGGAGGAACGCACCCCGCTGCTGAACCACATCATGGTGGCGGTGACGCGCCTGGGCGACTTCCGCACCCAGGTGATCGTCGGCATCGTCGTCAGCGGCCTGCTGCTGGGCCTGGGCAAATGGCGCCATGCGCTGTTCGCCGGCGGCACCCTGCTGGCCACGGCACTGCTCAACACCACCCTCAAGCACTTCTTCGGCCGCGCCCGCCCGGAGGTGATCGCCGACCCGCTGAGCGCCTTCAGCATGCCCAGCGGGCACAGCTCGGCGTCCTTCGCCTGCTTCCTGGTGCTCGGCGTGCTGGCCAGCCGCGAGGGCTCGCCGCGGGTGCGCCTGACCTGGCTGCTGCTGGCCATGCTGCCGGCCGCCTGGATCGCCGGCTCGCGCCTGTACCTGGGCGCGCACTGGCCCAGCGACGTGATCGCCGGCGCCCTGCTCGCCGCCGCCGTCTGCGCCGCCGCGCTCTGGGCCAGCCAGCTGCGCCAGCCGCTGCCGGCCCTGCCCAAGCGCATCTGGTGGTGCCTGGTGCCGACCCTGCTGCTGGTGTTCTCGGTCTCGGTCGGCTGGGACCTCAGCCACGCCGTGGCGCGCTACACCCCGCTCTGAGCCTCAGCGCCAGGGCGCGCCGCGCAGATGCTCGGCGCAGCGCTGCTGGACGAACTCGCGCAGCAGGGTCACCGACGGGCTCAGCTGCGCGCGGTGGGTGCAGAACAGGTTCAGCGGCGCCGCCTCGCCCCGCTGGTCGGCCAGGGCCACTTCCAGGCGCCCGGCGCGCACGTCGGCGGCCACGTCCAGCCAGGACTTGTAGACCAGCCCGCGCCCGGCCACCGCCCAGCGCCGCACCACGTCGGCGTCGTCGCTGACGCGGTCGCCGCCCACCTCGACCGTCTCGTCGCCGAAGCGCCAGCGTTCGTGCACACGGCCGCCGAGCATGTACAGCAGGCAGTTGTGCCGGGCCAGGTCCTGCGGCCGCTGCGGCCGGCCATGCTGGGCGAAGTAGGCCGGCGCGCCGCACAGCACGCGGCGGTTGTCCGCCGCCAGGGGCAGCGCCACCAGGCTGGAGTCCGGCGGCTGGCCGAGGCGGATGGCGACGTCCACCGGCTGGCGGTAGAGGTCGGCCTGGCGGTCGCTGAGCAGCAGGCGCAAAACCAGCCGCGGGTGCTGCGCCTGGAACTCGTCGAGCCAGGGCAACAGCACGTTGCGCCCCAGGTCCGAGGGCGCCGAGACCTGCAACGGCCCGGCGATCTCGCTGCGCCCGCCGGCCAGCAGCTGGCGGCCCTCCTCCAGGCTCTGCAGCGAGGCCCGCGCATGGGCCAGGAACAGCTCGCCCTCGGCGGTCAGCCGCAGGCTGCGGGTGGAACGGGCGAACAGGCGCGCCTGCAGGGCGCCCTCCAGGCGCTTGAGCGCGGCGCTGGCCACCGCCGGCGACACCTCCAGTTCGCGGGCCGCGGCGGACAGGCTGCCGCGCTCGGCGGTGCGGACGAACAGCTGGAGGTCGTCGAAACGCAGCATTTTCAATTTTCCTTTGAAAGAGACTTTCTTCCTACGCGGTTTTTCTTCACAACGAAAGAGCGGAGGATGCGCCCATCCCCACTGCCGCAAGGAAGAGTCCCGATGAGCAGCCCCCTCACCCTGATCGCCATCATCCGCGCCAAGCCCGGCCGCGCCGACGCCCTGCAGGCCCGCCTGGCCGAGCTGCGCGTGCCCTCGCGGGCCGAGCCCGGCTGCATCCAGTACGACCTGCACCGCGACCGCAAGGACGCCGACCTGATCTACATGATCGAGCAATGGCGCGACGAGGCCGCCCTCGCCGAGCACGAGGCCAGCGAGCACTTCCAGGCCTTCGTCGCCGCCAGCCGGGACGATCTGGCCGAACTCGACATCCGCCTGATGAACCGCATCGACTGAGGAGCCGCCATGAAAGCCATCGGTTACACCCACAGCCGCCCGATCGACGCCGACGACGCCCTGCTCGACATCCAGCTGCCGGAGCCGACGCCCGGCCCGCGCGACCTGCTGGTGGAGGTCCGCGCCATTTCCGTCAACCCGGTGGATACCAAAGTGCGCCAGCGCGCCGAGCCTGCGGCCGGCGAATACAAGGTGCTGGGCTGGGACGCCGCCGGCGTGGTCCGCGCAGTGGGCAGCGAGGTCAGCCTGTTCCGCCCCGGCGACGAGGTGTTCTACGCCGGCGACCTGACGCGCCCGGGCAGCAACGCCGAACTGCAGCTGGTGGACGAGCGCATCGTCGGCGCCAAGCCGGCCAGCCTCGACTTCGCCCAGGCCGCGGCCCTGCCGCTGACCAGCATCACCGCCTGGGAACTGCTGTTCGAACGCCTGCAGATCGCCGAGGGCCCGGGCAGCGCCGGGCAGAGCCTGCTGATCGTCGGCGCCGCCGGCGGCGTGGGCTCCATCCTCACCCAACTGGCCCGGCACCTGACCGGCGTGACCGTGATCGGCACGGCCTCGCGGGCGGAAACCCAGGAATGGGTCCGCGACCTCGGCGCCCACCACGTCATCGACCACGGCAAGCCGCTGAGCGAGGAACTGCAGCGCATCGGCATCGGCCAGGTGACCCACGTGGCCAGCCTGACGCATACCGACGGGCACCTGCAGCAGATAGTCGCCAGCCTGCGCCCGCAGGGCCGCCTGGGCCTGATCGACGACCCGGCGAACCTGAACGTGAGCCTGCTCAAGCAGAAGAGCCTGTCGCTGCACTGGGAGTTCATGTACACCCGCTCGATGTTCCAGACCGACGACATGATCGAGCAGCACCGCCTGCTGCAGCGCGTGTCGAGCCTGGTCGACCAGGGCGTGCTGCGCACCACCCTGGGCGAGCACTTCGGCCGCATCGACGCCGCCAACCTGCGCCGCGCCCACGCGCTGCTGGAGAGCGGCAAGGCCAAGGGCAAGATCGTGCTGGAGGGGTTCTGAGCGGTGGGAGGTACGGTGTTTCTCTCCCGTAAGAGCCGGACATACCGAGGCAATTCGCGAATGAGGTCCTACGCTGCAGGCGAGCACGGCTTTTCGTAGGAGCGAGCTTGCTCGCGAATGAACCCCGAAGCGGAGTCTGTTCGCGAGCAAGCTCGCTCCTACGAAGAGCACCCCGGTGCGGTCTGCAAGACAGTTGCGCCTACGCGCCCACCCGCGCCATTCCCATGTAGGAGCGCGCCCTGCGCGCGATTCGCGGGCAGGGCCCGCTCCTACAGGTTATGGGGGGGTACGGCATCCCGGCCGGCGGATAACCGCGAACGGTTATCCGCCCTACGGCTCGGCCTGGGCGAGCAGGCGACAGAGTTTTTCGGTGGCGGCCAGCATGGCGTAGCTCGGCCGCTCGAGGTTGCGGTCGGGCAGTACCCACAGCTGGTTCAGGCGGGTTGCGCTCAGTTGTTTCATGGCCCGCCATTCCGCCGCCTGTTCGGCATTGGGCGCCAGTATCACTTGCGGATCGCGGGCCAGCACCGCTTCCATGCCCACCTGCGGCGCCGGCTGCTGCAGGTCGTCGAACAGGTTGCGCGCGCCGCACACCTGCAGGGCGTCGCTGACCACCTGGCGTCCGCCCAGGGTGTACAGCGGGCGGTTCCATACCTGGTAGAACAGCCGCAGCGGGTGCTCGCGGGCGTACTGCTGGCGCAGTTCGGCGATGCGCTGGCGGAAGCTGGTGGCCAGGGCCGCGGCCTTGTCCTGGGCGTCAAGCAGCGCACCCAGCTCTTCCAGTTGGCTGGGGATATCCTCCAGCCGGTGCGGTTCGGCGACGTAGAGCTGCAGGCCCAGGCCCTTCAGCCGCGCCATCTGCGCATCGGGAATGCTGCCGGGCCAGACCAGCACCAGGTCCGGCCGCAGGCTTAGCAGGCGCTCCAGGTTCAATTGCCCATAGCGCCCCAGCGACGGCAGGGCCGCCAGTTGCGCCGGGCGTTCGTCGCCGTCGAGCACGCCCACCAGGCGCGCGCCGGCGCCCAGTTCCAGAACGCTGTCGGTCATCGAGGGCGACAGGCTCACCACCCGCTGCGCCGCCAGTGCCGGCAGGCCTAGCGATAGCAGCAGGACGGCGGCGAGCAGGCGCATCAGAGCAACTGGCGCGGCAGGCGGTACAGCCAGAGAATCAGCAGGCTGGTCAGCCCGAGAAGGATCAGCGCCACGCCGGACAGGTCGGTGAAGCACGCCAGCACGCCGATCCAGGCCGGCAGGCTGGCGCCGAGGACGCCGTTGCGCCAGGTGCGCGCCAACTTCGCCCAGGCGGCGGGCTCTTCGGCCGTGTCACGGGCCTTGCCGGCGTCGATCAGGGCGAGCTTGTAGCGGCGGAACAGCGGCAGGGTGAAGTACATCGAGACCAGCGCGGCGATGTACAGCGGGGTGGCCAGCACGGCCAGGGCGTCGATCTCGAAGCCCCACAGCAGCAGCGCCAGCAGCGGCCCGAGAGCCAGGGCCAGGTGCAGCCACCACAGACGCCCCAGGCGGCTGAACTCGGCGGCGCGGTTCACTGCGTCTCGATCTCCGCCTCGCCCTGGTGCAGCTCGCCGAGCATGTGCCCGAGCTTGCCGGCCTTGGTCGCCAGGTAGCGCTTGTTGTGCGGGTTCAGGCCCTTCTGCAGGGGCACGCGCTCGGCCACGGTGAGGCCGTAGCCTTCCAGCGCCTTGACCTTGCGCGGGTTGTTGGTCATCAGCTTCAGCGAGCAGACGCCCAGGTGCTGCAGCATCGGCAGGCACATGGCGTAGTCGCGCTGGTCGGCGCCAAAGCCCAGCTTGAGGTTGGCCTCGACCGTGTCCGCGCCTTCGTCCTGCAGGGCGTAGGCGCGGATCTTGTTCAGCAGGCCGATGCCACGGCCTTCCTGGCGCAGGTACAGCAGCACGCCGCGACCTTCGCGGGCGATGGCCGAGAGCGCGCCTTCGAGCTGGAAGCCGCAGTCGCAGCGCAGGCTGAACAGGGCATCGCCCGTCAGGCATTCGGAATGCAGGCGACCGAGCACCGGCTGGCCGTCGTCGATCTTGCCCATGGTCAGGGCGACATGCTCCTTGCCGGTTTCCTCGTCGAGGAAGCCATGCATGGTGAATTCGCCGAAGGGAGTGGGCAGCTTGGAGGCGGCGACGAACACGACGGACACCGGAAACTCCTGAAAGTCAGACAGTAGTAAGGAGCCGGCATTGTAACAGCAGTGCCGGGGCCGCCGTCATTGCGAAATCCGCAAGTTGGCTATCGAAGCCATCGATGGATCGGCGATCTGGCAGAGTCCCTTCACGGCCTCGCGAGCTAGAGCAGAACAAGGCGGGAACAGGTTCGGAAGCGCAGTTTAGGCCGCTAAATGAGCATTTCGAACCTGTTCCCAACGCAGTTATGCCGACGCGTAGCAGGCTGTGGGGGGGCTCTCAATGTTTGGACTGGATATACATCATCCCCTGCTCCTCCCGCCAACCGACGCGGTTGAGGAAGCTCATGCCCAGCAGGATCTCGGTGGGGAACTCACCCTCCAGCACGCTGGCGTCGACGCCCAGCACCTCGATGCCGCCGAGCTTCACGCTGTTCAGGCCGATGCGCCAGCCCTTGACGGTGCCGCTGGCGGTGGAGGCGACCATGGGCTTGCCGACCACCCGGTAGTCGATGCCCAGGCGCCGCGCCTGGGCTTCGTTCATCGCCACCGTGGTGGCGCCGGTGTCGACCAGGAACTGGGCGTTCTGGCCGTTGATCGAGCCGGACACCCAGTAATGCCCGCCGGTGCCGCGGGCGATGCTCATTTCCTGCACCGGCGCCGGGGCCGAGTAGCCGCTGGCGTTGTATTCGCGGCTCAGTTCGTAGGTGCGCTCCACGCCCTCGACGCGCAGCACCGCCTTGTGCGCGTCGGCACTGACCACCTGCACGCCCTGCGGCCCGGTCTCGCCCACGCGGAGGAACTTGCGCTGGCCGTCGATGTTGACCACCGCGGCGTTGGGGAACAGCCCAACCACCCACACCTGCGGGGCGGCGAGGGCCGCGCTGGCGGCAAGGGCGAGGCTCAGGGCAGGCAGCAGGCGCAGCATGGTGGGGCTCCTTGTCGGCTGGCGCGAAGGTGGCGCCACGTTACACCGGCGCCGCTGCGCCGTCAGTGATGAAGTCGGCTGTTGTCAGAGCAGCCAGGCGGCCCAGGCCCAGACCAGGCCCTGCATGGCCAGCCAGGCGAAGACCCCGGCGAGGACGTCGTCGAGCATGATGCCAACGCCGCCGTGCACGTGGCGGTCGACCCAGCGGATCGGCCAGGGCTTGAGGATGTCGAAGAAGCGGAACACCAGGAAGCCCACCAGCAGCCACCACCAGCCCTCGGGCACCAGCCAGAGGGTGATCCACATGCCGACCATCTCGTCCCAGACGATGCCTTCGTGGTCGTGCACGCGCAGGTCGTCGGCGACCTTGCCGCACAGCCAGAAGCCGAACAGCATGGTCAGCCCCAGCATCAGCCAGTAGCCCCAGTCCGGCAGCAGCTGCCACAGCGGGACGAAGGGGATGGCCACCAGCGAGCCCCAGGTGCCCGGCGCCTTGGGCAGGGTTCCGGAGCCGAAGCCGAAGGCCAGGAAATGCCAGGGGTTGCGCCAGACCGACGGCGGCACGGGCTGGGCGGGGGCTTGGTCGGGATGTTCGGGCACTGCGGTCACTCCGTGAAATGCAGGTAGCCGCCCTGGCGCGGCGTGATGTCGTGGCCTGCGGCGTCCAGCACGCGCACCCCGCTGCCGGCCTCGACGCGGCCGATGGCCGCCAGCTGCGGCCACTGCGCCTGCAGGGCCGGCAACTGCGCAGGCGGCAGGGTGAAGGCGATGACGTAGTCGTCGCCGGCGCCGAGCTTGGCCTGCAGCGCGCGCTCGGCGCCCAGCAGGCTTTCCAGCGGCGCGCTGGCCGGAAGGCGTTCGGCTTCGATGATCAAGGCCACGCCGGAGGCACGGGCGATGTGGCCGCAGTCGGCGAGCAGGCCGTCGGACACGTCCAGCGCCGCCGTGGCGCGGCCGCGCAGGGCCTGGCCGAGGGCCAGTTGCGGCTGCGGCGCCCAGTAGCGCGCCAATAGCGGCTCGGCCACTTCGGGTTCGGCGGCCAGTCGGCCGAGCACCAGCTCCAGGGCGCCGCCAGCCTCGCCGACCGGGCCGCCGACGCAGAGCAGGTCGCCGGGGCGGGCGCCGCTGCGGGTCAGCGCCTGGCCGACGGGCACCTGGCCGAATACGGTGAGGGTCATGCTCAGCGGGCCGCGGGTGGTGTCGCCGCCGATCAGCGCCAGGCCGCAGGCCGCGGCCATGCGGTTCAGGCCCTGGGCGAAGGCTTCCAGCCAGGCCGGGTCGGCTTCGGGCAGGGTCAGGGCGAGGGTGAAGGCCAGGGGCGCAGCGCCCATGGCCGCCAGGTCGCTGGCGGAAACCGCCAGGGCGCGCTGGCCGAGCAGGAAGGGATCGCACAGCGCGGGGAAATGCACTCCGGCCACCAGGGTGTCGGTGGACACCGCCAGTTGCTGGCCGGCGGCCGGCGCCAGCAGGGCGCAGTCGTCGCCGATGCCCAGGGCCACGCCATCGGCCGCGGCCGCACAGGCGGCCGCGGCGAAATAGCGGCGGATCAGTTCGAACTCACCCATGCCTTGCGGCGGACTCAGCGCTTGGCGCCGCGCAGCTCGGCGGCGCGCAGACGCGGCGCCAGCTTGTCCAGCACACCGTTGACGAACTTGTGGCCGTCGGTGGCGCCGAAAGTCTTGGCCAGCTCGATGCCTTCGTTGATCACCACCTTGTAGGGCACGTCCTGGCGGTTGCGCAGCTCGTAGGTGGCCAGGCGCAGGATGGCCAGCTCGACCGGGTCGATCTCTTCCAGCGGGCGGTCCAGGCAGGGGGTGAATTCCTGGTCCAGCTCGGTCTTCAGGCGCGGCACGCCGTGGAGGATCTCGTGGAAGTAGGCGCCATCGACGTCGCTGAAGTCGTTGTCGGTGCGGAAGGTCGCCTCGATCTCGTTCAGCGGCTGGCCGGCCATCTGCCAGGAATACAGGGCCTGCACCGCGAGGCTGCGGGCCTTGCGGCGCATGGCGATCTTGTTGGGCTTGGCCGGCTTGGACGGAGCGCCGTTGTCGTTGCTGCTCACTTGGCCTCCAGCTGCGACAGCAGGCTCACCATTTCCAGGGCGGACAGCGCGGCCTCGGCGCCCTTGTTGCCGGCCTTGGTGCCGGAGCGCTCGATGGCCTGTTCGATGGAGTCGACGGTCAGCACGCCGAAGGCCACCGGCACGCCGAACTGCAGGGAAACCTGCGCCAGGCCCTTGGTGCACTCGCCGGCAACGTATTCGAAGTGCGGAGTGCCGCCGCGGATCACCGCGCCGAGGGCGATGATGGCGTCGAACTCGCCGCGCTGGGCGACTTTCTGGGTTACCAGGGGGATCTCGAAGGCACCCGGGGCGCGGATGATGGTGATGTCGCCTTCGGCGACGCCGTGGCGCACCAGCGCGTCGATGGCGCCTTGCACCAGGCTTTCCACCACGAAGCTGTTGAAGCGGCCAACCACCAGGGCGAAACGGCCTTTGGGGGCGATGAAGGTACCTTCGATGGTCTTCAGGGTCATGGGCAGGTCTCGTGTCTGTTAAAGAGCCGAAGCGTCGGCGACGCTCCGCGAAATTAGGCTAGAAGAACGGCGCCGCCGTGCCAGGGCACGGCGGCGCGGGTTCATTCGGCGGGCAGGTATTCTACAACTTCCAGGTCGAAACCGGATATCGCGTTGAAGCGCATCGGCGCCGACATCAGGCGCATCTTGCGCACGCCCAGGTCGCGGAGGATCTGCGAGCCGGCGCCGACGGTGCTGTAGGTGGTGCTGGGCTTGGGCGCCGGCGTGCTGGCGGCGATCTCGCGCACGTGGGCCAGCAGGTCCTCGCCGCCGATCTGGTGGCCCAGCAGCAGCACCACGCCGCTGCCGGCCTCGGCCACCTTGGCCATGGCCGCGCGCAGGCTCCAGCGCCCGGCCTGGTTGACCATCAGCAGGTCGCGCAGCGGGTCCATGTTGTGCACCCGCACCAGGGTCGGCTCTTCCGCGCAGATCTCGCCCAGGGTCAGCGCCAGGTGCACCTCGCCCTCCACCGAGTCGCGGTAGGTGATCAGGTTGAACTGGCCCAGCTCGGTGTCCAGCGGCTGCTCGGCGAGGCGCTCGACGGTGCGCTCGTGGATCAGCCGGTAGTGGATCAGGTCGGCGATGGTGCCGATCTTGATGCCGTGCTGCTCGGCGAAGGCTTCCAGTTCCGGGCGGCGGGCCATGCTGCCGTCGTCGTTCATGATCTCGCAGATCACCCCGGACGCCTCGAAGCCGCCCATGCGCGCCAGGTCGCAGGCCGCCTCGGTGTGGCCGGCGCGGGCCAGCACGCCGCCGGGCTGGGCCATCAGCGGGAAGATGTGGCCGGGGCTGACGATGTCGGCGGCCACCGCTTCCTTCGCGGCGGCGGCCTGCACGGTGCGGGCGCGGTCGGCGGCGGAGATACCGGTGGTGACGCCTTCGGCGGCCTCGATGGAAACGGTGAACTTGGTGCCGAAGCCCGAGCCGTTGCGCTGCACCATCAGCGACAGGCCCAGGCGCTCGCAGCGCTCGCGGGTCATCGGCATGCAGATCAGGCCGCGGGCGTACTTGGCCATGAAGTTGATGTCTTCGGTGCGCACGCGCTCGGCGGCCATGATCAGGTCGCCTTCGTTCTCGCGGTCCTCGTCATCCATGAGGATGACCATCTTGCCTTGGCGGATGTCTTCGACCAGTTCTTCGATGCTGTTGAGTGCCATCTGGGCAGCTCCTATCAATGCTTCATGAAGCCGTTTTCGGCCAGGAATGCTTCGGTGATGCCGCTGGCGGCGGGCTCGGCGGCCTTGTCGCCGAGCAGCAGGCGCTCCAGGTAGCGCGCCAGCAGGTCCACTTCCAGGTTCACCTGAAGACCGGGGCGGTAGTCGCCCATGATGGTCTCGCCCAAGGTGTGCGGGACTATGGTCAGCTCGAACTCGGCGCCATTCACCGCGTTGACCGTGAGGCTGGTGCCGTCGACGGTGATCGAGCCTTTCAGCGCGATGTACTTGGCCAGCTCGCGCGGGGCACGCACGGTGAACTGGATGGCGCGGGCGTTATCCTCACGCTTGACGATCTCGCCGACGCCGTCGACGTGGCCGCTGACCAGGTGGCCGCCCAGGCGGGTGGTGGGGGTCAGGGCCTTTTCCAGGTTGACGCGGCTGCCGACCTTGAGCTGGGCGAAGGCGGTGCGCGCCAGGGTCTCGCGGCTGACGTCGGCCCAGAAGCCGTCGCCGGGCAGCTCCACGGCGGTCAGGCAGATGCCGTTGACGGCGATGCTGTCGCCGAGCTTGACGTCGGCGAGGTCGAGCTTGCCGGTCTGCACGTAGAGGCGCACGTCACCGCCCTTGGGGGTGATCGAGCGGATGCTGCCGATGGCTTCGATTATGCCGGTGAACATGGGGCCTCCCGGACGGCGCAATGCGGTTGCGCGCAGGCGTGCCGGCCGGCGCGAGCCAGCGCAGTGGAAACGAAGGGGTGGTGCATGGTGTTGGAACTCCTGTTTTGGGAAAAACAGGGCATACCGATCGAAGGGACACGACGCGCAGGCGTGCAGACGCACCTTGCGCAGGTTCATCCCGTTCTCTCTTCATCCGGACTGTTACCGTCGGCCCCGGGATCGCACCGGGTCTGCTGACCTTGCCGCTGCGGCGGTGGGCCGGTCGCGGCAAGCGCTCGCGGGCTCGACGCGTTGCGCGCCATCACCGCCGGTGGGGACTTGCACCCCGCCCTGAGAACGTCAATCGCGGCCGTTACAGCGTTGGCCGCGTGTGGCGTTTTACCACAGGCCGGCGCAAGTCGGAAGGTTCAGTTTGCTCTCCCCGCGCATTCGCAGGGGGTAGCGCAGACAATTCCGTCAGACCGGCCGCGCCGTGACCAGCCAGTCGTCGCCCACGGCGCGGATGTCGGCGATCTTCAGCTCGCGCGCCTCGGCCATCTTCTTCAGCGGTAGCTCCAGCAGCGGGCGGGCGCTGGAACCCAGCAGCTTGGGCGCGACGAAAATCCGGTACTCGTCCACCAGCCCCAGGCGGGCGAAGGCCCCGGTCAGGCGCGGGCCGGCCTCCACCAGCACTTCGTTGGCGCCGCGCGCACCCAGCTCGGCGAGCAGCCTCGCCAGGTCGACGTGGCCATCGACGCCGGGCAGCACCAGCAGTTCGCGGCCCTCGGCGGCGAAACCGTCGCGTTCGGCGCAACTGGCCACCAGCGCCGGGCCGGCCTGGTAGAAGGCGGCGTCGGTCGGCACCCGCAGGCGGCCATCCACCAGCACGCGCAGCGGCTGGCGCGCAGCGGCCAGGGCGGTCTGTTCGGCGTCCAGGCCCAGTTCGTCGGGGCGTACGGTCAGGCGGGCAGCGTCCAGCAGCACGGTATCGGCGCCGGAAAGCACCACGCTGGAGCGCGCCCGCAGGCGCTGCACGGCGCGACGCGCGGCGGCGCCGGTGATCCACTGGCTCTCGCCGCTGGCCATGGCGGTGCGCCCGTCCAGGCTCATCGCCAGCTTGACGCGGACGAAGGGCAGGCCGGTCTCCATGCGCTTGATGAAGCCGGCGTTGATTTCCCGGGCCTCGGCCTCCAGCACGCCACAGGCCACCTCGATACCGGCCTCGGCCAGGCGCCGCAGCCCCTGCCCGGCGACCTGCGGGTTGGGGTCCTGCATGGCCGCCACCACGCGGGCGACGCCGGCCTTCAGCAGGGCATCGGCGCAGGGCGGGGTGCGGCCGAAGTGGCTGCAGGGCTCCAGGGTGACGTAGGCGGTGGCGCCGCGGGCGTTGTCGCCGGCCTGGCGCAGGGCGTGGACCTCGGCGTGGGGCTCGCCGGCGCGGACGTGCCAGCCTTCGCCGATCACCACGCCGTCCTTGACCACCACGCAGCCGACGCGGGGATTGGGGTGGGTGGAGTACAGCCCCTTGCGCGCCAGTTCCAGCGCGCGGGCCATGTAGGCCAGGTCGACGGCGCTCATTCCTTGGACGGCTCCCGGGCCAGGCGCTCGATCTCCTCGCGGAACTCGTTTAGGTCCTGGAAGCGCCGGTACACCGAGGCGAAGCGGATGTAGGCCACCTCGTCGAGCTTCTGCAGCTCGGCCATCACCAGCTCGCCCAGCACCCGCGACTTCACCTCGCGCTCGCCGGTGGCGCGCAGCTTGTGCTTGATGTGGGCGATGGCCTCTTCCAGGCGTTCGACGCTGACCGGGCGCTTCTCCAGCGCGCGCTGCATGCCGGCGCGCAGCTTGTCCTCGTCGAACGGCTGGCGGCTGCCGTCCTGCTTGATCAGCCGCGGCATGACCAGCTCGGCGGTCTCGAAGGTGGTGAAGCGCTCGCCGCAGGCCAGGCACTCGCGGCGGCGGCGAACCTGGTCGCCCTCGGCGACCAGGCGGGAATCGATGACTTTGGTGTCGTGGGCACCGCAGAAGGGACAATGCATGGCAGAGAATGGCCCTACGAAATGGTGGCCCATGGTACCCCATCCGCCGGGGCCCTTCGACCGGCCGTTCGACGAAACATCCGGCGCCGCGCTCCCCGAGACAAGCCGCACGCTTTACGCTATACAGGCGCCGCCCTGGAAACCGCCGCGAGGGAAATCGCCCATGCCGCACCGCCTTCTCTGCCTGCTCGCCCTGGCCCTGCTGGCCGCCTGCTCGAGCAAGCAACCCGCTCCGCAGCCTCCCGCCGCCAGCGCCCCGGCCAAGGCCGCCGCGACGCCCCTGCCGGCCAACCAGCGCGAATTGTCCGGGGTGCTCACCAGCAGCCGCGGCGCATTGCCCGATGGCGCCGAGGTGGAACTGGCCCTGTTGTTGATGGATGAACGCGACCGCCCGCAGCGCGCCCTGGCCAGCCTGGTACTGGTGGGCAACGGCGGCGCCCTGCCCTTCAGCCTGCGCTACGACCCCAGCGACTTCCCCAGCGGCGGCCGCATCGAACTGCATGCGCGGGTCGCGCAGAACGGCCAGTTGGCCTGGCGCCTGCGCCCGCTGACCATCGCTCCCGGGCAGTCCCGGGTCCTCGGCGAGCTGCGCCTGGAGCCGGCGCCGTGAAGGCCCCGCAGGACCTGCAGCAGGCCCTGGGCGAGCTGCTCGGCGACGCCCGCCTGGGCGCCGAACGCCTGCCCGGCACCGACATAGCGCTGTGGCTGATCGATGCGCAGAACATGGACCGCCAGTTCAGCCCCGACGAAACCCGCCGCATCCTCGAAGAACCGCCCTACTGGTGCTTCTGCTGGGCCAGCGGCCTGGCCCTGGCGCGCTGGCTGGCCGAGCGCCCGCAATGGGTGGCCGGCAAGCGCGTGCTGGACTTCGGCGCCGGCTCCGGCATCGCCGCCATCGCCGCGGCCAAGGCCGGCGCCGCCGAAGTGGTGGCCTGCGACCTCGATCCGCTGGCCCTGGCCGCCAGCCGCGCCAATGCCGAGCTGAACGGCGTGCAGCTGGGCTATTCCGAAGACTTCTTCGGCGAAGAGGACCGCTACGACCTGATCCTGGTCGCCGACGTGCTCTACGACCGCGCCAACCTGCCGTTGCTCGACGCCTTCCTCGGCAAGGGCCGCGAGGCCCTGGTGGCCGACTCGCGGGTGCGCGACTTCCAGCACCCGCTGTACCGGCGCCTGGACATCCTCGACGCCTGCACCTGGCCGGACCTGGCCGAGCCCCACGAATTCCGCAAGGTCAGCCTGTATCACGCGCAACTCGGCGCCTGACCGCCTTCGTAAGGACCGCGCCGAGGCGCTCTGTAGGAGCGAGCTTGCTCGCGAATGAGCCCCGCAGCGGAATCTGTTCGCGAGCAAGCTCGCTCCTACGAGAAGCCGTGCTCACCTGGGACGTAGGGCGCGGTGCGGCATTGCCTTGTTTCCGTCCGCCGCGCCCCCACTTATAGTGACCAGCACCCTTTCGCCCCTTTCGCCCGACGAGAGCCCCCATGAGCGACACGCCCTACATCTTCGACGTCACCAGCGCCGATTTCGACCAGTTGGTGATCCAGAACTCCTTCCACAAGCCGGTGCTCGTCGACTTCTGGGCCGACTGGTGCGCGCCCTGCAAGGCGCTGATGCCGATGCTGGCGCAGGTCGCCGAGTCCTACCAGGGCGAGCTACTGCTGGCCAAGGTCAACTGCGACGTCGAGCAGGACATCGTCATGCGCTTCGGCATCCGCAGCCTGCCCACCGTGGTGCTGTTCAAGGACGGCCAGCCGGTCGACGGCTTCGCCGGCGCGCAGCCGGAATCGGCGGTGCGGCAGATGCTGGAGCAGCACGTACAGCCGCCGGCAGCCCCCGCCGCCAACCCGCTGGACGCCGCCGAAGCCGCCTTCGCCGAAGGCCGCTTCGCCGAGGCCGAGGCCCAGCTCAAGGCCCTGCTGGGCGAAGACAACACCAATGCCGCGGCCCTGATCCTCTACGCCCGCTGCCTGGCCGAGCGCGGCGAGCTGGGCGAAGCCGAGACGGTTCTGGACGCGGTGAAGAGCGACGAGCACAAGTCCGCCCTGGCCGCCGCCCGCGCCCAGCTGACCTTCCTGCGCCAGGCCGCCGACCTGCCCGACGCCGCCACCCTGAAAACCCGCCTGGCGGCCGACGCCGGCGACGACGAGGCCGCCTACCAACTGGCCGTGCAGCAACTCGCCCGGCAGCAGTACGAGGCGGCGATGGACGGCCTGCTGCGCCTGTTCCAGCGCAACCGCGGCTACGCCGAGGACCTGCCGCGCAAGACGCTGGTGCAGGTGTTCGACCTGCTGGGCAATGAGCATCCGCTGGTGATCGCCTATCGGCGGAAGTTGGCCAATCTGCTGTATTGAGCGGCGGGGTTCGTTTCGTGTAGGAGCGAGCTTGCTCGCGAACGGTGCCAACCGGCTGCTCTGGTGCTGGGTGTGGCGCCGTCCCCTCTCCCCAGCCCTCTCCCTGAAGGGAGAGGGGGCTTGTCCGTGCCGAGAGAGGTGATGGTTTCAGCTGGAAGCCAACGGACTAGCCGGCTAACTCAGGAATACCCAAGCGCTCCGAACAGTCCCCTCTCCCTTCAGGGAGAGGGTTAGGGAGAGGGCGCTCTCATGCCTGGCACCGGCATGGCCGGGAAACTCTGTTCGCGAGCAAGCTCGCTCCTACGAAAAGCAAAAAGCCCAAAAGCCCCCTACTCCCCCACCCAGGTAAACACCTGAGTCCCCTCCCGCACCTCGATCCTCACATCCGGGCTATGCCGCAAACGCACCAGCAGCCCCTTGGCCGCGCCGGCACTACCGGCCAGGGCGGCCAGTTCGTCGAGCAGTTGCGGGCCTTCGCAACTGCCGGCCCGGCGCAACAGGTCGCGGGCCGCCTGCCACAGGCGATCGGTACCGCTGGGCGCCACCGGCGGGTTATCCACAGGCGCTGCCGGAGCGGCGACCGGGGCTGCGGGCGCATGGCGCAGTGCCGCGCCCAGGCGCTGCCACTCTTCCTCGTCCAGTTCCAGGCTCAGGTCCACCGGCCAGTCGCCGATGCTTCCACGGATTCGCATGTCGGTTTCCTCCTGCATGCCGGCATGCTCCCACGCCAGCCCGGCCGCGCCAATCTTCCGGGGCACCTCTAGCCAGTCGCAATATTTCGTTATAACGTAACGCACCCTCGATTTTCCCCTCCCGGAGACCGTCCATGCGCCCCTTGCTGCTTGCCCTCGCCCTGATCCCCTTCGCCGCCGCCCAGGCCCATGACGAACACGAGCATGGCAGCCTCGGCAAGCACGAGCACGGCGTGGCCCAGCTCAACGTCGCGCTGGACGGCAACACCCTGGAGCTGGAAGTGGACAGCCCGGCGATGAACTTCGTCGGCTTCGAGCACCCGGCCAGCAGCGCCGCCGACCAGGCCACCGTGGCCGCCGCCCGCGCCCAGCTGGGCAAGCCCCTGGAGCTGGTACAGGCACCGGCCGCGGCCAGGTGCGGCGTCGCCGAAGTGGAACTGGAAAGCCCGCTGTTCGGCAATGCAAAGGCCCATGAGCACGATCACGACGACGATGGCGACGAGCACGAAGGCCACCAGCACAGCGACATCAACGCCCACTACAAGCTGACCTGCGCCGCACCCGAAGCCCTCACCAGCCTCGATTTCGCCCCGCTGTTCAAGCGCTTCCCCGGCACCCAGAAGCTGGTGGTGCAGCTGATCGGCCCGAACGGCCAGCAGGGCGCCGAGCTGACCCCGGCCAGCAGCCTGCTGAAGTTCTGACGCGCCCCATGGACACCCTGCTCGAACTCCGCGACCTCGGTTTCGCCTGGCCCGGCCAGGCGGAGCTGCTGGACATCCTGCAGTTTTCCCTCGGCCGTGGCGAGACGCTGTTCCTCAAGGGCCCCTCCGGCAGCGGCAAGACCACCCTGCTCGGCCTGCTGGGCGGCGTGCAGAAGCCCCGGCGCGGCAGCATCCGCCTGCTCGGCGAGGACCTGGCGCAGCTCTCCGCCGCGCGCCGCGACCACTTCCGCGTCGACCACACCGGCTACATCTTCCAGCAGTTCAACCTGCTGCCGTTCCTCTCAGTGCAGGAGAACGTCGAGCTGCCCTGCCACTTCTCGCGCAGCCGCGCGGCTCGCGCCCGCGAGCGCCACGGCAGCGTCGGCGAGGCCGCCCGCGCCCTGCTCGCGCACCTGGGCCTGGGTGACGCGGCGCTGCTGCAGCGGCGCGCCGACAACCTTTCCATCGGCCAGCAGCAACGCGTCGCCGCGGCCCGCGCGCTGATCGGCCAGCCGGAACTGGTGATCGCCGACGAGCCGACCTCGGCGCTGGACGCCGACGCCCGCGAAGCCTTCCTCCAACTGCTGTTCGCCGAATGCCGCGCGGCCGGCGCCAGCCTGCTGTTCGTCAGCCACGACCAGAGCCTGGCGCCACTGTTCGACCGCAGCCTGTCGCTGGCCGACCTCAACCGCGCCGCCACCGCCCCCGGGATCTGAGCATGTATCTGTTGCGCCTGGCCCTGGCCAGCCTTTCCAACCGCCGCTTCACCGCCCTGCTCACGGTCTTCGCCATCGCCCTCTCCGCCTGCCTGCTGCTGGCCGTGGAGCGGGTGCGCAGCGAGGCCCGCGCCAGCTTCGCCAGCACCATTTCCGGCACCGACCTGATCGTCGGCGCGCGCTCCGGCTCGATCAACCTGCTGCTGTACTCGGTGTTCCGCATCGGCAACGCCACCAACAACATCCGCTGGGAGAGCTTCCAGACGGTCAAGGCCAGCCCGCTGGTGAAGTGGGCCATCCCGATTTCTCTGGGCGACTCGCACCGCGGCTACCGGGTGATGGGCACCGACACCGGCTACTTCGAGCACTACCGCTACGGCCGCGACCAGCAGTTGCAACTGGCCGAGGGCCGGCCCTTCGGCCAGGACCTGTTCGACGTGGTGCTCGGCGCCGAGGTGGCCGAGGCGCTGCACTACAAGCTGGGCGACCACATAGTGCTGAGCCACGGGGTGAGCACCATCAGCCTGGTGCAGCACGACGACAAGCCGTTCACCGTGGTCGGCATCCTCAAGCGCACCGGCACGCCGGTGGACCGCACCCTGCACATATCCCTGGCCGGCATGGAGGCGCTGCACGTCGACTGGAAGAACGGCGTGCCGGCCCGCGGCGCCGGACGCATCAGCGCCGACCAGGCACGGCACATGGATTTGCAACCGACCGCCATCACCGCCTTCCTGCTCGGCCTGAAGAGCAAGGTGGCGACCTTCGCCCTGCAACGGCAGATCAACGAATACGACGGCGAGCCGCTGCTGGCCATCCTCCCCGGCGTGGCTCTGCAGGAGCTGTGGGGGCTGATGGGCACGGCGGAGAAGGCGCTGTTCGTGGTTTCGCTGTTCGTGGTGCTGACCGGGCTGATCGGCATGCTCACCGCCATCCTCACCAGCCTCAACGAACGCCGCCGCGAGATGGCCATCCTGCGCTCGGTGGGCGCACGGCCCTGGCACGTGTTCAGCCTGCTGCTGGCCGAGGCCTTCGCCCTGGCCCTGGCCGGCGTCACCCTCGGCCTGGGCCTGCTGTACGCCGGCATCGCCGCCGCCCAGGGCTACGTGCAAGCCAACTACGGCATCTTCCTGCCGCTGGCGGCGCCGAGCGCCTATGAGTGGTCGCTGCTAGGCGGCATACTGCTGGCCGCCATACTGATCGGCTGCGTGCCGGCCTGGCGCGCCTATCGCCAGTCGCTGGCCGACGGCCTGTCGATCCGCATCTGAGTAGCCCCCATGAAAAGAACCGCCTCCGTCTTCCTCGCCCTGCTCCTGCTCGCCGCCAGCGCGGCCTGGGCCGGCACGCCGCAGACGCTGACCTGGCCGCAGCTGATCCCCGAGGGCGCGCCGCCGCCCCCACCGCCGGTGCCGCTGCACGACATTTCCCAGCTCAGCGACGCGCTCAACGCCGAGAGCGGCCCGGCGGCCAAGCAGCAGTCGCCGGCCGCCCCGGTGGTGCAGGCGCTGGACGGCCAGCAGGTGAAGCTGCCCGGCTACATAGTGCCGCTGGACGTCGGCCAGGACGGCGAGGTCAACGAGTTCCTCCTGGTGCCCTACTACGGCGCCTGCATCCACGTGCCGCCGCCGCCGTCCAACCAGATCGTCTACGTGCACCAGGCCCACGGCGTGAAGATGGACGAGCTGTACCAGCCCTACTGGGTGGTCGGGCGCATGCAGGTGAAGCACATCGACAGCGACCTGGCCCAGGCCGGCTACCAGCTCAAGGCCGACGAGGTGACGCCGTACGAATACGAAGGCGAATAGCCTGCGACCATCCGCCACAGGCATTACCCCTACGAGGCAGGGGGGCTTTATTGAGCTGAATCAAGAAGGATCGCTTAGCGCCGTCTACCATGATGTCCACCAACGCTTATTCCAAAATCATGGAGCATCACCATCATGCGCAAGTCCTGGCTCACCGCCTCCCTGCTCGCCGCCGCCGTATCCACGCCGTTCGCCGCCCAGGCTGCGGACATCCAGGGCCACAAGGCCGGTGACTTCATCGTTCGCGGCGGCTTCGCCACCGTAGCCCCCAACGACGACAGCAGCGATATCAAGCTGGACGGCGGCAAGGTCGGCGGCACCAAGGCCACCGTGGACAGCGACACCCAGCTGGGCCTGACCTTCAGCTACCTGATCACCGACAAAATCGGTGTCGAGTTGGTCGCCGCCACCCCGTTCAAGCACCAGGTCGACGTCAAGGGCCTGAACCGCGCCACCGGCCTGACCGGCCTGGACGGCAAGCTGGCCGACATCAAGCAGCTGCCGCCGACCGTGCTGCTGCAGTACTACCCCATGGGTGGTACCAACTCCGCCTTCCAGCCCTATGGCGGCCTGGGCGTGAACTACACCACCTTCTTCGACGAGGACCTGGCCAGCAACCGCAAGGACCAGGGCTTCAGCAACCTGAAGCTGCAGGATTCCTGGGGTCTGGCCGGCGAGCTGGGCTTCGACTACATGCTCAACGAGCATGCCCTGTTCAACGTCGCTGTGTGGTACATGGACATCGACACCAAGGCCAGCGTCAATGGCCCGGGTGCCCTGGGCATCCAGAAGACCAAGGTCAACGTAGACGTCGATCCGTGGGTGTACATGATTGGCTTCGGCTACAAGTTCTAAGAGCCTGACCACGATCTGTTGCGGGTCGGCATAACTGAGATAGCCTTCGGCAAATGCCGGTAGTGCTGTTCACTTAAGAAAGAATGCCGTTTCTCTGTCTGGGGGAAACGGCATTTTTTCATTTGGGGGGCTATGGTTTCGCTTGCGAATCCTGATCCCTCGCTCCGATCCCCACCCCGTCATTCCCGCGAACGCGGGAACCCAGAGACTTGGGGGCTTGGTGTAGCGCGCCGCTCCGAGTGCTTGGATGTCTCTTGTTTCGCCCCCTCGGGCGAGTCCCTTTTGTCAAACGCCACAAAAGGAACCAAAAAGGCTTGCCCCAACATACGGGCCCGATGGAGCCGGGCTCCCCTCACGAATTCCCCCGCCACGGAGGCCCGCCCCGAGGGTACGTCCCTGTAGCCCGCGGGGCTCTCGCGACATCCATGTCGCATGACCTCCTGAGCGCCGGTTTCGTTCGGCCTTCTGAAGGGGCGTTTCGGAGTGCGCGGATGTTTCTCTGGAAATCCAAGAGCAAACGCGCTTTTGCTTTTGCTTTTGCTTTTGCTTTTCGTAGGAGCGAGCTTGCTCGCGAACCCCGCAGTCACTAGGTTCCCGCATTCGCGGGAATGACGGGGTTGAAGGATGGTGCCGGACTTCGACGCCGCTCAGGACAGCCCCCTCTCCCGCTTGCGGGAGAGGGCTGGGGAGAGGGTGCTCTTAAGCCCAGGTGAATAGGCCCCCGAGCCCCCGCCAACGGCGTATAACCGCGAACGGTTATACGCCCTACGTTCCCGCAAAGCATCGCTTGAGTGAACAGCATTATCGGCAAATACCGGGGGCTTTTTTATTCCGGGCAACTTACTTCCCCGCCCTAATAACCCACTTATTTCCATTGCCTACCTCATTCATAGGAATACACCTACGGCTCATCAGAAGTTTCCTAATATTCGAAATTTCAGGAAGCAGGGAGAATTCACCTACCGAAAAACCTGCAAGGAAAAACGCCATGAAAAATCTCACTCTTCCCGCAGCCGTGCTTCTCGCTCTGGCAACTGGCGGCGCCCAAGCGGCGACCGGCGGCCAGATCAGCTTCACCGGCCACGTTCTGGAGGACACCTGCGAAGTCAGCGTGAACGGTGGTGGCGCCGATGCTTCCATCAACCTGCCGTCGATCTCCACCAGCGACTTCGATACCGTGGGTTCCACCGCCGGCGAGCAGCGCTTCACCATCGAGCTGAGCGGCTGCACCGTCGGCCAGACCTACAAGGTCGACTTCGCCTCGGCCAACGTCAACCCGAGCACCGGCAACCTCGCCTTCAACGGCGATGCCATGAGCATGTCCGGCATCGAGCTGCAGATCGCCAACGAGGAGCAGGAAACCATCGACCTGCGCACCAACGAGAACAACCTCGGCAAGCCCATGGATTCCGGCCCGCTGGAATTCGCCTACTACGCCCGCTACGTTCAGACCTCGGAACTGGTAGCGGCCGGTACTGCCGACACCGCCCTGCTGTACTCCATCCGTTACGACTGACGGCGCTCCGGGATGCATCCCCCTCCCCCATCGGGGGATGCACTCGGAATATTCATCACGCGTATGAACACATCGATGAAAGTTCATACACGAGTTGAATGAATAACCGCACTTCCGAGTTATCCGGACAACTTCACCGACCGGGAACTTGCCAGTACCCCGGCCCCGCCTAGACTCCACCCAAAGTCCTTCTTTACAGAGAAGGAGGTTGACCCGATGCGTCCCGCTACCCACTTGTTCTTCCTGCTCGGTATTTGCCTGCTGGCGTTCCAGGCCAACGCCAGTATCGTCATCACCGGTACCCGCGTGGTCTACCCGGCCACCGAGCGGGACATCACCGTCAATATCCGCAACACCGGCAAGACACCGTCGCTGATCAAGGCCTGGGTGGACAACGGCAAGGGCACGCCCGGCGCCGACAAGCAGGGGCGCTCGCCCTTCATCGTCACGCCGCCGGTATCGCGGGTCGACCCGGACAAGGGCCTGCTGCTGCGCATCGCCAACATCGACCGCTCGCTGCCCCAGGACCGCGAATCGGTGTTCTGGCTGAACGTCCTGGAGGTGCCCTCGAGCAGCCCGGACAAGGCCGACACAGCCAGTAGCGACAACAGCGCGGGCAAGCTGCAGGTGGCCTTCCGTTCGCAGCTCAAGCTGTTCTACCGCCCGGCCAAGCTCAAGGGCGTGGCCGCCGACGCGGCGCAGCAGCTGAAGTGGCGCGTCGTTTCCGAGGGCGGCAAGAGCGTGCTGCGCGCAGTCAACGACCTGCCCTACTCGGTGTCCCTGGCCCGCCTGCAACTGCGCTCGGGCGCCAGGCAATACGACAACGACGACCTGGACATGGTCCCGGCCAAGGGCAGCTACGGCATCGCCCTGCCCCGCGACGCGGCGGCCTGGGCCAGGCCCGGCGCACGGGTCCGCTACACCTGGATCAACGATTTCGGCGGCCTGATCGAAACCGAAGCCACCGTCGAGTAACCCTCCCCCGCGAGGTCCACCGTGTCCCCTTCGATACTGTCCCGCATCCTGCGTCTGGGGTGCCTGGGAGGGCTCTTCTGCGCCCTGCTCCCGGCCCCGGCAGTGGCCGCCGAAGGCACCGGCGAGGTGCATTTCGACCGCGGCCTGCTGGAGACGCTGGGCATGAGCACGGACGTTTCCGGGTTCGAGAAGAACCCCTCGGCACTGCCGCCAGGCACCTACTCGCTCGACCTGACCTTGAACAAGGTGTACTTCGGCCGGCAGGAAGTGCGCGTGGTGCATACCGCCGAGCAGCGCCAGGTCTACTGCTTCACCCAGGAGCAACTGGAACAGTGGGGCGTGCTGCTGCCCGAGCCCGCCGCCGACGCCAAGCCCGCCAGCGGCGACTGCGTCGACCTGCTCGAACGCGTGCCGCAGAGCCGCGTGGAACTGGACGGCGCCAGCGCGGCCATCCTCCTCACCCTGCCCCAGGCCTACGTCAAGCAGCGCCCGCGCAACTATGCGCCGCCGCAGAGCTGGGACTCGGGGATCAACGCCGGCTTCGTCAGCTACACCAGCAACTTCGACCGCTCCAGCAACAGCCAGGACACCCGCAACGACCTGTTCCTCGGCCTCAACGGCGGCCTCAACCTGATGGACTGGCGCCTGCGCCACAACGCCACCTTCAGCCACGGCGACACCACCCGCCAGGGCAGCCACTACCGCACGCTGAACAACTACGCCCAGCGCGACCTCACCGCGCTGTCCTCGCAGCTGACCCTCGGCCAGCACTTCACCGCGGGCGACCTGTTCGACAGCATCCCCTTCACCGGCGTGCAGCTGGAGAGCGACGAGCGCATGCTGCCCGAGAGCGAGCGCGGCTTCGCCCCGGTGGTGCGCGGCATCGCCGACAGCAACGCGACCGTGAAGATCCACCAGGGCCAGCAGCTGATCCACCAGGTCAGCGTGCCGCCCGGCCCCTTCGTCATCGACGACCTGTACAACACCGGCTACACCGAGGACCTGCTGGTCACGGTGGTCGAGGCCGACGGCCGCGAAAAGAGCTTCAGCGTGCCCTACTCCTATGCCGCCGAACTGCTCAGGCCCGGCGCCTCGCGCTACCAGGTGGCTTCCGGCAGCTACCGCGGCGAGGACGTCGACAACCCGCTGAAGTTCGTCCAGGGCGGCTACCGCCGGGGCCTGAGCAACAACCTCAGCGCCTATTCCGGCGCCGTGATCGCCGACAGCTACATGGCCTCGCTGATCGGCGCCGCGCTGAACACGTCCTACGGCGCCTTCTCCCTGGACGCCACCCTGTCGCGCTTCGACGCCCTGCCCGCCGACGCCGCGGGCCAGGGCATGCCCGACAACGGCGAAAGCTATCGCCTGGCCTACAACAAGTCGTTCGGCGGCACCAACCTGCAACTGTCCTACCGCCGCTCGGACAAGGGCTACCTGGGGCTGGCCGCCGCGGCCGACGCCCTGGACACCGACAACGCCAGCCTGTTCCGCGAGCGCGACCGCGTCCAGCTCAGCCTCAGCCAGGCGCTGGCCGGCGGCAGCCTGTACCTTTCCGGCGTGGGGCAGAGCTACTGGACCGGCGAGCGGCGCAGCCTGACCTTCAGCAGCGGCTTCAGCCGCACCTTCAACTGGGGCAGCTTGGGCCTGTCGGCGACGCGCTTCCAGAGCGTCGACGGCTACGACAACCAGTACCTGCTGAGCATCAGCATCCCGCTGGGCCGCGATGCCGGCGCGCCGCGCCTGAGCAGCACCCTGTCGCTGCAGGACGCGCACAACCGCTCGCTGCAGACCAGCCTCAGCGGCATCGCCGGCGAGCGCGGCCAGTGGAACTACAACCTGTACGGCAACCACAGCCAGGCCGACAGCGCCAGTACCCAGTCCTACGGCGGCAACCTCAACCTGCGCACCTCCGCCAGCGCCCTGGGCGCCAGCCTGGCGCGCGGCGACGGCTTCAGCCGCGAGTCGCTGTCGGCGCGCGGCAGCCTGGTGGCCTATTCCGGCGGCATCGCGCTGTCGCCGAGCCAGGGCGAGACCATGGCGATAGTCGAGGCCGAAGGCGCGGCGGGCGCCCTGCTGCCCCGCGGCCGCGTGCGCCTCGACGACGACGGCAAGGCCCTGCTCACGGGGCTGACGCCCTACCGCCACAACGAGATAGTGCTGGACGCCAAGAGCGCCACCGCCGACGTCGAGATCAAGGAGAACATCCAGAAGACCGCGCCGCGCTATGGCGCCATCGTGCGGGTGCCCTACCGCACCCGCAGCGGCATCTCGGTGCTGCTCGAACTGCGCCGCCCCGGAGGCCAGGAGGTGCCCTTCGGCGCCGAGGTCGGCGGCGCCGGCGAAGTCCTCGCCTACGTCGGCCAGGACAACCTGGTCTACCTGTACCTGGAAAAGGGCCGCGACAGCTACCGGGTATCCTGGGGCGAGGCGGACGAGCAGCAATGCAGCTTCACTTACGCCATGCCGGCGAAGAAGGACAAGCAGGACACCTACCGGGCCATCCCGGTCGACTGCCAGGCCGCCGCCGGCGGCCCGCCAAGCGAGGAAAGATCATGATCCACCCGCGCCGCCGCCCCCTGTTCCACTGCCTGGCCCTGGCCGCCTGCCTGCTGCAGGCGCTGCCGGCCGCCGCCGACGAGTGCCCGGTCGAGCCGAACCAGTGCTACTTCACCAACCAGCAGTTCACCTACGACGGCGAGACCTACATCAGCGCCGGCCTGCCGGTGGGCAGCGTGCTGGGCACCCTGAACCTGTCCCTGGACTACGCCTGCCGCCTGCAGGAGTACCTGGCCGGGGACGCCGGGCGCTACATCGTGCTGGGCGTGGCCAGCGAGGCCAGCCACATGCAGGGCAACGACTTCGCCACCAACCTCAACGGCCTGGTCTACCGGGTGATTCCCTCGGGCAAGGACGGCGTCGGCGTCAAACAGGTGGGCGGGGTGGCCGAGCGCATCCAGCTGGGCATCGTCGGCGACCGCAGCCTGGGCCCCAGCGAATGCGTCAGCGGCTCGCTGTCCAACAGCTTCATCGAAGTGCTGAAGAACGGCCCGATCGACACCCCGGGGGTCTATACCATCAACTTCCGCGAACCGGCGCTGTTCGTCGGCTCGCGCTGGAACAACACGCCGCCGGCCTACCCCATCGACCCCTTCCCGGGCGTCGCCCTGACCTTCCTGCCCACCACCTGCGAGATGACCGATGCGCCGACGCGGGTCGATTTCGGCAGTTTCAGCAAGAACCAGTTGCCCCTGCAGCGGCGTTTCGACTTTCATTGGCAGTGCGACGGCGGCGCGGTCATCCACACCACGCTGTCACCGGCCAACGGCCAGCTCCTCGACGGCAACACCGCGCTGCTCCACGAATCCGCCGGTTTGCTGCTGAAGATCAAGGACCTGCAGAACGAGCGGTACGTAGTCTTCAACCAGCCCGTCGAGCACGTGGTCCGCACGCCGCGCTCGCTGAGCTTCGACACCGCCTTCGAGGCCGAGCTGCTGGCGGGCGCCGAGGTCCGGCCGGGGCCCTTCGAGTTCGTCGTGCTCTACACCACCGAATACAAGTGAGCGCCCATGTACCTCTGGTTGAAGCACCTGCACATCACCCTGGCAGTCCTCAGCAGCCTGCTCTTCCTCTGGCGCCTGGGGCTGAGCTGGCGGGGCCGGCGCCTGGCCGGCTGGCAGCGCTGGGCGCCGCACCTGGTGGACAGCCTGTTGCTGCTCAGCGCCCTGGGCCTGGTGCACCTGGCCATGCCCTGGCCGCTGCCGCTGTGGCTGCAGGCCAAGCTGGGGCTGCTGGTGGGCTACATCGTGCTCGCCGCCTTCGCCATGCGCAGCGCCGCGCGCGGGCCCAAGGCGCTGCTCAGCGCCCTGGCCCTGGCCTGCCTGGGCGGCATCTTCTACCTGGCGCTGAACAAGCCCTGGTGGTGATCAGCGCCCGAGCAGGCGCGCCAGGCCCTCGCCGATCGGCGTCGGCCGTTCCAGGCGGTAGTGCGCCAGCAGGCGGCCGTTGTCGGCGCGGGAATGGCGGATGTCGCCGGGGCGCGCCTCGGCGTGGCTCACCGGCGGCAAGCCGCCGACCAGCGCGCCGATCTCGCCCAGCAGCTGGTTCAGGCTGGTCACCTGGTTCAGCCCGACGTTGACCGCCCCTTCCGGCACCTGCGCTGCCTCCAGCGCCTGCACCAGCAGTTGCACCAGGTCGGCGACGTAGATGAAGTCGCGGGTCTGCTCGCCATCGCCGAACACCGTGATCGGCTGCCCGCTCAGGGCGCGCTGGGTGAAGATGCTGATCACCCCGGAATAGGGCGAGGACGGGTCCTGGCGCGGGCCGTAGACGTTGAAGAAGCGGAACACCGCCGGCTCCAGGCCATGTTGGCGGCGGTAGAAGTCGAAGTAGTACTCGCCGGCCAGCTTGTCCGCGGCGTAGGGCGTCAGCGGCGCCTTGGGCAGGTCCTCGACTATCGCCGCGCCCTGGCCGTTGTGGCCGTAGACGGCGGCGCTGGAGGCGTACAGCACGCGCTTCACCCCGGCTTCGCGCAGGGCTTCGCAGAGGTTCAGGGTGCCGATGAAGTTGCTCTGGTGGGTGGCCACCGGGTCGTCCACCGAGGCCTGCACCGAGGCCACCGCGGCCAGGTGCACCACCGCCTGGCAGCCCTGCAGGGCACGGCGGACCACAGCCGCGTCGGCGACGTCGCCGACCAGCAGTTCCACCTCCGCGGCGAGGTTCTCGCGCTTGCCGGTGGACAGGTTGTCCAGCACGCGGACCTTGAAGCCGCGCGCCAGCAGCGCGTCGGCCAGGTGCGAGCCGATGAAGCCAGCGCCGCCGGTGATGAGGATGGGGGCGGCGGATGCCGGGGAGATGTCAGCCATGACGGTAGTAACGGTCCAGCAGGGTCGGCAGCGCGGCGCGCCAGGCGCGCGGCTTGATGCCGAAGGTGTGGAGGATTTTCTTGCAGGCGAGCACCGCGTGCTGCGGTTCCTCGCTGGCATCCGGGCGCGCCGCGTGGGCCTGGGCGACGGGGTCGCGCAGGGCCTGGCCGGTGAGGGTGCGGGCCTCGGCGATGATCACCTGGCCCAGGGCCAGGGTGGTGGTGGCCTCCAGGCCGCCGTAGTGGTAGGTGCCCCACAGCGGCGCCTGGCAGTCCAGCTGCTTGAGCACCGAGAGGATCACCCGCGCGGCGTCGTCCACCGGGGTGGGGTTGCCGCGGCGGTCGTCCGCCAGGTACAGCTCGTCCTCGCCCAGGGCGCGGCTGAGGAAGCGGTCCAGGCTGCCGCCCGGGCTGTCGTCCAGCAGCCAGCCGAAGCGCAGCAGCACGTGGCGTGGGCAGGTGGCGCGCACCCACTGTTCCATGCGCCACAGCGCCTGGCCACGGCGGCCCAGGGGCAGCGGCTCGTCCTTCTCGCTGTAGGCGGTGGCGCGGGCGCCGTCGAACACGCGGTAGCTGGAAGGCTGCAGCAGGAGGATTTCGTAGTGCTGGCAGAGTTCGGCCAGGCGCTCCACGGCGCGCTCCTGGCCAGCCAGGCGGGCGTCGTCGACCTGCTCGGCCTGGAACCAGTCGTGGTAGTAGGCGAGGTTGATCACCGCGTCGGGGCGGGTCTCGTCCAGCAGCAGGGTCAGGCTGGAGGCATCCCAGCCCTGCTCGGGCGGGCGCGGGGCGAGGAAGCCGATGTCTTCCTCGGCTCCCAGGCGGATCAGCGCCTGTCCCAGGGCATTACCGCCACCCAACAGCATCAGGCGCATACGCATCTTCAGGGGGTCACTCGAATCGTGGGCCACGGCCGGCGGCGTTTCGCCGACGCTTTGCCGGCATTTTTCCTGCGCACCGGAACAGCGTCAAGCGCGGCGCCACGCGCGGCGCGGCGCGGCCCCCTGAAAGCGGGCGGTTTTCAGCGCCGGCGGAACAGCGGCCGCGGCTCGATCGCCGAGCGCCCGTAGAGCACGCTGAGCCCGGCCAGGCCCTTGAGCGCGTCCTCCACGGACTTGTCCGCGCGCACCGCGAAGGCGTCGAAACCGCACTGGCGCAGGTGCGCCAGCTGATCGCGCAGCACCTCGCCCACCGCGCGCAGCTCGCCGCGCCAGCCCAGGCGCCGGCGCAGCAGGTAGGCCAGGCTGTAGCCGCGGCCGTCGCGGAAGCTGGGGAAGTCGATGGCGATGAGCGGCAGTGCGTCCAGCCGGCCCACCAGCCTCTGCGGATCGTCATCCGGCCCCAGCCACACCCCACTTTTCTGTAGGAGCGAGCTTGCTCGCGAAGCGCCCGGCTCCGATGTTTGTTCGCGAGCAAGCTCGCTCCTACGGGTGTCATGGCTCAGCCAGGCATTCAGCGGCAGGATGAGGTCGCCTTCGGGCAGTGTTTCAGGCACCTCGCGCAGCAGCGTCCAGGCGTCGTCGCGGTCGTGCCAGGCGCCATCGCCGCTCAGGCGGATCAGGTTGTTCATGCCGGCACCTCCGCCTGTGCATAGACCCGCGTCTTGAACGGCTCCAGGCCGATGCGCTCGACGGTCTCGACGAAGCTCTCGCCGGCCCCGCGCCGCTCCACGTAGGTATGGACAATGCGCTCGATCACCGCCGGCACCTCGGCGGCGCTGAACGACGGGCCTATCACCCGGCCCAGCGCGGCGCGCTTGCCCTGGGCGCCGCCGAGGGTGACCTGGTACCACTCGCTGCCGTTCTTGTCGACGCCGAGGATGCCGATGTTGCCGATGTGGTGGTGGCCGCAGGCGTTCATGCAGCCGGAGATGTTCAGGCTCAGCTCGCCCAGGTCGTGCAGGTAGTCCAGGTCCTCGAAGCGCTGCTGGATGCCCTGGGCGATGGGGATCGACTTGGCGTTGGCCAGCGCGCAGTAGTCGCCGCCGGGGCAGGCGATGACGTCGGTCAGCAGGCCCTGGTTGGGCGTGCCCAGCCCGGCCGCGCAGGCCTCGCGCCAGAGCGCGTGCAGCTCGGCCTTGCGCACGTCCGGCAGCACCAGGTTCTGCTCGTGGGCCACGCGGACTTCGCCGAAGCCGTAGCGCTCGGCCCAGTCGGCGACGCGCTCCATCTGCTCGGCGGTGACGTCGCCGGGCGGCGCGGCAGCGCCAGGCTTGGTCGACAGCACCACGCTGGCGTAGCCCGGCACCTTGTGCGGGCGCACGTTGCGCGAGGCCCAGCCGGCGAAGGCGGCATCGGCGGCCAGGACGCTGCCGTAGGCCAGCTCGTCGGCGGCGGCCTGCGCGTAGCGCGGCGGCTCGAAGGCGGCGGCGACGCGCTGGTATTCCTCCAGGGTCAGCTGCGCCTCGCCGTCGCGGATGTGCAGCCACTCCTCCTCCACCTCGCGGGCGAAGGCCTCGACGCCCAGCGCCTTGACCAGGATCTTGATGCGCGCCTTGTACTTGTTGTCGCGGCGGCCGTGGCGGTTGTACACCCGCAGGATGGCCTCGACGTAGGACAGCAGGTGCTGCCAGGGCAGGTCCTCGCGGATCGGCTGCGAGAGGATCGGCGTGCGCCCCAGGCCGCCGCCGACCATCACCCGCAGGCGCAGCTCGCCGGCGGCGTCGCGGTAAAGGTAGAAGCCGATGTCGTGCATCATCACCGCCGCGCGGTCTTCCTCGGCGGCGCACAGGGCGATCTTGAACTTGCGCGGCAGGAACAGGAACTCCGGGTTCACCGTCGACCACTGGCGGAGAATCTCGGCCAGCGGCCGCGGGTCCAGCAGCTCGTCGGCGGCGACGCCGGCGAAGGCCTCGGTGGTGATGTTGCGCACGCAGTTGCCGGAGGTCTGGATGGCGTGCATCTCGACTTCGGCGAGCTGTTCGAGGATGTCCGGCACCTGCTCCAGTTCGATCCAGTTGAACTGGATGTTCTGCCGCGTGGTGAAGTGGCCGTAGCCGCGGTCGTAGTCGCGGGCGATGCGCGCCAGGGTGCGCAGTTGACCGCTGGCCAGGGTGCCGTAGGGAATGGCCACGCGCAGCATGTAGGCGTGCTTCTGCAGGTACAGGCCGTTCTGCAGACGCAGCGGCAGGAACTCCTCCTCGCTCAGCTCGCCGCCAAGCCGCCGCGCCACCTGGTCGCGGAACTGCGCCACGCGCTCGCGCACCAGGGCATGGTCGTAATCGTCGTATCGGTACATCGCCGGGGGCACCTCACAAGGCTGCTGCGGCGGCCTGCGTCGGGCCATCGCTGGTGATGGCGCCACTATGGCCGGCGGCCGCGCCGCGAAACAGCGGCAGATCCGCCGCAAAAAAGCGGATCAGACGCCTTGCCCGAGCGGGCTGGACCGCCCTGCGACCGCGTGCCGCGCGCCGCCTCCACAGCGCAGGCCATGCCTGGCGCGGCGCATCTGATCCGGTTTTTTGCGGGAGACCTGAATCTGTTTCGTGCCCAGGGCGCTTCCTATAGTCGCGGCGCATCCCAAGCCTGATGGGCCACGACAATGAGCCAGAGAATCCCCGCGAAGATCGTCGAGATCGCCGCCCCGCAACACTTCACCCCGCCGCCCAAGCCGCTCTCGGCGGTCACTCCGGCGGTCTACACCAAGCGCTTCAGCGGCCGCTTCCGCGACCTGCGGCGGCTCGGCGGGGCGCTGCTGTTCCTGCTGTTCTTCGGCACCCTGTGGCTGCAGTGGGACGGTCGCCAGGCGGTGCTCTGGGACCTGCCCGAGCGCAAGTTCTACATCTTCGGCGCGACCTTCTGGCCGCAGGACCTGATCCTGCTCTCGGCGCTGCTGATCATCGCCGCCTTCGGCCTGTTCTTCATCACCGTGCTGGCCGGCCGCGTGTGGTGCGGCTACACCTGCCCGCAGAGCGTGTGGACCTGGATCTTCATGTGGGCCGAGCAGGTCACCGAGGGCGACCGCAATCAGCGCATGAAGCTGGACAAGGCCCCGCCCAGCGCCGCCAAGTACCTGCGCAAGGGCGCCAAGCACGGGCTCTGGCTGCTGGTCAGCCTGGCCACGGCGCTGACCTTCGTCGGCTACTTCACCCCGGTGCGCCCGCTGGTGGCGGACCTCTTCACCCTGAAGCTGGACCTGGAAAGCGCCTTCTGGGTGGCCTTCTTCGCCGCCGCCACCTACGCCAACGCCGGCTGGCTGCGCGAGCAGGTGTGCATCCACATGTGCCCCTACTCGCGCTTCCAGAGCGTGATGTTCGACAAGGACACGCTGATCATTTCCTACGATGCCGCCCGCGGCGAATCCCGCGGCGCGCGCCGCAAGGACGCCGAGCCCAAGGCCCTCGGCCTGGGCGACTGCATCGACTGCCAGCAGTGCGTGCAGGTCTGCCCCACCGGCATCGACATCCGCGACGGCCTGCAGATCGCCTGCATCGGCTGCGCCGCCTGCGTCGACGCCTGCGACTCGGTGATGGACCGCATGGGCTACGCCCGCGGCCTGGTGCGCTACACCTCCGAACGCGCCCTGGAAGGCGGCCGCACCCACCTGCTGCGGCCGCGCCTGGTCGGCTACGCGGCGGTGCTGCTGGCCATGTTCGGCGCCTTCGCCTGGGCCCTGCAGGCGCGCCCGCTGATCGCCCTGGACGTGGCCCGCGACCGCGGCCTGTTCCGCGAGAACGCGGCCGGCGAGATCGAGAACGTCTACAACCTCAAGCTGATCAACAAGACCCAGCAGGCGCAGCGCTACCGCCTGGGCCTGGCCGAGGCCGGCGGCTACCGCCTGCAGGGCGCCCTCGACCAGCGCCTGGAGCCGGGCGAAATCCGCGACTTCGCCGTCTCGGTGGCGCGCCTCGAACTGAGCGGCAGCGGCGGCCCGGTGCCCCTGCACTTCCGCGTGAGCGCGCAGGACGGCGAGCAGGTCGAGGCGGCCAGCACCTTCGTCGCGCCGAGGCGCTGAGCGATGGCCCCGCGGCATGGCGGCGGCGCCGCGCAACGCCTAGAGTGGGAGCTCCCCAACGGCCCCCGGGACAAGATGAAGCGCTACGAGAAATTCGCCGACGAGATCGCCGAACTGATCCGCAACGGGGTGCTCGCCCCCGGGCAGAAGGTGCCCTCGGTGCGGCACGCCAGCCGCACCTACGGGGTCAGCGCCTCCACCGTGTTCCAGGCCTACTACCTGCTGGAGGACCGCGGCCTGATCGTTGCCCGCGCGCGCTCCGGCTACTTCGTCCGCGAGCACGTGCGCCGCGCCCTGGCCGAACCGGAGATCGCCCGCCACGAGGCGCAGACCACCGAGGTGGACGTCAGCGAGCTGGTGTTCTCGGTGCTCAGCTCGATCAAGGACCCGGACACCGTACCTTTCGGCTCGGCCTTCCCGGCCCCGGAGCTGTTCCCCCTGCCGCGCCTGGCGCGCTCCATGGCCCATGCCGTGCGCGACATGGAGCCGCGCGCCGCGGTGGCCGACATGACCCCGGGCAGCCATGCCCTGCGCCGGCAGATCGCCCTGCGCTACATGGTCAACGGCACGCCGCTGCCGGTGGAGGAACTGGTCGTGACCAACGGCGCGCTGGAGGCGCTGAACCTGTGCCTGCAGGTGGTCACCCAGCCCGGCGACCTGGTGGCCATCGAGGCGCCGGCCTTCTACGCCACCCTGCAGGTGCTGGAGCGGCTCAAGCTCAAGGCCGTGGAAATCCCCGTGCACCCGCGCGAGGGCATCGACCTGCAAGTGCTGGCCGATAGCCTGGAGCGCCTGCCGATCAAGGCCTGCTGGTTCATGAGCAACTTCCAGAACCCGCTGGGCGCGAGCATGGGCGAGGACCGCAAACGCACCCTCGCCGGCCTGCTGGCCCGGCACCAGGTGCCGCTGATCGAGGACGACGTCTACGCCGAGCTGTACTTCGCCCAGCAGGCGCCCAAGCCGGTGAAAGCCTACGACGCCGAGGGCCTGGTGATGCACTGCGGCAGCTTCTCCAAGAGCCTGGCGCCGGGCTACCGCGTCGGCTGGGTGGCTGGCGGGCGCTTCCACGAGCAGATCGAGCGCCTGAAGCTGATGACCAGCCTGTCGGCCTCGGTGCCGGCCCAGGCGGCCATCGCCGACTACCTGCAGCACGGCGGCTACGACCGCCACCTGCGCAAGCTGCGCCACGCCCTGGAAAGCCAGCAGCACGCCATGCTCGCCGCGGTGGCCCGGCACTTCCCCGAAGCGACGCGGGTGACCCGCCCCAGCGGCGGCTACTTCCTCTGGCTGGAGCTGCCCGAACGGGTCGATGCGCTGAAACTGTTCCAGCTGGCCCACGCCCAGGGCATCAGCATCGCCCCCGGGCCGATCTTCTCCGCCACCCGCGGCTTCCGCCACTGCCTGCGGCTGAACTACGGCCATCCCTGGACGCCGCGCAGCGAAAAGGCCATGGAGACCCTGGGACGGATCATCCAGTCGCTGTAGCGCTGCTCCGTACATTCGGACACGATCTGTATCTGTGCGACAGATTGCCGCAGGCATAGTCTGTCAGACCAGACCCCGGACGAAGGACAGCTGCCATGGACGCGGAAACCCTGACGATCCTGCTGACAGTGGGCACCGCCCTGGGCCTGCACCTGGGCGTGCGCTGGTACATCCGCCACGGCCTGCCCGGGCGCGGGCCGGATGATTGGATGGCGTAGGGCAAGCCCCGGCGGCGCCAAGGTTAGCCCGGGCGTCGTCCGCCCTGCCGGCGGAATCGCGGATGAATCCGCTCCTACCATATCGGTGGGCACGGCTTCTCGTAGGAGCGAGCTTGCTCGCGAACAAACGCGGTGCCATGCGGTTCGCGAGCAAGCTCGCTCCTACAAAGAGCATCCCGGCGCGGCCTGCAAGACAGTTGCTCGGAGAAACGCCATCGTAGGATGGGTTGAGCGAAGCGATACCCATCGCCACGGCGGGGAGCTGTGAGGGCTGGGTTTGAGAGCGCCCTCTCCCTAACCCTCTCCCTGAAGGGAGAGGGGACTGTTGGGCAGAGTTGGATGTGCTGCAGTTAGCCGGCTGTCTCGGCGGTTTCCAGTTGAAACCATTCCTCCTCTCGGCACGGACTGGCCCCCTCTCCCTTCAGGGAGAGGGCTGGGGAGAGGGAAAGGCGCCACACCCAGCACCAGAGCATCCGGTTGGCACCGTTCGCGAGCAAGCTCGCTCCTACAAACAAGCCCCAGCCATCTGCCGTCAGTCCGGCCGATACAGATGCGCATGCCCCGCGCTATACAACGACGACTCGCCGCCCCCCTCCGCCGCCAGCACCCGCCCGACCAGAATCAGCGCAGTCCGCTTGAACCCCTTGGCCCGAGCCTTGGGCAGGATGTCGCCAAGGGTGCCGCTGACCTGGTCCTGATCCGGCCAACTGGCGCGGTGGATCACCGCGATCGGGCAATCCGCGCCGTAGTGCGGCAACAGCTCCGCGACGATCTTCTCCAGCTGGCCCACGCCCAGGTGGATGGCCATGCTCGCCCGGTGCCGCGCCAGGTCGCCCAGGGATTCCCCCTCGGGCATCTTCGTGCGGCTGGCGTAGCGGGTGAGGATCAGCGTCTGCGACACCTCCGGCAGCGTCAGCTCGCAGCCCAGCAGCGCGGCGCAGGCGGCAGTTGCAGTGACGCCGGGGACGATCTCGTAGGGAATGCCGAGCCGGCGCAGGTGCTGGATCTGCTCGCCGATGGCGCCGTACAGCGAAGGGTCGCCGGAATGCACGCGGGCCACGTCCTGGCCTTTCGCGTGGGCCTCGGCGAGCAGCGCGACTATCTGCTCCAGGTGCAGCTCGGCGGTGTTCACCACCACCTCGGCGCTGTGCCCTTCGAGCACCGCCTCGGGCACCAGCGAGCCGGCGTAGAGGATCACCGGGCAGCTGCGCAGCAGGCGCTGGCCCTTGACCGTGATGAGCTCGGGATCGCCGGGGCCGGCGCCGATGAAATAGACCGTCATGAACGCACGCTTCGGATCGGGAAAGGCGCAGTCTACCCCAGCCCGCTATCCCATCAGAGCCGGCGCCATCGCCAGCGCGCAGGTGGCGTTGGCGCTGCGCCGCTTGGGCACCACCAGCCGCGCCGGGCCCTCGGCCAGCGCTTCGGCCAGCGCCAGGGCCGCGGCTTCGGCGACACCAGCGCTGCCAGTGACCTGGCGGGCCCGCTCGGAAGTGGAAGTCAGCCGCTCCTCGTAAGGCGCCAGGCGCTGCGCATCCAGCAGTTCCAGGGGCAGGCGCAGTTGCCGCGACAGGTCGCGCAGGCCGCCTTCCAGGGCCTTGGCCTCGCTGCTGGCCAGGGCATTCAGCGCCGCCTCGTCGAGGCCGGCCTCGCGCAGGCAGGCGCGCAGCAGGGCGAGCAGTTCGTCGGCGCCGCAGCCACGGCGGCACCCCAGTCCGGCAACCAGTATCACGCGGGCGATCCTTCCACGGGCAATCGCCGGGCAGCACAGCACGGCCCAGGCAGAGCGTCAACCGGCCCGGCGGCGATTGACCGCCCGCCGGGCACTGCGTAGCCTTTGCCGCTTCGAGGTTCTCCGGCCCGGCGCCGGAGCTAAGAGGGAACGTGGTCAAGGCCACGGCTGCCCCCGCAACTGTGAACGATCCAAACCCCTTCGAATGCCACTGCCCACGGGCGGGAAGGCGAAGGCCAGGCGCAAGCCGGATCGTGAGCCAGGAGACCTGCCTCGAACCAGCATTACCACAACCGGGCGGGGTGATCCGGTGGCGGCTTCCGACGCGCGGAACCTCCGTGCGCGCGCCCCTGCCTCCCGCCATCGCAGCGCAGAGGCGACCATGCAAACCCTGGCCAAGCTCCCCGTCACCATCGTCACCGGCTTCCTCGGCGCCGGGAAGACCACCCTGCTCCGGCACATGCTCGACAACGCCGAAGGCCGCCGCATCGCGGTGATCGTCAACGAGTTCGGCGAACTGGGCATCGACGGCGAAATCCTCAAGCAATGCTCCATCGGCTGCAGCGAAGAAGAAGCCGTCGGGCGCGTCTTCGAACTGGCCAACGGCTGCCTGTGCTGCACCGTGCAGGAAGAATTCTTCCCGGTGATGCGCGAATTGGTGGCGCGCCGCGGCGAGCTGGACCAGATCCTCATCGAGACCAGCGGCCTGGCCCTGCCCAAACCCCTGGTGCAGGCCTTCCAGTGGCCGGAAATCCGCAATGCCTGCACGGTCGACGCGGTGATCACCGTGGTCGACAGCCCGGCAGTGGCCGCCGGCACCTTCGCCGCCCATCCCGAGCAGGTGGACGAGCAGCGCAAACAGGACCCGAACCTGGACCACGAGTCGCCGCTGCACGAACTCTTCGAAGACCAGTTGGCCAGCGCCGACCTGGTGGTGCTGAACAAGGCCGACCTGCTCGACGCCGACACCCTCGCGCAAGTGCGCGCGCACGTGTCCGAAGAACTGCCGCCGGCGGTGAAGATCGTCGAAGCCAGCGCCGGCCAGCTGCCGCTGTCGGTGCTGCTGGGGATCAACGCCGAGGCCGAGCTGCACATCGACAGCCGCCCCACCCACCACGACCACGAAGGCCATGAGGACCACGACCACGACGAGTTCGACTCCTTCCACGTCGACCTCCCGGAAGTGCAGGAACAGGCCCTGCTCGCTGCCCTCGGCCAACTGGTGGAGCGCCACGCGGTGCTGCGCGTCAAGGGCTTCGCGGCCATCCCCGGCAAGCCCATGCGCCTGCTGGTGCAAGGCGTGGGCAAGCGCTTCGACAAGCACTTCGACCGCAAGTGGCTGAGCGACGAAACCCGCGCCACCCGCCTGGTGGTGATCGGCCAGGAGCTGGACCAGGCCGCCATCGCCAACGAGTTGCGCACCGCGCTCGCCTAACGCCCCCTGTAGGAGCGAGCTTGCTCGCGAACGGCTCCGCAGCAGGGTTGGTTCGCGAGCAAGCTCGCTCCTACGAGAAGCCATAGACCGAGGCGACCCCATGCACCTGCTGCGCACCCAACCCGGCGGCTTCGTCCCCGACGACGGCATCGCCCACCTGGCCCAGACGCCCGCCGAGCTGGTCATCCTCTGCAGCGGCGACTCGCACCTGGCGCTGCTCGCCGAGGCCGCCCGCGCGCTGCCCGACGACTACCCGAGCCTGCGCCTGGCCAACCCCATGCAGCTGCAGAACCACGCCTCGGTGGACCTCTACGTCGACGAGGTGCTGCAGCACGCCAAGGTCATCCTGATCTCGGTGCACGGCGGCGTCGGCTACTGGCGCTACGGCATCGAGCAACTGGTGGCCCTGGCCGAGCGCGGCGCCACGCTGATCCTGGTGCCCGGCGACGACAAGCCCGACCCCGAGCTCAGCGCGCTGTGCAGCGTGCCCCCCGAGGAGGCCGAACGCCTCTGGCAGTACCTGCGCCAGGGTGGCCTGGACAACGCCCGGCAATTCTTCGCCAACCTGGCCAGCCAGTACCTCGACCACGCCTATCCCTGGAACGAACCGCGCGCCCTGCCCCGCGTCGCCCTGCACCATCCCGGCCACGCTGAAGCCACCCTCGCCCACTGGCAGGCCGAATGGAACCCCGGCTGGCCGGTGGCGGCGCTGCTGTTCTACCGCACCCACCTGCAGGCGGCGAACACCGGCTTCATCGACACCTTCTGCGCCAGCCTGCGCGCGCAGCAGCTCAACCCGCTGCCGATCGCCGTGGCCAGCCTCAAGGAAGCAGCCTGCCTGGAACAGGTCGAGGCCCTGCTGGACGAGGCCTGCGCCGAGCTGATCATCAACACCACCGGCTTCGCCCAGTCCAACCCGGACGCGCCCCAGGCCCGCCCGTTCCGCCGCGACGTGCCGGTGCTGCAGGCCATCTGCTCGCTGGACAACCTCGAACTCTGGCGCGCCAACGCCCAGGGCCTGGGCCCGCGCGACCTGGCCATGCACGTGGCGCTGCCGGAGCTGGACGGCCGCCTGATCACCCGCCCCATCAGCTTCAAGGGCCTGGCCTGGCGCAGCGAGCGCAGCCAGAGCGACGTGGTCTGCTACCTGGCGCACCCCCCGGGCATGGACTTCGTCGCCGAGCTGGCGCGGCGCTGGGTGCTGCTGGCGCGCAAGGCCAACGCCGACAAGCGCGTGGCGCTGATCCTGGCCAACTACCCGACCCGCGACGGGCGCATCGGCAACGGCGTCGGCCTGGACACGCCCGCCGCGGCGCTGAACATCCTCCGCGCCATGGAAGCCTCGGGCTACCCGGTGGCCGGCCTGCCGGAGACTGGCGATGCGCTTATCCACAACCTGCTCGGCGGGGTGAGCAACGACCTCGACAACCTCGACCTGCGCCCCTGCGCCCAGAGCCTGGCGCTGGCCGACTACCTGGCCTGCTTCGCGCGCCTGCCCGAGGCCAACCAGCGCGCCGTGCGCGAGCGCTGGGGCGAGCCCGAGCAGGACCCGATGCACCGCAACGGGCGCATGATGGTCGCCGGCCTGCGCCTGGGCCTGGCCTTCGTCGGCATCCAGCCGGCGCGCGGCTACCAGCTCGACCCGGCGGCCATCTACCACGACCCGGCGCTGGTCCCGCCGCACGGCTACCTGGCCTTCTACTTCTGGTTGCGCGAGGCTTTCGGCGCCGATGCGGTGATCCACGTCGGCAAGCACGGCAACCTCGAATGGCTGCCGGGCAAGGGCGTGGGCCTGTCCGAGGAGTGCTGGCCGGACGCGATCCTCGGCCCGCTGCCGAACCTCTACCCGTTCATCGTCAACGACCCCGGCGAGGGCGCCCAGGCCAAGCGCCGCAGCCAGGCGCTGATCATCGACCACCTGATGCCGCCGCTGACCCGCGCCGAGAACTACGGCCCGCTGCGCGACCTGGAGCGCCTGGCCGACGAGTACTACGACGCCTCGCTGCTGGACCCGCGCCGCGCCGTGCAGCTGCGCGGGGAAATCCTCGACGCGGTGCGCGCCGCCGCCCTGGACCGCGAGCTGGGCCTGCAACTCAACGACGACGAAGGCAGCTGGCTGCCGCAGCTGGACGCCTACCTCTGCGACCTCAAGGAATCGCAGATCCGCGACGGCCTGCACGTGTTCGGCGAGTCGCCGGCGGGCCAGCTGCGCCGCGATACCCTGCTGTCGCTGGTGCGCATCCCCCGTGGCGACGGCAAGGGCGGCAACGCCAGCCTGCTGCGCGCCCTGGCGGCGGACCTGCAATTGGGCCGCGACCCGCTGGACAGCAACTTTGCCGAAGCCTGGGATGGTCCGCGCCCCGAGGTGCTCCGGCAAGTCAGCGACGAACCCTGGCGCAGCAACGGCGACACCCGCGAGCGCCTGGAACTGCTGGCCCTGCAATTGATCGAGCAGGACCTCGACGGCCCCGGCGAAGCCAGCGCGCTGGTCCTCCGGCAACTGCGGGAAAACGTGGCGCCCTTGCTGGATGCCTGCGGCGCCAACGAAATCGGCCAACTGCTCGCCGGGCTGAACGGCCGCTTCGTCCCCGCCGGCCCCAGCGGCGCGCCCAGCCGCGGGCGCCTGGACGTGCTGCCCACCGGGCGCAACTTCTTCACCGTGGACGTGCGCAACCTGCCCACGCCCACCGCCTACCGCCTCGGCTTCCAGTCCGCCAGCCGGTTGCTGGAGCGCCACCTGCAGGACCACGGCGACCACCTGCGCCAACTCGGCCTTTCGGTGTGGGGCACGGCGACCATGCGCAGCGGCGGCGACGACATCGCCCAGGCCCTGGCGCTGCTCGGCGTGCGCCCGGTGTGGCAGGCCGGCAGCCAGCGCGTGGAAGACTTCGAGATACTGCCACTGAGCCTGCTCGACCGCCCGCGGGTGGACGTGACCCTGCGCGTCTCCGGCTTCTTCCGCGACGCCTTCGCCAACCTCATCCGCCTGTTCGACGCCGCGGTGCAAGCCGTGGCCGCGTTGGACGAGCCGGAAGACATGAACCCCCTGGCCGCCCGCGTGCGCGCCGAAAGCACGCAGCTGCAAGCCAGCGGCGTGACCGAGGAAGAAGCCCGGCGCCAGGCCGGCTGGCGCATCTTCGGCGCCCAGCCCGGGACCTACGGCGCGGGCGTGCAAGGGGTAATCGAGGAACGCAGCTGGGAAAGCCGCTCCGACCTCGCCGCGGCCTACCTCAACTGGGGCGGCTACGCCTACGGCGCCGGCGACGACGGCACCCCGGCCCGCGAGCGCTTCGCCCAGCGCCTGGACGGCCTGCAGGCGGTGCTGCACAACCAGGACAACCGCGAGCACGACATCCTCGACTCCAACGACTACTACCAGTTCCAGGGCGGCATGCTCGCCGCCGCCGAGGTCATCCAGGACCGTCGCGTCGCCAGCTACCACGGCGACCACAGCCAGCCGGACAACCCGCGCATCCGCACGCTGAAGGAAGAACTCGGCCGCGTGCTGCGCGCCCGCGCGGTGAACCCGAAATGGATCGCCGGGATGAAGCGCCACGGCTACAAGGGCGCCTTCGAAATGGCCGCCACGGTGGACTACCTGTTCGCCTTCGACGCCACCAGCGAACTGGTGGAAGACCACCAGTACCAGCTACTGGCCGACGCCTACCTGCTGGACGAAGACACCCGCGAATTCATCCAGCGCCACAACCCCGAGGCCCTGCACGACATGGCCGAACGCCTGCTGGAGGCGCAGCAGCGTGGGCTTTGGCAGGAGCCAGGTGAGTATCGTGAGGCGCTGGAGAACATTCTGGTGGATAGCGAGGAGCAGTGAGGCGCGCGCTGGCTCTTCGTAGGAGCGAGCTTGCTCGCGAACGGAGTTTTCCGACCATGCCGGTGCCTGGCATGAGAGCGCCCTCTCCCTAACCCTCTCCCTGAAGGGAGAGGGGACCGTTCGGAGTGCGTGGGTATTCCTGAGTTAGCCGGCTAGTACGAAGTCGCCGGCTGACTCCAAATCCATTCTCGGCACGGACTAGCCCCCTCTCCCTTCAGGGAGAGGGCTGGGGAGAGGGAAAGGCGCCCAGCACAGCATCAGAGCAGCCGGTTGGCACCGTTCGCGAGCAAGCTCGCTCCTACAAGCCTCACCCCCGCCGGATCCAGTAACGTAGGGCGTATAACCGTTCGCGGTTATACGCCGATACACCCACCTCATGCCCGGCCTCCCGGTCGACCCCGAAGCGCCCCCCAAACAGCGGCTCCGTAACAACCCCCGGAGCACACGGAAACGTCGGATAAACGGCGTATAACGCGGAGCGTTATACGCCCTATGCCGAGCCCATTACCCCCGCCGCAACCGCCCCGCCGCATCCAGCAACAACGCCTCGGTCCCGTTCCACCCCAGGCATCCATCGGTAATGGAAACCCCATAACGCAGCTCCCCCTTCAGCGGCTGGCAGCCGTCGAACAGGTGGCTCTCCAGCATCACTCCGCGCAGCGAGGCGTCGCCGCCCAGGCGCTGGTCGAGCACGCTGGCCAGCACCGCCGGCTGGCGCAGCGGGTCCTTGGCGCTGTTGGCGTGGCTGCAATCGACCATGATCCGTGCCGGGATGCCCTGCTTCTCCAGCCCCTCGCGGGCCGCGCGCACGCTGGCCACGTCGTAGTTCGGCCCGCCGTGGCCGCCGCGCAGCACCAGGTGGGTGTCCGGGTTGCCGAGGGTCTGCACCAGCGCCGGGCGGCCCAGGCCGTCGATGCCGAAGTGCTGGTGCGGGTGCGCCGCCGAGCGCATGGCGTCGCAGGCGATGCCGAGGCTGCCGTCGGTGCCGTTCTTGAAGCCCACCGGCAGGTCCAGGCCGCTGACCAACTCGCGGTGCACCTGGGATTCGCTGGTGCGCGCGCCGATGGCCGCCCAGCCCAGCAGGTCGTCGAGATAGCCGGCCACCAGCGGCTGCAGCAGCTCGGTGGCCACCGGCAGGCCGCGTTCGAGCATGTCCAGCATCAGCCGGCGCGACAGCGCCAGGCCCTCGGCCATGTCGCCGCTGCCGTCCAGGCGCGGGTCGTACACCAGGCCCTTCCAGCCGACGGTGGTGCGCGGCTTCTCGACGTAGGCGCGCATCACCAGCAGCAGCTGGTCGCTGACTTCGGGGGCCAGGGCGGCAAGGCGTTCGGCGTAGTCGAGGGCGGAATCGGCGTCGTGCAGGGAACAGGGGCCGACCACCACCAGCAGGCGCGGGTCGCGGCCGTCGAGGATGGCGCGGATGGCCTGGCGGTCGTGCTGTACGCGTTCGGCCAGGGCGGCGGAAAGCGGCAGGCGCTGGCGCAGTTCGGCGGGGCTCGGCAGCGGCTGTTCGCGACGGCGGGCGGAGGGGCGCGGCAGTTCGAGGACTTCGGCGGACTGCGGCAGGTCGTTGCGGATCAGGGCGGAAACGGAGGAATTCATGGACTGGCATCCTTGGCCGGCGCGGTCATGGCCGCGCGCGGCGCTATCTGAGTGTTCGACTGAGTAGTTCGGGTGTGGCAGCGGTACGGCTGCTAAATCGCCAGTCGGAGGTGCGGTAATAGCGGTAGGTGGTGTAAGCGGTCATGTTTCGATCCTCTGGTTGAACGGCTTTGGCCTTGTGGGCCGGAAAAACAAAAACCCCGGTCGGGTTGCCGACCGGGGTTTCGTGAAACTGTCTGGTTGGCGACCCTGCTTGCTAGGGCGCCTGTGGGGTATCAGGCGCGCCTGTGGCTAAACCAATACCCATAGAAGAAATAACCGGCGGCAGCGGCCAGCACCTGCGCGCGAACGACCGCGGAGCCGAGGGCACCGGGGCGGGCGAGGGACTGGATGGACAGGCTGGACGGCATGGTTATCTCCACAAGATGCCGGCCAAGCTACCGCATCGGCGCGGGGCTTTCAATCATCCTTTCCTATCGCCTTCATCGACGGCGCCTCGCCCGGCCGCGCCGGCTTCGCTACCATTCGCCTTTCAAGCAAGCCCGCCCAAGCACTCCGCAGGTAACGCCCATGCAACCGCACTTCCCCCTCGCCGCCGTGGTCGCCGCCGACGACCTGAAACTGGCGCTGTGCCTGGCCGCCATCGACCCGGCCATCGGCGGGGTGCTGATCGAGGGCCCGCGCGGCATGGCCAAGTCGACTCTGGCCCGCGGCGTGGCCGACCTGCTCGACGGCGGGCGCTTCGTCACCCTGCCCCTGGGCGCCAGCGAGGAACGCATCGTCGGCACCCTGGACCTGGACGCCGCCCTGGGCGAAGGCCGCGTGCGCTTCTCCCCGGGCATCCTGGCCAACGCCGACGGCGGCGTGCTCTACGTCGACGAGGTGAACCTGCTGCCCGACCACCTGGTGGACCTGCTGCTGGACGTGGCCGCCAGCGGCGTCAACCACGTCGAGCGCGACGGCCTGTCCCACAGCCACCCGGCGCGCTTCGTGCTGATCGGCACCATGAACCCCGAGGAAGGCGAACTGCGCCCGCAACTGCTGGACCGCTTCGGCCTCAAGGTCGAACTGGGCGGCACGCCGCCGCCGGCCGAGCGCGCCGAGATCGTCCGCCGCCGCCTGGCCTTCGACGCCGACGCACAGGCCTTCCTCGGCCACTGGCAGGCCGAGCAGGACGCCCTGCGCCAGCGCTGCGCCCAGGCCCGCCAGCGTCTTCCCGGCATCCCCCTGGACGACGCCGCGCTGCAGGCCATCGCCGAGCGCTGCTACGCCGCCGGGGTGGACGGCCTGCGCGCCGACCTGGTCTGGCTGCGCGGCGCCCGCGCCCATGCCGCCTGGCGCGGCGCCGAGCGCATCGAGACGGAAGATATCGACGCCCTGGAGCCCTTCGCCCTCGCCCACCGCCGCCGCCATGCGCCGCCACCACCAGCGCAGCCGCAGGCACCCCAGGCCCCAGCCGCCAACCAGCCCGAACAAGGCGCGCAAAACGAAGGCCAGTGGGGCGAACTGCCGCCCCGCGCCGTGCCCACCGGCGCCACCCGCGAACTGCCGGGCTGGCCAAAAAAGCCCTGAGCATCCGCCCGCGCCCGGCCCCAGGCGCGGATGCCAGCCCCACACCCGGCCAACTCGCCGGCGGCCGCAGCGGCGCCCGCCGGCACGGCGCACAGTCGCGCGTCGATTGGCCAGCCACCTTCCTGCGCGGACGCCCGAAGAGGCGTGACGAACTGGTGCTGCGCGCCCGCAGCGCCAAGCCCCGCGAACTCTGGCTGGTGATCGTCGACGCCTCGGCCAGCACCCGCCGGCACGGCGCCCTGGGCCAGGCCAAGGGCCTGCTGGCGGAGGTCTTCGAGCAGGCCTATCGGCAACGCGCACGCCTGGCCGTGCTGCACGCCGCGGGGCGGCAGCCGCGCTGGCTGTGGCAGGGGCAGAAGGCTTCGGCGCAGTTGCGCGACTGGCTACGCGAACTGGGCGCCGGCGGCGGCACACCGCTGCCCGAGGCGCTGGCCCAGGCCGCCGACTGGCTGCAGCAGCGCCAGCGCCACAAGCCCGGCGAACGCCAGCGCCTGCTGATCGTCACCGATGGCCGCCTGAGCGACTGCCCGCTCCTGGCGCCGCTGCCCTGCGCCAGCCTGCTGGTGGACATCGAGAGCGGCCCGGTGCGCCTGGGCCGCGCCCGCCAACTGGCCGCGAACCTCGGCGCCGAATACCGCGCCATCGGCGACCTGCCCCTGCGCTGAAGCAGGCTCAGGGCAGGCCGTTGCAACCGTGCTCGCAGAACCCCGGACGCTGGCCCAGCCGCTGGTAATAGGCGGCCACGGCAGGCAGTTCGGGGCGCTGCATCGGCGTCATGAACCAGCGCTGCACCGACAGGCCGATGGCGACGTCGGCCAGGCTGAAACGCTCGCCGGCGACATGGGCGCCGGTGCGCTCCAGCTGGCGGTCGAGCAGCGCCATCAGCCGGCCCCATTCCCGCTCGCTCGCCGCGATGGCCGCGGCATCGGCATGGGCCGGGCTGTTGCGCACCCGCGCCATGAACACGTAGCGCCAGGCGTTGTTCAGCTCGGTGGCCTGCCAGCCCATCCACTGCTCCACCAGCGCCCGTTCGCGAGGCGCGGACGGCAGCAGCTCGTCGCGCGGGTACTGGCTGGCGAGGTAACTGCAAATGGCATTGCTCTCCCAGAGCACGAAATCGCCGTCCACCAGCACCGGCACCAGCGCATTGGGATTGAGCGCGAGGAACTCCTCCGAGTCGGTGGCACGGAAACCGCTGCCCCAGTCTTCCCTGGCGTAGGGAAGCTGCAGCTCGGCGCAGGTCCACAGTACCTTGCGCACGTTGATCGATGAGGCCTTGCCGAGGATTCGCAACATTCCGCCACTCCCTGTTCGCGTCGTGCGTATGACCGTTCGCGGTTATACGCCGGCGCCCCCCGACGCGTCGATCGCGCCGGCTGACGCCGGACACCCCGCCCACACCGAACGGCCCCCTCTCCCGCTTGCGGGAGAGGGCTGGGGAGAGGGGCTCTCATGCGCGAGCGCACCCCGGCCAATCGGCGGATAAAGCGTTCCGCTTTATTGCCCTACGTCATGGTTCGGCGTAGGGCGCATAACGCCTACGGCGTTATCCGCCGCCTGGCCTTGGTTCCCGGCGGCGCCTGGATCGAGCTGGGCGTGGGATGTGACATAGGTGTATCGGCGTATAACCGCGAACGGTTATACGCCCTACAGAAGCGGCTCCAACGCCGTCCACAACGCCTCGACGCTGTCGAACCGCCGATCCACCTCGGGCAATTCCGGCCGCGCCAGGACCACCACCGGCACGCCCCGCTCGCGCGCCACCTGCAGCTTCGGCTCGGTGGCCTGGCTGCCGCTGTTCTTGCTCACCAGCACGTCGGTACCCAGGCGCGCGAACAGCTCGCGCTCGCCCTCCAGGCTGAACGGCCCGCGCGCGCCCAGCACCTCGGCGCGCTCGGTTCCGGGCAGGCTTTGCAGGCAGCGCACGGTCCAGAACTGATGTTCGGGAATCTCGCCGAGGTGCTCCAGCGGCTCGCGCCCCAGGGTAAACAGCGGCCGCTCGAACGGCGCCAGCGCCGCGATCAATTGCGCCCAGCCTTCCACCTCGCGCCAGTCGTCACCGGCCCCGGGCTGCCAGCCCGGTCGGCGCAGGGCCCAGCAGGGCACGCCGGCCAGCTGCGCGGCGCAGGCGGCGTTGCGGCTGATCTGTGCGGCATAGGGATGGGTGGCGTCGAGCAGCAGGTCGTAGCCCTGCCCGGCGATGAAGTCCGCCAGGCCCTCGGCGCCGCCATAGCCGCCGACACGTACCTGGCAGTTGAGGTCGTCCGGCACCTTGCCCAGGCCAGCCAAGCTGTACAGGTGGCCGGGGCCGAGGCGGCGGGCGATGGCCAGGGCCTCGCCGATGCCGCCCAGCAGCAGGATGCGTTTTCCGCTCACGGCTTGCGCACCGCCAGCAGGGTGATCGGCAGGGACGCGCGCCAGGTGTCGAAGCCACCCAGGGGCTGCGCCTGGGCCACCTGCAGGCGCACCAGCTCGCCGCCGTGGCGTTCGCGCCAGCCGACCAGGGCCGCCTCGCTCTGCAGGGTCACCGCGTTGGCCAGCAGCCGGCCGCCGGGCTTGAGGCAATCCCAGCAGTACTCCAGCACGCCCGGCACGGTGACGCCGCCGCCGATGAAGATGGCATCCGGCGCCTCCAGGCCTTCCAGGGCTTCCGGCGCCCGCCCGGCCACCAGTTGCAGGCCGGGCACGCCGAGGGCTTCGCGGTTGTGGGCGATGTGCCCGAGACGGCTTTCCTCGGCCTCGATGGCGAAGGCCCGGCAAGCGGGGTGCGCGCGCATCCACTCGATGCCGATGGAGCCGCAGCCGGCGCCGACGTCCCAGAGCAGTTCGCCCGGCTCCGGGGCCAGGCGCGCGAGGGTCACCGCGCGCACGTCGCGCTTGGTCAACTGGCCATCGTGGCGGTAGGCGTCGTCGGGCAGGCCGGGGGTCAGCGCCAGGCGCCGGGCATCGGCGCCGGCCACGCAGTCGATGGCCAGTACGTTGAGCGCGGCGGCCTCGTCCAGCGACCAGTCGACGGCCAGGCCGTCGATGCGCCGCTCGCGCTCGCCGCCCAGGTGTTCCAGCACGCTCAGCCGGCTCGGCGCGAAACCGCGTTCGCGCAACAGCGCGGCCACCGCTGCGGGGCTGCGGCCATCGGCGCACAGCACCAGCAGGCGGCGCCCCGGATGCAGGCGCGCGTTCAGCGCCGCCAGCGGGCGGCCCACCAGCGACAGCAGCTCCACGTCCTGCAGCGCCCAGCCCAGCCGCGCCGCCGCCAGGCTCACCGAGGATGGCGCCGGCAGCACGCGCATTTCCGCCGCCGGCAGCTGCCGCGCCAGGCTCGCGCCCACGCCGAAGAACAGCGGGTCGCCGCTGGCCAGCACGCAGGTCGGAGTACCGCGCCGCGCCAGCAACGGCGCCATGTCGAAGGGGCTCGGCCAGCGCCTGCGCTGCGCGCCGATGCACGGCGGCAGCAGGGCCAGCTGGCGCTCGCCGCCGAACACGTCGCTGGCCGCCAGCAGGGCGCGGCGGGCGGTCTTGCCGAGGCCGGCATAGCCGTCCTCGCCGATGCCGACGATGGTCAGCCAGGGCGTCATGGGGGTTCCTCTGCGTTGCGACACTGCGCCGCCGGCGTTCCGACGGGCAGGGTTTTCAAGGGGTCGGGCAAAGCGGGCATAATACAGCCTTCGTCGGTGCCCATCAGGGCCGAAGAGGGAACGCGCGGGACCATCCCAGCGCGGCTGCCCCCGCAACTGTAAGCAGCGAGTCCACGCGTCATTGGCCACTGGGAGACCGGGAAGGCCGCGTCGGGCGACGACCTGCCAGCCAGGAGACCTGCCGACGGGACCAGTCGCGCGTGCAAGCATCGAGCGGGGTGTATCGATGTTGTAGATCCTCCTAATCAGGGGCGATCCGCAAGGTCACCGCGACCCAGCCATGGTGACCCTGTGCCGAATCTGCCGCCCGTCCCCCCTGTCGAAATCCGCCCGTCGCCCTGCCCGGGGTTGCTGCGCGTGGTCGCTTCCGGCGATGGCGGCATCTGCCGCATCAAGCTGCCCGGCGGGCGCCTCGACGCCAGTGGCGCCAGGGCCATCGCCCGCGCCGCCGAACGCCATGCCGACGGCGTGCTGGAGGCGACCAACCGCGCCAACCTGCAGATCCGCGGCGTGCACGAAGGCGCCGGCGCAGCGCTTTCCGCCGAACTGCTGCAGGCCGGGCAGGGCCCGCGGGTCGCCGCCGCCGACGACGTGCGCAACCTGCTGCTCAGCCCCGCCGCCGGCCTCGACCCGGCCCAGGCCCTGGACATCTCGCCGCTGGCCGCCACTTTGCTCGACCTGCTGCAGGACGAGCCGCGCTTCCACGGCCTGTCGCCCAAGTTCGCCCTGCAACTGGATGGCGGCGAATCCCTGGCGATGCTCGAACACCCCCACGACATCTGGCTGTCGGCCATGGACGCCGGGCGCTTCGCCTTCGGCCTGGCCGGCTGCCCGCCGCTGCGCGCGCAGGACAGACCCGCACTCGCCGCCATCGCCAGCGAACAGGTGCCGGCCCTGGTCGAGGCCCTGCTGAACCTATTCCTCGACCTGGCCGGCGAGGGCGTTTCGCGCATGCGTCAGTTGCTGGCGAAGGTTCCCGCGCAAGACCTGCTGGCGCGCCTCGACCTGCCGCTGCAACACGACGTGGCCGACTGGCGCCGCGCCGCCGTCGAGCCCTTCGCCCACCTGGGCATCCGCCCACAGCGCCAGGGCGGCCTGTACAGCGTCGGCGCAGGCTTCGTCCTCGGCCGGCTGCACAGCGAACTGCTGCGCGAGCTGGCCGACCTCGCCGAACGCGAGGGCGACGGCAGCCTGCGCCTGACGCCCTGGCAGGGCCTGCTGCTGCCCAACGTGCCGGCCGCGCGCGCCAGCGCCGTGCTCGCCGCACTCGACAGCCTGGGCCTGATCGCCTCGGCCGAACAGCCGCTGTCCCGGTTGCTGGCCTGCAGCGGCTCGGCCGGCTGCGCCCGCGGCCTGGCCGACACCAAGGCCGACGCCCTGCGCCTGGCCGAACGCCTGAGCGCGCCGCTGCCCGCCGGCGTGCACCTGTGCGGCTGCCCGCGCTCCTGCGCCGCCGCCCACGTGGCGCCGCTGACCCTGCTGGCCGTCGCCGACGGCCGCTACGACCTCTACCGCCGCGCCCCCGGCCACGCCGGCTTCGGCCAGCCGCTGGCGCGCGACCTGACCCTCGACGCCGCGGCCGACCGGCTGCGCGATCCCGGAGCCCTACCCGATGCTTGACTACATCCGCGACGGCCAGGCGATCTACCGCCAGTCCTTCGCCACCATCCGCGCCGAGGCCGATCTCTCGGCCATTCCCGCCGACCTGGAAAAGCTCGCCGTGCGGGTGATCCACGCCTGCGGCATGGTCGACGTGGTGCAGGACCTGCGCTTCTCCCCCGGCGCCGGCGCCATCGGCCGCGCGGCCCTGGCGGCGGGCGCGCCGATCCTCTGCGACGCGCGCATGGTCGCCGAGGGCATCACCCGTGCGCGCCTGCCGGCGGCCAACGAGGTGATCTGCACGCTCAACGAAGCGGACGTCCCGGCCCTGGCCCGCGAGTTGGGCAACACCCGCTCGGCGGTGGCCCTGGAGCACTGGCGCGAACACCTGGAAGGCAGCGTGGTGGTGATCGGTAACGCCCCCACCGCGCTGTTCTACCTGCTGGAAATGCTCGACGCCGGCGCGCCGAAACCGGCGCTGATCCTCGGCTTCCCGGTGGGCTTCGTCGGCGCCGCCGAATCCAAGGACCTGCTCGCCGCCGACAGCCACGGCGTGCCCTACGTCATCGTCCGCGGCCGCCGCGGCGGCAGTGCCATGGCCGCCGCCGCGGTGAACGCCCTGGCCACGGAGGTGGAATGATGACCGGCCGCCTGCTCGGCCTGGGCGTCGGCCCCGGCGACCCCGAGCTGATCACCCTCAAGGCCCTGCGCCTGCTGCAAGCCGCGCCCGTGGTCGCCTACTTCGTGGCCAAGGCCAAGCACCACGCCGGCCACGGCGGCAACGCCTTCGGCATCATCGAGCAGCACCTGGGGGCGAGCCAGCAGCGCCTGCCCCTGGTGTACCCGGTGACCACCGAGAAGCTGGAGCCGCCGCTGACCTACGAGGGCGTCATCAGCGACTTCTACGACACCGCCGCCGAACAGGTCGCCGGCCACCTGGAGGCCGGCCGCGACGTCGCGGTGATCTGCGAGGGCGACCCGTTCTTCTACGGCTCCTACATGTACCTGCACGACCGCCTGGCCGAGCGCTACCCGGCCGAAGTGGTGCCCGGCGTGTGCTCCATGCTGGGCAGCGCGGCGGTGCTCGGTGTGCCGCTGGTGTACCGCAACCAGAGCCTCTCGGTGCTCTCCGGCGTGCTGCCGGAGGACGAGCTGAAGCAGCGCCTGGCGGCCGCCGACGCGGCGGTGGTGATGAAGCTCGGGCGCAACTTCGACAAAGTCCGCCGCGTGCTCCGTGAACTGGGCCGCGACGGCGGCGCGCACTACGTGGAACGGGCAACGATGCGCGAGCAGCGCATCGTGCCGCTGGACGAGGTGGACCCGATGGCTTCGCCCTACTTCTCCATGGTGGTGATCCCCGGGCAGAGGTGGCGCGGTTGATGAACGCCTCCCCCGCCATCGTCATCCTCGGCGCCAGCGCCCTGGCCACCGCCCGGCGCCTGCAGGCGCTTTATCCACAGGCGCGCATCCACGGCCTGCTGGGCCGCGTCGACGGCGCCGAGGAAAGCTACCAGGACTTCGGCGACAGCCTGCGCGCGCTCTATCGCAGCGGTACGCCGATCATCGCCCTGTGCGCCGCCGGCATAGTCATCCGCAGCCTGGCCCCGGCGCTGCAGGAAAAAGGTGCGGAGCCACCGGTGCTGGCCGTGGCCGAGGACGGCAGCGCGGTGGTGCCGCTGCTCGGCGGCCTGGCCGGGGTCAACCGCCTGGCCCGGGAGATCGCCGCCGCGCTGGACGTGGCACCGGCCATCACCACCAGCGGCGAACTGCGCTTCGGCACCTGCCTGCTGGAGCCGCCGCCAGGCTATGCCCTGGCCGACATCGAGCAGGGCAAGCGCTTCGTCGCCGACCTGCTGGGCGGCGAAAGCCTGCGCATCGACGGCGACGCCCCCTGGCTGGCCGCAGCGCGCCTGCCGCTGGCCGAGGACGCCAGGCGCAGCGTGCGGGTGACCTGCGAGGCACGCCCGGCGCAGCGCGACGAACTGCTGATCCACCCACGGCGGGTGCTGGCGGAAATCGCCGTGCCTGTGGACAACCTTGCCGAGCGGGTCCGCCAGGCCCTGCGCGCATCCGGGCTGGCGGAAGCTGCCCTGGCCGCGCTGCTCGCCCCACGCCGGTACATGGCCGATGCAGGCCTGGCCGAGGCCGCCAAGGCGCTCGACGTGCCGCTGCGCTTCATCGATGAGCAAGCCTTGCCGGCGGCGCAGGATGGCATCCACCTGCGCCTCGCCGAATCCCCCGAGCAGGCCGCCGGCATCGGCCGCCCACGCGGGCGCCTGAGCGTGATCGGCCTCGGCCCCGGCGCCGCCGAGCACATGACTCCGGCAGTGCGCCGCGCCCTGGACGAAGCCCAGGACCTGCTCGGCTACGAGACCTACGTGAAGATGGCCGAGCCGCTGCGCGCGGACCAGGTGCGCCACTGCAGCGACAACCGCGAGGAGATGCAGCGCGCCCGCCACGCCTTCGAACTGGCCGCCAGCGGCCGGCGGGTGGTGGTGGTGTCGTCCGGCGACCCGGGTGTGTTCGCCATGGCCGCAGCAGTGGTCGAAGCGCTGCATGAAAGCAGCGATGCCGACTGGCACAACGTCGAACTGGAAGTGCTGCCCGGCGTCTCCGCCGCCCTGGCCGCCGCAGCCAAGGCCGGCGCGCCGCTGGGCCACGACTTCTGCCTGATCTCGCTGTCGGACAACCTCAAGCCCTGGGAAGTCATCGAAAAGCGCCTGGACCACGCCGGCGCCGCCGACCTGGCCATGGCCTTCTACAACCCCATCTCCAAGGCCCGCCCCTGGCAGTTGGGCCGCGCCCTGGAAATCGTCCGCCAACACCGCGCGCCGGAAACCCTGGTGGTGCTCGGCCGCGACATAGGCCGCCCGGCCGAGGCGCTGCGCACGCTCACCCTCGGCGAGCTGCAGCCGGAGATGGTGGACATGCGCACCCTGGTGATCATCGGTTCGTCGCTCACCCGCCGCTTCCCCCGGGCCGGTGGTGGTGATTGGGTGTATACGCCGCGGTGGTATCGCTGAGGATTTCCGTTTCCCGGCTTTTGGGTTTTCGGCTTTTCGTAGGAGCGAGCTTGCTCGCGAACCCGCTTCACACCACACCTTCCCCGTCATTCCCGCGAACGCGGGGATCCAGAGTCTCTGGGTTCCCGCGTTCGCGGGAATGACAGGGGAGAGTTGAGGTGCCAGGGAATGTTCGCGAGCAAGCTCGCTCCTACAGGAAGACCCGCCCGCGTCCCGCTTGCAAATGGCCAGTGCGTTGATGAAAATGCGACGAATTATCATTCTTCATCTTTCCCGGCGCCCATGGCCTCCTCCACCCTCGACATCGACCAGCTGTACAGCGACCACCACGGCTGGCTGCACGGTTGGCTGCGCAGCCGCCTGGGCAACGCCGCGGATGCCGCCGACCTGGCCCAGGACACCTTCCTGCGCGTGCTGCTCAAGCAGGAGCTGCTGGAGCTGCGCACCCCGCGCGCCTTCTTGCGCACCATCGCCCGCGGCCTGGTGATCGACCACTGGCGCCGCGAGGAGCTGGAGCGCGCCTACCTGGAGTCCATCGCCCACCTGCCGGAGGCGGAAGCGCCCTCGGCGGAAACCCGCGAAATGCTCCTGGAACTGCTGGAAAGCATCGCCCGCCTGCTCGACGGCCTGAAGCCCAAGGTGCGCACCGCCTTCCTGCTGGCCCAGTGCGAGGGCCTGCCCCACGGGCAGGTCGCCGAACGGCTCGGGGTTTCCGTGCGCTCGGTGGAGCGCTACGTGGCCGAGGCGCTGTTCCACTGCTACCAGGCGCGCTACGCCGAATGAACGCCACCGCCGAACTGCAACCCGATGCCCGAGTGGTCAAGCAGGCCATCCAGTGGATGCTGCGCCTCTCCGGCGGCGCCGACCCGGCCGTGCAGGAAGCCTGCGCCCACTGGCGCGCCCAGCACGCCGAGCACGAACTGGCCTGGCAACGCGTGCAGTCGCTGAACCAGGAACTGCGCAGCGGCCTGCAGAGCGTGCCGGGCAGCCGCGTGGCCCTGGAAACTCTGGAGAAAGGCAGCCAGCGCCTGCAACGGCGCCAGGCCCTGAAACTGCTCTCGGTGGTCGCCCTGGGCGGCTCCGCCCTGTGGCTGAGCCGCGACCTCGGCCCCTGGCAGCGCTGGAGCGCCGACTACGCCAGCGGCATCGGCGAACGCAAGCGCTTCGTCCTGGCCGACGGCAGCAGACTGCAACTGAACACCGACACCGCCGTCGACGTCTTCTTCGCCCCGCAGCAGCGCCTGCTGGTCCTGCAGCGCGGCGAAATCCTCGTCAGCACCGCCAAGGACCCCGCCCGGCCGCTGCGCGTGCGCAACCGCGACGGCCTGTTCGAAGCCCTGGGCACCCGCTTCGTGCTGCGCCAGAACGCGAGCGACACCCTGCTCAGCGTACAGCAGGGCGCCGTGGCCATCGCCCCGCGCCGCCAGGGCCAGACCAGCACGGTGGCCGAGGCCGGCCAGCGCTACCTGGTCGACGCCAACGGCGCCACCCCGCTGGCCGCCAGCAGCATGGACAGCAGCGCCTGGGCCGACGGCCTGATCGTCAGCCGCGACATGCGCCTGGCCGACTTCCTCGCCGAAGTCTCCCGCTACCGCCACGGCCACCTCGGCTGCGACCCGCTGGTGGCCGACCTGCGCCTGTCCGGCGTATTCCGCCTGGACGACACCAACAAACTCCTCGACCTGCTGCCGCGCACCCTGCCGGTACGCGTCATGCGTCGCAGCGATTGGTGGGTGACCGTCGAAGCCCGCACCTGAACCGCACTCCCCTGTACCTGTAGGAGCGAGCTTGCTCGCGAACTCGCTTCGCACCGCACCTTCCCCCGTCATTCCCGCGAACGCGGGAACCCAGAGACTCTGGATCCCCGCGTTCGCGGGGACGACGGGTTGGAGATCGGTGCCGGGGCTGTTCGCGAGCAAGCTCGCTCCTACGAAGAGCCGCATGGGCGCCATCGGAAACTTTTTCGCGGATGAGAATTATTTTTGTCGGGTTTTCCATCATCGGCCGGCATGGAGATAAACCCTCCCATTTCCCGCCCTGACGGATACCTCTCCATGCGTGCAGTCCCGGCTCGATCATCCGCCCTGAACTCTCCCGCCAGCCGCCTCTCCATCGCCGTGCGTGGCGCCCTGCTGTGCGCCGCCCTGGGCAGCGCCCTGCCCCTGACTGCCTGGGCCGCCGACGCCGCCAGCGTCACCCGCAGCCGCGCCTACGCCATTCCCGCCGGGCCCCTGGGCGAGGTGCTCAACAGCTTCGCCCGCGAAGCCGGCATCACCCTTTCGGCCACCCCGCAGCAGACCGCCGGGCTGCAATCCGAAGGGCTCAACGGCACCTATTCGGTGGACCAGGGCCTGGCCCGCTTGCTCGCCGATACCCCGCTGCAGGCCGAGGACCAAGGCGACGGCAGCTACGTGCTGCGCGCCGCCGGGCCCAAGGACGCCCTGGCCCTGCCCTCCACCAGTGTGTTCGCCCTGGGCAACGCGCTGGGCAGCGAGGACGGCTACCTGGCCACCCACAGCCAGATCGCCACCAAGACCTCCAAGGCCCTGCTGGAAACCAGCCAGAGCGTCTCGGTGGTGACCCGCGAGCAGATCCAGGACCAGGGCTCGAAGACCGTGCAGCAGGCGATCCGCTACACCCCCGGCATCTTCACCGGCCAGGTCGGCGCCTCCAACCGCTACGACTACATCGTCATGCGCGGCTTCGCCGACAACAGCGTGGACAACATCTACCTGGACGGCCTCAAGGCCATGGGCGACAGCGGCACCTTCAGCTCGATGCAGGTCGACCCGTACTTCCTCGAACGCATCGACGTGCTCAAGGGCCCGTCCTCGGTGCTCTACGGCCGCAGCCTGCCCGGCGGCCTGGTGGCGCTGACCAGCAAGAAGCCGCTGTACGAGGACTACCACCAGGTCACCGCCAGCGTCGGCAACATGAAGCAGCGCGAGCTGGGCTTCGACTTCAGCGGCCCGCTGGACGAGGAGAAACGCATCGCCTACCGCGTGGTCGGCCTGGGCAAGGGCGCCGACACCCAGTTCGACCACACCAGGGAAGAGCGCTACGCCATCGCCCCGAGCCTGGCCATCGACTTCAGCGACGACACCACCCTGACCCTCCAGGGCTACCTGCAGCACGACCCCAACGGCGGCTACCACAGCGGCGTGCCGGCCGACGGCGCGCTGTACCACCACAACGGCCGCAAGATCGACCGCGACTTCTTCGACGGCGAGCCGAGCATCGACGACTTCGACCGCACCCAGCGCATGTTCGGCTACCAGCTGGAGCACCGCATCGACGACGTCTGGTCGGCGCGGCAGAACTTCCGCTACCTGGAGTCCGACGTGAGCCTGGCGCAAGTCTATGGCTACGGCTGGACCGCCCCGGACAGCAACGAGCTGACGCGCTACTTCTCCGGCGCCCGCGAGCGCCTGGAGGCCTACATCATCGACAACATGGCCCAGGCCGAATTCGCCACCGGCGCGGCACAGCACACCCTGCTGATGGGCCTGGACTACCAGCGCCGGCACACCTCGGTGGACTGGTCCTCCGGCTCGGTGGCGCCGCTGAACGCCTTCGACCCGGTCTACGGCAACGCCGCCATCAGCTACTACCCCGACGACAACCACACCCGCCGCCTGGAGCAGACCGGCGTCTACGCCCAGGACCTGATCGACCTGGACAACTGGCGCTTCTCCCTGGGCATGCGCCAGGACTGGGTGACGGTGGAAGACAAGAACCGCAGCAGCGGCAGCAAGGCCGACGACGACTGGAAGAAATTCACCGGCCGCGCCGGCGTGCTCTACCTGTTCGACAACGGCATCGCGCCCTACGTCAGCTACTCCGAGTCGTTCAACCCCAACGCCTACTCCGACCAGAACGGCACCCCGCTGGAACCCACCGAGGGCAAGCAGTGGGAACTGGGCCTGAAGTACCAGCCACCGGGCAGCGCCAGCCTGTACACCGCCTCGCTGTTCCACATCACCCAGGAGAACGTGGCCACCAAGGAGCCGCAGGACAACTTCTACACCTCGGTCGGCGAGATCCGCTCCCAGGGCCTGGAACTGGAAGCGCACATCCAGGCGACGCAGAACCTCAAGCTGCTGGGCAGCTACACCTACACCGACATCACCTACAGCAAGGCGCTGGACGGCAACCAGGGCCACACCCCGAACCAGGCGCCCAAGCACATGGCCTCGGTCTGGGCCGACTACGCCTTCGACGCCGGCCCGCTGGACGGCCTGAGCATCGGCGGCGGCGCCCGCTACGTCGGCGAGACCTGGGCGGACAAGGAAAACACCCTGCGCGTGCCCGACTACACCCTGGTCGACGCCCGCATCGGCTACGACCTCGGCAAGCTGGGCATGAAGGGCCTGGACGTCAGCCTCAACGCCAACAACCTGCTGGACAAGGACTACGTGGCCTCCTGCTACAACCTCGACTACTGCTACTTCGGCGAGAAGCGCAACGTCACCGCCACGGTCAACTACCAGTTCTGAGCCCAAGCCGCCCGCCCAGCGGGCGGCCCTTCACCCCAGCCCTCTTCCGCGCCCGCCGCACTCCCTCCCCAGGACCGGACGCGCAGGAGAGGGCTGGGGTGAGGGCGGCCATTCCCTCGTAGGAGCGAGCGGATTCCAGGCTGACGGTATCGCCCAGGGAACTTGGTGAAGCAGTATCAGCAACAGGTCGAACTCCCGCTGCTGCTCGGTGGAATGGGGCGTATCACGTCACAGCCTCTCCCGCCAACTCAGCCTCACGTTGTCGAATGGCTTCGTCCCACTCAGGGGAGCGCTTGGCCCATTGTTCGGGTGGCAGGGGGGCGGACCATTCGACTATGGCGGGGTCGGTCAAATCGGGAGGCGGCGCCAGCTTCCAGGTTTGCAGCATAGCTGCCAAGGGGGTCCCGAAGGCGACAATCGTAAATATCAGCCATAGTGCTTTACCGAACTCCTTGGCGAGTAAGTGCTTTTTTATGCCGGCATAGAACATCCAGATACTTCCCCAGATGGCTCCCCGCCCTCCCAATAGTTTTCGTGTGCCTTCCAGGTCATTTTCCAGCGGCACCGCTTCCGGCCCTATTTCCATATAGCTGCGCATGCACTCCCACAGGCGCATTGCCGTTGTGCCGCCACCACAACTGAATCCCATACTGCAATCCCGTTCGCCTTCCTTCGCATTCGGGTCCGGGTTCTTGAAGCCCACCACCAGCATGCCTTGGGTGGTCTTACCATGGCGTCCCACCGAGTCCATGGCAATGGCCTGCGCTACCACGGTTTCCCAGGGCACTATCCAGTAGCTGCCATCCTTCTGTGGTACACAGACTTCGCGGCGTTGGCGGTTGAAGCGGGTGGGAGGAGGAGGAGATTGGGTCAATACGTAGATCAACAAAAAGATAGGAAATACACATAGGCAAAAGATTGCGAACCCAAGAGCAATTTGTAAGTCCAGTGAGTCGTCAAAAGAAGGCAATGGAACGAAGAAAATACCAATAAGTACCATCGGCCAAGCCATCATTACTGCTGAGCCAATGCTGTACTCGCCAATATCAAGAAACACCTCATTCTTGCGCCAGATGGTATTAAGCACATCCCTTGGGGGCTGGCCGGTGGGAATGGCCGGTGGCGCCAGGTAGTCCTCGCGGGAGAACAGGCCCTTCTTCTGGCTGCCTGCGGGTGGCAAGGTCACGTCGCAGCCTTCCCTGCTAACTCCGCCTCACATTGTCGAATGGCTTCGTCCCACTCAGGGGAGCGTTTGGCCCATTGTTCGGATGGCAGGGGTTTGGACCATTCGACTATGGCGGGGTCGGTCAGATCGGGAGGGGGGATCAGCTTTCGCTCCTGTAGATAAAAACCTAGCGGAGCGCCTAGAAAGAAGGTGAAGAAAACGTCCTTGAGCGCGGACTTGACGTTTCCCTTCAATAGGGAACGAATGGCATCGCCCATGATGCTCAAGAACCAACCCAGTAGACTTCTACCGGTTTTCTCTCCTTCGAAATGGCATTTAGGCACCGCCTCGGGACCGATCTCCATATAACTGCGAATGCACTCCCACAGACACATCGCCGTAGTACCGCCACCACAACTGAACCCCATACTGCAATCCCGTTCGCCTTCCTTCGCATTCGGGTCCGGGTTCTTGAAGCCCACCACCAGCATGCCTTGGGTGGTCTTGCCATGGCGCCCCACCGAGTCCATGGCAATGGCCTGCGCCACCACGGTTTCCCAGGGCACTATCCAGTAGCTGCCATCCTTCTGTGGTACACAGACTTCGCGGCGTTGGCGGTTGAAGCGGGTAGGTGGAGGGACAGGTTGGGTCAGGCTATAGAGCACGAACGAGGAAGGAATTCCGACAATGATCAGACCAGCTACCAGGATGAACAGAGAAAACTCGGGCAACGACTCCCTAAATGGCACCCCCATAGCCAGCAACAGGAGAATCATAGGCCACGCAATCATCACAAACGAGCCAATGCTGTACTCGCCAATATCAAGAAACACCTCGTTCTTGCGCCAGATGGTATTAAGCACATCCCTTGGGGGTTGCCCGGTGGGAATGGCCGGTGGCGCCAGATAGTCCTCGCGGGAGAACAGGCCCTTCTTCTGGCTGCCGGCGGGGGGAAGTGTCATCGAGTTTCCTTGGGATGCAGGTGGCTCTCACCAGTCAGGCGGTAGGTTTGCGCACGGTCCAGTTCCGGGGTGGGTTCGCCGGGACGCAATGTGACAGGTGCATTTTCCGCCGTCAGAACATAGGCCACGCCCTGTCTTCCGCCGATGGTCGTGATGCCGGCCAGATCCACCAGTGGGTTGCGGTAGCGCAGGCGTAGCGAGAGGCGCACCTGGGCCTGGCGGAAGGCGCCGCTCAGGCGCAGGCCCTGGCCTTGGTCCGCCGGTATCCAGGTGCATTGGCTGCGCTCCAGCCAGAGATCGCCAATATCCAGGTTGGGCTGGTCGTTACTGCGGAGCATGCGGAAGTGGTCGGGTATGGGACTGCCGATCAGGCCCAACTCCAGTTCGACACTGGACGGCTCGGCACCCGGCAAGTCGATGGTCAGGCGCTGGATGGCTTCCAGGCTGACGGTGTCGCCCAGGGAGCCGGGCACCCGCTGGGACTTGCTGTCCACGCTGACGCGTGGCTGGTAAAGCAGTATCAGCAACTGGTCGAACTCCCGTTGCTGCTGCTCGGCGGGAATGGGATCGGTATTGCCGGCGCGAGCCTTGGACCAGCAGCAGTTGGCCAGATACTGCTGCAGCGGTGTGGATTGCCGCCACCATGCAAAAAGGTAGACTCCGCCCAATGCGAGCAGCAACAGATTGATCGGCCCCATGCCCAGGCGGAAGTGGCGGATGGCTGTGGGCGTATCAATGCGCTTGGCCAAGCGTAGAAAAGTCAAACCGAGCCCCAGGGTGGCCTGGGCGCCATAAGCGGTGATCTGCCCCGCCACAGCCAACCGACGGATTTCTATCCAAGGATCGATACTGCTCTGGGCCGCCTCTACCTGGCGGCCAAGGCTGAAAAACTCTGTCCCCGAAGCACCAAGCGACAACAAGCCAACAAATCCACCAAACAGCGTCAGGGTTGGTGCAACAAACGAGAGTTGGCCCTTGGTCAAGGTAAATTCCTGCACCCCCCGCCCAACAATCACCCAATTCTGCACCACCGCCACCAATGCCGCCCCCGCATAGAGCGTGGCCGAAATGCTCTCGGCCCGGCGCTGGGTATCCATCCGCTCCAGGGCATGGGCCTGCGCCAGGTAGCTCTCGGCATTGAGCGCGTTGACCAGCAGCGCCGCCAGCGGCAGCAAGCCGCCGCTGTTCTGCACCGCGGGGCTTTGCAGGATGCCGGCGGCGCGGCCCTGGCCGATGGCCTGGGCGGTGTTGTTGACCCACTGGCCGAGCTGTTGCGCCTGCTGGCCGAGCAGGCGCCAGGTGGCCACGCCGTTGTTCAGGGTTCGGACCAGCGGGGCGCCGGCGCTCAGGCGGGTGACCAGCAGGGTGCCCAGCCATTGCCCCGGCAGGACGCCCTTCTGCTGCAGCGCCAGCAGCACGGCGCCCAGGCGGGCCACGGTGAGGCTCCAGTAGCCGTCGACGTCGCTGGCCAGGCGCTGCAGCGCCTGTACGGTCGCGGCGCCGAGCAGGTGGGTCAGTGTCTCGTGGGTGGCGCTCAGGTTGTCCTGGGCGAGCGCCGCCTGTAGCTCGCCCAGGCGCGCGGTGTTGTTCACCGCCGCTTCCAGCGATGGGCTCCAGCCCAGGAACAGCAAGCGGAAGACGCCGCCGTCCTTGGCGCGCAGGAAGTCGCCGAACTGCTCGACGCCCTGGCGGCGATGGCACTGGGCGCTGAGGCAGGCGTCGGCCAGTTCGTCCAGCCAGCACTGGTGCTGCGGGTTGTCGTGCTCGACGAACCAACTGCCCAGGTCGTGGCGCGGCAGGAAGGCCTGGCGGTCGGCATAGAGGCTGGCATGGCGGGCCTCGACCTGGCGGAAATGCGCCGGGGCCTGCTCGTCCAGCCAGCGATCCATGCGTTCCAGGTCGATGTATTCGGCGACCTTGGCGCTGGCCCGGCCGCCGGCGAGCTGGCTGGCCTTGTCCTGGCGGTAGTCGCGCACGATGTCCTGTACCTGCTGCTGCAACTCGGCGGGGATGAAGGCGCGCAGCGGCGCCAGGCGTTGTTCGCGACGGCGGGCGATATCCGCGATGCGTTCGTCGGCGGCGGCGTGACCGATGCGCTGGCGCTCGTGGACGTTGACCTGGGTCTCTTCGTCCAGCAGGGCCTTGAGGGGCGCCTGGGCGGCGAGCAATTGCTCGCCCTGCTCGGGGGTGAGCTGGATATCGTGTTCGCGGTAACGGTAATTGAGCAGGCTGGCCAGCTCGCCACCGTCCTCGCGGACCAGGCTGCGGATGAAGCCGCCGACGTTCTGGCGCAGGTTGTTGTCGGCCATCCAGGCTTCGTGGCGGGCTTCCAGCTGTTCCTGCTCGTGGTTGAGGTCGCGCAGCACGCCCAGGTCGTCGTCGAGCGCGGCGAGCACCGCATGCAGTTCCCCGGCCTCGCTGCGTGCGCTGTCCAGCCACGCCGAGGTGGCGGGCACTTCCCACACCTGGGCGCTCCAGGCGCCCGGCGCGTCTTCCCGCTCGGCCTGGGGGTGGCGCATGGCGGCTTGCGAGCGGGCGTTGTACCACTCCATGGCGTGGATATAGGCGCGCACGTTCTCTTGGGTGGGGGCGGCGTTCATCCGCTCGGCCAGTTCCCGGGTCCGTCGTTTGTCCGCCTCGCGGTTCTGCGCATGTTCCTTGGCCAGAACGCGTTCGCGGACCTCCGGCATCAGTTCGGCCAGCAGCGTTTCACTTGCGTCGAGCGGGGGGCAGTGCGGTGCCTGCAGGCGCAGGGCGACCTCGCCCAGGGCGACGTGGCGCATGCGCCGCTGGCGAATGCCGGCCTCCGCCAGTTGGGCGCAGGCGTCTGCGCCGAGGGGGATTTCGCTGTACAGGAGCCAGGCATCGCGGCGCTTGTCCAGGGCGAAGCCGGCCTGGCTGCCGTGCAGCAGGACGCTCTCGTCGGCCGTCAGCGGCTGCGCCTGCAGCAACCCGTCGGCGGCCACGGCATAGCGTTGCAGCGGCCCCTGCGCATGCCAGAGGTAGAGGAAGCCACCGCGCAGGCGGCGCAGGGCCATGGGGTGGCTGCTGGCACGCACGGCCGGTTGCAGGCTGGCGTGGCGGGCGGGGTGCTCGGCCAGGGCGTAGCGCGCCGGGACGACGTACAGCTCGTTCTGGCGCGCCGGGCAACTGGCTATCGGGTTGCGGGCGTCGTCATGGCTCATGCCGTGCAGGCGGTTGGGGTTGCTGATCATGAAGCGCTCCTATACGAACCGCCGAGGCGGGATAACCCGGCATGGCAGCAGTTCGAATAGGGGAGGTGAAGTCGGCTTGAGCCCGTATTGGTGCGTGAAAAATCCGGGGTGGATTGGGCTGGGTACCGACCCGGGTTTGAACGTGGTGAGTAGAGGCAGGAGGCTCTACCTGTCGGCCACCAGCTCCGGCCTGGCCTACCTGACCAAGCGCTTCAAGGACTTCCCCCACCGCGTGCATATGACCCTGCAAGGGAGGCCGTGCTCGGTGCTGGTGGAGTGCGCCAAGGCGCATTTGTAAACGTAGACCCGGCCAGACGCCTGCCGGGCTGGCCGGCGTACTCGATTCTTCCCCCATGCACGGACGGCCCCCGCCCTTCAGGGAGAGGGGACCGTTGGGCAGAACGAAGGGCCACGCAGTCAGCCGGCTGGTCCTGTTCGCGAGCAAGCTCGCTCCTACACAGTCCCCCTCGCCTTCCCGCCGCGCCTCCCCTGATGGCGCACTGATAGGTAGCACCCGCAACCGATCTGCTACCTCGCTGTGCAGAAATTTCCCAGTGCCTTCGAAAAACCATTTCATGGGTGAAACAATCGGACGTTTCACAGCGGAAACGCACAACTATTTGATTAATAAGGAATAAACAAAAGACTCCGAGAGAAAAATCACGTGGCATTGTTCATGCATAAATCAACGCACCGTATATGAAACAAAGCGAGATGAGGAACATGGCTGCCACCCAAGAGATGTACGCCGTCGTAGAACGGGGAACCGACTCCATGCGTCGCCAGGAAGGTGCGCGGCCGGCCGACGTGGAGATCGTCTTCGAGAACGTCGGCAAGTGCTTCCCGAAGAAGGGCGAGCGCGATGCGCCCTTCGCCGTGCGCGGGCTGAACTTCAGCATCCGCAAGGGCGAGGTGGTCTCCATCATCGGCCCCTCCGGCTGCGGCAAGAGCACCCTGCTGAACATGGGCAGCGGCCTCTATACCCCCAGCGAAGGCGCCGTGTTCGTCGGCGGCGAGCGGGTGGTCAAGCCGGTGGCCAAGGTCGCCTTCATGCTGCAGAAGGACCTGCTCATGCCCTGGCGCAGCATCCGCCGCAACGTCGAGCTGGGCCTGGAGATCCAGGGCGTGGCCGCGGCGCAGCGGCGCGCGGTGGCCGAGCGGCTGATCGACAAGTGCCACCTGGCCGGCTTCGGCGACCACTACCCGTTCCAGCTCTCCGGCGGCATGCGCCAGCGCGCGGCCCTGGCCCGCACCCTGGCCATCGACCCGCAGGTGCTGTTCCTCGACGAGCCGTTCTCGGCCCTCGACGCGCAGACCAAGATGATCCTCCAGCAGGACCTGGCGCAGATGCTCTACGAGCAACAGAAGACCGCGCTGTTCATCACCCACGACCTCATGGAAGCCATCGCCCTCTCCGACCGCATCCTGGTCATGAGCGCCCGCCCCGGCAACATCATCGAGGAGATCGAGGTCGACCTGCCGCACCGCGACAACCCCCTGGAACGCCGCAAGCTGCCCGGCGCCGGCCCCCTGGTCGGGCGCCTGATGGACCTGCTGAAAGTCGGCGACGACCTTCTCCACTGACCCCGCACGAGGACCCGCTCATGCGCAACACCCTGCTCTCCCGCTTCGCCGGGCCGCTGCTCGCCCTGTGCGCCTGCGGCGCCAGCGCCGCGCCCACCGAGGTCACCTACCTGCTGCCGGCGCCGCCCAGCTCGCCGGCCTTCGCGCCCTGGGTCATCGCCCAGCAGAAGGGCTACTACGCGGCCGAGAACCTCAAGGTGACCTTCCTCGCCGGCAAGGGCGGCGTCGACGTGGCCAAGCAGATCGGCTCGGGCAACGCCCTGGTCGGCGGCGCCATCGGCGACACGCCCATCGTGGTGCGCGCCAACGGCGTGCCGGTGAAGGCCGTGGCCGTGCTCGGCGGCGGCGGCGTGACCCTGCTGGCGGCCAGCGCCGACAGCGGCATCGACTCGGTGAAGGCGCTCAAGGGCAAGACCCTGACGGTGATGTCCTACTCCGACACCACCTACTACGCCCTGCTCGCCTCGCTGCGCAAGGCCGGCCTGGGCCGCGACGACGTGGACATCCAGGCCGCAGGCCCGGCCGGCGTCTGGCAGCTGTTCTCCGCCGGCAAGGCGCAGGCCATGGCCGGGGTGCCGGACTGGTTCGTCAACGCCGAGGACGCCGGGCTGAAGGCGAAGCTGCTGCCCCAGGACCAGGTGTTCGAGAGCATGGCCCAGGCCATCCTCGCTTCCGACGACGCCATCGCCAACCACCCGGACGTGGTCCAGGGCGTGGTCAGCGCCACCCTCAAGGGCATGGCCGACATCATGGCCGACCCCAAGGGCGCCGCCGCCACCTTCGCCGCCGCCGTGCCGGCCTACAAGGGCAAGGAAGCCTCGCTGGAGCGCATCTTCCGGCTCTACGACGAGCACGTGTACCCGGGCCAGGCGGTCCCCGGGCACATCGACGAGCAGCGCCTGGCCAAGGTCTCGCGCTTCTACGTCGAGGAAAAGATAGTGCCGCGCGCCACCCCGCTGGCCGAGCTCTACACCAACCGCTTCGTCGAGGCCAACGCCGCCCGCCTGGCGCAACAGTAAGCACCCGGAGTCGCACATGACGCTTTCCCGTTCGAGCGCCGGCAGCCTGGCGCTGCTGGTGGTTTTCCTCGCCCTCTGGCAATGGGGCCCGGGCCTGCTCGGCATGCCCGAGTTCGTCCTGCCCAACCTCACCCGCGTGGCCCGGGAGGCCGTGGCCATGTGGCAGGCCGGCAACCTGCTGGAGCACAGCCTGATCACCACCCTGGAGATCATCGTCGGCTTCGCCCTGGGCGCCCTGCTGGGCGTGGTCATCGGCGTCGCCCTGGGCCTGTCGCCGTCGGCCGAAGCCATGCTCTCGCCGTACATCCTGGCGCTGCAGATCGCCCCCAAGGTGGCCTTCGCCCCGCTGTTCGTGATGTGGCTGGGCTACACCGTGTACCCGAAGATCCTCATCGCCATCCTCATCGTGTTCTTCCCGGTGATGATCAACGTGCTCTCGGCGATCCGCACCGTCGACCCGGACATGATCAACCTGGTCCGCGCCCTGAGCGCCAACCGCTGGCAGCTGTTCCGCCTGGTGGAGTTCCCCTCGGCGATGAGCGCGCTGTTCTCCGGCCTGCGCATCGCCTCCACCCTGGCGGTGATCGGCGTCACCGTCGGCGAGCTGGTCGGCGGCAACAAGGGCCTGGGCTTCCTGCTGGTGGACGCCGAGGGCCAGGGCAACACCGCCGGGGTGTTCGTCACCATAGTCGCGCTGACGCTGATCGGCGTGCTCGCCTACGCCGCGGTGGTCTGGGCCGAGAAGCGCGTCCTGCACTACCTGCCCAAGGCCAACCTGGCCACCGCCTGAGGACGCACCCATGACTGCAAGCAACCTGTTGCAAGGGCGCCGCGTGCTCATCACCGGCGGCGCCGGCGGCCTGGGCCTGGCCTTCGCCGAAGCGGCGGCCCGCGCCGGGGCCCGCGTGGCGATCGCCGATGTGCGCGGCGACGAGGTCCAGGCGGCCGCCGCCAACCTGCGCGAGCAGGGGCTGCCGGTCGATGGCCTGGCCCTCGACCTGCGCGAACCGCACTCCATCACAGCCTGCGTCGAGGCCGCCGTGGAACGGCTCGGCGGCCTCGACGGCCTGGTCAACAACGCCGCGGTGACCAACTCCGGCGGCAAGCCCGGCGAGGCGCTGGATATCGCCACCTGGGACCTGGTCATGCAGGTCAACGTGCGCGGCGCCTGGCTGATGACCAACGCCTGCCTGCCGGCGCTGCGCGCAAGCGGCCGCGGCGCCATCGTCAACCTGGCCTCCGACACCCCGCTGTGGGGCGCGCCCAACCTGCTCGCCTACACCGCCAGCAAGGGCGCGCTGATCGCCATGACGCGCACCCTGGCGCGCGAGCTGGGCGCCGACGGCATCACCGTCAACGCCATCGCCCCCGGCCTGGTGGAGGTCGAGGCCACCGCCTACGTCCCCGCCGAGCGCCACGAACTGTACCGCCGCCAGCGCGCCATCCAGCGCGCGCAGCTGCCCGGGGACGTGAGCGGCGCCGTGCTGTTCGCCCTGTCCGACCTGTCCCGCTTCGTCACCGGCCAGACTCTGCCGGTCAACGGCGGGTTCGTCATGCTCTGAGGAGAAAAACCGATGACCGATCTCAACCTGCAACCGCAACCCAAGAGCTGGGAACGCCCGGCCGACGCCAGCTTCGAGCAGTGGTGCAACTCGCGCATCGCGCGCTACTCCACCCGCCAGTACGACTGGAACGCGCTGAAGTTCCAGGCCGACTACGACCCCAAGTACCGCCGCGCGCAGATGCGCTACATCGGTACCGGCGGCACCGGCGTGAACGCCGACAACAACACCATCCCGTCCGAGCACTTCACCTTCTCCACCATGGTCATCCCGGCCGGGCATGAAGGCCCGCCGCACCTGCACGTCGACGTGGAGGAGGTGTTCTTCGTCCTGCGCGGCAAGCTCAAGGTGATCCTGGAAAAGGACGGCGAGCGCTTCGAGACCATCCTCGGCGACCGCGACGTGATCTCGGTGCCGCCGGGCGTGTACCGCGAGGAAATCAACATCGGCGACGAGGACGCGCTGATGTGCGTGATGCTCGGGGCGAAGAAGCCGATCACCCCGACCTACCCGCCAGAGCACCCGCTGGCCAGCATCAAGCGCTGAGGGCCGGACGATGACGGCGATGAGCACGGCGGCCGCCTGGCAGGCCGACCTGGAACGCGACTTCCCGCAGCGCCTGGTGCGCCGCGGCGAGGTCGTCAGCGCCTGGCGCGAGGCCGGCGCGGCCGATGCCCCGGCGCTGGTGCTGCTGCACGGCATCGGCTCCGGCTCGGCCTCCTGGCTGCCGCTGGCGCAGTGCCTGAAGGCGCGCGCGCGGCTCATCGCCTGGGACGCCCCCGGCTACGGCGAATCCACACCGCTGGCCGAAGCCGCGCCACGGGCGGAAGCCTACATGCTGCGCCTGCGCGAGCTGCTGGACGCGCTGGATGTGCAGCGCTGCGTGCTGCTCGGCCATTCCCTGGGCGCACTGACCGCCCTCGCTCTGGCCAATGCCGAGCCGCGACGCATTGCCCACCTGCTGCTGCTGAGCCCGGCACGCGGCTACGGCGCGCGCCCGGCCGAAGGCGAAGCGGTGCGCAGCCGGCGCCTGGCCGCTCTGGCCAGCGAGGGCATCGCCGGCCTCGCCGAACGCCGCGCCCCGGCCATGCTCGGCGCCAGCCCGAGCGCCGAGGCGCTGGCCTGGGTGCGCTGGAACATGGCGCGGCTCAAGCCCCACGGCTACCGCCAGGCGGTGGAGCTGCTGTGCGGCGACGACCTGCTGCGCCTGGGCCGCCCGCCGATGCCCGTCGAGGTGCTGTGCGGCAGCGAGGACGGCATCACCCCGCCGGCCGCCTGCCGTGAAGTCGCCGCGGCGCTGGCGGCGCCCTTCCAGCTCGTCCCCGGCGCCGGCCACGCCAGCCCCATCGAATGCCCCGAAGCCCTGGCCGGACACCTCGTCCGCTTCCTCGACAAGGACTGAAACCATGAGTACCGACACCCTCACCGAAAACCAGGAACGCTACATGGTTCCGGGGCTGGAACGCGGCCTGACGCTGCTGGGCGAGTTCACCCGCCACGACCGCACCCTCACCGCCCCGGAACTGGCGCGCCGCCTGCAACTGCCGCGCACCACCATCTTCCGCCTGCTGGCCACCCTGGAAGCCCTGGGCTTCGTCACCCGCAGCGGCAACGAATACCGCCTGGGCATGGCGGTGCTGCGCCTGGGCTTCGAATACCTGGCCTCGCTGGAACTCACCGAGCTGGGCCAGCCGATCCTGCGCCGCCTGTGCGACGCCATCGGCTACTCCTGCAACCTGGTGGTGCGCGACGGCCGCAACATCGTCTACGTGGCGAAGATCTCGCCGCCGTCGATCCTCACCAGCGCGGTCAACGTCGGCACCCGCCTGCCGGCCCACGCGACCGTGCTCGGGCGTATCCTCCTGGAAGACCTGGACCTCGCCGCGCTGCGCGAGCTGTACCCGGAGAAGCAGCTGGAGCGCTTCTCCGAGGGCACCCCGCGCAGCACCGAGGAACTCTTCGACCTGGTGCAGAACGACCGCCTGCGCGGCTACGCGCTGAGCGAAGGCTTCTTCGAGGCGAGCATCTCCACCGTCGCCGCGCCGGTGCGCGACCACACCGGCCGGGTCTGCGCCGCCATGGGCGTAACCATCCCCGCCACGCGCATCGCCGAGCACCTGCTGGAACCGCTGGTGCGCCAGGTGCGCAACAGCGCCGAGGAACTCTCCGGCCTGCTCGGGCACATGCCCAACCCCAACGTCCTGTCGCTGCAGAGGGTGCATTCATGAGCCTGTGCGACCTGCGCGGCCGCGTCGCCGTGGTCACCGGCGGCAGCTCCGGCATCGGCCTGGCCACCGTCGAACTGCTGCTGGAAGCCGGCGCCGCCGTGGCCTTCTGCGGCCGCGACAGCGGGCGCCTGGCGCAAGCCGAAGCCGATCTGCGCCAGCGCTTTCCCGACGCGCGCCTGCTGGCCGCCCCCTGCGACGTGCTCGACGCCGGCCAGGTGCGCGACTTCGCCGCGCGCTGCCAACAGCAACTGGGCGCCGCCAGCATGCTGGTGTGCAACGCCGGCCAGGGCCGCGTTTCCACCTTCGCGCAGACCAGCGACGAAGCCTGGCGCGACGAGCTGGAGCTGAAGTTCTTCTCGGTGATCCACCCGGTGCGCGCCTTCCTGGCACAGCTGGAAGGCCAGGCGGACCCCGCCATCGTCTGCACCAACTCGCTGCTCGCCAGCCAGCCGGAGCCGCACATGGTCTGCACCTCGGCGGCCCGCGCCGGGCTGAAGAACCTGGTGCGCTCGCTGGCCGTCGAGTTCGCCCCGAAGGGCATCCGCGTCAACGGCATCCTCATCGGCCTGGTGGAGTCCGGCCAGTGGCGCCGGCGCTTCGAAGCCCGCGAGGAACGCGAGCTGGACTGGGCGCAATGGACCGCGCAACTGGCGCACAGCAAACAGATTCCCCTGGGGCGCCTGGGCCTGCCGCGCGAAGCCGCCAACGCCCTGCTGTTCCTCGTTTCACCGCTGTCGGCCTACACCACCGGCAGCCACATCGATGTATCCGGAGGCTTGTCCCGCCATGCGTAACGAAAACTCGGTCACCGTGGGCGCCGCCATCGCCGCCTTCCTCGAACAGTGCGGGGTCAAGGCCGCCTTCGGGGTGATTTCCATCCACAACATGCCGATCCTCGATGCCTTCGCCGTGCGCGGCAACATCCGCTTCGTCATGGCCCGCGGCGAGGCCGGTGCCACCAACATGGCCGACGCCTACGCCCGCGCCAACGGCAGCCTGGGCGTGTGCCTGACCTCCACCGGCACCGCCGCCGGCAACGCCGCCGGAGCCCTGGTCGAGGCGCTGACCGCCGGCACCCCGCTGCTGCACCTGACCGGGCAGATCGAGACGCCCTACCTGGACCAGGACCTGGCCTACATCCACGAGGCCCGCGACCAGCTGGCCATGCTCAAGGCGGTGTCCAAGGCGGCCTTCCGCGTGCGCAGCGCCGAGACCGCGCTGAGCACCCTCAAGCTCGCCGTGCAGACCGCCCTGAGCGCGCCGGCCGGCCCGGTCAGCGTGGAAATCCCGATCGACATCCAGTCCGCCTACATCCCCATGCCCGAAGACCTGGCGCCGCTGCCGGTGCCGGTCGCCGCGCCCACCGCCGAGGCCCTGGACCGCGTCGCCGAGCGCCTGGCCAGCGCGCGCCGGCCGATGCTCTGGCTCGGCGGCGGCGCGCGCCACGCCGGCCGCGAAGTGAAGCGCCTGATGGACCTGGGCGTGGGCGTCATCACCTCCACCCAGGGCCGCGGCGTGGTCAACGAGGACGACCCGCGCTGCCTCGGTGCCTTCTCCCAGAACAAGCGGGTGGAAGCCTTCCTGCAAGGCTGCGACGCCCTACTGGTGGCCGGCTCGCGGCTGCGCAGCAACGAGACCTTCAAGTACGCCCTGAAGCTGCCGCCGGTGACCTACCGCATCGACGCCAACCCGGCCATCGAGGGCCGCTGCTACAACAGCGAGCTGTTCATCTGCGGCGACTCGGCGCTGGCCCTGGCCGGCCTGGCCGAGCGCCTGGAGGGCCGGCTGAAGGTCGAGCCGGGCTTCGCCGAGGAACTGCGCCAGGTGCGCGAGCAGTCGCGCGCGCAACTGCTGGAAGAACTCGGCCCCTACGCCTCGATGGTCGAGCAGTTGCAAGGCATGACCGGCCGCGACTTCACCTGGGTGCGCGACGTGACCCTGTCCAACAGCATCTGGGGCAACCGCCTGATCCACCTGTTCCACCCCCAGGCCGGCATCCACGCCCTCGGCGGCGGCATCGGCCAGGGCCTGTGCATGGGCATAGGCGCGGCCATCGCGGCAGCGGAGAACGCGCCGCAGCGCAAGGTCTTCGCGCTGTGCGGCGACGGCGGCTTCATCCTCAACCTGGGCGAGATCGCCACCCTGGTGCAGGAGAAGGCCAAGGTGGTGATCCTGCTGATGAACGACCAGCGCTACGGCGTGATCCGCAACATCCAGGACGCCGTGTACGGCGGCCGCCACTGCTACGTCGACCTGCACACCCCGGACTACGCGCGCCTGGCCGAGTCGGTGGGGCTGCGCCACGCGCTGGTCAAGGACCTGGCGGATTTCGCCGGCGTGCTGGAAAGCGCCTATGCCGCCGACGGCCCCTTCCTGCTGGAAGTGGACATGTGCGCGGTGGGCAACTTCGCCAAGCAGTTCGCCGGCCCGCCGAACATGGAAACCCGCCACCAGAAGGCCACGGCCTGAGGACCCCGCCATGCTGCACATCGCCATGATCGGCTGCGGCGCCATCGGCCTCAGCGTGCTGGAAATGCTCAAGGACGACCGCGACCTGGCGCTCGACCAGGTGGTGGTCCCGGCCGGCCACCTCGACCAGGCGCGCCAGCGCCTGGCCGGTATCGCCGCGCAGGCCCGCGTCGTCGAAACCCTGGACTATGCACGGCGCCCCGACCTGCTGGTGGAGTGCGCCGGCCACGCGGCCCTGGCCGAGCACGTGATCCCGGCCCTGGAACGCGGCATCCCGTGCCTGCTGGTGTCCATCGGCGCGCTCTCCGAAGACGGCCTGGCCGCGCGCCTGGAAGAAGCCGCGCGGCGCGGCGGCACCCAGGTCGAACTGCTCTCCGGGGCCATCGGCGGCATCGACGCGCTGGCCGCGGCCAAGGTCGCCGGGCTGGACTCGGTGGTCTACAGCGGGCGCAAGCCGAGCCGCGCCTGGAAGGGCACGCCGGCCGACGAGCGCTTCGACCTCGACGGCCTCACCGAGCCCACGGTGATCTTCGAGGGCAGCGCCCGCGAGGCCTCCTCGCGCTACCCGAAGAACGCCAACGTCGCCGCCACCCTGTCGCTGGCCGGCCTGGGCCTGGACGCCACCCGCGTGCGCCTGATCGCCGACCCCACCAGCGAGGAGAACGTGCACCACTACCAGGCCCGCGGCGCCTTCGGCGAATTCGAGATGACCCTGCGCGGCAAGCCGCTGGCGGCCAACCCCAAGACCTCGATGCTGACCGTGCTCAGCATCGTCCGCGCGCTGGGCAACCACGCCCACGCCGTCTCCATCTGAGGACAGCGCCATGCTCGATCTCGACGCAATCCAACCCATCTGCATCGCCGGCCAGTGGCGCCTGGGCGGCGGCGACCTGTACGCCAGCCACTACCCGGCCGACGGCTCGCCCATCGCCCGCCTGCACGCCGCCGGCCTGGCCGACGTGGAAGAAGCCATCCAGGGCGCCCAGCGCGCCTTCCTCGGCAGCGGCTGGGCGCAGCGCAAGCCCCACGAACGCGCCACGGTGCTGTACCGCGTGGCGCAGCTGATCCGCGAGCACGCCGAGGAACTGGCGCAACTGCAGCGCCTGGACAACGGCAAGCCGATCCGCGAGACCCGCGCCCTGGTGGCCAGCGCCGCCGGCACCTTCCAGTTCTTCGCCGCGGCCTGCGAAACCCTGGAGGAAAGCATCAGCCCCTCGCGCGGCGACTTCCTCAGCATGAGCGTCTACGAGCCCATGGGTGTGGTCGCCGCCATCACCCCGTGGAACTCACCGATCGCCTCCGAGGCGCAGAAGCTGGCGCCGGCCCTGGCCGCCGGCAACGCGGTGCTGATCAAGCCGGCGGAGATCACCCCGCTGGCGGCCCTGGCCCTGGCGCGCCTGTGCATCCAGGCCGGGGTGCCGGCCGGCTTGATCAGCGTGCTGCCGGGCAAGGGCTCGCTGATCGGCGACGCCATCACCCGCCACCCGCTGGTCAAGCGCGTGTCCTTCACCGGCGGCACCAGCACCGGCAAGCACATCGCGCGCATCGCCGCGGACAAGATGATGCCGGTGTCCATGGAGCTGGGCGGCAAGTCGCCGACCATCGTCCTGGAAGACGCCGACCTCGACCACGCCGTGGCCGGGGTGCTCTACGGCATCTTCAGCAGCTCGGGGGAATCCTGCATCGCCGGCTCGCGGCTGTTCGTCGCCCGGCCGCTGTACGAACGCTTCCTGCAACGCCTGGTCGAAGGCGCCGAGCGCCTGCGCCTCGGCGACCCGGCCGACGAGGCCACGCAGATGGGCCCGCTGATCAGCGAGCGCCACCGCGAGAGCGTCGAGCGCTACGTCGACCTCGGCCTGTCCGAGGGCGGCCGCCTGCTCGCCGGCGGCCGCCGCCCGCAAGGGCAGCAGTACGAGCGCGGCTGGTTCTACACCCCGACCATCATCGACGGCCTGCGCAACGACGCGCGCCTGTGCCAGGAGGAGGTGTTCGGCCCGGTGCTGGCGGCCCTGCCCTTCGACGACGAGCGCCAGCTGATCGAGCAGGCCAACCACAGCGTCTACGCCCTCGCCGCCGGCATCTGGACCCGCGACTTCCAGCGCGCCTGGCGCCTGGGCCGCGCCGTGCAGGCCGGCACCGTGTGGATCAACACCTACAAGCAATTCTCCATCGCCACCCCCTTCGGTGGCTGGAACGACAGTGGCCTGGGGCGCGAGAAGGGGCGCCTGGGCATCCTCCAGTACATGGAGCAGAAAGCCCTGTACTGGGGCCTCAACCAGCAGCCCATCGCCTGGGCCGGAGCGACAGCATGAGCGTACTTGGCATCGACGAGATCACCTACGGCGTGGAAGACCTGCCGCGCTGCCGGCGCTTCTTCGAGGACTGGGGCCTGAGCCTGGTCGAGGAGCGAGCCGACCAGGTGGTCTTCGAAACCCTCAACGGCTGCCGCGTGGTGGTCGCCGCCCTGGACAGGCCCGGCCTGCCGCCGGCCATCGAGCCCGGCTCGACGGTGCGCGAGGTGGTCTGGGGCGTGGCAAGCGCCGACGACCTGGCGCTTTATGCCAGCCGCATCGCCGCGGCGCCGGGCTTCGTCGAGGGCGGCGGGCGCATCGGCTGCACCGATCCCAACGGCCTGGCGATCCGCCTGCAGGTCACCCGCAAGCGCGAACTGGTGCTGGAGGAATGCGGCGCGCACAACACCTGGAACAGCAAGGCGCGGATCAACAAGCCCAGCCCGGTCTACGAGCGCGCCACCCCGGTGGAAGTCGGCCACGTGGTGTTCTTCGTCAAGGACGTCGACGCCTGCGAAGCCTTCTACCGCGAAGCCTTCGGCTTCCAGACCTCGGACCGCTACCCCGGCCGCGGCGCCTTCCTGCGCACCGCCGAGGAAGGCGGCCACCACGACCTGTTCATGCTCCAGCTGCCGGCGCCGCGCGCCGGGCTGAACCACGTCGCCTTCACCGTGCGCGACATCAACGAGGTGTTCGGCGGCGGCATGCACATCGCCCGCTGCGGCTGGGACACCGAGATCGGCCCGGGCCGCCATCCGGTGTCCTCGGCGTTCTTCTGGTACTTCAAGAACCCCGCCGGCGCCCTGGTGGAGTACTACGCCGACGAGGACCAGCTGACCGGCGACTGGCAGCCGCGCAGCTTCGAGCCGGGCCCCACGGTGTTCGCCGAATGGGCCATCGCCGGCGGCCTGGACGGCGTCACCCGGCGGCAGAAAGGCGCCGAGGGCCCGCAAGGCAAATTCCTGACCGAAAAGAACAAGAGCTGAGGAGAAAGCCCATGTCCAAGCTGAAGATCGGCGTGCTCGGCGCCGGCATCGGCGGCCTGTGCGCCGCCATCGCCCTGCTGCGCGCCGGCCACGACGTCGTGGTGTACGAACAAGCCAAGGCGTTCCTGCGCGTCGGCGCCGACATCAACCTGACGCCCAACGCGGTCAAGGCCATCGACGGCCTGGGCGTCGGCGAGGCGGTGCGCGCCAGCGCGGCGCGGCCGACCCACCGCATCAGCCGCACCTGGGACAGCGGCGAGGAAACCTCGCGCCTGGAGATGGCCGACGCCGCCGAGCGCAAGTACGGCGCGCCGCAGCTGACCATCCACCGCGCCGACCTGCTGGCCGCCCTGGCCGAAGCCTTTCCCCTGGAGCGCGTGCGCTTCGCCCGGCGCGCCCAGGTCGTGCGCCAGGAGGCCGACGGCGTGCACATCGAGTTCGCCGACGGCGGCCAGGATCGCGTCGACGTGCTGATCGGCGCCGACGGCATCCACTCGGTGGTGCGCAGCGCGCTGTTCGGCGAGGAGCACCCGCGCTTCACCGGGGTGGTCGCCTACCGCGCCGTGGTGCCGGCGGTGAAGGTCGCCCAGGTGCCGCACATCCAGGCTTTCACCAAGTGGTGGGGGCCGAACCCGCAGAGCCAGATCGTCACCTTCCCGCTCAACCGCGGCCGCGACATCTTCATCTTCGCCACCACCGCCCAGGACAGCTGGCACCTGGAAAGCTGGACCACCCAGGGCAGCGTCGAGGAACTGCGCGAAAGCTACGCCCACTACCACCCGCACGCCCGCGCCCTGCTGGAGGCCTGCGACGAGGTGCTCAAGACCGCCCTCTACGAGCGCGACCCGCTGCCCTACTGGACCCGCGACAGCCTGGTGCTGCTCGGCGACGCCTGCCACCCGATGATGCCGTTCATGGCCCAGGGCGCCGGCCAGGCCATCGAGGACGCCGTGGTGCTCGGCCGCATGCTCGCCGGCGTCAGCGCCCCGGCCGGCGTCCCGGCGGCGCTCAGGGCCTACCAGGACGCGCGCCTGGAGCGCACCAGCCAGATCCAGATCGGCTCGCGCGGCAACCAGTGGCTCAAGGCCGGCGGCAACGCCGACTGGGTCTACGGCTACGACGCCTGGGCCGTCCACGCCGACCACGCGGCCTGAGGAACGAACATGAGCGAAACCCTGCTGTTGACCGTGCTGCTGCGCCACGATCAGTCGAAGAACCTGGAAGACATCCAGGCCCACATGAAAAAGATGGACTGGTGGGAGCGCTTCCCCGGCGAAGGCGTGGAGATCGTCTCCTGGACCGTGGCCATGGGCCTGGGCCAGATCGTCACCCTGCGCCTGCCGCCGGCGCTGCTGCCGCGCGTCAACGTCGAACTGGAGCGCTCCGCCTGGGGCGTGTTCCGCAGCGAATGCTACCCGACCTACGACTTCGTCCCGGTGCGTGAAAGCATCCGCGAACGGGTCCGCAATGGAGGCCAATGAAATGACCGAGCCCTACAACGAAACGCACCAGTCGCGCAGCCGCCCCAGCACGCCCTTCGAAGACCTGCTGGGCGACTCCATCGAGCGCGCCTACGCCGCCGGCAGGCACGACCTGCCGAGCCTGCTGGAGCACCTGAACCTGGCCGGCCCGCCCTGCCCGCTGACCCGCGGCGAGTGGACCGAAGACGCCTACAAGACCCTGATGGCCCGCCTGGGCGAATAACGGGCGAGGAACGAGAAAAATGACCGCGCAACTGACCGTCGATCCTGTCGAGAAGATCCTGGCCAATGGCCTGAAGAACCTCTGGTTCCCCGTCCTGCCTTCGCAACTGCTCGGCGACAAGCCGCTGTCCATCCGCCGCCTGGGCTACAAGATCGCCCTCTGGCGCGACAACGATGGCAGCGTCCACGCCCTGGAGGACCACTGCCCGCACCGCGGCGCGCCGCTGTCCCTCGGCCCGGTGCTGGGCGACCGCCTGCAGTGCCCCTACCACGGCGTGGAAGTGCGCTGCGACGGCACCGTCACCAAGGTCCCCGGCAGCCCCGGCTGCAAGCTCGAGGGCAGCCGCCCGACGCGCATGTTCCACGTCCGCGAGGCGGCCGGCGCGATCTTCCTCTACAACGCCGCCGACGCGCACCTGGAAAGCCCGCCGGAGCTGGTGCTGCCCGAGCAGCTGACCTCGCCCGAGTGGAGCAGCTTCATCTGCTACACCGAGTGGCGCGGCGACTACCGCTACGTCATCGACAACGTCATGGACCCGATGCACGGCACCTACCTGCACAAGATGTCCCACTCCATGAGCGAAGGCGCGGCCAGCGCCAAGTTCGTCACCCGCGACACCGAGCAGGGCTTCTTCTTCGAGAAGGAAGGCCAGCGCGGGGTGAACTTCGACTGGACCGAGTTCGTCGACAACGGCTGCCACTGGCTGCGCCTGGAAATCCCCTACCCGAAGACCGGCGGCCCGGGCGGCAACTTCACCATCGTCGGCAGCTACACGCCCAGCAGCCCGCAGCTGTGCGCGGTGTTCCACTGGCGCTGCCGGCCGCTCACCGGCTGGCAGCGCGACACCTGGCGCTTCCTCTACAAGAACCGCCTGGAAGCCCGCCACTGGGCGGTGCTGGAGCAGGACCGGGTGCTGCTGGAGCACATGGAGCCGGACGCCAACCAGCGCGAGAACCTCTACCAGCACGACCTGGGCGTGGTGCGCATCCGCCGCTACCTGAAGAGCAAGGCCAAGGAGCAGCTGGAACTGATCGAGGCCACGCAGCTATGAACGCAGTCGTCCGGGTACGGGCCGAGGCGCTGGCGGAAGCGCCCGGCGCCAGCTGGTCCAACGCCCTGCGCATCGGTAACGAAGTGGTGATGTCCGGGATGACCGGGCATCCCGCCACCCGCGAGGCCGCCGAGCGTGGCGCGCCGCTGGGCGTCTACGAGCAGACGCTGCTGGTGCTGGGCAAGTGCCGGGCGCTGGTCGAGGCCGCCGGCGGGCACATCGGCAACCTCTACCGGCTGACCGTCTACGTCACCGACATCGCCGCCAAGGACGAAGTCGGCCGCGCCCGCCGCGACTTCTTCGCCGGCCAGGCCTGCTACCCCACCTCCACCCTGGTGGAAGTGAGCGGCCTGGTGTTCCCCGAACTGCGCGTCGAGATCGAGGCCAGCGCGCGCCTGGACGTCGACCTGCGCACCGCCGAGGTACAGCCATGAGCAACGCAACCATCCCGGCGCTGGTGCACACCCTGCGCCACGAGGCCGAAGGCATCATGAGCGTGGAACTGCGCCCTTGGGGCGACACCCGGTTCCCGCCGTTCGAGGCCGGTTCGCACATCGACCTGCACCTGCCCAACGGCCTGGTGCGCAGCTACTCGCTGCTCAACTCGCCGAGCGACCAGGGGCGCTACGTGGTCGGCATCCTCCGCGACCGCAACAGCCGCGGCGGCTCGCGCTGGGTGCACGACAACCTGCGCGTCGGCACCCAGCTGCAGATATCCGCGCCGCGCAACAACTTCGCCCTGGACGCCGGCGCCAGCCACAGCGTGCTGGTGGCCGGCGGCATCGGCATCACGCCGATCTACTGCATGTTCCGCCAGTTGCTCGCCCTCGGCCGCTCCGCCGAGCTGATCTACTGCGCGCGCTCGCGCCGCGAGGCCGCGCTGCTGGAAGAACTGCGCGGCCTGGACGCCCGGGTGCAACTGCACTTCGACGACGAGAAAGGCCTGCCGCCGGACCTCGCCGCCTACCTGGCCGGCCGTTCCGCCGACGCGCACTTCTACTGCTGCGGCCCGACACCGATGCTCGACGCCTTCGAACGCACCTGCGAGGCCCTGGGCTACCCCAACGCGCACATCGAACGCTTCGCCGCCGTCGAACAGGCCGCCGCGGAAGACGCCCTGGACAGCTACGAGGTGGAACTGCGCAAGAGCGGCAAGCACCTGCGCATGGAAGCCGGCATGGTGCTGCTGGACGTGCTGCTGGAGCAGGGCTGCGACCTCGACTACAGCTGCCGCGAGGGCGTCTGCGGCTCCTGCGAGGTCAAGGTGCTGGAAGGCGAGGTGGACCACCGCGACGGCGTGCTGACCAAGGCCGAGCGCGCGGCCAACCAGTCGATGATGGTCTGCGTTTCCGGTTGCCGCAGCCGGCGCCTGGTGCTCGACCTGTAGCCTTCCCTCGCCTTGCGCAGAACGGCAGCCCCCGGGCTGCCGTTTGCGTTTCTGCCGGCGTTTCCCAACGCACCGGATTCGCCCCTCGCGCCCCCACGCCTGGGCATCCGCGTAACACCGCTCCGGGGGCGTTTCACGGGTGGTTCAAACGCTCGCGTTTCACCCATAACACATTGATATAAATAGGAAATATATAGAAAAACAGCCGCCTATCCATGGCATGGAAACTGCTCTTCTCCTCGGGCAGGAAATTGAAACGTTGATTCATACAAGAAACAAAAACGACCAGCCTTCGTGAAGCTGCGTGCGGCCCTGCAGGCCCACTTCCGAGGCTGCCTTTTCCGAGGTGACGCTTCCATGTTGAGACCCACCCTGCTGGCCGCATTCGCGCTGGCACACGCTCCGCTGCTCTTCGCTACCGAGCCCGGCCCGGCGCCGACCATCAGCCAGGGCATGCAGAACAAGCCCTTCCCGCACATCTCCTGGCGCAGCGAGGACGGCGACGCCAGCCTGGACGTCGGCGGCGCGCTGCGCGCCAACTACCGCTACGAGGACTGGGACAGCAGCATCAACCGCCCGGCGCGCTGGCTGTTCGACACCTTCCGCCTGGACGTGCAGGGCCGCTACCAGCAGTTCAGCCTCGACGCCGGCTACTGGTTCCAGGACCGCAACAAGCGCGCGGTGGACCGCGCCTACCTCGGCTACCGCTTCGACGAGCGTTCCGACCTGCAGGTGGGCGCGCCGGCCAGGCCCTTCGGCCTGCTGCCCTACCCGCAGTTCGGCTGGAGCTACCACATCCCGTTCTTCCTCGGCTTCGGCGTGAATACCGGCACCGGCCTGAAGTACGGCTACAAGGACAGCGACTGGGACTTCCAGGCCGCCTACTACCCGCGCATGCTGCCGTCGAGCATCCGCTACGCCCCGGAAGTCGGGCGCTACGCGGACCTCAAGGACAACGCCATCCCGGCGCTGCACGGCCGCCAGGACAACGAGAAGCGCGACCAGGTCAACCTGCGCCTGGCGCGCAGCTTCCAGGCCGGCGACTGGAACAACGAGCTGGGTGCCTCCCTGGCCGCCTCGCGGCTGTACAACGCCACCACCGACGACAACGGCAGCTTCTGGGCGGCCGGCGCCCACGGGGTGTTCAAGAACGGCCCCTGGACGATCTCGAGCCAGGCGATCCGCTACGAATACGACCCGAAGAACCCCAGCGGCGTCAGCGACGATTCGGTGCTCATGGGCGGCAACGGCCTGACCCCGGCCTTCCTGGTGGCGGCCAAGGGCAGCATCGGCGGGCTCAACGTCGGCTACGACCTCGCCACACCCTGGCTGGGGCCGGTGAAGAAGGTGAAGCTGTACAACGACTACAGCCGGCTGTGGAAGGACAAGAGCGGCTGGGACGACTCGCAGATGTACACCGCCGGCATCCAGTTCTTCGCCCTGCCGGTGATGGCCTGGCTGGACTTCACCTGGGCGCGCAACGCCAACCCCTGGGGCGGCGCGGAGAACGGCACGGGCTGGACCTCGACCACCTCCTCGGGCAGCAACGACTGGTACTTCCGCACCAACCTGAACATCGGCTACTACTTCTGAGCCGGGCGGCGGGGCCAGGCCGGCGCCTGGCCCCGTCGGTCTTCAGAAGCGCTCCGCCGCCTGGGCATGGCGCCGCGTCTCGTCCTGCTCCAGGCTCTCGCGGTAGGCGTGGGCCTCCTGCTCGCTGTGGAACACGCCGACCAACAGGCCCTGCTGGTGCACATCCCAGCAGCGCCGGCCGAGGGCACGGAATTCGCGGGATTTGTGGTCTTCGTCGCGCTCAGTGACAACTACGCTCATCGGTTCTTCTCCGTTGTTTGACTTGCATCAAGGCGGAGCCAGAATCACTTAATTAGCCAGCTAACGAAACAGCCGAATCAGCAAAGGTTTTTTGCGAAAAGCGCGGGGAACGCGAGAGCAACTGTCTTGCCCACCGCGCCGGGGCGCTTTCGTAGGATGGGTTGAGCCTGCGAACCCCATGCGGCGATGGCGATGGGTATCGCTTCGCTCAACCCATCCTACGGGTGTTGTGTTCGCCGGCGGGCGTAGGAGCGGACCTTGTCCGCGATAGCCGGAGGTTCCGGCACGATTCGCGGATAAGATCCGCTCCTACGCTGCCCCACCCGCGCCATTCCCATGTAGGAGCGCGCCCTGCGCGCGATATCGCGGGCAGGGCCCGCTCCTACAATTTGCTGTGAGGCATGGAGTTTCCTCGTAGGAGCGGACCTTGTCCGCGATAGCCGGACACCCCGGCACGGATCGCGGATGAGATCCGCTCCTACGCTGCCCCACCCGCGCCATTCCCATGTAGGAGCGCGCCCTGCGCGCGATATCGCGGGCAGGGCCCGCTCCTACAATTTGCTGTGAGGCATGGAGTTTCCTCGTAGGAGCGGACCTTGTCCGCGATAGCCGGACGTCCCGGAGCGGATCGCGGATGAGATCCGCTCCTACGCTGCCCAACCCACGCCATTCCCATGTAGGAGCGCGCCCTGCGCGCGAAATCGCGGGCAGGGCCCGCTCCTACAATTTGCTGTGAGGCATGGAGTTTCCTCGAGCGGACCTTGTCCGCGATAGCCGGACATCCCGGCGCGGATTGCAGGCCGAGCCGGCACGGCTTCCCGTAGGAGCGAGCTTGCTCGCGAACAGATCCCGTGCCGAAGCGGTTCGCGAGCAAGCTCGCTCCTACGAAGAGCACGGCAAGACAGCCGACGCTCTGCAGGCATGAAAAAACCCGGCATCCCCAAAGGGAATGCCGGGCTTTTTCGGACCTGTCCGACGCTTAGAACGGAATGTCGTCGTCGAAGCTGTCGTAGTCGGCGGCCGGTTGCGGGGCCGGGGCGGCCTGCTGTTGCGGCGCTGGGCGCGGGGCCTGTTGCGGGCGCTGCTGGGGTTCGCGCGGCGCGCGCGGGGCGTCGTCGCCACCGGCGCCCGGACGGCCGCCGAGCAGTTGCATGTTGCCGTTGATGTCTACCACGATCTCGGTGGTGTACTTGTCCTGACCGTCCTGGCCCTGCCACTTGCGGGTGCGCAGGCTGCCTTCGACGTAGATCTGCGAGCCCTTGCGCACGTACTCGGCGACGATTTCCGCCAGGCGGCCAAAGAACACCACGCGGTGCCATTCGGTACGTTCCTGCTGCTGGCCGGTCTGCTTGTCCTTCCAGCTCTCGCTGGTGGCCAGGGTGACGTTGGTCACCGCGTTGCCGTTGGGCAGGTAGCGGGTTTCCGGATCGCCACCGACGTTACCAACCAGAATGACTTTGTTAACCCCACGGGCCATGACGCTCTCCTAAAGGCTTCAGCACGTCGCCGGCTCGACGCCTGCCAGGCGTTCGAGGGACGTGCGATCCACTTGTTGGGAATCTACTTTGACATAAGCGGCGGCCTCTTCGGCGACCACCATCACATCGCTCACACCGGGCAATGCCTTGAAACGCTCGGCCAACGAGGCATCGCCCAGCGCCTCATCGGACAGGGGCAGGCGGATGCTCGTTACATACGGCGGTTCGCGCATGGTAACAGCAATCGCGAGCCATATGGCAGCCAGCACGGCGCAGCCGATGAACACCCCGTCCAACCCGCCGTGCTGGAACATCCAGCCGCCCAGGATGCCGCCCACGGCGGCGCCGAGGAACTGGCTGGTGGAGTACACGCCCATCGCCGTGCCCTTGCCGCCGGCCGGCGAGACCTTGCTCACCAGAGACGGCAGCGAGGCTTCCAGCAGGTTGAACGCGGTGAAGTAGACGATGATGCCGAACAGCAGTTCCTTCAGGCTGTATCCGAATTCCCAGAAGAACAGCTCGCAGAGCATCAGGGTGGCTACCGCGCCGGCCAGCACGCGCTTCATCTGGCGCTTCTTCTCGGCGTAGATGATGAACGGCACCATGCCGAAGAAGCCCACCAGCAGCGCGGTCAGGTAGACCCACCAGTGTTCTTCCTTGGGCAGCCCGGCGCGCTCCACCAGGGCCAGCGGCAAGGCCACGAAGCTGGCCATGAGGATCGCATGCAGCACCAGGATGCCGGCGTCCAGGCGCAGCAGCTCGGCGTTCTTCAGGGTCGGCAGCAGCGCCTGGCCGGCCACGCTGGACTCGCGGTGCTGCAGGCGGTGGTCCGGGGTCGGCACGAAGAACAGGATCATCAGCAGGCCGACCAGGGCCATGCCGGCGGTGAACCAGAACAGCCCGTGCAGGCCGAACAGGTGCGTCAGCACGGGGCCGGCGACCATGGCCACGGCGAAGGACACGCCGATGCTCATGCCGATGGTGGCCATGGCCTTGGTGCGGTGCTGCTCGCGGGTCAGGTCCGAGAGCATCGCCATCACCGCCGCGGAGATCGCCCCGGCGCCCTGGATCACCCGCCCGGCGATCACGCCCCAGATGCTGTCGGCGTTGGCCGCCACGGCCGCGCCGAGGGCGAACACCAGCAGCCCGACGACGATGATCGGCCGGCGGCCGATGCGGTCGGACAGGGTGCCCAGGGGAATCTGCAGGATGGCCTGGGTCAGGCCGTAGGCGCCGATGGCCAGGCCGATCAGCGCCGGGGTCGCGCCGGCCAGGTCCTGGCCGTAGGTGGCCAGGACCGGCAGGACCATGAACATGCCGAGCATGCGGAACGCGAAGACCAGGGAAAGGCCGACGGCCGCGCGGGTTTCGGTGCCACTCATGCGCTCAGTGTGGGTGTCGTGCATAAGTCCCTCAGGGGAATGACTGGAGCGGGCTGTGCTTCTTGCCCCCGCAATGGCGTGCCCATCCGTTCCCGGATGGCCGGCTGCCGCCGACGCCGAAAAATAGCCGGGCATTCTAGCAGCCCAGCCGCCCGGAGGCACAGACGCGCCACTTTGCCGCGTACTGCCGGGGAAACGTATACTCAACGGTTTTCGCCCGCCATGCGAGGCCGCTGTGGACAAGATCCTCATCCGTGGGGCACGTACCCACAACCTGAAGAACATCGACCTGACCCTGCCACGCGACAAGCTGATCGTGATCACCGGCCTGTCCGGCTCCGGCAAGTCGTCCCTGGCCTTCGACACCCTCTACGCCGAGGGCCAGCGCCGCTACGTGGAATCCCTGTCGGCCTACGCCCGGCAGTTCCTCTCGATGATGGAAAAACCCGACGTCGACACCATCGAGGGCCTGTCGCCGGCGATTTCCATCGAGCAGAAGTCCACCTCGCACAACCCGCGCTCCACCGTGGGCACCATCACCGAGATCTACGACTACCTGCGCCTGCTCTACGCCCGCGTCGGCATCCCGCGCTGCCCGGACCACGACATCCCGCTGGAGGCGCAGACCGTCAGCCAGATGGTCGACCAGGTGCTGGCGCTGCCCGAGGGCCGCCGGCTGATGCTGCTGGCCCCGGTGATCCGCGAGCGCAAGGGCGAGCACCTGGCGGTGTTCGACGAGATGCGCGCCCAGGGCTTCGTCCGCGCGCGGGTCGACGGCAAGCTCTACGAGCTGGACGAGCTGCCCAAGCTGGACAAGAAGCAGAAGCACTCCATCGACGTGGTGGTGGACCGCTTCAAGGTCCGCGGCGACCTGCAGCAGCGCCTGGCGGAATCCTTCGAGACGGCCATCAACCTGGCCGACGGCATCGCCCTGGTAGCACCGATGGATGGCGAAGAAGGCGAGGAGATGATCTTCTCCGCACGCTTCGCCTGCCCGGTGTGCGGCCACTCCATCAGCGAGCTGGAACCCAAGCTGTTCTCCTTCAACAACCCCGCCGGCGCCTGCCCCACCTGCGACGGCCTGGGCGTGAAGCAGTTCTTCGACGCGCGCCGGGTGGTCAACGGCGAGCTGACCCTGGCCGAGGGCGCCATCCGCGGCTGGGACAGGCGCAACGTCTACTACTTCCAGATGCTCGGCTCGCTGGCCGCGCATTTCGGCTTCAGCCTGGAGGTGCCCTTCCAGGAACTCTCGCCCGAGCACCAGAAGTTCATCCTCGGTGGCTCGGGGCGCGAGAACGTCGAGTTCCGCTACCTCAACGACCGCGGCGACATCGTCAAGCGCGCGCACCCCTTCGAGGGCATCCTGCCGAACCTGGAGCGCCGCTACCGCGAGACCGAGTCCATGACCGTGCGCGAGGAGCTGGCCAAGTTCCTCAGCACCCAGCCCTGCCCGGACTGCCACGGCACCCGCCTGCGCCGCGAGGCGCGCCACGTGTGGGTGGGCGACAAGACGCTGCCGGCGGTCACCGCGATGCCGGTGGGCGAGGCCAGCGAATACGCCGCCGGCCTGACCCTGACCGGCCGCCGCGGCGAGATCGCGGCGAAGATCCTCAAGGAAATCCGCGAGCGCCTGCAGTTCCTGGTCAACGTCGGCCTCGACTACCTGACCCTCGACCGCAGCGCCGACACCCTGTCCGGCGGCGAGGCCCAGCGCATTCGCCTGGCCAGCCAGATCGGCGCCGGCCTGGTGGGCGTGATGTACATCCTCGACGAGCCCTCCATCGGCCTGCACCAGCGCGACAACGAGCGCCTGCTGGCCACCCTCACCCACCTGCGCAACCTGGGCAACACGGTGATAGTGGTGGAGCACGACGAGGACGCCATCCGTCTCGCCGACTACGTGGTGGACATCGGCCCCGGCGCCGGCGTGCATGGCGGGCAGATCGTCGCCGAAGGCACGCCCGAGCAGGTCATGAGCCACCCGGACTCGGTGACCGGCAAGTACCTCTCCGGCCGCCAGAAGATCGTGGTGCCGGCGCAGCGCACGCCGCGCAACAAGAAGCAGCTGCTCAAGCTCAAGGGCGCGCGCGGCAACAACCTGCGCAACGTCAACCTGGAACTCCCGGTCGGCCTGTTCACCTGCGTCACCGGCGTGTCCGGCTCGGGCAAGTCGACGCTGATCAACAACACCCTGTTCCCGATCACCGCCACCGCGCTGAACGGCGCCACCAGCCTGGAAGTCGCGCCCTACGACTCCTTCGACGGCCTGCAGCACCTGGACAAGGTGGTGGACATCGACCAGAGCCCGATCGGCCGCACGCCGCGCTCCAACCCGGCGACCTACACCGGCCTGTTCACCCCGATCCGCGAGCTGTTCGCCGGCGTGCCGGAAGCCCGCTCCCGCGGCTACGGCCCGGGGCGCTTCTCGTTCAACGTCAAGGGCGGCCGTTGCGAGGCCTGCCAGGGCGACGGCGTGATCAAGGTAGAGATGCACTTCCTGCCGGACATCTACGTGCCCTGCGACGTCTGCAAGGGCAAGCGCTACAACCGCGAGACGCTGGAGATCCGCTACAAGGGCAAGAGCATCACCGAGGTGCTGGACATGACCATCGAGGACGCCCGCGCGTTCTTCGACGCCGTGCCGGCCATCGCCCGCAAGCTGCAGACGCTGATCGACGTGGGCCTGTCGTACATCAAGCTGGGACAGAGCGCGACCACCCTGTCCGGCGGCGAGGCGCAGCGCGTGAAGCTGTCCCGCGAGCTGTCCAAGCGCGACACCGGCAAGACCCTGTACATCCTCGACGAACCGACCACCGGCCTGCACTTCGCGGACATCCAGCAACTGCTCGACGTGCTGCACCGCCTGCGCGACCACGGCAACACGGTGGTGGTGATCGAGCACAACCTGGACGTGATCAAGACCGCCGACTGGCTGGTCGACCTCGGCCCCGAGGGCGGCTCCAAAGGCGGCCAGATCATCGCCAGCGGCACGCCGGAGCAGGTGGCGGAGATGGAAGCGTCGCACACCGGGCGCTTCCTCAAGCCGCTGCTGGAGCGCGATCGGGCCTGACTGCTGAAGGGGGCTGTCCGTGCCCCCGGGCGCCCGGGGGGGCCGGTGAGTCCAATCGCGGACAAAGTCCGCTCCTACGCCCGTGCTTCCTGGAACCGTAGGAGCGGACTCCGTCCGCGATTTCGCGCGCAGGGCGCGCTCCTACATGGCAATGTCATGTCCTGGGGCGGCGTAGGAGCGGATCTTATCCGCGAACCGCGCCTCGACCTCTGGCTAGTCCGCTCCTACCGCATGAGCGAGCGTGGCTTTTCGTAGGATGGCGTTGAGCGAAGCGATACCCATCACCGATGGCCGCATGGGTTTCGCAAGCTCAACCCATCCGACGAAAAGCGCCTCGAAGCAGCCGGCAACCCACATGAAAATGCCGCTTCCCCGTAAAAGGGAAACGGCATTCTCTTTCAAGTGGCCACTGCTACCGCCAAAGCGGCGCCTTTTCTTCCCAGCCCAAGAACATCAGGCCAGATCGAAACGATCCAGGTTCATCACCTTGGTCCAGGCAGCGACGAAGTCCTTGACGAATTTCTCCTTGGCATCGCCACTGGCATAGACCTCGGCCAGCGCCCGCAGCACCGAGTGCGAACCGAAGATCAGGTCGGCACGGGTAGCGGTCCACTTCAGCTCGCCGCCCTTGCGGGCCCGGCCCTCGAAGACCTCCGCGGAACCGTCCACCGGCGCCCAGACGGTCCCCATGTCCAGCAGGTTGACGAAGAAGTCATTGCTGAGCACACCGGGCCGATCGGTGAACACGCCATGGGCGCTACCGTCGTAGTTGGCCCCCAGCATGCGCAGGCCGCCGACGAGCACGGTCATTTCCGGAGCGGTCAGGGTCAGCAACTGGGCCTTGTCGACCAGCAGTGCCTCGGTGGACGCACCGGGATTGGCGCTCTTGTAGTTGCGGAAGCCATCGGCGATGGGCTCGAGCACCTCGAAGGTCTCGACGTCGGTCTGGTCCTGGCGGGCATCCGCGCGGCCCGGTGCGAAGGGCACCTCGATGTTCACGCCGGCAGCCTTGGCAGCCTGCTCGACGCCCACGTTACCGGCCAGCACGATCACGTCGGCCAGCGAAGCCTTGCCGGAGAACCGCTGGATCTCGTCGAGCTTGGCCAATACCTTGGCGAGCTGCTGCGGATTGTTGACCTCCCAATCCTTCTGCGGCGCCAGGCGAATGCGCGCGCCATTGGCGCCGCCACGCTTGTCGCCACCGCGGAAGGTGGAGGCCGAGGCCCAGGCGGTGGAAACCAGCTCGGCGATCGACAGGCCGGACTCGGCGATCTTCGCCTTCAGGTCGGCGATGTCCGCGGCGCTCGGGTTGTGCGTGGCCGGCGGCAGCGGGTCCTGCCAGATCAGGTCTTCCTTCGGCACTTCAGGGCCGAGGTAGCGGGCCTTCGGCCCCATGTCGCGGTGGGTCAGCTTGAACCAGGCGCGGGCGAAGGCATCGGCGAAGGCCTGCGGATCGTTGAGGAAGCGCTTCGAGATTTTCCCGAATTCCGGATCGAAGCGCAGCGTCAGGTCGGTGGTGAGCATGGTGGGCTTGCGCTTCTTCGACGGATCGAAGGGATCGGGGATGATCTCCGGCGCATCCTTGGCGACCCACTGGATCGCCCCGGCGGGCGAGCGGGTCTGCTCCCATTCGTACTTGAACAGGTTCTCGAAGAAGAAGTTGCTCCACTGGGTGGGCGTCTGCGTCCACACCACCTCGATGCCGGAGGTGATGGCATCGGCACCGCTGCCGGAGCCATAGCTGCTGACCCAGCCGATACCCTGCTGTTCGATGGCGGCGGCTTCGGGCGCCGCGCCTACGTTGTCGGCCGGGCCGGCACCGTGGGTCTTGCCGAGGGTATGGCCACCGGCGATCAGGGCGACGATTTCCTCGTCGTTCATCGCCATGTTGCCGAAGGTCGCGCGGATGGCCGGCGCGGCCGACAACGGGTCGCCGCTGGCATTCGGGCCTTCCGGGTTCACGTAGATCAGGCCCATCTCGGTGGCGGCCAGCGGGTTCTTGGCCAGAGCTTCGGGGTCACGGTGGACCAGCCAGGCCTTTTCGTCGCCCCAGTTGACGTCGGTATCCGGCTCCCAGACATCCTCGCGGCCGGCGCCGAAACCGAAGGTGCGGAAGCCCATGGTCTCCAGGGCCACGTTGCCGGCGAGCACCATCAGGTCGCCCCAGGAAATCTTCTGGCCATACTTCTGCTTGATCGGCCAGAGCAGGCGCCGCGCCTTGTCCAGGCTGACGTTGTCCGGCCAGGAGTTCAGCGGAGCGAAGCGCTGTTGCGCACGGCCGGCGCCGCCGCGGCCGTCGGCGATACGATAGGTCCCGGCGGCGTGCCAGGCCATGCGGATCATCAGGCCACCATAGTGGCCCCAGTCGGCCGGCCACCATTCCTGGGAGTCGGTCATCAGGTGCTTCAGGTCGGCCTTCAGGGCCGAGTAGTCGAGTTTCTTGAACTCGTCACGGTAGTTGAACTTCTCACCCAACGGGTTGGATCTTTCCGAATGCTGGTTCAGTACGTCCAGCTTCAGTTGGTTCGGCCACCAGTCCTCGTTGGTAGTACCGCCACCAGCAACATAATGGAACGGGCATTTCGATTCATTCGACATTGCTTTCTCCTTTGTCCTCATCGGGTCGGTCTGGTCGACAGCTGCCGACGGTGGATTAAGACTAGTACCGCTCCGCTGGAGGGACCAATTTATGAAAAGCAACGGCACGATAGTTTTTATCTCTTACCAGAACCGTGCGTGATAGCCTCCCGAACAGCGGAAATACAGCACCGAAATCCCCCCTTGGCGGCGCCTGGTGGAAACAAAAAAGCCCCTGCGACCGACGGACGCGAGGGGCTTCTTTCATTGCGGACGAAACCTCATATCTGCGACTGCAGGTAGTTCTCCAGGCCCATCTTGGCGATCAGCCCGAGTTGCTGCTCCAGCCAGTAGGCGTGGTCTTCCTCGGTGTCGGCCAACTGGACCTTGAGGATGTCGCGGCTGACGAAGTCCTTGTGCTGTTCGCACAGCGCGATGCCCTTGGCCAGGGCCGCACGCACCTGGCGCTCCAGCTTGAGATCGGCTTCGAGCATTTCCGGCACGGTACGGCCCGGGTGGATATCGTCGGGACGCATGCGCGGCGTGCCTTCCAGCAACAGGATGCGGCGGATCAGGGCGTCGGCGTGCTGGGTTTCCTCTTCCATCTCGTGGTTGAGGCGCTCGTAGAGCTTGGCGAAGCCCCAGTCCTCGTACATGCGCGAGTGGATGAAGTACTGGTCGCGCGCGGCCAGCTCGCCGGTCAGCAGGGTATTGAGGTAGTCGATTACTTCAGCATGGCCTTGCATCAGTCAGCTCCATGAGTCCGATGAGGAATTGAAGAGAATTGGCGCCTCGACGACCATGATCCGCATCAAGTCGAGGATAGTCCCACCGGCGCCATAGCGCCTTGCCAGACGCGCAGATCATGGGCCGAAGGGAACGAGATACATTTCCAGCGGGCAATAAAAAACCGGGCCAAGGCCCGGTTTTTCATGAGTGGCTTTCGCCTTACTCAGCAGCTTCAACCGCTTCGCCGCCTACAGCACGATCAACCAGCTCGACGTACGCCATGGGGGCGTTGTCGCCAGCGCGGAAACCGCACTTGAGGATGCGCAGGTAGCCGCCCGGACGGTTGGCGTAGCGCTTGCCCAGCTCGTTGAACAGCTTGCCTACGGCAGCTTTCGAACGGGTACGGTCGAAAGCCAGACGACGGTTGGCGACGCTGTCTTCCTTGGCCAGGGTGATCAGCGGCTCGGCAACGCGACGCAGTTCCTTGGCCTTGGGCAGGGTGGTTTTGATCAGTTCGTGTTCGAACAGCGACACAGCCATGTTCTGGAACATAGCCTTGCGGTGCGCGCTGGTGCGGCTCAGGTGACGACCACTTTTACGATGGCGCATGGTTCAATTCCTTTCCAAACTTTACGTTCGGTAGCTACGACGATCAGGCAGTAGCCTTGTCGTCTTTCTTAAGACTTGCCGGCGGCCAGTTGTCGAGGCGCATACCGAGGGACAGACCGCGAGAGGCCAGAACGTCCTTGATTTCGGTCAGGGACTTCTTGCCCAGGTTCGGAGTTTTCAGCAGCTCTACTTCGGTGCGCTGGATCAGGTCACCGATGTAGTAGATGTTCTCCGCCTTCAGGCAGTTGGCCGAACGAACGGTCAGCTCCAGGTCATCGACCGGACGCAGCAGGATCGGATCGATCTCGTCTTCCTGCTCTTCAACGACGGGTTCGCTGTCGCCCTTGAGGTCCACGAACGCTGCCAGCTGCTGTTGCAGGATGGTAGCGGCGCGACGGATAGCCTCTTCGGGGTCCAGGGTGCCGTTGGTTTCCAGATCGAGGACCAGCTTGTCCAGGTTGGTACGCTGTTCGACACGGGCGTTCTCGACCACGTAGGCAACACGACGTACGGGGCTGAACGAGGCGTCGAGCTGCAGACGGCCGATGCTGCGGCTTTCGTCTTCATCGCTCGAGCGGGCATCAGCCGGCTCGTAGCCACGGCCACGAGCGACTTTCAGCTTCATGTTCAGCGCGCCGTTATCGGCCAGGTGGGCGATAACATGGTCACCGTTGACGATCTCGACATCATGATCCAGCTGAATATCGGCAGCGGTCACCACACCCGAGCCCTTTTTCGCCAGGGTCAGCGTCACTTCGTCACGGCCGTGCAGCTTGATGGCCAGACCTTTCAAGTTGAGCAGGATTTCGATGACGTCTTCCTGAACACCTTCGATCGCCGAGTACTCGTGGAGTACGCCGTCGATCTCGGCCTCGACCACTGCACAGCCGGGCATGGAGGACAACAGGATGCGACGCAGCGCGTTGCCCAGGGTATGGCCGAAGCCACGCTCGAGAGGCTCGAGCGTGATCTTGGCGCGGGTTTGGCTGACCACCTGCACATCGATGTGGCGGGGGGTCAGGAACTCATTTACCGAACTCTGCATGGATGCACCTATTTTCTAGCCCTTACTTGGAGTAGAGCTCGACAATCAGGTTTTCGTTGATGTCGGCGGACAGGTCGGCACGAGCCGGAACGCTCTTGAAGGTACCGGCCTTCTTGTCGGTGTCCACTTCGACCCACTCAACGCGACCGCGCTGGGCGCACAGTTCGAGGGCTTGAGCGATACGCAGCTGGTTCTTCGATTTCTCGCGAACAGCAACGACGTCGCCGGCCTTCACCTGATAGGACGGGATGTTGACGGTCTGACCGTTAACGCTGATGGTCTTGTGGGACACCAACTGACGGGATTCCGAACGGGTGGAGCCGAAGCCCATACGATAGACGACGTTGTCCAGACGGCATTCCAGCAGTTGCAGCAGGTTCTCACCAGTGGAGCCCTTGCGGCGGGAAGCCTCTTGGTAGTAGCCACGGAACTGACGCTCCAGCACGCCGTAGATGCGGCGGACTTTCTGCTTCTCACGCAGTTGCAGACCGTAGTCGGACAGACGGCCACGGCGAGCGCCGTGCTGGCCAGGAACCTGTTCGGCCTTGCACTTGGAGTCCAGAGCGCGAGCGCCGCTCTTCAGGAACAGGTCGGTGCCTTCACGGCGAGACAGTTTGCATTTGGGACCAATGTAACGAGCCATTTCTCACTGTCTCCTATTACACGCGACGCTTTTTCGGCGGGCGGCAGCCGTTGTGCGGGATCGGGGTTACGTCGGTGATGCTGGCGATCTTGTAACCGCAGGCATTCAGCGCACGAACAGCCGATTCGCGACCCGGGCCCGGGCCTTTGACGTTGACGTCAAGGTTCTTCAGACCGTATTCCAGAGCAGCCTGGCCGGCACGCTCGGCCGCTACCTGGGCAGCGAACGGGGTGCTCTTACGCGAGCCGCGGAAGCCCGAACCACCGGAGGTGGCCCAGGACAGGGCGTTGCCCTGACGGTCGGTGATGGTAACGATGGTGTTGTTGAAGGACGCGTGGATATGCGCGATCCCGTCAACCACCGTCTTTTTGACTTTCTTGCGAGGACGAGCAGCAGGTTTTGCCATGACTATATTCCTAAGCGATTACTTGCGGATCGGCTTACGCGGGCCCTTACGGGTGCGCGCGTTGGTCTTGGTACGCTGACCGCGAACCGGCAGACCGCGACGATGACGCAGACCGCGGTAGCAACCGAGGTCCATCAGACGCTTGATGTTCATGTTGATTTCGCGGCGCAGGTCACCTTCGGTGGTCAGCTTGGCCACCTCGTTGCGCAGCGAATCGATCTGCTCTTCGCTCAGTTCCTTGATCTTTACTACCGGGCTGATGCCGGTGGCAGCGCAGATGCTCTGTGCGGTGGTGCGACCTACACCATAGATGTAGGTCAGCGAGATAACAGTGTGCTTGTTATCCGGAATGTTTACGCCTGCAATACGGGCCATTCAGAAAAACTCCAATTGACAGCTACCCGGCGCCCAGGAAGCCAAGAAAGGGCGCGGATATTAGCGCTGTAATAACAAATAATCAACCCGGCAGCGCACTAGCTGCCGGGCTATAACGCGTGGTTCACACTCAGCCTTGGCGCTGCTTGTGACGCGGCTCCGCGCTGCAGATCACGCGAACGACGCCTTCGCGACGGATGATCTTGCAGTTACGGCACAGCTTCTTAACCGATGCACGAACTTTCATCAGTGACTCCTACTAACCTTACGGGCCGGTCAGCGCAGCATGCTGCTGCCGCCATAACCCTTCAGGTTGGCTTTCTTCATGAGGGATTCGTACTGGTGAGAAACGAGGTGCGATTGTACTTGGGCCATAAAGTCCATCACAACCACGACCACGATCAGCAACGAGGTCCCGCCGAGGTAGAACGGAACGTGGGCAGCCACCACCAGGAACTGGGGCAACAGGCACACCGCCGTCATGTACAGGGCACCGAACATGGTCAAACGGGTCAGCACGCCATCGATGTAGCGAGCGGACTGTTCGCCCGGACGAATACCCGGAATAAATGCACCGGACTTCTTGAGGTTTTCCGCCACGTCCTTGGGATTGAACATCAGCGCTGTGTAGAAGAAGCAGAAGAAGATGATCCCTGCACTAAACAGCAGAATGTTCAGCGGCTGCCCCGGCGCGATCGCTTGCGCGACGTCCTGCAGCCAACCCAGGCCCTCCGACTGACCGAACCAGGCGCCCAGGGACGCCGGGAACAGCAGGATGCTGCTGGCGAAGATGGCCGGGATCACGCCCGCCATGTTCACTTTCAGCGGCAGATGGCTGGTTTGCGCGGCAAACACCTTGCGACCTTGCTGGCGCTTGGCGTAATGCACGGCGATGCGGCGCTGACCGCGCTCGATGAACACCACGAACGCGATGATCGCGACGGCCAGCAGGCCGACGGAGATCAGGGCGAAGATGTTGATGTCACCTTGGCGGGCGGACTCGAAAGACTGCCCGATGGCGCGCGGCAGGCCGGCGACGATCCCGGAGAAGATCAGCATGGAGATACCATTGCCGACGCCCCGCTCGGTGATCTGCTCGCCCAGCCACATCATGAACAGCGCACCCGCCACGAAGGTGGTGACTGCCACGAAGTAGAAGCCGAAGTCATTGGAGAAGGCCACGCCCTGGCTGCCCAGACCAACGGCCATGCCGATGGCCTGGACGAGTGCCAGGACGAGCGTTGCGTAGCGGGTGTACTGGCTGATCTTGCGACGCCCAGACTCACCCTCTTTCTTCAACTGCTCCAGCTGCGGGCTGATAGCGGTCATGAGCTGCATGATGATCGATGCCGAGATGTACGGCATGATCCCCAGTGCGAAGATGCTCATGCGCTCCAGCGCGCCGCCGGAAAACATGTTGAAGAGGCTAAGAATGGTCCCCTCGTTCTGCCGGAACAGTGCCGCCAAGCGATCGGGGTTGATGCCCGGAACCGGGATGTGCGCACCTATCCGGTAGACGATGATCGCCAGGAACAGGAAACGCAGACGTGCCCAGAGCTCGGACAGACCACCACCGTTGCTCAGCGCAGAGAGAGCACCTTGCTTAGCCATTTAGTCCTCGAATTTGCCGCCAGCTGCTTCGATAGCCGCACGAGCGCCTTTGGTGGCGCCGATGCCCTTCAGGGTAACCGCGCGGGCAACTTCACCGGACAGCACGACTTTGACGCGCTGTACGTTGCGGTTGATCACGTTGGCATCCTTCAGGGATTGCACGGTGACTACGTCGCCTTCGACCTTGGCCAGCTCGGAGGTACGAACCTCGGCGCGATCCAGGGCCTTCAGGGACTTGAAGCCGAACTTCGGCAGACGGCGGTGCAGCGGCTGCTGGCCACCCTCGAAGCCCGGGGCGATGGTGCCGCCGGAGCGCGAGGTCTGACCTTTGTGACCACGGCCACCGGTCTTGCCCAGGCCGCTACCGATGCCACGGCCCGGACGCAGCTTTTCGCGACGGGCACCCGGCGCGGAACGCAGATCGTTCAGTTGCATGGATTAACCCTCCACACGCAGCAGGTAGTAGGCCTTGTTGATCATGCCGCGGTTTTCAGGAGTGTCCTGAACTTCGACGGTATGATTGATGCGACGCAGGCCGAGGCCTTTGACGCAAGCCTTGTGATTGGCCAGACGGCCGTTCAGGCTTTTGATCAGGGTAACTTTGACAGTTGCCATGGTTAGAGAATCTCCTCGACGCTCTTGCCACGCTTGGCCGCTACCGACTCAGGGGACTGCATGTTCTTCAGGCCCTTGAAGGTGGCGTATACCACGTTGACCGGATTGGTCGAACCGTAGCACTTGGCCAGAACGTTCTGCACACCGGCCACTTCCAGGACGGCACGCATGGCGCCGCCGGCGATAATGCCGGTACCTTCGGAAGCCGGCTGCATGTACACCTTGGAGGCGCCATGGGCGGACTTGGTCGGGTACTGCAGGGTGGTGCCGTTCAGATCCACCTGGATCATGTTGCGGCGGGCAGCTTCCATGGCCTTCTGGATGGCGGCAGGCACTTCACGCGCCTTGCCACGACCGAAGCCAACACGGCCCTTGCCATCGCCAACCACGGTCAGCGCGGTGAAGGCGAAGATACGGCCACCTTTTACGGTTTTGGCGACGCGGTTAACTTGAACCAGCTTCTCGATGTAGCCTTCGTCGCGCTTTTGATCGTTGTTTGCCATAACTTAGAACTCCAGACCGCCTTCGCGAGCGGCATCAGCCAGGGCCTTGATGCGGCCGTGGTACTTGAAGCCAGAACGGTCGAACGCCACCTGAGTGACGCCGGCAGCCTTGGCGCGTTCGGCGACCAGTTGACCAACTTTCTTGGCTGCGTCGACGTTGCCGGTGGCACCTTCGCGCAGTTCCTTGTCCAGGGTCGAGGCGCTGGCCAGGACCTTGCCGCCGTCGGCCGCGATGACCTGGGCGTAAATGTGCTGGGAGGAGCGGTACACGCAAAGGCGTACGGCTTCCAGCTCGCGCATCTTCAGGCGTGCCTTGCGAGCGCGACGCAGACGGGTTTCTTTCTTGACGCTCATTTGCTATGCCCTACTTCTTCTTGGCTTCTTTACGAAGTACGACTTCGTCCGAATACCGCACGCCCTTGCCTTTGTACGGCTCCGGCGGACGGAAATCGCGGATCTCCGCGGCAACCTGGCCGACCAGCTGCTTGTCGATGCCCTTGATCAGGATATCGGTCTGGCTGGGGGTTTCGGCGACGATGCCGGCGGGCAGTTCGTAATCGACCGGGTGGGAGAAGCCGAGGGCCAGGGACAGCACTTGGCCTTTGGCCTGCGCCTTGTAACCAACGCCGACCAGCTGGAGCTTGCGCTCGAAGCCCTGGCTGACGCCGATCACCATGTTGTTGACCAGGGCGCGGGTGGTACCGGCCATGGCACGGGTCTGCTGGTCGCCGTTACGGGCGGCGAAACGCAGCTCACCGTTGTCCTGGATGACTTCTACGGACGGGTGGACTTTCAGCTCGAGGGAGCCTTTGGAGCCCTTGACCGAGAGTTCCTGACCAGCCAGCTTGATTTCAACGCCGGCGGGCAGTTTGACGGGGTTCTTAGCAACGCGAGACATGCTGATTCCCCTTAGAACACAGTGCAGAGCACTTCGCCACCAACGCCAGCGGCACGGGCAGCGCGGTCGGTCATCACACCTTTGTTGGTGGAGACGATCGACACACCCAGACCACCGCGGACTTTCGGCAGCTGATCAACGGACTTGTACTGGCGCAGGCCAGGACGGCTGATTCGCTTCACTTCTTCGATGACGGGTTTGCCTTCGAAGTACTTCAGCTCGATGGACAGCTGAGGCTTGGCCTCGGCGCTGACCTGATAGTCCGCAATGTAACCTTCGTCCTTGAGGACTTTGGCTACTGCCGCCTTCAGCTTGGAAGACGGCATGCTCACGACGGTCTTCTCAGCCATCTGGGCATTACGGATGCGAGTTAGCATGTCTGCTAACGGGTCCTGCATACTCATGGGCTTAATGCTCCTGATACAAAAGATAAGCCTTCAACGATACTCACCCTCAAAACACAGGGCGAGAAAAGCCCAGGCTCGGGGGAGCCGGGTATTCTAGAGATCGCTCAAAAACGAATCAAGCCCCACGAGGGGGCTTGATTCGCAAAGCGATCAACGGAGCCGTTGCCGGCCCCGTCTCGACCGACTTACCAGCTGGCTTTCACCAGGCCCGGTACGTCGCCGCGCATGGCGGCTTCACGCAGCTTGTTACGGCTCAGGCCGAACTTGCGGTAGAAGCCGTGCGGACGACCGGTCAGGCGGCAACGGTTACGCAGGCGGCTGGCGCTCGCGTCACGCGGTTGCTTCTGCAGGGCGACCTGCGCATTCCAACGCTCTTCCTGGGAGGAGTTCGGATTAGCGATGATCGCTTTCAGCTCAGCACGCTTCTGGGCGTACTTGGCGACCGTGCGCTGACGCTTCAGCTCACGGTTTTTCATGCTCTCTTTGGCCATGTTCCTACTCCAATCAGTTGCGGAACGGGAAGTTGAAGGCGCGCAGCAGAGCGCGACCTTCATCGTCCGTACGGGCGGTGGTGGTCAGAGTGATGTCCATGCCGCGCAGAGCATCGATCTTGTCGTAATCGATTTCCGGGAAGATGATCTGCTCTTTCACGCCCATGCTGTAGTTGCCGCGGCCATCGAAGGACTTGGCATTCAGGCCGCGGAAGTCACGCACGCGCGGCAGGGAGATGGAGAGCAGGCGGTCCAGGAATTCGTACATGCGGTCGCCACGCAGGGTGACCTTCACGCCGATCGGCCAGCCTTCACGGATCTTGAAGCCGGCGATGGACTTACGAGCGTAAGTCACAACCGGCTTCTGGCCTGCGATCTTTTCCAGATCGGCCACGGCGCTCTCGATGACTTTCTTGTCACCGACAGCTTCGCCAAGACCCATGTTCAGGGTGATTTTGGTAACGCGCGGAACTTCCATCACGTTCGCCAGCTGAAGCTCTTGCTTCAGCTTGGGCGCGATTTCCTTCCGGTACAGTTCTTTCAATCGTGCCATGGTATCTACCTACTCCCTCAAGCCTGGACCGGTTTCTGGGTCGACTTGAAGACACGAACCTTCTTACCGTCTTCTACCTTGAAGCCAACACGGTCAGCCTTGCTGGTTTCCGGGTTGAAGATGGCGACGTTGGAGACGTGCAGAGGCGCCTCCTTCTCGACGATCCCGCCTTGCTGGTTGAGCATGGGGTTGGGCTTGGTGTGGCGCTTGATCAGGTTCACACCGCCAACGACCAGACGGTCGTCAGCGAGAACTTTCAGCACCTTGCCACGCTTGCCCTTGTCCTTGCCGGCAATGACGATGACTTCGTCGTCACGACGAATTTTTTGCATGACGGCTACTCCTTACAGCACTTCAGGGGCGAGCGAGACGATCTTCATGAACTTCTCGGTACGAAGTTCACGAGTCACGGGCCCGAAGATACGGGTGCCGATCGGCTCCTGCTTGTTGTTCAGCAGGACGGCGGCGTTACCGTCGAAGCGGATGATGGAGCCGTCGGTGCGACGAACGCCGTGCTTGGTACGAACGACCACGGCAGTCATCACCTGGCCTTTCTTCACCTTGCCGCGCGGAATCGCTTCCTTGACGGTGACTTTGATGATGTCGCCAATGCCGGCGTAGCGACGGTGGGAACCGCCGAGCACCTTGATGCACATTACGCGACGCGCGCCGCTGTTATCAGCGACATCGAGCATGGATTGAGTCTGAATCATTATCTATCTCCGACCCTTAGACTTCCACTGCGCGCTCGACGATATCAACCAGGGTCCAGGCCTTGGTCTTGGCCAGCGGACGGGTTTCGCGAATGGTGACCAGGTCACCAATGCGGCACTGATTGGTTTCGTCGTGGGCGTGCAGCTTGGTCGAACGCTTCACGTATTTGCCGTAGATCGGGTGCTTGACGCGACGCTCGATCAGAACGGTGACGGTCTTGTCCATCTTGTCGCTGACGACGCGGCCGGTCAGCGTACGGACGGTTTTCTGAGCTTCAGCCATGTTCACTTACCTGCTTGCTGATTGAGCACAGTTTTGACGCGAGCGATGTCGCGCTTCACCTGCGAGAGCAGGTGGGACTGCGCCAACTGGCCAGTTGCTTTCTGCATGCGCAGATTGAACTGGTCGCGCAGCAGGCCGAGCAGTTGCTCGTTCAGCTGCTCCACGGATTTCTCACGAAGTTCATTCGCTTTCATCACATCACCGTCCGCTTAACAAAGGAGGTGGCGAGCGGCAGCTTTGCAGCAGCCAGGGCGAATGCCTCACGCGCCAGCTCTTCGGATACACCCTCGATCTCGTACAGGACCTTGCCCGGTTGAATCTGGGCTACCCAGTACTCGACGCCGCCCTTACCTTTACCCATACGAACTTCGAGGGGCTTCTTGGTAACCGGCTTGTCGGGGAATACGCGGATCCAGATCTTGCCGCCACGTTTTACGTGACGGGTCAGCGCACGACGTGCGGACTCGATCTGACGCGCGGTGAGACGGCCACGGCTGGTCGCCTTGAGGGCGAACTCGCCGAAGCTGACTTTGCTACCGCGATGAGCCAGGCCACGGTTGTGACCGGTCATTTGTTTGCGGAACTTCGTACGCTTAGGTTGCAGCATTTGCGTACTCCTTACTTAGCAGCTTTTTTACGAGGAGCGGGCGCTACCGGCTTGAGCTCTTCCTGGCGGCCACCGATGACCTCGCCTTTGAAGATCCAAACCTTGACACCGATCACACCATAGGTGGTGTGCGCTTCGTAGGTGGCATAGTCGATATCGGCACGCAGGGTGTGCAGGGGCACACGACCTTCGCGATACCATTCGGTACGAGCAATTTCAGCGCCGCCCAAACGACCACTCACCTGGATCTTGATGCCCTTGGCACCAATACGCATGGCGTTCTGCACGGCGCGCTTCATGGCGCGACGGAACATGACGCGGCGTTCCAGCTGCTGAGCTACGCTCTGCGCAACCAGCATGCTATCGAGTTCCGGCTTGCGGATTTCCTCGATGTTGATGTGCACGGGCACACCCATTTGCTTGGTCAGGTCCTGGCGCAGCTTCTCAACATCTTCACCTTTCTTGCCGATCACGATACCGGGACGGGCGGTGTGGATGGTGATACGTGCGGTTTGAGCCGGGCGATGGATATCGATACGGCTTACGGACGCGCTTTTTAGTTTGTCTTGGAGGTACTCACGAACCTTCAGGTCGGCGAACAGATAATCGGCGTAAGTGCGCTTATCTGCGTACCAAACGGAGGTGTGCTCCTTGACGATACCCAGGCGGATGCCATTGGGATGTACTTTCTGACCCATCTGATCGACTCCGTTACTTGTCCGCAACCTTGACAGTGATATGGCAAGACCGCTTGACGATGCGATCAGCACGGCCTTTGGCGCGCGGCATGATGCGCTTGAGCGAACGACCTTCGTTGACGAAGACAGTGGAGACCTTCAGGTCATCCACATCGGCGCCTTCGTTGTGCTCAGCGTTGGCAACAGCCGACTCCAGCACTTTCTTCATGATCTCGGCGGCTTTCTTACTGCTGAAAGCCAGGAGGTTGAGCGCTTCGCCCACCTTCTTCCCGCGGATCTGGTCGGCGACCAAGCGGGCTTTCTGGGCGGAGATACGAGCGCCCGACAGCTTAGCGGCTACTTCCATCTTCCTTACCCCTTAACGCTTGGCTTTCTTGTCCGCAGCATGCCCACGATAAGTGCGGGTAGCAGCGAACTCGCCGAGTTTGTGACCGACCATGTCTTCGTTGACCAGGACCGGCACGTGTTGACGGCCGTTGTGGACAGCGATGGTCAGACCAACCATATGCGGCAGAATCATCGAACGACGCGACCAGGTCTTGATCGGCTTACGGTCGTTCTTTTCCACCGCCACTTCGACCTTCTTCAGCAGGTGAAGATCGATAAAAGGACCTTTTTTCAGAGAACGCGGCACTGTCGTATCCCTCTATTTACTTGCGGCGACGGACGATCATGTTATCGGTACGCTTGTTCGCGCGAGTCTTCTTACCCTTGGTCTGAAGACCCCACGGCGATACCGGATGACGACCAGCAGAGGTACGACCTTCACCACCACCATGCGGGTGGTCGACCGGGTTCATGGCGACGCCACGAACGGTCGGGCGAATGCCGCGCCAGCGTTTGGCACCGGCTTTACCCAGCGAACGCAGGCTGTGCTCGGAGTTCGAGACTTCGCCCAGGGTCGCACGGCAGTCAGCCAGGACTTTACGCATTTCACCGGAACGCAGACGCACGGTCACGTAAGCGCCTTCACGGGCTACCAGTTGGGCCGAGGCGCCAGCGGAGCGAACCAGCTGGGCGCCTTTGCCCGGCTTCAGCTCGATACCGTGGATGGTGCTACCAACCGGGATGTTGCGCAGCGGCATGTTGTTGCCGGGCTTGATCGGAGCGCCGATACCGGAGATCAGTTGATCGCCAGCCACCACGCCTTTGGGGGCGATGATGTAACGACGCTCACCGTCCGCGTACTTCAGCAGAGCGATGTGCGCAGTGCGGTTCGGGTCATATTCCACGCGCTCGACGATGGCAGGGATGCCATCCTTGTTGCGGCGGAAGTCGACCAGACGGTAGTGCTGCTTGTGACCACCGCCGATGTGGCGGGTGGTGATACGACCGTTGTTGTTACGGCCGCCCGACTTGGACTTCTTCTCGACCAGGCCAGCGAACGGAGCACCCTTGTGCAGGTTCTGGTTCACGACCTTGACGACGAAGCGACGACCAGCGGAAGTCGGTTTGCATTTAACGATTGCCATGATGCACCCCTTTACTCAGCGCCAGCTGCGAAATCGAGATCTTGGCCGGGCTGAAGGGCGATGTACGCCTTCTTCCAGTCGTTACGCTTGCCCAGGCCGCGAACGGTACGCTTGGTCTTGCCCTGAACGTTCAGGGTGGTGACGCGACGTACTTTCACGCCGAACAGGCTTTCGACGGCCTTCTTGATTTCCAGCTTGGTTGCATCAGTGGCAACCTTGAAAACGAATTGGCTCTTGCCGTCCGCCAGCCCCGTGGCTTTCTCGGAGATATGCGGGCCCAGCAGCACTTTGAATACGCGTTCCTGGTTCATGCCAGCAGCTCCTCGAACTTCTTCACGGCGGACACGGTGACGAGCACCTTGTCGTAGGCGATCAGGCTGACCGGGTCGGAACCCTGGACGTCGCGTACATCGACGTGCGCCAGGTTGCGCGCAGCCAGGTACAGGTTTTCATCAACGCCATCGGTGACGATCAGCACGTCTTTCAGGCCCAGGCCGTCCAGCTTGCTGACCAGACCTTTGGTTTTCGGTGCATCGACGGCGAAGTCGGCAACGACAACCAGGCGGTCCAGACGGACCAGCTCGGAGAGGATGGAGCGCAGGGCTGCGCGGTACATCTTCTTGTTGAGCTTCTGGGAGTGATCCTGCGGTTTGGCGGCGAAAGTGGTGCCGCCCCCACGCCAGATGGGGCTGCGGATGGTGCCAGCACGAGCACGACCGGTGCCCTTCTGACGCCACGGCTTCTTGCCGCCACCGGAAACTTCGGAACGAGTCTTCTGAGCACGGGTGCCCTGACGGCCGCCAGCCATGTAGGCGACGACAGCCTGGTGAACCAGAGTCTCGTTGAATTCGCTGCCAAAGGTACGCTCGGAGACTTCGATAGCCTGAGCGCCATTCACATTAAGTTGCATCTCAGCTTCCCCTCTTAACCGCGAGCCTTGGCTGCCGGACGCACGAGCACGTCACCGCCGGTAGCGCCAGGAACGGCACCCTTGACCAGCAGCAGATTACGCTCGGCATCGACACGCACGACCTCAAGGGATTGAACGGTTACACGCTCAGCACCCATGTGACCGGACATTTTCTTGCCCTTGAACACTCGACCAGGAGTCTGGCACTGGCCGATCGAACCCGGGACGCGGTGGGAAACGGAGTTACCGTGGGTATTGTCTTGACCACGGAAGTTCCAGCGCTTGATGGTACCGGCGTAGCCTTTACCCTTGGACTCGCCGGTAACGTCTACCAGCTGGCCTGCCTGGAACAGATCGACGGAGATGGAATCGCCTGCCTTGAACTCCTCTTCGCCCAGACGGAATTCCCACACGCCGCGACCGGCGGCGACATTCGCCTTGGCAAAGTGACCGGCCTGAGCCTTGGTCACGCGAGAAGCACGACGCTCGCCGGCAGTTACCTGCACAGCGCGATAGCCATCGGTCTCTTCGTTTTTGAACTGGGTGACGCGATTCGGCTCGACCTCAATGACCGTGACCGGAATGGAGACACCATCTTCGGTGAAAATGCGGGTCATGCCGCACTTACGACCGACAACACCAATTGTCATCTTAAGAACCTCTTTAGTGTACGGGGCTTTCACCCGCTATGGCCGCCCATTTCAGAGCGTTACACGACCAATGCCGAAGGCATTAGCCGAGGCTGATCTGTACTTCGACGCCAGCAGCAAGGTCGAGCTTCATCAGCGCGTCGACGGTCTTGTCGGTCGGCTGAACGATGTCGAGCACACGCTTGTGGGTACGAATTTCGTACTGGTCACGAGCGTCCTTGTTGACGTGCGGGGAAATCAGCACGGTGTAACGTTCCTTGCGGGTCGGCAGAGGAATCGGACCACGCACCTGAGCCCCAGTACGTTTCGCGGTTTCCACGATTTCCTGGGTAGATTGGTCGATCAGGCGGTGGTCAAAAGCCTTCAACCGAATACGGATTTGTTGATTTTGCATTTGACCTCAGACTCCAAGTTGCCTTTCCCAACGGACGGACTCCGCCCGTTAAAAGGAGGCGCAATTGTACGGATGCCCCCCGAGGGTGTCAATATTTAACCAATCCAACGAAAAAGGGGCCCCGAAGGGCCCCTTTTCCTCATGCGCTAGATCAGTCGATTACTCGATGATCTTGGCAACCACGCCGGCGCCAACGGTACGGCCACCTTCGCGGATAGCGAAGCGCAGGCCGTCTTCCATGGCGATCGGAGCGATCAGGGTGACGGTCATCTTGACGTTGTCACCCGGCATTACCATCTCGACGCCTTCCGGCAGCTCGCAGTTGCCGGTCACGTCGGTGGTACGGAAGTAGAACTGCGGACGGTAGCCCTTGAAGAACGGGGTGTGACGACCACCTTCTTCCTTGGACAGCACGTACACTTCGCACTCGAACTTGGTGTGCGGCTTGATGGTGCCCGGCTTGGCCAGAACCTGGCCACGCTCTACGTCTTCACGCTTGGTGCCGCGCAGCAGGACGCCGACGTTCTCGCCAGCACGACCTTCGTCGAGCAGCTTGCGGAACATTTCAACGCCGGTGCAGGTGGTCTTGGTGGTCGGACGGATGCCGACGATTTCCACTTCTTCCTGGACCTTGACGATACCGCGCTCAACACGACCGGTTACCACGGTGCCGCGGCCGGAGATCGAGAACACGTCTTCGATCGGCATCAGGAACGGCTGGTCGATGGCACGAACCGGCTCGGGGATGTAGGAGTCCAGGGTTTCTACCAGCTTGCGCACGGCGGAAACGCCCATCTCGTTGTCGTCCTGGCCGTTCAGAGCCATCAGGGCGGAACCGATCACGATCGGAGTGTCGTCGCCCGGGAAGTCGTAGGTGTTCAGCAGGTCGCGAACTTCCATCTCGACCAGTTCCAGCAGCTCGGCGTCGTCAACCATGTCGGCCTTGTTCAGGAACACGACGATGTAGGGAACGCCTACCTGACGGGACAGCAGGATGTGCTCGCGGGTCTGCGGCATGGGGCCGTCAGCAGCCGAGCAAACCAGGATCGCGCCGTCCATCTGGGCAGCACCGGTGATCATGTTCTTCACGTAGTCGGCGTGGCCCGGGCAGTCTACGTGAGCGTAGTGGCGTACCGGCGAGTCGTATTCGACGTGCGAAGTGTTGATGGTGATACCACGGGCTTTCTCTTCCGGCGCGTTGTCGATCTGGTCGAAGGCGCGAGCGGAGCCACCCCAGGTCTCGGAGCAGACCTTGGTCAGAGCAGCGGTCAGAGTGGTTTTACCGTGGTCAACGTGACCGATGGTGCCGACGTTGACGTGCGGTTTGTTACGTTCAAATTTTTCCTTAGCCACGACAGTAACCTCTTACTTAAAGGGCTGAATCAAGCTTGTTTTTTAACCAGCGCTTCGACGATGTTCGACGGAGCTTCGGCGTATTTGGAGAATTCCATGGAGTAGCTCGCGCGACCCTGGGACATGGAACGTACGTCGGTCGCATAACCGAACATCTCGCCCAGCGGAACCTCGGCACGGATAACCTTACCGGAAACCGAGTCTTCCATCCCCTGAATCAGACCGCGACGACGGTTCAGGTCGCCCATCACGTCGCCCATGTAGTCCTCAGGAGTCACCACTTCCACCTTCATGATCGGCTCGAGCACCTTGCCGCCGCCCTTCTGGGCCAGCTGCTTGGTCGCCATGGAAGCAGCGATCTTGAACGCCATCTCGTTGGAGTCGACGTCGTGGTAGGAACCATCGAACACGGTGGCCTTCAGGCCGATGAGCGGATAGCCGGCGACGACGCCGTTCTTCATCTGCTCTTCGATGCCCTTCTGGATCGCCGGGATGTATTCCTTCGGAACCACACCACCCACGACTTCGCTGGTGAACACCAGACCTTCGGTGATGTTGCCCTTCTCATCCACATCCGGAGTCGAGAAGCGGATCCAGCAGTGACCGAACTGGCCGCGACCACCGGACTGGCGAACGAACTTGCCTTCGATCTCGACGTTGTCCTTCGAGATGGTTTCGCGATAGGAAACCTGCGGCTTGCCGATGTTGGCCTCGACGCCGAACTCGCGCTTCATGCGGTCGACGAGGATGTCCAGGTGCAGCTCACCCATACCGGAGATGATGGTCTGGCCGGTTTCTTCGTCGGTCTTGACACGGAACGACGGGTCTTCCTGGGCCAGTTTGCCGAGGGCGATACCCATCTTCTCCTGGTCAGCCTTGGTCTTCGGCTCGACAGCTACCGAGATGACCGGCTCCGGGAAGTCCATGCGCTCGAGGATGATCGGCTTCTCGATGTCGCACAGGGTGTCACCGGTGGTGACGTCCTTCATGCCGATCAGAGCCGCGATGTCGCCAGCGCGCACTTCTTTGATCTCGTCACGCTGGTTGGCGTGCATCTGCACCATACGACCAACGCGCTCTTTCTTGCCCTTCACGGAGTTGATAACGGAGTTACCGGACTCCAGAACGCCCGAGTAGACGCGGACGAAGGTCAGGGTACCGACGAACGGGTCGGTAGCGATCTTGAACGCCAGAGCGGAGAACGGAGCGTTGTCGTCAGCCGGACGCTCGTCATGGATCTCGTTGTCATCGGTGCTGTCCGGGTGGACGCCCTGGATGGCCGGGATCTCGGTCGGAGCAGGCAGGAAGTCGATGACGGCGTCCAGAACCAGGGGCACGCCCTTGTTCTTGAAGGACGAACCGCAGACCGCCGGAACGATTTCGCAGGCGATGGTACGCTGGCGCAGGCCGGCCTTGATCTCTTCGATCGTCAGCTCACCCTCTTCCAGGTACTTGTTCATCAGCTCTTCGTTGGCCTCGGCAGCAGCCTCGACCATGTTGTTGCGCCATTCGTTGGCCAGGTCCAGCAGTTCGGCGGGAATCTCTTCCTCGCGGTAGCTGGTGCCCTTGTCGTCTTCGTTCCAGTAGATGGCCTTCATCTTCATCAGGTCGATCTGACCCTGGAAGTCATCTTCTGCACCGATGGCCAGCTGAACCGGAACCGGGGTGTGGCCCAGGCGGTTCTTGATCTGAGCGACGACGCGCAGGAAGTTGGCGCCGGCACGGTCCATCTTGTTCACGTAGACGATACGCGGAACGCCGTACTTGTTGGCCTGACGCCATACGGTTTCGGACTGCGGCTCAACGCCGGAGGTACCGCAGAACACCACGACAGCGCCGTCCAGTACGCGCAGGGAGCGCTCGACTTCAATGGTGAAGTCTACGTGGCCGGGGGTGTCGATGACGTTTACGCGGTACTTGTCGTACTGGCCGCGCGAACCTTCCCAGAAGGTCGTGATCGCAGCGGAAGTGATGGTGATACCACGCTCCTGCTCCTGCACCATCCAGTCGGTGGTAGCAGCGCCGTCGTGCACCTCACCCATCTTGTGGCTGAGACCTGTGTAGAACAGGATCCGCTCGGTAGTGGTGGTCTTGCCCGCGTCGACGTGGGCGCAGATACCAATGTTCCGGTAGCGGTTAATTGCTGTAGTACGAGCCATAAAGCCCTCGCAAAAGAATGGAAGCCGCGATTAGAAGCGGTAGTGGGAGAAGGCCTTGTTGGCTTCAGCCATACGGTGCACGTCTTCACGCTTCTTGACGGCGGCGCCTTTGCCTTCGGCGGCATCCAGCAGTTCGCCGGCGAGGCGCAGGGCCATGGACTTCTCGCCGCGCTTGCGGGCGTAGTCCACCAGCCAGCGCATGGCCAGGGCATTACGACGGGACGGGCGTACTTCGACCGGAACCTGGTAGGTAGCACCGCCTACACGGCGCGACTTCACTTCGACCAGCGGAGCGATGGCGTCGAGAGCTTTCTCGAAGAGTTCCAGGGGGTCACCTTTACCGCGCTCTTTGACCTTGTCCAGAGCACCGTAAACGATACGCTCGGCAACGGCTTTCTTGCCGCTTTCCATCACGTGGTTCATGAACTTGGCCAGAATCTGGCTTCCGTATTTCGGATCGGCCAGGATCTCACGTTTGGCCGCTACACGACGTCTTGGCATTGATAAGCCCTCAAACGGTCTTCAGGTTAGCCCGGGACTGCAACACTTTGGTTACGCGCCCGACCTTACTCTTATCGACTCAGCAAATAGGAAAAATGGATTACTTCGGACGCTTGGCGCCGTACTTCGAACGACCCTGCTTACGGTCTTTGACACCCGAGGTGTCCAGCGAACCGCGCACGGTGTGGTAACGCACACCCGGAAGGTCCTTTACACGACCGCCACGGATCAGCACTACGCTGTGCTCTTGCAGGTTGTGACCTTCACCACCGATGTACGAAGTGACTTCGTAGCCGTTGGTCAGGCGAACACGGCATACCTTACGCAGTGCCGAGTTCGGCTTTTTCGGCGTGGTGGTGTATACGCGGGTGCATACGCCACGACGTTGCGGGCAGTTCTGCAGCGCCGGCACGTCGCTCTTGTCGACCATGCGCTTGCGCGGCTTACGCACCAGCTGGTTGATAGTTGCCATCTATAGCTCCACTGATTGTCTTACGACACTTAAACGAAATGGCAGAGCATGCGCCCTGCCAATTTTCGGGGTACAAAATACTAAAGAGCTTCCAGCACCCCGTCAAGACAAAGCCCCGGCTGTCAGGACAGCCGGGGCTTCGCTCAAGGCTTAATTGCCACTCAGGTTGAGCGCTTCGGCCAGTGCTGCTTCGGCTTCGCTGGCGCTCACGCGCTGCGGTTTGCCGAGCTCGCGCTGACGCTTGCGCTCGCTGTGATAGGCAAGGCCGGTACCCGCCGGGATCAGTCGACCGACCACCACGTTTTCCTTCAGGCCGCGCAGGAAGTCGCGCTTGCCGGTGACCGCCGCCTCGGTGAGGACGCGGGTGGTCTCCTGGAAGGAAGCCGCGGAGATGAACGACTCGGTCGACAGCGAGGCCTTGGTGATGCCCAGCAGGACGCGCTCGTACTTGGCCGGGAACTTGTCCACGCTGCCCAGCACTTCGTTCTCTTCCAGCACGTGAACCAGTTCGACCTGGTCGCCCTTGATGAAGGAGGAGTCGCCCGACTCGGCCACTTCGACCTTGCGCAGCATCTGCCGCAGGATGGTCTCGATGTGCTTGTCGTTGATCTTCACGCCCTGCAGGCGGTACACGTCCTGGATCTCGTTGACGATGTACTTGGCCAGCTCGCTGACGCCCAGCAGACGTAGGATGTCGTGCGGGTTGCTCGGACCGTCGGAGATCACCTCGCCGCGGTTCACCTGTTCGCCTTCGAACACGTTCAGGTGACGCCACTTCGGAATCAGCTCCTCGTACGGATCACTACCGTCGTTCGGAGTGATGACCAGGCGGCGCTTGCCCTTGGTTTCCTTGCCGAAGGAGATGGTGCCGCTGATTTCCGCCAGGATCGAAGGCTCTTTCGGACGACGAGCTTCGAACAGGTCGGCAACGCGCGGCAGACCACCGGTGATGTCGCGGGTCTTCGAGGTTTCCTGCGGGATACGTGCAACCACGTCACCCACACGCACCTTGGCGCCGTCGGTCAGGTTGACCAGGGCGTTGGCGGGCAGGAAGTACTGCGCCGGCACGTCGGTGCCCGGCAGCAGCAGGTCCTTGCCTGCGGCGTCGATCAGCTTCACCGCCGGACGGATGTCCTTGCCTGCGGCCGGACGGTCTTTCGGATCCATCACTTCGATGTTGGTCAGACCGGTGAGTTCGTCGGTCTGGCGCTTGACGGTGATGTTCTCTTCCATGCCGGCGAAGGCAACGGTACCGTCCATCTCGGTGACGATCGGGTGGGTGTGCGGGTCCCACTTGGCGACGATGGCGCCCGGGTCGACCTTGTCACCTTCCTTCACGGAGATCACGGCGCCGTACGGCAGCTTGTAGCGCTCGCGCTCGCGACCGAAGTCGTCGGCCACGGCCAGCTCGCCGGAACGGGAAACCGCCACCAGCGCGCCATCGGCACGCTCGACGTGCTTCAGGTTGTGCAGGCGGATGGTACCGCCGTTCTTCACCTGGACGTTATCCACCGCGGAGGTCCGGCTGGCCGCACCACCGATGTGGAAGGTACGCATGGTCAGCTGGGTACCCGGCTCACCGATCGACTGCGCGGCGATGACGCCGACCGCTTCACCGATGTTCACCTGGTGACCACGGGCCAGATCGCGGCCGTAGCACTTGGAGCAGATGCCGTGACGGGTTTCGCAGGTGATCGGCGAACGGACCAGGACTTCGTCGACGCTCATCTGCTCGAGGAAATCGACCCACTTCTCGTCGATCAGGGTGCCGGCCGGCACGATGACGTCGTCGCCACCGGGCTTGAACACGTCGCGCGCGACCACACGGCCGAGCACGCGCTCGCCCAGCGGTTCCACCACGTCGCCGCCTTCGATGTGCGGGGACATCAGCAGGCCGTGCTCGGTGCCGCAATCGATCTCGGTCACTACCAGGTCCTGGGCCACGTCGACGAGACGACGGGTCAGGTAACCGGAGTTCGCGGTCTTCAGTGCGGTATCCGCCAGACCTTTACGAGCACCGTGAGTGGAGATGAAGTACTGGAGTACGTTCAGGCCTTCACGGAAGTTCGCGGTGATCGGGGTCTCGATGATCGAGCCGTCCGGCTTGGCCATCAGGCCACGCATACCGGCCAGCTGACGGATCTGGGCCGCGGAACCCCGCGCACCGGAGTCCGCCATCATGTACATGGAGTTGAAGGACTCCTGGTCGACTTCCTTGCCCTCGCGGTCGATGACCTTCTCTTTCGAGAGGTTGGCCATCATCGCCTTGGACACTTCGTCGTTGGCCTTGGACCAGAGGTCGATCACCTTGTTGTACTTCTCGCCCTGGGTTACCAGGCCGGAGGCGTACTGGGTCTCGATCTCCTTCACTTCCTCGGTGGCGGCATTGATGATGCGCGCCTTCTCGTCCGGGATGACGAAGTCGTTCACGCCGATCGAGACGCCGGAGATGGTCGAGTAGGCGAAGCCGGTGTACATCAGTTGGTCGGCGAAGATGACGGTGTCCTTCAGACCCACCACGCGGTAGCAGTGGTTGATCAGCTTGGAGATCGCCTTCTTCTTCATCGGCTGGTTGACCACGTCGTACGGCAAGCCTGCCGGCACGACCTGGAACAGCAGCGCGCGGCCGACGGTGGAGTCGACGATGCGGGTGTTGGCGGTCAGGCTGCCGTCTTCGTTCTTGATCTTCTCGTTGATCCGTACTTTCACGCGGGCGTGCAGGGACACCTGGCCGCTGCGGTACGCGCGGTCGACTTCCTGCAGGTCGGCGAAGGCCATGCCCTCGCCCTTGGCGTTGATGGCTTCACGGGTCATGTAGTACAGACCCATCACCACGTCCTGCGACGGCACGATGATCGGCTCGCCGTTGGCGGGCGAGAGGATGTTGTTGGTCGACATCATCAGCGCGCGCGCTTCCAGCTGGGCCTCGAGGGTCAGCGGAACGTGCACGGCCATCTGGTCACCGTCGAAGTCGGCGTTGTACGCCGCGCAAACCAGCGGGTGCAGCTGGATCGCCTTGCCTTCGATGAGCACCGGCTCGAACGCCTGGATACCCAGACGGTGCAGGGTCGGCGCACGGTTCAGCAGCACGGGGTGTTCGCGGATGACTTCGGCGAGAACGTCCCAGACCTCGGGCAGTTCGCGCTCGACCATCTTCTTCGCGGCCTTGATGGTAGTCGCCATGCCACGGGCTTCGAGCTTGCCGAAGATGAACGGCTTGAACAGCTCGAGGGCCATCTTCTTCGGCAGACCGCACTGGTGCAGGCGCAGGGTCGGGCCGACGGTGATTACCGAACGACCGGAGTAGTCCACGCGCTTGCCGAGCAGGTTCTGACGGAAGCGACCTTGCTTGCCCTTGATCATGTCGGCCAGGGACTTCAGCGGGCGCTTGTTCGAGCCGGTGATGGCGCGACCGCGGCGGCCGTTGTCCAGCAGGGCGTCGACGGCTTCCTGCAGCATGCGCTTTTCGTTGCGCACGATGATGTCCGGAGCGGCCAGGTCGAGCAGGCGCTTCAGACGGTTGTTACGGTTGATCACCCGGCGGTACAGATCGTTCAGATCCGAAGTCGCGAAGCGGCCGCCATCCAGCGGAACCAGCGGACGCAGGTCCGGCGGCAGCACCGGCAGGACGGTCAGCACCATCCACTCCGGATGGTTGCCGGAGCCCTGGAAGGCTTCCATCAGCTTCAGGCGCTTGGACAGCTTCTTGATCTTGGTTTCCGAGTTGGTCTGCGGAATCTCTTCGCGCAGGCGGCCGATCTCGTGCTCCAGGTCGATCTGGTTGAGCAGCTCGCGAACGGCCTCGGCGCCCATGCGCGCGTCGAAGTCGTCACCGAACTCTTCGAGGGCTTCGAAGTACTGCTCGTCGTTCAGCAGTTGGCCCTTCTCCAGGGTGGTCATGCCCGGGTCGATCACCACGTAGCTCTCGAAATAGAGCACGCGCTCGATGTCACGCAGGGTCATGTCCAGCAGCAGGCCGATACGGGACGGCAGGGACTTCAGGAACCAGATGTGGGCGACCGGCGAGGCCAGCTCGATGTGGCCCATGCGCTCGCGGCGCACCTTGGCCAGGGCGACTTCGACGCCGCACTTCTCGCAGATCACACCACGGTGCTTCAGGCGCTTGTACTTACCGCACAGGCACTCGTAGTCCTTCACCGGGCCGAAGATCTTGGCGCAGAACAGGCCATCGCGCTCCGGCTTGAAGGTACGGTAGTTGATGGTCTCCGGCTTCTTAACTTCGCCGAAGGACCAGGAACGAATCATCTCGGGCGAGGCCAGACCAATACGGATGGCATCGAACTCCTCGATTTGACCCTGGTTTTTCAACAGATTGAGCAAGTCTTTCAAGGCCTTTCCTCCTCACGGACCCGGTGCGGCGGCTGACCGCCGCACCGTTCTAGCGTCACGTGTTATTCGGTTTCCAGTTCGATATCGATGCCGAGCGAGCGGATCTCTTTGATCAGCACGTTGAAGGACTCGGGCATGCCGGCCTCCATGCGGTGATCCCCGTCCACGATGTTCTTGTACATCTTGGTACGGCCGTTCACGTCGTCCGACTTCACGGTCAGCATTTCCTGCAGGGTGTAGGCGGCGCCGTAGGCTTCCAGCGCCCAGACCTCCATCTCCCCGAAACGCTGGCCACCGAACTGCGCCTTACCACCCAGCGGCTGCTGGGTGACCAGGCTGTAGGAGCCGGTGGAACGTGCGTGCATCTTGTCATCGACCAGGTGGTTCAGCTTGAGCATGTACATGTAACCAACGGTGGTCGTACGCTCGAACTGGTTGCCGGTGCGGCCGTCGAACAGGCGCATCTGGCCGCTCTCCGGCAGGTCGGCCAGCTTCAGCATGGCCTTGATCTCGCGCTCCTTGGCACCGTCGAACACCGGGGTAGCCATGGGCACGCCGCCCTTGAGGTTGTTGGCCAGAGCGACGATCTCGTTATCGGACAGCTCTTCCAGGCTCTCCTGGCGGCCACCGATCTCGTTGTAGATCTCGTTCAGGAACTGGCGCAGCTCGGCGATCTTGCGCTGCTCTTCGAGCATGCGGTTGATCTTCTCGCCCAGGCCCTTGGCCGCGAGGCCCAGGTGGGTTTCGAGGATCTGACCGACGTTCATACGCGAAGGTACGCCCAGCGGGTTCAGAACGATGTCCACCGGCGTGCCGTTGACGTCGTGCGGCATGTCTTCGACCGGCATGATCACCGAGACCACACCCTTGTTACCGTGACGGCCGGCCATCTTGTCGCCCGGCTGGATGCGGCGCTTGATGGCGAGGTAGACCTTGACGATCTTCAGCACGCCCGGAGCCAGGTCGTCGCCCTGCTGCAGCTTGCGCTTCTTGTCCTCGAACTTGTCGTCGAGCATCTGACGGCGGTCGCTGAGGTAGGCCTGGGCCTTCTCCAGCTGCTCGTTCAGGGCGTCTTCGGCCATGCGCAGCTTGAACCACTGGCCGCGCTCGAGACCGTCGAGGTACTCGTCGGTGATCTCGGTGCCTTTCTTCAGCGCCGGGCCGCCATCGGCGACGGCGCCGACCAGGGCCGAACGCAGACGCTCGAAGGTGGCGCCTTCGACGATGCGGAACTCTTCGTTGAGGTCCTTGCGGATCTCGTCGAGCTGCATCTTCTCGATGGACAGGGCGCGGCTGTCGCGCTCCACGCCGTCGCGGGTGAAGACCTGGACGTCGATCACGGTGCCCTTGGTGCCGGTCGGCACGCGCAGGGAGGTGTCCTTCACGTCGGACGCCTTCTCACCGAAGATCGCGCGCAGCAGCTTCTCTTCCGGAGTCAGCTGGGTCTCGCCTTTCGGAGTGACCTTGCCGACCAGGATGTCGCCGGCCTGCACTTCGGCGCCGACGTAGACGATGCCGGCTTCGTCCAGCTTGTTCAGCGCGGCCTCACCCACGTTCGGGATGTCCGCGGTGATTTCTTCTGGGCCGAGCTTGGTGTCACGGGCGACGCAGGTCAGTTCCTGGATGTGGATCGTGGTGAAACGATCTTCCTGGACCACGCGCTCGGACAGGCAGATGGAGTCTTCGAAGTTGAAGCCGTTCCAGGGCATGAACGCGACGCGCATGTTCTGACCCAGGGCCAGTTCACCCATGTCGGTGGACGGACCGTCGGCGAGGATGTCGCCACGGGCGATCACGTCACCCTTGCTCACCAGCGGACGCTGGTTGATGCAGGTGTTCTGGTTGGAACGGGTGTACTTGGTCAGGTTGTAGATGTCGACGCCGGCTTCGCCGGTTTCGACTTCGTCGTCCGCCACGCGCACCACGATACGGCTGGCGTCGACCGAGTCGATCACGCCGCCGCGGCGAGCCACCACGCAGACGCCGGAGTCACGGGCGACGTTGCGCTCCATGCCGGTGCCCACCAGCGGCTTGTCGGCGCGCAGGGTCGGAACGGCCTGACGCTGCATGTTCGAACCCATGAGCGCACGGTTGGCGTCGTCGTGCTCGAGGAACGGAATCAGCGAGGCAGCGACGGAAACGACCTGCTTCGGCGATACGTCCATGAGGGTGACGTCTTCCGGCGCCTTCACGGTGAATTCGTTCAGGTGACGTACGGCGACCAGCTCGTCGATCAGGCGGCCCTTCGCGTCCAGGGTCGCGGAGGCCTGGGCGATCACGTGGTCGGCCTCTTCGATGGCGGAGAGGAACACGATCTCGTCGCTGACCAGGCCTTCCTTCACCACGCGGTACGGGCTTTCCAGGAAGCCGTACTTGTTGGTGCGGGCGTAGGTCGCCAGGGAGTTGATCAGACCGATGTTCGGACCTTCAGGGGTTTCGATCGGGCACACGCGGCCGTAGTGGGTCGGGTGTACGTCACGGACCTCGAAGCCCGCGCGCTCACGGGTCAGACCACCTGGGCCGAGTGCGGAGACGCGGCGTTTGTGGGTGATCTCGGAGAGCGGGTTGTTCTGGTCCATGAACTGCGACAGCTGGCTGGAACCGAAGAACTCCTTGATCGCGGCGGCCACCGGCTTGGCGTTGATCAGGTCCTGCGGCATCAGGCCTTCGCTTTCGGCCATGGACAGGCGTTCCTTGACCGCGCGTTCGACGCGCACCAGGCCCACGCGGAACTGGTTCTCGGCCATCTCGCCGACGCAACGCACGCGACGGTTGCCCAGGTGGTCGATGTCGTCGACGATGCCCTTGCCGTTACGGATGTCGACCAGAGTGCGCAGTACGTCGACGATGTCTTCCTTGCTCAGCACGCCCGGACCTTCGATCTCGCTGCGGCCGATGCGGCGGTTGAACTTCATGCGGCCGACGGCGGACAGGTCGTAGCGCTCGGCGCTGAAGAACAGGTTGCCGAACAGGGTCTCTGCGGCTTCCTTGGTCGGCGGCTCGCCGGGACGCATCATGCGGTAGATCTCGACCAGGGCTTCCAGCTGGTTGCCGGTGGAGTCGATCTTCAGCGTGTCGGAGATGAACGGACCGCAGTCGATGTCGTTGGTGTACAGGGTTTCCAGGCGCACGACCTGGGCCTTGGCGATCTTCGCCAGTACGTCGACGGTCAGCTCGGTGTTGCATTCGGCGATGATCTCGCCGGTAGCCGGGTGCACGACAGCCTTGGCCACGGTACGGCCAATAAGGTAGTCGAAGGGCACTTCCAGCTCGGTGATGCCAGCCTTCTCCAGCTGGTTGATGTGCCGCGCGGTGATACGGCGGCCCGCTTCGACGATGACCTTGCCGGCGGCATCCTTGATGTCGAAGCTGGCGATCTCGCCGCGCAGACGGTGCGGCACCAGCTCCAGACGCAGACCTTCGCCCTTGATGTGGTAGACGTTGGTCGCGTAGAAGGCATCGAGGATCTCCTCGGTGCTATAGCCCAGCGCGCGCAGCAGGACGGACGCCGGCAGCTTGCGGCGACGGTCGATACGGACGAACACGCAGTCCTTCGGATCGAATTCGAAGTCCAGCCAGGAACCGCGGTAAGGAATGATGCGCGCGGAGTACAGCAGCTTGCCGGAGCTGTGGGTCTTGCCACGGTCGTGGTCGAAGAACACACCCGGGGAACGGTGCAGCTGGGAAACGATGACGCGCTCGGTACCGTTGATGATGAAGGTACCGTTCTCGGTCATCAGGGGGATTTCCCCCATGTAGACTTCCTGCTCCTTGATGTCCTTGATCGCTTTGCTCGACGACTCTTTGTCGAAGATGATCAGGCGCACTTTCACCCGCAGCGGGACGGCGAAGGTCACGCCGCGCAGCACGCACTCCTTGACGTCGAAGGCCGGCTCACCCAGGCGATAACCGACGTATTCCAGGGCAGCGTTGCCGGAATAGCTGATAATCGGGAAAACGGACTTGAAGGCCGCATGCAGACCGATGTCGCGGATCTGATCCTTGCTTGCACCTGCCTGCAGGAATTCGCGATAGGAATCCAGCTGGATGGCCAGCAAATACGGCACATCCATGACGTCCGGCAACTTGCTAAAGTCCTTGCGGATACGTTTTTTCTCAGTGTATGAGTAAGCCATCAGCGTTCCCCAGCTTGGTCACCTGCTTGTTTGGCCTCTCCCACGGGAGCAGCCGAAAAATCGTGCAAACCTGGCGTTTGCGCCACCCCTGAGGGTGGGAGTTTTCCGTTATGGGAAGGGGCCTGTCGGCACCCCACCCAGAACGGAAAAAGGCCGGTGGCAAAAGCCACCAGCCATCAGCCTGTCGCTTGACGCTCGGGCTGTAGACGCAAGGGGCGAGCTTACTTGAGCTCGACCTTGGCGCCAGCTTCTTCCAGGGCTTTCTTGGCAGCTTCGGCCTCTTCTTTCGAAGCGCCTTCCTTGACCACGCCCGGGGCGCCGTCAACGACAGCCTTGGCTTCTTTCAGGCCCAGGCCGGTCAGTTCACGAACGACCTTGATCACGTTCACTTTCTTGTCGCCAGCTTCGGCCAGGACGATGGTGAACTCGGTCTGCTCTTCGGCAGCGGCAGCGGCAACAGCCGGGCCAGCGGCAACAGCGGCAGCAGCGGTAACGCCGAACTTCTCTTCCATCGCCTTGATCAGTTCAACGATCTGCATGACGGACATTTCGGATACGGCGTTGATGATGTCTTCGTTGGTCAGAGCCATGACTCTAATTCCTGTATTGGGTGACGGCGCTCGCGCCATCGATTAAACAAAAAAGGTTTGAAAGCGTACCGGTTGCCTTAGGCAGCGGCGGCTTCTTTCTGGTCGCGAATAGCCGCCAGAGTACGAGCCAGCTTGCTGGTAGCGCCTTGGATCACGCTCATCAGCTGTGCAACGGCTTCGTTGTAGGTCGGCAGGGTCGCCAGAACGTCGATCTGATTGGCTGCGAGGAATTGACCCTCGAACGCGGCCGCCTTGATCTCGAACTTGTCCTGACCCTTGGCGAACTCCTTGAAGATACGGGCGGCAGCGCCCGGATGTTCGTTGGAGAAAGCGATCAGGGTCGGGCCCTTGAACGTGTCGTTGAGCACTTCGAACTGAGTGCCTTCAACGGCGCGCTTGAGCAGGGTGTTACGTACGACTTTCACGTACACACCAGCTGCGCGGGCCTCTTTACGGAGTCCGGTCATTGCGCCGACGGTCACGCCACGGGCATCAGCCACGACAGCGGACAGACCGGCTTTGGCAGCCTCGTTGACTTCAGCGACGATGGCCTTCTTGTCTTCGAGTTTGATTGCCACGGGTTTACTCCTGGATGTTACCGTTTCGTCCAGCCGGAGCCGGACGGCGTTTTGGTGTCTGATCCGGTTAACGAATCGGGAGCACCATCTGCGTAGGCTTGTGGTTTAAGGCTTGCGCCGCCTACGGTCTTGGACAGCCCCCGCCAGGCAGGGACCCCAATACTTGCGGGTGATGGGCCAGGCCCACCACCCGACTTTGTCTTATCAGCCTTCCAGGGAAGCCTGATCGATCTGCAGACCCGGGCCCATGGTGGTGCTCAGGGTCACGCGCTGAACGTACACGCCCTTCGAGGAGGCGGGCTTCAGGCGTTTCAGGTCAGCCAGCAGAGCTTCGACGTTCTGCTTCAGCTTGACCGGCTCGAAATCGATCTTGCCAACGGAGGCGTGGATGATGCCGTTCTTGTCGGTACGGAAGCGAACCTGACCAGCCTTGGCGTTCTTCACGGCAGTGGCTACGTCCGGGGTCACGGTACCGACTTTCGGGTTCGGCATCAGGCCGCGCGGGCCGAGAACCTGACCCAGCTGACCGACAACGCGCATCGCGTCCGGGGAGGCGATGACCACGTCGTAGCTCAGGTCGCCGGCCTTCATCTCGGCAGCCAGCTCGTCCATGCCGACCTTGTCGGCGCCTGCAGCCAGAGCGGCTTCAGCAGCCGGGCCCTGGGTGAAGACGGCAACGCGGACGCTCTTGCCGGTACCGTTCGGCAGAACGGTGGCACCACGAACGACCTGGTCGGATTTACGCGGATCGACGCCCAGGTTGATGGCGATGTCCACGGACTCCTTGAACTTGATGGTCGACAGCTCGGCCAGCAGTTTGGCGGCATCTTCGAAGCCGTATTGCTTGCCGGCTTCGATTTTCTCGGCGATAGCCTTTTGACGCTTGGTCAGCTTAGCCATTACACACCCTCCACGTTGAGGCCCATGCTACGCGCGGAACCGGCGATGGTACGCACGGCCGCATCCATGTCAGCTGCGGTCAGATCGGCCTGCTTGGCCTTGGCGATCTCTTCCAGCTGAGCACGGGTAACGGTGCCCACTTTCTGGCTGTTCGGGCGGCTGGAACCGCTGCTGATGCCAGCAGCTTTCTTCAGCAGTACCGAAGCAGGGGTGCTCTTGGTTTCGAAGGTGAAGCTGCGGTCGCTGTAAACGGTGATGATCACCGGAGTCGGCAGACCGGGCTCCATGCCCTGGGTCTTGGCGTTGAACGCCTTGCAGAACTCCATGATGTTCACGCCATGCTGACCCAGAGCGGGACCAACCGGCGGCGACGGGTTGGCTTGACCAGCCTTTACCTGCAGCTTGATGTAAGCCTGAATTTTCTTAGCCATGTGCTACTCCAGTTACGGGTTCTAGCGCCACAAGGGCTCCCCGGTTGCTTTCGCGTTTATCCCAAGGACGACAAAACCCCGCAGCCTCTGGCTGCGGGGTGTGGGATGCATTGTGCCAGTCAGACTTTCTCGACTTGGCTGAACTCCAGCTCTACCGGGGTAGAGCGACCGAAAATGAGCACTGCGACCTGGATCCGGCTCTTTTCGTAGTTGACCTCTTCAACCACGCCATTGAAGTCCGCGAAGGGACCGTCGATGACGCGAACGGTTTCGCCCGGCTCGAAGAGCGTCTTCGGCTTGGGCTTGTCGCCACTGTCGGCGACGCGACGCAGGATGGCTTCAGCCTCCTTGTCGGTAATCGGAGCCGGCTTGTCAGCGGTACCGCCGATGAAGCCCATGACGCGAGGAGTGTCCTTGACCAGGTGCCAGGTACCCTCGTTCATTTCCATCTGCACCAGCACGTAGCCGGGGAAGAACTTGCGCTCGCTCTTGCGCTTCTGGCCGTTACGCATCTCCACGACTTCTTCCGTGGGGACCAGAATCTCGCCGAAGCCATCTTCCATGCCGGCCAGTTTGACCCGCTCGATCAGCGAGCGCATGACATGCTTCTCGTAACCCGAGTAGGCATGCACAACGTACCAACGCTTAGCCACGGAACACCCTTAACCTACGATCATGGAAACAAGCCAACCCAGCAGGGAATCGAGCCCCCACAGCACCAGCGCCATTACCAGCACTACTGCGACCACGATCATGGTGGTCTGAGTCGTTTCTTGGCGAGTCGGCCATACGACCTTGCGAATCTCGGCGCGCGCCTCTTTCGCCAGGGTGAAGAAAGCGCGACCCTTGACGGTCTGCAGGGCTACGAAGCCAGCAACAGCCGCCAGAACAAGGATACCGAGCACGCGATAGAGGAGCGGTTGAGCGGAGTAATACTGGTTGGCGACGACGCCGACCACAACAACCACTGCGACCAAGAGCCACTTCAAGATATCGAAACGCGACTCTTTGGCTTCTGCCTTCGCATTCATCTGCTGGGAATCCCGTTGAAGAAATGCCAAATTCCGTCGAGAAATTTGGCAGGCCAGGAGGGAATCGAACCCCCAACCTGCGGTTTTGGAGACCGCCGCTCTGCCAATTGAGCTACTGGCCTAGAACAAAGTCAGGCCGACCATTATGCCGGCCTGAGAGGGAAAGATCAATCGATTATTCGATGATCTTGGCAACCACGCCGGCGCCAACGGTACGGCCACCTTCGCGGATAGCGAAGCGCAGGCCGTCTTCCATGGCGATCGGAGCGATCAGGGTGACGGTCATCTTGACGTTGTCACCCGGCATTACCATCTCGACGCCTTCCGGCAGCTCGCAGTTGCCGGTCACGTCGGTGGTACGGAAGTAGAACTGCGGACGGTAGCCCTTGAAGAACGGGGTGTGACGACCACCTTCTTCCTTGGACAGCACGTACACTTCGCACTCGAACTTGGTGTGCGGCTTGATGGTGCCCGGCTTGGCCAGAACCTGGCCACGCTCTACGTCTTCACGCTTGGTGCCGCGCAGCAGGACGCCGACGTTCTCGCCAGCACGACCTTCGTCGAGCAGCTTGCGGAACATTTCAACGCCGGTGCAGGTGGTCTTGGTGGTCGGACGGATGCCGACGATTTCCACTTCTTCCTGGACCTTGACGATACCGCGCTCAACACGACCGGTTACCACGGTGCCGCGGCCGGAGATCGAGAACACGTCTTCGATCGGCATCAGGAACGGCTGGTCGATGGCACGAACCGGCTCGGGGATGTAGGAGTCCAGGGTTTCTACCAGCTTGCGCACGGCGGAAACGCCCATCTCGTTGTCGTCCTGGCCGTTCAGAGCCATCAGGGCGGAACCGATCACGATCGGAGTGTCGTCGCCCGGGAAGTCGTAGGTGTTCAGCAGGTCGCGAACTTCCATCTCGACCAGTTCCAGCAGCTCGGCGTCGTCAACCATGTCGGCCTTGTTCAGGAACACGACGATGTAGGGAACGCCTACCTGACGGGACAGCAGGATGTGCTCGCGGGTCTGCGGCATGGGGCCGTCAGCAGCCGAGCAAACCAGGATCGCGCCGTCCATCTGGGCAGCACCGGTGATCATGTTCTTCACGTAGTCGGCGTGGCCCGGGCAGTCTACGTGAGCGTAGTGGCGTACCGGCGAGTCGTATTCGACGTGCGAAGTGTTGATGGTGATACCACGGGCTTTCTCTTCCGGCGCGTTGTCGATCTGGTCGAAGGCGCGAGCGGAGCCACCCCAGGTCTCGGAGCAGACCTTGGTCAGAGCAGCGGTCAGAGTGGTTTTACCGTGGTCAACGTGACCGATGGTGCCGACGTTGACGTGCGGTTTGTTACGTTCAAACTTCTCTTTAGCCATTTTGACCGTCTCCCACTAGGAATTGAGAAAGCCGTATCACCGATAAAACAAAGGCAGATACTTTCATATCTGCCTTTGTTAAGTGGAGCTCATGAGCGGATTTGAACCGCTGACCTCACCCTTACCAAGGGTGTGCTCTACCAGCTGAGCTACATGAGCAAACATAAGCAGCAAGTCTGGAGCGGGTAGCGGGAATCGAACCCGCATCATCAGCTTGGAAGGCTGAGGTTCTACCACTGAACTATACCCGCGGAGCCTGACGCTCACGCTTGAAACTGGTGGAGGGGGAAGGATTCGAACCTTCGAAGTCTGAGACGTCAGATTTACAGTCTGATCCCTTTGGCCGCTCGGGAACCCCTCCGAGTGAGGCGGCATTCTACAGTCTGCCACCGCGTTGTCAACAGTTTTTTCTTTAAAAACTTGAGCTTAGCTCTTCGACAACGACTTCGTGGAATTCCCCTTTCAGGTCCCCCCTACGAAGCGGGCGCCATTCTATGCAAACTATTCGGCGGTTGCAACGCTTTTGCACGGCATTGTTTGCCTTTGCAATTCCGGGAAGTCCACGACCAGTTGGCGCAGCAGGCTATCGTCCGCCAGGCGCCGGCTCTCGGGGGCGATCTGCACCCAGAAATCATGACGATTGCGCCCCAGCTCCCGCACCAGGGCGTCGTATCCGGCAGTCTTCAGGCGCTCGACGACCGCGTTGGCCGAATCCTCGTTCTGGAAGATCCCCAGAGAAATGCCGTCAGTGAGGTCGCCCTCGGTGATGATGTAGCTGTCGATCTTGCGCGCCTGCAGCTCACGCAGCTGCCAGAGCGAAGCCTGGCGCGAGGCCAACGGCGGCAGGTAGACCCAGTAGTCGGTTCCGGCGGCGGCGTCGATCTTCTGCCGGCTCACATGCACGTCGAGACTGGTGAGGCGCTGCTCGAGCGCCTTGGCCCGGTTCTCGTCGGAGAAGGGACCGAAATAGAGGCACGCACTCTCCTGTGTCGGCGGCGCCCCGGCCACCTCCGACTGACGCCGCTGCGCAGACTCCGGCGACTCGCTGAGCAGGCGAATGTTCTTCTGCTCGCTGCGGTACAGGCTCAGGGGCGCGATTTCTTTCGCCCGCAAGGGCGTCTGCTGCTGATGCCAGATGAAGTAGAAGGCGTTCAGCACCAGGAGGAACAGAAAGAACCAACGCATGAGGGGTATTACTCCAGCGGGCAGGCGATGGCCAGGCCGGTAAAGACCAGGTCGGGAAGGATTCGCGCCTGGGGCAGCTCATCCCTGACCAGCTCGGCATCTCCGCCGGTGAGGAACACGGCGCAGTCGCCGCCGAGCAACTCGCAGGCCAACTGATATTGCTCGCGCACGAAACCGCGCAGCATCAACAGGCAGCCCCGCTCCACCGCTTCCGCGGTCTCGCGCCCCGGCGAGAGCCCCTGCAAGGCTTCGCGAGCCGCCGCGTCGTCGTAACGGATACGCCGGGTATGGGTGCGCAGTTGGCTCCGCATCAACGGCATGCCCGGGCAGATATAGCCCCCCAGGTGCTGCCCGGCGGCATCCACCAGGTCGGAGGTCACCGCGGTGCCCAGGTCGAGCACCAAGCACGCACCACCCGCCAATTTGTAGCCAGCCACCAGAGCCACCCAGCGATCCAGGCCGAGGCGCTGGTAGTCGCGATAGCCATTGCGGACACCGGCCAGGACCTCGGCCGGCTGCGCGATGCTCGCGTCTATGCCGAAAGCCTCGCTCAACGCCTGCACGAGCGACGCCGTTTCCTGTTCGCTGCGCACGCTGACCAGACGGCAATGACGAAGCGCGAGCCCCTCGCAGCCGCGCAGCCGCTCGAGCAGCGCAGCATCGGAATCCGCGACGCCGGAGGCAACGGTCGCCAACCCGGCGGAGCGGATCACCCGCCATTTGATCAGGCTATTGCCACAGTCCAGTTCAAGAATCATCAGACAACCTCAGACTCAACTCGCCCCCGCTGAAGCGGCTTTCCACGCCATCGACCTCGAGGCGCAACGCCCCCTGCTCGTCGATCCCCAACGCGCGACCGACGATCTGCTTGGCAGCGGTCGACAGCACGACATCGCGCCCTTGCCAGAGATGGAAGGACTCCCACTCCCGCTGGCTGGCCGCAAAGCCCTGTTCGCGATGACGAGCCAGGTGCCAGTCCAGCTCCCTGCTCAGCGCGGCGAGCAGTTCGTTGCGATCCACCGGGCGCCCCGCGGCTTCGCGCAAGGACGTCCAGGGCTGATCGATGCCTTCCGCGGCACGCATGTTCACATTGATGCCTATGCCGATGGCTACGCTGCACAGGTCTGCCGGGTCGCCGGTCAACTCCAGGAGAATGCCGGCCAGCTTCTTGCCATCAAGCAGAATGTCGTTCGGCCACTTCAGGCCGACACCGGCGATGCCGAGCGACTGGATGGCGCGCACCACGGCAAGGCCGACGACCAGACTCAGCCCTTCCAGTTCCTTGGGCCCTCCCCTCACGGAGATACCCAGGGTGCAATAAAGGTTGGCGCCGAACGGACTCACCCAGGCGCGCCCGCGCCGCCCCCTTCCCGCCGTCTGCCGCTCGGCCACCACGGCGAAGGGCGTGGCGGCGCCGGCATCCAGGCGGCGCATGACTTCGGCATTGGTCGAATCGACCGAGAACAGCACGTCCAGAGGCCAGGGCGCCCGGACCCGTTGCGGATCGATGGCCACCAGCGGCTCGGCCAGGCGATAGCCACGGCCGCGCACGGATTGCACCTCCAGCCCGAACTCGCTCTCCAGGCCCTGCAGGCGTTTCCAGACGGCACTACGGCTGATACCCAGCGCCGCCCCCAACTCCTCGCCAGAATGGAATCGTCCATCGCCCAGTAGTTTCAGCAATATCTGCATATCGCGTCCCGCCACAATAAGGCACGCATGATATAGAGGCGCTTTCCGCTTGCCTATGCACTAGCGGCGGGCGAAACACCAGGAAATGCCCGGCGCCCCTTGTAGGGCGCATAACCGTTCGCGGTTATGGTCCGACGGCGGATAACGCCTGGGGCGCTATCCGCCCTACGCAAGATGCTTCTCGTAGGATGGTGTTGAGCGAAGCGAAACCCATCGCCATGGCCGCATGGGTTTCGCCGGGGTCCGAACCCGCCTGTAGGAGCGAGCTTGCTCGCGAATGAGCCCCTTCGAGGATTCTGTTCGCGAGCAAGCTCGCTCCTACGAAGAGCACCGCGGCACAGGCCTTCGCGGGCAGGGCCCGCCCCTACAGGAGCATGGAACGGCGTGGGTATCTGTTCCCATCCCCCCGGCTTTTCCGCCCCCAAAGCAAAACCCCCGACCAGCCAGGCTGATCAGGGGTTTTGGGATAGGTGCTTGACGATGACCTACTCTCACATGGGGAAACCCCACACTACCATCGGCGATGCGTCGTTTCACTGCTGAGTTCGGGATGGGATCAGGTGGTTCCAACGCTCTATGGTCGTCAAGCAATTCTTTCGGATGCTCGTGGCTTGCGCTCACGCTCATCCAGATTCGGGTATGTGACAGGTCTTCTTTGCGGTTCTCACGAACTTTCGGTTCGTCGACTTCACCGTCTAACACACAAATTGTTTGGGTGTTATATGGTCAAGCCTCACGGGCAATTAGTATCGGTTAGCTCAACGCCTCACAGCGCTTACACACCCGACCTATCAACGTCGTAGTCTTCGACGGCCCTTCAGGGGAATCAAGTTCCCAGTGAGATCTCATCTTGAGGCTAGTTTCCCGCTTAGATGCTTTCAGCGGTTATCTATTCCGAACATAGCTACCCGGCAGTGCCACTGGCGTGACAACCGGAACACCAGAGGTTCGTCCACTCCGGTCCTCTCGTACTAGGAGCAGCCCCTCTCAAATCTCAAACGTCCACGGCAGATAGGGACCGAACTGTCTCACGACGTTCTAAACCCAGCTCGCGTACCACTTTAAATGGCGAACAGCCATACCCTTGGGACCGGCTTCAGCCCCAGGATGTGATGAGCCGACATCGAGGTGCCAAACACCGCCGTCGATATGAACTCTTGGGCGGTATCAGCCTGTTATCCCCGGAGTACCTTTTATCCGTTGAGCGATGGCCCTTCCATACAGAACCACCGGATCACTAAGACCTACTTTCGTACCTGCTCGACGTGTCTGTCTCGCAGTCAAGCGCGCTTTTGCCTTTATACTCTGCGACCGATTTCCGACCGGTCTGAGCGCACCTTCGTACTCCTCCGTTACTCTTTAGGAGGAGACCGCCCCAGTCAAACTGCCCACCATACACTGTCCTCGATCCGGATAACGGATCAGAGTTAGAACCTCAAGCATGCCAGGGTGGTATTTCAAGGTTGGCTCCACGCGAACTGGCGTCCACGCTTCAAAGCCTCCCACCTATCCTACACAAGCAGGCTCAAAGTCCAGTGCAAAGCTACAGTAAAGGTTCACGGGGTCTTTCCGTCTAGCCGCGGATACACTGCATCTTCACAGCGATTTCAATTTCACTGAGTCTCGGGTGGAGACAGCGCCGCCATCGTTACGCCATTCGTGCAGGTCGGAACTTACCCGACAAGGAATTTCGCTACCTTAGGACCGTTATAGTTACGGCCGCCGTTTACCGGGGCTTCGATCAAGAGCTTCGCTTTCGCTAACCCCATCAATTAACCTTCCGGCACCGGGCAGGCGTCACACCCTATACGTCCACTTTCGTGTTTGCAGAGTGCTGTGTTTTTAATAAACAGTCGCAGCGGCCTGGTATCTTCGACCGGCGTGGGCTTACGCAGTAAATACTTCACCCTCACCGGCGCACCTTCTCCCGAAGTTACGGTGCCATTTTGCCTAGTTCCTTCACCCGAGTTCTCTCAAGCGCCTTGGTATTCTCTACCCGACCACCTGTGTCGGTTTCGGGTACGGTTCCTAGTTACCTGAAGCTTAGAAGCTTTTCCTGGAAGCATGGCATCAACCACTTCGCTCTCTAAAAGAAAGCTCGTCATCAGCTCTCGGCCTTGAACACCCGGATTTGCCTAAGTGTCCAGCCTACAACCTTAAACTTGGACAACCAACGCCAAGCTGGCCTAGCCTTCTCCGTCCCTCCATCGCAGTAACTAGAAGTACAGGAATATTAACCTGTTTCCCATCGACTACGCATTTCTGCCTCGCCTTAGGGGCCGACTAACCCTGCGTCGATTAACGTTGCGCAGGAACCCTTGGTCTTTCGGCGTGGGAGTTTTTCACTCCCATTGTCGTTACTCATGTCAGCATTCGCACTTCTGATACCTCCAGCAAGCTTCTCAACTCACCTTCACAGGCTTACAGAACGCTCCTCTACCGCGCATCTTGCGACGCACCCGTAGCTTCGGTGTGTGGTTTGAGCCCCGTTACATCTTCCGCGCAGGCCGACTCGACTAGTGAGCTATTACGCTTTCTTTAAAGGGTGGCTGCTTCTAAGCCAACCTCCTAGCTGTCTAAGCCTTCCCACATCGTTTACCACTTAACCACAACTTTGGGACCTTAGCTGACGGTCTGGGTTGTTTCCCTTTTCACGACGGACGTTAGCACCCGCCGTGTGTCTCCCACGCTGACACTTCCAGGTATTCGGAGTTTGCATCGGTTTGGTAAGTCGGGATGACCCCCTAGCCGAAACAGTGCTCTACCCCCTGGAGTGATACGTGAGGCGCTACCTAAATAGCTTTCGAGGAGAACCAGCTATCTCCGAGCTTGATTAGCCTTTCACTCCGATCCACAAGTCATCCCCTACCTTTTCAACGGGAGTGGGTTCGGTCCTCCAGTCAGTGTTACCTAACCTTCAACCTGCTCATGGATAGATCGCCCGGTTTCGGGTCTATACCCAGCGACTAAACGCCCTATTAAGACTCGCTTTCGCTACGCCTCCCCTATTCGGTTAAGCTCGCCACTGAATATAAGTCGCTGACCCATTATACAAAAGGTACGCAGTCACCCAACAACGTGGGCTCCCACTGCTTGTACGCATACGGTTTCAGGTTCTATTTCACTCCCCTCTCCGGGGTTCTTTTCGCCTTTCCCTCACGGTACTGGTTCACTATCGGTCAGTCAGTAGTATTTAGCCTTGGAGGATGGTCCCCCCATGTTCAGACAACGTTTCACGTGCGCCGTCCTACTCGATTTCACTTCCTAGAACCTTTCACATACGGGGCTATCACCCACTATGGCCGCACTTTCCAGAGCGTTCTGTTAGATTCTAAGAAGCTTAAGGGCTAGTCCCCGTTCGCTCGCCACTACTAAGGGAATCTCGGTTGATTTCTGTTCCTCAGGGTACTTAGATGTTTCAGTTCCCCTGGTTCGCCTCACACACCTATGGATTCAGTGTGTGATAACCAGCTTATGCTGGCTGGGTTCCCCCATTCAGAGATCTCCGGATCAAAGTCTGTTTGCCGACTCCCCGAAGCTTATCGCAGGCTACCACGTCTTTCATCGCCTCTGACTGCCAAGGCATCCACCGTATGCGCTTCTTCACTTGACCATATAACCCCAAGCAATCTGGTCATACGTCTCGAACGTGAAGACGACATTCGCCGAAAATTCGCGCTTGAACTCGCAAATTTTACCTTGACTTGAACAATCCCCAGTGAAAGAGATCATTCAGTCTACTTCTATCACATACCCAAATTTTTAAAGAACGGTTCCGGTACAAAGACCAGACAGCAAGGTTCGTTCTATCGAACATTCCTGTCTGAGCTTTACGACGATTTTAATGGTGGAGCCAAGGAGGATCGAACTCCTGACCTCCTGCGTGCAAAGCAGGCGCTCTCCCAGCTGAGCTATGGCCCCATCGGATCAAGGCACCACCACAACAATTGGTGGGTCTGGGCAGATTCGAACTGCCGACCTCACCCTTATCAGGGGTGCGCTCTAACCAACTGAGCTACAGACCCAATCGTCTAACCAGTGAATCAAGCAATTCGTGTGGGAGCTTATGAGTAAGCTGCGATCTTCGATTAAGGAGGTGATCCAGCCGCAGGTTCCCCTACGGCTACCTTGTTACGACTTCACCCCAGTCATGAATCACTCCGTGGTAACCGTCCCCCTTGCGGTTAGACTAGCTACTTCTGGAGCAACCCACTCCCATGGTGTGACGGGCGGTGTGTACAAGGCCCGGGAACGTATTCACCGTGACATTCTGATTCACGATTACTAGCGATTCCGACTTCACGCAGTCGAGTTGCAGACTGCGATCCGGACTACGATCGGTTTTCTGGGATTAGCTCCACCTCGCGGCTTGGCAACCCTCTGTACCGACCATTGTAGCACGTGTGTAGCCCTGGCCGTAAGGGCCATGATGACTTGACGTCATCCCCACCTTCCTCCGGTTTGTCACCGGCAGTCTCCTTAGAGTGCCCACCATAACGTGCTGGTAACTAAGGACAAGGGTTGCGCTCGTTACGGGACTTAACCCAACATCTCACGACACGAGCTGACGACAGCCATGCAGCACCTGTGTTCCGATTCCCGAAGGCACTCCCGCATCTCTGCAGGATTCCGGACATGTCAAGGCCAGGTAAGGTTCTTCGCGTTGCTTCGAATTAAACCACATGCTCCACCGCTTGTGCGGGCCCCCGTCAATTCATTTGAGTTTTAACCTTGCGGCCGTACTCCCCAGGCGGTCGACTTATCGCGTTAGCTGCGCCACTAAGATCTCAAGGATCCCAACGGCTAGTCGACATCGTTTACGGCGTGGACTACCAGGGTATCTAATCCTGTTTGCTCCCCACGCTTTCGCACCTCAGTGTCAGTATCAGTCCAGGTGGTCGCCTTCGCCACTGGTGTTCCTTCCTATATCTACGCATTTCACCGCTACACAGGAAATTCCACCACCCTCTACCGTACTCTAGTCAGGCAGTTATGGATGCAGTTCCCAGGTTGAGCCCGGGGATTTCACATCCATCTTACCAAACCACCTACGCGCGCTTTACGCCCAGTAATTCCGATTAACGCTTGCACCCTTCGTATTACCGCGGCTGCTGGCACGAAGTTAGCCGGTGCTTATTCTGTTGGTAACGTCAAAACAGCAAGGTATTAACTTACTGCCCTTCCTCCCAACTTAAAGTGCTTTACAATCCGAAGACCTTCTTCACACACGCGGCATGGCTGGATCAGGCTTTCGCCCATTGTCCAATATTCCCCACTGCTGCCTCCCGTAGGAGTCTGGACCGTGTCTCAGTTCCAGTGTGACTGATCATCCTCTCAGACCAGTTACGGATCGTCGCCTAGGTGAGCCATTACCCCACCTACTAGCTAATCCGACCTAGGCTCATCTGATAGCGTGAGGTCCGAAGATCCCCCACTTTCTCCCGTAGGACGTATGCGGTATTAGCGCTCCTTTCGGAACGTTGTCCCCCACTACCAGGCAGATTCCTAGGCATTACTCACCCGTCCGCCGCTGAATCCAGAAGCAAGCTCCCTTCATCCGCTCGACTTGCATGTGTTAGGCCTGCCGCCAGCGTTCAATCTGAGCCATGATCAAACTCTTCAGTTCAATACTGATCGGGTTTTGAGAAAACCCTAAACTTGGCTCAGCAATCGCAAAAAACTCTCGAATTCACGAGTGTTACTTGTGATGCTGATAATCTTGCGATCACCAGTCTTAGCTCACAAGCACCCACACGAATTGCTTGATTCAACTTGTTAAAGAGCAGTTGGTTGATTCTTTCGTCTCAACCGAGGCCGCGCATTCTACGCCAACCTCTTATTTCGTCAAGCGTTATTTTCAGAATTTTTCGTTCCTACTCAACCGCTTGCGCTGTCGATCGGCCGGAGCTTCTCGTCAGCGGGAGGCGCATTCTACAGCGATCAAACTCGCTGTCAAGCACCTCGGCGATCTTCCTTTTGGCTCGCTGCCGGAGCAGCTGTCGAACCCAAAGGCGGCGAGTGAATCACCGGCCTGATCACCACTCTCAACTTCTAACCCGCTTAAGTGCTTGATTTTCAAGCTCTTTCAGCGCTTCGTCGCTGGGAGTGGTGCGCATTATAGGGACTTCAGAATGCCCGTCAACACTTTTCTGAAAGTTTTCACTCGGCCAGCAAAGTGACCTTCGCGAACGCCTTCTTGCCGGCCTGCACTATATGAGTAGCACCGACCTTGAAGACGAAGCTGCGATCCACGGCATGACCATCGATACGCACGCCACCAGCGCCCAGCAGGTCGCGAGCCACGGCGGAGTTCTTCACCAGGCCGGCACGGTTCAGCACGGCGCCGATGGGAAGGTCCTCGGTGGCGGCCACTTCCACTTCCGGGATGTCTTCCGGCAGTTCGCCTTCCTTCAGGCGATTGCCTGCGGACTTGTGGGCATTGGCGGCGGCTTCTTCGCCATGGAAGCGGGCGACGATCTCTTCCGCCAGCTTGATCTTGACGTCACGCGGGTTGGCACCAGCCTCGACATCCTTGCGCAGGGCATTGATCTCGTCCATCGAGCGGAAGCTGAGCAGCTCGAAGTAACGCCACATCAAAGTGTCCGGAATGGAAACGAGCTTGCTGTACATGACACCCGGCGCTTCCTGAATGCCGATGTAGTTGCCCAGGGACTTGGACATCTTCTTCACGCCATCCAGGCCTTCCAGCAGCGGCATGGTCAGGATGCACTGCGGCTCCTGGTCATAGGCGCGCTGCAGCTCGCGCCCCATGAGCAGGTTGAACTTCTGGTCGGTACCGCCCAGCTCCACGTCGGCGCGCAGCGCCACCGAGTCGTAGCCCTGCACCAGCGGATAGAGGAACTCGTGGATGGCGATGGACTGATTGCTGGCATAGCGTTTGCTGAAGTCATCGCGCTCGAGCATACGGGCGACGGTGTACTGGGAGGCGAGACGAATGAAATCGGCCGGAGTCAGCTTGTCCATCCAGGTGGAGTTGAATGCCACCTCGGTCCTGGCCGGGTCGAGGATCTTGAAGACCTGGGATTTGTATGTCTCGGCGTTCTCCAGCACCTGCTCGCGGGTCAGCGGCGGACGGGTGGCGCTCTTGCCGCTGGGGTCGCCGATCATCCCGGTGAAGTCCCCGATGAGGAAGATCACCTGATGACCGAGGTCCTGGAACTGACGCAGCTTATTAATGAGGACGGTATGCCCGAGGTGCAGGTCCGGCGCGGTCGGGTCGAAACCCGCCTTGATCCGCAGTGGCTGGCCGCGCTTGAGCTTCTCGACCAGCTCAGCCTCCACCAGAAGTTCATCCGCACCACGCTTGATCAGCGCCAGCTGCTCTTCGACCGACTTCATCACAGTTCCCGTTCCGTTTTTCCGGCAATCAAAAGGGAACCAACCATACAAGATCGGGCACTAAAAACAAGTTTTGCCCGGCGTACGGGGAAATGGCGTCAAACCCTGGGCGATAGACTTGCTTCGAGGGGAATTTGGTTATATTTTAGGCAGTTATTTCACATTCCAAAAACACCACTCATGCCATGACGCAATCGAATCAGAAAGCGCCCTACTATCCGAAGAGCCATCTGCTGGCCGCAAGCGGTGTAGCAGCGCTCCTCAGCCTGGCTCTGCTGGTGTTCCCCTCGAGTGAAGTCGAGGCGAAGAAGACCACGCTCAATCTGGAGCTGGACGGCGGTTCCGACCGCATCATTCAGGAAAAGGACGACCTGCGAAGCCCGCAGGTCACCGAGAACAGCGATTCTCCCTTCGCACGGATCGAAGGGCAGAACGACGACAACCGCGCCGGAAAAGACGCGGAAGAAGAAAAGAAAGAACTCAAGGCTTCCAACGACACCCAACCCGCCACGCCCGCCGAACCGGCGTGGAAACGCGTGACCGTGGGCAAGGGCGACACCCTTTCCACCGTCTTCGCCAAGGCTGGCCTGCCGGCCGGCCTGGTGCACGACGTGCTGGCCAGCAGCAAGGACGCCAAGCAGTTCACCCGCCTGGACGTCGGCCACGAAGTCGAGTTCCTGATCAGCCCGCAAGGCGAGCTGCAGAGCCTACGCATCAAGCAGAGCGACCTGGAGACCATCAGCCTGAACAAGTCCGCCAAGGGCTATGCGTTCAAGCGCGACCTGGTCAAGCCGGATGTGCACACCGCCTACGCCCATGGCCGCATCGACAGCTCGCTGTTCACCGCGGGCAAGGAAGCCGGCCTGTCCCATGACCTGATCATGGCCCTGGCGAACATCTTCGGCTACGACATCGACTTCGCCCTCGACCTGCGCGAAGGCGACCAGTTCGACGTGATCTACGAGAAGAAGGTGGTCAACGGCCGCCAGGTGGACACCGGCAACATCCTCGCCGCGCGCTTCATCAACCGCAGCAAGGAATACACCGCGGTGCGCTTCACCAACAAGACCGGCAACACCAGCTACTACCGCGCCGACGGCACCAGCATGCGCAAGGCGTTCATCCGCACCCCGGTGGACTTCGCCCGCATCAGCTCGCGCTTCTCCATGGGGCGCCTGCACCCGATCCTGAACAAGATCCGCGCGCACAAGGGCGTCGACTACGCCGCGCCCATCGGCACGCCGATCAAGGCCACCGGCGACGGCAAGGTGCTCGAGGCCGGGCGCAAGGGCGGCTACGGCAACGCGGTGGTCATCCAGCACGGCTCGACCTACCAGACCGTCTACGGCCACATGAGCCGCTTCGCCAAGGGCATCCGCAGCGGCGTCGCGGTCAAGCAGGGGCAGATCATCGGCTACGTCGGCATGACCGGCCTGGCCACCGGCCCGCACCTGCACTACGAGTTCCACATCAACGGCCAGTACGTCGACCCACTGAGCGCCAAACTGCCGATGGCCGACCCACTGGCCGGCCCGGACCGCAAGCGTTTCCTGGCCCAGACCCAGCCGCTGATGGCGCGCATGGACCAGGAGAAGCCCACCTCCCTGGCCATGAACAAGCAACAAGAGCAGCAGCGCTGAGCCATGGCGCTCTACCTGGGAGTGATGTCCGGCACCAGCCTCGATGGCCTGGACATCGCCCTGGTCGGGCAGGGTGAGGATTCCACCACCCTGCTCGCCTCCCACTACCTGCCCATGCCCGCGGACCTGCGCGCCGAACTCCTGGCTCTGTGCGCCAGCGGCCCCGACGAGATCGCCCGCGGCGCCTGCGCCGAGAACGCCTGGGTGCGCCTTGCCGCCCAGGGCATCCTGGAGCTGCTGCAGCGCCAGCAACTGCCGCCGCAAGCCATCCGCGCCATCGGCAGCCACGGTCAGACCGTGCGCCACGAGCCGCAGCGCGGCTTCACCGTGCAGATCGACAATCCCGCCCTGCTCGCCGAGCTGACCGGCATCGACGTGGTGGCCGACTTCCGCCGCCGCGACCTGGCCGCAGGTGGCCAGGGCGCGCCGCTGGTCCCGGCCTTCCACCAGGCGCTGTTCGGCAACGAAAAGCTGCGAGCCGTATTGAACGTCGGCGGCTTCAGCAACGTCTCGCTGCTCGCCCCGGGCGAGCCGGTACGCGGCTTCGACTGCGGACCGGGCAACGTGCTGCTGGACAGTTGGATCCACGACCAGCGCGGCGAATCCTATGACCGCGACGGCGCCTGGGCGGCCAGCGGCCAGGTGAATGACGGACTGCTGCAGCGCTTCCTCGCCGACGACTTCTTCGCCACCCGCGGGCCGAAGAGCACCGGGCGCGAACGTTTCAACCTGCCCTGGCTGAAGGCGAAGCTGGCCGAAGGCCCCGTCCTGCCCGCCGAGGACGTGCAAGCCACCCTGCTGGAGCTCAGCGCCCGCAGCATCGCCGAATCCCTGCTGCATGCGCAGCCGGGTTGCGAAGAGGTGTTGGTATGTGGCGGCGGCGCCTTCAACGGCGCATTCATGGCGCGGTTGGCGGCTCATCTGCCCAAGGCAAAGGTGGCCAGTACTGCGGAATATGGCGTGGCGCCGGAATGGATGGAGGCCATGGCCTTCGCCTGGCTGGCGCACCGTTTCCTCCAGCGCCTGCCCGGCAACCGCCCGGAAGTCACAGGCGCGGCCGGGCCACGGATACTCGGCGCCCTCTACCCCGCCTGATACAAACGAAAACGCCGCGCAGATGCGCGGCGTTTCGTCATTACGGCCGACTCAGATCGAGAACGACTGGCCGCACCCGCAGGTGGTGGCGGCGTTCGGGTTCTTGATCACGAAGCGCGAACCTTCCAGGCCTTCCTGGTAGTCCACCTCGGCGCCGGCGAGGTACTGGAAGCTCATCGGGTCGACCACCAGGCTGACACCATCGCGTTCCACCACGGTGTCGTCGTCCGCGGTGTCCTCGTCGAAGGTGAAGCCGTACTGGAAGCCCGAGCAGCCGCCGCCGGTGACGAAGACGCGCAGTTTCAGACGCGGATTGCCTTCTTCGTCGATCAGCGTCTTCACCTTGTGCGCGGCCCCGTTGGAGAAGATCAGCGGGGTGGGGGTGAAGGTCTCGATGGTCATGTCAGATGTCTCCCGGCCGAAGCCGTACGTTACAACATTGCGGGCTATTATCCGCTTACCCGAGAAAAATGGTCAACTAAGCCAGGTCAATCCTTCGTCGAACATCCTTCGGGACGGGCTCCCGCAGCGGGAGCCCGGGGCCAGCCTCAGGGCAGCAGGGCCACGTTGGACAGGCCGAGGCGCTCGTCCAGGCCGAAGAGGATGTTCATGTTCTGGATCGCCTGGCCGGAGGCGCCCTTGACCAGGTTGTCAATCACCGACAGCACCACCACCAGGTCGCCGCCCTGCGGACGGTGCACGGCGATGCGGCAGACGTTGGCGCCGCGCACGCTACGGGTCTCCGGGTGGCTGCCGGCTGGCATCACGTCGACGAAGGGTTCGTTGGCGTAACGCTCCTCGAACAGCTTCTGCAGGTCCACGCCGCGATCGGCCACCTGGGCGTAGAGGGTGGCGTGGATGCCGCGGATCATCGGCGTCAGGTGCGGGACGAAGGTCAGGCCGACATCGCCCTTGGCGGCGCGGCGCAGGCCCTGGCTGATTTCCGGCAGGTGGCGGTGGCCCTTGACCGAGTAGGCCATCATGCTCTCGCCGGCCTCGCAGAACAGCGAACCGACCTTGGCGCCACGGCCGGCACCGCTGACGCCGGATTTGCAGTCGGCGATCAGCCGCGAGGTATCGGCCAGACCGGCTTCCAGCAGCGGGATGAAGCCCAGCTGGGCGGCGGTCGGGTAGCAGCCGGGCACGGCGATCAGGCGCGCCGACTTGATCGCCTCGCGGTTCACTTCCGGCAGGCCGTAGACCGCCTCGGGCAGCAGCTGCGGCGCACCGTGGGGCTGGCCGTACCACTTGGCCCATTCCTCGGCATCCTGCAGGCGGAAATCGGCGGACAGGTCGATGACGCGGGTGCCGGTGGCCAGCAGCTCGCCGGCCAGGGCATGGGCCACGCCGTGCGGGGTGGCGAAGAACACCACGTCGCAGGCGCCCAGGCGCTGCACGTCCGGCACGCTGAAGGACAGGTAGTCGTAGTGGCCTCGCAGGTTCGGGTACATCTCGGCGACCTTCACGCCCTCCTCGGAGCGCGAGGTGATCACCTCGACGCGCGCCTCGGGATGCTGGGCCAGCAGGCGCAGCAGCTCCACACCCGTGTAACCCGTACCACCTACGATACCGACCTTGATCATCTGTCCGTCACTCCGCCAATAAGGGGCTCACTCAGAACCGCTAATGATAAGAGCGCGGGCCCCGCATGAACAGGCCGAAGCGCCGCGGGCGACGAGTCGCCGGCAGGGGCGCTCGGCTTCGCGGGGATGACGCTGGCACGGGGCTGCCACTACTATCAGCGCAACCGTGACCCGAGGAGCTATCGATGCTGTATCTGTGGATAAAGGCCCTGCACATAGTCGCAGTGGTCTGCTGGTTCGCCGGCCTGTTCTACCTGCCGCGCCTGTTCGTCTACCACGCTATGAGCGAGGATGCCGCCAGCCGCGAGCGCTTCCAGGTGATGGAGCGCAAGCTGTACCGCGGCATCATGGGCCCGTCGATGATCCTCACCATCCTGCTCGGCGCCTGGATGCTCTACCTGACCCCGGGCTGGCTGAGCCAGGGCTGGCTGCACGCCAAGCTGACCCTGGTGGTCCTGCTGATCGGCTACCACCACGCCTGCGGCGCCATGCTCAAGCGCTTCGCCCGTGGCGAGAACCGCCGCAGCCACGTGTTCTTCCGCTGGTTCAACGAAGTCCCTGTGCTTTTCCTGCTGGCCATCGTCATTCTGGTAGTGGTCAAACCTTTCTGAATCCTGTCCGGAGCCTCCCATGTCCCTGCCCGCCCTGCTCGACCGCCGTCTGCGCCTGCCCCTGGTGGCGGCGCCCATGTTCCTGGTGTCCAACCCGCAACTGGTGCTGGCCTGCTGCCACAGCGGCATCGTCGGCAGCTTCCCGGCGCTGAACCAGCGCGAGAGCAGCGGTTTCAAGGCCTGGCTGGAAGAGATCGAGGCCGGCCTGGCCAACGCCCCGCAAGCAGCGCCCTATGCCGTGAACCTCATCGTCCACCACAGCAACCCGCGCCTGCAGGCTGACCTGGCGCTGTGCGTGGAGCACCGCGTGCCTATCGTCATCACCAGCCTGGGGGCGGTGCGCGAGGTGGTCGACGCGGTGCACAGCTATGGCGGCCTGGTGTTCCATGACGTGACCACTCGCCGCCATGCGGAGAAGGCCGCCGAAGCCGGGGTCGACGGGCTCATCGCGGTGGCCGCCGGCGCCGGTGGCCATGCCGGCACCTGGAGCCCCTTCGCACTGGTCGCGGAGATCCGCCAGTTCTTCGACAAGACGCTGCTGCTGGCGGGCTGCATCAACCGCGGGCACGAGATCCTGGCGGCGCAGATCCTCGGCGCCGACCTCGCCTACCTCGGCACGCGCTTCATCGCCACCCGCGAGAGCAACGCCTCCACCGCCTACAAGAAGATGCTGCTGGAAGCCCGCGCCGCCGACATCATCCACACCCCCGCGGTCTCCGGCGTGCCGGCCAGCTTCATGCGCCAGAGCCTGGAGGCCGCCGGCTTCGACATGGCGCGCCTGAACGAGAAGGGCGAGCTGAACTACGGCGAGAAACTCAAGCCGGTCAACGACGAGGCCAAGGCCTGGAAGACCGTCTGGTCCGCAGGCCAAGGCGTGGGCAACATCAGCGACCTGCCGTCGGTGGACGAGCTGGTGGCGCGCCTGGACCAGGAATACCGCGACGCGCTCCAGCGCGGCGGCGCCCTGCCCGGCCTGCTGCGCCCCTGAACGGGGCTCGCAAATCCACGCATGCTGGCTTGTTGCCCTCAGGGCCTGCGATTAGGCTGTAGCCAAAAGCTGCAGCCCAATCAACCGACAAGGACGCCCTTCGATGGATGAACCGCGCTACAAGATCGTGTTCGACGGCACGCTGATGCCGCAAACGCCACTGGAAACCGCCAAGGAGAACCTCGCCCGCCTGTTCAAGAGCGACTTGGCGCGCATCGAGGCGTTGTTCAGCGGGCAACTGGTCGTGCTCAAGCGCGACCTTTCCGAGGGCGAGGCCGACAAGTACCTGCAGGCCCTGCACAACGCCGGCGCCCAGGCGCGCAAGGAGTCCGACCTGGTATCCAGCCTGTCGCTGGTGGAGACCGAGGACCATCCCAGCGCCGAGACCCAAGCCGCGGAACAGGCGGCCAGCGCCGAGCGGATGACCTGCCCGAAGTGCGGGCACGAGCAGGCCAAAGCCAGCGAGTGCAGCGCCTGCGGCATCATCATCGACAAGTATCTGGCGCGCCAGGCCGAGCTGTCCGCGACCCAGCCCATCGCCGCGGCGCCGGCCGCCACTGCCAACTCCAGCTCCAGCAACGCTGTCCAATCGCCCTACGCTACCCCGCAGGCACCGGTCGGCGAGGCGCTGCCGGAATACGGCGAGCTGCAGTACTTCACCGTCCAGGGCCGCATCGGCCGGGTGCGCTACCTGGGCTGGAGCATGGGCATGATCCTCGCCATGATCCCGCTGTTCATCCTCTTCGCCGCCCTCACTGCGGCCTCCCAGACGCTGGGCGCCCTGGTGCTGATCGCCGCCTGCGTCGGCATGGTCGTGGTCAGCATCTTCTTCGGCGTGCAGCGCCTGCACGACATCGGCTGGTCCGGCTGGCTGTGGCTGCTCAACTTCGTTCCCGTGGTGGGCAGCGTCATGGCGCTGCTGATGCTGCTGGTGCCGGGCACAGTCGGCGCCAACCGCTACGGCCCGCCGCCGCCGCCGAACAGCCGTGGCGTAGTGGCCCTGGCCTGGGCGTCGATCCTGGTGCCCATCGTCGGCATCCTCGCCGCAATCGCCATCCCGGCCTACCAGGGCTATCTCACCCGCGCCCAGGAAGCGGCCTACAGCCAGGACCAGGACTACGACTCGGCCGCGAGCGCCGAGCCCCAGGCCTACGACGAGAGCGACGAGGACGCTACCGCCGTGGATACCGACGAGCCCTCGGAGCAATAGCCCACGGCAATGGGGCGCGCTAGAATCCGCGCCCCATTCCGGAGACCCATCGATGCCACGCTATGCCCTGATCACCGGCGCCTCCAGCGGTATCGGCCTCGCCCTGGCCGAGGCCCTGGCGCGCCGCGGCCAGGCCCTGATCCTGGTGGCGCGCCAGCGCGATGCCCTGGAAAGCATCGCCTACGAGCTGGCCCAGCGTTTCGGCGTGGACGTGCTGTTCCGTATCTGCGACCTGTCCGAGCCGCTGCAGCTGTCCGGGCTGCTGCATGAGCTGGAGCAGTCCGGCCGGCAGATCGAGCTGCTGGTGAACAATGCCGGCTTCGGCAGCGGCGGCGCCTTCGTCGAGCAGGACTGGTCCCGCGAGCAGGAGATGATCGAGCTCAACGTCCTCGCCCTGGCGCGCCTGTGCCATGCCATCGGCGGGCAGATGGCGCGCAGCGGCGGCGGGCAGATCCTCAACGTAGCTTCGGTGGTCGGCTTCATGCCCGGCCCCTGGATGAGCAACTACTACGCCAGCAAGGCCTACGTCCTGCACCTGTCCGAGGCGCTGCGCTCCGAGCTCAAGCGCCACGGCGTGAAGGTCTCGGTGCTGTGCCCGGGGCCGACGCGCACGGCCTTCTTCCGCAATGCCAGCGTGGAGGCCGCCCGCCTGGACGGCAGCAAGCTGATGATGAGCCCCGAGGAAGTGGCGCTGATCACGGTGAAGGCCCTGCGGCGTAACAAGGCCATCATCATTCCCGGCTGGCGCAACCGCCTGATGTCCTGGAGCCCGCGCCTGGCGCCACGCTGGCTGGTGCGCTGGATCGCCGGGCGGGCCAACCGCTCGGTGTTGCCCAATCCGTAGCCCCAGCGCGCCAGGCTGGGTTCCCCGGCCGCGGCCGGCTAAACTGCGGACCATCGCCCCCTATCGGAGGACATCCCATGGACTGCCTGTTCTGCAAGATCGCCGCGGGGGAAATCCCGGCGCGCAAGCTCTACGAAGACGACCAGGTCATCGCCTTCCACGATATCGGCCCGCAGGCGCCGGTGCATTTCCTGGTGGTGCCGAAACGGCATATCGCCACCCTCAACGACCTGGAGGAAGCCGACAAGCCGCTGGCCGGGCACATCCTCCTCACCGCCCAGCGCCTGGCCGCCGAGCAGGGCTGCGCGGAAGGCTTCCGCGTGGTGATGAACTGCAACGACCTGGGCGGCCAGACCGTGCACCACATCCACATGCACGTCCTCGGCCAGCGCCAGATGCACTGGCCGCCGGGCTGAGCCGCCAAGCGCAGGGCGGCCATGCAGCCGCCCCGCCGCAAGACCTGTCATCGGCAATCCGTTAAACTGGCCGCTGTTTTCCCTTTCGGAGGTGCGCCATGTCCGCCGACCGTCACTACTCCCCCGCCGACCGCTTCCTGCTGCAGGCCGATGCCGCGCTGCGCACCCTGCTGCCCTTCAGCGGTCACCCGGCACGCCCGTCGCCGGCCATCGTGCAGCCCGACGCCGAACTCGACGAGGCCGACAGCCGCCACATCGCCGGGCTGATGCGCATCAACCACACCGGCGAGGTCTGCGCCCAGGCGCTGTACCAGGGCCAGGCGCTGACGGCCAAGCTGCCGCACGTACGCAAGGCCATGGAGGAAGCCGCCGACGAGGAGGTCGACCACCTGGCCTGGTGCGAACAGCGCATCCGCGAACTGGGCAGCCGCCCGAGCCTGCTCAACCCGCTGTTCTATGGCTTGTCCTTCGGCGTCGGCGCGGCGGCGGGGCTGATCAGCGACCGCATGAGCCTGGGCTTCGTCGCCGCCACCGAGGACCAGGTGTGCAAGCACCTCGACGAACACCTGGAGCAACTGCCGGCCGAAGACCAGAAGAGCCGCGCCATCCTCGAACAGATGCGCATCGACGAGGAACAGCACGCCAGCAACGCCATCGAGGCCGGCGGCCTGCGCTTCCCGGCGCCGGTCAAGTTCGGCATGACGCTGCTGTCCAAGGTGATGACCAAGACCACCTACCGCATCTAGACTTCAGGCGAACAGCGCGACGAGCTCTTCGTAGGATCGAGGGGGACGCCTAGTTCTTGCTCGCGAACGACTCCGAGACAGGGCCGCTTCGCGAGCAAGCTCGCTCCTACAGGTGAGGCCTATACACGGCTTCGCTCTTGCCTGCCGCCTCAGTGCGGCATGTTGCGGCCGTAGAAGATCTCCAGCATCTCGTGGCGGACGCGTTCTTCCACCTGCTTGCGCTGCTCCGGCGAGAGGTTGCTCGTGGCGTCGCCGAACAGGTAGTTGTCCAGGTCGAACTGCTTGAGCAGCATCTTGGTATGGAACAGGTTCTCCTGGTACACGTTCACGTCGGTCATCTGGTAGGCCTCGTACGTGTCGTCGGAGAGGTAGTTCTGGATCGAGTTGATCTCGTGGTCGATGAAGTGCTTCTTGCCTTCCACGTCGCGGGTGAAGCCGCGCACGCGGTAGTCCACGGTGACGATGTCCGAATCGAACTGGTGGATCAGGTAGTTGAGCGCCTTCAGCGGCGAGATCACCCCGCAGGTGGAGACGTCGATGTCCACCCGGAAGGTCGCAATGCCTTCCACCGGATGGATCTCCGGGTAGGTGTGCACGGTGATGTGGCTCTTGTCCAGGTGCGCCAGGATGGTTTCCGGTAGCGGCCCGGGGGATTCCTCAATCTGGCTGTCGGTCGGGGTGACCGGCTGCTCGGAGATCAGGATGGTAACGCTGGCGCCTTGGGGGTCGTAGTCCTGACGGGCGATGTTCAGGATGTTGGCGCCGATGATGTCGACAACATCGGTGAGGATCTGCGTCAGGCGCTCGGCATCGTACTCTTCGTCGATGTACTGCACGTACGCCTGCTGGTCTTCCGGCGTCTCGGCGTAGCAGATGTCATAGATGTTGAAGCTCAAGGTCTTCGTCAGGTTGTTGAACCCGTGGAGCTTGAGTTTGCTTTTCACCGTGGGGGAACTCTCTTCAATGCGGCTCTGCCGCGTGGTTGAGCATGCCCGTCAGATGCTTACGGCGCACCTGCGTAGGACGGTTTACACCTCTTCGCGTTGGCGATTGTGGTTGCTTGGTTTGGGGCCTGGCCCCGAAAAAAGGTGGCGCATTATGCAGAGGTCGGGCGACCTCTGCCAGCATTTACGCCACCGCCATGACGATCCCGTGACGAGAGGATGTCAGCCGAGCTCGACGATCTCGTAGTCGTGGGTGATCTCCACGCCCGCGCGGCCGAGCATGATCGAGGCCGAGCAGTACTTCTCCGCCGACAGCTCGACGGCGCGCTTGACCTGGGCTTCCTTCAGTCCACGGCCCTTGACCACGAAGTGCACGTGAATCCTGGTGAACACCTTCGGGTCCTCGCCGGCGCGATCGGCCTCGAGGAAGGCCTCGCAGCTCTCCACCGGCTGGCGGCCCTTCTTGAGGATGCTGACCACGTCGAAGTTGGTGCAGCCGCCCAGGCCGAGCAGCAGCATCTCCATCGGGCGCACGCCCAGGTTGCGGCCACCGGCATCGGGCGGACCATCCATCACCACCACATGACCGCTGCCGGATTCACCGAGGAACATGGCCTCGCCGGCCCACTGGATTCTCGCTTTCATGCAAAGGCTTCCGCCGGAAAAAAGGGGGCGACAGCTTATCACAAGGCCTGGAATGCCCGGCGATGTTGACCAGGTCTCAATTCGAGCCCTGACACCCTAACGTTCTATTATGCTGGCGTCATTTTACTGGCACACTCACGAGGTTAAATTGACGGCCCGACCAGCTTTTGATTGTCGGCGCCAGGGCGTCTGTTTAAGCTCTTGCCATTAATAAAGACCGTCGGCCATTGCAGCGGCGGCACCGATGCTCGGGGGAGAGCGTCGTAACGTCACGGTAAGCCAGCCAGGGACGACACATAACAACTCGACAAAGCGCCTGTCGTGCACAGGGCCATTCTTATAATTTCGGGACTCGGGCATGGTAGCTATTACCCTTACACCCAAACACAAAAACCTCGACAAGTTGCTCGCACACTGTCACCGCCGCCGCTACACCCCAAAGAGCACCATCATCTACGCCGGGGATCGTTGCGAAAGCCTGTTCTTCATCATCAAGGGCTCGGTCACCGTCCTGATCGAGGACGACGACGGCCGGGAAATGATCATCGGCTACCTCAACAGCGGTGATTTCTTCGGAGAGATGGGGCTGTTCGAGAAGGACGGCAGCGCCGCCCAGGAACGCAGCGCCTGGGTTCGCGCCAAGGGCGAGTGCGAGGTGGCGGAAATCAGCTACACCAAATTCCGCGAACTCTGCCTGCAGGACCCGGAGATCCTCCTCACCCTCGGCAGCCAGATGGCCGAGCGCCTGCGCAAGACCACGCGCAAGGTCGGCGACCTGGCCTTCCTCGACGTCACCGGGCGCGTCGCCCGCACCCTGCTGGACCTGTGCCAGCAGCCGGACGCCATGACCCACCCCGACGGCATGCAGATCAAGATCACCCGCCAGGAGATCGGCCGTATCGTCGGCTGCTCGCGGGAGATGGTCGGGCGCGTGCTGAAGAGCCTGGAGGAGCAGGGTCTGGTGCATGTGAAGGGCAAGACCATGGTGGTGTTCGGCACCCGCTGAAGCCCGGACTTCAAGGTGTAATGCCATTCACTTGAGAAAGAACGCCGTTTCCCTGCATGGGGAACGGCGTTCTCACCAGCTATTCCTATGGGATGGGAAATAGCTTCGCTTGTGAATCGCCCCCATTCACGCGGAACGTAGGGCGGATAACCGTTCGCGGTTATCCGCCGTTGGCTATGCCCCTGGGACGCCCGGCGTGGCCGGTCATCCAATCGCGGACAAAGTCCGCTCCTACGCCCGTGCTTCCCTGGAACCGTAGGAGCGGACTCCGTCCGCGATTCGGCGGATAACGCCGTAGGCGTTATGCGCCCTACGTTCCGCGTTCGCGGGAATTTCGCCGCTCGCTCCGCATAGCCCCCTCGCCCTTCAGGGAGAGAGATCGAAAGCCAAGGCCGAACACCTTTGCCGATCCCATGCACGACTCAAGAGACCAGCATTACAATAATGCCAGCCTTCCTGATTGCGCCCCCCAGAATCAGTCCGGATCAGCCCCCAATACCGCCGCACGACGCTCAGGGAAGAACAGCCGCTTGAGCTCTACCCCCGGATCGTCCGCACGCATGAACGCCTCGCCAACCAGGAACGCATATACCTCGTTGACCTCCATCAGCTCGATGTCGGCACGGTTGAGAATGCCGCTCTCGGTCACCACCAGGCGATCGCGCGGAATCTCCGGCAGCAGGTCGAGGGTGGTGTCCAGGCTCACCTCGAAGGTGTGCAGGTTGCGGTTGTTGATGCCGATCAGCGGGGTGTCCAGTGTCTTCAGCGCACGCTCCAGCTCATCGCCGTCGTGCACCTCGACCAGTACGTCGAGCTGCTGCTCCTTGGCCACCGCGGCCAGTTCGGCCATGCGCGCGTCATCCAGCGCGGAGACGATCAGCAGGATGCAGTCGGCGCCGATGGCCCGGGCCTCGATCACCTGGTAGGGGTCGATCATGAAGTCCTTGCGGATCACCGGCAGCGCGCAGGCGGCGCGGGCTTCCTGCAGGTAGGCGTCGCTGCCCATGAAGTAGTCGATGTCGGTCAGCACCGACAGGCAGGTAGCCCCGCCTTCCTGGTAGCTGCGGGCGATGTCCGCGGGCGAGAAGTTCTCGCGCAGGATGCCCTTGCTCGGCGAAGCCTTCTTCACCTCGGCGATCACCGCCGGCTGCTTGCGCTGGGCCTGCGCCAGCAGCGCCGCGGCGAAGCCGCGCGGCGCGTCGGCGGCGCGGGCGCGCTGCTCCAACTCGGCGAAGGAGACATGCGCGCGGCGCTCGGCGACTTCCTCGGCCTTGCGGGCCAGAATCTTCTGCAGAACCGTGGGCACAGTCACTGTGCATTCTCCTCTCGGTAAACGGCGGTAAAGGCGGCCAATTCGTCCATTTTTTCCCGGGCCAGGCCGGTGTGCAGGGCGTCGTGGGCCAGGTGCATGCCCTCGTGCAGCGTGCTGGCGAGGTCGGCGGCGTAGAGCGCGGCGCCGGCGTTGAGCACGATCAGCTCGGCGGCCTTCTGCCCGGCCTCGGTCCTGCGCCGGCCGAGGGCGTCGCGGATCAGCTCCAGGGACTGCTGCGGGCTGTCGACGGTGAGGCCGATCAGCGTCTGGCTGCGGATGCCGAAGTCTTCCGGCTTCACTTCGTACTCGCGCACCTCGCCGTCCTTGAGTTCGGCGACGTGGGTGGCGGCGGCCAGGCTGAACTCGTCCAGGCCATCGCGCGAATGCACCACCAGCACGTGCTCGCTGCCCAGGCGCTTGAGCACCTCGGCCAGCGGCCGGCACAGCGCCTGGTTGAACACGCCGACCACCTGGTGGCGCACGCCCGCCGGATTGGTCAGCGGGCCGAGCATGTTGAACAGCGTGCGCAGGCCCAGCTCACGCCGCGGGCCCGCGGCGTAGCGCATGGCCTTGTGGTGGACCTGGGCGAACATGAAACCCACGCCGACGCTCTCGATGCAGCGGGCCACCTGCTCGGACTTCAGGTCCAGGTAGATGCCGGCGGCTTCCAGCAGGTCGGCGCTGCCGCTCTTGCCGGACACGGCGCGGTTGCCGTGCTTGGCCACCTTGCCCCCGGCGGCGGCGACCACGAAGGCCGAGGCCGAGGACACGTTGAAGATGTTGGCGCCGTCGCCGCCGGTGCCGACCACGTCGACCACGCGGTCCAGGCTCTGCAGCTTCACGCCGTCGGCCAGCTCGCGCATGACCGAGACCGCGCCGACGATCTCGTCGATGGTCTCGCTCTTCATGCGCATGCCCATGAGAAAGGCGCCGATCTGCGCATCGGTGCATTGGCCGGTCATGATCTCGCGCATGACCGCCTGCATTTCCTCGGTGGAAAGGTCGAGCTGGTTGACCACGCGGTCGAGGGCTTCCCTGATGTTCATGCGCGCACTCCGCCCTGCTGCTTGAGGAAGTTGGCCAGCATTTCGTGGCCCTGCTCGGAAAGTATGGACTCGGGGTGGAACTGCACGCCCTCGACGTTCAGCGTCTTGTGCCGCAGGCCCATGATCTCGTCCACGGAGCCGTCATCGTGGGCGGTCCAGGCGGTGATCTCCAGGCACTCGGGCAGGGTTTCGCGCTTGACCACCAGGGAGTGGTAGCGCGTCTGCGTCAGCGGGTTGTTCAGGCCGGCGAACACGCCCTGGTCGGTGTGGAACACCGGGCTGGTCTTGCCGTGCATGACCTGACGCGCGCGCACTACGTCGCCACCGAAGGCCTGGCCGATGGACTGGTGCCCCAGGCAAACGCCCAGCAGCGGCAGCTTGCCGGAGAAACGCTGGATCACCTCCAGGGACACACCCGCCTCGTTGGGGGTGCAGGGCCCGGGGGAGAGCACGATGCGCTCGGGGTTCAGCGCGGCGATCTGCTCGACGCTCAGCTCGTCGTTGCGAATGACGTGGATGTCGGCCTTCAACTCGGCGAAGTACTGCACCAGGTTGTAGGTGAAGGAGTCGTAGTTATCGATCATCAGCAGCATGTCTGCTCGGACCTCAATGATTGCACTGCTTTCGGTTCGCGTCGCCGGCGCACCCGGGGCGGCCTGGGCAGGACCTGGCCATTATGCCAGCGGATGGGGGGACGAACGCGGGGAAGGGACCGGCGCGAGGGCCGGGAAAGAAGGAATCAGGCGCGCCAGCGCCAGCGGGCGAATGCCTTGAGGAGGGAGATGAGGATGCTGTTGCGGTGAATCACGGTAGCGATCTCGCCAGATGATTGCCGAACAGTAGCCGATGGCCGCCCGGCAACGCAAGCCGCACGGGCCCGCGCGGCGCCGGGAGCCGGCGGGCGGCTAGCGGCAGGCCTCCAGCGCAGCGCGCAGGCGGGCCTCGTAGCCCAGGTGCTGCTGGCGCTCGGCGAGCAGTGCGCGGACCTTGGTCTGCAGCGAGTCGGAAGGATGCAGGAGGGAAGTGGCGAACACCGGAATGGGGACAGCCGGCGCCCGGCAGGGAATGGTGACCGGCACCCGCACTTCGAGCGCGGCCCGTTGGGTTGGCGCCGCTGCGGTGCAGGCCGCAAGCAGTGGCAGGCCCGCGAGGAGGAGGATTTTCATGGCGCCAGTTCCTGGTCAATGAGCCGGCGTGCAGCAGCGCAGTCCTCACCATCGCTGTGCCCCGCCAGCAGGCGCTGGGCGGCCGCCTCATGGGCATCCGCCTGCACCTGGGCCGCCCGCAGCGCCTGCGCGGCGTCTATCTCACGCCTCTGAGTGGCGAGCGCCAGTTCATCCAGGCGGCGGTTCTGCTCGGCCACCTGGGCCTGCAACGCGCTACTGCCCTGGGCACAGAGCGCGCTCTCGACGCGGGCGGCGTCCAGTTGCGGACGCAGGTGCCAGGCCGCGAGCCAGGTGCCCACGGCAATGCCGAGGCCGATCAGGAGCAGGACGACGGCGAGCTTCCGGTACAGGCTCATCCCAGCACCTCCTGCGCCCGTCGCCACAGTTTCCGGCGCTCGGCCAGGCCATTGAGGCCACCGTTGATGCGCCGGGTGATGTCCTCGAAACGGCCGGCATCAGCCAGTTCGTTCAGGCCCGCGTCCGCCCACCACCAGGCCGCCGATTCGCAGGCCCAGTGCGGTTCGGCGAGCGCTTCCGGGTGAGCCTCGAAGGCCTGGCCGAGCGCCATGCCGACGCGCCGATAGTTGGCCCGGCCGGTGATCTGCAGCAGGCCACGGCCGCGGTAGCGCCAGCCATCGCCGGAAGCCTCGTCGCCATTGCCGTTGCGCCCGGCGTAGGCGCAGTTGGCGATGGCCTGGGGCCGATAGGCCAGTCGGCAAGCCAGCGCGGTGGGCTTGCCGGCGGCGTTGCGGAAGCGCCGCGGCCAGGTGTCCGCCAGGCCCTGGGCGCTGTAGGCGAGGTTTTCCACCAGGCGTGTCAGCCCGGCGCTCTCGTGGCCAACCTGGGCGAGGAAAGCGGCGGCGCGCGGCGCTCGGTCAACCCCGTGGGCACGCATCGCCGGCGCCAGCCAGGGCAGGACCTGGCCGGCCCAGGGAAACAGCTGCAGCAGTTGTTGGTCGGTGATCTCCATGCTGCCCTCCTTCAGCTGCGCCCCTTGCCACCCGCGGCATCGGCCTTGCCCTGGGCGCCGCCGTTGCAGGTGATGGTGGTGCTCCAGCCGCCGGCATCCAGGCGCTGTTCCACCGAGTCGGTGAGGAACTCGCCGTCCAGGCCGTCCTTGAAGCCGCTCAGCCGCACGCTGCGCTCGGCGAACAGGTCGCTGCGCCCGGGCATCTGCAGGCGCACGAAGGCGCTGCCGCGGTTGAAGTCGGCCAGCCGCGCCCTGGCCGCCTGCTCGGCGGCGCCGCGGTCCGGGTAGGGATGGCGGTCGATGAACTCGGCGCTGACGTCCTCCGGCGCCTTCGGGTTTTCCAGCGCCACCTGGCGCATGGCGCCGCTGGCCGGGTCCTGGTAGCAGGTCTTCACCCGGTGGTAGACGGTACGGTCGTCGAGGCGCAGGTCGAAGGAACCGACATCGCCCGGCATCAGCTCCAGCGGCGCGATGGCGCGCCCGGAAGCGCTTTCCCCGGCCTGGCGCGGCAGCACCAGCAACAGGCCGTCGGCCAGCTTGGCGGTGCAGTCGTGCTGGCGGGCCAGGCGGGTGATGAAGTTGAAGTCCGATTCGTTCAACTGCTCCGCGCGGGCGACGTTCACCTGCACCGGGCAGCGCGCGCTCCAGTGGTTGCGCGCGGCCAGGTCGAAGACGATCCGCGCCAGGCTGGCGTTCTCCCAGGCGGCACAGCGGGTGCTTTTGCCCTCGCCGTGCATGTCGCCGGCGCGGCCGCTCAGGGTCAGCCGGCGGGGCGGCCCGTCGAAGCGGAGCGCATCCACCCGGTAGCGGCCCATGGGCGCCAGTTCCTCCCCGGCGTAGCCGAGGAACAGGTCCAGCCAGGCGCCGCGCGCGGGCAACGCGATGGCGCCGTCGCGGTCATCCAGGACCAGTTCGAAGGTGTCGGACTCCAGGCCCGGCTTGTCGGTCAGGACCAGGCTGAGCAGACGGTCGCTGAGCAGGTGGGTGATGTCGCTGCCGTTGGCGAGCAGACGGAAGGTCGGGCGCACTTCGGGCCTCCGGAAAGGAAAGACCCCGCCGGAGCGGGGTCGGGGGTCAGTCCCACAGGCGTACCCGGGGATCACTGGGGGGCGACAGCTCGGGCAGGCGGATCAGCAGCCCGGCGCGCAGCGGTTGGGGCTCGTCGGCCAGGCCGGGGTTGGCTTCGAGGACGGCTTCCACGCTGCCCAGCAGGTGCCCGTAGTGATACTGGCAGAGACTGTCCAGGCAGTCGCCGTCCGCGGTTCTACAGATCGTCGCCATAGCGGGTGAACTCCAGGGTGAAGGCCTGGCTGCGCGGCACGCCGTCGCTCAGCAGGCTGGATTGGTTCTCGCCGATGCGGGTGATGCACCAGTTGCCCAGCAGTTGGCCGGACCAACTGCTCAGGCTCAGCGGCTCGCGGCGCGCGGCGATGTCGCGCAGCTTCTGCAACTGGCCGACGCCGGCGCCCAACAGGGTGGCGATGGTGCCGCTGAGGCTCAGCGTCTCCGCGCCCTGCCCCGGCGACTGCAGGGCCGGGCGCCGGTCCAGGCGCGCCTGGGGCACCCAGCTGTACTGGGTGTCGCGCACCAGCTTGTCGAAGGCCGCGGTGGACAGGTTGAAGTAGAAGGGCGTGGCGTTCGGCGCCAGCGGCCGCATCACCAGCAGGTGGGGCTGCGGCTTGACCGCTTCCGCCGCCGGCGTGGTCAGCGGCGCCAGCAGCTCGCTGGGGATGATGTTGGCCAGCTTCGGGCTGATCGCCCCGGCGATGCGGTTGATCGCCTGACCGGCCCGCGCCGCCTGCCGGCCCAGCGCGTCGAGGCGCTCGTCCACCCGCTGCACGGCGCGCTCGGCCTTCGAATAGACGGCCACCACCTTGTCCAGCCGCGCATTGGCCTGGTCGATGCCGCGCATCACGCGCTGCAGTTGCGCCGACACGCCGGGCGGCAGGCCCAGCAGTTTCTCCAGTTGGCCGCTGGCGTCCTGCAGCTCGCCGATGGCCTGGTCCAGTGGATCTATCGTGCCCTTCAGCTCGCGGCGGCCGGCCTCGATGGCCTGGCCGATGGACCGTAGGCCGGCCTGTAGTTGCTCCATGTAAGCCATGCTGGCTCCTCATTCGTCAGGTCGCCGTTCAGAGCCTCGGCAGGTCGAACAGGCTGTCGTTGCGCTGGCGGCTGTTGAATTCGTCGAGCAGCCGGCGCAGTTGCGGCAGCAGCTGTTCGGCCAGCAGGCGCGGCTCGAACAGACCGCCGCCGACGTTCAGGGTGATCTGCGGGGAGAAGTGCCAGTTCTGCACCGGGGGTATTGCTGGTGGGGCGGGAGGCAGCTTCGCTTCGGGCGCACTGGCGGCCTCGGCCTTCGCCGCGGCGCTTTCCTTGCCCAGCCAGGCGCCGAGCTTGCCGCCGCCCCAGCCGCCCAGCTTCTCGCCCAGCAAGCCGCCGAGCGCACCGCCGATGGCCGTGCCCACCACCGGGACTATCGAGCCCACGGCAGCGCCCAGCGCGGTTCCCACCAGGGCGCCGGCGGCACCGCCATAGCCTTCGCCCTTCTGTTGGGCGGAGCCGTCACTGGCATAGGTCTCCACGGCGCCCAGCACGGCCAGCCCGGCACTCAGCGGTACGGCACCGCGCAGCAGCAAGCGACCGCCGCGGGCCAGTTGCGCGCCGCCCTTGCCGACCGCGTCGAGCACGGCGGGCATTCCACTCACCGTGTTGCCTGTGCGCAGCGCGATCTCCGGCAGCTTCCCGGCTGGCGCGCCGAGCAGGCCGCCCCTTGCCAGGTTCACGGCGCCGCGCCCCACGTCGAACAGCGCCCGGCCACCCTTGTAGGCACCGAACAGCCCCACCGCCGAAGCCACCACGCCGGGGTTCTCGTTGACCAGTTGCGTCGCGCGGCGGAACCCCTCGGAGCCCACCTCCAGCGCGGGGTCCACATAGGGCACGAGCGCATCGCCGACGGCTCCCAGCAGCGTCTCGCTGGATGCCCGCGCCGCACCGATGCGGGCCGAGGTCGTGTCATTGCGCTGGAGGAGAAGGTTGTCGACCACTCCACTGGCCTTCAGGGCCTGCGCTTGCAGGCGCCGCAACGCCTCCCCGCCGCCCGAGGCCGGCAGCAGGCCCTTGAGCCCTTTGCCCACCCTTTCGGCCGCCTCTTCGGGCGAACCGCTCTTGCGCATCTGCAGTTCCAGCATGGCCCCCAGGCGGACGACAGCCTTGCTGCCCTGCCCCTTTCGCGGGCGCGCCCTGGACAACAGTTCCGGCAGGTGACGCGCCAGGTCCGCCGTCTCGAACTCGCCCTGCTGGCCGAGGAAGGCCAGGGAGTCCAGCGTCTTCGCCAACTCGGAGGGAGTATCGAGCCCGGCCTTCACCTGCAGGCTGCGCAGCAGCGCCGCGGTGTCGGCGAGCCCGGCGCCCTGGCTACGGGCGAATTTCGCCGCCAACGGCAGGAGCGACTGGGCATCCTGCTGCCGCATGCCACTGTCCATCAGCGCAGCGAGCAGGCTTGCGCTGTCGTCCCGGCTCATCCCGCTGCCTTGCGCGCTTTCCTGTATCCGTTGCGACAGCTGCCGTTCCTGCGCGGTACCGGCGATACCGCCACGGATCGCCAGGGCACGGATGCGTTCCTGATAATCCGCGGCGATACCGATGGGCACGCCCATGGCGCTGCCGAACCTGCCCAGCTCGCCGAAGCGGCGGCCGGCGCTCTCCAGTTGCTCCCAGCCCCGGGCCCTGAGTTCGCTACCACGCACACTGCGGCCCAGGCGCTCATACAGCTTCGACAGGTTGCCCACCTCCAGGCCGTGCCGCTTGAGCAGCGCCAGGTTGCCTTCCAGTGCCCGCAGGGTCGTGCCCGCCTGGGCGTCGCCGACGCGCTGCAGGCGCAGGTATTCCGCCTGCAGGTCGCGGGTTTCACCGACCAGGCCCTGGAGGTCGAAGGCACGCTCGCTGCCGCGCCGGAGCGCTTCCACACGCGCCTTGGCGTCCGCCACGACCGCCCCGAAACTGGCGTCGAACACCCCGCCGAGCACGATGCTGATCTTCTGTTTCTCGCTCATCGCTCATTCCATCCATCAAAGGCGGGAGCGGCGCATGCACGCCGCTCCCGCGCCCTCAGGCAGCGTCCTCGCCCAGCCACCAGAGCAGCTCGCCCTGGCTCATGCCGTCGAGGTCGGCGGCGCCGAAACCCAGTTCGCGGGCCAGGCGCCGCGCCAGCTCACGCATCCGCGCCGGGCTCGTCGCCGTCTTCGCGCACCAAGCGAAAGTAGGCGTTCTGCAGCCGTTGGTAGTCGCTGAGCTTGAGCCCCTCCAGGTCCTGGGCGCTGACCTGGGCGAGGGAGGCGAACAGTTGCAGCTCGCGCTCCTCCGCATCGCCGCCGACGCGGGTGGCCAGGCGGATGTCGCGCACCGTGGGGGCGCGCAGGGTCAGGCTGTCGACGCTGACGCCGTTGCATTGCGCAGGGCGCGACAGGCGCACGGTGGCGGCGTCGGCGCCCAGGCTGAGCCAGGCCGGTTGTGCTTGGGTCATGGCGCGCACCTCACAGGCCGAGGTGACCGCGCAGGGCGGCCAACTGGTCGACACCGTTGACGCGGCGCACCGAGTTCAGCGGGTCGATCTCGAAGACCTCGCGGCCGTCGACCTCCAGCTTGTAGTAGCTGACCACCACGTTGAACTTGAACTCGGCCAGCTCGCCGACCTTCCAGTCGCCCGGGTCGACTTCCTGGAGCATGCCGCGCAGGGTCGCGATCACCGGCACGGCGTCGCCCTTCTGGCCCTTGAAGGAGCCGCGGAACACGCCGTTGAAGCCGCTCTGGTCGGCCAGGCCGAAGAAGTTCAGCGCCTCGCGGCGCGCGCCGTTGGTGGAGAACTTCGCCTCCATCTTCTCCAGGCCCATGTCCAGGGCGATGGGCGCGTCCATGCCGCCGGCCTGGTAGTCCTGGGTCTTGATGCTCAGCTTGGGCAGGGTCAGCGACGGCACGTCACCGGCGAAGCTGACGCCGTCGACGAACAGGTTGGTGTTGCTCAGGGTTTGCGGAATCATGGGTGTTGCTCCTTAGGCGTCGAGGACTTCGGTGAGCCACTGGTCGGTGACTTCCACGCGGAAGTTGGGGTTTTCGGCGGGCGGCACGTCGGTGAAGCGGATGTTCCAGTACACCTTGCCCTGGGCCAGTTGGCTGGCGGTGTTGAGTTCCGCGTCGGCGTAGACCTCGAAGTCGATCACCGCGCCCTGGTTCTTCAGGTCGCGCATGAAGGCGCGCAGGCCCTCGGTGACGTCCTTGACGTAGGTCTTGGTGATGCCGCGGTCGACCGCCCACTTGTGCCCGGCGAGGATGGCGTCCATCACCATGTCGAGGGTGCGCACGCGGGTCACGAAGGCCCACTTCGGGTCGCTGGACAGGGTGCGGTTGCCCCACAGGCGGTAGCCGTCGTCGCGGATGATGGTGGTGACGTTGGCGTTGTTCAGCAGGTTGGCGCGGCAGGTCGCGTCGCCGTCGAGGAACTCCACCGGGCGGGTGGTGCCGGTGATGCCGGTGAACACCTTGTTCGACGGCGAGGACCAGAAGCCGTACTCGGCGTCGGTCCAGGCGAACAGCCCGGCGGCGTAGGCCGAGGCCGGGGCGTCGGCGGTGGCGCTGGCCTCGGTGTCCCAGTACTGCACGCCGGGGTCGACCATGTACACGCGCTTGCTGCCGAACTCGCCGGCATAGGCGATGGCCGCCTCGTCGGTGCTGTTCGGCCCGTCGACGATGGCGATGGCGCGCAGCTTGCCCGCCAGGGCGTCCATGGCGGTAGCCACGGCCTCGGTGGCGGAATGCTTCGGCGCCACCAGCAGGCGCGGCTGGGCGTTGAAGCGCGACTTGCCATCAAGCAGCGCCTGCAGACCGGTGCGCTGGCCGGACTCGGTGACGTTGCCGATGATCGCCGAGGTCTGCTGCGCCGGGTCCTCGACCTCGGCCACACCCACCGCGACGACCACGGCGGAGGCCTGGGTGAAGATGGCGGTGCAGGCCTTGTAGATCGCCGAGCCCACGCCGAAGGCGGCAGCGGCCTCGCGCAGGCTGGTTAGCAGCACCGGCACATCCGGCTCGGCGGTGGCCGGAGCGCCCGGGGTGAAGGTATCCACCAGGCCGATGATCGAGGACGACGGCAGCGCGATGGTGCGCGCGCCGACGTCGACGTTGGTCACGGTAACGCCGTGAAAGAAGCTCATAGGGTTTTCTCCAGACATAAAAAAACCGCCGGTAGGCGGTTGGTGGATCTGACGCTAGCTTGCTGTCAGATAGAATCCTGCTAACACGAACTGATATTTAAATCAGCTTGTACTGCAAACATCTCAATAGAAATTGAGAGCTATTAGGCCAGTTGAGTACATAAGTTCATGCCATAGCCACATCCTTTGCTGCCGGCAGGAGCGAGAATTGAATATATAATCACAAATTTACCGTCAGTATTCAGACTCCATGTGAAGACACCCAAAAAGAGAGGATCATCGGCCGAAAAGCTTCCGACTCCACCAACCTGATACTTAGGTCTTGCCCCAAGAGGAAGAGTGAAAGCGACACTATTCCCTTCTGCCAAAGTTGCTCTACCTATATTAATACCAAGGTAAAGATTCCCATTGGCAGTCCAGTAGCCACTTACCCCTCTATTATAAAAACCATTGACTAATGGAAGTGCCACTTGGGATGAGTTGGAAAATCTTGAAAACGCTGCCTGAACAAACGCCGTGCTTGCCAACTGAGTAGTATTGGTACCAACTGCAGCAGTGGGAGCAATTGGTATGCCGGTAAACACCGGCGAAGCCAGCGGCGCCAACCCAGTGGTGATGTTCTGGAATACCAGCGCAGTGGTCCCCAGCACGATCGGGGCATTGGTGGTGAGCTGCCAGATACTGTCCGCCTGGGTGCTGCCCTCCTCCACTGCAACAGTCAGGTTCGGCGTCACCTCGACGCTTGCATCCGCATCCCCCGCGCGCTTCCAGGCACCGCTGGCTACCAGGTAGATGCCGTTGTCCGGCGCGTTGGTCTGATTCTTCACCAGCACCCGGTCGCCAGCAGCCAGCGCCACGCCATCCAGCGTCTGCAGGCCGCTCAGGGTGATGTTGGCGGTGGTCGCAACACGCGCCGACTGTTTCTGATCCAGCTTGTTCATCGCGCTGACGATGGCGCTGTCGACGTACTCGCGGGTAGCCAGCACCACGCTCGGATCGATCTTCAGCTCCACCGAAGCGGTGTTGCTGACGATCAGCACCATGCGCACGGTCTGGGTGCGGCCGCTGCCTTCGGCCAGTTGCGGTTTGTAGGACGGCGCGCAGTTGGCGTAGGCGATCAGTGCGCCGGCCTCGTCGTACAGGCCCATCTCGCGGATCCACCAGCCGCCGACGTCCTCGGGGATGACCTGCTCGGCGATGATCTGCGCGGCGTTGGCCGGGTCGACGCTCAGTTGGTTCAGCGGCGCGCGGCGGACTTCGTTGACCAGCGCGGTGCGGCTGGCGTCCGGGGTCGGGACGTTGCCGCCGCCGTCGCCGACGGCCAGTTGGGTGATTTTCAGGGTGGTGCCCAGCGCGGTGGCATTCGCCAGCTTGCCGGCACCGATGGTGGTCAGGAGTGCGTAGTAGGTCACGGCCATGGGTAGACGCTCAGTTGGTCGATGGTGTGTTCCCGGCCGGGCAGGCCGTAGCCGCCGCGGGTCTCGATGACGTCCGGGAGATAGGGGTAGACGGTGGTGATGTCGCCGTCGTATTGGCCGGAGCCGACGTAGATCGGCCCCTGGGTTTCCAGGCTGATGTCCAGCCCGATGAGGTGGCGGGTCAGCGGCTTCGCGTCGTCGATCAGGCGCTCCACCTCCTGGTACATGGCTTCGCTGATGCCGCTGTCGAGCACGCCGATGCGCAGGCCGAAGGTGCCCGGCTCGCCCATGGGCGCGCTCTGCCACCACTCGATCACCTCGATCAGGTAGCCCAGCGGCTCGATCACCCGGCGCAGCGCGGCGATGGTGCCCTTGTGCTGGTGGATACGGAACGCCGCGGCTATCGCCTTGCGCTTCACCGGCTCGGCCCAGTCCGGGTCCCAGCGGTCCACCGACCAGGCCCAGGCCAGGTAGGGCAGCAGCGCCAGCGGGCAGCGCTGCGGGTCCATCAGCTCGCGCAGCGGGATCGGTAGATCGCTCACCTGCACGTCGGCCAGCGCCCGTTCCAGCGGCGTGGCGTTGCTGGGCAGCAGGCGGCTACTCATCGGAGCCTCCCACGCTGATGGCGTAGCCGGTGCAATAGGCGGCCTGGGTGGCGTCCAGCACCACGTCGGCGGCCGGCTGCGCCAGCTCTACGCGCTGAACGCCCTCCACATGCAGCGCGGCGAACAGCGCCGAGCGGCGGATGTCGCGGCCGAGCCGGCGCTGGGTGGCGATGTAGCCTTGCAGCGAGGCTTCCGCCGCCTGGCGGATCAGCTCGGCCTCGGGCCCCGGGTAGATGTAGAGCACCGCCTCCACCCGGTAGTCGACGATGCTCGCCGACTGCACGGTGACGCGATCGCCCACCGGTCGTACGTCCTCGTCGGACAGCGCCAGGCGCACTGCTTCGAGGATGTCCTCGGCAGCACTGCCATCGCCTTCGCGGGACAGCACGCTGATCAGTGCCTCGCAGGGCGCGGGGCTGATCGCCGAGACATCGGCGATGCGCCCGTCGGCGCCCAGCGCGAAGGCCACGTAGGCATTGCGCGGCCCGGCCACCGACAGTTGGTCGAAGGCCAGCTGGGTGCGGTTGCGCAGCGAGTCGTCGCTCTCCAGCACCGCCTCCAGCGGCGGCACCGCCGACGGATCGGCGGGCTGGATCACCAGGCGCGCCACGTTGTAGCCGGCGGCCAGTTGCTCGAGGTCGCTGCCCGTGGCGTAGGCGAGCATCACTGCCCGCGCGGCGTCGTTGATGCGGGCGCGCAGCAGCAGCTCACGGTAGGCCGCCAGCTCCAGCAGCTTGACCACCGGATCGGACTCCAGCGCGGCGTCCCAGCCTTCGCCCATGGCCGCGCGGAAGGCTTCCAGCAGCTCCTGGTAGAGGCTCTCGAAGTCCAGGCTTTCCACCACGTCCGGCGGCGGCAGCTGCGACAGGTCGATGATGCTCATGCCTGCACCTCCAGCTGGAAACCGTCACCCTGGTAGAGCCCGCTCAACAGCAGGCTGACGCGGCCATCGAGCACCGCGCTGACCTTCACCGACTGCAGGCGGATGCGCGGCTCCCAGCGCCCGAGGGAACGGGCGACCTCGGCCTGCACCGCGCTTTTCCAGCCTTCGCTGAGCGGCAGGTCGACCATGCGCCGCAGCTGGCTGCCGTACTCCGGGCGCATGCGCCGGCTGCCCAGGGGCGTGCCGAGGATGTCCTCGATGGATTGTTTCAGGTGCGCCAGGCCGCCCAGGGGTTGGCCGTTGCGCCTGTCCATGCCGATCATGGCCGCGCCCTCCCCTGTGGCGGGCGGTTGTGCTTGCCCATGCTGTTCTCCAGAAACGAAGAGGCCCGCGCATGGCGGGCCTGTGGATGAAAGTGACGGTTCAGTGGGTGTGGTGGTTGCTGTTGCCGGTGGTGTCCATGATCGAGCCGCTGCTGGTGACGTTGCCCTGCACCGCCAGGTTGCCCTGGATGGCCACCTCGCCCTGCAGGCTGATCTGCCCGGCCTTGACCGTCACGCTGGAATCGCTGACCAGTACCTGCGCCCCACCCACCTTCACCGTGACGCTGCCGCTGGGCAGCTCGATGCTGTAGCTGTGCGCCGCCCAGTCGTAGCTCAGGCTGCCGCCGTCGGCGAATCGCCAGGTCTCGACGTGGTCGCGGCTGTCCGCCGGGGCGCCGGCGTCGCCGTACAGGCCGGGCACGAAGGTGCCCATGGACAGCACGCCGGAGGGGCTGAGCAATACGCCCTGTTCGCCGATGCCCGGCGCCCGCCAGTGCCGCGCCGGGCCTGCGCCCTGGGCGTGCCAGCGGACCCAGGCGCTGGTCCAGTCGCCATTGCGCACCCGCACCCGGGCGGCGGCCAGGTCCACGGCGACCACCACGCAGGGCACGATCAGCGAGGCGAGCATGCGGTCGTGCTCGGCGCTCACGTAGGTCGGGTTCATGCCAGGTCCTCCGGGGCGAAGTAGTCGGCCTCGTGGCCGGGGCCGGTCTGCGGCTCGATACCCAGCAGCAGCGAGCCCGGCGGCAGGTCCTCCCAGGGCCATTCCGGCGTACCCAGCAGCAGCGGCTGGTCCCACTCCAGCAGCCAGACGCGGTAGGCCTCGCTGGCCTCGGGCCGGGCCTGGACGAAGCCGGCCGGCTCCAGCGGCAGGTCCCAGGTCTGCGCACGCAGCAGGACGGCGATCAGCGAAGCCAGCTGCAGCGCCAGCACTTCCGCCTCGGCGTCGTCGCGCTGCAGCAGCAGGCGTGCCTGCAGCCGGCACAGCAGCGCCGTCTCGCCGGTGCCGGGGTTGCGGCCCGGCGCCAGCGCGGCGTATTCCAGCAGCAGCGCGGGTAGCTGCGGGGTGGCCGTTCCCAGTGGGCCGCGCAGTATCTGCACGGCCTCCGGCAGTACCGCGCGCAGCCGCTGTTCGACGGCGGCCAGCAGGCTTTCGAGGGTCAACTCCTGGTCAGGCATGGCGCCTCCCTGTTTCGGATGGATTCGTTCAGCGACGCTCGTGGTCGCTGTCGCTCAATTGGCAGACACCCAGGCGGCGGGCCGCCCAGCGTTCGTAGAGGCCGACGGCGATCTCGGCGCCGGCCGCCGCGGTCAGGCTGCCGACGGCGGCGCTGAGCAGCAGCGAGGCGCCGCAGGCCAAGGCCAGGAACATCACCGCCACGCCGCAGACGATCGAGGCGCCGGAGCGCAACGCCAGGCGCCGCAGCAGCCCCCAGCCGCCCAGGCCGGCCTTGTCGGCCCGCCACATCTCGCCGCTGACGCCGCCCACGGCGGCCAGCAGGATCGATACCCACAGCGGCATCTCGGGTTCATTGCCCATGGGTTCACCTTGAAGACAAACGCCCGCGCCGGCGGGCGGAACCGGCGGCTATCAGCCAGCCGGGGATTACGGCCGCAGGCCGCGAAAGCGGGCGGCGGAAACGAAAAAGCCCGGCGCTGGGGCCGGGCTCGACGAGGTTTTCAGCGGTGCTCCCTGGGGACGCACCTTTGCAAGATTGATGACTTTGTACCCCCCGATTCCCGGCCGGACAAGGCATTTCCGCCCTGGCACCGCAATAGGTGGGCAATGCACCGGCAACGCACCGGCGAGACACTGCGACTCAGCCCAGGGGCTTGCTCAGCAGCACCGTGGTGAAGCCGCTGTGCCATTCCTCGTCGGGGTAGAAGTCGACTTCCGCGTAGCCGTGCCTGGCGTAGAAGGCGCGGCTCTGGCGGTTGAAGGTGTCGGTCTCCAGGCGCGCCTGCGCGTGGCCGGCTGCGGCCATCTGGCGTTCGGCGAAGCGCAGCAGGGCGCTGCCGGCGCCGGCGCGTTGGGCGCGGGGCGAGACGTGCAGGGCATCGATGAAGTCGTCGCGCCAGGCGACCAGGCCGATGACCTCGCCGCCCAGGCAGGCCAGGTGGAAATGCCCGAGGCGCGCCTGGACGTAGGCGCGGGTGCGCCCTGCCGCTTCGAAGCGCGCTCGCGCCTCGGCGGTCAGTTGGGGTTTCCAGGTGGTTTCGTAGGTTTCGCCGAGAATCCGCAGGATCGCCTCGGCATCGGCCGGGCTCGCGGGGCGCAGGGTGAGGGAGGTGCTGTCCATGGCCGCGAGCATAGCGCAACGGCGCATGGGTGGAGAAAGCCCGGCGCGGGGCCGGGCTCGGCGGGGTCAGGCCACGCGGCGCAGCAGGCGGGCCTGGATGCTCTGGTGCGCCACGTGCAGGCGCAAGTAGAAGGTGTTGCGGCTGCAGCGGCAGTGGCGGTACTTCTGCTCGGGTTCGCTGTCGCGGTTCAGGTAGTGTTCGCTGACCACCTGCTTCTGCTGCTCGGGCAGGCCGTTGACGATCAGGTCCAGCTCGGCGACGCGGTCGAGCAGTACCCGGCTGCCACGGGTGCCGCGGATCATCTCGCCCTTGTTGGCGATCATCAGCGCCAGCAGGTTGCCGCCGGCATAGCCGCCACCGGCCACGCCCGGGCTGTGCATTTCCTCGGCCCAGAGCCTGAGCATTTCATCGATCGGCTTGATCACGTTTGCCTCCCGCGCCTTCAGCGGTGCCGTTCCAGTTCGTCCAGGGCCTGGCAGTCCAGGCAGCGGCTGCAGCCGGGCACCGCCAGGCGGCGGGCCTCGGGGATGGGCTCGCCGCAGACCTGGCAGTCGGCGGCGGCTGGCTCCGGCTCGTTGCCGCGCCGTGCCGCCAGCAGGGCGTCGAGGCGTTCCAGGGCCAGGTCGTTGGCGTAGTCGGCGAGATCAGCCATGGGCGACCTCCCCGTGGTGTTGCGCTGGTGCGTTCATGCTTTTCTCCGGGCGACGACCCGCCCTGCACGTGCCATCCCGCGGCCGCGCTGCCAGGTCATTCGCGTGCTGTTTGTCGATGCGTGGCGCTCAGGTGGACGCCACTCGCCGTGCGGAAGCGGTGCGCTCCTCGCCCGCTTCCGCCGTCAGCCTGCCCCGTGACGCACGGGCCGCAGGCAACCCACGGCCTCCCTGCCGCGGAAGACGGAGGCGCCGGCACCCTCGTGTCGGATCGCGTCCGCCGCCGGCTCGGAAACAACCTTCAGAAGGCCAGCGAAGGAAAAACTACAACCAAAGCTATTTACAGTCAACACCAAAGCTATTTACACTTCCACGGAACGGGCGGTAGAGTGCCGCCATGAACAGCACAGCCCGCCCCTCCACGCTCGCCGAGCGCCTCAAGCAGGCCATGGCCGCGCGCAACCTCAAGCAGGAGAGCCTCGCCGAAGCGGCCGGGGTCTCGCAGAACACCATCCACAAGCTGACCGCCGGCAAGGCGCAGAGCACCCGCAAGCTGATCGAGATCGCCGCGGCCCTGGGCGTCTCGCCGGTCTGGCTGGGCACCGGCGAAGGCTCGCCGCAGGCCGCCACACCACCGGCCGACGGCAGCCCGCTGCGCCTGGAGCCGCTGCATCCCTGGGACAGCAGCACGCCGCTGGACGAAGACGAGGTGGAACTGCCCTTGTACAAGGAAGTGGAAATGTCCGCCGGCGCCGGGCGCACCGCGGTGCGCCAGATCGAGGGGCGCAAGCTGCGCTTCTCCTACGCCACCCTGCGCGCCGCCGGGGTCGACCCGGACGCGGCCATCTGCGCCCAGCTCACCGGCAACAGCATGGAGCCGCTGATCATGGATGGCTCCACCATCGGCATCGATACGGCGACGACGCACATCACCGACGGCGAGATCTACGCCCTGGAGCACGAGGGCATGCTGCGGGTGAAGTTCCTCTACCGCCTGCCGGGCGGCGGCATCCGCCTGCGCAGCTTCAACCGCGACGAGTACGGCGACGAGGAATACGACGCCCAGGCCATCCAGGCCAGCCAGCTGAGCATCATCGGCTGGGTGTTCTGGTGGTCGACGGTGCGCCATCGCCGCGCGCCCACGCTGGTTCGCTGAGCCCTCCCCAACCCCGCCGCCGCGGGGTTTCTTCTGTGCGAAGGAAAGCCGGGCGAACGGCGATTGCCAGGAAAAACAACAAAAGCTATATTTCCTCCATCGAACGACAACCGCAAGCAGGAGGAAGCCATGCTGCCGTCGAACTCCGACACCCAACCGGCGCCACGCCAGGAAACCGTGGCGCTGGTCTACCAGATCTTCGGCGACGTGCTGGTGCCCCTGGAACAGGTGCGCGAGCGCTGGTTCCGCAACCTCAACCGGGAGAACTTCGGCAAGGCCCTGGCCTGCGGACGCATCGCCCTGCCGGTGACCACCCTGGACGACAGCCACAAGGCCATGCAGTACGTGGCGGTGGATCACCTGGCGGCCTATGTCGAGCAGCGCGCCAGCCTGGCGGATGCCGCCCTCGCCCGGCGCCGGGCGGGGCAGCAGGGGCAGGATGGGTTAGGCGAACATGCCGTCACCATGTAGGAGCGCGCCCTGCGCGCGATTCGCGGATGAGATCCGCTCCTACAGTTCCTGGGAGGCGGGTGTGCCGAGGTGCTCTTCGTAGGAGCGAGCTTGCTCGCGAACAAACGCGGTGCCATGCGGTTCGCGAGCAAGCTCGCTCCTACGAAAAAACGTTCCGTTCCTCCCTGGAACTGTAGGAGCGGGCCCTGCCCGCGAATCGCGCCGGTGGTTACGGCTATCGCGGACAAGGTCCGCTCCTACGGGAAAACTGCGGGCACCAACGAAAACGCCGTTTCCCCTCCCGGGGAAACGGCGTTCTGCATTACGGCAGCAGCGCTCAGTCTTCGAGGCGCGCGGTGTGTTCGGCCAGAGCCACCGCGCGGAACATGGCGCGGCGCTTGTTGATGGTTTCTTCCCATTCCAGCGCCGGCACCGAGTCGGCGACGATGCCGCCGCCGGCCTGCACGTGCAGTTCGCCGTTCTTGATCACCGCGGTGCGGATGGCGATGGCGGTGTCCATGTTGCCGTTCCACGCCAGGTAGCCCACGGCGCCGCCGTAGACGCCGCGCTTGACCGGCTCCAGCTCGTCGATGATTTCCATGGCGCGGATCTTCGGCGCGCCGGACAGGGTGCCGGCCGGGAGGATCGCGCGCAGGGCGTCCATGGCGCTGAGCTCGGGCTTGAGCTGGCCGTTGACGTTGGAAACGATGTGCATGACGTTGGAGTAGCGCTCGATGACCATCTGCTCGGTGACCTTCACCGAACCGGTCTGCGACACGCGGCCGACGTCGTTGCGGCCCAGGTCGATGAGCATCAGGTGCTCGGCGATTTCCTTGGCGTCGGACAGCAGGTCCTGCTCCAGGGCGCGGTCGGCTTCCTCGGTGGCGCCGCGCGGGCGGGTGCCGGCGATCGGGCGCACCGTGACCTCGCCGTCCTCCACGCGCACCAGCACCTCCGGCGAGCTGCCCACCACGTGGAAGTCGCCGAAGTTGAAGAAGTACATGTAGGGCGTCGGGTTGAAGCAGCGCAGCGCGCGGTACAGGTCGATGGGCGCGGCCTTGAAATCGATGGACATGCGCTGCGACGGCACCACCTGCATGCAGTCGCCGGCCAGGATGTATTCCTTGACGGTGTCCACCGCGCGCTCGTAGTCCTCGCGGGTGAAGCTGGCGCGGAACTGCGGCTCGGGCGCGTTGACCGCGGCGAAGTCCAGGCCCCGGCGCGGGGTGATCGGCTGGCGCAGGCGCTGCAGCAGCTCTTCCAGGCGCGCCTGGCCCTTGTCGTAGGCGTCCGCCTCGGCCGGGTCGGCGAGGACGATGGCGTGCAGCTTGCCGGCCAGGTTGTCGAAGACGACCACGGCGTCGGAGACCATCAGCAGGATGTCCGGGTTGCCCAGCGGGTCCGGGTTCGGGCACTGCGCCAGGCGCGGCTCGACGTAGCGCACGCAGTCGTAGCCGAAGTAGCCGACCAGGCCGCCGTTGAAGCGCGGCAGGCCCGGCAGGGTCGGCACGCGGTAGCGCTCCTTGAACTGCTCGACGAAGGCCAGCGGGTCCTCGCAGTCGAAGCGCTCGCTTTCCACGCCGTCGACGCTGATGCTCACGCAGTGGCCGTAGACGCGCAGCACGGTGCGGCACGGCAGGCCGATGATGGAGTAGCGGCCCCACTTCTCGCCGCCCTGCACCGATTCCAGCAGGTAGCTGTTGGCGCCGTCGGCGAGCTTCAGGTAGATCGACAGCGGGGTGTCGAAGTCGGCGAGGGTTTCGCAGGTCAGGGGGATGCGGTTGTAGCCTTCGGCGGCCAGCCGCTGGAATGCGTCGCGGTTCATGAGCGGTCTCGTGCGAGGAGGTGGAACGGGCAGTGGCAAACGGGCGCCGGGAGGTCCGGCCGGAGGAATGTCAGGCGCGCCAGCGCCAGCGGGCCAGGGCCTTGATGACTTTCATCCAGAGTTTGCGGGGAGCCGTGTCCAGCACGTTGGAGTCTCGATGGGCGGGGTTGGAACCGTCGTCCGGCAACACTATCGCTTTGCCCGGGTCGAAGCAAGGCAGCAGTTGGCGCAGGTCGTCCAGCACCAGGCTCGGCTGCTCCTCGGCGATCGGCCGGCCGTGGTTGTAGCCGTAGGTCAGGCCGACGCTGCGCACCCCGGCGGCCTTGGCGGCCAGCACGTCGTTGCGCGAGTCGCCGACGAACAGCGCCTCGCCGGGCGCCACGCCGGCGGCCTTCATCACGAACAGCAGCGCGGCCGGGTCGGGCTTCTGCTGCGGCAGGGTGTCGCCGCCGACGATCCAGCGGAAGAACTTGCCCAGGCCCATCTCGTCCAGCAGCGGGGCGACGAAGCGCTCGGGCTTGTTGGTGATCAGCGCCAGCTCCACGTCCTGTTTCTTCAGCCATTTCAGGGTGTCCACCACACCGGGGTAGACCTCGGTGAGAGCGTGGCTGTCGGCGTAGGCGTCCATGAACAGCGCCAGGGCGCGCTCGGTGTCCTCCTCGCTGACGCCTTCATGCTCGATGCCGCCGGCCAGGGCGCGGCGCACCAGCACCCGGGCGCCGTTGCCGACCCAGTGGCGCACCTGCTCAAGCCCGGCGGGAGCGCGGCCCATGCCGATCAGGGCCTTGTCCACCGCGGCGGCCAGGTCCGGCACCGAGTCCACCAGGGTGCCGTCCAGATCGAACATCACCAGGCGCGGCAGGCGCCCGGCGAACAGCGCTTGGGCAGCGCTCATCACTTGCCGGCCTGCGCCAGTTCGGCGTGCATGGCGCGGATAACCTCGGCGTAGTCGGGGGCGTTGAAGATGGCCGAGCCGGCGACGAAGGTGTCGGCGCCCGCCGCGGCGATCTCGCGGATGTTCTTCACGTTCACCCCGCCGTCGATCTCCAGGCGGATGTCGCGGCCGGAAGCGTCGATCAGCGCGCGCGCCTCGCGCAGCTTGTCGAGGGTGCCGGGGATGAACTTCTGCCCGCCGAAGCCGGGGTTCACGCTCATCAGGAGGACCATGTCGATCTTGTCCATCACGTACTTGAGCGCGTCCAGCGAGGTGGCCGGGTTGAACACCAGGCCGGCCTTGCAGCCGCCATCCTTGATCAGTTGCAGGGAGCGGTCGATGTGCTGGCTGGCTTCGGGGTGGAAGGTGATGTAGGTGGCGCCGGCCTCGATGAAGTCGCCGATGATGCGGTCCACCGGGGAGACCATCAGGTGCACGTCGATGGGCGCGGTGACACCGTACTTGCGCAGCGCCGAGCAGACCATCGGGCCGATGGTCAGGTTCGGCACGTAGTGGTTGTCCATCACGTCGAAGTGGACGATGTCGGCGCCGGCGGCGAGCACCTTGTCCACGTCCTCGCCCAGGCGGGCGAAGTCGGCGGAGAGGATCGACGGGGCGATGGCGTAGGGTTGCATGGCGCACCTCTGTGGGCGGAATCACGGATGGCGCGCATTGTAGCCGCTGGAGGCAGCGAGGTGGGATCGAGGCGATGGTTGTAGGAGCAACTGTCTTGCAGACTGCGCCGAGGCGCTTTTCGTAGGATGGGTTGAGCTTGCGATACCCATGTGGTTGCGCTGATGGGTATCGCTTCGCTCAACGCCATCCTACGAAAAGCCGCCCCTGCCTGCAGCGCAGGAGCGGCGGATCAGGCGCTGGGGGCGGTACGCATCTTCTCGCTGCGCCCGCGCAGCCATTCCAGGGTCAGCAGCAGCAGGACCGAGAAGCCGATCAGCAGGGTCGCCGCGGCGGCGATGGTCGGGCTGAGGTTCTCGCGGATGCCGCTGAACATCTGCCGTGGCAGGGTGGCCTGCTCGGGGCCGGCGAGGAACAGCGTCACCACCACTTCGTCGAACGAGGTGGCGAAGGCGAACAGCGCGCCGGAGATCACCCCGGGGGCGATCAGCGGCAGGGTCACCTTGAAGAACGTCAGCACCGGCGGCGCGCCCAGGCTTGCGGCAGCGCGCACCAGGTTCTGGTTGAAGCCCTGCAGGGTCGCCGACACCGTGATGATGACGAAGGGCACGCCCAGCACCGCGTGCACGATGATCAGCGAGATGTAGCTGTTGCCCAGGCCCAGCGGGGCGAAGAACAGGTAGGCGGCCACACCGATGATCACCACCGGGACCACCATCGGCGAGATCACCAGGCTCATCACCAGGGCCTTGCCGCGGAACTCGCCGCGGGTCAGGCCGATCGACGCCAGGGTGCCGAAGACCATCGCCAGGAAGGTGGCCGCCGGGGCCACGATCATGCTGTTGGTCAGCGAGCGCATCCATTCGGCGCTGTGGAAGAAGTCGGCGTACCAGCGCAGCGAGAAGCCCTGCAGCGGGTAGACCAGGAAGGTGCCGGAGTTGAACGACAGCGGCACTATCACCAGCACCGGCAGCACCAGGAACAGCAGCACCAGGCCGCAGAGGATGCGCAGGGTGTAGAACCACACGCGCTCGACCGGGGACATGTAGGGACTCAGCATCTTCTTTCTCTCCTCAGCCCAGGCGCAGGCGGCTCGCGCCCACCAGCCAGCCGTAGATCACGTACAGCACCAGGGTGGCGAACAGCAGCAGGCCGCCCAGGGCCGTGGCCATGCCCCAGTTGATGGTGGTGTTGGTGTAGAAGGCGACGAAGTAGCTGACCATCTGGTCGTTCGGGCTGCCCAGCAGGGCCGGGGTGATGTAGTAGCCGATCGACAGGATGAACACCAGCAGGCACCCGGCGCCGACGCCGGCCACGGTCTGCGGGAAGTAGACCTTCCAGAAGGCGGCGAACGGGTGGCTGCCCAGGGAGATGGCCGCGCGCATATAGCTGGGCGAGATGCTCTTCATCACGCTGAAGATCGGCAGGATCATGAACGGCAGCATGATGTGCACCATGGCGATGTATACGCCGGTGCGGTTGAACACCAGTTGCAGCGGCTGGTCGATCAGGCCCAGCTTGAGCAGCGCGCCGTTGATCAGCCCGCCGGACTGCAGCAGCACGATCCAGGCCGCGACGCGCACCAGGATGGAGGTCCAGAACGGCAGCAGCACCAGGATCATCAGCAGGTTGCTCTTGCGCGTCGGCAGGTTGGCCAGCAGGTACGCCAGCGGGTAGGCCAGCAGCAGGCAGATGACGGTGATCACCGCGCCCATCCAGAAGGTGCGGGCGAAGATGTCCAGGTAGATGGACTGGTCCGGGGTGGCCGGGGCCAGTTCGCCGAGGTCGTCGATGCGGTGGTCGAGGGCAGCGAGCAGGTAATAGGGGGTGATGCTGCTGGCGTTGCGGCGGATCACCTGCCAGTAGGCCGGGTCGCCCCAGCGCTCGTCGATGGTCTCCATGGCGTCCTTGTAGGAAGCCGGTTGCTCCTTGAACGGCAGGGCGCGGGCGGTCTTGGCCATCAGGCTGCGGTAGCCGGCCAGTTCCATGTTCAGGCGCTTGGAGAGGTCACCGATGGTCTGGTTCTTGCGCGCAGCGTAGAGGTCTTCGCTCAGGGCCTGGTAGACCGCGTCCGGCGGCAGCGACTTGCCGTCCCAGGTGGTGATGGCGTTGACCGTCTTGGGCAGCGAGCCGACCACTTCGGGGTTGTACACGCTCTTGTAGAGCAGCGCGGCGATCGGCACCAGGAAGGTCAGCAGGAGGAACAGCAACAGCGGCAGGACCAACGCCTGGGATTTCAGGCGATTCATCCGCTCCGCACGCGCCAGGCGCTGCTTCAGGGTGGGGCCGGCGACCTCGTTCAAGGACACAGCGGTGGCCATAGCGAACTCCGGTAAAACGGGCCGCCCGCGAGGGCGGCCAAGGTGTGGTGTATCAGGTGTGTCACGGCGAGCGCCGCCGCGCCGGGAGCTTTTCCCGGCGGGAACGGCCCGCAGGGCCTGCGGGCCGTGGCATCGCTGCCGCGGTTGCCGCCCGGGCGGGCGGCGGGGCCAGCCTTACTTGGCGGCCCAGGCGTTGAAGCGCTGTTCCAGCTGCTCGCCGTAGTCGGCCCAGAAGGTCACGTCCATGCCCACCTGGTTGGCGATGTTTTCCGGGGTGGTCGGCATGTTGGCCTGCACGCCCTTGTCCAGCAGGCCCACGGTGTTCTTGTTCACCGGGCCGTAGGCGATATTCTCGGCGTAGATCTTCTGCTGCTCGGGCTTGACCGAGAAGGCGATGAACTTCAGGGCTTCTTCTTTCTTCTTGTCGCCTTTCGGGATGGCCCAGGCGTCGAAGTCGTAGATGCCGCCGTTCCACACGACCTTCAGGTTGCTTTCCTTCTGCACCGAGGCGATGCGGCCGTTGTAGGCCGAGCTCATCACCACGTCACCGGAGGCGAGGTACTGCGGCGGCTGGGCGCCGGCTTCCCACCACTGGATGCTCGGCTTGATCTCGTCGAGCTTCTTGAAGGCGCGGTCCTGGCCTTCCTTGGTGGCCAGCACCTTGTACACGTCCTTGGGCGCGACGCCGTCGGCCATCAGGGCGAATTCCAGGGTGTACTTGGCGCCCTTGCGCAGGCCGCGCTTGCCCGGGTACTTCTTCAGGTCCCAGAAGTCGGCCCAGCCGGTGGGGGCGGTCTTCAGCTTGTCGGCGTTGTAGGCCAGCACGGTGGACCACACGAAGAAGCCGACGCCGCAGTTGCTCACGGCGCCCGGGACGTAGTCCTCGGCCTTGCCGAGGATGGCCGGGTCGATTTCCTCGAACATGCCTTCGTCACAGCCGCGGGCCAGCTCCGGCGATTCCACCTCGACCAGGTCCCAGGTCACGCTGTTGGTGTCGACCATGGCCTTCACCTTGGCCATCTCGCCGTTGTACTCGCCGGCGACGATCTTGTTGCCGGTGGCCTTCTCGAAGGGCTGGTAGAAGGCCTTGGTCTGGGCGTCCTTGTTGGCGCCGCCGAAGGAGATCACGGTCAGATCGGTGGCCGCCATGGACTGCGCGGCGCAAGCCAGGCCGAGGGTCAGCGCGGCGAGCTTGAGGCCGGCCTTCGACGGGTGGAACGGGGACTTCGACATTATTCTTCTCTCCACAGTGTGCTGGTTTGTTTTTCTTCGAATCAGGCCGCCGACAGCGGGTCGAGGGCACGCACGTGCTCCACGGCCCAGCCCAGCGGTACCACATCACCCACGCTCAGCGCAGGGTCGAGCTCGGCGATCGGCTGCTTGACGAAGAAATCGGTGCGGCCGCAAACCTCCAGGCGGATGCGCACGTGGTCGCCAAGATAGATGAACTCGGCCACACGGCCGGAGAAGCGGTTCACGCAGCTTTCGCTGTGCCCGTTCAGGCGCACCCGCTCGGGACGGATCGACAGGCTGACGGGGTCGCCGGGCTGGCCGACGTTCACCGCCAGCGCCTCGACCTTCTCGCCACGCGCCAGGGTCACCACGCAGCGCTCGCCCTCGTGGCTCGCCAGTTGCCCGGCGATGCGGTTGTTCTCGCCGATGAAGTTGGCCACGAAGGAGTTGCGCGGGTGTTCGTAGAGTTCGTGGGGCGGGGCGATCTGCTGGATCTCGCCCTGGTGGAACACCGCCACGCGGTCGGACATGGTCAGCGCCTCGCCCTGGTCGTGGGTCACGTAGACCACGGTCACGCCCAGGCGCTGGTGGATGTGCTTGATCTCCATCTGCATGTGCTCGCGCAGTTGCTTGTCGAGCGCACCCAGGGGTTCGTCCATCAGCACCAGCTGCGGTTCGAAGACCAGCGCCCGGGCCAGGGCCACGCGCTGCTGCTGGCCGCCGGAGAGCTGCGCCGGGTAGCGCCCGCCGAAGGCGTCGAGCTGGACCATGGACAGCGCGCGCTTGACGCGCTCGGCCACGTCGGTCTTGCTCATGCCGCGCACGGAGAGCGGGAAGGCCAGGTTCTCCGCCACGGTCATGTGCGGGAACAGGGCATAGTTCTGGAACACCATGCCGATGTCGCGCTTGTGCGGGGGGACGTTGTTGATGGAGCGGCCGGCCAGCTGGATCTCGCCGGAGGTGGGGGTTTCGAAACCGGCCAGCATCATCAGGCTGGTGGTCTTGCCGGAACCGGACGGCCCCAGCAGGGTGAGGAATTCGCCTTTGCGAATATCCAGGTTGAGGTCTTTGACGATGAGCGTCTCGCCGTCGTAGCTCTTCTGGACGCCACGGAAGCTGACCAGCACATCGTTCGCCTGAGTCTCGGCCATAACCGCACCTTTGTATTTGTAAGTAATTGCCGTGAAGCAAGACTAGAGAAGCCTGCAATGCGCGCAAATCGGGCGGGGAGAGAACTTGCTATAAGGGTAGAAGAGGATCGTCTGTAGGGCGATCCCTACACGAAAAGTGTGGCTATCAGTCGCAGAAAGCCGGTGTCGCATTGGGTGCGACACCGGCATATCCGAAAGCGACCTGGAGCCTGTCTACGATCTCGCGAGCTAGAGCAGGACAAGGCGGGAACAGGCGAGTGAGCGGAGTTCAGGCCGCTAAATGAGCATCGCTCGCCTGTTCTCAACGCAGTCATGCCGACGCGCAGCAGATCGTAGGCAGGTTCTCAGCGTTTAGCCCAGTCCTGGAAGCGTTTCTCCAGAGCATCGCCATGCTCGGCCCAGAAGGCCACGTTCATGCCCAGCGCGTCGGCCATGTTGCGCGGCGCGGTGGGCAGGTTGGCGGCCACCTGCGGGTCGAGCTGCTCCACCGCCTTGCGGTTGGTCGGGCCGTAGGCGATGTTCTGCGCATAGACCTTCTGCTGCTCGGGCTGGCTGGCGAAGGCAATGAACTTCTCTGCCAGGTCCTTCTTCCACACGCCCGAGGGCAGCGCCCAGAAGTCGAAGTCGTAGATGCCGCCGGCCCAGGCCATGCGCAGGCCCTTCTGCTCGGGCTGGGCCGCGGCGATGCGGCCGTTGTAGGCCGAGCTCATGACCACGGTGCCGTCGGACAGGTCGCGCACCGGGTCCTGGCCGGACTTCCACCAGTGGATGCTCGGCTTGATCTCGTCGAGCTTGCGGAAGGCGCGGTCGACGCCGCCGGGGGTGCCCAGCACCTGGTAGACGTCCTTGGGCGCCACGCCGTCGGCCATCAGGGCGAACTCCAGGCTGTACTTGGCGCCCCAGCGCAGGCCGCGCTTGCCGGGGAATTTCTTCAGGTCCCAGAAATCGGCCCAGCCCTGGGGCTTGCCCTGCAGCTTGTCCTGGTTGTAGGCCAGCAGGGTGGTCCAGACGAAGATGCCGACGCCGCAGGGCTGCACCGCGCCGGGCACGTAGTCGGCGGGGTCGCCGATCAGGCGCTGGTCGAGCTTCTGGAACAGGCCCTCCTGGCAGCCACGCGCCAGTTCCGGGGCCTCCACCTCGACCACGTCCCAGGACACATGGCTGATCTCCACCATCTGCCTGAGCTTGTCCAGGTCGCCATTGTAGGAACCGTGCACCACCGCCGTGCCGGTGGCCGTCTTGAAGGGTTCGTAGAAGGCCTTCTCCTGGGCCGCCTTGTTGGCCCCACCGAAGGAAATCACCGTCACGTAGTCCGCCAGCGCCGGCGTGGCGACAGTCCCCAGCAGGCCGGCCAGCAGCCCGCCCCGTACCGCTCGCAGCAACATCCCTCTTCTCCTTGTTCTGATGAAGTACCCCACTGAGCGGGCAATGATTCCCTTTCGCCAGCCGGCGAGGTAGCCGGGCGTTGCAAAAACCGGAAGGGACTCACATAAGCAACGGCGAATCGCACCGCCGCGCGCCGGCTCAGACCAGCTTGTGCTCCACGGCATACTTGACCAGGTCGGCCACCGAATGCGCGCCGAGCTTCTGCATCAGCCGCGCCTTGTGGGTGCTGATGGTCTTGCTGCTGACCGCCAGGTGCTGGGCGATCTCGTTGACGCCCTCGCCCTTGACCAGGCGCTCGAACACCGAGAACTCGCGCTCGGAAAGCAGCGCGTGGGGCGGCCGCGAATCGGTCAGGCCGACCTCGAAGACCATGCGGTCGGCCAGTTCCGGGTCGATGTAGCGGCCGCCGCTGGCGACCTTGCGGATGGCGGTGAGCAGCAGCGCCGGGTCGCTGTCCTTGGTGGCGTAGCCGGCGGCGCCGATCTTCAGCGCGCGGGCGGCCATCTGCACCTCGTCGTGCATGGACAGCATGAGGATCGCCGGCGGATCGTTCAGCGCGCGGATCCGCGGGATGGCCTCCAGGCCGTTGACGCCGGGCATGGAGATGTCCAGCAGGACCACCTCGCAGGGCACCTGGCGCAGGGTTTCGAGCAACTGCTCGCCGTTGGTGGCCTCGCCCACCACCTGCAGGTCCTTGGCCATGCCGATCAGTTGCTTGATGCCCTCGCGGACGATGGTGTGGTCTTCGGCCACCAGTACTCGAATCACGCTGCCCTCCCCGAACAGACAAAACCGCGCCGGCCCTTCACGGCCCCGGCTCCGGCAATTCCCCCGCATCCAGCGGCACGCGCACCCGCAGGCTGCTGCCCTCCCCCGGCTGGCTGTCGATCTCCAGCTCGCCGCCGAGCATCAACACGCGCTCGCGCATGCCGACCAGGCCGAAGGAGCTGCCGCCCCAGGCCGCCGCGGTATCGAAGCCGCGGCCATCGTCGCTGATGCTCAGGCAGAGTTCGTCGCCCTCCACCCGCAGGGCCAGTTCCACAGTATGCGCCTGCGCGTGGCGCATGACATTGGTCAGCGCCTCCTGGAGGATGCGGAACAACCCGATGGCCTTGGCGTCACCCAGGCGCGGCGGGTTCTCCGGCACCTCCACCAGGCAGGGGATCCCGGTGCGCGTCTCGAAGCGCCGCGCCTGCCACTCCAGCGCCGAGCCGATGCCGGCGTCGAGGATCGGCGGGCGCAGCGCCGAGGCCACGTCGCGCACCAGCTGGAACAGCTGGGCGATGAGCTTCTTCATGTTGCCCAGGCGCTCGCTCAGGCCGGGGTCCAGCTCGCCGTAGCCCAGCTCGCACATGGAGGTTTCCAGTTTGAGCACGGTCAGCACCTGGCCCAGCTCGTCGTGCACTTCCCGGGCGATGCGCGCCTTCTCTTCCTCGCGCACGCTTTCCAGGTGCGCCGACAGCTCGCGCAGCTGCGCCCGCGATTGCGCCAGCTCCAGCTCGATCTGCTTGTTGTCGCTGATGTCCCAGACCACGCCGTCCCAGGCCAGGCGGCCGTCTTCCAGGTGCCGCGCGGTGGCCTTGATGTCCACCCAGCGCGGCTCGCCGGAGCGGGTCAGGATGCGCCCCTGCCAGTGCCAGTTCTTGCCGCCGGCCACTGCCTCCAGCTGGCTGGCCAGGTAGCCGTCGCGGTCGCCCGGGTGCACCAGGCCGAGGATGCCCAGGCCGCTTTCGCGCAGGTAGCCGGGGGAATAGCCCAGCGAGGCCTCGCTGCCACCGCTGATGAAGCTGAGGTGGGCGAAGTCGGAGCCGCCGGGGGCGCTGGGCTCCAGGCGGAACACCAGGCCGGGGACGTTGGCGGCGATGCCCTGCAGGCGCGCCTCGCTCTCTTCCAGGGCGGCGCGGGCGCGGCGCCGCTCGGTGGCGTCGTTGAGGAACACCAGCAGGTATTCCGAGCCGCCGAAGCGCAGGAAGCTCAGCGACACTTCCGCCGGCAGCCACTGGCCGTCGGCGCGGCGCAGGTGGCTTTCGAAGCTCAGCGGCCCCTCTTCGCTGTTGCGCGCGCGGCGCCAGAGGTCGAGCCAGGCGTCCATGCCCAGGCTGGGCTCGAAGTCCGCCAGGGGCCGCTCGATCACCTCGCCGGGGGCGTAGCCGAGCATGTCCTCGGCGGCGCGGTTGGCGTAGCGCACGTGGCTGTCCCAGTTGACCCAGAGGATGCCCACGGTGCTGCTGTCGATGGCGAACTGGGTCAGGCGCAGGGCTTCCTCGGCCGCCTGGCGCAGCTCCATGTCGCGGCGCGCGGCGAGCAGGCGCTGCTCCAGCACGTTGCGCTGGTGGCGCAGCCACAGCGCGGTGGCCAGGGCCATGAGCAGCAACAGGCCGAGGAGGATGCAGAGGTTCTGCCAGAAGCCGGGGGATTGCCCCAGGCGCGGATACTGCGGCTGCAGCCAGCGCTCGTGCAGCTGGTCCAGCTGCTTGGCCGGCAGGGCGCGCAGGCTGGCGTCGAGGATGCCGGCCAGCTCCGGCAGGTCGCGGCGGGTGGCCAGGCGCAACAGCTGCGGATAACCGATGTCGGCCAGCACGCGGAAGCCGGAGAATTCGACCTCGCGGCTGAGGCGGGCCAGGTGCGCCTCGTCGACCACCGCGTAGCCGGCGTCCTGGCCGAGCACCCGGCGCAGGGCTTCGCGGTCGCTGTCGGTGAGCTGCAGCTCCAGGCTCGGGTAGGTGCCGCGCAGGTAGTCGGACACTGCCCCCGGGCCACGCAGCGCCACGGGTTCGAGCGCGCCCAGGCGCTCCAGCTCCACGGAGCCGGGGCCGTCGCGGAAGCCGATGAGCAGGCGCGGCACCCGCAGGTAGGGGTCGGAGAACAGCCAGTCGCGCAGGCTGGAAGGAGTCTGGGCAAGCCCCGGGGCCAGATCGATTTCGCCGGCGCGGGCGGCACGCTCCAGTTCGTCCTGGTCGGCATAGACGCGCCACTGCAGGCTCACCTGCAGCGCGCCGGCGATCCAGTCGAGCAGCTCGACGTGGGCGCCGGAAAGCTGCTGCAGGCGCCGGTCCTGCTGGGCGTAGGGCGCATCCAGGACCACGCCGACGCGCAGCTGCGGGTGCGCCTGCAACCAGGCTCGCTGGGCGGCGTCCAGGGGCACGCCGGCCGGCAGGTCCTGCGCCGCGCCCCACAATGGAATGCACAACAGGAACGCCGCCACGGCGCTCCACCACAGTCGTCCCATGCCCGCTCCCCGAGAAAAAAGCGCGCCTACATTACCCCATGGCGGGGGGAACCCGGTAAGGCCGGCGCCTGACAAACCAGGAACAAGGGATTAGTCTGGCCGTTTTGCCAGGCCAGCCCGAGCCACGCAAGGAACCCGCCCCATGCCCCGTCCCGCACAGCCTACCCGCCTCGCCCTCTGCCTGGCCCTGAGCCTGGCGCCCCTGGTGCCGGGCTGGGCCGAAGACGCACCGGCCAGCCCGCCCGGCCCGGCGGTGGCGCCGGCAACGCCCGCGCGCCCGGCCCTGGAGGAACGCAGCCAGGACGAAGCCAGCGCCCTGCAGCAGCGCCTGCCGCAGAAGCAGCAACAGACGCTGCAGGCCGGCGAGGAAAGCTTCCTCGCCCTGTGGCTGCCGGCCAACGCGCCGCAGGCCGAGGGCGTGGTGATCATCGTCCCCGGCGATGGCGAGAACCCCGACTGGCCGGTGGCGGTGGGCCCGCTGCGGCGCAAGCTGCCCGACGCCGGCTGGCAGACCCTCGCCCTCGGCCTGCCCGACCCGCAGGACAGCCAGCCGGCGCCGCGCAAGGAAAGCGCGGACAAGGCCGCCGCCGACAGCGATGCCGGCGCCAGCAGCAAGGACGTCCAGGGCGAATCCGGCGCCGCCACGCCCACCCCGGAAAGCACCGCCGAAGCTGGCAGCGGTGAACCGGCCCAGGCCAGCAGCGAGGCGCCGCCGGCGCCGGATGCGGCCATCGAGCGGCGCAAGGCCTATGCCGAGCGGGTCATGGCGCGCATCCAGGCCGGCCTCGACTTCGCCCTGCAAGGCAAGCCCAAGAGCATCGTCCTTCTCGGCCACGGCACCGGCGCCTACTGGGCGGCGCGCTACCTGGCCGAGCGCGAGCCCGGCGAAATCCACAACCTGCTGATCGTCGACGCCGAAGTGCCGCGGGACTTCCGCCCGGCGCTGGAAGACATGGTGCCGCGCCTGCAGCTGGCCACCGGCGACTTCTATTACAAGGACAGGCGCGTCGACCGCGAAGCCGCCAAGGCCCGACTGCAAGCGAGCCGGCGCGAGACCGGCAAGACCTACGTGCAGATCGGCATGAACGCCCTGCCGGCCGACCGCGCCACCGAGCAGGACCAGCTCTACCGGCGCATCCGCGGCTGGCTGTCGCTGCACATCAAGCAGGCGCCGGCCGAGTAGGCCGGCCCCGGCAACCAACCCTAGCGGAAACCGCGACGCTCGCGCACCAGGGCATAGGCCTGCTGGATTTCGCGGGTCTTCTCGGTGGCAGCGGCGATGCGCGCCTCGCCGGCGCCGGCCAGCTTGTCCGGGTGGTGCTGGCTGATCAGCCGGCGGTAGGCGCGCTTGATCTCCTCCACCGGGCTGTCGTCTTCCACCCCCAGCAGACGCAGGGCCTGGCGATAGCTTTCCGCCCGGTTCGGCGGCGCGCGCAGGGCCTCGGCGCCAGCGGCCAGGGACAGCACGGTGGCGCGCGGCAGGCCGAAGCCCTCGCCCCAGCGCAGGATCAGCGCCTTCTCCGCCGCGCTCGGTGCGCCGGCCGCCCAGGCCATGCGCCAGCAAGCCTGCAGCAGGCCGTCGACGCTGGGCCGCTGGCCCCGGCACTGCTGCACGCCCTCCTCCAGGCGCGAGCCGCCCTGCTTGCCGCGGTTGAAGGCATCGATGGCGCGCAGGCGCCCGGACTCGTCCAGGCCCAGGCGCAACATTTCCGCCCGCGCCTGCTGGATGTGCGCGTCCTGCACGCGACCGCGGCTCTTGGCCACCCGGCCGAGCAGGAGGAACAGCAGCTCCTCCTCCGGCACCCGCGCGCCGCCGCGCAGCTCATCGAGGAGTTCGCGCCAGCTGCGCCGGCGCAGGCGACGGTCCAGCACCTGGCCGAGCAGGCCGCCGAGCATGGCCCCGGGGATGCTCGCCAGCGCCCAGCCGGCGACTATGCCTATCAGGGTGCCCGGCCAGAACATTCAGCCGGCCGCCAGCAGACGTTCGACTTCGGCCAGGCGCTCGTGGGTGCCGACGTCCACCCAGCGCCCGCGGTGCAGCTCGCCGCTGACGCGGCCGGCGGCCATGGCCTCGCGCAGCAGCGGCGCCAGCCTGAAGGCGCCCCCCGTGCAAGCGGTGAACAGCTCCGGGTGCAGTACGGCGATGCCGCTGTAGGTGTAGCTGGGCTCGCCTTCCCGGTAGTCGCCGACGCGTTCACCTTCCAGGCGGAAGTCGCCGCGGGTGTTGTGCCCGGGGTTGTCCACCAGCACCAGGTGCGCTAGGTCGCCCTCGGCCAGCGCGCCCTGCAGGCGCGCGTAGTCGAAGTCGGTCCAGATGTCGCCGTTGACCAGGGCGAAGGGCGCTTCGCCGAGCAGCGGCAGGGCGCGGAAGATGCCGCCGCCGGTCTCCAGCGGCTCGCCTTCGGCGGAATAGCGGATGCCGACGCCAAAGCGCGAGCCATCACCGAGGTAGTCCTCGATCTGCTGCCCCAGCCAGGCGTGGTTGATCACCAGGTCATGGAAACCGGCGCGGCGCAGGGCCAGCAGTTGGTGCTCGATCAGCGGCCGGCCGCCGGCCGGCACCAGTGGCTTGGGCGTGTGCAGGGTCAGCGGGCGCATGCGCTCGCCCTTGCCGGCGGCGAGGAGCATCGCCTTCATGGCGCCACCGGCTGCGGCAGCTCGGCGAGCAGCGCGCCCAGGTCGGCCAGCTCGGGGCGGCGGGCGACGACGCTGTCGAGGTAGCGGAAGAAGCGCGGCACGTCGCCCAGGTAGCGCGGCTTGCCGTCGCGGTGGCAGATGCGCGCGAAGATGCCGATCACCTTCAGGTGGCGCTGCACGCCCATCAGGTCGCTGGCGCGGAAGAATTCCTCGAAGGTCGGCGGCAACGCGATGCCGGCGGCCTGGGCCTTGCGCCAGTAACGGCTGAGGCCGTCGTGCACGCGCGGCTCGGGCCAGCTGAGGAAGGCGTCCTTATAAAGGCAGGTGACGTCGTAGGTCACCGGGCCGTACACCGCATCCTGAAAATCGAGGATGCCGGGGTTCGGCTCACTGAGCATCAGGTTGCGCGGCATGTAGTCGCGATGCACCAGCACCCGCGGCTGCTCCAGCGCACTGGCCACCAGGCGGTCGCAGGTGCGCTGCCAGCGCGCCAGTTGCTCGCCTTGCAGCTCGATGCCCAGGTGACGGCCCAGGTACCACTCGGGGAACAGGCCCAGCTCGCGGCGCAGCAGCGCCTCGTCGTAGGCCGGCAGGCGGCCTTCGGCCGGCACCTGCTGGAAGGCCACCAGGGCGTCCAGGGCATCCTCGAAGAGTTCCTCGGCGTTCTGCGGGCTGAGCACGTCCAGGTAGGTCTGGCGGCCCAGGTCGTCGAGCAGCAGCAAGCCCTGCTCCAGGTCCTGGGCGAGAATGCGCGGCACGTGCACGCCGGCCTCGGCGAGCATGCCGGCCACCTTGACGAAGGGGCGGCAGTCCTCCTGGGGCGGCGGCGCGTCCATGACGATCAGCGTGCGGCCCTCGCCCTGCCAGCGGAAATAGCGGCGGAAGCTGGCGTCGCTGCTGGCTGGGGTGAGCTCGGCGGGTGGCACCGGCCCCCATCCCTCGGCACTGAACACTACGGGTAAACAAGAGTCCAACCAGCGATTCAGGAGCTGGTAACGGGCATCCTCAGACATCTTTGGGGGTTCTCCACGGCCCTAGCCGTTGCGCGGGTCATGCTTTATTATCCAGCATCTTTTTGAGCCCATCGAGTGGCTATGGCCGAATCTGGCCGATGGCTCGCAGGAAGCCCGGATTAACAAGATGGCAGTGATTCTCCCCGTGTTCCGTAGAAAGTTCCCCTTACTGGTGACCGGTGGCCTGCTGGCTATGCAGCCGCTCGCTTCCTCGACCGCCACGGCGGCCGAACAGTTCAACTGCACCCCCTCCGGCGGCAGCTGGGACTGCTCCTCGCAGCAGCCGGCCAGCGCGCTGCCGCCGCGTCCGGAGCATACCGAAAGCTCGGTCAGCACCCGCGCCAGCGGCGAAACCGTCGCCGGCGGTGCGGCAGCCGGAGCCGAAGAGCCCAGGCAGAAGCTGGTCACCGAGAGCGGCGGCAAAGGCCTCAAGTCGCGCAGCGCCGACTACAGCCACCTCGACTGGGTCCCGCGGGAGAAACTCACCGCCGCCCAGTTGGCGGAAGTCGGCCCGTACTGCAGCGGCGCCTACATCGAACCGACCCGCCCGGGCATGAACGACAAGACCCCGCGCGACGAGGCACCGACCTACGTCTCGGCGAAGGTCTCGCGCTACGAGCAGGAGTCGCAGGTCGCGACCCTGGCCGGTAACGTGGTCCTGCGCCAGGGCAGCATGCAGGTGGAAGCCGACGAGGCCAACCTGCACCAGGCGGAAAACCGCGGCGAGCTGGCCGGCAACGTGCGCCTGCGCGACAACGGCGCGCTGATCGTCGGCGACCACGCCGACCTGCAGCTGGACAACGGCGAGGCGAAGATCGACAACGCCGAGTACGTCATGCACCAGGCCCAGGTCCGCGGCAGCGCTCTCTACGCCAAGCGCCAGGAAGACGCGATCATCCAGCTCAAGGACGGCACCTATACCCGTTGCGAGCCGGGCAGCAATTCCTGGTACGTCAAGGGCAACAACATCAAGCTGAACCCGGCCACCGGCTTCGGCACCGCGACCAACGCGACCCTGCGGGTGAAGGACATTCCGGTGTTCTACACCCCCTACATCTATTTCCCGATCGACGATCGCCGCCAGTCCGGCTTCCTGCCCCCCACCCTGGGCAGCACCAGCGACACCGGCATGTTCGTGGTCACCCCGTACTACTTCAACCTGGCGCCGAACTACGACGCCACGCTGTTCCCGCGCTACATGGCCAAGCGCGGGCTGATGATGGAAGGCGAGTTCCGCTACCTGACCCACAGCAGCGAGGGCCAGGTCAACGCCGCCTACCTGAACGACAGGGACGACGGCCGCGAGGGCCAGCCGCACTTCACCGACCAGCGCTGGATGTACGGCTGGAAGAACACCAGCGGCCTGGATTCGCGCTGGCTGGCGCAGGTCGACTACACCCGCATCAGCGACCCGTACTACTTCCAGGACCTGGACACCTCCCTGGGCCTGGGCTCGCCGACCTACGTGAACCAGCAGGGCGCCCTGACCTACCGTGGCGACGACTTCACCGCGCGCCTAAACGCCCAGGCCTACCAGCTGGCCACCGTGACCGACGTGACCCCCTACGACCGCCTGCCGCAGCTGACCCTCGACGGCCGCCTGCCCTATCACCCGGGCGGCCTGGAGTTCACCTACGGCAGCGAACTGGTGCGCTTCGACCGCAACCTGGACGAGGACGTCTACTTCGACGCCGACGGCAACGTGCTCGGCCAGCGCCCGGACGTGAACATCTCCGGCCTGGCCCGCGCCACCGGCGACCGCGCGCACTTCGAGCCCGGCATCAGTCTGCCGCTGGCCAGCAGTTGGGGCTTCCTGACGCCGACGCTGAAGGCGATGTACACCAAGTACGACCTGGACCTGGACGGCCAGGGCAAGGCACAGCTGAACAGCGCCACCAACTATGGCGAAGTCAGCTACGACAGCAGCCCGGACCGCTCGCTGCCGCTGGCCAAGCTCGATGGCGGCCTGTACTTCGACCGCGACACCACGTTCGGCGGCACCAAGTTCCGTCAGACCCTGGAGCCGCGCGCCATGTACCTGTACGTGCCGTACCGCAACCAGGACAACCTGCCGAGCTTCGACACCGGCGAGTTCAACTTCAGCTACGACTCGCTGTGGCGCGAGAACCGCTTCACCGGCAAGGACCGCATCGGCGACGCCAACCAGCTATCCCTGGGCGCCACCTCGCGCTTCATCGAGGACAACGGCTTCGAGCGCGCCTCCGTCAGCGCCGGCCAGATCTACTACTTCTCCGACCGCCGCGTGCAGCTGCCGGGCCTGACCGAGAAGTACATCCGCAACTACAACCTGGCGAACCCGAACAACCCGATCGACAACCCCGACGCGGACACCTGGCGCTCGCCCTACGCCCTGCAGGGCGTCTATCGCTTCAACCACGACTGGCGCCTGAGCTCGGACTACAACTGGAACCCCAACACGCACCACACCGACAGCGGCAGCGTGATGTTCCACTACCAGCCCGAAGCCGAGCCGCAGAAGGTGTTCAACGCCGGCTACCGCTACCGCGCGGACAGCAAGTCGTTCGACCCGAACCTCGGCCGCTTCAGCTACAACAGCGACGAGTACAAGATCGAGCAGCACGACTTCTCTGTCATCTGGCCGATCGTCCCGCAGTGGAGCGCGATCGCCCGCTGGCAGTACGACTACAACCAGAACCGTACCCTCGAGGCCCTCGGCGGCTTCGAATACGACAGCTGCTGCTGGAAACTGCGACTGGTCAACCGCTACTGGCTGAAGTACGACGACGACAACTTCTACACGTCCGACTCGAAAGCCGACCGCGGCATCTTCCTGCAAATCATCCTCAAGGGCCTTGGCGGCGTTGTAGGCAACCAAGTCGAAGGCTTCCTCGACCAAGGCATCCAAGGTTATCGTCAACGTGAAGACAGCTCTATGTAATGCCCTGCGCCCGCTGATGCTGGGCGCCCTGCTGGTCTGTTCCGCAGCCCACGCCGAAGTCACCCCGCTGGACCGTGTGGTGGCCATCGTCGACAACGACGTGGTCATGCAGAGCCAGCTCGACCAACGCCTGCGCGAAGTCCGCCAGACCATCGAGAAGCGCGGCGCGCCGCTGCCGCCCGAGCACGTGCTGACCCAGCAGGTACTGGAGCGCCTCATCATCGAGGACATCCAGCTGCAGATCGGCGAGCGCTCCGGCATCCGCATCACCGACGAGGAACTGAACCAGGCCATGGGCACCATCGCCCAGCGCAACAACCTGAGCCTGGACCAGTTCCGCGCAGCCCTCTCCCGCGACGGCCTGTCCTACGACGACGCCCGCGAGCAGGTGCGCCGCGAGATGATCATCAGCCGCGTGCGCCAGCGCCGCGTGGCCGAGCGCATCCAGGTCAGCGACCAGGAAGTGCAGAACTTCCTGGCTTCGGACCTGGGCAAGATCCAGCTCTCCGAAGAGTACCGCCTGGCCAACATCCTCATCCCGGTGCCGGACGGCGCTTCGCCGGAAACCCTCCAGGCCGCCGGCAGGCAGGCCCAGGAGATCTACCAGCAGCTCAAGCAGGGCGCCGACTTCAACCAGTTGGCGATTTCCCGCTCGGCCGGCGACAACGCCCTGGAAGGCGGCGAGATCGGCTGGCGCAAGGCCGCCCAGCTGCCTTCGCCGTTCGACGGCATGATCGGCAGCCTGGCCGTGGGCGATGTCACCGAGCCGGTGCGCACTCCCGGCGGCTTCATCATCCTCAAGCTGGAAGAGAAGCGCGGCGGCAGCAAGATGGTGCGTGACGAGGTGCATGTCCGCCACATCCTGCTCAAGCCCAGCGAAATCCGCAGCGACGAGGAAACCCAGAAGCTGGCGCAGAAGCTCTACGAGCGCATCCAGAGCGGCGAGGACTTCGGCAAGCTGGCCAAGCAGTTCTCCGAAGACCCGGGCTCGGCGCTGCACGGCGGCGACCTCAACTGGGTCGATCCGGAATCCCTGGTGCCGGAATTCCGCGACGTGATGAACAGCATCCCGCAGAACCAGTTGTCCAAGCCGTTCCGCTCGCCGTTCGGCTGGCACATCCTGGAAGTCCTCGGCCGCCGCGCCACCGACAGCAGCGACAAGTTCCGCGAGCAGCAGGCCGCCCAGGTCCTGCGCAACCGCAAGTACGACGAGGAACTGCAGGCCTGGCTGCGGCAGATCCGCGACGAAGCCTACGTCGAGATCAAGCTGTAAGCGCCCCGCGCGACACAGGAACCCGGCCCCGCGGCCGGGTTTCTTTTTATCCGCGCCCCACTTGGGCGTAGAGTGGGCCCATCCCGAACAACCCCGGCCGCCGGCGCGGCCGATGCCTTAGAGACACCCGCCATGCAAGCCTCCAAGCCATTCGCCCTCACCCCCGGAGAGCCGGCCGGCATCGGCCCGGACCTGTGCCTGCTGCTGTCCCGCGAGGCCCAGCCCCAGCCGCTGGTGGCCATCGCCAGCCGGCAGATGCTGGCCGAGCGCGCCGCCCTGCTAGGCCTGGACATCCAGTTGCTGGAAACCGGCCCCGGCCAGTGGCCGCAGGCGCCCGCCCCGGCAGGCTCGCTCTATGTCTGGGACACCCCTCTGGGCGCGCCGGTAAAAGCCGGCCAGCTCGACCCGGCCAATGCCGGCTACGTGCTGCAGACACTGACCCGCGCCGGCCAGGGCTGCCTGGACGGCAGCTTCGCCGGGATGATCACCGCGCCGGTGCACAAGGGCGTGATCAACGAAGGCGGCGTGGCCTTCTCCGGGCACACCGAATTCCTCGCCGAGCTGACCCGCACCCCGCAGGTGGTGATGATGCTCGCCACCCGCGGCCTGCGCGTGGCGCTGGTGACCACCCACCTGCCGCTGCGCGAGGTGGCCGACGCCATCACGCCCGAGCGCCTGGCGCGCGTCACCCGCATCCTGCATGCCGACCTGCGCGACAAGTTCGGCCTGGCCGAGCCGCGCATCCTGGTCTGCGGCCTCAACCCCCACGCCGGCGAGGGCGGCCACCTGGGCCACGAGGAAATCGACGTCATCGAGCCCACCCTGGAGCGCCTGCGCGGCGAAGGCATGCAACTGATCGGCCCGCTGCCGGCCGATACCCTCTTCACTCCCAAGCACCTGGAGCACTGCGACGCGGTGCTGGCCATGTACCACGACCAGGGCCTGCCGGTACTCAAGTACAAGGGCTTCGGCGCGGCGGTGAACGTCACCCTGGGCCTGCCGATCATCCGCACCTCGGTGGACCACGGCACCGCCCTGGACCTGGCCGGCACTGGCCGCATCGACGGCGGCAGCCTGCAGGTGGCGCTGGAGACGGCCTACCAGATGGCGGCCGCTCGCGCCGGCAGCCAGTAGTGGCAAGCGGCAAGCGGAGCTAGCTGGTAAACTTTTCTCCTTTTGAACACCGCTTTGGCTCTTGCTTGTCGCTTGCAGCCTGGAGCCGCCTTTATGTCCGAGCTTTTCCAACATCGCGCGCGCAAGCGCTTCGGCCAGAACTTCCTGCACGACGCCGGGGTGATCCACCGCATCCTGCGCGCCATCGCCCCCAAGGAAGGCCAGCACCTGCTGGAGATCGGCCCGGGCCAGGGCGCCCTGACCGAAGGCCTGGTGGACAGCGACGCGCAGCTGGACGTGATCGAGCTCGACCTCGACCTGATCCCGCAGCTGAAGTGGCGCTTCGGCCTCAAGCCGAACTTCCGCCTGCACCAGGGCGACGCCCTGAAGTTCGACTTCGCCACCCTGCCCCAGGCCGGCGAGAAGCTGCGGGTGGTCGGCAACCTGCCCTACAACATCTCCACACCGCTGATCTTCCACCTGCTGGAGCACGCCGGGATCATCCAGGACATGCACTTCATGCTGCAGAAGGAAGTGGTCGAGCGCCTGGCCGCCGAGCCCGGCGGCGGCGACTGGGGCCGGCTGTCGATCATGGTCCAGTACTTCTGCAAGGTGGACTACCTGTTCACCGTCGGCCCCGGCGCCTTCAACCCGCCGCCCAAGGTGGAGTCGGCCATCGTCCGCCTGGCGCCCTACGCCGAGCCGCCGCACCCGGCCAAGGACCACCGCCTGCTCGAACGCATCGTCCGCGAAGCCTTCAACCAGCGCCGCAAGACCCTGCGCAACACCCTGCGCAGCCTGATGTCCATCGAAGACATCGAAGCCGCCGGCGTCGACCCCAGCCTGCGCCCGGAACAGCTGGACGTGGCCGACTTCGTGCGCCTGGCCAACCGCCTGGCGGAACTGGCCCCCGAGCAGTGAAACCCTCGACGAGACGCCCGAGCCGAGCATGAGCGATCCCCGATACCAGATTTCCGTCAGTGTCACCACCCGCCACCTGCCCGAGCAATCGCAGCCGGAGCAGCAGCGCTACGTCTTCGCCTACACGGTGACCATCCACAACCAGGGCGAGCAGGCGGCCAAGCTGCTCAGCCGCCACTGGATCATCACCGACGGCGACGGCCACGTGCAGGAAGTGCGCGGCGCCGGCGTGGTGGGCGAGAAGCCGCTGATCGAGCCGGGCGCCAGCCATACCTACACCAGCGGCACCGTGCTGGCCACCAAGGTCGGCAGCATGTCCGGCAGTTACCAGATGGTCGCCGCCGATGGCCACCATTTCGACGCCGAGATCCCGGTGTTCCGCCTCGCCGTTCCCGGAGCGCTGCACTGATGGCCACCTACGCCGTGGGCGACCTGCAGGGTTGCCTGGAGCCGCTCAAGCAACTGCTGCAGCGGGTAGCCTTCGACCCCGCCCGCGACAAGCTGTGGCTGGTCGGCGACCTGGTCAACCGCGGCCCGCAGTCGCTGGAAACCCTGCGCTACCTCTACGCCATGCGCGATTCGGTGGTCTGCGTGCTGGGCAACCACGACCTCCACCTGCTGGCCGTGGCCTACAACGCCGAGCGCCTGAAGAAGGCCGACACCCTGCGCGAAATCCTCGAGGCGCCGGAGCGCGACGACCTGCTCGACTGGCTGCGCAACATGCCCCTGGTGCACCACGACGCCCAGCGCGACGTCACCCTGGTGCATGCCGGCATCCCGCCGCAGTGGAGCATCGAGAAGTCCCTGCAGCGCGCCGCCGAGGTGGAGGAAGCCCTGCGCGACGACCAGCGCCTGCCGCTGTTCCTCGAAGGCATGTACGGCAACGAGCCGGCCAAGTGGGACAAGAAGCTGCACGGCATCGACCGCCTGCGGGTGATCACCAACTACTTCACCCGCATGCGCTTCTGCACCCCCGACGGCAAGCTCGACCTCAAGAGCAAGGAAGGCCTGGACACAGCGCCGGAAGGCTATGCCCCCTGGTTCAGCTACCCCGAGCGCAAGGCCGCCGGGCGCAAGATCATTTTCGGCCACTGGGCGGCGCTGGAAGGCCAGTGCGACGTGCCTGGCCTCTACGCACTGGACACCGGCTGCGTGTGGGGCGGTAGCATGACCCTGCTGAACGTCGACAGCGGCGAACGCATCGCCTGCAGCTGCGCCGGCAACGCCGGCTGAGCCCACCCACAGAGCAGAGAACATGAGCGAATTCAAGCGCATCGCCCCCGAACAGGCCCACCAGCTGCGCCAGGCCGGCGCCCAGGTGGTGGACATCCGCGACCCGCAGAGCTACGCGATGGGCCACGTCACCGGTTCCCGCCACATCGACAACTACTCGGTGGCCGATTTCATCCGCCAGGCCGACCTCGACGCCCCGCTGCTGGTGTTCTGCTACCACGGCAATTCCAGCCAGAGCGCAGCCGCCTACTTCGTCCAGCAGGGCTTCACCGACGTGTACAGCGTCGACGGCGGCTTCGAACTGTGGCGCAGCGTCTATCCCGCGGATACCAGCAGCGGCCAGGCGGACTGAGGGGCCCGGCCGAGGTTCCACAAATAAATCTGTAACTTCTCACCCGATTCCCCTTTACAGGCCGGATAACGAACTATCCTTTTCCTCAGGCCATCCAAAAGGGGAGAGCCGGCCCACCGGCTTCCGGGAATCGGCAGTGACCATTTGGGGCGGTTCAGGGCGCAAGCCAGGTACCGTTGGAGTTCTGGGGGAAATTCGCCGGCCACGCTGGCAGCCCGTCCGCACCCACTCACACCGATCCCGTGCCGGCTCCATGCATCGAGCGAGGAGACGTCATGAGTATTTTCAGTCACTTCCAGGAACGCTTCGAAGCGACCCGCCAGGAGGAATACTCCCTGCAGGAGTACCTGGATATCTGCAAGCAGGACAAGACCGCCTACGCCACCGCGGCCGAGCGCATGCTGATGGCCATCGGCGAGCCGGAACTGCTGGATACCTCCACCGACCCACGGCTGTCGCGAATCTTTTCCAACAAGGTGATCCGCCGCTACCCGGCGTTCGCCGACTTCCACGGCATGGAAGAATGCATCGACCAGATCGTCGCCTTCTTCCGCCACGCGGCCCAGGGCCTGGAAGAAAAGAAACAGATCATCTACCTGCTCGGCCCGGTGGGCGGCGGCAAGTCGTCCCTGGCGGAAAAGCTCAAGCAACTGATGGAGAAGGTGCCCTTCTACGCCATCAAGGGCTCGCCGGTGTTCGAATCGCCCCTGGGGCTGTTCAACCCGGATGAGGACGGCGCCATCCTCGAGGAAGACTACGGCATCCCGCGGCGCTACCTGCGCTCGATCATGTCGCCGTGGGCGACCAAGCGGCTCAACGAGTTCGGCGGCGACATCAGCCAGTTCCGCGTGGTCAAGCTGCACCCCTCGATCCTCAACCAGATCGCCATCGCCAAGACCGAGCCGGGGGACGAGAACAACCAGGACATCTCCGCCCTGGTCGGCAAGGTGGATATCCGCAAACTGGAGGAATTCCCGCAGAACGACGCCGACGCCTACAGCTACTCGGGCGCGCTGTGCCGGGCCAACCAGGGCCTGATGGAATTCGTCGAGATGTTCAAGGCGCCGATCAAGGTCCTGCACCCGCTGCTGACCGCCACCCAGGAGGGCAACTACAACAGCACCGAGGGCCTGGGCGGGCTGCCCTACAGCGGCATCATCCTCGCCCACTCCAACGAGTCCGAGTGGCACAGCTTCCGCAACAACAAGAACAACGAGGCCTTCATCGACCGTATCTACATCGTCAAGGTCCCGTACTGCCTGCGCGTCACCGACGAGATCAAGATCTACGACAAGCTTTTGATCAACAGCTCGCTGGCCCACGCGCACTGCGCCCCGGACACCCTGAAGATGCTCTCGCAGTTCTCCGTGCTGTCGCGCCTGAAGGAGCCGGACAACTCCAACATCTACTCGAAGATGCGCGTCTACGACGGCGAAAACCTCAAGGACACCGATCCCAAGGCCAAGTCGATCCAGGAATACCGCGATGCCGCCGGGGTCGACGAGGGCATGGCCGGGCTTTCCACCCGCTTCGCCTTCAAGATCCTCTCCAAGGTGTTCAACTTCGACCCGCACGAAGTGGCGGCCAACCCGGTGCACCTGCTCTACGTGCTGGAGCAGCAGATCGAGCAGGAGCAGTTCCCGCCGGAAACCCGCGAGCGCTACCTGCGCTTCATCAAGGAATACCTGGCGCCGCGCTACGTGGAGTTCATCGGCAAGGAAATCCAGACCGCCTACCTTGAGTCCTACAGCGAATACGGCCAGAACATCTTCGACCGCTACGTGCTCTACGCCGACTTCTGGATCCAGGACCAGGAATACCGCGACCCGGAAACCGGCGAAATCCTCAACCGCGCCGCCCTCAACGAGGAGCTGGAGAAGATCGAGAAACCGGCCGGCATCAGCAACCCGAAGGATTTCCGCAACGAAATCGTCAACTTCGTGCTGCGCGCCCGCGCCGGCAACAACGGCAAGAACCCCAGCTGGCTGTCCTACGAGAAACTGCGCGTGGTGATCGAGAAGAAAATGTTCTCCAACACCGAGGACCTGCTGCCGGTCATCAGCTTCAACGCCAAGGCCAGCAAGGAGGACCAGCAGAAACACAACGACTTCGTCCGGCGCATGGTCGAGCGCGGCTACACCGAGAAGCAGGTGCGCCTGCTGTCGGAATGGTATCTGCGCGTACGTAAGTCGCAGTAACTTCAAAGCCGCTCAAGGCTGGAGGCTGAAGGCTGGACGAAAAAGCCGCCCCTTCAGCCTCGGCGCGGAGGGCTCGTAGAAGTGGTGCTGGCGGGTACGTAAATCGCAGCAACCCAAAGCCGCTCAAGGTGGAAAGCTGAAAGCTGGACGCAAAGCCGCACCCCGTCCAGCCTCCAGCCTCCAGCCTCAGCCCGGAGGGCTCGTATGAGCTACGTGATCGACCGCCGTCTGAACGGCAAGAACAAAAGCACGGTGAACCGCCAGCGCTTCCTGCGGCGTTACCGTGAGCACATCAAGAAGGCGGTCGAGGAGGCCGTCAGCCGGCGCTCGATCACCGACATGGAGCACGGCGAGCAGATCAGCATCCCCGGCCGCGACATCGACGAACCCATCCTTCACCACGGCCGTGGCGGGCGGCAGACCATCGTCCACCCGGGCAACAAGGAATTCACCACCGGCGAGCACATCGCCCGGCCCCAGGGCGGCGGCGGTGGCCGTGGCGGCGGCAAGGCCAGCAACCAGGGCGAGGGGATGGACGACTTCGTCTTCCAGATCACCCAGGAGGAATTCCTCGACTTCATGTTCGAGGACCTGGAACTGCCCAACCTGGTCAAGCGCCACATCACCGGCAGCGACACCTTCAAGACCGTGCGCGCCGGCATCAGCAACGACGGCAACCCCTCGCGCATCAACATCGTCCGCACCCTGCGCTCGGCCCACGCCCGGCGCATCGCCCTGACCGGCTCCACCCGCGGCAAGCTGCGCGCCGCCGTGGCCGAACTGGAACGGCTCAAGCGCGAGGAGCCGGACAACCTCGGCGACATCCAGGCGCTGGAGCAGGAAATCACCCGCATGCGCGCGCGCATAGACCGCGTGCCCTTCCTGGACACCTTCGACCTCAAGTACAACCTGCTGATCAAGCAGCCCAACCCCACCTCCCAGGCGGTGATGTTCTGCCTGATGGACGTCTCCGGCTCCATGACCCAGGCGACCAAGGACATCGCCAAGCGCTTCTTCATCCTCCTGTACCTGTTCCTCAAGCGGAACTACGAGAAGATCGAAGTGGTGTTCATCCGCCACCACACCAGCGCCCGCGAGGTGGACGAGGAAGAGTTCTTCTATTCCCGGGAAACCGGCGGCACCATCGTCTCCAGCGCGCTGAAGATGATGCAGGAGATCATGGCCGAGCGTTACCCCACCCACGAGTGGAACATCTACGCGGCCCAGGCCTCCGACGGCGACAACTGGAATGACGATTCGCCCGTCTGCCGCGATATCCTGATGAAACAGATCATGCCGTTCGTGCAGTACTACACCTACGTCGAGATCACCCCGCGCGAGCACCAGGCGCTGTGGTTCGAGTACGAACGGGTGCGCGAAGCCTTCGAAGACAGCTTCGCCCAGCAGCAGATCGTCTCCGCCGCGGACATCTACCCGGTGTTCCGCGAACTGTTCCAGAGGAGGCTAGTCGCATGAGCAAGCGCCAGCCCATCGCCACCGGGTCGGAATGGACCTTCGAGCTGATCCGCCAGTACGACCGGGAGATCAGCCGTATCGCCGAGCGCTACGCGCTGGACACCTACCCGAACCAGATCGAGGTCATCACCGCCGAGCAGATGATGGACGCCTACGCCTCGGTCGGCATGCCCATCGGTTATAACCACTGGTCCTACGGCAAGCATTTCCTCAGCACGGAAAAGAACTACAAGCGCGGGCAGATGGGCCTGGCCTACGAGATCGTCATCAACTCCGACCCCTGCATCGCCTACCTGATGGAGGAAAACACCCAGTGCATGCAGGCGCTGGTGATCGCCCACGCCTGCTACGGGCACAACAGCTTCTTCAAGGGCAACTACCTGTTCCGCACCTGGACCGACGCCAGCTCGATCATCGACTACCTGGTGTTCGCCAAGCAGTACATCATGCAGTGCGAGGAACGCTACGGCATCGACGCGGTGGAAGACCTGCTGGACTCCTGCCACGCCCTGATGAACTACGGCGTCGACCGCTACAAGCGGCCCTACCCCATCTCCGCCGAGGAAGAACGGCAGCGCCAGAAGGAACGCGAGGAACTCATCCAGCGCCAGGTCAACGACCTGTGGCGGACCATCCCGCGCGCTGCCGGCAAGGACAAGGAACAGGAACTGGCGCGCTACCCCAGCGAGCCGCAGGAGAACATCCTCTACTTCATCGAGAAGAACGCCCCGCTGCTGGAACCCTGGCAGCGCGAAGTGGTGCGCATCGTGCGCAAGGTGGCGCAGTACTTCTACCCGCAGCGCCAGACCCAGGTGATGAACGAAGGCTGGGCGACCTTCTGGCACTACACCCTGATCAACGACCTCTACGACGAGGGCCTGGTCACCGACGGCTTCATGATGGAGTTCCTCCAGTACCACACCAGCGTGGTCTACCAGCCCGGCTTCGACAGCCCCTACTACAGCGGCATCAACCCCTACGCCCTGGGCTTCGCCATGTACCGCGACATCCGCCGCATCTGCGAGGAGCCCACCGAGGAAGACCGCCGCTGGTTCCCCGACTACGCCGGCAGCGACTGGCTGGCCACCCTCAAGTTCGCCATGAAGAGCTTCAAGGACGAGAGCTTCGTGCTGCAGTTCCTCTCGCCCAAGGTGATCCGCGAGTTCAAGCTGTTCAGCATCCTCGACGACGACCAGAAGGACGACCTGCTGGTCGACGCCATCCACGACGACGACGGCTACCGCAAGATCCGCGAGACCCTCGCCGCGCAGTACAACCTGGGCAACCGCGAGCCCAACGTGCAGATCTGGAACGTCGACCGCCGCGGCGACCGCTCCCTGACCCTGCGCCACCAGCAGCACGACCGCCAGCCGCTGGGCGAATCCACCGAGGACGTGATGAAGCACCTGCACCGCCTGTGGGGCTTCGACATCCACCTGGAAACCCTCAACGGCGAGCAGGTCGTGCAGACCCACCACATGCCCCCAAAGGGTGAACGCGAGAACGAGGACGGCTACCCGCGGCTGGACCTGATCATCCCGCCCATTTGATCGGTTGACCCTCCCCGGGGCAGGACCGAGCATGGCACCAAGCCCAGCCGAGGTCGCCATGCGTCTTTTCGCCATCCTCCTGCTCTGCCTCGCTCTCGCGACCTGCACCACGCAGATACCCCAGGCCCGCGTGACCCAGGCGGCGGATGGCCGCCTGGCGGGGCTGCAGGCCTTCCGGCTGATGCCCCCGGAAAACGCCGTCGACGCCCTGCCCTATGCCAGCCGCTACCCGCTGATCAACGCCTGGCTGCGCCAGGGCCTGGAGCAGCGCGGCTACCGCGAGGCCGGCGCCGCGCAACTGCGCGTCTACTACTGGCTGGCCCTGCGCGACGCGCCGCTGGAATTCAAGGTCGACGTGCCGCCGCCACAGGCGCTCGGCCCCTACCTGGCCATCCACCGCCTGCGCGACGAGACCGGCACCCTGCGCGTGCGCCTGACCGACCTGCGGGACCAGGTGCTCTGGGAAGGCACCGTCAGCACCGGCTTGAGCCCGGCCCACGCCAGCAGCGAGCTGCTGCGCCACGCGGTCGAGACGCTGGTAAGCCAGATTCCCCAGGCCACCCCGTAGGATGGGTTGAGCTTGCGATACCCATGCGGTCGTGGCGATGGGTATCGCTTCGCTCAACACCATCCTACGGTGCGCGTTTGCCGGAGCGGACCTTGTCCGCGATAGCCGGAGGTTCCGGCGCGATTCGCGGATGAGATCCGCTCCTACGCCGCCCCACCCACGCAATTCCCTGTAGGAGCGGGCCCTGCCCGCGATTCGCGCGCAGGGCGCGCGCCTACAGGCTTGCCCCCTGCTCTCCGAAGCCCGAAGCTACCCCCCTGACAGGAGAAAGCTTCATGCAGATCTACAAGGTAGGCGGCGCCGTTCGCGACCGTCTGCTCGGCCAAACGGTCAGCGATACCGACTGGGTGGTGGTCGGCGCCAGCGCCGAAGACATGCTCGAGAAGGGCTACCGCCCGGTGGGCGCGGACTTTCCGGTATTCCTCCATCCCAAGACTGGCGAGGAATACGCCCTGGCCCGCACCGAACGCAAGAGCGGCCGCGGCTACGGCGGCTTCACCTTCTATGCCAGCCCCGACGTGAGCCTGGAAGAAGACCTGGTGCGCCGCGACCTCACCATCAACGCCATGGCCGAGGACGATAACGGCCGGCTGATCGACCCCTACGGCGGCCAGCGCGACCTCGAAGCCCGCCTGCTGCGCCACGTCTCCCCGGCCTTCGTCGAAGACCCGCTGCGCGTGCTGCGCGTGGCCCGCTTCGCCGCGCGCTTCGCGCCGCTGGGCTTCAAGGTCGCCGACGAAACCCTGGCGCTGATGCGCGAGCTGTCCGAATCCGGCGAGCTGGAAGCCCTGACGCCCGAACGCAGCTGGAAGGAAATCGCCCGCGCGCTGATGGAAGCCCGCCCCGACGTGTTCATCCAGGTGCTGCGCGACTGCGGCGCCCTGGCCGTGCTGATGCCCGAGGTAGATGCCCTGTTCGGCGTGCCGCAACCAGCCCAGCACCACCCGGAAATCGACACCGGCGAACACCTGCTGGCCGTGCTGCGCCAGTGCGCCGAGCACCGCCAGCCGCTGGCCGTGCGCTGGGCCTGCCTGCTCCACGACCTGGGCAAGGCGCGCACCCGCCGCGAGGACTGGCCCCGGCACATCGCCCACGAACACCTGGGCCTGCCTTTGATCGACGCGGTCAACACCCGCTTCAAGGCGCCGCGCGACTGCCAGGAACTGGCGCGCCTGGTCGGCGAATACCACACCCACGCCCACCGCGCCCTGGAACTGCGGCCCAACACCCTGCTGGAGCTGTTGCAGGCCTTCGACGTCTACCGCCGGCCGCAGCGCTTCGAGGAATTCATCGCCGCCAGCGAAATGGACGCCCGCGGCCGCCACGGCCTGGAAAACCGCGCTTATCCACAGGCCGACTACCTGCGCGGCGCCGCCAAGGCGGCCCGCGAAGTGGCGGTACAGCCATTGCTGGAAAAGGGCTTCAAGGGCGCGGAACTGGGCGAAGCCCTCAAGCGCGAACGCCTGAAGGCACTCAAGGCCTACAAGGAAGCCCAACCGTAGGGCGTATAACCGTTCGCGGTTATACGCCGCCACACCCCAAACCACCGCCAACTCCAAGGCCAAACCCGGAGTGGCCTGGAGCCCAGGTCAAACGGCGGATAACGTCGAACGTTATCCGCCCTACACCCCGCCCTCTTGTAGGAGCGAGCTTGCTCGCGAACGCTTTCCTCCGTGAACGAGGGAATGCGGGTTCGCGAGCAAGCTCGCTCCTACGAAAGGCAGACGGGATCAGGCCGCCGGGTGCGCCGCGATCAATTCCGCCGGCGTCAGCTCGGCGCCGCGCCACTGGAAGGGCACCGGCCACAGGCGCTGGTCGATGTCCGCCTCGGCCCAAAGGCTGGCGAAGTCACGCCCGGCGCCCGGATGACGCACATCGGGTGCCAACAGCGCCAGGGGCCAGAGCACGAAGGCGTTCTTCAGCACCTCGGCGCGCGGCAGCACCAGGCCGTCGAACTCGCCGTGCAGGTCGCCGTAGAGCAGCACGTCGATATCCAGCGGCAGGCCCTTGCGCTCCGGCGCGTAGCGGCCGTTGTCGGCCTCGATGTGCTTGAGCCGCAGGCTCAGCTCGGCCAGCGGCAGCTCGGTCTCGCCGGTCACCACCAGATTGATGAAGGGGCCGCTGCGGATGCCCACCGGCTCGCTTTCGAACACCGGCGAGCAGCGCAGGTTGCGGACGAAGCCGGTAAGCGCCTCAAGCCCGGCGTGCAGATGACGCTCGCGCTCGACATTGCTCCCCAGGCCGAGGAAAACGGTGGTCAGCGGCATCCGCGTTCGATCTCCACGCCAACGCCGGCAGCAGCGGCAACCGCACCCGGCTTGGTCACCCGCAGGCGCAGCCAGCGGATGCCGAATTCGCCCATCAGCAGCGCGGCCAGGCGCTCGGCGAAGGTTTCCACCAGTTGGAAGTGCGCGTCACGGGCGAACTCGCCGATGCGCTCGGAGAGCACCGCGTAGTCCAGCGCCTTGGCGATGTCGTCGTCGGCCGCCGCCGGGCGGATGTCCCAGCCCAGGTCTAGGTCCAGACGCAGGCACTGGCGTATCCCCCGCTCCCAGTCGTAGACGCCGATCACGGTGTCCACTTCCAGGCCCTCGATAAAAACTTTGTCCACTTACTGCTGCTCCAAGGCCAGTGCACGACAAGCGTACGCCACCCCGCTAGAATCGGGGACAGTCTCGTCCCCGGTGGAAACCATGGTCTGGCTCTTGGCGATCCTCGCCTACCTGCTCGGCTCGCTGTCCTTCGCGGTACTCCTCAGTCGCCTCTTCGGCACCGCCGACCCGCGCGCCGGCGGCTCCGGCAACCCCGGCGCCACCAACATGCTGCGCCTGGCCGGGAAGAAGGCCGCCATCCTCACCCTCGTCGGCGACCTGGCCAAGGGCCTGGTGCCGGTGCTCGTCGCCCGCCTGTTCGGCCTGGGCGCGATGCAGGAGGCCTGGGTCGGCGTGGCGGCGGTGATCGGCCACCTCTACCCGCTGTACTTCAACTTCCGTGGCGGCAAGGGCGTGGCCACTGCCGCCGGCATGCTCCTGGCGCTCTACCCGCCGGCCGCGCTGCTCGCCGCGGTGGCCTGGCTGCTCACCTTCAAGCTCTCGCGCACCAGTTCGCTCGCCTCGCTGGTCGCCACCCCGCTCACCCTGCCGCTGCTGGCCTGGCAACTGCCGGCGGCGCTGCTGCCGATGACACTGCTCACCGGGCTCATCGTCTGGCGCCACCGCGGCAACCTGCGCGATCTCGTGGCCGGGCGCGAGCGACATTTCTAGGACAGGGAGCTTCAAGCCACCAGCGACAAGCTGCAAGCGAAAAGTGGCGGCACGCCGCTGGCAGCTTGCCGCCTGTCGCTTGCAGCCATCTTTTTATACCGCCGGCAGCGACTCCATCGGCCAGCGCGCGCGCACGTCGATCGCCGGGCCGTCGTGCTGGCCGGCCAGCAGGCGCTGGCAGCCGGCGTAGGCGATCATCGCGCCGTTGTCGGTGCAGAACCGCGGACGGGCATAGAACACCTGGCCGCGGAGTTCGCCGAGCATCTTCTGCAGGTGCTCGCGCAGGGCGCGGTTGGCGCTCACCCCGCCGGCGATCACCAGGTTCTTCAGGCCGGTCTGCTTGAGGGCGCGGCGGCACTTGATGGTCAGCGTCTCGACCACCGCCTGTTGGAACGCCAGGGCGATGTCGCAGCGCGTCTGCTCGCCGTCGTCGCCCGCCTCCCGGCAACGCTGCCAGGTGTTCAGGGCGAAGGTCTTCAGGCCGCTGAAGCTGAAGTCCAGGCCCGGACGATCGGTCATCGGCCGCGGGAAGACAAAGCGCCCCGGCGTGCCTTTTTCCGCCAGGCGGGCGATCTCCGGGCCACCGGGGTAGCCCAGGCCGAGCAGCTTGGCGGTCTTGTCGAAGGCCTCGCCGGCGGCGTCGTCCAGGGACTCGCCGAGCAGCTGGTAGCGGCCGATGCCATCCACCCGCACCAACTGGGTGTGGCCGCCGGAGACCAGCAGGGCGACGAACGGGAACTGCGGCGGCTGCTCTTCCAGCATGGGCGCCAGCAGGTGGCCTTCCATGTGGTGCACGCCGACCGCCGGTATGCCCCAGGCGAACGCCAGGGCCTGGGCGCAGGAGGCGCCGACCAGCAGCGCGCCCACCAGGCCGGGGCCGGCGGTGTAGGCGATGGCGTCGATCTGCTCCGGCTGGCAGCCGGCCTCGTCGAGCACCTGGCGGATGAGCGGCAGCATGCGCTTGACGTGGTCGCGCGAGGCCAGCTCGGGCACGACCCCGCCGTAGACGCGATGCAGATCGATCTGACTGAACAGCGCGTCGGCCAGCAGGCCGTGTTCGCTGTCGTAGAGGGCGACGCCGGTTTCGTCGCAGGAGGTTTCCAACCCCAGCACACGCATGGGTTCGAGCCTTCAACTCTGGGCAAATGGGAAGCGGCGCATGATAATCGCCCGCTGCGGGTACCGACCAGCGTTTTTCGATCGGAGGCTTTGCATTCCTGAGCCCGAACCGTTAATATCCGCAACCCTTGAAAACCGCCGTCTCCAGTGCCTACTGCCAGGAGCGCGATAAATCCCCGGTAATCATTGAAGGTACGACCTGGATGCCCGCCGTCAAAGTTAAAGAGAACGAACCCTTCGACGTAGCCCTGCGTCGTTTCAAGCGCTCCTGCGAAAAAGCCGGTGTACTGGCTGAAGTCCGTAGCCGCGAGTTCTACGAGAAGCCCACCGCCGAGCGCAAGCGCAAGGCCGCTGCCGCTGTCAAGCGTCACGCCAAGAAAGTGCAGCGCGAACAGCGCCGCCGCGAGCGTCTGTACTGAGTTCGACTCAGCCGCACGCTCTGCACATCGCCCGGCCCACTCGCCGGGCGAGTGCCTGAAAAGCTACACCGCACTCCGATTCGCACCTGGCGAAGCTCGGAGTTTTTTTGCTTTTCACGCCCCATGAAATGCCATACTCCAAGCCAGCCTTGGGTGTATGCCTGGGTCCATCCTGCGTCCCGACGAGTCTATGGCCGGCCTGATTCCGCAATCCTTCATCGATGACCTGCTCAACCGCACCGACATCCTCGATGTGGTGAGTTCGCGCATCCAGCTGAAGAAGACCGGCAAGAACTACAGCGCCTGCTGCCCGTTCCACAAGGAGAAGACACCCTCCTTCACCGTCAGCCCCGACAAGCAGTTCTACTACTGCTTCGGCTGCGGCGCCGGCGGCAACGCGCTGGGTTTCATCATGGACCACGACAACCTGGACTTTGTCCAGGCCGTGGAGGACCTGGCCAAGCGCGCCGGCATGGACATCCCCCGTGAGGAAGGCCGGCGCGGCAAGCCGCGGCAGCCGACCGACTCGCCGCTGTACCCGCTGCTGAGCGCCGCCGCCGACTACTACCGCCAGGCGCTGAAGAGCCACCCGGCGCGCAAGGCCGCGGTGGAATACCTCAAGGGCCGCGGCCTGACCGGCGAGATCGCCCGCGACTTTGGCCTGGGCTTCGCCCCGCCGGGCTGGGACAACCTGGTCAAGCACCTGGGCGGCGACAACCTGCAGCTCAAGGCCATGCTCGACGCCGGCCTGCTGGTGGAGAACCCCGACAGCGGCAAGCGCTACGACCGCTTCCGCGACCGGGTGATCTTCCCCATCCGCGACAGCCGCGGGCGGGTGATCGCCTTCGGCGGCCGGGTGCTGGGCGACGACAAGCCCAAGTACCTGAACTCCCCGGAAACCCCGGTATTCCACAAGGGCCAGGAGCTCTACGGGCTGTTCGAGGCGCGCAAGAACAACCGCGACCTCGACGAGATCATGGTGGTGGAAGGCTACATGGACGTGATCGCCCTGGCGCAACAGGGCATCCGCAACGCCGTGGCCACCCTCGGCACCGCCACCAGCGAGGAACACATCAAGCGCCTGTTCCGCCTGGTGCCGAACATCCTGTTCTGCTTCGACGGCGACCAGGCCGGACGCAAGGCCGCCTGGCGCGCGCTGGAATCGGCCCTGTCGAACCTGCAGGACGGGCGCAAGATCCGCTTCCTGTTCCTCCCCGAAGGCGAGGACCCGGACAGCCTGGTCCGCGCCGAAGGCCCCGACGCCTTCCGCGCGCGCCTGGTACAGCAGGCCCAGCCGCTGGCCGACTACTTCTTCCAGCAGCTGATGCAGGAAGCCGACCCCAGCACCCTGGAAGGCAAGGCGCACCTGGCGACCCTGGCCGGCCCGCTGCTGGAGAAGATCCCCGGCAACACCCTGCGTCTGCTGATGCGCCAGCGCCTGGGCCAGCTCACCGGCCTGAGCGGCGAGGCGCTGAACCAGTTGAACGCGCCGCGCGCAAGCGGCGGCCAAAGCCATGGCCAAGGGCACGGCCAGGCCACGCCAAGCGCCGCCCTGGACAGCCATGCGCACGAATACAGCGACTACGATGTAGGCCACTTCGCCGATCACGGCGAGCCCAGCTACCAGGACAGCGCCAGCTATTTCGAGGCGCCGTCGGATTTCGCTGGCGGCAAAGCGGGCAAGAAGCCCTGGAAAGGCGAGCGCAAATGGGACGGCAAAGGAGGCAAGGGCGGCAAGCGCGGCGACTTCGCCCCGCGCCAGCCACGCACCGAGATCAGCGTCGAATCGCCCACCCTGACCGCGCTGCGCACCCTGCTGCACCACCCGCAGCTGGCGCAGAAGGTCGAGGACGCCAGCCATTTCGCCAACGAAGGGCAGACCTACTCGCAGCTGCTGGCAGCGCTCGTCGAAGCGCTGCAGAAAAACCCGAAGCAGCGCTCGATGCAACTGATCGCGCGCTGGCACGGCACCCCGCAAGGACGCCTGCTGCAGGCCCTGGCGGAAAAGGAATGGCTGATCGACCAGGGCAATCTTGAAAAGCAGTTCTGCGACACCATTACTACACTTGCACACAGTCAGCTGCACAATAGCCGCGAGGCGCGGCTGCGCAACGTGATGCAGAAGAGCCCCAGTGAACTGACTGACGAAGAGAAAGCTCTATTGAGGGAACACTTCAGCAATGCCTCTTCACCAGGCCCCCAGAGCTGAACTGGCGCCTGAAGCCTCGAATCTGGTATAATCCTCGGCTTATTTCAGCCCGCCAAGACCTTCAGTGGATAGGGTGTTATGTCCGGAAAAGCGCAACAGCAATCTCGTCTCAAAGAGTTGATCAGCCGTGGTCGTGAGCAGGGCTACCTGACTTACGCGGAGGTCAACGACCACCTGCCGGAGGATATTTCCGATCCGGAACAGGTGGAAGACATCATCCGCATGATCAACGACATGGGGATCAACGTATTCGAGACAGCCCCGGATGCGGATGCCCTGTTGCTGGCCGAAACCGATACCGACGAAGCCGCAGCCGAAGAGGCCGCCGCCGCCCTGGCCGCGGTGGAGAGCGACGTCGGCCGCACCACCGACCCGGTGCGCATGTACATGCGCGAAATGGGCACCGTGGAACTGCTGACCCGCGAAGGCGAGATCGAAATCGCCAAACGCATCGAGGAAGGCATCCGCGAAGTCATGAGCGCCATCGCCCAGTTCCCTGGCGCGGTGGACGGCATCCTCGACGAATACCAGCGGGTGGTCAGCGAAGGCGGCCGCCTGTCCGACATCCTCAGCGGCTACATCGACCCGGACGACGGCTCGGTTCCCGCCGAGGAAGTCGAACTCGACCTCAAGGACAAGGGCGGCGACGCCAAGGCCAAGGATGACGAGGAAGAGGACGAGGAGTCCGACGACGACAGCGAAGACGAAGGCGACGGCGGTCCGGACCCGGAAGAGGCCGCGCGCCGCTTCGGCCTGGTCGCCGACCAGCTGGACAAGACCAAGAAGGCGCTGAAGAAGCACGGCCGCGGCAGCAAGCAGGCCGATGCGGAAATGCTCGCCCTGGCCGAGCTGTTCATGCCGATCAAGCTGGTGCCCAAGCAGTTCGACGCCCTGGTCACCCGCGTGCGCGACGCCCTGGACCAGGTGCGCCGCCAGGAACGCGCCATCATGCAACTGTGCGTGCGTGACGCCCGCATGCCGCGCGCCGATTTCCTGCGCCTGTTCCCCGGCCGGGAAACCGACGAAGCCTGGGTCGACAGCGTGCTCAAGGCCAAGCCGAAGTACGCCGAAGCCCTGGAGCGCGTGAAGGACGACGTCATCCGCAACCAGCAGAAGCTGTCCGCGCTGGAAAGCAACGTCGACCTCAAGGTCTCGGAAATCAAGGACGTCAACCGCGCCATGTCCATCGGCGAGGCCAAGGCCCGCCGCGCCAAGAAGGAAATGGTCGAGGCGAACCTGCGTCTGGTGATCTCCATCGCCAAGAAGTACACCAACCGCGGCCTGCAGTTCCTCGACCTGATCCAGGAAGGCAACATCGGCCTGATGAAGGCGGTGGACAAGTTCGAATACCGCCGCGGCTACAAGTTCTCGACCTACGCCACCTGGTGGATCCGCCAGGCGATCACCCGCTCGATCGCCGACCAGGCGCGCACCATCCGTATCCCGGTGCACATGATCGAGACCATCAACAAGCTCAACCGCATTTCCCGCCAGATGCTGCAGGAAATGGGCCGCGAACCGACCCCGGAAGAGCTGGGCGAACGCATGGACATGCCGGAAGACAAGATCCGCAAGGTCCTGAAGATCGCCAAGGAACCGATCTCCATGGAAACCCCGATCGGTGACGACGAAGACTCGCACCTGGGCGACTTCATCGAGGACTCCACCATGCAGTCGCCCATCGAAGTGGCGACCAGCGAGAGCCTCAAGGAAGCCACCCGCGAAGTCCTCGCCGGCCTCACCGCCCGGGAAGCCAAGGTGCTGCGCATGCGCTTCGGCATCGACATGAACACCGACCACACCCTCGAGGAAGTCGGCAAGCAGTTCGATGTGACCCGCGAGCGTATCCGCCAGATCGAAGCCAAGGCGCTGCGCAAGCTGCGCCACCCGTCGCGAAGCGAGCACCTGCGCTCCTTCCTCGACGAGTGATCGAAGAACCCCCGGCACAGCCCGGGGGTTTTTCTTTCAGGGATACTGGCAGGGGGCTACTGGAGCGGCCGGGGCCCGACTACACTTCGGCATATCCACTCCCCGGGTCCGAGGCTCCCCATGCCGCGTCTGCAGGCTCTTCTGTTGTGCTTGGCATGCTGGGTCCTCCAGGCGCAGGCGCTCACCCTCACGCCGGAAGAACAGGCCTGGCTGCGCCAGCATCCGCAGCTGCGCCTGGGCGTGGACGCCTCCTGGCCGCCCTTCGAGTTCCGTGACGACCAGGGCCGCTACCAGGGGCTCGCCGCCAGCTACGTGCAACTGATCAGCGACCGCCTGCAGGTCGGCATGCAGCCCAGCGAACCGAGCAGCTGGAACGAAGTCCTGCAGCAGGCGCGCAACGGCCAGGTCGACCTGCTGCCAGGTATCATGGCCACGCCCGAACGCAGCGAATACCTGACCTTCACCCGCCCCTACCTGGACTTCCCCATCGTCATCCTTGCCCGCAAGGATGGCCCCAACCCGGAAAACCTGCGGGCGCTGTACGGCCTGAAGGTCGGCGTGGTCGACCACTACGCGCCCCATGAACTGCTGATCGCCAAGCACCCGGACCTCAACCTGCTGCCCCTGCCGAGCGTCGCGGCGGCCCTGCAGGCCCTGGCCACCGGGCAGGTCGACGCCTTCGTCGGCGACTTCGCCTCCAGCGTCTGGAGCCTGCGCCAGCTAAAGCTCGAAGGCATCCAGATCAGCGGCGAGACGCCCTATCGCTACCAGTTGGCCATGGCGGTGCCGCGCAGCGACGCGATGCTCGCCGGCATCCTCGACAAACTCTTCGCCGAACTCACCAGCGACGAGGTCGAAGCCCTGCAGACACCCTGGGTCGGCGGCCTGCTGGACAACCGCACGGCCTGGTCGCACCACCTGCTGACCATCGGCCTGCCGGCCCTGCTGGTGAGCCTGGCGATCGTCGCCACCCTGGTAGCGATGAACCGCCGCCTGCGCGGCGAAGTGGCGCGGCGGGTGAGGCTCGAACAGGCCCTGCGCGACAGTGAGCAGCACTTCCGCGGTCTGGTCGAGAGCATGGCCGCCATCGCCTGGGAAATGCGCCTGTCGGAAAACCGCTTCACCTACGTCTCGCCCCACGCCCAGGAACTGCTGGGCTACCCGCAGCACGAATGGCTACAGCCGGGGTTCTGGCAGCGCACCCTGCACCCGGCCGACGCCGAACAGGCGGTGAGCTTCTGCTTCTCCGAGAGCCGCGCCGGGCGCAACCACAGCCTGGACTACCGGATGCTCGCCGCCGACGGCCGCGTGGTGTGGATACGCGACATCGTCACCCTCATCCGCCACGGCGACGAACTCATCCTGCGCGGCCTGATGATCGACATCACCGAGGCCAAGCGCACCGAGCAGGCCCTACGCCTGTCCGAGCAGAAATTCGCCTCGGTGTTCCACCACTGCCCGGACATCATCGTCCTCGCCCGGCGCATCGACGGGCGCCTGCTGGCGGTGAACAGCACCTTCGAACAACAGGTCGGCATCCCCGCCAGCGAAGCCCTGGGCAAGACCGCCACCGAGCTGAACATCTGGAGCGAACCGGGCATGGGCCCGCGCATGCTCGAACGCCTGCAGGGCGAGAACCTCAACAACATCGAGATCAGCCTGCACCGCCGCGACGGCACCCGCTTCACCGCCCTGCTCTCGGCCCAGCGCGTGGCCCTGGACGACACGCCCGCCCTGGTGGTGGTGGCGCGCAACATCTCCCAGCTCAAGCAGACCCAGGAGCAACTGCGCGCCTCCGAGGAAAAATTCGCCAAGGCCTTCCACGCCTCCCCCGACGGCATGCTCATCACCCGCATCCGCGACGGCCTGCTGCTGGAGGCCAACGAAGGCTTCACCCGCATCACCGGCTACGGCCGCGAGAGCGCCAGCGAGCGCTCGACCCTGGAACTGGGCCTGTGGGCCGACCCGCAGGACCGCGAGCGCCTGCTGCAGATGATCCACGAACGCTCGACGGTGCAGGACTTCACCGCCTTCATCCGCACCCGCGAAGGCGCCGCCCGGCTCTGCGAACTCTCGGCGCACCACATCGTCATCAGCGGCGAAGACTGCCTGCTGACCATCGCCCGCGACATCACCGAACGCCAGCAGATGCAGGAAAAGCTCACCCTGGCCGCCACCGTGTTCGAAAGCACCGCCGAAGGCGTGATGATCACCGACGCCAGCCAGCGCATGATCGCAGTCAACCGCGCCTTCAGCGAAATCACCGGCTACGGCGAGGACGAAGTGCTGGGCCAGTCACCGCGCCTGCTGGCCTCGGGGCAGCACGACAGCAGCTTCTACGTCGCCATGTGGCACCACCTAAACGCCGAAGGCCACTGGCAGGGCGAGATCTGGAACCGGCGCAAGAGCGGCGAACTCTACCCGGAATGGCTGACCATCAGCGCCGTGCGGGGCAACAACGGCGAAACCAGCCACTTCGTCGGCGTCTTCGCCGACATCTCCACGCTCAAGTACGCCCAGGCCCGCCTCGACTACCAGGCCCACCACGACCCGCTCACCGGCCTGCCCAACCGCCTGCTGTTCGAATCGCGCCTGACCTCCGCCCTGAAGGAAAGCCAGGAAGAACAGCAGCTGGGCGCCGTGCTGTTCCTCGACCTGGACCGCTTCAAGCACATCAACGACAGCCTCGGCCACCCAGTCGGCGACCAACTGCTGAAATCCATCGCCCGGCGCCTGCGCGAACAGCTGCGCGACATCGATACCGTAGCCCGCCAGGGCGGCGACGAATTCATCATCCTGCTGCCCGGCCTGCACCAGAGCGCCGACGCCGAGCACGTGGCGAAAAAACTGCTGAACTGCTTCAGCCACGCCTTCGTCGCCGACGACAAGGAATTCTTCGTCAGCGCCAGCATCGGCATCAGCCTGTTCCCGGTGGACGGCAAGGACGTCGCCACCCTGGTGAAGAACGCCGACGCCGCCATGTACCGGGCCAAGGCCCAAGGCCGCAACCGCGTCGAGTTCTACACCCGCGAGCTGACCTTCCAGGCCAACGAACGCGTGGCCCTGGAACACGAACTGCGCCGCGCCCTGGAAACCCACCAGTTGCAGCTGTACTACCAGCCCAAGCAGGCCCTGGACACCGGCGCGCTGGTCGGCGCCGAGGCGCTGATCCGCTGGAGCCACCCCAAATACGGCGCCATCCCGCCAGACCGCTTCATCCCCCTGGCCGAGGAAACCGGGCTGATCCTGCCCCTGGGCACCTGGGTGCTGGAAGAGGCCTGCCGGCAGATGAGCCGCTGGCAACAGAGCCACGCCGCCTTCGGCCCGCTGTCGGTGAACCTGGCCGGCGCCCAGCTCTACCAGCACGACGTGGTCGACCAGGTGCGCGAGCTGCTGCAGCGCTACAACCTGCACGCCCCCAGGCTGCAACTGGAGATCACCGAGAACTTCCTGATGCACCAGACCGACGAGGCCCTGACCACCCTGCACGCCCTGAAGCGCCTGGGCGTGCAACTGGCCATCGACGACTTCGGCACCGGCTACTCCTCGCTCAGCTACCTCAAGCAGCTGCCGCTGGACATCCTCAAGATCGACCAGTCCTTCGTCCACGGCCTGCCGGACGACCCGCACGACGCCGCTATCGCCCGCGCCATCATCGCCCTGGGCCGCAGCATGAACCTGACCATCATCGCCGAAGGCGTGGAACGCGAAGAACAGGAACGCTTCCTGGCCGAAGAAGGCTGCGACCAGGTCCAGGGCTACGCCCTCAGCCCGCCCCTGCCTGCCGAACAATTCGCAGCCCGCTTCCTCACTCCGCTGCATCCGATTGGCACCGCGCAAGGGACGCCGGTATAATCCGCCGGCCTTCTGGGGGCCTATAGCTCAGTCGGTTAGAGCAGAGGACTCATAATCCTTTGGTCCACGGTTCGAGTCCGTGTGGGCCCACCACCTTCAAAGCCGCGCATTGCGCGGCTTTGCGCTTTCTACAGCCGTAGTATCTAGATCAGCGCTTTGGTCCCAAGGTACGAAAACGGTACAGCGCCGTTACGCCAGCGTGCCCGTGAAGTCCTTCGCGCTTACTTTCGGTAATATCCGCACAATCAAAGGATCGCCGAAGGTCAAGAAATGGACTTCACCCCCATCATCGCTCAGGTCTGGGGCACTGCCGCCTGGTTCATCCCGCTGATACTGCTGATTGGCCTGCTCAAATCGCCGTGGGCCAAGGGCCACATCGGCGAACTCTTGGTGCAGCTGTTTGCCCACTGGCAGTTGGACAAGCAAACCTACCGCCGCCTGCACAATGTCACCCTGAGCACGCCAGACGGCACCACCCAGATCGACCACGTGTTCCTCTCGCCCTACGGCATCTTCGTGCTGGAAACGAAGAACATGAGCGGATGGATCTTCGGCAACGAGAAGCAGGCGCAGTGGACGCAGAAGATCTACAAACGCACCTTCAAATTCCAGAACCCGCTGCGGCAGAACTACAAACACCTCAAGGCCCTGGAAGCCACCCTTGGCGTCAACCCCGAGCACCTGCATTCGGTCATCACCTTCGTCGGCGGCAGCACTTTCAAAACCGAACTGCCAGCCAACGTCACCCAGGGCATCGGTTTTATCCGCTGCATCAAGTCATTCCGGCAACCGGTGTTCAGTACGACCGAAGTCGAAACCATGCTGAATGCCCTGCAAACAGGGCGCCGCACGCCGACATACGCCACCCACCGCGAGCACGTGCAGAACCTCAAGCGGCGCAGTGACCCAACGGCAGAGCGGCAATGCCCCAAATGCGGCAGCGCCTTGGTGATCCGTACGGTGAAATCAGGCCCGAAAGCAGGGCAGCAGTTCTGGGGCTGCTCGACTTTTCCCAAGTGCCGGACGATGCAGAATCTTTGAGAGATGGGCCAGGAACCTGCGCCATCAGGCCGCAATAACTGTCAGCGCAATCCGCTGGCCCAGTACCGCCAGCGCGTGCTCTACCTGCTCGATCTTCGAGCGGTGCAGCAGATCCACCAAGCGGTCCACCTGAGGACGGTTCACCCCCAGCCGGCGAGCCATTTCGGCCTTGCTCACGCCCTGTGCCTGCATGGCATTCCAGAGGGCAGCCTTGGCTGCAGTAAGCGCAGGCAAGCACACCACTGGCTGGCCTGGCGCAGCTCGCGAGGGAAGCGGAATCGGTACTTTGCGCTCCACATACATCGACAGGGCCGTCTCAAGGCCATCGATGGCATCCAGCAGCGCTTCCTCTTCCGTATCCCCTGCACTGGCCAACTCGGGCACGTCATCACTGCTGACCCACACGCTGCCCGCCTCATGATGCACGGTCACGGGATAGTCAAACATAGCTCGCCACCTCTAGCAGGGCCGGATCTCAATCCTTGAGCCCCAAGTCTTTGATTATTTTCGATTATTTTCTTCCTCAGCCCTTCGCCCATTTCCTTGGCACCGTGGTCCGGGAAGATCGTCTGGTTGTCGCCGAAGTAAACCACCGTACGGGCAAAACTATCAGCCTCCGACAGCACCGAATGAGGCATGCGGAGCAAGATGAACAACCAGGAGGACATCACCTGACTGGACGCTGAGCCGAATAGCTCGCACAATCGGCTCATTCAATGAGCCGAATAATCCATTTATTCGGCTCCCCGCCCTTGGAAGACTTGCCATGAACGAGCCCCTATGGATCTGGCAGCAGCCTGACTGGCCGGATTTCCGCTGGCAGGCCGAGCGTCTTGCCCCGCTACTACGCAGTTGCGCCCAGGCCCAGGGGCGTCTGCTGGGCATGGCCGGGACGATCGATGCCGGCAGTGATGCGGAGAATGCGCTGGATGCGTTGCTGCAGAATATCGTCACCAGCTCCGCCATCGAGGGAGAGCAACTGAATGTCGAGTCGGTGCGCTCCTCCCTGGCGCGGCGGCTGGGCCTGGAGAATGGCGGGCGCAGTACGCCGCGCTCCGAGGGCCTGGCCGAACTGATGCTGGATGCCACGCGCGGCCATGCTCAGCCACTGACGCTGGAACGCCTGCTGCACTGGCACCGCCTGCTTTTCCCAATGAGCGATACGTCTCCACACGCCCGAATCCACGTCGGCGATCTGCGGGGCGATGAGCCAATGCAGGTGGTCTCCGGCCGGCTCGATCGGCCCACGGTGCATTTCGAGGCACCGCCACGCGCGGGGCTGGAAGTGCAGCTTCAGGCCTTTCTCGACTGGTTCGCCAGCAGCCGTGCCGATGTTGCTTTGGACCCACTGCTGCGAGCCGGCATCGCGCACTTCTGGTTCGTGACCCTGCATCCCTTCGATGATGGTAATGGGCGGCTGACTCGCGCCATCACCGACCTGGCCCTGGCTCAGGACGAGCAGCAGGCCATCCGCTTCTATGCCATGTCGGCCAGTATTCTTGAGGATCGGCGCGGCTACTACCGGATACTGGAAAGCAGCCAGAAGGCTTCGCTCGATATCACCGCCTGGCTGGAGTGGTTCCTGGCCACCCTGCTGAAAAGCCTGGAGCAGGCGCTGGCACGTATCGACCGGGTACCGGACAAGGCGCGCTTCTGGCAGGCGCACCGCGAGCAGGCGCTTTCAGCCGAACAGCTGAAGGTGCTCAACCGCCTGCTCGATGGCGACCTGCTGGGCGAACGCGGCGGGTTCGAGCAAGGCATCAGCGCCGCCCAGTACCAGGCCGTGGCGAAGGTTTCCAAGGCAACCGCAACCCGCCATCTGGGCGACCTGCTCGACAAGGGCTGCCTGGTCCGCCTGCCAGGCGGCGGGCGCAGCACTCGGTACCAGATCAATTGGCCTACCTCGCCCCTGCTGCCAGCCAAGCGACAGGACAGCCGCGACGACTCCTGATCCCCCTAAAAGCCGTTTGAGTGCACAGTGTCTGGCTCAGCTGGAAGAGTTCGTACACCAAGGGCAGGTCTATCTACACACCATACACGCTCGAACTTGCCCTTTACTGGCTTCGGTCATTCAAGACCGTGCGGTTTCACGAATATCCGTGCGAGTCAGCAACTGCCAAAAAACCAGGAAGCCCCCTACTCGAAATTGACATTGCCGTCCTACAAGAGAGCTACGTAGCGTTTGCCCTGCCATGAGTCAGGTACACAAAGTGCGGAAACCTGGCTCACCAGCGGCGCACCTTACAGAGTGAACTCAATTGCTTCGAAGCAGAGGCGCCCTGGTGCCCCCTGAAAGGATGCCGCTCATACAGTTCCTTGACCTATGGAGGTATTGCGTTTGCACACCACCTTGAAAATTGCCGCCTTCAGCTGCCTGGCCCTGGCTCTTGCTGCGTGCGGCAGCGCCAAAGACGCAAACGAGGGCAACTTTGAAAACGCCATCCAAGCCTATCTGGACACCCAGAAGGGCTTATGCGTGGAGGTTCCGACCAGGAAACTTCCGTTCACTCTAGAAAACTCGGACAAACCGAACCGACAGAACAAGCAAGCGGATGCCCTGGTTGAGGCAGGGCTGCTGGTCAAGCACGCCGCCGATGTCAAGCCGAAGTCTTGGAGCAAAGTGAAGTCTGCCAGCGAGTACCAAGTCACCGACCTGGGCAAGAAGTACCTCGTTACCGGAGAGTCCACCGGCTTTTTCGCTGAGGCCGGCTTTTGCACAGGAAAATACACCATAGTCGGAATCGACAATTTCACCGAGCCGAGCGACATATTGGGCGCAAAGATGTCACAGGTAAACTTCCGATATAAGGTCAAGGAGCCCGCCGACTGGGCCAATTCGGAGAGCCTGCAGTCGGCCTACGGCGAATTTGCCAAGAAGATCAAAAACGACACTCCAGACAAGGCCGTTCTGGTTCTGACCAACGAAGGATGGATGCATAAAGCGCTGTTGTAGCCCTGAAGGGTGTACACAGGACCAACCCACGACATCAGGAAAGATAAAGCGGCGCTCCACTCTGGAAGCGCCGCTTTGTCATTTACCGCTGACTGTAGCGAGGTGCTTGCGACGCGACCAAATCATTCTTCATGATCTCGAGCAGACTCCCCACGGTGATGGAAGTACAGATAGACAAGCGACAGGACGACCGCGAAGAGCGCTGAATCCCCCACGAAAAGTCGCGTGATTGTGCAGCCCGAAGACAGTTCGCGCAGCGCAGCGGATGCGGCAGCGCCTTGGTGATCAGTACGGTGAAATCAGGCCCGAAAGCAGAGCAGCCGTTCTGGGAGTGCTCGACATTCCCCAAAGGCCCCTTGGGTGGCGTCTTTTCGCTCAATCGGCAAAACACCGAGCTCCAGTTCCATGATGGCGATGGCAGACACGAAAAGCTCGGCGGCATCGACGCTTTCACTCCATGCCGCAACGTTCGGGTCAGCTTTGCCGGCCCGAACCTTTCGCACTTCGGACACCACGTTGGTGTCGAGAACGAACATCATGAGAAGTCAGCCGGCTGGGTGCCGATGGTCACACGTGGTGCTTCAAACTCGATGTCCGCAACGTCCGGCATAGCCAGAGAATCGGCAATGTTGCGACGCTGCTTCGTAAGCCGCTGGTATTCCTCGATGCTCAACAACACATGAGCGGGCTTGCCACGATCCGTGATGAACACCGGCCCTTGCTTGGCCGCCTTCTTTGCGCGGGTAACATCCTGGTCAAGTTCTCGACTGGATAGGGTCGTGATGGTCATGGCGGTACCTCCCGCATCTCTGGATAGCTCGCACAATCGATTCATGAAATGAGCCGAATAATCTGATTATTCGGCTCATCCTCCCAGAAGGGCTTGCCATGCACTTTTCGCTCCCCCGCGAAAAGCCGCTTGATTACACAGCGTCTGGCTCAGTTCGAAGACAGCTCACGCAGCGCGGCGGTAGCCAGGAAGCCGGAGCGAGAGGCGTAGCGATGGTCGCGCTTCACGCGTTCGTCGATGCGTTGCAGGAGGTTTTCCGGGAGGCTGGCGTTGAAGCGCACAGCCTTGCCCAGGTAGGGGGTGACGTCGAAGTCGACCACCGCCCAGACACCGCCGGCGTAGTCGGGGTTGCCCATGTGAGTGTCCACCTCCTGGGCTTGAGGGAGCGTCTCGCCGTCGGCCACCAGGCCTTCGAAGTGCAGGGCCAGGGCTTCCTGGACGTTTTCCAGCGCCTGGCTGACGGTGCCGCCGGCGGAGAAGCAGCCAGGCACGTCAGGGATGGTCACGCCGTAATCCGAGTCGGCGTCCTTGTGCAGAACCACGGGGAATTTCATGTTGATGCCCTCCTCCTGGGCTGACGGCCGACTCATCGCAGGCCGGCCTGGCGCAGAATGCTGTTCACGGTCCCGATCGGCAGGTTGCTCCTGGGGTGGGGAACCGTCACCCGCCCCTTCTTGGTGAAATGCCGGAACTGGTGATGACTGCCTTTCACCTCAACCAGGAACCAGCCATCCGCCCGGATCAACTCCATGATTTCTCGACTGCGCATCGTCCCTCCGCCCAGCCTTGGTGTGTATGCTACACACCAAGGCTGTGATTATCTACACACACTACACACCCAACTTTCGACCTTGCCGTCAGGCGCTCCGCCGCAATTGAAGAGCGCCGAGGCTTTGGGCGGTGCGAGGGGGTTGGCGGGAGCGGAAATCTGGGAAATTGCCTACGAGGCATTGGCGTTGCTGTCTTACGAGACGGCTGCGTAGCGTTCCACCTGCCACGGATCAGACGTGGCCAGGTGTGGAATCCTGCTAGCAACCATCGCAATACACGCCATAGCGGAGTTCTTCGGCGTTCACCGAACGATCTTCGGCTGTCTATGGCGGGCCGTGCGAGGCGGGCTTTTGCCCGACCGGTTGGTTGCTTCCGGGATTCCACCCTTGCACGGTCCGCCTCCCTTCTCCGGATTGCCTGGGTGGCGGCTTCTTCGATGCAGCAAGGAGCGACAGCATGAGCCTTTCTTCCACTTCCGATTCCGTCCTCGTCCCTTCCGTGTTCCTGCGTCATCGCCGGCCCCTGCGGGCGGTGCTGATCGAGAACCAGGCATGGTTCGTCGGGCGTGACCTGGCGCGGCTGACCAACAGCCATGTGTCCACGCGGGTTATCCACAAACTGGATGCCGATCAACAGCGGTTCGAGTGCCTGCAGGTGGCCGGCGGCGAGGTGACGCGTGAGTGGCTGGTCAGCGAGAGCGGCGTGTATGCGTTGCTGATGGTGCATTTCTATCACCCGGAGAACCGGGGCTTGCGGCAGTGGTTGAGCAATGAGGTGGTGCCGGCGTTGCGGGATGCTCGGCAGGGCGATCCGGATTTGCCTCGGCGAAGGGTGAAGCGGGTGCAGGGGCAGCAGTTGAGCGTGCTGGATTGGCAGGGGAAGTTGTGGGTGCGGTTTGGGGATGCGGTGGGGTTGATGGAGCGGGAGGTTCGGCGGGAGTCGTAGGGTTGGGGGCGGTATTCATGGTGATGGGTATCGCTGCGCTCAACGCCATCCTACGGGGGTCAAGGTTGGGTCAGGTGCGGTTTTTAACTTGGGTTCCCTCTCCCCAGCCCTCTCCCTGAAGGGAGAGGGGGCTTGTCCGTGCCGAGAGAGATAATGGTTTCAGCCGAAACCTACCTGGCTAACCGGCTAACTCCAAAACGCCCGCATCTGCCCAACGGTCCCCTCTCCCTTCAGGGAGAGGGTTGCCGAACGCCACCCCGGCGACGACGCCCCCAGCCATGCAGCAGCCTTCACCGCTTCGCAATGATGTAAACCGCATGCACGATGCCCGGGATATACCCCAGCAGCGTCAGCAGGATGTTCAGCCAGAACGCCCCGCCGAAGCCGACCTGGAGGAACACGCCCAGGGGCGGGAGGATGATGGCGATGAGGATGCGGATCAGGTCCATGGCGGGTGCTCCTTGTAACTGTGGCTACTGACACCAGCATCGACCACGGCCGCTTCGCTGGCGTTCAATCCTTTTGCGGGCCATGGTTGCGGGCAGTGTCAGGCCGCTGCGTACCGAAAAGGTGCAACCCCGCTCCCGCCCCAGCGCGCAGATGCCCGCTCTCCTAAAATGCAAGGCAAGGTCCGCTTCTTGCAACGATCGCCGGGCATCCGCTGCATCCGCCGGCATGGTCACCTTTCTACACAGTCCGTCGAGTTCGACCAATGGCTGGTTGCACCTGGTTGCACCTTTGTCGTCCGGCGTTTAAATTCTCGCCACATTTCCGCCGTGCCCACTTTCAATAACAGGTACAACCATGGCCACCACCACCCTTGGCGTGAAGCTGGACGACGCCACCCGTGAACGTCTGAAGCAAGCCGCCCAAGCCATCGAGCGCACGCCGCACTGGATCATCAAGCAGGCGATCTTCAACTATCTGGAGCAGATCGAGGGTGGTCTCTCCCCCGCCGCGCAGTCCGGCCTGGCCGCCGCGGCCGGCGAGGAATCGCTGGAGGCGCTGAACGAGCAGGGCCTGCAGGTGTTCCTGGACTTCGCCGAGAGCATCCTGCCGCAGTCCGTGCTGCGCGCCGCCATCACTTCCGCCTACCGCCGCCCGGAAACCGAAGCGCTGCCGATGCTGCTGGAGCAGGCCCGCCTGCCGCAGGACAAGGCCGAGGCCGCCAACAAGATGGCCCTGGGCATCGCCGAGAAGCTGCGCAACCAGAAGAGCGCCGGCGGCCGTCAGGGCCTGGTGCAGGGCCTGCTGCAGGAGTTCTCGCTGTCGTCCCAGGAGGGCGTGGCGCTGATGTGCCTGGCCGAGGCGCTGTTGCGCATTCCGGACAAGGCCACCCGCGACGCGCTGATCCGCGACAAGATCAGCAACGGCAACTGGAGCCAGCACCTGGGCCAGAGCCCGTCGATGTTCGTCAACGCCGCGTCCTGGGGCCTGCTGATCACCGGCAAGCTGGTGTCCACCCACACCGAGGCGGGCATGACCTCCTCGCTCAACCGCATCATCGGCAAGAGCGGCGAGCCGCTGATCCGCAAGGGCGTGGACATGGCCATGCGCCTGATGGGCGAGCAGTTCGTCACCGGCGAGACCATCGGCGAAGCCCTGGCCAACGCGGCCAACATGGAAAGCCGTGGCTTCCGCTATTCCTACGACATGCTCGGCGAAGCCGCGCTGACCGACGAGGACGCCAAGCGCTACCTGGCCTCCTACGAGCAGGCCATCCACGCCATCGGCAAGGCCTCCCACGGCCGTGGCATCTACGAAGGTCCGGGCATCTCCATCAAGCTCTCGGCGCTGCACCCGCGCTACAGCCGCGCGCAATACGACCGGGTGATGGACGAGCTGTACCCGACCCTGCTGGGCCTGACGCAGATGGCCAAGCAGTATGACATCGGCATCAACATCGACGCCGAGGAAGCCGACCGCCTGGAAATCTCCCTCGACCTGCTGGAGCGCCTGTGCTTCGAGCCGTCGCTGAGCGGCTGGAACGGCATCGGCTTCGTCATCCAGGGCTACCAGAAGCGCTGCCCGTACGTGATCGACTACGTGATCGACCTGGCCAAGCGCAGCCGCCACCGCCTGATGATCCGCCTGGTGAAGGGCGCCTACTGGGACAGCGAGATCAAGCTGGCCCAGGTCAACGGCCTGGAAGGCTACCCGGTCTACACCCGCAAGCCCTACACCGACGTTTCCTACATCGCCTGCGCGCGCAAGCTGCTGGCGGTGCCGGAGGCCATCTACCCGCAGTTCGCCACCCACAACGCCCACTCACTGTCGGCCATCTACCAGATCGCCGGGCAGAACTACTACCCCGGCCAGTACGAGTTCCAGTGCCTGCACGGCATGGGCGAGCCGCTGTACGAGCAGGTGGTGGGCAAGGTCGCCGACGGCAAGTTCAACCGCCCGTGCCGCATCTACGCCCCGGTGGGCAGTCACGAGACGCTGCTGGCCTACCTGGTGCGCCGCCTGCTGGAAAACGGCGCCAACACCAGCTTCGTCAACCGCATCGCCGACCACAGCATCTCGCTGCAGGACCTGGTGACCGACCCGGTGCAGCAGGTCGAGCAGATGGCCGCCCAGGAAGGCACCCTCGGCCTGCCGCACCCGCGCATCCCGCTGCCGCGTGATCTGTATGGCGAAGGCCGGGCCAACTCCGCCGGCCTGGACCTGGCCAACGAACACCGCCTGGGCTCGCTCTCCTCGGCGCTGCTGACCAGCACCAACCAGGCCTACGTCGCCCAGCCGGTGCTCGGCGGCGAAGCCCCGGCGCCCGCCGCGGCCGAGCCGGTGAAGAACCCGGCCGACCACCGCGACGTCGTCGGTCAGGTGCACGAGGCCAGCGAGGCGGACGTGAACAACGCCCTGCTCAGCGCCCAGGCCAGCGGGCCGATCTGGCAGTCCACCCTGCCGGAAGAGCGCGCCGCCGTGCTGGAGCGCGCCGCCGACCAGATGGAAAGCGAGATGCAGCAGCTGATGGGCCTGTTGGTGCGCGAATCCGGCAAGACCTTCGCCAACGCCATCGCCGAAGTGCGCGAGGCGGTGGACTTCCTGCGCTACTACGCGGCCCAGGCCCGCACCTTCTCCAACGACAGCCACCGCCCGCTGGGCCCGGTGGTGTGCATCAGCCCGTGGAACTTCCCGCTGGCGATCTTCAGCGGCCAGGTGGCCGCCGCCCTGGCCGCCGGCAACACGGTGCTGGCCAAGCCGGCCGAGCAGACCCCGCTGATCGCCGCCCAGGCCGTGCGCATCCTGCTCGAAGCCGGCGTGCCGGCCGGCGTGCTGCAGCTGCTGCCGGGCCGCGGCGAGACCGTCGGCGCGCGCCTTGTCGGTGACGAGCGTGTGCGCGGCGTGATGTTCACCGGCTCCACCGAAGTCGCCGGCATCCTCCAGCGCAACATCGCCGGCCGCCTGGACGCCCAGGGCCGCGCCATTCCGCTGATCGCCGAGACCGGCGGGATGAATGCGATGATCGTCGACTCCTCGGCGCTGGCCGAGCAGGTGGTGGTGGACGTGATCAACTCCGCCTTCGACAGCGCCGGCCAGCGCTGCTCGGCCCTGCGCGTGCTGTGCGTGCAGGCCGACGTGGCCGACCGCGTGGTGCAGATGCTCAAGGGCGCCATGGCCGAATACACCCTCGGCTCGCCGGAGCACCTGAACGTGGACATCGGCCCAGTGATCGACGCCGAGGCCAAGGGCAATATCGACCGCCACATCCAGGCCATGCGCGACAAGGGCCGCAAGGTCTTCCAGGCCGCGCGGGTGAACGGCGACGCGCTCAAGCGCGGCACCTTCGTGGTACCGACGCTGATCGAGCTGGACAGCTTCGACGAGCTCAAGCGCGAGATCTTCGGCCCGGTGCTGCACCTGGTGCGCTACGAGCGCTCCGACCTGGACCAGTTGCTGGCGCAGATCAACGCCTCCGGCTACGGCCTGACCCTCGGCGTGCACACGCGCATCGACGAGACCATCAGCCAGGTGGTGGGCAACGCCCATGTCGGCAACCTGTACGTGAACCGCAACATCGTCGGCGCCGTGGTCGGCGTGCAGCCGTTCGGCGGCGAAGGCCTGTCCGGCACCGGCCCGAAGGCCGGCGGCCCGCTGTACCTGTTCCGCCTGCTGTCGACCCGCCCGCGCGACGCGGTGGCCAGGCAGCTGACCGGCGACAACGTCCAGGCCCTGCCGCGCCCGGCCGAGCGCGAGAAGGCCCTGCAAGCCCTGCGCGACTGGGCGGCCAAGCAGGAGCCGGAACTGGCGAAGGTGGCGGACGAGTTCGCCAGCCTGGCGCAGAGCTACGCCTGCCACGTGCTGACCGGCCCGACCGGCGAACGCAACACCTACACCCTGCTGCCGCGCGAGCGTGTGCTGAACCTCGCCGAGGAGCGCGCCGACCTGCTGGTGCAACTGGCCGCCACCCTGGCGGTGGGCAGCCTGGCGGTATGGCCGGCGAGCCAGCGCGAGCTGCGTGACGGCCTGCCGAAGGAAGTGCAGAAGCGTATCGAGCTGGTCAGCGACTGGACCGCCGCCGAAGCCGCCTTCGACGCCATCCTGCACCACGGCGATTCCGACCAGCTGCGCGAGGTGTGCGAACAGGCCGCCAAGCGCAAGGGCGCCATCGTTGGCGTGCACGGCCTGGGCAAGGGTGAAACCGACGTACCGCTGGAGCGCCTGCTGGTGGAGCACGCCCTGAGCGTGAACACTGCGGCCGCCGGCGGTAACGCCAGCCTGATGACCATCGGCTGATGCGACGGCGGCGGCCCTACCCGGCCGCCGCCAGCGACACCCGCGCCCTTGCGGCGCGAACCGCGCTACCGCCCTCGTCGAGGGGGCTACCCGCCCGGTAGCGCGGCTTTCCCTCCAGGCATTCCGTGCCTCGCGTCCACCCACACGGCGGATGCCGCGGCGGGGCTACCCTCCCCGCCGCATTCCTTCCTTACAGGAACCAGCGATATTCGCGAGCGCTGACTTCGTCCATGAACTCCAGGTGATCGTGGCGCTTGTTCTCGCAGTAGACGAAGACGAACTCGCTGCCGAGCCCTTCCTTGACCACCGGGTGGTTCTCCATGGCCGCCACCGCGCCAAGCATGTCGCGGGGGAAATCGATGCCGCTGTCGCGGTCTTCGTTCAGCGGGGCGATGGGTTCCTTGCCCGCTTCCAGGCCGTATTCCATGCCGGTGAGGATGGCCGCCAACACCAGGTACGGGTTGGCGTCGGCGCCGGCCAGACGGTGTTCGATGCGCAGGTTCCTGCCGTCGGACTCAGGGATGCGGATGCACGCGTCGCGGTCTTCGAAGCCCCAGCTGGCCTTGCTCGCCGCGTTCACCCGCGAGCCGTAGCGGCGGTAGGCGTTGTGGTTGGCGGCGAAGATCGGCATGCAGTGCGGCAGCAGCTCCAGGCAGCCGGCCACGGCGTGGCGCAGCGGGCGCTGGCCCTCGCCGTCGAGCAGGTTGCGGCCGTCGCGGTCGTACAGGCTGACGTGGACGTGCATGCCGCTGCCCGGCGCGTGCAGGTAGGGCTTGCTCATGAAGCTGGCGCGGTGCCCGTGCTTGAGCGCCACGCCACGGGTGGCGCGGGTGAACAGCGCGGCCTGGTCGGCGGCGTGCAGGCCGTCCTCGCAGTGGGCGAAGTTGATCTCGAACTGGCCCGGGCCGATCTCGGCGGTGATCACGTTGGCGTCCACGCCCTGCTCGCGCGAGGCTTCGACGATTTCATGCAGCACATCGGAGAAGCGCGACAGGCGCTCGATGTGCATGTTCGGCTGGTCGTCCTCGTCGTCGCACAGCGGGTCGCGCGGGTACTGCGGCAGGCCGTCCTTGAGCTTCCTGTCGAACAGGTAGAACTCCAGCTCGAAGGCCACCACCGGGCGAATACCCTTGCCTTCCAGGCGCTTGAGCACGCGCGCCAGCACTTCCCGCGGTTCGAACTCGATGGGCGCCTCGGTGCCGTCGGAGCTGATGATCATCTGCCCCAGCGGCTGGCTCTCCCAGCGCACCGGCTTGAGCGTGCCGGGGATCAGCCGGCGCGGCGCGTCCGGGTCACCGTCGTTGAAGCAGTAGTCGCCGATCGGGTGCAGGCCGCCCTGCACGCCCAGCAGCACGCAGTTCTGCGGCAGTTTCAGGGGCGAGCCGGCGGCGACTTTCTCCAGCATGTCCACCGGGTAGCGCTTGCCGTAGAAGTGCCCGGGGATGTCCAGGCAGATCAGGTCGACGTAGTGCACGTCCGGGTTCTGGGCGCGGAAGGCGCGTACTTCGCTGAGCAGGTCGGGGAAGGTTTGGCGGTTCATCTTCTTGGTGCCTGTGTCGGGCGCAGCCGGATGCCTTCAGGTGAAGATCCAGAGCACCCTCGTTGGTTTGTCTGTCAGGTTGCCGTAGCGGAATTTCGCGTGCGGCGGCAGCTGGAAGCTGTCGTTGGGGTAAAGGGTGACGGTCTCGTCCTGGTACCAGAGGGTCAGTTCGCCCTCCAGCACGAAGCCGCCCTGTTCGGAGCTGTCGTTGAGGTGGTCCTCGCCGCTGGTGGCGCCGGGGGCGAGGATGCTGTCGAGCATCGAGAAGCCGCCGGACATGTTCGGCGAGGCGAGGATGTCGGTGATGCCGCCGGCGTAGTACAGCGTGCGGCGGTCGGCCGGGCGCGTCACCCAGGCCAGCTCGCGCGCCGGCCCCTCGGCGTAGAAGTAGGTGGTCGGCACGCCGAGGGCTTCGCTGATGGCGGTGAGGTCGGCCACGGTGGGGCGCGACAGGCCGCGCTCGACCTGGGAGAGGAAGCCCACCGAGCGGCCGATGCGCTCGGCCAGGGCGCCGAGGGTCAGGTTCTTGTGCTTGCGCAGGTCGCGGATCAGGGTCGCGAGGTGTTCGTTCTGGTGTTCTTGCATAGGCGCTGTCCGGCTCGGGTCAGAAGAAGTCCCGCAAGCGATACCAGGCTTTGCCGACGGCTTCCAGTGGCGCGGCGAAGCGCTGGCCGCCGGGGAAGCCGGGATTGCTCAGGCGCTGGTACAGGTCGAGCTCCTCGCCATGCCCGAGCATGGCCTGGCTGACCGCGCGGGCGGCGGCCAGGCTGGGCAGCACGCCGTGCCCGGAATAGCCCTGCAGCCAGTAGAGGTCGCCGCGGCGGCCGACGTCCGGGGTGCGCCGCATGCTGCAGTCGATGTGCCCGCCCCAGGCGTATTCCAGCTCCACCCCGCGCAGTTGCGGGAACACCCGCTCGACGTAGGGCCGGGTGGCGGCGCGGATGTCCGAGGGCATTCCGCCCAGGTAGGTGCAGCCGCCGCCGAACAGCAGGCGGTGGTCGGGGGTGAGGCGGAAGTAGTCGAGGACGAACTGGTTGTCGGTCACGCAGCAGTTCTTCGGCAGCAGCGAGTGCGCAAGCTCGGCGCCCAACGGCGCGGTGGCGACCTGGTAGGTGCCCACCGGCAGGATGCGCGCAGAGACTTCCTTGTCCAGGCCGTCGATATAGGCGTTGCAGGCCAGCACCAGGGCGGCGCAGCGGATGCTGCCGTGCTCGGTCTCGACGAGGTAGCCGTTGCCCTGCTCGCTGTAGCGCAGCGCGCGGGTCTGCTCGAAGATGCGCCCGCCGGCCTTCTCCAGCGCGCCGGCGAGGCCGTAGGCCAGTTTCAGCGGGTTGAGGTGCGCGGAGTTCGGGTCGTACAGGCCGGCCAGGTAGCGTTCGCTGGCGATCCACTGCGGCAGCTCGGCGCGGGAAACCATCTGCAGGCCTTCATAGCCCCAGCGGCGCGCGGCCTCGCCCTGCCACTCCTCGAGCATGCCGACGCGGCGCGGCAGCACGGCGGTCCACAGGTGGCCGACGCGGTAGTCGCAGTCGAAGCCGTGGCGCTGCGGCAGGTCGCGCATTTCCCGCGCGGCCCAGAGCATGCCCTGCCACAGACGCAAAGCGCCTTCATGGCCGAGGTCGGCTTCGATCGGACCGAGGTCGCTGGACCAGCCCGGCAGAGCCTGGCCGCCATTGCGCCCGGACGCCGCCCAGGCGATGCGGCTGGCCTCGATGACGCAGACCTGGCGGCCGCCTTCGGCCAGTTGCAGCGCGGTGTGCAGGCCGCTGAAGCCGGCGCCGATCACCAGCACCTCGACCTCCAGCGCATCCGTCAGCTGCGCGCGGGGCTGCAGCAATTCCGGGTTGGCGGCGGCGTAGTAGGTGCCGACGGGCTGGCTGGATTGCAGGAACATGGCGACCTCGTGAAATTGTCATGCTTGTTTTTCATGAAAACTAACACAAAGAATTTCACGAAGCCAGCCCGGCGCGAATCCACAGCGACCCGCGGCAGCCCAGCCAGGGGGAAGCCGGGCCGTGCGCGCGGGATGACAGACGCCCATCTGTTGCTATGTTCTTAGGAGATAAAAAGGCCGCCGGACGCGGTTCGGTCGGGCGTACAGGGGATAACCGGATGAATCGGATGCTGAAGCCGCAGCCTTATTGCAAGAATTGCCGACTGGCACCGCCCACCCTCAGCGACGACAAGCTCCAGGAGCTGGAAGCCCTCATCAAGCCCGGCCACCTGCTGCACAAGGGCGACCACCTGTTCCGCCAGGGCGACGCCTTCCACAACGTCTACCTGGTGCGTTCCGGCTCGCTGAAGACGGTGACCACCAACGAGCAGGGCCTGGAGAAGATCACCGGCTTCTATTACGCCAACGAGATCTTCGGCTTCTCCGGCATGGACGAGGGCCGCTACCCGGTGTCGGCCATCGCCCTGGAAAGCACCCTGTGCAGCGAGATTCCCTTCGACCAGCTGGAGCTGCTGTCGCAGCAGATTCCCGGGCTGTCGCACCAGCTGCTGCTGATGATGAGCCGCAAGATCCGCGAGGACCAGCAGATGAAGCTGCTGCTCTCGCGGCTCAACGCCGACTCGCGGATCGCCGCCTTCCTGCTGAACATCTCCGCGCACTTCCGCGAGCGCGGCTTCTCGGCCTTGCGCTTCCGCCTGAGCATGTCGCGCCACGAGATCGGCGACTACCTGGGGCTGGCGGTGGAGACCGTGTCGCGCAGCTTCACCCGCCTGCAGAAGAACGGCCTGCTGCGGGTCAACGGGCGGGAGACGGAGATCGTCGACTTCACCGAGCTGTGCGCGCTGGCGGGTGGCGAGATCGAGCTGTAAGGCCTTTATCGCGGACGGAGTCCGCTCCTACGGGAGCATGCCGATGGCATATGGCCGCGCCAGGTTTCTTTCGTAGGATGGGTTGAGCCTGCGAAACCCATGCGGTCATTGGCGATGGGTATCGCTCCGCTCAACCCATCCTACGGTGCGTGCTTGCCTGAGGGTGTAGGAGCGGGCCCTGCCCGCGATTCGCGCGCAGGGCGCGCTCCTACATGGGCTACGTCATGGCTGATGCAGCGTAGGAGCGGATTCATCCGCGATGCGGCCGGCAGGCCGCCTCCGGCCCCGGGGCGCAAGGCCCCGGCCGGGAATAAAAGCCGCCCCGATGGACCAAAACGACGTCCGGGGGCGGGCGCGAGGCAGGTTGTGGGCAGCCGCCGCGTCAGGCGGGGCCGCTGCCCAGGCATTCAGGGCCCTGCAGGCGGGCCGTCCAGTCTTCCACCACGCCACTGGCCAGGCGTTGCGCGGCGGTCTTGCGCCAGCGCAGCGAGAGCGCGTCGCACGCCATCATCTGGCGCAGGCCGCAACGCTCCAGCGGTTCGCCGAAGTACCAGCGCAACAGGCTGGCGACGCTCAGCTGCGGGTAGTGCCGCTGCACCAGCTCCAGCGGCGCGGCGGCGCTGACCATGCCGGCGCGGCGCACCCGGTAGAACCAGCCGCAGCGGCCCTGCTGCTGCAACTCCAGCGGCAGTTCCGGGAGGTTCCAGCGGCGCCCCAGGCGGTAGCACGGCGAGCGCGGCTGACTGACTTCTATCAGCGCATCGCCCCAGCGGAACAGGTCGCCGATGCACACGTCCGCCTCGCTGATGCCGAAGGTCGAGAGGTTCTCGCCGAAGGCCGGTTGCTGCCAGCGCTGTTGCGGGTGCTGCTTGCGCCAGTGGCGGTAATGCTCGGCCGGGTAGTGGTGCAGCGCGCGGTCGAGGCCGCCATGGTGGCGCAGGTCGGCCTGTTCGTCGCCGGGCAGGCCTTCGCTGCCCAGCCAGACTTCCTCGCGGGTTTCCAGCTTGTCGATGGCGCTGACCAGGCCGCCCCAGCACTCTTCGACTTTGCCTATGAAAACACCCTGGATGACGATGCCTTCCACCTTTGTCTACCCGTCTGCAGCAGTGGACAGACACTAGACTAGAGCCTCGGATAGGCTCCTATCCATTTCGATTTTCCAGTTTCGTTGATAAGTCGCGCTTATGGATTTCCGCCAGCTCCGCTATTTCGTCGCGCTCTACGAGGAAGGCCACGTCGGCCGTGCCGCCGAGCGCCTGGCCCTGTCGCAGCCGGCGCTGTCGCAGCAGATCCGCCAGCTGGAGCGGAGCCTCGACGTGGCCCTGTTCCAGCGCGTCGGCAAACGCCTGGTGCCGACCGTGGCGGCGCACACGCTGTACAACCATGCCGTGCCGCTGCTCGAAGGCCTGGAGCGCGCCCACGAGGCCCTGCGCGGCTTCCGCGGACAGGCCGCGCGCAGCCTGGCCATCGGTGTGCTGCAGACGGTCAACGCCAGCCTGGTGCCCTACCTGGTGGAACGCCTGCACGCCGCGCAGCCGCATTTGCAGGTGCGCATCTACGAGCTGTCCGGGGTGGAGATCGAGCGCCGGCTGCTGGCCGGGCAGCTGGACATCGGCATCGGCTTCCTGCCGCCACGCCAGCCGGCGCTGCATGGCGTGGAGCTGTACCCGGACGAGCTGCAACTGGTGATCCCCGCCGACCACCCGCTGCGCGAATTCAAGAAGGTGTCCCTGGCCCAGGCCGCGGAGCTGCCGATGCTGCTGCTGGGCGAGGAATTCCGCGCCCGGCAAATCTGGCAGGAACAACTGGCCGCCATCGGCCGCCGGCCGCGGGTGCAGGCCGAGCTGAACCACATGAGCGGCATCCTCGACAGCCTGCCCCACAGCCGCTTCGCCACGGTGCTGCCGGGCCGCGCGCGGCAACTGCACAGCAACCGCGACCTGCTGTGGAAGCCGTTGAGCGAGCCGCGCATTCCGCTGAGCGTGGGGTTGGTGTATCGCGATGCGCAGCGCCAGCACAGCACCGTGGAGTTGCTGCGCTCCCTGCTGGAAGGCGTGGTGCAGAGCTTTTCGTAGGCGCACCGGTCTTGCAGGCCGCGCCGGAGTGCTCTTCGTAGGAGCGGACCTTGTCCGCGATAGCCGGGCGTCCCGGCGCGTTTCGCGGATGAGATCCGCTCCTACGCCGCCCCACCCGCACCGTCCCCCTGTAGGAGCACGCCCTGCGTGCGAATCGCGGGCAGGGCCCGCTCCTACAGGTTGCCGGGAGGCACGGTATTCCTCCCCCATAGAAGCGGACCTTGTCCGCGATAGCCGGATGTCCCGGCGCGGATCGCGGATGAGATCCGCTCCTACGCCGCCTCACCCGCGCCATTCCCCTGTAGGAGCGCGCCCTGCGCGCGAATCGCGGGCAGGGCCCGCTCCTACAAAAATCGCAGGCAAAAGAAAACCCCGCCTTGCGAGCGGGGTTTTGCAGACCGATATCCTGACGTCCGTGCTAGCCACCGTCCGTGGTGGAATCCCTTTCTTTCCGTTTTGTCGTTGGCGCTTCCTGCGCAATGTCCTGACTGAGGAGAAGATTACCCCTCGCGCCGACGAGCCGATAGACGCCAAATGACACCACGGCGTGTAAGCCTAGGCTTACAAAACCGTTGCGCCCCTGAAACGACAAGGCCCCGCCGAAGCGGGGCCCTGTCAGGCTGAGCGACTTAGAACTGCGCAGCGTCGAGCAGGTACAGCGACTCGCTGCCGGCTTTCACCGAGGCGGTCAGGGAGTGGATGCGCGGCAGCAGGCGGGCGAAGTAGAAGCGCGCAGTGCCCAGCTTGCTGGCGTAGAAGTCGTCCTGGCCTTCCTTGCCCAGCGCCGCGCGGGCCATCAGCGCCCACATGTAGGCGTAGGCGGTGTAGCCGAACACGTGCAGGTATTCGACCGAGGCCGCGCCGATCTCGTTGGGGTTGGCCTTGGCGCGGTCCAGCAGCCAGGCGGTCAGTTCTTCGAGGTTCTGCACGGCGGCGTTCAGCGGGCCGGTGAACTCGGCCAGCTCGGCGCCGGCCGAGGCGGTGAAGGCGCGGATTTCGTCGCTGAACAGCTTGGCGAAGGCGCCACCGCTGCCGACGATCTTGCGGCCCATCAGGTCCAGCGCCTGGATGCCGTTGGTGCCTTCGTAGATCTGGGTGATGCGGCAGTCGCGCACCAGCTGCTCCTGGCCCCACTCGCGGATGAAGCCGTGGCCGCCGAACACCTGCTGGCCGTGGACGGTGGTTTCCAGGCCCATGTCGGTGAGGAAGGCCTTGGCCACCGGGGTCAGCAGCGCCACCAGGTCCTCGGCGCGCTTGCGGGTGGTCGGCTCCTCGCTGTACTTGGCGGTGTCCAGCTGCATGGCGACGTAGCTGGAGAAGGCGCGGCCGCCCTCGTTCAGCGCCTTCATGGTCAGCAGCATGCGGCGCACGTCGGGGTGCACGATGATCGGGTCGGCGGCCTTGTCCTTGGCTACCGGGCCGGTCGGCGCGCGGCTCTGGATGCGCTCGCGGGCGTATTCCACGGCGCTCTGGTAGGAACGCTCGCCGGTGGCCAGGCCCTGGATGCCGACGCCCAGGCGCTCGTAGTTCATCATGGTGAACATGGCCGCCAGGCCCTTGTTCGGCGCGTCGACGATCCAGCCGGTGGCGCCGTCGAAGTTCATCACGCAGGTGGCCGAGGCCTTGATGCCCATCTTGTGCTCGATGGAGCCGCAGGACACGGCGTTGCGCTCGCCCAGGGAGCCGTCCTCGTTGACCAGCACCTTGGGCACCAGGAACAGCGAGATGCCCTTGGAGCCGGTCGGCGCGTCGGGAAGCTTGGCCAGCACCAGGTGGACGATGTTCTCGGTCAGGTCGTGCTCGCCGCCGGTGATGAAGATCTTGGTGCCGCTGACCTTGTAGCTGCCGTCGGCCTGGGGCTCGGCCTTGGTGCGGATGATGCCCAGGTCGGTGCCGGCGTGGGGTTCGGTCAGGCACATGGAACCGGCCCAGGTGCCGGCGTACATGTTCGGCAGGTACTTGGCCTTGAGCTCTTCGCTGGCGTGGTTGAGCAGCGACAGGCAGGCGCCGGCGGTGAGCATCGGGTACAGGCCGAAGGACAGGTTGGCCGAGTTGACCATTTCCTCGACCTGCGCGCCTATCACCTTGGGCATGCCCATGCCGCCGAACTCCGGCGAGCCGCCCACGCCCACCCAGCCGCCTTCGGCGTAGGTGCGGTAGGCCTCGGGGAAACCGGCCGGGGTCTTCACGCCCTCGGCGCTCCAGCTGCAGCCTTCCTCGTCGCCGCTGCGGTTGAGCGGGGCGATCACGCCCGCGGTGACCTTGCCGGCTTCCTCGAGAATGGCGCCGGCGGTATCGACGTCGACGATCTCGGCCAGGCCGGGTAGTTCGGCCCACAGCTTACTGACCTCGAAGACTTCGTTGAGGACGAATTGCATGTCGCGCAGGGGTGCTTTGTAGTCAGCCATGTTGGGAATCCTCGAGCGAAACAACGGCTGAACAAGCAGCCAGCGGTATTCAGGATAGAAGGTACGCAAGGGTACGCCGGCGGAGCTTACTCCGCAAACACTTCAGAGACATAGCGTCATGTTGTGAACGAATAATTAATTATTGGTCACAATATTTATCCACCGGACAGCCAGCGGCCCCGGCCACCCTGGGGCAACCGGGGCCGCTGGCGCCGCGATCAGAGGGCGAACTGCTCGGCGGACAGGCGCATCAGCGTCTCGCCACCGGCCTCCACCGCCGCCAGGTGCGCCGCGGCGCGCGGCAGCAGGCGGGCGAAGTAGAAGTCCGCGGTGGCCAGCTTGGCCTGGTAGAAGTCCGCCTCGGCGGCGCCCTCCTCCAGCTTCTGCCGGGCCACCAGGGCCATGCGCAGCCAGAAGTAGCCGAGGGTGACGTAGCCGGAGAACATCAGGTAGTCCACCGCCGCCGCGCCGACTTCGTCGGGGTTCTTCATGGCCGCCATGCCGACCTTCTGGGTCAACTCGCCCCATTGCTTGTTCAGCGCCGCCAGCTGCGCCACCTGGGCCTTGAGCTGCGGGTGCTCGGCATTGGCCTGGCACAGCTGGTGGACCAGCTTGGTGAAGCCCAGCAGCAGCTTGCCCTGGCTGCCCAGCACCTTGCGGCCGAGCAGGTCCAGGGCCTGGATGCCGTTGGTGCCTTCGTAGATCGGGGCGATGCGGCAGTCGCGCACCAGCTGTTCCATGCCCCACTCGCGGATGAAGCCGTGACCGCCGAACACCTGCATGCCGTGGTTGGTCACCTCCAGCCCGGTGTCGGTCATGAAGGCCTTGCAGATCGGGGTGAGGAAGGCCAGCAGGTTGGCTGCCCGCTCGCGCTCCTCGGCGCTGTCGGACAGGTGCTCGATGTCCAGCAGTTGCGCGGTGAAGTAGGCCAGGGCGCGGTTGCCCTCGTTGAACGCACGCATGGTCAGCAACATGCGCCGCACGTCGGGGTGGACGATGATCGGGTCGGCCGGCTTGTCCGGCGCCTTGGGCCCGGTCAGGGCGCGCATCTGCAGGCGCTCCTGGGCGTACTTCACGGCGCCCTGGTAGCTCACCTCGCCGAGGCACAGGCCCTGCATGCCGGTGCCCAGGCGCGCGTGGTTCATCATGGTGAACATGCAGGCCAGGCCCTTGTTGGCCTCGCCGATCAGGTAGCCGGTGGCGCCGTCGAAGTTCATCACGCAGGTGGCCGAGGCCTTGATGCCCATCTTGTGCTCGATGGAGCCGCAGGCCACGGCGTTGCGCGCGCCGGCCTCGCCGCTGGCGTCGAGCAGGAACTTGGGCACGATGAACAGCGAGATGCCCTTGGTGCCGGCCGGCGCGTCGGGCAGCTTGGCCAGCACCAGGTGGATGATGTTGCCGCTCAGGTCGTGCTCGCCGGCGGAGATGAAGATCTTGGTGCCGCTGATGGCATAGCTGCCGTCGGCGTTGGGCACGGCGCGGGTCTTGATGATGCCCAGGTCGGTGCCGCAGTGCGGTTCGGTCAGGCACATGGTGCCGGTCCAGGTGCCGGCGGTCATGCGCGGCAGATAGGCCTGCTTCTGTTCGGCGCTGCCGTGGGCGTGGATGGCGGCCATGGCGCCCTTGGTCAGCCCGGGGTACATGGCCCAGGAGCAGTTGGCGGCGCCGATCATCTCGCTGACCAGCAGGCCGAGGGAATGCGGCAGGCCCTGGCCACCGTAGGCCGGGTCGGAGGACACACCGTTCCAGCCGCCCTCGACGTATTGCGCGAAGGCCTCCTTGAAGCCCTTGGGCGTGGTTACCACGCCGTTGTCGAAGTGGCAGCCTTCCTCGTCGCCGGAGCGGTTCAGCGGGGCCAGCACCTGCTCGCAGAACTTGGCGCCCTCCTCGAGGATGGCGGAAACCATGTCCGGGCTGGCGTCGGTCGCTCCCAGGGCCTGGTAGCGGCCGGCAAAGTCGAAGACTTCGTCGATCAGGAAGCGCATGTCGCGCAGGGGAGCCTTGTACTCGGGCATGGCGGTTCTCCAGTCGGTTCGGCGCCAAAGCGGCGCGGATCAACCCCGAACCTACTGTGCGCCGGAAAGCCCCGGCAATCACTCTGCGCGCGATGAATGCGCGGCCATAACCGGCGCCGTCCCAGGCGCTGCGCAGCGTGCGGGGATAGTTCTGGCTGTAGGGCGCCCACCGCCTGCAACAGCGCAAAAAAGCCTGCCATATGGCGAAATGTTGTTCATTCAAGCGATGCGTTGGATTAGCGGAGGTGCCCAGGCCTGGCTCCGCTCCCTCACCCCAGCCCTCTCCCGGAGGGAGAGGGGGCCGTTCGGAGTGGGTGGGGAGTTTGGAGTCATCCTGATACTCCTAACCCCAGCCCGTCATTCCCGCGAACGCGGGAACCCAGTGACTGGCGGGTTCGCGAGCAAGCTCGCTCCTACGAAGAGCAAAGCGGCTCAGCTCTGGCTTTTGGACTTCCAAAGAAGCATCCACACGCACCGAAACGCCCCTTCAGAAGGCCGAGCGAAACCCGCGCTCAGGAGGTCATGCGACATGGATGTCGCGAGAGCCCCGCGGGCTACAGGGACGTACCCTCGGGGCGGGCCTCCGTGGCGGGGGAATTCGTGAGGGGAGCCCGGCTTCATCGGGCCCGTATGTTGGGGCAAGCCTTTTTGGTTCCTTTTGTGGCGTTTGACAAAAGGGACTCGCCCGAGGGGGCGAAACGAGAGACATCCGAGCACGCCGAAGCGGCGCAAACACACCCAAACAAGAAGTCTCTGGGTTCCCGCGTTCGCGGGAATGACGGGGGTGAGGATCGGAGCGAGGGATCAGGATTCGCAAACGAAGCCCTAGCCCCATCCCAAATGAAAAATGCCGTTTCCCTTAAGCAGAGAAACGGCATTCTTTCTTAACTGAACAGCATTACGCCGGAAGGCGGAGCGGCCGCCGGAAGCGGCCGCTGGCCATCAGTAACCGAGGGAGAAATCTTCCTCAGCCATGTCCATCAGGTTGCCAGCACCGGACAGCATGGCGGCAACGTGGGTGCGGGTACGCGGCAGGATGCGCTGGAAGTAGAAACGCGCGGTCTGCAGCTTGGCCTTGTAGAAGCCTTCCTCGCTGGTGCCGGCAGCCAGTTTCTCGGCAGCCAGGCGCGCCATGTCGGCCCAGAAGTAGGCCAGGCAGGCGTAACCGGAGAACATCAGGTAGTCCACCGAAGCGGCGCCGACTTCCTCGCGGTCCTTCATGGCGGCCATGCCGACCTTCATGGTCAGTTCGCCCCACTCCTTGTTCAGCGCGGCCAGCGGCGCGACGAGTTCCTTGACGGCTTCGTTGCCTTCGTTGGCCTGGCAGAACTTGTGCACGATCTTGGTGAAGCCCTTGAGCGCCTCGCCCTGGGTCATCAGCACCTTGCGGCCCAGCAGGTCCAGCGCCTGAACGCCGGTGGTGCCTTCGTACAGCATGGAGATGCGGCTGTCGCGGACGTTCTGCTCCATGCCGTGCTCGGCGATGAAGCCGTGGCCGCCGTAGATCTGCACGCCGTGGTTGGCCGCTTCGAAGCCGACTTCAGTCATGAACGCCTTGGCGATCGGGGTGAGGAAGGCCAGCATCGCGTCAGCGGCTTTCTTCTGCTCTTCGTCCTGGCTGCGCTGGACGATGTCGACCTGCTTGGCGGCGAAGTACAGCATGGCGCGGTTGCCTTCGGCGAACGCCTTGGCGGTCAGCAGCATGCGGCGCACGTCCGGGTGCACGATGATCGGGTCGGCGGCCTTTTCCGGGGCCTTCGGGCCGGTCAGCGAACGCATCTGCAGACGCTCGCGGGCGTAGGCGATGCCACCCTGGAAACCGATCTCGGCGTGGGCCAGGCCTTGCAGCGCGGTACCCAGGCGAGCGGTGTTCATGAAGGTGAACATGCAGTTCAGGCCCTTGTTCGGCGGGCCGATCAGGAAGCCGGTGGCGGCGTCGAAGTTCATCACGCAGGTGGCGTTGCCGTGGATGCCCATCTTGTGCTCGATGGAGCCACAGGACACGGCGTTGCGCTCGCCCACGCCGCCTTCGGCGTTGGGCAGGAACTTGGGCACGATGAACAGCGAGATGCCCTTGGTGCCCTGCGGGGCGTCGGGCAGGCGGGCCAGCACGATGTGGACGATGTTGTCGGCCATGTCGTGTTCGCCGGCGGAAATGAAGATCTTAGTGCCGGTGACCTTGTAGGTGCCGTCGGCCTGGGGCTCGGCCTTGGTGCGCAGCATGCCCAGGTCGGTGCCGCAGTGCGGCTCGGTCAGGCACATGGTGCCGGTCCACTCGCCGGATACCAGCTTGGTCAGGTAGGTGGACTGCTGCTCCGGGGTGCCGTGGGCGTGCAGGGTGTTCATGGCGCCGTGGGACAGGCCCGGGTACATGCCCCAGGACCAGTTGGCCTGGCCGACCATCTCGCTGATGGCCATGCCCAGGGACTCCGGCAGGCCCTGGCCGCCGTGCTCGACGTCATGGGCCAGGCTCGGCCAACCGCCTTCGACGAATTGTTCGTAGGCCGCCTTGAAGCCGGTGGGGGTCTTCACACCCTCGGGGCTCCAGGTGCAACCTTCCTGGTCGCCGACGCGGTTCAGCGGGGCGATCACCTGTTCGCAGAACTTGGCACCCTCTTCGAGGATGGCATTGACCATGTCCGGCGTGGCGTCCTGGGCGCCCGGCAGGTTCTGGTAGTGCGCTTCGTAGCCCAGCAGCTCGTCGCGAACGAAACGGATATCACGCAAGGGGGCCTTGTAATCAGGCATAGCGGTAAACCTCTACGAAGGGTTCTGGTTAATGGGCGACCGATGCTTGCGGTCGCTGTGCGGGAGCGTTCCCGGCCGCCCAGCCGATGCGCCGCGCGCCTCGACTCTCAAACAGGCGTTTGAAACATACGTTTACGCCCTACCCTTGTCAAGCGCGCCAACCGACCGCCCGGTCACGCGCGAGGGCACGGTCCAGAGCGCTGCGTTTGCGGGTATCGATAGGGACAAGTAAAGCCCAGCCGCGGGCCGTCGACAGGCGACTACCCGAGGTTGCTGAAAGGAAATTCTGAAGGCAGGAAAGGCGTCAGACGCTGATGTCGATCAGCGTCCCGAGGGTTTCGTCGGCGGTCTGCAGGACGCGGCTGGACGCCAGGGCGGCGTACTTGCTCATCTCCATGTCCACCATGGGCCGGGCGATGTCGTCCTTGGCCACGGGCTGCGCGGCCACCTGGGCGGCGGCACGGTCGACCTGCTGCAGGCTGCGTTGCAGCCCCTGCAGACCGGTACTGAATGCGTTACCGGAGATTTCCATGGTCGATCTTCCTCGCTGGAACCTGCCGCCTATTCAAGCAGGATCGCCGATGATATTCAAAGGCCATCAGTCCGGAAGATCGAGAATGCCCAGGTCCAGGTGCGCGGCCACTGCCATGGGCGTCGGCGCGGCCAGGTGCGGCACGCGGCCGATGCAGGGCGCCGGCAGGCGTTCGGCGAGGGTCGCCAGGTTCTCTTCCAGGCGAGAGGTCTTGGGGTCGACGATGTTCGCCACCCAGCCGGCCAGCGGCAGGCCGTCGCGCAGGATGGCCTCGGCGCTGAGCACCGCGTGGTTGATGCAGCCCAGGCGCACGCCCACTACCAGGATCACCGGCAGGTCGAGGCGGATGGCCAGGTCCGACAGGCTCTCCTCGCCGGCCAGCGGCACGCGCCAGCCACCGGCGCCTTCCACCAGGGTGAAGTCGGCGCCGCGCGCCAGCACGTGGCGTACCGGCCCGGCCAGGGTGTCGACGTTCAGCGCCACGCCAACCTCGCGGGCCGCCAGGTGCGGGGCGATGGCCGGCTCGAAGGCGAAGGGGTTCACCTCCTCGTAGGCCAGCGGCAGGCTGCACTCGCCCAGCAGGGCCAGGGCGTCGCCGTTGCGCAGGCCCTCGGGGCGGCGTTCGCAGCCGGAGGCCACCGGCTTGGCGGCGGCGGTGGACATCCCGGCCATGCGCGCTGCGTGCAGCAGGCCGGCGGCGATGGTGGTCTTGCCGATTTCGGTGTCGGTGCCGGTGATGAAAAACGCGTGTGGCATGGGGTTCCTCAAGGGCTATACGTGTAGGTGCCGGCTGCGCCGAGGGGCTTTCGTAGGATGGGTTGAGCTTGCGAAACCCATGCGGTGGCGGTGATGGGTATCGCTTCGCTCAACCCATCCTACGGACGTTATGTTTGCCGGAGTCCCCGCCTACGAAGAGATGGGTTTGCGCAGGATGGCGTGGACCACCCTATAGGTCGCCGGCAGCCCCTCGGGCTGGCGGAAGCGTTCGTAGGCCTCGATCAGCGCCCGCACCCTCGCCCGCCCGGTGAGCCCGTCGGGGCGGCCGGGATTGAGGTTGTGCGCGCCCAAGGCCTTGAGTTCGTGAGTCAGGCTGCGCAGATCGGGGAAGTGCAGCACGCGGTCCTCGGTGACCAGTTGCAGCACTTCCAGCCCGCTGGCCGCGCACTGCGCCTGGTAGTCGGCGAAGGCGCGGAAGCGGTTGACGTGGACGAAGCCGTCCACCGCCTGCCAGCTGGCGCGCAGCTCGCCCAGGGTGCCGATGCACAGGCTGCTGAAGGCGAACACGCCGCCCTCACGCAATACCCGGCACGCCTCGCCGAGCACCGCCGGCAGGTCGGCGCACCACTGGATGGCCAGGCTGGAGAACAGCAGGTCGCAGCACTCACCGCGCAGCGGCAGGCGCTCGGCATCGCCGCCGATGAAGTGCTGCGCGCCGCCGTGCTCGCGGGCGTGGCGCAGCATGCCTTCGGCGATATCCACAGCCAGCCCTTCGGCTTCGCCGAAACGCCGGGCCAGGGCGCGGCTGAAGTGGCCGGTGCCGCAACCCAGGTCGAGCCAGCGGCGCACCGCCAGGTCGGCCGGCAGGCGCGCCAGCAGGCTGTCGCCGACGCCGCGCTGCAGTTCGGCCACCGCATCGTAGGTGGCGGCCGCGCGGGAGAAGGAAGCGGCGACCTGGCGCTTGTCCGGCAGCGCGCCGCCCAGGGGATCAGACATCGTCGCCCTCGTGGATGAAAGTCAGGATGGCCGCGGCCACCTCGTCCGGGCGTTCCAGCGGCAAGCCGTGGCTGGCGCCGGCGATGGTGCTCACTTCCACGTCCGGCAACCAGCCCAGCAACGCCTCGGCGGCGCCGGCCGGGACCAGCGCATCGTTGCCGGCGAACAGGTGCAGTTGCGGGCCGTCGTAGCGCTCCAGCGCCGCGCGGGTGTCCAGGCGCCCCAGCAGTTGCAGGCCGGCGCTCAGCGCCCCGGTCTCCAGCGCTGGCAGCGCCACCTGCAGTTGCCGCGCCAGGGTGCGGGCGTCGCGGGCGCCCTGGCTGACCAGCAGGGTGAAGCGCTTGCGCGTCAGCTCCGGCTCCAGCAGGAAGGCTTCGAAGAAGTCCTCGAAGACGCTGTTGGGCATGGCCTGCGGCCAGTCGTCGAGCTGGCGGAAGCTGGCGTTGGCGGCCAGGGTGATCAGCCCGCGGCAGGCGTCGCCACGGCGTGCGGCCAGCTCGGCGGCGAGCATGCCGCCCAGGGACCAGCCGGCCAGCCAGCTGCCTTCGGGCAGCTCGTCGTCCAGTTCGTCCAGCCATAGCGCCGGGTCGGCCTCGCGCGGCAGCGGCTCGATGTGGACGTGCAGGTGCGGCGCCTGCTCCAGCAGCGCGTCGCGCAGCGGCTCCAAGGGCGCGGTACCCAGGCCCCAGCCGGGCAGCAGTATCAGTTGGTCACGCATCCTCGCCCTCCTCGGCGTCGAGTTCCGCCAGCAGGCTGGTGGAGACCTGGCGCCAGCTCTGCTCCAAGGCTTCGAGCAGGCGGTCGACCTGCTCCTCGCTGTGGCTGGCGCTGAAGGTCACGCGCAGCCGCGCGCTGCCGGCCGGCACGGTGGGCGGGCGGATGGCGCCGACCAGGATGCCGTGGTCGCGCAGCGCGGCCGACAGCGCCATGGCCTGGCGGCTGCCGCCGATGAGGATCGGCTGGATCGGCGTGAAGCTGTCCATCAGCGTCAGGCCAATGGCCTCGGCGCCACGGCGGAAGCGCGCGATCAGCCTGCCCAGGTGCTCGCGGCGCCAGCTCTCGGCGCGCAGCAGCTCCAGGCTCTTCAGCGTGGCACAGGCCAGCGCCGGCGGCTGGCTGGTGGTGTAGATGTACGGGCGGGCGAACTGGATCAGCGTCTCCACCAGTTCCTCGCTGCCGGCGACGAAGGCGCCGGCGGTGCCGAAGGCCTTGCCCAGGGTGCCGACCAGCACCGGCACGTCGTCCAGGCCCAGGCCGAAGTGTTCGACGATGCCGCCGCCGTGGGCGCCCAGCGGGCCGAAGCCGTGGGCGTCATCGACCATCACCCAGGCGCCGTGGCGCTTGGCCTCGGCGCACAGCGCAGGCAGCTCGGCGAGGTCGCCGTCCATGCTGAACACGCCGTCGGTGACCACCAGGGTGTTGCCCTCGGCCTTGCCCAGGCGCTGCGCCAGGCTGGCCGCGTCATTGTGCAGGTAGCGCGAGAAGCGCGCGCCGCTGAGCAGCCCGGCGTCCAGCAGCGAGGCATGGTTGAGGCGGTCTTCCAGCACGGTATCGCCCTTGCCCAGCAGCGCGGTCACCGCGCCCAGGTTGGCCATGTAGCCGGTGGAGAACAGCAGCGCGCGCGGCCGACCGGTGAATTCGGCCAGGGCCAGCTCCAGTTCGTGGTGCGGCCCGCAGTGGCCGTTGACCAGGTGCGAGGCGCCACCGCCCACGCCCCAGCGCTCGGCGCCGGTGCGCAAGGCGGCTATCACCTCGGGATGGTTGGCCAGGCCCAGGTAGTCATTGGAACAGAAGGCCAGCATCGGCCGGCCGTCCACCCGCACCATCGGGCCCTGCGGCGACTCCAGCAACGGCCGCTGGCGGTAGAGATCGTCCGCCTGGCGCTGGGCCAGACGGGCGGCGAGATCGAAGGACATGAGGCGCCTCGATAAAAGCGGCTGGAGGCTGAAGGCTAAACGAAAGAGCGACCTCGTCCAGCCTTCAGCCTCTAGCCTTCAGCGGCTTTACAATGCGGCGTTGTAGAACAGCTGCGAATCGCGCTGCTCGACCAGGGCCTGCTCGATGGCGGCCTGGTGCACCTCGTCGGCGTGCTCCTCGCGCTCCTCGGGCTTGATGCCCAGGCGGGCGAACAGTTGCATGTCCTTGTCGGCCTGCGGGTTGCGGGTGGTCAGCAGCTTCTCGCCGTAGAAGATCGAGTTGGCGCCAGCCATGAAGGCCAGGGCCTGCATCTGCTCGTTCATCTGCTCGCGGCCGGCGGACAGGCGCACGTGGGACTTCGGCATCATGATGCGGGCCACGGCCAGGGTGCGGATGAAGTCGAAGGGATCGACGTCCTTCTCTTCGGCCAGCGGGGTGCCCTTGACCTTGACCAGCATGTTGATCGGCACCGACTCCGGGTGTTCCGGCAGGTTGGCCAGTTGGATCAGCAGGCCGGCGCGGTCGGCCACCGACTCGCCCATGCCGAGGATGCCGCCGGAGCAGATCTTCATCCCCGCTTCGCGCACGTAGGCCAGTGTCTGCAGGCGCTCGCCGTAGGTGCGGGTGGTGATGATGTTGCCGTAGAACTCCGGCGAGGTGTCGAGGTTGTGGTTGTAGTAGTCCAGCCCGGCCTCGGCCAGGGCCTGGGTCTGCTCCTGGGTCAGCTTGCCGAGGGTCATGCAGGTTTCCAGGCCGAGCTTCTTCACGCCCTTCACCATTTCCAGCACGTAGGGCATGTCCTTGGCCGAGGGGTGCTTCCAGGCCGCGCCCATGCAGAAGCGGGTGGAGCCGATGGCCTTGGCCTCGGCGGCCGCTTCCAGCACCTTCTGCACTTCCATCAGCTTCTGCTTGTCCAGGCCGGTGTTGTAGTGGCCGGACTGCGGGCAGTACTTGCAGTCTTCCGGGCAGGCGCCGGTCTTGATCGACAGCAGGGTCGAGACCTGCACGCGGTTCGGGTCGAAGTGCGCGCGGTGCACCGTCTGCGCCTGGAACAGGAGGTCGTTGAAAGGCTGCTCGAAGAGCGCCTTCACTTCGGCGAGGGTCCAGTCGTGGCGGGTGGCGATGGATGCGGTTGCACTCATGGGGAGTTCCTTCGGACGCGGGCTGACGCCTCGTTGTTCTCGGCCGCCACGGCAGGGCGTGGCGGTTCAGGCTTTGGAGGCATGATATGTAAGCCTTGGTCGCTGTCAACCAAGTTGAAGTCACAAGTCGACAAGTGACTATTAATTGACCAGCCTGCACCACGACGCAGGCGGCACCCGGCACAGGCGCCGCCGCGCTCATCTAGGCAAGGAAGAAGCGGTACAGGTTTTCGACCTGCTGCTTGTAGCGACGCCGCGCCGCCAGCGCCTCCTCCAGGGTGATGGCGACGAAACGGGCCTTCTGGTTGGGCTGCAGCTGGGCCATGCGGTCGAGGTCGGCGCTGATCACCGTGCCGATCATCGCGTAGCCGCCGCCGGACACGGCGTCGCGGTGCAGGACGATGGGCTCCAGGCCGCCGGGCACCTGGATGGAACCGATCGGGTAGCAGGCGTCGACGATGTTCGACGGATCGGAGCCGGCGCCGAACGGCTGCTCGCGCGGCTCGAAGGCCAGCGGCGTGCCGCCCTTGAAGCGGAAGCCGGTGCGGTCGGCTTCAGAGCCGACGGTCCAGGTGTCGGCGAAGAACTGCTCGGCGGCCCGGGCCGTCAGGCGATGGTGATAGAGCCCCGGCACCACCCGCAGGCTGACTTCGCCACCGACCTTGATCTGCAACGAGCGCGGCAGCGCCAGGCCCTCGCGACCGGCGCCGGTGGGAGCGCCCAGGGGCAATTCGTCACCAGCCTGCAGGCGCCGCCCGGCGAAGCCGCCGATGCTGCCCAGGCCGTAGGTGGAGCGGCTGCCCAGCACTTCCGGCACGTCGATGCCGCCATCGATGGCGATGTAGCCACGGGCGCCGGCCTTGATGAAGTCGAAACCCAGCACCTGCCCGGCGCGCACGCGGAAGGCGCAATCCAGCGGCATCTCGGCGCCGTCCAGGCGTGGCGTCATGGCCGCGCCGCAGACCGCTACCAGGGCGTCGCGCTGGAATTCCAGTTGCGGCCCGAGCAGGGTGCATTCCAGCGCCGCGGCGGTGGCCGGGTTGCCCACCAGCAGGTTCGCCGCGCGCAGGGCGTACTGGTCGAGCGCGCCGGAGGGCGGGATGCCCAGGTGGTAGTAGCCTTCGCGGCCGGCGTCCTGCACCGAGGTGGCGAGGCCGGGCTTGAGCACCTTAAGCGACATGGAGCACCTCCTGCAGTCGTTGCTTGCAGCCTTGCGGGTCGGCGAGGAAAGCGTCGAGGTCGAACTCGACCGGGCGGATGCGCAGCGCGAAGCTGCCCGCCTCCACCTCGGCCACGGAGCGGTCGTATTCCTCGCGGTCGATGGGGCGGAACTGGACGATGTCGCCGGCGCGGAAGAACACCATGGAGTCCTGCAGGTAGCCCAGGCGCTGCTGCGGGTCGTAGATCGGCGCCGGGGTGACGCCGAACATCTGGTAGCCGCCGGCGCCGCGCACCGAGTAGATGCAGCCGAAGCAGCCGCCGTGGCCGAGGGTCAGCTTCGGCGTGTCGGTGCGCGGGCGCAGGTACTTGGGCACCTGCAGCTGCCGCTCGCGCTCGACCATCTGGTACATGAACGGCAGGCCGGCGACGAAGCCGACCATGGAGACGAACCAGGGCGTGCCGCTGTGCGCCTCGATGAAGGCCTGGGCGTCCTGGTAGCCGTTGATCCGCGCGGCGTATTCCAGGTCGGTGGAGGCCGGGTCCTGGTGGCGGTCGCGGAAGCGCATCAGCGTCTCGTGGGTCCAGGGGTCGTTGTACAGCACCGGGATCTCGATGATCCGCGTGTGGATGCTGCGCTCGGTGGTGGCATGGGACTCCAGCTCGCGCACCTGCTCCAGCAGCGCCTGCGGGGCCACCTGGTCGGGGTCGAAGCGAATCTGGAAGGAGGCGTTGGCCAGGCACACGTCCAGCACGCCGGGGATGGCCTGGCGCTCGACGGCGCGGGTCACCGCCATGCCACGGAAGAAGGCCTCCAGCGACATGGATTCGGCGACCTCGGCGAACAGGTGCTCGTCGCCGCCGAAGCTGTAGCGGATCTGCTCGTGCATGTCACACCTCCAGGGCGGCCGCGCGTTCGGCCAGCCAGGTTTCCAGGGTGCCGGTGTCGAACTGCGCGGCGCGCACGCGCGGCTCCGACAGCAGCCAGCGGTGCAGCGACAGGGTGGTGGCCATGCCGCTCAGTTGGGTTTCCTCCAGGGCTCGTTCGGCGCGGAAGAAGGCTTCTTCGCGGTCCCTGCCATGGATGATGATCTTCGCCAGCAGCGAGTCGTAGTAAGGCGGCACACGGTAGCCGGGGTACAGGTGGCTATCCACCCGCACGCCGTCGCCCTGGGGCCAGCCGAGGCTCTCGACCACGCCCGGGCAGGGGAAGAAGTTGCGCGCCGGGTCCTCGGCGTTGATGCGCATTTCCAGCGCCGCGCCGTTCAGGCGAATGTCTTCCTGGCGCAGCGCCAGCGGCTCGCCGCCAGCGATGCGCAGCATGGCCTGGACCAGGTCGACACCGGTGATCATCTCGCTGACCGGGTGCTCGACCTGGATGCGGGTGTTCATCTCGATGAAGAAGAACTCGCCGCTGTGGGAATCGAACAGGTACTCCAGGGTGCCGGCGCCACGGTAGCCGAGGCTTTCGGCCAGGCGCACGGCGCTGGCGCAGAGGGCCTCGCGCTGGGCATCGTCGAGCGCCGCGGAGGGTGCTTCCTCGAAGACCTTCTGCCGGCGCCGCTGCAGCGAGCATTCGCGCTCGAACAGATGCACCACCCGCTCGCCATCGCCGAGAATCTGCACCTCGATGTGCCGCGCCTGGCGGATGAAGCGCTCCAGGTACACCGCGCCGGAGCCGAAGGCCGCCTGGGCCTCGCGCTGGGCGATGGGGAACTCGCGGCGCAGTTCCTCGGCGTCGTGGGCGATGCGGATGCCACGGCCGCCGCCACCGGCCGAAGCCTTGATCAGCAGCGGGTAGCCGACGTCCTCGGCACAGCGTAAAGCCGCCTCGATATCCTCCAACTCGCCCGGCGAGCCCGGCACCACCGGCACCCCGGCCGCCATCGCCGTGCGCCGCGCCTCGGCCTTGTCGCCCATGCGGCGGATGGTCCGCGCGTTGGGGCCGACGAAGACCAGCCCGGCAGCGGCCACCGCCTCGGCGAAGGCGGCATTCTCGGAAAGGAAGCCGTAGCCGGGGTGGATCGAGTCCGCCCCGCTGTCGCGCGCCGCCTGCAGCAGCGCCTCGGCATTCAGGTAGCTGCGATCGGCGCGGGCCGGGCCGATGATGCGCACCTCGTCGGCCTGGCGCGCGGCCAGGGAGTCGGCATCCGCCTCGCTGCACACCGCGACCGTGGGAATCCCCAGCGCCCGCGCGGCACGGATGATGCGCACGGCGATCTCGCCGCGGTTGGCCACCAGCAGTTTCTTCAGCATGGTCGTGCCCTCACGCGTCGCCGTCGATGGTCGCCAGGTCCTGGCCGGGCTCGATCGGCTCGCCATCCTCGACCAGGAAGGCGTTCAGGGTGCCGGCGCATTCGGCCTGCACCTCGGAGAACTGCTTCATCACCTCCACCAGGCCGATCACGCTGCCCGGCTCGACACGCTGGCCGACCTCGGCGTAGTTGGGCGCATCCGGGCTCGGCCTGCGGTAGAAGGTGCCCGGCAAGGGCGACTGCACATGATGTTCGGCCATGACTGTTCCTCATTGTTCGAATGTGTGGATGGCAGATGCAGTGATGGGGAGTGGCGCTCAGCGCGGCGCCTCGATGCGGATGCCGGCGCCCAGCAGGGCGGCGCGGGTGGCCTCGACCAGCGCCAGGGCGCCGGGGGTGTCGCTGTGGATGCAGATGGAGTCGAAGGCGATGGCGATGTCCCCGCCGTCCACCGTACGTACCTTGCCTTCCTGGCAGGCGCGCAGGACCTTGGCGGCCACCTCCCGGGGGTCGAGGGCGCGCACCCGGCGGATGAAGACGATGGAGCCGCTGCGGTCGTAGTCGCGGTCGGCGTAGAACTCGCGCACCACCGGCTGGCCGAGCGCCTGGGCAGCGCGCCAGGTAGCCGAGCCGTCCATGCAGAACAGCGCCAGCTGCGGGTCGAGGCGCTGCAGGGTGGCGACGAACTCGTGGGCCGCCTCTTCGTCGCGGGCCAGGTGCATGTAGAGCGCGCCGTGGGGCTTGATGTGCTGCAGGCTAGCGCCCTGCAGGCGGGCGAACTCACGCAGCGCGCCGAGCTGGTAGAGCATGTCGTTGACCAGCTCGGTGGCCGGCGCGTTCACATGCCGCCGACCGAAGCCGACCAAGTCGCGGAAGCCGGGGTGCGCGCCGATGCCCACGCCATGTTCCAGGGCCAGCTCGACGGTGCGGCGCATGATGTTCGGGTCGCCGGCATGGAAGCCCGTGGCGATGTTGGCGCTGCTGATCAGCGGCATGATCGCCGCGTCCACGCCATCGCCGATGGTCCAGGGGCCGAAGCCCTCGCCCATGTCGGAATTGAGATCGACTGTCCGCATCGCCGCAGGCCCCTGTATGCGTTGTTGTTGAGGTCGTTGGGGTGACCTTAAGTCGCAGGGGTGGCATTGGGTAGATTTATTATCCGATACAGTAGATTCTGAAAAACAGATACCTCTCGGAGCACGGCCCCATGGCTTTCACCCTGCGCCAGGTGCGCTATTTCGTGGCCACCGCCGAAGTCGGGCAGATTTCCCAGGCGGCGCTGAACCTGCACATCTCGCAGTCGGCCGTGACCAGCGCCATCCAGGAACTGGAGAGCCTGCTGGGCGCCGCGCTGTTCACCCGCACGGCCCAGGGCATGACCCTCACCGACAACGGCCGGCATTTCCTCAACCACGCCTATTCCATCCTGCGCAGCGTCGAGGACGCCCTGAACAGCCCGCTGCCGGACACCCACCTCAGCGGCAGCCTGAACGTGGCGGCCAGCTACACCGTGATGGGCTACTTCCTGCCGCACCACCTGCAACGCCTGGCGCAGTGGTACCCGGACCTGAGCCTGCACCTGCACGAGCAGGAACGGGTGGACATCGAGCGCGGCCTGCTCGAAGGACGCTACGACATGGCCGTGGTGCTCACCGGCAACCTCACCGAGCCGCAGATAACCGCGGAGACGCTGTTCAGCTCCACCCGCCGCCTCTGGCTGCCGCTGCGCCACCCGCTGGCCGAGCGCACGGCCGTGGGCCTGGCCGACGTGGCCAGCGAGCCGTACATCATGCTGACCGTCGACGAGGCGGGCGAATCCTCCATGCGCTACTGGCAGCACAGCGGCCAGCAGCCACGGGTGATCCTGCGCACAAGCTCGGTGGAGGCGGTGCGCAGCATGGTCGCCAACGGCTCCGGCGTGGCCATCCTCTCCGACCTCGTCTACCGTCCCTGGTCGCTGGAAGGCAAACGCATCGAGACGCTCACCCTGGTCGACGCGGTGCCTTCGATGAGCGTCGGCCTGGCCTGGCACCGCGACCGCGAGTTCACCCCGGCGATGAAGGCGTTCCGCGAATACTTCCGGCAGTCCTTCCTGGCCCCGCAGCTGAGCAGCACACGGCGCTGAACCCGGCGGCCCCTGCGCCACTCCAATGAACGGAACAATCGGGAACCGCTACGGACATGGAAACAGAAGGCACTTTCGACTGGCTCGGCCAGACACTCGGCAAGGCGATCCGCTTCGTCGTCGACCTCCTTTCCGGCCTGCTGGGCGCCATCTGGGCGGCCATGGACCAGTTCCTCCACGGCCTGGCCCGGGCCATCGGAATGGACGTGTCGATCTTCAGCTTCGTCCTACTCTTCCTCGGCCTGTTGCTGCTCTACAGTGGCATCCGCGCCTTCGTCCGGCGCTCCTTCTTCGGCGGCATCCTGCTCACCGTGCTCGGCCTGATCGTGATGAGCTGGCTGATCCACTGAGCGTCCGCCGGGGCTTCACCCGGAGGACGCCACCCTGCTCACCTTCGATCGCCTGCGCGCCCTCCTCGTTCCGCGTCCGGACTGCCTGTTCTGCGGCGGCCCGGCCGACACCGGCCTGGCGTTGTGCGCCGGCTGCGACGCCGACCTGCCCTGGCTGGGCAGTCACTGCAACACCTGCGCCCTGCCGCTGCCGGAACACGGCCTGACCTGCGGCGAATGCCTGCGCCGGCCGCCGCCCTTCGACCAGGTCCTGGCGCCCTGGCGCTACGCCTTCCCGGTGGACGGCGCCATCACCCGCTTCAAGCACCAAGCCGACCGCCCCCTGGGCCGGCTGCTCGGCCAGTTGCTGGGGCGCCACCTGCGCCACGCCTTCGCCGAGGGGTTGCCGCTGCCCGACCTGCTCCTGCCGGTGCCCCTGGCTCCGCGTCGGCAGCGCCAGCGCGGCTTCAACCAGGCCGAGTTGCTGGCCCGGCGCCTGGCCGCAGACCTTGGCCTGCCCTGTCGCCAGCCGCTGCGCCGGGTGCGCGACACCCCAGCGCAGCAGGGCCTGGACAAGGCCGAGCGAAAGCGCAACCTGCGCCAGGCCTTCGCCCTGGACGACGGCGCGGCCCTGCGCGGCCTGCGCCTGGCGCTGGTGGACGACGTACTGACCACTGGCGCCACCGCCGCGGCCCTGGCGCAGCTGCTGCGGCGTGCCGGCGCCGCGCGGGTGGACGTCTATTGCCTGGCCCGCACGCCGAAGCCGGGCTGACCCCGCCGTAGGCAGCCGACGGATTCCACTTGCCTTTTGCCCGCGCAGCTACCAGCCTCGCCCTATCGCGAACACAACAACGAAAACGATGACCAGCCTCAGCCTCCTCACCCAGCACGTCACCCGCCGCCCGCAACGCATCGCCCTGCTCGCGCAGATCGCCGCGCTGGGCTCCATCACCCAGGCCGCCAAGGCCGCCGGCATGAGCTACAAGACCGCCTGGGATGCGGTGGACGAGCTGAACAACCTCGCCGAGCGCCCGCTGGTGGAACGCAGCGTCGGCGGCAAGGGCGGCGGCGGCGCGCGCCTGACGCCGGCCGGCGAACGCCTGCTGGCGCTGTACCAGCGTCTGGAGGAACTGCGCGAGCGCATGCTCGAAAGCATCGAGGAAGACGGCGAGGACCTGGAGCTGATCGGCCGCCTGATGCTGCGCACCAGCGCGCGCAACCAATTGCACGGGCGCGTCTGCAGCATCGAGCCGGCGGGCCTGAACGACCGGATCGGCGTCGACCTGCCCGGCGGCGCGCGCATCCAGGCGCGCATCACCCGCGAAAGCACCGAGAAGCTGGAGCTGCGCGAGGGCCTGCCGGTGATCGCGCTGATGAAGGCCGGCTGGCTCTACGTCGACCTGCCGCAGATCGAATGCCCGGCCGGGCTCAACGCCCTGGAAGGGCGGGTCGAGGACATCCGCGAGGCCGGCGACGGCCCCAGCGAAGTGCGCATCCAGTTGCCCGGCGGGCAGATGCTCTGCGCCCTGGTGGACCAGGAACGCATCGACATCCTGCGCCTGGTCCCCGGCAGCCGGGTGCGCACGCAATTCTCCCCGGCCCAGGTGATCCTCGGCACGCCGGTCTGAGCGAAGCCTGCCTTGAGTCAAGGGCCGGCGCCGGCCGTGGGGTTCCAATAGGCCATCCCACTGCCGGAGCCCCCCGCCCATGCGCCGCTTCCTGATCCCCCTGCTGCTGACATGCAGCGCCCTGCTGCCGTCGCTCGGCCAGGCCACCCCCGACGTCCTGCGCGTAGCCAGCGGCCACCAGCCGATGGCGGCGCTGGAGGCGCTGGCCGACCAGTACCAGTTGCAGACCGGCAACAAGGTCCTGCTGATCGAGGGCGACAGCGCCGAGCTGGCCCGCGACATCGGCCAGGGCATGGCCTTCGACCTGTTCTTCGCCGACGACGGCGCCCACAGCGTGCAGGTGCTGCACACCCGGGGCCGCGGCGAAGCGCCGCTGCCCTATGCCTGCGCCCCGCACGCGCAGTATTACGTGGTACTGGTGGAAGGCCCGCGGCGCGAGTTGGCGGAGCGTTTCTTCAGCTACCTGAAGGCGCATCCCGAGGCGTTGGCAAAGGCCGGCTTCCGGTTCAGCGCCTGCGGCAACTGACGCCGTAGGAGCGAGCTTGCTCGCGAACCGACTCCGCTGCGGGGCCCGTTCGCGAGCAAGCTCGCTCCTACGAGAAGCCAGGCCCGCAGGAGAACCCCAACGTAGGATGGCGTTGAGCGAAGCGATACCCATCGTTTTGTCCCCCAGGCGTAATGGCGCAGGGGCCAGCAATCCCGTGGCGGTGTGCGTAGACTAGGGGCCTGTTCACTGCCCTGGATCGCCGCCATGTCCCATCCCTTCTCCGCCCTCACGCCCGACCTGGTCCTCGACGCGGTGGAAAGCCTGGGCTACCTCAGCGACGCCCGGGTGCTGGCGCTCAACAGCTACGAGAACCGCGTCTACCAGGCGGGCATCGAGGACAGCGAGCCGCTGGTGGCCAAGTTCTACCGCCCCGGGCGCTGGAGCGACGCGGCCATCCGCGAGGAACACGCCTTCTCCGCCGAGCTGGCCGAATGCGAGGTGCCGGTGGTGGCGCCGCTGGTGCGCGACGGCGAAAGCCTGTTCGAGTTCGCCGGCTTCCGCTTCGCCCTGTTCCCCCGCCGCGGCGGCCGCGCGCCGGAACCGGGCAACCTGGACCAGTTGTACCGCCTCGGCCAGCTGCTCGGCCGCCTGCACGCGGTGGGCGCCATCCGCCCCTTCCAGCACCGCGAGCAACTGACTGTGGATAACTTCGGCCATGAATCCCTGGCCACCCTGCTGGAAGGCAACTTCGTGCCCAAGAGCCTGCTGCCGGCCTACGAATCGGTGGCCCGCGACCTGCTCAAGCGCCTGGACGCCCTGTTCGCCGACAACCGCTACACCTCCATCCGCCTGCACGGCGACCTGCACCCGGGCAACCTGCTGTGCCGCGACGAGGTCTACCACATGGTCGACCTCGACGACTGCCGCATGGGCCCGGCGGTGCAGGACCTGTGGATGATGCTGGCCGGCGAGCGCCAGGAGCGCCTGCTGCAGCTCTCCGAGCTTATCGATGGCTACCAGGAATTCCACGACTTCGACCCGCGCCAGCTGCCGCTGATCGAGGGCCTGCGCGCCCTGCGCCTGATGCACTACAGCGCCTGGCTGGCGCGGCGCTGGGACGACCCGGCATTCCCGCCGAGCTTCCCCTGGTTCGGCAGCGAGCGCTACTGGGGCGAGCAGGTGCTGGTGCTGCGCGAGCAGCTGGCGGCGCTGGACGAAGAGCCGCTGCGGTTGTTCTGAGCCATCCCATCGTGCCCATGCAGTAGCGCGCCCTGCGCGCGATTTCGCGGGCAGGGCCCGCTCCTACAGGTGCGGGAGAAACGCCGTGCCTCACGGAGCGCATAGGGGCACGGAATCGAGCGAGCAGGCCTGCGGCCCCCTCACCCTAACCCTCTCCCGAAGGGAGAGGGGACCGTTCGGAGTACATGGGTGTTTCGGCGTTAGCCGGCTAGCACGGGGATCGCCGGCTGAAACCAGGCCTCCTCTCGGCACGGACTAGCTCCCTCTCCCTCCGGGAGAGGGCTGGGGTGAGGGGAAAGCCCGAGCGCCGATGCCATTCCCTGTAGGAGCGCGCCCTGCGCGCGAAATCGCGGGCAGGGCCCGCTTACGCTGTTTTCTGGGTTATTCCCCTTCGGGCCAGCGCAAGCGCTGGCCCGAAGGGGAATAACCCAATAGACGGTTGCTCCTACGGTTTGGCCGAAGCGTAACGTCCGCGTTACGGCCAATTCCCCGCGCCGCCCGGCGGCGGAAACTGAACGCACAGACAACATCGGCCGCGCCCCCTAGAATGGCGCGGCCTCTCTTTTCTTCTGCCGCAAGGACGTCCGATGGCCACCGCCAATCCCCGCCGGGGCTATGCCCTGGGCCTGACCGCCTATGTCATCTGGGGACTCTTCCCGGTCTACTTCAAACTGCTGGAACGCATTCCCGCCCTGGAAATCATCACCCACCGGGCCATCTGGTCGGCGCTGTTCGGCGCCGCCCTGCTGCTGGTGTGGAAACACCCCGGCTGGTGGCGCGAGCTGCTGGACAACCCGCGGCGCCTGGCCGTGCTCGGCGCCAGCGGGGTGCTGATCGCCAGCAACTGGCTGGTCTACGTCTGGGCGGTGAACAACGGGCACATGCTCGAAGCCAGCCTGGGCTACTACATCAACCCGCTGATCAACGTTCTGCTCGGCCTGGTGGTGCTGCGCGAGCGCCTGCGCCCGCTGCAATGGGTGGCCGTGGGCCTGGCGGCCCTGGGCGTGGCCCAGCAGGTCTGGCAGCTGGGCAGCCTGCCCTGGGTGTCGCTGGTGCTGGCGCTGACCTTCGGCTTCTACGGGCTGATCCGCAAGCAGGCGCCGGTGGACGCCCTGCCCGGCCTGGTGGTGGAAACCTGGATGCTGCTGCCGCTGGCCCTGGGCTGGCTGCTGCTGTTCGCCGACGGCCCCAGCGCCCACCTGGCCTTCTGGACCACTCCGCAGGCGCTCTGGCTGGCCGCCGCCGGCCCCATCACCCTGGTGCCGCTGGTGTGCTTCAACGCCGCCGCCCGCCACCTGCCCTACGCGACCCTGGGCTTCCTGCAGTACATCGCGCCGACCCTGGTGCTGCTGCAGGCCGTCCTGCTGTTCGGCGAACACCTGGACTCCACCCGCCTGGTGGCCTTCGGCTGCATCTGGCTGGCGCTGGTGGTGTACAGCGTGGACATCTGGTACCGCCTGCGGCGCGCCTGATCATTTCCTGAGCGACCAGCTGCAGGCCCCGACGGGCAGGGCCTGCAGCCAGGTATCCGAAACTTTTCCACAGCTTCATCCAGCGTTGCCGGGGATAACCCCACAACGCCGCCGCACGACCGGAACACCCTAACGGCGGCGAGAATGGCTGCTCAGAACTCGTACAAACGCCTGCAGGGCTCGAAGATAAAGGCCTCTGGCGATCTACCCAGGGGTTTTCCACAGGGCTTTCCCGGGTTTCTGTGCAGGGCTGCGACGGCCCTGGCGCATTTTTGATCACTTCCCGCAAACCCAGCGTCCACGCCACCTGTAGCCAGGCATACAGCAGTTGCCCACAGCGCGACCCACGGTTTTTGTGCAAAGACGTGGATAAATCGCCGCCCATGCAACCCGCCCCATGCACGGATCATTTTCTGACCGATCCGCCAAAGTCCTCGTACTGCTTGGCTTACAGCCATCCATCCACAGCCCACCAACAGGACAACCCACGGTAATTGTGGGCAATGCCGGGCAGGCTGTTCACAGCCGAGCGTTGCGCTCTAAAGCACTGCCTGGCGGGCCTCGCAGCGCTTCACGCACATTTCCTCAACAGACTTATGCACAGGCTGGAGGCCTTTCACCTGTGCGTCAGTCCTCCTTGTGGAAATTCAGATCCACCATGAGATCGTCGGCCAGGTCCTCCAGGTGCTGCTGCAACTGCTCCAGCGGCAACGTCAGCGGCACCGCCAGCACCGCGTCGGCGTGGAACAGCGGTTCGCCGCTCATGGGCGCCGGCAGCACCTCGGTGGTCAGCCGCTCCAGGTTGACGCCGTGCTCGGCCAGCAGGCGGGTGATGTCGCGGACGATGCCCGGGCGGTCGTTGCCCACCAGGTCGAGGTGGATCGGCTTCCAGTTGCAGGAGGGCTCGATGCCGCTGTCAGCCAGCAGCACGCGGATGCCGTGGTCGCCCAGTTCCTGCAGGCCTTCCACCAGTTCGTCGTAGCCTTCGGCCGGCACCGCCACCCGCAGGATCCCGGCGAACTGCCCGGCCATGCGCGACATGCGGCTCTCCAGCCAGTTGCCGCCGTGGCCGGCGATGCATTGGGCGATGCGTTCCACCAGCCCCGGCTGGTCCTGGGCGATGATGGTGAGCACGAGATGATTCATGGCAGCCTCCAGAGTCGATGCGTCAGCCCCGGGCCTGGCCCAGGTCCAGCCAGTAGGTGTAGAAACGTTCGTCCCGCTGGTAGCCCAGGCGCTCGTACAGGCCCTGGGCGTTGCGGTTGTCCTTCGCCGTTTCCAGCTGCAGGCCGCAGGCGCCGCTGGCCTCGGCGTGGGCGCGGGCGGCGTTCATCAGCGCCTCGCCATAGCCGTCGCGGCGCGCCGCGGGGATCACGTAGAGGTCGCTGAGCAGCCAGGCCGGGCGCAGTGCCAGGGAGGCGAAGAAGGGGTACAACTGGACGAAGCCCAGGCCCACGCCGTCGATGCTGCGCGCCAGGTAGATCACCGATTCGCCGCGCTCCAGGCGCTGGCCGAGGAAGTCGCGGATGTCCGCCGGGGGCGCCGGCACTTCGTAGAAGTCCAGGTAGCCGGCGAACAGCGGTACCAGGTCGTCGAGGTCGGCAAGGGTGGCGCGGGCGATGGGCATGGTGATCCTCCGAGGCTGAAGCCTGAGTATAGGCTGCGACGCGGAGCCAGCTGCGACGGGGCGTCGCAGGTCTCTCGCCGAATAAATCGTGTACTGTTTTCAGATTTATCTGGAACAATCCACCAATTCTTTGCGAACATTATTGCTGCTACGTGACTGAGATGCGTTCTTTGGTCTAACCGCGACGCCAGCCCACTGATTTTTCCCACGGCATCATGTAGTATTCCGCGGCTCGGACTACAAGGCGTCTTGCCTGGGTTCCGAGCTGGTCCTGAGCAGAGTGAGGCAAGCAATGACTGAACGCGTTCAAGTCGGTGGCCTGCAGGTCGCCAAAGTCCTGTTCGACTTCGTCAACGACGAAGCCATCCCCGGTACCGGCGTAGACGCCGGCAAGTTCTGGGCAGGTGTAGAGGCCGTGGTCAACGACCTGGCCCCGAAGAACAAGGCCCTGCTCGCCAAGCGCGACGAGCTGCAGGCCAAGATCGATGGCTGGCACCAGGCGCGCGCCGGCCAGGCCCATGACGCCGCGGCCTACAAGGCCTTCCTCCAGGAAATCGGCTACCTGCTGCCCGAAGCCGAAGACTTCCAAGCCAGCACCCAGAACGTCGACGAAGAAATCGCCCACATGGCCGGCCCGCAGCTGGTGGTGCCGGTGATGAACGCGCGCTTCGCCCTGAACGCCTCCAACGCCCGCTGGGGCTCGCTGTACGACGCGCTCTACGGCACCGACGCTATCAGCGAAGAGAACGGCGCCGAGAAGGGCAAGGGCTATAACAAGGTCCGCGGCGACAAGGTCATCGCCTTCGCCCGCGCCTTCCTCGACGAAGCCGCGCCGCTGGAGTCCGGCAGCCATGTCGACGCCACCGCCTACACCGTGAACAACGGCGAGCTGGTCGTCGCCCTGAAGAACGGCAGCCAGAGCGGCCTGAAGAACGCCGCCCAGTTCATCGCCTTCCAGGGCGAAGCGGCCAAGCCGCAAGCCGTGCTGCTCAAGCACAACGGCCTGCACTTCGAGATCCAGATCGACCCCACCAGCCCCATCGGCCAGACCGACGCCGCCGGCGTGAAGGACGTGCTGATGGAGGCCGCGCTGACCACCATCATGGACTGCGAGGACTCGGTCGCCGCGGTCGACGCCGACGACAAGGTGGTGATCTACCGCAACTGGCTGGGCCTGATGAAGGGCGACCTCGCCGAAGAAGTCAGCAAGGGCGGCACCACCTTCACCCGCACCATGAACCCGGACCGCGTCTACACCAAGGCCGACGGTTCCGAGCTGAGCCTGCACGGCCGCTCGCTGCTGTTCGTGCGCAACGTCGGCCACCTGATGACCAACGACGCCATTCTCGACAAGAACGGCAACGAGGTTCCCGAGGGCATCCAGGACGGCCTGTTCACCAGCCTGATCGCGGTGCACAACCTCAACGGCAACACCACCCGCAAGAACACCCGCACCGGCAGCGTGTACATCGTCAAGCCGAAGATGCACGGCCCGGAAGAAGTCGCCTTCACCAACGAGCTGTTCGGCCGCGTCGAGGACGTGCTGGGCCTGCCGCGCAACACCCTGAAGGTCGGCATCATGGACGAGGAGCGCCGCACCACCATCAACCTCAAGGCCTGCATCAAGGAAGCCCGCGAGCGCGTGGTGTTCATCAACACCGGCTTCCTCGACCGCACCGGTGACGAAATCCACACCTCCATGGAAGCCGGCGCCGTGGTGCGCAAGGGCGCCATGAAGAGCGAGAAGTGGATCGGCGCCTACGAGAACAACAACGTCGACGTCGGCCTGGCCACCGGCCTGCAGGGCAAGGCGCAGATCGGCAAGGGCATGTGGGCCATGCCCGACCTGATGGCCGCCATGCTCGAGCAGAAGATCGCCCACCCGCTGGCCGGCGCCAACACCGCCTGGGTGCCCTCGCCCACCGCCGCCACCCTGCATGCCCTGCACTATCACAAGGTCGACGTGTTCGCCCGCCAGGCCGAACTGGCCAAGCGCGCGCCGGCCTCGGTCGACGACATCCTGAGCATTCCGCTGGCGCCCAACACCAACTGGAGCGCGGAAGAGATCAAGAACGAGATCGACAACAACGCCCAGGGCATCCTCGGCTACGTGGTGCGCTGGATCGACCAGGGCGTCGGCTGCTCCAAGGTGCCGGATATCAACGACGTCGGCCTGATGGAAGACCGCGCCACCCTGCGCATCTCCAGCCAGCTGCTGGCCAACTGGCTGCGCCACGGCGTGATCACCCAGGAGCAGGTGGTCGAGAGCCTCAAGCGCATGGCCGCGGTGGTCGACCGGCAAAACGCCAACGACCCGCTGTACCGCCCGATGGCGCCGGACTTCGACGACAACGTGGCCTTCCAGGCCGCGCTGGAACTGGTGGTCGAAGGCACCAGGCAGCCCAACGGCTACACCGAGCCGGTGCTGCACCGCCGTCGTCGCGAATTCAAGGCGAAAAACGGCCTCTGATTCGCGCCTGCGTAAGCTGAAAAACCGCCCTTCGGGGCGGTTTTTTCATTTCCGGCCCGCCTTTTTCCCGAAAACCGACAGGCGCCGATTGCGCTGGCTGGTTGCACTTTGCGATCATTTGCGAATAGTTATCGTTTTGTCGTTCATTCCGAATCGGGGTGGGGGAGCAAAGGTGTCGGCAGTCCAGACTGGCAATGGCGAATTCGTAGGCGCGCTCTACCGCGACCACCGCGACTGGCTGCTCGCCTGGCTCAATCGCAGCGTCGGCTGCCCGCAGCGCGCCGAGGACCTCGGCCAGGACACCTTCGTGCGCATCCTCGGCCGCCGCGAGCTGCCCAGCCTGCGCGAGCCGCGGGCCTTCCTGGTGACCGTGGCCAAGGGCCTGCTGGTCGACCACTGGCGCCGCCAGGCGCTGGAGCAGGCCTACCTGGAAGAGCTGCTCTTGCTGCCGGAGGCCGAACAGCCCTCGGTGGAGCAGCAGTTCCTCATCCTCGCCGACCTGCGCGAGATCGACCGCCTGCTGGGCAAGCTGTCCAACCGCGCGCGCAGCGCCTTCCTGCTCAACCGCCTGGACGGCCTGGGCCACGCCGAGATCGCCGAGCGCCTGGGCGTGTCGGTGCCGCGGGTGCGCCAGTACATCGCCCAGGGCCTGCGCCAGTGCTACACGGCCCTGTACGGCGAGCCGACATGAAGGGCCCTGTCTCGCTGAGCATCCTCGACGAGGCCATCGCCTGGCAGTTGCGCCTGGGTTCGGGCGAGGCCCATGCCGAGGACGAAGCCGCCTTCGCCCACTGGCATGCCGCCCACAGCGAACACGCCCGCGCCTGGCACCAACTGGGTATGCTCGACCGCAACCTGGGCGCGGCCGCCGCCCCCGCGGCGCGCAGCGCCTTGCTGCGCGCGCCGGGCGAATCGCGGCGCAAGCTGCGCCGGCTGGCCGGCACCGGCTTGTCGCTGCTGCTGGCCGGGGTGCTCGCGCTGGGCGTGGGCAACCGCTACCTGCCGCTGCGCTATGCCCTGGCCGACGTGGTCACCGGCACCGGCGAGCTGCGCGAACTGCGCCTGCCCGACGACACCCTGGTGCAGCTCGACAGCCGCACCGCCCTGGACATTCGTTTCGACGACCGCGAGCGGCGCATCGTCCTGCTCAGCGGCGAAATCATGGTGCAGACCGCCCACGGCGACAGCCGCCCGTTCATCGTCGAAACCCGCGACGGCCGCCTGCGCGCCCTCGGCACCCGCTTCCTGGTGGAACGCCAGGCCGACGGCACCCTGCTCAGCGTGCTGCAGTCGGCAGTGGCGGCCAAACCCGAACGGGGCCGCGACGAAACCGTCATCCCCCAGGGCCGCCACGTGTTGCTGCGCGCCGACGGCCTGGGCCCGCTGGAGGCCAACAGCGCCACCGCCGACGCCTGGACCCACGGCATGCTGGTGGCCGACAACACGCGCCTGGCCGACCTGCTGGCGCAGCTCGGCCGCTACCGCAGCGGCTACCTGGGCCTGGACCCGGCGCTGGCCGACCTGCGCATCAGCGGCAGCTTCTCCCTGCGCGACACCGACCTGGCCCTGGATTCGCTGCCACCGAGCCTGCCGGTGCGCATCGAGCGGCACGGCGGTTGGTGGACGAAGGTGGTACCGCGCGGCTGAGCCCCTGCCAGCCGCACGAAACGCTCTTCGTAAAAACGCTCCTACGAAAGCCAGAGCGTCATACGCCGTAGCGCCATCCGAAATTTTTTTCGCGCAGCCCTATCACTTTCCGATTGTCGTCCGGCAATGAGGCGAACGAGACATATTCACACCCAGGAGTGAATCCCCGATGCCGTCCCCCACCATGGCCTTCCGCCCGCACCTGCTGGCCGCCGCCATTCTGCTCGCCAGCCCGCTGGCTTCCGTCGCCGCCGATGTCGCGCGCGACTACCAACTGCCCGCCGCCCCGCTGGCCAGCACCCTCAACCGCATCGCCGCGCAAGCCGGCATCAGCCTGAGCATCGACCCGGCCCTGGCCAACGGCCGCAGCGCCCATGCCGTGCAGGGCCGCTTCGACGGCCTCGGCGCGCTCCGCCAGGCGCTGGAAGGCACCGGCCTGGAGCTGGTGGAGAACGCATCCGGCAGCTACAGCGTGCGCCCACTGCCCAAGGACACCCTGGCCATGGGCGCCACCACCGTGAGCGCCGTGCAGGAAGACCCGGACGGCCCGGCCGTGGGCTACCTCGCCACCCGCACCCGCGCCGGCACCAAGACCGACAGCTCGATCCTCGAGACGCCCAAGTCGATCTCCGTGGCCACCCGCGAGCAGATGCAGGACCGCAACGTGCAGAACCTCGACGACGCCGTGCGCTACATGCCCGGCGTGATCGCCAGCAGCTACGGCAGCGACACCCGCGCCGAATGGCTGAAGGTGCGCGGCTTCGAACCGACCCAGTTCCTCGACGGCCTGCCCCTGCCCAAGGGCTCCTACACCATGCCCAAGCTGGAAACCTGGGACCTGGAGCGCGTCGCCCTGCTGCGCGGCCCGGCCTCCTCGCTGTACGGCCAGACCCCGCCCGGCGGCCTGCTGGACATGGTCAGCCGCCGCCCGCAGGAAGAAAGCAGCCATGAAGTGCAGCTGCAGGTCGGCAGCTACGAGCACAAGCAGATTTCCTTCGACAGCACCGGCAAGATCGACGACCAGGGCAAGATGCTCTACCGCGTCAGCGGCGTGGTGCGCGACAGCAACACCCAGGTCGAGCACGTCGACAGCAAGCGCTACAACATCGCGCCCAGCGTGACCTGGAACTTCGACGAAGACACCCGCCTGACCTTCCTCTCGCAGTTCAACCGCGACGATACCGGCATCACCAGCCAGTTCCTGCCGCTGCAGGGCACCAAGCTGTCGACCCCGGCCGGCAAGGTGAAGTACCACGAGAACCTGGGCGACCCGGACTGGGAGTTCTACGACAAGACGTACTACGCCCTGGGTTACGCCTTCGAGCACCGCATCAACGATGTCTGGCAGTTCCGCCAGAACCTGCGTTACACCAAGAGCGACCTGTCGTTCCAGGGCATCACCGCCGGCGGCTGGGCCACCGCGGTGAGCGACGACGGCACCGTGGCGCGCGGCGCCAACGTGGTCAACGAAGACATCAGCCAGTTCGCCATCGACAACAACTTCCAGGCCGACTTCGCCACCGGCCCGGTCAAGCACACCCTGCTGCTGGGCCTCGACCACCAGCGCGCCAACACCAACTACCAGTGGCTGTACGGCAGCGCGCCGAGCAGCAACATCAAGCAGCCGATCTACGGCCAGGATTTCAGCAACGTCAGCTACACCGCGTACAACGACTACAACCAGAAGATGCGCGACACCGGCCTCTACGCCCAGGATCAGATGTCTCTGGACAACTGGCGCCTGACCCTCGGCGGCCGCCATGACTGGGCCCACACCGGCTCGAAGTTCTACAACGCCGGCGGCGCCACCGACACCCGCCGCGACAGCCAGTTCAGCGGCAACGCGGCGCTCAGCTACGTGTTCGACAACGGCCTGGCGCCCTACATCTCCTACGCCGAGTCGTTCCAGACCGAGGCCGGCGGCAACAACGGCATGGCCTTCGAACCGAGCACCGGCAAGCAGTACGAACTGGGCATCAAGTACCAGCCGCCCGGCCGCGACCTGCTGCTCAGCGCCGCCGTCTACGACCTGAAGCGGCAGAACATCGTGCTCTCCGACTCCCTGGGCCGCAGCAACCCGGTGGGCGAGGCGCAGGTGCGCGGCCTCGAACTGGAAGCCGTCGGCAACGTCACCGACAACCTCAAGGTGACCGCCGCCTACACCTACTCCAACAGCAAGATGACCAAGGTCGCCGACCCGCTGGACAAGAACCGTCCGCTGCCGCTGACGCCGGAGAACCAGGCCTCGCTGTGGGCCGACTACACCTGGCACGAAGGCCTGCTCGACGGCTTCGGCATCGGCTTCGGCACCCGCTACGTGGGCGAGACCGACAACATCGCCATCGGCAGCATGGCCTACGTGCGCGACAAGTCGGACGGCCACACTGGCTCCTACACCCTGTACGACGCCGCGGTGCGCTATGACCTCGGCCGCCTGGACAACAGCCTGAAAGGGCTGAGCGTGGCGGTGAACGCGAACAACGTCTTCGACAAGGAATACATCTCCACCTGCGACGGCTTCTACTGCTACTACGGCGACCGTCGCAACGTGGTCGCCAGCCTCGACTACAAGTTCTGACCTCCGGCCGCCACGGCGGCCACCCCACACGGCGCGTTCCCCGCGCGCCGTTCGCCTCCCGGCGCGTGGCGCGCTACAGTGCGCCTTCCAACGGCCACGCCCGGGAGCACCCCAATGCCGCAAAGCCCGCGACTCCTGCCCACCCTGCTCGGCCTGCTCGGCCTGCTGCTGAGCTGCGCCGCCCACGCCGCCGACCCGCAGTACTACCCCCTGACCAAGGGCGCCGCGCCCCAGGCCGTGGCCATGCTCGACGATGGCCGGCTGTGGTACGTCGCCGAGGGCAACGGCTCGCTGGGCCGCTTCGACCCGCAAAGCGGGCAGGACGAGCAGGTCAGCCTGGGCAAGGGCTCGGTGCCGCGCGCCGTGCTGGCCGGCCCGGATGGCGAAGCCTGGGTCGCCGACAGCGGCCTCAACGCCCTGGTCCGCGTCGACCCGGACCGCCTCGGCAGCGAAGTCGTGCCACTGCCCAAGGAGGCCGCCGACGCCGGCCTGGACAGCCTGGTGTTCGATGACGATCACGACATCTGGTTCACCGGCGAGAAGGGCTTCTACGGCCGCATCGACCCCGCCACGCGCAAGCTCGAAGTCTGGGCTACGCCCGGCGGCAAGAGTGCCCAGGGCCTGGCGGTGACGCCCGACGGCCAGCTCTGGTACGCCTCCGCCGACGACGACAGCATCAACCGCATCGACCCCCTCGGCCAGGCCGTCACCCGCTTCCCGCTGCCCGAACAGGGTGGCCGGCCGCAGCAACTGGGCGCCGACTCCATCGGCCGGCTGTGGGTGAGCGAGGCCGGCAGCGGCCGGCTCGGCCGCTTCGACCCCAGCGACGGCAAGTGGAAGAGCTGGCGCCTGCCGGGCGACCACCCGCAGCCCGGCGCGCTCTACGTCGATGCCATGGACCGCGTGTGGCTCAGCGACCTCGGCGACGACGCCGTGCTGCGCTTCGACCCGCAGAGCGAGAAATTCACCGCCTACCCCAGCGACCAGGCCGAGGCCCGCGTCAGCCAGCTCAGCGGCCGCCCCGGCGAGGTCTGGGGCGCCGACGCCGGCAGCGACCGCCTGCTGGTCATCCGCGAGTAACCAGGAGATGCCATGAGCCTCACACTCACCCTGTTCCACGCCCCCGCCTCGCCCTTCGTGCGCAAGGTCATGGTGCTGCTGCACGAGACCGGCCAGCTCGACAAGGTGCGCCTGCAGGCCGCCAACCTCAGCCCGGTGAGCCCGGACAACGGTGTCAACGCCTGCAACCCGGCGGGCAAGATCCCCTGCCTGCGCCTGGCCGACGGCCAGGCCCTGTACGACAGCCGGGTGATAGTCGAATACCTCGACCAGCAGCACGCCGGCGCACCACTGATCCCCCGCGAAGGCCCGCAACGCTGGCAGCGCCTGACCCTCGCCGCACTGGCCGACGCCATCATGGACGCCGCCGTGATCAGCCGCTACGAAACCTTCGTGCGCCCCGAGGAGAAGCGCTGGGACGGCTGGCTGCAAGGTCAGCAGCAGAAGATCGAACGCGCACTCGCGCACTTCGAGGGCGAGGCCTTCGCAGCGCTGAACGAGCGCTTCGACATCGCCGCCATCGGCCTGGCCTGCGCCCTCGGCTACCTCGACTTCCGCCGCCCCGACTGGGCCTGGCGCGAGCAGTACCCGAAGCTCGCGGCCTGGTACGCCGAGGCCGCCCAGCGCCCGTCCCTGCAAGCCACGCAGCCGGCCTGACAGCCCGGCGCTGGCGCGTTAACCGTAGGGCGTATAACCGTTCGCGGTTATACGCCGTCGCCCCGAACGCCATGGCCAAACGTCGGCGCCCGATGCGCATGCCGCCGTTCGCGAGCAAGCTCGCTCCTACGAAGAGCGGCGCCCCATTCCGTGACTGGATGACAGGCGGGAAGAGGCATTTGTAGGAGCGAGCTTGCTCGCGAACCCCTCCCCGCGCGCCCGCAGCACCAGCACCGCGATCTGCCGCGCCAAGCGCCGCCCGGCCCGGCGCTCCTCGCGCAACCCGCGCCAGGCGCTCATCGCCGTGCGCCCCAGTAGTACAGCGGCAGCGCCAGCAGCAAGCCGAGCTGGGCGAAGCCCGCGCACAGTTCCAGGAAGGAACGCACATGGGGATTGTTCGCCGCGTCCCGGGCGCCGGTGAGGCCATCCCAGAAATCCGCCGGCGGCAGGTGCAGCGCCAGCCAGGCCAGCGGCTTGCCGCTGGCGGCGAGCCAGGCGATCAGCTCGAAGTGGCCCACGAACATCAGCAGCGGCAGGGCCATCACGCTCAGCAGCAGGCCGCCGGCCAGGCACAGGGTGAAACGCGTCAGCAGGTGCATGGCAGCCTCCTTCAGCCTTCGTGGCTCACTTCGTCCAGGGAGAAGCTCGGCTCGTCCGCGCGCCGGCCGACGCCGTACCAGTCCAGCCGGCGGGTCAGCGCCATCACCCCGGCGAGCACCGCGAACAGCAGCAGCGAGCCCATCAGCAGCGCATAGTCCTCGGCCCGCAACAGGCCGTAGAGCATGGCGTAGAGCGCGCCCAGTCCGGCGCCGAAGGCACAGCCACGCACCACGCTGCGCAGCACCGTGCACAGGTAGAAGCCGATCAGCGCCACGCAGGCGCCGGCGGAGGCCAGGTAGGCGCGCTCGAAGCCGACGTGCTCGGCCAGCGACAGCAGCAGCAGGTAGAACAGCGCCAGGGCCAGGCCGACCAGGGCGTACTGCACCGGGTGCAGGGCCAGGCCCTTGAGCACCTCGAAGAGGAAGAAGCCGGCGAAGGTCAGGCCGATGAACAGCAGGGCGTACTTCAGCGCGCGGTCGGCCTTGAGGTACTGGTCCACCGGGTCCACCAGGCTGACGCCGAAACCGCGCGAGTCGAAGGTGTCGCAGCCCTTGCCGGCGAAGCAGTTCTGCAGCGCCTCTTCCATGCTGCTGGCGAAGAAGCTGGTGCGCCAGCGCGCGCTGAAGCCGTCGGCGCCGATGCTGCGCTCCACCGGCAGGAACTCGCCGCCGAAGCTGGGGTGCGGCCAGTCGGCCTTGAGGTTGACCTGGCTGTCGCGGCCGACCGGGGTGATGTCCAGCCGCGAGCTGCCCAGCAGGGCCAGCTCGAAGGCGTAGTCGAAGCGCTGCTCGGCGGCGCTGGCCTCCAGCGGCAGCGGCGCGTGCACGCCCTCGCCCAGGCGCTGCGAGCGGCTGCCCGGGGCGAAGTCCAGGGTGCGGCCGTCGAGGCTCAGCTTGAGGGCGTTCTGGATGCCGCGCACGTCGCTGATGCCCACCGCCAGGAACGGCTGCTCGAAGCGGTAGCTGGCCAGGTCGTCGCCCACGCCGTAGTGCGCCGGTACCACGAAGCTGCCGCTGACGCGGCTTTCCAGGTGGAACAGGCGCGCCTCGTAGATGCCGCGGTGGCGCAGCTCGGTGGTCATCTGGCCATCGACCAGGAAGGTCTCCGGCAGGAAGTACAGGTGCCCGCGCTTCTCCCGCTGCACCTGCACGCGGGTGCCGCTGCGTTCGTCGCGCTCCCACTCCAGCACCTGGCGCACGTAGGGCACCACCAGCAGCGGCCCGCGCAGGCGCTGGGCGTAGGCGGAGCTGCGGGCGATGTCCTGCAGCACGCCGTCACGGTAGGCCTGCCGCTCGCCGACCAGGCCGTCGATCATCAGCAGGGGGACCAGTAGCAGGAGCATGAGCACGGCGATGGCGCCGAGCTTGAAGAGCAGGGGGCGGTTCATGGGGACTCTCCGGGGGGATTGGGGTGGTGGAGAGTCTGGGTCGGTACTGTGGGGGATTTGTGGTGGGGGGATGGGGAGATTGTGGGGATTGTGTGGAGGCTGGCTTTGGTGTGGTGGGTGGGCGCCTTTCCCTCTCCCTAACCCTCGGCTGCGCGCCCCGCCCTGAAGGGAGAGGGAACCGTTCGGAGTGTTTGGATGCTCTGGAGTTCGCCGGATGCTGTGACGCCCGACTGAAGCCTTGCTTTCAGCCGGCACGGACAAGCCCCCTCTCCCTTCAGGGAGAGGGCTGGGGAGAGGGGCTCTCAGGCTCTTCCCTTGTCAGCCCCCGGCAACTCCAGCCAAGCCTCCACCCCACCCTCGACATTCCCCACGCCCAACCTTCCACCATGCAACCCCGCCACCTCGGCAACGAAGTTCAACCCCAGCCCCGTGCTCTTGCGCCCCGTCCCCGGCCGCGGCAAGGAGTAGAACCGCTCCGTCAGCCGCTCCAGCGCATAGCCCGGAATCACCGGTCCCTCGTTGAACACCCCCAGCCGCCAGCGCCCATCCTCGCGCAGCGCACCGAAGCGAATCACCCCACCAACCGGCGTGAAATCCAGCGCATTGTCCAACAGGTTGCCCAACGCCTGGCGCAACAGGAAACGCTCCCCCGTCACCACTGCCTCCGCCGGCACCGCGTTCTCCACCCGCAAACCTGCCAGCCGCGCCAGGTTGGCCTGCAACAGCTCCGCCACCAACTCACGCAGCGACACCGGCTCGCTATCCTCAAGCCCCTGCCGCTGCTCCACCTGGGCCAGGTTCAGCAGGCGCTCCACCAGTTGCTGCAAACGCTGGCTCTCGCCGGCAATGTTGTCGACGAAGCGCCTGCGCTGCTCCGCCGGCATCTCGCCTTCCAACAGTTCGGCGGCGCCACGAATGGCCGCCAGCGGGCTCTTCAGCTCGTGGGTCAGGGTGTGCACGTAGCGCTCGACGTAGGCCTTGCCCTCCAGTTGTACGCGCATGCGCTCCACCGCCTCGGCCAGTTGCGCCATCTCGCCGCCGCGGTAGCGCGGCAGTTCGGCGCGGCGGCCCTCGCTGACCGCCTGGGCGTAGCGGGTAAGCTTGCGCAGGGCGCCGCTCAGCCACCAGGAGAGCAGCCCGCCAACCAGCAGGCCGAGCACGATCAGGCCGCCGCCGAGCCAGGCCAGGCGCCGTTGCGAACGCTCGATGTAGGGCTGCAGGGTGCGGTTGGGCTTGGAGACGGAGACCACGCCGATGATCTTCTCGCCATCCTTGATCGGCGCCGCCACGTACATCACCGAGGAGTCCGGGTCGTCCGCCGATTCGCGGCTGGAGCGCGCGCCGTACTTGCCCTGCAAGGTCAGGTAGACGTCGTTCCAGCGCGAGTAGTCCTGGCCCACCGCCTCGCCCGCCGAATCCAGCAGGACGATGCCGCGGGCGTCGGTGACGTAGATGCGGTGGTTCACCGCGTTCTTGCGCACGCCCCAGATGTCCGCCTGCGGGCTGCGCGCGCCATAGGCCTTGAGCAGTTCCGGTAACTGGCTGTGGACCAGGGTGCCGTTCTTCAGGTCGTCGCGCAGGATCTCGGCCAGCAGGTTCGCGGTGTCCACCAGGGTTTCCTCGGTGGACTGGCGCACCCCGGGGCGGATCTCCTCCATCACCGTGCTCAGCACGAAGTAGCCGGTCAGCCCGACGAACAGGAAGTACGCCAGGAAGATCCGCACGCCCAGCGGCATCAGGCCTTCTCCGCCGCGTAGCTGTAGCCCAGGCCGCGGTGCGTCTGGATCGGTTCGGCGTCCGCGGCCACCTGGCGCAGCTTGGCGCGCAGGCTCTTGATGTGGCTGTCGATGTTGCGCTCGTAGCCGGCCTGGGCCGCCACGCCCAGGGCCTGCAGCAGCAGCTCGCGGCTGAACACCCGGCCCGGGCGCGCCAGCAGCGCCTGGAGCAGGCGGAATTCGTGGAGGGTGAGGTTCAGCGCCTGGCCGCGGTAGTGGATCAGGCAGCGCTCCTCGTCCACCCGGAAGGGCCCGGCCGGGGCCGCCTCGGCGCTGGCCCGGGGCGGGCCGCGACGGAGGATGGCCTTGACCCGCGCGGCCAGCTCGCGTGGGCTGAAGGGCTTGACCACGTAGTCGTCGGCGCCGATCTCCAGGCCCACCACGCGGTCGATCTCGGCGTCGCGGGCGGTGAGGAAGATCACCGGCACCTCGGAGAAGCGGCGCAGCTGGCGGCAGGCCTCGAAGCCGCTGATGTCGGGCAGGCCGACGTCGAGGACGACCAGGTCGAAGGCCTCCTCGCGCAGGCGCTGCAGGGCCTCGCCGGCCAGGCTCAGCCAGGTGGTGGCGAAGCCTTCGGCCTGCAGGGCGTAGAGCAGGGTGTCGGCGATGGCGGCTTCGTCTTCGACGATGAGGATGTGCGGCATGGCTTCCGTGCGCGGTGTGGCGGGCCTTCCATCAAGCCGCAAGGCCCGCGTCCCGTCAATCGGCTTCGCGGCTGCCCGAGCAGTTGGGCTTGCCGGCGGCGAAGCGCTCGCTGGCATCCACCGCCACGTGGAACTTGCGCAGGCCCTTGGCGCCCATCAGGAAGGGGTAGTTGAAGTGGCTGCGGTCGACCAGGTTGACCTCGATCACCTGCTGGTCGCCGCCCAGGCACACCGGCAGCAGGATCACCGGGCGCTCGCTGAGGGCCACCGGGTTCTCCTCCTCGTCGTCTTCCTCGCGGCCGTCGGCGCGGTTCTTGATCTTGGAGATGCGCGCCAGCTTGTGCTCGTACTGCGAGTCGCCGCCGTCCTTGGTGGCCAGGCGGAAGCGCACCCACTCGTCGCCGTCGCGCTGGAACAGCTGGATGTCCTTGGCCGACAGCGACGAAGTGTAGGCGCCGGTGTCCATCTTGGCCTGCAGCGTCTGGCTCAGCTCGGGCAGGCCGACCCATTCGTAGCGCCCGTACAGCTTGGGCTCGGCGGCGAGGGCCAGGCCGGGCAGGACGAGCAGCGAAAGCAGGGCGAGAACGGGTTTCACGGGAATCTCCAGGGCAGTTCGGGATGCATGGCGCATAGGACTACCACGCCAGCCCGGGGTTCGCCAGCGGCCGCTGTCAGGCGTCGAACAGCGAGCCGCGGCGGCGGTCCAGGCCGCTCCACAGCGTTTCCAGGTTGCGGAAGCCCCACTGCGCCGGCGACTCGCGGCCGACGATGCGCTCGCGGCCCTTGAGCGTGGCCAGGTCGAGCACCTGCTGGGGAATCGCCGCGCGCGTGCGGATCGAATAGAACACCTTGAGCACCGGAGTGAGCAACGCCTCGGGATGCTGCTCCAGCACCACCGCCAGGCGCTCGCTCTCCAGGCGCACCAGCGAGCCCACCGGGTAGATGCCCAGGCATTTGACGAAGGCGCGGAACACCTGCTCGTCCAGGTGCGTGCCGCACCACTGGCCCATGCGCCGGATCGACTCGGCGGGGTCCCAGCCGGCCTTGTAGGGGCGGTCGGAGGTGATGGCGTCGTAGATGTCGCAGACCGCGCCCATGCGCGCGAACAGGCTGATCTGCTCGCCGGCCAGGTGGTGCGGGTAGCCGCTGCCGTCGAGCTTCTCGTGGTGGTGCAGGCACACGTCCAGCACCAGGGCGCCGACCTGGCGGCCCTGGATGAGGATGTCCAGGCCGCGCTGCGGGTGCTCGCGGACCCGGGCGAACTCCTGCTCGTCCAGGCGCCCCGGCTTGTTCAGCAGCTCCATGGGCACATGCATCTTGCCGATGTCGTGCAGCAGCCCGGCCGCGCCCGCCTCGCGCACCAGCGCCTCGTCCAGGCCGAGCTGGCGCGCCAGGGCGATCATCAGCGCGCACACCGCCACCGAGTGCAGGTAGGTGTATTCGTCGGCGTTCTTCAGCCGCACCAGGCTGATCAGCGCATTGGGATGGCGCTGCACCGAGGCGGCGATTTCCTCCACCAGTTCCTGGGCGTGCTCGCCATTCACCGCCTTGCCCATGCGCGCGTCCTGGAACATCGCCATGACCGCGCGCTTGGACTGCACGCACAGCCGGTGCGCCGCGCGCAGTTCGTCTTCCATGGCGCGCCAGGGCTTCTCCGGCGCCTCCTCGGGCGAGGCCGGCAGCGGTGCGGCGGGCTCGCCGGGGGTCAGCGCGGGGCGGGGCGCGAGGCCCTTGGCCGGGTCGATCAGCACTTCGTGCACGCCGCTCTCGCGCAGGCGCTTGAGGTCCTCGGGGTCTTCCAGCAAAAAGCGCCGGCGCCAGAACGGGTGCTCCATCCAGGAGCCGCACAGTTCGTGGACGTACATACCGAGGGTCACGTCCTTGACCGGCAGGCGCACATAGAAGGAGTCAGGCATGGCAGGCAATCATCGGGGCAGGTTCCCAGAGCATAGTGCGCCGGCGCACGTCGCGGGAGGGGGTGGCTTGGGCTGGCCGCGCCGCCTGCGTATCATGGCCGCGCCAACCGGAACAAGGAATCGCACCGCCATGTGGGCCACGCTGACCGGAATCGTCACCAGCCTCCTGTTGCTGCTCAACACCCTGATCCTGATCGGCCCGATGCTGCTGATCGCCCTGCTCAAGCTGGTGCTGCCGGGCAAGGCGCTGAAGGACGCCTGCTCCAACGGGGTGATGTGGATCGCCGAGACCTGGGCGGAGATCGACAAGGCCATCTTCGCCCTGATGACGCCCACCGTCTGGGACATCCGCGGCGGCGACCAGCTGCGCCGCGACACCTCCTACCTGGTGGTGAGCAACCACCAGTCCTGGGTCGACATCCCGGCCCTGGTCCAGGCCTTCAACCGCAAGACGCCCTACTTCAAGTTCTTCCTGAAGAAGGAGCTGATCTGGGTGCCCTTCCTCGGCCTGGCCTTCTGGGCCCTGGACTACCCCTTCATGAAGCGCTACTCCAAGGCCTTCCTGGAGAAGAACCCGCAGCTCAAGGGCAAGGACCTGGAGATCACCCGGGCCGCCTGCGAGAAGTTCAAGGGCATGCCGGTGACGGTGGTGAACTACCTGGAAGGCACCCGCTTCACCCCGGCCAAGCAGGCCCAGCAGCAGTCTCCCTACCAGAACCTGCTCAAGCCCAAGGCCGGCGGCGTGGCCTTCGTGCTGGCCGCCCTGGGCGAGCAGCTGGACGCCATGCTCGACGTCACCGTGGTCTACCCCAAGGGGCCCAAGCCGGGTTTCTGGGACCTGCTCAGCGGCAGGGTGCCGCGGGTGATCGTCGACATCCGCACCCACGGCATCGACCCCGCGCTGTGGCAGGGCGACTACGAGAACGACGCGGAATTCCGCCAGTACGTGCAGGCCTGGGTGTCGCGCCTGTGGGAAGAGAAGGACGCGCGCATAGACGCGCTGCGCAACGAGTTCTGAACTAGATTGCCTTGCCGGCCACGGTGGTGGCCGGGGTCGAAGGCAGCGGGGCGCTCTCCCAGAGCTTGCCGAGGGTGCCCAGCAACTGGCTGTTCAGGCCCTGCTTGACCAGGTAGTCGAGCATCACGCTGGCGAACTGGTCGACCATGCCTTCGCTCATACCCAGCACGTTGAACACCTGGTCGACGTCCTGCAGGTTCTGGATGCCGCCGAGCAACTGCCCGGCGCCGCCCAGCAGGGCGCCGATGCCGCCGCCGAGGTTGCCCGAGGACAGTTGGTCCAGCCCCGGCAGGCTCTTCTGCAACTGCGTGCCCTGGCTGTCGTCCAGGCGGTTCATGGCCAGGCCGATCAAGGCGCCGGCGCCACCGATGGCCTGCTCGTCGCTGATGTTCAGGCGCTGGCCGAGGGTCTCCACCAGGCCGTTGGCAGCCGTTGCTGCGGCACCGGACTCGGCACTGGGGATTTCCTCGAAGGTCTCGGCGGCGGCCGGGAAGGCCACCAGCCAGGCGCAGGCGGCGAAGATGGGAAGGGCTCGGGCGATCATCGGAGGCTCCGCGACAGGCAGGTCCCGCCTCGGCATGGGCGGTCAACGGATTCGACTGATGGCCGCGTCCTTCGTTCCGAGCGCCCCTACGTTGTTTGCAGAACGCGCCGGAGTGCTTTCGTAGGAGCGAGCTTGCTCGCGAATGAGCCCCGCAGCGGAGTCTGTTCGCGAGCAAGCTCGCTCCTACAATACGTCCACCTGTAGGGGCGGGCCCTGCCCGCGAAATCGCGCGCAGGGCGCGCTCCTACAAAGGGAATGCTGTGAAGGGGTATCCGTACTGCGAATCGCGCCATGATGTCCGGCTATCGCGGACAAGGTCCGCTCCTACAATGGAACGCCATGCCTCTCGGTGGACTGTAGTCGGGCGTCAGCCGCCCACGCCCCACAGGCTACCCAGGCTGCCCAGCAGGTCGCTGCTCACGCCCTGCTTGCCGAAGTAGTCCAGCAGCACGCCGGCGAACTTGCCGGTCATGCCCTGGTCCATGCCCAGGGTGCTGAAGGCGCTGTTCACGTCGCCCATGCTGTCGACGTTGCCCAGCAGGCCCTTGGCGCCGGTGCCGCCGAGGTTGCCCAGGCTGCCGCCGAGGCCGCCCAGGGCGTTGGCGCCGCTGAGCTTGTCCAGGCCCGGCACGGCCTTCACCAGTTGGGTGTAGTCGGTGCCGCTGAGTTTGTTCTTGGCCAGGCCGAGCAGCGCGCCGGTGCCGCCGACGGCTTGCTCGTCGCTGACGCCCAGTTGCCCGGTGAGGGCGCCGAGCAGGCCGCTGGTCTGCGGGGTGGAGGCCACCTGGCCCGGGTTGCCGCCCTCGGCCACGCCGGACACCGCCTTGGCGGCGTCACCCAGGTTGAAGGCGAAGGCGGAACTGGCGGCGAGCAGCGCCGCGGCGGCGCAGGTGACACGGAATCTGACGGTCATCGACATCTCCTGATGCAGTGGCGTCCGGCGCCGAAGGTGAGCCGGACGCTGGTTGGACTGGCGCCGGGTGCCATTGTTCCGCCACCCCGGCGCGATATTGCGGCCCCGCGCCCCGGGCCACGACGAATGCCTGTCGATCACCTCGAAAAGCCCCTTCAGGTCTAGCACAGGCACGCCGCCGCGCCAGCCCGGCCGACCACCGCAACGGCTCTGGAACGCCCCTCGCGCAGCACCGCCCTCCCCGCCTATGCTTGCGGGAGCCGAACAAGGACCCATCATGAGCGAGCCCTTCATCCTCACCCCGCGCATCGCCCGCATCCTCCCCTGGCTGGTGGCCGTCGCCTTCTTCATGCAGGCGCTGGACGGCACCATCCTCAACACCGCGCTGCCGAGCATGGCCCGTTCGCTGAACGAGGACCCGCTGCGCATGCAGGGGGTGGTCATCGCCTACCTGCTCACGGTGGCGCTGCTGATCCCCGCCTCCGGCTGGGTCGCCGACCGCTTCGGCACGCGCCGGGTGTTCATCTTCGCGATCTTCCTGTTCAGCCTCGGCTCGCTGTTCTGCGCGCTCTCGCCGAGCCTCGGGGTGCTGGTCATCGCCCGCGTGGTGCAGGGCCTGGGCGGCGCGCTGATGATGCCGGTGGGGCGCCTGGTGATCCTGCGCGTGTACCCGCGCAGCGACCTGGTGCGGGTGCTCAGCTTCGTCACCATCCCCGGCCTGCTCGGCCCGCTGACCGGCCCGACCCTCGGCGGCTGGCTGGTGGAATACGCCAGCTGGCACTGGATCTTCCTCATCAACATCCCGGTGGGCCTGCTCGGCATCGTCTTCGCCATCCGCCTCATGCCCGACCTGCGCGGCGCCGCGATCAGCCGCTTCGACGGCCCCGGCTTCCTGCTCTTCGGCGGCGCCATGGTGCTGATCACCATCGCCCTGGAAGGCCTGGGCGAGCTGCACATGCCCCACGTACGAGTGGTGATGCTGCTGATCGGCGGCCTGGTACTGCTGGCCGCCTACTGGCTGCGCGCCCTCAACGTCGAGGCGCCGCTGTTCCCGCCCAGCCTGTTCAAGACGCGCACCTTCGCCGTCGGCGTGCTGGGCAACCTGTTCGCCCGCCTGGGCAGCGGCGCCCTGCCCTTCCTCACGCCGCTGCTGCTGCAGGTGGGCCTGGGCTTCGCGCCGGCCAAGGCGGGCATGACCATGATCCCGCTGGCGGCCATGGCCATGGTGGTCAAGCCGCTGGCCAAGGGCATCCTCGACCTGTTCGGCTACCGCCGCCTGCTGGTGGGCAACACCCTGCTGCTGGGCTCGCTGATCGCCGGCCTGGGCCTGGTCGACCAGGACACGCCCTACCTCTGGCTGCTGATCCACCTGGGCCTGCTGGGCGGGGTCAACTCGCTGCAGTTCACGGCGATGAATACCCTGACGCTGATCGACCTGCGCGACGACAACGCCAGCGCCGGCAACAGCCTGCTGTCGGTGGTGATGCAGCTGTCCATCGGCCTCGGCGTGGCCTGCGCGGCGGCGCTGCTGGGCGGCTTCAAGAGCGACGTGGAGGTCAACGCCGGCGACGTGCTGGGCGCCTTCCACGCCACCTACCTGAGCGTCGGGCTGATGTCGATGGCGGCGGCGGCGATCTTCTTCCAGCTGGCCCGCGACGACGGCCGCTCGGCCCAGGCGCCACGGCGCCTGGAGCCCGACGACGGGCACTGAGTCAGGGCTTGCAGGTGGGCGGCGTGGTCAGCGTCTTCGACACGTCCACGGCGCCCAGGTGCTCCAGGCTGCGGCGGCCCAGCAGCACCGGGTAGTCGCTGCCCTCGCGGTCGGCCAGGGCGAACTGCTCGCGGTAGACCTTGTCGCCCAGGCACAGGTCCATGCTCACCACCGGGCGATGCTCGATGCCGTTGGCGCCGCGAACCTTGAGGGTGCGCTCGACGGGCCGCTCGAAGGGCAGGCGCTGCACCTGGCCGGTCGCCGCATCCTTGACCAGGATGTCGTACTGCACCCAGCGCTGCTCGTTCTTGCGGATCTTCACCAGGTTGCGCGCGTCCATCACCGAGGTCTGCACGCCGGTGTCCAGGCGCACCTTGAGCAACGCGTTCTCCGGCATCAGCCTGGCCTGCTCGACCCAACCCCAGGTGGCCGGCTGCGCGGCGAACAGCGTGGGGCAGATGAAGGCCAGCAACAGGCCGGCGAGGCGCGGTTTCATGGATCGGGCTCCGGAGTCGGGGGCAATGGCAGTACAGATGGCCTACGCCAATCAGGCAACAAAAAACCCCGGATGTTTCCATCCGGGGTTTTCGGCGACGCCAGGGAATCTTAGTTGATTACCTGAACGCGCTCGGCTTGCATGCCTTTCTGGCCTTGCACGACTTCGAAGCTGACCTTCTGGCCTTCGGCCAGAGTCTTGAAGCCGTGGCCTTCGATGGCGCGGAAGTGAACGAAGACGTCCGGGCCGCTCTCAGGGGTGATGAAGCCGTAGCCTTTGGTCTCGTTGAACCATTTGACGGTGCCGTTCTGACGATTCGACATGGTGTTCTCCTTGGAACGTAGATGTAGAAATAGCCACAAAAGAGTGGCAGGAACTGAGTTGCAAGGAGTTACAAGGAGTCGAGCAGGACGGGGTGGAATAACCGACCGCATCAGGTCACGATCGACGGCGACCCATGCAAACACAGTGCAGGCACTCTACGACAAAAACCTGCGGAAAGCGAATCTGTATAAAAATACACTATTCGACCGTCCGTCCGTTTCAGACGGGTGGCGGGCAAAGCCAGTGGATTCGCGGGTTTTACCGGTTTTCCAGGGCCCGGCGGGGCCTGTGCTGCTACACTGCGCGCCCACACGCCTGTCGGGTTTTTTCTTCGTGACCTCCACCGCCTTCTCCAGCCTGCCCCTCTCCGCCGACCTGCTCGCCAACCTCGAAGCCCTCGGTTACAAAGAGATGACGCCAATCCAGGCCGCCAGCCTGCCGGTCATCCTCAAGGGCCGCGACCTGATCGCCCAGGCCAAGACCGGCAGCGGCAAGACCGCGGCCTTCGGCATCGGCCTGCTCAGCCCGCTGAACCCGCGCTACTTCGGCTGCCAGGCGCTGGTGCTGTGCCCGACCCGCGAGCTGGCCGACCAGGTGGCCAAGGAGATCCGCCGCCTGGCCCGCGCCGCCGACAACATCAAGGTGCTGACCCTCTGCGGCGGCGTGCCCTTCGGCCCGCAGATCGGCTCGCTGGAGCACGGCGCCCACGTGGTGGTCGGCACCCCGGGGCGGGTGCAGGAACACCTGCGCCGCGGTTCCCTGGTGCTCGACGGGCTGAACACCCTGGTGCTGGACGAGGCCGACCGCATGCTCGACATGGGCTTCTACGACAGCATCGCCGACATCATCGGCCAGCTCCCGGCGCGCCGGCAGAGCCTGCTGTTCTCGGCCACCTACCCGGCCGGCATCGAGCAGTTGGCGGCGAAGTTCCTGCGCCAGCCCGAACGCGTGGAAGTGGAGGCGCTGCACGACGACAGCCAGATCGAACAGCACTTCTACGAAATCGAGCCGCGCCAGCGCATGGACGCCGTGGTGCGCCTGCTGCAGCACTTCCGCCCGCAGTCCGCCGTAGCCTTCTGCCACACCCGCCAGCAGTGCGTGGAGCTGGCCCAGGCGCTGGACGCGCAGAAGATTTCCGCCCTGGCCCTGCACGGCGACCTGGAGCAGCGCGAGCGCGACCAGGTGCTGGCGATGTTCGCCAACCGCAGCTGCAGCGTGCTGGTGGCCACCGACGTGGCCGCCCGCGGCCTGGACATCGAGGGCCTGGAGGCGGTGATCAACGTCGAGCTGAGCCGCGACGCCCAGGTCCACGTGCACCGCATCGGCCGCAGTGGCCGCGCCGGCGAGAAGGGCCTGGCGCTGTCCCTGGTGGCCCCGGCCGAAGCCTCCCGCGCCCAGGCCATCGAAGACCTGCAGGGCAAGCCGCTGAACTGGGAGCGCATCGACTTCCTGCGCGCCAACCCGGCGCCGCTGCTGCCGCCGATGACCACCCTGAACATCGCCGGCGGGCGCAAGGACAAGCTGCGCCCCGGCGACATCCTCGGCGCCCTCACCGGCGACGCCGGCCTGCCCGGCAGTGCGGTGGGCAAGATCGCCATCTTCGACTTCCAGGCCTACGTGGCGGTGCAGCGCGACCAGGCCAAGGCGGCGCTCAGGCGCCTGCAGGAAGGCAGGATCAAGGGGCGTTCGTTCAAGGTGCGCATCCTCTGACGCGCGGGGCTCTTCGTAGGAGCGAGCTTGCTCGCGAACGGAGTTTCCTGGTCATAACAGTGCATGAGGTCACCGCCGTCCCCTCTCCCCAACCCTCTCCCTGAAGGGAGAGGGGGCTTGTCCGTGCCGAGAGAAGGAATGGTTTCAGCCGAACATCACCGTGCTTACCGGCTAACTCCAGAACACCCAACTCTGCCCAACGGTCCCCTCTCCCTTCAGGGCGGGGCGCGCAGCCGAGGGTTAGGGAGAGGGCGCTCTTCAGGGCAAGCACCTTTCGCAAGCAAGCTCGCTCCTACGAAAACCTTCCCCCCGCAACCAATAGCCGCGCGCCAGGCGATCCGCTAGTCTCAGCGCAGAGACACCTCGGAAGTCCCCGACGCGCATGCTTTCCTCCCCCTTGTTCGAGACCCTGCGGCGCCTGTGGGCGCTGGACAAGTTCGCCTACAGCCTGCGGGTGTTCATCGCCCTGGCCGGGGCCATGGCCGCCTGCCTGCTGCTGGGCCGCACCGAACTGGTGATCCCGCTGTTCCTCGGCATCATCGCCAGCGCCCTGGCCGAGACCGACGACCACTGGCTGGGCCGCCTGAAGGCGCTGCTGGTGACGCTGGTGTGCTTCCTCATCGCCGCGCTGGCGGTGGAGCTGCTGTTCCCCTACCCCTGGCTGTTCGTCGCCGGCCTCGGCCTGTCGGCCTTCGGCATGACCCTGCTGGGAGCGCTGGGCGAGCGCTACGCGGCCATCGCCTCGGCCACCCTGATCCTCTCCATCTACACCATGATCGGCGTCGACCAGCGCGGCGGCGCCCCCGGCGACCTGTGGCAGGAGCCGCTGCTGCTGGTGGCCGGCGCGGCCTGGTACGGCGCGCTCTCGGTGCTGTGGAACGCGCTCTTCGCCAACCAGCCGGTGCAGCAGGTGCTGGCCCGCGCCTACTTCGAGTTGGGCGAGTACCTGAAGATCAAGTCGACGCTGTTCGAACCGCTGCGCCAGCTCGACGTCGAGGACCGGCGCCTGGCCCTGGCGCGGCAGAACGGCAGGCTGGTGGTGACGCTCAACCAGGCCAAGGAAACCATCCTCAGCCGCCTCAGCCACGGCCGCCCGGGACCCAAGCTGAGCCGCTACCTGAAGCTGTACTTCATCGCCCAGGACGTCCACGAGCGCGCCAGTTCCTCGCACTACCCCTACAACCGCCTGGCCGAGGCCTTCTTCCACAGCGACGTGCTGTTCCGCTGCCAGCGCCTGCTCAACCAGCAGGGCAAGGCCTGCCAGGCGCTGTCGCGGGCCATCCGCCTGCGCCAGCGCTTCGACTACAACGACAGCGAGCAGGCCCTGGCCGACCTGCAGGCCTCGCTGGAATACCTGCGCCAGCAGGGCAACCCGGCCTGGCGCTCGCTGCTGCGCTCCCTCGGCGCCCTGGCCGGCAACCTCGCCACCCTCGACCAGAAGCTCAGCGGCGCGAGCAACCCCGACGCCCTCGCCGAGGAACAGGACAGCGCCCTGCTGGACCGCTCGCCGCGCTCGCTGCGCGATGCCTTCGAGCGCATCCGCCAGCAGCTCACGCCCACCTCGCTGCTGTTCCGCCATGCCCTGCGCCTGGGCCTGACGCTGACCGCCGGCTACGGCGTGCTGCACCTGATCCACCCGACCCAGGGCTACTGGATCCTGCTGACCACGGTGTTCGTCTGCCAGCCCAACTACGGCGCCACGCGCATCCGCCTGGTGCAGCGCATCCTCGGCACCCTCGTCGGCCTGGTGGCCGGCTGGGCGCTGATCGACCTGTTCCCCAACCCGCTGGTGCAGTCGCTGCTGGCGGTGGTCGCCGGGGTGGCCTTCTTCGCCACCCGCAGCACCCGCTACACCCTGGCCACCGCGGCCATCACCCTGCTGGTGCTGCTGTGCTTCAACCAGGTGGGCAACGGCTACGGGCTGATCCTGCCGCGCCTGTTCGACACCCTGCTCGGTGCCTTCATCGCCGGCCTGGCGGTGTTCCTCATCCTCCCCGACTGGCAGGGCCGGCGCCTGCACAGCCTGGTCGGCGGCACCCTGGCCTGCAACGCCCGCTACCTGCGCGAGATCATGCAGCAGTACGCCAGCGGCAAGCGCGACGACCTCATCTACCGCACCGCCCGGCGCAACGCCCACAACGCCGACGCAACGCTCTCCACCACGCTGTCGAACATGCTTCTGGAGCCCGGCCACTTCCGCAAGGACGCCGAGCTGGGCTTCCGCTTCCTGGTGCTCTCGCACACCCTGCTCAGCTACCTCTCGGCCCTGGGCGCGCACCGCGACCGCCTGCCGGAGTCGCCGGCCAACGCGCTGATCGACGAAGCCGCCGCACAGCTCACCGCCAGCCTCGACGACATCGCCGCCAGCCTCGCCCAGCGCAAGCCGGTGGCCATCCACAGCGATGCCGAGGAAGACCTGGCCAAGCGCCTGGAACAGGTGCCGGAGGAGCTGGAGGACCCGCAGCGCCTGGTGCAGACGCAACTGGCGCTGATCTGCCGCGAGCTGGTGCCGCTGCGCAGCCTGGCCGCGCACCTGCTGAAGAAGGAAATCGGCGCCGAGCAGGAAGCCGCCGCCTGAACCCGGCTCAGGGCCCGCGCAGGTCCATGAAGGCGTCGTAGCTACCGTCCTCGCGCATCAGCCGCAGCTCGCGGTTGAAGTCTTCGATTATCTGCGCGTGGCGCGGGTTGGCGCGGCTGACCAGGATGTACAGCGGGTTCTCCGCCAGCGGCTGGGGCAGGAACTCCAGCTTGTGGCGCTCGTCCTTCAGGTCGTGTTCGAGGATGTAGCGGGCCGTCCACTCGTCCTCCAGGGTCAGCTCGACGCGGCCGGCGACCACCATCATCGCGGCATTGGGGAAGGACAGCACCGGCACCTTGTGCAGCCGGTTGTCCTCGTTGAACTCGGGGGTGTAGCTGTAGCCGCGGACTACAGCGATGCGGAAGGGGTAGAGGTCGGCCAGGCGCTCGAAGACGATGGGCGAGCCCTTGCGCTTGAGGAAGCGCAGGCGGTTCACCAGGTAGGGCTCGGAGTACTGCCCGAAGGTCTCGCGCTCGGCGCTGTACCAGGAATCCACCAGCACGTCGTACTCGCCGTTGCGCACCCCGTGCAGGGCGCGCGGCCAGGGCACCTGGGCGTAGTGGATGGCGTAGCCGGCGCGGGTCAGCGCGGTGCTGACGAAATGCACCGCCAGGCCGCGGCCGGGCATCTGCGCGTCGGCGTAGGGCGGCCAGCGGTCGGCGACCAGGTTCAGCGGCTCCTCGGCCTGGGCGCAGAACGGCAGGACCAGGGCGATCAGCAGGGCACGCAGCAGCATGGCTCTCCTTGCTCGAGGCCCGCGCCCCGCTACCGGCAAGCGGGCGGACTCAGAAAAGCATCGCCGCGCGCAGGCTCATTCCCCCACCGGCTTCGGGCAGAACACCGAAGGAATAGGCGCTGTCTGGCGATCCCTCAAGGAACAGATTGTAGGTGAAGTTGGCAGCGAGGTTGCCCACCGCCATGCCCACCAAGGTATCGGTTGGGTAGTGCTTGGAGCCTTCCACCCGCGCCAGCGCGGTCAGCCCGTCCACCGTGTAGAGCCCGGCCTTGGCGGTGAAGCGCAGGGTCGGGTCCATGTCGATGTAGTCCAGGTTGCGCCGGGTGAAGCTGTTGTGCACGGCGGTCACGGCCGTGTGCTTGGAGGGGAAGGAGTCGTCGGGAATGCCGTCGGGGCGGTCGCGCCCGGACACCTCCTTCCACTCCTCCACCAGGCCGGTCACCGCGTAGCGGTCGGTGGCCAGCAGCGCCAGGTTGCGCCCACGCCAGGCCCACTTCTCCTCGCCCTCGCTGCCCCTGGGCGCAGCCACCAGGCCGGTGACCACGCTCAGCGCGGTGCTGGCGTTGAGCATGTGGTCGGCGGCGGAGTTGGCGTCGCCGCCGAACAGCCATTCGTGGTTGGCCGCGGACTTCTGCCACTTGTGGTCCCAGTTGCCGGCGGCGATCACCGCCGCGCCGGCCACCGGCGCCCAGGTGCCGGGGTCGAGCACGGCGCGCTGGGCGGAGTCGCCGACGCGCGACCAGCTCATCTGCGGGGAGCCGGCGCAGCCGGCGAAAAGGGCGGATGACAATAGGGTCAGGGCCGCCAGGGTGCGGTAGCTCATGGTTTCCCCCGTAGTCCGTCCGCAAGGGGACGGTAAGGAATTTTCAGAAAACCTACAGGGTAGACGCCTCAGTCCCATCCGACCTGCCGTCAGTCACTTCTTAGTCTGTCCATTTGTTTCGAGCAGCCCCTTGAGCAGGTCGATGGGCATGGGGAAGACGATGGTGGAGTTCTTGTCGCCGGCGATGCTGCCCAGCGTCTGCATGTAGCGCAGCTGCATGGCGCCAGGCTCGCGGGAGAGCATCTGCGCGGCCTGCATCAGCTTCTCCGAGGCCTGCAGCTCGCCCTCGGCATGGATCACCTTGGCCCGCCGCTCGCGCTCGGCCTCGGCCTGGCGGGCGATGGCGCGGACCATGGACTCGTTGAGGTCGACGTGCTTGATCTCGACGTTGGCCACCTTGATGCCCCAGGCGTCGGTCTGCGCGTCCAGCACCTTCTGGATGTCCAGGTTCAGGCGCTCGCGCTCGGCCAGCATCTCGTCCAGCTCGTGCTTGCCGAGCACCGCGCGCAGCGTGGTCTGGGCCAGCTGGCTGGTGGCGGCGAGGAAGTTCTCCACCTGGATGATGGCCTTCTGCGGGTCGAGCACGCGGAAGTACACCACCGCGTTGACCTTCACCGAGACGTTGTCGCGGGAGATCACGTCCTGCGGCGGCACGTCGAGCACCACGGTGCGCAGGTCGACGCGGACCATCTGCTGCACCACCGGGATCACCAGCACGAGGCCGGGGCCCTTTACCTTCCAGAAGCGGCCGAGCTGGAACACCACCCCGCGTTCGTATTCACGCAGGATGCGCAGGGCGCTGACCACCAGCATCAGCAGCAGGACCAGCGCCACCAGCAGTCCGAAGGGAATACCCATCAGTCACCTCCCGATTCGTCGTCGGCCACCACCTCCAGGCGCAGGCCGTCGCGCGCCAGCACCTTGACCCGCTGGCCGGCGCGCAGGGTCCGGGCGCAGCGGACCTGCCACTGTTCGCCCTGCAGTTGTACCCAGCCGGCGTGGGCATCCCCGTCGGCCACCGCGTCCACGGTCGCCAGGCTGCCCACCAGGCCGGCCGCGCCGCTGACCACCTGGCGCTGCCGGCTCTTCATGGCCACGCCCAGCACCCCGGCGATGAACAGCGCGCTGACCGTGGCCACGCCGACGATCAGCCCCAGGGGAATGCCGAAGCCCGGCGCGTCGGTATCCAGCAGGATCAGCCCGCCGATCACGAAGGCGGCGATGCCGCCGATGCCCAGGCTGCCGTAGCTGGGCACAAAGGCCTCGGCGGCCATGAAGGCCAGGCCGAGGACGATCAGCGCCACCCCCGCGTAGTTCACCGGCAGCAATTGCATGGCGTAGAGCCCGAGCAGCAGGCAGATGCCGCCGAGCACGCCGGGCAGCGCCAGGCCGGGGTTGGCGAATTCGAAGATCAGCCCGTACACGCCGATCATCAGCAACAGCAGCGCTACGCTGGGGTCGGTGATCACCGCCAGCAGGCGGGTGCGCCAGTCGGGCTGGTGCTCAACCCAGGCGAGACCGGCGCTGTGGATGCTCAGCGCCTGCCCCGCCACCTGCACCTTGCGTCCGTCGATGGCGCGCAGCAGTTGGTCGAGACCAGCGGCCTGCAGGTCGACCACCTTCTGCTTCACGGCTTCCTCGGCGGACAGGCTGACCGCCTCGCGCACCGCGCGCTCGGCCCATTCGGCATTGCGCCCGCGCAGCTGCGCCAGGCCGCGGATGTAGGCCGCCGCGTCGTTGACCTGCTTGCGCTTGAGGGTGTCCTCCTCGCTGACGGCGGGCTTGCCGTCCTTGCCCTGGGGCTTTTCCGGGGCGCCGGGCGCGCCGATCTGCACCGGGGTGGCGGCGCCCAGGTTGGTGCCCGGGGCCATGGCGGCGAGGTGGCAAGCATAGAGGATATAGGTGCCGGCGCTGGCCGCCCGCGCGCCGCTGGGGGCGACGTAGCCGACCACGGGGATGGGGCTGGTGAGGATAGCCTTGACGATGTCGCGCATGGCGCTGTCCAGCCCGCCGGGGGTGTCCATGCGCAGCACAACCAGAGGCGCGCCCTCGTCCACGGCGCGTTGCAGGCCGCGCACCACGTAGTCGGAAGTCGCCGGGCCGATGGCCCCGTCCACCGTCAGCACCACCGCCGGCGGGGCCGCCAGCGCCCCGGCCGCGAACAGCAGCAGGAGCAAAGCACAGCGGCGAAACAGCGTGAGCATGGCACGCCTCCCCGGCCAGGACCGAAGCGGCGCCGCGGGCGAATGAAGGGGCGGCGCCTTTCTACAGCATAGTCCTCTGCCCTGGGATGCCCGTGGAGGGGTGTTGCAGGGTGTTTTGCGGGAGAACTCCTAGCCGGATTCTCGTAGGAGCGAGCTTGCTCGCGAATGGAACTCCCCGGCGATTCCGCTGCCCTGGCTTGGCTCCGCTCCCTCTCCCTAACCCTCGGCTGCGCGCCCCGCCCTGAAGGGAGAGGGGACCGTTCGGAGTGCGCTGATGTTTCGGCGTTGGCCGGCTAGCACAGGGACTACCGGCTGAAACCAAGCCTTCTCTCGGCACGGACTAGCCCCCTCTCCCTCTGGGAGAGGGCTGGGGTGAGGGATGCGGAGGAGCACCTGTCTCGCAGGCTGCGCCGAGGCGCTCTTCGTAGGAGCGAGCTTGCTCGCGAATGAGCCCCCGCAGCGGAGTCTGTTCGCGAGCAAGCTCGCTCCTACGGGAAGCCGTGCCCGCCGTTATGGCGGGTCGTCGACATACAAGGAGCGGACTCCGTCCGCGATTCATTCGCCCCGCGCCGACATACAAACGAAAACGCCGTTCCCCCCTCACGGAAGAAACGGCGCTTTCACCTTCGGCCTCAAGCCGAAGAGAGCGGCCCGGTCAGCCCTTGAACACGTCTTCCACCGACTGCAGCGGATAGTGCTTCGGATACGGCAGGGTGGCCACGCCGCTCTCGATGGCGGCCTTGGCCACGGCATCGGAGACCACGGTGATCAGGCGCTTGTCCATGGGTTTCGGGATGATGTACTCGCGGCCGAACTCCAGGGACGACACGCCGTAGGCCTCGCACACGTCCTTGGGCACCGGCTCCTTGGCCAGGTCGCGCAGGGCCAGGGCGGCGGCGATCTTCATTTCTTCGTTGATGCGGGTGGCGCGCACGTCCAGGGCACCGCGGAAGATGAAGGGGAAGCCCAGCACGTTGTTCACCTGGTTCGGGTAGTCCGAACGGCCGGTGGCCATGATCACGTCGTTGCGGGTGGCGTGGGCCAGTTCCGGCTTGATCTCCGGGTCCGGGTTGGAGCAGGCGAAGACGATCGGGTTCGGCGCCATGCGCTTGAGGCCTTCGGCGCTGAGCAGGTTGGCGCCGGACAGGCCGACGAACACGTCGGCGCCGTCGAGGGCATCGTCCAGGGTGCGCTTGTCGGTCTCGGTGGCGAACACCGCCTTGTACTGGTTCAGGTCGGTGCGGCCGGCGTGGATCACGCCCTGGCGGTCGATCATGTAGATGTTCTCGACCTTGGCGCCCACGCTCACCAGCAGCTTCATGCAGGAGATGGCGGCGGCGCCGGCGCCCAGGCAGACGATCTTCGCGCTTTCCAGGTTCTTGCCGGCGATTTCCAGGGCGTTGAGCATGCCGGCGGCGGTGACGATGGCGGTGCCGTGCTGGTCATCGTGGAACACCGGGATGTCGCACTGCTCGATCAGCGCGCGCTCGATCTCGAAGCACTCCGGCGCCTTGATGTCTTCCAGGTTGATGCCGCCGAAGGTGATGGAGATGCGCTTGACGGTGTCGATGAAGGCCTGCGGGCTCTCGGCGTCGACCTCGATGTCGAACACGTCGATGCCGGCGAAACGCTTGAACAGCACGCCCTTGCCTTCCATGACCGGCTTGGAGGCCAGCGGGCCGAGGTTGCCCAGGCCGAGGATGGCGGTGCCGTCGGAGATCACCGCGACCAGGTTGCCCTTGCCGGTGTACTTGTAGGCCAGTTCGGCGTCACGGGCGATCTCGCGGACCGGCTCGGCCACGCCCGGGCTGTAGGCCAGCGACAAGTCGCGGGCGGTGACGGTCGGCTTGGTCAGCTCGACGCTGAGTTTCCCGGGGCGGGGTTGCGCGTGATATTCGAGGGCAGCGGTCTTGAGATCAGACATTTTTGGCACTTCCGCTTTATTGCTTGTTGGACAGACGGGCGACCGAGCATACGCGGGAAGAAAGCGCCTGCCAAGATAGCTTCAGGGCTCCGGTGTCAATGCTGCTAACGCACGATTTTCAACCATTCCCCGGGTTTTGGCTGACCAGTTGGATACAAATCGTTTAGCAATCGTATACGAGAAATCGCGTCAGATTCCGGCTCGTTTCCGCCCTTTGCCAGCTGTTCCAGGCTTTGCCCGGCCTTCGCCTGGACCAGCTGCAGGCGCCGCGGCTCGGCCAGTTTCCGTTCGTCGGCGCGCAGCGGGCGGAAACTGCGGATCACCGAGAGGAACTCGGCGTCGCGGCTTTCCAGCGAGGCGCGGCCTTTGACCACACCCACGAACAGGTAGGCGCCCTGGTCCTTGTAGATCACCGCCACGCGCCGCGCGGGCGAGCCGGGGATCACCGCGGCGGCGCCCTTCAGACCGGCCTGGTTCAGTTCCTGCTCGTCGGCCAGGCGGCCGCCGGCGCCCTTGCGCAGGTATTCCAGCGGGCTCAGCTGGCCGTCGCGCGGCACCAGCTTCATGCCGATGTAGGCCTGCTGGTCCTCGGGGTAGCCGATCAGCGCGGTGGGCTGGTTGAGCATGCCCCAGCCCCTGGGATAGCTGAGGGTGAAGCCCAGCTCGCCGTGGTAGAAGCTTTGCCCGCGGCGGATGCCGGACTCGGCGGAATCGCCGAAGGGCATGCCGTCGATGGCCTTCAGGTAGCGGTCGCGGCCGACCTCCTGCTGGCCGCCGGCCAGGGCCTGAGCCGGGCCCAGCACCTCCTGCAGGCGCCGGTCGTTGTCCGGGTGGGTGTCGAACAAGCCGTGATACCCCACCGGCTGCACCGTCTCGCCCTTGGCCTGGGCGACCTGGCGGGCGTAGTCCTCCTGGTTCTTCAGCACCCGCACCACCTGGATCATCGCCTTGGGGTCATAGCCGGCGCGGGCCAGGTACTTGGCGCCCAGGCCGTCGGCCTGCAGCTCCATGTCGCGGCCGTAGCCGCGCACCACGGCGGTGCCGAGGACGTTGGTGAGGTCGCCGGCGGCGCTGACCCCGGTGCCGATGGCCACCGCCGCGCCGAGCACGTTCCAGGCGCTGGCCTGGCTCTGCTGGCGCACGCTGTGGCGGGCGGTGACGTGGCCGATCTCGTGGCCCAGCACCGCGGCCAGCTCGGCTTCGGAATTGAGGTAGGCCATCAGCCCGCGGTGGATGTAGATGTAGCCGCCGGGCAGGGCGAAGGCATTGATGTCGGGGCTGTCGACCACGGTGAAGCGGTACTGCAGGGTGGGCCGGTCGCCGACCCGGGCGACGCGCTCGCCCACCTGCTGCACGTAGGCCTGGAGCTTCTCGTCGGCGTAGCGCGGGTACTGCTTGGCCGCCTCCTGGCTGGCCTGGCGGCCGAGGGCCAGCTCGTCCTGCTCGCTCATGGTGACGAAGTCGGTCTCGCCGGTGGCGGGGTTGACCGCGCAGCCGCCCAGCACGCCGCTCAGGGCGAACAGGCAGGTGAGCAACAGCATCCTTGTCTTGGTCATGGCAGCAGCTCCAGCATGGCCGGGTCGGTGATGGGCAGCATCCAGCGTGCCTGCCCCGGTTTCACGGCGCCGCGCGCGGAGCGGTCGATCACCCAGCCGCGCGCTTCCAGGGTGCGCCCGGGCAGCGCCTCCAGCGTGCGCTTATCGAACGCTTTCAACAGCTTAGGCTCGATCCGCAGTACCAGCGAACCGTCCATCTCCAGCCACAGGCCACCGCGGTTGCGCTGCACCTGGGCGACGCGCCCGCGGACGATGGCGAAGCCGCTCTGGCGCAGGCTTTGCGCGTCCTGCACCGGTGGGCGTTTCCACAGGCCACGGCCGGCCTTGCGCGCCTCGCGCTCGGCAGCCTGCTGGCAGGCGGTCAGCTCGGTGTTGGGCGCCACCGCCACCAGGTAGCCCAGGCCTTCGGCCAGCAGTTGCGCCTCGATGTTGCGCCCCTGGCGGTCGTACAGGTGCGCCAGGGTGCGGCCGTAATGGTCCTTGCCCTGGCGTCCGAGCTGCAACCCTAATTCGCCGTCGTTGGCCGCCACCAGCGCCTGCAGGCGTTGCCGCGCGGCCTCGGCGAAGGGCTCGGTGCTGCGCCCGCCGTGGGCCAGTTCCGGGGCGTTGACGCCGATCAGGCGCACGTTGCGGCCATCGGCCAGCTTCAGGGTGTCGCCATCCACCACCCGCGCCACGCGCACCGTGCCGGCGCCGCTGGGCGCCGGGCAGGACGCCGCCAGGGCCGGTGCGCCCAGGCAAATCGCGAGCACAAAAAAGGCGCCCCGCAGGGGCGCCTTTTTCAGCAGATCGGGAAAGGCCATCAGGGCTTTTCCGGAAATCGCTCTTACTTCTTGCCGCCGAACATGGCGAAACGCTGGTTGAAGCGATCGATACGGCCGCCGGTGTCCACGACTTTCTGCTTGCCGGTGTAGAACGGGTGGCATTCGGAGCAGACGTCCAGGTGGATGCCTTTGCACAGGGTCGAACGGGTCTTGATCACGTTGCCGCAGCTGCAGGTGGCTTCGATTTCTTCGTACGCGGGATGGATTTCCGGTTTCATGATGTCTTCCTCTGGTTGGTGTGCCGCCACCCAGTCTCTGGCAGAAGCCGAGCCACGGCCTTCGAGGACCGCGGGCGGGATCTTTACCGGGCACCGCACGCAAATTAAGGGCGTGGATCATACCAGAGACTTCCGCCAGCGCAAGTCGGGGCGCCGACCGACCGTCGCCGCGGCCCGTGCTAAGATCGCCGCCTCACCACGCCCCGGAAAGCCCACAGCGTGCCCCGACCCAGCATCCTGCGCCTCGCCCTGCCCTCGCCGCTGCGCCGCCTGTTCGACTACCTGCCGCCGCGCGGGCTCGACCCCAGCCGCCTGCAGCCCGGCGTGCGCCTGCGCGTGCCCTTCGGCCGCCGCGAGATCGTCGGCGTGCTGGTGGAGCTGGCGGACAGCTCGGAAGTGCCCGAGGACAAGCTGCGCCCGGCGCTGGCCGTGCTCGACCGCGAGCCGCCGATGCCGGCGCACCTGCTGGAGCTGTGCCGCTGGACCGCGCAGTACTACCAGCACAGCCTCGGCGACACCCTGTCCTGGGCGCTGCCCAACCTGCTGCGCCAGGGCGAACCGGCCGAGGCGCGGGTGCAGCGCTTCTGGCTCGCCGTCCCCGGCGCGCGCCTGGACGACCCGCGCCTGGCCCGTGCGCCGCGCCAGCGCCAGGCCCTGCAGACGCTGCAGCAGCACCCCCACGGCGTGCTCCATGAACTGCTCGGCCAACTGGACATCAACAAGGACAGCCTCGACCTGCTGGTGGAAAAGGGCCTGGCCACGCTGGAGAGCCGCCGCCACGTGCCGGCGGAGCATCACGGCGGCTGGCTGGCCCAGGCCGAACTGCCGCTCAACGCCGAGCAGCGCGCCGCCTGCGAAGCGGTGCGCGCCGGCTTCGGCGCCTTCCACAGCTACCTGCTGGCCGGAGTCACCGGCAGCGGCAAGACCGAGGTCTACCTGCAGCTGATCCACCAGGTGCTGGAGGCCGGCAAGCAGGCGCTGGTGCTGATCCCGGAGATCAACCTCGGCCCGCAGACGCTGAGCCGCTTCGAGCGCCGCTTCAACGCGCGCATCGCCCTGCTGCACTCGGCGCTGACCGACCGCGAGCGCCTGGACGCCTGGCTGGCGGCGCGCGACGGCGAGGCGGACATCGTCATCGGCACCCGCTCGGCGCTGTTCACCCCGCTGAAGAACCCCGGGCTGATCATCATCGACGAGGAGCACGACGCTTCCTATAAACAGCAGGAAGGCCTGCGCTACCACGCCCGCGACCTGGCCCTGGTGCGCGCGCGCCTGGAGAAGGTGCCGATCCTGCTCGGCTCGGCCACGCCCTCGCTGGAAAGCCTGCACAACGCCGCCAGCGGCCGCTACGGCCTGCTGCGCCTGACGCAGCGCGCCGGCGGCGCCCAGGCGCCGAAGTTCCAGCGCCTGGACGTGAAGAGCCTGCCGCTGGACGCCGGCCTGTCGATGCCGCTGCAGCGCGCCATCGGCGAAACCCTCGGCGCCGGCCAGCAGGTGCTGGTGTACCTGAACCGCCGCGGCTTCGCCCCGACCCTGCTGTGCCACGACTGCGGCTGGATCAGCCAGTGCCCGCGCTGCGACGCACGCATGACGCTGCACCAGGGCTCCGGCGAGCTGCGCTGCCACCACTGCGACCACCGCGAGCGCCCGCCGCGCCAATGCCCCAAGTGCGGCCAACTGGACCTGCGCCCGGTCGGCGCCGGCACCGAGCGCGCCGAGGAGCGCCTGCGCATCCTCTTCCCCGACTACCCGGTGCTGCGCATCGACCGCGACAGCACCTCGCGCAAGCACGCCATGCGCGACCTGTTCGCCACCATCAACAAGGGCGAGCCGTGCATCCTGGTCGGCACCCAGATGCTCGCCAAGGGCCACCACTTCCCGCGCGTCACCCTGGTGGCGATCCTCGACGCCGACGGCGGGCTGTTCTCCGCCGACTTCCGCGCCAGCGAGCGCATGGCCCAGCAGATCGTCCAGGTCGCCGGCCGCGCCGGGCGCGCCGAGGAGCCCGGCCGGGTGCTGATCCAGACGCACCTGGCCGACCACCCGCTGCTGGTGCAACTCACCGAGCAGGGCTACTTCGCCTTCGCCGACCAGGCCCTGGCCGAACGCCGCGCCGCCGGCCTACCGCCGTTCTGCCACCTGGCCCTGCTGCGCGCCGAGGCGCACAAGCCGGGCCAGGCCGAAGGCTTCCTCGACGAGGCCTGCGCCGAAGCCGAGCGCCTGCAGGCGCAACTGGGCAGCGACGTCGAGCTGCTCGGCCCGGTGCCGGCGCCCATGGAACGCCGCGCCGGCCGCTTCCGCGCCCAGCTGCTGCTGATGAGCAGCGCCCGCGTGCCGCTGCACCGCCTGCTGTCGTGCTGGCTGCCGATCCTCGAAAGCATGCCCGGCGGGCGCCAGGTGCGCTGGTCGCTGGACGTCGATCCGATCGATCTGTTCTAGAAAAGCGGCTGCAAGCTGAAAAGCTCCGTGGGCGCGAGGGGCTTGCGGGGCGCGCAACTTCTTGCACGGCCTATCTTGCGCAGGGTTGTGGATAGACCGCTGGAAGCCTTTGTTCACGCTGCCTGCAAGGGGATGGCAAGTTCTTGCACAGCAGCGCGCAAGAAGTTGCGCAGAAAGTCCCTGTAACGCCTTCGGACAACAGCTGCAGGTTTGCTGCAGCTCCCAGGAGGCGGGCGCTGCAGGGTTGCTGGCACGCAAATTGTGTTGCCAGGGCTCCCACTGGGTCGTGAACCCCGGGGCCATCAACTCACACGGCAAGGAGAGCTTTCATGCCAACACCCGCGTATCTGTCCCTCGAAGGCACCAAACAGGGCCTGATCACCGCCGGCACCTTCACCGAGGACTCGGTCGGCAACATCTTCCAGGAAGGCCACGAAGACCAGGTCCTGGTCCAGGCGTTCAACCACCAGGTCATCATCCCGCGCGACCCGCAGTCCGGCCAGCCGACCGGCCAGCGCGTGCACAAGCCGCTGATGATCACCAAGGTCTTCGACAAGTCCTCGCCGCTGATCTTCAACGCTCTGACCTCCGGCGAGCGCCTGAACAAGTGCCGCCTGGAGTGGTACCGCACCTCCTCCACCGGCACCCAGGAGCACTACTTCACCATCGAACTGGAAGACGCGGTGATCGTCGACGTGCAGTCGCGCATGCCGAACTGCCAGGACCCGAACATGGCGCATTTCACCCATCTGGAAGACGTCTACTTCACCTACCGCAAGATCGTCTGGACCCACGAGGTTTCCGGTACCTCCGGTTCCGACGACTGGCGCACCCCGATCGCCTCCTGATCGGTCGCGACACATGCTGTTCACATCGGCCGGGTTTCCGGCCGATGTGTCTTTTCCAGGCCTGAGCCGGCGCTGCGGCAACTGCCGGGCAGGCCCTCTGCGCAGAGGAACATAGGATGTTCGCCCCGGCCAACCAGCCCCATTTCAGCCTGACCCTCGACGGCCTCGACAGCGACCTGCAAGTCCTCGAATTCCACGGCCGCGAAGCCCTGAACCAGCCCTACCGCTTCGATATCGAGCTGGTCAGCGAACGTCCCGACCTGGACCTGGAAAGCCTGCTGCACAAGGGCGCCTACCTGGACCTGGGGCAGGGCCACGGCATCCATGGCCAGTTGCACCGGGTGGCCCAGGGCGAATCCGGCCAGCGTCTGACCCGCTACCAGGTGAGCCTGGTGCCACGTTTGGTCTACCTCGCGCATCGGCATAACCAGCGCATTTTCCAGCAGCTGACGGTGCCGCAGATCATCACCCAGGTGCTGGAAGAGCACGGCATCCTCGCCGATGCCCAGCGCTTCCAGCTCGGCCCCACCGTCTACCCGCCGCGCGACTACTGCACCCAGTACGACGAGAGCGACCTGCACTTCGTCCAGCGACTGTGCGAAGAGGAAGGCCTCCACTACCACTTCGAGCACGGCCCCGACGGGCACCTGCTGGTGTTCGGCGACGACCAGACGGCCTTCCCCAAGCTGGCCCCGGTGGCCTACCAGCAGGACTCCGGCCTGGTCGCCGACCTGCCGGTGATCAAGCGCTTCGGCCAGCGCCTGGAAACCCGTACCGCCCGCGTCAGCCGCCGCGACTACGACTTCGAGAAGCCCAGGCTGCAACTGGAAAGCATGGCCCGCAGCGACAGCCGCCCGGATCTCGAGGACTACGATTACCCCGGCCGCTTCACCGAGCGCGAGCGCGGCAAGCTGCTGAGCCAGCGCAGCCTGGAAAGGCACCGCGCCGACTACCGCCAGGCCGAGGGCCGCAGCGACCAGCCGAGCCTGCGCAGCGGCCATTTCCTGCCCCTGCGCGAGCACCCGCGCGGCGAGTGGAACGACCTCTGGCTGCTTACCGAAGTGCTGCACGAAGGCAAGCAGCCGCAGGTGCTGGAAGAGTCGGTCACCAGCAACACCCGCGACGGCCAGGACGACTTCCACCAGGGCTACCGCAACCGTTTCCTCGCCACGCCCTGGGACGTGCCCTACCGCCCGCCGCTGGCGCATCCCAAGCCGCGCGTGCTGGGCAGCCAGACCGCCGTGGTGACGGGGCCGAAGGGCGAGGAGATCCACTGCGACAAGTACGGGCGGGTCAAGGTGCAGTTCCACTGGGACCGCGAAGGCCAGGCCGACGACAAGACCAGCTGCTGGCTGCGCGTGGCCTCCAGTTGGGCCGGCAAGCAGTACGGCGCCATCGCCATTCCGCGCATCGGCATGGAAGTGCTGGTGACCTTCCTCGAAGGCGACCCGGACCAGCCGCTGATCAGCGGCTGCCTGTACCACGCCGAGCACCTGCCGGCCTACGAGCTGCCGGCGAACAAGACCCGCAGCCTGTTCAAGACGCTCTCCAGCCCTGGCGGCGGTGGCTACAACGAGCTGCGCATCGAGGACCGCAAGGGCCAGGAGCAGATCTACCTGCATGCCCAGCGCGACTGGGACGAGAACATCGAGCACGACCAGAAGATCCGCGTCGGCCACGAACGCCACGACACCGTGGAAGCCAACGCCTACAGCGAGTTCAAGGCCGAGGAACACCGCACCACCCATGGCGACCGCAAGGTCGAGGTGCGCGCCGACGACCATCTCTCGGTGGGTAATGACCAGCACGTGAAGCTCGGCAATGGCCAGTTCATCGAGGCTGGCAACGAAATCCACTACTACGCCGGCGAGAAGGTGGCGATCGACGCGGGCCAGGAACTGACCCTCAAGGCCGGCGGCAGCTTCGTCAAGCTCGACCCCGGCGGCGTCACCCTCAGCGGTGCCGAGGTGATGCTCAACAGCGGCGGCAGCCCGGGCCTGGGCACGCCGGCGGCGCCGTTGTTGCCAGGCAAGCTCCAAGCGCCGGACGAGAGCGCTCCGGGTGCTGTCCTGCAGCATCGCCTCAAATCGGAAATGCCGATCGTAGAACTGTGCCAGAAGCCCAGGGGAGGCACCCCACTGCAGTGCCCGCTCAGTGACTGCCCATGCCGCAAGGCGATGAAGGAGGTGCTCTGAACATGCCAACCTCCGTTCTGCTGGACCATTCGGACGACCTGCTCCAGCGCCTCGCACTGCTCGGAGAAGGCCGCGCTCCACGCCGGCTCTTCCATCAGACCGAACTGTCGCTCTACGTCGATCAGAGCCCGGTATGGATGCCCGCGGGGCAGGCATTGCTGTCGGCGTTCCAGGAAGCCCCCGAACAGTGGCCGGGCCTGTTGATCCACAGCCGGGCCGACGAGCGCACCCTGCTCGGTCATCTCCGCCGGATTCTCGTGGTGCGTTTCGACGGTGGCTTGCGCCGGGGCCTGCTGCGCTACTGGAGCCCTCGAACCGCCAGTTACTTCTTTTCGGCCAATATGGAGGAACAGGCCCGCTGGATGGGGCCGATCGAGAGACTCGGCTGGCATGGCGGGACCTGGCGCGAAAAGGCCGAGGGGCGCGAAGGCTGGAGGAATCGGGACAACCCGCGGTTCGAACGCTGGGTCTCCCCCCAGGACTCGCTGCCCCCCTGCCTCAGCGCCGAGCAGGAAGCCGCATTGCTGCAACAACAGCGAGAACATTTTGTCTTCCAGTGGCTGGAAACACCCGGGCAGCCCTTCGCCGAAGCCTGGGAGTACTTCGGAGAAGGGTTGGCCGTTGGCTTCGAGGAAAGCGACCCCATGTCGCGCTACCTCGACCTTCGTGTCGCCTATCGCGGCCAGAAGGCGCCCGCGGAACTCTCCGGAAATACCGCAGACGAGCGCCTGGCCTACCTGGAAGAGCACCTGCGGCAAGGCAGCATGAACAAGGAAGACCATATATGACCGCATCGATCGGCAAACTGGGCGGAGGCCCGGCGTGCGAGACCGGCAAACTCATCGTTCAGGTTATCGGCAAGGAACATCCGGCCAGCCAGAAACTGGTGATTTACGATGACAAGGATAGCCAGCAGCAGGAGTGGCTCACCAAGCAGGGCAAGCCGGAGAACCTCGCCGACGAACTGTGCAGCAGCGTTCTGCATGTGTGGGACTGGAGCGGGCAACCCAAGCGTCATCTCTGGCTGGAAATCGCCTCGCAGAAAGGGAGCCCCATCCGGGTGCCGCTATGCGACGACCTGCGGGTGACCCCCAGGCAAGCTGACGCGCAGTGGAACCAGGTCATCCCCGTGCTACCCCTCACCGCCCTGAGGGGCGCCAAGAGCCCTTACGACCTCGGTGCGCCCGTGCTGTGCCGCCCCGGTTACCTCTATGTCTTCTATCGAGACAAGTTGTGGCGCGAGCTGGAGATTCGCACCGATAGCGACAAGACGCTCTTCCATGACATCGATGTCGCGCGCTACCGCACCGGCCAGGGCTTCAAACCCGAGGTACGCCAGGCCACGGGGCAGGGGCTGGAAGATATCTGGCTACCGGCCCGATGGAACGACCGGGACGTCTCGGACCTGCGCCTCTGCTACTCGGAGATACAGCTGGGAGCCGCGCGCCTGAACTTCCTCGAATGCCATCCCGACGAACTGGCCCGACGCTGCCAGTCGTTCCGGCTGCAGGCAAGCTCGCGCGTCTTCAAGGACCTCTATCGGGGCAAGCCGGATGGCGCCGCCATGCTCGAGCATTTCTCGCAGTTCGACGCCCGCGACAGTGTTTCCGTATCCACCAGCGTGCCGGCGCAGGTCGCGCGCTTGAACCTGGACCACCGCGCCTTCCCGCTTTCGCTGGTCGCCCCCCCAGCGCGCCCGCGCACAGATCTTCGAGTATCTGCTGGAGCACCCCGCCCGCTACCTCTGCGACCTCAGCGGTCAGTTTCCCGATCAGGAATACCGACGGGCGATGGCCTTCCTCAACCAGGGCATGCTGGGAGAAAAGACCAGCCCGACTCACCTGCTGGAACTGAGCGCCGTCGCCGATGCCCTGTCGAGAAGCCTGAAAACGGCGCAACCGCCGGCGGGGGAAGCGGCGCCGCCGGAGGAAGATGTCTGGCAAGCGCAGCCGGGAGCGACGGACGTATTGGCGAAGGTACGCCCACGGCAGCTCTGCGGCGTGCTTCTGGACGATGCGCGGTATCGCATGCGCCACCTGGAAAGCCGCATAGACAATCATCGTCAGCTGCTGCAGGTCTGTGCCCGCCACGCCGCCACGCAGCCCAACCATGGCAGCGCATTGCTGGTGCAACAGCTGGTTGTCGCCCGCACCCTGCAAGGCAAGCCCAATCCACTGCACAAGGAGATCGACAAGCTCAGCCGCCAGGGGTTGTACGATATCAATCGCAATACCGCGGTACTCGAGCGTATCGAGGCGTGGCAAGGCTTCATGTCCGCGCAGAACCTGCTGCGTGAAGCGCTGGAACAGACGCGTAGCGTCGCCACGCTGGCCGATCACCTGAGCCTGGAGGGATTCCAGTACCTGGGCGCGCTGCATGCCACGACGCGCACCCTGGCCTGTCTGGCGCTGAATCCTGCACAGGTCGACCCCCTCGCGCCGACTGGCGATCTCAACGACGCCACGGGTAACGGCAGCCCCACCAGCCCGCGCGTCAGCGAGGGGCAGAAGTTCCTCGCGAAGCTCCAGCAAGACACCCGGTCCCCCCTGCATCGCCTGCTCTGGCCCGACGTGGACGAGCCCCGGCTCTGCAAGGCGCACGAACCCAAACCCGTCGCGCCCAATCCGGGAACCGGGCAATTCCGTGGAGAAGAACTGGCGAAGCTGGAAAACGCCGTGGTCCCGCCCGCCGACAACTGGCTCACCCTCGATGAAACACTGCTCGGCGCCTTGCTCGCCGGCGCCAGCCTGGACAGCTTCCTGACGCTCGGCGGCAAAAACCTCAACGGCGCGCTGATGAGCGTTTTCGACACCTTGCAAGGGGCGATGGAAGTCGCCCAGGACGCGCTGGACAACGTGCGTCAGTTGTCCAGCCAGGCCATCGCCAACGCCAATGCCACCCAGCAGGCCGCCAAGAGCGCCGACGCCCGCCTCGCCCAGACGCGGCGGCAGCTTGGCCGGCAAGGCCGGCCGATCACCCTTGGCCTGCATGGCCCCGGGCTGCAGCAACTGCGCAGCATGCTGCCGGGCACCTTCGGCTACGCCGTATTCGTGCGGCGTAACCAATTCGACAGGACCACTCACTACCTGTTCGGCATGGAAGACCTGCCGACCCGGCCGCGCACGGCCACCCGCTACTATGGCGAATACCTCAGCCCGCAAGGCAAGGTGCTGGGCAGCACCGACCGCCAGCGCATCCAGGGCGACGACATCGTGAAAGGCGATCATTGGGTCATCGCCATCCCCCGCAACCACTCGACCGCGCGCCTGGTCGGCGAGATGAACAAGCGCCTCACCGCGGCCCAGGCCGCCGACGCCGCCGCCGAGGTTGCCGCCCGGGAGGCACAGGTACGCGGCGCCGCGCTGAGCGAAGCGGTGGGAGCACTGCAAGAGCAGAAGAATGCGCGGGCCTATCGCATACTCAATTCCACACCGTTTTCAGCAGCGGTGTTGATGTTGGAGATGTGGAATGTGAGGGCGGAGTGGAATGCGTGGGATCAGAACACACGAGAGAAAGGGCAATATAGGTCAGTTAGTGGGACTTTAAGTGCTATTTTTGACACGTTGGTTGCTATGGAGGCTCTGACGGTCAAGTTGGCTGGCAACCAGTCTTCCCTAACTATAGCACGTAAAACTCTATTTCGGGTCCCACAGGTAATTACAAAAGCCATGGGGGAGTTAGGGATCTCGATAATAGAAAGCATCACGGGGCGGCTGATACTGCAATCCTTTGCTGGAATAGTATTCTGCGGTGTGAGTCTTTACGACGCTTGGTACGCTTGGCAATGGCATGATCAAGCCATGTATGGCTACCTGCTCATGGCCAGTGGCGCACTGATTGGGGCGGCGGGAGGCTGGTTGGCTGGCAGTGCCACTTTCCTCGGCCTTACCCCTGCGGGTTGGCTCTGCCTGCTACTGGTCGGCGCAGGGGCAGGCCTGGTCTACGCATTGTCCTCTACGCCTTTGCAGGACTGGCTAAGCAATGGTCCCTTTGGCGAAGGGCAGGGCGAAAAGGCCGCCCACCTACTTAACTCCGACGAGGCGTTCTACCGCCTGGTGGGCGTGCTCGCGAATATCCGCATCAGCATCCAGCCCAATCCCCGCTTCGAACCCGCCGCCAAACTGGATGTAAACGAGCCGATTCCCTTCCGCGTCCGCCAGGCCAACACGTTGATCCGCCTGGAAAGCGCCTTGCCCGGCTTGCTGGCGAACCTGGGTAACGTCGACATTCGCGCCGAATGCCGGTTGCGCCCGGTGCATACCGTCAACGTAAAAGGCGAAGCCGCCTATACGGAGGTCCGCTCGGCGACTCACGAGCCACCCCAGGCGCCGCTGGCCCAGCGGCTGTTTCCCGATGCACTGGAACTGTACTTCCAGACGCCGGCTGTCCATGTGTTGCAACCCCACAAGCCGGAACAGTTTCTGGCCCAGCGCTGGGCCGTGCGGGCGCAGTTCATCCTTCAGGGCGCAGGGCAAAACCGTATATTCCCCACGCCAGGCATCAAGGCGGCAACGGTTTATGGGCCGGAGTACGCCAAGCCGGACTTCGGCAGTACAGGGCGCCCCTTCTGGGCCGACGAGCAAACCCATCAGGCAAGCAATTGATGACAAGCCAGGACTACTACTCGCCTACCAGCTACCGTCCGGATCGGATTCCGGATCAACCAGCCTCGCAGGCGCGAGGTCTGTATCAGAAATTTTCCTGCACTCGTCTGCCCTGGGGATGTACGCAGGATGTTATCCCCTCCAATCTTCTGGGCTTTTTAACGCCCCAAGCTATACGCAGGCATGACCAGATACATCAGGAAAAATCTGAGCAGCTGAAAAATGGAACCTATAAGAAAACTCCTTTCGACGATGTAGAGCTACATCAAAAATATGATCACCAGAATTTTAGAATGGCCAGATTACCAGGCAGCTCCCAATTTTGGTTGATACTGGAGTTTTTCGGAAAAATATCAACCATCTTTTTTATGGTGGCATTTCCAATCAGCTACTTATTAATTTTATCAAAGCTAAGTACTTACCAGTGGGAAGCTGGAGAGTGGTACAAATTGCTATCAGGATATCTGCCCATACTCATCCCAACTCTAGTGTGTTGGGCAGTAGGACATATCGTTGTTAATTATTTTCCTGGCTTTTGGTTCCGCCCTCCCAAAGGCCCACTCTGGGACTTGAATCGCCGAACAGGTCTCGTCACGCTGTATGACTACAAAGCCTTCAAAAAGACCGGTGTGATCGGTGAAATCAGCGCGCCTTTCTATGAATTCGATGCCTATATCCATACCAGCCCGGATCGCCAAGGTTCCCCGCTCAATGTGCTGTTCCTGATGCATCGGTACCGCGATATCCGGGTCAAGGTCGGGGCATTGCTCGGAGCCGAACAGACTCCGCAGGAAGTTTGTGCGCTCTGGGATCTGCTTCAGAACTACATGGATACCAGCCGTCCTCTGCCCGACACACCAGCGCTGGAAGAGTACCGCGCCAACGACCCGATCACTGCCGAGCATGACCGCAAGACCGGCCGCAACCCTCGCTATTGGATCGACATGGACGATGAGACCTTCAAAGCCCATTGCCGTGAGATGGCAGTAAAAATAGAAGCCATCGATACCTTCTCGCGCCCCAACCTGATGGCTAAGCATGTCGAATACACAGGCTAGGGGGATGCAAGGCAGGCACTTGATGACAAGCCAGGACTACTACTCGCCTACCAGCTATCGTCCGGACCGGACTCCAGACCAGCCAGCCTCGCAGGCGCGAGACTTATATCAGAAATTCTCATGTACACGTCTGCCCTGGGGAAGTACGCAGGATGTTATCCCCTCCAATCTTCTGGGCTTTTTAACGCCCCAAGCTATACGCAGGCATGAGCAGATGCATCAGAAAAAATCTGAGCAACTGAAAAATGGAACTTATAAGAAAACTCCTTTCGACGATGTAGAGCTACATCAAAAATATGATCACCAAAATCTTAGAGTGGCTATGCTTCCAGCCAGCTCCCAGTTCTGGCTGATCTTGGGACTCTTCGGAAAAATATCTACAATCTTTCTCCTTCTAATATTCTTAATAACTTATCCATTCATTTTATCAAAATTGAGCGACTATGAGTGGGAGAGTGGCGAGTGGTATCTATCACTGCAAGGGTATCTGCCAGTCCTGATTCCTTTGCTGTTGTGCTGGGGAGTTAGAAAAATTGTTGTTGACTACTTCCCTAGTGTTTGGTTTCGCCCGCCCAAAGGCCCACTCTGGGACTTGAATCGCCGAACAGGCCTCGTCACGCTGTATGACTACAAAGCCTTCAAAAAGACCGGAGTGATCGGTGAAGTCACCGCACCATTCTATGAATTCGATGCCTATATCCATACCAGCCCGGATCGCCAAGGTTCCCCGCTCAATGTGCTGTTCCTGATGCATCGCTACCGCGATATCCGAGTCAAGGTCGGCGCATTGCTCGGAGCCGAACAGACTCCGCAGGAAGTTTGTGCACTCTGGGATCTGCTTCAGAACTATATGGATACCAGCCGTCCTCTGCCCGACACACCAGCGCTGGAAGAATACCGCGCCAACGACCCGGTCACTGCCGAGCATGACCGCAAAACCGGCCGTAACCCTCGCTATTGGACCGATATGGACGATGAGACCTTCAAGGCCCGCAGCCATGAGATGGCGGTAAAAATAGACGCCATCGATACCTTCTCGCGCCCCAACCTGATGGCTAAGCATGTCGAATACACAGGCTAGGGGGATGCAAGGCAGGCACTTGATGACAAGCCAGGACTACTACTCGCCTACCAGCTACCGTCCGGATCGGATTCCGGATCAACCAGCCTCGCAGGCGCGAGGTCTGTATCAGAAATTTTCCTGCACACGCCTGCCTTGGGGAAGTACGGAGGATGTCATCCCTTCCAATCTTCTGGAGTTCTTATCGCCCAGCACTATGCGCATGCATGAACAGAATGCTCAGGAAAAGTCTGAGCGACTGGCCAACGGTACCTACCAAGCAACATCCTTTGACGGAATGGAATTACATCAACGGTATGACCATGAAAACCTCAGAATGTCCAGGCTTCCATTTAACTCTCAATTTTGGCTTTTTATTGGCCCCATAGGCAAATTTAGCTTCTTCATATTACTTCCCTTAATTGCATCAATTTACTTCATTGAATTAATTTCAGGAAAACAGAACTGGGTTGACCTGCTACTATCATACCAAAATATCATCTTGATATTTGTCGCCCCACCCGCTCTACTCTGGATAATTGGCAATATAGTTTCTAATTTCTTCCCTAGACTTTGGTTCCGCCCTCCCAAAGGCCCATACTGGGATTTGAACCGACGTACAGGCTTCGTCACGCTGTATGACTATACGTCCTTCAAAAAGACCGGTGTGATTGGCGAAATCAGCGCTCCCTTCTATGAATTCGACGCCTATATTCACACCAGTCCAGACCGCCAGGGCGCACCGCTCAATGTGCTATTCCTGATGCATCGCTATCGCGACATTCGCGTAAAGGTCGGTGCGCTACTCGGCGCGGATCAGCCCCCCCAAGAGGTTTGCGCACTCTGGGATCTGCTTCAGAACTACATGGATACCAGCCGTCCTCTGCCCGACACACCAGCGCTGGAAGAATACCGTTCCAAAGACCCGATCACTGCCGAGCATGACCGCAAAACCGGCCGTGATCCTCGCTATTGGGCCGACATGGACGATGAGACCTTCAAAGCCCGCTGCCGTGAAATGGCCGTGAAAATAGATGCTATCGACACTTTCTCCCGCCCCAACCTGATGGCTAAACATGTTGAATACACAGACTAGGGGGATGCCAGGAACTTGATGACAAGCCAAGATTACTATTCCTTGACCAGTTATCGACCAGATCGAATCCCAGACCAACCGGCATCTCTTACGCGTGATTTATATAAAATTTTTTCGTGCACGCGCCTGCCTTGGGGATGTACGCAGGAGCTTGAACCCTCCAATCTCATGAAAGCCTCCTCCCCAGAGGACATGCGTAGGGATGAAAGAAACCGTAAAGAAAAAGCCGAGCAGATATCTAGCGGTACTTTCAAACCAACGCCCTTTGATAAAGTGGATTTTCACCAAAAATATGATCATGAGCATATAAGGCTAGCAAGGCTTCCATTTAGATCTCAGTTTTGGCTTGTGCTTGAGGCTATGGGAAGATTTGGAACTATTATTTTTTCAGTTCTCGTCTCATTGGTCTGGCTAGCCACTCTCAGCAAACTGAACGAGCCTGAATCAGCCATAAAGCACTTGGCTGAAAGTTTAGCCTTAACGGTTGGGCCATGTGTAACTTCTTGGACTATAGGTCATATAATAATAAATTACTTTCCAAAACTTTGGTTTCGTCCTCCCAAAGGTCCACTCTGGGATTTGAATCGCCGAACAGGTCTCGTCACGCTGTATGACTATAAAGCCTTCAAAAAGACCGGAGTGATCGGTGAAGTCAGCGCGCCTTTCTATGAATTCGATGCCTATATCCATACCAGCCCGGATCGCCAAGGTTCCCCGCTCAATGTACTGTTCCTGATGCATCGCTACCGCGATATCCGAGTCAAGGTCGGTGCACTGCTCGGAGCGGAGCAGACGCCACAAGAGGTCTGCGCCCTCTGGGACTACCTACAGAACTTTATGGATACCAGCCGGCCATTACCCGACGTGCCGAGCTTGGAAGAGCACCGCGCCAACGACCCAATCACTGCCGAGCATGACCGCAAGACCGGCCGCAACCCTCGCTATTGGATCGACATGGACGATGAGACCTTCAAAGCCCGTTGCCGTGAGATGGCAGTAAAAATAGAAGCCATCCACACCTTCTCGCGCCCCAACCTGATGGCTAGGCATGTCGAATACACAGGCTAGGGGGATGCAAGGAACTTGATGACAAGCCAGGACTACTACTCGCCTACCAGCTATCGTCCGGACCGGACTCCGGATCAACCAGCCTCGCAGGCGCGAGGTCTGTACCAGGAATTTTCCTGCACACGTCTGCCTTGGGGAAGTACGCAGGATGTTGTCCCCTCCAATCTTTTAGAGTTTTTAACGCCTGAGATCATGCGTCTGCATGAGCAGAATAGTCAGGAAAAATCTGAACAATTGGCCAATGGTACCTATAAAGAAACACCCTTCGACGGCGTGGAGCTGCATCAAAGGTACAATCATGAGAGCCTCAAGATGTCTAGACTTCCATTTTTCTCTCAGTTCTGGCTTTTGGTTGGCCCCATAGGAAGGTTCAGTTTCTTTGTATTAGCTTTTCTCACCATATGTTTGTATTTATTTGAACTAATTGTCGACAAGCAGAATTGGATTAACCTCCTGCTATCGTATCGCTATACTATATTGGTATTTATAGCCCCGCCCGCTCTATGCTGGATATTAGGAGATATAGTTTCTAAATTCTTCCCGGCATTTTGGTTCCGCCCTCCCAAAGGCCCACTCTGGGACTTGAATCGCCGAACAGGTCTCGTCACGCTGTATGACTACAAGACCTTCAAAAAGACCGGTGTGATCGGTGAAGTCACCGCACCATTCTATGAATTCGATGCCTATATCCATACCAGCCCGGATCGCCAAGGTTCCCCGCTCAATGTGCTATTCCTGATGCATCGCTACCGCGATATCCGGGTCAAGGTCGGCGCATTGCTCGGAGCCGAACAGACTCCGCAGGAAGTTTGTGCACTCTGGGATCTACTTCAGAACTACATGGATACCAGTCGTCCTCTGCCCGACACGCCAGCGCTGGAAGAGTACCGCGCCAACGACCCGATCATTGCCGAGCATGACCGCAAAACCGGCCGCAACCCTCGCTATTGGATCGATATGGACGATGAAACCTTCAAGGCTCACTGCCGTGAGATGACAGTGAAAATAGAGGCCATCGATACCTTCTCGCGCCCCAACCTGATGGCTCGGCATGTCGAATATCTGAATTAGGAAGATAGTGATTTACGGTGCCATCAATATAAGAAAGAGGCCGTTATATTCAGAGCCTCAATGAAAGCCCGCTCATACCAAGAAGCACCGGCGCTCCTGACAAGACAGCTCGCAAAGACACTGCAGCGCGCTCTTTAAGTGGCAATCACGACCCGATACGCCATAGCCGCAGTAGGGTATACGCCCCACCGCCCTCTCCCACCCTGGCAGAAATCAAGGTCCAGATGGGCTTTTGCTTGTAGCTTTAAGCTTACGGCTTGCTGCTGCGCCCTCCGGGCACCGATAATGCGCGGTTCTGAGCCAGATATGCGGTCGAGCGCCCCGAGTCGCGCGCGAGCACGGAGAAACGCCATGAAAGACACCATCCGCCAGCTGATCCAGCACGCCCTCGCCAGCCTCGTCGAGGACGGCACCCTGCCGGCCGGGCTGAGCCCGGACATCCAGGTCGAGACCACCAAGGACCGCAGCCACGGCGACTACGCCAGCAACATCGCCATGATGCTGGCCAAGCCCGCCGGCATGAAGCCGCGCGACCTGGCGACCAAGCTGGTCGCCGCGCTGCCGGCCAACCCACAGGTGGCCAAGGTGGAGATCGCCGGCCCCGGCTTCCTCAACTTCTTCCAGGACCAGGCCTGGCTGGCCGCGAGCCTCGACGCCGCCCTGGGCGACGGCCACCTGGGCGTGCGCAAGGCCGGCCCGGCGCAGCGCGTGGCCATCGACATGTCCTCGCCGAACCTGGCCAAGGAGATGCACGTCGGCCACCTGCGCTCGACCATCATCGGCGACGCCGTGGCCCGCGTGCTGGAATTCCTCGGCGACACCGTGATCCGCCAGAACCACGTGGGCGACTGGGGCACCCAGTTCGGCATGCTGCTGGCCTACCTGGAAGAGCAGCCGGTGGACGCCCAGGCCGAACTGCATGACCTGGAAGTCTTCTACCGCGCCGCCAAGAAGCGCTTCGACGAGTCCGCCGAGTTCGCCGACCGCGCCCGCGAGCTGGTGGTCAAGCTGCAGGCCGGCGACGCCGAGTGCCTGCGCCTGTGGACGCGCTTCAACGAAATCTCCCTGTCGCACTGCCAGAAGGTCTACGACCAGCTGGGCGTGAAGCTGACCATGGCCGACGTCAAGGGCGAGAGCGCCTACAACGACGACCTCGCCAACGTGGTCGACGAACTCAAGGCCAAGGGCCTGCTGACCGAGGACGACGGCGCCCTGTGCGTGTTCCTCGACGAGTTCAAGAACGCCGAGGGCAACCCGCTGCCGGTGATCGTGCAGAAGGCCGGCGGCGGCTACCTGTACGCCACCACCGACCTGGCGGCGATGCGCTACCGCAACAAGGTGCTGCACTGCGACCGCGTGCTGTACTTCGTCGACCAGCGCCAGGCCCTGCACTTCCAGCAGGTGTTCGAGGTGGCGCGCCGCGCCGGCTTCGTCCCGGCCGGCATGGACCTGGAGCACATGGGCTTCGGCACCATGAACGGCGCCGACGGCAAGCCGTTCAAGACCCGCGACGGCGGCACCGTGAAGCTGATCGACCTGCTCAACGAAGCCGAGGAACGCGCCTACACCCTGGTCAAGACCAAGAACCCCGAGCTGGGCGACGCCGAGCTGCGCCACATCGCCCATGCCGTGGGCATCGGCGCGGTGAAGTACGCCGACCTGTCGAAGCACCGTACCAGCGACTACAGCTTCAACTTCGAGCAGATGCTCAGCTTCGAGGGCAACACCGCGCCCTACCTGCTCTACGCCTACACCCGCGTGGCCAGCATCTTCCGCAAGCTGGGCAAGGGCTATGACGAGGTCGGCGGCAAGATCGTCCTGGAAGCCCCGCAGGAGCAGGCCCTGGCCGCGCAACTGGCGCAGTTCGGCGACCTGCTCAACAATGTCGCGCTCAAGGGCGTGCCGCACATCCTCTGCGCCTACCTGTACGAACTGGCCGGGCTGTTCTCCAGCTTCTACGAGCACTGCCCGATCCTCGCCGCGCAGACCCCGGAGCAGCAGGAAAGCCGCCTGAAACTGGCCGCACTGACGGGCCGCACCCTCAAGCAGGGCCTGGAACTGCTGGGCCTGGAAACCCTGGAACGCATGTAACCCTCCATGGCCAAGAAGAAACCCGCTCCCAAGCGCGGCGCCAGCCGCTACCAGGCCCCGGCCAAGAAGACCTCGGTCCCCGGCTGGGTGTGGCTGGTCGCAGGCCTTGCCATCGGCGGCTTCATCATGTTCCTGATGAAGCTGGAACCGGGCCGCAACGAAGTGCGCCGGGAGAAGCCCGAGCAACAGAAGCCGGGCATCGCCCAGGGCGCCAAGCCGGCCACGCCGGCGCAGCAGCCCTCGGCGGTGGCGGTGAAGCCCAAGTACGACTTCTACACCCTGCTGCCCGGCTCGGAAGTGGTGGTGCCGCCGGAAGCCGTGCCGGAGAAGCCGCAGACACCGACGGTGGTCAACACCCCGGAGGAAGCGGCGAAGATCGACGCCGCCCGCGCCCAGGCCGCGCTCAACGGCCAGACCCCGCCGCCGCCGGCGGTGGTCAAGCCGGCCACGCCGCCGCAACCGGCAACGGCGCAGCAGCCGGCCGCCCAGGCCAAGGCCACGCCGCCGGCCACGGCCCCGGCGAGCAAGCCGATCGCCCCGCCGGCGGTGGCCGCCACCCAGTTCTTCCTGCAGGCCGGTTCGTTCCGCAAGCAGGCCGACGCCGACCGTGTGCGCGCCCAGGTGATCCTCCTCGGCCAGAGCGCGCGGGTGGAATCCGGCGCGGTGCGCGACGAGACCTGGTACCGGGTGATGGTCGGCCCGTTCAGCGACCGCTCGCAGGTTTCCGCGGCGCAGAAACAACTGTCGGCCAACGGCTTCAGCAACCTGCTGTTACAGCAGCGCCAGACCCGCTGAAGCCCCGCGCGGGCCCGCCTTGGGCGGGTTCGCGCGGCGTCCGTCGGACGCCGCCTTCAAGGCACGTCCGTCGCCCTGCCTTGAAGGCCGCGTCCTTCATCCCCATATGACTCCGCATTCGGGCACCAATGCCCCGCTGTGTGGAGAACTCCCCCTTGACCACTATCGTTTCTGTCCGCCGCAACGGCAAAGTCGTCATGGGCGGCGACGGCCAGGTTTCCCTTGGCAACACCGTCATGAAAGGCAACGCGAAGAAGGTCCGCCGCCTCTACCACGGTCAGGTGCTGGCCGGTTTCGCCGGCGCCACCGCCGACGCCTTCACCCTCTTCGAGCGCTTCGAACAGCAGCTTGAAAAGCACCAGGGGCACCTGGTCCGCGCCGCCGTCGAGCTGGCCAAGGACTGGCGCACCGACCGCTCCCTGAGCCGCCTGGAAGCCATGCTGGCGGTGGCCAACAAGGACGCCTCACTGATCATCACCGGCAACGGCGACGTGGTCGAACCCGAGCACGGCCTGATCGCCATGGGCTCCGGCGGCGGCTTCGCCCAGGCCGCGGCCATGGCCCTGCTGCAGAAGGCCGATGACGCCATGTCCGCCCGCGAGATCGCCGAAACGGCGCTGAACATCGCCGGCTCCATCTGCGTGTTCACCAACCAGAACCTCACCATCGAGGAGCTCGACAGCGCCGTCTGAGGCCCTGTCGCTCCGGAGTAGCCGAACAAATGTCCATGACTCCCCGCGAGATCGTCCACGAACTCAACCGCCACATCATCGGCCAGGACGACGCCAAGCGCGCCGTGGCCATCGCCCTGCGCAACCGCTGGCGGCGCATGCAGCTGCCGGCCGAGCTGCGCGCCGAGGTGACGCCGAAGAACATCCTGATGATCGGCCCCACCGGCGTCGGCAAGACCGAGATCGCCCGGCGCCTGGCCAAGCTGGCCAACGCCCCGTTCATCAAGGTGGAAGCGACCAAGTTCACCGAGGTCGGTTACGTCGGCCGCGACGTCGAGTCGATCATCCGCGACCTGGCCGACGCCGCCATCAAGATGCTCCGCGAGCAGGAAGTGCAGAAGGTCAAGTACCGCGCCGAGGACGCCGCCGAGGAACGCATCCTCGACGCCCTGCTGCCGCCGGCGCGAACCGCCGGCTTCGGCGACGAGCCGGCGCGCGAGGACTCCAACACCCGCCAGCTGTTCCGCAAGCGCCTGCGCGAAGGCCAGCTGGACGACAAGGAAATCGACATCGAAGTGGCCGACGTCCCGGCCGGCGTGGAAATCATGGCGCCGCCCGGCATGGAGGAGATGACCAACCAGTTGCAGAACCTGTTCTCCAACATGGGCAAGGGCAAGCGCAAGACGCGCAAGCTGAAGGTCGCCGAGGCCATGAAGCTGATCCGCGACGAGGAGGCCCAGCGCCTGGTCAACGAAGAGGACCTAAAGGCCCGCGCCCTGGAAGCCGTGGAGCAGAACGGCATCGTCTTCATCGACGAGATCGACAAGATCGCCAAGCGCGGCAACGTCGGCGGCGCCGACGTCTCCCGCGAGGGCGTACAGCGCGACCTGCTGCCGCTGATCGAGGGCTGCACCGTCAACACCAAGCTGGGCATGGTCAAGACCGACCACATCCTGTTCATCGCCTCGGGCGCCTTCCACCTGTCCAAGCCCAGCGACCTGGTGCCGGAGCTGCAGGGCCGCCTGCCGATCCGCGTCGAGCTCAAGGCCCTGACCCCGGACGACTTCAAGCGCATCCTGCGCGAGCCGCACGCCTCGCTCACCGAGCAGTACACCGCGCTGCTCAAGACCGAGGGCCTGGACATCGCCTTCGCCGACGACGGCATCCAGCGCCTGGCGGAGATCGCCTGGCAGGTCAACGAGAAGACCGAGAACATCGGCGCCCGCCGCCTGCACACGCTGCTGGAACGCCTGCTGGAGGAAGTCTCCTTCGATGCGGCGGACCTGGCCAGCGAGCACAGCGACAAGCCGATCGTGATCGACGCCGCCTACGTCAACGGCCACCTGGGCGAGCTGGCCCAGGACGAGGACCTGTCGCGGTATATTCTCTAACAGCCGCTAGAGGCTATAGGCTGAAGGCTATAGGCAAGAGCGAAAAGCTTTGTCCCGGCGACGGTGCCGTACGCTCCTAGCCTCCAGCCTCCAGCCTCCAGCCTCCAGCCTCCAGCCTCCAAGCCTCTATGCGGGAGCCCCCATGCACATCCCCACCGCCATCCAGTTGCACAAGGCCTCGCGCACGCTCTCGCTGAAGTACGGCGAGCAGTCCTATGACCTCTCCGCCGAGTTCCTGCGCGTGCACTCGCCCTCGGCCGAGGTGCAGGGCCATGGCAACCCGGTGCTGCAGGTCGGCAAGCTGAACGTCGCCCTCATCGGCCTGGAGCCGGCCGGGCAGTACGCGCTCAAGCTGACCTTCGACGACGGCCACGACAGCGGCCTGTACAGCTGGGACTACCTCTACCAACTGTGTACCCGCAAGGACCAGCTGTGGGCCGAATACCTCACCGAGCTGGCCGCCGCCGGCAAGTCCCGCGACCCCGACGAGTCGGTGGTCCGGCTGATGCTCTGAACCCACCTTTGCGCCGGTTTACCGAGCGCCGGCGCCTCGCCATCCTCCTGCCCCCGATCAGGGCACGTCATTTGCAACATTCGCCCTGCACACTGGAAACCGCGTGTTTCCTGTATTCGAGCTGCGGACGAGCGAGCGCTCTAGGGCGCGTTTTCTAATCTTTCGCGACATACTCGGGCGCAGGGAACCACGCTGCACCAGCTTGCGCGGCGGGGGAATCTCGGGTAACCAAGTCAGTGCAACGCCGTTGCAGACGCGGGCCCAGGACCCCAGCGATGCCGCCAAGTGTTGACATGCGTGGAGCCTGCTCCACGTTCCGCTAACCCGAGCAGTACTTGGCCCGTCACCTAGGTGCAGCCCCGCCAGTATTCGTCTCAGGACAATGGAGCGTCGCCGATGACCGAAAAGAAGAACAACGATCTGCCCCAGCAAGCCGCGGAAAACACCCTGAACCTCAACCCGGTGATAGGCATTCGCGGCAAGGATTTGTTGTCCACTGCCCGCATGGTGCTGCTGCAGGCTCTCCGGCAGCCCTTCCACAGCGTCAAGCACGTCGGCCATTTCGGCCTGGAGCTGAAGAATGTCCTGCTCGGTACCTCGGAGCTGCGCCCGGCCGACGACGACCGCCGCTTCAACGACCCGGCCTGGAGCCAGAACCCGCTGTACCGCCGCTACCTGCAGACCTACCTGGCCTGGCGCAAGGAGCTGCATCAGTGGATCGGCAACAGCGACCTGTCGCCCCAGGACATCAACCGCGGCCAGTTCGTCATCAACCTCATGACCGAAGCCATGGCGCCGACCAACACCCTGAGCAACCCGGCCGCGGTCAAACGCTTCTTCGAGACCGGCGGCAAGAGCCTGCTCGACGGCCTGAGCCACCTGGCCAAGGACCTGGTGAACAACGGCGGCATGCCCAGCCAGGTCAACATGGACGCCTTCGAGGTGGGCAAGAACCTGGCCCTGACCGAGGGCGCCGTGGTGTTCCGCAACGACGTGCTGGAGCTGATCCAGTACCGGCCGATCACCGAGAGCGTGCATGAACGCCCGCTGCTGGTGGTGCCGCCGCAGATCAACAAGTTCTACGTCTTCGACCTGTCGCCGGAGAAGAGCCTGGCGCGCTTCTGCCTGCGCAACCAGGTGCAGACCTTCATCATCAGCTGGCGCAACCCGACCAAGGCCCAGCGCGAATGGGGCCTGACCACCTACATCGAAGCACTCAAGGAAGCCATCGACGTGGTCCTGGCCATCACCGGCAGCAAGGACCTGAACATGCTCGGCGCCTGCTCCGGCGGCATCACCACCGTCACCCTGCTCGGCCACTACGCGGCCCTGGGCGAGGAGAAGGTGCACGCCTTCACCCAGATGGTCAGCGTGCTGGACTTCGAGCTGGACACCACCGTCGCCCTGTTCGCCGACGAGAAGACCCTCGAGGCCGCCAAGCGCCGCTCCTACCAGTCCGGCGTGCTGGAGGGCAAGGACATGGCCAAGGTGTTCGCCTGGATGCGCCCCAACGACCTGATCTGGAACTACTGGGTCAACAACTACCTGCTGGGCAACGAGCCGCCGGCCTTCGACATCCTGTTCTGGAACAACGACACCACGCGCCTGCCGGCCGCGCTGCACGGCGAGCTGGTGGAGATGTTCAAGAGCAACCCGCTGACGCGCCCCGGCGCCCTGGAAGTGGGCGGCACGCCCATCGACCTCAAGCAGGTCACCTGCGACTTCTACTGCGTGGCCGGCCTCAGCGACCACATCACCCCCTGGGAAGCCTGCTACCGCTCGGCGCGCCTGCTCGGCGGCAAGTGCGAGTTCATCCTTTCCAACAGCGGGCACATCCAGAGCATCCTCAACCCGCCGGGCAACCCCAAGGCCCGCTTCATGACCGGCCCGGACCTGTCCGTCGATCCGAAGACCTGGCAGGAAAACTCGAGCAAGCACGCCGACTCCTGGTGGCTGCACTGGCAACAGTGGCTGGCCGAGCGCGCGGGCAAGCTGAAAAAGGCGCCGACCGCCCTGGGCAACAAGGCCCACCCGGCTGGCGAAGCATCCCCCGGCACCTACGTACACGAACGATGAAGACAGAAAACCTACCCGACGCCACCGCGCAGCAGGACGCGCCGGCCCAGCCCGAGCCGGCGCCGCAGGCCACGCGCCAGCGCAAGACGCGCCCCGCCGCCAAGGCGGCCGAGCCGCAGCAGCCGGCCGAGACGCGGGCGCGCGTGCTCGCGCCGCAGCCCTTCGTGTTCCGCACCATCGACCTCGACGGGCAGACCATCCGCACCGCCGTGCGCCCGGGCAAGGGGCACATGACGCCGCTGCTGATCTTCAACGGCATCGGCGCCAACCTGGAGCTGGTGTTCCCCTTCGTCGCCGCGCTGGACCCGGACCTGGAGGTGATCGCCTTCGACGTGCCCGGCGTCGGCGGCTCGTCCACGCCGAGCACGCCCTACCGCTTCCCCGGCCTGGCCAAGCTGGCCGCGCGCATGCTCGATTACCTCGACTACGGGCAGGTCACCGCCATCGGCGTGTCCTGGGGCGGGGCCCTGGCCCAGCAGTTCGCCCACGACTACCCCGAGCGCTGCAAGAAGCTGATCCTGGCGGCCACCGCCGCCGGGGCGGTGATGGTCCCGGGCAAGCCCAAGGTGCTCTGGCGCATGGCCAGCCCGCGGCGCTACATCCAGCCGTCCTATGGCGCGCACATCGCCCCGGACATCTACGGCGGGGCCTTCCGCCGCGATCCCCGGCTAGCCATGGCCTTCGCCGCCAAGGTGCGCTCCTCGGGCAAGCTGGGCTACTACTGGCAGCTGTTCGCCGGCCTGGGCTGGACCAGCATCCACTGGCTGCACCGCATCCAGCAGCCGACCCTGGTGCTGGCCGGCGACGACGACCCGATCATCCCGCTGGTGAACATGCGCCTGCTGGCCTGGCGCATCCCCAACGCGGAGCTGCACGTGATCGACGACGGCCACCTGTTCCTGGTGACCCGCGCCGAGACGGTGGCGCCGATCATCATGAAGTTCCTCGCCGAGGAACGGCAGCGCGCGGTCATGCACCCGCGCCCGTTCGCCCCCAAGGCCGGCTGACCCCCGGCCTCGATCATCGCCTCGTAACAGTGCACGTTCATCGTCGGTGACCGGCAGGCGCGCCGATTCGTGCCTATGCTTCAGCCCTTGCGTGCGTCAGGAATGCACCTGCGCCGATTCTGGTACGGGCCTTGCTGCGCCCGACTGACGACGGTTCTTTTCCCAGGGAGAGCTGCACATGCGAGAGAACTCCAGCACCGGCAGGCTGCCGGCCCCCGCCGACTTCATGAACGCCCAGAGCGCCATGGTCGGCCTGCGCGGCAAGGACATGCTGTCCACCCTGCGCCAGCTCGCCGTCCAGGGCGTGCGCCGGCCGCTGCACAGCGCCCGCCACCTGGCGGCCTTCGGCAAGCAGATGGGCCACGTGCTGCTGGGTGACTCGCCGTTGCAGCCCAACCCCCAGGACGCCCGCTTCCAGGACCCGTCCTGGCGCCTCAACCCCTTCTACCGGCGCACCCTGCAGGCCTACCTGGCCTGGCAGCAGCAACTGCTGGCGTGGATCGACGAGAGCGACCTGGACGGTGACGACCGCGCCCGCGCGCGCTTCCTGCTGTCGCTGTTCGCCGACGCCATGGCGCCGACCAACAGCCTGATCAACCCGCTGGCGGTGAAGGAGCTGTTCAACACCGGCGGGCAGAGCCTGCTCAAGGGCGGCCGCCACCTGCTCGACGACCTGCTGCACAACGGCGGCATGCCCAGCCAGGTCAACAAGCACGCCTTCGAGGTCGGCCGCAACCTGGCCACCACCCCGGGCGCCGTGGTGTTCCGCAGCGAGATGCTCGAACTCATCCAGTACAAGCCCCTGGGCGAGCACCTGCACGCCAAGCCGCTGCTGATCGTCCCGCCGCAGATCAACAAGTACTACATCTTCGACCTGAGCCCGGAAAAGAGCTTCGTCCAGTACGCCCTGAAGAACAACCTGCAGCTGTTCATGGTCAGCTGGCGCAACCCCGATGCGCGCCACCGCGAATGGGGCCTGTCGACCTACGTGAAGGCCCTGGACGAGGCCATCGAGGTGGTCCGCTCGATCAGCGGCAGCCGCAGCGTCAACCTGATGGGCGCCTGCTCCGGCGGCCTGACCATCGCCGCGCTGCAAGGCCACCTGCAGGCGCGCCGGCAACTGCGCAAAATCAGCAGCGCCACCTACCTGGTGAGCCTGCTGGACAGCCAGGTGGAGACCCCGGCGGCGCTGTTCGCCGACGAGCAGACGCTGGAAAGCACCAAGCGCCGCTCCTACCAGCACGGCGTGCTGGAGGGCAAGGACATGGCCAAGGTGTTCGCCTGGATGCGCCCCAACGACCTGGTGTGGAACTACTGGGTCAACAACTACCTGCTGGGCAAGCTGCCGCCGGCCTTCGACATCCTCTACTGGAACAACGACAACACCCGCCTGCCGGCGGCGCTGCACGGCGATTTCCTCGACTTCTTCAAGCACAACCCGCTGGCCCGCCCCGGCGCCATGGAAATCTGCGGCACGCCCATCGACCTGAAGAAGGTGGCGGTGGACAACTTCCACGTCGCCGGCATCACCGACCACATCACCCCCTGGGACGCGGTCTACCGCTCGGCCCTGCTGCTGGGTGGCGACAGCCGCTTCATGCTGTCCAACAGCGGGCACATCCAGAGCATCCTCAACCCGCCGGGCAACCCCAAGGCCTGCTACTTCGAGAACGGCAAGCTCGCCTCCGACCCGCGCGCCTGGTACTACGACACCCAGCGCCAGGAAGGCAGCTGGTGGCCGGTGTGGCTGGCGTGGATCCAGGAACGCTCGGGCGAACGCCGGCCGGTGAGCTTCGAACTGGGCAACGCCGAGCACCCGCCGATGGAAGCGGCGCCGGGGACTTACGTGCACGAGCGGTGAACAGCCGTTGCACGTCCTGACACGACACCCCGTAGGATGGGTGGAGCGAAGCGATACCCATCCTACGAAAGGCACTTCGGTGCAGCCGGGATGCTCTTCGTAGGAGCGAGCTTGCTCGCGAACGAGCCCCGCAGCGGAGTGTGTTCGCGAGCAAGCTCGCTCCTACGAGAAGCCGTACCCGCCCGTACGATAGGAGCGGACTCTGTCCGCGATAGCCGGATCTCCCACGAAAAACCCACCCCCTCACGCTTTCGAGGGACTGGCCGGCGCGCCCCGCCCCGGCTATCGTCGAACCTCCCGAGGCCAGAACCAGCACACGGATGAAAACCCGCGACCGCATCCTCGAATGCGCCCTGCTGTTGTTCAACGAGCAGGGCGAACCCAACGTCTCCACCCTGGAGATCGCCACCGAGCTGGGCATCAGCCCCGGCAACCTGTATTACCACTTCCACGGCAAGGAGCCGCTGGTGCTGGCCCTGTTCGCCCGCTTCGAGGAAGAGCTGCAGCCGCTGCTCGACCCGCCCGCCGACGCGCACCTGGGGGCCGAGGACTACTGGCTGTTCCTGCACCTGATCGTCGAGCGCCTGGCGCACTACCGCTTCCTCTTCCAGGACCTCTCCAACCTGGCCGGGCGCCTGCCCAAGCTGGCCCGCGGCATGCGCAGCTGGCTCAACGCGCTCAAGCGCACCCTGGCCGCCCTGCTCGCCCGGCTCAAGGCCGACGGCGAGCTGACCAGCGACACCGACGCCCTCGGCCAACTGGTGGAGCAGATCACCCTGACCCTGCTGTTCTCCCTGGACTACCAGCGCATCCTCGGCCGCGAAGGCGAGATACGCCTGGTGGTCTACCAGGTGATGATGCTGGTGGCGCCGCACCTGCGCGGCGACTCGCGGCTCACAGCCGAGCGCCTGGCGCAGCGCTACCTGAACGCCTGAGGCGCAGCCGAAATGAAGACGCCCGGCACGAGGCCGGGCGTCGGGTACCACGGGTAACGCGTCAGGCCTGGGTCGGCGGCGTGACCGGAGCCGCTACCGGAGCGACCGGAGCTGCCGCAGCCGGCGCCGGGGTGGCCGCCGGAGCCGGAGCCGCGGCCGGCGTGGCCGCTGCAGCAGGCTTGGCCGCCTTGGGCGCTGCGGGCTTCTTCACCGCCGGCTTCTTCGCCGCAGCCGGCTTGGCAGCCGGTTTCGCAGCAGCCGGTTTCGCCGCAGGCTTGGCGGCAGCCGGTTTGGCGGCCGGCTTCGCAGCCGGTTTCGCCGCGGCCTTCGCAGCAGCAGGCTTGGCGGCAGGCTTCGCCGCGGCCTTGGCCGCAGCCGGTTTGGTCGCCGGCTTCGCAGCCGGTTTCGCAGCCGGTTTCGCAGCAGCCTTGGCAGCGGGCTTGGCCGCCGCGGTCTTGGCAGCCGGCTTGGCCGCGGGCTTCACTGCAGCCTTGGCCGCAGGTTTGGCAGCGGCCTTGGCGGCGGCGGGCTTGGCCACCGACTTGACGCTGACGCCGGTGAGTTTCTCGATCTGCTTGGTCAGGGTCTCGACCTTCGCATGCAGGTCCTTCACCTCGTTGCGGCTCGGCACGCCCAGGCGCGAGATGGCGCTGTTCAGGCGCTTGTCGAACGCCTCCTCCAGCTCACCCCACTTGCCCAGGGCGCGGTCCTTCACCTCGTCGACCTTGGAACGCGCCGAACGGGCGGTGGACTTCACCGCGCCGACGGATTTATCGACTTCGGTCCGGGCCTGCTTCTCGGCCTTCTCGCCATCCTTGACCAGGGTCTCGAACAGCTTGTTGCCGTCCTTGCTGACCTTCGAGTAAGCCCCCAGACCAGCCAACCAGATTTGCCGCGAGTATTTCTCGATCTCGCCGACCCAACTGGACTCTTTTTTATCGGTAGTTTTCTTGCCAGCCATCCCGCTCTCCTCAATGAGTTTTCGCGACACGCTCGAGCACCGCGCTCAGCTCATCAAGCTTAGCAGAGAGCGCCTCGACATCCTGCCGCGACGGAATGCCCATGCGGTTCAGCGCGGAGGCCACGCGGCTGTCGAAAGCCTTCTCGACCTTGTCCAGCTGCACCTCGAACTTGTCCTTCACCAGCGAGACGCTGCTCTTGACGCTGTCGTTGGCCGACTCGACCTGCTCGGTCACCAGCTGGCGGCCCTTGGTTTCCAGGCCTTCGCCTTCCTTCACCAGCGACTTGAAGTACTCGGTGCCTTCGGCGCCGACGCGCGCATAGGCGCCCAGGCCGGCCAGCCAGATCTGGCGGGCGTAGTGCTTGACGTCGGTGATCAGGGACGACTCGCTGACGGCTTTCTCGACTTTCTTCTTGCTGGCGACCTTGGCCATGATGGTTTCCTCACACTGTTCTCGGGGGTCCGTAGAGGCCCGCAGCGTTGCGAGCTTGAGTGCAAGGTATCGGGGAAAATTAGAAAACACATACCAGCCGGCAGACCTGCCGAACCGCTTTGCGTAGGAGCGAGCTTGCTCGCGAACCACCACCCGCGCCAAAAATCGCAGACGTCACTCCCGCGAACGCGGGAGCCCAGAGCCTCTGGTTCCCCGCGTTCGCGGGGATGACGATATTGGAAGCTGGAAGGGAACCGAAGGGTTCGCGAGCAAGCTCGCTCCTACAAAGTGCGAGTGCGGCCCGGTCAGGCCAGCGCCTTGTCCAGCGCGCGCTCGATCTCGCCCTTGAGCATCCCGCCCATGGCCGACAGCAGCAGGCCCAGCTTGACCTCCACCGCCACGCGGTCCTCGCCCACCTCGATGCGCCCGTCCACGCCGCTGCGCTTGAAGGCCAGCACGTCACCTTGCCACTCGTAGCTCACGCCGTGCTCGCGGGCGAGCTTCTCGGCCAGCTTCTGGGCCTTCTCGCGGGCGGCTTCGCGGCCGAGGCAATGGGGACGTTCGACGTGGATGCGGGACATGGGCGACTCCGGAATGACAGACCGGTGGATGATACGCCGCACGACGTTTCGCCGCACCCCGCGCCCCGGGGCGGCGTTTTTCCCACATCCTGTTAGAATGCCCGCCACTGACTTCCAGGGTAGAAACGCCATGAGCGAGCCGCGCAAACCCGCCGGGGACCAGGGCCCCGCCGACCCCACCACGCACTTCGGCTACAAGACCGTGCGCGAGAGCGAGAAGGCCGAGAAGGTCGCCGAAGTGTTCCACTCGGTCGCCGCCAAGTACGACCTGATGAACGACCTGATGTCCGGCGGCGTCCACCGCCTGTGGAAGCGCTTCACCATCGAGCTGTCCGGCGTGCGCGCCGGCAACCGCGTGCTCGACATCGCCGGCGGCACGGGCGACCTGACCCGCCAGTTCTCGCGCCTGGTCGGCCCCACCGGCGAGGTGGTGCTGGCGGACATCAACGCCTCCATGCTCAAGGTCGGCCGCGACAAGCTGCTGGACAGCGGCGTGGCCGGCAACGTCAAGTTCGTCCAGGCCGACGCCGAGAAGCTGCCCTTCCCGGACAACCACTTCGACTGCGTGAGCATCGCCTTCGGCCTGCGCAACGTCACCCACAAGGACGCGGCCATCCGCTCCATGCTGCGGGTGCTCAAGCCGGGCGGGCGCCTGCTGGTGCTGGAATTCTCCAAGCCCACCAGCAGCCTGCTGTCCAAGGCCTACGACGCCTACTCCTTCACCCTGCTGCCGCTGATGGGCAAGCTGGTCACCAACGACGCCGAGAGCTACCGCTACCTGGCCGAGTCGATCCGCATGCACCCGGACCAGGAAACCCTGAAGTCGATGATGGTCGAGGCCGGTTTCGACCGCGTCACCTACCACAACATGACCGGCGGTGTGGTCGCCCTGCACCGCGGCATCAAGCCCTGAAATGGCGCTCCTGACCCAGGCGCTGCTGGCCAGCGCCGAAGCCGGCGTGAACCGCGTGCTGCGCCTGGACGGCGTGGCCCTGCAGCGCCTCGCCCGGCTCGCCGGGCGGGTCCTGGAAGTGGATTGCCAGGCGCCGCCGCTGCGCCTGTTCATCCTCCCCGACGCCGATGGCCTGCACCTGGCCGCGCACCACGAGGCCGCGGTCGACTGCACCCTGCGCGCCCCGGCCGGGCGCCTGCTGCAGCTGGCCCTGGCCGCCGACAAGACCAGCGTGCTGCACAGCCCGGAAGTGGAAATGGGCGGCGATAGCGCCCTGCTCCTGGAGCTGGCCGACATCCTCCAGAGCCTGGAGCTGGACTGGGAATACGAAGTGCAGCGCTGGCTCGGCCCGCTGCCCGCGCAACTGCTCGGCAGCCGCCTGCGCGGCGGCGCGCGCTGGGCCGGCGACAGCCTGGAAAGCCTGCGCCTGAGCCTGGCCGACTACCTCGCCGAGGAAAGCCGCACCCTGGTCGGGCGCAACGAGGCCGAAGCGCGCTTCGCCGAACTCGACCAGTTGAAGATCGCCCTCGATCGCCTCGACGCGCGCCTGGCGCGCCTGTCCAAGAAGCTGAAACCCGACGCATGAAGCTGCTCGCCTTCCGCCGCCTGCTGCGCATCCAGAGCGTGGTGATCCGCTACCGCCTCGACGACCTCATCCTCGAACTGCCGATGCTGCCCTGGTACCTGCGCCTGCTCGGCGGCCTGCTGCCCTGGCGCTGGCTGCCGCGGCGCAAGCTGGAACTGAGCCGCGGCGAGCGCATCCGCCTGGCCCTGGAAGGCCTGGGGCCGATCTTCATCAAGTTCGGGCAGATCCTCTCCACCCGCCGCGACCTGCTGCCCGACGACATCGCCAATGAGCTGGCGCGCCTGCAGGACAAGGTCCCGCCGTTCCCGCCGGAAGCCTCGGTGGCGCTGATCGAGGAGCAGCTGGGGGCGAAGGTCGAGCAGGTCTTTGCCCGCTTCGAGCGCGAGCCGCTGGCCTCGGCCTCGGTGGCCCAGGTGCATGCCGCGCAGCTGAAAAGCGGTGAGGAAGTGGTGGTCAAGGTGATCCGCCCGGGCCTCAAGCCCGTGATCCGCGCCGACATGTCCTGGCTGTTCATCCTCGCCCGCCTGGCCGAGCGCGTCTCCGCCGACGCCCGCCGCCTGCACCCGGTGGAAGTGGTCAGCGACTACGAGAAGACCATCTACGACGAACTCGACCTGCTGCGCGAGGCGGCCAACTCCAGCCAGCTGCGGCGCAACTTCGACGGCTCGCCGCTGCTCTACGTGCCCCAGGTGTACTGGGACTGGTGCCGGCCCAAGGTGCTGGTGATGGAGCGCATCTACGGCATCCCGGTCACCGACCTGAACACCCTGCGCGACCAGCGCACCGACTTCAAGGCCCTGGCCGAGCGTGGCGTGGAAATCTTCTTCACCCAGGTGTTCCGCGACAGCTTCTTCCACGCCGACATGCACCCGGGCAACATCTTCGTCAGCACCCGCACGCCCTGGAGCCCGCAGTACATCGCGGTGGACTGCGGCATCGTCGGCAGCCTCACCGACGAGGACCAGGACTACCTGGCGCGCAACCTGATCGCCTTCTTCAAGCGCGACTACCGCAAGGTCGCCCAGTTGCACATCGACTCCGGCTGGGTGCCGGCGGAAACCCGCGTCAACGACTTCGAGGCGGCGATCCGCACGGTGTGCGAGCCGATCTTCGAGAAGCCGCTCAAGGACATCTCCTTCGGCCAGGTGCTGCTGCGCCTGTTCCAGACCGCGCGGCGCTTCAACATGGAAGTGCAGCCGCAACTGGTGCTGCTGCAGAAGACCCTGCTGAACATCGAGGGCCTGGGCCGCCAGCTCTACCCCGAGCTGGACCTGTGGAGCACCGCCCAGCCCTACCTGGAACGCTGGATGCGCGAGCGCATGAGCCCCGCCCAGCTGCTGCGCAACGCCCAGCAGCACGTCGAGCAACTGCCGCACCTGGCGCAGATGACCCGCGACACCCTGGAGCGCCTGGCGCAGCCCCAGGAGCCGCAAGCGACCGGCGCCCAGTCCCTGGCCGGCGCCTGGGTGCCGCGACTGATCGGCGCAGTGCTGGTGGCCGGCGCCACCCAGATCGGCCTGGCCACCCACAGTATCGAGGCCTGGCCGGCCTGGGCCATGCTGGCCGGTGGTCTGTATCTGATTCTGCGCCGATAGCCAGTCGTCGCCACTGCTGGCACACTTGGTCGTTGATGAAACTGCCGCGGGGCGCGAGAACGCCCGCTGTACGGAAGCGAAGATGAAAGACTGGCTGGACGAAATTCACTGGAACGCCGACGGCCTGGTGCCGGCGATCGCCCAGGACCACAAGACGGGCCGCGTGCTGATGATGGCCTGGATGAACCGCGAATCCCTGGCCCTGACCGCTGCCGAGGGCCGCGCCATCTACTGGTCGCGCTCGCGCGGCAAGCTCTGGCGCAAGGGCGAGGAGTCCGGTCACGTGCAGAAGCTGCACGAACTGCGCCTGGACTGCGACGCCGACGTCGTCATCCTGATGGTCGAGCAGGTCGGCGGCATCGCCTGCCACACCGGCCGCGAAAGCTGCTTCTACCGGGTCTACCAGGACGGCGGCTGGAAGGTCGTCGACGCGGTGCTCAAGGACCCGCACGCCATCTACGACAAGCCGGGGCACAGCCATGAGTGACAACACCCTCGCGCGCCTGGCCGAGGTGCTGGAGGGGCGCAAGAACGCCGCCCCCGAAAGCTCCTACGTGGCCAGCCTGTACCACAAGGGACTGAACAAGATCCTGGAAAAGGTCGGAGAGGAATCGGTGGAAACCATCCTCGCCGCCAAGGACGCCGCGCAGAGCGGCGACTGCACGGACCTGATCTACGAAACCGCCGACCTCTGGTTCCATTCCCTGGTCATGCTCGCCGCCCTCGGCCAGCATCCCCAGGCGGTGCTGGACGAACTGGAGCGCCGTTTCGGCCTCTCCGGCCACGACGAGAAAGCCGCGCGCCAGCCGTCGGCCTGAACCCGATTACTTCGAGGAGAACAAGATGGGCATCTTTGACTGGAAACACTGGGTCGTCATCCTGATCGTGGTGGTGCTGGTATTCGGCACCAAGCGCCTGAAGACCCTGGGCTCGGACGTCGGCGAGGCGGTCAAGGGCTTCCGCAAGGCGATGAACACCGAAGAGGAAGAGAAACCCCAGCAGCAGCCGCCGGCCAACCCGCCGCTGAACCAGCCGCACACCATCGACGCCCAGGCGCAGAAGGTCGAAGAGCCGCAGCGCAAGGACTGATGGGAAGAACGCCATGTTCGGAATCAGCTTCAGCGAACTGCTACTGGTGGGCCTGGTCGCCCTGCTGGTGCTCGGCCCCGAGCGCCTGCCCGGCGCCGCGCGCACCGCGGGCCTGTGGATCGGCCGGCTGAAACGCAGCTTCAACGCCATCAAGCAGGAAGTGGAGCGCGAGTTGGGCGCCGACGAGATCCGCCGGCAACTGCACAACGAGCACATCCTGCAGATGGAACGTGAAGCGCAGAAGCTGATGGCGCCGCTCACCGGCCAGCAGCCGCCGGCCGATAGCGCCGCGCAGGCCGAGCCCACGGCAGCGCCCGCGCCGCCGACCATCGCCCCGAACAGCCGCCTGGCCAACATGCCCGGCGTCGGTATCCCGGCCGCACCCGAGGCACCCGCCGCGCCAGCCGCGCCCGAGGCCCCGGCCGCGCCGGCCGCCGCCCCTCCGTCCGAGACGCCGCGTACCCCATGAGCGACGAAAAACCCGAACAGCCCGAAAACGACCAGGAAATGCCCCTGGTCTCGCACCTGACCGAGCTGCGCACGCGCCTGCTGCGTTGCGTGGTGGCGATCTTCGTGATCTTCATCGGCCTGCTGTACTTCTCGCAGAAGATCTACGCCCTGGCCTCCGCGCCGCTGCGCCGCTTCCTCCCGGAAGGCGCGACCATGATCGCCATCGACCCGGCGTCGGCGTTCCTCGCGCCGCTGAAGCTGACCATGATCGTCGCCGTGCTGCTGGCCATGCCGGTGATCCTGGCGCAGATCTGGGGCTTCATCGCCCCCGGCCTGTACAAGCACGAGAAGCGCGTGGCCCTGCCGCTGCTGGCCTCCAGCGTGGTGCTGTTCTACACCGGCATGGCCTTCGCCTACTTCCTGGTGTTCCCGTTGATGTTCCACTTCTTCCTCGGCCAGGCCCCGGAAGGGGTGACGCCGATGACCGACATCAACAGCTACCTGGACTTCCTCACCCTGCTGTTCGCCTTCGGCGTGGCCTTCGAAATCCCCGTGGCTACGGTGCTGCTGGTGTGGATCGGGGTGGTCGACGTGGCCTACCTGAAGAAGATCCGCCCCTACGTCATCATCGGCTGCTTCGTGGTCGGCATGGTCCTCACCCCGCCGGACCCGATGTCGCAGACGCTGCTGGCCGTGCCCATGTGGATGCTGTTCGAGGCCGGGGTGCTGTTCAGTCGATTGATCCGCAAGCGCAACCGCGACGAGGATGCGCAACCCGAAGAGAAAGGCGACCAGCCGCCAGCGACGCGCCCGTGAACCTGCTGCTGCTCGACGACGCCGACTTCGTCGCGGCGGACCGCGTATTGCTGCGCGACCGCCGCCTCACCCACCTGCACGAAGTGCACCGCGCCGAAAGCGGCGACAGCCTGCGCGTCGGCCGCCTGGGCGGGCTGATGGGCGAAGGCCGCCTGCTGAGCCTTTCCCGCGACGAGGCGGAGCTGCAGGTGAGCTTCACCCAGGCGCCGCCGGCCAAGCTGCCGCTGACCCTGCTGCTGGCCCTGCCGCGGCCGAAGATGCTCCGCCGCGTGCTGCAGACCGTGGCCGCCATGGGCGTGCCGCGCCTGGTGCTGCTGAACAGCTACCGGGTGGAAAAGAGCTTCTGGCAGACGCCCTTCCTGGAACCCGCGGCCATCCGCGAGCAGTTGGTCCTCGGCTTGGAACAAGCCCGCGACACCGTGCTGCCCGAGGTGACCCTCGAAAAGCGCTTCAAGCCCTTCGTCGAGGACCGCCTGCCGGCCCTGGCCGCCGGCAGCCTGGGCCTGATCGGTCATCCCGGGCCCTGGCCGGCCTGCCCGCGCGCGGTCGAGCAGGCCGTGACCCTGGCCATCGGCCCCGAGGGCGGCTGGATTCCCTACGAGGTCGAGAAACTGCGCGAGGCCGGGCTGGCCCCGGTGCAACTGGGCGAGCGCATCCTGCGCGTGGAAACCGCGGTCACCGCCCTGCTGGCCCGACTGTTCTGACCCGAACCCTCTCGGCAGCCCCACCGGGAATCGTCGGTCAGAAATTTACTAAAGAAATTTCAGATTCGTGTCGCCTCGCCGATATGACAGGCATTGGTCAATCGGCGGCCGCCCCCGCGGCAGCCGCAGCCCCATCGTCCCCTGGAGCGCCGCGTTCATGTCCCGCTGGTTCAGCAATCTCACGGTCAACTGGAAACTCGCCATCGGCTTCGGCCTGGTGCTGCTGCTCACCCTGCTCATCGCGCTGACCGGCGCGCTCAACCTGAACAGCCTGATATCCCGGGGCGACAAGATCGGCGAAATCTCCAAGCTGCTCGCCATGACCAAGGACCTGCGCACCACCCGCCTGAAATACCAGTCCAGCCGCACCGCGGAAGACGCCAAGCTGGTGGAACAGAGCATCAACGAGCTGGACCAGCAGCAACAGCGCGTCGGCCAGTTGCTCGTCGCCTCCTCGGACCTGGAGAAGGTCGAGCGGCAACGCCAGCTCACCAGCCAGTACCGCACCCTGTTCAAAGGCCTGCACAAGTCCTTCGACAGCCGCGACAGCGCGCGCAAGACGCTGATCCGCAAGGCTTCGGTGGTCACCCAGGGGCTGGAACTGGTGGAGCAGCACCTGGTGGAGAGCGGCAGCGTCGACTCCCTCAAGGCCATCGCCGACGTCTCCGAGCTGGGCCGCCAGCTGATGGACGCCCGCTTCCAGGTGCTCAGCTACACCGCCAACGAAGACCCCAGCCTCGAACAGGGCGCGATCAGCGCCCTGGAGCAGGTCACCGCCACCGTGGAACAGCACGCCCAGGCCGCCGTGCCGGAGCAGCAGGCCAACTACCAGGCCGTGGTGAACGCCCTGCGCGACTACCGCAAGGCGCTGGACCGCTACCGCAACGAAGTCAACAACAGCCAGCAGGCGCGCAACCAGATGCGCGACAGCGGCCTGCTGATCGAGAAACTCAGCGCCGAACTGAGCGACGGCCAGACGGCCAAGCGCGATGAAGACGCCAGCCAGGCCAGGCAACTGCTGGCCCTGGCCTCGCTGCTGGTCCTGGTGCTGGGCGTGCTGGCGGCCTGGCTGATCACCCGCCAGATCGTCCTGCCGCTGCGCCAGTCGCTGGCCGCCGCCGCGCGCATCGCCGACGGCGACCTCAGCCAGGAACTGCGCGTCGAGCGCCGCGACGAGCTGGGCCAGCTGCAGGCCAGCATGCAGCGCATGAGCCAGTCGCTGCGCGAGCTGATCGGCCGCATCCACGACGGCGTCACCCAGATCGCCAGCGCCGCGGAGGAACTCTCGGCGGTCACCGAGCAGACCAGCGCCGGGGTGAACAACCAGAAGAGCGAGACCGACCAGGTGGCCACGGCCATGACCGAGATGGCCACCACCGTGCTGGAAGTGGCGCGCAACGCCGAGGAAGCCTCGGAAGCCGCCAGCGCCGCGGACCGCGAGGCCGGCGCCGGCGCCCAGGCGGTCAGCGAGGCGGTCGGGCAGATGGACCGCCTGGCCGGCGAGGTGGGCCGCTCCAACGAAGCGGTGCAGCAGCTCAAGCGCGAGAGCGAGAAGATCGGCAGCGTGCTCGACGTGATCAAGGCGGTGGCCGAGCAGACCAACCTGCTGGCCCTCAATGCCGCCATCGAAGCGGCCCGCGCCGGCGACGCCGGGCGCGGCTTCGCCGTGGTCGCCGACGAGGTGCGTGCCCTGGCCCGCCGCACCCAGCAGTCCACCGAGGAGATCGAGGAACTGATCGCCGGCCTGCACAGCGGCACCCAGCAGGCCGTGCAGCGCATGGAGAGCAGCCGCGAACTCACCGACAACACCCTGGAACTGGCGCGCCGCGCCGGCGAGCGGCTGGAGGCCATCACCCGCACCGTCTCCGGCATCCAGTCGATGAACCAGCAGATCGCCGCCGCCGCCGAGCAACAGAGCGCGGTGGCCGAGGAGATCAACCGCAGCGTGCTCAGCGTGCGCGACATCTCCGAGCAGACCGCCGCCGCCAGCGAGGAAACCGCCGCCTCCAGCGTCGAGCTGGCGCGCCTGGGCACCGAGCTGCAGGGCCTGGTCGGCCGTTTCCGCCTCTGAGTCCTCCCCCTCCGGCCCGCCGTCCTGGCGGGCCTTTGCCGACGTACGAAAAATTACGAATTTGGCACTGAAGTTTCAGACAAAATCGCCGATAAGCTTTGGCGCACACAGATGCGTCCCGAAAAAGTCCCTCGCCTGCACGACAAGAAGAACGACAAAACAGCCTGCATTTCCGGCTTCGGGCCCGTCCCGCGGCCTCGTCTGCCTGGAGTATTCGACATGTACGATTGGCTGGTCCTTCAGCTCGGCCGCATGAACGTCAGCCTCAAGCTCACCGTGGGCTTCGGCATCTGCCTGCTGCTGACCCTGCTGGTGTTGCTCGGCGGCATCCAGGGCCTGAACGAACAGGGCGCCTACAGCGAACGCCTGACGCACATCGGCCAGCTCGACGGCGGCGCCCGCCAGGCGGAACTGGCGCGCCTGCGCTACCAGCTCGAAGGCAGCGCGGAGCAGGCCCAGCGCCTGCGTTCGGTACTGGGCGAGCTGCAGGCCGGCAGCGAACGCCTGGCCCGCGACGGCTTCGCCGGGCCCCGTCTCGACGCCTTGCGCCAGGCCCTTGCCGACTACGCCCAGGCTGCCGACGACCTGCTGCGCGCCGACCAGCAACAACGCGCCCAAGCCAACCCCAGCCTCGACAGCCGTGCCGAAACCCTGTTCCGCGCCAGCGGCGCCCTGTTTGAGGAGGGCCTGCAACAGCGCGACGCGGCAGCCGGCCAGGCACAATGGCACCAGGCGCTGACCGCCCTGTTCGCGCTGTTCTTCGGCGCCCTCTCGGTGTGGGCGATCAACCGCCAGATCGTCCGCCCGCTGCACGAATCCCTCGAACTGGCCGAGCACATCGCCCAGGGCGACCTGTCCCGCGACCTGGGCGGCGACCTGCACCTGCAGCGCCGCGACGAGCTGGGCCAGCTGCAACGCACCATGCTGCGCATGCGCGACAGCCTGGGCGAGCTGATCGGCCACATCGGCGGCAGCGTCGGTCAGTTGGCCACCGCCGCCGACGAGCTGTCGGCGGTCACCGAGCAGACCCGCGCCGGCGTCGACAGCCAGCGCCTGGAAACCGAGCAGGTGGCCAGCGCCATCGAGGAAATGGCCGCCACCGTGCAGGAAGTGGCGCGCAACGCCGAGCAGGCCTCCGGCACCGCCCGCCAGGCCGACGCCCAGGCCCGCGACGGCGAGCAGGTGGTCGGCCAGGCCATCGCCCGCATCGACCAGCTGGCCGCCGAGGTGGAACGCTCCACCCAGGCCATGGCGCGCCTGCGCGGCGACAGCGGGAAGATCGGCAGCGTGCTCGACGTGATCAAGTCGGTGGCTGAGCAGACCAACCTGCTGGCCCTCAACGCCGCCATCGAAGCGGCCCGCGCCGGCGAGGCCGGGCGCGGCTTCGCGGTGGTCGCCGACGAAGTGCGCGCGCTGGCCCAGCGCACCCAGCAGTCCACCGCCGAGATCGAGGCGCTGATCGCCGCCCTGCAGCGCGGCGCCGAGGACGCCGCGCAATGCATGGACGACAGCCGCGAGCTGACCGGCGACTCGGTCGAGCTGACGCGCCGCGCCGGCGACGCGCTGGCCGCCATCGCCCGCAGCGTGGCACAGATCCAGGACATGAACCTGCAGATCGCCTCCGCCGCCGAACAGCAGAGCAGCGTCGCCGCCGAGATCAGCCGCAGCGTCGGCCAGGTCCGCGACATCGCCGAGCAATCGGCCGCCGCCAGCCAGCAGACCGCCGCCTCGAGCAACGAACTGGCGCGCCTGGGCAGCGACCTGCAGAGCCAGGTCGGGCGCTTCCGCCTGTAACAGGATTGCAGCGGACAGGAAGGCCGCGCATGGGATAGGCTGGGCTCTCGCCCAACCGGAGAGTGACCATGCGCCCGCTGACCATCGACCTCGACGAACTCGCCGTCGCCCTCGACACCAGCGACATAGAGCACTACCTGGACCTGGGCAGCGGCCAGGTGGTGCCGCTGCTGAGCGACTCCCCCGACCCGGACCTGCTGCTCCTGCTGGAGCAGGACCCGGAGCGCCTGCTGCCGATCGAGCCGCTGAGCAGCCGCGAATCCCTGGAGCTGATGCGCGACTTCCTCCGCGAAGTCGGCGAACCCCACGCCTACGCCGCCATGGCCTCGGCCCTGGAAGGCCGCAAGCCGTTCAAGGCCTTCCGCCACGTGCTCATGGGCTACCCGGACCTGCTCCAGGCCTGGTACGACTACCAGTCCGAACGCCTGCGCGAATGCGCCCTGGACTGGCTGGCCGACCACGACATCCGCCCGGCCGGGCAAGGCGCCGTGTTGTAGGGCGTACAACCGTTCGCGGTTGTACACCAACCGTGCAGGGACGCTCTTCGTAGGATGGGTTGAGCTTGCGATACCCATCGGACCATGGCGATGGGTATCGCTCCGCTCAACCCATCCTACGATGTCGACGCAACCCCACCCGCGCCATTCCCCCGTAGGAGCGGACCTTGTCCGCGATGGCCGGACGTCCCGGCGCGATTCGCGGATGAGATCCGCTCCTACGCAACCCTACCCGCGCCACTCCCCCTGTAGGAGCGCGCCCTGCGCGCGAATCGCGGGCAGGGCCCGCTCCTACAATTCCTGGGAGGCACGATCGTAGGAGCGGACTCCGTCCGCGATGGGCCGATCCCATGCACGAAAATCGCGGATAAATCCGCTCCTACGAAAATCGCTGGGCTCCACAAACGAAAACGCCGCCCCGAGGGGCGGCGTTTCCGTGGGCCGAGGCCTCAGCCCTTGGGCTGTGGCTGCGACTGCTTCTGCGCGGTGCTTTCCTGCCAGCCGCCTCCGAGCGCCTTGTACAGGTTCACCTCGCTGGTGAGCTGGTTCAGGCGGTCGGTGATCAGCTGCTGCTGGGCGCTGAACAGCGAGCGCTGGGCGTCGAGCAGGGTCAGGTAGTTGTCCACGCCGGTGCGGTAGCGCTTCTCGGCCAGGCGATAGTAGTCCTCGCTGGCCTTGACCAGGGCGCGCTGGGCGGTCAGCTGCTCACCATAGGTGCCCCGTGCGGCCAGGCCGTCGGCGACTTCCGAGAAGGCGGTCTGGATGGCCTTCTCGTACTGCGCGACGTAGATGTTCTTCTGCACCTTGGCCAGGTCCAGGCTGGCCTTCAGGCTGCCGGCGTTGAAGATCGGCAGGCTGATGGACGGCTTGAACAGCCAGGTGCCGGAACCCGCGTCGAACAGGCCGGACAGGTCCGGGCTCAGGCTGCCGGCGTTGGCGGTCAGGCTGATGCTCGGGAAGAAGGCCGCGCGCGCCGCGCCTATGTTGGCGTTGGCCGCCTTGAGCTGGTGCTCGGCTTCCAGCACGTCCGGGCGCCGCTGCAGCAGGTCCGAGGGCAGGCCCGCCGGCACCTGGGCCAGCACCTGCTGCTCCAGGTCCATGCCTTGCGGCAGGTCGGCCGGCACGCCGGAACCCAGCAGCAGGGTCAGGGCGTTCTGGTCCTGAGCCACCAGGCGGGTGTACTGCGCCAGGGTCGCCCGCGCGCTTTCCACCGAGGTCTGCGCCTGACGCAGGTCCAGGGCCGACGCGACGCCGACCTCGTTGCTGCGCTTGGTCAGGTCGTAGCTCTTCTGGTAGGTGGCCAGGGTGTCGCGGGTCAGCTGCAGCTGGGCCTGGTCGGCGCGCAGCGTCAGGTAGGCGTTGGCGACGTTGGCCACCAGCGCGGTCTGGGTGCTGCGGCGCGCCTCTTCGGTCGCCAGGTATTGCTCGAGGGCCTCATCGCGCAGGCTGCGCAGGCGGCCGAACAGGTCCACTTCCCAGGCGGTGACGCCCAGGGTGGCGCCATACTGGCTGCTGATCATGTCGTTGCCGGTGGTCGACACCCGCTCCGGCAGGCGCTGGCGCGAACCGCTCACGTCGGCGCTCACCGCCGGGAACAGCTCGGCACGCTGGATGCGGTACTGCGCCTGGTAGGCCTCGACGTTCAGCGCGGCGACGCGCAGGTCGCGGTTGTTGCCCAGGGCCACTTCGACCAGGCGGCGCAGCTGCGGGTCGCTGAAGAAGCTCTGCCAGTCGAGGTCCGCGGCGGCGGTCGCGCCGCCGCCCTGGGCGCCGGCATAGGCCGGGCCCTGGGGGTAGGCCTGGGCTACCGGCGCCTCGGGGCGCTGGTAGTCCGGGATCAGCGAACAGCCGGACAGCGCGGCGGTCGCCAGGGCCAGGCTGAGTAAGGACTTTCTCATATCAATGCCCCTTCTCGGTGGTCGCCTGTTCCTTGGACGCCTTGTCCTTGAACAGGGTGCTGACCACCACGTAGAACAACGGCACCCAGAAGATCGCCAGCACGGTCGCGGTGACCATGCCGCCGATCACGCCGGTACCAATGGCGTGCTGGCTGCCGGAGCCGGCGCCGCTGGAAATCGCCAGCGGCACCACGCCGAGGATGAAGGCCAGCGAGGTCATGACGATCGGGCGCAGACGCATGCGGCAGGCCTCGATGGCCGCGTCGACGATGTGCTTGCCCTCGCGTTCGTGCAGTTCCTTGGCGAACTCCACGATAAGGATGGCGTTCTTCGCCGACAGGCCGATGGTGGTGAGCAGGCCGACCTTGAAGAACACGTCGTTGGACAGCCCGCGCATCGAGGTGGCCAGCAGCGCACCGATGATCCCCAGGGGCACCACCAGCATCACCGAGAACGGGATCGACCAGCTCTCGTACAGCGCCGCCAGGCAGAGGAACACCACGATGGCCGAGAGCACGAACAGCGAGGTGGTCTGCGAGCCGGCCAGGCGCTCCTCGTAGGACAGGCCGGTCCAGGAATAGCCGACGCCCTTGGGCAGTTGCTGGACGATCTCTTCCACCGCCGCCATGGCCTCGCCGGTACTGCGACCCGGGGCCGGCTCACCGAGGATTTCCATGGCCGGCACGCCGTTGTAGCGCGCCAGCTTCGGCGAGCCGTAGGCCCACTTGCCGGTGGCGAAGGCGGTGAAGGGCACCATCTCGCCGCTGCTGTTGCGCACGTACCACTTGGCCAGGTCTTCCGGGCTCATGCGCGCACCGGGCTCGCCCTGGGCGTACACCTTCTTCACCCGGCCGCGGTCGATGAAGTCGTTGATGTACTTCGAACCCCAGGCGATGGAGATGGTGTTGTTGATGTCCGCCAGCGAAACGCCCAGCGCACTGGCCTTCTCGTCGTCGATCAGCAGTTGGTACTGCGGCTCGTCGTTCAGGCCGTTGGGGCGCACGCGCTGCAGCACGGGGTTCTGCGCGGCGAGCTGGAGGAACTGGTTGCGCGCCTGCATCAGCGCCTCGTGGCCGACGCCCGCCTGGTCCTGCAGGTAGATGTCGAAACCGGTGGCGTTGCCCAGCTCCAGCACCGCCGGCGGGGCGAAGGCGAAGACCATCGCGTCCTTGATGCTGAAGAAGTAGTGCTGGGCGCGCTCGGCCACGGCGAACACGCTGTTCTCCGAGCCGGGGCGCTCTTCCCAGGGCTTCATCATGATGAAGGCCATGCCCGAGCTCTGGCCGCGGCCGGCGAAATTGAAGCCGGTCACGGTGAACACCGAGCTGACCGCCTGGCCTTCCTTGTCCAGCAGGTACTCGCGCATGTGGTCGACCACCTTCTGCGTGCGCTCGGCGGTGGAACCCGGCGGCGTCTGCACCTGGGCGAAGAGCACGCCCTGGTCCTCGTCGGGGAGGAAGGACGTGGGGATGCGGGTGAACAGCCAGGCCATGCCGATGACGATGACCACGTACAGCAGCAGGTACGGCGAGCGGTGCTTGAGGATCGAGGTCACGCCACGCTCGTAGCCGTGGGTGGTGTCGATGAACTTGCGGTTGAACCAGCCGAAGAAGCCGCGCTTGTGCTCGCCGTGGTCGCCCTTCTCGATGGGCTTGAGCATGGTGGCGCACAGCGCCGGGGTGAGGATCAGCGCCACCAGCACCGACAGGGCCATGGCCGAGACGATGGTGATGGAGAACTGCCGGTAGATCACCCCGGTGGAGCCGCCGAAGAACGCCATCGGCAGGAACACCGCCGAGAGCACCATGGCGATGCCCACCAGCGCGCCCTGGATCTGGCCCATGGACTTGCGCGCCGCCTCCTTGGGCGGCAGGCCTTCATCGGCCATCACCCGCTCGACGTTCTCCACCACCACGATGGCGTCGTCCACCAATAGGCCGATGGCCAGCACCATACCGAACATGGTCAGGGTGTTGATCGAGAAGCCGAACGCCGCCAGCACGCCGAAGGTGCCCAGCAGCACCACCGGCACGGCGATGGTCGGGATCAGGGTGGCACGGAAGTTCTGCAGGAACAGGTACATCACCAGGAACACGAGGAGGATCGCCTCGCCGAGGGTCTTGACCACTTCATGGATGGAAGCGGAGACCACCGGGGTGGTGTCGTACGGGTAGACCACCTTCATGCCCTCGGGCATGAACTCCTGCAGGCGGCCGATGGTGGCGCGGATCGCCTTGGCGGTGTCCAGCGCATTGGCGCCGGTGGCCAGCTTGATGGCGATACCCGAGGCCGGCTTGCCGTTGAACTGCGCGTTGATGCTGTAGTCCTGGCCGCCGAGCGCCACCCGGGCGACGTCCTTCAGGCGCACCTGGGAGCCGTCGGTGTTGACCTTGAGCAGGATGTCGCCGAACTGCTCGGCGGTCTGCAGGCGGGTCTTGCCGATGATGGTCGCGTTGAGCTGCTGTCCCGGCAACGCGGGCAGGCCGCCCAGCTGGCCGGAGGAGATCTGCACGTTCTGCGCCTGCACCGCGGTGACGATGTCGTTGGGCGTCAGCTGGTAGCTGTTGAGCTTGGCCGGGTCCAGCCAGATGCGCATGGCGTACTGCGAACCGAACACCTGGAAGTCGCCCACACCCGCGGTCCGCGACAGCGGGTCCTGGATGTTGGAGACGATGTAGTTCGACAGGTCTTCCTTGGTCATGCTGCCGTCTTCGGAGACGATACCGACGACCATCAGGAAGTTCTTCACCGCCTTGGTCACGCGGATGCCCTGCTGCTGCACTTCCTGCGGCAACAGCGGCGTGGCCAGCTGCAGCTTGTTCTGCACCTGGACCTGGGCGATGTCCGGGCTGGTGCCCTGATCGAAGGTCACGGTGATGGTCATGCTGCCGTCGGAGTTGCTCTCCGAGGAGATGTAGCGCAGATGGTCGAGACCGTTCATCTGCTGCTCGATCACCTGGACCACCGTGTCCTGCACGGTTTCCGCGGAAGCGCCCGGGTAGCTGACCTGGATGGCGATCGCCGGCGGGGCGATGGCCGGGTACTGGTTCACCGGCAGCGAGAGGATCGACAACCCGCCCGCCAGCATGATCACCAGGGCTATAACCCAGGCGAAGATAGGCCGGTCAATGAAAAACTTCGACATTGCGAAACCCCTTGGTTAACCCTGGCTGTCCGAGGCGGCGGGCTTGCCGGCCTCCGGCGCGGGGGCGACGTTCTTCGCCGGCACGGCCTTGGCCTTGGCGCCGGGCTGGACGTACTGCAGGCCTTCGGTGATCAGGCGGTCGCCGGGCTTCAGGCCCTCGGTGACCAGCCAGTAGGCCCCCACGGTGCGGTCGGTCTTGATGTTGCGCAGCTCGACCTTGTCGTCGGCGCCCAGCACCAGGGCGGTGGGCTGGCCACGCAGGTCGCGGGTCACGCCCTGCTGGGGCGCGAGGATGGCCTTGTCCTTCACCCCTTCCTGCAGCACGGCATGCACGAACATGCCCGGCAGCAATTCATGCTTGGGGTTGGGGAACACCGCACGGACGGTCACCGAGCCGGTGCCCTGGTCCACCGAGACCTCGGAGAACTCCAGCTTGCCTTCCAGCGGATAGGCCGAACCGTCCTCGAGGAACAGCTTGACCTTGGCCGCGTTGTCGCCGGCCTTCTGCAGGTTGCCGGCGGCCAGCTCGCGGCGCAGGCGCAGCAGCGAGGTGGAGGGCTGGGTGACGTCGACGTAGATGGGGTCGAGCTGCTGCACGGTGGCCATGGCGGTGGCCTGGCCGTTGGTCACCAGCGCGCCCTCGGTCACCGCCGAACGGCCGATGCGCCCGGAGATGGGCGACAGCACCTTGGTGTAGCGCAGGTTGATCTGCGCCTGGTCGACGGAGGCCTTGGCCTGCAGCGCGGCGGCCTGGGCATCGGCGTACTGCTGCTTGCTCACCGCCTCGTCGGCCACCAGCAGCTTGTAGCGCTCGGCCTGCTGCTGGGTGGACATCAGGTTGGCCTTGGCGCTCTGGTAGGTGGCTTCGTAGGTGGCCGGGTCGATCTGGTACAGCTGCTGGCCTTCCTTGACGTCGCTGCCTTCCTTGAACAGGCGCTTGAGAATGATGCCGTTGACCTGCGGCCGCACTTCGGCCACCCGGAACGCCGTGGTGCGGCCGGGCAGCTCGGTGCTCAGCGGCACCGTCTGGGCCTGCAGGGTCACCACACCGACCTCGGGGGTCTGCGCCTGCTGCGGGGCCTCGTTCTTGCCGCAACCGGCAAGGGTAGCCATGGCGACGAGCAGGGCCGGAACCAGGGCGCGCTTGGCTGGCGTTCGTTGCATATCGTTGTCCTCGTAAGCGAAAGCATCCGGCACCACGGCGGCAGCCGGGCCGGAAAGGCTGGCAAAATACTTACATTCAGGTTTGTTTGTAAACGACCGAAAGCCTTGTCGGTAACCAACTGAAACGTTTTAGCCCATGGCGGGTGCTTCAGACGATTCCCGTTCGGCGTGAGCGGCTTGTCATAAAGTTGATAGCGTCAACTAAAATAAGGAAAATGAATCGGCCGATCAATCGGCTTTACATTCCGTTTACCCCGTCCAGGCCATGACCCGTCCCGTGAATCCCGACCTGCCACAGAACCTGATGGCGCTCTTCGAGCATCTGCGCAACCAGCTGCAGATGGGCCTGCTCGCCCAGGGCATCGACCTGGCGCCGCCGGACATCCGCCTGCTGGAGCTGATCGCCGAGGCCGAGGGCCTCATCAACCTGCAGGACGTCGGCCGGCAGATGTGCCGCGACAAGGCGCTGATCACCCGCAAGGTCCGCGAGATGGAGAGCCGCGGCCTGGTCCGCCGCGAGCGCAACCCGGGGGACCAGCGCAGCTTCCAGCTGTTCCTCACCGAGGCCGGCAAGGTCGTCCATGCCCAGGCCCAGGCGATTCTCGCATGCACCCATGACAGGCTCTTTGCACCGCTGGATGCCGAGGAGCAGCGCTGTATGGCGCACCTGCTGCAACGCTGCCTGGACGCCCAGGAAGAGCTGCCGCAGTAACGAAAACGCCGGCTTGCGCCGGCGTTTCGCTGCAACCGCGTCTTATTGACGCACACCCTCCACCGACAGCGTCAGCTCGACTTCCTGGGAAGCCGGGCCGAGGTCGCGCTGGATGTTGAAGTCCTTCAGCTTCAGGGTGGTGGTGCCGAGGAAGCCGGCGCGGTAGCCGCCCCACGGGTCGTCGCCCTGGCCGATCAGCTCGGCCTTGAGGGTGACCGGCTTGGTCACGCCGTTGAGGGTCAGGTTGCCGGTGATCTCGGCGTTCTTGCCGTCGGCCTTGACGCCGGTGGACTCGAAGGTCGCGGTGGGGTTCTTCGAGACGTTGAGGAAGTCGCCGCTGCGCAGGTGCTTGTCACGTTCGGCGTGGTTGGTGTTCACGCTGTTGGTGTTGATGGTGACCTTGACCTTGTCGGCGGCCGGGTTCTTCTCGTCGAAGGTGAAGGCGCCGTCGAAGTCGTCGAAGCGGCCGTACAGCCAGCTGTAGCCCAGGTGCTTGATGCGGAACTCGATGAAGGCGTGCTGGCCTTCCTTGTCGATCTTGTAGTCGGCGGCCATGGCCTGGCCGACGCTGAACAGGGCGGTACCCAGGGCCAGGGCGGCGAAGGTCTTCTTCAGCATGGTGATCTCCATAGGGTGCTAGGTGGGGTCAATCCGTGGAACGGCCGAGCATGCGCGTGAGGGTCGCATCGCGGTCGAGGAAATGGTGTTTGAGCGCCGCCAGGGCGTGCAGTACGGCGAAGACCACCAGGGCCCAGGCCAGGTACAGATGGATGGCGCCGGCGGTGTCGGCCTGCTCGGGCAGCCCGCTCAGGGTCGCCGGCACGTCGAACCAGCCGAACACGCTGATGGGTTTGCCCTCGGCGGTGGAAATCAGGTAGCCGGCGACTATCACCGCGATCAGCAGCCCGTACAGCGCCAGGTGGCCGAGCTTGCTGGCCTTGCGCGTCAGCGCGCCATGGTTGGCCGGGGCCGGCGGCGGCGGGCTGAGGAAGCGCCAGGCGATGCGCACGATCAGGGCGATGGCCAGCAGGATGCCGATGCTCTTGTGGATTTCCGGGGCGCGGTGGTACCAGGTGTCGTAGTAGTCCAGCTCGCGCATCCACAGGCCCAGGCCGAACAGGCCAAAGACCACCAGGGCGCTGCCCCAGTGGAGGAAGAGACTGACCAGACCGTAACGGGAGGGCGAATTACGCCATTGCATCGAGAGGTTTCCTGATAAAGCCGGAGCGTCAAGACTAGCGGCAAAACGATCGGATAAAAGTGGAAATTACTGCTTTGAAACATCGATTCACAAGATAGCTTTGCTGGCTAACGACCATTCCAGAGCCTTCTGTGCCTCTTTCGAGATAACACCCCGGGTGCGGGAATTATTCGACGCAAAAGAAAAAGGGGCGCTGGAAGGCGCCCCTTTTCACAGGCAATGGCGGGCGCCACGGCTCAGAACATGTCGGTGAACCAGGAGAACGCGCCCTTCTTCTTGCCCTCGCCCGCGGCCGGCGCCGCCGGCACTTCGCTGGCCTTGGCCGGCGCGGGGATGCTGACGGTCTTTCCGTCGGCCAGGTCGCGCAGTTGCGCGGCGGCGCGCTTGCCGCTGCGCAGGGCGCCCTCGATGGTGCCCGGGTAGAGCGCATCGGTGTGCTCGCCGGCGAAGGCGACGCGCGGCAGCGGCTGCTCCCAGGCGCGCCAGAAGCGGCTGATCTGCCCCGGGCCATAGGCCAGGTAGGAGCCGCCGGTGCTGACGTCGGTGCTGTAGCGGCGCATTTCGTAGCCGGAATAGGCGCCGCGCATCTTCGGGTAGTACTTGTTCATGCGGATCAGCACCTGGTCGACCATCTGCCGATCGCCGAAGGCCTGCAGCACGCGGGCGTTGTCGCCGGAGAGGTTGATCAGCACGTTGGCGCCGCCCTTGAGCGCGGGCTCCACCCAGATCATGCCCAGGCCCTGGTCGCTGTAGATCTCGCCGGACAGGCGCGACTTGTCGTCCCACACCGGGCGCTTGAACTTCAGCAGGATCTGGTCGCGCCAGCCGTAGTTGGTGTTCTTCAGCGCTTCCTGCTGCTTGGCGTTGAGGCCCGGGGTCAGCTGAATCTGGCCGAGGGCGCGCAGCGGCACCGCGATCACCGCGTAATCGGCGCTGTAGCCGGAACTGCCGGCCTTGACGGTGACACCGTCCTTGTCCTGCACGATGGCGCTGACGCGGGCGTTGGTCTTGATGGTCTTCAGTTGCTTGACGAAGGCCTCGGCCAGCACCTGGCTGCCGCCCGGCAGGCGCTCGGCGCGCAGGTCGCGGTCATCGACGTTGCGGTACACCCGGCCCTGCTGGGCGAGGTACAGCAACGACAGGCGCGACGGCTCGTCGTAGTGCGAACGGATACGCTGGTTGACCAGCAGGCGCGCGGTCGGCGACAGGTTCAGCTTGTCCAGCCAGCGGGCGACGTTGAGCTGGTCGAGGGCGAACAGGGTCTTGTTGGCCAGCGGGTCGAGCGGGTCGTCGATGGACGCCGAGAGATCGTTCAGCGACTTCTCGAAGCGTTCCAGGTCGGCGGCCACGGCGGGCATCTTCTGCTTCAGGTCGGCGGAGCTGTAGTAGACGCCGTCGATCAGGTAGCTGGGAGTACGCACGAATTCCGGCGCCGGCACCGCTTTCAGCTTGAGGGTGTCCAGGTAGCCGTTGAGGGTCGGCTGGGCCTTGGCGTTGCCCAGCCATTCGCTGGTGGCCAGGCCCGAGCGCCCGCCGATCTGCGGCTTGGCCTCCAGCAGGGTGACCTGCCAGCCCGACTGTTGCAGTTCATAGGCGGCGCTGAGGCCCGCCAGCCCGCCGCCGACCACGATCGCGGTCGGTTGTTTGTCCTTGCCCAACGCGAACGCGCTGAACGCCGCCAGCGCCAGCAGCGAGGCCGCGCGCAGCCATCGAATCTTCATCGTGCATCCCCCAACATGGTACGAAGGCGCGCAGCATACGCCAGCGCCCAGTGGCCGGCCAGATGCCACCCTCTGCCGTGTGTCGCGGCGCGCGCCTTGTCCGTCCATGTCCCATTGCATAGGCTTGCCCGACGACTTCAAGAGGAGACCTTCCATGGGCCTGAACGCCGAGTGGATGCAGCGCGACCTGGAGGTGCTCTGGCACCCCTGCACCCAGATGAAAGACCACGAGCGCCTGCCGGTCATCCCCATCCGCCGCGGTGAGGGCGTATGGCTGGAGGACTTCGAGGGCAAGCGCTACCTGGACGCGGTCAGCTCCTGGTGGGTGAACGTCTTCGGCCACGCCAACCCGCGCATCAACCAGCGCATCAAGGACCAGGTCGACCAGCTGGAGCACGTGATCCTCGCCGGCTTCACCCACCAACCGGTGGTCGAGCTGTCCGAGCGCCTGGTGCGCCTCACGCCCGAGGGCCTGTCGCGGGTGTTCTACGCCGACAACGGCTCCTCCGGCATCGAGGTGGCGCTGAAGATGAGCTACCACTACTGGCAGAACTGCGGCCAGCCGGCGAAGAAGCGCTTCGTCACCCTGACCAACAGCTATCACGGCGAAACCGTGGCGGCGATGTCGGTGGGCGACGTGGCGCTGTTCACCGAGACCTACAAGTCGCTGCTGCTCGACACCCTCAAGGTGCCCAGCCCGGACTGCTACCTGCGCGCCGAGGGCGAGAGCTGGGAAGCCCATTCGCGGGCCATGTTCGAGCACATGGAACGGACCCTGGAGCAGCATCACCGGGAAGTCGCCGCGGTCATCGTCGAGCCGCTGATCCAGGGCGCCGGCGGCATGCGCATGTACCATCCGGTGTACCTCAAGCTGCTGCGCGAGGCCTGCGACCGCTACGGCGTGCACCTGATCCACGACGAGATCGCCGTCGGCTTCGGCCGCACCGGCACGATGTTCGCCTGCGAGCAGGCCGGCATCACCCCGGACTTCCTGGTGCTGTCCAAGGCGCTGACCGGCGGCTACCTGCCGATGGCCGCGGTGCTGACCACCGACAAGGTCTACCAGGCCTTCTACGACGACTACGCCACCCTGCGCGCCTTCCTGCATTCGCACACCTACACCGGCAACCCGCTGGCCTGCACCGCGGCCCTGGCGACCCTCGACATCTTCGAGCAGGACAACGTGATCGAGGCCAACAAGGCCCTGGCCGCGCGCATGGCCTCGGCCACCGCGCACCTGGCCGACCACCCCCACGTGGCCGAGGTCCGCCAGACCGGCATGGCCCTGGCCATCGAGATGGTCCAGGACAAGACCAGCCGCGCGGCCTACCCCTGGCAGGAACGCCGCGGCCTGAAGGTCTACCAGCACGCCCTGGAACGCGGCGCCATGCTGCGCCCGCTGGGCAACGTGGTGTACTTCCTGCCGCCCTACGTGATCACCCCGGAGGAAATCGACTTCCTCGCCGAAGTGGCCAGCGAAGGCATCGACATCGCCTGCCGGGACTCGGTGAGCGTGGCGGTCAGCGGGCTGTATCCGGATCACCGGGATCCAGGCTAGCGGCTGAGAGCCGAGAAGAGCGCTGGAGGCCGAAGGCTGGACGAAATGCAAAGCGGGCTGCACCATGCCGCTCTTCGTTCAGCCTCCAGCCTTCAGCGGCTTTGTTTCCTATGCGCCTTTCCCGCTTCTTCATCGACGCCCCCCTCTCCCTCGGCCAGCACGAGTTGCCCGAGGCCCAGGCCCACTACATCGGCCGCGTGCTGCGGCATGCCGCCGGCGATGCCGTGCAGTTGTTCGACGGCTCCGGCCAGGAGTTCCTCGGCGAGCTGGTGGAGGTCAGCAAGAAGAACGTGCGCGTGGAGCTGCGCGAAAGCTTCGCCGGCCTGGCCGAGTCGCCGCTGCGCCTGCACCTGGGCCAGGGCCTGTCGCGCGGCGAGCGCATGGACTGGGCGATCCAGAAGGCCACCGAACTGGGCGCCGCGCGGATCACCCCGATCGTCAGTGAACGCTGCGAAGTACGCCTGAAGGACGAGCGCGCCGACAAGCGCACCGCCCACTGGCGCCAGATCGCCATCAGCGCCTGCGAGCAGTGCGGCCGCTCGGTGCTGCCGCAGATAGACGCGCCCGTCAGCCTCGCAGAATGGCTGCAAGCCACCGAGGCGGACCTCAAGCTGGTGCTGCACCCGGTGGCCGAGCCCCTGGCCAGCCACACCCGCCCGGGCAGCCTGGCCTTCCTCATCGGCCCGGAAGGCGGCCTGAGCGACGCCGAGGTGGAACAGGCCAAGGCCGCCGGCTTCCACGCCGCCCGCCTGGGCCCGCGGGTGCTGCGCACCGAGACCGCTCCGGTGGTGGCGCTGAGCGTGGCGCAGCAGCTGTGGGGCGATTTCTGAGGTAGCCGCCGGAACCTTCGGCTCTCGCGGACAAACGACCATGCCGCCCGTAGGGCGTATAACCGTTCGCGGTTATACGCCGATACACCGCCCCCTGGCGCAACGCCGAGGTCGAGCCCGGAACCGCCCGGAATCTTCGCCAGGCTCATCCCCGCAGCCGCCTGAAGCCAAGGCCAAACGGCGGATAACGTCCCTGAGGTAGCCGCCGGAACGGCCAAAGCCCGGCACAGCTCGAGCTTGCTCGCGAACAGACTCCGCTGCGGGGCTCATTCGCGAGCAAGCTCGCTCCTACGAAGAGCAGCTTGGCGCCACCCTGTAGAGCGTGCCGTTGGCCGAGGCACCGGTGCCCGACGACGATGGCGTAGGATGGGTTGAGCGAAGCGATACCCATCGCCACAGCTACGACCGTGCATTCCTGGAGCGGTAGGAGCGAGCTTGCTCGCGAACCGCATGGCACCGTGTTTGTTCGCGAGCACGAAAAGCGCTGCCAACCGGTGATGTAGGAGCGGGCCCTGCCCGCGATTTGCGCGCCAGACGCGCGCCCTCAAAGCCCGCGCAGCGCCAATCCGGCCAGGCCGAGCAGCAGCAGGCCGCAGCCGGCGTAGCTGACGCGGTGCCAGAACAGCGAGGTGTTGCGCCGCAGCCAGTCCACCAGGCCGGCGCAGAGGAAGCACCAGATCAGCGACGAGAGCATGAAGCCGGCGAAGAACACCAGCGACTGCGCCTGGCTCGGGGCGCCTTCGACGATACCGGCCAGGGCGCTGCCCAGCGCGCCCCAGTAGACCACGTTCTTCGGGTTGGACAGCGAGATGGCCGCCCCGGAGGCGAAGGCATTGCCGGCGCTGGTGGCTGCCTCCAGGTCGTCCAGCGGCGGGCGCCAGGCGTCGCGCAGGCCCTGGATGCCGAGCCAGGCCAGGTAGCCGGCGCAGGCCAGGGTCAGCGGCACGCGCACCTGTTCGTGGGCCAGCAGCAGCGCCAAGCCGGTCAGCCCCAGCAGCGCCCAGACCGCATCACCGATCAACGACCCCAACTGCACCAGCAGCGCCGGGCGAAAGCCGCCGGTCAGGCCACGGCGCAGGGTTTCGCTGAACACCGCCCCCGGCGAGATATTGAAGGCGAAGCCGAACAGCAGGGCGGCAAGGAAGATGGCGAGCATGGGGCGGAACTCCGGAAAGCGGGAATGCGCCCATTCTCCCCAGACGATGGCGGAAAAACTTGAACCGGATTGCGCCGCTTCAGCCGCGCAACGTGCGCTGGTAGCGACCGGGGCTGATGCCGTAGGCGCTGCGGAAGTGGCGGGTCAGGTGGCTCTGGTCGGCGAAGCCCAGGGCATGGGCTGCATCGCCCACGGCGACGCCTGCCCGCAGCAGCGCCAGGGCCCGCCGGGTGCGCAGTTGCATGGCCCACTGCCGCGGGCTCATCCCGGTGTGCTGCTTGAAGGCCCGCAGCAGATGGAACCTGGAGACCTGCACCTGCTGCGCCATGGCCTCCAGGCTCAGTGGTTCGGCGAGGTTGGCGGCAAGCAGTTCCTGCAGGCGCTCCACCGGACGCCGGCCCAAGGCCGCCGTCTGCGGCGGCCGGGTACCCGCGTGCCGCGCCAGTTCGGCCAGCGCCAGGGTCAGGCACTCCTCGCCACGTTCGCGCAGGAAGGTGTCGCCGGAAAGGGCCAGTTCCACCGCACGGGCCAGTTCCCCCGCCAACTGCGGATGCGCCAGCAGCGGCCGCTCGAAAGCCAGGCGCTGCAGGCCCAGGCTCTCGGCCAGCACGCTTTCCGGCAGGTAGAGGCTGACGAAGCGCCAGGGCTGGCCGTCGGCGGCGCCGCCGCCCTGGATCTGCCCCGGGTTGTAGAGGGTGATGTCGCCGGCGCCGGCCTGGAAGCTGCGGCCGTCCAGCCAGATATCCTCGCTGCCGCAGAGGTTGGCGCTGATGACGAATTCGTCGTGGCTGTGCTTGTCGAAGCGGTGCCCGCTCAGCGCCGCGCTGGCCACTTCGCAGCCATCGCCCAGCCAGGCGTGACGCAGCGCCATGGCCGGGGCTCAGATCAGCCCGGCGTCGGCGAGCTTCTGCTCCAGCGCCACCAGGTCGGGGATGCGCACCAGGTCGTCGCCGACGCTCACCGCCGCCAGCTCCAGCGGCGCCAGTTCGGCCTCGGCGCGGGGCAGCTCGGGGCCGACCTTGAGCGAACGCGGAATGCCCTGGGCCAGCAGCGCCAGGAACTTCACGTGGGGCCGGCCGCCCAGGGCGTTGAGGACGATGACCCGCGCCCCCGGGCCGACCTGGGCCGCGCCGCCGGAGGCCGCCTCGAAGGACAACAGCGGCAGGCGCAGGTCGCGCCAGGCCACCTGGCCCAGGTACCAGGCCGGCAGGCCCGGTTGCGCCTGGGGCGCGCGGTAGGCGATCAGTTCGGCCACGGCCACGTTGGGTAGCAGCAGGGTGCGGTCGGCCAGGGGCACCAGCAGCCCGGTCAGGCTGGCGGGTGCCTCGTCGCCGCCGAGATTGGCCGGGGTGCCGTTCACAGGGGCTTCCTGCGGCAAGGAAAGATCACTCATGACTCCACTCCAGTGGCCGCACACTGCGCGGCCAGGTATTCGACCAAGGCCGCGGCGAGCTCGCGCGGATCGGCCGTGAAGGTACTGTAGCCGCCCTCGCGCAGGCTGTCGGGCATGCTCGAGCAGGCGCAGCCGTCCGCGCGCTGCGTCCAGATCTCGGCGCCCTGGCGGCGCACGTAGGCGGCCGCGGCGCTGCCGTCGCTGCACATGCCGCTGAAGACTATCACCCCGCAGCGGCTGCCGAACTGCTGGGCGAGGTTGAGCATCATCTGGTCGATGGACGGGCTGTAGGGCTCCGGCCAGGCCCGCTGACCCAGGCGCATGCGGCCATCCTCGGCGAAGCCCAGCTCATGCTGCACCGGCACCACCACCACTTCGCCGCAGCGCAGCCAGTCGGCGTCGCGGGCGAGGTTGACGCGCCACTGGCTATGCCGCCCCACCGCCTGCGGCAGACTCTGCTCGAACGACGGGGCGATGTGCTGGGCATAGAAGAAGGCCAGCGGCAGGCCGCCCGGCAGCGCATCGAGGAACGCCTTGACCGCCGCCGGGCCGCCCAGGGACGCGGCCAGCAGCCAGACCTGGCGCGCCGGCTCGCCCACCTGCAGCGGCGAGGCCGCCAGGCCATCGGGCAAGGCGATGCGGTTGGGCCGCTGGGCCTCGCTCAGCAGCGCCTCCAGGCTCTGGCCGACATTGGCGCTGGGGTCGCCCACCAGGCGCCGCAGCTTGCCCACCAGGCGCCGTTCCCAGCGCGGGTAGTGCTCGGAAAGCCGCTCGGGGGCATGGCCCTCGCCGAACAGCACCGGCACCTGGGCCTGCTCCAGCAGGTTGTCGAGCAGCGGCGTGTCTTCCTGCTGGGCCAGGTCGACCAGCCACAGGTCGGTCTCGCAGGCGGCCAGCTGAGCTTCATCCAGACGCCCGGGGTCGGCGTTGAGCACCACCTGGTAGCCATGCCCGGCCAGCGCCTGCTGCAGCACGTGGCGCTGCAGCGAGGTGTCGGCGATGATCGCGATCCTTGCGCCGCTCTGCTCAGGCATGGGCGGTCACCAGCGCCTGGATGCTGTCGAGCAGCTCGGACTCCTGGTAGGGCTTGCCCAGGTAGCGGTTGACGCCGATGGCCAGGGCCCGCTCGCGGTGCTTCTCGCCGGTGCGCGAGGTGATCATGATGATCGGCAGGTCCTTCAGGCGCTCGTCGTGGCGCACCAGGGTGGCCACCTCGAAGCCGTCCATGCGCGGCATCTCGATGTCCAGCAGCATGATGTCGGGCTTGTGTTCCTGCAGCTGGGCGATGGCGTCCACTCCGTCCTTGGCGGTCAGCACGTTCATGCCGTTGCGCTCCAGCAGGCGGCTGGTGACCTTGCGCACGGTGACCGAGTCGTCCACCACCATGACCAGGGTCGGGCGCTGCTGTTCGCTGTCCGCCTGCGGCGCATTGGGCAGCGCGCGGCGCGGCTGGGCATGCAGGGCGAGGCTGGCCAGACGGGCGCGGATGGTCGCCAGCAGGTCGAGGATCACCACCACGCGGCCGTCGCCGAGGATGGTCGCCCCGGAGATGCCGCTGACCCCGGCGAACTGCGCGCCCAGGCTCTTCACCACGATCTCGCGGGAGCCGGCCAGGGCATCCACCTGCACCGCCACCGCATGTTCCGCGGAGCGCACCAGGATCACCGGCAGCGGCAACGACTGGCCCACCAGCTTGGGCTGCTGGCCGTTGTTCAGCAGGTCGCCCAGGTATTTCAGCTCGTAGTCCTGCCCGGCGTATTCGAAGTGCGGCGCATGGCCCTGCCTGCCGCCTTCCTCGTAGAGGGCCTCCAGCTCGTAGGGCGAGACGCGGACGATGCCCTCGATGGTGTTCAGCGGCACGGCGTACAGGTCTTCGCCGGAAAGCACCATGAGCGCGCGGTTCACCGACACGGTGAAGGGCAGACGGATGGCGAAGCGCGTGCCCTTGCCCGGCTCCGACTGGATGCTCATGGAACCGCCGAGCTGCTTGACCTCGGCATTGACCACGTCCAGGCCGACGCCGCGCCCGGAAATCTGCGTGAGCTTCTCGGCGGTGCTGAAGCCGGCTTCGAGGATGAACTGCAGCACCTCGTGGTCGGAAAGCTCGGCGTCAGCGGCCATCAGCCCGCGTTCGACGGCCTTGCGGCGCACCGCGTCGAGGCGGATGCCGCCGCCGTCGTCGGCCAGGCTGAGGAGGATGTCGCCCCCCTCGCGGCCCAGCTCCAGGCGGATGCTGCCGGCCTCCGGCTTGCCGGCGGCGCGGCGCGCGTCGGCGGATTCGATGCCGTGGTCGACGGCGTTGCGCAGCATGTGCTCCAGGGGCGCGACTATGCGCTCCAGCACGGTACGGTCCATTTCCCCTTCGGCGTTGCCGACGATGAACTCTACCTGCTTGCCCAGCTCGCCGGCGACCTGCCGGACGATGCGCCGCAGGCGCGGCACCAGGCGGTCGAAGGGCACCATGCGGGTACGCATCAGGCCTTCCTGCAGCTCGGTGTTGACCCGCGCCTGCTGCAGCAGCAGTGTCTCGGCGTCGCGGTTCTTCGCGGCCAGGGTTTCCTTGAGGTCGAACAGGTCGGAGGCGGACTCGAACAGCGCGCGGGACAGCTGCTGCAGCTGCGAGTAGCGGTCCATCTCCAGCGGGTCGAAGTCTTCGTAGCCGGCGCGCTCGGCGTCGGCCTGGTGGCGCGAGAGGATCTGCGCCTGGGTCTCGGTGTCGAGGCGGCGCAACTGGTCGCGCACCCGCTCGATGGTGGCGTCCATCTCCGTGAGGGTGGAGCCGACGTCGCTCACCTGTTGCTCGACGCGGCCCCGGAAGATGGAGGTTTCGCCGGCCAGGTTGACCAGGTTCTCCAGCAGCGGCGCCGGGACCTTCACCAGTTCCTGCGGGGCGCGCCGCGCGGCGGCCTGCTGTGCGGCCTCCTGGGCGCGCTGGACGAAGGGCAGCACCTTGGGCGCTTCGCTGCGCGGCGGCTCGGCGACGGCCATGATGGCGCCGGCGGCCAGGACCGGCAGCGGCTCGACCGGCTCCGGCTCGCTGGCGGGCGGCGGCGTGACGGCCGCGGCGCTTTCCGCGGCGGCATCGGCCTCGCCGATCTGCTGGCGCAGGTGGTCCACTTCGTTCTGCAGGCCGTCGAAGCCGGACTGCACGTCGAGCAGCAGGCTGTCCGGCCAGGGCGCGCCCTGGCGCTGGGCTTCGGTGAGGTGTTCCTCGAGGTCGTGGGCGAGGTCGCCGAGGGCGTTCTGCCCGGCCAGCCGCGCGCCGCCCTTGAGGGTGTGGAGGATGCGCAGCAGCTCGTCGAGGGCGCCGTGGTCGCCATCGGCGTCCCAACGGCCCAGGGCGTGCTCCATGCCTTCGAGCAGGTCGTCGGCCTCTTCCAGGAAGATGTCGATGATGTCCGCCGCCGGCTCGTCGCCGGCCAGCAGCGACGGCACCAGCGGCTGCAGGCTGACGCTGCTGGGCATGCTCAGCTGTTCGTCGGGGTTGGCGCGGAAGTCGCGGATCGCCGCGATCAGCGACTCGCCCTCGGGAACCGGCCGCCGGCCCTGCACCGCCTCAAGCATTTCCGCCAGGCGGTCGTGGCAGCGCTGGAGCAGGGCGAAGAGCCCGTCGCTGGCGCGCAGGCGTCCGCCGCAAAGGCCTTCGTAGAGGTACTCCAGTTCGTGGGCGAGGTCGCCGATGGGGCGGATCTCGGCCATGCGCGCGCCGCCCTTGAGGGTATGCAGGTCACGCTGCAGGGCTTCGAGCTCGACGCCGTTGTCGACGTTGCCCATCCAGCGTTGCAGCGCACCAGCCGCGCTTTCCAGGATGTCGAAGCCTTCTTCGAGGAAGATGTCCACCAGTTCCTGGTCGTGCACTTCCAGTGGTTCGAACGCCGGTTCCGCCGCGGGCTCGACGTCGTCGGACTGCTCCAGGGCCTGGGCGCTGGGATCGCTTTCCGCCTCATGGAGGAAGGTGGCGAGGTCGATTTCCTCCAGCACCGGGTCGACCGCCTCGGGCGCCGTGCTTTCGGGCTCAGGCTCGGATTCGCTCTCGTCGACGATCGGCAGCGGCGGCTCGTCCACCAGCGGCTCGGCTTCGGCTTCGGCTTCGGCTTCGGCTTCGGCTTCGGCTTCGGCTTCGGCTTCGGCTTCGGCTTCGGCTTCGGCTTCGGCTTCGGCTTCGGCTTCGGCTTCGGCTTCGGCTTCGGCTTCGGCTTCGGCTTCGGCTTCGGCTTCGGCTTCGGCTTCGGCTTCGGCTTCGGCTTCGGCTTCGGCTTCGGCTTCGGCTTCGGCTTCGGCTTCGGCTTCAGGCTGCGGCTCGGCCGGCGCGGCGGTCAAGGCCGTCTCGGGGTTCTGGCGGAAGGCACGGATACGCTGGATCAGCGCGTCCGGGTCGGTCAGCGGCTGCCCGGCCTGCAGTTGGTCGAGCTGCTGCGCCAGGCAGTCGTGGCAGGCCTGGAGCAGCCCGGCCAGGCCGGGGCCGGCCTGGAAGCGCTGGTCGAGCAGGCCTTCGTAGAGCGATTCCAGTTCATGGGACAGGTCGCCGATCTCGCGGATCTCGGCCATGCGCGCGCCACCCTTGAGGGTGTGCAGGTCGCGCTGCAGGGTGGACAGCGGGGCCGGCGTCTCCGGGGCCTGGCTCCACTGCGTCAGGGTCTGGCCGGCGCTGTCGAGGATGTCCACGGCCTCTTCGAGGAAGATCGCCACCATTTCCTCGTCCAGCGTCTGCACGGGGTTGGCCGCGCGAACGTCTTCCGGCTCGACCGGCGTGGGCTCCTGCGCCTCTGCGGGCGAAGGCGCCTGCCACTGCAAGTCTTCGGGCAGGTCTTCCGGCGCGGTGGGACGGTCGAGCAGCAGCTCTTCGTCCTCCAGCGGGAAGTCGTCGGCGGTGAGCTGGTCGAGGTCGATGAAATCGCTCTCGCCGTCGGCCTCCGCCTGCACCGGCTCGGGTGCCTCATCGGCCTCCACGGCGGGCGCCTGGAGCAGGCGCTGCAGGGCCTCGACCTGTTGCGGGCAGGCGCTGACCTGCAACGCCGCGGCCACCTGGTCCATCATGCCGATCAGCGCCTCGTGGGCATCTTCGGCGGCGCCGAAGAAGTCGTCGCTCACCGCCAGCCGGCCCTGTTGCACCGCGCCGTAGACGGCCAGCAGCGCCTCGCAGAGTTCGGCCATCTGCGGCAGCTCGGCGTGCTGCGCGCCCTTGGCCAGTGTCGCCAGCTCCTCGTGCAGGGCGCCCAGCTCCTGGCCTTCGTGGGGGTGTTCGCGCCAGCGGCCGAGCAGGTCCTCGGCGTCCAGCAGGATGTTCATGCCCTCGGCGAGGAACAGGCTGAGCATCTGCGGATCGCCGCCACTCTCGCCGCTTTCGCCGCGACGCTTGGCCTCCGCGGCCTCCAGGCGCTCCTGCTGGACCTGGGCGATGCGCTGCAGCAACTCGTCGCCGCCGTCGATGTGCGCCAGCGGACGGCCGGCGTCCAGTTGTTGCAGACCCACTCTGAGCAGGCGCTCGGCCTCGCGCAGCAGCTCGGCCTCGCGCAGGTCGACCTGCAGCAGGTTGGTCTTGAACTCCTTCACCAGCCGCTCCAGCGGCGTGGCGATTTCCGCGATCGGCAGGATGCCGGCCATGTGCGCGCTGCCCTTGAGGGTATGCAGGGCACGCTGCAGGTCGTCGGTGACCGGCTGGGGCAGCTCGCGGTCACAGTCGGCGAGGAAGCCGCCGAGGGTTTCCAGGTGGGTCTCGGCCTCGTTGCGGAAGATTTCCAGCAGCTGCGGGTCGAGGCCTTCGTCCAGGGCCGCGGCTTCGACCGCCGGCTCCAGTGCCACTCCTTCGATCGCCGGTGTTTCCCCGCCTTCCGGCGGCGGCACCGGTTCGCCCTTGGCCAGGGCGTGGGCGGTGGCGGCGAGTTGGTCGACGTCGTCGCGCTGACGCTGCGCGCTGGCGGCGAACTCGTCCACCAGCGACGGCATCAGGGCCACCACGTCGCCGATCACCTGCAGCACCGGCGCGCTGGCCGCGATGCTGCGGTCGAGCACGCGGTTGAGCAGGTTCTCGATGGACCAGGCCAGTTCGCCGACCACCAGCGCCCGGACCATGCGCCCGCTGCCCTTGAGGGTGTGGAAGGCGCGGCGGATCTCGGTCAGCGCTTCGCGATCGTCGACGTCGGCCTGCCAGCGCGGCAGGTATTCGTTGATGGTTTCCAGGACCTCGCCGGCCTCTTCGATGAAGACCTCGCGCAGCTCCTCGTCCACCGGTTCCTCGTCGGCCGGCGGCGGCAGCAGGCTGGGCGGCACCTCGCGGGCCGGCGGGTTGATCGCCTGGGCCGGGGTGGCCATCACCTCGGCCAGGGACAGAGGCTTCGCCTCCTCCGGCTCGGCCTCGGGCTCGATCGGCGGTGACGGCAGCTCGACCTCGGGCAGGTCCAGCGCGGCCATGTCCAGGTCTTCCCAGGCCTGGTCCGCGGCGCTGGGCTGCTCGCTGGCCGGAGCCTCGTCGAGGTCCAGGGCCGCTAGCTCGGGCAGCTCTTCCAGAGATGACTCAGGCGCATCGAACGGGGCATCCAGCTCCAGCGCGGACAGTTCGTCGCTCGCCGGCGGCTCGTCGGCGAGGGGTTCCAGGCTCCACTCGCCCAGGCCCGGTGCGCTATCACCGGGTTGCGGCGCGTCGAACGCCAGGTCCCATTCGAGTTCGCTGGCCGGCGCCGACGGAGTGGCTTCCGGCTCGGCACCGGCATCCAGTGACGGCAGGTCCTCCAGGCTCCACGAGGTGTCGGAGGTGGAGGGGGTTTCTTCGTCCAGCGTCCACTGGATTTCGCCTTCCGCGGCTGCGGGGCTCGCGGCGGCATCCAGGGCCGGCAGGTCGTCGAGGGTCCAGGAATCGCCTGCGGCCGCCAGGCCCGGGGCTGCGGGCGCCACTTCGGAGCCGGGCAGCGGCTCCAGGCTGTCCAGGGACAGGCTCTCGTCCAGCGACCAGCTCGGCTCCACCGGATCGGCGGGCGATTCCAGCGGCGCATCCAGGCTGAAGTCGACGCCGGCATCGTCGAGCGCCGGCGTCTCGGGTTCGGCCAGTGTCCAGTTGTCGTCGGAGACCAACAGCGGCGCCTCGACGTCCTCGCGGATCGGCGCCGCTTCCTCGGTGGCCGGCAGGTCCCACGCCAGCTCGTCGCCGGGCTGGGCGAGATCGCCGGCATTGGCCGGCTCCCAGCCGGGCTCGGCGGCGAAGGCCTGCACGGCCTCCGGCACTATGTCGTCCGGCGCCTGCAGTTCGTCGACGGCGCCCTGCTCCGCCAGCACGTCGGCGGCGGCGCTGCTCGCCAGCAGGTCGATTTCCGCCAGCGCCTCGTCCGCCTGGGCGTCGGGCGTCGGCGTGTCGAGGATGGAAGGCTGCGGCTTGAGTGGGTAACCCAGCTGTTCCAGGCTCTCCTCGGCGACGTCGAGGATCAGCTCGCCGGAGCTGCCCTGGTCCTCGGAGAGGCGTTCGAGGTAGTACTCGACGCCGGTGATGGCGTCGGCCAGGGTGTCCAGGCTGTGCCAGTCCGGCACCGCCTGGCGCACCAGCAGCTGTTCCTGGATGTAGCGGTTGCAGGCCTCCAGCAGCCGGGCCGCGCGCCCCTGGTCGATCATTTCCAGGCCACCGCGGACCTGGGTCAACAATTCCGGCACCCGCGCCAGGTGCTCGTGGTTCCACTGCGAGGCGATGAACTCGATGATGGCGTCCTTGGCCAGCTCCAGGCCGTTGCGCGCCTCCTTGATCACCACCTGGTGGATCTGCGCCACGTCGGTGGTCGGCAGGCGGCTCTCCTCGTCGCCATGTTCCTCGCTGGGCCCGGCCATGCCGGCCAGGGTGGCCTCGACGTAGAGCAGCGCGCCGGCGACGTCCATCAGGGTGGCGTCGCTGGGTTCGCGACGCCCGTCGGCCAGGGCGCCGACCACTTCGAGCTGGTCGAGGATCACCCGGCGCGGCTGGCCGAAGCCGAGCACCGCCAGGGTGTCGGCGATCTGCTTGAGCGGCGTCACCAGGGCCTGGAGGTCCGCCACCGCGGAGCGGTCGCTGCGCACGAAGAGGTCGAGGCTGTCCTTGACCCGCACCAGTTCCTCGCACAGGGCGCCGACCACCGAGCGCATGGCGTCGCGGTCCGGGCCGGCCAGGCGGGCGCGCTCCTCGTCCACCACGGCGGCGCCGGGCAGCGCCTCGTCGAGGCGGTACTCGTCCTTGACCTCGCGCACCTTGGGCGACTGATCGGACGCCTTGGCCACATAGAACAGCAGGTTCTTCACCAACTCGTCGGGCGCCGCCTGGTTCATCCCGTCGGCGCCCTCCTCGACCAGGCGCTTGAACTCGCGGTCGACCTGGCGCAGCAGGTTGCGCACCGTGGTGCCATTGGCGATGCTGCCGTTGGCCAGGCCCTCGACCATGGCCGAGGCGATGGTCCACAGGCGGCCCAGCGGGGCCTCCTTGCACAGCGATTCGAGGCGGGCGAAGACCCGCGCCATGTAGCCCAGGTTGGTCGGCAGGTCCTGGTTGCGGATCACCCCGACCAGCGCCACCTGCAGCATCTGCCGCAGCTTGCGCAGCAGCGTCGGCAGCTCGGAGGTGCGCAGGCGCGCCAGGGCGTCGTGGGGCAGCAGCGGCTTGCCGCCGGACAGGTCGGGGGCGAACAGGCTGGTTTCCGAGAGCAGTTTCTCGCCGCGGGCGGCGCGCAGGTCGTTGAGCAGCGGCAGCACCACCATCGGCAGGTCGCGGCGCGCGCTCTGGATACGGTCCAGGTACACCGGCAACTGCAGGATGGCCTGCATCAGCACTTCCAGGGCCTCGCCCTGGCTGGGCACGCGCTGGTCGATCAGCGCCTGGGTCAGCTGCTCCATTTCCTCGGCGAGCAGGGCGGCGCCATAGAACTCCACCATCTGCAGGGTGCCCCGCACCTGGTGGACGTGGGCCAGGCAGAAACCCATGCGCGTGGGGTCCTGCGGATTCTCGACGAACGCCTCCAGGGCCTGCCGCGCCTGCTTGAGGGTCTCGGCGATCTCGCCTTTCACCCATTCCAGGGCGACATAATCGTGCCGATCACCCATAGCCACTCCACTCATGTGTCTGTGTCATCCCTTCCGGGTAAAGGCCAGAACCCGCTCGTCGGCCACCGGCACCAGGTCCGGGTGCTGCCATTCGGCAACCTCGCCAACGCCTATCACCAGCAGCCCACCCGGCGCCAGGCGCTCGGCCAGGCGGTTGAGGATGTCCCGGCGCCGCCAGCGGCGGAAGTAGATCAACAGGTTCTGACAGAAGATCACGTCCAGGCCGGACATGGGCGCCTGCCCCAGGTCCAGCACGTTCAATCGCGTACAGCACACCCGCTCGGCCAGCTCGGGTCGAACCCGGTAGCGGCCGTCGGCCTCTTCCCGGAAATAGCGTTGCCGCAGTTCGTCCTCGACATCCGCCAGCTTGCGCGCCGGGTACAGCGCCTCGCGGGCCTTGCCCAGGGCGCTGAGGCTAATATCGGTGCCGCTCACCCCGTACAGCGACGGCAGTTCCAGCTCGCGCAGCGCCTCGGCGACCACCATGGCCAGCGAGTACGGCTCCTCGCCGCTGGAACAGCCCACGCTCCACAGCGCCAGCGGCCGCCCCAGCGCCGGCAGGCGCTCGCGGACGTAGCCGGCGAGCAGCTCGAAGGACGGAAGGTGGCGGAAGAAGCGGGTTTCCTGGACGGTCAGGCGGTCCAGCAGGTTCGACCACTCCACCGCGCCCCGCGGGCCGTCGGTGACCTGGCGGTAGTAGCTGGCGTAGTCGCCGATGCCCAGTTCGCGCATGCGCGCGCCCAGGCTGGTCTGCAGGAAGGTCCGGCGCTGTTCGTTGACTACAACGCCGGTGCGTTCTTCCAGCAGAGCCTGCCAGTCGCGGAACTCCGCCGCCGACATGTCGGCCAACGGCTGCAACGACCAGACGCCAGTTGCCTGCATGTCGCGCCTCTCGCTCAAGACTGTCGTGCGCGGTGCCCTTCAGCCCCGCGCACCTCCGCTCAGGCCTGTTCTGCCAGGTCCGGCAGTTTGAAGCCGGATACCGAGTTGCGCATCTCGCTCGCCATCTTCGCCAGGTTGCCGATGCTGCGCGCAGTGGCGGTGGTACCGGCGGAAGTCTGCGAGGTGATCTCCTGGATCACGTTCATGGTGTTGGAAATGTGGCCGGCGGACGACGCCTGCTGACGGGCGGCGTTGGAGATGTTCTGGATCAGCGCCGCCAGGGTCTTGGATACCTTCTCGATCTCTTCCAGGGCCACACCGGCGTCCTGCGCCAGGCGGGCACCGCGGACCACTTCGGAGGTGGTCTGCTCCATGGAGATCACCGCTTCGTTGGTGTCGGTCTGAATGGTCTTCACCAGCGCCTCGATCTGCTTGGTCGCGGCGGAGGAACGTTCCGCCAGGCGCTGTACCTCGTCCGCCACCACGGCGAAGCCGCGGCCCGCGTCACCGGCCATGGACGCCTGGATCGCGGCGTTCAGGGCGAGGATGTTGGTCTGGTCGGCGATGTCGTTGATCAGGCTGACGATGTCGCCGATCTCCTGGGACGACTCACCCAGGCGCTTGATCCGCTTGGAGGTGTCCTGGATCTGTTCGCGGATGTTGTCCATGCCGGTGATGGTGTTGTGCACCACCTCGTTGCCCTTGTTGGCGATGGCCACGGAACGTTCCGCCACCGCGGAGGATTCGCTGGCGTTCGCCGATACCTGGTCGATGGACACGGCCATTTCGTTGATCGCCGCGGAGGCGCCGGCGATTTCCTGGGCCTGGTGCTCGGAGGCCTCGGCCAGGTGCATCGCCGTGGCCTGGGTTTCCTGGGCGGCGGCGGCCACCTGCACGGCGGTGAGGTTGATGGTTTCCACCAGCTCTCGGAGCTGGTCGATGGAGTAGTTGATGGAGTCCGCGATGGCGCCGGTGAAGTCCTCGGTCACGGTCGCGGCCACGGTCAGGTCACCGTCGGCGAGGTCGGCGATCTCGTCGAGCAGCCGCAGGATCGCCGCCTGGTTGCGTTCGTTCTTCTCGGCGGTTTCGGCCAGCCGGCGGTTGGTCTCGCGGACCATCACCAGGCCGATGAGGATGATCGAGCCAAGGGCGAGGATGCCCAGCGCGACGCTCGCCACCTGGTTCAGGTGCCGGCCGCCGGCCAGGTTCTCGAAGCCGTCGGCCAGCTTGGAGGCCTTGTCCAGCAGGGTCTGCGAGCTGCTGAAGATGGTGTTGGCGGACTCGCGGACCTGGAACAGTTCCGGCGAGGTCTCGAGGATCTCGTCCACCGAGCCGGAAACGAACTCGAACAGCTCGGAAACCTCGTTGAGGCGATCGACGGCCTCGGCGTTGGTCACCTTGGAGATGCTCATCGCCGCGTTGCCTTCCTTCATGCCCTTGAGCACGCGGCCGAACAGGCTGGCGTCGCGGCCGAAGCTGTCGGCGGCCTGCACCGAGTTCTCGTCGCCGGCGAGCACCTTGTTCACCGAGCCGAGGATACGTTCGGCAAGCAGCGACTGGCGCTGGGCCACGGCGACCTGGTCGGCCGGCGCGCCGCTTTCCAGAAGGATGTCCACCACTTCCTCGTAGGTCACCTGCAGCTGCGGGATGGTCTCGGCGAGGGTCGCGGCCACCTGGTGCAGCGAGAGCACGGTCTGCTCGCTGGCGAGGATGGAGTCGGTGTTCTTGCGCAGCAGGTCCCAGTCCTTCTGCACGTCGGCCATCGGCACCTGGACGTCGGCCGGGCTCGGCGGCAGGCCGGTGCTCTCGTCACCCTTGAGCAGCACGTTCCAGCGCTTCTCGAAGTCGTTGCGGGCGTCCTTCAGCGACTTGAACGCCTCGCTCTTGCCCGCCGCCGCTTCGGTGGCGTTCTTGGCGATCCGCTGCGACAGCACGCGCAGTTCGCCGGCGTGGCCGATGTACTGCTTGTCGTGGTTCGACTGGGTGTTGAGGTAGGCGAAGTTGGCGAACAGCAGCACGATCGAGACGATCAGGACGATGAACAGCCCCGCGATCAGTGAACTGCTGCGCGCTCCCGCAAAGAGATTGCCTGTCTTGATTTTCTTCATATACGGCCCCCGCCTGGACCCACCACGATTTCGGTTTCCATGTCACGACACGGGCCGGAAGTTCCCGACCCAACCGGTTTCAACTAGCTGGCGACGTCGAGGAAGCCCGGGTGCTGCGCCAGGGCATGCGGGCTGAATACCAGCCAGGGCTGCTCTCGATGGAATACGCCATGAACAAAGGGTTGCAGCGCCGCCTCCAGGGGTGGCAACTGCTCGCTGAAGGCATCCACCGGGAAGTGCTGCATGCCCAGGACCTCATCGACGATGAGCCCGGCGAACACCTCCCCGTGTTCCACCACCAGCACGCGGCGCTGCTTGCGCAACGGCGACAGCTCCGCGCCGAGAAATCCGCACAGGTCCATGATCGGCAGCAGCCGACCGCGGACGTTGGCCACGCCCCGGACCCACTCGCGCACGCCGGGCAACAGGGTGTAGCGCGGCTCGTGGAGCACTTCGCCGACCTCCCCCATGGGCGCCACGAACAGGCGGCCGGCCATACGGAAGCCGATGCCGTTCCAGCTCTGCACGACCTCGCGCTGCGCCGGCAGGCCGGCAGCCAGGCGACGGCAGCGCTGGTCGATCTCGACGAGAAGCTGGAAGGGACTCTGGACTTCAGACATGCCGGCCCTGGCCTTTTCTAATAGTTATTCGGGCCCCGCCCGGCATCAGCCGGCGAGTACCGCATTGATGGTCTTGAGCAGCGTTTCTTCGTCGACCGGCTTGGTCAGGTAGTCGCGAGCGCCCTGACGCTTGCCCCAGACCTTGTCGGTCTCCTGGTCCTTGGTGGTGACGATGATGACCGGGATGGCGCTGGTCTCCGGGTCCTTGGACAGCTGCCGGGTGGCCTGGAAGCCGTTCAGCCCGGGCATGACGATGTCCATCAGGACCACGTCCGGCTTCTCCTGCCGGGCCAGGGCGACGCCGTCGGCGCCGTTCTCGGCCTTGAGCACCTGGTGCGAATGCTTCTCCAGCATCGCGGTCAGCTTGTACATCTCGGTCGGAGAGTCATCAACAATGAGGATTCGAGCCATTGGGGTCCCCCAGGAAAAGGCATCACCGGCACGCAGGGCCGGACATCAGGAAGCTTGCTCCACCGGGGTGAAGTCGGGCACGTGGGTCTTGATGGCGCCGAGCAGCTCTTCCTTGCTGAAAGGCTTGGTGAGGTACTGATCGGAACCGACGATGCGACCCTTGGCCTTGTCGAACAGGCCGTCCTTGGAGGACAGCATGATCACCGGGGTGGATTTGAAGGCGCTGTTGTTCTTGATCAGGGCGCAGGTCTGATAGCCGTCGAGGCGCGGCATCATGATGTCGACGAAGATGATGTTCGGATGGGTGTCGGCGATCTTCGCCAGCGCGTCGAAGCCATCGATGGCCGTGATGACATCGCAGCCGACTTTCTTGAGCAAGGTTTCGGCGGTACGACGGATCGTCTTGGAATCGTCGATGACCATGACCTTCAAACCATCGGAATGCTGTTCCATGTTCGCCCTTTTACCATCTCGGTGAATCGTTACTGTCTTATATTCAGTGCGCTGACGCCCTGCCACCGTTCGGGCTGCGACCCAATCGTCGGAGTCTTTTAGCACACTCTCCCGCATCCATCCATAACACCCCGGATGCGCTGGCTTTTTCCTTGACCGGGCACATATCCGGCGCCACCCTGAGCATCCTTTTCCGCCCTTTTCGGCGCGGTTTGTCGCCGCACCAGCCCCTTTCGGAGGACTTCCCCATGAGCGTACGCCTGGGCATCGTGATGGACCCCATCGCCAGCATCAACTTCAAGAAGGACAGCTCCCTGGCGATGCTGCTGGCGGCCCAGGCACGTGGCTGGTCGCTCTTCTACATGGAACAACAGGATCTTTACCAGAAAGCGAACGCCGCACGGGCCAAGATCCGCCCCCTGAAGGTCTTCAACGACGCCGAACGCTGGTACGAGCTGGACCAGGAGATCGACCTGCCGCTCGCCGAGCTGGACGTGATCCTGATGCGCAAGGACCCGCCCTTCAACAACGAGTACATCTATTCCACCTACCTGCTGGAACAGGCCGAGCGCGCCGGCACCCTGGTGGTGAACCGCCCGCAGAGCCTGCGCGACTGCAACGAGAAGTTCTTCGCCACGCTGTTCCCGCAGTGCACGCCGCCGACACTGGTCACACGGCGCGCCGACATTCTGCGCGAGTTCGCCGCCGAACATCGTGACATCATTCTCAAACCCCTCGAAGGCATGGGCGGCACCATGATCTTCCGCCACCGCGAGGGCGACCCGAACCTCTCGGTGATCCTCGAGACCCTGACCCTGCACGGCCACCAGCAGATCATGGCACAACGCTACATCCCGGAGATCAAGGATGGCGACAAGCGTATCCTGATGATCGACGGCGAACCGGTGGAGTACTGCCTGGCACGCATCCCGGCGCAGGGCGAGACGCGCGGCAACCTCGCCGCCGGCGGCCGCGGCGTGGCCCAGCCGCTGACCGAGCGCGACCGCTGGATCGCCCAGCAGGTCGGCCCGCAGCTGCGCGAGCGCGGCCTGCTGTTCGTCGGCCTGGACGTGATCGGCGACTACCTCACCGAGATCAACGTCACCAGCCCGACCTGCATCCGCGAGATCGACAAGGCCTACGACACCCGCATCGGCGAGCGCCTGATGGACGCCATCGAGGGCAAGCTCAAGGCCCGCGCGGCGGCGGCGCAAGTTTGACGCAGCCGACAACTTGACGCTTGCCGCTTGCAGGCGGCGGCCGGGGAAAGCAGACTTCGCCCACCCCGGCCAACCCTATATGCAATGAACGCTGCAACCTCCCCCCAAGCCTTCCCGTCCTCCGGCGTCCGCCCGGCGGACCGCCTGGGCTTCACCCTGTTCGTGGCGGCGGTGCTGCATGTGGCGCTGATCCTCGGCGTGGGCTTCTCCATGCCCCACCCGAGCCAGCTGAGCAAGACGCTGGAAATCACCCTGGCCACCTTCAAGAGCGAGAAGAAGCCGGAGAAGGCTGACTACCTGGCGCAGATGAACCAGGAAGGCAGCGGCACCCTCGAGCACAAGGCCATCCCCAAGACCACCGAGCAGGCGCCGTTCCAGGACAGCGAGGCGAAGAAGGTCGCCCCGCCGCCGACGCCGAAGCAGGCCAAGGAGGCGGAATCGCCCAAGACCGCCGTGGCCACCAAGGCGCCGAAGCCGCAGAAGGTCCAGGCCAAGCCGCAGAAGCCCAAGGCCGAGCAGGTCGCCCAGCCGGCGCCGCAGTTCGACTCCAGCCAGCTGTCGGCGGAAATCTCCAGCCTCGAGGCGGACCTGGCCAAGGAGCGCCAGGCCTACGCCAAGCGCCCGCGCATCCACCGCCTGACCGCCGCCTCGACCATGCGCGACAAGGGCGCCTGGTACAAGGAGGAGTGGCGCAAGAAGATCGAGCGCATCGGCAACCTCAACTACCCCGACGAGGCCCGCCGCCAGCGCATCTACGGCAGCCTGCGGATGCTGGTGTCGATCAACCGCGACGGCTCGCTGTACGAGGTGCAGGTGCTGGAGTCCTCCGGGCAGCCGCTGCTCGACCAGGCCGCCCAGCGCATCGTCCGCCTCGCCGCGCCCTTCGCCCCGTTCAGCGGCGACCTGGCGGACATCGACCGCCTGGAAATCATCCGCACCTGGCGCTTCGAGCGCGGCGACCGCCTGTCGAGTCGATAGCCCCTCCGGGCGGCTTGCAGGCCGCGCGTCCAAGCCTGAAACTAGCGCCATGAACACAGCGCCCACCTACCTCAAGCACCATTTCCTGATCGCCATGCCGCACATGGCCGATCCCCATTTCGCCCAGACCCTGACCTACCTGGTCGAGCACAACGAGCAGGGCGCCATGGGCCTGGTGATCAACCGCCCCAGCGGCCTGAACCTCAGCGACGTGCTCGAACAGCTGCGCCCCGAGCCCCTGCCGCCGGCGCGCTGCCAGGGCATCACCGTCTATAGCGGCGGCCCGGTGCAGACCGACCGCGGCTTCGTCCTGCACCCGGCCGGGCAACTGTTCCAGGCCACCCTGGAGCTGGGCGAGCTGAACCTTTCCACGTCCCAGGACGTGCTCTTCGCCATCGCCGACGGCAGCGGCCCCGCGCAGAGCGTCATCGCCCTCGGCTACGCCGGCTGGGAAGCCGGACAGCTGGAGGCCGAGCTGGCCGACAACGCCTGGCTGACCTGCCCGGCGGACCTGGAAGTGCTCTTCGACGTGCCCGCCGAGCAGCGCTTGGCCGCCGCTGCGCAGCGCCTGGGGATCAACCTCAGCCTGCTCACCGCCCAGGCCGGGCACGCCTGATGGCCGCGCCGCGCCTGCTGCTGGGCTTCGACTACGGCACCAAGCAGATCGGCGTCGCCGTCGGCCAGGCGGTCACCGGCCAGGCCCGCGAACTCTGCGTGCTCAAGGCGCAGAACGGCGTGCCGGACTGGAACCGCGTCGAGGCGCTGATCAAGGAATGGCAGCCGGACGCCATCGTCGTCGGCCTGCCGCTGAACATGGACGGCACGCCCAGCGAGATGAGCGAGCGCGCCGAGAAGTTCGCCCGCCGCCTGCACGGCCGCTACAACCTGCCGGTGCACACCCACGACGAGCGCCTGACCACCTACGCCGCCAAGGGCGAGCGCCTGGCCCAGGGCCAGCGCGACGGCTACCGCGAACGCCCGGTGGATGCCCTGGCCGCGGCCCTGCTGCTCGAGGGCTGGCTGGAGGCCCACGGCGGCGCTTGACCTGCGGCAGTGCCGGCCGCGGCACACGCGCTAATCTTGAGCGGGTACCCGCCGCACACGGGCGCCCGAGGAATCCACGGCGGCCCAGCCTGGACCGCCACGAGTCATCCAGGAGATGTCATGAACCTGCCCAGTCCCGCCGAACTCCTGCCGCGCATGGCCACCGACCTGCGCAACCACCTCGCCGAGCGCGGCATAGACACGCCGCGCTTCGTCGGCATCCACACCGGCGGCATCTGGGTTGCCCAGGCCCTGCTCAAGGAACTGCACAGCGAGGAGATCCTCGGCATCCTCGACGTCTCCTTCTACCGCGACGACTTCACCCGCAGCGGCTTGCACCCGCAGGTCCGTCCGTCGGAACTGCCGTTCGAGATCGACGGCCAGCACCTGGTCCTGGTCGACGACGTGCTGATGAGCGGCCGCACCATCCGCGCTGCGCTCAACGAGCTGTTCGACTACGGCCGCCCGGCCAGCGTGACCCTGGTCTGCCTGCTGGACCTGAACGCCCGGGAATTGCCGATCCGTCCCGACGTGGTCGGTCAGACCCTGTCGCTGGCCCCCAATGAAAGGGTAAAATTGCGCGGTCCCGCACCACTCGTCCTCGAGCGCACCCTTATCAGCGCGCTCTGAACGCGCGCGCCACCTCTCCACATTTCAGGGCCTGCCCCATGCCGACAGACGCCAAGCGCCCGCTGCAGCTCAACGACCAGGGCCAGCTGCGCCACTTCCTCTCGCTCGACGGATTGCCCCGCGAGCTGCTGACCGAAATCCTCGACACCGCCGACTCCTTCCTCGAAGTCGGCGCGCGCGCGGTGAAGAAGGTCCCGCTGCTGCGCGGCAAGACCGTGTGCAACGTGTTCTTCGAGAACTCCACGCGCACCCGCACCACCTTCGAACTGGCCGCCCAGCGCCTGTCCGCCGACGTCATCACGCTGAACGTGTCGACCTCCTCGACCAGCAAGGGCGAGACCCTCACCGACACCCTGCGCAACCTCGAGGCCATGGCCGCCGACATGTTCGTCGTGCGCCACAGCGACTCGGGCGCGGCGCACTTCATCGCCGAGCACGTCAGCCCCAGAGTGGCGGTGATCAACGGCGGTGACGGCCGCCACGGGCACCCGACCCAGGGCATGCTCGACATGCTCACCATCCGCCGCCACAAGGGCAGCTTCGAGAACCTCTCGGTGGCCATCGTCGGCGACGTCCTGCACTCGCGGGTGGCGCGCTCGAACATGCTGGCGCTGAAGATCCTCGGCTGCCCGGACATCCGCGTCATCGCCCCGCGCACCCTGCTGCCGATCGGCCTGGAGGAGGTCTACGGGGTGAAGGTGTTCACCGACGCCAACGAAGGCCTCAAGGACGTCGACGTGGTCATCATGCTGCGCCTGCAGCGCGAGCGCATGCAGGGCGGCCTGCTGCCCAGCGAAGGCGAGTTCTTCAAGCTCTACGGCCTGACCCAGAAGCGCCTGAAGCTGGCCAAGCCGGACGCCATCGTCATGCACCCGGGGCCGATCAACCGCGGCGTGGAGATCGAATCCGCGGTGGCCGACGGCGAGCAGTCGGTGATCCTCAACCAGGTGACCTACGGGATCGCCATCCGCATGGCCGTGCTGTCCATGGCCATGAGCGGGCAGAACGCCCAACGCCAGCTGGAACAGGAGGACGCGCAATGACCGTCAGCATTCACGGCGCCCGCGTCATCGACCCGGCCAGCGGCCTGGACCAGGTCTGCGACGTCCATATAGAAGCCGGCAGGATCATCGCCCTGGGCCAGGCCCCGGCCGATTTCCACGCCGCCCAGGAGCTGGACGCCGCCGGGCTGATCGCCGCGCCCGGCCTGGTGGACCTGAATGTGGCCCTGCGCGAGCCGGGCTACAGCCGCAAGGGCAACATCGAGAGCGAAACCCGCGCCGCCAGCGCCGGCGGCGTCACCAGCCTGTGCTGCCCGCCGCAGACCAAGCCGGTGCTGGACACCCCGGCGGTGGCCGAACTGATCCTCGACCGCGCCCGCGAGGCCGGCAATGCCAAGGTCTTCCCCATAGGCGCGCTGACCCGCGGCCTGGCCGGCGAGCAGTTGTCCGAGCTGGCCGCCCTGCGCGACGCCGGCTGCGTGGCCTTCAGCAACGGCCTGGCGCCGCTGGCCAGCAACCGCGTGCTGCTGCGCTCGCTGGAGTACGCGGCGACCTTCGACCTGACGGTGATCTTCACCTCCCAGGATGCCGAACTGGCCCAGGGCGGCCTGGCCCACGACGGCCCCACCGCCAGCTTCCGCGGCCTGGCCGGCATCCCCGAGAGCGCCGAGACCGTGGCCCTGGCCCGCAACCTGCTGCTGGTGGAGCAGAGCGGCGTGCGCGCGCACTTCAGCCAGCTGACCAGCGCCCGCGGCGTGGAGATGATCGCCCAGGCCCAGGCCCGCGGCCTGCCGGTGACCGCCGACGTGGCGCTGTACCAGCTGATCCTCACCGACGAGGCCCTGGCCGACTTCTCCAGCCTCTACCACGTGCAGCCGCCGCTGCGCTCGCGCAAGGACCGCGACGCCCTGCGCGAGGCGGTGAAGAGCGGCGTGATACAAGCCATCGCCAGCCACCACCAGCCCCACGAAGCGGACGCCAAGAACGCCCCCTTCGCCGACACCGAGCCGGGCATCAGCAGCGTCGAACTGCTGCTGCCGCTGGCCATGACCCTGGTACAGGACGGCCTGCTCGACCTGCCGACCCTGCTGGCGCGCCTGACCACCGGCCCGGCCGCCGCGCTGCGCCTGCCGGCTGGCCGCATAGCGGTGGGCGAGGCGGCAGACCTGGTGCTGTTCGAGGCCGAGGGCCAGACCCTGGCCGGCGAGACCTGGTACTCCCGCGGGCAGAACAGCCCGTTCATGGGCCACTGCCTGCCGGGCGCGGTGCGCTGCACGTTGGTGGATGGGCATATCGTGCATGCCATCTGAGTTGCCCAGGCATGAAGAAAAGCCCGCCATCTGGCGGGCTTTTTCTTTTCCTGTAGGAGCGAGCTTGCTCGCGAAGGGGGCTTGCTCGCGAAGGGGGCTTGCTCGCGAAGGGGGCTTGCTCGCGAAGGGGGCTTGCCGGGAGCTTTCGGGGCTGGGCTTTAGAGCGCCCTCTCCCTAACCCTCTCCCTGAAGGGAGAGGGGACCGTTGGGCAGAGTTGGATGTGCTGGCGTCAGCCGGCTGTCTCGGCGGTTTCCAGTTGAAACCATTCCTCCTCTCGGCACGGACAAGCCCCCTCTCCCTTCAGGGAGAGGGCTGGGGAGAGGGAACGGAGGTAACCTCATGCACAGCATCGCCGGGAGGCACCGTTCGCGAGCAAGCTCGCTCCTACAAAAAAGCCCCCGCCCCTAGATAGTCGCCAACGCCTGCGCCAAATCCGCACGCAGATCCTCGACATCCTCCACCCCCACCGACAACCGTACCAGCGCATCGCCTATCCCCAGCTCGGCCCGGGTAGCCGGCGGAATGGTGGCATGGGTCATGATCGCCGGATGCTCGATCAGGCTCTCCACCCCGCCCAGGCTCTCGGCCAGGGCGAAGATGCGCACGTTCTCCAGGAAGCGCTTCGAGCCGGCCAGGTCAGTAGCCAGGTCCATCGAGATCATCCCGCCGAAGCCGTTCATCTGCCGCTTGGCCAGCTCGTGCTGCGGGTGCGAGGGCAGGCCCGGGTAGTGCACCCGCGACACCTGTGGCTGGCGCTCCAGCCACTGGGCCAGCTCCAGGGCGTTGGCGCAGTGCCGTTCCATGCGCAGGGCCAGGGTTTTCACTCCGCGCAGGGTGAGAAAGGCATCGAAGGGGCCGGCGATGGCGCCCACGGCGTTCTGCAGGAAGCCCAGGCGCTCGGCCAGTTCCGGGTTGTCGCCGACCACGGCGATGCCGCCGATGACGTCGGAGTGGCCGTTCAGGTATTTGGTCGTCGAGTGCACCACCACGTCGAAGCCCAGTTCCAGCGGGCGCTGGATGCGCGGGCTGGCGAAGGTGTTGTCGGCCACGCAGAGAATGCCGCGGCTGCGGCACAGGCGGGCGATGGCCTCGAGGTCGGCCAGGCGCAGCAGCGGGTTGCTCGGCGTCTCGATCCACACCATGCGCGTCTCGGGGCGCAGCGCGGCTTCGATGGCGCCGATGTCGGTGAGGTCGACGAAGCTGAATTCGTGCCCGGCGCTGCGCCGGCGCACGCGCTCGAACAGGCGGAAGGTGCCGCCGTAGATGTCGTTCCCGGACACGATGTGCGAACCGGCATCGAGCAACTCCAGGGTGGCCGAGATGGCTGCCAGCCCGGAGGCGAAGGCGAAGGCCTTGCTGCCGCCCTCCAGGTCCGCCACGCAGCGCTCCAGGGCCCAGCGCGTGGGGTTGTGCGAGCGCCCGTAGTCCAGGCCCTTGTGCACCCCGGGGCTGTCCTGCAGGTAGGTGGAGTTGGCGTAGATCGGCGGCATCAGCGCGCCGGTGGAGGGGTCGGGCGCCTGGCCGGCGTGGATGACCCGCGTGGCGAAACCACGGGGGGCCTTGGAATCCTGGCTCATGGGAGCGTTCTCCGGAGGTGGTTGAGCAAGTCGAAACGGGTGATCAGGCCATGGAAGCCCGAGGCGTCGGCGATGATGGCGACCAGGCCGCGGTCCAGCTCGGCCTGCAGTTCGGCCAGACTGGCGTCCGGGGCCAGGGTTTCCAGGCGGGTGGTCATGGCGCTGGCCACCGGCTGGCGGAAGTGGCTGGCGTCGGCGTGCACGCCCAGCAGGATGTCGGATTCGTCGATGACCCCGGCCAGCCTGCCGTTGGCCAGCACCGGCAGCTGCGAGACGTCGGCCAGGCGCATGCGCTGGAAGGCGGTGAGCAGGGTGTCGTCCGGCCCCACGCTGATCACCCGGCCCTCCTCGAAGCGCCGCGCGATGATGTCGCGCAGGTCGCCGTAGCGCTTGCGCTGCAGCAGGCCCTGGTCGGTCATCCACTGGTCGTTGTAGACCTTGGACAGGTAGCGCGTGCCGGTGTCGCAGACGAAGCTGAGTACGCGCTTGGGCTGCGTCTGCTCGCGGCAGTAGCGCAAGGCGGCGGCCAGCAGGGTGCCGGTGGAGGAACCGCCGGGAATGCCCTCGGCGCGCAGCAGTTCGCGGGCGTGGGCGAAGCTTTCCTCGTCGCTGATGGAATAGGCGTGGCGCACGCTGGAAAGGTCGGCGATGGAGGGGATGAAGTCCTCGCCTATGCCTTCCACCGCCCAGGAACCGACCTCGCCCAGGGTGCCGTCGCGCACGTAGCCGGCCATCACCGAGCCCACCGGGTCGGCCAGGACCATCTCCAGGTTCGGCTGCACCTGGCGGAAGAAGCGCGTCAGCCCGGTGAGGGTGCCGGCCGAGCCGACGCCAACGACGATGGCATCCAGGTCGTGGCCGGTCTGCTGCCAGATTTCCGGGGCGGTGCTGGTTTCGTGGGCCAGGGGGTTGGCCGGATTGTTGAACTGGTCGGCGAAGAAGGCCCCGGGAATTTCCGCGGCCAGGCGCGCGGCCACGTCCTGGTAGTACTCCGGGTGGCCCTTGCCGACGTCGGAGCGGGTGATGTGCACCTCGGCGCCCATGGCCTTGAGGTGCAGGACCTTCTCGCTGGACATCTTGTCCGGTACCACCAGCACTACCCGGTAGCCTTTGGCGCGGCCCACCAGGGCCAGGCCCAGGCCGGTGTTGCCGGCGGTGGCCTCGACTATGGTCCCGCCGGGCTGCAGGCGGCCGTCGCGCTCGGCGGTCTCGATCATGGCCACGCCGATGCGGTCCTTGATCGAGCCGCCGGGGTTCTGCGATTCCAGCTTGAGGAACAGGGTGCAGGGGCCGGTATCGAAGCGGCTGACCTGCACCAGCGGCGTGTTGCCGATCAGGTCGAGTACGGCAGGACGAAGTTCGTTGCTCATGGCATCCACTCCTTGTCGGCGCCGCGGGGATCGCCCGGCGGCGCGCCTTTATGGTCTTCCTGACCATAGGCCGGCGACGCGCCCGTCGCCATGCCGGCTGACGAAAAAGCCCGCCGGTGGGCGGGCTTTCTGGCAAGGAACGCTTACAGCCGCTGCGGGCCGTTGCGCTCGGAAACCTGGGCGTTGAGCGTCCAGAAGTCGTAGAGCACGCCGATGAAGAACAGGCCGCCGGTGAACAGGTAGAGGATGCCGGTCAGCCACTTGCCCATGTACATGCGGTGCACGCCAAACACGCCGAGGAAAGTAAGCAGTATCCAGGCCACGTTGTAGTCCAGGGCGCCGCTGCGGTAGCGCAGGTCGGCCTCGTCGTCCATCGAGGGGATCAGGAACAGGTCGATGATCCAGCCGATGAAGAACAGCCCGAGGGTGAAGAACCAGATGGTCCCGCTGACCGGCTTGCCATAGTAGAAGCGGTGCGAACCGGTAAAGCCGAAGATCCACAGCAGGTAGCCGATGACCTTGCTGTGGGTGTCGGGGGTATTGGGCATGGAGCGCTCCTTGGCGGGGATTCCTGGATTCGACCGGCGCGGTCGCGGCGGGTTTGTCACCACTGTAAGAAAAGTTGTGGGGAATACAAAGCCGCGGACGGCAAAAGCCCATCCGAGAACGTAATACTGTTCATTCAAGCGATGCGGTGGGTCGGCGAAGGTGCCCAGGGCTGGCTCCGCTCCCTCACCCCAGCCCTCTCCCGGAGGGAGAGGGGGCTGTTCGGAGCCAACGGCGAGTCCAGAGTCATCCTGATACCCCTATCTACCCTCGTCATTCCCGCGAACGCGGGAACCCAGTGACTGCGGGGTTCGCGAGCAAGCTCGCTCCTACGAAAAGCAAAAGCAAAAGCGCGTTTACTCTTGGACTTCCAGAGAAACATCCGAGCGCACCGAAACGCCCCTTCAGAAGGCCGAGCGAAACCCGCGCTCAGGAGGTCATGCGACATGGATGTCGCGAGAGCCCCGTGGGCTACAGGGACGTACCCTCGGGGCGGGCCTCCGTGGCGGGGGAGTTCGTGAGGGTAGCCCGGCTCCATCAGGCCCGTATGTTGGGGCAAGCCTTTTTGGTTCCTTTTGTGGCGTTTGACAAAAGGGACTCGCCCGAGGGGGCGAAACAAAAAATCTCCGCAGACTCGGAGCGGCGCGCTACACCGAACCCAACCCAAAAGTCTCTGGGTTCCCGCGTTCGCGGGAATGACGGAGGTGGGAGGACAGTGCCTGACCTACAAGCCGCTCAGAACAGCCCCCCTCGCCTTCCGGGAGAAAGCTAGGGGGGAGCGGCTCAGCGGAAACGACGGTTCGGATCGTCGTCGCTCAGCTCCAGGGTCAGCCCCTGAGTCATGCTCGACAGGTGATCGGCATCGGTCTCCGACCCAAGCTTGATCATCAACCGCAGATCGTTGGCCGAATCAGCATAGGCCAGCGCATCCTCATAGGTGATCTCCCCCTGGGAATAAAGCTGATACAGCGCCTGGTCGAAGGTCTGCATACCCTGCTCGGTAGAGCGCTTCATCAGCGGCTTCAGCTCATGCACCTCACCCTTGCGGATCAGGTCAGCGGCCAGCGGGGTATTCAGCAGCACCTCGATCACCGCGCGGCGGCCCTTGCCATCCGGGGTCGGCACCAACTGCTGGGCGACGATGGCCTTGAGGTTCAGCGACAGGTCCATCCAGATCTGCTGGTGCCGGTCGGCCGGGAAGAAGTGGATGATCCGCTCCAGCGCCTGGTTGGCGTTGTTGGCGTGCAGGGTGGCCAGGCACAGGTGGCCGGTCTCGGCGAAGGCCACGGCATGCTCCATGGTCTCGCGCGAGCGCACCTCGCCGATCATGATCACGTCCGGCGCCTGGCGCAGGGTGTTCTTCAGCGCCACCTCGAAGGTGTCGGTGTCCAGCCCCACCTCGCGCTGGGTGACGATGCAGCCCTGGTGCTGGTGGATGTACTCGATCGGGTCCTCGATGGAGATGATGTGCCCGGTGGAGTTCTTGTTGCGGTAGCCGATCATCGCCGCCAGCGAAGTAGACTTGCCGGTGCCGGTGGCGCCGACGAAGATCACCAGCCCACGCTTGGTCATGGCCAGTTTCTTGAGGATCTCCGGCAGCTTGAGGTCCTCGATGGTCGGGATGTTGGTCTCGATGCGGCGCAGCACCATGCCCACCAGGTTGCGCTGGTAGAAGGCGCTGACGCGGAAACGGCCGATGCCGCGGGCGCTGATGGCGAAGTTGCACTCGTGGTGCTCGGCGAAATCGCGGCGCTGCTGCTCGTTCATCACCGCCAGCACCGTCTCGCGGGTCTGCTCGGGCGACAGCGGGGTCTTGGTCACCGGCAGCACCTTGCCGTTTACCTTCATCGACGGGGGCACGCCGGCGGTGACGAAGAGGTCCGAGGCGCCCTTCTCCACCATCAGCCGCAGAAGCTTCTCGAATTCCATGATCGATCCAACCTGATTCGTTCACGCACTGTGCGATTCGACTGTCATCCAGGCCGCCCGTGCGTGTGCCGTGCCGCCTGGCCGGGCACCAGGCCCGGGGAGAATCAGAAGTTTTCCGGGATCTTCGCCTTTTCCTTGGCCGCGTCGCGGGTCACCAGGCCCTTGGCGACCAGGCCCTTGAGGCACATGTCGAGGGTCTGCATGCCCAGCGCGCCGCCGGTCTGGATGGCCGAGTACATCTGCGCCACCTTGTCCTCGCGGATCAGGTTGCGGATCGCCGGGGTGCCGATCATGATCTCGTGGGCCGCCACCCGGCCGCCGCCGATCTTCTTCAGCAGGGTCTGGGAGATCACCGCCTGCAGCGATTCGGAGAGCATGGAACGGACCATGGCCTTCTCCTCGGCGGGGAACACGTCGACGATACGGTCGATGGTCTTGGCCGCGGAGGTGGTGTGCAGGGTGCCGAACACCAGGTGGCCGGTTTCCGCGGCGGTCAGCGCCAGGCGGATGGTCTCCAGGTCGCGCATCTCGCCGACCAGGATGATGTCCGGGTCCTCACGCAGGGCCGAGCGCAGCGCCTCGTTGAAGCCAAGGGTGTCGCGGTGCACCTCGCGCTGGTTGACCAGGCACTTCTTCGATTCGTGGACGAATTCGATCGGGTCTTCGACGGTGAGGATGTGGCTGTACTTGGTGTTGTTCAGGTAGTCGAGCATCGCCGCAAGCGAGGTGGACTTGCCCGAACCGGTCGGCCCGGTCACCAGCACCAGCCCGCGCGGCACGTCGGAAACCCGCTTGAACACTTCGCCCATGCCCAGGTCCTCCATGGTCAGCACCTTGGAGGGAATGGTCCGGAACACGGCGCCGGCGCCGCGGTTCTGGTTGAAGGCGTTGACGCGGAAACGCGCCACGCCCGGCACTTCGAAGGAGAAGTCGGTTTCCAGGAATTCCTCGAAATCCTTGCGCTGCTTGTCGTTCATGATGTCGTAGATCAGCGCGTGCACCTGCTTGTGCTCCAGCGGCGGCAGGTTGATGCGGCGCACGTCGCCGTCGACGCGGATCATCGGCGGCAGGCCGGCCGAGAGGTGCAGGTCCGAAGCGCCTTGCTTGGCGCTGAAGGCGAGCAACTCGGTAATATCCATGGGACTCCCCAATCCAATGCAAGCAGGTAGAATGCCGCTGAACTTGCAGCAGCCGGGCCTCAGAGCGCAGGTAATGTCCACGATAGCAGAGAATATTGCAAAGGTTCGCGAGCGTATCCGTGAGGCGGAGCAAGCTTGCGGGCGGGCTTCGGGCAGCGTTGTGCTGCTGGCGGTGAGCAAGACCAAGCCCGCCGCCGACATCCGCGAAGCCCATGCCGCCGGCCTCGACGATTTCGGCGAGAACTACCTGCAGGAAGCCCTCGGCAAGCAGGTGGAACTGGCCGACCTGGCGCTCACCTGGCATTTCATCGGCCCCATCCAGTCGAACAAGACCCGGCCCATCGCCGAGCACTTCCACTGGGTGCACTCGGTGGACCGCCTGAAGGTCGCCGAGCGCCTGTCCGCGCAGCGTCCTGCCGACCTGCCGCCACTCAACGTCTGCCTGCAGGTGAACGTCAGCGGCGAGGACAGCAAGTCCGGCTGTGCGCCCGAGGAGCTGCCGGCCCTGGCCCGCGCCGTGGCCGCCCTGCCCAACCTGAAGCTGCGCGGGCTGATGGCCATCCCCGAACCCACCGAGGACGTCGCCGCCCAGCGCGCCGCCTTCGCCCGCCTGCGCGAACTCCTGACTGCCCTGAACCTCGGCCTGGACACCCTGTCCATGGGCATGAGCCACGACCTCGAAGCCGCCATCGCCGAAGGCGCCACCTGGGTGCGCATCGGCACCGCGCTGTTCGGCGCGCGCGACTACGGTCCCCATTCTTGATCAAGGAACACAACCCATGAGCAGCACCCGCATCGCTTTCATCGGCGCCGGCAACATGGCCGCCAGCCTGATCGGTGGCCTGCGCGCCCAGGGCGTGCCCGCCAGCCACATCCGCGCCAGCGACCCGGGCGCCGAACAGCGCGCGAAGATCGCCGCCGAGCACGGCATCGAGGTGTTCGAGGACAACGCCAGCGCCATCGCCGGCGCCGACGTGGTGGTCCTGGCGGTCAAGCCGCAGGTCATGAAGCAGGTCTGCGAGCCCCTGGCCGCGCTGCTCGAACCGGGCCAGCTGATCGTCTCCATCGCCGCCGGCATTCCCTGCGCCAGCCTGTCGCGCTGGCTGGGCACCGAGCTGCTGGTACGCTGCATGCCCAACACCCCGGCGCTGCTGGGCGAAGGCGCCAGCGGCCTATACGCCACCGCCCAGGTCAGCCCGGCCCAGCGCCAGCAGGCCGAACAGCTGCTGGGCGCCGTGGGCATCGCCCTGTGGCTGGACGAAGAGAAGCAGATCGACGCCGTCACCGCCGTCTCCGGCAGCGGCCCGGCCTACTTCTTCCTGCTGATGGAAGCCATGACCGCCGCCGGCGAGAAGCTCGGCCTGAGCCCCGAGGTCGCCGCCCGCCTGACCCTCCAGACCGCCCTGGGCGCCGCGCGTATGGCGGTGGCCAGCGACGTCGGCCCGGCCGAGCTGCGCCGCCGCGTGACCTCGCCCAAGGGCACCACCGAAGCCGCCATCACCTCCTTCCAGGCGAATGGATTCGAAGCACTGGTCGAGCGCGCCCTGGCCGCCGCCGACCACCGTTCCGCCGAACTGGCCGAACAACTGGGGCAATGAGGAGCCTTACATGACCGGACTTTCCACCGCTGCCATCTATGTCATCCAGACCCTCGGCAGCCTCTACCTGCTGATCGTCCTGCTGCGCTTCATCCTGCAGCTGGTGCGCGCCGACTTCTACAACCCGCTGAGCCAGTTCATCGTGCGCGCCACCAAGCCGCTGCTGAACCCGCTGCGCCGGGTGATCCCCGGCTTCGGCGGCATCGACCTGGCGTCCCTGGTGCTGGCCATCCTGGTCCAGCTGGTGCTGATGATCGTCACCCTGACGCTGATGGGCTACGGCGTCGGCGGCTACGTCCTGCAACTGCTGGTGTGGTCGGTGATCGCCGTGACCTCGCTGTTCCTCAAGGTGTTCTTCTTCGCCCTGATCATCAGCGTGATCCTTTCCTGGGTCGCCCCGGGCAGCTACAACCCCGGCGCGCAGCTGGTGAATCAGATTTGCGAGCCGCTGCTGGCGCCCTTCCGCAAGCTGCTGCCGAACCTCGGCGGGCTGGACATCTCGCCAATCTTCGCCTTCATCGCGCTGAAGCTGCTCGACATGCTGGTGATCGGCAACCTGGCGGCCATGACCGGCATGCCGCAGATCCTGAGCCCGTTCATGTAATGAGCTTCTACCGCTGGGACGGCGAGGACCTGATCCTCGATTGCCACCTGCAGCCCAAGGCGAGCCGCGACGAGTTCGCCGGGCTGCACGGCGAGCGCCTGAAGATCCGCCTCACCGCCCCGCCGGTGGAAGGCAAGGCCAACGCCCACCTGCTGGCGTTCCTCGGCAAGGCCTTCGGCGTGCCGAAAAGTGCGGTAATACTCGAGAGCGGCGAGCTGAACCGCCAGAAACGCGTGCGCATCCCCCGGCCGACACGGCTGCCGGCCGAGCTGGGGATAACCGCTCGGTCGCCTTGACCGACCTTACATATAGGAATGTGATGAAGGCCAATTGACGCCACCTCGCCGCGCTTCATAATCCAGGCATTCATCTCTCGCGCAGGAAGCGCAAGCCATAGGACCGCCTGGATGAGCATGGAGCGACTCAGTCAGCAGATCGACGCCTACGTCACCTGGAAGCGGGAACTGGTCCGGGACATCATCCGCTATCGCAGTTGGCTGGAGCAGAGCCGGCTGAACAGCGCGGACATAGACGCTCGCCTGGAGCGCGCCCTGCGCCTGCTGCGCCTGGACCACATCACCCTGGCCTTCGTCGGCGAGTTCTCCCGCGGCAAGACCGAGCTGATCAACAGCCTGTTCTTCTCCGAGTACGGCCAGCGCATGCTGCCCTCCCAGGCCGGGCGCACCACCATGTGCCCCACCGAGATCTTCTTCGACCCGCGCTCCGAACGCCCCTACATCCGCCTGCTGCCCATCGAGACACGGGTGGCCGACGCCAGCATCGCCCGCTTCAAGCAGGTGCCGCGGCACTGGGTGAACATCCCCCTGGACACCTCCGACCCGGCCAACATGGCCCAGGCCTTCGCGCAGACCGCCCGGACCAAGAGCCTGCCGGTGGAACAGGCGATCCAGCTGGGCTTCCTCCCGGACATGCTGGAAGCCGCCGAACGCCCCGGCCACGTGCGCGTGCCGGCCTGGCGCCACGCCCTGGTCAACTTCGACCACCCGCTGCTGCGCCAGGGCCTGCGCATCCTCGACACCCCCGGCCTGAACGCCCTGGGCAGCGAGCCGGAACTGACCCTGTCGATGCTGCCCAGCGCCCAGGCGGTGGTCTTCCTGCTGGCCGCCGACACCGGCGTCACCGCCTCGGACCTGGCGGTCTGGCAGGACCACGTGCGGCACCTGGTGGAAGACGGCCAGTGCACGCTGTACGCGGTACTGAACAAGGTCGACGTGCTCTGGGACGACCTGGCCGGCGACGCCTTCGTGCACAACGCCATCCAGCGCATCCGCGACGCCACCGCGCGGCAGCTGGGCATCCCCCGCGACAGCGTGCTGCCGCTGTCGGCCAAGCAGGCGCTGCTGGCCAAGGTGCGCAACGACGCCGAACTGCTCGCCCGCAGCCAGCTGGAAAGCCTGGAAACCCTGCTCTGCGAGCGCATAGTGGCGGACAAGGAACGCCTGCTGGAAGGCGCGGTGCTCAGCCAGGTGCTGGCCCTGCTGAACAACAGCCAGCACAGCCTGCGCGCCCGCCTGGAGCGCCTGCGCGAACAGCAGGCTCAACTCGAAGGCCAGCAGCAGGACAGCGGCCAGCTGCTGTTCGAGCTGACCGCGCGGACCAAGGAAGACCACGGCCTGCACCACCGCCGCCTGCTCAACCTGAAGACCAACCAGCGCCTGCTGCGCCGCCAGGGCGAGCTGCTCGGCCAGACCGTGCGCGCCGAACGCCTGGAGCGGCACCTGGCCAAGGTCCACGAGAAGCTGCGCGGCAGCTGGACCACTCTGGGCATCAACCAGGCCATCCTGAACTTCTTCCAGGCCGTGGAGGGCGACCTGCACAGCCTGCAGCACGAGGCCGAGCTGGGTAACCGCATGGTCGAGGCCATCTACCAGCGGCACAACCAGGAAAACCCGCTGAACGCCCTGGACGCCCCGCGCTTCGACGTCGCCGGCTACCAGCGCGAACTGGCCCGGCTGCGCGAGCAGGCCGACCGCTTCCGCCTGCAGCTCAAGACCCTGCTCACCGAACAGCGCCTGCTGACGCGGCGCTTCATCGCCACCCTGGCCCAGGAAGTCATCCTCCTGCACCAGCGCGTGCGCGAAGAAGTCGAGCGCTGGGCCACCGACGCCCTGATGCCGCTGATGCAGTACACCCTGGAGAACAAGCAGCTGCTGGAAACCCACATGCTGCGCCTGAAGGCCCTGGCCCAGGAAACCCAGCAGGTGCGCCAGCGCGCCCTGCTCATGGCGCGCTACCAGGAAGAACTGGAAAAACAGCTGGCCGAGGCCTCGGAAATCCTCCGCCTGCTGCGCCGCCCCTCGCCGCTGCAACGCCAGGCCCGCGTGGTCGCCCTGCCCGGCTCGCAGCGCGCCTGAACGCCCGCGGCAGGCCCGGCCTTGCCGCAGGGGGCGGTGCTCTTTAGACTGGCGCCCTCCTTTTATTCATGAGCTGGGTCGATGCCAACAGTCTTCCCCGAAGATTCCGTCGGTCTGGTCTCTCCCCAGACGCTGCACTTCAGCGAACCCCTGGCCCTGGTCAGCGGCAGGACGCTGCCCGAATACCAGCTGGTGATCGAGACCTACGGCGAGCTGAACGCCACGGCGAGCAACGCCGTGCTGATCTGCCATGCGCTTTCCGGCCACCACCACGCCGCCGGCTACAACAGCCCCGACGAGCGCAAGCCGGGCTGGTGGGACAGCTGCATCGGCCCGGGCAAGGCCATCGACACCCGCAAGTTCTTCGTGGTCGCGCTGAACAACCTCGGCGGCTGCAACGGCTCCACCGGCCCCACCAGCCTCGACCCGTCGACCGGGCGCATCTACGGCTCCGATTTCCCGGTGGTCACCGTGGAAGACTGGGTCAACAGCCAGGCGCGCCTGGCTGACCGCCTGGGCATCAATCAGTGGGCCGCGGTAGTCGGCGGCAGCCTCGGCGGCATGCAGGCGCTGCAGTGGACCATCAGCTACCCCGAGCGCGTGCGCCACTGCCTGTGCATCGCCAGCGCGCCCAAGCTTTCGGCGCAGAACATCGCCTTCAACGAAGTGGCGCGCCAGGCCATTCTCTCGGACCCGGAGTTCCTCGGCGGCCACTTCCAGGAACAGGGCGTGATCCCGCGCCACGGCCTGCGCCTGGCGCGCATGGTCGGGCACATCACCTACCTGTCCGATGACGCCATGGGCGAGAAATTCGGCCGCGACCGCAAGACCGAGAAGCTCAACTACGACCTCTACAACGTCGAATTCCAGGTCGAGAGCTACCTGCGCTACCAGGGCGAGGAATTCTCCAACCGCTTCGACGCCAACACCTACCTGCTGATGACCAAGGCGCTGGACTACTTCGACCCGGCCTCCGCCCACGACGGCGACCTGGTGCGCACCCTGGCCGGCGTGAAGGCGGACTTCTGCCTGATGTCCTTCACCACCGACTGGCGCTTCTCCCCGGCGCGCTCGCGGGAGATCGTCGACGCCCTGATCGCGGCGAAGAAGAACGTCTGCTACCTGGAGATCGACGCACCCCAGGGCCACGACGCCTTCCTCATGCCGATCCCCCGCTACCTCCAGGCCTTCAGCGCCTACATGAACCGCATCAGCGTATAAGGAAGCCCCATGCGCGCCGACCTGGACATCATCCAAGACTGGATCCCCGCCGGCAGCCGGGTGCTCGACCTCGGCTGCGGCGACGGCGAACTGCTCGCCTGGCTGGCCGAACACAAGCAGGTCACCGGCTACGGCCTGGAAATCGACAGCGAAAATATCGCCAAATGCGTCGAACGCGGCGTTAACGTCATCGAGCAGGACCTGGACAAGGGCCTCGGCAGCTTCGCCAGCAACAGCTTCGACGTGGTGGTCATGACCCAGGCCCTGCAGGCCGTGCACTATCCGGACAGGATCCTCGAGGAAATGCTCCGCGTCGGCCGCACCTGCATTATCACCTTCCCCAACTTCGGCCACTGGCGCTGCCGCTGGTACCTGGCGCGCAACGGCCGCATGCCGGTGTCGGAATTCCTTCCCTACACCTGGTACAACACGCCGAACATCCACTTCTGCACCTTCAAGGACTTCGAGGCGCTGTGCCGCGAGAAGCGCCTGCGGGTGCTCGACCGCCTGGCGGTGGATCGTGACCACCGTCATCGCTGGTCCTGCCGAGTTTGGCCTAATCTGTTGGGTGAAATCGGCATCTACCGGGTCAGCGGTCCAAGCCTGCCGGACCACCGCATCGCCGTCTGAACCGCCCGGGGCCCCGAACCCAGGAGAAGAAAACCATGCGCCGCCTAGCCTCCCTGCTGTTCTGCCTGTTCCTGGCACTGCCGGCCTTCGCCGAGCAGGCCACCACGCTGGGGGACCTCAAGGTCCACTACAGCGTCTACAACTCCAGCTTCCTCCAGCCCAAGGTCGCCGCGGCCGTCGGCGTGGTGCGCAGCAAGGCCCAGGGCGTGATCAACATCGTGCCGCTGGACGCCAGCGGCAAGCCGGCCCAGGTCACCGTCTCCGGCACCGCCAAGAACCTCATGGGCCAGCCGATTCCGCTGACCTTCAAGCGCGTGGTGGAAGAAGGCGCGGTCTACCACATCGCCCAGTTCCCCATCGAAGGCCGTGACACCCTGACCTTCGACATCCAGGTACAGAAAGGCTCCGAAGCCCCGCAAAGCTTCGAGTTCCTCCAGGAAATCTACCCAGACGAATGATCAAGCTCGAACAACTGGTGCTGGCCAGTCACAACGCCGGCAAACTCAAGGAACTCCAGGCCATGCTGGGCGCCCACGTGAAAGTGCGCTCCATCGGCGAGTTCAGCGACGTGGAGCCGGAGGAAACCGGCCTGTCCTTCGTCGAGAACGCCATCCTCAAGGCGCGCAACGCCGCGCGCATCTCCGGGTTGCCGGCGCTGGCCGACGACTCGGGCCTGGCGGTGGACTACCTCGGCGGCGCGCCGGGCATCTATTCCGCGCGCTACGCCGACGGCAAGGGCGACGCGGCGAACAACGCCAAGCTGCTGGACGCCCTGCGCGAAGTGCCGGACGACCAGCGCGGCGCGCAGTTCGTCAGCGTCCTGGCCCTGGTGCGGCATGCCGACGACCCGCTGCCGATCCTCTGCGAAGGCATCTGGGAAGGCAGCATCCTCCACGAGGCCCGCGGCGAGCACGGCTTCGGCTACGACCCGCTGTTCTGGGTGCCGCAAAGCGGCTGCTCCAGCGCCGAACTGCCCCCCGAGCAGAAGAACCGCCTGAGCCACCGCGCCCGCGCCATGGCCCTGCTGAAACAGCGGTTGGGGTTATGAAAGCAGCTGAAAGCTCGAAGCTCGAAGCTGAAAGCCACCAGCTTCCAGCTTCCGGCTTTCAGCTCCCGCCCCTGTCGGCCTACATCCATATCCCCTGGTGCGTGCGCAAATGCCCGTACTGCGACTTCAATTCCCACGCCGCCGGCCCGGAGCTGCCCGAGGACGCCTATGTCCAGGCGCTGCTGGCCGACCTGGCAGCTGACCGGCAGCACGTCCACGGCCGCAGGCTGACGTCGATCTTCTTCGGCGGCGGCACGCCCAGCCTGTTCTCCGCCAGTGCCCTGGGGCGCATCCTCGAAGGCCTGGAGCGCGAAGTCGGCTTCAAAAACGACATCGAAATCACCCTGGAAGCCAACCCCGGCACCTTCGAACAGGCCAAGTTCGCCGACTACCGGGCCCTGGGCATCAACCGTCTGTCCATCGGCGTGCAGAGCTTCCAGGCCGACAAGCTCAAGGCCCTGGGGCGTATCCACGATGGCGACGAGGCGGTGCGCGCGGCGGACATGGCGCGCCGCGCCGGCTTCGACAACTTCAACCTCGACCTGATGCACGGCCTGCCCGACCAGAGCGTGGCCGACGCCCTGGCCGATCTGGAGCAGGCCATCGCCCTGGCCCCGACGCACCTGTCCTGGTACCAACTGACCATGGAGCCGAACACGGTGTTCTGGAGCCAGCCGCCGGAACTGCCGGAAGACGACGCCCTCTGGGAAATCCAGGAAGCCGGCCAGGCCCGCCTGGCGCAAGCCGGCTACGTCCAGTACGAGACCTCGGCCTACGCCCGCGACGGCCTGCGCGCCCGGCACAACCTCAACTACTGGACCTTCGGCGACTTCCTCGGCATCGGCGCCGGCGCCCACGCCAAGCTCAGCAGCCCCGAAGGCCGCATCCTGCGCACCTGGAAGACGCGCCTGCCGAAGGACTACCTGAACCCGGCCAAGGCCTTCCAGGCCGGCGAACGGGTGCTGGAAGCGGCCGACCTGCCCTTCGAGTTCATGATGAACGCCCTGCGCCTGGTGGACGGCGTCCCGGCAGAGCTGTTCGAGCAACGCACCGGCCTGCCCCTGCAAGCCATCGCCGAAGCCTGTCGCGAAGCCCGCGCCCAGGGCCTGCTGGCCGAGGACGACGAGCGCCTGCGGCCGACCGAACGCGGCCAGCTGTTCCTCAACGACCTGCTGCAGCAGTTCCTGCCCTGAGGCCTGCGCGCGGCATGCGAGCGACCATCGTCCTGGTGATCTACAAGGAGAAGCTCAGCGACTCGGAGAGCTTCCGCAGCCTCATGCAGAACCAGGCCCTGCTGGCCACCCATGACGTCAGCCTGGTCATCCACGACAACAGCCCGACGCCCCAAGCGCTGCCGCCCGGCGAATACCCCATCGCCGTGAACTACAGGCACGACCCGAGCAACCCGGGCCTCGCCGCCGCCTACAACCTGGCGCTGCGCGATGCCTGCGAGCAAGGCCACGACTGGCTGCTGCTGCTCGACCAGGACACCCGGCTGCCCGAGGCGTATTTCCACGAGCTGGCAGAGCGGGCGGATGACCTGGCCGCCGATTGCGTCTGCCTGGTGCCGCGTGTCAGCGATGGCCAGCGCCAGGTCTCGCCCATGGACAACAGCCGTGTCCGCGCCAGCGCGGAAGGCATCGAGACCGGCTATCGCAGGCAGCAGATGACCGCGATCAACTCCGGCGCCTGCTGGCGCACCGCCTGGCTGGCCCGGATCGGCGGCTTCAATCCCGCCTTCCCGCTGGATTACCTGGACCACTGGGCCTTCCACCGCGCGCTGTCCGACGGCAAGCAGGTCTACGTCATGGCCGCCGGGATCCGCCAGAACCTCTCGATCAGCAACCGCAACCAGGTCTCCCGGGCCCGCTACGAAAGCATCTACGAGTCGGAGTACCGCTACTACAGCCAGTACCGCCCCGAACTCTTCGCCAGCTACCGGCGCCACCTGCCGCTGCGCCTGATCAAGCAGCTTCTGCTGTTCCGCGACAAGAAACTGGCCTGGAAGACGTTGCAGCTGCTGCTGCGAAAAACGCCTGGCGGCTGAACCACCCACCCGTCGCTCGGGTAAACTCCCCCCGTCGACCGCCCCCGACCAAGGAGCCTGCATGGACTTCGCCCTCGACCTGATCGCCAGCGCCTCCCGCTGGAGCCGCAGCCATCTGTCCGATATCGCCCTGGCGATCATGGCCACCCTGCTGGTGCTGTTCGGCCCGGCGATCAATGCCTGGGTGCAGCAGCGCATCGGCAGCCTCAACTTCGTCTTCCGCACCCTGCTGTTCGTGCTCATCTGCGCCGTGGGCTACGGCCTGGCGATGGTCTTCGTCACCCCCTGGGTGGCCCACGGCCTGAACTACTTCAACAACTACACCCTGGCGCCGGTGCTGCTGTTGCTGTTCTTCATCATCGGCATGATCGCCGACCGCAGCTGACGGGCCTGCTAGTGTTTCCCCAGTAGCCAACGCGCAGCTGGGGAAACGCCATGAAACCGATCAAGCACCTGTACCTGCACTTCATCGACGGCCAGCGCCTGGCGCTGCGCTTCCCGCAACAGAGCGAGGACCCGGTGGAGGTGGCGCAGGGTATCCGCAAGCAACTGGAGTCGCCCTGCCTGAGCATCGAGGTGGACGGCGACCTGCTGCTGATCCCGCGCAACAGCATCAAGTACCTGCAGATCACCCCGGCGCCGCTGAGCCTGCCGGACATCACCGTGGTCGGCGCGGAGCTGATCGACTGATTCCGCGGTAGGAGCGCGCCCTGCGCGCGATTCGCGGGCAGGGCCCACTCCTACAGGGGCAGGGGAAACACTGACGTAGGATGGGTTGACACGAAGCGATACCCATCACCGCGGCCGCATGGGTTTCGCAGGCTCAACCCATCCTACGAAGAGCACCTCGGCGCAGTCGACACGCCGCCGCCCCGCCCGTAGGAGCGGACCTTGTCCGCGATGCCGGAGGTTCCGGCGCGATTCGCGGATGAGATCCGCTCCTACGCCGCGCCACCTACGCCATTCCCATGTAGGAGCGCGCCCTGCGCGCGATATCGCGGGCAGGGCCTGCTTCTACGTTGCAGGCGAGCATGGCTTTTCGTAGGAGCGAGCTTGCTCGCGAATGAGTCCCACAGCGGAGTGTGTTCGCGAGCAAGCTCGCTCCTACGAAGAGCACTACGGCGCGACCTATAAGACAGCGTGCAGGACGTTCGGTGGCTCAGTCGACGCGCTGGAACTTCAGGTCCCAGACGCCATGGCCCAGGCGCTCGCCGCGGCGTTCGAACTTGGTCACCGGGCGCTCTTCCGGGCGCGGCACGTAGGTGTTGTCCGGGGACAGGTTGCGGTAGCCGGACGCGGCGTTCATCACTTCCAGCATGTGCTCGGCGTACTGTTCCCAGTCGGTGGCCATGTGCAGGACGCCGCCGACCTTCAGCTTGCTGCGCACCAGCTCCGCCCAGGCCGGCTGGACGATGCGGCGCTTGTGGTGGCGCGCCTTGTGCCAGGGGTCGGGGAAGAACAGCAGCACGCGGTCCAGGCTGGCGTCGGCCACGCAGTCGCGCAGCACTTCCAGGGCATCGCAGCTGTAGACGCGGATGTTGGTCAGGTTCTGCGTCAGCATGCCGTTGAGCAGCGCGCCCACGCCCGGGCGGTGCACTTCGACGCCGATGAAGTCCTGGTCCGGCGCCGCGGCGGCCATTTCCAGGGTGGCGTGGCCCATGCCGAAGCCGATCTCGAAGGTGCGCGGGGCCTTGCGCCCGAACACCTGGTCGAAGTCGCGCGGGCCGTCGGCCAGTTCCAGGCCGAAGCGCGGCCAGCCCTGGTCGAGGCCGCGCTGCTGGCCTTCGGTCATGCGCCCGGCGCGCATCACGAAGCTCTTGATGGTGCGCATCGGCCGGTCGGTGGCCTGCTCGGCCTGGGGCTGCTGGGTATCGCTCATGTTCGGACCTTGGAAAAAACGGGGCAGTGAAAGTGACGACGGGCCGGCCCGCGCTTGGCGAACCGGCCCGCTCGGGGCGCCGCGCCGGGGTCAGCCGATCAGGCCGCTCATCGGCGAGGAGGCGCTGGCGTACAGTTTGCGCGGCATGCGCCCGGCCAGGTAGGCCAGGCGACCGGCGACGATGGCGTGCTTCATGGCCTCGGCCATCATCACCGGGTTCTGCGCGTGGGCGATGGCGGTGTTCATCAGCACCGCCTCGCAGCCCAGCTCCATGGCGATGGTGGCGTCGGAGGCGGTGCCCACGCCAGCGTCGACCAGCACGGGAACGGTGGCTTCCTCGAGGATGATGCGCAGGTTGTAGGGGTTGCAGATGCCCAGGCCGGAGCCGATCAGGCCGGCCAGCGGCATCACCGCGATGCAGCCCATCTCGGCCAGCTGGCGGGCGATGATCGGGTCGTCGCTGGTGTACACCATCACGTCGAAGCCGTCCTTGACCAGCACTTCGGCGGCCTTGAGGGTTTCCACGACGTTGGGGAACAGCGTCTTCTGGTCCGCCAGCACTTCCAGCTTGACCAGGTTGTGGCCGTCCAGCAGCTCGCGGGCCAGGCGGCAGGTGCGCACCGCTTCCACGGCGTCGTAGCAGCCGGCGGTGTTCGGCAGGATGGTATAGCGGTCCGGCGGGATCACGTCGAGCAGGTTGGGCTCGTCGGGGTTCTGGCCGATGTTGGTGCGGCGCACCGCCACGGTGACGATCTGCGCGCCGGAGGCCTCGATGGCGCGGCGCGTCTCGTCGAGATCCTGGTACTTGCCGGTGCCGACCAGCAGGCGCGATTCATAGGTACGCCCGGCGAGGGTGAAAGGCTTGTCGACCGGCAGGGTGGAAGAGGCTTGGCTCATCGGATCTTTCCTCAGCAAAAGCGGGTGGGGCGGGGCCTGAATCGGGGAAGCGACGGCCTAGCCGCCGCCGATGGCGTGCACCACCTCCACCTGGTCACCCTCCTTGAGGGCGGTGGCGGCGTGCTGGCTGCGCGGCACTATGTCCAGGTTCAGTTCGACCGCGACGCGGCGCCCGCCCAGTTCCAGGCATTCGAGCAGGTGGGCCACGCTCTGGCCGTCGGGCAGCTCGTAGGGTTCGCCGTTCAACTGGATACGCATGGGCAGCACCGTCGCGATTGGAGGGGGTGGGCATTCTAGCCCGAGAGCCGGCGATGACCAAGGCGCAAGCGGGGCATCGGCCGGCGATTCTGACGTCCGGGTCAGCCCGTCAGCTTCCAGGCCGCCAGGCCCAGGCACAGCCAGCCGGCGAGGAAGCAGACGCCGCCGATAGGGGTGATGGCGCCGAGCACTGGAGTGGAAGTCAGGGTCAGCAGGTAGAGGCTGCCGGAGAAGATCAGGATGCCGGCGACGAAGAACCCGCCGGCGATGCCCACCAGGCGGCCGCCCAGGTGCGCCGAGAGCAGCGCCACGCCGAACAGGGCCAGGGCATGGAGCATCTGGTAGTGCACGCCGGTCTGGAAGATCGCCAGGTAGTCGGAGCTCAGGCGGCTCTTCAGGCCGTGGGCGGCGAAGGCGCCGAGGGCCACGCCGGTGAAGCCGAAGAAGGCAGCGAACAGCAGGAAGGTACGCAACATGGGAAACTCCCCGATAGGTCAGGGCCGTTATAATGACGCGCACTATCGCCCGGGCAAACCCTCGCATGCGCACATTGTTCCGCCGCCTGATCAAGTTCCTCCTCTGGTTCGCCCTGGGCAGCGTGGCCGTGGTCGTCGTCCTGCGCTGGGTGCCGCCGCCGGGCAGCATGCTGATGGTCGAGCGCAAAGTGCAGTCCTGGTTCAACGGCCAGCCCATCGACCTGCAGCGCGACTGGCGCAGCTGGGACTCGATTTCCGACAACCTCAAGGTGGCGGTCATCGCCGGCGAAGACCAGAAGTTCGCCGAGCACCATGGCTTCGACCTGCCGGCCATCGAGCAGGCCCTGGCCCACAACGGCCGTGGCAAGAGCCTCCGCGGCGCCAGCACCATCAGCCAGCAGACCGCCAAGAACCTGTTCCTCTGGTCCGGCCGCAGTTGGCTGCGCAAAGGCCTGGAAGCCTGGTTCACGGTGCTGCTGGAAACTCTCTGGCCGAAGCAGCGCATCCTCGAGGTCTACCTGAACAGCGCCGAGTGGGACGATGGCGTGTTCGGCGCCCAGGCCGCCGCGCGCCACCACTTCGGCGTCGACGCCAGCCGCCTGTCGGCGCAGCAGGCCGCGCAACTCGCCGCGGTGCTGCCCAACCCGCGCCAGTGGAGCGCTGCGCGCCCCAGCGGCTACGTGCGCCAGCGCGCCGCCTGGATCCGCCAGCAGATGTGGCAGCTCGGCGGCCCCGACTACCTGGAACGCCTGCGCTGAGCCTCGCTCAGTGCGCCAGGCTCTCCCGCGGCACCACCTGCAGCCAGACCAGCTCGCCATTGCGGTGCAGCAGCGTCAGGCCGCGCTCGGGATAGATCCAGGCCTCGCCGCCGTCGGTCTGCAAACGCAGGCGCGGCGGGCCGAAGCTGGCCACCAGGCGGCCGACGCTCAGCGTCTGGCTGGGCGCCAGCAGCACCGAGGCCACCGTCTGCCGGCGCAGCTGTTCCAACATGGCGTCGCTGAGCGGTTGATCGGGTGCCCCCGGCGCTATGCCCGTGGCCTTCTGCAGGCTGCTGCGCTCCTCGTCGCTCAGCACCAGTTCGGCCTCCATGCGCCAGGGTCCGTCGGGCGTGCCCAGGGTGCCACGGTAGCTCAGCTGGGCACCCTGCTGGTCGCGGGTCAGCCACAGCGCGCCCTCCTGCCAGCTGTGCAACTGGCCGAGGTCCAGGGTGCCGTCGGCCAGGGGGCCGAACACCTCGCGCTGCCAGTCCTCCAGCCAGGCCGGCGGCGGCAGCGGCGCCGTGGAGCGCGCCACCCACAGGCCGGCGGCGAAGGCCAGCAGGGCGAAGGCGAGGATCAGCAGGCCATGGGCCGGGCGTAGTCGGGGCATCGGGTCTCCGGGCATTCGCGGGCAGAAAAAAACCGCACCCCGAGGGGTGCGGTCTTCAGTCTAGCGGTGCAGCGGGCGCTTACGCCTCGATGCGCCCCTTGAGCTTGTTCATCGCGTTCTTTTCCAGCTGACGGATGCGCTCGGCGGACACGTTGTACTTGGCCGCCAGGTCGTGCAGCGTCGCCTTCTCCTCGGCCAGCCAGCGCTGCTGGAGGATGTCGCGGCTGCGCTCGTCCAGGCCTTCCAGCGCCTCGTGCAGGCTGGCGGTGGAGCTGTCGCTCCAGTCCGCTTCCTCCAGTTGGCGCGCCGGGTCGTAGCGATGGTCTTCCAGGTAGTGCGCCGGCGACTGGTAGGCGCTTTCGTCGTCGGCGTCGGCCGCCGGGTCGAAGGCCATGTCCTGGCCGCTCAAGCGGCTTTCCATCTCGCGTACTTCCCGGGCTTCCACGCCCAGACTCTCGGCGACGCGTTCGACTTCGTCGTTGCTCAGCCAGGCCAGACGCTTCTTCTGGCTGCGCAGGTTGAAGAACAGCTTGCGCTGCGCCTTGGTGGTGGCGACCTTGACGATCCGCCAGTTGCGCAGGATGAACTCGTGGATTTCCGCCTTGATCCAATGCACGGCGAAGGACACCAGACGTACACCCATTTCCGGGTTGAAGCGTTTCACGGCCTTCATCAGGCCGACGTTGCCCTCCTGGATCAAATCGGCCTGGGCCAGGCCGTACCCGGAATAACTCCGGGCGATGTGCACGACGAAGCGCAGGTGCGCCAGCACCATTTGCCGTGCCGCTTCCAGATCTTGCTGATAGAAGAGGCGTTCGGCCAGTTCGCGCTCCTGCTCCGGCGTCAACAGCGGGATGCTGTTCACCGAGTGCACGTAGGCTTCCAGGTTCGCGCCGGGAGCCAGGGCATAGACAGGTTGCAAAGAAGTGGTCATGCGAATCCTCCGATTCACGAAACTCGCGCAGTGTAGCACTGAGCGATCTGACTGCAAGCGGGTGTAAAAGTTCCTTTACAGCCTTGAAGAAAACCGGGTAAATCAGTCGTTTGTCAGCGCGGCGCCAGCTCCCGCAGGTGCCGCGCCACGGCCAGCCAGGCGCCGATCCAGCCCAGCAGCACCGCGCCTATGGTCAGCGACAGGCCGTCGTTCAAGGGCACGCCGGCCAGGGTGAAATCGCTGCCGTAGAGGCCGGCCAGGTTGACCACCGAGGCGTTCAGCCAGTTCAGCCCGAACTCCAGCAGGGCCCAGGACAGGATGCCGGCGCCCAGGCCGTAGAGCGCGCCCATATAAAGGAAGGGCCGACGCACGTAGCCGTCGGTCCCGCCGACCAGCTTGATCACTTCGATTTCGTTACGGCGGTTTTCGATGTGCAGACGAATGGTATTGCCGATCACCAGCAGCAGGGTCAGCACCAGCACCACGGTCAGGCCGAAGACGAAACGGTCACCCAGCTTGAGGATCGCCGACAGCCGTTCGACCCACACCAGGTCCAGCTGCGCCTGTTGTACCCCGGGCAGTTCGGCCAGGCGTTGACGCAAGGCATCGAGCTGGTTGCGGTCGACCTGCTTGGGCGTCACCGAGATCACCGCCGGCAGCGGGTTCTCCGGCAGCTCCTTGAGCGCCTCGCCCAGGCCGGACTGTTCCTGCAGCTCTTTCAACGCGTCCTCGCGGCTGATCAGCTGCGCCTCGATCACGTCGGGCATGCGCTCGATCTGTTCACGCAGGTCCTGGCCCTGGCTCTCGCTGGTCTTCAGGTCCAGGTACAGGGAAATCTGCGCCGCGCGCTGCCAGGAGCCGCCCAGGCGCTCGACGTTGCCCAGCAGCAGCGACAGGCCCATCGGCAGGCTCAGGGTGATGCCCATCACCAGGCAGGTGAAGAAGCTGCCGAAGGGGTGGCCGAACATCCGCTTGAGGCTGTCCACCAGGCTGGCGCGATGGCTTTCGCCGTAGGCGCTGAACAGCTGGCCCCAGTCGGTGGATTCCTTCTCCACGCGCTCGCGGCTCTTCTTCGGCTGCGTGCCCTCCTCCGGGGCGTGCGGCAGTTGCTGATCGTTCATCAGGCCTCCTCCTCGCGGTCCGCGATGATCCGCCCGCGCTGCAGGGTGATCATCCGATGGCGCATGCGCGCGATCAGCGCCAGGTCGTGGCTGGCGATCAGCACGGTGGTGCCGAGGCGGTTGATGTCCTCGAACACGCCCATGATCTCCGAGGCCAGGCGCGGGTCGAGGTTGCCGGTGGGTTCGTCGGCGAGCAGCAGGGCCGGGCGGTGCACCACCGCGCGGGCGATGCCGACGCGCTGCTGCTGGCCGGTGGAGAGGTCGGACGGCAGGTCCTCGGCCTTCTCCTTGAGGCTCACGCGGTCGAGCGCCGCCTCCACCCGCTGGGCGATCTCCGCCTTGGGCAGGCCGAGGATCTGCAGCGGCAGGGCGACGTTGTCGAACACCGTGCGGTCGTTGAGCAACTGGTGGTTCTGGAACACCACGCCGATCTGCCGGCGCAGGAAGGGAATCTGCGCGGTGGTGATGCGCGCCAGGTCCTGGCCGCCGAGCAGCAGCTTGCCGGAGGTCGGCCGCTCCATCGCCAGGATCAGCCGCAGCAGCGTGCTCTTGCCGGCGCCGGAGTGGCCGGTGACGAAGAGAATCTCGCCGCGGTGGATGCGGAACGAGGCGTCATGCAGGCCGACGTGGCCGTTGGGATAGCGTTTGCCGACCTGCTCGAAGCGGATCATGCGATCTCCCGGGTCTCGAACAATGCACGGACGAAAGCGTCGGCCTCGAAGGTGCGCAGATCGTCGATCCCTTCGCCGACACCGATGTAGCGGATCGGCAGGCCGAACTGCTTGGCCAGGGCGAAGATCACCCCGCCCTTGGCGGTGCCGTCCAGTTTGGTCAGGGCCAGGCCGGTGAGTTCCACGGCGTTGTTGAACTGCTTGGCCTGGTTGATGGCGTTCTGCCCGGTGCCGGCGTCGAGCACCAGCAGGACCTCGTGGGGAGCCGTGTCGTCCAGCTTGCCGATGACCCGGCGCACCTTCTTCAGCTCTTCCATCAGGTTGTCCTTGGTGTGCAGGCGCCCGGCGGTGTCGGCGATCAGCACGTCGACGCCACGGGCCTTGGCGGCCTGCACCGCGTCGAAGATCACCGAGGCCGAATCGGCGCCGGTGTGCTGGGCGATCACCGCGATGCTGTTGCGCTCGCCCCACACCTGCAGCTGTTCCACGGCAGCGGCGCGGAAGGTGTCGCCGGCGGCCAGCATGACCTTCTTGCCGTCCATCTGCAGCTTCTTCGCCAGCTTGCCGATGGTGGTGGTCTTGCCCACGCCGTTCACCCCGACCACGAGGATCACGTAGGGCTGCTTGCCGGCCGCGATGGCCAGCGGCTGCTCCACCGGGCGCAGCAGGCCGGCCAGTTCTTCCTGCAGGGCCTTGTACAGCGCCTCGCTGTCGGCCAGCTCCTTGCGCGCCACGCGCCTGGTCAGGTTCTGCACGATGGCGGTGGTGGCCTCGACGCCGACGTCGGCGGTCAGCAGGCGCGTCTCGATCTCGTCGAGCAGGTCGTCGTCGATGGCCTTCTTGCCCAGGAACAGGCTGGCCATGCCCTCGCCGAGGCTGGCGCTGGTCTTCGACAGGCCCTGCTTGAGGCGGGCGAAGAAACCGAGCTTGGCCGCTTCGGATGGAACGGCGGGCTTCTCGATGGCGGCGGGCGCGGGCTCGGCGACCTCCGGCTGCTCCGCGACCGGAGCCGGAGCCGGAGCCGGAGCCGGAGCCGGAGCCGGGACAGGCTCGACCACGGGCGCGGCGGGGGCAACGGGCGCGACTGCCTCGACAGGGGGCTGCGGCTCGGCGGGAATCTGCGGTTCGACCGGGCGGACCGGCTCCAGCGGCTCGGCCGGCTGGCTTTCAGCCTGCGGGGCCGGCGCCAGAGGTTCGGCAGGGGCCACGGGCAGCGGCGTGCGCAGTTCGTCGACGGGCGCCGGCCGGGGCGCTTCGGCCACCGGGACCGCTGCGGCTTGCTCAGGCTGCGCTGCCGGGGCTTGCGCCGCCTGCGCAGGGGCCGCCTCGGCTTCGGAGGCTGGCGCTACGGTTTCTTCGGCCTGGGGTTTCTTGCGGAACCAGCTGAACAGGCCTTTCTTCTCCCCGCCCTGCGGGGCCTTCTTGTCGTCGTTGGAACCAAACATGAATGGCTTGCATCTCAAGGGAGCGGCACGGGACGTGGCCGCCCGGAAAACGGATGGGTATCCTAGCATCTCCTCGCCTGCCGGGGTTAGGCGGCTGCCCGACAGCCATGCCACCGCCCTTCGGGCCACCAGCAAGGACCTGTTCGACCATGAAGAAACCTCCCCGCCGCGCGCTCGGCCTGCTCTGCGGCGTACTCTGCCTGCCGCTGTTCGCCCTCGCCGCCGAACCCCAGCCGACCCACGAATACGTACTGGACAACGGGCTCAAGCTGGTAGTTCGCGAAGACCACCGCGCCCCCGTGGTGGTCTCCCAGCTCTGGTACAGGATCGGCTCCAGCTACGAGACGCCCGGCCTCACCGGCCTGTCCCACGCCCTGGAACACATGATGTTCAAGGGCAGCAGCAAGATGGGCCCGGGCGAAGCCTCGCGCGTGCTGCGAGACCTCGGCGCCGAGGAGAACGCCTTCACCACCGACGACTACACCGCCTACTACCAGGTGCTGGCCAAGGACCGCCTGCCGGTGGCCTTCGAACTGGAAGCCGACCGCATGGCGCACCTGACACTGCCGGCCGACCAGTTCAAGAGCGAGATCGAGGTGATCAAGGAAGAACGCCGCCTGCGCACCGAGGACAAGCCCTACGCCCTCGCCTACGAGCGCTTCAAGGCCGCGGCCTACCTGTCCAGCGGCTACCACTCGCCGACCATCGGCTGGATGGCCGACCTGCAGCGCATGACCATCGACGACCTGCGCGCCTGGTACAAGGCCTGGTATGCGCCGAACAACGCCACCCTGGTGGTGGTCGGCGACGTCCAGCCCGAGGAGGTCAAGGCCCTGGCCCAGCGCTGGTTCGGCGACATCCCGCGGCGCGAACTGCCGCCGGCGCGCAAGCCGCTGGAAGTGCCCGACCCGGGCGAACGCCGCCTCACCCTTGAAGTTCGCACCCAGCTGCCCAGCCTGATCATGGGCTTCAACGTGCCCAGCCTGGGCAGCAGCGAGAACCCCCGCGAGGCGCATGCCCTGCGGCTGATCTCCGCGCTGCTCGACGGCGGCTACAGCGCCCGCCTGTCCTCGCGCCTGGAGCGCGGCCAGGAGCTGGTGGCCGGCGCCTCCGCCTCCTACGACGCCTTCGCCCGCGGCGACACCCTGTTCACCCTGAGCGCCACCCCCAACGTGCAGAAGGGCAAGACCCTGGAGCAGGTGGAGAAGGCCCTCTGGCAGCAGCTCGACGAACTCAAGACCACCCCGCCCAGCCAGGAAGAACTGGAGCGCGTGCGCGCCCAGCTGATCGCTGGGCTGGTCTTCGAGCGTGACTCCATCGCCGCCCAGGCCAGCAGCATCGGCCAACTGGAGAGCGTCGGCCTGTCCTGGCGCCTCGCCGACCAGGATCTGGAGGCCATCCGCCAGGTCACGGCCGAAGACATCCAGAAAGCCGCCCGCACCTATTTCGTCCGTTCGCGCCTGACCCTCGCCCAGGTGCTGCCGCAAGCCGATACCGACAAGGAGCCGAGCAAATGAGTGAACGAAATGGCCTGCGCTACGGCCTGCTCGGCCTGGTCGTCCTCCTGCTGATCGCCGGCCTGGCGTTCTGCGTCAGCCGCCCCGCCGGCGGCAGCGACCCCGCCCCGCAGGCGCCGGCCGCCGCAGCGCCCAGCGGCCTGCAGTCGCTGGCCGAGGCCGCCGGCAAGAAGCCCGGCCACCGCCAGCTGGACATCCAGCGCTGGACCACCGCCGAAGGCGCCCGCGTGCTCTTCGTCGAGGCCCACGAGCTGCCGATGTTCGACCTGCGCCTGACCTTCGCCGCCGGCAGCAGCCAGGACGGCGACGCCCCGGGCCTGGCCATGCTGACCAACGCCATGCTCAACGAAGGCGTGCCGGGCAAGGACACCAGCGCCATCGCCGCCGGCTTCGAGGACCTGGGCGCCGACTTCATGAACGGCTCCTACCGCGACATGGCGGTGGCCGGCCTGCGCAGCCTGAGCGAGAAGGACAAGCGCGAAGCCGCCGTCGCCCTGTTCGACCAGGTGGTCGGCCAGCCGACCTTCCCCGAAGAAGCCCTGGCGCGCATCAAGAACCAGGTGCTGGCCGGCTTCGAGTACCAGAAGCAGAACCCCGGCAAACTGGCCGGCCTGGAACTGTTCAAGCGCCTCTACGGCGACCACCCCTACGCCCATTCCAGCGACGGCAACGAACAGTCGGTGCCGAAGATCGGCAGCGCCCAGCTGCGCGCCTTCCACCAGAAGGGCTACGCCGCCGGCAACACGGTGATCGCCCTGGTCGGCGACCTCAGCCGCGCCGAGGCCGAGGCCATCGCCGCCAAGGTCTCCGCCTCGCTGCCCAAGGGCGCGGCGCTGCCGCCGGTGGCCCAGCCGACCGTGCCCAAGCCGGGCCCCAGCCACATCGAGTTCCCGTCCAAGCAGACCCACCTGCTGCTGGCCCAGTTGGGCATCACCCGCAACGACCCGGACTACCCGGCGCTGTACCTGGGCAACCAGATCCTCGGCGGCGGCGGCTTCGGCACCCGCCTGATGGACCAGGTGCGCGAGAAGCGCGGGCTGACCTACGGCGTGTCCTCCGGCTTCACCGGCATGCAGGCGCGCGGGCCTTTCACCATCGGCCTGCAGACCCGCGCCGAACTCAGCGAAGGCACCCTCAAGCTGGTCCAGGACATCGTCCGCGACTACGTGAAGAACGGCCCGACGCAGAAGGAACTGGACGACGCCAAGCGCGAACTGGCCGGCAGTTTCCCGCTGTCCACCGCGAGCAACGCCGACATCGTCGGCCAGCTCGGCGCCATCGGCTTCTACGGCCTGCCCTCGGACTACTTGGAAACCTTCCTGGCCCAGGTCCAGGCGCTGGACGTGGACAAGGTCAAGGCGGCCATGCAGCGCCACGTCGACCCGGACGCCTTCGTCATCGTCACCGCCGGCCCCACGGTGCCGCAGAAACCGCTGCCGCCGCCCACCGACAAACCGGCCGAACAGCCCCTCGGCGTTCCGGAGCACTGATGAACAGAAGACCCAAGGCCCCTGCCCCTGCCAACGCCCGCCAGCACGGCGGCCAGGGCCAGCTGCGCATCATCGGCGGGGAGTGGCGCAGCCGCCGCTTCGCCTTCCCCGACGGCCCGGGCCTACGCCCGACCCCGGACCGGGTGCGCGAGACGCTGTTCAACTGGCTGGCCGCCTACGTCCCCGGCGCCCGCGTGCTCGACCCCTTCGCCGGCAGCGGCGCGCTGTTTCTCGAAGCCCTGTCCCGCGGCGCCAGCAGCGGCCTGGCCCTGGACCTGAACCGCGAAGCCGTGGCCGCCCTGCACGGCCACCTGGCCACCCTCAAGTGCGAGAACGGCGAAGTGCAGCTGCAGGACGCCCTCGCCTACCTGGCCAAGCAGGCGCCGGCGCCGGTCGACCTGGTATTCCTCGACCCGCCCTTCCACCAGGACCTGCTGCAGAACAGCTGCCGCCTGCTGGAGGAAAACGGCTGGCTGGCGGCCGACGCCTGGATCTACACCGAGAGCGAAAGCGCCCCCTCCAGCCTCGGCCTGCCGGCCAACTGGCGGCTGCACCGGGAGAAGCAGGCGGGGAATGTGCATTACGCGCTGTGGCGGCGCAGCGGCCAATAAGCCAAACCACCTGGCGCAAGGAGCAGCCAATGGACGAACCGACGCAGAGCCCCATCGCCATTTATCAGGCGGATGACGGCGGCCAGACCACCGAAGTTCGTCTGGAAGGCGAAAGCGCCTGGCTGACTCAGAGGCAGATGGCAGAGCTGTTCGCCACGACGCCGGAAAACGTGCTGATGCACCTGAGGAACATCTACCGGGAAGGCGAGTTGCAGGAAGAGACAACTACTAAGGATTTCTTAGTAGTTCGCGAGGAAGGCCGGCGAAAGGTGCAGCGCCGGCTCAAGCATTACCACCTCGACGCCATCATCTCCGTCGGCTACCGCGTCAACTCCCGGCAAGGCACACGCTTCCGCATCTGGGCGAGCCAGGTACTCAAGGACTACCTGGTTCAGGGTTACGCACTCAACGAACGCCGCCTTCAAACCCAGCAAGCCCGCATTCGCGAACTGGAGCGGACGCTGACGCTGTTCCAGCAGAACCTCATCGACCAGGCCAGCCTGCCCGAGGCGCGGGGCCTGGTGAGTGTCATCGCCGGCTATGCGCGCACCTTCGTGCTGCTCAACCAGTTCGACAGCGAGCGCCTGCCCGCGGAAGGCTTCGATGAAAGCATCCGCTACGCCATCGAACCCGCCGATGCCCACGCCGCGATCACGGCCCTGAAGACCGACCTGCTAGCCAAGGGCGAGGCAAGCGAGTTGTTCGGCCGCCCCAAGGACGACAGCTTCCTCGGCATCCTCGGCAACGTCACGCAGTCCTTCGCCGGACAATTCCTCTACCCCAGCATCGAGGAGCAGGCTGCGCACCTGCTTTACTTCATCATCAAGAACCATCCGTTCACCGACGGCAACAAGCGTATTGGCGCCTTCCTGTTCATCTGGTTCCTGCAGCGCAACCAGCATCACCTCAAGCACGACGGCGAACTGAAGATCAACGACAACGCCCTGGCCGCCATCGCCCTGCTGGTGGCGCAAAGCGATCCACGACAGAAAGAACTGATGATCCACCTGATCATGAACCTCATCCGCAACTGAGCCGTGCCCGCATGACTCCGCCCTTCCAACCCGCCTGGTGGCTCCCCGGCCCGCATCTGCAGACGCTCTACGGCTCGCTGCTGCGCAAGGCGCCGGTGTTGCAGCGCGAGCGCGAGCGGCTGTGGCTGGAGGACGGCGATTTCCTCGACCTCGACTGGCACGGCCCGCACAGCGCGCGCACGCCGCTGGTGCTGGCCATCCATGGGCTGACCGGATCTTCCGACTCGCACTACATCCGAGGCCTGCAGTTCGCCGTGCAGGCCCGCGGCTGGACCAGCGTGGCGCTGAACTGGCGCGGCTGCTCGGGCGAGCCCAACCTGCTGCCGCGCGGCTACCACTCGGGCATCAGCGAGGACCTCGCGGCGGTCGTCGAGCACCTGCGGCGCATGCGCCCGCTGGCGCCGCTGTATGCGGTGGGTTATTCGCTGGGCGGCAACGTGCTGCTCAAGTACCTCGGCGAGCAGGGCCAGGACTGCCCCTTGCGCGGCGCCGCAGCGGTGTCGGTGCCGTTCCGCCTGGACCGCTGCGCCGACCGCATCGGCATCGGCTTCTCGCGCATCTACCAGGCGCACTTCATGCGCGAACTGGTGGCCTACGTGCGCAACAAGCAGCAGAGCTTCGCCCAGCGCGGCGCCCAGGAGCACCTGGCGGCGCTGGAACGCCTGGGACCGCTGGACGGCATGCGCACCTTCTGGGATTTCGACGGCCGCGTCACTGCCCCGCTGCACGGCTTCGCCGACGCCCACGACTACTACAAGCGCGCCTCCAGCCGCTTCTACCTGGGCGGCATCCGCACCCCGACGCTGATCATCCATTCCAGCGACGATCCCTTCATCGACGCCGGCAGCATCCCGCCGGCGGACGAGCTCTCGGCCAGCACCGAACTGGAGCTGCACGAGCACGGCGGCCATGTGGGCTTCATCGGCGGCACGCCGGGGCGGCCGGACTACTATCTGGAGAGACGCATACCCGACTGGCTGCTGGCCCTGCACGGCAGCGCCGGCTGAAGCCGGCTTGACCGGGATCAGCATCGGCCGGCCAGCGATGGTCCAGGCTGGAAGCGCCAAAGGGCAAGGAGGGGAAGCCATGAGCGAAGCGACCATCCGGATCCACCGCGTCACCTCACTGAACGACGCCCAGTGCGTTGGCATAGCGGCACTCTACCGCACCGTCGGCTGGGGCCACCCGAACGACGCGGACGAATTGCGCGATCTCTGCGAATCTTCCGGCTACGTGCTACTGGCCAGCGAGGGCGAGCAGGTGGTCGGCCTGCTCCGCGCCGAGCCGGAGAACGCCCAGACCACCTGGCTGGCGGAGCTGGCCGTGCTGCCCGGCCACCAGGGCCGCGGCATCGGCACTTCGCTGATGCAGCGCCTCATCGCCGACCACCCCGGCGCGCGTCTGTACACCGACGCTACCGATGGGGTGGAAGGGTTCTTCCTCCGGCATGGTCTGGAACTGCGCCAGCCGCTGGTGCCGGGGCCGCGCAAAGATTGATACCGGCGGAGGCCGATTCGGCTTTTCGTAGGAGCGAGCTTGCTCGCTCCTACGAAAAGCCGAACGTTGGACGCCATCCGTGATCATCCCTGTGGATAACTCACGCCCCCTACGAAGAACTTTCCGTCAACGGCACATACAGCCTTTCGGCGATCCGCTCCACCGCCGCCTGCGAATCCTCGGCGATGTGCCCGCTCTCCAGCGCCAGCACCTGGTAGATGCCGCGCCGCAGCAGTTCCTCGCTGAGGTCGCCGGTGACTTCGTGGGTGGTGCAGAGGAAGCGCACCCAGGAGGTGAGGATGATCCAGGCGTTGAGGGTCAGGGCTTCCAGCTGGATTTCGTCCATCCGCAATATCCCGGCCTCGACGAAGCCGCGGTAGATGGCCTTGGCGTTCACCAGCGCGCGGCGGGCGAAGGCGCGGTAGGCCGCGGCCAGCTCCGCGTCGCTTTCCAGCAGGTGCTCCAGGTCGCGGTGCAGGAAGCGGTAGCGCCACATGGCTGCCAGCAGCGCCTCCAGGTAGAAGGTCTTGTCCTCGATGGTCAGCCCGCGGCCTTCGGGCAGGCGCAGGAAGTCATCGACGCGCGCCTCGTACTCGGCGAACAGCTCGGCGATGATCGCCTGCTTGTTGCGGAAGTGGTAGTACAGGTTGCCCGGGGACATGCCCAGGTGCGCGGCGATGTGGTTGGTGGTGACGCTGCGCTCGCCCTGGGCGTTGAACAGCGCCAGGCTCTCCTGGACGATGCGGTCGCGGGTCTTGATGCGTGGGGCCATGCGCGGACTCGGAATCACTCTTCTACGGCAAGGGGCAAAGGTACACGGATTGCTACGTGCGATGCAGCCGGCGTAACACTCCGGGCGGCCGCCCAGCTTTTCGTTGGGTGGGCCGCGCGACGATGACGCGGCATGCTATTTGACACTTTAGAGTAATTGCTCTAAAAATCCAGCGACAAGCACAACGCGAAGCGCCCCCACCCGGAGCGCTTCCCCCCAGCCGGTCCGCCGAGGAGCCCGCCATGGTCGCCGACATCGCCTACCTGCAGCAGACGCAGCAGGACATCAACCAGCTTCAGAGCCTGTTCGAGCGCCAGCGCCAGGCCTACCGCGCCAACCCGCAGCCCAGCGCCGGCCAGCGCCAGCAATGGCTCAAGAGCCTGGCCGACCTGCTGGTGCGCGAGCAGCAGCCGATCATCGAGGCCATTTCCCGCGACTTCAGCAACCGTTCCGCCGACGAGACCCTGCTCGCCGAGATCATGCCCAGCCTGCACGGCGTGCACTACGCGCGCAAACGCGTGGCGCGCTGGATGAAGCCCTCGCGGCGCAGCGTCAGCATGCAGTTCATGCCGGCCTCGGCGAAGGTGGTGTACCAGCCGCTGGGCGTGGCCGGGGTGATAGTGCCGTGGAACTACCCGCTGTTCCTTGCCATCGGCCCGCTGACCGCCGCGCTGGCCGCCGGCAACCGGGTGATGATCAAGATGAGCGAATCCACCCCGGCCACCGCCCAGGTGCTCAAGGAACTGCTGGCCAAGGTCTTCCCCGAGGACCTGGTGGCCGTGGTCCAGGGCGAGGTGGACGTCGGCGTGGCCTTCTCCAAGCTGCCCTTCGACCACCTGCTGTTCACTGGCGCCACCAGCGTCGGCAAGCACGTGATGCGCGCCGCGGCGGAGAACCTCACCCCGGTCACCCTGGAACTGGGTGGCAAGTCGCCGGCGCTGATCTCCGAGAACGTGCCGATGAAGGACGCCGCCGAGCGCATCGCCTTCGGCAAGTCGCTCAACGCCGGGCAGACCTGCGTGGCGCCGGACTACGTGCTGGTGCCGCAGCAGCGCGTCGAGGAGTTCGTCAGCGCCTACCGCGACGTGGTGCAGGGCTTCTTCCCGACGGTGGAGAACAACCCCGACTACACCGCCATCGTCAACGAACGCCAGCTGGCCCGCCTCAACGGCTACCTGAGCGATGCCGAGGCCAAGGGCGCGCAGGTCATCCGCCTGCTGCCGGAAGCCAGCGGGCGGCGCCTGCCCCAGGCGCTGCTGCTGAACGTCGACGACGACATGAAGGTGATGCAGGACGAGATCTTCGGCCCGCTGCTGCCGGTCATCCCCTACCAGCGCCTGGACGAGGCCCTGGCCTACATCAACGACCGGCCGCGACCACTGGCGCTGTACTACTTCGGCTACGACAAGCGCGAGCAGGAGCACGTGCTGGCGCAGACCCACTCCGGCGGCGTGTGCCTGAACGACACCCTGCTGCACGTCGCCCAGGACGACATGCCCTTCGGCGGCGTCGGCCCCTCCGGCATGGGCCACTACCACGGCCACGAAGGCTTCCTCACCTTCAGCAAGGCCAAGGCGGTGTTCAGCAAGCCGCGCTTCAACGCCGCCCGGGTGATCTACCCGCCCTACGGCAAGGCGCTGCAGAAACTGGTCTATAAGCTGTTCGTCCGCTGAAACCGCGTATTCCACCCAGGTGAAACAACAACAATGACAGACACCTCCCTGAGCGCGCCGGGACTTTCCCGGCGCGGCGTGCTCAAGATCGGCCTGCTCGGCGGCGCCTTCCTGGCCACCGCCGGCGTCACCGCCACCCTCAGCGGCTGCTCGGCCAGCACCCCGGCCAGCGGCATGAAGGTCATCCGCGAGTCCGACCTGCCCTTCCTTCGCGCCCTGATCCCGGTGATGCTGGCCGGCGCCGTGCCGGCCGAGCGCATGGCCGAGGCGGTGCAGGCCAGCCTCGCCGGCCTCGACCACACCCTCGACCACCTCTCGCCGGAAATGCTCAAGCTCACCGTGCAGTTGTTCGACGTGCTGGCCCTGCCGGTCACCCGCGGCCCGCTCACCGGCATCTGGGGCAGCTGGGAGAAGGCCAGCGCGGACGACGTGAAGCATTTCCTGGAACGCTGGCAGAACAGCTCCATCGGCCTGCTGAAGATGGGCCACAGCTCGCTGCTGCAGCTGGTGATGATGGCCTGGTACGGGCGCCCGGAATCCTGGGCGCACTGCGGCTACCCCGGGCCGCCGAAGGTCTGAGCCCCGCCACTCCCATAACAAGAATTCCCGAGAGTACCCCTGATGCCCGTACCCGATCTGTTCGCCGAGGGCCTGGCCCGCGGCTGGAAAGTCCACGATGGCTCGCGCCTGGACAACGACCTGACCCTGGAAGCCGACGTGGTCGTCATCGGCTCCGGCGCCGGTGGCGGCACCACCGCGGAAATCCTCAGCGGCGCCGGCTACAAGGTGCTGCTGGTGGAGGAAGGCCCTCTCAAGACCAGCTCCGACTTCAAGATGCAGGAGCCGGAGGCCTACTCCAGCCTGTACCAGGAAGGCATCGGGCGGATGAGCAAGGATGGCGCCATCACCATCCTCCAGGGCCGCGCCGTGGGCGGCACCACCCTGGTCAACTGGACCTCCAGCTTCCGAACCCCCGACGCCACCCTGGAGCACTGGGCCAGGGAACACGGGGTGAAGGGCCACGGCCCGGCGGAAATGGCCCCCTGGTTCGCGAAGATGGAAGAACGCCTGGGCGTGGCGCCCTGGATCATGCCGCCGAACTTCAACAACGACGTGATCCGCCGCGGCTGCGAGAAGCTCGGCTACCACTGGAAGGTCATCCCGCGCAACGTGCGCGGCTGCTGGAACCTCGGCTACTGCGGCATGGGCTGCCCGACCAACGCCAAGCAGTCGATGCTGGTCACCACCATCCCGGCCAGCCTGGACAAGGGCGGCGAGCTGCTGTTCCTGGCCCGCGCCAACCGCCTGTTGCACGACGGCGGCAAGGTCAGCGGCCTGGAATGCCTGGCCATGGACGCGCGCTGCGTGGCGCCCACCGGCCGCAAGATCACCGTCAAGGCGCGCCACTACGTGCTCGCCGGCGGCGGCATCAACAGCCCGGCGGTGCTGCTGCGCTCCAAGGCGCCGGACCCCAACGGCCGCGTCGGCCAACGCACCTTCCTGCACGTGGTGAACTTCAGCGCCGCGCAGTTCGACGAGGTGGTCAACCCCTTCTACGGCGCACCGCAGTCGATCTACTCCGACCACTTCCAGTGGGACGACGGCACCGCCGGGCACATGTCCTACAAGCTGGAAGTGCCGCCGCTGCAGCCGGCCCTGGCGGCCACCCTGCTCGGCCGCTTCGGCATCGACAACGCCCTGCGCATGGAACAGCTGCCGCACACCAACATGATCCTCGCCCTGATGCGCGACGGCTTCCACCCGGATAGCGCAGTGGGCAGCGTGAGCCTGCGCGGCGACGACACCCCGGTGCTCGACTACCGCATGACCGACTACACCTGGGACGGCATCCGCCGCGCCTTCCACACCATGGCCGAGGTGCAGTTCGCCGCCGGTGCCAAGGCCGTGCTGCCGCTGCACGCCGACGCCAGCTACGTGAAGACCCCGGCCGAGGCGCGCGCGCTGATCGACGGCCTGAGCCTTGAGCTGTACCGCACCCGCCTGGGCAGCGCCCACGTGATGGGCGGCTGCGCCATGGGCGAGGACCCGCAGCAATCGGTGTGCGACAGCCTCGGCCGCCACCACCAACTGGAGAACCTGTCGATCCACGACGGCTCGCTGTTCCCCACCAGCATCGGCGCCAACCCGCAGCTGTCGGTCTACGGCCTGACCGCGCAGCTGGCCAGCGGCCTCGCCGAGCGCCTGGCCAAGGCCTGAGCTCCGATCCCGGCGCGAAGGCTCTGCCACGGGCCTTGCGCGCCGGCCGGCGGTTTCCGCCGGGGAAAATCCGGTAGTCCGCGCCGGCGGGCACTACCAAGGTCGCTTGGCCCATCCGGGCTGCTGCGTTACCATCCAGCCCCGCCAATGCCCACGCCTGCCCCTTGAACCACCAGGACGCTGCGATGAACCGAGTGCTGTACCCGGGTACCTTCGACCCCATCACCAAAGGCCATGCCGACCTGGTCGAGCGGGCCTCGCGCCTGTTCGACCAGGTGATCATCGCCGTCGCCGCCAGCCCCAAGAAGAACCCCCTGTTCCCCCTGGAGCAACGGGTCGAGCTGGCGCGCCAGGTCACCTCGCACCTGCCCAACGTCGAAGTCGTCGGCTTCTCCACCCTGCTCGCGCACTTCGTCAAGGAACAGAACGCCAATATCCTGCTGCGCGGCCTGCGCGCGGTGTCGGACTTCGAGTACGAGTTCCAGCTGGCCAACATGAACCGCCAGCTCGCCCCGGACGTGGAGAGCATGTTCCTCACCCCGTCGGAGAAGTACTCGTACATCTCCTCGACCCTGGTGCGCGAGATCGCCGCCCTGGGTGGCGACATCACCAAGTTCGTCCATCCCGCGGTGTCCAGCGCCCTGGCCGAGCGCTTCAAGCGCTGACCAGGCGCCGCCAGGGAAGGCGGCAATTGATCCGGCCGGCGTGCAACGCGCACGCCAATGCGGCAAAATTGCAGCATTCCTGTTGCTGACAGCCTGGCCATGGGCCAAGGCCGGAGTTTTTCGATGTCCCTGAAAATCACCGACGATTGCATCAACTGCGACGTCTGCGAACCCGAGTGCCCGAACGGCGCCATCTCCCAGGGCGAGGAGATCTACGTGATCGATCCGAACCTGTGCACCGAGTGCGTCGGCCACTACGACGAGCCGCAGTGCCAGCAGGTCTGCCCGGTGGACTGCATCCCCCTCGACGATGCCCATGTCGAGAGCAAGGACGAGCTGATGCACAAGTACCTCAAGATCACCGGCAAGGCCTGACCTCGCGGGCTTGACAGGCGGATCGCCGAAATCCCGCGGGGCATTCGGCAACCGCGACGCGGCGGGATTGTCTATCCTCCCAATTCGCTCCCGTGGTTTTTCCCGGATGCCAGTCCGGGGCCACCCGACGATTCGTGAGATGCCATGTCCCTGCTGAACCACAGTTTCCGTTCCCTCGCCCTCGCCTGCGGCCTGTTGCTGCTCGGCGCCGCCAGCGTCCATGCCGCCAGCCAGCCGGTCGCCCAGGCCACCGTGGCCAGCGCCCACCCGGCGGCCACCGTGGCCGGCCTGGAAACCCTCGCCGGCGGCGGCAACGCCTTCGACGCCGCGGTGGCCATCGCCGCCGCCCTGGCGGTGGCCGAACCCTACAGCTCGGGCCTGGGCGGTGGCGGCTTCTTCCTGCTGCGCCAGGCCGGGCCGACGCCCAGCTACCGTTTCATCGACGCCCGCGAGCGCGCGCCTCTGGCCGCCAGCGCGCAGATGTACGTGCGCAACGGCAAGGTGCAGCCGGAACTGTCGCTGAACGGCCCGCTGGCCGCCGCCATCCCCGGCCTGCCCGCGGCCCTGGTGGAACTCACCAGCCGCTTCGGCCGCAAGCCGCTGGCCGACAACCTGGTGCCGGCGATCCGCCTGGCCACCGACGGCGTTTCCGTCGACCGCATCTACATCACCCGCGCCGCCGGCCGCCTGGAAGCCATGCGCAAGGACCGCGAGACCTCGCGCATCTTCCTGCAGCAGGGCAACCTGCCCGAGGAATGGGACCTGCTGCGCCAGCCGGACCTGGCCAACACCCTGTCGCGCCTGGCGCGCTACGGTCGCAGCGGCTTCTATGAAGGCGAAACGGCGGAGCAACTGGTGCAGGGCGTGCGCGCCGCCGGCGGCGTCTGGAGCCTGGAAGACCTGCGCAGCTACCAGGTGGTGGAACGCCAGCCGCTGCGCTACCCGCTGGGCGACGGCCGCGAGCTGGTCAGCGCGCCGCCACCCTCGGCCGGCGGCGTGGCCATCGCCCAGAGCCTGGGCATGCTGGCCCAGCTGCCCTGGCAGAAAGCCGAGCCCATCCAGCGCGTGCACTACGTGGCCGAGGTCCTGCGCCGCGCCTACCACGACCGCAGCATGCTCGGCGACCCGGACCGCATCGCCAACCCGGTGCAGCAACTGCTCGCCCCCGACTACCTCAAGCGCCTGGCCGCCGGCATCGACCCGCGCCGCGCCACGCCCAGCGCGTCCCTGCCGCCGGCGCCGAGCTGGCGCGAAGGCGACCACACCACGCACTTCGTGGTGATCGACGAACAGGGCAACGCGGTGGCCGCCACCCTCTCGGTGAACCTGCCGTTCGGCTCCACCTTCACCCCGCCCGGCACCGGCGTGCTGCTCAACGACGAAATGGACGACTTCGCCGCCGACATCCAGGGCAGCAACGCCTACGGCCTGGCCGGCAGCGCGGCCAACGCCATCGCCCCCGGCAAGCGTCCGCTGTCGAGCATGAGCCCAAGCTTCATCGAAAGCCCCGACGAGCTGGCGGCCTTCGGCACCCCGGGCGGCAGCCGCATCCCCAGCATGGTGCTGCTCGCCATGCTGCAGTACCTGGACGGCCGCTCGGTGCAGAGCTGGGTGGGCGCGCCGCGCTACCACAACCAGTACCTGCCCGACGTGCTGGAGCACGAGCCGCGCACCTTCACCGAAGCGCAGAAAGCCGAGCTGAACGGCCGTGGCTACAGCCTCAAGGAAGTCGCCCCGTCCTACGGCAACCAGCAGGTGCTGCTGTGGCGCAAGAAGACCGGGAACGTGGATGCCGCCAGCGACCCGCGCGGCATCGGCCTGGCCGCCGGGACCACGGTGCACTACTGAGTCAGGGCACCAGCAGCGAAGGCGCCCCGTCGGCATCGCGCTCGGGCAGGGCGCCGTCCAGGCCCTGCTCGACGCGCAGCTGCAGCACGTTGCGCAGGCTCTGCACGATACGGCTGGCGTAACCCAGGTCATTCATCAGCGAGCTGGTCTGGGCGCCGTCCAGCTCGTGGCGGCGCACCGCGGCGAACAGGCGGTTGCGGAAGGCGCCGTCGAACTCCGCGGCCTGTTCGTCGAACAGCGCCAGGCGCGCGGCCCAGGCGCCTTCCGGCAGCTGGCGGGGGTCGAGGGCGCCGATGGCGCGCACCTCGCGCAGCGCGCCCAGCAGGTGGCGGCGCAGCTCCAGATAGCATTCCCGCGCCACCGAAGGCTCGCCCTGCAGCGCCCTCCCCAGGTTCTTCTGCAGGTGCTTGGCGTCCTTAACCGCGTCCACCAGTTGCAGCGCCGCCACCTGGCAGGCCATCCAGAAATGCTGGTGCGCCTCGTCCAGCGGCGTTTCCAGGCGCCCCATGAAGCTCAACAGGTCGCCGTACACGCCCTTGATGTGCTGCTGGTAGAGCGCCTGGGCGTCCATGGCGAAGCGCTCCGGCCCGGCATGCAGGGCGGCCTCGTCCACCTTCGGCTGGTTGAGCAGGTCCACCGGCAGGTAGAGCGCGTGGCAGATCACCTCGATGCTCAGGCGCCCGAGGTGCTGCAGCTCCTGGGTCACCGCGCTGGCGGCGGCGTCCGCCGAGTCCAGGGCGCGCTCGCTGAGGTAGCGCGCATGGGTGCGCTCCGGCAGTTGCACCGCGGTCGCCGGGGCCAGGTCGGTGATCAGCACCGAAGGCTCCTCGACGTCCGGCAGCCAGCGGATCAGCCACTGCGCCAGGCGCGTCTGCAACGGCCAGAACAGCAGCACGCCCATGCCGTTGAACAGGGTGTGGAAAGCCGCCAGCTGGATCAGCAGGTTGTCGCCCAGGCCGACCTGGGCGGTCAGCCAGCGCACCAGCCAGGTCAGCGGCGCCAGCAGGACGAAGGCGAGCACCCCGCTGACCAGATTGAACAGCACATGGGCCAGGGCCAGGCGCTGGCCGTTGCGGTTGCCGCCCAGGGAGCCGACGAAGGCGGTGGTCACGCTGCTGCCAACGTTGGAACCGATGGCGATGGCCAGGCTCTGGCCCAGCTCCAGCTGGCCGCCGGCCAGCGCGGCGAGGGTCAGCATCAGGGTGGCGTGGCTGGACTGCAGCACCACGGTGACCAGGGTGCCGATGCCGACGAACAGCAGGGCGCCCAGCACGCCTTCGGCCTGCAGGCCGGTCATGTCCATGGCGTCGCCGAAGCTGGAGAAGCCTTCCTTGATCTGGTCGATGCCGAGGAAGATGAAGGCGATGCCCATGAGGATGCGCCCGGCGGCCTTGCTCTTGGGCCCGTTGAAGCTGGCCAGCACGCCGAACACCAGCAGCGGCAGGGCCAGCGGGCTCAGGCTGAGGTTCTGCCCGGCCAGGGCCAGCAGCCAGATGCCGCTGGTGGCGCCGAGGTTGGCGCCGAAGAGGATGGCGATGCCGCTGGCCAGCTGGATCAGCCCGGTGCTGATGAAGGCGATGGTGAGCAGCGAGACCAGGGTGCTGGACTGCAGCACGAAGGTGCCGCACAGGCCGAACAGCAGGCTTTTGGACGGCGTCGAGGTGCTGCGTTCGAGCCACAGCTCCAGCTGGCTGCCGGCCAGGTCGCGCAGGCCCTCCTCCAGGCACTGCATGCCGAACAGGAACAGCGCCAGGCCCGCGCCCAGCTGCAGCAGCCCGGCGCTGGACCAGAAGGCGTAGCCGAGCCCGCCCGCCGCCAGCAGCAGGAGCAGCGGGCGCAGGTGCTTCTTCAGTTCGCTACGGGCCATGGCCCCCTCGGGAAGGGCGCGCCGGCGTACCGGCGCGACAGAGGATCAGTCCTGCTTGTAGCCGCTTTCGGTGCAGCCCAGGCAGCGCACGAAGGTGGCCTTGCCCGGGTCCACCACCAGCGCCTGGCCGGCTTCCTTGACGTTGCCGCCCAGGGCGGTGAACGGCAGGCTGACGATGAAGGCCGCGGTGCCGATCACGGTGGCGCCCAGCAGCAGCGGGCGGGCGATGATCAGGTCGCCGAGCATCTTGTAGAACGGCGGCGAATCGGTGCTGTAGATCGGGTCCCCGCTGGAGGTGTTGCTGATCGCGTCGGAGGCCTGGGCGGTAACGGCCGACAGACCGAAGGTCAGGGCCAGAACGACGGCCAGGGCGCGGAACAGGTTCATGGCGTAAATCCTTTTTTATGCTGGGTTGGCAGGCAGACTGCCATTAACTATATCAGCGCGACAGGGCTTGTCAGCGTGATGGCCATCAACCGCCGAGGAAGGCGTACTCCGGCTTCCTCGGCACGAAGGGGCGGTAGAAGGCCAGCATCCGCTGCAGGTCGGCGGCCTCGTCGCCGCTCGGCCGGAACGGCTCGCCGATGACGATGCGGCGGTTGCCGTAGTCCAGCGCCGCCAGCACCACCGGCACGCCGGCGCCGCGGGCGATGTGGTAGAAGCCCATCTTCCAGCGCTCGACCTTCTTGCGCGTGCCCTCGGGGGAGATGATCAGGATCATCTCGCGGCTGTCGCGGAAGGCCTGCACCGCCTGCTCCACGGTGTTCAGCTTGAGGTGGCGCTGGATCGGGATGCCGCCCCAGCGCCGCAGCAGGCCGCCGAACGGCCGGCGGAACAGGGTGTGCTTGGCGAACCAGCGGGCGTTCAGGCGCAGCACGAACTTGGCCGCCAGGAACAGCATGAAATCCCAGTTGGAGGTGTGGTGCGCGCCTATCACCACGAACTTGTCGAGGGGCGGCAGCGCGCCTTCGATGCGCCAGCCGGCGGCCTTGAGCATGCTGTGGCCGAGCCATTCGGCGAAAGGATTGCGGGGCAGGTAGTTGCCGGACATCGATGGACCTTCTTGTTGTTATGGGGGCAGGGCAGGGTTCGCGAGCAAGCTCGCTCCTACAGGCGGCCGCTCTTCGTAGGAGCGAGGGGGACGCCTAGTTCTTGCTCGCGAACCGCCCAATAGCAATAGCGGAAAAGCGCCCGCTCAGCGTTGGCAGCGCGGACAGTAGACGCTGGCGCGCTGGCCCAGGCGCACCTCGCGCAGGGTACTGCCGCAGACCTTGCAGAACTCCCCGCCGCGGCCGTAGACGAACAGCTCCTGCTGGAAGTAGCCGGGCTGGCCATCGCCGCCGACGAAGTCGCGCAGGGTGGTGCCGCCGCGCTCGATGGCGATGGCCAGGATGCGCTTGATCTCCTCGGCGAGCTTCAGGTAGCGCGCCCGCGAAATGCTCCCGGCCTCGCGGCGCGGGTCGATGCCGGCGGCGAACAGCGCCTCGGTGGCGTAGATGTTGCCCACCCCGACCACCACGGCGTTGTCCATGATGAACGGCTTGACCGCCATGCTGCGCCCGCGGGACAGCTGGTACAGGCGCTCGCCCTCGAAGGCGTCGGTCAGCGGTTCCGGGCCCAGGTGGCGCAGCAGCTCGTGCTCCAGCGGCGCCTGGCTCCAGAGCAGCGCGCCGAAGCGCCGCGGGTCGGTGTAGCGCAGCGCCAGGCCCGACTCCAGCTCGATGTCCACGTGCTCGTGCTTGGCCGGCGCCAGGCCGCACTCCACCAGGCGCAGGCTGCCGGACATGCCCAGGTGGCTGATCAGCGTGCCCGCCTCGGCCTCCAGCAGCAGGTACTTGGCGCGCCGCGTGACCTGCAGGATGCGCTGCCCGGACAGGCGCACGTCCAGGTCCTCGGGCACCGGCCAGCGCAGGCGCCGGTCGCGGACCACCACGCGGCTGACGCGCTGGCCTTCGAGGTAGGGCGCGATGCCCCGGCGGGTGGTTTCGACTTCGGGTAATTCAGGCATGGAAAGTCACGGCGATGATGATCTGTCGGTAGGCGCAAGCTTGCTCGCGAACCGCTTCGCTTGCCAGTAGGAGCGGGCCCTGCCCGCGATTTCGCGCGCAGGGCGCGTCCTACATGGGAATGGCGCGGAGGCGTGGCGTAGGAGCGGATCTTATCCGCGAATCGCGCCGGTGTGTCCGGCTATCGCGGACAAGGTCCGCTCCTACGGGAAGCACCATGCCTCATGTTGAACTGTAGGAACGGGCCCTGCCCGCGATTTCGCGCGCAGGGCGCGCTCCTACATGGGAATGGCGCGGAGGCGTGGCGTAGGAGCGGATCTTATCCGCGAACCACGCCGGTGTGTCCGGCTATCGCGGACAAGGTCCGCTCCTACGGGAAGCGATTTCGCGCGCAGGCGCGGGAAATCAATCCAGCGCGCGAGCCAGCTGGATCAGTTCGTCGCGCCAGGCCGCCGCCTTCGGCAGGGCCAGGAAGGAGCCGTTCAGGTAATCCTCGCGGGCCTCGTAGGTGAAGGCTTCGCCACGCAGGTCCAGCACTTCGCCGCCGGCGCCCTCCAGCACGCCCTGGGCCGCCGCGGTGTCCCACTGCGAGGTGGGCGCCAGGCGCGGGTAGCAGTCGGCCGAGCCTTCGGCCAGCAGGCAGAATTTCAGCGAGCTGCCGATATTGGCCAGCTCCAGGTCGCCGAAGCGCTCGCCCAGACCGGCCAGCAGGCGCTCCTGGGCCGGGCTGGAGTGGCGCTTGCTGGCCACCACGGTGAAGGCTTCGGCGGGCGCGTTGCGCACGCTGATCGGTTCGACCGCGCCGCTCGCGTCCCGGCGCCAGGCGCCCAGGCCGGCGCCGCCGTAGTAGCAGCGGCCGGTAGCCGGAATGCCGACCACGCCGAACAGCACCTTGCCGTGCTCGATGAGGGCGACGTTGACGGTGAATTCCTCGCTGCCGGCGATGAACTCCTTGGTGCCGTCCAGCGGGTCGACCAGCCACCAGCGCGACCACTGGCTGCGCTCGGCCAGGGCGATGGCGCAATCCTCCTCGGACAGCACCGGCACCTCCGGCGCCAGCGCCCGCAGGCCTTCTTCCAGCACGCGGTGGGCGGCCAGGTCGGCGGCGGTCACCGGCGAGGCGTCGGCCTTCTCGTCCACTTTCAGTTCGCTGCGCCAGAACGGCAGGATGACTTCGCCGGCGCGCTGCGCCAGCGCCACGACGGATGGAATCAGGTCTTGCATCAGAGCTGCAGCTCCCCACGCTGGATCAGGATGTCGCGCACCAGGTACAGCGCGGCCAGGGCGCGGCCTTCGCTGAAGGCGGCGTTCTGCGCCAGGCTGGACAGCTCGCGCAGGTTGATGCGGTCCACCCGCAGCGGCTCGGGTTCGTCGCCCGGCAGGCTTTCGGCGTAGAGGTCGCGGGCCAGCACCACCTGGATGCGCTGGCTCATGTAGCCCGGCGACAGCGACAGCTCGGTGATGTACTCCAGCTGCCCGGCGCCGTAGCCGGCTTCTTCCTTCAGCTCGCGGTTGGCCGCGGCCAGCACGTCCTCGCCCGGTTCCACCAGGCCCTTGGGCAGCGACAGCTGGTATTCGTCGACGCCGGCGCAGTATTCCTCCACCAGCACGGCGTGCTCGGCGTCCAGCAGCGCCACCACCATCACCGCGCCATAACCCTGGCCTTTGCCCACCAGGCGCTCATAGGTCCGCTCGACGCCGTTGGCGAAGCGCAACTGCAGCTCTTCGACTGCGAACAGGCGGCTCTTGGCGACGATCTCGCGGGCGAGCACCTCGGGTTTCTGACGCATGGGACGACTCCTGGGGCGGGTCCGGGTGGGCTATGATACCCGCCTTTTCCGATAATCCGTGCCGAACCTTGCGCCCCGACGGCGACAGGGCGGCACTTCGCGACAGGGCAGAGCATGCCACGCCTGGACTGGGCCGGGATCGACAGCGTCTTGCTGGACATGGACGGCACCCTTCTCGACCTGCACTTCGACAACCATTTCTGGCTCGAGCACCTGCCGCAGCGCTATGCCGAGCACCACGGCATCAGCCGCGAGCAGGCCGACGCCGAGCTGCTGCCGCTGTTCCGCGACAACGCCGGGCAGCTCAACTGGTATTGCCTGGACTTCTGGAGCCGCGAACTGAAGCTGCCGGTCCGCGACCTCAAGCGCGAGGTGGCGCACCTGATCGCCCTGCGCCCGGACGCCGACACCTTCCTCGCCGCCCTGCGCCGCGCCGGCAAGCGCGTGGCGCTGATCACCAACGCGCACCGCGATTCGCTGTCGCTGAAGCTGGAGCGGGTGGAGCTGGCGCCCTGGTTCGACCGCCTGATCAGCTCCCACGACTACGGCTTCCCCAAGGAAGACCAGCAGTTCTGGCAGGCCCTGCGCGCCGACTTCGGCTTCGAGCCGGCGCGCAGCCTGTTCATCGACGACAGCCTGCCGATCCTGCGCAGCGCCTGCGCCTTCGGCGTGGCCCACCTGCTGGCAGTACGCCAGCCGGACAGCCGCCAGGGGGCGAAGGACACGGCGGAATTCGCGGCGGTGGAAGACTACCGCAGCCTGATCGAGGACCTGTAGGAGCGGGCCCTGCCCGCGAATCGCGCGCAAGGCGCGCTCCTACAAGGGAGGCCTGGTGTCAGAGTCTCTGGATCCCCGCGTTCGCGGGGACGACGTCGGAAAATACGAATCTTGATCCCGTCACTCCCGCGAACGCGGGAGCCCAGAGGCTATCGCGGATAAATCCGCTCCTACGGGTGCTGTAGCCTTACTCCGGAATCCGCAGCACCTGCCCCGGGTAGATCTTGTCCGGGTGGCTGAGCATCGGCTTGTTGGCCTCGAAAATCTTCATGTAGGCATTGGCGTTGCCGTACTCGGCCTTGGCGATGGCGCTCAGGGTGTCGCCCTTCTTCACCGTCACGAAGCGCGCCGCCGGCGCCGCCTGGGGCACGCTGATGCTGTCCTCGACGCCGGCCACGCCCTCGACGTTGCCCAGGGCCAGGAGAATCTTCTCCTTCTCTTCCTGGCTGGCCGCCTCGCCGCTGACGATCACCTTGTCGCCCTCGACGCTGACCTGGATGTTCGGGTTGCCCAGGCCGACCTTGGCCACGTGCTCCTTCAGCGAATCGGCGGCCTGCGCCTTGTCGCCCAGCAGGCCGCCCAGCAGTTTCTCACCGGCTTCCTTAACGAATGACAGAATGCCCATGTCCTTTCTCCTTGCGGTTACGGTTTCCAGCGGCCGGCTCCAGGCCGCCCGCGCCGCCAGGAAGTCTAGACGCCACCCGGGGAGACAACGATAGGAGTTGTCCGAAAGCCGGCGGCAACCGACGGAACGCCCCGCCCAGCCTCGTGATAGACGCCATCGATCAAGGCATAGGCGCAGCCGATTAGACACCCTCGGCCCCCAGGCTTAGGCTGGGGCCATTATTCGAATACAGTGCCCACCCCATGCCTTGCCAGCCAGATCGCCCGGCGCCCGCGGATGCCGCAGCCGAGGGCGCCTACGCCTATGCCGAACTGGGCAGCGGGCCCGCTTCCGGCAGCGCCGTACTGGCCGAGGAAGTGGCCCTGGCCATCGCCTACAACGGCCTGAGCCAGGCCGTAATGATGGCCTCGCCCGGCGACCTCGAGGATTTCGTCCGCGGCTTCAGCCTGAGCGCCGGCCTGGTCGAGTCCATCGACGACATCTATGACATCCGCCTGAAGCGCCTCGCCGATGCCATCAGCGTCGACGTGCAGATCACCAACCGCGCCTTCTGGGCGCTCAAGCGCCTGCGCCGGCGCCTGGCCGGCACCAGCGGCTGCGGCCTGTGCGGCGTGGAGGCGCTGGAACAGGCGCTGCCCGAACTGCGCCCGCTGGAGCCGGCGCCGCTGCCGCCGGCGGCCCACCTGCAGGGCCTGCGCCAGCGTATCGACCAGGCGCAGAGCCTGGCGCAGCGCAGCGGCGCGCTGCACGCGGCGCTCTATGTCGACGGCACCGGCAGCATCGTCCTGTGCCGCGAGGACATCGGCCGGCACAACGCCCTGGACAAACTGATAGGCGCGCTCAAGCAGCAACGCCTGGACTGCCGCGAGGGCTTCGCGGTGGTCACCAGCCGCTGCAGCCTGGAGCTGATCCAAAAGGCCGTGCGCGCCGGCATCGCCACCCTGGTCAGCCTGTCCGCGCCCAGCGCGCTCACCGTCGAGTGGGCGCGCGGGCACCGGCTGAACCTGGTCCACCTCCCCCACCACAACGCGCCGCGGGTCTACAGCCCGGCGCCGGCCTCCCACCGACACCCGACATCCCGATGAGCCTGCAACCGATCAACCCCCGTTACCAACCCTACAAGGGCCCGGCAGCCGGCTGGGGCGCTCTGATCAGCGTCACGCGCTTCTGGCTGGACAGCAAGCAGCCGTTCAAGAACCTGCGCGCGCTGCTCAAGACCAACCAGAACGGCGGCTTCGACTGCCCCGGCTGCGCCTGGGGCGACTCCCCCGAGGACGGCCGGGTGAAGTTCTGCGAGAACGGCGCCAAGGCGGTGAACTGGGAAGCCACCAAGCGCCGCGTGGACGCCGCCTTCTTCGCCCGCCACAGCGTCAGCGCGCTGCGCGAGCAGAGCGACTACTGGCTGGAGTACCAGGGCCGGCTGACCGAGCCGATGCGCTACGACCGCGCCAGCGACCGCTACGTGCCGGTGAGCTGGGACGAGGCCTTCGCCCTGGTGGCCAAGCACCTGAACAGCCTGGAAAGCCCCGACCAGGCCGAGTTCTACACCTCCGGCCGGGCCAGCAACGAGGCGGCCTTCCTCTACCAGCTGTTCGTCCGCGCCTTCGGCACCAACAACTTCCCCGACTGCTCGAACATGTGCCACGAGGCCAGCGGCGTGGCCCTGGGGCAAAGCGTCGGGGTCGGCAAGGGCACCGTCACCTTCGACGACTTCGAGCACGCCGACGCCATCTTCGTGTTCGGCCAGAACCCCGGCACCAACCACCCGCGCATGCTCGAACCACTGCGCGAGGCGGTGAAGCGCGGCGCCCAGGTGGTGGCCTTCAACCCGCTCAAGGAGCGCGGCCTGGAGCGCTTCCAGCACCCGCAGCACGCCCTGGAGATGCTGACCAACGGCTCCGAGCCGCTGAACACCGCGTTCTTCCGCCCCGCCCTGGGCGGCGACATGGCCGCCGTGCGCGGCATGGCCAAGTTCCTCCTGCAGTGGGAGCGCGAGGCCCAGGCCAAGGGCGAGCCGGCGGTGTTCGACCACGCCTTCATCGCCGAACACACCCATGGCGTCGAGGCCTACCTGGCCGAGCTGGACGCCACCGCCTGGGACGCCATCGAGCGCCAGTCGGGCCTGAGCCTGGCCGAGATCGAGACGGCGGCGACCATGTACCGCCGCGCCGAGCGCGTGATCATGTGCTGGGCCATGGGCCTGACGCAGCACCGCCATTCGGTGCCGACCCTCCAGGAAGTGGTCAACCTGCAGCTGCTGCGCGGCAACATCGGCCGGCCCGGCGCCGGCCTGTGCCCGGTGCGTGGCCACAGCAACGTGCAGGGCGACCGCACCATGGGCATCAACGACCGGCCGCCGGCGGCGCTGCTCGATGCCCTGGAGAAACGCTTCGCCTTCCAGGTGCCGCGGCACAACGGCCACAACACCGTGGAAGCCATCAACGCCATGCTCGAAGGCAAGGCGCGGGCGTTCATCGGCCTGGGCGGCAACTTCGCCCAGGCCACCCCGGACAGCCCGCGCACCCACCGCGCCCTGGCGAGCTGCGCGCTGACCGTGCACATCAGCACCAAGCTCAACCGCAGCCACCTGACCTGCGGCGAAGACGCTCTGATCCTGCCCTGCCTCGGCCGCACCGACATCGACCGCCAGGCCGGCGGCCCGCAGGCGGTGACCGTGGAAGACTCCTTCAGCATGCTCCACGCCTCCTTTGGCCAGTTGGAGCCGCTTTCGGCGCAGATGCGCTCGGAACCGGCGATCATCGCCGGCATGGCCAAGGCCACCCTGGGCAACCACCCGGTGGACTGGGACGCGCTGATCGCCGACTACGACCGCATCCGCGAGCTGATCGCCGACACCATCCCCGGCTTCGCCGGCTTCAACCAGCGGGTCAAGCACCCGGGCGGCTTCTACCTGGGCAACGCAGCCCGGGAGCGGCGCTGGAACACCGCCAGCGGCCTGGCCAACTTCAGCGCCGCGCCGCTGCCCGAGGACCTGCTGCCGGAGCAGGTGCGGCGCACCGGCGAGCGCCCGCACCTGATCCTCCAGACACTGCGCTCCCACGACCAGTACAACACCACCATCTACGGCCTGGACGACCGCTACCGCGGCGTGCGCGGCCAGCGCGAGGTGGTCTTCGCCAACGAGGCGGACATCCGCCGGCTGGGCTTCGAGCCCGGGCAGAAGGTGGACATGGTTTCCCTGTGGGACGATGGCGTGGAACGGCGGGTCAGCGGCTTCACCCTGCTGGCGTTCGACGTCCCGGAGGGCCAGGCGGCCGCCTACTACCCGGAGACCAACCCGCTGGTGCCGCTGGAAAGCCACGGCGAAGGCAGCTTCACCCCAACCTCGAAGTTCGTCGCGGTGCGCCTGGAAAACGCCCGGGACGACGGCCGCATCTTCTGAGGCTGCTCGGGCGTACGACCTCGAATGGTTGTACGCTCGGGTCATTCATCCGGAAAATTCAACGGGAAAGGGCCGAGGCCGGTCCAAGGAATCGGCTTTCGCCTTTTTCCTCATCGTGTGAAATGCCATCATTGCAACAGCATTTTGTGAGAAAAACACGCGAATTTCATACCCTCGGAATGTCATTCTGACAGCCCGAAATAGAAAAAGTTCTGTTCTTAAATCATATACTTGCGTTTTTTGATGAAAGTCGCGTCACTCGTCGGCAGAGGCTTGTAAGCGCCTTCGTACAACAGCAGCATCGGCGCCAACATCCACACAGAGAACCTCTCTATGAAGTACTCCTCGATGCTCCTGTTGTCTCTTGCGCTGGTCGGTGGTTCCGCCTTCGCGGACGGCGACACCCGTGCCGGCGTCGGTGGCGCCCTGGGCGGGGTATTGGGTACCGTCGTCGGCCAGGCGGTCGGCGGCAGCACCGGCGCAGCCATTGGCGCCGGTGTCGGTGGCGCGGCCGGCGGCGCGGTCGGCGCCCGCCGCGGCAACAAGACCGAAGCGGCCATCGGCGGCGGCCTCGGCGCGGCCGGCGGCCAGGTCATCGGCAACAAGATCGGCGGCAGCACCGGCGGCCTGATCGGCGCGGCCCTGGGCGGCGGCGGCGGTGGCGCCCTGGGCAACCACTATGCCGACAGCAACCGCCACGACGATGACGACGACTACCGCGGCTACCGCCGCGCCCGCTACGACGACCGTCGCCACTGGCATGACAATGGCCGTCATCGCGGCTGGTACAAGCACCATCGCCGCCACAAGCACTGGGATTGACCCAGGGCAGGCGCCCCACGATAAACCCCGCAGCTCAGCCGGACACGCTTGTCCGGCTGTTTTGCGTTCGGAACAATGCTTCCAACTCTCTCCCCTCTCAAAGGTTCGAACATGCGCAAGACTCTCTCGGCCCTGGCCCTCGGCCTGGTCGCCAGCCAGTACGCCCTGGCCGGCGACAACACCAACGCGGCGGTCGGTAGCGGCCTGGGCGGCGCCCTGGGCAACGTCGTCGGCGGCGCTCTGGGCGGCAGCACCGGCGCGGCCATCGGCGCCGGCGTCGGCGGTGCGGCCGGCGGCGCCATGGGCGCCAAGGACGGCAAGAAGACCGAGGCCGCCATCGGCGGTGGCCTGGGCGCGGCCGGCGGCTCGGTGCTGGGCAACAAGGTCGGCGGCTCCACCGGCGCAGCCATCGGCGCCGGCCTGGGCGGCGCTGCCGGCGGCGCGGTGGGCAGCTCGCTGGCCGATGACAAGGATCATCACGACAGCGGCCACAAGCACAAACACAAGCGCCGGCACAAACATCGCGACTGAGCCTTCGGTCGCACAGCAAGACAAAACGCCGTTTCCCCCTAGAGGAAACGGCGTTTTTCATGGCACAGGGCGAACACGCCCGTAGGAGCGAGCTTGCTCGCGAACCCGCCCCGCTCCCGTCATCCCGCAGGAAGAGATGCCGAACAAGCCCCTGCACAGCGCCCGGCTGGTATAGGCTTCCTGGCTCACCGGCGCCAAGGAATATCCCGTGAAAGCCATCGCCGCCCTGCTCTGCCCCGCCCTCTGTCTGCTGGCCCTGCCCTCCGCCCAGGCGGCCAATTGGCAGGTCTGCCGCCTGGAGGTGGAAATCAGCGGCATACGCACACAGCCCTACCCCGGGCTGCGCGCCCGCGTGCTGCAGACCCGGGCGCAGCCGGCCAATGCCGAGTGCCCGCCCCCAGGCCAGTTGATCGAGTTTGAACCGGAGAGCCCCGACTACCAGAGCATGGTGCCGCGCAAGCAATGGCCGAAGCCGGGGCAGCGCATCCGCATGCGCTACCAGTACCTGGACGGCACGTGCAAGAACGACGGCAACCCCAAACCCTGCCGCATCCGCCACTACCCGCTGGGTTGGTAGGGCCTCGGCCCACCGGCATCGTGGTGATGGGTATCGCTTCGCTCAACCCATCCTACGGGGTGCTCCTTGCAGGCCGCGCCGGAATGCTCTTCGTAGGAGCGAGCTTGCTCGCGAATGAGCCCCCGCTGCGGAATCTGTTCGCGAGCAAGCTCGCTCCTACGAAAAGCCGTGCCTGCCGGTGCGGTAGGAGCAGCTGTCTATTGGGTTCCCGCGTTCGCGGGAATGACGTCGGAAAATACGATTCTTACCCCGTCACTCCCGCGAATGCGGGACGCGGCTCCATCGCGAACAGCGCTTGCGCTGGCCCGAAGGGGAATAACCCAGAAAACAACGTAGGAGCGGACTCCGTCCGCGATTTCGCGCGTAGGGCGCGCTCCTACAATGTTCCCGGTGGGCCCGAGCTCAACCGACCAGCAACGCCTGCATCGCCTCGCGCAGGCCGTCAGGAATCGGCACCGGGCGGTTGCCCGCGCGTTCGACGAAGACGTGCACGAAACGCCCGGCGGCGCAGGCCAGGTCCTCGCCCTGGCGGAACACCGCCAGCTCGTACTGCACCGAGCTGTTGCCCAGCTTGCCGACGCGCAGGCCGACCTCGATACGCTCGGGGAAGGCCACCGGGGCGAAGTAGTCGCAGCTGGAGCTGACCACGAAGCCGACCACCTCACCGTCGTGGATGTCCAGCCCGCCCTGCTCGATCAGGTAGGTGTTCACCGCTGTGTCGAAGAAGCCGTAGTAGGTCACGTTGTTCACGTGGCCATAGATGTCGTTGTCGTGCCAGCGCGTGGTGATCGGCTGGAAGTGCCGGTAGTCGGCGCGGCTGGGGTGTTCGCTCATGTCGTCCTCAGTAGGCGGCGCGGTAGATCGCCAGGGCGTCGGCCTCGCCGACCTCGCGCGGGTTGTTGACCAGCAGGCGCTGCTGCTGCATGGCGTCGCTGGCCAGCAGCACCAGCATGTGCTCCGGCACCCCGGCGTCGCGCAGGCGCGAAGGCAGGCCGCAGCGCGGGCTGAGGTCCGCCAGCTCGTCGATGAACTGCCCGGCCAGGCCGTCGCGGTCGCCGGGGCGCAGGCGCTCGCCGAGCAGCAGCGGCGCCAGTTCCGCGTACAGCGCGGCGGCGGCCGGCGCATTGAAGCGCATCACCTCCGGCAGCACCAGCGCGTTGGACAGGCCGTGGGGAATGTGGAAATGCCCGCCCAGCGGGTAGGCCAGGGCGTGCACCGCCGCCACCGGTGCGTTGGCGAAGGCCTGGCCGGCCAGGCAGGCGCCCAGCAGCATGGCCTGGCGCGCCTCGCGGTTGGCGCCGTCGTGCACCACCGCATCGAGGTTCCGCGCCAGCAGGCGCAGGGCCTCACGGGCCAGCAGGTCGGACAGCGGGTTCTTCTTCAGCTTGCTGGTGTAGGCCTCGATGGCGTGGACCATGGCGTCGATGCCGGTGGCCGCGGTCACCGCCGGCGGCAGGCCGAGGGTCAGGTCGGCGTCGAGCAAGGCCAGGTCCGGCAGCAGGTGCGGGCTGACCACGCCGCTCTTGGTGGTGGCGCCAGTGGTGACGATGGCGATGGGGGTGACTTCCGAGCCGGTGCCGGTGGTGGTCGGCACCTGGATCAGCGGCAGCCGCGGGCCGCGGGCATTGCCCACGCCGAACAGCTCCGGCAGCGCCTGGCTGGCCTGCGGGTGGGCCAGCAGGGCGACCAGCTTGGCCACGTCCATGGAGCTGCCGCCGCCAAAGCCGACCACCAGCTGCGCCCCCATCTCCAGCGCCTGCATGGCGGCCTGCAGAACCACCGCTTCCGGCGGGTCGGCCAGCACCTGGTCGAACACCTGCACCGCCACCCCGGCGGCGGCGAAGCCCGGCAGCACCCCGTCGAGCAGGCCCAGGCGGGTGATGCCGGGGTCAGTGACGATGAGCACGCGGGTGGCGCCGCGCTCCCGGCAAAGCGCGCCGAGGCGGGCGGCGGAACCGCTCTCGCAAAGAATCTGCGCGGTGGTGGCGAAGCTGAAAGGCTGCATGACGGTCCCCGATCTTGTCGTTGTACTGCGGAAAATCCGTAGGCCACCAAGCGACGGCCAGCCGTTGCAGCATAGCAACGCTCCTCATCAACACGAAATACTATACCGCCAGGCGAAACACTTATTCACCTAGTGAATGGAGTTGCAGAGTGATTAGGGAGGTTCGACTCCGCATCAGCAAGGCGAAGCCCCATCGAATCCAAGATCGATAATCAACTTATGAACAGGGAAAAATAGAAATCTCCTACATGGACCACTTGTAAGATCAGAAACTTTAAAACAACCCAGTCACTTGGAATATATAAGAACCATGGAACATAAAGTCATAATAAACGATTACTCGAATTACACCCCCAAGAGAAGAGAAAGCCTCGCAAGCTCTCGGATCAGAGAGTTGCTTGACAACTACCACCTTGAAAACCAACTGAAGATAGAGAGCACTCTGCAGGGCTTCCTAGAATTCAAGGAACAACTCTGCCAGATAAGAAGGGATTGCATGCCCAACCGACCGCAAGCCCCCAACTGGATAAATGGTTGGCTACCAGGCGCCGATGCCCTTTCGCTATATGGCTATACAGCCATGAAGAACCCTCGCCACTATGTCGAGATCGGTTCAGGCAACTCGACGAAGTTCGTCCGCCAGGCCATCAAGGATCATGACCTGCAAACCAGGATAATTTCGATCGATCCATGCCCGCGAGCCGAGATAGATGCCATTTGCGACGAGGTCGTCAGGGCCCCACTGGAGGACCTGGAGACCGACTTCTTTTCGATACTCGAAGAGGGTGACGTCTTCTTCATCGACAATAGTCATCGGTCATTCCAGAACTCCGATGTGACGGTCTTCTTCACAGAGATACTTCCCACCCTGCGTGCTGGCATAACTATTGGCATACATGACATCTACCTACCCTTCGACTATCCCAACGAATGGGCGGACCGCTTCTACAACGAACAGTATCTACTGTGCTGCTACTTACTGGGTGGGATGAAAGGACTGGAAATCGAACTGCCCCTGGTTTACCTCTACTACTGCACTGAGAGCATGCAGTTGCTGAACGACCTCTGGACCGACGAGCGAATGGAAGGCGTGGAAAGGCACGGAGCAGCGTTCTGGCTCAGAACGGTCTAGTTTCGCGAAGAGTTCCGACAGGAATTCCGCAGGCTACGAATGAAATAGCCTGCGGTCGATTTCCTAGACGGCGACGGGCGCCTTGATGTGCGGATGGGATTCGTAGCCGACCAGCTCGAAGTCCTCGAAGCGGAAGTCGAACAGGTCCTTCACTTCGGGGTTGAGCTTCATGGTCGGCAGCGCCAGCGGCTCGCGGCTCAGCTGCAGGTCGGCCTGCTCCAGGTGGTTGGCGTACAGGTGGCAGTCGCCGCCGGTCCAGATGAAGTCGCCCGGCTGCAGGCCGGCGACCTGGGCGACCATCAGCGTCAGCAGGGCGTAGCTGGCGATGTTGAAGGGCACGCCGAGGAAGATGTCCGCCGAGCGCTGGTACAGCTGGCAGCTGAGCTTGCCGTCGGCGACGTAGAACTGGAACAGCGCGTGGCACGGCGGCAGGGCCATCTCGTCGATCAGCGCGGGGTTCCAGGCCGAGACGATCAGGCGGCGCGAGTCCGGATTGCGCTTGAGCATGTCCATCAGATTGGCGATCTGGTCGATGTGGCGGCCGTCCGGCGCCGGCCAGGAGCGCCACTGGTAGCCGTAGACCGGGCCCAGGTCGCCGTTCTCGTCGGCCCATTCGTCCCAGATGGAGACGCCGTTTTCCTTCAGGTAGGCGATGTTGGTCGAACCTTTGAGGAACCACAGCAGCTCGTGGATGATCGACTTCAGGTGGCACTTCTTGGTGGTCACCAGGGGGAAGCCTTCGCCCAGGTCGAAGCGCATCTGGTGGCCGAATACGCTGTAGGTGCCGGTGCCGGTACGGTCGCTCTTGAAGGTGCCGTGCTCGCGCACGTGGCGCATCAGGTCGAGGTACTGTTTCATGGAAAACCCGTGTCGTAGAGAGGTCCGCGAGGCACGCCGGAGGTTCGGCGCGGGCGCATTCGCCCTGCAGAATCGCGAGATGCCGCAATACTAAGGGGCAGGCCCGCGTACCGCCACCCTTGGTTGGAGCGGGCCGACGATAAGCCAGAAGGCCGGGCATGACCCGCCCCACGACACCGTGATCCCGCCGCGGCCCCGGGCCGCCGCTGCCTGTTGAACGAGAGGTCCGCATGCCAGACCAGCCACGCTTTTTCCTGTCCCGCCGGCGCCTGCTGGCCATGGCCTGCGGCGGCGCCGTGGCCGGTGGCCTGCTGCTGGGCCCGGCGGCCATGGCCTGGGCCGCGCTGACGCCCCAGGCCGAGGCGGAACTGGCGATCTTCATGACGCTGTCGCAGCGCCTGACCGGGCGCAGCAACCTCGACCCACGCATCGGCCAGCGCCTGTACCTGGCCCTGGCGCAGCGCGACACCGCCCTCGCCCAGAGCCTGGGCGAGCTGCAGGCGCGCCTGGGCGACGGCCCGCAGCGCTGGAGCGAGCGCCAGCAGTGGCTGGCGCGGCAGATACTCGCCGCCTGGTACCTGGGCTACGTGGGCGAGGACGACCACCCCAGCGTGGTCGCCTACGAAAGCGCGCTGATGTTCCGCGCGGTGGACGACGCGCTGCTGCCGCGCAGCTACTGCAGCAACCAGCCGGGCTTCTGGGCCGCGCAACCGGTCGAGCGGGGGGCCTGAGCATGGCCGACACGCAAAGCGCCGACTACGTGGTGGTCGGCTCCGGCGTCGCCGGCGCCCTGGTCGCCCACCAGTTGGCCCTGGCCGGCAAGGACGTGCTGATCCTCGAGGCCGGCCCGCGGCTGTCACGTTGGGAGATCGTCGAGCGCTTCCGCAACCAGGCCGACAAGTCCGACAACCAGGCGCCCTACCCGTCCATGGCCCACGCGCCGCACCCGCAGTACCACCCGGACAACCACTACCTGGTGCAGAAGGGCGAACACCCCTACGACGTGCAGTACCTGCGGGTGGTCGGCGGCACCACCTGGCACTGGGCGGCCTCGGCCTGGCGCTTCCTGCCCAGCGACTTCAAGCTCCAGAGCCTGTACGGCGTCGGCCGCGACTGGCCGTTCGAGTACGCGGAGCTGGAGCCCTGGTACCAGCGCGCGGAAGAGGCCCTCGGCGTCTGGGGCCCGGCCGACGAGGAGCTGGGCTCGCCGCGCAGCCAGGCCTACCCCATGGCGCCGCTGCCGCTGTCGTGGAACGAGCAGCGGGTGAAGGACGTGCTCAACGCCAACGGCTACCGCGTGGTCACCGAGCCGGTGGCGCGCAACAGCCGCCCCTTCGACGGCCGGCCAACCTGCTGCGGCAACAACAACTGCATGCCGATCTGCCCGGTGGGCGCCATGTACAACGGTATCGTCCACGTCGAGAAGGCCGAGGCCGCCGGCGCCCGGCTGCTGGACAACAGCGTGGTGTTCAAGCTGGAGAAGGGCGATGGCGGACGCATAGTCGCCGCCCTCTGCAAGGACCCGCAGGGCGAGGAGACGCGGGTGGAGGGCAAGGTCTTCGTGCTCGCCGCCAATGGCGTGGAAACGCCCAAGCTGATGCTGATGTCCGAGGTCGGCAACGCCTCCGGCATGGTCGGCCGCAACCTCATGGACCACCCCGGCACCGCGGTGCGCTTCTACGCCAGCGAGAAGCTCTGGCCCGGGCGCGGGCCGCAGGAGATGACCTCGATGGTCGGCTTCCGCGACGGCGCCTTCCGCAGCCAGTACGCGGCGAAGAAGATCCACCTGTCGAACCTCTCGCGGGTGGACCAGGTGGCTGCCGAACTGATCCGCCAGGGCCCTCTGCTGCTCGGCCGCGAACTGGAGGCGCAGATCCGCGACCGCGCCGCGCGCTTCGTGCGTTTCGACAGCTTCCACGAAATCCTCCCGCGCCCGCAGAACCGCATCGTGCCCAGCGCCAGCGAGCGCGACGCCCTGGGCATCCCCAAGCCGGAATTCACCTACGCCATGGACGACTACGTGCGCCGCAGCGCGGCGCATACCCGCGAGGTCTACGCCCATGCCGCCAGGCTGCTCGGCGGCAGCGAGGTGCAGTTCGAGGACAGCTTCGCCAACAACAACCACATCGCCGGCACCACGCTGATGGGCGACGATCCCGGCGACTCGGTGGTGGACCACGACTGCCGCAGCCACGACCATCCCAACCTGTTCATCGCCGGCAGCGCGGTGATGCCCACGGTGGGCTCGGTGAACTGCACCCTGAGCCTCGCCGCCCTCGCCTTGCGCTTGGCCGAGCGTCTGAAAGGGGAGGCCTGAGCATGCCCGCCCGCCTGCTGGCCACCCTCCTCCTGCTGCCCTGCCTGGCCCAGGCCGCCCCGGCCCTGGACCCAGCGCCGCCCGAGCTGCTGCAGCGCGGCGAATACCTGGCCCGCGCCGGCGACTGCGCCGCCTGCCACACCGCGCCCGGCGGCCAGCCCTTCGCCGGCGGCCTGGCGCTGACCACCCCGCTGGGCGCGGTCTACTCCACCAATATCACCCCCGATCCACGCACCGGCATCGGCAGCTACAGCTATGAAGACTTCGCCCGCGCCCTGCGCGAAGGCGTGGCCAGGGGCGGCCTGCACCTCTACCCGGCGATGCCCTACACCGCCTACGCCAAGATCGGCGACGCGGACATGCAGGCCCTCTACGCCTATTTCCTGCGCGGCGGCGTCGAGGCCGTGGCCCAGGCCAACCGCGACAGCGACATCCCCTGGCCGCTGAACATGCGCTGGCCGCTGGCCGTCTGGAACGCGCTGTTCCACGACGACCGGCCCTTCCAGCCCAACCCGAAACAGAGCGCGGCCTGGAACCGCGGCGCCTACCTGGTGCAGGGCCTGGCCCACTGCGGCACCTGCCATACCCCGCGCGGCCTGGCCTTCCAGGAGAAGGCTCTGGACGAGAAGGGCAGCGGCTACCTCGCCGGCGCCGCCCTAGGCGGCTGGTACGCCTACAACATCACCAGCGACACCCACGCCGGCATCGGCGGCTGGAGCGACGCCGAACTGGCGCAGTACCTGCGCAGCGGCCGCCTGCCCGGCAAGGCCCAGGCCGCCGGGCCCATGGCCGAGGCCGTGGAGCACAGCTTCCAGTACCTGCGGTCCGACGACCTGCAGGCCATCGCCAACTACCTGCGCAGCGTCAGGGCGGTCGGCGACGGCGAGCGCAAGCCGCGCTTCGCCTGGGGCGGCCCCGCCGACGACGTGGTGTCGCTGCGCGGCGAGGACTTCGATGCCCAGACCCGCGACGACGGCGCCCGGCTGTTCCTCGGCAACTGCGCCAGTTGCCACGGCTGGAACGGCCAGGGCACGCAGGACGCCTACTACCCCATGCTCAGCCGCAACACCACGGTGGGCGCGTGGCAGCCGGACAACCTGGTGCAGGTCGTGCTCACCGGCGTGCACCGCGAAAGCGCCGGGCAGAAAGTGTTCATGCCCGGCTTCGCCGGCGCGCTCGACGACCAGCAGATCGCCACCCTGGTCAACTACCTCACGGCGCAGTTCGGCAACCCGGCGGTGAAGGTGGACAGCGCCCGGGTCGCCGCCATCCGCCAGCCCTGAACGCGCCTCATCCTTTCGAGGGGCCGCCGCCACTGCGGCGGAACCGGGTTTGACATACCCCCGGCAGTCACTGAAGCTGCTGCCACCGTGATACATGGCTGCCCGAACAACGGACGTCGCATGCAGAAGCCTGCCCATAAGAAAGACCGCAAAGGGGCCGCACCGGCCCGACCCACTTCCCCTCCCCGCCTGGCGCGGCGCCTGGCTGCCGCGCTGGTGGCCGTGCTGTTGCTGGCCAGCGCGGGCGCCTGGTGGTACGTCGAGCACAGCGCCCCGTCGCTGCCCGTCGCGAGCCCGCCCGCGCCCCCGGCGAAACCCGTGGTGGCCGAGGCGCCGAAGGCCGGCTTCGTCGACGAGCAGCAATGCCAGGGCTGCCACCAGGGCCAGTTCCAGGACTGGCAGGGCTCGCATCACCACAAGGCGATGCAGGTGGCCAACGAAGCCAACGTGCTGGGCGACTTCGCCGACGCCAGGTTCAAGGGCGAGGCCGAAAGCACCCGCTTTTTCCGCAAGGGCGAGGAATTCTGGGTGAACACCCCGGGCGCCGACGGCAAGCCGGCGGACTTCAAGGTGGCCTACACCTTCGGCGTGGCGCCGCTGCAGCAGTACCTGCTGGAATACCCCGGCGGCCGCCTGCAGGCCCTCGGTGTCGCCTGGGATACCCAGAAGCAGCGCTGGTTCGAACTCAACCCCGGGCAACGCATCGACTTCAAGGACGAGCTGCACTGGACGCGCCCGACGCAGAACGCCAACTTCATGTGCATCGAGTGCCACACCACCGAGTTCAAGCGCAACTTCGACGCCGACAAGAACGCCTTCGCCAGCCACTGGCAGAGCCTGGGCGTCGGCTGCCAGGCCTGCCACGGCCCGGCCTCGCGCCACCTGGAATGGGCGCAGAAACCCGACGGCGACGCCAGCCGCGGCTTCGACAAGCCGCTGGGCGCCAGCACCGCCGCCAGCGAGCTGGTGGAGAACTGCGCACGCTGCCACGCCCGCCGCGCGCCCCTGGGCGACGGCTTCCAGCACCGCCACCGGTTCATGGACGACTACCTGCCCAGCCTGCTGACCCGCGAGCTGTACCAGATCGACGGCAAGATCAAGGACGAGGTCTTCGAGTGGGGCTCCTTCACCCAGAGCAAGATGTTCGAGAAGGGCGTGAAGTGCACCGACTGCCACAACCCCCACAGCGGCCAGGTGAAGATCGCCGGCAACGGCCTCTGCCTGCAGTGCCACAACCCGGCCGGCAAGCCGGTGCGCCCGGGCATCGACGGCAAGGGCCTGCTGGCGAAGAACTACGACTCGCCCGAACATCACCACCACCAGAGCGGCACGCCTGGCGCGCAGTGCACGTCCTGCCACATGCCGGGCAAGTACTACATGGTCAACCACTACCGGCATGACCACAGCTTCAGCATCCCCGACCCGCAGCACGCGCAGAAGATAGGCGCGCCGGACGCCTGCATGGGTTGCCACCGCGACAGCGCCTCCAAGGTCAGCGAGCAGTTCCGCCTATGGTACGCCAGCGACGCCAAGCCGGCCGGCGCCGTGCCGCGCTACGACGACACCCTGTGGAAGGCCCGCAACGGCCAGCCCGGCGCCTCGCGGGCGCTGCACCTGCTGCTGGCCAGCAGCGACCTGCCGGCGATCCGCCGCGCCACCCTGCTCGCCGAACTGCCCGCCTATCCCAGCCCGCGCTCCCTGGAACTGGCCGCCCAGGGCCTGAAGGACAACGACCCGCTGGTGCGCAACGCCGCCATAGGCGCGGTCGCCGCCCTGGCCAGCCCGCCGCGCCAGGCGCTGCTGCTGGCCCCGCTGCTGGACGACCCGCTGCGCGCCGTGCGCCTCTCCGCCACCTGGCAACTGGCGCAACTGCCGCCGGAGGTGCGCGCCGGGTTGCAGGCGCCGCTGGCCAAGGGCCTGAAGGAATACGAGGAGGTCCAGCTGAGCCTGGCCGAGCGCGCCGAGCCCAACCTCAACCGCGCCATGCTCTACCAGGTCACCGGCCGCGACGCCGAAGTGGAACCGGCGCTGCGCGCGGCCCTGGTGCGCGACCCCGACTTCTTGCCGGCGCTGGTCAGCCTCTACCAGTGGCTGGAAGCCCGCCAGCGCCCCGACGAAGCCCGCCAGCTGCTGGACGGCGCGCTCAAGCGCCACCCGCAGTCCGGCCTGCTGCACCATGCCCTGGGCCTGGCGCTGATCCGCCAGGGCCAGCGCGACGCGGCGCTCAAGGAGCTGCAGGAAGCGGTGCGCCTGGCCCCGGACAGCGCCCAGTTCCGCTACATCCTGGCCATCGGCCTGCACGACACCGGCCAGGCCGACGCCGCCTGCCGCCAGCTGGAGCAACTGCTGCAACGCCACCCGGCCAACCGCGACGCGCGCCTGGCGCTGATCGCCTACCTGCGCGAGATCGGCCAGTTGGAGAAGGTGCAGATGCAACTGGCCGAGCTGGAACAGCAGAACCCCGACGACCCGGCGCTGAAGGGAGAATGACGGCGCCGCTCGGAAGCGCCTGATTCCACCAGGCGCTCCGGAACTCGCCGGCGGGCACGCACTCTGAGGGGACGCGAACGCAGTCACCCAAGGAGCACCCATGCGTATCCCCGGAGCGGCCCTGGCCGTCGCCCTGTCCACCCTCCCCTTCGCCGCCGCCCAGGCCGAAGACGCCGGCTTCTGGCGCGGCGTGCTGTCCACCGGCGCCACCACCGCCTCCAGCTACCTCACCAGCCGCGACGACCACAAACTGGTCAGCCCGCTGGCCGAGGACGCCGGCAGCTTCGTCGCCAGCGCCGGCGCCATCCGCGGCCCCTGGCTGGAAGCCGAGCTGCAGCGGCTGCGCAGCGATTATCCGCAGTTGCAGCAACGCAGCGACATGGAGCTGGCCAGTGCATTGCTGGCCGGCGAACGCTGAACGGCACTCCCCGGACACGCAAAAGCCCGCAGCTCCTCACGGGGCAGCGGGCTTTTCGATGCGCTCGCCTCAGGCGTACTCGGCGATCAGACTCTCGGCGGGAATCCCCAGGTTGCGATGCAGCTTGCGGATCATCGGCAGCGTCAGGCTGCGCTTGCCGGACAGCACCTCATAGACGCGGTTGGGCTGGCCAATCGAGGGCACCAGGTCCTTGACGGTCAGGCCGCCCTGCTCCATGCGGAACTTGATGGCCTCGATGGGGTGCGGCGCCTCGACCGGGTAGTGCTTGGCCTCATAGGCCTCGACCAGCGTCAACAGCACTTCGAAACGATCCCCCTCGGGGGTGCCGGGCTCCGGCTCGTCATCGAAGTAGACGGACAGTTCCTTGAGGCTGGCCTTGTAGTCCTCGTGCGTATGGATAGGTCGGATGTGCATGCTCTCTCACTCCATCTCGACGGTATTCGCGTCGACGGCATCGTACTGCGCGTGCGTGCCGATGAACTTGATGTAGACCGCGCCGAACCGGTAGGCAACCGCGACGATCAGTCGATAGTCGTTGCCCTTGATGTTGAACACCACCCGACGGCTCTTGAGGATGCTCGCGCTGGCATACCTGGCCTTGATGTCGCCCGGCTGGCTCCAGGTCGCGGCCTTGGCTTCATCGATCCAGGCCTTGAGCGGTTGCTCCGCGTCCGGATGGGCCGTCCAGAAATCGCGCAGGTTGCCGATGGCGATGATTTTCATCGGCACATGCTAGTCCCAAGACGGGACTGACGCAACCGCGAACCGGTCATCCAGATAACCGGAACCCCTGGTAGCGCCGAGCGCTCAGAAAGGTATGCGGACCTACGGAGGAGCAACTCCCATGCGCATGTTCAAATTGACCGGCATCCTGGCTGTCTTCGCCCTGCTTCCCCTGGCCCCGGCCATGGCCGACAGCTTCTGGCGCGACATCATCTCCTCCGGGGCCACCACCGCCTCGACCTACCTGACCTTCAAGCACGACCACAAGCTGATCCTCGCCGCCCGCGACGACGCCGGCAGCTACGTGGCCAGCGACGGCGCCATCCGCGGCCCGTACCTGGAGGCCGCATTGCAGCGCCTGCGCAGCGATCATCCGGAACTGCAGCAACGCAGCGACATGGAGCTGGCCAATGCCATCCTGATGAGCCAGGACGGCGTGGCGCAGTGACGGCGCTTCGTAGGATGGGTTGAGCTTGCGAAACTCATGCGGCCGTGGCGATGGGTATCGCTGCGCTCAACGCCATCCTACGGTTTGCCTCCACACCGTGCCCTTGTAGGAGCGCGCCTTGCGCGCGAATCGCGGGCAGGGCCCGCTCCTACAGGGGGTTCGGCATTTCGTAGAAGCGGATCTCATCCAGACCGTAGGATGGGTCGAACTTGCGAACCCCATGCGGCCGTGGCGATGGGTATCGCTGCGCTCAACGCCATCCTACGGTTTGCCTCCACACCGTGCCTTTGTAGGAGCGCGCCTTGCGCGCGAATCGCGGGCAGGGCCCGCTCCTACAGGGGGCTCGGTATTTCGTAGGAGCGGATCTCATCCAGACCGTAGGATGGGTCGAGCTTGCGAAACCCATGCGGTTGTGGCGATGGGTATCGCTGCGCTCAACGCCATCCTACGGAGCTACAACCCGCCCGAACCGTAGGGCGAATAACGCGAAGCGTTATCCGCCGCCGGCTGGAACACCAGCGCCCATGGGCTACGGCCCTGTAGGAGCGAGCTTGCTCGCGAACGAGCCCCGCGGCGGTGTCCGTTCGCGAGCAAGCTCGCTCCTACGAAAAGCCTCGGGACGCTTGCCCCTTCACTCCCGGTACTCGTCCACCGGCACGCAGGCGCAGAACAGGTTGCGGTCGCCGAACACGTTGTCCACCCGGTTCACCGCCGGCCAGTACTTGAAGGCGCGGGTGTGCTCGCTGGGGGTCACCGCCTCAGCTATGCCGTAGGGCCGCTCCCAGGGGCCGGTGACGTCGGCCAGGGTGTGCGGGGCGCGCTTGAGCGGGTTGTCCTCGGCCGGCCATTCGCCGGTTTCCACCTTGGCGATTTCCGCGCGGATGCTCAGCATCGCCTCGACGAAGCGGTCCAGCTCGTGCAGCGACTCGCTCTCGGTGGGCTCCACCATCAGCGTGCCGGGCACCGGGAAGGACATGGTCGGGGCGTGGAAGCCGTAGTCCATCAGGCGCTTGGCCACGTCCTCCTCGCTGATCCCGGTCTGCGCCTTGAGCGGCCGCAGGTCGAGGATGCATTCGTGGGCCACGCGCTCGTTGCGCCCGCGGTAGAGCACCGGGAAGGCACCGTCCAGGCGCTGGGCCAGGTAGTTGGCACTGAGGATGGCCACCTCGGTGGCGTCGGCCAGCTGCGGGCCCATCATGGCGATATACATCCAGCTGATCGGCAGGATGCTGGCGCTGCCCCAGGGCGCGGCGCTGACCGCGTCGTTCAACGGGTTGGGGCCTTCGATGCGGATCACCGGGTGGTTGGCGACGAACGGCGCCAGGTGTTTCTTCACGCCGATCGGGCCCATGCCCGGGCCGCCACCGCCGTGGGGGATGCAGAAGGTCTTGTGCAGGTTCATGTGCGACACGTCGGCGCCGATGTCCGCCGGCCGCGCCAGGCCGACCTGGGCGTTGAGGTTGGCGCCGTCCATGTAGACCTGGCCGCCGTGGCTGTGGATAACCTCGCAGATCTCGCGGATGCCCTCCTCGTACACGCCGTGGGTCGAGGGGTAGGTGATCATCAGGCAGGCCAGCTGGGCGCCGGCCTCGGCGGCCTTGAGCTTGAGGTCTTCCAGGTCGACGTTGCCGCCCTTGTCGCACTCGACTATCACCACGCGCATGCTCGCCATGATCGCCGAGGCCGGGTTGGTGCCGTGGGCCGAGGACGGGATCAGGCAGACGTTGCGGTGCCCCTCGCCGCGGCTCTCGTGGTACTTGCGGATCGCCAGCAGCCCGGCGTACTCGCCCTGGGCCCCGGAGTTGGGCTGCATACAGATGGCGTCGAAGCCGGTGATGACGCGCAGCCAGCTCTCCAGCTCGTCGATCATCAGCCGGTAGCCCTCGGCCTGCTCGCGCGGCACGAAGGGGTGCAGGTTGGCGAACTCCGGCCAGGTGATGGGGATCATCTCGCTGGTGGCGTTGAGCTTCATGGTGCAGGAGCCCAGCGGGATCATCGCCTGGTTCAGCGCCAGGTCCTTGCCTTCGAGCTGGCGCAGGTAGCGCAGCATCTCGGTTTCGCTGTGGTGGCGGTTGAACACCGGGTGGCCCAGGTAGCCGGAGCGGCGCTGCAGGGTGCCGGGGATGCCGTCGGAGAGGTCGCCGGCATCCAGCACGGCGATGCTCAGGCCGTGGCCGGCGCCGAGGAAGATGTCGAACAGCGTGGCGACGGTTTCGGCGCTGCAGGTTTCGTCCAGGCTGACGCCCAGGCGGTCCTCGCCGACGATGCGCAGGTTGTAGCGCGCCGCGCGGGCGCGTTCGAGGATGGCCGCCTGCTGCGCGCCCACCTCCAGGGTCAGGGTGTCGAAGAAGTGCGCATTGACGCGCTTGAGGCCCTTGGCGAACAGCCCGGCGGCGAGGATGGCGGTGAGCCGGTGCACGCGCTGGGCGATGCGCTTGAGGCCCTCGGGGCCGTGGTAGACGGCGTAGAGGCTGGCGATGTTGGCCAGCAGCACCTGCGAGGTGCAGACGTTGGAGTTGGCCTTCTCGCGGCGGATGTGCTGCTCGCGGGTCTGCAGCGCCATGCGCAGCGCGGTGTTGCCGCGGGCATCGCGGGATACGCCGATGATCCGCCCCGGCATGGCCCGCTTGAATTCGTCGCGGGTGGCGAAGAAGGCTGCGTGGGGCCCGCCGTAGCCCATGGGCACGCCGAAGCGCTGGGCGCTGCCGAGCACCACGTCGGCGCCCAGTTCGCCCGGCGGCGTCAGCAGCAGCAGGCTGAGCAGGTCGGCGGCGACGCAGGCGATGGCCTGCCGGGCGTGCAGGGCATCGATCAGCGGGCGCAGGTCGCGGACCTCGCCGCGGCTGTCCGGGTACTGCAGCAGCGCGCCGAACACGGCGTGCTGGCCCAGGTTGTCCAGTTCGTCCAGCACCAGGTCGAAGCCGAAGGCCTCGGCGCGGGTGCGCACCACGGAAATGGTCTGCGGGTGGCAGTTCACGTCGACGAAGAACAGGTTGCTCTTGGCCTTGGCCACGCGCTTGGCCAGGGCCATGGCCTCGGCGGCGGCGGTGGCCTCGTCGAGCAGCGAGGCGCTGGCCAGGTCCAGGCCGGTGAGGTCGATGGTCAGCTGCTGGAAGTTCAGCAGCGCCTCCAGGCGGCCCTGGGCGATCTCCGGCTGGTAGGGGGTGTAGGCGGTGTACCAGCCGGGGTTCTCCAGCACGTTGCGGAGGATCACCGTGGGCGTGACGGTGCCGTAGTAGCCGGTGCCGATCAGGCTGGTCCACAGCTGGTTCTGCTGCGCATAGCCGCGCAGCCTGGCCAGGGCGCCCTGCTCGTCCAGCGCCGCCGGCAGCTCCAGCGGGCGGTTCAGGCGGATGGCCGGCGGCACCGTCTGCACGATCAGGTCGTCGAGGCTGGCGACACCCAGGGCCTCGAGCATCGTCCGTCGCTCCGCCTCGTCGGGGCCGAGGTGGCGGCGCAGGAAGGCATCGGGCTGGTTCAGCTGGGACAGCGAAGGGCTTTTCGACATGGCCTGGACCTCGATCGGGAATGCACGATCCACACAGGATAGGCCAGGCAGGAAGAACAAGGCCCCGACTGAGCGGGGCCTTGCGGGTTCGGCGCGGCGATCAGGCGTCCGCGTCGCAGGCGGCCTGGTAGCCGGCGGCGTCGAGCAGCTTGTCCAGCTCGGCCGGGTTGCTCGGCTTGAGCTTGAAGAACCAGGAGCCGTAGGGGTCGTTGTTGACTTCCTCGGGGGTGTCGGCCAGGACCTCGTTGATGGCGATCACCTCGCCACCGACCGGGGCGTAGATGTCGGAGGCGGCCTTGACCGATTCCACCACGCCGGCTTCCTGGCCAGCGTTGAGTTGCTTGCCGAGCTCCGGCAGCTCGACGAAGACCACGTCGCCCAGGGCTTCCTGGGCATGGTCGGAGATGCCCACGGTGACGGTACCGTCGGCTTCCAGGCGCGCCCACTCGTGGCTGGCGGCGTAACGCAGGTCGGCGGGAATGTTGCTCATCTTGTTTTCCTCGGGGACGGGGCAGCGGCGACGACGGGTCGCCTATGCAATTTAGATCAGGGCCTTGCCATGACGCACGAAATTCGGCTGAACGACGCGCACCGGGTACCACTTGCCACGGATTTCCACCTCGGCGCGGTCGCCGGTGGCCGCCGGCAGGCGGGCCAGGGCGATGGACTTGCCGAGGGTCGGGGAGAAGCTGCCGCTGGTGATCTCGCCCTCGCCGATGCCGGCCACCCGCACCACCTGGTGGGCGCGCAGCACGCCGCGCTCCTCCAGCACCAGGCCGACCAGCTTCGGCTGGTCGCCGGCGGCGCGCTGGGCCTCCAGGGCCTGGCGGCCGATGAAGTCGCGCCCGGCCGGCTCCCAGGCGACGGTCCAGCCCATGTTGGCGGCCAGGGGCGAGACCTCCTCGTCCATGTCCTGACCGTAGAGGTTCATCCCGGCTTCCAGGCGCAGGGTGTCGCGCGCGCCCAGGCCGGCGGGGGAAATGCCGGCGCCCACCAGTTCGTTGAGGAAGCCCGGCGCCTCGGCGGCCGGCAGCATGATCTCCAGGCCGTCCTCGCCGGTGTAGCCGGTGCGGGCGATGAACCAGTCGCCGTCGGCCTTGCCCTGGAACGGCTTGAGTTCGCGGATCAGGGTGGCGCGGGAGGGGCTCACCAGCTCGGCGGTCTTGTCCCGCGCGTTGGGGCCCTGGACGGCCAGCATGGCCAGGTCCGGGCGCGCCTGCAGCTGGACCTCGAAGCCCTCGGTGTGGGCCTGCATCCAGGCCAGGTCCTTCTCGCGGGTGGCGGCGTTGACCACCACGCGGTAGCCGTACACGCCCAGGTAGACGATGAGGTCGTCGACCACCCCGCCGCGCTCGTTGAGCATGCCGCTGTACAGCGCCTTGCCGGGCACCTGCAGGCGCTCGACGTCGTTGGCGAGCAGGCGTTGCAGGTATTCCCTGGACTGCGGGCCGGTGACGTCGACCACGGTCATGTGGGAGACGTCGAACACGCCGCAGTCACGGCGGACCTGGTGGTGCTCTTCGACCTGCGAACCATAGTGCAGGGGCATGTCCCAACCGCCGAAATCGACGATTTTCGCGCCGAGGGCGACATGCAGGTCGTAGAGCGGGGTGCGCTGTCCCATGGGTGTTCTCCTTCCGGGAATGGCGGATGCGGAGCGCGAGGGCGGCCCGCACGAAACCGGCGCATTGTAGCCGCTAGGCCGGTGCCTGGACACCTCGGCCGACGGTCGAGTCGCGCCCCGCCGCGCTGGCTGCGGAACGGCGGATCAGCAGCACCACCGGCAGCAGCCCGGCCAGCACCAGGCTCAGCGCCGGCAGCGCGGCGCGGGCCCATTCGCCCTCGCTGGTCATCTCGAAGACGCGCACGGCCAGGGTGTCCCAGCCGAAGGGACGCATCAGCAGGGTAGCCGGCATTTCCTTCAATACGTCGACGAACACCAGCAGCGCGGCGCTCATCAGCCCCGGCGCCAGCAGCGGCAGGTAGACGCGGGCGAACAGCGCCGGCCCCGCCACGCCGAGGCTGCGCGAAGCCTCGGCGAAGGACGGGCGGATGCGCATCAGGGTGCTTTCCAGCGGCCCCTCGGCCACCGCCAGGAAGCGGATCAGGTAGGCCAGCAACAGCGCCCCCAGGCTGCCCAGCAGCAACGGCTTGCCGGCGCCGCCCAAGGCGCTGGAGAGCGGGATCACCCAGTGGTTGTCCAGCCAGCTGAAGGCCAGCATGATCGCCACCGCCAGCACCGAGCCGGGCACCGCGTAGCCGAGGTTGGCCAGGCCCACCGCGGTGCGCACCGGCTTCGCCGGCGTCTGCCGGCGGGCGAAGGCCAGCAGCAGGCCGACCACCACGCACAGCGCCGCCGCCGTGGCGCCCAGGCCGAGACTGTGCCAGAGCAGGCCCCAGTAGCGCTCGTCGAGGTCGAAGCGGCCGCGCTGCCAGCACCAGGCCAGCAGCTGCGCCAGGGGAATGGCGAAGGCACAGGCGAACACCAGGCCGCACCAGGCGCTGGCGGCGAAGGCCTTGAACCCGCGCAGGCGGTACAGCGGCGCGGTGCGCGGCTTCTCGCTGCCGGCCACGACGCGGCCGCGGCTATGGCGCTCGCCGAGCACCACCAGGAACACCCCGAGCAGCAGCAGGCTGGCCAGCTGGGTGGCGCTGGACAGGCTGTAGAAGCCGTACCAGGTCTTGTAGATGGCGGTGGTGAAGGTGTCGAAGTTGAACACCGAGACGGCGCCAAAGTCGGCCAGGGTCTCCATGATCGCCAGCGCCAGGCCGGCGCCGATGGCCGGCCGCGCCATGGGCAGCGCCACTCGCCAGAAGGCCTGCCAGGGCGACAGCCCGAGCACCCGCGCCGCCTCGGTGAGGCCGCGGCCCTGGGCCAGGAAGGCGCCGCGCGCCAGCAGGTAGACGTAGGGGTAGAAGACCAGCACCAGGACCAGGATCACCCCGCCGGTGGAACGCACCCGGGGCAGCCGCAGGCCGCTGCCGAACCATTCGCGCAGCAGCGTCTGCAAGGGCCCGGCGAAGTCCAGCAGGCCGACGAAGACGAACGCCAGCACGTAGGCCGGGATGGCGAAGGGCAGCATCAGCGCCCAGTCCAGCCAGCGCCGCCCGGGGAACTCGCAGAGCGCGGTGAGCCAGGCCAGGCTGGTGCCCAGCAGGGTCACGCCGATGCCGACGCCAAGCACCAGCACCAGGCTGTTGCCCAGCAGGCGCGGCAGCTGGGTGTCCCACAGGTGCGCCCAGATTTCCGTGTCGACCTCGCCCCAGCTCAGCGCCAGCACGACGAGCGGCAACGCCACCAGGGCGGCGATGGAGAAGGTGATGGGGTACCAGCGGCGGGACATGGTTATTCGGGCTGCAGGCTACAAGCGGCAGGCTGCCGGCGAAGAGCGGGGGATGGGCTTTTCGTAGGAGCGAGCTTGCTCGCGAACGCCCCGGCACGCGGCCCGGGTTCGCGAGCAAGCTCGCTCCTACAAGGGGCCCCGTCGCTCTGGCCGGCAGCCTGTAGCCTGCCGCCTGCCGCCATCAGTTCCAACCCGCCCGGTCCATCAGCTTGATGGCTTCGGCCTGGCGCTTGCCGGCGACTTCCACCGGGATGCTGTCGGCCTTGAAGCTGCCCCAGGCCGCCACTTCCTCCGAGGGCGCGACCTTCGGGTTGGCCGGGAATTCCTGGTTCAGCGAGGCGAACAGCGCCTGGGCGTCGGGGCCGGTCATCCATTCCACCAGGGCCTTGGCCTGCTCGGGGTGCGGCGCGTGCCTGGTCAGGCCGATGCCCGAGAGGTTGACGTGCACGCCGCGGTCGCCCTGGTTCGGCCAGAACAGCTTGATCGGCAGGTCCGGCTTCTGCTTGTGCAGGCGCCCGTAGTAGTAGGTGTTGACGAGGCCGACGTCGCACTGGCCGGCGGCGATGGCCTGGAGCAGCGCGGTGTCGTCGGAGAACACGTCGGTGGCCAGGTTGCCCACCCAGCCCTTGAGGATCTGCTCGGTCTTCTGCTCGCCGTGGGTCTCGATCAGGGTGGCGGTCAGCGACTGGTTGTAGACCTTCTTCGCCGTGCGCAGGCACAGGCGGCCTTCCCACTGCTTGTCGGCCAGGGCCTCGTAGGTGCTCAGCTCCTCAGGCTTCACCCGCTGGGTGGAGTAGGCGATGGTCCGCGCGCGCAGCGACAGGCCGGTCCAGCTGTCGGTGCCGGAGCGGTACTGCGGGGGGATGTTGGCGTCGAGGGTCGGCGAGTCGAACGGCTGCAGGATGCCCATCTTCTCGGCCTGCCAGAGGTTGCCGGCGTCCACGGTGAGCAGCAGGTCGGCCGGGGTGTTGGCGCCCTCGGCCTTGATCCGCGCCATCAGCGGCGCTTCCTTGTCGGTGATGAACTTGACCTGCACGCCGGTCTTCTTGGTGTAGGCGTCGAACACCGGCTTGATCAGCTCGTCGATGCGCGAGGAGTAGACCACCACCTCGTCGGCGGCCTGGGCGGTGCCGGCCAGTGCGGTGAGGGCGAGGGAAGCGAGAAGGCCTTTGCGTACCGACATGCTGGCGGCTCCTGGGTAGCGGAATGAGGTTCCAGATGATAAGGAACCTCATTTAGCCCCGGAGCCGACCTTTGTGACCGGGTGTTTCACCACGCCGCGACACGGAGTCGCGGCGCCTCAGACCCTCGCCAGCGTCGGCAGGTCGCCGGACAGCCCCAGCGCCTGGCGGACGAACAGGCCCTTGGCCTCGTGGTGGCGGTCGACCAGGCGCAGGCCGGCGTTGCGCAGCCAGCGCACCGGCAGCGGGTCGGCCTGGAACAGGCGCTGGAAGCCTTCCATCGCCGCCATCATCGCCAGGTTGTGCGGCATCCGCCGGCGCTCGAAACGGCTCAGCACGCGCTCGTCGGCGATGCGCTCGCCACGGGCGTGGGCGTGCATCAGCACCTCGGCCAGCACCGCGGCGTCGAGGAAGCCCAGGTTGACGCCCTGCCCGGCCAGCGGGTGGATGGTGTGCGCGGCGTCGCCGATCAGCGCCAGGCCCGGTTCCACGTAGCGCTTGGCGTGGCGCTGGCGCAGCGGGATGCACAGGCGCGGGTCGACCTGCTCGATGCCGCCCAGGCAATGCTCGAAGGCCCGGCCGAGGGCTTCGCGGAAGCCGTCGTCGTCCAGCGCCATCAGGCGTTCGGCCTGTTCCGGGGTGGTCGACCAGACGATCGAGCACCAGTGCCTGTCGCCCTCGCGGGACAGCGGCAGGAAGGCCAGCGGGCCGTCGTCGGTGAAGCGCTGCCAGGCGGTGGCCTGGTGCGGTTTTTCGCAGCGCACGCTGGTGACGATGGCGTGGTGCAGGTAGTCCCACTCGCGGGTGGTGCAGCCGGCCAGGCGGCGCACGGCGGAGTTGGCGCCGTCGGCGGCGACCACCAGCGGCGTGCGGATCTGCCGGCCGTCGGCCAGGGTCAGCAGCCAGTCGTCGCCGGAGTGGCGCAGCTGCTCCAGGCGCGCGCCGGGCAGCAGGCCGAGGGTGGTGTCGTGCAGGCGCTCCAGCAGGGCGTCCTGCACCACGCGGTTCTCGACGATGTGGCCGAGCACCTCGGCATGCACGCTGGCCGCGCTGAAGTGCACCTGGCCGGTGCCGGAGCCGTCCCACACGTGCATCTCGCGATAGGGCTCGGCGCGCCGCGCGAGAATGCCGTCCCAGGCGTGCAGGCGCTGGAGGATGCGCCGGCTGGCCTCGGACAGGGCGCTGACCCGCGGCTCGAAGCGCGCCGCGCGGTCGAAGGGCTTCACGCTCAGCGGCGAGCCGTCGAGCAGCAGGATTTCCAGGCCGCTGCCCTGCAACGCCAGGGCCAGCGCGCTGCCGACCATCCCCGCCCCGACAATCACCAGATCCGCGTGCATCTGCATTCCTTTTTCCATGTCGTCAGCCGGCCTTGCGCAGGCGCGGCTTGAGCCTGATGTAGAGGGTCTTCTGCACCCGCGCGACCAGCGTGCCCTCGCCGTCGCGCACCTCGGCGTGCAGCTTGGGCAGGCACTTGCCGCCGTCGGCGGTCTGCGCCCGGACTTCGTCCAGCAGTTGCTGGTCGATGCGGAACTCGGCGTACACCGGCCCCTTGCCCGGGGTGATGAATTCGATGTTGGCGGCCTTGTCCCAGACGATGTAGTCGCGCCCCAGGTTCTCCATCAGCATGAGCATGAAGAAGGGGTCGGTCATGCTGTACAGGCTGCCGCCGAACTGGGTGCCGACGTAGTTGCGGTTGAACCACGAGAGCACCATCTTCACCCGCACCTCGCGGAAGTCCGGGGCGATGTGGCGCACCCGCACGCCGGCGCCGATGTAGGGCGGGTAGAGGTTGAGGCCGAAGCGCAGCAGGCGGGCGCGGCGGGCCATCTTGCCTGAGGACATCGCCGCTCCCTAGACCGGCCGCGCGCCCAGGCCCATGGCCTGGCGGGCGAACCAGCGCTTGGCCGGCGGCAGCAGGTCGAGGCCGAGCAGGCCCAGGTTGCGCCCGGTGGCCAGCAGCGGCTGGGCGTTGGAGAACAGGCGGGTGACGCGGTCGGAGAAGCCGACGGTCATCTGCTGGTCCAGGCGCTGGCCTTCCAGGTAGCGCTGCAGCACGGCGAAGTCGCCGGGCGCGGCGCCGGCGCCGAGCAACTGGTCGGCCAGGGCCTGGGCATCGCGCAGCGACAGGTTGAAGCCCTGCCCGGCGATGGGGTGCAGGCTGTGCGCGGCGTTGCCGAGCACCACCAGGTGCGGGCGCACCTGTTCCTCGGCCTCGCTGAGGGTCAGCGGGTAGCAGTAGCGCGCGCCGACCTGGCGGAAGCCACCCAGGCGGTAACCGAAGGCTGCCTGCAGTTCGTCGAGGAACTGCCGCTCGGGCAGCTCGCGCAGGCGCTCGGCGTCGCGCGGCGGGCGCGTCCAGACCAGCGCGCAGCGGTTGTCCGGCAGCGGCAGCAGGGCCATGGGCCCGTGTTCGGTGAAGCGTTCGAAGGCCTGGCCGCGGTGTTCCTCGCTGGGGCTGACGTTGGCGATCAGCGCGGTCTGCCCGTAGGGCGCCTCGCGCACGCCGATGCCCAGTTGCTCGCGCAGGCCGGAGCGGCCGCCGTCGGCGAGCACGGCGAGGTCGCAGTCCAGGATCGAGTCGTCGTCCAGGGTCAGCCGGTAGCCGTCGTCCAGCGCCTGCATGCGGCGCACTTCGGCCGGGCAGCGCCAGCTCACCACTTCGTGGTCCAGGGCCTGCCACAGGCACTGGCCGAGCCAGGCGTTCTCCACCACGTAGCCCAGCGCCGGCACACCCTCCTCCATTGCGGTCAGGCGCGCGGAGCCGAAGCGCCCGCGGTCGGACACGTGGATCTGGCTGATCGGCTCGCCGCGCTGGGCGATGCGCTGCCACAGGTCGAGGCGTTCGTAGATCTGCCGGCTGCCGAAGGACAGCGCCGAGGAGCGGGCGTCATAGCTGGGCTGATAGGCGTCGCCGGGGGCGAACGGCTCGATGAGCACGATGCGCCAGCCGCGCTCGCGGGCGCCGGCCTGCAGGATCAGCGCCAGGCTGGCGCCGACCAGGCCGCCGCCGATGATCGCCAGGTTCGCGCGTTGCATCTCAGGCCGCCTGGGCCTTGGCTTCGGCCATCAGCGCCTCGATCGCGGCGACGGTCTTGGGCACGCCGTTGGTCAGCACTTCGCAACCGCTCCTGGTCACCACCACGTCGTCCTCGATGCGCACGCCGATGCCGCGCCATTTCTTCGGCACGTCGGTGTTGTCCGGGGCGATGTAGATGCCCGGCTCGACGGTCATCGACATGCCCGGCTCGAGCACGCGCCATTCGCCGCCGACGCGGTATTCGCCGACGTCGTGCACGTCCATGCCCAGCCAGTGGCCGGCGCGGTGCATGTAGAAGGCCTTGTAGGCTTCGCTGGCGATCAGTTCGTCGACGTCGCCCTTGAGCAGGCCGAGCTTCACCAGGCCGGCGGTGATCACGCGCACGGTGGCCTCGTGGGCCTCGTTCCAGTGGCGGCCGGGGGCGATGTAGTCGAAGGCGGCCATGTTGGCCTCCAGCACCAGCTCGTAGATGACCTTCTGCTCGGGGCTGAACACGCCGTTGGCCGGGAAGGTGCGGGTGATGTCGCTGGCGTAGCAGTCGATCTCGCAGCCGGCGTCGATCAGGATCAGGTCGCCGTCCTTGATCTGCACGTCGTTCTCCCGGTAGTGCAGGATGCAGGCGTTGCGCCCGGTGGCGACGATCGAGCCGTAGGCCGGCATCTTCGCCCCGCCCAGGCGGAAGGCGTATTCCAGCTCCGCCTCCAGGTGGTATTCGTAGAGCCCCGGCCGGCAGGCCTGCATGGCGCGGATATGGGCGCCGCAGGAAACCTCGGCGGCGTAGCGCATCACCTTCACTTCGCCGGCGCTCTTGTACAGGCGCAGGTCGTGCAGCAGGTGGTCGAGGGCGACGAACTCGTTCGGCGGCTGCGCGCCCTGGCGGGCCTTGGAGCGGATCACGTTGATCCAGTCCATCAGCCGGCGGTCGAACTCGGGGTTGGCGCCCAGCGCGTAGTAGACGCGGTCGCGGCCCTCGATCAGGCCGGGGAGGATGTCGTCGATGTCGCCAATGGGGAAGGCGTCGTCGGCGCCGAAGTCCCTGATCGCGCCGTCCTGGCCGGCGCGCAGGCCGTCCCAGAGTTCACGCTCGGGGTCGCGCTCGCGGCAGAACAGTACGTACTCACCGTGCTCGCGGCCGGGGATCAGCACCATCACCGCTTCCGGCTCGGGGAAACCGGTGAGGTACTGGAAGTCGCTGTCCTGGCGGTAGACGTGCTCGACGTCGCGGTTGCGGATGTACATCGGCGCCGCGGGCAGGATGGCGATGCTGTTGGGCTCCATCTGCGCCATCAGCGCCTTGCGCCGACGGGCGTATTCCGGTTTGGCGATACGGATCATGCAGCTACCTCAGTGCAGGGAGGGTTTGTCGGCCGGCGCCGGCACCTTGCCGAATTCGGAGAACAGCAGCAGCGGGGCGACCCGCAGGTATTCCTGGACTTCCATGTAGTCCGTCTCGCCGTCCTCGGACTCTTCCAGCTGGCCCTGGACCTGGGCGATGGCGGCGATGTCCTGGAGCACTTCGTCGGCCTCGTCGGACAGGCTGGCCTGGCGCAGCGCCAGGCCAAAGCCGGCGAGGAAGCCCTGGCACCACTGGCCCAGGGCCTGGGCGCGCTCGGCCAGCGGGGCGTCGTCGTTGGGCAGCATCAGCACCACGGCCATCTCGCCGGCGCTCAGGTCCTGCTGGACCATGCCCAGCAGGCCGCCCAGGGCCGCCTGCAGGCGTTCGCTGAGTTCGCCGCCGAGCAGTTCGGAAGCGGCCTGCAGCCACTCGCCCTGGTCGAAGCCGGCGCCGGCGCAGACGCGCCCGAGCAGGTGGCCGTGCAGTTCCGCCGGGGAGATCGGCAGAGCCGCCTCGGCGAGCAGGTTGGCGAAAGCGGTGTAGGCGGAATTTACTGTGGACATGCGCGGGACCTGAATATCGACGCTAGGCGCCACCAGGCGCTATGCATAGAATGAGAGTGGCTATCCTAGCACCGCCGGGCGCGGTCAGACCATGCGACGGCATGTCGGGCAACCCCGTGCGGTGCCGTACCTTGTATAGTTTCCGGTCATCCCCTTGCCCAAGCGAGAGCCCATGGAAGACGCCGACCTGCAAACGCTGATCGCCAAATTCGACCTCCTGCTCCAGCGCCTGGAACAGCTCAAGGCGGAGAACCGGCTGCTGCGGGCCAACGAGAAGAGTTGGCGCGAAGAGCGCGCTCATCTGATCGAGAAGAACGAATTGGCGCGCCACAAGGTCGAAGCGATGATTTTGCGCCTGAAAGCCCTGGAGCAGGACTCATGAGCCAGACGAACACCCTGAACGTGCAGATTCTCGACAAGGAATACTGCATCACGTGCCCCGCCGAGGAGCGCGTCAACCTGGAAAGCGCCGCGCGCTACCTGGACAGCAAGATGCGCGAGATCCGCTCGAGCGGGAAGGTCATCGGCGCCGACCGCGTCGCCGTGATGGCCGCGCTGAACATCACCCACGACCTGCTGCACAAGCAGGAGCGCATGGACAACGAGCACAGCAGCACCCGCGAGCGCGTGCGCGAACTGCTCGAGCGCGTGGACCGCGCCCTTACCACCGATCAGCCCGGGCGGGAAGACTGACCCCGGAGAAAACCCTGGGGTATACTGGCCACGCTCCCTGGTGTGTTGGCCAGTCGGTGATGTCCCTGAGCCGATAATCGCAACAACGGAGGTTGCCAGTTGGGCTGGTGTGCATGTCCGCACGACGGAAAGCCTTAAAGCCTACTGCAACCGCCACCTTGAACTTTCGGGTTCAAGGGCTAACCCGACAGCGGCATGTCCGGGGAGCTTTCCTCCTACCATGATCCACGCCCAAGACCTTTCCCGCGCCGCCCTGCGCCGCCTGCTGCGCCAGGCCCGCCGCAAGCTCACCGCGCAACAGCAACGCCAGGCCGCCCGCGACCTGCAACGCCGCATGGCGCAACATCCGCTGTTCCGCCGCGCCCGCCACATCGCCCTGTACCTGCCCGCCGACGGCGAGATCGACCCGCGCCCGCTGCTCAAGGCCGCGCAGAAACGCGGCAAGGCCACCTACCTGCCGGTGCTCAGCCGCTGGCCGCACACCCACATGACCTTCCAGCGCGTCGGCAACGGTGAGCGCTGGCGGAAAAACCGCTACGGCATCGCCGAGCCGCTGCCGGACCGCGGCCGCCAACGCGAGCCCTGGGCGCTGGACCTGGTGCTGCTGCCGCTGGTGGGTTTCGACGAACGGGGCGGACGCCTGGGCATGGGCAAGGGTTTCTACGACCGCACCCTGGCGTACCTGGGCAGGCGCAAAATCTGGCGCAAACCGACACTTTTGGGCCTGGCGCACGAATGCCAGAAGGTGGACAGGCTGGACCTGGCCAGCTGGGATGTGCCGCTGCAGGGCATCGTCAGCGACGCCGGCTGGTACGGCGCGCTCGCATAGGCGCCGCGTTCCCTGCGGCGCCAGGCGGGGTGGATCAGGGCTGTTTGGTCACCTGGACCGGGACCTCGCCCTGGCGATCCCACAGGCTCTGGGTGTAACCGGTGGTGACAACGCCCAGGCCGAAAAGAATCACCAGCACCCACAACAGATCGGGCTTACGCTTCATCGATTGCCTCCCCCTTCCAGGCAAACTGTCAACGATGGCCGGCGGTGGTTTTTGGTCCGTCCGGCGCGTGCCAAGCTGAAAAACGGCGGCATTCTCCGACAATGGAAAGCGTCTCGCAATTCCATGCCTGGTCCAGTCGTCGGAGTCAGTCGCTTCCCACAAAAACGGCGAAACTGGAGCAAGAGTCATGCCGCACTGGCTGATGAAATCCGAACCCGACGAACTGTCGATCCATGACCTGCAGCGCCTGGGCAAGGCGCGCTGGGATGGCGTGCGCAACTACCAGGCACGCAACTTCGTGCGCAGCATGCAGCCCGGCGACCTGTTCTTCTTCTACCACTCCAGCTGCCCGCAGCCGGGCGTGGCCGGCATCGCCCGCATCGAGGGCGAGGCCTACCCCGATCCCACGGCGCTGGACCCGCAGAGCCCCTACCACGACGCCAAGGCCAGCGCCGAGAAGAACCCCTGGAGCGCGCGGGACGTGAGCTTCGTGGAGGCGTTCAGGGAAGTGCTGCCGCTGGCTGCCATCAGGGCTGCCGCAGGGCTGGAGGAACTGGCCCTGGTGCAGCGCGGCAGCCGTTTGTCGGTGATGCCGGTGAGCGAGGAGCAGTGGAAGATCATTCTTGGGTTGGCGCGGCGCTAGGACGCAGGCCGGTCGTCGGGTGGATTGGGGATGATGGCTCGGTGGGGATGCTCTTCGTAGGAGCGAGGGGGACGCCTAGTTCTTGCTCGCGAACAGTGTTTGCCGGTGACCGCTTGGTGTTCACCCCGAAGAGCGCCCTCTCCCTAACCCTCTCCCTGAAGGGAGAGGGGACCGTTGGGCAGACACGGATGTTCTGGAGTTAGCCGGCAACACCGAAGGTTTCCAGCTGAAACCAGTCCCTCTCTCGGCACGGACAAGCCCCCTCTCCCTTCAGGGCGGGGCGCGCAGCCGAGGGCTGGGGAGAGGGTTGCGGAATCCATCCAATACACCGCACCAACCGGCAGCCCCCCAATTCACGAGCAAGCCCCCCCACATCAAGCCATCTGCGAAATAGTCCTGCGGAACCGCCACAACGCCCCGCAGAAAAACGCCGCGCCGATACCAATGATCGCCAGCAACTGCGGCCAGACGATGGCCAGCCCGGCGCCGCGGAACAGGATGGCCTGGGCCAGGCTGACGAAGTGGGTGGTCGGGGCGAACAGCATGATGTTCTGCACCAGCTCCGGCATGCTCTCGCGCGGCGTGGTGCCGCCGGAGAGGATCTGCAGCGGCATCAGGGTGAGGATCACCAACAGGCCCAGCTGCGGCATCGAGCGCGCCACGGTGCCGAGGAAGATGCCCATCGAGGTGGTGGCGAACAGGTGCAATGCCGCGCCCAGCAGGAACAGCGCCAGCGAGCCGCTGATCGGTACGTCCAGCCAGCCGCGCACCACCAGTTGCAGCGACAGCGCGGCCGCCGCCAGCACCACCACGCCCATGGACCAGACCTTGGCCAGCATGATCTCGAAGGCGGTCAGCGGCATCACCAGCAGGTGCTCGACGGTGCCGTGCTCGCGCTCGCGGATCAGCGCCGCGCCGGTGAGGATGATCGACAGCATGGTGATCTGGTTGATCACCTCCATCACCGCGCCGAACCAGGCCTGGGTCAGGTTCGGGTTGAACTCCATGCGTACCGCCAGCTCCGCCGGCATGCCCGGCTCGCTGCGGTAACGGCTGACGAACTCGCGCACCTCGGTGGCGATGATGTTCTGGATGTAGCCGGCGCCGGAGAAGGCCTGGGCGGTCTGGGTGGCGTCGACGTTGACCTGCACCGCCGGTTGGCGGCCGGCCAGCACGTCGCGCTGGAAGTCCGGCGGGATGTCCAGGGTGAAGGTGTACAGGCCGGTGTCCATGCCGCGGTCCATCTGCGCGTGGCCGATCATTTCCGGCGTGCGGAAGTACGGTGCCTGGAAGGCGTTGATGATCCGCGAGGAGAGCTGCGACTGGTCCTCGTCGACCACCGCGATGGGCGCGTGGTGCAGGGTTTCCGGCACGCCGGTGGCGGAGCTGTAGACGCCCAGGGTGAAGGCCCAGGCGATCAGGATCAGCATCGCGTAGTCGCGGCCGAGGCTGCGGAATTCCTTGACGCCCAGGTTGAAGATGTTCGCCAGTTTCTTCATCGCTCAGTCCTCCTGCTTCTTCAACAGGAGCACGCTGAGCAGCGTCAGCACGCCGATGGCCGCCAGCAGCGGCAGGTAGTAGAGCCACAGGTCGCTCAGGCCCAGGGCCTTGGAGAAGGTGCCGCGGCTGATGATCAGGAAGTGCGAGGTCGGGTAGAGCCTGCCGATCAGCGCCGCTGCGCCCTCCAGCGAAGACACCGGGTGGATCAGCCCGGCGAACTGGATGGCCGGGATCATGGTGGCGATGGCGGTGCCGAACACCGCGGCGATCTGGCTCTTCATGAAGGTCGACAGCAGCAGGCCGAGGCCGGTGCTGGTGATCACGTACAGCAGCGCGCCGAGGCTCAGCGCCAGCAGGCTGCCCTTGAGCGGCACGCGGAACAGCAGCACCGCCATGGCCAGCATCAGCACGAAGTTGACCATGCCCATGCCGATATAGGGCAACTGCTTGCCGAGCAGGAACTCCAGGCGCGTCACCGGGGTGACGTAGAGGTTGGTGATCGAGCCCAGTTCCTTCTCGCGCACCACGCCCAGGGCGGTGAGCATCGCCGGGATCATGATCAGCAGCAGCGGGATCACCGCCGGGACCATGGCCTTGAGGCTCTCCACGTCGGGGTTGTAGCGGTAGCGCACCTCGGTGCTGGCCGCCGCGCTGGCCTCGGCGCTGCCGCTCTGCCGGGCCAGCTCGGCCAGGTAGCTGCCGTGCAGGCCCTGCACGTAGCCCTGCACGGTGCTGGCGCGGGTGGGCATGGCGCCGTCGATCCACACGCCGATGGCCGGGTCGTCGCCGCGCTTGAGGTCGCGGCCGAAGTGCGGCGGGATCTCCAGCGCCAGGCTCAGCTCGCCGCTGCGCAGGCGCCGGTCGAGGTCGTCAGGGTCGCGGATCGCCGGGTGCTCGACGAAGTAGCGCGAGCCGGCGATGTTCAGCGCGTAGGCCTGGCTGGTGGTGGTCTGGTCGCGGTCGAGCACGGCGTAGGACAGGTCCTCGACGTCCATGTTGATGCCGTAGCCGATGATGAACATCAGCAGCGCCGTACCCAGCAGCGCCAGGGTCAGGCGGATGGGGTCGCGGCGCAGTTCCATGGATTCGCGCCGCGCATAGCTGAACAGGCGCAGCGGGCTGAAACGCTGGCGCTGCGGCTTGTGCGGCACCTGTTCGTCGACGGTGCTGGCCGGAGCCTGCGGCTCGGGCGGCGGCGCAGCGCTGCCGGCGGCCTCCTCCAGGTAGGCGATGAAGGTCGCCTCCAGGGTCGGCAGGCCGCGCTTGTCGATCAGGCCCTGCGGGGTGTCGCTGTCCAGCACCTTGCCGGCGTGCATCAGCGAGATGCGGTCGCAGCGCTGGGCCTCGTTCATGAAGTGGGTGGAGATGAAGATGGTCACCCCGTCGCGCCGCGACAGCTCGACCATCAGCTGCCAGAAGCCGTCGCGGGCCACCGGGTCGACGCCCGAGGTGGGCTCGTCGAGGATGAGGATTTCCGGCTTGTGGATCACCGCAACGGCCAGCGACAGACGCTGGCGGATGCCCAGCGGCAGGCTGTCGGGCAGCTCGTCGCGGACCTTGCCGAGGTCGAAGCGGGCGAGCATTTCCTCCACCCGCGGGCCTATCTGCTCGCTCGGCAGGTGGAACAGCTTGGCGTGCAGTTCCAGGTTCTGCAGCACCGTCAGCTCGGCGTACAGCGAGAAGGCCTGGGACATGTAGCCCACTCGGCGGCGGGTGGCCATGTCCTTGGCGTTCACCGGCTGGCCGAACAGCGCGCAGCTGCCCTCGCTGGCCGGCAGCAGGCCGGTGAGCATCTTCATGGTGGTGGACTTGCCGCAGCCGTTGGAGCCGAGGAAGCCGAAGATTTCCCCACGCTCGATGCGGAAGCTGACGTGGTCCACCGCGACGAAGTCGCCGAAGCGGCAGGTCAGCCCCTCGGCCTCGATGGCGATCTGCGGCGCGCCCTCGCTGTGCTGGCGCGGCGGGATCACCAGTTGATGGTGGCCGGCGCGCTTGCGCTCGGGCAACAGCGCGACGAAGGCCGCCTCCAGGCTTTGCGTGGCGGTGTGCTCGCGCAGCTCGGCGGGGGTGCCGGTGGCCAGCACCTTGCCCTCGTCCATCGCCACCAGGGTGTCGAAGCGCTCGGCCTCCTCCATGTAGGCGGTGGCCACCAGCACGCTCATGCCCTGGCGGCCGGCGCGGATGCGCCCGATCAGCTCCCAGAACTGGTTGCGCGACAGCGGGTCGACGCCGGTGGTGGGCTCGTCGAGGATCAGCAGGTCGGGGTCGTGGATCAGCGCGCAGCACAGCCCGAGCTTCTGCTTCATGCCGCCGGAGAGCTTGCCCGCCGGGCGCTCGGCGAAGGGCGCAAGGCCGGTGCTGTGCAGCAGGTCGGCGATGCGCCGCTCGCGCTCGGCCTTGTCGTGGCCGAACAGGCGGCCGAAGAAGTCGACGTTCTCGAACACCGAGAGCGTCGGGTAGAGGTTCTTGCCCAGGCCCTGGGGCATGTAGGCGATGCGCGGGCAGACTGCGCGGCGGTGGCGGGCGTCGCGCATGTCGCCGCCGAGCACGTGCACCTGGCCGTCCTGCAGCTTGCGCGCGCCAGCGATCAGCGCCAGCAGGCTGGACTTGCCGACGCCGTCCGGGCCGATCAGGCCGACCATGCGGTTGGCCGGGATGTCCAGCGTCACGTCGTCCACCGCGCGGGTCTGCCCATAGCGCAGCGACACGCCGGCCAGGCTGGCCACCGCGGCGTGCGGGGCGCTCATTGCGGAACCTTGATCTGCAGGTTGTCCGGCCATTGCGCCTCAGGGTCCAGGCGCAGGTAGGCCATGCCGGGCACGCCGGTCTTCACGTAGGTGATGTACTTCTCCAGCAGCGCCGGGTCCAGGCGCGCCTTGACCCGGAACATCAGCTTCTCGCGCTCGTTGGCGGTTTCCACGGTCTTGGGCGTGAACTGGGCGACGCTGGCGACGTAGGAGACCTTGGCCGGGATCACGTACTGCGGCACCGCGTCTATCACCAGGTGCACTTCCTGGCCAAGCTCCACGCGGCCGGCCTGGGCCGAGGGCAGGAAAAAGGTCATGTAGACGTCGGTCAGGTCGACCATGTTGAGCAGCTTGCCGCCGGCGGCCAGCACCTCGCCGGGCTGCGCCACACGGTACTGCACGCGGCCGTCGCGGGGGGCGCGCAGCAGGCTGTCGTCGATGTCGGCCTGCAGGCGGGCGACGCTGGCGGTGGCCGCCTCGATGGCCGATTGCGCCTCGATCACCTGGGAACGCCCGGCCTCGATGGCGGCCTGGGCCGAGACCACCTGGGAACGCGCGGCTGACAGCGCGGCCTGGGCGCTCTGCAGCACGGCGCGGTCGTCGTCCAGTTGCTGCTGCGGCAGGGCGTTGCGCCTGACCAGTTGTTCGGTGCGGGTGAAGCGCTTCTGCGCGGCGGTGAGTTCGGCCTGGCGCTGGGCCACCACTGCCTCGGCGGTGCTCTTCTCGCTGTTGCGCTGGGTCACCACGGATTCGGCGGTGAGCTTGGCATTCTGCGCCCGGCGCACCTCGGCCTGGGCCTGGGCCAGCTGCGCTTCCAGCACCTGGGTGTCCATGCGCGCGACCACTTCGCCGGTCTTGACGAAGTCGCCCTCGTCCACCTTGATCTCGGCCACGCGGCCGGGCAGCTTGGTGGCTACGTCCACCTCGGTGGCCTCGATGCGTCCATTGCCGCTGGCGAAGCCTCCGCCCAGGCCGTTGGGCTTGAGCGTCTGCCAGGCCAGCGCGGCGATCACGGCACAGGCCGCGAGCACGCCGCCACGGAACAGCCAGCGTTTCGAATTTCCCTTCATCGTACCCCCTGGTCAACGCTCATCAGAGCGATCTTGTAGGGATCTTCAGCGAAGGGAGGGGAAAAGGCCTTGATACAGGTCAGAGCCGCCCGAAAAGACCTGGATAGCGGGCGAAAACACGCGATACCTGTGCCTTGTCAGGGCTGCACGATCAGGTTGTTGAACAGCAGATCGTCCACCAGTGGCTTCCCTTCCTCTTCTTTGAGGACCGTCTGTACCTGCTTGAGCGCCTCCTGGCGCAGTTTTTCCTTGGCCTCGACGCTGCCGAGGGTTTCGTCGGTCTGCTGGGCGAACAGCATGATCAGCTGGTTGCGGATCAGCGGCTCGTGGTGCTCGACCTTCTCCTCGGCCTCCTTGCCGGTGACCTTCAGGGCGATGTCGGCCTTGTAGTACTTCAGTTTCGGGCCGCTGCCGTAGTTGCCCACCAGGGCCGGGGTGAGGTCGACGAACAGCGGTTTGTTGGCGTCTTCCGGCTTGGCCTCCTCGGAAGCCATCAGGGGGCTGAGGAACAGGGCCAGCGACAGGGCGATCAGGGCTTTCAAGGCGACTTCTCCATGCACGATGCCGGCAAGCATAGCCATACCGGGCGCGCGGCCCAAGCCCGGCGGTTATGCACGGGCATAAGCCGGGACCATACTGATTTGCCCCCCGCCCCGTCACTCCTACACTGCCGGGCATTACACGAAAGGAGTACCTCCGATGAAAGCCTTGCTGTGCAAAGCCTTCGGCCCCGCCGAAACCCTGGTGCTGGAAGAAGTCGCCAGCCCCGAGCCGAAGAAGAACGAAGTGCTGCTGGACGTCCACGCCGCCGGAGTGAACTTCCCCGACACCCTGATCATCGAGGGCAAGTACCAGTTCAAGCCGCCCTTCCCCTTCGCCCCGGGCGGCGAGGCCGCCGGCGTGGTCGCGGCGGTGGGCGAGAAGGTCAGCCACGTGAAGCCCGGCGACCGCGTCATCGCCCTGACCGGCTGGGGCAGCTTCGCCGAGCAGGTGGCGGTGGGCGCCTATAACGTGATGCCGATCCCGGCGGGCATGGACTTCACCACCGCCGCCGCCTTCGGCATGACCTACGGCACCTCGATGCACGCGCTGAAGCAGCGCGGCAACCTGCAGCCGGGCGAAACCCTGCTGGTGCTCGGCGCCTCCGGCGGCGTCGGCCTGGCGGCAGTGGAAATCGGCAAGGCCATGGGTGCGAAAGTGATAGCCGCGGCCAGCAGCGACGCCAAGCTGGAAGTGGCCAAGGCCGCCGGCGCCGACGTGCTGGTCAACTACAGCGAAGGCAGCCTGAAGGACAAGCTCAAGGAAATCACCGGCGGCCAGGGCGTGGACGTGATCTACGACCCGGTGGGCGGCGAGCTGTTCGAGGAAGCCTTCCGCAGCATCGCCTGGAACGGCCGCCTGCTGGTGGTGGGCTTCGCCAGCGGCACCATCCCCTCGCTGCCGGCCAACCTGCCGCTACTCAAGGGCGCCTCGCTGGTGGGCGTGTTCTGGGGCGCCTTCGCCCAGCGCCAGCCGCAGGACAATGCGGCGAACTTCCAGCAGCTGTTCCAGTGGTTTGCGGAGGGCAAGTTGAAGCCGTTGGTTTCGCAGACCTATTCGTTGGAGAAGGCTGGGGAGGCGATCGATCACCTGGGGCAGCGTAGGGCTGTTGGGAAGGTGGTGGTGCAGGTGCGCGCCTGATGTGATGGTGTTTGGGGAGAGTCCGCTCCCTCTCCCTAACCCTCTCCCTGAAGGGAGAGGGGGCTCTTCGGGATGAACACCGAGCGCCACCGACAGGCCCCCGTTCGCGAGCAAGCTCGCTCCTACGAAAAGCCGTTATCCGCCGTCGGCCTCGGCTCCGGAGCCAACGGTGAGGGTGTTCGGCCTGATGTAGCGGTGTGGAGGATGGGCCTCGCTCCCTCTCCCTAACCCTCTCCCTGAAGGGAGAGGGGACCGTTGGGCAGATGCGGGTGTTTTGGAGTTAGCCGGCAACCATGGTGTCTCCGGCAGAAACCGTACTTTTCTCGGCACGGACTAGCCCCCTCTCCCTTCAGGGAGAGGGCTGGGGAGAGGGTTGCGGAGTCCATCCAATACACCGCGTTCACCGGCGAGCGCTGTTCGCGAGCAAGAACTAGGCGTCCCCCTCGCTCCTACGAAAAGCCATTATCGCGCTGGGACCATCGGCGGATAACCGCGAACGGTTATCCGCCCTACGTTCAGGCGTACAACTGCTTGAAGCGCTCGCGCAGCTGGTTCTTCTGCACCTTCCCCATCACATTGCGCGGCAGCGCGTCCACGAACACCACCCGCTTGGGCTGCTTGTAGCGCGCCAGATGACCGTCCAGGCCGGCCAGGATGTCCGCTTCGCTCGGCGCCTCGCCGGGCTTGGCCACCACCACCGCCGTCACGCCTTCGCCGAAGTCGCGGTGCGGCACGCCTATCACCGCCGATTCGGCCACGCCCGGCAGGGTGTCGATGAGTTGTTCCAGCTCCTTCGGGTACACGTTGTAGCCGCCGCTGATGATCATGTCCTTGCTGCGGCCGACGATCTGCACGTAGCCCTTGTCGTCGATGAAGCCGATGTCGCCGGTCATGAAGAAGCCGTCGCCACGCAGTTCCTCGGCAGTCTTCTCGGGCATGCGCCAGTAGCCGCGGAACACGTTGGCGCCGCGCACTTCGATCATCCCCGGCTCGCCCTGCGGCAGCAGCTTCGCCTCTTTCTCGCCCGGGTCGGTGATGCGCAGTTCCACGCCCGGCAGCGGGAAGCCGACGGTGCCGGCGATGCGTTCGCCATTCAGCGGGTTGGAGGTGTTCATGCCGGTCTCGGTCATGCCGTAGCGCTCCAGGATGGCCACCCCGGTGCGTTCGTGGAAGGCCTTGTGCGTCTCGGCGGTGAGCGGTGCGGAGCCGGAGACGAACAGGCGCATATGCGCCACCGCCTCGCGGGTCAGGCCGGCCTGGTCGAGCAGACGGGTGTAGAAGGTCGGTACGCCCATCAGCAGGTTCACCTGCGGCAGCAGACGCAACACCTGCGCGGCGTCGAACTTGTCCACGTACAGCAGCGAGCCGCCGGCCATCAGCAGGCTGTTGATGGCCACGAACAGGCCGTGGATGTGGAAGATCGGCAGCGCGTGCAGCAGCCAGTCCTCGCTGCCGATGGCCCAGGCCTCGACCAGCGCGCGGGCGTTGGAGACCAGGTTGCCGTGGCTGATCATGGCGCCCTTGGAGCGCCCGGTGGTGCCGGAGGTGTAGAGGATGGCGGCGAGGTCGTCGGCGCTGCACTCGATGTCCAGGAAGCGCCCCGGCTTGCCTTCCACATGGGGCATCAGGCTGCCTTCGCAGCGCTGGCCGAGGCTCGCCACGCGGGCCACGCCGCATTGCTGCGCCAGTGCCCTGGCCTGTTCCTCGAAGGCCGGGGTACAGACGAACAGCGAAGGCTCGGCGTCGCCGAGGAAGTAGCTCAGCTCGTCGCTGGTGTAGCCGCTGTTCAGCGGCAGGTAGACCGCGCCGGCGCGCAGGGTGCCGAGGTAGAGCATGACCGCCTCGGGGCTCTTGTCCACCTGCACGGCGACGCGGTCGCCCGGCTGTACGCCGAGCTCCACCAGGGCGTGGGCGAACTGCGCGCTGCTGCGCAGCATTTCGGCGTAGCTGTAGCCGCCGCCGTCCGGGGTGCGGAGGAAGGGTTTGTTCAGGTCTTCGGGCAGGTGCTCGCCGACAGCGGCGAAAAGGCTCTGGTTCATGGCGGTTCCTAGCGGCGTGGCTTGGCCGGTGGGGGGAGATGTCGCTTGACCTCGTTGGCGGCGATCACCGTGCCCTGGTTGGCGTAGGCTTCGTGGTTTTTCTCGATCTGACGCAATTCGTAGCGGTAGTTGACCATCAGCCCGGCGGCCTGGCGCAGGCCGCCGGCGGAGAGGTCGCCGCGCCAGTTCAGGCGTTCCAGGCGGGCGCCGTTGCCCAGGTGGAAGCGCGCCACCGGGTCCAGCGGCTGGCCCTGGGCGTTCTTGGCCTGCAGGAAGTATTCGGCGGCCAGCGCCAGCAGCGGCTGCTCCAGGCGTGGCGGTGGCGGCGCGTCGGGCTTGAGCGCCTTCAGGCATTCGGCGACTTGAGGTTCTTCGGCGCGGCTGTCCAGCCAGCGGCGCAAGCCGGGCACCGGTGAGAGGGTGACGTACTGCTTGAGGCCCGGCACTTCGCGAGCCAGTTCCTCCACCACCTGCTTGATCAGGAAGTTGCCGAAGGAGATGCCACGCAGGCCCTCCTGGCAGTTGCTGATGGAGTAGAACACCGCGGTGTCCGGCGCCTCGGCGGCCTCGCCGGGTTGTTCGAGGATTTCCGCGATGGCGGCGGGCATCTGGCGGGTCAGCGCCACCTCGACGAAGATCAGCGGCTCCTCCGGCAAGGCCGGGTGGAAGAACGCGAAGCAGCGGCGGTCGGCCGGTTGCAGGCGGCTGCGCAGGTCATCCCAGTCCTTGATGGCGTGCACCGCCTCGTAGCGGATGATCTTTTCCAGGATCGCCGCCGGCGTCGACCAGTCGATGCGCCGCAGCACCAGGAAGCCACGGTTGAACCAGGAGGCCAGCAGGTGCTGCAGGTCATGGTCCACCGCGGCCAGTTGCGGCCGCGCCTTGAGTTCCTGCAGCAGCCGGCGACGCATGGCGATCAGCTCGGCAGTGCCGCCAGGGGCCTGGTTGAGGCGGCGGAACAGCTCCTGGCGCGGCGGCTCGCAGGCTTCGAACAGCGCGGTGACCTGCTCGGCGCCGGGGTTCTCCAGGTAGCGCCGGCAGGCTTCGGCCAGGGCCTCGCGGGGCGGCGCGAAGTCGTTCAGCAGGTTGTCGAAGAAGGCTTTCTGCTGCTCCGCCGGGCAGTCACGGTAGGCACACAGCACCTGGCGCGCCAGGGCCACGCCGGAAGCCTCGCCGTGGCCGGAGAGCAGCCGGCGGCTGGCCTCCACCAGCGAGGCGGCGCTGATCGGCGCCGGCTCGCGGGATTCCAGCAGCTGGCGGCCACGTTCGCTGATGCTCTGCAGCAGTTCCTGGAAGAAGCTGACGTTCATCGAACCTCCTTCTTCGGCGCGCCTCACTGCGCCAGCAGCGGCGGCGGGCAACGCCGGTACCATTGGGTGGCCTGCTCGTAGGCATGGGCCAGTTGCAGCACGGCCATGTCGGCCTGGTGCCGGCCGATGATCTGCAGGCCCATGGGCAGGCCCTGTTCATTGAAGCCTACCGGCACGTTGGCAACAGGGCAGCCGGACAGGGTGGCGGGGATCACCACTTCCATCCAGCGGTGGTAGGTGTCCATGGCGCGGCCGGCGACTTCCTTCGGCCAATGCAGGTTCTTGTCGAAGGGGAACACCTGGGCGCTGGGCAGCAGCAGGTAGTCGTAGCGTTCGAACAGGCGCTGGATGGCGCGGTACCAGTCGCTGCGCGCCACCGTCGCCTGGTAAACATCCATGGCCGACAGGCGCAGGCCGTTCTCCACTTCCCAGTGCGCTTCCGGCTTGAGCAGTTCGCGCTTGGCCGGGTCGGCGTAGGCGGCACCGAGGGAGCCGGCGACGAACCAGTGGCGCAGGGTGCGCCAGCAGTCCCACAGGCGTTCGGCGGAGAAGCCCAGCTCGCAGGATTCGACCTCGCAGCCGATGGCCTGGAAGTCGGCGAACGAGCGCTGGCACAGCTCCAGCACGCCGCGCTCCATGGCCAGGTGGCCGCCGAGGTCGCCCAGCCAGCCCAGGCGCGCGCCCTTGAAGTCGCGCTCCAGCGGGCCGGCGAAGGCCTTGCCGGATTCGGCGATGGACAGCGGCGCGCGGGCGTCGCTGCCAGCCTGCACCGACAGCAGCAGGGCCACGTCGCGCACGCTGCGGCCCATGGGGCCTTCGTAGCCGAGCTGGTCGAAGAACAGGTCGGCGGCGTCGTCGAAGGGCACGCGGCCCTGGGACGGGCGGAAGCCGACGATGTTGTTGAACGCCGCCGGGTTGCGCAGCGAGCCCATCATGTCGCTGCCGTCGGCCACCGGCACCAGTTGCATGGCCAGGGCCGCCGCCGCGCCGCCACTGCTGCCGCCGGCGGTGCGGCTGGGGTCGTAGGCGCAGCCGGTGGCGCCGAACAGCGGGTTGTAGCTCTGCGAGCCGAGGCCGAATTCCGGGGTGTTGCTCTTGCCGATGAGGATGGCGCCGGCGGCGCGGATGCGCTCGACCATGATGCCGTCGCGCTCGGGCACGTAGTCGCGGTACAGCGGCGAACCCAGGGTGGTGCGGATGCCCTTGGTCAGCGACAGGTCCTTGATGGCGTGGGGCAGGCCGTGCATCCAGCCGCGGTATTCGCCGCGGGCCAGTTCTGCGTCGCGCTCGTCGGCCTGGGCCAGCAGCGCCTCGGCCGGTTGCAGGCTGACCAGGGCGTTGACCGCCGGGTTGAAGCGCTCGATGTGCGCCAGGTAGTCGCCCATCACCTCGCGGCAGGAGACCTGGCGCAGGCGGATGAGCTGCGCCAGTTCATGGGCCTGGAGCTGGACGAGGGGGCTGATATTCGGGTTCTGGCTCATGTGACGCGGCCTTTCTCTGGGTTCCCGCGTTCGCGGGAATGACGGAACGATGTTTGTGCAGATGCGACTTTTGACGGGGTGAGCGAAGCCACGGCGCCTCGCGGCGCCCTGCCCCACCCCGTCACCCCCGCGAACGCGGGGGCCGAACAACCGGCCTCAGCGCATCAGGTTGGTCCACAGGCGGTCGGCCAGGCGGATGGCGCCTTCACCGCAGGTCTTGCTGAAGACCACCTTGGTGCCCTCGGGGATGTGCAGCTCCGGCGCATCCTTCAGGCTCGGGTCGAGGAAGGCGTCGGTGCCCTTGATCGGGCTCTGGTGCTTGAGGAAGTTCTGGGTGATCGCCGAGTTCTCCGGCTGGCTCATGAAGGCGATGAACTGGCGGGCGGCGTCAGGATTCTTGCTGCCCTTGGGGATCACCAGGTTGTCCACCCAGGCCATCACGCCTTCCTTGGGGTAGAGGTACTTCAGGCTCGGCTTCATCTCCCGGGCGCGCAGCGACGAGCCGCCCCAGAACAGCGACATGGAGGTCTCGCCGGAAGCGAGGTTCTCGCGCACCGAGCCGGCCTTGGAGCTGTAGGTCTTGACGAAGGGCTTCTGCGCCTTGAGCAGGTTCAGCACCTGCTGCACCTGTTTCGGGTCCTCGCTGCACAGCGGCACGCCCAGGTACAGGCTGGCGGTGTCCATCACCTCGTTGACCGAGTCGAGCATGTTGATCTTGCCCTGCAGCTCCTGCGGCGGCTGGAACAGCAGCGAGTAGCTGTCGGCCAGGCCCTTGTAGGTGGCGGTGTCGTAGACCACGCTGGTGGTGCCCCAGATGAAGGGCACCGAGTAGCCGCCTTCCGGGTCCCAGGTGGGCTTCTGCAGGTTGTCCTCGATGTTCGCGTAGTACGGCTGCTTGATCGGGTCGAAGCGCTCCAGCAGGTTCTCGTGGACCAGGATCGGCACGAACTGGTGCGAGGGGATGGCCACGTCGTAGCCGCTGCCGCCCTGCTTGAGCTTGGCCAGCAGCGTCTCGTTGGAATCATAGGAATCCACCGTGACCTTGATGCCGGTCTGCTTCTCGAACTTCTCCAGGATCTGCGGCGAGAAGTAGCCGCTCCAGCTGATGACGTTGACCTGTCCGGCGGCGTGGGCCGCGCCGGCCAGGCTCAGCGACAGGGTGGCGGCGATGACTGCGATCGACTTGCTCATGTTGACTCCCGGTTGTGGCGTGGCGCTCAGGCTTTGGCTTTGCCGAGCAGGAAGGAAAGGCTGACGAAGAACACGGAAACCCCGAGGATCAGCGTCGACACCGCATTGACGTCGGGCGTGACGCCCATCCGCAGCAGGCCGAAGATGAAGATCGGCAAGGTGGTGGTGCCGGCCTGGGAGACCATCATCGAGATCACGAAGTTATCCAGCGAGACGATGAAGGCCAGCATCAGCCCGGAGAAGATCCCCGGCATCAGCAGCGGCAGGGTGACCTTGCGGAAGGTCCGCCAGGGCCCGGCGTAGAGGTCGGCGGCGGCCTGCTCCAGGGACAGGTCCATGTCCTCCAGGCGGGCGCGGATCGGCAGATAGGCGAAGGGAATGCAGAACACCGTGTGGGCGATGATCAGGTTGCCATAGCCCAGCGACACGCCGAGGCTGGAGAACAGCGCCAGGGTGGCCACGCCGACGACGATCTCCGGCAGCACCAGCGGCAGCATGATGGCGCCCATGGACAGGCGCATGCCCTTGAACTTGGCCCCGCGCGAGGTGCCCAGCGCGGCCAGGGTGGCGATCGCGGTGGCGATCATGCTGGCGCACACGGCGATCAGCAGGCTGTTGCCGGCGGCGCTGCGCAGCGCCTGGTTGGCAAAGGCGGCGCGGTACCAGTCGAGGCTGAAGCCGGTCCACACGGTGGCGGACTGGTTGGCGTTGAACGAGTAGATCACCAGCACCACGATGGGCGCGTACAGGTAGAGGTAGAACAGCAGGCTGAAACCGCCGAAGCCGGGGAAGTCCTGCACGCCGAGACGGCGCTTGCGCAACAGACTCAGCATCACACACCTCCCCGGGCCACGCGCAGGCGCTCGGCGCGCATCGCGTAGAAGGTCAGGGCGAGCATCACCGCCGCCATCAGCACCAGCGACAGGGCGGCGCCGAAGGGCCAGTTACGGGCGTCGGCGAACTGCCGGAAGATCAGGTTGCCGAGCATCATCTTGGTGCCGCCACCGAGCAGTTCCGGGGCGATCATCGCGCCCAGGCAGGGCACGAAGGTGAGGATGGCGCCGGCCAGGATGCCCGGCCGGGCGATCGGCAGCACCACCTTGCGCAGGGTGCGCAGGCGCCCGGCGTAGAGGTCCTGGGCGGCTTCCAGCAGACGCATGTCCATCTTCTCCAGGGTCGAGTAGATCGGCAGCACCACGAAGGGCGCGTAGGTGTAGACCAGGCCCAGCAGCACCGCGCCGTCGTTGTACAGCAGCGGCAGCGGCTGGTGGATCAGGCCCAGGCCCATGAGGCCGTTGTTGATCACCCCGGTGCCGCGCAGCAGCAGGATCCAGGCGTAGGTGCGGATCAGCAGGTTGGCCCAGAACGGCACGGTGATCAGGAAGATCAGCAGGCCGCGCCGCCGCGCCGGCTGCATGGCCAGCCAGACCGCCACCGGGAAGCCCACCAGCAGGGTGATGGCGGTGGTGGCGGCGGCGATGCCCAGCGAGCGCAGGGCGATGATCAGGTAGGAGTCGGCGAAGGCCAGGCTGTCGTCCAGCTGGCGTTCGAACAGCAGCGAGACGTAGGCGTCGCTGCTGAACACGTGATTGACGCCGCCGTAGGGGTTGGCCTGCATCAGCGAGTAGGCGCCGACGATGAGGATCGGCACCACCAGGAACAGGCCGATCGCCAGCAGCGCCGGCGACACGCCGAGCAGGCCGGCCAGGGCCCGGCGCCGCTCCAGGGCGTTGCCGGGGCGTACGGTGAGAGTGGTCATGGCGGGTTCCTCAGTCCAGCAGCACGCTGGCGCTGTCGCGGTCGAACTGCAGGCCCAGGCGCTCGCCGGCGGCGAAGCGCTGGCTCTGCCCGGCGCTGTTGGGCGTGCGCACGCGCAGGCGGGTGCCGTCGGCCAGCTGCACCTGGTACTGCAGGTCGGTGCCCAGGTAGACCTGTTCGGCCAGGGTGCAGGGCGTGGCATCCGGGGTGTCGGCGCCGACCAGGCGCAGGCGCTCGGGGCGGATCGACAGGGTCACCTCGGCGCCTTCGCGCAGGCCCTCGCGGCCCGCCGCGCGCAGCGTCTGGCCGCCGGGGATACGGAACAGCGCCTGCTCGCCGGCCAGCTCGGCGACCTGCGCCGGGAGGAAGTTGGTCTCGCCGATGAAGTCGGCGACGAAGCGGTTGCGCGGCTGCTCGTAGATGTCCGTCGGCCGGCCGACCTGCTGCACCTCGCCATTGGCCAGCACGGCGATGCGGTCGGACATGGTCAGGGCTTCTTCCTGGTCGTGGGTGACGAAGATGAAGGTGATCCCGGTCTTGGCCTGGATCGTCTTGAGCTCCTCGCGCATGGCCTGGCGCAGCTTCAGGTCCAGGGCCGAGAGCGGCTCGTCGAGCAGCAGCACCTTGGGGTGCGGGGCCAGCGCGCGGGCCAGGGCCACGCGCTGCTGCTGGCCGCCGGAGAGCTGCGTCGGGCGGCGCTCGGCGAAGCGTTCCATCTGCACCAGGGCGAGCATCTCGCGCACCCGCTCGGCGACGGCCGCCTTGCCCAGGCGCTGGCCCATGGGATGGGACTCCAGGCCGAAGGCCAGGTTCTCGGCGATGGTCATGTGCGGGAACAGCGCGTAATGCTGGAACACGGTGTTGACCGGGCGATCGTAGGGCGCGCGGTCGGCGATGTTCTCGCCGTAGAGGAGGATTTCCCCGGCGGTGGGGAACTCGAAGCCGGCGATCATCCGCAGCAGGGTGGTCTTGCCGCAGCCGGAGGGCCCGAGCAGGGTGAAGAATTCGTTGTCGCGGATGTCCAGGTCGACGCTCTTCAGCGCCACCGGGCCGCTGTCGGGGTCGCCGTAGACCTTGCGCACCGAACGGATGGAGACGGCGGCCGTCTGCAGGCTGTGCAGGGCACTCATGGATGTACCTCCGGTTCCCTCCCCCGCTGGCGCGGTGCGCGCGGAGGCTTGTATTTGTTGTGGCAGGAATGGGGAAAGCGCTGCAGCGTGTGCCGGTGACCGGCTGGTTTTGTGGTGAGGCTGCTGGGGTCGAGTGTGGCCAGATTGCGGTTGAGCAAAAAGCTCAATTTTCTTACATTCGATATTAAATAATTTAACAACGCACGAGACCCACCCTCATGTCACTCCCCCGCTTGCCGCCGCTCAACGCCGTGCGCGCCTTCGAAGCGGCCGCGCGCCTGGGCAGCTACGTCGCCGCCTCCAGGGCGCTGCACGTCACCCAGCCGGCCATCGGCCGCCACGTGCGCCTGCTGGAGGACTGGCTGGGCGTGCAGCTGCTGGAGCGCACGCCGCGCGGGGTCAGCCTGACGCCGGCCGGGCAGCGCTACTACGCGAAGATATCCACGGCCCTGCAGCAGATCGCCGAGGCCAGCCTCGAACTGGTGCCCGGCGGCTCGGCGCGCTGGCTGAAGATCCTGGTGGTGCCGGCCTTCGCCAAGCGCTGGTTGATGCCGCATCTGGAAACCCTGCGCCAGCAGCGCCCGGGGCTGAAGGTGGCGATCGAACCGAACCCGACCTTCACCGAGGTGGACGGCAACAGCGCCGACCTGGGCATCGCCTACGGCATGCCCGGGCAGTATCCGCAGAGCCAGGCCACGCTGCTGCACCCGCAGGTGTTCCCGGTGTGCTCGCCGGCCTACCTCGCCACTCATGGCCCGCTGGACAGCGCCGAGGAGCTGGTGCGCCACGATCTGATCCACGTCCACGACGGCGAATGGTGGAACGCCTGGTTCGCCGCCAACCAGTTGGACATCCGCGTCAGCCCCGACGTGCTCTACGTCAGCAACGACCACGCGCTGTCCATGGCCGAGGCCGGCGCCGGCATCGCCCTGGCCAACGACGTGCTGGTGCGCAAGGAGCTGGAATCCGGCGCGCTGGTGCGGCCGCTGCACAATCAGGTGCGCCTGGAGAGCTACCAGCTGCTGATCCCGCCGGGGCCGAGCAGCGCCGATATCGAGTGGTTCGGCGATTGGCTGGCGCAAACCCTTGCCGCGGAGTTTCCTTCGGCGTTGCCGTAGGGCGTCCGCCCTACTCTCCTCGGAAATCGCGAACGGAGTCCGCTCCTACGCTCCGGGGAAACACCGTCGTAGGAGCGGACTCCGTCCGCGATGGGTGGGCCCGAAACCCGGCCCATGAGGGAGCAGTCCCGTAGGATGGGTTGAGCCTGTGCGAAACCCATGCTGCCGCGGTGATGGGTATCGCTTCGCTCAACGCCATCCTACGACGGTATTTCCCTGAAGGCCGCGCCGAACTGTTTTTTGTAGGAGCGAGCTTGCTCGCGAACAAACGCGGTGCCATGCGGTTCGCGAGCAAGCTCGCTCCTACGAGAAGCCTCGCCGGCCAGCACCGTGCCCCCATGTAGGAGCGCGCCCTGCGCGCGAATCGCGGGCAGGGCCCGCTTGCCTTAATCGCGTGGCGCGTAGGCGAAGACGTCGGCGCGCATCTGGTGGGCGTCCATGCCGGCGGCCACCAGGGCGTCGAGGGTGGCGTAGACCATCGCCGGCGAGCCGCTGGCGTAGACGGTCAGGCTGCCCAGGTCGGGGAAGTCCTCGCACACCGCCTCGTGCAGCAGGCCGCAGCGGCCCTGCCAGCCGCATAGGTCGCTGACCACCTTGTGCAGGTGCAGGTTGGCCAGGCCCTTCCACTCGTCCCAGTGCGGCAGCGCGTAGAAGTCCTCGGGCCGGCGCACGCCCCAGTACAGGTGCACCGGGTGGGCAAAGCCCTGGGCGCGGCAGTGCTCGATCAGGCTGTGCATCTGCGCCATGCCGGTGCCGGCGGCGATCAGCACCAGCGGGCCTTCGGGCAGTTCGGCCAGGTGAGCATCGCCGAAGGGCAGTTGCACGCGGGCGATGCGTTCGCGCTGCAATTGCCCGAGCAGTTCGATGGCGCTGTTCTCCCGCGCCAGGATGTGCAGCTCCAGGTCGCGGCCCTCATGGGGCGCCGAGGCCAGGGAGAAGGCCGAGTCGTTGCCGTCCTCGCGCTCGATCAGCAGGTATTGCCCGGCGTGGTAGCGCGGCGGTTTGCCGGCCGGGGCGCGCAGGCGCACGCGCCAGACGTCGCCGCCCACCGCCTCGCACAGCGTCAGCTGGCAGGCCAGCTTGCGCAGCGGCAGTTCACCCGGGGCGAGCACGCCGTCCCAGTGCAGCACGCAGTCTTCCAGGGGCTCGGCCAGGCAGGTGAAGAGTTCGCCATGGTCGCGCACCTCGCCGTCCTGGCGCACGCTGCCTTCCACCAGCAGCGCGGCGCAGACGTGGCAGTTGCCGTTGCGGCAGCTCTGCGGGCAGTCGTAGCCCAGGCGCCGCGCGCCGTCGAGGATGCGCTCGCCCGGGCGCAGTTCGAGCTGGGCGCCGGAGGGTTGCAGGGTCACACGCATCGCTTCGCCTCCGTCTTCATCCGTGCGGCGAATTCGCGAGCAAGCTCGCTCCTACGAAGGGCCGTGCGCATCAATCGATCCCCAGGCTGGCCCAGATTTCGTCGACGCGGCGGCTCACCGCCTCGTCCTTGACGATGGCGCGGCCCCATTCGCGGCTGGTCTCGCCGGGCCACTTGTGGGTGGCGTCCAGGCCCATCTTCGAGCCCAGGCCGGAGATCGGCGAGGCGAAGTCGAGGTAGTCGATCGGCGTGTTGTCGATCATCACCGTGTCGCGCTTGGGGTCCATGCGCGTGGTTATCGCCCAGATCACGTCGTTCCAGTCCCGCGCGTTGATGTCATCGTCCGTGACTATGACGAACTTGGTGTACATGAACTGTCGCAGGAACGACCACACACCCAGCATGACGCGCTTGGCGTGGCCGGGGTACTGCTTCTTCATGGTCACCACCGCCATGCGGTACGAGCAGCCTTCGGGCGGCAGGTAGAAGTCGGTGATCTCCGGGAACTGCTTCTGCAGGATCGGCACGAAGACTTCGTTCAGCGCCACCCCGAGGATCGCCGGCTCGTCCGGCGGGCGGCCGGTGTAGGTGCTGTGGTAGATCGGCTTCTGGCGGCGGGTGATGCGCTCGACGGTGAACACCGGGAAGCGGTCCACCTCGTTGTAGTAACCGGTGTGGTCGCCGTAGGGGCCTTCGTCGGCCATCTCGCCGGGGTGGATCACCCCTTCCAGGACGATCTCGGCGCTGGCCGGCACCTGCAGGTCGCTGCCGATGCACTTCACCAGTTCGGTGCGGTGGCCGCGCAGCAGGCCGGCGAAAGCGTATTCGGAGAGGGTGTCGGGCACCGGCGTCACGGCGCCGAGGATGGTCGCCGGGTCCGCGCCCAGGGCCACGGCCACCGGGTAGGGCTGGTCCGGGTGCTTCTGGCACCACTCGCGGTAGTCCAGGGCGCCGCCGCGGTGGCTGAGCCAGCGCATGATGACCTTGTTGCGGCCGATCACCTGCTGGCGGTAGATGCCGAGGTTCTGCCGTTCCTTGTTCGGCCCGCGGGTGACTGTCAGGCCCCAGGTGATCAGCGGCGCGACGTCGCCGGGCCAGCAGGTCTGCACCGGCAGCTTGCCCAGGTCGACCGCCTCGCCCTCTTCGATGACTTCCTGGCAGGGCGCGTCCTTGAGCACCTTGGGCGCCATGCTGATGACCTTCTTGAAGATCGGCAGCTTGCTCCAGGCGTCCTTCAGGCCCTTGGGCGGCTCCGGCTCCTTGAGGAAGGCCAGCAGCTTGCCGATCTCGCGCAGCTCGGAGACGTCCTCGGCGCCCATGCCCAGGGCCACGCGCTCGGGGGTGCCGAACAGGTTGCCGAGCACGGGCACGTCGAAGCCGGTGGGTTTCTCGAACAGCAGGGCCGGGCCCTTGGCCCGCAGGGTGCGGTCGCACACCTCGGTCATTTCCAGCACCGGGGACACCGGCACCTGGATGCGCTTGAGCTGGCCGCGCTGCTCCAGGGCGGCGATGAACTCGCGCAGGTCGCGATACTGCATGGAAGTCTCGATGGCGTAGGCGAAGATGCGACAGTTTAGCCTTTAACACCACTTCGCAGAAACACGAAGGCCGGGTTTCCCCAGCCTCGTGGCTTGCAGCGATCAACCAGCGGCGCTTACTTGCTGCGCTTCATCGAGTCGAAGAACTCGTCGTTGGTCTTGGTCTGCTTGAGCTTGTCCAGCAGGAACTCGACGGCGGCGATCTCGTCCATCGGGTGCAGGATCTTGCGCAGGATCCACATGCGCTGCAGCTCCTCCTCGCCGGTCAGCAGCTCTTCGCGGCGGGTGCCCGAGCGGTTGATGTTGATCGCCGGGAACACGCGCTTCTCGGAGATGCGACGATCGAGGATGAGTTCCGAGTTGCCGGTACCCTTGAATTCCTCGTAGATCACCTCGTCCATCTTCGAGCCGGTCTCGATCAGCGCGGTGGCGAGGATGGTCAGCGAGCCGCCTTCCTCGATGTTGCGCGCGGCGCCGAAGAAGCGTTTGGGCTTCTCCAGGGCGTGGGCGTCGACACCACCGGTGAGCACCTTGCCGGAGCTGGGGATCACGGTGTTGTAGGCACGCGCCAGGCGGGTGATGGAGTCGAGCAGGATGATCACGTCCTTCTTGTGCTCGACCAGGCGCTTGGCCTTCTCGATCACCATCTCGGCGACCTGCACGTGGCGGGTCGGCGGTTCGTCGAAGGTGGAGGCGACCACTTCGCCGCGCACGGTGCGCTGCATCTCGGTCACTTCTTCCGGGCGCTCGTCGATCAGCAGGACGATCAGGTGGCACTCGGGATTGTTGCGGGCAATGTTGGCCGCGATGTTCTGCAGCATGATGGTCTTGCCGGCTTTCGGCGGTGCGACGATCAGGCCGCGCTGGCCCTTGCCGATCGGCGAGCAGAGGTCGATCACCCGGCCGGTGAGGTCCTCGGTGGAGCCGTTGCCGGCTTCCATGGTCAGGCGCTTGGTCGGGAACAGCGGGGTCAGGTTCTCGAACAGGATCTTGTTCTTCGCGTTCTCCGGACGATCGAAGTTGATCGAATCGACCTTGAGCAGGGCGAAGTAACGCTCACCTTCCTTCGGCGGGCGAATCTTGCCGACGATGGTGTCCCCGGTGCGCAGGTTGAAGCGGCGGATCTGGCTGGGCGAGACGTAGATGTCGTCCGGACCGGCCAGGTACGAGGAGTCGGCGGAGCGCAGGAAGCCGAAGCCGTCCTGGAGAATCTCCAGCACGCCGTCACCGGAGATTTCCTCGCCGCTCTTCGCGTGCTTCTTCAGCAGCGCGAAGATGATGTCCTGCTTGCGCGAACGGGCCATGTTTTCCAGGCCCATGGCATCGGACATTTCCAGCAATTCGGTAATCGGCTTTTGCTTGAGTTCGGTCAGATTCATAAGAAGGAGGTGTTAGATAGATATGAGGAAAGGGGAAACAAGCATGTGAGCTCGTTAATGCCGTGCCGCAGAGTGACGACAGGATCGCTTGGAAATTCGAATAGGAAGTGCGTCGGCGACGGCTTGCAGGGGACAACGTAAAACAACGTTGCAGGCCCGAATGTAACACCCGCGCCAAGGGGCGTCTAGGGGACGGAATGAAAAAAGCCCCGCGTCGTGCGGGGCTTTTCCGGGGGCTGTCGCGACTCAGATGTTGCTGTCGAGGAAGGCCGCCAGTTGCGACTTGGACAGGGCGCCGACCTTGGTGGCCTCGACGTTGCCGCCCTTGAACAGCATCAGCGTCGGGATACCGCGCACGCCGTACTTCGGCGGGGTTTCCTGGTTCTCGTCGATGTTCAGCTTGCAGACTTTCAGCTTGCCCTGATAGTCCTTGGCGATCTCGTCCAGTACCGGCGCGATCATCTTGCACGGACCGCACCACTCGGCCCAGTAGTCCACCAGCACAGGACCATCGGCCTTCAGCACGTCCTGCTCGAAGCTGGCATCGGTAACGCTGACGATATGTTCGCTCATGAAATCTCTCCGTGGGAATCGGATGCGAAAAAAAGTGGGCCCATCATAGCCCGCCTTGGCCGCCTTCCGAAAGGCGCAGGCGATTGAGTGTCGCTATCGCCGGCCCCGGCGAAACCGATCGACGGCCCGGCGTTCGTTGGCACCGAAGGGCTATCGTGGCAGGATGTCGGGGTTAACAAACGGACCTTTTTCAAGATGCCCCATACCCCCGCCAAGACCTTCCCGCTGATCGCCGCCCTGGACCTGGGCTCCAACAGCTTCCACATGGTCCTGGCCAAGGCCGATCATGGCGAGATCCGCATCCTCGAGCGGCTCGGCGAGAAGGTCCAGCTGGCCGCCGGCATCGGCGAGGACCGCCTGCTCAACGAAGAGGCGATGCAGCGCGGTCTGGATTGCCTGCGGCGCTTCGCCCAGCTGATCAACGGCATGCCGCCAGGCTCGGTGCGGGTGGTCGGCACCAACGCCCTGCGCGAGGCGCGCAACCGCAACGAATTCACCCGCCGCGCCGAGGAAATCCTCGGTCACCCGGTGGAAGTCATCTCCGGCCGCGAGGAAGCGCGCCTGATCTACCTGGGCGTCTCGCACACCCTGCCGGACACCACCGGGCGCCGCCTGGTGGCCGACATCGGCGGCGGCAGCACCGAGTTCATCATCGGCCAGCGCTTCGAATCGCAGTTGCGCGAGAGCCTGCAGATGGGCTGCGTCAGCTACACCCAGCGCTATTTCAAGGACGGCAAGATCACCCCGGCCCGCTACGCCCAGGCCTACACCTCGGCGCGCCTGGAGCTGATGGGCATCGAGAACAGCCTGCGCCGCCTGGGCTGGGACGAGGCCCTCGGCGCCTCCGGCACCATCCGCGCGGTGGGCCTGGCGATCCAGGCCGGCGGCCACGGCAACGGCGAGATCAACCCCGACGGCCTGGCCTGGCTCAAGCGCAAGGTGCTGAAACTGGGCGACGTGGACAAGCTCGACCTGGACGGCATCAAGCCGGACCGCCGACCGATCTTCCCGGCCGGCCTGGCCATCGTCGAAGCGCTGTTCGACGCGCTCGACCTCAAGCAGATGCACCACTCCGAAGGCGCCCTGCGCGAAGGCGTGCTCTACGACCTGCTCGGCCGTCATCACCATGAAGACGTGCGCGAGCGCACCATCAGCGCGCTGATCGAGCGCTACCACGTCGACCTCGACCAGGCCGCCCGCGTCGAGGCCAAGGCCCTCCAGGCGCTGGAGCAGGTGGCCGAACCCTGGAGCCTGCAGGACGACTGGCACCGCGAGCTGCTCGGCTGGGCCGCGCGCACCCACGAGCTGGGCCTGGACATCGCTCACTACCACTACCACAAGCACGGCGCCTACCTGATCGAGCACTCGGACCTGGCCGGCTTCTCCCGCGAGGACCAGCAGGTGCTGGCGCTGCTGGTGCGCGGCCATCGCCGCAACATCCCGGCGGACCGCTTCGCCGAGCTGGGCCCTGAGGGCGACAAGCTGATCCGCCTGTGCATCGTGCTGCGCTTCGCCATCCTCTTCCACCACATCCGCGGCACCCAGGAAATGCCGGACGTCACCCTCAAGGTGGGTTCGAAGAGCCTGGAAGTGCGCTTCCCCAAGGGTTGGCTGGAAGCCAACCCGCTGACCCAGGCCGACTTCGAACAGGAAGCCGGCTGGCTGCAGCGCGTGGGGTACCAGCTGAGCGTGAGCTGAGGGAGCCGACTGCGCCGAGGCGCTCTTCGTAGGATGGGTTGAGCCTGCGAAACCCATGCGGTGCTGGTGATATGGGTATCGCTTCGCTCAACCCATCCTACGACGGCCACGGCCCCACCCCCGCCATTCCCCTGTAGGAGCGCGCCCTGCGCGCGAATCGCGGGCAGGGCCCGCTCCTACAAGAAGCCGCACCAACCTGGACCGTAGGAGCGGAGCTTCTCCGCGATAGCCGCAACCTCCGGCGCGATTCGCGGATGAGATCCGCTCCTACGAAACGCCTCACGCCGCGCCCAATGCCGGAGCGCGTCCTGCCGCGCAATCGCTTTTCGTAGGAGCGAGCTTGCTCGCGAACCGCCCCCCGCTGCGGACCCGGGTTCGCGAGCAAGCTCGCTCCTACAAGGGTGATGAACCCATGAAAAAGCCCCGGCGCTTGCGCGGCGGGGCTTCTCGGGGACGGGGCGGCTCAGCGCGCGCTGATCACCGGCGTGCACAGGCGCTCCAGCAGCATGGCCTGGGCGTTGCGCGGGTTCTGGTTGCCGGTGGGGTTCAGGCGCTGGTAGCTGCCATCGGGCTGCAGCACCCAGGCCTGGGTATTGTCGGCCAGGTACAGCTCCAGCTCCTTCTTCACCCGCTGCACCAGCTTCTTGCCTTCCACCGGGAAGCAGGTCTCCACGCGCATGTCGAGGTTGCGCTCCATCCAGTCGGCGCTGGAGAGGTAGAGCTTCTCGTCGCCGCCGTTGAGGAAGTAGTAGATGCGGCTGTGCTCGAGGAAGCGGCCGATGATCGAGCGCACCTGGATATTGTGCGACACCCCCGGCACGCCCGGGCGCAGGCAGCACATGCCGCGCACCACCAGGTCGATCTTCACCCCCGCCTGGCTGGCCTTGTACAGGGCGCGGATGACCTTCGGGTCGGTCAGCGAGTTGACCTTGGCCATGATGTGCGCCGGCTTGCCTTCGGCAGCCTGGGCCGCCTCGCGGTTGATCATCTCCAGCAGGTTCTTCTTCAGCGTGAAGGGCGCGTGCAGCAGCTTCTTCATGCGCAGCGTCTTGCCCATGCCGATCAGCTGGTTGAACAGCTTGTGCAGGTCCTCGCACAGCGCCACGTCGGCGGTGAGCAGGCTGTAGTCGGTGTACAGGCGGGCGTTGCCGGCGTGGTAGTTGCCGGTGCCCAGGTGCGCGTAGCGGCGCAGCTCGCCATCCTCGCGGCGGAGGATGAGCATCATCTTGGCGTGGGTCTTGAAGCCGACCACGCCGTAGATCACCACCGCGCCGGCCTGCTGCAGGCGGCTGGCCAGTTGCAGGTTGGATTCCTCGTCGAAGCGCGCGCGCAGCTCGATCACCGCGGTGACCTCCTTGCCGTTGCGCGCCGCCTCCACCAAGGCGTCGACGATTTCCGAGTTGGCACCGGAACGGTACAGGGTCTGCTTGATGGCCAGTACGTTCGGGTCCTTGGCGGCCTGGCGCAGCAGGTCGACCACCGGGGTGAAGGACTCGAAGGGGTGCATCAGCAGCACGTCCAGCTTGGCCAGCACGCCGAACATGTTCTCCTTCTTCTGCAGCAGCTTCGGAATGGTCGGGGTGAACGGCGGGTACTGCAGCTCCGGATGGCTGGCCAGGCCGGTGACGCTGAACAGGCGGGTCAGGTTGACCGGGCCGCTGACCTTGTACAGCTCGCTCTCGGCCAGGCCGAACTGCTTGAGCAGGTAGTTGGACAGGTGCGCCGGGCAGGTGTCCACCACCTCCAGGCGCACGGCGTCGCCGTAGCGCCGCGAGAACAGCTCGCCGCGCAGCGCGCGGGCCAGGTCCTCGACGTCCTCGGCGTCCACCGAGAGGTCGGCGTTACGCGTCAGGCGGAACTGGTAGCAGCCCTTGACCTTCATGCCGGAGAACAGGTCGTCGGCGTGGGCGTGGATCATCGAGGAGAGGAACACGTAGTTGTCGCCCTCCCCGGCCACGTCCTCGGGCAGGCGGATGATCCGCGGCAGCGAGCGCGGCGCCGGGATGATCGCAAGGCCGGAGTCGCGGCCGAAGGCGTCCATCCCCTCCAGCTCGACCACGAAGTTCAGGCTCTTGTTCACCAGCAGCGGGAACGGGTGGGTCGGGTCGAGACCGATGGGGGTGATGATCGGGGCGATCTCGTCGCGGAAGAAGCGCCGCACCCAGGCCTTGATCTTCGGCGTCCAGTAGCGCCGGCGGATGAAGCGCACGCCGTGCTTGGCCAGCTCCGGCAACAGGATGTCGTTGAGGATGGCGTACTGGCGGCCGACCTGCTCGTGTACCTGCTCGCTGATCCGCGCCAGGGCCTGGTGCGGCAGCAGGCCGTCGGCGCCGGCCTGCTCGCGGGCGAAGGTGATCTGCTTCTTCAGCCCGGCGACGCGGATCTCGAAGAACTCGTCGAGGTTGCTGGAGAAGATCAGCAGGAACTTCAGGCGTTCGAGCAGCGGGTAGGACTCGTCCAGCGCCTGCTCCAGCACGCGGATGTTGAACTGCAGCTGCGACAGCTCGCGATGAATGTAGAGGGCGCTGTCGTCGACGTTCACCGCCACCGCCGGGGCGGCGGGCGCCTCCACGGGGGGTTCGGCGACCACGGGGACCTCGACGGTCTCCAGGGTCTCGCTGACAGTCACTTCGGTTTCGATCAGGTCGGTAGCGTTCTGGCCTTCGGTATTCATCGCAAGTCTCGTCGCGGGGGCGTCAGCGCCCCCTTTTCAGTTGTTCTGCCGCACGTTTGGCGAAGTAGGTCAGGATGCCATCAGCGCCGGCGCGCTTGAAGGCCAGCAGCGATTCGAGAATCACCGCCTCGCTGAGCCAGCCATTCTCGATGGCCGCCATGTGCATCGCGTATTCGCCGCTGACCTGGTAGACGAAGGTCGGCGCGCGGAATTCGTCCTTGGCCCGGCGGACGATGTCCAGGTAGGGCATGCCCGGCTTGACCATGATCATGTCGGCGCCTTCGGCGAGGTCGGCGGCGATCTCGTGCAGCGCCTCGTCGCTGTTGCCCGGGTCCATCTGGTAGGTGGCCTTGCTGCCCTTGCCGAGGTTGGCGGCGGAGCCGACCGCGTCGCGGAACGGGCCGTAGTAGGCGCTGGCGTACTTGGCCGAATAGGCCATGATGCGCACGTTGGTGTGCCCGGTGGACTCCAGCGCCTCGCGGATGGCGCCGACGCGGCCGTCCATCATGTCCGACGGAGCCACCACCTGGGCGCCGGCCTCGGCGTGGGACAGCGCCTGCTTGACCAGCACGTCCACCGACTCGTCGTTCATCACGTAGCCGTTCTCGTCGAGGATGCCGTCCTGGCCGTGGCTGGTGAACGGGTCCAGGGCCACGTCGGTGATGATGCCCAGCTCCGGGAAGCGCTCGCGCAGGGCGCGGGTGGCGCGCTGGGCGATGCCCTCGGGGTTGTAGGCCTCGGCGCCGTCGAGGGACTTCTTCTCCAGCGGCGTGACCGGGAACAGCGCCAGCGCCGGGATGCCCAGTTCCACCAGTTGCTCGGCTTCCTCCAGCAGCAGGTCGATGGACAGGCGCTCGACGCCCGGCATCGAGGCGATGGCCTCGCGCTGGTTCTTGCCGTCGAGGACGAACACCGGAAGGATGAGGTCGTCGACGCTCAGCACGTTCTCGCGCACCAGGCGACGGGAGAACTCGTCGCGGCGGTTGCGGCGCAGGCGGGTGAAGGGGAAGGCACGTTCGGCGGAAATGAAGCTCACGGCGTACTCCAAGGCCCGGACAACAGGCACAGTGTGACAGTTATAGTCCGGGATTATGACCGATTGGTAACAAGGGGTAACAGTGACCCAGGGTCGCGGCAACTGGTCGCAGGGGCCCGAAGCCGCAGCATACGACCAAAGTAGGCGGCCCGGGCCATGCAAAGGCCAGCAAGCCGCCAGCAGGTGCCTTCCCCCCGGACGACAACCGCGTTAGGCTGCGCGTTCATTTTGCTGCGTTGCCTCGATAATGCTCCAACAATTCCTGCAGGATTTCGGCTATGTGGCCCTGTTCCTCGGCACCTTCTTCGAGGGCGAGACCATTCTGGTGCTGGCCGGCTTCCTTGCCTTCCGCGGCTACATGCAGCTCGAATACGTGATCGCCGTGGCCTTCCTCGGCAGCTACGCGGGCGACCAGCTCTGGTACTTCCTCGGCCGCCGCCACGGGCGCAAGCTGCTGGCGCGCAAGCCGCGCTGGCAGAAGCTCGGCGACCGCGCCCTGGAGCACGTGCGGCGGCGCCCGGACCTGTGGGTGCTGAGCTTCCGCTTCGTCTACGGCCTGCGCACGGTGATGCCGGTGGCCATCGGCCTGTCCGGCTACCCGCCGGGCCGCTACCTGCTGCTCAACGGCCTGGGCGCCATCGTCTGGGCCAGCGCGCTCGGCTCGGCGGCGTACTACTTCGGCAGCGTGCTCGAAGGCGTGCTGGGCAACATCAAGAAGTACGAACTCATGGTCCTCGGCGGCCTGCTCGCCATCGGCCTGCTGCTGTGGCTGCACCGGCGCATCAAGAACAGCCGCAACGGCAACTGATCAGGCCGGCTGCGCCTGTCGCCCCTCGTGGCGCAGGCCCCACAGCGCCAGCAGGCTGAGGGCGGCATGGGCGCCCAGCAGCGCCAGTGCCCACCCCGGCAACGCCAGGCCGGCCGCTGCGGCGGTGATCGCCACCCAGGGCAGGTTCAGCAGCAGGCGCAGCCCTTCCAGCCGCGACGCCCAGGCGCGGTTCTCCAGCCAGGCGCCGATGACGAACAGGCCGCAGGCCATCCACGCCCAGCCCAGCAACAGCGCCGGCAACGCCCAGCCCTCCCCCAGCCCCAACAGCAAAGTGCCGCCGACCACGTAGCCGGCGAACTGCACGGTCGCGTACCACTGCCGGCCGCGGGACAGCGCCACCTCGAACTTGCGGAAGGCGGCCAGGTCGGGCTTCTGCAGCGGATAGCGCGCCGCCACGTCGGCCGGGCGCCAGCCGGTGCGCATGAACCAGATGCGCAGCTTGTCCCACCAGTTGCCCGCCCGCCGTGCGTCGTTCCACAGCGCGGCATAGACCTGCAGGTTGGCCCACAGCGGGTTCCAGCTGGCCAGCGGCACGGTCACGCCGAACACCACCGGCTCCTCGTCCAGCTCTTCCTGGAAGGTGCCGAACAGGCGGTCCCAGAGGATGAACACGCCACCGTAGTTACGGTCCATGTAGACGGGGTTCTGCGCATGGTGCACGCGGTGGTTCGACGGGCTGACGAAGAACCATTCGAACCAGCCCAGCTTGGGAATGTGCCGGGTGTGCACCCAGAACTGGTAGAGCAGGTTAAGCGCCGCCACGCTGACGAACACCAGCGGCGGCACCCCGGCCACAGCCATCGGCAGGTAGAAGATCCAGCCGAACAGGAAGCCCGTGCTGGTCTGCCGCAGCGCCGTGCTGAGGTTGTATTCCTCGCTCTGGTGGTGCACCGCGTGGGCCGCCCAGAGGATGCTGCGCTCGTGGCCCAGGCGGTGGTTCCAGTAGTAGCAGAAGTCGTAGAAGACGAAGGCGAACACCCAGACCCAGGCGCTTTGCGCGGACAGCTCGAAGAGCGCCAGGTGCTGCCAGGCGAACACGTAGGTGACCAGGCCGATGCCCTTGGTCAGCAGGCCGCTGGTGGTGGACAGCACCCCGGCGCTGAGGCTGTTCAGGGCGTCGCTCAGGCGATAGGTGGAGGTGCCGCGCCAGCGGTCGGCCAACAGCTCCAGCGCGATCAGCAGGAAGAAGAACGGCACCGCGAAGAGGATGTAGTTCATGGCGCGACCGAATCGTTATGCTTATGGATACCGATCCTAGTCCTCTGGCGCCCGGCTACAACGGCCGCCGGTGACAACCCGGCCGGCATATGGCGACAGCCACGTCGCCGCCACCGGCCAACCCCGAACCAGGAGTACCTGCATGCACAAGAAAGTTGCCGTCATCCTCTCCGGCTGCGGCGTCTACGACGGCGCCGAGATCCACGAAAGCGTGATCACCCTGCTGCGCCTGTCCCAGCGCGGCGCGCAGGTGCAGTGCTTCGCCCCGGACATCGCCCAGCACCACGTGGTCAACCACCTCACCGGCGAGGAAATGCCGGAGAGCCGCAACGTGCTGGTGGAATCCGCGCGCATCGCCCGCGGCGAGATCAAGGACGTGCGCGAGGCGAAGGTCGAGGACTTCGACGCGCTCATCGTCCCCGGCGGCTTCGGCGCAGCGAAGAACCTGTCCAACTTCGCCTTCGAGGGCGACCAGTGCGAGGTCGAGTCGGACGTGCTGGCCCTGGCCAAGGCCTTCGCCGCCGCGCACAAGCCGGTGGGCCTGATCTGCATCGCCCCGGCCATGGCCGAGCGCATCTACGGCCCGGGCATCGAATGCACCATCGGCTGCGACGCCGACACCGCCGCCGCCCTCACCCGCATGGGCGCCAAGCACGTCGACTGCCCGGTGGACGAGATAGTCGAGGACAGCCGCCACAAGCTGGTGACCACCCCGGCCTACATGCTGGCGCAGAACATCGCCGAGGCGGCCAGCGGGATCAACAAGCTGGTGGATCGGGTGCTGGAGTTGGCCTAAGGCAGGCTTGGAGCTGGAGGCTGGAGGCTGGAGGCTGGAGGCTGGAGGCTGGAGGCTGGAGGCTGGAAGTCGTACGGCTTCTAGCTTTCGGCTTCAAGCTTCCAGCGTCTCTTTTAGCTTCTGCTCAACCGCGTCAACAACCGATCCAGCGCATTGGCGAAAGCCTGCCGATCCTTGTCGCCATAAGGCGCCTGGCCGCCGCCCATCTGCCCCTGGTCGCGCAGGTCGGTGAGCAGGTTGCGCATGGCCAGGCGCTCGCCCATGTTCTTCGCGTCGAACTCGCGGCCGCGCGGGTCCAGGGCGTCCACGCCCTTCTTCACCAGGCGGTCGGCCAGCGGCACGTCGCTGCAGATCACCAGGTCGCCCGGCTCGGCCTGCTCCACCAGGTAATCGTCGGCGGCGTCCATGCCGCTGGGCACCACCACCAGGCTGACGCAGGCGAACGGCGGCTTGGCCACCGGCTGGCCGGCGACCATCACCACTTCCAGCTTGCGCTTCAGGGCGAACTTCGCCACCAGTTCCTTCGCCGCGCGCGGGCAGGCGTCGGCATCGATCCAGATACGCATCGGACTCGTTTCCCGAAAATGACGACGGCCAGTATCGCACTGGCCGTCGGGGTTTGCCGCGCGCCGCCTCAGGGCAGCGCCGCGGCCTTGCGTTTCTCCGCCAGCAGGCTGCGCCCGTAGAGCACGGCCACCGCCAGCAGCGCCAGGGCCTGGGCCGACAGCGAGTAGGCGTCGGCCTTGATGCCCAGCCAGTCGAAGTCGAAGAAGGGCACCGGGCGGGTGCCGATCACCCCGGCTTCCTGCAGGGCCACCACGCCGTGCCCGGCGAAGACCACCGAGAGCGCGCAGAGCAGCGCGGCGTTGACGGTGAAGAACAGCTTCAGCGGCAGTTTCGCCGAGCCGCGCAGGATCACCCAGGCCAGGCCGATCAGCAGCACCACCGCGCAGCCGGCGCCGGCGATGACCGCGCTGTGCCCGGCCGGGCCGGCCTGCAGCCAGAGGGTTTCGTAGAACAGGATGACCTCGAACAGCTCGCGGTACACCGAGAAGAACGCCAGCACGGCGAAGCCGAAGCGCCCGCCGCCGCCCACCAGGCTGCTGCGGATGTAGTCCTGCCAGGCCGCGGCGTGGCGGCGGTCGTGCATCCACACGCCGAGCCAGAGCACCATCACGCAGGCGAACAGCGAGGTGAAGCCCTCCATCAGCTCGCGCTGGGCGCCGCCGATGTCGATCACGTAGGCCGCCAGCGCCCAGGTGGCGAAGCCGGCGACGAAGGCCAGGCCCCAGCCGACGTGCACGCCGCGGGTGGCGGCTTCCTGCCCGGTGTTGCGCAGGAAGGCGAGGATGGCGGCGAGCACCAGGATGGCTTCCACGCCCTCGCGCAGCAGGATCAGCAGGGCCGAGACGAAGCTGATGGTGCTGCTCAGGGAGTCGCCGCTCAGCGCCTTGGCGGCCTCGCCGAGCTTGCCCTTGGCACGCTCCAGCTGCTGCGCCACCTGGGCTTCGGGCAGGCCGTCGCGCAGCGTCTGGCGGTAGGCCATGAGTTCTTTCTCGGTGGCCTTGCGCAGGGTGGCGTCGACGTTGTCCAGCGAGCTTTCCACCAGCTCGAAGCCTTCCAGGTAGGCTGCGACCGAGAGGTCGTAGGCCTGGTCGTGGTCGCCCTGGCGGTATATGGCGAAGCTCTTGTCCAGGGTGGCGGCGGTGTAGTCGATCAGTTGCGCCGGGCCGCGGTGCTCCAGCGGCGGGTGGGCGCGCAGGGCGCGGAAGCTCTGCGCGGCGGCATCACCGTCACGGGCGGCCACTTCGGCCGGGGTCTGGGTGGCCAGGCTCGCCAGCGGGTAGGCATGGGCGCCGTCGGGCTGGGCCTCGGCGGCGCTCAGGCCAGCCACGTAGGCGGCCAGGTCCCAGCGCTGGCGCTCGTCCAGCTGGTCGGCGAAGGCCGGCATGTCGGTGCCGGCGATGCCCAGGCCGATCACCGTGCGCAGGTCGTAGAGGCTCAGCTGGTCCAGGCGCGCGCGGGCCGTGAGGTCGGCCGGCGGCGGCTGCAGGCCGATGCCCGCCGGGCCGTCGCCCTTGCCGGTGTCACCGTGGCAGATCGAGCACTGCTGGGCGAAGAGGGGCGCGCCGCGGGCCGGGTCGGGAGTGATGGCGGGGGTCTGCACCACCTGGTAGACGTCCGCCAGGCGCGCTTCCAGGTGCCGCGCCTGCTGCGCCACCAGGGCGCCGGGCTGGCGCTGCTCGATGGCACGGCGCAGGCCGGCCACCTCGCGCTCCAGGTCGGCCCGCTCGGGGCGCGCCGGCAGGGCCAGCAGCAACGCCTGCAGCTGGCCGGCGAACTCCAGTTGCTCCTTGTATTCGGCGGCGTCGAGCACCTGCCCGGCGTTCACCGTCGGCGGGTAGTCGGCAGCCAGGTAGCTCAGCAGGTGCAGGGCCTGGGAGGGGTCGACCGGCACATCGGCCAGGGCCGTAAGGCTGGCGCCGCAAAGCAGCGGCAGCAGCCAGATGAGAAGCTTTGGAAGGCGCATGGCGGAAGGCGAATGAGAATGGAGGGCGCCAATACTACTCCGCCACCATTCGGGCGCCTAGGCGGCGCCCGTCGGCTTCACACCGGGGCGCGGCGGACGGTGGCCAGCAGCGCGGCGGCGCCGAGGAACAGGCTGGCGAAGGTGCGGTTCATCAGCCGTTGCTGGCGCGGCGAACGCAGCGCGCGCAGCACCCGCGCGGCCAGCCCGGTGTAGCCGGCCATGACGATCAGGTCGACGCAGATCATGGTCGCGCCCATGATCACGTACTGCATCGCCATCGGCCGGTGCGGGTCGACGAACTGCGGCAGCACGGCGAGCATGAAGATCACCGCCTTGGGGTTGCTGGCGTTGACCAGGAAGCCGCGCAGCACCAGGCTCAGCGGGCGGCCGATGGGGCGCTCGGCGTCGGCCTGCATCACCTGCGGGGCGGCGCTCCACTGGCGCCAGGCGAGGTAGGCCAGGTAGACCACGCCGAACCACTTGATGACGCTGAAGGCCAGCGCCGAGGTGGCCAGCAGCGCGCCGACGCCGGCGGCGACCACGGCGATCTGCAGGGCCAGGCCGATCTGCAGGCCCAGGGCGTTCCAGTAGCCGCGCCAGAAGCCGTACTGCAGGCCGCAGGACATCGAGGCGATGGCCCCGGCGCCGGGCGACAGGCTGATCACCCAGCAGGCGATGAAGAAGGCGAACCAGGTACTGGCGAGCATGGTGGACCTCGTGGCGAAAAATCTTGTTACGGGTAACCAGTGTGCCCGAGTCGCACGTTGCCGTGTAGGGCGCCGACGAAGTCCGTAGGAGCGACTGTCTATTGGGTTCCCGCGTTCGCGGGAATGACGTCGGAAAACACGAATCTTAATCCCGTCATTCCCGCGAACGCGGGACGCGGCTCCATCGCGAACAGCGCTTGCGCTGGCCCGAAGGGGAATAACCCAGAAAACAACGTAGGAGTGGATCTCATCCGCGAATCGCGCCGATACCTCCGGCATTCCCCTGTAGGAGCGCGCCCTGCGCGCGAATCGCGGGCAGGGCCCGCTCCTACAGGTGTGGAGGAAGCCCGGCGCGGAGCCGGCCGATCAGCTCGGCAGGTCCTTGCGCAGTTTCACCGGCTCTTCGCCGCGCTTGCGCGCCAGGGCGCCGCGCAGGCGGATGTTGAGGGCTTCCACCGCCAGCGAGAAGGCCATGGCGAAGTAGACGTAGCCCTTGGGCACGTGGACCTCGAAGGCCTCGGCCACCAGCACGGTGCCGACCACGATGAGGAACGACAGCGCCAGCATCTTCAGCGACGGGTGCTTGTCGATGAAGTCGCTGATGGTGCCGGCGGCGAGCATCATCACGCCGACCGAGATGACGATGGCGGCGATCATCACCGGTACGTTCTGCACCAGGCCCACGGCGGTGATCACCGAGTCCAGGGAGAAGATGATGTCGATGATCGCGATCTGCACGATCACCGCCATGAAGCCGCGGCTCTTGGCGCTGCCCTGCCCGCCTTCCTCGGCGCCTTCCAGGCTGTGGTAGATCTCCATGGTGCTCTTGAACAGCAGGAACAGGCCGCCGAAGAACAGGATCAGGTCGCGCCCGGAAACGCCCTGGCCGAACACCTCGAAGAGGTCGGCGGTCAGGCGCATCACCCAGGTGATCGACAGCAGCAGGAGAATCCGCGTACCCATCGCCAGCGCCAGGCCGAAGAACCGCGCCTTGGGCTGCTGCGCCGCCGGCAGGCGGCTGACCAGGATGGAGATGAAGATGATGTTGTCGATGCCCAGGACGATCTCCAGGGCGGTCAGGGTCAGAAAGGCAACCCAGATTTCAGGGCTAGCGAGCCATTCCATAGTGCGTGGGTATCCGTGTGGGAACAGGGGTTGTGGTTGTTATCTTCCGCTGCTCAGCCCGGGCCCTTTCCAGCGCCGGATGGCCTTCTGGAAGAACAGGCTATTGGGCACCTGCAGCAGGGCGCTGGTGCCGTCCTCGAAGGTTTCCTCGAGGGTGGTGTAGAGCAGGTTGATGGCGCTGACGCGGCCCTTCACGCCGGGCTTGTCGGCCGACTCGATGACCTCCACCAGGTCGCCCAGGCGGAACGGCCCGACGGTGAAGATCAGCACCGCGCAGAACAGGTTGGAGAGCACGCTCCAGATGGCGAAGAAGGCCACCGCGGCGACCGCGACGAAGCCGGTCAGCGCGGTCCACAGCACCTGGGCGGAAACCCCCAGGCGCTCCAGCACCATCATCAGCGCCGAGCCCATGATCAGCCAGCGCAGGCCGCCACGCAGCGGCAGCAGCAGTTCGTGGGGGATCGGGTAGCGCAGGGCCAGGCGGTTCAGCCCGCGCGCCACCATGCGCTGCAGCACCCAGGCCAGCAGCAGGATGAGGATGATCTGCAGGCCGCGCAGCAACGGATCGCTCCAGGCGACGAGCAGCGGCAGGTCTTCCATCACTCGGCCCCTTCGAGCTGGGCCTGGAGGTTCTCCAGGGTTTCCAGGGCCACCAGCCAGGCTTCCTCGACCTCGGCCTCGCGGGCTTTCAGGCTCGCCTGCCGGGCCAGCAGGTCACGCAGTTCGTCCTTGCGCGCGTTCTCGTAGAGGGCGCTGTCGCCGAGCTTTTCCTCCAGCGCGGCGAGCTTGTCGTGGATGCCGCCCAGGTCCTTCTCCAGCTTGTCCGCCTCGCGCTTGTGCGGCGCCAGCTGCTGGCGCAATGCGGCGGCGGCCTGGCGCTGGGCGCGCTTGTCGGTCTTCTCGACAGACGCTGCGCCGGCATTGGCGACCGGCGCCTGGCGCGCGCGGAAATCCACCAGCCAGCGGGCATAGTCGTCGAGGTCGCCGTCGAAGTCCTGCACGCGGCCGTCGGCCACCAGCAGGAACTGGTCGGTGGTGCTCTTGAGCAGGTGACGGTCGTGGGACACCACCACCACCGCCCCGGAGAATTCCTGCAGGGCCATGGTCAGGGCCAGGCGCATCTCCAGGTCGAGGTGGTTGGTCGGCTCGTCCAGCAGCAGCAGGTTGGGCTTCTGCCAGGCGATCAGGGCCAGCGCCAGGCGCGCTTTCTCGCCGCCGGAGAAATTCAGCACCGGCTCGTCGCAGCGCGCGCCGCGGAAGTCGAAGCCGCCGAGGAAGTCGCGCAGGATCTGCTCGCGCTCGCCCGGGGCGATGCGCTGCAGGTGCAGCAGCGGGCTGGCCTTGGCGTCCAGCGAGTCGAGCTGGTGCTGGGCGAAGTAGCCGATGGCGAGGTTCTCGCCGCGCGCCAGGTGCCCGGCCAGTAGCGGCAGGTCGCCGGAAAGGGTCTTGATCAGGGTCGACTTGCCGGCGCCGTTGGGGCCCAGCAGGCCGATGCGCGCGCCGGGCACCAGTTGCAGCTTGACCTTCTCCAGCACCGTCTTCTCGCCGTAGCCCAGGCGCGCCTCGGACAGGTCCAGCAGCGGGCTGGAAATCTTGTCCGACTCGCGGAAGACGAAGTCGAACGGCGAGTCGACATGGGCCGGGGCCAGCTCCTCCAGGCGTTCCAGGGCCTTGATGCGGCTCTGTGCCTGGCGCGCCTTGGTGGCTTGGGCGCGGAAGCGGGCGATGTACTTTTCCATGTGGGCGCGCTGCGCCTGCTGCTTCTCGTAGGCCTGCTGCTGTTGCGCCAGGCGCTCGGCGCGGGTGCGCTCGAAGGCCGAGTAGCCGCCGCGGTAGAGCGTCAGCTTGCGCTGTTCGAGGTGCGCCACGTGGTCGACCACGGCGTCGAGGAAATCGCGGTCGTGGGAAATGAGGATGAGCGTGCCCGGGTAGCCCTTCAGCCACTCCTCCAGCCAGAGGATGGCGTCGAGGTCGAGGTGGTTGGTGGGTTCGTCGAGCAGCAGCAGCTCGGACGGGCACATCAGTGCCTGGGCCAGGTTCAGGCGCATCCGCCAGCCGCCGGAGAAGTCGCCGACGCGGCGCTCCATCTGCTCGGCGGTGAAGCCCAGGCCGGCCAGCAGCTTGCGCGCCCGCGCGTCGGCGGTGTAGCCGTCGGCGTTGTCCAGTTCGGTGTGCAGGCGCGCCACGGCGGCGCCGTCATGGGCGTTCTCGGCGGCGGCCAGCTGCGCCTGGATCTCGCGCAGGCGCACGTCGCCGTCGAGGACGTAGTCCACGGCCTGGCGCTCGAGGGTGTCCACCTCCTGGCGCATGTGCGCGATGCGCCAGTCGGCGGGAATCCGGTAGTCGCCGGCGTCCTGGCCGAGCTGGCCACGCAGCAGGGCGAACAGGCTCGACTTGCCGGCGCCGTTGGCGCCGATCAGGCCGACTTTCTGGCCAGCATGCAAGGTCAGTTCGGCACCTTCCAGCAAGCGCTGGGGGCCACGCTGTAGCGTAAGATTTTGTAGTCGAATCATGGCGGCGGAGTTTATCAGCTTCGCCGCGCAACCGCTGTGGGAGCCCTATGACAGAAGATATCTGGTCGTTTGCCCTCGACCTCTATGCGCAGCCGGGCGTCGAGGCGGCCTGCCTGGACTTGCAGGAAGCCGGCGCCGACGTCTGCCTGCTGCTGGCCGGGGCCTGGTTCGCCGCCTGTGGCCGGGCCTGCTCCGGACAACGCCTGGATACCCTGGCGAAGGCCTCCGCCAACTGGCAACGCGAGGTGGTGAAGCCGCTGCGGACGCTACGCCAGCAGTGGAAGACCGCGGCACGGAACGACGCCCACCTGGAGGAATTGCGGGAAACCCTGAAAACGCTGGAGCTGCGCGCCGAACGCCTGCAACTGGAACGGCTGGCGGAAGCGGGACTGGACTGGACGGAAGCGGGAAGGGACGAACTGGACGCCTGGCTGCAGGGCTGCGCCGGCGAGGCAGGGAAGGCTCGCCGCAGTGCGCTGCAACAGCTGCGCACCGCGGCGGCTTCGCGAGCGGCGTCTTAGGAAGCGCTGCTCGGAGTGGCGGTCGGAGCGCTCGGCGCTACCGGAGCCGGTGCGGCACTGGCGACCGGAGCGGTCGACGCGGCCGGGGCAGCGGGAGCAGCCGGGGTAGCGGCCGGAGCTGCAGGCTTGGCGGCGACGGCGGGCTTGGCCGCGGGTTTCGCAGCGGCGGGCTTGGCGGCCGGTTTGGCAGCAGGCTTCGCAGCGGCAGGCTTGGCAGCCGGTTTGGCGGCGGGCTTCGCAGCAGCAGGCTTGGCGGCCGGTTTGGCAGCAGGCTTCACAGCGGCGGGCTTGGCAGCCGGTTTGGCGGCAGGCTTCGCAGCAGCAGGCTTGGCGGCCGGTTTGGCAGCAGGCTTCGCAGCGGCAGGCTTGGCAGCCGGTTTGGCGGCGGGCTTCGCAGCAGCGGGCTTGGCAGCCGGTTTGGCGGCGGGCTTCGCGGCGGCAGCCTTGGCAGCCGGTTTGGCGGCGGGCTTCGCAGCAGCAGTTTTAGCAGCCGGCTTGGCGGCAGGCTTCGCAGCAGCAGCTTTGGCAGCCGGCTTGGCGGCGGGCTTCGCGGCAGCAGCTTTGGCAGCCGGCTTCGCGGCGGGCTTCGCAGCGGCAGCTTTGGCAGCCGGTTTAGCGGCGGGCTTCGCAGCAGCAGTTTTAGCAGCCGGCTTGGCGGCGGGCTTCGCGGCAGCAGCCTTGGCAGCCGGTTTGGCGGCAGGCTTCGCAGCAGCAGGCTTGGCAGCCGGCTTGGCGGCAACGGCCTTGGCGGCCGGTTTGGCGGCAGGCTTGGCAGCGGCAGCCTTGACCACCGGCTTGGCGGCAACGGGCTTGGCGGCGGCAACGGGCTTGCGGCTGGACAGCGACTTACCGACCGCTTCCTTCACCTTGCTCACGCCCTGGGCCAGCTTCAGGCTTTCCTGGACGTCACGCTTGAGGTTGGCGATGTAGGTGCGGGTTTCCGCCTGGCGGCTCTTCAGAGTTTCCAGCACCTCTTCCAGCTCTGCGATGCCGGCCTTGGCCTTGGCTTGTGCCTTGGCCTTCCCGGCCTTGCCTGCTTCCTGCAGTTTGGTGCGTGCCTTGTGCAGTTTGTCCTGCGCTTTGGCACGTTGCTTTTCCAGCTTGGCGTGCAGTTTCTCGGAGTCCACCAGGGCCTGCTTGCAGGCGGTCTCCAGATGCTCGATCAGACTGTTGGAAAGTTGCTGCAGCAGATGCAAAGGGGTGGTGACAGGTTTCTTGTTGGCCGACATGACGTGCCTCCTGGCGTACGTGGTTGCGCCCATACTAGACCCGCGCAGGCCCTCTCGCCAACGCCCCCATAAAGCTGAAACCCGCGCCAGGCACAATCTGCAGCCGTTTTTCCACAGGCCGGAGAGCAGCCCGCGGACACGCTATCTCCAGCGCCCCCCTCGCCAACGACGCCACAGACTGCCGCCACGAGGCCGTCAGGCGGAACTTACCGAAAGGCTGTAAGCCACGTGGTACGTGGCTTACAGCCATCTCAACGAGGTTTTCGCAGGCATGAAAAAAGGGCGCGTCCGCAAGGACAGCGCCCCTTTTCCCGCCCGCCAAAATCAGGCAGTGACCGTGCGCTGTTCGTGGGCGTTGTGCAGCACCTCGATCAGGCAATCTTCCAGCTCGAAACGCTCGTGAAGCTGTTGGCACAGCAGCTTCAACTCGCTGGTGAGGCAGGTGCCTTCGCGGCAATCGCCATTGTCGCAGCGATCGTTGAAGTTCAGCGCGGACGCGGTGATGGCTTCCAGGCGCGGGTAGATCTGCTTGGCCAGTTCCAGGCCACGCGCATCGCCAAAGGCCTTGGCCTCGTCCATCAGCTGTTCGTAGACCTCGAAGTGGCCAGCGGAGACGTAGTCCAGCAGTCGCTGGCAGAAGTTCTCCAGCCCCTCGCCGTTGACGGCGGGTGCCTGGGGCCCGGATAGCGAATCGAAGGCCTGGATGAGTTCCTGGCGGTCACGCAACCAGCGGTCGATCAGCTGGTGGACGCCTCCCCAACGTTCCTGGGCATTGCGGCAGCTCTCGAGCATCTTGTCCTCGCTTCCCTCGGCCTGTCCCGGCGGTTCCACGGCGGGACAATTCTCTGTCGAATGCGGGCACTCGCCGGCGTTCTACCGCTCTGATGGCGGAATCCCGGCGGTGCGGAAGACCAGAGTATGCCCGCGGGATGTCCGCTTCAAGACACCTTTCGCGGGAAAATTCATACGAGCGTTTAATCGGCAGCCCGCGGCGGCGCTGGCTTCGCGCCGTAGGACAGTTCTGCCGCCGCGCGGCGATCAGCCGCGGCGCAGAAACTGGAAGACGGCGAACAGGGCGAAGCCGACGAAGGCCAGCAGGCTCCACTCCGGGATGCTCAGGCTGAGCAGCGTCCAGGTCACCTCGGCGCAGTCGGCCGAGCCGTGGAACATGGTCCAGAGGATGTCCGCGTAGGGCATGGTCTGCATCATGTAGTCCAGCGGCGGCAGGCAGGAAGGCAACTGGTCCGGCGGCAGGGTCTGCAGCCAGATCTGCCGGCCGGCGGTAGCGGCGCCGCCCAGCGAGCAGAGCAGCACCAGCACCGAGTAGATGCGCCGGCCGCGGCCATGCAGCGCGGCGATCAGCGAGAACAGCCCGGCGCCGGCGAAGAAGATGCGCTGCACGATGCACAGCGGGCAGGGTTCCAGGCCAACGACGTACTGCAGGTAGAAACCGGCGCCAAGCATGGCGGCACAGGCGAGGAAGGCGAGGAAGAACAGGGAACGCGGGCTGGCCAGGTTCATGGCGGCTCCAGTGGCACGGCATTTTCGGAAAGGCCGCTACGGTAGAGGAAATTCCGCGGGCCTTTCAAGGCGGCGGGCTAGACTGGGCCGGACAGCCATCAGGGAATTCCTACCATGCGTCGACAGCTGATCCTACTCGCCGCGCTGCTGTTCGTCCCCCTCCCCGGCGCATTCGCCGCCTCGGTCGTGGAGCGGCTCAAGGTGCCCGAGGGGTTCCGCATCGAAGTGCTCAGCGACCAGGTACCCAACGCCCGCGCCATGGCCCTGGGCAGCAAGGGCACGCTCTTCGTCGGCAGCCGCGAGGCCGGCAAGGTGTATGCCCTGCGCCCCGGCGAACAACGCCCGCGGGTGATCGCCAGCGGCCTGAAGATGCCCAGCGGCGTGGCCTTCCACCAGGGCGATCTGTACGTCTCGGCTGTCAGCCGCCTCTACGTGCTGCGCGACATCGAGACGCACCTGGACGCGCCGCCGCAACCCGAGGAACTGCCGCCGCAGTTCCCCAGCAAGACGCACCACGGCTGGAAGTTCATCGCCTTCGGCCCCGACGGCAAGCTCTACGTGCCGGTGGGCGCGCCCTGCAACATCTGCCGCCCGGACCGCGAGCGCTACGCCAACCTGCAACGCATGCAGCCGGACGGCAGCCAGCGCGAGGTGGTGGCCTATGGCGTGCGCAACACCGTGGGCTTCGACTGGGATGCCCGGGGCCGGCTGTGGTTCACCGACAACGGCCGCGACCTGCTCGGCGACGACCAGCCCGATGACGAACTGAACCGCGTGGACAAGGCCGGCGACGACTTCGGCTACCCGGACTGCCACGCCGGGAACATCGCCGACCCGGAGTTCGCCCAGCGCCCCTGCTCGGCCTTCGTGGCGCCGGTGGCCGGCCTCGGCGCCCACGTGGCGGCGCTGGGCATGCGTTTCTACAGCGGCGAGCAGTTCCCCGCCGAGTACCGTGGCAACGTCTTCATCGCCGAGCATGGCTCGTGGAACCGCAGCCGCAAGGTCGGCTACCGGGTGGTGCGCGTCGAGCTGAACGCGGACGGTTCGCTGAAACGCCAGAGCCTGTTCGCCGAAGGCTGGCTGCAACCCGGCGAGGAAGTGCTGGGACGCCCCGCCGACGTGCTGGTGGCCGCGGACGGTTCGCTGCTGGTGAGCGACGACATGGCCGGGGCGATCTACCGCATCCGCTACGTCGGCAAGTAGGCGAAAGCCGTCAGCCAAAACGAAAGCGGCGCCCGAGGGCGCCGCGTTTCATCCGAACCTTCTTACGCTTTCGCCGGCAACTGGGCAGGCGTGCCTACGGGCGCGCCGAACAGGCCGAGGCCTTCCTGGAACAGCCTGTTGCTGCGCTCGGTCTCCCCCAGGTGCGCCAGCAGGCGCGCAAGCTCGGCACAGGTCTCGGCGCTGTGCTGGCGGGCCAGGCTGGCCTCCAGGTAGTCGCGGGCCTTGCCCCAGAGCTTGTCGGCCAGGCACAGGCGGCCCAGGGACAGGAGCAGCACGGGGTCGTCGGGGCACTTCTTCAGCCAGGCCTCGGCGTTCTGCAGCTGGCGCGCCGGGTCGCCGCCGCGGGCCTTGCCGTAGAGCAGCATCAGGCGCTCGTCGTAGCCTTCCTTGAGGGCCTGGCGCAGGACCTTCTCCGCCTCCTCGGGCGCGCCCAGGCGCAGCAGTTGCTGGGCATAGGCGGCGACCAGCAGCGGCTGGGCGCGCAGGTTGGCGGGCAGGTTCTGCCAGGTCTGGGTGAGCGGCTGCAGAGCCGTCTCGCCCTGCCCCACGCCCTGCTCGCCGGCGGCTTCCAGGGCGGCGATCCAGGCGCGGCGTTCCAGGTCGCTGAGCTGGGCGTTCTCCAGCACGCGTTCCTTGCGCAGTTCCGGCAGCAGGGCCAGCAGCGGGCGCCAGTCCTGCAGGCTGACGTAGAGCTGCTGGAGCAGGCGCAGCACCGTGGGGTGGCGCGGGTGCTCCTCGTGCAGCTTCACCAGCACCGCGCGGGCCGGCTCGAAGGCGCCGCGGTTGATCAGCAGCTGCGCGCGCGTCAGGCCCACGGCCAGGGCCGTGCCGGGCTGGCGTTCGAGGGCGCGGTCGAGTATCTGGTCGCATTCCTCGAAGCGCCCCAGTTCGCTGGCCGCGCGGGCCGCGCCCAGGTAGCTGGGCAGGCTGTGCTCGTTCAGTTCGGCGGCGCGCCGCAGGTGGCGCAGGGCCGGGGCCCAGTGGCCTTCGGCGAGGTCGCGCTGGCCGTGTTCCTCGGCCATTTCGGCGCGGCGGCGGCGGTTGAAGCGCGACCAGGGGTTGACCACCCGCCCGGACACGCCGAGCAGGCGCAGCGCCAGGCGGATGGCCAGGTACAGCAGCCAGACCAGCGCCAGCAGGGCGAGGAAGGTCCACAGGCTGGATTCGTAGCGGAAGCTCTTGTAGGCGATCAGCACGTAGCCCGACTGCTCGGCGATGGCCAGGCCGACCAGGGTGGCGGCCACCACCAGGGCCAGGACCAGCAGGTAGACGCGGCTCATTGGCTACCCTCCGCCTGGGGCGCGGCGGGCGCCTGCTGCTGGTCGAGGGCGGCCTGGTCGCGGCGCACCACGTAGGCCTGCAGGGCACCCAGCGCCGGGGTCAGGTCGGGCGCCTGCACGGCCACCGGCTGCTGTGCCAGTTCGTCGATGCGCAGGCCCAGGGCGCGGCTGTCGGCGAGGTCGGCGTTGAAGAAGTCGCCAAGGATCTGCCGGGCCTGCTTCAGGGCCTGTTCGTAGACTTCCTGGCGCCCGTTGAGCGCGGCCCACTGCGCCTGCTCCAGGGCCAGGCTCAGGGCCAGGCGCACTCGCGTCAGCTGTTGCCCGGAGAGCAGCGGGCGCACGTCCTGGCCGGCGTTGAAGTCGATGCGCACGTAGCGCGAGATGCGTTCCCACCACTGGTCCAGGGTGCTGCTGCCGTCACCCCAGGCGGTGGCCGAGGCCTTGCCCGGGCCTTCCTTGAAGCTGGGCTCCAGCGGTTGCAGCTGGGCGGCCTGCTCGCGCAGCGCGCCGAGCTGCAGGAACAGCCCGGTGCGGTCCGGCTGCGGCAGGCTGCGCAGGGTTTCGAGGCTCTTGGCCAGTTGTGCGCGGGCGGCGAAGGCGCCCGGGTCGTTCTGCGCGCGGAGGATGTCGTCGGCGCCCTGCACCAGTTGGGTGGCGCTGTCGATGTCCTGCAGCGCGGAGAGGCGCAGCGAGGCGAGGCGCATCAGGTGCTCGGCCTCGGCCAGGCGCCATTGCTGGCGGCTCTGCCCAAGAACCTGCTTGAACTGCTGGGCCAACTGCTGCTGGTCGCCCTGCAGTTCGACCACCAGGCGCCGGCGGGCTTCCAGCTCGTCGGCGCTGGGCAGCGCGTCCAGGCGCTTGTCCAGCGCGCTGTTGTGGTTGAGCAGGCTCTGCGCCTCGCCGCGGGTTTCTTCCAGCTGTTGCGCGCGGGCCTGGTCGCGAGCCTGCAACTGCTGCGTCTGCCACAGTCCCCAGCCACCGACGCCGAGGCCGGCGACGCCGACCAGCAGGGCGAGCAGGGCCAGGCCGTTGCCGGACCGGGCCGGAGCGGGCGGGGTTGGCTCGACGGGGGTATCTTGCGGGGTGTCTTGGGGAGTGACGGCTTCGCTCACAGGTCCATCCTTCGCTCGGAAATTATTCTTCGTCGGCGCCCCTGAGCGCCTCCAGCAAGGCCGCGGCATTCGCCCCGCGGCAATCGATCACGCGTCGCGCACCGGCGTCCCGGGCCAGTTCGGCGACCCGCGGGCTGGGCACGAACAAGGGTAGCCCGGCCAGTTGCGGCCAGTCCTCCCCGGCCACGCACAGCAGGTGTTCCAGGCCCTGGCCGCTGCTCACCACCAGGCCGTTCAGTGCTTCGTCGCGCACCCGCCGCGCCAGTTCGCCCGCCGGGTAGGCCGGCAGGACGCGACGGTAGAGTTCCAGATAATCCACCACCACACCTTGGCCGCGCAGGCGCTCGGCGAGGAATTCTCGGCCACCTTCGCCACGCAGGATCAGCACTCGCGGCCCGGGTACCTGCAGGGCCTGCACCAAGGCCGGCAGCGCCAGCAGTGCTTCGCTGTCGTCGCCGTTCTCCGGATGGTGCACGCACAAGCCGTAGTCATCGAGGATAGCCGCAGTGGCCGCGCCGACCGCGAACCAGTCCTGGCGCGCCGGCGGTTGCGGCCAGTAGCGGTCGATGCGCTCCACGCCCAGGCGCGCGGCAGGCTTGCTGACCACCACCACGGCGCAGTAGCGGTCCAGGTCGAGCAGCAGGCTGCGCTGCTCGGGGGTTTCTTCCAGCGGCTCGATAGCCAGCAACGGCAGGCTGGCGCTGGCCACGCCATGCTCGGCGAGGCTGGCGGCCAGGGCCGCGCACTCGTCCTGCGGCCGCGTCAGCAGCAGGCGCCAGTGGCTCACTGCGGGCCGGCCTCGCCATAGACGGCGGCGAGGATGTCGGCCGCGCCCTGTTCCAGCAGGTCTTCGGCGACCTTCACACCCAGCGCCTCGGCCTCGGCCAGGGGCGCGCGGGCTTCGGCGCGCAGCAGCTGCGAGCCGTCGGGCTGGCCGACCAGGCCGCGCAGCCACAGCTGCTCGCCCTCGCGCACGGCGTAGCAGGCGATGGGCACCTGGCAGCCGCCGTTGAGGCGCTTGTTCAGCGCGCGCTCGGCGGTCACCCGCAGCGCGGTGTCGGCGTGGTGCAGCGGCGCCAGCAGCGCGTGGATCTCGCTATCGGCGCTGCGGCATTCGATGCCCACGGCGCCCTGGCCGCCGGCTGGCAGGCTGTCCTCGACGCCGATGCTGGAGCGGATGCGCGCCTCGAAACCGAGGCGGATCAGGCCGGCGGCGGCGAGGATGATGGCGTCGTATTCGCCGGCATCGAGCTTGGCCAGTCGGGTGTTGACGTTCCCGCGCAGGAAGCGGATCTGCAGGTCCGGGCGGCTGGCCAGCAGCTGTGCCTGGCGGCGCAGGCTGGAGGTGCCGACCACGCTGCCGGCGGGCAGCTCGGCGAGGCTGGCGTAGGTGTTGGAGACGAAGGCGTCGCGCGGGTCTTCGCGCTCGCAGATGCAGTACAGGCCCAGGCCTTCGGGGAAGTCCATGGGCACGTCCTTCATGGAGTGCACGGCGATGTCGGCCGCGCCTTCCAGCAGGGCGGTCTCCAGTTCCTTGACGAACAGGCCCTTGCCGCCGATCTTCGCCAGCGGCGCATCGAGCAGCTTGTCGCCGCGGCTGGTCATCGGCAGCAGGCTCACGCGCAGGCCGGGATGGGCCTGCTCCAGGCGGGTCTTGACGTACTCGGCCTGCCACAGGGCCAAAGCGCTCTGACGGGTGGCGATTCGGATTTCGCGGGACGACATGGGCAATTCCGGACAAAGGACTGCCGGGGATGATAACAGGCTTCGGCGCCCAGGCTTTCCCCCCTGCGACGCCAAAGCAGGCTTTCGGCCCCGCCCTGGGCGGGTGAGCCTACCGCAAGGGCAAGGCCCGGCCTCTCGTAGGAGCGAGCTTGCTCGCGAACAAACGCGGTGCCATGCGGTTCGCGAGCAAGCTCGCTCCTACGAAAAGCCCACAGAGCCGCCGCCTACGCCGCATGCTCTTAGCCTGCCGCCTATAGCCTGCAGCCTGCCGCCCTCAAAGGTTATGCATCAACCGGCGCACGCCGGCGACGTGGCGCCGGCTCACGGTCAGGGCGTCGCCGTCCAGGCCCTTGAGGTAAAGCTGAAAATGCCCCAGCGGGGTGCGCTGCAGGCGCTCGATGCGCTCGCGCGAGACCAGGGCGTTGCGGTGGATGCGCACGAAGCGCTCGCCGAACTCGTCCTCCAGGGCCTTCAGCGGCTCGTCCAGCAGCACTTCGCCGCCGGCATGGCGCAGGGTCACGTACTTGTGGTCGGCGATGAAGAAGATCACATCCTCCAGGGGGATCAGCTCGATGCCCTTGCGCGTCCGCGCGCTGATGTGGCTGCGCGGGCCGGGGCCGCCGGCGGCCGGCGGCTTGGTCAGCGCCGCCAGCTGGATGCGGTTGGGCCTGGAAGCCTTCTTCAGGGCCTCGGCCAGGTCCTCGGCGCGCACCGGCTTGACCAGATAGCCGACCGCGCTGACCTGGAAGGCCTCCAGGGCGAATTCATCGTGGGCGGTGCAGAAGATCACCGCCGGGGGGGCTTCGCGCTCGCACAGCTTGGCGGCGACCTGGAGCCCGTCCAGGCCGGGCATGCGGATATCCAGCAGGACGATATCCGGCTTCAGGCTGTCGATCAGCGCCAGCGCTTCTTCGCCGTTGCTGGCGGAGGGTTCGAGGACGCGGTAGCCGTCCAGTTGCCCCACCAGTCGGGCCAGGCGCTCACGCGCCAGGGGTTCGTCATCGACGATCAGGACATTCATAAGCTCAGGCTTCCTGCATGAGACGCGCACATGGATAGCGTAGACAGGTGTAGTGCCGTCCGTCACGGCGTTCGACGCTGAGACTCGCTTTTGGCCCGAAAAGTGCCGCAATTCGCGCTGCGATATTCTGCAGCGCCTGCTTGGTCCCCTTCGTGGGCAGCGTCTGCGTCGACTCGTCGTACGGGTTGCTCACACACAGCTGGAACACACCGTCACGATAGTCCGCCTCAACCTTCACCAGGCCGCCTTCGATGCGCGGCTGGATACCGTAGATCAATGAATTCTCCAGCAGTGGCTGCAGGGTCAGCTGCGGGATGGGCACGCCATCGGGCACGCCGCTCACCTGCCAATCCAGTTGCAGCCGGTCGCCCAGGCGATACTGCTCTATGGAAAGATAGCGCCTGGCCAACTCCAGTTCCTCCCCCCAGGAAATTAAAGTCCCCGGCTTGGCCAGGCTGGCGCGGAACAGGTCCGACAGGTTCAGCACCGCCTGCTCGGCCTTGCCCGGGTCCAGCTCGATCAGGCTGGCGATGCTGTTCAGGCTGTTGAACAGGAAGTGCGGACGGATGCGCGCCTGCAACGATTCGATGCGCGCGCGCAACTCGGCCTGTTCCTGCCTGCGCCATTGGCTCTGCAGATAAAAGTAGCGTAGCAACAAGGCCGACATGATGAGGGCGATCAAGGCATGGCGCAGGTACAGGTTGACCTCGCCCTTGATCGACAGCGGCCCGCCCAGGGCGTAGTAGTCGGCCACCGCGGTGCAGCCGAGGGTCAGCAGCACCACCAGCAGGCAGCTGGCCAGCCCCGCGCCCCACGCCGGCCAGCGCGCCAGCAACGGCCGCAGGCGGCACAGCAGGCCGGCCGAGAGCAGCACTATCCACTGCACGAACAGCGAGGCCAGGGCCAGGCGCACCCAGTTGAAACTGGGCGTCATCGGCTCGGCCAGCACCAGTACCAGCACCAGCAGCTCGGCCAGCAGGACCAGGCTAAACAGCGCTTCGCTCTGGCACAGTTCGGGAATGAAGAAATCGTCTTGGGTTGCCGGCTGGTCGCCGGTCTTGGCTTGGTTTGGCATCGACGAAGTTTCCGCAAGCCTCCACGCCTCGGCAAGCGGCTCGTAGCCTGCCGGGCGAATTCGAGCACCGAAATGTCGACTGCGCCGCGCCCGGGCGGGGCGCCCCTGATCCTTCCCCCGCCACACCCGTCGCAGCACACGCCGTTTTTGACCTTCAGCCTGCTATTATCGTCGGACTTTGCCCTTCCTGCAGGCAGCGAACGCGCCTGCCCGTTTCCGCGAGAGAGATCCATGAGCGTAGAGAAGACCAACCAGTCCTGGGGCGGCCGCTTCAGCGAGCCCGTCGACGCCTTCGTCGCCCGCTTCACCGCCTCCGTCGACTTCGACAAGCGCCTCTACCGCCACGACATCATGGGTTCCATCGCCCACGCGACCATGCTGGCCAAGGCCGGCGTGCTGACCGACGCCGAGCGCGACGCCATCATCGACGGCCTGAAGCAGATCCAGGCCGAGATCGAGGCCGGCAGCTTCGACTGGCGCGTCGACCTGGAAGACGTGCACATGAACATCGAGGCGCGCCTGACCGACCGCATCGGCATCACCGGCAAGAAGCTGCACACCGGCCGTTCGCGCAACGACCAGGTGGCCACCGACATCCGCCTGTGGCTGCGCGACGAGATCGACATCATCATCAAAGAGATCACCCGCCTGCAGCAGGGCCTGCTGGGCCTGGCCGAGGCGGAAGCCGACACCATCATGCCCGGCTTCACCCACCTGCAGACCGCCCAGCCGGTGACCTTCGGCCACCACCTGCTGGCCTGGTTCGAGATGCTCAGCCGCGACTACGAGCGCCTGGTGGACTGCCGCAAGCGCGTCAACCGCATGCCCCTGGGCAGCGCCGCGCTGGCCGGCACCACCTATCCGATCCAGCGGGAAATCACCTGCGAACTGCTGGGATTCGAAGCGATCTCCGGCAACTCGCTGGACGGCGTGTCCGACCGTGACTTCGCCATCGAATTCTGCGCCGCCGCCTCCCTGGCGATGATGCACCTGTCGCGCTTCTCCGAGGAGCTGGTGCTGTGGACCAGCGCGCAGTTCCAGTTCATCGACCTGCCCGACCGCTTCTGCACCGGCTCCTCGATCATGCCGCAGAAGAAGAACCCCGACGTGCCGGAACTGGTGCGCGGCAAGTCCGGCCGCGTGTTCGGCCACCTCACCGGCCTGCTGACGCTGATGAAGGGCCAGCCGCTGGCGTACAACAAGGACAACCAGGAAGACAAGGAACCGCTGTTCGACGCCGCCGACACCCTGCGCGACAGCCTGCGCGCCTTCGCCGACATGGTCCCGGCGATCAAGCCCAAGCGCGAAATCATGCGCGAGGCAGCCCGCCGCGGCTTCTCCACCGCCACCGACCTGGCCGACTACCTGGTGCGCAAGGGCCTGCCCTTCCGCGACTGCCACGAGATCGTCGGCCACGCAGTGAAATACGGCGTGGACAGCGGCAAGGACCTGGCCGAGATGAGCCTGGAAGAACTGCGCAAGTTCAGCGACCAGATCGACGACGACGTTTTCGCCGTGCTGACACTGGAAGGCTCGGTGAACGCCCGCGACCACATCGGCGGCACCGCCCCCGCCCAGGTCCGCGCCGCCGTGGCGCGCGGCCGGGAACTGCTGGCCAAGCGTTGAGGGGTTAGCGCGTCAGCCACAAAGGAACGCCGCTTCCCCTCACGGGAAGCGGCGTTTTTTATTGTCCGCGTGCGGTCCATGCCTGGCTGTGAACGGTAGGAGCGGGCCCTGCCCGCGAATCGCGCGCAGGGCGCGCTCCTACAGGGGAATGGCGCAGGTGGGGCAGCGTAGGAGCGGATCTCATCCGCGAATCGCGCCGGAACGTCCGGCTATCGCGGAAAAGTTCCGCTCCTTGTATGTCGACGACCCGCCATAACGGCGGGTAGTCTCCGGCTGATCACCGGAAGGAAGACCAGGAAGACGTGTCCGCTCCTAGGCTACGAGCCTGCACTGTAGATAGTCTCCTGCCTTCCCAATCCACTCGTGAGTCCGAACGGTATCTGGAGCCCCACCCCGGTGGTAGCTCGTATAGGCAAGGTTGGATGGAGTGGAGTGCTGATGATGTAAAGCTGTAAGAGGTAGCAGGAGTTATGGCCATCGTAGTTGGCGTGGATATCGCCAAGAAAACTTTCGACATTGCGGTTCTGCAGAGCAATGGCAAATACCGCACCAAAGGCAATCTGAGCAACGATCAGTCGGGCTTCAGCGTCTTTGACCAGTGGCTGCAAAAACATGCCGAGCCAGGGGCGTGGGTGGTGATGGAAGCCACCAACATCTATCACGAAGCTCTGGGCGATTATCTGTTGGCCCGGGGATATCGTGTCTGCGTGATGAATCCGGCACGTATCGCCAGCTATGCGCAAAGCCAGTTGCAACGGGTCAAGACCGACAAGGTCGACGCCAAGTTGATCGCCCTCTACGGCGCTCGGCATGCCGAGGATCTCCAGCTCTGGCAGCCGGACCCGGTGAGCGTGCGGCAACTCCGTGCGCTGGTACGGCGCTACGAAGAGCTCAAGGAGCTGTTCCAGATGGAAATCAACCGCCTGGAAACCGCCAAGAGCGACGTGGTGAAAGAGTCGATCCTGTCGGTCTCGGCCCATCTGGAACAGCAGATTGAACAGACGCTGGAAGCGATTCGCCAACATATCGACAACGATCCTGACTTGCGGGGCAAGCGCGATCTGCTGACGAGTATCGAGGGTATCAGCGACAAAACTGCAGCCCTGTTGCTGGCCGAACTTGGATCAATCAGCCGCTTCGAGAGTGCCCGGGCGGTCGTGGCTTTTGCAGGACTCAATCCGAGGCTCAGGGAATCCGGCCAACACAAGGGCCAGGTGAGGATCTCAAAGATCGGCTCACGCCTCTTGCGGGCAGGCCTGTTCATGCCAGCCATCTGTGCCATGAGCCATAACCAGGCGATACGGGCACTGCGTTTACGGCTCGAGGAGAAAGGCAAAGCGGGTAAACAGATCATCTGTGCTGCCATGCGCAAGCTGCTGCAGATCGCCTATGGCGTCCTCAAGTCGGGCCAGCCATACAATGTGGAACTGGCCCTTGCTCGAGGCTAGGTGACACGGTATCTACGAAGGTCGCCTCGGCACAGCCGCTCCCACCACAACCGGCGGGCAAGGCTTCTCGTAGGAGCGAGCTTGCTCGCGAACAGGCTCCGCTGCAGAGGTTCATTCGCGAGCAAGCTCGCTCCTACGAAGAGCACAAAACGCTTGATCCTACGAAGCGCTTGGCTCCTCGGCGCCACAGAACTTCTGCAGCAACTGCAATTCCACCGGCCCCAGCCCAAGCATCCGCAGCGCCTTCTCTTCCTTCAACTGCCCGGCCTGGGAAGCCGGCAAACGTGCCGCCCTGGCCGCCAGGTTGAGCACCAGCGCCTTGCGCGAGAACACCCCGCTGCCCATGCCGTAGCACGCGGCGACCAGCCCGCGCAGCTCCAGCGGCAGGCGCCAGCGCGCGCGCAGCGTGGAGCCGAAACTGGCGCCGAAGGTCTTGAGGCTGTCGTCGATCTCCTGGTCATCCAGCGCTCCGCCGCGCCGGCACCACTCCTCCAGGGTGCGCAGCACCGCGAGGTCGCCCAGGCAATGCAGCAGGCCCGCGGTGTAGCAGCGTAGCGCGTCGACGTCGAGGCTCTCGGCCAGGGCCTGGGCGGCATCCGCGGTGCGCTGGGAAAGCGCCCAGAAGGCCGCGGCGCGCTCCTTCAAGCGTGGCTCCGCAAGCTGCGCGGCATGCTCCAGGCTGAGCCCCAGCACCAGGTTGCAGGCCTGGGCCAGGCCAAGGCGGGCCAGCGCCTGGGCGAGCGTCAGGCAGGGCATGCCGACGTGTCGCGCGGCGCTGTTGGCCGCGGCGATCAGGCAGGCGGTGATCTGCGGGTCGCGGCCGAACTCTTCTTCCATCTGCTCCAGGCTGACCCCTTCGCAGTTCAGGCAGCGGCTCGCCGATTCGCCGACCTCCGCCAGCAGGGGCGCGCCCTCGGCGGCATCACGAGCCTCGGCGAGGAACTCGGCCAGGCTGCCGGTGGGCTCCCGGGGCACGGCGCAACTGACTTCCTGCCCCGGCTCCAGCAGCAGGCTGCGCAGGCGCTGGCGCAGGTCCTCGGCATTGAACGGCTTGACCAGGTAGGCGCTGGGCGCCAGCGGCAGCACCGCGCGCACGCTGGCTCCATCGGCCTTGGCGCTGATCAGGATGAAGTCCGGCGCGCTTGCCCCGCGGCGGCTGCGGCGCAGGTGGCGGAGCAGGTCGATGCCGTCGGTGCCGGCCAGTTCCTGCTCGGCCAGCACCAGGGCGAAGGCGCGCAAGCGGCAGGCATCGATGGCCTGGTCACCGTCCTCGCAGTATTCGATGGCCGCGTCGCAACGCACGCTCAGCACCAGTTGGCCAAGCAGTTCGCGGTTCCAGGGGTCGGCGGCGGCGACCAGAACGGTCGGCGCGGCGCTGAGTGCTGTCATGGAGATCCTCTCGCAGATGCGCGCGCACCTTAACCGAGTCGCAAGGCGCCTGCCAGAGGGCGGCCCGGACGACATCGCGCGCAGGACAGGATAGCTGATGCGGCGCCGCTCTCCGATACGACCAAGGGGGTAGATGCGTCACGGCGCCGCAGCCGGAGCGGAACCCCGGAAAAAGAAAAGGCCCGCTTGCGCGGGCCTCTTCCGGTACTGCCGAACGAGCCGATCAGGCCAGTTCGTCGAAGCACTCGGCCAGGATGGCCAGGCCTTGCTTCAGCTGGGCATCCGGGATGGTTACCGGCATCAGGAAGCGGATCACGTTGTAGTAGGTGCCGCAGGAGAGCAGGATCAGGCCCTTCTCGCGAGCACGCACGACGATCTTGCTGACCAGCTCGGCCGCCGGCTTGTTCACGTCGCCGCCTTCGAACAGCTCGATGGCGACCATCGAACCCAGGCCACGGACGTCGCCGATCACCTTGTGCTTGGCCTGGATCTCGCGCAGGCCGGCCTTCAGGGTTTCGCCAACGGCTTGCGAACGCTCCAGCAGTTTCTCTTCGTCGAACACCTTCAGCACGGCCAGGGCCGCGGCGCAGGCGATCGGGCTGCCGGCGTAGGTGCCGCCCAGGCCACCGGGAGCGATGGCGTCCATGATCTCGGCCTTGCCGACGACGCCGGAGATCGGGAAGCCGCCGCCGACGGACTTGGCGAAGGTGGTCAGGTCCGGGACGATGCCCAGCTGCTCGGTGGCGAAGAAGGTGCCGGTACGGCCAGCGCCGGTCTGCACTTCGTCGGCGATCAGCAGGATGCCGTGCTCGTCGCACAGGGCGCGCAGGCGCTGCATGAACGGCTTGGAGTTGACGTAGAAGCCACCCTCGCCCTGTACCGGCTCGATGATGATGGCGGCGATGTCACGCGGCTGGGCGTCGTTCTTGAAGATGCGCTCGATGCTGGCGATCGACTCGTCTTCGCTGATGCCGTGCAGTTCGCACGGAGCCAGGGCGCGGAAGATGCCGCCCGGCATCAGGCCCATGCCGGCGGAGTACGGAACCACCTTGCCGGTCAGACCCAGGGTCATCATGGTGCGGCCGTGGTAGGCGCCGGTGAAGGCGATCACGCCGGCGCGGCCGGTGGCGGCACGGGCGATCTTCACGGCGTTCTCGACCGCTTCGGAACCGGAGGTGACCAGCAGGGTCTTCTTCGGGAAGTTGCCCGGCACGCGCTTGGCGATCTCTTCGGCCAGCTCGATGTAGGGCTCGTAGGCCAGCACCTGGAAGCAGGTGTGGGACAGCTTGGTCAGTTGCTCCTGAACGGCGGCGACCACTTTCGGGTGCAGGTGGCCGGTGTTCAGAACGGCAATGCCGCCGGCGAAGTCGATGTACTCGCGGCCCTCGACGTCCCACACGGTGGCGTTCTCGGCGCGCTCGGCGACGACCGGGTGGATCTGGCCCACGCCGCGCGGAACGGCGGCCTGACGGCGTTGCAGCAGGGATTCGTTGGTTTTGCTCATAGCTTCCTCAGTGGCCGCTCATCGGTCGGCCGGGTCAAAGGATGAAGACGGGGAGAAGCCACTCGCGACAGCATACGATGATCGACTGTCGCGGCACTTGCGGCCCGCCGGGTGGGTTGTCCGGTGCCACCACCGGAAAACGCCGGCGCGGGGGTGGCTGCCGGCTCTTGCCTGCCACCCCCGCGCCCACGGGAAATCAGATGCCGCCCAGGCAGAGGTACTTGACCTCGAGGTAATCCTCGATGCCGTACTTCGAACCTTCGCGGCCCAGGCCCGAGGCCTTGATGCCGCCGAACGGCGCGACCTCGTTGGAGATCAGGCCGGTGTTGATGCCCACCATACCGTACTCCAGGGCCTCGGCCACGCGGAATACGCGGCCCAGGTCGCGGGCGTAGAAGTAGGAGGCCAGGCCGAACTCGGTGTCGTTGGACATGGCGATGACGTCAGCCTCGTCCTTGAAGCGGAACACCGGGGCCAGCGGGCCGAAGGTCTCGTCCTTGGAAACGAGCGCGTTCTTCGGCACGTCGACCAGGATGGTCGGCTCGAAGAAGGTGCCGCCCAGGGCGTGCGGCTTGCCGCCGGCGACGACCTTGGCGCCCTTGCCCACGGCGTCGGCGATGTGTTCTTCGACCTTGGCCACGGCCTTGGAATCGATCAGCGGGCCGGTGGTCACGCCGCTCTCCAGGCCGTTGCCGATGTTCAGCTTGGCCACAGCGGCCTTCAGCTTCTCGACGAAGGCGTCGTACACGCCGTCCTGCACGTACAGGCGGTTGGCGCAGACGCAGGTCTGGCCGTTGTTGCGGTACTTGGAGATCAGCGCGCCTTCGACGGCGGCATCCAGGTCGGCGTCATCGAAGACGATGAAGGGCGCGTTGCCGCCCAGTTCCAGGGACACCTTCTTGATGTCCTTGGCGCATTCGGCCATCAGCTGGCGACCGATTTCGGTAGAGCCGGTGAAGGTCAGCTTGCGCACGATCGGGTTGCTGGTCAGCTCGCCGCCGACTTCGCCGGCGCTGCCGGTAACCACGCTGAACACGCCTTTCGGAATGCCGGCGCGCTCGGCCAGTTCGGCCAGGGCCAGGGCGGAATACGGCGTCTGCGAAGCGGGCTTGAGCACCATGGTGCAGCCGGCGGCCAGGGCCGGGCCGGCTTTACGGGTGATCATCGCCGAGGGGAAGTTCCACGGGGTGATGGCCGCGGTGACGCCGATCGGCTGCTTGATGACGATGATGCGCTTGTCCGGCTGGTGGCCGGGGATGGTGTCGCCATAGATGCGCTTGGCTTCTTCGCCGAACCACTCGAGGAAGGAGGCGGCATAGGCGATCTCGCCCTTGGCTTCGGCCAGCGGCTTGCCCTGCTCGATGGTCATCAGGCGGGCCAGGTCGTCCTGGTTCTCGATCATCAGCTCGAACCAGCGGCGCAGCTTGTTGGCGCGCTCCTTGGCGGTCAGCGCGCGCCAGGCCGGCAGGGCCTTGTCGGCGGCCTCGATGGCGCGGCGGGTTTCGGCGGCGCCCATCTTCGGCACGCTGCCGATGATCTCGTTGGTGGCCGGGTTGTTGACCTTGATGGTCTGACCGCTGTCGGCGTCCACCCAGGAACCGTCGATGTAGGCCTGTTGGCGGAACAGCTTGGCATCATTGAGTTGCATGACCAGTCTCCTTCGAGGAAAGCCATAAGCAGCGGGTCTACCTCGACTACCCCGCCTGCTCTTGTTGTCCGGGAAGCATTGGAGGGGCACCCGCCCCACCCGTTCCATCGTCCCGCCGCGCCGCCCGCCAGGGGACGGCACCGGCGCTAGCGCAGGGTCACCGATCGTCGCGCACGGGCGCGCGAAAACGGACCACGGCGGTAGCCGTAGCCGGTCGGATCAACCGGGAGGTCCATGGACGGGATACGCTGCGGAAACGCCACCACTGCAGGAATCGGCTGCTGCACGGCATCGCGCGCATTCGCCAGGCAGTACGGAAGTCGGTCATCCCACTGGCACGAGGCCGGGTACTGTGACGCCAATTCCCCTGTCTCCTGTTGTTGTGGTGGGCGTTTGAAATGTCAAACGCATCCTAGGGCCCCATCCCCCAAAGGGCAAGGGGTCGTTCGAAAAAACCAACGAAAGTACATGCCACCCGGCGCCTCCAGGCCAGCCATGGCCGACGGGTGGCAGACCGATTTCGAATTAACCGGAGCCACGCCCGAACGATGGACGCAAGCCGATCAGATGCGTATGATTGCCGCCTGCCGCGCCAGCCGCGGCCATGCGCATCCGTAGCTCAGCTGGATAGAGTACTGCCCTCCGAAGGCAGGGGTCGTGGGTTCGAATCCCGCCGGATGCGCCATATAAATCAAGCACTTAGCCATAAATGACTCGACGATCAAAAGCGTCGTGACAGCAGGGTGACAGAAAGTGCATGGAAACCCCCTCTGGTGTTGTGCACCAAAGGGGGTTTTTTGTGCCTGCTTGTGAGAAGCCCTCGCCTTCCAGCAAGCCACAGACGGCTCACAAGCGGACGAAGAGCGCTGGCGCTACTCACGGGTCAAGCGGAATAGTACAGCCAAGCAGGCTTATTCAGCCCCGTTCTGAGCAATCCATACCAGTGAGTCAGCTCGCTCCTTGGTCATCGTCAATTCACACCCAGAGCCGTTCAGCATATCCATCGTCCCACCAGACAGCGAATAATAGACTCCACAGTCGGCATCTCGGAACTTTACCCATAGACGCTGGGCATCGAGAAGCTTTTGCTTATTCTCCGCAGACAGCACCCCCATGGCAGTTTTATAGGCCTTATTAAGACGAGCATCTTGCTTCGCTAACTCCTCATTGGAGCAATCCACAAGAGCAGATGTCTCACCCTCAGCCTTACTGACACAAGAATCGTATGCGGCAGAATATCCGTCATCAGCAAAGGCACTTGCGCTTGAAATCGCCATAAAAATCGAAGTTACAACAAGAGACCGACGCATATACAACTCCATTTACTAGTTACAGATCCTAGCCTTCAGATGAAGGCTCTTTGCCATCATAACTAGCAAGCCAACCTTAGGCAAGGAGACCGCTAGTCAGGATATGGGGACGACTTAAACTGTAAATATCAGACACTAACATCAAAATAAGTGCTGATAAATATGGAAAAGTACTGTCCAACTTGCGAAGCAGCAATACAACAGAAATCCAAACAGTGGAAGAAACAAATCTACTGCTCAACTAAGTGCAGAAAAGTAGCACATAGAAAGAAACTCTCTAGAAGATCTAGAGAAGAACAAAAGAAAGCCAACATGCTTCAGAATGACGAAGTTCTGTACCTAGTTCGCCAGTGCAGGAGAGCCGGCACCATTCAAATACTTTCAGGGCATGACTCAAAATCCTTTATTGAGACTATGGCACTAATTAGAAACAAACCAAAAGCCAACATGCACCTCTGCCACATAGCACCTGTCAGTGGGCAGAACTCCGTGGGACTACTTCACGCCAAAAATTTATTCTGGGGAGGAGCCTACCAGAACCAGAAACTTGGAAACAAACATCTCGGCAAAGGATTATCAATAAGCAAAAGCGACCTCCTGGAGCGCTGGAGAGTCTCAAAAACACTCCCTACAAATGAAATACTCATCAAGATAGAGGAATATCTCGACGGGATAGTTAAAGACTACATCAAGGAGTCCCCGATAAGAAAATCAAAGAAGGCACAAATCGCCCAGAAAATAATACAACTCAAACCGGAGAAAAACCTTGAGGACCTGATTAAGCTCAGCTATACAAAGCTGCTTGAGGAATGGGAGGCACTTAGCAGCACGAAGCTAGCCAGACACTCCGCACCCCAGAACGAATCCAAGTACATATACTATATAGACGAGATAACGAGATTCATCTCCTACAACATGACAAACGGCGCCGACCTTCGAAGACTTCGGAAAGCGTTAATCTTCGGCTATATAGCCCTTGAAAAAATAGGGCACAGCAAAACATACAACAAAGATTTCAAATCAAGATACGGAAAGCTCGCCGAAAAATTCAAACACGCTAAACTTCGAAATGACGAAGACTGGTCAAAGTTCAAGGATCTCATCTACGACACCTCCTTCCGGACGCTGCAAGGAAAGCGCCTTAACATCAAGAAAATATACAAGAAAATAAAAGAATATATAACCTTCACTAAGAGCAACCCCTTCATCTGATTTAGAAGGGACCAACGAGCCCCAAGGAGCAAGGGCCCGCCGGATCATTAAATAAAATCAACTACGCCCTTTCAAACTCCAGGGACACAGCAGCAGAGCTTCCCTCTTCAATAGCCGAAAGGCATTCATCACGCTTTTGCTTGTTCGAAAATTTCATGCCGCGCGAGCCGAACTTACCATGAATGAAGAGCTGCTTACCGCCCTGCCGGGTAATCCGCTTAATCTGACTTAGAGGAACCTCCTCCATACTCCCAAGATCCGTAACAAACTTAAAGTTCAAATAATCCGAGATGGAGTAGTTGGCCATATCTTTAGGAAGCAGAACTCTATCATTAGCAGGATCTACCAACACCCCAAAATAGGTGCTACTTATTGACTGAGCCATTTTGAAAAGTACAAAAAGAGCGCAGAAAAGCAAGACAGGAACAAGGACAATCGCAATCCGAGTCTGGCTTGACCAGGCTACGAAAACCCAAGACATCAACACCACAGCGCCTGAAGTTGCGAACGGTTGAACTAGATTCCCCGTATCAAATACTCTTTGAGTATATTCATCTTCCGGATACTGACTTTTCAGACTTGAATACCTCCAGAATGAGACCATCAGCAGAGGTATCAATGCCACAAACCCAACCAGCAAACCTATAATTCTGCTCTGTTGCTGCCTTTCTTTCGCGGTAGCCACGGTTACAACTCCCTCTTGATGTAATGGCAAAAAGCTATATCGACACATTTCCTATAACCTTTAGAAAGGCTGCTGACACTGATCTAGCAAGTCCACATCCCCGGCGACATTTCCAAGAGACCACCATCAGTCACTGGCCAGCATCATGCCATAACCACCCTGAAATTCACAATATACTGTGAAGACGCAGCCGCAGTCTGAGCTGACAGTGCCCTCTCCACACAGCAGAGGGCCTGGGCTTGGACGACGTCGCGGCAGCATTCGGAAAGGCGCTTCGACAGAAGCGGAAAGAGGCAGGGCTTACGCAGGAGGAATTAGCGCTTCAAGCAGATGTTCAGAGGAACTATGTCAGCTTGATTGAGCGCGGCATCAACCAACCGACCATAACAGTGATATTCAAGCTGGCAATACCTCTAAGATGCTCTCCATCCGAGATAGTCGCTAGTGCAGAAAGAATCTTCACACAAGAGAAAAATCAGATCAAACCCAACCTTTCCCCTTAAGTATCGAAGCTTACTATATTCACCCTATGGGGTACTGGTTCTTCAAGTCTGAGCATCCCCATGCATGAAGTAATTAACAGCAGCGTCACCACCACGCCTCCAAATACAAGAGCTATAAATCTGCTCTAAAGCGGGTCAGACTCAACCGAAACTCTCGAGACGTAGTGCGTCGCCGCACTCTTAGGCTGAGCCTTCTGCGGGTAAAAAAGGGCCATATTCATTTCATTCCCAACGGAGCTTTTATATACAACTCCGTCAAAGCCAATATTTTTTATTAGCTCACACAAATACTGACTTGGAATATAATCAATTGCAGCTGACCGAGGAAGCACCGGGCGAGTCAACTCATCACCCAGCCTTTCAAGAAACTCTATATCAGCCCTAAGTTGCGAGAGATCAGACTCACTCTCACAAATAAATGGGGTTACCAGTTTTCGGGGCTCTCTAAGATCAGCAAGTTTCACTTCGTCGACTATAAAAAATTCGGCTACTGTCACTCGCTCACCAGTATGCGGCCTAATCTCTGAGATAGCTGTAGTCAAATCAGATGCCATATACAAGTATGATATACCTACGGGATTAGCCCTCCCGTGCGTAGCCTTGTCCTTAGGGGGCGCCCCCATTTTTTCCAGTGGATATGGTTCTTCAGACTCCTGAATTCTTGCTCGAAACCAAGTCTGCGGTATTTGCTGATTTTCTAGAATCAACTGCGAGGTAAGAAAATCCATTCGCTCACGGCTAATAGTGTCTTGGGGGAAGAATCTATTCTCCTCCATCAACTCAGTCCTAAGCCGAGTCCAAGTAGCTAAGCTTTGTGATGATGACTGCGAATGCGGGACGAAATTCTTACGCAACAAGTTGGCATCATCATATATCTCTCCTAGTAAATCTTTTGCCTGAAGCATTGATAGACTATCGAACAGTCTCCAGTCGCTTTTAAACCATTCAGCCAAGTTTCTCCCATCATTTGCGGACTCAGTATATAGCCCCTGCAACAACTCAAACAGCTCTCTTAATTTCAACGGCTCTATGAGAACAACCCCTTGAGCCTGACAAAAGGAGCAGATACCGAAACCAGTGTGCTTATCTTGGATTTCACGACTGATTTGTTTATCTTGAAAACAGTTACTACAGCAGTGCTTTGGCATGAAATTCAACCTTCACTTAAATATTTAGCCAAAGTCTCTACATGATGCTTCATTGACAACTTTTTAATGTATCCTAAGCCAGGAAAATGACCAGACTCATGTAAGCGGATAAACTCTTTTACCGCCGAACTTTTGTATACTTTAGAGTCTTCCGAATTCACTTCTTTTACGAGCTTTGTTAGCGCTTCGTAAAATTTCCCAGCCGGGTCTGTTGGAGTATCCTGTCTATCGGATTTGAAGTGATGGACAAACATTGCATCATCCATCTCTTTATCTATGAACGTAAGATGAATAGCAACGGCATAGGCAGGACCACCGGTCTCAGAGTACTCATCACCGACTATTAGGAAGTCTCCAAAACCGGTCATCCCTTCTTCCGAATATGTCACATGCAAGTCAGAGAATGGTTCAACATCTGGGTACTTGCTATTTGGCTGACGTTTGAATCCGTCCCTAAGCAAAATCCTCTGCGGGGAATCGAAATGACGCCGATATAGCTTCCCACAATGCGCCTCAAAGAAAACGTGATCCGCCTTTATACCCTCATTAGTGATTGCAATTGACAGATCCTTCGGTTCAGGGAAGTCAGCATGAATGAACGTCAGTGGCTTATTCTTATATTTCTCGCTGAGCTCAATCGCCTTCCATGTATTCATGTTTGAGCTCAATAATATCCCAACCGAGATATTTTCATAGTCATTGAGCTCTGAATCTATAAGAGCATGAAGCGAATCGGCCTTCTCTGTATGATCCCCATAATATGGATTAACAACCAGAACTGCTGACGCCTTATTTTCCTTAAGGTCGTCAATAACTCGTTTCAGCCCATTGAGAGACTCTCGTACAGGCTCGATAATCGGTACAAATCCACTAGCCGCGAAGAGCTTCGCACACTCGCGAACAGCTAATAAGTCAAACTGCTTACCCCTAAAATATGGATAATACATTCCATTATGCCCAGGCAAGGGCCTCCCTGATTGGTGTATTTATTGCCCCTATGAGCTTGGGGTGATCCCTTTCTTTAATTGGCACTGAAAATACGGCTGCCGCAAGTGAACTCGGCATGGCTGCGATGAAACTGGAGAGAGAACTAGAACTTCTTGACTGACGCACCACCTTAACCATACTTTGGTGCACGCTTGCTGGGTCAAGCTCTCTAAAAATATCGAGCAATGCCCTGCGTACCTCCGTATTCGGCACATTTGGCGCAGAAATTCCGAACTCTGCAAGCACCTGTATACACTCTCTAGCCTGTAGAGAATTACATATTGTTTCAGGCGAAACTCTATCTGGACGCTCAATGGCCTCTCTAATTGTTGAGATAGAGAATCTATCGCTCAACAGCAATACACCTGTTTCATCGCTGGTACTTTTTAGAACCTCTTCCGCATGATTTTCTCCGGTCACAACATAGACCTTTGCAAACAGCTTTCTATATGATTCAAGCTGATTCTCAAGACGATCCAGTCGATCTCTCTCGGACTTTATCTCGTAAGCGGTTGATGTACCATTAAATATAGCAATATCGACCTTGCAAGTTTCTACACGAAACTCAGTAAGCATTGCAGCTGTATTCAACGAGTGACGGCCGAGCATTAGCTTGCTCGTTATCGCAGCTTTGTAAGTATACTCCGTCCTATATATTTTCTTTTTAATAAAAGAGAACGCAGTATCAAATACGGAGCTGACCGAGTCAGATGAATGCAAGCTATCAACCAGCCTGCTCTCAATAAGCAACCGGGAAAAAAGGGGAGATTTTCCCTTAGAGGCTAACTCTCGAACGACAGCAGCAGAAAATAGTCGCGTAATGGCGGACTGCTGGGTTGAATCGAGAGCTTTTAAGCTATTACACATGCTGCAAAGTATCCATCGCTAGCCTCGCCAGTAGATCTAGTTGATCGTGGTGAGCTTCCCTGGCCATCTGCTGAAGCCGACCGAATGTGGTTCGGCAGTGAACATATTGTGCCTGATCTGCATGACTAATGCCGAGCTCAAGCGTTGTCAAGCCACAATACGCTTTCAACGAATGACAAGGGGTCAGCAGCCCACCAGTACAGCCCGGCCAACGACAGCGTACGACGCTCGGAACCTCACATTGCTCACTACTCTTCCGATAGGAACGCACACCCGGCCCACGGACTATCATTAGTCACTTTTCACAAGACAAATGATAGATTATCATTTGCCTCACGAATAGAATGTCTAAACGATAGAGCAGCCAGAATGGTCGAAGCACACCTGTACTTGAGGGCATCCACCAAGGATCAAGACGCGAACCGCGCGCGCGAAGCACTCCTTTCCTTTGCAAAGGAACGCGGGTACACAGTGGTCAATATCTATGCGGAAAACTTCAGCGGCACCAAGCTTCAGCGGCCAGAGCTACATAAGCTTCTAAGCAGCGCAACTCCTGGCCAGATTCTTTGCGTGGAGTCGGTTGACCGCCTATCAAGGCTGACTCAGGAGGATTGGAGTCACCTCAAATCCACAATCAACTCCAAAGGCCTGCGTTTGGTTGTGGCGGATCTACCGACGAGTTGGGCACCACCCGCCAGCGCAAATCAAAGCTCAACGGATATTGTGGCTTCAGTTCTTTATGTAATAAACAACATGCTCATTGACCTCATGGCCACAATGGCTCGGATAGATCAAGAGAAGAGAGTTGAGCGTATTAAGCAGGGACTTGCAAACAAGAAGCTCGCCGATCCGTCATGGAAGGCTACAGGGAAGAGCAAAAACACAGAGAAGTGGGCTACCGCCGAGAAGCTTCTAAAGGGGCGTGAAGCTAGTGGCATGACGATGAAAGAAATAGCACGGGCAGCCGACGTTGGAGAGGCTACCGTCTATAGAGTCAAGAAAGAGCTCGGCTTATAGGGCTCAGAGCGTACTGGGAGCATGTCCCGTACGCTCCTCCTTCATCACCTAGAGTTCTCCCTAGCCTGGCGAGTGATGAATGCCTCCAAGTCCCGGACCAACACCAATCGGCGCCGACCAAGCTTGAAACTCTCAACCTCACCACGAGCAAGAATCTCGTAGAACATTGACCGAGCAACACCGATCAATCGGGCGCCCTCCTCAACCCCAACAGACAGTGGGCCTATCGCTTGCTGATGACTCATTGGTGCTCTCCTAGACTCAGCTCGTACCCCAGAGCGCGGCACGTGTAACCACATTACAGTGCCACCACAGATGTGGCAACACATTTTCTTGTGTTGCCAAAGAAACGATGGCAAGCTAAGCCCCATCACCTGTCGTGGAGCCTACGAAAAATGGCGGTTAGGAAGAAATCGGAGACCATTCATCTTCGCGTGCAACCCTTATCAAAGCTCCTTTTGGAAGGCCTAGCCAACGCTGCGAACACCACATCCACACGCATCATCGAGGATTTGATTCTAGAGGCCGCCAAAGAAGACGAGGTCGTCGACATTGACGAGATAATCGATGACCGGTTCCTGAAGAATGGAAAACTCAGCCTGATTGATGCGCTCACAGCAGCCTATCATTCGGAAGAACCTATTCTGACCAAGCTAAGAACTTACTATCTTGCTGGCGATGCACTAAGCTATAGAGAGAATGTTATTGCAAGAACAATCCTGTACCACCCAGAATTTTTCTCGGGTGACCAAGAGATTTTTTCTGCAAAAGAAAAGATAATAAAAGAAGAATGCCTTCATGAAATACCCAGAATTAATCTGGAGAGAATCGCAGAAAGCATGAGCTCTCTTGAAAGCTTTGCGGCTTTCAAAGAGAAGAACCCAAAGCTAAAAACAAAATACAGTGAGTTTCTCAAAATGGCAGAGCTGGACTAGCCACCGAAGCTTATTAACTCCACCGCAGCCGCCTTACTCTCTGGGGCCAAATGAGCATAACGTAAAGTCATGCTGATATCTGAGTGCCCCAGCAACTCTCGCACAGTATTAAGAGGAACACCTGCCATAACAAGTTTTGACGCAAAGGTATGGCGAAGATCGTGCCAACGGAAACCATCGACTTTTGCGGAGATAAGCAACGCCATCCAAGATTTTTTGACGTTATTGAGGCGTTTCCCACCTTTCCCTGGAAAGACATACCCTCCCACTCCCTCTTGTTGTGCCTCCCACTCTCTTAAGACCTCGCGCGCTTCTAGATTCAATGGAATATGTCGAGTTTGGCCAGATTTAGCTCCACCGCCCTCTACTGTCACCATTTTATTTTTCAGATCAACATCACCCCACTTAAGGTTAAACGTCTCACCACGACGCATCCCAGTATTAATAGCCAGCAACACCAATGGTTTTAAATGATCAGTAAACTTCAAAGCATATAAGTCTGGCAGTAACTCGTGCTTACGCTGAGCGCGCCACTCGTTGGCGCTTTGTCGCTCACTGCGCATAGCGTCCTGGCGTTCATCCAGAGCTTTGCGTAAGCGTCCCTCCTCCTCCTCCGTCAGGTAGCGAACCCGGCCGCGCTGATCGACCTTTAGGCGACGGACTTTCACAAGCGGGTGAACCTCAAGCACCCCCCAGTCAACGGCACGCGACAGAGCGCCCTTTAAGCGCACAAGATTGCGGTTGGCAGTAGCTGGCACCAGCCCCGACTCAAGCCAGCAGGAGCGCAGCTTCTCGATACGCCTGGCATCGATTTCATCGAGGCGCAACGGCATCAACTCGGCAAAGCTGTGGCGAATAGCTCTAAGCCCGTTCTCACCGTCCTTGTGGTGCTCTAATGCCCAGGGCTCATATTGGTCATCTAGGAAGGCCTCCAATGTGGGGATCGTGGCGTCTCTTCTTCCAGAGGTAACGACCAACGGCTCACCGTGCTCGTGAGCCTCGGCAAGATAGCGCGCCGCCTCTTTACGCGCCTGATCCAATGTCATTTTGCCCACACGCCCCAACGTCACATTTTTATTTCGAGCCCATGTAACCATGTAGGACATGTGGCCAGACGGAAGCACCCGGATGAAAAGCCCAGGCTGCTGGGTGTCATGCACCCGGTAGGCTTTGGTTCCTGGTTCTAATCCCCTTATGAGCTTCAATGTGACCTTAGTTTTCATGGCAGCATCGCTTGTGACAGCATGGTGACAGCAAGAATAACCATACTAGACCGATTTAGCGGACACAACCATACAGCAAGATGCTGATATACAAGGAAATATGCAGTACACTCTAGTACTAAAAATGCCCTCCGAAGGCAGGGGTCGTGGGTTCGAATCCCGCCGGATGCGCCATCTACATAAAAGGCTCAGGTGAAAACCTGGGCCTTTTTCGTTTTCGCGCTCGCGGCCGGGCTCACTGCCCCATGATCTGCCGATAGCGACGCTGGTATTCCTCGTAGCTCAGGTTGCCCTGTTGCTGCTGCAGTTGCTGGAGTTGCTGGTCCCTGCTGCTGTATGAGGTGGCGGGAGCCTGCCAGTTCTGGGGCGGTTGTTGGCGGTAATCCTGTGCGTAGCCGCCGCATCCCGGCTGTTCGTTGTCGATGATCAGGTTGCCTTTCACGTTGACCTCGGCATACCCGAAGATGAACGCGAAGAACTCCTGATTGATCACCACGTCGGACAGGCCGACGGCACAACGATCCTTCTCCACTGCCCGGTCAATAGCGGTCTTCAGGTTCGGATTGCCCAGCGGGAAAAGCACGATAGCTACACTGTCGCTACCTTCGACGCGCTTGCCGGTGGAAATGGCGGATGAGTGCAGGTTGAAATTCTTGGTACTGGCTACCGTCAGGTCGGCGACCCGCGTCGAACATCCGCTGATGGCAGTGGCAGTGAGAAATGCGAGTGCAGTGAAAGCGATGGCGCGCATGCGACCTCCTTGTCATGGATGGCTGCATTTTGCCATCACCAAAACTTCCACGTCATCTTTCTGCAGCGCCCAGCTGTCAACCAGGGCGCCCACCACCCATTTGGCTCTCGGAGCCACCGGCCCCTAGCCCTTGCCAGCAATCTCCCCAGCCTTCCACTTACGCTCGAACTCGCGCTTGGCACGAAGCTTCTGGTTCTGGCATTCCACCATCTGTTGGTCTGTCTGCCAGTTGCTGCAACCCCGCGGCTCCTTGTAGAAGTCCTGCCACGCAGCATCTTTCTCCCGTTGCCGTTCGATCTGGGCTGCCCATGCCTCGTTCGCTCGCTGCTGCTCCACCGCAGACTGCCGGCGAGCTTCTTCTTCGGACATCGTCTGGCGGACCTGCCGTTGCTGACGCTCGGCCTCTTGCCTAGCCTGTAGCTCCCGAAGCTTCGCATTGGCTCGCTCCTGGGCTGCGTGGGTGTTGACCAGCATTTCCTCCTGCATGTTGGAGAAGGTGTGGGTGATCACCTGCATCCCCACGAACCAGATCAGCAGGCCCGCCCCGAGGCCGATGACCGCCTTGATGAGTGCTCGTTCCAGTTCCCGTGCAAAAGTCGACTTCGCCATTCCCTTGGTCCTTGTGCCTGATAGCGTAATGCTACTTTCCCGACCGCCCATGACGGAAGACAGAGGCAGGTCAACCGTGACCTGAACCGGCTACACCAACCCCTTCCTCACCAAGCAACCAAAGCCCATTCCCGCTGAGTCCCCGAGCCTTCCGACAAGCCCCTCCTCAACCATCCGTCGCCAGACCCCACCGCCTTTGCCACCCTGCCTCTTGCACTTCCAATATTATGGTATACCATCAGACCAAATCGCACAGAGACACCCAAGGAGTGCCCATGAGCTTCGAAATCCGCAAGATCGTCAGCTACGTCGAGGAAACCTTCATCGAGGGCGGCAAGGCTGCCGAGAAACCGGTGTCCATGGCCGGGCTGGCCGTGGTGATCAAGAACCCCTGGGCGGGCCGCGGCTTCGTCGAGGATCTCAAGCCGGAGATCAAGGCCAACTGCTCCGAGCTGGGCGCGCTGATGGTCGAGCGCCTGACCGCGCTGATCGGTGGCGCCGACAAGATCGAGGCCTATGGCAAGGCCGCCGTGGTCGGCGCCGATGGCGAGATCGAGCATGCCTCGGCGGTGATCCACACCCTGCGCTTCGGCAACCACTACCGCAAGGCGGTGGACGCCAAGAGCTACCTGAGCTTCACCAACAAGCGCGGCGGCCCGGGCACCTCGATCCAGGTCCCGATGATGCACAAGGACGACGAGGGCCTGCGTTCGCACTACATCACCCTGGAGATGCAGATCGAGGACGCGCCGCGCGCCGACGAGATCATCGTGGTCCTGGGCGCCGCCGACGGTGGCCGCCTGCACCCGCGCATCGGCAACCGCTACATCGACCTGGAAGAGCTGGCCGCCGAGCAGGCCCAGTGATCCCGCGGCCAGTGCAGGAGCGTTCCATGATTCGGCTCACCGCTGAACACACACCGGCCGGCACCAGTTACCTGGCGACCGGCCAGGGCCAGCCCGTGGTACTGATCCACGGCGTGGGCCTGAACAAGGAAATGTGGGGCGGGCAGATCGTCGGCCTGGCCCCGCACTACCGGGTCATCGCCTACGACATGCTCGGCCACGGCGCCAGCCCGCGCCCCGAAGCGGGCACCGGGCTGGTCGGCTACGCCGCGCAGCTGCGCGAGTTGCTCGACCACCTGCAGATCCCGCAGGCCACGGTCATCGGCTTCTCCATGGGTGGCCTGGTGGCGCGCGCCTTCGCCCTGCACCATCCGCAGCGGCTGCAGGGGCTGGTGATCCTCAACAGTGTGTTCAACCGCAGCGCCGAACAGCGCGCCGGCGTCATCGAGCGCACCCGCCAGGCCGCCGAACACGGTCCCGACGCCAACGCCGAGGCGGCCCTGTCGCGCTGGTTCAGCCGCGAGTACCAGGCCGCCAACCCGGCGCAGATCGCGGCCATCCGCCAGACCCTGGCGAGCAACGACCCGCAGGGCTACCTGACCACCTACGAATTGTTCGCCACCCAGGACATGTACCGCGCCGACGACCTGGGCAGCATCCAGGCGCCGACCCTGGTCGCCACCGGCGAGCTGGACCCCGGCTCGACCCCGGAGATGGCCCGGCAGCTGGCCGCGCGCATTCCCGGCGCGCAGGTGGCCATACTCGATGAACAGCGCCACATGATGCCGGTGGAGTCGCCGCGCCTGGTCAACCAGGTGCTGCTGGACTTCCTGCACCAGGCCCTGAGCCTGCCGAACCAGACCAAGGGGATAGTCGCATGACACTCGCCCGCTTCCAGATGTGCATCGACGGCCAATGGCTCGATGCGCTTTCCGGCAAGACCTTCGAAAGCCTCGACCCGTCCAGCGCGCAGCCCTGGGCGCTGCTGCCCGACGCCGCCGAGGAAGACGTCGAGCGCGCCGTGCAGGCCGCGCAGAAGGCCTTCGACAATCCGGCCTGGCGCAAGCTCAGCGCCACCGCCCGCGGCAAGCTGCTGCGCCGCCTGGGCGACCTGATCGCCGAGAACAAGGAGCACCTGGCCCAGCTGGAAAGCCGCGACAACGGCAAGCTGATCCGCGAGACCCGCGGCCAGGTCGGCTACCTGCCGGAGTTCTTCCACTACACCGCGGGCCTGGCCGACAAGCTCGAAGGCGGCACCCTGCCGATCGACAAGCCGGACATGTTCGCCTACACCGTGCACGAACCGCTGGGCGTGGTGGCCGGGATCATCCCCTGGAACAGCCCGCTGTACCTCACCGCGATCAAGCTGGCCCCGGCCCTGGCCGCCGGCAACACCATCGTGCTCAAGCCCTCGGAACACGCCTCGGCGACCATCCTCGAACTGGCCCGCCTGGCCCTGGAAGCCGGCTTCCCGGCCGGCGTGGTGAACGTGGTCACCGGCTTCGGCCCGAGCACCGGCGCAGCCCTGACGCGTCACCCGCTGGTGCGCAAGATCGCCTTCACCGGCGGCGCCGCCACCGCCCGCCACGTGGTGCGCAGCAGCGCGGAGAACTTCGCCAAGCTGTCCCTGGAACTGGGCGGCAAGTCGCCGAACATCATCTTCGCCGATGCCGACCTGGACAGCGCCATCAACGGCGTAGTGGCCGGCATCTACGCCGCCACCGGGCAGAGCTGCGTGGCCGGCTCGCGCCTGCTGGTGCAGCGTGAGATCTACGACGAATTCGTCGCCCGCCTGATCGCACGCGCCCAGCGCATCCGCATCGGCAACCCGCAGGAAGACGCCAGCGAGATGGGCCCCATGGCCACCGCGCAGCAACTGGCGGTGGTCGAAGGCCTGGTGGCCGCGGCCCAGGCCGAGGGCGCGCGCCTGCTGATGGGCGGCAAGCGCCCCGAGGGCCAGGGCGAAGGCTGGTACTACGAACCGACGCTGTTCGCCTGCGACAGCCACTCCATGCGCATCATGCAGGAGGAAGTGTTCGGCCCGGTGGCCTCGGTCATCCCCTTCGACGACGAAGCCGAGGCGCTGGCCCTGGCCAACGACTCGCAGTACGGTCTGGCCGCCGGCATCTGGACCCGCGACCTGGGCCGCGCCCACCGCCTGGCGCGCGACGTGCGCTCGGGGATCATCTGGGTCAACACCTACCGCGCGGTCTCGGCCATGGCGCCGATCGGCGGCTTCCACCAGAGCGGCTACGGCCGCGAGAGCGGCATCGACTCGGTGCTGGCCTACACCGAACTGAAGACGGTGTGGATCAACCTCTCGCAGGCGCCCATGCCCGACCCCTTCGTGATGCGTTGAGGAACAGACCATGATCGAACCCGGAATCTACAAGGAAGTCATGGGCTCCTTCCCCTCGGGGGTGACCGTGGTCACCACCCTGGACGCCGAGGGCGGCATCGTCGGCATCACCGCCAGCGCCTTCAGCGCGCTGTCCATCGAGCCGGCGCTGGTGCTGTTCTGCCCCAACTACGCCTCGGACACCTACCCGATCCTGCGCGACAGCAAGCAGTTCGCCATCCACCTGCTGTGCGCCGACCAGCAGGCCGAGGCCTACGCCTTCGCCGGTAAAGGCAAGGACAAGGCCAAGGGCATCGACTGGCACCTGAGCGAGCTGGGCAACCCGCTGCTGGCCAAGGCCACGGCGATCATCGAGTGCGAGCTGTGGCGCGAGTACGACGGCGGCGACCACGCGATCATCGTCGGCGCGGTGAAGAACCTGATCCTGCCCGAGCAGGCGGTGACGCCCATGGTCTACCACCGCGGCAAGCTCGGCGCCCTGCCGCAGCTGGCCTGATCGTCCCGTCCTCGTGGGAGCGAGCAAGCTCGCTCCTACAGGTACAGGAGAAACACTGACGTAGGATGGCGTTGAGCGAAGCGATACCCATCACCACGGCCGCATGGGTTTCGCAAGCCCGACCCATCCTACGAGAAGCATCTCGGAGCAGCCGGCAGACAGTTGCTCCTATATGAAAGAAGGAGCATGCGATGAGCAACGAGAAGTACGACAAGGGCCTGGCGATCCGCACCCAGGTGCTGGGCGAGGCCTACGTGAACAAGTCGCTGGCCGCGGCCGACGACTTCGGCAAGCCGCTGCAAGAGCTGGTCACCGAGTACTGCTGGGGCCACGTCTGGGGCCGCGAGGGTTTGTCGCTGAAAGAACGCAGCATGATAAACTTGGCGATGATTTCGGCCCTCAACCGGCCGCACGAACTGAAGCTGCACATCCGCGGCGCCCTGCGCAACGGGCTCAGCCGCGAGCAGATCCGCGAAATCCTGCTCCAGGTCGGCATCTATTGCGGCATCCCGGCGGCGGTCGACAGCTTCCGCCTGGCCCGCGAGGCCTTCGCCGAGGCCGATGCCGAGACCCAGGGCTAGGCCGCTTCACCCTACGGACAGCCATTACCAGAGCGGACCACATGAAACGCTTGCCCCTCGACGATAGCTTCAAGGTCAACCGCAACCCCGTGACCCTGCGCGAGATTGTGCTGGACAAGCTGCGCGGCGCCATCCTCAACTTCCAGCTGCTGCCCGGCGACCGCCTGGTCGAGCGCGACCTCTGCGACCGCCTGGGCGTCAGCCGCACCTCGGTGCGCGAGGCCCTGCGCCACCTGGAGTCCGAGGGGCTGGTGGAGTTCGCCGACGCCAAGGGCCCGCGGGTGGCCATCATCACCCTGGAAGACGCCTGCGACATCTACGAGCTGCGCTGCGTGCTCGAAGGGATGATCGTCCAGCTGTTCACCCTCAACGCCAAGGCCAAGGACATCCGCGCCCTGGAACGCGCCCTCGAGGAGAACCGCAAGGCCCTGGAGGAAGGCGACCTGCAGCAGGTGCTGGATTCGGTGCAGGGCTTCTACGACGTGCTGCTGGAAGGCTCGGGCAACCGCATCGCCGCCACCCAGCTGCGCCAGTTGCAGGCGCGCATCAGCTACCTGCGCGCCACCTCGGTGTCCCAGGCCAACCGCCGCGGGGCGAGCAACCAGGAGATGGAGAAGATGGTCGCGGCGATCAAGAGCGGCGACCCGGCGGCCGCGCACCAGGCCTCGGTGGACCACGTGCGCGCGGCGGCCAAGGTGGCGCTGGACTACCTGAAGTCCAAGCAGGAAGAGGGTGGCAAGGTCCGCGAGATCGCCACTCCCATCGTCCTCAAAGAACCGCGCATAGGCCGCTGACGCCATGCCCGCCCCGCGCTTCTGCCCGCAGTGCGGCGGCGACCGGATGGAGCGCCGCCAGCCGCCGGGGGACACCCACGAGCGGCTGCTGTGCGGCGCCTGCGGCTACATCCACTACGAGAACCCCAAGGTCATCGCCGGCTGCATCATCGAGCGCGACGGCTGCTACCTGCTGTGCCAGCGCGCCATCCCGCCGCGCCCCGGCACCTGGACGCTGCCGGCCGGCTTCATGGAAAGCGGCGAGACCACCGAGCAGGCGGCCCTGCGCGAGGTCTGGGAAGAGAGCGGCGTGCGCGCCGAAATCCTCTCGCCCTACTCCATCTTCAGCGTGCCGAAGATCAGCGAGGTCTACATCATCTTCCGCGCCCAGGCCCTGGAGATCGCCGACGCCTACGGGCCGGAGACATTGGACCGGCGCTTCTTCGCGCCCGAGGACATTCCCTGGGAGCAGATCTACTACCCGGCGATCCGGCAGATTCTCGAGCGCTATATCGAGGAGCGGCAGGCGGGGGTGTATGGGATCTACATGGGGAATGACGATAGCGGGAAGATTCATTTCATTCGCTGAGCTTCCTGCGTCGCGTCCTCTTTTGTAGGAGCGAGCTTGCTCGCGAACGGTGCTTGCCGGGGATTTGGGCGCTGGGATTGAGAGCGCCCTCTCCCTAACCCTCTCCCTGAAGGGAGAGGGGACCGTTCGGCTTCAAGCGTAACCTTGGCGCTCGCCGGCACATGCGAAGTTGCTGGCCAGCACAGGACCCGAAGCAGGCACGGACAAGCCCCCTCTCCCTTCAGGGAGAGGGTTGGGGAGAGGGGACGAGGTTCACCTCAAACACCAGTGCTGCCGGGAAACTCCGTTCGCGAGCAAGCTCGCTCCTACGAAAACCCCTCCCTCAGGGCTCGACGCCCTCGACAATGATCACCTCCGCCCTCGCCGCCCCCTGCCGCTGCGCCCACGCCTCCTGGTACTCCTTCGACCGATAGCACGCCACGGCCTGCTCATAGGAATCGAACTCGATCACCACGCTGCGCTGCGGCGTCGGGCGGCCTTCCAGGGCTTCGGAGCGGCCGCCGCGGGCGAGGATGCGGCCGCCATACAGGGCGAAGGCCGCTGGCGCGCGACGGGTGTATTGGCTGTACTGCTCGGGGTCTGTGACGTCCACGTGGGCGATCCAGTAGGCCTTCATGGCAACCTCTTGGCGATGGATATTTTGTGTATGATGGTATACCAGAATTTTCTGACTGCCACACCCCGGAGCCGGTCATGCCGTTCAATACCACCGAAGAAATCATCGAGGACTTCCGCCAGGGCCGCATGGTGCTGCTGGTGGACGACGAGGACCGCGAGAACGAGGGCGACCTGCTGCTGGCCGCCGAGTTCTGCACGCCCGACGCCATCAACTTCATGGCCCGCGAGGCGCGCGGGCTGATCTGCCTGACCCTCACCGAGGAACACTGCCAGCGCCTGGGGCTGGAGCAGATGGTGCCGAACAACGGCAGCCCCTACTCCACCGCCTTCACCGTCTCCATCGAGGCGGCCACCGGGGTGACCACCGGCATCTCCGCCGCCGACCGCGCGCGCACCGTGCAGGCCGCCGTGGCGCCGGGCGCCAGCGCCGAGGATATCGTCCAGCCCGGGCACATCTTCCCGCTGCGCGCCCGCGAGGGCGGCGTGCTCACCCGCGCCGGGCACACCGAGGCCGGTTGCGACCTGGCACGCCTGGCCGGGCTGACGCCGGCGGCGGTGATCGTCGAAGTGATGAACGACGACGGCAGCATGGCCCGCCGCCCCGAGCTGGAAGCCTTCGCCGCGCAGCACGGGATCAAGATCGGCACCATCGCCGACCTCATCCACTACCGCCTGAGCACCGAGCACACCGTGCGGCGCATCGGCGAGCGCGAGCTGCCCACGGTGCACGGCAGCTTCCGCCTGGTGACCTTCGAGGACCGCATCGAGGGCGGCGTGCACATGGCCATGGTGATGGGCGAGGTCGACCCCGCCGAGCCGACCCTGGTGCGCGTGCACGTGATCGACCCGCTGCGCGACCTGGTCGGCGCCGAATACGCCGGGCCGCCCAACTGGACGCTCTGGGCGGCGCTGCAACGGGTAGCCGAGGAAGGCCGCGGCGTGGTGGTGGTGCTGGCCAACCACGAGTCGTCCCAGGCGCTGCTGGAGCGCGTGCCGCAACTCACCCAACCGAGCCGGCCGTTCACCCGCTCGCAGTCGCGCATCTATTCGGAGATCGGCACCGGCGCGCAGATCCTCCAGGACCTGGGCGTGGGCAAGCTGCGCCACCTCGGCCCGCCGCTGAAATACGCCGGCCTCACCGGCTATGGCCTGGAAGTGGTGGAAAGCCTGCCCTTCGACGACTGGAAGCCGGCAACCGAGGCCTGACCACCGGTCGGCCGATGCTGGCCGCCGGCCAGCTTGCCGGCGCCCGGACATGTGGATAAAGGCTAGAAAAATCAGTCGATTGCCGCCACCGGGCGGCAGCCGAAAAGCCGCCAGGGACGGCGCCAAGCGGCAATCCACGGGGCCCGGAACGGGGAGGAGACTTGCAGAAAGTTTGGAATACCATAATATGACATTCCGTAGGCCGACGATTGTCTCGGCGCCCCCGAACACGGGACAGCCTGAACAACGCTCCGGACAAGGCCGACCCTGACAGGCCCAGATGGCCACTGCTCCTGATGGGCAGGCACAGACCGCCTGCCCGCGCACAAACACAACAACGAGGGCATGTACATGGTGTTCAAGAAACGTGCAGTCGCGGCGACTCTCGCCGCCATCCTGGGCCTGGCCGGCACCGCCGCCAGCGCCGCCGACGCGATCAGCTTCGTCAGCTGGGGCGGCACCACCCAGGACGCCCAGAAGCAGGCCTGGGCCGAGCCCTTCAGCCAGGCCAGCGGCGTCCGCGTGGTGCAGGACGGCCCCACCGACTACGGCAAGCTCAAGGCCATGGTCGAAAGCGGCAACGTGCAGTGGGACGTGGTGGACGTGGAGGCGGACTTCGCCCTGCGCGCCGCCGCCGAAGGCCTGCTGGAGCCGCTGGACTTCAACGTGGTCAAGCGCGACCGCATCGACCCGCGCTTCGTCTCCGACCACGGCGTCGGCTCCTTCTACTTCTCCTTCGTGCTCGGCTACAACCAGGGCAAGGTCGGCGGCAACGCCCCGCAGGACTGGAGCGCGCTGTTCGACACCAAGACCTACCCGGGCAAGCGCGCCCTGTACAAATGGCCGAGCCCCGGCGTGCTGGAACTGGCCCTGCTGGCCGACGGCGTGCCCGCCGACAAGCTCTACCCGCTGGACCTGGACCGCGCCTTCAAGAAGCTCGACAGCATCAAGAAGGACATCGTCTGGTGGGGCGGCGGCGCCCAGTCCCAGCAACTGCTGGCCTCCGGCGAGGCGACCATGGGGCAGTTCTGGAACGGCCGCATCTACGCCCTGCAACAGGACGGCGCGCCGGTGGGCGTGAGCTGGAAGCAGAACCTGGTCATGGCCGACTTCCTCGTCGTGCCCAAGGGCTCGAAGAACAAGGACGCGGCCATGAAGTTCCTCGCCGAGGCCTCCAGCGCCAAGGGCCAGGCCGACTTCGCCAACCTCACCGCCTACGCCCCGGTGAACCTCGACAGCGTCGGCCAGCTCAAGGGCGACCTCGCCCCCAACCTGCCGACCGCCTACGCTAAGGATCAGATCACCCTCGACTACGCGTACTGGGCCAAGAACGGCCCGGCCATCGCGGCACGGTGGAACGAATGGCTGGTCAAGTGAAAATGACGGCCGTTCCCCACGGCCGCTCCACTCCCGTCGACGGCGCCGCGCGCGCCGCCGACGCGGTGCAAACGAGGTCGCCGATGAAGCCGCAAGGCGTGTCGCCCTGGCGCGGTTCGGCCAAGCTGCTGCCGGCCCTGCTGTTCCTCGGCCTGTTTTTCCTCGCCCCGCTGGTGGGGCTGCTGCTGCGCGGCGTGCTCGAACCCACCCCGGGCCTGGACAACTACGCCCAGCTGTTCGCCAACTCGGCCTACACCCGGGTGCTGTTCAACACCTTCGCGGTCGGCGCGCTGGTCACCCTGATCAGCCTGCTGCTGGGCTTCCCCCTGGCCTGGGCGATCACCCTGGTGCCGCGCGGCTGGGGCCGCTGGCTGCTGAACATCGTGCTGCTGTCGATGTGGACCAGCCTGCTCGCCCGCACCTACTCCTGGCTGGTGCTGCTGCAGGCCTCGGGGGTGATCAACAAGGTGCTGATGGCCCTGGGCATCATCGACCAGCCGCTGGAGCTGGTGCACAACCTCACCGGCGTGGTGATCGGCATGAGCTACATCATGATCCCGTTCATCGTCCTGCCGCTGCAGGCGACCATGGCGGCCATCGACCCCATGGTGCTGCAGGCCGGCTCGATCTGCGGCGCCAGCCCCTGGAGCAACTTCTTCAAGGTGTTCCTGCCGCTGTGCCGGCCGGGGCTGTTCTCCGGCGGGCTGATGGTGTTCGTCATGTCCCTGGGCTACTACGTCACCCCGGCGCTGCTGGGCGGCGCGCAGAACATGATGCTGCCGGAATTCATCGTCCAGCAGGTGCAGTCCTTCCTCAACTGGGGCCTGGCCAGCGCCGCCGCGGCGTTGCTGATCCTGATCACCCTGGTGCTGTTCTACGTCTACCTGAAAGTGCAGCCGGAATCCCCGGTCGGCGCCAGTAACGCGAGGTAAGCCGCCATGCTGCTCTCCCCCAATGCCATGGGCCCGCGCCTGCGCGGCGGGCTGTACCTCACCACCGGCCTGATCGCCGCCTTCCTGCTGCTGCCGATCGTGTTCATCGTGCTGCTGTCGTTCGGCTCCTCGCAGTGGCTGGTGTTCCCGCCGCCGGGCTGGACGCTGAAGTGGTACGTCCAGTTCTTCGCCAACCCCGAGTGGATGGACGCGGCCCTGGCCAGCCTCAAGGTCGCGGTGCTGACCACCATCTGCGCGGTGGCCCTGGGCCTGCCCACCGCCTTCGCCCTGGTGCGCGGCAGGTTCCCCGGCCGCGAGCTGCTCTACGGGCTGTTCACCCTGCCGATGATCGTGCCGCTGGTGATCATCGCCGTGGCGGTGTACGCGCTGTTCCTCAAGCTGGGCTACACCGGCACGCTGTTCGCCTTCGTGGTCAGCCACGTGATAGTCGCCCTGCCCTTCACCATCATCTCGATCATCAACTCGCTGAAGCTGTTCGACCAGTCCACCGAGGACGCCGCGGTGATCTGCGGCGCCTCGCGCCTGCAGGCGGTGTTCAAGGTGACCTTCCCGGCCATCCGCCCGGGCATGGTCGCCGGCGGCCTGTTCGCCTTCCTGGTGTCCTGGGACGAGGTGGTGCTCAGCGTGATGATGGCCAGCCCGACCCTGCAGACCCTGCCGGTGAAGATGTGGACCACCCTGCGCCAGGACCTGACCCCGGTGATCGCCGTCGCCTCGACGCTGCTGATCGGCCTGTCGGTCCTGGTGATGCTCGCCGCCGCGCTGCTGCGCCGGCGCAATGAAGTCAGCGCCTGAGCGCGAGGAGTCAGACAATGAGTGCCGTCATTCAAGAAACCGCGCAGGGCGGGACCCTGGTCAGCCTGCGCAACCTGAACAAGCACTACGGCGACTTCACCGCCGTGGACAACATCAACCTCGACATCCGCGACGGGGAATTCCTCACCTTCCTCGGCTCCAGCGGCTCGGGCAAGAGCACCACGCTGTCGATGCTGGCCGGCTTCGAGACGCCCAGCAGCGGCGAAATCCTGGTGGAAGGCAAGTCGCTGGTGAACGTGCCGCCGCACAAGCGCGACATCGGCATGGTGTTCCAGCGCTACTCCCTGTTCCCGCACCTGTCGGTGCGCGACAACATCGGCTTCCCGCTGGACATCCGCAAGCAGAAGGGCGACGCCCGCGAGCGCCGCGTCGACGCCATGCTCAAGCTGGTGCAGCTGGAGAAATTCGCCCAGCGCCGCCCGGCGCAGCTTTCCGGCGGCCAGCAGCAGCGCGTGGCCATCGCCCGCGCGCTGGTCTACGAGCCGCGCATCCTGCTGATGGACGAACCCCTGGGCGCGCTGGACAAGAAGCTGCGCGAAGACCTGCAGGACGAACTGCGCCACCTGCACCGCCGGCTGGGCATCACCATCGTCTACGTCACCCACGACCAGGAAGAGGCGATGCGCCTGTCCCAGCGCATCGCCATCTTCAGCCACGGCAAGATCGTCGGCCTGGGCAGCGGCTACGACCTCTACCAGAACCCGCCGAACACCTTCGTCGCCTCCTTCCTCGGCAACTCCAACTTCCTCCGCGTGCAGGCCCAGGGCAATGCCGCGGCGCGCTTCGAGAGCGCCAGCCTGGCCATCCGCCCCACCGGCGGCCTGCGCGAAGGCCAGGACCTGGTGCTGATGGTCCGCCCGGAAAAGGCCCTGGCCCTGAGCGCCGAACAGGCCGCCGCGCAGCCCCTGCAGGCCGGCTGGAACGAAGTGGGCGCGACCGTGCAGGAAGTGGTGTTCCTCGGCGAGAGCCAGACCTGCAGCGTGACCACCGTGGGCGGCACCCAGCTGACCCTCAAGGCCCTCTCCGGCGGCCAGCCGCTGCACCCGGGCAGCCCGGTGCGCGTGCGCTGGGCCGCGGCCGACGCCTGCGTCTACAGCCAGTGGAACGAAAGCGACCTGGTGAAGGGCGCGCACTGACCCTTTGAAGTCCCTTGCGCCCCCGGCCGTTGTGGCGGCCGGGGGCTTTTTTTTGCCTGCGCCCCCCACCCGCGCCACATTTCCCCGTAGGAGCGGACTCCGTCCGCGATAGCCGGAACCTCCGGCGCGCTTCGCGGATAAGATCTGCTCCTACGCCCCCCACCCACACCATTCCCTACGCGCAAAATCGCGGGCAGGGCCCGCTCCTACAGATTGCCGGGAGGCACGGTATTCCTCCCCCGTAGGAGCGGACCTTGTCCGCGATAGCCGGAACCACTGGCGCGTTTCGCGGATAAGATCCGCTCCTACGCTGCCCCACCCCCGCCATTCCCATGTAGGAGCGCGCCCTGCGCGCGAATCGCGGGCAGGGCCCGCTCCTACAGGCGAACCGCATGGCACGGCGTTTGTTCGCGAGCAAGCTCGCTCCTACGAAGGGCACCTCGGCGCAGTTACAGGTTGACGCCAAGTCTCCCGTCCATGCCTGCCCGCCAATCCCACGCCCTTTCCCACAGGCAAAAAAAAGCCCCGCCAGAGCTGCTCTCGGGGCGGGGCGGAGAGTGGAACGAGGAATCAGTCGGCCAGGCCCAGACGACCCTGCTGCAGGCTTTCGCGAGCCTGGCCGCGGGTGGCCAGGCAGTAGTACAGCGGGCAGGTCACCAGCAGGCCGGCCAGCCAGGACAGGTCGGCGCCTTCCAGGTAATTGGCGTAGGGCCCGACGTAGAGCGCGGTGTTGGCGAACGGCAGCTGCACCAGGATGCCGATGGCGTAGGCGATGATCGCGTGCGGATTGAAGCGCCCGTAGATGCCGCCATCGGCGCAGAAGATCGAGGCGATGTCGTAGCGCCCGCGCTTGACCAGGTAGAAGTCGATCAGGTTGATGCAGGCCCAGGGCACCAGGACCAGCAGCAGGGTGAGGATCAGCCCGATGAACTGCGAGATGAAGTTCGCCGAAGCGCTCAGCGCCACCAGGCAGCTACCGGCCAGCACCACCGAGGACAGCGCCACGCGCAGGCGCACGCTGGGTGTCCAGGCGGCGGCGAAGGTCTGGATCGAGGTGACGATGGAAAGCACCGCGCCGTACAGGTTCAGCGCGTTGTGGCTGATGATGTTGAGCAGGAACAGCACCATCAGCGCCGGGCCGAACACGCCGGTGGCCTGCTTCACCGCGGCCATGGCCTCGGTGCCTTCGGGCGTGGCCAGCACCGCCACTGCGCCGAAGCTGAACGACAGGCTGGTACCCAGCACCGCGCCGAAGAAGGTGGCGAAGAACGGCCTGGCGATGCCGACGCTGGCCGGCAGGTAGCGCGAGTAGTCCGAGGTGTAGGGCGAGAAGCTGACCTGCCAGATGATGCCCAGGCACAGGGTGGCGACGAAGCCGGAGAGGTTGAAGCCGCCACGGCTGAAGAAGTCCGCCGGCAGCTGCTGGCAGAAGATCCACACGAAGCCCACCAGCAGCGCGCCGCCCATCACCCAGGTGCCGATGCGGTTGAGGGTGTGGATGAAGCGGTAGCCGATCACGCCGATGGCGGTGGCGCCCAGGGCGCCGAGCAGGATGCCCGCCGGCAGCGGCACGGCCGGGGCGATGCTGTGGATGGATTCGCCGGCCAGGACGATGTTGGAGATGAAGAAGCCCAGGTAGATCAGCGCGGTGAAGAATACGATCAGCAGCGCGCCGTAGCGGCCGAACTGGCCGCGGCTCTGCACCATCTGCGGAATGCCCAGCTGCGGCCCCTGGGCCGAGGCCAGGGCGATGCCGACGCCGCCGAGCATGTGCCCGAGGAAGATCGCCACCAGCCCCCAGAGCAGGTCCAGGTGGTAGACCTGGACCACCATGGCGCCGGTCACCACCGGCAGCGGCGCGATATTGGTGCTGAACCACAGGGTGAACAGGTCGCGCGCACGGCCATGGCGCTCGGCCGGGGGCACGTAGTCGACGGTGTGGTTCTCGATGAGCGGGGTGGACTCGGTATGGGACATCTTCTGGCTCGCTGCGGATGGCCGGGCGCGAGCGCGGATCGGCCGGCCGGGCGGCCGACGTCGATCCACTGCGGGCGCGGACAGTCGGGAATCGGGGTTGCAGGAATCAGGCCGCGGACGGCCTGGCGCAGGACCGGCGGTCCAGGGACGGGTGCAACCTCGGGGAATCATCGAGCCAGGCCCGGTCGGGGGCGCGGCGGGGGAACATCATGGACAGCATCTTCTTGTCTTCTTTGTACGAAAGCCACGTATGAAATTTGCCTTCGGCAGCAAGCCCCGGAAAGGGCTGGCAGGCATGCCCAGGCGAACACCATATTATGGTATTCCAAAATTCCGACAAGCCCCTTCCCCGCCAACGGCTCCGACCATGGTCTATCCAGGCGTCCCTCCCGGCATCCCGCCGAAGCCTTCGAGCCCAGTCCACATGCGGATTCCAGCCGCGAGCGCGACGTTCGTCGGCAACCGACTGGCGGTCATCCAGGGGCTTGAACTTTCAATAATACGGTATACCATCAGACGAAAATAATTCCTCCACCGCCCGCCCCCGTGGCAGCAGGTAACCGCAATGATCGACGCCAACCTCTACAAGCAAGTCATGGGCTCCTTCCCCTCCGGCGTGACCGTGATCACCACCCTGGACGAGGACGGCCAGCTGGTGGGCCTGACCGCCAGCGCCTTCAGCTCGCTGTCGATGGACCCGGCGCTGGTGCTGTTCTGCCCCAACTACACCTCCGACTCCTACCCGGTGCTGATCCGCCGCAAGCAGTTCGCCATCCACCTGCTCTCCGCCGAGCAGCAGCGCGAGGCCTACAGCTTCGCCAAGAAGGGCAAGGACAAGGCCCAGGGCATCGACTGGCAGCTGAGCGAGCTGGGCAATCCGCTGTTGGAGGGCGCGACTGCGGTGATCGAGTGCGAGCTGTGGCGTGAGTATGAGGGTGGGGATCACGCGATCATGGTCGGCGCGGTGAAGAACCTGGTGGTGCCGGAGCAGCGGGTGCAGCCGATGGTTTATTGCCGCGGGAAGATGGGGGCGTTGCCGGCTTTGGCGTGACGCCGATTGCCAGCGAGCTTGCTCGCGAACGGTGTTTCCCGGGGCGTAGGTGCTGGGTTCAAGAGCGCCCTCTCCCCAACCCTCTCCCGCAAGCGGGAGAGGGGGCTGTCCTGAGCAGCGTGTCGGTCAGGCGCCATCCTTCCAATTCGTCATTCCCGCGAACGCGGAAACCCAGGGGCTTGGGGGCTTGGCGTAGCGCGCCGCACCGAGTTTATTGATGTTTCTTGTTTCGCCCCCTCGGGCGAGCCCCCTTTTGTCAAACAACTCCCTCGCCTACGTTCCTGCAGCCTATCGGGGCTCTCGCGGCATCCATGCCGCATGACCTCCTGAGCGCCGGTTTCGCTCGGCCTTCTGAAGGGGCGTTCCGGTGCGCTCGGCTATTTCTCTGGAAATCCAAATCGCGGACAGAGTCCGCTCCTACGGTTACAGGGGAGCTCGGGCGTAGGAGCGGACTTTGTCCGCGATTGGACTCACCGGCCACACCGGACACCCCGGTGGCACGAACAGCCCCACCACCTCGATCAGGTCCTGAACCGCGACACCAACCGATTCAACTCCTCCGACAGCCCATTCAACGTCTGCGCATCCCCCCGCGTGGCCTCCGCCAGCCCAGCCACTTCCTGGGCGTCGCGGTGGATCTGGGCGATGTGCCGGTTGATCTCCTCCGCCACCTGGTGCTGTTCCTCCGCCGCCGTGGCGATCTGCGCGTTCATGTCGCGGATCACGTCCACCGATTCGCGGATGGCGCCGAAGCAGGCGCGGGCCTCGCGGATGGAGCCGACGGTGCGCTGCGAGGCCTCCAGGCTGGATTGCATCTGCCGGCCGGTGTCGTGGGTGCGGCGGGCCAGGTTGCCCAGCAGCGCGTCGATCTCACCGGTGGATTCGGCGGTGCGCCGCGCCAGTGCGCGGACTTCGTCGGCCACCACGGCGAAGCCGCGGCCCTGGTCGCCGGCACGGGCCGCCTCGATGGCCGCGTTGAGCGCCAGCAGGTTGGTCTGCTCGGCGATGGAGCGGATGGTGCCGAGGATCGACTGGATGTCGTTGCTGTCCTGCTCCAGCTGGCGCATGGCGCCGGCCGAACCGGCGATTTCCTCGCTCAGGCGGCCGACGCTGTCCACCGCTTCGTCGATCTGCTGCTGGCCGTCGTGGGCCTGGCGCTGGCCGCTGTCGGCGGAAGTCGCCGCCTGGCTGCAGGAGCGCGCCACCTCGTTGGCGGTCATGACCATCTCGTTGAACGCCGTGGACACCATGTCCACCGCCTCGCGCTGGCGCGCCGCGGCCTCGGCCAGGGCCTGGGAGGTGCCGCTGGCGCTGCCGGCGCTCTGGTGGATGCCGGAGGCGGCCTGGCCGATGTGCTGCACCAGGCGGCGGATGGCCTCGAGGAACTGGTTGAACCAGCCGGCCAGCTGCGCCGTCTCGTCGCGGCCGCGCACCGCCAGGCGCCCGGTCAGGTCGCCGTCGCCCTGGGCGATGCCTTCCAGGCCATCGGCCACCGCGCGCACCGGGCGCACCACCAGGCCGGCGAATACGGCGCCCACGCCGGCGAAGCCCAGCGCTATCACCGCGGCAATCAGGCCGACCAGCCAGGTCAGGCGCGTCGCCCCGGCCATCACCTCGCTTTCCTTGATCAGGCCGACGAAGCGCCAGCCCAGGCCCTCCGACGGCCAGACGTTGGCCAGGTAGCGCTCGCCGTCGATCTCCACCTCCACCAGGCCCTTGTCGGCGCTGGCCAGGCTGGCATAGCCGGCGCCCAGCTCGCCGAGCTTCTTGAAGTTGTGCTCCGGCTGGTGCGGGTCGACCAGCACGGTGCCGTCGCCTTCCATCAGCATCAGGTAGCCGCTGTCGCCCAGGCGGATGCCCTTGACGATGTCGGTCAGGCGCTTGAGCGAAACGTCGATGTTGACCACCCCGCCCTGCTCACCGAGGCGGTTGGCGAAGGTGCGCACGCTGCTGACCAGCACCACCTTGTCCGCCGCCCAGTAGTAGGCGTGGGTGCGCAGGGTGCGGCCCGGCTGGGCCATGGCCGACTGGTACCAGGGGCGGCTGCGCGGGTCGTAGCTGGCCAGCTTGTCGTCGCCCGGCCAGAAGGCGTAGCCGCCGTCGCGGGTGCCCAGGGACACGTACGCATAGTCCGGGTGGCTGTGGGCCAGGCCGGCGAACAGGTCGAACACCTGGCGGTCCAGCTCACCGGCCGGGTGCTGCGCGGCGTCGGCGCCGATGTACTGCTTGAGGCTGCCGTCGATGGCCTGCAGCTGCGGGTGCGCGGCCAGGTACTCGACGTTCTGGGCGATGCCGTCGAAGAACAACTGCATGGCGTTCTCCACCTGGCGGATCTCCCGGCTGCTGCTGTCGATGAAGCCTTCCCGCGCTTCGCCGCGCAGGTTGAAGATCACCAGCACGGCGACCAGCAGCACCGGCAGGCTGGCGATGGCGGCGAAGGCCAGGATCAGTTTCTGTTTGAGGTTCATCCTTAACTCCTTGGGGTGGCGCCGGGCAGAAACGCCTTGCAGATATTCCGTATTATGGTATACCAATAAACCACGGACACCCAGCACGTTTGTGGCCAATCGCCATGATCGCGCCCATTCCCCGAAGCAGCGGTGCGCGCAGGCGCATCCCATCCGCCGGCCCGCCCAGCGCCGGATACAAAAAAGGTTCGAGGTAAGCGATATGAAATTTTCCCTGTTCGTGCACATGGAGCGCTACGACGAGCAAACCAGCCACCGCCAGCTGTTCGAGGAACTCACCGAACTGACGCTGATGGCCGAGGCAGGCGGCTTCAGCACCGTGTGGATCGGCGAGCACCACGCCATGGAATACACCATCTCGCCCAGCCCCATGCCACTGCTGGCCTACCTGGCCGCCCGCACCGAAACCATCCGCCTGGGCGCCGGCACCATCATCGCGCCCTTCTGGCACCCCATCCGCGTGGCCGGCGAATGCGCCCTGCTCGACGTGATCAGCAACGGCCGCATGGAAGTGGGCCTGGCCCGCGGCGCCTACCAATACGAATTCGACCGCATGGCCAACGGCATGCCGGCCACCGAGGGCGGCAAGTACCTGCGCGAGATGGTCCCGGTGGTGCGCGCGCTGTGGCAGGGCGACGTCGCCCACGACGGCGAGATCTGGAAGTTCCCCACCGCCACCTCCTCGCCGCGGCCGATCCAGAAGCCCACCCCGCCGATGTGGATCGCCGCGCGCGACCCGGACTCGCACAACTTCGCCGTGGCCAACGGCTGCAACGTGATGGTCACCCCGCTGATGAAGGGCGACGAGGAAGTGGTCGACCTGAAGAACAAGTTCGAGGCGGCCCTGGCCAACAACCCCGGCGTGCCGCGCCCACAACTGATGGTGCTGCGCCACACCCACGTGCACAGCGCCGACGACCCGGAAGGCTGGAAGGTCGGCGCCGAGGCCATCTCGCGCTTCTACCGCACCTTCGACGCCTGGTTCGGCAACAAGCAGACCCCGGTCAACGGCCTGCTGCCGCCCAGCCCCGAGGAGAAGTTCAAGGAGCGCCCGGAGTTCGAGCTGGAGAACATCCGCAAGAACACCATGATCGGCACCCCCGAGGAAATCATCGCGCGCATCCGCCACTACCAGGAGCTGGGCGTCGACGAGTTCAGCTTCTGGGCCGACAACAGCCTGCCCTACGAGCAGAAGAAGAAGTCCCTGGAACTGTTCATCAAGCACGTGGTGCCGGCGTTCCGCTGAGTGCCCGCCCAGGCTTCGCAACGACAACGCCGGTCAGGAAACTGACCGGCGTTGCGCATTCAAGCCCGGTTCACCAGGAACCGGCGCCCGCCACCTTCGCCCGCTCCGCGCGGCGGCCCTGGGCGCACACCGCCAGGGCGGCCAGCGCCGCCCCATGGCGGTGATCAACGCGCGCCTGGTGCTGGAGGCCAAGCGCGAGCTGGCCCACTCGCGCCAGAGCATCAAGGCCATCGCCCACGACCAGGGCTTCTCCGACGTCGGCTACTTCAGCCGCTTCTTCCGCAAGCACACGCAGTTGTCGCCTAGCGAGTTCCGCGGCCAGGGCGCCGCCTGACGCGGCTTGCGGCCCGTATATTCAATTAAAGAATAATAAAATCTGAATTTATTCTTTTTTACCTCAACCTCGATTCCTCTATAACTGCGCAGGAATCGACGGCCGCTCCACTGTTGCGTTGCCAACAGTTGCCCAGCAGCAACTAGCCGCCAGCCAACAGTTCGCCCAGCAACACTTGATGAATACCCATACCAATCAATGGCTTGAGTCCTGGCACAGGTCTTGCGAAACCCGACCTGAACCCGCCCTGCCGGCAGGGCAACAGCACAGGAAACCGAACATGACTGCCCCCTTGAAAGTGGTCGCCGTATCCGGCGGCGCCTATCGCCCCTCGCGCACCCTGGTCCTGACCGAGGCCATCCTCGCCGAGATCGGCCGCCACCTGGACGCCGAGGTCCAGCTCATCGAGTTGGCCGACATCGCCCGCCCGGTGGGCGGCGCCCTGAGCCGCGCCGAGCTGCCGGAGGCAGTGGAGGCGCAGCTACGCGCCATCGAGGGCGCCGACCTGCTGCTGGTGGCCTCGCCGGTGTACCGCGGTTCCTACCCCGGGCAGCTCAAGCACCTGTTCGACCTGATCGGCCAGGACGCCCTGATCGGCACTCCGGTGCTGCTCGCCGCCACCGGTGGCAGCCAGCGCCACGCGCTGGTCATCGACCACCAGCTGCGCCCGCTGTTCAGCTTCTTCCAGTCCCTGACCCTGCCCCTGGGCGTGTACGCCAGCGAGGCCGACTTCAAGGACTACCGCATCAGCTGCGAACTGCTCCAGGCGCGCATCCGCCTGGCCGTGGAGCGCGCCCTGCCGCTGTTCGGCGACCACCGCGCGCTGCGCCGCATCGCCTGAGGAGCCGCCCGATGAATTCGCCGGCACAAGCCTCCATCCTCAGCCCGCTGCAACTGGCCCGCCAGCTGGCGGCGGAATTCGCCGAAAGCGCCGTCGAGCGCGACCGGCTCGGCGGCACGCCGAAGGCCGAGCGCGACGCCCTGCGCCGCAGCGGCCTGCTCGGCCTGGTCATCCCCAAACAGTACGGCGGCCTGGGCGCCAGCTGGAGCGAGGCCCTGGAAGTGACCCGCGAGTTCGCCCGCGTCGACAGTTCCATCGCCCACGTGTTCGGCTTCCAGCACCTGATGCTGGCCACCGTGCGCCTGTTCGCCCGCCCCGAGCAGTGGCAGCCGTGGTTCGAGCAGACCGCGCGCAAGCACTGGTTCTGGGGCAACGCCCTGAACCCGCTGGACACCCGCACCGTGGTGAAGAAGTTCGACGGCTGGCGCGAGTTCTCCGGCAAGAAGAGCTTCTGCTCCGGCGCCAGCGACTCGGAAATGCTCATCGCCTCGGCGGTGGACGAAAGCGCCGGCGGCAAGCTGCTGATCGCCGCCATCCCCAGCGGCCGCACCGGCATCACCCTGCACGGCGACTGGGACAACATGGGCCAGCGGCAGACCGACAGCGGCAGCGCCACCTTCGAACGGGTGCGCGTGGAGGAATCCGAGCTGCTGCTCGACCCGGGCCCGCTGAGCACGCCCTTCGCCTGCCTGCGCCCGCTGATCGCCCAGCTGCTGTTCGCCAACCTGTTCCTCGGCGTGGCCGAGGGCGCCTTCGAGGAGGCGCGGCAGTACAGCCTCAAGGAAAGCCGCCCGTGGTTCCGCTCCAGCGCCCGCAGCGTCGGCGAGGACCCGTACGTGCTGCGCCACTACGGCGAGTTCTGGGTCGGCCTGGAGAGCGTGCGCCTGCTAGTGCAGCGCGCCGCCGCGCTGCTCGACGAGGCCTGGCGCAAGGAACACGCCCTGGGCGCCGAGGAGCGCGCGCAGCTGGCGGTGGCCATCGCCACCGCCAAGGTCGCCGCCAGCCGCGCCGGCCTGGACATCTGCAACCGCCTGTTCGAGGTCACCGGCGCCCGCGCCACCCACGCCTCGCTGCGCCTGGACCGCTTCTGGCGCAACCTGCGCACCCAATCCCTGCACGACCCGCTGGACTACAAGCTCCACGAGCTGGGGGACTGGGCGCTCAACGGTACGCGGCCGACACCCACCTTCTATTCCTGAGGCAGAGACATGCAACTGCTGACGCTACCCCCCTCCCCCGCACTGGCCACCTCGATCCGGGCGACCGCACAGGTCTTCGAAGACCCGAAATCGCAGGCGCTGCTCGCCCATCTGCAACAGGTCGCCCCCAGCGAGGCCAGCGTCCTGATCATCGGCGAAACCGGCACGGGCAAGGAGCTGGTGGCGCGGCACATCCACAACCTCAGCGGGCGGCGCAACGGGCCCTTCGTCGCGGTGAACTGCGGGGCATTCTCCGAATCCCTGGTGGAGGCCGAGCTGTTCGGCCACGAGAAGGGCGCCTTCACCGGCGCCCTCAGCGCCAAGGCCGGCTGGTTCGAAGAGGCCGACGGCGGCACCCTGTTCCTCGACGAGATCGGCGACCTGCCGATGCCCATCCAGGTCAAGCTGCTGCGCGTGCTGCAGGAGCGCGAGGTGGTGCGCCTGGGCTCGCGCAAGAGCATCCCGATCAACGTGCGGGTGCTGGCGGCCACCAACGTGCAGCTGGAGCGGGCGATCAACGCCGGGCACTTCCGCGAGGACCTGTACTACCGCCTCAACGTCGTCACCCTGCAGCTGCACCCGCTGCGCGAACGCCCCGGCGACATCCTGCCGCTGACCCGCCACTTCATCCGCAGCTACAGCGAGCGCCTGGGCTACGGCCAGGTGCAGCTCAGCGCCGAGGCCGAGCGCAAGCTGGTGGGCTACGGCTGGCCGGGCAACATCCGCGAGCTGGAGAACGTCATCCACCACAGCCTGCTGACCTGCCGCGACGGCCTGGTGCGCGAGGACGACCTGCGCCTGTCCAACCTGCGCCTGGAACGCCAGGAGGAAGCCCCCGCCGGCCATGCCGGCAGCCCCGCGGCCAGTGGCGGCGAGTCCGCCGAGGAACTGCTGCAACGCGCCTTCCGCCGGCTGTTCGAGGAATCCGCCGGGGCGCTCTACGAACGCGTCGAGGAAAGCCTGCTGCGCGCCGCCTACCGCTTCTGCCACCACAACCAGGTGCACACCGCCAACCTGCTGGGCCTGTCGCGCAACGTCACGCGCACGCGGCTGATCGCCATCGGCGAGTTGGTGGTGAACAAGCGCCGCGGCCCGGAGCAGGCGCTGGACAACCGCGTGGTGCGGCTGTCCATCTGAGCCCCGTCAGGCACTGCCCACCAGGCTGACCCGATCGGCCAGCGCCTGCGCGCGCGCCACTACCGCCTCGCGCTCCGCCGCCGGCGCCGCCACGCGCAGCCGCAGGCTGCCCAGGGAGCGGCCCTGGATGCGCTCCAGGCTGGCCTGCACCAGGCGCACCTCGTAGCCCAGTTCGCGGCCGATGGCGGCCGGCTCCGGTTCGCGGGCGCTGGCGCCGCTGTAGTGCAGGTCCAGCAGCAGACCCTCGCCCGCCGCATCCCCGTCGGCGTCATGGTGCAGCGTGCCGAGCAGGCTGCGCGTCACTTCGTGGCGCGGGTCGCCGAACACTTCCCAGACCTCGCCCTGCTCCACCACCCGGCCGCGCTCCAGCACCACCACGCGGTCGCAGAGGTCGCGGATGACTTCCATCTCGTGGGTGATGAGGACGATGGTCAGGCCCAATCGGTGGTTGATGTCGCGCAGCAGCGCGAGGATCGACTGGGTGCTTTCCGGGTCCAGCGCCGAGGTGGCCTCGTCGCACAGCAGCAGGTCCGGTTGCAGCACCAGTGCGCGGGCGATACCGACGCGCTGCTTCTGCCCGCCGGAGAGCTGCGCCGGGTAGGCCTCGCGCTTGTCCGCCAGGCCCACCAGCTGCAGCAGCTCGGCCACCCGCCGCTCGCGCTCGACGCGCGGCACGCCGGCCAGCACCAGGGGCAGCGCGACGTTGTCGCCGACGCTGCGCGAGGCCATCAGGTTGAAGTGCTGGAAGATCATCCCGGTGCGCCGGCGCAGCTGCGCCAGGCGCGCGTCGTCGAAGGCGCCGATGTCCTCGCCGTCGACCAGCACCTGGCCGGCGCTGGGCCGCTCCAGGCGGTTGAGCGAGCGCAGCAGCGAGGACTTGCCGGCGCCGCTGCGGCCGATGATGCCGAACACCTCGCCGCGGCGGATCTCCAGGTCGATGCCGTGCAGCGCCTGCACCTCCCGGCCGCCGGCCAGGTAGTGCTTGGCCAGGCCGCGCAGGCGGATGTGGGTGGCAGCCGCCAGGGGCTGCGAATGGTTGAAGCTGACCATGGGTGCGTTCCTGCCGGGCGCGGCGCCCGTCCTGGGCGCCGCGCCGGGTCACATCAGAAGCCGGGGGCGATCTCGCCCTTGTAGCGGGTCAGGATGAAGTTGCGCACTTCCGGCGAGTTGAGCGCCTTGGCCAGCTTCTGGATGCCCGGGTCCTGGATGTTGTCCGGACGCGCCACCAGGAACTCGACGTAGAGGTCCTTGCCCTTCTCGACGATCAGCGCGCTCTTGATGTCGATGCCGGCTTCCAGCGCGTAGTTGGCGAAGACGAAGGCCAGGTCGACCTGCTTCACCGAACGCGCCAGCATGGCGCCTTCCAGTTCGCGGATCTTCAAGTGCTTGGGGTTGTCGGTGATATCGCGCTCGGTGGACTGCGGATTGCTCGGGTCCTTGAGCTTGATCAGCCCGGCCTCGGCCAGCAGCACCAGGGCGCGGCCGGTGTTCACCGGGTCGTTGGGGATGGCCACGCTGGCGCCATCGGGCAGCTCGGCCAGGCTCTTGTACTTGGCCGAGTAGGCGCCGAAGGGCTCGATGTGCACGCCCACCACCGGCACCAGGTTGGTGTGGCGGGTCTTGTTGAAGTCGTCGAGGAACGGGCGGTACTGGTAGTAGTTGGCGTCGAGGTTCTTCTTCGCCAGCTGCAGGTTGGGCTGGATGAAGTCGTTGAAGACCTTCACTTCCAGGTCCACGCCCTCCTTGGCCAGGGCCGGTTTGACGAATTCGAGGATTTCCGCGTGGGGCACCGGGGTGGCGCCGACCACCAGGTGCTCGTTGGCGTGGGCGTTGATGGCTATTACGGCAGCCAGGGCGGCCAGGACTTTCTTCATGCTGTTTGCTCCGATCAGTGGTTTCTTGGAATGGCCGTCGTGGGTTGGACGTGGGGCCAGCGGCGGCGTTTTCCCGGCCGCCGCGAGCGGGTGTTGGATTCAGCGCCGGGTGTAGTGGCGCACCAGGCGGTCGCCGCTCATCTGCAGGGCCTGCACCAGCAGGATCAGCAGCAGCACGGTGACCACCATGACGTCGGTCTGGAACCGCTGGTAGCCGAAGCGGATGGCCAGGTCGCCCAGGCCGCCGCCGCCGACCACCCCGGCCATGGCCGTGTAGTCGACCAGCACGATGGCGGTCACGGTGATGGCCGCGATCAGCCCGGTGCGCGCTTCCGGCAGCAGGGTGTGGAAGACGATCTGCCGGGTGCTCGCGCCCATCGCCTGCACCGCTTCCACCAGGCCGCGGTCGACCTCGCGCAGCGAGCTTTCCACCAGCCGCGCGAAGAACGGCGTGCAGCCCACCACCAGCGGCGGAATGGCGCCGCGCACGCCCAGCGAGGTGCCGGTGAGCAGCTCGGTGGCGGGGATCAGCACGATCAGCAGGATGATGAAGGGCATCGAGCGCAGCACGTTGGCCAGCACCGAGAGCACCCGGTACAGGCGCGGCGAGTCGAGCAGCTGGCGCTGGCCGGTGAGGTACAGCAGCACGCCCAGCGGCAGCCCCAGCAGCACGGTGCAGCCCAGGGCCGCGCCGAGCATGCTCAGGGTGTCCAGGCAGGCCTGGGCGATCTCGCTCCAGTCGACGTTGGCCAGCCACTCGTTCATCGCCGGGCCTCCTCGCGCAGGTTGGCGACCGGGTGCGGCGCGGCCAGGCGGTCGCCGGCGCCGAACAGCTTGTGGCGCAGGGTGCCCTCGGCATAGTCGCGCTTGAACAGGCCGCGGGCCTGCAGCTCCGGCACCAGCAGGTCGACCACCGCTTCGAAGGTTTCCGGCATGACCACGCCGGCCAGGTTGAAGCCGTCGACGTCGGTTTCCGCCACCCATTCCTGCAGCTGGTCGGCCACGGTCTGCGGCGAGCCCACCAGCACCGGGCCGTCGCCGCCGATGGCGCAGTAGTCGGCGATCTCGGCGGTGGTCCAGGTGCGCGTCGGGTCGGCGCGGGTGAAGGCTTCCACCGCCGACTGGATGGCATCGCTGGGCACCTCGCGCAGCACCTGGCCGGGGGCGTATTCGGCGAAGTCGATGCCGGTCCAGCCGGACATCAGCGTCAGGGCGCCGCTGGCGCTGGCGTACTCGCGGTACTCGGCCAGGCGCGCCAGGGCCTCGGCGTCGGTCGGCGCGACTATCACCGTGAGCTGCTCCAGCACCAGCACGTCGCCCGGCTCGCGCCCGGCGGCGCGCACCGCTTCGCGCAGGTCGGCCACCTGCTTCTTCAGCACCGCCTTGCTCGGCGCGGCGACGAACACGCACTCGGCGTTGGCCGCGGCGAAGGCCCGGCCACGGCTGGAGGCGCCGGCCTGGTAGAGCACCGGGGTGCGCTGCGGCGAGGGTTCGCAGAGGTGGAAGCCGGGCACCTGGAAGTATTCGCCCTGGTGGCGGATGCCGTGGACCTTGGACGGCTCGGCATAGACGCCGCTGTCGCGGTCGGCGACCACGGCGTCGTCTTCCCAGCTGGTTTCCCACAGCTTGTAGCAGACCTGCAGGTACTCGTCGGCCAGGGCGTAGCGCTGGTCGTGGGACAGCTGGCGCTGCTGGCCGAGGTTGCGCGCGCCGCTGGCCAGGTACGAGGTGACGATGTTCCAGCCGGCGCGGCCGCCGGTCAGGTGGTCGAGGGTGGACATGCGCCGGGCGAAGGGGAACGGGTGCTCGAAGGACACCGAGGCGGTCACGCCGAAGCCCAGGTGGCGGGTGGCCGCGGCCATCGCCGGGACCAACTGCAGCGGGTCGTTCACCGGCACCTGCGCGCCAGTGCGCAGCGCGGCGTCGGCATTGCCGCCGTAGACGTCGTAGACGCCCAGCACGTCGGCGATGAACAGGCCGTCGAGCTTGCCGCGTTCCAGGGTCTTGGCCAGCTCGACCCAGTAGTGGATGTCGGTATAGCGCCGCGCCTGGTCGCGCGGGTGGCACCAGAGGCCGGGCGAGAGGTGGCCGACGGTGTTCATGGCGAAGGCGTTGAGGCGTATCTGCTTGCTCATGGCGCCCCCTCAGTTCCAGTCGTGGCGCGGCGGGCGCTTGCCGTTGAGCCGCCAGTTGCCGACCAGGTGGTACTTCCATCGCACCGGGTCGTGCAGGGTGTGCACGCGGGCGTTGCGCCAGTGGCGGTCGAGGTTGTGCTTGCGCAGGGTGGAGCGGGTGCCGCCGAGTTCGAACAGCTTGTTGCTCGCCTCGATGGCGATCTCGGTGGTCAGCACCTTGGCCCGCGCTACGGCCAGGGAGGCGGCGGCCACCTTGTCCTCGTCGGGCGCCGCCTTGCCGGCATCGAGCACGCGGCCGGCGCGTTCCAGCAGGGCCTCGGCGGCTTCCAGGCGGATGTCCAGGCCGCCGACCTGGATGATGGTCAGCGGGTCCTCGCTGGCTTTCTCCACCCCCGCATCGATCCACGGGCGCGCCTGCTCGCGGACGAAGGCGATGGTGTCGCGCAGCGCGGCGCGGGCGATGCCGGCGTCGATGGCGGCGGTGGTGATCTGGGCGAAGGGTCCGGCCAGGGTCGGGCTCTCGTAGGAGCGGTAGCTGGGGAACAGGTGGAAGGCCGGCACGCGCAGGCCGTCCAGCAGCACGCTGCCGCTGGAGGTGGTGCGCTGGCCGATGCTGTCCCAGTCGTCCACCACCGTCAGCCCGGCGCTTTCCCGCGGGACGAAGGCCAGCTGCGCGCGGTCCTGCTCGTCCAGCGCCAGCACGCCCAGCCAGTGCGCGTAGAGCGAGCCGGTGCAGTAGCCCTTGCGGCCGTCGATGCGGTAGCCGTCGCCCTCGGCGACCAGGCGGGTGCGGATGTCCTGCACGTTCTTGCCGCCGGTTTCCGACAGCGCGTTGGCGAAGCGGTGGCCTTCCAGCACCAGGGCGAAGAAGTGCCGCTTCTGCTCCTCGGTGCCCTGCAGGCGGATGTCTTCCAGCAGGCAGTAGTGGTTCTGCGGGATCTGCCCCAGGGACGGGTCGGCCGCCGAGACGATGGCGATGACCTGGGCCAGGGTGGCGTGGGACACCTCGGCGCCGCCGTATTCGCGCGGCACCGTGATGCCCCACAGGCCGCTGTTGGAGAAGGCGTCGACGATCTCCACCGGCACCAAGCGGTTGAGGTCGCGCTCGGAAGCGCCGGCCAGCAGCAGCTCGGCGACCTCGTGGGCGACGCGGAGGGCCTCGGCGTCGTCGCGGATGATCCGCGCGGCGGGGCGGTTGATCGGATAGGCAGCAGAAACGGACATGGTCTTCCTCGTGGCGAACAGTGGCCCGTGTGGGGCCGGGACCTCCCGGCAGCGGGCCCTGTCCTGGTTGAGCACGATCCATGCCCGAAATTTTCTTCCTATAAATCAACTACTTACTGGATAGCAAAGACAGCCGAGTCGCTGGCCGGACACTGTTTGTTGAAGCACTGTCCGGCAGCCAACAGTTGCCCGTCAGGCAACAGCCTTGCGCTGCGCCTCGGCCTCCAGCTCGCGCACCAGCGGCAGGACCTTCTCGCCGAAGTACTCCACCTCTTCCTGGAAGTGCAGGAAGCCGGAGAGCACAAGGTCCACGCCCACCGCCTTGAGCGCGAGGATGCGTTCGGCGATCTGCCGCGGGGTGCCGATCAGGTTGGTCTTGAAGCCGTCGTTGTACTGCACCAGGTCCTCGAAGCTGGACTTCGCCCAGTTGCCCTCGCCCTCGGGGCTGGCGGCGCCGGCGTTCTTCACCTCGTGGCCGAAGGCGTTGACCGCCTCGGGGTTGGCCTTGTCGATGATCTCCTGCAGCACCGCGCGGGCCTCGACCTCGGTGTCGCGGGCGATGATGAAGGCGTTCACCCCGATCTTCACCGCGTGGCCGTTGGCCGCGGCCTTGGCGCGGATGTCGTCGACCTGGGCCTTGATGCCTTCCAGCGTGTTGCCGTTGGTGAAGTACCAGTCCGACACCCGCGCGGCCATGTCGCGCGCGGCCCGCGAGCTGCCGCCCTGGAAGATTTCCGGGTGCGGGCGCTGCAGTGGCTTGGGCTTGAGGCTGTAGTCGCGGAAGCGGTAGAAGTCGCCGTTGAAGGTGAAGTTGTCCTGGGTCCAGATGCCCTTGAGCGCGCGGATGAACTCCTCGGAGCGGCGGTAGCGCTCGTCGTGCTCCAGCCAGGGCTCGCCGATGGCGTGGAACTCGCCCTTGAACCAGCCGGAAACGATGTTCACGGCGATGCGCCCGCCGGTCAGCTGATCGATGGTCGCCAGTTGCTTGGCCGCCAGCGCCGGGTTCCACGGACCGGGGAGGATGGCGGCGATGACCTTGAGCTTCTCGGTGGCCGCCAGCAGCGCGTGGCTGATGGCCACCGACTCGTGCTGGTACTCGGCGCCGTAGCCGGCGGTGAAGCGGATCTGCGACAGGGCGTAGTCGAAGCCGGCCTTCTCGGCGCTCTGCGCCAGCCGGCGGTTGTAGTCGAAGTCCCAGCTGGTGCGCTGCTCGATGTTGCTGACGACGAGGCCGCCGCTGACGTTGGGCACCCAGTAGGCGAAGCGGATGGGTTGCTGGCTCATGGTTCTGCTCTCCGAGAGTTGCGCGATTGCATGCCGCGCGGCCAGGCGCCACGCGGCTTCCACCAGGGCCGGAGCAGCAACCGTGCCAGTGCCGGAAAGCCTTGCGGATCATGAACTTGCAACAGGCGCCGGGTTATCGTCCTGTCCGCGGCCGGGCAAGCTGCTGATGCGCTGTTGCCAGGCCAACAGCCGGGCGACGGAAATGTGCCGCCGCGCCCTGCAAGCGCCAAAGCACCGACTAGACTTGCAACTCCCGGCCCGCGCATTTTCCAAGGAGGCCATCGTGCGTACCTGTTTCGTACTGCTCCTCGTGGCCGGCCTGGCCGGCTGCGCGGCGGATGTGAAGCGCGCCGACGCGCTCTCCCCCATCAGCACCTATGCCGACACCCGCAACCGCCTGCTGGTGAACTTCCAGGGCGACCCCAGCGTGACCGCGACGCCGGGCTGGACGCGGCTGACCAGCGCCTGGCGGCGCATCCTCACGGACCGCGCGGCCTCGTCCGACTACCAGCTGGGCGAGCAGGCCGGCGCGGTGAGCCCCACCGCGCTGCCGGCGACGCTGCTGGTGGTGGAAGTCGACCGCCTGCGCCAGCAGGCCGACGGCGACGGCCTGGGCAAGGGCAGCCTGCGCGTCAACGTGCGCTTCACCGACGGCCCCAGCGGCCGGCTGATGGGCTCGCGCCGCTACGAGACCGACTCCGCCGAGCCGGCTGCGCTGGAAGGCCAGCTCAAGGACATTTCCAAGGCGATCATCGAGGAAGTCGAAAGCGCCCAGCGCATCGCCAAGCGCGACCCGCTACCGGAGGCGCCGATGCCGGCCAGCACGCCGGCCGAGCAACCGGCCCGCCCCGCGCCGGCCCCGGCGCCCGGCCAGTCGGTGGCCAGCCGGGAGGCGGCGGCCAAGCCGGTGGTGGCGGTGGAGAACCAGGAGCGCCAGCTGCAGAAGCTGCAGCGCAGCAACCTGCCGTTCGACCAGTACCAGAACGAGTACCGGCGCATCACCTCGCAGTGAGCGCCGGCGCGCCTCAGTCGTCGTGCCAGTGGGCGTCGCTGTCCTCGTCGTCCCAGTCGTCCTCAGCGTCCTCGGGCTCGTCGCGCAGGCCGGTGGCGTCGTGCTCGAAATCCTCCGGGGAATCCTCGTCCCACTCGTGGTCGAGCAGGTGCTCGTGCTCCGGCTCGGGGAGGTCGATGTCGTCGTCGTGCATGGTGCGGTCTCGGCAGGCGGGGTGCGGCAGGCCTCAATGCTACGGCCTCGCCGGGCCCGCGCAAAGCCTCGGCGGTCGCGCGGCGCGGCGCATTTGGCTATAAGTCAGAAGGAAGGTCATGACGTTTTCCTATGGGGGCGATGCCGTTTCCAGCATTGTGCGGGAAGCCTCGCTTGCCGATCCTGTGGCCACACCGGGGCATCGGCCCTGCGCACAACAGCAGAAGGACATCCAGCATGAAGACCGTCGCACAGCTCCTCCACGCCAAGCAGAGCCAGCAGGTGCACACCATAGGCCCACACGAGATGGTGCTCGACGCCCTGCGGGTGATGGCGGTGAAGAACGTCGGCGCCCTGCCGGTGGTGGACAACGGCCAGGTGGTGGGCGTGGTCAGCGAACGCGACTACGCGCGCAAGATGATCCTCCAGGGCCGCAGCTCGGTGGGCACCCCGGTCAGCGCCATCATGAGCTCGCCGGTGGTCACGGTGGATTCGCAGCAGAACGTCGACACCTGCATGAGCATCATGACCGAGCGCCACCTGCGCCACCTGCCGGTGGTGGAGAACGGCCAGCTGGTGGGGCTGTTGTCCATCGGCGACCTGGTCAAGGAAGCCATCGCCGAGCAGGCCCAGCTGATCCAGCAGCTGGAGCAGTACATCCGCGGCGAACAGTGAGCCAGCGGCGGCTGCGGCGGACGGCGCCATGACAGGGGCGCGGATGGGGCATTAGAATTTGATTAACATCCGCGAACCGAACAAGTAGAACCCATGGAAAACCGCACCGCCCGCCTGACCGTCCTGATCGACCCGGTGAAGAAGAAGGCCTTCGAGGAACTCTGCGCCAGCCAGGACCTGACACCGTCCCAGGTGGTTCGCCAGCTGATCCGCGATTACCTGGAGAGCCACGGGGTGAGCTATGCCACGCAACCGAAGGTGGGCGGGCAGGATTGAGGGCCGCCGGCCAGTCCGGAGCAGCCTGCCGGCTCGATCGCGGACGGAGTCCGCTCCTACGGTTCCAGGAAGCATGGCTTTTCGTAGGATGGGTTGAGCGAAGCGATACCCATCACCGCAACTGCATGGGTTTCGCAGGCTCAACCCATCCTACGAAAAGCGCTGGCGAGACCGGTCCCAGGGAGGCACGGGCGTAGGAGCGGACTCCGTCCGCGATTGCTCCCAGGCGGCGCCGAATCCTCCCTACGAAGAAACCCCCTCCTCCTCCCGCCCCTCGCAGGCCGCCAGCGCCATGGCAAAACTGGCATGGTAATTCCGCCTACCCACCGCCTCGATGATCCCCGCCCGCACCAGCTTGTGCCGCACCCGCTGGTTGGCCTCGCAGAGCTTCACCGTCACCCCGCGCTTGCGCAGTTGCTGGATCATCTCCTCCAACGTCTGCATCCCGGTGATATCCATGAACGGCACCCGCCTTAGCCGGATCACCAGCAACTGCGGATCGCTGCGGGTCTGCGCCAGGGCACGCTCGAAGGTTTCCGCCGCGCCAAAGAACAGCGGCCCCTCGATGGTGTAGACCAGCACGCCCGGCGGCAGCGCGCCCTGCAGTTCGCCCCGCAGCTCGGCGCTGCCCTGCTGCAGCACCTCCACCGAGGAAGCCATGCGCCGCATGAACAGCAGCATCGCCAGGATCACCCCGATGTTCACCGCTATCACCAGGTCGCTGAACACCGTCAGGCCGAAGGTGATCAGCAGGATGGCCACGTCGGCCCTGGGCGCGCGGCGCAGCATGCGCACGAAGTGGCGGGCCTCGCTCATGTTCCAGGCCACCACGAAGAGGATCGCCGCCAGCGCGCACAGCGGGATGCTCGAGGCCAGCGGGGCGAGGAACAGGATAATCAGCACCAGGGTCGCCGCGTGGGCTACCCCGGCGATCGGGCTGTTGCCGCCGTTGCGGATGTTGGTGGCGGTGCGGGCGATGGCGCCGGTCGCGGCGAAGCCGCCGAACAGCGGCGCCAGCAGGTTGGCGATGCCCTGGCCGACCAGCTCCTGGTTGGAGTCGTGGCGGGTGCCGGCCATGCCGTCGGCGACCACTGCCGAGAGCAGCGACTCGATGGCCCCGAGCATGGCGATGGCGAAGGCCGGGCCGATCAGTTCCAGCATCCGCGGCAGGCTGATCTCCGGCAGGCTCGGCACCGGCAAGCCGCGGGGGATGCCGCCGAAGGCGCTGCCGATGGTGGCCACGCCATCGAACTGGAACAGCGCCTGCAGCACGCTGACCAGCACCATCGCCAGCAACGGCCCCGGCACCCGCCCCAGGTACGGCAGGCGCGGGCCGTAGAGCACCGCGGCCAGGCCTAAGAGGGCCAGCAGGGTGGTCGCCGGGTGCAGCTGCGGCAGCGCCTGCAACAGGTGCCAGAGCTTCTGGTGGAAGTGCTCGCCGCCCACCGCCGGCAGGCCGAAGAAGTCCTTCCACTGGCCGACCCAGATGATCACCCCGATGCCGGCGGTGAAGCCGACGATGACCGGGTCGGGGATGTACTTGATGACGCTGCCCAGGCGGGTGATGCCCAGCAGCAGGAGGATGACCCCGGCCATCAGCGTGGCCAGTTGCAGGCCGTCGACGCCGTAGCGCGCGGTGATGCCGGCGAGGATGACGATGAAGGCGCCGGTGGGCCCGGCGATCTGCACCCGGCTGCCGCCGAACAGCGACACCGCGATGCCCGCCACTATGGCCGTGTACAGGCCCTGCTCGGGCTTGACCCCGGAGGCGATGGCGAAGGCCATGGCCAGGGGCAGCGCGACCACCCCGACGATGACCCCGGCCAGCAGGTTGCGTGGCCAGTTCTGCAACTTCAGAAGCCCGGCCGCCCAGGCGTCACGTACGGCGATCATCGTCCACTCCTCCGCGGAAGAATGCGCATCAGATTAACATGCCATGTTAATCGACGTGTACTAGGCCAAAGTCCTGTCTTACGCCTTCCCCGGGGAGGCGCTACCCTTCTGCGAAGACGCTGCGCAAACGCAAACGGCGCTGCATTTCTGCATACAGTCGCCACGGCGCCAGGCCGCCGGCCCCCATGTCACGGGCGCTCCGTCCTGGCATGCAACCTGCCTGGGTAGACGACTGGCCCGCGCCACCGCGCCGGCCCCGTCATCCCCCATGGAGAATCCCAGATGGACCCGCTACGCCTGCTGCTCGACCGTGGCCTGCTGCTGGCCGACAGCATCGCCGCGGATGGCCGCTTCCTCGACGTCTCCGCCGAGCAGAGCGACCAGCTCGGCTACCCGCCCGGCGCGCTCCACGGCCAGGGCATGGAACAGGTCTACACCGCCGATTCGGTGCGCGCCCTGCAGCAGCTCTTCGCCAACCCGCCGGCCGACGAACGGGTGCAGGACCTGGAGCTGACGCTGATCCGCCACAACGGCGGCCTGCTGCCGGTGCTGGCCAGCGGCGTGCTGCAGTGGCGCGACGGCGAGCCGGCGCGCCTGCACCTGGTGAAAATGCCCCTGGGCGGCATCAGCCGGCGCCTGGGCGAGCTGCAGAACGCCAACGAAGTCATGAGCCAGATGCTCTACAGCGCCAAGGTGGCCTACTGGTGCATCGAGTTCGCCGAGCCGGTGGACGTGCGCCAGACGCCCGACGAGATCGTCCGCCAGGTGTTCGAGAATCGCTCCTACTGGCGCATGTGCAACCGCGCCATGGCGGCCATCTACGAGATGCCCGCCGACGTCGACTTCGGCCAGCAGCCGGTGCGCCTGTACTGGCCGCGCAGCCCGGCCAACGAGGAATTCGTGCGGCGGCTGATCGAGGCCGACTTCCACGTCGACGGCGCGCTCTCGGTGGACCGCCGCCACGACGGCTCGCCGGCCTACGTGGAGAACGACGTGCGCGCCAGCATCCACAACGGCCGCCTGCTGCGCATGTGGGGCAGCCTGCGCGACGTCAGCCAGGAGCTGCGCATGCAACACGACGCCGAGCAGCGCATCGAGGCCCTGCGCCGGGTGTTCGACGCGGTGCCCGACGCGGTGCTGGTGATCGATGAAGCCGCCCAGCCGCAATGGCGCAACGCCGCCTTCGAGCAGGTGTTCGGCATCACCCGCGCCGCCGGCGTGGCCGCCACCCTCGACCGCCTGCCGCTGCCCGAGCGCACCTGGCAGCGCCTGGAGCTGCCCGACCAGTACGGCCGCTACCGCGCCTTCGACAGCCACTGCTCGCGCATCCTGATCCGCGAGGACCAGGCCTGGCGCGTGGTGGTGCTGCGCCCGGACAGCGTCGAGCGCCGGCCGGCAGAGCTGCACCCATGAGCGGCGAGGGCTTCTTCGCGCCGATGCGCATGGGCATGCGCTCCTCGGTCAACGTCAGCGCCGAGATGCTCGCCGCGCTGCTGGAGGCGCCGGCGCTGCACGCCCTGCTCGACGGCTTCGGCGAGGCGCTGATCGTCTGCGACGGCGACTCCCGGGTACGCTTCCTCAACCTGGCCGCCGAGCGCATCAACCGCGTGGCACGCCAGGACGTGCTGGGCCTGGCCGACAGCGACTTCTACCAGCGCTCGGCGCTGCAGTTCGACGACTTCCTGCAGGCCGTGCGCCGCGGCGGCAAGAGCGCGCTGACGCGCTCGCGCGACGGCCGGCTGTTCCTCACCCGCCTGCAGAGCGTGCCCGCCGGCGCCTACGAGAAGCCCTACACGCTGCTGATCCAGCGCGAATACGAAGCGCGCGAAAGCGCCGGCCGCGGCGCCCCGGCGCCGTCGCTGGCGGACAGCCCGGCGAGCCTGGGCGACCCCCAGGACAACGCGCTGCACATGTCGCCGCTGCTCTCGGACATCGCCGACATGGGCGTACGCGCCTTCCGCCGCCGCGCCCGCCTGCTGCTGCTCGGCGAGCCGGGCGTGGGCAAGACCGCCATCGCCCGGCACATCCACCGCGCCGCCGGCTGGGGCGACCGGCCCTTCGTCGACGTGAACTGCGCGAGCATCCCCGAGACGCTGTTCGAGTCGGAGATGTTCGGCTACGAGCGCGGCGCCTTCACCGGCGCGCTGCAGCAAGGCAAGCGTGGCTACATCGAGAGCGCCGCCGGCGGCACGCTGTTCCTCGACGAGATCGGCGAGATCCCCCTGCAGGTGCAGGCCAAGCTGCTCAAGTTCCTCGACGACGGCACCATCCAGCCGGTGGGTTCGCCGCTGGCGAAGAAGGTCCAGGTGCAGGTGATAGCCGCCACCAACAAGGACCTCAAGGCGCAGGTGTCCGCCGGCCTGTTCCGCGCCGACCTCTACTACCGCCTGGCCGTGCTGCCGGTGGACATCCCGCCGCTGCGCGCCCACTGCGACGACCTGCCGGTGCTGATGGACATCCTCCTGGCCCGCATCAACCGCGACCGCCAGCCGCCCCTGCGGCTGTCCACGGCCTGTCGCCAGCGCCTGCTGGGCCATGACTTCCCGGGCAACATCCGCGAGCTGGTGAACATCTTCGAACGCCTGGCGGTGCTGGCCGACGACGTCGCCGAAGAGCAGCACCTGCCGCCGGAGCTGCTGGGCCAGGCCGTGTCCGCCGGGGAGGAAGAACCGCTGCCCTTCGCCAGCGCCGACGAACCGCTCAAGGCACAGGTGCAGCGCTTCGAGCGCCAGGTGATCCTCCAGGCCGTGCGCCTGTGCGGCAGCAAGCGCAAGGCGGCGCAGCACCTGGGGATCGATGTCGGGACGTTGATTCGGAAGTTGCAGAGGGATTGAGCGGCAGGCTGCTCTTGTAGGAGCGAGCTTGCTCGCGAACAAACGCGGTGCCATGCGGTTCGCGAGCAAGCTCGCTCCTACGAGAAGCCGTGCTCACCTGCAACGTAGGGGCCCTGCCTGCGAATGGCGTTTGCCGGGTGCATTGGCATTGCGCTGACCTCCCTACCCTCTCCCCAGCCCTCGGCTGCGCGCCCCGCCCTGAAGGGAGAGGGGGCTTGTCCGTGCCGAGAGAAGGAATGGTTTCAGTCGGAAACCGCCGGAGCTGCCGGCTGACTCTGAAATATCCGAGCACTCCGAACGGTCCCCTCTCCCTTCAGGGAGAGGGTTAGGGAGAGGGGCGGCCCCCAACCAACACACCGCCGCCCCAGGATAACCACCCCCACCAACGCTGCATTTCTGCCTATCCCCCCTTGTCATTTCTGCTTACATTCCCTCCCCTAAAAAACAACAATCTCTTCATTTTCAACAACTTAATTTCTTGGCACACCCTGTGCTCCACCTCCATCGACCCGTGACCGTGCACGGGTCCTCGAATCGCGCCAGGCATCCCCGACCGGGGTTGCCGGCAGTTCTGGAGGCACAACAACAATGCTCATCACAGGTATCAAGAGCAGGCCGGTCTACGACGACCTGCGCCCGCTCGCCGGCAGCAACCACATAGTCGCCGGGCAAGGCAGCGGCGGCAGCGCCATGCTCCGGCTGCTGGCCGAAATGCCGCGCAGCGCGCCCATCCGCGTGCTCTATTCCACCGAATCCTTCTCCGGGCAGGACCACCTGGCCGCGCTGCGCGACCTCGCCGACGTCGAGCTGAGCGTCTACCCGAGCAACCGCTCGCTGGTCGACGGCCTGCATGCTCTGCTCGGCCAGTCGCGCATGGGCACCCGCCTGTACCTGGCCGGCTCGGAAAGCTTCATCGGCACCGCCATGCAGGCGGCCGACGCCATCAACCTGAACCGGGACGAAGTGCTGCGCGAGCACTGCGGCTCCTTCGTGCGCCGCGTCTGGTGCGTGCACTGCGACGGCTACACCGAGAACGTCACCCAGCGCGTTTTCGCCTGCCCGCACTGCGCCCGCACCCTGGTGGTCCGCGACCACTACTCCCGCCGCCTCGCCGCCTTCCAGGCGGTCAAGGCCGACGCCGAAGTCCCCGGCGAACTGCCGGCAGCCGAGGAGCTCGACACATGAGCCAGTCCAGCGGAACCCTCAACGTCCGCGTCGCCCGCATCGAGCAGGTGACCCCGGAGATCAAGCGCTTCACCCTGGTCCCGCGCGACGGCGGCCAGCTCACGCCCTTCTCCGGCGGCAGCAACGTGGTGGTGCTGATCCCCCACGACGGCGGCACCTACCGCAACGCCTACTCGCTGATGAGCTCGCCCTACGACGCCAGCGCCTACCAGATCGCCGTGCGCCGCGTGGAAGACGGCCGTGGCGGCTCCAGGCGCATGCACGATGCGGTGCAGGAAGGCGACGAGCTGGAAATCCTCCGCCCGGTGAACCTGTTCCCGCTGAGCAAGCACGCGCGCCTGCACCTGTTCATCGCCGGCGGCGTGGGCATCACCCCGGTGTGCTCGCAGCTGGCCGAGCTGCGCCTGCGCGGCACCCCGTTCGAAGTGCACCTGGCGGTGCGCGGCGCGGAACACTCGCGCCTGGGCGAGGAGCTGGCGCGCGAATACGGCGACGCCGTGCGCCTGTACCGCGACGACCGTGGCGAGCGCCTGAACATCTCCGCCGTGCTGGCCGACCGCCCGCTGGGCAGCGACGTGTACGTCTGCGGCCCCGAGGGCATGATCCAGGCCACCATAGACGCGGCCCACGCCCACGGCTGGACCGACAGCCACATCCACTACGAGCGCTTCCTCGAACAGGGCAGTTCCGGCGAGCCGTTCAAGGTCACCCTGGCGCGCAGCGGCGCGACCATCGAGGTGTCGCCCGACCAGAGCCTGCTGGAGGCCGCCGAGGCCGCCGGCCACGAGATTCCCTACCTGTGCCGCGGCGGCGCCTGCGGCATGTGCGAGACCAACGTCCTGGAGCTGGACGGCGAAATCCTCCACACCGACGACTGGCTGTCCGACGAGGACAAGGCCGCCAACAAGAAAATCATGCCCTGCGTGTCGCGCGCCAAGTGCTCGCGGCTGGTCATCGACTGCTGAGCCGGAGAACGACCATGACCATCCAATTCCGCCCCGACGAAACCTACCGCGACGACTACACCTACGCCAACAGCCCCGCGTGCATCGCCCGCGCGCCCTTCCCCTTCCCGGACGACGAGTACATGTACTCGATGAACCTGGAACCCCACGTTTCCGTCGGCGACGGCGCCTTCCGCGCGGTGTTCGACATCGACGAGCACTACATCAGCGAATGCCGCGACCGCGCCATCACCCTGGAGAAGGACCCGGGCATGCACTACGTCTCGGCGCCGCACATGATGGAGGCGCAGTGGGACCTGCTGGAGCTGATCATGGAGTCCTACGCCAAGGACTACCCGGAGTACTTCGCCCTGGAGCGCGACGGCACCCGCTGGCACTGGACCAACAAGCTGCTGGGCATCGACGACACCTTCACCTTCGGCGACCCGGCCACCCTGCCCTACGAGCCGATGGAATACATCACCCGCCAGGCCCAGGGCGACTGGGTGCTGCAGGAAGAGCGCGACGGCACCCTGTACTGGGGCGCCGGCATCGCCACCCAGCGCGCCGACTACTCGCTGCGCTTCAACCTGGGCATGGCCTGGCACGAGTACCACGGCCCGGTGCCGCTGGTGAAGGAAACCGGCATGCTCGACCGCGCGCTGAAGTTCCTCCTGCGCCTGCGCAACGGCCACCCGGTGCGCCGCCTGAACTGGTCGCTGACGGTCAACCCGCGCCTGGACGTCTCCGCCGAGAGCCTGCCGGACTGGGCCCCGGACCGCACCACGGTGACCGCCGAGAACGCCGGCGAGAAGGTCTACCTGCGCATCGAGCTGCAGCCGCTGCACCGTCTGCCGCGCAGCAACGCCATCGTGTTCCCGATCCGCACCTACCTGCTGAGCCTGCAGGACATCGCCAGCAACCCCGTCTGGGCCAGGCGCATGCATCGCGTGCTCAAGTCCCTCAACCAGGAACTGGTGGACTACAAGGGCTTCACCCGCTACCGCGACGCCGCGGTGGAGTGGCTCTCGCAGTACGACGACGGCAAATAAGCGCCGCGCTTTCCATAACGACAATGAGCCCGTAGAGGGCAGCGGCGGATGCGCAAGCTCCACCGCGGACAATCCGCCACTGCCCATTACCCCCTGAGAGGAAACAACGATGAGTGGGTCCCCTGCCAAGCGTGCCGCTGGCGTAACCGATTCCGATGCCGAGCAGCTCGCCGCCCTCGGCTACAGCTCGAACTTCGAGCGCAGCATGAGCCTGTGGGAGAACTTCTCCCTGGGCTTCACCTACCTGTCGCCGGTCGTCGGCGTCTACACCCTGTTCGGCCTGTGCCTGGCCGCCGGCGGCCCGCCGATGTTCTGGTCGTACCTGCTGATCGGCCTCGGCCAGCTGCTGGTGTGCCTGGTGTTCGGCGAGGTGGTCTCGCAGTTCCCGATCTCCGGCGGCGTCTACCCCTGGGCGCGGCGCCTGGTGGGCAAGCGCTGGGCGTGGATGGTCGGCTGGGTGTACGCCTGGGCGCTGTGCGCCACCATCGCCGGCGTCTCGGTCGGCGCCGGGCCCTACCTGGCGGCGCTGCTGGGCTTCGCCCCGGACGCCAACGTCAGCATCTACATCGCCCTGGCGCTGATCCTGGTCTCTACCGGCCTCAACCTGGTGGGCACCAAGCTGCTGGCGCGGGTGGCCATGTTCGGCTTCCTCTGCGAACTGGTCGGCGCCATCCTGGTCGGCGGCTACCTGCTGATCTTCGAGCGCCACCAGCCGTTCAGCGTGCTGTTCGACACCTTCGGCCTCGGCGCGGCGCAGGGCTCCTACCTGCCGGCGTTCCTCGCCGCCTCCCTGGCCGGGCTGTTCCAGTACTACGGCTTCGAGGCCTGCGGCGACGTCGCCGAGGAAACCCCCAACCCCGGCAAGCGCATCCCCAAGGCCATGCGCATGACCATCTACATCGGCGGCGCCGCCGCGATGTTCGCTTGCCTGGCGCTGATCCTCTCGGTGCCGGACATGCACAAGGTGCTCGCCGGCGAGGACACCGACCCGGTCGCTACCATCCTGGCCAACGCCTTCGGCCCGCTGGGTTCGCGCCTGGTGATGGCGGTGGTGCTGGTGTCCTTCGTGTCCTGCGTGCTCAGCCTGCAGGCCGCCGCCAGCCGCCTGCTGTTCGCCTACGCCCGTGACGAGATGATCGTCGGCAGCCGCGCGCTGCAGCGCCTGTCGGCCAACCACGTGCCGTCCGCCGCGCTGATCGTCAGCGGCGTGGTGCCGGCGGCGATCGTCTGCCTGGGCCTGTTCATGGCCGACGCCACGGCCACCATCGTCGGCTTCGCCGCCATCGGCATCTACGTCGCCTTCCAGCTGATCGTGGTCGCCGCGCTGATCGCCCGCGCCAAGGGCTGGGTGCCCGGCGGCCAGTTCAGCCTGGGCCCCTGGGGCACGCTGGTGAACGTCGCCGCGCTGGTCTACGGCGCCGGCGCCATCGCCAACATGGTCTGGCCGCGCAGCCCCGACGCGCCCTGGTACATCAACTACTCGATGATCCTCACCACCGCCGTGGTGCTGGGCGCGGGCGTGCTCTACATGCTGCTGGCCAGGCCCTACGACAAGGGCACCGCGCCGGCCGGCGACGCCCACCGGATTTCCGGCCGCCAACGATCCGTGCGCGCGACTGGCGCGCTTGCCGAACCGGCTTGATCGCAACCCTGACGCAATTCGGGCCATACGCCTGAGGGGCGCGTCCGGCGCCACGCGGGGTCCCCTCCCCGCGCCGGCGCCAAGCGGTTTGCGAACGGGCCTGCCAGCCCCGTGCTTGGCAGGCCCGGTTTTTTTCTCTCCGTTCCAGCTCTGTCTACTGGGTTCCCGCGTTCGCGGGAATGACACCTGGAAACACGACCCTCGATCCCGTCATTCCCGCGCACGCGGGACGCGGCTCCATCGCGAACAGCGCTTGCGCTGGCCCGAAGGGGAATAACCTAAAAAACCACCCCGCTCAACGCGCAATCCACAACAGGCACAGCGACAAGGTCACCAACGACCCCAGCGTCGACAACAGAATGCTGCGCGAAACCACCGGCGCCTCGCGCTTGTAGTACTCGGCGAGCATGTACGGCCCGGTACCGGTCGGCAGTGCACTGAGCAACAACGCCGAATCCGCCCACAACGGCGGCAGGGCGAACACCTTGTAGGCCAGCACGCCGGTCAGCAGCGGCTGCCCCACCAGCTTGACCAGCACCAGCGGCCAGGCGCCGACCTGCGGCCCCTCCTGCTTCTGCGCCAGGAACAGGCCGAGGGAGATCAGCGCGCAGGGCGTGGTGGCCGCCGCCAGCAGGTCGAGGAAATGCATCACCGGCTCGGCCAGCCCCAGGCCGCTGGCGGCCCACAGGCCACCGATGATCGGCGAGACCACCAGCGGGTTCTTCAGCAGCGCGCGGCTCACCACCAGCACCGCGCGGCCGACGTGCTTCTCGCTCTGCAGGCCGACCTCGATACACACCACGGCGACGGCGAACAGCACGCAGACCACCAGCAGCGAGGCGATCAGCGCCGGCTCCAGGCCGTCCTGGCCGAACACCAGCAGACACAGCGGAATGCCCATGTAGCCGGTGTTGGCATAGGAGGCGCTGAGCCCGTCGATGCTCGCCGCCGGCAGCTCGCGGCCCTGCCACATACGCCAGGCCAGGGTGGCGACGAACACCAGCAGGCAGCCGGCGGTGAAGGCGGCGAGGAAGCCCGGCTGCCAGATTTCCGCCCAGGTGGAGGTGGCGGTGACCTTGAACAGCAGCGCCGGCAGGCACAGCCAGACCACCAGCTTGTTGATCTCCGACGCCGCGCCTTCGCCCAGGCGGTTGCTGCGGCGCGCCAGCCAGCCGGCCAGGATCAGCGCGAAGATGGGCAGGACGACGGCGATCACGGTGTGCATGGCAAGCTCGGCAAGGCGTTGTTATAGGAAGGCTGGCGAGCATAGGATTGCCGCATCGATACCGTCCAATGCTTGTTACGAGCCCGATCGATTCCGGAAACGCATCGATGATCGAACTGCGCCAGCTGCGCTACTTCCTCGCCCTCGCCGAACACCTGCACTTCGGCCGCGCCGCCGAGGCCCTGCACCTGACCCAGCCGCCGCTGAGCCGGCAGATAGCCGCGCTGGAGGCCGAACTGGGCACCCCGCTGTTCGCCCGCCACTCGCGCTCGGTGGAACTGACCGCCGCCGGCCGCGAGTTCCAGCAGCACTGCAGGAGCCTGCTGGCCGGCCTCGACCTGGCGGTGCGCTCGGCCCAGGCCAGCGCCCGCGGCGAGCGCGGCGAACTGCGCCTGAGCTTCACCATGGTCGCCGCCTGGACGCTGCTGCCGACCCTGCTCAAGCGCTACAGCGACGCTTATCCACAGGTGAAGGTGGTGCTCAACGAAGTACTGCCGCGCGACCTCGGCCCGGCGCTGGAAGCCGGCGAGGCCGACGTCGCCCTGACCTTCCCGGCCCACGGGAGCGGCCAGCTGCAATACCGCACGCTATTGCGCGAGCCGCTGTGCGCGGTGCTGCCCAGCGCGCACCCGCTAGCTGCGAACGCCCAGGTGGCAGCGGGGAGCCTCGCGGAAGAATCGTTCATCAGCTTCCCCCACAGCACCGCGCCGGCGCTGCACGAAGCGGTGATGCAGTGCTGCCGGGACAGTGGATTCGAACCACGCATCCAGCTGGAGCCGCACCTGCAGCAGACCATCGTCAACCTGGTGGCCGAGGGCCTGGGCGTGGCCCTGGTGCCGGACTCGATGCGCAAGATGCAGCTGCCCGGCGCCGCCTTCCGCAGCCTGGAAGGCTCGCCGCTGGTGGACTACGGCGTGGCCTGGAGCCCGCACAACGACAACCCGTGCCTGGCGGCCTTCCTGCGCTGCGCGGGGGTGCCAACACCCGACGACGGATAACCGCGAACGGTTCCAGGAAAGCACGGACGTAGGAGCGGACTCCGTCCGCGATGGCCGATCCACCGCACCAATCGCGGATAAATCCGCTCCTACGAAGAGCGTAGGGCGGATAACGCCCAGGGCGTTATCCGCCGCCCGCTCATTTCACCAACCGCGCATCCAGGCTGTTCTGCGCCAACCGCTGCGCCTGCTCCTTCGTCATCCCCAGGTGCTCATACAACGCCTGGAAGTTCTCGGTCACATACCCCCCGAAGTAAGCCGGATCATCCGAGTTCACCGTCACCTTCACCCCGCGCTCCAGCATCGCCAGGATGTTGTGCTGGCCCATGTGCTCGAACACGCACAGCTTGGTGTTGGACAGCGGGCAGACGGTCAGCGGGATCTGCTCGTCGATGATGCGCTGCATCAGCCGCTCGTCCTCGATGGCGCGCACGCCGTGGTCGATGCGCTGGACCTTGAGCAGGTCCAGGGCTTCCCAGATGTATTCCGGCGGGCCTTCCTCGCCGGCGTGGGCCACGGTCAGCAGGCCCTCGGCGCGGGCGCGGTCGAACACGCGCTGGAACTTGCTCGGCGGGTGGCCCACTTCGGAGCTGTCCAGGCCCACGGCGACGAAGGCGTCGCGGAAGGGCATGGCCTGCTCCAGGGTCTTGAAGGCTTCTTCCTCGGACAGGTGACGGAGGAAGCTGAGGATCAGGCCGTGGCTGATGCCCAGCTGCTGCTCGCCGTCCTTCAGCGCGCCCTGGATGCCGCGCAACACCACCTCGAAGGGGATGCCGCGGTCGGTGTGGGTCTGCGGGTCGAAGAAGGGTTCGACGTGGATGACGTTCTGCGCCTTGCACTTGAGCAGGTAGGCCCAGGTCAGGTCGTAGAAGTCCTGCTCGCTGCGCAGCACGTCGGCGCCGGCGTAGTAGAGGTCGAGGAATTCCTGCAGGTTGCTGAAGGCGTAGGCCTTGCGCAGGGTCTCGACGTCGGCCCAGGGCAGCTTCACCCGGTTGCGTTCGGCCAGGGCGAACAGCAGTTCGGGCTCCAGGGTCCCTTCCAGGTGCAAGTGCAGTTCGGCCTTGGGCAGGGCGTTGAGCCATTCGTACATGGGTGGTTTCTCGTCATCGGGCTGAATCGATGCAAGTTTAACCCGGCCCGGCATGGCGGCCACCCCGGCGAGCCGGGGCGGCCGCCCGGCCATCAGAAGGCGAAGTGCGCCTCGTCCAGCGCCATCAGGCAGCCGGCGCCGCCCAGCAGGGCCTCGCGGTGCATGCTGGCGCGCGGCAGGATGCGCCGCAGGTAGAAGTCGGCGCTGGCCAGCTTGGCGCGGTAGAAGTCGCCCTCGCCGCTGCCCGCGTCCAGCGCCACCTGGGCGGTACCGGCGGCGCGCAGCCAGAGCCCGGCGAGCAGCACGTAGGCGCTGTATTGCAGGTAGTCCACCGACATGGCGCCGATCTCCTGCGCATCGCGGCGGGTGGCGGCCAGCACGTCGGCGGTCAGCCCGCGCCATTCCTGGATGCGCTCGCGCACCACCGCGGCCATGGGTTCCAGCTCGGCGTGGGCGGCCAGCGCGGCGCAGGTTTCCGCCAGGTCGGCCTGCAGCGCGGCCATCTCGGCGCCGCCGTCGCCCAGCAGCTTGCGGCGGATCAGGTCCAGCGCCTGGATGCCGTTGGTGCCTTCGTAGATCTGCGTGATGCGGCTGTCGCGCATCAGTTGCTCCATGCCCCATTCACGGATGTAGCCGTGGCCGCCGTAGACCTGCACGCCAAGGCTGGCCACTTCCTGGCCCATGTCGGTGAAGAAGGACTTCACCAGCGGGATCAGCAGCGCCGCGCGCTTCGCCGCGGCCTTGCGGCCCTCGGCCTCGGGGTGGCCGTGCTCCAGGTCCAGCTCGCGGGCGCAGAGCGCGGCGAGCATGCGGCTGCCCTCGGTGAGGGTCTTCTGCGTCAGCAGCATGCGCCGCACGTCGGGGTGCACTATGATCGGGTCGGCGGCCTTCTGCGGCTGCGCAGGTCCCGTCAGCGCGCGCGATTGCAGGCGCTCGCGGGCGTAGCTCAAGGCGCCCTGGAAGCTGCGCTCGGCGATGCCCAGGCCCTGCAAGCCGACCTGGAAGCGCGCGTCGTTCATCATGGTGAACATGCAGGCCAGGCCCTGGTTGGCCTCGCCCAGCAGCCAGCCGGTGGCGCCGTCGAAGTTCATCACGCAGGTGGAGGCGCCCTTGATGCCCATCTTGTGCTCGATGGCGCCGCAGCTCAGCGCATTGCGCGCACCGGGCGTGCCGTCCGGGTTGGCGATGAACTTCGGCACCAGGAACAGGCTGATGCCCTTCACCCCGCCCGGGGCATCCGGCAGGCGCGCCAGCACCAGGTGGACGATGTTCTCCGACAGGTCCTGCTCGCCGCCGCTGATGAAAATCTTGCTGCCACTGACTGAGTAGCTGCCGTCGGCGCGCGGCTCGGCGCGGGTGCGCAGCAGCGCCAGGTCGGTGCCGGCCTGGGGCTCGGTGAGGCACATAGTGCCGGTCCACACGCCGCTGACCATCTTCGCCAGGTAGTCACGCTGCAGCTCGGCGCTGCCGTGCTTGTACAGCGCCAGCACGGCGCCCTCGGTGAGCCCGGAATAGACGCGGAAGGACAGCGAGGCGGCCATCAGCATCTCGTGGAAGTTCGCCGCCACCAGCTGCGGGAAGCCCTGGCCGCCGAACTCGACCGGGCCGGTCATGCTCGCCCAGCCGTTGTCGCAGTACTGCTTGTAGGCTTCGCGGAAGCCGTCCGGGGTGGTCACCGCGCCGTCGTGCAGGGTCGCGCCCTGCTCGTCGCTGTTGCGGTTCAGCGGCGCCACCACCTCGCCGGTGTAGCGCGCGCCCTCTTCCAGCACGCCGTCGATCAGCTCGCGGTCCAGGCCGTTGCCCAGCAGCGCGCAGTGAGCGGTCGCGTCGAAGAGTTCGTGGAGGACGAAGCGCATGTCGCGCAGGGGCGCCTGGTAGCTCATGCGTGGTGCTCCTTGTGGACGTCGGCGAAGCGCCCGCCGCTGGCGGCCAGGCGCTCGATCAGCGCGGCCGGCTGCCAGTGCGCGCCGTGCTGCCCGGCGAGGTCGCGCAGGCGCGCGAGGAGGGTCGGCAAGCCCTGGGCGTCGGCCCAGGCCATGGGCCCGCCCTTGTCGGCGGGGAAGCCGTAGCCGTTGAGGTAGACGGTGTCGATGTCGGCGCTGCGGCTGGCGATGCCTTCGTCGAGGATTTTCGCGCCTTCGTTGACCAGCGCCAGCAGGCAGCGCTCGAGGATTTCCTCCGGGCCGATGTCGCGGCGCGCGTAGCCCAGGCGCTCGGACTCGCGCAGCACCAGGGCGTCGACCTCGGGGTCGTGCTCGGCCTGGCGGCTGCCGGGTTCGTAGTGGTAGAAGCCGTTGCCGCTCTTCTGGCCGAAGCGGCCCATCTCGCACAGGCGGTTGTCCACCTGCACGGTGGGCGCGTCCTGGCCCTTGCCGGCCAGCTCGCGGGCGCGCCATTCGAGGTCGATGCCGACCACGTCGAACATGCGGAACGGGCCCATGGCGAAGCCGAAGCCCTGCAGCGCGGCATCCACCTGGTAGGGCAGCGAGCCTTCGAGGATCAGCCGGCGCGACTCCTGCACGTACTTCTCCAGCATGCGGTTGCCGATGAAGCCGTGGCAGTTGCCGGCCACCACGCTGACCTTGCCCATGCGCCGGCCCAGCTCCAGGGCGGCGTCCAGCACGGCGGGCGCGGTCTTCGCGCCGCGCACGATCTCCAGCAGCTTCATGATGTGCGCCGGGCTGAAGAAGTGCAGGCCGAGCACCTGCGACGGGCGATTGGTCACAGCGGCGATGGCGTCGACGTCGAGGTAGGAGGTGTTGCTGGCGAGGATCGCCACGGGCTTCAGCGCCGCGTCCAGCTCGCGGAAGATCGCCTGCTTGAGTTCCAGGTTCTCGTAGACCGCCTCGATCACCAGGTCCGCCTCGCGGATCGCGGTGTAGTTGTCCGCCGGGGAAATCCGCGCGCGGCGCGCCGCTGCCTCCGCCTCGTCGATCCGCCCCTGGCGCACGTTGTGGGCGTAGGTGTCGGCCACCGCGCCCTGGGCCTGCAGCAGCATCTGCGGGTTGTTGTCCAGCCACTGCACCTGCACGCCGGCGTTGGCCAGGCACATGACGATGCCGCGGCCCATGGTGCCGGCGCCTATCACCGCGGCGCTGCGAATCGGGGGAGTCTGGCTCATGGTCTTCCTCTTGTTATCAAACGGGCGTTCGAGCAAAAAAGTGACAGTCACCTTAGGGAAGATCGGATTATTTTTGAAATTTAGTCTTGTGATGCGCAGTATTTAGCTGATGAATATAAATACCTTCGACCTGAACCTGCTGCGTGTCTTCGACGCCCTGTTGCGCGAGCGCAGCGTCTCCCGCGCCGCCGAGCGCCTGGCCCTGAGCCAGCCGGCGGTGAGCAACGCCCTGGGCCGCCTGCGCGAGCTGCTCGACGACCCGCTGCTGGTGCGCATCGGCCGCAGCATGCAGCCCACGCCGCGGGCGCTGGAGCTGGAGGCGCCGATCCGCGAGTCGCTGCAGCGCATCCTCCACAGCCTCAGCGGCACCGAGCGCTTCGACCCGGCGCGCAGCCGCCAGCGCTTCACCCTGGCGCTGACCGACTACGCCGAGCTGCTGTGCATGCCGGCGCTGCTGCAGCGCCTGGGCACGGAGGCGCCGGGCGTGGCCCTGGACGTGCGCCACCTGGCCCCGAGCCTGCCGGTGGAGGCGCTGGACAAGGGCCACCTGGACCTGGTGCTGGGCCGCTTCGAGGACATCCCGGCGCGCTTCGCCCGCCGCCCCTGGGCCAGCGAGACGCTGCGCCTGCTGGCACGCCGCGGGCATCCGCGGGTGAACGGCCCGCTGGACCTCGACGGCTTCCTGAACGAGCGCCACCTGTGGGTATCCGGCGGGCAGACCAAGGGCATGGTCGACCAGTGGCTGGCCAGCCAGGGCCTGAAGCGACAGATCGCCTACGTCACCCCCAACTACCTGCAGGCCGCGCAACTGGTGGCCGGCACCGACCTGCTGACGGTGCTGCCGACGCGCCTGGCCGAATACTTCGCCAGGCTGCTGCCGCTGCAGGTGCTGGAACTGCCCTTCGACGTCGGGCAGTTCCACCTGGAGCTGGTGTACCTGGCCCAGCGCGAGCGCGACGTGGCCCTGCAGTGGCTGGTGGGGCGGATGCTGGAGGCTGCGCCGAGGGCGTAGGGCGTATAACCGTTCACGGTTATACGCCGTTGGCCGGCGTGCCGATGCCATCATGACTGTAGGAGCGAGCTTGCTCGCGAACGGGGTTTGCCGGTGGCGTAGGTGTCGGGGGTAAGAGCACCCTCTCCCCAGCCCTCTCCCTGAAGGGAGAGGGGGCTGTTCGGAGTGGGTGGGGAGTTTGGAGTCATCCTGGAACGCCTAGCCCCACCCTCGTCATTCCCGCGAACGCGGGAACCCAGTGACGGGTGGTTGGGTTCGCGAGCAAGCTCGCTCCTACGAAAAGCAAAAGCAAAAGCGGCGTTTGCTCTTGGACTTCCAGAGGAATAGCCGAGCGCACCGAAACGCCCCTTCAGAAGGCCGAGCGAAACCGGCGCTCAGGAGGTCATGCGACATGGATGTCGCGAGAGCCCCGCGGGCTACAGGGACGTACCCTCGGGGCGGGCCTCCGTGGCGGGGGAGTTCGCGAGGGTAGCCCGACTCTGTCGGGCCCGTATGTTGGGGCAAGCCTTTTTGGTTCCTTTTGTGGCGTTTGACAAAAGGGACTCGCCCGAGGGGGCGAAACAAAAAATCTCCGCAGACTCGGTGCGGCGCGCTACACCGAGCCCCCAAGTCTCTGGGTTCCCGCGTTCGCGGGAATGACGGGGTGAGGTTAGGGGTGGGAGGATGGCGCCTGACCGACACGCCGCTCAGGACAGCCCCCTCTCCCTTCAGGGCGGGGCGCGCAGCCGAGGGTTGGGGAGAGGGAACGGAGTCCCCCCGAAACACCAATGCATCCGGCAAACTCCGTTCGCGAGCAAGCTCGCTCCTACAAAAAAGCAGAACGCGCCCAAGGGCGCGTTCATTGGCCATCGGCAAACCTCAGAACCGATCGCGAATCACCACCTCGTCCAGCGCCAGCTTGCCCACCCGCGGCTTGGGCGCCACGGTCTGCTTGCCGACGGCGACCATCAGGCCGATCACGTGGTTCTCCGGCAGGTTGATCAATTTGCCCACGGCGTCGAAGTCGAAGCCGTCCATGGGGCAGGAGTCCAGGCCCTTGCCGCGGGCGGCGAGCATCAGCGTCTGGGCCATCAGGCCGCAGCTGCGCATGGTCTCGTCGCGCTGCACCTGGGGCTTGCCGCGGTAGTAGGTGTCGATGGCGCCGGCCATGTAGTCCTGCACCTCCTGGGGCGCGCCTTCCCACACGCGGCGGGCGTTCTGCTCCCAGCTGTCGAGCTGGGCACAGACCACCACCAGCATCGAGGCGTCGGTCACTTGGGCCTGGCCCCAGGCCACTTCGCGGATGTGCGCGCGCAGCTGCGCGTCGCTGACCTCGACCAGGCGCACGTGCTGCAGGTTGAAGGCCGAGGGCGCGAGCATGGCCAACTGCAGCAGCTCGTCCTTCTCCTCGCGGCTGAGGCTGAAGGCCAGGTCGTAGCCCTTGACCGCGCGGCGGCTGCGGATGGCTTCGTCGATATGCATGGGGACTCCTTTCGTTGACGGCGAAAAATGTCCGCCATGGTAAACCGCCCGGGCGCAGGCTTCAGGCGGTTTTCCCGATAGGAATCATCGAATCGCTACACCGCCTGCAACGAGGCCTCGTCATCCTGCTGGACGCGCGGCGAGGTGAAGGTCAGGTAGCCGTCCTCCACCTTGCCGTGGCGCAGCAGCGCCAGGTCCAGGGCGTAGTTCTGGTAAAGCTTCCAGGGCGTGCGGTCGCCCTGCTTGGGCATCTTGTCGGCGGCGCGCTGGATGTAGCCGGAGTTGAGGTTGAGGAAGGGTTCCTCCTTCACCTGCCCGGCGCCGGCGCGCGGCGTGCACTGGCGCATGCCGATGGCGTCCATGTGGTTGATCAGGCGGCAGAAGTACTCGCTGGAAAGGTCCGCCTTGAGCGTCCAGCTGGCGTTGGTGTAGCCGACCACCGCGGCCAGGTTGGGCAAATCGCGCAGCATGATGCCGCGGTAGCCCATGCTCTGGTTGACCTGGAACGGCTTGCCATCCACCGCCAGTTCCGCGCCGCCGAACATCACCAGGTCCAGGCCGGTGGCGGTGACGATGACGTCGGCCTCCAGCACCTGCCCGGACTTCAGGCGGATGCCCTTGTCGCAGAAGCCGTCGATGTGCTCGGTGACCACCGAGGCCTTGCCCTTGCGCAGCGCCTTGAACAGGTCGCCGTCGGGCACGCAGCACACGCGCTCGTCCCACGGCTTGTAGCGCGGGCTGAAGTGGCGCATGTCGAAGTCCTTGCCCAGTTGGTGCCTGGCCAGCCCCAGCAGGGCCTTGCGCGCCAGGTTGGGGAAGGTCTTGGCGAACAGGAAGAAGACCATCTGCATGGTCACGTTGCGCGCCCGCGCCTGGCGGTACACCCAGGTCTCGGGGAGGAAGCGGCGCAGGAAGTTCGATATCGGGTCCTTCTGCGGCAGGCTGATCACATAGGACGGCGAGCGCTGCAGCATGGTGACGTGGCGCGCCTTGTCGGTCAGCGAGGGCACCAGGGTCACGGCGGTGGCGCCGCTGCCGATGACCACCACGCGCTTGTCCGCGTAGTCGAAGCCTTCCGGCCACAGCTGCGGGTGGATGATCTGCCCGCGGAAACTGTCGCGGCCCTTGAATTCCGGGGTGTAGCCGGCCTCGTAGCGGTAGTAGCCGGTGCACATCAGCAGGAACTGCGCGCTCATGCGCACAGGTTCCGGCTCGTCGCCGCGCTGCACGGTCAGCTGCCAGCGCGCGCTGTCGCTGTTCCAGTCGGCCTTGAGCACGCGGTGGCGGTAGCGGATCTTGCCGTCGATGCCGTTTTCCTGCGCGGTCTCCTCGATGTAGTGGCGGATCGAGGGGCCGTCGGCGATGGCCTTGGCATCGGTCCAGGGCTTGAAGTTGTAGCCCAGGGTGTACATGTCCGAATCGGAGCGGATGCCCGGGTAGCGGAACAGGTCCCAGGTACCGCCCATGGCCTCGCGGCCCTCGAGCAGGGCGAAGGTCTTGCCCGGGCAGTGCTTCATCAGGTGGTAGGCGGCGCCGATACCGGACAGGCCGGCGCCGACGATCAGGACATCCAGGTGCTCGACAGACATGGGGGCTCCTCGGCCGGGTGGCGGACAACGCCTTGCTGAGTCTAGGAGGAATTTCCTCCCCCGTACCCTACAAGGGCCACCACCGGCCGGCGCCCCACCCTAGGATGGGTGGAGCCGCCCCGGCGTTACCCTTGCGCCAGCTGCGCCATCACCCAGGCGCGCACCTGGGCGTAGGGGTAGTCCTCCAGCGCCGCGTAGCCCGGCAGCGTGCGCGCCCGCAGGCGGGTGAAGGCCGGCACGCTGATGCCGCAGAGGAAGCGCGTCACGCAGTCGGCGCTGGGCGGCATGCCGCGGGCGCCCTGGTACTTGTCGAGGAAGGCGGCGCAGCGGCTTTGCAGCGTCTGCCCGTCCAGCGGCGGCAGGGCCGGCGGCTCCGGCAGGTGGGCGATGCGGCCGGCGCAGACCGAGCAGTACCCGCAGTGCTCCGGCGCCCGCTCGTCGCCGAAGTAGCGGGCCAGGCGACGGCTCAGGCACTGGTCGCTGGCGAACAGTTCCAGCATGGCGCCGATGCGCGCGATCTCGCTGGCCTCGTGGCGCTTGAAGTAGGCGTACAGCTCGTCGCTGAGCGCATCCATGTCGAAGCCCGCCTCGCGCACCGCGTAGACCTCGGTCATCTGCTTGCTTTCCAGCTCGATCCAGCCGCGCTCCTGGAGGTAGTCCAGGGCCTTCACCACCCGCGCGCGCTCGGCGCCGTGGCGCTGGTAGAGGGCGTCGAAGTCGAGGGTCGACCAGGTGCGCGCCCGCGCCGAGGTGTCGAGGATGGCCTCGACGAACTGCCGCCGCTCGCCTTCGAAGTGGCCCAGCAGCGCCGCGGGCTCGATGAGGTTCTTGAAGCGGTATTCGGCGAAGTAGGCGAAGCGCGGGGCGATGATGCCGCGCAGCTCCAGCTGCACCAGCAGCGTCTTGAGCGGCAGCTGGCGGATGTTCGACTGGTCCGACAGCGCGGTCAGCATCAGCTCCCACTGGCCGTTGGGCGCCGCGGCGATTTCCGCCAGCACGCTGCGGATGCCCTCGCGCTCGGGGGTGTCGCCGTAGACGAAGTTCTCCAGCACGCTGAGGCTGTCGCGGTTGGCCAGCACCAGGCAGTCCGAGGGCTGGCCGTCGCGCCCGGCGCGGCCGATCTCCTGGCTGTAGTTCTCCACCGACTTGGGCAGGTCGAAGTGCACCACGTTGCGGATGTCGCTCTTGTCGATGCCCATGCCGAAGGCAATGGTCGCGACTATGCAGTTCAGCGCGCCGGCCATGAAGCGCTGCTGGATGGCCTCGCGCTCGGCGTGGTCCATCCCGGCGTGGTAGGCGCGGGCCGGGATGCCGCGCTCGGAAAGGTGCGCGGCGATGTCCTCGGCGGTCTTCTGCTGGGTCACGTAGACGATGCTCGGCTGCCCGGGCCCCGCGCCCAGCCACTCCACCAGGCGCGCACGCTTGGCGGCGCTGGCCACCGGCTCCACCTGCAGGTTTAGGTTGGCGCGGTAGAAGCCGGTGGTGACCACGTCGGCCTCGGCGATGGCGAACTTGGCGCGCATGTCGGCGATCACCGCCGGCGTCGCGGTGGCGGTCAGCAGCAGTACCTGGGGGATGCGGAACTGCTTCTGGTAGGCCGGCAGCTTCAGGTAGTCGGGGCGGAAGTTGTGGCCCCACTCGGAGATGCAGTGGGCCTCGTCGACCACCAGCAGGGAGATCGGCACCTCGCTGATGAAGTTGCGGAAGCGTTCGTTCTTCAGGCGTTCCACGGAAATCATCAGCACCTTCAGCTCGCCGCTGCGGGCGCGGGCCATGGTCTGCGCCACCTGCTCGCGGCTCTGCGCCGAGTCGATGCTGGCGGCGGCGATGCCGTGGCGGGCGAGGAAGGCCAACTGGTCCTGCATCAGTGCGATCAGCGGCGACACCACCAGGGTCAGGTGCGGCAGCAGCAGCGCCGGCAACTGGTAGCACAGCGACTTGCCGGAGCCGGTGGGGAAGATCGCCGCCGCCGAGCGCCCGCCCAGCACGGCGCTGACCGCCGCCTCCTGGCCGGGGCGGAACTGGCGGAAACCGAAGACGCGTTCGAGGGTGTCGTGCATGCGGGTATCTCCCTTACCGGTCATGGGTGGAAACGCCATGCTAGGGGTAGCCATTGTAGGAGCGAGCTTGCTCGCGAACGACCCGATTCCGGTTCATCGGAAAGTACGCTCCTAAGGTAGCCCCCGCAGGAGTACTGTCTTACCGGCTGCGCCGAGGCGCTTTTCGTAGGATGGGTTGAGCTTGCGAAACCCATGCGGTCGTGGCGATGGGTATCGCTTCGCTCAACCCATCCTACGGGGCTAAGGTAGGCGCGGACCTTGTCCGCGATCGCGGATAAGATCCGCTCCTATGAGGGAGGAATACCGTGCTCCCCGGCAACCTGTAGGAGCGGGCCCTGCCCGCGATTCGCGCGCAGGGCGCGCTCCTACAGGGGAATGGCGTGGGTGGGGCGGCGTAGGAGCGGATCTTATCCGCGAAGCCCGCCAATACGCCCGGCTATCGCGGACAAGCTCCTACAGGGGTCGGCCAATGAAAAAGCCGCCCGGAGGCGGCTCTTTCGGCGAACGGGCGCGCTTACAGCTGCGGGCCGGCGTTCTTGATGGCTTCGCTCACTTCGAACTTCTTGAAGTTCTCGATGAACTTGCCGGCCAGGCCCTTGGCGGCTTCGTCGTAGGCGGCCTTGTCTTCCCAGGTGTTGCGCGGGTTGAGCAGGTTGGTCTCGACACCCGGGACGGCCTTGGGCACGTCCAGGTTGATGATGTCCAGGTGTTCGGTCTCGGCGCCGACCAGAGCGCCGCTCTGGATGGCGGCGATCACGCCACGGGTGGTCGGGATGTTGAAGCGCTTGCCGACGCCGTAGCCACCGCCGGTCCAGCCGGTGTTGACCAGGTAGACCTTGGAGCCGAAGGCCTTGATGCGCTTGATCAGCAGCTCGGCGTAGACGCCGGCCGGGCGCGGGAAGAAGGGCGCGCCGAAGCAGGTGGAGAAGGTCGACTTGATGCCGCCGCCCGAACCCATTTCGGTGGAACCGACCAGCGCGGTGTAGCCGGAGAGGAAGTGGTAGGCCGCCTGCTCGTTGTTCAGGATCGACACCGGCGGCAGTACGCCGGTCAGGTCGCAGGTCAGGAAGATGACCGCGTTGGGCTCGCCGCCCAGGTTGGCTTCCGAACGCTTCTCGACGTGCTCCAGCGGGTAGGCCGCGCGGGAGTTCTGGGTCAGGCGGTCGTCGGCGTAGTCCGGGGTGCGCTCCTCGTCGAGGACCACGTTCTCCAGCACGGCGCCGAACTTGATGGCCTTCCAGATGACCGGCTCGTTCTTCTCGGACAGGTCGATGCACTTGGCGTAGCAGCCGCCTTCGATGTTGAAGACGACGCCTTCGCCCCAGCCATGCTCGTCGTCACCGATCAGGTAACGGCTTTCGTCGGCCGACAGGGTGGTCTTGCCGGTGCCGGACAGGCCGAAGAACAGGGTCACGTCGCCCGCTTCGCCGATGTTGGCGGCGCAGTGCATCGGCAGCACGTCCTTTTCCGGCAGCAGGTAGTTCTGCACCGAGAACATGGCCTTCTTCATTTCACCGGCGTAGCGCATGCCGGCGATCAGCACTTTCTTCTGGGCGAAGTTGAGGATGACGCAGCCGTCGGAGTTGGTGCCGTCACGCTCGGGCACGCACTCGAAGTTGGCCACGTTGAGCACCTGCCACTCGTCGCGGCCGGCCGGGTTGTAGGTTTCCGGGTTGATGAACAGCTGACGGCCGAACAGGTTCTGCCAGGCGGTGGCGGTGGTCATCTTGACCGGCAGGTAGTGATCGGCGGCCGAACCTACATGCACGTGGGAAACGAAGTGGTCCTGGGCGCCGTTGAAGGCCTGGACGCGCTCCCAGAGGGCGTCGAACTTGTCGGCCGGGAACGGGCGGTTGATCGCGCCCCAGGCGATGGAGTCCTTGCTGCCGGGCTCTTCGACGATGAAGCGGTCGGCAGGCGAGCGGCCGGTGCGGTGGCCGGTTTCCACCACCAGCGAGCCGTTGTCGGCCAGGCGACCTTCGCCGCGGCGAATGGCTTCCTCGACCAGTTGGGCAACGCTGATATCGGTGTACACGGCTTTGTTGGCTTGCGTCATGTGGGTCCCCATCGGCCGGAGCCGAGTCCTCCAAACATTGCGTAGTGACTTCTAATTTCCACTACAGCGGAAAAAAGTCGCGGGATTATGCCAGAAAAGAACGGTTCTCGTGCAGCCTCTGATCCGGCGAGGGCGTCAATGGTTCGGCTATCGCCCCGATAGCGCCGATCAATGGCGGGTTTGTGACGGCGCCGCGCTGCCGCCGCCGGCGAACAGCTGGGCGATGTCGCTGCCGTCGAAGGCGTAGCGCTGGTTGCAGAACTGGCAGTCGACGGTGATCTCGCCGCCCAGCTCGCCCAGCAGGCGCTCGGCGTCTTCCTTGCCGAGGCTGACCAGGGCGTTGGCCGAGCGCTCGCGCGAGCAACTGCAGCGGAACACCAGCGGCTGCGGCTCGAACAGGCGCACCGCTTCCTCGTGGTACAGGCGGTGCAGCAGGGTCTCGTTGTCCAGGCCCAGCAGTTCCTCGACGTTGAGGGTGTCGGCCAGGGTGGTCAGGTGCTGCCAGCTGGCCTCGCGATCCTCGGCGTCCTTCAGGCGGTCGGCGGGCAGTTGCTGCAGCAGCAGGCCGCGGGCGTGGCGGCCGTCGGCGCCCAGCCAGAAGCGCGTGGGCAGCTGCTCGGAAGTGGCGAAGTAGGACGACAGGCAGTCCGCCAGGCAGGCGCCCTCCAGCGGCACTATGCCCTGGTAGCGCTGGCCGTTCTTCGGGTCCACGGTCATGGTCAGCACGCCGTCGGGCATCAGGTCGAGCAGGCCGGCGCTGTCGCGGATGGCCTCGGCGTCGTAGCGGGCCAGGCCGCGCACTTCGCGGTCGCTGGAGCATTCCACCATGAGCAGCGGTACGGCGCCGCTGGAGCGCGCCTGCAACACCAACAGGCCGTCGAACTTCAGGGTGCCGCACAGCAGCGCCGCGGCGGCGAGCATCTCACCCAGCAGCTGCGCCACCGGCTGCGGGTAGGGGTGCTTGGCCAGCACTTCGGCGAAACTGCGTTCGAGCGCGACCATTTCACCGCGAACGTCGGTGTTGTCGAAGAGGAAACGCTGACTTTGATCGATCTGGGACATGCTGGGCACAACGCTGGCTGAGGCACAAATACATGACAAGCTGATGGCAAAGGCCTATAAAGCGCGCTTTGCGACAGCCGCCCGGTTCAGTAAGGGGGAATCGATTCTATGGAGAAAGCTTCGCCGTTCCAAGCCACCTGGTCGTGGCGCCCGTTCATCGCCTGCCATGCGCTGGCCCTGGTCCTGCTGCTGCTCTGGCTGTGGACGCCGACCCGCGCCGCCATCGACTTCTTCGACTTCAGCCTGTTCCACGCCCTCAACGCGCCGCTGGCGACCAACGAGGCCTGGCGCAACGTCTGGGCGGTGGCCAGCACCCGGCCGTTCGACCTCCTGGTCGGCGTCATCCTGCTCCTGCTGCTGATCCGCGGCGACTGGATCTTCAAGGCCGGCCAGGTGCGCGCCGCGACCTTCGGCATGGTGGTGACCATGGTGGTGCTGATGATCGTCCGCACCCTCTATGCCAAGATCGCCCACCACCTGGGCTGGCAGCACGCCAGCATCTCGGCCATCGCCCCGGACGCCGTGCGCCTGGAAGACTTCTTCCGCGGCTGGCAGGACACCCTCTTCGAGGTGAAGGACGAGTCGGCGCGCAGCTTCCCCGGCGACCACGCCTCGGTGCTGCTGGTGTGGGCGCTGTTCCTCAGCCTGTTCGCCCGCAATGCCGTGCAGTGGCTGGTGGTCTGGGCCCTGGCCCTGCTGTTCATGCTGCCGCGCCTGGTGGCCGGCGCCCACTGGGGCCAGGACGACTATATAGGCGGCGTGCAGATGGCCCTGCTGGCCGTGGCCTGGAGCTGCTTCACCCCGTTCGCCGCCTGGGCCAGCGCCGGCCTGGTGCGCCTGACCGAGCCGCTGTTCGCCCTGCTGGCGAAGGTGCCGCTGCTCAACCGCCTGAGCGTGATCGCCGCCTGAGGCGCCCTCCGGAGTCCCCGCCACGGCGGGGGTTTCCGTTATTCCCGGTCGTCGAGGAAGTGCAGCAGCTGGCGGCGCTGCTTCTTGCTCGGCCGGCCGTCGGTCTGCACGCCCAGGGCGCCGGCCTTGCGCATGGCCGCCGCGTCCTCGCGGCGCTTCACACTCTCGGCGGTTTCCTCGTAGAGCAGCTGCGCCTCCGGCGCGCCACGGCGCACGCCCGACAGCGCCTTGACCACCACGGTGCGCTCGTCGAACCCGGTACGCAGCACGTATTCCTCGCCGACCTTCGGCTCCTTGCTCGGCTTGCAGCGCTCGCCCCGGCAATGCACCTTGCCGCCCTCGATGGCCGCCTTGGCCAGGCCGCGGGTCTTGTAGAAACGCGCCGCCCACAGCCATTTGTCCAGGCGTACCCTGTCGTCGTCTTTCTCGCTCACGGCTTCATCCACACTTCTGCAACCTGGCCAGTCTACCCTCGGCCCGGCGTTCCCGGCAGGCCCCTGGCGGGCGCCGATGGCCCTGCTAGAATGCCGCAAAACCCTGGGATGGCTCCTTTTGAAGACCTTCGACCACCTGTCAGTGATCGGCCTGCGCGAATGGATCGCCCTTCCCGACCTGGGCATCGTCGGCCTGCGCGCGAAGATCGACACCGGCGCCAGCACCTCCAGCCTGCACGCCAGCGACATCGCCACCTTCCAGCGTGACGGCCGCGACTGGGTGCGCTTCACCGCCCACCTGGGCACCCAGGTGCAGCGCCGCCACCGCTGCGAGGCGCCGCTGGTGACGATGAAGACCATCAAGAGCTCCAACGGCCAGGCCCAGACGCGCTACGTGATCCGCACCACCCTGGCCCTGGGCGACCACGCCTGGGCGGTGGAATTCACCCTGGCCTGCCGCAAGACCATGCGCTACCGCGTGCTGCTCGGTTCCAAGGCCCTGGTCCAGGGCCAGTTGGTGGTCAACCCGGCGCTGACCTACGTCCAGGACAAACCCCTCATCATGGTTACCCCCGCCCTTTCAGGTGCCCAATGAAAATCGCCGTGCTGTCGCGCAACCCGCGCCTGTATTCCACCCGTCGGCTGGTGGAGGCCGGGCAACAACGCGGGCATGAAATGGTGGTGATAGACACCCTGCGTGCCTACATGAACATCGCCAGCCACAAGCCGCAGATCCACTACCGCGGCCAGCCGCTGGAAGGCTTCGACGCGGTGATCCCGCGCATCGGCGCCTCGGTCACCTTCTACGGCTGCGCAGTGCTGCGGCAGTTCGAGATGATGGGCGTGTTCCCGCTCAACGAGTCGGTGGCCATCGCCCGCTCCCGCGACAAGCTGCGCTCGCTGCAGCTGCTCTCGCGCAAGGGCATCGGCCTACCGATCACCGGCTTCGCCCACTCCCCGGACGACGTGCCGGACCTGATCCAGATGGTCGGCGGCGCGCCCCTGGTGATCAAGCTGCTGGAAGGCACCCAGGGCGTCGGCGTGGTGCTGGCCGAGACACAGAAGGCCGCCGAGTCGGTGCTGGAGGCCTTCATGGGGCTGAAGCACAACATCATGGTGCAGGAGTACATAAAGGAAGCCGGCGGCGCCGACATCCGCTGCTTCGTGGTGGGCGACAAGGTGATCGCCTCGATGCGGCGCCAGGCCGCGCCCGGCGAGTTCCGCTCCAACCTGCACCGCGGCGGCAGCGCCAGCCTGATCAAGATCACCCCCGAGGAGCGCATGACCGCGATCCGAGCGGCGCGGATCATGGGCCTGAAGGTGGCCGGCGTGGACATCCTGCGCTCGCACCACGGCGCGCTGGTGATGGAGGTGAACTCCTCGCCGGGCCTGGAAGGCATCGAGACCACCACCAACAAGGACATCGCCGGGGTGATCATCGAGTACCTGGAGAAGAATGCCGGGCCGCATATGGTCAGGACTAAGGGCAAAGGGTGAGCCGGGCGGCCATCTCGCCACTTACGCCGTTTCTGGGCTATTCCCCTTCGGGCCAGCGCAAGCGCTGTTCGTGATGGAGCCGCTGACGGGGTTTGAGGATGGTGCCAGCCTTCCAGGCCACTCCGAACGGCCCCCTCTCCCTTCAGGGAGAGGGCTGGGGAGAGGGTACGGAGGTGACCTCATTCACCGTTGTGACCGGGAAACTCCGTTCGCGAGCAAGCTCGCTCCTACAATATCGTTCGTCACGCCGTCCCGGATTTCGTTTATGCCCAAATCCCCCCGCTCCTCCGACCTGACCTGGTCGCCCTTCGAAGGCCGCATCGCCCTGGTCGCCCCGGCCTCCTCCATCGCCGAGGAGGTCTTCGAGGCCACCCTGCGCCAGCTGGAGGTGCTGGGCATCGACTACCACCTGGGCGAGCACGCCGAAGCCCGCTACCGCTACCTGGCCGGCAGCGCCGAACAGCGCCTGGAGGACTTCCACCGCGCCTTCGAGCTGCCGGACGTGAGCGCCGTCTGGTGCCTGCGCGGCGGCTACGGCTGCGCCCAGTTGGTGCCCGGGCTGGACTGGGCGCGGCTGCGGGCGGCCTCGCCGCGGCCGCTGATAGGCTTCTCGGACATCTCCATCCTGCTCAGCGCCTTCCACCGCCACGGCCTACCGGCGATCCACGGCCCGGTGGCCAGCGCCCTCGGCCTGCAGCCGCTGAGCGCCCCCAGCGAACAGCGCGAGCGCCTGGCCTCGCTGGCTTCTGTCAGCCGCTTGCTGGCTGGCGAGGACCGCCATCTGCCTTGCACTCACCTGAGCGGCCCGAAAGGCGCCGTCGAGGGCGAGCTGATCGGCGGCAACCTCACTGCCCTGGCCAGCACCGCCGGCACGGTAGCCGCGCAGCATGCTCCTGCCGGCGCCATCCTGGTGCTGGAGGATGTGGGCGAGCCTTACTACCGGCTGGAGCGCAGCCTTTGGCAGTTGCTCAACAGCATCGATGCGGAGAGCCTGGGCGCGGTGGTGCTGGGCACCTTCACCGATTGCCCGCGCAAGAACGTGGCGCATAGCCTGGAAGAGATTTTCGTGGAGTACCTGAAGCCGCTGGGGGTTCCGCTGTACCACGGGCTGCCGAGTGGGCATGGGGCGCAGAATAGAGCTTGGCCTTATGGGAAGGTGGGGCGGTTGGATACCAAGGGGTTGAGCTGGTAGTGCCGGCGTCAGGATCAACAGATCGCGGACGGTGCTTGCTCGAGACTCTGGTGCTGAATTCTAGAGCGCCCTCTCCCTAACCCTCGGCTGCGCGCCCCGCCCTGAAGGGAGAGGGGACCGTTCGGAGCGCTTGGGTACTCCTAAGTCAGCCGGCAGCGCCAGCGGTTTCCGGCTGAAACCATCACCTCTCTCGGCACGAACAAGCCCCCTCTCCCTTCAGGGCGGGGCGCGCAGCCGAGGGCCGGGGAGAGGGTGCGGAGCCCATCCAGTGCACCGCCGTCCCAGGCTAGCCCCAAGCCCTACGTAGCAGCCACCCTGTAGGAGCGCGCCCTGCGCGCGAATCGCGGGCAGGGCCCGCTCCTACACCCGTCGGGGATACCGCCGCTCAGGAAGCCCCCCGCGGCAACATCAACCCCAGCGGCAAACACACCCGCGCCTCCACCCCGCCGCCCTCGCGATTGCGCAGTTCCACGCTGCCGCCATGCTGCGCGGCGATGCGCTTGACGATGGCCAGGCCCAGGCCGGTGCCCTTGCCGCCGCGGGCTTTGTCGCCGCGGATGAAGGGGTTGAAGATGCTGTCCAGCTCCTGCGGGTCGATGCCGGCGCCGCGGTCCAGCACGCTCAGCACCACGTAGGGCGCGCCGTCGCCGCCGGCCAGGTGGCTGGCCACCTCGACGTTGCCGCCGCCGTGGTTGAGGGCGTTGCCGATCAGGTTGCCGAGCAGGCGCTTCATCGATACCCGGCGCAGCGGGAACGGCGGCAGCGGCTGCAGGCTCAGGCGCACGTGCTCCTCGCCCTGGTTGTAGGGCGCCACCACCTCGCGGGTCAGTTCGTTGAGGTCGCCCGCCTCCACCGGCTCGTCGCGGCCGTCGCGGATGAAGGCGAGGAACTGGTCGAGGATCTGGTCCATGTCCTCGATGTCGCGGACCATGTCCTCGACCATTTCGCGCTCGGTCTCGGGCATCAGCTCCAGGGACAGGCGCAGGCGCGTCAGCGGCGTGCGCAGGTCGTGGGACACCCCGGCCAGCATCAGCTCGCGTTCGCGCGCCGCCTGCTCGACGTCGTCGGCCATCTGGTTGAAGGCGCGGTACACCTCGGCCATCTCGCTGGGTGTGTCCTGCCCCAGCGGCAGGCGCACGCTGCGGCCCTTGCCGAACTCCCGCGAGGCCACCACCAGGCGCTTGAGCGGCTGGCCGAGCAGGCGCACGAAGATCCAGGCCGCGGCGGTGGACAGCAGGCCGATGCCGAGGAACCAGCCGAGCACGCTCCAGATCTGCTGGCCGCGCAGCGGGTGCGGGTAGAGCGGCACGCCCAGCCAGCCGTCGCCCAGGTTGGGCGCGTGGACCCAGAGCATGGACGGGTGGTGGATGCGCAGGCGCGTCTCGGTGTCCGGGCCCAGTTCGGTGCGCATCTGCCGCTGGAAGATGCCGCTGTAGGGCCAGTGCTGTTCTTCCGGCTGGCCGTTCTCGTGGGGCACCCAGGCCAGCCCGGCGGACCTGGCGATGGCCTCGCGCGAACGCTCGTCGGCGGCCCAGTAGGCGCGCACGGTCAGCGCCGCGCCGTGGCTGTACTGGCGGTCGACCAGCATGTCCTCGTTCATCAGCAGGTAGACCAGCGTCAGCGCCTTGGAGAAGAGCACGACGATGAGCACCAGCCAGAGGGTGCGGGCGAAGAAGCTTTGCGGGAACCAGGGCGGGGTTTTCAAGATGAACTACCACAGAGCACGGAACGTAGGAGCGAGCTTGCTCGCGAACCCGCCCCGTTGCGGAGTCGGTTCGCGAGCGGGCTCGCGCCTACAGGAGGATCATTTGCGGGCATTACCGTCCGGCACGAACACGTAGCCCACGCCCCACACCGTCTGGATGTAGCGCGGCTTGGACGGGTCGGGCTCGATCAGCCGGCGCAGGCGCGAGATCTGCACGTCGATGGAGCGCTCCAGGGCGTCCCACTCGCGGCCGCGGGCCAGGTTCATCAGCTTGTCGCGGGTCAGCGGCTCGCGGGCGTGCTGCACCAGCGCCTTGAGCACGGCGAACTCGCCGGTGGTGAGCATGTGCACCTCGCCGCCGTTCTTCTTCAGCTCGCGGGTGGCCAGGTACAGCTCGTAGTCGCCGAAGGTCACCACCTCGTCCTCGCCGGCCGGGGCGCCCGGAACCAGCGGCGCCTGGCGGCGCAGCACGGCCTTGATCCGCGCCAGCAGCTCGCGCGGGTTGAACGGCTTGGCCAGGTAGTCGTCGGCGCCCAGCTCCAGGCCCTGGATGCGGCTGGACTCGTCGCCCTTGGCGGTGAGCATGATGATCGGGATCTGGTTGTTCGCCTCGCGCAGGCGCTTGCACGCCGAGAGGCCGTCTTCGCCGGGCATCATCAGGTCGAGCACCACCAGCTGGAACAGCTCGCGGGCCAGCAGGCGGTCCATCTGCTCGGTGTTCTCCACGGCGCGCACGCGGTAGCCCTGCTCGTCGAGGAAGCGCTCCAGCAGGCGGCGCAGGCGGGCGTCGTCGTCGACGATGAGGATCTTTTCACCTTCGGGCAGGGTGGACGGGTTCGACATAGAAACTCCAGGTTCGGGTCAGGCCGGCAATTATCGCCCAGCCTCGGTTGGCCACGGATTGTCCATTGTTAGCAGATTTTTCCCCGACCGACCGCCCTCTCGCGCGATTTTGCCTGGGTATAATGCGGCGCTTTTGCGGCGGGGCGTTGTCATAGACGCCTGCCGGACGCCCGAGCGAGCCGGCCGGCGCTAGCGCCACACCCCGTATTCTCGTTGGTTTCACCAGGTGGATTCATGGACAGCATCAACACCCGTATCGCCGAAGAGCTCTCCGCACTGCCCTCCGGCCGTGTTCAACCGCAGCAGGTGGCCGCCGCCGTGGCCCTGCTGGACGAAGGCAGCACTGTCCCCTTCATCGCCCGTTACCGCAAAGAAGTGACCGGCAGCCTCGACGACACCCAGCTGCGCCTGCTGGAAGAGCGCCTGCGCTACCTGCGCGAGCTGGACGAGCGCCGCGCCAGCATCCTCGCCAGCATCGAGGAGCAGGGCAAGCTGACCCCCGAGCTGGCCCGCGAGATCAAGCTGGCCGACACCAAGACGCGCCTGGAAGACCTCTACCTGCCGTACAAGCAGAAGCGCCGCACCAAGGGCCAGATCGCCCTGGAAGCCGGCCTGGGCGAGCTGGCCGACGCGCTGTTCGCCGACCCGAACCTGGCCCCGGAAAGCGAAGCCGCGCGCTTCGTCGATGCCGAGAAGGGCTTCGCCGACATCAAGGCCGTGCTCGAAGGCGCCAAGTACATCCTCATGGAGCGCTTCGCCGAGGACGCCACCCTGCTCGACCGCCTGCGCGTGTTCCTCAAGGACAACGCCACCCTGACCGCCCGCCTGGTGCCGGGCAAGGAAACCGAAGGCGCCAAGTTCAGCGACTACTTCGAGCACGACGAGCCCTTCAAGGGCGCGCCCTCGCACCGCGCCCTGGCGATCTTCCGCGGGCGCAACGAAGGCGTGCTGAGCGTGGCGCTGAAGGTCGGCGAGGAACTGCCGGGCACCAGCCACCCGTGCGAAGTGATGATCGGCGAGCGCTTCGGCATCTCCAACCAGGGCCGCGCCGCCGACAAGTGGCTGGGCGAAGTGGTGCGCTGGACCTGGAAGGTCAAGCTCTACACCCACCTGGAGACCGACCTGCTGGGCGAGCTGCGCGAAGGCGCCGATCTCGAGGCGATCAACGTCTTCGCCCGCAACCTGCACGACCTGCTGCTGGCCGCCCCGGCCGGCCCGCGCGCCACCCTGGGCCTGGACCCGGGCCTGCGCACCGGCGTCAAGGTCGCGGTGGTCGACGCCACCGGCAAGCTGCTGGACACCGCCACCGTCTACCCCCACGCGCCGAAGAACCAGTGGGACCAGACCATCGCCGTGCTCGCCGCGCTGTGCGCCAAGCACCAGGTGGAACTGATCGCCATCGGCAACGGCACCGCCAGCCGCGAGACCGACAAGCTGGCCGCCGAACTGATCAAGAAATACCCGGCGCTCAAGTGCACCAAGATCATGGTCAGCGAGGCCGGCGCCTCGGTGTACTCGGCCTCCGAGCTGGCCGCCCGGGAATTCCCCGACCTCGATGTGTCGCTGCGTGGCGCCGTCTCCATCGCCCGCCGCCTGCAGGACCCGCTGGCCGAGCTGGTGAAGATCGAGCCCAAGTCCATCGGCGTCGGCCAGTACCAGCATGACGTGTCCCAGCTGCAACTGGCGCGCAGCCTGGACGCGGTGGTGGAAGACTGCGTGAACGCCGTGGGCGTGGACGTGAACACCGCCTCCGCCGCCCTGCTGGCGCGCATCTCCGGCCTCAACAGCACCCTGGCGCAGAACATCGTGGCGCACCGCGACGCCAACGGCGCGTTCAAGTCCCGCGACGACCTGAAGAAGGTCAGCCGCCTGGGCGAGAAGACCTTCGAGCAGGCCGCCGGCTTCCTCCGCGTGATGAACGGCGACAACCCGCTGGACGCCTCGGCGGTGCACCCGGAGACCTACCCGCTGGTGCAACGCATCGCCGCCGACACCGGCCGCGACATCCGCTCGCTGATCGGCGATTCGGCCTTCCTCAAGCGCCTGGACCCGAAGAAGTTCACCGACGAGCAGTTCGGCCTGCCCACCGTCACCGACATCCTCAAGGAACTCGACAAGCCCGGCCGCGACCCGCGCCCGGAGTTCAAGACCGCCGAGTTCCAGGACGGCGTCGAGAGCCTCAAGGACCTCAAGCCGGGCATGGTGCTCGAAGGCGTGGTGACCAACGTCACCAACTTCGGCGCCTTCGTCGACATCGGCGTGCACCAGGACGGCCTGGTGCACATCTCGGCGCTGTCGGAGAAGTTCGTCAAGGACCCGTACGAAGTGGTCAAGGCCGGCGACATCGTCAAGGTCAAGGTCATGGAAGTGGACATCCCGCGCAACCGCGTCGGCCTGTCCATGCGCATGGGCGACACCCCCGGCGAGAAGGTCGAGGGCCCGCGCGGCGGCGGCCGTGGCAACGGCGGCCAGCGTGGCGAGCGCAGCGCCCCGCGGCAGCAGGAGAAGGCCCCGGCGAACAACGCCATGGCCGCGCTGTTCGCCAATGCCAAGCAACTGAAGAAGAAGTAGGGAAGCCCCATGAGCGAGATGCCCAGCCGCGACGTCATGATCAGCGCCTTCAGCGAGAACATCGGCCTTGAGCCGGTGCGCCTGGGCGATGGCGAGGCCGAAGTGAGCCTGAAGATGGCCGAGCACCTGCGCAACCGCGGCAACGTGATGCACGGCGGGGCGATCTTCTCGCTGATGGACGTAACCATGGGCCTGGCCTGCTCCAGCGCCCATGGCTTCGACCGCCAGAGCGTCACCCTGGAATGCAAGATCAACTACATCCGCGCCGTCGCCGAAGGCGAGGTGCGCTGCGTGGCCAAGGTCCTGCACGCCGGGCGCCGCTCGCTGGTGGTGGAGGCGGACGTGTTCCAGGGCGACAAGCTGGTCGCCAAGGGACAAGGCACCTTCGCCCAGCTGTAAGCCGTCGCCCCTTTCCTGCTCTATCCTGACCATCGGCAGCCCGCGTGCCACGCGGGCTCCGGTGAGTCGCAGCCCGCCAGGCGACAACGCCGGCCGCCCTCCCCCTTGTAGACCGCCCGGTCCACCCCCATAGTGGGGCGACTGCCGCGTGAAGGACATCAAATTGAGCGACCTACTCTCCCGCCGCCTGGCGCTGCTCGGCGACGCTGCCCACCTGCCCCTGCTCAGCCAGTGTCTGCACGGCATCGAGCGCGAGTGCCTGCGCGTCGACGGCAACGGCCGCCTGGCCCTGAGCCCGCACCCCAAGGCCCTGGGCTCGGCCCTGACCAACCCGCAGATCACCACTGACTATTCCGAGGCGCTGCTGGAGTTCATCACCCCCACCAGCACCGGCGTCGAGCAGACCCTGGCGTCCCTGGAGAGCATCCACCGCTTCGCCAGCCAGCGCCTGGACGGCGAGCTGCTGTGGAGCCCGTCGATGCCCTGCGAGCTGCCCGACGAAGAGAGCATCCCGATCGCGCGCTACGGCAGCTCCAACATCGGCCGCCTCAAGTACGTCTACCGCAAGGGCCTGGCGCTGCGCTACGGCAAGACCATGCAGTGCATCGCCGGCATCCACTACAACTTCTCGCTGCCCGAGGGGCTGTGGCAGTTGCTGCAGCGCCACGAGGACGGCGGCATGGCGCTGCGCGACTTCCAGTCGGCGCACTACATCGCCCTGATCCGCAACTTCCGCCGCTACAGCTGGCTGCTGATGTACCTGTTCGGCGCCTCGCCGGCGCTGGACGCCGGTTTCCTGCGCGGCCGCCCGCACCAGCTGCAGCAGTTCGACGAGCACACCCTGTACCTGCCCTGGGCCACCAGCCTGCGGATGAGCGACCTGGGCTACCAGAACAACGCCCAGGCCGGCCTGACGCCCTGCTACAACGACCTCGACAGCTACGTCGAGAGCCTGCGCAGCGCAGTGGGCACGCCCTACCCGCCCTACCAGAAGGTCGGCACCAAGCAGGACGGCGAGTGGGTGCAGCTGAACACCAACGTGCTGCAGATCGAGAACGAGTACTACTCCAGCATCCGCCCGAAACGCGTGACCTACAGCGGCGAGCGGCCGATCCAGGCCCTGGAGTCGCGCGGCGTGCAGTACGTCGAGGCGCGCTGCCTGGACATCAACCCCTTCCTGCCGCTGGGCATCGACGCCGCCGAGGGCCGCTTCCTCGACGCCTTCCTGCTCTACTGCGCGCTGCAGGACAGCCCGCTGCTGGCCGACGGCGAATGCAGCGCGGCCACCAGCAACTTCCTCAAGGTGGTCAAGGAAGGCCGCCGTCCGGGGCTGCACCTGCAGCGCGGCGGGCAGACCGTGGCGCTGCAGGCCTGGGCCTGCGAGCTGCTGGAGCGCATCGCGCCCATCGCCGAACTGCTCGACCGCGCCACCGGCGGCGACGCCCACGCGCAGAGCCTGGCGCAGCAGCGCGAGAAGGTGGCCGATCCGGAGCGCACGCCGTCCGCGCAGGTCCTGGCGGAAATGCGCGAGCGCGGCGAAAGCTTCACCGCCTTCGCCCTGCGCAAGAGCCGCGAACACGCGGAAACCCTCGCCCAACCGCTGCCGGCCATCGAGCAGGAAGCCTTCGAGGCCATGGCGAAGATCTCCCTGGCCGAGCAGGAAGAACTGGAACGCCAGCCGGAAGGGGATTTCGACACCTTCGTGGCGGCCTACCAGGCAAGTATCCTCGGGGTGATCGGCGTTTAAGCCCCCGGAGCGGACCTTGCCCGCGATAGCCGGACGTCCCGGCGCGGTTCGCGGATGAGATCCGCTCCTACCCCCCCACCCGCGTCATTCCCTGTAGGAGCGCGCCCTGCGCGCGATTCGCGGGCAGGGCCCGCTCCTACAGATTGCCGGGAGGCACGGTATTCCTCCCCCGAGCGGACCTTGTCCGCGATAGCCGGACATCCCGGCGCGATTCGCGGATAAGATCCGCTCCTACACCGCCCTAACCACGCCCTTCCCCTGTAGGAGCGAGCTTGCTCGCGAACGGATTCCGCAGCGGGGTTCATTCGCGAGCAAGCTCGCTCCTACGAAAGGCAGAGGGCGCTGAACTACAGGCTCTTCTCGAACACCTGCGAATTGCGCTGGTAGTTGTACAGCGACGCCCGCGCCGCCGGCAGGCGTTCGACGCTGCTGGGCTGGAAGCCGCGCTCGCGGAACCAGTGGGCGGTGCGGGTGGTGAGCACGTAGAGGGTCTTCACGCCCAGGGCCCGGGCGCGCTTCTCGATGCGCTCCAGCAGCTGGTCGCCGCGCCCGCCGTGGCGATATTCCGGGTTCACCGCCAGGCACGCCAGCTCGGCGGCGTCGGAATCGGCGATGGGGTAGAGCGCCGCGCAGGCGATGATCAGCCCCTCGCGCTCGACGATGCTGAACTGCTCGATCTCGCGCTCCAGCACCTCGCGCGAACGGCGCACCAGGATGCCCTGCTCTTCCAGCGGGCGGATCAGCTCCAGCAGGCCGCCGACGTCCTCGATGCCCGCCTCGCGCAGCTGCTCGAACTGCTCCTGGGCCACCAGGGTGCCGTTGCCGGTGCGGGTGAACAGCTCGCTGAGCAGCGCGCCGTCCTCGGTGTAGCTGACGATGTGGCTGCGCCGCACCCCGGCGCGGCAGGCCTGGGCGGCGGCGTCGAGCAGTTCGGCCTGGTAGCTGTTGCCCAGGCGCAGCAGGTGCGTCGGCACCTGCTGCGGGCGCAGTTCGCGGACCAGCTTGCCGTCCTCGTCGAGCAGGCCGCGCTCGCCGCCGAACAGGATCAGCTTGTCGGCGTCCAGCTCGATGGCCGCGCGCATGGCCACGTCCTCGCAGGCGAGATTGAAGATTTCCCCGGTGGGCGAGTAGCCCAGCGGCGAGAGCAGCACGATGGAGCGCTCGTCGAGCAGGCGGCCGATGCCCTTGCGGTCGATGCGCCGCACCTCGCCGGTGTGGTGATAGTCGATGCCCTCGACCACGCCGATCGGCCGCGCCGTGACCAGGTTGCCCGCGGCCACGCGCAGGCGCGCGCCCTGCATGGGCGAGGCGGCCATGTCCATGGACAGCCGCGCCTCGATGGCGATGCGCAGGCTGCCCACGGCGTCGATCACGCATTCCAGGGTGGGCGCGTCGGTCACCCGCAGGTCGCGGTGGAAGCGCGGCGCCAGCCCACGCTGGGCCAGGCGCGCCTCGATCTGCGGGCGCGAGCCGTGGACCAGCACCAGGCGCACGCCCAGGCTGTGCAGCAGCACCAGGTCATGGACGATGTTGCCGAAGTTCGGGTCTTCCACGCCCTCGCCGGGCAGCATGACCACGAAGGTGCAGTCCCGGTGGGCGTTGATGTAGGGAGAAGCGTGACGTAACCAGGTGACGTAGTCTTGCATTGTCCAGGTGGCCTGTGAGCGGGCGATGAAGGATTGTCGAGTGCGAATGGCCGGCAAGGGCGGCGGGAGCGGCGGTTATCGTCGTCGCATGCACATCGACGGGTTTCTCCTCTTCAGGGCGGTTACAGGCAGTAATGCTGGATCAAGCCGCGCAGCAGTTCCACGGTCGGCGGGATGCGAGCGAGTTCCAGATGTTCGTCCGGCTGGTGGGCGCAGGCGATGTCGCCGGGGCCCAGGACCAGAGTCTGGCAACCAAGCTGCTGAAGATACGGTGCTTCGGTGCCAAAGGCTACCGCTTCCGCCGAATGCCCGCTGAGGCGCTCGGCCAGGCGCACCAGCTCGCTGTCCGCGGCCTGCTCGAAGGGCGGCACGGCGGGGAACAGCGGCTGGTAGTCCAGGCGCACCGCGAAGCGCTCGGCCAGGGGCCGCAGGCGCTCGCCGATGGCCCGGCGCAGGGCCTGCGGGTCCATCCCCGGCAGCGGCCGCAGGTCGAACTCCAGGGCGCACTGGCCACAGATGCGGTTGGGGTTGTCGCCGCCGTGGATGCAGCCCAGGTTCAGCGTCGGCTGCGGTACGCCGAACTGCGGGTTGTTGAATTCCTTCTGCCACTGCGCGCGCAGCGCCAGCAGCTCGCCGATGGCCGCGTGCATGGCCTCCAGGGCGCTGTGGCCGAGGCTCGGGTCGGAGGAATGGCCGCTCTGCCCGAGGATGTCGATGCGCTCCATCATCACCCCCTTGTGCAGGCGGATCGGCCGCAGCCCGGTGGGCTCGCCGATCACCGCGGCGCGCGCCAGGGGCCGGCCGGCTTCGGCCAGAGCGCGGGCGCCGGCCATGGAGCTTTCCTCGTCGCAGGTGGCGAGGATCAGCAGCGGCTGGCGCAGGGGCTTCTCCAGCAGCGGCAGCAACGCCTCGATGGCGATGGCGAAGAAGCCCTTCATGTCGCAGCTGCCCAGGCCGTACCAGCGGCCGTCGCGCTCGTCCAGGCGCAGCGGGTCGCTTTTCCACAGCGACTCGTCGTAGGGCACGGTGTCGGTGTGCCCGGCCAGCACCAGGCCGCCAGGGCCGCTGCCCAGGCTCGCCAGCAGGTTGAACTTGCCCGGGGCGATCTCCTGCAGTTCACAGGCGAAACCCAGGTCGCCCAGCCAGGTGGCCAGCAGCTCCACCACCGGGCGGTTGGACTGGTCCAGGGCGGGCTGGGTACAGCTCACCGACGGCAGGGCGAGCAACTGGGCGAAACGGTCTTTCAGGCTCGGCAGGGGCATGGGCGTCTCCGGAAGCGTTGTGCCCATCATGGCCCAGGATGGCCGTCAGTTGAACCGCCATCCTTCGCCGGAACAGCGCCGACGGGGTGCTGTCCTGTACACTAACGGGCTTCGACGAACGCCCCCGCGCCAGGCCCTGCGGGCCCGTCTACCCTTTCCTTCCCGGACTCCGCCATGCAGAAAGAAACCGAAATCAAGCTGCGCGCCAGCCGCGAGACCCTCGAGGCGCTGCGCGACCACCCGCTGCTGAAGAAGCGCAACAAGTCCGGCTGGCAGCAGAGCGAGCTGTACAACCAGTACTACGACACCCCCGGCCGCGACCTGGCCCGGGCCAAGGTCGCGCTGCGCCTGCGCCGCGACGGCGAGCAGTACATTCAGACGCTGAAGAGCCGCGGCCACAGCGTCGCCGGGCTGTCCGAGCGCAACGAGTGGGACTGGTACCTGGACAAGCCCGAGCTGGACCTGGGCAAGCTCGACGACAGCTGCTGGCCGGCGGCCCTGGCCGACCTCGACAAGCAGCAGCTGCAGCCGATCTTCAGCACCGATTTCACCCGCCAGCGCGCCGAGATCGCCTGGGGCCGCGGCAAGACCAAGGTGGCGATCGAAGCCGCCCTCGACCTGGGCAAGGTCGTCGCCGACCAGCAGGAAGAGGAAATCTGCGAGCTGGAGCTGGAACTGCGCCAGGGCGAGCCCGCGGCGCTGCTGGAACTGGCCGCGGAGCTGGCCGCCGACCTGCCGCTGATGCCCTGCGACATCAGCAAGGCCGAGCGCGGCTACCGGCTGTTCGACCCGGCCAGCTACACGGTGCACCCGGACACCCAGAAGCTGCTGGCGGAAACCCCGCTGGACGGCGCCTTCGCCGCCATCGCCTGGTCGCTGCTGGGCAGCAGCCAGCGCCTGGCCGAGCAGTACCGCTTCAACGGCCACTGGCGCCTGCTGCAAGAGTGGCTGCAGCAGCTGGTGGACCTGCGCGCCCTGCTCGGCAGCCTCGGCCAGGCCGCGCCGCGCGCCAGCAGCCGCGAGCTGCGCACCGCGCTGGACGCGCTGATCGGCGACTGGCGGCCGCGCATCGAACAGGGCGAAGCCGACGAAGCCGCGCGCCAGCAGGCGCCGGAAGCCTTCCGCGCCGAACTCGGCCAGACGCGCTGGGGCCTGTTCTCCCTGCAGGCCTCGCGCTGGCTGCTGGCCCGCGCCTGGCAGGAAGGCCGCAACGAGCGCGGCGACCGCCAGGGCGCCGCGGCCCTGGGCAAATGGCTGCCGCGCCTGCTCGCCGAGGAGGCCGAGGGCCTGCCCCTGGCCCGCGCCCAGCAGCAGCCGGAACTGCTCGCCGAGCAACTGCCGCGCCTGCAACGCCTGCTGGTGTGGCTGCGCCTGGCCCGCGGCGTGCTCGACCTGCCCGAGGCCGACCGCCTCTACGGCGAACTGGCCAAGCTGGAACAGGCCCTGCACCGGCGCGACAGCGCGGACCTGGATGCTCTCGCCGCCCAGGCCCATACTGTGCTGACCCTCAAGCCCTGGAAGGCGCTTTTGAAATAAGCTGGGGAACCCGACGGCGCGGGCCGGACTCAGACCAGCTCCACCCGCAGCCGTCCGCGGCACACACGAACGCAGGGAGTCCGAATGTCCGTCTTCGCTTCGCCCGCCCAGGATCGCTGGCTTGACCTGGCCGATATCCTCCACGAGCTGGTCGCCCAGGGCCGCGTCGCGCAGAACGACGCCGAGCAGTGCCTGGCGATCCGCCGCAGCGCGGTGAAGAACCAGCAGCATCCCCTGGAATTCCTCGCCGCCCAGCAGGTGCCGGACCAGCACCGCCCCGGCCGCCACCTGGACCTCGACACCCTGGTGCACTGGCTGGCCGAGTATTCCGGCCAGCCCTACCTGCGCATCGACCCGCTGAAGATCGACGTCGCCGCGGTCACCCCGCTGATGTCCTACGCCTTCGCCCAGCGCCACAGGATCCTCGCCGTGGCGGTGGCGCCGGACAGCGTCACCATCGCCAGCGCCCAGCCCTTCGTGCACAGCTGGGAAGGCAACCTGACCCACGTGCTCAAGCGCCCGATCAAGCGCGTGGTGTGCAACCCGCAGGACATCCAGCGCTTCACCACCGAGTTCTACCGCCTGGCCAAGTCGGTCAGCGGCGCCTCCGCCCAGGACATGAAGACCAGCGGCGTGGGCAACTTCGAGCAGCTGCTCAACCTGGGCGCCAGCGACCAGGAGCCGGACGCCAACGACGCGCACATCGTCACCATCGTCGACTGGCTGTTCCAGTACGCCTTCCAGCAGCGCGCCAGCGACATCCACATCGAGCCGCGGCGCGAGCAGGGCACGGTGCGCTTCCGCATCGACGGCGTGCTGCACAACGTCTACCAGTTCCCGCCGCAGGTCACCATGGCGGTGGTCAGCCGCCTGAAGTCCCTCGGCCGCATGAACGTCGCCGAGAAGCGCAAGCCCCAGGACGGCCGGGTGAAGACCAAGACCCCGGACGGCGCCGAGGTGGAGCTGCGCCTGTCGACCCTGCCCACCGCCTTCGGCGAGAAGATGGTGATGCGGATCTTCGACCCCGAGGTGCTGCTCAAGAGCTTCGACCAGTTGGGCTTCTCCCCCGAGGACCTGCGCCGCTGGCAGAGCATGACCAACCAGCCCAACGGCATCATCCTGGTCACCGGGCCCACCGGCTCGGGCAAGACCACCACCCTCTACACCACGCTCAAGCAACTGGCCACGGACGAGGTGAACGTCTGCACCATCGAGGACCCGATCGAGATGATCGAGCCCTCGTTCAACCAGATGCAGGTGCAGCACAACATCGACCTGACCTTCGCCAGCGGCGTGCGCGCCCTGCTGCGGCAGGACCCGGACATCATCATGGTCGGCGAGATCCGCGACCTGGAGACCGCCGAGATGGCCATCCAGGCGGCGCTGACCGGGCACCTGGTGCTCTCCACCCTGCACACCAACGACTCGCCCACGGCCATCACCCGCCTGCTCGAACTGGGCGTGCCCTACTACCTGATCCGCGCCACCGTGCTCGGCGTCATGGCCCAGCGCCTGGTGCGCACCCTGTGCCCGCACTGCAAGGCGCCGCTGGAGCTGGAAGAGAGCGACTGGCAGGAGCTGACGCGGCCCTGGAACGCCCCGCTGCCCACCGGCGCACAACAGGCGGTGGGCTGCCTGGAGTGCCGCGACACCGGCTACCGTGGCCGCGCCGGGGTGTACGAGATCATGCTGCTGACCGACAGCCTGAAGGAACAGATCACCGCCGACACCGACCTCATCCCGCTGCGCCGCCAGGCCTTCAAGGAAGGCATGCGCAGCCTGCGCCTGTCCGGCGCGCAGAAGGTCGCCGCGGGCCTGACCACCATCGAGGAAGTGCTGCGGGTGACGCCGCAGAGCGAGCAGAAATAGGAAATCTCCGAGTCCGATGTGCTCGCGGGATGACACGGGAAAGCGTTAGCTTTGCCCGCTTGCCCCGCCCCTCCGGGGGCCGGGCGCCACGGAAGTCCGAATCGACCAAGGAGTGCAGCAAATGGAAACCGGCAGTGTCCTGATCCTCTTCGTCATCCTCGCGGTGGCGATCGTGTTCATGGGCTTCAAGGTGGTACCCCAGGGCAACGAGTGGACGGTGGAGCGCTTCGGCCGCTACACCGGCACCCTCAAGCCGGGGCTGAACATCATCGTCCCGGTGATGGACCGCGTCGGGCAGAAGATCAACATGATGGAGCGGGTGCTGGACATCCCCCCGCAGGAAGCCATCAGCGCCGACAACGCCATCGTGCAGATCGACGCGGTGTGCTTCTACCAGGTGGTCGACGCGGCGCGCGCGGCCTACGAGGTCAGCGGCCTGGAGAACGCCATCCGCAACCTGGTGATGACCAACATCCGCACCGTGCTCGGCTCCATGGAGCTGGACCACATGCTCAGCCAGCGCGACGCCATCAACGAGCGCCTGCTGCGCACCGTCGACGAGGCCACCGCGCCCTGGGGCCTGAAGGTCACCCGCATCGAGATCAAGGACATCAGCCCGCCGGCCGACCTGGTGGAAGCCATGGCCAGCCAGATGAAGGCCGAGCGCCTCAAGCGCGCGCAGATCCTCGACGCCGAGGGCAAGCGCGCCGCGGAAATCCTCACCGCCGAGGGCGAGAAGCAGGCGCAGATCCTCAAGGCCGAGGGCCAGCGCCAGGCCGCCTTCCTCGAAGCCGAGGCCCGCGAGCGCCAGGCCGAGGCCGAGGCGCGGGCGACCCAGGTGGTCTCCGAGGCCATCGCCAGCGGCAACGTGCAGGCGGTGAACTACTTCGTCGCGCAGAAATACGTCGACGCCCTCGGCCAGCTGGCCGCCTCGAACAACAGCAAGATAGTGCTGATGCCGCTGGAAGCCAGCCAGGTGATAGGCGCGGTGGGCGGCATCGGCGAGATCGTCAAGGCCACCTTCGGCGACGGGGCGCCCGGCGCCAAGGGCCGGGGCTGAGCCATGTGGGATTACCTGCAGCACCTGAGCTTCTGGGACTGGCTGGCCTTCGGCACCCTGCTGCTGATCCTCGAGGTGTTCGGCGCCGGCGGCTACCTGCTGTGGATCGGCATCGCCGCCGCGGCCACCGGCGTGCTCGCCTTCTTCGCCCCGGGCCTGGCCTGGACCTGGCAGTTCCTCGCCTTCGGCATCCTGGCGCTGCTCACCGTGGCCTTCTGGTGGCGCTACCAGCACCGCCCGGGCGCCGGCGAAGCCGCCAGCGGCCTGAACCGCCGCGGCAGCGAGCTGGTCGGCCGGCAGTTCGCCCTGCATGACGCCATCATCGGCGGCCGCGGCAAGATCCGCGTCGGCGACAGCCTGTGGCTGGTCAGCGGCCCGGACCTGCCGGCCGGCGCCCAGGTGAAGGTCACCGGGCAGGATGGCGCGGTGCTGTTGGTCGAGCCAGCCTGAGGTAACGCGGCAGGTCGGCCCGGCGTTTCAGCCGAACCCCGAGCGCCCGGAAACAGGTGCTCCGAAGCCGAACCCGAAGCACGCGTGGGATCACGGTCAAACGGCGGATAACGTCGAACGTTATCCGCCCTACACCCAGCCCGCCCGTGGCGTAGGGCGTATAACCGTTCGCGGTTATACGCCGATACACCGGCCTCGTGCCCGGCGCCACGGTTGATCCGGGCCGTTTCCTCCCTCGAGCCTCGCTAATGCCAAGGCCAGTTCCGAACAATGCGGAACCAAGTCGTGGCGATGGGTATCGCTTCGCTCAACCCATCCTACGGGGCAACTGCTCTTCGTAGGAGCGAGCTTGCTCGCGAACAATCCCGGCCATGACGCCGCCGGTCAATCCGTTCGCGAGCAAGCTCGCTCCTACGGGAAGCCGTGTCCGCTTGTACCCTACGATGCCTTCACCTCTTCCCCGCGGCGGTAGGCGTAGGTCGCGGCGAAGCGCGAGGTCAGCCATTCGCCGCAGGTGGTCGGCGGGTACTTCGGCGGGTTGTCGGCGTCGAAGCAGCCCGGCAGGCACTCGATGGCGATGTCCATGTGCGGCTCAGCGAAGAACGGCATCGAATAGCGGTCCACGCCCTGGGGGCTGATCACCCGGTGCGGGGTCGAGCGGTACCTGTCGTTGCTCCAGCGCGCCATCATGTCGCCGATGTTGACCACGAAGGTGCCCTCGATGGGCGGCGCGTCTATCCACTGGCCCTGGCGGTTCTGCACCTGCAGGCCGCCGGCGTCGTCCTGGTACAGCAGGGTCACGCAGCCGTAGTCGGTGTGTGCGCCAGCACCCGGCTGGTCGGCGCTCTGCCGCGCCGCGGCCGGCGGGTAGTGGATCATGCGGAACACGCTGACCGGCTGCTCGAAGCGCCTGTCGAAGAAGTCTTCCTCTATCTCCAGGGCGATGGCCAGTGCGCGCAACACGGTCCTGGCCAGCTCCAGCATGTCAGCGTAGTGCCCTTCCAGCAGCGCCTCCCAGCCCGGCAGGTCCGGGTGGCGGTTGGGCCCGTAGAAGGACTTGCCGGCGACCACGTCCGGGTGGTCGGCCGGCAGGTGCAGGGCCATGTCGAAGGTTTCCTTGAAATCGCTGGGCAGAGCCGGGTCCAGCTGCTCGGTGGCGATGGCGCCGTAGCCGCGGTGGTTCCTGCTCTGGGTGATGTCGATCTTCAGCTTCTCGCTGGCCGGCTGGGCAAAGAAGCCACGCGCGGCCTCCAGCAGCTCGGCGAAGCGTTGCGCCGGGATCGGGTGGCCCTGGATGTAGAAGAAGCCCCATTCGCGGCAGGCGGCGTCGACCTGCCGGGCCACCTCGGCCCAGGCGGAGCGGTCGGCGGCGTAGAGCGGGGCGATGTCGATGATGGGTAGGCGGTCCATGGTCGGTCTCGTGCAGGCCTCTCGTAGGAGCGAGCTTGCTCGCGAACGAATCAACCGGCGGTGCCATGGCCGGGATTGTTCGCGAGCAAGCTCGCTCCTACAGAAGGGGTTCACCGGGTCATTTCGGCAGCTCGGCCTTGATGCCTTCTACGTAGTAGTCCATCGCGGCCAGGTCGGCGTTGCTGGCCACGGCGCCGGCGGCGATGCGTTCCTTGCCGCTCTGGTCCTTGATCGGCCCGGTGAAGGGATGGAAGGCGCCGCTCTTGATGTCGGCGATCAGCTTGCTCGCCTCGGTCTGCACGTCGGCCGGCAGCACGTCCTTGTTCAGCGGCAGGACGATGGTGTCCTCGGCCAGGCCGCCCCAGAAGTCCTGCGGTTTCCAGCTGCCGTCCATGACCGCCTGGGTGGCCTTGATGTAGTGCGGGCCCCAGTCGTTGACGATGGAGGTCAGCACGGTCTTCGGCCCGAAGTGCTGCATGTCCGAGGCATAGCCCACGGCGTACACGCCGCGGCGCTCGGCGGCCTGGATCGGCGCCGGGCTGTCGGTGTGCTGGAAGATCACGTCCACGCCCTGGTCGATCAGCGCGTTGGCGGCGTCCGCCTCCTTGCCCGGGTCGAACCAGGTGCTCACCCACATCACTTTCAGCTCGGCCTGGGGGTCGTACTTGTTCAGCGCCAGCTGGATGGAGTTGATGTCGCGGATCACCTCGGGGATCGGGAAGGAGGCGATGTAGCCGATCTTGTGCGTCTTGGTCATCTTCGCCGCCAGGTAGCCACCGACGTAGCGGCCCTCGTAGGAGCGCGACAGGTAGGTGCCGAGGTTCCTGTCACGCTTGTAGCCGGTGGCGTGCTCGAAGGTCACCTTGGGGAACTGCTTGGCCACCTTGGCGGTGGGGTTCATGAAGCCGAAGGAAGTGGTGAAGATCAGCCCGTAGCCGTCCTTGGCCATGTTGCGGATCACCCGCTCGGCGTCGGCGCCCTCGGCGACGTTCTCGACGAAGCTGGTCTGCACCTTGTCGCCGAAGTGTTCCACCAGCTCGCGGCGGCCCATCTCGTGCTGGTAGGTCCAGCCGTGGTCGCCCACCGGGCCGACGTAGACGAAGCCGACCTTCAGCGGTTCGGCCGCCGCCGCGCCGAGGCTGGCGCCAAGGCCCATGGCCAACGCCAGGCCACGCAGCAGGGTGTTCAGGGTCTTGTTCTTCATGGTGCGGGGACGCTCCTGTCGATGCAGTGTCGGGGCCGGAAGGTGCATGGCCCTCCGGGGCGCTTCGCCCAATGCAATAACCTGACCAGGTGGACAGGTGCCGCGCGCCAGGCGGCCGCGCCCTGTGCGGCGGTCCCATGCGCGTCTTGCATTGGTGCGCCCATGCCACCTGCTGGTGCGCCCCGGCGACGGTGGGCAAGGCCCCGGGCAAGGCCTAAGATGGGCGCCTCTATCCCATGGAACGGATGTCCCCCGACGATGCTGCGCCTGCTCAAAGACGAGAAATTCCTCCTCCTCGCCCTGCTCCTGGCGGTGCTGGTCTACCCCCTGGAACACAGCCTGCTCGAAGGCGGCAAGACCCTGGCCGGGGTGGTCGCCACTGTCCTGCTGGCCTCGATCATCAGCGTCTCGCTGCGCGTGGCGCACCATGCCGAGATTCTTGCGGAGAAGGTCGGCGAGCCCTACGGCACCATGATCCTGACCCTCGCCGCGGTGCTGGTGGAGGTGGTCATCCTGGCCATCATGATGGGCCACAACCACTCCCCCACCCTGGCCCGCGACACCATCTACGCCGCGGTGATGCTGGACATGAACGGCATCCTCGGCCTGGCCGCGCTGCTCGGCGGCCTGAAGCACGGCGAGCAGTCGTACAACGACGACTCGGGCAAGACCTACGTGACCATGATCCTCACCGCGGTAGGCATCTCCATGGTGGTACCGGAGCTGATCCCGGCGGCGCAGTGGAAGCTCTACTCGCTGTTCACCATCGGCTGCATGGTCATGCTCTACGGCCTGTTCCTGCGCATGCAGACCGGCCAGCACAGCTACTTCTTCGCCTACAACTACGCGGTGCACGGCGAGCAGCAGCACGGCCACGAGGCCCAGGGCAGCACGCGCCAGTCCATGGCCCTGCTGGTAGCCGGGGTGGTGCTGATCGGCGCGCTGGCCGAGGTCATGTCCAAGGCCCTGGACGTCAGCCTGGAAGGCAGCGGCGTGCCGCCGATCGTCCCGGCGCTGCTGGTGGCGGCCATCTCCGCCAGCCCGGAAATCCTCACCGCGCTGCGCGCCGCGCTGGCCAACCGCATGCAGCCGGTGGTCAACATCGCCCTGGGCGCCTCGCTGTCCACGGTGATCCTCACCGTGCCGGTGATCGAGGCCCTGGCGCTGTTCAAGGGCCAGCCGATCCAGATGGCGATGACGCCGCTGCAGACCGGCATGATGTTCATCACCCTGATGGTGGCGGGCTTCAACCTGCACGACGGCAAGACCAACGCCATCGAGGGCATGACTCACTTCGTGCTCTTCGCCACCTTCCTGATGCTGTCGTTCATGGGGTTGTGACCATGCTGAAGATCTACCTCGCCGGCCCCGACGTGTTCCGCCCCGACGCCGCCGGGCACGGCGCGCAGCTCAAGGCGCTGTGCGCGGAATACGGGTTCGAGGGGCTGTTCCCGCTGGACGTCCAGGTGCCGGCGGAAATCACCGAGCCGCACCAGCAGGCGATCTGGATCTACCGCGCCAACCTGCGCCTGATCGCCGAGGCCGACTGCGTGCTGGCCAACCTGGCGTCGTTCCGCGGCAGCGAGCCGGACAGCGGCACCTGCTTCGAGGTCGGCTACGCCGCGGCCCTGGGCAAGCCGCTGTACGGCTACCTGCCGGACGCCGGCAGCTACGTCGAGCGCATGCGCCGCAAGTACCCGGAATGGCTCGGCCAGCAGCCCGGCCGCGACCGCGACGGCAACGTCCTGGAAGCCTTCGGCCTGCCGCTGAACCTGATGCTGGCGGTGCCCACCCAGATCGTCTCCGGCGGCCCGCGCGAAGCCCTGGAGCTGCTGCGCCAGGACCTGCAGCCGGCGGAATGATCGTAACCGCGCCCATGTATGAGCGCGCCCTGCGCGCGATTCGCGGGCAGGGCCCGCTCCTTGTATGTCGACGACCCGCCATAACGGCGGGTAGTCTCCGGCTGATCACCGGAAGGAAGACCAGGAAGACGTGTCCGCTCCTAGGCTACGAGCCTGCACTGTAGATAGTCTCCTGCCTTCCCAATCCACTCGTGAGTCCGAACGGTATCTGGAGCCCCACCCCGGTGGTAGCTCGTATAGGCAAGGTTGGATGGAGTGGAGTGCTGATGATGTAAAGCTGTAAGAGGTAGCAGGAGTTATGGCCATCGTAGTTGGCGTGGATATCGCCAAGAAAACTTTCGACATTGCGGTTCTGCAGAGCAATGGCAAATACCGCACCAAAGGCAATCTGAGCAACGATCAGTCGGGCTTCAGCGTCTTTGACCAGTGGCTGCAAAAACATGCCGAGCCAGGGGCGTGGGTGGTGATGGAAGCCACCAACATCTATCACGAAGCTCTGGGCGATTATCTGTTGGCCCGGGGATATCGTGTCTGCGTGATGAATCCGGCACGTATCGCCAGCTATGCGCAAAGCCAGTTGCAACGGGTCAAGACCGACAAGGTCGACGCCAAGTTGATCGCCCTCTACGGCGCTCGGCATGCCGAGGATCTCCAGCTCTGGCAGCCGGACCCGGTGAGCGTGCGGCAACTCCGTGCGCTGGTACGGCGCTACGAAGAGCTCAAGGAGCTGTTCCAGATGGAAATCAACCGCCTGGAAACCGCCAAGAGCGACGTGGTGAAAGAGTCGATCCTGTCGGTCTCGGCCCATCTGGAACAGCAGATTGAACAGACGCTGGAAGCGATTCGCCAACATATCGACAACGATCCTGACTTGCGGGGCAAGCGCGATCTGCTGACGAGTATCGAGGGTATCAGCGACAAAACTGCAGCCCTGTTGCTGGCCGAACTTGGATCAATCAGCCGCTTCGAGAGTGCCCGGGCGGTCGTGGCTTTTGCAGGACTCAATCCGAGGCTCAGGGAATCCGGCCAACACAAGGGCCAGGTGAGGATCTCAAAGATCGGCTCACGCCTCTTGCGGGCAGGCCTGTTCATGCCAGCCATCTGTGCCATGAGCCATAACCAGGCGATACGGGCACTGCGTTTACGGCTCGAGGAGAAAGGCAAAGCGGGTAAACAGATCATCTGTGCTGCCATGCGCAAGCTGCTGCAGATCGCCTATGGCGTCCTCAAGTCGGGCCAGCCATACAATGTGGAACTGGCCCTTGCTCGAGGCTAGGTGACACGGTATCTACACGACTGCGCCGAGGCGCTTTTCGTAGGATGGGTTTCGCAAGTGTTCTGCCGGGACACATAGGTAACGCCTGTCGGGACACATGGGTAACGCCTGTCGGGACACATGGGTAACGGTTTCCCATGGTCACTCCGGCTGCCTGAGGTCGACCTGCCGGACCGTTTTGTTGATGAAAATGATGTCGAGTACGCCATCCTCCTTGGCGGGGCGGATGGCGACTCGCTCACCCGCCAGACCTTCGCTGACGAATACCATTCGGCCATCGAGGCGAATCTGGCCCTTGGTATGTACCGTCAGCACCCGCTCTCCGGGCTCGTACTCCACTTCCAGCAACTTTTCCGGGTATGGCCTGGGGCTGCTCCGGTAACGCGTCAAGGGCGGCTTCTGGCCCAGCGCCTGATGCGGACGTTGCTGATTGTACTGTTCCAGCCAGCGGTCCATACCCGCCTGGCATTGCTCCAGGGTGCGGAAGTGCGCGTCGTGCAGCAGCTCGCGCTTGAGCGTCTGATGGAAGCGTTCGAGCTTGCCTTGGGTCTGCGGATGGTGAGGCCGGCTGTGTCCGACCTTGATGCCCAAGCGCATCAACCAGACTTCCAGAGCCGAGAGGCCGCCGCGACGGGTTGAGCCCCAGGGTGGGCCGTTGTCGCTGGTAATGCGCCGGGGCAGGCCATAGCGCCGGAATACCCTGATCAGTTGTTGGCGGACCGTTTCACGCCGCTCGTCAGCACAGGCCGCCAGGCACAGGGCAAAGCGTGAGTGGTCATCGAGCAGCGTCAATGGATGGCAATGCTGGCGCTGGCCGAACAGCGCAAAGTGCCCCTTGAAGTCCATCTGCCAGAGGTCGTTTGGCGCCTCGTGCTCGAAGCGCGATGTCGCGGCAGGGCCGGCGTCGGCCCCATAACGCAACGGCCGGCCATGCCGGCGCAGAATCGCATCGAGCGTGCTGTGATGCGGACGTGCAGACTCGTCACCCGACATCAGGCTGCGCAGTTTGCGGCCGCCCCAGGCGGGATAGGCCTCATGCAAGGCCAGGACAGCGTGCTCCAGGTCCTCGCTGCTACGGCGGGGGCAACTCAAGGGACGCCGGGACTTATCCAGCAATCCCGGTTCGCCTTGCTCTTGGTAGCGTCGAAGCCACTTGTAGGCTGTTTTCGGACTGATCTCGAAGCGCCGGCACAGCTCCCGCACGTTGGCATCAGGCTGTTCTGCCAGGAGAACGAACTCATATCGACTGGACACAGGTGTGCACTCCTTCCACGGCATCGCTCGATCTCCCGATACGGCAATTCCGTGATCCTAAATGCGTTACCTATGTCTCCCGACACCTGTTACCCATGTCTCCCGGCAGAACACAAGCTCAACCCATCCTACGGGAGCCCGGAAATGACGTAGGAGCGGACTCCGTCCGCGATGGGCCGGGCCCAGGCACGGCGATCGCGGATGAATCCGCTCCTACAAAAGAAGAAGAGAAGCCCGAGCGGCTCAGACCTTCTTCACGAACTCCGACTTCAGCTTCATCGCGCCGATGCCGTCGATCTTGCAGTCGATGTCGTGGTCGCCGTCCACCAGGCGGATATTCTTCACCTTGGTGCCGACCTTGACCACCAGGGACGAGCCCTTGACCTTCAGGTCCTTGATCACGCTGACGGTGTCGCCGTCCTGCAGCACGTTGCCGACGGCGTCCTTGATCACCTTGGCATCGCCCTCGCCTTCGGCGGCGGCATCGGCCGACCATTCATGGGCGCATTCCGGGCAGACCAGCAGCGCGCCGTCCTCGTAGGTGTATTCGGAATTGCATTTGGGGCAGGGTGGCAGGCTCATGGTCTCTATCACTGACAGTGGGAAAAGACCGTGCATTATATAAGGATTTGCCCGCCTCAGGGGTGCAATTGCTGCAGGTAGGCCGCCAGCGCCTCGATATTCCCGGCTTGCAGCTGCGACGCCACCGCCAGCATGGTCGAGCCGGCGCGGCGCGGGTCCTTGTCGCGGTAGGCCTCCAGCGTCCGCTGCAGGTAGGTCGCCGGCTGCCCGGCGATACGCGGCACGCCCTGCTGGCCGAGCCCCTGCGGGCCATGGCAGGCCACGCAGACCTGCCCGAACAGGGCCTCGCCCCTGGCACGCAACGCATCGTCCACCGCACCCTCGCGCGGCCGCACCTGCTGCTGGCTGTAGTACACGGCGATGTTCACCCGCTCGTCGAGGCTCAGCATCCGGGCCGCCTGGTTCATCACGAAGTCGGTGCGCTGCCCGCTGGCGTAGCGCTCGAAGGCAGTGAACAGGTAGCCCGGGGCCTGCGCGGCCAGGTTCGGGATGTAGTCGCGCCGGCTGTTGCCGTCGTCGCCGTGGCAGTTGCGGCACAGCACGATGCGCTCGTGGCCGGCGGCATAGGCCTGCTCGCGCTTGGCGGGGTCGGCCATGATGGCGTCGAAGCGCGCCATGGCTGCGTCGTCGGCCAGAGCCAGGGACGTGAAGAACAGCGACAAGACGAACGCGAAGCGCATCGGAGCATCCTGAAAATATAGTCGGAGGAAGCCCTGTTTATAGGCATGAGCCGCGGCGCGTCACTTGGATGCAGGTCAATGAAGCGAACTCTCGAGTGGGCTCCAAGGTGACGGCTCTCACAAACCCGGACAGTCGGCCAAGCCGCCAACCGGCGGCGCTCGAGGCTTGCCTTGGCCGAAGGCCTCATGACACCTTCCCCTCAGGCGATATCACTGCAACCAAGCAAGGAACTCCATGAGCAATTACCTGGAAAAGGCCATCACTACCCTGCGTAGCCTCGGCATCCGTTTGCAGCCGCAGGAATCGCCGGTCCTCAGCATCCTGGAGAGAATCGCCAAGTACGACCTCCAGCGCGTCACCGCCATCGCCGCCACCTTGCAGCAATCCTCCGCCTTCAACGCAGCCATTCGCGAGAACCTCGAAGGCATGGACGTCTCGAGCCGCTACGCCAACATCGTCGACGGCTTCAACTCGATAGTCGAAGACGCACGCCAGGTGGCTGCCTGGATGGAAGATGGCCGCCTCGATCTCAAGGAGCGCGCGCAACTGCAGTGGATGAAGCTGCGCCGCGGCTCGATCCCGGACCGCTTCGGCAGCATCCGTGACGCCTACCTGGAGGTAGCCGGCGCCACCAGCCGCCAGCTCGAGACCGAAACCCGCATTCTCGATGCCTACCAGGATTTCCGCATGGCCCTGAAAAGCGCCGAGGTTGATGCCCAGCAGGTACTGGCCCAGGCATCCGCGGCCTTGCAACAGCGCAAGGCGGCCCTGGAGGCCGCCGGCGCAGAGCTGGACAGGGTGGCCGAAGACGATGGGGTGCGCCGAAGCGCCCTGGAGCTGGCCCGCGACGAGGCGCTCCGCGCGGTGCAAGAGGAGGACAAGTCCTATCAGGTGGCCAAGGACCTCGCCGACGACCTGAAGACCGCCTTCAACACCGCCGAGCTAGTGTTCGCCCGCCTGCAGCAGACCCAGGCCGTGAAGGAACGCCTGTACCAGCGCTCGGTGTCCTTTTTCGCCACCAACGAGACGGTGTTTTCCGGCCTGACCGCGTCCTTCACCTCGATGAGCGGCCTGAACGAGACCACGCAAACCTTCGAAGCCATGAAGGACGGTATGAACAAGGGCCTCGAGGCGCTCGCGGGGGACAACCGCGATTCGTTGCAGGAAGCCCTGCGGGCGGGCTACGGCGCCACCCTGAAGAGCACCTCGGTGAAGACGCTGGCCGACGCCATAGTCGACTATCAGGCCAGCAGCCTGAAGCTGATCGAGGAACTGCGCCGCGAGTCCAGCGAGGCCGCCCGCGATATCGAACAGGCGACCGAGTCCGGCAAGCAGCGATTCGCAGCCCTCCTGCAACAAGGCGTCTGACAATGGTGCAGGTCACCCTCAGGGAACAGATGGGGGCAATGGCCGTCGTAGACGAGCTGCGCCACCGGCAGATGCAGACGCTGGAGCTGCTTGATATCGGTGAGCGCCGAGAGGAGGTGGCACGGCGCATTCGCGAGTACTACCAAGGCCAGGGAATCCAGTGTTCCGATGAAGTGATCGAGCAGGGCGTGCAGCAATATTTCGCCGGGCGCCTCAGGTATGCATCTCCACGACTCAAACCGCTCACCGGGCTGCTTGCGACAATCTACAGTACCCATCCCAAATGGTTTCCCGTCTATGGACGCTGGGCATTCAAGGGCGTGCTGCTGGGCCTGGGCATATGGCTCTCCCTCGCGCTGTGGCAATCGATCAATGTGGGCAAGGTTCAGCAGATGGCTGACCAGTTGCTGCAGCAACAGAGCCAACTGGCCAGCCAGGCCGGCGATCAGGCACAACGCATCGAGATGCTGGCAGAGCGCAACACCTCCTCCGAGCCCATTCAGCGCCTGCTGCAACGACCCCAGGCCGATCTGGAGAAACTCAATGCGCAGCTGAGCACCAGCATTCCCTCCAAGGTTACCCGCTCTACCTACAAGGAGGACCGGGAGGCCATCGAGACCGCCCGGACACGGATGAACGAGTCCCAGACGCTGCTTGCCGGCATCGTGACCGACCTGAGCGAGACCGCGGACCTGCAGAGCACCCTGGAAACGCTGCAGACAATTCGGACCAGGGACAGTTACCAGCCCCTGATTCGAGAGTACCCGGCCATACCCAAGGCGCTCGAAGCAGCCCAGCACGCCGCCGAAACCGCTGATCATGGCAGCGTGGCGACCGCCATTAGCCTGACCCGGGATACCTTGGACAAGATTCGGGCTGCGGCTGCCATGCGACCCTACAGCGCAAAACTGGACGAGCTGACCAAGGATTTCCAGCGCCTGAGGCTCCCGGCTCGCGACCAGTCCATCGTCAACGCCCGCCTCAAGGCTTTCGCCGCCCAGATACAGTCGCTGAACACCAGCGAGTTGGCGGACACGCAAATGGACCTGGAGCAGTTGCTGGACTTTGCCAAGTCCCCTCTTGAACTGCGCATCGTCGATCGCACAGGCGAAAAATCTGGAGCGGAACGCACTTACGACGATTCGGGCGGACGATCCTGGTACCTGATAGCCGAGGCCGTCGACGCTTCCGGTGAGGCATATGCGGTTCCCGTCACCGACTCGGAGAGTGGAGACTTCGGGATGGCGACTGTCTTCGGCGTCCGAGTCTCGAAAGTGGAATACGACAAGGTCAAGGCTGACAAGCAGGACGATGGCCACATCGGCAAACGCACCCTGGGTAACAAAGCCGCCAACTCCCTGGCTCTGCGCTTCGGCAGCCGGATATCTGCCAACCCCGACATGATCCTCAGCTGGTGACCGCAATGAGACGAGCCGAAGTCCATGACAAGGTGCTTCACCACATACGCTCGATGGAAGCGTCCCTGAACGGTGCCAAGGAGTCTCTCTGCTCGCTGAACTCCAGGAAGCTGGGACTGGAACAGGAACTCCTGCTGCAGATGCGCAAGATCGCAGCCCTGCAGATGGCAGGAGATGTGGATATCGACCGGCAGGTCCAGGCGCTTCTCGAACAGCGCCGGCAAGCCGGAGAAGAACTGCAAGGGGAGCAGCGTGAACTGGATGGCCAGAGCCAAGCCAGTGACCAGGAAGTGATAGCAGCCGTTCAAGCCATCGAAACAATGGAAGCGGACATAAACCAGAGCCTCGCGCAGCATGTCGAATACCTCGATGCGACCGAGCGTCTGACGCGGGCACAGGATGCCCTGCGCAAACGCGTGGCCGATCATGCCGAGATCGCGCAGGAGTGCGAAACAAAGCTCAAGGAGTTTTCCACCGCCCCCCTGTACCTCTACCTGAAAGACAGGGCTTACCCCAGCGGCCCACTGTACAAGCCCAACTTCCTGACGCGCCGCCTCGATGCGTGGATCGCCAGGCTTTGCGACTACCAGAATAATCAAGCGAAAGAAATCGCTCTGCAGGGCCTGCAGAAGCTCAACGATAGCGAACTGAAATCCCACCAATACGATGTCAAGGGCCAGGAAGCTCGCCTGGAGAATCTGTTCAAGGCCAAGGCGGCGGACACCAATCTGAAAGAGGCACGCCAGCGCTTGCAGCAGGCCCAGAGCAGGCAGGTTCAATTGCAGGACAAGAGCCGGGAGCTGGCTCGCAAGCTTTCCCTCTTCGCCGAGAACAAGGACCCGAGTGCCAAGGCCGTGCAGAATCTGCTGCTCGAAGCCCTGGAGCAAACGGACAGCGACACTCTGCTCCAGCGCGCCAGCCAGACACCCGGGGAAGAAGACGATGCAGCAGCCGCCCGCATCAAGGTCATACGCTCACAGCTGGCGGAGCTGGAGGAGCGCCAGAAGGAACTGAAATCGGCTATCAAGCAGAGCGAAAAGGACTATAGCCAGAGCCTGGATCTGCTTGCATCGATACAGTCGGACTGGTTGTCCGCAACACCAGGCAGTGCCTTTCGACCGGAGCATTCCGAAGGGGCGGTCAGTTCCTTTATTTCCGGCGTCGGCATGGTCCTGGGAGTGCTGGCGGATCTCAGCTCGACCGGCGGAGGGGGGCATTCCGGCGGCTATGGCAACCACAGCAGCTCGTCAGGCAGCCGCAGCAGCACCTCGGCTGGCGGCTCCTCCGGTGGCGGCGGGGGCTTCAGCAGCAGCTCTTCCAGTGGCGGCGGTGGCTTCCGCACGACCGACAGTTTCTGAGGACAAAAAAAGGGGGAGCATCGTGCTCCCCCGGGGACTGAACCTTGAGACCCGTCTGTCCGTCGGTCAGCCTTCAATCTCGATCAGCACCTCGCCCGGGTTGACGCGGTCACCCTTGGCTACGTGGATCGCCTTGACGGTGCCGGCGATGGGTGCCTGCACCTCGGTTTCCATCTTCATGGCTTCGGTGATCAGCACGGCCTGGCCGGCCTTCACGCTGTCGCCTTCCTTCACCAGCACGTCGACGATGTTGCCCGGCATGGTGGTGCTGACGTCACCCGGCGCGCTGGCGTGCTTGCGCTTGTTGCCGCCGCCGCCGATGAACTCGTTGAGCGGCTCGAACACCACTTCCTCGGGCATGCCGTCGATGGACAGGTAGAAGTGGCGCTTGCCGTCGGTCTTCACGCCGACGCCGGTGATGTCCACGCGGTAGCTCTCGCCGTGCACGTCGACCACGAACTCGGTCGGCACGCCTTCGCCGCCGGCCGCGGCCACGCCGTTGCCGCTGGGGATCGGCAGCAGTTCCTCGGGCTTCAGGGCGCCGGCCTCGCGTTCCTCGAGGAACTTGCGGCCGATGTCCGGGAACATGGCGAAGGTCAGCACGTCCTCTTCGGACTTGGCCAGCGCGCCGATCTCGCCGCGCAGCTTGTCCAGCTCGGGCTTGATCAGGTCGGCCGGGCGCACGTCGATGACTTCCTCGTTGCCGATGGCCTGGCGTCGCAGCTGCTCGTTGATCTGGCCCGGGGCCTTGCCGTAGCGGCCCTGCAGGTACAGCTTCACCTCGTTGGTGATGGTCTTGTAGCGCTCGCCGGCCAGCACGTTGAAGAACGCCTGGGTGCCGACGATCTGCGAGGTCGGGGTGACCAGGGGCGGGAAGCCCAGGTCCTCGCGCACCCGCGGGATCTCTTCGAGCACTTCGGCCATGCGGTTGAGGGCGCCCTGCTCCTTCAGCTGGTTGGCCAGGTTGGAGATCATGCCGCCGGGCACCTGGTTGACCTGCACGCGGGTGTCCACGCCGGTGAATTCGCTCTCGAACTGGTGGTACTTCTTGCGCACGGCGTGGAAGTACATGCCGACTTCCTGGATCAGCTCCAGGTCCAGGCCGGTGTCGTAGGGGGTGTTGCGCAGCGCCGCGACCATCGACTCGGTGCCCGGGTGGCTGGTGCCCCAGGCCATGCTGGAGATGGCGGTGTCGATGCGGTCGGCGCCGTTCTCCACGGCCTTGAGCTGGCACATGCTGGCCACGCCGGCGGTGTCGTGGGAGTGCACCACCACTTCCAGGGGCAGCGCGTCCTTCAGGGCCTTGACCAGGTCGCCGGTGGCGTAGGGGGTCAGCAGGCCGGCCATGTCCTTGATGGCGATGGAATCCACGCCCATGGCCGCCATGGCCTTGGCCTGGGCGACGAAGGCGTCGATGGTGTGCACCGGGCTGGTGGTGTAGCAGATGGTGCCCTGGGCGTGCTTGCCGGCGGCCTTCACCGCCTCGATGGAGACGCGCAGGTTACGCACGTCGTTCATCGCGTCGAAGATGCGGAACACGTCGATGCCGTTGACCGCGGCCTTGGCCACGAAGGCGCGCACCACGTCGTCGCTGTAGTGGCGGTAGCCCAGCAGGTTCTGCCCGCGCAGGAGCATCTGCAGGCGGGTGTTGGGCAGCGCGGCCTTGAGCTTGCGCAGGCGCTCCCACGGGTCTTCCTTGAGGAAGCGCACGCAGGCGTCGAAGGTGGCGCCGCCCCAGACTTCCAGCGACCAGTAGCCGACCTTGTCGAGCTTGTCGCAGATCGGCAGCATGTCCTCGGTGCGCATGCGGGTGGCCAGCAGCGACTGGTGCGCGTCGCGCAGGATGGTATCGGTGACGCTTATTTTTTTCGACTCAACGGTCTTGCTCATTCGATAATCCTCACAGGCCAGCGTGGGCGGCAATGGCGGTAGCGATGGCGATGGCCAGGTGCGACGGGTTGCGCTTGATCGAGTACTGGGTCAGCTCCGGGTGGCTTTCGACGAAGCTGGTGTTGAACTGGGCGCTGCGGAACTCCGGGTTCTTGAGGATTTCCTGGTAGTAGGGCGCGGTGGTCTTCACGCCTTGCACGCGCATGTCGTCCAGGGCGCGCAGGCCGCGGTCCAGGGCCTCTTCCCAGGTCAGCGCCCAGACGATCAGCTTCAGGCACATGGAGTCGTAGTACGGCGGGATGGTGTAGCCGGTGTAGATCGCCGTGTCGGTGCGCACGCCGGGGCCGCCGGGCGCGTAGTAGCGGGTGATCTTGCCGAACGAGGGCAGGAAGTTGTTCTTCGGGTCCTCGGCGTTGATGCGGAACTGCAGGGCATAGCCGCGGTGCTGGATGTCTTCCTGCTTGACCGAGAGCGGCAGACCGGAGGCCACGCGGATCTGCTCGCGGACGATGTCGATGCCGGTGATTTCCTCGGTGATGGTGTGCTCCACCTGCACCCGGGTGTTCATCTCCATGAAGTACACCTCGCCATCGGCGAGCAGGAACTCCACGGTGCCGGCGTTCTCGTAGCCCACGGCCTTGGCCGCGCGCACCGCCAGGTCGCCGATGTAGGCGCGCTGCTCGGGGGTCAGCTGCGGGCTGGGGGCGATCTCGATGAGCTTCTGGTTGCGGCGCTGGATCGAGCAGTCGCGCTCGAACAGGTGCACAGTGTTGCCGAAGGAGTCGGCGAGGATCTGCGCCTCGATGTGCTTCGGGTTGACGATGCACTTCTCGAGGAAGACTTCCGCGCTGCCGAAGGCCTTGGTGGCCTCGGAGATGACGCGGGGGAAGTTCTGCTCCAGCTCCTCGCGGCTGTTGCAGCGGCGGATGCCGCGGCCGCCGCCGCCGGAGGTGGCCTTGAGCATCACCGGGTAGCCGATACGCTCGGCCTCGGACAGCGCCTCGGCGAGGTCGGCGACGTTGCCCTCGGTGCCCGGGGTACAGGGCACGTCGGCGGCGATCATGCTGCGCCGCGCTTCGGTCTTGTCGCCCATGCGGCGGATCACTTCCGCCGACGGGCCGATGAACTTGATGCCGCGCTCGGCGCAGATTTCCGCAAGCTCGGCGTTCTCGGAAAGGAAACCGTAGCCCGGGTGCAGCGCGTCGCAGCCGGTTTCCACCGCCAGGTTCACCAGGGCGCGCGGGTTGAGGTAGCCGGCCAGCGGGTCGGCGCCGATGCTGTGCGCCTCGTCGGCGCGCTTCACGTGCAGGGCGTGGCGGTCGGCGTCGGAGTAGACGGCCACCGAACGGATGCCCATCTCGGCGCAGGCACGCACGATGCGGACAGCGATCTCCCCACGGTTGGCGATCAGGATTTTCTTGATCACTTGCGGTTTCCCTCGACCGGGGCTCGTGGACCCGGCACTTGAACCAATCGGCAATCCGCCGCGGAACGATCCGCGTCGGTTCGGCGCAATGCCGGAGCAGGGTTCCGGCGTTTTTTTACCCTACGCGGGATCGAGGATTACCCAAAATCAATATTTATTGGGATAGCCATAATTTTTGACTTATAGTCGAGCGAACTGACCCGTGCGGGAGCCGGTGCGAATGCGTAAGTCCTTGATGCGAATGACACTTCGCCAACTGCAGGTTTTCCGTGCAGTGTGCGAGAGCCGTTCCTACAGCCGCGCCGCGGAGGAAATGGCGCTGACCCAGCCGGCGGTCAGCCTGCAGATCCGCCAACTGGAAGAACTGGTCGGCCAGCCGCTGTTCGAGTACATCGGCAAGAAGCTCTACCAGACCGACGCCGCCGACGCCCTGCTGCGCGCCAGCACCGACATCTTCCAGCGCCTGGAAGTGCTGGACATGCAGCTCTCCGACCTCAAGGGCTCGCTGCAGGGCCAACTGCGCCTGGCGGTGGAGTCCAGCGCCAAGTACATCACCCCGCACCTGTTCGCCGCCTTCCAGAAGCAGCACCCGGACGTCAGCCTGCACCTCACCGTGGTCAACCGCGCCCAGGTGATCAAGCGCCTGTCGGATAACCGCGACGACCTGGTGATCATGTCCCTGGTGCCGCAGGACATGGCCCTGGAGTTCCTGCCCTTCCTGAACAACCCGATCGTCGCGGTGGCGCCGCCCGACCACCCGCTGTGCAGCGCCGCCAAGCTGTCGCTGAAGGACCTGGAATCCTGGCCGCTGCTGATCCGCGAGCCCGGCTCGGGCACGCGCAAGGCCTGCGAGGAACACTTCCAGCAGAAGCGCGCGCACTTCCCGCAGACGCTGGAATTCGCCTCGCTGGAAGGCTCACGGGAAGGGGTATTGGCCGGCCTCGGCCTGGCCCTGCTGCCGCGCCACGCGGTGAGCCGCGAACTGCGCGCCGGGCTGCTGCGCGAACTGCCGGTGGAGGAGCTGCCGCTCTACCGCAGCTGGTGCCTGGTGCACGCCCGCGGCAAGCGCCTGAGCCCGGTGGCCCAGGCGTTCGTCGCCTTCATCCGCGAGGAGCGCGCGCTGATCAGCCAGCTGGCCGAGCGCTTTTCACCGACGCCCGCGCAGAATTGAGGTAATTGGCGGCGATCAGGTCGGGATAATCGGACATCTCGCGGTCGAGACGTTGCGCTTCGAGGCGCTCTTCGATGGCCCGGCGGAACTGCATTCGGCGCTGGTCCTCGAGCTTGCGGCGGGTCTTGCTGTCCAGGTGCTGGGTGTCGTCGATATGGCGTTGCATCTCGCATCTCCCAAGGCCGAAGGGCTGGAGACGCCAGGATGCTGACGACGGATGACAGTTTGAGGGCGCGCCGGTGAAGCGCCGGTGACGCCGACGAGTGGTCGGCGCCGGCTCAGGACGTCTCTTCCGGCCGCGGTTCCTCGTGGCTCTTCACCACCTTGGGCGACAGGCGCAGGCTGCGCAGGCTGCGCTTGACGCTCTTGAGGTGGTTGACCAGGTCCGGGCCGCGGGCCATGGCCACGCCCATGGCCAGCACGTCGATCACCACCAGGTGGGCGATGCGCGAGGTCAGCGGGGTGTAGATGTCGGTGTCTTCGTGGACGTCCACCGCCAGGTTCACCGTGGCCAGGTCGGCCAGCGGGGTCTGGCTGGGGCACAGGGTGATCAGGGTGGCGCCGGCCTCGCGGACCAGGTTGGCGGTCACCAGCAGGTCCTTGGAGCGGCCGGACTGCGAGATGCAGATGGCCACGTCGCTGGGCTTCAGGGTCACCGCCGACATCGCCTGCATGTGCGGGTCGGAATAGGCCGCGGCCGAGAGCAGCAGGCGGAAGAACTTGTGCTGGGCGTCCGCGGCCACCGCGCCGGAGGCGCCGAAGCCGTAGAACTCCACGCGCTGGGCATGGGCGATGGCGGCGATGGCGCGCTCCAGGGCGTGGGTGTCGAGCTTCTCGCGCACTTCCATCAGCGAGTGCAGGGTGGTGTCGAAGATCTTCAGGCTGAAGTCGGTGACCGAGTCGCTTTCGCTGATCGCGAACTGGCCGAAGCTGGCGCCGGCGGCCAGGCTCTGCGCCAGCTTCAGCTTGAGGTCCTGGAAGCCGGTGCAGCCGATGGCGCGGCAGAAGCGCACGATGGTCGGCTCGCTGACGCCCACCCCGTGGGCGAGGTCGGCCATGGAGCTGTGCATGACCGAGGCGGGGTCCTGCATCACGTGATCGGCGACCTTGAGTTCCGACTTGCGAAGCAGATGACGCGACTGGGCAATGTGCTGCAACAGGTTCACTGGGCTGGACTCGGCTATGATCGGCGGATGGGATGTAGTCGGCTTGTAGTTATACTACAAGTCAGGTGGTCACGCCCAGGCAATAAGTGGTGGAGCAGTACCCGATGATGTCCGAATCTTCCGCATTTCCCCTTTCCTGCGACATTCTGGTGTTCGGTGGCACCGGCGACCTGGCGCTGCACAAGCTGCTGCCGGCGCTCTACCACCTGCACCGCGAGGAGCGCCTGCCGGCCGACACCCGCATCCTCGCCCTGGCCCGCAGCCAGCGCTCGCAGGAGGCCTACCTGGCGCTGGCCGAGCGGCACTGCCGGGCGCAGGTCGCGCGGGCCGACTTCAGCGTCGCCGACTGGCAGAGCTTCGCCACGCGCCTGGACTACCTAGCCATGGACGCCTCGCAGAGCGCCGACTTCAGCCGCCTGCGCCAGCGCCTGAAGTTCGGCCACGAGCGCGTGCTGGTGCACTACCTGGCCACCGCCCCGGACCTCTTCGCGCCCATCGCGCAGAACCTCAAGGTCGCGGGCCTGGCCGGGCCGAACACGCGCATCGTGCTGGAGAAGCCGCTGGGCCATTCGCTGGAGTCGGCGCGGGCGATCAACCAGGCCATCGGCCAGGTGTTCGACGAGTCGCGGGTGTTCCGCATCGACCACTACCTGGGCAAGGAGACGGTGCAGAACCTGCTGGCCCTGCGCTTCGCCAACACCCTGTTCGAGCCGCTGTGGCGCAGCGCCTACGTCGACCACGTGCAGATCAGCGTCAACGAGACCCTCGGCGTGGAGAACCGCGGCGCCTACTACGACCACGCCGGGGCCATGCGCGACATGGTGCAGAACCACCTGCTGCAGCTGCTGTGCCTGGTGGCCATGGAGGTGCCGGTGCACTTCGACGCCGAGTCGGTGCGCGACGAGAAGCTGAAGATCCTCCAGGCCCTGCGCCCGATCGGCGGCCTCGACGTGCAGGACCGCACCGTGCGCGGCCAGTACGGCGCCGGGCGGATCGGCGGCCAGGAGGTGCCGGCCTACTGGTTCGAGAAGAACGTGGACAACGACAGCGACACCGAGACCTTCGTCGCCCTGCGCGCCGAGATCGACAACTGGCGCTGGGCCGGCGTGCCCTTCTACCTGCGCACCGGCAAGCGCATGGCGAAGAAGTGCTCGGAGATCGTCATCCAGTTCAAGCCGGTGCCCCACGCCCTGATCGGCGACGGCAGCGGCCCGGCCAACCGCCTGTGGATAAGGTTGCAGCCGGAGGAGCGCATCAGCCTGCAACTGATGACCAAGACCCCCGGCAAGGGCATGCGCCTGGAACCGGCCGAGCTGGACCTGAACCTAGCGCAGACCGCCAGCCCCGGCAAGCGCCGCTGGGACGCCTACGAGCGCCTGCTGCTGGACGTGATCCAGGGCGACTCGACGCTGTTCATGCGCCGCGACGAGGTGGAAGCCGCCTGGCGCTGGATCGACCCGATCATCGCCGGCTGGCAGGAGCACTACCAGCGCCCAAGGCCCTATCCCGCCGGCAGCAATGGGCCGGAGCAGGCGCAGATGTTGTTGGAGCTGCAGGGGCGGCGGTGGTTGGAGTGAGGTTGAGCTTTTTGTGTAGGAGCGAGCTTGCTCGCGAACGGGGCTTCGCCGGCAATTTCGGTGCTTGACCTGGAGAGCGCCCTCTCCCTAACCCTCTCCCTGAAGGGAGAGGGGACCGTTGGGCAGAACTGGATGTTCTGGAGTCAGCCGGTAGCACCGAAGGTTTCCGGCTGAAACCATTCCTCCTCTCGGCACGGACTAGCCCCCTCTCCCTTCAGGGCGGGGCGCGCAGCCGAGGGCTGAGGAGAGGGAGAGGAGTCAAACCGAAACACCGGGGCCACCTGGAAACCTCATTCGCGAGCAAGCTCGCTCCTACGAAAAGCCCCACCAACATTGACCCCGCGCAGGGCACCAACCCCCCGCCCCCGCTAGAGTGTAGCGTTTTATCCACAACCGTCCCCACACCATGCTCCAAGCCCCCGAACTGCTCTCCCCCGCCGGCTCGCTGAAAGCCATGCGCCACGCCTTCGCCTACGGCGCCGATGCCGTCTATGCCGGGCAACCGCGCTACAGCCTGCGGGTGCGCAACAACGAATTCGACCTGGCCAACCTGGCCATCGGTATCGCCGAGGCCCATGCCCTGGGCAAGCGTTTCTACCTGGTGGTGAACATCGCCCCGCACAACGCCAAATTGAAAACCTTCCTGGCCGACCTGGAACCGGTGCTGGCCCTGGGGCCGGATGCGCTGATCATGTCCGACCCGGGGATGATCATGCTGGTGCGCCAGCATTTCCCCGCGGCGAACATCCACCTCTCGGTGCAGGCCAACGCGGTGAACTGGGCCAGCGTGGCCTTCTGGCGCGACCAGGGCCTGAGCCGGGTGATCCTCTCCCGCGAGTTGTCGCTGGAGGAGATCGGCGAGATCCGCGAGAAGGTCCCGGACATGGAGCTGGAGGTGTTCGTCCACGGCGCCCTGTGCATGGCCTACTCCGGGCGCTGCCTGCTGTCGGGCTACATCAACCGCCGCGACCCCAACCAGGGCACCTGCACCAATGCCTGCCGCTGGCAGTACCAGGCGCACCCGGCCCGGGAGGACGAGCTGGGCCAACTGGTGCGCGAACCCACCCTCGGCGAAGGCGCGCCCACCGACGCGGTGTTTCTGCTGGAGGAGGGCAACCGCCCTGGCGAATTGATGGAGGCCCACGAGGACGAGCACGGCACCTACATCATGAATTCCAAGGACCTGCGCGCCATCCAGCACGTGCAGCGCCTGGCCGAGATGGGCGTGCACTCGCTGAAGATCGAGGGCCGCACCAAGTCGCACTACTACGTGGCGCGCACCGCCCAGGCCTACCGCAAGGCGATCGACGACGCCGTGGCCGGCCGGCCCTTCGACCGTGGCTTGATGGACGAGCTGGAGTCCCTGGCCCACCGTGGCTACACCGAGGGCTTCCTGCGCCGTCATGTGCATGACGAGTATCAGAATTACCAGTACGGCAGCTCGCGGGCGGAACGGCAGCAGTTTGTCGGGGAATTCACTGGCGGGCGGCGTGGCGGCCTCGCCGAGGTAAGGGTGAAGAACCGCTTCGCGGTGGGTGACAGCCTCGAACTCATGACGCCGGGAGGGAACCGTACGCTGCGGCTGGAACGTCTGGAGAATGTTCGTGGTGAAGCCATCGAGGTGGCGCCGGGTGATGGGCACGTCGTGTATCTGCCGGTGCCGGAGGGGGTGGAGTTGGACTATGGGTTGCTGATGCGGGATCTGGTGGAGCGGCCGGCTAAGGCGGGGTGTGGGGGGAGTTGTGGTTGCGGAGGCTCTTCGTAGGAACGAGGGGGACGCCTAGTTCTTGCTCGCGAACGGGGCTTCGCTGGCAATCTCGGCGCTTGACCTGAAGAGCGCCCTCTCCCTAACCCTCTCCCTGAAGGGAGAGGGGACTGTTCGGCGTGCTTGGGTATTCCTGAGTCAGCCGGCAGCTCCGCAGGTTTCAGGTGAAACCACACCCTCTCTCGGCACGGACTAGCCCCCTCTCCCTTCAGGGCGGGGCGCGCAGCCGAGGGCTGGGGAGAGGGGACGGAGTCAACCCAAGGCTCCGTTGCAACCGGGAAACTCCGTTCGCGAGCAAGCTCGCTCCTACAAAATCCCCCCGACCACCAACTCACGGATTCTGCAAAAACACCACGTATCCCCGGAACCACGGACTGCGCTCCAGATACTCCGGCGCCTGCCACTGCCCGTACTGCGCCAGGCCGATGCGGAACGGCAGCTGCAGGCGCGCCACCCTGGGCAGGTAGCGCTGGTAGTCGGGAATCGTCCGGCGCCCCTGGTAGGTCTGCACCACCACCTCGTCCACCACGTCCTTGAGTTCATTGATGGTCGCCGGCTCCGCGTTGCTGCTCCAGTCCAGCAGGCCGGTGATGCTCAGGCGGTATTCGATCGGCAGGCGCCGGCGGAAGTCGCGCAGGAAGGCCACGTATTCGTGGAGGTAGCGGGTGCGGGCGTCGAAGTCGATCTGCACGCCCAGCAGCGGGTTGCCGGCGCGCTGCCAGCGGCGCAGCTGGGCCAGCAGGGTCGCGTAGCTGTCCTCGCTCCAGCGCAGGCTGTGGGCACGGTAGACCAGCCACACCTGGCCCGTGCGCAGGCGCGGCATGGCGATGCCCTGGGCGTGCAGGCGCGCCGGTTGTTCGGGGGCGCCGCGCGGGGCGCTGACCTGGCCCTGCAGCACGTAGAGCGTGCGCGCCTGGCGCAGCACCGGCTGGGCCTGCACGCCGCCCCACAGCCAGAAGGCGTCGTAGTCGGCGGCATCCACCACCCCGGCGCGGGCCGTGGCGCTCCACAGCAGCAGGCCCAGCGCCAGACTCTTCGCGGCCAGGCCCATGGCCGCGCTACCAGTAATACTTCAGCGATTTCGACCAGGGCGTGTCGGCGTACTGCGTCTTCAGGGTGCGGAACCAGCGCTTGCGTTGCGCCGGGGCGATGTCCTGCTTGCCGCAGCCGTTGTAGCCGCTGGGCGCGTAGCAGTTGATCGCACGGTACAGCGCATAGGCCTTGTCGTCGCTGCCGGCCTGGTCGTCGGCGATCACCTTCAGGTAGCCGTCCAGGCGCGAGTAGGGCTCGCCCTCGAACAGCGACGGGCTGCCGCCCAGCTCGCGCACGCCGGGCTGGTTGTCCAGCGGGAAGCTGTCGAGGTTGTTGCGCAGGATGAACTCGCCGAAGCAGTTCAGCGCCTGCGGCGGCTGCGGTTCCTGCTGCAGGGCCAGGGCGAGGTCGCGGATGGCCGGGCAGTCGTAGCCGGCGTTGCCCTTGCCGCCCGGCCACTGGAACAGGCTCAGCGGCTGCCCGCCGCCATAGACGAAGCCGAGGCTGGCGCTCAGCGGCTTGGTCGAGGGCTCGGCCGGCAGCAGCGCGAGGTCGTTGACGAAGTTGGCGTAGCGGCCGTGCAGCAGGTCCTTGTACAGCAGGGTGAAGAGCGCGGTGTCGCGCTCCTCGGCCGGCGCCGTCTCGGACTTCACCTGCTGGCGCAGCAGTTCGGGGCCGGCGATGTGGCGCAGCAGCAGCTCGCGGATGGCCGGGGTGCGCACCGGTGAGTTCTCCGCATAGACCTTCACCAGGCGGTCGCTGCGCTCGTAGTTGAAGGCCAGCGCCAGTTCCAGCTGCTCGCGCTGCAGAGGCTGGCGGGCCAGCGGCAGCAGTTGCAGCCAGAGCTTCTCCGCGCCCAGCCAGTCGTTGCCGGCCTCCAGGGCGAAGCCGCGCAGGGTCTGCTGGCTGAAGGCGAGGTAGTCGAGCTTCTGCGGCAGGGCCTTCGGCAATTGTTCGGCCGCCTTGGCCGGCTGCTCCTCGACGTACAGCTGCCAGGCGGCCAGCAGGTAGTCGTGCAGCCCCGGCAGCTCGGCGAACAGCGGCTTCTGCGCCTGCAGCCCGGGCAGGTCGAGGGCGCGGCCCTCGCCGGCTTCGTGGTGGCGCATCTGCATCAGGTCGAGCACCGCCAGCAGGCGCGGGTTCTTGACCTCGGCCGGGTGCGCGCTGACCAGCAGCTTGTTGTCCACCTCGGCGATCAACTGGGCCTGGTCGGCGTTGCCCTGGGCCGCTTCCGGCTGGGCGAACAGCCAGGCGTACTCCGCGGCCAGGCGCCCGGGGTCGTTCATCAGCCAGTACACGCGGCGCATCAGGCCCTTGGCCGAGGTGGCGTAGCGGCCCTGTGGATAAGCCTGCAGGTAGGCCTTGAAGTCGCTCTCGGCGACCTTCAGCGCGGCCTGGTCGACCTTGCGCAGGTCGGGGTAGCCCATGTCGTCGAAGGCGTTCTGCTGCGCCTGGTTGAGCTGGCTGCGGCCGAGCATGTAGCGCGCCGTCTCGCGCAGCCACGGCAGCCGGCTGTCGTGCAGGGCCTGGAAGCTCTTGCGCGCGGCCTGGAAGTGGCCGCTGTAGAAGGCGGCGACGCCCTGCAGGTAGCCGGCGAAATCACGCCCGGCGGGGGAATCCACGTCCTTGGGCAGCAGCCCGGCGAGCTGCGCGTCGTCCCACTGGCAGCCCTGCAACAGGGCCAGGCGCGCCCGCGCCAGGCCCTGCCGCTCGGCGGGCGGCAGGTCGGCGGCCAGCAGCTGGGCGAGGAAGTCCTGGGCGGTGGCCGGGTTGTTGCTGCGGCAGCGGCTGCCCTCGCCGCTGGCGAAGCGCTCGCCGTCGGCCGGCACCGCGTCCGCCGGCAGGCCGATGCGCACCGCAAGCTCTGCCAGGGGCGCCGCCGGCTTGGCGGCGCCCGGTGCAGGATCCATGGCCTGGGGTTCGTCGAACAGGCGCGTCAGCGGGAAGGGCACCAGGCCGTAGCCCAGCTGCTGCTCGTCATCGGACAGCGCCTTGACCGGCAGGCTGGCGCGGCCGGTATCGGCCAACAGCAGCTGCAGGTTGACCCGGCTGTCGTTGCCGGGGCTCAGGAACGGCAGGCTGTTGCACACGTCCAGGGTGTCGCGCTTGAGGTTCCAGCTCGGGTAGCAGGAGTCGTCGCTGCTGGCGTAGGCCTGCTGCGCGGCAAGCACGCCAAAGGTGAGGGCCAGGAGGGGGAGTCCACGCGGGCGCATGCAAGGTCCTTGTCCGTTGGAGCCCGCGCCTTGGCGCGGGAGGTTCGCTCTTTGGGCTGGAATCTTACCTCGGCGCACAGGCACTTGCCGCATTCACACAGGCGCCGTAGGAAAAACCAGACGGCGCGCTGCGGCAGATTGTCCAGCTGCGCCGCTATTTGCTGCGGCGCAAAGAAGGTTTTCGCCCAAGGGGTTTCCCTGTGGACAACGCAATCTCGTCCATTAGGAGAAGTACCCATGGCTGACCTGGAAAAAACGCCTTTCTCGCGCCGTAGCCTGCTCGCCGGAGCCGTCGCGCTCGGCGTCGCCGGCTCGGTCCTCGGCAGCGGTCTGGCCTTCGCCAAGGAGTCGGCGCCGCTGCAGACCGGGCCGGCGCCGGACCTGTCGAAGCTGGCCAGGAGCAAGGTCGAGCTGCTCGCCCCGCCCTTCGTCCATGCCCACGAACAACGCACCAGCGCCAAGCCGCGGGTGGTGGAGTTCCGCATGGTCATCCAGGAGAAGGACCTGATCATCGACGATGACGAAACCCACATCCACGCCATGACCTTCGAGGGTTCGGTGCCCGGGCCGCTGATGGTGGTGCACCAGGACGACTACGTCGAGCTCACCCTGGTCAACCCGGCCAGCAACAGCATGGCCCACAACATCGACTTCCACGCCGCCACCGGCGCCCTGGGCGGCGGCTCGCTGACCATCGTCAACCCCGGCGAGCAGGTCAAGCTGCGCTTCAAGGCCACCCGCCCCGGCGTGTTCGTCTACCACTGCGCGCCCGGCGGGATGATGATTCCCTGGCACGTGGTCTCGGGCATGAACGGCGCGATCATGGTGCTGCCGCGCGACGGTCTGAAGGACCGCGACGGCCGCCCGCTGAAGTACGACAAGGTGTTCTACGTCGGCGAGCAGGACTTCTACGTGCCGCGCGACAAGGACGGCAAATTCAAGCGCTACGCCACGCCCGCCGAGAGCTTCAACGACACCATGGAAACCATGAAGGGGTTGATCCCCAGCCACGTGGTGTTCAACGGCCGGGTCGGCGCCCTGACCGGCAAGAACGCGCTGACCGCCAAGGTCGGCGAGACCGTGCTGATCGTCCACTCCCAGGCCAACCGCGACACCCGCCCGCACCTGATCGGCGGCCACGGCGACCACGTCTGGGCCACCGGCAAGTTCGGCAACCCGCCGGAGGAAGGCCTGGAGACCTGGTTCATCCCCGGCGGCGCCGCCGGCGCGGCGCTGTACACCTTCCGCCAGCCGGGCCTGTACGCCTACCTCAACCACAACCTGATCGAAGGCGTGGCGCTGGGCGCCACCGCGCACTTCCAGGTCGAGGGGCAGTGGGACTCCGACCTGATGAGCCAGGTCGAACCGCCCTCGCCCATCAAGTGACGCCACCGGCCGGCCTGCGAGGGCCGGCCCCGCCACGAGGGAACGCCGATGCGCAAGGCGCTGATCATCGCCCTTCCGCTGCTGCTGGTGGCCATCGCCCTGGGCGCCTGGCTGCCGCGCAGCGATCCGGGCCTGGCGCCGGAGACCGTCAGCCTGACGCCGCGGGAATACCGCTTCCGCCCCGCCGGCGACTACTGGCGCGACGCCCGCCCGGTGGATGCGCCGCTGCGCAGCGAACGCCTGGCGCCGCGCTTCGCGGTGATGAAATACCAGGTCAGCCAGGCCGAATACGCCCGCTGCGTGGACGCCGGCGCCTGCCTGGCGCTGGATGGCCAGGCCGCCACGCCCGGCGCCGACCTGCCGCTCACCGGTGCCAGCCTGCTGGATGCGCAGCTCTACGCCGACTGGCTGTCCAAGCGCACCGGCCAGCGCTGGCGCCTGCCCAGCGATGAGGAATGGGCGTTCTTCGCCGGCTCGCGCTGGGCCGACGACGCCCTGCGCATCGACGACGACGGCCGCAACCCGGCGCGCCGCTGGCTGGCGCGCTACCGCTTCGAAGCCGCGGCGGCCAGCGAAGGCCCGGCCCGGGCGCAGCCGCGCGGCAGCCATGGCCTCAACGAACTGGGGGTGGCCGACCTGGCAGGCAACGTCTGGGAGTGGACGCAGAGCTGCCACACGCGGGTCAGCCTGGATGCCGGCGGCGCGGAAAAGAGCCGCGTCGAGGCCTGCTCGATCCGCATCGCCGAGGGCCGCCACCGCGCCGCCATCAACGAATTCGTCCGCGACGCCCGCGGCGGCGGCTGCAGCGCCGGGCAACCGCCGGACAACCTGGGTTTCCGCCTGGTCAGAGAGCTGCCTTGACTTGATCCCACTCAAGTTTCGCCCCCCCGCGAAACGGGTATGCTGCGGCGGGCCCCCAGGGAATCCCGAGCGTGAGCGACAAGCCGACGATCAACCGCGCCTGGCTGGCGAACCTGCCACCCTTTGCCAACTGCACCCGCGAGGAACAGGACGACATCCTCCGCCCGGCCAGCGTGCTGCCGCTGCACTGCGGCGCCACGGTGTTCGAGCAGGGCGAGCCGGCCGAGCACTTCTACCTGCTGGTCCACGGCCGCCTCAAGGCCACCCAGCTGACCTGCGACGGCCAGCGCGTGCTGGTGCGCCTGGTCAACCCCGGCGACCTGTTCGGCTTCGTCCGCGCCCTGGGCCGCGAGGACTACCCCGCCACCGCCAGCGCCACCCAGGAAAGCCTGGCGCTGGCCTGGCCCACCGCGCTGTGGGAACCGCTGCTGGCGCGCCACCCCGGCTTCGCCCTGAACACCGTGCAGGCCATCGGCGTGCGCCTGCAGGAAGCCCACGTGCGCTTCTGCGAACTGGCCACCGAGGAAGTCGAACGCCGCGTCGCCCATGCCGTACTGCGCCTGGTGCGCAGCAGCGGCCGGGCGGAGTCCGAGGGCGTGCGCATCGACTTCCCGGTCAGCCGCCAGGACATCGCCGAGATGACCGGCACCACCCTGCACACCGTCTCGCGCATCCTCTGCGCCTGGGAAGGCCGCGGCCTGGTGCGCGGCGGCCGGCAGAAGCTGCTGGTGCGCAACCCGCAGCAACTGCTGCACATCGCCGAGGGCGACGACGAACGGGAAACCGCGCACTGCGACGCTTGACCGCAATCAAGGAGCCCGGGCCACCGCCCTTCCTAGACTGGCGCCTGCCTACCGCACCGACTCCCGAGGCCCGCCGCCATGCACGACAACCTGACCGAACGCACCCTCAGCGACCTGGCCTGCAGCCTGCCCGGCAGCACCAGCCTGCTGCGCGACTACAAGCTGGACTTCTGCTGCGCCGGCCAGCGCAGCCTGCGCGAAGCCGCCAGCGAACTGGGCCTGGACGCCGAGCGCATCGCCAGCGAACTGCGCGCCCTGCGCCCGGCCAGCGCAGAGCGCGACTGGCGCCAGGCGAGCAACGCCGAACTGATCGAGCACATCCTCGAGCGCTACCACCAGCGCCATCGCCAGCAGTTCCCCGCGCTGCTGCCGCTGGCCCAGCGCGTGGAGCGCACCCACGCCGCGCACCCGTACTGCCCCCACGGCCTGGTGGCGCTGCTGGAGCGGATGCAGGAAGAACTCGAATCGCACATGTGCAAGGAGGAGCACATCCTGTTCCCCTGGCTGATCCAGGGCGTGTCGCTGCTACACGTGCAGGGGCCGATCGGGGTGATGCGCCACGAGCACGACGAACATGCCCAGTCCCTGGCCGCGCTGGCCGAGCTGACCGACGACCTGACCGCCCCGGCCAACGCCTGCACCACCTGGCGCGCGCTCTACGCCGGGCTGGAGGAGCTGCGCCGCGACCTGATGCAGCACATCCACCTGGAGAACAACCTGCTGTTCGTCGGCGCCAACCGGCCGCAATGACCACTCATCGGCCGGAGGCCGGCGTGACAGCATGCCTCACCCCTCAACCCGCGCATGGCGAGCATACTGGGCGGATGTCCCCGGCCCAGGAAAGCTCCGCCATGCAGTCCCAGCGCGTCCACCAGCAGATCCTGCGCGGGCATCACCTGTTCGATGCCCTCGACGAGGCGCAGCTGGAACAGCTGCTCGCCACCTGCCAGCTGCTCAACCTCGACAAGGGCGACAAGCTGTTCCACCAGGGCGAGCCGGCGCATGCGTTCTTCTTCGTGATATCCGGCGCGGTGAAGATCTTCCGGCTGACCCCGGAGGGCCAGGAGAAGGTGCTGGAAGTGGTGGTCGGCCGGCAGACCTTCGCCGAGGCCATGATGTTCATGGACACCCCGGACTACGTCGCCTCGGCCCAGGCGCTGGAGCCGACGCAGGTCTACCGCTTCGCCAACCGCACCTACCTGGAACTGCTGCACAGCAACCCGCAGCTGCCCTTCGCCCTGCTCGGCACCCTGTGCATCCGCCTGCACCGGCGGATCAACGAGATCGAGACGCTGTCGCTGAAGAACTCCACCCACCGGGTGGTGCGCTACCTGCTGACGCTGCTCAACCGCCACGGCGACGCCGACCTGCGCTTCGACCTGCCGATGGCCAAGCAACTGGTGGCCGGGCATCTGTCGATCCAGCCGGAAACCTTCTCCCGCGTGCTGCGCCGGTTGATCGACGAACGCATCATCGACCTGCAGGGCCGCACCGTGCAGGTCCTCGATCCGCTGCGCCTGGAGCAGTTCGAATAGGTATGCGCCAGTGCCTGTATTGCCAGCAAGCCAGCACCGACGAGCACGCCGACTGCCCGCACTGCGGCATGCCGCTCCCGGCCGAACAGGCCCTGGCCCGGCAGAGGCGGCTGCGTCGGTTCCGGGTTTTCTGCGTCATTCTCGCGCTGTTCTGCGTGGCCATGGCCGTCTGGTTGCCGCGCTGACGGAGCCGGGAGGCTTCTCGTAGGATGGGTTGAGCGAAGCGATACCCATCACCACCACCGCATGGGTTTCGCAAGCTCAACCCATCCTACAAAAAGCACCTCGGCACAGCCTGCAAGGCAGTTGCTCCCTCGCTGTTTTCTGGGTTCCCGCGTTCGCGGGAATGACGTCGGAAAACACGAATCTTAATCCCGTCATTCCCGCGAACGCGGGAACCCAATAGACAGCCGAATGCTTCTCGTAGGAGCGAGCTTGCTCGCGAACGGGGTTTCCGGCGACGCAGGTGTTGGGCTCAAGAGCGCCCTCTCCCCAACCCTCTCCCGCAAGCGGGAGAGGGGGCTGTCCTGAGCGGCCGGAAAATCCGGAGTCATCCTGATACGCCTAGCTACGAGGTGCTTTTCGTAGGAGCGAGCTTGCTCGCGAACAGGATTTGCCGGTGACACAGGTGTTGAACTCAAGAGCACCCTCTCCCCAACCCTCTCCCGCAAGCGGGAGAGGGGGCTGTCCTGAGCGGCCGAAAAATCCGGTCGCGAACGGATCTCGCTGCGGGGATTGGTTCGCGAGCAAGAACTAGGTGTCCCCCTCGCTCCTACAACGGGCTGTCCACCGCCTCACTCGCCACATCGTCCCCTGTAGGAGCGCGCCCTGCGCGCGATTCGCGGGCAGGGCCCGCTCCTACAATGGCGCTTCACTCACGGCGGCGGGTCAGTTGGCGGTACAGCTGCGGCAGGCGCAGCGGCAGCTGGGCCGGGTCGTGCAGCATCAGGTAGCCCTGGTGGCCGAACAGGTGCGGCAGGTAGTCCGCCGCCTCGCGGTCGATGGTCAGGCAGAACGGCAGCACCCCGGCGCGGCGGGCTTCCAGCACCGCCTGGCGGGTGTCTTCGATGCCGTAGCGGCCCTCGTAGCAATCCAGGTCGTTGGGCTTGCCGTCGGTGAGGATCAGCAGCAGGCGCTGGCGCTCGCCGCGTTCGAGCAGCAGTTGCGTGGCCCGGCGGATCGCCGCGCCCATGCGCGTGTAGTAGCCCGGGCGCAGGGCGCGGATGCGGCCGCGCACGGCGTCGCCGTGGCGTTCCTCGAAGCTCTTCAGCTGGGTCAGGCGCACGTGGTGCCGGCGCAGCGAGGAGAAACCGTACAGCGCGAAACGGTCGCCCACCGCCTGCAATGCTTCGCCGAACAGCAGCAGGCTGTCGCCGATCAGGTCGATGACGCGGTGGCGGTCGTCCAGGTGCGCGTCGGTGGACATCGACAGGTCGGCCAGCAGCAGGCAGGCCAGGTCGCGGCGGGTTTGCCGGCGTTCGAGGAACAGGCCGGTCTCGGCGCAGGCGCCCAGGCGCCGTTCGACGCTGAAGTCCAGCCAGGCCTGCAGGTCCGGCTCGCTGCCCTGGGGCTGGCGGCGCAGCCACTGCGGTTGCTGGCGCAGGCCCTCGAACTGGCGGCGCAGGCGCCGGGCGATGGGCGCCAGCGCATCCGGCAGCGGCGCCGGCGCGGCATCGCGCGGCAGCATCGGTTGCAGGCAGACGTGGTCGGGCAGCAGGCACCCGCGCCGGTAGTCCCACTCCGGCAGGCGGATGCCCTCGCCCAGCGGCAGGTCGTCGTATTCGGCCGCCGGCAGGTCCAGGTCCAGGCGCAGGCCGCCGCCCTTGCGCTGGCGTTGCCGGGACAGGCTCAGGTGGTCGAGGTCCTCGGCCACCCGCGCGGCGTCCAGGTCCTCGCTGTCGTCGCCGGCGCGGTCCAGCTCGACGTGCTCGGACCAGCTGAACAGGTTCTCCAGGCGGAACAGCAGCAGGCCGCCGCGCCCCGGGTCCTGTTCGGTACGCTCGCCACGCTTGCGGGCGATGCCGTTGCGAGCTTCGCCCGTCGGCCTGCCCTGCTCTTCGCCGTCGACCAGCTCGGTGCGCTGCGGCGCCGCCAGTTGCTGCGGCGGATACAGCCACAACGGCAGCGGCCAGGGCGCGCGCTCGCTGCGCGGCAGGCGGAGGACGCTGCCCGGCTCGCGCAGGGCCTGGCGCAGCGCGCGCTCCAGCACCGCCTCGGCCGGCGGCAGCTGGGCCGGGTCCGGGCGCAGCGGCAGCAGCGCCTCCACCAGGCGTTCATAGCGCGGGCGCAGCAGCGGGTAGCGCTGCAACACGGCGAGGGTCCAGGCCTGGTTGTCGCCGGCCCAGTGCCGCAGCGGCTGGCTGTGCGCCGCGAGCAGCGCCAGCCAGCGGTAGAGTTCACGGTTCAGTTGCGCATCGGGGTACACCGCCAGGCTGGGCGGCAGGCGCAGGGAATCGGCGTCGAACCAGGCCACCGGCAGCTGCTGGCAGGTGCCGGCCACCTGTTGCAACAGGCTGCGGCGCACCAGCAGTTCGCGCGGGCTGGCCGCCTCCACGCCGACGCCGGCCTCGCCGCCGGTGCCGCGGAACAGCAGCAGCAGGCTGCGGCGGACCTCGTCCAGGCTCACCGTCGCGTCCTCGAACGTCGGGCTCGCGCGGCGGGTGATGAAGCGGTGCCAGGCGCGGCCGAAGCCTTCCTCCAGTTCCAGGTGAATGGTCATCGCGGCCTCGCGAAAAAAAGGGCCCGCTGCCAGGCAGACGGGCCCCGGGGGAGGGAACTCAACCGGCCTGCTGCGCCACGCCCACCGCGATGCGGCCGCGCTGGCGGAAGCTCAGCAGGTAGCAGATCAGCCCGATGAGGAAGCCGAAGCCGGCGTACAGGCGCAGCCAGAAGAACACCTTCAGTTGCTCCACCGTGGCCATGAACGGCATGGCCGCGCCGTCGGCCGGCATCCGCTGCAGCCACACCTGCACCACGCCGGCGGCGGTCAGCAGCAGGGTGATCAGCAGCATGGAGATGGTCATCAGCCAGAAGGCCCAGATCTCCAGGCTCTGCGCCCGGGCGTCGGCCGCCTCGCCGATCCCGCGCAGGCGCGGCATGGCGTAGCTGATCAGGGTGATCACGATCATCACGTAGGCGCCGTAGAAGGCCAGGTGGCCGTGGGCCGCGGTCAGCTGGGTGCCGTGGGTGTAGTAGTTCACCGGGGCCAGGGTGTGCAGGAAGCCCCACACGCCGGCGCCGAGGAACGCGGTCACCGTGGTGCCCAGGGCCCAGAGCGAGGCGGCCTTGTTCGGGTGCTCGCGGCGACGGCGGCGCACCATGTTGAAGGCGAACAGCACCATGGCGAAGAACGGCAGCGGTTCAAGCGCGGAGAAGATCGAGCCGAGCCACAGCCACACGCCCGGCGCGCCGATCCAGAAGTAGTGGTGGCCGGTGCCGATGATGCCGGTGATCAGGGCCATGGCGATGATCACGTAGAGCCACTTCTCCACCACCTCGCGGTCGACACCGGTGACCTTGATCAGCACGAAGGCCAGCATCGAGCCCATGATCAGCTCCCACACGCCTTCCACCCACAGGTGCACCACCCACCACCAGTAGTACTTGTCGCGGGCCAGGTTCTCCGGGTTGTAGAAGGAGAACAGGAAGAACACCGCAAGACCCACCAGGCCGGTCATCATCACCACGCTGACCACCGTCTTGCGGCCCTTCAGCAAGGTCATGCCGATGTTGTAGAGGAAGCCCAGGGCGACCACGACTATGCCCAGCTTGGTGATGGTCGGCTGTTCGAGGAACTCCCGGCCCATGGTCGGCAGCAGCTCGTTGTGGGTCAGCCGCGCCAGGCCCGCGTAGGGCACCAGCAGGTAGCCGAGGATGGTCAGCACCCCGGCCGCGGCGAACACCCAGAACAGCACGATCGCCAGTTTCGGGCTGTGCAGTTCGCGGTCGGCCTCCTCCGGCACCAGGTAGTAGGCCGCGCCCATGAAGCCGAACAGCAGCCAGACGATCAGCAGGTTGGTGTGCACCATGCGCGCGACGTTGAACGGGATGGCCGGGAACAGGAAGTCGCCGACCACGTACTGCATGCCCATGACCAGGCCGAAGACGATCTGCCCGACGAACAGCATCAGGGCGAACACGAAGTACGGCTTGGCCACCGCTTGCGAGGCGAATTTCAGATGGGGATTGCCCGGGTTCATGATCAACCCTCCTTGTTCGGCGGCCATTTGTTGGTATCGATCTTCGAGGTCCAGCGCAGGAAGGCCGCCAGGTCCGCCACCTCCTGGTCGCTGAGGTGGAACTGCGGCATCTGCCGGCGCCCGGGGATGCCCAGCGGCTGCATCTTCATCCAGGCGGCGAGGAAGCTGTCGAAGGCGGCGTCACCGCCGCGGCGGCCGATCACGTTGCCCAGCTCCGGCGCGAAGTAGGCGCCCTCGCCGAGCAGCGAATGGCAGCCGACGCAGTTGTTCTGCTCCCACACCAGCTTGCCGCGCACCACCGACTCGGTCAGCTCGGCCTGGTTGGTGCGTTTGGGGAAGGTGGTTTCGGTGTGATAGGTCAGGGCGAGAAACACCAGGAAGAAGAAAACGCCTCCCCCCAGGTAGATGTTCCTCGCCATGCCCTTGGTGAAGGTGTCTGACATGGGGTCCTCCTCGGTCTCGATTTGCGGCCATTCTAGGAAGGCCCCCGGGCCGATCCGCTTGATGGCGATCAAGAAAGACCAATGCTTCCTGTCAGGTATTTATTTTCAGGAAAATCAGTAGCTTGCGTGGACGGCCAGGAGGAGCACGGCGAGCGCCAGCGGCCAGCCGAGCAGCAGCCGGCGCCACAGCGCCGGGCCGTGGCCCAGCTCCATGAAGCGCAGCACGATGAGCCAGGCCTTGCCCAGCGCCAGCAGCAGGATGCTCGCCACCGGCAGCAGCGCGCTGGCGGCGTGGTTGCCGAGCCAGATGCCGGCCAGCGCCAGCGGCACCAGCAGCGCCCAGGCCAGGGCCAGCGACCTCATGGCAGCGGCGCCAACACGTAGACCAGCGGGAACAGCATCACCCACACCAGGTCGACCATGTGCCAGTACAGCGCCCCGGACTCCAGCCCGCCGAGGGCGCCCTCGGCATAGGCGCCGCGCAGGCAGCGCAGGGCCATCCAGCCGAGGATCACCAGGCCCAGCCAGACGTGCAGGAAGTGGAAGCCGGTGACCAGCCAGAACAGGGTGAAGAAGGTGCTGTGCTCCAGGTCCAGCCCGCGCTGCGCCAGGTGCAGGTACTCGCCGGCCTTCAGCCAGACGTGCAGCAGGCCGAGCGCCAGCGCCGCCAGCAGCAGGAAGCCGGCGCGGCGCTGGTAGCCGCGGCGCACCAGTTCCACCGCGGCGGCGGCGAGGAAGCCGGCGGTCAGCAGGCTCAGCGTCAGGACCAGGCCCAGGGACAGGTCCAGCGCCGCGCGGCCGTCGCGGAAGCCCTCGGCATCCAGGCGCTGGGCCACGGCGAAGACCAGGATGAGGATGGCGAAGACACTCAGTTCGGCGAGGATGAACAGCCACATCGCCAGGTCGCCCGGCAGGCGCCGGGTGCCGGCCAGGGCCTCAGGCGAAGTGGACATCGACCAGGTCCATCAGCGCGGCGACGGTGCCCTCGTCGTCGGACAGCGGCTCGGCCAACCCGGCGCGGCACGCCTCGCGCGGCGCCAGCCCGGCATGGATCAGCCGCGCGGTGAGCACCAACAGGCGCGTCGAGCAGACTTCCTCCAGCTCCTGCCGCCCCAGGCGGCGCAGGGCCACGCCCAGTTGCGCCAGGCGCTGGGCCAGCTCGCGGTCGACGTTGGCCTCGCGGGCGATGATGCCCGCCTCCACCTCCGCCGCCGGGTAATCGAAGCGCAGCGCCACGAAGCGCTGGCGGGTGCTCGGCTTCATGCCCTTGAGCAGGTTCTGGTAGCCGGGGTTGTAGGACACCACCAGCATGAAGCCGGGCGGCGCCACCAGCGACTCGCCGGTGCGCTCGATGAACAGCTCGCGGCGATCGTCGGCCAGCGGGTGCAGCACCACCACCGTGTCCTGGCGCGCCTCGACCACCTCGTCGAGGTAGCAGATGCCGCCCTCGCGCACCGCGCGGGTCAGCGGGCCGTCCTGCCACCAGGTGCCGTCGCTGCCGATCAGGTGGCGGCCGACCAGGTCCGCCGCCGACAGGTCGTCGTGGCAGGCCACGGTGTACAGCGGCCGGCCCAGGCGCTGCGCCATGTGCTGGACGAAGCGCGTCTTGCCGCAGCCGGTGGGGCCCTTGATCAGCACCGGCATGCCTTGCGCCGCGGCTTCGCTGAACAGCGTCACCTCGTTGCCGCTGGGCTGGTAGAAGAGCGGAAGTTCCTGGGCAGGGGCGTTCATGGGCGGGGTTCTCCATCGGGTTCCACGGCTTGGCACGCTAGCCAGCGCGACGATCCGCCTCAAGCGCCGCGCCGGAAGTTCTTGATTGTCATCAAGCGCCCGCGCGAAGGGCCCCTCCTAGAATCGCAGCCACCGCCGGGCGGGACGCCGGCACCTGGATCCGGCGCTGCGGCGCCAAGCCTGCGAGGAAAGAGAACCATGAACAAAGCAATGGCCGTACTGCTGGCCGCCGGGTTGCTGGCACAGGCGCCAGCCTTCGCCAGCAGCGCCGAGGACCTGTTCAAGGCCAAGGCCTGCGTGGCCTGCCACACGCTGGACAAGAAACTGGTGGGCCCGGCCTTCCATGACGTGGCGAAGAAATACGGCGACCAGTCCGACGGCGTGGCCCACGTGATGCACAGCATCCGCAAGGGCAGCCAGGGCGTCTGGGGCGCGATGCCGATGCCGCCCAACGCCGTCAGCGAGGACGAGGCCAAGACCCTGGCCGAGTGGATAGTCACGCTCAAGTAAGTTGTCGCCGAGGGGAGGAAACCCGATGGCCGCCGACCAGGATGCCCACTGTAGAACGGAGCCCGATGCCGGGCGCAAAGGCGCCGTCTGGTGCCTCCGCCTGCTGCTGGGCTGGCTGCTGCTACTGGTCGGCCTGGCTGCCCAAGGCGCCGAACTCAGTGACCTGGAGCGCACGCGCATCACCCAGGTGTTCCCCGGCGTCGAGCGCATCGGCGATGCCGAGGGCGAATTCGGCGTGCGCCGTCTGTTCAAGGGCGACGAGCTGCTCGGCTACGCCTTCCAGAGCATCCGCGTCACGCAGATGCCGGCCTATTCCGGCAAGCCGATCAACCTGCAGGTGATCCTCGATCCCCATGCGGTGATCCGCGACGCCTATGTGCTGGAACACCATGAGCCGATCCTGCTGATCGGCATCCCCGTCGAGAAACTGCATGCCTTCACCGCCGGCTATGCCGGCGTGCGGGCCGACCAGCGCGTGGTGGTCGGCCGCTCCAGCGACGCCCAGACGACCACCATCGATGCCGTCGCCGGCGCCACTGTCACCGTCATGGTGGTCAACGAGATCGTCATGCGCGCCGCCCATACCGTGGCGGTGTCCCTGGGGCTGATCGAGGACGGCGGCAGCGTGCGGCCCAAGCCCGCGCAGGTGCGCCTGGAGGCGTTCCAGCCAGCGACCTGGGCCGAGCTGACCGGCAACGGCGCGATCCGCCGCCTGCAGCTGAACCGCGGGCAGATCGACGACGCCTTCAAAGGCACCGAGGCCGCCAGCGTCGGCGCGGCCGATGCGGCGCACCGGGCGGACGACTTCATCGACCTCTACACCGCCCTGCTCAACCCGCCAACCGTCGGCCGCAACCTGCTGGGCGAGCGCCAGTACCAGGAGCTGATGGACTCGCTGAAGCCCGGCGAATACGCCATCGCCGTGCTGGGCAACGGCCAATATTCCTTCAAGGGCTCCGGCTACGTGCGCGGCGGCATCTTCGACCGGGTGCAGCTGCGCCAGTTCGGCGACATCCTCAGCTTCCGCGACCTCGACTACCAGCGCCTGTCCGACGTCTACGCCGAGGGCATGCCGGCCTTCGCCGAGATGGCCGTCTTCATCGTCCGCGCCCAGCACCGCTTCGACCCCGGCACGCCGTGGAACCTGGAACTGCTGGTGCGCCGCCAGACCGGCCCGGTGGCCAGCCTGTTCACCAGCTTCGCCCTGCCCTACCAGACGCCCGAGGCCTACCTGCTGCGGCCGCAGCCCAGCGCCGAGGAACTGGCGGCCCTGGAAGAGGCCAAGCGCCCCCTGTGGCTGCGCATCTGGTACCAGAAGAGCTTCCGGATCGGCGTGCTGCTCGGCGCCCTGGCGCTGCTCGCCACCATCCTCTTCCTGCAGGACGCCCTCACCCGCCGCCCGCACCTGCTGCACTGGGTGCGCCGCGGCTACCTGGCCTTCACCCTGGTGTTCATCGGCTGGTACTGCCTGGGCCAGCTGTCGGTGGTCAACGTGCTCACCTTCGTCCACGCACTGTTCGAAGGCTTCCGCTGGGAGCTGTTCCTCAGCGACCCCATCCTGTTCATCCTCTGGACCTTCACCGCCGCCAGCGTGCTGCTCTGGGGACGCGGCGTGTTCTGCGGCTGGCTGTGCCCGTTCGGCGCCCTGCAGGAGCTGCTCAACGAGGCCGCGCGCAAGCTGCGGGTGCCGCAGTTCGAATTGCCCTTCGCGGTCCACGAGCGACTCTGGGCGCTCAAGTACATCATCCTGCTGGCGCTGTTCGGCCTGTCCCTCGAATCGCTCTCCACGGCCGAGCGCGCCGCCGAGGTGGAGCCGTTCAAGACCGCCATCACCCTGGGCTTCGCCCGCCAGTGGGGCTTCGTCGCCTACGCCGCCGGCCTGCTGCTGGTCAACCTGTTCACCCGCAAGGTCTATTGCCGCTACCTCTGCCCGCTCGGCGCGGCCCTGGCCATCCCCGGCAAGGCGCGCCTGTTCGACTGGCTCAAGCGGCGCAAGGAATGCGGCCAACCCTGCCAGCTGTGCGCCCGCGAATGCGAGATCCAGGCCATCCACCCGGACGGCCGGATCAACGCCAACGAGTGTCACTACTGCCTCGACTGCCAACTCACCTACCACGACGAAAACAAGTGCCCGCCGCTGGTGAACAAGCGCAAGAAACGTAGCAAGCAGGCACCGGCGGACGACGGCGAGCGGATCGCCGTGCGCCAACTCTGATGCGCCAATTTTGAATAGCAACTTGGGAGGATCGGACATGAACGAGAAGAAACACCCGCAACCCGAAGACGCCAGCGGCTTCAGCCGCCGTGACTTCCTCGGCGCCTCGGCGGTCACCGGCGCCGCGGCGCTGGTCGGTGCCAGCGCCCTGGGCGGCGCGGTGATCCCGCGCGAGGCCTGGGCCGACACGGTCAAGGCGGCGCAGGCCAAGGCCCACGTCGGCCCCGGCGAGCTGGACGAGTACTACGGCTTCTGGAGCGGCGGCCACTCCGGCGAGGTGCGGGTGCTGGGCATCCCCTCGATGCGCGAGCTGATGCGCATCCCGGTGTTCAACGTCGACTCGGCCACCGGCTGGGGCCTGACCAACGAGAGCAAGCACATCCTCGGCGACAGCGCGCGCTTCCACAACGGCGACTGCCACCACCCGCACATCTCCATGACCGACGGCAAGTACGATGGCAAGTACCTGTTCATCAACGACAAGGCCAACAGCCGCGTCGCGCGCATCCGCCTGGACATCATGAAGTGCGACAGGATCGTCACCGTCCCCAACGTCCAGGCCATCCACGGCCTGCGCCTGCAGAAGGTGCCGCACACCAAGTACGTGTTCTGCAACGCCGAGTTCATCATTCCCCACCCCAACGACGGCTCCAGCTTCGACCCCGGCGCGGACAACGCCTTCACCATGTACAACGCCATCGACGCCGAGACCATGGAGGTGGCCTGGCAGGTGATCGTCGACGGCAACCTGGACAACACCGACATGGACTACACCGGCCGCTTCGCCGCCTCCACCTGCTACAACTCGGAGAAGGCGGTGGACCTGGCCGGCATGATGCGCAACGAGCGCGACTGGGTGGTGGTGTTCGACATCCCGCGCATCGAGGCCGAGATCAAGGCCAAGCGCTTCGTCACCCTGGGCGACTCCAAGGTCCCGGTGGTCGACGGCCGCCGCAAGGACGGCAAGGACAGCGCGGTGACGCGCTACATCCCGGTGCCGAAGAACCCCCACGGCCTGAACACCTCGCCGGACGGCAAGTACTTCATCGCCAACGGCAAGCTGTCGCCGACCTGCAGCATGATCGCCATCGACAAACTGCCGGACCTCTTCGCCGGCAAGCTCAAGGACCCGCGCGAGGCCATAGTCGCCGAGCCGGAGTTGGGCCTGGGCCCGCTGCACACCACCTTCGACGGCCGCGGCAACGCCTATACCACGCTGTTCATCGACAGCCAGCTGGTGAAGTGGAACCTGGAGGACGCGGTGCGCGCCTACAAGGGCGAGAAGGTCGACTACATCCGCCAGAAGCTCGACGTGCACTACCAGCCGGGGCACAACCACGCCTCGCTCTGCGAGACCCGCGAAGCCGACGGCAAGTGGGTGGTGGTGCTGAGCAAGTTCTCCAAGGACCGCTTCCTGCTCACCGGCCCGCTGCACCCGGAGAACGACCAGTTGATCGACATCTCCGGCGACGAGATGCAACTGGTCCACGACGGCCCCACCTTCGCCGAGCCGCACGACTGCATCATGGCCCGCCGCGACCAGATCAAGCCGCGCAAGATCTGGTCGCGCGACGACCCCTTCTTCGCCCCGACCGTGGCCCGGGCGAAGAAGGACGGCATCGACCTGCTCAAGGACAACAAGGTCATCCGCGACGGCAAGCAGGTGCGCGTGTACATGACCTCCATGGCGCCCACCTACGGGATCACCGAGTTCACCGTGAAGCAGGGTGACGAGGTCACGGTGACCATCACCAACCTCGACGAGATCGAGGACGTGACCCACGGCTTCGCCATGGTCAACCACGGCGTGAACATGGAGATCAGCCCGCAGCAGACCTCGTCCATCACCTTCGTCGCCGACAGGCCCGGGGTGCACTGGTACTACTGCAGCTGGTTCTGCCATGCCCTGCACATGGAAATGGTCGGCCGCATGCTGGTGGAAAAGGCCTGATACGGGCCGCGGGCGCTGCCGGGCTCGGGGGCCCGGCAGCCGCCACCTGCAAACGCCCCCGGAGGATGCTTCCGCGTGCCCACTTCCCGCGCCTGCCTCGCCCTGCTGCTGACGCTCGCCGGCCCCGCGCTGGCCGCGCTGCAGCCAATCGACGAGCTGCCCCTGCGCGCCGCGGGCGAAGGACAGTGGACGCTGGCGGCCGGCACCTACGCCGGCCACTTCCTCATCGACCGGCCCATGCACCTGCGCTGCGAGGACGGCGCCACTTTCGATGGCCAGGGCGAGGGCAGCGCCCTCACCGTGCGCAGCGCCGAGGTCACCCTCGAAGGCTGCCGGGTGCGCAACTGGGGCCGCAACCTGACCGACATGGACTCGGCGATCTTCGTCGAGAAGCGCGCCCGCGGCGTGGTCCTGCGCGGCAACCGGCTGCAGGGCCCGGGCTTCGGCATCTGGCTCGACGCCAGCGAAGACGCCCAGGTGCTGGACAACCGCATCGAGGGCGATGTGCAACTGCGCTCCCAGGACCGCGGCAACGGCATCCACCTCTACGCGGTGCGCAACGCCCTGGTGCGCGGCAACCGGGTGCGCCACACCCGCGACGGCGTCTACATCGACACCGCCAACGACAGCGCCATCGAGCACAACCGCCTGGAAGACCTGCGCTACGGCGTGCACTACATGTTCACCAACGACAGCCGGGTGATCGGCAACCTGACCCGCCACACCCGCACCGGCTACGCGCTGATGCAGAGCCGCAAGCTCAGCGTGATCGGCAACCGCTCGGTGGACGACGAGAACTACGGCATCCTGATGAACTACATCACCTATTCGACCCTCGAAGGCAACCGCGTCGAGGGCGTGCGCAGCGGCAGCGGCGTGACCGGCGAAGGCATGATCGCCGGCGCCGAGGGCAAGGCGCTGTTCATCTACAACTCGCTGTACAACCGCATCGAGGGCAACCGCCTGGCCGGCAGCGCCCTGGGCATCCACCTGACCGCGGGCTCGGAGGACAACCGCATCGCCGGCAACGCCTTCGTCGGCAACCGCCGGCAGGTGCTCTACGTGGCCAACCGCACCCAGGAATGGTCGGTCGACGGCCGCGGCAACTACTGGAGCGACTACCTGGGCTGGGACCGCGACGACGACGGCCTGGGCGACGTCTTCTACGAGCCCAACGACAACGTCGACCGCCTGCTGTGGCTGTACCCGCAGGTGCGCCTGCTGCTCGCCAGCCCATCCATCGAACTGCTGCGCTGGGTGCAGCGCGCCTTCCCGGTGACGCGCTCGCCGGGGGTGCGCGACAGCCACCCGCTGATGCGCGAACCGCAAGCGGAGGCGTCCCCATGAAGCTGCTGCAAATCCAGGGCGCCAGCCTGCGCTACGGCGCCTTCACCGCCCTGCACGGGCTCGACCTGGACCTGGCCGCCGGCGAAGTGCTCGGCCTGCTCGGCCACAACGGCGCCGGCAAGACCACCAGCATCAAGCTGATGCTCGGCCTGCTGCACCCCGACTCGGGCAGCGTGCGGGTGTTCGGCCACGCCGCCGACGCCCCCGCGGTGCGCCGCCAGCTCGGCTTCCTCCCGGAGAACGTCACCTTCTACCCGCAGCTGACCGGCCGCGAGACCCTGCGCCATTTCGCCCGCCTGAAGGGCGCGGCCGCCGCCGAGGTGGACGCGCTGCTGGAACAGGTGGGCCTGACCCAGGCCGCCAACCGGCGCCTGAAGACCTACTCCAAGGGCATGCGCCAGCGCCTCGGCCTGGCCCAGGCGATCCTCGGTCGGCCGCGCCTGCTGCTGCTCGACGAGCCCAGCGTGGGCCTCGACCCGCTGGCCACCGTCGAGCTCTACCGCCTGCTCGACCGCCTGCGCAACCAGGGCACCGGGGTCATCCTCTGCTCCCACGTGCTGCCCGGCGTCGAATCCCACATCGACCGCGCCGCCATCCTCGCCAACGGCCGCCTGCTGACCTGCGGCAGCCTGGCCGAGCTGCGCCGCGAAGCCGGCCTGCCGACGCGCATCCGCATCGCCGGCCCGCGCAACGAGCACTGGCTGGCCCACTGGCGCAACAGCGGCTACGCCGTCCGCGCCCTGGATGGCGGGCGCATCGAGCTGCTGGCCGACGAAGCGCGGCAGCGCCGGCTGCTGCAGGCGCTGCTGGAAGAACAACCCCAGGGCCTGGAGGTGCTGCCGCCGTCGCTGGAGGACCTCTACCTGCACCACATGCAGGGCGCCGCGCGCGCCTGCGGAGAAACAGCATGACGCCGGTCTGGCACATCGCCCGCAAGGAACTGGCCGACGGCCTGCGCAACCGCTGGCTGCTGGCGATCAGCCTGCTGTTCGCCCTGCTCGCCGTGGGCATCGCCTGGTTCGGCGCGGCCACCGCCGGGCAGGTGGGCTTCACCTCGATCCCGGCGACCATGGCCAGCCTCGCCAGCCTGGCCACCATCCTCATGCCGCTGATCGCCCTGCTGCTGGCCTACGACGCCATCGTCGGCGAGGAGGAAGGCGGCACCCTGCTGCTCCTGCTGGCCTACCCGCTGAGCCGCGGCCAGCTGCTGCTGGGCAAGTTCCTCGGCCACGGGCTGATCCTCGCCCTGGCCACCCTGCTCGGCTTTGCCGCCGCCGCGCTGTCCATCGCCGTGCTGGTGGCGGACATCCAGCTGTCGCAGCTGCTGTGGGCCTTCGCCCGCTTCATCCTGTCCTCCACCCTGCTCGGCTGGGCCTTCCTGGCCATGGCCTACGCGCTGAGCAGCCGCGTGAGCGAGAAGTCCACCGCCGCCGGCCTGGCGCTGGGCCTGTGGTTCTTCTTCGTGCTGCTCTTCGACCTGGCCCTGCTGGCCCTGCTGGTGCTCGGCAAGGGCCGCATCAACCCCGAACTGCTGCCCTGGCTGCTGTTGCTCAACCCCACCGACATCTACCGCCTGATCAACCTCTCCGGCCTCGGCCCGGAGATCGACGGCGTGCTGGTCCTGGGCCGCGACCTGCCGGTGCCCGGCGCCGTGCTCTGGCTGGCCCTGGCGGCCTGGACGCCGGCGGCGCTGGCCCTGGCCTACCGGCTGTTCCGGCGCCGCCCGGCCTGAAAACCCACTCCAAGGAGCCCCCGATGCCGCTGTCCCGCCTCTACCTCGCCGCCGCCCTGTTCAGCCTGCTGCTCGCCGGTTGCGGCGACGGCCGCCAGGACGCCGCCAACCTCGCCCCGGTGCCCTTCCACGACGGCGACGAATGCCACGTCTGCGGCATGCTCATCGATGGCTTCCCCGGGCCCAAGGGCGAGGCCGTGAGCGCCGGCAAGGTGCGCAAGTTCTGCTCCACCGCCGAGCTGCTCGGCTGGTGGCTGCAACCGGAGAACCGCCACGACGGCCAGCGCCTGTACGTGCACGACATGGCCCGCAGCGACTGGAACCACCCGGACGACCGCCACCTGATCGACGCCACCAGCGCCTACTACGTGGTGGGCATCCAGCGCCCCGGGGCGATGGGCGCCACCCTCGCCTCCTTCGGCAACCAGGCCGACGCCGAGCGCCTGGCCAAGGCCGAAGGCGGCCGCGTGCTGCGCTTCGCCGAGATCGACCAGGCCGTGTTGCAGGGCGTGAGCGGCGACCACGCGCACCGCTGAGCGGCCTAGCGCGGCCGCTGGCCGTGGGCCTCCAGGAAGGCGGTGAAGGCCGCCGGCGCCAGCGGCGGGCTGATCAGGTAGCCCTGGATCTCGTCGCAGCGGTGCTGGCGCAGGAAGTCCAGCTGCTCCTGGCGCTCCACGCCCTCGGCCACCACCTTCAGCTCCAGGCTGTGGACCATGGCGATGATGGCGCGGGTGATGGCGGCGTCCTCGCCCTGGGCGGACAGGTCGCGGATGAAGGTCTGGTCGATCTTCACGTAGTCCACCGGGAAGCGCTTGAGGTAGCTGAGCGAGGAATAGCCGGTGCCGAAGTCGTCGATGGCCAGCTTCACGCCCATCTCGCGCAGCTGGCGGAAGGTGGTGCTGACGCTCTCGACGTTCTCCAGCAGCTGGCTCTCGGTGATCTCCAGCTCCAGCAGCCGCGGCTCCAGGCCGGTTTCGTCGAGCACGGTGCGCACCAGGCTGACCAGGTTGCCCTGGCGCAGCTGGTGCACCGAGAGGTTCACCGACACCCGCAGGTCGGCCAGGCCGCGGGCCTGCCAGGTGCGCCCCTGGTGGCAGGCGCGGCGCAGCACGAATTCGCCGATGGCGCCGATCAGCCCGGTTTCCTCGGCCAGGGGGATGAAGTCGCCGGGCGGGATCATGCCCTGCAGCGGGTGGCGCCAGCGCACCAGGGCCTCGGCGCTGTCCAGGCGGCCGTTGGCCAGGTTCAGCTTGGGCTGGTAGTGCACCTCCAGCTGGCCGTCCTCGACGGCCTTGCGCAGCTGCACTTCCAGTTGCAGGCGCTCCAGGGTGCAGGCCTGCAGGTTGTCGGTGAAGAACTGGAAGGTGTTGCCGCCCAGGTGCTTGGCGTGCTGCATGGCCATGTTCGCCTGGCTCATCAGCGCGGAAATCTCCCGGGCGTTCTCCGGCAGCAGGCTGATGCCCAGGGAGGCGCTGAGCATCAGCTCCTCGCCGGCAACGCTCATCGGCATGCGCAGGCGCGTCAGCAGGCGGCTGGACAGGCGCGCCAGGGCCGAGAGGCTGGAATAGGAATCCACCAGCACGGCGAACTCGTCGGCCGACAGCCGGGCGATGGTGTCCGCCTCCGGCACCGCCTGGGTCAGGCGCCGGGCGATCTGCCGCAGCAACTGGTCGCCGACCTCGTGGCCGAGGCTGTCGTTGAGCAGCTTGAAGCGGTCCAGGTCGATCAGCAGCAGGGCCAGGCTGCGCCCGCTGTGCCGCGCGCGCTGGCCGGCGTCGTGCAGGCGCTGCTTGAACAGGCCGCGGTTGGCCAGGCCGGTGAGCTCGTCGTAGTGCGACAGGTAGCGCAGGCGCTCCTCGGCGTCGCGGCGCGCGGTGAGGTCGGCGAAGAAGCCCACCACGTGGGACAGCTGGCCGCGGTTGTCGCGCACCATGTTCAGCTGCAGCCATTGCGGGTAGGGCTCGCCGTTCTTGCGCGTCTCCAGCAGCTCGCCCTGCCAGCTGCCGGCGCGCTCCAGCTCCTCGCGGATCAGCAGGTACTGGCGGCGCGTCTCGGGGTTGCCGGAAAGGCTGGTGGCGACCTGGCCGATCACCTCTTCCGGGCGGTGCCCGGTGACGCGGCTGAAGGCCTGGTTGACCGCCAGCAGGCGGTAGTCGGCATCGAGGATGACGATGCCCTCGCTGGCCGCCTCGAACACCGTGGCGGCCAGGCGCTGTTCCTCCTCGCGGCGCTTGCGCGCGCTGACGTCGCAGCGGGTGCCGACCATCCGCGTGACCTTGCCGCGGGCGTCGCGGGCCATCACCCGGCCGCGGTCCTCCACCCACACCCAGTGGCCGTCGGCGTGGCGCACGCGGTATTCGACGCGGTAGCCGTCGGTGCGCCCGCGCAGGTGGTCGGCCAGGGCCCGGCGCAGCAGCGGCACGTCGTCCGGGTGCAGCAGCGGGCGCAGGTCGGCGCGCATGCTGCGCACCGCGTCCTGGTCGAGGCCGAAGATTTCCCGCAGGCGCGAGTGGTGCACCTCGTCGGTGCGCAGGTTCCAGTCCCACAGCCCCAGCTCGCTGGCCTCCAGGGCCATGGCCAGGCGCGCCTGGCTGTTGCTCAGCTCGACGCTGCCGGCCTCGACCCGCACCTGCAGCTGGTCGCGCGCCTCGCGCAGGGCGCGTTCGGCGCTGCGGCGCTGCTCAACCTCGCGGCCCAGGTCCTGGTTGAGGGCTTCCGCGCGCCCCTTGGCCTGCTCCAGGTGGTCTACCAGCGCAAGGGTCTGGAAGCGCCGCAACAGGCTGCCCTGGACCAGCCGGTTGACCTGCCAGGCCACCACCAGCAGGGCCGATAGCAGGATCGAGCCGAGCAGCCCCCAGCCCTGCTGCAGGTCGCTGCCCTTGAGCAGCAGGTAGCCGATGGACGGCAGCAGGCAGGGCAAGGCGAAGGTCAGGAAGGCTGGCAGGCTCACCGCGTAGGCGACGCTGGCGGAAAGAATGGCCGCGGCGATCAGGCCGAACACCAGGGCCTGCTGCAGGAAGGCGTCGGGCGGCACCAGGGCGATGGCGGCGAAGGCCAGGGTCAGCCCCGAGGCGCCGGCGCCGAAGAGGAACGCCCGCTGCCAGTGCGCTTCGGCCTGGCGCTGCGGCTCGGCATTGTGGAAGGCGGCGACCTGGATCAGCCGCATCACCGCCAGCAGCACCAGCCACACCAGCCAGCCGGACAGCAGCAGGCCGTCCTGGCTGTGCCAGAGCAGGCCGGCGCAGGCCAGGCCGTTGAGCAGCATGAGCAGGGTCGGCACCCGCGAGCCCTGGTAGAGCAGGCGGGTGCGCTCGATGGCCAGTTCGTGGGCGTATTGCTGGCGGATCTCGGCCTGGCTGAAAGGCGCGGCCGAGGTATCCAGGTATGCGGTCATAGGCGGCTTTTTCTTGTAGTGGTCGGCCTTGGCGTGGCCCGAGCATAACCGAGGCGGCAGGGTCGCCCAAGCTCGGGAAAGCGGCAATATGCCAGCAAATCGCTGAACTTTCGTCGGGCAGGTGCCGGACGGCGCTTTGGTTTGCCGGGCTTTCCCCGCCGTCGGTAGAATGCCGCCCCATGAACGACGACCTCTCCCTCCTGCTCAACTCCCTCAACGACCCGCAGCGCCAGGCCGTGGCCGCGCCGCTGGGCCACCAGCGCGTTCTCGCCGGCGCCGGCTCGGGCAAGACCCGCGTGCTGGTGCACCGCATCGCCTGGCTGATCCAGGTGGAGCACGCCTCGCCCCACAGCATCCTGGCGGTGACCTTCACCAACAAGGCAGCGGCGGAGATGCGCGCGCGCATCGAGCAGTTGCTGGGGATCAACCCGGCGGGCATGTGGGTCGGCACCTTCCACGGCCTGGCCCACCGCCTGCTGCGCGCCCACTGGCGCGAGGCCGGGCTGCCCGAGGGCTTCCAGATCCTCGACAGCGACGACCAACTGCGTCTGGTCAAGCGCGTGGTGCGCGAGCTGGGCCTGGACGAGCAGCGCTGGCCGCCGCGCCAGGCGCAATGGTTCATCAACGCGCAGAAGGACGAGGGCAACCGCCCGCAGAACATCCAGGCCAGCGGCGACCTCTACCTGGCCACCATGGTCAGCGTCTACCAGGCCTACGAAGAGGCCTGCGCCCGCGCCGGGGTGGTCGACTTCGCCGAGCTGCTGCTGCGCTCGCTGGACCTGTGGCGCAACGACCCCGGCCTGCTGGCGCACTACCAGCGGCGCTTCCGGCACATCCTGGTGGACGAGTTCCAGGACACCAACGCCGTGCAGTACGCCTGGCTGCGTCTGCTGGCCAAGGGCGGCGAGAGCCTGATGGTGGTGGGCGACGACGACCAGTCGATCTACGGCTGGCGCGGGGCGAAGATCGAGAACATCCAGCAGTTCGCCGACGACTTCGCCGGCACCGAGGACATCCGCCTGGAGCAGAACTACCGCTCCACCGCCACTATCCTCAAGGCCGCCAACGCCCTGATCGCCAACAACCACGGGCGCCTGGGCAAGGAACTCTGGACCGACGGGGTGGATGGCGAGCCCATCACCCTCTACGCCGGCTTCAACGAGCACGACGAGGCCCGCTACATCGTCGAGACCATCGAGGACGCCCTGCGCAAGGACGGCCTCAAGCGCAGCGAGATCGCCATCCTCTACCGCTCCAACGCACAGTCGCGGGTGCTGGAAGAGGCCCTGCTGCGGGAGAAGATCCCCTACCGCATCTACGGCGGCCAGCGCTTCTTCGAGCGCGCCGAGATCAAGAACGCCCTGGCCTACCTGCGGCTGATCCGCCTGCGCGACGACGACGCCGCGCTGGAACGGGTGGTCAACATCCCGCCGCGCGGCATCGGCGAGAAGACCGTCGAAGCCATCCGCAACGCCGCGCGGCTCAACGGCACCTCCATGTGGCGCGCGATCAACGACGTGATCGCCGCGAAAGCCGTGACCGGCCGCGCTGCCAGCGCACTCAACGGCTTCCTCGAGACCGTCGACCTGCTGGCCCAGCAGGTCGAGGGCATGCCACTGCACCAGATGACCCAGACGGTCATCGAGCAGTCCGGGCTGATCAGCTACCACAAGGAAGAAAAGGGCGAGAAGGGCCAGGCCCGGGTGGAGAACCTGGAGGAACTGGTCAGCGCCGCCCGCGCCTTCGAGAACCCCGAGGACGAGGACATCCCGCCGCTGGTGGCCTTCCTCGACCACACCGCGCTGGAGGCCGGCGACACCCAGGCCGACGCCTTCGAGGACAGCGTGCAGCTGATGACCCTGCACAGCGCCAAGGGCCTGGAGTTCCCCCTGGTGTTCCTGGCCGGCATGGAAGAAGGCCTGTTCCCGCACAAGATGAGCCTGGAGGAACCCGGCCGCCTGGAAGAGGAACGCCGCCTGGCCTACGTCGGCATCACCCGCGCCATGCAGCGCCTGGTGCTGACCTACGCCGAGACACGCCGCCTGTACGGCAGCGAGACCTACAACAAGGTCTCGCGCTTCGTCCGCGAAATCCCGCCGAGCCTGATCCAGGAAGTCCGCCTGTCCAACTCGGTGAGCCGGCCGCTGTCCGGCAACCAGCGCAGCGGCAGCCTGTTCAGCGGCGCCGGCGTGCCGGAAACCCCCTTCGCCCTAGGCCAGTCGGTACGCCACCCGCTGTTCGGCGACGGCGTGATCCTCAACTTCGAAGGCTCCGGCGCCCAGGCCCGGGTGCAGGTGAACTTCGACAGCGAAGGCAGCAAGTGGCTGATGCTCGGCTACGCCAAGCTGGAGGCGGTGTAGGCCTCCAGCGCTCTCAGCGTTTGGGGCAGAGCGTCGACTGCATGTCCGCCAGGCTGTAGCCCTCCTGTTGCGGCAACAGGAACTTGTCGACCAGTAGCGGCCGGCCGATGCGCCCGGCGAAGCGCGCCCCGCCCTTGCCGTCGCTGCCGACGTAGGTCGGGTTGGCCAGCGGCGCGGCGCTGCCGGGCCGGTGGAGCAACTGCTCGCTGTGCATCACCGCCTTGCCGTTGAGGTACAGGGTAAAGCGGCTGGCGCCCGGGCCCGGGAAGGGGAATCCGGAGGACGGGTTGATGGTGAAGCTGGCCACCAGCGTGTTGCACGAGCGCTCCAGCGCCAGCGGCTCGCTGTCGACCTGCACCTCGCCATGGCGCATGTGCAGGCGCCCCCTCTCCAGCCACAGACGCCACACGCCGTCCTGCTCGACCAGCACCTGGCGCTTGTCGCCCGGCGCCTTGCCCAGCCCCAGGCCCAGCGAATAGGAGTCGAACACCGGCGCGCGCTGGAAGTCGCGGCCGCTCAGGTAACCCGCGCTGGCCGCGGTCGGCGGGTGCCAGTCCAGCGGCACCGGACGCACGCGTCGTTCCCAGTCGCGGATGCGCGCCGAGGCCTGCTCTGCGGTGAACGCCGGCATGCCGCTCTGGACCAGCGGCCCCTGGCCAACCGGCCCGCTGACCGGGGCATTCAGCACCTTGCCGTAGATGTCGCGGTAGAACAGGCCCTGGCCGGGAACGTGGCCGGCGTAGATCATGCCGAACTGCATCAGGTCGGCGCCCCAGTACAGGTCCTTGAACGGCGGCAAGGGACGTTCCTTGGCCAGCGGCGCCGAGAGGTCGCGGCCGGTGAGGCCGGCGACCGGGTGGCCGCCGGCCATGCCCAGCAGGGTCGGGTAGATGTCGGTGATGTGGGTCACCGAGTCGATGTCCCGGTCGTTGTGATGGCCCGGCCAGAAGATCATCAACGGCGTGCGCACGCCGCCTTCGAGGTAGGTCGCCTTGGTCCCGGAGAGCGGGTAGTTGCTGTCCCGGTTATGGTTGGGGCTGCCGTTGTCGCTGCTGAACACCACGATGGTGCGCTCGGCCTGGCCGCTTTCCCGCAGCGCGTCGAGCACCCGTCCGACGTTGTGGTCGAGCTGTTCGAGCAGGGCCAGATAATTGCCCTCGGGAGTGTCCGGCCAGCGCTGGCGGAAGCTCTCGGACGGCTGGATCGGCGTATGCGGGGCCAACAGCCACAAGTTGATGAACCAGGGCTTCTGTTCCGTGGCGCCGGCGCGGATCAGCTGCACCGCGCGGTCGGTGAGCAGATCGTCGAGGTGCCCCTGGACCTGCCGCGGCGCCTCGTCGTTCTGCTGCAGCCAGGGGTTGATGTAGGTCGGCCGACGCGCCACCAGGCGGCCCTGGGCATCGGGCCCCTGCAGCACGAAGTGGTTGAGCATTCCGTACCAGTCGTCGAAGCCCTGGTGGTTGGGACGGATCTGCGGGTATTCGAGCGCCTCGCCCAGGTGCCACTTGCCCAGGTGGTGGGTGCTGTAGCCCAGCCGCGCCAATGCCTTGGGCAGCGTCACCAGGTCCGGCGACAGGCCCAGGCCGTCGGGCTCGAAGCCGATGCTCACCGGGGCCCGGCCGGTGATCAACGCGGCCCGGCTCACCGAACAGGTGCTGTCGGTGTAGTGCTGGCGGAAGCGGATCGACTGGCGGCTGAGCTGGTCGATGGTGGGCGTGCGGGCCTTGCCGTCGCCCCAGGAGCCGATGTCGTTCACCCCCAGGTCATCGGAGAGGATGAACAGGATGTTGGGCCGCTGCGACAATTCGGCAGCATTGCCCTGCAACGAACCGAACAGCAGAATGGAGCCCACCAGCAGGACCCGGGCCAGCAGCGCCGGAGCCGACTGCCGAAGATGACGGAACATGAGCAGGATTCCTGAACAATGATAAAGAGTCTCTTCCGAACGCACGGGGAGCCGAAAAGCACTCCCTGCGAGAACGGCCTTCTACTGGACTATGCCGGCCTGGAACAACGGGTCGCCGAGCAGGCGCCACGCTACCAGTCCAACAGTCCCTTTGCGCACATCGTCATCGACGACTTTCTCCCGGCCTCCACCATTTCCCGCCTTCTCGCCGAATACCCCGCCGACCAGCAGAGCCCGATCTGGAACGACGCCTCGCACCGTGACAAGAGCAGTGGCGAATACGTCCAGCAACTCAAGCGCAACGTCCGTGACGTGCTGCGCATGCCCCCCACCTACCGCCAACTGTTCTGGGAACTGAACTCCCAGCCCTTCCTCGCCTACCTGGCGCAGCTCACCGGCATCGGCAACCTGATTCCCGACCCCAACCTGCGCGGCGCCGGCATCCACCAGATCGCCCGCGGCGGCTTCCTCAAGGTGCACACCGACTTCTGCACCCACCGCGACTTCGGCTTCGACCGGCGCCTGAACGTGCTCATCTACCTCAACGACGACTGGCAGGCGGCCTACGGCGGCGAGCTGGAGCTCTGGGACGCGCAGATGCAGGGGCCGCCGACCCGCGTCCTGCCGATCCTCAACCGCTGCGTGGTGTTCAGCACCACCGATACCTCCCTGCACGGCCACCCCCGCCCCCTCACCTGCCCCGAGGGCGTCTACCGCCGTTCCCTGGCCCTGTACTACTACACCAACGGCCGGCCGGAAGGCGAAGCCACACCGGGCTTCGCCACCCACTGGCGCGACACCCCGGACGGCTACTGAAGCAACGCGCCGGCGCTGCCTCGCGGTTCCGCCGGGGCAGCGCCGGCGTAGCGCCGCTTCAGGCGCAGGAACGGCCGCTCCAGCAGGTAGAACGACAGGCTGGCCAGCAGCAGTGTCAGCAGCGAACCCGGGCCCAGGATGGTCCAGGGCGAAGCACCGCCGTCGCGCATGAACACGTAGATCGGGAAGTGCCACAGGTAGAGCCCGTAGGAAATCCGCCCCAGCCAAGTCAGGCCAGGCAGGCTGAGCAGGCGCTCGACCCAGCCGCCGCGATTGCAGAGCACGTTGAGCAGCAGGCACGCCGCGCTGAGCTCGACCCCGGCCAGCATCCAGTAGTACAGGCGCATGTCCACCCAGTAATGCGCCCGGCTGGCGACCCCCGCCAGGTACAGCACCGCCACTACCGCCAGCACGCCGAGCAGGCGCCCGGCCCAGGGCCGGCGTAGCGCCTGCAGCAGCCCGAAGCCCTCGGCCAGGCCCAGGGCACAGCCGACCATCAGCGCATCCAGGCGGGTGTCCAGGCCGTTGTACAGGCGATCCGCCTCCGCGCCCTGCCAGGCCAGCAGCACACGCCAGCCCCAGGACGCCAACGCCAGGCCCAGGGCCACCAGCACCAGCCGGCGCGCACCGCCGAGGTAGCGCAGCAGCCCCAGCAGAAGCAGCGGCCAGAACAGATAGAACTGCTCCTCCATCGCCAGCGACCAGGTATGCCCCAGGCCCTCCACCGGGTTCAGCGAGAAGGCCCGCGCCCAGTTGCTGGTGTAGCTGGCCGCCAGCGCCACGCTTTGCAGGTAGCGTTCGAGCACCTTGCCGTCGAAACGCCACAGGCAGTAGCCGAGGAACACCAACAGCAACAGGCTGAACGCCGGCAACAGGCGCAGGCAGCGGCGCAGGTAGAAGCGGCGCAGACTGATGCCGCCGCTGTCGCGGTACTCCTCGACCAGCAGCAGGCTGATCAGGAAACCACTCAGCACGAAGAACAGGTCCACCCCGATCATCCCGCCGGTCAGGGCGGCGGGCCAGGCGTGGAACACCATCACCGTCAGCACGGCGCAACCCCGCAGCCCGTCCAGGCCCGGCATGTGGGCCGGGCGCGGGGCTGTGTGGCGATCAGTGATATTCATCGGCGCAGAACCCGCGCCGGCCCAAGGCCGGCAATCCAGCGCCCCGTACCTGCCGCAGGCAGGGAAACATCAGCGGCAATAGGTCTGCACACGAGGCTCACCGAACACGTAGCCATCGAACAGCTTGCGGCCCGCTGTTAGCGAGTAAGTGTCGAGTACCGTTCGGCCCAGCAACGCCACCCCGGTCACCTTCTGCTCGCCATCCACGAAGAATACATAGCGGTAATGCTTGCCACCGGTGCTTCCCAGCTTGCCCTGGACCTGCGAGGCCTGGTGAGCGGCGTCTACCTGCCTGGCGTCCAGTTGCTCCACCGGGCAGGGCGTGGCCTGAAGCCCGGCGATGGGCTGGCCGACGCTGTTGGCCGGGAAGGCGGAGGCCGCGCTGAAGATGGAGACCCCGGCCTGGCGCGCATTGCCGAAGTAGCGACGCATTTCGTCGGCGCTGGCGAACGGGAACAGCCGCGCCGGCGCCTGCGGGTCATCGATCCCCATCTGCAGCCCCAGGGCCAGCACGGCCTTGGCGTGAGGAGCCAGGGAAATCGGATCCGGATCGTGGAAGTACAGGGCGCGCTGCTGTTGCCCGGTCAACAGCGCGGCAACCAGCAGGAACAGCACCCGGACCGCGGTCTGTGCCTTGAAACGCAGTTGCCAACGTGCCACCACCAGGATCAGCAAGGCGCTCCACATGCTCAGCGCCGGCGTGGTGTAGCGGCTGGAGGCCGCCAGTTCGATGTTGAACAGCGAGCGGCCGAAGGCAGTGGCGCCCGCGGTACAGAAGATGAACAGCACGTAGGCCAGCAGCCCCAGGGCGAACGGCGAACGTCGCAACGGCGACACCAGCAGGTAGAGGCTCAGCAGCACGGCGCCGAGCCCGGCGGCGACGGCCACCTGGATGTTGCCGAAGACCCAGTAGAAGGGATTGCCCAGGTAGGCCAGCGCATAGGCGATGACCTTGAACGGATGATTGACCAGCAGGCTGGGGCCGAACTTGCGTCCGGGCGTTTCCTCGTAGCCGAAGAAAAACAGTCCGATCGCCAGAGCCGCGACTACAACGACCAGCGCCGTACGGCGCCAGGAGCGCGTGGTGATGGCGGTGAGCAGGACCAGGATCGGCAGGGCGAAGATGCCATTGGCCATAGAGAAGGCGCTGCAGAACCCCAGGACCAGGCTGGCCAGCGCCCAGCCGGCGCTGCCGCCGTGCTCGACGCTGCGCCCATGGGCGTAGAAGCACAACAGGGGGAACAGGTAGACCAGGTAGAACTGGCTCTGGAACTCCCAGGTGATGTTCTGCCACTGCATCCACGCCAGGCTGGTCATGCTCAGGCAGGCCAGCAGCGGCATCCGCACGTCCGGGTTGGCCGTGCCGAGGATGCGCAGGGCATAGCGGTACAGCGTCCAGCATATCGCCAGCATCAGCGCTATGTTCAGCGGGATGAGCAGCAGATTGCGGCCGCCGAAGTAGCGCATGTCCAGCCAGAAGAAGATCTTCGAGAAGAAGATTCTGTGGTCGTAGTGCTGGTGCCACCAGGCCCAGGGATCGGTGAGCGACCGCAGGTAGAAGTCGACGATACCTTCCCAACTGTCGCTGAGGGGCACCGGCGAATAGTTCAGCCAGGCGCCGTAGATTGTCGAGGCGAGGAACCACAGCGCGGCCAGGACCGCCAGCCAATGGAACACGCGGGAAGTCACTCTGTTCGCAGATTGCACCGTGTCATCCGTTTTCTTGTTGTACAGACTGCCGATCAAAGCAGGGTCCTCCGGCCGACGGGCCGTCTTGGAGTCAGAAGGTCTCAAGGCACTTGGCCGAAGCGAATTCGCCGGCCCCGACGAGAAACGCCTGGAACAGGCTCGGCGGACGCCGCTCGAGGGTCAGCCAGGGCAGGTTGTCTATCACGCCCAGCCCAACCACGCGCCCGCTGTCGTCGCCCAGCGCCAGGTAATCGAAGCGGCGCGCCTGCGCCTCGGGCAGCGTGCCGCTGACCCGCAGGATCCCGCTGCTGGCGCTGCTCCACGCCTCTGCGCGCGCGTCCCGCACCTCGCAGGGCCGGCCTGGCAGTTGCCCGATATCGCGTCCGAGCAGAGCCGCCAGAGCGGAGAGATCCGAATGCGGATCGTCGAAGATGGAAATCCTGGCGGCACGGGCACGCTGGAATTGTTCCCGCGCCTCACCGGCGCCGAGCTGGCCCAAGGGCTTCTCGCTTTCGCCCAACTGATAAGACAACAGTGCGGCCTGCCGGGCCTTGTCGGGCACTGCCCAGTAGTCGATACGCAGCGTATTGAACTGACCCGCTAGCAGCACCAGGAACACCGCGAGAAAAGCCAGTGCCGGTACCCAGCGCGCCAAGCGCCAGGCATCCGGCAGCAAGCGTAGCGACAACAGCAGCAATGCCGCCCACATGAGCAACGCCGGGGTGGTATAGCGGCTGACCAGGGCCGTGTCGTAACCCATGAAGCTGCGCCCCAGGCTGGTCAAGCCGGCGCTGATCACCACGTAACCGACGAAGCCCAGCAGCGCCAGGCAGAAGGGGTCGCGGCGGCTGCGCAGGCAATTCACCAGCAAGGCCGCAAACAGCGCCAGGCCCAGGTAGCCCATCGTCATTGCGAGGGGCACCTTGCCGTCCACAGCCACTGCCGGGGCACCACCGAGGTAACAGGCCATGTAATTGACGAAGGGCAGCGTATGCTCGACCAGGATCCGCAGGCCCAGATCGGTGGCAGGCCCTTTCACGTAGTCGGAGAAGTACAGCCCCCACACCAATACAGCGGTGAGCAGACAGATGGCGAAGCGCCGGCCGGGCCCCCAGCGCAACAGGCTGAAGAGGGCCATCACCGGCAGGCAGAACAACCCGCTGATCATGCTGAAGGTAGCCAGGACGCCCAGAGCGAGAGCCCCCCAGAAAGCCCCCCGGCCCTGCTCGGCGCGCGCCAGCCAGTAAAGCGCCAGCAACGGCAGTGCGAAGGCAGCGATGAACTGGTTCTGGAAAGGCGACGCGGCGTTATCGTGCTGCAGCCATGAGAAGCACATCAACGCCAAGGTGCAGTACAGCAACCAGAGTCCCTGCGCCGAGTATCCGGGGAACAGCCGGCGCGAAAAGGCCACCAGCGTCGCCCAGGCCAGCCCCAGCAGCAGGAAATTCAGCACCACCAGAATGACGGCGCGACCAGCGAAGTAACGCAGGTCCAGCCAGAAGAACAGCTTGGAAAGAAGAATCCGGTGCTCGTTGTGCTGGCGCCACCAGGCCTGGAAGGACTCCGAGTCCAGGTAGAAGCCTATGTAGCCGGTCCAGGAGTCCAGGTAGGGGATGGGCGAATAGTGCACCCAGGCGAAATAGGCCAATGACAGCAGGAACGCCAAGGCAGCAGTTCCCGCCAGCAGGCAAGAAACGCCCAGCAGAGGTAGGGCCCGCTCGCGATTATCCGGCAGCATTGCGGCTGCATCAGCGCGCATCCGTCGCGCCCTCCATCGCCACCGGCTTGCTGGCGAAGACCGGCAGGCGGGCCTTCAGGTTGAGGAATGGCCGCTCGATGCAGCGGTAGCAGGCGAAGGACAGCAGCCAGATGAGCGGCAGGCTCCCCACCAGGGCCAACCAGTGCAGTGGCTGCAAGGGCGTGGCCATTTGCTGGGTGGCCAGGCGTACCCAGTACAGCAGGTAGAACTGCACGGGGACATGCACCAGGTAGAGGGAGTAGGAGATCTTGCCGATATGCTCCAGCAGCGGGTTGAGCAACAGCGACCTGACGCCGCCGCGCAGATGCAGGCTGCACAGCAGCAGGCAGCCCCAGAGCAGGGCCTCCAGGTTGTGATACATGGGCAGGCGGTCCACGGCCGGGCGCTGCCCTACTTCACCGTACCAGGCCAGCAACGCCAGCAATGCTGCCAGCGCCACGCTGCCGACGAGCCCGGCCACGCCGCGGCGCCCGAGCCATCGCGCCGACCATCCGCTGTTGTACAGCCAGGCGAAGAACGCCCCCGCGAGGAAGGCGCCCCCTCGGCCGAACAACGAGTCAGCGATGCTCCAGTGCCCGGGAGCCGCCAGCCACTGCCGATCGCTGAGCAGATACAGGTGCGCCGCGGCCCAGGCCAGCAAGGCCAGGGCCACCACCCAGCGACCCAGCCGCCAGCGCAGCAGCAGCATGGTCCAGGGCAGCAGCAGATAGAACTGGATCTCGGTGCACAGCGACCACCAGGGCACGCTGAAGGGAAACAGGCCGAAGCCGACCGGGATGAAGAACAGCGCCTTCAGGGCATCCGCGCTACCGGTGAAGAGCCAGGCAACCAGGATAGCCAGGTAGTACAGCGGCAGGATGCGCAAGGCGCGCGCCCAGTAGAAACGCCGGATGTCGATGTCCCGGCGCTGCCGCTGCGCTTCCAGGAACGGCAGGCTGAGCAGGAAGCCGCTGAGCACGAAGAACAGCGTGACGCCGGTATTGCCGGCGGCGATTATCTTCATCCACGCCGGCGCCGCAGCGCCCAGGCCGTGATCACCGCGGTCGCCGAAAAGAATGCCGAAATAGTGGAAGCCGATGACCAGCAGGACCGCCCAACCGCGCAGCGACTCCAGTTCCGGCAGGTAGTGCGCAGGCCGGCGCAGCCCCTCAATGGTCTGCGACATGGCCCAGGGCCCGCAGCGATTCGCGCTTGATCTGCTCGTCGGCGAAGGGATCGCGCCCATCGTTGGCGAAACGCTGGAAGCGCTTCTGCGCCCACTCGGCGGACAGCTCCAGGAAGCGCGTCGCCGGCCACTTGAACTGCCCCAGCAGCAAGGGTTCCAGGGTCGGGGAATGGTAGGGCTGGCCACGAATCGCCAGGTACTCCTCCTGCTGGCGCTGGAGGATCTGTTCGCGGCGGCCGGATTCGGAGGTGGTCACTCCACCATGCAACTGATGGAAGGAACCCTCCCCGGCCAGCACCACCAGCTGGGTAGCGGGAAGCATCGCCAGGCGCCGGTAGACGTCCAGGTTCAGCATGCCGCCGCCTGGGCACTGGAAGCGTTCGTCGGCCTGGCCGATCTCGCGGAAGCACTCGGCGCTCGCGAACAGGCAGTTGCACTCCATGAACGGCTGCAGGGCCCCGCGCGCGTTGCCGGGGCTCCAGCAGGCGATGTCGAACAGGCCATAGCCGTTGCGCGGCCAGTCCACCGACTGCAGCAGGCCGATCTCGCTGGCTTCGGAATAGCCGTTGGTCAGGTGGAACTGCTGGTCGTGCTCGCCCAGGTGGAAGCCTGGCACCGCCACCAGCGCCTGCTCGTTCATGCGGAAGGCCATCAGGGTGTGCTTGATCACCCCCGGGGTGACCATGCGCGCACCGTCGATCAGCAGTCCGATATAGCGCCCCCGGGCCTGGGCGAAGGCGAAATTGATCGCCGCCGCCGGCGACACCCCCGGCTCATCCCGCAGGAAGTAGCGGAAGTCGCCCGGCAATTCGGCGATGGCCTGGGCATCCAGGGTGCGCGCGGAGCGGTTCTCCACCGCTATCACTTCGTAATCGGCGGCATCGACATCCTGTTGGTAGTCGCTGGCCAGGCTGCGCAAGGTGTTCAGCGCCTGGCGCTGCATGTCGTAGGCGATGACGATGATCGATAGCAGGGGCTGGCGTTGCTCGCTCATTGCGGCCGTACCTGGGTCAGCGAATGTTCGAGGAAGCGCAGAACGTGCGGATGCGGCGAGCCCAGCAGGATCGGCCGCACGCTCGGCGGCGAACGGTCGTCGCCGCGAATCTCGCGGTCCTGGTCGTCGAGTTGCTTGTAGACGCGCTCGCGCTCTTCCTTCAGGGTGCCGGTGGTCACGCCGCCGTGGAACTGGTGGAAGGAGCCTTCGCTGTAGAGCAGGTAGAAAGGCGTATCGGGCATCTCGAGGAGGCGCTTGTACAGATCGAGGTTGGCGTTGCCGCCGCCGAAGTCGTTGTAGCGCGGGTTCACCCCGCCGAGCTGGCGCCACTTGCGCCGCGACATGGCGATGAAGTTGCTCTCGTAGTTGGCCTGGAAAAAGCCGCCCCGGCACGAGCCGCTGAGCACGGCGATGTCGAACAGCCGGTAACCGTTCTCCGGCCAGTTGATCTGCCGCAGCAGGCCCGCCTCGACCTCCTCGTTGTAGCCTTCGTTCACCGCCACCTGCTGCAGCTTGTGGCCGATGTGGTAGCCGGGAGCGGAGACCGCCGCATGGGGCTCCAGGCGGAAGGCGTCGAGAGCCCCCCTGATCACCCCGGGGGTCACCATGCGCGCACCGTCGATCATGATCGCCAGGTGGCTGCCGCGGGCCACCGAGGCGCCGAAATTGATCGCATGCACCGGCGTGCGCTCGGTCTCCCGGCGGTGGTAGTAGCGGACGTTGCCGCCCTGCGCCAGGGCCCGAGCGGCCCCCAGCAGGCGATCCGAGTGGTTCTCCACCACTATGACTTCGTAGTCGCTTTCGCGCACGCCGTGCTGATAGCGCACGCTCAGCGAATGCAGGGTCCGTTCGGCCTGGTCGGGCATCTTGTAGACGATCAGGATGATCGACAGCTTGGGTCTGCGCAGCAATGACAGCATGGGAACTCCGGCCTCAGCGGGCGATGGCCTGAAGTTGCCGGTAGATCTTGTCGATCTGCGCGGGCAAGGCTTCGGCCTGCGGCGTCACATGATGGCGCAGCTCGGCGCTGAAGAAGCGCTCCTCGGGCATACGCTGCAGCGCCAGTTCATCGAGTACCCCGTTGAGCTTGCGGTGCAGCACCGCTTCGTCCTCGTCGAAGCACAGCACCGGGAAGGCGGCCTGCCGGTGCAGGTCCAGCAGACGCTGGTTGTAGGCCGCCCAGATGGCGAAGGCGCGCTCGCGCGGCATGCCGCCGCGGGCATCCAGGGACTGCGCCACGGCCTGCGGGTGGCGGAAGATGCCGACGTAGCCCAGGGAAGGCAGCAACTGCTGCCAGCCCTCGATCACCAGGATCGCCCGCGGGTCCTTGAACCCCCAGCGCGGCACCTCGCGGTAATCGTCGATCAGCGCCCGGGCCTCGGCGAACTCGGCGTCGCTCCAGCGGATCGGCGCATCGGGCGGGTTGTCCCAGGCGAAGCCCCGAGCCGCCAGGACGCGATCGTGGAAACCGACGATGTCGAGGTTCTCGCGGTTGCCCTTGAGGTTGTGCGGGTTCCAGGTGCTGTGCTTGCCCAGTTCGAGGCCAGCCTGCTGCAGCGAACCGGTCAGGAAACTGGTGCCGCTACGATGCATTCCGACCACCATCAGGGTAGTGGCGGGCAACTGCGGGGCCGTTTCACCCTTTGATTTGAACAAGGCTTGAATGAACCGCATCCTGAGCTCTTTTTGTTGGTTTTTTGTTATTTCGGCTGTGATCGCACGAAAATCGCGAGGCTTTTTCGGAACCGCATTGTGGTTAAATGGATGCCCCATTTCAATCCAATAAAAAGAAATGAAGTACAGGGATATCGTCCTCTACGGCGTCTACACCGATCTGCGTACCGAGGTGGCACGGCGCTTCCTGGGGTTCCTCTGGTGGATCATCGAACCGGTGATGTACATGGGAGCCTTCTACATCGTCTTCGGCCTCGCCTTGCGCCAGAACACCCCCGGCTATGTCCCCATGCTGCTGTCGGGCATGGTGGTCTGGAAATGGTTCGACGGCTCGGTCCGGCTGGCCAGCAACGCCCTCTCGGCGAATGCCGGGATCATCCAGCAGATCTACGTGCCCAAGTACGTGTTCGCGCTGATCCCCATCCTCAGCAACACCTTCAAGTTCCTGATCATCCTCGGCCTGCTGATCGTCGCCCTGCTCGCCAGCGGCCATGTGCCGAGCGTGCACTGGCTGGGACTGTTACCGGTGATGCTGGTGCAGTTGTTTCTTATCGTCTCAATCGGTTTCCTGCTCGCCGCCATCCTGCCCCTCGCACCCGACTTAAAGCAGGTTGTGGATAACGTGCTGATGCTGATGATGTTCCTCTCTGGCGTGTTCTTCAGCGTCGACCACCTGCCCGAGAAGATGAAGCTGTTCTTCAACCTCAACCCGATGGCGCCGGTGATCACCGCGTACCGGGACATGCTCCTGCACAACGCCTGGCCATCCTGGGCCAGCCTGGCCTACGTGATACTGGTTTCGTTGCCGATCTTCGCGGTCGCGTGCGGCTTGCTGCACTACTATGACCGTAAATACGCCAAGCTGATGCTGTGAGGCCAGTAGTGAAGAACGATGTCATCCTCACCGCCGATCGCATAAGCCTCTGCTATCGCCAGCGCACCGGCGTGCTGCGTTACGAAAAATTCTGGGCGCTCCAGGACGTGTCCTTCGAGCTCCACGAGGGCGAGACCCTGGGCCTGATCGGCGGCAACGGCGCCGGCAAGAGCACCCTGCTGCGGGTCATCGCCGGCATAGTCGAGCCCAACCACGGCCGCATCCAGCGCCACAAGCGCCTGGTGGCCAGCCTGCTGGCCCTGAACGTGGGCTTCAAGACCGACCTGTCCGGGCGCGACAACGCCATCATCGGCGGTCTGCTGCTGGGCCTGTCCGCCCGGCAGGTCCGCGCACGTCTCGACGAGATCCGCGAATTCAGCGGCCTGGAGAACTTCTTCGAACAACCGGTGGCCAGCTATTCCACCGGCATGCGCGCACGCCTGGGCTTTTCCGTAGCCATGCACGCGGACCCGGACATCCTACTGATCGACGAGGTGCTGGGGGTCGGCGACCAGACCTTCAAGGACCGTTCGCAGCAGGCGATGCAGGAGAAGATCCGCTCGAACAAGACCGTGGTCCTGGTCTCCCACAGCCTCGAGGCGGTGAGCAAGCTATGCGACCGGGTGCTGTGGATCGAGAAAGGCAAATCGATCGACTGCGGCGCGACCGACGAAGTGCTCGGGCACTACGACCGGGTGATCAAGGAAGTGGTACGCGAACAACGCAAGGCCCAGCGAGCAGCATTGATGGCCAAGGCCGATCCGGCGTAACGCGGAGCGGCCGATCAAGGGGGGCGCATTGATAATGACAACAACAAGAAAAGTCCTGGTCGTTCTCGGCATGCACCGTAGCGGTACCAGTGCCATTACCAAGGGCCTGGAACTGCTCGGCGTGGAACTGGGCAACAACCTGATGCCGGCGGCGAAGGGCAACAACGAGCGCGGCTTCTTCGAAGACCTCGATATCCACAACTTCAACCAGCGGCTCATCAGCGAAGTGCTGGACAACGACTGGGACAGGCTCGAACCCCTGCAGCTGGACAGGCTGGGGGCCGAACACCGCTCCGCAGCGCAGAGTCTGCTGAAGGAAAAACTGCCCGAGCGCCGTCCCTTCGCTTTCAAAGATCCCCGGGTCAGCCTGCTGCAACCCTTGTGGGAATCGGTATTCGACAGCCTTGCCATCGACCATCGCTACCTGATCTGCGTACGCAACCCGCTGAGCGTCGCCGGTTCATTGTTCAAGCGTGACAGGCTTCATCCGCTGAAAGCCCAGTTGCTGTGGTGCCATTACATGCTGGCCGCCTTGCGGCATACCCAGGACAAAAGCCGCGTATTCGTGGATTTCGACCTGCTGTTCGAGGAGCCGGTCAACGAACTCGAACGCATTGCGACGGCGTTCGAACTTCCGCCGCCCGACCGGCAGGAGGCGGACGTGCGCGCCTATGCCACCGATTTCCTGGCACCATCCCTGCGTCACAACCACAGCCACGCTGAGCAGCTCGAAGACCCGCGCCAGGCACTGACGCTGACCCGCGATCTGTTCCGGCTCCTGAAGCGCCAGGCCGACGCTCGCTGCGCGGATGGAGTCGACGACGGGCAGCTGCGGGAACTGGAGAGCCGTTACGAGGCGCTGCTGCCGATTCGTCAGGAACTGGATCGGATCTACGGCGACCGCGACGGGCTCGAGAAGCACCTGCTGATGATCAGCAACGATCACTTCAACCTGCTCGAGAACACCGACGGAAGCTCCCGCCCGGTGTCACTCGAAGCATGGCGGGAGTACTACGCGAAGGAATTGCGCCAGGATCTGATACAGGCCCGCCGCGAAGAGGCCCATCACCGGCAGCTCCTGCAACACGAGTGCTGGCGGCTGGAGGATCAGCTGAAAATCGCGCAGTCGCAGAAGGAATGCGCGCAGTTGGAGCTGCAACGCATCTACGCGAGCAATTCCTGGCGCCTCACCGAAACCTTGCGCACCCTCAGGCGCGCTCTGGTGACCACGCCTCTGAAGCTGCTGCGCGGCGAGGTGAAGATCGGCCCCGGCAAGCCGCGGGCAGCCGACCTGGACCAGCTGGGCTACGAAACCGACGCCGAAGCCGGTCGCTGAGACTAACTCGATCGGGCGGGCTCAATGCCCGCCCTTACCCTGCTCCAGGGTTTCCAGCAGGGCGATCTGCATCCGCGAATGCAGGCGGATGAACCAGCGCCAGCCCACCGCCAGCGCCAGCGCGGCCACCAGGCCCACCACCACCAGCAGCTCCCCCGGCGGCAGGATGCTCGAACTGAGCGCCGCCAGCAGCAGCATCATGCCGCCCAGGGACAGCAGCGGGATCATCTCGGCGATCACCCGGCGTACCCGCGCGGTGTGGCGCCCGGCGCTCTCGGCCTTGACGCCCATTTCCGCCAGCAGCATGGCCAGCGCCTTGAGCTTGCGGTAGGCGGCGATCAGGAAAGGCAGCGACAGCAGCAGCGCGGCGCCCCAGATCAGCGCCTTGTGCAGCGCCTCGTGCTCGACCCAGTTGGCCAGCCACTCGGCGATCCGCCCGGCGAAGAACGCCAGGCCGAAGAAGATGGCGATCACCAGCACCAGGTTCACCCCCACCTGCAGCAGGATGCGCCGGATCATCCCGGCCAGCACCGCCTTGTCGCCGCGCGGGCGGATGCTGCGCAGCCACTCGCCGTACAGGCCGAACACCCGCACCATGGGCGAAGGCAGGGTGCGCCCCAGGTACAGCGCCAGGGGGTCGGCGGAGCGGATCAGGTAGGGCGTCAGCAGGGTGGTGATGGCCGACACGCCGACCACCACCGGGTAGAGGAAGTCGCTGGTCACCCCCAGGCTCATGCCCAGGGCGGCGATGATGAAGGAGAACTCGCCGATCTGCGACAGGCCCATGCCCACGCGCATCGAGGTGCGCCCGTCGTTGCCGGCGATGTAGGCGCCGGTGCCGCAGGACACCAGCTTGCCCAGCACCACCACCAGGGTGATGACCAGGATCGGCGCGGCGTAGTCCACCAGCACCCGCGGGTCGATGGTCAGGCCGATGGCGACGAAGAAGATGGCGCTGAACATGTCGCGCACCGGCTCCATCAGCCGCTCGATCTGCACCAGTTGGCGCGATTCGGCCATGATCGCGCCGATCAGGAAGGCGCCGAGGATCATGCTGTATTCCAGCTTCACCACCAGCAGGCAGAAGCCGAAGCACAGGCCGAGCACCGTCACCAGCAGCATCTCGTTGCTCTCGAACTTCGCCACGTAGGCCAGCAGGCGCGGCACCAGCAGGATGCCGACGACCAGCGCGACGACCATGAACAGGCTCAGCTTGCCCACCGTGGAGACCACCTGGTCGGCCTCCACCGTGCCGCTCACGGCGATGCCGGAGAACAGCGCGATGATGCCGATGCCGAGGATGTCCTCGATGATCAGCACGCCGAAGATCAGCTGGGCGAAGCGCTCGTTCTTCAGCTTCAGGTCGCCCAGCACCTTGATGATGATGGTGGTCGAGGACATCGCCAGGATGGCGCCGAGGAACAGCGAATCCATGGTGTTCCAGTCGAACAGCCGGCCGATCTCGAAGCCGGCCCAGATCATCAGGGTGATCTCCAGGAAGGCGGCGATGAACGCCGTGGCGCCGACCTGGAACAGCTTGCGCAGGGAGAACTCCAGGCCCAGGCAGAACATCAGGAAGATCACCCCCAGCTCGGCGAGGGTCTTGATGGTCTGCTCGTCGTGCACCAGGCCGAAGGGCGGCGTGTGCGGGCCGATGATCACCCCGGCGATGATGTAGCCGAGCACCACCGGCTGCTTGAAGCGGTGGCAGAGGATGGTCACGAAGCCGGCGATCAGCATGATCACCGCCAGGTCCTGGATGAAGTCGATAGCGTGCATGGCGGCGGTCCTCGCGCGATGTGGCAGTGGGGGGATCGCGCGGCCAGCGGCCCCGCTAGGGCGCCAGCCTATCAAACGGCCAGCGTCTTCGAGGCCGCTGAAAAACCCGGTTACAGACCTTCGCAGCCCTTCTGGCCCAAGACCTGGCGCGGCGCAGGGGCAATAGCCGGAAACAAAATCCGGCTGGTTCCTGGCGGCCATGCTCGGCAACATGACGCGCGTCGTATTCCAACCAAGAGAATGACCCCAATGAAGCGCTTTCTCAGCCTTGCCATGGCCTTCTGTGTCGCCGTGACGCTCAGCCTCGACGTCAATGCCGCCAAACGTTTCGGCGGCGGCAAGAGCATGGGCTCGGCGCCGAGCCACCAGACCCGCCAGGTGCAACCGAACACCGCCCCGAACACCCCCAACGCCGCCGCTCCCGCAGCCGGTGCGGCGGCAGGTGCCGCCGCCGCTGGCGGTGCATCCCGCTGGCTCGGCCCGCTGGCCGGCATCGCCGCCGGCGGCCTGCTGGCCTCCATGTTCATGGGCGACGGCTTCCAGGGCATGCAGTTCCTCGACATCCTGATCATCGCGCTGATCGCCTTCATCGCCTTCCGCTTCATCGCTTCCCGTCGCCGCCAGCAGGCCCAGGGCCAGCCGGCGATGGCCGGCCATGCGCCGCAGCAGCGCGAGATGCCGGCCGCCCAGCCGTCGCCGTTCGGCGCCAGCGCCCGCCCGGCCGCGGCCGCTCCGGCGATCAACGCGCCGAGCTGGTTCGACGAGCAACGCTTCGTCGGCGCCGCCCGCGAGCACTTCCTGTCCCTGCAACAGCACTGGGACGCCAACGAGATGGACAAGATCGCCGAGTTCGTCACCCCGCAGATGCTGCAGTGGCTGAAGCAGGAACGCGCCGAACTGGGCGACGGCTACCAGTCCACCTACATCGACAACCTGCAGGTGCAACTGGAAGGCGTCGACGACCAGGCCGACAAGACCATCGCCACCCTGACCTTCAGCGGCCTCTCCAAGACCTCGCGCTTCGACCAGGGCGAGACCTTCAGCGAAAGCTGGCGCATGGAACGCGCCCAGGGCCAGGACCAGCCCTGGCTGCTGGCTGGTATCCGCCAGAACGGGTGATAGCTGCTGACGTAGGGCTGTTCGCTTGAGCAAGACAGAACGCCGTTTCCCTTCATGGGGAAACGGCGTTTTCGTATCTGGGTGGTATGCATGGGCCCTGTAGGAGCGAGCTTGCTCGCGAACAGTGGTTACCGGCGGGCTGCGGTGTTGGGTGTTAAGAGCGCCCTCTCCCCAACCCTCTCCCGCAAGCGGGAGAGGGGGCTGTTCGGAGTGGGTGGGGAGTTTGGAGTCATCCTGGGACGCCTAACCCCACCCCGTCATTCCCGCGAACGCGGGAACCCAGGGGTTCGCGAGCAAGCTCGCTCCTACGAAAAGCAAAAGCGCGTTCGCTCTGGCTTTTGCTCTTGGACTTCCAGAGAAATATCCGAGCGCACCGGAACGCCCCTTCAGAAGGCCGAGCGAACCCCCCGCTCAGGAGGTCATGCGACATGGATGTCGCGAGAGCCCCGTGGGCTACAGGGACGTACCCTCGGGGCGGGCCTCCGTGGCGGGGGAGTTCGCGAGGGTAGCCCGACTCTGTCGGGCCCGTATGTTGGGGCAAGCCTTTTTGGTTCCTTTTGTGGCGTTTGACAAAAGGGACTCGCCCGAGGGGGCGAAACGAGAAGGCCAGGCAAACTCGGTGCAGCGCAGAAACACCCAAGCCAAGGCAACTGGGTTATTCCCCTTCGGGCCAGCGCAAGCGCTGTTCGCGATGGAGCCGCGTCCCGCGTTCGCGGGAATGACGGGGAGGGTAAGGATGGCGCCTGACTGACAAGCCGCTCAGGACAGCCCCCACCCCAATCCCTTCCACTCGTCCGCCAAACACCCCCGACGTGAACTTGCGCCCAGGCCCGGCTACTACTGTATAAAGCGCCCCAGTCAATCGAGAGGCCCCTGCCGTGGAAGACGTCATCGACCAATTGCGTGAACTCAACGAGCCCGTCCCTGTCCCCCTGGAACTGCCGGACGAGGAACTGCTGGTGGAGATCGAGGAAGAGCTGCTGATCGGCCTTCCGTCGGAATTCCGCGAGTTCCTCCTCAAGGTCAGCGACGTCATCTACGGCCGCCTGGAGCCGGTCACGGTGACCGACCCACACTCCCATACCTACCTGCCGGAGGTGGCCGCGGTGGCCTGGGCGATGGGCCTGCCGCGCGAGCTGATACCGCTCTGCGCCGATGGTGACGACTACTATGCGGTGGCCCAGGACGGCGAGGTGGTGCTCTGGGCGGACGGCGAACTGACCGAGGAAACCTGGGACTCGGTGTGGACCTGGGCACGCGACGTATGGTTGGACACCTGAGCCCGGAGCACTGAATTTCCAAGCGGAGCGGTTGTCACAGTGGCTACCGAGCGTGTACCCAAACCTTCTGCCAAGGCCGGTCCACGATGTCCCTTGGAGACTCTATGAAGCTGAAATTCCTACTCCTCAGCGCGCTGCTGTTCGGCCTGGCCGGCTGTGCCGACAAGGCCGTAGTGATGCTGAACGACGGCAGCGAGGTCCTGGTAAAGGACCATGCCGATTTCGACAAGTACCACGACTACTACGAGTTCGAGCAACTCGACGGGCAGACGATCCTCATCCGCAAGGAAAACGTCCGCTACATCAAGACCGAGTGACGCGCCCTCAGCGCGTCACGCTCGCCCCCGACTCCAGCGCCAGCAGATTCAGCAGGTATTGGCCGAAGTAGGCCAGGTCCTGCTCGACGGCCGCCCGCGCGCCGCGGGCATCGCCCCGCCGGATCGCGTCCAGGGCCTGGCCGTGGAAGTCGTTCAGGCGCAGCGACAGGTCGGCGCCGGTGAACAGCCGGTTGAAAAAGGGTCCGACCTGCAGCCACAGCGCCTCGATCATGCGCAATAGCGTAGGGTTGCCGCAGGCGCGGTAGAGCGTCAGGTGGAAGCGGCTGTTGTGCTCCAGGTAGGCCTGCACGTCGCGCCGCCGCACGGCCTCCTCCATGGCTTCGGTACAGGCCTGCAGGACCTCGATGTCCGCCCCTTGCAGGCGCGGCACCCCGTCCTCCACGGCAAGCCCCTCCAGTGACTGGCGAATCTGCAGGATCTGCAGGAAGCGCTCGCGGGTCATCAGCGGCACCCGCAGCGAGCGCTGCGGCTCGCCCTCCAGGGCACCCTCGGCGACCAGCCGCTGCAACGCGGCGCGCACCGGCATCGGGCTGGTGCCCCATTCGTCGGCCAGATCGCGAATCTTCAACCGCTCGCCGGGCTGGAAGCGCCCGCTGAGCAGGGCCTGGCGCAGGTTCTGGTACAGCTGTTGCTGGAGGTTCTCGGCCATGGCGTCACTCCGCGCGAGCCGGCGGCGCCGGCAGTTGGGCGAAGGTCAGGCTGCAGTTGTGCGTCATCTTCTTTTCCCTTGTTCCGATCAGGCATTCGCGGCGAGCACCGCCCGGCCTTGCCAGTGCGCTCCCATGAGCCATTCTTATTTGTGATCACAAATTCTGTTGAGAAGAAAGATTAACAGGCGTCCTGCAGCATGTATTGACTTTTTTGTGATCACAAACGGAAGATGTGCAAAAAAACAAACGAGGTGTGCAAGATGACCGCCAGCGGAATCGCCCAACAGGCCGTGGATGTATTCACCGCCCGCGAACGCCAACGCTTCCTGGAACAGAACCCGAAATCCGTGGCCCTGGCCGAGCGCGCGCGCAATTCGCTGTACGCCGGCGTGCCCATGCACTGGATGGCCGACTGGTCCACCCCCTGCCCGCTGTTCGTCGAGCGCGCCAAGGGCGCCCGCTTCTACGACGTGGACGGCCACGAGTACGTCGACTTCTGCCTGGGCGACACCGGCACCATGTTCGGCCACTCGCCGGACCCGGTGGCCAGGGCCATCGCCGAACAGGCCAACAACGGCCTGACCACCATGCTCCCGGGCGAAGACGCCGTGGTCTGCGGCGAACTGCTGGCCGCGCGCTTCGGCCTGCCGTTCTGGCAGGTCACCGCCACCGCCACCGACTCCAACCGCTACGTGCTGCGCTGGGCCCGCGCCATCACCGGACGCAACACCCTGCTGGTGTTCGACGGCTGCTACCACGGCACCGTCGACGACGTCATGGTGCGCTACCGCGACGGCGAGACCGTGCCGCGCTCCGGGCTGGTCGGCCAGGCCTACGACCTGACCCAGTACAGCCGCTCCATCCCCTTCAACGACGTCGAAGCGCTGGAAGCCGCGCTGGCCAAGGGCGACGTCTGCGCCCTGCTGTGCGAGCCGGCGATGACCAACATCGGCATGGTCCTGCCCGATCCGGGCTTCCTGCAGAAGTGCCGTGAGCTGACGCGCAAGTACGGCGCGCTGCTGATCATCGACGAAACCCACACCATCTCCACCGGCATCGGCGGCTGCACCCAGCTGTGGAACCTCGACCCGGACTTCTTCGTGGTCGGCAAGCCGATCGCCGGCGGCGTGCCCTGCGGCATCTTCGGCTGCAGCGCGGACATGGCCGAGAAGATGCTCGCCTCGCGGCAGAAGGCCCAGGAAGACAGCCATGGCCACGGCCACAGCGGCATGGGCACCACCCTCTCGGCCAACGCCCTGGCCATGCACTGCATGCGCGCCAACCTGGAACAGGTGATGACCCAGGCCGCCTACGAGCACATGCTGCCGCTGGCCAGGCGCCTGGCCGACGGCTTCCGCCGGCTGATCGCCAAGCACGGCCTGAAGTGGTCGGTGACCGAACTGGGCGCGCGCAGCGAGTTCCAGTTCTGCCCGGTCTCGCCGCGCACCGGCGCCGAGGCCGAAGCGGCCTTCCACGACGAACTGCAGATGGCCCTGCACCTGTACCTGATCAACCGCGGCATCCTGATCACGCCGTTCCACAACATGACCCTGTGCTGCCCGGACACCAGCGAAGCCGACGTCGACCGCCTGATCGACACCCTCGACGCGGGCATCACCGAGCTGCTGGCGATTCCTGGCGCGCGGGAAGCTTGATGCAACGCGCCCCTGGGCCCACCCGAAATACCGTCGCAGGAGCGGACTCCGTCCGCGATGCCTTCCGCCGCCTGCCGGCGGATCGCGGATGAATCCGCTCCTACGGTTCCAGGAAGCACTGCTCTTCGTAGGATGGGTTGAGCTTGCGATACCCATCACCACAGCTGCACCCGAACCTGTAGGAGCGAGCTTGCTCGCGAACGCTCTTTGCAAATCCGCAGCGGGGCGGGTTCGCGAGCAAGAACTAGGCGTCCCCCTCGCTCCTACGAAAAGCAAAAATCCCCGGCGCGCCGCGCCAACCGAGGACCACCATGCAATTCGCCGATCGAAAGGAAGCCGAAGCCTTCCTCGCCGCGCACCCCGAGGTACGCAGCATCGAGCTGTTCATCATCGACGCCAACGGCATCCCGCGCGGCAAGCTGCTGCACCGCGACGAGCTGCTGGCCATCTACGACAACGGCCGGCCGCTGCCCAGTTCGATCCTCGCGCTCACCGTGCAGGGCGAGGACGTCGAAGGCACCGGGCTGGTCTGGGAAGTCGCCGACGCCGACTGCTGGACCTACCCGCTGCCCGGCAGCCTGACCCTGCAGCCCTGGCGTAGCTCGCCCACCGGCCAGCTGCAGGTGAGCATGCACCCGACCCAGGGCCTGCCGGCCACCCCGGCGGACCCACGCCAGGCGCTGGTGCGCGTGGTCGAGCGGCTCAAGGCCGAGGGCCTGCACCCGGTGATGGCGGTGGAACTGGAGTTCTACCTGCTGGACAAGCAGCGCGACGCCCAGGGCCGCCCGCAGCCGGCGCTGCAGATGAACGGCGTGCGCCCGCAGGCGCCGCAGGTCTACGGCGTGTACGAGCTGGAACAGGTACAGCCCTTCCTCGACGACCTCTATACCGCCTGCGAGGCCCAGGGCCTGCCGGTGCGCACGGCCATCTCCGAATACGCCCCCGGCCAGCTGGAACTGACCCTGGAGCACCGCTTCGACGTGCTCCAGGCCATCGACGAAGGCGTGCGCTACAAGCGCCTGGTCAAGGGCGTGGCCAACAAGCACGGGCTGCAGGCCTGCTTCATGGCCAAGCCGTTCGGCGACCGTGCCGGCAGCGGCATGCACCTGCACGTCAGCCTGGCCGACGAACAGGGCAACAACCTCTACGCCAGCGAGCTTTCCGACCTTGAAGGCCCACAAGGCACGCCGCTGCTGCGGCACTCCATCGGCGGCATGATGGCCACCCTGCTCGACTCCCTGGCCATCTTCTGCCCCAACGCCAACTCCTTCCGCCGCTTCCAGGCCAACAGCTACGCGCCGCTGGCCAAGAGCTGGGGGGTGAATAACCGCACCGTGTCCTTCCGCGTGCCTGGCGGCCCGGCCAAGAGCCGGCACATCGAGCACCGCATCTGCGGCGCCGACGCCAACCCCTACCTGGCCGCCGCGGCGATTCTCGCCGGCATCCACAAGGGCATCCGCGAACAGCTCGACCCGGGCGCGGCCATCGAGGGCAACGGCTACGAGCAGGCCCGCGAGTTCCTACCCACCGACTGGCTCACCGCGCTGCGCGCCCTGGAGGCCTCCAGCTGGGCCCGCGAGGCGCTGGGCGAGGAGTTCCTCAAGGTATTCCTGGCCATCAAGTGGGAGGAATACCGGCAATTCATGGGCGAGGTCGGCGAACAGGACTGGCGCTGGTACCTGCACCACGCCTGAGCCACGGCGACCATCAGTCGCCTACGAAAGCTCCAGCGGGATTTACGAAAAAATTACCCTGGCAAAGCGAAGATTCTGGTCTTTTCTTGGTCAGTAGAGACAGAGGGCCGCCCGTGCGGCCCTCTTCCTTGCGGCGTGCCGCCACTGCCTGACGGCGCGCCGTTTCCCTATCAGGCAGGGAGATCACTCAGTCAATGAGCACACCCGTTGTTCTGATCACCGGGGCCGCCGGCGGCCTCGGCAAGGCCATCGCCAAGCGCTTCGCCCAGAGCCACTGGCGCATCGCCGCCACCGACGTCGACAAGAGCGGGCTGCACGCGCTCAACGCCCAGGTGCCGCTGGATGCCAGCGCCGTGGCCGACCTGCGCCGGGCGGACAACTGCCAGAGCCTGGTGGCGGACATCCTCGCCCGCACCGGCCGCCTGGACGCGCTGGTCAACGCCGCCGGGGTCTGGCGCGAGGGGCCGGTGGAGAGCTTCAACGAGGACGACTTCGACCTGGTCCTGGGGGTCAACCTCAAGGCCGCGTTCTACATGTGCCAGGCCGCCACGCCCTACCTCAAGGACAACCGCGGCTGCATCGTGAACATCTCCAGCGACTCCGGGCGCCAGGCCTACCGCGGCTCGGCGGCCTACTGCGCGAGCAAGGCGGCGCTGACCATGCTCACCCGCACCCTGGCCCTGGAGCTGGCCGCGGACGGCGTGCGCGTCAACGCCATATCCCCCGCCGACATCGCCACGCCGATGCTCGACTACCAGGCCGAGCGCTACGGCCAGGGCAACCCCGCCGCCTACAAGCTCGGCCTGCTGCGGGATTATCCACAGGGCAAGGAAGCGCGCTTCATCCGCCCGGAAGAGGTCGCCGACCTGGTCTGGTACCTCTGCGGCCCGCAATCCGAAGCCATCACCGGCGCCGACCTGGCCATCGACTTCGGCCTCTCCGCCGGCCGCTGAGCCGCGCCGCGCGCCAATCTCCCGGCGATTGGCGCGCGCCCCTGTTCGCCGGGGCCAATGGGGGGTATAGAAAAGACTGTGTCGCGGGGCTGGGCGCAGTGCGTCCAGTCTTGGCACCCCCCACCCGCCTTGCGAGAGCGATATGGAACCCGGCAACCACCAACTCAGCATGACCGTCCTGATGACCCCGGACATGGCCAACTTCTCCGGCAACGTCCACGGCGGCACCCTGCTCAAGTACCTCGACGAGGTCGCCTACGCCTGCGCCAGCCGCTACGCCGGCCACTACGTGGTGACCCTCTCGGTCGACCAGGTGATCTTCCGCGAGCCGATCCACGTCGGCGAACTGGTGACCTTCCTCGCCTCGGTCAACTACACCGGCCGCACCTCCATGGAGATCGGCGTGAAGGTGGTCACCGAGAACATCCGCGAGAAATCCGTGCGCCACACCAACAGCTGCTTCTTCACCATGGTGGCGCTGGACGACGAGCGCAAACCCACCGCCGTGCCGCCGCTGCAGCCGGTCACCCGGGAGGAGCGCCGGCGTTTCGCCCAGGCCCAGCAGCGTCGCCAGCTGCGCCAGGAACTTGAGCAGCGTTACCAGGCAATTCGTGAAGAATGGGACAAGGATGCCGACATTTCTTGACAAGATTTCTCAAGTGCCGCTGAAAAAGTCCGACGCGTCAACGAGTTAACCTTGTGCGTTGGCAAGGCCGAAAGCCTCGCCAGCGCCTAGACTTGCCCAATCCGCGGGTTTGCCCCCGTGATCCACCTTCGAACCACCACCCTCCCGGGGCGGCGGTTCCCTGCGTGCCCGGAGCCCAGACCATGCACCACACACCGCTACTGACCACCCTCGCCGTCGGCTTCGTGCTGGCCTTCATCCTCGGCGCCCTGGCCAACCGCCTGCGCATCTCGCCGCTGGTCGGCTACCTGCTGGCCGGCGTGCTGGCCGGGCCCTTCACCCCCGGCTACGTCGCCGACCAGGCGCTGTCGACGGAAATCGCCGAACTGGGGGTGATCCTGCTGATGTTCGGCGTCGGCCTGCACTTCTCGTTGAAAGACCTGCTCTCGGTGAAGGCCATCGCCATCCCCGGCGCGGTGGTGCAGATCGGCGTGGCCACCCTGCTCGGCATGGGCCTGGCCTGGATGATGGGCTGGCCGCTGGGCGGCGGCCTGGTGTTCGGCCTGGCGCTGTCGGTGGCCAGCACCGTGGTGCTGCTGCGCGCCCTGGAACAGCGCCAGCTGATCGACACCAAGCGCGGGCGCATCGCCATCGGCTGGCTGATCGTCGAAGACCTGGCCATGGTCCTCACCCTGGTGCTGCTGCCGGCGCTGGCCGGCACCCTCGGCGGCAAGGCCGAGGACGGCGCCAGCGGCGGCATCCTGCTGCCGATCCTGCTGACCCTGGGCAAGGTGGTGGCCTTCGTCGCGGTGATGATCCTCGGCGGCCGCCGCGTGGTGCCCTGGGCCCTGGAGAAGATCGCCGCGACCGGCTCGCGCGAGCTGTTCACCCTCGCCGTGCTGGCCATCGCCCTGGGTATCGCCACCGGCTCGGCGGTGGTGTTCGGCGTGTCCTTCGCCCTCGGCGCCTTCTTCGCCGGGATGATCCTCAACGAATCCGAACTCAGCCACGAGGCGGCGGAAAACTCGCTGCCCCTGCGCGACGCCTTCGCCGTGCTGTTCTTCGTCTCGGTGGGCATGCTGTTCAACCCGGCGATCCTGATCCACGAGCCGCTGCCGGTGCTGGCCACCTTCCTGGTCATCGTCTTCGGCAAGTCGGTGGCCGCCTACGTCATCGTGCGCCTGTTCGGCCACCCCAACAGCACCGCGCTGACCATCGCCGCCAGCCTGGCGCAGATCGGCGAGTTCTCCTTCATCCTGGTCGGCCTGGGCGTGACCCTCGAACTGCTGCCCGAGCAGGGCCGCGACCTGGTGCTGGCCGGCGCCATCCTGTCGATCCTGGTCAACCCGCTGCTGTTCATCGCCATCGAGCGCCTGCAGGCGCGCAAGGAAGGCGCCCAGCCCAGCGAGGCGCAAGCGCAGGACGAGGACCTGCCGCCGCCGGTGCGCGAACACGAGCACGCCATCCTCATCGGCCACGGCCGCGTCGGCGAACTGGTCAGCGCGCGCCTGCAGAAGGACGGCACGCCGCTGGTGGTGATCGAGGACAAGCGCGAGAAGGCCGCCGAACTGCGCGAGCGCGGCCTGAGCGTGGTGGTCGGCAACGCCGCCAACCCGGAAGTGCTGGCCCTGGCCAACATCACCACGGCGCGCTGGCTGCTGATCGCCATCCCCAACGGCTTCGAGGCCGGGCAGATCGCCAGCCGCGCCCGCGCGGCCAACCCCGAGCTGGACATCATCGCCCGCGCGCACTTCGACGCCGAGGTGGAATACCTGGAACAGAACGGCGCCAACCTGGTGATCATGGGCGAACGCGAGATCGCCCAGGGCATGTACCAGCGCGTCGAGCAGCAGCACGACACCCCTGCGCCGCAGCCGGATGGGTTGCCGCAGTCGGCTTGAGTTCGCGGCGGGCGCCGAGCGCTTTCGGCCCCGCCTCGACGACAGGGGCTGACGCCTCCCTCAGATCGCCTTCGCCTCGAAGCGCACCCGCGGGTGGGCGATGCGGTCCTGGGCGCGCACCAGTTCCAGTTCGTAGCTGCCGCAGTGCTGGGTCTCCAGCAGCACTTCGTGCACCGCCGCGGCGGTGAACTCGAAGGCCGTGCAGGGCGCCTCGCCCAGCAGCAGGCGGGCCAGGAACAGGCCGGAAGTCAGGTCGCCGACGCCCACCGGCTGGCGCGGGAAGGCCAGCAGCGGGCGGCGCAGGTGCCAGCTGCCCTCGGCGCTGACCAGCAGCATCTCGAAGGCGTCCGACGGCTTGCCCGGGTAGTTCAGGTGCTTCACCAGCACCGCCTTCGGGCCGCGCGCCAGCAGGCTGCGCGCCATCTCCACGCAATCCTCCAGGGATTGCGGGCTGCGCTGGCAGAAGCTGTCCAGCTCCAGCTGGTTGGGGCACAGGTAGTCGGCCACCGCGGCGGCTTCCTGGAGCAGGAACTCGCCGACTTCCGGCGCCACGATGCAGCCCTTCTCCGGATGGCCCATCACCGGGTCGCACAGGTAGATCGCCCGCGGGTTGGCCTCGCGGATGCGCGCCAGCGCCTCGAGGATCGCGCGGCCCTGGGCGGCGCTGCCCAGGTAGCCGGAGAGCACGGCGTCGCAGTTGCCCAGCTCGCCGATGGCGGCGATGCCCTCCACCAGCGCCGGAATCTGCTCCGGCGGCAGCACCTGGCCGCTCCAGTGGCCATACTGGGTATGGTTGGAGAACTGCACGGTGTTCAGCGGCCAGACGTTCACCCCGACGCGGCGCATCGGGAACACGGCGGCGCTGTTGCCGGCATGGCCGAAGACGACGTGGGACTGGATGGCGAGGACGTGGGGAGTGCGCGACGACATGACGAATTCCTGCAACTGGATGTGTCAGTATGGGGCGCAAATCACCACCTGGGAACCGGCGGCTCTCGCCGCTTTCCTACAGACTCGGTAAGCTGGAGCGCCTCTTCCCGAGCGGAGCCTTGAAGTGACCTTGGGCAACCTTTTCGTATTCCTCCTGCTGGCCACGGCCGCTGCCTGGTGGTGGCGCGCCCACGGCATCCGCGAGCGCGCCCTGCAGCTGGCGCGCCAGCACTGCGCGCGGCAGGGGGTGGAGCTGCTCGACGAGAACGTCGCCCTGCGTCGCCTGCGCCTGCGCCGAGGGGCCAACGGCATGCTCTGCCTGGCCCGGGAATACGGCTTCGAGTTCACCGCCAGCGGCCAGGACCGCTACGACGGCAGCATCACCATGCTCGGCCAGCGCCCCGGCCCGATCGAGCTGGAGCCCTTCCGCTTCCACCCCGAGCCCCACGAGGTGCGCGCGGTGGTGGAGATCGCCCAGGCCCTGCCGGCGCCCGCGGTCGAGCCGCAGGCGCCGCGGCACAAGGCCGAAGTGGTGCGACTGGACGAGTGGCGGCGCAACCACGCCGACAAGAAGGTCGGCGACTAGCTACTCGTGCCCGAGCAGGAAGCGCGCCACCCGCTCGGCGCTGTCCTGGGGATATTCCTGCATGAAGCAATGCCCGCCGGCGACGTTCTGCCCGCCGACGTGGGTGTTCTGCGCGCACCAGCGGGCCACCGACCTGGGCACGAAGGGGTAGGTCTGCTCGCCGAACAGCACCAGGGTCGGCGTGCTCACTTTCGCCAGCGACGGCCACAGGCGCTTGGGGAAGGAACTGAAGATTTCCGCCTCGCGGCTCGGCCGGCACTTCAGTTCGACGCCGTCGTCCACCGCCTTGATGGCGTTCTCCACATAGGCCCATAGCGCCTCGTCGGTCCAGCCCTTGAAGATGCCGCGGCCGTGCAGGCCGGCGTAGGCGGCGGCGCGGTCCGGCCACTGGCTGCGCCGCGCCCTGGCCTTCTGCACCATGGCCCGGCGCTCGTGCAGGCCGAGCACTTCGGACAGCGCCATCACGCCGATCATCGCCGGGGTGAACAGCACCGGGTCGAGCAGCGCCGCGCGTTCGAACAGCCGCGGATGGCGCGCCAGGATCAGGCTGCTGAGCACGCCGCCGAAGCTGTGCCCGCAGGCGTAGCGCGGCACCTCGCCGTAGACCGCGCGGCCAGCCTCGAAGGCCTCCACGGCCATCTCGGCGTTGCGGTTCCAGCCATGGAAGCGCCCGCCGTGGTCGCTGTCGCCGTGGCCCTGGACGTCGCACAGCCAGAGGTCGAAGTCCCGCGCCAGGTACCTGAGCATCGGCTCGTAGGCCCGCCCGCAGAAACCATTGCCATGCAGGAAGTGCAGCAACGGCTTGCCGCTGGGTTCGCTGCGCCAGCCACGCAGGGTGAAGCCGGCGGAACAGGAATGGGACCAGGCGATCAGCTGCATCGGACGTTCTCCTCGAGGGTCGCGCAGTGTAGCGACCCGCGGCCGCGCCGGACCAGTGCCCGGACATGCTATGGTCGCGCTCCGCCCACCCGCACCGAGCGCCATGAGCCCGACCCGTCCCCTGCGCCTGATCCTCGCCAGCCTGCTGGTGCTGGCCGGCCTGCTGCTGTCGGTGTACTGGGCCGGGGAGAAGGCGCGGCACCGCTCGCTGCTCGCCGAGGCCGAGGCGGCCCATGAACAGTTGGGGCTGTACGTCAGCTCGCTGCGCACCCTGCTGGAACGCTACCGCAGCCTGCCGGCGGTGCTGGCCCTGGACCCGGAACTGCGCCAGGCCCTGGCCGGCCCGGTCGCCGGCGGGCTGCAGCAGGCGCTGAACCTCAAGCTGGAGCGGATCAACGCCGCGGCGCGCTCCTCCACCCTGGAACTGCTCGACCGCGACGGCCTGGCCGTGGCCGCCAGCAACTGGCGCCTGCCGACCAGCTACGTCGGCCACAACTACGCCTTCCGTCCCTACTTCCGCCAGACCATCGCCCAGGGCACCGGGCGCTTCTACGCGGTGGGCGTGACCACCGGCATCCCCGGCTACTTCCTGGCCAACGCGGTGCGCGACGAGGCCGGGCGCTTCCTCGGCGCCATCGTGGTCAAGCTGGAGTTCCCCGACCTGGAACAGCAGTGGAGCCAGACCCCCGACCTGGTGCTGGTCAGCGACACCAAGGGCATCGTCTTCCTCGCCAACCACCCCGGCTGGCGCTACCGCGAATTGCAGCCGCTGGACACCTTCGCCCGCCTGGAACTGGCGCAGACCCGCCAGTACGACCGCCAGCCGCTGAGCCCGCTGCGGCACCACACCCTGCAGCCGCTGGGCGAGGACAGCCGTCTGGTGCGCGTCGGCGCCAAGGACGACGAAACCGACTACCTCTGGCAATCCCTGAGCCTGCCCGACGACGACTGGACCCTGCATCTGCTGCGCGACGCCCGCGGCGTGCAGAGCGACGTCGCCACCGCGCGCCTGGCCGCCGCCGGAGCCTGGCTGGCGCTGGTATTCCTCGCCCTGCTGCTGCAACAGCGCTGGCGCATCGCCCGCCTGCGCCAGCGTAGCCGCGAGGAACTGGAGCAACTGGTGGAACAGCGCACCGCCGCCCTGAAAACCGCCCAGGACGGCCTGGTGCAGGCCGCCAAGCTGGCGGCCCTGGGGCAGATGTCGGCGGCCCTGGCCCACGAGATCAACCAGCCGCTGACCGCCCAGCGCATGCACCTGGCCAGCGTGCGCCTGCTGCTGGACGCCGGGCGCAGCGACGAGGCCCGCGCCGCGCTGGCGCGCCTGGACGACCTGCTGGAGCGCATGGCCGCGTTGACCGGCCACCTGAAGACCTTCGCCCGCAAGACCCCCGGCGGCCTGCGCGAACGCATCGAACTGGGCCACGTGCTGGACCAGGCCCTGCAATTGCTGACGCCGCGCATCCGCGCCGAGCAGGTGGAGGTCAGCCAGGTGCTCAGCGTGCCGGCCTGGGTGCTGGGCGACGCCATCCGCCTGGAGCAGGTGCTGGTCAACCTGCTGCGCAACGCCCTGGACGCAGTGGCCGGCGCCGAGCGCCCACACATCGAGATGACGCTGCGTCGCGAGGACCCGTACTGGATTCTGGAAGTCGCCGATAACGGCGCGGGCATCGCCGCCGAGCACCTGGGCAACGTCTTCGATCCCTTCTTCACCACCAAGCCGGTGGGCGAGGGACTCGGCCTGGGACTGGCGGTATCCTACGGCATCGTCCACGAACTCGGCGGCCGCCTGGAGGCCGCCAACCGTCCCGAAGGCGGCGCGCTGTTCCGCCTGGTGCTGCCCGCCGCGAGCGAAGAGACATGACCGAACACGTGATTTTCGTCGATGACGAAGCCGCCATCCGCGAAGCCGTGCAGCAGTGGCTGCAGCTGTCCGGCTTCACGGTGCGCCTGTGCAAGAGCGCCGAGGAGTGCCTGAAGAACCTGGAGCGCGGCTTCGCCGGCGTGGTGATCAGCGACGTGCGCATGCCCGGCACGGACGGCCTGGCCCTGCTCGAACGCCTGCAGCAGCTGGACCGCGACCTGCCGGTGATCATGGTCACCGGCCACGGCGACGTGCCCATGGCGGTGCAGGCCATACGCGACGGCGCCTACGACTTCATCGAGAAGCCCTTCACCCCCGAGCGCCTGCTGGACAGCCTTCGTCGCGCCCTGGAAAAGCGCCGCCTGGTGCTGGAGAACCGCCAGCTGCGCGAGCAGGCCACGCTCAAGGACCAGGTGGAATCGCGCCTGCTCGGCGTGTCGAAGCCGATGGAAGCCCTGCGCCGCCAGGTGCTGGCCCTGGCCGGCACGCCGGTGAACGTGCTGATCCGCGGCGAGACCGGCGCCGGCAAGGAACTGGTCGCCCGCTGCCTGCACGACTTCGGCCCGCGCGCCGACAAGCCCTTCGTCGCGCTGAACTGCGCGGCCATCCCCGAGCAGCTGTTCGAGAGCGAGCTGTTCGGCCACGAGAGCGGCGCCTTCACCGGCGCCCAGGGCAAGCGCATCGGCAAGCTGGAGCACGCCAACGGCGGCAGCCTGTTCCTCGACGAGATCGAGAGCATGCCGCTGGCCCAGCAGGTCAAGCTGCTGCGCGTGCTGCAGGAGCAGCAACTGGAGCGCCTGGGCTCGAACCAGAGCATCCGCGTCGACCTGCGGGTGATCGCCGCGACCAAGCCGGACCTGCTGGAAGAGGCCCGCGCCGGGCGTTTCCGCGAAGACCTGGTGTACCGCCTGAACGTCGCCGAACTGCGCCTGCCGCCGCTGCGCGAAAGGCGCGAGGACATCCCGCTGCTGTTCGAGCATTTCGCCCAGTTGGCCAGCGAGAAGCTCGGCCGTGAAGCGCCGCCGCTGAGCACCGCGGAACTGGCGCGGCTACTGGCCCACGACTGGCCGGGCAACGTGCGCGAACTGGCCAACGCCGCCGAGCGCCACGTGCTCGGCCTGGACCGCGCCGCGCAACTGGAAGCGCCGGCCGGCAGCGGCCTGTTCGAACGCATGGAAGCCTACGAGGCCGAATGCATCCGCCAGGCCCTGGGCCAGTGCAAGGGCGACATCAAGGCGGTGATGGAACTGCTCGGCCTGCCACGCCGCACCCTCAACGAGAAGATGCAGCGGCATGGGTTGAGCCGGGGGGAGTTTCGCGGGGAGGGTTGACGATCGTAATTCCCCGGAACCGTAGGGACGGGAGGCACCTCACCGTAGGATGGGTTGAGCGAAGCGATACCCATCGCCATGGCCGCATGGGTTTCGCCAAGGCTCAACCCATCCTACGAAGAGCCCCGCACCGGGGTGCTCTTCGTAGGAGCGAGCTTGCTCGCGAACCGCATGGCACCGCGTTTGTTCGCGAGCAAGCTCGCTCCTACGAAAGCCATGCTCGCCTGCAACGTAGCGATCACAACCCCGTGGCGAGTTCGCCGGCCTTGCCGCGCTTGTGCAGCACCGCCAGGTACACCAGGCCCACGGCGATCCAGGCCAGGCCCAGGTACTGGGCGTCGGCGCTCATGCTGACCAGCACGTAGCCGATGATCGCCAGGCCCACCAGCGGGCACAGCAGGTGGCGCACCACCTTGCCGCTCTTCTGGCGGATGAAGTAGTGGTTGATCACCGCCAGGTGCAGCAGGCAGAAGCCGGTGAGCGCGCCGAAGTTGACCAGCGAGGTGAGCACGTCCGGCGCGTCGAGGAAGGCGATGCCGATGCCCAGCGACAGCACCGCCACCAGGTACAGGCTGACGTGGGGCGTCTGGTAGCGCGGGTGGACCTTGGCCAGTACCCGCGGCAGCTTGCCGTCGCGGGCCATCGAGTAGAGCAGCCGCGACACCGCCGCCTGGGAGGTGATCGACACCGTCACGCCCCAGGCCAGCGCCGTGGCCACCGCGGTCAGGGTCGACAGCCACTTGCCGCCGGCGGCCTCGGCTATCTCGTAGAAGGCGGTGTCGGCGGACTGGAAGGTCATGCCCGCGGCCAGGTCGGTGGCCAGCCAGGTCTGCAGGACGAAGATGCCGCCCATGACGAACAGCGCGATCAGCGAGGCGCGGCCGATCTGCTTGGCCGGGTCGCCCTTGACCTCCTCGGCGAGGGTGGAGATGGCGTCGAAGCCGAGGAACGACAGCACGGCGATGGACACCGCCTTCATCACCAGGCCGAGGTCGAAGTGCTCCGGCTGGTACAGCGGCGCCAGGGTCAGCCGGCCGCTGCCCATGCCGCCTTCCAGGGCGTGGTAGCCGACCACCAGGAAGATCGCCAGGACGATCATCTCGGCGATCAGGAACAGCAGGTTGAAGCGCGCGGCGAAGGTGATGCCGCGCAGGTTCACCAGGGTCGCCGAGACCAGGAAGGCGAGCATCCACACCAGCTTCGGCACTTCCGGGAACAGGTGGTTGAGCGCCAGCGCGCTGAACACGTAGAGCAGCGGCGGGATCAGCAGGTAGTCCAGCAGCAGCACCCAGCCGGCGAGGAAGCCGACGTGCGGGTGGATGCCGCGCTGGGCGTAGGAGTACACCGAGCCGGCGATGGGGAAGGCACGGGCCATGGCGCCGTAGCTCAGGGCGGTGAACAGCATCGCCAGCATGCCCACCAGGTAGGCCATGGGCACCATGCCCTGGGAGTCGGCGTGGACCCAGCCATACACGCCGAAGGGCGCGATGGGGATCATGAAGATCATCCCGTAGACGACCAGGTCGGTCAGGGAAAGACTGCGGCGGAGCTGTTGCTGGTAGCCAAACTGTTCGATGGCCATGGGGGAGTCCTCTCGATTCGGCAGCTTTGTCGTTGTTGTCTGCGCCGCGAGCGCGACGGCGTTTCTTGTTCTTGGGCTTACAGCCAGGGCGCCAGGCGCTCGGCCCAGGCCTGGACGGCGGCGGCTTCGCGCAAACCGTCGTTGCGGATTTCCAGGAGCACGGCGTCGAGGCCGCGCTCGTCGCCGTGCACCGGCACGGTCATGTCCTCGGCCGGGTCGATGTCGTAGGGCTGGTTGGCGCCGATCTCGCCGCCGCCCTGGCGCAGGCCGTTGACTATCCGCTGTGCATAGCCTTCGGCGCGGCCATAGAGCACGCCGGCGATCCACGGCCGCGGCACGCCGCGGTAGCTCGGGGTGAAGCTGTGCACGCCGACGATGCGCGTCGGCTGCCCGGCCGCCTGGCGCTGGTCGATCAGCTCGGCCAGGGCTCGGTGGAAGGGTTCGAACAGGCGCGCCTGGCGTTCCCGGCGGTTCGCCTCGCCCAGCCCCAGGTTGCCGGGGATGGGGTAGACCTCGCTGTGCTCGGGAATGCTGTCCGGCGCCGCCAGCGGGCGGTTCAGGTCGATCAGCAGGCGCGAGTAGCCGGCCGCCAGCAGCGGCGCGTCGAGGCGCTCGGCCAGTGCTTCGGCCAGGGCCAGGGCGCCGATGTCCCAGGCGATGTGCTCCTGCGCCGCGGCGTCGTCGAGGCCGAGCTGCGCCAGTTCCGCCGGGATGTAGCGGCTGGCGTGCTCGCAGACCAGCAGCACCGGGCTCTTGCCCTGCGGGTTTAGCAGGCGGAACGGCGGCTCGCGGTAGATTCCGCTTTCAGTAGAGGCTGGCATAGCGTTGGCACACCTGGTCGTCGGTGAGGTCGCGGGTCAGCGCCAGTTCCTGGCGCTTCATGGCGAAGTAGGTCTGCAGCAGCGCCGGCGGCAGCTGCGCGCAGAGCGTGTGATCGTCCATCAGCAGTTGCAGGGCTTCTTCCAGCGAGCCGGGCAGCGCGCGGATGCCGAGAGCTTCGCGCTCGGCGGCGCCCAGCGAGTCCGGGTCGACGTCGGTGACCGCGCTCAATGCCAGGCGCTCCTGCAGGCCCAGGCGGCCGGCGATGAGCACCGCGGCCATGGCCAGGTGCGGCGAGGCGGTGGCGTCCATCGGGCGGAATTCCAGGTTGAACTGGCGCGCCAGCGGCTTGCCGCCAAGGCTCACCACCGGGCAGATGCGCAGCGCCGCCTCGCGGTTGCGCAGGCCCAGGCAGGCGTAGGCGGCGCTCCAGTGGTGCGGCTTCAGGCGCAGGTAGGAAACCGCCGTCGGCGCGCTCAGCGCGCACAGCGCCGGCAGGTGGCGCAGCACACCGGCGGCCCAGTGCCGCGCAGTCTGCGAGAGGTTGTCCGGCTGCTCGGCATCGTAGAACAGCGGGGCGCCGTCGAGGCTCTGCAGGCTCAGGTGCAGGTGCACGCCGTTGGTGACTTCGCCCGGCGCGCGCAGCGGCGAGAAGCAGGTGCCCAGGCCCATCTGCCGGGCGATCTCGCGGGTCAGCTCGCGCACGTTCACCGCGCGGTCGGCGGCGGCCACGCCCTGGGTCGGGCGGCAGGTCACCTCGTACTGGCGGCGGCCGTATTCGGGGAGGAACATCTCCGGTTCGGCGCCGGTACGCTCCAGTGCCGCCATCAGCCAGCCGGGGAAGTTGCCGGCGGCGCGCTGGGCCTGCAGCGAGAAGGCGCCGCCCGGGCCCTCGGGCAGGCCGAGCAGGGTGAATTCGTGTTCGAAGGCGGCGGTGACCTGCAGGCCCAGCTCGCGGTAGCGGGCGATCTCCTCGCGCAGCAGGGTGCGCGGGCACACCGGCCAGGGCGTGCCGTCGGTCTCCACCAGGTCGCCGTGGTAGTAGTCCAGCGGCGGCGCCAGCGGGTCCGGGCCCTGCTCCAGGTACAGGCGCGCCTGCGGGTCGGGCAGCAGGCGCAGGTCGCCGTGGCTGCCCCAGGGGTTGTCGTCGGCGATGATGTCCTGCGGCGTCAGCGCGCTGTTCGCCGGCACCCAGCCGCAGCCGCTGGCCAGTTGCTCGGCGACCGCGGCGGCCGGCAGCGAGCGGCCGCGGGTGACGCCGGCGAGGTCGGTGGTGACGAAGCTGCTCAGGTGCAGCGGCCCGGTGGCTTGGCTCATGGCGTGCTCCGCGGTCAGGCGAGGTCGGCGATACGCGCCAGCACCGCGTCGGTGTCGGCGATCCAGCAATAGCCCTTGATGGCTTCCAGGCAGGCCTGGTGGCGCTCGGCGGTGTGGGTGGCGCAGGCGTCCTCGACCAGGGTCACCAGGTAGCCGCGGTCGGCGGCGTCGCGCACGGCCATGTCCACGCACTGGTCGGTGACCACGCCGCAGACGATCAGGTGGCGCACGTCGAGGTTGCGCAGCACGTAGTCGATGGCGGTGGAGTTGAAGACCCCGGACGAGGTCTTGGGCAGGACGATTTCGTTCTCGGCCGGCGCCAGCGCATCGATCACCTGGGCGTCGGGGTGGCCCTTGGGCAGGTGCATGTCCGACAGCTTGTGGTCCAGGGAGCGGTCGCGGCCGTCGGCGGTGAGGCTTTCGATGATGGTGTGCAGCACGTTCTGCCCGGCGCCGCGCATGGCCGCCAGCAGGCGCTGCTGGTTGGGGATGACCTGGTTCTGCACGCGCTCATAGAAGTAGCGGGCCTTGTCCGCGTCGATGTGGGCGTCGCGGCCGGGGATGACCCAGGCGTTCTGCATGTCGACGAAGAGGATGGCGGTTTCGCCGCGGCGGTACGGCAGGTCGCGGGGCGACGGGTGGGGCAGGCTGAACATGGTCATTCCTCGAGCAGATGGGCGTTGAACGCGGCGCGCAGTTGGTCGATGCCGTCCAGGCGTTCGTCGAGCTGGCTGTCGCTGCGCGCTACCAGGCTGGCGATGAGCGCCTCGACCTGGGCCATGGCCGGCACCAGCGAGTCGAACGGCGAGGGAGATTCCACCGGCGCGCTGACGATCAGGTCGGCCAGCTCGCGCAGCGGCGAGGCGTAGATGTCGGTGAACAGCACCACCCGCGCGCCGCGGGCCTTGGCGGTCTGCGCGACGAGCTGGGCCTGGGCCTGGTAGCGGCGGTAGTCGAACAGCACCAGCAGCGACTGGCGGTCCATGTCGTGCAGCAGGTCGGGCAGCGCCATGCCGTCGTCCAGCCACAGGCAGCCGCCGCGCAGCAGGCGCAGGTGGGTGACCAGGTAGCCGGCGAGGAAGCGGCTGAAGCGCCCACCGTGGCAGAACAGGCGCAGGCGCGGGTCGAGCAGCCAGTCGCCGAGCAGGCGGATGTCGTCGGCGCGGGTCAGGTTCAGGGTGTGCTGCAGCTTGTCCGAGGCGTCGGCCAGGTAGCTCGACCAGGGGTCGTCGTGCTCCATGCGCTCGCGGCGTTCGGCGAGCAGGGTGCGCGGCGAGCGCAGGCGGTCGTCCACCTCGATCAGCAGGGCGTCCTGGAACTCGCCGTAGCCGGCGAAGCCGAGCTTCTTCACCAGGCGCAGGATGGTCGGGTCGCTGACCCCCGCCTGCCGCGCCAGGCGCGCCATGGGGCCCAGGCCCAGGCGCGGGTAGTCGTCGAGCAGGGCACGCAGCACCTTGCGCTCGGCCGGCGTCAGGGCGACGTCCGGCGCGGCCAGGCGGTCTTTGAGGCTGGACATGGCAGCTCCCTTGGAGGTTGTGCCTGGTCTTGTAGTGAATATTTCAAATTATTGCAAATACTTTGTTTGTGTTCGATTCACTACATTTCCGCCGCGCCGACAACCCGGCCGCTCTAGGGCGGGCCGTTGGGCAGGAAGGTTTTTTCCGGGCAAAAAAACGGCCGCTGAGTGCAGCGGCCGGAAAGAAGACGTCGATTGGAGCAATCGGATATCGGCGTCGGGAAGCAAAGCCAGTCGGCGTTGGAGGAACCGGCTGGCGTGAGGGGCGGAAGTTCGCAGTCACCGCCCCTCGGTGACACATCAGGCTGATCGTGTCGGGCCTGCCGGGAGAGCCCGGCAGATAAAGACAAGTCTATTGACCTATTTATTTCCGATAAAGCGCGAAGACGGCGAAAGACTTTTTCAGAAAATGAAAGAATGGCCGCCCCCGCCGGGATAAAAAAACGCCGCATTTCGTATGCGGCGCAAGGCATTGGGAATACCGGCTCACGCTCCGGGCTTCCCGGGGGAAAGTAACGCCGATCAGGAATCGGCGTTGGACTGGGCAGCGGCCTTGCCGGCGGTACGCTCGGCGTCGGAGGCCTGCTGGGCAGCGGCGATGGCGGCCTCGTTGGCTTTCACCATCTTGTCGGTCATCAGTCGGGACTCTTCGGCGAAGCTCAGTTGCACGAAGGACAGCGAGCAAACGGACAGCAGGGCAGCAACAACAAGTTTACGGGACATGATTTTCGAACCTTTGATTGGCCCCGCTCAGTGGGGGCGATGCAAAGGTTACGACTCGGTGACAGGTGGAAAAATAGCCGGCGCACCAATAAACCATTGCCTAAAAAGCAACAATCCGCTTTCAGGCCCAGTGCGCGGGATCGTTCATCACCTGTTCGTCGGCGTCGAACACCTTGGGCAGCTCTTCCTTGAGGAACTCCACCCAGGTGCGGATCTTGGCGTCGAGGAAGCGCCGCGACGGGTAGAGCGCGAAGATCTGCCGCCCGTGCAGGCTGCGCTCGGGCAGCACGCGCACCAGTTCGCCCTGGCGCAGCGCCGGCGCGGCCACGTAGCTGGGCAGCAGGCAGATGCCCATGCCGGCGCGGGCGGCCCCGGCCAGAGCCTCGGCGACGTTGACCATGAAGGTGTCGCGCGGGCGGATCACGCTCGCCTCGTTGTCTTCCTCGAAGGCCCAGCCTTCCGGGAAGGTCGGGTCCTGCAGGCGCAGGCAGCGGTGCTCGCGCAGGTCCTCGATGGCGCGCGGGGTGCCGCGCTCGGCCAGGTAGCCGGGGCTGGCGCAGAGCACGCTGTAGATGCTGCCGAGGGTCTGGGCGACGTATTCGGAGTCGGGCAACTCGCGGTCGCGGGTGATGACCACGTCCTGGCCTTCTTCGAGGATGTCCGGCTGGCGCTGGGCCAGGGTCAGCTCGATGTAGACCTCGGGGTGCTGCTGGCAGTAGCGCGAGATCAGCGGGATGAGATGCTGCTGGCCGAGCCCGGTCAGCGAGTGCACCCGCAGCCGGCCGCGCGGGCGCAGGTGCGCGCCGTTGGCCTCGGCTTCGGCTTCTTCGACGTCGAGGAGGATTTCCCGGCAGCGCTGCAGGTAGCGCTCGCCGGTCTCGGTCAGCGCCAGGCGCCGGGTGGTGCGGTGCAACAGGCGCGCCTGCAGGAAGGCCTCCAGGTCCGAGACCACGCGGGAGACCTGGGCGGTCGACAGGCCCAGGGCATTGGCGGCGGCGGTGAAGCTGCCGGCATCGACCACGCGGGCGAAGACCCGCATCGCATGTAAAGTGTCCACTGTTGCCCCGTCTGCAAAACTGAATCGCAGTATAGGGTCATTTTCCCGCGACAGTTGCCGGGTATAGTGGCAACCAGGTCGCTGCAGCAGCGATGGGTCCATCAGGCCCATCGTCTGGCACCCGGCACACCAGCCGCTTGCCAACACTCCCCCGCGCATACCCCGCTGCAGCGGCTGCCCTTTTCCTCCAAAGGCGCACGTCTTGATTGATGTGCGCCTTTTTTCGTTCGGGGTGAGTGCATCGAACCGTAGGAGCGAGCTTGCTCGCGAACCCTGGAGCGCCGCTTCCCTATCCCGTCATCCCCGCGAACGCGGGGAACCAGCGACTTCCACCGCGAACGTCAGCCACTGGGTTCCCGCGTTCGCGGGAATGACGAGGTTTCAGTACGGTGCCGACGCGCCGTTCAGCGCGGCAGCAGGTAGAGAACCCTAGAGCACCGAGCCCCCCTCCCGTCATCCCCGCGAACGCGGGGAACCAGCGACTTCCACCGCGAACATCAGCCACTGGGTTCCCGCGTTCGCGGGAATGACGAGGTTTAAGTACGGTGCCGGAACGCCGCTCAGCGCAGCAGCGGGTAGAGAACCCTGGAGCACCGAGCCCCTCCCGTCATCCCCGCGAACGCGGGGAACCAGCGACTTCCAGCGCGAACATCAGCCACTGGGTTCCCGCGTTCGAGGGAATGACGAGGTTTCAGTACGGTGCCGACGCGCCGCTCAGCGCGGCAGCGGGTAGAGGCGTTCGTCGAACTGCTCCAGGCGCGGGAATTCCAGGGGCTGGTCCTGATCCAGATGCTGCAGGCGGTCCTGGTACTGGCGCAGGAAGTCCTGGCGCGCGTCGTTGCTGATGTAGGGCACGTGCCAGGCGACGAAGGGCGGCAGCACGCTCATGCCGGTATAGGCCAGGGTGCCGCGCAGGATCGGCCGCAGCATGTCTTCCAGCGGGCCGTGGATGGCGCCTTCGCCGAACATGTGGTCGCGCCCGCCGAGGGTCACCGTCACCAGCGCCTTCTTGCCGGCCAGGCCGCCCTGGTCGTAGAAGCGCTTGCCACCGTAGCAGATGCCCGAGACCAGCACGCGGTCGAACCAGCCCTTGAGGATGGCCGGGGCGGAGAACCAGTAGATCGGGAAGTTGAAGATCACCAGGTCCGCCCAGAGCAGCTTGTCCAGCTCGGCCTGGATGTCGGTGGCGATGGTCATGGCCTTGGCGCCTTCGCGCTGTTCCAGGGCGTAGACCAGGTAGTCCGGGTTGGCGCGGGCGCCGAAGTCGGCGGCGCTGGCCACCGGGTTCCAGTTCATCGCGTAGAGGTCGGAGACTTGTACTTCGTGGCCCTGGCCCTTGAGGGTTTCCTCGGCCAGTTGGTAGAGCGCGGTGCTGAAGGACTGGGGTTCGTTGTGGGCGTGGATGATCAGTACGTTCATGTGGATTCCTGGCTAGAAAAGCGCTACTTGGCGGATTGGCGTACTGGCTCAGCACCCTCTCCCCAGCCCTCTCCCTGAAGGGAGAGGGGGCGTTCGTGTTCATCCTGCAGCGCCCTCTCCCGCCGGTAGCACCGAAGCGCTTTTGCCCCCTCTCCCGCTTGCGGGAGAGGGCTGGGGAGAGGGCGCTCTTCAGGCAGCTCTCAGAGTTGAATGGCCTTGTGTTCGACGAACTCCGCCAAACCTTCCTCGCCCCACTCGCGGCCGTTGCCGGACTGCTTGTAGCCGCCGAAGGGCGCGCGGTAGTTGAACGCGCCGCCGTTGACGAAGCATTGGCCGGCGCGCATCTGCCGGGCGAGGCGCAGGCCATCCTCGCGCTCGCCGGCCCAGACCGCGCTGGACAGGCCGAACGGCGAATCGTTGGCGATCTGCAGCGCTTCGGCCTCGTCGGCGTAGGGGATCAGGCACAGCACCGGGCCGAAGATTTCCTCGCGGGCGATGCGCATCGAATTGTTCACGTCGGCGAACAGCGTCGGCTGCACGTAGTGGCCGCGCTCCAGGCCGGACGGCCGTTCGGCGCCGCCGCAGAGCAGGCGCGCGCCCTCCTCCTGGCCGATGCGGATGTAATCCAGCACGGTGCGGCGCTGGCCGGCCGAGCACATCGGGCCGAGGAAGCTGTCGGCGTCGAGCGGGTCGCCCAGCTTCAGCGCCTCGGTCTCGGCGCGGGCGATTTCCAGAGCCTCGGCGTAGCGGCTGGCCGGCAGCAGCATGCGCGTCAGCGCGGTGCAGGTCTGCCCGGAGTTGATCATCACGTCCTGCACGCCGTGGCGCACGGCGGCCGCCAGGTCGGCGTCGGCGGTGATCAGGAACGGCGACTTGCCGCCCAGCTCCAGGCACACGCGCTTGACCGTCGGCGCCGCCGCTTCGGAAACGCGGATGCCCGCCGTGGTCGAGCCGGTGAAGGACACCATGTCCACGTCCGGATGCCGCGCCAGCGCCTCGCCGACCTTCGAGCCGGGGCCGCTGACCAGGTTGAAGACGCCGGCCGGCAGGCCGATGGCGTCGATCATCTCGGCCAGCAGGAAGGCGTGCAGCGGGGTGTCCTGGCTCGGCTTCACCACCACCGTGCAGCCGGCGGCCAGTGCCGGAGCGAGCTTGCCGATCAGCTGATGCAGCGGGTAGTTCCAGGGATTGATGAAGGCGCACACGCCCACCGCTTCCTTGACGATCAGCGAGTTGCCGACCTCGCGCACTTCGTCCATGTGCGCCGCCAGCGGGGCGTAGCTTTCCAGGCCCTCGATAGGCCCGTCGACCTGCACCATGCGGCACCACTGCACCGGCATGCCCAGCTCGGCGGTGATCAGCGCGGCCATCTCGTCGGCCCGCGCCCGCAGCTGCTCGGCCAGGGCGCGGATGTAGCCGGCGCGCACGCTGGAAGGCGTCCGCGACCAGGCCGGGAAGGCGCGCCGCGCGGCTTCCACCGCGCGGTTCACGTCGGCCTCGGCGCCCAGCGGCACGCGGCCGATGGTCTGTTCCGTGGCCGGGTTCTGCACCTCGGCCAGGCCCTGCCCTTGCGGCGCTACCCAGGCGCCGTCGATGTACAGCTGCAGGCGGTCATGCATAGCGCTTCTCCTTGAGCAGTTCGGCGGCGCACAGGGCGATGCGTCGGCAGGCTTCGCGCAGCGGCTCGGCGCCGAGCACCAGGCCCAGGCGGATGTGCCCGGCGGCGCTGGGGCCGAAGGCTTCGCCGGCCAGCACCGAGACGCCGTGGCGGTCCAGCAGCAGGTCGGCGAAGTCCTGGGCGGAAAGGCCGGTGGGACGGATGTCGACCATCACGAACATGCCGCCGTCCGGGCGCAGGGCGCGCAGGCCAACGCAATCGGCGAGGCAGTCGAGGACCAGATCACGGCGCTGGCGGTAGGCCTCGCGCATCGCCTCCAGCTCCGGCAGCTGGGCTTCCAGCGCGGTGCAGGCGGCGTCCTGGACGAAGTCCGGCGAGCCGTAGAGCATGCACAGGGCGAGGTTTTCCAGGTGGCCGCAGAGGTCCTGCGGGCCGACCACCCAGCCCACCCGCCAGCCGGTCATGGCGTGGGACTTGGACAGGCTGTTGAGGGTCGCGGTGCGCTCGGCCATGCCCGGCAGGCTGGCCGGGCTGATGTGTTCGCCGTCGAAGATCAGTTCGCTGTAGACCTCGTCGGAAATCATCCACAGGTCGTGTTCGATGCACAGCCGCGACAGGGCTTCCCAGGTGGCGCGCGGCAGGCTGGCGCCGGAGGGGTTGTGCGGGCTGTTGATGGCGATGGCACGGGTGCGCGGGGTGACCAGCCTGGCGACGTCCTCGGCCTGCACGCGGAAGCCGTGCTCGGAACGCACCGACACCGGCACCACCTTGGCCCCGCAGGCGCCGAACACCGCTTCGTAGGTGACGTACATGGGCTCGGCGACTATCACCTCGTCGCCCGGGTTCAGCAGGCATTGGGCGACCGCATAGAGCGCGCATTGCGCGCCGGCCAGGACCACCACGTTGTGCTCGCCGACCGCCTGGCCGCTGCGCTGCGTGTGGCGGCGGGCGATGGCCTCGCGCAGGTTGCGCTTGCCGCGCACGTCGGAGTAGTGGGTGTTGCCGGCCAGCAGGCTGTCGATGGCCGACTGCACGATGGGCGCCGGGGTGTCGAAGTCGGGGTCGCCCACCGACAGCAGCAGGACGTCGTCGCCCTGCTCCAGGCGCGCCAGGGCGCGGTAGTGGATGTCCCAGGCGGCGGCGCCGTCGCCGGCGATGCGTTGGGTGAGGTTCGAGAAGCGCATGACGGGGAGTCCTTCAATGCGCCGGGGCCTGCGCCCCGGCGGGTGCAACGGGGCCTACTTCGCGCAGGCGTGTTTCAGCTCGATCAGGGTCACGCCGGGGTGGGCGAAGCCTTCGCGCAGGTCGCGCTCCAGCTCGTCCAGGCTCTGCGGCTGGCGCATCTCGCAGCCGTAGGCGCGGCCGAGCAGGGCGAAGTCCGGGTTGCGCGGCAGCACGCCGACCGGCTCGATATCCAGGCCGAGCATGTCGTCGCGGATCTGCCCGAGGGCGTCGTTGTTCCACAGCACCACCACCAGCGGGCTGTCCAGCTCCTCGGTGGCAGTGGCCAGTTCCTGCGCGGTGTAGAGGAAGCCGCCGTCGCCCACCAGCACCAGGCCGGGGCGCTCCGGCGCGCCGAACTTGGCGCCGATGCCGGCCGGCACGCCGTAGCCGAGGGTGCCGTAGCCGGTGGGGTGCAGCCAGCCGCGCGGCGCCTGGCTGGGGTACAGGTAGTTGGCGGTGTAGGCCAGCTGGGTCATGTCGCTGGCGATGAAGGCGTTGGCCGGCAGCGCCTTGGCGATGCGTTCGAGGATCGCCTTGTGGATAAGCTGCAGCGGCGCGTGGCTGGCATCGAGTTGCTGGCGCAGCTGGGCGACGCGGTCGATGGCGCTGCCGGCGTCGCGCTTGGCGGCCGGCAGCGCGGCGAGCAGCGCTTCGGCGGTGGCTTTCGAGTCGCCCAGCAAAGCCACGGCGCTGGGGTAGAAGTCGTTGAACTTGCGCGAGTCGACGTCGACGCGGATCAGCTCGCCGCCCAGCGGCAGGCGCTCGCGCCAGTAGTCGGTGTCGGCCATCTCGGTGCCGATGGCCAGCACCACGTCGGCCTCGGCGATCATGTCCCAGCCGGCCTGGGTGCACAGGGTGGCGCCGGCAGCCAGCGGCGCTTCCGGGGCCAGCAGGCCCTTGCCGGCGACGCTGGTGAACAGCGGCGCTGCCAGGCGTTCGCTGAGCGCGGCCAGGGCGTCGGCGGCATGCAACGCGCCGCCGCCGGCGATAATCATCGGCCGCTTGGCCGCGGCGAGCTTATCCACAGCCTGGCGCAGCGCGTCGGCGGCGGGCTGGCCACGGCCGGCGCGGCGCACCACTTCGTGGGTCCAGTCGCGGGCGATGGGCGCGGCGAGCACGTCCAGCGGCACCGAGATGTGCACCGGGCGCGGGCGCTCGCTGTCGAACACCGCGTAGGCGCGGGCGATCAGCTCGGGCAAATCTTCCGGGGTCAGGGCGACCGCCGAGAACGCGGTGATCGGCGCGGTCATGGCGCGCTGGTCCTGGGTCTCGTGCAGGCAGCCCCAGCCCTTGCCCAGGCTGGCGGTGTGGTTGACGCTGGAGATCACCAGCAGCGGGATGGAGTCGGCGTAGGCCTGGCCGATGGCGGTGGCGGCGTTGGTGACGCCCGGGCCGGTGATGATGAAGGCCACGCCGGGCTTGCCGCTGACGCGGGCGTAGCCGTCGGCCATGAAGCCGGCGCCCTGCTCGTGGCGGGTGAGCACATGGCGGATGCCGCTGCCGGGCAGGCCGCGGTACAGCTCCAGGGTGTGCACGCCGGGGATGCCGAACACGGTGTCGACGCCGTAGTTGGCCAGCAGGCGGACCAGGGCCTGGCCGCCGGTGAGGGTCTTCTGTTGTTGCATGGGCAAATCCTCGTCTGTCCGGCGACGTGTGTGATCGCCGTTCGCGCCGTAGCGCTCTTGCCCCCTCTCCCGCTTGCGGGAGAGGGCTGGGGAGAGGGGCTCTTCGCCGGCCGCATCGGTGCGTCGGCCCGCCACCCTCTCCCCCAGCCCCTCTCCCTGAAGGGAGAGGGGAGCGTTCGTGTTCCCCTTCAGGTCCTCAGGCGTCGGCCAGCCGTATGAGCGCATCCACCGCCACGGCGCCTTCGGCGTTCACCAGCAGCGGGTTGACGTCCAGTTCCAGCAGGCCGTCGGCGTGCTCGCAGGCGTAGTCGGCGACCGCGCGGATGGCGTCCACCAGCTTGTCCATGTCCACCGCCGGGCGGCCGCGGAAGCCGCTGAGCAGCGGCGCACTGCGCAGGCCCAGCAGGGCGTCGCGGATGGCCGCGTCGGTGGTCGGCAGCAGCAGGCTGCGGCTGTCCTTGAGCAGCTCGACGAGGATGCCGCCGGCGCCCAGCACCAGGGCCAGGCCGAAGCCGACCTCGCGCTTGATGCCGACGATCAGCTCGGCCAGCGGCGGGCTGGCCATGCGTTCCAGCAGCACCTTGTCGAAAGCCACGCCGGGGGCGTGCTTCGCCAGGTTCTCGCGCATGTCGAACAGCGCCGCTTCCAGGGCCGCTTCGTTGCGCAGGTTCAGCGCCACGCCGCCGGCCTCGGTCTTGTGCGGCAGCTCGGCGCTGACCGCCTTGAGCACCAGCGGATAGCCCAGGTCGGCGGCGGCCTCGCGGGCCTGGCCGGGGGTGCTGAGCACGGCGGCCGGCAGCGGCAGGCCGAAGGGTTTCAGCGCCTGCTTGGACTGCCACTCGTCGAGCAGCCGGCCCTGGCCGTCGATGGCCTGCGGGCACAGCGGCACCAGCGCCGCCTCGCCACGGGCCAGCAGCGCGTCGCGGCGCTGGCGGTAGTGGGCGATGCGGCCCCAGGCGGCGAGGCCGTCTTCCACACCTTGCAACGCGGCTACGCCGTGGCCGTGCAGCAGCTCGCGGGCGTGGGCCGGCAGCAGTTCGGGCAGCGCCGAGGCGATGAAGCCGACCTTGTCGTGGCGCTTCAGCGCCGCGCAATACAGTTCCAGCAGCAGGTCGCACTGCGGGCGCTCGCCGGTTTCCTCGCCGGGGTAGTCGAGCACCAGCAGAGCCGCGTCGGCCGGCGTGCGCAGGGCGCTGTCGAGCATCCGCTCCAGCGCCGGGCCGTCGCCCCAGATGGCGGTGGTGAAGTCCAGCGGGTTGGCGATGTTGGCGTAGTCCGGCAGCACCTGGGCCAGTTCGGCGCGCTGCGCGTCGACCAGCTTGGGCAACGGCAGGCCGTTGCGTTCGGCGTAGTCGGCGATCAGCCCGGCGTCGCCGCCGGAGCAGGCCAGCGCGGCCAGGCTCGGGCCGGCCGGCAGGTTGCCGCAGGCGGCGGCCTTGAGGGTTTCGATGAAGCTCACCGGGCCGCTGACGCGGATCACCCCGAGGCGGTCGAAGAGCGCGTCGTACAACGCGTCGGAGCCGGCCAGCGAGCTGGTGTGGCTGAGCGCCAGTTCCGCGCCTATCTGCGAGACGCCGGTCTTCAGCGCGATCACCGGGATGCCTTTCTGCAGCGCCTTGTAGGCGGCGCGGGCGAAGCCGGGGACGTTCTTCAGGCCTTCCAGGTGCAGGCCGATGGCGGTGACGCGCGGCTCGTCGAGCAGCACGTCCATCAGCTCGGCCACGCCCAGCTGGGCCTGGTTGCCCACCGAGGCCATGTAAGCGATCGGCAGCGAGCGGTCGCTCATCGACAGGTTGTAGGCGAAGTTGCCGCTCTGCGTCAGCACCGCCACGCCCTTCTCGACGATGTGCCCGCCGTGGGCCACCGGCCACAGCGCGGCGCCGTGCAGGTAGTCGAGCAGGCCGTAGCAGTTGGGACCGAGCAGGGCCATGTCGCCGGCCACATCGAGCAGGCGCTGTTGCAGGGCCTGGCCCTCGGCGCCGGTTTCGGCGAAGCCGGAGGCGTAGCAGATGGCGCCGCCGGCGCCCTTGGCGGCCAACTCCGCGACCGCGTTCAGGGTCAGGTCGCGGTTGGTGGCGACGAACACCGCGTCCGGGCCTTCGGGCAGCTCGGCGATGCCGCGCACGCAGGGCACGCCTTCGAGTTCGTCGTATTGCGGGTTGACCAGCCACAGCGGCCCGGCGAAACCGCCCTCGGCGCAGCGCTTGAGCGCGCGGGCCATGCTGCGGCCGCCGATGAAGGCCAGGTGACGGGGCGCCAGCAGGCGCTTGAGGTTTTCGCGTTGCATGGTCCGGACCTCAGCGCAGCAGCGGCCGCAGCAGTTCGCGGGAGATGATGTGGCGCTGGATTTCCGAGGTGCCTTCCCAGATGCGCTCGATGCGCGCGTTGCGCCAGATGCGTTCCACCGGGCCTTCGTCCATCAGGCCCATGCCGCCGAAGATCTGCACGGTCTCGTCGGCGACCTTGCCGAGCACTTCGCTGGCGAACAGCTTGGCCATGCCGGCCTCGCCGTCGGTCATGCTGCCCTGGTCCATCTTCCACGCGGTGTGCAGGGTCATCAGCTCGGCGGCGCGGATCTGCGTGGCCATGTCGGCCAGCTTGAAGGAAATGCCCTGGTAGCTGCCGATGGCCTGGCCGAACTGCTTGCGGTCGGCCGACCATTGCAGGGCCAGGTCCATGGCGCGCTGGGCCTGGCCGACGCAGTTGGCGGCGACCATCACGCGGCCGGCGGTGAGCCAGGCGTTGGCCACTTCCCAGCCCTTGTCGACTTCGCCGAGGACCTTGGAGGCCGGCACGCGGCAGTCGTCGAAGAAGATTTCGTAGGTGTGGTAGCCCTTGTTGCTGACGCATTTCGGGCCGCGGCGCACGGTCATGCCGGCGGTGCCCTTGTCGACCAGGAAGGCGGTCACGGCGTTGCGCTTCTTGCCGTTGCGCTCGTAGGTGTCGGTGACGGCGAAGACGATGGCGAAGTCGGCGTGCCCGGCGTGGCTGATGAAGTGCTTGGCGCCGTTGATGACGAAGTCGTCGCCGTCGCGCACGGCGCGGGTCTTGATCGAGTTGGCGTCGGAGCCGGCGCCCGGCTCGGTGAGGGCGAAGCAGTCGATCTTCTCGCCGTTCACGCAGGGCAGCAGGTAGTCCTGCACCTGCTGGCCCTTGCAGGCCATGAGGATTTTCGACGGCCGCGCGACGAACACGTGCAGCGCCCAGGAGACCTTGGACAGCTCGCGCTCGACCAGCGCCTGGGACAGGTAGTCGAGGCCGCCGCCGCCGACTTCCTCGGGCATGTTGAAGGCATAGAAACCGGCGGCCAGCGCCTTGCCGCGAATCTGCGCGGCGAGCTCCGGCGACACCGCGTCGGCGCGGTCGACTTCTTCCTCGTGGGGCAGCAGCTCTTTCTCGACGAAAGCCTTGACCGCCTCGACGAGCATTTCCTGTTCCTGGGTCAGTTTGAAATCCATGGGGAATACCTCGCCGCTCAACGGCCTTGGAAGTGGGGGGAACGTTTCTCGGCCACGGCGCGCAGGGCTTCGGCGGCGTCCTCGCTGCGGCCGCAGAGCAGCCCGGCGGCCTGCTCGGCCTCCAGTTGCTGGGCCAGCGTGCGGTTCGCGCCGTCGCGGATCAGGCGCTTGGTCTGGGCGAAGGCGAAGGTCGGGCCGGCGGCCAGGCGCGCGGCGAATTCGCCGACCTGGGCCTGCAGTTGGTCATCGGCGACCACTTCGCCGACCAGCCCGGCGTTCAGCGCGCGCTCGGCGTTCCACAGTTCGTCGAGGAACAGCAGGCGCTTGGCCGCTTCGGCGCCGATCAGCCGCGGCAGGTGCCAGCTGGCGCCGGCATCCGGGCAGTAGGCCATGCCGGTGTAGCCGGCCTTGAAGCGCGCCGAGGCGCCGGCGATGCGGAAGTCGCAGCACAGGGTGAGGTCCATGCCGGCGCCGACGGCGGTGCCGTTGACCGCGGCGATGGTCGGCTTGTCCAGGCCGTGCAGGCGACTCATCAGGGCGTGGGCGGTTTCGGTCCAGCCGTAGGTTTCCAGCTCGCCGCGGGCTTCGGCCTCGGCCCATTCGGCGAGGTCGGCGCCGGCGCAGAAGCTGCGGCCCTCGCCGGTCAGCACGATGACGCGCACGGCCGGGTCGACGGCGTAGGCATCGAGCAGCGCGTGCAGGTTCTTCAGCGTGGGAACGTCCAGCGCATTGCGCTGTTCGGGGCGGTTCAGGGTGATCCAGGCGATGCCGTCCTGGACCCGGCTGAGCGGGGATGCGTGAGTCATGCTGGCCTCGTTGTTGTTGTCGCATGAGGGCGGTGTTGGCCACCATACTAAACAAGTGTTCAACAAGACGGCAATGCACCCGTTCGGGGGGCTTGTAACGCCTCGCCGGACGGCGGGAAGGCCGCGCGGTGCGGGGGCTGTGGGGATTCGGAAGGGTTTTCCCCGGGACCTTGTTACAACTTCGCACAAACGGCCCTGCGGGCTCTTCGTAGGAGCGAGCTTGCTCGCGAACCACATGGCAGCGGAGCCGCTGGGAAATCCGTTCGCGAGCAAGCTCGCTCCTACGAGAAGCCGAAAAGCGAAAAGCCCCGCGGGGCGGGGCTTCGTGGGGTCAGCCGATACTGGGCACCGCCTCATCGACCACCTGCGGGCGCTTGCGCTTGAGCACGTAGTAGGCCAGGTAGCAGGCGGCGATGAAGCCGAAGCCCCAGTACAGCGACGGGCGCTGGGTCGGGTCCAGGGCGAGGAACACGAACAGCGAGCAGCAGATGGCGATGCAGGCCAGGGGGATCAGCGGGAACAGCGGCGCGGCGTATTTCAGGTCGGCCACCGTGCCGCCCTTGGCCATGTGTTCGCGGCGGAAGCGGTACTGGGCGTAGGCGATGACGATCCAGGTCACGGTGCCGGCCATGCCGCTCACCGCCATCAGCACCATGAACAGGGTGTCGGCGGCGACCACGCTGGTCAGCAGCGAGAGCAGGGCGAAGGCCAGGCTGATCAGCAGCGCGTACAGCGGCACGCCGCGGGAACTGAGCTTGGACAGGCCCTTGGGCGCCATGCCGGTCTTGGACATGGCCCAGAGGATGCGGGTGGAAGCGTACAGGCCGGAGTTGCCCACCGAGAGGATGGCGGTGAGGATGACGAAGTTCATCAGGTCCGCCGCGTAGGGGATGCCGACCATGTCGAACACCTGCACGAACGGGCTTTCCACCAGCCCGGCCTGCTGCCAGGGGACGATGGCGGCCAGCACGATGATCGCCAGCACGTAGAAGATCAGCACGCGGAACACCACGTTGCGCACGGCGCGGGGGATGCTCTTCTCCGGCTGGTCGGTCTCGCCGGCGGCGACGCCCATGATCTCGCAGCCCTGGAAGGCGTAGACCACCGTCATCATCACCGCGAACACCGCCGACAGGCCGTTGGGGAACAGGCTGTCGCCGACCAGGTTGTTCAGCATGGGGGCCGGTGCGCCGTCGTTGAGGTGGATGCCGCCGAAGATCACCAGCACGCCGACGATGATGAAGGCGAGGATGGCCGCCACCTTGATCCCGGCGAACCAGTACTCGGCCTCGCCGAAGGCGCGGGTGGCCAGGGCGTTGAGGGAGAACAGCACGACCACGAAGAAGCCCGACCAGAGCCAGATCGGCACCTCGGGGAACCAGCGCGTCATCAGCATGCCGGCGGCGGTGAACTCCAGGCCGACGGTGGAGGCCCAGCTCATCCAGTACACCCAGCCGATCATGAACCCGGTGGCCGGGCCGATGAAGCGCGTGGCGTGGGCCTGGAAGGAGCCGGAGACGGGCATCTGCACCGACAGCTCGCCCAGGCAGACCATCACCAGATACATCAGCAGGCCAGCCACCAGGTAGGCCAGCACGGCGCCGGCCGGGCCGCCCTGGTTGATGGTGACGCCGGCGCCCATGAACAGGCCGGTGCCGATCACCCCGCCGAGGGACAGCATGAAGATGTGGCGGCTCTTGAGCGCGCGGGTGAGCTGGATCTTCGAATCAGACATGGCGCACCCCCGCTGAACGGCGGGCGCGGCGAAGCGGAACTCTACGTTGGATCATTGTTGTTATCTCCAATCAGTCAGAGGCCGTGGCTCGTGGCACGGATACCGCCGGATTATTCGAAGGGGATGTAAGGTCGCGTTGAACGGCGGGATCGAAGATGTAAAAAGCTGTAAGGAATTTGTAGCGGGCTAGTCCCCACGCCCTCGGGATAACGTCCGGCTAACTCCGAAACATCCAAGCCTGCCGAACGGCCCCCTCTCCCTTCAGGGCGGGGCGCGCAGCCGAGGGCTGGGGAGAGGGGACGGAGTCAGCCGAACGCACGGAGTTCATCTGGGAGCCCGCAACCCTCTCCCTAACCCTCTCCCTGAAGGGAGAGGGGACTGTCCGTGCCAGCGGGAAATGCGTGCCTCCCGGTAAGCCATGCGGCTATGCATGCTTTTCGTAGGAGCGAGCTTGCTCGCGAACCGCATGGCACCGCAGCCGCCGGGGAGTCTGTTCGCGAGCAAGCTCGCTCCTACAGGAGGTGCGTCCTGGCGGCGCTGAGTTGCGCGTCGAGTCTTTCGCTCCAGACTTGCAGCGGTTCGCCGGCCAGGGCCGCTTCTTCCAGGCCGTGCAGGCATTCGCCCAGGCCGCGCAGGCCCATGGAGTGACAACTGCCCGCCAGGCGATGGGCCAGGCCAGCGGCCTCGCTGGCATCGCCGGCACGGATGGCTTCGTGCAGCAGCGGCAGCTGTTGCGCCAGCAAGTCGCTCAGCACACCGAGCAGTTCCTTCACCCGGTGCTCACCCAGCAGTTCGCGGTGGGTCGCCAGCACCTGCTCGTCGATCACCCCATCCACCTCACGCCCGGGCACAGGCGCATGCAGGTTGGCCAGCGCACGACGCAGATCGTCGACACGCAACGGCTTGGCCAGCACGCCTTGCATGCCGGCTTCGAAGTAGGTGCGCACCAAAGCCGGCTGCACGCTGGCGGTGAAGGCAAGGATCGGCGTTTCCCGGTTGCGCCCGCCCTCCTGGCCACGAATCGCCCGGCACAGTTCGATGCCGCCCAGGCCCGGCAGGTGCATGTCCAGCAGGATCAGGTCGAAGGCCTGCTCGCGACAGGCGACCAGCGCCGGTTCGGCGTCCTCGGCCAGGCGCACGGCATGGCCGTCGCGCTCCAGCAGGCCCTGGGCCACTTCGCGATTGAGCGGTACGTCCTCTACCAGCAGCACGCTCAGGGCACGTTCGCCGCGCGGGGCCACCTGCGGTTCCACCACGGGAGCCAGCGCGGCTTGCAGCTCGACCTCGAACCAGAAGGTGCTGCCCTGCCCTTCCCGGCTGCGCACGCCGATGCGCCCGCCCATGGCTTCCACCAGGCGCTTGCTGATGGCCAGGCCCAGGCCGCTGCCGCCGTAGCGGCGGGTGACTTCCTCGCTGGCCTGGGTGAAGCGCTCGAAGATGCGCGCCTGCACCGCCTCGGGAATGCCGATGCCGTCGTCGACCACCGCAAAGCGCAGGCGCTGGCTTTCACCTTGCTGCGCCAGCAGTTCCACCTCCACGCGCACTTCGCCGCCCTCGGTGAACTTCACAGCGTTGGCCACCAGGTTGCTCAGCACCTGGCGGAGGAACTGCTCGGCGCCGCGGCAACGGCGGCGCACATCGTCGTCCAGGTGCAGCGACAGGCGCGTGGCGTTGGCCGCCGCGCGGGGTTCCAGCAGCGTCAGCACTTCGTCGAGCAGTTCGCCGAGGTCGAAGTCCACCGGCTCCGGCAGGCTGGCGCCGTCCTCCAGCTTGGCGAAGTGCAGCACTTCGTTGAGCACCGCCAGCAGGCCCTCGCCGGCCTTGTGCAGGGCGTGCAGGCGCTTGCGTTCCAGCTCGCCGAGGGGCGCGTCGCGCAGCAGTTCGGCCATGCCGAGGATGCCGTTGAGCGGGGTGCGGATTTCGTGGCTCATGGTGGCCAGGAAGCGGCTCTTCGCCTCGTTGGCCGCCTCGGCCTCGTCCTTGGCCCGGCGCAGGCTGGCGGTGCGCCGCTCGACCTGGCGCTGCAGTTCGTCGCGCTCTTCGCGCAGGGCCTGGCGCATGTCGTCCAGGGAATGGGCCACGGTGTCGAGTTCGTCGTCTTCGGCGCGGATGCGCTTGTCCAGGCGCAGCGGCTGTTGCAGGTCGCCGCCGGCCATGCGCCCGGCGAACTCGGCCATGCGCTCCAGGTGGCGCGTCACCAGCTTGTGGAACAGCCAGCTCAGGGCCACCGCCAGGCCGCAGAGGAACAGGCCCATCCACAGCAGGTTGCTCAGCCCGCCGTGCCAAAGGCGGCGGTACACGGCACCCTGGTCGATGGCCACGACCAGCTCGCCGAGGGCCCGGCGTTCGCCGTCCGGCGGCTGGTAGCTGAGCGGGAAGTGCTCGACGCGCAGCGGCCCGGGGGCCTGGATGTCGCCCTGGATCAGGTTGAAGTCGGCGCTGGCCAGGCTGGCCCAGGCAATGTCGGGGAAGTCCACCAGGCCGTGCAGCTGCACGTTGAGCTGGGCCTGGTTGAGGTCCCACAGGCTGCGCTCGAAGCTAGCCAGGTAGCCGCTGCGGATCAGCTCCAGGCGGGTTTCGATGTCGCGCATCTCGCGGCGGTATTCCAGGTACAGCTGCAGCGCGCCGGCCAGCAGGGTGAAGCACAGACTGAAGCCCAGCACCCGCAGCAGCAGGCGCCGCGCCAGCGGGCCGGGGGCGCGCAGGGCCCTCATGGCGTGGCTCCGGCGGCGAGCATGGCGCGATAGTCGCGCTCACTTTCGTCCAGCCAGCGCGCCAGGCTGCCGTCGGCCTGCAGGCGTTGCAGGGCCTTGTCGATCTCGCCCAGGCGCGCCTGCAACGGCGAGTGCCGCGACACCGCCAGGCGCAGGTAGTCCACGGTGATCGGTTGCAGCGCGTCTACGATGTCCTCCCCACCGGGCAGGCGCTCGACCAGCAGCCGCCCGGTGCGCCGCTCGTAGGGGATGAAGTCGATGCGCTGGCGGATCAGCTTGCCGAAGTTCTGCGTGCTGTCGGAGACGTACTCGATGTTGTCGTGGCTGGCGACGAAGCGGTCGAATTCGGCGCCGTAGCTCTCGCCAAAAAGCAGGCCGCCGCGGTAGCGGGAAAGATCGTCCAGTGTCTGGAAGCGCACCGGCTTGTGGCGGTTGTAGAACAGCGCCACCTCCTCGCGCAGCACCGGCGCCTCGGCGAAGGCCAGGCCCTGGTCGCGCTGCGCCGTGCGGTAGGCCAGCACCACGTCGACGCGGCCGGCGGCGGCGTCCAGCAGGCAGCGTTTCCAGTTGCCCAGCACCACCACCTGTACTTCGTAGCCGAGCCCGCCGAGCACGCTCTTCACCACCTGCGGCGCCAGCCCGCGCACCTCATGGCCATCGCTCCAGGACACCGGCGGGTACACCGGGTAGTCGCAGTAGCGCACGCGCTCGGCGGCCGGCGCCAGGCCACACAGCGCCAAGGCGAGCAGGGCCAGCCAACGCACGTTCAGGCGTCGCTGGGGGCGGCGGTGAACAGGTAGCCGGCGCCGTGGATGGTGATGATCAGCTCGGGCTCGGCCGGGTCGTCGCGCAGCTTGCGGCGCAGGCGGCCGACCAGCACGTCGATGGAGCGGTCGTTGGGCAGCCACTCGCGGTTGCGGATCTGGTCCATCAGCTGGTCGCGGCTGAGGGTGTGGCCGCTGTTGCGCAGGAACACGCTGAGCAGCTGGAACTCGCCGTGGGTGAGCAGGGTTTCGCCGCCGTCGCGGTCGACCAGGCGCCGCCGATCCGGGTCCAGGCGCCACTGGGCGAAGCGCTTGAGCGGCTGGCGCGCCGGTGTTGCCGTGGCCGGAGCGCGGGCATGGCGCACGCGGCGGATCAGGTTCTTCGCCCGCGACACCAGCTCGCGCGGGTTCGGCGGCTTGATCACGTAGTCGTCGGCGCCGCATTCCAGGCCGACGATGCGGTCGATGTCGTCGTTGCGCCCGGTGATCAGGATGATGCCCACCTCCGAGCGCACGCGCAGTTCGCGGGTGAGGGTCAGGCCGTCCTTGCCGGGCAGGCGGATGTCCAGCAGCACCAGGTCGAAGGGCGGGCCGCCCTGCTCGGCTTCGGCCAGGCTGGCCTCGGCCTGTTCGGCGGTGCTGGCGCAGGCCACCTCGTAGCCCTCCCCGGCGAGGTAGGACTGGAGGAGTTCGCGGATCAGCGGATCGTCGTCGACGATCAGTACACGGGGAGCCATCGCCAATACCCTGCTGCGGCCGCCGGCGAGGTCGCGGCGGATTTCTTATTAGAGGATGGACGCCCGTGGGAAATTTCCCAGGGGCCGGCGCAGAGTAGCGATTGCTGAACGGCCGATCAACAGTCCGCCGGCCGACGGCTGAAGCGCTGCCGCCCGCCGGCCTGCAGGCCATCGACCCAGGCTTCGCAGACCTGGATGCCCTGCTCGGGGCTGAAGGTGTTGGGGTTCAGCCCGGATTCCAGCCACAGGCCGTCGAGCATGGCGGACAGGGCAATGGCGGCGAGGTCGGCGTCGAAGTCGGCCCAGCCCTCCTCCGCCGCCAACTGATTCAGCGCCTGGGCCAGCAGGGCGCGGTACTCGCCGTAGGAATGGTCGTGGGCGCGGTTGATCGCCTCGGCGGTCTTCACCGCGCCCCAGAACGCCAGCCAGGCGTCGAGCAGTTGCGGGTCGAGCAGTTCGGCGCTGAACGAGGCGCGGAAGAACGCCGACAGGCGCGCGCGAGGGTCCGGCGCGGCCTGGTCGATGGCTTCGCGCAGCAGTTGCATGACGCGCCCGGTGACCGTCAGGTAGGCCTCGGCGACCAGTTCGTCCTTGCCCGCGTAGTGGTGGTTGATCAGCCCCACCGAGACCCCGGCCTCGGCGCAGATCTTGCGGATCGACGCGCCCTGGAAGCCGTGCTGCTTCAGGCACGCCAGGGTGGCCTCGATCAGCAGCGCCTTGCGCTGTTCGGGTTCCAGCCGGGAAAAGCGCACTGCCTGGTTCATCGCCTGCCGCTCCTGTGTCCAAGGCCGCCAATCTGAACGAATGTGCAACAGCATACCAGCCCCACCCACCCATTCGGGGAATGGCCCGGCGACGGCTGGCGGCGGACAGTGGCCACAGCCGACACGACCCTCGAAAACAACCACAGGTGGGAGTGACATGTACAAATCCTTCGCAGCGATCCTGGGCACGGCCCTGCTGCTGAGCCCCTTGCTCGGCCAGGCCGCGGACGCCGACGGCGCCAAAACGCTGAGGCTGTACAACTGGACCGACTACATCGGCGAGCACACCATCGCCGACTTCGAGAAGGCCACCGGGATCAAGGTGGTCTACGACACCTTCGACTCCTACGAGACGGTGCAGGGCAAGCTGCTGCCCGGCCGCTCCGGCTACGACCTGGTGGTGCTCAACGCCGCGCTGGTGCCGCCGCTGCTCAAGGCCGGGGTGTTCCAACCGCTGGACAAGAGCAAGCTGCCCAGCTGGAGCAACCTCGACGCCGAGGTGCTCAAGCACCTGGAGCACTACGACCCGGGCGTGCAGTACTCGGCGCCCTACACCTGGGGCAGCAACGGCATCACCTACAACATCGAGAAGATCAAGCAACGCATGCCCGACGCGCCCATCGGCTCGCTGGCGATGCTGTTCGATCCCAAGGTGGTGTCGAAATTCGCCGACTGCGGGGTGACCATCATCGACTCGCCCACCGACGTCATCCCGCTGGCCCTGGCCTACCTCAAGCGCGACCCGAACAGCGCCAACCCCGAGGACCTCAAGGCCGCCCAGGACCTGCTGCAGTCGATCCGCCCGTACATCCGCAAGTTCGACTCCACCAGCTACCTCAACGGACTGGCCAACGGCGACCAGTGCATGGCCATGACCTGGTCCGGCGACTACGCCACCGCCCAGGCCCGCGCCGACGAGGCCGGGGCCAAGGTCAAGCTGGGCTACTTCGTGCCCAAGGAAGGCTCGCTGATCTGGTTCGACGACTTCTACATCCCGGCCGACGCGCCGCACGTGGCCAACGCCCACAAGTTCATCGAGTACATGCTGCAGCCGAAGGTGGCCGCCGACGTCAGCGACTACATCCGCTACGCCACCAGCAACGGCGCGGCCAAGCCGCTGCTGGCCGCCGAGGTGCGCGACGACCCGGCGATCTACCCGGATGCCGAGACGCGCTCGCGGCTGTTCACCCAGAAGGTCCAGGGGCCCAAGGCCACGCGGCTGATCACCCGGACGTGGAATGCGGTGAAGACGGGGACCTGATGAGCTGACTTTCAAGAGCCCCCTCTCCCCAGCCCTCTCCCTGAAGGGAGAGGGGGCTATCCGTGCCGGCTGAAACTCAAGGTGCATGCCGGCCACGTCTGAGTTGCCGGCGAGCGTCGAGATCACCGGGCACGCAGAACGATCCCCCGCCCTTCAGGGAGCGGGTCAGGGAGAGGGAAACGGAATTAACGAGTTGAAACCGCAATATCGAGGTACTGCCATGACCACCCCATCCGCCGCCTTCTTCGCCCAGTTCGATGACGAAAAGCTGGTCGCCGCCGACAAGGCCCACTACGTGCACGGCTACCACGTGTTCGACGACCATCGCGAAAACGGCGCGCTGAACATCGCCGCAGGCCAGGGCGCCTACATCTACGACACCAAGGGCAACCGCTACCTGGACGCCGTGGGCGGCATGTGGTGCACCAACATCGGCCTGGGCCGCGAGGAGATGGCCGAGGCCATCGCCGAGCAGGTGCGCCAGCTGGCCTACTCCAACCCCTTCTGCGACATGGCCAACGTCACCGCCATCCAGCTCTGCGAGAGGCTCGCCGAACTGGCCCCGGGCGACCTCGACCACGTGTTCCTCACCACCGGCGGCTCCACCGCCGTGGACACCGCCTACCGGCTGATCCAGTACTACCAGAACTGCCGCGGCAAGCACGCCAAGAAGCACATCATCAGCCGCGTCAACGCCTACCACGGCTCGACTTTCCTGACCATGTCCCTCGGCGGCAAGGTGGCCGACCACCCGGCCGAGTTCGACTTCCTCAAGGACTTCATCCACCACATCTCCTGCCCCAATCCCTACCGCGCGCCGGCGGGCATGACCGAGGGCGATTTCCTGGAATTCCTGGTCAAGGAATTCGAGGACAAGATCCTGGAACTGGGCGCCGACAACGTGGCGGCCTTCTTCGCCGAGCCGATCATGGGCTCGGGCGGCGTGATCATCCCGCCCAAGGGCTACCACAAGCGCATGTGGGAGGTGTGCCGGAAGTACGACCTGCTCTACGTCGCCGACGAGGTGGTGACCTCCTTCGGCCGCCTGGGCGCGTTCTTCGCCTCCGAGGACGTGTTCGGCATGCAGCCGGACATCATCACCACCGCCAAGGGCCTGACCTCCGGCTACCTGCCGCTGGGCGCGTGCATCTTCTCGGACCGCATCTGGAAGGTGATCGCCGAGCCGAACCAGGGCCGCTGCTTCAGCCACGGCTTCACCTACAGCGGGCACCCGGTGAGCTGCATCTCGGCGCTGAAGAACATCGAGATCATTCAGCGCGAGAACCTGCTGGAGCACGTCAAGGACGTCGGCGCCTACCTGGAGCAGCGCCTGCAGGAGCTGGCCGAGCTGCCGCTGGTGGGCGACGTCCGCTGCCAGAAGCTGATGGCCTGCGTCGAGTTCGTCGCCGACAAGCGCAGCAAGACGCTGTTCCCCGAGGAGCTGAACATCGGCGAGAAGATCCACCTGCGCGCGCAGAAGCGCGGCCTGCTGGTGCGCCCCATCGTGCACCTGAACGTGATGTCGCCGCCGCTGACCATCACCCGCGAGCAGGTCGACGAGGTGGTCGACACCCTGCGCGAGGCGATTCTCGAAACCGCCGAGGACCTCAAGCGCAGCGGCGACTACGCGGGGCACTGATGCGCGGACGCGGCGCTTTGCACCTGGTCGGCGGCGGCCGTATGCTGCCGACCATGAGCACACCGGCCACCCCACTCGACACCCCACCCAACAGCCCGGCCCTGCATGCCTGGCATGCGGGGCTGGCGCGCGCCATGGCGGCGGTGGCCACGGCGGAATTCCCGGCGCGGCTGGTGGAGGCACTCGGCGCGCTGGTGCCCATCGAGTCCTCGCTGTTCGGCCTGGAGCGCAAGGGCCAGCCGCCGCGCCACCTGTTCCAGCACGGCATCCCCGCGGAATACCGCGAGCCGCTGACCGAGCGCTACTACGCCCGCGGCTACCTGCTCGACCCCTTCTGCCTGGCCATGGAAGGCGGCCTGGCCGAGGGCTTCTACCCGCTGGCGGAAATCGCCCCGGACGACTTCTTCGCCAGCGAGTACTACAAGACCTACTACCTCAAGTGCGGCTCGGTGGAAGACAGCCACTACATCGTCGACCTCGACGCCCAGCGCAAGCTTTCCTTGTGCGTGTACCAGGGCCGCAGCGGCGCGCGCTTCAGCGAGGAACAGACCGAACTGCTGCGCGCCGCGCTGCCGCTGGTGCGCGAGCTGTGCCGGCAGTTCGAGAGCCGCGGCGGCCTCGACCTACTGCTGGCCGGCGGCGACGCCGGCGCGCAACCGGCGGCGGCGCTGAACCGGCACATCCGCGAAGCCTTCATGAACTTCGGCGGCGACTGCCTGACCGAGCGCGAACGGGAAATCGCCCACCTGCTGCTGCGCGGCCACTCGGTGAAGTCCAGCGCGCGGGTGCTGGACATCTCGCCGGAGACAGTGCGCATGCACCGCAAGCACCTCTACACCAAGCTGGAGATCAACTCCCAGGCGGAGCTGTTCTCGCTGTTCATCGACTGGCTGACGCGCGACGGGCCCGCCTGAACATCGATCGCCCCATGTAGGAGCGCGCCCTGCGCGCGATTCGCGGGCAGGGCCCGCTCCTACAATGCGGATATACCGCGGACGGAGTCCGCTTACGCTGTTTTCTGGTTTCCCGCGTTCGCGGGAATGACGTCGGAAAACACGAATCTTAATCCCGTCATTCCCGCGAACGCGGGAACCCAGCGACTTCGACGCCGTGCCTCGTCCGCGATTCGCCTGGCGCGATGGCGCCCACGCCCTTCCCAGCCCGGGCCCTCCCCAGGCATGCTAGAGCATTCCCCCGCCCTCCCGAGGAAACCCCATGTTCCGACGCTGGCTCCCCGCCCTGCTGCTGGCCGCCGCCCTGCCGTTGCAGGCCGCCGAAACCCGGCCGACCTACGGCCCCGAACTGGAACGCTTCAACTACGCCTACCCGGTGGGGCACTTCAGCTTCGTCTCCCAGGGCAAGCACGTGCACATGGCCTACATCGACGTGAAGCCGGCCAAGCCCAACGGCCGCGCGGTGGTGCTGCTGCACGGCAAAAACTTCTGCGCCGGCACCTGGGAGGCCAGCATCGCAGCCCTCAGCGCCGCCGGCTACCGGGTGGTGGCGCCGGACCAGATCGGCTTCTGCAAGTCGACCAAGCCGGAGCACTACCAGTACAGCTTCCAGCAACTGGCGAGCAACACCCACGCCCTGCTGGACAAGCTCAGGCTGCACAAAGTGACCATGCTCGGCCACTCCACCGGCGGTATGCTCGCCGCGCGCTACGCGCTGATGTACCCGCAGCAGGTCGAGCAGCTGGTGCTGGTCAACCCCATCGGCCTTGAGGACTGGAAGGCCCTGGGCGTGCCCTACCGCACCCCGGACCAGTGGTACGAGCGCGAGCTGAAGACCAGCGCGGAAAGCATCCGCAAGTACGAGCAGGCCACCTACTACGCCGGCCAGTGGAAGCCGGAGTACGACAAGTGGGTGAACATGCTCGCCGGCCTGTACAACGGCTCCGGTCACGAGCGCGTGGCGTGGAACTCGGCGCTGCAGTACGACATGATCTTCACCCAGCCGGTGGTCTACGAGTTCGGCCAGATCCAGGCGCCCACCCTGCTGATGATCGGCACCCAGGACAACACCGCGATCGGCAAGGACGTGGCCCCCGAGCCGCTGCGCGCCAAGCTGGGCAACTACGCCGAGCTGGGCAAGCGCACCGCCCAGGCCATCCCCCACGCCACCCTGGTGGAGTTCGACAAGCTCGGCCACGCGCCGCAGATCCAGGACCCGCAGGCCTTCCACGCGGCGCTGCTAAAGGGCCTGGCCGAACTCAAGCATTAAGGACGCGCTCTTCGTAGGAGCGAGCTTGCTCGCGAACGGACTTCCCGGCGGCTGCGGTGCCGTGCGGTTCGCGAGCAAGCTCGCTCCTACGAGAAGCCATGCCCGCCTCGCGAACGGTTACGCAAAACGAAAACGCCGGGCATCTGCCCGGCGTTTTGGTTTCCTCGGCTCCGTCAGCCCAGGTTCTTGCCCAGCAGCGCGTGGTACAGCTCGCTGTCGCCGAGCACGCCGACCACGCGGCTCTGCTCCTGCAGGACCAGCTTGTGGCCGGTCTGGTAGCGGATCTGCAGGGCGTCGCGCATGCGGATGCTGACGTCCACCAGGGTCGGCTCGTGCTTGAGCTTTTCCACCGGGTCGCCCGGGCGCCATTGCTGCAGGTCGATGATGTTGCTGCCCTGGCGCGCGGTCTTGATCTGGTTGGTCTCGGTGAGGCCGATCCAGCAGTCGCGGCCCTGGTCGAAGCACACCTCGCCGTCCTGCCGGCGGCACTGGTCCAGGCCGCGCATCAGGCTGGAGCCGCACAGCACGTTGAGCGGGTTGGTGTGGGCGACGAAGGTGCGCACGTAGTCGTCCGCCGGGTTCAGCACGATCTCCTCGGGCTTGCTGTGCTGGATGATGCGGCCGTCCTTCATGATGGCGATGCGCGAGCCGATCTTCAGCGCCTCGTCGAGGTCGTGGCTGACGAAGACGATGGTCTTGTGCAGTTGCCGTTGCAGCACCAGCAGTTCGTCCTGCAGCTGCTGGCGGATCAGCGGGTCCAGCGCCGAGAAGGGTTCGTCCATCAGCAGGATGTCGCCGTCCATGGCCAGCGCGCGGGCCAGGCCGACACGCTGCTGCATGCCGCCGGAGAGTTCGTCCGGGCGCTTGTCGCGCCACTGCGACAGGCCCACCAGTTCGAGCTTCTCGTCGATCACCTTCTTGCGCTCGGCGGCCGGGCGGCCCTGCATCTCCAGGCCGAAGCCGATGTTCTCGGCCACGGTCAGCCAGGGCATCAGGGCGAACTTCTGGAACACCATGGCGATGCGCTTGGTGCGCATGGTCTTGAGCGTCGCCGGCGAGCAGTTGGCGACGTCCACCTGCTGGCCTTCGTGCTCGATCAGCAGCTTGCCGCGGCTGACCGTGTTGAGGCCGTTGATGCAGCGCAGCAGGCTCGACTTGCCCGAGCCGGACAGGCCCATCATCACGCAGATCTCGCCGCGCTCGACGTCCAGGTTGGCGTCCTCCACGCCCAGCACCTGGCCGGTGCGCTTGAGGATTTCCTGGCGGCCCAGGCCTTCGTCGAGCAGGCGCAGGGCTTCCTTGGTGTTCTTGCCGAAGATGACATCGACGTTCTTGAATTCAATCGCAGCCATGGTTGCTTACCTCCCCCGCAGCGAGCGTTGCTTGCACACCCGGTCGAGCAGGATGGCGAGCAGGACGATGGCCAGGCCGGCCTCGAAGCCCAGGGAGATGTCCGCGGTGTTCAGCGCGTTCACCACCGGCTTGCCGAGGCCGTCGGCGCCTACCAGCGCGGAAATCACCACCATCGACAGCGACAGCATGATGCACTGGGTGATGCCGGCGCCGATGCTGGGCATGGCGTGCGGCAGTTCGATACGGGTCAGCAGCTGCCAACGCGAGCAGCCGAAGGCCTTGCCGGCGTCCATCAGCTCCGCCGGCACGTCCTGGATGCCCAGGCAGGTCAGGCGGATGGGCGCGGCGATGGCGAAGATCACCGTGGAGATCAGCCCCGGCACCACACCCAGGCCGAACAGCGTCAGGGTGGGGATCAGGTAGACGAAGGTGGGCACCGTCTGCATCAGGTCCAGCAGCGGGCGCAGGGCGGTGTAGAACCAGGGCTTGTGCGCCGCGACGATGCCCAGGGGCACGCCGATGGCGACGCACACCAGGGTGGCGAAGATGACCTGGGCCAGGGTCTCCATGGTTTCCTGCCAGTAGCCCAGGTTGAGGATCAGCAGCAGCGAGGCCAGGGCGAACAGCGTCAGGCCGATGCTGCGCTGGATGAAGTGCACCAGGCCCACCAGGATGGCGGTGAGCAGCAGCGGGTGGAACCACAGCAACCCGCCGGTGACACCGTGGATGAGGAACTCGAGGACATCCGAGATCTTGTCGAAGACCGCCGAACCATGGCGGGTGAGCCAGTCGACGAAGGCGGCGATGTGCTCACCGAGGGGGATCTTGTGTTCAGTCAGAAACATAGTGCGGGCCCATCAAGCAAGGTGGAAGCGACCGGCCAGGGTCACTTGGCGAAAGCGACCTTGGCCGCGGCGAGCGCTGGCTTGCCGTCACGCGTGGTGACGCCAGCCAGCCAGGCATCGAGCAGTTCCGGGTGATCCTTCAACCAGGCCTTGGCCGCGTCCTCGGGCTTCTTGCCCTCGTTGAGCACGGCGTCCATCAGTTTGTTTTCCATGTCCAGGGTGAAAGTGAGGTTGGTCAGCAGCTTGCCGACGTTCGGGCACTCCTGGGCGTAGCCCTTGCGCACGTTGGTGTAAATGGTCGCGCCGCCGTAGTTGGGGCCGAACACGTCATCGCCACCCTGCAGGTACTGCATCTTGAAGCGGGTGTTCATCGGGTGCGGTTCCCAGCCGAGGAACACGATCCACTGGCTGCGGCGGTCGGCGCGGCCCACCTGCGAGAGCATGCCGGCCTCGCTGGACTCCACCAGCTTGAACTTGCCCAGGTCGAACTGGTTCTTGTCGATCATGCCCTGGACCAGGCGGTTGCCGTCGTTGCCCGGCTCGATGCCGTAGATCTTGCCGCCGAGCTTGTCGGAGAACTTGGCGATGTCGGCGAAGGTCTTCAGCCCGCCGTCGTAGGCCGCCTGGGTGACCGCCAGGGTGTACTTGGCGCCCTCCAGGTTGGCCCGCACGGTTTCCACCGAGCCGTTGTCGGCGTAGGGCTTGATGTCGTTGGCCATGCTCGGCATCCAGTTGCCGAGGAAGACGTCGAGGTCCTTGTTCGCCAGCGAGCGGTAGGTCACCGGCACGGAAAGCATGTTCACCTTGGTGGTGTAGCCGAGCGACTCCAGCACCTGGCGAGTGGTCGCGGTGGTGACGGTGATGTCGGTCCAGCCGACGTCGGAGAAGCGAACCGTGCCGCACGACTCAGGTTCAGCGGCCTGAACCACCAGCGGCGTACTCAGGGACACAGCCAGTAGCAAAGACTTGCAACCTTTCATGAGCGTACTCCTCTACGGGATGGGGCGATCTGCGTGGGTTTCTAGGTGGGCCGCGCCGGGACGCGGGCCCTTTCTTCGTCGATTCGGAAACGATCATGGAACAGGAAAAATCCGCCGCATACCGGGTGCGTCGCAACCAGTGCAGGCGAAGTCGCAATCAGCACCAGGGGTGTCGCATCCAGTTCCACGGCCCTGTTCCGGCAGCCCGGAGACGTCGCCCTCACTGCTGGGCGACGGCCTTGGGCTGGGCCTGGGCGCGCGGCTGCACGCCCTTGAGCCAGGCATCGCGCACCTGCGGGTTGGCCTGCAACCAGTCCTTGGCGGCCTGGCGCGGATTGCTCCGTTCATTGAGCACCGCGTCCATCAGGCGGTTCTCCATGGCCAGGTCGAATTTCAGGTTGCGCAGCAGCTGCGCGACGTTCGGGCATTCATCAAGATAGCCGGCCCTGACGTTGGTGTAGACGGTGGCGCCGCCGTAGTTCGGGCCGAAATAGGCATCGCCGCCTTCCAGGTAGCGCATCTGCAGGCGGGTGTTCATCGGGTGCGGTTCCCAGCCGAGGAACACGATCGGCTGCTTGAGGGCGCCGGCGCGGCGCACCGAGGCGAGCATGTCGGCCTCGCTGGACTCCACCAGTTTGAAGTCGCCCAGGCCGAAGGCCTTCTCGGCGATCATCTTGCGGATCAATTGATTGCCGTCGTTGCCCGGCTCGATGCCGTAGATCTTGCCGCCCAGCTGCTCCTTGAACCTGGCGATGTCGGCGAAGCTCTTCAGGCCGGCGTCGTAGGCGTCCTGGGGAACGGCGAGGGTGTACTTGGCGCCCTCCAGGTTGGCGCGCACGGTCTGCACCCGGCCGTCGTCGGCGTAGGGCTTGATGTCCGCGGCCATGCTCGGCATCCAGTTGCCGAGGAAGACGTCGATGCGCTTCTCGGCCATGGCCTTGTAGGTATCGGGAACGGAGAGACGCTCGACCTTGGTGCGGTAGCCCTGTTCGCTGAGCACCAGGCGGGTGACGGCGGTGGTGACGGTGATGTCGGTCCAGCCGACATCGGCGAAACGGACCAGCGAGCAGGACTGTGGTTCGGCGGCCTGGGCCAGGCCAGAGCAAAGAACGGGTAACGCCAACAGCGACAACAGAAGACACTTCATGAGGTCAGCCTCTAGCAATTACGGGGAGGGGTCAAGCGCAGGTCCGAAGGCGAAACCATAGCCGTTCGTCGACCGTTCATCATGAAACACCCCGAAATATGGGGCTGTCGAATGATTGATGTTGTCTATCGACTGCGTCTCAAATCCGTACTTATTTGTCGCATGAGCGACATCGGCTGGCACGATTCTTCCCATGTCGCACGTCGCGGCGCTTTTGGATAAGGCCAAGTCGGTGCCGGACGCCGGCCCAGCCGGCCGAGGGCCGATGATGCCCCGCATCAGGGGTGCCCGCGGGCGCTCCGCATCACGCCCAGTTCCTGCGGAGGCCGGCATGGCTATCAGTGTGTTCGACCTGTTCAAGATCGGTATCGGCCCCTCCAGCTCGCATACCGTCGGCCCCATGCGCGCCGCCGCCCTGTTCGTCGGCGCCCTGCGCGAGCGCCAGCTGTTGTCGCGCGTCAGCCGCGTCGAAGTGAAGCTCTACGGCTCGCTCTCCGCCACCGGCGTCGGCCACGGCACCGACCGCGCCGTGATCATGGGCCTGATGGGCGAATGGCCCGACCGCATCGACCCCGGCCAGATCGCCCCGCGCATGGCCGAGCTGCTCGGCAGCGGCGAACTGCTGCTGGCCGGCGAGCGGCGCATTCCCTTCGACTGGGTCCGCGACATGCGCCTGCTGGAGGAGAACCTGCCCTACCACCCCAACGCCATGAGCCTGGTCGCCTACGAGGGCGACGCCGAGCTGTACGCCGACACCTACTACTCCATCGGCGGCGGCTTCGTGGTCGATGCCGAGCAGGCCGCCGCCGGCTCCCTCGACCAGGATGCCACCCGCCTGCCCTACGACTTCAACAGCGCCGCCGAACTGCTGCAGCTGTGCCGCCGCCACAACCTGCGCGTGTCCCAGCTGATGCTGGCCAACGAGCGCATGTGGCGCAGCGACACCGACACCCGCGACGGCCTGATGCGCATCTGGCGCGCCATGCAGGACTGCGTGAACAACGGCCTCAAGGCCGAGGGCATCCTCCCCGGCGGCCTCAACGTGCAGCGCCGCGCCGCCCGCCTGCACCGCAACCTGCTGGAGATCGGCAAGCCCAACGTCATCGGCTCCACCTTGAGCGCCATGGAGTGGGTGAACCTCTACGCCCTGGCGGTCAACGAGGAGAACGCCGCCGGCGGGCGCATGGTCACCGCGCCCACCAACGGCGCGGCCGGGATCGTCCCGGCGGTGCTGCACTACTACATGCGCTTCAACCCCGATGCCAGCGAGCAGGACGTGGTGGATTTCTTCCTCGCCGCCGCCGCGGTGGGCATCCTGTGCAAGAAGAACGCCTCCATCTCCGGCGCCGAAGTCGGTTGCCAGGGCGAAGTCGGCTCGGCCTGCGCCATGGCCGCCGCCGGCCTGGCCGAAGTCCTCGGCGCCACGCCCGAACAGGTGGAGAACGCCGCCGAGATCGGCCTGGAGCACAACCTCGGCCTGACCTGCGACCCGGTCGGCGGCCTGGTCCAGGTGCCCTGCATCGAGCGCAACGCCATCGCCGCGGTGAAGGCCATCAACGCCGCGCAGATGGCCCTGCGTGGCGACGGCCAGCACTTCATCAGCCTCGACCAGGCCATCCGCACCATGCGCGACACCGGCGCCGACATGCACGACAAGTACAAGGAAACCTCCCGCGGCGGCCTGGCCGTCAGCATCATCGAGTGCTGACCCTCTTTTGCTCACTCCGCGCGCCCGGCGCCACCTTTTGGCGCAGCGTCGCGTCGTTATCGGACAGGTCTGACAAGCGTTACTTTCGGAAAATGCTGGCACCCGGCAGCCACGGGCCGAGTGCTACCAAATGCCCCAGAGGCCACGCCCCATAGGCATTTGCGACATGCCAGGCGTCGCATCCAAGCTCCCAAAAGCGCCGTTCCCAGGCGCTTTTCTTTTTTTATTGAACGCTCAATCAATATAGGCACGGCATTTGCCTTGCTCTTGGAAGCGGTGGTGACCTGCGGGTCACCCAGGCAGAAAACAAGCATAAGAAAGCCCCTCAGGGGCAACCGTGACTAGCGTGAGGAGATCGAGCATCATGAATGCTTTCAACCCCGGAGTTCCCCCGCAAAACCGAGCTCCGCAGTCCATCGGCTTCCTGCTGCTGGACAACTTCACCCTGATCTCCCTGGCCTCGGCGGTGGAACCGCTGCGCATGGCCAACCAGCTCTCCGGCAGGGAGCTGTACCGCTGGCACACCCTCACCCTCGACGGCCGCCAGGTGTGGGCCAGCGACGGCCTGCAGATCACCCCCGACGCCAGCACCGACGGCGCCCCGCCGATGGATTCGCTGATCGTGGTCGGCGGCGTGGGCATCCAGCGCAGCGTCACCCGCGAGCACGTATGCTTCCTGCAGACCCAGGCGCGCCTGGGCCGCCGCCTCGGCGCGGTGTGCACCGGCAGCTGGGCGCTGGCCCGCGCCGGCCTGCTCGACGGCTACGACTGCAGCGTGCACTGGGAATGCCTGGCGGCGATGCAGGAAGCCTTCCCGCGGGTGGCCATGAGCACCCGCCTGTTCTCCATCGACCGCAACCGCTACACCTCCTCCGGCGGCACCGCGCCGATGGACATGATGCTGCACCTGATCGGCCGCGAGCACGGCCGCGAGCTGTCGGCGGCGATCTCCGAGATGTTCATCTACGAGCGCATCCGCAACGAGCAGGACCACCAGCGCGTGCCGCTCAAGCACATGCTCGGCACCAACCAGCCGAAGCTGCAGGAAATAGTCGCGCTGATGGAAGCCAACCTCGAGGAGCCGATCGACCTCGACGAGCTGGCGGTCTACGTCAACGTCTCGCGGCGCCAGCTGGAGCGGCTGTTCCAGAAGTACCTGCACTGCTCGCCGTCGCGCTACTACCTGAAGCTGCGCCTGATCCGCGCGCGCCAACTGCTCAAGCAGACCTCCATGTCGATCATCGAGGTGGCCTCGGTGTGCGGCTTCGTCTCCACCCCGCACTTCTCCAAGTGCTACCGCGAATACTTCGGCATCCCGCCGCGCGACGAACGCCAGGGCCAGCCGATCGGCCAGCCGGTGATGGTCATGCCGATACCCCAGGACCTGGCGCTGATGCCGCACTCCTCGGCGATCTCGGCGCTGAGCCAGGCGCAGGGGGAATCGACTTTTGCCAGTGTGAGGGTTTGAGGGGGCTTTTTGCTCCGACGGCGTATAACCGCGAACGGTTATACGCCCTACGTTCTTTACCTGTGACGGCGGTGTCTCGGTTTGGCTCCGCCCCTCTCCCTAACCCTCTCCCTGAAGGGAGAGGGGACCGTTCGGTGCGCTTGGATACTTCAGAGTCAGCCGGCTACTCCACAGGTATCAGGACGAAACCATACCTTCTCTCGGCACGGACAAGCCCCCTCTCCCTTCAGGGAGAGGGCTGGGGAGAGGGTGCGGAGGAGACCTGAAACACCCATGCAACCGGCAAACACCGTTCGCGAGCAAGCTCGCTCCTACAAGTCAGTGCCACCGACCAACTGTGGATAACCGCGAACGGTTATGCGCCCTACGTCCTTCACCTGTGGCGTTGGTGTCTCGGTTTGGCTCCGCCCCTCTCCCTAACCCTCTCCCTGAAGGGAGAGGGGACCGTTGGGCAGACACGGATGTTTTGGAGTCAGCCGGCAACACCGAAGGCTCCCAGCTGGAACCATCCCTTCTCTCGGCGCGGACTAGCCCCCTCTCCCTTCAGGGAGAGGGCTGGGGAGAGGGTACGGAGGTGACCTGAAACACCCATGCCGCCGGCCAGCACCATTCGCGAGCAAGCTCGCTCCTACGAACAGCCGTCAGGCCACAGGACGTAGCTCAACCACTCGCCACAGCACTGGCCACGCACTTGTCCCGCCCGCTGCGCTTCGCCTCCAGCAGCGCCGCATCGGCCCGACTGAGTGTCTGCGAGTAGCTCTCGCCCAGGCGGTATTCGGCCACGCCGAAGCTGGCGGTCACCGACAGCGCCTCGGTGCCCACGCGCACGGCCAGCGAGCGGATGTCCTGGCGCACCCGGTCGATCACCTGGTCGGCGTCGGCCATGGCGGTTTCCGGCAGCAGCAGGAGGAACTCCTCGCCGCCCCAGCGCCCGCACAGGTCGTACTGGCGCAGCGCGGCCTGCATGGTGCAGCCGATCTCCACCAGCACGCGGTCGCCCACCTCGTGGCCCCAGTTGTCGTTGACCTGCTTGAAGTGGTCGATGTCGAGGATCACCAGCACGTAGGGCTTGCCGCTGCGCTGGGCGCGCTCGCTTTCCTCGCGCAGGCGCTCCATCAGCAGGCGGCGGTTGCCGATGCCGGTCAGCGGGTCGTGGGTGGAGGCCTCGCGCAGCGCCACGTTGAGGTCGCGCATCATGTTCTGGTAGCGGTCGGAGATGCGCGCCACCTTCTCCAGCTGGCGCAACTGCTTGTGGTAGCGCTCGGACAGCGTCGAGTTCTGCGCCCGCGCCATCGACTGGAAACCGTCGGAAATCCGCGCGATGCGCTCCAGGCGCGCGAGCTGGTCGAGGGACTGCTGGTGCTTGAGGAACAGCGCCTCGCGCAGCGGATGGTCGAAATACTGCGGGTCGGCCAGCAGCTCCTCGATCAACAGGTCCAGCTCGCGTTCGCTGTTCATGGCATCACTCGTCGTAGGGCTGTATGACGAACGGGAAGCTACAGTCTTCGCGGAATTCCTCGGCCAGTTCGGCGACGCGCTCGTTGCGGCGGTCGTAGTGCCAGCTCACCTGGGTCTTGCGGCCGCCGGTGTGGGCCTCTTCGAGCAGGTCGAAGATATCCATCATCGCCTTGATCGAACTGGTATTGAGGTATAGCAGACGCAGGTCCAGGGCCAGCGGGCGCTGTTCCTCGGCGAGGAAGCGCTGCACCCATTCGATCACCTGGCCGAAGAGTTCGTAGGAGTTCTCGGGATAGGAGTCGCCCTGCATGGCCAGGACGCCGGCTTCCCAGTCACCGTGGATCGACGGGGTGGACTGGGTGCCGCTGATGTGAAGGTCACTCATACCTTTGTATTCCTGAAACGCGTGGTCAGATCACGGCGCGCAGACTGAAGAACGCGCGCCCATCGGGTTGTTCGGTAAGGGAGGTCTGCAAGGGCATGCCGGACTTGCGGGCGATGTCCAGCAGGCCCAGGCCGGCACCGCTGCTGACCCCGGAATCGCGCGGGCGGCGCAGCTGCTCCTTGTAGGCCGCCTTGAGCTGGGCCTTGTCGAGCCCGGCGATGGCCTCGATGTTGCGCACCAGCTCGCGGCCGTCCGCCAGCTCCACCAGGTTGCCGGCGGACACCACGTAGTGGCCGTCGTCGTCGCGGGCGATGGCCACGGTGGCCGAGGCGTCCTGGTCGCCGTAGCCACGCTGGGTGGCGTAGTGGCGGATGTTCTGGGTCATCTCGATGTAGACCGCGAAGACGTCCATGGCCTCGCTGGGGTGCGCCTGCTCGGCCTGCATGTAGTTGCGCAGAGCGTGGCCGATCTCCTCGATCAGGCTGCGCGAGATCGGGCCGTTGAAGCACAGCAGGATGCGTTGTCGGGTGTAGCTTTCACGCATGGCCAACAGGTCTAGTGTCTCCATGGCGTACTCCTACTCGAATCGGAAGGACAGGATGGTGATGTCGTCGCGTTGCGGCCGTTCGCCCTGATAGTCCGCCAGGGTAGCGGCAAACACCCGCGCCTGCTCGGCCAATGGCAGACGTGAATGACGGCGCAGCAGTTCGGCGAAGCGGCTGTTGCCGAAACCGAAGCCGTGCTCGCCACCGGCCTGGTCGAGGAAGCCGTCGGTGCACAGGTAGAAGGTCCAGCCCGGCTCCAGCGGCAGCTGGATATTCTCGTACTCTCCCTGGCGCTTGTCGCCGATGGCGCGTCGGCCGCCCTTGTATTCGCGAACCTCGTCACCATTGCTGGCGAACAGCGAGATCTTCGCCCCGGAGAAATGCAGCAGCCGGCGGCCGTGGTCGACGCGCACGAAACCGGCGTCCATGTTGGTGGCCAGGGCCTGGGTCACCCGCTCCTGGCTGATCATGCCGCGCATCACCTGGTCGGTCTCGCGCAGGATCGACGCGGGGTCGTGGCTCTGCACGCTGTCGATGGCGTGGTCGATGGCGGCCAGCGCCAGCATGGTCATGAGCGCGCCGGGCACGCCGTGGCCGGCGCAGTCGACCACGCCGATCAGGCTGTCCTCGCTGCCTTCGCGGTAGATGTAGAAGTCGCCGCCGACCACGTCGCGCGGCTTCCACAGCACGAAGTGGTGCTGGCCGAGGGACGACTGCAGTTGGCGGTCGGGCAGGATGGCGCGCTGGATCAGGCTGGCGTAGTCGATGGAATCACCGATCTTCTTCTGCGCCGCGGCCATCTCGCGGTTGGCCTGCTCCAGGGCCTGGGTGCGCTGGCGCACCTTGTCCTCCAGGTCCTCGGTGTGCCGGCGGACCTGGTTGGCCATGCTGGCGAAGGCGTCGGACAGCTCGCCGATCTCGTCGCCGCGGGACTTGGGCAGCGGGTTGTCGTACTGCCCGGCGGCGATCGCCTTGGCCGACTGGCGCAGGCCGCGCAGCGGCTTGAGCAGCAGCAGCTCGACGGTGTAGGCGAAGCCGATCAGCAGCAGCGCCAGCAGGCCCAGCAGGGTGCCCGCCAGCGGCCAGATCCAGCGGCTGTCGAGCACCTGCGCGGCGTGCAGGTCGACGGCGCTGAGCACGTGCCAGCGCAGCTCGGGAATGTACGCGGTGGCCAACAGCTGCTGCTTGCCGTCGAGGGTGGCCCAGAAGGTGCGCACCTCGCCCGGGTGCGCCTGGGCGTCGTCCATCACCTGGCGCAGGCCCTTGCGTTCCTCGTCGCTGCCCAGCAGGTCGAAGACCCGGTGGCCGCCGTTGTCGGCGGTGCCGGCGCCGGAGCTCAGGGCGATCAGCTTGCGGTCCGGGTGCGCCTGGATGGCGCCGTCGGCGTCGACGATCATCGGCGTCACCCCGGGCTCGCGGCGCGAGATGAACTGGTCGAGGAAGGCGGTCAGGTCCAGCCCGCCGCCGGCCAGGCCGACCTTGTGGTTGCCGGCGATGACCTGGACGTTGAACCAGACCTTGGTGGCGCGCAGCTTGGCGTCGTAGTTGACGTTGATGTTGTAGGGGCTGTCGCTGGCCATGGTCGCGAAGTACCAGGCGTCCTGCGGGTCGTCGCGGCTGAGGGTGTAGCGCGGGGCGTTGGACAGCGGCGAGGTGGAGTCGTTGAAGTAGTAGTGCAGCGAGGAGTCGACGATGACGAAGTAGGAATACTCGCCCTGGTCGCCGCGGTAACCGTCGGCCTCACGGAAGAAGCGCGTGCGCCGCTCGGAACTGCTCTCGTCCAGCAGCCAGTCCTGGGTCACCACCGACTCGGCCAGGCGCCGCGACAGCGACAGCTCGCGGATCACCGGGGCGAGGATCTTCTGCTGGTTGAGCAGGGTGAAGTTCTTCGCATAGGCCAGGCCGAAGTGCGTACGGATGTCCTCCATCGCCTTCCAGCCGAGCAGCACCGCGGGAACCAACGCCAGAACGCAGGCCAGTAACAGCGCTACCACCGATTTGCCGCGCAATCCCCATCGTGCCGCCATGGCTGTCCCCAGAAATCCCGTTCGCCGAGTCAGTGTCGTTCTTTTGGCGAAAGCGCAATTGTGCAGGCGAGCCTTTCCCCAGGCAATGCAAATTAATGGCTATTTGCCATATTTTTGACGTCATCCGACTGACTCATTCTAGACGCGATTTCCCCCACCGCCACGGCGCCCCCGCAGCGGCACGGGGAGGCGGTCCTCCCGGGGTCTTGCGCCTCAGCCGGCGGCGAAGGCTGCGCGCAGTTCGCCCAGGTTGGCGAAGTAGTGCGCCGGGCTTTCGGCCAGCAGCTCCTCGCGGCTGCCGAAGCCATAGCCGACGCCGGCGGCGCTCAGGCCGTTGCGGTGCGCGCCGATCAGGTCGTGCTTGCGGTCGCCGATCATCAGCGTCTGCGCCGGGTCCAGGCCTTCGAGGCGCAGCAGGTGCTCGATCAGCTCCACCTTGTTGGTGCGGCTGCCGTCCAGCTCGCTGCCGTAGATCACCTTGAAGTGCCGGGCGAAGTCAAAGTGCCGGGCGATCTCGGCGGCGAACACGGTGGGCTTGCTGGTGGCGATGAACAGCGTGCGGCCCTGGCCGCCGAGCAGCGCCAGCAACTCGCCGACGCCGTCGAACACCCGGTTCTCGTACAGCCCGGTGTCCTTGAAACGCACCCGGTAATGGTTCACCGCCTCCCAGGCCCGCGCCTCGTCGAAGCCATAGGTGCTCATGAAGCACTGCAGCAGCGGCGGACCGATGAAGTGCTCGAGCCGGCGCAGGTCCGGCTCGTCGATGCCCAGCTGCGCCAGGGCGTACTGGATCGAACGGGTGATGCCCTCGCGCGGGTCGGTGAGGGTGCCGTCGAGGTCGAAGAGGATGTTCTGGTAGTGCATGGGAACTCACTTGGGCTGGGCCGGGCGCAGATTGACGCTGACGCCGCCTGGCGAAAAGAGATGACTGACGGACGGCCTACCCGGCATAGCCCTCGGCGATGTGCTGGTCCTTCAGCTTCACATAATTGCCAGCGGTATAGGCGAAGAAGGACCTTTCCTTGTCGCTCAGCGGGCGGGCCTTCTTCGCCGGGCTGCCGACATAGAGGAAGCCGCTTTCCAGCACCTTGCCCGGCGGCACCAGGCTGCCGGCGCCGAGGATCACTTCATCCTCTATTACCGCGCCGTCCATGACGATGCAGCCCATGCCGACCAATACGCGGTTGCCGACGCTGCAGCCGTGCAGCAGGACCTTGTGGCCGACGGTCACTTCGTCGCCGATGGTCAGCGGGAAGCCGTCGGGGTTGTAGGGGCCGGCGTGGGTGATGTGCAGCACGCTGCCGTCCTGGATGCTGGTCCGGCTGCCGATGCGGATGCGGTGCATGTCGCCGCGGATGGTGACCTGCGGCCACACCGAGCTGTCGGCGCCGATTTCGATGTCGCCGATAAGCACGGCGCTGGGGTCGACGAAGACGCGCTCGCCGAGTTGCGGCGTTTTACCCTGATACGAACGTATGGCCACGATAGTTTTCCTTCAGGCTGCGGATGCCGTCGATTGTATTTAAGATGGCCGGGTGTTTCCTCAGCCAAGGTTGCCACCGTGAGCGCGAATCCCCTTCTGCAGTCCTACGACCTGCCGCCCTTCTCCGCCATCCGCCCCGAGCACGTGAAGCCGGCCATCGAGCAGATCCTCGCCGACAACCGCGCCGGGATTGCGCGCATCCTCGCCGAACAGGGCGCGAACCCGAGCTGGGACGGCCTGGTGCTGGCCATGGACGAACTGCATGCGCGCCTGGGCGCGGCCTGGAGCCCGGTGAGCCACCTCAACGCCGTGTGCAACAGCACCGAGCTGCGCGAGGCCTATGAAGGCTGCCTGCCGCTGCTCTCGGCCTACTGGACCGAGCTGGGCCAGAACCGCGAGCTGTTCAAGGCCTACGAGGCCCTGGCCGCCAGCCCCGCCGCGGCGAACTTCGACGTGGCGCAGAAGACCATCCTGGAACATGCCCTGCGCGATTTCCGCCTGTCGGGCATCGACCTGCCGGCCGAGCAGCAGAAGCGCTACGCGGAAATCCAGGCGCGCCTCTCCGAGCTGGGCAGCCGCTTCTCCAACCAGTTGCTGGACGCCACCCAGGCCTGGACCAAGCACGTCACCGACGAGGCGGCGCTGGCCGGCCTGACCGACTCGGCCAGGGCGCAGATGCAGCAGGCCGCGCAGGCCAAGGGCCTGGACGGCTGGCTGATCAGCCTGGAATTCCCCAGCTATTTCGCGGTGATGACCTACGCCGACGACCGCGCTCTGCGCGAAGAGGTCTACGCCGCCTACTGCACCCGCGCCTCCGACCAGGGCCCCAACGCCGGGCAGAACGACAACGGTCCGGTGATGCAGGAAATCCTCGACCTGCGCCAGGAGCTGGCGCGCCTGCTGGGCTACGCCAACTTCTCGGCGCTGTCGCTGGCGACCAAGATGGCCGAATCCCCGGAGCAGGTGCTGCACTTCCTGCGCGACCTGGCGCTGCGCAGCAAGCCCTACGCGCAGCAGGACCTCGACCAGCTCAAGGCCTACGCCGCCGAGCAGGGCTGCGCGCAGCTGCAGAGCTGGGACTCCGGCTACTACGGCGAGAAGCTGCGCGAGGCGCGCTACAGCGTGTCGCAGGAAGCGCTGCGCGCGTACTTCCCGGTGGACAAGGTGCTGTCCGGCCTGTTCGCCATCGTGCAGAAGCTCTACGGCATCCAGATCCGCGAGCTGCATGACTTCGAGCGCTGGCACCCGGACGTGCGCCTGTTCGAGATCGAGGAGAACGGCCAGCACGTCGGGCGCTTCTACTTCGACCTCTATGCCCGCGCCAACAAGCGCGGCGGCGCCTGGATGGACGGCGCCCGCGACCGCCGCCGCGACGCCGCCGGCCAGCTGATCGCCCCGGTCGCCTACCTGGTGTGCAACTTCACCCCGGCGGTGAACGGCAAGCCGGCGCTGCTGACCCACGACGAAGTGACCACGCTGTTCCACGAATTCGGCCACGGCCTGCACCACCTGCTGACCCGCGTCGAGCATGCCGGCGCCTCGGGCATCAACGGCGTGGCCTGGGACGCGGTGGAGCTGCCCAGCCAGTTCATGGAGAACTGGTGCTGGGAGCCCGAGGGCCTGGCGCTGATCTCCGGCCACTACGAGAGCGGCGCGCCGCTGCCCCAGGACATCCTGGAGAAGATGCTGGCGGCGAAGAACTTCCAGTCCGGCCTGATGATGGTGCGCCAGCTGGAGTTCTCGCTGTTCGACTTCGAGCTGCACACCAGCCACGGCGACGGCCGCAGCGTGCTCGACGTGCTCAACGGCGTGCGCGACGAGGTGGCGGTGATGCGCCCGCCGGCGTACAACCGCTTCGCCAACAGCTTCGCGCACATCTTCGCCGGCGGCTACGCGGCCGGTTACTACAGCTACAAGTGGGCGGAAGTGCTGTCGGCCGACGCCTTCTCGCGCTTCGAGGAAGAGGGCGTGTTCAACCCGCAGACCGGCGCGGCCTTCCGCGAGGCCATCCTGGCCAAGGGCGGCTCGCAGGAGCCGATGGCGCTGTTCGTCGCCTTCCGCGGCCGCGAGCCGTCGATCGACGCGCTGCTGCGCCATTCCGGCCTGACCGGGGAGGCTGCGTGATGGCCGAGGTGAAGAAGCGCTTCATCGCCGGTGCGGTATGCCCGGCCTGCAGCGAGCAGGACAAGATCCTGATGTGGGACGAGGACGGCGTGCCGCACCGCGAGTGCGTGGCCTGCGGTTATGCCGACACGCTCAATGCCCAGGGGCAGTCGGTGCCGAAGGAGTTGGCTACGCGGGTCAATACCAGCGCGTTGAAGAAGCCGGCTGATCCGAAGGTGCAGGGGGTGCAGTTTTTCCCTAATCCGAAGTTGAAGAAGAAGGATTGAGGTTGCTGGGGGGATTGGTGCTGGGGGTTTAGAGCGCCCTCTCCCTAACCCTCTCCCTGAAGGGAGAGGGGACTGTTCGGCGTGCTTGGGTATTCCTGAGTCAGCCGGCAACTCTGCAGGTTTCAGGTGAAACCAAACTTTCTCTCAGCACGGACTAGCCCCCTCTCCCTTCAGGGCGGGGCGCGCAGCCGAGGGCTGGGGAGAGGGAGCGGAGTCAACCCGACACGCCAGAGCCACCGGCAAACCCGGTTCGCGAGCAAGCTCGCTCCTACAACCCCCTCCCCCTCCTCACCAACCACTCCTCCAGCGCCGCCGCCGGCAAGGGCCGCGAGAACAGGTAACCCTGGGCCACCGGGTAGCCCTGCTGGCGCAACAGCTCCAGTTGCGCCTCGTCCTCCACCCCTTCGGCGACCACCATCAGCTCCAGGCTGCGGCCGATGTTCATCACCGCGTCGGTCAGCGCCTGCGCCGCTGCGCCGGCGTTCAGCTCGGCGACGAAGCTGCGGTCGAGCTTCAGTTCGCTGATCGGCAGGCGGTGCAGGTAGCCGAGACTGGAATAGCCGGTGCCGAAGTCGTCCATCGACAGGCGCACGCCCAGGCCGTGCACGGCGCGGAGGATGTCGAGGGTCGCCGGGTGGTTGTCCAGCAGCATGCCTTCGGTGATTTCCACCACCAGGTCGGTGCCGGCCAGGCCGTTGCGCTGCAGCAGGTCCTGCAGGCGCACCGGCAGGTCGGGGTCGCGGAAGTCGGCGGGGGACAGGTTGACCGCCACCGCCGGAACGTGGATGCCGCGCCGGCGCCAGTCGGCCAGTTGCCGGCAGGCCTCGCGCAGCACCCACTGGCTGAGTTCGCCGATGATGCCGCACTCCTCGGCCAGGGGGATGAAGCGGTTCGGCGCCACCGCGCCGAGTTGCGGGTGGCGCCAGCGGGCCAGGGCTTCCACCGCGTGCACGCGGCCGTCGTCCAGGCGCACCTGGGGCTGGTAGTGCAGGCTCAGCGCCTGGCGCTGCACGGCCTCGCGCAGCGCGCTTTCCAGGGCCAGGCGTTCCTGGGCGCGCTGGTTCATCTCTTCGCTGAAGAAGCGGTAGCTGCCGCGCCCACCGTTCTTCGCCTGGTACATGGCGATGTCGGCGCGGTGCAGCAGCGTCTCCATGTCCCGGCCGTTGCTGGGGAACAGGCTGATACCGATGCTCGCCAGGGTGATCAGGCTGACGCCGCCCACCCGGTGCGCCAGGGCCAGGCGGGCGAGGATGCGCTCGGCGATCTGCGAGGCGAGCAGGCCGCCGCAGTACGGCAGCACCACCACGAACTCGTCGCCCGACAGGCGCCCCACCAGGCCCTGCTCGCGCACCACTTCCTGCAGGCGCGCCGCCACCAGGCGCAGCAGCTCGTCGCCGGCCGGGTGGCCGAGGGAATCGTTGATCTGCTTGAAGCGGTCCAGGTCGATGAACAGCACCGCCATTTCCGCCTCGTCGCTCTCGATGCGCGTCATCGCCTGCTCGGCCTCGGCCAGCAGCAGGCTGCGGTTGGGCAGGCCGGTGAGGGTGTCGTAGAAGGCCAGTTGGCGGATGTGCGCGCGAGCTTCCTCGCGCTCCAGGGCCAGGGCGCAGAGCGGCAGGCTGACGTCCACCAGGCGCAGGTGCAGCTCGTCCGGGCCGCGGCACTGCTCGTAGTAGAAGGCAAAGGTGCCGATGACGCGGCCCTCGCTGTTCTTGATCGGGCTCGACCAGCAGGCCTTCAGGCCCAGGGGCAGCGCCAGATGGCGGTAGTCGTCCCACAACGGGTCGCTGGCGATGTCGCTGACCATCACCGCCTTGCCCCGGTAGGCCGCGGTGCCGCAGCTGCCGGCGCGGGGGCCCATGCGCGCGCCCTCGATGGACTGCGAGAAGGTCTCCGGCAGGCTCGGCGCCGCCAGCGGGTGCATGCGCCCCTGGGCGTCCACGCGCAGGATCGAGGCCTTGACCTCCGGGGCGATGCGCTCCACCTCGCGGCACACCAGGTCCATCACGTCCACCAGCGGGCGCTCGCGCACCAGGGCGTCGAGCACCTTGTTCTGCAGCACTTCATGCAGCTTGGTGTGGGTGATGTCGGTGAGCAGCATCACCGAGTTCACCGGCTGGCCGCGGGTGTCGAGGATGGGGTTGGCCACCACCGAGCACCACAGCGGCCGGCCGATCAGGTCGCGCACCAGCTCTTCGCTGCGGAACAGCCCGGCGCCGGCCTGGCGCCAGCGCCGCACGCTGGCCTGGGGCACCTGCAGCAGCTCCGAGGGATAGCGCCCCTGGGCCTGCTCGGCGTTCCAGCCGAACATGCGGCTGAAGCCGGCGTTGACGTAGAGGATGCGCCCCTCGCGGCCGGTGACGATGACCGCGTTGTCGGTCTCGTTGGCGGCCAGTGACAGCACGTCCATCTGCTCGCGCTGGCGGCGCTGCAGGGTGCAGTCCTTGACGAAGGCGGTGAGCAGGCGCTTGCCGTCGAACTCGATGTGCGAGATCGACATCGAGCCCCACAGCCGGCTGCCGTCGCGGCAGCGCATCGGCACCTCGCTGCGGCTGCCGACGATGCCCTCGGTCTCCAGGCTGGCGTCCAGGCGCGGGCGCACCTCCTGGGGCAGCAGCAGGCCGACGTCCTGGCCCAGCACCGCCTCGCGGGAATAGCCCCACAGGCGCTCGGCGGCGGCGTTGAACAGCAGCACGCGGTTGTGCTCGTCCAGCACCACCACGCCATCGATGGCCTGTTCGAGAATCTGCGCGAAGACATCCGGGAGCTGGTCGTAGGGCATGGCTGGCATCCATCTCGGAAACGCACTTGGGCTTTCTTCCTGCATGACAGTGCCCTCGGGTGGCCCACCAGGAAAGCGTAGTGGCTGAAATACTGGCACGGCTAATAGCCATTTGACATATCGCCTGGACCGCCTATCTCGGAAACATTGGAGAACCGCAGCGCCGCCCGGCGGACTAGGCTATTAGGCATTTGCAGGAAGGAGCCGCCAGTGCCCCCTCGCCCCTCCCCCGACACCACAGTCTCCGACAGGGAGCACAGCGGACGTGCTTGACCGTTACCACCTGCTCCAGTCCCTGCGCGCCACGCGCGTCTCGCGCATGCCGGTGAACCCGGTGCTGCAGGAGGTGGCCACGCCCACCGGGCAGGTGCTGTTCTTCCTCCTGCTCGGCGGCGGCCTGGTCTACACCTTCGGCAACCTGGCCCTGGACATCCTCGCCCAGGGCGGCCAACTGCGCCCCAGCGGCACCCTGCTGGTGCTGGCCCTGGCGCTGCTGATCGCCCTGGGCTTCGAGTTCATCAACGGCTTCCACGACACCGCCAACGCGGTGGCCACGGTGATCTACACCAACGCCCTGCCGCCGCAGCTGGCGGTGGGCTGGTCGGGGTTGTGGAACCTGCTCGGCGTGCTCTTCTCCAGCGGCGCGGTGGCCTTCGGCATCGTCACCCTGCTGCCCCTGGACCTGCTGCTGCGGGTGGACAGCGCCGCCGGCCTGGCGATGATCTTCGCCCTGCTCGGCGCCTCCATCCTGTGGAACCTCGGCACCTGGTGGCTGGGCCTGCCGGTGTCGTCGTCGCACACCCTGATCGGCTCCATCGTCGGCGTGAGCCTGGCCCACGGCGTGCTGAGCGGCACGCTGGGCATCGACGGCAGCGCCTGGGAGCAGCTGCAGAAAGTCGGCTACGCCCTGCTGCTGTCGCCGCTGCTGGGCTTCCTCGGCGCCGGCCTGCTACTGCTGGGTATGCGCGCGGTGGCGCGGCGCAAGACGCTGTTCAGCGCACCCCAGGGGCGCCAGCCGCCGCCGCTGGGCATCCGCGCGCTGCTGGTGCTGACCTGCACCGGGGTGTCCTTCGCCCACGGTTCCAACGACGGGCAGAAGGGCATCGGCCTGATAATGCTGATCCTCGCCGCGCTGATGCCGCTGAGCTTCGCCGTCGACCGCGGCCAGGCGCCGGCCCAGGTGCAGCAGCTGCGCGAACTGGCGCACCGGGCCGAACTGCAGCTGCGCCGGCTGGCCCCGGAAGACATCCCCACGGCCCCGCGCCGGGTGCTGCTGGACTACCAGAGCGAGCAGCGCCTGACCCCCGAGGTGCTGCCGGCGCTGGCCGCGCAACTGCACAACATAGGCGCGCGCCTGCGCGGCCACGACGACCTGAGCGGGCTGCCCGACGACGAGGTGCTGGCGCTGCATAACGAGCTGTACCTGAGCGTGGAGACCATCCGCCAGCTCGACCGCACCGAGCAGGTCTTCGACGTGGACACCTGGAGCACCCTGCAGGCCCTGCGCGACCGCAGCCTGGACACCGTCCAGTTCATCCCGCCGTGGGTCAAGGTGGCGGTGGCCCTGGCCCTCGGCCTGGGCACCCTGGTGGGCTGGCGGCGCATCGTCACCACCGTCGGCGAGGGCATCGGCAAGCAGCCGCTGACCTACGCCCAGGGCGCCAGCGCGCAGCTCACCGCGATGCTCACCATAGGCGCGGCGGACATCTACGGCCTGCCGGTGTCCACCACCCAGGTGCTCTCCTCCGGCGTCGCCGGGACCATGACCGCCAACGGCAGCGGCCTGCAATGGCAGACCATCCGCAACATGCTGCTGGCCTGGGTGCTGACGCTGCCGGCGGCGATCTGCCTGGCGGCGCTGCTGTACTGGTTGTTGCGGGTGTTGATCTGAGGTCGGCAATGGCATGAGCGCCGGCCCTGCCGGCGGAATCGCGGATGAATCCGCTCCTACGGGGTGCGGGAGAAACACTCTCGTAGGATGGGTTGAGCGAAGCGATACCCATCACCATTCGTAGGGCGTACAACCGTTCGCGGTTGTACGCCGTTACCCAACCCGATGTCGGCTTCCTGGTCGGGTTCGGAGCGCCTTGAGGCGGGGCTTCGGGTTTGGCTCCGCAGGGGGCCTGGAGCCATGGTCAAACGGCGGATAACCGCGAACGGTTATCCGCCCTACGCCCGACCATCCATCGGCGGGGGCTGTCATTCACATGGGAATACTGTATTTATATACAGTATTTTCTGGAGCCCACCCATGTCCTCTCCCCTGCCGCCGCGTGGCCGCGGCACCGCCAGCAATCCGCACAACCGCTTCGCGCCGACCCGCAGCGAGGCCGAGGACGACGGCTGGTACCAGGACGAGGCGCCGCCCTGCCGCGCCACCGAGGTGCGGATGGAGCAGGCGAAGACGGTGATCAGCCGCAACCAGTCGCCGGACGTCGGCTTCGACCGCTCGATCAACCCCTACCGCGGCTGCGAGCACGGCTGCATCTACTGCTTCGCGCGGCCCAGCCACGCCTACTGGGACCTGTCGCCGGGCATCGACTTCGAGACGCGGCTGATCGCCAAGACCAACCTCGCCGAACGCCTGGAAGCGGAGCTGAGCAAGCCCGGCTACGTGCCGCGGCCGATCGCCCTGGGCATCAACACCGATGCCTACCAGCCGCTGGAGCGCGAGCAGCGCCTGACGCGCCAGGCGCTGGAAATCCTGCTGCGCTTCCGCCACCCGCTGCACATCATCACCAAGGGCTCGCTGATCCTGCGCGACCTCGACCTGCTGGGCGAACTGGCCAGCCTCAACCTGGTCAGCGTGGCCTTCAGCCTCACCACCCTGGACAACGAGCTCAAGCGCATCATGGAGCCGCGCACCGCCAGCCCCGGCGCGCGCCTGCGCGCCATGCGCACCCTGCACGAGCACGGCGTGCCGGTCAGCGCGGTGCTGGCGCCGATGATCCCGATGGTCAACGACATGGAGCTGGAGCGCCTGCTGGAAGCCGCCCGCGACAACGGCGCGCGTTCGGCCGGCTACATCCTCCTGCGCCTGCCGCTGGAGATTTCCGAGCTGTTCCAGCAATGGCTGCAGGCGCACTTCCCCGACCGCGCCGAGCACGTGATGAGCCTGATCCGCCAGAGCCGCGGCGGCAAGGACTACGACAGCCGCTTCGGCACGCGCATGCGCGGGGAAGGCGTGTTCGCCGAACTGCTGGCCAAGCGCTTCCAATTGGCCGCCCGCCGCCTCGGGCTGGACCGCCGCGACTACGGTGGGCTGGACTGCTCGCTGTTCCAGGTCCCGCGGGCGCAGATGAGCCTGTTCTGAGGCGGCGCATTCACATCATCGGGCCATGATAGCTTGTCGGCATCATCGGCGATCTTGCCTCAAAAACATCTGTAACGTGCGAGATAGAGCGATTATTTAATTTTTGATTAATCTTCCTTGTCTAGGGTTGCGTGAACAGGATGACCCCACGGTCACGAAAGTCATTTCCCATCGTTTGTGCCTTTTCGCCAGGCGCGAGACGTCGGCAAGCATGGGAAAATCCATCGACACTCTTCGAGGCTCATGCAATGAACGACAAATCGCACGGTGAGGAGCACATCACGGAGAATGCCGACGAGGCCCTGCGGCGCATCGTCGAAGGTTTCCGCCAGTTCCGCCAGGAAGTCTTCCCGCAACAGGAAGCGCTGTTCAAGAAGCTCGCCCATGCGCAGAACCCGCGCGCCATGTTCATCACCTGCGCGGATTCGCGCATCGTCCCCGAACTGATCACCCAGAGCTCGCCGGGCGACCTCTTCGTCACCCGCAACGTCGGCAACGTGGTGCCGCCCTACGGGCAGATGAACGGCGGCGTGTCCACCGCCATCGAGTTCGCGGTGATGGCCCTGGGCGTGCAGCACATCATCGTCTGCGGCCACTCCGACTGCGGCGCCATGAAGGCCGTGCTCGACCCGCAGACGCTGGAGCGCATGCCCACGGTGAAGGCCTGGCTGCGCCACGCCGAGGTGGCCAAGACGGTAGTCGAGCAGAACTGCGGCTGTGCCAGCCACGACACCCTGGACATCCTCACCGAGGAAAACGTGGTGGCCCAGCTCGACCACCTGAAGACCCACCCCTCGGTGGCCGCGCGCCTGGCCAGCGGCCAGTTGTTCATCCATGGCTGGGTCTATGACATCGAGACCAGCCAGATCAAGGGCTACGACGCCGAGGTGGGCCACTTCCGCCCGCTGGACGGCGAAGGTCCGATCCCCATGGCGACGCCGCGCCCGCGCTACTCGCAGTCCTGACCCAAACGGGCACGGCGCCCGCCTCCACAACGACAGCCGTGCCCGCTTCCTGACCTGACACCTGCCCGAACCCCGCGCCGGCCCGCCGGCGCGGCCTGACAACCTGCGCGTGTCGATGCCGCTACCTCGGCGTCGTGGGCCTTCTCGCGCCCGAAAAAACCAAGGAGGACAGCGCCATGCCCGTTCCCCAACCCCTTCATGCGCCCCTGCGCGCCCTCAAGGACAACCTGCCCCGCGACCTGCTGGCCTCGGTGGTGGTCTTTCTCGTCGCCCTGCCGTTGTGCATGGGCATCGCCATCGCCTCCGGCATGCCACCGGCCAAGGGCATGCTCACCGGCATCGTCGGCGGCCTGGTGGTCGGCCTGCTGGCCGGCTCGCCGCTGCAGGTCAGCGGGCCGGCGGCGGGTCTGGCGGTGCTGGTCTTCGAGCTGGTGCGCAGCCATGGCATGGCCATGCTCGGGCCGATCCTGCTGCTGGCCGGGCTGATCCAGCTGGTCGCCGGGCGCCTGCGCCTGGGCTGCTGGTTCCGCGTCACCGCGCCGGCGGTGGTGTACGGCATGCTCGCCGGCATCGGCATCCTCATCGTGCTGTCGCAGGTCCACGTGATGCTCGACCTCCAGCCCCAGGCCTCGGGGCTGGACAACCTGCTGGCATTCCCTGCCGCCCTCGCCGCCTCGCTGGGCAACGGCCCGCAGGCCCTGGCCCTGGGCCTCGGCACCATGGCGCTGATGTGGGGCTGGGAACGCTTCCGCCCGGCGCGCCTGCGCTTCCTGCCCGGCGCCCTGCTCGGGGTGAGCGCGGCGACCCTGGCGAGCCTGGCGCTGCCCATGGACGTGCTGCGGGTGGAAGTGCCGGAACAGCTCAGCCAGGCCATCGACTGGGTCCGCCCGGCCGACCTGCTGCGCCTGGCCGAACCCGAGCTGCTGCTGGCGGCCCTGGCGGTGGCCTTCATCGCCAGCGCCGAGACGCTGCTCTCCGCCGCCGCGGTGGACCGCATCCACCAGGGGCCGCGCTCGGACATGGACCGCGAGCTGTCCGCCCAGGGCGTCGGCAACCTGATCTGCGGCCTGCTCGGCGCGCTGCCGATGACCGGGGTGATCGTGCGCAGCTCGGCCAACGTGCAGGCCGGCGCCCGCAGCCGCCTGTCCGCCATTCTCCACGGCCTCTGGCTGCTGGCCTTCGTCGCCCTGCTCGGCGGGCTGCTGCGGCAGATTCCCATCGCCAGCCTGGCCGGGGTGCTGGTCTACACCGGGCTCAAGCTGGCCGATCCCAAGGCGCTCACCGGCCTGCTGCGCTACGGGCGGATGCCGGCGCTGGTGTACCTGGCCACGGCTTTGGGCATCGTCCTCACCGACCTGCTCACCGGCGTACTGGTGGGCTTCGCCCTGACCCTGCTCAAGCTGGCGCTGAAGGCCGCGCGGCTGAAGGCCAGCCTGCACTACAACGGCGCCGGCGACGAAGCCGAGCTGCGCCTGGTGGGCGCCGCCACCTTCCTGCGGGTACCGCAGCTGGCGCGCCTGCTGGACCAGGTGAAGCCGGGCACCACGCTGCACGTGCCGCTGCAGCACCTGCGCTACATCGACCACGCCTGCATGGAACTGCTGGAGGACTGGGGCCGCGCCGCGGCGGCCAAGGGCTGCCGGCTGAGCCTGGAAAACCACGGCCTGCGCCGCCGCCTCGAAGGCCGCGCACGGCGCGAGGCGGGAGCGGCAGGTTCGTAGGATGGGTTTCTGCTGTCATGCCGCGACACTCATGACAGCCGGATCGCGGATGAGATCCGCTACACCGTGCTACCCGCGCTCGGAGCCTGCGGTCCCCTCACCCTCTGGAAGAGGGCAAGCCCGAGCACCAATGCATTCCCATGTAGGAGCGCGCCCTGCGCGCGAAATCGCGGGCAGGGCCCGCCTACACCTCCAGGGAAGCACGGCTTTTCGTAGGATGGTGTTGAGCGAAGCGATACCCATCACCACGGCAGCATGGGTATCGCAAGCTCAACCCATCCTACGAAGAGCGCATCGGCGCAAGACAGTTGCTCCTACCGTATGGGCAAGGCACGGCCTCTCGTAGGAGCGAGCTTGCTCGCGAACCGCATGGCACCGCGCTTGTTCGCGAGCAAGAACTAGGCGTCCCCCTCGATCCTACGAAAAGCACCTCGGCGCAGTTGGAAAGACAGTTGCTCCTGCAGGCTGAGGCCGGATTTTCCGGCTCGCTCAGGCCCGGCGGCGTTCGCGCTGGTCGATCAGGTACTGCAGGCGGAACAGGTGACGGTAGCCGGCTTCCCAGGCCCCATGACCGGACTTCACATTGATGTGCCCGGCATCCGGCAGGATCAACGTCTCGGCGCCCCAGGCGCGGCCCAACTGCAAGGCGCGCTGCGGACTGCAGGCGGCGTCGTTGTCCGAGCCCACCAGCACGCTGGGAAAAGGCAGGGCGTCCAGGGCGATGGGGGCGAAGTTGCGCAGCGCCGCATGGCAGGTCTCGCGCTCGACGTCGGCGGGCGCCACCAGTAGGGCGCCTGCCACCTGGGCCAGGGCCCTGGGCCCGGCGCGGCGGGCCCAGGAAGCGACGGTGACGCAGCCCAGGCTGTGGGCGATCAGCACCACGCGGCCGGGCTGGCGGCGGATCTCGCGGTCCAGTTCGGCAACCCAGTCGACATGCCGCGGCGTCACCCAGTCGCGCTGTTCCACCCGCGAGGCGTTGGGCAGCGCGCGCTGCCAGTGGCTTTGCCAGTGCTCGCCCTCCGAGCCGTGCCAGCCGGGCACCAGGACATAGCGGACGCGTTCGCTGCGCATGGGTTCATCCCCCTGAAAGTCGTCATGGGGAGGCAGTGTAGGTGGGCTTCGTCAATAAATTAAGGAATAAAAAATGCTTTGCTTATGCTGTATTTGCTTATTCCCGCACTTCTTGATTCGCGACAAGTACGCAGGGGGCTGGAAGGCGTTGAATCGACGCTGGGCCCACTCCCTCCAGGCAATTCCCCATGGCGAAGAAATTCCCCCTGCACCCCGCCCACCCCGAACGCATCTGCTGGGGCTGCGACCGCTACTGCCCGGCCTCGGCCATGGGCTGCGGCAACGGCTCCAGCCGCACCCAGCACCCCGTCGAGATCTTCGGCGAGGACTGGGCGGACGAATCCGCCTGGGGCCTGGACGAGACGCCCGCACAGCCGATCGAGGTGCGCCAGCCGGCGCCCTGATTCAGCCGGAAGCCTTGGCGCAGCAACGCGCCAGCAAGGCTTCCAGGTTCAGGTCGGGCATGGCGCAGGCACGCAGCGCGCTGACCGTCTGCTCGACGTATTCGCGGGTGGTGCCGAAGTGCCCCTGGGCGCTGTCGAACACGCGCTGCACGACGCTGTCCGGCAGCGAGCCGGCGTAGCTGGGCAGGTGGCGTTCGAGGACGAAGCCCAGGGCGCGCACCCGGCGGCCATCCTCCAGGCGGCAGCTGAGCCATTCCGGGCGGTAGGAGGCGTAGGGCATCTCGCGCTGCCAGAGGGCGAACAGGTTGGCGTCCAGACCCTCGTCGGGCAGCCGGTAGGCGAAGCCGCCGCAGGAGCCGCCGCGGTCCAGGCCGAGCACCAGGCCGGGCATCTCCGGGGTGCCACGGTGGGTCAGCGACCACAGGTAGAGTCCGCGGTGGTAGCCGTGCACCCGCGCACGGCTGGCCTCGGCCACCGGGAACTCCGGGCGCCAGATCAGCGAGCCGTAGGCGAACAGCCAGACGGCGCCGCCGCCGTGCTCGGCCATGGTGATTTCCAACGAGGCGCGCAACTGCTCCGCGCTGAGTCGTTCCGGCGCCCCCAGCGCCGGTGGATAGAAGGGGCCGTCCAGGTTCATAGACGTGCTCATGCGTAACCCCCAAAGGTACCTCACGCTCTGAAAACTTAGCGGATGTGACCTTTTGACAGAAGGGCCAACTGCGCAAGACACCTTTGCGCGGACGAACGGCGATACCGCCGGTCCGGATGGCGAAAACGCGGGAAATAGAGTCGGAAAAAAGAGGGCCGCGCGGGGCGGCCCTATCACCAAGATCTTTGCTGGCGTGGGGTGCCAGTGGGTGTGAGGTACCCGACCAGCAGTAGAACAGCCGCCCATGACAGGCGCATGACGGTCACTTGCCGGCGTGCCATTGGCCCTTGCTCTGGCTTTCGCAGAACGGCTGGAGGAAGCGCGCGTCGCTGGCCACGCCGTAGTAGTGGATGTCCTGGCGGTAGGGGCTGTTGGGCACCTGGGCGTTGTTGCAGACGCCGAAGGCGCCGCTGGGGCAGGCGTCGGCGTAGGTCACCTCGACCTGCTGGTCCTTCAGCTGCGGCTGGCAGAAACCCTCGTGGAACAGCTTCGCCGGGATGCTGCGGTTCTGCTGGCAGACCTTCACGTCGAGGTTCTTGCCGCGGCTGTGCACCACGCAGGCTTCGGCGTGGGCAAGGGCTGGCAGGGCGAGGCAGGACGACAGGAACAGGGCCGGCAGACGCATGAAAACGGGGTCCTTTGAGCGAAGGGCCGACTCTAGCGCTTTTCCCCGCCCTCGTCAGGCGGCAACATGGCGCCATGCTCGAACAGATTCCCACCCATGTGATCGGCGGCCCACTGGGCGCCGGCAAGACCAGCCTGATCCGCGACCTGCTGGCCCAGCGCCCGCCTGGCGAGCGCTGGGCGGTGCTGGTCAACGAATTCGGCCAGGTCGGCCTGGACGCCGCGCTGCTGGCCACCGACGCCGACGGCGTGGCCATAGGCGAGGTGGCCGGCGGCTGCCTGTGCTGCGTCAACGGCGCGCCTTTCCAGGTCGGCCTCGCCCGCCTGCTGCGCAGGGCGCGGCCGCAGCGGTTGTTCATCGAGCCCTCCGGCCTCGGCCACCCGCGTACCCTGCTGCGCCAACTGGGCGAGGCGCCCTGGCGCGGCGTGCTGGCGCCACAGCCGCTGCTGCTGGTACTGGATGCCGCGGCGCTGGCCGCCGGGGCCTCGCTGCCGGAGGCGCAGCAGGACGCCCTGGCCGATGCCGCGCTATTGGTGCTGAACAAGAGCGAAGGTCTGGATGAAGAGGCCCGCGAGCGTCTGCAAGCCAGCCTGCCGGCGTTGCCGCTGGTGTGGACCGAGCAGGGGCGCCTGCCCTTCGCGAGCCTGCCGTTCGTCGCTGGGTTCGATTCGGCAACGACGACGGAACTGCCGGCCCCCGCGGCCGAACTGCCGGTGCTGCTCACCCGCGCCGCGCCCCTGCGGCAGGTGCATAGCGATGGCGGGCACCAGGCTGTCGGCTGGCGCCTGCACGCCGACTGGCGCTTCCGCCGCGCGGCGCTGGAGGCCTGGCTGGCCGGCCTGGACGGCTTGCTGCGGGCCAAGGCGGTGCTGCATTGCGAGGACGGCTGGCAGGCCTGCAACCGGGTCACGGGCGCCGAGCCCTGGCGGCCCAGCGCCTGGCGACGGGACAATCGGCTGGAGCTGATCTTCGCCGAAGAGCAGGATTTGCAGGCGCTGCAGCAGCAAATGTTGACCTGTGCCTGGTTGCCGGATGGCCAATAAGGTTGCCATACCCGGGGCGAATGATAATAATTATCAGATTCTGGTCATTTCCCCACAGGCTTCTCCCATGGCGCCATCGCAATCGCGCTCGCCGGCGGGCTCCGCGCTCGTCGCGTCCGCCGCGGAACTTCCTTCGTCTTCCGACAGCGACGAAGGACTCTCGCTGCCCTGCGTCAGCGCCCAGCGTGGCAATGAAGCCAACCTGCGTCTGGTGGACTGCTCCGGCGCCCGCCGCGACGAGGAAGTGCCCGTCTCCGAACTGCTGATCCCCTACGCCGCGCCGGTGGAGGGCGTGGAAGAAGCGGAGCAGCCGCCCCAGCAGGCGGGCTGGTGGAAGTCTTCCGGGCTGTCCGTGGTGCTGCACCTGGCCGTGGTCGCCGGCCTGGTCTGGGCCGTGCCCAGCCCCGACGAGCTCAACCTCGGCCGTGGCGAAGTGCCGACCATGCAGGTCAGCGTGGTGCAACTGCCGCCCAAGCCTGAACCGGTGAAAGAACCGCCGGCCGCCGCGCCCGAGCCGCAGCCGCCGCAACCCACGCCGCCGGAGCCGGTGGTCGAGCCGCCCAAGCCGGAGCCGCCGAAACCCAAGCCCAAGCCGGTGGAAAAGGCGGTGCCGAAGAAGGCACCCAAGCCCAAGCCGAAACCCAAGCCCGAGCCCGAGCCGGCTGAGGAAGCCCAGGCCGAGCCGACGCCGCCCTCCCCGCCGCCGCCTCCGGCCGCGCCGACCGTGGGCCAGAGCACCCCGGGCGCCCAGGCTGCCCCGACCGGCACCCAGGGCCCGGCCGGCCTGCCCACCGGCAGCCTCAACGACAGCGACATCAAGCCGCTGCGCATGGAGTCGCCGAAATACCCGCTGATGGCCCAGCGCCGCGGCATCGAAGGCCACGTGAAGGTGCTGTTCACCATCACCGCCGACGGCCGCATCGACGACATCCAGGTGCTGGACTCCTCGCCGCCGCGGATGTTCGACAACGCCGTGCGCCAGGCCATGGACACCTGGCGCTTCGAGCCGCGCATCAGCGGCGGCCGCATCGTCGCGCGGCAGGCGACCAAGGTCTTCTACTTCAAGCTGGAGGGGCGCCGCTGAGGTGTTCTTCCGTTGATGAAAAACGCGCCTTTGGGCGCGTTTTTTGTTTGGAGCAGGATGGCTGTTGTAGGAGCGAGCTTGCTCGCGAATGGCGTTTACCGGCAGTTGCTGTGTTTCGGATCAACTCCTCCCCTCTCCCCAGCCCTCGGCTGCGCGCCCCGCCCTGAAGGGAGAGGGGGCTTGTCCGTGCCGAGAGAAGGAATGGTTTCAGTCGGAAACCAACGGTGCTGCCGGCTGACTCCAGAGCATCCAAGCACTCCGAACGGTCCCCTCTCCCTTCAGGGAGAGGGTTAGGGAGAGGGGCTCTTCAGGACACGCACCGAAACCATCAGGCAGAGTTCCATTCGCGAGCAAGCTCGCTCCTACAACGTGCTCCCCTGCAACCCATCCTACGAAAAGCGCTTTGGCGCAGTCGGTCTTACAGAAACAGCCCCTCAAGGCAACTCAAACCCACCCGCCGCCTTATGCAGCGCCCGCAGGTGCGCACCAAGCTGCTTGAGATTGGCCTCCAGCGCCTGCAACTCCTCGCGGCGCTCCGGCTCCAGCAGCGCGCGGACTTCCTGGTCGAGGTCGTCGCTAAGCTGGCGCAGGCGGGCCTGGCGGGCCTGGGTCTGCTGCTCCAGGCGCGTCGATTCGCCCGGCTGCGGCAGGCCGTAGCCGCTGTCCAGCAGTTCCGCCGGCTGGCTGAGGAAGCCGCTGTCGTCGAGGATCTGCTGCAGCGTCTTGCCTGCCGCCACCAGCTTGGGGTCGGCGCGGGCGTCGTCACGGTGGCCCAGGTACAGGCGCTTCAGCTCGTCCTGGGCCAGTTGCAGCTGGCGCCGCAGCGAGGCCTGCTCCAGCAGCAGCATGGCGGCGCTGGCGCGCAGGTCGGCCTTGTCGAACCAGGCGCGGCGCTCGCTGGCGGGCAGGGCCAGCCAGTCCTCGACCCTGGTCTGGGGAATGTCCAGGCGCTGGCGCAGCACCTCGAACATCGCCTGGTAGCGGTCGCGGAAGGAGTCGAAGCGATAACCCAGGCGCAGCGCGCGCTTGGGATCGTCGAGCACGCTGGCGTCGGCCAGGCCGCGGTTCTCCAGGACCTGCACCACGCCGTTGGGGGTGATGCTGTCGAGGTCCTGCAGGCGCGGGTCGGGAATGCCGCTGCGCAGCAGCTTGAGCGTCTCCACCGCGCAGTTGTTGGAGATGAAGTAGTAGTTGCCGTCGTAGTTCCAGTGCACCTGCATGGCCCGCTCCACCAGCTCGTCGATCTGCTGGCGGCTGAGCTTGAGCGGGATCGAGGCCAGGCTGCGCAGCTCGATCTTGGTGTATTCCTCGATCACCTGGGACAGCGGCAGGACGAACAGCCGCGACGGGTAGGAGCCGGTCAGGCCGTCCCAGCTGGACAGCTGCAGGTCGCCGACGAAGGCGCGGTAGGACAGCACCAGGTGCTGGTCCAGGTCCAGCCGGCAGTCCGGGCCGCGCGGCCGGCCCGGGGCGCAGACCACCAGGCGCAGCATGGCGTGGCCCCAGCGGCTCATCCACTGGTCGTTGGCTTCGGCCAGCAGGTAATCGACCTCGTAGACGCGCTCCGGGTCCAGCTTGCCCAGCGGCTGACGGCCGAAGTCACGGCCGGCGTTGAGGTAGGCGAAGGACGGCGCGCAGGCCTGGCGCTGCGGGCGTTCGCCGAAGCGTTCGGCATAGTAGCGGTACAGCGCCGGGCGGCGGCAGGCGTAGCTGGGGTCGAGAACGAAGTACTCCATGTTCACCGCGACGAACTCACGCGGGTTGCTCAGCTCGTAGCGGTCCGGGCTGCGCAGGACGAAGCGGTTGTCGTGCTCGCGCTGGCCGCGCTTGCCGGCCAGCTGCGGCCAGCCGGCGAGGTCGAGCAGGCGCGGGTCGTCGGAGAGGGTGAAGCGGCGGTTGCCCTGGCCGCGGCACTCGGCGCCCTCGCCGATGCGCCCGATGCTGCCCTGCTGGCGCGTGCAGCGCTGGATCAGCCGGGCCTCGGCGGGCAGCCAGAGGCGGCCGCGGTCGTACAGGTGGGTCAGCTCGTGGACCACCGTGGCCTGCAGCTCGCGGCGCAGGGTGCCGTGGCTGCGGCCGGTCTTGAGGGTGGCGGCGCTGCCGTCGGCGAGGGCGGCGAGGTACTTGCGGTTCAGCGCGATGGCGCCGGGGCGCAGGGCCTGGCCCATTCCGTTGCCCGGCAGGTCGTCGCGCCATTGCACCTCGACACGGCGGTCCAGGGCCTGGACGAAGAGTGGCGGCAGCGCCTGGCGGACGTCATCCAGCAACTGCTGGCTGGCCTGACGCTGCGCCGGGGCGAGGCCGTCGGGCAGCAGCTCCAGGCGCAGGTCGGCCTGGGCGCCGGCGGCGACGAGCAGGCCCAGTGCCGCCAGAGCGCGGCGGCCGCGGGGGATCACAGAGCGAGGATGGCTTCGGCCAGCTGCTGGTCGGAGGCGTCGCGGGCTTCCGGCAGTTGCTCGCGCACCACCTTGAAGGCGGCTTCCAGCTGCACGCCGCGGATGGCGCCTTCGCTGGCGACGAAGCTGGCGGCGTCGTCACGGGCCTCGCGGACGATCTTCATGTCGCGGATCGAGGTGGTGGTGTCGGAGGTGAAGTCCACGCTGCGGCCGATGGCGTTGGTGGTGATGTTGAACAGGCGGATGACCGAGTGGGCCTGGGCGCTGGAGGCGCAGGCGGCCAGCAGCAGGCCGAGGATCAGGGGGCTCTTGGGGATCGAGCTGAGGCGCATGGGAGTCTCCGAAACGGCAGCGGGCGCTGCTCACGACTGACTATTGGGCAAGAATGGCTTCGGCCAGTTCCCGATCGTTCGCCGCGAGCTCCGGATGCTGCGTGCGCAGCCAGCGCAACGCCTGTTCCAGGCGCGCTCCGCGCACCCGGCCGTCGGTGGCGATGTAGCTGGCGGCATCATCGCGGGCGGCACCGAGCAGTTTGTTCTCGAAAGGCGTACTGGTGACTTTGCTGGTCACGTAGCTGCTGCCGGCGACGAACATGGTGGTCTGTTCGAAGGCCAGCACGGGGGTGGCCAGGCAGAGGCCGGTGAGCAGGAATAGCAGGCTGCGCATGGGCTATGGCGATCGGAAAAGCACAGCCGCCAAGGCTAACGGAATGTGCCGGCAAGAGCCAGCCTTGCAGGCCCGGTAGACGCTCTGAAAAGGCGCCTCCGGGCGAAGAGCGGGGGTCAGATGACCAGGATCGCCTGGGCCAGCTGCAGGTCGTTGGCGGCCAGGCTCGGCAGCTTGCCGCGAATGTGCCGCAGCGCCGCTTCCAGATGCGCGCCGCGCACCTGCCCGTCGGTGGCGACGAAGGTGGCGGCGTCGTCGCGGGCGTCCAGGACGATCTTGTCGTCGCGGAAGGAGTTGGTGATGTCGGTGGTACCGTCGGAGGTGGCCTTGGTGGCGCCGACCAGCGCATCGGTGGTGACGATGAAGCTGCTGGCGAAGGCGCCGCTGGCGCAGGTGATCAGGGCGGCGGCGGTAAGCAGGCGCAGACGATTCATGAATGGACACTCCCAGTCGAGATAAAACCGCGCGGCCAAAGCTGCCGCGCGCTACCGATGCAGACTAGCGGAGCCCGCCCCCGGCGGCCAGCCGCTCAGCGCCAGAAAGGTTTTGAAAGTTCCCGCTCGCGCTGGCAACGGTCGATGCCGGCGTCGGCCAGTTCGCGTTCGTTGAACTGGGCGAGAAGGTAGCGGGTGCGAGCGTTGTGGCGCCACTGGCCAAATGCTGCGCGCAGGCGCCGGAACAGGAAGGTCAATCGTGGGGTGGAGCCGTTGAGTTCGAGTGCACGTTCCATGTTTGCCGACCTCGGTCGCTGGTGGGCAATACAGGTTGGCAGGGGCGGCTATCGCCCGGCAGGGCCAGGCAGGGGAAATTCGGGGAGAACAGTCAGGCGGCAGTGACAACTGTTATGGCCGCTTTGAGCGCGTCTGTTCGGGCACGCCTGCCCAATGACGGAGCAGCGGATTCGGGAGGGCTGAAAACAGTACGGGCCGCTACCTGGGAAGGGAGCGGCCCGTTACGGGTGACCGGTACAGTCCTGCTGGCTTACCGCGGACCGTAACAGTTTGAAGCTGTATTGCTTATTTCCAGAACGGCTTGTTCAGCTCGGCGTAGCGCTGGGCTTCGCTGATGCCGGCGTCGGCCAGCAGGCGCGAGTCGAGGCGGGCCAGTTGGCGGCGGCTCTCGATGCGGCGCTGCCACAGGCGGACGGTGCCGACCAGGCTGCGGTGGGCGGTGGAGGAAGAACGGATGTTGCTGACAGTGGCGGAACCGAGGGTACGTTCCATGATTTTCGTCCTTCCCGCTTTTGGCGGGTAGTGGGGTTGCGGAAGTTGTTGAGGAGTATCTTCTGACTTTTTGGTCAGCCGCGATAGGTACAGTTTCCTTGAATTAAATAGCGTCAGCGAATTGTTTCAGCGAACTGTAATGGCGATTTTGGGGCGAACTGTACCGCTGCGCTCCATTGTGGTGCACAGGCGGCGGGGGATTGAGGATTTTCAGCAGGTCTGCCGGGGATGGCAGTAGGAGAAGTGGAACAGTCGCTGTGGGATAAAAAACTGTTCGGAAGTGTTTTTACGTGGTTTTTTTCCGACTGTCCACCCTGGCGGGCCATTCTTTGTGGAATGGCCCGCCAGGCATGCCGGATCAGCTGGCGGCGAGCATGTGGCCGCGTTCTTCCAGGTTGATGTGCCAGTTCATGGCTTCGCGCAGGATGTGCGGGGTGTGCCCGCCGCGCTGGCAGGCGGCCTCGAAGTAGGCGGCCAGGGCGTCGCGGTAGGACGGGTGCACGCAGTTCTCTATGACCACCCGGGCGCGCTCGCGCGGCGCCAGGCCACGCAGGTCGGCCAGGCCCTGCTCGGTGACGAGGATGTCCACGTCGTGCTCGGTGTGGTCGACGTGGCTGACCATCGGCACCACGCTGGAGATGTTGCCGCCCTTGGCGATGGACTTGGTGACGAAGATGGCCAGGTGGGCGTTGCGGGCGAAGTCGCCCGAGCCGCCGATGCCGTTCATCATCCTGGTGCCGCCGACGTGGGTGGAGTTGACGTTGCCGTAGATGTCGAACTCCAGCGCGGTGTTGATGCCGATGATGCCCAGGCGACGCACCACCTCGGGGTGGTTGGAGATTTCCTGCGGGCGCAGCACCAGCTTGTCCTTGTAGCGCTCCAGGTTGCCGAAGACGTCGGCGTTGCGGCGGCTCGACAGGGTGATGGAGCTGCCCGAGGCGAAGCGCAGCTTGCCCGAGTCCATCAGGTCGAAGGTGGAGTCCTGCAGCACTTCGGAGTACATGGTCAGGTCTTCGAAGGGCGATTCCATCAGGCCGCACATCACCGCGTTGGCGATGCTGCCGATGCCCGCCTGCAGCGGCGCGAGGTTCTTCGCCAGGCGGCCGGCGTCCACTTCGCGCTTGAAGAAGTCGATCAGGTGGTTGGCGATGGCCTGGGTCTCGCTGTCCGGCGGCAGCACGGTGGAGGGCGAGTCGGGCTGGTTGTTGATGACGATGGCGACGATCTTCTCCGGCGGGATCGGGATGGCGGTGCTGCCGATGCGATCGTCGACCTTCGTCAGCGGGATCGGTGTGCGGGTCGGCCGGTAGGTCGGGATGTAGATGTCGTGCAGGCCTTCCAGGTTGGTGTTGTGCGCCAGGTTGATCTCGACGATCACCTGCTTGGCGAAGATCGCGAAGCTGGCCGAGTTGCCCACGGAGGTGGTCGGCACGATGTGGCCTTGCTCGGTGATGGCCACGGCTTCGATCACCGCGATGTCCGGCAGCTTGAGCTGGTGGTTGCGCAGCTGTTCGACGGTTTCCGACAAGTGCTGGTCGATGAACATCACCGAGCCGTCGTTGATCGCCTTGCGCAGGGTGCTGTCGACCTGGAAGGGCATGCGCCGGGCCAGTACGCCGGCCTCGGTCAGGTGTTTGTCGAGGTCGTTGCCCAGGCTCGCGCCGGTCATCAGGCTGATCTTCAGCGGCTGCTGCTTGGCGCGCTGGGCCAGGGCCTCCGGCACGGCCTTGGCTTCGCCGGCGCGGGTGAAGCCGCTCATGCCGACGGTCATGCCGTCCTGGATCAGGGCTGCGGCCTGGTCAGCAGTCATCACCTTCTCGAGCAGGGAAGGCAGGCGCACGCGATCACGGTACATGGAAAAACCTCAGGCTTTATGGGGAGTGCAAGGCGGCCAGTCTAGGGATTCGGCGATTTTTCGCCCTTATACCAAGGTCGAAAAATCGCCCCACCACTGCCTTCCTTACTACCAAAGTCCAGAGGGTTTTCCTTTGCGGCAAAGCAAGACACCGGCGCGCGGCCGGTGTCTTGTGGATCGACGGCTGTCGTTATTCGACGGCCTTGACCATGTCTTCGATGACTTTCTTGGCGTCGCCGAAGACCATCATGGTCTTGTCCAGGTAGAACAGTTCGTTGTCCAGGCCGGCATAGCCGCTGGCCATCGAGCGCTTGTTGACGATCACGGTCTTGGCCTTGTAGGCCTCGAGGATCGGCATGCCGGCGATCGGCGACTTCGGATCGTTCTTCGCCGCCGGGTTGACCACGTCGTTGGCGCCCAGCACCAGCACCACGTCGGTCTGGCCGAACTCGGAGTTGATGTCTTCCATCTCGAACACCTGCTCGTAGGGCACTTCGGCCTCGGCCAGCAGCACGTTCATGTGGCCCGGCATACGCCCGGCGACCGGGTGGATGGCGAACTTCACGGTGACGCCGCGGTGGGTCAGCTTCTCCGCCAGTTCCATCAGCGCGTGCTGGGCGCGGGCCACCGCCAGGCCGTAGCCGGGGACGATGATCACGCTGTCGGCGTTGGTCAGCAGGAAGGAGGCGTCGTCGGCCGAACCGGACTTCACCGGGCGGGCTTCCTTGGCGCCAGCCGGGCCGGCGTCGTCGGTGCTGGCGCCGAAGCCACCGAGGATGACGTTGAAGAACGAGCGGTTCATCGCCTTGCACATGATGTACGAGAGGATGGCGCCCGAGGAGCCCACCAGGGAGCCGGCGATGATCAGCATCGAGTTGTTCAGCGAGAAGCCGATGCCCGCCGCGGCCCAACCGGAGTAGGAGTTCAGCATCGACACCACCACCGGCATGTCGGCGCCGCCGATGGGGATGATGATCAGCACGCCGAGGATGAAGGCCAGGGCCAGCATCAGGGCGAAGGCGGCGAGGTTGCCGGTGAACATGAACACCAGGCCCAGGCCCAGGGTGGCCAGGCCCAGCACCAGGTTGAGCATGTGCTGGCCGGCGAACTGTACCGGTGCGCCCTGGAACAGGCGGAACTTGTACTTGCCCGACAGCTTGCCGAAGGCGATCACCGAACCGGAGAAGGTGATGGCGCCGATGGCCGCGCCGAGGAACAGCTCCAGGCGGTTGCCGGTGGGGATGGTGTCGCCCAGATGCTGGACGATGCCCAGCGACTGCGGCTCGACCACGGCGGCGATGGCGATGAAGACCGCGGCCAGGCCGATCATGCTGTGCATGAAGGCGACCAGCTCGGGCATCTTGGTCATCTCGACGCGCTTGGCCATGATCGAACCGGCGCTGCCGCCGATCAGCAGGCCGACCAGGATGTAGCCGATGCCGGCGGCGGCGTTGCCGCCCTCGGCCAGTTGCGCGCCGAGCTTGAACACCAGGCCGACGGTGGTGAGCACGGCGATGGCCATGCCGACCATGCCGAACAGGTTGCCGCGCCGCGAGCTGGTCGGGTGCGACAGGCCCTTCAGGGCCTGGATGAAGCAGACCGAGGCGATCAGGTAAAGGAGAGTGACGAGGTTCATGCTCATGGTCAGTGCTTCTCCGCCGGCGCTTTCGGCGCTTTCTTCTTGAACATTTCCAACATGCGGCGGGTGACCAGGAAGCCACCGAACACGTTGACCGCGGCCAGGGCCACGGCCAGGGTGCCCATGATCTTGCCCAGCGGGGTGACGGTCAGGGCGGCGGCCAGCATGGCGCCGACGATGACGATCGCCGAGATGGCGTTGGTCACCGCCATCAGCGGGGTGTGCAGCGCGGGGGTGACGTTCCATACCACGTGGTAGCCGACGTACACAGCCAGCACGAAGATGATCAGGTTGTAGATCCCGTGGGAGATCAGCATTTCTTCCATCGTCTTTCACCGGTCTCTAGGCCGGGCAGGAGCCCGGCGGGTTCTTCTTTATTAAGGAGGGCTCAGCCGTTCTTGCGCACGGCCTGGCCGTCGCGGCACATCAGGCAGGCGGCGACGATGTCGTCTTCCAGGTTGACCTTGAAGCCTTCGGCGGAGAGGGTCAGCTTGAGGAAGTCGAGCAGGTTGCGCGCATACAAGGCCGAGGCGTCCGCCGGGACCATGGCGGCCAGGTTGGTGTGGCCGACCAGGGTCACGCCGTGCTTGACCACCACCTGTCCGGCTTCGGTCAGCGGGCAGTTGCCGCCTTGGGCCGCGGCCAGGTCGATGACCACCGAGCCCGGTTTCATCTCCTGCACGGTGGCTTCGTGCAGCAGCGTCGGCGCCTTGCGGCCCGGGATCAGCGCGGTGGTGATGACGATGTCGGCCTGCTTGGCGCGCTCGTGCACCGCCTTGGCCTGGCGCTCCATCCACGAGGCCGGCATGGGGCGGGCGTAACCGCCGACGCCTTCGGCGCACTCGCGCTCCTCGTCGGTCTCGTAGGGCACGTCGACGAACTTGGCGCCGAGGGATTCGATCTGCTCCTTCACCGCCGGGCGCACGTCCGAGGCCTCGATCACCGCGCCCAGGCGCTTGGCCGTGGCGATGGCCTGCAGGCCGGCGACGCCGGCGCCGAGGATCAGCACGCGGGCGGCCTTAACGGTGCCGGCGGCGGTCATCAGCATGGGCATGAAGCGCGGGTAGTGGTTGGCGGCGAGCATCACCGCCTTGTAGCCGGCGATGTTGGCCTGGGACGACAGCACGTCGAGGCTCTGCGCCCGCGAGGTGCGCGGGGCGGCTTCCAGGGCGAAGGCGGTGATGCCGCGTTCGGCCATGCGCGCGATGTTGTCGTTGTCGAAGGGGTTGAGCATGCCGATCAGCACGGCGCCCGGCTTCATCTGCGCCAGTTCCTCGGCGCTGGGGGCGACCACCTTGAGCACCAGTTCGGCGCCCAGGGCGTCGGCGGCGGAGCCGATCTTCGCCCCGGCGGCCTCGAAGGCGCTGTCCGGCTGACAGGCATTGATACCGGCGCCACTCTGAACGATCACCTGGTGGCCTTGGCCAACCAGTTTCTTGATGGTTTCAGCGGTGGCGGCGACCCGTGTTTCACCGGCATGGGTCTCGAGAGGGACACCGATCTGCACTCACAAATCTCCTGCGTGATCCTTGAGTAGTCCGGCGCCGGAAGGCGGCCGGGTTGTCGAACTGGCAACGCATGCCGCGAAAGGGCGGGTCCAGAACCCGCTGGGCGTCGGCATTGTGCAATCGAGCCACTGGGTCGGCAAGAAGTTCTGAAGTAGTACTGAAAAAGGACTACAAGTCACGTTGGGACCCGTAGTTCCCCCGTCCCGGCAAGGGGCGCGTGCGCCCTGGCTTTTAGCCTAATTGCCTATTGTGACCGGGGGAAAACGCTATCCCTGGTGTGAATGTTTGCTCATCAGAACCCCCGGCAACCCGGTGAGAGGCCCGTCAATCCTGCCTCAGGCGTATCTATAGGTGTTAATTAATGTTTTTAATCCGAAATATGAGTGATCACTGATGCCTGGAATTCCGTAGCAGATTTTTTACATTGACTACAGAGTCAGAAAATCCCTGGCGACCGCCTCACGGCGCATGTTCCCTGGCTTTCGGGCGGGCGTCGGGGCGGGTCCTGAAAAACAGACTAGTCCAAGGCTGTGCAGGCGGGTGATGAAAAAAAAGAACGGCCACCCTCGGGTGGCCGTTGCCTGGCTGCGACAAAGCAGCGCGGTGAATGGGCCGGCTGCGCGCCGGCGAATGGCTCAGCCCTGGTCGGCGAGCACCTTGGGCAGCTGTTCGGCGAGCTTGGCGTTGTTCAGCGGGGCGCGGATGAAGCCGTGCTGGGTGCCGTCCGGGCCGATGATGACCAGGTTGCCGCTGTGGTCGACGGTGTAGTTGGGCTTGCTGGTGTCGGCCGGGATGTAGGGGATGCTCATGGCGTTGGCCAGCTTCTGGATGGCCTCGTCGCTGCCCACCAGGCCCTGGAAGCCGGCGTTGAAGAAGCCCAGGTATTCCTTCAGGCGCGCCGGGGTGTCGCGGTGCGGGTCGACGCTGACGAACACCACCTGCAGCTTTTCGCGCGCCTCGGGGGCCAGCTTGCCCTGCAGCTCGCGCAGCTGCGCCAGGGTGGTGGGGCAGACGTCCGGGCAGAAGGTGTAGCCGAAGAACAGCAGGCTCCAGCGGCCCTTGAGGCTGGCGGTGTCGAACGGCTTGCCGTCCTGGTCCTGGAAGGTCAGCGCCGGCACCTCGCGGCTCTGCGGCAGCAGCACGATGCCGGCGTCGAGCAGCGCGGCGGGGTCGAGGCGGTGTTTCTCGGTGAGCACCTTCTGCACGGTGAGGCCGAGGATGACGGCGACTATGGCTACCAGGATGAGGACGGTCTTGTTGACTCGGGACATGGGGTTCTCGTGGTCGGGAGCGGGTGGAAGAGCGTTCGCGAGCAAGCTCGCTCCTACAGGTCGGTCCTGCGGGGCTCTTCGTAGGAGCGAGCTTGCTCGCGAACCCGGCCGTTACATCGCCAGGCGCACCGGCAGGTAATGGTCCACCAGCAGGGCGATGAACAGCAGGAACAGGTAGGCGATAGAGTACTTGAAGGTGCCGATGGCCGCATGGGGCTTGCTGTCACGGTACAGCGCCCAGGCCCAGTCGAGGAAGCGAGCGCCCAGGGCCAGCGCGGCGAGCAGGTAGACCAGGCCGCTCATGTGGATGGCGAAGGGCATCAGGCTCACGGCGAACAGCACCAGGCTGTAGAGCAGGATGTGCAGCTTGGTGTAGCGCTCGCCGTGGGTCACCGGCAGCATCGGAATCTCGGCCTTGGCGTACTCGTCCTTGCGGTGCAGGCACAGGGCCCAGAAGTGCGGCGGCGTCCAGGCGAAGATGATCAGCACCAGCAGCAGCGGCTCGGCCGACAGGTGCCCGGTCACCGCCACCCAGCCGAGCATCGGCGGGGCCGCGCCGGCCAGGCCGCCGATCACGATGTTCTGCGGCGTGGCGCGCTTGAGGAAGCCCGTGTAGAGCGCCGCGTAGCCCAGCAGCGAGGCCAGCGTCAGCCAGGCGGTGAGGGCGTTGGTGAAGGTCAGCAGCAGGCTCATCCCGGCCAGCGCCAGGAGCAGGGCGAAGCCCAGGGCCACGCTGGGCGAGAGCCGCCCCTCCACCAGCGGGCGGCGGTGGGTGCGCGCCATGATCGAGTCGATGCGCCGGTCCACCACGTGGTTCACCGCCGCCGCCGCGCCGGCGCACAGGCCGATGCCCAGGTTGCCGAACAGCAGCACCGTCCAGGGCACGCCGCTGCGGGTGGCCAGCAGCATGCCGATCAGCGAGGTGATCAGCATCAGCAGGACCACCTTGGGCTTGGTCAGCTCCAGGTAATCGCGCCAGCCGGGTTGGCTGCGGGTGCCGCTCAGTACGCTGGCCATGTTCGACTCTCCGTTCGTTGAATGAGGTTCAGCCTTGCGAGGGGTAGGCCACCGGCCGTTCCAGCGCCGGCAGCGTGCGCGCCCTGCCGGCCGCAGCGACCTTGGCCACGCTGACCGGCGCGCGCAGGCGGTAGTTGACCAGCACCAGGCTCAGCAGCAGGCAGGCGCCGCCGCCGTTGTGCGCCACCGCCACCGGCAGCGGCAGGTGCAGCAGCACGTTGCTGATGCCCAGGCCGACCTGCAGCGATAGCGCCAGCAACATCAGCGCGGTGGGGTAGATCAGGCCGATGCGCTGCATGCGCCAGGCCAGCACCAGCAGCACCGCCACCACGCAGAAGGCGCCCATGCGGTGGGTCATGTGGATGGCCGTGCGGGCGTCGCTGTCGAGCTGCCCGCCCAGGTAGTTGGGGCCGATGTGCTGGGTCAGGTGGAAGCCGTTGGCGAAGTCCATCTGCGGCCACCACTGGCCGTGGCACATGGGCAGGTCGATGCAGGCGACCGCCGCGTAGTTGCTGCTCACCCAGCCGCCCAGGGCGATCTGCAGCACCACCAGGGCCAGGGCGAAGGCTGCCAGGCGGCGCGGCGCGCCGGCGCGTTGCAGCGGTTGCACGGCGCCGGACAGGCGCAGGGCGAGGAGGAACAGCAGCGACAGGGTGGTGAAGCCGCCGAGCAGGTGCGCGGTGACCACCTGCGGCCACAGCTTGAGGGTCACCGTCCACATGCCGAAGGCGGCCTGGGCGATCACCACGCCCAGCAGCAGCAACGGCAGGCGCAGCGGCTGACCGTCGCGGCCGCGGCGCAGCAGGGCGTGTACCGCAAGGCCGGCGATGAGCAGGCCCAGGGTGCCGGCGAAGTAGCGGTGGATCATCTCGTTCCAGCCCTTCTGCGCTTCCACCGGGGCCTCGGGGAAGTGCTGCTCGGCGTGGGCCAGCTGCGCCTCGCTGCTGGGCACGTGGATGAAGCCGTAGCAGCCGGGCCAGTCCGGGCAGCCCAGGCCGGCGTGGGTGAGCCGGGTGTAGGCGCCGAGCAGCACCACCACCAGCGCCAGGGCGGTGGCGAAGGCGGCGACGTAGAAGCCGGGTTTACGCGGTGTGTTCGTCATGCACAGCCCCCGTTCTTGTTGTTGTCGTGGCCTGCGCTCAGCCGATGTGGGAGAGCTTCAGCAGCAGTTGCAGGTCGCCGAGGATCTGCTTGCCGTTGGCGCCGGCGGCGTAGCGCAGCACCAGGTTGCCGTGGGGATCGACTATCCACAGCTGCGGCGCCTGCTCGCCGGCGGCCGGTTGCAGGGCGTAGCGCTTCAGGCGCGGGTAGTCCTTGTCCAGCTGCGCCTGGAATTCCGCCGGCAGCGCCTGGGCGGCGGCCAGGGCGTGCTCGGCGCGGTTGGCGTCGCGGTTCAGGCCGATGTTGATCTGCCGCGCCAGGTACACCAGCTGCTGGCAGTCGGCGGCGCAGGTGGACGGGGCGGTGACCAGCAGCTGCCAGCGATCGCTGGGCGCGTCGGCCTGCACGCCGAGGTCGGCCGCGGTCTTGCCGTTGGCGAAGAGCTCGCCGTGGTAGATGCGGCTTTCCGGCACCCAGAAGCGGAACTTGTACATGCCGCCGGCCAGCAGCATGGGGCCGAACACCACCGCGAGGATCAGCAGCAGCTGGATGCGCCCGCGGGTGCGGCGGCGCAGTTGGGCTTCATCGAGGGTCAGGCTGGTCATGGTCTGGCTTCTCCCGTGCGCGACGGATTCCGAGGTAGAGGTAGAGGGCGAGCAGGGCGGTGGCCATGGCGAACCACTGCACGGCGTAGCCGGTGTGGCGTTCCGGGGCCATGGCGACCACCGGCCAGTTGGTCTCGAAGGCGGCGTCGCCCGGTTCCAGGCGCAGCTCCAGGGCCAGGCCGTTGCGGTCCAGGGCCTGCCAGGTGGCGTCGGGGTCGACGCGGGTGATCAGCTGCGGCCAGGCCTGCTGCCGCGCATCGGCCAGTTGCAGGCCGCCGGGCGGCGGGACGTAGGCCCAGGCGTCGAGCAGCAGGTCGCCGGCCGGCGTGTCGAAGGCCGGCGGCACGCGGCGGTTGGGCCAGGGTAGCCAGCCGCGGTTGACCAGCAGCCACAGGCCGCTGGCCTTGTCGTGGAAGGGTTGCAGCACTTCGACGCCAGCGGCGCCGTCGCGGGTGCGGTTGTCCAGCAGCAGGCTGTGCTCGGCGTCCAGGCGGCCCTGCAGGCGCACCCGCACGTAGGCGGGGTTGGCCAGGCGTTCGAGCTGCGCGGCGGGGATGGGCGCCGCCTCGCGGCGTGCTTCGGCGGCGGCCAGCAGCACGCGTTTCTCGGCGGCGCGGGAAAGCTGCCAGCAGCCCAGGGCGACCAGCAGCGGGAGCAGCGCCAGGACCACCAGGGTCGGCGCCAGGCCCGGCCGGAACACCGCCGCCACGCCGTGGCGCGGGCGGGAGTCGATGGCGTGCTGGCTATACTGCAAGTTACCCCCTCAGCAATCGGAGCCAGGTCATGCTCAAGGCCGCGATCGTCGTTCTGCTGCTGGCCACCGTGGCCAGCCTGTTCAGCGGGTTGTTCTTCCTGGTCAAGGACGAGGGCCACGGTTCCCGTGTGGTCAACGCCCTTACCGTGCGGGTCATCCTCGCCGCCCTTACCCTCGCCCTGGTCGCCTGGGGCTTCTACTCCGGGCAACTGGTCACTTCCGCTACTTTCTGAGCTTTTCGTAGGAGCGAGCTTGCTCGCGAACCAGCCCCGCTGCGGAGCCGTTCGCGAGCAAGCTCGCTCCTACAAGGGCGTGCCGCCTCAAAGCACGTACACAAAGATGAACAGCCCGATCCACACCACGTCGACGAAGTGCCAGTACCAGCTGGCCGCCTCGAAGCCGAAGTGGTGCTCGGCGTCGAAGTGCCCGCGCAGGATGCGGACCAGCATGATGCTCAGCATCAGCGCGCCTATGGTCACGTGGGCGCCGTGGAAGCCGGTGAGCATGAAGAAGGTGGTGCCGTAGATGCCCGAGCCGAGGGTCAGGCCCAGTTCGCTATAGGCCTCGTGGTACTCGTGGGCCTGCAGGAACAGGAAGGCCACGCCCAGCGCCACGGTGATCGCCAGCCACAGCTTCAGCGGGCCGCGGTGGTTCTTCTTCAGCGCGTGGTGGGCGAAGGTCACGGTGAAGCTGGAGGTGACCAGCAGGATGGTGTTGATCAGCGGCAGCTTCCACGGCTCGATGACTTCCTTGGGCGGCGGGAACAGCTTGTTGTCCGGGTTGCTCAGCAGCGGCCAGGTGTACTGGAACTCCGGCCAGAGCATGTGGGCGATGCCCTTGTGGCCCTCGCCGCCGAGCCAGGGCCCGGCGAAGTGGCGGATGTAGAAGAGCGCGCCGAAGAAGGCGGCGAAGAACATCACCTCGGAGAAGATGAACCAGCTCATGCCCCAGCGGAACGAGCGGTCTATCTGCGGGCTGTAGAGGCCGGAGCGGCTCTCCTTGATCACGTTGCCGAACCAGCCGAACAGCATGTAGGCGACGATCAGCCCGCCGGCGAAGAGGATCCAGGGCCCGTGGGAGACCTGGTTGCCGGCGCTGTAGTCGTTCATCCAGGTGCCGACGCCGAACAGCGTGGTGAGCAGGCCGATGGTGGCGATGATCGGCCATTTGCTCTGCGCGGGGACATAGTACGGATCGTGGGTTGCCATTCTTGTTCTCCTGGGCCGGTCAGCGGTCGTTGCTGGCCACCGGTGGCTTGCGTGCGGTGATGTCGAACAGCGTGTAGGCGAGGGTGATGCGGTGGACGTCCGCCGGCAGGTCGCGGTCGACGATGAAGCGCACCGGCATCTCGATGCGCTCGCCGGGCTGCAGGACCTGCTGGGTGAAGCAGAAGCACTCGGTCTTGTGGAAATAGCGCGCGGCCGTGGAGGGCGCGATGCTGGGGATGGCCTGGGCGGTCATCGGCTTGTTGGTGGGGTTCTGCGCGACGAACAGCATCTGGTTCACCGCCCCGGGGTGCACCACGATCATTTCGCTCTCGGGGCGGAACTCCCAGACCATGTCGATGTTGTTGTTCGCCACGAAGTCCACCTTCACCTGGCGCGCCATGTCCACCTGCTGGAGGCTGCCCTGGTAGGCGCTGCCGGAAGTCTTGCCGTTGATGCCCAGGGCCTTGCACATGACGTTGTAGATCGGCACCAGGGCGAAGCCGAAGGCGAACATGGCCACCACCACCACCAGCAGGCGGGTAACCAGCTTGCGCGTCTCGATATTGCCGTCGCTCATGTCGGGTCTCCTGTAGGAGCGAGCTTGCTCGCGAACAGCTCCGCAGCGGGGCCGGGTGCGCGAGCGAGCTCGCTCCTACGAAGGACGGTTCACTTCACTTCCGGCGGGGTGCTGAAGGTGTGGTAGGGCGCCGGCGAGGGCACCGTCCACTCCAGGCCTTCGGCGCCGTCCCAGGGTTTGGCCGGGGCCGGCTTGCCGCCGCGGATGGTCTTGATGACGATGAACAGGAACAGCAGCTGGGTGGTGCCGAACAGGAAGGCGCCGATGGACGAGACCATGTTGAAGTTGGCGAACTGCAGGTTGTAGTCCGGAATCCGCCGCGGCATGCCGGCCAGCCCCAGGAAGTGCATGGGGAAGAAGGCCATGTTCATGCCGATGAACGAGAGCCAGAAGTGCAGCTTGGCCAGGGTCTCGTCGTACATGTGCCCGGTCCACTTGGGTATCCAGTAGTACACCGAGGCGAAGATGCCGAAGATCGCCCCGGGCACCAGCACGTAGTGGAAGTGCGCCACCACGAAGTAGGTGTCCTGGTACTGGAAGTCCGCCGGGGCGATGGCCAGCATCAGCCCGGAGAAGCCGCCGATGGTGAAGAGGATGACGAAGGCCACGGCGAACAGCATCGGCGTCTCGAAGGTCAGCGAGCCCTGCCACATGGTCGACGCCCAGTTGAACACCTTCACCCCGGTGGGCACGGCGATCAGCATGGTGGCGTACATGAAGAACAGCTCGCCCACCAGCGGGATGCCGACCACGAACATGTGGTGCGCCCAGACGATGAACGAGAGGAAGGCGATCGAGGCGGTGGCGTAGACCATCGAGGTGTAGCCGAACAGCGGCTTGCGGCTGAAGGCCGGGATGATCGAGCTGACCGCGCCGAACGCCGGCAGGATCATGATGTACACCTCGGGGTGGCCGAAGAACCAGAACACGTGCTGGAACAGCACCGGGTCGCCGCCGCCGGCCGCGCTGAAGAAGCTGGTGCCGAAGTGGATGTCCATCAGCATCATGGTCACGCAGCCGGCCAGCACCGGCATCACCGCGATCAGCAGGAAGGCGGTGATCAGCCAGGTCCAGACGAACAGCGGCATCTTCATCAGCGTCATGCCCGGGGCGCGCAGGTTGAGGATGGTGGCGATCACGTTGATCGCGCCCATGATCGAGCTCATCCCCATCATGTGCAGGGCGAAGATGAAGAAGGTCACGCTGTGCGGGGCGAAGGTGGTGGACAGCGGGGCGTAGAAGGTCCAGCCGAAGTTGGGGCCGCCGCCGGGCATGAACAGGGTGCTGACCAGCAGGCCGAAGGCCGCCGGCAGCAGCCAGAAGCTGAAGTTGTTCATGCGCGGCAGGGCCATGTCCGGCGCGCCTATCATCAGCGGCACCATCCAGTTGGCCAGGCCGACGAAGGCCGGCATCACCGCGCCGAACACCATCACCAGGCCGTGCATGGTGGTCATCTGGTTGAAGAAGGCCGGCTCGACGATCTGCAGCCCCGGCTGGAACAGCTCGGCGCGGATCACCATGGCGAAGGAGCCGCCGAGGAGGAAGGCGCAGAAGCTGAACCACAGGTACAGGGTGCCGATGTCCTTGTGGTTGGTGGTCAGGACCCAGCGCATCAGGCCCTTGGCCGGGCCGTGGTGGTGCTCGCCGGCGTGCGAATGCTCGGGATGGTCGATCACAGCGCTCATCGCAGGCTCCTCGTTATTTTTGCTTCTGCTTGTAGGCCACTACGTCTTGCGGAGTGACCATGTCGCCGTCGTTGTTGCCCCAGCTGTTGCGCTCGAAGGTGATCACCGCGGCGATGTCCACTTCCGAGAGCTGCTTGCCGAAGGCCGCCATGGCCGTGCCCGGGACGCCGTTGAACACGGTTTCCAGGTGGTGCTCCTTGGGCCCGGTGACGATCTTCGAGCCCTTGAGCGCCGGGAACATCGGCGGCATGCCCTGGCCCTCGGGCTGGTGACAGGCGGCGCAGATGGTGTGGTAGACCTTGTCGCCGCGGGCGACGAGTTCTTCCTTGGTCCATTCCTTGCTGGTCAGTTCCTTGAGCTTGACCGCCTCTTCCTTGCGCTCGGCCAGCCACTTGTCGAAGTCCGGCTTGGCCTTCACGTCGACCACGATGGGCATGAAGCCGTGGTCCTTGCCGCACAGCTCGGCGCACTGGCCGCGGTAGACGCCGGGCTCGTCGATCTTGGTCCAGGCCTCGTTGACGAAGCCGGGGATGGCGTCGCGCTTGACCGCGAAGGCCGGCACCCACCAGGAGTGGATGACGTCGCTGGAGGTCACCAGGAAGCGCACCTTGACCCCGGCCGGCAGCACCAGCGGGTTGTCCACTTCCAGCAGGTAGTGCTCGTCCTTGGGATCCTTGTTGTGGATCTGCTCCTGGCTGGTGGCCAGGTTGCTGAAGAACTCCACGTCCTGGCCCAGGTACTTGTACTGCCACTTCCACTGGTAGCCGGTGACCTGCACGTCCAGCTCCGGCTCGGAGGTGTCGTACATGTGGATCAGGGTGCGCGTGGCGGGAATGGCCATCACCACCAGAATCAGGAACGGCACCACGGTCCAGAGGATTTCCACTGCGGTACTCTCGTGGAAATGCGCCGGCTGCTGGCCGGTGGAACGGCGGTGGACGATCATCGACCAGAACATGGCACCGAAGACGATGATGCCGATGACCACACAGATCCAGAAAATGGTCATGTGCAGGTCGAACACGTTACGGCTGACCTCGGTCGCCCCCGGGGTCATGTTCACCGTCCAGGCGGCGTGCGCCGGAGTAAACACGAGGAGCGACAGCAAGCCCATCCAGGTACGCGGATGTCGCAGCATTCGGGTTCCCCTTATCGTTGTTCTTATCCCGCCGGCAAACGCCAGCGGCCAAGGGAGCGACCGCCAAGACAGCAAACTTTGACCGCCGAGCCTCGGCACGTGCAAGGCAGGCCGGGTTCATCAGGTTCAGGTGTGTCGAATCGGAGTATAGCCAGGGGTTGCGACATAACAACGCAGCGCAAAAAACTCCTCCGCAATTGCGAAAGGTGCTCTCAAAGCCACGCCGCCTGCGGCTTTGCGCTACCATGGTGGCGGCTTGATATGCCCGAACCTCATAAAGGTTGCGTGATTATGACGATCGCGTCTTAGCTCGCCGACCCGCCCGGCTAAGGTCTTTCTTCACTTTCCAAATCGAGTTGTCTTGGAGTTGTCATGAATATCGCAGCACTGCGCGAACTGATTCAGCAGGCCCACCAGCTCGAGGCGCGCAACGGGCACCTGGCGCGGCTCATCCACAGCCAGATGGCGGGCCTGCACCCGAGCATCAACCTGAGCGGCGACGATGCCGTCCAGGTGCTCACCCGCTTCGTCCATGCCTATATCGAGCAGGTCCCCGAGTTCCTCGAAGCCGCCACCAGCGTGGCGCGCAACGCCGGCATAGAGGAAAGGATCAAGCCGGTGCTGAAGGTCGCCGAGCACTTCTTCCTGACCCCGCCCGACCTGCTGGCCGGCCACGACGGCCTGGACGCGCTGCTCGACGAGGCCTACCTGGCGCACCGTCTGGTGGAGGAAGTGAACGACCGCTACATCGCCCACTTCGGCCAGCCGCTGATCCCGCTGGACACCACCGTGGCCAACCTGGTGGCGCACCAGCTGATCGGCGAGCCCTTCGCCAACCAGTTGGACGAGGCAGTGCACCACGCGGTGGACTCGATGCTCGACGACAGCGTCTTCGCCAGCCCGGCGGCGCAGGCCTACCGCGCCCGCCTGAGCGACCCGCAGACGGTCACCGCCTGGAAGCAGTGGCCGTGCCTGTCGCGGCGTTTCGGGGTGGAATTGCATCTGAATTGATGCGCCTGGGGCCCCTGTAGGAGCGGGCCCTGCCCGCGATTCGCGCGCAGGGCCCGCTCCTACGGTTCCAGGAAGCACGGCTTTCCGTAGGATGGCGTTGAGCGAAGCGATACCCATCAGCGCAACCGCATGGGTTTCGCAAGCTCACCCCATCCTACGAAGAGCACCTCGGCGCAAGACAGTTGCTCCTGCCATACCGGCGGGCACGGCTCGCTCCTACGAAGAGCGCTCCGGCGCAGCCGGCAAGACAGGACCCGGCCTCCTCAGTCTTCTTCCTGCACCGCCTTGTACCCACTGGCCAGGCGCTGCTGCACGTCCTGCGGCACGGGGTTGTAGTGGCTGGCCTCCAGGGTGAAGAAGCCCTGCCCGGCGGTGATCGCCTTCAGCCGGTTGGCGTAGCCCTCCAGTTCCGCCAGCGGCACCTGGCCGCGCACCAGGGTGGCGCGGGCCGACAGCGGTTCGGTGCCCAGCACCTGGCCGCGGCGCCCGGTGAGGTCGGCGGTGATGTCGCCCAGGCGCGCCTCCGGCGCCGTCACCGCGATGTTCACCACCGGCTCCAGCAGCATGCCGCCGGCGTTGCGCAGGGCGTCGAACATGGCCTTGCGCCCGGCGGCCTGGAAGGCGATGTCCTTGGAGTCCACCGAATGGCTCTTGCCGTCGAACACCGTGACCTTCACGTCCTCCACCGGGAAGCCGGCCAGGGGCCCGGCGGCCAGCGCCGCGCGCACGCCCTTTTCCACCGAGGGGATGAACTGCCCCGGGATCACCCCGCCCTTGATGGCGTCGACGAACTCGAAGCCGGCCCCGCGCGGCAGCGGCTCCACGCGCAGGAACACCTCGCCGAACTGGCCGGCGCCGCCGGTCTGCTTCTTGTGCCGGCAGTGCCCCTCGGCCGGGCGCGTGGCCGTCTCGCGGTAGGGCACGCTGGGCGCTCGGGTGTTCACTTCCAGCTTGTAGCTGCCGGTCAGGCGCTCCAGCAGGTAGCGCAGGTGCAGTTCGCCCATGCCGCGCAGCACGGTTTCCTGGGTGGAGGCGTTGTAGTCCAGGCGCACGCAGGGGTCCTCGGCCAGCAGGCGCTGCATCACTTCGGCCAGGCGCTGCTCGTCGCCGCGGCGGCCGGCCTCGATGGCCAGGCCCTGCATGGGCGTGGGGAAGTCCAGCGGCGCCAGGCGGATGTGGTCCTCGTCGTGGGAGTCGTGCAGGACCACGTCGAACTCCAGCTCCTCGACCTTGGTCAGAGCACCGAAGTCGCCGGGGATCAGCTGCGGCACCTCCTCGTGGCGCTTGCCCTGCAGGCGCAGCAGGTGGCCAACCTTGAACGGCTTGCGGCCGTCCCCGGCGAACAGCTGCATGTCGCGGCGCACGGTGCCCTGGTGCACGCGGAACACCGCCAGGCGGCCGACGAAGGGATCGATCACCACCTTGAACACATGGGCCAGCACGTGGGCCTCGGGGTCCGGCTGCGAGCGAAAGGGCCTGGCGCCGCCCTGCTCGTCCAGCCGCTCGAACAGCGGCGGGTTGCCTTCGGCGGGGTTGGGCGCCAGCCGCGCCAGCGCCGCCAGCAACTCGTCGACGCCGGCGCCGGTGCGCGCCGAGACGAAGCACAGGGGAATCAGGTGGCCTTCGCGCAGGGCCCGCTCGAAGGGTTCGTGCAGTTCCTCCGGCTGGATCGAGCCCTGCTCCAGGTAGCGCGCCATCAGCTCCTCGTCGACCTCCACGACCTGGTCGACCAGCGCCTGGTGCGCCTCCTCCACCGAGGAGAAGTCCGCCTCGCCGGCGGGCGCGAAGAAGCAGTCGGCCACCCGAGTCGCACCGCCGGCCGGCAGGTTCAGCGGCAGCACCTCCTTGCCGAAGGCTTCGCGCAGGTCGGCCAGCAGCGTCGGCAGGTCGACGCGTTCGGCGTCGATCTTGTTCACCACCAGCATCCGGCACAGCCCGCGCTCGGCGGCCCAGTCCATCATGCGGTGGGTGTTCAGCTCGATGCCGTTCTGCGCGTTGACCACCACCAGCGCGGTCTCCACCGCCGCCAGGGCCGGCAGCGCGTGGCCGATGAAGTCGGGCAGGCCGGGGGTATCGATGAGCTGGACGTGCGCGCCCTCGTGCTCGAAGTGCGCCAGCGCGGCGGACAGCGAGTGGTGGTAGTCGCGCTCCAGCGGGTCGGCGTCGCACAGGGTGTCGCCGCGTTCCAGCGAGCCCATCGCGGGGATGGCACCGCTGCGCTGCAGCAGGGCTTCGGCGAGCAGGGTCTTGCCGCTGTCGCCATGGCCGACCAGGGCGACCGTGCGGATCTGTTCGACCGAGTAGTTCGACATGGGGCACCTCCCAGGCAGGGTAACGGCAAGTATAGGTAGCACCTCGGGACTCTCTGGGCAAAAAACAGCCAGGCGCCACGAGCCCAGCGGGCATGCCTGCCACAGCCGTTTCACCACAGCTTTTCCACAGCTTGCTGAAGGTCGCCTCCACAGCCATTGTGGACAGTTCGGGAAACTCGTCGGGGATGCTGGCAGGCCTTGAGCCACGGGCCCTTCAGCGCAACACTGGCGTTTTTTTGGGCAGTGCTGCGCAAGCCCCGGAACGCCTGTCCAGCAGCACTTTATCCACAGCTTTGTCACAAGCCGTTCAACAGAAGCCGTGGACAGCCCGCGACGATTCGCCGCCGGTTTTTTCCGCAGCGCCCCCGGACAGGGCCATTGGCGAAAAAACCAGCAATGCCTGGCAGGCCCCGCCGTTTCGCTCGTGCAGCCATTCACCGACAGCTTTTCCACAGCTTTCCAGCGCCTCGCTCCACAGCCATTGTGGGCAACTCGCCAGCCACCGGAAGGTCAAGGCAAGTGCTTGAAAATCAAGGCATGCAGGAAAAATCAGGACAAAAAACGTACAGCCGCGCGCAGGCCCCGCCAGGCCTGGCGCGAAGGTATTCATTCACACTTTATCCACAGCAAGGCCAACAGATTCCGGGGGCAGAATCCAGCCCGCCGGACAAACCCCGAGCGCCCTGGCCCGGCCCAGCGGCCATGCGCCCACCAGCCGCCTGCGCACAGCCCGGCCACAGGCTGCGCACAGGGTTTTCGACAGATTCGGTGGACAACTCAGGCAGCGGCGCCCATGACCTCGCGGATGTCCCGCGCCAGGGCCTCGACACGCTCCAGCTCGGTGTCCCAGGAGCACATGAAGCGCGCGCCGCCGGCGCCGATGAAGGTGTAGAAGCGCCAGCCTCGTTGGCGCAGGGCCTCCAGGGCCGGCTCGGACATCTGCAGGAACACCCCGTTGGCCTCCACCGGGAACATCAGCTGCACGCCCGGCACGTCAGCCACCCGCTGCGCCAGCAGGCGTGCGCACTGGTTGGCGTGGTTGGCGTAGTGCAGCCAGGCGTCATCCTGCAGCACCCCGACCCAGGGCGCGGCGAGGAAGCGCATCTTCGAGGCCAGCTGGCCGGCCTGCTTGCAGCGGTAGTCGAAGCCTTCGGCCAGTTCGCGGTCGAAGAACAGGATGGCCTCGCCCACCGCCATGCCGTTCTTAGTGCCGCCGAAGCACAGCACCTCGACGCCGGCCTTCCAGGTCAGCTCCGCCGGAGTGGCGCCGAGGAAGGCGCAGGCGTTGGAGAAGCGCGCACCGTCCATGTGCAGGTGCAGGCCCAGCTCGCGGCAGGTGGCGCTGAGCGCGCCCAGTTCGTCCGGGCGGTAGACGGTGCCGACCTCGGTGGCCTGGGTGAGGGTCACCACCCGCGGCTTGGGATAGTGGATGTCCTGGCGCTTCAGGGCGATTTCGCGAATAGCCGCGGGGGTCAGCTTGCCCTGCTCGTCGGTGCGCGCCAGCAGCAGCTTGGAGCCGTTGGAGAAGAACTCCGGGGCGCCGCACTCGTCGGTCTCGACGTGGGCGGTCTCGGCGCAGATCACGCTGTGGTAGCTCTGGCACAGGGCGGCCAGGGCCAGGGAGTTGGCGGCGGTGCCGTTGAAGGCGAAGAACACCTCGCAATCGGTCTCGAACAGCTCGCGGAAGTGGTCGGAGGCGCGCGCCGTCCACTGGTCGTCGCCGTAGGCCCGCTCATGGCCGCGGTTGGCCTCGGCCATGGCGGCCCAGGCCTCCGGGCAGATGCCGGAATAGTTGTCGCTGGCGAATTGCTGGGAAATGTCGAACATCGAAAGCTGCCTCGGGAAGATAAGAGTCATCCACAGGCAGCGTAGCGAAATCGCAGCTTTTGTAGGAGCAACAGTCTTGCCGGCTACGCCGAGGCGCTTTTCGTAGGATGGGTTGAGCCTTGGCGAAACCCATGCGGCCGGGGTGATGGGTATCGCTTCGCTCAACGCCATCCTACGACGGCTCGCGAAGGGGGCCGTTCGTGCCACCGGGGCGTCCGGCGTGGCCGGGAATCCAATCGCGGACAAAGTCCGCTCCTACGCCCGTGCTTCCCTGTAACCGTAGGAGCGGACTCTGTCCGCGATTCGGCGGATAACGCCGGAGGCGGCCGGTCAGGGCAACGCCGTCAACTTCATCTGCTCGACGATAGGCACGAACAACTGCCGCATGGACTGGGTGCTGCCGCCATTGGGCTTGTCCGGGCTGCTCAGAGTCAGCACGTAGCGCCCCTTGATCAGCCCGGTCAGGCTGGACTCACCGGCCTCGCCCTTGGCCGGGGCGACTACGCCCAGGGGATCGCCCATGCGGGTGGTGTCGATCACCGGCAGGTAGTCGTCGCCGCCGAACTTGTCGGCAGTGCCGTTCTTGATCGCAGTCTCACGAGTCTTGTTCAGCAAGGTCAGGCTGGAATGCGTCATGTCGCGCAGCTTGTCCTGCGCACCACGGTAGGCGATGGCCTGCTCGCCATTGGCATCCTGGGCCGGCGCCGGCATGCCGGTGTCGATCAGGCTGATCTCCAGGTGGCGGCTGCCGTCGGCGGTGCCGTACACCAGCTTGGCGTCGTTGTAGCCGCATTCGCGGGAGATGAACGGGTAGCCGTACATTTCCTTGCTCGGCGGCAGGGCCTTTTCCAGCGGGTGGCCGGTACAGCTGTCGGCCGGCACCGCGGCGGCCGCGGCCTTCTCGGCCTTGGCCTTGTCGTCGCCACCGCCGCAGCCGTGGAGGGTCGCGCCGAGCATCAGGGCGCTGAGCAGGATCAGGGAGCGTTTCATGGCGTCCTCGGGTTTGACAGTGGCGGCATTCTAGCCGCTGGGCGGCGCGGCGTGCAGCAGTGGCCCGGTGGCAGCCAGGTGCATTTTCAGGTCGGGAGCGGACATCTTTTCCCCGGCCAGGCAGCCGAGAATCGGCGGCAGCGGCATCGCCATTCGAGGAGCCCCGGCATGGCCATCAGTGTGTTCGACCTGTTCAAGATCGGTATCGGCCCCTCCAGCTCGCATACCGTCGGCCCCATGCGCGCCGCCGCCCTGTTCGTCGGCGCCCTGCGCGAGCGCCAGCTGCTGCCGCGCGTCAGCCGCGTCGAAGTGAAGCTCTACGGCTCGCTCTCCGCCACCGGCGTCGGCCACGGCACCGACCGCGCCGTGATCATGGGCCTGATGGGCGAATGGCCCGACCGCATCGACCCCAGCCAGATCGCCCCGCGCATGGCCGAACTGCTCGGCAGCGGCGAATTGCTGCTGGCCGGCGAGCGGCGCATTGCCTTCGACTGGGTGCGCGACATGCGTCTGCTGGAGGAGAACCTGCCCTACCACCCCAACGCCATGAGCCTGATCGCCTACGAGGGCGACGCCGAGCTGTATGCCGACACCTACTACTCCATCGGCGGCGGCTTCGTAGTCGATGCCGAGCAGGCCGCTGCCGGCAGTCTCGACCAGGACGCCACCCGCCTGCCCTACGACTTCAACAGCGCCGCCGAGCTGCTGCAGCTGTGCCGCCGCCACAACCTGCGCGTCTCCCAGCTGATGCTGGCCAACGAGCGCATGTGGCGCAGCGACACCGACACCCGCGAGGGCCTGATGCGCATCTGGCGCGCCATGCAGGACTGCGTGAACAACGGCCTCAAGGCCGAGGGCATCCTCCCCGGCGGCCTCAATGTGCAGCGCCGCGCCGCCCGCCTGCACCGCAACCTGCTGGAGATCGGCAAGCCCAACGTCATCGGCTCCACCCTGAGCGCCATGGAGTGGGTGAACCTCTACGCCCTGGCGGTCAACGAGGAGAATGCCGCCGGCGGGCGCATGGTCACCGCGCCCACCAATGGCGCGGCCGGGATCGTCCCGGCGGTGCTGCACTACTACATGCGCTTCAACCCCGATGCCAGCGAGCAGGACGTGGTGGATTTCTTCCTCGCCGCCGCCGCGGTGGGCATCCTGTGCAAGAAGAACGCCTCCATCTCCGGCGCCGAAGTCGGCTGCCAGGGCGAGGTCGGCTCGGCCTGCGCCATGGCCGCCGCCGGCCTGGCCGAAGTGCTCGGCGCCACGCCCGAACAGGTGGAGAACGCCGCCGAGATCGGCCTGGAGCACAACCTCGGCCTGACCTGCGACCCGGTCGGCGGCCTGGTCCAGGTGCCCTGCATCGAGCGCAACGCCATCGCCGCGGTGAAGGCCATCAACGCCGCGCAGATGGCCCTGCGTGGCGACGGCCAGCACTTCATCAGCCTCGACCAGGCCATCCGCACCATGCGCGACACCGGCGCCGACATGCACGACAAGTACAAGGAAACCTCCCGCGGCGGCCTGGCCGTCAGCATCATCGAGTGCTGAGGAAACCGCCATGCACGATACCGCCCCGGCCCACGTGAACTTCCTGCTGCAGGACGGCTTCGACCTGTTCGCCCTGGCGCTGGCCCTGGAGCCGCTGCGCCAGGCCAACCTGCTCGCCGGCGCCAGCTGCGCCGTCTGGGCCCTGCTGAGCCTGGACGGCGGCCCCGCCAGGGCCAGCAGCGGCCTGTGCGTGAACTGCGACGCCAGCCTCGCCCAGCGCCCGCCGGCCGACCTGCTGCTGCTCTGCGGCCCGGAAGGCTGCCGCCCGGCGAGCGGCGAGGGCGACTGCGCCAGCGCCCTGCTGCAACTGATCGGCCGCAGCCAAGGCCCGGCGCTGGCCCAGGCCGTGCGCACCATCCTCGACGACGAACGCAGCCTGGGCACCCTCCAGGCCTCCACGCCGCCCCACGCCGACCTGCAGCGCGCCATCGCGCTGATGCGCGCGCACCTCACGCGGCCCCTGGGCATGCCGCAGCTGGCGGCCACCCTGGGCCTGTCGCGGCGCCAGGTGGAGCGCCTGTTCCAGCGCTACCTGCAATGCACGCCGGCGCGCTACTACCAGCGCCTGCGCCTGGCCCACGCCCGCCAGCTGCTGCGCGGCAGCGCCCGGCCGCTGGCCGAGGTGGCGCGGGCCTGCGGCTTCCCCTGCCAGCAGCATTTCACCCGCTGCTACCGCGAGCACTTCGGCCGCCCGCCGACCCAGGAGCGGCGCCAGGCGGCGCTGCACTAGCCCTTTCCCCGGTTGCACCACAGGCCCGCACGTGTCGGCAGCACGTTGCGGGCCTCTTTTTTTGCGCCCACGACACCGAGAAACGCCGCCGTAGGATGGGTTGAGCGAAGCGATACCCATCAGGCCATGGCGATGGGTTTCGCAAGCTCAACCCATCCTACGAAGAGCGCCCCGGCGCGGGCCGAGCGGATACGTCCAAGTTCGGGTCGGATTCGTGCAAAAGAGCGTCCCGGCCTTCTGCTGCAATGCCTTCCAACGACGGGCCAGAAAGGCGCGTCGACCGACAAGAAGCAGCGAGGAAGAACGCCATGCAAATGCCCCAGACGATCCGCATCCGCAACGGCCAGAAGGTCCGCCCGACCTTCTCCGGGCAGGAATACGCCAACCGCCAGGCCAGACTGCGCGCCCACCTGGCCGAGGCGGGCATCGATGCCGCGGTCTTCACCTCCTACCACAACATCAACTACTACTCCGACTTCCTCTACTGCTCCTTCGGCCGCCCCTACGCCCTGGTGGTCACCCAGGACGCCGTGGTCAGCATCAGCGCCAACATCGACGGCGGCCAGCCCTGGCGCCGCACCCAGGGCACCGACAACATCGTCTACACCGACTGGCAGCGCGACAACTACTTCGCCGCCATCCAGCAGGCCCTGCCCAAGGCCCGGCGCATCGGCGTGGAGTTCGACCACCTGAACCTGCAGAACCGCGACAAGCTGGCCGCCCGCTACCCCGAGGCCGAGCTGGTGGACGTGGCCGCCGCCTGCATGCGCATGCGCATGATCAAGTCCGTCGAGGAGCACGCCATCATCCGCCACGGCGCCCAGGTGGCCGACATCGGCGGCGCCGCGGTGGTCGAGGCGCTGCACGACCAGGTGCCGGAATACGAAGTGGCCCTGCACGCCACCCAGGCCATGATCCGCGAGATCGCCAAGCGCTTCCCCGACGGCGAGCTGATGGACACCTGGACCTGGTTCCAGTCCGGCATCAACACCGACGGCGCGCACAACCCGGTGACCTCGCGCAAGGTGAACAAGGGCGACATCCTCAGCCTGAACTGCTTCCCAATGATCGCCGGCTACTACACCGCCCTGGAGCGCACCCTGTTCCTCGACCACTGCTCCGACGAGCACCTGCGCCTGTGGGAGGTCAACGTCAAGGTCCACGAGGCCGGCCTGAAGCTGATCAGGCCCGGCGCGCGCTGCTGCGACATCGCCCGCGAGCTGAACGAGATCTACCTGGAACACGACCTGCTGCAATACCGCACCTTCGGCTACGGCCACTCCTTCGGCACCCTCAGCCACTACTACGGGCGCGAGGCCGGCCTTGAGCTGCGCGAGGACATCGACACGGTGCTGGAGCCGGGCATGGTGGTCTCCATGGAGCCGATGATCATGCTCCCCGAGGGCCTGCCGGGCGCCGGCGGCTACCGCGAGCACGACATCCTGATCGTCACCGAGCAGGGCGCCGAGAACATCACCCGGTTCCCCTACGGGCCGCAGCGCAACATCATCCGTAAATGACCCCGGGAGCCGCGTGCGCACAGCACGCGGCTTCTTCGCTTGCAGAACGAGCACCACCGTCCCCGGGGCGGTGCCACGACCGATAAGAACAAGAGGCTGCGCCGGGCGTATCCGCGCCAGCCACGACTTACCCGCTGCCGAACTTCCATTTCGATAACAACAGAGGTATGGGCAATGGTCACCTTCACGCACGGCGCCAGCGGCGCTCCCGACACCCCCACGCAACACTGCGCCCAACCGGCGGGAGGCGCACAATGAGCCTCTCCCAGCAACCCCTGGCCTACGGCCGAAGCGCCATGAACGCCCCCGTCTCCGAGGAACGCCGCGTCCTGCGCCGGGCCGCCAGCGCGGCCTTCATGGGCAACTTCGTCGAGTGGTTCGACTACGCCGCCTACGGCTACCTGGCGGCGGTCATCGCCGTGGTGTTCTTCCCGCAGACCGACAAGGTCTCCGGCCTGCTGGCGACCTTCGCGGTGTTCGCCCTGTCGTTCATCGTGCGGCCCATCGGCGGCATCGTCTGGGGCCACATCGGCGACCGCTTCGGCCGGCGCAACGCGCTGTCGCTGTCGATCCTGATCATGTCCGGCTCGACCTTCTGCATCGCCCTGCTGCCCGGCTACGCCCAGGCCGGCCTGGCGGCGCCGGGGCTGCTGCTGGCCATCCGCCTGGTGCAGGGTTTCTCCGCCTCGGGCGAATACGCCGGCGCCTCGGCCTTCCTCGCCGAGTACGCCCCGGAAGGCAAGCGCGGCTTCTACACCTGCCTGGTGCCGGCCAGCACCGCCGCCGGGCTGCTGGTGGGCTCGCTGTTCGCCGCCCAGCTGTACGCGCACCTGGACAGCGCCCAGCTGCACGAATGGGGCTGGCGCCTGCCCTTCCTGCTGGCCGCGCCCCTGGGCCTGATCGGCCGCTACATCCGCCTGCACCTGGCCGACACCCCGAAGTTCCGCGAGATGGAAGCGGCCATGGAGCAGAAGCAGGGCCAGCACCGCGCGCCGATCCGCGAGCTGTTCGGCACCCACCGCAAGCACCTGCTGGTGGCCGTGGGCGCCACCTGCCTGAACGCGGTGGCCTTCTACCTGATCCTCAGCTACATGCCGACCTACCTGTCCGCGGAGATGGGCATGAGCGAGAGCGATTCCTTCCTCGCCTCCACCGTGTCGCTGGCCACCTACATCGGCTTCATCTTCCTGATGGGCAAGCTGTCCGACCGCTTCGGCCGCAAGACCATGCTGGTGGCCGCCTCGCTGCTGTTCCTGGCGCTCACCGTGCCGCTGTTCCGCCTGCTGGGCGACCAGGGCTTCGCCTTCATCCTGCTGATCCAGATCGGCTTCGGCCTGATGCTGGCGATGAACGACGGCACCCTGCCCTGCTTCCTCGCGGAAATCTTCCCCACCCGCGTGCGCTACACCGGCTTCGCCTTCAGCTTCAACACCGCCAACGCGCTGTTCGGCGGCACCGCGCCGTTCATCGCCACCTGGCTGATCAGCCTCACCGGCAACAAGCTGGCGCCGGCCTGGATGCTGGTGGCCGCGGCGGCGGTGGCGCTGCTGGCGATGCTCTGCGTGCGGGAGACGGCGCACCGGCCGATGGAGGATTGAGGCGGCCGCGCCATCCGTAACGAAAAGCCGTGCCCGGGGGCACGGCTTTTCGCGTTTCAGGCCCCCAGTGGGCTCTGCTTGCGCTGGCCGCGCGGCGAGCAGCCGAAGAAGCGGCTGTAGCACTTGGAGAAGTGCGCCGGCGAGGTGAAGCCGCAGGACAGGGCGATTTCGCGGATCTGCGCCTCGCTGCGCAGCAGCAGGTCGCGGGCGCGGTTCAGGCGCAGTTCCAGGTAGTACTGGCTGGGGGTGCGCTGCAGGTACTTGTGGAACAGGCGTTCCAGCTGGCGCACCGACACCTCGTTGAGCTGCGCCAGTTCGTCCAGCTCCAGCGGCTCCTCCAGGTTGGCCTCCATGATCGCCACGATCTGGCTCAGCTTGGGCTGGGCGCTGCCCAGCTTCTGTCGCAGGGGGATGCGCTGCTGCTCGCGGGAGCCGCGCATGCGGTCGCACAGCAGCAGCTCGGCGGCGCGGGTGGCGATCTCCACGCCGCCCGGCTCGCGGGCGATCAGCTGCAGGGTCATGTCCATGGCCGCGGTGCCGCCGGAGCAGGTGTAGCGGTCGCGGTCCAGCTCGAACAGCTGGTTGGAGATGACGATGCCGGGGAAGCGTTCCTTGAGCTGCTCGATGTCTTCCCAGTGGATGGTGCAGCGGTAGTCCTTGAGCAGCCCGGCGCTGGCCAGCAGGTGGCTGCCGGTGCAGATGCCGCCCAGCGGCACGCCCTGGCGGGCCAGCTTGCGCAGCCAGTCGAGCAGGCGCCGGTCGCATTTGGCCGGGATGGGGTTGGAGCCGACCACGAAGAGCGCGTCCAGGCGCGGCACCTCGTCGATGCCGTAGTCCGGCACCACGCGCATGCCGTTGCTGGCGCGCACCGGTTCCAGGTCCGCGGCTATCTGCAGGGTGCGGTACAGCGGCCGGTGCGCCGCCAGGTTGGCCATGCGCAGGGTTTCCACCGCCGAGGCGAAGCCGATGGTGGTGAAGTTGGGCACCAGCAGGAAGCCGAAGGTCCTGGTGGCGGTGGCCGCAACGGCGTCGGGTTGGTGTTCGCGACCGTTGGTCGGGACAGCGCTGAGCATTATCGATACCTCCACTGCGCTGGCTGGCGCGGCGTTTTCCGCGGGGCGGGGCGACGGCAGTCGGGGCAGCCTGCTTTTCTTGTTCTTCTGCGACATGCGCCGGGGGCGCTGGCGGCCTCCAGCTTACACCCTTGGCGATGTCGCGCCGACGCCTTCGCGGCCACCGCGGGCCCGGCGCAGACGAAGCAGGGACGGGCGGTGCAGCGCGCGGGTAGGTTTGGGCATTTTGACGTCGCAAACAGGCAAATGGGGGGGCTGGCTATTGCGCACAATCGATTGCAACTGGCTAATACCGACCTCTTCGCACCGAGCCCCGCCAGGCTCCCGGCGCGGGCGGTCAGGGCAGCCTCCACCCACAAGCGACGCGCCTGTCGCACGGAGACCGCGATGTTCAGCAAGCATGACCAGATCCAGGGCTACGACGACGAACTCTTCGCCGCCATGGCCGCCGAGGAAGAACGCCAGGAAGACCACCTGGAGCTGATCGCCTCGGAGAACTACACCAGCAAGCGCGTCATGCAGGCCCAGGGCAGCGGGCTGACCAACAAGTACGCCGAAGGCTACCCGGGCAAACGCTACTACGGCGGCTGCGAGCATGTGGATAAAGTCGAGCAGCTGGCCATCGACCGCGCCAAGCAGCTGTTCGGCGCCGACTACGCCAACGTCCAGCCGCACTCCGGCTCCTCGGCCAACTCGGCGGTGTACCTGGCGCTGCTCAACGCCGGCGACACCATCCTGGGCATGAGCCTGGCCCACGGCGGCCACCTGACCCACGGCGCCAAGGTCTCCTCCTCCGGCAAGCTGTACAACGCCGTGCAGTACGGCCTGGACACCGCCACCGGGCTGATCGACTACGACGAGGTCGAGCGCCTGGCCGTGGAACACAAGCCGAAGATGATCGTCGCCGGCTTTTCCGCCTACTCCAAGACCCTCGACTTCCCGCGCTTCCGCGCCATCGCCGACAAGGTCGGGGCGCTGCTGTTCGTCGACATGGCCCACGTCGCCGGCCTGGTGGCCGCCGGCCTGTACCCGAACCCGCTGCCCTACGCCGACGTGGTCACCACCACCACCCACAAGACCCTGCGCGGCCCGCGCGGCGGCCTGATCCTGGCGCGTTCCAACGAGGAGATCGAGAAGAAGCTCAACTCCGCGGTGTTCCCCGGCGCCCAGGGCGGCCCGCTGATGCACGTGATCGCCGCCAAGGCGGTGTGCTTCAAGGAAGCGCTGGAGCCGGAGTTCAAGGACTACCAGGCCCAGGTGATCAAGAACGCCAAGGCCATGGCCGAAGTCTTCATCGATCGCGGCTACGACGTGGTCTCCGGCGGCACCGACAACCACCTGATGCTGATCAGCCTGGTCAAGCAGGGCCTGACCGGCAAGGAAGCCGACGCCGCCCTCGGCCGCGTGGGCATCACGGTGAACAAGAACGCCGTGCCCAACGACCCGCAGAGCCCGTTCGTCACCTCGGGCATCCGCGTCGGCACCCCGGCCATCACCAGCCGGGGCCTGAAGGAAGAACAGAGCCGCGAGCTGGCCGGCTGGATCTGCGACGTGCTCGACCACCTGGGCGACGCCGACGTCGAGGCCAAGGTGGCCACCCAGGTCGCCGGCCTGTGCGCCGACTTCCCGGTCTATCGTTGAGATTCCCGCGGCCTCTCCCGTAGGAGCGAGCTTGCTCGCGAACCCGACAACAATTCGCGAGCAAGCTCGCTCCTACGAAGAGCAGCCCCGGCGACAAGAAACATCAGGAGCACCCCACATGCAACGCTACTCCGGCTTCGGCCTGTTAAAGCACTCACTGAGCCACCACGAGAACTGGCAGCGCATGTGGCGCACGCCCACGCCCAAGCCGGTGTACGACGTGGTCATCGTCGGCGGCGGCGGCCACGGCCTGGCCACGGCCTACTACCTGGCCAAGGAACACGGCATCCGCAACATCGCGGTGGTGGAGAAGGGCTGGCTGGGCGGCGGCAATACCGCGCGCAACACCACCATCGTCCGCTCCAACTATCTGTGGGACGAGTCGGCGCAGCTCTACGAGCACGCCATGAAGCTGTGGGAGGGCCTGTCCCAGGACCTCAACTACAACGTCATGTTCTCCCAGCGCGGCGTCTACAACCTCTGCCACACCCTGCAGGACATGCGCGACGGCGAGCGCCGCGTCAGCGCCAACCGCCTCAACGGCGTGGACGGCGAACTGCTGAACGCCCGGCAGGTGGCCGAGGAAATCCCCTACCTGAACTGCACCAAGAGCGCCCGCTACCCGATCATGGGCTCCACCGTGCAACGCCGCGGCGGCGTGGCCCGCCACGACGCAGTGGCCTGGGGCTTCGCCCGCGCCGCCGACGCCCTGGGCGTGGACCTGATCCAGCAGACCGAGGTCATCGGCTTCCGCAAGCAGGACGGCGCGGTGATCGGCGTCGAGACCAACCGCGGCTTCATCGGCGCCAAGCGCGTCGGCGTGGTCACCGCGGGCAACTCCGGGCACATGGCCAAGCTCGCCGGCTTCCGCCTGCCGATCGAATCGCACCCGCTGCAGGCCCTGGTTTCCGAGCCGCTGAAGCCGATCATCGACAGCGTCATCATGTCCAACGCCGTGCACGGCTACATCAGCCAGTCGGACAAGGGCGACCTGGTCATCGGCGCCGGCATCGACGGCTACAACGGCTACGGCCAGCGCGGCTCCTACCCGGTGATCGAGCACACCCTGCAGGCCATCGTCGAGATGTTCCCGGTGCTCTCCCGCGTGCGCATGAACCGCCAGTGGGGCGGCATCGTCGACACCACCCCGGACGCCTGCCCGATCATCGGCAAGACGCCGGTGAAGAACCTGTTCTTCAACTGCGGCTGGGGCACCGGCGGCTTCAAGGCCACCCCGGGCTCGGGCAACGTCTTCGCCGCCACCCTGGCGACCGGCGAGCCGCACCCGCTGGCCGCACCCTTCTCCATCGAACGTTTCCACAGTGGCGCGCTCATCGACGAGCACGGTGCTGCGGCTGTCGCACACTAAGAGGGCCATCACCATGTTGCATATCTTCTGCCCCCATTGCGGCGAGCTGCGCTCCGAAGAGGAATTCCACGCCAAGGGCCAGGCGCACATCCCGCGCCCGCTGGACCCCGGCGCCTGCACCGACGAGGAGTGGGGCGACTACATGTTCTTCCGCGACAACCCGCGCGGCATCCACCACGAGCTGTGGGTGCACGCCGCCGGCTGCCGGCAGTACTTCAACGCCACCCGCCACACCGTGACCTACGAGATCCTCGAAACCTACAAGATCGGCGAGAAACCCAGCGTGACCAGCGCCGAGAAGAAACCCGCCGCCCAGCCCGCAGTCGCGAAGGCCTGAACATGAGCCAGATCAATCGCCTTTCCCGTGGCGGTCGCATCGACCGCAGCAAGCCGCTGACCTTCACCTTCAACGGCCAGCAATACCAGGGCTTCGCCGGCGACAGCCTGGCCGCCGCCCTGCTGGCCAACGGCGTCGACGTGGTCGGCCGCAGCTTCAAGTACTCCCGCGCCCGCGGCATAGTCGCGGCCGGCGCCGAGGAGCCCAACGCCATCCTGCAGATCGGCTCGCGCGAGGCCACCCAGGTGCCCAACGTGCGCGCCACCCAGCAGGCCCTGTACCCGGGCCTGGTGGCCAGCAGCACCAACGGCTGGCCGAACGTGCAGAACGACCTGATGGGCGTGTTCGGCAAGGTCGGCGGCAAGATGATGCCCCCCGGCTTCTACTACAAGACCTTCATGTACCCGCAGTCCATGTGGCTGACGTACGAGAAGTACATCCGCAAGGCCGCAGGCCTGGGCCGCGCGCCCACCGAGGTCGACCCGGACAGCTACGACTGGATGAACCGCCACTGCGACGTGCTGGTGGTCGGCGCCGGCCCCGCGGGCCTGGCCGCTGCCCTGGCCGCCGCGCGCACCGGTGCCCGGGTGATCCTGGCCGACGAGCAGGAAGAGTTCGGCGGCAGCCTGCTGGACACCCGCGAGACCCTCGACGGCAAGCCCGCCGCCGAATGGGTGGCGCAGGTGCTGGCCGAGCTGAAGTCGCTGCCGGAAGTCGTGCTGCTGCCGCGCGCCACGGTGAACGGCTACCACGACCACAACTTCCTCACCATCCACGAGCGCCTCACCGACCACCTGGGTGAAACCGCGCCGCTGGGCCAGGTGCGCCACCGCGTGCACCGCGTGCGCGCCAAGCGCGTGGTGCTCGCCGCCGGCGCCCACGAGCGGCCGCTGGTGTATGCCAACAACGACCTGCCGGGCAACATGCTGGCCGGCGCGGTCTCCACCTACGTGCGCCGCTACGGCGTGGCGCCGGGCAAGAAGCTGGTGCTGTCCACCAACAACGACTACGCCTACCGCGTGGCCCTGGACTGGCAGGAAGCCGGCCTGGAAGTGGTGGCCATCGCCGATGCCCGCGCCAACCCGCGCGGCGAGTGGGTGGAAGAAGCCCGCAAGCGCGGCATGCGCGTCATCACCGGCAGCGCAGTGATCGAAGCGCGCGGCAGCAAACGCGTGACTGGCGCGAAAGTCGCCGCCATCGACCCCATCCGCCTGAAGGTCACCGCCCCCGGCGACTGGCTGGACTGCGACCTGATCGCCAGCTCCGGCGGCTACAGCCCGGTGGTGCACCTGGCCTCGCACCTGGGCGGCAAGCCCGAGTGGCGCGAGGACATCCTCGCCTTCGTCCCCGGCGATGGCCTGCAGAAGCGCATCTGCGCAGGCTCGGTGAACGGCGTGTTCCGCCTCGCCGACAACCTGCAGGACGGCTACAACGCCGGCACCCAGGCCGCCGAGGACGCCGGCTTCAAGGCCGTCGCAGGCGAGCTGCCGAAGGCTTCCGAACGTGCCGAGGAGCCGACCGTGGCGCTGTTCCAGGTGCCCCACGAGAAGCCCACCTCCCGCGCGCCCAAGCAGTTCGTCGACCCGCAGAACGACGTCACCGCCGCGGCCATCGAGCTGGCCTGCCGCGAGGGCTTCGAGTCCATCGAGCACGTCAAGCGCTACACCGCGCTGGGCTTCGGCACCGACCAGGGCAAGCTGGGCAACATCAACGGCCTGGCCATCGCCGCCCGCGCCCAGGGCAAGAGCATCGCCGAGACCGGCACCACCATGTTCCGCCCGAACTACACCCCGGTGACCTTCGGCGCCGTGGCCGGCCGCCACTGCGGCCACCTGTTCGAGCCGGTGCGCTTCACCGCCCTGCACGCCTGGCACGTGAAGAACGGCGCCGAGTTCGAGGACGTCGGCCAGTGGAAGCGCCCCTGGTACTTCCCGAAAGCCGGCGAGGACATGCACGCCGCCGTGGCCCGCGAATGCCGCGCGGTGCGCGAGTCGGTGGGCCTGCTGGACGCCTCCACCCTGGGCAAGATCGACATCCAGGGCCCGGACGCCCGCGAGTTCCTCAACCGCGTCTACACCAACGCCTGGACCAAGCTGGACGTGGGCAAGGCCCGCTACGGCCTGATGTGCAAGGAAGACGGCATGGTCTTCGACGACGGCGTGACCGCGTGCCTGGCGGACAACCACTTCGTCATGACCACCACCACCGGCGGCGCCGCCCGCGTGCTGGAGTGGCTGGAGCTGTACCACCAGACCGAATGGCCGGAGCTGAAGGTGTACTTCACCTCGGTCACCGACCACTGGGCCACCCTGACCCTGTCCGGCCCCAACAGCCGCAAGCTGCTGGCCGAGGTCACCGACATCGACCTGGACAAGGACGCCTTCCCCTTCATGACCTGGAAGGAAGGCAAGGTGGCCGGCGTGCCGGCGCGGGTGTTCCGCATCTCCTTCACCGGCGAGCTCTCCTACGAGGTGAACATCCAGGCCAACTACGCCATGGGCGTGCTGGAAGCCATAGTCGAGGCCGGCAAGAAGTACGACCTGACCCCGTACGGCACCGAGACCATGCACGTGCTGCGCGCCGAGAAGGGCTTCATCATCGTCGGCCAGGACACCGACGCCTCGGTGACCCCGGACGACCTCAACATGGGGTGGGCCGTGGGCCGCACCAAGCCCTTCTCGTGGATCGGCTGGCGCGGCATGAACCGCGCCGACTGCCTGCGCGAAGACCGCAAGCAGCTGGTCGGCCTCAAGCCCACCAACCCCATGGACGTGCTGCCCGAAGGCGCCCAGCTGGTGTTCACCACCCAGCAGTCGATCCCGATGAACATGGTCGGCCACGTCACCTCCAGCTACATGAGCAGCAGCCTCGGCTACGGCTTCGCCCTGGCGGTGGTCAAGGGCGGCCTGAAGCGCATGGGCGAGAAGGTCTACGCGCCCCTGGTCGACGGCCGGGTGATCGAGGCGGAAATCTGCAGCTCGGTGTTCTACGACCCGAAAGGCGAACGGCAGAACGTGGACTGACCGGCAGCGCAGAGGCTGCAAGCGAACGCCGCTCCGCCCCCTCTCCCTTCAGGGAGAGGGCCGGGGAGAGGGCAAGAGGCTTCCAGGGCGCACGGCGCCCCAAGGTGAATACGAATGAGCAAGGCAAACCTCTACCAGCAATGCCCCGAAGCCGGGGTGAAAGTCGAGACCCCGCTGCACCACGCCGAGCTGGACAAGCTCGCCGGCCGCAGCGTCGCCAATGCGGGCATCACCCTGCGCGAGAAAAAGCTGCTGGGCCACCTGACCCTGCGCGGCAGCGCCCATGACGCGGCCTTCGCCGAAGGCGTGCACAAGGCCCTGGGCCTGGAACTGCCGGTGGCCCTGACCCTGGTGGCCAAGGGCGAGGTTTCGCTGCAGTGGCTGGGCCCGGACGAGTGGCTGCTGATCGTCCCCGGCGGCGAGGAATTCACTGTTGAGAAGAAACTGCGCGAAACCCTCGGCGAAGACCTGCACTACTCGGTGGTCAACGTCGGCGGCGGGCAGACCCTGCTGGAACTGTCCGGGCCGAAGGTGCGCGAGCTGCTGATGAAGTCCACCAGCTACGACGTGCACCCGAGCAACTTCCCGGTGGGCAAGGCGGTGGGCAGCATCTTCGCCAAGTCCCAGTGCGTGATCCGCCACACCAGCGAGGACACCTGGGAACTGGTGGTGCGCCGCAGCTTCGCCGACTACTTCTGGCTGTGGCTGCAGGACGCCAGCGCCGAGTACGGCCTGCAGATCGCCGCCTGATCCCGGTGGGCGGGCCACCCGGCCCGCCCTCCCGCGTCGCCACCGGAGCCACGTCATGAGCCGCACCCCCGATACCTGGATCCTCACCGCCGACAGCCCGAGCCTGCTCGGCACCGTCGACGTGGTGACGCGCCACCTGTTCGAACAGCAGTGCTACGTCACCGAGCACCACTCCTTCGACGACCGCCTGGCCCAGCGCTTCTTCATCCGCGTGGAGTTCCGCGCCCCGGCCGGCTTCGACGAGGCGGCCTTCCGCGCCAGCCTGGCCGAGCGCGTCGAGCCCTTCCAGATGAAGACCGAACTGACCCCGCCGGGCTACCGCAGCAAGGTGGTGATCATGGTCTCCAAGGCCGACCACTGCCTGAACGACCTGCTCTACCGCCAGCGCATCGGCCAACTGCCGATGGACGTGGTGGCGGTGGTCTCCAACCACCCGGACCTGGAGCCCCTGGCGCGCTGGCACGGCATCCCCTACCACCACTTCGCCCTCGACCCGCAGGACAAGGCCGCCCAGGAAGCCAAGGTGTGGCAGGTGATCGAGCAAAGCGGCGCGGAACTGGTGATCCTCGCCCGCTACATGCAGGTGCTCTCCCCCGAGCTGTGCCGCAGGCTGGACGGCTGGGCGATCAACATCCACCACTCGCTGCTGCCCGGCTTCAAGGGCGCCAAGCCCTACCACCAGGCGTACCAGAAGGGCGTCAAGCTGGTCGGCGCCACCGCCCACTACATCAACAACGACCTCGACGAGGGCCCGATCATCGCCCAGGGCGTCGAGGCCGTGGACCACGCCCACTACCCCGAGGACCTGATCGCCAAGGGCCGCGACGTCGAATGTCTGACGTTGGCGCGGGCGGTTGGTTATCACATTGAGCGGAGGGTTTTCCTCAACGCGAATCGGACGGTGGTGCTTTAAAGAGCCGCTGGAGGCTGGAAGCCGGAAGCTAAAGGAAAAAGCCGGAGCCCAAGCCCCGCTCAGGACGGCCCCCTCTCCCTTCGGAGCGGGGCGCGCAGCCAGGGTTGGGGAGAGGGGCTCTTGGAGGCTCCCCCCGAAAGCCACTGGGTTCCCGCGTTCGCGGGAATGACGAAAAGGGGAATCACCACCCTCCCCCGTCATCCCCGCGGACGCGGGGAACCAGCAACAGGCAACACCGACAGACCCGCCGGCTGCCAGCAGTACCCCGGCCCTGTCGCGCAACAGACGACATCCCAGTGCAAAGCCGCGTGGCCGCCGCGCCGCGCATTTGTACCCACAACGACAAAGAGGAATGCGTATGTCTGGCAATCGTGGTGTGGTTTATCTCGGCCCAGGTAAGGTCGAAGTTCAGAACATCCCCTATCCCAAGATGCAGGACCCGCAAGGCCGGCAGATCGACCACGGGGTGATCCTGCGGGTGGTCTCCACCAACATCTGCGGCTCCGACCAGCACATGGTGCGCGGCCGCACCACCGCGCCCACCGGCCTGGTGCTGGGCCACGAGATCACCGGCGAGGTGGTGGAGATCGGCCGCGGCGTGGAAACCATGAAGATCGGCGACCTGGTCTCGGTGCCCTTCAACGTCGCCTGCGGCCACTGCCGCACCTGCAAGGAGCAGCACACCGGCGTCTGCCTGACGGTCAACCCGGCCCGCGCCGGCGGCGCCTACGGCTACGTCGACATGGGCGGCTGGGTCGGCGGCCAGGCCGAATACGTGCTGGTGCCCTACGCCGACTTCAACCTGCTGAAGCTGCCGGACCGCGAGAAGGCCATGGAGAAGATCCGCGACCTGACCTGCCTGTCCGACATCCTGCCCACCGGCTACCACGGCGCGGTCACCGCCGGCGTCGGCCCGGGCAGCAGCGTGTACATCGCCGGCGCAGGTCCCGTCGGCCTGGCGGCTGCGGCTTCTGCCCGCCTGCTGGGCGCCGCGGTGGTGATCATCGGCGACGTCAACCCGACCCGCCTGGCCCACGCCAAGGCCCAGGGCTTCGAGATCGCCGACCTGTCCAAGGACACCCCGCTGCACGAGCAGATCGCCGACCTGCTGGGCGAGCCGGAAGTGGACTGCGCGGTCGACGCGGTGGGCTTCGAGGCCCGCGGCCACGGCCATTCCGGTTCGCAGCACGAGGCCCCGGCCACCGTGCTCAACTCGCTGATGGGCATCACCCGGGTAGCCGGCCAGATCGGCATCCCGGGCCTGTACGTCACCGAGGACCCGGGCGCGGTGGACGACGCCGCCAAGCACGGCGCGCTGAGCATCCGCTTCGGCCTGGGCTGGGCCAAGTCGCACAGCTTCCACACCGGCCAGACCCCGGTGATGAAGTACAACCGCCAGCTGATGCAGGCGATCATGTGGGACCGCATCAAGATCGCCGACATCGTCGGGGTGGAAGTCATCACCCTGGACGAAGCGCCCAAGGGCTACGGCGAGTTCGATGCCGGCGTGCCGAAGAAATTCGTCATCGACCCGCACAACCTGTTCCGCGCCGCCTGAGCCGCGGCCAGCGCTCCAACCGCGGCGTCCCCGCCGCGGTTTCTCTCCAGGGGAGCCTTCGGGCTCCCTCTTTTTTTTGCGCGGCATTCCCCTGTAGGAGCGGGCCCTGCGCGCGAATCGCGGGCAGGGCCCGCTCCTACGGTAAACATGACGCCCCGTGCCTCAACGGCCCCTCACCCTAGCCCTCTCCCGGAGGGAGAGGGGATCGTTCGGCGTGTGCGGGGAAGGTTGGAGTCAGCCGGAGACAAAGGACTCCGCGCCGCATGCTCTTCGTAGGAGCGAGCTTGCTCGCGAACCGCATGGCAACGCGTTTGTTCGCGAGCAAGGCCCTGCCGGCGCAATCGCGGATAAATCCGCTCCTACAGGGAGACTCCGTGCCTCAACGGCCCCTCACCCTAACCCTCTCCCGGAGGGAGAGGGAGCCGTTCGGCGTGTGCGGGGAGGCTGGGGTCAGCCGGAGACAAAGGACCCACAGCCGGTACGCGCCACGTGCTCTTGGTAGAAAAGCCGTGCTTCCCTGGAGGTGTAGGAGCGGACTCCGTCCGCGATATCCACAGCAGGCCGAGTACGACAGGGACTTCATGGCGCGGCACGGCCGGCGAGCCCGGACTAAGCTGACGGCTCCCCTTTCCCGGAGCCCGCCATGTCGCTGACCAGCCTTCTCGTCCCCTCGTTCACCCACATGCTCACGAACCTCTCGCAATGGCTCGACAAGGCCGCCGCCCATGAAAGCGCTGCCGGCAACGACGTCGACGAACTGATGGCGCAACGCCTGGCGCCGGACATGTACCCGCTGGCCGCGCAGGTGCGCTTCGCCTGCTTCCAGGCGCTGGAGCCGACCTACCGCCTACGCGGCCTGGCCGTTCCGCAGGCGTGGCTGCAGGTGCGCAACGACGGCTGGGCGTCGAACGAGCGGCCGGGCACCCTGGCCGAGGCCCAGGCCTGCATCGCCGAAGCGCTGGCAGCGCTCGCCGACCTGCCCGGCGATGCGCTCGATGGCCGGCCCGAGGCGCCGATCGCGCTCGACCTGCCCAACGGCATCATCTTCGACATGGACAGCCAGCAGTACGCCCGCGACTGGTCGTTCCCGCAGTTCTATTTCCACTGCATCACCGCCTACGCCATCCTGCGCAGCCTGGGCGTCGAACTGGGCAAGGCCGACTACGTCGCGCACGTGCTGGCTTACCTGCGCCCGGGCACGCTGCCGCAGGCTTGATGCCGGCCTACAGGCCGAGCTTCTGCGCCATGCGCTCGATGGCCTGGCGCTGGAAGGCGCGGAAATCCGCGTCCGGCTGCTGGCCTTCGAGCATCGGCAGGAAGGGGTCGATCACCTCGGTGGCCACCCCGGCCAGTTCCTCGATCACCGCGTGGCCGCAGAAGGGCACGTAGGCTTCGGCGTAGCCGCCCTCGTGGACCAGCACCAGGCGCCCGTCGCACAGGCGCTCGGCGGCCTCGCGCACGCTGCGGGTGAGGGCGCGGAAGGTCTCGCTGTGGGCGAGCATGCGCGCCAGCGGGTCCACGCCGTTGGCGTCGAAGCCGCAGGCGACCACGATCAGCTCCGGGCGGAAGCGCTCCAGGGCCGGCACTATGATGCGTTCCATGGCATGGCGATAGGCGTCGTCGCCGCTGCCGGGGTACAGCGGCACGTTGACGTTGGCGCCCAGGCCGGCGCCTTCGCCCTGCTCTTCCACGGCGCCGGAACCTACCGGGAAGCAGTCGGCCTGGTGGATCGACAGGGTCAGCACATCGTCGCGGCCGTAGAAGATCGACTGGGTGCCGTTGCCGTGGTGCACGTCCCAGTCCAGCACGGCGACGCGCCGGATGCCGTGGCGCGCCTTCGCCGCCTCCACCGCCACGGCGATGTTGGCCAGGTAGCAGAAGCCCATGCCGCGGTCAGCCAGGCAATGGTGGCCCGGCGGCCGCGACAGCGCGTAGGCGTTGTCCAGCTCGCCGCTGAGCACCGCGTCCACCGCGGCGATGGCCAGCCCGGCGGACTGCCGGGCGATCTCGTAGGTGCCGGGGCCGACCATGGCCTCCTCGCCCAGCTCGCCATGGCCGGCGTCGCTCATGGCCTTGAAGCGTTGCAGGTAGTCCAGCGGGTGTACCCGCAGCAGGTCTTCCTCGCTGGCCAGCGGCGCGCTGGCGAGCCTGAGCTTCGCACTCAGGCCCGAGACATCCATCAGGCTCTTCAGCCGCCGCTTGCTCTCCGCCGACTCGGCGTGGCCGCTGCCGGCCGGCGGCTGCAGCCAGCCGCCCACCGGGAGAATCAGCGCGTGCAGCCCGGCGGCGTGCCAGAAGCAGCGCTCGTCGAAGAAGAAACCGCTGCGCCGGCTCATGCGCGGGCCTCCGCCAGGGCGCGCTGGCGCTTGCGGCTGAACAGCCAGTAGACCGGCGAGACCACGCCCAGGCCGACGATCCAGGAGATGTCGGCGCCGTTCATGGCGCGCGCCACCACCCCGGTGTACAGCTCGGTGGACATGAACGGTACCTGCACCAGGATGCCCAGCACGTAGCAGTTCACCGCGGTCCAGTTGAAGGTGCCGTAGATGCCGCCGTCGCGGCGGAAGAACGACAGCACGTCGTACTGGCCGTGGGCGACCAGGTAGTAGTCGACCAGGTTGATCGCGCTCCAGGGCACCAGCACGTAGAGCAGCAGGAGGATGAAGTTGGTGTAGTTGGCCATGAAGTTGTCCTGGCCGAGCAGGGCGATGGCCAGCGAGCCGCCGAACAGGCTCAGGGCGATCAGCGCGCGCCAGCCGGCGCCGGCCGCCCAGGCCGGGATCAGCGTCTGGCCGACGGTGATCGCCGAGAGCGTGCCGCAGTACAGGTTCATGGCGTTGGTGGCGGCGATGCCGATGGAGAACACCGCCACCAGCACGGCGCTGAAGCCGCCGGTCATGCCGATCAGCCCGGCGACCACGTCGCCGCCGTCCAGGCACAGGCCGACGATCACGCCCAGGAGCATGGGCAGGATCGAACCCAGGCAGCAGCCCCAGTAGCTGGACCAGAACGCGGTGCGCGCGCCGGTGTCCTGCGGCATGTAGCGCGAGTAGTCGGAAACGTAGGGGGCATAGGCCAGCTGCCAGAGCGCGGCGATCGACAGCGCGCCGAGGAAGCCCGGCAGGTTGAAGCCGTTGCGCTGCAGGAAGTCCTCCGGCAGGCCGTGGATGAACAGCACCCAGGCGAAGCTGACCAGCAGCACCGCGCCGGACAGCCAGGACATCAGCCGGGTGTAGCCGTGGATCAGGCGGTAGCCGAAGACGGTGGCGACGACGCTGACCAGGCCCACCAGCAGGATGCCGGCGTTGGTGGCCACGGCCGGGAAGCGCGCGTGCAGCGTCTGGCCGCCGAGCACCAGGTTGGAGGCGAAGAAGCCCAGGTACATGATCACCACCAGGGCCACCACCAGCAGCGAGCCGAAGGAGCCGAACTGGCCGCGCGTCTGCACCATCTGCGGCACGCCCAGCTGCGGGCCCTGGGCCGAGTGCAGGGCCATGAACACCCCGCCGACCAGGTTGCCCAGCACCAGCGCCAGCAGCGCGGCGACGAAGGACAGCTGGAACACGGTGACGGCCAGCGCCCCCGTGACCACGGTGAGCAGCATGATGTTGCTGCCGAACCAGATGGTGAAGAGGTCGCGGGCGCGGCCGTGGCGTTCGTGCCGGGCGATGGGCTGGATGGTGCTCAGCTCCAGGGTCGCCGCCGGGGTTTGCGTCGTTGTCATTGTGGTTCTCGCAAGGCAAAGCGGTGCCCGGCACGCCGGGCACTCGGGTTGGCCGGGGGCCTTAGCGGGCCGCCCAGGCGTTGAAGCGCAGTTCCAGTTCCTCGCCGTGGTCGACCCAGAAGGCCGAGTCCACCGAGCGGGCGCCCTGCAGGTTGGCCGGGGCGGTGGGCAGCGCGGCCTGCACGTCGGCCGGCAGCAGTTCCAGGGTGCCCTTGTGCACCGGGCCGTAGGGGATGTTCTCGGAGAACACCTTCTGCGTCTGCGGCTGGCTGGCGAAGGCGATGAACTTCTCGGCCAGGGCCTTGTTCGGCGTGCCCTTGACCACTGCCCAGTATTCCGGGTCGTAGAGGCTGCCCGGCCAGACGATGGCCAGCGGCACGCCTTCCTTCTGCGCGGCGGCGATGCGGCCGTTGTAGGCGGCGCTCATCACCACGTCGCCGGCGGCCAGCCACTGCGGCGGTTGCGCGCCGGCTTCCCACCACTGGATGTAGGGCTTGATCTCGTCGAGCTTCTTGAAGGCGCGGCTGACGCCCTCGGGGGTGCCCAGCACCTTGTACAGGTCCTCGGGCTTCACGCCGTCGGCCAGCAGGGCCACTTCCAGGGTGTACTTGGCGCCCTTGCGCAGGCCGCGCTTGCCCGGGTAGTCCTTGACGTTCCAGAAGTCCGCCCAGGAGGTCGGCGCCTTGGCCAGGCGCTTGCTGTCGTAGGCCATGACCATCGACCAGACGTAGGTGGCCACGCCGCACTCGCTGAAGGTGCCGGGGACGAACTTCGACTCGTCGCCGATGGCGGCCGGGTCGATGCGCTCGAACAGGCCCTCGTCGCAGCCGCGCAGCAGCTCGGGGCTTTCCACCTCGACCACGTCCCAGGTGACCTTGCCGACGTCGACCATGGCCTTCACCTTGGCCATCTCGCCGTTGTACTCGCCGGCGATCACCTTGCCGGCGCCGCTGGCATCGAAGGGTTTGAAGTAGGCCTTGTCCTGGGCGGCCTTGGTGGCGCCGCCGAAGGAGATCACCGTGAGATCCTGCGCCTGGGCGGCGCCGGTGGCGGCGAGGACCGCGCAGGCGAGGATGCAATGCAAGGACGATTTCATGGAACGAACTCCCACAGCCGGTTGGCGTTGTTGGTTTGGATTGCTGGGCAGTTGCCGAACGGGCGGCAAAAAGGTTCCACGGCGCGGGCCTGCGTGGGCCCGCGGCGTTGTTGTTGTTCGTTTTTCGTAGGAGCGAGCTTGCTCGCGAAGGGCCGGAAAGCCCCCTCCCCCTAACCCTCTCCCTTCGGAGCGGGGCGCGCAGCCAGGGCGGGGGGAGAGGGAATCCGTCTTACGCCGGACTTCGCGAGCAAGCTCGCTCCTACAAGGTCGTGTCGTGCCTTACAGCACGCCGATCTCTTTCGCGGTGCGGTCCACCGCGATGCGCGTCTTGTCCACCAGCTCGTCCAGCTCGGCGCGGCCGGCCACCAGGGCCGGGGCCATGATCATGCGGCCGAGGGTGGAGCGGATGATCAGGCCTTCCTCGAAGCCGATGGTGCGGCAGCGCCAGGCCAGGTCGTTCTCGTTGTCGAAGCGCTTGCGGGTGGCCTTGTCCTCCACGAACTGCAGCGCCGCCACCAGGCCGGCGCCCTGGATCTCGCCGATCAGCGGGTGGTTGCCGAACACCTCGCGCAGGCACTGCTGCAGGTAGGGGCCGGTGTCGTTCTTGACCTGGGTGACGATGCCCTCGTCGCGCAGCGCCTTGAGGTTGGCCACGGCCACCGCCGCCGCCACCGGGTGGCCGGAATAGGTCAGGCCGTGGGCGAACACGCCGCCCTGCTCCACCAGCACCTCGGCGATGCGCTTGCTCAGCACCAGGCCGCCCATGGGGATGTAGCCGCTGGTCAGGCCCTTGGCGATGGACAGGGTGTCCGGCTCGAAGCCGAAGTACTGGTGGGCGAACCATTCGCCGGTGCGGCCGAAGCCGCCGATCACTTCGTCGGCGCACAGCAGCACGTCGTACTTGCGGCAGATGCGCTGGATTTCCGGCCAGTAGCTCTCCGGCGGGAAGATCATGCCGCCGGCGCCCTGGAACGGCTCGGCGATGAAGCCGGCGACGTTCTCGGCGCCCAGTTCGAGGATCTTGTCCTCCAGCTGCTGCGCGCAGCGACGGCCGAATTCCTCGGGGGTGAGGTCGCCGCCGTTGGCGAACCAGTAGGGTTCGTCGATGTGGGCGATGTCCGGGATCATGCCGCCCATCTCGTGCATGAACTTCATGCCGCCCAGCGCGGTGGCCGCCAGGGTCGAGCCGTGGTAGCCGTTCCAGCGGCCGATCATGATCTTCTTCTGCGGCTTGCCGAGGATCTGCCAGTAACGGCGCACGGTGCGGATCAGCACCTCGTTGGATTCGGAGCCGGAGTTGGTGTAGATGGCGTGGCTGTAGTGGCCCGGCACCAGGCTGAAGAGCAGCTCGGACAGCTCGATCACCGCCGGGTGGGTGGTGTGGAAAAACATGTTGTAGTACGACAGCTGGTCCATCTGCGCGCTCGCCGCGGCGGTCAGGTCCTTGCGCCCGTAGCCCAGTTGGGTGCACCACAGGCCGGACATGCCGTCCAGGTAGCGGTTGCCGTCGTTGTCCCACAGGTACAGGCCCTCGCCGCGCACCATCACCCGCGGGCCTTCGGCGTTCAGCGCCTTCTGGTCGAGGAAGGCGTGGATGTGGTGGGCCGCGTCCGCCGCCTGGTAGTCACGGGTTTCGCGTTGCGCTTTGGTGTTGTCGGTCATCGACTTTCTCCTAGTTCCCTCGGCGGTGCTCCGGCAGCCGGCCTGAGGGGTTTGCAGGGGATCGAGGGCGACGGACTTACCTGGGCAGTCTCACCGGCCGTCTCGAGCGGTTCGCCGGGGCAGCACGGGCCGGCGGTGCGCCGGCCCCGGGGCTGCCCTCAGCGCAGCTGGAACCAGGTGGTTTTCAGCTGGGTGTACTTGTCGAACGAATGCAGCGACAGGTCGCGGCCGAAGCCGGACTGCTTGCCGCCGCCGAAGGGGATGGCCGGGTCCAGGGCGTCCACGGTGTTCACCGACACGGTGCCGACGTTCAACCGGCCGGCCACGCGGTGGGCACGGTTGAGGTCGTCGCTCCACACCGAGGCGGCCAGGCCGAAGGGGCTGTCATTGGCCAGGCGCAGGGCCTCGTCCTCGCTGTCGAAGGCGGTCACCGCCAGCACCGGGCCGAAGACTTCCTCGCGGGCCAGGCGCTGCTGCGGGTCGACGTTGGTGAAAATGGTCGGCTCGATGAAGTTGCCTGAACCGTTGAAGCTCAGTTGGCGGCCGCCGCAGGCCAGGGTAGCAGCGCTGCCGCGGGTTTCCTCGATGAAGCGCAGGATGCTGGCGGTCTGCTTGGCGTCGACGATGGCGCCGGCGCGGCTGGCCGGGTCCAGCGGGTCGCCCGGGGCCCAGTCGCGGGCCTTGGCGATCAGGCGCTCGACGAATTCGTCGTGGATGGAGCGCTCCACCAGCAGCCGCGAGTTGGCCGAGCAGACCTCGCCCTGGTTGAAGAAAATGCCGAATGCCGCTTTTTCAGCCGCAAGATCGAGGTCGCGGCAATCGGCGAACACGAGGTTCGGGCTCTTGCCGCCACACTCCAGCCATACCTGCTTGAGGTTGGACTGGGCGGAATACTGCATGAAGTACTTGCCCACTTCGGTGGAGCCGGTGAACACCAGGCAGTCCACGTCCGGGTGCAGGCCCAGGGCCTTGCCGGCGTGCTCGCCGAGGCCCGGCACCACGTTCAGCACGCCCTCGGGCAGGCCGGCCTCCAGGGCCAGTTCGGCCAGGCGCAGGGCCGAGAACGGCGACTGCTCGGCCGGCTTGAGCACCACCGAGTTGCCGGCGGCCAGGGCCGGGGCCAGTTTCCAGGCGGCCATGTCGAGAGGGAAGTTCCACGGCACCACGGCGCCGATCACGCCCAGGGGCGCGCGGGTGATGGTGGCCAGGGCGTTGGGCGCGGTCGGGGCGACCTGGTCGTAGAGCTTGTCCAGGGCCTCGGCGTACCAGGAAAAGACGCCGGCGGCGCCGGGCACGTCGATGTTCCAGGCATCCATCACCGGCTTGCCCATGTTCAGCGAGTCCAGCAGGGCCAGCTCGTCGCGGTGGGCCAGCATCAGCTCGGCCAGCTTCAGCAGCACGGCCTTGCGCTCGCGCGGCGCCATGCGCGCCCAGGGGCCCTGCTCGAAGGCACGGCGGGCGCTGCGCACGGCGGCGTCGACCTCGGTCGCGCCACAGGCGGCGACGTTGGCCAGCAGGCGGTTGGTGGCCGGGTCGATGGATGCGAAGGTGGCGCCGTCGGCGGCGGCCACGCGGCGGCCATCGATCAGAGCGGCGTCGATGAAGGTCTGGCGGGCTGCACGCTGCTGCCAGTCGCTGAGTTGATACACCAGGGCACTCCTGCTCACGAGCAATTATTGTTTTGTTCTGTGGTACCCCTGATGGTCGCGCATGCCCCGGCGGAGGAAAAATATTAAATATGTCTTCGGGGTATATGAAAAAGCTGGGCAGGCGCGCACCGGCAAAGTGCGCCATGCTGGGTTATGGTGCGGCACCTGGAGGCTCCTCGACGCTCCCCGGCGCAGGCCGGCGGGCCCGATCCTTGCTTCCCGATGAACCGATGACACAACGAGAGCGCGCACGCCACCGGCGAAGCCGCGCCATAGAGGTCTTGCAGTGGCTTCCTATACCTTGCGGCAATTGAAGTATTTCGTGACCACAGTGGAATGCGGCAGCGTGGCCGAGGCCTCGCGCAAGCTCTACATCGCCCAGCCGTCGATCTCCACGGCGATCAAGGGCCTGGAAGAGAGCTTCGGCGTGCAGCTGTTCATCCGCCACCACGCCCAGGGCGTGTCCCTCACCCCCAGCGGCGCGCGCTTCTACCGCAAGGCCCAGGAACTGCTGCGCATGGCCCACGAGTTCGAGCAGAACGCCCTGGCCGACAACGACGTGGTGGCCGGGCAGATCGACCTGGCCTGCTTCGAGACGGTGGCGCCGCTGTACCTGCCGCGGCTGATCGCCGGCTTCCGCGAGCGCTACCCGGGGGTGGAGATCCGCATCCGCGACGGCGAGCAGCAGGAACTGGTGCAGGGCCTGACCTCCGGGCGCTTCGACCTGGCCCTGCTGTACCGCCACGACCTCGACGGCACCATCGAGACCGAGCCGCTGATGCCGGCGCAGCGCCCCTACGCCCTGCTCCCGGCCGACCACCGCTTCGCCCGCCAGGCCCAGGTGTCGCTGCGCGACCTGGCGCTGGAGCCGATGATCCTGCTCGACGTGCAACCCAGCCGCACCTACTTCGTGAGCATCTTCGAGGAACTGGGGCTGACGCCGAACATCGCCTTCAGCTCGCCCTCCATCGAGATGGTGCGCGGCATGGTCGGCCAGGGCTTCGGCTTCTCGGTGCTGGTCACCCGGCCGCATTCGGAGTGCACCTACGACGGCAAGAAGGTGGTGATGGTGAACATCGCCGAAGACGTCAGCGCCTCCGGCCTGGTGGCCGCCTGGCTCAAGCGCGCCCAGCTGACCAAGCCGGCGCGGCTGTTCGTCGACTATGCCCGCGAGGAGTTGAGCGGCGGGGTGGTGTCAGAGCCCACACACAAGCCTTCGTAGGATGGGTTGAGCTTGCGAAACCCATGCGGTCGTGGCGATGGGCATCGCTCCGCTCAACCCATCCTACGGGGCTGAATGCCAACCCTTGTAGGAGCGGGCCCTGCCCGCGATTCGCGCGCAGGGGAATGGCGCGGGTGGGGCGGCGTAGGAGCGGATCTCATCCGCGAATCGCGCCGGAACCGCCGGCTATCGCGGACAAGGTCCGCTCCTACGTCTCAGGCGGCACGGCTTCTCGTAGGAGCGAGCTTGCTCGCGAACAGATTCCGCTGCGGGGCTCATTCGCGAGCAAGCTCGCTCCTACGAAGAGCCCCCCCGGCACAACCACCCTACCCTCCGTCCAGCGCCGCTGCCCCGCGCCCGGCACAAGCGCTACAATCCCCGCCCTTCCGGTTGTCCGGCTTCGGCCCTTCGTCATGCTTGTGTTGAAATCCCGCGTGCAGCGCCTGATCGCGCTGGCCCTCTCGCTCCTCGAACGCTACCCGCGGCTGGTCGCCCTGTTCGGCTTCTGCTCCGGGCTGTTCAGCTTCATGATGGTCGATCGCCACCGCGCCGGCTTCGCCCGCGCCATGGCCATCGTCATGCTGGTCAGCTGGCTCTGGCTGATGCTGGAGAACCTGCTCACCCAGCGCTTCAAGGAGCGCTTCGGCTGGTCGGTGCCGCCGGGGCTGCTGCGCTACGCGACCCAGCTGATCCACCAGGAAAGCCTGTTCTTCGTCCTGCCGTTCTTCTTCGTCACCACCACCTGGAACAGCGGCCAGGCCCTGTTCACCGGCGCCCTGGGGCTGGCCGGACTGATCGCCATCACCGACCCGGTCTACTACAAGTGGCTGGCGCCGCGGCGCTGGACCTTCCTCGGCTACCACACCCTGACACTGTTCGCCGTGCTGCTCACCGCGCTGCCGCTGATCCTCCAGCTGAGCACCCCGGAGAGCTACCGCTGGGCCCTGGGCATCGCCGTGGCGCTGTCCTTCCCCAGCCTGGTGGTGTCGGTGGGCATCCACAAGTGGTGGCGCTGGTTCGCCCTGCTCGGCCTGACCCTGTGCATCGGCGTGGTCGGCTGGTTCGGCCGCGCCTGGGTGCCGCCGTCCACCCTGTGGCTGGCGGAAATGGCGGTCACCGAGCAGTTCGACAACAGCCAGCGCACCCCCGGCGACAGCGTCGAGCAGGTCGGCGCCGCGCAGATCCGCGCCCAGGGCCTCTACGCCTACACCGCCATCAGCGCACCGCGCGGCCTGGACGAGCGCATCTTCCACGTGTGGCTGCACAACGGCCAGGAAGTCGACCGCATCGCCCTGGACATCCACGGCGGCCGCGAGGCCGGCTACCGCGCCTGGACGCACAAGCAGAACTTCCCCGCCGACCCGACCGGGCGCTGGCAGGTGCAGGTGATCACCGAGGTCGGCCAGGTGATCGGCACCCTGCGTTTCGAGGTCACGCCCTGACCGCCCGGTTCGCTTGACCGCGCCCGGGCCGCTCCCCTAAAAGGACCGGATACCCGCGCCGAGAGCACCGAGCATGACCGACTCCGCCCTGCACCCCTTCGACCGCGCCCTGGCCCTGGAGGCCGACGCCCGCGACGCCGACCTGTTCCATGGCCACACCAGCGCCGACTACTGGAACATGGTCGGGCCCTTCGGCGGCATCACCGCCGCCACCCTGCTGCAGGCCGTGCTGCGCCACCCGCGGCTGCTCGGCGCGCCCGTCGCGCTGACGGTGAACTTCGCCGCCGCCATCGAGGCCGGCGCCTTCGCCGTGCGCGCCACGCCGATCCGCACCAACCGCTCCACCCAGCACTGGCTGCTGCAGCTGAGCCAGCTGGACGGCGACGGCGTGGAGCAGGTCTCCACCACCGGCACCGCGGTCACCGCCCTGCGCCGCGAGACCTGGAGCGAACTCGACCTGGCGCGCCCGCAAGCCACGGCGCCGGCGCAGACGCCGCCGCTGAACACCAGCGGCAAGGGCGTGGCCTGGGTGCAGCAGTACGAGATGCGCGCCATCGACGGCGCCTTCCCCAGCACCTGGGACGGCAGCGGCGAACACAGCCGCACCCGCCTCTGGCTGCGCGACGCCCAGCCGCGGGCACTGGACTTCCCGGCCCTGGCGGCGATGAGCGACATCTTCTACCCGCGCGTATGGCTGCGCCGCGCCACCCCGGTGCCGGCCGGCACCGTGTCGATCACCACCTACTTCCACACCGACGCCGCGCAACTGGCCGAAGTCGGCAGCGGCTACCTGCTCGGCGAGGCCCGCGGCCAGGCCTTCCGCAACGGCTACTTCGACCAGGCCGCGGAGCTGTGGAGCGAGGCCGGCGAACTGCTCGCCACCAGCAACCAGATCGTCTACTACAAGCAGTGACGGCAGGGCCGGGCGCCGCGGCGCCCGGCCTTGGCAAAAAGCCAGCATGGTTACAAAAACGTAAGATTGCATCGCTATAAACGACGGCCACTTCCAGAAGAAAAAAGGTCGTCGCCATGTCGTTCAAGCCTTCCCCGCTGGCGTTCAGCATCGCCCTCGTCTTCAGCGCCGGCGCCCATGCCGTGCCCGCCGGCCCCATCGTCATCAGCACGCCCAGCACCAGCAAGCAGACGCTCTCCGGCGAGGCCAGCCTGCAGGTCACCGCAAGCGGCAGCATCACCGCCAGCGACAAGACCGTCGCCCTGAAGGACGCCACCAGCGGCGCCGGCGTGGTGGTCGACAACAGCGGGCAGATCACCGCCACCAGCGGCCGCGCCATCGAAAGCTCGGGCAGCACCGCGACCACCCGCGACTACCGGATCTACAACCGCGCCGGCGCCAGCATCAGCGCCAGCGACGACGCCGTGCGGGTGAAGGACGGCTTCGACAGCGGCAGCCTGTTGCTGGACAACGCCGGCAGCATCCGCTCGACCACCGGCCAGGCGGTGGACTTCGACGACCTGCGCAGCGGCGTGCCGGTGACCATCATCAACCGCGAAACCGGCGTCATCCACGGCGACGGCAACGACGGCATCCGCCCCGGCGCCAACGCCAGCATCACCAACTACGGCGAGATCAGCAGCGGCGACATGATCGACGCCGACGCCAAGAACGACGGCATCGACTTCCAGGACGCCGAGGGCGGCAGCGTCTACAACCACGGGCTGATCTCCGGCGGCCGCCACGGCATCACCACCGACGTCGGCGCCACCCTGGTCAACTACGCCGACGGCGTGATCATCGGCCGCAACGGCTCGGGTTACGGCTCCGACGGCAACGGCACGGTCACCAACTACGGGCGCATCACCGGCGCCTACAACGGCCTGGTGCCCGATGGCGACGGCGATGGCGTGGACATCGACCTGATCGGCCACATCGAGAACCACGGAATCATCGAAGGCACAGGCGCGGCCGGCGTCGACAAGGGCGGCCAGCCCAACGGCAGCGAAGGCATCGCCATGGGCGGCGGCAGCGTCTACAACGCCGCCGGCGCGCTGATCAGCGGCGCCAGCCGCGGCATCCTGGTGGACGACGGCTCCGCCGGCAGCGGCTACGGCGCCACCACCCTGGAGAACCACGGCACCATCGAAGGCCTGGCCTCCAGCGGCGTGAGCCTGGTCGGCGACTTCGCCGACAGCGTGATCAACGACGGCCTGATTCACGGCGGCAACGGCATCGCCCTGGAACTGGGCGGCGGCGACGACAGCCTGACGCTGCTCGCCGGCAGCCGCTTCGAAGGCCTGGTGGACGGCGGCGACGGCCATGACAGGGTGAGCTTCGACGACGCCCGCGGCGGCAGTTTCGGTCAGAGCCGCAACTTCGAGCGCCTGGAGGTGCGCCAGGGCGCCTGGACCCTCACTGGCAGCGGCGACTTCAGCGAAGGCGGCGAAGTCTTCGCCGGCGCCCAGCTGATCAACCAGGGCGGCATCGCCGGCAGCCTGCTGGTGGACAGCGGCGCCAGCTACGCCGGCGGCGGCAGCGTCGGCGGCCTGGACGTCAGCGGTACCTTGCTGGCCAACCCGCAGCAGGGCGCCACCCACGTGACCGGCGACCTGGCCCTGCACAGCGGATCGACCCTGGCCTATGGCGTGGAGGCCGACGGCAGCCACGCCACCCTGCAAGTGGATGGCAGCGCGACCCTGGACGGCGCGCGCCTGGCCCTGCAAGCCGGGCCCGGCAACTACCCCTGGCAGAGCAGCTACCAGGTGCTGAACGCCAGCGGCGGCGTCAGCGGCCGGTTCGCCGAGGTCAGCAGCAACTTCGCCTTCCTCACCCCGAGCCTCAGCTACGGCGCCAACAGCGTGGACCTGCAACTGACGCGCAACGACGTGCAGTTCGCCGACCTGGCCAGCAGCGGCAACGGCCGCAACGCCGCCAGCGCCCTGCAGGGCCAGGGCATGGGCCAGCTGTACAACGCGCTGATCACCAGCGACGCCGGCAACGCCGGCCGCGCCGTGGAACAGCTGGCCGGCGCCGGCAACGCCAACCTGGCCGCCGCCACCCTGGCCGGCAGCCAGGCGGTGGGCGGCGCCATGCTCGGCGCGCTGCGCCAGCTCGGCGGCGGCCTGCTGGTGGCCAGCGACGACCGCGACACCCCGCAGTTGGCCGCCCTCGGCGTACCCAACGAGGCACGCAACCTGAACGACCCGAACGCCGCCGGCCGCCTCTGGCTGCAAGGCATCGGCAGCCACGGCCAACTGGACGGCGAGCACGGCAGCGGCGACCTCGACCAGAACACCGGCGGCACCCTGCTGGGCGCCGACTGGGCGCTGGACGGCCAATGGCGCCTGGGCGTGCTGGGCGGCTACTCGCACACCGACCTCGACGGCCAGGGCGGCGCCTCCGGCGACATCGACAGCTGGCACCTGGGCACCTACGCCCTGCGCCAGGACGGCCCGCTGGCCCTGCGCCTGGGCGCGGCCTACAGCAGCCACGACGGCGAAAGCAAACGCCGCATCGAGTTCGACGGCTTCAGCGACCGCCCCAAGGGCGACTACGACGCCCACAGCTGGCAGGCCTTCGCCGAGGCCGGCTACCAGCTCGGCGACGGCCGCCTGAGCGCCGAGCCCTACGCCAACCTCGGCTACCAGTACTACAAGCGCGACGCCTACGACGAAAAAGGCGGCGCCGCGGCCCTGCACGTGGACGAGCAAAGCCAGCACAACTTCAGCAGCACCCTGGGCGTGCGCACGGCCTGGCTCACCAGCCTGGACAACGGCATGAGCCTGACCCCGCGCCTGGGCCTGGGCTGGCGCCACACCTACGGCGACCTGGACAGCAGCACCCGCCAGGCCTTCCTCGCCGGCGGCGGCGCCTTCAGCGTCCAGGGCACGGCGCTGGACCGCAACAGCCTGCTGCTGGACCTGGGCCTGGACCTGGGCCTGTCGGCCCGCCACAGCATCGGCCTGGCCTACAGCGGCGAGAAAGGCAGCCAGGCGCAGAACCATGCGCTGATCGCGCAGTGGCAGATGGCGTTCTGAAACGCCGCGTAGGGCGTATAACCGTTCGCGGTTATACGCCGTTTCACCTTGGCCCAGCCACGAGCCAGGGTCGACCTGGGGTGAACTTCGGCCGTCGCCCAGGTCGGCCTCGGAGTTAGAGACAAGTCCGGTGTAGCGGCGTACAACCGCGAACGGTTGTACACCCTACGACTGGTAAAGGGTTCTACCGGCAGGGGTCGGTGCTTCAGCTGAAGAGCGCCCTCTCCCTAACCCTCTCCCTGAAGGGAGAGGGCTGGGGAGAGGGAGCGGAACCGATCCAGCGCACAAGAGCCGCCGGCTAGCTCGCTCCTACAAAACCTCCTCATCCTCCCCCGGCAACTGCTCATCCAGATGCAACCAAGCAACCCGGCTCTTCATCCAGACATGCCGTTGCGGCGGCGCCACCTCCGGATGATCGAAGGTCGCCACAGTCACATCCAGCGTCTCCGGCGTCCGCTCCGTCTCGAACACCACCTGCGCCCCACAGTTGCCACAGAACAACCGACGATTGCCCGGACTCGACACATAGCAGGCCGGCTCCCCCTTCAGCCAACGAAAGCTGCTGCGCGGCACCGTCGCCCAAGTCACCACCATGCCCCCACTGCTACGCCGACAGATCGAACAATGGCAGTGGCCAACATCATCCAGCTCCGCAGTGAACTCATAACGCAGGGCACCACAATGGCAGCCCCCCTGGCAGGTCTGGCTCATGGCCGGGCTCCTCAGTCGTATTCCGCCGCCTCGTGGCCGCCCAGCAGGCGGCGCTGGCGGGGCGTGCAGGCGGCCAGCACTTCGGGTTCGAAGCGCCAGTCGAGATAGGGCGAGAACTTCTGCGCCACCATGCGCCGGCCGTAGTGCACCTGCAACAGGTAGCGCGTGCGCTGGCTCAGGTTGCGGCTGCCGGAGTGCCACAGGTCGCTGCGGAACAGCAGGCAGTCGCCGGCGCGGCACAGCACCGGTTCGGCCGCCCTGCCCCGCCAGCTGCGCTCGTCCGGGTGCGGCGCGCGGCCGGCGCGGTGGCTGCCGGGGATCACCCAGGTCGGGCAGAGTTCGTGGTCGATGTCGTCGAGGTAGACCTGCGCCGTGCAGATGAACATCGGCAGCTCGAAGCCGCCCAGCAGCAAGGCTTCCGGCAAGCGCAGCGGCAGGTAGTCCTGGTGCATGTCGCCGCCGATGAAGCCGGGGTGGCAGCGCCAGGCGGTCTGGCCGATCACGTGGCAGTCCTCGCCCAGCGCCGCCTTGGCCACCTCGATCAGCCCCGGCGGGTCGAGGTACGGCAGCCAGCGCGGCGAGCGGTTGAACACGCACTTGTAGTGGTCCACCAGGCCCTCGTAGTCCCAGTGGATCGGCCGCAGGGCGTCGATCAGCCCGCGCACTTCCGCGACCTGCGCAGCATCCAGCAGGCCGGGCAGCAGTACGAAGCCATCCTCGTGCAATGCGTGCAGTGCGTTCATGACTCCAGCCCTCCCCGGCCCAGTTGCGCCTGGGCCTGTTCCAGCGCGCCGAGGAAGGCGCCCAGGGCTTCGCCCGGCTCGGCGCCCTGGCGCGTCACGCAGTGGAATTCCGAGTGGTAGGCCAGCTGCGCGGGGCGGATCGCCCGCAGCCGTCCCTCGGCGACCCAGGCGGCGGCGTAGGGCGTCGGCAGGTAGCCGATGAAGGTGCCGCTGAACACCAGGTTGGCGATGGCCTCCATGCTGTAGGCGGTGGTCGTGCGGTTGAACACCAGGCCGTGGGGGCGCCGGCTCTCGGCCATGTAGCCGCGGCCGACGTAATCGGCGGCGCAGATCGCCTCCAGGTCCGGCTCGTCGTCGGCGCGGGCGAAGAACGGGTGGCCGGGGGCGCAGTAGAGGTTCTGTTCCTCGCTGAAGAGCAACTGGTAGCGCAGCCCGGACAGGCGATGGTGGAAGGCGCCGATGGCCAGTTGCAGGCGCTCTTCCAGCACGGCGTTCTCCAATTCGTCCGGGCGCTGGGTGTGCAGGTTCAGGCGCACGCCGGGGTTGCCCTGGCGGAACAGGCGGATGGCCAACGGCAGCGCCCAGCAGTGCTGCCCGACCACGCCGTCGACGCAGCCCAGGTGCAGGGTTTCGCGGTCGCGTCCGCCCAGGCCGGTGACCTGCTCGCGGAAGCGTTCGATGTCGACGAACAGGCCCTGGGCCGCGTCGTACAGCTGCTGGCCTTCCTCGGTGAGCTGGAAGCCGCTGCTGCCGCGCCGGCACAGCGAGTAGCCCAGGCGCAGTTCGAGGTCGCGCACCAGCACGCTCAGGCGCGACAGGCTGGTGTTCAGACGCACCTGGGCGGCGGTGAAGCCGCCGGCCTCGACTATGGCGCAGAAGGTGCGCAGCAGGCGCAGGTCGATGTCGGAAAGGTTGCCCAGCATGGGGGTTCTCGCGGCGGCGGGGGCAGGCCTTCGTTATAGCCCCGCGGGCGCCGCCCCGTGAACCCCCGCAGCGGTCAGCGGCGCCGGGCCCGGGCGTCGGCGAGGATGCACAGCAGCTCGAACATCATGGTCGCGCCGACCAGCGCCGTGGCGCCGCCCAGATCGAACGGCGGCGACACCTCCACCACGTCCGCGCCTATCAGGTCCAGGCCCTGCAGGCCACGGACCAGGTGCTGCGCCTGCAGCGTGGTCATGCCGCCGATCTCCGGGGTGCCGGTGCCGGGGGCGAAGGCCGGGTCGAGCACGTCGACGTCGAAGCTGACGTAGGTCGGCCCCTCGCCCACCACCCGCCGCGCCTCGGCGAGTGTCGCCTCGACGCCCAGCGCGGCGAACTCCTCCATGTGGATGACGCGGATGCCGCACTCCTTGGCGAAGGCCTCGTCGTCCGCTGAATACACCGAGCCGCGGATGCCGATCTGCACGGTGCGCCGCGGGTCCAGCAGGCCCTCCTCGATGGCGCGGCGGAACGGCGTGCCGTGGGTGTAGGGGTTGTCGCCGAAGTAACGGTCGTTGGTGTCCGAATGGGCGTCGAAGTGGACCATGCCGATGGGCCGCTCGGCGGCCAGGGCGCGGAAGATCGGCAGCGTCACCAGGTGGTCGCCGCCCACCGACAGCGGCACCGCGCCGGCAGCGTGGATGCGCCGGTAGAAGCCCTCGATGCGCTTGAGCGAATCGAGCAGGTCGATGGGGTTCACCGGGGCGTCGCCCACGTCGCCGACGCGCGCCAGGTCGTAGGGCGCGATGCGGCTGACGTGGTGCACCTTGCGCATCAGGCTGGACTGGTTGCGCACCTCGCGCGGGCCGTGGCGGGCGCCGGCGCGGTTGGTGGTGCCGCCGTCCCAGGGCACGCCGACCAGGGCGATGTCCACCTGGGCCGGGTCCTCGAAGATCGGCAGGCGCATGAAGCTGGGGATGCCGGCGAAGCGCGGGACCTCGGCGGCGTCCACCGGTTGCGGGAAGTCATGGGGCATGGGCGTCTCCTGGCGGGAAAGGGGCTGCCCCACCAGCCTGGACCGCCCCGCGGCGGCGGCAAATCCCGAAAGCGGCAAGCCAACTTGCGCCGCCGCGAAAGTGCCCTGCAAGCCGCGCCAGCCGGGCCTTTCCACCCACCCAGCCAGCTCCGCGCCAGCGCCCGGCCGCACTCGCGCCCTCTCCTTCCCATTGCCCTTCTCACCAACGCCAAGTGCCTGATTCGTATACTTATGTTATCGTTGTAAACTCTGTATACAGCGTAAACGGACTGCTCAGAAATTGACCACCGTAATCTCCTTCCGCGCCGATGACGCCCTGGCCAAGGCCCTGGACCAACTGGCCCGGGCCACCCACCGGGACCGCCCCTACCACCTGCGCCAGGCCCTGGCGCAGTACCTGGAGCGCCAGAGCTGGCACGTGGCGGCCATCGACGAAGGCCTGGCCGACGCCAACGCCGGGCACCTGCTGCCGCACGCGGAGATAGAAGCCAAGTGGGGGCTGGCATGAGCCTGCAGTGGACGCACAAGGCGGCGGCCGACCTGGACGGCCTGTACGACCACTACGTGGTGCTGATCGGCCCGGAGAAGGCGCTGAAGGCCATCCAGGACGTGGTCGGCCAGGTGAAGGCGCTGGCCGACCTCAGCCTGAGCAGCGTCGGCCGGCCCAGCGAGGTGCCCGGCGTGCGCGAATTGCCGCTGGAACGCTGGCCTTACCAGGCCGCCTACCGGGTGAAAGGCCGCGATGTACAAATTTTGCGCATCGATTCTGTGGATAACCCGGGGTAAAAGTGGTCACACGGTTACAAAATATTTCAAAGTATTGACTTATTGATTTTGTACAAAAATAGATCAAATGCATCATTCAAGGTAATTTGGTCTATTTGCGACCATAAATTGAAATATCGATCTAGTTACGACCGAATAATGACCAATCGTCTTTTCATGCGGCGACGCTTTTTTCCGAGATCGGAACTTTTCCCGGCATTTCCCTGTCCACTTTCCTGACTTTCCCGGCCATTTCGCCGCCCTGCCCGACGACCCGACCATGCCCAAGACCGCCTCCCTCCGCGCCCTTTGCCTGGGCCTGCTGCTGCCCGCCGGCGCGGCCCTCGCCTGGAACGCCAACGACGCCCAGCAACAGCAGCAATGGCAGGAGCAACAGCGCCAGATGGCCGAGCAGCAGCGCCGGCAGAACGAGGAACAGCAGCGCCGCCAGCAGGAGCAGCAACGCCAGCAGCAGGAACAGCAGCGGCAGATGGCCGAGCAGCAACGTCGGCAGATGGAGGACCGGCAGCGCCAGCAACAGGAGTTCCAGCGCCAGCGCGATGAACAGCGCCGCCAGGCCGAGCAACAGCAGCGCCAGGAAGCCCAGCGCCGCCAGCAGGAACAGCAGCGGCGCTGGCAGGAAGAACAGCGCCAGCAGGCCGAGCGCGACCGCCAGTGGCAGGACGAGCAGCGCCGCCAGGCCGATGAGCGCCAGCGTCAGTGGGAAGAGGCGCAACGCCGCCAGCAGGAGCAGCGGCAACGCGAATGGGAAGACGCCATGCGCCGCCAGGAGGCCGAGCGCCGGCACTGGCAGACCGGCCAGTACCTGCCGCCGGAATACCGCGCGCGGCGCTACTACGTGGAGGACTGGCGCAGCCGCCAGCTGCCGCCGCCAGCCTACGGCTACCAGTGGCAGGAAGTGGACGGCGACTACCTGCTGATCGAACTGGCCAGCGGCCTGATCCAGCAGATTCTCAACGGCCAGCGCTGAACCGCAGCGGCCACGGCGGCAAAAGAAAAGGGCAGGGGGCTCAGCTCCAGTTCACCGGCAGCTGGCCTTCCTTCCAAGCGGAGCGGTCGAGGTGGCTGACCACCACCTGTTGCACGCGGGCCAGGCGCTCGGCGTCCTCGGCTTCGGCCTGCAGGTGCAGTGCGACGGCGTCGGCCTTGAGCCGGCAGGTGCCGAACTCGAAGTTCAGCACGCCGCTGTCCTCGCTCAGTTCCACCGGCAGCTTGTGGGCGAAGTGGTTGCACAGGCGCTTGAGGTAGCGGGCGCCATCGGGGGTGGGCACGTCGGCACGGGAAGTCGGCATCGTTCATCCTCTTCTTTCAGAGGCTTCGCATGCTAGGCGGGAGAAAGCCCGGGAAAAACCGGCTATCGTGCCTTTCACTCTTAAGCGGAGCTTCACAATGGACAACCTCCGAGGCATGGCCGTGTTCGCCACCGTGGTCGCCCGCGGCTCCATGGCCGCCGCCGCCGAGGCCCTGGGCATGAGCCCCTCGGCGGTCAGCCAGCAGATCCGCAAGCTGGAGGCGCAGGCCCAGGTGAGCCTGCTGCACCGCACCACCCGCAGGCTGACGCTGACCGAGGCCGGCGAGGCCTTCTACCGCAGTTGCGCGCAGATGCTGGCCATCGCCGAGGAGGCCGAGCAGCGCCTGGGCGAGTGGCGCGAGGCACCTGTTGGCGAACTGCGCCTGGCGGCGCCGGTGGGTTTCTCCGGGCGGCTGATCACCGAGGCGCTGCGTCCGCTGCTGGAGAACCACCGCCAGCTGCGCCTGCAACTGTTCTTCCACGACGAGCAGATCGACCTGATCGAGCAGCGCATCGACCTGGCCATCCGCGTCGGCAACCTGGCCGATTCCAGCCTGGTGGCGCGCCACCTGGGCGACTGGCAGAACCTGGTCTGCGCGGCCCCGGCCTACCTGCGCCGCTGCGGGGCAATCGACCATCCCGACCAATTGTTGCAGGTCGACTGGCTGGCGCTGAACACCCGCGGCCACGGCCAGGCGCTGCAGTTCGACGGGCCGGACGGGGAGAGCTGCCGCCTGCGCCTGGAGCCACGGGTAGCGGCCAACAGCATGCTCGCCCTGCGCCAGTTCACCCTCGACGGCCTGGGCGTGTCGCTGCAGCCGGAGCCGGAAGTGCGCGAGGCGCTGGAGGAGGGCAGGCTGCTGCGCCTGCTGCCGCAGTGGCGCCTGCCCACCTACGGCATCTACGCCGTGACGCCGCGGCGCGACGCCCAGCCGGCCAAGGTGCGGGTGGCCATCGAGGCGCTGCGCCGGCACCTCGGCGGGCTGTCGCCGACCGGGCCGCGGGTGGCTGTGTGAAACGCCCGGGCGTGAGAGGATGGGCGGTCTTTTCCACCTGCCGCCGGAGCCTCACGCCATGGACCTCACCTGGAGCTGCCAACACCACAGCGAACTGAGCAAGGAGACGCTGTACGCCCTCCTGCGCCTGCGCTGCGAGGTCTTCGTGGTGGAGCAGAACTGCCCCTACCAGGACATCGACGACCAGGACCTGTCCGGCGACACCTGCCACCTGATGGCCCACGACGACGGCCAACTGCTGGCCTACCTACGCCTGCTCGACCCGGCGACGCACGACGGCGAGGTGGTCATCGGCCGCGTCATCACCGCCGCCGCCGGGCGCGGTCGCGGCCTCGGCCACCAGTTGATGCAACGCGCCCTGGACGAAGCGGCGCGGCGCTGGCCGGGCAGCCCGGTGTACCTCTCCGCCCAGGCGCACCTGCAGGGCTACTACGGCCGCTACGGCTTCGTCGCCGAGGGCGAGGTGTACCTGGAAGACGACATCCCGCACATCGACATGCGCCGCCCAGCCTAGAGCCAGTCCAGGGTCAGCAGCAGGCGTCGCGTGCCCGGCGCCGGGGCCGGCGAGCGGTGGACGATGCCGGCGCCCTCGTTGCCGATCCATTTCTCGCCCTTGAACAGGCCCACGTCGCCCACTTCCAGGCGCTGGATGCGCGCCGGCTCGGCCTCGCCGAGACGGTCGCGGGGCAGGGCGCCTTCCTCCAGCCATTCGCTGGCGCAACCGGCGTAGCTGGTGACCAGGCGCAGCGCCACGTGGTCGACGTGGAAGCGCGGGCACATGGCCCGCTCCAGGCTGCGCAGGCGCAGGCCCACGCGGCGCGCGCCGGTCAGGCAGGCGAAGGCCTCCACCAGCCAGGCCAGGTCGTTGGCGAAGAGCGTGGCGCCCGGGTTCTCGTCGAACAGGCCGCGCAGTTGGTCGCTGCGCCCGGCCTCGTCCAGTTCCAGGGTCGCGTGGCGGGCGTAAAGCGCCTCGCCCTGCACCAGGGCCTCGGCATAGGCCGCCAGCTCGGGGAACAGGCGGCGGCGCCAGACCGCCAGGTTCACGCCGTCGTGCAGCACCTCGGCGAGCACCTGCGGGTCGTCGCCGAGCACCTGGCGCGGCATGGGCTGCAATGGCCGGGCGAGCATCAGGCGTCCTCCGTCCAGGACTCGAAGGGATCGGCCAGGCGCGCCCAGGCCTGGGGCCCGGCGGCGAATTCGGTGTCGTCCAGCAGGCAGGCGTCCAGCTCGTCCTCCAGGCGGGCGAAGTCGATGCCCTGGCCGATGAACACCAGTTCCTGGCGGCAATCGCCGGTCTCCGCGCTCCAGTGGCGCATCACCTGGCGCAGGCCGTCCTCGTCCTGCGGCCAGCGTTCCTTCGGCACGAAGCGCCACCAGCGCCCGGCCAGGCCGTGGCGCATCAGGCCGCCGGCCTGGGACCAGCTGCCGGCCTCGCGGTAGCGGCTGGCCAGCCAGAAGAAGCCCTTGGAGCGCAGCAGGCGGCCGTTGCTCCAGGGCGTGGCAAGGAAGTCGTGGAAGCGCTGCGGGTGGAAGGGCCGGCGCGCGCGGTAGGCACGGGAGGCGATGCCGTATTCCTCGGTCTCCGGCACGTGCTCGCCGCGCAGTTCCTTGAGCCAGCCGGGGGCCTGGGCGGCGCGCTCGAAGTCGAAGCGACCGGTGTCGAGGATCCATTCCAGCGGCACCTGGCCCATGAGCATGGGGCGGATCTCGGCGTCGGGGTTGAGGCCGCGGAGGATCGCCAGCAGCTCTTCGCGCTCGGCGCTGGAGATCAGGTCGACCTTGCTGAGCAGGATGACGTCGGCGAACTCCACCTGGTCGATCAGCAGGTCGGCGATGGAGCGCTGGTCTTCCTCGCCCAGGCTCTCGCCGCGGCTGGCCAGGCTGTCGCTGCCCTGGTAGTCGCGCAGGAAGTTCAGGCCGTCGACCACGGTGACCAGGGTGTCCAGCCGCGCCAGGTCGGACAGGCTGCGGCCCTGCTCGTCGCGGAAGGTGAAGGTCTCGGCCACCGGCAGCGGCTCGGAGATGCCGGTGGACTCGATCAGCAGGTAGTCGAAGCGGCCTTCGGCGGCCAGCTTCGCCACTTCCTGCAGCAGGTCTTCGCGCAGGGTGCAGCAGATGCAGCCGTTGCTCATCTCCACCAGCTTCTCTTCGGCGCGGTTGAGGCTGACGTCGCGCTGCACCTCGCTGCCGTCGATGTTGATCTCGCTCATGTCGTTGACGATCACTGCGACGCGGCGGTGCTCGCGGTTCTTCAGCACCTGGTTGAGCAGGGTGCTCTTGCCGGCGCCGAGGAAGCCGGAAAGGACGGTGACGGGTAGGCGTTGCTTCACGGTGGTGGCTCTCTGTTATGGATTCTTCAGGCGTCGCGCAGGTGCAGTTCGCGGCGCTCCTGGCGTTCCTTGGCCTCGACGCTGAGGCTGGCGGTGGGGCGCAGCAGCAGGCGGCGCAGGCCGATCGGCTCGCCGGTCTCGGCGCACCAGCCGTAGTCGCCGCGGGCCAGGCGCTCGAGGGCCTGGTCGATCTTGTCCAGCAGCTTCTTCTCGCGCTCCAGCAGGCGCAGCTGCCACTGGCGCTGTTCCTCGCGGCTGGCGACGTCGGCCTCGTCGCCGGGCCGTTCCACCTCGCGCAGCGCGTCGAATTCGCCGTCGATGCGCGCCTGCAGCTCGGCGCGCTGGCGCAGCAGCAGGTCGCGGAAGAAGGCCTGCTGGGCCTCGTTCATGTAGGCGCTGGCGGGTTGCGCCAGCAGTTGCCGTTCGCTGAGGACCGGTTCGGATTGCAGGGACATGGCGGTCTCCGGAAGGACGGGATAGAATTGTTATAATATAACATTTCGCATTCGACAATCCGCCGGCGTACCATGGAGGCCCATCCAGCCCGCCCCGAGGTCCCGATGAAAGCCGCCGCCCTGACGCTCTGCCTGCTGCTCCTGGCGCCCCTGGCGCGGGCCGCGGGCGAGCCGCCGCTGGCCTTCCCCGGCCTGCCGCCGGCGGCCTGCGCCTGGCTGGCCAACGTGCTGGCCTGCATGGACCGCGACGGCAGCCACTACAGCGTCGCCACCCAGGGCCACGACACCTACCTGCGCGGCTTCGACGCCGCCAGCGGCCAGCGCTGGGCGCAGACCGGCACGCGCTACGGGCGCCTGACCTTCTTCAGCGGCGTGAGCAGCGACGGCCAGGTGTGGCTGGGCACCAGCCGCGGCATCGGCTGGACGCACATCAGCCGCTTCAGCAGCTCCAGCGGCGGCCAGGCGAAGCTGACCTGCGGGCGCGTGAGCGGGTGCAGCCAGCAGGTGCGGTAGGCGCCCGGCCACGCCACAGCCGGACGCATGGGGAATCGCGGACGGAGTCCGCTCCTACGGTTCGCGGGGCAGCACGGTATTCCACATTCCGGCGCGATTCGCGGATGAGATCCGCTCCTACGCTGCGCCACCCACGCCATTCCCCTGTAGGAGCGCGCCCTGCGCGCGAATCGCGGGCAGGGCCCGCTCCTACAATTGTCGTGAAGCACGGAGTTTCCTCGTAGGAGCGGACTCCGTCCGCGATAGGCCGAGCCCCGCCGCGAAATCGCAGATGAATCCGCTCCTCGCCCTACGCCTTGCCCTGCTCCCGCAACGCCGCCAACAGGCTCCCCACCGGCGGGCGCTGGCGGAAGTAGCCGTGCAATCCATCGAAGATCGCTCCGGCCAGCTCCTGCTGGTGCCGCGCGTCATGCAGGCGGCGGCAGTCGGCGTCGTTGGAGATGAAGCCGGTCTCCACCAGGATCGAGGGGATGTCCGGCGACTTGAGCACGGCGAAGCCGGCCTGGTCGACGCGTTCCTGGTGCAGCCGGGTGATGCCGCCGAGGCTGCGCAGCACGCTGTGGCCCAGGTCCAGGCTGGAGGCGATGGTGGAGCTCAGCGACATGTCGAGGATGACCTTGGCCAGCGCCGGATCCTTGTCCTGCAGCGGCAGGTTGCCGGTGGCGCCGATCAGGTCGGCGCCGTTCTCGCGCTCGGCCATGAAGCGCGCCAGGGTCGAGGTGGCGCCGTGCTCGGAAAGGGCGAACACCGACGCGCCGGATGCCGTGCGCCGGGGCGCGGCGTCGGCGTGCACCGAGACGAACATGTCGGCGTTGCAGCGCCGCGCCACTTCCACGCGCTGGCGCAGCGGGATGAACACGTCGACGTTGCGCACCAGGCGCGCCTTGAAGCCGCTCTGGCGGTCGATGCGCCGCGCCAGGTTCTGCGCGATCAGCAGCGCCACGTCCTTCTCCCGCTCGCCGCGCGAGCCGAGGGCGCCGGGGTCCTTGCCGCCGTGGCCGGCGTCCACCACCACGAGGATGTCGCGGCCCTTGCCGGCAGCCTTCGCCGTGGCTACCGGGGCAGGCGCCCCTGCCGGATGCAGGTCGAGCACCAGGCGATGGCCCTTGCCGGCCTGGGGCCCCAGGGCGAAGGCCTGCAATTGCACCGGCTCGGCCAGGTCCAGCACCAGGCGCGTGCCGCCGTCGGCCAGGCGCCCGCTGCGCAGGCCGCGCAGCGGGCCGGACGGGGCAGGGGAGGCCAGGGGAACGCCCAGGCTGGCGCCGTCCAGGTCGACCACCAGGCGCTCCGGCGCGGAGAGGGTGAAGGTGCGGTAGTGGAAGGGCCCGTCGAGGTCGAGGACCAGGCGCAGGCCTCCGGCCATGGCCTCACTGCGCGCGCCGAGCAGGCGCGGGCCGGCGAAAACGTCCAGGGCGGGCAGCCAGGCGGCGCTGGCGAGCAAGGTTTGCAGCAGGCGGCGTCGATTCATGGCGCTTGCAGGAAGGAGTAGGAAACAATACGTTATATTATAACATCCACCAGCGCCAGCCATTCCCATGACCGCCTTTCTCCCCGACGTCGCCAGCCAGGCCGCGTCCGACACCCTCGCCCTGGACTGGGTCGGCATGCAGGGCATCGCCCTGCCGCTGCGCCTGCACGGCGAACGCCTGAACGCGCTGGCCGACGCCGGCGTCAGCCTGGACGCAGCCGCCGCCCGCGGCATCCACATGTCGCGCCTGTACCTGGCCCTGGCCCGCCTGGAGCAGGCCGAGCTGGGCCCGCAGCTACTGCGCGAAGTGCTCGACGACTTCCTCGCCAGCCACGCCGGCCTGTCGCGCCGCGCCAGCCTGCGCCTGGCCTTCGACGCCCTGCTCAGCCGCCCGGCGCTGGTCAGCCCGCTGAGCGGCTGGAAGCAGTACCCCTGCGAGGTCCACGCGCGCCTGGACGACCAGGACCTGCGCCTGGAGCTGCGCCTGCGCCTGGCCTATTCCTCCACCTGCCCCTGCTCGGCGGCCCTGGCGCGCCAACTGATCCAGCAGCGCTTCGCCGAGGAGTTCGCCGACCGCTCGCCCAGCCACCAGGAAGTCCACACCTGGCTCGGCAGCAGCGCCGGCATAGTCGCCACGCCCCACAGCCAGCGCAGCTTCGCCGACCTGCATCTGCACCTGCGCGAGGGCCTGGACGGCCTGCCGCTGCGCGAGCTGCTCGACTGCGCCGAGGCCGCCTTGGGCACCGCCGTGCAGACCGCGGTGAAGCGCGCCGACGAGCAGGCCTTCGCCCTGGCCAATGGGCAGAACCTGATGTTCTGCGAAGACGCCGCCCGCCGCCTGCACCGCGCCCTGGCGCAACGCGGGGAACTGGAGGCCTTCGCGCTGAGCGTGGTCCACGCCGAAAGCCTCCACGCCCACGACGCCGTGGCCCGCAGCCAGTGGCGCAGGGAGGCCCCATGATCCATTGCCAGGCCCTGCAGTGGGGCCCGCCGCGCCTGCCGCTGACGCCGCCGCTGAACCTAGACCTAGACGCCGGCAGCCTGACCGCCATCGTCGGCGCCAACGGCTGCGGCAAGAGCAGCCTGCTGAAGGTCATCGCCGGGCTGCAGAAGCCCCTGGCCGGGCGCGTGCGCGTCCAGCTGCGGCCGCGGGAGATCGGCTACCTGGTTCAGCAGCAGGCCCTCGACCGGCAATTCCCCATCGGCCTCGGCGAGCTGGTCGGCGCCGGCTTCTGGAACAGCCGCCTGAGCACCGCCGAGCGCCGCGAGAAGCTGCGCCAAGTGCTGGCCGACTGGCAGTTGGAGGGACTGGAGCAGCGCCCGCTGGCGGCGCTCTCCGGCGGCCAGCTGCAGCGCGCCCTGCTGGCCCGCCTGAGCCTGCTGGACAGCCCGCTGCTGCTGCTCGACGAGCCCGACGCCTGCCTCGACGAAGCCGGTCAGACGCTGCTCTGGCAGCACATCGACGCCTGGCACCGCGAAGGCCGCACCCTGCTGCTGGTCTGCCACGACCTGGGCGCGGTGCGCGAGCGCGTCCCCGACTGCCTGCGCGTGGCCGCCGAGGGTTGCCGCCACGGCAGCAGCCGCGAGCTGATCGCCAGCCGCTGCCTGGCGCGGGTGGCGTGATGGTCCTGCACGCGCTCTGGCAGCCCTTCGTCGAATTCGCCTTCATGCGCCGCGCGCTGCTGGGCGGCGTGGTCCTGGCGTCGAGCGCGGCGCCCCTGGGGGTGTTCCTGATCCTGCGGCGCATGAGCCTGATCGGCGACGCCATCGCCCACGGCATTCTCCCCGGCGCCGCCATCGGCTTCTGGCTGGCCGGGCTGTCGCTGCCGGCGCTGACCCTCGGCGGCCTTGGCGCGGGCCTGGCGGTGGCCGGTCTGGCGGCCTGGGTGACGCGCCACACCGGGCTGCGCGAGGACGCCAGCCTGGCCGCGGTCTACCCCATCTCCCTGGCCAGCGGCGTGCTCCTGCTGGGCCTGGCCGGCAAGCGCCTGAACCTGCTGGAGCTGCTGTTCGGCTCGGCCCTGGCGGTGGACCGCACGACCTTGCTGGGCATGCTCGGCGTGGCCGTGCTCAGCCTCGGCGTGCTCGCGCTGATCTACCGCAGCCTGCTGCTGGACAGCCTCGACCCGCTGTTCCTGCGCAGCGTCAGCCGCCTCGGGCCCTTCGCCCACGGGCTGTTCCTCGGCCTGGTGGTGCTCAACCTGGTGATCGGCTTCCAGGCCCTGGGCGCGCTGATGATGGTCGGCCTGATGATGCTGCCGGCCGCCGCCGCACGCTTCTGGAGCCGCCGCCTGCCGGCGCTGCTGGCCCTGGCCGCGGGCATCGGCGCGCTCTCGGTGTGGCTGGGCCTGGCGGCGTCCTACGCCTGGTCGCTCCCCAGCGGGCCGGCCATCGTCCTGCTCGCCGGCCTGTTCTACCTGTTCTCCGTGCTGTTCGGCCCGGTGCACGGCCTGTTGCGCCGCGGCCTGCTGCCCATCCCGCAATGACATCCCCCTTGAGGAAAGCCACCATGCGTGTCCTGCTGCTCCTGCTTGCGTTCTGCCTGCCCCTGTCGCTGTCCGCCGCCGAGAAGCCGCGCGTGGTGACCAGCTTCAGCATCCTCGCCGACATGACCCGCGCGGTCGGCGGCGAACACATCCAACTGAACAACCTGGTCGGCCCCGACAGCGACGCCCACACCTACGAGACCACCCCGGACGACGCCCGCGCCGTGCGCCAGGCGCAGCTGGTGGTGGAGAACGGCCTGGGCTTCGAACCCTGGCTCGACCGCCTGGTGAAGAGCACCGAGACCCGCGCGCAGGTGATCCAGGCCAGCCACGGCGTGATCCCGCGCAGCCTGGAGGAGGACGGCCAGACCATCCCCGACCCGCACGCCTGGAACAACCTGGCCAACGCCGACATCTACGTCGACAACATCGCCAAGGCGCTGGAGAAGCTCGACCCGGCCAATGCCGCCGACTACCGGCGCAACGCCGAGGCCTACCTGAAGCAAGCCCACGAGTTGCTCGCCTACGCCAAGGGCAAGCTCGGCAACCTGCCCGCCGACCGCCGCACCCTGGTCACCTCCCACGACGCCTTCGGCTACCTCGGCCAGGCCTACGGCCTGAAGCTGCTGGCGCCCCAGGGCCTGTCCACCGAGCGCGAAGCCTCGGCCACCGAGGTCGCCGAACTGATCCGGCAGATCCGCGAGCAGCACATCCGCGCGGTGTTCGTGGAGAACATCAAGGACCCGCGGCTGATGCAGCGGATCGCCGAGGAAAGCGGCGCGAAGATCGGAGGCACCTTGCACTCGGACGCGCTGGCCAGCGAAGGCCCGGCCAGCACCTACCTGGGCCTGTACCGCAGCAACGTCGACACCCTCTATCAGGCGCTGGCCGACTAGAGCACCAGGCTCAGGCGCAGGCGGTCGCGGCAGGGGATGCCGTTCTCGACGATGGGCTCGGGGTAGTTGAGGCTGAAGTAGTCGCTCTCCACGGCGCAGATGCGAAAGCCCATGCGCTGGTAGAGCCCCAACTGCGCCAGGCTGGAGTTGCCGGTGGCGATGTCCAGCCGCAACGCCCCGGCCGCCCGCGCCGCGTCGATGGCCGCGGCCAGCAGGCGCTTGCCCAGCCCACGCCCCTGCCAGGCCTCGTCCACGGCGAGGTTGGTGACTTCCAGTACGCCCCAGCTCACCGGCGTCAGCGCCAGGACTCCGCGGACTGCCTCGCCTTCGACCAGCGCCAGCAGGCGGGATTGCGGGAGGTAGCGTTCGATCTGGTCGCGGCTGGGATCGGCGAGCAGGAGCAGGGGCCAGGGGGCTTGGGTGAGGGGGAGTTCCTGGAGGGTGGGCACGGGAGGGCATCCGGGCGGGGCTGGAGGGGGCGTATTGTGCCAGAGGATGTTGTTGGGGGAACGGGCCAGAGAACCCGGGCTCCCGGTGGTTCTGGCGCGATAGATTGACTCCGCCCCTCTCCCCAACCCTCTCCCTGAAGGGAGAGGGGGCTTGTCCGTGCCGAGAGAAGTGATGGTTTCAGCCGGAAACCTTCGGTGCTGCCGGCTGACTCAGGAATACCCACGCACTCCGAACGGTCCCCTCTCCCTTCAGGGCGGGGCGCGCAGCCGAGGGTTAGGGAGAGGGCGCTCTTCAGGGCGCGCACCAAACCCACCCGGCAGTGATGGCGATGGGTATCGCTTCGCTCAACACCATCCTACGGGCGTTGTGTTTGCCGGAGCCTGTAGGAGCGGACCTTGTCCGCGATAGCCGGAGGTTCCGGCGCGATTCGCGGATGAGATCCGCTCCTACGCCGCCCCACCTACGCCATTCCATGTAGGAGCGCGCCCTGCGCGCGAATCGCGGGCAGGGCCCGCTCCTACAGGTGGCCGCGCCTCAGGCGTAGATATCCCCCCGGCTCCACGGCACCTCGTGGCTGCCGTCCGCGTGCGGCTTGCTCGCCAGGATCTGGTGCAGGTTGATCCAGCCCTTCTTGAAGCCGTAGGCGCAACCGGCCAGGTACAGGCGCCAGATGCGCAGTGCCTGCTCCGGCACCAGCTTGGCGGCCTCGGCCAGTTTCGCTTCCAGGCTGGCGCTCCAGAAGTCCAGGGTGCGCGCGTAGTGCAGGCGCAGGCCCTCGACGTCGACCACTTCCAGGCCCGCCTCGCTCATGCGCGCCACCGCCAGGGACAGGTGCGGCAGTTCGCCGTGGGGGAACACGTAGCGGTCGATGAAGTCGCCGGCGCCGCGGCCCACCGGGCGGCCGTCGGTGTAGCGGGCGGTGATGCCGTGGTTCATCACCAGGCCGCCCGGGCGCACCGCGTCGTACAGCTGCTGGAAGTAGAGGCCCAGGTTGGCGTGGCCGACGTGCTCGAACATGCCCACGCTGACCACCTTGTCGAAGCGGCCGTCGCGGGGCAGGTCGCGGTAGTCCAGCAGCTCCAGCCTCACCTTGCCTTCCAGGCCCTCGGCCTTGACCCGTTCGCGGCCGAGCTTGAGCTGCTCCTCGCTGAGGGTGATGCCGTAGACCTCGGCGCCGAACTCGCGCGCCGCCAGGCGGGCCAGGCCGCCCCAGCCGCAACCGACGTCGAGCAGACGCTCGCCGGGCTTCAGGCGCAGCTTGCGGCACAGGTGGCGCAGCTTGGCCAGCTGGGCGGTGGCCAGGTCTTCCGTGCCGGTCTCGTAGTAGGCGCAGGAATAGACCATCTCCGGGTCCAGCCAGAGCTTGTAGAAGTCGTTGGAGAGGTCGTAGTGGTAGTGGATGGCTTCGGCGTCGGTGCGCTTGTCGTGGCTCTCGCGGACGAAGTCGGCGGGGCCGTCGTCGACGCCCAGGGCCTCGCTCAGGGCATCGCCCATGGCGATGACGTCGCCGATCGGCCCCTCGATATCCATGCGCTTTTCGACGTAGGCGCGGCCGAGGGCGTCCAGGCTGGGCTGGGTGATCTCCGCCAGCAGCGCGGGGTCGCGGACGATCAACGTCACCTGCGGGTCCGGGCCGAGGTCGAAGGCCTGGGCATCGCCGATGCGGATGCGCAACGGCAATTGCAGGGACAGCAACTCAGAGGGCAGGTTGGCTTTCATGCATTCCTCCTGGTCACGAACAGAAAAACTATAGAACAGGACCCTCATAGCCTTCGCCTATGGGTGTTCCCGCCCTTCGTCTATCGGTGGATTCGGCGGCAGGTGCGAACGGAGCGCTGCAAAAGCGTAGCAGGAGATTTCTGACAGTCAGCGTGTCCATATCGAGATAGAGCCTTTACCGGATTGCAAAAGTGCGGCAGCGCGCCGCAGGCACAATCCGTTAGACTGCTAAGCATCCATCCCGTCCCATTCAATTCGCTCGTCCTCAAGGGGGTTGCTTGAATACCCTGAGCCACCCGCGTCCGCCGGTGCGCACCATCCTCATCGGGCTGATGCTGGCGATCTTCCTCGGCGCGCTCGACCAGACCATCGTCGCCGTCTCGCTGCCCGCCATCTCCGCCGGTTTCGCCAACTTCGACCTGCTGGCCTGGGTGATCTCCGGCTACATGGTCGCCATGACCATCTCCATGCCCATCTACGGCAAGCTCGGCGACCTCTACGGGCGGCGCCGGCTGATGCTCTTCGCCACCGCGCTGTTCACCTTCGCCTCGCTGCTCTGCGGCCTGGCCCAGAGCATGGAGCAGCTGGTGCTGGCGCGGGTCCTGCAAGGTGTGGGCGCCGGCGGGCTGATGTCGGTGAGCCAGGCGATCATCGGCGACATAGTCCCGCCGCGCGAACGCGGCCGCTACCAGGGCTACTTCAGCAGCATGTACGCGGTGGCGAGCATCGCCGGCCCCGTGCTGGGCGGGCTGCTCACCGAATACCTGTCCTGGCGCTGGGTGTTCCTGATCAACCTGCCGGTGGGCCTGGTGGCCTTCGCGGTGTCGCGGCGCACCCTGGTGGGCCTGCCGGTGCCGGGCCGGCGGCCGCGCATCGACTACCTGGGCACGCTGCTGATGATCGCAGGCCTCGGCAGCCTGCTGCTGGCCATCACCGACGTCGGCCAGGGCGCCGACTGGCGCGATGCGCAATTGCTCGGGCTGTTCGCCGCGGCCCTGGTGCTGCTGGTGCTGTTCGTCCTGCAGGAGCGCCGCGCCGCCGAGCCGCTGGTGCCCATGCAGCTGTTCGCCATCCGCGCGGCGACGCTGAGCTGGATGGTCGGCTTCTTCGCCAGCTTCCAGATCATCTCGCTGTCGGTGCTGGTGCCGCTGCGCTTCCAGTCGGTAACCGGCGCCGGCGCCGACAGCGCCGCGCTGCACATGCTGCCGCTGGCCATGGGCGTGCCGATCGGCGCCTACTGCTGCGGGCGCCTGACCACCATCCTGGGCCGCTACAAGCCGCAGATAGTCGCCGGCGCGCTGCTGCTGCCCTGCGCGGTGGCCGGCCTGGCCCTGACCACGCCGTCCAGCTTCTGGCTGTCGGGGCTGTTCATGCTGCTCTGCGGCACCGCCGCCGGCACCCAGTTCCCCACCAGCCTGGTGGCCGCGCAGAGCGCCGTGGAGCATCGCCACCTGGGCGTCGCCACCAGCAACACCACGCTGTTCCGCTCCCTCGGCGGGGCGGTGGGCGTCGCCCTGATGTCGGCGATCCTCCTGGCCATGCTGCAGCCGCTGGCGGCCGGGGAGGGCTTCGGCCACGGCATCTCCGCCAACGAACTGCTCGCCAGCCTCGCCGGCCCCGGCCACGAGGACCGCCGCCTGCTGCTGGACGAGGTGTTCCGCCGGCTGTTCCTGGTCAACGCCGGCGTCGGCGTGCTGGCGTTGCTCATCGCCCTGGCGCTGCCCAACAGCCGCCTGCGCGGCAAGGTGGAGGACTGAGCCTCCACCGCCCGCGCACCGTCAGTCCTCGTCGTTGAGGTAGCTGACCTTGCGCAGGTCCGGCAGCAGCAGGCAGACCACCAGCGCCACGCCGCACATCACCGAGACGTAGATGTAGAAGTACGACTCCACGCCGAGGCTCTTCAGGCCCAGGGCCGCGTATTCCGCCGAGCCGCCGAAGATGGCGTTGCCCACCGCGTAGGACAGGCCCACGCCCAGGGCGCGGATCTGCGGCGGGAACATCTCGGCCTTGATCAGCCCGCTGATGGAGGTGTACAGGCTGACGATGGCCATGGCCACGATGATCAGCACGAAGGCCATGTAGGGGCTGGTGGTGGTCTTGAGCGCGGAGAGGATCGGCCAGGTGCAGAGCATGCCCAGCAGGCCGAACCAGAGCATCGAGGTCTTGCGCCCGATGCGGTCGGAGAGGGCGCCGAACAGCGGCTGCATGCACATGTAGACGAACAGCGCGAAGGTCATCACGCCGCTGGCCACCTTGGCGTCCATGCCCACGGTGTTGACCAGGTACTTCTGCATGTAGGTGGTGAAGGTGTAGAAGATCAGCGAGCCGCCGGCGGTGAAGCCGAGCACGGTGAAGAAGGCGCGCTTGTGGTGGGCGAACAGCTCGGTGAGGGTGCCGGACTCCGCGCGGTGCAGGTTCTCGTCCTTGGCCGTCTCGCTCAGCGAACGGCGCAGGTAGAAGGCGATCACCGCGGTGATGGCGCCGACCACGAAGGGAATCCGCCAGCCCCAGGCGCGCAGCTCCTCGTTGCTCAGCAGCTGCTGCAGGATCACCACTACCAGCACCGCCAGCAGCTGGCCGCCGATCAGCGTCACGTACTGGAAGGAGGCGAAGAAGCCGCGCTGGCCCTTGAGCGCCACCTCGCTCATGTAGGTGGCGCTGGTGCCGTACTCGCCGCCCACCGACAGGCCCTGGAACAGCCGCGCCAGCAGCAGCGCCGCCGGCGCCAGCACGCCGATGGTCTCGTAGGTGGGCATCACGGCGATGGCCAGCGAGCCGCCGCACATCATCAGCACCGAGATCATCATCGCCGTCTTGCGGCCCTTCTTGTCGGCGATGCGGCCGAACATCCAGCCGCCGATGGGGCGCATCAGGAAGCCGGCGGCGAACACTCCGGCGGTGTTGAGCAACTGCACCGTGGGGTTGCCCGAGGGGAAGAAGGCGTGGGCGAAGTAGATGGCGGTGAAGGCGTAGACGTAGAAGTCGAACCATTCCACCAGGTTGCCGGAGGAGGCGCCGACGATGGCGAAGATGCGTCGGGTGCGTTCTTCGGCAGTGTAGTGCGGAGCGGGTGCGTTCATGGGGCTCTCTCGTCGATGACACTGTTGTTGGCGTTGTACGGCGGCCGTCCCTGTCGCCACCGGACGAGGTGCGGCAGGCCGCCCTCGGGCGGCTTGCCGACACAATCTGTTACAGGAGTATAGCCCCATGCCGATAGCCAGCTAACGATAAATCCTGCCGATCGACGGGCCGCTCCCCATTGAAAGGGCGAATATCGAACGTCCGTTCGGCATTTCCGATTGACCGGCACAAGGCCAGCTTCTATCGTTTCGCCACCCACGCGTGCCTGCCGGGACTACTTGTCAGGTACCCCTCGGTGGGCCGCAGGGTCCGACCTTGTCCACAAGACAAGGTCGATTACCTTCCCCTCGCAGGGCGGCTCCTGCCGCAAAGCCTCGGTGCCCCGTCCACACCCCCGGACGCGCAGGCACCGGGGGGATAATGGTCCCCCCGCCTTCCCCATCCTTCGTGCCGTTGCCGTCTTCGTCCGCCGTTCGCCGGCTGACGGAATTGTCATGTCCGCCTCATCTCCGCGTCATTCCACCGTCATCAGGATGGAGCCTGCCCGCGCGCGGCTCCCGTCGCCGTGGGCGCACAACAACGATGCGGCGCCTCCCTGGCAGCCGCCCAACACCCCATGGAGCGATCGATGACACAGCGGAACATTCCCCTGGCCCTCTCCCTGCTCGCCGCCGGGCTGGCCAGCCCCCTGGCCGGCGCCGAGGAAAGCGCCGAAGGCTTCCTCGAAGGCCAGCGCCTGGACATCCTCAACCGCAACTTCTACTTCAACCGCGACGAGCGCCACGGCCAGTCCAGCCCCAAGGGCAACGGCTATTCCGAGGCCTGGGCCCAGGGCCTCTTCGCCCGCTACCAGTCCGGCTACACCCAGGGCACGGAGGGCCTCGGCGTAGACGCCTTCGCCATGCTCGGCATCCAGCTGGACAGCGGCGACGGCCGCAACGGCGGGCACAGCTCCTTCGACGTGCTGCCGGTGGACGCCCGGGGCCGCACCCAGGACGAATACGCCAAGGCCGGCGGCGCCGCCAGGCTGCGCCTGTTCGACACCGAGGTGAGGATCGGCGACGTGTTCCCGCAGACGCCGGTGGTGCACTACGGCGACTCGCGCCTGCTGCCCGAGTCCTTCCGCGGCGTGACCCTGAACAACGCCAGCATCGAGGGCCTGGACCTGCAGGCCGGGCGCCTGCACTCCATGAGCCAGCCCAACGACCGCAAGATGAGCGAAGGCTTCTCGACCTTCTACGCAGGCCCCGTCGATGCCCCCTGGATCGCCTACCTGGGCGGCGACTACGCGCTCACCGACGGAGTCAGCGTGAGCCTCTACGGCAGCCGCCTGAAGGACGCCTGGAAGCAGTACTACGCGGCCACCTCGGCGACCTACCCGCTGGCCGACGGCCTCGACCTGATCGGCGGCTTCACCTACTACAAGTCGGTGGACGACGGCGGCCGCGAACTGTTGGGCGAGTTCAACACCAACATCTGGAGCGGCAAGCTCGGCGTGCGCTTCGGCGCCCACACCCTGGCCCTGAGCCATCAGCGCAACAACGGCAATAACGACTTCGACTACCTGCGCCAGTCGGACTCGATCTACCTGGACAACTCCATCCAGTACACCGACTTCAACTCGCCGAAGGAGCGCTCCTGGATGCTCCGCTACGACCTCGACATGCAGGCCTACGGCATCCCCGGCCTGAGCTTCATGACCCGCTACGCCCGCGGCAGCGACGCCGACTACAGCCACGCCAACGCGGTCTACATGCGCCGCGACGGGAACGGCGATCCATTGACCGACCAGAAGCGCTGGGAGCGCGACGTCGAGGCGAAGTACGTGGTGCAGAACGGCAACCTGAAGGACCTGTCCTTCCGCCTGCGCCAGGCGACGACCCGGGCCACGGCCTTCGAGTCGGACCTGGATGAGGTGCGGTTGATCGTCGAGTACCCGTTGCGGGTGCTTTGAGGTTCGGGTGTGGAGAAAGGCCTGTGGTGGCCTTTTTCGTTTGCGGGCGTGGTTTTGCTTTTCGTAGGAGCGAGCTTGCTCGCGAACAGTGTTTCCAGGTGGCTTCGGTGCCTGGCCTGAAGAGCGCCCTCTCCCTAACCCTCTCCCTGAAGGGAGAGGGGACCGTTCGGTGTGCTCGGGTATTTCGGCGTTAGCCGGCTACTCCACGGGTATCAGGATGAAACCACACCGCCTCTCGGCACGAACTAGCCCCCTCTCCCTTCAGGGAGAGGGCTGGGGAGAGGGAACGGAGTCAATCCAAGGCTCCGTTGCAACCGGGGAACTCCGTTCGCGAGCAAGCTCGCTCCTACACAAAAGCCCAACCCCCTCCCTATCAAAATCGTCATCCCCACCTCAGCATCCTGTTACCGACGACAGGTTCCAATAACCCCCGTCAGCCCCACTTGTGTGAACTGACGGCCGTCCCGGCAGCGAAAGCTCCTTTGGTGAGGGATGGCCCCTGAGGCGCCCCCCGCGGGCGCCTTTTTTTACGTCCCTCCTCAGCCCACCTCATCACGCCTGTGCGCCCAGCGATACAGCGCCGGCAACACCAGCAGCGTGAGCGCAGTGCTGGAGAGAATGCCCCCGATCACCACCGTAGCCAGCGGCCGTTGCACCTCGGCGCCGGTACCTGTCGCCAAAGCCATGGGCACGAAGCCCAGCGACGCCACCAACGCCGTCATCAACACCGGGCGCAGGCGCGTCAGGGCGCCCTCGTGGATGGCCGCATCCAGCCCGCGGCCCGCCTCGCGCAGGTTGCGGATGAAGGCGAGCATCACCAGGCCGTTGAGCACCGCCACCCCGGACAGGGCGATGAAGCCCACCCCGGCGGAGATCGACAGCGGGATGTCGCGCAGCCACAGCGCCGCCACCCCGCCGGTGAGGGCGAAGGGGATGCCGGTGAACACCAGCAGGCCGTCGCGGACGTTGCCGAACATCATGAACAGCAGCACGAAGACCAGCAGCAGCGCCACCGGCACCACCACCTGCAGGCGCTTGGCCGCCGATTGCAGCTGCTCGAACTGGCCGCCCCAGGCGGTCCAGTAGCCGGCCGGCACCTGCACCTCATTGGCCAGGCGCTGTTCGGCCTCGGCGACGAAGGAACCGATGTCGCGGCCGCGCACGTTGGCGCTGACCACCACCAGGCGCTTGCCGTTCTCCCGGCTGACCTGGTTCGGCCCCTGCAGCAATTGCAGTTGCGCCACCTGACCGAGGGGGATGAAGGCGATGCGCCCGTCGGCACCGGCCGGCAACGGCAGCAGCAGGCGCGACAGGCCGTCGATGTCGCTGCGCTGCGCCTCGGGCAGCCGCACCAGCAGGTCGAAGCGGCGGTCGCCCTCGAACAGCGTGCCGGCCTGGCGCCCGCCCACCGCGATGGCGACGAAGTCCTGCACGTCGCCCACGGCCAGGCCGAAGCGCGCCGCCCGGTCGCGGTCGATGTCGACGGTCAGCACCGGCAGGCCGCCGGTCTGCTCGACCTTCACCTCGGAGGCGCCGGGCACCTGGCGCAGGGCGTCGGCGATCTTCCCGGCGGTCTGTTCCAGCACCGCCATGTCATCGCCGAAGACCTTCACCGCCACGTCGCTGCGCACCCCGGAGATCAGCTCGTTGAAGCGCAGCTGGATCGGCTGCGACAGCTCGTAGTTGCTCCCTGGCACCTCGGCGGCGGCGCGCTGGATTTCCTCCACCAGCTGCGCGCGCGGCTTGCGCGGGTCCGGCCAGTCCTGCTGCGGGCGCAGCATAAGGTAGCTGTCGGAGATGTTCGGCGGCATGGGGTCGGAGGCGATCTCGGCGGTGCCGGTGCGGGCGAACACCCGCTGCACCTCCGGCACCCTGGCGAGGATGTGGCGCTCCAGGCGTTCCTGCAGCTCCACCGACTGCGTCAGGCTGGTGCCCGGCACGCGCAACGCCTGCAGGGCGAAGTCGCCCTCACTGAGGCTGGGCACGAACTCGCTGCCCATGCGCGTGGCCAGCAGGCCCGCGCCCAGCACCAGCAGCGCGGCGCCGGCGAACACCCGCGCGCGGTGGCCCATCACCCAGCCCAGCACCGGCTCATAGCCGCGCCGCGCGCCGCGCATCAGCCAGTTCTCCTCCTCGCGCACGCGGCCGCTGACGAACAGGGCGATGGCCGCCGGCACGAAGGTCACCGACAGCAGCATGGCGCCGAACAGCGCGATGACCACGGTGAAGGCCATGGGGTGGAACATTTTCCCTTCCACGCCGGTGAGGGCGAAGATCGGCAGGTACACCACCATGATGATCAGCTGGCCGAAGATCAGCGCGCGGCGCGCCTCCTTCGACGCGGCGAACACCTCGTGCAGGCGCTCGCTGCGCGTCAGCAGGCGGCCATGGTGCTGCTGGGCGTGGGCCAGGCGGCGGATGGCGTTCTCGACGATGACCACCGCGCCGTCGACGATGATGCCGAAGTCCAGCGCGCCCAGGCTCATCAGGTTGGCGCTGACGCGGTTGGCGAACATGCCGCTGAAGGTGAACAGCATCGCCAGCGGGATGACCATGGCGGTGATCAGCGCCGCGCGCAGGTTGCCGAGGAACAGGAAGAGCACGGCGATGACCAGCACCGCGCCCTCCACCAGGTTCTTCTTCACCGTGGCGATGGCCTTGTCCACCAGTTGCGTGCGGTCGTACACCGGCACCGCGCGCACGCCCGCCGGCAGGCTGCGGTTGACCTGTTCCAGGCGCTCGGCCACGGCGGCGGCGACGCTGCGGCTGTTCTCGCCGATCAGCATGAACACCGTGCCCAGCACCACCTCGCGGCCGTTCTCGGTGGCCGCGCCGCTGCGCAGTTCGCGGCCGATCTGCACCTGCGCCACGTCGCGCACGCGGATCGGCGTGCCCTCCAGGTTGGCCACCAGCACGTTGCCGATGTCCTCCAGGCCGGACAGCTGCCCCGGCGCGCGCACCAGCAGCTGCTCGCCGTTGCGCTCGATGTAGCCGGCGCCGACGTTGCCGTTGTTGCGCTCCAGCGCCGCCAGCAGGTCGGCCAGGGTCAGGCGGTGCGCGGCCAGGCGCTGCAGGTCGGGGGCCACCTGGTACTGCCGGGCCTGGCCGCCGATGGTGTTGATCTCGGCCACGCCGGGCACGTTGCGCAGCTGCGGCTTGACGATCCAGTCCTGGATCACCCGCAGGTCGGTGGGCGTGTAGGGCGTGCCGTCCTCCTTGCGCGCGTCCTCGGCGGCCTCGATGGTCCACAGGAAGATCTCGCCCAGGCCGGTGGAGATCGGCCCCAGCGCCGCCTCGGCGCCTTCGGGCAGTTGCTCGCGGGCCTGCTGCAGGCGCTCGTTGACCAGTTGCCGGGCGAAGTAGATGTCGGTGCCGTCGGCGAAGATCGCCGTCACCTGCGACAGCCCCGAGCGCGAGATCGAACGCGTCTGCTGCAGGCCCGGCAGGCCGGCCATGGCGGTCTCGATGGGATAGGTGATGCGCTGCTCGGTCTCCAGCGGCGAGTAGCCGGGGGCGGCGGTGTTGATCTGCACCTGGACGTTGGTGATGTCGGGCACCGCGTCGATCGGCAGCTTCTGGTAGCTGGCCACGCCGAGGGCGGCCATGCCCAGCACGGCGAGCAGCACCAGGTAGCGCTGCTCGATGGCGAAACGGATGATGCGTTCGAACATGGGTTGCTCTCGCGGTCAGTGGGCGTGCTCGGCGCTGGCCTTGCCCAGCTCCGACTTGAGGACGAAGCTGCCGGCGGCGGCGACCTGCTCGCCGGCGGCCAGGCCCTGCAGCACCTCCACCCGGCCCTGGCCGCGCGCGCCCAGGCGCACCGGCTGGGCGACGAAGGCGCCGTCGCGGCGGACGAACACCACGTCCTGCTCCTCCACGCGCTGGATGGCCGCCTCCGCCACGCTGACCGCCGCCGCGCGCGGCGCGCCGGCCAGCGTCACCTGTACCGGCAGGCCCGGCCGCCAGGCGCCGCCGGGGTTCTCCACCACCACCCGGGCGCTGGCCATGCGCGACTGCTCGCCCAGCAGGTTGCCGACCTGGGCGACGCGGCCCTCGGCGCTCATGCCCAGGTCCGTGGCCTCGACCTGCGCCGCCTTGCCCAGCTGCACCCAGGCCAGGTCGCGCGGCGCCACGGCGAAGGTGGCCCAGACCCGCGACAGGTCGGAAAGGGTGAAGGCGGCGGTGTTCTCGTCCACCACCTCGCCGCGCACCAGGTGCTTCTCCACCACCACGCCGTCGAAGGGCGCGCGCAGCTCGTAGCGATCGCCGCCGCCGGCGCCCAGGGCGCCGAGCTTCTGCCGGGCGTTGGCCAGGGCGATCTCAGCCTCCTGCCGGGCCTGGCGCGCCTGCAGGTAGTCCTGCTCGGCGGAGACCTTCTCCTGCCACAGCTGGCGCTCGCGCTCGTAGGTCACCCGCGCCAGTTCGAGGCGCCGCTGCGCCGCCGCCAGTTCGCTGCGCAGGTCGGACAGCTGCGGGCTGGCGATCACCGCCAGCAGCTCGCCGCGCTTCACCGCCTGGCCCAGTTCGGCCGCCACCTGCTGCACCACCCCGGGCACGCGCGGCACCAGGTGCGCGGTGCGGTCGGCGTCGAAGGCGATCTCGCCGGGCAGGCTCAGGCGCGCGGACAACTCGGTCGGCGCGGCGTGCTCCAGCTCCACGCCGGCGACGCGCAACTGCTCGTCGCTCAGGCGCAGGCCGGCGTCTTCCTCGCCGTGTTCTTCGCTATCGGCGTGGTGCTCGTCGTCGCCATGGCCAGCGGCCTCGCCATGGGCCTTGGCGGCGCTTTCGCCGTGGTGTTCGCCATCCTGGTGCGCGGCCGCCTCGCCATGCCCTTCCGGCGCCTGCGCGGCCCCGCCCGGCAACAGCGTGGCGGCGCCGCCCAGCGCCAGCAGGAACAGCACGGCGGCGGCGATCTTCATTTCTCTCGACTTCATGGACTCTCCCGGATGGCCCCGCGCCTCAGGCGCCGATCAGGCTCGACAGCGCGCCCAGGGCGCGGAACAGGTCATGGATGCACCAGTGCCCGGCGGCGGAGCCGTAGGCCTGGTAGGGAAGGTGGCCGCTGGCGGCCAGCAACGCCGCCAGCAGCAGGGCCGACGACAGCCGGGCGCGCAGGGAGCGCCCGGCCATCAGCGCAGCGCCAGGTCGCCGAAGATGCGCTCGGTGCGAGCGCGCGCCTCGGCGAGGCGGGCCAGCGCCTGCAGGTACTGGTCGCGCGCGGCGAGCAGGGTGCGCTGGGCGTCAAGCACCTCGAGGAAGCCGAACTTGCCCATCTCGAAACCGCGGGTGGCGGCGTCCAGGGCCTGGCGCGCGGCCGGCAGCAGGCTGTCGCGCAGGGTCCGCGCCTCATGCTGCGCGGTGCTCCACAGGTCCAGCGCCTGCTGCGTCTCGCGGCGCAGGCGCAGCTCAGTGGCGTTGCTCAGGTCGCGGGCCTGGTCCGCCCTGCGCGCCTCGGCCAGCAGGCGGCCCTGGTTGCGGTCGAACAGCGGCAGCGGCATGGACAGCCCGACCAGGTTCACCCGCTCGCGGGCCTCGTGGTCGTACTGGCTGCCCAGGGTGACGTCGAGGTCGGGCACGCGCTCGGCCCGCGCCAGCTGCACGGCGGCCTCGCGCTGGTCGACCTGGAGCAGCGCCAGGCGCAGCTCCGCGGTCTGCTCCAGGCGCCGCAGCAACCGCGCGGCCTGGGGCGGCGCCGGCAGCTCGGCGTTGCCGGCCACTTCGGCGAAGCCCGGCTCGGCCTCGCCCATGAGCCCGGCCAGGGCGCGGTAGGCCTGGTCACGGTCGATGCGCGCGCGCTGCAGTTCCAGCTCCACCTCGGTCAGCTGCACCTGTGCCCGCGTCGCCTCCAGCGGCGCCGACTTGCCGGCGCGCACCCGTGCCTCGGCGGCGCGCAGGGCCCGCCGGGCCAGGGTTGCCGACTCCTCGCCCAGGCGCAGGCGTTCCTGGGCCTGCAAGGCGGCCTGGAAGGCCTCCAGCACCTCGGCGCGCAGCGTGTTGCGGCGCACTTCCAGCTCCATTTCGGCGATCGCCTCGCCGCGTTCGGCCACGGCCACCCGCGCGCCGCGCTTGCCGCCCAGTTCCAAGGGCTGGGTCAGGGCGAGGGTGGTGGTGGAACGGTCGCGGCGGGTGTCCTCGGTCTCCCAGGACAGGCTCGGGTTCGGCAGCAGCGCCGCCTGGCGCCGCTCGCCCGCGGCGATGCCCTGGCCGCGGGCGACGGCGGCCAGCTCGGGGTTGGCCTCCAGCGCGGTGCGCAGGGCCTCGTCGAAGCCCAGGGCGCGGGCCTCGGCCGGCACGCCCGGTAGGCCGAGCAGAAGCAGGAACAGCGACAACGATGCCGGCCACGGACACAGGCCCGCAGCCGGCCAGCGGAACAGGCCACGAAAGTAGGACACGGCACACCTCAGGAAACGGCCCGGGACGGCGATTTCGCCCCATGGACAGGCGGAAACTTCCAGGGAAGTTCCACCAACTGCCGCAACGTTAATTTCCTGCATTTATCGGCAAGGTGACCCGTCAATTACAAATATGTCATTCAACCGAAGTTCATATTTTCCTGCGTTAGCATCGGCTTTATCCGGCTATCCAGGGCACTCTGAACCAGGCCCTGAAAACCACTGGCCAGGCCAGCCTTATCAATGATTTGGAATAACTAATGCGCCGCAATGGCAATATCCGGAAACACCCTTTGGAAGCCAGTGGCATTGACCCTGAAGCGACTACAGCCCTTAGCCTCGCCGGCCAGTTAAATATCGGAAAGTTCCCTGCCTACATATCCGGAATTCACACGCCCGATAAGTACAGAATTTTCAGACTTCATAAGTAAGGTCATTCCCCATATGCGAATCCTAGTTGTAGAGGACGAAGCCAAGACCGCCGACTACCTGCACCAGGGCCTGAGCGAAAGCGGCTTCGTGGTGGACCGCGCCGACAACGGCGTGGACGGCCTGCACCTGGCCCGCCAGGGCACCTACGACCTGGTCATCCTCGACGTGAACATGCCGCAGATGGATGGCTGGGAAGTGCTGCAGCAACTGCGCCGCGAGAGCGACACGCGGGTCATGCTGCTCACCGCCCGCGGCCGCCTGGCCGAGCGCGTGCGCGGCCTGGAGCTGGGCGCCGACGACTACCTGGTGAAACCCTTCGAGTTCCCCGAGCTGCTCGCCCGGGTGCGCACCCTGCTGCGCCGCAGCGAGCGGGTGAGCGCGCCGCCGGTGCTGCGCATCGCCGGCCTGGAGCTGGACCCGGCGCGCCACCGCGCCTACCGCGACGGCCGGCGCATCGACCTGACCACCAAGGAATTCGCCCTGCTGCACCTGTTGATGAGCCGCAGCGGCGAGGTGCTGACGCGCACCCAGATCATCTCCCTGGTGTGGGACATGAACTTCGACTGCGACACCAACGTGGTGGAAGTCACCATCCGCCGCCTGCGGCTGAAGGTCGACGACCCCTTCGACAGCAAGCTGATCCACACCCTGCGCGGCGTCGGCTACGTGCTGGAGGCGCGCGAATGAAGCCGGCCAGCCTGTCCACCCGCCTGGCCCTGGGCATCGGCCTGCTCTGCGCCGGCCTGGTGGTGGTGTTCGCCCTGCTCGCCTACACGGCCCTCGACCACGAGTTGCAGAGCCGCGCGCGCAACGAGCTGGCCGACAAGCTCGGCCAGGTTCGCCACGCCCTGGATGCCGGCCTGGACGACCGCGCCCTGGCGCGCGGGCCGCACGAACTGCTGGACGTGGTGGCCGGCCACGACAACCTGGAGCTGACGCTGCTGGCCCCGGACGAGGGCCAGGCGCCGCTGCTCGACACCGGCAAGCCGCAGCGGCTGGCCACCCTGGACAGCCTGCAACCGGGCAGCGAAGCGCAGTACCACGCCTGGACCGACGACGCCGGCCGGCGCCTGCTCAGCATCGGCAGCCGGGTGCCGATGGCCAACGGCGCCAGCGTGCGTGCCCTGCTGACCCTCGAACGCGGCAACGACGATGCGCTGCTCGGCGCCTTCCGCCAGTCGGTGCTGGCCGGCGTGCCCTTCCTTCTGCTGCTGGTGGGCCTGGGCGCCTGGTACGCGGTGCACCGCGGGCTGTCGCCGCTACAGCGCTTCCGCAAGGTGGCCACGCGCATTTCCACCGAGGACCTCAGCCACCGCATCCCGGTGGAGAAGCTGCCGCTGGAACTGGGCGAGGCGGCCCAGGCGCTGAACGTCATGCTGCATCGCCTGGACCAGGGCGTGCAGCAGCTGACGCAGTTCTCCGACGACCTCGCCCACGAGCTGCGCTCGCCCATCGGCAACCTGCTGGGCAAGGCGCAGGTCACCCTGTCCCGCGAGCGGCCGCTGGAGGAATACCAGGCGGTGCTGGCCTCGGGCGTCGAGGAGCTGGAGCGGCTGTCGCGCATCGTCAGCGACATGCTGTTCCTGGCCCAGGTCAACCAGGCGCAGGTGCCTTTCGAGCGCCTCTCGCTGGGAGCCGAGGCCTGCCGCGTGGCGGAGCTGTTCCTGTATGCCGCCGAGGAGAAGGGGGTGGACATCGAGCTGTCCGGCGATGCCTGGGTCCACGGCAACCGCCTGATGGTGCAGCGGGCGATCTCCAACCTGCTGTCCAACGCCATCCGCCACGCGCCGGCCGGCAGCCAGGTCGACATCGACATCAAGGGCGGCGCGGAGGGCGTGGCGCTCTGCGTCGGCAACCCCGGCACCGGCATCGAGCCGCAGCACCTGCCGCACCTGTTCGAGCGCTTCTACCGCGCCGATGGCGGCCGCTCGCGCCAGGAGGGCGGCACCGGCCTGGGCCTGGCCATCGTCCGCTCGATCATGAGCCTGCACAACGGCAGCGTCGCGGTGGACAGCGCGGCGGAAGGCCCGACGCGCTTCCACCTGCGCTTTCCCAACGCGGATGCCTGATCACTTGCCGCGGTTGCAGCTGACGCGCTCGGCGCGGTATTCCAGGCGCTGCTCGGCGCCGTCGGAGTCCAGGTAGCGCATGCGCACCGGCACCACGCCGCAGCCCCGGGCCGGCGTCACTTCCAGCACCTGGGCGATGTCCAGGCGCATGCCGTACTCGTAGCGGCGGAAGTCGTCGGCCTGCGCCGGCGGGTTCGCGGCGGCCATGGCCGCCAGGCGGTTCTGCTCCATGCGCGCGAAGGTACGGTCGCCCCCGCTCTCGGCCAGGGCCAGGGACGAAACGCCGAGCAGACCGGCGAGCAGAAGAGGGCGGAACAGGTTCATGGCAGTCACCTCATCGGTGGTGGTGGAAACTGCCTTCACCTTAAGCACCGGGGCCTAACGGGAGCCTGAGGCGTGCATGACGATTCGGTTATCCGTTGGTGGTGGCGAGGGGGTGGGGAATTCGGAGTCAGCCTGATACGCCTATCTACCCCCCGTCATTCCCGCGAACGCGGGAACCCAGTTGCCTTGGCTTGGGTGTTTCTGCGTCGCACCGAGTTTGCCCGACCGTCTTGTTTCGCCCCCTCGGGCGAGTCCCTTTTGTCAAACGGTGGAAGGCCACCCCCGCAAAAAGGAACCAAAAAGGCTTGCCCCAACATACGGGCCCGATAAAGCCGGGCTACCCTCACGAATTCCCCCGCCACGGAGGCCCGCCCCGAGGGTACGTCCCTGTAGCCCGCGGGGCTCTCGCGACATCCATGTCGCATGACCTCCTGAGCGCGGGTTTCGCTCGGCCTTCTGAAGGGGCGTTCCGGAGTGCGCGGATGTTTCTCTGGAAATCCTGCTCTTCGTAGGAGCAAGCTTGCTCGCGAACCCCGCAGTCACTGGATTCCCGCGTTCACGGGAATGACGAAGATAGCGAGGAGCATCAGAATAACTCCGAATTCACCGCCCACTCCGAAAGGTCGATCGAGCCAGCTTACCTGCCGTCAAACACCTGAGAGATAGAGGAGAGCGGATAGTGAATTGGGTACGGTAAGGTCGCCACACCCGACTCGATAGCAGATCTCGCCACCGCATCAGACACGACCGTGATCAAGCGCGGATCGAGCGGTTTAGGAATGATGTATTCACGGCCGAATTCCAAGGCTTGGACGTTGTAGGCATCGCACACCTCCTCCGGCACCGGCAGCTTGGCCAGGTCTTTCAGGGCGATGGCGGCGGCGATCTTCATTTCTTCGTTGATGCGCTTGGCGCGAACGTCCAAGGCACCACGGAAGATGAACGGGAAGCCCAGTACGTTGTTCACCTGATTCGGGTAGTCGGATCGACCAGTGGCCATGATCACATCGCTGCGAGTGGCGTGAGCCAGTTCTGGCGAAATTTCCGGGTCCGGGTTCGAGCAGGCGAACACGATCGGGTTGGCAGCCATCGACTTGAGGCCTTCCGGGCTCAGCAGGTTCGGGCCGGACAGGCCTACGAACACGTCCGCACCGTCGAGGGCGTCAGCCAGGGTGCGCTTGTCGGTGGCGTGGGCGAACTGCGCCTTGTACTGGTTCAGGTCGTCGCGATCAGCATTAATGACCCCGCCGCGATCAACCATGAGGATGTTATTAGCCCCCGCGCCCATGCTGATAAGCAGTTTCATGCAGGAGATGGCGGCAGCGCCGGCACCCAGGCAGACGATCTTGGCGTCTTCCAGCTTCTTGCCGGCGATTTCCAGGGCATTGATCATTCCAGCCGCGGTAACGATGGCGGTGCCGTGCTGGTCATCGTGGAAGACCGGGATGTCGCACTGTTCGATCAGGCTGCGCTCGATTTCGAAGCACTCAGGTGCCTTGATGTCTTCGAGGTTGATGCCACCGAAGGTGATCGAGATACGGCGAACGGTGTCGATGAACGCTTGCGGGCTTTCCGATTCGACTTCGATGTCGAATACGTCGATACCGGCGAAACGCTTGAACAGAACACCCTTGCCTTCCATGACCGGCTTGGAAGCCAGTGGGCCGAGATCACCCAGACCAAGGATGGCGGTGCCATCGGAAATCACTGCAACCAGGTTGCCTTTGCCGGTGTATTTGTAGGCCAGCTCAGCATCACGGGCGATTTCACGCACTGGCTCTGCGACACCCGGGCTGTAGGCCAGGGCGAGGTCACGGGCAGTGGCGGTAGACTTCGAAAGCTCTACGCTGAGTTTCCCTGGACGTGGGTGGGCATGGTATTCAAGAGCGTCATTTTTGAGACTCATTGCAGCATCCTAGAAGAGTCTGGCCTCGAGCATTCGGCTACCCAGACTGGTTTATTTTTATCAGGAGTTGCCGCGCAAGGATGCTACGGATGTACGTGGCACCCGAGTCGTCCTTGCGCGGCAAACGAGGCGCTTAGAAGATTCGGTCACTTTTGGCGTAGTGTTCGACCACGTCGATCAACGCTTGGTGGACAACCGCGTGGTCATGGGTGGCCAAGGCCATATCCAGTTTGTTCATGTACTCCAGCAACTGGCGGTGATTTCGCCTGGCGAAGTCCACTTCCAGAGCCTGGTCCTCATAAATGAGCACGTAGCTGCGGCAAAACTTGGCGATCAAGAACGCTGCACATGATTGGAACGGCTCATCTTGGATGATGGTTTCGCAATGAGCGTTGGCTTGCTTAAACGAGTCGGTACCTGGGAGAGCTGCAGCGAATCGTTGCACCATTTCTGAAAAGTTCATGCTTACCTAAACCTCTTGTTGCTGCACTAAGCACAGTCAGCGCGGGAGTGGGTGAAAGAAAGCCGCTGACCACGTATCGAACCATCTACAACCGTGCCATCCCACACGCGCTCACCATTCACAAATGTGGCGACGATGCTCGAAGAAAACACGGTGCCGCCGAATGGCGTCCAGCCGCATTTTGAAAGCACTTCGTCGTCTGACACTTCGTGAGGGCTCCGTGGATCAACAAGCACCAGATCAGCAGCGTAGCCTTCACGGAGGTACCCTCGGTCATTGACTTGGAACAGCTCCGCCGGCGCATGACTGACCACCTCAACCAAACGTTCGAGAGTCAGTTCCCCCTGGAATACTCGCTCCAAGGCCGTCTGGAGTGCGTATTGAACGAGTGGAATGCCTGAGGGCGCCTGGCTGTAGTTCCCACGCTTCTCCTCGAGCAGGTGTGGCGCGTGATCTGTTGCCAAAACGTCGAGGCGACCTTCCGCCAGCGCTTTTACGATGGCGTCTCGATCACTGGCAGACTTGATGGCCGGGTTGCACTTGATCAAGAAGCCCAATCGGTCGTAATCGTGCTCAGTGAAGTGCAGGAAATGCACGCAGGTCTCAGCGGTAATGTGCTTACCTGCGATTGGTCCTGGTTCAAACAGCTCCAGTTCTTCCGCGGTGGAAATGTGCAGTACATGGAGCCGCGTGCCGTGCTTTCGCGCCAACTCAATGGCCAGGCGAGTGGACTTGATGCAGGCCTCGCGTGAACGAATCAGCGGGTGCTCTCGGGCCGGAATGTCATCGCCGAAGCGAGCTTTGGCTTTCTCCAACTCCGCATTGATCATCGGCGTATCTTCACAGTGCGTGATAATTGGCACGGGAGAGACACGGAAAATCTCGTTCAACACTTCTGGGTCGTCGACCAGCATATTTCCGGTCGAGGCTCCCATGAATACCTTCAGACCAGGCGTGCTAGTCGGATCAATCTCACGTATTGCTTCCAGGTTGTCGTTGCTTGCGCCCATGTAGAAGGCGTAGTTGACGACGCTGGACTCGGCAGCAATAGCGTATTTCAGTTCTAGGGTTGCACGATCAAGCGCGGCTGGCTTGGTGTTCGGCATTTCCATGAAGCTAGTGATACCGCCCGCCGCGCATGCGCGCGACTCGCTGGCGATGTCAGCCTTATGGGTCAGTCCAGGCTCTCTGAAATGCACTTGATCATCGATCATTCCCGGCAGCAGCCACAGGCCGGTAGCATCAATCAAACCTTCTCCTGGGAGCTGTTCGAGAGATTCGCCGATACAATCGATGCGGCCATTTCGTACTCGAAGATCCCCGACCCAATTGCGTCCTTCGTTGACCAGGGTTGCGTCACGGATCAGCCAAGAGTTATCTCGCGCAGTCATGGTGTCAGCTCCAATGTTGAGAGATACAGCACTTCTGTCGCCACCAGGAAGTCGTCCAGAGCCATCGCTTCGTGAGGATTGTGTGACCCATGCTGGTTGCGGATGAAGATCATTGCGCTGGGGATACCGACGTTCGCAAAAACCGCTGCGTCATGGCCCGCACCGCTAGGCGTGAGAACCCCTTTCCAACCTTGATTACGGGCTTTTCGAACGAAAACATCCGCCCAAAGGGCATGCATGGCCGCAGGGGCTGTATCGATCCGCTTGTCGAACTCGAATCGAACCTGGCGAGACTGTTCGATTGCCTTGGCCTCGGCCAACGCTGCTGCATGAAATGCTTCAAGCGTTTCGTGATGCAGACTGCGCATTTCAAGACTGAAGCTGACCTCGCCAGGGATACGCGAGACAGCGTGATGAGCGGCATTGGTACCGAGGGTACCGACGGTAACCACCAGGTCTCGATCAGCCGAGATGTATTCGCTCCACAGTTCATCGATTCGCGCAACGAGCTCACTCACGGCAAACACGGCGTCGTGGCGGTCTTCACGAGCGACAGCACCTGAGTGACCGTCTTCCCCCAGGCAGCGGACCTGGTTATGACGGAAATTCCCACGAATCCCTGGAACGACCCCCAGAGCTTGCCCCATCCGCTCCAACGATTCTGCCTGCTCAATGTGGACTTCCAGGTAACCGGCAAACTGGGAGCGATCGATAAGCCACTCTTGGCGCCGGATTGCTTCGATATCCGCGCCCAAGGCCTTCATGGCTTCACCAAGCGTGCGCTTGCTGAAACGGTTGGTAAGGCGAAGGTCTTGATCGGTCAGCCCACCAAGCAATGCTCGCGATCCGATGTACGACTTGCCGTACCAAGCGCTTTCTTCGCCGCGCAACCCGATAACGCGAATGGGTCGGACCGTCTCCACCTTTTCTTGATCCAGTCGGCACAGGCAAAGAAGCCCTGCCACGACGCCGGCAAGCCCATCGTAATTGCCGCCCTGAGGAACGGAGTCAAGATGCGAGCCATACCACAGCGCAGCCTGGCCATTGTCGCTTTTGCGTTTGAAAATCACGTTCCCGGCGCGGTCCGAGACCACATCAAGACCCTGCGTCAAAGCGAAGTCGGTCAGGTAAGCGATGGTGTCATTTTCGCCCGGACCGTAACTCTCCCGGGTGATGCCTTCTTGAGGATCGCGAGACAGCGATGCGACATCGTTGAACAGCTTTTCGGCCTGCTCACGCCATTGCGCAGTCATGGCAGCGCTCCGAATGGTTCTGCAGGCGAGTCGTCGAGAGCCCCGATCAGAGAGCTGATCAAAGAAATACCTTTACGCTGACAGAAGGCTTCCAACTCACCCACCATCGTGTTCATGGTCTTAGGGTGAAGGAAGGTTGCGGTACCCACCTGTACAGCCGAGGCACCGGCATACATGAACTCCAGGGCATCATCAGCAGTGGAGATACCACCACAGCCTATGATTGGAATTTCGAGAGCCTGGGCGCATTGGTAGGTCAGGCGAACCATCAGCGGCCGAATAGCCGCACCCGAAATACCCCCCATGAAATTACCGAGCCTTGCACGACCACACTCGATGTCGATGGAAAGCCCAAGCAGGGTATTGCCAACGACAACCGCATCAGCGCCGGATTCTTGTGCAGCCAGTGCAATCGACACAACTTCACCCGCGTTAGGGGTCAGCTTGACCCATAGCGGAAGGGACGTGGCCTGGCGCATCAGTGCGACGACATTGCGCGTACTTTCAGCCCGCATGCCAAACGACTGGCCGTGAGCTTCGAGGTTAGGGCAGGAAATGTTTGCCTCAATACCAGCCACACCCGGGACATCGCTCAACCGGGCTGCAAGATCGGCAAACCCTTGCGCCGTTGGGGCCGAGATGCTCACGATCAGCGGCGAATCGAAATCCCTGTAAAACGGAACGACTTTGTCGATGAACAGATCCGCGCCCTTACTCGGAATACCGATCGCATTCATCATCCCATCTGCCAGCTCGCATACGCGCGGCATCGGGTTTCCGCTCCGTTTTTCCGAAGTAATCGTCTTGGTTACCAAAGCACCGAGTTGGTTGAAATCCAGCAGATGGGTCAGCTCTTCCGCGAAAGTGCCCGACGCTGGCATGACGGGGTTTTTCAGGCGCAATCCGCCGACTTGTACGCTGAGATCAATCATCACACCACCTCCGCCAAGTCAAACACCGGGCCTTCAAGACATACCCGTTTGCCCACTTTGAGCCCGTCTACCTCGAACACTTCGACGCAGCACTGGCACATGCCCAAACCGCACACCATTTGCTGCTCAAGCGCTACTTGGCCAACCAGACCCAGCTCGGCGCTAAGCTTTTTAAGCAGTCGAGTCAGCCGCTTCGAGCCGCAGGTGAAGAGCGCATTGGTCTTTTCACGAGTGATGATTTGCCTCAACAACTGTTCAAGTTGGTCTGGCGAGCTGCTGCCGTCTTCGTCCAGAACCACCTGCACGTCGGCACCGAGCGAGGCGAAACGCTCACGCGAGAGCAAGCTTTTCTCACTGCGGGCACTCAAGACCGCCGTCAGTCGAATCCCCAACTGATGCGCGGCTTCAGCCAGGGGCGCGAGCGTGGCCAAACCAACACCCCTAGCCACGATGATCATGTGGTCCCAGGAGGAGTCCAGATCGAACCCCTTACCCAGCGGACCCAGAATCTCCAACGTCTGAGATTCGCGAAGCGTTTCCAAACCGAAGGTGCCCTTGCCGGTCACCTTGTACAAGAACTCGACCTGACCATTGCCAGGATCAGCCTTGTAGGTACTCATGGGCCGACGGAAGTACGGCTTGTTCTCTCCTTCGCTTGGGCACAGCAGGTTGAAGAACTGCCCCGGCAGCGACTTGCATGCAGCACCGCCGGCTTGAAGCACTAGGCGCTTGTACTCATCGTTGACCCATTCGTTGGAGATGACGACCGCCAATGTGTCGTTAGGGGGAGTGATGGCAGTAGCCTGGCAGCAACCGGAAATCACGTTCATTGGGGTGGCCTCGCACCTGTCTAATTTTTTATACGTATCGATCAATAGAAATTGCCGCCCCGACATGGAGGCGGCGGGCAAAGCGTGTTTTAGGGTTTACGAGGGTTGAATGTACTGCAGCTCAAACAACCTGTCTAATTTTTGATACGATTCAGACGAAATGGCCTGATAGTCGGCTTCGATAGTTAAGCCGGCTGTACCTTTTTCAGCTCTTCGCTCTGGCAGGGAGGAAGCAAAAAGACAGTAGCGGCCATCGCCACAACGTAAAGCGACGCGAGAAGCATGATCGCGGCGGAGAAGGAATAGTGAAGCGCCACGGCCCCCACAACCAAAGGACCGAAGCCGCCCGCCGCCCTTCCGATATTGAACAACACATTCTGGGCTGTGGCTCGGATCTGCGCCGGGTAAAGGTCAGAGATCAATGCTCCATAGCCTCCGATCATACCGTTCACGAAGATCCCCATGATGGCACCGGCGAACAGCATCACCGTTGGGTTATCGAGGTTGGCATACGCGATGACCATGAGCGCTGCGCCAGCCTGGTAGAGCAGGAAAATCTTCTTACGGCCGAAGCGATCTGCCAACTGGCCGAACAGCCAGATCCCGAACGCCATGCCCAAGACAGTAACCGCGGTCCAGGTGCCGGACGCAATGAGCGAGAAGCCGAATTTCTCGGACAGGTAGCTGGGCATCCAAATCATCAGGCCGTAGTACCCGAAGTTCTGCACGGAAGTGAGGACCATTACCCCTATGCTGGCCTTGCTGGTCTGCCGGTCCTTGAAGAGGTCTGTGAATCGACGCGCGAATGGAACAGGATCAGCGGCAGCTTTCACGAACTCAGCCGGCTCGCTCATGGTATGGCGAACAACGAGCGAGACGAAGGCAGGGAGTAAGCCAACCAGGAACATGCCGCGCCAGCCAATGTAAGGCAGAAGCAACGGCGTGAGCAGCGCAGCAGCAAGAACACCGGCCTGCCATCCCATTCCCACATAGGAGGATGCCCGGTTGCGTCTGTGAGCAGGCCAGGTCTCAGCAATCAGTGCCATGCCGATGCCAAACTCCCCGCCCAATCCGAATCCCGCAAGGGTTCGGTAGATGAGCAAATCCCAATAGCCTTGGGCAAATGCGCAAAGGCCTGTGAAAATCGAGAATGTGAGGATACACAGGGTCAGCATTCGTACCCGGCCGTATCGATCACTCAGTTGGCCAAAGATCAATCCGCCCACCACCGCCCCCAGCAACGTCCAGGTCACCAGCGAGCCCGCCTCCGATGAGGTCAATGCAAGACCGACCGTGATCGCAGGCAGCATGAATCCGAGAATCAGTAAGTCGAAGCCGTCCATTGCATAACCAGTCACACTCGCTATCAAAGCCTTCCTCGGTGACGCATCCTTTTTTTGAAGCTTGTCGAACGAAGCCATCATGCTTTACCTCTTGTTTTTGTATCGTTTTTTAGACGATCCGGCGCATGGACTCGCCAAAATCTTCGCCTTTCGGTACCTCAAGGGCTTTCCACAGGATACTGCTAGCTTACACGCCCGTCTAAATATTTAGATTAACAAGTCGTGACTAAGCTGAACGAAAGTCAAAGGTGCCATTCCAGGTTGATCGACAAGGCATCCACATCGATGCCATCTCCCGTCCGGTTGCCGAATTTATTACGCCAGTATTCATATCCTGGCCCAATCCAGAACACGTTTTTCCAGGCCCCGACGAGGTGCCCCGCATCCAGCATCAAGGATGCGCGCATCAACTGCTCATCAGCCGTGGGGTTGTTCCGGTAGTCATCACCCTTTTCACTGTTGTAGCTGTAAAAGCCTTGGAATTTCATGGGCACGCTGCCAACCGAGAACGGCCTCCCCCATGTCAGGTTCAGTTGGTAGAAAGGGTCGAAAAGCATTCGTGAATGGTTGCCAGGCAAATCACAGCTATCGAGCCCACAGTGGTTCCACTCCCGCGCGTAGTAGAGGCTTAGGTCGAGAAAGCCTACGGGCAACGTGAACTTAAGGGTTGGGCCGATCAGCACCATTCGCTTGCGCGACTGGAATGCGTTGTTTTTGGTATTCCAATCGAAGCCTAGGGTCAACGCGACATCCTTGACCGGGCCAAACGCCAGAGGCTGATCGAAAACCCGCCCATACTGCAGCTGATTCCGATAGGTCAGGTAAATCTCAGTGGCGCCACTGTCGCTATCCTTACGAGGGTCATTGTGATCGGACTTGAACACATCAAGGTTGGCGAACTGCTGGCCTAAGGCGTAGCTGCTGACATGAGTGAGTTGGGCAATGTGCTTGGCCACATCCTTCCGCTTGCCCGGATCAGAGAAATGGCTGCTATAGCGGTATCCAATAAAGGTGTCGCTATATGACGGGGATTGGGCTGCCATCACCACAGGCGACAAAAAAAGCGCGAGCATAGGCGCGCCGATGCGGGTCTTCATCAGAGAAGCTCCTATCAGGGGGAGGGAAAGGTTGACGTTGCTTCGTTAACTAGCTGAATGGCTCAGAAGCCAGAGGGCTAAGCGTAGTAATGGCGTAATGGCTCGAAACAGAGCGGGCAGCGGTATGGGTCGCTGACGCACGGCTTGGCACGTAGGAGGGTTGAGTAGACATGAGCTGGCCTTTTTTGTATTTTTTAGACGAGCAACCTTGAATGTCTAAATATTGATACGCCTGCAGCATGGCTTCGTCAAGCCGATGTGGTCGGACACGCGCACTCACCAGATGATGATAAGGATTCGCAGTGAGCCAGATTGATTACCAAGCAATCGGCGAGCGTCTCAGGGCATTTCGAATTGGCCGCCAGTTGAACGCCGATCAGGTCGCGGAGAAGCTCGGCATCTCGCGTGCCGCCGTCTACCGCCTTGAGCTCGGCAAGATTGTGAAGCTCGAGACCCTGGAGCGCCTGGCCGAGCTCTTAAAGGTTTCCCTGACCAGCCTGCTCGGTTCCGATACAGAATATTTCGACAATGCGCTGGGTTACTTCGAGCGGATGAGGCAGTTGGAGGCTAGGTCCAGCAGCATTATTTCCTACTTCGACCCGTTTTCGTACCTTCTGACAACCCCAGAATACTCCGAGCTGTTCAAAACGATGCTTTACGAGGCGAGACCTCGTGGTTTCAGCGAAGCTCAGGAAGCGATGGAAGGACAAATACTGAGCATCCTAGACGAACGAAAATCCACGTTCTTCCGTCAGAAGTTTCAGGTCAAGTCCATCGTCAGCCTGCGCCAAATCGAACGCTACCTGCACATTGGATTGGTAGGCCGCTTGGATTTGCCGCCCAGCGTTCGTATGGAGCGCGCTTTACTGGCCCGGAGAGAAATCGAAAACCTGATCAGTATCATGGATTCGAACAGCGAGCATCCGAGCATCTATCTGATCGACGAAGCACTCCCCAGTGCCACGTTCCAGATCTTCGAGCAGAAAACCACCAGCTACGTAGCAGTCAGCCCGTATCGCTTGGGCGAATTACCAAATCTGCACGTTGGCATTGCTAGCGTGACGTCTTCAGAGCAAGCAGTGGCCATGTATAAAGCCATGTCCTCAGATTTGCTCAGCAGAGCGTTTTCAGGGCACGATGCAACGAAAAAACTCCAGCAGTTGTTGGCAAAGCTGTGATTGGACTAATAACAGACGATCAAACGACTGCCGCATTGGTGCTCTACGACCGCCTGACGGGAGCCTGAGGCGTGCATGACGATTCGGTTATCCGTTGGTGGTGACGCGGGGGTGGGGTTGTCCTGAGTGGCTTGTCAGTCAGGCGCCATCCTTCCTCCCCCGTCATTCCCGCGAACGCGGGAACCCAGTGACTTTGGGGTTGGGGCTTGGTGTAGCGCGCCGCTCCGAGTGCATTGATGCCTCTCGTTTCGCCCCCTCGGGCGAGTCCCTTTTGTCAAACGCCACAAAAGGAACCAAAAAGGCTTGCCCCGCATACGGGCCCGATGGAGCCGGGCTACCCTCACGAACTCCCCCGCCACGGAGGCCCGCCCCGAGGGTACGTCCCTGTAGCCCGCGGGGCTCTCGCGACATCCATGTCGCATGACCTCCTGAGCGGGGGCTTCGCTCGGCCTTCTGAAGGGGCGCTACGGTGCGCTCGGATATTCCTCTGGAAATCCCAAGAGCAAACGCGCTTTTGCTTTTGCTTTTCGTAGGAGCGAGCTTGCTCGCGAACCGCCCGTCACTGGGTTCCCGCGTTCGCGGGAATGACGGGGTGGGGTGAGGAGTTTCAGGATGACTCTAGATTTCCCACCCACTCCGAACAGCCCCCTCTCCCTTCAGGGAGAGGGTTGGGGAGAGGGCGCTCTTACCCCCAACACCGCAATCACCGGCACACTCCATTCGCGAGCAAGCTCGCTCCTACGAAGAGCACCTCGGCGCGGCCTGCAAGGCAGTTGCTCCTGCGTTGTTTTCTGGGTTCCCGCGTCCGCGGGAATGACAGGGGATGGTTAGGCGTATCAGGACGACTCCAAACTCCCCACCCACTCCGAACAGCCCCCTCTCCCTTCAGGGAGAGGGCTGGGGAGAGGGCGCTCTTAACCCCAACACCTACGCCACCGGGAAACTCCATTCGCGAGCAAGCTCGCTCCTACAGTCATGTACGACGTTATCCGCCCCACATTCCGGCCGCGCGGTTTATTCCACCGTAACCGACTTGGCCAGGTTGCGCGGCTGGTCGACGTCGGTGCCCTTGAGCACGGCCACGTGGTAGGACAGCAGCTGCAGCGGCACGGTGTAGAGAATCGGCGCCAGGCAGTCATGGATCGGCGGCATGCTCACCACGTGGGTGCCCGGGCCGTTGCCGAGGCCGCTGTTGGCCTCGGCGAAGACGATCAGCTCGCCGCCGCGGGCGCGGACTTCCTGCAGGTTGGACTTGAGCTTCTCCAGCAGCTCGTTGTTCGGCGCCACCGTGACCACTGGCATGTCGGCGTCGACCAGGGCCAGCGGGCCGTGCTTGAGCTCGCCGGCCGGGTAGGCTTCGGCGTGGATGTAGGAGATTTCCTTGAGCTTCAGCGCGCCCTCCATGGCCACCGGGTACTGCGCGCCGCGGCCGAGGAACAGGGTGTGGTGCTTCTCGGCGAACAGCTCGCCGACCTTCTCCACCACCTTGTCCATCGCCAGGGCTTCTTCCAGGCGCGTCGGCAGGCGGCGCAGGGCTTCCACCAGTTCGGCCTCGACGCCCTCGCCCAGGCGGTTCTGCACCCGGCCGATGGCCAGGGTCAGCAGCAGCAGGGCCACCAGCTGGGTGGTGAAGGCCTTGGTCGAGGCCACGCCGATCTCCGGGCCGGCCAGGGTCAGCAGGGTCATGTCCGACTCGCGCACCAGCGAGCTGGTGGCAACGTTGCAGATCGCCAGGCTGGAGAGGAAGCCCAGCTGCTTGGCGCTGCGCAGCGCGGCCAGGGTGTCGGCGGTCTCGCCGGACTGGGAGATGGTGACGAACAGGGCGTCGGGCTGCACCGCCACCTTGCGGTAGCGGAACTCGCTGGCCACCTCGACCTGACAGGGGATGCCGGTCAGCTCTTCCAGCCAGTAACGCGCCACCAGGCCGGCGTGGTAGCTGGTGCCGCAGGCAACGATCTGCACGTTGCGCACCTTGGCGAACAGCTCGGCGGCGTTGGGTCCGAAGTTCTCCACCAGCACCTGGCCGGAGCCCAGGCGGCCTTCCAGGGTGCGCTGCACCACCTTGGGCTGCTCGTGGATCTCCTTGAGCATGAAGTGGCGGTACTCGCCCTTGTCGGCGGCCTCGGCGCCCTCGTGGTACTGCACCGCCTCGCGCTTCACCGGGCGGCCTTCGGCGTCCCACAGCTGCACGCTATCGCGGCGCAGCTCGACGATGTCGCCTTCTTCCAGGTAGATGAAGCGGTCGGTGACCTGGCGCAGGGCCAACTGGTCGGAGGCCAGGAAGTTCTCGCCCAGGCCCAGGCCGACCACCAGCGGGCTGCCGCTGCGGGCGGCGACGATGCGGTCCGGCTGGTCCAGGCTGATCGCCGCCAGGCCGTAGGCGCCGTGCAGTTCCCGGACCGTGGCTTTCAGCGCGGTGGTCAGGTCGCCCAGCTCGCGCAGGCGCAGGTGCAGCAGGTGGACGATGACCTCGGTGTCGGTCTGCGAGGTGAACACGTAGCCCTCGCTCTTGAGGTATTCGCGCAGCTCCTCGTGGTTCTCGATGATGCCGTTGTGCACAACCGCCAGGCGGTCGTGGGAGAAGTGCGGGTGGGCGTTGGCCTCGCTGGGCGCGCCGTGGGTGGCCCAGCGGGTGTGGGCGATGCCCAGGTGGCCGGCCAGCGGCTGTTCGGCCAGGGCCTGCTCCAGGCTGGCCACCTTGCCGACGCGGCGGCGGCGCTGCAGTTCGCCGGCGGCGTCCACCAGGGCCAGGCCGGCGCTGTCGTAGCCGCGGTATTCGAGGCGCTTGAGGCCCTCGATCAGGATCGGGGTGACGTTACGTTCGGCAATGGCGCCAACGATTCCACACATGGGGCGTTCTCCTTAGTTCGTGCAGCGCGCGCGTATGACTTTCACGCCGCGCGCCTCGATCTGGGCACAGGCCTCGTCGCTGAGGCGCTCGTCGGTGATCAGGGTCTGGATGCTGCTCCACGGCAGTTCCAGGTTGGGCATGCGCCGCCCGAGCTTGTCGGCCTCGGCCATGACGATCACCTCGCGGGCAACCTCGGCCATCACCCGGCTCAGCCCGAGCAGTTCGTTGAAGGTGGTGGTGCCGCGCGCGGGGTCGAGGCCGGCGGCGCCGATGAACAGCTGGTCGAAATCGTAGGAGCGCAGCACCTGCTCCGCCACCTGGCCCTGGAACGACTCCGAGTGCGGGTCCCAGGTGCCGCCGGTCATCAGCAGCACCGGCTCGCGCTCCAGCTCGCGCAGGGCGTTGGCGACGTTCAGCGAGTTGGTCATCACCACCAGGCCGGGCTTGTGCCCGAGTTCGGGGATCAGCGCGGCGGTGGTGCTGCCGCTGTCGATGATGATCCGCGCATGCTCGCGGATGCAGGCCGCCGCGGCGCGGGCGATGGCCTGCTTGTAGGGCGACAGCGGTGGGCTCGGCTCGGCCAGCAGCTCCTGTGGCATGGGCACCGCGCCGCCGTAGCGGCGCAGCAGCAGGCCGTTGCTCTCCAGGGCGGCCAGGTCCTTGCGGATGGTCACCTCGGAGGTGGCGAAACGCCGGGCGAGGTCGTCGACGCTGACCTCGCCCTGCTGGTTGAGCAGGGCGAGGATCTCGTGGCGGCGCTGGGGCGTGTTGCGTTTCGACATGAAGGCTTATGTTTCGATTCGAAAGTTATAGGTGCGAATCAAAACCCAAGAGCTTTCATTCGTCAAGTTCGGGTGATGGGAGGTTGGGGCGATGTAGGAGCAGCTGTCTATTGGGTTCCCGCGTTCGCGGGAATGACATCGGAAAATACGGTTCCCCACACCCGTCATTCCCGCGAACGCGGGAACCCAGAAAACAACGTAGGAGCGGGCCCTGCCCGCGATTCGCGCGCAGGGCGCGCTCCTACAGGGGTGCGATACGGGTGGGACTAATCGTTCGCGGTTATCAGCCGGGCAGCGCCTCAGCCCATCTCCAGGCGGTTGCGGCCGCCGCGCTTGGCGCGGTACAGGGCCTGGTCGGCGCGTTCGAAGGCCACTTCGTTGCGCTCGCCGTCGCGGAACTGGGTGAGGCCCGCGGAGCAGGTGATGGTCAGCGGCTCGCCCTTGAAGTGGAAGGGAATGCGTTCCACCGCCGCGCGCAGCGCTTCCAGCAGCTGGCGGCCGCCGTCCAGAGGCGTGGAGGGCAGCAGCACGACGAATTCCTCGCCGCCGAAGCGGGCGATGAAGTCGGTCTTGCGCAGGCGCTTGGCCAACTCGCCGGCGATGATCTTCAGCACCTTGTCGCCGGCCAGGTGGCCGTAGTCGTCGTTGATGCGCTTGAAGTGGTCGACGTCCAGCACCGCCAGCAGCAGTTCGCCGCCGAAGCGCTGCACCCGCGCCACTTCCAGTTCCAGGCGCTCGCTCAGGGCGGCGCGGTTGGGCAGGCCGGTGAGGGGGTCGGTCAGGGCCTTCTGCCGCTGGTCCTCGATGCTGGCCTGGAAGGTGCGCGCCTCTTCCTCCATCGAGGAGACCCGCGCCACCAGCGCCTGCAGGCGCTCGCCGGCCTCGCGCTCGCGGGCCTCGCGTTCCTGGCGGTGCCGCTCGATGCTGCCGAGCAGGCCTTCCAGGCGCTCATCCACCGAGCGCTTGAGGCTGTCCAGGTCGGTGGCCTGCTGCACGCTGTTCTGCAGGCCGCTGACCTGGTCGCGCAATTCGTCGTCCAGGCGCCGCGCGCTGTCGGACACGGCGTCCTGGCCCTGCTGCACCGCGCCGAGGCTGTCGAGGAAGGTGCTCAGGCGGTCGTTGAGCTGGTGCAGGTAGCCTTCGAAGGCGGCCTGGCCGCTGTCGTTGAGGGCCAGCACCAGCACCGCCAGGTCGTCCAGCACCGGCACCAGTTCGTACCAGTTCAGGCTGCCGTTGATGCGCTCGCGCAGGGCCTGGGCCTGCGGGCGGTAGGTGGCCGGCAGTTGCAGCTGGTCGAGCAGGTTCAGCAGGCTGGCCTCGATGTGCGGCGCCACCGCGCTGTAGCCGGGCTCGGGCATCGGCGGCAGGGCGTAGTGCTGCTCGCCCTCGCCGTCCAGCAGCACCGGGCGCGGCGCGCTGGGAATCAGGTCGGCCGGCAGCGGCAGGCTGTCCAGCAGCGCGGCGGACGGCGCGGGCGACGGCAGCGGCTCGGGGTCGGCCTGCGGCGCCACGGCGGCGGCCTGCTGCGCAATGGCCGGGGGCGCTTCGTCCGCGACGGCCACGGGGGCCACAGCGGCCTCGGCCCTGGCCGGAGCCGCCGGCGTTTCGCTGGCCGGCGCGCCGTTGCTGGCGGGCGCGGACTGGGCGGGGCCGTCCTCGCCGTCTTCGCGGCCGCCGAACAGGCGTTGCAGCAGACCGGGGCGCGGCGCCTCGGCGTCGGACAGCTGCTCCAGCACGCGCCGCTGCAGGTTGCCCAGTTCGCCGAGCAGCACCGGCAGCTCGCGGGACTGGCTGGCGCGCGCTTCCAGGTCGCGGGCGAACAGTTTCAGCGGCAGGCGCACGTCCCGCGGCAGGTCGAGGTTCAGCAGCTGCTGGGCGATCTGCTGCAGCGCCGTGATGTTCTGGCGGATGCGCTGCTGGCGGCGCTGTTCGGAGTCCAGCACGGTCTTTTCCAGGCGCGGGATGAGCCGCGCCAGGCCCGCGTCTATGTCGTTGCGGCGCAGCAGTTCGCGCAGTTCCTGCATGCACTGGTCGACCGCCTTGTCGCTGCCCTCGGCGGCCAGGCTGCTGCGCACCAGGCCGCGGCGCAGCAGGTCGACGCGCACCTCCCAGCGGCGCTCCAGGCGCTCCTGCTGGTCGATGTTGGCAAGGTACTTTTCCTTCCAGCGCTGGTTGTCGTCGCGGCTCATCGAGCGTCCTTGAGAGAAAGCGCGGAGTCTTGCCGGCAGCCGTCGGGCAGGCGGATCTCCACGGCCACCGGCAGGTGGTCGGAGATCGGCTCCGGCAGCACGCTGACCCGCTCCAGGGTCAGCCCGGGGCTGAGCAGGATATGGTCCAGGCAGCGCTGCGGGCGCCAGCTGGGAAAGGTCGCCTGGACCTGCGGGGCGATCAGCCCGAGATCGCGCAGCGGCGAAGTCTCCAGCAGGTCGCTGGCGTGGGTGTTCATGTCGCCCATCAGCACCTGGTGGCGGTAGTTCTGCAGCAGCTCGCGGATGTAGGCGAGCTGGCGGGTGCGGGTGCGCGGGCCCAGGGCCAGGTGCATCATCACCACGGCCAGGGCGTTGTCGCCCTCGCCGAAGCGCATGAGGATCGCCCCGCGGCCGGGCGGGCCGGGGAGCGGGTGGTCTTCCAGCAGGGTCGGGCGCAGGCGGCTGAGCAGGCCGTTGCTGTGCTGGGCGATGCGCCCGAGGTTGCGGTTGAGCTGCTGGTACCAGTAGGGGAAGGCGCCGAGCTGGGCCAGGTGCTCGACCTGGTTGACGTAGCCGGAGCGCAGGCTGCCGCCGTCGGCCTCCTGCAGGGCCACCAGGTCGTAGCCGGACAGCAGGTCGCCGATGCGCTGCAGGTTGCCGGCGCGCCCGGCGGCGGGCAGCAGGTGCTGCCAGCCGCGGGTCAGGTAGTGGCGGTAGCGTTCAGTGCTGATGCCCACCTGGATGTTGAAGCTGAGCAGGCGCAGGCGGCCATCGGCGGGATAGCCGGATTCCGCGGCCTGCGGATTGACCTGCGCGGGGCGGGAGGCGACCACCCGCTGCTGGCGGAGCCTGCTCAGCATGGCGGGTTACCTCACTGGGCGGCCTTGGCGGCGTCGCGTTCCTTGGCGATCAGGAAGTCGGCCAGTTCCAGGGCCTTCTCCGGGCCACCGGCCGAGCCGATGTCGAAGCGGTACTTGCCGTTGACCACCATGGTCGGTACGCCGCTGATCTGGTAGGCCATGGCCAGCTTCTTGTCCTTCTCGATCTGGCCCTTGATGGCGAACGAGTCGAAGGTGCTGAGGAACTTGTCCTTGTCCACGCCCAGCGGGGCGAGGAAGTCGGCCATCTCTTCGGGGGTGGCCAGTTTCTTGCCTTCCTTGTGGATGGCCTCGAACACGGCGGTGTGCACCTTGTGCTCCACGCCCATGGCTTCCAGGGTCAGGAATAGCTGGCCGTGGACGTTCCAGATGCCGCCGAACATGGCCGGGATGCGGACGAAGTGCACGTCGGCCGGCAGTTTCCCGATCCACGGGTTGATGGTCGGTTCGAAGGCGTAGCAATGCGGGCAGCCGTACCAGAACAGCTCCACCACCTCGATCTTGCCGGGCTGGGACACCGGAACAGGGGTGCTCAGCTCGGTGTACTGCTTGCCGGATTCGAACTCGGCGGCTTGCGCGCTGAGACCGAACAGGCCGGCGAAGGCCAGTACGGCGGTGAAAATCAGGTTACGCATGGTTCACTCCTTGGCTGGATCGGGGGCGCCGCGGCGCGGCGGTGATTGGACTGGATAGGCCGGCGGCGGTTCCAGGCATTGTAGTGGCGCCGGATACGAAAAAGGGTGGCCGAAGCCACCCTTTTTTTTCAAGCCGTGCCGCGCGGGCGAAGGCCTCAGTGCAGGCCTTCGATGTAGCTGGAGACCGCGGCGATGTCCTTGTTGGACAGCTTGGCGGCGATGCTGCGCATGATCATGCTGTCGCCGTCGTTGGTGCGGTCGCCTTCGCGGAAGTTGGTCAGCTGCTTGGCCACGTAGGCCGCGTGCTGGCCACCCAGGTGCGGGAAAGCCGCCGGCTCGTTGCCCACGCCGTTGGGCGAGTGGCAGCCGGTGCAGGCGGGCATGCCCTCGGCGAGCTTGCCGCCGCGGTACAGGGCCTCGCCGACGGAGACCAGCTTGGGATCGGCGGCGCCGACGCTCATCTTCTGGCTGGAGAAGTAGGCGGCGATGTCGGCCAGGTCCTGGTCGCTGAGGTTGGTCAGCAGGCCGGTCATCTCCAGAACGGTACGCTTGCCGTCCTTGATGTCATGCATCTGCTTGAGCAGGTATTTGTCGCCCTGGCCCGCCAGTTTCGGGAAGTTCGGCGCCATGCTGTTGCCATCGGCACCATGGCAGGCGCCGCACACGGCGGCTTTCGCCTGGCCGGCCTTGGCATCGCCGACTTCGGCGTGGGCCATACCGGTCAGTCCCAGGGTCAAGAGCAGACTCACGATTATTTTGTTCATCAGCTAATCCATTACGGCTAATAGGTGAAAGAGAAAAGCCCGGGTTACTTGGACATCCACTGGATGATTGCCTTGTAGTCCTCGGTGTTGCAGTCGGTGCACAGGCCACGCGGGGGCATGGCGTTGAAACCGTTGGTGACGTGCTGCACCAGCGTATCCATGCCTTTGTCCAGGCGCGGTTTCCAGGCTGCGGCGTCGCCCTTCTTCGGGGCCATCGGCAACTGGCCAGCATGACAGGCGCCACAGGCCCGGTTGAATACCGCTTCCGGGTCCTGGGCGGCCTGCACGCTGGTAGCCATCGCGGCGGCTACGGCTGCGAACAGCAGTTTCTTCATGATCGTCCTCATCGGGAGGGAACGTCCGCGTTCTATTGCGCGGCCGGTTGATTATCGCGTTCCCGTGGCGCCCGACCCTGGGGGATAAAGCGCACACAAAATCCGCGGCATTATATACTTCGCCTGCCTGTTCGAAAACGAGACCGGCCCCCGCGACACCGAGTCGCACCCCGCCGCGGAAGCCCCCCATGCCCCCCAAGAGCCCTGCCAAGAACCCCATCCTCAGCCTTTGCCAGCAGGCAACCTTCCTCATCAGCGCGGCCAAGGTCGAGCAGTGCCCGGAAGACGGCGGCCGCGAAGTCGCCTTCGCCGGCCGCTCCAACGCTGGTAAGTCTAGCGCGCTAAATGCACTCACCCATGCCAATCTGGCGCGAACCTCGAAAACCCCCGGGCGCACCCAGTTGCTGAACTTCTTCCGCCTGGACGACGAGCGCCGCCTGGTGGACCTGCCCGGCTACGGCTACGCCAAGGTGCCGATCCCGCTGAAGCTGCACTGGCAGCAGCACCTGGAGGCCTACCTGAGCAGCCGCGAGAGCCTGGCCGGGGTGGTGCTGATGATGGACATCCGCCATCCGCTGACCGAATTCGACCGCCTGATGCTCGACTGGGCCCAGGCCAGCCGGCTGCCGATCCACGTGCTGCTGACCAAGGCCGACAAGCTGGCCTTCGGCGCGGCGAAGAACGCGCTGCTCAAGGTGCGCCGCGAAATCCAGCAGGGCTGGGGCGACGTCGCCAGCGTGCAGTTGTTCTCGGCGCCCAAGCGCGAGGGAGTGGAGGAGGCGCAACAGGTCCTGGCGGCCTGGCTGGGCCTGCTGGAAGAGGACGGGGAGGAGGTCGAACAGGCCTGAAGGCCCGGCGCAGAAGGCGCCGGCTGGCCGCCGGCACTTTTGCGCGGGCAAAAAAAACCCCGAGCTTCGTATGGGGAGGGGGAAGTTCGGGGTTTAAGTCCGGACCGCTAGGGCGGGGTCCAGGATTCTGCCAACACTAAACACTGCAAAGGAGCATCGAAGGGCTTCTCCAGCCATTCACGAGTTCTGACCCGGGCTGCGGTGGGAAAGTTCAGTGGTGGATGAAAAAATTTTCCCGAGGCCCTTTTCAGGGTTTCCTGAGGCGCCCCGCAGGGCCCGTCACCCGGGCCCTGCGACCGTTCGTCAGTGGGCTTCGTCCCAGTTCGAACCGCTGCCGGTTTCGACGATGAGCGGTACCGCCAACTGCGCCGCCGCCCCCATCAGTTCGCGCAGTTTCGCCGCCACTTCCTCCACCAGGTCCTCGCGCACTTCCAGCACCAGTTCGTCGTGTACCTGGAGGATGACCCGGGCGTCGATGCCGCTGGCCTGCAGCCAGTCGTCCACGGCGACCATGGCGCGCTTCATGATGTCCGCCGCGGTGCCCTGCATGGGCGCGTTGATCGCGGTGCGCTCGGCGGCCTTGCGCATGGCGGCGTTCTTCGAGCCGATTTCCGGCAGGTACAGCCGGCGGCCGTAGAGCGTCTCGACGTAGCCCTGCTCGGCGGCCTGGGCGCGGGTGCGTTCCATGTAGGCCAGCACCCCGGGGTAGCGGGCGAAGTAGCGGTCGATGTAGGCCTGGGCCTCCTTGCGCTCGACGCCGATCTGCTTGGCCAGGCCGAAGGCGCTCATGCCGTAGATCAGGCCGAAGTTGATGGCCTTGGCGCGGCGGCGCTGCTCGGGCGTGACCTCTTCCAGCGGCAGGCCGAAGACCTCGGCGGCGGTGGCGCGGTGCACGTCGCGGTCGTGGCGGAAGGCGTCCAGCAGGCCCTCGTCCTGGGCCAGGTGGGCCATGATGCGCAGTTCGATCTGCGAGTAGTCGGCCGACAGCAGCCGGCAGCCCGCGGGGGCGACGAAGGCCTGGCGGATGCGCCGGCCCTCGGCGGTGCGGATCGGGATGTTCTGCAGGTTCGGGTCGGTGGAGGACAGCCGCCCGGTAGCCGCCACCGCCTGGTGGTAGCTGGTATGGATGCGCCCGGTGCGCGGGTTGATCTGCTCCGGCAGCTTGTCGGTGTAGGTGCTCTTGAGCTTGCTCAGGGAGCGGTACTGCATGATCACCTTGGGCAGCTCGTAGTCCTGCTCGGCCAGGTCGGCGAGCACGTTCTCGGCGGTGGACGGCTGGCCGGTGGCGGTCTTGGCCAGCACCGGCAGGCCGAGCTTCTCGTAGAGGATGGCGCCGAGCTGCTTGGGCGAGCCGAGGTTGAACTCCTCGCCGGCCAGTTCGAAGGACTTGCGCTCCAGTTCGATCATTTTCTCTCCCAGTTCGCGGCTCTGCAGCCCCAGGAGGTTGGCGTCGACCAGCGCGCCGTTGCGCTCGATGCGCGCCAGCACCGGCACCAGCGGCATCTCGATGTCGGTGAGGACCTTGGCCAGCGACGGGATGGCCTGCAGCTTCTCCCACAGGGCCTGGTGCAGGCGCAGGGTCACGTCGGCATCCTCGGCGGCGTAGGGGCCGGCCTGCTCCAGGGCGATCTGGTCGAAGGTCAGCTGCTTGGCGCCCTTGCCGGCGATGTCCTCGAAGCGGATGGTGCTGTGGCCCAGGTACTTCAGCGCCAGGCTGTCCATATCGTGGCGGGTGGCGGTGGAGTTGAGCACGTAGGATTCGAGCATGGTGTCGAAGGCCACGCCCTGCACGGTGATCGGCGTGCTGGCGTTGGCCAGGACGTTGATGTCGTACTTGGCGTGCTGGCCGACCTTGGCCTTGTTCGGGTCTTCCAGCAGCGGCTTGAGGGCCTTGAGCACGGCGTCGCGGTCCAGCTGCTGGGGCACGCCCATGTAGCTGTGGGCCAGGGGCACGTAGGCGGCCTCGCCCGGCTCGACGGCGAAGGACACGCCCACCACCTGCGCCTGCTGGGCGTCGATGCTGGTGGTCTCGGTGTCGAAGGCGATCAGCTCGGCGGCCTGCAGCTTCTGCAGCCAGGCGTCGAAGGCGGCCTGCTCCAGCACGGTTTCGTAGCGCGAGTCCTGGGCCGGGGCGCTCTCGGCGGGGCTTTCGCCGGCGTCCTTGGCCTCGCGCAGCAGGTCGTCCAGCCAGTTCTTGAACTCCAGCTGGCGGTACAGCTCGATCAGCGCCTCGCGGTCCGGCTCGCCCGGGTGCAGGGCGTCCAGCTCGACGTCCAGGGCGACGTCGGTCTTGATGGTGGCCAGCTGGTAGGACAGGTAGGCCTGCTCACGGTTTTCCTCGAGCTTGGCCGGCAGGCCCTTGGCGCCGCGGATCGGCAGCTCGGGCACCTTGTTCAGGCTGGCGTAGAGCACGTCGAGGCCGCCGCCGACGCCGGTGAGCAGGCCCAGCGCGGTCTTCTCGCCGACCCCGGGCACGCCGGGGATGTTGTCGACCTTGTCGCCCATCAGCGCCAGGTAGTCGATGATCAGCTCAGGACCGACGCCGAATTTCTCCTTAACGCCATCCACGTCCAGCGTGCTACCGGTCATGGTGTTGACCAGCGTAATGTGCCCGTCGACCAATTGGGCCATGTCCTTGTCGCCGGTGGAGATCACCACCGGGCGCTGCGCCGCGGCGCTGCTGCGGGCCAGGGTGCCGATCACGTCGTCGGCCTCCACCCCTTCCACGCACAGCAGCGGCAGGCCCAGCGCGCGCACCGCCGCGTGCAGCGGCTCGATCTGCACCCGCAGCTCGTCCGGCATCGGCGGGCGGTGCGACTTGTATTCGGCGAACAGCTCGTCGCGGAAGGTCGGGCCCTTGGCGTCGAAGACCACCGCGAAGGGGCTGTCCGGGTACTGCTTGCGCAGGCTCTTGAGCATGTTCAGCACCCCCTTCACCGCGCCGGTGGGCATGCCGGTGGAGGTGGTCAGCGGCGGCAGGGCATGGAAGGCGCGGTACAGGTAGGAAGAGCCGTCCACGAGGACGAGGGGTGCTTGACTCATGAGTGGAATCAACCTTTTCCGGAGGCCAGGGGCTAGAATGACCCCAGCCGAATCGACAAAGGAACAAGGTTATCATGCGCAGTCGCAAACGCTGGTTGCTAGCCGCCCTGCTGGCCGTATCCCCCCTGGTCGCCATGGCGGTGGACGAGGAAGCGCCGACGCCCGAACCGGATGTGACCATCCGCCAGGAGGGCGACAAGACCATCCAGGAATACCGGGTCAACGGCTTCCTCTACGCCATCAAGGTCACGCCCAAGCATGGCAAGCCGTATTTCCTGGTGCGCCAGGACGGCAGCGATGGCAATTTCATCCGTTCCGACCAGCCGGACAAGCTGATCCCGCAGTGGCAGATATTCAGCTGGTAAACCTTCAACCCCATGGCGCTCACGAGGCCTGAGCATGTCGGTATTCACCCCTCTTGAGCGTTCCACCCTGGAAAGCTTCCTCGCGCCCTACGGGCTGGGGCGCCTGCACGAGTTCCGCGGCATCCCCGAGGGCTCGGAGAACAGCAACTTCTTCGTCAGCCTGGAGCGCGGCGAATTCGTCCTGACCCTGGTCGAGCGCGGCCCGGTGCAGGACCTGCCGTTCTTCGTCGAACTGCTCGACGTGCTCCACGAGGCCGACCTGCCGGTGCCCTACGCCCTGCGCACCGAATCCGGCGAGGCCCTGCGCCAGCTGGAGGGCAAGCCGGCGCTGCTGCAGCCGCGCCTGCCCGGCCGCCACGAGCGCCAGCCCAACGCCCACCATTGCGGCGAGGTCGGCGCCCTGCTGGCGCGCCTGCACCTGGCCACCCGCGGGCGCATCATCGAACGCCCCAGCGACCGCGGCCTGAGCTGGATGCTGCACCAGGGCGAAAACCTCGCCTCGCACCTGGCCCCGGCCCCGCGCGAACTGCTGGAAAACGCCCTGGAGGAAATCGCCCGGCTGCTCGCCGAACAGCCCGAGCTGCCGCGCGCCAACCTGCACGCCGACCTGTTCCGCGACAACGTGCTGTTCGACGGCCCGCACCTGGCCGGGGTGATCGACTTCTACAACGCCTGCTCGGGCTGGATGCTCTACGACCTGGCGATCACCCTGAACGACTGGTGCTCCCACGAGGACGGCGAGCTCGACGGCCCCCGCGCCCGCGCGCTGCTGGCCGCCTACGCCAGCCGCCGGCCGTTCACCGCCCTGGAGGCCGAGCTGTGGCCGGAAATGCTGCGCGTGGCCTGCGTGCGCTTCTGGCTGTCGCGCCTGATCGCCGCCGAGGCCTTCGCCGGGCAGGACGTGCTGATCCACGACCCGGGCGAGTTCGAACGGCGCCTGGCGAAGCGGCAGAAGGTGGACATACACCTGCCGTTTGCGTTGTAGGGCGTATAACCGTTCGCGGTTATACGCCGATACACCTCACCCATCGGCCAACTCCGTGGCTGAGCCCGCAGTGCCCTGAAACAGGCGCTTCGCGTTCAAACCCGCAGCGCCCCAGGACCATGGTCAGGCGGCGGATAACGTCGAACGTTATCCGCCCTACGCCAAGGTCGATCCTGGCGTAGGGCTTTTCGTAGGAGCGGATTTATCCGCGATTTCCGCCGGCAGGGCCGGCGTATATACGCTATCGCGGACGGAGTCCGCTCCTACGTCCGTGCATCCCAGGGGCCTCGATGCCCACCTGTAGGAGCGCGCCCTGCGCGCGATCGCGGAATGTGGTGGTTCAATTTCCTAGGACACCTCGATAGGTGGAAAATCCACTGAATAGAGGAGTCATTCATGAGCCGTAAACGCAGAGCATTCGATGCCAGCTTCAAGCTGCAAGTCGTCCAGATGATCAAAGACCAGGGCCTGAGCATTACGCAGGTCTGTCGAGACATGGACCTGGGAGAGACGGCAGTTCGCCGCTGGGTTCAGCAATACGAAGCCGAGCTGTCGGGGCAGGCGGGAGTGGGTAAGCCGCTGACACCCGAGCAGCAGCGGATTCGTCAGTTGGAGGCCGAGAATCGCCAGTTGAAGCAGGACAACGACCTGCTAAAAAAGGCCTCGGCCTTCTTCGCCCGCGAACTGAAGTGATTCACCGGTTGATCGCGCAGCAGCAGCAGCAGAAGAAGGCCGGAATTGCGCGGCTGTGCCGGCTGCTGGGTGTCAGTCGGTCGGGCTACTACGCTGCGCAGCGCCGCTCCTTGCGTCCATCCCAGCCCTGCCCGGTAGCCGCCTCCTTGAAAGCCCTGTTCATGAGCTGCGGGCGTACCTATGGGAGTCGTCGCCTGCAAGCCGCGCTCAATGGCGAGGGCGTGCATGTAGGGCGCTACCGAGTCCGCCGGCTGATGCGCGAGCACCGGCTTCGGCCAGTCTGGAAGCGCAAGTTCGTGCACACGACCAACAGCAAGCATGACCTGCCGATAGCCTCCAATATCCTGGCCCGCCAGTTCGATCCTCCGGCCGTAAACCAGGCCTGGGTGGCGGATATCACCTACATCCGTACCCGCCGTGGCTGGCTGTACCTGGCTGCAGTGATGGACCTGTATTCGCGCAAGATCGTCGGCTGGGCGATGGCGCCGAACATGCTGGCGGAACTGGTCTGTTCGGCGCTACAGATGGCGATTGCTCAGCGGCAACCCGCGCCGGGCCTGGTCGTGCACTCGGATCGTGGTAGCCAGTACGCCAGCGAGGTTTATCGCGCGCTGCTCAAGCGGCATGGCCTGGTCTTGAGCATGAGCCGCAAGGGAAATTGCTGGGACAACGCGGTCATGGAACGCTTCTTCCTGAACCTGAAAATGGAGCGGGTCTGGCAACGTGACTACGCCAACCATGCTGAGGCTATGACCGACATTGCCGACTATATCGTCGGCTTCTACAACAACGTGCGCCTGCACTCCAGCCTGGGCTATCTGCCTCCCACCCGCTACGAGCGCAGGCCACCCAGACAACCTATCGAAGTGTCCGAAATTATTTGACCACCACAGAATGACACCCCACAGTTGCAAACTGCCGGATGGCATGGCTTTTCGTAGGAGCGAGCTTGCTCGCGAAGGGGGATCGTGCCGAGTCATGGCGATGGGTATCGCTTCGCTCAACCCATCCTACGGGGTGTTTCTCCTACAGGCCTACAGGTTAACGCCGAATTTCCCATCTACGCCGGACAGCCCCCTCTCCCTTCAGGGCGGGGCGCGCAGCCGAGGGTTGGGGAGAGGGAGCGGAGTCAACCCAACGCACCAGAGTCGTCGGGAAACACGGTTCGCGAGCAAGCTCGCTCCTACAGGGGATGTGCCAGCGTGGCGCATGCGGGTGTGAAGATCTGATTCGGAGTGGACATCCCTGTCGTTGCTCCGCTGCCCAAGGTCAGCCCCAGCCCGGCCATCCATGGTCGGCCGTTCGCCGGCGCGACGCATGCTCGTACGGAGTGAAGATCTGATTCGGAGCAGACATCCCTGTCGATACTCCTCTGTCCAAGTTCAACCCCGGCCTGACCATCCATGGTCAGTCGTTCGCCGGCGCGACGCATGCGTCGCGTAGCGCCGGCTCACCCACATTTCGAATACCCGCAATTCAGGCAGGTCGCGCAGCCGTCCATCTGCACCACCGCCATGGTGTTGCACTTGCCGCACAGCTGGGCGCCGGTGGGGAAGCCTTCGCCGGGTTCGGCCTTGTTGGTGCCCTGGGCCGCTTCGTAGGCCGCGCGTTTTTCCGCCAGGTACAGGCGTTGTCCCTCGTCAATCTCCGGGCCCTGCATCAGGCCGATGGCCACCAGGTGGCGTTCCACCACCGCGCCTATCTCGGCGACGATCGAAGGCATGTAGATGCCGCCGCGCTTGAGGTAGCCGCCGCGCGGGTCGAACACCGCCTTCATTTCCTCCACCAGGAAGGTGCAGTCGCCGCCCTTGCGGAACACCGCCGACATGATGCGGGTGAGGGCGACTATCCACTGGAAGTGGTCCATGTTCTTCGAGTTGATGAAGATCTCGAAGGGCCGGCGCTGCTCGTAGGGCGTGCCCGGGTTGAGCACCACGTCGTTGATGGTTACGTAGAGCGCGTGCTCGAACAGCGGCGACTTCACCTTGTAGGTGGCGCCCACCAGCATTTCCGGGCGCTGCAGGGTTTCGTCCATCTTCACCACGGCCGCCGCGGCGGCGGCCTCGGCGCGGGCCTTTTCCTCGGCCACGTCGACCACTTCGAAGCCGCGGATCTTCTGGTTGATTTTCACTGGCATGGGATTCCTCCGCGGCTTCAGAACTTGCCGTAGTAGCCTTCTTTCAAGGCATCGAACAGGTTGGCGGCGGTATGCGTCTCGCCGTCGTACTCCACTTCCTCGTTGCCCTTGAGCTCCACCGTGCTGCCGTCTTCCAGCTCGAAGCGGTAGAGGGTCTTCTCCAGGTCCGAGTCCTTGACCAGCACGCCCTGGAAGGCCGCCGGGTTGAAGCGGAAGGTGGTGCAGCCCTTCAGGCCCTGGCGCCAGGCGTAGAGGTAGATGTCCTTGAAGTCTTCGAAGGGGTAGTCGGTGGGCACGTTGGCGGTCTTGGAGATCGACGAGTCGATCCAGCGCTGCGCCGCCGCCTGGATGTCCACGTGCTGCTGCGGGGTGATGTCGTCGGCGGTGACGAAGTACTCCGGCAGGCGGTGCTTGCCGTCCTCGGCGTCGGGCACGGCCTTGGCGTCGACCTTGGCGCGGTAGGCCAGCAGTTCGTAGCTGAACACCGAGATCTTCTCCTTGGTCTTGCGCCCGGCGCGGATCAGGTTGCGCGAGTAGTGGTGGGCGAAGCTCGGCTCGATGCCGTTGGAGGCGTTGTTGGCCAGGCTCAGGCTGATGGTGCCGGTGGGCGCGATGGAGCTGTGGTGGGTGAAGCGCGCGCCGTGGCGGGCCAGGGCCTCGACCAGTTGCGGGGCGTGCTCGGCGATGCGCTGCATGTAGCGCGAATACTTGGCGTGGAGGACGCGCCCGGGCACCCGGTCGCCCACCTTGAGGCCGTCGGCGGCCATTTCCGGGCGCTTGCGCAGCATTTCCGCGGTCACTTCGTAGTCCTGCGCCAGCACCGGCGCCGGGCCTTTCTCCAGGGCCAGGTCGAGGGCCACTTCCCAGCCCACCAGGGCCATCTCGCGCGCCACTTCCTCGGTGAACACGCAGGCCTCGGGGCTGCCGTAGCGCAGCTTGAGCATGGTCAGCGTCGAACCCAGGCCGAGGAAGCCCATGCCGTGGCGGCGCTTGCCGAGGATTTCCTCGCGCTGCTGCGCAAGCGGCAGGCCGTTGACCTCCACCACGTTGTCGAGCATGCGGGTGAACACCCGCACCACCTCGCGGTAGCGCTCCCAGTCGAAGTGCGGTTCCTCGCCGAAGGGCTCGATGACGAAGCCGGTGAGGTTCACCGAGCCCAGCAGGCAGGAACCATAGGGCGGCAGCGGCTGCTCGCCGCAGGGGTTGGTGGCGCGGATGGCCTCGCACCACCAGTTGTTGTTCAGCTCGTTGACGCGGTCGATGAGGATGAAGCCCGGCTCGGCATAGTCGTAGGTGGAGACCATGATCATGTCCCACAGGTGCCGCGCCTTCACGCGCCCATAGACCTTGCAGGCGACGCGGCCGTCCTCGCCGAGCAGGTATTCGTCGTGGATCGGCCAGTCGCGCCAGAGCACCTGGGCCGGGTCGTCCAGATCGACCTCGTCGCGCTCCTTGTGGTGCACCGGGAACAGCAGCGGCCAGTCGGCGTCGGCCTGCACCGCCTGCATGAAGTCGTCGGTGATCAGCAGGCTGAGGTTGAACTGGCGCAGCCGGCCGTCCTCGCGCTTGGCGCGGATGAACTCGCGCACGTCCGGGTGGGCGACGTCGAAGGTGCCCATCTGCGCGCCGCGGCGGCCGCCGGCGGAGCTGACGGTGAAGCACATCTTGTCGAAGATATCCATGAACGACAGCGGCCCGCTGGTGTGCGCGCCGGCGCCGGACACATAGGCGCCGCGCGGGCGCAGGGTGCTGAACTCGTAGCCGATGCCGCAGCCGGCCTTGAGCGTCAGGCCGGCCTCGTGGACCTTCTGCAGGATGTCGTCCATGGAGTCGTGGATGATCCCGGAGACGGTGCAGTTGATGGTCGAGGTGGCCGGCTTGTGCCCCTGGGCGCCGGCGTTGGAGATGATCCGCCCGGCCGGGATGGCGCCATGGCGCAGGGCCCAGAGGAAGCGCTCGTACCAGTGCTCGCGGGTCGCCGCGTCCGGCTCGACGTCGGCCAGGGCGCGGGCCACCCGCTGCCAGGTCTCGTCGACGCTGGCGTCGATGGGCGTGCCGTCCTTCTGCTTGAGCCGGTATTTGCTGTCCCAGATGTCCTGGGACGCCGGCTGCAGTTCGAGTGCCGCCTGGTCTGTGCCCTGCGGGCGAGCATCGGTCTTGGCCATCCGCTGAATATCCTCCCGTCGGTGAGCGGCCGGCGTGGGCAGACCGCAACATCTAGTTATCTACTAAATACACGAAACTACATATTGTGTATTTAGCCCTGTCGGAGACTCTAGTACCCGGAAGAGGTACTTGCCTATGAGGCGATGGGACGCAGGGGGAAAGTGTAGGTGAGCGGGGGTGGGAGGGAGGGGTTGGGGCAAGAGCCCAAGAGCGCCCTCTCCCTAACCCTCTCCCTGAAGGGAGAGGGGACCGTTCGGAGTGCGCTGATGTTTCGGCGTTAGCCGGCTTGTACCGAGTATCTGGCTGACACCAAATCCCTTCTCGGCACGGACTAGCCCCCTCTCCCTTCAGGGAGAGGGCTGGGGAGAGGGAACGGACCCCGATTCAGCACCATGGCCCCCGGAAGGCACCATTCCCTCTCGCCCCACCAAAGACCGTAGGATGGGTTGAGCTTGCGATACCCATCACCATGGCATGGCCCGATGGGTATCGCTTCGCTCAACCCATCCTACAAGAGCACTCTCTCAGAGCTTCTCCAGACACCCGGCGAACTCGTCAGCCAGGTTACCCAGCAGCTTCTCATAGCCATTGGCGTCGACCTTGACCGCCACGCCCAGATCATCCAGCTCGGCCAGTTGCACCGGCAGGCCGGCGCTGAGGGTATCGGCCAGGCGCGGGCGGAGCGGCGGTTCGCTGAAGATGCACGACGGCCCGGCCTTCTGCAGTTGCGCGCGCATCGCCGCGACGTGTTTCGCCCCCGGCTGCACGTCCGCGGACAGGGCGAAGACCCCGGCATGGCGCAGGCCGTAGGCTTCCTCGAAGTAGTCGAAGGCCTCGTGGAAGACGAAGTAGGGCTTGCCGACCAGCGGCGCCAGGCGCTGCTTCAGGCGCGCGTCGAGCTGTTCCATGCGCTCGTCGAAGGCCTTGAGGTTGGCCTGGTAGCGCCCGGCGTTGAGCGGGTCGGCGATGGCCAGGTCCTCGGCCATGCGCGCGGCGATGGCCTGGGCGTTGGCCGGCAGCAGCCAGAGGTGCGCGTCCAGGGTGCCGGGGCGGTGATCGTGGTCGTGATCCTCGTAGTCGGCGTGGCTCATGTTCTCGAAGTTGACGAACTTGCGCAGGTGCATGCCCGGCAGCTCCTGCACCGCCACGCTGGGCGCCTGGCGGGCCTGCAGCGGCTTGTCGAGGAACACTTCCATGTCCGGGCCTATCCAGTAGAACAGCTGGGCCTCGCGCAGGCGGCGCACGTCCGAGGGGCGCAGGGCGTAGCTGTGCGGCGAGGCGCCGGGCGGCAGCAGCACGTCGGGGCTGCCCTCGCCGTCCTGGACGGCGGCGGCGATCAGTTGCAGCGGCTTGATACTGGTCAGCACCTTGACCTCGGCGCTGGCGCCGAGGCTCAGGAACAGGGTGCAGCAGGCGAGGAGCAGGGCGGATGGGCGCAGGGACACGGCGGACTCACACGGGAAGGGAGGTAAAGGGTAATATAATAACGTCTCCGTACCCGAGCGTCGTCGCCGCATGTACAAGTTGATGCCCAACACCCCGCTGGCCTGCCGCCCGCACGACCACGCCACCTGCGTGGCCGGCGCCCTGGCCGAGGCCGACGCGCTCTGCGCGCGCCAGGGCGTGCGCCTGACCGAGCTGCGCCGGCGCGTGCTGGAACTGGTCTGGCAGAGCCACAAGCCGCTGGGCGCCTACGACATCCTCGCCGTGCTCAGCGAGGCGGACGGCCGCCGCGCCGCGCCACCCACCGTCTACCGGGCGCTGGACTTCCTCCTGGAAAACGGTCTGGTGCACCGCATCGCCTCGCTCAACGCCTTCGTCGGCTGCAACAACCCCGAGCACGCCCACGAGGGCCAGTTCCTCATCTGCCGCGCCTGCCACACCGCCATCGAGCTGGAGCAGCCGGCCATCAGCCAGGCCATTGTCGCCGGCGCCGAGGGCGTCGGCTTCAGCGTCGAAACGCAGACCGTCGAAGTGGTCGGCCTCTGCGCCGCCTGCGCGCCCAAGCAGCGGGAGGCCTGATGAGCCAGCCCCTGGTCCGCCTCGAAGGGGTGGGCGTGCGCTATGCCGGGCAGGCGGTGCTGCAGAACGTCAGCCTGAGCATCGGCGCCGGCGAGATCGTCACCCTGATCGGCCCCAACGGCGCCGGCAAGACCACCCTGGTGCGCAGCGTACTCGGCCTGCTCAGGCCCGACAGCGGCACGGTGTGGCGCCAGCCGAAGCTGACCATCGGCTACATGCCGCAGAAGCTCCACGTCGACCCGACCCTGCCGCTCTCGGTGCTGCGCTTCCTGCGCCTGGTGCCCGGCGTGGGCCGCGAGCAGGCCCTGGCCGCGCTCAAGGAAGTGGGCGCCGCGCAGGTGCTGGACAGCCCGCTGCAGACCGTCTCCGGCGGCGAACTGCAGCGCGTGCTGCTGGCCCGCGCGCTGCTGCGCAAGCCGCAGCTGCTGGTGCTGGACGAACCCGTGCAGGGCGTCGACGTCGCCGGCCAGGCCGAGCTGTACCGCCTGATCACCCGCCTGCGCGACCGCCTGGGCTGCGGCGTGCTGATGGTCTCCCACGACCTGCACCTGGTGATGAGCACCACCGACCAGGTGGTCTGCCTGAACCGCCACGTGTGCTGCCACGGCCACCCCGAGCAGGTCAGCGGCGACCCGGCCTTCGTCGAGCTGTTCGGCCAGGACGCCCGCAGCCTGGCGGTCTACCACCACCACCACGACCATGCCCACGACCTGCACGGCGAAGTGGTGCCGCAGGGCGGCGCCGGCCTGGCGATCCACGGCAAACTGACCCCGGTCCACAAGCACGGCCCCGACTGCAACCATGGCTGATTTCCTTCTCTACGCGCTGCTGGCCGGGCTGTCCCTGGCGCTGGTCGCAGGCCCCCTGGGCTCCTTCGTGGTCTGGCGGCGCATGGCCTACTTCGGCGACACCCTGTCCCACGCCGCGCTGCTCGGCGTGGCCCTGGGCTTCCTGCTGGACGTCAGCCCGACCCTCGCGGTGACCGTAGGCTGCGTGCTGCTGGCCGTGCTGCTGGTGACCCTTCAGCAGCGCCAGCCGCTGGCCGCCGACACCCTGCTGGGCATCCTCGCCCACAGCACCCTGTCCCTGGGCCTGGTGACCCTGAGCTTCATGAAGGAAGTGCGGGTGGACCTGATGGCCTACCTGTTCGGCGACCTGCTGGCGGTGAGCCAGACCGACCTCATGTGGATAGTCGCCGGCAGCGCCCTGGTGCTGGGGCTGATCTGCTGGCTGTGGCGGCCGTTGCTGGCGATCACCGTGCACGAGGAACTGGCGCGGGTCGAGGGCCTGCCGGTCACCGCCATCCGCCTGGCGCTGATGCTGCTGATCGCCATCGTCATCGCCGTGGCCATGAAGATCGTCGGCGTGCTGCTGATCACCTCGCTGCTGATCATTCCCGCCGCCGCCGCCCAGCGCCACGCCCGCAGCCCCGAGCAGATGGCCGCCGGCGCCACCCTGGTGGGCCTGGTGGCGGTGTGCGCCGGGCTTGCGCTGTCGTGGTTCAAGGACACCCCGGCCGGGCCGTCCATCGTGGTCAGCGCCGCGGCGCTGTTCCTGCTGAGTTTTGTCCTGCCGCGGCGGACGGTGTAGAATTTGTCGATTTTTTGATCAATCGAGAATGACTGGCATGAAGTCCCTTGCCCTCCGTCTGCTTTCCGTCCTCTCCCTCGCCCTGCTGCTGGGCGCGTGCCAGAGCCTGTCCGGCCAGGCGCCGAGCGGCTCCGGCTTCGAGGCCCGCCTGGCCGCCGGCCAGCTGGAAGCCGCGCAACTGCAGCTGGGCCAGGAGCACGAGGACGCCGCGCAGCTGGCCGAACGCCGCCAGCGCCTGGCCGACGCCTACCTGCAACGCAGCCGCGAGGCCCTGCAGGCCGGCGACGTCAACGGCGCCAGCAACGCCCTGGCCCGCGCCCGCTCGCTGATGCCGCGCGCCCCGGCGCTGGCCGCCGACGTCAAGGACATCGGCCAGCCCAAGGCCACCGCCCCGGTCAAGTGCGAGCCCTGAGGCCCGCACCCGTCCGTCTTATTCCGTTTCGCTCGGCCCTTATCCGAACAAGGATTAATCGGCTATAGGAAAGCAGGGTAAAATGCGCGGTTTTTGCCGAGCGCCTACGCTCGTTTGCCAGGACACCCCGGCAGAGCGCGCCATTCCCACACTTCGCCGTACCCACAAGGTTCGCCACGTGATCGAATTCCACGACGTCCACAAGACCTACCGCGTCGCCGGCCGCGACATCCCGGCCCTGCAGCCGACGCGCCTGACCATCGGCGCCGGCCAGGTGTTCGGCCTGATCGGCCACTCCGGCGCCGGCAAGAGCACCCTGCTGCGCCTGATCAACCGCCTGGAAGAGCCCAGCGGCGGGCGCATCGTCATCGACGGCGAGGACGTCACCGCCCTCGACGCCGACGGCCTGCGGCGCTTCCGCCAGCGCGTCGGGATGATCTTCCAGCACTTCAACCTGCTGGCCTCCAAGACCGTGGCCGAGAACATCGCCATGCCGATGAGGCTGGCCGGCAGCTTCAGCGCCGCGCAGATCGCCGCGCGGGTGGACGAACTGCTCAAGCGCGTGGGCCTGCAGGACCACGCCCGCAAGTACCCGGCGCAGCTTTCCGGCGGCCAGAAGCAGCGCGTCGGCATCGCCCGCGCCCTGGCCTGCGGGCCCAAGCTGCTGCTCTGCGACGAGGCCACCAGCGCGCTGGACCCGCAGACCACCGGCCAGGTCCTGCAGCTGCTGGCGGAGATCAACCGCGAGCTGAAGCTGACCATCGTCCTCATCACCCACGAAATGGACGTGATCCGCCGCGTCTGCGACCGCGTGGCGGTGATGGACGCCGGCAGCATCGTCGAACAGGGCGAGGTGGCCGACGTCTTCCTCCACCCGCAGCACGAGACCACCCGGCGCTTCGTCTTCGAGGCCGAGCGCGTCGACGAGAACGAGCAGCACGACGACTTCGCCCACGTGCCCGGGCGCATCCTGCGCCTGACCTTCCGCGGCGAAGCCACCTACGCCCCGCTGCTGGGCACCGTGGCGCGGCAGACCGGGGTGGACTACAGCATCCTCGCCGGGCGCATCGACCGCATCAAGGACCAGCCCTACGGCCAGCTGACCCTGGCCCTGGTGGGCGGCGACATGGAGGCGGCCATGGCCCAGCTGAACGCGGCCGAGGTGCATGTGGAGGTGCTGCGCGCATGAACGACTTCTTTATAAATATCGACTGGTCGGAAATCCTCCAGGCCAGCATCGACACCTTCTGGATGCTCGGCGGCTCGCTGCTGTTCACCGTCATCCTCGGCCTGCCGCTGGGCGTGCTGCTGTTCCTCACCGGGCCCAAGCAGCTGTTCCAGAACCGCGCGGTCTACGCCCTGCTGTCCTTCGTGGTCAACGTGCTGCGCTCGCTGCCGTTCATCATCCTGCTGATCGTGATGATCCCCTTCACCGTGCTGATCACCGGCACCTCGCTGGGCGTCGCCGGGGCCATCCCGCCGCTGGTGGTGGGCGCCACGCCGTTCTTCGCGCGCCTGGTGGAAACCGCCCTGCGCGAGGTGGACAAGGGCATCATCGAGGCCACCCAGGCGATGGGCGCCAGCACCCACCAGATCATCTGCAACGCCCTGCTGCCGGAGGCCCGCCCGGGCATCATCGCCGCCATCACCGTCACCGCCATCACCCTGGTGTCCTACACCGCGATGGCCGGCGTGGTCGGCGCCGGCGGCCTCGGCGACCTGGCCATCCGCTTCGGCTACCAGCGCTTCCAGACCGACGTCATGGTGGTCACCGTGATCATGCTGCTGGTGCTGGTGCAGATCCTGCAGACCGTCGGCGACAAGCTGGTGGTCCACTTCTCGCGCAAATAACCACAAGGCCCGCGGGCCACAGGAAAATCCCAAAAGGAGCGATCCATGAAGAAACTGCTTGCCGCCTTCGCCGCCACTGCGGCGCTGTCGATCACCGGCGCCCACGCGGCCGAAACCCTCAGCGTGGCCGCCACCCCGGTGCCGCACGCGGAAATCCTCAACTTCGTCAAACCCATCCTGGCCAAGGAAGGGGTGGAGCTGAAGGTCAAGGAATTCACCGACTACGTGCAGCCCAACACCCAGGTGGCCGAGAAGCGCCTGGACGCCAACTTCTTCCAGCACCAGCCGTACCTGGACGAGTTCAACAAGTCCAAGGGCACCAGCCTGGTGGCCGTCACCGGCGTGCACATCGAGCCGCTGGGCGCCTACTCCAGCAAGTACAAGAAGCTCGACGAGCTGCCCTCCGGCGCCACCGTGGTGATCCCCAACGACGCCACCAACGGCGGCCGCGCCCTGCTGCTGCTGGCCAAGACCGGCCTGATCAAGCTCAAGGACGAGAAGAGCATCACCGCCACCCCGAAGGACATCACCGACAACCCGAAGAACATCAAGGTGCGTGAACTGGAAGCCGCGACCCTGCCGCGCGTGCTGGGCCAGGTCGACCTGGCGCTGATCAACACCAACTACGCCCTGGAAGCCAAGCTGAACCCGACCAAGGACGCCCTGGCCATCGAGGGCTCGGACTCGCCCTACGTGAACATCCTGGTAGCCCGCCCGGACAACAAGGACAGCGACGCCATGCAGAAACTGGCCGCCGCCCTGCACAGCCCCGAGGTGAAGCAGTTCATCCTGGAGAAATACAAGGGTGCCGTGGTTCCGGCCTTCTGATAGCCGACCGCACCTTTGAAGAAGCCGCGCCCCGCAAGGGCGCGGCTTTTTTTCGCCTGTAAACAAGCTGCAATGGCCGGGGGCTATAACGGCATTTCCACGACTTCTTTCGCTTACAGACCGCTTTTCCAGATTCAGGCAGGGGAGAGCGGTCTTTTTTTGTCTGCGTTTCGCCCGCCGCTCCAACACCCCGCGCTTTGCGCTCTACGCTCTACGCTCTCGTAGGAGCGAGCTTGCTCGCGAACGGTACCTCCCGGCTGCCTCGGCGCCATGGCTTGACTCCGTTCCCTCTCCCTAACCCTCTCCCTGAAGGGAGAGGGGACCGTTCGGAGTGCTTGGGCATTCCTGAGTTAGCCGGCAGCGCCAGCGGTTTCCGGCTGAAACCATCACTTCTCTCGGCACGGACTGCCCCCCCTCCCTTCAGGGAGAGGGCTGGGGAGAGGGCGCTCTTCGAACAAACACCATAGGCCCGGCCGGAAATCCGTTCGCGAGCAAGCTCGCTCCTACGAGAGCACAACACCCTCGACAACCCCCAGTGATCTTTATATTCTGCACAGCGAAACATAATTCCGTTAAAAACCACAATTACAACGGAGACGCTGAGCATGTCCGAGGTAGTGCAGGTCGAACGTCACGGCGACGTGGCCCTGATCAAGGTCGACAATCCCCCGGTCAACGCCCTGGGCCTGGCGGTGCGCGCCGGGTTGCTGCGGGCCTTCCGCGAGGCCGAGGCGGATGCCGCCGTGCGCGCGGTGGTGCTGGTGTGCGCCGGGCGCACCTTCATGGCCGGGGCGGATATCAAGGAATTCGGCAAGCCGCCGCAGGCGCCCTCGCTGCCCGAGGTGGTGGAAGCCATCGAGGCCTCCAGCAAGCCCAGCGTGGCAGTCATCCACGGCACCGCCCTGGGCGGCGGGCTGGAAGTGGCCCTGGCCTGCCATTACCGCATCGCCCGGGCCGACGCCCAGGTCGGCCTGCCGGAAGTGAAGATCGGCCTGCTCCCCGGCGCCGGCGGCACCCAGCGCCTGCCGCGCCTGGCCGGTGTGGCACGGGCGCTGGAGATGATCGTCTCCGGCAACCCGGTGAAAGCCCCGCAGGCCCTGGAATACGGCATCCTCGATGAACTCGTCGACGGCGACCTGGCCGAAACCGGCCTGGCCTACGCCCGCCGCCTGCTGGACGAGGGCCGCGGCCCGCGCCGCAGCGGCGAGCGCCAGGTACAAGGCGACGCCGCGCTGATCGCCGCCAAGCACGCCGAGGTGCAGAAGCGCATGCCCGGCCTGTTCTCCCCGCTGCGCTGCGTGGCGGCGGTGGAAGCCGCCAGCCGCCTGCCCCTGGCCGAGGGCCTGAAGCGCGAGCGCGAACTGTTCCAGGAATGCCTGGAGTCGCCGCAGCGCGCCGCCCTCATCCACGCCTTCTTCGCCGAGCGCGAAGCGGCGAAGATCGCCGGCCTGCCCGCCGACACCCCGGTGCGCGAAGTGCGCACGGCCGCGGTGATCGGCGGCGGCACCATGGGCGTGGGCATCGCCCTGTGCTTCGCCAACGTCGGCATCCCGGTGAAGCTGCTGGAAGTCGACGGCGCCGCCCTCGACCGCGCCCTGCAACGCGCCCGCGCCACCTACCAGGCCAGCGTCGAGCGCGGCAGCCTTTCCAGCGACGCGATGGAAAAACGCCTGGGCCTGATCCAGGGCGTGCTCGACTACGCCGCGCTGGCCGACGTGGACCTGGCGATCGAAGCCGTGTTCGAGAGCCTGGAGGTCAAGCGCCAGGTCTTCGAGCGCCTGGACGCGGTGTGCAAGCCCGGCGCCATCCTCGCCAGCAACACCTCGTCGCTGGACCTCGACGCCATCGCCGCCTTCACCCGGCGCCCGCAGGACGTGGTCGGCCTGCACTTCTTCAGCCCGGCCAACGTCATGCGCCTGCTGGAAGTGGTGCGCGGCCGCGAGACTTCCGCCGAAGTGCTGGCCAGCGCCATGCAGCTGGGCAAGCGCCTGAAGAAGGTCGCGGTGGCGGTGGGCGTGTGCGACGGCTTCGTCGGCAACCGCATGATCTTCCAGTACGGCCGCCAGGCCGAGTTCCTCCTGGAGGAGGGCGCAAGCCCGGCCCAGGTGGACGCCGCCCTGCGCGACTTCGGCATGGCCATGGGCCCGCTGGCGGTGCGCGACCTCTCCGGGCTGGACATCAGCCACGCCATCCGCGAGCGCCAGCGCCCCGGCCTCGAGCCCGGGCAGACGCTGCCCACGGTGCTCGACCACCTGTTCGCCGCCGGCATGCTCGGGCAGAAGACCGGCGCCGGCTTCTACCTCTACCCGCAAGGCTCGCGCACCCCGCAGGATAACCCGGCGCTGCCGGCCATGCTGGAGCAAGCCGCTGCTGCCCGCGGCATCACTCGCCAGCCGGTGAGCGCCGAGCACATCGTCGAGCGCTGCCTCTTCGCCCTGGTCAACGAGGCCGCGCGCATCCTCGACGAGGGCATCGCCCAGCGCGCCAGCGACGTCGACCTGATCTTCCTCAACGGCTACGGCTTCCCCGCTTGGCGCGGCGGCCCACTGTTCCACGCCGACCGCCTGGGCCTGGACCACGTACTGCAACGCATCCGCGAATTCCATCAGCGCTTCGGCGCCTGGTGGGAACCGGCGCCGCTGCTCGAACGCCTGGTGGCCGAAGGCCGCCGTTTCGCCGACCTCTAAGGAACCGCCATGGACATCCACTTCACCCCCGACGAACTGGCCTTCCGCGACGAAGTCCGCGCCTTCCTCCAGGCCAGTCTGCCGGCCGACATCGCCAGCAAGGTGCGCCTGGGCAAGCACCTGAACAAACAGGACCACCAGCGCTGGCAACGCGCCCTCAGCGAGCAGGGCTGGTACGCCAGCCACTGGCCGGTGGAATTCGGCGGCACCGGCTGGAACGCCGTGCAGAAGCACATCTTCGAGGAGGAATGCGCAGCCTTCGGCGCGCCGCGCACCATCCCCTTCGGCGTGAACATGGTCGCCCCGGTGATCATCAAGTTCGGCACGCCCGAGCAGCAGGCCCACTACCTGCCGCGCATCCTCGACGGCACCGACTGGTGGTGCCAGGGCTACTCCGAGCCGGGCGCCGGCTCCGACCTGGCGTCGCTGAAGACCCGCGCGGTGCGCGACGGCGACCACTACATCGTCAACGGCCAGAAGACCTGGACGACCCTCGGCCAGCACGCCGACTGGATCTTCTGCCTGGTGCGCACCGACCCGGAGGCCCAGCAGCAGCGCGGCATCAGCTTCCTGCTGATCGACATGCAGAGCCCCGGCATCACCGTGCGGCCGATCATCACCCTGGACGGCGAGCACGAGGTCAACGAAGTCTTCTTCGACAACGTGAAGGTGCCGGTGCAGAACCTGGTCGGCCGCGAGAACGAAGGCTGGACCTGCGCCAAGTACCTGCTCACCTACGAGCGCACCGGCCTGGCCGGCATAGGCGCGTCCAAGGCAGTGCTGGCGCACCTGAAACGCGTGGCCAGCCGCGAGCTGTGCGACGGCAGGCCGATGCTGGAAGACCCGCTGTTCCGCGCCCAGGTGGCCGAGGTGGAGATGCAGCTGATGGCCATCGAGATGAGCACCCTGCGCATCCTCGCCGCCGCCCGCGAAGGCGGCGTGCCGGGGGCGGAAAGCTCGATCCTCAAGGTCAAGGGCACCGAGATCCGCCAGGCCATCAGCCACCTGCTGCGCAAGGTCATCGGCCCCTACGCGCTGCCCTTCCTCGAAGAAGAATTCGAGCTGGGCGCCGAGCCGCTGCACGCCGACTACGCCAGCGCGCCGGCCAGCCAGTACTTCAACCTGCGCAAGCTGTCGATCTTCGGCGGCTCCAACGAAATCCAGAAGAACATCGTCTCGAAGATGATTCTCGAGCTGTGAGGGCGTGAGCATGGACTTCAAACTCAGCGAAGAGCAGCAGATGCTGCAGGACACCGCGGCGCGCCTGGTGCGCGACGAATACGCCTTCGACAGGCGCGAGGGCTTCGGCAACAGCGAGCTGGGCTACAGCGCCGGCTTCTGGCGCCAGCTGGGCGAGCTGGGCCTGACCTCGGTGTCGCTACCGGAAGCCTACGGCGGCTTCGGTGGCGGCGTGGACAGCCTGCTGGTGCTCACCGAACTGGGCCGCGGCCTGTGCCTGGAGCCCTACCTGCAATCGGTGGTGCACGCCGGCGGGCTGCTCGCCCAACTGGGCAGCGAAGCGCAGAAGGAAAGCTGGCTGCCGCGCATCGCCAGCGCCGAGGCGCAGTTGGCGGTGGCCCTGGAAGAGCCGCAGAGCCATTACCAGCTGCACGACGTGCAGACCCGCGCGGAGAAGGCAGGCGACGGCTGGAAGCTCAGCGGCCGCAAGGCGGTGGTGATCGGCGGGCAGAGCGCCACGGCGATCCTGGTTTCGGCGCGGGTAGCGGGCAACGCGCGGGACGAGGCGGGCATCGGCCTGTTCCTGGTCGATCCGCAACAACCCGGTGTGCAGCGCCGTGCCTATCCGACCATCGACGGGCAGAAGGCTTGCGAGCTGTTCCTCGACGGCGCGGTGGCCGAGTCCGTCGGCGTTCCGGGCGAAACCCTGGCGGCGCTACGCTACCAGCAGGGCCGCGCCATCGCCGCGCAGTGCGCCGAAGCCCTGGGGAGCATGCAGGAAGCCTGCGCCCTGACCCTCGACTACCTGAAGACGCGCAAGCAGTTCGGCGTGCCCATCGGCAAGTTCCAGGTGCTGCAGCACCGCATGGTGGACATGCGCAGCGAGCTGGAGCAGGCCACGTCCATGGCCATCCTCGCCGCCTGCGTGGCGGACCAGCCGGACAGCGCCGAGCGCAGCCGCACCCTGGCGGCGGCCAAGTTCATCGTCACCCGCGCCGGGCGCTACATCGCCGAGCAGGCGATCCAGCTGCACGGCGGCATCGGCATGACCTGGGAATACGTGCTGGCACACCATGCCAAGCGGCTGGTGATGCTGGGTCACCAGTTGGGCGATGACGACCATCACCTGAAGGCTTATGCGGGGTTGATGGAGGTGGCGTAGGGCAGGCCTGCGGCCCCCTCACCCTAACCCTCTCCCGGAGGGAGAGGGGACCGTTTGGCGTGTGGGGGGAGGTTGGAGTCAGTCGGAAACCCAGGCGTTTCCGGCTGAAACCCTACTCCCAGCCGGCACGGACAGCTCCCTCTCCCTCTGGGAGAGGGCTGGGGTGAGGGAAGCCCGTGACTCGAAGGCCCATGCGGAATTGATGGAGGTGGCGCAGAGCAGGCCTGCGGCCCCCTCACCCTAACCCTCTCCCGGAGGGAGAGGGGACCGTTTGGTGTGTGCGGGAAGATTGGAGTCAGCCGAGAACCCTAGCATTTCCGGCTGAAACCCCACTCCCAGCCGGCACAGACGGCCCCCTCTCCCTCTGGGAGAGGGCTGGGGTGAGGGAAAAGCCCGAGCACCAACACCACCAGACCCACCCCTTGTAGGAGCGAGCTTGCTCGCGAACCCGCCTCAGGCCCCCAGGCTCTCGATATCCCGCGCCAGCATCTCCAACTCATGGGCCAACGACCCCTTGAGCGTTTCCTCACTCAACTGAAACGACGGCGCACCACAAGTCAGCGCCATCAGCCCCCCATCGGCCAGCCGCAACGGCACACCAGCCGCACGCACGTTACGGTCCCAATCACCGAGGGACAGGCAGAAACCATGCTCGCGATATTCCTCGAAGGAACGCTCCAGCGACGCACGCATGGCCGCCCAATCGCCTTCATGGCGAGCTTCGAGGGCCTGCAGCAAATGCTCCCGCTCCTGCTCCGGAGTCGCCGCCAGGTAGGCACGACCCGCTGCAGTGGTAGCCAACGGCAAGCGCACACCAGCGTCCATACGCAGCGAGGTAGCCTCCGGCGGCCGGCAGTTCTCCACGTAGATCATCGACAGCCAGTCGCGGCAGGTCAGGCCCACGGTGGTGTTGGTGCGGCGGGCGAAGGCGTCCATGTAGGGCTTGGCCAACTGGCGCACGCGCAGGTTCGACACGTAGGCGTAGCCCAGGGCGAGCACGCCGGAATCCAGCTGGTACTTCTCGTGCTGCTGCGAATAGCTGAGGTAGCCGAGCTTGGTCAGCGTGTACGTCATGCGCGACACGGTCGGCTTGGGCAGGCCGGTGATCCGCGCGATCTCCTGGTTGCCCAGCACCACCGAGCCGTGGGTGAAGGCGCGCAGCACGTCCAGGCCGCGGGCCAGGGCCTCGACGAACTTGCGGTCCTTGGGTGCGCTGGAGTCTTCGAAATCGTCGCTCATGCTGCCTCGGCTATGGGGGAAATAAGGGCCGGAGCGGCGTCCGGCGCGGGCGAACGATAGCAGATCGGCATGCCGCGGACAGCAGGGCGACGGGCCGTTGCACAGGCAAAGGCTATCGCATACCATCGATTTCGACATCATGTTTCGCAGAGCAGAATAACAATTCACTGATGGAGGGTGACAATGCCCGTCACTGCCGAAAGCCATGTCGCCGCGCAATTCGCCGCGCGCGGTTACCGCAACGTCCACGACCTGCTGCGCGACGCCAGCCGCGAACACCCCGAGCGCCCGGCCTTCTCCTGCGCCGGCAGTTGCCTGAGCTTCGCCGAGCTGGAGCGCCAGGCCGACGCCTTCGCCCGCTACCTGCGCCACTGCGCCGGCCTGCAACCCGGCGAGCGCCTGGCGCTGATGCTGCCCAACTCCCTGCAGTACCCCATCGCCGCCTTCGGCGCGCTCAAGGCCGGGCTGGTGCTGGTCAACACCAACCCGCAGTACACCGCCGGCGAGCTGAGCCACCAGCTGCGCGACTCCGGCGCCGTGGCCATCCTGCTGCTCGACCGCCTGCTGCCGCTGCTGCGCAAGGTCCAGGGCGACAGCGCGGTGCGCCAGGTGCTGCTGACCTCGGTGGAAGACATGCAAGCGCCGCAGTACGCCTGCGACGAGCCCGACGCCACGCGCTTCATGCAGGCCCTGCGCCTGGGCGCCGGGGCCTCGCCGCTGGACGCCGAGCCGGGCCTGGAGCGCCTGGCGCTGCTGCAGTACACCGGCGGCACCACCGGGGTTTCCAAGGGCGCCATGCTCAGCCACTACAACCTGCTGGCCAACGTCATCCAGACCCTGGAGCTGTTCATGCGCCCGGGCCTGCTCGACCCGGCCAGCGACGTGCGCATCGCCCCGCTGCCGCTGTACCACATCATGGCCTTCTCCACGAATTGCCTCAGCTCCGTGGCCATGGGGCTGCACACCGTGGTGATCCGCGACGGGCGCAACCTCAATGAGATCATCGAGGCCATGCGCCGCTACCCCTTCACCCTGCTCAGCGGGCTGAACAGCCTGTTCGTCGGGCTGATGAACCACCCGGCCTTCGCCAGCCTGGACTTCAGCCACCTGAAATGGGTGACCAGCGGCGGCGCGCCGCTGAACCTGGAAGTCGGCCGGCGCTGGCAGGCGCTCACCGGCGCCCCGGTGCTGGAGGGCTTCGGCCTCACCGAGGCGTCGCCGGTGGTGTGCACCAACACCCGGCTGACGCCCTACCGCGAGGGCTTCGTCGGCCAGCCGCTGATCGACACCGAAGTGCGCATCGTCGACGAGAAGGGCAACCAGTGCCCGCTGGAAGTCCCCGGCGAGCTGTGCCTGCGCGGCCCGCAGGTGATGCGTGGCTACTGGGGCCGCCCGGAGGAAACCGCCCAGGTGCTGGACGCCGACGGCTGGCTGCGCACCGGCGACATCGCCCTGCAGGACGCCAACGGCCTGCTGAAGATCGTCGACCGCAAGAAGGACATGATTCTGGTGTCGGGCTTCAACGTCTTCCCCAACGAGGTGGAGGACGCGGTGATGCGCCACCCGGGCATCCGCGAGTGCATCGCCATCGGCGTGCCGGACGCGCGCAAGGGCGAGTCGGTGAAGCTGTTCGTCAGCCTGCGCGACCCGGCCCTGGACGCCGCCGCGATCATCGCCCACTGCCGCGAGCACCTCACCGGCTACAAGGTGCCGAGCTTCGTCGAGATTCTCGACGAGTTGCCCAAGACCTCGGTGGGCAAGATGCTCCGCCGCCAGTTGCGCGACCTGGAGGCACGACGGAACCCCACGCCGTGACCCCAGCGACTAAGGTGAAGACAAGCCAGCCAGACGGGGACGCCACGTCCATGCCAGCCAGCAACCTTCCCGCGTTCCGCCGCATCGGCGTGATCGGCGCCGGCGCCATGGGCCGCGGCATCGCCCAGCTGTTCGCCAGCGCCGGGGTGCCGGTGCAGCTCTACGACAGCCGCGCCGAGAGCATCCAGCAGGCCCTGGACTTCAACCGCGAGCTGCTCGAGCGCGCCGCCGCCAAGGGCAAGCTCGGCGCCGACGCCCTGGCCGCCACCCTGCAGCGCCTGCAAGCGGCGCACAGCCTCGACGAGCTGGCCGGCTGCGACCTGCTGGTCGAGGCCATCGTCGAAGACCTCGGCGCCAAGCAGGCGCTGTTCGCCGAGCTGGAGGCGCGGGTGGCGGACGACGCGGTGCTGGCCAGCAACACCTCGTCGCTGTCGGTCACCCGCATCGCCGCGCGCTGCCGCCGCCCCGAGCGGGTGGCCGGCTTCCACTTCTTCAACCCGGCGCCCCTGATGCGCATCGTCGAGGTGGTGCGCGGCCAGCGCACCGACGAGGCAGTGATAACGCGCCTTTCGCGCCTGGCCGAGCAGGCCGGGCATTTCCCGGCGGTGAGCCCGGACAGCCCCGGCTTCATCGTCAACCACGCCGGCCGCGCCTACAGCACCGAGGCCCTGCGCATCCTCGGCGAGGGCATCGCCAGCGCCGCGCAGATCGACCGCATCCTGCGCGACGGCGCCGGCTTCCGCATGGGGCCCTTCGAACTGTTCGACCTGACCGGGCTGGACGTCTCCCACGCGGTGATGGAATCGCTGTACCAGCAGTTCTACCAAGACCCGCGCTACCTGCCCTCACCGCTGGCGGCGCAGCGGGTGGCCGCCGGCCTGCTCGGGCGCAAGAGCGGCGAGGGCTTCTACCGCTACCGCGACGGCCAGCCGCTGCGCGAGCCGGAGCCGCAGCCCGAGCCGGTGCTGCTCGACCGGCCCTTCTGGCTGGACAGCCAGGACCCGGAGCTGCGCCACCACGTTGGCCAGTTGCTGATCCAGGCCGGGCTGGTGCTGGAGAGCGCCGAGGCGCCTTCGGCCCGAGCCATCTGCCTGGTCACCCCGCTGGGGGAAGACGCCAGCACCCGCATCGACGCCCTCGGCCTGCCGGCGGAGCGCAGCCTGGCCCTGGAAAGCTTCGGCGACCTCGACAAGCGCCGCGTGCTGATGCGCCAGCCGGCCCTCGACCCGCAGCTGGAGGCCCAGGCGCGCCAGGCCCTGGGCGCCGACGGCGTGCCGGTGGAAGTGATCAACGACTCCGCCGGCTTCGTCACCCAGCGGGTGATCGCCAGCATCGTCAACCTGGGCTGCGAGATCGCCCAGCGCGGCATCGCCACCCCGGTGACCCTCGACCGCGCGGTGCAACTGGCCCTGGGCTACCCCTTCGGCCCGCTGGCCTTCGGCGAGCACTACGGCGCGGCGCGCATCCTCACCATCCTCCAGGGCCTGCAGGCCTGCTACGGCGAACCGCGCTACCGCCCCAGCCCCTGGCTGCGCCGCCGCGTGCAACTGGACCTGCCGCTGCACGCCCCGGATGCGGCGGACTGAGAACAACTGTCCTACAGGCCGCACCGAACCGCTCTTCGTAGGAGCGAGCTCGCTCGCGAACCGCATGGCACCACATTTGTTCGCGAGCAAGAACTAGGCGTCCCCCTCGCTCCTACGAGAAGCCGTGCCCGTCCGCAGGGTAGGAGCGGGCCCTGCCCGCGATTTCGCGCGCAGGGCGCGCTCCTACAGGTACAGGAGAAACACCATCGTAGGATGGGTTGAGCTTGCGATACCCATCACCCCGGCCCGATGGGTTTCGCAAGCTCAACCCATCCTACGAAGATCGCCTAGGCGCAGGCATGCCTCACAACCACCGAAACCGCCCATCCGCAAGCTGCTCCAACGCCGCCTGCCGCTGCGCCGCGGGCAGCGCGCCGAGCCTTGCGGCCTGGGCATAGAACGCCGGCCAGTCGCCGTCGACCTGGCGGTACAGCGCGGCGAAGGCCGGCACCCACTGGTCGTAGAGCGCGAAGGGCAGCAGCGTGGCGTTGTTCAGCGGCCCGTCGATCCAGCCGTCGAACAAACCCTTGCCGCCCCAGCGCCGCGCCACCAGTTGCCGGTAGTCCTCGCGCAGGCGCTGGAACTCGGCGGCCTTGCGCGCCCGCATGGCCTCCGGCGGCAGGCCGCTGGCGTAGAGCGCCTGCAACCGCGCCCGCGTCGCCAGCACCAGGGCCGCCAGCTCCTCGCGCTGCCGTGGCCCCGTCTCCGTCGGCAGCGGCTGCCCGCGCGAGGCCAGCCACTGGCGCAGCCCCTCCCGCTGCACGAAGACCGCCAGGGATTCGTTGAAGGCGCTGTCGCCGGGCAGGTACAGGCGCTGGTGGGCCAGCTCGTGGAAGATCAGCTCGGCCTGGTGCGCCTCGTCGCCGAGCATGGTGCTGAGGATGGGCGCATCCTCGCGCCCGGGAATGGTGAAGGCCGCGGCCGCGCCTATGCAGGTGTCCAGGCCCTGGCGCTGCAGCTCGGCCGCCGCGCGCCGGGCGGCATGCGGATCGTAGAAGCCGAGGTAGCTGACGCAGCCGGCGCGGGGAAAGCAGCGGTCGCGCGGCCGCAGGGAGAATTCGTCGGTGGCGAACAGGTTCCACACCGCGTAGTCCCGGCCCAGGTCGGCGTAACGGCGGTAGCTGGCGTTGTCCGGCAGGTCCAGGTGGCGGCTGGCGAAGTCGCGGGCGGCCACGGCGGCGGCGAGCAGGCGCCGGGTGCGCGCGTCGGTGCCGGGGTCGGCCAGCACCTCGGCCACCGGCAGGGCGTTGGCCAGCACTTCCCGCTGGCCCTCGTGCAACTGCTCCTGGTAGCTCCCGGCGGCGCAGGCCACCAGCAACGGCAGGCCCAGGCAGGCCAAGGCGCGATGGACGAAGCCCATGGCGCACCTCCATGCCCGTTGACCCGGGGCAGGGGGGCCATGGCGGCCCGCGCGAAGTCAAAAAATCGACTCTTTACGGGTGAGCCTAGCGCAGGCTGACGAATTCGCCGGTTTTCAGTCGCTCCAGCGCCGCCTGGCGCTCTTCCGCGGGCAGCGCGCCGAGCTTCTCGACCCGCGCATAGAACGCCGGCCAGTTGCCGCCGACCTGGCGCAGCAGGGTGGCGAAGGCCGGCACCCACTGGTCGTAGAGGCCGAATGGCAGCAGCTTGGCGTTGTTCAGCGGGCCGTTCACCCAGGCGTCGTAGGGGCACTTGCCGGCCCATTCGCGCTGGCACAGCGCGCGATAGTCGCGGCGCAGGCGCTCGAACTCGGCGGCCTTGGCGGCGCGCTTGTCGGCTTCGGGCAGGTCGCGGGCGTAGAGTTCCTTCAGGCGCTCGCGGGTGTCCAGCACCAGGCGGGTGAAGCCTTCGCGCTGGCGCACGCGGCTGGCCTGCTCCGGCGGCAGGCCGCGGAAGGCGCGCCAGCGGCGGCCGCCCTCCTGCTCGACGAAGCTGGCGTAGGACTCGTTGAAGGCGGTGTCACCGGGCAGGTAGAAGCGCTGGTGGGCCAGCTCGTGGAACAGCGTCTCGGCCAGGCGCTGGTCGTCCCAGCGCAGCATGCTGCTGATGATCGGGTCGTCGAACCAGCCGAGGGTGGAGTAGGCCTCCACGCCGCCGACGTAGACGTCCCAGCCCTGCGCCTTCAGGCGCTGCGCCTCGGCCTTGGCGCCGGCCTCGGCGTAGTAGCCGCGGTAGGCCACGCAGCCGGCGATGGGGAAGCAGTGGGTGAGCGGCTGCAGCGACAGCTCCGGCGTGGCGAACACGTTCCACACCACGTAGGGCCGGTGGATATCGCTGTACAGCCGGTAGCTGCGGTTGTCCGGCAGGGCCAGCTCGGCGCTGGCGAAGGCGCGGGCCTCCTGGGACAGCGCCAGGCGCTGGCGCAGCCTGGCGTCGCGGGCGGGGTCGGCGACCACCTCGGCCACCGGCTCGCGGGCCGCCAGCAACTGCAACTGGCCGTTGCCCAACTGGCTGTAATAGCCGGCGGTGGAACAACCGCCCAGCAGGAAGAACGCCAGGCAGGGAACCCAGCGGGGCAATCGGCGGTCGAGAAACGCAATACACAGGCGGGCGGGCATGCGCGGCACATTAGCACAGGCCCCTAACCGCCGCTGCCGACACAACAAGACCACCCTGGAGTGTACCCATGCGCCCGCTGCTGCTCGCCACCGGCCTGCTCGTCCTGAGCGGTTGCTCGCTGATTCTGCCGCAACCCGACCCCAACCGTGCCTGGATCGACCTCGACACCAACGGCCAGAGCGACCTCTCGGCCCTGCAGGTGGACGACCAGCCCTGGCACAGCACCCGCTACTTCGAAGTCGACCCCGGCCAGCACGAGCTGCGCGTGCGCTACCAGTTCCAGGTCGAGCCGCAGAACATCGGCTCCGAGGCCGCGGTTTCCGAGGCGATGTGGCGCGACTGCCAGCTGACCCTCAAGTACAAGGACTTCGGCGCCGGCCAGCGCTACCGCCTGGAGACCGGCAGCATCGGCTTCTACCCCTGGGCGCGGCTGTACGACCAGCAGGCCAACGAAATCGCCCGCGGCCGCACCGGGCGCTGCGAGAAGGTCTGAGCGAACGCGCCGCGGCGCCGCCCAGGGCGTATGCTGGGCGGATTCCCCGCTTCGAGCGACACCGCCATGGGCAAACTTCCGCTGCTGTTCCTGCCGGCCCTGCTGAGCGCCTGCGCCGGCCCGCTGCCGGCCCACGACCCGCAGCTGGCCTGGGTCGACCTCTACACCCAGCCGGCCAACACCCTGCTCGCCGAGCGCCTGGACAAGCAGGTGCTGCGCGACGGCCGCTTCTTCCAGGTGCCGCCGGGCAAGCACGAGCTGGAAGTGCGCTACCAGTACGAGATTCCCGGGGGTGGCGGCGGCGGCCTGGCGATGAGCGACAACACCACGCAGATCACCTGCCGCGTGTGGCTGACCTACGACAACTTCACCCCCGGCCAGCGCTACCGCCTGGAAGTGCGCCCGCAGCTGCGCAGGGCCCTGGCGCTGCTCACCGACGCCAACGGCCAGCTGGTGGCCAAGACCGATTTCCAGGGGCGGATGGACTGCGGGCTGTTCTGAGCCGCGCCGCTCAGTCGTCGTTCTTCTGGTAGATGATCTTGCGCGTGCCGCCTTCGCAGCTGCCGACCACCATGCTCGGGTCCTTCACCTCTGCGTTGGTGACTATCTCCAGGGTGTAGGCGGTCACCCCGGCGGACTGGATCTTGGTCTCGATCTCCGCCTTGAGTTCCTCGCACGGCTTGGTCTTCGCCTGGGCGGCGCCCGCGCAGGCCAGGGCCAGCATCAGCACGGCGAACTTGCTCACGGTCATGGCATTCCCTCGTCAGCCCCACCACGGGGCGCCCTATCCTAACGAGAGACAGCGCGGCGGCGACAGAGTGCCCAACGACGAAGGGGCGCCAATGGCGCCCCTTCGCGGTCCCGCGGCGGCTTCAGTGCCGCGAATAGACGATCTCCTTGCTGCCGCCCTCGCAGGTGCCGACCACCTTGCGCTCGCCACCCGCGCCCTTGTCGACGACCTCCAGGGTGTAGCCCGAGACGCCCTTGGCCTGGAGTTTCGCGTCGATCTCGGCCTTGAGCTCCTCGCACGGCTTGCCGGCGGCCAGGACGCTGCCCGCCATGGCCAGCAGGCCGGCGGCCAACAACAGGTTCTTCATGGCTGATGCTCTCCGTTGAACGAATGGACGAAGGGCCCCGCTGGGCCCGTGAAACGGCCGCCCCACGGCGGCCCCCGAAAGCCCCCGGCGCCCCGGCCCGCGGGCGCGCGGCGGCGAATGCCGGTCAGCTGTCGGCGATCTTGAAGCCGACCTTCAGCGTCACCTGGTAATGCCCCACCGCACCGTTCTCGATATGCCCGCGGGTGTCCACCACCTCGAACCATTCCAGGTTCTTCAACGACTTCGAGGCCTCGGCCAGGGCGTTGTTGATGGCGTCCTCGATGCTGGTGCGCGAAGACCCGACCAGCTCGATCTTCTTGTAGGTGTGATGGTTCGACATCGGCTTCTCCTTGAGCGCGCCCGGCGGCGCACAGTGCTGAATGTCCTCGTAGGACACTAGCCGAGCCCTGGAAGTGCAGCAAATTGCCGCCAGGGGCCAATTGCCGGCCGGGGCCCGGGATCTATAGAATGCGAAGCATTCTTATTTGCGCATGCCTGGGATGACGCCCGTGTCCGGCACCTACTCCAGCAAGCTGGAATGTTTCTTCAGCGATCACCACCGCTGGCTGCTGCTGCACGTGCAGCGCTACCTGGGCAACCGCGCCGACAGCGAGGACACCGCGGCCGAGACCTTCTGCCAGCTGCTCGCCGCCCGCGTCGACCCGCAGGGCATCCAGCAACCGCGCGCCTACCTGTCGACCATCGCCCGCCGCCTGGTCTACGACCGCCACCGCCGCCGGCGCCTGGAGCAGGCCTACCTCGACTACCTGGCCGGCCAGCCCGAGGCCCTGGAGCCATCGCCGGAAGAACGCGCCCTGCTGCTGGAGGCGCTGAGCCTGGTCGACCGCAGCCTCAGCGGGCTGCCCCAGGAGGTCAAGCAGGCCTTCCTCTACAGCCAGCTCGACGGCTTGGGCTACGCCGAGATCGGCCACCGCCTGGGGGTGTCGGAACGCACCGTGGGCCGCTACATGAAGCAGGCCCTGCGGCAGATCTACCTCAATGAGCTGGTGCCATGAGCGGCATGCGCCTGGATGCGGCCGGCGAGCAGGCCATCGACTGGATGGTGCGGCTGCGCGCCGGCCACGCCGACGCCGAACTGCAACGCCAGCTGGACGCCTGGCTGGCCAGCGACCCGGCCCACGCCGAGGCCTGGGCGCGCCTGCAACGCGGCCTTGGCAGCCCCTACGACAGACTGCGCCGGCTGCCCGGCGCCAGCGAGCTGCTGCTGCGCCAGCACGGCGGCCGCCGCGACCTGCTGCGCGGCCTGGCCGGCCTCGGCCTGCTCGGCGCGGGCCTCTGGCTGGGCGCACGCAGCACGCCCGGGCGCGCCCTGCTGGCCGACCTGCGCACCGGCACCGGCGAGCGCCGCGACTTCGTCCTGGCCGACGGCAGCCACCTCTACCTCAACGCCGAGAGCGCCGTGGACATCGCCTTCGACGCCAGCCAGCGGCTGATCCTGCTGCGCCGTGGCGAACTGGTCGTGCAGGTCGCCGCGGACGCCGCGCGGCCCTTCGTGGTCCGCACCGCCCAGGGCGAGGCGCGGGCGCTGGGCACGCGCTTCCTGGTGCGCCAGGAAGCCGCCGACACCCGCGTGGTGGTGCTGGAGCATTCGGTGCGCGTCAGCCTGCCGGGCAGGCAGGACTGGCGCGACCTGCGCGAAGGCGAGGGCGCCTTGCTGCAGGCGGATGGCATCCAGCCGCTGCGCGGCCAGGCACGCCGCGCCGACTGGCTCAACGGCCAGTTGAGCGTCGCCGACGAACCGCTGGAGGCGGTGATCGACGCACTGCGTCCGTACCTGCGCGGCTACATCCGCGTCGAGCCGCGCGCCCGGCAGCTGCGGGTGCAGGGCGTGTTCCCGCTGGACCAGCCGGCCCGCGCCCTCGCCGCGCTGGGCGAGACCCTGCCGCTGCGCATCGAGCGCTATGGCCCCTGGCTGACCCTGGTCGGCCTTCGCGAGTGAAGGACGAAAAAATTTGCCGCAGGGTTGTCCGGTTTTTTCGCGCCATCGCACCTAACTCCTGAAACAAGACACATTCTCAGGAGAATCCCGTGCCCACACCCTGGCCCCGCGCCTTCGCCACCACCCTCGTCCTGGCCGTCGCCAGTGCGCAGTCGTTCGCCGCCAACGGCCAGCGCCTGCACTTCGAACTGCCCGCCGCCAGCCTGGCCGAGACGCTCAACGCCATCGCCCGGCAGAGCGGCCAGGTGATTTCCCTGGACCCGGCCCTGGTCCGCGACAAGCGCGCTCCGGCCATCCACGGCGAGCTGAGCGCCGAGCAGGCGCTGGAGCGTGCCCTGCGCGGCAGCGGCCTGCAATTGAAGGTCACCGCCAGCGGCGCCTACAGCGTGGAACCCGCGCCCACCGACAGCGCGCTGGAAATGGGCAGCACCACCGTGACCGGCCAGGGCCTGGGCGCCACCACCGAGCACAGCGGCTCCTACACCACCGGCGACATGCAGACCGCCACCCGCCTGCCGCTGTCGATACGCGAGACGCCCCAGGCCGTCACCGTGATGACGCGCCAGCGCATGGACGACCAGGCGATGACCAGCATCACCGACGTGGTGCAGTACACCCCCGGCCTGTTCCTCAGCCATGCCGACGGCCCCGGCCGCCCTTCGTTCAGCGCACGCGGCTTCGACATCGACAACGTGATGTACGACGGCCTGCCCAGCGCCTACCAGGGCTGGACCATCGGGGTGCAACCGAACCTGGCGATGTTCGACCGCGTCGAGGTGATCCGTGGCGCGACCGGCCTGGTCACCGGCAGCGGCAACCCCTCGGCGGCGATCAACATGGTGCGCAAGCGGCCCACCAGCGCCCCGCAGGTCAGCCTGACCGGCGCCGCCGGCCGTTGGGACGACTACCGCGGCGAACTCGACGCCTCCGGGCCGCTCAATGACAGCGGCACCCTGCGCGGCCGCGTGGTCGGCTCCTACCGCGACGCCGACAGCTTCCGCGACGAGGAAGAACAGGACCACGGGCTGTTCTACACGGTCGGCGAGGCGGACCTGGGCGAGGACACCACCCTGACCCTGGGCTTCTCGCGCCAGGAGGACAAGACCAACCTGTTCTGGGGCGGCCTGCCGCTGGGCGTCGACGGCCATCACCTGGACCTGCCGCGTTCCACCTATCCGGGCAGCGACTGGGAGAACAAGGAGCAGAAGACCAACACCCTGTTCGGCAACCTCGAGCACCGCCTGGACCATGGCTGGACGCTGCGCCTGGCCGCCATGGCGGCGTCGCAGGACGGGCTGTTCTCCGGCACCTACCTGCGCCGCGACACGGCCCTGGACCTCTACCACCAGGCCTACCAGGGCCGCTACGACGAAGACCAGAACGCCTTCGACCTGTACGCCAGCGGGCCGGTGCGGCTGTTCGACCGCGAGCACGAGATCGTCGCCGGCGTCAGCCGCCGCGAAACCGACCGCACCACGCAGAACTACAGCGGCGGCGGCATAATCCCCATCGGCGCGGCGAAACCCGACTTCATCCGTTCCTACAAGGCGCATGACGTCACCACCCAGGAAGGCAGCTACCTCACCGGCCGCTTCAGCCTGGCCGACCCGCTCAAGCTGATCCTCGGCGGCCGCCTGGACTGGTACGAGTACGACGACCGCAAGAGCGACGCCGACTACAAGGTGGTGCGCAACGTCACCCGCTACGCCGGCCTGGTCTACGACCTGGACGAACACCATTCGCTCTACGCCAGCTACACCGACATCTTCCAGCCGCAGACGCAGAAGGACACCGGCGGCGCGCTGCTCGCGCCCATCGAGGGCAAGAACTACGAGATCGGCGTGAAAGGCGAGTACTTCGACGGCGCACTCAACGCCAGCGCCGCGGTCTTCCAGATCGACCAGAAGAACCGCGCCAGCCTGCTGGACGACCAGAGCGCCTGCCCGACCTTCCCGTCCGAGTCCTGCTACGAGGCGGCCGGGCTGGTGCGCAGCCAGGGCCTGGACCTGGAACTGCAGGGCGCGCTGAGCGAGTACTGGCAGGTGGGCGCCGGCTTCACCTACACCCGTGCGCGCTACAAGCACGACGCCGACCCGGCCAACGAAGGCCAGCGCTTCAGCACCGATACCCCCGAGCGGCTGTTCAAGCTCACCAGCCTCTATCACCTGCAGGGCCCGCTGGAGAAATGGCGCGTCGGCGGCAGCCTCTACTGGCAGAGCCGCATCTACAACGACGTGGACCTCGCCGACGGCAGCCGCTACCGGGTGGAGCAGGGCAGCTATGCCATCGCGGGCCTGGTGGCCGGCTACCGTGCCAACGAGCACCTGGACCTGCAGTTGAACGTCGACAACCTGTTCGACCGCACCTACTACTCGGCCATCGGCTACGACATCTACTGGGGCTCCACCGACACCTACGGCACTCCGCGCAGCTACATGCTCACCGCCAAGTACGACTTCTGAGCCCTCAGCGCGCCGCGCCGGCCAACTCGCCCCGCAACCAGCGGGCCAGGCGTTCGGCGCGGGCGTCGCCGCGCCGCGCCGGCACCCACAGCGCCAGGCGCGCGGCGGTTTCGGCGAAGCCCCAGGGCGCGGCCAGGCGGCCGGCGGCGAGGTCGTCGGCCACCAGCGCCTGGGGGGCGATGGCCACGCCCAGGCCGGCCACCGCCGCTTCCAGCAGGTAGTACAGGTGCTCGAAGCCCTGGCCCAGGTGCAGCGCGCCGGCGTCCAGGCCCTGGGCGAGCGCCCATTGCGGCCAGGCCTGGGGCCGCGAGGTGGTGTGCAGCAGCGCCTCGCCCAGCAGCGCCCGGGGTTCGGCCCGCTGCAGTTCGGCGAAGCGCGGGTGGCGCGGGCTGAGCACCGGGCCGATGCGCTCGGCGGCCAGTTCGAACACCTGCATGTCGGCCGGCCACGGCGGCTCGGCGAACAGCAGGGTGGCGTCGACGCCGCCGCGGCGCGGGTCCAGCTCGCCCTCGCTGGCCGAGAGTTGCAGGCGCAGTTCCGGCAGCTCGCGGTTGAGGCGGTCCAGGCGCGGGATGAACCAGCGGGCCAATAGGCTGCCCGGGCAACCGAGCACGAAGGGCGCCTCGCCGCCAGCCTGGCGCAGCTCGGCGCAGACACGGCGCAGGCGCTCGAAGGCGTCGCCGCTGGCCTCGCCCAGGCGGCGCCCGGCATCGGTGAGTTTTACGCCGCGCCCGTCCTTGGCCAGCAAGGCCACGCCGAGGTCTTCCTCCAGTTGCCGCAGCTGCCGGCTCACCGCACCGTGGGTGACGTGCAGCTCGGCTGCCGCCTGGCTTACGCCGCCGAGACGGGCGACGGCATCGAAGGCGCGCAGGGCGTTGAGCGGGGGAAGGTCGCGGCTCATGGCGTTCAACCTGTGAGTTTTCCTGACATGTCCGGGCGATCTTATCGCTTTTCCCGCCCGCCCGGCAGTCGTATCCTCGGCACATTCCGTAGGAGCAACGGCCTTGCGCCGAGGTGCTCTTCGTAGGATGGGTTGAGCTTGCGAAACCCATGCGGTTGCGCTGATGGGTATCGCTTCGCTCAACGCCATCCTACGAAAAGCCGTGCTTCCCTGGAGGTGTTTCGCACCCAGGGGCGCTCCTGCCTACCGACACCAGAGGAGCCTTCCCATGTCCACATTGCGCACCGGTCCCGACGCCAAGGGCCTGTTCGGCAGCTTCGGCGGCCAGTACGTCGCCGAGACGCTGATGCCGCTGATCCACGACCTGGCCCGCGAGTACGACAAGGCCAAGGAGGATCCGGAGTTCCACAAGGAACTGGCCTACTTCCAGCGCGACTACGTCGGTCGCCCGAGCCCGCTGTACTTCGCCGAGCGCCTGACCGAGCACTGCGGCGGGGCGAAGATCTACCTCAAGCGCGAAGAGCTGAACCACACCGGCGCGCACAAGATCAACAACTGCATCGGCCAGATCCTCCTGGCCAGGCGCATGGGCAAGCAGCGCATCATCGCCGAGACCGGCGCCGGCATGCACGGCGTGGCCACCGCCACCGTGGCGGCGCGCTTCGGCATGAAGTGCGTGGTCTACATGGGCACCACCGACATCGACCGCCAGCAGGCCAACGTCTTCCGCATGCGCCTGCTGGGCGCCGAGGTGATCCCGGTCACCGCCGGCACCGGCACCCTCAAGGACGCCATGAACGAAGCCCTGCGCGACTGGGTGACCAACGTCCACGACACCTTCTACCTGATCGGCACCGTGGCCGGCCCGCACCCCTACCCGGCGATGGTCCGCGACTTCCAGGCGGTGATCGGCAAGGAAACCCGCGAGCAGCTGGCCGAGAAGGAAGGCCGCCTGCCCGATTCCCTGGTCGCCTGCATCGGCGGCGGCTCCAACGCCATGGGCCTGTTCCACCCGTTCCTGGATGACGCCGGTGTGAAGATCATCGGCGTGGAAGCCGCCGGCCACGGCATCGAGACCGGCAAGCACGCGGCCAGCCTGAACGGCGGCGTGCCCGGCGTGCTGCACGGCAACCGCACCTTCCTGCTGCAGGACGAGGACGGCCAGATCATCGACGCCCACTCCATTTCCGCCGGCCTGGACTACCCCGGCATCGGCCCGGAACACGCGTGGCTGCACGACATCGGCCGCGTCGAGTACACCTCGATCACCGACCACGAGGCGCTGCAGGCCTTCCACACCTGCTGCCGCCTGGAAGGCATCATCCCGGCGCTGGAGTCCTCCCACGCCCTGGCCGAAGTGTTCAAGCGCGCGCCGAACCTGCCCAAGGACCACATCATGGTGGTGAACCTGTCCGGTCGTGGCGACAAGGACATGCAGACCGTCATGCACCACATGCAACAGGAGCAGCAAGCATGAGCCGCCTGCAGACCCGCTTCGCCGAACTGAAACAGCAGAACCGCGCCGCCCTGGTGACCTTCATCACCGCCGGCGACCCGGGCTACTCCACCTCGCTGGACATCCTCAAGGGCCTGCCCGAGGCCGGCGCCGACGTGATCGAGCTGGGCATGCCGTTCACCGACCCGATGGCCGACGGCCCGGCGATCCAGCTGGCCAACATCCGCGCCCTGGGCAACGGCCAGAACCTGGCCAAGACGCTGAAGATGGTCCGCGAATTCCGCGCCGGCAACGACAGCACCCCGTTGGTGCTGATGGGCTACTTCAACCCCATCCACTACTACGGCGTCGAGCGCTTCATCGCCGATGCCAAGGAAGCCGGCGTCGACGGCCTGATCATCGTCGACCTGCCGCCGGAGCATAACGAGGACCTGTGCCAGCCGGCCCAGGCCGCGGGGCTGGACTTCATCCGCCTGACCACCCCGACCACCGACGACAAGCGCCTGCCCACGGTGCTCGCGGGCAGCTCGGGCTTCGTCTACTACGTCTCGGTGGCCGGCGTGACCGGCGCAGGAGCTGCGACCCTGGAGCACGTCGAACAGGCCGTGGCGCGCCTGCGCCGCCACACCGACCTGCCGGTGGCCATCGGCTTCGGCATCCGCACTCCGGAACATGCCGCCAGCGTCGCCCGCCTGGCCGACGGCGTGGTGGTGGGCTCGGCGCTGGTGGACAAGATCGCCAACGCGGAAAGCTCCGCCGACGCCGTGCAGGGCGTGCTGGGCCTGTGCCGCGAACTGGCCGAGGGCGTGCGCAAGGCGCGCTGAGGGCCCGGCAGCATGAGCGGGGCGATATCCAGCGATGGGTATCGCTTCGCTCAACGCCATCCTACGGGGGGCGGTGGGCAGGCTGCATAATGGGTCGGGTGTTTTTCCGCAGCGGCCCCAGTCCATGAACCTGCACAGCCTCCATCACGTTGCCCTGATCTGCTCCGATTACCCGCGCTCGAAACGCTTCTACACCGAGGTGTTGGGGCTGCGGGTGATCGCCGAGACCTACCGCGCCGAACGCGACTCCTGGAAGCTCGACCTGGCCCTGGGCGAGGCGCAGCTGGAGCTGTTCTCCTTCCCCGGCGCGCCGCCACGGCCGTCCTATCCCGAGGCTCTGGGGCTGCGCCACCTGGCCTTCGCCGTGGATGACCTGGAAGCGGCGGTGGCCGAGCTGGAGGGGCAGGGGGTGCGCTGCGAGGCTATTCGTTGCGATGGGTTGACCGGCAAGCGCTTTACGTTCTTTGCCGATCCGGATGGGTTGCCGTTGGAGCTGTATGAGCGTTGATGGATGCCCGCCGGCCTGTCGGGCGGAATCGCGGATGAATCCGCTCCTACCGTACGGGCAGGCCGGCTTCTCGTAGGATGGCGTTGAGCGAAGCGATACCCATCGCCATGGCAGAAAACCGCGGACGGGTCGCCATGGCGCGAGGGGGGGTCAAGGTCAGGCGGCGTATAACCGCGAACGGTTATACGCCCTACGTCTCCGGGTTCCCCGCGTTCGCGGGAATCCAATGACAATTCAAGCCGGCATCGCCGCATCGCCCAGGGCGTTGCGCAGGCTGGCCAGGTCGCGCAGCGGCGGGGCGCCGAACAGGCGGCTGTATTCGCGGCTGAACTGCGAGGGGCTCTCGTAGCCCACGCGGTGGCCGGCCACCGCCACTTCCAGGCCCTCGGAGAGCATCAGCCGGCGCGCCTCCTGCAGGCGCAGCTGCTTCTGGTACTGCAGCGGGCTGAGCGCGGTGACTTCCTTGAAGCGGTGGTGCAGCGTCGAGGCGCTGAGGTTGACCTCGCGGGCCAGGTCGTCGATGCGCAGGGCCTTGTCGAAGTTGCGGTTGAGCCATTCGATGGCGCGGGTCACCCGGTGCGTCTGGCTGTCGGTCATCGCCAGGTCGTGCAGCAGGTGGCCCTGGGGCCCGCGCAGCAGGCGGTAGAGAATCTCGCGGATGTACAGCGGCGCCAGCATGGGGATGTCGCGCGGGCTGTCGAGCAGGCGCATCAGCCGTAGCAGGGCGTCGAGCACCGAGGTGTCCAGGCGCTGCAGGTAGATGCCGCGGCTGGCCGGGCGCGGGGTGCTGCCGGCCAGGCCGGCGTCGGCGATCAGCCGCGTCAGTTCGCCCGGGTCGATGTCCAGGCGCAGCGACAGGTAGGGTTTGTCCGGCGAGGCGTCGACCACCTGGCCGCACACCGGCAGGGTCACCGAGACCACCAGCAGGTTGAGCTCGTCGTAGCGGTAGATTTCCGGGCCGACGCGGATTTCCTTGCTGCCCTGGGCGATGACGCACAGCGCCGGGCGGTACAGGGTGGGCATGCGGCCTTCGCTGGGCTGCTCCAGGCGCGCCAGCGACAGCGATTCGACGGCGGTGTCGTGGACGCCGGAGACGCCATTGCAGTGGCGCTCGATGATGTCGGCCAGTTCCTGGCGGCTGGCGGCGACGGGGTCGTGGGGCTGCGACATACGGGGGCCTCCGAGAGTGGCGGCGTCCAGCTTACGCCCGGGCACACGCGGGAAGTGTGACAGGACGACGGACGCTGGAGGATCGGGCAAGCAATCGGCAGGATCGTACAAGCCAACCGCCGTGGGAAGCCCCCATCATGCCAGCCAGGCCAGGGAATCCGCCGCTTCGGGCAAGGTGGCGCGGATGACGCAGGATCAGGCAAGAAGCCGACAGCATCCGTCTACCGCCCGCAGACGCCCGTCTCCTACTCTGGCACAACCGGGCCGAGCCCCCATTCCAGCGCCCGGGACAGGAGGAAATCGCTCATGGCCATTCGACAACCATTCGAACACCACCTGCTGATCCGCTCACGCCCCGGCCACGAGGCCGAGCTGGCGCAGCTGCTCGACCGCCTGATCAGCGCCGCGCACCAGTTGCCCGGCTGCCAGTCCTACGAGGTGCTGCTGCCGGCCACCAGCAGCGACTTCTGGCGCCTGCGCGGCCGCTGGGCCGATGCGCAAAGCCTGCAGGCCTACCTGGAACTGCCGCTGCAACAACTGCTGGGGGAAATCCTCCAGCACCACGCCCTCAGCCTGCACACCCACCTGGACGCGCCGCGCGAGGAATCCCGCGCGGCGTGAGCCCCCTCAGTACTCCATGCGCCAGCCCAGGGTGAAGGTGCGCCCGCGGCCCTGGTAGTCGTACAGGTAGGCCGGCCCGTAGGTCGGCGAGTAGAACAGCGTCGCCCGCTGCCCCCACACGGTGCTGTACTCGCGGTCCAGCAGGTTCTGGATGCCCGCGCTGAAGGTGCCGAAGCCCGTCTTGCGTTCCCCCATCAGGTCAAAGGTGGTGTAGCCGTCGATCTCGTGGTCGGCATCGTCCTTCAGGCTCATGGCGTGGTTGGCCTGCAGGCGCGCGCTGTTCAGCTCATCGTTCCAGCCGACGAAGGCGGTGGCCTTGGACAGCGAGGCGTAGCGCGCGTCGCGCTTGATCCAGTCGCCGTCGGCGTCCTCTTCCTCGGAACGCACCAGGTGCAGGGTGGTGCCGCCCTGCCAGCCGTTCTGGAAGTAGCGCGTCAGCGCGCCCTCGAAGCCGAAGTCGCGGCTCTTCTGGTCGACCACGTCGATGGTCAGGGTGGCCTGGTCGGTGGTGATCACCTTGTCCGACCAGATGTAGTACACCGCCGTCTGCGCCTGCCAGTCCATGTCCGCATAGCGCCAGCCCAGCTCGACCTGGCGGCTCTTGATGCCGGCCAGCGGGTTGTCGTCCACCGAGAGGCCGGGCTTGCCGTAGTACTTGGCCGGGTCGGGCAGGTCGAAGCCCTCGCTGTAGTTGCCCCACAGCTGGTGGCCGTTGTGGAAGTCGTAGATGGCGCCGAGGTTGAACAGGTTGACCTGGTAGTCGTTGTTGCCGCCGGGCACGCCCTTGAAGTCGTCGACCTCGACGTCCATCTTCTGGTGCCGCGCGCCGCCGGAGAGGGTCAGGGCGTCGGTCAGCTTGTAGTCCAGCTGGCCGTAGAACGACAGGCCGTCGACCACGTAGCTGGGGTAGCGCGGCGCGCTGCTGGCGGTGCTCAGGTCGAGGCCGCCGCTTTCCGAGGAGATCAGCTGGTCGAAGGTCTTCTGCTCGGCGTTGAAGCGCTCGTGGTCCAGGTCCACGCCGTAGGTGAGCTTCAGCTTGTCCCACTGCTTGCTGAACAGGCCCTTGAGGCCGCTGACCTCGAAGTTCTGCTGCGAGGCGGCGAAGTACACGCCGGTGCTGCCGGCCGGCTTGCCGGCGTTGTAGTAGGGGAAGGGGTAGAAGTTGTCGTCTTCCTTGCGGTAGTAGGCCTGCAGGTAGAAGTCCTGGTCCAGCAGGTTGGCGTGGTGGTAGTTGGCGTTGAGCAGCAGGCGGCGCGTCTGCGGCTCCAGGTCGGTGTCCATGCCGCTGCGGATCTGCGCGTCGTCCAGGTCCGAGGGGGCCTTGTAGTTCAGGTGCGGAAAGTAGATGCCGGTGCTGCCGTCGTTGCCCGAGTCGTAGTACTGGGCCAGCAGGTCCAGGCTCTGCTCGTCGGTGAACTGCGCGGTGAGGTTGCCCATGACGTCGACGGTGCGGTTGTACTGCAGGTCGGTCTGGGTGTTGTCGATGAAGATCTGGTTGCCGGCGCCGTCGTAGAAGGCTTCGTTCTTCTCCGCGGAAACGCCCAGGCGCCCGCTCAGCCGGTCGCTGCCGCCGCTGACCGACTGGGCCAGGCGGGTGGAGAGGTCGTCGCTGTTGTTGAAGCCGCTGCTGGCGCCCAGCTGGCTTTCGAAGCGGGCATCACCGGGGGCGCCCTTCTTGGTGATGATGTTGATGATGCCGCCGGTGGCGCCGCCGCCGTAGATGGCGCTGGCGCCGGAGAGCACTTCGATGCGCTCGACGTTGAACGGCGAGATGCTGTCGAACTGCCGCGACAGGCCGCGGGAGCTGTTCTGGCTGACGCCGTCGATCATCACCAGCACGTTGCGCCCGCGCATGTTCTGGCCGTAGTTGGTGCGGCCTTCCGGCGCCAGGTCGAGGCCGGGGACCAGCTTGCCCACCGCTTCCTTGAGGCTGACGCCGGTGTCCAGCTGTTCGCGCAGCTGCGCCTGGTCCACCACCCAGACGGTGCCGGGGATGGAGCTGATGTCGGTGGGCGTGCGCGCGGCCACGCTGATCTGCGTCGGCGCCATGCTCAGCGGCTCGCCGCCGGCCGCCTTCTCGCGCTGCAACACCACGGTGCGCTCGTCGCTGAAGCTCCAGCGCATGCCGCTGCCGGAAAGCAGCTTGTCCAGCGCCTCCTCGCGGCTGTAGCGGCCGTCCAGGCCGGGGCTCTTCAGGCCCTGGACGTCCTCGGAGTTGAACAGCAGGTGCAGCCCGGCCTGGTCGGCGAACTGCGTCAGGGCGCTGTCCAGGCTGCGCGGCGCGATGTGCAGCTCGACGTCCTCGGCAGCCAGGGCCAGGGGGCTGGCGCCGCCGAGCAGGGCGGCGAGGGCCAGGGCGCGGTACAGCGGGGAGAGGCGGTGATGCATGCGGGGGTTTCCGTTCTTGTGGGCAGGGCGCGTTTGTTGGGAATTCTTCGCGTTCATGCCTACGACGAAACGGGGTGGGCGATCTTGCAGTGGGGGAGGGAAAAATTTTCGTGGGGTCTGGTTTTGTATTTTGTAGGAGCGAGCTTGCTCGCGAACGGAGTTTCCAGGCGGCCTGGGTGCTTAGGTTTGACTCTGCTCCCTCTCCCCAGCCCTCTCCCTGAAGGGAGAGGGGGCTTGTCCGTGCCGAGAAAGGATCTGGTGTTAGCCGGATGCTCGGTACCAGCCGGCTAACGCCGAAATATCAGCGCACTCCGAACAGTCCCCTCTCCCTTCAGGGCGGGGCGCGCAGCCGAGGGTTAGGGAGAGGGCGCTCTCCAGCCCCTACGAAGAAACCGGCCTAACCACCACCAACCAGGGCAACCGCGTCACCTGCACCGGCTGCAACCGCTGCAACGTCTGCAGCAACGCATCGGGATCATCCAGGTCGAACACCCCGCTCACCTTGTGCCGCCGCAAGCTGGCATCGGTCAGCAGGATACGCCCCGGCAGGTAGCGCTCCAGTTCCGCCAGCACCTCGCCCAGCGGGCGCTGGTTGAAGATCAGCTTGCCGCGCTGCCAGGCGCTGGCGCTGTCCAGGTCCAGCGGCTGCACCGGGCCGGGGGCGGCTTCCCCGCGATAGGCCAGGCGCTCGCCGGCGGCCAGGCGTACCGCCGGTTTGCCGCCGGCCTCCACCCGCACCACGCCCTCGCTGACCGCCACCTGCACTTCCGGGCCGCGGCTGTCGACGTCGAAGCGGGTGCCCACGGCGGTGACTTCGCCGTCGCCGGCATGCACCACGAAGGGCCGCTGCGCGTCCTTGGCCACTTCGAACAACGCTTCGCCGCCATACAGATGCAGGCTCCGGCGGCTGGCGGAGAAGTCCACCGACAGCGCGCTGGCGCTGTTCAGCCAGACGCGGCTGCCGTCGGCCAGCTCGATCATCCGCCGCTCGCCGGTGCGGGTGGCGTAGTCGGCATACAGGCCCGCCACCGGCGTGGGCAGCGCCAGCGCCACGGCCAGCGCGGCGACGCAGGCGGCCGCCGCCACAGCGGCCAGGCGGCGCGGGCGCAGCAGGCGGTGGCGGCGCGCCGTGCGGGTGGCCGGCAGGGCGCTCCACAGTGCCTCGGCGCTGCGCGCGGCGCTTTCGTGCTCGGGGCTCTGCGCGCGCCACTGGGCGAACGCGCTGCGGCGGCCGGCCTCGACGCGGCCGGAATGCAGTTCCACCAGCCAGTCGATGGCCTGGTTCTCCAGGTCCCGGCGGCTCATGGCTGCGCCTCCCGCTGTTGCAGGTGGTCGCGGCAATGGCGCATGGCCTGGACGATGTACTTGCCCACCATGCTTTCGGAAACGCCGAGGCGGCGGGCGATCTGCGCGTGGGTCAGGCCGTCCAGGCGGTTCATCAGCAGCGCCTGGCGGGCCTTGGGCGGCAGCTGGTCGAGGGCGGCGTCGAGCTGTTCCAGGGCCTCGCGGGCCAGCAGGTTGCGCTCCAGGCCGGCGCCGGGGTCGCTGACCTCGTTGGCCGCCGTCTCCTCCACGTGCAGCTCGGCCAGCCGGCCTTCGCGGCGCAGGTTGTCGATGGCCAGGTTGCCGGCCACGCGGAACAGGTAGGCGCGCGGGTCCTGCACTTCGGCTTCCGGGGCCTGGTCGGCCAGGCGCAGCCAGGTGTCCTGGGCAACGTCGGCGGCGCGCTGGTTGTCGCCCAGGCGGCGGGCGAGGAAGCGCAGCAGGTCCGCATAGTGCGCCTGGAAGCTCTGCAGGAGGTGGGAGGAGGCGAAACGCCGCATGATGACCGCGATACCCTGGAATACCGGCCCGCCGTGGGCGGGCCGCCGGTAAAGCGGGCAAGCATACAACGAATCGAGAATCATTATCGAATTCAGCCGAACTGCGACAGGTCCAGCGGCCGCACCGCGCCCATCCAGATGGCGTGGTCGCGATGGTCGCGCAGGTCGTCGCCGGTGTCCGGGTGGATGAACACCACCAGGCCATCGCGGTGCAGCGCCAGCCAGGGCACCACGGCGGCGAAGGCGTCGTTGCCGAAGGCCAGCTGGCAGCTCCAGTCCGGGTGCGGGCCGACCGGACGCTGGTGCATGCGGCCCATCTTCACGCCGAACAGGCGCACCGCCTCCTCGCACAGCTGGCGGGCCTGCTCCAGGCTGTCGGCATCGTAGTAGACGTGGGCGTGGTAGCCGTGGATCTCGTTCATGGGTCCTGTTCCAGTTCGGCGCGCAGCCAGTCGACGAAGGGCTGCAGCAGGCGGGCGCGGCGCTTGCGCTCGGGCAGCACGGCGTAATAGCCGTAGCGCGAGGCGGCGCTCTCGCGGATGGGCCGGCACAGTAACCCCTGCTCCAGCAGTTCGTCGACCAGGTGGCGCCAGCCGATGGCCACGCCCTGGCCGGCGATGGCCGCCTGCACCAGCAGCGTGTAGTTGTCGAAGCGTAGCCCGGAAGCCTCCGGCTGGCGCGGTAGCTCCAGGGCGCGGAACAGCCCTGGCCAGTCGAACCAGCGGCTGTGGGCCTCGGGCTTCAGGTGCAGCAGCGGCAGGCGCTGCAGCTCCTCCAGCGGCAGCGGCGCCTGGCGCTCGCCCAACAGACGCGGGCTGCACACCGGGAAGACTTCCTCGCCGAACAGCAGCAGCGGCTCGCCATGCTTGAAGCGCCCGTCGCCGAAGGCGATGGCCACGTCCACGTCGCTGCGCAGGCTGCTGGGGCTGCGCTCGCTGCTCAGCAGGCTGACGTCCAGTTCCGGGTGCAGCTGGCGGAAGCGCGGCAGGCGCGGCATCAGCCAGTAGGCGGCGAAGGCGAAGTCGGTGGCCACCTGCAGCACTTCCTGGGTGCGCCGGGCGCTGACCGCCTCGACCCCGGCCTCCAGTTCCGCCAGCCCGGCCTGCACGTGGCGCAGCAGCAACTGGCCGCTTTCCGTCAGAACGATCCCGCGGTGCACCCGGTCGAACAGACGTGTGCCGAGCAACTTCTCCAGGCGCTTGATCTGCTGGCTCACCGCCGGCTGGCTGCTGCCCAGTTCGGCGGCAGCCGCGGTGAAGCCCTGCTCGCGGGCCGCACACTCGAACACGCGGAGCAGTTCCAGGGGCAGGCTCATGGGTTCGCCACCCATAAGCTGACGTTATCCGAAGCATGTATGGCCATGCGGTTTACCCCCTGCCGGTGCGGCGTGACACTGCTGCCACGCACTATTCCATAACAACCGTGCATAGGATAAGCCTCGCCATGCCACGCCCGAACATTCTCTTCATCATGGCCGACCAGATGGCCGCGCCGCTGCTGCCGCTGCACGACGCCGCCTCGCCGATCCGCATGCCCAACCTGATGCGCCTGGCCGAACAGGCCGTGGTGTTCGATTCGGCGTACTGCAACAGCCCGCTGTGCGCGCCCTCGCGCTTCACCCTGGTCAGCGGCCAGCTGCCGACGAAGATCGGCGCCTGGGACAACGCCGCCGACTTCGCCGCCGACGTCCCCACCTACGCCCACCACCTGCGCCGCCTGGGCTACCGCACGGCGCTGTCGGGCAAGATGCACTTCTGCGGCCCGGACCAGCTGCACGGCTACGAGGAACGCCTGACCAGCGACATCTACCCGGCCGACTACGGCTGGGCGGTGAACTGGGACGAGCCGGAGGTGCGCCCGAGCTGGTACCACAACATGTCCTCGGTGCTGCAGGCCGGGCCCTGCGTGCGCACCAACCAGCTGGATTTCGACGACGAAGTGGTGTTCAAAGCGCGCCAGTACCTCTACGACCATGTCCGCGAGCACGCCGAGCAGCCGTTCTGCCTGACCGTCTCCATGACCCACCCCCACGACCCCTACACCATCCCCCGCGAGTACTGGGACCTGTACCGCGACGAGGACATCCCGCTGCCGTCGGTGGAACTGGCGCAGCACGAACAGGACCCGCACTCCCAGCGCCTGCTCAAGGTCATCGACCTGTGGGGCAAGCCGCTGCCGCCGGAGAAGATCCGCGACGCCCGCCGCGCCTACTTCGGCGCCTGCAGCTACGTCGACGCGCAGATCGGCGCGCTGCTCAGGACCCTGGAGGAATGCGACCTGGCCGAGAACACCCTGGTGGTGTTCTCCGGCGACCACGGCGACATGCTTGGCGAGCGCGGCCTCTGGTACAAGATGCACTGGTTCGAGATGGCCGCCCGCGTGCCCATGCTGATCCACGCGCCGGGCCGCTTCGCCGCGCGCCATGTGGCCGAGTCGGTGTCCACCCTCGACCTGCTGCCGACCCTGGTGGAACTGGCCGGCGGCGAACTGCCGGCGGACCTGGAGCTGGACGGCCGCTCGCTGCTGCCGCACCTGCGGGGCCAGGGCGGGCACGACGAGGTGATCGGCGAATACACCGCCGAAGGCACCCTCAGCCCGCTGATGATGATCCGTCGCGGCGACTACAAGTTCGTCTATTCCGAACAGGACCCGTGCCTGCTCTACGACCTGAAGAACGACCCGCGCGAGCTGGAGAACCTGGCCGGCTCCGCGGCGCACCGCGAGCTGTTCGACGCCTTCCTGGCCGAGGCCCGGCAGCGTTGGGACATCCCGGCGATCACCGCCCGCGTGCTGGCCAGCCAGCGCCGCCGGCGCTTCGTCGCCGACGCCTTGCAGCGCGGCAGGCTGACCAGCTGGGACCACCAGCCGTTCGTCGATGCCAGCCAGCAATACATGCGCAACCACATCGACCTGGACGACCTGGAGCGCCGCGCCCGCTATCCCAGACCCTGATAACCACAACCAGAAAAGCCGAGGGGAGATAAGCATGACCAAGTTAAGTGCATTGCTGCTGGCCACCACCATGGTGCTGGCCGGCCAGGCCGCGCAGGCCGAGGACGAAGCCTGCGCCACGGTGAAACTGGCCGATCCGGGCTGGACCGACATCGCCGTGACCAACGGCGTGGCCAGCTTCCTGCTCGATAGCCTCGGCTACCAGGCCAAGGTCGACACCCTCTCGGTGCCGATCACCTACGGCGGCCTGCGCGATGGCCAGGTGGACGCCTTCCTCGGCAACTGGATGCCAGCGCAGCAGGGCTTCCACGACCAGTTCATCGCCAGCGGCCAGGTCACGCAACTGGCGAAGAACCTGGAGGGCACCGAGTTCACCCTGGCCGTGCCGACCTACGTCTACGACGCCGGGGTGAAGAACTTCGCCGACCTGCAGAAGCACGCCGACCAGTTCAACCACAAGGTCTACGGCATCGGCTCGGGCGCGCCGGCCAACCTGTCGATCCAGAAGATGATCGGCGGCAACGAGTTCGGCCTGGGCGACTGGAAGCTGGTGGAGTCCAGCGAGCAGGCGATGCTCGCCGAGGTCAGCCGGGCGGTTAAGCGCGAGCGCTGGATCGTCTTCCTCGGCTGGACGCCGCACCCGATGAACGTGAAGTACGACATGAAGTACCTGGCCGGCGGCGAGAAGTACTTCGGCAGCACCGGCAGCGTCTACACCGTCACCCGCAACGGCTACGCCCAGCAGTGCCCGAACAGCGCGAAGCTGCTGGCCAACCTGAGCTTCGACCTGAAGATGGAGAACGCCATCATGGCCGGGGTGCTGGAGAAGAACGTGAAGAACGCCGATGCGGTGAAGGCCTGGATCAAGGCCAACCCGCAGGCCCTGGGCAAGTGGCTGGACGGGGTGAAGAGCCGCGACGGCGGCGACGCCCTGGCCGCCGTGCAGGCCAAGCTCTGACCGCCGATGGAGCGCCTGTATCGCTTGCTGCCGTTCCTCGCCTGGCTGCCGGGCCTCGGCCCGCGGGCGATGGCGCGGGAGGCCTGGGTCGGCCTGGCCGGCGCGGTGCTGGCCCTGCCGCAGTCCATCGCCTACGCGCTGATCGCCGGGCTGCCGCCGCAGTACGGCCTGTACGCGGCCATGCTGCCGGTGGTGGTGGCCTGCCTGTGGGGCTCCTCCAGGCACATGGTCGGCGGGCCCACCGCGGCCATCTCGGTGGTGCTCTACGCCACGGTGGCGCCCCTGGCGCCGCCGGGCAGCGAGACGTTCATCCAGTACGTGCTGCTGCTGACCTTCCTCGCCGGCATCCTGCAATGGGCCCTGGGCGCGATGCGCGCCGGGGTGCTGCTGAACTTCGTCTCGCACTCGGTGATGCTCGGCTTCACCCTGGGCGCGGCGCTGGTCATCGCCCTCGGCCAGTTGCCCTACCTGCTGGGGGTGGAAGTGCACAGCCGCGGCAGCGCCCTGGACGGCACGCGCCTGCTGCTGGCGCGGCTGGGCGAGTGCGAGCCGGCGTCCCTGGCCATCGGCCTGCTCAGCCTGGCGGCGAGCCTGCTGTGCCGCTGGCTGCGGCCGCGCTGGCCGGCGTTGATGTTCGGCCTGCTGGCGGCCAGCCTGACGGTCTGGGCGCTGCCCGCGTGGTTCGGCGGCGTGGCGCGGGTGCGGGCCTTCGCCAGCGCGCTGCCGCCGTTCAGCCCATTGCAGGTCGACGCGGCCGGCATCGCCGCGCTACTGCCCGGCGCACTGGCCTGCGGCCTGCTCGGCCTGGTCACCAGCCTGTCCATCGCCCGCGCCCTGGCCGCGCGCAGCCAGCAGGTGCTGGACGCCAACCAGGAAATCCGCGCCCAGGGCCTGTCCAACCTGGTCGGCCCGTGGTTCTCCGGCAGCCTTTCGGCGGGCTCCTTCACCCGCTCCGGGCTCAACCTCGAAGCCGGCGCGCGCACGCCGCTGGCCGGGGTGTTCTCCGCCGCCTGGGTCGCCGTGCTGGCGGTGGCCGGCGCCGGGCTGATCACCCACATCCCGCTGCCGGCCATGGCCGGCGGCATCCTGCTGATCGCCTGGGGCCTGGTCGACCGCCCGGCCCTGCGCGCGCTCTGGCGCGGCAGCCGCAGCGAGTTCGCGGTGATGGCCCTGACCGCCGCGGCGACCCTGCTGCTGCCGCTGCAGAACGCCATCTACCTGGGCGTGCTGGCCTCGCTGCTGCTCTACCTGCGGCGCACCTCGCAGCCGCGGGTGGAACGCTGGCAGGCCAGCGAGGAGGAAGTGCTGCGGGTGGAAGGCTCGATCTTCTTCGGCGCCTGCGACTACCTGCAACGCCTGATCCAGGCCAGCCAGGGCCGGCGCCTGGTGCTGGATGCCAGGCACGTGAACTTCATCGACTTCGCCGGGGCGCACATGCTGCAGCAGGAAGCCCGCCGGCTGGCCGGCGAGGGGCGGCACCTGGTGCTGCGCCACGCACGGCCGAGGGTCCGCGAGGAATTGGCGCGGCAGATGGGCGAAGGCGCGGTTCTGCAGGTGGAGTAGGGAAGCGGCGAGGTGCTTTTCGTAGGATGGGTTGAGCTTGTGTTCTGCCGGGAGACATGGGTAACAGGTGTCGGGAGACATAGGTAACGCATTTAGGATCACGGAATTGCCGTATCGGGAGATCGAGCGATGCCGTGGAAGGAGTGCACACCTGTGTCCAGTCGATATGAGTTCGTTCTCCTGGCAGAACAGCCTGATGCCAACGTGCGGGAGCTGTGCCGGCGCTTCGAGATCAGTCCGAAAACAGCCTACAAGTGGCTTCGACGCTACCAAGAGCAAGGCGAACCGGGATTGCTGGATAAGTCCCGGCGTCCCTTGAGTTGCCCCCGCCGTAGCAGCGAGGACCTGGAGCACGCTGTCCTGGCCTTGCATGAGGCCTATCCCGCCTGGGGCGGCCGCAAACTGCGCAGCCTGATGTCGGGTGACGAGTCTGCACGTCCGCATCACAGCACGCTCGATGCGATTCTGCGCCGGCATGGCCGGCCGTTGCGTTATGGGGCCGACGCCGGCCCTGCCGCGACATCGCGCTTCGAGCACGAGGCGCCAAACGACCTCTGGCAGATGGACTTCAAGGGGCACTTTGCGCTGTTCGGCCAGCGCCAGCATTGCCATCCATTGACGCTGCTCGATGACCACTCACGCTTTGCCCTGTGCCTGGCGGCCTGTGCTGACGAGCGGCGTGAAACGGTCCGCCAACAACTGATCAGGGTATTCCGGCGCTATGGCCTGCCCCGGCGCATTACCAGCGACAACGGCCCACCCTGGGGCTCAACCCGTCGCGGCGGCCTCTCGGCTCTGGAAGTCTGGTTGATGCGCTTGGGCATCAAGGTCGGACACAGCCGGCCTCACCATCCGCAGACCCAAGGCAAGCTCGAACGCTTCCATCAGACGCTCAAGCGCGAGCTGCTGCACGACGCGCACTTCCGCACCCTGGAGCAATGCCAGGCGGGTATGGACCGCTGGCTGGAACAGTACAATCAGCAACGTCCGCATCAGGCGCTGGGCCAGAAGCCGCCCTTGACGCGTTACCGGAGCAGCCCCAGGCCATACCCGGAAAAGTTGCTGGAAGTGGAGTACGAGCCCGGAGAGCGGGTGCTGACGGTACATACCAAGGGCCAGATTCGCCTCGATGGCCGAATGGTATTCGTCAGCGAAGGTCTGGCGGGTGAGCGAGTCGCCATCCGCCCCGCCAAGGAGGATGGCGTACTCGACATCATTTTCATCAACAAAACGGTCCGGCAGGTCGACCTCAGGCAGCCGGAGTGACCATGGGAAACCGTTACCCATGTGTCCCGACAGGCGTTACCTATGTGTCCCGGCAGAACACTTGCGAAACCCATGCGGTTGCGCTGATGGGTATCGCTTCGCTCAACACCATCCTACGGGGGCATTGTGTTTGCCGGGAGGCGTAGGAGCGGACTCCGTCCGCGATTTATTCGCCCAGCGCACGGGGCATCCGGCGCTCAACCCGCCAATTGCCGCCGCAGTTCGTCCAGCACCGGCCGCGAATCCGGCCGCACGCCGCGCCACAGCACGAAGGCCTCCGCCGCCTGCTCCACCAGCATGCCCAGGCCATCGATGCAGCGCGCCGCGCCATGCTCAGCGGCCCAACGGTTGAAGGCGGTCGGCTCCTTGCCATACATCATGTCGTAGCAGACGGTATGCCCCGGGCGGATCAGCGCCGCGTCGATGGGCGGCAGTTCGCCGGCCAGGCTGGCCGAGGTGCCGTTGACGATCAGGTCGAAGGGTTCGTCGCGCAGGTCGAAGCCGCCGGCGCGCACCGTGCCCAGGTCGGCGAACTCGCGGGCCAGCTGCTCGGCCTTGGCCGCGGTGCGGTTGAGCACCACCAGCGCCGCCGGGCCCTCGGCCAGGAAGGGTTCGAGGATGCCGCGCACCGCGCCGCCGGCGCCCAGCACCAGCACGCGGCGGCCCTTGAGCGCCACGCCGTTGTTCACCACCAGGTCGCGGGTCAGCCCCGCGCCATCGGTGTTGTCGCCCAGCAGGCGGCCGTCGTCGAGCCTCTTCAGGGTGTTCACCGCGCCGGCGCGGCGGGCGCGCTCGGTGAGTTCACCGCACAGGCGGTAGGCGTCTTCCTTGAAGGGCACGGTGACGTTGGCGCCCAGGCCCTCGGCGAAGAACGCGCGGGCGGCCCCGGCGAAGTCGTCCAGCGGCGCCAGCTGGGCGTCGTAGGTGAGCGCCTGGCCGGTCTGCTCGGCGAACAGGCGATGGATCAGCGGCGACTTGCTGTGGCCGATGGGGTTGCCGAAGACGCAATAGCGGTCCATTGGAGTCCTGCGGGTGGGAAAACCGAAAGAGCGGCAGCTTGCCGGTTTTTGCGGCAAGCTGCCAGGCCGCGGTTCGCGAGCAAGCTCGCTCCTACGAAGAGCAGACGCGTACCTGTAGGAGCGAGCTTGCTCGCGAACCCTCGTCAGCTACCGGCGAGCCAATCCCGGTCCTGGAGGAAATACTCGGTCAGCCGCGCCTCTTCGCTGCCCGGCTCGGGCTTCCAGTCGTAGCCCCAGCGCACCTGCGGAGGCAGCGACATGAGGATGGATTCGGTGCGCCCACCGGACTGCAGGCCGAACAGGGTGCCGCGGTCGTAGACCAGGTTGAACTCCACGTAGCGGCCGCGGCGGAACTCCTGGAACTCGCGCTGCTGTTCGGTCCAGGCCTGGGCCTTGCGCTTGCGCACGATGGGCAGGTAGGCCTCGATGTAGGCGTCGCCGATGGCGCGCAGGAAGGCGAAGCTGGTGTCGAAGTCCCACTGGTTCAGGTCGTCGAAGAACAGGCCGCCGATGCCACGCGGCTCATTGCGGTGCTTGAGGTGGAAGTAGCGGTCGCACCATTCCTTGTAGCGCGGGTAGACGTCCTCGCCGAAAGGCGCGCAGGCCTCGCGGGCGACCTTGTGCCAGTGCACACAGTCTTCCTCATGGGCGTAGTAGGGCGTCAGGTCGAAGCCGCCGCCGAACCACCACACCGGCTCTTCGCCTTCCTTCTCGGCGATGAAGAAGCGCACGTTGGCGTGGGAAGTCGGCACGTGCGGGTTGCGCGGGTGGATCACCAGCGACACGCCCAGGGCCTGGAAGCCGCGCCCGGCCAGTTCCGGGCGGTGCGCGCTGGCCGATGGCGGCAGGCCGGCGCCGAACACGTGGGAGAAGTTCACCCCGCCCTTCTCGATCAGCGCGCCATCGCCGATCACCCGGGTGCGGCCACCGCCGCCGGCCGGACGCTCCCAGGCGTCCTCGATGAAGCGGGCGCCGCCGTCCTCGGCTTCGAGTGCGGTGCAGATGCGGTCTTGCAGGTCGAGCAGGTAGGCCTTCACGGCCTGGATAGGGTCGGTCACGGGATCACCTTGGAGCGGGAAAGCCTTGCGGCGCCAGGGCTGCAGGCCGGGAGAGGGGCGCAAGCATAGCATTCCCGGCCGCCATGCCATGCTTGACGGCGGTCAACAAGGCGGCTTGGATGAAAGACTTTTCCCAACGCGGCGCCGACCCCTCCGACGCCGCATGCAGCAGGAGATCGACATGGCCAAGCGCATCCAGTTCGCCCGCACCGGCGGCCCCGAAGTCCTCGAATACCTCGACTACACCCCCGCCGAGCCGGGCCCGAAGGAAGTCCGCGTACGCAACCGCGCCATCGGCCTGAACTTCATCGACAACTACTTCCGCAGCGGCCTCTACCCGGCCCCGGCGCTGCCCTCCGGGCTGGGCACCGAGGGCGCCGGCGAGATCGAGGCGGTGGGCAGCGAGGTGAGCAACGTCAAGGTCGGCGACCGCGTCGGCTACGCCACCGGCCCGCTGGGCGCCTACAGCGAGCTGCACGTGCTGCCGGCGGCCAACGTGGTGAAACTGCCCGACGCCATCGATTTCGAGACCGCCGCCGCGGTGATGCTCAAGGGCCTGACCGTGCAGTACCTGCTGCGCCAGACCTACAACGCCCAGCCCGGCCAGACCGTGCTCTGGCACGCGGCCGCCGGCGGCGTCGGGCTGATCGCCTGCCAGTGGGCCAAGGCCCTGGGGGTGAAGCTGATCGGCACCGTCGGCTCGGCCGCCAAGGCGGAGCTGGCCAAGGCCCATGGCGCCTGGGCGACCATCGACTACAGCCAGGAGAACGTGGCGGAGCGCGTGCTGCAGCTCACCGACGGCAAGAAGTGCCCGGTGGTCTACGACTCGGTGGGCAAGGACACCTGGCCGATCTCCCTGGACTGCGCCGCCCCGCGCGGGCTGATCGTCAGCTTCGGCAACGCCTCGGGCCCGGTGGACGGCATCAACCTGGGCATCCTGGCGCAGAAGGGCTCGCTGTTCGTCACCCGGCCGACGCTGTTCGGCTACGCCAACACCCCGGAGCGCCTACAGGCGATGGCCGAGGACCTGTTCGGCATGCTCGTCTCGGGCAAGGTCAAGGTGGAGATCAACCAGCGCTACGCCCTGGCCGACGCGGCCAAGGCGCAGACCGAACTGGCGGCGCGGCGGACCACCGGGTCGACCATTCTGTTGCCTTGAGGGAAACAGCGGATAACGCCGTTGGCGTTATCCGCCCACGGGCACGGCTTCTCGTAGGAGCGAGCTTGCTCGCGAACCGAATTTGCCGGGAACAGTGGATGTTGGCGTTCAGAGCGCCCTCTCCCTAACCCTCTCCCGCAAGCGGGAGAGGGGACCGTTCGGTGTGTTCGGGGAATTTTGGTGTTAGCCGGCTACCGCGAGGTTTTCGGCTGGCGCCATACCATTTCTCGGCACGGACAGCCCCCTCTCCCTTCAGGGCGGGGCGCGCAGCCGAGGGTTGGGGAGAGGGGACGGAGCCAAACTAAAACACCGAAGTCACAGCTGAGCACTGTTCGCGAGCAAGCTCGCTCCTACGAAGAGCCCCCGGCGCGGCATGCAAGACAGTTGCTCCTACAGCCAGCGCCGAATTTCCCACCCATACCACACAGCCCGCCTCTCAGGCCGGGCGCAAGGTCCGGCCGGTAACCAGGTCGCGGATCACGCTGGGGTTGCGCCGGCCGCCGAGCTTGCCGTCGAGCACGCCGTCCAGCTCGCCGCGGAAGTACTGCTCCACCCGCAGCCGCGAGCGCGCCGCCGGGCGTCCGGCGGGGTTGGCCGAGGTGGACACCAGCGGGCCGGTCAGCGCGCAGAGTTCGCGCACCAGCGGGTGTTCGCTGACGCGCAGGGCCACGCTGTCGTGCTGGCCGGTGATCCACTCCGGCAGGCGCCCCTGGTGCGGCACCAGCCAGGTGTTCGGGCCCGGCCAGGTGGCGCCCAGGCGGTCCTGCCATTCCTGCGGCAGGTCGGCGAGCAGGAAGTCGAACTGGCGGATGTTGTCGGCCACCAGGATCAGGCCCTTCTCCACCGGCCGCGCCTTGATGGCCAGCAGGCGGTAGACGGCATCCTCGTTCCAGGGGTCGCAGCCCAGGCCCCAGACGGCTTCGGTCGGGTAGGCGATGACGCCGCCCTCGCGCACTATCCTGGCCACACGCTGCACACGCCAGCTGCTGATCATCGGCAAACTCCGGGGAAATAACGATTGCGCGGCAGTTTACGTGCTCAGCCGCCGCGATGCACCCAGACGCCGGCCTCGCACGCCACCTTGCCTTCCAGCTCCAGCTCGGTCAGCGCCGCCAGCACCTGTGGCAGCGCCCAGCCACTGCCGGCGGCCAGCGCCTCGCAGCCCTGCGGGGCGGCGCGCAGCAGGTCCAGCAGTGGGTGCGTCTGCTGCTGCGGGGCCGGTTTGCTGACCGGTGCCTCGGCAGTCCAGCCGCTCAGGCCTTCGAGGATGTCGTCGATGCGCTCCACCAGGGTGGCGCCCTGGCGGATCAGCTCGTGGCAGCCGCGCGCGCCGGGATGGTGGATGGAGCCGGGAATGGCGTAGACCTCGCGGCCCTGCTCGGCGGCCAGCCGCGCGGTGATCAGCGAGCCGCTGGCCGGGCTGGCCTCCACCACCAGCACGCCCAGGGACAGGCCGCTGATGATGCGGTTGCGCCGCGGGAAGTTGTCCGGCCGCGGCGGGCAGTCCAGCGGCAGTTCGGACAGCAGCGCGCCGCCGCCCTCGACGATGCGCCGCGCCAGCCCCAGGTGCCGTCGGGGATACAGGCATTGCAGGCCCGTGCCGAGCACCGCCAGGGTGACGCCACCAGCTTCCAGCGCGCCTTCGTGGGCGGCGCCGTCGATGCCCAGGGCCAGCCCGCTGGTGATGGCGAAGCCGCCGCCGGCCAGGCTGCGGGCGAAGGCGCGGGCGGTGTCCAGCCCCGGGCGGCTGGCGCGCCGGCTGCCGACCACCGCCAGTTGCGGCCGGCCCAGGGCCGCGCGGGCGCCCTCGACGAACAGCAGCGGCGGCGCATCGCTCAGCTCCGCCAGCAGCGTGGGGTAGTCCTCGGCGTCCCACATCAGCAGGTGCCGCTCGGGCCCTTCCAGCCAGCGCAGAGCCTCGGCCGCCGCCTGGCGGGTGGCTTGGCTGCGCCGCGCCTCGGCGCTTGCCGCCGGCAAGCCCAGCGAGCGCCAGGCCGCGGCGGGCGCGCTGAGGGCAGCGGAGGCGCTACCGAAGGCCGCCAGCAGGGCGGCGAAGCGCCGCGGCCCCAGTTCAGGCAGGGCGTGCAGGCGCAGGCGGGCTTCCAGTTCGGCGGGGGAGGGTTGGCGGGGCATGGCGGCAGTCCTTGGCGCATTGGCGGGAACCCCGACTATGCCGCGTCCGCCGGCCGCCGCCTGCCGGACGCTTCGGAAGATCCGGCCGGCAGAAACGAAGAACGCCGTCGTGGTGGCAATGTTGTTCATTCAAGTGATGTCTTGGTTCAGCGGAGGTGCGCACGCTTGGGGTCCGCTCCCTCACCCCAACCCTCTCTCGGAGGGAGAGAGGGATGTTCGTGCCACCGGGGCTTCCGGCGTGGTCGGTGAATCCAATCGCGGACAAAGTCCGCTCCTACGCCCGAGCTTCCTAGAACTGTAGGAGCGGACTCTGTCCGCGATTCGGCGGATAGCGCCGTACGGATTTCTCGAGAACTTTAGGCGCTGGGCTCAAGAGCACCCTCTCCCCAGCCCTCTCCCGCAAGCGGGAGAGGGGGCTGTTCGGAGTGGGTGGGGAGTTTGGAGTCATCCTGGAACGCCTAACTCCACCCTCGTCATTCCCGCGTCCCGCGTTCGCGGGAATGACGGGGTTAGGTTGGGTGCAAAGGATCAAAGCTCGCGAGCCAAGCCATCCCCCACCCCATATGAAAAATGCCGTTTCCCCAAACAGAGAAACGGCATTCTTTCTTAAGTGAGCCCCGCCATGGCGGGGCTCTTCACACAGGCACGCAAGTCAGGGATTGCGCACCTTGTCCTGCACTTCCAGCGAACGGTTGGCGGTAAGCACCAAGCCATAACTGAGACGGTTATAGGTACGGAAAATCATCACCAGCCCGGAACGCTCATCAGGAATCTTCACCAGATCACCACTGACACGATCCCGCACCGTCTCGCCAAGCTTGTAGATGGCCAGCACGTTGCCTTCCTCCAGGCCATCACGGCTGCCCTTGTCGATGGTCACCACATCGTACTTGCCGATCTGGGTGACGCCGCGCGGCACGTCGATGATGCTGCCCTTGATCGGCGTCTTCGGCTCGCTGGGCATGAAGATCGAGGTCACCGCGCGTTCCTCGGTGGGGAACAGGCGGTCGCCCGGCCGCACTTCCTGGGTGGTGCGCGTCAGGTTGAGGGTGGCGATGTCGTCTTCCTTGGCAGTCACCCGGGCGCTGCCGACGTCCATGGCGTCGACGCCGAGGACTTCCTTGGTGTCCGGGTCGGAGTAGATCTTGCCCTGGCGGAAGATGCCGTAGCTGCCTTCCTCGGCCAGGGAGTCGCCGCGGGCGTAGGCGCGGTCGCCGGCGCCGCTGACCACACGCTCGGCATCGCCGGCGACCATGTAGGGGGCGTTGCTGAAGTCACCCTCGCTGTCGACGATGCGGTTGGACAGCAGGAAGGCGTTGATCTTGTCCAGCGGGATGGTCGGCACCGCCTCGGCCATCGGCGTGCTGCGCACCTTGGGCGACAGCTTGATGGTGCCGTGGGAGGCGCCGCGGTTGAGCACCAGGCGCGGCTGGCCGTCGATGTACACCAGGCTGAGGACGTCGCCGGGGTAGATCAGGTGCGGGTTGCGAATCTGCGGATTCACCTGCCAGATCTCCGGCCACTTCCAGGGCTTGCTCAGGAACTTGCCGGAGATGTCCCAGAGGGTGTCGCCCTTGACCACCGTATAGCGGTCCGGGTGGCCGTCCCTGAGTTCCACGGCACCCTGCGCCATGCTTCCTGCCGCCAGCAGCAGCACGGCGAGTAGTGTTTTCCTCATGCGGTGAATCCCTTTATTATGTATACACATGAAACGCTGGAAAGCCGCCCCTACCGGGCCTTCCAGGGTTTTTCGATGCTGCTCAGCATATTAGCAGCCGATTTTTACTTTATTCCACAAGTGCATCACAAACGCATATGGCCATTCTGAACATCCTCGAATTCCCCGATCCGCGCCTGCGCACGATCGCCAAGCCTGTCGAGGTGGTCGACGATAGCGTGCGCCAACTGGTCGACGACATGTTCGAAACCATGTACGAGGCGCCCGGCATCGGCCTGGCCGCCACCCAGGTGAACGTACACAAGCGCGTCGTGGTGATGGACCTGTCCGAGGACAAGTCCGAGCCGCGCGTGTTCATCAACCCGGAACTGGAAGCGCTCACCGAAGAGATGGGCGAGTACCAGGAGGGTTGCCTGTCGGTGCCCGGCTTCTACGAGAGCGTCGACCGCCCGCTGCGGGTGCGCGTCAAGGCGCTGGACCGCGACGGCAAGGCCTTCGAGGAAATCGCCGAGGGCCTGCTGGCGGTGTGCATCCAGCATGAGTGCGACCACCTGAACGGCAAGCTGTTCGTCGACTACCTGTCCAACCTCAAGCGCGACCGGATCAAGAAGAAGCTGGAAAAGCAGCACCGCCAGCGCGCCTGACACCCTCCTCCCCAAAGGCTTGCTCCGGCAAGCCTTTTTTCTTTAAGCGAGCCTACGCATGAGCCAAGCATTGCGCATCGTCTTCGCCGGGACCCCGGAATTCGCCGCCGAGCACCTCAAGGCCCTGCTCGATACCCCGCATGAGATCGTCGCCGTCTACACCCAGCCGGACCGCCCGGCCGGCCGCGGCCAGAAGCTGATGCCCAGCCCGGTCAAGCAGCTCGCCGCGCAGCATGGCCTGCCGGTGCTGCAGCCGCCGACCCTGCGCAACCCAGAAGCCCAGGCCGAGTTGGCCGCGCTGCAGCCGGACCTGATGGTGGTGGTCGCCTATGGCCTGATCCTGCCCCAGGCGGTGCTGGACATCCCGCGCCTGGGCTGCATCAACAGCCATGCCTCGCTGCTGCCGCGCTGGCGCGGTGCCGCGCCCATCCAGCGCGCCGTGCAGGCTGGCGATGCGGAAAGCGGCGTAACCGTGATGCAGATGGAAGCGGGCCTGGACACCGGGCCGATGCTGCTCAAGGTCGTCACCCCGATCAGTCCCGAGGACACCGGCGGCAGCCTGCACGACCGCCTGGCGCGCCTGGGCCCGCCGGCGGTGGTCGAGGCCATCGCCGGCCTGGCCGCAGGCACGCTCAAGGGCGAGGTGCAGGACGACGCCCTGGCCACCTACGCGCACAAGCTCAGCAAGGACGAGGCGAAGCTCGACTGGAGCCGCCCTGCCGTGGAACTGGAGCGCGCCGTGCGCGCCTTCGATCCCTGGCCGGTGTGCCACACCACCCTGAACGGCGAGCCGCTGAAGGTCTGGGCCGCGCGCCTGGGCGAGAGCAGGGGCGAGCCGGGGAAAATCCTCGGCGCCAGCCGTGACGGCCTGCTGGTGGGCTGCGGCGAAGGCAGCCTGCTGCTGACCCGCGTGCAGCTGCCCGGCGGCAAGCCGCTGGCCTTCGCCGACCTGTTCAACAGCCGCCGCGAGCAGTTCGCCACCGGCCTGGTGCTCGGCCAATGAGCCTCAGCCCGCGCCTCGCCGCGGCCCGCGCGCTGGCCGCCGTGCTCGCCGGCCGCGCCTCGCTGGGCAGCTCGCTGCCGCCGCAGCTGGAGCTGGTCGCCCCGCGCGACCGCGGCCTGACCCAGGAGCTGGCCTTCGGCGCCGCGCGCTGGCAACCACGCCTGGCGGCCCTGGCCGCGCGCCTGCTGCAGAAGCCGTTCAAGGCCGGCGACCGCGACGTCGAGGCGCTGCTGCTGGTCGGCCTGTACCAGTTGCTCTACACCCGCATTCCGCCCCACGCGGCCATCGGCGAGACCGTCGGCTGCGCCGACAAGCTGAAGAAGTCCTGGGCCAAGGGCCTGCTCAACGCCGTGCTGCGCCGCGCCCAGCGCGAGGGCGAAGTGCTGCTGGCCGACGTCGACCGCGACCCGGCCGCGCGCCTGGCCCACCCGCGCTGGCTGCAGAAGGCGCTGAAGCAGGCCTGGCCGGAGCAGTTCGAAGCCGTTTGCGCGGCGAACAACGCCCACCCGCCGATGACCCTGCGGGTGAACCGCCGCCAGGGCAGCCGTGACGCCTACCTGGCCGAACTGCAGGCCGCCGGCATCGAGGCCGCGCCCTGCGCCTACAGCCGCGACGGCATCCAGCTAACCCAGCCCTGCGACGTGCGCGAGCTGCCGGGCTTCGCCGAAGGCCGGGTGAGCGTGCAGGACGAGGCCGCACAGTTGGCCGCCGACCTGCTCGAACTGGCCCCCGGCCAGCGCGTGCTCGACGCCTGCTGCGCCCCCGGCGGCAAGACCTGCCACCTGCTGGAGGCCGAGCCGGGCCTGGCTGGCGTGCTCGGCGTGGACCTGGAAGAAAGCCGCCTGGTGCGCGTGCGCGAAAATCTGCAGCGCCTGCGACTAGATGCCACGCTGCTCGCCGCCGACGGCCGCGATACCGTCGCCTGGTGGGACGGCAAGCCGTTCCAGCGCATCCTGCTGGACGCGCCCTGCTCGGCCACCGGCGTCATCCGCCGGCACCCGGACATCAAGCTGACCCGCGCCGCCGAGGACATCCCGGCCCTGGCGCAACTGCAGGGCGAGCTATTGGACGCGCTGTGGCCAACCCTGGAAGTCGGCGGCATCCTGCTCTACGCCACCTGCTCGGTGATGCCCCAGGAGAACCGCGAGTCGATCGCCGCCTTCCTCGCCCGCACCCCCGGCGCCCGCGAGCTGGACCTGGCCGGGCCCTGGGGCCTGAAGCAGGCGCACGGGCGCCAGCTGTTGCCGCAAGAGGGCGGGCACGACGGTTTCTACTATGCCAAGCTCATCAAGATCTCAGCCCGCTAGCACTGCACGGACGAGCGCGACCCCATGAAGATCATCATCCTCGGCGCCGGCCAGGTCGGCGGCACCCTGGCCGAGCACCTGGCCAGCGAAGCCAACGACATCACCGTGGTCGACACCGACGGCCAGCGCCTGCGCGACCTCAACGACCGCCTGGACATCCGCACCGTGCACGGCAAGGCCTCGTTCCCCACCGTGCTGCGCCAGGCCGGCGCCGACGACGCCGACATGCTGGTGGCGGTGACCAACAGCGACGAGGTGAACATGGTCGCCTGCCAGGTGGCCTACACCCTGTTCAACACCCCCACGCGCATCGCCCGGGTGCGCGAGGCGGCCTACCTGACGCGCACCGGCCTGTTCGACAACGAGGCCATCCCGGTGGACGTGCTGATCAGCCCCGAGCAGGTGGTGACCAACTACATCAAGCGCCTGGTGGAATACCCCGGCTCGCTGCAGGTGATCGACTTCGCCGAGGGCAAGGCCCAGCTGGTGGGCATCAAGGCCCACTACGGCGGCCCGCTGGTGGGCCAGGAGCTGCGCCAGCTGCGCGAGCACATGCCCAACGCGGACACCCGCGTCGCCGCCATCTACCGGCGCAACCGGCCGATCATCCCCCAGGGCGACACCGTGATCGAGGCCGACGACGAGGTGTTCTTCATCGCCGCCAAGGCCCACATCCGCGCGGTGATGGGCGAGATGCGCCGGCTGGAGGAGAACTACAAGCGGATCATCATCGCCGGCGGCGGCAACATCGGCGAGCGCCTGGCCGAGGCCATCGAGAACCGCTACCAGGTGAAGATCATCGAGATGAACCCGGCGCGCTGCCGGCACCTGTCGGACAACCTCGACAGCACCATCGTGCTCCAGGGCAGCGCCTCGGACCGCGACCTGCTGCTGGAAGAGAACATCAACGAGACCGACCTGTTCCTGGCCCTGACCAACGACGACGAGGCCAACATCATGTCCTCGCTGCTGGCCAAGCGCCTGGGCGCGCGCAAGGTGATGACGCTGATCAACAACCCGGCCTACGTCGACCTGGTGCAAGGCGGCGAGATCGACATCGCCATCAGCCCGCAGCTGGCCACCATCGGCACCCTGCTGACCCACGTGCGCCGCGGCGACATCGAGAGCGTGCACTCGCTGCGCCGCGGCGCGGCCGAGGCCATCGAGGTGGTGGCCCACGGCGACGCCAAGTCGAGCAAGGTGATCGGCAAGCGCATCGGCGAGGTGCACCTGCCGCCGGGCACCACCATTGGCGCGGTGATCCGCGACGAGGAAGTGCTGATCGCCCACGGCGACACCGTGGTGGAATCCGGCGACCACGTGATCCTCTTCGTGGTCGACAAGAAGCGTATCCGTGACGTCGAGCGGCTGTTCCAGGCCGGTCTGACGTTCTTCTAGGCTGCAGGCTGTAGGCTGTAGGCTGTAGGCTGTAGGCTGTAGGCTGTAGGCTGTAGGCTGTAGGCTGTAGGCAAGAGCTTGACATGCCGCGACGGCACCGCATGCTGTTCGCCTCTAGCCTCTAGCCTCTAGCCTCTAGCCTCTAGCCTCTAGCCTCTAGCCTCTAGCCTCTAGCCTCTAGCCTCTAGCCTCTAGCCCTATGACCGATCCTCAATCCCTCGAAAAACTCCTCGCCAAAGGCATGGACAACCCACTGCTGCGCTTCGGCCTGGGCAAGGGCTACCTGGACGCCGGCGATGCGGCGAAGGCCGCCGAACACCTGCGCCGCTGCGTGGAGCAGGACGCGAAGTACTCCGCCGCCTGGAAGCTGCTGGGCAAGGCCCTGCAGGCCCAGGGCGACCTCGAGGGCGCCCGCGCCGCCTGGACCGACGGCCTGGCCGCCGCCCAGGCCCATGGCGACAAGCAGGCGGAGAAGGAAATGACCGTGTTCCTGCGCAAGCTGGACAAGGCCAAGGGCGGCTGAATCCGCGGCACCTTGTAGGAGCGGGCCCTGCCCGCGATTCGCGCGCAGGGCGCGCTCCTACAGGTGAAGCCGGAGCTGGGCATTGTGTAGGAGCGAGCTTGCTCGCGAACGGTGCCTACCGGCGGCTTCAGTACAATGGCCTGACTCCGTTCCCTCTCCCCAACCCTCGGCTGCGCGCCCCGCCCTGAAGGGAGAGGGGGCCGTCCGGCACGAACGGGAAGTTCAGCGTCACCCTGTAGGAGCGGGCCCTGCCCGCGATTCGCGCGCAGGGCGCGCTCCTACATGGAATGGCGTGGGTGGGGCAGCGTAGGAGCGGATCTCATCCGCGAATCGCGCCGGGATGGCCGGCTATCGCGGACAAGGTCCGCTCCTTGTATGTCGACGACCCGCCATAACGGCGGGTAGTCTCCGGCTGATCACCGGAAGGAAGACCAGGAAGACGTGTCCGCTCCTAGGCTACGAGCCTGCACTGTAGATAGTCTCCTGCCTTCCCAATCCACTCGTGAGTCCGAACGGTATCTGGAGCCCCACCCCGGTGGTAGCTCGTATAGGCAAGGTTGGATGGAGTGGAGTGCTGATGATGTAAAGCTGTAAGAGGTAGCAGGAGTTATGGCCATCGTAGTTGGCGTGGATATCGCCAAGAAAACTTTCGACATTGCGGTTCTGCAGAGCAATGGCAAATACCGCACCAAAGGCAATCTGAGCAACGATCAGTCGGGCTTCAGCGTCTTTGACCAGTGGCTGCAAAAACATGCCGAGCCAGGGGCGTGGGTGGTGATGGAAGCCACCAACATCTATCACGAAGCTCTGGGCGATTATCTGTTGGCCCGGGGATATCGTGTCTGCGTGATGAATCCGGCACGTATCGCCAGCTATGCGCAAAGCCAGTTGCAACGGGTCAAGACCGACAAGGTCGACGCCAAGTTGATCGCCCTCTACGGCGCTCGGCATGCCGAGGATCTCCAGCTCTGGCAGCCGGACCCGGTGAGCGTGCGGCAACTCCGTGCGCTGGTACGGCGCTACGAAGAGCTCAAGGAGCTGTTCCAGATGGAAATCAACCGCCTGGAAACCGCCAAGAGCGACGTGGTGAAAGAGTCGATCCTGTCGGTCTCGGCCCATCTGGAACAGCAGATTGAACAGACGCTGGAAGCGATTCGCCAACATATCGACAACGATCCTGACTTGCGGGGCAAGCGCGATCTGCTGACGAGTATCGAGGGTATCAGCGACAAAACTGCAGCCCTGTTGCTGGCCGAACTTGGATCAATCAGCCGCTTCGAGAGTGCCCGGGCGGTCGTGGCTTTTGCAGGACTCAATCCGAGGCTCAGGGAATCCGGCCAACACAAGGGCCAGGTGAGGATCTCAAAGATCGGCTCACGCCTCTTGCGGGCAGGCCTGTTCATGCCAGCCATCTGTGCCATGAGCCATAACCAGGCGATACGGGCACTGCGTTTACGGCTCGAGGAGAAAGGCAAAGCGGGTAAACAGATCATCTGTGCTGCCATGCGCAAGCTGCTGCAGATCGCCTATGGCGTCCTCAAGTCGGGCCAGCCATACAATGTGGAACTGGCCCTTGCTCGAGGCTAGGTGACACGGTATCTACCAAGGGACACGCCCCCGCGCCTCAGAGCACCTCCGCCGCCACCGCGTCCACCGCGGCCTTGGCGATGCCCACCACCTCGTCGGCCTCGGCGCGGCTCAGCACCAGCGGCGGGGCGAAGCCGAGGATGTCGCCGTGGGGCATGGCGCGGGCGATCATGCCGCGCTCCAGGCACGCCGCCGAGACCTTCGGGCCCACCTTCAGCGCCGCGTCGAAGGGCGTGCGCGCCTCGCGGTCGGCCATGAACTCCAGCGCCGCCAGCATGCCGTCGCCGCGCACCTCGCCCACCAGCGGGTGGCCTTCGAAGGCCTGGCGCAGTTGCTGGTTGAGGTAGCCGCCGACGTCCGCCGCGTTGGCGGTGATGTTCTCGCGCTCGAGGATGTCCAGGTTGGCCAGCGCCGCCGCCGCGCAGATCGGGTGGCCGGAATAGGTCCAGCCGTGGCCCATGGCGCCTTCGCGGGTGGAGGCGCTGTCGATCACGTCCCAGACCTTTTCGCCGACGATCACCGCGGACAGCGGCGCGTAGGCGCTGGTCAGGCCCTTGGCGGTGGTGATCAGGTCCGGGCGCATGGCGTAGCGCTGGCTGCCCATCTTGTCGCCCAGGCGGCCGAAGGCGCAGACCACCTCGTCGGCGATCAGCAGCACATCGTACTTCGCCAGCACCGCCTGGATCGCCTCCCAGTAGCCCTTGGGCGGGACGATGATGCCGCCGGTGCCCATCACCGGCTCGCCGATGAAGGCCGCCACGGTGTCCGGGCCCTCGGCGAGGATCAGGTTCTCCAGCTCCTGGGCGCAGTGGCGTACGAAGGCCGCCTCGTCCATGCCCGCCGGGGCCTTGTAGAAGTGCGGGCAGAGAGTGTGCCTGACGCCTTCCACCGGCAGGTCGAAGTGCTGGTGGAAGCTGGCCAGGCCGGTGAGGCTGCCGGTGACGATGCCCGAGCCGTGGTAGCCGCGCTGGCGGGAGATGATCTTCTTCTTCTGCGGCCGGCCCAGCACGTTGTTGTAGTAGCGCACCAGCTTGACCTGGGTTTCGTTGGCGTCGGAGCCGGAGAGGCCGTAGTAGACCTTCTTCATGCCCGCCGGCGCCCAGTCGCGGATGATCCGCGCGGACAGCTCGATGATCGCCTCGGACGCGTGGCCGACGTAGGTGTGGTAGTAGGCCAGCTGCTTGGCCTGCTCATGGATGGCGTCGGCCACCTCGGTACGGCCGTAGCCGATGTTCACGCAGTACAGCCCGGCGAAGGCGTCCAGCAACTCGCGGCCCTGGTGGTCGCGGATGCGCACGCCCGAGGCGCCGGTGACGATGCGCCCGGGCAGGGTGCCGCTGGCGTGGTCGTGGGCGTGGGTGGAGGGGTGCATGAAGTGCGCACGGTCCTGTTCGAACAGCTTGGCGTAGTCGGTCATGGCGGTGTTCTCCTCAGATGGCGCCGTGGTGCAGGCAGAAGTACTTGGTCTCGACGAAGGGCTCGAAGCCCTCGCTGCCGCCCTCGCGGCCCAGGCCCGAGGCCTTCATGCCGCCGAAGGGGATGGGATGGCCGGTGAACCTGGCGCCGTTCACCGCGACCATGGCGAATTCCAGGCGGCGCATCAGCGGCCACACCTGGTCGAGGCGCTGCCCACAAATGTAGGCGGCCAGGCCGTATTCGCTATCGTTGGCCAGTTCGACGGCCTGCTCCAGGTCGTCGTAGGCCATCACCCCGGCGATGGGGGCGAAGTTCTCCTCGCGCCAGATGCGCATGGCCGGGGTGACGTCCGCCAGCAGCGTCGGCTGGTGGAACCAGCCGCCCAGGGCATGGGGTTCGCCGCCGGCCAGCAGGCGCGCGCCGCTGTCGATGGCATCGCGCACGCGCTCGCAGGTGGCGTCGAAGGCCGCCTGGTGCATCAGCGGGCCAATGTCGCTGCGCGGGTCGCTGGCCGGGCCCACGCGCAGTTCGCGCACGGCGGCGGCGAAGCGCTTGAGGAAGGGCTCGTAGAGTTCGCGGGCGACCAGCAGGCGGTTGGCCGCGCAGCAGTCCTGGCCGGAGGTCTGGAACTTGGCGTCGATGGCGAATTTCACCGCCTGCTCCAGGTCGGCGTCGGGCAGCACGATGAAGGGCGCGTTGCCGCCCAGCTCCAGCGCCACCTTCTTCACGTCCTGGGCGGCGGCCTGCAGCACCAGCTTGCCGACGCGGGTCGAGCCGGTGAAGCTCACCGCGCGCACGCGGCTGTCCTGCACCAGGGTTTCCATGGTCATCTGCGGCTCGCCCAGTACCACGTTGAAGGCGCCGGCGGGCAGCCCGGCCTCCTCGGCCAGTTGGGCCAGGGCGAAGGCCGAGTAGGGTGTCTCATGGGCCGGCTTGACCACCACCGTGCAACCGGCGGCCAGGGCGGCGGCGGCCTTGCGGGTGATCATCGCCGAGGGGAAGTTCCAGGGCGTCAGCAGCACGGCCACGCCCACCGGCTCCATCACCGTGCCCAGGTGGGCGCCGGGAATATGGCTGGGGATGTTGCGGCCGTCCAGGCGCCGGGCCTGTTCGGCGAACCAGGGGATGAAGCTGGCGGCGTAGTCGATCTCGCCGCGGGCCTCGGCCAGGGGCTTGCCCTGTTCCAGGGAAAGGATCTGCGCCAGGTCCTCGCGGTGCTGGCGGATCAGCTCGGCCCAGCGCAGCAGGGGCGCGGCGCGCTGGTCCAGGGACAGCTTGCGCCAGGCCGGGAAGGCCGCGACGGCGGCGTCCACCGCGGCGACTATCTGCTCGCGTTCGAGCAGCGGCACGTGGCCGATGATTTCGCGGTTGGCCGGGTTCTCCACGGCGATGCTGGCGCCGCTGGCGCTATGCAGCCACTGGCCGTTGACGTAGCACAGCGACTTGAAGAGCAGGGGATGGGCGTAGGACATGACGGCGTCTCCTCGCAGGTGGCATGGGGACCATCCTAGGGGGAGCGCCGTGGCGTTTTTTTCCTAAGGGCGGGGCGGCGGCGGCAATTCTTTCCGCAGATGCGCCGCCGGCTTCGGGTTTTTCGCCCGCCTCAGCAGGCGCTGGCGGAGCGCCGGCCCAGGCCCTGGAGGATGGCGCGCAGCAGCACGCCGTAGAGCGGCACGAAGAGGATCAGCATGACCGCCAGCTTGACGCCGTAGTCCACCGTGGCGATCTCCACCCAGTGCTGCGCCATGAAGGGGTTGTCGCTGCGCCAGAAGGCGATGGAGAAGAAGGCGAAGGTGTCCAGCAGGTTGCCGAACAGCGTCGACACCACCGGGGCGATCCACCACTGGCGCAGCCGGCGCAGGCGGTCGAACACCTGGATGTCGAGGAACTGGCCGAGCACGTAGGCCAGGAAGCTGGCCAGGGCGATGCGCGCGACGAAGGTGTTGAACTCGCCCAGCGCGGCGAAGCCGCGGTAGCCGCCATCCTGGAACAGCACCGAGACCACGTAGGAAGCCAGCAGCGCCGGCAGCATCACCCGGGCGATGACACGCCGCGCCGGGCTCTTGCCGAGCAGGCGCACGGTGAGATCGGTGGCCAGGAAGATGAACGGGAAGCTGAACGCGCCCCAGGTGGTCTGCCAGCCGAACAGGGTCATGGGCAGTTGCACCAGGTAGTTGCTGGCGATGATGACGAGGAGGTGGAAGACGACCAGGCCGGCCAATGCGCCGCGCCGAGCCGCCGGGGAAAGCGCCGACATGCTGGATCCTTTTTCGTCGATGGGGTGAGGGAACCCATGCCCGGCCCTGTGCCGAGCGGGGCGCATTCTATAGGAGATTGAACTTGGAGTCAGGTTTTTTTGGGTGTTTTTTGTGCAGTGGGGTGGAGGGTTGGTGTAGGAGCGAGCTTGCTCGCGAATGGAGTTTTGCCGGGAGTCGTGGGTGCAGGGATTGAGAACGCCCTCTCCCTAACCCTCTCCCTGAAGGGAGAGGGGACCGTTGGGCAGAAACGGCTGTTCTGGAGTTAGCCGGCAAGCACGTAGTTCAAGGTTGGAACCCTGACCTGTCTCGGCACAGACTAGCCCCCTCTCCCTTCAGGGAGAGGGCTGGGGAGAGGGGGCGGAGCCAAGCCATTACACCGAAGCCACCGGTAGGCACCTGTTCGCGAGCAAGCTCGCTCCTACGAAAAGAAAACAGCGTGGCATCAGGCGCCTTCCAACGCCTCCGCCGGCACCGCCGTATCCAACGTCTTGATCACCTTGGTAACGATGTAGGTGAAATACCGCTCGATCCCCAGGTCCTCCAGCAGCAACTGGTCGATGAAGCGCTGGTAATGGTCGATGTCCCGGGCCTGGATCATCGCGATGTAGTCCACCCCGCCGCCGGTGGCGTAGCAGAAGCCCACTTCCGGCGCCTGCTGCAGGCGCTGTTCGAAGCGGCGCATGTCCTGGGCCGTGTGGCGGCCCAGGGTGATTTCCACCAGCACCTGCTGCTGGCGGAACAGCGCCGGCCAGTCGATCTGCGCGCGGTAGCCCTTGATCAGGCCGGCCTCCTCCAGCTTGCGCACGCGCTCCCAGGCCGGGCTGACCGAGAGGTTGATGGCCTCGGCCAGGCTGGACTTGGTGATGCGCCCGTCGCCGGCGAGGATGCGCAGGATCTTCAGGTCGTAGCGGTCGAGCTTGGTCATCGCCACCTCCGGCGCCGTGGCGCGCGCATCAGTCCAGGACCTCGGCGACCACCGCCAGGGTGTCGCCGCTCTGCACCAGGCCGGGGAAGTGCCGCGCGGCGAGGATGCCGCTGCGCCTGGCGCGGTACTCCACCGGCGCGGCGCCGGTGCGCAGCAGGTCGTGCACCCGCGCCAGCACCTCGCCGCGCTCCACGCGCTCGCCCAGGTCGCGGCACATCTCCAGCAGGCCGTTGTGTTCGCTGGCGACGAAGCAGTCGCCGTCGGGCATGTCGAGCATCACCGAGGGCGCGTGCTCGACCTCGCCGCGCAGGATGCCGGCCTGCACCAGCACGTTGCGCACGCCGCGGCGGGCGATGGCCACGCTGCGCGCGGTGCTGCTGCCGCCGCCGCCCAGTTCGGTGGTGACGAACAGCTTGCCCTGCTCCTCGGCGGCGCTGTCGTACATGCCCACCGCGTCCAGCTCCAGCATGCGCATGGCGTAGGGCGCGGAGAACGCCCGCATCAGCGCCTCGCAGCCTTCCTGCTGGGCCTTGTCCGGCAGCACGTGGCAGGCGGCGAAGGGCAGGAAGTCGAGGGTGCGGCCGCCGGAGTGGATGTCCAGCACCACATCGGCCAGCGGCAACAGGGTGCGCTGGAAGTAGTCGGCGATCTTCTGCGTCACCGTGCCGTCCGGGCGGCCGGGGAAGCTGCGGTTGAGGTTGCCGGCGTCGATCGGCGAGGTGCGCTTGCCGGCGAGGAAGGCCGGGGTGTTCATGAAGGGCACGACGATCACCCGGCCGCGGATGTCCTCGGCGCGCAGTTCCTGGGCCAGGCGGCTGAGCGCCACCGGGCCTTCGTACTCGTCGCCGTGGTTGCCGCCGGTGAGCAGCGCGGTGGGGCCCGCACCGTTCTTCACCACGCAGACGGGGATCATCACCGCGCCCCAGGCCGAGTCGTCGCGGGAGTAGGGCAGCTTGAGGTGGCCGTGCTGCACGCCGTCGCGCTCGAAGTCGACGCTGGCGGCGATGGGGTTGTCGCGCAACTGGTTCATGGCCTCACTCCTTGACGAACAACTGGCGCGGGTAGTCGCAGAAGGTCTGCACGCCGCCGTCGGTGATCAGGATGCTTTCGGTGATCTCCAGGCCCCAGTCGTCCATCCACAGGCCGGGCATGAAGTGGAAGGTCATGCCCGGTTGCAGCACGCTCTCGTCGCTGGGACGCAGGCTCATGGTGCGTTCGCCCCAGTCCGGCGGGTAGCTGATGCCGATGGGGTAGCCGCAGCGGCTGTCCTTGTGGATGCCGAACTTCTGCAGCACGCCGAAGAAGGCGCGGGCGATGTCGCCGGTGGTGTTGCCCGGCTTGGCCGCCTCCAGCCCCGCGGCGATGCCTTCGACCACGGCCTTTTCCGCGTCGAGGAAGTGCTGCGGCGGCTTGCCCAGGTAGACGGTGCGCGATAGCGGGCAGTGGTAGCGCTTGTAGCAGCCGGCGATCTCGAAGAAGGTGCCGGCGCCGCGCTGGAAGGGCGTGTCGTCCCAGGTCAGGTGCGGCGCGCTGGCGTCGGCGCCGGTGGGCAGCAGCGGGACGATGGCCGGGTAGTCGCCGCCGTGGCCGTCGGCGCCGCGGATGCCGGTGCTGTAGATTTCCGCCACCAGCTCGTTCTTGCGCATGCCCGGCTCGATGCGTTCGAGGATGTGCGCGTGCATCTTCTCGACGATGCGCGCGGCGATGCGCATGTATTCGATCTCGCGCGGGGATTTCACCGCGCGCTGCCAGTTGACCAGCGCGGTGGCGTCGACGAAGCGCGCCTGCGGCAGGTGGGCCTGCAGCGAGCGGAAGGCGGCGGCGCTGAAGTAGTAGTTGTCCATCTCCACGCCGATGGCCAGCGCTTCCCAGCCCCGCGCGGCAATGACCTCGCGGGCCAGGTAGTCCATCGGGTGGCGCTCGGTGGACTGCACGTAGTGGTCGGGGTAGCCGACGATGTTGTCGGCCTGCATGAACACGGTGCGCCGCGCGCCGTTGGCGTCCTGGCCGCGGCCGAACCACACCGGCTCGCCGTCCAGCGCCAGCAGCACGCACTGGTGCACGTAGAAGGACCAGCCATCGTAGCCGGTGAGCCAGGCCATGTTCGACGGGTCGCTGACCAGCAGCAGCTCGATGCCGCGCTGCTGCATGCTGGCGCGGACCTTGGCCAGGCGCTGGGCGTATTCCTCCCGCGCGAAGGGGAGGTTGACGACGATTTCGGGCATGCGGAAATCCTCTGGGTGAGTGGTGTCACGGGGGCTCTTGTAGGAGCGAGCTTGCTCGCGAATCCGCCCAGCGCCGGCGCGGCCGAAGAATCTGTTCGCGAGCAAGCTCGCTCCTACAGGTGTTTGTCCGGTATGAAGCGGTCAGCTGTGGAACTTGAACCCCTTGCCCATGCGCTGCGCGCGCTGGAAGGCCAGGCCGGCGATGGCGGTGTCCTGGGCGCCGGTGCCGGTGAGGTCGCAGAGGGTCACGTCCCGGGCGCTGCGCCGGCCCGGGCGTTGGCCGGCGATGACCTGGCCGAGCTCGGCGAAGTCGGCGTCTGCCTCCACCAGGCCGGCTTCGATGGCGTGGTGCAGTTCGCCGAGCACGCGGGTCTGGCTCAGGCGGTCGGCGACGTAGCAGTCCAGCGCCGCCAGCGCGTCGGCGGCGATCTCGTTCTTGTGCTCGGCGTCCGAGCCCATGGCGGTGATGTGCAGGCCGGGGCGCAGGTGGCGCTTCTGGATCAGCGGCTCGCGGCTGGGCGTGGTGGTGATGGCGATGTCCGCGCCTTCCAGGGCCTCGTCGACGCTGGAACAGGCGACCACCGGGATGCCCAGCGCGGTGCTCAGCTCGGCGGCGCACTGGCGCGCCTTGGCCGCGTCGCGGGCCCAGAGGCTGGCGCCCTCGATCGGCCGCACCAGGCACAGCGCCTTGAGCTGCAGGCGCGCCTGCTCGCCGGCGCCGAGGAGGGCCACCCGGCGGGCGTCCTCGCGGGCCAGCCACTTGGCGGCCACGGCGCCGGCGCAGGCGGTGCGCACGGCGGTGAGGTAGCCGTTGTCCAGCAGCAGGGCGTCGAGCAGGCCGGTGTGCGCGGACAGCAGCATCATCATGCCGTTGAGGCTGGGCAGGCCGAGCCTGGGGTTGTCGAAGAAGCCCGGGCTGACCTTGATGGCGAAGCGCGGCAGGCCCGGCAGGTAGGCGGTCTTCACGTCCACCTCGCCGTTGTGCTCGGGGATGTCCAGGCGCAGGATCGGCGGCATCGCCACCGCCGCCGTGGCCAGCAGGCGGAAGGCCTGCTCGACGGCGTCGAGGCTTTCAGTGTCCAGCGCCACGCAGGCGCGCAGGTCGGCTTCGCTGAGCAGGGTGACGTCAGCCATGCAGGTCTTCCTCGATGATGCGTTGATGTTGTTCGATGGCGATGTTGCGGCCGCTGACGACCACCACCACCGGCCCTTCGGCGCTGATGCGGCCTTCCAGTAGCGCGGCTATGCCCACCGCCGCGGCGCCTTCGACCACCTGGCGCTCCTCGCGGTAGGCGTGGCGGATGCCGGCGGCGATGGCGGGCTCGTCGAGCAGGTGCAGCTCGTCGCAGTGGGCGCGGGCGAGGGCGAAGGTGTAGCGGTTGTCCAGGCCGATGCCGCCGCCGAGGGAGTCGGCGAGGCTCGGCAGTTCTTCCACTTCCACGGGCTGGCCGGCTTCCAGGCTGGCGGCCATGGCCGCGCCGCGGCGCATGCTGATGCCGTGCAGGCGGATCGACGGGTCGGCCGCCTTCAGCGCCACGGCCACGCCACCGAACAATCCACCGCCGGAGAGCGGCACCAGCACCTGGCGCACCTGCGGCAGCTGTTCGAGGATTTCCAGGCCCAGGGTGCCCTGGCCGGCGATGATCTGCGGGTGGTCGAAGGGCGGCAGCAGCGCCGCGCCCTGCTCGCGGGCGATGCGCTCGGCCTCGGCCTGGGCGTCGTCCTGGCTGTTGCCGACGATGCATACCTCGGCGCCGAGGGCGCGGATCGCCTCGACCTTGTTCGCCGGCACCAACTGCGACAGGCAGATGGTGGCCGGCACGCCCAGCACTCGGGCGGCATGGGCGAGGGCGCGGCCGTGGTTGCCGGTGGAGGCGGCAACCACCCCGCGGGCCTTCTGCGCGTCGTCCAGCTGGGCGATGGCGTTGCTGGCGCCGCGCAGCTTGAAGCTGCCGGTGATCTGCTGCGATTCCAGCTTCAGGTACACCGGCGCGCCCAGCAGCGCGGAGAGGCTGGGCGAATGCTCCAGCGGCGTCTGCCGCACCAGGCCGCGGATGCGCTGGCGGGCGCGGTACAGCTCGATCAGGGGGATCTCGTGGGCCATGGCGGCCTCCCGACAATGCAGTCGGGCCGAGTGTATGAGCGGGAAATTGTCGCGATGAATGTACTAGGACGATGTCGTGGAGATTGTCATTCGTCGTGGTAATGGGCGATGGGTATCGCTTCGCTCAACCCATCCTACGGGGCCTCGAACCCACCTGTAGGAGCGGATCTCATCCGCGAATCGCGCCGGGACGTCCGGCTATCGCGGACAAGGTCCGCTCCTACGGGGAGAAATACCGTACTTCCCAGTAACTTGTAGGAGCGGGCCCTGCCCGCGATTCGCGCGCAGGGCGCGCTCCTACAAGGGGACGGGGCGGCGGCCCGTTCAGAAATCGTGGATCTTCGGGTACTGCTCGAACAGCTCGCGCATGTCGTCCAGGGCCTGGGCCATGCGTTCGTCGCTGCATTCGGCGCCCATGCACAGGCGCACTGCGCGCGGGCGGGGCGTGCCGCGGACCATGAAGGGGTCCGGCGAGGTCACGGCGATGTGCCGGTGGCGCAGTTCGCGCACCAGGCTGTCCAGCTCCCAGTGCTCGGGAATGCCCATCCAGCAGCTCAGGGATTGCGGCGCATGGCCCAGCAGATGTTCGGCGAAACGCTCGGACACCAGCGCCTGGCGCGCCGCCAGCAGGCGCCGCTGGCGCTCCACCAGGGCCTGGGCGTTGCCGTTGTGGATCCAGCGCGTGGCCACTTCGGCCAACAACGGCGCGGCCATCCAGCTGTTCACTCGCAGGATGCTCTCGGTGCGCAGGGCCAGGCGCCGCGGCACCACCAGGTAGCCAATGCGCAGGCCGGTGAGCACGCTCTTGGTGAAGCTGGTGCAGTAGAACGACAGCTCCGGCAGGTAGTGGCTCAGCGGCGGCGCGCGGTCCTCGCCCAGCAGCGGGCCGTAGACGTCGTCCTCGATGACGTAGACGCCGAAGCGCTGGGCGATGGCGGCGATCTCCCGGCGCCGGGTGTCGCTCATCAGGCTGGAGGTGGGGTTGTTCAGGTTGGGCGTGCACACCAGCGCGGTGATGCGCTCGTTGGCGCAGAGGTCCTCGAAGTGCTCCGGGTCGATGCCCTCGCGGTCGACCTCCACGCCCTTCAAGGTGAAGCCGAGCACCTGGGAATTGCCGATCACCCCGTGGTCGGTGAGCTGCTCGCAGAGCACCACGTCGTCCGGCCCGGCCAGGGAGGCGAGGGCGAGGAAGATGGCGTGGGCGGCGCCATTGGTGATCAGCAGGTCGTCGCGCTCGCAGCGCAGGCCCTGTTGCGCCAGCCACTGCGCTGCCGCCTCGCGGTGGCCGTCGAAGCCGGCGATCGGCCGGCAGGCGCGCATCCACGGCTGGTCCGTCTCCTGCGCCAACTGGCGGCAGGTGTCCTGCCACAGGCGGTCGTGCTCGTCGGTGTGGACGATGCTGGCCATGGAGAAGTCCACCAGCGCGCGTTCCGGGTGGTCGAGCATGTAACGCGATACGCCCTCGGTCATGCGCCGCGAGACGAAGCTGCCGCGGCCCACCTCGCAGCGCACCAGGCCCTGGCGCTCCAGTTCCTTGTAGGCGTTGGTCACCGTCTGCACGCTGATGCCCAGGCCATCGGCCACCTGGCGCTGCGGCGGCAGGCGCTGGCCGTCGTGCAGGCGGCCCTGTTCGATTTCCGTGGCGATGGCCTGGACCAGCGTCTTGTACTTGGATTCGCCGACCCGCAGGCCGGCCAGCGCGTGGCGCCAGCTTTGCATGATGGGCATTCCCCTTCGACCTCGGCACAGGGTGATGGATCAGGGCATTTCCATGGATTGTCCTAGTGCAATTCCGGCGCCGGAAAGCCTTTTGTATGCTCGGGCCGACCAGCCGCCCATGCCGCCGCCCCCGCGGCACAGGGCCGGCGCAGAAAAAAGCCATGGATGGGCGCGTCGCGACAGGCGGTTTTTTCCGCCGCGACGGCGCCGATCGGGAACAGCCGCAAGGCCGGACGGCTTAGTCTGCAACGCAACGAATGCCCTCTGTCGGGGCAGTACTTCGGAAGGCCCGCCCGGCGGGTCCCAACATAAGAACAACAGTCGCACGACATCGCTACCTGCCATCCACCGCCGCGTCCCAACACCACAACAAGGCCGGCACGAGAAGATCAGGAGATCCGAAGATGAGTACCGCCCCCCTTTCCCTCCATCGCCTGGGCCTGGCCTGTACCCTGCTGGCGGGCCTTGCGGCCAGCTTCGCCAGCCAGGCCGAGACCACCCTGGAACGCATCCAGAGCACCGGCACGGTGCGCATCGGCTACGCCAACGAGGCGCCCTTCGCCTACACCGAGACCTCCGGCAAGGTCACCGGCGAGTCGCCGGAGATCGCCACCCAGGTGTTCGCCGCCATGGGCGTGAAGAAGGTCGAGCCGGTGCTCACCGAGTGGGGCGCGCTGATCCCCGGGCTGCGCGCCGGGCGCTTCGACGTGATCGCCGCCGGCATGTACATCACCCCGCCGCGCTGCCAGCAGGTGATCTTCACCGACCCGCACTACCAGATCCCCGACACCCTGCTGGTGAAGCGGGGCAACCCGAAGAACCTGCACAGCTACGCCGACGTTGCGAAGAACCCGGACGTGCGCCTGGCGATCATGTCCGGCACCGCCGAGCTGGGCTACGCCCGCGCCGAGGGGGTGAGCGACGATCAGATCGTCCAGGTGCCGGACACCACCGCGCAGCTGCAGGCGGTGCGCGCCGGCCGCGCCGACGCCAGCGTCGGCACCGCGCTGACCATGAAGGGCCTGGCGGCAAAGGGCGGCGAAAGCGTCGAGGCCATCGCCGACTTCAAGGACGACCCGGCGCACATCGGCTACGGCGCCCTGGCCTTCCGCCCGGAGGACAAGGACCTGCGCGACGCGGTGAACCAGCAGCTGAAGAAGTGGCTGGGCAGCGACGAGCACCTGCAGACGGTCAAGCCGTTCGGCTTCGACAAGTCCAACCTGACCGACAAGAGCGCCGCCGAGCTCTGCAAACAGTGACCGCAGGGGGCCCCGCCCCCTCGGCCGTTCCGTCGAACCTGTCGATACGGGATGCGCAACATGGGTGAATTGCTTCCACTGCTGATGGAGGGCGCCTGGGTCACCGTCCAGGTCACCTTCTTCGGCTCGCTGCTGGCGGTGGCGCTGGCCATCGTCGCCGCCCTCGGCCGCCTGGCGCCGTGGCCGGCGGTGCGCTGGCTGGCCATCGGCTACATCGAGCTGTTCCGCGGCACTTCGCTGCTGGTGCAGCTGTTCTGGCTGTTCTTCGTACTGCCGCTGCCGCCGTTCAACCTGGAACTGGGCGCCTACACGGTGGCCATCCTCGGCCTGGGCCTGCACATCGGCGCCTATGGCGCGGAGGTGATGCGCGGGGCCATCGGCTCGGTGCCCAAGGGCCAGTACGAGGCCGCGCTGGCGCTGAACATGACGCCGTTCACGCGCTTTCGCCGGATCATCCTGCCGCAGGCGCTGCTGTGCGCCATACCGCCGGGCACCAACCTGCTGATCGAGCTGCTGAAGAACACCTCGCTGGTGTCGCTGATCACCCTCTCGGACCTGACCTTCCGCGCCCGCCAGCTGGACCAGGCGACCTTCGAGACGCTGAAGATCTTCACCCTGACCCTGGTGCTGTACTTCGCCATGGCCCAGGCCATCGTCTTCCTCATGCGCCGCCTGGAGCGCCGGCTGGGGCATGGGCGCATCCGAGGAGGCCTGTGATGAAGTTGTTCGACTGGCAATTCGCCTGGCAGATCCTGCCGCAGCTGCTGCACGCCTCGCTCAAGACCATCGGCATCACCCTGGTCGGTTTCGCCCTGGCGGTGGTCTTCGGCCTGCTCTTCGCCCTGGCCCGGCGCAGCCGGCACTTCTGGCTATCGTGGCCGGCGGCCTGGCTGATCGAGTTCATCCGCAGCACGCCGCTGCTGATCCAGGTGTACTTCCTGTTCTACGTGCTGCCCAGCTACGGGCTGAACATGACCTCGCTGGTGGCCGGCACCCTGGGCATCGCCCTGCACTACGCCTGCTACACCGCCGAGGTCTACCGCGCCGGCCTGGAGTCGGTGCCGCGCGGGCAGTGGGAGGCGGTCACGGCGCTGAACTTCTCGCCGTGGCGGGCCTACCGCCAGGTGATCCTGCCCCAGGCCATCCGCCCGGTGCTGCCGGCCCTGGGCAACTACCTGATCGCCATGTTCAAGGACACCCCGGTGCTCTCGGCGATCACCGTGGTGGAAATCATGCAGCAGGCCAAGAACATCGGTTCCGACAGCTTCCGCTACCTGGAGCCGATCACCCTGGTCGGGGTGTTCTTCCTGCTCATCAGCATCAGCCTGGCCGGCGTGGTTCGCCAGGTGGAAAAACGCACGGCACTGCCATGAAAGCGCCCACCGGAGGAAACCCCATGACCGTCCTGTCCATGACCACCCGGCCGCTGGCCGACGAGGCCCCGCGGGCACAGACCGCCCAGCCGATGGTGCGCTTCCGCGACGTGTGCAAGAGCTACGGCAGCTTCAGCGTGCTGAACCACCTGAACCTGGAGGTGGGCGCCAACGAGAAGGTCGCCATCATCGGCCCCAGCGGCTCGGGCAAGTCGACCCTGCTGCGCGCCCTGATGACCCTGGAGAGCATCGACAGCGGGGTGATCGAGGTGGACGGCGACCCGCTCACCCACCAGCTGCGCAACGGCGAGCCGGTGCGCGCCTCGGAAGCCCACGTGCGCCGCGTGCGCGGCAAGATCGGCATGGTGTTCCAGAGCTTCAACCTGTTCCCGCACATGAGCGCGCTGAAGAACGTGATGGAAGCGCCGGTGCAGGTGCTGGGCATGCGCCGCGACGAGGCCCGCGAGCGCGCCGTGGAACTGCTGGAGATGGTCGGCCTGGGCAACAAGCTGGAGCACTACCCCTCGCAGCTCTCCGGCGGCCAGCAGCAACGCGTGGCCATCGCCCGCGCCCTGGCCATGCGGCCGAAGGTGATGCTGTTCGACGAGGTGACCTCGGCGCTGGACCCGGAGCTGTGCGGCGAGGTGCTCAACGTGGTGCGCCGGCTCGGCACCGAGCACAACCTGACCATGCTGATGGTCACCCACCAGATGGGCTTCGCCCGCGAGTTCGCCGACCGGGTGTGCTTCTTCCACCAGGGCAGCATCCTGGAACAGGGGACGCCGGAGCAGCTGTTCGGGCACCCGCAGCATGAGCGGACGCGGTGTTTCCTGAGCGCGGTGAACGAGGCGAGTTGAGGGGGGTGGTTTTCGTAGGAGCGAGCTTGCTCGCGAACGGAGTTTCCAAGTGGTCTGGGTGCTTAAGTTTGACTCCGCTCCCTCTCCCCAACCCTCTCCCTGAAGGGAGAGGGAGCTTGTCCGTGCCGAGAGAAGATTTGGTGTCAGCCGGGGGCTCGGTACAAGCCGGCTAACGCCGAAACATCAGCGCACTCCGAACGGTCCCCTCTCCCTTCAGGGAGAGGGTTAGGGAGAGGGCGTTCTTTGGCCCCCCGGCCAATTCCTGCCGACGGAACACCGTTCGCGAGCAAGCTCGCTCCTACGAAAAGCCATACCCATCCACACCGTAGGAGCGGACCTTGTCCGCGATAGCCGGCCGTCCCGGCGCGATTCGCGGATGAGATCCGCTCCTACGCTGCCCCACCCTGTAGGAGCGCGCCCTGCGCGCGATTTCGCGGGCAAGGCCCGCGGTTTCAGAACCGATACTCCGCACTCAGCAGCAGGTTGCGCGGCTCCCCGTAGTAGCCGCCGTAGAAGGTGGTATCCAGCGCGCTCAGGTACTTCTTGTCGAACAGGTTGTTGACGTTGAGCGTCGTCGACAGCTGCTCGCTGAGCTGGTAGCGCGCCATCAGGTCGACCACCGTGTACTGCTCCTGCTTGGCCTTGACCGTCTTGCCCAGGTCCCAGGGCGTGTCGCTGAAGTGGATGCCGCTCTGCCAGTTGGCGCCGCCGCCGACGGTCAGGCGGTTCCAGGCGCCGGGCAGGCGGTAGGTGGTCCACAGCTTGAACATCTCCGCCGGCGCCACCGTGTTGATGCGCTCGCCCTCGCCATCCTTGGTGACGCTGTGGCTGTAGCTGGCGGTGAGGTTCCAGCCCGGCGCCAGTTCGCCGCCGGCCTCCAGGTCGAAGCCCTTGGTCCTGGCGCCCTGCACGGCGCGGTAGGCGGGTTCGTCGACGGTGCCCGGGACGATCTGCCCGGGGTCGGCCTCGGCCAGGTTGTCCTGCTTGATCTCGTAGTAGGCGATGCTGGTGTTCAGGCGGCCGTCGAAGAATTCGCTCTTCAGGCCCACTTCGTAGTTGTCGCCCTCGCGCGGGTCCAGCGGCCGACCCGTGCGGTCGCGGTCGCTCTGCGGGCGGAAGATGCTGGTGTAGCTGAGGTACACCGAGTGCTGCTCGGTGAGGTCGTAGACCACGCCGGCGTAGGGCGTCACCTGGCCGCTCTCGCGCATGCGCGTGGTGCTGCTGAAGTCGGCGAAGGCGGGCACTACGTAGTCCAGCGAGTAGCTGTACTTGTAGTCGCTGGCGCGGGCGCCGAGGATCACCGACAGGGCGTCGGTGGGGCGCAGGCGGGTGGCCAGGTAGACGCCGTGCTGGTAGATCAGGGTGTCGTTGTCCATCAGCGGGCCCTCGGACACCGGGCGCGGCGTGCGGTTGTCCCAGGTGTAGATGTTCACCTCGCGGCCTTCGAGGTCGTCGAGGTCGGGGTCGTTGTGGTCCTCGTACTTCGACCAGCTGTAGCCGAGCACCAGCTCGTGCTCGCGGCCCAGCAGCTGGAACAGCCCCTTGGCCATCAGGTCGACGCCGGTCTGCTTCTGCCAGCCGCTGCCGTCGCCGCCGTACAGGCGCAGGCCGTCGCCGCTCACTTTGTCCGGATAGCCCCAGCTGGCCGAGGCCAGGGACAGGTCGCGGGTGCTGTAGAGCTGGTTGAGCGCGAGCTTCAGCGACCAGTCGCCGGCCAGGCGCTGCTCCAGGGTGTAGAAGGTGCTGAGGGTGTCCTGGTCGCGATGGCTCCAGCGCGAGGCCGGGTTGAAGGAGCGGGAGAAGTCGGTCTGGCTGCCGTCGCTGTAGAACAGCGGGAAGCTGCCGAAGGAGACCCCGCGCGGCGCGTACTTCTGGTAGTCGACGCCGAGGGTGAGCAGGGTGCTGTCGCTCAGGTCGGCTTCGAGGATGCCGTAGTAGACCTGCTTTTCCTGCTGGTAGTGGTCGACGTAGCTGTTGTTCTGCTGGTAGGCGACCACGCTGCGCCCGCGCAGGCGGCCGTTGTCGGTCAGCGGCCCGGAGACGTCCGCTTCGGTGCGGTACAGGTCCCAGGAGCCGAGGCCGGCGCTGACGTGGCCCTGGAACTCGGCGGTGGGCTTCTTGCGCACCAGGTTGACCGTGCCCGAGGGGTCGCCGGCGCCGGTCATCAGGCCGCTGGCGCCGCGCAGCACTTCCACGCGGTCGTAGATGGCCATGTCCGACAGGCTCTGCGGCGTGGCGGTGGTGCTGGGGATGAGGGTGGTGGGCACACCGTCGTACTGGAAGCTGTCCACCGCGTAGCCGCGCGACCAGATGTTGAAGCGCTCGCTGTCGTAGTGCTGCACCGAAATGCCCGGCGTCTGCTCCAGCACGTCGGTGAGGTTGTGCAGGCCCTGGTCGTCGATGCGCTGGCGGGTCATCACGCTGACCGACTGCGGCGTTTCGCGCAGCGACAGGCCGAGGCCGGTGGCGGTGTTGCTGGCGGCGGTGGTGTAGGCGCGGGTGGCTTCGCTGGGCGCGTCCGGCGCCAGCCCCGAGACCACGGTGTCGTCCATCTTCAGCGCCGCATCGGGCCGCGGCACCAGGGTGTAGCTGCCGTCGACCTGGCGTTCGGCCTGCAGCCCGGTGCCTTCGAGCAAGCGGCCCAGGGCGGTTTCCACCGGGTAGGCGCCCTGCAGCCCCGGGCTGCGCTTGCCGGCGGTGAGGTTGGCGTCCACCGAGAGCAGCACCCCGGCCTGGCTGGCGAAGCGGTTCAGGGCCTGGTCCAGGCCGCCGGCGGGAATGGCATACTGCTGCTGCGCCTCGGCCGCCCAGGCCGGCGGGCAGAGCAGCGGGGTGACGGCCAGCGCGGCGGCGAAGGTGCCGGGCCGCAGGGCGGCGGCCAGGCGGGCAAGGGGCATTCTGGGCATTGCGGGAGGTTCCTCTTGTGCGGGAGCTGCAGGGGGTTCAAGAGGTATCCCGGACGAGCCGGCGAAACCGACAAGCGCCGCAGAAGTTTTTTCGTCAGGCCGCTGGCGGGCGTATCAGGCGCGGCGTTCCACCGTCACCCAGTAGCGCGTGAGGTAGCTCACCCGCACCGGCAGGCTGCGCTCCAGGGCATCGAGCACGCGGCGGGTGTCGGCCAGCGGGAACACGCCGGTGAGCAGCAGCCCGGCGGCGTCGTCGGAGCAGCGCAGCAGGCCGGGGCGGTGGCGCCCCAGTTCGGCGAGGAACTGCCCCAGCGGCTGCCGCTCGGCGATCAAGCGGCCCTCGCTCCAGGCGCTGGCGTTGCCGTCGGCGGCCTGCCGCACGCCGACGCCCTCGGCGCTGAACCACAGGCGCTGGCCGGCTTCCAGGCGCGCGGCGGGGGCATGCCGCGGCAGGATTTCCAGCTGCCCCTGGTAGAGGTCGACGCGGCTGCCGCCGTCCAGCTCGCGCACGGCGAAGCGCGCGCCATGGGTGCGGATGTCGCCGGCGGCGGTCTCGACCACCAGCGGCCGCGCTTCCCGCACGGCCTGGCAGAGGATTTCCCCGGCCAGCAGGCAGATGCGCCTTTGGCTGGCGTCGAAGCGGATGTCCACGGCGCTGTCGCTGTTCAGGTCCAGCTGGCTGCCGTCGGCCAGGCGCAGGTGGCGCCGCTCGCCCTTGGCGGTGCGCTGGTCGGCGAAGGTCTCGCGCCAGGGCAGGTCGCCGGCCAGGTAGGCGCTGCCGCCGGCGGCCAGCAGCAGGCAAAGGGTCTTCAACAGATCGCGACGGCGACGGTCCGGCAGCTCGCCCAGCACCTGGCGGGCGGTGGCGGCGGGGACGCTGGCCAGGGTGCCCTGCAACTGCTGCAGGCGCTGCCAGGCGCGGCGGTGCTCGGGGTCGGCGGCATGCCAGGCGGCGAAGGCCTCGCGCTGGCCGGCATCCAGTTCGCCGCCCCAGTGCAGCATCAGCCACTCGCTGGCGCGCTCGACCACGGCCGGGGCCACCGGCGCGTCGGGCCGCCTCATTCGTAGAGCACCTGGTAGCAGGCCTGGATGGCGCGGATCATGTACTTCTGCACCGAGCTGAGGCTCACCCCCAGGCGCTCGGCGATCTGCGCGTAGCCCAGCCCCTCGAACTGCGACATGAGGAAGGCCGCGCGCACCTTGGCGGGCATGCGCTCGAGCATGGCCTCGATGCGCAGCAGGGTTTCGACGATGATCGCGCGGGTTTCCAGCGACGGAGTTTCCGGCTCGGGCAGCTGGGCGATGCTGTCCAGGTAGGCCTGTTCGATGCGCTGCCGGCGCCACTGGTCGACCACCAGGTTGCGGGCGATCTGCACCAGGTAGCCGCGGCCTTCCTCGCGGGCCGGGTAGCGGCCGGAGACCAGCAGGCGCAGGAAGGTGTCATGGGCGATGTCGGCGGCGCGCTCGCGGTCGCCCAGGCGCCGCCGCAACCAGCCGTGCAGCCAGCCGTGGTGGTCGAGGTAGAGCTGCTGCAGGGTTTCCTTCGCACCAGTTGCCGCCGGCATGGGCCGCCCATCCGCTCAATTGATAAGAATTATCATTCACATCGTGGCGGCGGAATATACGGCCCAGCCAGGGCTGGCGGCAAGCCTGGGCGCGGCGAACTTCAGTCGGAGTCGACGAAACGCAGGCCGGCGCCTTCGGCGTCGGTGCGCATGACTTCCATCTCCAGCACCGGCGCTTCCATGGGCAGGTCCTGCACCTGGCCGTGCACGCGGGTGCCGGGAGCAAGCCCGGCCAGCGCTGCGTGGCGCACGTAGACGCCGCCGTCGGAGAGGTCACGGGTGTGGCCGATGACCTCGCCGAAGCTGGGGTGGACGATCTTGATCCTGCACTTCATCGGGGTACGCGGGTACTGCCTCTGATTCGCCATGCTCGGCATCCGTCCGGAATGTCAGCGGCATAGTCGGCCCGATCCGCCGCCGCCGGTCAAGCGGCCAGTTGCCCCAGCAGCCAGAGGTTGGCGCCGCTGATGACCACGAACAGCAGCCAGGCCAGCGCGCGGGTCGGCCAGCGGTTGGCGAATTCGCCCATCAGCGCGCGGTCGCTGGTGAAGCGGATCAGCGGCCAGAGCGCGAAGGGCAGCTGCAGGCTGAGCACCACCTGGCTGAACACCAGCAGCTTGCCCACCGCCCTGTCGCCCATCAGCATCACCCCCAGCAGCGCCGGGATCAGCGCCAGGGCGCGGGTGATCAGGCGGCGCTGCCAGCAGGGGATCTTCATCTGCAGGAAGCCTTCCATGATCACCTGGCCGGCGATGGTGCCGGTGAAGGTGGAGCTCTGCCCGGAGGCGAGCAGGGCGACGCCGAAGAGGATCGCGGCCAGGCCGGCGCCGACCAGGGGTTCGAGCAGGCGGTAGGCGTCCTGGATCTCGGTGACGTCGGCGTGCCCGGTCTCGTGGAAGGCCGCGGCGGCGAGGATCAGGATGGCGGCGTTGATCAGCAGCGCCAGGCTCAGCGAGACCACGGTGTCCAGCCGCGCCAGGCGGATCGCCGAGGCCTTGCCCTGGCTGCCGGCCACCGCGCGGGTCTGCACGATGGAGGAGTGCAGGTAGAGGTTGTGCGGCATCACGGTGGCGCCGAGGATGCCGATGGCCAGGTACAGCGGCTCGCGCTGGCTGAGGGTGTCCAGGCTGGGCACGAAGCCGGCGGCGACGTCCGGCCAGTACGGCTTGATCAGCACCAGCTCGACCACGTAGCAGGCGCTGATGGTGATGATCAGCCCCAGCATGATCGCCTCCAGGTGACGGAAGCGCTGGCCCTTGAGGCCGAGGACGATCAGGGTGTCGAGGGCGGTGAGAAGGATGCCGCCGGTGAGGTTCACCCCCAGCAGCAGGTGGAACGCCAGGGCGCAGCCGAGCACCTCGGCCAGGTCCGTGGCGATGATCGACAACTCCGCCAGCAGCCACTGGACCTTGGCCATGGCCGGGCTGTAGCGCTGCCGCGAGAGCTGCGCCAGGTCCTGGCCGGTGACGATGCCCAGGCGCATGGCCAGGCACTGCAGGACCATGCCGGCGAGGCTGGACAGCAGCACCACGTAGAGCAGCTGGTAGCCGAAGCCGGAACCGGCCTCGATGGCCGTGGCCCAGTTCCCCGGGTCCATGTAGCCGATGGAGACCAGCAGGCCGGGCCCGGCGAACTGCAGGATGCGCTTCCACAGCGGCGCGCTGGGCGAAACGACGACGCTGCCCCTGACCTCGGAAGGGCAGAAGGGCGCGGTAGCGGTAGTCGGCAATCCCCACATGTCAGTTCAATACCACCTGGCTTCACCTTCCGGGCGCTTCTTGAAGCGCTTCATGGTCCACATGTACTGGCTCGGGTAGTCGCGCACGTAACGGGCCAGCTCGCGGCTCAGGGCGGCGACCGAGACTTCCATGTCCTTGTCGTACATGTCCGCCGGCGCGGCTTCGAGGATCACCTTGTAGCCGCTGCCGTCGGGCAGGCGCACCGCGTGGAAGAACACCCCGCGCGCCTTGCCGCGCGACAGCAGCGAGGGCACGAACTTGCTGGTCAGCGCGGTGGTGCCCAGGTAGGGCACGAACAGCCCCGAGCCCAGGTCCGGCTCCGGGTCGCAGGGAATGCCGACGCAGCCGCCGCGCCGCACTTCCTTGATCACGCTGATGATGCCTTCCGGGGTGGACGGCGCCACGCGGTTGCCCAGCTGCACGCGCTGCTTCTTCAGCAGTTCGTCCACCGCCTTCAGCTTCGGCGGGCGGTAGAAGATGATCGGCTTGGCGTAGGAGCAGTAGAAGTGGTTGAGCACTTCCCAGTTGCCCAGGTGGCTGGTGATGCCCACCAGGCCGTCGCCGGAGGCCAGGGCCTCTTCCAGCACCTCCATGCCCTCGACCTCGCGGATGTACTGCAGCGACTTCTGCGGCGGCCAGATCCAGGCGCAGGCGCTCTCGGTGAGGGTCCTGCCGATGTCCATCAGGCTCTGGCCCAGCAGCTTGTCCAGCTCCGCGGCGGACAGCTCGGGGAAGCAATGCGAGATGTTGATGCGCGCCACCTCGCGGGAGCGGTTGGGCAGCTTCCACATCAGCCAGCCGATGGCGGCCCCCAGCCCCTGCACCGCCCGCCAGGGCAGCATGGCGAACAGGCGCAGCCCACCCACCACCAAGGCACCTTTGAATTTCTCCACGGAATGCTCCTTCAGCCGAATGCGCACATTCTAACCAGCGGGCATGGGCGAAGGCGAAAGGCGCGCAGCAATGGGGGCGATAGAAACAGCCTGAATCCACGCACCGGGTGATCCGGCCATGCCTTTCTTTCCATGTAGGAGCGCGCCCTGCGCGCGAATCGCGGGCAGGGCCCGCTCACGATCGTAGGATGGGTGGAGCGAAGCGATACCCATCGCCATGGCCGCATGGGTTTCGCCGAGGCTCAACCCATCCTACGAAGAGCGCGTCGAAGCGAATTCCGTCCGCAGTCAGGACAGCTCGGCGTAACGGTCGCAATCGGTGGTGTGGTCCATCACCATCCCCGTGGCCTGCATGAAGGCGTAGCAGATGGTCGGCCCGACGAAGGTGAAGCCGGCCTTCTTCAGGGCCTTGCTCATGGCCTCGGCCTCGGGCGTTACCGCCGGGACGTCGCCGCGGCCGCTGAAGTGGTTGACCTTCGGCTGGCCGCCGACGAAGGACCAGAGGAATTCCACCGGCTCGGGCAGTTCCAGCCAGGCCTGGGCGTTCTGCCGCGCGGCCTTGAGCTTGGCCAGGTTGCGAATGATGCCCGCATCCTGCATGCGCTGCTCGATCTCCTCGTCGCTCATGCGCGCCAGGCGCTTGGGGTCGAAGCCGAACAGCACCTCGCGGTAGCGCTCGCGCTTGCGCAGCACGGTGATCCACGACAGCCCGGCCTGGGCGCCTTCGAGCACCAGCAGTTCGAACAGCGCCTGCGGGTCTCTCTGCGGCACGCCCCACTCGGTGTCGTGGTAGGCGATGTACAGCGGGTCGTCGTTGCACCAGAAGCAGCGGGGCATGGCGGTCGTCCTGACGAGGCGGAAGAAAGTCCCACTATAGCCGGAATACTGTATGAAGATACAGTCAAATACCCGCTTCCCGCCGTTTGCGAATTCATCCGAAAACGTGCGTGCACCCCAAGCGGTGCGCGGCTTCGGGTATACTGCGGGGTTTTCGTCGCATACCCAGCACAGGTGAAATTCGTGAGCCAGACTACGCCCGCCGTGCGCACCTTCCAGGACCTGATCCTCGCCCTGCAACAGTACTGGGCCGACCAGGGCTGCGTGGTGCTGCAGCCCTACGACATGGAAGTTGGCGCCGGCACCTTCCATACCGCCACCTTCCTGCGCGCCATCGGCCCGGAGACCTGGAACGCCGCCTACGTGCAGCCCAGCCGCCGCCCCACCGACGGCCGCTACGGCGAGAACCCGAACCGCCTGCAGCACTACTACCAGTTCCAAGTGGTGCTCAAGCCCAACCCGGAGAACTTCCAGGAGCTCTACCTGGGCTCGCTGAAGGCCATCGGCATCGACCCGCTGGTGCACGACATCCGCTTCGTCGAGGACAACTGGGAATCGCCGACCCTCGGCGCCTGGGGCCTGGGCTGGGAAATCTGGCTGAACGGCATGGAAGTCACCCAGTTCACATACTTCCAGCAGGTCGGCGGCATCGAGTGCTACCCGGTCACCGGCGAGATCACCTACGGCCTGGAACGCCTGGCCATGTACATCCAGGGCGTCGACTCGGTGTACGACCTGGTGTGGGCCGACGGCCCGTTCGGCAAGGTCACCTATGGCGACGTGTTCCACCAGAACGAGGTGGAGCAGTCGACCTACAACTTCGAGCACGCCAACGTCGAGAAGCTCTTCGAGCTGTTCGACTTCTACGAAAGCGAAGCCAACCGCCTGATCGAGCTGCAGCTGCCGCTGCCGACCTACGAGATGGTCCTCAAGGCCTCGCACACCTTCAACCTGCTGGACGCGCGCCGCGCCATCTCGGTGACCGAGCGCCAGCGCTACATTCTGCGCGTGCGCACCCTGGCCCGCGCCGTGGCACAGAGCTACCTGCAGGCGCGCGCGCGCCTCGGCTTCCCGATGGCCACCCCCGAACTGCGTGACGAAGTACTGGCCAAGCTGAAGGAGGCCGAATAATGAGCGCGAAGGATTTCCTCGTCGAACTGGGCACCGAAGAGCTGCCCCCCAAGGCCCTGAAGAGCCTCGGTGAAGCCTTCCTGGCCGGCATCGAGAAGGGCCTGAAGGCCGCCGGCCTGACCTACTCGGCCGCCCGTTGCTATGCCGCGCCGCGCCGCCTGGCCGTGCAGATCGACCAGCTCGCCGTGCAGCAGCCCGACCGCACCGTGAACCTCGACGGCCCGCCGCTGCAGGCCGCCTTCGACGCCAGCGGCAACCCGACCCAAGCCGCCCTGGGCTTCGCCAAGAAGTGCGGCGTGGACCTGGCGCAGGTCGACAAGAGCGGGCCCAAGCTGAAGTTCAGCCAGAGCATCCCCGGCCAGCCGGCCGTGGGGCTGCTGCCGGGCATCGTCGAGGCCTCGCTGAACGAGCTGCCGATTCCCAAGCGCATGCGCTGGGCCGCCCGCCGCGAAGAATTCGTGCGTCCGACTCAGTGGCTGGTGATGCTGTTCGGCGACGAGGTGGTGGAGTGCGAGATCCTGACCAAGAAAGCCGGCCGTGAATCCCGCGGCCACCGCTTCCACAACCCGGACAACGTGCTGATCTCCAGCCCCGCCAACTACCTGGAAGACCTGCGCAGCGCCCACGTGCTGGCCGACTTCGCCGAGCGCCGCGAGATCATCGCCAAGCGCGTCGCCGAACTGGCCGCCGAGCAGAACGGCAGCGCCATCGTGCCGCCGGCCCTGCTGGACGAAGTGACCGCCCTGGTCGAATGGCCGGTGCCGCTGGTGTGCTCCTTCGAGGAGCGCTTCCTCGCCGTGCCCCAGGAAGCGCTGATCACCACCATGCAGGACAACCAGAAGTACTTCTGCCTGCTGGACGCCAACGGCAAGCTGCTGCCGCGCTTCATCACCGTGGCCAACGTGCAGAGCAAGGCCCCCGAGCACATCGTCTCGGGCAACGAGAAGGTCGTGCGTCCGCGCCTGACCGACGCCGAATTCTTCTTCAAGCAGGACCAGAAGCAGCCGCTGGAGCGCTTCAACGAGCGCCTGAAGAACGTGGTCTTCCAGGCCCAGCTCGGCACCGTGTTCGAGAAGGCCGAGCGCGTCTCCGCCCTGGCCGCCTTCATCGCCGAGCGCATCGGCGGTGACGCGAAGAACGCCGCCCGCGCCGGCATCCTCTCCAAGTGCGACCTGGCTACCGAGATGGTCGGCGAGTTCCCGGAGATGCAGGGCATCGCCGGCTACTACTACGCCACCGCCGGTGGCGAAGCCAAGGACGTCGCCCTGGCGCTGAACGAGCAGTACATGCCGCGCGGCGCCGGCGCCGAGCTGCCGGGCACCCTGACCGGTGCGGCGGTGGCGGTGGCCGACAAGCTCGACACCCTGGTCGGCATCTTCGGCATCGGCATGCTGCCCACCGGCAGCAAGGACCCGTACGCCTTGCGCCGCGCCGCCCTGGGCGTGCTGCGCATCCTCATCGAGAAGCAGCTGGACCTCGACCTGGGCGAGGCCATCGCCTTCGCCGTCGGCCAGTACGGCGACAAGGTCAAGGCCGAGGGCCTGGCCGCCCAGGTGCAGGACTTCATCTTCGACCGCCTGCGCGCGCGCTACGAGGACGAAGGCGTGGACGTCGCCGTGTACCAGGCCGTGCGCGCCCTGACGCCGACCGCGCCGCTGGACTTCGACCAGCGCGTGCAGGCCGTGCAGGCCTTCCGCCAACTGCCCGAAGCCGAGGCCCTGGCCGCCGCCAACAAGCGCGTGTCCAACATCCTCGCCAAGGCCGAAGGGGAGGTGCCGCAGAGCGTGAACGCCGGCCTGCTCAACGAGGCCGCCGAGAAGGCCCTGGGCAGCGCCGTGGCGGCCGCCGAAGGCGAAGTGGCGCCGTTGGCCCGGGCGCGCGACTACCGCAGCGCCCTGGCCCGCCTGGCGGCCCTGCGCGCCCCGGTGGACGCCTTCTTCGAGGAAGTCCTGGTCAACGCCGACGACAGCGCCGTGCGCGCCAACCGCTACGCCCTGCTGGCGAAGCTGCGTGGGCTGTTCCTCGGCGTCGCCGATATCTCTCTGCTTGGCTGAAGCCAGTCGAAAGCCGCAAGCCCCAAGCTGCAAGCACGCAGTCTTGTGGCTTGCGGCCTGGAGCTTGCCGCTATGAAGTTATTGATCGTCGACCGCGACGGCGTCATCAACCTGGACTCCGACGCGTACATCAAATCCCTCGACGAGTGGATTCCCATTCCCAGCGCCATCGCCGCCATCGCCCGCCTGAGCAAGGCCGGCTGGACGGTCGCGGTGGCCACCAACCAGTCCGGTATCGCCCGCGGCTACTACGACCTGGCGACGCTGGAAAGCATGCACGCGCGGCTGCGCGAGCTGGTGGCGGAGCAGGGCGGTGAGCTGGGCCTGATCGTCCATTGCCCCCATGGACCCGACGAAGGCTGCGAGTGCCGCAAGCCGAAGCCGGGTATGCTCAGGCAGATCGCCGCGCACTACGACGTTCCGCTCAAGGGCGTATGGTTCGTCGGCGACACCCGGGGTGACCTGGACGCCGCCCTGGCCGTCGACTGTCAGCCCGTGCTGGTGAAAACCGGCAAGGGCGAACGTACCCTGGCCAAACCGCTGCCCGAAGGCACGCTGGTCTTCGACGACCTGGCCGCCGTCGCCTCCCACCTCTTGCCCTAAGGACCCGCTGACCATGTCGACAGTGCAGGCCATCAGAACCGTTCTTTTCTACCTGCTGCTGTCCGCCAGCGCCTTCCTCTGGGGCACCCTCAGCCTGCTGATCGCGCCCTTCCTGCCGTTCCGCGCGCGCTACCGCTTCGTGGTCCAGCGCTGGTGCCGCTTCGCCGTCTGGCTGGCCTGGCACATGGTCGGCGTGCGCTACCGCCTGAGCGGCCTGGAGAACATCCCGCAGAAGCCCTGCGTGATCCTCTCCAAGCACCAGAGCACCTGGGAGACCTTCTTCCTCTCCGGCTACTTCGAGCCGCTGAGCCAGGTGCTCAAGCGCGAGCTGCTGTTCGTGCCCTTCTTCGGCTGGGCCCTGGCCCTGCTCAGGCCCATCGCCATCGACCGCAGCCAGCCCAAGCTGGCCCTCAAGCAACTCGCCAAGCAGGGCCACGAGCGCCTGCAGCAGGGCGCCTGGGTGCTGATCTTCCCGGAAGGCACGCGCATCCCCACCGGCGAGTTGGGCAAGTTCTCCCGCGGCGGCGCGGCCCTGGCGGTGAACGCCGGCCTGCCGGTGCTGCCCATCGCCCACAACGCCGGGCACTGCTGGCCGAAGAACGGCTGGGCCAAGCACCCGGGCACCATCGAAGTGGTGATCGGCCCGCTGATGCACGCCGAAGGCGAGGGCCCGCGCGCCATCGCCGAACTCAACCAGCGCGCCGAGGAATGGGTGGCGCGGACGCTGCGCGAGATGGGCGAGCTGCCGGCGCCGGCAACCCCCAAGGCCGACGTGGCCTGAAGCGCATACCCGAGCAGCAGAGGACAGGGCCCCAAAGGGCCCTGTTTTCGTTTCTGGCGCACGATAAGGCGATACGGCAACCATCCCCTGGATTTTGTCCGATACGCCCTCCACGCGCGTCCCAGGCGGCCTATAAGCTCAAGGGCAGGCCCCAGGGAAGAGCGCTCACCATGCCTTCGATCGAACCGCGTCCAGCCACCTCCATCCTGCTTCTGCGCGAAGCGGAGGAGGGCACGGGGCTGGAAGTCTTCATGCTGCTGCGCAATCCCCAGGTGGCCTTCTGCGGCGGCGCCCTGGTGTTCCCCGGCGGCAAGGTGGAACAGGCTGACGGCCATGCCCGGCTCCGTCAGCATTGCCTAGGCGCAGATGCCCTGGACGATGACGAACTGCGTTTCCGGGTGGCGGGGCTGCGCGAGCTGTTCGAGGAGAGCGGCATCCTCCTGGCACGGCGCAAGGGCAGCGAGCAGTTGCTCGACGGTGCCGAACTGGTCGAGCTGAAAAGCCGTTGGCAGGGTCACCTCCAGGGCGACGCAGGTCGCTTTCTGGACCTGCTGCAGGATGAAGCGCTGCACCTGGCCATCGACCTACTGGAGCCTTTCGCCCACTGGATCACCCCGGCCTTCCTCGACAAGCGCTTCGACACGCGTTTCTTCATTGCCCCGGCGCCGGTGGGACAGGCCGCCCTCCACGACGGAGGCGAGGCGGTGGACTCGCTGTGGATCAATCCGCTGCGGGCGCTGGAGGAGGGGGAAGCAGGGCGTCACAGTCTGGTCTTTGTCACCGCTCAAAATCTTCGTCTGCTGCTGGGCATCGACAGTCTCGCCCAGGCACTGGACATGGCCCGCCAACGCCCAAGGCGTAGCGTGCAGCCTTGGTTGGAGGAAATTGGCGGCATCCGTCATCTGTGTATTCCCGAGGATGCGGGTTATCCCGAGGCGGTCTTTCCGCTGAGACCCGGCGCGGGTTTCTGAATCCGTTTTCCGCATAAACGCCCTCCTTGGTCGGAGAGCGGCTTCGGAGCAAGCCCAACAATTGCCCTAATGGCGTTTCCTATAGGGAAGAGGCGTGAACCCGATCCTCCGCCCCGACCTCGCCATATCCCGGAAAAAAGAAACGTAGGGCGCATAACGCCTACGGCGTTATCCGCCGAATCGCGAACAGAGTCCTACGGAGTCTCCTCGTAGGATGGGTTGAGCTTGCGAAACCCATGCGGTTGCGGTGATGGGTATCGCAAGCTCAACCCATCCTACGAAGAGCACCTCGGCGCGACCGGCAAGACAGTTGCTCCTACGGTTCAGGGAAGCACGGGCGTAGGAGCGGACTCCGTCCGCGATTGGCCTCACCAGCCCCGCCGAACGCCCCGGTGGCACGAAGAGCCCTGGCGTGAGAGATAAGCTCGAAAGAAGGCCATTTCGATGCCATTCCAGCAACCAGCACATATAAAAAACCCCGGCTGACCTTTCGGAGAGCCGGGGTTTTCAAGAGCAGAAGGGCAGCTAACGTTTACCAGGATATCCGTTCAACGTTGTCAGCCCCCAAGTGCTTCACCCATCACACATCCAGGTTCGACACCGCCAGGGCGTTGCTTTCGATGAAATCGCGGCGCGGCTCCACGGCATCGCCCATCAGGGTGTTGAAGATCTGGTCGGCGGCGATGGCGTCCTCGATGGTCACCTTCAGCATGCGGCGCACGTTCGGGTCCATGGTGGTTTCCCACAGCTGGTCCGGGTTCATCTCGCCGAGGCCTTTGTATCGCTGGATGCTGTGGCGCTTGGTGCCTTCGGCCATCAGCCATTCCAGGGCTTCCTTGAAGCTGGAGACCGGCCGCTTGCGCTCGCCCTTCTGCACGTAGGCGCCTTCTTCCATCAGGCTATTCAGCTTGGCGCCCAACTCGGTGACCGAGCGGTAGTCGTTGCTGGCGAAGAAGTCGCGGTTGAAGGTCACGTAGTTGGACAGGCCATGGGCGACCATCTCCACCTCGGGCAGCCACAGGTGGCGCTCGCGGTCTTCGCGCAGGCTGGCGGTGTAGGTCAGGCCGGACTTCTCGGAAGTCTTCAGACGCGCCTGGTACTGCTCCAGCCAGGCCTGCATGGCGGCCTGGTCGCCCAGCTGCTCGACGTCGATGCGCGGCAGGTAGACGAAGTGCTCGGTCAGGTCCTGCGGGTACAGGCGCGACAGGCGGGAGAGGGTACGCATGACGGTGCGGTACTCGTTGACCAGCTTCTCCAGCGCTTCGCCGGACAGGCCCGGGGCGCTTTCGTTGACGTGCACGCTGGCGTCTTCGAGGGCCGACTGGGTCATGTATTCCTCCATGGCCACGTCGTCCTTGATGTACTGCTCCTGCTTGCCTTTCTTCACCTTATACAGCGGCGGCTGGGCGATGTAGATGTAGCCGCGCTCGACCAGCTCGGGGAGCTGGCGGAAGAAGAAGGTCAGCAGCAGGGTACGGATGTGCGAACCGTCGACGTCAGCATCGGTCATGATGATGATGTTGTGGTAACGCAGCTTGTCGATGTTGTACTCCTCGCGCCCGATGCCGCAGCCCAGCGCGGTGATCAGGGTGCCGACCTCCTGGGAGGACAGCATCTTGTCGAAGCGAGCCTTCTCGACGTTGAGGATCTTGCCCTTGAGCGGCAGGATCGCCTGGGTCTTGCGGTTACGGCCCTGCTTGGCAGAACCGCCCGCGGAGTCACCTTCCACGATGTAGAGTTCGGAGAGGGCGGGATCCTTCTCCTGGCAGTCGGCGAGCTTGCCCGGCAGGCCGGCGATGTCCAGCGCGCCCTTGCGGCGGGTCATCTCGCGGGCCTTGCGCGCGGCCTCGCGGGCGCGGGCGGCATCGATCATCTTGCCGACCACGGCCTTGGCTTCGTTGGGGTTCTCCAGCAGGAAGTCGGCGAAGTACTTGCCCATTTCCTGCTCCACCGCGGTCTTCACCTCGGAGGACACCAGCTTGTCCTTGGTCTGCGAGCTGAACTTCGGATCCGGCACCTTCACCGAGATGATCGCGGTCAGGCCTTCACGGGCGTCGTCGCCGGTGGTGGCGATCTTGTACTTCTTCGCCAGGCCTTCCTGCTCGATGTAGTTGTTCAGGTGGCGGGTGAGGGCGGAGCGGAAGCCCGCCAGGTGGGTACCGCCGTCACGCTGCGGAATGTTGTTGGTGAAGCAGAGGATGTTCTCGTTGAAGCTGTCGTTCCACTGCAGGGCGACTTCCACGCCAACGCCGTCTTCCTCGCGCTGGGTGTTGAAGTGGAACACCTGGTTGACGATGTTCTTGTTGGTGTTCAGGTACTCGACGAAGGCGCGCAGGCCACCCTCGTACTTGAACAGCTCTTCCTTGCCGGTGCGTTCGTCACGCAGCAGGATACCCACGCCGGAGTTGAGGAAGGACAGCTCGCGGATGCGTTTGGCCAGGATGTCCCAGCTGAAATGGATGCTGGTGAAGGTCTCGTCGGAGGCCTTGAAGTGCACCTCGGTGCCCGAGCCATCGGTCTCGCCCACTGGGCGCAGCGGGAACTGCGGCACGCCGTGGCGGTAGATCTGCTCCCAGACCTTGCCTTCGCGGCGGATGGTCAGGCGCAGTTCCTCGGAGAGCGCGTTCACCACGGACACACCCACGCCGTGCAGGCCACCGGAAACCTTGTAGGAGTTGTCGTCGAACTTACCGCCGGCGTGCAGCACGGTCATGATGACCTCGGCCGCGGAAACCCCTTCTTCCTTGTGGATATCGACCGGAATGCCACGGCCGTTGTCGCGGACGGTGATCGATTCGTCGGTGTGGATGGTGACGCTGATCTCGCTGCAGTAGCCAGCCAGGGCCTCGTCGATCGAGTTGTCCAGCACCTCGAACACCATGTGGTGCAGGCCGGTGCCATCGTCCGTGTCGCCGATGTACATACCCGGACGCTTGCGTACCGCGTCCAGCCCCTTCAGCACCTTGATGCTGTTAGAGTCGTACGTATTGTTCTCGCTCATTCTTCACTCCCGAGGGTGGTCTGAGAGACATGCCCATGTTCCACGTGGAACATGGCAACCGGCGTGTCCGTTCGCCAGCCGTCCTTCAAAGGTTCAGGGTCGACACAGGTGATGAATACCTGGCAACCCAAGTCTTCAAGCAACCGGCACAACGAACGCCGGTGCTTTTCGTCGAGTTCCGAGGGCAGGTCGTCCACCAGGTAGACGCATTGTCCTCGCTTGGCCTGATTGATCAGGTGCCCTTGGGCGATACGCAGGGCGCAGACCACCAGTTTCTGCTGCCCCCGCGACAGGATCTCCGCCGCGTTATGCCCGCCCAGGCGAATTCGTAGATCGGCCCGTTGCGGTCCAGCCTGGGTATGCCCCATCTGCTGGTCGCGCAACAAGCTGCCGTTCAATACCTCGCTCAGCTCGCGATCCTTGTCCCAGCCGCGGTAATAGCTGAGGGTGAGCTGGTCCAACTGGATCAACTCTCCCAGCGTCTGTTCGAAGACCGGTTTGAGGGCCTGGATATAGGACCGCCGATAGCCATCGATTTCGTCGCTGGCAGTACACAATTCGCGATCCCAGGCAGCCTGCGAAGCACCGTCCAGTCTACCATGTCGGAGCCACGAGTTCCGCTGGCGCAGCGCCTTCTGCAGCCGCTGCCAGGCGACCATGAAGCGTTGTTCCACGTGGAACACACCCCAGTCGAGGAACTGCCGGCGAATCTTCGGCGCGCCTTCCAGCAAGCGGAAGCTGTCCGGGTTGATCAGCTGCAACGGCAAGGTTTCCGCCAACTGCGCAGTGCTGCGCGCATTCTGGCCATCGATGCGAATCTGGAACTCACCCTGGCGTTCCCGGGAAATACCCAGGTTGCTGGTCATGCCATTGGCAAGCTGAACCTGGCCGAAGACGGTGCAGGCGGCCTGTTCATACTGGATGACCGGTTGCAGGCGCTGGCTACGGAAGGAGCGGGCAAGGCCGAGCAGGTGGACGGCTTCGAGCACGCTGGTCTTGCCGCTGCCGTTTTCGCCGTAGAGGATGTTGATGCGAGGGGAGGGGGAGAAGGTCACCGGGTGCAGGTTGCGCACCGCGGTGACCGAGACGCGGGTCAGTGACATTCAGTGAAGGTCAGAGACGCATCGGCATGACGACGTAGGCGGAGTCGTCGTTGTCGGCTTCCTGCAGCAGGGCGCTGCTGTTGGCGTCGGAGAGGATCATGCGAACCTGCTCGGTGCCCATCACGCCCAGTACGTCCAGCAGGTAGCTGACGTTGAAGCCGATTTCCAGGCTGCCGCCGTTGTAGTCGACCTGCACTTCTTCTTCCGCTTCCTCCTGCTCCGGGTTGTTCGCCTGGATCTTCAGCAGGCCGGAGGTCAGTTGCAGGCGAATACCGCGGTACTTCTCGTTGGAGAGAATCGCGGTACGGCTGAAGGCCTCGCGCAGCAGTTGGCGATCACCGATCACCAGCTTGTCGCCGCCCTTTGGCAGCACGCGCTCGTAGTCAGGGAACTTGCCGTCCACCAGCTTGGAAGTGAAGGTGAATTCGCCGGTGGTGGCGCGGATGTGGTGCTGACCGAGGACGATGTCCACCTGGCCGTCCTGCTCGGTGAGCAGGCGCGCCAGCTCCAGGATGCCCTTGCGCGGCACGATGACCTGGTGGCGGTCCTGGGCTTCCGGCACGCCGCCGGTGAACGAGCACATGGCCAGGCGGTGGCCGTCGGTGGCCACGGCGCGCAGGGTGCCGCTGGAGACTTCCAGCAGCATGCCGTTGAGGTAGTAGCGCACGTCCTGCTGGGCCATGGCGAAGCTGGTGCGATCGATCAGGCGGCGCAGCTTGCTCTGCACCAGGCTGAAGGTCAGTGAGCCCGGGCCTTCCTCGACGGTGGGGAAGTCGTTGGCCGGCAGCGTCGACAGGGTGAAGCGGCTACGGCCGGCCTTCACCAGCAGCTTCTGCTCGTCGACGCGGATGTCGATCACCACGTCGCTGGGCAGGCTCTTGCAGATGTCCATGAGCTTGCGCGCCGGGACGGTGATCTCGCCCGGTTCGGCCGGCTCCTCCAGGGTGACGCGGCCAACCAGTTCGACCTCGAGGTCGGTACCGGTCAGCGACAGCTGCTGGCCCTGGACCACCAGCAGTACGTTGGAAAGAACCGGCAGCGTCTGGCGGCGTTCGACCACACCAGCGACCAGTTGCAGGGGTTTCAACAGAGCTTCGCGTTGAATGGTGAAATGCATGGTCTAATCCCTTGCCTCGTGGGGCTGCAGCTTGGCCTCAGGTGGTCAGCGTACGCAGCAGGTTCTTGTAGTCCTCGCGGATGTCCGCGTCGGATTCCTTCAGTTGAGCGATCTTACGACAGGCGTGCAGCACCGTGGTGTGGTCCCGACCACCGAAAGCCACGCCGATTTCCGGCAGGCTGTGGTTGGTCAGTTCCTTGGACAGGGCCATGGCCACCTGGCGCGGACGCGCCACCGAGCGCGAACGGCGCTTGGACAGCAGGTCGGCGATCTTGATCTTGTAGTACTCGGCGACGGTGCGCTGGATGTTGTCGATGCTGACCAGCTTGTCCTGCAGGGCCAGCAGGTCCTTCAGCGACTCGCGGATCAGCTCGATGGTGATCGGCCGGCCCATGAAGTGGGAGTGGGCGATCACCCTTTTCAGGGCCCCCTCAAGCTCGCGCACGTTGGAGCGGATGCGCTGGGCGATGAAGAAGGCCGCGTCGTGCGGCAGCTCCACCTTCGCCTGCTCGGCCTTCTTCATCAGGATGGCCACGCGGGTTTCCAGTTCCGGCGGCTCCACCGCCACCGTCAGGCCCCAGCCGAAGCGCGACTTCAGGCGCTCTTCCAGGCCTTCGATCTCCTTCGGGTAGCGGTCGCTGGTGAGGATCACCTGCTGGCCGCCTTCGAGCAGGGCGTTGAAGGTGTGGAAGAACTCTTCCTGGGAACGCTCCTTGCGGGCGAAGAACTGGATGTCGTCGATCAGCAGGGCGTCCACCGAGCGGTAGAAGCGCTTGAACTCGTTGATGGCGTTCAGCTGCAGGGCCTTGACCATGTCCGCGACGAAGCGCTCCGAATGCAGGTACACGACCTTGGCGTTCGGGTTCTTCTTCAGCAGGTGGTTGCCCACGGCGTGCATCAGGTGCGTCTTGCCCAGGCCCACGCCCCCATAAAGGAAGAGCGGGTTGTAGCCGTGCTTGAGGTTGTCCGCCACCTGCCAGGCCGCGGCGCGGGCCAGCTGGTTGGACTTGCCCTCGACGAAGTTCTCGAAGGTGAAGGTGCGGTTCAGGTAGCTGGTGTGTTTGAGCGCGCCCTCCACCTGCACGTTGCGCTCGGTGCGCACCGCGGGTGCCGACGGCATGGCCGCGGCGGCGGCGAGCGGGTCGATGCCCGGGCTGGACTCGTCGATGTCGGGCATCGGCTCCTGCACGTTGAGCTGCATCTGTTGCACCCGGCTGGCCGCTTCGGCCTGGGCCGGCGCCTCGGCCTGGTAGGCCTGGGCCTTGGCTGCGCGCACCTGCGCCGGCGACGGCGGCGGGGTGATGGTCGGCGCGGGCATCGCGTGGCTCTGCGGCATCAGCGCAGGACGCGGAGCCCGGCTGCGGCGGCTGCCGATGAGCAGCGAGAGGGCGGGAATCTGCCCGTTGCCACGCTCACCCAGCAGTTCGAGCAGACGCCCCATGTATTTTTCGTTGACCCAGTCCAACAC